>NZ_CP115857.1:0-4510621 GCF_027920505.1 Chryseobacterium gambrini
ATGGATGAAAATTTAATGATGATATGGCAGAAGTGCCTTCAGTTCATGCGCGATAATCTGAACGCAGCTGAAGATAATTCTGATCTGAAAAAACTTGAAAAATCTTTCGATTTACTATTCGATAAGGTTCAGCCGATTTCATTGGTTGAGAATAACCTTACGCTTATGGTACCGAGCGATTTTTACAAGGAATATATTGAGGATAATTACCTGTCCTTGCTTTCGGCTGCCCTGAAGAAAAACATAGGAAAAGGAGTGAAATTATGGTATTCTGTAATGGAAAACAAACCTGCCGGTTTGGAAAGACCCGTTACCATGAATATGAAAGGTAAATCTGTACCTACTCCGAAAGTGCAGGAAACAATGCCGCAAGGTTTTTCTGCCAATATCGTGAATCCATTTGTGGTTCCGGGAATCAGAAAAGTAAATATTGATTCCAACTTAAAATCAGACTTCTCTTTCGATAATTATGTAGAAGGAGAAAGCAACAAATTTGCAGCTACGGTTGCAAGATCTATCGCTAAAAGACCGGGTGCAACAGCGTTTAACCCATTATTTTTATACGGAGGTTACGGTGTTGGTAAAACGCACTTAGGACAGGCTGTAGGTCTGGAAGTAAAAAGCCAGTTTCCGGATAAAGTAGTTTTATATCTGTCTTCCGAAAAATTCATTCAGCAGTTTATTTCGGCTGCAAAAGCACATAAGCAGACCGAGTTTGCGAATTTTTATCAGATGGTTGATGTTTTAATCATTGATGATATTCAGTTCCTTTCCGGGAAATCTGCAACACAGGACAGCTTCTTCCACATTTTCGATCATTTGCATCAGAACGGAAAACAAATCATCCTTACTTCAGATAAAGCTCCGGCAGATATTCTGGATATTCAGGACAGGATTGTTTCCCGATTCAAATGGGGACTTTCTGCAGAGATCAAATCTCCGGATATTTCAACAAGAAAGCAGATCATCATTGATAAATTAAGCCGAGACGGAATCGTTCTTCCGGATGATATGCTGGATTTCCTTGCTGCGGAAGCAAAAACAAACGTAAGAGAACTTATCGGAATCATCAATTCTGTTATTGCTTACTCTACCATTTATAAGCAGGATCTGAGCTTAACTTTACTGAAGGATACCATTAATAAGATTGCATCCAACCAGAAAAAAGTCATCAATATTCCTTACATTCAGGAAGTGGTTTGCGATTATTTCGGAATCAAAAAAGAACAGCTTTTATCCAAAACAAGAAAAAGAGAAATTGCGCTTCCAAGACAATTGGCGATGTATTTTTCTAAAGAGCTAACCAATGCCACTTTCACAAAGATCGGCGAGGAAATGGGCGGAAAAGACCATTCTACGGTAATGTACGCTTGTGATACCATCAAAGATGTTTCCAAGATCGACAAAGAAGTTAAAAAGTATGTGAAGGAATTGGGAGAGAGAATTAAACAGTAAGAAATAATTTAATTTGAATACAGAAAATGGAGAATAATTTTATTCTTCATTTTTTATTTAGTTTTGTTATCTGAAACATTAAAAACTGAGACTGAGATGAAAATATTAATGGTATGTCTGGGAAACATTTGCAGAAGTCCTTTAGCAGAAGGAATTATGAAAGCAAAGGCTCCTGAAAATTTTGTAATAGATTCTGCCGGAACCATTTCCATGCACGAAGGAAATCATCCCGACAAAAGAGCCATTAAAACCGCTTCAAATCACGGAATTGATATTTCGAAACAGAGATCCAGACCGATAAGGTCTGCAGATTTTGAAACATTTGATAAAATCTACTGCATGGATGTGGATGTTTTGGCAGATGTGGTTTCCAAAGCTAAAAATGAAGAACAGCGGAAAAAAGTTTCCTTGTTTCTTGAAGTTTTAGACGATCATGAAAATGCTGAGGTTCCCGATCCTTATTGGGGAGATATGCAGGAATTTGAAGACGTCTATCATTTGCTGGATCGTGGCTGCGATGCTGTTTTAAATAAAATTTCAAAATAATTATGAAGAAATTTTTCATCCTTTTTCTTTTTTGCAGCAGTTTTGCTTTTGCCCAGACAAAAGATGAAATCGCCATCCGTACCATGATGGATGATTTTATGATGTGCATTAAAACCAGAGATGAGGCAAAGTTTGTATCGCTTTTTCAGGATCCGGTTCTCTGGACGGGAGTGTATACAGATCGTACCTATAAAAAAGTTGTAACAGAATATCCCGACGAAAAAAGCTATTTTACAGATAATTACAAAGCCTTCATTAAAAGTTTTAAAGACAATAAATCGGAGGAAAAATTTGATAATGTGAAAATTATCGAAGACGGATCCATTGCTTCCGCTAATTTCGATTACAGTTTCTGGCATGACGGCAAAATGCTGAACTGGGGAAAAGAAATCTGGACGCTGATGAAAACCGACGGCAAATGGAAAATTACTTCCGTTTCTTTTTCCATGGATCTTACAAAATATTACCCACAACCTTCTTTAAAAGAAAGAACAAAAAAATAAAATCATGCTTTTTTTACTTCCTGCTTATCTTTCGGAAAACACTTCTATTACGCATTTTTCACCAGTGATTAAAGAGTATATCATGCAGACCGATTACTTCTTCGTGGAAAATGAAAAAACCGCCAGAAAAGTGGTTAAATTTTTCGCTCCCGAAAAAAAACAGTCGGATCTGAAACTTTTTTTGCTAGATAAATACACAGAAAACGCAGATATTAAAGAAGCGCAGCAACTGATGCTAAAAGGTCAGGATTTTGGATTGCTTTCTGAAGCGGGACTTCCGTGCATTGCAGATCCGGGAAATCTGATGGTAAAATGGTGTCATGAGAAAAACATCCGCGTTATCCCGATTTCAGGACCTTCATCCATTATTTTAGCACTAATTTCCAGTGGTTTTAACGGTCAGGAATTTACCTTCAACGGCTATCTTCCGATTGATAAAAGTGAAAAGAAGAAGCAGATTCTTCATTTAGAAAGTCTGGTTCAGAAGACAGGATATTCGCAGATTTTTATGGAAACGCCTTACAGAAACAACGCGCTTTTTGAAGATCTGACGAAATTTTTATCACCAAACACAAAGCTTTGCATCGCCGCCAATATCAACGATCCTGAACAGGAATTTATTAAAACAAGAACCATAAAAGAGTGGCAGAAGCAAAAACCGGAACTCCATAAAATTCCTACGGTGTTTGTTTTGGGAAAATAGAAGATTTTATAATCTCCCGCAGATTTTACTGATCAGGCAGATTTTTTTAGTGCAAATTTAATCTGCTTAATCTGCAAAATCTGCGGGAGAGATAATTATAACTTATTGACCACTCTTTTAATTCCATCTAAAATATTCGTAGTATTAAAATTAATCAATAATCCGAGTCTTTTATCTGAAAGTTTCAAATAAGTCTGCAATTGCTTGTAATGAATTTCTTCAAGATTTTTTACAGATTTTAATTCCAAGATAACCTTGTCTTCCACCAGAATATCGATTCTGAAATTTAAATCAAACCTTTTGTTGTCATACATAACCGGAATTGCAACTTCTGGCTTCACATCCAGTCCGTTTTCTTCCAGTTCATAAATAAGAATTTTTTGATAGACACTCTCCAAAAGACCTGGTCCAAGACTGTTATATACATTAAAAATGCATTTTCTTACCAAGTAGGAAATTTCATTTTCATTCATTTGTTTTTAATGCAAAATAAAAAAAATATCTTTATTTTTTCTTCCTATTTCTCCATTTTCTCCAAAGAAATACAACCACAGGAATCAGCAGAAAGAAAGGCCAAAGCGAAATAACTCCTAAAAAAAAAGCCACAAAACTGTTCCAGCCTTCCGTTACCGAATCTCCGAAACGGCTTCCGAAACCAATCTTCGAAGTGGCGGAAGTTCTTACTTTTTCTTTGTTTAAACTCAGGTTTAAAGTGCTGTAATTCACGCGATCGTCTATAAAACGAAGTCTGCCTTCCGAAACATCAATTTCATCTTCCAGTTCACGGATGTTTTCCTGAATTTCCAAAATGTCTTTCGTTGTTTTTGCGCTTTTCAGCATATCTCTGTATTTCTCGAGATAAATCTTTTTATTGGCGAGTTTGATGGAAACATCAGTATATTCTTCCGTTACATCATCTGAAGAGATATTTTTAGACAAAACCGAACCGACACCATCTGAAAAAGAATTCACCAAAGCATCGAAATTCTGATGAGGAACTCTGATGGTTAAGTCGATATTTTCCTCATTATCATTATTCTGAAACTCTTCTTTCTGAATATAGGCTTTGTTGCTTTTTACAATGCTACTAACCTGATCCTGAGCTTTTTTAATGTCTCCGACCTGAATTTTTAAATCGCCGTTTTTGATGATTTTTTTGGAAATGGAAGGATTGACTTGAGAGGAAGAGGAATTGTTGTTAGAAGCTATTTTTTCCGAAATTCTGTTTGGCGGCGGTGGCGGTGCTTCTTCCTTTAGAAAAGCTTTGTCAGTATCGTTTGCCGGCATTTCCATTATAACTGCGGCATCTGCAATTTTTTCAGATTTTCCACAATGTATAATAACTAAACAGAATAAAGGCAGAAATAATTTTTTCATGAATACAAGTTTCGGGAATATGATCAAAAATCATGCTTAAAATTGTTTTTTAAAGGATATTTTCTGATAAATATTCAAAATAATTGAAGGTAATTTATGAATTTCTATTTTTAGCCTGATCGCAAATGAAAAATTGAATTTATTTTATATTTTTAATGAATGAAAAAGAGTCTTTTAGCTATCGTTTTTTTACCGTTTATGATGTTTGGTCAGCAAATTCCGAAACTTACCGATGAAATGGCGGTGAGATTATCTGAAAAGCCGCTTCATTGTATCAATCAGGAATATCCGAACAAAACGGCGCATATCATCAATAACGAAAAAGAAGTTCCTTTAAGTCCTAAAGATCTTCATCCCAGTTTTTATGGCTGTTTTGACTGGCACAGTTCTGTTCACGGACACTGGATGCTGCTTCGGCTGCTGAAAACAAAACCCGGTCTTTCCGTGGCAAAAGACATTGAAAACATTCTCGACAATTCATTTAAAAAAGAAAGTTTACAGACTGAAGCCGATTATTTCACCAAATATCAACTAACCGGAACATTCGAAAGAACGTACGGATGGGCATGGTTGCTAAAATTAGACGAAGAACTGGCTACATGGGATCATCCCAAAGCAAAAATATGGCATGAGAATCTAAAGCCTCTTACCGATAAAATTTTAGCTTCGTGGAAGACTTTTTTACCCAAACAAACCTATCCTAACAGAACGGGAGTTCATCCCAATACTGCTTTTGCAATGGTTTTTGCACTCGATTGGGCAAGAGCGACCGGAGATAAAGATTTTGAAAATCAGCTCATTGAAAAGGCAAAATATTTTTATCTGAACAATACCAAAACACCCGCTTATCTTGAACCGGACGGATCGGATTTCTTTTCGCCAAGTCTGGAAATTGCAGATCTGATGCGACGCGTTTTACCCCAAAAAGAATTTGTCGTGTGGTTAAATAATTTCTATGAAAAGCGAAGCCTGGAAAATATTGAAAAAATTCCGGTGGTGAGTGATCTTTCAGATTATCAGACGGTTCATTTAGTTGGCTTATCTTTTTCAAAGGCTTGGTGTATGAAAGGAATCGCTAAATCGCTTCCTGTAAATCATCCTTTGAAACAGAAATTTGAGAAAACAGCCAATGTATTTTTAAACAACGGATTGCCATTGCTTTTTCAGGGAAATTATGGTGGTGATCATTGGCTCGCAAGTTTTGCTGTTTATGCTCTGGAAGATTAATAAGGTTGGAAGTTTGATGCCGGAAGAGGGAAGTTGTATAGCCTGAAAATCAACTTCCATCTTCAATCATCCGTTTCAGTTATCGATCATCATTCATCATTCATCAATCATTAATATTAATATCTGATTCCCAGTTTTTTAAGAATAAAACTCAACAGCCAGATCGGTCCTACCAAAAGAAACTGTAAATCTTTCAGGAAAAAAGGTTTTTTGCCTTCAATCTTATGTCCTACAAACTGAAAAATCCATGTTATTACAAAAACAGCGAGATAAACCATCCACGATTTTTCTTCAAAACGGATGTTGATTCCATAAGCGAAACTTTCCATTAAAATCATCACGAAAAACATAATAAGACCGATTAAAAAAGAAAGTCTGGTGTAAAAAATAGTCACTAAAGCGATGGCTGCAAAGCTTATATAGCTGATTTCGCCGATGTACCTGAAGCCAATTGATTTTGAAGGAATGATAGAAATAAAACCTAAAATTGTCCAGAAAATTAAAGGAACACAGATCCAGTGGATCAGCTTATTGGTCGAGTTTCTGTGGCTTTCGGCGTATTCTGCAAATAGTAAATCGATTTTTCTCATATCTCTAATTTGGAAAACACTAAAATAATAAATTTTTGTGACCGCTCAAGAGATTGCTTTATATTTGTACTATGTCTGTCTTAGAAAAATTCGGAGTTGAAATTTTTACGCAACATAATATTTTCGAGAGAATTTCTGTCGATAAACCGTTCCGTCCTGATAATCCGGCGTTTATCTTTGTGAAAACAGGGAGTATTAAGCTGAAACAGCACTTCCGCGATCTTGAGCTTTCTGCCAATATGTTTATGGTGACGGATCCTCAGACGGTGTACGAAATGATCTCCATCAGCGATGATTTTCAATCGAGAATGGTTTCGTACAAGCGTGAATTTATTTCGGCTTTATCTTTGAAATTCAACAGATTAATTACGTACCGTTATTTCAGGCAGCAGATGAACATTGGTGTTCCTTTCGAACCGGATGAATTGGAAGTCGTCTGGAAAAGTGTAAATTTCCTCAAATACATTCTCGATTCTGAGACAGAAATGACCTACAAGAAAGAAATTGTTGAACATCTTTTTTCCGTTTTCTGTTATCAGATGGCGGGAATTATTTCCAAGGAAGACAGCAATTCCATGAGCCAGATGTCCAGACAGGAAGAAATTGTTTTTATTTTCCTGAACGATCTTGCGCAACACCACACCCATGAGCGAAGCGTGGAGTTCTATGCGCAACGTCAGTCGATTACAACCAGACATCTTTCGGCGGTGGTAAAAGAGATTACGGGAAAGTCGGCAAGCCAGATTATTTCACTGATTGTGATGAACGAGGCAAAAGTGCTGCTGAACTCTTCAAATAAGCCGGTTTCGGAGATTTCAGGTATTCTCGGGTTTAGTGATCCTTATTCTTTTTCGCACTTTTTTAAAAAGCATCTGGGCGAAAGTCCTTCTCAATACAGAAATCAGTTCGAAAACTAAAATCTTACATTTGAACATCTTTTTCCAATTCTTAAACATTTGTTTGAGTTTGTTGCTGCCGTACCTTTGTATCCGTAAAACAAGGTAAAATGGTTAAGAACATAAAAACAGCGCTATCACTCGTGATAGCCTTATTTCCTGCGCTGTTTTTTTCACAGGAAATAAAACAGCTCACTGCAGACGAAGTTGCCGAACTCGCGGTGCAGAATCATCAGCAACTGAAAGTTTCGGCACAGAATATCGACATTGCCAGACAGAATACGGAAGTGGTAAAACTACAGAAACTGCCGAACATTACGGCTTCTACAAGTCAGTTCTACTTAGGCGATGCCGTTGCTATCGACAAAGATTTCTCAAATTCCACAAATGTTCCGATGCCGCACTACGGAAGTTCGTATGCAGTTCAGGCAACACAGCTTATTTTTAAAGGTGGATTGGTGAACAAGTCTATTGAAATGGCGGGACTTCGTGAGCAGCTTTCCAAACTGGATCTGGAAAAGAATAAACAGGACGTAAAACTTCTGGTCATTTCAAATTATCTGGATATTTATAAAATTTTAAATCAGGAAGCAGTTTTTCAGAACAATAAAAAACTGGCTCAGGAAAGACTGAAAAATATTCAGAAATTTTATCAGCAGGGAATGGTGACGAGAAATGAGGTCATTCGAGGTGAACTGGCAATCAAAAATTTAGATCAGGGTATTTTAACGTTAAAAAACAATAAAAAAATTCTGAATTATAATTTAAGCATTGCTTTGGGTTTGCCTACTTATACGGAAATAGTTCCTGTAGAAAGTTTGCAGAACAAAGAATCGGGAATCGGGATTGAATATTATGTAAATCTTGCTCACGACAGCAATCCTTTGCTGAAATCTGCGAAAACAAATATTGATGTTGCCGATAAAAATATTGAAATTATTAAAACCGACAGAATGCCTACAATTTCAGGTTTTGGAGGATATTCTCTGCAAAGACCGATTACAACAAGAAATCCTGTTCTGGATATGTATTCTGGTGGTTGGCAAACGGGGATTTCATTAAGTTACAATATTGATAACCTGTTTAAAACCAAAGAAAAAGTGAAGCTGGGAGAGCTGCAGAAAACACAGGCAAATGATGCCATGACTTTAACGCAGCAGAATATTGATATGGCTGTAAATGCGGCATATACCAAATATCAGGAATCGATTCAGCAAGCGGAAATTTTAAATGATGCTAAAAAATTAGCAGAAGAAAACTACAAAATTACCGAAGCTAAATATCTGAATCAGTTGGCGGTACAGGCGGAAATGATCGACGCGCAGAACCAGAAATTACAATCGGAGCTTGATTATGCGAATGGAGAAATCAATGTGCTGTATCAGTATTATAATCTTTTAAAATCTACCGGAACACTTTAATATTTAAAATTTGAAAAACAAAATGGAAAACAAGGAACAAAATACAACTCGGGCTTCTGCCAATTCAGGAGCTGCAGCCAATAAAAAAGAACGGAAGAAAAACAGAATCAAAGCTGTCATTTCCAACATCGTGGTTTTTGCCGTGATTGGTTTTGGATTGTATTGGCTGATTGCCCAATACTTTCACATCGGTGATAAAACATACACAGAAGCAGCTCAGGTTGAGGAATTTATCAACCCCATCAATACAAGAGTTTCAGCTTACATCAAAGAAATAAAATTCATTGAGCATCAAAAGGTTAAAAAAGGAGATACACTTGTTGTACTGGATGATCGCGAAATTTTAACCCAGATCGGACAGGCGGAAGCAGCATATCAGAATGCTTTGGCGCAAAGAACGGCAACAAGTTCATCGGTGAATACGGTTTCCAATAACGTGAATGTAATGGAATCTAATATTGCCGGAGCAAAAGCAAGACTCTGGAATGCTGAGCAGAATTTAAACCGTTACAAAAACCTTCTGGCTTCCGAAGCGGTGACGAGACAGCAGTACGATCAGGTAAAAACGGAGTATGATGCACAAAAAGCGGCGTATCAGACTTTAATCAACCAGAAACAGTCGGCAAATCTTTCCACGACAGAGGTGAAAAGTAAATTCGGGATCATTGATGCGGAAATTAAACGAACAAAATCCGCATTAGATATGGCGAAAATTAATCTTTCGTACACGGTAATTACTGCACCTTATGACGGAGTGATGGGGAGAAGAACGATTTCTGAAGGACAGTTGATTCAGCCGGGACAACAGGTGGCAACGATTGTTTTGAACGGTCAGAAATGGGTGACTGCCAATTTTCTGGAAAGTCAGATGCCGAATGTAAAAACAGGAGAAAAAATGATGATGACAGCCGATGCATTGGGCGGAAAACAATTTGAAGGAGTGGTTACAGCAATTTCTGCGGCTACAGGTTCGAGATATTCTAATATTCCGACGGATAATTCTACCGGAAATTTCATTAAAGTTCAGCAGAGAATTCCTGTAAGAATTGAGTTTACGCCTTCCAATAAAAAAGAAGATATCGAAAAGCTGAGCGCAGGAATGAATATGAATATTGTGATTAAAAAATAAGAAGGACAGAAAGAAGGATGAGGAACACCGAGGTTAATGTGTTTGGAAAATCATACATCTTCAGACTTTCAGCCTTCAAATCAAATTTTAAAATATGTACAACAAAGGATTATACCGAGATTGGGTACCGAAACCTGTTCAGCTTTTACTGATTGTGCTTTTACTGGCGATCGTGATGCCTTTGGGCGGTGTTTACACAGGAAACATCAGTTATATGGTGGGCGGAACCGGTGCGCTTTCGGAAAATTATATTTTTGCGAATTATGCTTCCACGATCGGAATGGGAGCGGCAATGCCGATTGTTCTGAGACTAAAAATGCGGTTTAAGATCAGGGATAAAATTACAGTTGTTCTGGTTCTTTTGGGAATTTTAAATTACATTAATGCAACCACACTTCAGCCTTCTGTAATCATCGGAAGTTCTCTTCTGATCGGTTTCTTTAAAATGATTGTTGCGATCGAATTATTTTTACCCGTTATGGCAATGGTCGGGAACCGTGGTGTTTTTTACGGCGTTTTTTATTCTTTTATCCTGATTATGAACCAGATTGCGGGATATTATGCCGTAGAAGTTTCGGTTTTGTATAACTGGCAGCAGTTTTTCGTGCTGATTTCGATTTTGTGTTTCGGACTGGCCATTTTGCAGTGGATTTTTATGCACGATCAATATTTTGCTTTAAAAGTCCCGCTTCATTATATTGACTGGCTTAGTATTGTGCTTTTTGTGGCAACGTTTATGTTTTCGGCGTATGTTTTTGCTTTTGGAAAGCAGCAGGACTGGCTGAATTCTAAAAATATCATGAATGGATCGATTGGTGCTTTTGTAAGTTTTGCGCTTTTGGTGACCAGACAGACGCATCTGAAAAGACCTTATTTATCTTTCAAGGTTTTTTCAAAAAGTAATGTTCTTCACGGATTGTTTATGCTTCTTTGTCTGGGAATGTTTATGGCAACGGCAACGTTACAGAATATTTTTGCCGTCGGAGTTTTGGGATACGACCAATTAACGAATGCAAAGCTGAATCTTCTGATGATTCCCGGAATTGTAGCTGCCGGAATTGTGGCGATTATCTGGTTTAAAAGAGACAAACCTGTAAAAATGTATATTTTTTCCGGATTTGCAGCGATGCTGGGATATTCGGTTATTATGTATTTCTCTATGGTTTTGGAGTTTAATTATGACAACTGGTATCTTCCTTTATTCCTGAAAGGTTTTGGGATGACAGTACTTTTTATTTCCGTTTGGTATTACACGCTGGATAAGCTTGAACTTGATGATATGATGGCTGCCATCGGACTGGCTTTGGTCTGGAGAACTTTTCTTACGATCGGCTTCTTTTCGGCGGTATTTTCATGGTTTCAGTACCGTTTTCAGGTGGAAAGTTTAGGAAATCTGGCGGTTTATATGGATGGATTAACGGTGAGTTCACAAAGTGTGGCTGCCAATCTGAAAGGTATTCAGCTCAATGCCATTATTGCTGCCAATAAAAAGATTTTCGGATATATCGTTATTGCTTATTTCGGAATTTTAGGATATATTCTTACGCATCATTTTGGAAGAGAGCGTTTTGTATCCACAAGATTTATAAAAGTGTTAAACGGAAAATCTGTAATTGCCAGAAGAAGACTTTTGGAAAGAAAAAGATTATCCGAAGAAATAAAAGACGCAGCAGGTCCTGCGATGTAAAGAACCTTGTTTTTCATTTACTGAGTCAAAGCTCCATTTTAATTGTAAAGTGGGGCTTTGCGTTTTTAGAATGGTTTAAAATTTTAAAGTTAAAAATTTCGAATGTTAATTTTAGAATTAAAACTTATGATAAACTAATTTCAGAATTAACCGCAAAAGGGACAAAAGATAATGTTAAAGCGAATTTCCAGAATAATCAAAGTGCTCAAAAGAATAAAAATCAAAGATTTTTAAAAACTATTGTGAGCTTTTTCATTGATAATGATCAACTTTAAATAAAAAATTTATTAGATCTTTTGCAGCTTTTGCGGTTAAATAAAAGTTTAAACAGAATTTTAGTTAAATGCGTTTATCACAACAGATGTTCATTTAAAAATTTCAAAAACTTATCTTTGTACCATATATCAAACTATGAAAGATTTAATGGGGAAAGCCATTTGGGATTTTTATCACAACGAAAATCCTGAAGATCTGCAGACCGAAACTTCTATTTCCGAACTGGATGAACTTCCTGTAAAATATCTGTTCCGCGATTTTGACGGAATGAATGCAATCGAGCAAAAAGCCCTGCAACTTGCAAAAGGAAAAACGTTAGACATTGGAGCAGGAGCGGGTTCTCATGCTTTATATCTTCAGAATGAAAAATATCTTGATGTTACCGCATTGGATATTTCTCCGAAATCCATTGAAGTCTGCCAGTTGAGAGGAATAAAGAAAGCGGTTACTGAAAATATGCTTCATTTTTCCGGAGAAACTTTTGATACGATTCTTTTGCTGATGAACGGCACAGGCATTTTCCAAAGTCTTCATGTGATTGATATTTATCTGAAAAAACTTTATTCGCTTCTGAATCCGAACGGTCAGATTTTAATCGACAGTACGGATATTCTGTATATGTTTGATGAAGATGAGGACGGCGGTGTTTACATTCCTGCGGAAGGATATTACGGCGAACTGGATTATATTGTTCATTATAAAGGAGAATCTGAAGATCCGATAAAATGGCTGTATCTGGATTTCAATACCTTAAAAAATGCAGTAGAGAATAATGATTTTAAAATAGAAAAAGTGTTGCAGGAAGAGGATTCTTATTTAGCTAAACTGACTAAAAAATAATTAGTTTTTGTCATTGCGAGGAGCAAAGCGACGAAGCAATCTCAAACTTAAAAAATAACATTCAGACTTAACTTTTCTTAAAGCCTTAACAGAATCTTAATGGTTAAAATTTGAAACATTAAGATTTGAAACATTAAGATTTATTTATATTGTTAAGATTAATAAAAGATTGCTTCGTCGCTTTGCTCCTCGCAATGACAAATAAAAAATCCACATGATTTTTAGTTCATGTGGATTTATTTTTTATCTTAATATTGGATTATCCGATCTCAATACCATTTTCAATATTGCTGTCATCCGGCGTTACGAAAGATAATTTTCCGTCCGCTTTTGTAGTTAAAAGCAGCATTCCCTGAGATTCAATCCCTTTGATTTTTCTTGGGGCAAGATTCAATAAAATCATAACCTGCTTTCCAACAACTTCTTCCGGGGTAAAGCTTTCTGCAATTCCTGAAACTACAGTTCTTACGTCCACTCCTGTATCAACAGTTAGTTTCAGTAATTTATCTGCTTTCTCAACTTTTTCAGCTTCTAAAATAGTAGCTGTTCTTAAGTCGATTTTCATAAAATCATCAAAAGTGATTTCTTCTTTCATAGGTTTTGCGTTAGGATTTGTTTTTTTATTGTTTTGCTTGGTGTCTTCCAATTTCTGGATTTGAGCTTCGATAACATTATCTTCAATTTTTGAGAAAAGAAGAGATGCTTCGTTGATTTTATGACCTGTTTCAATTAAAACAGATTTAGTTTCAATAGTATTCCAATCAGATTTTTGAACATTAAACATATTCAACAATTTCTCAGAGCTGAAAGGCATAAACGGTTCACACAACTGTGCTAAAGCAACTGCAATCTGAGCTCCTACAAATAAAGAATGTGCTGCTTTTTCAGGGTTATCTTTTATTGTTTTCCATGGCTCTTCTGTCTGAAGATACTGGTTTCCGAAACGTGCCAAATTCATTAAAGCTGTTAAAGAATTTCTGAATTCATAGTTTTCTAAAAATCCTGAAATTTCTTTTGCTGATTTGTTAATTTCTTTTAGCTCAGGAGTGTTTACATCACCTTGAGGAACAACCCCATCATAATATTTATGAATTAACACTGCAACTCTGTTGATGAAATTTCCGAAAATTCCAACCAATTCAGAATTATTTTTCGTCTGAAAATCCTTCCACGTAAAATTGTTATCTTTTGTTTCAGGAGCGGATGAAAGCAGGGCATATCTTAATACATCCTGTTGTCCCGGGAAATCTTCTACATATTCGTGCGCCCAAACCGCCCAGTTTCTCGAGGTGGAAATTTTATCGTTCTCAAGATTAAGGAATTCAAAAGCAGGAACATTTTTAGGCATGATATAATCTCCGTGAGCTTTCATCATCGCAGGGAAAATAATACAGTGGAATACAATATTATCCTTTCCAATAAAGTGAACCAAATCACTTTCCTCGCTTTGCCAGTAATCTTTCCAGTTTTTTCCGTTTTTCTCCGCCCATTCTTTCGTGAAAGAGATATATCCGATTGGCGCATCGAACCAAACGTACAATACCTTTCCTTCCGCATTCGGAAGAGGAACCGGAACACCCCAATTCAGGTCTCGGGTCATGGCGCGAGGTTTTAGACCATCATTTAACCATGATTTTACCTGTCCGTAAACGTTGGGTTTCCAATCGTCTTTATGCCCTTCAATAATCCATTCGTTCAGGAAATCTTCGTAATCATTTAATGGTAAGTACCAGTTTTTTGTGTCTTTCAAAATAGGAACGTTTCCGCTTAACATGGATTTCGGATTAATCAATTCCGAAGGTGAAAGGGTAGTACCGCATTTTTCACACTGGTCTCCATAAGCGTTCTCATTGCCGCAGTTCGGACAGGTTCCGACGATGTATCGGTCTGCCAAGAATTCTCCAGCCTGTTTGTCGAAATACTGCTCAGACATTTCTTCGGTGAACTTTCCTTTTTCATAAAGAACCTTAAAGAAATCCTGACTAGTCTCGTAATGTTTCGGAGAGGTTGTTCTGGAATATTCGTCAAAAGAAATCCCCAAATCTGAAAAAGATTTTTTAATGATTTCGTGGTATTTGTCTACAATATCCTGTGGCGTAACCCCTTCTTTTTTAGCTCTTATGGTAATGGGAATTCCGTGTTCATCGCTTCCGCAGATAAACGCTACATCTTTCCCCAATCTTCTCTGAAATCTCGCATATACATCCGCAGGAATATAAACACCTGCCAAATGTCCTATATGAACCGGTCCGTTTGCATATGGCAATGCCGCCGTAATCATCTTTCTGTTTGACATTTATAGTAAAGTTTTAGGGTGCAAAGATAAGCATTATCCATGAAAATCTGATATTGTCTGTATTTTGAAGCTTTACGGGTAATTTGAGGATGTTAAATATTACATTTAGTTAAACGAATGTTTAACTTTTTGTTAATTTTAAACCAGTATTATGTATTGCATATTTTAATGTAACGATTTGAAAAATAAATATTTAACTTAAATGGATCGTTTAATATACATAAATTTATGTTAATTTTAAATAAATTTATCATAATTATAATTTTTTTATAAATTGCAACGCAAGCAGGAATGCTTATTTAACAAGAACGAAACTATATAAAAGAAATATTGTGAAAAACTTTACAACGGTATTAAAAATTGCGCCTGCATTTTTATTGGCAAGTACAATGATTCATGCGCAAACAAAAGACTCTGCTACGAAAGAGAAAAAAATAGAAGAGGTTGTTTTGATTGGGTATGGTAAACAGAAGAAAACGGATCTTACGGGAGCAATTACTTCTGTCACTGCTAAAGATTTTAATGGAGGAGCCACTTCTCCGGGACAGCTTATCCAAGGCAAAACGCCGGGTGTTCAAATTACAACTAATAGTGGAGCACCAGGTTCAGGAACATCAATTCGTGTACGTGGTATTTCTTCATTAACAGGTAATAATACTCCTTTAATTGTTATTGATGGTGTACCTCAGGATTTTGTAGGAATAAGTGGAGCTTCTGATCCTCTATCCCTCATAAATCCAAATGATATTCAGAGCTTCGATATCTTAAAAGATGCATCTTCTACTGCAATTTATGGTAACAGAGCCTCAAATGGTGTTATTTTAATTACAACAAAACAGGGATCCGCAGGCAAATTAAAAATTAACTTCTCAACCCTTGCTTCTGTATCTGAAAAGATGGGTAATGTAGATGTTTTAGATGCAGATTCTTTTAGAAATTTTGTAAATACTTATGCTCCTAACAGTTATAAATCTCGATTAGGAAGTGCAAATACAAACTGGCAGGATCAGATATACAGACAAGGATGGGGAACAGATAATAATCTTTCTCTTACAGGAGGAATTAAAGGATTGCCTTATCGTCTATCTGTTGGTTACAATGAACAAAATGGTATTGTAAGAACAAATTCATTTAGAAGAACATCATTAGGCGTAAATTTAAATCCTAAATTCCTTGATAATCATTTAACAGTAAATGTAAATGCAAAAGGAACATTTACAGATAATCAATTTCCTGCTGGAGGAGTAATTGGTGATGCAACTTATTTTGATCCGACTCAGGCTGTTTATTCTGGTAATTCCAATTATGGAGGTTATTATGAATGGCTATTAAATGGTGCTTTAAATGTGAACGGAACCCCAAATCCTTTAGCAAAGCTTGAAGCTACAAGAGATATATCTTCTGTTGTAAGAGGCTTAGGAAATATTCAGCTCGATTATAAGTTACACTTTCTACCAGATTTACATTTTAATGTAAATGCAGGATATGATTATAGCAAAAGTAATGGTTCAACTACGGTAAGTCCATTATATAAAGTAGGTTTTGCTAACAAAGGATCTTATAGAGAATATAGCCAGGAGAAAAAAAACAGCTTATTGGAAACTTTCCTGAGCTACACTAAAAATATTAATGCTATAGATACTAATGTGGATATTGTTGGTGGATATTCTTATCAGGATTTTAGAAATTATGTACCTTTTGCACCAACATTTACAGGGGTAAATCCTCCAACGGTGGGAAATAACTATGAAGACAGAAAAGTTCTGGTTTCTTTTTATGGTCGTGGAATTTTTACTATTGCTAATAAGTATATTATTTCGGCTTCTGTAAGAAGAGATGGTTCTTCAAGATTCTATAATGGATCAACAGATAATCTTTGGGGTGTTTTTCCAGGTGTTTCTGTAGCTTGGAAAATTAATGAAGAAGGTTTCTTAAAAAATATTTCTGCAATTTCTAATTTAAAGTTGAGAGCAGGATGGGGAAAAACGGGTAATCAGGAAATCACAGGTGGTACATATCCTGCATATGCTGCATATAATCCAAGCCAGAGTGGAGCCTCTTATCAATTTGGCAATCAATATTATTTCATGTATAGACCTAATATTTATAATCCCAATCTAAAATGGGAAACCACAACAACAAAAAGTTTAGGTTTAGATTTTGGGTTTGCAAAAAACAGAATATATGGTTCTTTTGATGTATATCAGAAAAAGACTGAAGATCTGATTTTGGATTCTCCTATCGCTGCAGGAGATTTAAGTAACCATAATATTCTGAATGTTGGAAATATGGAAACAAAAGGGATCGAAGGTTCAATAACTTTTGTACTTATTAAGACAGAAAAAACAACTTGGGAGTTTTCTTTTAACGCAACCCATTATAATTCAAAAATTACAAAATTGGTAAATGGAGCTGATGATAGTTTCAATTTGCCGGTAGGTGGAATTGCGGGTGGCGTAGGGAATACTATTCAAGCACACGCAGTAGGATATCAGCCATTCTCTTTTTATGTATATCAACAGGTTTACGACAATGGTGGAAAACCTATAGATGGGGTATATGTAGACAGGAACGAAGATGGTGTTGTTAACGCAAAAGATATGTATTATTACAAATCAACACAACCGGATGCTATTTTAGGGTTTAATACAAAATTAACACATAATAACTGGGATTTTGGGTTTAGCGCAAGAGCTGTTTTAGGAAATTATGTTTACAATAATGCTGCATCTAACAGTTCATTACAATCTGCTGCAACAAATGATTATTTACAAAATGTATACTCTACAACTCCTGATTATAAATTCTCTCTTCCAAGATATCTTTCGGATATTTTTATAGAGAATGCATCTTTCTTCCGATTGGATAATGTAAATGTCGGATATAATTTTAAAGACTTTATGTACAAAGGAAGTAATTTAAGAATATATGGAATGGCGCAAAATGTTTTTGTGATTACCAAATATTCTGGGGTAGATCCTGAGATTTTTGGAAATATTGATAATGGATATTATCAGATGCCAAAAGTGTATTCATTAGGTCTTAATTTTCAATTTTAATAAGTATGAAAAGAATAAAATTTAACAAAATAAATACAGCAGTAGTACTTTTTGGTCTACTTGCTACAACTTCGTGTGTTAATGATCTTGAACAGTCTCCTATTACAGATGTAACCTCTGTAAGTGTCTTTAAGGATTTTGCAAATTACCCTAATGCCTTAGCAAAAGTGTATGGAGGCTTTGCAAATGGAGGTCAGGAATCAGGTGGAGGAAATGCCGATATCAATGGTATTGATGGAAATTTTTCTCAATACACCAGACAGCTTTTTACAATGCAAAACTTGCCAACAGATGAAGCTGTTATCGCATGGAATGATGGTACTTTGCAAACAATTCATAAGATGACTTGGGACTCTCAAAATGAATTTATCAGTGCTTTATACTATAGAATATATACGGAAATTGCATTTTGTAATGAATTTTTGAGAAATGTTACCGATGAAAAACTGGCTTCAAATAATATTACAGGAGCTAATCTTACGGAAGCAAAATATATGAGAGCTGAAGTACGTTATCTTAGAGCATTATCTTATTATCATGCACTTGATCTATTTGGTAATGTTCCATTTGTAAAAGAAGATTACCTACCTGGATCAGTAAGTCCGCCACCAAGAATTACGAGAGCAGAACTTTTCAATTTTGTAGAATCTGAATTAAAAGATGTAGAAGGTCAACTTAAAGATCCAAAAACAAATGCATACGCCAGAGCTGATAAAGCGGCTGCATGGTCTTTATTAGCCAGATTATATTTAAATTCTGGAGTTTATAATGGTTCAAATCATTATACAGATTGTATTACTTATTGTAATAAAGTTATTCAGGCTGGATATTCTTTAAAAACCAAATACGGAGATTTATTTTTAGCTGATAACGACAAAAATAATCCTGAAGTAATTTTGCCTATTGCATTTGACGGACAGAGAATTCAAACATATGGAGGAACTACTTATATGGTACACGCTGCAGTAGGAGGTAGTATGCCCGCTTCACAGTTTGGAATTAATGGCGGTTGGGGAGGTCTTAGAACTACAAAGGCTTTCGTAAATTTATTTGCAGGCAACAGTTCCGATCAAAGAGGTAATTTTTATACAAACGGTCAAAACTTAGAAATTAACGATCTGGGAACCTTTACAGATGGATATGGTTTTATTAAATATAAAAATGTTACCAGTTCTGGTGTTGCAGGATCTGATAATGCAGGTAACTTTGTAGATTCAGATATTGCAGTTTTTAGGTTAGCAGATATCTATCTAATGTATGCGGAAGCTACATTAAGAGGCGGTTCTGGCGGAAATCTTACTACTGCAATTGGATATGTTAATGCACTTAGAACCAGAGCAGGAGCAAGTACTATAGCATCTATCAATACAGATTATATACTTGATGAAAGAGGAAGAGAGCTTTCATGGGAATTTACCAGAAGAACAGATTTGATCAGATACGGTAAATTTACAACAGCTTCATATTTATGGCCTTGGAAGGGAGGAATAAAAGATGGAAAAGCTGTAGAAGATTTTAGAAATCTTTATCCTATTCCGGCTAAAGATATTATTGCGAATCCAAATTTAATTCAGAATCCTGGGTATTAACAAAAAACACTTTTTTAAAATGAAACATTTATTTAAAATATTCACACTGTTTGCGGTAGCATTTATTATTTCTTCTTGCGAGAAAGATGAGGATCTAGCTGTTGTAAACGATGGGACGAATCCAACAGTTTCTGCAAATAAAACTTCAGTTGTTTTAATTAACAATCAGTCTGCCAATGAGGCTGTTGCGTTTAATTGGGTAAACTCAGATTTTGGGGTTCCTATTCAAATTACCAATCAATTGCAATTTGCTCTTAAGGGAACGAATTTTGCCGCTCCAAAAATTGTTGAGCTTTCAGCAGGGGCTAAATCTTACAGTATGATCGGAAATGATCTTAACAATATAATTTTAGGATTAGGAGTTACATCTGTTACAGCTACAGATATTGAAGTTAGGATAAAGTCAACGGCTGTTGGTAAAACTCACTATTCAAATGTAATTTCATTAAAAGTTACACCATTTATTAATGGTCCTATTTATACTTATACAGATTTATACTTAATAGGTGATGCTACAGCAGGAGCATGGGATAATGTAGCAACAAATGCGAAAATTTACCCATTATTAAAATCCTCAACTCCCAATGTATATACTTATACAGGATATTTTGCACAAGGTGGATTTAAAATTATTAAAACTCCAGGATCTTGGGATCCTCAGTATGGTATGGGTTCATCTGCAGGAATATTAAGTACAAGCGGAGGTTCTGGAAATATTACTATTAGTGGGTCAGGATATTATAAAGTTACTATTAATACATCTTCCTTAACTTACACTGTTACCCCTGTAACACCTTCAACAACTACGTATACATCTATTTCTTTAATCGGTCCTGCCGCTGGAGGTTGGTCTACGGATTTAGATTTAGAGAAATCTACTTTTGATCCTCATGTATGGGTGAAGAAAAATGTAATGTTAAGTTCAGGAGAGTTTAAGTTCAGAGCTAATCATGATTGGGGAACAAACTGGGGATTATCTCAGCAGTACTTTGGAACAGCATTATTGGGTGGAGGGAATATCCCTTTAGCAACAACATTTAATTATAATGTTTATTTTAATGATATGACAGGTGATTTCTCTGTAATTCCAGCGAATTAATCAAATCATGTTTCCAATAATAATTTTAAATTGAATTTTACATAGCAAAGTGTTGCTTTTCGGCAACACTTTCTTTATTTTTAAAGTCTATAAATAGTCATTATGAAGAAAATTACAGCAGGAGCAATCATGCTCTCTATGATGTTTGCGGGTGTTAATGCACAATCTTTAAAATCGCCGGATGGAAAGTTCGAAATGGATTTCCAGTTGAAACAGGGCGTACCTTATTACAATCTTAAATATAACGGGAAAACGATCGTCGAAGATTCCAAATTGGGACTCAGATTATTTAAAGATACTTCAATAAAATTTGCCTCAGAAATTGCAAAACCGGAAGATGTAAAATTCGATCTCAACAACGGTTTTACCAAAGTAGACGAAAAGCGTGATGCTAAAAACGAAACGTGGCAGCCTGTTTTAGGAGAAAAGAAAAACTATATCAATCATTACAATGAATTGGCGGTGACGCTTAATCAGACTTCCACAGACAGAAATATCGTGGTGAAATTCAGACTGTTTAATGATGGTTTAGGTTTCAGATACGAATTTCCTCAGCAGAAAAATCTCAATTATTTCGTAATTAGAGAAGAAGATTCTGAAATTGATTTTCCTACAGATATGAAATCCTGGTGGATTGTTGCAGATTATGATTCTCAGGAATACCAGTATCAGGAAACAAAACTTTCTGAAATTCCTGCAAGATGGCCGAAAGCTGCAGATGCAAACGCTTCGCAGACTTTAATTAAAAATGCCGTTCAGTCGCCGGTAATGTTGAAGCAGGAAGGAAAAGAGCCATTATACATCAATGTTGCTGAAGCTGCCGTTTTAGATTATCCGGCCTCTCACTTAGAAGTTGATGCACAGAATTTTAAATTAAAAACACATCTTACAGCAGACAGACAGGGTGCGAAAGGTTACATTCAGACTCCTTCCGTAACTCCCTGGAGAACCATTATCGTTGCTCCGAAAGCAGAAGAGGTGATGGATTCTAAAATGCTTTTCAATCTTAACGAACCTACGAAATATACCGATACTTCTTACATCCACCCAACAAAATACATGGGAGTATGGTGGGAAATGATCATCGGAAAATCTCAATGGGCTTACGGACAGCCGGAATCGAATGTACGTCTTGGTGTAACAGATTTTTCTAAACTGACACCAAACGGAAAACATGGAGCCAACAATACAAAAGTGAAAGAATATATAGATTTCGCAGCAGAAAATGGTTTTCAGGGACTTTTGATTGAAGGCTGGAATGTTGGTTGGGAAGACTGGTTCGGTCATTCAAAAGAATTTGTTTTCGATTTCATTACTCCTTATCCTGATTTCGACATCAAGATGTTAAACGATTACGCACATTCCAAAGGCATCAAACTGATCATGCACCACGAAACTTCAGGTTCTGCAACGAACTATGAAAGATGGGCAGACAAAGCGTATCAGTTAATGAATAAGTACGGTTATGATGCCGTGAAAACTGGGTACGTAGGAGACATGATCCCAAGAGGAGAACATCATTATTCTCAATGGACAATCAACCATTTTTACAGAATTGCTGAAAAAGCAAATGAATATAAAATTATGGTAAACTCCCATGAATCTGTTCGTCCGACAGGAGAAAGCAGAACATATCCAAACTATATCTCTGCGGAAGCAGCGCGTGGAACGGAATATGAAGCTTTCGGAGGAAACAATCCGGATCATCAGACCATTCTTCCGTTTACAAGATGGATGGGAGGTTCGATGGATTATACCCCGGGAATTTTCCAGACAAAACTGGATTACTATTTTCCCGGAGACAAGCGTTTCGTAAAAACAACTTTGGTAAAACAGTTAGCGCTTTATGTAGTAATGTATATGCCTCTTCAGATGGCGGCAGATTTGCCTGAAAATTACAAAAAGCACATGGATGCCTTCCAGTTTATCAAAGATGTTGCAGCAGACTGGGACGATACGAAAATCTTATCGGCAGAACCGGGAGATTACATCATCACGGCAAGAAAAGCAAAAGGAACTGAAAACTGGTTCGTAGGTGGAATTACCGATGAAAACAAACGTGATTACACTGTAGATTTTTCTTTCTTAGACAAAGGAAAAAAATATGAAGCTACGATTTACGAAGATGGAAAAGATGCGGATTACATCAATAATCCTCAAAGCTATAACATCTACAAAAAAGAAATCACAAGCAAATCTAAAATTAATTTTAAAATGGTACGAAGCGGAGGTTTTGCCATCTCTATCAAACCTGTAAAATAATTTTAATAAACTAAAAACCTTACAGATTTTCTGTAGGGTTTTTTTAACACTTGTTCCTATGATAAAAAGAATTTTTACCCCCATTCAGATGCCATTTTGGTGGCAGGATCTGCTGTTTGCTGTTCCAAGAATAGTTTGCGGATATTTACTGACGAGCGACTTCGGTGCAGCAAAATTCGGTTTGCCGTGGTCTCCCGCAGACAATAATTTGAAATTTTTTGAAGTGGCTTTCTGGTTTCCGAATGATGTCGCAGAATATGGTGGTATTTTCGCCATGTTTCCTGCGTTTTTTGCTTGGATGGGAGCATTCAGTGAAGCAGTGGGCGGAATTTTTTTATTGTTAGGATTATTAACAAGACCTTTTGCAGTGCTTATTTTCATTACCATGTTTGTCGCTGCATTTTTTCAGCAGATGAATCAGGGAGTCTGGAATATGCTTCCTGCAATGGGAATGATGTGGGTGAGCTTATTTTATAGTATTTTAGGCTCCGGAAGATTTGGGTTAGATTATATAATTGCTAAAAAAATGATCCGATGAAAAAATTAGTATTTCTTATAATCTCCTGTTTTCTGATGTTCAGTTGTGTTCAGAAAGCCTATAATCAGACTGTAATTTATACAATTGAGATTCCGGATTCTGAAGGAGTTATCTCTGTAGGAATCAGAGGGAATGACAAACCTTTGAATTGGGATCAGGATATGGAGCTTAAAAAAATTAATAATAAAGGTTTTTATCAGGTAAAAGTCACTTATCTTACAGGATATAAATTTACTGAAGTAAAATTTACCCGCAACGGAGAATATGAACTTCAGAATATGCCTAATCGGAGAATTGAGTTTAATCCTTCTGGAGTTACCCAATACAAAGCCGTTTTTAATCAGCCACTAAAATAAATACTAAAATCATTCATATTATATTAATTATATTAAAAAAATATGCGTCATAAACTTTTTTACATAACAACGCTTTGTGCATCCTCTTTATTTTTTTCACAGATTCAGAAAGTAGAACCTGCATTCTGGTGGAAAGGAATGAAAAATCCGGAACTTCAGATTCTGGTGTATGGAAAAGATATTGCTAAAAACGAAATAGAGCTTTCAGACGGTGTTCAGATCAAAGATATTCAGAAAGTTGAAAATCCGAACTATGTTTTTGTAACCGTTAATACCAATGAAATTAATGTTCCGAAGTTTAAAATCAATATTAAAAACGGAAAGAAAAATATAAGTTCTTACACTTATGAATTAAAGCAAAGAAATCCTGATTCTTCAAACAGAGAATCCTATTCTTCCAAAGATGTGATGTACCTCATCATGCCCGATCGTTTTGCGAACGGTGACGAAAAAAACGACTCCAGCCCGAATTTAACCGAAAAAGCAAACCGAAATCTTCCTAACGGCAGACATGGAGGAGATCTGCGCGGGATCATCAACAATTTAGATTATATTCAGAACCTTGGAGCAACTGCAGTCTGGCTTACTCCAGTTAATGAGGACAACGAAAAAGTATATTCTTACCACGGATATGCACAGACCGATTTATACAAGATCGATGAACGTTACGGAACCAACGAAGAGTATAAAGAACTTTCCCAAAAACTGAATCAGAGAAAAATGAAGCTCGTAATGGATTATGTAACCAATCATTGGGGAGTTTCGCACTGGATGATCAAAGATCTGCCTACAAAAGACTGGATTCACTGGTTCAGTGATGGAGAAAATGGTTTTAAACGTTCCAACTATAAAACAACCACTCAGTTTGATACAAACGCTTCTGAGGTAGATAAAAAATTAGCTTTGGACGGATGGTTTGATACGACAATGCCCGATATTAACCAGAAAAATCCTTTGGTTTTAAAGTATTTGACTCAGAATGCAATCTGGTGGATCGAGTATGCCGAACTGGGAGGCTTTCGGGTAGATACCTATCCTTACAACGATAAAGAAGCCATGGCAAAATGGGCAAAAGCCATTACAGATGAATATCCTAATTTCAATATTGTAGGAGAAGCATGGCTGTACTCCAGCGCACATATCGCAGCATGGCAAAAAGATTCTAAAATAGGAGAGGCAGCAAATTATAATTCAAATCTTCCTTCTGTAATGGACTTTACGTTATATTCTGATCTGCCGAAAGCCTTGAAAGAAAAAGACGGTTGGGATTCCGGAATGGTAAAATTATACAATGTTTTTACAAGCGATTTCCTGTACCCGAATATCAATAACCTTTTGGTGTTTTTTGAAAATCACGATACCGAAAGATTTAACGAAGTTTTCAACGGAAATCCTTCAGAATACAAACTGGCAATGACTTTAATATCGACAGTTCGCGGAATTCCACAGTTGTATTATGGCTCTGAAGTGGGAATGCGCGGCGACAAAAACAAAGGGGGCGATGCAGACATCAGAAGAGATTTTCCGGGCGGCTGGAAATCAGATAAGATCAATGCTTTCAATCCTTCAACTCAGACTCCTGAGCAAAAAGAATTTTACGATTTTACCCAGAAGTTGCTGAACTGGAGAAAAGGCAAAGAAGTCATTCATACAGGAAAAACAAAGAATTTTGTTCCGCAGAATAATGTTTTTGTGTATTTTAGATATAATGAAAAAGAAAGCGTAATGGTCATTTTAAATAATAATGATGCCGAACAAACGATAGACGTGAAGCATTTCGCAGAATCTCTGAACGGTTTTTCAAAAGGGAAAGACATCATTTCCGGCAAAGAATTTCCGGTAAAGGACAATTTTAAAATTCCTGCAAAATCATCAATGGTTATTGAATTGAATTAAAACTAAGTTTCACAATTAAAATCTTTGTGATCTTACCTAAGTGAAACGCCTTTGCGAACTTAAAGACAGTTAGTAGTTAAAAAGAAAACTTTGAGCTCTTTGCGTTAAAAAATAAAATTAAAGGTTTATAATTAAAAATGAAAAAAACAACAATATTCTTTACATTCATCCTATTTGTATTGAGTTTTACATCCATTTCTGCTCAGTCAAAATTCGATAAAGAAAAAACAGAAATCGGAACCATGCTCGACGGATTTAATGTCGCGGCAGCAAAAGCAGATTTCAATACTTACTTTAATTATTTTGCCGACGAATCTGTTTTTATCGGGACAGATGCTACAGAAGTCTGGGACAAAAAAGCCTTTATGATTTGGGCAAAACCTTATTTCGACAAAAAGAAAACATGGAATTTTACTTCCCTGAAAAGAAATATCTACTTCAGCAAAGACGGAAAACTGGCGTGGTTTGATGAGTTACTAAATACCCAGATGAAAATCTGCCGCGGTTCAGGAGTGGTGGAAAAAATCAACGGAATCTGGAAAGTAAAACAGTACGTACTCTCTGTAACCGTTCCAAATGAAGTTGTAGACAAAGTTGTCGCTGAAAAAGCACCAATCGAAGAGATGTTAATCCAAAAACTGAAGAAATAATGGCAGAAATGGTAGGAAAAGTAGATGCAGGAAAATTTGGAAAAGTAAAAAAACCAAATCTTTCAATGGCTCAAATCATCAACATGAGCATGGGATTCTTGGGAATCCAGATGGCTTTTGGTCTGCAAAATGGAAACGCAAGCCGGATTTTGGCAAATTTCGGAGCCGATGTACATGAATTATCATGGTTTTGGCTCGTAGCACCCGTTACAGGACTTATTGTTCAGCCGATCATCGGTCATATGGGAGATAATACATGGAGTCCGCTGGGAAGAAGAAAACCTTACTTTTTAATAGGAGCCGTTTTATGCGCCATCGGATTGGTAATGCTTCCCAATGCCGCTTCTGCAACACAAATGATGGCTGCAAACGTTTTACTGATGGCGGTTATTTTTCTGGCCATGATGGATGCTTCTATCAATGTGGCAATGGAACCTTTCCGTGCTCTGGTGGGAGATATGCTTCCAAAACATCAGGCAACGATTGGTTTTTCTGTTCAGACAATTTTGATAGGAATTGGAGCAGTGATCGGTTCAGATTTACCAAACTGGCTTACCAAACTGGGAATTTCCAACGAAGCTCCCAAAGGGTTCGTAGCAGATAATGTCATCTATTCTTTTTACATCGGAGCAGCCGTACTTATAATATCAATTTTATATACAATTATTACCACCAAAGAATATTCTCCTGAAGAATTTGCTTCATTTGAAGGCGGAAAAGAAATCGCAGAAGAAAAATCCAAAATGTCGGATATTTTCAAAGATTTTGCCAATGCACCCTCACAGATGAAAAAACTGGGAATTGTTCAGTTTTTCTCATGGTTTGCATTATTTACCATGTGGGTTTTTACAACGAGTGCTTTGGCGACGCATCATTTCGGGCTTTCCCCGGAAGATACCCATTCAGCGGAATTTAATAAAGCAGGAGATTTAACGGGAAGCCTGTTCGGAAGTTATAATTTCTACGCCATTTTCTTTGCGTTTGCATTAACACCGATTGCTAAATTTATCGGTAAAAAACAGACTCACGCGCTGGCTTTGGCAAGTGGCGGTTTCGGACTGATTTCCATGTACTTTATAAAAGATATTAATTACCTGTGGATTTCCATGGTAGGATTAGGTTTTGCATGGGCAAGTATTTTGGCAATGCCTTACGCGATGCTTATTGACTCAATTCCACAAAAGAAAATGGGCGTTTATATGGGAATTTTCAATTTCTTTATTGTAATTCCTCAAATCATTAACGGAGTTTTTGGAGGACCAATTGTTAGCAGAATTTTCGGTAAAATGGCAATAGATTATATTGTAGTGGGCGGAATCTGTATGGTTTTAGGAGCTGTTCTCACTCTTCTTTTCGTTAAATCTGAAAAAGACACCCCAAAAGAAATTGAAAAAGAAATTCAGCAGGTGCATTTCTGATAAAAAGAGAAATACTTCAGTTGATTTCCTAAAATTACCCAAGTTCGGAATAAAGATTATAAAAAACTTGTTTAAACTAATTTCAGAATTAACCGCAAAAGGGACAAAAGATCATATTAAAGCGAATTTCCAGAATAATCAAAGCGCTCAAAAGAATAAAAATCAAAGATTTTTAAAAACTATTGTGAGCTTTTTCATTTATAATGATCAACTTTAAATAAAAAATTTAGTAGATCTTTTGTGACTTTTGCGGTTAAGTAAAAGTTTAAAACAGACTTAAAATATAAAAATAATAGCTTAGCTCATTCTCGTTAAATTAAGGATAAGCAAAATTTAAACACTTTTTATCCAGAATTCAGGTTAAAATTTTAATATCAAAATCTACCGGATCCGGTAGATTTTTTTATTGATGACGGTAAAAAATCGAGAAAAACTTTAAAAATACAATCCCGATACATGATTTTTAGCAAATTTTAGACGTCGTATTTTTATTCCGCTTTACACTTTAGCAATCAGTCGGTTATGAATTATTATGTTTTGATGAATATCGTAAAAAAGATCGGTTTTTATGGATTTTTGATAATTTTAGGGTAGAATTTTTACGAAAAAGTAAATCTGTCTCAAAATTAGTTTATACATTTGTATTGTTAAATACAAGCAAAATGAATAACTCAATTATTATTCTTGTCATTCTTGTCATTATCGGGTTTCGGTGATGGGCAATGGCTTGTGATAATTTTTGAAATTGAAATAATACAGACCATTCTCATCACGAGGATGGTTTTTTGTTTAAACTACACACCAAAATAAAAATTAAAACGATATAGAATGTATTACAATGACGACAGTGTTCTCTTCTTTGATGGAGAATATGTGAAAGCAAAAGAAGCAAAGACCGATTTGTACGGTCAATCATTACACTACGGATACGCGGTTTTTGAAGGCATTAAATCCTACAAAACAGCCAATGGAACCAAAATTTTTAAAGCAGAAGAACATTATGAAAGACTGAGAAAATCAGCAGAAGCAATGCATATGCCTTTCCATTATTCTACCGAAGAAATGGTAGAGAGTACGTACAAACTATTGGAAATTAATAATTTGAGCAATGCCTATATCCGTCCTTTAGTTATCTGTTCTCCCAATATGTCCCTTTCAAAAGGACAAAAAAGCTACCTTGTTATTGAAGCATGGAATTGGGATAACGGTTATCTGGCAAATAAACTGAGAATTATGACTTCTTCCTTTCAGCGCCCCAATCCGAAAGCATTTAAAATAGAAGCTAAAGTGAGCGGACATTATGTAAACTCTATTTTGGCGTGTCAGGAAGCAAAAGATAAAGGTTTTGACGAAGCACTTGTTCTGGATGAAAAAGGAAATGTGGCAGAAAGCTCTGGCGCAAACGTATTCTACGAAAAAGACGGAAAACTTTTCACGCCGGCAAAAGGAAACATCTTGCCCGGTATTACAAGAGCCACGGTGTTTGAAATATGTAATCAGTTAGGGATTTCATACCAAGAAAAATTGTTTACGCCACAAGAAATGCAGGGCGCAGATGCGGCATTTTTCTGTGGAACGGCGGCAGAAATTGTTGCTCTGGAATCTTTGGATAATATCCCTTTCAGAATCGATTGGGAAGACAGTTTATCAGCGAAAATTCAGCAGGCTTACCGTCATTTGGTCGTAGAAGAAAATTATTCATATCTGAAATCAAACTTACAAAATGCATAGTACAGAACTGAACAAATATTCCAAAACGCTTACAAAAGACCCGACGCAGCCTGCAACTCAGGCAATGTTTTACGGTATTGGTTTCCAGAAAGAAGACTTCGACAAAGCCCAGATCGGAATTGCAAGTATGGGTTACGATGGAAACACCTGCAATATGCATCTTAACAGCCTCGCTGAAATCGTGAAAAAAGGAGTGAAAGAACAGAATTTGGTAGGCTTAATGTTTCATACTATAGGAATAAGTGATGGGATGACCAACGGTACAGACGGGATGCGCTATTCTCTGGTAAGCCGGGACATTATTGCAGATTCCATAGAAGCTGTATGCGCAGGACAGTATTACGACGGGCTCATCACCGTTCCCGGATGCGACAAAAATATGCCCGGTTCCCTCATTGCTATGGCAAGACTGAACCGACCTTCCATTATGGTATATGGCGGAAGTATTGCTCCCGGACATTACAAAGGTCAGGATCTGAACATCGTTTCTGCTTTTGAGGCTTTGGGAAATAAAATTGCCGGAAAAATTTCAGAAGAAGACTTTCAGGGAGTCATTCAAAACTCCTGTCCGAGTGCAGGAGCCTGTGGCGGAATGTACACCGCAAATACCATGGCTTCTGCTATTGAAGCTCTGGGAATGAGTCTTCCGTATTCTTCTTCCTATCCGGCGCTCAGTCGCGAGAAAAAAGAAGAATGCCAATTTGCGGGACATTACATCAGAATTCTTCTCGAAAAAGACATCAAACCTTCCGATATCATGACACCAAAAGCCTTTGAAAATGCTTTGAGACTGATTATGATTTTAGGTGGAAGCACCAATGCTGTACTGCATTTTATTGCCATTGCAAAATCAATAGGATACGATCTGACTTTGGATGATTTTCAGCGGATCAGCGATGAAACACCGTTTCTGGCAGACCTCAAACCCAGCGGAAAATATCTGATGGAAGACCTTCATAAAGTAGGAGGAGTTCCGGCGGTAATGAAATACCTTTTGGATCTGGGACTTCTTCACGGCGACTGCCTTACAGTAACAGGTAAAACTATTGCAGAAAACCTCGAACATGTCACCTCCATTATAGAAAGAGATCAGCATATTATTCACGATATTAAAAATCCCATCAAAGAAACAGGACATATCAGAATACTATACGGAAATCTTGCCGAGAAAGGTTCCGTAGCCAAAATCACAGGTAAAGAAGGAAACTATTTCAGGGGAACTGCTATTGTATTTGATGGCGAAAAAGAATTCATCAAAGGAATTGAAGACAAAAAAATCAAAGAAGGAAACGTTGTCGTTATCAAAAACGAAGGTCCGAAAGGCGCTCCCGGAATGCCCGAAATGCTGAAGCCAACTTCCGCTTTAATGGGTTCCGGCTTAGGAAAAAATGTAGCACTGATAACAGACGGAAGATTTTCCGGAGGAACACACGGTTTTGTTGTAGGACATATCACACCGGAAGCATTTGAAGGAGGACTGATCGGTCTTATACAGGACGGAGACCTCATTGAGCTCGATGCAGAAAAAAATACCATCAATGCATTGTTGTCGGATGAAGAAATTACAAAAAGAAAAGCCGGTTTTCATCAGCCTGAATACAAAGTGAAAAGCGGAGTCCTTTATAAATATGCCAAATCTGTGGCAGATGCATCGCAGGGCTGCGTAACCGACCTGTAATCACAATTAAAATTAAAACATTATGAATACACTTGAAATAAATGAACAGAAAGATACCCTAAGTTCGGAAGCCATTGAGATATCCGGTTCCAAAGCAGTTTTAGAAGCCTTATTGCAGGAAAATGTAGACACTGTTTTTGGTTATCCCGGAGGAGCAATTATGCCTATTTATGATACTTTATACGATTATTCCGAAAAACTGAAACACATTCTCGTTCGTCACGAACAGGGCGCAATTCATGCAGCACAAGGATTTGCAAGAGTATCAGGAAAAACGGGCGTTGTCTTTGCGACAAGTGGTCCCGGAGCCACCAATCTGGTGACAGGTCTTGCAGATGCCATGATCGACAGTAACCCGGTGGTTTGCATTACAGGACAGGTTTATGCTTCCTTGTTGGGAACAGATGCATTTCAGGAAACCGATGTTATCAATATCACCACACCGGTTACCAAATGGAACTATCAGGTTACCGATGCCACAGAAATTCCTGAAGCCATTGCCAAAGCATTTTACATTGCAAATACAGGTCGTCCCGGTCCTGTTTTAATTGATATTACCAAAAATGCACAGCTTCAGTTGTTCGATTATTTAGGCTATAAAAAATGCACTCACATCCGAAGTTATCGTCCCGAACCCGAGATCAGAAAAGAATATATTGAAAAAGCAGCACAGCTCATTAATCAGGCCAAAAAACCATTCGTTCTTTTCGGACAGGGAGTAATTCTGGGGAAAGCGGAAGAAGAATTAAAATCTTTTATTGAGAAAATTAATCTTCCGGCTGCAGCTACCGTAATGGGACTGAGCGCGTTGCCTACCCATCATAAATTGCACGTAGGAATGTTGGGAATGCATGGAAATTACGCTCCCAACGTAATGACGAATGAATGCGATGTGTTGATCGCCGTAGGAATGCGTTTTGATGACCGCGTTACCGGACGCCTCGATAAATATGCAAAACAGGCAAAAGTAATTCACCTTGATATTGATCCCGCAGAAATTGATAAAAATGTAAAAACAACAGTTCCTGTTTGGGGCGACTGTAAAAAAACACTCCCTTTACTGACGGCACTTCTCAAAGAAAACGACCACTCAGAATGGGTAGAGAAATTCCGCGAACTGGAAAAAGAAGAAATAAAAGAAGTCATACATAATGAACTGAATCCCAATACAGATGCCATGACGATGGGAGAAGTTGTCAGAGTATTAAACGAGCTTACCAACGGAGAAGCCATTATCACAACAGATGTCGGTCAGCATCAGATGGTTGCTTGTCGATATGCCCGGTATAACCGTTCAAAATCCAGTGTAACTTCCGGAGGACTGGGAACAATGGGATTTGGCTTGCTTACTGCTATCGGAGCATGGTATGGAGCCCCCGAAAAAACAGTCGTTGCGATTATCGGGGATGGCGGATTTCAGATGACACTTCAGGAATTGGGAACCATTATGCAGTTTGGGGCAAAAGTTAAAATACTTATTCTCAATAATGAGTTTCTGGGAATGGTGAGACAATGGCAGCAATTATTCCACGACAGACGTTACTCCTTCGTAAATATTACAAGCCCCGATTTTGTGGCAGTTGCCAAAGGATATTACATTGAAGGTGAAAAAATATCCGAAAGGAAAGATTTAAAAGCTGCCCTCGAAAAAATGCTCAGTCATGATGGGGCATACCTTCTGGAAGTGATGGTAGGAAAAGAAAACAATGTATTTCCGATGGTAGCGCAGGGAACCTCAGTTTCGGAGATCAGACTAAAATAAAAAAAAGAAAATGGAAAAACAGGAATTTACCATCACACTATACACCGAAAATTCAGTGGGATTAATCGGCAGAATATCGGGAATCTTCTCACGGAGAAAAATCAACATCGAGAGTCTGAATACCTCACCTTCAGAAGTAGAAGGCATTCACAGATTCACCATCGTTATCCAGGAGAACGAAGAAGTAGTGAGAAAACTTTGCCGACAATTGGAAAAGCAGATCGATGTAATGAAAGCCTATTACAATACAGACGATGAAATTGTATGGCAGGAACAGGCACTTTACAAAGTACCTGCAGATGTGGTTACCGAAAAAGTATATGTAGAGCGACTGCTTCGGCAGTATGGCGCATCAACCGTAGTCATCCGTCAGGATTACATCGTTTTTGAAACAGCCGGACATCGTGAAGAAATAGACAGATTAACCGAAGAACTTAATAAATACGGTCTCATAGAATTCGTTCGCGGTGCCAGAATCGCCATCATTAAAAACAGTGCGGGAATCCACCAAAAAGTACTTCAGTTTGAAAACCGTGAACCCTCTCCGCATATTGTAGAAAATGAATATCTCGATAAGCGGGATGATGTTTTTACCATGTAACAAATCAGTCAAAACAATCAAACTCCGAATTGAATTGAATACAATGTTTTATTGTTTCAAAAAATATTCAAAACAAAACCTAAAATAAAAATATTAATCCTGAAAAGTAGTTACAGTAAACATTTTACTTAATACTTTTTACATTTTACCCAAAAATATGGCAAATTACTTCAATACCTTATCACTAAGAGAACAACTGCATCAGCTTGGACAGGCAGAATTTATGGACAGTACAGAATTTTCCGATGGTGTAGCAACTTTAAAAGGAAAAAAAATAGTAATCGTAGGATGTGGCGCTCAGGGACTTAATCAGGGGCTTAACTTAAGAGACAGCGGACTCGATGTTTCCTATGCCCTCAGAAAAGAAGCCATCGACGAAAAAAGAGACTCATGGAAAAATGCCACAGAAAACGGATTTCATGTAGGAACATATCAGGAACTCATTCCCACGGCAGATTTAGTCATCAATTTAACACCCGATAAACAGCATACTTCCGTCATCAGCACCGTACAGCCACTCATGAAAGAAGGCGCTACATTGTCCTATTCCCACGGATTCAATATCGTAGAAGAAGGAATGCAGATCCGTAAAGACCTCACCGTAATCATGGTTGCCCCGAAATGCCCCGGTTCCGAAGTCCGTGCAGAATACCTGCGAGGTTTTGGAGTACCCACACTTATTGCCGTACATCCCGAAAATGATCCTCAGGGAAAAGGATGGGCAGAAGCAAAAGCCTATTGTGTGGCAACTGGCGGACATAAAGCAGGCGTATTAAAATCATCCTTTGTAGCAGAAGTAAAATCAGATTTAATGGGAGAACAGACCATTTTATGCGGACTTTTGCAGACTGGCTCCATTCTTTCCTTTGATAAAATGGTAGAAAAAGGTATTGATGCAGGGTATGCTTCCAAGCTCGTTCAGTACGGTGTTGAGGTGATCACAGAAGCACTGAAACACGGCGGTGTGAGCGGAATGTTAGACCGGCTTTCCAATCCTGCAAAAATCAAAGCATTTGAACTTTCCGAAGAATTGAAACACATCATGCGACCGCTTTTCCAGAAACATCAGGATGATATCATCTCCGGGGAATTCTCCAAAACCATGATGCAGGACTGGGAAAACGGAGATGCCAACCTTTTGAAATGGCGTGCGGAAACCGGCGAAACAGCCTTTGAAAAAACTCCGGCGGGAGACGTAAAAATCTCCGAACAGGAATATTTCGATCATTATCTCCTCATGTCCGCATTCATAAGAGCAGGCGTAGAACTCGCTTTCGAAACCATGGTGGAAGCAGGAATAAAACCGGAATCTGCCTATTACGAATCCCTGCACGAAGCTCCCCTCATTGCCAATACCATCGCCAGAAAAAAACTATTCGAAATGAACCGCGTGATTTCCGACACCGCAGAATATGGCTGCTACCTCTTCGATCAGGCTTGCAAACCCCTTCTGGCAGACTTCATGAAAAAAGTAGACACAGACCTCGCAGGAAAAAACTTCAACGAAGGAAAAGACGCGTCCGTAGACAATGCGCAATTGGTTCACATTAACGACACCCTCAGAAACCATCCGGTAGAAACGGTCGGCAGAAAACTTCGTCAGGCAATGACGGCAATGAAATCCATAAAAACCGTATAAAATTTTTTGGGCAGCTATTTCCGCCCTCCGTTCCCGCTTTTTTCTTTTCTCGAAAAAGAAAAAGAGCTCCACTCAGGTCGGGCTGCGAGACATTTCCGCTTTCAGGAAATAAAGACCATAAAAAACCGGTAAAATAAATGAAGATGAATAAAACACTCACACTTCCCACACTCGAATCCGTCATACAGGCAAGAAAAAGCATCGAAAACGTGGTGAATTACACCCCTTTGCAATACAACGCCCGTTTGTCGGAAAAATTTGATGCGCATATTTACCTTAAAAGAGAAGACTTACAGCCGGTGCGATCCTACAAATTAAGAGGCGCTTATCATAAAATAAAAACCCTTTTCAACGAAGGCAGAACTTCAGAAGGAATAGTTTGTGCAAGCGCAGGAAATCACGCTCAAGGAGTTGCTTTTTCATGTAAGCAGCTTCAGATTAAAGGAACTATTTTTATGCCCGTAACCACACCAAAACAAAAGCTGGAACAGGTAGAAATGTTTGGCGGTCATTTTGTAGACATTAAACTCTTCGGAGACACCTTTGATGCATCCAAAAAAGCCGCTTTGGATTTTGCAGAAACTTCTGGCGCTGCCTTTATTCATCCTTTTGATGACGTTCAGATCATTGAAGGACAGGCAACAGTCGCACTCGAAATTTTAGAACAGAAAAAAGAAGCAACAGACTTTGTTTTTATTCCGATTGGAGGAGGAGGACTCGCTTCCGGAATTTCCACCGTATTTAGAGAACTTTCCGCAGAAACCCAACTTATAGGCGTAGAACCGAAAGGAGCGCCTTCCATGAAAACATCCATAGAAAACAAAATCAATACCGAGCTTGCTGAAATTGACAGCTTTGTAGACGGAGCAGCCGTGAAAAAAGTAGGAGATTTAACATTTGAAATTTGCAGTAACACACTCTCAGACTGCATTTCCGTAGATGAGGGAAAAATTTGTGAAACCATTCTTCAGCTTTACAATAAAGACGCTATCGTACTGGAACCGGCGGGAGCATTATCAATCTCTGCACTCGAGCAGTATAAAACGCAGATTAGAGGAAAAAATGTAGTGTGCATCGTCAGCGGAAGCAATAACGATATTACCAGAATGGAGGAAATTAAAGAACGCGCTTTGCTCTACAATGGTCTTAAGCACTACTTTATGGTAAAATTTCCGCAGCGTCCCGGTGCTCTTAAAGATTTTGTCCTCAATGTATTGGGAACAAACGATGATATCACCCATTTTGAATACACCAAGAAAAACTCCAGAGAAACAGCTTTGGCAATTGTCGGAATCGAGCTTTCCGATCCATCAGACTTCGAAGGACTCAGACAGAGAATGCAGAATCTGGATTATTTTGAGTCCTATCTCAATGAAAACCCCGATGTTCTCAATATGCTTGTGTAATATCAAAAACAAACAATAAATCCGCTGAAAATGCGGATTTTGTCGTTCTTATCTTACATCAACAGTTTAGCCGTTTATCTCCTGTACATTTGTATCATAAAATAAAAACATTATGAAAACAGTATATCATAAAGCAGACACAAGAGGTCACGCCAATCATGGATGGTTAAACTCTTACCACACCTTCAGTTTTGCCAATTACCAGAATCCTGAAAGAACACACTTCGGAGTATTAAGAGTATTGAACGACGATACCGTTACGCAGGGAATGGGTTTCGGAACACATCCTCACAGAGACATGGAAATTATTTCCATTCCGTTGGAAGGAGATCTGGAGCATAAAGATTCTATGGGAACTACAGCAGTCATTAAAAAAGGAGAAATTCAGGTAATGAGTGCCGGAACCGGAGTAATGCACAGCGAATACAACAAAAATAAAGATCAGGCGGTAAAATTCTTACAGATCTGGATATTCCCGAGAGAAGTAGGAGTAGAACCAAGATACGATCAGCAAAGCATTAAAGAAGGCGAAAAAATAAACGGCTTCCAGCAGATCTTATCTCCCGATAAAAACGACGACGGCGTTTGGATTCATCAGGATGTATGGTTCAATCTTGCCAATTTTACCAAAGGAAACGGCAAAAACTACACGCTGAACAAAAAAGGAAACGGAGTCTATGCGTTTGTACTGAAAGGAAGCGCAAAAATCGGAGACCGTATTTTAAATGAAAGAGACGGCTTAGGAATCTGGGATACCCAAAGTTTCAACATTGAAGCCATAGAAAACGCAGAAATATTATTAATGGAAGTTCCGATGGAATTACCGTCATATCTCAGATAAACCCTTAATTTTGCACAACGAAAATTCCCCGCCTTTGGAGGGGTGGCAAAAATTCAGAATGAATTTTTGACGGGGTGGTTAAAAAAAATTTAGTCGGACTTCTCATCTTTGCTGAGTGAAACGCCTTTGCGAACGAAAAAATAGAGATTTGCCAATAAAAAAAATCTTTGCGACCTTAGCGTTAAAATTCGGACAAAATAACAAAAACATACTTTAAAATAGATAAAAAACAATGAAAGTTTTAGCAATAGCAGGAAGCAATTCCGATACATCGATCAATAAAATGCTGGTTACTTACGCAGCTTCATTAATTCCAAACGCAGACGTGGAAATCGTAGACATGAACGCTTTTGAAATGCCTATCTACAAACACCAGCGTGAAGTGGCAAGCGGAGTTCCGCAGGAAGCAAAAGACTTTGCCTCAAAAATCGACGGAGCAGATGTTTTACTGGTTTCTCTGGCAGAACATAACGGAACATACTCTTCAGCATTCAAAAATGTATTCGACTGGACATCAAGAATTAAAGACAGAGCAGTATGGAACGAGAAACCAATGCTGCTAATGGCGACAGCTCCCGGAGCAAGAGGAGGTTTAGGTGTTTTGGAAGCTTCAGGAAAACGTTTCCCTCTTCATGGCGGAAATATTGTAGACACCTTCACACTGCCTTTCTTTAATGATAATTTTGATAAAGCGGCTCAGAAAATTTCTAACGAAGAGAAAGACAGCGAATTAAAAGAGAAAATTCAGAAAATTTCTGCCTTAGAATCTATTCTTGAAAAATAGATTTGAAAATTAATATAAAATTAATATCTTTGCAAAAAGGAAAAAAGATGAAAATTCAGACCACTTTTAAAGAATGTTTCTCCAAGAAAGGGAATATTGTGGACTCTGAAATTCTGAGATAAAACAACGGCCGATAATCTACCAAGATTGTCGGCTTTTTTGTTTTCTGAATTTGAATAAAAAGTAAAAATAAAATGTACCAATTCAGTAATGCAGAAATTTACCAATTCAAAACATTGTTACATTGCTAAACTGATACATTGTTAGATTATTAAAATACTATGAGCAACACGTACAAATCAGCAGGAGTAGACAAAGAAGAAGGATACAAAACCGTTGATAAGATCAAGAAAGCGGTGGGAGAAACGCACAATTCCAATGTACTCAATCATTTGGGAAGCTTTGGAGCATTCTATGAGATCGGAGGATACAAAAATCCGGTTCTGGTTTCCGGAACAGACGGAGTAGGAACAAAGCTTAAAGTAGCTTTAGACTCAAAAAAATACGATTCTATCGGGGTAGACTGCTTTGCTATGTGTGCCAACGATATTCTTTGTCACGGAGCAAAACCATTATTTTTCCTTGATTATCTGGCTTGCGGAAAACTGGACTCCGAAATTGCTGCAGAAATCGTTTTAGGAATGGTAGAAGCCTGTAAAGACAATAACTGTGCATTAATTGGCGGAGAAACTGCTGAAATGCCGGGAATGTATCAGCCGGGAGATTACGATGTTGCGGGATTCTGCGTAGGAATCGTTGAAAAAGACCAGATTATTGATGGTTCAAAAATCAAAGCAGGAGACAAAATTATTGCGTTGCCAAGTTCAGGATTCCATTCCAACGGATTCTCTCTGGTAAGAAAAGTGTTCCCGGATTTCAACGAAGAATTCGAAGGAAAGCCTTTGTACGAAACGCTTTTGGTTCCAACAAGACTATATTATAAAGATATTCATAAAATTCTTGAAGAAGTAGAAGTTTCAGGGATCGCGCATATCACAGGAGGTGGTTTGTACGAAAATATTCCAAGAATTATTGGTGACGGACTTTGCGCATCGATTGATGCTTCAAAAATCCAGATTCCAACAGTTATGTTAGAACTGGAAAAAAGAGGAGGAGTTGCCCGTGAAGAAATGTTCGGAACATTCAACATGGGAGTAGGAATGATCGTTGTAGTGGATGCACAACACGCAGAAAAAGTATTGCACCTTTTAGACGATGCTTACGAAATCGGAGAAATTACAGAAGGAAGCGAAAAAATCAACTTGAAAATTACCAATTAGATAATGTATTCCATTTTCAAAATTAACTAATTTTCAAATTGACTAATCATGAAGAATCTTGTCATACTCGTTTCAGGTTCAGGAACCAATCTTCAGAGAATAATCGATACCATTGATAATGGAGAAATCCGCAATGCAAAAGTATCGTTAGTGATTGCCGACAGAGAATGTTACGGACTGGAAAGAGCGAAAAACCATAACATAGAAAATATTCTGATTCCGAGAGGGAAAAACTTCAGTAATGAACTGTCTGAAAAAATTCCTCAAAATACAGACTTAATCGTTTTAGCAGGATTTTTATCCATCCTGAAATCCGAGTTCTGTGAAAAATGGAACGGAAAAATAATCAATATTCATCCGGCTTTGCTTCCGAAATTCGGAGGAAAAGGAATGTGGGGACACCACGTTCATAACGCCGTGATCGAAGCAAAAGAAAAAGAAAGCGGAGCAACCGTACACTTTGTAACTTCAGGAATCGATGAAGGAGAAGCCATCCTTCAGAAATCATTTGAAATTACAGAAGACGATACTCCCGAAAGCGTAGCGGAAAAAGTTCACTTAATAGAATATGAAATTTTCCCAATTGCGATAAACAAAGTATTGAATAATAATTAGACATTAATTATTAGCGATACAAAAAATTCCCCTCCTTTGGAGGGGTGGCAAAAATTCAAAGAATTTTTGACGGGGTGGTAAAAAAGCTAACAACAATGAAAGGCTTCGACAAGCTCAGCCTGACAACGCAAAATCTAGCCACTCAGTTTGTCATTCCGTAGTAATCTAAGCTTAGTTGAGATGCTTTCAGCGTGACAAACAGAATGGAAAAATAGTTAGTATTAGAGATGCAGCGCTGAGCCAAGAGTTTATCCTGAGCTTATCGAAGGAAATCATCTCTTTAATGAAAAAACACATTTAGATTTTATTATTTCGAAAAACAAGAAAAATCTAAGTAAAAATAAAAAGATCGGAGGTGAAAGAACCGGTCTACAGTTTGAAATAGCTGTAAAAAGTAAAAAATCGAAAGTAAAATGAGCAAAAAAAGAGTTTTAATCAGTGTTTCTGACAAAAGCGGGTTAACCGAATTCGCGCAGTTTTTGGAAGCCCAAAATTATGAATTGATTTCTACAGGAGGGACGTTCAAACATTTGAAAGACGCTGGTTTAAATCCGATTCAGATTGATGAGGTTACCAATTTCCCTGAGATGTTGGATGGAAGAGTGAAAACATTACACCCGAAAGTTCACGGTGGTTTGTTGGCGGTTCGTTCCAACGAAGAACACATGAATACTGTTCAGGAACACGGAATTGGACTGATTGACATGGTAATTGTGAATCTTTATCCTTTCTTCGAAAATGTAAACAAAAACATTTCTCTTCACGAAAAGGTAGAATTCATCGACATCGGAGGACCTTCAATGCTTCGTTCTGCAGCGAAAAACTTCGATTCGGTTACAGTAATCACGGATGTTGAAGATTATGCAACCGTAAAAATCGAAATGGAACAAAACGGTGATACGTACATCGAAACCCGTAAAAAACTAGCAGGAAAAGTATTCAACCTTACTTCGGCTTATGATGCCGCGATTTCAAGAATGCTTTTAGATGAAGAATATCCAACCTATCTTAATGCTTCTTACAAAAAAGTTTCTGATTTAAGATATGGAGAAAACCCGCATCAGACAGCAGCTTACTACGTTTCTACTTTCGAAAACGGAGCGATGAAAGATTTCGAACAGTTGGGAGGTAAAGAATTGTCTTTCAACAACCTTCGGGATATGGATCTTTGCTGGAAAGTAGTGACCGAGTTCAAAGAAGAAATGGCTTGTTGTGCAGTAAAACACTCTACACCTTGCGGAGTGGCGATCGGAACTTCAGCTCTGGAAACCTATCAGAAAACTTTCGAGTGCGATCCGGTTTCCATCTTTGGCGGAATTGTTGCTATGAACTACAAAATCGATGCGGCAACCGCAGAAGAATTAAACAAAACCTTCCTTGAAATTGTAATGGCTCCTGAATTTGATGAAGAAGCACTTGAAATTTTAAGAAAGAAAAAGAACTTAAGAATTATAAAAATTGTCAATCCGGTTTCAGACAAACAGACTTGGGTGAAAATTGACGGAGGAATCCTTGTTCAGGACAACGACAGCATCTTTTCGGATGACATCAAAGTTGTCACAGAAACACAGCCTACAGAAGAGCAGAAAAAAGCATTATTATTCTCTCAGAGAGTGGTAAAATATGTAAAATCCAATGCGATTGTCGTTTCCAACGGAATTCAGGCTTTCGGAATCGGAGGAGGACAGGTAAACAGAATCTGGGCAACTCAACAGGCGATCGAAAGAGCCAAAGAAAAATTCTCCGGCGACTTAGTATTGGCTTCTGATGCATTTTTCCCGTTCCGTGACGTAGTAGATTTCTGCGCTCAGGAAGGAATTACAGCAATCATCCAGCCGGGAGGAAGTGTAAAAGATCAGGACAGTATAGATGCCGCCAATGAACACAAAATCCCGATGATGTTTACCGGAATTAGACATTTTTTACATTAATTAAAATTAAATTAAAATTATAGATGAAAATCTGTAATTTAGGATAGATTGCTTTCCGGTCTTTGCTGAGTGTTAACGCCTTTGCGAACTTAAAAAGCAGTCAGTTATTAAAGATATCTTAGCGGACTTTGCGTTAAAAATTTTTATTGAGATTAAATGCATACATCCGGAAATTATATTTTGAGATTGTATTTATAGCATCCAAAATTATATATTTGTAAATTATAGACTAGTTAATTAAATAAAGTATGAGAATATTAATCATAGGTGAAGGTGGAAGAGAATCTGCTTTGGCAGCAAAACTTCAGAATGACCCGAGAATTTCTAAAATGTTTTTTGCCAACGGAAACGCGACCACTGATGTTATTGGAAAAAATGTTCATTTATCAGAGATTAAAGAACTTAGAGATTTTGCCATCAAAGAAAAGGTAGACTTAACGATTGTTGGTCCCGAAGCTCCGCTTGTAGCAGGTTTGAAGGACGAATTCAAAAAACACGACCTTAAAGTTTTTGGTCCGAATCAGAAAGTTGCAAGTTTGGAAGGAAGTAAGGCTTTCTCTAAGAAATTCATGCAGACCTATGATATCAAAACGGCAAAAGCAGTAGTATTCGATTCCTATAATGAAGCTAAAGAATATGTGCAGACACAAAAGTTTCCATTGGTTGTTAAAGCAAGTGGTTTAGCAGGCGGAAAAGGCGTGGTAATCTGCGATACATTGGAAGAAGCTGAAGCAACGATTCATGATTTTATGATCAGAAGAATCTACGGAGATGCAGGAATCCGTTTAGTGATCGAAGAATATTTAGAAGGATTTGAAGCCTCTATCATCGCATTCTCAAACGGGGAAAAATTATTCCCTTGTATTGCGGCGAAAGATTATAAAAAAGCCGGAAATGGCGATACAGGACCCAATACAGGAGGTATGGGAACCGTAGCTCCAAGCCCCGAATTTACTCAGGAACACTACGCAGATTTCGAAAAAAATATCTTAGAACCTACCATTAAGGGTCTTAAAGGAGAAGGGTTCAGCTTCAAAGGAATCATTTTCTTCGGATTAATGGTAACGAAAAACGGAACCTATCTTTTAGAATACAACATGAGATTCGGAGATCCTGAAACGCAGGTTTTAATGGCTTTAATGGAAAACAATCTTCTGGATGTTATTCAGGATTGTATGGACGGAAAAGATATCGAGCTTAAATTTAAAGACGAAAAAGCAGTTTGCCTTGTGATGTGTTCAGGAGGTTACCCAAGAAACATCGAAACAGGTTTCGAAATCGTGGGCGAAGATAAACTGAAATACAGCAAACTTTTATACGCAGGAGCCATCAGAAAAGGAGATAAAGTAGTTTCTAACGGTGGAAGAGTACTGAACATCGTGGCTACAGGAGCAACGTATGATGATGCCCGCAAAAAAGTGTATGAAGATGCAAGTCATGTGCATTTCGATTACGGCTTCTACAGAGAAGACATCGGAAAGTTTTAAAATAATGCCCTGATTTTTCGGGGCTTTTTTTGTTAGAAGCTATTTCCCGCTTTCCGCTGTATCTTTTTTGTCATTGCGAACAAAGTGAAGCAATATTTGGGACTTCTCAGCAATCGCAATAACAAAAAAGGATGCCGCTGCAATCGGGGCTATAATTTCAGACAATTTTATAAAATCATTTATCAATCATTATTCATCAATTATAAAAAATGAACAACGGTATTATCATATTAGATTTCGGATCACAGTACAACCAGCTTATCGGGAGAAGAATCCGTGAGATGGGCGTATATTCTGAAATTTTACCATTCAATACACCTTTAGAAACGCTATTAGAAAAACAGCCGAGAGGAATTATCCTTTCCGGCGGACCAAGTTCTGTGAATGCAGAAAATGCCCATTTGGTGGAAAAAGAATTATATGAACAGGGAATTCCGGTTCTGGGAATTTGCTACGGAATGCAGTTAACAGCACACCTTTTAGGCGGAAAAGTTCATAAAGGCGTAAAAGGTGAGTACGGAAAAGCACACCTTGAAATCGTAAAAGAATCGTCTTTATTAAAAGGCGTTACCAATAATTCTGTGGTTTGGATGAGCCATTTCGATGAAGTGGGAGAATTGCCTGAAGGTTTTGAATTAAATGCAAAATCCGGCGTAATCGCTTCCATCTCTAATGAAGATAAAAAAATCTACTGTGTACAGTTCCACCCGGAAGTTTCCCACACCGAAGAAGGAGGAAAAATGCTGGAAAATTTCGTTTTCGGAATCTGTAATGCAGAGAAAAACTGGAAACTGACCAATTACATCGAAAAAACCGTTACAGAAATCCGTGAAAAAGTGGGAGATCAGAAAGTAATTCTTGGACTTTCAGGAGGAGTAGATTCTTCTGTAGCGGCAGTGTTAATTCACCGTGCCATTGGCGACCAGTTGACTTGTATCTTCGTAGATACAGGTTTACTGAGAAAAGACGAAGGCAAAAAAGTAATGGATAATTATGGAGAGCATTTCCATATGAACATTAAATTAGTGGATGCTTCCGAAAGATTTTTATCGAAATTAGCCGGAGTAGATGATCCCGAAGCCAAAAGAAAAATTATTGGAAACGAGTTTATTCACGTTTTTGATGAAGAATCTCATAAAATTGAAGGCGCTAAATTCTTAGCACAGGGAACAATTTATCCGGATGTAATTGAAAGTCAGTCGGTAAACGGTCCTTCTGCGGTAATTAAATCGCACCATAACGTTGGCGGACTTCCTGAAGATATGGAATTCGAATTGCTTGAGCCTCTGAGAGAATTATTCAAAGATGAAGTAAGAAAAGTAGGCGAAGAATTGGGAATTCCTCATCATCTGGTTCACAGACATCCTTTCCCGGGTCCGGGATTGGGAATCAGGGTTTTAGGAGCAGTTGATGCAGAAAAAGTAAGAATTTTGCAGGAAGCAGATGATATTTTCATTGAAGAATTATACAAAAACGATTTGTATGAAAAAGTTTCTCAGGCTTTCGTGGTGCTTCTTCCGGTAAAATCTGTAGGAGTAATGGGCGATGAAAGAACATACGAATATACAGCCGTAGTTCGTTCCGCAAACACCATCGACTTCATGACCGCAACATGGAGCAGACTTCCTTACGAGTTTTTAGATACCGTTTCAAGCAGAATCATCAACGAAGTAAGAGGAATCAACAGAGTAGCGTACGATATTTCAAGCAAACCACCTGCAACCATCGAGTGGGAATAATTTTGTCTTGAATTTTAAATATAAATCCTGCCTTTTGGCGGGATTTTTTGTCTACCAATCCTGTCTCAGGAAAATTAATATGCTTAAAAGATAAATCAGGATAAGAAAAACAATTCCATTTAAAATATAAAGTAGAACTTTCCGATGATGCTGATGAATAATGTAAAAGTTAATAATTAGAATTAGTAAAATAACGGGAATAAATTCAAGGAAAAACTCAATTTGAATACATATTGACAAAACCAGATAGATCCATGATATCAATAAAGTAACTACAGAAATAGTTTTCATTAGTTTAATTTTTCAAATATAAAATCAGAAAATATCTTAGAATAATCTTCACTAAAATAGAAAATTCTGCTTATTCCATCATATCTTGCAATTACAAACTTGATATACTTGTAAGATTGTTTTTGTATTAAATAAAAGTCATCTAAAATCTGCTTTGTATTTTTTTTAATATTTTCATTTTTTGCAATATGATTTCTAAGTTCGTACAAACTAATGAGCTCATTTATAGGCAATGGGCGATCGGTATATGAAATGTCAAAAGTTTTCATCTTCGAATCATAATTTTGGATTTTACTATAAATCAACTCTTGCATTTTTTTAATACTAACTTTTTTCCCTAAATTTAAATAAAATTACATCAAATGCAAATAGAAACAAGACCATTAACGGTTCAGGATTATGATGAATTGGTCGTTACCATGAAGAGAGCTTATCCCCAAATGTCGGAATACGTCTGGTCTAAAAAAAGTATCGAAAAACTTACCCGAATATTTCCTAAAGGACAAATCTGCATTACGGTAGACGGAAAACTCGCAGCGGTTGCCCTTTCCATTATTGTGAATTATGACGAATTTGGCGACGATCACACGTACAGCGATATCACAGGAAATTATACTTTTAACACCCACCTTTCAACAGGAAATGTCTTATATGGGATCGAAGTTTTTGTAGATCCTGAATTCAGAGAATTGAGATTAGGAAGAAGATTGTATGACGCAAGAAAAGAACTTTGCGAATTACTGAACCTGAGATCCATTATTTTAGGCGGCAGAATTCCAAATTACCACAAGCACAGCGATTTATCTCCAAGAGAATACATCCGCAGAGTTCGGGATAAAGAAATCTACGATCCGGTTCTGTCTTTCCAGCTTTCCAATAACTTTTTGCCAATCAGGGTTTTAAAGAAATATCTTCCTGAAGACGAATCATCCAAAGAAAATGCAGTTCTGCTTCAGTGGAACAATATTTATTACAGCAAAAAACCAAACACCATGCAGGACAGCATTATCCGTTTGGGATTGGTTCAATGGCAGATGAGACATTTTAAGGATATTGATGCTTTCTACGAACAGGTTGAGTTTTTTGTAGATGTGATGGGAGATTATAAAGCAGATTTTGTTCTTTTCCCCGAATTATTCAATACACCTTTATTGGCACCGTTCAACAAACTTTCGGAGCGAGACAGTATGATCGAACTGGCAAAATTAACGGATGAGATCAAAATGAAAATTTCCGATTTGGCGATCAGTTATAATGTCAATATCATTTCCGGAAGTATGCCGGTTTTTGAAAATAATGATCTGTATAATGTAAGTTATCTTCTTCATAGAGACGGAAGAGTCGATGAATATCGAAAGATTCATATCACGCCCAACGAGAAAAAATATTACGGAATGAAAGGCGGGAACGAAATCCGTGTTTTTGATACCGACTGCGGAAAAATAGGGTTAGTAATTTGCTATGATGTTGAATTTCCGGAGCTTCCAAGAATTTTAGCCGATCAGGGAATGAAAATTCTTTTTGTTCCGTATCTTACGGACACTCAGAACGCCTATATGCGTGTTCGCCATTGTGCGGCGGCAAGAGCGATTGAGAACGAATGTTATGTGGCAATTGCAGGTTGCGTAGGAAATCTTCCAGGAGTTAATAATATGGATATTCAGTTTGGTCAGGCTGCGGTTTTTACCCCTTCGGATTTTGCGTTTCCGTCCAATGCGGTGAAAGGAGAGGCAACCCCGAACACAGAAATGACATTAATTGTAGATGTTGATTTAAATTTACTGAAAGATCTTCATCACCACGGTTCAGTTCAGGTAATGAAAGACCGGAGAAGAGATTTATACGAAACCTATCTTAAATAAAAAAACGGGACGCTACTACAGCGTCCCGTTTTATTTTTTTCACAAAGAAATCTAGTTTGGACATAAAACAGCCAGACAGATCAATCCCGGACATCTCGGTTTTCCGTCATCAGGACAGCATTTGTTCGAGCAGTTTCTGACTAATCCGCCACCTGCAATACTTTTCATTTCTTCTCTTGAAACTTTCTTTAAATTTTTCATTTTAATAATTTTTTAGCGTTGGTTTTAATATTTTGTCATTGTAAAGTTAAAGAAAAAAAATGTAATAAATTCATTTAGAGCTTTTTCCCGCTATCCACTGTATCTTTTGGGTTACGGCTTCCTGAACTACGTTCGTAAACCTCCGGTTTATGCTCCAGCCGCAACCCAAAAGGATGTCGTTTCTATCGGGGCTAGGATGGAAGTTGTTTAATTAAACAGCAGAAAATAACCACAGAGTTTGTCATTTTTTAGAAATCTAAGTGCAAATCTTTCAATATTATATTTCTAATACTACGTTTAGATTCCTGCGGAAAGACAAACTAAATTAAAAAGATTGAACAGCTTTATTATCATTTGCTGAGTGAAATCGAAGATTCGATGTAGTCAAACGCCATTGCGAACGAAAAATATTTTCAATCCTTTAAATAAAATCCTCGTGATCTTTGTTTTAGAAAATAGATTCTTCAATCTGCTACGCTTCTTTCAGGATGACATATCGTATTTAATTAAATTTAATTCAAAAATTTGCGATAAGAAAAACTTGCATTACACTGCTATCATTTGCTGAGTCAAACGCCGTTGCGAACGAAAAATATTTTCAATCCTTTTAAATAAAATCTTCGCGATCTTTGCATTTAATATAGATTCTTCAATCCGCTGCGCTTCTTTCAGGATGACAAATCGTATTTAATGAAATTTAATTCAAAAATTTGCAATAAGAAAAATTAGCATTACACTGCTATCATTTGCTAAGTAAAACGCCATTGCGAACGAAAAATGTTTTCAATCCTTTAAATAAAATCCTCGTGATCTTTGTTTTAGAAAATAGATTCTTCACTGCGTTGCACTTCGATCAGAACAAAACTGAAAGGGAAAATTATAAAAAAGCAATTTAAAATAGAAAATTAATTATTATCAATAGGAACAATTTTTGAACTAAATTGCAACTACATTTCAGAATATGTTCGATAAACAGCAAAGAAAATTAAAGAGATCTGCCAGATTAATTTCCGTATTAAGCAAATACGGTTTTAAAGATATGTTGGCAAGAATGAATGGCGGAACTAAAGACGAAATTCCCTCCAATTCCGACGAAGTAGTTTCAAAAGGAACTGTTTACGAAAGAATCCGGCTCGTTTTGGAAGAACTGGGACCTACTTTTGTGAAGCTCGGACAGTCCTTCAGCAACAGGGAAGACCTTCTTCCGCCGGAACTTATTCAGGAACTGCAAAAACTTCAGGATAAAGTGGAAACGGTTGAAATGAACGTGGAAGAAATATTGGAAAACGAATTCAGTATTTCGGTAAAAGATCATTTTGCTCAGGTTCAGAAACTTCCTTTGGCAACTGCATCTATTGCGCAGGTTTACAGAGCAACATTAATTGATGAAACAGAAGTTATTCTGAAAATCAAAAAAGCGGATGTTCAGTCTGTGATTGAGGACGATTTACTGCTTATCAAAGATCTGGAAAAGCTTGTTTCTTCCTATTCCGAAATAGGAGAGAAGCTCAATCTGAAACAGGCAATTTCCACGTTTGAAAAATCTTTGCTCGAAGAAGTTTCGCTGATTAATGAAAAGGAAAATATCCTGCAGTTCAGAAGAAATTTTAAAAACAGCAAAGAAACCTATGTACCGAAAGTATACGAGGAATTTTCCAACAACAATGTACTCTGTATGGAGTTTATTGATGGAATTAAAGTAACGGATACAGCAACTCTTTTACAATACAATATTGATCCCGTGAACATTTCCGAAACGGGACTCAGACTTTTTGTTTCCCAGATTTTAGACTATGGTTTTTTCCATGCAGATCCTCACGCGGGAAATATTTTGGTGAAAACAGACGGAAAAGTGGTTTTTATCGATTTCGGTGCAGTCGGGAAAATTCCGCCGAATGACAAAGAAGTCCTTGAAAATCTTATTGTAAGTTTTGTTGCCAAAAATCCACATAAAATTGTCAGATACCTGAAAAAAATGGCGATCAGTTATGAGATTCCGGATGAAAGAAGATTTGAAAATGATGTGGAAGATATTCTGAATTTCGTTCACAGCTCATCCTTGAAAGAAATTAATGCACAGGTCATCATCAATAAAATGAAGGATGTCCTGAAAGACAACCGTCTTCAGATGCCGGATTATTTTTATCTTTTATTTAAAGGGATCAGCCTTATCGAAGGAGTGGGAAGAACCATAAATCCGGATCTGGATGTTGTAAAAAGCCTTCATCCTTACACCAAAAAAATATTTACCAAAAAAATAAGTCCGAAAAATATTGTAAAAACAGGAATGGACAGAATGCTCATGTTTACAGATAATGTAGACGAAATTCCCAAAGAGCTTCGTTCCGTTTTACAGAAATTAGACGAAAACAAATTCACTGTTTCCAGTGAAATCAAAAATATAGAAAAGACGAATCAACTGATAAAATCGAGCATTATCAATCTTATTCTGGCAATGGTTTTAGGCGCAAATATCATCGCAACGGCTATTGTATTTACTTCAGAATCGGAACCGAGAATCGGGGAATTGTCTTTGGTAGCCGTTTTAGGATTTATCTTTTCTGTATTTTTAGTAATTGTTATTTTACTGAGGGTTACGAGAAAGTAAAACTTTCAGTTCTAAAATAAAAACCCTGCAAGTTCAGCATTTTAGTCTGGACTTGCAGGATAATATGGTTTTAGTGATTTAAATTTTGAAATTAGCTATAGACTCTGAATTCAAATGATCCGGCTTCTCCGTAAACATCATAGTTGAATCCGTAAGAATCTACAATATCTACGTAAATAGTATCATTATCTATTCTTCCGCTCACACAAAATCTCTGGTCTTTTCCTACGGTTTTTTGGTTTATTACACTTACTGACCAAATTTTTCCGGCAGGAAATGCTCCGTTTAAAGTACCGATAAATTCTCCTGTACCTTTCTTACTCCACACAATATCTCCAACGGTATTTTCAAATACTGTAAATCTTGGCTGTGCTGTAGATTCATCAAACACCAAAGATCCTGAATAAATTTTGTATGGTTTAACCTCTTGTAAATGCTTTCTCTGAACAAAATCTGTATCGCTATTGGCTGGAAATACATTAATTCCTGAAATACCTGTTCTACGGTCTATTTTAGCAATATTTGAAAGATATACAGAACTGATGTTTGAATTACCAATCGTTGCAGTATTGTCACCGTTTCCTGTTGTTGCTGCACCTAGTACAATTTCATTAGTAGATGTGTTTCGATCTTTGAAACCACTTCTGTTACCTACAACAACACTTTGAAAAACATTTTTGGAGCTTCCGGTTGCCTCACCTATGAAAATACTTTTCTGTGCTTCTTCTACGTTTATCCCTGCCCCGGTTCCAATAGCGATCAATTCGTTCCATATATTAATATCATAGAAATTTCCTTTGAAACTTTGTAGTGCATAACAGCCTAGTATAACTGATGATCTTAAATTTAAAGAATTTTGAGCGATATCCTGACCAACGGCTACTATTCTGTCAACAATATTACTTGCATTCTTGAAGTTGTTGTGTCCGAGTATGGTGTTGATTCTTGATTTTCTTATATTTTGAAGATTATTATTACCAAAAACAAATGTTGTTGCAATAGAGTTTGCTTTTGATAAGGAATTAGTCCCAAAAACAGCATTATCAATACCTACTGCATATTTGGACGCAGAATTTTTACCGAAAGCGATATGATTGTCATTGCTGTTTGCTGTTCTCAGCTCAAATGTTACTCCATTGTTAAAATCTCTGACTTCATAAATGGACAATTGATTTTCATTATTTTTAATATGTTGTAAGGAAACAATTATCTCTCCAGTAATACTTGTTCCTTCTAAAGGGATATCGAAAAAATTATTGATATTATCCGTTATTTCAGTTAATTGGTTGTTTACTACCCATGAGTCATCATTTCCGCTGTCAAATATAAAACCAGTTTTGTATCCCCATGTCCCGGTATTACCAATATTTGAAGTAATGCTAAACAGGTAAGATTCTCCCGGAGTTAAACCTTCAAAAAGTCTGTAATTTCCGGCGGGGGAATTTTTCAGGATTAACTTTTTTGTTTTTACATCATATGATGCGTTGGAATTTGGCGGTGAAGAAACTAAAGAAAGATTTACATTCTCAACAGGAACTTTATTCAATTCGTCCTGAATATGATTAATAGATTTTCCCTGAATTCCAAAATATTTTTCTTTAAAATTCCCTTCTACTAACGGTCTGTAATTGAAGTCTGGGCTTCCGTTTCCGTAATGCTCGTGAGAACCGATTAACAAGTTGTGACTTGCAGGATGTCTTTTCGGATCTTTATAAAATCCAAAACCTAACATGACATCATTATCTAAATAGGAATCATGCGTTTCGTCGGGATATTTTCCACTTGCATCGTAAATATTTCCTCCCATCACCAACGAGTTAAATATATAACGGTAATTTCTTACATTATATCCTGTAACTACAGAACTATGTATATCGCCTGCCCAGATTAGATTTCCGATAGTGACATTATTAGTCATCATTTGCCTTAAATTAAAACCATTGGAGGCTATTGCGGTTCTGTTTTGGTTGCCATAAATTCCTTTAGCATTAGCAATATTGTTACCAAAGGCTGTTATTGAATCGCCAATCGGAATATCATTCAATTCATACAAACCAGTACCGAATAAACTGTAATTTGTTCCATCAACAAAACCTTTCCCTAGTTTTGAACCGTAGGCGATTAACGAATCATGCGCAGGGTGTTCAGGTCTGTACTCTGTATTTCCTTTAAAATCAGAAAGAATATCGGTTCCCTGTAAAATGTATCTTGAAGAATATAATTTTTCGCTCTCATCTTTGCCAATATAATTCGGTAAGACATTCCATCCTGCAATAAAAGCATCATACATTGTTTTGTTTTCATGATCTTTGTTGTTTGTAATAACCCTTCTGCCAGAGTTTGTTGTATACTGCAAATAATGATCGTTGATGTATTGTTTTGAATAGACATTTCCTGTTAATCCACTTTCAGAATTGTCTATTGTGGCAATATTTGAAGGTAACTGATTAACATTTAATTTATTTTTCCAATTTTGGACGTTCTCACTGCTTAAATTGGAAGCGTCTAATTTGGCTAAACTGTTTTCATGAGCATTAGAAGAATTAAGGTGACTATTGAACGCTTCTAAACTTGCTGTTTGATGAAAAAGTGCAGAAAGTCCTTCAATTGATGAAAGCGGAATAGATTCACTTTTGTGAAAAAAAGAAGACCAGGATGCTGCAAATTCCTCTTCCGTAGGTGTTTTTCCTGTCTGAAACCAATATAGAATTGTATTTAAAGGTGTTGCCATTTTTTTAATATTTTGTTAGTATTTGGTTGATAGATTTTAATTTGTGATAATATTAGTAAGTGATTTTAAATTTCGGGAACATGTAATCGTCCTTTCGGATCTCAGGATAATAATTTTGTTCATCAGATAAATCGATCTTATAATTTGATTTCGAATAGAAATCTTTTGCTGTTTTTTGACAAGTGGCGAGAATTTCAGCAATTTCTTGTAACTTAGTTATTAATATTTCCATACTTTTGGTTGATTTAAAAAAGCAAATGTAAACGATTTATTTCGTATAAAAAAATAAATATGCATCAAATTTCGCCTATAAAAAATAAAATTTTACAATACATTGAATATAAGGGTATTAGTAAATATAAATTTTATCAGGAAAGTGGTATTACAAGAGGGGTTTTGGATAAAGAAAGCGGAATAAGCGAAGATAATATAGCGAAATTTATCGCTTACGCGCCGGAAGTTGATCTGTCATGGCTTTTTTTAGATCAGGGAAAAATGCTTAAAAATAAAGAAATCGAAAAAACGTTTGAAATTGGTGATTTTAAAAATGATAAAAAGCTTCAGCCTGAAATGGTAGACATTTCCAGAGATAAGCAATATGACAAAGTTTTTAGTAAGCTGAAATTTGATGATGAAATAAAGATTGTTGAAAACGGAATTCCTTTTTACAGCCTGCCGGTAAGCGCAGGGAAGCTTAATGAACTGCTAGAATTAACAGAAACACCTACCGGATATATCAATTTGCCCGGAGTTCACTGTGATGCATTTTTTCCTATTATTGGCGCTTCATTTGAGCCCTATATTAAAGCAGGAGACATAATAGGAATCAATTTTATAGATAAATGGGAAAATCTCGATCCGGATTGTATTTATTTAATTATTACTTATGATCAGAGAATGATTAAAAGATTAATGCATCATCCTGATGATAGTACATTGCTGATATGTATTTCTCCAAACTATAAAGAATTTACTATTGATAAATTTACTATCCGATATATTCATAAAGTAACATTTTGCGGACGTCCAATCTGATTTTCATAAACCGTCGGACTTAATATTTTTTGTTTTAAAAGTTTTTATTGCATTTATAGAAAAATTGAAAAATAAATTATATTTGTTTTTCAAAAAAATACAAATGCAACGCAGAAAATTTATTAAGAATACTTTAGCAGGTCTTCCCCTGATATTTTTAGCACCTTCTTTACTGGCTAACTCATGCGCTTCTTCTGAGGATGAAGCTGATGATCCTAACGGAAAATCTGTTGTCGTTATAGGAGCGGGGATTTCAGGTCTTGCTGCAGCCAAAAGATTGAAAGAAAAAGGCTTTGAGGTTACAGTTTTGGAAGCTCAGGAAAAAGTGGGAGGCAGACTGAGAACCAACCGAAGTCTGGGAATTCCTTTTGATGAGGGAGCAAGCTGGATTCACGGAATCAATGGAAATCCGATAACAACTCTGGCTCAGCAGGCAGGAATGCAGACTTTTGAAACGCTTGATGACAGCAGAAAATCCTATGATATTGGCGGAATTCTCCGTAGCGATACTGTATTTGATAATATAGAAGCTGAGTATTACAATATTCTTGCTGCTTTAAAAAATAATGGTAACCCTGCGCAAAGCTTTCAGACCGTTTTCCAAAATTTATATCCGGCTAAATTTAATGACAGATTATGGAAATTTTTCCTGTCTACCTATTTCACGTTCGACAGGGGCGATCTGGATAAAGTTTCATCATTGCTGTATGATGAAGGAGAAGAATTCGGAGGGGCAGAAAAAATAGCAACTAATGGTTATGATACGATTGCCAATTTCTTAGCTTCCGGACTTAATGTTAAATTTAACGAAAGAGTCACCAAAATAGATTACAGCAATACCAAAATAAAAATAACACACAACGGAATCATTTCGGAGGCAGATTATGTGATTGTGAGTGTTCCGCTGGGTGTTTTAAAAGCCAATAAAATTGAATTTCTTCCTTCACTTCCCGCTGCAAAGCAAAACGCTATCCAAAAAGTGGGAATGAACTGTATAAATAAATTTCTTTTAATATGGAACACTGCTTTTTGGGATGATGTACAGTATATTTCCTACACACCGGAAACAAGGGATAAATTCAATTATTTTGTGAATGTAAAAAAGTTTCATCCGAATGTAAATGCGTTAATGACTTTTGCATCCGCAGATTATGCAAGACAGACGGAAACAATGTCTGATTCTCAGGTTATCTCAGAAATTATGACTCATCTGAAAGATATTTACGGAAACAGCATTCCGAATCCTTCAAATTTGCTTCGTACCAAATGGCAGAATAATGAAAATTCTTTCGGTTCCTATTCCTATACGGCAGTCGGTACAGAAATGTCTCATTTCGATGATTTGGCAGAAGAGGTAAACGACAGACTTTTCTTTGCCGGAGAACACACGGAAGCAGATTATTTTTCAACCGCTCACGGTGCTTACTTAAGCGGAATTCGGGAAGCTGATAAAATTATAGCGCTGCTTTAAATGAAGTAACGGACTTAAATTATTTTTCTTCAATGCCGAAGTCTTTCATCAGTTCAAATCCGTAATTTCTTAAAATTGAAATAATTTCTACAGCTTTTTTACCGCGCTCAGTAATGTTGTATTCTGTTCTGGGGGGAACTTCCGGAAATATTTCTTTGGAAATAAAACCGTCTTCCAGCAACTCTTTTAAATTTTTAGAAAGCATTCTGTCTGAAATATGAGGAATACTGTTGGCTAATTCCGAGTAACGCCATGCTTTATCTTTCAGACGCCAGAGAATAGGCATTTTATAGGTTCCGCCTATTTTGCTCATGGCAAATTCTACAGGATTGTGAAAAAGGTGCTTATCCGATACAAAATCAGGCATACTTACATTTTTGTGAGTTCCTTACAAAGATAGCCATTATTCATTTTCTTTCTTACTCAGAATTATCTTTGTTTCATCAAAATTAAAAATTTTAAAATCAAAAAAAAACAAAAAATGGAAAAAGTAAAAGAAGTAAATAGTTATGTTCATTTTCACGGTGCTCCCGTAAAAGGTAAAATTCTGATGATTGCAAGTTCGCCAAGTGTGAGTAAACAAACCAATTGGCCAATCGGTTTCTGGGCAGCAGAATTAACGCACCCTTTGAGAGTTTTTCAGGAAGCAGGTTACGAAGCGGAACTGGCTTCAACAGAAGGCGGAAAACTGGAAATGGATGGCTATTCCAACCCTTTGGATGAAAGCGGTTATTCTGCACACGATGTAATTTCTTTAGGGTACATGCAGAAAACTGACTTTAACGAGATGCTTGAAAATACAAAAAAACTAACCGAAGTTGATGTAAAAAACTATGACGCTGTTTTCTTGGTTGGCGGACAGGGACCGATGTACACATTCAGAGGAAATAAAGATTTGGAACAATTATTTGTGAGTTTCTATGAAAGCGGAAAGCCGAGCGCAGCGGTTTGCCATTCAACAACTTTATTATTGGAAGCTAAAAAATCAAATGGTGAATTGCTTGTAAAAGGAAAAACATGGACGGGTTTTGCTGACGCAGAAGAGGAATTTGCAGATCAGGCGGTCGGAATGAAAATTCAGCCTTACAGAATTGAAGAAGAAGCTAGAAAATTACAGGAAACAACATTTAAAGTTGCGGCTCCGTTTAGTTCATACGCTATTCAGGACGGGAATTTAATTACCGGACAACAGCAGAATTCGGGAGCGGCTGCGGCAGAATTAGTAGTAGAACTTTTAAGTAAATAATTATTAAAGTTTAAGATTGATTAAATAAAATAGCATGCAGATCAAAAGAAAATCAACCGCAATATGGAGCGGAACCGGGAAAGACGGAAAAGGAAATCTCACGACTCAAAGCACGATTTTAAACGAAACCCAATATGGTTTTAATTCCCGTTTTGCAGACGGAATTGGAACGAATCCTGAAGAACTGATTGCTGCAGCTCATGCCGGTTGCTTCAGTATGAAACTGGCGTTTAATTTGCAAGCTGCAGGTTTTTCGGCAGATGAATTGAAAACTGATTGTGAAATCGTTCTGGAAGACGGAAGCATTACTCAGTCTAACATTACTTTGGCAGCAAAAGTTTCCGGAATTGAAGCTGAGAAATTTGAAGAGCTGGTAAAAGATGCTGAAGCCAATTGTCCGGTTTCTAAACTGCTGAATGCAAAAATTACCGTAAATTTCACGTTAAACTAAAAGTATGAATATAGCAATCATCGGCTCCGGAAATGTAGGCGGAGCTTTGGCTCAAAAGTGGATAAAAGCGGGACATAACGTTTTGATAGGCGCACAGTTTCCTTTGAGTGAAAAAAATATTTCCCTTGCAACAAAAATCGGGGAAGATCGCTTTGCTGTGATCGAAAATGCGGTGAAGCAGTGTGAAGTTGTACTTATTGCAACACCTCCAACGGCGATTTTTGAAGTGATTGAACAGTTAGGCGATGTTTCGGGAAAAGTAATTATTGATGCTACCAATGCAGTAATGAAGTCTCCAGAACCTTACAAAACAGTGTATCATGCTTTGGCAGATAAAACCAACGCAGAAATCGTAAAATGTTTTAACACAACAGGTTTTGAAAATATGCTCGATCCGATATACAATGGTGAAGGAATCGATATATTTATGGCGGGAGACAGCGAAAAAGCAAAAGAAATTGCCAAAAAACTGGCTTTAGATTGTGGTTTCGGTTCTTGCATAGATTTTGGAAAATCTGATAAAGTAGAACTTTTGGAAAAATTTGCACTTTCGTGGATCAATCTCGCCATCATGCAGGGTTACGGAAGAGATATGGCTTTTAAGATTTTGAAAAGATAATTTATAAAAAAGGCTGAAGTTTAAAATTTCAGCCCTTTTGTTTATCTTTTCATTCCGCTATACATTCCGTTTCTTGTAAACGTTGAGTTTTTATCAATTTCAAAACAAACCAGTGTGCAGGTTTCATCTACAGATAAAATTTGGGACTTATTATCAAGAATGACGCTTTCACCTTGCTGCAAGAAAGTTTCATTTATATTCACTTTCCCGTCGAAAATATAAATAAAATATACAGAGTTTTCAAAATATGAATCGGGTAACCTGATGTTGTTTTTTTCCGCTTCCATATCATACACCAAAATATTGCTTTTGATTTCAAGCGATGCATTACTGCCTTTTACGCCTGCTACGAGCCGCCATTCATTCTTGATTAATTTTCCGGCATTGGCAAACTGTACCTGTGGTGGATCGTTTTCGTTCTCAGGTCTTATAAAAATCTGCAAAAGCCGTACATCTTCTGTAAACCTCTCAGCAGGAATACTTTCTTCGTGATAAATGCCGTTTCCTGCATTCATTAGCATTAAATTCTCCGGTGTTACTGCGATTTCCTTACCCGTGCTGTCTTTGTGCAGCATTGTACCGCTTCGCATCAGCGTAAGTATTTCGTCATTTTTGTGAGGATGCATCCCTACAAATGCGCCCGGTTTAAGATGAGCATCATCAAATCTGCCTAAATTATAAAATCCAAGATCATGATCAGCCGTATTTCTTCCGGGAATTACAATATTAATATGAAAATCCCCATGTCCGGCTTTTTGTCTTTCAGAAGCTTTATTTATTGTGAACATAAAAAAGTTATTTTAAAAAAATAAATGAATCCTTAAATTGAGGACTCATTTATTCTTAATTTATCCCATAGATGGTAAAACATCAGAAAACAAGATTCCTAATAATTCTCCACCTTCCGGTCTTGCCCAGTCTTCAGCAATTTCTGCCATAAGCGTATTAGTAGCTGTTAAAACAACTCCTGCTTTTGCCATTCTCTGCTGGCTTAGATTTTCACTTAAATCAAACGGAGAACCTGATGCATCCATTACAGCCTGTACATTAAAACCTTCTTCAACAGCACTGATAGCCGGATAAACAAGACAGACATCTGTGGTTACTCCTGCCATAATTAAATTTTTCTTTCCCGTTGCCAAGACTGCGTCACGAAAATCTGTATGCTCCCAACAGTTTACAATTCCTTCTCTTTTTATTCTTTTTTCAAAAGCTTCAGGGAGAATTTCTGCTAATTCGGGCATTAAAGGTCCCTGTGCAGCATATTCCTGGCTGCTTGTAAATATAACAGGAATATTCAGAACTTTTGCCATTTTTGCCAAAGCCAGTGTTTTCTTTTCAACTTCCTCCAGAGGAATATTTTTGATGAGTTTCATTGTTCCCACCTGGTGATCTATAAGCAATAAAGCGGTGTTGTTTGATGTAAATTTTGTTGTATTCATTTGTTTTATTATTTAAATATATTGCAAAATTAAAATACTTACTATACTTTTGCAATAAGTGTATAAAATGTATATTAGTATACTTTAATATAGTTATTTAAATAATAGGCAATGCAAGAGAAAATAGAAATTCAGCCGGTAATGGATGCACTGGAAGTTATTGGCGGAAAATGGAAATTTCCGATTTTATACAGTTTGTGCAGCGGAAAAAAACGATTTAAGGATTTATTGCAGGATATCGGGAAGATTACTCCCAAAATGCTTAGTCTGGAATTAAAAGATTTAGAAATAAACGGATTGGTAACGCGCACCGCCATACCTACCGTTCCGGTTACCGTTGAATATGAAATGACAGAGTATGGTTTAACGCTAAAGCCTGTTTTGGTTCATATTCAGGAATGGGGTAAAAAACACCGTGAAAAAATTATTAATGAAAGCCTGAATTCAAAATAAGAGCTTCAAAAATTAATTCTCTATCTTTGCAAAATGGAAAAACTCACTTTTGCAGATTTTGACCTTCCGGTTAAAATTCTTGATGTTTTAGCGGATCTTAATTTATTTGAACCTACTCCGATTCAGGAAAAAAGTATTAAACCAATACTTTCCGGGCGTGATGTGATGGGGATTGCACAGACGGGAACCGGAAAAACACTGGCTTATCTGTTACCTGTTCTTAAAACCTGGAAATACAATAAAACAGGAAATCCTACGGTTGTTATTTTAGTTCCTACAAGAGAATTGGTGGTTCAGGTAGCTGAAATTGTTGAGAAATTAACAGAAAATATTACTGCAAGAGTGATAGGGATTTACGGTGGAAAAAACATCAACACCCAAAAATTATTGTTTAATGATGGCTGCGATATTCTGGTAGGAACTCCGGGAAGAGTAATGGATTTGGCAATTGATAATGCCATTTCTTTAAAGGAAGTTCAGAAACTGATTATTGATGAGTTTGATGAAATGCTGAATCTGGGTTTCAGACCACAGTTGACACACATTTTTGAAATGATGAGAGAAAAAAGACAGAATATTCTTTTTTCTGCTACCATGACGGAAGCTGTAGACGAAATGCTGGATGAGTATTTTGCCAGTCCTGTTGAAATTTCACTGGCAAAATCCGGAACGCCGCTTGAAAAAATAGATCAGACCGCTTATAAAGTAGAAAATTTTAATACCAAAATTAATTTACTAGAGCATTTGCTGAAAACAGATGCCGATATGTCTAAAGTTTTGATTTTCACTAATAATAAGAAGAATTCAGATCTTTTATTTACAAAAATTGATGAGCTTTTTCCTGAACAGTTTGATGTGATCCACTCCAATAAATCGCAGAACTACAGACTAAAAGCGATGAAACGTTTTGAGAATGAAGAAATCAGAGGTCTTATTACGACAGATGTCATGGCAAGAGGTCTGGATATTTCAGACATTACGCACGTTATCAATTTTGAAACGCCCGATATTCCGGAGCAGTATATTCACAGAATCGGTAGAACGGGTAGAGCTGACAAAGACGGTAAAGCCATAACCTTCGTTACCAAGAAAGAAGAAACTTTAGCTCTTGACATCGAATTATTGATGGATAAAGAACTGAAATACATCGATTTCCCTCAGGAAGTTAAAATCAATCCTAAAAAGATTGCTTCGGAAGAAGAAACGGTAATCATGAAAAATCCTGTGAAGGTTAAACTGAATGACGGTGGAGGTGCATTTCATGAAAAGAAAGCAAAAAATACCAAAGAAAACTGGGGCGGACCTTCCAAAAGAAAAGCTCCCAAAAAATTTGGAGCCAACAGAGCGCAGCAGAAATCAATATCTAAATCCAAAAGAAAGAAATAAAAAAACTCCCGAATTTTTCGGGAGTTTGCTTTTTATCGGGTTAAAACCAGAACTATTTTGTCATCGATTCCGTCTCCGTCTTCATCACTGTAATCCGAAACAATATGCATTTCATTATTCGTAAGCTTCAGAACTTCACTGGCTTCGCCGTCTATAACGATCTGTTTGTTTAGTGGGTCATAAGAATAAGAAGAAGTGTCTGTTCCCAGATTTTCACAATTTCCGCTCATTCCCTCATCAAAAATGTTGCTTACCATTGTATTATTCGATTTAAAATCAAATGTACTTTTTTTGTAGCAGCTTGAAGAAGGATCATTGTAAATAGTACTTCCGTTTTTTCCGGAAACTGCCATTTCTCTGGATGGCTTCCAGACTCCTACAACAGATGCATAAACATCGTCATCATCACTTTTGCAGGCTGTGAAAAGAAAACCTGCTGAAATAGCAAGAAATAAGATTTTTTTCATGGTTTAAACTAATTTTTAAGGCTGCAAAGAAAAGGAAAAAAACTTTTCACACAAAATCTTTCAATAAAATAATCATCGAGTTTGTTTAAACTTTTTAACCGCAAAAGATGCAAAAGATTTTAACACTTTAGTTATTTAAGTGGAAAAAAAGAACACATAAGTTTAAAAAAATCAAAGATTTTTTTCTTTGCAGACGTTTGAATACTTTAAATAAACCCGTATTCTAGCTATAAGTTTAAATTAATTTATCAACAAAAAAGCTGCTTCAATACTGAAACAGCTCATTTTTATTCCTCATCCTCATCAAGAAAATTCAGTTCGTCATCCCGCTGAACATAATCATGCGAAATTCCCGGAGGATTAAACAATCCCCAATTATCAACAATAAAATGTTTAGGATTAAATCCTGAAACCCAGTCGACGAATAAAAGCCTGAATTCTTCGGTAAGATTTCTTATAATTGTATAATACTTTGCATCTGTAAATCCCATCATTTCAAGTGTATTTCCGCTTACCATAATGCTTCTTGCCGCTTTTCTTATGATCGCTGCATTTTCCATCTTAATGTCATACAGTTTTACGGCTTCCGCACCGGATATTTTTGCCTGAATAATCATGCTGTCTTCAAGAAGATGCGATTTCAGTGTCTGGAGATAATCATTATCCTCAGGAAATAAATCTGTTATCACTTTTAGAGTTTCGTAGATTTCCTGCGCTTTTTTAAAAATCGGAATGTTTCGGGTAGATTCTCTCATTTTATTTCATATAAGGATTCATCACAGAAGTCCATAATCTGTAGCCTTCCGGCGTCATGTGAAGCATATCTTCCACAAACAGGTCTTTTCTCACGTTTCCGTTTGTATCCTGCATTACCTTTGTGATGTCAATAAACGCTGCATTCGGCTGCTTTTTCATGAAATCGGCAATCTTTTTATTGGCTTCCTTCATTTGCGGCCATAACTTTTCGCGGCTCGGAGAATATTTAATGGAAATATAATCTACTTCAATTTTCGGGAATTTTGCACGGATTTTTTTGTAGAATGTTTTAAATCTTTCCACTACAACATCGGCTTTCAATTTATCGTTGTCGGCAAAATCGTTCTCACCACAGTAAATGATGATCTGTTTGGGTTGATAAGGATTTAAAAGATCTTCTGCATAATCATTTAGATCCGTTAATCTTGAGCCTCCGAAACCTCTGTTGATGATGGTTTTATCCGGAAAATAATTCGCAACATCCGTCCATTTCGTGAAAGACGAACTTCCTACTAAAAGAATTGCATTTTCAGCAGGAGGATTTTCCAGATTCAGTTTCTTAAAATTTTGGATGTCCTGCCAGAACATCGGTTTTTCCTGTGCAAAAAACAGGGCAAAAGTCAGCATCAGAAATGCCGAAAAAATCTTCTTCATTGTTTTAATAATTTTAGTTGAATATTAAAATTTTCTTTTCAAGAAAAAACTCCCGAATTTTTCGAGAGTTTTCTTTTTTATCTTTTATACGTTACGTATTCTGCATCTGGTATCGTATCGCCGTCTTGATCTATATTGCCGGACAATTGCTTTATTCTCATTTCAGAGCTTGTAAGAACTACAATTCTGTACTTCACAGCACTGTTCCCAGTGTAGGTAACGGTTAAATCCTTTGTTTCAGAATTGTACTCATATTTTCCTTCTACTTTTGCCACTACATTACAGTTTGTTCCTGTTCCTCCATAAGTAGTAAACGAGGTGTAGTAATCTGTTCTGAACTCCAGTTTGTCATTTACGGAACATCCTGTTGGAACATGCGTATCAATTACAAATTTATCGTCTTTTCCTGATATCGTTTCTTTTTTACTGATCTTCCAATCACCTTTCATCATATCCATTTCATAACCCTGGATATCATCATCGTTACATGAAGTAAGCGCTAACGCTGAAAAGGCAAATAAAAGTAATGGTTTTTTCATTTTTACAAATTTAAGAATATGCTAAAATATAAATAAATTTGAAATATCTCTAATGAAATTAAGGTTTTTTAAACGATTGATTACATAAAAAGCAAATTGGAATAAAAGTTGTAAGAGGAAAGTTTATCCCTGTCTGCTTTATTTTCAGCAGCATAAGAATAAACTTCCATCTTTAATTCTGATACTTTCTGCTTTTAATAGCTCATTTCCACAATTTTAGAAGCATCTTGAGGAGTCAGTTTTCTGTATTCTCCCAAACCAAGCCAGTTTCTCTCTGTAAAAGTTTTTTCCACTCTTTCAGCCGTTCCTTTATAATCTTCTGTGTAATCAGAAAGTTTCGTATCAATATGAAGGCTGTGGAAGAATTCTTCCAGTTTTTTGATTCCCAGTTCTGCCTTTTCTTCTACAGATCCCTCTTTAATTCCCCAGACTCTTTCCGCATACTGAGCCAGTTTACCTTTCTTGGATTCAAAATTATAACGGTAATGCGATGGTGCAATAATGGCTAAAGTTCTTGCGTGATCGATCCCGAAATAAGCCGTCAGTTCGTGTCCCATCGCGTGAACCGCCCAGTCTGTAATCACACCCTTCTGAATCAGTCCGTTAAGAGCCATTGTACAGCACCACATGAAATTTCCGGCAGCGTCATAATCAAATTCCTCCACCAAAACTTTCGGAGCGGTTTCCTGTAAACTGATCAGAATACTTTCTGCAATTCTTTCCTGAAGATCTGCCGAAGAAGGAGCCGTCATATACTGTTCCAAAACGTGAGTATAAGCATCCGTTAAACCATTAACGATCTGTCTTTGCGGAATCGATCTCACCACTTCCGGATCCAGAACCGAGAATTGAGGAAATAATCCGGGACCTCCCGAAGACAATTTTTCGTTGGTTTCTCTTCTGGAAATCACGTACCCCGAATTCATTTCAGAACCTGTTGCAGGAAGCGTAAGAACAGTTCCGAAAGGCATTCCTTCGCCTTCAAAAGTTCTTACAGGTTTCGTAAGAATTTCCCATGGTTCCCCTTCATAATTTGCAGCAGCGGAAAGAAACTTCGTTCCGTCGATTACAGATCCGCCTCCGACAGCCAAGAGAAAAGTAATATTATTTTCTTTGATAAAGCTTAAAGCATTAATTAATACTTCATATTCCGGATTGGCTGGAACTCCGCCGAATTCATGCACTTCATGATCTTTTAAAGCTTCTTTTACCTGATCGTAAACACCGTTGTTTTTGATGCTTCCGCCTCCGTAAATCATTAAAATTTTGGCATCTGCGGGAATTTCTTTTGAAATTTTAGCAATTTCACCTTTTCCGAAAAGTATTTTGGTTGGATTTTTTAGTTCGAAATTAAGCATTGTTCTTAAATTTATTTTAAATCAAAATTACGCAATACCACACAAAAACTAAGTTAATAAAGTTTTAAAATTTTAATGATTCCTTTTTATTAAAACTATTGAATTTTGTTGAATAATCATTTAAAAGATCACATAAGAAGAAAATCAAAGCTTTTCATAGACTAATGTGTTCTGATATAAAGCTTAGAAATTGTTTTAAAATCTTATGTTATTGATGTGTTTAAAAACTTTTAGATTCAATCTACAACACTGTCATTTTGAGCGCAACGAAGTGGAGTCGAAAAATCTCAAAAAACTTCATATGAATAGATTCTTCATTGCATATTGCTTCGTAAAATTTCATTCTGAATGACAGTTTTTTAATATAATACATTAGTCACATAAGTTTAGTTTAATTAAATACTTAGAAGTTCACATAAGAAGAAAATCAAAGATTTTCACAAACTAATGTGTTCTGATATAAAGCTTAGAAATTATTTAAAATCTTATGTGACTAATATGTTTAAAAACTTTTAGATTCAGTCTGTAAAACTGTCATTTTGAGCGCAACGAAGTGGAGTCGAAAAATCTCAAAAAACTTCATATGAATAGATTCTTCATTTCATAATGCTTCGCAAAATTCCATTCAGAATGATAGTTTTTTTTAATATGACACATTAGTCACATAAGTTTAGTTTAATAAAAATAATTAGAAGATCACATAAGAAGAAAATCAAAGATTTTCACAACTAATGTGTTCTGATATAAAGCTTAGAAATTATTTAAAATCTTATGTGACTAATATGTTTAAAAACTTTTAGATTCAGTCTGTAAAACTGTCATTTTGAGCGCAACGAAGTGGAGTCGAAAAATCTCAAAAAACTTCATATGAATAGATTCTTCATTTCATAATGCTTCGCAAAATTCCATTCAGAATGATAGTTTTTTTTAATATGACACATTAGTCACATAAGTTTAGTTTAATAAAAATAATTAGAAGATCACATAAGAAGAAAATCAAAGATTTTCACAACTAATGTGTTCTAATCTAAAGCTTAGAATCATTTTAAAATCTTATGTGACTAATGTGTTTTAAAAACTCTTACATTTAATGTGTAACGCTGTCATTTTGAGCGCAACGAAGTGGAGTCGAAAAATCTCATATTAAGATAGATTTTTCATTGCAAATTGCTTCGCAAAATTTCATTCTGAATACCAAAAAAATTAAAAAACTTTAATAAGCTCCATTACTTTTTACCTCCAATTTTCCTGTTTTTCTATTGATTTTAATGAAAAAAGATTCCTTAGTTTCAGAATTGTTTTTAGATTTTGAAAGATACAGTGAAATGTACTGATCTTCAATTTTATATGAACTCCCCAACTGATTGGAACTGTCAACCGTATATCCGAAAGTATTGGCAATTAAAATAGCTTCCGGAAGATTGTCTACAAATCCGATAAAATCTCTTAGCTGCTGTTCGTTTGAAAAGTATTTCGACTGGCTTTTTTCACAGGCTAAAACGTAGGAAAAACAATTTTCTCCGATGCATTTCTGAAAAAATCCTTTTTCCGGTGCAGGATCATTCAGCGTCATCAAATCCGGCATCTGGCTTTCGTAAATAATGGCTTTATCGGGATCGGGATTATTTCTGAGAACGCTCCAGTATTCGTATTTTTTATCCGGAACGATAAAAGGGTAGAGCAGTTCTGTATTATCAAGGATTTCCGGAATTTTTTTGAAGTCTGAAGGAACGGTTTTCTGGCTGAATATCCAACCTGAGCAAAGCAGTAAAACCGGAAATAATACTTTCATTCTTTTATTTTTGCAAATGTAGCGAACAGAAATTTACTGGAAAATAATTTTGTAGTAGCCGTTCTCGTCTTTCACATCAATTCCAATGCCAGTAAAGGTGAGTTTGTTGATCTGAAAACCATCGCAGCCTCCTTTAAATTCAGATGATTGTATCGTAAAAGTGAAATTTTTAATATTGGAAGTAAAGGTATAATTTTTCGTTCCGTTGTAAGCACCCACATTTTCCAGAATAACCATATCATCATTGGTTTTTGTAAGCTGAATATTGGTCTGGTTTTCCTCCTTCACCGAATAATTGGTAAGCGTTCCGTCTGTTATCAGATTCACATCATTGGAATCCACAAATTTAAAAGCAATCGGCTGTGGCGCATTGTAGCAATCTTCGCCACAGGCGGAGAAAAGGAGAAGGGGAAGTAAGAATAGGAGTATTTTTTTCATGGGATTCAGATTGGTGATTAAGCTTTAGAAATAATTAATGGTAACTGTGAAGATCTATATTGAGTTCTTTCAATACAATGGGATTAAGACCATTGTCAAAATATTCACTCCACACTTTTACACTTTCCTTTCGAATTGTTTCGTGGGATATTTTTTTCTTTTCATTTATAAGATAAGGAGCCCAAAAGCAAAAATCATATGTTTCGGAATCATGTAGAGAATCATTCGGAAATTCCCATAAAATATACGGTAAATCAAGTTCATGATACCAATCAATTAAAAAAATCATTTCATAAATTTCTTTAATCGAAGCTTTTTTTGAAATCCACTTTTTTGTTAGGCGAATCATTAAATTCATATCACGAGACGGTGTAAATTCTGGATTATAGGTGATATTAAGCGGTAAATTATATTGATTTAATAATTCTCGTTTCTTCTTTTCTTCTAAAAATTCGTCTTCTAAATTTTCATCAGAACAATACCAATCGAAAAATGCTTCCTCAAAATGAACTAAATTTTTAATTCGAGTTTCAGTATCAATTATATATTTTTTACGTTCAAATTCATTACAATTTATCAAAAATTGAACTTTTTTTTTACTTCGTCACATTCGATAATGCGTGTATTCTCTAATTCTAAAATTTTTTTTACGACTTTGTCAATTTCATTATTTATGACTTGAATTGATACTTTATCAGCTAATAAAGGTGAAAAATCATATATAGAGTCAAAAGAAATATTTAACCAAATAGGTAAAATAGTCTTTTCTTTATTGAAAATTTCTTTTGAAATTAATCCATTTAATTCTTTTTTAGTCCATTCTTTTCTTAAGAAGTTTTCACTAATTATTACTAGACCATAATTTGATTTTTTAATTCCATTAGAAATTTCTTCAAATAGGGAATCTCCAAATTTTAATGTTAGCTCGTCATACCAAACTTTAAAACCTAATTTCAATAGTTCTTCGGCTAATGGTCTTACAAATGTTTCTTTATCTTCTGATGCATGACTTATAAAAAAGTCATATTCTTTCTTGATTTGATGCATTTTGTTATTTAATGATAATAAATCGAAATTACGACAATTTATCATTTTTAAAAGAATTTTTTAAATAGAATTAAAATGAATTTCTTAAAAATCCCCTACATTTGTTATATGATACACGACCAACGCGCAGAAAAATTCAGGCAGATCGTGGAAAATAAGTTCCAGATCTACAATTCATTGTTTATGAGCCTGCCTTATGATAAAATGACGAATATCGGGATGCTGCTTCCGTTCCTTTGTGAAGAAAGCAAAATCGGCTACGAAGCCGGAAAAACGCCTGAAGAAATCGTTGAAGAATTCTTTAAAAATCATACCGATTTGCAGACTGAAGAACAGAAAACAGAACTTCTTTTCAAAATCATTCAATACATTGAAAGACAGGTGGTTTTGTTTGACAGTATTGAAGATGCTGCATTTCCGAACCTGCATTCCGAAAGTGATAACGGAACGGTAACCAATATGTACGAACGTTCGCTTCAGGATCATAAATTGGAAAAAGTGCGTGAAAAACTAAAAGATTTTGCTATTAAAATTGTGTTTACGGCGCACCCGACACAGTTTTACCCAAATTCTGTACAGAGAATTCTTCACGATCTCAGAAATGCCATTACAACCGATTCTATCACGAATATCGATATGCTTTTGCAGCAGTTGGGAAAAACACCGTTCGTCAATAAAGAAAAACCAACTCCGATTGATGAAGCGTTGAGCATCATTTATTATCTGAGATATGTATATTACGATACCATCGGAGAACTTTTCACGAAAATAAAAACGACATTCGAAAACGATCATTTTCATCTGCATGAAGATCTGATCCAGCTTGGTTTCTGGCCGGGAGGAGACCGCGACGGAAATCCTTTTGTAACGGCAGATGTCACGAAAAGAGTAGCAGAAGAACTGCATACTGCAATTTTAAAAGCCTATTACAACAACCTGAAATCGGTTCGAAGAAGATTGAGTTTCAGAGGCGTTTCGGAGGTTTTAACAAAACTGAGCAACGAACTGTATTCCGCGATTTTCAGAAATGAAAAAATTACGGCAGATGATATTATCAAAAGACTTGAAGAAGCCGAAAAGATTCTTGTGGAGCAGCACAATTCATTGTTCCTTGATCAGTTGGTGAATTTCAAAGACCGTGTGAAGATTTTCGGGACGCATTTTGCGACTCTGGATGTTCGGCAGGACAGCAGAATTCATCAGAAAGTAATTGATGAGGTTTTTGCTAAAGTATTCGGAGCCATTGATGCTACGCACGAAGAAAAATTCAATAAGTTAATTCAGGTTAGTGAAAAAGTAAATCCGGATGATTTTGAAGATATTGTAAAAGATACTTTGCTCACCGTTTCCCAGATTTCAGAAATTCAGCAACTGAACGGTTTAAGAGGAATGAACCGCTATATTATTTCCAATTCCGATGCGATAAAAGATGTGATGAATGTGTATGCGTTTTTTAAAGTCTGCGGTTATCAGGAAGAAGAAATCAATATGGATATCGTTCCGCTTTTCGAAACAATGGAAGGTCTTGCCAACGCAGAAAATGTAATGAACGAATTGTATCAGAATCCTGTTTACAAAAAACATCTGGAAAAAAGAGGAAATCAGCAGACGATTATGTTAGGTTTCTCGGACGGAACGAAAGACGGAGGTTACCTGAAAGCCAACTGGGAAATTTATAAAGCCAAAGAAGTGTTAACGAAACTTTCCGAGCAAAACGGAATTAAGGTCGTGTTCTTCGACGGTCGAGGAGGACCTCCCGCAAGAGGAGGCGGAAAAACCCACGATTTCTATGCTTCACAGGGAAAAACCATTGCGAATAATAAAATTGAATTAACGATTCAGGGACAGACGATTACGAGTATTTTCGGAAATAAAGAACAGGCAAAATATAATTTCGAACAGCTTCTGACCGCCGGAGTGGAAAATGATGTTTTCAAAAATTCGAAAAAAGAATTAACCGAAAAAGAAAGGGCGTTAATCATCGAACTGGCTGAAATCAGTTATCAAAAATATTCAGATCTGAAAGCGCATCCGATGTTTGTACCCTACCTTCAGGAAATGAGTACGCTCGAATATTACGGAAAAACAAATATCGGAAGCCGTCCGTCGAAAAGAGGAGGCGGAAGTGAGCTTAAATTTGAAGATTTAAGAGCGATTCCTTTTGTTGGATCATGGTCGCAGTTGAAGCAGAATGTTCCGGGATTCTTCGGATTTGGTTTTGCGATGCAGCAGTTGAAAGAACAGGGAAGGTTTGATGAAGTAAGAGAATTGTACAGAGGTTCGGATTTCTTTAAAACGTTGGTTTTAAACTCAATGATGAGTATGAACAAGACCTATTTTCCTTTGACGTATTATATTAAAAACAACTCGAAATTCGGCGCATTCTGGAATGTTCTGTTTGATGAATACAATCTTTCCAAAAATATCATGCTGGAATTAACAGGCTTTAAAATGCTACAGGAAGAAGATCCGCTTTCCAGAAAATCGGTGAAAATCCGCGAGAGAATTGTTTTGCCTTTGTTGAGCATTCAGCAATATGCATTAATGAAAATTCAGAAAGGAGAAGGCGATCTGGAAGCATACGGAAAACTGGTGACACGTTCTTTATTCGGAAATATTAATGCGAGCAGAAATTCGGCTTAATAATAAATAATCCGTGTGTCATTCTGAATGCAGTGAAACGGAATGAAGAATCTATAAATATTTTGCTTAGATTTTACTGAATGATGATTTGCAATTAGACATCAGGCTTCGGCTTCGCTCAGCCTTCGGGAATAATAAGAAAACCTCTCGCATTGAGAGGTTTTTCAGTTTATTCTTTTATGAATTTTTCGTAGTAAATTTTATCCTTCGTCTGGATTTTCAGGTAATAAACGCCTTTTGCAAAATCTTCGACTTTTATAGATTTTTGAATATTGGTTTTTGTAATGAATCTCCCTAAGTTATCGTAAACTTCCAAGGATAAAACATCACTTTCTGAAGCTATGTTTAAAATATTTTTAACAGGATTCGGAAAAATGGCAATATTGTTTCTTTTTACCAGTTCCGAAGTGCTTAAAACGTTATTGTAAAGACCTCCGAAATTTAAAATTCCGAATCCCATCTGATCGGTATGATTGGGATAAAGCGATGCATTCTGTCTTAATTTATCCCTCATTAAATCTCTGTTCATTGCCGGGAAAGCCTGAATCAGACAGGCAACACCTCCCGCTGCAATCGGAGTGGCAATGGATGTTCCGCTGACCAAAATTGTCGAATTGTTATTGGTAACACTGGTTGCGGTGGTTCCTCTTGCACTGGCATCGGGTTTTATAACCCCCGCAGAATTCGGACCGAAAGATGAGAACGTGGAAGAAGCTCCTGAAGAATCTACGGCTCCGATGGTAAAGACTTTTGCATTATCCGCTGGAGTTAGAATATAATGCCATGTTTGAGCTCCTGAATTTCCTGCGGCAAATAATGTGAAAATTCCTTTGTTAACAGCTATTTCGGCTCCTCTTGCAATAAAGGAAGTGGTTCCGTTCAGGTTGGCGTAAGTGTAGTTGTATTTCGGATCATCAAAAGTACCATAACCTAAAGATGTTGTAATCATATCAACGCCTTTTCGGTCGGCTTCTTCAGCAGCTTCAATCCAGTACAGCTCTTCTTCTGGAATTTCGATTGCTGCATTTTCACTTCGGTACAGATAAAAATCCGCATCCGGAGCGGAACCTACAAAAGTATCCTGAACATATCCTCCGATTGCGCCCAAAATAGCAGAACCGTGATTATTAAGCGAAGTATTGTAAATGTCTGTGCCTTTGGTTACAAAATCATATCCGCCTTTGATGTGTCCGTTGGTCCATAATCTTGAAAAAGCAGAACCTGTATTTGCATAAGGAAATCCTGTATCAATCACGGCAATGGTAACTCCGGTTCCTGTGTATCCTGCCAAATGAAGCGGACGGAGATTGATCTGGTCGATCTGTGCGGAACCTGAACCATAGTCAAAAGTGGTTAAATTTTTATTAGCGGGATCTGTTGGATTATCCCACTTATTCTGATGGCTTAATTTTGTTCCTCCGGAAGAATTTCTGGCAAAACTTTCTACAGACTGTACATAATTCTGCGCCTGAAGCGTGGCAATCTGAGCCGGAGTTGCATTTACGGCAACCCCATTCAGCCATTTTGAGTAATCGGTTACGGTGAACCCTAAATTCTGAATATTGGTAATGTAAGTCGGTTCTATCGGAGCATCCTGATCATTCAGCGTAATTCCTAACGAAGTACGTCTGTTAAGGGATTTTTGAGATAATTCTGATAACGGATTTGCATAGAATGCAGCCTTGTTCGGTTTGTCTTTAAAAAATACAAAAACAAGCGATGTCTGTGCAAAACTGGCAGAGTAACCCGCTAAGAGACAAAAAAGTAAAGTTTTTTTCATGTATTTATTTTGTATAAAGATAAAACAAAATCAATAAAATTTTTGAAGGGATTTTAAATTCCTTATTTTTACAGAAATATTTATTTATGAAAAAGATTCAAATGGTTGACTTACAAAGTCAGTATTACAAGATAAAAAATGATGTGGATAATGCCGTTTTAAATGTAATGGATTCAGCGGCTTTTATCAATGGTCCTGAAGTAAAGTCTTTCCAGAATGAATTAGAGTCCTATCTGGACGTAAAACATGTTATTCCCTGTGCAAACGGGACAGATGCACTTCAGATTGCTTTAATGGGTCTTGATCTGAAGGAAGGTGATGAAATCATTACGGCAGATTTTACTTTTGCGGCAACTGTGGAAGTTATTCATTTGCTTAAACTTAAATCGGTTTTAGTGGATGTGGATTATGATACTTTCACCATTTCAACAGAGGCGATTAAAAAAGGCATTACTCCGAAAACAAAAGCGATTATTCCGGTACATATTTTCGGACAGTGCGCGAATATGGAAGAAATTTTAAAAATTGCTGAAGAGCACAATTTATATGTAATTGAAGACAATGCACAGGCAATCGGTTCCGAATTCACTTTTTCAGACGGAACCATAAAAAAAGCGGGAACCATGTCTACGGTGGGAACGACTTCTTTCTTTCCTTCTAAAAATTTAGGATGCTATGGAGACGGAGGAGCAATTTTCACGAATAATGATGATCTGGCGCACCGTTTAAGAGGAATTGTAAACCACGGAATGTACCAAAGATATTATCATGATGAGGTTGGCGTAAATTCAAGATTAGACAGTGTTCAGGCTGCTATTTTGAGAAAAAAACTTCCACATCTCGATAACTATAACGAAGCAAGAGGAAGAGCAGCAGATTATTATGATGAAGCTTTTGCCGGACATGAACATATTTTAACTCCAAAGAGAGCTGATTATTCAACGCATGTTTTTCACCAGTATACTTTAAGAATTCTAAACGGAAAGCGTAATGATTTGCAAAAATTCTTAGCTGAAAAGGAAATTCCGGCAATGATCTATTATCCGGTAGCTTTAAGAAAACAAAAAGCCTATTTTCAGGAAAGTAACGATGCCGATTTTGTGAATACAGATAAATTATTAGATCAGGTAATTTCTCTTCCGATGCACACTGAACTGGATGATGAGCAGCTGAAGTATATTACGGATGCGGTGTTGGAGTTTATGGGATAAGTTATGCTTCACGACGAAAGGATATTGAAAAATAAGTTTGCTTATTTTTTTACAATTGTTTTTGTATTCTGTTGGATAATATTTTTTGCATACAATATGTTTAATCTTTTTTTAATGGATTACGGATTAAAGGAAGAATATCTTCAAATTAAGATACCTATTTATATATTGTATTTTTTAATATTTCCATTATTGGTTATTACTTTTATAAGTATTTTTAGAGAGTCAAGGAAAATGTTTATATACTTAAATATCTCTTTGTTCTTTATGATTATTTTTCATGCAATATTTTTTGTCGTTAGATATCAAAAAGCTATTGATCCCACAAGATTTCTATTATCTTATATATTTTTTAATTTATTATTTGTGATAGTTCCGACTGTATTAATAAATTATTGGAAGCATTTGCCAGTTGACAATGAAATAGAAAGTATAGGAACACACAATGATTAACAAATAAAAATTAATAAAACATAACTTTGTCAAAGTTTAAATCTTTGACAAAGTTAAAAACATAACCATGGAGATAAGGGGAACTCATTTGGAAATAGATAAGTTTTATCATATTTTTAACATAGGAATTAATTCTAAACTAACTTTCTTAAGTAATGAAAATTATAATTATTTTCTTCAGAAGGTTAAAGTATATTTAGTTCCTTATTTTAATATTTATGCTTATTGTTTAATGCCAAATCATTTTCATTTTCTTCTCAAAGTAAAGTCTGTCGAAGAAATAGCTTTTTCTGAAAAAAAGAGTGGACTCAATTCCGAAGATGGGTTTTTCAGTAAAGGCATTGGCAAATTGATTAGCAGCTATACTCAGTCTTTTAATAAAGTATATCAAAGAAGCGGACCCATTTTTGAGTCACCTTTCAAAAGAATTCATATAGATTCTGATGATTATCTTAGAAATTTAATTGTATATGTTCATCAAAATCCAGAAAATTTTCATACTTATAAGTTTTCATCTTATCCCGCAATAATTTCCAATGCAGAAACCAATATTATGCGTAAGGATGTTTTGGAGCTATTTGGCAACCGTGAAAATTTTATACAGTATCACTTAAAAGAAATTAACTTAAACTTTGTCAAAGATTTTTAACTTTGACAAAGTATTTAAAAATTAAAAATGGCAATACTCGTAACAGGAGGTTTAGGATATATCGGTTCCCATACGGTGGTGGAACTTTTAAATAACAATTTTGAGGTTGTTATTGTAGACGATTTATCGCATTCCGAGAGATTTATATTAAAAAATATTGAGGAAATTACAGGGAAAAAACCTGTTTTTTATCCTTTTGATTTAAAAAGAAAAGAACTTTTAACGCAGGTTTTTGATGCTCATAAAATTGAGGGGTGTATCAACTTTGCGGCATTCAAAGCGGTGGGTGAAAGTCAGGTAAAACCTGTTGATTACTATGAGAACAATTTGTTTTCGTTAATCAATATTCTGCAGGAATTTAAAGAAAGAGGAATTTCAAACTTTATTTTCAGCTCATCCTGCACGGTTTACGGACAGGCGGATGAAATGCCGATCCATGAAAATACTCCGTTAAAAATGCCTGAAAGCGTTTACGGAAAGACAAAACAGATGGGAGAGGAGATCCTGACTGACTTTGCAAAAGCATATCACCGTAAAATTTCTTTATTGAGATATTTCAATCCGATCGGAGCGCATCCTTCCGGGAAAATCGGGGAACTGCCTATTGGAATTCCGAATAATTTAGTACCTTACGTGATGCAAACTGCGGCAGGAATTCGCGAGAAGTTGAGTGTTTGGGGAAATGATTATCCTACCGAAGACGGAACGGCAGTTCGTGATTATATTTATATTGTGGATTTGGCTAAAGCCCATGTTGCAGCACTGAAAAAATTAATGGAAGACGATTCTGATCATGCTGTGATTGATATTTTTAACTTAGGAACAGGAAAAGGTTCATCGGTTCTGGAAGTAGTAAAAGCTTTCGAAACAGCAAATGATGTGAAAGTTCCTTACCAGATCTGCGACAGAAGAGAAGGAGATATTACCATTGCTTATGCAAACGTAGATAAAGCCCAAAAAGAGCTTAACTGGAAGTCTGAAACGTCTCTGGAAGAGGCATTAAGAACAGTTTGGCAGTGGCAAAAATATTTAGAAACAAGAAACACTTAATAATTTGTACAAAAAAGAAGATATTTATATGAAAACACAAAGAATAGGCATCACGTTTTCGTCATTCGATCTGCTTCACGCAGGACATATCAAAATGCTTGAAGAAGCAAAAACGGTATGTGACTACCTTATCGTAGGTTTGCAGATTGATCCCTCTCATGATCGTCCAACCAAAAATAAGCCGACTCAGACGATCGTAGAGAGATATATTCAGCTAAAAGCAGTAAATGCTGTTGATGAGATTATTCCATATTACACAGAGGAAGATCTCCTGGATATTTTAAAATCTTTCGTAATTGATGTAAGAATTATCGGGGACGATTATTTAGACAGAGATTTCACCGGTAAAAAATACTGCGAAGAAAAAGGAATTGAGATTTTTTACAATAAAAGAGATCACAGGTTTTCTTCCAGCGATTTAAGAAAAAGAATCTACGAAGCCGAACTTCAGAAACTGGAAAAAGCAGAAGCTGCAAAATAAAAAAATCCCGAATTTAATTTCGGGATTTTTTGTTTGTATGAAAGGCGGATTACATTGGTCCTCCTTGCTGATCGTCTCCGGTTGCATTGGAGTTGATGTCTTTTTTACGTTTTGGCTGCTCTACTTTTTCGTTTCCTTGCTTGAATCTGTAGGTTAAAGATAAAGCAAATTGTCTTGGCTGCCATTGCATATAAGAATCTCTTATACTGTTTGCAGTGTATGTTGTAGCCTGCATTGCTCTCGTATTGAAAATATCCTGAATATTGAAAGATATCGTTCCATTACCATCCCAAATCGTTTTTGATGCTCCGAAGTTAATGGCATACATATCTTTTCTGTCCTGATAAGCAGTTTTTTGTCCTCCTCTGTAGAAACCTTGAATCTGGAAATTAAAAGTTTTGTCGACTTTAAAAGTTGTGGTAAGTCTTGCTCTTGTTGAAAAACCACTACCGTTAAAATCTGCAACTGCCTGAATAGGATTTCCGTTTTTGTCGAATGTGTCATACAAAGTGCTGCCTTTGGTATTATATCCAAATAAATCTACGTTACCTAAAAATTTAAGCCAGCTTGTTGCATCCCAGTTAAAATTCAGATCTAAACCGTAACGGTCATCAGATCCCAAATTAATTGGCTTGGTATGAGATTCAATACGTCTTGGTATAATAAGACTTCCATTTTCATCTTCTGCAAGTTTATTATAAACTAACATTTTTGTATCATCGGTCTGATGTCTGAAATACAAAGTCGGGTTAATAGTGAATTTCTTTTTAGAAATACTGTAACCGAACTCGTAAGAATCTACGTAGGAAGGATTCAGATCAATATTTCCGTCAAAAATATTTTGATTATCACTATAATTCGGGTTAGGAATCATAAAGAATGATCTTGGACGATCAATTCTTCTCGCATAGTTTAGTAAAAGCTGATTGTCTTTAGCAAATTCATAGCTTAAATAAACACTTGGAAACAGATTATTATAATTCTTTGTAGTAATTATAGCCTTATCCTTAGGAGATAAATTGGCATAATTAATATCGATATTAGAGATTTCATCTCTTAATCCTAATTGATAGCTTATTTTTCCGATCTTACTTTTAAACTGCAAATAAAAAGCATTAAATGTTTCTTTATACGTTGCGTCATAGGTGTAAGGTCTTAAGAATGATAAGGTAGGATTTAAAGCTGTACTTTCCTGAACATCATTGCTGTAATCATTAGAGTTGATGTCTATTCTGTATCCTGCCTCTAATTTGGAATACTCTCCAATCGGCAATTCGTAATCTGCTTTACCAATTAACGTTTTATTTTTAGTGTTCTGGTTTACAATATCCTTAAGGCTGAATATTCCATTTCTGGTTTCATCAATATTGGTATCATTAAAAGATCTGTTGCTTTGTAAACTTAGTGATACGGATAAATTCTGACCTTTATCGTCAAATTTATGATCTATTCCAAAATCTCCCTGAAAAGCAAGATTGTTATTTGTACCCAAAGTTCTTCTGTTAGAAGATGAACTTGGATTACTTAAATAAAAATAGCTGTAGTCAATATTTCCGTCATTTTCACTGTCAAAAGTTCTCACCGTACCGGAGGCGTTAAGTGAAGTTTTTGGAGAAATGTCGTATACAACTCCTGCGGAAGCGTTGTAATTGTTATTCTTACTGTTGGTTACTGAATTTTGATGTCTTTCCGTAAAATCGCTTGCGGCAATAGCATTAGAGAAATAATCGTCGCTTCTGTTTGTATTTTTAGATTCTCTATAACCACCTCCGCCATTAAGAAACCATGAGAAGTTTCCCTTTCTCCAGCTTAAATTGGTATTAAGGTTTGTTTGTGGCAAATATCCTAAAGTTCCGGTAACACTTCCGTTGAAGCCTGTTTTCTTATTTTTCTTAAGAATAATATTTAAGATACCTGCTGTTCCGCTTGCCTCAAATTTTGATGAAGGGTTGGTAATTACTTCAATTTTCTCGATCTGATCTGCCGGAATACTCTGCAACGCATTGGCTCCGTCATCAATTCCAAGAAGGGCAGAAGGTTTTCCGTTGATCAAAAATTTCACATTAGAACTTCCTCTCATAGAAACCGTTCCGTCTGTGTCTACAGAAACCGAAGGAACGTTGGAAAGGACATCCTGAAGATTTCCACCTTTACTTACAATATCCTGAGACGGATCATATGTTCTTTTATCCAGTTCCACCTTGTAAGGCTTCGTAGCCTGAGCTGTGATCACAACTCCCTGAATGTCTCCTGTTTTCAGATTGGTAGCGCTTTTTTCAGGGTCGATTGATAAAGCACCGATGTTTCCTGCCGCAGTAATTTGTTTGTTAACTACACTTTTCTGGTAATCGATTGCTTCAATAGTAATGTCGTAAGCTCCCGGAGCAAGATCAAGCTTGTACTGACCTTTTTCGTCGGTAAGCGTAGCATCACTGAACTGTTTGTTTGCCTTGTTACTGAAGGTAACAGAAGCGTAAGGAACGGGCTGGTTGTTCTTGCTGACCACCGACCCGGAAATACCGACCTTCTCCTGTGCAAAAGCCAATGCTGCTGCCGAAAGTACAAAAGTAAGCCCTAAGGTTTTCTTTGTAAAAATGTTAATGATTTCCGTCTGATTCATAAGGTATTTTTTGTGTAAAATCGTGAAAGATTTTGCTTAATATTATGAAATTGTTAATGTGTTTAAATTTCAGAATATTAAGTTTAATTTATTATTTGTAAGGTATATGTCGAATTAAAAAGCCAAATGTTAGTTATAGAATTGTTAAAAAAAAGTTAATATGATTATTATTTTATATTTTTTGAATTCAGCCAGTCCTGATAAGCTTTTGCATTAATAGCATGTTGCTCTGCACTCGCTGTAAATTTGTGGTATCCGAATCTCACAGGATCGGCACACATAAAAATATAATCGTTCTTTTCTGCATTTAACACTGCATCCACAGAATTTTTATCTACTACGCAAATAGGTCCCGGAGGAATTCCTTTGTTTGCATACGTGTTGTATGGCGATGGAGTAGACAGATGCTTATAAAAAACCCTTTTGATCTGTTCCTTAAAATTTGTCTGCTTATTGATTGCATAAATTACCGTTGGATCAGATTGAAGCTTCATTCCTTTTTTATAACGGTTAAGATACAATCCTGCAATCGTTTTCTGTTCGTCCTTTTTTCCTCCCGATTCCTTGTATACAATAGAAGCCAGAGCATAAATCTGATCTCTCGTTAAACCGGATTGCTGTTCTTTAGACTTTCTTTCGCTGTTCCAGAATTCATTATACTGATCATCAAATTTTTTGAAAAATTCTTTCGGAGTTACCGTCCAGAAAAAATTGTACGTATCAATAAAGAAATACTTTTTTAAATCTTCCGCATTGTTATATCCTTTTTCGGCAGCAATCGAATTGAAATCATTCACAAATTGTAAAGAATCCTGTTCTGTTTTTTTTGTTACTTTACCAATCATCTGATAAACATCCCCAAAATCACCAATTCTGAAGCTGTTCTCACTCTGATTTCCTGCTTTAATCATATTAACCAAATTCGCGTTCCCTAAACCTTTCTGAAAGTGATAACGTCCCGGTTTGAAATACTTGTCTAGATCTTTTTCTTTCGCAACAGCTTCAAAAGCTTCTTTATTATCGACGTATTTCGCCGCAGAATCAAGGATTTGTTTAAAATTTGCCTGATGAGGAATCAAAACATATCCGTCTTTTTCGATGTTATTACCGTAATATTTTCTATAAAATTTAAATCCAAAAAATCCTCCTGCTACAAAAACAAGCAGGATGATGATAAGAATAGCTTTCTTCATTTAAATGGTGATTAAAAGTTTTGCTTTTTTAAATAAGGTCTATTTTACCTCTAAAAACCTGCTTTGCAGGACCTTCGAGCCAGATATTCTGAAAAGTGTCTCCGTTTTTTTCAGCATATACTTTCAGATTTCCGCCCAAAGTTTTAACTTTTACAGAGATTAGATGGTTATTTTGCAGAAAAGTTAAAGCCGAAGCTGTAACTCCGGTTCCGCAACTGTACGTTTCGTCCTCAACGCCTCGTTCATAGGTTCTTACGAAAATCTCATCATCCGAAATTTTTTCCATAAAATTCACATTGATGCCTTTTTCCTTATAATTTTCAGAATTTCTGATGCTGTTTCCTTCCGCAAAAACGTTGTAGTTAACGATATCTTCCACATATTTCACGTAATGCGGCGAACCCGTATCCATCACCGTATCCTCTCCGTCATTGGAAATGGTAGCAACATCGCTCATTTTTAATTTTACAATTCCATTGTGGATTTCGGCAATATGCTCTCCATCGATAGCGGTAAATTTGCAGTTGCCTTCAAAAATATCAAGGAAAAAAGCGAACGCTACAGAACATCTCGCCCCGTTTCCGCAAAAACTTTTAGAGCCGTCTGAATTGTAATAATCGACTTCAAAATCATACCCTTTCGCTGTGTTTATTTTGATAAGTCCGTCTGCACCGATCCCGAAACGGCGGTCGCAAAGTTTCTGAATATTCTCAATGGAAAGATCATCCCATTCTCCGGAACGATTGTCTATCATTACAAAATCGTTTCCTGTACCCTGATATTTATAAAATTCCATATTTCTTAATAGAATGTTTGTTTTAAAAATTGAAACTGCAAAATTACTATAATTAAAACGAAAACGAACAGTGTTAGCTGCCCGTTTCCTTATTTATAATGGTTTTATCTGAATCCGCCTCCGCTTCTCGTTGGTTGAGGAGAAGTTGTCTGCGGTTGAGGAGTCGAAGCTCCCGAACTGTTTCTGAATCCTCCGCTGTTTGAATTCGTATTGCTTCCGGAATTATTTCTAAAGCCACTGTTTGAATTGCTGTTCCCCGAATTATTTCGGAAACCTCCGTTGTTCTGAGGTCGTGGAGTTGTTGTATTCTGCTGTGGATTTCTGAATCCGTTATTCGGTCTCTGGTTTGTATTCTGTCCGTTGTTCGGTCTGAAACTTCCGTTCGAACTTCCGTCGTTTACACCGCCTCTGAAACCGTTATTAGGTCTTGCCGAAGTCGTTCCGTTCGATCCTGATCTTCTTTCAACATAAACTTTTCTTCTGGAGTTATTATAATTCTGGTAATAATAAGGCATTCCATTATCATAATAATACGTATAATCGTTTCTGTAATAATATCCGTCGTTTCCCCAATATCCGCCGTTTCCGTAATATCCCTGAGGCGCATAATAATATCCGTTGTCATAATAAGGATCTCCGTAATTATTGGCATAAGGATCCGAATATATCGCGCAGGAAGTTAAACTTGCCATTGTAATTAAGCTGAATGCTATTTTAAATAAATTTTTCATGTTTTTAATGTACTTTTTTTTCTTTATAACTTTTTTTCCAACTGGCGTATCCCTGGATCGCCATAAATGTAAATACCAAATATTGAACCGAAGTGATTCCGAGTTCCTTATAAATCATCATCGGAATGCAGATAAAATCTCCGATGATCCAGAAAATCCAGTTCTCTATGCGCCTTTTCGCCATAAACCACATCCCCACCAGAAAAATGGAAGTCGTAATCACATCCAGCCAGTTTCCCCAGTCCAAATGATCCAAACCTAAATCCACACCTTTCATGGAAAACTTATTGTCAATATAAGGCTTGAAATAATACACTACCATTACTAAGATTAAACTTAAAACGAAAAGTAAAATCCCGTACTGCCATTCTTTTTTGGATGCCCAGCTTACTTCTACATGAACGTGATCTTGAGAACTTTTTCCCCACAGAATCCATCCGTATATGCTCATTACGGTGTAATAAACATTAATCATACAGTCGCCGAGAAGCCCCAGATTAAAAAGAATATAGACGTAAATGAGGGTTGAAACAATTCCTGTAGGATAAACCCAGATATTTTTTTTAATTGAAAAATAAACACTTAAAATTCCGAATACCGTAGCTGAGAATTCCAACAAAATCTGCGTGAGAGAGGCGGTTTCATAAGGTTTTATGAAAAGATCATATACATTCATGCGTTCAAAAGTAAATAAAAAAACACTTACTTTGCAATGATTTAAATATTATGAAAATCAGATTTTTAAGTTTCATAATTTAAAATTAACACGGAAAAATTATTAATAAACGTTAATGTTTCTAAATTTTTTATATTTTCGTAAATCTTTAATAAATAATAAAATATGTCTAAAATTTGGACCAAAAAACCGATGAGTGCTTTCGAAAATGATATGAAAAGCAGTCAGCTCAAAAGAGTACTCGGTAAATGGAGTCTTACAGCTATCGGAATCGGGGCTATTATTGGTGGAGGAATTTTCGTACTTACAGGTACCGGAGCGTATTATCATGCGGGACCTGCATTGGCTCTTTCCTTCATTATTGCCGGAATTGCTTGTGTATTTGCAGCATTGTGTTACTCAGAATTTGCATCTATTCTGCCTGTTGAAGGTTCTGCGTATGCGTATGCGTACGGAACAGTGGGAGAAATATTTGCATGGATCATCGGTTGGGGACTCATCCTCGAGTATGCGATGGGATCTATGACAGTAGCCGTTTCCTGGTCGGGATATTTTAATAAGTTGTTAAAAATGTTCGGTCTTCATCTTCCGGATTACCTTACCTCAGATCCTGCAAGTTATTCAGGAGAAGGTTTTTCAATGAATTTACCGGCATTCCTTATCGTAATTTTTGTAATCTCTATTCTTATCAAGGGAACTAAAGAAGCGGCTAAAGCAAATAACCTTATCGTAATCATGAAGGTTTCTGCGGTTCTTTTCGTGATTATTGCAGGAGCATTCTTCATTAATGCAGATAACTGGAATCCTTTCATTCCTGCTGCTACAATGGTAAAAGAAGGAGAAAATCTTAAAGAAGCGTATGGAATTCAGGGGATTATTTCCGGAGCGGCGGCAATTTTCTTCGCGTATGTAGGTTTCGATGCCGTTTCTACACAGGCTGGAGAAGCGATCAACCCGAAAAAAGATGTTCCGTTTGCGATCATTGTTTCACTTTTGGTTTGTACAGGATTATATATTTTGGTATCTCTTGTTTTAACAGGGATGATGCATTACTCAGACTTCAATCCACAAGGAAAATATCCGGACGCAATTAAAGCACCTGTAGCGTATGCATTCGAAATTGCAGGACAGGGTTGGGCTGGATACATCATCACGATTGCAGCAACTGTAGGTTTGATTTCTGTATTGATGGTAATGATCATGGGACAATCGAGAATTTTCTTGGGAATGTCTAAAGACGGTCTTATTCCTAAAATGTTCAGCGATGTTCATCCGGTAAGAAAAACACCGGCTAAAAGTTTAATGCTTTTAGGAATCATTATCGCTACTGTAGCAGCGTTTACACCAATTAGTAAACTGGCAGATATGACGAGTTTCGGTACTTTATTCGCATTTACAATGGTTTGTGTTGCGGTTTGGATCTTAAGAAAAAAAGAACCGAATATGCCAAGAACATTTAAAGTTCCTGCACTTCCTGTAATCGCAACATTAGGAATCTGCATCAACCTTTATCTGATCTGGAACTTAAGCCACGAAGCAAAATACCTTTCTATGGCTTGGTTAGCGCTTGGTGTGGTCATTTACTTTACCTACAGTTTAAGAAACAGTAAACTTCACAAAGTGGGTTATGGCGAAACGTTCAAAGCAGAGCAGGAGCCGTTAGAAAAACCTGATTTAGATTAAAATTTTATAAATAGATCAAATAAAATCCACAGAATTCTGTGGATTTTTTATTTTTGTGAATATGAAAAAGCTTTTACCATTTTTACTGTCATTCTCCGGGATTTTTACATTTTCTCAGCAGATTGAAAGTTCAGAAACAATTTTAAACGACAAAATCAGCATCAGAGCTATTGAAATCTACGATAACAAAGTCTGGTACAGCGGAACGGATTCTAAGTTTGGTTTTGTTGATCTGAAAAATACAGACAATCAGAAACAGATTAAATTATCGGAAAAGAAATTGCAGTTCCGTACTTTGGGACAGGATAAAAAGGCTTTTTATGCCATCAATATCGAAAGTCCCGCTGAATTTTTTAAGATCGATAAAAAAAGTTTGAAATATGAAGTAGTATTTAGAGATGCTGTGAAAACGGCTTTTTATGATGCGCTCCATTTTGTGAATGATAAACTGGCTTATACTTTCAGTGATGCAGATAAGGACAGCAAATTAAAACTTGCCAAATTTGATAACGGAAAATGGACTATGCTTAAAAATGATGTCGTACTGAATGAAGGAGAAGCAGCTTTTGCAGCAAGCAATACCAATATTTCATCCACCAAAAACTATTTATGGATTGCAACAGGAGGGAAAGCTTCAAGAATTTTAAAATTAAATTTTAAGAATAATCAATTTAAAATTTTCAATACTCCGGTTATTCAGGGAGAATCTTCTCAGGGAATCTATTCCATCGATTTCTTAGATGATACATTCGGGATCGCGGTTGGCGGAGATTATACAAAACAGGAAGCCAATATCAACAATATCGCAACCACCAACGACGGCGGCGAAACATGGCAAATCCAGGCTTCCGGACAAAATTCAGGATATACAACCTGCGTGAAGATAAAACCAAATTCCAAAGGAAAAGAGATTATTTCGGTTGGAGATCGACATATCAGTTATTCTTCGGATTTCGGAAAAACATGGAAGAAAATTTCGGAGGAAAAAGGGTTTTTTGTTTGTCAATGGATTAATGAAAATACCGTTGTTTTTGCAGGAAATGGTAAAATTTCTGTCATGAAATTGAAATTCTGAATCTAAAGAATAGAATTTAACTTCAGAAATTCCAAAAACGATTATTTTTTTGAACTTATCTTTGATGTTTTTATATGGAGTCTTTTTAAACTTTTTATTTAACAGCAAAAGGAGCAAAAGATAACTAACCTTTTATTTAAAGCTGATGATTATAAATGAAAAAGTTCACAATAGTTTTTAAAATCTTTGATTTTTATTCTTTTGAGCACTTTGAATATTCTGATTATGCAGTATGATGTCTTTTGCCACTTTTGTGGTTAATTCCGAAATTAGATTAAACATATTTAAATTCGGAATATTTAGACTCATTATAAATTTCGTAAAAACGGCTAATATATTTCATGATACAAAATTCATCAGATATAGTTAATTTTGCATTATGAAACCTGATCTCGGTTCACCTTAAAATTGTAAACAGAAAATGAATTCTTTAATCGATAAATATAATATTCCCGGACCTCGTTACACTTCTTATCCCACCGTTCCTTATTGGGACGAAAATTCTTTCACTCCGGAATTGTGGAAGCAGAGTGTGATCCGAACATTCAAAGAAAGTAATGCAGAAGAGGGAATTTCTATATACATTCATCTTCCTTTTTGCGAAGCTTTATGTACCTTCTGCGCATGTCACAAACGGATCACAAAACAACACAGCGTTGAAATCCCTTATCTCGAAAGTGTTTTAAAAGAGTGGCAACTTTACCTTAAACTGTTTAACGAAAAGCCCAAACTGAAGGAATTGCATTTAGGAGGCGGAACTCCGACTTTCTTTTCTCCGAAAAACTTAAAAACCTTACTGGAAGGAATTTTTGAAACAGTGGAAATTGCCGAACATCAGGAATTTTCTTTTGAAGGACATCCGAATAATACCACGAAAGAACATCTTCAGACTTTGTACGATTTAGGCTTCAGAAGAGTGAGCTTTGGCGTTCAGGATTACGATCCGAAAGTGCAGAAAGCGATCAACAGAATCCAGTCTTTCGAAAAAGTGAGAGAAGTGACGGAATGGGCGAAAGAAATCGGTTACAGAGGCATCAGTCACGATTTGGTGTTCGGACTTCCGCATCAGACGTGGGAAGCGATGGAAAGCACCATCCGCAAAACGATGGAATTAAAACCGGACCGCTTGGCATTTTATTCTTACGCGCACGTTCCGTGGGTGAAAGGTGTCGGACAAAGAGGTTTTGATGAAAACGATTTGCCAAGTGGTGAAGAAAAACGCCGTTTATACGAAGATGGTAAAAAATTACTGGAAGAATTAGGCTACATCGAAGTCGGAATGGATCATTTTTCTCTTGAACACGACGATTTGTACCAATCTCTGATTCAGAAGAAATTGCACAGAAATTTCATGGGCTATACCTCAAGCAAAACCCAGTTGATGGTTGGTTTGGGAATGTCTGCCATTTCAGATTCTTGGTATGCTTTTGCCCAGAATATCAAAACCGTGGAAGAATACCAGAAAATGGTGGAAGAAGGAGAAATTCCTGTCGTAAAAGGTCATATTCTGAATGATGAAGATCTTACGGTAAGAAGACATATTCTGAACCTGATGTGTCAGTTGGAAACCACTTTTGACATCAATAATTCTTTTCCGGAGCTTGAAAATGCATTTGAGATGCTGAAAGAAATGGAAAATGATGAGCTGGTGGAAATTAACGGTCATCATATCCAGATTACAGAAAAAGGAAGAGCCTTTACGAGAAATGTAGCAATGGTTTTTGATCTCAGAATGATGAGAAACAAGCCGGAAACGAGAATTTTCTCGATGACGATATAATGGCATGAACAGAAAATTTCTTTTGATATTTCTTTATCTGTATGCGCTGATTTTCAGTGTTTCAAAAACGATAAGGATTCCGAATGAATGGGCAAGATCTCATTGGTTGCTGGATTACAGATTTGGATTTATCAAAAGAGGTTTAGCCGGAGAATTATTTGGTTTTCTGTCGCAGAAAAATCAATTTTCAATAACCGTTCTTTCAGCAGGGATCTTATTTTTACTGTACTTTTTAATTTTAAAAATTGCATTAAAATCCACCTTAAGTTTTCAGAAAAGTTTTTACAGGATTTTATTCTTTGTCATTTTTCTGCTTTCCCAATACATCGTTTTTTCTGCTCATTTAATCGGCTATTTTGATCATGTTATTTTTCTGCTGACTATTTTATCAGTGTACCTGATCGGGCGGGGAAAGTTATTTTTATCTTCGTTGGTGGCGGTTTTCAGCATTTTCATCCACGAGATTTCTCTTTTTCTGATGCTTCCTGTCTGTTGTTTTTCCATTATTATTAATGAAACTTCAATACAGCGATTTTCCTTCAGAAACATTTTTTCGAAACATCTTTTAAAGAAATTTGGTGTATTTATTATTCTGCCTCTTTTTGCCGTGTTTTCAATTTCTTTTTTTCAGGAAATTTATGGAGGAAATTATTATTCTGAAATTTTCAGCTATCTGAAAGGCTCATCAATTTCACCAAAAGTTGCAGATTCTGTTTCCGGAGCCTATACAAAAAGCTTTTCGTATTATCTTAAAGATCAGTATGTGCATTTTATACAAAGGCTGTTTATATCTAAAGCGACAATATTTTACGGAATTCCGCTTCTTTTTTCTTTATGGATGATGTTTAAGGAATTCAAATTACAGAAGAATATTCAGTTGTTCATACTTTTGGCATCAGTTTCTTTTATTCCGTTGCTGTTGCATGCTATCGCTTATGATACCTACAGAATCTGGAGTTTCCCTTTTATGATTCTGTTTTTAATTTTCTGGATTTTAAGCTCAAAATCTGAAAAGAATGAACATGAGACAAAGCCAATATCAGTTCCCGAAATTGTATTTTTTATGGCTGCTTTTCTTTTGGTAACCCTGATTCCCAATTTTTTATTTGATGATGAAACGGAGAGGTTTTCTTTATGGATGAGACTCATTTTAATCCTTCCGATTCTTTCAATTCTTTATTTTTTTAAAAAAAGCTTCAATCAGAAAACTGACTAAAGCCTATTAAAAACTGTTTGAAAATTTATTTAATTATTATTTTTTTGCTGTAAGATTTTTCATTTCCTGAATTCAAATTAATAAAATAAACTCCCGCAGGAATTCCTGAAATATTTACACTGTTGTCATTTTCAATTTTTCCCGGTTCCAAAACCTTTCTTCCTTCAAAACTGATGATCTCAACCGTTGTATTTTTATCCTTCACACCCTCGATGAAAACCTTTCTAGAAGCAGGATTCGGATAAACTTTTATCTGGGTTGAAATACTGTTCTCATTCGTTCCCAGACTTGTCGTGGTGATTTTGAAAATTTTACCGCTGTTAACGGCAGCTACAAAAAGCTCATTTTGATTATTCACTCCGAATGTTGAAAAATTATTGCCTGAAAAAGCGGAAGTCCATGTGATCGAATCATCGGAATTCAGACTTCCGATCTGCGTGGAGCAGTAATCTGCAAAAAAATACCTTCCCTGTAATGCTGGAAACTGCGTTCCTCTGTAAACATAACCTCCCGTTATTGAGCATTTTCCTCCGGAATGATCATAGGCTGCAACAGGAAAAGTCATCGTTGATTGCGCAGGGCAACCTGCCGTATTGTACGTATTATTTCCTTCATAACAGCGCCATCCGTAGTTAATTCCGGCCTGTGTTAAAGGCATTCTGTTGATTTCTTCAATCTGTCCCTGTCCCACATCAGCAATCATTACGTTACCTGAAACAGTATCAAAATTAAACTTCCATGCATTTCTCAATCCGTAAGCCCAGACTTCATCGGCTCCGTCAACTCCCACAAAAGGATTTCCCGGCGGAATATTGTAAGGTCCGGTAGAATTGATGTCCAACCTCAGTAATTTACCCAAAAGAGAATTTTTATTCTGGGCATTATTGTTCGGATCGCCGCCGCTTCCGCCATCGCCTGTAACGACCCACAAATAACCATCCGGTGCAAAATGAATACTTCCACCATTATGGTTATCAAAAGGTTTAGGGAGATTCAGAACAATTTTTTCAGTTGCAGGATCGGCAACATCAGGATTGGCAGAACTTCTGGTGTATCTGGCTACAGTAATATTTCCGCTTATGTCATTGTAATACACAAAAAAATACCCGTTTGTCGGGTATTGCGGGTGAAAAGCCAGTCCGAGAAGCCCTCTTTCTCCTCCGTAAGTGATTTTTGAGCTGATGTTTAAAAAATTAGTAGAGTTTACTGTTCCATTCGATTGTAAAATTTTAATGATTCCGTTTTGCTGAACAACAAACATCCGGCTGTCGTTCGCGTGGGCAATTTCTACGGGTGCCGTAAACCCGGTCGCAAATTCTTCCAGAGTAATGCTTTGGGCATTAAAGAGGAGGGAGGAAAAAATACCTGCGCAAAAAAGTAGTTTTTTCATAATATTTTGATATTTAGTGTATTAAATCTGAATGAAAATTTCATACCAATCAAACTTTGAAAAATTCATTAAAATATCACAAAAAAATTATTAAATCTTAAATGAAAATAAGAATGCCGATATATCTGAAAATAAACGATTTCTGTTGTTAAAAATTCATAAAATTCAAGAAAATGATTATATTTGCCGACTTAATTTAACGTAGTTATAACAAAATGCAAGGAAAAGGACTTATTACAATTGTTGCTATTGTACTAGGGTTAATTTGCTTAAATGAGCTATTACCAACATGGTACGCCAGCAAAATTGAAAAGCAGGCGACTGCTATTGCAGGAGACAATCCGGAGAAGTATCAGAAAGAAATTGCAAAACTTTCTAAGGATACTCTGAATCTGGGATTCACTAAACTTTATTACACAAAAGCCAAAGACAAGGAAATGAAACTTGGTCTTGACCTTAAAGGGGGGATCAACGTTCTTTTGGAAATCAACCAGAGAGATCTTGTGAATGATCTTACAGGGTATTCTACAAATCCGATCCTTATTGAGGCTTTAAACAAGACAGATGAAGTTCAGAAGAATTCTACAAAAGCTTACATCGACAATTTCTTCGATCAGTTCGATGCAATTAACACAGCAAAAGGTACAAATCTGAAGTTGGCAGATCCGGAACTTTTCGGAAACACAACGCTTACTGAAGTAAAGTACAACACGCCTGATGATCAGGTAAAAGCGATTGTTAAAAGAAAGATCGATGCATCTGTAGGAACCGCTTTTGAGGTAATCAGAACCAGAATTGATAAGTTGGGGGCAATCCAGCCGAACGTTCAGAGAGTTCCGGGTACAGCAAGAATTTCTGTTGAAATGCCGGGGATGAAAGATATCGATAAAGTAAAGAAAATGCTTCAGACTTCTGCAAAACTTCAGTTCTGGGAAGTACAGCAATCTCCTGAAGTGTATCCTTATTTCCAGACATTAGCTACTATGATCGCTGCAAAAGGAGATTCTATGGGAGTTGCAAAAAATGTAAACTTCATGAATATCATGCAGGGTGGAAAATCTATGAGCCAAAGTGCTGTAGGAAGCGTAAAATTGTCTGATACCGCTGTTGTAAACAAAATTTTAAACAGCAAAGTTGCAAAGTCTTTACGTCCTGCAAACATAAAATATACACAGTTTATGTGGGGATACAAGCCGGAAGCTTCCGATGCTGAAAGCTTGGTATTATATGCCATCAGAGGAAATATCAACCAGAAAGCTCCGGTAGACGGTGCTGTAGAAAGTGCAAACATCAGCTATGATGAGTTGAGCAGAGTAGTGGTAGATATGCAGATGGATTCTAAAGGAGCTAAAGAATGGAAAACATTAACGGAGAAAAACGTTGGAAAACCTGTTGCTGTAACGCTTGATGGCAGAGTTTACACTGCGCCGAACGTTGTAGGTGCTATTCCAAACGGTAGAACTCAGATTTCTGGGAACTTCTCTCAGGAGGAAGCAAAAGAGTTGGTTGACGTTTTAGGAGCGGGTAAATTACCGGCAGGTGCAAAAGTAGTTCAGGCTACGGTTGTAGGGCCGTCTTTAGGTCAGGAATCGATTGATGCAGGGTTAATGTCATTCATGATTGCCTTTGCGATTATTATCGTTTACATCATTTTCTACTACGGTGGAGCAGGTGTTTATGCAGTAATTGCTATGATCATCAACTTATTCTATATTTTCGGTATTATGGATTCGGGCGACTTTACGCTTACGCTTCCGGGTATCGCGGGTATCGTTTTAACGATGGCAGTAGCGGTCGATACAAACGTTATCATTTACGAAAGAACAAAAGAAGAATTATTCGCAGGAAAAAGTATTCTTGAAGCATATAAAGATGGTTTCAAACACGCATTGAATGCGATTATCGATGGTCACACAACCACATTCTTAACGGCTGTTGTATTGTTCTTCTTCGGAACAGGACCTATCAAAGGTTTCGCATTGACTTTGATGATCGGGGTTGCAATGACATTGTTCACTTCCGTATTGCTTTCAAGAGTAATGATCTTCTCAAGATTGTCTAAAGGAAAAGGACTTTCTGTATGGACTCCGGCAACAAAAAATCTATTCAGAAATACGTGGATCGATTTTATCGGGAAAAGAAAATATGCATACATTTTCTCGGCTGTTTTAACGATTGCTTGTATCATTTCTATTGCTACACACGGTTTCAAATACGGTATCGACTTTACAGGTGGTAGAAACTACGTGGTAAGATTTGATAAAGATATAAAAGCGGAAGATGTTGAAGACAAATTAGTGGCTTTATTCAAAACTGAAGACGGTAAAAACTCTTCTGTTGAAGCTAAAACTTTCGGAAGCAACAATCAGTTAAAGATCTCTACAGATTACCTTATCGAAGACGAATCTTTAAAAGCAGATCAGGTAATTGAGCAAAAATTATATGAAGGTTTAAAATCAAACTTACCTGCAGGAACCACGTTGAAAGATTTCAAATCTGCAGATAAAGAACATGCAGGAATTATTTCTTCCGAGAAAGTAGGACCTTCGGTTGCAGATGATATCAAAATTCACGGGATCTACGCCGTTTTAGGAGCTTTAGGAATTATCTTTATCTATATTTTATTAAGATTCAGAAAATGGCAGTTCTCTTTGGGTGCGGTTGCTGCGTTATTCCACGATGCGATCATTATTTTGGGGGCGTATTCATTGCTTCACAAATATATGCCGTTCAATATGGAGATCAATCAGGATTTCATCGCTGCGATCCTTACCGTATTGGGGTACTCAATTAACGATACCGTAATTATCTTCGACAGAATCAGAGAATATTTAAGAGAGAAGAAATCGTTAACATTAGCAGGATTATTTGATGATTCTATTTCAAGTACTTTGGGTAGAACCTTCAACACCTCATTTACGACGATCTTAGTAATTCTGGCAATCTTCATTTTCGGTGGAGATAACCTTAGAGGATTTATGTTTGCGATGTTAATCGGTATTGGTTTCGGTACGTATTCATCCATCTTCGTAGCATCGGCAATTGCCTATGATTTCCTGAAAACAGGAAAAGAAGATGAAGTTCACGGCAAGACGACAACCAACAAAGAAGTACTTGCTTCAAAATAATTTATACTACAATAAATAAGAAAAAAGCCTTCCGACTTCGGGAGGCTTTTTTGTTGCTGTTGACCCCTTTGATATTGAATCTTTAAGACTCTCCAACTCTTTTATTTAATCAGGAGTTATTTCCTGCTTTCCGCACTCGCTATTTTTAATGATTCTTGTGGCGCGGCGAAGCCGCGCCACAAGAATCATTAAAAATGAGCTCAGACAAATGCTGCAATCAGGACTAGGGTTCCAGTCGGATATTAAATATTTGAAAAAATCAAAAATTGATGCACTCAGCTTAAACTCTTAAACCATCCACAATCAATCATCAACCATCAATTATCAATCATCCGCCAACACCATTTCTCATAATTTAGAATCATTATTTTTCCTTATTTGACTATTTTTGCAACATTATGGAAAACGCAAAAAAAAAAGCCGCTATCGGCTTCATTTTTATAACCTTACTGATTGATATTACGGGATGGGGCATCATCATTCCGGTGGTTCCGAAACTTATTGAAGAACTTATTCATAGTAACATAAGTGAAGCGGCAAAATATGGCGGCTGGCTTGGTTTTGCCTATGCATTCACACAATTTATTTTCTCTCCGATTGTAGGAAATCTCAGTGATAAATTCGGACGGAGACCTATTATTCTGATCTCGCTTTTCGGCTTTGCGATAGACTATATTTTTCTTGCTTTGGCACCTTCCATTGTCTGGCTATTTTTAGGTCGTGTTATTGCGGGAATTACAGGCGCAAGTGTAACTACAGCGAGTGCTTATATTGCGGATATTTCCACAGACGAAGACCGTGCTAAAAACTTTGGACTGATTGGAGCTGCTTTTGGACTTGGATTTATCATCGGTCCTGTTTTGGGTGGTCTTTTGGGACATTATGGTTCCAGAGTTCCTTTTTACGCGGCTGCAGGATTGTGTTTGCTGAATTTCCTTTACGGATATTTTATCCTTCCTGAAAGTTTAGACAAAGATAAAAGAAGAGAATTCAACTGGAAAAGAGCAAACCCAGTTGGTTCTTTTAAATTTTTAGGAAAACATCCCGAAATCTCAGGTTTAATTGTTTCTTTGATCTTAATTTACATTGCAGGACACGCCGTACAAAGCAACTGGAGCTTCTTTACCATGTATAAATTCAACTGGAATGAAAGAATGGTCGGGATTTCCTTAGGAGTGGTCGGTTTGCTCGTAGGATTGGTTCAGGGAGGTCTGATAAGATGGACAACGCCCAAATTGGGAGAGGAGAAAAGCATTTATTACGGTCTTGCTTTGTATGCAGTCGGAATGCTTCTTTTTGCATTTGCTACACAGGGCTGGATGATGTTTGCATTTTTGGTTCCTTATTGTTTAGGCGGAATCTGCGGACCCGCATTGCAATCTGTGATTACGAAAAGTGTTCCCGCCAATGAACAGGGAGAATTGCAGGGTGCATTAACAAGTTTAATGAGTGCCACTTCCATTATCGGTCCTCCGATGATGACCAATCTTTTTTATTTTTTCACCCACGATAAAGCCCCATTTCAGTTTTCGGGTGCGCCTTTTTTCCTGGCTTTCATTTTAATGACGATCAGCGTGATTATTACCTATATTAATTTCAGAAAAAAAAATAGTAAAAAAGAAGAAATTTAGTCGTGATAGAAGAAACGAATTATTGATAATTTGTTTTTTTATGAAAAATAAGTTTTTTATATTTAAATAATAATATCGGTTAATTGTCTTATTTTTAAAGAATTATAAAACTAAATGATTACGGTCTTAGCTTAATATTTTATTAAAAATAAATATTTAACATCCAATTTCGTATATCTTTCGTAATTTTACAGTATGGAATTAAGCATTGGAGAAATGGCACTGATTGCCATAGCAATCGTTGTATTATTCGGACCGGATAAACTTCCTCAGATTGCACGCGACTTGGGTTCGGGTGTAAGAAAAATGCGTGGCGCAGTGGAAGACATCAAAACCGAGATCATGAAAGAGACAGATAACCCTGTTTCTGAGATCAAACGTGAGATTGAGAAAGTAAAAGATGCTGCGAAAGATTTCAATCCGATGAATGATATTCAGAAAGATATCTTAACAGAACCTCAGACAGCTCAGGCATCCAATGAAAATGAACCTCCAAAACCAAAACCTTCTGAAGACGAAACCTACGAAGGTCCTGTAAGCAGATAGGATGGAGGAGATCATTCAGGAAGATAAAAAAGTCTTTTTGTTTCTCAATAACTTGGGAGACCAATCTTTTGATCAGTTTTGGCAGCTCATTTCCAGTACATGGATCTGGATTCCGCTTTACATTATTTTCTGTTATTTTTTATTTAAGAATTATAAACTAAGATCTTTAGTTTTTATATTAATCTTTGTCGGTATAGGCGTGACGGTTTCAGATCAGCTTGCCGGTATTTTCAAATATGGGGTCGCAAGACTCAGACCGTGTCACGATCCTACATTGGAGCATCATATGAGAATTGTGAAATGTGGCGGACAGTACGGCTTTTACTCTGCTCATGCTTCCAATACATTTTTTTTGGCAACTTATTTAAGTATTTTATTAAAAAAGAATCTTAAATGGTTTCCTTATGTTATATTTGTATGGGCGGCAGTGGTTGCATACAGCCGCATTTATTTAGGAGTGCATTTCCCGATAGATATTTTGGTGGGGGCGTTTGTTGGATCTTTATTGGGAGTGGTTTTCAGTGCGCTCGCAAAAAAAGTAATCAACAAACAAAAAATAACTTCATGAAAAAATCTTTATTCCTTCTAGCAGCACTATTTGCTTCATTCAATCTTAACGCACAGGACAAAAAAACAGCTGAAGACTGCTTTCAGAAAGCAGACTATAAATGTGCGGAAGAACAATATTCCAAATTGGCTCAAAGTGAAAGAATCCAGAAATTACAGTCTGAATATTACAACAATTTAGGAACTGCCCAGAGAAGGCTGGGTAAAACTGCACTGGCTTTTAAATCTTACGAATCTGCCCTAAAAGCGAATCCTATGTCCGCTGCTGTATATTCCAATTTAGGCTCCATTCACGGACAGAAAGGAAATAAACAGGCAGCAATCGATTATCTTAACAAAGGGCTTCAGATTGAGCCTGAAAACGCAGATATTTACCTTACCCGTTCTAAAGTCTATGAAAGTTTAGGCAAAAAAGATCTCGCCATGAAAGATCTTAACCAGATTCTTACGTTTGCACCCGATAATATTTATGCAAGAACCGGACTGGCGAATCTGAAAAAGAACAGCGGAGATCTTGAAGGTGCTTTAAAAGATTACAACCAGCTTATTTCAGAGAAGCCCGAATCTTTGCTGTACAGTGGAAGAGGAGACGTTTATTTTAGGCTGAAAAAAAACAAAGAAGCGCTTGCAGACGTTAATAAAGCAATCTCTATCGATCCTAAATTTGCTCAGGCTCATGTAAATAAAGCTTTGATTTTATTTGAAACCGGAAAACCGAAAGAAGCATGTGCAAGTCTGGATAAAGCAGTAAGTATGGGATATGAAAAGCCTTTGCTGATGGATCAGTATGCTAAATGTGAGGTTAAAAAATAAATTACGATACTACATGAAAATGCCAAATTTCAAATTATTGATAACGGCAGTTTTTACTTTTGGAGTAATGACTGTTGCAAATGCTCAGCAAACTGAAGTAAAGACGACGGAAAATTCACTTTTGAAAGCTTCTTTGAAAAAAGCTGATGCAAAGTCTGAAAATTCTCTCTTTTACATCAATAAAAAAGAAACAGATATTGAGACTGTAAAGAAAATTCCGGCTGAAGATATAAAATATGTAATGGTTCTTAAAGACGATAAGATCAGGAAAAAATTTAAAGAAAAAGGAATTACACAAATTGTGATGATCACCACAAAAAGTTAATTTTAAATCTTTTTTCCAATTTCAAAATAAATTTAAATCATTCAATGTTAAACATCGTTCTCGTAGAACCGGAAATACCCAATAATACAGGAAATATAGGAAGATTGTGTGTAGGAACAGAAAGTAAATTACACTTAATTCATCCTTTTGGATTTGTCATTAATGATAAAAATCTGAAACGTTCAGGATTGGATTACTGGGTTCATCTTGATGTTACGGAATATCAGAATGTCGACGAATGGATCCGGAATATTCCGGATTTGTCGCGTGTTTTCCTGATGAGTTCCCATGCCGAAAAATCCTATCTGGAAACAGAATTTCAGGATGGTGACTGGCTGGTTTTCGGAAAAGAAAGTGTGGGTTTAAGTAAAGATGTGCTTGATCGTTTTGAAAATCATCTGACGATTCCGATGTCTAAATTGATTCGAAGTTTTAATATTGCCAATTCCGTTGCTTTTGTGGTGGGCGAAGCAAAAAGACAGATTGGCTTAAAAGTTTAATATTATTTTTAAAACCTTATCCTATTTAATCATTATGATAAGGTTTTCCCTGTAAAATCTGGTCTGCTCGATACAGTTGTTCCACAATGAATAATCGGATCATCTGGTGCGTAAAAGTCATTTTGGATAACGACATTTTTTCATTCGCTCTGCTGTAGATTTCTTCTGAAAAACCATAAGCTCCGCCAATCAGGATATGAATTTTTTTCACGGAAGAATTCATCCAGTTGTCAATTTTTTGGGCAAATTCTCTGCTGGTAAACTGTTTTCCTTTTTCGTCAAGAATAATCACAGAATCAGTTCTGTCGATGTGGTTCATAAAAAGCTTTGCTTCCTCTTTTTTAAGAAGATCTGGAGAAAGATTTCTTGCGTTTTTTACGTCGGGAATTTCAATAATTTCAAAATTCCAGTGTTTGGGAAGACGTTTCAGATAATAATTGATTAAAGAAGAGATTTCCTTATCGTCAGTTTTGCCGATGCAAAGCAAATTAATCTGCATTTTTTAATTTAAATTTAGACAGCAAAGATATTCATAAATTAAAGAATCTCATCATCTGAAAATTGGCATCAGGTTTTCAAGTTTAAAAAAATCATTATTTTTGTGATAACACCATAATTAATGAGCAGCAGAAAACTTTCTTTTACATTTTTATTTTTCTCATTAATTTCTTACAGTCAGGAAATTAACGATGAAAATATAAAGCAGTTTTTAGAAGAAGACAGGAAGAAAATATCTGCTGTTGCTGGATTAAGCTATCTGCATAATTCATTTGGACTTCTGTATCAGGATAAAGTATTCAGACTAAGACCGAATGATGCTTTTTATACGGAATTTTTTCTGCGCTACCGATGGCTTGATGTTAGCTTTTCTTTCGCACCAAAATTTGCTCATATCAACAATGATGATCCGGAAAAAGGAAAATCAAAATATTTCAATTTCGGATTTACTTTTTTTCTGAATCCCAAAATCAGGCAGTATATTTATTTTAGTCAGGTAAAAGGACTCTATTTTCAGGACACGAAAGAATTTTTACGACTGATTTACGGTGATGCTTACAATGAGGATCATTATCTTCAGTTTCCGAATGCGAAATACCGCTCATTCAAAGGAGAAACTACCTATTTATGGAAAGGAAATAAGGAAGAGTACAGAAGTTTTAACAATATGACGTATGAACCTCTGAAAGATGTTTTTATAGTGAGTACAGGACTGTTTTACCAGTATAATATTTTGAACGATCTTGGCAAAACAGTTTATAAAGGCGAAGTTTTTGATGATACGATTAACAATGAACCTTCTAAAGACATAAGAATTGCTGTAAGATCAGGTGGTGGTGTACAAAAAAAGATTAAAGATCACTGGTATATAATTGTAGAAGCTTATCCTGAATTTTATTATTCCAGATTGCTGAATGAAAACTTTCATCAGTTTAATATTGGATTATATTCTAATGCAAGAATGGGATATGATGACGGAAAATGGTTCTTTGGAGCTGGAACACAGCTAAATTGGATCAACAGTTCAAATGAAAATTTTTATTCGGCAACACAATGGTTATTTAGGGTAGGGATTGGTTTCCGGTTTAATTCTCCTACCTTTGTGAACAGAAATTTTGATAAAATAGATAATATTTTAAAGTAAAATGGGCATCAAAACTCCTAAATTCATCTTGAAAATTCAAGAATTTTTTGACGATATACATATTCCTTTTTTGGGAATATCGCTTTGGCAGATGTTTCAGATCTACATCAGCGGTATTTTTAAAGATAAAATCGGAAGAAAAGCTGCGGCTATTTCCTGGAGTTTCACCATCAGTCTTTTTCCGTTTATTCTGTTCCTGCTTTCCGTTTTGCCGTATATGCCGCATTATGACAAGCTTCAGTTCTACATTTTTGAAGTGTTGCTGCATAATGTATTCCCGTCCAATATAGAAGGTGACGTCCGAAATTATATAGAAACGAGTATTGTTCCCAATATGAAGGGAATCAGTAATTTAACCATTGTTTTTGCTTTGATTTTTGCAACGAACGGAACGTTTTCACTCATTAATGGATTTAATGAAAATACGGATGAAAAAATGTCTGATGTTAAAGAATTTATACTGTCTTTTTTCATCACCATCGGGTTTATTACGATTGTGTTTTTAGCGCTTTTCGGAGTCTATTATTCAGAGTTTGTGCTTAAACTTTTTACGCCGGTTCAGGATATTTCGTGGCTGGTGGATAACCTTTCAAAAATCATCGGATTTGTATCGTTTCCCATCTTTTATTTTATTCTGCTTACTCTATTTTATTGGTTGGGAACGGTAAGAATTGCGAGATTCAGACAGGCGGTTCCGGGAGCTATTTTAACCACGGTTCTGTTTGTGGTAACCACGTACGGATTTGCGCTTTATGTGAAGAATATCGCCCGTTACAACGTTCTTTACGGTTCTATCGGAAGTATGATTCTTCTGATGGTCTGGGTAAATGTAAATGTATATCTTCTGCTTTTCGGCAACGAATTAAACATGGCACTGAGAAAAGTGAGAATTGAAAAACTGCTTTCCGATGAACTGAAGAAAGAAGCAAAAGGCTATCACGCAAAAAATTCTGAGCCGGATTTAGAAGGCGATGAAAATCATAAGTGGAAATTTAACGATAAAAAAAACGAAGAAAATTAATTTTCCTCGTCTTCAATAATATCATTTTTAGAGCTTACTTTCAAAATTAAAAAACCTGAAACCGCTGCTATAAAAGAAGCAATTAAAATGGCAAATTTAGCCTCATCCTGAATCGGAATTTCATCCTTGAAGGACAATAGTGCGATGAAAATAGACATCGTAAAACCAATTCCGGCAAGCAATCCTACGCCAATCATGTGCATCCATGTGCTGTTTTGAGGAAGAGAGCTGAGTTTCAGTTTTATGGCTATTAAGGAAAAAAGATTGATTCCTATTAATTTTCCGGCAACTAATCCGATAATAATTCCCAAACCTAAAGTACTTGTAAGACCTCCGATCATTTCGTTATTGAAAGTGATGTTGGTATTGGTTAAAGCAAAAACAGGCATAATGAGAAAACTTACCGGAAAATGAAGCTGATGTTCGAGTTTTTCTAACGGAGAAATCTCAACGGTTGAAACATTGGTAGGAATGGTAAATGCCAGTAAAACCCCCGCAATAGTAGCATGAATTCCCGAATGATGAAGGAAATACCACAAAAATAATCCGGGAATCAGATAGAAGATAATTCGGGTAACTTTTAGGAAATTCAATAAAAATAATAAAGCAGTAATTCCTAAAGATAGAAATAAATACATCCAATGGATCTGTTCTGTATAAAATATTGCGATGACGAGAATAGCTCCCAGATCGTCCACAATTGCCAGAGCAGCAAGGAAAATTTTAATGGAATTCGGAATTCTTTTTCCCAACATAGAAATAATTGCCAGTGAAAAAGCAATATCTGTTGCCATCGGAATTCCCCAACCGTTTCCGTATGAAGTTCCGAAATTAAAAAAACTATAAATAATTGCCGGAACCAGCATTCCGCCGATTGCCGCAAATATCGGCAGAGAAGCATTCTTAAATGAAGAAAGTTCACCTTCCACCATTTCCCTTTTAATTTCCAATCCTACCAAAAGGAAGAAAATCGCCATCAAACCGTCGTTAATCCAGATACTAACGGGATATTTCAGATGAAAAATTTCTGTTCCTGCTTCTCTGTCCAAAAAGTGCTGAAAGCTTTCCGCAAAAGAGGAATTGGCAATAAGTAAGGAAACTAAAACGCAGAAAATCAAGATGATTCCTGAAGCCTGACTGCTTTCGAAAAATTTTTTAAAATATACCGTTAAATTCATATCTAAGATTGTAGTCGTCTCACTCTGGAGACGCCGTTAATATCATTCAGTTTGGTGAAGGTCTGCTCGAGCTGGCTTTTATTTTTTACTTCCAGAATGATCGTTCCGGTAAAAATCCCGTCGTTGGATTCGATGGACATACTTTTCATATCCATTCCCATCGCACCACTGATAACGGTGGTAATATCATTGATCATTCCCATTCTGTCGAGCCCTTCAATTTCTATTTTTACTCTGTTTTTGAAGCTTTCCGCATTCACCCATTTCGCAGGAATTACCCTGTAATCGTATTGTGCGCGAAGGTTGATCGCGTTCGGACAATTGTCGCTGTGTACTTTGATCCCGTCTGAAATCGTGATGAATCCGAAAATTTTGTCTCCCGGAATTACCGTACAGCATTTTGCATAGCTGTAATTCAGTTTTTCTTCATCTTTTCCAAATACGATCATGTCGAGATTCTGCTCTTTCGGCTCTACAAAAGTTGTATTTTTCGCAGGCGATTTTCTGAATCTTGAAAGCAGGTTGTTGAATACATTTTTACTTTCAATGTATTTTCTTAAACTGCTTGCATCCAGTTCGTTGCTTTGGAATTTTAAAAATAATTCCTGTGAACTTTTAAGATTAAAGAATTTTTGAAGCTTATTGATTTCCTCATCATTAAAATTAATTTTCGCATGACGCAGTTTTCGCTGTAAAATTTCTTTTCCGTCTTCAACCAGTTGATTTTTTTGTGAGTTTAAATAACTCTTGATCTTGGATTTAGCTTTTGAAGTAACAACAAATTCAAGCCAGTCGGATTTTGGTTTCTGGTTTTGGGAAGATAAAATATCGATCTGATCGCCATTCTGCAAAACATACGAAATCGGAACGAGTTTGCCGTTGATTTTCGCACCTAAACATTTCATTCCCAGATCGGAGTGAACGGAAAAGGCAAAATCCAGAGCGGTTGCATTGGTCGGTAAAATTTTAATCTCACCTTTTGGCGTAAACACAAAAACTTCCTTTGAATATAAATTCAGCTTAATATTATCCAGTAATTCCGAAGTGGAAAGATCCTGCTGCTGTTCCAGAACTTCGCGGATTTCGGTTACCCAGTTTTCAAAATTCCGGTCTTCGGAGCTTTGTTTATAGCCTTCTTTGTATTTGTAATGCGCTGCAACGCCTTTTTCAGCAATTTCGTCCATTCTTTCGGAACGGATCTGTACTTCAATCCATTTTTTATCAGGACCTAGAACGGTTAAGTGTAAACTTTCGTATCCTGTAGAACGTGGCTGCGTAATCCAATCCCGCATTCTGGATGGATTGCTGTGATAAACATCCGTTACAATGGAGTAAATTTTCCAAGCCAGGAATTTTTCGTTTTTGGCATCCGATTTATAAATGATTCTGATGGCGTAATTGTCGAAAACCTCTTCAAAAGAAACGCCCTGTTTCAGCATTTTCCTGTAAATTGAAGAAATGGCTTTTGCACGTCCTTTAATTTTGAAATTTAATCCCTCTTCATTTAATTTCTCAGAAACTTCTTTTTTAAATTCCTCAATATATTTTTCGCGGCTTTCCTTGGCGAGCTCCAATTTCTCCGTGATTTCTTTGTAAACATCCGGATTATTATATTTTAAAGATAAATCTTCAAGCTCAGATTTGATGTTGTATAATCCGAGACGATGCGCCATCGGAGCGTAAATATAAACGGTTTCGGAAGCAATTTTCTTCTGCTTGTCCGGAGCCATGCTTTCCAGAGTACGCATATTGTGAAGACGGTCTGCAATCTTAATAAGAATCACCCTGAAATCTTCAGACAGTGTCAACAGAAGTTTTCTGTAGTTTTCAGACTGCACCGAAATATTCTGATGATTCATGATGGAGATTTTCGTGAGTCCGTTCACGATATTGGCTATTTTCTCTCCAAAAATTTTCTTCAGGTCTTCATAAGTATAGTCAGAATCCTCAATCACATCATGTAGAAGGGCACACGCAATGGAAGTGGCTCCCAAACCGATTTCCGTTGCTACAATTTTGGCAACAGCAATTGGATGGTAAATGTAGGGTTCACCAGATTTTCTTCGCTGATCTTTGTGCGCATCGAGCGCTATATCGAATGCCTTTCGGATGAGCTTGTTATTTTCCTCATCTAAAGTTCTGTATGTATTCGAAATCAGATCCTTATATCTTGCAAGGATCTCCTTGTTTTCCTGTTCTAAGTCGTAACTCATTTGTGTAAAAGCCTATATTTACACGAAAATACGAAATTTTTTGCAGTTTTCAGCATTAAAAGATCCGCAGAACGCTCTGCGGATTTCGGTTATTAATTTTTATCTTGAATGGTTAAAATTTTACTTCAGAATCCATTCCGGCAGTAGAGGTTTTTATTTTTATATCCGGACTGTCGTGGATTTCCGCTTTATTTCTGGCATCGATAAACCTTTTGATGTTCATATAATTTGCCTGCTCAATTTCTATATTTTCAAAAAGATAGGTTTTTAACACATTATTCCGGCTGAAAATAGAGGAAGCATTATCTGTCTGATGGTGGTCTTTTACGGCTACACTTACCAGATATTGGGAATGTAACTCATCATCATGAAGATAGACAATATATTCTGAATCTGTGAAACCTGAGTTTTCAAGGTCTGTTTCTATTTTTTTATAATCGCTGTGATGTCCAAATAATCCAGCTACTATATTTGACATAAGCAATAGTTTTTAATTTGATTATAAATTTAGTGATATTAATCCATGTATTTTAATAAAATTCTAATTAAATAAATGTTTTAATGTAAAATCTATAAAAAACAATAGTTTCTTTGAAAGTATCTATTGGAAACAGTTTGATTTTACTAATTGATAATTTCCAGATTTTCTATATTTTCATTTTTAAAAGAATTATAAACATTTGAGATATTATTTCTCCTCGTTTCGGTTTTTGCCTGAATAATGGTTTTTGCATTATTCACGTTAATTTCAATCTTATTATTAAAAATCGTATAACGCACATTGCCACTTTCGAAAGAAAGCGAATTTTCTTTTTTTGAATAGAAAAAGACATCACGGTAGAGAAATTCAATATCTCCGTTTTTTTTAGTGAAAAAATAATACAGATGGTTTGTTTCAGTTTTAATGAGGTACATTTTTTTGTTGTTTTCCAGCGTGTAGGAGAGAAGAATGTATTTACTTACAATATCAGTATCAATGGTTTTGTATTTATAATTGATGTATCTGTTTTTCCATTCTTTAACTGCCGTTTCATAATAAAGACCGGAAGCATCGAGCTCTTCTTCAGATTGTTTCAGAAGAAAAGGTGAGCCATTTTTTATAATGAAATCAGAATATTGATGCCAACAGCAGCCAGACTTAGTCATGACATGAATCTGCTTTTTAGCTTTATCGACATCAAAAAAGCCACAATAGTTTTGGGCTAAATCTGAAAAATCTGCATTTTCAACAAATGTGTTATTTTCATAAAGATAAACCACAAACGACGGACCGCCGTAGCAGCTTTCATTACCATATTTTATTGCAATGTCTTTTTTACCGTCAAAATTAAAATCATCATAGATAATAATACTATAATGACCATATGGGATTTCTGCAATATTGGATTGGGTATTTTTAAAATCATACTCGCTTAAATTTACCGTTTGCGTGATAAGTGGTTTTTTATTTTTTAGACTAAAAACTTTGAGGATCTGTGATGTTTTGTCTCTTGAGTTTTTAGTAACTGTAGCATAATAATCTTTAGAAAAATCTGATATTTTATAGTTTTGAGCGTTCAGAAAAACAGTTGAAAATGTCAGAAGAATAAGCTTTTTCATGATGATAAATTGAATTTAAAAATAACAAAAAAACCTCACATTTCTGCGAGGTTATGTATAGGTTTTCAGTGAAAAATATTAAATTCTTTCGTTCTTGATTTCTTCAACAATTTCAGGATTCAAAAGGGTAGTGATGTCTCCGAAGTTGCTGAAATCTCCTTCTGCAATTTTTCTCAGGATTCTACGCATAATCTTTCCAGAACGCGTTTTTGGAAGTCCTGAAACAAACTGTATTTTATCAAGCTTCGCAATCGGACCGATCTGGTCTGAAATCAACTGATTAATTTCTTTTTTCAGATTGTCCTTATCTCTGCTTTCTCCGGATTCTTTCAGGATAACGAAACCGTACAGCGCATTTCCTTTGATGTCGTGAGGATAACCTACGATTGCAGATTCCGCTACAGCAGGATGTTCATTGATGCTGTCTTCAATTGGGGCTGTTCCTAAATTGTGTCCGGAAACAATAATTACATCGTCTACACGACCAGTAATTCTGTAATAGCCGACTTCATCTCTCAAAGCACCGTCTCCCGTAAAATATTTCCCCGGAAAAGCAGTAAAATACGTTTCCTTGTATCTTTGATGGTCTCCCCAAATCGTTCTTGCAATTCCCGGCCATGGAAAACGGATGCAGAGATTTCCCGTCACCTGATTTCCGGTAATTTCGTTGCGTTTATCATCCATCAGAACAGGCTGAATTCCCGGTAAAGGAAGTGTAGCGTACGTTGGTTTTGTAGGGGTAACGAAAGGGAGCGGTGAGATCATAATTCCTCCGGTTTCTGTCTGCCACCAAGTATCAACAATCGGACATTTCTTGTTGCCCACATGATCGTTGAACCAATGCCAAGCTTCATCATTAATGGGCTCTCCAACAGAACCGATCACTTTTAACGAGCTTAAATCGTGTTTGTCTACCCATTCTGAACTTTCTTTAGCCAGAGAACGGATTGCAGTCGGAGCTGTGTAAAACTGTGTAATTTTATGTTTTTCAATCACTTCCCAGAATCTGTCCGGTTCAGGATAAGTAGGAACGCCTTCGAAAATAACAGTGGTTGCACCGTTTAAAAGCGGTCCGTAAAGGATGTAGGAATGTCCTGTAATCCAGCCGATATCTGCAGTACACCAATAAATATCATTTTCTTTATAATTGAATACATTTTTAAAAGTATACGCGGTGTACACCATATATCCGGCACAGGTGTGAAGCATTCCTTTAGGTTTTCCCGTAGAACCGGAAGTGTACAGAATGAACAGCGGATCTTCTGCATCCATAATTACGGTAACGAAATCCGGAGAGGCGTTTTCGTAAAGATCTTCCATCCAGAAATCTCTGTGCTCCTTCATTTTTACTTCATTGTGGGTTCTTTTTACCACCAAAACTTTTTCTACGCTCGGTGTTTTCTCCAGAGCTTCGTCTACAATGCTTTTAAGATCTAAAACTTTGTTTCCTCTGTAGCTTCCGTCTGAAGTGATGACCATTTTTGCACCGCAGTCATTTACTCTTGAAGAAACTGCTGATGCTGAAAATCCGGCGAAAATAACGGAATGAACGGCTCCCAGTTTTGCACAAGCCAGCATCGTGATGGCGAGTTCCGGAATCATCGGAAGGTAAATACAGACTCTGTCACCTTTTTCGATGCCCATTTCACGAAGAACATTCGCGGTTTTGTTCACTCTTTTGTAGAGTTCGTTGTAAGAAATATGCTGTGCTTCTTCTTTTGGATCGTTGGGTTCCCAGATGATTGCCGTTTTATCGCCTCTTACCGCTAAATGTCTGTCGATGCAGTTTTTGGTAATATTTAATTTAGCATTTTTAAACCACGAAATTTTGGCTTCATTCATATCGTATTTCACGACCTTGCTCCATCTCTGATACCACACGAAATTTTCATCTGCAATTTTATCCCAGAATTTTTTAGGATTTTTGATCGATTTTTTATACTCTTCAAAATATTGCGGTAAGTTTTCTATCTGATAGTTTCTCATATTTTTCTTTTTTGAAATTTTATTATTTAAATTTTTAGTCTCTTTTAAAGTCTGTTTAAACTTTTGTGGTTAATCCTGAAATAGTTTAAACAATTTTATATTTTATCTTCTGTAAGCTCCAATTTTCTCCTGAATCTCTTCAATGATCTTTTCATCATCAATCGTCGACGGAATCTGGAATTCTTTTCCGTCCAGTAGAGTTCGGATCAGCTTTCTTAAAATTTTTCCTGAACGGGTTTTAGGTAAGCGTTTTACAACCATCACATTTTTAAGACAGGCAACAGCGCCTATTTTTTCGCGGACTGTTTTTACGATATCCTTTTCTACCTGATCTTCGGAAACAGCGGATCCGTTTTTTAAAACAACAGTTGCAAAAGGAATCTGCGCTTTCAGTTCATCATTAATTCCTACAACAGCGCATTCTGCAACATCGGGATGAGAAGAAACAATTTCTTCCATTTCGGAAGTGGAAAGGCGGTGTCCTGCAACATTAATTACATCATCCACTCTTCCTGTGATGAAAATATAGCCGTCCTCATCTTTTATGGCTCCGTCTCCGGAAAAATAATAGCCTTTGTACTGTGAGAGATAGCTTTTCTCAAAACGGTCATAATCTTTCCAGATTCCCAGCAAAGCTCCGGGAGGAAGCGGTAATTTTATAACTAAATAACCTTCATGATGTGCATCCAGTTCATAGCCGTTTTCATCGAAAATTTTAATATCATAGCCGGGAATTGGTTTTCCTGCGGAAGCTCTTTTTATTTTGTAGTCTTCATTAAAAGTCATTAAACCCAACATGGGTGAACCGGATTCGGTCTGCCACCAATGATCGATTGCCGGAACGCCGATGTGTTCTGCAAACCAGTCCAGAGTGGCAACATCACATCTTTCTCCTGCTAAAAACTGCTTTCTGAAGTGGCTTAAATCATATTTTTTCACCAATTCTCCGTTCGGATCTTCTTTTTTGATGGCCCTGATTGCTGTAGGAGCGGTAAACATGGCTGCTACTTTATATTCGGAAATAATTCTCCAGAATGTTCCCGCATCGGGCGTCATAATAGGTTTTCCTTCAAAAATAATCGTTGAATTTCTGTTGATTAAAGGACCGTAAACGGTATAACTGTGACCAACTGCCCATCCGAAATCGGAAGCTGCCCAAAAAGTTTCTCCCGGTTCGATTCCATAGATGTATTTCATCGAAAACTTCAACGCGGTCGCGTAACCTCCTGTATCTCTTGCAACACCTTTTGGTTTTCCAGTTGTTCCGGAAGTATACAGTAAATAGAGTGGGTGAGTGGATTCCACCGAAACGCAATCCGAAGGTTCTGAGTTCTGTACCAATTCTTCGTAATCAATTAACCCATCAAACATTTCATGTTGATTATCAACTAGTTTTCTGTTGTATACAATGATGTGATCTACCTTATCTTGTGCCAGTTCGATCGCTTTTTCTACCAAAGGCAAATAAGGGATTCTCTTTGCGATTTCGACTCCTGCGGTTGCCGTAATTAATGCTTTTGGTTTGCAGTCGTCGATTCTCACCACCAGTTCATGCGGTGCAAAACCTCCGAAAACCACATTATGAATGACTCCGATTCTCGCACACGCAAGTATGGAGAACAAAGTCTGCGGAATCATCGGCATATAAATAACGGCGGTATCGCCTTCTTTTAAACCTAAAGAAATTAATCCTCCTGCCAATTTAGAAATTTCCTCTTTGGCTTCATTGAAGGTATAGGTTTTCTTCTGGTTTGTTACCGGAGAATCGTAAATAATTGCAACCTGATTTCCAAAGCCATCTTCAATATGCTTATCAATGCATAAATAGCACATGTTGAGCTTTCCATCGGGAAACCATTGGTTGTATTGATTTTCGTCATTAGAAGTAATGGTTTTCGGGAATTCAAACCAACTGATTTCCTGAGCCTGTTCTTTCCAAAAATTTTCTTTGTTTTCTATGCTTTGCTTAAATAAAATATCTGTATTCATATTAGTTTTTGTGTTTTTGTCATTGCGAGGAGCGTAGTGACGAAGCAATCTTTTAATATTTTGTTGAGATTGCTTCACTTCGTTCGCAATGACGGTGTGTAAAATGTATTAAAACATTTCCTCAATCTGCTGCATGAGTTTTTTGATTGAATAAGGCTTTGTAACGTAAGCATCGGCTCCCATTTCCAGACCTTTTTCAATGTCTTTCGGATTGTTCTTGGCACTCAGGAAGATTACTTTCGTATCTTTCAGTTTTTCATCCTGTTTTATTAGTTCCAGAGTACTGTATCCATCGAGATTCGGCATCATAATATCCAGTAAAATAACATCGGGAGTCATTGTTTTCAGAAATTCCAGAACTTCTGTTCCGTCTCTTGCAATAAATACATCGTATCCGTTTTTCTTGAAGCTGTATTCCAGCGACATTAATATTTTGTGCTCGTCGTCGGCAATGATTATCTTCTTCATATTGTGGTTATCTTTTTGTTCGACTGCATTGTTTTTTTTGTTTCTTTTGGGGAACCCGAAGGGTTCAATTTAAATAGCCGTAGGTGAAACCTATGGAATAATGATTCGCATCAAATCAACCTGCAAGGGTTGAATTTTAATTAATTTAATTCCGGCTCGATTCCATGTTCTGTTAAAAGCTTTTTAAATTCGTCATCAAAAGTCTCTGTTTTATGGTGATGTTTTTGATTTTTTATAAAATTTATAATTGTTTCTTTATCCTTTAATGAATAGGTGAACGCTCCATATCCTTCCTGCCACCCTGAGAATTCAGGAAATAATCCCGATTCTTTCATCCATAAATTGGATGCAACTTTTATGTCTTTTACAAAGTTGCTGAGAGTGATATTCGGATGAACGTCACAAAAAATATGAATATGATCCGGCATTCCGTTAATTCTATATAATTTACACTTTTTATTTTTTAAAATTCCCCAAATATATTTGTATAGATCTGATTCATTTTCTTCATTAATTGTTTGTTCCCGATGCCTTGTTCCGAAAACAATATGATAAAATATTTGTCGATACGTTCCCATTTTTTTTCATTTGTGTTTTTTATTATTGAACCCTTCGGGTTCCGGTATCATTTTATTTATCTGTTTCCATAGGTTTTACCTACGGCTACTATTATTGAACCCTTCGGGTTCTCCTCCTTCTTGTTCTTTTGGCAGAGCGATTGTAAAAGTCACGCCCAATCCGCTGTTTTCTGCTTTTATCGTTCCGCCCTGAGCTTCTGTGATTTTTTTTGAAATAGCCAGTCCCAGTCCGCTTCCCGTTGGTTTTAAAATATTTTGATTTTTCGACTGATAAAATTTATCGAAAATCATTTCCAGATCCTCTTCGGGAATATGTTTTCCGGTATTGAAAATTTTAATGATTAACCCATCTTCCGTTTCTGATAATTTGGTCTGAATAGTTCCCTGTTCATCCGTAAATTTCAAAGCATTTCCTAAAATATTCTGAAAAAGCTGAATCATTCTTGCTTCATCATATTTAAATAAAAACTGATTGAGAAGATTGACTTCACTCAGATGAATATTTTTCTGCTGAATAAGATGCATAAGAGGGTTGACTGCTTTTTTGTACGTTTCAAGAATATTATTTTCCTGAATGTGCAGTACGATTTCTCCATGCTGCAATTTGTCCAGATACAGAATATCGTTGATGATTTCACTCAGCCTGTCGGATTCTGTAATGATGTTGTTTAAAAATTCCTTTTTAATTTCCAAAGGAATATCGTCATCATCGGCTAAAATTTCTCCGGCGGAACGGATGGCGGTAATCGGAGTTCTTAGTTCATGGGCAACAGAATCCAGAAAATCATCTTTCTGACGGTCTTTGATGATGAGGTTTTCATTGGCATTTCTCAGATCATCGGATAATTTCTGTAGCTCTTCCGATTGTTCGGTAAGCTTTTTATTAAGCGTGATGGTTTCTTTTGACTCTTCAAGGATGTTTAAAACTTCCTTTAAAGAAATTTTATCTTCTTTGGTTACACCTTCGATAAGGATTTTGGCAGAAGCCGTTCCGATTCTACCCGCAAGAAGGTTTTCGGAGAATTTAATGAATCTGGAATCGGCGGTTTCCGTCTGCGAATCAATATTATATTTTAAATTAAAAATTCTTAAAGCCTGTTCGGTTTTGTTTTTACCTAAAAATCGTTCCAGAATATTTTTAATGTCCGAAACGTAGGCTGTTCCGCGCCAGATAAAGGCATTTTCGTGGTTTTGAATGTACTTGTCAATGTCTACATACAATTCAGCAAAATTTCTTTCACGGTAATTTCCTTTGGTGCTCACCGAAATGATAGAAAATAAAGCAGTGTTCACTAAAAGCGACCAGAAGAAAATTTGTGGGATTCTACCCAGAAAAGAAATTTTAAAAAAGTCAAAAGCGTCATAAAGATCTCTTAAAACACCTTTAAATTCCTGATTGTAAGAGAAATAATATTGCGGAATAATTAATCCGAAATAACAGATTGCCAATCCTGCCAATAAACCGATAACAGCACCTTTATAACTCCCTCGTCTCCAGAAAATAGCTCCGAAAAAAGCAGGTGCCAATTGAGCAATGACAACGAAAGAAATGAGTCCGACAGAATCCAGCGAGGTTTTTAAAATAAAATATTTGTAAAAACCAAAAGCCATGATAATCAGTGCAAAAATACTGAATTTCCTGATGTTGGTGATATTTCTGGTATTCTGAATTTCGTTTTCAGATTTAAATTTACCCAAAAGTCCGTAAGGAATGATCAGGTTATTGGAAAGCATGATGGATAAGGTGATCGCGGAAATAATAATCATCGAAATAGATGAGCTTAATCCTCCCAGAAAAACCAAAACCGTAATTAAGGTATTGTCAAAATACTGCGGAATCAGGATAGAGTAGAACTCCGGATTGACGTTTTGTCCGTCAAAAATCAATCTTCCTGCCCATGCAATTGGAAAAATGAAGATTGTAAAAATCAATAAATAAAGCGGAAAAAACCAGATGGCTGTTTTGATGTGTTTTTCCTGTCGGTTTTCTACGATTGCGGTATGAAACTGTCTTGGAAGAATACAGATTGCTGTTCCGGAAATCATGCAAAGCACCATCCAGTTCATCGCACCTTCAATACCGTTGAACGTATTTTTTTCTTTAAAATCTTTGAAAAGACTCGCTTTTTGGTAAATATCCGAGAATCCGTCAAATGCAAAGTAAATAACGAATAATCCTAAAATAATGATAAAGAATAGTTTAAGAAAACTTTCTAGTGCAATGGCGGAAATTATTCCCAAACGTTTTTCGGAAGCATCTACGTAACGTGTTCCGTAATAGGATGAAAATAAAGCAATTAAAACAACAACGAAAGTTGCATTATCTGTTAAAATATTTTTAGAAATTGCTGTTTTGGTTACAAGATGAAAGGTTTCAGAAATAGCCTTGATCTGCAAACCAATGTAAGGAACAATTGCCAAAAGACAAACCACCGTAATAATCGCGCTGAAACTTCTGCTGTTCCCATATCGTAAAGAAATAAAATCCGCTAAACTGCTGATTTTATTCACCCTGGAAATACGTACAATTCTCGTGTTGATGTAGATCCATGCAGGAATTACCATAACCGGTCCTACATAAATCGGAAGATAATTAAGTCCGCTTGTTGCCGCCACACCAATGCTTCCGTAGTACGTCCATGCGGTACAGTACACGGCGAGAGAAAGTGCGTAGATGTAAGGATTGTTGATCCAAAGCTTGCTCTTTTTCTTCTCCGCCAGATGAGCGACTAAGAATAAAAGTGCCAGATAAAACAAAACTACGGTGAATAAAGCGAAACTACTCATCATACTTTTTTACGATTACAAAAGAAATAATGATGGAAACCATCCAGACAGCGAAAATATAAACCAGAATCATCGGGTAACCGAAAACTTCCCGGTCACTGTTGAACAGCAGTGAAACAGGAATGCTGAAGGCAATCATAAGTCCAATGCTCAGAATGATCAGTTTTTGTTCGTGTCTTTTTTTCATATATGATAATTAAATGAATGATAATTGATGGTCTGATATTTTGTATCATGCATCAACTATCATTCATCATCAATAGATTAAACTTTATCGTCAGAATATTCCCCGATTAATGCATAGTAGCCGAAAATTGCCATTCCGCCGGAAATAATCGGCATCAGTACACAAAGGATAATGATCCCGAAAACCAGATCTTCCTGTTTTCCTGAGGTGATTTTTGGAATTCCCATTACCGTAATTCCGAAATATCCTACAACTAATGCAATGGCGATCCAGAGTACGCCTAATATTTTTTTTAGTCCGTTCATTTTAGTAGTTTTAAAATTAATAAATTTTTAAGTGATTCTGGGCTTAATCGTGAATATTATTGTTCTTATTTTTTAGATAAATTAATCCGACTAAAAGACAGACTCCGGCAACGCCTATAGGATACCAAAGTCCTTCCAGATACCATTCAGGATGTCCTCCATCTTTTCCTGTGGTTACGAGATAAGTGGCAACTGCAGGAAGCAGTCCTCCGAAAACCCCGTTTCCGATATGATAAGGCAGTGACATCGAAGTGTAGCGGATTCTTACCGGGAACATTTCAACTAAAAATGCCGCAATAGGACCGTAAACCATCGTTACAAAAATCACCTGAATAAAAACTAAAAATACAAGATACCATTTTGTGCTGTCGTTGATCTTTATCGACTGAGTTACTTTTGCTTCTTCTGCTTTTCCGTCTTTCATCACAGGTCCGGTCGGAGACCAGTGTACAATGCTGTCTTTTTTAGCTAAAGTTCCGTCTGTGAAAAGCGTTTCTTTGTGAAAGGTGATTAAACTGTCCGTTGCAATTTTATCATGAATTTTTGCCGTTCTTTTTTCGACCAAGCCACTTTCTGCAACGGTTTTGGATTTTAAATCAACGCTTTTAAACATCCTGTCATAAATCGGTCTGTACGCTAAAATGGCGATCAGCATTCCGGTCATCATGATTGCTTTTCTTCCAACTTTATCAGAAAGCCATCCAAAGAAAACGAAAAAAGGAGTTCCCAAAAACAAGGCAGTTGCCATTAAATAATCCACCTGGATCGATTCAATATTCATCACTTTCTGAAGGAAGCTCATGGCATAAAACTGTCCTGTATACCAGATTACTCCTTGCCCCATTGCCGCTCCGAACAATGCAAGAAGAACAAATTTGAAGTTCAGTTTGTTTCCGAAACTTTCTTTTAACGGATTTTTGGAAGTTTTTCCTTCACTTTTAGCTTTGGCAAAAAGCGGAGATTCTTTCATGTTTTTTCTGATGATGTAAGAAACCCCCACCATTAAAATTGAAATCCAGAACGGAACCCTCCATCCCCAACCGTCAAATTCCTCAGTGGAAAGAGTAGTTTTTGTCACCATAATTACAATAAGTGAAATGAAAAGTCCGGCTGTTGCGGTAGTCTGGATCCACGAAGTCCAGTAACCTCTTCTTCCGGGCTGTGCGTATTCTGCCACATAGGTCGCAGCTCCTCCATATTCACCTCCTAAAGCCAATCCCTGTAATAATCTTAAAATTAATACCAAAACAGGAGCCATAAATCCTATGGTTTCATAACTGGGAATACATCCGATAAGGAATGTAGAAAATCCCATGATCAGTAAAGTAACCAAAAAAGTATATTTTCTCCCGATAAGATCTCCTAATCTTCCGAAAAACAGCGCTCCGAAAGGTCTCACGACAAATCCTGCGGCAAAAGTAGCAAGTGTAGATAAAAATGCTGCAGTAGGATTATCTGCCGGGAAAAATTTAGTGGCCAGTACAACGGCGAGACTTCCGAAAATGTAGAAATCGTACCATTCGATCAGTGTTCCGAGAGATGATGCTGTAATGACGCTCCAGATCGTACGATTCTTTTGCTTATCCGTCATATTCTCGTAGCTTATTTCATTGTTATCGCTCATATGCTTTAATTTTTGATGTTAGTTTAAATTGATTGGATTTTGATAGTTTTTGTTTTTTATCGCAAGGGTGCAAGGAAAATTTTATATGCTTTATGTTGTAAGGCGCAAAGATTTTATCTTCGATAAAATTTAAAAGGGACTTGCTGAAAATCTTTGATTTTCTTGCGTCTTAAAAACGTTCAGGTTTAAAAAAAACTTTGCGATTGCGATTGTAAAAAAAATAATGATTAATATTTTTATAAATAAATCTGGAACTGTACAATGAATTCCCCTTTTGAAGAAGGACTTTCCGTTGGACTTGTATAAACCGGTCTTGTTGAATACTGTGTGGTAATTTTCGCATGATGACCGTCTATGAACCAGTTTGCACCCACATCAAACTGTGACGAAGATTTGTCAAACGCTTCAAAATTTTTGTGAGTATACGCTGCGAAAGGCTGGATTCTGATTTTCGGTTTTTCTGCCTGACTTGGTAAAAGCAATCCGGCTTGTGCATAGATAATATTCCCTGTTCCGATGGTCGGCTGTAGATTTCCTACTCCTGCAATGGCTTTGCTTCCCGTAAAATTCGGATCAGAAGCAGCGATATTCATAATTCCTAAATTTCTCACGTAATTCGGACCAAACTGATAATTGTAATAGCCTGCATACGCGGAAACTGCCATTTTATTTTTAGCATTTCCCAAAGGAATATCTGCAAAAGCATCTACTGCAACAAGGGTGATGTCGTGCTTTTCAACAGTGGAATTTACAGAAGTTCGGGTTCCGTCTTTTTGATGGTAAAATCCTGCGCCAAGATTAAAAACTTTTTTGGTTCCCAGATAAGAGCCCACTTTGAAAGGCAATACATTGGATTCTTCATCTAAAAACTGATACTCTACATATCCGGCTTTTGAAAAATTGGGGTTTCCATTGTTGTCCACGGCAACCGCTTTGGCAGGATCGGTAACATTTACCGGAGTTAAATCCGTTGCAAAAGGCTTGTTTAAGCTGAAGCGGTATTCCAGTTTTCCGTATTTACCTTTAGCAAACATTCCCAGTTGTCTTGCAAACTGATCAGAATTATCGATTAATGGCCATGTGAAAATAGGGGAGTCAACCGTAAGGAAGTTTAATGTTGATGCCATCGTCATTCGGGAAAGTCCCATGTAGTAATGAAGTCCCGCCCCTAAAGACAAGGTAAATTTTCCTGCTTCTCCGGGTAGAAATACAGCGTATTCATTCCATGCATCATGAAAAAATAGCTGTGGTTTTTTACCGTTTCCATAACCTCCTGTTCCTGAAGTTCCCGAACCGCCTCCATTGATAAATGTCTGATTGTTAATCCCAAAATGCGCTAAGATCATATATCTTTTGGAAATCTGAGCGTACGCCAAAGTACGTAATCTCCTGTTTCCCAGACTCCATGAATTGTCTGTGGGTTCTCCGCCAACCATACTTCCCGGATTCATTTGCGTGTTCCTCAACCAAAACTGATCCCATAAAATGAACCTGACATATTTATCGCCCTGCTGATTGAGATTAATTTTTAATCCGCTTCCGTAATCCGGCGAACCTTGAGCGTGTAAAGAATTGCTGATTAAAGCCAATCCAATAAAAGTGATTAATTTCTTCATAAATTATCAATTTTTGGCGTTGTTTTTTGTGAAAGCCAAATTGTAATTAAAAATTTATTTATAGAAATTTAATATATATTAATGGTAAGTATATAGATTAATTTTGAAGTTGTAAGTTTTGAGTTTAGTATTTATTGGTATTGAGCAGGATTTTAAATTCTCAATTAATTTATTTTCAATTGATTTTAAAATTATTTCTTAAATCTTTCCCATTTTATCAGCATATATTTGTCTGCGAACTGTGTGATAATTAATCCTGAATTCTTCAGATTTTCTTCTTTGCTCATGTAGTCAATCAGTTCATTTTGTTTTAGGATTTTATATACCGGATGAAACTCAGAATGAGGAGGTCTTGTAATATTGTATTTCTTGATCCATGAACTGATCGTCACATGAGAAACGCCAATAATTCTTTCAATTTCACGAAAACTCAATCCCTCGAGATAGAGCTGTAAAGCTTTGGTTACGTAGTAATCGTCTATTTGTTTTCCCAGTTTTTTTACCGTGAAATAATAGTTGCAATCTTTGCATAGAAAGCGTTGCTTGTTGTTTACAATTCCGCTTTTAACCACTTTGTCTGTGTTGCATTTCGGACAGCGATTTTCCATAACTATATCTTTTTAGCAAATATATAATAATTTAGCAAAATATTAATTTCGTGTAAAGATAAAATTACCTGTATATTAATTTAATTCAATAAAATTATCTTTTTTATTTGGTTTTAAAAGAAATTATATTTTAAATTTGCCAAAAAATTTAGATAAATAAATGGAAATAGAAATTTCCTCATCCATACATCTGATGTATGTGAGTGAAATACAGCAGGAAATGTACGATTCTGCACAGCGCAGAGGAACGGGGATTGCTAAACGTTCCATAGAATACCTCAGTAAAAAAATTACTGATGGAAACGCTGTAGTCGCCACCGATAAAGGAAAGTGGGTGGGTTTCTGTTATATAGAAACATGGTCTCACGGTCAGTTTGTTGCCAATTCCGGGCTTATTGTCTCTCCCGAATTCAGGCATTTGGGAGTGGCAACCTTAATCAAGGACAAAGTATTCGCTTTATCCCGAAAAAAATACCCAAACGCTAAAATTTTCGGATTAACTACCGGTTTGGCAGTCATGAAGATCAATAGCGATTTAGGATATAAACCCGTTATTTATTCTGAACTTACTCAGGATGAAGAATTCTGGAACGGCTGCAAAAGCTGCGTGAATTATGATATTTTAATGAAAAAAGAACGGAAAAACTGCCTTTGCACAGCAATGCTTTTCGTTCCCGATAATACAAAAAACAGCACTGAAAATAATCAGTCTGAAAACAGATACAATAATGAGCAAGAAAGTAGTTTTAGCATTTAGCGGAGGTCTCGATACCTCTTACTGCGCCAAATATCTCAGCGAAACACTGGGATATGATGTGTATGCAGTTACTGTAAACACCGGAGGTTTTTCCAAAGATGAAGAAAAAGAACTGGAGAAAAAAGCCCTGAATCTTGGGGTAAAAGAATACAGGTGCGTTGATGCTCAGGAAGATTATTACAATTCTTGTGTAAAATATCTGATTTTCGGTAATGTTCTGAAAAACAATACCTATCCTCTGTCTGTAAGTGCGGAGCGTACCATTCAGGCGCAGGAAATTGCAAAATATGCGATTGAAATCGGCGCGGATGCAATTGCGCATGGAAGTACGGGAGCAGGAAATGATCAGGTTCGTTTTGATCTCATTTTTCAGGTAATGTGTCCGAGTGTAGAGATCATTACGCCCATTCGTGATATGGCTCTTTCCCGTGAAGAAGAAATTGAGTTTTTGAAAAGTCACGGCTACGAAATGGAATTTCAGAAAGCACAATATTCTGTTAATAAAGGACTTTGGGGAACTTCAGTTGGCGGGAAGGAAACGCTGACTTCAAGAAATTATCTTCCTGAAGAAGCTTTTCCGTCACAAATTAAAGAAAATCAACCCTCTGAACTGGAGATTGAGTTTAAAAATGGCGAAATTATCTCTGTAAACGGAGAAAGTTTTGAACATCCGGTTTACGCGATTCAGAAAATAGAAGAATTGGCTTCGGTTTACGGAATCGGTCGTGATATTCACGTAGGAGATACCATTGTCGGAATTAAAGGAAGGGTAGGTTTCGAGGCAGCAGCAGCTTCAGTAATCATCAAAGCACATCATTTATTAGAAAAACATACGCTTTCAAAATATCAGCAGATGATGAAATCCCAATTATCCGACTGGTATGGAAACTGGCTTCACGAAGCACTTTTCTTAGATCCTGTGATAAGGAATATCGAGTCTTTTCTGGTTGATTCTCAAAAAACAGTCAGCGGAAAAGTATTTGTAACCCTTCATCCTTACCGATTTATCTTAAACGGAATTGAGTCTGAACATGATTTGATGTCAGACAAATTCGGAAGCTACGGAGAAGCGAACAGAGCATGGACAGGCGAAGATGTAAAAGGCTATACAAAGATTGTTAGCAATTCTTTAAACATATATCATCAGATCAATAAATAAAATTTGGGCAGCTTTATCCAGCTGTAGTTTATCCTGAGCTTGTCGAAGGACAACAGTCTTTTATTCGTCGTTCCTCCTCACAAAAGGATTTCCGTTCAAGTCGGGCTGCGAGAGATTTGAAGATCAATGAACCCGAAGGGTTCAATACGAATAGCCGTAGGTAAAACCTATGGATTAAAAGATCAATATAAACAAAGAACCCGAAGGGTTCAATAACAATAACCGTAGGTGAAAACCTATGGAAAATAATAAAATGAAAAAGAAAATAGGAATCATCGGAGCCAACGGTTACACAGGAAGCGAACTGGTTCGTCTGTTGTTTTTTCATCCCAATGTATCATTGAGTTTTTTATATAGCCGTTCAAATTCGGGAACAAAAATTTCAGATTTGTACCCGGATTTAACGACGGTTTGTGAAATGGTTTTAGCGGATCAGTCTGAAGAAGTCGATATTCTGTTTCTATGCCTTCCTCACAAAGAAAGTCAGAACTGGCTGATTCAGAATTCTGTTAAAGATGAAACCTTGGTGATTGATTTGGGAAACGATTTTCGCCTCGATGGAAACTTTGGAAACAGAAATTTTATCTACGGATTACCTGAAATCAATAAAAAACAACTTTTCGGAGCCAGAAGCATTGCCAATCCGGGATGTTTTGCCACAGCAATTCAACTCGCTTTACTTCCTTTAGCTCAAAAAGGTTGGTTGAATGAAGTGTATACAACAGGAATCACAGGTTCAACAGGTGCAGGTCAGTCTTTACAGACAACCACGCATTTTACCTGGAGGAACGATAATATTTCGGCGTATAAAACTTTAACACACCAACATGTGGATGAGATTTTACACCAATTAGTTTCTTTTAATACCAATGAAATCAGTCTGAATTTTGTTCCATGGAGAGGAGATTTTGCCAGAGGAATTTTTACAAGTTCTACCGTGAAAACAGATTTAGAACTTTCAGAGATTTATCAGTTGTTTGAAGATTTTTATGCAGATGAACCTTTTGTACAGGTAAGCGAAAAAGCAATTGATTTAAAACAAGTTGTCAATACCAATCGCTGTGTGATACAGATTGAAAAATGTGGGAATGTTGCGGTCATTCACTCAGCGATTGACAATTTGTTGAAAGGCGCTTCCGGACAGGCAGTTCAAAACATGAATATCGCCATGGGCTGGGAAGAAAATTTAGGATTAAACTTGAAAGCGACAGCGTTTTAAACGTGAATAGTCAATAGGTCAATCGTGAATTTTTACAACTCAATCAAAACCGACTTAGGAAAATGGAGCGTTAAGAAAATTGAAATTTAATCCGTTAAGAAATTCCCACTGTTTGAGCACGAGGCAAATTTTCAGTCGAAGAACAAATCTTCAATTCGTGCGAGTTTTGGGAATTTTAGGATTTAATTTAAATTTTTAGCGGAAGTTTCCAGTCTTGAACTTTTGTTTCTTTTGTTTCAAGACAAAAGAAATTAATTAAAACAAAAAAAATGAATTTATTCAACGTATATCCATTATTCAATATTAATCCGGTAAAAGCACAGGGATCATTTCTCTGGGATGATAAAGGAGAAAAATATCTTGATTTTTACGGAGGTCATGCGGTGATTTCCATCGGTCACAACAATCCCCATTATCAAGCTCAGTTAAAAAATCAATTAGATAAAATATCTTTCTATTCAAATTCGGTCCAGAACGAGTTACAGACTGAACTGGCTGAAAAATTAGGAAAACTTTCAGGCTTGGAAGAGTACAATTTATTCTTGTGCAATTCAGGAGCAGAAGCCAATGAAAATGCCTTAAAGCTGGCTTCATTTCATAACGGAAAAAACAAAGTGCTATATTTTTCAGGTTCCTTTCATGGAAGAACTTCTGCAGCCGTTTCGGTGACGGACAATCCTAAAATTGTAGCTCCGGTAAATTATGATGAAAGATTCATTAAGTCTGAATGGAACAATATCGAACAGCTTGAAGAAGTTTTTGAAAAACAGGGAAATGAACTTTCATCCGTCATCATTGAAGGAATTCAGGGAGTGGGCGGAATTATGATTCCAACAGTTGAATTTTTAACTAAAATCAAAGAATTGTGCGAAAAATACAATGCTGTCTTGATTTTGGATGAAGTTCAGTCGGGATACGGAAGAAGCGGTTATTTCTTTGCCCATCAGGAATTTGGGATTGAAGCAGATATTATTACCACCGCAAAAGGAATGGGAAATGGTTTCCCGATTGGTGGCGTTTTAATTCATCCGAAGTTTCAGGCAAGCAACGGTTTATTGGGAACTACTTTTGGCGGAAATCACTTAGCTTGTGTAGCGGCAATTGCGGTTTTAGACGTCATGAAAGATGAGAATCTTATCGAAAATGCTCAGAAAATGGGCGAATATATTGAAAATGAAATTAAGGATTTTCCACATATCAAAAACATCCGAAGGAAAGGCTTGATGATTGGGATTGAACTCGACAGAGACTGCTCGGAAGTGAGGAACAGCCTCTTGTACAATCATCATATTTTCACAGGAAACTCTAATGATAAAGCGGTCTTAAGGATTCTTCCGGCACTTAATATTAAAAAGGAAGAAACGGATCTATTCATTAATGCTTTGAAAGAAGTATTGGAGAATATTTAAGCTGTGAAAATTATGTGGTCTGTCATTCAGAACATAAACTGAAGGTTTACGAACGAAGTTCAGAAGTGTAGTGAAGAATCTCTTTTATAATGTTATTAGATTCTTCCTTCGTCAGAATGACAAACACAACTTTCAATTGCTGAGTAAAACGCCCTTGCGAACGAAAATATTTTCAAGTTAAATAAAAAAAACGTAACGATTCATAGCGTTAAAGCTCCAATGATATGGAGATAAAATTTTTAAAATTAACTAACTACAAGTCTAAAGATTTAAAGAACATGGGGAAAATCAAAGATTTTCAACTTATGTGTTCTAATATTTCAAAGTTTTTGAACTTAAATCTAATGTGACTTATGTGTTAAAACTTTTGCGGTAAAAAAAACAATTCAAAATGAAAAAATTCACCTCTGTAAGCGATGTTGAAAACTTACAGCAAATCATAAAAAAAGCTCTACAAATTAAAGAAAACCCTCTTTCGGAACCCGAAAAAGGAAAAGGAAAAACAATAGGACTTGTCTTTTTAAATTCAAGTTTAAGAACCCGTTTAAGCAGTCAGATTGCGGCTCAGAATTTAGGTTTAAATGTTTTAACCTTAAACGCAGCTCAGGAAGCTTGGAACTTAGAATTTGCGGATGGTGCAGTGATGAACGGAGATACGGTAGAACATATCAAAGATGCAATCGAAGTGTTGAATCAATATTGCGATATTATTGCAGTTCGCTGTTTCGCAGGAATGAAAAGCAAGGAAGATGATGTGAACGAAAGCATTTTAAGCCAGTTTGAGCAGCATGCGAAAGTTCCGGTTATTTCTTTGGAATCTGCGACACGTCATCCTTTGCAAAGTCTGGCAGATTGCATCACCATTACCGAAAACTGGCACTTCGACAAGCTCAGTGTAAACCGTAAACCGAAAGTGGTTTTAACCTGGGCGCCTCACATCAAGCCGATTGCTCATGCGGTTGGAAACTCTTTCGCAGAATGGATGCAGGAAATGGATGTAGATTTTGTCATCGCCAATCCGGAAGGGTATGATTTAGATAAAAACTTTACAAAAGATGTGAAAGTTATTCATGATCAGGAAGAAGCATTGAAAGATGCCGATTTTATCTATGTTAAAAACTGGTCGTCTTTTGATGATTATGCAGCAATGCCTGAAGTAAAAGACAATTGGATGCTCACGAACGAAAAACTGAAAAATACCAATCAGGCAAAAGTGATGCACTGTCTTCCGGTTCGCCGTAATGTAGAGTTGAGCGATGAGGTGATGGATGGTGAAAATTCAATCATTTATCAGCAGGCAAAAAACCGGATTTTCTCTGCACAGGCAGTGTTTTCAGAAATTTTGGATGAATTGAATTCTTAATAAATCAAACCTAACAGGTTTTTAAAACCTGTTAGGTTTCCCCTTGCAAAACTTGACAAGGCTTTCCAAAAAGTATATACAATGAAAGAAAAATTATACATCATAAAAATTGGCGGAGCGTTAATTGATGACGAGGAATTGTTAGAACAGTTTTTAGAGCAGTTTGCAGAAATTCAGGAAAAGAAAATTCTGGTGCATGGAGGAGGAAAACTGGCAACAACTTTAGCCGATAAACTGGGAATTGAGCAAAAACTTGTAAACGGAAGAAGAATAACCGATAAAGATACGTTGGATATTGTCGCAATGGTTTACGCGGGAGGAATCAATAAAAATATTGTGGCAAAACTTCAGCAGAAGAAATGTAAAGCCATTGGTTTTTCGGGAGCAGATGCGAATTTAATTAAAGCCAAAAAAAGAGAACACGCCGAAATAGATTTCGGATTTGTGGGAGATATCACCGAAAAAAGCGTGAACAGAAAATTAATTTCAAAATTGCTGAAACTGGAACTGGTTCCTGTATTTTCGGCAATTACCCACGATAAAAAAGGACACCTTTTCAATACCAATGCAGATACTATTGCTTCGGTAATTGCACAGGCTTTATCCGTAAAATATGATGTGGAATTGCTGTACTGCTTTGATAAAGAAGGAGTTTTGGAAGATGTGAACAATCCGGAATCGGTTATTAAAAATATCTCCGAAGACGAATTTTCAACCTTAAAAGAGGACGGAAAACTTCACAAAGGAATTCTTCCTAAACTGGAAAATGCTTTAGGAGCAGTGAAAAATAATGTCAATAAGGTATTCTTAATTAAAGAAACCGAACTGAAAAACCATATAGAAAACCATCATGCAGGAACTGAAATCTGTTTATAGCAAAGAAGAATTGCGGGATAACGCGGTTGAATTATTAAAAAAGCTGATTGAAATTCCGTCATTCAGCAAAGACGAATTTAACACGTCGGTGGAAATTGAAAATTTCTTCAAAAAACATCAGATTCCGACAAAACGCTTTAAAAATAACATTTGGGCGGTAAACAAAAATTTTGATGTTTTCAAGCCATCTATTTTGCTGAATACCCATCATGATACCGTAAAACCGAACAAAGCGTATACTTTAGATCCGTTTGTTCCGATTGAAAAAGACGGAAAATTATTCGGATTGGGAAGTAATGATGCGGGAGCATCATTGGTTTCTATGGCGCAGGTTTTTTTACATTTTTATGAAAAAGAAAATTTACAATATAATTTAGTTATTGCTTTGACGGCAGAGGAGGAGATTTCAGGTTTTGACGGTATTGAAGCGCTTTTCCCCCAATTACCGAATATTGAACTCGCCGTTGTAGGAGAACCCACGCAGATGAATCTGGCGATTGCAGAAAAAGGACTTTTGGTAATTGACGGTGAAATGAAAGGCACTCCTTCTCACGCCGCTCATCCGAACAATGATAATTCGATTGTGAAATGCATGGAAGATTTGCAGCGTATTTTAAATTTCAAATTTCCAAAAGTTTCGGATTATTTGGGTGAAGTTAAAATTACCTTGTCAGGAATCCACGCGGGAGTTCAGCATAATGTCGTTCCGGAATCCTGTACTTTCACTTTAGATGTAAGAGTTACGGATGAATATTCTAATAAAGAAGCATTTGAAATCATCCAGTCTCAGATGAAATCTACTTTAACGGCAAGATCTTTCAGGCTGAATTCTTCAAAAATTGAAATGGATCATCTTTTTGTACAGGCAGGATTAGCAGTGGGAAGGACAACGTACGGTTCCCCAACATCATCGGATCAGGCAATCATTCCCTGTACTTCCGTAAAGCTCGGTCCCGGAGACAGTACCCGTTCTCACACCGCGGATGAATACATTTATATAAAGGAAATAGAAGAGGGGATTGAGATTTATATTCAAATTTTAGAGAAAGTTTTGTAGCTGGAAGAGGGATGATGGAAGTTTATGAAGCATAAAAATATCGACCTAGGAAAATGGAGCGTTAAGAAAAATAATTTTATGAACGTTAAAAAAATCCCACTGTTTGAGTGCGACGGAAATATCAAATCGAAGAACGAATATTCAATTCGCACGAGTTTTGGGATTTTTAGAGAATAAAAATATTTTTTAGCGAAAGTTTCCAGTCTTGAATTTTTGTTTCTTTTGTTTCAAGACAAAAGAAAACATAAAAGAAATATATTCAGTTATGTCATTCTGAAAGAAACGAAGTGGATTGAAGAATCTTTAAATTTAGATAGATTCCTCCTTCGTCGGAATGATAAAATCAAATTAATAAAGGAAGATAAAACAGTTGGTTATAAACATCCGTCACCCAACTTCCATCTTCCATCAAAAAAGAAATTTTTATGAAAAAAATATGGCAGAAAGACGATAAAGCCACCAATATATTAGTCAATACATTCACAGTCGGGAAAGATCTTGATTTTGACGAACGTCTGGCAAAATACGATGTCAAAGGTTCAATGGCGCACTGCAAAATGTTGTCGGAAGTGGGAATTATTTCTGTTGAAGAATCAGAGCAAATGTTGTTTGTTTTAGCAAAAATTTTAGAAGATATTGAAAACGGAATCTTTGAAATCGATAAAAATGCGGAAGATATTCATTCCCAGATTGAATCAATTTTAATTGAAAAATTAGGTGATACCGGAAAGAAAATTCACACGGCACGTTCCAGAAACGATCAGGTTTTACTGGATATCAAATTGTATTTATTGGACGAAATCCGTGAAATTACAGCGTTAACGGATGAGTTTTTCCAAATATTAATCAAATTAGCGGAACAGCATAAAAATGTTCTGCTTCCAGGATATACACATTTACAGATTGCAATGCCTTCCTCATTTGGATTATGGTTTGGAGCCTATGCAGAAGCATTGTTGGATGATATTGAAATGTTGTTTTCAGTTAAAAATATTATCAATAAAAATCCATTGGGTTCTGCGGCAGGTTATGGTTCATCGTTCCCGATTGACCGTGAGAGTACAACATACAATTTGGGCTTTCAATCGATGAATTACAATTCCGTGTATGCTCAGATGACGCGTGGGAAGTCTGAAAAAATGCTGTCGATGGCAATGGCAACTTTAGCCGGAACATTAGGAAAATTCTCTTATGATGTTTGTCTGTATTTAAGCCAGAACTTTGATTTCATCAGCTTTCCGAAGGAATTTACTACAGGAAGCAGCATTATGCCTCACAAGAAGAATCCTGATATTTTCGAGTTGGTTCGTGCGCGCTGCAACAGAATACAGTCGTTACCGAATGAGTTTATTTTACTCACGAATAACCTTCCTTCAGGCTATCACAGAGATATGCAGCTTACGAAAGAAATCCTTTTTCCTGCGATTGATTCCTTAAAAGAATGTCTGGAAATTTTAAATTATACATTACCCAATATTCAGGTGAAAGACGGGATTTTGGAGGATGAAAAATATAAATATCTCTTCAGCGTAGAGAAAATTAATGAAGAAGTCAAAAACGGAAGTTCATTTCGGGATGCTTATGTAAAAGTAGGACAGGAGATTGAAAATAATGCGTTCGATTTTGAAATTGGAAATTTAAACCATACGCATCAGGGAAGTATCGGGAATTTGTGTTTGGATAAAATAGAATATCAGTTTAATAAACTGAAAAATAAGTTGTTGGGATGAGTTTCTTGCTTTTCAAGTAAAATTATATTAATGAACTTTATATTTTATAACAAATTTAAACAGACATTTGGTATTCTGTTTTTAATGAATTTACGAAGTTACTCTAGAATTATTACGTTTGAAATTTGGCAAGGATATTCAAAATCAGATTTATTAAATGTGACAATGTAATCAATTGTAAAAGAATCATCCATAATCATTGATCTCAGTACTTCGTCAATCAAACTTATTGAAGCTGTTCTACTAAGATTTAATGTAAATACATTTTCCAATGCGGCTTCCTTATATTTTTCATCAGATACTTTTATTACGTTTGGTTTCAGTAAAAACTGTTCAAAAGCATATAAGTTTTCCTTTCTTCTTGCTAAACGGGTATTTACAAATTCATACAATGTGGGCCATGGAATTAGAACAATATTGTTCTCCAAGTCATCAACGATTTGAAGTGCTCGTTGATGTCTTTCGGTTTCTTCGGGAGAATAGAGTGCAATCCAAAAGCAGGAATCTACTAATATTTTTGCTTTTGGCATATTTAAAAGGCTTCATCCTCATTTAGTTCATTAGCAATGTCTGAATAACCATTCCAGGCAGGAGTTTTTCTATTTCCAAATAAAAAATTGCCCTTTACACTACCTTTTTCATCGTCTCTATATATTACATAGATTCGATCATTATTAGTTGGTTGTACAAGTCTTTCTAATTCAGATTTTAGATGCGTAACTAATTCCTCGACAGGAAGCATGTTTTCGTTATCATACACGAAATATGCTAATCCATTTCCGCAATCAATAGCTTTATTATTGTCTAAAAACGTAAATAATGATGCGTAATTTCCTTTTAAACCAAAATCAAAACTTAACCAAATAGATTTTTTTCTTTTTGCCATTTTAATAAGACTAATTTTTTATTGTTGAACAAAATTACAAAAGTTTTTCAATCCAAATCAATCTTAAACTTCGTAGACTTTTTCACCTCGTGCAAGACAATAGAACTGTGATATTGCCCGATATTCGGTATGTTTGAAATCACATTCACCGTAAAATCATTATAAGAATTAATGTCTTTTGCGATAATTTTCAGCATGTAATCATATTCACCGGAAAGACTGATGATTTCCTGAACTTCATCATGCTGCATGATGTTTTTCTCAAATGTTTCCAGAACTTTTTTAGACTGTTCTTTAAGACGCACATTGCAGTAAACCACAATATTTAAGCCTAGTTTTTCACGGTTTAAAAGACCTACATATTTCTCAATAATTCCCTGTTTCTCCAGTTGCTTGATGCGTTCGTACGTCGGAGTGAAAGTAAGACCAATTTTTTCTGAAATTTCTTTCACCGAAAGTGTAGAATCTTCCTGAATAATACTGAGAATCATCCTGTCTTTTAAATCCATATAGTCGATTTTGAATCGTAAATATACAATTTTATAAAAATTAAAACTAAAATTTTGTTTTATAAACCCAAAACCTTTTGATATACAGCCCGAATATTAACATCTGTTTTGTTCAATGGCAGACTAATTGCTATAATCTGCATACGAAATCCAGATTAATATGAACCGAAATACGACTACGGCAATAACTTCATTGGCTGATTACAATACCCATCATAAATTTAAAAATGAAATCTTAAACGGACTGAAAGAGGAGCCTAAACATTTATTATCCAAATATTTCTACGATAAAAAAGGCGACGATCTTTTTCAGCAGATCATGAATATGCCGGAATATTATCTCACCGATTGCGAACTTGAAATCTTTACCGGAAAAAAGAGGGAACTCGCAAATGCGATACGAGCATTCGACGAACCTTTTGATCTGGTGGAACTCGGAGCGGGAGATGCTACAAAATCCTCTCATCTGCTTGAATATCTTGTAAAGCAAAACGCAGATTTTACTTATATGCCGATTGATATTTCGGCAAATATTATTTCTGTTTTGGAGGAAAATCTTACATCTGAAATTCCGGGGCTTAAAATGACGGGGCTCAATGGAGAATACTTTGAAATGCTCGATAAAGCAAACAAAATTTCTTCCCGTAGAAAAGTCATTCTTTTTTTAGGAGGGAATATTGGAAATATGGAAATTGAAGAAGCCTATCAGTTCTGTAATGCATTGAAATCGAGACTCAATCCGGATGATATTCTTCTCATTGGTTTTGATCTGAAGAAAAATCCACACACCATTCTTGCTGCCTATAACGATAAAGCGGGAATAACGGCATCGTTCAACCTTAATCTTTTAGACAGAATTAATGAAGAGCTGGATGCAGATTTTAAAACGAATCAGTTCAAACATTACCAAACTTACGATCCGCTTTCCGGAGCCTGCAGAAGTTACCTGATCAGTCTGGAAGATCAGTCGGTACATATTGAAGAGGAAGAGGTAAACTTTAAGGCAAATGAAGCCATTTATATGGAAATTTCTCAGAAATATTCGGAAAAAGAAGTCGATATAATGGCAAGAAAAACAGGTTTTAAACCGTTAAAACAGATTTCGGACACCAAAGGCTGGTTTGTGGATGCGATCTGGAAAGTCTAATTTAAATTAAAAGCTAAAACGATGATCGAACAGAATACACTAGTCAAAGAAAAACAGTTGCTTGAGAATTATTGCAGAATCAGAGCGCGGTCTGTGGAAATATGCGAACCGCTTGAAACAGAAGATTTTGTAGTTCAGCCTGTTGTAGATGTAAGTCCGCCAAAATGGCATTTAGGACATACCACATGGTTTTTTGAGACCTTTATTTTGATCCCGAATCTTGATGGTTATGAGGTGTTTAATCCCCAATATAATTTCGTTTTCAACAGTTATTACGAAACCATTGGGGCAAGAGTAATCCGGACAGACAGAGGAAACTTAAGCCGGCCTTCGGTTGCAGATATTTTTCAGTATCGGAAATATGTCGATGAACAGATGGAAATTTTTCTTTTAAACAACGACTTATCCGATGATCTTCAAAAACTGTTTGAATTAGGTTTAAACCACGAACAGCAGCATCAGGAATTATTATTAACCGATATCAAATATATTCTCGGTCACAATCCTTTATTTCCCGCTTACAACGAAAATTTTCCGTTAGAAAAATCAGAACCTGAGAATCTTGAAATGCTTTCTTTTAAGGAAGGAATTTATGAAATAGGATTTGAAGGAGAAGGATTTTGTTTTGATAACGAACTGAACAGACATAAAGTATATCTCAATGATTTCCAAATATCAAACCGATTGGTAACCAATTCAGAATATCTGGAATTTATGAATGACGGAGGATATGAAAATTTCAGACATTGGCATGCGGAAGGTTGGGAATGGGTGAAAGAAAATCATGCAAAAGCTCCTTTATACTGGCATTTTATTGAGGGTAAATGGATGCAGTACACGTTGAACGGTCTGAAAGAAATCACTCCCGACGAAGCCGTTTGTCACATCAACTTTTTTGAAGCATCGGCTTTTGCCTCTTGGAAAGGAATGCGTTTACCTACCGAAGCGGAATGGGAAGTCGCTTCCGGAAAATTTGACTGGGGAAAACGCTGGGAATGGACAGGAAGTGCTTATCTTCCGTATCCCGGCTTTGCAAAAGAAGAAGGAGCAGTAGGAGAGTATAACGGAAAATTTATGGTCAATCAAACGGTATTAAGAGGCGCTTCATTAGCAACACCAAAAGGACACAGCCGGAAAACATACAGAAATTTCTTTCCCACATCACTGCAATGGCAGTTTACGGGAATCCGACTGGCTAAATAATTCCCATTGATGATTACGGTAGAATCTGTTTCTAAAAGTTTTAAAAATCGTCCCGCAGTGGACGATATTTCCTTTGCTGTCCATGAAAAGGAACTTCTGGTATTGCTGGGAACAAGCGGCTGCGGAAAAACAACAACTTTAAAAATGATCAACCGGCTTATTGAATCAGATTCGGGAAGAATTTTAATCGATGGTAAAAATATCAAGGATCATAACGTTGAGCAACTGAGAATGGGAATCGGTTATGTCATGCAGAATTCAGGGCTTTTTCCCCATTATACGGTTGCAGAAAATATCGCCGTCGTTCCGAAACTTCAAGAATGGAACTCAAAGCAGATTAAAGACAGAACGGAGGAGCTTATTCAGAAATTACATTTATCTGATGATGTTTTAAACAGATTTCCCCATGAATTAAGCGGCGGACAACAGCAGCGCGTCGGAATAGCCAGAGCTTTAATCGCCAATACTCCGGTCTTACTGATGGACGAACCTTTCGGAGCATTGGATAATATGACGAAATCCGAGATTCATAATGAGTTTAAAACGCTGGACGAGTTTAAAAATAAAACCATCATTCTGGTAACCCACGATGTATCTGAAGCTTTCGAATTGGGACACAGAATATGCCTCATGGATAAAGGAAAAATAATACAGATTGGAACTCCGAAAGAAATGATTTACCGTCCTGCGAATGATTTTGTGAAAAATTTCTTTGCCAATAACCGTTTAACATTAGAATATCAAATCACGAAAATTTCAGATCTCCAATTTAAAAATGTTTCTGAAAAAAGATTTGATGAAGATCAGAATATTTGGAATGTTTTGCAGGATCTCAGTACAAATTCCGGAGATGCTGAACTTTACAACACAATTACGGCTTCTTTTAATGAATTCCGACAAAAACAGTTGACCTGATGCAGCAAAGTTTATGGCAGTTTCTTGTTGAGCAGCAACACAAAATCTATATTCAGGTGATCCAGCATTTGGGATTAACCTTTATAGCCCTGTTGTTGGCAATTGCTGTCGGTTTGCCGTTGGGAATTCTCATCAGCCGGAAAAAGAAATTAGCCACTCCGGTTTTAACGGTTGCCGGAATTTTACAGACCATTCCAAGCATTGCCTTGCTCGGTTTTATGATTCCCGTTTTCGGAATCGGGCCGCAACCCGCCATTGTCGCACTGTTAATTTACGCTTTATTACCCATCATCCGAAATACATATACAGGAATTTCGGGAGTAAATGACAATATCATTGAAGCGGCAAAATCTTTGGGAATGACAAAAAGCCAATTACTTCTGAAAGTAGAATTACCTTTAGCAATGCTTATTATCGTTGCCGGAATAAGAACTGCCGCAGTAATCAACGTTGGAGTCGCAACATTGGCTTCTTTTGTTGCAGCGGGAGGTTTGGGAGAATTTATCTTTGGCGGAATTTCCCTGAACAATTCCAATATGATTCTTGCAGGAGCAATTCCGGCAGCTTTACTGGCGGTTATTGTAGATCAGATAATTGCTTTTATTCAGAAATCAGAATACCGTACAATCAGAAAAATGATATGGATTATTCCTTTACTGCTGATTGTTGCAGGAGGAATTTATTTTTGGAATAAAAACTCATCAACCCAATTAAAAGCAGGTTTTACCCCTGAATTTATGGGAAGAAAAGATGGAGATATCGGCTTAAAAAAGATTTATCAGCTGGATGTCAATCCTTCGGTTGTTAATGACGCTCTCATGTACAAAGCTCTGTATGAAGGCAAACTAGACCTTATCAGTGGATATTCTACCGATGGAAGAATAAAAGCATACGATCTTTTGGTTCTGAATGATGATAAAAAAATATTTCCGCCTTACTTCGCAGCTCCTATTATTAAAGAAAAAACGTTGCAGAAATATCCTGATCTCGAAAAAACGCTCAATCTTCTTTCAGGAAAAATTAATGATTCCGTGATGACCGAACTGAACTATCAGACAGATTATCTTCATCAGGTTCCTGAAAAAGTAGCAAAAGAATTTTTAATCAGGAATAATTTGTACAAAGCACCTCAAGAAGCAGGAAATCAAACCGTCCGGATCGGATCAAAAATTTTTGGAGAACAATATATTCTTGCCGAAATCTACCGAATGCTTATCGAAGGAAACACAAACTATAAAGTTGAAACCAAAACAGGATTAGGCGGAACAAAAATCTGTTTTGATGCTTTAATGAATGATGCTGTGGATTTTTACCCGGAATATACAGGTACCGGATTGCTGGTTCTGCTCACTCCGGATCATAAAACGATTGAGAATGTTACCAAAAATTCAGATCTTACCTATCAGTTTGTACAAAATGAATTCATCAAAAAATACAAGATCCGTTGGCTGAAACCGATTGGATTTAACAATGCGTATGCGCTCGTTATGCGAAGAAAACAGGCAAATCAGCTAAAAATAAAATCTATAACAGATTTAAAAAACATGGAGACCGGGAAATAATTTCCGCTGTACTAATTTTAAATTTAACCACAAAAGATACAAAGGACTTTATTGGATTTATTTAAAGTATTTCAAAAGTCTGCAAAGAGAAAAAATATTTGATTTTTTTAACTTATATACTCTTTTTTCAATTAAGTATTAAACTTAAGAAACTAAAGTGTTTAAATCTTTTGTGGTAAAAAAGTGTAAACAAATTTAATGATAAAGATTGTAAAACAAAACGCAAAAGACATTACTGATGAAATACTGACTTTCAATACCTCAAATTTTCATGAGATGTGTGATTTTCTCGCGAATTGTGATCAGGATTTAAAATCAATTATCGAAAATCATGGTTATCCTCCGATGTGGAACCGAGAAAATACTTTTGAAACCCTTGTTCATATCATTCTGGAACAGCAGGTTTCTCTCGCTTCAGCCTTAGCCGCATTACATAAACTGAAAGAAAAAATTACAGAAATCACTCCTGAAAAAATTCTTAGTCTTACGGATGCTGAAATGAGAGAATGCTATGTAAGCCGACAGAAAAATACATATATCAAAAGTCTGGCAAATTCAATTCTGGAAGGAAAAATCAATCTTGAGAAATTTCAGGAAATGTCTGATGAAAAAATTCGAGAAACATTAATCAGGCTGAAAGGCATCGGAAACTGGACGATCGACATTTATCTTATGCTTGCTCTGCAACGAACCGATATTTTTCCTATCGGAGATCTTGCCGTAGTAAATGCTTTAAAAAAAATTAGAGAATTGCCTCCGAAAATATCCAGAGAAGAAATCATAACAATCAGTGAAGAGTGGAAACCGCTCAGATCTGTTGCTACAATGATACTTTGGCACTATTACTTATCAGATTCAGCCAGTAAAAAATGATGGTTTTTTTATAAATTCAATTTTCATTTTGTCAGTTTACAGAATTGTTATATCTTTGCACCTAATGAATAACACAGTATTTATATCATTAGAATTACCGGGCGTAGACGCCCTTTACGATATTTATTTATTTTAAGCGAAGATATTTTCTTCGCTTTTTTTTTGTAAAAAATTTAAAGACAATATGTTTACGATTACAGAACTAAGCAACGAGAGAATCAACAGTATAGTAACAGAAGCATTGGCTTTTGCGAACGGGAAAACTGCCAAAATTGAAGGAGAAGTTTTCTGTTCCAATCTTTTCTTCGAAGACAGTACAAGAACGAAAACAAGTTTTGATATTGCTGAAAGAAAATTAGGATTGCAGGTCGTTCCTTTCGATGCTTCCCACAGTTCCGTAAACAAAGGAGAGAGTCTTTATGATACGGTTAAAACCATCGAAAGTCTGGGCGTAAATCTTGTCGTAATCAGAGATAAGAAAGACCGGTATTTCGATGAACTGAAAAATATAAAAATTCCGGTGATCAACGGAGGAGACGGAACAGGAAACCACCCTTCACAATGTATGCTGGATTTAATGACGATCTATCAGGAATTCGGAAAATTTGAAGGATTAAAAGTAGGAATCGTTGGAGACGTAAAACACAGCAGAGTTGCCAACTCCAATGCAGAAGCATTAAGAAGGTTAGGCGCAAAAGTATATTTCTCAGGACCGGAACAGTGGTTTGATGAAGGAGCCTTAATCAACGGAACTTATCTGAATATTGATGAAATGATTCATGATGTAGATGTTCTGATGTTATTAAGAATCCAGCACGAAAGACACGATGCTAAAATGAGTTTCTCCGCTTCAGAATATCACAAAAAATATGGCTTAACCAAAGAAAGGGAAAAAGCCATGAAAAAAGAAGCCATCATCATGCATCCTGCACCCATTAACAGAGGAGTGGAAATTGATGATGATTTGGTAGAATGCGAACGCTCAAGAGTTTTCAAACAAATGCAGAACGGTGTTTTCGCAAGAATGGCAATCTTAAAAGAAGCCTTAGAAAAACAAGGTTATACTTTTAAATAAGAACCAAGGTAAAAATAAAAAGAGCCAAGCTAAAAGTAAAAAGAATCAAGTAGTAAGCCGACCCGAAAGGGTCAAACAACAATAGCCGTGGGTAAAACCCATGGAAAAGAAAAAAAGATGATGACCAAGCCCTGAAAGGGCGATCTGTTAATAGCCGTGGGTAAAACCCATGGAAACAAGAAAAAGAAGATAATCAAAGCCCTGAAAGGGCGATCTGTTAATAGCCATGGGTAAAACCCTTGGAAACAAAAAAGATAAAGATTATCCAAGCCTCGTAGAGGCGACCTGTTAATAAAAAAGAAAATCTAAATAAAGAAAATGAAGAAAAAGTTAATACTGGAGTCCGGTGAAGTGTTTCACGGAGAAGGTTTCGGAGCAGAATTGGAAACTGCGGGAGAGGTGGTTTTCAATACCGGAATGACAGGGTATCAGGAATTGATCTCTGATCCGTCTTATTGCGGTCAGATTGTTTGCATGACCTATCCGCTTATCGGAAACTATGGAATTAATAGAGATGACTATGAGAGTATTGAACCGGCAATCAAAGGGCTTATTGTAAAAGAACTTTGTGATCTGCCATCCAATTTCCGTACTCAGATTACTTTAGATGAATTATTTAAAAAGAAAAACCTTTCAGGAATTTCAGGAATCGATACCAGAAGACTGACAAGAATTCTTCGTAACCACGGAGTGGTGAAAGGAAAAATCGTAAACGCTGATGCCGATGAAAGCACAGTAGTTTCAGAATTAAAATCAACCAGCTTCCCAACAAATCAGGTACAGCAGGTTTCCACAAAAACACCTTACGCAAATCCGGGAAGAGGCTTAAAAGTAGTGTTGGTAGATTTTGGTTCCAAATTAGGAATTATCAGAGAATTATCCCAAAGAAACTGCGATATCACAGTCGTTTCTCAGGATGTAACCGCAGAAGAAATCTTACTGATGAATCCGGACGGAGTTATGTTATCCAACGGTCCCGGTGATCCTGAAGATAACCAACAGGCTTTAGAAATGATCAGAGGAATTTTAGGAAAAGTTCCGATCTTCGGAATCTGTTTAGGACACCAGTTAATTGGTCTGGCTTGTGGCGCAAAAACGTTCAAGTTGAAATTCGGACACAGAGGTGGAAACCACCCGGTATTGGATTTAGAGAAAAACAAAGTAGCGATCACTTCTCAGAATCACGGTTACGCAGTAGATCAGGAAAGTTTAAAAAATACAGACTTAATAGAAACACACATCGCACTGAACGACAGAACAAACGAAGGTCTGAAACATAAAATTCACCCTTGTTTCTCCGTTCAGTATCACCCTGAAGCAAGCCCAGGTCCTGAAGATGCAAATTATTTGTTCGATGAATTCATCCAGCTAATGGAGGATTTTAAAAATAAATAAAACATTTAGTTTGTCATTCTGAGTGAAGCGAAAGCGGAATGAAGAATCTCAATAATTAAAACAGATTCCTGAGAATGACAATGTGTAAAAATTAAATCTAAATAAACATTGCTAAAAGTCTAACTTCTGGCAACTCAATCTAAAAAGAAAAATGGCAAAACGTACAGACATAAAAACAATTTTAGTAATCGGTTCAGGTCCCATCATTATTGGTCAGGCGGCGGAATTTGATTACGCAGGAACGCAGGCTTGCTTATCTTTAAAAGAAGAAGGCTACAAAGTAATTTTGATTAATTCAAACCCTGCAACCATTATGACGGATGTTGAAATCGCAGATAAAGTATACATCGAGCCGATTTCACTTCAGTTTGTAAGTCACATCATCAGAAAAGAACGTCCCGATGCGCTTTTACCAACGCTTGGAGGACAAACCGGACTGAATATGGCGGTAGAATTGGAAAAATCAGGAATTTTGGAAGAATGCAAAGTTGAGGTGTTGGGAACAAAACTTTCAGCCATCAACAGAGCGGAAGACAGAGACCTTTTCCGTGAACTGATGAGAGAATTGAACGAACCCGTTCCGGAATCTGACATCGTAAACACAGTAGAAGGAGCATTAAATTTTGCCGACAGAATCGGGTATCCTGTAATTGTTCGTCCTGCCTTCACCATGGGTGGAACAGGAGGAGGTATCGCTTCCAATGAAACTGAACTGAAAGAAATTGCTGAATTAGGATTGAAGCACAGTCCCGTAACACAATGTCTGATTGAAAAATCAATCGCAGGTTTCAAAGAAATAGAATACGAAGTAATGCGTGATGCAAACGACAACGCCATTGTGGTTTGTAACATGGAAAATATAGATCCGGTTGGAGTTCACACAGGAGATTCAATCGTTGTGGCGCCTTCTCAGACGCTTTCAGACAGAGAATACCAGTTGTTGAGAAATGCTTCACTGAAAATCATCAGAGCATTAGGAATCGAAGGAGGATGTAACGTACAGTTGGCTTTAGATCCGCATTCATTCGATTATTATATCATCGAAGTAAACCCAAGAGTTTCGAGATCATCCGCTTTAGCATCAAAAGCAACAGGTTATCCAATTGCAAAGATCGCAGCGAAAATTGCGGTAGGATTAACGCTGGATGAAATCATGAATCCGGTAACAGGAAAAACATATGCTTGTTTCGAGCCTGCTTTGGATTATGTAGTCACTAAATTCCCAAGATTCCCTTTCGATAAATTCGAAACAGCAGACAGAAGATTATCAACCCAGATGAAAGCTACGGGTGAAGTAATGGCAATCGGAAGAAATTTCGAAGAATCTTTACAGAAAGCCATCCGTTCTCTGGAAACCGGAATTAAACATATTGGTTTAAAAACTAAGCAGGCAGCAGCTTTAACGGCTGAAGAAATTGAAAGAAGAATCAGAGTTTGTGATGACGAAAGATTATTCATCATCGGAGATGCTTTAAGAAGAGGGTACGACTGGGAGCAGATCGTAGAATGGAGCAAAATTGATAAATTCTTCATCTGGAAAATCAAAAAACTGATTGATTTCGAAAAGACAATCGCAGAAAATAAATTCAGCAAAGAAATTTTACTGGAAGCCAAAAAACTAGGTTTTGCAGATGTAAATATTTCAGTTCTCTGGAACGTAACAGAGCGTGAAGTGTTCAATTTCAGAAAAGAAAACGGAGTAATGCCGGTATACAAAATGGTAGATACCTGCGCGGCGGAATTCGAATCTGAAACACCCTATTTCTACGGAACGTACGAAGAAGAAAACGAATCTGTAGTTTCAGATAAAGAAAAAATCATCGTTCTTGGTTCAGGGCCTATCAGAATCGGACAGGGTGTTGAGTTTGATTACGCAACGGTGCATTCAGTTTGGGCCATCAAAGAAATGGGTTACGAAGCGATTATCATCAACAATAATCCTGAAACCGTTTCTACAGACTTCTCGATTTCAGATAAACTATACTTCGAGCCTTTAACGGAAGAAGATGTAATGAACATCATCGAACTGGAAAAACCAAAAGGAGTGGTTGTACAGTTCGGAGGACAGACAGCCATCAATTTGGCAGATAAATTAGCCGCTCACGGAGTTCAGATTCTGGGAACTTCCCTGGAAGATCTGGACAGAGCGGAAAACAGAGACAAGTTCGAAAAAGCGCTTCAGGAAATGCAGATTCCGCAGCCTTTAGGAAAAACATCGGTTTCAAAAGAAGAAGCGATAAAAATTGCCAACGAAATCGGTTATCCGGTGTTGGTTCGTCCGAGCTACGTTTTAGGAGGAAGAGCCATGGAAATCGTGTACACGGAAACAGAACTGGCGCACTACATGGAAAATGCAGTGGAAGCAAGCCCTGAACATCCTGTTTTGGTCGACAAATACATGGTAGGAAAAGAAGTGGAAATCGATGCGATCTGCGATGGTGAAACGGTAATCATTCCGGGAATTATGGAGCACATCGAAAGAGCAGGAGTTCACTCCGGAGACTCGATTGCAGTGTATCCTCCACAGAATATTTCACCAAGCGAAATCGAAACTTTAGTTGATTACACCAAAAGATTAGCGAAAGGATTAAATGTGATCGGATTAATGAACATCCAGTATGTACTTTTCGAAGGAAACGTGTATGTGATCGAAGTAAACCCAAGATCATCGAGAACCGTTCCTTTCTTATCTAAAATTACCGATGTTCCGATGGCAAATCTGGCTACAAAAGCAATTTTAGGACAGAAACTGAAAGATTTAGGCTACGAAAGCGGATTAGTTCCCAATAAAGAAGGGGTTTTCGTAAAAGTTCCTGTATTCTCTTTCTCAAAATTAACAAAAGTAGATATCTCTCTAGGACCTGAAATGAAGTCTACGGGAGAAGTAATGGGGAAAGATACAACACTGGAAAAAGCATTATACAAAGGATTGGTTGCGGCAGGAAGAAAAGTTCCGATGCACGGTTCAATTTTGTTCACGGTTGCAGATAAACACAAACAGGAAGCGGCTGATCTGGCAGCAAGATTCCATGAAGTTGGTTTCAGAATCTGGGCAACGGAAGGAACGGCAAAATTCTTTGAAGAAAAAGGAATTCCATGCAAAATCGGATATAAAATCGGGGAGGAGAGTGTCAACCTGATTGACCTGATCCAGAAAGGAAAAGTACAGTATGTTGTGAATACGATGACGAAAGGAAAACAGTCGGAAAGAGACGGTTTCCAGATCAGAAGAATGAGCGTAGAAAACGGTGTTCCTTGTTTAACATCCATGGATACAGTAGAAGCCATCCTGAAAGTAATCGAAAGCATGAGTTTCAAAATGGAGACGATGTAATTTTTAGATTATTAACGGATGATATAAATCAAACCTCACAGGTTTTTAAAACCTGTGAGGTTTTTTGTTTTAATAAAATGTTTAAATTAGATTTTTATAGCATAATCTAATACTATGTGTGAGAATAAAAAATATATAACTTTTTGTACCTGTAACGAACAAGAATTAAAGAGTATTCTAAACTTAGAAATAGAATCGTTTAAAATATTTGACAATAAAGAAGAATATAATAAGCAGATTTATTATTGGAAATTAGAAAAAACTGTCCGGAAATTAACATTTGAAGAAAAGCGTAGAATTATGGGGCAGATTATTAGACCTTCAGAAAAACTTGATCAAGACCTTACCGCTGAATTTGTTATGGAAGCTCTGAATAATAATGCTGAATTTGATTTTGACTACAATCCCGAAGATGGAGATGAATTGCTTATCGGTGTAAGTTATAAATATCCTCAGGTTGGAAATCATTACAGACCTCTTCTGCCACAGCCTATGACATTTGTTTATGAAAACAAAGAATGGTATTTTGGTTACATTGATCATTTTAGCTATAAACAAGTAGAACTCAAAAAAGGTAATATTACATTACGCAAAAGTATATGAGGAAAAGACTAATGTGATGTCTGAATTTTGAAAACTTTGTGATATATATATATGTAAAAACTTTTTTTTCAATTTTTAGTTCAAATTTCATCAAAAAAATTAGGTAGTTCGCTAATCATTTTCTATAATCACAAAATGGTATGTTTAAAAAATTAATAACGTCAATTTTAAAGAATAGCAGTGAAAATAAAAATTTAGATAAAGCTTCCGATTCACTTGTTTTGGAAAATATTAATGAATTTTTTGCTGAATATCCGATAAAAGATGTTCAATGTAAGCACAATATTTTAATAGATTATGAAAAGATTTTTGAGGTCTATGACGGTAAATTTGGATATTTAAGCTATCTGCAATTTAAATCTTCAGATGATTCAGAAATTTTTTTAGGCTCTTATCCGATGAACGGCGCCGATTTGTGGAAATGTAAAAAATGTGGAAAGCTCAAATTCTTTTATACCGAAACAGGCGGTCATTTTCCTCAGACTTTATCTGTTGATGTGGATTTTAATAAAAAATATCTATCAGAACCCTTTGCAAAATCAGTCTCCATAAAAGCCGAAAAATTGAGTGATTTTATCACTACATTTGGTTTTTCCGAATTGCAAAATCCTGAAAAAATAGAAAAATTTAACGGAATTAAAGTTATTGATAAATCAAACAGCTATATTTTTGGTTATCATGAATTTAACGGAAACATAGCTTTTAATGCGATTGCAGATAAAACTACTTTGAGAAAAATATATGATTTTGAAAATTCATAAAAACACAAAACGATGTCAACACAAAATTTCTCTTACACCTTCACCACTTTAAAATCCACAGAAGAAATCTTCAGTACTTTAATCAATCCCCGAGACTGGTGGATTGGTCTGCATAATGAAATCATTACCGGAAAATCTGAAAATAGGAATGATGAATTTATTTTTGATGCCGGAGATGGAGTTCATCACACCGTGCAACGACTTATAGAAGTAAGTCCTTACGAGAAAATTGTTTGGGAAGTGATCGAAAGCAAACTCACATTCGTAAACAAAATGGACGAATGGACCGGAACAAAAATTTGTTTTGAGATTTTCAAAGAAGCCGATAAAACAAAAATTGTTTTCACGCATGAAGGCTTGATCCCGCAATTTGAATGTTTTGGCGGTTGTTCCGGTGCATGGTCACAATATTTGGAAAAGTTGGAGAAAGATTTGAATCAATAAATTTAAGATTGTGAAAAAGTATTTTTTATCAGCTCTATTTTTTATTTCTGTTTTGATTTCTAATGTGTATTTCGGACAAAACCACATCAGCAATTCATCATCTGTTATCAAAGAAAATCTCGATTATCCGTTTGGAACTTTAGTAAAATTAAAAGTAGAAATCGTAGACGGAACAGATCTTAAATTGAAAGCTATGGAAGGACGTTATCTCATTAATATTATAGAAGTTAATGATATTCCTGTCGATAAGCCCTTTATAATGGAATTTATTGATGATTCCGGCGAATTTCCAACGGAAGATTTTAGTTTGTATAAAAAACTTTATAAAATAGAAGCTGAACATGACTTTTCTTTAGATGATATAAAGAAAATGCAGAAAGATTACGTAGGGAAAACTTTCATTGTTTTGGCTTATGAAACAGGAAAATTCGTGGGAATTCCAAATGAAAGTGATTATGTGCGTAAAAAAGTAAATTTACCACGTTTAATGAGACAGGATGTGAGTTTTCAATTTAAAAATTATATAGTGATAGATTCTAAATTGAAATATTAATTCATTTTATAATAAGCTTTCTTAAAATATTTACTAGGTTTAAAATAAACTTTATTCCTTTCCGCATCAAAAATCCAGTTGAACCTCCTCAATAAATCTGCTCCGAAATAGCTGGATTTCTGAATTTTAAGCTCGCCTGCGAAAAATCCTGCCGAAACATCCTTTAAAACAAAATTTCCCACTTTCAGAACAGGCAAAATTCCGTTTTTGGTGATAACGCTTTGTCCGGCTGAGTTTTTCAATGTTTTTTCGCCGGTTACTTTTAACTTTTTGTCGAGTTCTTTGCCATCTGTAAATTCATTGCTGTAAAGAATCCCACCGGAATACCCGGATTGAAGGAGAAAATAGGCTTCTACATTTTGCTTTTCAATGATACTGTTCGCAGGAATAAAAAGCTGTTCATTTTTTAAAAGTAATGGAACTGACTGATATCCATTTAAATCCGGCATTTTATCATATACTACAAATCTGCTGTTATCGTAATCGATCTTAAAAATTTTTCCTTTAAAAATCCCAGTTCCGATTTTTCCGTCTGCTTCATGACCGGTCAGTTCATTATCGAAAAATCTAATATTTTCATATTTCTTTTTGCCGATTTTTATCGTATTTCCGTCGCTTATTTCATCTTTAAAAATAATATGATCTGCATTTCTTTTCCGGTCCGGAGAAATGGACGCATCTTCCATAGCAATCTGAAACATCAGATCCAGAGAATCTTTGTCATTTACTAAAGTTTTAACAATGATGTTGTTATGCTTTGTAATTCTGAACGGAATGATTTCCTGAGCCTGAATGGTTGATAAAAAAGATAATAATAAAAGCGATGAAATTATTTTGAACATCTGATTCTAATTTTACATAAAAATAAAATTAGTTTTTATTTGAGCCAAAAGAATTGAGGAGAAAAGAAATTTTATATCTTTAAAACCTGAAAATTAATAACTCTGAAACCAAATGACGAAACATCAGAAAAGAGTAGCCGAAGTCTATCATTTTTTCGACAATAAAGATACTGTTTTAGGATTTAGAAAATTACTGGACTGTGCGATGGATACTCAGAATATGGAGATCTACAAAGAAGCAGTCGCATTAACTGACTGGAAAGAACAGTTTCCTTCGTACACGGAGGAACTCATCGAAAAATCAAAAAATCTTCTTCAGAAAATAGAAAAAATTCCGGTAAAAGAACAATCGCTGGAAAAATCTGTACTGAGAGCCAGAAATATTTTAAAATCCTACGGAAGCAACCGCTTTTCGCTGGGTCCTGTTTCTGTGGAAATGAATAAAGGACAGGTTTACGGTTTGGTAGGCGAAAACGGAAACGGAAAAACAACTTTACTCAGAATTCTGGCAAAAGAAATTTCCCACAATGAAGGAGAGCTGAATTATTCTTTCAATGAAGAGCCTAAAAATGAATACGATCTCCGTACAAAACTTGTTTACATTCCGCAGAGAACTGCAAAATGGTACGGAAGTTTAAAGGACAACCTGAAATTTGTATTGGCAAATTACGGCGTGAAACCGGAAGAAAACGAAACACGAACTTTAATGATGATTGCCCGTCTCGGACTTTGGAATTACAAACATCTGAAGTGGAGTGAGCTTTCTTCCGGCTACAAAATGCGTTTTGAATTAGCCAGAACACTGCTAAGAAAACCGGAAATTTTATTACTGGATGAACCTCTTGCCAATCTGGATGTTTTGGCGCAGCAGGTTATTCTGGAAGATTTAAAATCGATTGCAAATTCGGTTAACAATCCTATTGCATTGATTTTGAGTTCACAGCAGCTTTACGAAGTAGAGAAAATATCAGACAAAGTTATTTTCCTGAAAAACGGACAGTACAAAGATAATTCTGAGTTGGTAAATGAAGAAAACGACGGACTGATTATCGAAATTGATACCACAAATTCCAGAGAAGATTTATTAAAAGCATTTGAAGGTTTCCCTCTTGAAAAACTGAATTTCAACGGAGGAGTGTATGTTGCTCATTTTTCAACAGATACAGAGTTCCATACCGTGATGTCCGCGCTCGGAAATGCCAGAATGAATGTGGTGTACATCCGTAATATTTCTTCCTCAACCAGAAGGTTTTTCGTAAGCTAATTTTCTCAAATTCAACAAAAAATGCAAAAAATAAATCAATTTAACCAATATCTGCTCGAAAAATATCCAACGGTATGGAATACCAGAATTGTATGGATGCTCTTGGCGAGCGCAGTTCTTCATGTTTTCTTTTTTATCATAGGCTATATTTCTCACGCAGATCCGGTCTCTTTACAGAAAATAAATGTAAAAGATGATTATTTCCGTGAAGGGATGATTTTTATCCACCTCATTATTTCCGTTCTCATGATGGTGGGATGGCTGATTATGATGTTTAAAAATAACGCATTCAAAAACTTTTATCCTTCTTCAAAAGGGAAATTGTTCCTGCAGTTTGTTCAGTACTTCATTATTATTTTTGCAGGTACTACTTTTTATTTTTCTTATATGACGGGTTTTAAATTGTTTATCAAAAACAAATATCCCGATCAGGAAATGACTGAAAATATTAATGTTATTAATAAAGCCAATGCTTTTCTTTCTCAGGATCTTGAGCATTATACTTTGGATAACAGAACTTTTCCAAAGTTTTACGATCTGTATTGCGAGACCGACATCAATAAAATAGACCGGAATCAGAAATATTTTGTGTACTATAACAGAGTTTATCAGTTCTATAACTTATATTCAAAAACCGTTTATAAAAAAGATAAATACGGAGATTTCCTTTTCCCATCAGGTGAAACCGAAAAGAATCTGGCGTATGAAGAAAATAAAAAAGGTTCTAAAACATACTATTTCAAGAAAGATGTAGTGGATATGTCACCTTACATCAATACCACGGATTTAACGTATTATAATTTTTCTGATGTATTTTATAGTGATGATTATTCAGGAAAGGATTATTTGAGGATGCAATATTCCGGTGAAGAACCTTATGACGGATATAATCAGACGATTAAAGAATCTTATAAAAAGAAGAGATTCGAAATCAACAGATTTACAACGGATCTGCTGAACAAAAAAAATCCTGCTGAAATTGAAAAGCTGCTGAAAAGTTTTCTTGATATTTCGAAGAAATTCGGAATCAAGAATAACCTAGATTCAAAAAGCTGGGTGAAAATGATCTATCATCCCAATGATTTCAACGTAAGGTATTTTATTAAAAAATACAAACCTCTTCCGGATGAAGAATATGATGTAAATAATGCGCCAATGGACGAAGACGGAAATTATGTATACACTAAAACTGTTACAGATTCTGCGGCTGCAGTGGTTGACGGTGAAGTGGTAAATGATTCCGTTCAGATCAGAGACTTTAATCCGGATATTGATAATCAGCTTTCTCCGGCGGAATATTTTAAGAATAACACGACCGATTACTATTATTATTCAGACAACCTTCAGAATCTTCTGAATAATGTGGATCTTATAAAATCTACAGATTTCTTTTCAGAAAATATTCATATTTATATCTGGATCGCATTTTTCCTTGCTACCATTATTTTCAGCTTCAGAATAACAGGGCTTAAATCTCTTCTTTTCAGTGTGATTAGTACAGGCGTTTTATTTTTGGCAGTTGTTCTGGTAACAGTGTTATTTTCTGCTTCGAGCGGAAGAAATGGAATTGAATTTTTTGTTTCCTATTTTGTTTTTTTCATAGGACTGGCTATTTTACTCCTTCCGATTGTGATGATGAAAAGCCTTAAAAAACTTATCGCTTCAATCCTTATCAATATCTCTTTGAATGGTTTTGTACTTTTTGTATTGCTGATCTTTTTTATCATTAATATCCATCAGGAAGAAAGCTGTGAACAGATCAATATCATGTCTTATGACTGTCCGACAATTATCAAAACATTAGGATTCAATCTCAGCTATATTATTTTAGCCTGCGGATTCATCTTTATGTATCTGTATACTTCCGTTCTGCATAAATGGAAAGCAATGCCGAATTAATTTTCATTAACGATTGAAACTTATCTAAACTTTTGATTATTCTGAAAATAGCTCTATAAAATATCTTTAGTTTCTTTTATGGTTAAATTTAAAACCGGTTGAAACAATAAAAAGCCTATTTAAGCAAAGAGTTGAAAAAGCTTTTTTAACAAATTTTATCATGGCAGAAAATGATTTTTATATTCAATTTCGTAATTTTAGGCAAAATTTAAAAAAGTGAAAAAGTTATTATTTGCGATTTGTATATCAGCTTCAGTTTTCAGTTTTGCGCAGGATTATTCTGTACCGGCAGCAAGTCCGCGCCAGAAAGTAGAGCAGCAGTTTTCAATGTCTAAAATCACGATCGATTACGGAAGACCGGGTGTGAAAGGACGTAAAATTTTCGGAGAACTTGTTCCTTACGGACAGGTTTGGAGAGCGGGAGCCAACTCATCCACTAAAATTACCTTCGGACAGTCTGTGAACTTCGGCGGAAAAATTGTTCCTGCCGGAACATACGGATTATTCATCGTTCCGACAGAAAAAGAATGGAAAGTAATTTTAAACAAAGATTTCCAGCAATGGGGAGCCTATACATATGATGCAAAACAGGACGTTGTAGACGTTACCGTTCCGGTTAATAAATTAGCAGATAAGCAGGAATGGTTCGAAATTACTCTGAATCCTACCGGCGAAAACTCAGCCAACCTTGTGTTAAAGTGGGATATGTCTCAGGCGGAAGTCGCTTTAAAACCTTCAAGTCCGGAAGCCGTAAGTAAAATTGCAGACAAGTTGAAGGAAATCAAAAAGATAGAATCTGACGCGGCAAAAACAAAAGGCTAAACATGAACTTTTCTATTCAGACTGTTTTAGAAAACGAAAAATATCAGTTAATCCCCTTGCAACAAGGGGATTTTGAGGCTTTATATGAAGTGGCTTCCGATCCTAAAGTCTGGGAGCAGCATCCCAATAAACACCGCTACAAAAGAGAAGTTTTCGAAAATTTTTTCAGAGGAGCAATAGAAAGCAAAGGCGCCTTTAAAATTATTGAGAAAGAAACAAGAGCAGTTTTAGGAAGCAGTCGTTTTTATGATTATGATGAAGAGACAAGCCGTATTTTTATCGGCTACACATTTTACGGAACAAAATCGTGGGGGAAAGGAATCAATCCGCAGATTAAAAAATTAATGCTCGATTACATTTTTCAGTTTGTAGATACCGTTCATTTTCATATCGGGAAAGAAAATTACCGTTCCCAGATTGCTTTGGAAAGACTGGGCGGAAAGAAAATCGCAGAGCAGGAAGTCGCGTATTTCGGAGAACCGACGAGAACTAACTTTGTATACGAAATTAAAAAGGAGAACCATTTTTAAAACTTGTTTAAGCTAATTTCAGAATAAACCGCAAAAGGGACAAAAGATAATGTTAAAGTGAATTTCCATAATAATCAAAGCGCTCAAAAGAATAAAAATCAAAGATTTTTAAAACTTAGGTGCACTTTTTTTCTATTTAACTATTAAACTAAACTTAAGAAACTAAAGTGTTTAAATTTTTTGCTTCTTTTGCGGTAAAAAAGTTTAAACAAGTTTGATTTCACATATGGAGTTTGTTTAAATTTTTTTAATAAAAATATTCTTGTTGGAAAATGCAAAGACGCAAGATTTTTATCAATCTCAAATCTTTAAGGCGCAAGAAAATCAAAGATTTTCATAAGGATTGATGCTTAATTTTATCGCAGATAAAATCTTTGCGATGGTTATAGCTATTAAGTTTAAACAAATTTATAGTTTAACAATTCAGATCTTATTGATCTGCGTGAGTTTTTATAAGTGAAACGGCTTTGTGAAACTAAAAAGCGATCACTAGTAAAAAACTTTGTTTACTTATTGTTCAAAAAAATAAAAAAATAAATAAAATGAAGAAATATAAAATTCAGCAATCGCCATTCGTTGTTCCTACCACAGACGGAAAACTAATCGAAGAACACTGGGGAAATTCCACAGGAAATTCCAATATTTCCATTGCACACATGGTTGCACCGCCCAACTGGAGCGAGCCGCATCAGACTCCCGAATTTGATGAATTCACCTTAATTATTTCAGGAAAAAAACAATTTGAAATTGACGGCGAAATTGTTGTCTTAGAAAAAGGACAAAGTATTTTAATTGAAAAAGGTGCAAGAGTTAGGTACAGCAACCCATTTTCCGAAGAATGTGAATACGTTGCGATCTGCCTTCCTGCTTTTTCTATGGATCTTGTAAACAGAGAAGAATAAAGTATGGCGCTACAAATTTGTCCTAAATGTAAAGAAAATTCCTTTACGTGGTTTATCAACGGAAAGTCTCATGTAACGGTTTGGAGCTGTTTCAATTGTGATTATGAAGCAAAGGAAAACGAAAGTGAGGAATGCATCTGCGAAAATTGTGGAAAGAAAACAAAAACAAAACTTAAAGATAAAGAAACCGAATATTTCTGGTGTTCTGACTGTAACACGACAAGCGAACTATAAAGAAAACGACCTCTAAAATTGGAGGTCGTTTTTTATGGAAATTATAATATTATTTCAGAAGTTCTTTCAAAAACATCAGCGTGTGATTCCACGCTCTTTTTGCCATCACTTCGTTGTAATCCGGCGATTTCGGATCGGTAAAAGTATGTTTGGAATGTGCATACGTGATGATTTGCCAGTCCGCATTTCCATCATTCATTTCCTTCACCAGATTATTGTAATCTTCCGGACTTACCCCTCTGTCATCGGCAGGATTTTCCACCAGAATTTTTGTCGAGATCGGTCCGTTTTTTCTTGCCTGATCTTTTCCGATGCTTCCGTGGATAGAAACAACGCCCACCACAGGAAGATTTCCCCTCGCTGATTCCAAAGCTCCGGTTCCTCCGAAACAATAGCCGATAACCGCAATTTTTTCAGGAATTGCACCGTTTTTTTTCAGTTCTTCCAGCGCAAGCGAAATCCTTTTCTGGTACGCTTCATAATTTTTTTTGTAATATCCCGAATTTTTCGCAGCCGTATCCATATTCGTAGGAATATTTCCCTCCCCATAAATATCTGCAATAAAAGCAACGTAGCCTTGTTTTTCAAGTTCGGCAGCCGCTGTTTTCGCTTCATCATCAATTCCTTTCCACGCAGGAAGAATCAGAACTCCGGGAAGTTTTTTCCCCGCATTAGAAGTTACCAATCCATTAAGTTTCTGCGCGCCGTCCTGATAAGCGACAGGTTTCAGATTCTGACTAAAAAAAGTCACCGAAGTCATTAAAAACGAAGACAATAAAAGTGAACGTATCATATTTTGTAATTTAATTTTTTTTTAGGAGCTGTTTCCCGCTTTCGCTACTCGCTTTTTCTGTATTTCGGCGGTGGCGGAGCCACCGCCGAAATACAGAAAAGAGCTCAGACACGCCGCTCAATCGGGGCTAAATATCGGTCTGCTTTATCAATACTGCAACAATACCATCAATACTTTTGCCAAATTCAACCAATTCTTATTAAGATTTAATCAATAAAAATTTTGAACTTCAGTTATTTATCCCAAAAGTTAAGATTTTCCTGTCCGGATCCTTTCATATTGACCAATCATCGTATTTTTAATTATTGAAAATAAATCCAGAGTTTAAATTACTAAAAATAACTCAGAACCAATAAAAATATAATATCATTTAATTTTTCACAACCAATTTAACCTCAATCAATCTAAGCCTCAGTCTCAATCTCACTTTCACTCCGGCTTATAAAAATGATACTGCTCATTCTCATAATACGCATGAATATGTTGCAAACCATTCGTCAGAACAATCTCTTTCGCTCCGATCACAGAATTATATCTTGCAGTCTGCTCAAAAGTCTTTTCGGTTAATTTAATTTGCGGAGCTTTGCATTCAATTAAAATTTTAGGCTGTGCTTTTTCAGTAATTAAAAGATCAACCCTCTTCGTTAAACCGTTTAAAACAATCTTTTTTTCAGTAATTAGTGCAGAAGCAGAGTAGGACTGTACCGTAAGATAATAATGGATCCAGTGTTGCCGTACCCACTCTTCAGGAGTCAGCAAAAGGTAAGTTTTACGAACCAAATCATAAATAAAAAACTTATCTTTGTCTTTCTTGAATTTAAAATCAAAAGTTTCCTGAAAATTCAGTTTTGGAAGTTCCATTTATAAGATGAAAGAATTAGATTTAATCCTCAAAAATATTAAAAATAAAGAAGTTTTACCGATTTATTTTTTTCACGGAGAAGAACCCTATTTTATAGATCTTGCTGTAAAAGCACTTGAGCACGACTTTCTGACGGAAGATGAAAAAGCATTCAACCAAACCGTAGTCTATGGCAAAGATACCACTTATCAGGAAGTTCTCTCTTTGGCGAGACAGTTTCCCATGATGGGAGACAAACAGGTAATCATTGTAAAAGAAGCACAGGATTTAAGACTCGCTGAAAGCGAAAGCAATGCTTTGGAAATGTACGTTCAGAATCCTGTTCCGTCCACCGTTCTGGTTTTTGCGCACAAACACAAAAAATTAGACAGCCGAAAGAAAGTCACCAAATCTTTAGAAAAAGCAAAAGCATTATTTTTAAGCGAATCAATCCGCGAAAATAATCTTCCCAAATGGATTGCAGACGAATGTGCCGCACTAAAAATAAAAACAGCTCCGAATATCTCACATCTTTTAGCGGAATATTTAGGAAACGACCTTTCAAGAATTGCCAATGAGCTGAATAAACTGAAAATTATCCTGAAAGAAGGTGAAATTTTAGACGGAACCATCATCGAAAACCACATCGGGATCAGCAAAGAATACAATGTTTTTGAATTACAGAAAGCTTTAGGAACAAAAAACGCCAACGCAGCATTTAAAATTGCACATTTTATGGGCAAAAACCCTAAAAACAATCCCTTTGTCATGATGTTGGCAAGTTTATACAATTACTTTTCCAATGTCATTATTTACAACACCATGATTGGTCAGCCGCCTCAGACAATTGCCGCACAAATGGGTGTAAATCCTTATTTTATAAAAGATTATGCAGAGTCGGCAAGATTATATCCTTTAAAACATGCAACCAGAGTCATTTCAATTTTAAGAGAATTCGATATGAAAGGAAAAGGATTGGGCGCAGTAAATATGAGCGAAGCCGAACTGATTAAAGAATTGGTTTACAAAATTATAAATGTCGATAAAATTAAAATGAAAGTATGATTTTGATAATTGTTGTTTGTTGATTGACCTTAATTTTACCATCAACGGACAACCAATGTCTAACAGCTACTATCGAAATTCAACATATTAGATATTGACAACTATCATTAAAATAACTTTAAATAAACAGTAAAAATTCCGAAATTAGCACTCGGAAATTTTAAATTTTTTTGAAAAGCAGAATATGGAGCAAAACATTTTAGATTGTGTGATCGTTGGATCTGGACCTTCTGGTTTCACAGCGGCAATTTATGCAGCAAGAGCAGACTTAAAACCTGAACTGTACACAGGTCTGGAGCCGGGCGGACAATTGACTACAACTACTGAAGTCGACAACTTTCCGGGATATCCGAACGGAATTACAGGTCCTGAAATGATGATGGATTTGCAGAAGCAGGCTGAAAGATTCGAAACAAAAGTACATTATGAAATGATTACTAAAGTTGAATTTTCAAAAGAAGTAGGAGGAGTTCATAAACTGTACGCAGGAAATAAAGAAATTTTTGCCAGAACTGTGATTATTTCTACCGGAGCTACTGCGAAATATTTAGGTCTTGATGACGAAAAAAAATATAACGGAGGAGGAGTTTCCGCGTGTGCTACATGTGACGGATTTTTCTACAGAGGAAAAGATGTTGTGGTGGTAGGAGCAGGAGATACCGCAGCGGAAGAAGCGACTTATCTTGCAAAGCTGGTGAACAAAGTAACAATGCTGGTAAGAAAAGATGAATTCAGAGCTTCCAAAGCAATGGTTCACAGAGTGAATAATACGCCCAATATTGAAGTGAAATTCCACCACGAGTTAATTGGAATTGAAGGAGAAAATAACCTTGTAGAAAGAGCAGTGGTCATCAATAATCAGACTCAGGAAAAATCTACAATTGATGTTCATGGAATCTTTATTGCCATAGGTCACAAACCGAATACAGATATTTTCGTGGGACAGATTGATCTGGATGAGAACGGATATATTGTAACAGAAAAAGGTTCTTCAAGAACAAATCTTCCGGGAGTTTTTGCAGCGGGAGATGTTCAGGATCACATCTACAGACAGGCGATTACAGCGGCGGGAAGCGGTTGTATGGCAGCCATGGATGCAGAGAAGTATCTTGCAGAATTGCATTAATCTTCAGATTAGATATTAAAATATGAAACGCATCTTTCGGGATGCGTTTTTTTTGTTAACAATACAGGCAAATATTTTTACACAGCCCTAATTGTAAGGTTATTTAAAAATAATTCATCTGATTTTTAGTTCATTATTAATTTTTGTTAAAATTTATTTTAAAATATTTTGTCATAATTCAAAAACGTTCTATATTTGCACCACTGAAAACAACGATATAATCGGAGTTTCTGGAGAGTTGGCAGAGTGGTCGATTGCGGCAGTCTTGAAAACTGTTGACTGTAACAGGTCCGGGGGTTCGAATCCCTCACTCTCCGCCAGTTAGGAAACCAAAATAAGCTAAAACGCTGTAAACATTAATGTTTACAGCGTTTTTTGTTTTAGCGCAGGTATCAAAAAAAATCAAAAAAGGTGGATCAAGCGCAAAAGTTGGGGGCTATGCAAAAAGTTTAGTTAATCTGAATAGAAAGAAAGTTCTGTCTTTTACTGATCATTGCCAAAACCTGGGGACTAAGCAAAAAGTTTGGGCTCAGTTGTATATTCAGGACGAATTTGCTCCCGTAGCCAGACCTGTAAAAGAATTAAAAGGCTTCCAGATCGTAGAACTGAAATCCGGCGAAAGTAAAAAGATCTCCTTTAATTTAACTGAAAAAGAACTCGGTTTTTATGATAATTCCGGAAACTTTATTGTAGAAGAAGGAGCATTTAAAGTAATGGTAGGCGGAAACTCGGAGAGTGTGATTTCGGATGAATTTGGTCTGGAGTAAAAAGTTTTGTAAAAAAAGATTCCTTTTTTAAGCATAAACTTATTTAAACTATTATTGAATGTCCGCTTAATGACCTAAACCAATATTTAAACCACTTTTGAGATGAAATTGAGAACTTCATCAAAGTGTAACTTGTTGATTTTTGTGATTTTAAAATTTATAAAACTTTTCAATTTTTCAAAAAAACACTCATTAGGCAAATAAAGGGACATTCATAAAACTATTTCAGAATTAACCACAAAAGGCACAAAAGACAATGTTAAAGCGAATTTCTATAATAATCAAAGCGCTCAAAAGAATAAAAATCAAAGGCTTTAAAAACTATTGTGACCTTTTTCATTTATAATAATAAGCTTTAAATAAAGTTTAGTCATCTTTTGTGGTTAAATAAAAAGTTTAAACAATATAAAAAAATCGAAGTTGGTAGATTCCGCTTCGATTTTTTTATTTTCATACAAAAATGACAGCAAAATATCTTTAGCCTCAAAACCAAAAACGATTTACTTATATTTGCTTTGCAAAGCAAATTCAAATGTTCAGAAAAGTAATCATTGTTTTTATCCTTGTCTTTTATACGGCCTTTTGTCCGGCTCAGCAGCTTCGGCCGTCAAAATCATCTGAGATTTACCGCGAACTCAAAACCCTTAAAAACCTGCCAAAAGTGTTATACCTTGCCGCTCATCCCGATGATGAAAATACAGGATTACTTTCATGGCTGGTTAATGATCAAAATGTAGAAACAGGCTATTTGTCTTTAACCAGAGGCGATGGAGGGCAGAATTTATTGGGGACAGAGCAAGGTGCAGCACTGGGATTAATCAGAACGCATGAGCTTTTGGAGGCAAGAAAATTAGACGGCGCTCGACAGTTTTTTACCCGTGCGATTGATTTCGGGTTTTCTAAAAATACCACCGATACTTTTAAACAATGGAATGCAGACAGCATTACAGCAGACGTTGTCTGGGTAATCCGTACATTCCGTCCGGATGTCATTATTTGCCGATTTCCTCCTACTTCTGCGGCAGGACACGGACAACACGCGGCTTCCGCTGTAGTTGCCGAAAAAGCTTTTAAACTGGCAGGTGATAAGACTGCTTTTCCGGATCAGCTAAAGTATGTCAATGTATGGCAGCCAAAACGTGTATTGTGGAACATATTCCGGTTTGGTGCAGTGAATACGACCGCTGAAAATCAACTGAAAATTACCGTTGGGCAATATGATGCGCAACTCGGAATGGGTTATGGTGAACTGGCAGGACTCAGCAGAAGTTTACATAAAAGTCAGGGTGCGGGAACACAATCTGTAGCTGGGATAAAAACTGAATATTTTTCCCATGTTCTCGGCGAACCTGCAAAATCGACAATTTTTGACGGAATCGTTAAAACATGGACTTCACAGGGAAATGCTGATATTGACCAATCACTGGATCAGATTATTTCAAATTTTAATTTCAACAATCCGGATCTCAGCTTACCTGCTTTGCTTGCTTTACGAAAAAAGATTATGGCGCTGAAAGATGCAGAGCTGAAAAAGGATAAAATTAAATCTCTTGACCAGATTATTTTAAGCTGCGCCGGATTTATGGGGGAAGTAGTGACCAATCAGGCTGAAGCGGTTGCCGGAAATCATTATCAATTCAAATTAAATATTATTTCAAGAGCTGTAAATCTTGTTGTTTTAGAAAATGTAAAATGGCTAAATCAATCAGAAAGTTTCAACAGAAACCTTTCAAAAGACTCTTTAATTACCATTCAGCATGATATTCAGATTCCATCAGATGCAGCACTTACAGAACCTTACTGGTTGACAAAACCGCCTGTGAATGCGGCAACTTTTTCAGTTCCGAATGATACGTTAATCGGTTTGCCGGAAGCAGAATCTCCACTGAATGTTTGGGTGGATTTAAAAATCGGCTCGGAAAAGTTTCAGATTAAGCTTCCTTTATCGTTCAAAAAATTAGATCCGGTAAGAGGTGATGTGGTAGAATCTTTGCGCATTGTTCCTGCTCTGGAACTGAAATTTACGCAGCCGCTGTATATAGTCAAAGAAAATGAAGATTTGCATTTGAGTCTGAATGTTAAAGTTAATTCAGATAAACCGTTCAGCAATGGAAAAATTAATCTGATGTACAACGGAGAAAGTTTAGGTGGTGCAGATGTAAATTCATTCAATGGAAAAGAAACAACTATCGATTATGTAATTCCCAAAAATAAACTCAGCAAAATAAATGCATCCCGTTTACAATTGGATGCTAATTTTGTTGCAGATGGAGTCACTTACAATAAAAAACAAGTATTAATTCAATATCCGCATTTACCTTCCCTGCAATATTTTGCACCTGCAACGGTAACTGTAATGAAAGGTGACATTCAGACAAAGGTTAAAAAAGTAGGATATATAGAAGGTGCGGGAGATTTTATCCCTGAATTTTTGAGAATTGCGGGGATTCAGGTTGATGTTGTGAAAGACGAAGATTTTTACAGCGGAAACGGCAGCCAAAACAAACTTTCGCAGTATGATGCCATCATATTGGGGATTCGTGCCAATAACACAGAGAAAAAGCTCGGTCGCTGGATGCCTTTTTTATGGTCTTATGTAAAAGCCGGAGGAAATCTGGTGATGCAGTACAACACCAGTCAGGATACAACCGTCGATCAATTGGGAATATACAATTTTCGTATTGCCAACAAACGGGTTACCGAAGAAAATGCGGCGGTTACGTTTTTAAATCCGAATCATAAATTACTGAACTTTCCGAACAGAATTACGGCAGATGATTTTAAAGGTTGGGTACAGGAACGCGGCGCGTATTTTCCGGATCAGTGGGATGCAGCATATGAACCGCTTTTTGAAATGCATGACACCGGTGAAGAGCCTTTGCAGGGATCTACTTTATATGCCCCATACGGAAAAGGAAACTTTATTTATACACCGCTGGCATTTTTCAGGCAGCTGCCTGCGGGAAATGTAGGTGCGGCACGTTTATTTTTAAACTTTTTATCTGCACAGAAAAACTGATGAATAAGCCACTTAAAAATTGGAGTACATGGTACATATTACTGGCGCTCGCTTTGGTATTACAGATCGCATTTTATTATTGGTTTACTAAATTCTGGGCATGAGTACGATAGATTGGACAGTTCTTATTTGTACATTGGTTGCAGTGGTTGTGTACGGCGTATTGATCGGGCGTGGACAGAAAAGCAACGAATCTTACCTGAAAGCAGACAATAAAATGCCATGGTACATTGTGCTGATCGGAATTATGGCGACTCAGGCAAGTGCCATTACATTTCTTTCGGCGCCGGGTCAGGCGTATACAGATGGGATGCGTTTTGTACAGTATTACTTTGGGCTGCCTTTGGCGATGATTGTGATCTGTATTACGTTTATCCCGATTTTTCAGCGATTGAATGTTTACACGGCTTACGAATATTTAGAAAACCGTTTTGATAAAAAGACAAGGGTTCTTACTTCACTGCTTTTTCTTTTTTCGAGAGGTTTGTCAACAGGAATCAGCATTTATGCGCCGAGTATCATCTTATCCAGTGTGTTGAACTGGAATATTTATCTGACGAATGTTTTAACAGGCGGAATTCTGTTAATTTACACCTATGTTGGCGGTGCAAAAGCGATCGCGCATACCCAAAAACTACAGTTTCTCATTATTCTGGGAACCATGGCTTTTGCAGGGTATTTACTTATTGATAATATGCCGAATGGAATCGGTTTTAAAGATGCGCTTTATCTGGCGGGAAAATCAGGAAAGCTGAATGTCATTACCACAGAATTCGACTGGAAAGACAAATACAATATCTGGAGCGGATTAATTGGTGGTTTTTTTCTGGCATTGTCTTACTTCGGGACAGACCAAAGTCAGGTTGGGAGATATATTACGGCGAAAGACAATACCAATGCAAAAATGGGCTTGTTGCTGAACGGATTGGTTAAAATTCCGATGCAGTTTGCAATTCTTTTAATTGGAGCCATGCTTTTTGCTTTCTTTTCTCTGAAACCGGCTCCGATTTATTTTAACGAACGTTCTTATCAGCATTTAAAGGAAACGAAACCCGAACAGGCAGCGGTTTTTGAAAAAGAACATCGGGATTTGCAGACAAAATTTAATGCAGAATCGAAGGAAATTTTACAGTTAAAACAAAACAATTCTTCACAGCTTGAAACAAAAATTCAGGATTTTAAAAATACGCAGTCTCAGGTAAAAGCACTTCACGGAAGGGTAGAAGAAGCCATCAATCAGTCAAACTTTAATGCAGAGAAAACCGATACGAATTATATTTTCCTGTATTTCGTGAAAAATACGTTACCTGTTGGAATGATCGGGTTGCTGTTTGCCGTTATTTTCCTTGCCAGTTGGGGTTCTATTTCGGCTGCGCTGAATTCTCTTGCTGCCTGTTCCTTAAAAGATGTTCATCTGATCTTTAAAAAAGAAATTCCGGATGACGAAACCGAACTGAAATACAGCCGACTTCACACATTAGCGTGGGGAATTTTCTCCATCGGAGTAGCGATGTTTGCCACGCAAATGGGTTCTCTTATTGAAGCGGTGAATGTATTGGGTTCCCTTTTCTACGGACCGATATTGGGGATTTTCCTTGTGGCTTTTTACTTTAAAAAAATCAACGGGGCGAATGTATTTATTGCAGCTATTTTATCTGAAATTGCCGTGATTGCCGTTTATCAGTTCGATATTGTTTCCTTTCTTTGGCTTAATGTGATCGGTGCAGCAGCGGTGATTGTATTTTCTGCAATCGGGTTGGTGTTTTATAAGCCGAAAGCATTAACTTCGTAAGCGGATAATAAGAGCGTATTTAAATGTATAATTTATTTTTACCATTAAGAAGTTAAGTCTCTTTGGCTTAAAAAACTTAATAAAAATCAATGTATTGATTTCCTTTAAGATCATTTTAACTAGCTTAAATGCTTAATGTTAGAATTTTCTTTAGAACACTTGTTGGAAAACGCAAAAGACGCAAGATTTTTATTCGTCTCAAATCTTTAAGGCGCAAGAAAATCGAAGATTTTCAATAAGGATGGATGCTTAATTTTATTGCAGATAAAATCTTTGCGTCTTGATTGTTATCGTTAAGTTTGTTTAAACTAATTTTAAATTTAACCGCAAAAGAGACAAAAGACTTTATTGGATTTATGTAAAGTATTTCAAAAGTCTGCAAAGAGAGAAAATCTTTGATTTTTTTCAACTTATATGCTCTTTTTTGCCCATTTAAGTAGTGAGCTTAAACAACTAAAGTGTTAAAATATTTTGCGGTAAAAAAGTGTAGACAAGTTTTTTATTAAGTTGAAACAATTTTAATCATAAAAATAAACAGACAAATAATAGTATTATGAAAACAATTTTTAAATCGGCTACCGTTCTTGTGGCTGCCATGACGCTTTCGGTGAACGCTTTTGCACAGGACACCAAAAAACCTGCGAGTCCTCCTGCTACGGCAACCGGAAAGATTAAGGATGCCAATATTACGATTGCTTACAGCAGTCCTTCTGTTAAAGGGCGCACCATTTGGGGAGGTTTGGAACCGTATGATCAGGTTTGGCGTGCGGGAGCCAATGAAGCCACCACTTTTGAAACGGATAAAGATATTACCGTTCAGGGTAAAAAACTTCCTGCCGGAAAGTACAGCTTTTTCTTAATTCCTAAAGAAAGCGGAACATGGACTGCCATCTTCAACAAGGAGGCAAAACAGTGGGGCGCCTACAAATACGAACAGGCAAAAGATGCTTTGCGTGTAGACGTAAAAACAAAAGCGCTGCCTGAAAAACAGGAAACTCTGGTTTACAAAATAAATAAGAACGGATTCTCGATGGATTGGGATCAAATCTCGGTTCCTATGGAGATTAAGTAAGTTTGTTGGAAATTTGAAATCCCGGTTGTCTGGGATTTTTTTGTTGTAAGTTTGGTAATGTATCAGAAATGATTATAGTAAATTCAATTGATATTATTAGGATTCATCTTTTTTTAGGTTAATTTATTCTTTTATAGTTGTAACATATAGAATGTCTGAATATTATTTTGACATGGATTTTGCATAAATTTTTTAAACCTATTTAAGAATGACTAAATTTAATTTTAATACTACTGCTGAGCGTTCAAAAAATATGTCTAAAATACGTAGTAAAAACACGCAACCAGAAATATTGCTTAGAAAAGCCTTATGGTCAGAGGGAATCCGTTACCGACTTAATCTAGCAAAACTTCCAGGAAAGCCTGATATTGTTATAAATAAATTTAAACTTGCTATTTTTGTGGATGGTAGTTTCTGGCACGGATATAAATGGGATGAGAAGAAGATAAAAATAAAATCTAACAAAGAATATTGGTTAAATAAAATCGAAAGAAATATTGAACGGGATAATGAAAACAATATAGCATTACAAAAAGCAGGATATACTGTATTGCGATTCTGGGATCATCAAGTAAAAAAAGATATTAGCACTTGCATTTCAATAATTAAAAATTTTATTGAAAAATTTTAATGAAATTTATATTAGGTTTCGTAATTGAATTTGCTATGATTATTTTTTTTGATTAACTTCCTACATATAAATGTTAAGTATTTAATAGATATAAATAATACTGGAAAATTTATTCAAGAATTTATTTAATTGTAAATTTGCCTTATGTCAGAAAATAAAAAATTGAATACAAAGATTGGGATTTTTTCCTTTTTTGCTGGTGCTGGTTTTCTTGATTTAGGTTTTGAAACAACCTCTGGATTTGAAACTCTTTTTGTAAATGAGTATCATAAACCATTCATGGATATTTATAAATCTTCTAGAAAAGCATTGAAAATCAAAGAACCTGTTTTTGGACATAATACGGAAGACATTTGTGTCTTTCTTAATGAAGAACATGGCAAAGCATTAGCAGAAAATATGATTGAGGCAAAAAAGAGCTATGATCTAATAGGATTTATTGGAGGTCCTCCTTGTCCTGATTTTTCTGTTGGAGGTAAAAATAAAGGTGCAGAAGGTGAAAACGGAAAATTATCAGGAACATATATTGAGCTAATTATAAGGAATAATCCAGACTTTTTCCTTTTTGAAAATGTAAAAGGTTTATATAGAACAAAGAAACATAGATCTTTTTTTGATGAAATGAAGCTCAAATTGATTGCCAATGGATATTATTTAACTGAAAAACTTATAAATGCACTAGATTATGGTGCTCCTCAAGATAGAGAAAGAATTATTTTGTTAGGCTTTAAGAGAGAAGCTTTGAGAGGAATGGGAATGGAATTAAATGGTTCTCCCATATTAAAGTCATTTGATTGGAATTCTAAAACACGATATAATTCTAATGAGATCAGGCTGAAAAATTGGCCAGCACAAGAACCGTATTTTGAAGAGGAAGTGAAGTTAATTCCTCGTGGAATTGAAAAAAAATTAACAGTTCAATATTGGTTTGATAAAAATGATGTGGAAAATCATCCTAATTCTAAACATTATTTTCAACCAAGGGCTGGATTATCTAAATTTCAATCTATTCAAGAAGGGGATGATCTTAAAAAATCATATAAAAGATTACACCGATGGAGGTATTCCCCAACTGCAGCATACGGGAATAATGAAGTTCATTTACATCCATATAAGCCTAGAAGGCTTTCTGTGGCAGAAGCATTAGCAATTCAGTCTTTACCAAAAGACTTTATTATTCCTGAACATATTTCATTATCAAATATGTTCAAGACCATAGGTAATGGTGTACCTTATTTAGCGGCTAAAGGACTAGCAGAAACCATAAATGTATTTATTAAAAAAGTGAAAAATCAAGAATTAAAATATGCAGAAATTATCAGCTAGTAATATCGTTGCATTTATCAATCAACTTGATAAAAGAACCAATTATAATTATATTAATCCTAAAACTAAAGGACTTATAAAGATAGAAGGTGTAGATTTACCTGAAGGTCCTATACGGATTAAACGGTGGAATCCTTCTTTGGGTGAAACCGAAATTGACCAGAAAATTGAAAGTATCTCTAGTGAATTAATTTGGAGGGTTGCTAATGCTTTTAACCCAAATCAGCCAATCAATTTTGATAGGGTATTAGGTGCAAGCTATAATACTAGAAGTGTGCTTGAAGCATTATTGGCTCACACACCTGAATTTTATTTTTGCTATCCTGGACGTATTGAAAATAAAGGCGGTAATTCTTCAGTAAAACATGGGCATAAACATTTAATTTGGAGACCCGATAAGCCGCATCGAATTGGTTTACTAAGTAAAATTGATACTGATATTGTTATATCGGAAGTTCCTGCGCTTGATGTATTTTATGATTCATTAGTTTTACCAGATAATTTTGAGCAACATCAAATGGACATTGATGCAAAAAGAAGGCATGCTCAAATTCAAATAGCTCTTTATTTTATTGGAAGACAATTAGATTTTAGAACGTGGATAGCACAAAATGATAAAGGAATATTATATCAGAATAAGAGAATAGCAGAATATGAAGGTATAATTGCATCGCTAAAGGACGAAAAGCTAATGATGGCACATGATGATGCAATTCAAGCTGCATTACTTATTGACTGTATTTGGTTTAAGAATGGCAGATTAATGCCTGCTGTAATGGAAGTTGAACATTCAACAGGAGTGACGAGCGGCTTAACAAGGATGAAAAACTTTAAAGATCGTTTTCCACCATTCCCAACTAGATATGTTATTGTAGCACCTGATGAAGACCGCGATAAAGTTATAAAAGAAGCCAATAAACCACAATTTCATGATCTTAATACAAAGTATTTTACTTATTCAGCAGTAGAAGAACTGTATGCTTTATGTCAAAGGCGGAAACTGAAAGGGGTTACCGAAGAGTTTTTAGACTGTTTTATGGAACCTGTTTTAGTAAATTAAATTCAAAATATAAATAGATCCACTACAAAAATTACTTAATCAAGCCTATTAAAATGGGCTTGAAAATCTTTTTCATTAGAATCGTGTTGAAAAAATCCCAACTCTCGTCAGGATTTTTAATGTATTTCTTTTAAAGCCCAGCCATTTCAAAGAATTTAGATAACTTAATATTTTGGGCTTCACAAATTCTCATGATGGTAATTAAACTGATCTGATAATTTTCATCTTCCCTAATTCTTCTTACTGTCTTTTCGTCAATGTTATTTTCATTAGCAAATTGGCTGTTATTGTTCATAGGAATAACCCATTTATCCCTTATAAATTCAACGATCTTTCTATTTGCAGTTTCCACAAAAGCAAATAAAAGCGTAATTCTGTAAAATAATTCGGATTGAAATCCGAATTGAGGCTATTTTTTATTACTTTTGTAAGCAGATTATATCAAAGCAACCCCAAAAAACAATAAAGACACAAAACCTTCTTCGTATGAAAAAGAACAGCATAGACTTTGAATCCCGTTTTTGGTGCGGTCGGAAGAAACATTCTGCACTTTCGCTGATGGAAGTATTTTTCCAGTTTCATGATTTGGCAACCGCCAAAGAACGCCTAAATCTCATCATGCAATACGCCGCACAGCGCAAAATACGGACTCCGGAAGATCCTTCCGTTATCTTTTATTTTTATCAATCGCTACGGTCGTTTATTCGCGCAGCATATTCCCTTAGAAAAAAGCACGGAAAATGGTTGGTTCATGAACTTTCGGAACATAAAAACCCGATGTTGCAGGGTTCATTGTCAGAAAAAGAATACTGTGATCCGGCAAAAGTTTTCCGGAAAGCCTTTAAAAAATACCGTCTCGAGGAATTCGAAGAGTTTCTGTCGGAAATCGTATATTTCTCGCTCGGAACTTTCAATAATGTACCGGAGCGCAATATCGTAGATCCGTATTTGTACCTCAACAAAATGCTGGATGCAGCATGGGTTATTCTGGAACGTGAAAATTACAGGGAAAAACTTCCGCATGAACAGCAACAGACTGCTGAACTTCAGTCAACATAAATGTTTTCATCAATCCAACGCGCCAAAATGAAATGATTAGAATATTTTAAACCCTCAAAAGCATAAAACATCAGAGATTTTTAAGGTTGGTATGAACTTCATTTGTAATCACATTTACATACAAGTTTAGTCCATCATTTGTGCCTTTTGTGGTTAATTTTAAATTAGCTTAAACAACGGGATAATCAATTACAATCAGGATAAAATAAAAATAGCTTGAAGTTAACTTCCAAGGTTTTTTTGTGACTTCAACAAATGTGACTTTAAACATTTTATTAATGATTTCTTCCTGCGAAGAATTTATTTCAAAAACCTACTAAAATTCTGTTATTTGTAATTTTCCGATGGCTTACGTGCAAAAATGGTAAAAAATAATATCAATTTTTAACGTTTTTTTTGTTTAAAAGTTTTTTTTTTACACTTGTTTATGTTTTTTTTTGATTTATTTTTTTCTAATTCTTATCATAATATTTTTCTGAAAAAAGCACCTGTTTTCTTCCCGTATTCTTCATCATAAATACTTGTTAACTGATCGGTTACAATATTGATAAGTGTAATTTTAATGATAACCTTATCATAATTTGTATGTGAATGTTTTCATAAAAAATCGATATGTAAATTGCTGATATTTAGGTCTTAGTGTGAAATTTATTTTTTTTATTCATTTGAATTTTTATATTTGTCATGTTACATAAATGTTAACACTTGCATGAGCCCCAATTTTATACATACCTATGTTTCGGTTGATTGTGTTGTTTTTGGTTTCGACCACGAAAACAGATTAAATATTTTATTGGTAGAAAGACATCTGGACCAGGAAAAACAGATAAAGCTTCCGGGAAGTCTTATTTTTAGTGATGAAGATGTGGATGACGCTGCAGAAAGAGTACTGCACGAGCTTACAGGAATTAAAAAGATGGTTCTGAAACAGTTTAAGTGTTTTGCAGATCCTATGAGAGCCAATAATGAAAACGACATCCAATGGATGGGAACAGAGTACAAACAGCATATCGACAGGATTATTACCGTTGCTTATCTTTCTCTGTGCAAGATTGATCATAAGATTAACAGTACAAAATACAGTACAGTAGATTGGTTTCCCATAGATGAGGTTCCCTCTCTGCCGTTTGATCATAATAAGATTATTAATGAATCTTTGGGGGAGGTAAGAAAATGGATAGAAGTGGATTTCTCTATTATTTTTGAGCTGCTTCCCAAGAAATTCACCATCAGACAGCTTTACCAGTTGTACAGTGCATTAAGTGAAAAACAAATTGATATTAAGAACTTTCATAAAAAAATCTCTTCATTCAATTACATCATTCCATTGGATGAGATTGAAAAAAATGTATCACACCGCGCAGCCCGATATTATAAATTCGATGCCAAAATTTACAAGAAAAACAATACTAAACTAATAAAATAATACCTTTTTAAAACTATATGTACTTACTAGGCTATGATATCGGCAGTTCTTCTGTGAAAGTTTGTCTCATCGAGGCATCCAGCGGAAAAGTAATCGCATCCGAATTTTCTCCTAAAAAAGAAATGAAAATTACTGCGGTACATCCGGGTTGGGCAGAGCAGAATCCTGTCGACTGGTGGACAAATCTGAAATTGGCACATGAAGCGGTAATGCATGAAGCCGGTATACATGCAGAAGACATTAAGGGAATTGGTATTACGTGGCAAATGCACGGTTTAATTTTAGTAGATAAAGATCAGAACCTGCTAAGACCATCCATCATCTGGTGCGACAGTCGCGCTGTTCCTTACGGCGAAAAAGCCTTTAAAGCAATCGGAGAAGAGAAATGCTTATCCCATTTGCTGAATTCGCCGGGGAATTTTACCGCATCAAAATTAGCATGGGTAAAAGAAAATGAACCTGAAATTTTCGGGAAAATAGATAAAATAATGCTTCCCGGAGATTACATCGCCATGAGACTTTCCGGAGAGATCGGAATAACGGTTGAAGGATTATCAGAAGGGATTTTCTGGGACTTTAAAAACAATTGCATTTCAGAAGATGTCATTAATTATTACGGGATTCCGAAAAGCTTTTTCCCTGAAATCGTACCTACATTCGGGATTCAGTCCACAGTTTCTGCCGTAGCGGCGCAGGAATTAGGCTTAAAAGAAGGAACTCCCATTTCCTACAGAGCAGGAGATCAGCCCAATAATGCATTGTCACTCAATGTTTTCAATCCCGGAGAAATCGCTTCCACAGCAGGAACTTCAGGCGTAGTCTATGGCGTTCTGGATCAGTTGGAATATGATACATTATCAAGGGTTAATACTTTTGCACATGTAAATCATACAGAAGAATTAACAAGATTGGGAGTTTTGCTTTGCATTAACGGAACAGGAATTTTAAACTCCTGGCTAAAGCAGAATTTTGCAACATCATTATCCTCTTACGGAGACATGAACGATCTGGCATCGCTTTCACCGGTAGGAGCCAAAGGATTAAGCATCATACCTTTCGGAAACGGAGCAGAAAGAGTGCTGGAAAATAAGGAAACCAACTGCTCCATCCACGGAATTAATTTTAATATCCATACCAAAGGAGATATTCTGCGTGCCGCGCAGGAAGGAATTGTATTTTCTTACGAATACGGAATGAATATCATGAGAAACATCGGGATGGATATTCAGGTAATTCGGGCAGGAAATGCCAATATGTTCCTGAGTTCAATTTTCAGAAAATCATTAGCCGGAGTAAGCAATGCCGTTATTGAACTTTATGATACCGACGGAGCGGTAGGCGCTGCAAGAGCCGCAGGAATGGGGATAGGCTTTTACGCAGATGCTAAAGAAGCCTTTGCCTCTCTGGAAAGAATAGCCGTAATAGAACCGCAGCTGGAAAAAAGAGAACAATACTTAGAAGCCTATTCGAGATGGAAACAGCATCTTAACGAAATAGTATAATCACCAATACAAAAAGATTTTTTTACTGTACTTATTGACCCTCAAGGATCAGTGAGCAGGGAAACTTTATGTTGAATTTTAAAATTAAACTAAAAATTATAACAAATATATGAACACTTTAACAGGTACGAAAGAGTTTTTTACAGGTATCGACAAAATCAAGTTTGAAGGGAAAGAAAGCAGAAATCCAATGGCTTTCAGATATTATGATGCGGAAAGAATTGTGATGGGAAAACCTATGAAAGACTGGACGCGTTTTGCGATGGCTTGGTGGCATACCTTATGTGCAAACGGAAGCGATCCGTTTGGAGGGCCAACAATTCATCATCCATGGGACATCGGAAACGATGCGGTAACCAGAGCAATGCATAAAATGGATGCCGGTTTCGAATTTATGTCTAAAATGGGCTTCAATTACTATTGTTTCCATGATATAGATTTGGTAGATCCTGCCGATAACTGGAAAGACTACGAGAAGAATCTTCAGGCTGTAGTGGAATATGCAAAACAAAAGCAGCAGGAAACCGGAATTAAACTTTTATGGGGAACGGCAAACGTTTTCACGCACGAAAGATACATGAACGGAGCTTCCACGAACCCGAATTTTGATGTGGTTGCCTGCGCAGGAACTCAGGTTAAAAATTCTATTGATGCTACAATTGCTCTTGGTGGCGAAAACTACGTTTTCTGGGGTGGTAGAGAAGGATATATGAGCCTTTTGAATACCGATATGAAGCGTGAAAAAGACCATTTGGCACGTTTTCTTACCATGTCCAGAGACTACGCCCGTCAGCAAGGTTTTACAGGAACTTTCCTTATTGAGCCAAAACCGATGGAACCTACAAAACACCAGTATGATTATGATTCTGAAACGGTGATCGGCTTCCTGAGACATTACGGATTAGATAAAGATTTTAAATTAAATATTGAAGTGAACCACGCAACACTTGCTGGTCATACTTTCGAACATGAACTTCAGGTGGCAGTAGATGCAGGACTTTTAGGAAGCATCGATGCAAACAGGGGAGATTATCAGAACGGATGGGATACAGATCAGTTTCCGGTAGATTATTTAGATATGGTTCAGGCATGGCTGGTTTTACTTCCTGCAGGAGGTTTAGGAAAAGGAGGAGTTAATTTCGATGCTAAAATCAGAAGAAACTCTATTGATCCTGAAGATTTGTTTATTTCTCATATTTCGGGGATGGATGTTTTTGCGAAAGGACTTTTAGCCGCAGCAGATATTCTTGAAAATTCAGATTATAAAAAACTGAGAACAGACCGTTACGCATCTTTCGACAATGGAAACGGAAAGGCTTTTGAAGCAGGAACGCTTACTTTGGAAGATCTTCAGAGGATAGCTCATGAAATTGGGGAACCACAGCCAAAAAGCGGAAAGCAGGAACTGTTTGAAGCGATTGTGAATATGTATATCTAAATAAACGTAAAAAGGCTGCTAAACACTAAGGATTTTTCAATACGATAATTATTAATAGCCTTTTTATTCAACCCTAATATTAAACGTAATAATTATGAATCGATCTTATTTAGCTAAAACCAATAAAGCAGCGCTCTTTTTTGCGATGGCTTTATTACCTTCCGGTTTAGCCTATTCTCAGAGTAAAAAAGATACTGTTGCTAAGGAGAAAAAAATAGAAGAAGTAGTGGTAATCGGGTACGGAACCCAAAGAAAAGAAGCCGTAACAGGCTCTGTAGCATCCGTAAAAGGTGATGTTTTAAGAGAAGTACCTACTGCTAACATTACTCAGGCATTGCAGGGAAGAACAGCAGGTGTCGATATTAGCCAGACCTCTACCAAACCCGGAGCAAGCATGCAAATTCGCATCAGAGGAACAAGATCTTTAACACCCAATGCTAATGATCCGTTAATTGTTCTTGATGGAATTCCGTTTGTGGGATCACTTGGTGATATCAGTTCCAGTGACATTAAAAGTATAGATATCCTGAAAGATGCTTCTGCAACTGCAATTTATGGTTCCAGAGGAGCAAATGGAGTTATTTTGGTAACAACCAACAGAGGCTCCAAAGGTCAGAAGCCGAGATTTACGTACAATTCTTTTACAGGAGTTCAGACCTTGTTTTCAAGGTTTCCGATGATGGATGGTCCTAAATTGGCTAAATTAAGAGCTGATGCCGGAAATATTTACGGATTAGGAAAAGATGAAACGTTAGACACCAATACAGACTGGCAAAAGCTGTATTATAAACCGGCGATGATGACCAGTCATGATGTAGGGGTTTCAGGTGGAACAGAAGGTGGTAATTATAACGTAGGGTTATCCTATTTTAAACAGGATGCTTTAATTCCGATCCAGAGTTATGAAAGATTCTCATTAAGGATCGCTCTGGACCAGCAGGTTGGTAAAAGCTTCAAATTCGGATTTACCTCCAATACCAACTATACCGTGTCGGATGGTAACGGAGTGGCAGGAGCGCCGGTTCTGGGCAACTCTCCTTTAGCAAACCCTTATAATCCGGATGGCACTATCAAAAGAACCATCAGTACGGCATCGAATATTGATCAGTCTTGGGTATACATCAGAAAGACCCTCGAAAATCTGGGGGATAAATATGTAGATGAAAGCAAAGGTCTTTCTTCATACAATAATTTATATGGAGAAGTAAGCTTACCGATTAGCGGTTTGAAATACAGATTAAATGTCGGGTTGGATTATACCACTTCTAACAGCGGAAACTATACAGGAGTAGGGGTTTTCAATGTGAATGCGGCAGCTCCGTCCAGTGCAGGAAAAGGAAACAGTCAGACTTATCACTGGACTTTAGAAAATTTATTAACCTATGACAAAACTTTTGGAAAACATAAGATCAATGCTGTAGCTTTATATTCTGCAGAAGGCAATCGGTATATCAGCAGCTATATGAGTGCCAAAAATGTACCGGCAGACTTTTTCCAGTATTATAATTTGGGACAGTCTCCACAAGCAGATATTTCTGTAAAGCCTGAAGATCAGATATATGTACAGAGAGGGCTTATATCGTATATGGGACGTGCTATGTACACCTACGATAATAAGTATATGATTACGGCAACGCTTCGTGCAGATGGTGCATCTGTTTTGGCACCGGGTAACAAATGGCATACCTATCCTGCAATATCTTTAGGCTGGAACCTTGCTAATGAATCTTTCATGCAGAGTCTCAAAGCCATCAACCAGTTCAAATTAAGATACGGATGGGGGCAGACTTCCAATCAGGCGGTTGGTCCGTACACTACCAAAGGAACTTTAGGGGTTGTTCCGTATAATTTCGGAAATACAAATACGACAGGGGTATATATCACTACCGCGCCAAATCCTGAGCTGGGCTGGGAATATTCTAAAACCAATAACTTCGGTTTGGATTTCGGATTATTTAATAATAGATTGACAGGTACTGTAGAGTATTACAGAACTAAAACAGAACAGGTTTTATCTCCGACAAATCTTCCTATATCCGGAGGTATTGCGAGTGTAACGAACAATATAGGACAGATAGAAAACAAAGGTTGGGAAGTTTCACTTAATGGTACGATCATAAACAATCCTGATGGTTTCAGTTGGGATGCAGGGGTTAACTGGTATGCCAACAGAAATCAGATTTTAGCTTTGAATTCAGGAACTACCCGGGATGTGGCGAACAACTGGTTTGTTGGACATAATATCAATGCGATCTATGACTATCAGAACATTGGTTTGTGGCAGCAGGGAGATCCTTACCTGAATATATTGGAACCAGGGGGTAATGTAGGAATGATTAAAGTCCTTTACACCGGCGGTTACAATGCAGATGGTACTCCGGTAAGAGCAATAGGTCCGGACGACAGACAAATTATCGATACCGCACCGGATTGGCAGGGTGGTTTCAACATGAGATTCGCTTACAAAAATTTTGAATTGAGTACTGTAGGTGCATTTCAGCATGGGGGTGTTTTAATCAGTTCTATTTATGGTTCTTCGGGTTATCTTAACAGATTAACGGGAAGAGGGAATAACGTGGATGTAGATTACTGGACGGCAGAAAACCCGAATGTAAGATATCCTAAACCTGGAGGAATAATGAGTGGAGACAACCCGAAATACGGTTCTACTCTTGCTTACTTCGATGGATCATATCTTAAACTGAGAACAATAACACTAGGATATAATTTGAAGAAAGAATTTTTAGATGATCTGAAATTAAATAGTTTAAGAATTTATGTAACCGTAACTAATCCTCTCGTTCTTTTCTCTCCTTATCATAAAGAATCCGGGATGGATCCGGAACCGAACTCTTACGGTAACCAGAATCAGGCGGTAAACAGCAGCCTTCCTTATAACGCGCGTCAGCTGATTATAGGAACCAATAACCCGTCTACACGTAATTATCTAATGGGAATCAATTTATCTTTTTAAATTACAAAATCATGATCAAGTTTAATAAAAAAATAGTTTTAGGAGCGTTTTTCTTCTCGCTTTGCTTATCCAGTTGTAATGAAATTCTGGACGAACAGCCAAGATCTAACTATACGGTGGATTATTTTAATACGCCAGATGGGGTTACAGCAGGGGTAACATCTTTATACAGAAGTTTGCGTTTATTGTATGGTAACGGCTACTTCATGAGTAACTGCCAGAACGGTACCGACGAATCTACTTTTGCACAGAGTGCAGACGGAAACTTTAAAGAATTGGACTTTTCAGGAAATGGTAACGTTACACCATCTTCTTTCCCTCCGAGTATGATTTGGGGATCCGTATTCCCTTCTATTAATACGGCAAACGGAATTGTAGAAAGAGGTCCGCAGTTTGGCGTGGCAGAATCATTAATTTCCGAAGCAAGATTCTTCAGAGCATTTGATTACTTTATGCTGGTTCAGACGTATGGGGGAGTTCCGTTAGATTTGGGAGCAGGAGAACTTGCACTGAATACAAATGCGATAACAACTTCTAAGAGAAATACAGTTCCGGAAGTTTATACCAGAGGAATTTTTCCTGATCTGAGAAAAGCAATAGATAATTTACCCGCTTCACCAAGAGTAACTGGAGGAGTAACTAAAAATGTTGCAAGATTATTTTTAGCAAAAGCCTACCTTACATACGGATGGTGGCTGCAGAACCCGAACAGCATTCCAACATATCCGGACGCTCCAAGAACCGATCCGGACGGTCATAATGCACAATGGTATTTCCAGCAGGCTTATGACACAGCTATGCAGGGAATAACTACTCCCGGTCCATATTCTTTGCAGCCTACATTTTATGATGTAAATGTAGGATCAAACGACAGGAATAACGAATGTATGCTGTATGCAGACCATACTCAGGCAAGTGCATTTTATAACGAATCAGATCCTGTAGGTTTCGGTTCAGGATGGGCTCCTGATAACTTCGCTGCGTGGATGCAGACCTGGAACTACACCAACCTGAAGAGCAGCAGCTCCGCAACAACCTTTACTGCTGTAAGTTCTGTACAGCGTGCTGCAACACAATCTTTAGGTCGTCCATGGGTTCGTATGGCTCCTCCGATTGGAGTTATTCAGAATACATTTGCTGATAAAACTACCGATTCAAGATATGACGGTACTTTTGTTACGACTTACAGAGGTAACTGGGACAAGGCAGGTGTTACGAACCCTGTTCTGTATAATGCCAATAACTTACCTGTACAGCCGGGAGGAGCTATTCTGAGTTTTCTTAACGATGATTCCCAAACGCCGACATATCCTTCAGGAGCAGGACAAAACGGTGTGGGCGCAGGTACTTTGCCGGGAAGAGCAGATTGGGTAGTTGCACCAAACGGAATCAGCAGAATCGTTTATCCGGGATTGTGGAAAATCGGTACGTACCGTACGGATGATCCAAATGGATTAGGATATCCTAATGCAGGTTTAACAAGACCTTTCAATGTCGCAAAATTCTCTGAGTTCTATTTTATCGCGGCAGAAGCGGCTGTAAAAGGAGCATCAGGTTCTATGACGGCGAGAGATTTAATTAACGTGATCCGTGCAAGAGCAGGAAAATGGAAATTTAATAACGCTCAAAATACAACGTACATTGCAGATAATAGTGCCGCAATGACTGCTGCAACGCCTTCGGTAATTACTATAGATTATATTCTGGCAGAAAGATCCCGTGAATACTACGGAGAATTCTACAGATGGTACGATTTGGTGCGTACACAGAAGTGGGGCGAATATGCAGCTACTTATAAAATCGGAGGTACTGCTTATGGAAACCATACACCGCAGACCGTAACACGTAATATTCAGCCGTTCCATTATCTGAGACCGATTCCGCAAGGACAAATCGATGCAATGAGTGGTGCAACTGCTGATGAAAAAGCAAAATATCAGAATCCTGGTTATTAGAAATCGGTTAGTTTCACATTCATATATAGTTCACAGGGCAGATCCTAAAAAATATCTGCCTTGTTTTTTAATTAAAAATTTTAAATTATATGGAAAAAACATGGCGTTGGTTTGGGAAGAACGATAAAATTAAATTACAAACCCTTTTACAAATTGGGGTGGAAGGTATTGTATCTGCCTTACACGATATTCCTAATGGAGAAATCTGGAGCTTAGAGGCTGTTAACGATTACAAAAATTATATAGAGAGTCACGGTCTTCGCTGGTCTGTTGTGGAGAGTCTTCCCGTAAGCGAAGCGATCAAATACGGAGGAGAAGACCGTGATTTTTTAATAGAAAATTATATTAAAAGTCTCGAAAACTTAGGAAAAGCAGGCATTACTACAGTCTGCTACAACTTCATGCCGGTTTTAGACTGGGCAAGAACAGATCTTTTCCACGAGTGGGAAGACGGTTCATCATCATTGTACTTTAATAAAGCAAGATTTGCTTATTTTGAAATTCATATTCTTAAAAGAGAAGGAGCAGAAAAAGATTACACTCAGGAAATTCTTCAAAAAGTTGAAGAACTTAAAAATACACTCACAGAAAAAGATAACCATGATCTGATCGATTCAGTTATTGTGAAAACACAGGGATTCGTCAACGGAAACATAAGAGAAGGCGAATTAAATCCAGTAGAAAAGTTCAACAATTTACTAGCTTTATATGATGGGATTGATAAAAATCAGCTTCGCGAAAACCTGAAATATTTCCTCGAAAAAATAATGCCGGTTTGTGAAGAATGGAATATCCAGATGTGTATTCATCCCGATGATCCGCCTTTCGCTTTACTCGGTTTACCCAGAATTGTAACGAACGAAGAAGATATCGACTGGTTCCTGAATGCCGTAGACAATCCTCATAACGGATTAACTTTCTGCGCAGGTTCTCTGAGTGCCAATCTACAAAATGATGTTCCGAAACTGGCTCAGAAATTTGCTCACAGAACAAAATTTGTTCATCTCAGAAGCACCAATGTTTTTGAAAACGGAGACTTTATTGAAGCACATCATTTAGGCGGAAGAGGAAAGTTAATCGATGTAGTAAGGGTATTTGAAAAAGAAAATCCCGATCTGCCCATGAGAATCGATCACGGAAGATTGTTGTCGGAAGATACAGATAAAGGCTATAATCCGGGGTATTCTTTCCTGGGAAGAATGTTGGCTTTAGGACAGATAGAAGGAGTAATGGCAGCCGTACAGAACGAAATGAACAAAAAACTTTAGGAAAAAGAACCCGAAGGGTTCAATACAAATAACCGTAGGTGAAACCTATGGCAAACAGAATACAATGAACAGCGAACCCGAAGGGTTCAATATCAACCATCATTCATCAAAAATAAAAAATGAACGAAATATTCAGTATAAAAGATAAAGTCGCAGTCATTACAGGAGCTTCCGGCGTTTTGGGAGGAAGCCTTGCCAAAAGTTTTATCGAAGCCGGTGCAAAAGTGGTGATGTTAGGAAGAAACCACGAAACACTGCAGTCCCGTGTAAAGGAACTTGCAGGTTCAGAAGATAATGCATTTGCCGTGGAAGCCAATGTAATGAACATTGAAAGTCTGGAAAATGCATCAGAAAAAATCATCGAAAAATATGGTAAAATAGATATTTTGCTGAACATCGCCGGAGGAAATATTCCTTCAGCAACCTTATCTCCCGAACAGTCATTTTTCGACATGAATATCAGCGGATGGGATGAGGTTACTGCTCTTAATATCAACGGAACCGTTTATCCTAGCTATGTTTTCGGAAAAATAATGGCGGAACAGAAAAGCGGCAGCATTGTTAATATTTCATCAATGGCAGCGTATTCTGCAATTACAAGAGTCGCCGGATATTCGGCGGCAAAATCCGCAATTACCAATTTTACCCAATGGCTGGCTTCCGACCTTGCTTTAAAATTCGGAGATAAAATCCGTGTAAATGCAGTAGCACCGGGATTTTTCATCGGAGATCAGAACCGTGCCATTTTACTGAATCCTGATGGATCTTTAACGGACAGAAGCAAAAAAGTAATTGCCAAAACACCCATGCAGAGATTCGGGGAAGTGGAAGAGTTAAACGGAACTGTACAGTTTCTCTGTTCAGATGCCGCAAGCTTCATTACCGGAGCTTTAATTCCCGTTGATGGAGGTTTTAGTGCTTTCAGCGGAGTTTAATTTTTTTTAAATTGAATAATGAGTCATTTCATTAAAAATAAAGACATTTTCGGAGATTCGTTTTTGTTGGGATCAGCAAAAGCAGAGAACCTCTATTTTGGCTATGCGGAAGGAATGCCCATCATCGATTATCATAATCATCTGGAACCTGATGTCATTTCACATAACCGGAATTTCCGTTCCCCTACGGCGATCTGGCTGGATGGCGACCATTACAAATGGCGCGCGATGCGGAATTTCGGGATTGATGAACATTTCATTTCAGGAAAAGCAGCCGATAATGAAAAATTCCTTAAGTGGGCAGAAACCGTTCCTTATACGCTTCGGAATCCGTTATTTCACTGGACTCATCTTGAGCTAAAAAATACTTTTGGAATTAAGGAATATTTGTCCGGTAAAAATGCGACAGATGTTTACAGCTCAATGCAGGATTCCTTACAGAAACCTGATTTTACACCACAGAATTTGCTCAGAAATTATAAAGTGGAAGCACTTTGTACAACAGATGATCCTTCGGATGAGCTGGATCATCATAAAAAATTAAGAGCAGGTAATTTCAGTACAACCGTTCTGCCGAGTTTCCGGCCGGATATTTACATTAATATTATTGATCCCGAATCGTATATTCTCAACCTTAAAAAACTCGAAAAAGCTTCCGGAATCAATATCAGTTCGGTTTCCGATTTATTGAATGCACTTAGGTCAAGAATCAATTATTTTGATGAGGTTGGAGCTAAAGTTTCCGATCATGGGTTTGAATATTTTCCTGATACAACGAAATGGAGCTCAGATCTGGAAAAAGAGTTTTCAGAATTTCTGAAAGGCAACAAACCTGCATTTTCCAATCCGGATGCGCTTTGCGGATTTCTTTTAAAAGAACTTTGCAAAATGTATTCTGATAAAGGCTGGGTTCAGCAGTTCCACGTAGGTGCCACAAGAAATAACAATTCCCTCATGCTGAAAAGTATTGGCGCAAATACAGGTTTCGATGCAATCGGAGAGCAGTATTTTGCTCAAAGGATGAGTGTTCTTTTTGATGAACTCAATTCCGAAGACAAACTTGCAAAAACAATTATTTACAATTTAAATCCGGCTTATAATGAAGTTCTGGCTTCTCTTGCAGGCAATTTCAACCAATCCGGAATCCGCTCAAAAATACAATTTGGTGCTGCATGGTGGTTTCTGGATCAGTTGGATGGAATGCAGAAGCAGATGAACACCCTTTCGAATATTGGATTAATAAGCACTTTTGTCGGAATGCTTACCGATTCCAGAAGTTTCCTTTCGTTTTCAAGACACGAATATTTCAGGAGATTGCTTTGTAACATGTTCGGAAGAGAAATGGAAGAAGGGCTTCTTCCCGATGACGAAAAATGGGTTGGAGCGATAATTCAGGATATCTGTTACTACAACGCCAAAAATTATTTCAATTTTTAAGAATGGATCAGGGAAATTCAAATAAAATTTTATGCTTCGGAGAACTGCTTTTGCACTTTGCTCCGGATTCTCATGGAAATTGGCTGGAAAATCAGTCCGTTAAAATTTATATAGGCGGAGCTGAATATAATGTGGCTTCCGCACTTTCCAAATGGGGAAATAAGGTTTCTTTGTATTCCGCATTACCGGAAAATTATCTGGGAAATCAATTGGAATTAAAATTAAATCAGGAAAAAATAGAAATCCTCGCAGAAAGATCAAATGGCAGACTGGGAAGCTTTTATCTTCCTTTTCATGGCGATATGCAGAATGCCAAAGTGATCTACGATCGTTTTCCTTCCGTTTTTTCAGAATCAGACTTTTCAGGATTTTCCGATGACGAAGTTTTTCAGGATATTACATGGCTTCATATAAGCACAATTACGCTTACTTTGAGCGAGAATGCTTTTCAAAAATGTTTTGATTTGATGAAGAAAGCCAATGCCCGGAATATCAAAGTTTCTCTGGATCTGAATTACCGTGCTTCTCTTTGGCAGAATCAGAATCCGTTTGATAAAATCTCAAAGCTGATGCCGTTTGTGAATGTTTTAATGGGAAATATATGGTCAATTCAGGAATTTCTGGACATTTCAATCCAATACGAATTGAATGGAAATTTTGATGATGAAAACCTTTTAAAACAGGCTGAAAAATCAGCTTTGGAAATTCAGAAATCTTATCCCAATGTAGAAAGCATTGCCAATACTTTCAGATTCACAAAAGGAGATGAAGTGCATTATTTTGCGACCCTGTATTCCGAAGGGAAATTATTCATATCAGAACACTACTATTCTGATAAAATTCTGGAAAGAGTAGGCAGCGGAGATTCTTTCATGGCGGCTCTTATTCACGGGATCATCAAAGGAAATGCAAACCAGAGAATTCTGGATGATGCTGTAAAAGTAGCCTTTAAAAAACTTTTTGTACAGGGCGATACCATCAACGAAACGATTAATATCAAGAATTTATGAGTTCAACAATCATACAAAAAATAAAAGGTCAGAAGATCGTTCCATTGTTTTACAATGAATCTTTCGAGGTTTCAAAATCCATTGTAGAATCGCTTTATAAAGCAGGAATCCGCGTTGTAGAATATACCAACCGTGGAGCATCTGCTTTACAAAATTTCAGAAAACTGAAAGAACTGTCAGCGACAGAATTTCCGGAACTCTTCTTAGGAATAGGAACCGTAAAAAATGTAGCAGAGATGAATGAATACGTAAATGCGGGTGCAGACTTTATCATTACACCGGTGATTGATGAGTCTATTGTGAAAAATGCCTCGGAAAGAAATATTTTACTGATTCCGGGATGTTTTACGCCTTCAGAAATAAATCTTGCTTATCAGAACGGACTTAGAATGGTAAAAATATTTCCTGCGGATGTCGTAGGGAAAAAATACATCAGATCGATCCGGTAGGTTTTCCCCGAAATGGAATTTATGCTTAACGGCGGAATCAGCTCCGATCCGGAAGATATTCTCAGTTGGATGGAAAGTGGAGCTGTTGCGGTAGGACTCGGAAGTTCTCTGATTAATCTCAATCTTTCTTCCGCAGAATTAAAAGATAAGATGGAGAAATTATTAATTCAGTTAAAATCAAAATAAAATGCAGATACCTAAAACGAATCTCAGATGGTGGATGCTGTCTTTGGTTTTCCTCGCTACAACCATCAATTATCTTGATCGTCAGGTGATGGGATTGCTGAAACCAACATTAGAAACCGAATTCCACTGGGACGAAAAAGATTACAGCTATATTGTGATGGCTTTTACCGCAACATATGCATTAGGTTATCTGGCAATGGGACGTTTTATTGACAGAGTGGGAACCAAAATAGGTTATGCGGTTTCTTTGGTCGTGTGGAGTCTTGCTTCTATAGGACATGGTTTTGTGAAGAGTACAGTAGGATTTATCATGGCAAGAATGGCTTTAGGGCTTAGCGAAGCCGGAAATTTTCCCGCGGCTATAAAATCTGTTGCAGAATGGTTCCCGAAAAAAGAGAGGGCTTTGGCAACAGGAATTTTTAATTCGGGAGCAACGGTCGGGGCAATTCTTGCTCCTGTTCTTGTTCCTTTTATTCTGGGGCATTACGGATGGCAGCAGACTTTTGTCTGGATTGGTGCATTGGGTTTATTATGGATTATTCTTTGGTGGAAATTCTATTACACACCGGAAAAATCGAAGCTTTTAAGTCAGGAAGAACTTCAATACATTAAAAGTGACCAGCAAACCCAGTCTGAGTCTCATGAAAAAATTCCTTTGTCAGAATTATTGAAATACAAAGTAACATGGTCATTTGCCATCGGAAAAATAATGACAGACCCCATCTGGTATTTCTTCATGTTTTGGCTGCCCGCTTATTTTTCCGATGTTTTCAAAATGGATTTAACCAAACCTTCTATTCCATTAATCGTTATTTACAGCGGAACCACCATCGGAAGCATTGGCGGCGGTTATCTGTCATCTTTTTTAATTAAAAAAGGCTGGGCGATCGGAAGAGCGAGAAGCATCGTGATGCTGTTGTTTGCATTAATGGTAGTACCGGTAATGTTTTCAAAATATGTAGAAAATATGTGGATAATAACGGTTATTATAGCTTTTGCAACCGCTGCGCATCAAGGTTGGGGAGCAAATCTGATGACAACTGTTGGCGACAGATTACCCAATAGCCATGTAAGTTCCGTGATCGGATTTGGCGGAATGCTCGGTTCGGCGGCAGGAATCATTTTCCCTCTGTTCATTGGTGTTGTTCTGGATACATTTAAAAAATCAGGAAATATTAACGGAGGATATAACATCATTTTCTTTATTGCAGGAATCTCTTATGTTGCCGCATGGCTGATCATAAAACTTATTAATAGGAAATCTGTAACTGAAGAGTTAAACAAGAATTAAAATTGCATCTGCTTTTAATGAGGAATAAAATACAGCTTTGAAAGATTTAAAAAGGTCAGATTCAATATTTTTCTGACAAGATTAAAAAGCATAAATACCATATTAAACAATAATCTAAAAATATAATAATGAGACAGAGAATAATGCATTCGATTTTTTTAAGAAATAAACTTACTTTGTTGGCTGCTGCCTCTTGGCTTTCTGTAAGTCATTTTTCTGCACAGACTTTCTCAGATTTTACCTATCGTGGAAACGACAAAATATACAACGAAAATCCCCTGAAACCGGACGAATTTTACTCCCCGATTCTTCAGGGCTGTTATCCCGATCCAAGTATTACAAAAAAAGGAGATGACTATTATTTGGTAAATTCTTCTTTCTCAATGTTTCCCGGAGTTCCTATTTTCACTTCCAAGGATCTGGTGAATTGGAAGCAGGTCGGTCACGTTTTGGACAGACCTTCCCAGCTTAAGGTAGAAAAAGGCGGTGTTTCACAGGGAATTTATGCGCCGGATATCAAATACAACAAATTCAACGATACATTTTATATGATTACCACCCAGATTGCAGGTGGAGTCGGGAATATGGTCGTGAAAACCAAAGATCCGGCAAAAGGATGGAGCGAAGTACAAAAGCTGAATTTTGACGGGATTGATCCTGCCATTTTCTTTGATGATGACGGAAAAGCATACATTGTTCATAACGATGCGCCGCCAAAAGGAACCGAGCAGTATCAAGGTCACCGTGTTATAAAAATGTGGGATTACGATCTGGAAAAAGATCAGGTTGTCGCAGGTTCAGACAAAATTATCGTGAACGGAGGAGTAGACCTTTCCCAAAAACCAATCTGGATTGAAGGTCCTCATTTATACAAATACAAAGGAAAATATTACCTGATGTGTGCAGAAGGCGGAACTGGAGGCAACCATAGCGAAGTCGTTTTTATGGCAGATTCTCCAAAAGGCCCGTTTGTTCCGGCTAAAAACAATCCAATTCTTACCCAAAGATATTTTCCAAGAGACAGAAAAGAAAAAGTAGATTGGGCAGGTCATGCAGATTTGGTGGAAGGTCCGAACGGGCAATGGTACGGTGTATTTTTAGCCATTCGTCCTAATGTCAATAATCGGGTTAATAAAGGCAGGGAAACCTTCATTCTTCCTGTTGACTGGAGCGGAACATATCCTGTATTTCAAAATGGTTTGGTTCCGATGAAGCCAAAATTGAAAATGCCACAAGGCGTTCAGAATCAGACCGGACAAAACGGATTTTTTCCGAACGGAAATTTTACCTACAATGATAAATTAACCGATAAAAATCTGGATTTCCGTTGGATTGCAATGCGTGGACCTCGCGAAAATTTTATCACCACTACAAAATCAGGTGTAAAAGTGAATCCTATGGAGACAAATATCAAAGCTTTAGCTCCTGTTTCTGCACTATTCCACCGATTGCAGCACGAAGATTTTGAAACCTCCGTAACGCTTGATTTTAAACCTAAATCCGAAAAAGAACTGGCAGGAATCACTTGCTACCAAAGTGAAAGATTCAACTACGTTTTCGGGATTACGAAAAAAGACAAAGATTTCTACATTGTTTTGGAAAGAACAGAAAAAGGGGAATCCAGACTGTTAGCAAGCGAAAAAATTTCACTTTCAAAAAATATTAAATTTCAGGTAACAGGAGAAAAAGATGAAATCAGCTTCAGCTATTCTTTGGATGGCAGAAACTTTAAAAATCTCGGCGGTCCGGTTTCGGGAAATATCCTTTCTACCGATGTTGCTGGTGGATTTACAGGAAGTCTGATTGGATTATACAGTACTTCCTCCAATGATATTGTGCCGAATTAATAGTAAAAGCAATCACCCGGAATATGAATAGGAACGGGCTTTAGCCCGTTTTTCAAAAAAGAACAGCCAATTCGGCTTTAGCCAAAATAAAAGATCATACAGGCTTTTAAAAAGCTATTTGGATTTACAATAGGTTGATTATCAGTAATGTCAAGCTGAGTTTGTCAAAGAGTTTTTTAGATTGATTAAAACCAAACCAAAATTGCAAAAACGTGAAAATTAATAGACCATTTTATATAGTTTCTTTTTTGGGATTTATCTGGCTGAATCCACTTTCAGCCCAGATAAATCATTCTGAAAAGACGACAACCCACTTTACCAATCCCATCATTTGGGCGGATGCTCCGGATTTATCAATCACGAGAAACGGTGACGATTTTTATCTGATAAGCACCACCATGCATCTGATGCCGGGAGCTCCGGTAATGCATTCCAGAGATTTGGTACACTGGGAAATATCGAGCTATGTTTTTGATACACTGAATGATAATTCTAAATATAACTTGATAAACGGAACTGTTTACGGACGTGGACAATGGGCTTCTTCCATCCGTTATCACAAAGGAAAATACTACGTTTTGTTTTCCCCGAACGACGAGCCTTTCAAATCCTATTTTTATGTTACCGACAATCCTGAAAAAGGAAACTGGAAACTCATCACGAGAACCAGGCATTTTCATGATGCCTCTTTGCTGTTTGATGATGATGATCGGGTATATGTCTTTACCTCAAACAAAGTTTTTGAACTGAGTCCCGATTTTAAAACCATTATCGGAAATCAGGACGGAACAGAAGTCTTTCAGAAAGATGAATCAGAAACCGGACTTTTGGAAGGCAACCAGATCATTAAAAAAGACGGAAAATATTATATGATGATGATTTCCTGGCCAAGAGGCGGAAAACGCCGTCAGGAAGTGTACAGAGCCGATAAAGTTACCGGACCGTACGAAAAAAAGATCGTTCTGGAAGACAATTTTCTTGGATTTTCTTACGCCGGACAGGGTGCTTTGATTGACGATAAGAATGGCAACTGGTATTCCCTGATCTTTCAGGACAGAAATGGAGTAGGAAGAGTTCCGGTTTTGCTTCCCGTGAAATGGGAAAACGACTGGCCGGTTTTAGGTGACAACGGAAAAGTACCTTTGACGGGTGAAGTTCCGTTTCCCACCTTCAAACCAAAAAATCATCTGATAGAAAGCGACGAATTTTCCGGCAAAAAAATGAAAATTCAATGGCAGTGGAATCATAATCCTGTCAATTCAGCATGGTCCCTATCCGAAAGAAAAGGCTTCCTAAGGTTGAAAACAAGCAGAGTAGTGGATAATTTGTATCTCGCTCCAAACACCTTAACGCAGAGAATGGAAGGTCCTAAATCCAGCGGCATTGTTTCTTTAAATGTGAAAGGAATGAAAGACGGCGATGTTGCAGGTTTCAGTGCTTTCAACGGTGACTCAGGCATTTTGTCTGTCATAATGGAAGGTGGTGAAAAATTTATTGTTTTTTCAGCTGATGCGGTCAGTTTAGATAATAAAACCAAGTCAGTTATAAGCGTTAAAAAAGAAGAGAAAAAGCGTATTTCCCTGAATTCCGATACCATTTATTTTAGAATTGATGCAGATTTCAACCTCGGAAAAGATCTGGCAGATTTCTATTACAGTACCGATCAGAAAAACTGGACCGAAATGGAAAAAGGATACAAAATGATTTTCGATTACCGAAGATTTTTTATGGGTTCCAAGTTGGCAATCTTCAATTATGCAACCAGGAATCTGGGCGGTTTTGTAGATGTCGATTTTTTCAGAGTCAATACCATTTCAGAGTAATGAATGTGGGATTATTTTTTTGGTAGCTTATCCGTCTTCTACTCCCGCTTTTTTATTCGTCGTTTCTCCTCACAAAAAGAGCTTCGTTCAAGCCGGGCTACGAGAGATTCGCTGTTTAAAAAGAGATATGAGCTCCGTAGGAGCATTCTGTTAATAGAAAAAAGTTGCGTCACCAAAACAAAGCCTCGTAGAGGCGAACTGTTAATAAAACAGACTATAAAATTTAAAAAACAAATCCATTTACATGAATGATTTTTTTATCAAAATCAATAAGTGTAAAACTTACAAATAAAAATCATGAACAGATCCATCATATTAACAGTCACTTTCATGTTATCCGGAGTCCTTTTTTCTGCACAGACTTCCGATAAACAGGCACCACAGGGTTTTGATGTAGAAAATCCTACAATTTCCCACGGAAAAATCGATACGGTTCAATATGTTTCAAAAACGGTAGGAACGACTAGAAAAGCACTGATTTACACACCACCCGGATTCAAAAAAGGAAATAAATACCCTGTTCTTTATCTTCTTCACGGCATCGGCGGAGACGAAAAAGAATGGTTCAATCAGGGAAAACCAAATGTTATTCTCGATAATCTATACGCACAGGGAAAACTGCAGCCAATGATTGTTGTTTTACCGAACGGAAGAGCAATGAAGAATGACAGAGCAACAGGAAATATTATGGCTCCGGATAAAGTAGAAGCCTTTATAACCTTCGAAAAAGATCTGCTGAATGATCTGATTCCCTTTGTAGAAAAAAAATATCCTGTTAAAAAAGACAGAGAAAGCAGGGCTTTGGCAGGCCTTTCAATGGGAGGCGGACAAACCCAGAATTTTGCTTTCGGAAACATCGATAAATTTGCATGGTTGGGTTCATTTTCTTCAGCGCCCAACACCAAAGAGCCCTATAAGCTTTTGCCCAATCCACAAGATGCTCTGAAGCTGAAGCTCATTTTTATTTCCTGTGGCGATGCAGACGGACTGATGCCTTTCAGTAAGAGAACCAGCGATTATCTCAAAAAAAATAAAATCCCCCATATTTTTTACATAGAACCGGGCGGTCACGACTTTAAGGTCTGGAAAAATGATTTATATATCTTTTCACAGCTTTTATTTAAGCCTGTCGATAAATCTCAGTTCAGTAATTTTACGGTTTTGGGAACACCCGAAGCAACCAATATCAGGAATGCACAGTATCCCAAAATTCTTCCCGACGGAAGAGTGATGTTTAAAATCAAAGCTCCGGAAGCGCAAAAAGTGCAGATCGATTTAGAAAAAAAAGATGCCCTGAAAAAAGAGTCAGATAGTTTTTGGATTGGTACAACAGATCCTCAAAGCGGAAGTTTTCATTACTATTCGAATCGATATTCCTTTTGAAGGCGATGATTTTTATGCCTTAAAAGACGTTCCTCACGGGGACATCCGCATTAAAAATTTTTATTCCAAAGTCATTTAAAATATGAAAAAAATAATGTTAAATCTCTGTCTGGTAGGCTTTTCAGGAATGTTATATTCGCAGAATCCCATTATTCAGACCAGCTATACCGCCGATCCGGCTCCAATGGTGTACAACGACAGACTTTACGTTTACACCACCCATGATGAAGATGATTCCACATGGTTTACGATGAACGACTGGAAAGTCTATTCCACCAACGATATGGTGAACTGGACCGATCATGGAACCATTCTTTCCTACAGCGATTTCGACTGGGCAAAACGTGATGCATGGGCGGCACAGTGCGTGGAAAGGAACGGTAAATTTTTTATGTACGTTCCGATGTGGTCTAAAACCAATAATAAAGGAGCGATTGGTGTTGCGGTGGGAGACAGTCCGTTCGGGCCGTTTCATGATCCGCTTGGAAAACCTCTTGTGCAAAGCGAATGGGGCGACATCGATCCGACGGTTTTTATTGATGACGACGGACAGGCGCATATGTACTGGGGAAATCCAAAACTCAAATATGTAAAACTGAATCAGGACATGATTTCTTACTCCGGCGAGATTGTTGAAGTTCCCATGACAGCAAAATCTTTCGGGAAAAGAGACGGAAAAGAAAATCCTGAAAGACCAACAAAATATGAAGAAGGACCTTGGTTATATAAAAGAAAAGATCTGTATTATCTCTTCTGGCCGGGCGGTCCGCTTCCCGAATTCATAGGCTACTCCACAAGCAAAAGCGCAAAAGGACCATGGAAATATGGCGGTATTGTAATGCCAACCGAAGGGAAATCGTTTACCAATCATCCCGGAATTGTTGATTTCAGAGAAAAAACCTATTTCTTTTATCACAACGGTGCTTTGCTGGGAGGAAGCGGATTTACAAGATCTGTAAGTGTGGAGGAACTCAATTTTAATAAAGACGGTTCGGTTGTACCCATCAAAATGACGAATGGAATTTCCAAAGCCATTGCAGCCATTAATCCTTACTCGTTTAATCAGGCTGAAACAATTGCATGGTCTGAAAATGTAAAATCTTATCAGAACAAAGCAGCAGGGGTTTTTATCAAAGCAAAAAAAAGCGGCGCTTATACCAGTGTGAAAAATGTGGATTTTGGCAGAAAAGGAGCCGCTACATTTTCAGCAAGAGTTGGGACAACACACAACAGTGACGTGACAATGGATGTTCGTCTGGACGGTATTAACGGATCATTGGTTGCCACAGTAAAAGTTCCTTTAACCGGCGGAGACGACCGTTGGGAAACCGTGAAAACAGAACTGAAGGAAAAAATTACTGGCGTTCACGATGTGCACTTTGTATTTAATGGAAAAGCACCTAAAGATATTATGTTTTTCGATTATTGGACTTTTCTTGAAAATAACTAATTATGATTAAAATATCCTACCTCTCCATATTGTTGTTGTTCCTCACCGGAATTTCAGGTTTTGCACAGGTCGCAGAAATCTCAAGTCCCGATGGAAAATTAAAATTAAATGTCTTTGCTGAAAACGGAAAAGCTCTTTACAATCTTAGTTTTCAGGGAAAAATAATGTTGGAAAAATCTCCTTTAGGTCTTATTACCAATGAATCTGATTTTTCTGAAAATTTGAAATTCGTCGACAGCAAAAAAGATAAAATTTCTAAAAATTATACCAACGAAAAAATTAAAAAATCACAAGTCAGTTACACGGCAAATACTTTAGCGGTCAGTTTCAAGAATGCAGACAATTTCACTATGGGAATCGAATTTCAGTTGAGCAATAACAATCTGGCTTTCAGATATGAAATTCAGCCTATGAAAGACCATTTAAGTGCGGTCGTACAGTCAGAAACTACAGGTTACAGATTCCCGGCTCAAACCACAACTTTCCTTTCTCCAATGATGAAACCGATGACAGGTTTTGCCAGAACGGCACCAAGCTACGAAAGTGGTTATAAAGCTGATGCAGAATTAGGAATAAAATCTGATTATGGTTACGTTTTTCCGGGATTGTTTCATGTCGGAAGCGATGGATGGATTTTATTGTCTGAAACTGGTGTAAACAGTCTCTACTGCGCTTCTCATTTGGATACAACCCCAGAAAAAAATCTTTATCGGATAGCTTACCCGAATAAGGCTGAAAACAATGGATTCGGAAGCGTAGGAGCCGCCATTTCACTTCCCGGAAAAACACCTTGGAGAACCATCACCATTGGCGATTCTTTAAAACCGATTGTGGAAACAACGATTCCTTTTGATGTTGTGGAGCCAATGTATGAACCCTCACAGAAATATACTTTCGGAAGATCAACCTGGAGCTGGATTTTGTGGCAGGACAACAGCATGAATTATAAAGATCAAAGCCTTTTTATCGATTTAGCATCAGAAATGGGGTATGAATACATTCTGATCGATGCGCTTTGGGACAAAAACATCGGCAAAGAAAGAATGAAAGATCTCATTCAATATGCCAGATCCAAAAATGTAGGCGTATTGCTTTGGTACAATTCCAATGGTGCTTCCAATGATGCGCCTATGGGACCGAGAAACAAAATGAGTTCCTCCATAGAACGCAAAAAAGAAATGAAATGGCTGAAAGAAGCAGGTGTACAAGGGCTGAAAGTCGATTTTTTCGGTGGCGATAAGCAGGAAACAATGCGCCTTTATGAAGACATCCTTTCCGATGCCAATGATTTTGGGTTAAAGATTATTTTTCACGGAGCAACATTACCGAGAGGCTGGGAAGTAATGTACCCAAATTATGCCGGAAGCGAAGCTGTTTTAGCATCCGAAATGCTCTATTTTTCCGAAGATATTCGCAAGCAGGAAGCTTTTTTCGCCTCGCTGCATCCCTTCATCAGAAATACCGTCGGAAGTATGGAGTTTGGCGGGACTTTTCTCAATAAATATTTAATGAAATCCAACAAAGCCAAGAATAAAAGATACACAACAGACAGTTTTCAGTTGGCAACGGCGGTTCTGTTTCAGAATCCGGTTCAGATGTTTGGAGTAACACCGAACAATCTGAACGATGCCCCAAAATTTCAGCTTGATTTTATGAAGGAAATTCCCACACTTTGGGATGAAACGGTTTTTATAGACGGTTATCCAGGGAAATACTCTGTGATCGCAAGAAGACATCAGAATCAATGGTATGTTGCCGGAATTAATGCAGAAAAAACGGTAAAAAAATTGAAAATCAGTCTTCCTGTGTTTGCCGGAAAAACGGTGAAATTTATCAACGACGATGCTCAGGGAAATTCATCAGAAAAAGAAGTGAAAGTGAATGCAAAAGGTAATTTTAGTGTGGAAATTCAGCCAAACGGAGGATTTGTTTTGAGAAATTAATTGGTTTTGGGCAGCTTTTTCCGCCTTCCACTCCCGCTTTTTTGCCTCCGCTTTGCTGCGGCAAAAAGAGCTCCGTTCAAGTCGGGCTGCGAAGAGATTCGCTGCACTCAAAGAATCCGAAGGATTCAATATCAATAGCCATAGGTACAAACCTATGGAAAGAAATATGAATAAAATCAGAACCCTGAAAGGGTTAAATTTGACAAGCCATTCAAATTTTATTTAAATAGAAAATAAAAGATTATGAATCAGATAAAAATGTTTTTTCTCGTCATGGTATTCGGATGCTGTTTACAACTCAATGCAACAGAACCGTTCATCAGCAAAGAAAAAAATGCGGAAACAATCGTATTGAAAGAAAGATCAGTCCCTCTTTCGATTCTTGTCAGTTCCGGAATAGATACCGGAATTTTGAAAGCAGTTAAAAATCTGCAGTCCGATTTTCAGAAAGTAACAGGAAGTGAACCCAATATATTGAATCAGGTTTCGGAAATGAATTCTCCTTTAATCATCATCGGGGCAGTCGGAACAAAATCTGTAATTGATGATCTCATTAAACAGAAAAAAATTGATGGAAAATCTTTAACAGGGAAAAATGAAAAATACATCATTCAGAATGTAAGCCATCCATTTCCCGGCGTTTCTGAAGCAATCGTCATTGCCGGAAGCGACAAAAGAGGAACCATTTACGGCATCTACGAAATGTCTCAGCAAATCGGGGTTTCGCCATGGTATTATTGGGCAGATGTTCCGGTAGAGAAAAAAGAAAATGTATACTTCAAAAAAGGAACGTATACAGACGGAGAACCCGCAGTGGAATACCGTGGTATTTTTCTGAATGATGAAGAACCTTCGTTGGGAGGATGGGCAAGAGCAACTTTTGGAGGAATCAATTCTAAATTTTACGAAAAAGTTTTTGAGCTGATTTTAAGGCTGAAAGGAAATTATATCTGGCCTGCCATGTGGGGGAAAGCATTCTATGACGATGATCCTTTGAACGGATCTTTAGCCGATGAAATGGGAATTGTTGTGGGAACTTCGCATCATGAACCAATGGCTCAGGCTCAGACCGATTGGCATAGATATGTTACGAAAAATAATCTGCCAAATATCTGGGATTATTCCAAAAATGAAAAAGTTTTGCAGGAATTCTGGAAATTGGGGCTTGAAAGAAGCAAAAAATGGGAAAAATTAGTTACAGTAGGAATGCGTGGCGACGGTGATGAAGCGATGGGAGAGGGAACCAATATTTCCTTACTTGAAAAAATTGTAAAAGACCAGCGAAGAATCATTGCTGAGGTGACCGGTAAAAAAGCAGAAAAAACACCGCAGGTTTGGGCTTTGTACAAAGAAGTTCAGGAGTATTATGACAAAGGAATGCGGGTTCCGGATGATGTAATTCTATTATTCTGTGATGATAACTGGGGCAATGTGAGAAAACTTCCCGATCTTTCAAAACCTTTACACAAAGGCGGTTACGGGATGTATTACCACTTCGATTATGTGGGCGGACCGAGAAATTCAAAATGGATCAATATCAATCCGATTCAAAGAGTTTGGGAACAGATGAATCTTTCCTACGAACATAAAGTGGATAAAGTTTGGGTGGTAAATGTAGGAGATTTGAAGCCAATGGAATTCCCCATCAGTTTTTTCCTTGAAATGGCATGGAATCCGAAGCAGTTCAATTCAAAAAATCTTTTAGAATATACCGAAAAATGGGCAGCACAGCAGTTTGGTGAAAAGCACGCCAAAGAAATTGCGGGAATGATTAATCTGTATGCGAAATACAACCGTCGCGTTACGCCCGAAACACTGGACAGCAAAACATACAGTCTTGAAAACTACCATGAATTCGAAACTGTTTTAAATGATTACAGAGCATTGGCTGTTGATGCATTGCGCCTGAAAGAGCAGATCCCTGCAGAATATCAGGATGCTTATTATCAGCTGGTTCTTTATCCTATCGATGCTTGCAGCAATTTGTATGAAATGTATTACGCCGTTGCCAAAAACAAGGAATTGGCTGCCAGATATGATTTAAAAGCAAATTATTTTGCGGACAAGGTAAAAGAATGTTTTGAAAGAAATGCATATCTGGATCATAAATACAACAATGAAATTGCTTATGGGAAATGGAAACACATGATGGATCAGATGAGAATAGGATACAAAACTTGGGCAGACGGAAAAGAAAATATAATGCCTGAAGTAACCTATGTATATGATGATAATGCTTCCAAAGAAAAAATATTTCAGGAGAAAAACGGCTATATTTCAATAGAAGCGGAAAATTTTGCGAGAACCAGCCATTCAGACCGAATTCATTGGGAATTGATTCCGGATTTTGGGAAAACTAAATCCGGCGTGACTACCTTTCCACAGAATGCCTATCCAAAAGCGGATGAAAGTATTTATCTGGAATATGATATGAATTTTGAATCCAAAGGTGAATTCGAAGTCCAGTTGTTATTGGCGCCGACTTTGAATTTTAATCACAATAAAGGATTGCGTTATGAGATTTCCTTTGATGGCGGAACGCCGCAGATAGTTAATTTCAATGGTCATTACAGAGGCGAATTGGGAAGATGGCAATCCGAACATATTATTAAATCTGCAACAAAACACCAGATTTCACAACCCGGAAAACATACGCTGCGATTCAGAGTTCTTGAGCCGGGAATCGTTCTTGAAAAAATACTGATCGATACGGGAGGTTTACAGCCTTCTTATCTGGGTGCACCCGAAAGTGAAATTCTTCACTGAAAATCAGCAAATAGTAATAACAATCAATGCTTTGCTTATGAAACATTAATCTAATTTATCATTCTCTTTCTTTAAATATTGTTTTCAGCAAATACAGGACAAGGAAAACAGCAGAAGCTTTGTAACAAAACTTTATTTAAACCCGCTGCCTGATACAGTTCAGGGAATTTTCTTGATGGTTTTTCAATAATAAACTGTCTTGAAGGGGATTGTATATTCCATACTTTACTGAAAAATGATCAAAATTAAAACTAGAACATTATGAAAAAACGTTTAAACTTTTTAGCAATTCAATCTATTTTTCTGCTTTTTAGCAGTTTTTTTTACGGACAGCTTACCACCGTTAAAATCGATAAAAATACCTCGTATCAGAAAATAAAAGGATTCGGAGGATTTGTCTGCAGTCCGCAGTTCGCTTACAATCACATGACGACTTCCGAAATTCAGACGCTTTGGGGATCAGGAAGCGAAGGAGGCTATAATATCATGAGGCTCTATATTCCGGAGGACAGCAGCAACTGGAGTGCTGTATTACCAACGGCACAGTTAGCAAAATCAATGGGGCTTACCATTTTCGCAAGTCCGTGGACGATGCCTGCAGCCTGGAAAACCAATAACCATGTGAATGCCGTGTATACAGACGCCAACGGAGTGCAGCAGATAGGATATTTAAAGCCTGAAAATTATCAGGATTATGCATTGTATCTCAACAGTTTCGTTACCTATTTACAAACAAATGGAGTGGATCTGGATTACATTTCCATTCAGAATGAACCGGACGAAATGGCTCAATATCAGGGATGTATCTGGACTCCGACTCAGATGGCGACTTTTGTAAAAGATTACGGACATCTTATCAACTGCAAAGTCATTGCTCCGGAAAGTGTGGGTTTTACCGATAACTTTGCCAATGCAATGCTGAATACTGCTACAATGGCTAATTTCGAAGTTTACGGAGGACATCAGTACGGATTAATGCAGTCGGCTTACAAACAGTTCCAGAATTACAATAAAGAAATCTGGCAGACAGAATATCTGATTAATTGGAACTCCGGCAGCCAGACTCCGCGTGATTTTAGCTGGAACCTTGATGCTTTTAACTTTGCTTCAAGCATCAATAATTCCATGCTCGGAAATATCAATGCGTGGATTCATTATGCTTCAAAAAGATATTACGGATTAATGGGCGACGGAACCTACGGAACACCAACAGGAGTGATGTCTAAAAGAGGTTATATCCTTTCCCATTATGCAAAATACGTAACAGGAAAAACAAGAATTGATGCCAAATGGGAAGATAAAACCGGAGCTTTACAGGGATCTTCCTATATTTCCGCAGATGGTAACCAGATTGTTTTGATGGTCATTAATTCTTCTGCCAATACTTATAACCTGAAGGTCGATCTGCCTTTTTATACAACATCGGGAACAAAAGTCCTTACAAATGCTTCTTCCAATATGGTGACCACGCCGATTTCATTCAGTACACCCACTTTCCGTCCCGGAGCGGATATCGCTCCATCCAGCGTGATGACTTTCGTATTCAATAAAAGTGGCGACAGACCGGTTTCTCTGATGACAGGCGGAAATATCCATTACAATAAAATTGAGACACAAACAACCACCAATTCCGCTTTCGGAACTGCTTTTAACATCAGTAATACAACGGTAACATTTTCCAATCCAAGTCCTTTGATCAGTAATAATATGACTGCTTCAAACGGTTATCTTCAGTTGAACGACAGATACAACAAACTAATTTTACACGTTAACAGCTACACTACAGCCGGACAAAGCTATTCAGATAATACGACTCTGTATTATATCAACAGTCAGGGTATTGCAAAATCTTTCAACTACGGAAGGATCAATTTTCCGACAGGAGGAAATTTTGATATTACCCTTGATATTTCGAGACAGTTGCTTACCGACGGTTGTAAAGGAATTTTAGGACTTAGAAATTCAAATTACAGTTCCGTTCTTACCTTAAATTTAGGAGATGTTTATTTTAATGTAGGCAACGAAATTGCTTCAAAATTAGGCGGAACCTATTCAGACAGCGACAGCAATTTAATGGACGCATTGGAAAACGGCTACTTTACCTCACTGGATTTCAGGACAACTGCAGGAATTACCCCTTCAAATAACTGGCAGCCTCTAAGCGTAAATTCAAATAACATTTTTTATTTGAATTCTAATGTAAATTCTACCTCAAACAATGTAATTTCCGGAACAGCTTGTTCCAGCCTTGTCCTTTCAGATTTGGGCAAAGATTTTCAGGTTCCGTTTAATTTCAGCACGACATCAGCTTCTTACAGCAGAACTTTTAACGGGTACGAAACTTTGCTGTTACCTTTTGAAGCCAATATTCCTTCAGGAGTAGCGGTATATCTTATGTCGCCGGGCGCAACAGCGGTTTCGGGAACCCAGATTTCTGGCGGAACAATTCCTGCCAATACTCCGGTACTTGTGAATGCGACAGGAAACTATACTTTTACAGGAACAGGTAACGTTTCTACACCAAAAGCCATTACCGTAAATCAGATGAACGGAGTATATCATACCATAAAAGTTCCGGCTAATAGTTATGTCTTGAAAACAGAAGGCGGAGTAACAGGATTTTACAAAGTTGTTGCAGGAAACGAGCCGATGATTAATCCTTTCAGAGCATATCTTACCGAAGAAAATGTGTATTCCGCAAATATGCTTCCTCTAAATTTCTCAGTATTGGCTGCACAGGAAAACAGTCTGCAGAAAGATGCAATAAAGCTTTATCCTAATCCTGCAAAAACGGAAATTTTTGTTGAATTAAAAACTAAGGATGCAACGGCTAAAATTTATGATTCAAGAGGAGGCTTAGTAAAATGGGGATTGAAAATGAATGCCGGAAAAAATCGTATCGGAATCAACGACCTTTCTGCAGGAACCTATTTTATTGAAATTTCATCCGGAAACCAGAAAATAGGGTCACAGAAATTTATTAAACAATAATCTGTATATCAGTTAATTCATCAAAGCCATCATCAGTATAATATTTTGATGGCTTTGTTTTCTCCGATAAAAAAAAAAATAAGTGTTTTTTTTACATTTATTTAACGGAGAATATTATATTTGTTTTCATTACAAAATTCTTAATTGGATGATGTAATAATTAAAGATTTCTAACCATAAAATATTTTGTTTTGATTAAATGAAAAAACTCCTGTTCAATATATCAATCGTAATCTCTGCTTTCTCTTACGCACAGAATTTTAAATATCCTTTCCAAAACCCGGATCTTCCGGTAGAACAAAGAATCGAAAATCTGCTCAGGTTATTAACGGTTGATGAAAAAATCGGTATGATGATGGATAATTCCAAAGCAGTTCCCAGGCTGGAAATTCCCGGTTATGGTTGGTGGAATGAGGCGCTTCACGGTGTTGCAAGAGCAGGAACCGCAACGGTTTTTCCTCAGGCAATCGGAATGGCTGCAGCGTGGGATGTTCAGGAACATCTCAAAACTTTTGAAATGATTTCCGACGAAGCGAGAGCAAAATACAACAGATCTTTTGATGAGTCTCAAAAAACCGGACGTTATGAAGGTTTGACGTTCTGGACTCCGAACATCAATATTTTCCGTGATCCGAGATGGGGAAGAGGTCAGGAAACCTATGGCGAAGATCCGTATCTGACTTCTGTACTGGGCGTTGCAGCCGTAAAAGGTCTTCAGGGAAATGATCCGAAATATTTTAAAACCCATGCCTGCGCAAAACACTTCGCTGTACACAGCGGTCCCGAATGGAACAGGCATTCGTACAACGCAGAAGTTTCCAGACGAGATTTGTATGAAACTTATCTTCCGGCTTTCAAAGCCTTGGTTTTAGAGGGAAATGTAAGGGAAGTGATGTGTGCGTACAATGCGTTCGATGGTCAGCCTTGCTGTGCGAACAATACTTTATTGACAGAAATTCTCCGCGGAAAATGGAACTACGACGGAATGGTCGTTTCCGATTGCTGGGCTTTGGCAGATTTCTATCAGAAGCAATACCATGGAACACATCCCGACGAGAAAAGCACCGCTGCAGATGCCCTGAAACACTCCACAGATTTAGAATGTGGTGACACCTACAATAATTTAAACAAATCTTTAGCAAGCGGATTGATTACAGAAAAAGACTTGGATGTTTCTATGCGCAGAATTCTGAAAGGTTGGTTTGAGCTCGGAATGCTCGATCCTAAATCTTCCGTTCACTGGAACTCCATTCCATATTCGGTTGTGGATTCTGAAGAGCATCAAAAACAGGCTTTAAAAATGGCTCAGAAATCAATTGTATTGATGAAAAATGAGAAGAATGTTTTGCCTTTGAATAAAAACATCAAAAAAATCGCAGTCGTTGGTCCAAATGCAGATGACGGACTGATGCAGTTGGGAAATTATAACGGAACACCTTCATCTATTGTAACAATTTTAGATGGAATTAAAACCAAATTTCCTAATGTTGAAATTATTTATGAAAAAGGGACCGAAGTTGCCGATCCATCTTCCAGAACTTCGCTTTATCAGAATTTTTTAAGCCGGAGAAACGGTGAAAAAGGAATGAAAGTAGCGTTTTTCAACAATAATGAATTCAAAGGAACTCCGGCTAATATTTCAGTCAATAAAAACGGAATCAATTACAACAGTTTCGGCGGAACCCAGCTTGCTCCCAATGTGGGAAGGGAAAATACATCGGCAATTATTTCCGGCGTTTTCAAAAGTTCTTACACCGGCGATGTCATTCTTTCACCTTCAACATCCGATATTTACACACTTTTTGTTGACGGAAAAGAAATCGCCACAAGAAAAGGTCCCGATGCAAGGCATCCTTCGGAATTTCCTGTGAAAATGGAAAAAGGTAAAGAATATCAAATTGAATTACGTCACACCCAAAAAGGAAAATATGTAAGCATCACTTTCGATGTATACAGAAAAGATCCGGTCAATTTTGTTGCCGTTAGAGAAAAAGTGAAAAATGCAGAGGTCATTATTTTTGCAGGCGGACTTTCGCCAAGTCTGGAAGGTGAAGAAATGATGGTGAATGCAGAAGGCTTCAAAGGCGGCGATAAAACGTCCATTGATTTACCGAAAGTTCAGCGTGATTTATTAGCTGAATTGCGCAAGACAGGAAAACCAGTCGTTTTTGTGCTTTGTACAGGAAGTTCATTAGGTTTAGCGCAGGACGAAAAAAATTATGATGCTTTACTGAATGCATGGTATGGCGGACAATCGGGCGGAACGGCGGTTGCAGATGTTCTGGCGGGAGATTACAATCCGGCGGGAAGATTGCTTATTACATTCTACAAAAATCTGGAACAGCTCGATAATAATCTTTCTAAAACAGCTAAACATAAGGGTTTTGAAAACTATGATATGCAGGGAAGAACCTACCGTTATATGACCGAAAAACCATTGTACACATTTGGACATGGGCTGAGTTATTCGGAGTTTGTTTATGGAAATGCTTATTTGGATAAAAATTCTCTCCAATCCAATGAAAATGTAACGATTACAGTTCCTGTTACCAATAATTCGGAAAGAGATGGTGAGGAAGTGATTCAGGTGTATGTGAAAAGAAATAATGATGCTTTGGCGCCAGTAAAGACTTTACGGTCATTTGAAAGAACCCTGATTAAATCTAAAGAAACAAAAAATATCCGGTTAACTATTTCTAATGATTCTTTCAAATTTTATGATGAAAAAGTAGATGATCTGGCTCCAAAAGCAGGAGATTACACCATTTTCTACGGCGGAACTTCTGATGAATCAGGATTAAAAAGTATTCAAATGAAAGTTAATTAATCAGCCTTCAGCCTACAAAACCTATAAGGTTTATCAATCAAAATTCAACTTTTCAACTCAAAAAATGAAAACGAAAATCAAAATATTCGTCACCGCATTTTCTCTAAGCATAGCTTTCCTTTCAGCACAAAATGGGAAGGTTAAAAAGCACGTTCTCGATTTGGACGGAACCTCAACCAACATCAAAATCCAGCCAACGATGTACGGAATTTTTTTCGAGGACATCAACTTTGCTGCAGACGGAGGATTGTATGCCGAACTCATCAAAAACCGAAGCTTCGAGTTCGACGAACCTTTGACAGGCTGGAAGCAATCCAATACCAAAACGCTTTCACCCAACTTGGATTCCGGATTTTTGACAATTATAACCGACAAATCCAAAACCAATAAAAATTTCGCAAGACTCACTGTTTGGAACGAAGAAAATTATGTTTTGGAAAACGAAGGTTTCCGGGGAATTGGATTGCATCAGGGTGAAAAGTATGATTTTAGTTTCAATTTAGAAAACGTTTCAGGAAATATTTCTGCGGTCAATACAAAACTGATTGATGAAAACGGAATGGTGATCTCTTCTGCCTCATCCATAATCAAAGGAGCAGGATGGCAAAAATACAGCACCGTTTTTATACCTTCCAAAAACATTGAAAAGGCTAAACTTCAAATCACTTTTACAGGAAAGGGCGTTGTGAATATGGATATGATTTCTTTATTTCCGCAAAACACATGGAAAGGAAGAAAAGGCGGTTTACGGAAGGATTTGGTTCAGAAATTATATGATTTACAACCCGGGTTTTTACGTTTTCCCGGCGGATGTATTGTTGAAGGTCGAACGTTGGCAGAACGTTATCAATGGAAAAAAACAATCGGAAAAGTGGAAGACCGTGAAAATTTGATTAATAAGTGGAACAATGGTTTTGCTCATCGTTTAAATCCGGATTACTGGCAGTCTTTCGGTCTTGGCTTTTTTGAATATTTCCAGTTGGCTGAAGATCTGGGAGCAGAGCCGCTTCCGATTCTGAGTTGCGGAATGGCATGCCAGTTCAACACGGCGGAACTTGTAAAAATGGAAGATTTAGATCCTTATGTTCAGGATGCTTTAGATTTAATTGAATTTGCAAACGGAGATTCCAATACGAAATGGGGTAAAATCCGTGCTGAAATGGGACATTCGAAACCTTTTAACATGAAATTCATTGGTGTAGGAAACGAACAATGGGGAGCAGATTATATCGAGCGTTACAAAGTTTTTGAAAAAGCAATTCACACCAAATATCCTGATATTAAAATTATTTCTGGAAGCGGACCTTCTCCCGATGGCGAATTTTTCGATTACGGCTGGAAAGAACTTAAAAAACTGAACGCGCAGGTTGTGGATGAGCATTATTATAATTCTCCAGAATGGTTTATGAAAAACGCCGGAAGATATGATGAATACGACCGTTCAGGACCTAAGGTTTTTGCTGGGGAATACGCCGCACAATCGGTGGGTGTTGTAAAGCCAGACAATAAAAATAACTGGCTGACCGCACTTTCCGAAGCGGCCTTTATGACCGGACTGGAGCGCAATGCCGATGTTGTAACCATGACTTCTTACGCACCGCTTTTCGCCCATGCAGACGGTTGGCAATGGACGCCCGATTTAATCTGGTTTAATAATCTCACATCTTATGCAACTCCCAATTATTATGTTCAGAAATTATTTTCAAACAATAAAGGAACAGATTTAATTAAAATTTCCGAAAACGGAAAGCCGCTGAAGGGCGAAAACCATCTTTATGCATCCGCCGTACATGACCTTGAAAAAAATGAAACAATCATTAAAATTGTTAATACGGATGATGAAAAAATGTCAGTTGAAATCAATCCCAAAAACATTAAAAATCCCAGTAAGCTCACCAAAATCTTACTGACTTCATCAGGACTTTCCGATGAAAATAATTTCCAAACGGAGACCATCACACCCAAAGAAGAAACGCAGACCATTAAAAAGGGAAAATTTTCATTAGAAATTCCGGCAAATTCTCTTGTTATTTTAAAGCTTAAATAGCTCCAAATTCCTATGAATAAAAGAAAATTTAAAATTAAGTGTAAATATTACATTTATTTAAAATAGAATCTTATATTTGTTTTATCTCTTCAATAAAAAACCGGAGAATTTGTTAAGGTAAATGAAATCTTAAAAGGAAATCTTTGTATAATATAATCCAATACATCCGTTATTTTAAAAAAGAGCCAAAACTATAAATCAAATAAATCACTTTCGTTAATGAAAAAGTACGTTATCGGCTTAGATTATGGAACAGATTCTGTTCGCGCCGTTTTGATTGATACTGAAAGCGGTGCCGAACTGGCAACCTCTGTAAGCTATTACCAAAGATGGAAAAAAGGACAGTTTTGCAGACCGGAAGAAAATCAGTTCCGTCAGCATCCGCTGGATCATATCGAAGGACTGGAAAAAACCGTTTCCGATGTCGTGAAAAAAAGTGGAGTTGCACCCGAAAATATTGTCAGCATTTGTATTGATACTACGGGTTCTTCACCCCTTCCAGTAAATAAAGATGGAATTGCCTTATCCCTTTTGCCCGAATTTTCAGAAAATCCCAATGCAATGATGGTATTGTGGAAAGACCATACCTCCATCCGCGAAGCTGAAGAAATCAATGATCTGGCGAAAAATTGGGGTGGCGAAGATTATACAAAATTTGAAGGCGGAATTTATTCCTCAGAATGGTTTTGGGCAAAAATTCTTCATATCAACAGAGAAGATGAAGCCGTAAAAAACGCAGCGTACAGCTGGATGGAACATTGTGATTACCTTACGTTTCTGCTTTCCGATCATCAGGATTTAGCAACATTCAGAAGAAGCCGTTGTGCAGCCGGACATAAAGCAATGTGGCACGAGTCGTGGAACGGACTTCCTTCCAAAGAATTTCTTGGTCAATTAGACTCGTCATTAGCAGAACTTCGCGATAGATTATATGATAAAACCTATACTTCCAACGAAGTTGCCGGAAATCTGAACGAAGAATGGGCAGCAAAATTAGGCTTAACGGTCAATACAGTCATTGCTGTCGGAACTTTCGATGCACATTCCGGAGCTATTGGCGCAAAAGTAGAAGAGAACACACTCATCAGGATTATGGGAACATCCACTTGTGATATCATGGTGGCTCCCAATGAAATTATTGGCGACAGAACGGTAAAAGGAATCTGCGGACAGGTCGATGGTTCCGTCATTCCGGGATTAATGGGGCTGGAAGCCGGGCAATCTGCATTCGGAGATGTTTTGGCATGGTATAAAAATATTCTCACAGAACCCACAATTAATATTCTGATGAGCTCCGATGCAATTGACGAAGACCAAAAACAGTTGCTGAAAGAAGAAATAGAAAATAATATGATTCGCCATCTCACTCTGGAAGCAGAAAAAATTCCACTTTCTGAAACTGTTCCCATTGCGTTGGACTGGATCAACGGACGAAGAACACCGGATGCCAGTCAGGAACTGAAAATGGCGATCAGCAACCTTTCTTTGGGAACAAAAGCACCACATATTTTCAAAGCGTTGGTGAATGCCATTTGCTTTGGTTCCAAAAAAATTGTCGACCGCTTCGAAGATGAAGGCGTTAAAATCGATAAAGTCATAGGAATTGGCGGCGTTGCCAGAAAATCACCATTCATCATGCAGACCTTGGCGAATGTCTTGAATATGCCGATTGTTGTGGCAGCATCAGATCAGGCTCCGGCTTTAGGGGCAGCTATTTATGCCGCTATTGCCGCAGGAATTTATCCCAACGTTCAGGAAGCAAGCCAAAAAATGGGCTCTGATTTCGAAGCTGAATACTTCCCGCAGAAAGAATATGTAGAACAATACGAAGAATTGATGCAGCACTATCAGATTTTAGCAGATTTCACCGAAAATAATATCAAATCTAAGAAAAAGTTGACGGTTGACAGTTTATAGTAATTAATTAGGTTTAAAAAAGCTCCGTTAGGAGCGTCCTGTTAATAGCAAATAATGTAAATGTTATCATCACAAAAAGAGCCTCGTAGAGGCGACCTGTTAAATATTTAAATTAATTAAAAAACCAATAACCATCAACCCAAAACTATCAACTAAAATGATTATGGCAGCTTTATCCGCCCTCCGTTCCCGCTTTTTTGTTACGCTTCGCTGCACAAAAAGAGCTCCACTCAGGTCGGGCTGCGATTGATTCGTATGATAAAACCCGAAGGGTTAAATATCAATAGCCATAGGTGAAACCTATGGATTTGAAAAAAATATGTAAATAAAAATGAGCATCTATAAAGAATTAAAACGAGAATGTTACGAAGCCAATATGCAGCTCGATGCCTTAAAATTGGTGGTCTACACATTCGGAAACGTAAGCGCCGTTGATCGTGACAAAGGAATTTTTGCCATCAAACCCAGCGGTGTTCCTTACGAATTACTGAAACCGGAAGATATGGTAATTTTAGATTATGACGCCAATGTGGTGGAAGGGAATTTAAGACCGTCTTCAGACACCAAAACCCATGCTTATCTTTATAAAAACTGGGAAAATGTCGGTGGCATTTCACATACACATTCTGTTTATTCAGTAGCTTGGGCACAGGCGCAGTTAGACATCCCGATTTTCGGGACAACGCACGCAGACCATCTTACAACAGACATTCCTTGTGCGCCACCGATGCATGACGATTTAATAGAAGGCAATTATGAATACAATACCGGAATCCAGATTCTGGATTGTTTCAAGGAAAAAAAACTGTCTTATGAAGAAGTAGAAATGGTGCTCATCGGAAATCACGGACCGTTCACTTGGGGAAAAAATGCTGAAAAAGCTGTTTACAATAGCAAAGTTTTAGAAACCATCGCCGAAATGGCGTATCTCACCAGACAAATTAATCCGAACGTAATTCGTTTAAAAGATTCACTCATCAAAAAACATTACGAACGCAAGCATGGAAAAAACGCTTATTACGGACAATAGTTTTGCTTTTGGCGAATGGCTTTTAGCTTTTGGCAATTGTCATCGTTCAATAGAAGACTGCGAACCCGAAGGGTTCAATATCAGTAGCCGTGGGTAAAACCTATGGAAAAAAACGCACAAATCCTACAGAATCCGGAGGATTTAATATAAATAACCGTAGGTAGAATCTATGGAAAAATAAAATTAAATATCATTTATCAATCATCAAATATGTTAACACCTCTCAATACCAAAGAAATCTGGTTCATCACCGGAAGCCAGCATTTATACGGTCCTGAAACATTAGCACAGGTGGCGGAACATTCGGCAAAAATAGTAGAAGCGTTCAATGCTTCGTCACAGATTCCTGTAAAAGTCGTTTTAAAGCCAACCGTAAAAACAACGGAAGAAATTTTCGAAACATTAACGGCTGCCAATTTTGCAAAAGACTGTATCGGGATCGTAACATGGATGCATACATTTTCCCCTGCAAAAATGTGGATTCGTGGTCTTACTGCATTGCAAAAGCCGATGCTGCACCTTCATACCCAGTTCAATCAGGATATTCCGTGGTCTACGATGGATATGGATTTCATGAACCTGAATCAGGCAGCGCATGGCGACCGTGAATTTGGATTTATGGTAAGCCGTCTCGGCAAAAAAAGGAAAGTGGTTGTAGGACATTGGGCTGAAGAAAGAGTTCAGAAACAAATCGGAGAATGGAGTAGAGTAGCAGCAGGCTGGGACGATTGGCAGGGTGCAAAATTTGCTCGTTTTGGAGACAATATGAGATACGTTGCCGTGACAGACGGTGATAAAGTGGAAGCGGAAACCAAGTTTGGTTTTTCTGTAAACACTTGGGGAATTGGAGATTTGGTGAGTATTGTCAATTCTATTGGAGATGGTGAAGTTAAAACTTTAATTGAAGAATATGAAGCCTCATACAGAATGGCAGAATCTCTTCTTTCCGGAGGTGCAAACAGAAAATCCCTCGAAGTTGCCGCAAGAATTGAGCTAGGTTTGGAAAAATTCCTCAAAGACGGAAATTTCAAAGGATTCTCGGATACGTTCGAAGACCTTCACGGATTAGAACAGCTTCCGGGAATTGCCGTTCAGAGATTAATGGAAAAAGGTTATGGATTTGCAGGAGAAGGCGACTGGAAAACTGCCGCTTTGGTTCGTGCGATGAAAACAATGGGACAGGATTTAGAAGGCGGAAATGCTTTTATGGAAGATTATACCTACCATTTGAATCCATCAAATCCATCGGTTCTGGGTTCGCATATGCTTGAAGTGGATCCTGTTTTGGCGGTTAACAAGCCTTCTTGTGAAATTCATCCACTCGGAATTGGCGGAAAAGCAGATCCTGTTCGTCTGGTTTTCAATTCAAGAGGAAATATCGATTCTTTAAATGCAGCTTTAATGGATTTCGGAAATCATTTCAGACTGCTAATCAACAAAACAAAAGCGTTGGAAATCACCGAGGAACTTCCTAAACTTCCAGTTGCAAGAGTGCTTTGGAAACCACTTCCGGACTTATACACGGCGGCTGAAGCATGGATTTTAGCAGGTGGAGCCCATCATACCTGTTACAGCGAAAACATCAGCGCAGAGCAGTTGGAAGATTTTGCGGAGATCGCAGGTATCGAATCATTAGTAATTGATGAAAATACAAAAATCCGAGATTTTAAGAACACACTTCGCTGGAATGAAATATATTATCGTTAAACTTGCAAAACTTCTAAAAAATGAGAAAAACAAGTATCAACCTGATAATTCTTTTTGCTGTTTTATGTATTTTCGGTTGCAATAAAAAAGAAAATCAATCAAAAGCTCAACAGGAAACAATGGAAAACATACAGATTTCAGATTACGGAGTAACGTCAAAAGGCGATTCCGTTAAAAAATATACTTTAGCCAATAAAAACGGGATGAAAGTGGAAGTCATCAACTTCGGCGGAATCATCACTTCACTTACAGCTCCTGATAAAAACGGAAAATACGAAGATGTCGTTTTAGGATTTACCCGGCCTGAAGATTATTTCAACGGAAATTCTTATTATTTCGGAGCGTTAATCGGACGTTACGGAAACCGGATTGCCAATGCAAAATTTACGCTGGAAGGTACATCCTATGACATCGATAAAAATGAAGGATCCAACAGTCTTCATGGCGGAAAAGACGGATTTCATACCAAATTCTGGAATATTGAACCTGTAAAAGATTCCAAATTCCCAACGTTGAAACTGACTTATACCAGCGCAGATGGGGAAGAAGGCTATCCGGGAAAACTGACCACAACAGTTTTTTACACTTTAACCGACGAAAATGCCCTTGAAATTTCTTACGAAGCGGAAACAGATAAACCGACTGTTGTGAATTTGACTCAGCATTCATATTTCAACCTTTCCGGAAATTTCTCAAAAACAATTCTTGATCACGAAATGCAGATCAATGCCGATAAATTTTTGCCGGTGAATGAAACTTTGATTCCGACTTATGAGCAAAAAGCGGTGAAAGGAAGTGCATTCGATTTCACAGCTTCAAAACCCATTGGAAAAGACATCAGTGCTGATGACGATCAACTGAAAAAAGGAAAAGGCTACGATCATAACTGGATTCTGAACGGAAGCGGACTGAGAAGTATTGCGAAAGTGTACCATCCCGAATCAGGCAGAGTAATGGAAATTTTAACTGATGAACCGGGAGTGCAGTTTTATTCCGGAAACTTTCTGGATGGAAAATTCGATACTAAAACTGGCGGAAAAAATGAATTCAGAACGGGGTTCTGTTTAGAAACCCAACATTTTCCGGATTCTCCCAATCAACCGTCTTTTCCATCTACAGAGCTGAAGCCGAGACAGAAATACCAGTCGAAAACAATTTATAAATTCTCAGTTAAAAAATAAAATATGGGAAATTTGGCAACTCTTGATATCATCATATTTCTTATCTATTTTGTGGTGGTTGCAGGCTACGGAATATGGATTTACAAAAAGAAAAAATCGGCGGCTTCGGGCAGTAAAGATTATTTTCTGGCGGAAGGTTCACTGACTTGGTGGGCGATTGGAGCCAGTTTAATTGCTTCAAACATTTCTGCAGAACAGTTCATAGGAATGTCCGGTGAAGGATTTTTTGTGGGAATTGCTGTAGCTGCTTATGAATGGATTGCGGCAATTGCATTGATTATTATTGCAGTATGGTTCATTCCGATTTATCTTAAAAACAAGATTTACACGATGCCACAATTTCTGGAAACCCGCTACAATAAATCGGTTTCCCTAATTATGGCTGTGTTCTGGCTCTTTTTATATGTCATTGTCAATTTAACTTCCATTCTTTATTTAGGTGCTTTGGCAATTGATACATTGCTGGGAGGCGACAATCTTCACATCATCATGATAGGATTGCTTTTAATGGCTTTATTAATCGGTCTTGGCGGTATGAAAGTAATCGGTTACACAGACGTTATTCAGGTAGCGGTTTTAATTATCGGAGGTTTTGCCACCGTTTATATGGCGCTTCAGATTGTTGATCAGAGGATTAACGGAGCGGCAGTCGGGAATGCTTTAACAGGTTTTCAGACTTTGATGAACGAAGCACCACAACACTTTAAACTGATGCTGGAAAAGCCGGTGAAGACCACCACTACTTTGGAAATGCCTGAAAATCTTGATGTTCAGAAATATGTTGTTTTACCAGGCTTGGCAATGTATTTCGCAGGACAATGGATTGTAAACCTGAATTATTGGGGCTGTAATCAATACATCACCCAAAGAGCATTGGGAGCTGATCTGAAAACCGCAAGAACCGGAATTTTATTCGCAGGATTCTTAAAATTATTTATGCCGATTATCGTAATGCTTCCGGGAATCGCAGCGTACGTTTTGTATTCAAAAGGGCATTTAACTGGCTTTAATGGCGTAAAAGATGGCGCTTATTCTGCAATCTTAGGATTTCTGCTTATTGGTCTGAAAGGTCTTGCTGTAGCGGCTTTAACGGCGGCAATCGTTGCTTCACTTGCAGGAAAAGTAAACAGTATTTCAACAATCTTTACATTAGACATTTATAAAAAATATTTAAAAGCTGATGCAACGGAAATCCAGATGGTGAGAACCGGAAGATGGGCGATCATCATTGCCATGTTTGTGGCTTTGGCATTTACCTGGACCGATGTTTTGGGAATTGGCGGCGAAGGAGGATTTACCTTCATTCAGAAATATACAGGATTTATAAGTCCCGGAGTTTTTGCCATGTTCCTTTTGGGAATGTTCTGGAAAAGAACCACCGGAACAGCAGCTTTGGTCGGTGTAATTTTAGGATTCGTTCTGGCAATTTTCTTCAACAGTTTTGCAGTCGATATTTTTGGGAAAGAAACCTGGTTATATACCGCTTTCACCTATGAAAAACTGGAAAACGGAGTTGTGCACACCATTACAGAAATCCCGTTTTTAATTAATATGGGATGGTCTTTCGTAATCACCATTGCAGCCATGGTCTTAATCAGTCTTGCAGGACCGAAAGTGAATCCGAAAGCATTCGCAATCGATGCAACAATGTTCAGAGTAGACAACAGAACATTGGTTTTAATCGTTGTAACGTTGCTCCTGCTCACTGCACTTTATGTGAGATTCTGGTAAAATTTGAATATAATAAAATAAAGACAGGATTCCGTTTTGGAGTCCTGTTTTTGTTTAACTTTAATTCAGCATTTAGAAAGAATTAAATGAAAGATTTTAATGAACTGATACAAACCCATTTTGGACCGCTGAATTCTCAGGAACTCTCTGTTATTCAATCTTATTTTAAAAAAGAACAATTAGAAAAAAATGAAATATTTACAAATTCGGGCGAAATTTGTCACAGATTAAGTTTGGTGAAATCCGGAGTTTTGCGTGTTTTTGCTTTGTCAGAAGATGGAAAAGAGATTACGCAATGGCTTTCTACGAAAGATTTTTTCATTACCGATGTGATGGGATTTTTCTTTAATCAACACAACCGATGGACAATACAGGCTTTTACCGAAGCCGATTTGCTCACCATCTCTAAAACAGATTATTTACAACTTTGCAGGGAATTCCCCAAATGGACTGAAATTGAGAAAAGATTTATTATTAAATGCTTTGCAATGATGGAAGACCGGATATTTTCCCATCTTTCCATGACCGCAGAAGAAAGATATAACCGGTATTTTGAGCAGAACAGAGAATTATTTCATCAGGTTCCGTTGCAATATATCGCTTCGGTTTTGGGAATGACGCCCGAAACTTTCAGCAGAATCAGGAAACGACAGGCAGAAAATTCTTGATTTTTATCAAGAGAACCTATTTTCTGTTGTCAGACATTTGTAAGATAAATCTCAGACAATGAAAAATCTCTTGCAGCTCGAAGAATTAGGACAATTTGGTCTAGCCGTTTTCCTGTTTACCCGGTTAGAATTTCAGTGGTGGCTTTTTCCGCTTTGCCTTTTGCTTCCGGATGTTTCCATGGTCGGCTACTTAATCAATCCAAAAGCCGGAGCCCGGATCTACAATTTTTTTCATCATAAAATGCTCGCAATCCTTGTTTTGATTCTCGGATTTTGGCTTAAAATTTCTATCGTAGAATTTGCCGGAATTATTTTATTCGCACACTCTGCGATGGACAGGATTTTCGGATACGGATTGAAATTTGAAGACGATTTCAAGCATACCCACCTTGGTTCAATAGGAAAAAAATAAACCGTTTAAATCTTAAACATAAACCCTTCCGCAAGCTTTTTCTCATATTTTGCTTCATCAAAACGATACAGAAAAGACCCTTTTTTAGAAGAAGTCATATCTTTACCCTCCGTTTTCACAAGAATATCCAGCGCATTAATTTTGCTGATGAAATTCCGCTTGTCAAACTGTTCATTAAAAATCGCCTCGTATAAATTTTGTAAATCTTTCATCGTAAATTTTTCCGGCAGAAGCTCGAAACCGATAGGTCTTGTAGAAGCTCTTCTGCGTAATCTCAGAACGGCATCTTCTACCATTTCGTTATGATCAAAGATAAGACTTGGAAAATCCTGAAGATCAAACCATTTTGCGCTGTATTTTTCATTGATCTGGATATTCTTTTCAATATTAATCAGTGCATAATAGGAAATTGACATAATCCTTGCCGTAGGTTCACGGTCAATCCGCGTATAAGAATTCAGTTGTTCCAGATAGATGTTTTCCAATCCTGTGAGGGTATTCAGGACACGGTGCGCTGCTTCATCGGAGGTTTCTTCGTTTCCTATAAATCCGCCCATCAAGGACCATTCTCCCATTTTAGGCTCAAAATTCCTTTGTACCAGAAGAATTTTAAGATTTTCGCCGTCGAACCCGAAAATAATACAGTCTACAGCTACCAAATGTCGTGGAAAATGAGAATAGTCTTGTGTCATCGATTATATTTTATACAAAGTTAATGCTTTTAGCCTTTGATTTTACGGCTTAATCAATATAAATGTATTTTATACACTTTATTTTACTTTTTATTTTGAATTTCTCAGGATTTCATCATCTTCCTTATCATTTTGGGAGCCATTTACACCTTCGAAACTTACATTTTATTCATCTAAAACATTAAAAACAGATGAATTTAATGTTAAAAATATGTTAAAATTAATTTTCCTTTCATTTTAAATTTACCCTAAAACTCCGATCAGGGCTTAGTCTTAAAAATACGATAAGCTATTAATATAAAATATCAGCGTTCATACTGTATATTCCGTATTCATTTTTTATACACGTAATTTCGCTGTATGTTTCTGATTATCGCTATTTTTCATAATCTTAATTTTTATGATAAGCTCCTGTTGTTTTTAATTTTTTTCTAAGACTTTAAAATAGACTTTTTTTTGATTTCAGTGGCTCATTCTGCAAAATTCTTTGTCATATTGATTCTTTCTTTTATTTTTAGAAATGTTGAATAGACATTTATTAATGAATAAAAAATCGCTGATAGTATTTTTAGGTTTAAGCGCATTTGCTTTTGGGCAGTTGAGCAAAACAGTCAGCTATTTTCCGCTGAACAAAGTCGCTTTGTCTGAAAGTATTTTCAGCAGGGCAATGCAGACGGATAAAAATTACATAATGTCGATGGATGCCGATCGTTTATTGGCTCCCTATTTAAAAGAGGCAGGACTTAATCCTAAAAAACTGAATTATCCGAACTGGGAAAATACAGGATTGGATGGTCATATCGGCGGCCATTACATTTCTGCTTTGGCTTTGATGTACGCTTCTACAGGCGATGCAAAAGTAAAACAACGACTGGATTATATGATCGACGAGCTGGAACGTTGCCAGAATCTTTCAGGAAACGGTTATATTTCCGGCGTTCCGGATGGCAAAAAAATCTGGAAGGAAATCTCGGACGGAAATATTCGTGCATCCGCTTTCGGACTGAACGACCGTTGGGTTCCTTTATATAATATTCACAAAATATATTCCGGTTTGCGTGATGCGTATTGGTATGCAGACAGCGAAAAGGCGAAAAAAATGCTCATTAAGCTTACCGACTGGATGGCAGATGAAGTTTCCGGACTTACCGATGAGCATATTCAGGAGATGCTGAAAAGCGAACACGGCGGACTGAACGAAGTTTTTGCCGACGTTTATGACATTACCAAAAATGAAAAATATCTAAAATTAGCACATCGGTTCTCGCATTGGGCAATTTTAAATCCATTGTTGATTCACGAAGATAAACTGACGGGAATTCACGCCAATACGCAAATCCCGAAAGTAATTGGCTTTAAAAAAATTGCAGATCTGGAACATAACAAAGAGTGGAGCAGCGCCGCAGTTTTTTTCTGGAATAATGTTACTCAAAAACGTTCAGCCATTATCGGCGGAAACAGTGTAAGCGAACATTTCAATCCTACCGGAGATTTCAGCGGGATGATTAAAAGTATTGAAGGACCCGAAACCTGCAATACCTACAACATGCTGAAACTGACCAGAGAACTTTTCGCCACTAATCCAAAATCCTCTTATCTGGATTATTACGAAAAAGCTTTATACAATCATATACTTTCCACCCAAAATCAGGAAAAAGGCGGGTTTGTTTATTTTACACCCATGCGTCCCGGCCATTACAGAGTATATTCCCAGCCGGAAACCAGTTTCTGGTGCTGCGTTGGTTCAGGAATGGAAAATCACGCCAAATACGGCGAAATGATTTATGCGCATTCTGAGAAGGATTTATACGTGAATCTTTTTATTCCGTCTGTTTTAAAATGGTCAGAAAAAAAATTGGTCATAAGACAGGAAAATAATTTCCCGCAGGAACCTTCCACAAAATTGATCTTTGATCTTGCTCCAAAATCCGAAGTTAACCTAAAAATTAGAGTTCCCGAATGGACGGATGCTTCGCAGATAACAGTTTCAGTGAATTCTAAAAAGATCAGTACTTCTGTAGATTCCGAAGGTTATATCAACATCAGCAGAAAATGGAAAAAATGTGATGTGATTGAGATGAAAATGCCGATGCATCTTTCTGCAGAACAGCTTCCGGACAATTCCGATTATTATGCATTCAGATACGGACCCATCGTTTTGGCAGCAAAATACGGTAAAGAAAATCAGACAGGGCTTTTTGCCGACGACAGCCGCGGCGGACATATTGCGCACGGACCGCAGATTCCTTTGAATGACATTCCGACAATTTTAGGATCTTCAACAACGGTTTTGAATCATCTTCAACCTGTTAATGAAAAAGATTTAAAATTCAAAATTAAAGGACTTTATCCTCAGAATAAATTCAGTAGCGGATTGGAGCTTGTTCCGTTTTACCAGATTCAGGAAGAACGCTACATCATTTATTTTCCTCAGGCAACTCAGGATAAAATCGAAATGATTCAGCAGAAAAAAGTCAAGGAAGAAGAGATCATTCGAAAATTGGATATTATCACAGCAGATAAAATCCAGTTAGGAGAACAACAGCCGGAATCGGACCATTTTTTTGAGAGCAAAGATGCCTACGAAGGCTATATGGAAGACCGGCATTTCCGGGATGCCAAAGGCTGGTTTAGCTATCAGATGAAAAACAAGGACAGAAATGCAGAATACCTTTATCTTCTCTATTTCGATGCCAATAGCAATCGTACCCTGAATGCCGAAATCAACGGAATCAAAGTGTTTTCAAAAGACTTCGGAGGGAAAACAGGAAGTTCACCACAATCACTATTGATCGCAGTTCCGGATTCTGAAAAAAATAAAGAAACACTTACCGTCAAATTTATTTCGGACGGGAAATCCTTCACTCCAAAAATCGTTGAAGTGAGATTATTAAAAGATAAGCCTTTTTAGCATATAAAAATGAATACTATAATTTTTTTGGCAGCTTCATCCGCTCTCTGTTCGCGCTTTGTCATGCTGAACTTGTCGAAGTGTCCACTCAGGTCAGTCTGCAAGAGATTAGGGCATAAAGAGTAATTTCACAGTATTGCGGAACTCCGCAGGAGTTCAACCTTAAAAAGAACAAAATACGCACGTAGCGTTTAAAATAGATAAAAATGAACCATAAAAATATCATCAGAACTCTCGCCTTTCTTCTCTGCATATGCTGCACTCTGCTTTTTGAAGCCAAAATCAAATTACCCGCACTGGTTTCAGACGGAATGATTTTACAGCGCAACCAGAAATTAAATATCTGGGGAAAAGCGGATCCCAATGAAAAAGTAGACGTTAAATTTCTTAGTAAAAACTACAAAACGACTGCAGACCAAAACGGCAACTGGAAAATCGTTCTTCCTGAACAAAAAGCAGGCGGTCCGTACACCATGACCATCAACGAAATCACTTTAAAAGATATTTTGATCGGCGATGTATGGCTCGCTTCAGGGCAGTCGAATATGGAATTGCCGATGCGCAGACTTACACCATTGTATTCAGACGAAATCAAAAATGCAAATAATAAGAACATCCGTTTTTTTACCGTTCCCCAAAAATATAACTTCAAATCACCTCAGACTGAATTGGAAGGAGGAAAATGGGAAGCTGTAAATCCTCAAACCATTCTGAATTTTTCTGGGGTTGCTTATTTTTTTGCTAAAGATGTAAGCGAAAAAAATAAAGTCGCGGTAGGAATCATTCATGCCAGTTTGGGAGGTTCTCCAATTCAGGCTTGGATGGATGAAAATTCCCTTAAAAAATATCCTGAATATTTGGATGAGGCTAAAAAATGGCAGAATGATGAGTTGATAAAATCAACAGAATCTTCGGAACAGGCATTAAGCAAAGCCTGGTATACAGAATTAGATCAGAGCGACATAGGTTTAAATCAACATTGGGAAAAATTTGATTTGAACGATTCGGAGTGGAAAACCATGAAAATTCCGGGTTCTTGGGAAGATATGGAAGGATCTTTTGATGGTTCGGTCTGGTTCAGAAAAGAAATTATTTTAACTAAAAATCAGGCAGGAAAAGCTGCATTTTTGAATCTTGGAAGAATAAAAGACGCCGATGTAACGTACATTAACGGAACAAAAGTCGGAAACGTAACCTACGAATATCCTCCGCGTTGGTACGATGTTCCGGCAGGAATTCTGAAGGAAGGCAAAAATATAATTGCGGTAAGAATTTCCAATGGAAGTGGAAAAGGACAATTTATTGCAGACAAACCCTATTATCTTGAAATCGACGGACAGAAAATAGATTTAAAATCCGAATGGAAATATAAAATCGGAGCAAAAATGGCAAAAATGGCACCCGGAACAACGTTTATCCGTTGGAAACCTACAGGATTGTACAATGCCATGATCAATCCTTTAATCAATTATAATATCACAGGAGCAATCTGGTACCAAGGCGAAAGCAATACCGGAAAACCGAAAGAATACGGCGATTTATTAACCACGATGATTACAGACTGGAGAAATAAATTCAATAATAAAGAAATGCCTTTCATCACCGTTCAATTGGCTAATTTTATGGAGGCGAAAGCGCAGCCGGTCGAAAGCAACTGGGCGGAGCTAAGAGACCAGCAGCGTAAAGTTTCATTACAGGTTCCAAATGCCGGACTTGCCGTGATCATCGATATAGGAGAATGGAATGACATTCATCCGCTGAACAAAAAAACAGTAGGAGACAGGCTTGCTTTGCAGGCAATGAAATTGGCTTACGGAAAAAACATCGTTGCAGACGGACCAGTTTATCAGTCAATGAAAATCAACGGAAATAAAATTGTACTTTCTTTTAAAACCGGAACGGATGATTTTGCTCCCGTTGTTGAGCTGAAAGGGTTTGCTATCAAAAACGCCGGCGGAAACTGGTCTTGGGCAAAAGCTAAAACCGAAGGCAGAACAATTACAGTTTGGAATGATTCGGTCACAAATCCTGTTGCAGTCCGTTACGATTGGGCAGATAATCCCGATGGAAATCTCAAAAACAAAATCGGACTTCCTGCATCGCCTTTCACCACAGAATAAACATTTAATTTGATTTTTAATCTTTGCTGAGAGAACCTTAAAAAAGATTAGCAGTCAAAAAAATCTTTGCGGATTTTGCGTTTAGAAACGATCATTTATCAATCATCATTTATCAATTATAACATGAACAATTCATCTCAAAAAATATCTGTCGTTGAAAAAATCGGCTACAGTTTGGGAGATCTAGCGGCAAATCTGGTTTTCCAGACTTTGGTGACGTATTTAGCTTATTTTTACACCGATATCTACGGGTTAAAACCCGAAGACGCTTCCATCATCACTTTGATTGTTGGTCTGATCGCAGGTTTCGGATTCAATCCGATGGTCGGTGCTTTGGCAGACAGAACACGAACCAAATGGGGGAAATTCCGTCCGTGGATTTTATTTTCTGCCGTTCCATTGGGTGCTGCAGCCCTTTTTGCATTCAGCACACCGAATTTTTCTTATCAGGGAAAAATGATGTATGCAGCGGCAACATATACGATTCTACTGTTGTTATATGCTGCTAATAATTTGCCTTATGCTGCGTTAAGTGGCGTGATTACAGGTGATATGGGCGAGAGAAACAGTATTTCGTCTTATCGTTTCGTAGCGGTGATGTTTGCGCAATTTTTCGTGCAGGTCTTTATGTTGCCGATTATTTTATCAGCAGGAAACGGCGATAAAGCAGTAGGAATTGAGATCGTAATGACGTGGTTGGCGATTATAGGAACCATAATGTTGCTCATTACATTTTTCACAACCAAAGAAAGAGTTATTCCAAAACCGGAACAGGAGTCCACTTTGGGAGCAGATTTAAAAGATTTAAAGAAAAACAAACCATGGATTATCATGTTGGTGGTTACGGCACTGATTTTCATTACTTTGGCAATGAAAGGAGGTTCCTATGTCTATTATTTCAACAATTACGTGGATGAAACTTCCTTGAAAAATTTCATATCACCAATTACGGCATTCTTCAGCTCCATCGGGATGAATTTCTTCGGTGAAGATCCTCGTTCAGCAGGTTTCGGGCTCTTTAATGCAGGCGGAATTATCATGATGATCATCGGAATTACCTTTTCAAAGAAATTTGCAGATAAATACGGGAAAAGGGACGCTTTCATTGCTTCTCTGTTCATTTCCACTTTGTTTATCGTGGCTTTTATATTTTATCCTCCAAAATCGGTAGGATTGATGTTCCTTTCGCAAATTCTTCACGGCTTTTTCTATGGGATCAGCACACCTTTGCTTTGGGCAATGATTGCCGATGTTGCCGACTATTCCGAGTGGAAAAACAACAGACGCGCAACAGCCATTATTTTTTCCGCCATGATGGTGGGGTTAAAAGTTGGTTTGAGCATCGGAAGTTCACTGGTTTCCTCTATTATCGGACATTACGGCTACATCTCTTCTGAAGGTGCGGAAAACGTCATCCAGCCGGAATCCGTAGCGAATGGAGCTCAGATGTTGGTCAGTATTTTTCCTGCCATTCCGTTCTTTGCAGCGTGTGGATTATTAATGTTCTACGAAATCAACAAAAAAAAGGAAACCCAGATCGAGCACGAACTCAAAGAAAGAAGAAAAAAAGAAGATTAATATGGGTTTAATGATTTGGGCAGCTTAATCCGTCTTCCACTCCCGCTTTTTTGTTCCGCTTTGCTTCACAAAAAGAGCTCCGTTCAAGCCGGGCTGCGCGATTCAGCATAAAACAAATTTTACAATTAAAGACAATATTGGACATTCTTTAGTTTAAGAATTTTAATAGAGAAAAATAAAATAGCAAAAGCTTCGTAGGAGCGAACTGTTAATAGCCAATATATTCAAGCCATTGAGCCTCGTAGAGGCGACCTGTTAAGTTTCGGAATAAATAATAAAATTAAAAATGAAAAAAATAGCCGCATTACTGGGAATTTTAATCCTGACCGTTTCCTGCAAAACCGCAAGTTCGGCATCCTCAAAAGATTCCCTGAAAGATGCTTTCAAAAATAAATTCTACATCGGAACAGCAATGAGCCTTCCTCAAATTAACGGTACCGATGTAAAGTCGGATGAAATTATCAAAAAACAATTCAGTTCTATCGTTGCAGAAAACTGTATGAAATCCATGTTTATACAACCGCAGGAAGGGCAGTTTTTCTTTGACGATGCAGATAAATTTGTAGAATTTGGTGAGAAAAATAAAATGTTCATCATCGGTCACACGTTGATTTGGCATTCCCAGTTACCAAAATGGTTTTTCGTAGACAAAAACGGAAAAGACGTTTCGCCCGAAATTCTGAAACAGAGAATGAAAAGCCATATTTCAACTTTGGTCGGAAGATACAAAGGTCGTGTAAAAGGTTGGGATGTTGTGAACGAAGCGATTATGGAAGACGGAACGTACCGCAAAAGCAAATTTTACGAAATTCTGGGCGAAGAATTCATTCCGCTCGCTTTTCAATATGCGCAGGAAGCAGATCCGAATGCCGAATTGTACTACAACGATTACAACGAATGGTTTCCTGAAAAAGTAAAAACCGTTACCAAAATTGTCAAAGATTTGAAATCCAGAGGTATCAGAATCGACGGCGTAGGAATGCAGACGCACGTAGGACTTGACACTCCAAAACTGGAAGAATACGAAAAAGCAATCACTGATTATGCAGCAGCAGGAGTAAAAGTCAATATTACCGAAATGGAAATCAGTGCGCTGCCTTCTCCATGGGGAACTTCTGCCAACGTTGCAGACAAAGTGGAATATGAATCCAAAATGAATCCTTACACCAAAGGATTACCTGAAGATGTTACCAAAGAATGGGAAAACCGCTATCTGGATTTTTTCAGGCTATTCATCAAACATCAGGATAAAATCCGGAGAGTAACACTTTGGGGCGTTACCGACAATCAATCCTGGAAAAACGATTTTCCGGTAAAAGGAAGAACCGATTATCCGCTGCCATTCGACAGAAATTATCAGGCAAAACCTGTTGTGCAAAAAATCATTCAGTTAACCAAAGAAAAATAATTATTAAACCACAAAAGGCACAAAGGAAAAATTGAAATAAAATTATTCAAAGAACAAAAAAGTGAAATGTTTATGACATATTCTTTTTTTAGCTTTTGGAAAACTTAATAAAAGAAATAAAATCTTTTGTGCCTTTTGTGGTTAAAAAATAAAATCTATCATCTAAAAATCTAAACTATAAAATGAACAAAGCAAAATACCTTTTCCCGAACGATTATATGGCAGATCCTTCCGTACATGTTTTTGAAGGAAAACTATACATCTATCCCTCCCACGACCGCGAAAGCGGGATCGAAGAAAATGATAACGGCGACCATTTCGATATGAATGATTACCATGTTTTTTCCTTAGATGATGTGGAAAATGGAGAAGTTACAGATCATGGTGTTGTTCTTTCTGTACAAGATATTCCATGGTCGGGAAGACAGTTGTGGGATTGCGATGTGGCTTTCAAAAATGGCAAATACTATATGTACTTTCCTTTAAAGGATAAGAATGATATTTTTAGAATTGGTGTTGCGGTGAGCGATAAACCTTACGGACCTTTCGTTCCGGAGAAACATCCGATAATGGGAAGTTACAGCATAGATCCCTGTCTTTTTGAAGACGAAGGAAAACATTATATGTATTTCGGAGGAATCTGGGGCGGACAGTTACAACGCTACAGAAACAATAAAGCCTTGGAATCTGCTATTCTTCCTAGCGATAATGAACCTGCCATTTCATCAAAAGTGGTAATGCTCAGCGATGATATGCTTGAATTTGGCGAAGAGCCAAAAGATGTTGTTATTTTAGACGAAAACGGAAACCCATTGCTTCAAGGGGATAAACATCGTTTTTTCGAAGCATCATGGATACATAAATACAACCGTAAATATTACTTCTCTTATTCAACGGGAGATACTCATTTGATTTGCTATGCCGTGGGTGATAATCCTTACGGTCCGTTCACTTTTCAGGGTGAAATTTTAACGCCCGTTGTTGGCTGGACGACCCATCACAGCATTGTAGAATTTAAAGGAAAATGGTATCTGTTCTTCCATGATTCTGTTCCGAGTGGCGGAAGAACATGGCTGAGAAGCATGAAAGTCGTTGAATTGGAATACGATGTAAATGGAAAAATAAAAACGATTGAAGGACTGGAAGGCCATCAGTAACTTCTACAACTTTGACAAAGTTTGTTTCTTAAAAGAACTCGAAGAGTTCAACAAAAGTAGCCGTAGGTGAAACCTATGGAAGATTAACGATAAAACCCGAACCCGAAGGGTTCAATATCAATTGGCGTAGGTAAAAAACCTATGGAATTTAAAGCAAAAATTTAAAATAATGCAACATTTCCGAAACTATATATTACTGTTTCTCATCATTCCATTCATGGCTTTGGCTGAAGACGGAAGTCAGTTGTGGCTAAGATATCCGGTAAATCCAAAGCCAAGAAATATTGTGAATTCAAACAGTAAAAGTCCTACCATTGAAATCGCTAAAAAGGAACTCAATCAACATTGGTCAGGACAGGTTGTTGATTTAAAGATCGACAAATTTCCGGAAAATTTTAAGGACGGTTACAGAATCATTTCGACACCGAAAAAAATCAGCATTCTTGCAAAAACAGATTTAGGATTACTGTACGGAAGCTATCATCTTTTAAATTTGCAGCAGCAAAAAACTAATTTCTCTAATTTGAAATTAGAAGAAAAACCTTCCTACGACATAAGAATTCTAAATCACTGGGACAACTTGGACGGAACGATTGAGCGTGGTTATGCCGGTCATTCACTTTGGAAATGGGAAGATTTACCAAGTAAGATTTCCCCGCGATACGAAGAATATGCAAGAGCCAATGCGTCCATCGGGATCAATGCAACGGTTCTTAACAATGTGAATGCTTCACCAAATATGCTTCGAGAAGATTATCTGAAGAAAGTCAAAGTGTTAGCCGATATTTTCAGACCTTATGGAATTAAGATTTATCTGTCAGTTAATTTTTCTTCACCAAAAGTTTTGGGCGGACTGCAGAATTCCGATCCGTTGAATCAGGAGGTTCAGAAATGGTGGAAAGATAAAGCCGCAGAAATTTACAGGATGATCCCTGATTTCGGAGGATTTTTGGTAAAAGCCAATTCCGAAGGGCAGCCCGGACCTCAGGATTACGGAAGAACGCACGCAGACGGAGCGAATATGATGGCGGATGTTCTGAAACCTTACGGCGGAATCGTCATGTGGAGAGCATTTGTGTACAGTCCGAGCAAAGAAGATCGCGCAAAACAGGCACATCTGGAATTCGTTCCTTTAGATGGGAAATCCAGAGATAATGTGATTATTCAGATTAAAAACGGACCGATTGATTTTCAGCCGAGAGAAGCATTTAACCCGCTTTTCGGAGCATTGAGAAAAACTTCTGAAATGGTTGAATTTCAGATTACGCAGGAATATTTAGGACAGGCAAATCATTTGGTTTTTCTGGCACCGTTATTCAAAGAAACTTTAGATAGCGATACTTTTTCAGATGGAAAAGGTTCCATAATTGCTAAAATTACAGACGGAACATTAAGACCTGCAAAACTTACTGCCATTGCTGCAGTTGCCAATATAGGAGAAGATACAAACTGGACAGGACATCATTTTGCCCAAGCCAATTGGTATGCGTTCGGACGTTTGGCATGGAATCACAATTTAACTTCGGAACAGATTGCAGATGAATGGATTAAAATGACTTTCACAGATCAGCAAAACTTTGTAGATCCTGTCAAAAAAATAATGCTGACTTCCCGTGAAACTGCAGTAGATTATATGATGCCGCTTGGTCTTCATCATATCTTCGCCGGAGGACATCATTACGGTCCGGAACCGTGGGGCGATTACAAAGGGGGAAGACCCGACTGGTCGCCGGTTTATTATCATCAGGCTAATGCAGAAGGACTCGGTTTCGACAGAACAAAAACGGGAAGCAATGCCGTTTCCCAGTATTTTCCGCCGCTTAACGAAATCTATGGTAACATCAAGACAACTCCTGAAAACCTGATTCTCTGGTTTCATCATGTTCCGTGGGATTACAGAATGAAAGACGGAAAAACACTTTGGGATGAGCTGTGCTATAAATATGATTCGGGAGTTCAGAATGTAAGAAACTATCAGAAAATCTGGGATCAAATACAGCCCTATATTGATAGTCAAAGGTTTTCAGAGATTCGGGACAAACTGAAAATTCAGGCAAAAGATGCAGTTTGGTGGAAAGATGCCTGTTTGCTTTATTTTCAGACCTATTCCAAAAGACCGATTCCGTCTGATATTGAAAAACCTGTTCACCAGCTTGAAGATCTAAAGAAGATCAAACTCAATATGGGACATCACAATTAATCAATCTATTTAATTTTAAACAAATAACTTCTAAATCTTTTTGAGACAGGTAGTTGTTTGTTTTATGAATTAAGTATGAATTTAACACTTAATTGATGGTTTCAACTTTAATGAATGTCTTATTTATTAATAATCAGACGTTTAATGTTTTGTTTATCATTCCGTAAGAATCTCAACAGGAAAATAAAGATTTAGATTCCTACAGAAATGATAAACTGACTGTTGATGATGGAGCAGTAATAAGATTTAAAAATCAAACAGCTAACCCAAAAAAATCAATAATAAATAAAAATCTACATATGAAATTTTTTATCGATACTGCCAATTTAGAGCAGATCAGAGAAGCGCAGGATTTGGGAATTCTTGATGGCGTTACCACCAATCCGTCTCTTATGGCGAAAGAAGGAATCAGCGGGAAAGAAGCTGTTTTGCAGCACTACAAAGAGATTTGTGAAATTGTAGACGGCGATATTTCGGCAGAAGTGCTTTCCACAACCTATGAAGAAATAATCAAAGAAGGCGAGGAGTTGGCGGGAATTCACCCTAATATTGTAGTAAAAGTTCCTATTATTAAAGACGGAATCAAGGCGATCAAATATTTTTCCCAAAAAGGAATCAGAACTAATTGTACCTTAATTTTCTCAGCAGGACAGGCACTTTTAGCGGCAAAAGCAGGAGCAACTTATGTTTCTCCATTCTTAGGAAGACTGGATGATGTTTCCACCGATGGTCTTAATTTAATTCAGGAAATCAGAACCATTTTTGATAATTATAGTTTCGAAACTGAAATTTTGGCGGCATCTGTTCGCCACGCGATGCATATCATTAACTGTGCAAAGATCGGAGCCGATGTGGTAACCTGTCCTTTGCCTCCAATTTTGTCCCTGCTGAAGCATCCTTTAACGGATTCCGGTCTGGAGCAGTTCATTAAAGATTCACAAAAAATGAGGTAAAAATATGCACGACATTCAAAAATTAAAAAATATTGCTTCACAGGTTCGCAGAGATATTGTAAGAATGGTTCACGCCTGCCAGTCGGGACATCCGGGAGGTTCACTGGGATGTACAGATTTTCTTGTAGCGCTCTACTTCGATGCAATGAAAAGAAAAGAAGGATTTGATATGACGGGAAAAGGCGAAGATGTATTTTATCTTTCCAACGGTCATATTTCCCCTGTTTTTTACAGTATTCTGGCACATGCGGGATATTTCGATAAATCTGAACTGGCTACTTTCAGAAAACTGAATTCCAGATTGCAGGGACATCCGACTACGCACGAACATCTTCCCGGAGTTCGCATTGCTTCGGGTTCGCTTGGACAGGGATTGTCTGTGGCAGTCGGTCATGCGGTCGGAAAGAAATTAGATAAAGATACGAATTTGGTTTTCAGTCTTCACGGCGACGGCGAATTGCAGGAAGGGCAGAACTGGGAAGCGATTATGTATGCTTCTCACAACAGAGTTGATAATCTCATCGCCACCGTAGATTATAACGGACAGCAGATTGACGGCCCCACATCCAAAGTACTTTCTCTGGGAAATCTTAAAACCAAGTTTGAAGCTTTTGACTGGAAAGTTCTTGAAGTGGAAAACGGAAACGATATGGAAGAAATTTTGAAAGTTCTGGACGAAGCCAAATCTTTGACAGGAAAAGGACAGCCGATTTGTATTCTCCTGAAAACAGAAATGGGTTACGGCGTCGATTATATGATGAGAACTCACGCTTGGCACGGAAAAGCACCGAATGATGAACAACTTTCAAAAGCATTAGATCAACTCGAAGAAACTTTAGGCGATTATTAAATTAAAAATTATTTGGGCAGCTTTATCCGTCTTGAGTTTATCCTGAACCAGTCGAAGGATTCCCGCTTTTTTGCAAATTTCCAAGGCTTTTCCACCGCGGAAATTTGCAAAAAGAGCTCCACTCAAGCCGGGCTGCGAGAAATCGAGGAACGAGATTCATCGATTCAAAATAAAAATAATAAAGTGGAGATAGATTCGCCGTTCCCAATCAATCAACGAACAAAGCATTAAATAGAAAAAGTTTTCGGAAATAACAATAGAATTTATTGTGATGTTAAATTACAGGTCGCTCCTACGGAGCTGGATTCTCTAGAATTAATTTTTCTATTAACAGTTCGCCACGCTGTGGCTCCATTTAAATACGCTTTAGAATAATAAATGCTCCGTAGGAGCAAAGTGATAATAGATCAAAATAATTCGGCATCACAAAACCTCGTAGAGGTGACCTGTAAAGCTTTTAGTATTCACAAAAAAATATTTTGTAAAAACATCGGATAAATTTACTTGAGAAATCCACTTTTAGCTGAGCAAAGCGCCTTTGCGACCGGAAATATCCTCAATAAGATGAAAAAATCTTTGCGCTTTTTGCGTTAAAAAAATATCCACAATTAATATACAAATGAAAAAATATACCTACACAGAGAAAAAAGACACCCGAAGCGGCTTCGGAGCAGGAATGGCAGAACTGGCTGATAAAAATCCCAATGTTGTCGGGCTTTGCGCAGACCTTATCGGTTCTTTAAAATTTGAAAAATTCATCGAAAAAGCGCCAGAGCGTTTTTTCCAGATCGGAATCGCGGAAGCCAATATGATTGGTATGGCAGCAGGTCTTGCAACGGAAGGAAAAATACCTTTCACGGGAACGTTCGCCAACTTTTCTACAGGAAGAGTGTACGATCAGATTCGTCAGTCGGTGGCTTACTCCGGAAAAAATGTGAAGATTTGTGCTTCCCATGCCGGTTTAACGTTAGGTGAAGACGGTGCAACCCACCAGATTCTGGAAGATATCGGATTAATGAAAATGCTTCCGGGAATGACGGTGATCAATACCTGCGATTACAACCAGACGAAAGCGGCAACCATTGCCATTGCAGAGTATGAAGGTCCTGTTTATCTGCGTTTCGGGCGCCCTGTGATTCCGGTTTTTACGGATGAAAATCAAAAATTTGAAATCGGAAAAGCATGGATGGTGAATGAAGGGAAAGATGTAACCATCATTGCAACAGGACATTTGGTCTGGGAAGCCATCAAAGCAGGAGAAATTCTTGAAGAACAGGGAATTGATGCAGAAATTATTAATATTCACACCATTAAACCTTTAGATTTTGAAGCTATTCTTACTTCCGTTAAAAAAACGGGTTGTGTAGTAACTGCGGAAGAACACAACAGATTAGGTGGATTGGGAGACAGTGTTGCTCAGCTCTTGATTACAGAATGCCTTGCTCCTCAGGAATATGTTGCTGTAAACGACAGCTTCGGGGAAAGCGGAGCACCCGATCAACTGATGGAAAAATACGGATTAACGGCCAATGATATTGTAGAAGCGGTGAAAAAAGTAATGAAGAGAAAATAGACAATTGCTTGATTTAAATTTTTGGCACAACTCACGATTTTTTAAAGAAAAAGACAAATTTTATTCGTGAATTCGCGACAAAAAAAATTTAAAATCATAAATTGCAGTCAGGTATGCAGGATAATTTAATCAATCACACAAAATACGCATTTCGGGCATTTTTCCAATCGGAACCTGAAAGAATTTTTCTCGCGCCGGGACGAATCAATATCATTGGAGAACACGTAGATTACAGCGACGGCTTCGTTCTTCCTGCGGCTATTGATAAGTACATTTGTTTTACTGTAAAAAAAACAGAGGATGCCGAAATTTCTTTTTTTGCGAAGGATTTTAATGATTCTTTCAGTTTTGATGTTCATGAGAAGCAGATTCCGGTTTCGAAGACCTGGGTGAATTATCTGTTGGGTGTTTTCAATGTCATTCAGGAATCCGGAAAAGAAGTCGGAGGATTACAGATTGCTTTCAGCAGTACGATTCCAATGGGTTCAGGCTTATCTTCATCGGCAGCTTTAGAATGTGGATTTGCTTATCTTCTCAACGAAATTTTCGATTTACATTTAAGTAAAAAAGAAATAGCGGTCATTGGTCAGCAATCCGAACATACTTTTGTAGGGGTAAAATGCGGAATTATGGATCAGTTTTCGTCAGTCTTCGGAAAAGAACATCAGGTGATGATGCTGGATTGTAACTCTCTGGAACATCAGTATTTTGAAGCCAATATGGAAGGTTGCAGTCTGGTTCTTTTCGACAGTTGTGTAAAACATACCCATCTTACTTCCGGCTACAATGACAGAAGAAGAGATGTTGACAACGGTAAAAAAATATTGGGTGAAAAGTTTCCTGAAGTACAGAAATTCAGAGATTTCAGTTTTGAAATGCTGGATGAGGCAAGAGAAGAAATGGGGGAGATTTCCTACAGAAGATGCTTTTATCTTCTCAAGGAAATTAAAAGGGTGAAAAAAGCAGCAAAAGCTTTGTCAGAAGGGAATATAGAATATCTTGGACAGCTTTTGAACGAAACCCATACCGGACTTTCGACGGAGTTTGAAGTAAGCTGTGATGAACTCGACTTTATGGTTGAACAAACGTTGAAAGAAGAAGGCGTTTTAGGCGCAAGAATTATGGGGGGCGGTTTTGGCGGCTGCAGCATCAATCTTATTAAAGATGAAAATGTAAATCAGGTTATTGAAAATATCACTGTTCAATATAAAGAGGCGTACAATATCGAGATGAAAATTTACAAAGTAAAAATATCGGACGGAATTAATGAATACCAGAGAAATGAAATCATCATTTAATCAAAAAAATCATCCTCACAGAAGATACAATCCGCTTTTGGATGAATGGATTCTGGTTTCTCCGCAAAGAGCGAACCGACCTTGGCAGGGACAGACCGAAAAAACGTCAGGGGAACAGCTTCCGTCTCACGACCCGAATTGTTATTTATGCTCAGGAAACGTTCGGATTAATGGAGAAAAAAATCCGGACTATAAAGGCGTTTTTGTTTTTGATAATGATTTTGGTTCCTTAATGAAAGATGATGTTGAATTTTCTGGTGAAACTTCAGATTTCTTTTTATTAAAACCTGAACGAGGTATTAACCGGGTTATCTGCTTTTCGGAAAATCATAGTCTTACGTTGCCCGATATGGAAGTTAATGACATTAAAGCAGTCGTTGATGTGTGGCAGAAACAGTATGAGGAACTGGGAAATCTCGATTACATCAATCACGTTCAGATTTTCGAAAATAAAGGTCAGGTCATGGGTTGCAGCAATCCGCATCCGCATGGGCAGATCTGGGCACAGTCTTCAATTCCTTCTATTGTATTAAAAACGCAGGAAAATCTTAAAAGATATTTTGAAAAAAACGGTGCTTCTCTTTTAGAAGATTATGTAAAAAAAGAGTTGGAAGCCGATGAAAGAGTCATTTTAGAAAATGAAGATTTTGCCGCATTAGTTCCGTTCTGGGCAATATGGCCTTACGAAACGATGATTGTAAGCAAAAGAAAAACTGAAAATTTACTTGAGTTTTCCGAAAAACAAAAGCTTTCTTTGGCATCAATAATAAAAGACTTAACCACGAAATACGACAACCTTTTTAATACTTCATTTCCCTATTCAGCAGGGATTCATCAATCTCCAACCGATGGAAAATCTCATCCGGAGTGGCATTTTCATATGCATTTTTATCCGCCATTGCTGAGAAATGCAGAAGTGAAAAAATTTATGGTAGGTTATGAAATGCTTGCTGAAGCTCAGCGAGATATCACACCGGAGCAAAGTGCAGAGATATTAAAGAATCTTCCTTAAAAATAAAATATACCGATCAGATATTAACATTTTCCCGATACTGAACAGGTGTTAATCCAACAAATTTTTTGAATAATCTTGTAAAGTAAGAAGGACTTTTAAATCCCAGATCATAAGCTATTCCGGAAAAATTGTTTTCTGAACTTAAGAGTAGATTTCAAAACCTTTTTCAGCAAACTGCTTACTTCAATGATTTGACGCGGCTTCATAAAAACTGCCGAACCATTGCTGTGGTCACCAAAAGAAGAGCAGATTATTCTGGAACTAAAGGATAAAATTCAGGAAGAATATTTCAATAATCCGGACGAATACAGCCGTGAGATTATTCTCAGCAATATTTCATCCATTCTGAAATATGCACAGCGGTTTTACAAAAGACAATTCGTCGATCATCCTCAGATAAAAGGAAAATGATTTCGAAATTTAACGCCGCTTTAAAGAATTACATCAATGAAGGTCAATTGGAGCATAACGGACTTCCGACTGTTGGACAATTGGCACAGCAGCTTTTTGTTTCTCCACGTTATCTCAGCGATTTATTGAAACAGGAAACAGGAAAAACAGCAATGGAACTCATTCATATTTTTCTGATTTCCAAAGCTAAAAATCTTTTAAGACTTAAAGAAAAATGCATTACAGAGATTTCTTTTCAGCTTGATTTCGAAAATACATTCTACTTCACGAAATTGTTTAAAAAACAGACAGGAATGAAGCCCATGGAATTTAAAAACATGAGCTTGAATTAAAGATAATGAACCGTTTTTACCGTTGAAAATACGAAACCTAAAGCCTAAAGTAAAATTAAAAATCTTGTATTTAACAGATTAAATTTCAGATTAATAGTATCCCAGTATCTTCATCCATAATCCTCCTACTATCATATAAATAACTAAAAGAACAATCCCGATTTCCAGACCTCGCAGCCACCAGACTTTCAGATCTACATAGCCGCTTCCGAAAAACACAGGAGCCGGACCGTGTCCATAATGGGTAAGAACCCCATAAATAGACCCCATAAAGCCAAGCATCATAGCCAAAAGCATTGGCGGAATTCCTACAGCTACACCTACTCCCAGTAATGCAGCATACATAGCAGCAACGTGGGCTGTAGCACTTGCAAAAATATAGTGGCTGAAAAAGTATACGAGAATAATAACAGGGAAAGCAACCGTCCATGTCATTCCTCCGATTTTTATTTTGATAAGATCACTAAACCAGCCGATAAATCCAAGTTCATTAAGGGAACTTGCCATCATCACCAGAACTGCAAACCAGACAATAGTATCCCAGGCTCCCTTTTCGGATTTTACGTCTTCCCACGTTAAAACTGAGGTTAACAATAATAATGTAAGACCAATGAAGGCTGTTGTAGTTGCATCAATGGATAATGCTCCTCCAAAAATCCAGAGTCCCAGCAAAATGAAAAAAGCAAGAAGCATCAGCCATTCATTTTTGGTGATAGGTCCCATTTCTTTTAATTTTTCGGCTGCCATTTTGGGTGCATCACCGGTTTTTTTTAGTTCAGGCGGATATAATTTATAAAGAACCAAAGGCACTACAAAAAACGCGGCCAGTCCCGGAACAAAACCTGCTGCCGCCCAGGACATCCACGTAATGTCTATTCCGAATCCTGCTGCAAATTTCTGACACATAGGGTTGCTTGCCGTTCCTGTAAGAAACATTGAAGAAGCAATCAGATTCATATAATAGCTGTTCAGGGTGAGGAATGATCCCAGTTTGCGGTGGGTTTCCGGTTTTTCCGGAACAGAATCAAAGCTTATCGCCATTGATTTCATGATCGGATAGATGATCCCGCCTCCTCTTGCTGTATTGCTTGGTATTGCCGGAGCAAGGCACATATCTGCCAATCCTAATCCATAAGCCAGACCAAGAGAGCTTTTCCCGAAGATACGGATAAAAAGAAATGCAATTCTATTCCCTAAACCTGTTTTAATGAATCCTCTTGCGATAAAAAAAGAAATCCCGATCAGCCAGATAACCTTATCTCCAAATCCGGAAAGTGCTTTTGTGATGGATTTTCCTGCATCTCCGGGTGCTGCTACTTGTGTAAGTGCGGTAAATGCAACAGCCATCATACACATTGTGCCCATAGGTGCGGCTTTAAGAATGATTCCTAAAATTGTGGCTGCAAAAATTGCAAACAGATGCCATGCATTTTCCTTAACGCCTTGCGGGGCAGGAATAAACCAAATAATTAATGCAATGACAAAAGTTATGATTACTGCTTTAACGTTAATTTCTTTCATAAGATTATGTTTTTTGATGGTTTAAAATCGGCTCTGTACCTGAACGATAAACAGATTGTTATTGTGCTGTGTTGTATTGTCTATCTGGTGTTTGTAACGGTCGAACTGCATTCCCAGCTGTATTCTTGCACCGTAATTCTTCAGGAACTCAAGTCCAAGCATGGGTGTTGTGGTTTGTCTTGGGTTGGAGTTTAACCGGAAATTGCTGTCCAGATATTCGTAGCGGCAGGAAAGCTCAAAAGCGCTTAAATTTCTATGATTGATTTCGTAACGGATATTCGGCAGAAAATAAATACCTCGTGTCAGATATTCGTCCGGATTTGAAGGTCTGAGTTCCGGTGCGACCGCGAAATAAAGTAAATGATTGGTAGCCTGCTTGGCTTCAAGCTGCATATCCAGACTCCATTTTGGATTAAACTGGATAAGCGAACTTACATCTATTCCTGCAGCATAGATTTTTTTACTGAAAACTTCGCCGATACCTCCATTAAGACCGAGATTCAGATTATATTTTTCTGCCAGACCAAAAACCAGCCGGGTAGAGTACTGCTTGCCATTGTCGTTGTCACTAATTTGGTTTTTACCGTTTCCGTTAACCAGAGAAACCGCATACTGGAAAGGTATTTTCCCCAGTTTCAATTGTCCTGTTGCAGCGAGACCGATCTGAAAACTTGTCCAGCCCAGTTTTCCGAATTCTGTATATTGATTAGACCAGTCCAGAGATTTTATAATGTCGATAGGGTAGGTTTCCTCGATTCCGAACAAAGGACGAAATTGCCCGACGGTAAATGCTAATTTTGGATTGAAAGTATATTTTAAATATGCATTTTCCAGCACTCTGGATTTTGGATCATTTTTGAAATCGGCAAGGTTGGCAAGTGCAACAACCTCTGTTCTTTTACTGATCTGAGCGCGCATCTGTACCCTCATGTATTTTACTATAAAAGAGTTGTCTGTTCCGCTGCCATCATCATGGTGAAGACCGTTAACATCCACATTTTTGGTTGTACCCACAAGATATCTAGCCTGAAACAGACCTTTAACCTGTAATACAGGATATTTTACATCGTCCTGATTTTTTTTTGAGTCTGCAGAGTCAGAAGTTTGGGCATTTATATTGACTGTAAAAAAAACAATACATAAGAACAAACCTTTTTTCAGTTGAAAAGAAGTCATAGTTTTTAGTTTTAGTGGCTATATAAATATACGAAATTTATTTAAAATTTAATGGGTGAAAGACTGTGAGATTTATGTTGGATGAGTTTAAATCTGGTCTTTTTAGCTGTAACCGATAAAAAATTTTCTGAAATTATTTTTTCATTTTGTTTACTCACATAGTATATTTGTGATTTATTTTCAATCATAATTTTATCTGTTTGATAAAAGCATAAAAATCATTTAAAAATGGCAAGAATATATCAGGCCGCATCTATGGGAGAAGCACATATAAGAGTTGCGATTGTAAGCAGGGGAGATGCAGATTTATTGGTTCATAGGGTTTCTTCCTGGGGGTCGGCTAAAGGGGATGCACGTTGGTTTATCACTCGTGATAAACAGGATGCCAGTTGTTGGATATTTGTTACTTCTCTGGGAATGGCGGATGTGAAAATATGCTTTGTAGACTCTCTTGGTGAAGCAGGATGGCAGAAGGAAAGCCGATATAAGGGAAGATTTGCTTAATAAAAGTAGGAAGAAATCTTCAGACTCTCATTATATTTTCCTGTATTTCGTGAAAAATATGCTGGATAAAGAAATTACCGTTTAAGGTAAAAAACTTCCTGCCGGAAAGTACAGCTTTTTCTTGATTCCCAAAGAAAGCGGAACTTGTACTGCCATCTTCAACAAAGAGCAAAACAGTTGGGTGCCTACAAATACAAACAGGCAAAAGATGCTTTACTGTAGACGTAAAAACAAAAGCACTGCCTGCAAAACAGGAAGCTCTGGTTTACAAAATAAATAAGAACGGACTCTCGATGGATTGGGATAAAATCTCGGTTCCTGTGTAGATTAAGTAAGTTTGAATTTGAAATCCCGACTTATCGTGATTTTTATGATGATATAGTTATTTGCATTTATTGTAAAGTTTGTTTAGAGTAAAAAACGTTACTTTATGATGTGAATAAAGAATAAATCAATCCGCAGAATTGTATATGTAATCAAACAGATGTTCCAAAGATAGCGTTCTAAGGAACGCAGAACGTTTTTTGAATATGATTTCTATATAAAGAAAGATCTGTAGTGTTTTCTAATTTTTGCCTTATTTAAATTTTGTTTATAAATTATGTATGATTTTTTTATAAGCAATAACACATAAATTAAAAGTACTAAGATCAAAAAAAGAAGCAAGGTTATCCTTGCCTTGCTTCTAGAATTGACTTTGACCAGGTTTAGACCTGCAATGTTGAGTTACATACTCTAGACGACCAAGGCGTATTCTAGTATAAGCTCGAACAAAGACTGGCTTTCTGCCAATACATAATAAACATGTTTGCATTTTTAAAAAATTTTGATTAGACATATCCGTAATCTAAATTCTCGCAAACCGCTATTATTGTGACAAATATAGCATTTTCAATTAGTGTTTCAAAATGCTATTGAAAAATAATTTCTACTTCAATTCTGTAATTTCATTATATAAATCAATTAGATGAAATACTGACATGTCAATAAGAGGTTCATACATAAATGCATTCAAATGTATATTTTCAGGTGTCATCAAGTTTACCTTATCAATTAGAATTAAATTTTTACTATCAGGAAACTTACTCTTATATTCATTTGATAAAGCTCTTGTTTGATTATAGACATCCAGTTCGAAATTTGGCAATTTCGATGCTAAATATCGTTCCATTGTTAATCGACATGCTATAGCCAATATTATTTTATTTTCAAGCAATATCTCATTGATTGAATTTTCCTGAATAATAGAATCAGTAATTGAAAATATAAAATCTTGTATGCTAATATTATCATCAAAGTCAAACTTTGCATCTTTAAGTTTGGTTATTTTATTTCTAAAGATAGTTTTTACATCTCCAACCTTAATATTTTTTGCATTTTCACTATGATGCAGGCATTTTGTTAGAATCTTACATTCTTCTGCTTTTCCCGAATCACAATATTCAATTAAATTTCTAACAAATGCTATCAAACTTATAAAAACTTTTGGGTTATCCGGTTTTTTTATATAATCTTTGAAAATTGTTCTTGTATATAAGCTCGGTATAAGATCTATTTTTCTATTTTGGTCTTTTGTAGTCATTAAGCTTTGTTTGGAAAGGTCAAGCCTTGAACTTAATGTTCTATAAAAATCAAAATTATGAGTTAGAATAAGAGTTTTGAAATTAGTAGAAAGATGTAAATCTCTTATATACTCTATAATTGCATACTTATTTTTATAATCGAACGAATCTGCAATATCATCAAAAATTAAAAGTGTTGGTTCTCCCGAGTGATTTCTTGATTCAATCTCAAATAAGAACTGTAAAATAAAATAAGCTCTTTGTTCACCTTTACTGAGAACATTTAATAAATTATCCTTTGTTTGTTTTATTGCGGCTTCATTTTTATCCTTGTAAGCAAATTCTAAATACGCTGTCTCTTGTTTTAAAATAATATCCTGTTGATTTCCTATGGATACATCAAATGGAACATAAAATCTTGTATTAAATTTATCCGTAATTGACTTCCATAAAGTTACTTCTTTTTTAGCCTCATTTAAAATTATTTCTAATTCCTTTTTCTTTAAATCATACATTTCTGAAAGGGATTCGGCATCATCTTTAATTTCATAGAGATAACTCGTCCATACTTTCTTTTTAAATTCATCATAGTTTTTAAGATAGACTAGCAAAGAATTATCTTCTTCAACCACTTTTTTGAAAGCTCTCAATTCATTATTTGCACCAATTGCTTTATCAACTTTATCAAATGATTTTTTTAAAGTTTCATCTGCCAAAACCTTATCTAATTCTTCTCGATACAATATTTCCAGTTCTTGTGAATTTTGAATTCTTGTACCATCTTCTAAAACAAAGGTATGCCCGGCATCGAAATATGAATTATCTTCAATGGATTTCATAATCATATTTGCTTGATAAGTACCGAAGCTATTATCTTCCGTTAATTTAAATAATCTTGAATTAGAAATGATGTTATTATAATTGTTAATATACTCATCTAACAATTTATCATGTTTTGATAAAAATTTTTTTACATTTCCTTTTGAGTCAAAAACATCATTGTATCTAAATTTTACTTTATTAATATCATCATTAAAGTTTTTTGTGTGTTTTTGTAATATATCTAAAAAGTTTTCCTGTGGTGATTCACGAAATGATCCTATATACTCACCTTCACAATCATTACTTTTTGAAATGTTTTTTAATTTTTTTAAAAGTTCAGCCTTAGCATTATTTAGCGATTCGTAAACAGACTCATACCTTTCTTTCAGTTCCTTACTTGCTATGAATGAACTTATTTTATCAGTAGCGTCAAAAGAATTATCTTCTGCATCAATAACAAGGATTGAGTTTCTATTGATTTCGTTCCCATCCATTAAAATTTGATAGGTAGATGTTTTATTGTATACTAAATCTTTAGGCTTTTCATTTTTGGAAATCATCTGCAAAGTTTTTGCAAATGAGGTTTTCATTGTACCATTTGGAGCGTAGATAATGTAAGAGTTTGACTCATTAAAATCAAATTCATATTGTAATTTTCCAATTCCAAAGCAGTTTTTAAGATTAATTGTTAATTTTTTCATAGTTAGTAGTGAAAATTAAATGCAATTTTGCTTACTAGCAAAAATAATTGAAAATGCCTATATTATCTTACGGCTTTCCGTAAACAAAAAAATCCCAACTCTCGTCAGGATTTTCATGTATTAATATTTCCAAAAAATTCTTCTAAGGTAATCTCCTTTTTTCGACAAATTCTGATTAAAGTTTTTAAGGACATATTATAATCAGTCTTTGATGTTCCTAACGCAATATTTTTAATTCTTCTTATGGTACTTTCTTCTACGCCGCATTTTGACGCAAAATCTCTTTGCGATTCCGCTTTTGAAATCCAATTAGTGTAAATGTATTTGCAAATAGAAATGATTACGTCTTTTTCATCGTCCATATTAACAAATTAAAAGAAAGAGAAAAAAAACAGTGCGGTTTTCTGTGCGCAATAATGAAATATTATTACATTTGTAAAATAAGTTACATAAGTAAAATAAGTTACATAAGCAACCCAAAAAACAATAAAAACACAAAACCTTCTTCGTATGAAAAAGAACAGCATAGACTTTGAATCCCGTTTTTGGTGCGGCCGGAAGAAACATTCCGCGCTTTCCCTGATGGAAGTATTTTTCCAGTTTCATGATTTGGTAACCGCCAAAAAACATCTAAATCTCATCATGCAATACGCCGCACAGCGCAAAACACGGATTCCGGAAGAACCTTCCGTTATCTTTTATTTTCACCAGTCGCTCCGGTCGTTTATTCGGGCAGGATATTCCCTTAGAAAAGATCGCGGAAAATGGCTGGTTCATGAACTTTCGGAACATAAAAACCCGATGTTGCAGGGTTCATTGTCAGAAAAAGAATACCGCGATCCGGCAAAAGTTTTCCGGAAAGCCTTTAAAAAATACCGTCTTGAGGAATTCGAAGAGTTTCTGTCGGAAGTCGTTTATTTCTCGCTCGGAAACTTCAACAATGTACCGGAGCGCAATATCGTAGATCCGTATTTGTACCTCATAAAAATGCTGGATGCAGCATGGCTCATTCTGGAACGTGAAAATATCAGGGAAAAACTTCCGCATGAGGAGGAGTCAATTGCTGAACTTCAGTCATGACAATATTTCAGTTCAATCCAACGCGATCAGAAAATTATACCTTTATGGTTTAATTTAAAGAAAAGAGTTAGAGAGTCAAGTAAAATAAGCGGAAATATAAAAAAAACCGGCATGAAGTAAACTTCTAATGCCGGTTTTTGTGACCTCGACAGGATTCAAACCTGTAACCTTCTGAGCCGTAATCAGATGCGCTATTCAGTTGCGCCACGAGGCCGTTGTTTCCTTATCGTTTAAAGGTTTGCAAATATAGCACTTTTTTCTTTTCTTTGAAAGATGAAATCAAGAATTTTACTATTAATCGCGTTTTTCGCGCTAACCTCTTGTAAAAGAGAGATAAAAAATTCACCTTCAGAAGCTGTTTCAGTTTCAAATTTGGTGCAGTACAAGGAAGAGAATGAAGGAATACACATCAAATCGGGAAATTTCACCTATGATTTCAAAAAAAATCAGCTTCCTTTTAAAAGAATTATCCTGCTGAATGCAAGTATGGCGGGATATATTTCCGGTCTTAATGCAGAAAATCTCATTATCGGCGTTTCAAATCCGGAATATATTTATTCAGAAAAAATTCAGAATTTAATCAGGCAGGGAAAAATTCAGAATTTGGGAAGCGAGCAGAAATATGACGTGGAAAAAATTATTTCGCTAAAACCCGACGCTATTTTTACCAATCATATCGCAAGTTTTGACAATACGTACCAATTGCTTAAAAACAACGGAATTCAGGTCGTTTTTCTGGATGAATATCTGGAACAGAAACCTTTGGAAAAAACAGCCTATATCAAGCTTTTCGGAAAACTTTTCGGAAAAGAAAAAGAAGCAGATGCAAAATTTGATGAGGTGGAAAAAAATTACAGTGATCTGAAAAAACTGGCGCTTACCGCAAAAGAAAAGCCAACCGTTTTGGCGAACGAAATGTATGGAGATGTTTGGTATCTTCCGGGAGGAAAAACTTCTGCTGCAAATTTTATTTCCGATGCCAATGCAGAATATATTCTTAAAGACAATACAGATCAGAAAGCCGTAACCATGAGCTTTGAAGAGGTTTTTGCAAAATCAGGCAAAGTACAATACTGGATTAATGCAGGAAATCATATCTCCAAAAAAGAAATGTTGGGCATGAATCCTTTTTACAGCAAACTGGAGGTATTCAACAAAGGAAAAATCTATGTGATTACAGGAAAGGAAAAAGGACAGGCAAATGATTTTTTTGAAAGCGGCGTGGTGCGTGCAGATTTGGTATTAAAAGATTATATTAAAATTTTTCATCCGGAACTTTTACCCGGTTATCAGCTTACTTACATGAAAGAATTGCAATAACTCGGAGTATTTCCTTATTTTTGACTTTCTTTTTTAAAAATTATGTGGAAAAAAATTAAACAGATTATATTTATTCTTCTTATTGTGAACGTAGTTTTTATTGTGTGGGGCAGGTTTTTCAATCCTCCCATCACGCTTACCCAGATTGGCGGACTCTTCGAATACGGAAGGTTGCAGAGAGATTATATTTCCTATGATGAAATGGGAAGTAACGTAAAAAAAGCTGTAATTGCCTCTGAAGATCAGAAATTTTTCGATCATGACGGTTTCGATTATACAGCCATCGAAAAAGCCATGAAAAACAATGAAAAAGGCAAGAAACTAAGAGGAGGAAGCACAATTTCCCAGCAGACTGCAAAAAATATTTTTCTTTGGCAGGGCAGAAGCTGGATCAGAAAAGGACTGGAAGCGGTGTATACTTTTATCATCGAAAAAGTCTGGAATAAAGACATCATTCTTGAAAGATATCTTAATTCCATTGAAATGGGACAGGGCGTTTTCGGGATAGAAGCCGCTTCGGAATACTATTTTGGGAAATCTTCCAAAGATCTCACCACTTCAGAAGCAGCCTGGATTGCAGCCGTTTTACCCAACCCTAAAAAATACGATCCCAAGAATCCGTCGCCGTATCTGAGAAAGAAACACAACTGGATCATGAGACAGATGAGGAATGTGCGTTTGAAATAGTATCTTTGCACCAATGAAACTTTTTAATTCCAGCACAAATTTTGACTCCGTTCTTAAAAAATATTTTTCTTTTAAGAATGAAACGGTTTCGCTAGATCCGCTTGCCGAAATTCTGAGCAGTGTAAAAAAATCTGATTTTACACATGTGCTTGATTTTTTCAGAAACAATCCTGAGCTTCTTGAAAATTTTAAATACTATCTTCATCATATATTTCAGGGAAAAGCCTTTAATTTATCGCTTACGGAAGCCAATATTCTTTCGGAGAATGCATTCTTTCCCGAGCTTAAAAAAAGAATTCTGAATAAAATTCTTCCGCCGGTCGTTAATGAAAATACGATCTGGTATATGGTTGATAACGTAAGTCTTACCCCAAAAGATGATTTGGGTTTCTTTCATAATCTTCCTGAAAATGAAATTGATGAGCTTTTCAGACTTTTAGGGATTTCAGATTTTATCATCAGTCCGGAAGTGAAGAAAGAAATGCTGTTTTCCATGAACATCCTTTCGTGGCGCGTTACCGGTTCTGCGATGGAAGTTGAAGTCGTAAGAATGGCTCCTCAGTACAAAAATTTCGATAATCCTTTTCTGGCATTGCAAAATGAGCTGGAAGAACTGGCGGCAGATTTCGAAAAAGACAATCAGCTTCAGCTCAGTTCCAAAAACAGCCGTTATAAGCAGATTAAAATTTACATCGAGCAATGTCTGGAATTTGTAAATATTGCCTTTAAAAACTCCTCAAAATACGGAATTTCGGGGAAAATCAATCAGTCGCTTCTTAAAATCCGCCAACAGGTACAGCGAATTTTTGAAATCATTCAGCTTTTGGTTATTGATGAAGAGAAAGATGTTTTGTTAAATTCCAAACAGTTGGTTTTTAATATTTTAAGCTATAAATCTCACAGAAATAACATTTCTGAACTCATCAACGACAGTACAAGGCTGATTTCGCACCTGATCACGAATCACACTGCCGAAACAGGAACCCACTACATCACTTCGAGCCGGAAAGAATACATGACGATGTTCTACAAAGCGAGTGGAGGAGGAATTATCGTAGGTGCTTTGTGTGTACTGAAAATGCTGTACGGATACATTCCCGGAAGCGATTTTTCCCATGCATTTTTATATTCCATGAACTATGCGATGGGATTCGTGATGATCTATCTCATGGGTTTCACCTTAGCAACGAAACAGCCTGCAATGACAGCGGCAACGATGACGAAAGTTTTGGCAGAAGAAGGAAATATTAAAAGCAGTAGTACAGAATTTGCGCATTTGGTTTCCAAATTATTCAGAAGCCAGTTTATTGCTTTTGTCGGAAATGTTTTGCTTTCCTTCCCGATTGCTTTGCTGATTATTTACGGACTGGATGTATTTTTCTCGCAAAATTTAGCCATAGAACGATCTGATAAATTACTGAAAGATCTGGATCCTTTTAAATCCAAAGCCATTCTTCACGCCTGTATTGCAGGATTTTATCTTTTCATTTCCGGAATTATTTCAGGGAATATCGGAAACAATTCGGTGTTCTATCAGATTCCGGAAAGAATAGCAAAAAGTATTTCCATCAGTCGTTTATTCGGTAAAAATTTTGCCAAAGGACTATCCAAATACTACGCTAAAAACTGGCCCGGAATTGTTTCCAACTTCTGGTTCGGGGTATTTCTTGGGGCAACAGCTCCGGTAGGATTATTCTTAGGACTGGATCTTGATATTCGACACATCACTTTTGCCGCAGGAAATTTAGCTTTGGGATTGTACGGGAAAGATTTCACTATCGATTCTTATACCTTCTTCATTTCTCTGGTAACGGTTTTCCTGATTGGGTTTTTCAACTTTCTGGTAAGTTTCAGTTTGTCTATGTTTTTGGCTTTCAGATCCAGAAAACTGAATTTCGGACAGGTTGGAGAACTTTACAAAGGAATTTTCAGGTATTTTTTAAAACATCCGCTGAAGTTTTTCTTTCCGATACGATCCGGTCTTGATAAAAAAGCAGACGAACTCATGAGCAATACGAAATCTGCCAAACCTGAAGAAGAGTAAAATCTAATTTTTACAATATCTGAAGATCATCAAACTTCTCCACACCGAATTTATCCTGAAATTTTCTCAGGAAAAAGCTTTTCCGCATCTGGAAATCGTGCTTCAAAAGCGGCGAGTTAATTTTTATAAAAACGCATTTATTTTCAATATTTACACTCTGGATTTCGTTGAAAAGGCTTTCATCAAGATAATCCGAAAGAAAATCTTTAATCTCAAAAGCTAAAAGTTTATGCTCAAAACCATGAATTTTGGCAAAAGATTTTACAAGTTCCGAGGACTGGAATTCACGTTTTTTCTTCTTCATTTATTTACTGATGTATTGTGTTTGCAAACCTTTGCTTTGGAAAAATTTTTCTAATTCAGGATATATAAATTCACAGGCTTTTTTCCAGTTGAAAAATTTTGAAGGATAGCTTTCTACATTTCCGCACTCAAAGCAAATTTCAATTATTTCGAATATTCTGTCGTTTTCATCATAAAAAACAATGGCATTTCTTGGGGAAAAGCATCCTGACTGAGAAAACATAGTGATAACATGTTTATTACAGGTATTAAAAATAATATGACTGAGTTTTGATATTTCTTCTAAATTCAGAGTTTTAGATTCTTCAATTTCTTTTTCAGATTGATTTTCTATAATCTCTCTGAAATCTATGGACTTGGGAAGATGATAAAATTCGTTCAATTGTACAGAATCTTCTTTTGTTTTTGGCGGCGGTGGTGGCGGTAAATATCCTGAACTCTTTTTAAAATTTAAGTTATAGGAAACAATTTTGATTTTGCTTGCTTTATTAAAAGGGTAGTTTTTTATTCTCTGACCGAATGAAACCGGATGGTAATTTTTATTGATTTCGCCTTCTGAAAAAGCATAATCATCAGGCAGGTCTTTCGGATTTTTCTTCTTTTGACCTGAATGAAAACAATAGCAAAAAGCAAAAAATAAAAACAGTATATTTTTCATGGTCTAAATCTCAAAAATGATACTTTCCTCATTAATCTTCTTCACCACACTTTCCGTGCGTTCACGATGTGTATCCGTAATAAAAATCTGTCCGAAATTTTCCTGATTCACCAGTTCTATCAATTGAGAAACACGGCTGTCGTCCAGTTTATCAAAAATATCATCCAGCAAAAGAATAGGCGTTTTCTTTGTTAATTCTTTTATCAGGCTCATTTGCGCCAGTTTCAAAGAAATTAAAAAGGATTTCTGCTGTCCCTGAGAGCCAATTTTCTTAATTAAGACAGCATCCATTTCAAAAAGCAGATCATCTTTATGAATTCCTTTCGAAGTATAAGTCAGCATTCTGTCTCTTTCCAGACTTTCTTTCAGCAGATTTTCAAAGGAATTTTCAAGCAGATGAGACTCATAAAGCACAGAAACCGTTTCTTTTCCTCCTGAAATAATCCTGTAGAAATTCTGAACAATCGGATTTAATTTTTCAACGAATGTTTTTCTTTTAGTAAAAATTTTTGTTCCGAATTTAATGATCGGATCATCATAGATTTCCAGTGAATCTTTATCCCAAACCCTGTTTTTGGCAAAATATTTCAGCAAAGCATTTCTCTGCTGAATGGTTTTCTGGTACTGAATTAAATCAAAAAGATACTCAGAATCCGTTTGTGAGATCATCGAATCCAGAAATTTTCTTCTGCTTTCTCCCGAATCTGAAATTAAATTTGAATCATACGGAGAAATCATCACACTGGGTAAATAGCCGATGTGATCCGCCATTCTGTCGTAGCTCTTATCATTTTTTTTAATGACTTTTTTCGCTTCTTTGGGCTGAAGTACTTTGATGTTGTCTTCACTGTCATCATTCTGAATTTCAGCATCTATCGTAAAGAAATCTTCGTCATTTTTAATATTGTTGAGATCCGTATTTCCCAAAAAACTTTTGCCTACGGAAAGATAATGAAGCGCATCCAGAATATTGGTTTTTCCCACGCCGTTATTCCCTACAAAACAGTTGATTTGCGGAGAAAATTCGAATTTTTTCTCGGTGTGGTTCTTAAAATTGTACAGGGAAAGCTTCTTGATAATCATTCGTCAAAAATACTTCATTATTCCTAAAAATAAAAAGGGAAGTGCCGAACAAGTTTCTACCCCGAAAGAAAAATACAGATCATCTCTTTCGTTTTCAGAGAAATAGATGAAAATATACGTGACGATGCTTGAAAGAAAAAAAGCTAGTGCATAATTGAAATCAAGATAAAAAACAGATAAAATATTGCTGATAAAAATAAGCAGATACGCCAGATATTTAGTGTTCTGAATGCCGATCATCGTCGGAAATGTTTTCACGGTATCAACATTCATATCCCGAATGTCGAAAGGTAAAACCAAAGCCGTAATGAAGAAAAAGCTGATTAGGAAGATCGGGATACTGAATTCCGGCAACGTAAGCCAGCAATTCATCAGTCCCCAAACCAATCCTACATAAAATACCTTCAGTAAAGGGATTTTTCGGATATAAACATCAAGAAAAAAGCTGTTGTACAGTAAACCTAAAACAACGATTACAAACCATTTCATCAACCGTATTTCGTTGTGGTTATGAATAATTAACAACGAGCAGATAACTCCTGCAACAGCATTCAGAATCAGAATTTTAAAAAAATGCTTTGTTTTCTGGTATTTGGTGTACAGATAACCGCTGAAATACGTTATAAAAAGGAGGGAAACCGTCGGATAGCGGAACGTGTTTTGCTCCAACATGAAAAATACTGCAAAAAGAGTTCCCGTTAAGGATACGTAAAACTGACTGTCTATAACGGATTTTTTCAGTACTTTTAAGAAATTCATTTATCAAAAATAACATATATGAAAAGATTTTCCAAGATTTTTATGCTTTTGCTTCTCCTGCTGAATTTTTCGGGGATTTCCGCCCAGAAATATTATGAAGAGCAATGGAAAAAAATATCAGCAAATTCCCAGAAAGGAGCGTATAAATCTAATCTTCCCATCATTTCAGAAATACAGAAACAGGCGATGAAAGATAACAATACTTTACAGCTTATCCAGTCTTTAAAAGCAGAATTCAGCATTGTAAACCAAACACAGGACGATGAAAAGAACGATTCCGTAAGCAGGCTTTTCAAAAAATTGAGTGAGGTAGAAAAACAACTGAAAGACGATGACAGGATATTATTTGAAGTTCTGCTGAATGGTTTTTTCCTCGATTATTACAACCAACATTCCTGGGAGATCGAACAGCGTACCAATATCAATTCTCAGGATCTCTCGCAGATCGAGACATGGAGCAAGCTTGATTTTAAAAATTATCTGAATAAAAAATATCAGGAACTTGATCTGCAAAAAGATAATATGAGAAAAATTTCTCTTATAAAATATGATAAAGCTTTTTCATACAACGATTATATTTCTTATTTCCCGACTTTATGGGATTGGTATTCAACCAAAAAGATCGAATTTCTTTCTGATAATGATCTCTTTACCAAAAATGAACTTACGGAAAATCAAATAAAGATTAACGCGATCTATGATGATCTGATAGCACAGAATTCAGGTAATTCCAAATTGTATTTCATGCATAAAAATTTGCAGGCCAACTGTGATCGGACGCTGTGTAAAGATCGTCTGACTCAGCTTCAAAACCTTTTGAAAACGGAAATTGAAGGCGATTATAAAGTTCTGATCATGGAAGATATCATAGAGCAGTTGCTTTCCCAAAAAAAGGAAAAAGAAGCTCTTGCAGTTGCGGATCAGGCAAAAAAGCAGTATCCCAAATCTCCTTTTATTGATAATATTAAAAATAAAGAAAATCAGATCTTAAATCCGTTTCTGAATATTAAATATGAGCAGCAGACCCAAAGCAAAAAGCCGATTCATTTTGTGGCAGAATATAAAAATGTTTCCGCCTTTTCTATTACAATTTACGAAGTAAAAGAGGATCTCACTACTTTTTTGCAGTACGCCAAAAACTCGTATTCTACTAAATTTAATAAGATTAAAAAAAATCTGGTTAGGAAAGAAGCTTATAAACTGGATGATCCGAAAGATTTTAAGAATCATAAAACGTCCTTAGAAATAAAATCTCTTCCGCCGGGAATTTATCTTGCCGAATACAACGTTGCCGGAATCAGCGACAATGAAACCGAAGCGGAAAAAGACTTTTATTTTCTGGTTTCGGATAACAGAATTATTTATCAGTCAAAAACAGACAGAGATCAGTTATCCAATCAATTGAAATTAGTGAACAGTGAAAACGGACAACCCGTAATTAACGAAAATCTTACGTTTTATGAATTTGTTTCCAATAATAATTTAACCAAAATAAACGGTAAAACAGATAATAACGGTATTTTCAAATTTCCTGCGACAAAAAACAATGATTATTACAGAACATTCCTGATCCGACAGCCAAAAACCAATGATGTGCAGATCATGGAAGTCTATGGAGAAAGGGGTTACAATAGTGATCTGAATATAGAAACAAAACAAAGCAAGGTACAGATTTTCACAGACCGGGCAATTTACAGACCGGGACAGACGGTTTATTTTAAAGTCATTAATACACAGCGTGATAAAGATATAGAATCTGTAGTGGCCGGATTAAAACAGAAAATTACATTAACCGATACCAACGGACAGGAAGTTTCTTCGCAGACATTTACCACCAATGAATTCGGTTCTTATCACGGAAGTTTTGTGCTTCCGAAAGGGAAACTGAACGGAACTTTTTATCTGAGAACAGATGGAAATGACGGGTATAAAAATTTCAGAGTGGAGGAATATAAAAGACCGAAATTTGAAGTGACGTTCGATCCTGTAAAAGATGAGTACAAATACGGACAAACCATAGAACTGAAAGGGAAAGCCATGATGTTTTCCGGAGTTGCTTTAAGCAATACAACCGTTAATTATGAAATTAAAAAACGAAATATCCGCGGGAGATATTTTTCATGGTATCCGCAAAATGATGATGATAATGAAAACTCAGTTTTAGGAGAAGCAAAAACCAATGAAAAAGGAGAATTTATCATTAAAATTGATCCTAAAAAAGACGAAAATGTAGAAGGAATTCAGATTGATAATTATGAAATCAATGCATCCGTTACAGATATCAACGGCGAGACACAGACTGCAGATACACAGCTAAAAGTAGCTTCCGTTTCTCATTACATTCAGGCTGAAGAAATAAAGAATGTTTTTTCTGATGAAAATGTAAAACTGAATGTTGAAACAAAAAATTATAACGAACAGCTTCTTAAAAAATCGTATCAGGTAAAATTATCAAAACTGGTGTCTCCGGACAGAATTTTCAGACAGAATTTCAAATCTGAAGTTCAGGATTTACCAAAATTCTCAAAAGAAGAATTCATCAGCAGATTTCCGCATGATTTTTACGATAAAAATGATGAGCCTAAAAACTGGAAATCAACCGTAATTCTTGAGAAAATACAACAGCCAATAACTAACGACCAACAATTATCAACCAATCTGGACTTAGGAAAACTGGAAGCCGGAGATTATCAGTTGGAACTGTATAATATTGAAGGAAAAGACACAATAAAAACTTTGCAGAATTTCAGTGTTTGGGATAAAAAATTGCTTAAACCCGATCAAAAAACTTTCCTGACGGTTGTGCAGTCCAAAAAAGAACTGAAAAGAGGAGAAAAAGTTTTATTTACAGTTTATTCTTCGGTTCCAAACGCTCTTCTGAATATTTTTGTACAGAATGGTTCAGGAAAAACGGTTTCTGAAGTTTTGCCTTTTAAAAACGGAATGCTGGAATATACAGCAGATATTCCAAAAGATAAAGATATACGAATTTTGAATGTACAGTTTCAGGTAGTTGCCTTTAATGACGTTCAGACAGAATCTGTAAATCTGGATATAGATGATACTGATAAGTCTTTGACGATTGAAACCCTTACTTTCAGAGATAAAATTCAGCCGAATTCAAAAGAAAAATGGTCTGTAAAAGTTTCAGGAAATGAGAAAGAGAAAATTAACGCCGAAGTTTTAGCGAATATGTACGATATGTCTTTGGATAAATTTGCTGTTAATCGATATGACTGGTACACTTTATATGCTCCGTTTATAAGTACAGTATCATACGAACTGAGAGATTATCTGCGACAAAAAAATTACCAGAAAAGATTAGATTATTTTTCAGGAGAACAGGTTGAGGTTCCTGTTTTTAACTGGTTTGACGGAAGTATATTATGGATGTATAACAAAAGTAACCTTTTAGAAACCAGAACAGGAATGGTTAATGTAGAAGGCGTAAAAGCAGCGGCATATACACCGCCACCTCCGCCGTCGTCAGCAAAAGCTCGAATGAAATTATCAAGTGTAAGAATGGATGATGCGGCAATTGATATTCTTAATTCAGGAAGACAATTAACAGAGCAGGAAAAGAAAGAATATTATGATGGAACCGATGGAGATGGTATACTGGATAAAGATGATAAACCTTTGGAAAATATTCCCGTTCGCCAAAACCTAAATGAAACCGCGTTTTTCTACCCGGATCTAAGAACCGATTCCGAAGGCAATGTAAGCTTCGAATTTACTTCTCCAGAAGCACTGACAAAATGGAAACTGATGTTTTTGGCGCATACGAAAGACGCAAAAGCAGGAACACTGGAAAAAGAAGTCGTAACGCAGAAAGAATTTTCGGTAACGCCAAACTACCCAAGATTTTTGAGAGAAGGGGATGAACTGAATCTCCAGTCCAAACTATCGAACTTAACGAACAAAAAATTAAACGGTTCGGCAAGCTTACAGATTCTGGATGCATTTACCAATGAAGATATTTCGTCTCTGTTTGGTTTAAATTCAAGCATTCAGAACTTTGAATTAAATGAAAACGGAAATTCAGCTTTGACATGGAAAATAAAAGTTCCGGAAAATGCTTCATCCATTATTTTAAAAGTGGTGGCGAAAGCAGGACAATATTCCGATGGAGAACAGAAAGCCATTGCGGTTCTACCGAACAGAATGCTCGTAACAGACGCGGTTCCGGTTTTTGTAAAAGAAGGCGAAACCAAAACATTTGAACTGGAAAACCTTAAAAATTCAACTTCCACCACGATTTCCAATGTCTCCAATACACTGGAACTTACGACCAACCCAATCTGGGAGATCATGTTTGCGCTTCCGAGCCTGAAAAATGACCAGAACAATTCTGCGGATGTGATCTTTAACAAATGGTTTGCCGATGTTTTGGCATCAGAAATCTTTAAAGCCAATCCGAAGCTGAAAACCGTTTTCGAAGAATATCAGAATAAAGGATTATTGAATTCCAATCTTGAAAAAAATCAGGAACTGAAACAACTGCTTTTGGAAGAAACACCGTGGGTTCTGGAAAGCAAAAATGAAGAAGAGCAGATGGCTAAACTGGCTTTGCTGTTCGATGTCAATTCAATGAAAAACTCCATTCAGCAGGATTGGGAAGATTTAGAGAAACTCCAGAATCCGGATGGAGGATTTTCGTGGTATAAAGGTTATCCGAGTTCATATTCCACATCATTGTACATTCTTAAAAATTTAGGAAAAATCAATGTCTGGCTGAAAGATAACGTAAAAGATTATCAAAATTCCGAACAGAATGAAATGGTTTCAAATCTGATCAAATACGTAGATAATGAAATTGAAAAATACACTTCGACTTCGCTCAGTGCGGGAAAAGAAAATGTAATCAATAACTGGACTTTAGACTATCTCGACACGCGAAATTACTGGGAAAAACAATATCCGTTAAAAGGAAAAGGAGCCACTTTAAAATCCTTGGTAAAACAGAAAGTAAAAACGATGAAAATTACAGATTTTACCTTCTTCGGACTGCATCGTGCCGCTTTGCTGATGAATGATTATGGATTAAAAGAAGTTTCAGATAAACTTTTAAATTACCTGAAAGAAACTTCCGTAGATTCAAAAACGCAGGGTGTTTACTGGAAACAGAATCTTGATGACTGGGGTTGGTTCAGCTCGAAAGTGGTGAATCATGCAGGAGCATTGGAAGCATTTAACAAATTAAAACCCAACGATCAGAAATTCATTGAAGATTTGAAAATCTGGCTTGTTACGCAGAAAGAAGTGAATTCATGGGGAAGTTCAAGAGGAACTTCAGAAGTTATTTTTACGATTTTAAATTCAGGAAAATCATGGACGAATGCGGAAAGCGATAAAGCAACCATTATTTGGGGCGGAAAAGAGCTTCAGCCACAGACTCAGGCGACGGGTTATGTGAAATCTACCGTGAAATCGGATGTTTTGGATAAAAATTTAGCCACCGTTACCATCACAAAACCGGGCGCAGGAATTGTTCAGGGAGGGCTGTTCTGGCAATATTATGAAGATCTGGATAAGATCAAATCCTCTGAAAATTATCTGTCCATCATCAAAGAATTGTACAGAAAAATAAAAACCGTGAACGGGGAAGAATTGCAGAAAATCACTCCGGAAACTCCATTAAAAGTAGGCGATAAAGTGACGGTACGAATGATTTTAAATACCGACCGACCGATGGAATTCATCCATATTAAAGACATGAGAGCATCAGGATTTGAACCTTTGGATGTACTTTCGGGGTATCAGTGGAAGAATAATTTAGGATATTATCAGTCGACCAAAGATGCTTCCACGAATTTCTACATTGAACAGATGCCGAAAGGGAAATATGTTTTTGAGTACGATTACGTTGCCAATGCATCCGGAAGATTCTCGAACGGAATTACCACGATCCAGAATTATTACGCACCGCAGATGAATGCGCATACGAAAGGAAGTAATGTGATGATTTCGGAATGATTTGTTTACAAATGATAAAACGGTAAAAAAGATATTTTAAAAAATCATAAAAGATAACGCGATAATTAGAATATCTTAAGTTTTCAAAAAGAATAAAATTTCAATTTTAAGATTTGGAAAATATAAAAATTAAAATACAGCTTCATAAAAATTGGATACATGATAAAGGAGGAGAGCAGCTGAACGTTGAAAATGAAGAGTTGAGCAATATGGAATTATTTGATGAAAATTTAAATTCAGCTGTATTTTGTAATACAAAATTTATAAACGGAGTTTTCCGAAATGTAAATCTGGGCGGAAGTTCTTTCTTTAACTGTGTTTTTTCTTCGGTCAATTTTGAAAATTCGTATCTCAGAAAGTGTGAATTTCACCAATGCAGATTCCAAAACTGTATTTTTTTAGAAAGTGAAACAACAAAAGCAGAGTTTTATGATACTTCCGTGGAGTTTTGTCTTTTTAAGAATTTAAAATTAGGCTGGAGTTATTTTGGAAATTGTATAATTTCTGGCTCAAATTTTCAGTTGGTAGAAGTGGATGGCTTAATTTTTTCTGACTGTCAGTTTCAGAATCTTGATTTTAAAGATCTGAAATTCAGCAAAGCTTATCCTGTGAAGATAAATGACTGTACAAATATTATTGCTGTAGAAGAATTAAAAAAACAAACAAAATGTACATCCGCCTGAACAGTGAAGAAACGAAAAAATCGTACAGCGATACCCTTAATCTGGCGATACAGAAAACGGAGGAACTAATAAAATTATCTCCTGAAATTCCCATGTATCATTCCATCTATAATCAATTACTTGATATCGATGAAAAAATAATAAAGAATACTAATGTTTTTTCTGAAAACGAATTATACAAAAGGTATTCTTTAGGACATTTGGCTGTGAAAAACTTCGATTACGAAAATGATGAATATGCAAAATTGTTAATTGATATCTTCGGAGGAACATTTGATTATCATGCATCATCCGAAAGTTTCAGGCAGCTTCTGTTTGATGGAGATGAAAGAGAATGTGTAAACAGAGTATTTGAGGTTAATCATCAGAAAATCAGGTTGGTTGATTTTTGTGACAATCTGTTAAAAGAACTGAAAAAAGAAATAGATCATGAAAGTTTTGATCTGATGGTGGAAGAAAACAGCTTTAAACGGATCAATAATATTATTGAAAAATACATTTCTGAAAAAGGGCTGGAAATATATTATCTGAAGAAAAATAATCTGATTTATTTATTTTCCTACGGCGAATATCAACCCGGAAGATATATGCTTTTTTTAGAAGACATCCGGATTTGGAACTTTTAAAATTACGAACATTTTACTGAAACAAATTATATTTAATTAAGAAGAATTGGAAAACGAAATATATGATACGCTGTACTATTACAGCGAAGATGGCGAAGAAGGTTATGATCTCACAGAAGTGCAGCTCCTCGGAAAAACAGACGAAAACCGTGTTGAAAAACTGAAACATTTGCTTCAACATAAAAATGCCTACATTTCTTATCAGGCAATGCTTATTTTGGTTGCTTGGGCAATTCCGGAAGGATTCCATCAGCTTGACCGTTTCATTTCTGAAAAATGGGATGAAAAGCACAGTTTTGAACCTCACAGAATTTATAATGAAGATAATGTATATGATGTTATCGTAGATGCATTATACATTTCAACATTTAATGGGAAAGAAGAACAGGAATTATATCCTTATGTAAAACATTTCTTAAGTATTTACGGAGATAGGTTTTTCGAATCCTGTTTAAAAGATTTTCTGTTGAAAAAAGACTGCGAACCGCTATTGAAAGAAATTGAAGAGGCGATGAAAAGTGCTTTGAAAAATGAAAAATACTATCAGGCAAGTCAGCTTTTTCCGGTTATCGTTCATTACGATAAACACAGGTTTGAGGAATATTTTGAGGTCTTCAGTTCCTTATTAAAAGATGATAAGAGAATTGGATATAATATTGAAGAGGCTGAGAAAATCAGATCATAGATAGTTATAGTTGATAGGAAAACTTATATTTTAATGTTAAGACCAATAAAAAATAATCATGAAAGACCTTTTAGAAAAAAAAGACTGGTATTATTATATTTATAAAAACGGCGATACCATTGAATTATCCGTTCCGATTTCTGCTCCGGCACCGGGTTTTGATGCAATCCATACGCTGACTGATCCTGAAAAAAAGGAATATCTTACAAAAGGAATTACAGCTCTCGAAAACCGAATAAAAGACATGGAAATGAATTTTACTAAGTATGTTTTGAATTCTTGGAAGTAAAATAATAATGAGAGTAAATTTTTATTGTAATCATGTTTGAAACAAAATTGAATACAACAGAAAAATCGGAAGTGTAGATTCTGAATATTATAGTTTTTAAAAACAATAATCTACAAGATTAAACGATCTTCCTGTTTTTATTATATTTGTTTTATGGGAAGATATTACGGTCTTAATGCAAAAACCGAAGAAGAATTTAACGCCAATTTGGAAAACTTGGTAAAGGCAATAAAGAAAAACAAACATAAATTGTCAGATATTAAAGATTTTGACGATTTTTTCAGTTTTATTAGTGGTTTTAAAAATGATGCGGATTACAGAAATCCAATCTGGATTGATGAAGAAAAGATTGTTACTTCCGCGGAAATAGATCTTCTCAGAAGCCATAATTATCCTGAAGATTATATAGAATGGTGCCAAAAATACGGTCAGTACAGCATTGGATTGGGTATACAATTATCATCTGTATCCGATGTGCTCGATAATATTTCCGAAGAATATTACGCGCTACAGGTTAAAAATAAATATTTGTATTTCGCGACCGACGGATCAGGGAATGACTTTGCATTCGATACTGGTGATAACGGGAAACAGATACGGATCTTTTATCACGATGCAGCGATTACTTCAGAAAGTATTCCAGATATTTACAGTGAATTCTATTATTTTTATTTTAATGATGAAACTAACGAATACGAAAATCCTGAAGAACTGGATATTTCGCTAATCTTTGACGAAAACGGCGAATACATACAGGACTCGGTTTATATAAAAGATTATTTGAAAACTGAGGAAGCCAGCAAAATTGTCGGTAACAAAGGATTTTTATCTTTCCTGATTGAAAATACCATTGAAGGACTTGATGCTGTTGTTAACTACTACTGTTACGATATTGAGAATCTGGCACTCTCATATCAGGAAAGAGGCAATTTAGATCATGCTTTTTCATTATACGATACCACTATTGAAGCCAATACACAAAAAGCGCTCGCATACAATAATTGTGCTTATAAATTGCGGACTGCAGGTTTTACAGAAAAAAGTATGGAGTATATCGATAAAGCATTAGATCTGGAACCTGAAGTTGGTTTATATCACGGTACAAAAGCGGAAATACTTTTCGATATGGGATCAGAAGAGCGGTTTTTCCAAAGTCTTGAGCTTGCCTTAAAATTCGGAATGGATAAAAGTCTGATTGATAAGGCAATGATTGAAAAATATAAAAACGACAGCAGATTTAATGGGATCTTATCTCGTTATTGATAGTTTATTTTTTACATTTCATAGAATTTTTAACAAATTAAGATATAATAGAATAAGATAAAAAATATTCGAGTAAAACACTTAAAAAACTGTTTCTGATCAAAATAACCATGGAAGACCAATACATTTATACCGACGAATTTGGTAATGAATCTGTTTTTCTCAGAAGAAAATATTACAAACTCGTCTGTGCAACAGTTACAGACTTTTTTGAAGAGCCGTTGCCGGAAAACTGGTTTAACAGACATTTTTTAAATCTATTAAATACACTGGAAGATTATCACGATGTTTATATTATAACTACTGAAATGCCTTTCTACTGGGCAATTTGTATTATAGAGAATAACTGGACTATAAAGCATCTTCTAAAAAATAAAACAAACGAAGAATATCGGGAATGGTATATTCGCTATAAAAAAGAGAACGATATTGTCAGCTTTATCATTGAAGGAATTAATGAAGAAACTTACGAATTTACAAACAAAGACGGCGATAAAAGCTTATTTTTAAGAAAGAAATACTATGAGTTTATTTGCAGCCTTGTTACAGATTTTTTTAAGAAACCTCTTGAATACAATTCGATGAACGCAGACTTAATAAGTTCTCTTAATGCTTTATTTGCAGATGGAAAACATAAGGATGTCGACAGATTTATCGGGCAGGAAATTTATTGGGCAATGTCTGTTATTGAGGATAAGGAATTCCAAAACCTATTAATTTCTACAAATTTAGAAGGGTATAATGAATTTCTTGCTGACTTTCACAGGGAAAATAAAATAAATTCCTTTGTTATTCAGGAGTTTAAATGAAGAAATATGCTGTAAGAATCTATCCTGTATTTTGAAAATATATTAAATTATTGAAAATTAATAGATTGTATTTTTTTGTGATTAAAAAATTAATGAGTTTACAGGTATTTTAAAAGCAAATGTTGATAAAAGTAAAACAGAAAAATCTTTGAACTTAAATTTAATACATATTGGTTAATGTCTGAAAATATTTATGATTAAAAACATTATCGAAGTCGACAACCTCATGCAGCAAATCGCTTCAAAATACAGGCTCGAAACTTTAAATAAAGAAAGAATAGAAAATCTGTGGGAAGAAGAAACTCTGGAAATCATGAAGCAGGCAGCATTTATAAAAGACGATGCTTATTTTTATTTTTTAAGTCAATACGGAGGCTGCAATATTTATGGAGACGGTTTTGATATTGGGATTTTTGGTTTCGACGACTGGCTGAATCCAAGTCTTTTGACCTCTCCGTTACTGAATGATGCAGACATCTATTTATTGGCAGATCATTATCAGGATCATCATGATGAGATAATTTTTTACGGATATCACGCTACACAGGAAAATGAAAATTCAATCTGGGTTTCCAATGAACTGGAATCCGGATATCAACCGGTTTATAAAAACTTTATAGATTTGTTACAATATATTTTAGCAATTGAGGATGGAGAATAATATAATTTCCGGACTTGTTTATCAGAATGATTTTTTAAATTCCGACGAAGAAAAAGCAATTCTTTCACAGATTGAAAAAGAAGAGTGGGACAACAATTTGAAGCGCAGAGTTCAGCATTACGGTTATATTTACGACTACAAGAAGAAAAATATCAGTCAGGATGTAAGAAAAGGTGAACTTCCGGATTGGCTTCTGGCATTGGAAAAAAAGATTAAAACAACTTTTAATATAGAACAGTCTTTTGATCAGGTCATCATCAACGAATATGAACCGGGACAGGGAATATCAAACCATATAGACTGTGTACCTTGCTTTGAAGACATAATAGTTTCCGTAAGCTTACTTTCTTCCTGCGTGATGCAGTTTTCAAAAGATTCGGAAAAACATGAAATAATACTGAATCCCCGAAGCATTCTTCTACTCAGCGGAGACGCAAGATACCTCTGGAAACACGGGATCAAAGCCGTAAAAAACGATCAATGGCAAAATACAGCAATTCCAAGAAAAAGAAGGATATCAATCACTTTCAGAAAGATAAAAAAATCTTAATTAAAGCTCATATTTTAATTTAAAGTGCGTTTTTTTCTGTGGTATTTCATTTTCAATAAAAACTTCCTATATTTCGAAGAATTTAAAAATTTTAAAACCATGAAAAAAACACTATTCGTTTGTGCTGTTATGTTTAACTTATCACTTTTAAGCGCACAAACCATAGAATCGGGAAGCCGCAGTACAGCAGGATACATCAAAAGCAACGGAACCATTGAAAACAGCAGCCATTCCACAGTAGGGTATATTACAGGAAACGGAACTATCGAAAACAGCAGCCATTCTACAATCGGTTATATTAAAAGTGACGGTACCATACAGAACAAAAGCGGTTCTACAGTAGGCTACGTAAAAAAGGACGGAACCGTGGAAAACAGCAGTCACTCAACCATTGGTTATATTAAAGATAACGGAACGGTAGAAAACGGCAGTCATTCCACCATCGGTTATGCAAGCGGAATTAAAAAAGAATGGGCGGCAGTTGCATTTTTCTTTTTCAAGCTGAATTAATAAGTCAACACAGTTAAACTTTCAATCAGTTTAAACAGATATAAAAAAATACTCCTGACAATTCCTGTCCGGAGTATTCTTTTTATTAAGGGCAAATAAAAAAGATGTATAAAAGTTGGATGTTATTTGTAATTTCTATATGAAATTTGTGTTTTTTGCTTAGTGAATAGTTTATGGAAGTACCTTTGCCTAGTTAAAAGCTGTGAGTATTAAAAAAACTTGCGCACTTTGTGTTAAAATTATCGGATAATCATCTCAAAATTTATTTTTATGAATTTTCCATGTCTTTAATATTCTTTTTCCACGTAAGGAAAAGATTCAGCACTTTAATAATTTTAAAGATGAATATGAAGACAAAGAATGAAATAAGTGTCGTATAAATAGAGTAGTTCGGGAAAAACACATACTGAACAATAAATGTCACGATATTCAGAAGAACAAAAGTTAAGGTAATTCTTTTGTGAGACAGACCCAACTGTAAAAGATGATGATGAATGTGCGATTTATCCGCCTTGAATGGCGATTTTCCCCGCGAAATTCGATCCGCATACACTCTCACAGAATCAATAACAGGAATTGTGAATACAAAAAGAATAAAGAAAATACCGTAAGGAAACTCTTCCGAACCTCTGTCGAATTTCGTAATGTAAATTCCCAGACAGATCAACAAATATCCCAAAAATAAAGAACCCGAATTTCCCAGAAAAATTTTGTTCTTCAAAGAAAAATTATACCGTAAAAAAGCAGCAATACTTCCCACGAAAAGCAGTCCTATTCTTGCCAGTCCGAAATGTCCTTCAATTAAAGCAATAACGAAAAACAAAGCAAAACCTACTCCTGCAACACTTCCTGCCAAACCGTCAATTCCGTCAATTAAATTAAAAGCATTTACTGCCGTTGTAATAATAAGTACCGTAAGAATATACTGAAAATAAACATTCATTTCATGGATTCCGAAAAGTCCGTAAAGAGTGGTAATCCGGATTCCTGAAGTTGCAATAATCACACTCACACAAATCTGTATTCCCAGTTTATAAATCGCTCTGATGTCTGTTTTATCATCCAGCGTTCCCACAAAAAGCATAATGTAGGAAGTAATGATGATCGGAAGAATATCTTTCCAGCTTTTGTCATCAGAAATCCATAAAAGCAAAAAAACAACAAGTCCGATCACAAGACCTCCGATCAGCGGAATAGCAGTCTGGTGCACTTTTCTTGCATTGGGAACATCCACCAGCTTAATTTTCTGGGCAATCATTCTCATGAGCGGAATGACGCACATCGAAAGGATGAATGCAAGAATTCCGTATATAGAAAGTTCTACAAAGTTTTTCATAGCCTCGTTTTTTAGCAGTTTATTTAGAGTTATTGAATAGTTTGATGTGCTTAAGATGCTCTACATTGTACTTTTTCAGAATTGCCTCATCAATTTCAGAGATTCTGGGCATAACATTGGTTTTCTTGCTGATAGTAAAGGTTTCTTCGATAAGCTGACTGTATTTTTTTGCGATTCTTTTCCAAGTATATCTTCTTTCCGCTATTTTCTTCATTGTTCCGGCGCAGAGTTCCAAATCTTCTTTGCTTACCTCCTCCAGAATACTTCTAAGCTCATTTTCATCCGAAAAATAAAAAGCCTGATTCTCGGTTGTCGTTCTGTTGTAAGAAACGCCGTTGCTGATGATCGGCAGACCTAAAAACATGGCTTCCACAAGCGAAGGATTGGTTCCTCCCGCAGAATGCCCATGAATGTAAAGAGAAGCATTTCCGCGGATCAGATCAATGGTTTCCTGTTCGTAAATAGGATCGAGCAGGAGAATATTTTTAAATCCTGAATACTGCTCTTTCAGATTTGTTCCGTACTCGCTGTTTTTCCAGTTTCCAACTAAAACCAACTTGCGCTCAGGAAGCGTGCTGAATACTTTTAAAATCGTATGGACATGATTTTCAGGTTCAATTCTGCATACTTTTACCGCATATTCTTCATTCAGGAAAGGGTATTTTTCAAGATTTTCAGCAGACGGAACACGGTTGATTTTCGTATGATCCGCTCCGTATTCAATAACGCGGCTTATCGTTTTATAGCGTACAGAAGTATAATCCTGGATAGATTCGTTATCCGAAATATCAATATGAGAAAACTTTACCGCCAGTTTTTCTGCCCACCAAAGATATAATTTTGCAGGAACAGACCATTTGTCTCTTTTCCATTCAATTCCGTCGATGGAAATAATAATTCTTTTATTGGTGAATAATTTTACTAATGGTAAAAGCCACGCTCCGGCAACGCCTAAAATCAGAAGAACATCACTTCGGAATAAAGCATGAAAAATAGACCATGTATCGTAAGGAATACTCTGGATTCCGTTGGCGTCTAAAGGAAGATACTTCAGTTTTGCCCCTTTCCAGCTTTCGATTCTCTCTTCCTTGCTGTATTTTTTTGAAGAGCAATATACCGTAAAATCGTAGGTATCGGAAAGTTCTTCCACAAGATGAGCCGTTAAGGTTTCAAAGCCTCCGTATTTTGCAGGCAGACCTACCGTTCCTATAATTGCTACTTTTGTCTTCATAATTATTTTATTTTAACATATTATGACCATTTATGTTCCAAATTGTGTAAAATAATGTAACGTAATGAAAATGTGTTAATTATAATTTATTGAAAGCGTGCCGGATTTCCATAATCTGGAAAATGGATTATAAATTGGAAATTATATCCAGAGATTTTCTCTCAAAATATGCCTCCGAAAACAGAAGACTTTTCTCGTAAGAAGCCTCACTGAAGGATTTGTAGACCGATGGATCGTTCAAAATGTAGTTTAATTTTTCAGAAAGTTCATTTGTGTTTTTAGAATCGATTAAAAAACCGTTTTTATTATCTTCAACCAGTTCTGTAACGCCTCCTAAAGGCGCAACGATCGCAGGTAAGCCGTAACGCATTCCTTCCAGAATCGTAAGTCCGAATGTTTCCACCCAAAGATCAGGATGAGACAGATTAAGAATCATGCTGGCTTCCTGATAAAAAGGATGCGTATCCGTTTGGGTAGGATAAATAATAAGCTGTTTCGGAATTTCCTTCCCTTTAAAATACTCCTGAATTTCCTTTTCCGTCGCATTCACCACAAGTTTGAAAATGTAAGAAGGATTTTTTTTGGCTAATTCCAGAAATTCGTCAACTCCTTTGTAAACTTTTAAAGAACAGATCATTAAAACCACAGGGATTTCTTTTTCCACATTTCGGAAACGGTCTGCTTTTTCGGCAAAATCGCTTTCCAGAACATTGTACAGCAATTCCTGATTGTTAATTAAAGATTCCTGTTTCAGAAGATATTCCGAAACAAAGACAATTTTATCGGCAGTCATTTTTGCTGTTCCGAAAAGAAAATTTTTAAATAGTTTCGGCTTTACCGAAGTTTCGTGGATATGATAAATAATTTTACACCCTCTTAGTTTTCCTGCAATTGCCGCCCCGAAAGGCAAAACCGTGTTGATGTAAACCAGATCACTCTTTTTCAGGAAAAACAGCAATTTAATCATCAGGAAAAACTGACTCAGAAAGAAATTAAGAATTCTTACCAGCGCATTGGATGAAAAGCGATACCAGAACAGATGATTTTTTACCTTGGGAATATCAGACAAAAAACCCTTTCTTCCGCCTGAAGTAAAAAGATGAGCATCCATCCCGTTTTTTGTCCAGGATTTCAGAAGCTGCATCAGAACTTTCGGGCTTCCGCTGTAATCATTCAGAAGATGAACAGAGACAATTCTTTTCATGGCTAAATTTGGTTATAGATTGTATTGAGATGATCGCCTCTTTTTTCCCAGGAAAATCGGTCAAGATAATGTTTTCTGGCTTCAATGCTCATTTTTTGCTGAAGATCTTTGTCTGAAAATAATTTCATTAAAGCATCGCTCAATTCCGTTACCGTTTGATCATATTCCTGCTGTGGAATAGTAAAACCGCATTTTTCGGTAATAAATTCTCCGGGACCTTCATTTTGAAGACAGACAACCGGAAGTCCGAAAGAAAGTGCTTCCGGAACAACCATTCCTGCTCCTTCATGAGACGGAAAAAGAAAAACAGAAGCTTGTTCATACATCTTCATCAGTTCTCTGCGGTCGATCCATTCAATGATTTCAATATAATTTTCAGCGTTATTTTGCTGAATTAAATCTTTGTAAAACTGCTTTTGTTCGCCGGTTCCCACCAAAATTAACTTGCATTTCGCTTTTTCTTCTTCTGAAAGCACATTGATGAATTGAATAAAAGAACGGATCGTGAGATCAAAACCTTTTAACGGAACAAATCTTCCTACGCTGATCACTGCAAAATCCGATTTTATCGCTACTTCATCTTTTTGATAAAAATCTTCCGAAGCAACAGAAGGATAAAGCGAATACTGATTTTTTTTAAGTTTAAGCTTCTCCGGAACTCCGCTGTTCATGCACCAGATGTGATTAGAATGCTGAACTGTTTTCTTCAGAGAAGGCGAAAGTTTCCAGAAAAAGTTTTTCACCATCCAGGTTAAACGGTCTTTAAGGAAATATTTATGGGAATAATCTTTCAGATATTGTTTAGGAATGAGAGGATGATGTCCTACAGGTCCCCAAACCAAAGGCTTTTTTAATTTCCATAAAAAACTTGGCGTCCAGTCGTTATGAAAATTCACATTGTGGGCAATGTCAAAATCCACCTTCTGTTTTTTTACAAATGAAACAATGCCTCGTTGCCATAGATAATAATACAGAAGTGCACCGCGACCTCCTTTTTTCCAGAAACGCATCCAGTAGGGAAGATCAAAATAAAGGAAATTCATGTTCTGATACAACGGATCTGGATTTTCCTTCATGTATTTTTCAATATGTGTTTTATTGTTTTCTCTCGTTACAACAAAAACTTTACGGAATCTGGCGATCTGATACACAAAATTCCATCCCATCGCATCTTCCGATCCTTTATACGGATTGATGGCGTAGCACGTTGCGAGTATCGTCTGATTGGTTTTCATGGGGTCTTGTTTTTAAAAGTTTAGCGGGAATTCCGCCGATGATGCTGTTGTCCGGAAAAGATTTCGTAATCACACTTCCTGCAGCCAGAATACATCCGTCTCCGATTTCCACACCGTCCAGAATCGTTACTTTACTTCCGATCCAGCAGTTTTTCCCGATTTTTATTCCTTTTCTGTTAACGCCCTGAAGCCGGATTGACGTTTCAGGATCTTCATAATTATGATTTTCGGGGTGACAGCTCAGATATTGTCCTACAATGCATTCGTCTCCGATTTCAAGACCTCCTGAACCGCCCAGATAAGCAAATTCTCCGATCCCGACATTATTTCCTATTTTAATTTTTTCTCCGATATTGTTAAAAGAAGTGGAAACAATCACTCTGCTGAAAGCGCCTATCGATACATTGTCTCCAAATTCAATTCCGTGTTTTGCAAGGGCAGAAACATACACATCATTTCCCAGACGCAGAAACTTTCCCCATTTTATTTTAGAAACATTAAAGAAACTTACTCTTTTGCCTAAAAGCATTCCTTTGGGATTTCTGAAAGAGAGAAGCATCCTGAAACCTCTGATGATGCTCCAGAGCTGGATCCAGATAAACTGCAGAACCGCTCCGGAGTTCAAATCATCATCTATAGTAAAGTAGGGACTTCTTAGTTTTATGATTTTTACGACAAGCTTTTTCATCTCTCTGTGATTATTGTGTTCATGATCGTTCCTAATGTCACATCAAGATCATTGTTTTCGATTGCTAAGTACTTCACTCTCTGGTTCTTTCTTTCCAGTTTAGAGAAAAGGGAACTGTATTCTGAAGTAAGGTCGCAAATCGAGTGATACGAAAGTTCTTTTTTTCTGCTAAGTATTTTTTCAGGCGCGGCGTACAGGAAGAAGTTGAACTCCGGCTTCATCAGGAAATGATATCCTGTCTCCGTTACGGATTTCGGAAGCTGAATGTTGCTTCTTCTTGCATCGGCAATAAAATCGAAATAATACCTGTCGTATAAAACTATTTTTCCCCTCAAAACATATTTTGTGTAAATAACAAACTGTCCTAAAATATAATCTGTATAATAATATCCGAATCGTAATAAGGAAGAAAGGGAGTTTTTGTTGTTTCCCTGTCTTGGCAAAGAATTCACCGCGTCCTCATGTGCTTTTTCCTTTCCTTTGGTCCATACACTCAGGATGGGAAGCAGGGAAGGTCTGTGTCTCAGAACTTTTACAGGTCTTCTGTAACGTTTTTCAATAAGTTCGGAAACTTCCGAGATCACGGTAGATTTCCCGGCTCCGTCTACTCCGCTGAATGTGATGATGAATCCTTTTTCTGCAAACGAATCTTTTAAATAATGAACAATATTTTTAAAATAACTGAATCCTCTGTTTTCGTTTTTCATTTTCAGGGTTTTAATGGTAAGTTCTCTGTCGATTATTTTGTTTGATTTTAAATGTTCTGAAACAAATTTCTCATACGTTTCAGGAATTTCTGCATCGTTCAGGCTGTAAAACAGATCAATAAATCGGGCAGTGTCTTTTTCTGAAACTTTATAAACGCCAAATCTGTTTTTTCTTCTGTTTTCAAGGATTTTTGAAACTTCCATGATCTGTATATGCTTCCATTTTACCTGATGAATAAGATCTAGATTAAGAATTTCGTTTTGAAGCGTAACGATTCTTACCGTCTGCATAAAAGATTTTTTCACCGTTGAAACTTTCTGTACGAGACTGTGCCCGGATAAATAACTGACTAATTTCTGGGCGTTATCAGAAGAAATAATCAGATCAATATCAGAATTCAGTTTCAGCTTTTCCGGTTCTTCGTTGTGAAATTTCAAAGCCGCATAATCGGTATGGTAAAGCGCATCGAAAGTATCTAAAATTACGAGTTCTCTTTCGGTAGAGTAGTCTTTAAGAATAACATTTAAGGCTTCGTTCCAAGTTTGTAACAGCCAGTGAATCTGAAGATGCCATTCTTCCTGTGCCGCATAAATGGTAAGGTAAGACAATGTGTTCGTCAGAAGATAAAATTTTAAATATTTCTGAAGTTCCGCGTCACTGAACCGGAAGGTAATTTTATTTTTCTCTTTAATTTCTGTATAAATTTCTTTCCAGCTTTTTTTCTGGATTAAAATTCCGTTCTGAATGATAAAATGAAAGAAATCGAATGCTTTCGGTTTTTCTGTGGAAGACAGTTCCCAGTCGTAAACCGCCAGTTTTTCATTCTTTACGTAGCAGTTCCATGAGGTGAAATCTCCGTGCGAAAAGGCAACATCGATGTTTTCATCTTCGTTGGTGTGTCTCAGGATTGCTTTTATCTTTCGGAGGATGTTTTTCGGAATTCTTTCATCATCAACACTTAAAAACTGTTCTTTCACCTTCTGAAAATACTTCCATTCCGATATTTTCACGCTTCTTTCATGATGTAAGGAAATCATTTTCAATGCTTCCGCATGAATTTTCGTGAAAGAATTTTCACGCATTCCGCCTTTTGAAATATCAGATAATTTAAGAATGTTTTCATTAATCATGGAAGCTTCCGGAACCTGCAATATATTGCCTGAAATAATTTTTCTCAGATTTCTGTTTTCTGTAGCAATCAGCTTTTTAGCAGAATCTGTTTCCGCGATCTTGTAAAAATATCCTCCGCTGAACAGAAGTGCCTTATTGTTGGGACCAACAGTTCCTGTAAAAATAGCCCAGTCATTTTCGATATTAAAAACCGGCTCACTGTTTTTTACATAATAAAGAACCTCTTTCTTAAAAACAATTTTCTGTAAACGCAGCGCAAAAACCGTTTTTACCAATACCTCGAAAAGTTTTGCTTTCGGTGTGGCTGCATTGTAAAATTTTAGAAATAAAGGCTTTGAGGAATCTGAGTTCCAAAACCACCTTACTGTTCCGTCAGGATTTTTGATGTACGAAAAAGAGATTTTCTTGCTGTTCTTTTCCTGTTTTGTAAACAATTTGTACCCTGTATTTCTAAATAATGTTTTCATGATGATTATTGATATACCAAAATAGTATAAAAATATCTGCCAAAAAATTAAAATACTGATAATTAATTAGTTATGAATTTTTTAATTAAATTTAAATTCCAAAATATGGAAAAAATACTGTTCTGTGGAAATTTAGTCCGGCAGTAACTCCGGTCTTTTTTTCTTCAGGATGATTTTCTGCAACCTTGTAAGATGATTGTTGTTGCGGAATGCAATGGAAAATATAATGATCTGATAGAACATGATCCCATAATTACTTTCCCCGAAAATTCCAAATTCTGTAAAGGAATTGATCACAATCGGAATAAGAATCCCGATGAGCATCAGTTTCAGTTCCTTCTGTTCAGACAATATGGATTTTACGGTAAAAAACACCTGAAAAAGAACAATGGTAAACCCAATAAATCCAAGATTCATGAGAACCTGCATAAAAGTATTGTGCGTCATTTTTCCCGGATACGTATGGGCGCTCTGGAAAAACTCTTTGTAATCGATCCTCATAAAGCCAAAACCTAAAAGCGGTTCTCTGGGTAAACCTTCAGTAATTAAAGCCTGCCAAAACGGAAGCCTTCCTGTAAGACTCATGATTTCTTCCAGCCTTTCCTGATCGCCGCCTTTCAGAATAACCGTATATACCGCGAAAGGAGCAACCATGGCAACAAGCGCAATAATGGCAAATTTCAGGGTTTTCTGTTTGGTCTGGTTGATGTGGAAAAAGACAATCAGCAAAACGCCGATCAGCGAAGATCGTGATCCGGTCATGAATAAAGCATATAAAATGACAAGAATTTTTATGATGGTCCAGACTTTCTTTTTAAAGCGGTACAGATCAAAAATAAGACATGCAGAACCCACTCCGGCAAGCATTCCAAGCTCGTTGGGATTCATCATTGTTCCGCCCAGTCTGGCTTCTTCACCACCGTCTGTAAGCCGGAAAAATACATCGGGATTAATCCACATTCCGATGACGAAAACCAGTTGAAGAACGAAAACGGTGTTTCCCAGAAGATGATACAGTCTGATGTTGTGACCTTCGAAATAAACGTCTAAAATTTTCAGACTTTTTACGAAAAAATAAGCAAAAACAAAGCTCTGAAAGGTCATAAACCATTGCAAAGCGCTGAATCCCGGATTGGTACTCCAGGAAAATGATATAAAGCCTAAAATTAAATAGCAGATGTATAAAATCGGCGAAAATATGTTTTTGTATTCTAAAGAATTAATGCTTCCGTATCTGATGATTTTCCGGTACAACAGAATAGAAGAGATCATCACGCCCATTCTTCCGACTACTTTGATGGCTCGTGTAATGTTTACATTTTCGCTCCACGTAAAAAAACACGCCACCATAAGCAGCAGAATAATAAACAGCTGATTGTTGAGCTTTTTAAGAAATTGCTGATGATGAAGAGGTAAGGTTTCCATTTCAGCAGTTGTAGAGTTTGGTATTCATTTCATCAAGAATGTTGTTCCAGTCAAACGCTTCTTCTACCATTTTTACCGCATTTCCGCAGATCTTTTCATAGCTCTGCCGGTCTTTCCAGATTTTGGAAATGTCGAAAAATGCTTTGGTAAGGAGCGCTGTATGAGGCGACGGAATATTGATTCCCGCATTGTATTGTTCAACAAGATAGCCAATGTTGGTGTTTTTGGTAACAATACAGGGTTTCCCGAAATTTGCGGCTTCGATTACGGAAACCGGCAATCCTTCGTTTCTTGAGGGATGCACAAAAACGTCCATCTTTTTCAGGAGATCGTTTTTTTCTTCGCCAAATTTACTTCCGAAAAGGATTGTTTTATTCTCAATTCCCAATGCTTTTATCTTTTGGTGTAGCTCCGCTTTCTCGTCGCTGTCGCCCACAATCCACAATTCAGAATAAGGATCCGCTTTAGAAAATTCAGCAAAACTTTCCACAAGCAGATCCAGACCTTTTGTGTAAATATCCAGCCGTCCAACAAATCCGAAAATCCGACTTTCCTTTTGGGAACTGAAAGAAAAGTCTTCTTTTACTCTTTCAAAACCGTATGGAATTAAAGTGCCTTTTTGGGTTGGATAAATCGACTGTAAACCCTCCATTTCGCTTTCGCCAATGCAGTGAATTTTTGCAGCATTTTTGATGACCGCTTTTTCAAATAACTCGAAGTAAAGCTTTTTGGTAATCATGCTTTTCTGCATTGCGACAGCGTTGTACGCACCGTGGGGCGTAATAATATAATTGAATTTGTGTTTCTGCAAAAATCTGCTTAAAGACGAAAATACAGGAATCCATCCGCCGTGAAGATGAAAAACCGTAGATCCGCTGCTGTTTATAATTTCTTTCTGAAGATCTTCAGGAATGGAAAAAGGATTTTTTTTCCGTTTAAAAATCTTCGTTTTAAAGTTTCTTTCGGGGTAGTTGATCTCCGTGTTTTCGGAAATTCCCCAAACTTCTACATCCTGCCTGTTTTCGGCCTGTTTGGTCGCTATATTGTACACGACTTTATTTACGCCGTTCATTTTTTCAGGATTTGCTTTTCCCAATATCAAATGTACTATGCCCATACCGAAATCTGTTTTCTGTTAAGTAAAATTTTCCAGTACACGATCATTAGAATCTGGTTGATTACAAGTCCTGCAACTGCGCCGTAAAGTGCTCCGTATTTCAGTAAAAAATGAAAACTGAGTAATGAAAACACAAACGAAATGCAGTATCCTGTAAAAAAAGCTTTATTCTGCTCCAGAACTCTTATGGAAAGTCGGGTAGGATAGCTGTACAAAATCACAACATATAATACCGAAATAAGTTTAATAACAAAGCCATACTGCTTATATTGTTCTCCGCCCAATAACGTAATTAAAGGTTCTGAAAAAATAAAGAAACCGATGATCAGAATTCCTAAAGCCATCATTCCTTTAGACATACTGAAAAGCAGGGATTTTTTTTCTTCTTTTTTATCCTGATAATGAAGCTGGGCTGTTTTCGGAAGGTAATAATTTTCAACGGTCTGAAGAATGACATTAATAACCCCGAAAAATGACTGAACCAGCCTCAAAGCTCCCAAAGCATTAACTCCTAAATAGATTCCCGCAACGAGCGTAAAAAAATTACTGGAAAACCACTGAACTATAGAAGCACTTAAAAGCCACTTTCCTTCTGTAACATGATAATGAAAAAGGGTAGCATTTTTCAAACTGAATTCTGCATTTTTCACACAATACCAAACTCCGGGAAGGGAAGCAATGGCGTTGACGATAGCAATGATCAGAAGACTTTTTCCTAAATCAAGACTGTTTTCAAACCAGATTAAAGGAAAAACAAGAAGGAAGATGCTGTCGATAAAAAGCACCAATTGTATGCGGTCTATCGTAAGCAGAACCTTTCTCAGGAAATCCTGAAAAACATATGCCGCCGCAAAAGCGATGATCGCCAATAGATTATCTCTAAAAAACGCCAGTGCAGAAACGGGCAAAAATTTAGCCATCAACAGTAAGGCAGAGAAAATCATTATTAAAACTACTGAAGCCTGAAAAACAAAGCCCAGCGATTTTTTAGTGAATTCTTTGGCTGCCAGAATCTGGAAAGGCTGTACCACAATAGCATTGCAGATGCCTACCAAAAGATACGTCACCAAAAGCACAGACGAGAACAGACCAAAATCTGAAATGTTCAGTTTTCGGGCAAGTAAAAACGTCAGAAGAAAATTTGTTCCGCTGAAAATCAACTGGTCTGCGAAAACCAGAGATGTGGGTCTGCGAAATATTTCTGTAAGCTTTTTCACGATCTTTTTCTGTTTACAAAACTTTTAATAGAGGTCATTAAACTCGGGTTATAGCCTTCTTTATTCAGCACAAACCATAGATTGGTCAGTTTGTATTCATCCTTCAGAAGTTCTACGTTCATAATGGTTTTTTCGGCTGTTTTCCGGCTGTCTAAAACAAACAGATTTTCATCTGCCATTTTCAGGAATAATAGAGGAAGTTTGCCTTGTTTTATCGACTGATTGTTGATGATGCAGAGATCATTTCCTGTCATTTTTTCACGGATCAGATTTTCAATATCCGTTGAAGTTAATCTTAAGTTTTTTTCTTCTGAAAAATCGATATAATCGATGTTTTCAATGTTTTTTAAGTTTCCTGCCACATCAATAACCAATACTTTTCTGGATTGCGCCTGTAAGGCTTTTATGATGTTTTTTGAATGAAACATATGCTGTTTCGATTTATCATAAGACGTGATGCAGATGAGGTTTTTATCTTTAATGATTTCCTTAAGCTCCATTTCCAGCACGTTCTCGAGAAAGTGATGCATTATGTTTTCCCTGTTTTTAATGAAAGGCGTTGTAAATGCAACAGGAATGGTGCTGTTTTTTTCGATGGTATATACATCATTCACTTTGGCTTTTGCAAAATGTACGGCGTAGATGAGGGCAATAGAGCCGATCATGCTCATAATGGCTGCAACAATGATAATGATGGAGCGCATCGGTGAAACCGGCTGTTTCGGCAGTTCTCCTCTTGTAATAATTTTATGAAAAGAAATTTTTGCCGCTTTTGCAATTTCTGCGTCTATTCTTTTTTCGTTCAGGAAGTTGTAGTTTTTTTCGTATAGATTGAACTCACGATTCATAATGTTCAGCAGTTTTTCTTTCTCGGGAAGCCCGATAAAAGCCTGTTCTGCAATCTGAATATCGCGGTCGATATCGTTATATTTGATCTGCAGGTTTCTCTGGGTGTTTTTAATGCTTTCAGTTTGGTAATCGGTAAGATCTTTAATTTTAGAATCAATAACCTTTACTTTCTCATGTTCCGGAGTGTAGGTTAAGAGCAATTCTTTTTTTTCTGCCTGAAGCAGTTTCATATTCTTTACCATTTCGGTTGAAAGAAGGTCGTTGAATGCTTCAAAATTCGGGGCAAGATCAAGATAGTTGTCTTTACCTTCAGAAATATAATTATTGAGATTTTTTATCGCATCCAGATTCATTTTCAGATTGCTTTTCTGAATTTTAAGCTGGGATATTTTTCTGAGATCAGTTTCTGTTTCCTGCGGAATATTGATGATATTTTCTTTGTTTCGATAATTTTCTATACGGTTTTCTGCACCGGAAAGCTTATTGTTTGCCTGTCCGATTTCATTTTTCAGAAAGTCAACCGTCGTATTGGCAGCGCGGTATTTATTTTCAATATAATCCTGAATATAAGTCTCTGCAAGAGTATTTACGAGAAGACTTGCTTTTTCAGGAACATTGCTTTTGTAATTGATTCTGATAACGGGAACATCTTTGTCCACCGAAACAATATCCAGGTTTTTATTTACCTTATCCAGAAGTTTTTCTCTGCTCAGGAATTCAACTTCATACTGATCGACAATTTTAGCACCGGGTTTGGACTGAAGGTAGCTGTCGTTTTTGGTGATCAGGATTTTTCCTCCTTTAATGGCTGTAGGAACTCCGAAAGTGCCTTTTACTTCTTTGGCAGAATCGGAGGCTTTTATTGTAAAATTCTGATTTGAAGTTATATTAATGATAAATTTTTTGTCGTAATTTTTTTCATCGTTTAGAATGCTTTCCACTTTTATCGGAGAATCGCCGAACAATTCTACGGAACGTACTTTCCCTTTTCTGTAAATTTCGGTGGAAAAGGGGAGCTTTTCCAGTGTTTTTTCAATTAATGATGTCGATTTCAGAACTTCTATTTCTGTGCTTATTTTGTTTGGCGTGGCAAAAACGTCGAAATCTTTGAAGAGATTCGCGCTCGGAACGCCTTCCTGTGTATCCGCAAGTTTCAGTTTTGCGGTGCTTTCGTACATCGGCGTTACATAGTTGAGGTATTTTTTTGCTGCCAAAACCGCAATAATCATAGCAAGAACGACGATGGGAAATCCTCGTAACAGCGGTTTCAGAAATCTTACATTCTCATTGTTCATGGTCATCAAATTTTATAATAATCCTATCAGAATCGCGGCTGCGGAAGTAACGGTTGCAAAAGGAATAATGGTGGAAATTCTCTTATCAAAATCTTTGCTTTTCTTGGAAGGAACAATGATGTAATCTCCCGGATGAAGAAGGATATTCTGGTTCGGAACATCTTTCATTTTGGTAAGATCGATATTGGTAACGCGAACGTTTTCGCCTTCCTGTCTCAGAATTTTAATGGATTTTAAATTGGCATACATTTCAAATCCTCCTGCTTTGGAAACCAGCTCCAGTAAAGTGTTCTGGTCTTTATCCACCTGAATTACCGCCGGATTTCTCACTTCGCCCATCACCGCAATTTCTTTATTCAGCACTTTTACATCCACGATAGGATTTACCAGCCATTTTTTAAGCTTTGTTTTTATTTCTTCCTTCAGTTCGGGAAGAGATTTCCCTACAACGGGAGTTGTTCCCAATTTTGGAATTTCTATATTTCCGTTGATGTCTACCAGAAGCCATTTTCCGTATACTTCATTGGAATTGTAAATTCCGTATACAGAACCCACACTCAGATCATCCTGTCCCCAAACGGAAAGCGTAATTTTGTCGTCTTTACGGATTCTGTATTCATAGTTGGGGTCATAGCTGAAATCCTGCATATTTCGGCTTGCCTGTTCCTCTTCAAGTACGTTGTAGGTTTTACAGGATACCAGAAGCATCAGGAAAAAGGATGAGAGTATGAGTTTTTTTAACATAAGATCTAAAATAAAACTGAAAAGAATTTTCTAAAACCTTTACGCTGGTTCTGAGACATTTCTTCTTTAATTTTTAATATTTTTTCTATGGTCTCCGTCATTTTTTCGCATACATTGGCATCTTTTACAATATAGTCGAAAGCGCCGTATTTCAGGGCATTCACCGCAGTGTCTATATTTTCCTGTGCAGAAACCATGATAACGTAAATATTCGGATCGTATCTTTTTATCTTTTTTAAAACCTCGAAACCGTTAAGATCTTCCATATTGTGATCCAGGAAAATGATATCGGGTTTCTGGTAAAGCTCATCCAGACATTCTTCTCCGCTGCTGAATGAGGAAATATCTTCATAATGATTGTTTTTCAGGTACTGCTCATAAACGGTGGCGCAAAATCTGTCGTCATCTACAATAAAAAACTTTAAATTTTTGTTATTTGTTTCCATCTTTTTTATTTGAATAGAATAACGCGATTACTGTGCCTTTATTTAATTATTTGAAAATCAATACATTAATTATTTTTTTAATTCCAAAATATGGAAAATCTCTTTATTTTGGAAAGGGTTTATCTAATTTCCCGTTCCAGTTGTTTTATTGTCTTGAAGAGTGTTTCCTTTACTTCCAGAAACATAGTGTACAGTTCAGGGAAATCGGTCTGCTGCTCTTTGGATTTTACTTCAAGATCTTTTACGGTTTCTTTGATGGAGTAGATTCCCACACCTTCAATACTTGGTTTTATCCTGTGAATGAGGCGTGCTATTTCGGCATAATTTTTCTCTTCAAAAGCTTTTTCCACCATGGGAATGGTTTCCTGTGTCTGCGTGATGAATATGGACAGCATTTTTTGAATAAAATCATCATTTCCGCGGCTTAAAGCCTGAATGTTTTTGAGATCATAAAGAATTTTTTCTTCTTCCGGATTATCGGTTTTTGATGTATTTTGCATTTTAATATTTTTATAAATGATTTTCAGCAGTTCGTCCTCGTCAAAAGGTTTGGTGATGTAGCTGTTCATTCCTGCAGCAATGCAGTTGTCTATTTCTGTTTTGAAAGCATTGGCGGTAAGCGCAATGATAGGAGTGGTAAGTCTGAAGTCTTTTCTTAAAATTTTAGTGGCTTCTATCCCGTCCAGTTCAGGCATCTGAATATCCATCAGAATAATATCAAACTGCTCTTTTGAAAGAATATCCACGGCTATTTTTCCGTTGTCTGCTTTTGTCACTTCGCATCCGAAATGCGTCAGAGAATTTTCTGCAACAAGCTGATTAAGTTCGTTGTCTTCCACAAGCAAAACGCGTGTTCCCTCAATGGAAATGTGCTCTTTCACTTCGATGTTTTTGGATTCCGATTTTCCGATGCTTTTAGTCATATCCAGAAAAATGCTGATCTCTGTTCCTACATTTTTTTTACTTTTAATCTTTATTTCTCCTTTCATCAGATAAATCAGTTCCCGTGTAATTGCCATACCAAGACCGGTTCCGCCATATTTTCTCGAAATAGAACTGTCTTCCTGATTGAATTTTTTAAAGATCTGCTTTACATAATCTTCACTCATCCCGATTCCGGTGTCGGTGATGCGGATTTCAAGATTCTGATGGTCGGGAAAATCCTTCCTGACGTTGCATTCCAGGCATATTTCGCCGACATTGGTGAATTTGAGAGAGTTTCCGATGATGTTGTATAAGATCTGTTTTATTTTGAGCGCATCGGCTTTAAATTCAGAGAAAAGATCATCTGAAAATTTGGCTTTCAACAGTATTTTTTTCTGTCTTGCTTTAGGCTGAAGAATACTGATGATGTTACTGATGCATTCTTTCAGTGAGAAAACGGTGTTATCCAGAGACATCTCACCGGATTCTATTTTGGAAATATCGAGGATGTTATTGATAATCGACAAAAGATGCTGTGCCGCGTTGAAGCTGTTTTCTACAAACTGGCTCTGTGTGGTTGTGAGATCCAGTCTTTTAAGCTCTCTGAGAAAACCTATGATCGCGTTCAGCGGTGTTCTGATCTCATGGCTCATATTGGCTAAAAAGACTTCTTTTGCTTTAGAAGCTTCAATAGCTTTAGATTTTTCCTGCTTGAGATCTTCTTCCAGTTTTTTCTGATCGGTGATATCGAGATGAATTCCTATGGAGCCTAGAAGATTTCCATGATCGTCATAATTTGGTGCACCGCTGATTGCCCACCATCTCAGTTCACCTCTTTTATTTTTTATCGGAAGCTGATAAACACTGGAAATTCCTTTCTCCCTCAGCTCGATCTGTTCCTGTATAAATTCTAGATTGGCTTCTCCCTGCACGAAAAGTTGTGAAGGATTTTTACCAATAATTTCATCCAGTTCAAAACCCGAAACGTTGCAGAAGCTTTGGTTGGCATACCGTACAATCTCGTCATTATCCACCTCAATAAGTCCGAGATTCATATTCGCTATAATATTGCGGTATTTTTCTTCCTGACGTTTTATATTGTCCTGCGCTCTTTTTCTTTCTTTAAGCTGTTCGGCGAGGTATAAGGAAAGTTCTTTAAGGTCTTTATTTTTTTTGGTATCAAAAGCAGAATCCAATAGGCTTAAAGATTCATAAAGGCTTGAAATGGATTCCTGTTTGAGTTCATTTTCTTTTTTCAGATCATTAAACAGCTCTTTGTATTCTTTTTCGCTCTGTCTGAATGCATGATCGGTTAACTCCTTGTCCCGTTCAAAAGATTTATAGGAATCGTTGACTGCGTTAATGAAATTGTTAAACTGCGGATGATTTTTGAAATCTTCCGTCAGATATTTTTTGATCTGTCTGCTGAGTAAATTGTGCAAGTCGGTTTCCATGGTTATTCCGTTTCATTTACAGTGGTTATGGTAATGGTCTGATTATGAAGCGCGCATTCCCCGAAAGGTTTAACCGGAGAAATTTCACCGTAAGAATAGAAGCCGTTAAGAGCGGTCTTGGTGCCTAAAACGTCTCTTACAATCTCTACTTCTTCGGAAACCCGTTCTCCCAACACCATTTTTCTTCCCACACAGCTTACAATAATTGCCAGCTTTGGGTCCGGATTCATCTGAAGGCATCCATGCGCAGCATCATTTGCTGCATCGATGAGACGGTCCAGATTGGCTTTCATAAATCGTACGCGGCTTCCTTCCGGCAGATCTCCCGCAAAAATCATCATATTGCTTTTTTCATTAATGGAGAGAATTGTTCTTACCACCGGAGCAGAATTTTCGTCGAGTTTTAAAGATAACGGAAAGAGCAGGGCAGAACTTGGAAGTTCTTCTGCGTATTTACCCAGATAATTTTTATAGAGATCTAAAGCATTTTTATTGTCTATTTCTACGAGGATGTTGTTTTGGGATTTTGTAACGGTTCTTTCCAGTCCGAAACTTTCCCAGCCTCCGAATGATGCGTGAGAAAGCTCTAATTTTTCACCATAGAAGCCAATGGCAACGATTTTATTGCATACGGGAACTTCATTAAGACCGACAACGGTTTTCTCAAAACGATCTCCGTCACCTGCCAATCCGCCGGAAATTAAAACTCCTTCGGGACGCCCTTCATTGAGTCCTTTTACCAGTTGGCTTCCATTTACTTTACTTCCGTCCGAAAGTACAAATACCCACCTGAGATTTTCGTGACAAAGATTTTTTAAAAGTGCTTTTCCAGCTTCATAACTGTTCTGAAAATCATTAATATCAATCTGCTGTGTTTTGATGTAAGATGAAGAAAATTCAATGGCGGTAACTGTTACGGTTTCATCAAAAACTTCATTGCAGAAAATTTCTCCTGATGAAGAAGATAAGGCAATTTCTGCATCTGGAAATTTTGCTTTCATTACCTCAAAAAAATCAGGGTTTTCAAGGGTATTCCGGCAACCGTATCCCAAAACAAGCTGAGCTTTCTGATAGTCCAGATTTTCATCATTTATTTCAGATTTCCAGATTCCGTCGGCAAAAAGTAGTTTAGCGACTTTCATGTATTATTTAGTTTTTTTAAGGTCTACGCTGTTAATAAGATTATAAACGGTTGATTTTCCGATGTCTAATATTTTAGCTGTTTTAATGACGTCATTGTTATTTTCTCTCAGAAAGTGAAGAATAATGTCTGTTGTATACTGTTTCAATGTTTTTTGCTCGGAAAGGAAAACTTCGGATTCTTTTTCAAGGCTGTAAAAGCTGATGTCATCCGCAGTTATTTCATTGCTTTCTGCCATTACACAGGCAAGATCGATAACGGATTTAAGTTCTCGGATATTTCCCGGAAAGCTGTATTTCATGAGTTTTTTTCTTGCATCGGAAGCTAAAATCAGGGGTTTGGTTTTGTTTTCTTTGGCAAAAAGATCAATAAAATGTTTGGCAAGAATTAAAGTGTCCTGATCTCTTTCTCTGAGCGGAGGTAATTCTATCGGAAGACCGATAACCCTGTAATAAAGATCTTCTCTGAAGTTTCCTTTCTTTACTTCATTTGCTAGATTTTTGTGGGTCGCAATAATGAGTCTTACGTCCAGTTTTATTTTCTGGGTTCCGCCGACTCTTGTAATTTCTCTTTCCTGCAACGCCCGGAGAAGCTTGCTTTGAAGGTTGAGATCGAGTTCTGCGATCTCATCCAGAAAAATAGTTCCTCCGTTTGCCTGTTCAAATTTTCCGACCGATTTATCTGTTGCTCCTGTAAATGCTCCTTTTTCATGACCGAAAAATTCACTTTCCACCAGATCTTTGGGGATTGCTGCCATGTTTACGGCAACAAAAGGCTTGTTTTTTCTGGAAGAATGATAATGTATTGCTCTTGCAACCACTTCTTTCCCGGTTCCTGTTTCTCCGGTTACAGAGACATTGATATTGGATTTCAGAGCTTTATTGATTTTTGAGAATATGCTTTTGATGGATTCACTCTGTCCGATAATTGTTTTCTCAAAGCTGTATTTTTTTTCGAGTTCATCCTTCAGTTCTTCAACTTCCTGTTTTAGCGAGATATTTTCTCTCAGGCGGATAATGGAGCTCCACAGAAGTTCTTTGGTGTGTTCGTTTTTTACGATGTAATCTTTTGCACCCTGCTTCAGGAAATCAATGGCTACGGAAATGTTTTCCTGACCGCTGATTACAATGATCGGCAGATCCGGATAAAGCGTTTTGATCTGTTTGAAAAGATCATCTCCCTGAATATCCGGTAAACCAAAGTCTATACAGATGATGTCAGGATTCCGGTAAAGCTCGGAAAGGCATTCTTTGCCGGAACTGTAAAGAAAAACTTCATAATCAGGATTAAGCTGAAGATGATATTTAAGCATTTCTCCGAAGAAGGGATCGTCATCCACAAGGAAAATTCTGACCATCATGATATTTGTTAAAAATTCTGATTAAAAGTAGAATTTTTTCTTTACATAATGAAATATTTTAATTAATATCTCAACGGTAATCCTTTGTGGGTGGGTTTTTCTGATTGTTTTGTGTTGATTTTTTTGGAGTTATACAGATTTTACAGATCAATAAATTCAACTTATTAAAACTGTGTAAATTTGAAATTCCTGATGAATAGTAGGATTGGAGGGTATTTAAATAATATATTTCTGTTTTATTTAAGTACGATAACAACATGAAATTTTTAATAATTGGATCATGATTTTAAAATCCACAAATTACTTTACAGAAGTTTTTGGCTGATTGTGATGTGATTTCTTAAAAAATGTTATAATTCTTTAAGCTGTAATTTTTTTATTTAGTTTTGTTTAATATAAAGTTTAAACTCAAATGGATATGATAAAAAAAATACAGATTACTGGAGTGTTTTTAATGTTGCTTTGTTCGCAGAAAGTTTTTTCTCAGCACAATTCCGGCGATGATACTCTGAAATTTAAGAGTGAAAATATTAAGAGAAATACTCAGGAAAAAGTAACAGTTTATACAGGGAATGTCTCTGTAGTATCACTTTATATAAATTTTGATGATGCTGAAAAAGTAATAGTAGATGAAAATAAAAATGAATTAAAAATTTATAAGCCCAAAAAATTTAAGATTATCCATCTTGAATCTCTGTCTAAAAAAGGAGCAAGGTCTGAAGATGAGCCTATTATTTATTACACCGATACTAAGGAACTGATTATATAAGATAAAAATAAAACCTGCTGTAAAAGCAGGTTTTTTTATTTTAAAACTGAAAATTTAATGTCCGGCTTTTGTGCTTTCCTCCTGCTTTACGTGACTCAAATACTTCGTACAATAAGCTCCGAAGATCAGGATTACAATATAACAGAATACAGGAATGATGAAAGAATGCTGAACCCCGAAAATATCGGCTAAATATCCCTGAAAAACAGGAACAATAGCGCCTCCCAGAATTGCCATAACCACCAGAGAAGAACCCTGACTTGTGTATTTTCCCAATCCTGAAATAGCGAGAGTGTAGATATTTGAGAACATGATTGAGTTAAAGATTCCGATTCCCAGAATGCTGTACATTGCCAGTTCGCCATGATTAAACATTGCAGAAATCAATAACAGAACATTAACTCCCGCAAATATAGATAAGGTTCTTGCCGGAGCAGATTTTCCGATAAAAAACGCGATAAAATTTAAGGCAATAAAAACTAAAAAGAAGCTGATCTGAGAAAAACTAAGATCTACAATGCTGAAAATAACCAAAAATACAGCGATAGCCGCTCCCAACATATATAAAGCTTTTTTTGCCTGACTGATTGACTGATTAAGGGAAATTGCACCTAAAAATCTTCCGATCATCGCGCCTCCCCAATACAGGGAAAGATAATTTTTGCTTACCACTTCGGAAAGATTCATCACCTGTGGCTGCTCCAGAAAACTAATGATGAAACTTCCCACTGCAACTTCGCCTCCTACGTAACAGAACATGGTAAGAACTCCAAATTTCAGATGGTTGTGCTGCAAAGCTCCGAATCCTTTTACAATTTCTTCCCCTTTTACCTGAAAGTCCGGAAGTTTAACTCTTGAAATAAGCAAAGCTACCAAAAGCAGAATTGCTGCAAAAATGAGATAAGGAATTTTCGTTGCCGCTGCACTGAAAGATCCGTCCGGAGCGGAAAACAATTCAAAAATTAAATGTCCGCCTAAAACCGGAGCAATTGTGGTTCCGAAGGCATTGAACGCCTGCGTCATGTTCAGACGGCTGGATGCAGATTCTTCCGGACCCAAAAGCGAAACGTAAGCATTTGCCGTAATCTGCAAAACGGTAAATCCTAACCCTAAAATAAATAAAGCTCCCAAAAATAATCCGTACGAAGAAAAACTTGCAGCAGGGTAGAAAAGTACACATCCTAAAGCGGCAAGAAAAATCCCGAAAATGATTCCTTTTTTGTAACCCACTTTGTCAATAGGATCTCCTTTTGTGGTGGAGATGAGGAAATAAATCAGTGAACCGATGAAGTAAGCTCCGAAAAAGCAGAACTGTACGAGCATAGATTCAAAGAAAGTAAGCTTAAAAAGCTGTTTCAGATAAGGGATAAGAATGTCGTTCATACAGGTGATGAATCCCCACATAAAAAACAATAGTGTAATGGTAATCAACGGAACAGTATAGTTTCTGCTGCCCGTTTTAGCATCATTTATCATAAATTCATATATATTAAAGTTTAAAGATAGTTGGTTTATTTAATAAATTATCATTTCGAGACAATAAATTTAACCGTTTAAGCAAAGAATTTTTGATATGATGATTATTTATGACCATCAAAGATTGAATAATATTTATTGTGAATATAATCACTGTATTGGTGTATTTTTATCTAAATTTTAAGAATTTAACTTTATTGAAGAAAATTGGCAAAGAAATTGTGTATCTCTATTTGAAACTATTAAAAAACAAAGCTATGATTTCTTACTACGATTTTAAAAATTTGCCAAATCAGGCACAGTGCAGTTTCGTGATGAATGAAGGACGTATCATGAGCGAAAGAACAATGGATACAGTAAAATATGTACTTTATGAAGTTTCTTATTTTACCGTTGAGGTTATATACAATACTATTAACAACAAAACAGAAGTCATTAATGTTTTTCAGAACAAAGGAGCTTATGCTATGTAAACATATTTAAAGAGACATATTATTTATTAAAGAACAGATCTGTAAAGGTCTGTTTTTTATTGCTTTTATCCGGAAATTCGGGGATTTAAATCAAAAAAATCCTCAGAGAGAATCTGAGGATAAAAACTAATAACCATGAAAACTCAAATTAAACATGAGTAATTAGTAGTATTAAAAAATTGTGCCAAGAAAATACTGAAAAACCTGTATTTAAGATTAATTAAGAATATTAACGAAAATTTATAGTATAAAAATTTTATAACATCCTGCATCTAATTTCTTATCTCGGAATTAATAAATACAGAAGAATTTAAATGATATTTATACTCGGTATGGCATAATAATAGGTTGATTATAGGTAATTAACCAAAACCATCACAAAATGAATTCTAATAATGAACAAAAAAGTATCAGAGGAAAAACTGTAGTAATTACCGGAGGAAGCAGTGGAGTAGGAAGAGCTGCTGCGGAAGCATTTGCTGTGGAGGGGTGTAATATTGTAGTTGCAGCAAGAGGCAAAGAAGCTTTGGACGAAACGGTAGCATTATGCAGGGATTTGGGTGTTTCCGCCATGGCTGTTCCTACAGATGTTTCTATTGCGGGTGATGTTCAGAATTTAGCTAATAAAGCATTGCAGTTTAACGGCAGAATAGATATTTGGGTAAATAATGCAGGAGTAATGTCCAGTGGGAAATTTGAAGAAATTCCGATGGATGTAAATGAACAGGTGATTAAAACCAATCTTTTCGGGTATATGCATGGAGCTTACAGTGTTTTGCCGGTCTTTAAAAAACAGAACGAAGGAATTTTAATCAATAACGTTTCTATAGGCGGATTTATGCCGGCTCCTTACAGTGCAGTTTACTCTTCTACAAAATTCGGAATCAGGGGAATGATGGAGTGTCTTCATGGAGAAATTTCAGATTTTCCGCAGATCCATATCTGTAATCTTTATCCGCAGATTCAGCGTTCTACAGGAAATATGCACTCTGCAAAATATTCAGGGCTGGATTTTAAAGTTCCTCCTTTTGCTGCAGACCCGCGAGATACAGCTGCTAAAATGGTGGAATTGGCAAAACGTCCAAAAAAAGATTTATTTCCGGATTTCACTTCAGCATTCCTGAAAAACGTTTACGGGTTATTTCCAAAACCTGTCATTAATACAGCTTCAGCGGTCATGAGACTGATGATGAAAGTGAAAAATGCCCCATCCGATTCCGGAAATATTCTAGAGCCTTCCTCAGAGCCTTACCGAATTTATGGCGAGACGATGCTTCCTGTTCCATCAAGAAAAACAAAAATTGCAGCTTTAGCAGGTTTGGGATTAGGTCTGGCTTATATGTTCCTGAAATTGAAATCCAATTCTTCAGAAAACAGTTAAATAAAAAATCCTTCAAATTGAATTTGAAGGATTTTTTTGCGGAGAGTGAGGGATTCGAACCCCCGGACCTGTTACAGTCAACAGTTTTCAAGACTGCCGCAATCGACCACTCTGCCAACTCTCCAGAAACTCCGATTATATCGTTGTTTTCAGTGGTGCAAATATAGAACTATTTTTATTTTCTGCAAAATAATTTTTAAGGTTTTTGGTATAAATTTCAAAAACGGCTTTGTATCAGTAAGATAATTTTTAAAAAAAATTAAGGCAGCCATTTCTCCGTGATTTAAAAAAGAAAAGCTGCCTTAATAAACTAATTGTACGTAAAATTTTAATTCCGATATAAATACGGGAATGTATAGAATCTCTTATCTCAAAGCGATTGTTCTGTTAAATGTATTGCCATTTTCTTCAATACTGATGATGTATTGATCTGCAGTTTTAGGATCGAGATCAAAAGTCATGTTCAGCTCACCATTTTCCCCTTCCTTTGTTGAAGAATAATAAGTGTTTCCGGAATAGTCTGTTACAGAAATTCTTACCTTGTTCTTCAGATTTGCAATGTGCAGCTTAACAACATGATCAGAAATACTAAATTCCGGTTTGCTGATAATGGCAAAAGGCGTTTTTTCAATTTCAGCCTTATTGTCATCACTAATCTTTATCTTATATTTTTCAATCTTTTGCTCAGATTCTGCAATAAGGTAATAAGTTCCCTCTGCCAAATCCTCCAGATTGTAAGTCTTTATCACTGAATCTTCATTTTCAAGCCTTTCGGAATAAAGTTCGCCATAAGAATCATTGTAAATAACCAACGATATATTTTTGGCGTTGCTCACTTCAAAACGTACCGTTTTGGATGTAGATGTTCCGAAAGAAAGGGAAAAATCTTTGTCTTTAGCCATTGCATCTGCAGAAACAAATAAAAAAGCTGCTATAAAAACGGATTGAAATAATTTTTTCATAATGATAAGATTTTTATTATCAGTTATTTATATTGCAAATTTAGATGCTTGGTAAACAGTATGCTACCATATAATTTTCATATTTATGTATTATTTTAACTCTAAATTTTATTTATAGATTAATATTTGTTAATTTTGTATATGAATTTTAATTATTGGCTATGAAACATTCCCATCCGGCTTTTGAAGCCGTAAAACCCAATATCGGAAGTAGTTTTACAAGTCTTAAATTTCTTCGTAACGAAAATATAAAGTCTCATGTATGGCATTATCATCCTGAAATTGAACTGATTTTCGTTTGTGGAGGTTCCGGAAAAAGACAGATCGGAAGTAATATTTCTTACTTTTCCGACGGAGATCTTGTGCTTATGGGAAGTAATCTGCCGCACTGCGGAATGACGAATGAAAATACCAATAACGATTATGAGATGGTAATTCAGTTCAAGCCTGATTTTTTGGGAGAAAATTTCTTTGAACTTCCTGAAATGCAGAAAATTTCAGCTCTGCTGGAAAAATCAAAAGCAGGAATTGTTTTTTCGGAAAATATCAAAAAACAAATAGGACAGAAAATTGTAGCAATGCACGAATCTTCATCCTTAGAAAAACTGGTGAAATTTCTGGAGATTCTGGATGCTTTGGCTTCAACCCCGGATTACAGAATTCTGAATGCCGGAAAATATTACCTTCAGACTCAGGTGGAGGATAATGAAAGAATTAATCTTATTTTTAATTATGTGAAAGATCATTTTAAAGAACAGATCACTTTAGAGCAGGTTGCAGATCTTGCCAATATGAGAGTGCCTTCTTTTTGCCGCTACTTTAAAAAAATCACCAATAAAACCTTCACACAGTTTGTTAACGAATACAGAATTACCCATTCGTTAAAGCTTCTTGCAGAACAGCCTTTGAGCATTACAGAAGTATGTTTTGAATCGGGCTTCAACAACTTCAGTTATTTCAACAAAACTTTTAAGGAATACATTCAGAAAAGTCCTTCGCAATACAGAAAGGAATTTAATTTTTTAATCGAATGATTTTAAGTCATCATAATACCAAAAGAAGTATTTAAGATCATAAGTCTGTAACTTACCCTCTTAAATACTTCTTTGATATGTAGAAATTTAGGTTGTAATATTATAATCGCATTAACGGAATTTTCTACCGGAATTCCCATAATGATTGGAAGAGCTTATGCCGTGAAAATTATTATACGTGTAATACAGATCTTTAAAATAAATCTCGTTATCCATTTCATGTTTTTCAGCTGCAAAAGGATTTTTAGGCAGGCTGAAAATTTCTTTTTGAGAATGCGCTGTCTTTTGAGCAGGCTTTTTTATACAGTTGCAATGTTGATGGTCATTTTTTTCATGCTCATGAAGATCCATTACTGTTACTTCTGTATTTTCTAAATTTCTGAATTTTTCAAAAGTTTTCTGGTCCAGTGTAAACGCGGGTTCTCCGTGATAGAAAAAATGATCAATAATATCAGGATGATTATTATGTTTCTGTTCAAGTGGGGCAGCGGAAGTATAACCTTTGCATTGCGTGCATCGGGCAACTTGTATTTGTATCGACATATCTAATGATTTTAAGTGTGTCTTATCTATATCACAAGTTGTGCCATCATCTTTATTTTTTTCAACATAATAGTTAATTTTAAGAATAATATTCAGAAAATAAGCCACTTAAAAAAAATGAAACAGGCTGAATAAAATTCATAAAAAAATCCCCGACTTTCGGCGGGGATAAAAACTAATAACCATGAAAACTCAAATTAAACATGAGAAATTCGATGCAAATATAAGAACAATAAAACAAACCCACGCAATAAAACGTGGGTTAATTTTGAAAAATATATTTAAGTGAAAAAGTGTTACTATCCTGTATTCAAACACTGTGCCGTGAATAATTTTTTTAAATTAAAATTTTAACTAAAAACGTTGTATGTGGTTAAAATTTTACTCTTAAATCACTGAATTGAAGAAAGAAAAAATTTTTAAAATTTTTTGTAAAAAAATGAGCATCACAAAATTTTTTTCCACTATTGTGGTATGTGTTTTGATAATAGGTAAAAAATTCCTGTTTTTCGAAATATTGTGAGTATTTTTGAAGCTGAAGTAAATATAATTAATTATTGATTTAAAGTTTATATGATCTTAATTGTTGATGACAACCAAAGTAATCTCTATTCACTCAAAAAACTACTCGAATCCAAAGATTTTCAGGTAGATACTGCAGATTCCGGTGAAGAAGCGCTGATGAAGGCCTTAAAAAATGATTACGCACTGATTATTTTGGATGTTCAAATGCCGGATATGGATGGCTTTGAAGTGGCGGAAACTTTAGCAGGATACAGCAAAACAAAAGAAGTTCCTATTATTTTTCTTTCTGCTGTAAATACCGAGAAAAGATTTATCACACGCGGCTACGCTTCCGGAGGGAAAGATTATGTAACAAAACCGGTGGATCCGGAAATTCTGATGCTGAAAGTGAAAACTTTCTACAACCTGCAGGAACAGAATATTGCGATGAAAAAAACGCAGCAGAGCCTGGAACTCGAAGTAAAAGGAAGAAGAGAATCTCAGGTGACTATGAAGTCGCAGATTGATCATTTTCACTTAATGCTTGAATCTCTTCCTCAGATTGCTTTTACCCTTAATGAAAACGGAATTGTAGATTTTGTAAATGGTAAATGGTATGATTACTCAGATTCTGAGAAAAATTTTCCCGAGACCCATCCGGATGATGACAATATTCAGGAAGAATTTGAACGATGCAGAAAGAAAGGAAAATCCCTGGATCTTGAAATCAGAATAAAAAATAGAGAAACGGGCGATTTCCGCTACCATCTTTTACGCGTAACTCCCGTCTACGAAGAAAACGCGATTAAAAACTGGGTAGGAACCTTTACAGATATCGACGATCAGAAAAAAGTGGAGAAAGAAAAGGATGAATTCCTGAGTATTGCAAGCCATGAACTCAAAACTCCTTTAACGAGCATTAAAGCTTATGTACAGTTATTGGAAAGAAAATTAAAACTCGATAAAGAAAGCGCAGAAGCCGGTTTCCTGACCAAAGTACAGGATCAGATCGAAAAACTGAACACTTTAATTACAGACCTTCTTGACGTTTCCAAAATTGAAAACGGAAAACTGAAAATCACTAAAAAACCTGTAAATCTTGAAAGCGTGATCAGCAACGCAATCGATACAATTGTGCAGACGCACGAAAGCAGAGTGAAAATCAAGCGCGATGGAATTAAACCCGACATTCTTATTCCGCTGGACGCAATCCGTATCGAGCAGGTTCTCATTAACTTTTTAACGAACGCTATAAAATATTCACCTCAAAACAATCAGGTGATTGTAACTACTTTTGTAGACGAAGAAGAGCAGGAAGTAAGAGTAAGTGTTACAGATTTCGGAATAGGAATTCCGGATTTTAAGCAGGAAGCTGTTTTCAATAAATTTTACCGTGTGGAAGAATCTTCACTCCAGTTTCAGGGAATGGGGATCGGTCTCTTTATCTGTTCAGAAATTATAAAGCAGCACCATGGAAATATCGGGGTTTCCAGCAAAGTAGATGAAGGATCTACATTTTATTTCACTTTACCTTTAAATTAATTTTCCATGCCGAAAAAAATTATAAGAAATCTTCAGTTCGGGGTAGGATTTTCCATCCTGATCCTTATTGCAAGTTCATTGGCGTCCTATTTCAGCATCCAGAATCAGATGAACCATCGTGAAAGCGTGGGAAAAAGCAGACGTGTTGTAACGGCGGTAAAAGATATTCTGGTTGCGGTTCTTGATGCGGAAACCGGAAACAGAGGATATCAGCTTACCGGTCAGGAAAGTTTTCTGGATCCTTTTAAAAGAAGCGTTTCCGAGTATTCAAAAACCTTTGAATATGCAAGAAGTCTGGAAATTACAGATCCCCACCAAAAAAGACTTTTGGATCTTCTGGAAAAAAATGTAGAGACCAATCTTGCCAATATGAAGCTCTTTGTAGAAAACCGCAGAAGAGGCATCATGATGACGCAGGAGCAGATTGAAGAAAGTAAACTGTATATGGACCGATGCAGACAGATTGTAAAAGATTTCTCTCAATATGAAGAAAATCAGCTTGCTGTAAAAACCAGAGATCTTAATAAATCTTCCCGAACTACCGTTTTCTTCATTATATTTTCCTCAATTGCAGCAGTTGTGGTTACTGCATTTTTCTATGTAAGACTGAGAGCAGACCTGATCCGTAGAGACAAACTTGAAAAAATGCTGAAAGCAAAAGATCAGGAAATGTCGAGAAGAGTAATCGCGATCAAACAGATTGCCAACAGAATTGCCAACGGAGATTACAACCAAAGGGTAGTGGATAATGCTGAAGATGACCTTGGAGAACTGGTGGAGTCTTTAAATAATATGACGGAATCTCTGAAATTATCTTTCGATACCATTAATAAAAGCGACTGGAGACAGAAAGGTCTTGCCATACTTAACGAATCTTTGGTAGGAAATAAATCGGTAAAAGACGTTGCCAAAGAATCGCTGCACCAGTTAATAGAATACGGAAACTGCATCAATGGCTCTATCTATCTTTATGATGAAGGATTACTGAAGCTAAACGTTGCTTTCGGTCTGGAAAACAACATGAAAAAGATTTTCGAACCGGGAGAAGGAATGATAGGGCAGACTTTCATCAGCGAAAAACCTCAGGTGTACAATAATCTTCATGAAGATGATTTTGTAGTAACGTTTGCGAGCAGCACGATCCAGATTTACGGAATTATGCTGATCCCGATCTTTGCCGACGGTTTCATCATTGGAGTTTTAGAATTAGGTTCAACAACCAATTTTGAAAAAGACAGAGTCGATTATTTCCTGGAATGCAGCAGAAACATAGGAATTGCCTTAAGCGCTGCAAAAGGCCGTGAAAAAGAACAGCAGTTGCTGGAAGAAACGCAGGCGCAGTCGGAAGAATTGCAGGTACAGCATTCCGAGCTTGAAAATCTGAATACCGAACTCGAAGCGCAAACCCAAAAACTACAGGCTTCAGAAGAAGAACTGAAAGTTCAGCAGGAAGAACTGATGCAGGCAAATGCAGAGCTGGAAGAGCGTTCAAGACTGTTGGAAGAAAAAAATCATTTGATTGCAGAGCGCAACAATGAAATTCAGAAAAAAGTAGAAGAACTGGCTTTGAGTACAAAATATAAGTCGGAGTTTCTGGCAAATATGTCCCACGAATTGCGTACCCCACTCAACTCGATCCTTCTTCTTTCCAGGCTGATGGCGGAAAATCCGGATGAAAATCTTAACGAAGATCAGATAGAATCGGCTAAAGTAATACAAAGCTCAGGAAGCAGTTTATTAACCTTAATTGATGAAATTCTGGATCTCGCAAAAATTGAATCCGGAAAAATGACCTTGGAATATCAGGATGTGGTGATTAATGATGTGGTAAAAGACTTAAAAGACCTTTTCAATCCGGTATTTCAGGAGAAAAATCTTCAGTTTAACATCAATATCGACGAATCTGTTCAGAAAAATCTTGAAACCGACCGTTTAAGAGTCGATCAGGTTCTGAGAAACCTATTATCGAATGCGCTAAAATTTACTACAAAAGGAAGCATCGATTTAAATATTAAAAAAGATCCTAAAAAAGCAGATTTTATCATCTTTTCCGTAAAAGATACGGGAATCGGTATTGCGGAAGACAAACAGAAGATTATTTTTGAAGCATTTCAGCAGGCAGACGGTTCCACAAGACGAAAATTCGGGGGAACAGGTCTCGGATTGTCCATCAGCCGTGAAATTGCGAGATTATTAGGCGGAGAGCTTACCTTAAAAAGTAAAGTGGATGAAGGAAGCGAATTCAGCTTAAGTATTCCTGTAAAAGCAGTTCCGGAAGTTCCTCAGGTTGAGAACGATCAGAATCTTGTGGAAATCATCCGTGAAGATGTTGAAGAAATTCAGAATATTCTTGATGAAAAACAAACACAAGAAAAGGAAGTCGTAAATACCCTTCAAATCCCTGAAAATGTGGACGACGACAGAAATACCATTCAGGAAGGCGATAAAACCATTCTTATTATTGAAGATGATACCAATTTCGCCAAAGCATTGCTGAAATATGCACATTTACAGAACTACAAAGCTGTGATTGAAGTAAGAGGAGACCGCGGTCTTGCCGCAGCGCTCGAATATCGTCCGCAGGCAATTCTGCTGGATGTTCAGCTTCCTGTAAAAGACGGATGGCAGGTAATGGATGATTTAAAATCCAATCCTGAAACAAAACACATTCCGGTACACATGATGTCTGCGCTTCATGTAAAGAATGAAAGTCTGATGAAAGGTGCAATTGATTTCATCAGCAAACCTGTTGCGCTCGATCAGATGACCGATGTTTTCAGAAAGATTGAAGAAGCCCTTAAAAAAGGTCCGCAGAAAGTATTAATTGTAGAAGAAAACGCAAAACACGCAAGTGCACTGTCTTATTTCCTCAGCAATTTCAATATTTCTTTGTCGGTAGAAAATAACGTGCAGGACAGCGTAAAAGCCTTAACGGCAAATCATGTAGACTGCGTCATTCTGGACATCGGAGCTTCAAGAGGAAACGAATACGAAATTATAGAATCCATAAAAAGTTATGAAGGACTGGAGAATCTTCCGATCATCATCTTTACCGAAAGAAATCTATCCAAATCCGAAGAACTGAAAATAAAGCAGTATGCAGACTCCATCGTTGTAAAAACAGCACATTCTTACCAGAGAATTCTGGATGAAGTAGGATTGTTCCTGCATCTGGTTGAAGAGAAAAATAATTCCATTGAAAACGTAAGAAGCAAAACAATGGGATCGCTTACGGAAGTTTTAAGCGGTAAAAAAATACTCATTACCGATGATGATGTCCGAAATATTTTCTCCCTTACCAAAGCACTTGAAAAATACAAAGTGGAAGTTGTTGTCGCAATGGACGGAAACCATGCAATTCAGCAGATTAAAGAAAATCCTGATGTAGATGTGATTCTGATGGATATGATGATGCCCGAACTCGACGGTTACGAGGCGATCAAGGAAATCAGAAAAATGCCTAAGTTCAAAAGACTGCCGATTATTGCCATTACCGCAAAATCCATGATCGGAGAGCGTGAAAAGTGCATCACGGCAGGAGCGTCAGATTATATCTCCAAACCGGTGGATATCGATCAGTTACTATCCTTACTTCGTGTTTGGTTATATGAAAGTTAAACAGCTAAAATTCTGATGAATAAAAAAATTCTTATCGTGGACGATGATCCGCGCAATATATTTGCTTTAAAGCTCACCCTGAAAGCCAGAGGATATCACATTGAAAGCAGTACAATGGCTCAGGAAGCCATTGAAGTTTTAAATAAAGACAACCATTTTGATGTAGTTTTAATGGACATGATGATGCCGGAAATGGATGGGTATGAAGCCATAAAGATGATCAAAAATACACCTTCTATCAGCAATATTCCCGTAATTGCAGTTACCGCGCAGGCAATGCCTGAAGACCGCCAGAAATGTCTGGATGCAGGAGCTGCAGACTATGTTTCAAAGCCGATAGATGTAGACCTTTTAATGAACGCTATAGAAAAATTATCGTAAATGCTGGAACCAAGTATTGTAAAAGATGAAGAAGTAGAATATCTTATTAAAGATGTCTACGATATGTACGGCTACGATTTCTCCGAGTACAGCCGCGCTTCCTTCAAGCGCAGGGTGAACCGCATATGCCTGATCGACAGATTTACAAGCTTTGCAGAGTTAAGATATACAATACTTAATGATCCGGAATACCTGAAAAGATTCATCGAAGAAATTACCGTGAATGTAACGGAAATGTTCCGCGATCCTCAGTTTTTTAAAGCATTACGGGAGAAAATTCTTCCGCAGTTGGGAACCTATCCGCTCATCAGAATCTGGGTGGCGGGATGTTCTACCGGAGAAGAAGCCTACTCAATGGCTATTTTGCTTAAAGAGGCAAATCTTTACCATAAATCTTTAATTTACGGGACAGATCTTAATCCTTCCGTTCTGGAAACAGCAAGAGCAGGAGTTTTTCCTTTGCAGCAGATGAAGCTGTATTCTGAAAACTATATTTTATCGGGCGGGAAAAAGGATTTTTCAGATTATTATACAGCCAATTACGACAGTGTGAAATTTGATAAAAGCCTTCAGGAAAAGCTGATCCTTTCTACCCATAATCTCGTTTCCGACAGTTCTTTCAACAGTTTTCAGCTTATTATCTGCCGAAATGTTCTTATCTATTTCGATCGCGGTCTTCAGGAAAGAGTCTTCCGTCTTTTTGATAACAGTCTGGAAAATTTAGGTTTTTTGGCTTTGGGCGCAAAAGAAACCCTTAGATTTTCTAAATTAGATAAAAATTATAATCAGGTGGATGATCAGAAGATCTGGAAAAAAGTAGATCATCAGTAAGCTGTTTTATCATGAGAACGAATAATACAAATATCGAACTGATCGTTATCGGAGGATCCGCAGGAAGTTTGCAGGTGATTCTGGAAATGATTAAAAAAATAAACGAAAAGCTGGATTTTACCATTCTGCTGGTGGTTCACAGAAAAGCACATTCCAACAATATCCTGCAGACTTTGCTGCAGCAGTTTTCGCCTATCCCGGTTATTGAGATCGAAGATAAAACAGAAATTCAGAATAATACAATCTATATCGCTCCGGCAGATTACCATTTATTATTCGAAAATAAAAACATCATGTCTCTGGACAGCTCGGAAAAGATGAACTATTCCCGTCCTTCCATAGATGTAACCTTTAAATCTGCGGCGGAGATTTATGGCGACCGGATGATCGGCGTACTGCTTTCCGGAGCCAATGCAGATGGTGTGGAAGGTTTGGCATACATCAAAAAAAACAACGGAAAAGTCTGGATTCAGGATCCCGAAACCGCAGAAGTAGATTATATGCCGAAACACGCTGTGGAAGAAATTAATTTTGATCTGATTATAAAGCCCGATAATCTGGCAGAGTACATCAATCAGTTATAAAAATATAACCCCTAACTAAAGTTAAATAGATATGAGCAAGAAGAAAATTTTGATTTTTGATGATGATAAAACTATTTTGGAAGTCATCACCATCATTTTTGAAGAAAATGGTTATCAGGTCGAAATTTCGGAAACTTCACATGATATTTTGGAGAAAGTAGAGCAGTTCCAGCCCGATGTCATTCTTATGGATAATTGGATTCCCAAAATTGGTGGAGTGGAAGCAACAAGGCTTCTGAAAAATCATCAGGAATTTAAAAGCATTCCCGTGATTTATGTAACGGCAAATAACGACATTGTAGCTCTGGCGCAGGAAGCTCAGGCGGATGATTATGTTGCCAAACCTTTCAATCTTGAAGATTTAGAAGATAAAGTTGCACAGTATCTGCAGTAATATTCGAAAAATTTAAAGTAATTCTCTCAAAAAATAAAACTCCCTGTACAAAGATGTACAGGGTGTTTTATTTAAACAATTTCCTGCATTTCCCTCGAATCGGTTTCAGGATAAATTTCAACTGCTTTCTGCATTTGTTCTGTTGTACAGACTCCGATATTTATTTCTGTGATTACAGATGTCAAAACCATTTTTATATCGGGCTGCGAAAGAATTTTTTCCGAGAAAGTAGTGGCAATAATCGGTTTTTTGGAAACCAGATTTTCGGTAAATGTATATTCTCCTCTCAAATCAATTTCTGTATTGAATTGCTGTTTAATGACTAATTTTAAATACTTGTTTATTAAATCTTTATTGGCTAACAGGTTTTCCATCTTCAACGTGTTTATTATAATGCAATAATATTCATGCCATACTTTATTTTTTAAACTTAAAATTTTCTTAATCATTATTTAAAATGTAAGAAATCCCCTGAAACAGTGCAACCGATTGAATCGTATTGATAAATTGCCACCAATTCGGGATTTACGGCAAGTAATTTGTTGCACAAAACAAAACTCACACAGAAACACCAAAATTTCGAAATATGAAAATAAGAACCTATCATGTACTGGTTGCTGCTTCGCTGGTAATGGCAAGCTGTTCGGATACCATCGAAGAAAATAACGGTCCCTCGCTTCCTCCGGTAGAATCCAATGCTGCCAATACGAATTATCAGCCGGCTTTTGCAGGACAGACGAGAGCGAATGGTGCAAAAACTTCCACACCGTATGTAAGTGAAGTGGTAACTTCAGCTCTGGCTTCCCCTTGGGGAATTACAGCTTTGCCGGATGGCAGGCTGCTTATCACCGAAAAAGCGGGAACCATGAGAATCGTAAGCAGTACCGGAACCTTAAGCAATGCCATTACCGGGCTTCCTTCCGTAAATTCAGGAGGACAGGGAGGATTGCTTGGACTTTGTGTAGATCCACAGTTTACTTCCAACAGAATGGTGTATTGGGTATTCTCTGAAAATGTTTCAGGCGGAAATATAACTTCTGTGGCAAAAGGAAGACTGTCAAATTCAGAGACAACAATAGAAAATCCGACCGTAATTTACAGGGCAAATCCTTCTGCCAATGTCGGAAATCTTCACTACGGCGGAAGAATTGTTTTTGATAATACAGGGAATCTGTTTGTAAGTACGGGAGAACGTTCTGATCTTTCCACAAGACCTCTTGCACAGTCTGTAACAGCAGCTTTAGGCAAAATCCTGAGAATTACAACCAGTGGTCAACCCGCACCCGGGAATCCTTCGTTTTCACAATCGGGGGCGTTGCCGGAATTATACAGCATCGGACACAGAAACCCTCAGGGAATTGCCATCCATCCTGTAACCGGAGAATTATGGCAGAGTGAACACGGACCGAGAGGAGGGGATGAGATCAACAGGGTTTTAGGTGGCAAAAATTACGGCTGGCCTACCATCACTTACGGAATTGAATACAGCGGAGCCACCATTGGCGCAGGAATTCAGCAGCAGGCAGGAATGGAACAGCCGGTTTATTACTGGGATCCTGTAATTTCGCCAAGCGGAATTACTTTTTATAAAGGAAACACCATTCCGGAGTGGCAAAACAATCTTTTCGTAGCTTCCCTAAGCGGAATGCATATCGCGAGACTGGTTATGGAAAACAACAAAGTAATAGGCGAAGAAAGACTTCTTTCAAACGAAAACCAGCGTTTCAGAGATATTACACAGGGAACAGATAGCAATTTATATGCAGTGACGGACGGAGGCAGACTCTATCGAATCCGTAAACAGTAATTTCAAAAGATTTTTTAAGAATCAACGCCGGAAAAAGATATTTCATCTTTTTCCGGCTTTTTTATTATAAAACTTGTCTAAACTTTTTTATCGCAAAAGAAGCGAAAGATTTTAACTTTAAGTTTAATACTTAAATCGAAAAAAATGATAATATAAAAGACTTTAACAGACTTGTCATTTTCAAAAAAGAATGTTAAGTGTAATGATGAAAATTAACATGAGTTCAATTCAAAATCAATACAAATTATCAATAGGAATGGGCTTTAGCCCATTCAAATAGTTTTGCGAAATTAAATGGCTTTAGCCAAAACTTAAAGTGAAATAAAAATTTCAGAGATTTAAAAATCATCATTATCATTAGCTGATTTTCAAGAATTTGCTCTCGGAAAAATATTCTCATAAATTTCAAAGCAACCTCAGCGAGCTTAGCGTTTTCAAAAAAGAACGTTAAATGTGATGATTAAAATTAACGTGAGTTCAATTCAAAATCAATACAAATTATCAATAGGAATGGGCTTTAGCCCATTTAAATAGTTTTGCGAAATAAAATGGCTTTAGCCAAAACTTAAAACGAAATAAAATTTCAGAGATCTAAAACCATGATTATCATTAGCTGAGTTTCACGCCGTTGCGCTCGAAAAATATTCTCATAAATTTTAAACCAATCTCAGCGAAATTAGTGTTTTTAAAAAAGCACCATAGAACAATCTCTGCTCAATATCTATTAAACCTCAATCAACACGTCTTTTAATATTCCAATGAGGTTATCCATCGATCCCGATACGTTATTCAATCATCTGGATAGGTTACGGAAAGATTCGTAGACGTATTTTACTCTTCCGGAATGGTCTTTCACATCTTCGTATTGATATAAAACGTGTCGCGAGATCTACATGACGTATCACGAGATCTTCAAGACCTCAACGGACGCATCAAAAGCCTCAACGGACATGTTGAATAACGTATCCAAACCATTATTTAACGTCTTCGAAAGAGTAGAGAACGTATCCGAAACCATACACAACGTATCCCGATATCAGAACATACAATTTGACGTTGGGAGCGTGAAAATTAGAGTAAATTAGAAGTTTATAATATTTGATAGCAACCATCGCAATGACGCAAAATATTCATTAAATACCGTCTTGTCTTAAAGCGCAAAGATTTTATCTGCGATAAAATTAAGCATCAATTTTTATTGAAAATCTTCGATTTTCTTGCGCCTTAAAGATTTGAGACGAATAAAAATCCTGCGTCTTTGCGTTTTCCAAAAAGAATATTTTTGTTTTAAAAAAGTTGAAATAAATTCAATAAAAAAAACGGACAATGAAAATTCATCCATCGTCCGTACTAAAATTTAACATTAAAATTATTTTCCGCCGCCGCCGTTTTTCTCAACATCGGTTTTGGTATTTTCTTTTACTTTCTGGTTTCCGAAACGTTTTACAAATGAAATAGATGCTCCGTACCAGTCCCATTTCGAAGCATTTCGGAAAGTTCCTCCCTGCACAAAAGTGGTTGCATCATAATTCGGTCTCTGGAAAATATTCATGAGCTGAAGGCTGACTTCCATCTGGGTTTTCGGGAATATCTTTGTGGCTGAAATATTATGAAAGACGTTTGCTTTGTTCGTCGTGGAATTTCCGTTGTTCTGGTTAGACACTTCTACCCATGCGCTCAGATTGATATTTTTATTAAACAGATTCGTATAGGTAAGGTTGGTGGAAGCACTCAGATAGCTGATGTAATTATTGGCATTTTCCAAACCGTTTTTCTTGTTAAAATCGCTGTTGTCAATATAATACCATCCTAAACCAAGATTCACCGTAAATTTATTTTTGAAAAAAGTCTGGTTCGTATTGGCAAAAACGTAATACTTATGCACTTTCCCGAAAAAGTTGGAGGGCTGCGTAATGGTGATGTTTTGAGGATTTCCGTTGATATCATTAATCGTTCCCGTTACATAATTGGTCCAGTAATCCTGATCGGTAAACATATATCTCGCAGAGATAAAGTATTTTTTATGAATGCCTAACTTCATATAAACCCTGTCGCTTGGGTTAGGTTCCAGATCGATGCTTCCACGGCTGTAGAATCCGTCGCTGTTCGGGATCATGAACGGATTGAATTCCGCATACCACGGTCTCCAGATATTTTTGTTATACGTTAAGCTTAAATCATAATTGTCTGAAAAAGAATATTTCAATAAAATATTGGGCAGCAGTTTTCCGTAAGAATCTCTTCTCGAAGTTCCTGCATTATCCTGACGTATTTTATAATCGATGTATTCATAACGGAGTCCGATCCTGGTTTCCAGCTTTTTGAAGAATGTTTTGCTGTAGTTGGCGTACAGGGAACTGATGTTGTCTTCATAGTGGAAAACATCTCCGGAACTTAGTCCTGTAAGCATATTGCCGTATAAGCTGTTTGGGATCACATTATTATTGAAATCGATCTTACCGCCGACTTCAAAATTTCCGCCTTCTTTTCCGATAGGCTGCGTGTAATCTACTTTCATGTAATAATTTCTGTTTTCGGTATCTGTAAGAACTCCTATTTCCTGTTTTTCATCCGGTTTGGATTTGTACACCATATTTTTTACAAAATAATCGTCGCTCGACTGTCCGTAATAATTGGAACCCAAATTAATGTCAAGGATTTTATTCTTTTCCTTATCATACCATTTATAAAAAATATTGGAGCCGAAGTTTCTGTTAAGTCCCGTAGAATTTTGGTTCTGAAGATAAGAATTTTCGAAGAGTCCGTTAACATTTCTCAATCCGTCTGCATCGGTATTGGAAGAAGAGTTGCTTTGGTAATATTCGAGAATTACTCCTACTGTATTTTTATTATTCAGTTCAAATTCTGAAGTTGAAGAAAGGGAAGGACTTTTGTATCTTCCTATGGTTTTAGAATTTCTGTAGGTTTCAGAATTTTCTGCATCCACTTTATAAAGACTGGAATTGCTCTGTACGTTGGTATTGTCGCTGTAGCTTCCGATGAAGGTCTGTGTAAAGCTTTTACGGTGATAATTTAAATTCAGGTTGGTATACTGAGAGTTTTTGGTGTTCTGTCTGTTGTTTAAGGTAACACTTCCTTTAATTCCTTCATCATCACGCTTTTTCAATACAATATTGATGACAGATCCTGTTGCTTCATATCGCGAAGACGGACTTGTAATCACCTCAATTTTCATCAGATTATCCGCAGGAATGGTTTTCAGGTATTCTTTCAGTTCCTTTCCTGTAAAAACAGACTTCCTGTCGTTGATGTAAACGGTTACGGTTTCTCCTTCAGCTTTTATGGCATCATTGTTATCAATACTTACCAGCGGAGTCATTCTCAAGACGTCCCAAGTCGTGTTTCCTGCGAGAATAGAGCTGTTGGAAACATTAAAAACGGTTCTGTCTACTTTGGATTCAATGGTTGGTTTTCTTACCGTTACGGTAACTCCTTCAATAGCCTTCTCCTTAGATTTTAGAGTATCCTTTTCAGCCTGTGCAAATGTAAATATGCCCGCTAAAAAGGCAATCGGTATCAAAATATTTTTCATGTAAAAAAACTATGTTTCCTACATAAGACACCGTAAAGAGAATATTTGTTACATCACATCGTATTAATTCTATAATAAATTTTTAAAGGCTGAAAGGTCAATTGTTTACAGAAGCTAAAAAAAGCTATCCGGAAAGTACAGATAGCTTTTATTTAATTTTTACTGAATAACAGCGGTTCTTGTTCTTACAGTATGTGCTGAAAAATAGCCCAAAGCGCCGTTGCTGATGTTGCTTGGCGGATTGGCGGGAGTAATTCCTCCGCCGGGACCGCTTCCTGAAAGCTGTAGAAGGGCAGAATAATAGGTATACACTTTATCATCAATACACTGCATTTCTACATGGATCACATCTCCTGCAACCACTTTAATATCATTCGCGTTGCTGTCATCGTTAGGAAGCAGAAGAGGTCTCTGGTTCGGTAATCCGTTGTTCACATTATCGGAAAATTCGGAGAAGAATTTTTTCGGATTGCTGTTTACGGTATACACAAACAGATAACGATTTCCTAAAGTTGCCGGATCTGTGAAAAGCGGCAGAAGCGTATAGCTCGTCTGTCCTGCCACAAGGAAAGAATCCTGCTCCAGACCGTCAAAAGAAACAGCCTGCGGCATTGTACTCTGTGCGGTATATTGTTTTCCTTCTGCATTAATGGTTAACGTATAAATTCTTCCGGGCTGTCCCACAAAGGTGGACGTTTTATAATTTCCGTTTCCGGCATACTGAAGTGTTTCCGTCTGTCCGGTATTGTCACTCAAAACAACCTGCGCATTCGTCACAGCAGGATATTGGTTCGCCTGTGTAAAGGCTACGGATTTGGTAATCTTTACAAAATAAGGTCCTGCCTGATCGGTAATGTTTCCTTCGATCACAATCTGTCCGCTCTGATCTTCGAGATCAAGATCTATTTCTTTTTCGCAGGAAGTGACTAAAAATAAAGACAGTATGATTAAAAATATATTTTTCATGAATTAAAATTTGAAATTATACGTAATGTTTGGAACCCATCTGAACAGGGCAGTCTGCATTGCGCGCGTTGTTCCCGGCTTATCCGGATTGTCTTCAAAAGTGATGGTGTAAGCATTTTCTCTGCCGTAAATATTATAAATTCCGAAAGACCATGATCCTTTAAAGCGTTTGTTGTTTACAGGTTCGTACGTTGCATTAAAATCCAGTCTGTGGTAAGCAGGCATTCTGTCTGCATTTCTGCTGCTGTACTGGAAAACCGTCTGTCCGTTCAGTTCATACTTTCCGGTCGGGAATGTAACTGCATTTCCGGTGCTGTACACAAAAAGCCCTGAAAAAGTCCATTTCGGATTCAGCTGATAAGTGGCAACAACTGAAAGATCATGCGTTTTATCCTGTCTCGCGTTGTACCATTCATTATTATTGATTCCGTCGATTTTTCTCTCCGTTTTGGATAAGGTATAGGAAATCCATCCGGTTAATCTTCCGCTTTTCTTTTTGGCGATGATTTCAAATCCGTAGGCTCTTCCTTTTCCGAACAGCAGTTCGCTTTCTACATCTGCCGCTGTATCGAAAGTAATCTGGGCTCCGTTTTTATAATCGATCTGATTCTGAAGAGACTTGTAGTAGATTTCAGTATTGATTTCATAATTGTTGTTGCTGAAATTTCGGCTGTAGCCCAAACTTACCTGATCTGCAATTTCAGGCTTTACCGTAAAGCTGCTTCCAATCCACTGATCCGTAGGATTTCCGCTTCCGCTGTTGCTTAAAAGGTGTAAATTCTGAGTATTTCTGGAATAGCCTCCTTTAATACTGCTTACTTCGTTAATTCTGTAGTTTGCCGTAATTCTCGGTTCTACATTAACGTATGTTTTCCCGAATTTTCCTTTTTCAACAAATTCAGAATCTGTAAGAACTCCGTTTTCATAGGTGTTAAACACATCACCTCCCAAAACGCTGAACAGGGAAAGTCTGGCTCCGTAGTTGATCGTCAGTTTTTCGGTAGCTTTAAAATCATCATTAATATAGAAAGCATTTTCCCAGGAATATCTCGGATTTCTTGGATAGCTGCTCACACTTGTTCCGGAAGCACTGCTTGGTGTAATCGTATGATAAATAGACTGCAAACCAAACTTCACCGAATGCTTATTCCCAGCAAACCATGAAAAATCCTGTTTCAGGTTCCAGTCTTCAATCTTGGAACTCAGTCCGAAAGTATTGTTATTGCTGCTTAAGCTGACGTTATAATTGTAGTTGCTGTAAATTAATGAAGTATTGGAGAATAATTTGCTGCTGATGATGCTGTTCCATCTTAGGGTAGCCGTCGTATTTCCCCAGTCGCTTGAAAAAGTATCGCCTAATCCCAAAACATCACGTCCGAAATAACCGGATAAATACAAGCGGTTGTTTTCATTGATCTGATAATTGGCTTTTAAGTTCAGATCATAAAAATATAATTTGCTGTCTTTGAAATCGTCTGTTGCTTTTAGAAAAACATCGGCATACGTTCTTCTTCCCGAAACAATGAAAGAAGATCTTTCCTTCTGAATAGGACCTTCCACGCTCAGTCGGCTGCTGATTAATCCCAATCCTCCGTTTAAATTGTATTCTTTATTGTTTCCGTCCTTCATTTTCACATCCAGAACCGAAGAAAGTCTTCCTCCGTATTGAGCAGGACTGTTTCCTTTGATGATGCTTGCATCTTTCAGCGCATCGCTGTTGAACGTACTGAAAAATCCGAGCAAATGGGACGCATTATAAACGGCTGCTTCATCCAGTAAGATCAGATTCTGATCTGTCGCACCGCCTCTTACACTGAATCCGCTGTTTCCTTCGCCGTTGCTTTTGATTCCGGGAAGAAGCTGTATGGTTTTCAGAACATCTTTTTCTCCAAACAGAACGGGAAGTTTTTCAATATTTTTAATGCTTAAGGTTTCGGTTCCCATCTGTGCAGAAGTAAGATTTTTATCTTTTTTTACCCCTGAAATTACCACCTCATCTATTTTTCCGGTTCTTTCTTCCGCTTCGTTTTCTCCGGAACTCAGTTCCAGATCCTGCTTGATATTATCTTCTACGGTAATACTTTTCGTAAAATCTTTAAACCCGGGATTAGAGATCATCAAAGTATAATTTCCTTTGGGAAGAGAAAGCGAGTAGAAACCGTAATCATTGGCTACCACAGCAATCGTAGGATCTTCAGCAACTTTCACCGTAACGCCAATCAGAAGCTCTCCGTTTTTCTTATCTTTCACAGTACCGCTCACAGAATATTTCTGCTGGGCAAAAACTGCCGTACTGAAACAAATTGCTGCTGCGGTAGTGGCAATTTTAAATGATAATGTCTGCATGTAAGTTTGTTTATTATTTGAATAATTCGTTAAATATAAATTATTACATCTCCTGTATGTGAAGAGAGTATAAAATTAATGCTTTAATCTGAACTTTGGCAACGTTCGGTAAAAGTTCATGTGAAAAACGGATTTTAAAGATTTTTATTGGCTTAAAATTTTTAAGAAAACATGATTTTTTTGAAATTTAAATAAAATGGTTTAGACTTTTAAGTTGTTTAAAGTAAAGATTTTTCATAGAATTGATATCTGTAATACAATGTCTTTTATAAAGATAGCGTTCCTACGGAACGCCGAACATACGCTCAATATGATTTCTACACAGATAAAACTCCATAGAGTTTTTTAGCATTTTATTTTAAATTACTTTTTTGTATTCTAATTGAATCTGTGCGGACTTTTTTAAAGAAAGACTTTACAAAAGATTTCAAAGTAAAAATTTTAAATGTTGAGTTTGTTTAAACTTTTTAAAATAAAAATAGTCTTATTGGAAAACGCAAACGCGCAGGATTTTTATTAGTCTCAAATCTTTAAGGCGCAAGAAAATCAAAGATTTTCAATAAGGATTGATGCTTAATTTTTATCGCAGATAAAATCTTTGTACCTTAAGACAATACCGTATTTAATGAATATTTTTCGTCGTTGCTGTGATTATTGCTATTAAGGTAAACAAGTTTGTTTTGTAGATGAATTTAAAGTATTCTAAAAAACAATTAAATATCCTATTTTTGCTAAAACTCCGGATAATCGTGAAGAATATTTTAAGTTGGATTTTGATCTTATTTCTTTTGGTTTCGCTTTTAAACAACTGCTTAAACAGTAAGGTTCAAAAAGAAATCAATCAGAAAAACACATTCTTGGATAATCTGAGAAAACTATATTCTTCAGGTGATTCTTCACAATGGCCAAAACCTGTTCTTGATCCCGAATCTGCCCCAACTTTTGTGGAAATCGGACATTTACCGGAGGTGGAATTTCCAAAAGATAATCCCTATTCTTCCGAAAAAGAACTCTTGGGAAAAACGCTTTTTTTCGATCCCAGACTTTCAAAATCCAATCAGATTGCGTGTGCTTCCTGTCACGATCTGGAATTGGGATGGGGCGACAGCAGAACGGTTTCTTTCGGGCACGACAGACAGCTCGGAACCCGAAACGCAATGACCATTCTGAATGCCGCCTTTGCAAGATCTCTATTTTGGGACGGAAGAGCAAAATCTCTGGAAGAACAGTCGCAGATGCCGATTCAGGATCAGAGAGAAATGAGTGAACATATTGATATTGCGGCAGGAAAAATTGCAAAGATAAAAGGCTATGAGATTTTATTTGAAAAAGCTTTTGGCGATAAAACTGTTACCAAAGACCGCATTTCCAAAGCCATTGCCACGTTTGAAAGAACGATAAAAAGTTCTCCAAGTAAGTTTGATGCGTTTATCGACGGAAAGCCGGAAGTATATACCAATGATGAATTGATGGGGCTTCATCTTTTCAGAACAAAAGCGCAGTGTATCAACTGCCACAATTCGGGATATTTTTCAAATAACCGTTTTGAAAATGTGGGAACTTCTTTACTGGGCGAAAAAGGAGAGGATCTTGGAAGGTATGCACTGACAAAAGTTGCGGATGATGCAGGGAAATTCAGGGTTCCGGGCTTAAGAGAGGTTTCCAAAACTGCACCTTATTTGCACAACGGTTCTATGACAAGTTTAAAAGAAGTAATTGAATTTTACAGCAAAGGAAATCCCGAATATTCTCAGAAAAGATCTACCATTTATGAAGGAATTACTTTGCATTCTCAAAAATCGGGTATGGTGAGAATGCTTGAGCTGTCGGATGAAGAAATTTCACAGTTGGAAGCATTTTTAAAAACTTTATCCTCTAAAACGGAAAAAATAACACTGCCTGAACTTCCAAAATAAAACCTCCGGAAATTCCGAAGGTTCTGGAAGCAGATGCATTTTTACATACCTCTGCGAAAGTAAATATTAATAATTAATTTTTGGTAATTATAAGTTACTTTATACAAACATATTTAAAAACTAATGCTTCCTTTTGGTCGATAAATATTTCTCTAGATATACGAAATGTAAATGGTTTATTTGTATATTTGATGACTAAAAAACATAAAATTATGACTAAATTTATCGAGCTTGATGGCTTTAATGGAAAAGCTATCATTAATACAGCTAGTGTTTCATCAGTACACGAAGAATCTCGTGGTAGAGCAAACTATATAACTGTAAAACTTACAGATGGTTCTACAATATCTGTTGAAATGAAAATTGAAGACTTTCATAAATTGTTAACCGAAGGGGAGACTTCTGAACCTCTCAATGACTGCTTCAAGTAGGATTTCTGAAGTTTTTAAGTCCTCTATCTTTTAAAATATTTATAATTTGTTCAACATCTTTACCGAACTTCTTTTTAAAAATAGTTTCGTTTTGATTTTCCATTTCGTAAAATTTTAAATTAATAAAAAATACCAACTGTCATCGTTGGTATTTATATTAAACTTGTCTAAACTTTTTTTACCGCAAAAGATGCATAAGATTTTAACACTTAAGTTTTTTAAGTTTAATACTTAAATGGAAAAAAGAGCACACAAGTTAAAAAAAAACAAAGATTTTTTCTCTTTGCAGACTTTTGAAATACTTTAAATAAATCCCATAAAGTCTTTTGTCTCTTTTGCGGTTAAATTTAAAATGAGTTTATACAACTTATTTTTAGGTTTGTTTAAGGTAGCGTATAGTTGCCTAATTTTTTACTGCTTTTACGGTATATTGAGAACCGTCTTTCAATCGGATAATCAACAGGTATAATCCTGAATTTAATGTGCTTACATTAATTTCTTTTGAAGGGTTTTCAACAGTTTTAATTATTCTTCCCGAAATATCGCTGATGCTCACGGATTTTACTTTTTCAATATCTGAAATGCTTACGGTATCTTTGAAAGGATTCGGATATACTTTAACTGCATTTTTAGCCGCTGAAACTTCGCCTGTAGCCAAAACAGGGTTCTGTTTTACCTCAACATTGTCCAGTAATACATCATCATAAAAATAACCGTTGCCATTTACATTTTTATCTACCGTAAATCTCACCTGAATGGTTGTCCCGATGTAAGATGAAGGCAAAGGAATTCCTACAGGTCTCCATTGGTTGGAATTGGAGGTATCGCTCCATAGAGAAACCCATCCGCTTCCGCTGTTTACTTCTACTGTAAGTTTGTTGTTATCATAGGTTGAAGGACTCACTGTAGTACTTGTAGAGGTAGAATGATTTTTAAACCATTCAAATGAAATATAAGGAGACGTTAATCCTGCTAAATTTATAGAAGGAGTAACCAGTTGTACTGTATTGGCTCCCGTTCCGCTGTAAGGAGAACTTGCGTCTACCCATGCATAAGTTCCTGCTGCTCTTCCGTTATTGGCAAGATTGGCTCCATAATCGGCACTTCCTGAAAATTTCCATAAAAGATTCGCTGTGGTACTTCCCGGATTGGTATTCGTCCAGCAATTCGGTACGGCTGCATTGTCAAAAGTCTGGGTAAATGGCGCAGATAATGTGGCACATGCCGTTGTAACAGAGATAGGTCCCCACCAGGTGCTTTTATTTGAGCTGCTGCATGCAGATCTTATCCAGATGTTGTAAGTTGTAGCCGGAGCAAGCCCGTTGATGGTTGTTGAAGTAGCTGTACTGGTTCCAGATGCAGTGGTTGCTGCCGTTGGTGCAGTGCTGTTTGTAGAGTAATAATATTCATATCCGCCCGCCGGAGCAGAAGCCGGAGCCGTCCATGAAATTCCTGCGCTGTTTGCCAAAACATTAGACGAAGTTAATGCAGAAGGAGCAAAACATGACGGAAGAGGTTCCCAGTAGACATCATCGTAATAGTAAGATTTTCCGTCTGCTGTATTTCTGATCGCCAGTCTTGCGTTGGAAGGAACTGAAGAAGGAACGATCACTGAATATTCGCTTGTTGAACCGTAGGTAGTGTTGCTGATGCTTAAAGCCTGTAATAATACAAATGTTGAGCTGTTTGCCGGATCCGTAACGTATCCAACATTCAGCGTTCCTGTCGCTGTGCTTACTCTTGCTTTTAATCTTAACCAATGTGTTCCTGCATTAATATTGCTGAACTGAGGAAGAACAACTGTTGTTGGATTTTGCGTTGTTGTACTGTACTGATAAATGTTTCTTACACCTGAAGCCGGCGTTGTGGTTGTAATGGTCTGGGTTCCGTTGGTGTCAATAATTCTTGCCCAGCAATCCGGTACAATGTTTCCTGTGGCATAAGATTCAAAATCCTCAAACATAGAAGTCATGGCTCCGCATAATGTCTTGAATGTACCTGAAAAAGACCACGCACTCTGGCTTGCTGCACCGCTGCAGTTTGCTCTTACCCAATAATAATAGGTGGTATTAGGATTTAAACCCGGAATTGTAGTTGAGGTTCCCGAAACTCCCGGAAGATTAGGTGTTGCTCCCGCAGCCGGAGGCGTATTGGTTGTGCTGTAGTAAATATCATACGTGGTAGCCGTCGTTCCCGTTGCAGGTGTCCATGAAACCGCTGCAGAATTTGCCGTAAGAGTTCCTACCGCATTCAATGTAGGAGGCGCACAAGTGGAATAAGCATCTGCTGAAAATGCAAAAACATTAGTGTAACCCTGTGCGGTTGATGTTTTGGTAATTGTAATGCTTTGGATGGGCTTTGTCTGATTGGCAGCATCTAACGTCAGCAATGTCTGGTACAATCTCGGATTGGTTCCGCTCCCTGATTCCAAAGTGTCGTTTGTTCTGTTGATTCTTCCGAATCCCTGTATTGCGAATCCGGTTCCGTTATACCAGTCTGAAACCGCAACTCCCGTAAAGGTTTGTGAAGTATTATCTGTAAAATTAACGGTTACCGTAACGGTAGAAGCACCGCTTCCGCTGGTTGCAAGCATATATAATTTAAATGCTGCCATCGGCGTTGAGAAAGTTATTGTGCCGGAGTCATTCTGGTTAGCCAGCTTCAGGGAATTGTTTGCACTGTAACTGGCTAATTTATAAGATAATCCCGGAGTTGTGGAAACTACACTGTTTACAATGCCGTCATTCGGTAAACCGTAAGTAAGGGGAGTACTGGAAGAAGTCAGTTGAAAATCTCTCGATACAAAAGCGAATGAAACGCCGTCTACATCGGTGGAGGTAGTTACTGCGGAAGATCCGACTCCGTTTGCAATAACATCGGAATTAAGCCCGGATGAAATGAGCATTGGCTGGAAATTTTGAGCTGCTGCCGTAGAAGCTGCCAAGACGGCTCCCGCATACATTGCTCTTGAAAGTAATTTTAAATTCATGCTAAAAAAATTATAAGGTAATGTTTGTTTTAAATTATTTAGTCACGGTTTTTTACAAGAATCCATCCTGAATATTTTACAGGAGTGTTTTTCTTGTCATTTTCATTCCATGATACGGAGTACCAGTAGTTTCCGGTAGATATTTTTCTTCCGTTTGCGGTTCCGTCCCATTTGTATTTATTAGACTTGTCGGCTTTATGAATCTGTGCACCATATCTGTCGAAAATATTGAAAACAAGATTTTGTTTTCCGGCGAGTGCAGAATAATCAATAAAATCATTTATTCCGTCTCCGTTAGGCGTAATAACATTAATCAGATTTGGAACCAATATATTTACAGTAATAGGATCGCAGTCATAAGCATCTTTTACAAAAATTTTAATGTCGCCTCTCGGTATATTTTTAAACTCGTTAGAATCCTGCCATTTGATCCCGTCTAATGAATACTGATAAGGAACCGTACCGCCGATTGCATGAACCGTAACTTCATTATTTTTAATATCAATACTGGAAATCACGGGCTGTTCCGATGCATATACTTTTACTTCCTGCAATGCCACGCACTGTCCTGTTTTAAGTTTTACCCAATATGTTCCCACGCCCACATTACTGATGGATTGGGTGGTTGCTCCTGTACTCCATAAATAGCCTGTGAATCCGGGACCTGCATCCAAGTTTGTTTTATCTTCCATGCAAATAATTTTATCTTCCAGAACATTGGAAAATACAGGCGGAATGACTTCAAGAGTCACCTTTGCGATGTCATAACAGCCGAAAGAATTGCTTACTCTGATGAATACAACTCCGTTTGGCGCAATATAATTTACAGGATCTGAAATTTCATTGGTCTGATTTTCAGCGTCGGTTAAAGACGGATAGTAATTTTTAATAATACCTGATGTATTGATGACTGAGGCTGTTGTTAAATTAAATAACCCAGTTGCCGGATTGTTTTCCAGAAAGCAGGTTCTCAAAGATGCATCGTTGGTGGTAACGGTAGGAGCAACTTTTAAAGCAATCGTAGCATCGTTGTTGTCGCAAAGAACCTGTGAAGGATCTTTAATTACCACCGATACATTGGTATCTGCACTGTATTGAAAATTGGTAGGATTGGTGATAGGAGAGCCACCTGTATAATAGGCAAAAGTATAGTTATTCGGATTGGTAGTAAGCTGAGAATTTAAAGAAGTTAAGTCCACGGTTGCCATTCCGGTAACATCCGGACATATATTTTTCGTAATAGCTCCCTGTAATAAAGGGATCTTGTCTACATAAACCTTTACATTTTTAATGGAATGTCTGGATCTGTTTCCTCCTGTGGAAGCCGAAAAACCAAAATATCCGACCGTCATTGCAGCAGCAGTTCCGGAAGGAGCAAAAGACTGGTTACAGATGAGGTTTCCGTTGATGGTAATTTTCACAATCCAGTTTGCCGGAGCTGCCGGATCTACCTGTGCGGTCACTTCTACGTGTTTGTAAGACGTTCCCTGAAACGGAAGCGTGGTATTCATATCCGGAGAATGAAAAGAGCTTCCCGGAACATTGAAAAATTCAACATTGTTGGTGTCTGTTGTGTTGACGATCTGTCCGTAACCGACGTGAACTTTGCTCATTACGGCAGTAGTGGTATTGTTATAGGTATCAAATCCTACCACAAATCCTACTGCATTCTGAGAAACGCCAAGACCGGAACCCAGTACACTTGCTACTGGAGGATTGGCAAGATACCAGAAAGCGATACCATCCCCATTTGCGGTCTGGTTAGAATCCATTCTGAAATCGAATTCTATCCTCCATTTATCGCAGTATTTCAGGTTAATGGGCTGATTCAGACGGATGGAACCTGACTGGTTATTGGTATCCGGAGTTAACTGGATAAAATCTGTATTCACAGAAGTAGGCGCTACCATTGTCCATCCGGTGGTATTAACAGGATTTCCTGTAAGCTGATAGGTCTGTGAAAAAAGGAGATTGGAAAATGAAGATAAAATAGTAAATAACAAAAATGAGTAGCTTTTTTTCATGCGCTAAAAGTTTATATAATCTGTGAATAATAATTACAGAGATAACTTTAATTTCATTTTGTGTACAGTTCCCGGATATCATTTTTTAAATTCTAAACAGGAAATGGAATATTTAAAATATAAAAAAGAAATATATATTATATTTTTCTTATAAATTTATGGACAATAGATGTGTTTGTGGTAATTTTGTGATAAATAAGTAAATTAATCTTAATTTTTAATTATAAAAAGTGAAAATTTCTTTAATGTTAATAAAATTTAATTATTCATAGAATAATATTCTTTTTAATACCGAAATTTTAGTGTATGTGAAGTATCTTAATGATTTTGATAATTCCCTTAAAGCTGTACTGAGAAGTTTTATAAGCCGGAAATTTTATTAAAATTAGCGAAATAAAAAACAGTTGCACGATTTGTACAACTGTAGTCCCTAAGATTATTTTAACTAAAAACGTATATTTTTAATTGAAATATTTTTTATAATATTAGCAGATAAATGTATATTTATTGGTTGAAAGAGTAAAAACCGAGGGTTACAAAACGAGACCACTCCCTAATCAGAGTGATCTCGCTATAAAATATTCCCTTTTACTTGTATGTCGTTGTCATTATATTTTGTAACAGTATCTTCATTCTTGGTGTTTGGTTTGAGTAAAAATAGATATTAAGAATAAAATAACAATCAATATCGTATAATTAAGTAAAATAAACTTTAAAATTGTAATTATGTAGAATATAATTCTTTATATTTGGAGAAATAATAACCTCTAAAAGAATAATATTCTATGGAACATCTCGATAGTAAAGACTTACAGTTACTCAGATTACTCCAAAGTGATGCAAAATTAACCGTGAAAGAACTGGCAAAAGAAGTTAACCTTTCTCCTTCTCCTGTTTTTGAACGGGTAAAACGATTAGAACAGGAAGGATATGTAAAGAAATATGCCGCCATTCTGGATGCTGAAAAGCTTAATTTAGGATTTACCGTATACTGCCAGTTAAAATTAAAAAGCAACGACAGTTATCTGGCGGTAGAATTTGAAAGAGAAATTATGGAAATCGAAGAAGTAGCTGAATGTTACAGTATTTCCGGAGATTTTGATTTTCTGCTAAAAGTCTATGTAAAAGATATGAAACAATACCAGAACTTTGTTTTTAATATTCTCGGAGCCGTTCCGTCCATCGGAAGCACGCACAGTACTTTTGTAATGGCTCAGGTGAAAAATACACATGGATTAACCATTTAATTCTTAAGCTGTCTCAGCGTAAAAATAAAACCTCCAGATTTCTCCGGAGGTTTTTTTATGGAATGACAAAATTTAAATTTCGCTTGGAGTAAGTCCTGCCGTAGGATCAAAAGCTTCATTTTCATCCATGCTTCTGAACTGCATCTCTGTTTCTGGTCTTTTTCTCATCGTATTAACCGTTACGTGAGGCCAGTTAATCGGCTGTGCAGAACCTGTCGCCGGAAATACAAGATTGATGGTTTGCGAATACTGAAGAATCTGATCTGCATTTCCATTACTGTCCGTAATATCTTCAATCCAGAAGGTAGCATCCATTTTGGTCGCATTTACATTCATCTGGATGAAAGGGATGTTTAAAATTCCTCCATTAGCGTCCGGAGTGCTTGTAGACATCTCGATTACCGTCATGTTGGTTACTCCTCCTGTAGAACCTACCAGACTTTCCAGAGTAGACTGAAGAAAAGCGTTTGGGTTTACCTGATTAAATTCCGCAAACTGAGGATTTCCGATGATGGGATCCGAATATCCCAGTTGAGTAATTGGTCCTCCATTCAGCATCGTAGGAATGGATGAAGCGGGATCAAAAAAACTTGTTCCCGGATTTTCTGTATCAAAAGAACTTCCCAGAGCCAATAAAGAATTTCCGTGAGGAATGGTCGACATTCTTGCAATCGTATAACCTCCGTTCGGTTGCCCGATGTTTAAAAACAAACCTGTTTCTACGTGTATGGTTGAACCTTTCGGAAAGCCTCTGTCGTTACAGAAGCTTGTTTCGCAAGCACTTACGATCTGCTGTTCGTACAATAATCCGAAAATTAGCTGCTCAACCTGCTGTCCTTTTACAACAGGGCCTCTGTTTCCTGCCTGTACGACTACCGGATTAAAGGTTAAGGTTTCTGTATATGGGATGACCTCGAAAACAAAACCCGTGTCCTGTCCCGGTACGGAAATGGTGTTCCAGCCCGAAGGAGCCTCACTTCCCGGAATCTGAATGTTTTCCCAGACACCGACAAGAGGAGCCAGAGCTCCCAAATCTGATGATGCGACTTTGTGTAACGGAAGAACCTGTGCTCCCAAAGTTAAGCCTCTTACTTTACTTTCTAAATTCATAATAATGGGTTTTTATGGTTAAAGTTTTTTGTTTTCATTAAATATAATATGCTCTTGTCTGAATGGCTGCCGGAGCAGACATGCTTGTTCTTACTGCAAAAGCGGGAGTATTTCCGATAAGGATTTCCATATCTTTTTTCATCGGATGTTCGGAGTTTCCATATTCCATGCTTACACGCTTGCTGCTTTCTTCGGCATTTAAGAAATATAAATTGGTAGGCTGCAGAATATTCCAACGGCAGCCAATCAGTTTTCCTTCATTCTGTCCGTATTCTGTGATGGGCGAAAAAGCCGACATTTCAGGAATAAGATCTGCGACATCTGCTTTACAGGTGAAAATAGTTTCTTCGCTGTTTTCAGGATCGTTGCAGGTTACTGTCCATGTATTTTGTCCCGGAACGTTAAGGGAAGGAATATTGATGGTAAAAGTTGTTTTGAATTTCGGCTCTCCGAACAGTTCTATTCCGGCCTGTATCGCCATATCTGCATCGCAGGGAACATGAACGCGTTTATGTCCCATTAATTTTGTTTGTTCTTCCCCTCTAAGATATTCTTCTGCGGTAACAAAAGCCACGGTATCTTTTTGAGATTCAGGATAGCAGACAATATTCAATTCTATTTCCTGAGTTGTGCTTGCTCCGTTAGGAAATTGCCCTGTATAATTTTGAAAATTAAAACTCACGATAGCTTTTCCGTCAAAATTCGAAGCGGTAAGCCCTGTATTTTCAAGGTATTTTAAAACTTTTTCGCGGTCAACAAGAAAGGCAACTTCGAAATTAAAAAGTGTTGCGTAATAGAAGGGAAGTCCGAATCCTTTCGGAATTGGAGGTAATTGATTGCTCATGGTAAATTGGTTATTAAAATTTTATTGAAAAGCCCATTTATAAAAAACGGGCTTTTTGTTTTCATTTTTTAGTTCGCAGGATACTCAAAAGTTGGTCCTGCATTATATTGGGAAGTCAATGGCTGACTCATCAATCCGATTGCCTGCTCTTTTAATGCATACATATACATGATGGATTTTGCCAGTTCTTCAGAATGTCCTTCTACGGCAGCCTGAATCGCATCCAATAACTTTTTATACGTAACATTAAATTGTTTTCCCTGTTCAAATAACTGCGGATTCGACTGGTAATCTGACATTTTAGGATTCGGTTTCATCGGATACGCTGCGTTCCAGTCAACAGGAAGCGGTTTTCCAACCGGTGGAGTGGTTACAGGCATCATTCCGTTTTCGTCGGTGAACGGTCTGTAATCTCCCCCTAAATAAAAATGTTCATGGAAAATTTCCTTAAATCTGAAATAATGAGCCAGTTCCGCACCTTCCTCAAACTGTGAAGGATCTACATCGAAAATAGAATCATCCGCGCCTTCTCCTTGTCCTTTAATTTCCTGAAAAACAAGAATAACACCTTCTAATGCATCAACAGGATACAGTTTTCCACCGCTTCCGTAGTATTGTTCCGGACGGATCTGTTTTGCGGGATCTCCAGTAAAAATTCCGCCTTTATTTAATTCTTCAAAAGTCTGCGGTAGTTTTCCGTTTGCTTTATAATAAGCAATAATCTGGAATACAACAATGTAAAAGAACACTACATCATAATATTCTCCAATCGTATGAACATTTTTCATGATGAAATCCTTCATGTTTTCCAAGGTCCATAAATTATTTTCCTGAACGGCGCCTCTTGAAAGCATGGCTTCCGGTTGTGCGTCATAATCATATTTCGGTGCTTTTACTAAAGGATTGCTCGGACTTTCGATGGCAATAAAGGTTGCAATGCTGTTGGATGAGAATGTTTCCAGACCTACGTAGAAATCCACATTCAATGGCAGTTTCATCGGGTAATTAGGATAATTCTGCGGTCTGTTTACCGAAGGCTGAATGCTTACTGCGTTCATCACGTTGCAAACCATAATCATATGAAGCATTTCTTCAACCGCTACACTTCGGATGATCTGTGAAGGAAGAATATTCGTTCCGTCTTTAATAGAATATAAAGCCGTTAAATACGGAGGAATTGTGGAATGCTCGATTAAAATCGCAGTCTGAAGCAAATCCTGTAAAATTGGGCGGTAATCCAGATTCTCTAATCCTTTTTTTACCTGAAACGCCTTTTCTCCGGAGAAATCTGCGGTCGGATTAATTTCCGGAACTTCACCGCCAAATTGTGATCTAAGATACCCATTAAACGCATCAATCTGGTTGTTAAGCAAAAGATTGGTTACATTTTTACTGTGGTATTTTATTCCTTCAATCCAGTTTTCTTTGCTGTTTGTGTTGTCGAATAATAACGACTGTAAAGAAATGGCTTCGTCTACAATGGTATTTTTTTCTGAAGAACTTCTTAGAAGGCTGCTGTTTTCCTGAGGTTCTGTTTTATTGATTAGTCTTTGTCTCATGTTTTCTATTTTAATATGTTTTCCAGATCTTTCAGAATAGATTCTACGGAACGGATGGTGAATGCGGATAAAGTAAGAGTAGGGTTGGAAGTTCCCAAAGTTGTCATATTTCCGGCTCCTACAATGTATAGATTCGGATGATCCCACGATTTGCAATAGCTGTTTGTTACAGAGTCGTCCGGATTGTCGCCCATTCTGTGGGTTCCTACAATATGTCCGGCTCCGTTATATGAATATCTTACATTATTATATACAAAAGTATTATTATCTGTCGCATTGTATTTGGTGAAATCTTCAATACCCAGTCTTGCAAACATTTGGTCGGAAGCTAATTTTGCCTGTTCCATTGCTCTCATTTCGTATTCTGTAAGCCCGTAATTGATAACAGGACGCGGAATTCCCAATACATCCAGATACTGGTCGTTAATAGTTACTCTGTTATCCGGATTCGGAAGCTGCTCGATCTCAAAATGGAAAAGCACCTGTCTGGAAAGTCTGTGCGTTAATGCATCTTTTAGTTCTTCTCCAAAAAGCCCGTCATTTAAAAAATCTGAAAGATCTGATCCTGGAGAAGAAGCCGGCCAGCTCCATCCCCAGTTGTCAAGAGGAGAGATCCAGGCAGAAAATTCGCTTCTGAAATTTCCGTCACGGAAAGACGAAATGTTGGTTGTGGAACCGGGACCTCTGTAAGAATAAACAGGATCCGGGAATAATCCCCAAGTAAGCATTACCATATGATCCATCAGGTTTCTTCCCACCTGATCGCTTCTGTTGGCAACAGTTTTTTCAACATTTTGCCCGTTTTCGAAAACAGTGTATTTTGAATTTAAAAGAATTTTCGGGTTTTCAAAAGCATTGGCAGCAAGAATAACGATCGTTTCGTTCGTATCTATAACTTCTTCTACAAACTCTGTTTTCTCTCTTGAAATATATCTTCGGATGTGAACTTTAGAGATTTTTTCCTGATCTGCCACATCTACACTCAGTTTGTACACCACGCTTTGTGCCTGAACCTGAATATTATGATTTCTCTGAAGATTCTGGTTTTTATTAACTTTATATAAAGCTTTTTTCAGCGTTTTCAGAGCGTTGTATTTTGCCTGAACGGGACAGATCGGAACGCAGGATGCATTTCCTTCACAGCGTTCTCCCATATAAGGATTCCATACAGCTCCTAAAGCTTTGTATTCTTCGCTCTCAATATTTTTTAAAGTTAAAGTATATCCCGATTCTGATGCTTCAGCTTTCACTATTTTGGATGTTCCGTAAGCAATATTCGGGGTAGAATTTCTTCCCTGCGGAGACGGAACAAGCATTATCGGATATTCTTCAAAGTTAAGCTGAACCGAAGTTCCTGTCAATCCGTTAATAATCTGATGATCCATATAACTCTGCGGAATTTCTTCCATCGGAAAAACATAATTTTTACCGTAATATTCTTCCATACTTTCCTTAATAGGATATTCCTGCGCTGCAACGTTTCCGGAAACACCGATCTCAAATTCAGCCATTTCATAATAAGGCTTTAACGTCTCATAATCAATCGGCCAGTCCATGGCTCTGCCGTATTGTTCCTTCAGTCGGAAATCGTTCGGAAGCATTCTTGGGGTAGTTCCGAGCCAGTGAAGTGTGGTTCCGCCTCCTACGCGAATGGCATCACTTGCAAAAGGCATCGGACCGAACTGTACCAGATAACCTTTTTTATCCGGAAACGGCGGAACAATCGGCTCTATATCCAGAACATTCGGAGAGGGAGCCTGTTTCAGATTCGGATACGGTGAATTCGGAACTTTGGCTTCTTCTATGTAAAACTTACGGATGTAATCGTTGTAAGTAACCATTGAAGTGGCAGAATCGAGTTCTATTCCGGCTTCAAGCCCCGCTTCATACATCAGAATCGATAGTTCTTTATACGTTTTGGAGTCGTCCGTTTCGGAACGGTGGATCATTTTTTTTGCATCGGCATCAAAAACGTGATCTGTTAAAAGTTTGGCAATCAAAGATCCGGCGATTCCTGTTCCTACGATGATTACATCTTTCTTTTGCTGAGGTTTTTCTGTCTGATTCATGAGTTGCTGTTTACAGGTTTTGTTTCCCAAGATTTAAAGCCCGGCTGTTTTGCTCCCGGCGGATGCGCATGCATTACCGTCCATACAAGACCTTCTTTGTAAGATCTGTCGTTTACGTAAGCGCCCTCCCAGGTTCCCATATACCAAAGGGTAATTAAACTCTGGGCAATTTCCTGAGTTGCAGGATTGGCAATAATTTCTGCGGTGATCGCAATTTTCAGCTGATCCTGACTTGCCGAATTTTCCAGAACATTTTTAGAAATATTCAGAAATTCAATAAAAGTGGCAGTTTCAATCTGGTTGAGAATGTACTTGTAATAAATCTCGGCTAAGCCTGTAGATTGGAGCTCGTTCACGGAAAATCCGGTGAGGGATTCTGAAATCGCCATGAACACGTCGTAATAATAATCGTCGACGTTGAAGATTTTGTTGATAATCATCTCGTTGAATTTATGGTTAAAGTTTTAGATAATTTTTTTCCGGTAAATTGGTTTATCTAATTTCTGATGATAAAGTTATATATTTTTCACATTAGTTAGAATAAATGATATTTATTTAGAATCTTTCAAAAGTAAATGTTTTGTTTTGATGATTGTTGTAAAATAAACGATTTTATCAATCGAAATTTATCAATATGATTTTCTGTTAACCATTTCGTAAAATTGAGAACCTGTAATTTAAAACAATAGCAATATCTTTGTATTATAAATTAGAATTACAGTAAAATATTTTTATGAATGATATTAAAATGATTGTGACAGATATGGACGGAACGTTCCTGAATTCTTCCCATGAAGTAAGTCCGGAATTTCCGAAAATATATGAAGAGCTGAAAAAAAGAAATATTTTATTTGTTCCTGCGAGCGGAAGACAGATGTTGGGAATTACTAAATATTTTGGGGAAATCGAAAATGAAATGGCTTTCATAGCAGAAAATGGGGGTTACGTCATTTATAAGAACGAGGAGCTTTTTGCGGATAAACTTGATCCAAAATACATTATGGAAATTATCGCGGAGATCAGAACAATTCCCGGAGCAACGGCAGTTTTGTCGGGGAAGAAAAAAGCATATTTTGAAACCGAGAATCAGGATTTTATTGATTATGTTTCCCAGTTTTATACAGATAACGAGCGGAGAGAAGATCTTACGCAGGAAATTGATGACAGTATTTTTAAAGTTGCGGTATATCATTCCGGTGGTTCGGAATTAAACGTTTATCCTGTATTAAAAGATTTTGAAAAATATGATTTGGAGGTAGTGGTTTCCGGTCAGTATTGGCTGGATATCATGAACAAGAATATCAATAAAGGAATGGCACTGGAAAAACTGCAGAAAGCTTTGGATATTACTCCACAGCAGACTATGGCTTTTGGAGATTATATGAATGATATTCAGATGCTTGAAAATTCAAAATATTCTTATGCGATGCAGAATGCGCATCCTCTGGTAAAAAAAGCGGCAAGTTTTGAAGCCGGTTCTAATGATCATTTTGGAGTCCTGAAAGTAATTAAAGACTATTTAAACATCAATTAAAACTTTCATTTATAATAATTTAGACCTTCAGATTTTATATCCGAAGGTTTTTTGCTTATTAAACGTTTAATTAATAATGTTAAACTGTTTATGATTGTTGTTAATTTAAAGTTTTCAATTTATTTATAATAATTTCACCAATATATGAGAAAAATATTTTAAATTTATCATCGAAATAATTGCTCGTTTTAGGAGTGATATTTTAAACAAAACTGAACAACCATTTATAAAAGGCGGAACCGAAAAGCCAATAACAGAGTAGGGAAAACTAAATAATTAAACCATGAATCTATCAATTCACCCATCAGTAGGTGTTGCCCGATTAGGGAATAGCACAACTGAAATCTGCCTGTCTCCGGACACCATCGGTGGTTTGCCGTTTGATGCCGATAACAACGGGAATTCCTTAGGTCCAATTACTTCCTTTAAAGATGCTGCAGGTCTTATCAAAAGACAGGGACAGCCTTTTAAAATCCTTTCAGACACAGGAGAAGAAATCACCCTAGACACTCCGAATGTAGCTTCTATCGAATGGACGGTGCATTTGGCAAACAAAAAAGCAGCGTGGTATCAGTACAGCGAGCTTCAGGGAAATCTGTTGTACGGTCAGGAAAACAGCTACGAAAATCAGAAAATTCCTTTTAGAAATCCTGATGTGCCGCAGAATGACAGACAAACTTTAATCGTAGATCCGGGACCCAGAACCATTTCCGGTAAACAAAGTTCGATAGGATTCGATCAGAACAATGTTCCTGCAGGTTATCCTGCGCAATATCCTCCACAGAAAGTTTTATACGGAGTTCCGGTGGTTACGTTGGGAGATCTTCTCACGGATAATTCGGGAAGACTGGTTGTTTTGGGAGGTTTTGGTCATGCGGGCGGAAATTTACCTCTAACAAGTTATGGTGGTTCCAGTACATGGCACGACGATATTTCGGACGGACCTGTTTACTGTACGGTAAACTTTAATGACGGAACGCCTTCGGTTTCTCTCACGGCATGGGTTGTGATCGGATCACCGGATTTCGCACCGGAAATTGTGAATATTTCAAATTTAAGCGATACGATGTTCGATGTTGGGGTAAGAAATTTCAATCTGGTTCCTGAAATGTACAGCAACGGAAATTATAATCCGAACTTTCAGGCAAATTTCCAGAGAGATATTTTACCGATTATCAACAGAATCAGCAAATATCAATGGGTTGCCAATGTACAGTCGATGATGGCTTTTACCAGCAATATTTTTGATTTTACAGACAATTCTGAGGCAAACCGCCAAAACAGGCAGAATTATTTTTCATATTTCAGACAAAATGATGCTCAGCCATCGGTTCCTCCTAATTTACCTCAGGAGCAGCTTCTGAAAGAAAACGGAACCGATATTTTCCCGATGATGCCTTTAAATTCAGGAAGCAACTCGGTGAGCAATATTAATATCATGAAATTCATGGCACTGGATGAAACACAGCTTTTCCTGATGCAGCAGTGGGCGGACGGAAATTTTGTAAGCGATCCGAATTACGAACAATATCCTGTAAATGCTATGGATGCAGCAAGTGTAGGAAATTGTGTAGGACTTCCGATGTGTCCGGGAATTGAAGTAACATGGAATTTACAGAATCCTATTATTTATGCAAATCCTTATAGAATTTTACAGTACGGAAACGAACAGCAATATGCAGCGCAGGGTTTAACGCCTTCTCGTGATGAGTGCGAAGGCGGAGGCTGCGAACCGGGAGATCTTACCAAAAGAATGGCTTGTCCTTGGCAGGCGGATTTCTTCCAGTGTACGATTCAGCTAATCAACTTTACAGATCCGTCTGTGAATAAAGCGGGTTCTCCGGCAGCGCCGCTTCCTCCTACGTACTATTCTTACTGGTGGCCGCCTCAAAGTCCGTGGGATGTTCTGGTTGGCGAATTTACGGCTGAAGGTCAGTCGGCGACCAATGTTCCTGCAGGACAGCAGATGAATTATGCGCGTGGAATCAACAGTTTTACGCAGATGGTTCAGTACTGGTACGCGCTAGGATTTATCAGAGATAAAAATTCTCACAGCGCCGGTTTCCCATTCTTTGTGGAAACTGAAAGAAATAACGAAATATTTACATATGAAAATGTTCCTGTAAGTGAGATCAGCGGAAACGAAGAGGATGATGAGACCACAATTCCGGTTTTCTATATCGAAAAGAAAACGCAGGTGGTTACCGAAAGAAGTGAAAAAGGAAGAATGATGATGGAACATCTGGAAGAGGTAGGATTTAAAGAGATTGCTGTTGCAGCAGACCGTATGCCTTTACCTCGTTCCGGAACGCGAAACAGAAGATAAAATGCAAAACTTGTTAGAAACTAATGTATTAATTGTCGGTGGAGGTCCAGCTGGGACTTCCGCCGCTTTAAGTCTGCTTAAATATTCTGACCTGAAAATAGTTATTGTAGAAGAAACCGATCTGGAATCTGTAAAAATCGGGGAACAGGTGAACTCAAGTATTTTTGATCTTCTCAGCTATATGGGAATCGAAAAAACAGCTTTCGATCAGAATAATTTTATTCAGGGACACAGCAGTACGGCAGCTTGGGGAAGCGAAAGACTGATGGTTCGTGATTCTATCTTTAATACCGAAACCGAAAGTTTTCAGCTGAACCGGGAGGAATTCGATTATCTGCTTCTGAAAAATGTTTCTGAAAAGGGAGGAATTATTTTTCCGAGAACGAAATGTCTGTCTTTTGATCAGGATGAAAACCATCACTGGACGGTAGATGTAAAACATGAAACCAAAGGAAATTTCACCATAAAAGCAGATTATCTGATTGACGCGACCGGAAGAATGGGAAGTGTATGCCGGAAAATAGGAGTTCAGTCACAACGATATGACGAACTTGCTGCGATCGGAAGATTTTTTTATTTTGATGAATATCAGACGATTGAACAGAATATCATTATAGAATCTATTGAAGACGGTTGGTGGTACTGTGCTTCTCTGCCGAATCATAAAATGACGCTTACTTTTTTTTCCGACGCACAGATTATTAAAGAAAAAAGCTCGAAAATACTGAAAACTGGAGTATTATTATCAAAGACAAAACATATTCAGCATAAAATCTCGAAGGCTGCTTCCGAAGGAAAACCCTGGGTGAAAAATGCATTTTCGCAGATTGCAGACATCAGTTCAAGCAAAAATTTTCTGGCGGTGGGAGATGCAGCGGCTTCATTTGATCCTATTTCATCAATGGGAATCGGGTTTGCCATAAGTTCTGCATGTCATGCCGCAAAAGCAATTATTGATGCAGATTCCGGACACGACAATACTTTTTTAAGTTATCAGGAAAACATTAATAGCATTTATCATAATTATCTCAGAACAAAGACATTTTTTTATCAGAAAGAACAGCGCTGGAGCGATTCTGTGTTTTGGAAAAAAAGAATTTAAAGAGGTTGGGATATGAAATTAAATTAGTAATGGACAGCCTCATAAAGATCTGTGAGGCTGTTTTTTGCTTTTACATTTTTAAAATTAATAATTATTGAAATATATGAAAAAACTACTCAATTACATTTCGTTTCTGTCGGTTGTCCTGTTTTCTGTAGCGTGCAGTTCTTCAACTATTGAAGATGAAAATGCACCCAGTGAAGTAACCACGGTGTTTTATAAAAATGCAGATGAACTCGCCGCCACTTACGATCCTTCGAATACGGTAAACCAGACTTTAAGAAATCAGATTTACGATTTATACAGGCAGGGAAAATGGAGCGAACTGGAATCTGTTTTTAAAGCGAATAATCTGAACGGAGGTTGGCCGCCTGCAAACGGAGGTTATAATATTGTGGATAATACAGATTTCACCACTGGACAAAAATACGACCGCTACAGCGGAGCAATAGGAACGTACAGCGGAACCGGAGCGCCGACTCTGGGAGGGAATTTTACCAGTCCGATCATCAATGGCTATGTTTACACTTTTGCTCAACGCGCCCTTAACAAACCGGAAAACGCCTATGATTTCTATTATGAAATAGAAGTTTTGAATAATTTGCTACCTTTCAAGGGACAAACGGCAGACATTATTCCGTGGTTCGGGCAGGTTGGAAAAGGGAAACAGACGATGTGGAAAATTCCTCTTGATCCTTCAACCGGATATACAAAAACATGGAATAAGCTTGCGCAGGAAGGTTATATTAAGATAACGATAAAGAAAAGTCCGAGCGGAAATTATCCTTCAGCGGTTGGAATGGTGATTCAATAAATTTAACTGAAAATGTACGCAATAACGAAGAAAATACAGATCGTAAATAAGGCAATTATTCCGAAAGATACGTTTATCAATGATGAAATCAGTCCGTCTGCGGAACTGAAATTCATCTGCTGCAACTGTACTCATGAAAATCTAGTGAACATTACTCCTTACGAATCAGGGTTTCCGGTTTTTCAACTCTATCATGAAAATAAAATTCTATCTATCAATAATTTACTTAAGGATTCAATGATAAAAGAGACACAAAAGAATATGCTTCATGCCGGAGAATTTACATTTAATGATTTACCGACGTTGTACTTCGGGACAGACTGCGAATCCTGTGCTACAAAATATATCGGAATTTTCAGTTATGGCGAAAAACAACCGGGACTGGAAATACTTTCTGTTTCCGGAATATGGGAATATGCGGAGGCATAATATTTTTTTTAGATGGTGTGTTTCGGCTTCAAATCGAAGATTTGAAGCCTAACTTTTTTATGGAATTATGGAAAACCGTAAGGAACAGCCATTCTAAAGATGTATTATTGCTCCATCTGATAATCAAAAATTCATTTAATTATATGGAAATTTTAATCATCATTATTTTATTGGGTCTGCTGATTTTTGCATTCAGCAAATCAGGTAAGAATAAAAAACAGGCTTCCGAGAAAGAAGCTCAAATTGTAAATCTTAAGAAAGAAATCAATCAGCTCAGAAATGAGATTTCAAACCTCAATTCAGACAAAAAATCTTTGCAGGACAAAATCCAGAGAATAAGAGCCGATTTTTCTAATCTGCAGATTGAAAAACGTTCGGTGGATGAAAAGAATATTCAATTAAAGAATCAAAACGATGCTTTAAGCAAATATCAGGATATTATTAACGTTCAGGTAGAATGCGAATATCTTCTGAAAAGAGCAGAAAGGGACAGTTTAAAATTAAAAGAAAGAGCACAGGCGGAACTGGATAACGCGCAGCTTCAGGCGAAGGAGTCGAGAAGAATGGCAAAGGAACTTGTAGAAAAAAGAACTAGAGAAGTTGAACTGCTGTATGAAAATGCAGTAAGAGAATCCAAAAGAATTATCGATAATGCTGAAGACAAAGCACTTGCCATCGGAGGTGATGCTTACAGAAGTTTACGAGAAGCCAATGAAATTGCCGACAGAATAAAAGCAATGAAAAATGTAATAAAAGGCTACGGAAACGAATATATCGTACCTTCTTACACTTTGCTGGATGATCTTGCCGAAGAATTCAGCCACAAAGAAGCCGGAGAAAATCTTAAAAAGCTTCGACAGAATAACAAATTAATGATCACAAGCCGACAAGCCGGAATCTGCGAATATATGGATGAATTCAGAAGAAATATCGCCATAGACTTTGTAATCGATGCTTACAACGGAAAAGTTGAAACCATTTTAAATTCAGTAAAAAAAGACAATTACGGAATTCTTAAACAGAAAATTGATGATGCTTTTCAGTTGGTTAATTTTAACGGAGAAGCGTTCAGAAAAGCCAGAATTTCGGTAGAATACCACGAAGCCCGTCTTGAAGAACTGAAATGGGCGGTTATTGCTCAGGAGCTGAAATGGCAGGAACAGGAAGAGCAAAGACAGATCAGGGAACAGATGAGGGAGGAAGAAAAAGCAAGAAGAGAATATGAAAAAGCCATAAAAGATGCCGAAAAAGAAGAATTAACGTTGAAAAGACTGATTGAAAAAGCCGAATCGCAGGTTGCAAAAGCTAATGAAGAGCAAAGACTGATCTTCCAGCAGAAACTCGAAGAACTTCAGGGTAAATTAATGGTTGCGGAAGAAAAAAATCAAAGAGCAATTTCTATGGCTCAGCAAACGCGTTCCGGAAATGTTTATATTATTTCAAATGTAGGATCATTTGGAGAGGATGTTTATAAAATCGGGATGACAAGACGTCTGGAACCGCTGGATCGTGTTCGTGAACTTGGCGATGCAAGTGTGCCGTTTGAATTTGATGTTCATGCGATGATTTATTCCGATGATGCTCCGGCTTTGGAAAGACAGCTTCACAAAAAGTTTTTAAAGAATCAGCTTAATAAAATCAATCCGCGGAAAGAATTTTTCAGACTTGGAATTAACGATATTAAAAATTATCTGGAAGATACCGGAATTATCTGCAAATGGACTCTTACCGCAGAAGCCAGACAATATCGCGAAACATTAAAACTTGAAGAGGAAATGAAAACCAATAAGCAGCTCGAAAAAGAGTGGGAGCAATATCAGGAAGAAGCAGATCCTGTAGCTTTGGAAGAAGTATTGGAAGAGGAATAAAAAGACAAAACCACAACCCGAAAGTTGTGGTTTTTTAATGAAAGTATATATTATTAAGATTCGGTGTGCATCAGTCCATAACTTATGGAAGTGGGTTCTTTGCCGAAAAGACAAGAAAAAATATTCTGAAATTCATGGATGTACTTACATCTGATAGAATTCCCGTAGATTTTCAGACCTTCTACAATTTTTCTGGAACTTAGATCAAAATCATATTTAATGAAGGTTTCCGGTCTTTCATAACGAATACGCTGTTCAGAGCTGTAAGTTCTTGAAAATCCGAATTTTTCCAGCCATTCTTCAGTAATCTGAATGGGTTTGATTGATTTTGCCGGAACAGAAAAACTGTGAAAATCATTTTCAATCTGTACAAAATAATCTTTTTCATCATTCTGGAATATTTCAGTAATGGTATAAATCTGATTTTTATATTCCACTAGATTTTTAATTTTTAAATCTGCAACGTTCATAATATTTTGTGGGTGTTTATGTTATTATTCTAAGGTTAGTGAATGCCTTGTGTAAGAAGTTTTGCAAATACTATGCCTTATGTTTGGAATAATAATTAAACTATTGTTAAGAATGATTTTTATTTTTATTGTAAATAATTGATAATCAATTTTTTAAATTAAATTAAAAATTTTAAACAATATTTCAGAAAGTTAAATTTGTGGTATTTGTGTGGTATATTATGTTAAATCGAAAAATTTAATTATTCAGTTTTCAGAGATTTATGTTCAATAGTTAATGCGAATGCGATCATAATGACTGAAATTAATACACCAATAAAAACATTCCATGAAGTAGAGTGGAGCAGATATCCGGTTCCGCTTCCCAGAAAACTCGACCCGAAATAATAGAAAAGCCAGTAGATGGAAGTTGCGGAAGATTTTCCTTCTTTCGCATGCAGCGCCGTCATCTGGCTTGCCATAGTATGGGCAGCAAAAAAGCATAAAGTAAACAATCCCAGTCCGAAAACAACGATATAAATGTTTTCAGAAAGAAGAAGAACAAGTCCCGCTAATAAAAAGAAAATCGAACCCTTCAGAATGTATCTCTTTTCAAATCTTGCAGACAGTCTGCTGGTTATCATGGTTCCCAAAACTCCGAAAGTATACATCAGGAAAATAAATGCAATAAAAACATGACTTAAAGAAAACGGTTCAGATTCTAAACGGAACGTCATATAATTATAGACACTCACAAAAGTTCCCATTAATAAAGCGGCAATGAAATACAAACGCAATATATAAGAATCACGGATCAGTCTTTTCATCTGCTTCATTTTCAAATGATAATCTGTTTTCTGAGGCTTGAAAAATTTTGAATCCGGAAAAAGCTTCCAAAACACCAGTCCCAAAATCAGACTTTGAATCCCGATCATTAAAACAGCATTTCTCCATCCGAATTCTCCTGCGAGAAGAGTTGCCAAAATCCTTCCGCTCATGCCGCCGATGGTGTTTCCGCTGAGATACATACTGATTGCCAAAGCCACCACAGAGATTTCAACTTCCTCCGTAAGATAAGCCAGAGCCACCGAAGAAACACCGGAAATTACAAAACCTTTTACCATTCCAATAATGATAAGGAGTGGTAGACTCGGAATCCATGTTGAAATGATGGTTAAAATTGCCGATACAATCAGAGAAAAAACCATCAGTTTCTTTCGCGAAAAACTGTCTGCGCGGAATGCAAAAAAGAAAAGCCCCAAAGCCATTCCGATCGTTGAAGAAGAAACCAACAGAGAGCTGTCTCCAACCGTCGTATGGAAATGTTCCGCAACCATTGGTAATAACGGCTGAAAAAGATAAAGCTGCGCAAATACCGAAAGTCCCGATAAAAATATACACAGTTTGATGTAGTAAAACCGTCTGCTTTTCCTGTCTGCTTTTTCTGAAATATTCATGATGTGCTTAAAAAATCAAGCAAAAAATTATGGAGTTATTTTTATCTGCTAATTTGATGAAATTTTTTAAATCTTTAAAACGTTCGTTTTTTTATGGGATTGAGCGCAATTTATCATAAATGTAAAAAATAGGTTTCTTTATTGAGTCAAACGCATTTGCGAACTTAAAAAGCTTTTAGCATAAAAAAAACGTGCTGCTTTACAGTAAAATCAAGCATGATGAATAATAAAGGATATTCAATTTTTAATTGATTTTGTTTGAATTTTAGATTAAACTACCATTTTTTCATTTAAAATTTTCACTTTAATACGTACCTTTAGTATTGAAAAAATTTAGAATGCTTGAAAACTTTCCTTATTATCTCTCCTTAATCATTGCCATTGTTTTTATCATTATGATTGCCAACAAAATCAGGGTAGCCTATCCTGTATTGCTGGTTGTGGCAGGATTGTTAATCAGTTTTATTCCCAACGTTCCGGTCATCAGAATAGATCCCGAACTTATCTTTATTATCTTTCTTCCACCCTTGCTGTATGAAGCAGCGTGGGCAATTTCATGGAAAGAGCTCTGGAAATGGAGGCGGATTATAGGAAGTTTTGCCTTTGTTGTTGTATTTCTTACCGCAACGACGGTTGCTTTTGTAGCCAATCATTTTATTCCCGGATTTTCACTGGCTTTAGGATTTTTACTCGGAGGAATTGTGTCCCCGCCCGATGCGGTAAGTGCAGGAGCGATTCTGAAATTTGTAAAAGTCCAGAAAAGGCTGTCCTCTATTCTGGAAGGAGAAAGTCTTCTGAATGATGCATCTTCCTTAATCATTTTCCGTTTTGCGATGATTGCGGTTGCAACCGGACAGTTCATTTGGCAGGATGCGGTTTTCAGCTTTTCGTGGATGCTGATTGGCGGAATCGGAATCGGGTTAATCATCGGCTGGCTGTTCATGAAAGGACATAAACTGCTTCCTACAGATGCCAATATGGACACAATTCTTACCATTGTTGCACCTTATTTGATGTATATTGCAGCGGAAGAAGCGCACAGCTCAGGCGTTTTAGCCGTTGTAAGCGGAGGGTTGCTGCTTTCCAATAACCGTCATAGCTTTCTCAGTACATCGTCGCGTTTACGGGGGCTGAATGTCTGGGAAAGTCTGTCTTTCGTACTCAACGGTCTGGTTTTTATTCTTATTGGTCTGGATCTTCCGGAAATTACTTCAGGTTTGGGAGAAGTAAGTATTTACGCTGCGGTAGGATACGGATTGCTTATAACTGCGGTTTTGATCGTGGTAAGAATTCTGTCGGCTTACGGAGCAGTAGTGGTCACTTTAATTGCCAGAAACTTCATTACCGTTGCAGACAACAGAAGTCCCGGATTTAAAGCTCCGATTCTGTTGGGCTGGACCGGAATGAGGGGAGTGGTGTCTTTGGCAGCAGCGCTTTCAATTCCCGTAAAACTCTATCCCGATGGCCCGGATTTTCCTCAGCGGAATTTAATTTTGTTCATTACTTTTATTGTCATTTTAACAACATTGCTGGTTCAGGGACTTACGCTTCCTTATCTCATTAGAAAAATGGAAATACCTTCCTACAACGATCACCTTCCTGAAGACGAAGCGGAAGAGCTGATCCGTCGTGAAATGGCGAAAATGACTTTAGAGCATCTCAGAAAAAATCATAGCGAATTACTGGAAAAGAGTATGTTTTTGCAGCAGATTCATGAAAAATGGAGAGGAAAAGTGGAAAAAGAGCCCGATATTAAACTATCCTCCGAAATCAAAGACGCTTATCTGGATATTCTCAATGCGCAAAGAGCATGGCTGATTGAGCAAAACTACGACAAAAAGCAGCATTTTGATGAAGATCTTATCCGGAGACATCTCGTAAAAATTGATCTGGAGGAAGAAAGACTCTCACTGATTCACTAAAAAAGTTAAAACTTTCTGCAGATATTCATCCTCTTTTAACACTTTTTCATACGACTGTCTTGCGTACACAGGCGAAAGCTCATAATTCTCCGGTTTTGAATTAATATCTTCATTTTCAATATATTGATTAAGGTGATGCGTGTATTCTTTAATCAGTTTATTGATGGTTTTTCTTTTTATTTTACAGATCGTATTGTTTTTAATCTTTTGCAAAGAATTAAGAATAAAAGATTTATCTCCGTGAAAATTGATCACATTTTTTACATAGGAAAGATTGTGGTTATCCTGCAATACAGAATGGTTTTCTTCAAAAATCATGATAGTGGAAGTTTTTTTAATTGAAAATAGTTTCGGAACACCTGATGATGATAATTGCAGATCAATTGACGGGTATGGTAAAAGACTTTCTCATCATACCGATGATGTAGTCTGTAAGAAAAGAGTACTGAATAATCATAATAATTACTTTAAGTGAATAGGTGAACAATAGCGTTGGCTGTTAATTTTTACCATTCAAATATCTAACCAATTTTTATCGCTTCGTTAAATGTATTGAAAATTTGTAATAAAATACTGAATATGTGTAATATTTTGTTGAGTTTATTGTTTATCGTTGATAATATTGTGGTACGTTCAAATTATTTTTCTTAAAATAATATTTAGAAATCTTAATTTATGTTAAAAAAATATTTATATTTGTTATAATTCCATTAAGGGTGAATTTGATTGAAAGATTAAAATTTTTCTTTTAATGAAATCTTTTAAAGACTAAATTAAATGATTTAGCTTTAAAATAAGTGGACGGTACATTCTAAAAGGACAAATGTTAAGAAAGGCTGACTCTAATGTTCCCAAAAAAATAGATCTCAGCCTTTTTTTATTTCTGATTTTCAATGACAATTTGCTGTAAAAGTTGTAAATTTTCTTTACCAAATCATTACCAAACACACATAATTATTAATTGCTTAATTTTTAAGTGATTGTGAAACTTTTTGTTTTATTCTTTTTTTGTTAATATTTCAATTATTTTATAGATATGAATGTTTTTTAAGATTATTTAATACAAATATTTTATGCATAATAAATTTTAATAGAAAATAAATTTATACTTTTTTAAAATAATACTATATTTGTTTTAACATTAAACAGCTAACAAAATTAAGGATGGACATTAACTTTTCAACAGCAACTTTCAAGGATTTCGAAAATATTCCGGGCTTCGATATGATGGAGCGTGCAGACATTTACTACGACTTTCTGGAATACATGAAATCAAACGGACGGCATCACTACAGATTGCAGAATAACACAGGATGCAGTTCTGTGATGAATGTAGGGACTCACAACGTAACCAGAGAATTTGTAAGCTTCGTTACAAGTGATTATTTAGGGTTTACGCAGCACCCGAAAGTAAAGCAGGCAGCTATTGAAGGAGTGGAAAAATACGGAACCGGAACGGCGGCAACACCACTTATCGGAGGGTATTATTCTTACCACAACGATTTGGAGGCTAAAATTGCGTCTTTTTTTGGACGTTCTCAGGACGAAGCCGTAATTTTTACAACAGGATACACTACAAATAGTGCAACTTTACAAATCCTGCTGCAGAAAGAAGATATTGCGATTGTAGACATGGCAGTTCATGCAAGTGTATATGAAGGATGTATTCTTACCAACAGAAAAACATTCCCGCATAACAATCTGGAGGCTTTGGAACAGATTTTGAAAACATCGGAAAAGCAGTTTCGTACAAAGCTCGTTGTAATAGACGGTGTCTATTCTCAGGATGGCGATACGGCTCCAATTGAAGAAATTTATAAATTAGTAAAAAAATATAACGCCTACCTGATGATTGATGATGTTCACGGGGTAGGCATTTTAGGAAAAACAGGAAGAGGAACCATTGAAGATACGGGACTTCTGGACAAAGTAGATATTATTACCGGAACATTCAGCAAGACATTCGGTAATCTTGGTGGATACGTTATTGCGAATAAAAGTCTTACCAATTTTATAAGATTCCAGTCCAGACAGCAGATATTTTCAGCTACCACACCTCCTTCCACGGCTACAGGAATTATAAAAGCCATTGAGCTGATTGATGAAGAGCCACACTGGAGAGAAAAACTCTGGGAAAACATCAATTACTTTAAAAAAGGACTTAATGATCTGGGACTGGATACCGGAACTACGTGTTCTGCAGTTGTTCCGGTAAAGATCGGAGATCCGCATATCACGGGCGACGTAGGACGAATGCTTCTCGAACACGGAGTATATACAAATCCTATTATTTATCCTGCTGTAGCCAGAAAAGATGCCCGTATCAGGATGAGTGTAACGGCAACACATGATAAAGAACATCTTGATAAAACCCTCAATGCCTTTGAGGATATCAATAAAAAGTTGCATATTGCAAAAAAATAAATAACAAATGCCAAGAAAAGTTGTACAGGGCCCTATACGGGACAAAGAAAAAACAAAACAAAAATTGCTTGCTGCTGTTGGAAAAATTCTGAGAACCAAAGGGTATTCAGGATTGAAAGTGAGTAAAATAGCAGCAGTGGCAGGCTTTGATAAAAAATTAATTTACGAATACTTCGGAAGCACCGAAAAGCTTATCGACGAATACATCAGATCTCAGGATTACTGGAGCAAAATGAACCAGGATAATATCCATGTGGATTTTTCAGACGGAGGTAAAGAACTTTCTAAAGTTGCCATTCTTAATCAGTTTGAGCACATCAAGAAAAACAAAGAACTTCAGAAGATTATTCTTTGGGGATTATCTGAAAGCAAACCGATCCTGAAAAAAGTAGCCGATGAGAGAGAAGAAATGGGAGAAATGCTTTTCACGAATATTGTAGATCCGCATTTTAAGGATAAAGCTACAAGATATCGTGCCATCGCAGCACTTCTGGTTTCCGGAGCTTATTACCTTAACCTTTATACAGCACACAATGCAAGTGTATTCTGCGGAATAGACCTGAAAAGTGATGAAGGAAGAAAGGAAATAGAAAAGGCGATTACCGAAATCATCGATTTTGCTTACGAAGAAAGATAATATGGGAAAAATTTACTGTTGCCAGAATAGAGTTATTTTAAAAGTAATTTAAAAGGATTTCATTTTTAAATTACAACAATATTTCTTATTTTTGACCAATGGAAAATTTTATCGTATCTGCACGAAAATATCGCCCGCAGCAGTTTGATACTGTTGTTGGGCAGTCTCATATTACGGATACTTTAGAACACGCTATTGAAGAAAATCAATTGGCTCAGGCTCTGTTGTTCTGTGGTCCTCGAGGAGTAGGGAAAACTACCTGTGCCAGAATTCTGGCGAGGAAGATCAATGAAAAGGACGGATCTGTTTCGGAAGACGGTTTTGCCTACAACATCTATGAGTTGGATGCTGCATCGAATAATTCTGTGGACGATATCAGAGAATTGATCGATCAGGTACGTTTTGCGCCTCAGGTTGGTAAATATAAAGTGTATATTATCGATGAGGTTCATATGTTGTCTTCTGCAGCCTTCAATGCTTTCCTTAAAACACTTGAGGAACCGCCTGCTCATGCGATTTTTATCTTGGCGACTACCGAAAAGCATAAAATTATTCCTACCATTTTATCCCGCTGTCAGATCTATGATTTCAAAAGAATCGTAATTGAAGACATTCAGGGACATCTTAGAAATATCGCTCAGAAAGAGAATATTCAGTATGAAGATGATGCGTTGTATCTTATTGCCCAGAAAGCAGACGGAGCTTTAAGAGATGCACTTTCCATCTTCGACAGGCTCTCTACTTTTTCCCAGAAGAATATTACTTTGGCAAAAGCTGCAGAAGTTTTAAATATTCTGGATTACGACCAGTACTTAAAAATTGTAGATTTAGCAAAAGAAAATAAAATTCCCGAAGTTCTTTCCGCTTTCAATGAAATTGTGAAAAAAGGATTTGATCCTCATATTTTTATTGCAGGATTGGGAAGTCATTTCAGAGATCTGATGATGGCGCAGAATACTTCAACAATTGATCTGATAGAAGTAGGAGAACAGACCAAGACAAAGTTTGTTGAACAGGCCCAGAAATGGAATCCTCAACAGCTCATCGATGCTATTGAGATTTGCAATCATGCAGACGTCAATTATAAAAATTCCAAAAATCCAAGACTTACGGTAGAAATTGCTTTAATGCAATTGGCTTCTTTGACGGCTAATTCAGACGTTGCTAAAAAAAAAAGTTTATAATTCTGGCTCCGTTTCTCAATGAGAAGCAGGAAGTAAAAATCCCCGTAAAACCTACGGAAACTCAGGAACAGAAACCTAAACAGGAGCAACCTTCTGAAAGTCCGGAACTTCCCGTTGTCACAGAAATCAAAAAAACCTCGAAACCTTTATCGAGACCCGGAATTTCTTCAGGTTTCAGCATCAGTTCTTTTTTAAACAAAGAAGAAACAACTGTTGTAGAAGAAAAAGTTGTAGCCAAAACAGAACAGCTTCCCCAAAATCACTTTACTGAAACAGATCTTCAGGCAGAGTGGAATTTACTGCTCAAGCAGCTCCAGAGAAAAGAAGCCATTATTTTCAATGCCATTAAATCTTTCAAAATGATAAAATCCGGAGAAAATGAAATTACCGTTCTGTTTCCTTCGGATTCTGCAAAAGCTGAGTTTGATAAAGTAAGCCGTGAATTTTTTAATCATTTTAAAACGAAAGTTCACAATCATTCCATTCAGGTTGCATATAAAAGAGATGCCGAAAATCTGAAAGTAGAAGTAATGACTCCAAGAAAGAAGTTCGAAAAGTTTGTTAAATTAAATCCTTTGCTGAAAGATCTTGATGATCTGATGAAATTCGATTTAACATAATTCTTGTTCCTTAATAATTTTTTCCTGCAGAAAAATCTTTAAGAAAAAGTTTCACAATTTTTATTTTAAAAAAATAGGGTACATGAAACTCTTTTTTAAATAAAATTTATATATTTGTCAGATAATTGAAAAACAAAACGAAGCTTTTTCAGTTAAAATGTAAACCGAAAATCTAGAAATAGATAGTTTATTTTGGAAAAATTAATAAAGTCATATCAATCTGTATTTGCTCCTGCTGAATTCTTTAGCGGGCAATTTGGCTTTTCTTTTCCGTATTTTAGAAATTTCAGAACGTATTATCGATTTTATTATTGGTACTGCTAGTATAAATTTCTTTCAAAAAAATCTACAGGAATTATAGATTTCTACTTATTTCCTGATTCCTTTAAAAAATTTTAACGGCATTTTTTAGAAAGAATTATAAAGTAATTTTATAATGCTTTTTTGTGTTTGAATATGAACAATAACGATAATAGTAAAATTAAAAATATGAATTTAAAAGACTTAAAAAACGAATGGATTAATGAATTCCAGCAGCCCATGATGATTGCGGGACCATGCAGTGCAGAAAGTGAAGCACAGATGCTGGAAATTGCAAAAAGAATCAGGGAAACCAATGCCAATGTTCCGGTTTTCCGTGCAGGAATCTGGAAGCCGCGTACAAAACCGAACGGATTTGAAGGAGTAGGAGTAATCGGTCTGAACTGGCTGAAAAAAGTGAAGGAAGAATACGGTTTCAAAACAGCGACGGAAGTTGCCAATGCACACCACGTTTTTGCAGCTTTGGAAGCAGATGTAGATATTCTTTGGATCGGGGCGCGTTCTACGGTAAATCCTTTTACCGTTCAGGAAATTGCACAGGCATTGAGAGGAACAGACAAAACCGTGTTGGTGAAAAATCCTGTAAATCCGGATCTTGCTTTGTGGATCGGAGCTTTGGAAAGACTTTTAGGTCAGGGAATTACCAATTTAGGAGTTATTCACAGAGGGTTTTCTACATACCAGAAAACAAAGTACAGAAACAATCCGAACTGGCAAATTGCCTTAGATTTTAAAAGTCAGTTCCCGAATATCCCGATGCTGATCGACCCTTCACACATTTGCGGAAACAGAACAGGTTTGGCGGACATTACACAGGAAGCTTTAAACGTAGGTTACCAAGGAGCCATTATAGAAACACATAGCAATCCGGATGAAGCTTGGAGTGATGCTGCACAACAGATTACACCGGAGGTTCTGGCAGAATTAATCGGGAACTTAAAAGTGAGAAATTCCGGATTGGCAGGATTTGAAGGAGAAATGGGAAGACACAGAACGTTAATTTCTGATATCGATTTTCAACTGATTGAAATGCTTGCGCAGAGAATGAAAATTTCTGAAAAAATCGGAAAGCTTAAAAAAGAAAATGATATTGCCATCTTCCAGCCGGAGCGTTGGAAAGAAATTACAGAATACGCAACTCAAAAAGCTGTTGAGACCGGAATGACGAAAGAATTCATAGAAAAAGTATTCAAAGCGATCCACGAAGAGTCTATCGAGGTTCAGAACAGTATTATGATTAACAGGTAATCTGGTTTTAGAGTGAGAGAGTTTTAGAGTGGGAGAGTTTTGGAGTAGGAGAGTATTAGAGTTGGAGAGTGAAAAAGTAATTGGATGACTTTTATAAAAGCTCTCCGGCTCTAAAACTTTAAAACACTCAAACTAAATTTCCTATATTTGCAGCATCTTACAGTATGAAAGGAAAAATCATTAAATCTACAGGAAGCTGGTATCAGGTTTTGGAAATGGAAACCGGGAAAATCTTCGAAGCAAGAATTCGCGGAAAATTTAAATTGATTAAAACAAGGCTGACCAATCCGCTTGCTGTGGGAGATTTTGTGGAATTTCAACTGGAACAGGATGATATTGCATGGATTACGAAGATCGAACCCCGCAGAAACTATCTCATCCGAAAATCTGTAAACCTTTCAAAAGAAGCACACATCATTGCTTCAAATATCGATCTTGCCTGTTTTATTTTCACATTAAAACATCCTGAAACCTCCCTTGGATTTCTAGACCGTTTTTTGGCGTGTTGCGAAGCCTACAATATTACTCCGCTGATTTTATTCAATAAAATTGATGTTCTTCATGAAGAAGAAATTGAGATCGTAAAAGATATTGAATTTCTTTACAATGAAATCGGCTATGATGCTCTGGAAATTTCTTCCTATTCAAAATTAAATCTGGAACAGCTTCAGGAATTGCTGAAAGATAAAACATCTGTTTTCTTCGGACATTCAGGCTGTGGAAAGTCTACTTTGGTGAATGCTTTGCAGCCGGGACTTAACCTGAAAACTTCTGAAATTTCCGATACGCATTTAAAAGGTAAACACACCACAACTTTTGCACAGATGCATTTCTGGGATTTTGGCGGAAACGTAATCGATACACCCGGAGTTCGTGAATTTGCCATGATCGACATCGAAAAAGAAGAAGTTCAGCATTATTTTCCGGAGATTTTCAAAAAAAGAGAAGAATGCAAATACCACAACTGTCTTCATATCAACGAGCCGAAATGCGCGGTAATTGACGGTCTGGAAACCGGAGAAATTCAGCATTCAAGATATTCTACCTATATTAAATTAATGGAAGAGGCGGAAGAAGCTTCTCAAAAATAATTTCTATTTTCCGGAAATTTCTTTATTAATTAAAGTAAACTTGTCTAAACTTTTTACCGTAACAAAGCAGCCGTGTCATCTTTGCTAAACCTTTGTGAATCTATGCATAAAATTAAGCATTATGATTAATGAAGGACAATCAGGAGTTTTAATAATGAATTTCAATTTCTCTTGTGCAAAAATTTCTTACTCACAGAATAAGTTTTCGAACTATTTTAACCCTGCATTAAATTCCAAATTCCGGATGAACAAAGTTTAATATTTGGAATGAAAAATTTAAATTGCCGTTTAATTCTTATACAATGGTGAAGTTAGGCGTAGTTTTTGGGGAATTACGGGCAATAAAAAACCCAGCCGAAGCTGGGTAAAAACTAATAACCATGAAAACTCAAATTAAACATGAGAATCATAATAGAATCAACAATTACTGTGCCAAAGTTTCGTTCATAAAACCTTAACAAATGTTATTTTTATGTTAAAAATATTTTAAAATTAAAATCAAAAGAATTTTTTGTATTTTTGCGCCATTAAAAAAATATACATTTATGTCTAACATTACATTCACTATGATTAAGCCAGATGCAGTTGCAGACGGACATATCGGTGCTATATTAGGAAAGATCGCAGAAGGTGGTTTCAAAATCAAAGCAATGAAATTGACTCAACTTACTGTTGCAGATGCAAAAAAATTCTATGAAGTTCACGCTGAAAGACCATTCTACGGAGAATTGGTAGATTTCATGAGCTCCGGACCTATCGTTGCTGCTGTTCTTGAAAAAGAGAATGCAGTAGAAGATTTCAGAACTTTAATCGGTTCTACTAATCCTGCTGAAGCTGCAGAAGGAACAATCAGAAAAATGTTTGCAAGAAGCATCGGAGAAAACGCTGTTCACGGTTCTGACTCTGACGAAAACGCTCTTATCGAAGCAAAATTCCATTTTTCAGGAAGAGAAATTTTCTAAGAAAAATCATTTCAAAATAAAAAATCCGGAGAAACTTTCTTCGGATTTTGTTTTTTACAGATTACTTTCAATTGCGCCAACTTTTTCACGGTATAATTCGAGCGGTTTATCAAGAAGAACCGCAATAACTGTTAGGTTTTTATCCAGTTTTTCTTTGGGTACATCAATATAAATAATTCCCGGAACCTTACTCCAGTAAAGCTTATTGTATATTTCATGGCTTAATAAAGTTCCTTCACCCACGATACGGATTCGGGCAATTTCGTTTTTAATACCTTTTAAAGCGATCGGTCCGGTTGGAATTCCTTCCACAAAAAGATAAAGGGTCTGTCTGTCTTTGGAAAGTCCGGAGTTTCCTGAAAAATGACCTTCTGGAAGCCCTTTTTCGGTTTCATAAAGTGCTTCTGAATGTTTGCTGATCCAGTTTAGAATTTCGGGATTGGTTTTGCCGGTTTTGGGAAGTTTTATTTCCATTCCGTCCTCTGTTAAACCTGAATTTTTGAAGATGTTGTTTCCCGAATGAAGCTGTTCTGCAATTTCATAGACTGCTAGTTTCGTATTTTTATTTTCTAAAGATTCAGGAAGAGATAAATTGGGCTTATCATTTTGTACTTTGATCATAGGTTCGTCAATTGATATTTCAACAACAGTTACGTCCTGATCAAATTTTACATGGGAAAAATTGAAAGTGAAATCTCCATTACCTTTACTTTTAATATCAATCTTCGCTTTATCGTCATCAAGAATTCTGGCAGAAATAGTATTGGTCATTAAACCGTATATTTTTACAAAGTCTTTGGCTTCTTCGAGATAGAGAAATATTTTTTTCCGGTCTTTAGAAAATGCAGATTTTCCTTTGTAATTGTCGAATGGCAAACCTCGTGTTGTTTCATAAATGGCTTCGGAATTTTTTGTTGTCCATCTTGCCAAATTCTTTAAAATTTCAACCTGCTGTTCCGGAATGGTTCCGTCTTCTTTCGGAGCGATATCCAACAGTAGATTTCCGCCCATATTAATTACATCCGCCAAAGTTCTTACAATCATATTCGGAGTTTTATAATGATTGTCGAAAGGCTGAAATCCCCATGAATCATTCATGGTGTAGCAAAGTTCCCAGTAATTGCTTTGAGGTTTTATCACAGGAATTCCCTGTTCCGGAGTTTCGTAGTCCCCATGATTTTTCAGTCTGGAATTAACGATAATGTCCGGATTGAATTTTTTCAGATTTTCCAGAGTTTTTGGAGCGCGCCATTCTTCTGATGAGTGTTCCCAATCTCCGTCGAACCACAGAAGATCAGGTTTCAATTGTGAAGAAAGTTCATTTAATTGATTCTGATAATAGGTGACAAAATTTTCCCAGCGTTTCGGATCATTTTTAATTTCGTAACGTTTTTTTGTCCGGGTATTGATGTCGTAATAAGGATGACTCCAGTCGGGAAGGGAATAGTAAAGTCCGGTTTTCAGTCCGGAATTTTTTAATGCAGAGATAAACGGAGAAAGTACGTCTTTTTGGGCTAAGGAATTTTTAGGAATGGTGGTCGATTTTTCAGCTTTTGAATCCCAAAGTGCGACGCCATCATGATGTTTTGAGGTAATCACGGCATATTTTGCGCCGGAATTTTTAATCAGTTTTACCCATTCATCAGGTTTGTATTTTGCAGCCGAAAAACCATTGAGCTGTTTCATGTAATTTTCATGGCTGATGTAATTATTGAAAAAAGCCCATGATTCCGGAATTCCGTTTACAGAATAAATTCCCCAATGAATAAAAATTCCGAGTTTGGCATCCTGAAACCATTCCATTTTTTGATTTTCCTGTGACTGATTCTGCGCAGGATATTTTCCTGAAGATAAAACCAGACCTAAAGACAATATGCCGATTAATTTCCCTTTCACGTTTTTTCTTTTTATGATCTAAAAATACTTAAAAAGAACTTTATAGAGCTCCAGTATTTATTATTGAATGATTTAAACCTTCCTGTTTTTCGGGGTTAGGTAAAAATACCGAGATTAAAATTCCGTGTTTTTACGGATGTTTTTGTCCTCATTTATTGCCATCTTTACATCAGCATTAGAGAAGGAAAATTTAAGCATTAAACTCTTCAAAAACTAATAACCATTAAAGGCTCAGATTTTCATTAAGAAGAAAGGCAACTCAACGGAGTTGCCTTTTTGTTTGTATTTAAATGAAATTAAATTTTCAGTAATTCGATCGTTCTTTCCGGATTTTCTGCTGAGAAAACTGCATTTCCTGCAACCAGAACATCGGCTCCGGCTTCGAAAAGTTTAGAAGCGTTGTCGATATTTACACCACCGTCAATTTCAATTAATGCTGTTGAATTGTTGCTTAAGATCAGGTCTTTCGTTTCAGCAATCTTCTTGTAAGTATTTTCGATGAATTTCTGTCCTCCGAATCCCGGATTTACACTCATCAGCAAAACAAGATCTACGTCTGCAATAATATCTTCCAGCATCAGAACCGGAGTGGAAGGATTTAAAACAACACCGGCTTTTGCACCCAGACTCTGAATATGATGAATCGTTCTGTGAAGGTGAGTACACGCTTCGTAATGTACCGATACAAGATCTGCTCCGTGATTAATGAATTCTTCCACATATTTTTCAGGTTCTACAATCATCAGATGCACATCTACAAATTTTTTGGCGTGCTGCTGAACGGTTTTCATTACCGGAAATCCGAACGAAATATTCGGAACAAATCTTCCGTCCATTACATCTACGTGAAACCAGTCTGCCTGAGAATTGTTCAGCATTTCGATGTCTCTTTGCAGATTCCCGAAGTCTGCGGATAAAAGGGATGGAGCAATAAGCTTCGTTTTCATTTTTACTTTTTACTTTTAACTTGTCTCTTTTTACTTCTGTTAATGATACTTCAGTTTCATTTCCGGCTGAATTCTCAGAAGTGTTTCGTAGATCAGTTGGATCACATTTCCTACGTCTTCTTTGGAAACCATTTCCACTGTGGTATGCATATAACGCAAAGGTAAAGAAATTAATGCACTCGGAACGCCGCCGTTAGAATGCGCGAAAGCGTCGGTGTCTGTTCCGGTTGCGCGGCTTGCTGCTGCTCTCTGGAAAGGAATTTTCTTCGTTTTTGCGGTGTCGATAATCAATTCTCTGATGGTGTGATGAATGCTTGGTGCGAAGAAAACCACCGGTCCGTCTCCACATTTCTGGTCGCCTTCTTTTTTCTTTTCGATCATCGGAGTGGTGGTATCGTGCGTAACGTCTGTAACGATGGCAATGTTGGGTTTAATGGTGTCTGCAATCATATCTGCTCCATATAAACCTACTTCTTCCTGAACAGAATTGGTAATATACAATCCGAACGGAATTGTTTTTTTATTTTCCTTTAAAAGTCTTGCCACTTCAGCAATCATAAAACCACCGATTCTGTTGTCTAAAGCTCTGCAAACGAAATAACGGTCATTCATTTCGAAGAATTCATCGGGGTAGGTAATCATGCATCCTACATAAATTCCCATTTCTTCCACTTCTTTTTTGGAAGTTGCACCACAATCGATGAAGATGTTTTCAATTTTTGGAGTAGGCTCATTCTGGTTGACTCTTGTGTGGATTGCAGGCCATCCGAAAACGCCTTTTACAATTCCGTTTTCACCGTGAATATGGACCACTTTGGACGGAGCGATTGTCTGATCAGAACCTCCGTTTCGGATCACGTAGATCAATCCGTCGTCTGTAATATAATTTACATACCAAGAAATTTCATCTGCATGTGCTTCAATCACTACTTTAAATTCCGCTTCAGGATTTATGATTCCGTAGCAGGTTCCGTAATGATCCACTTCAATTTTGTCTACATAAGGCTTAATGTAATCCATCCAGATCTTCTGTCCCTCGTGTTCGTAACCAGTCGGAGATGAAGTGTTTAAATATTTTTCTAAAAATTTTAAAGATTTCTTTTCAAATTTCATAAAAAGGAATGATTTTTGCGTTCAATTTTTGTTCTAATACGCGTAAAAATAATGAATTTTAGTAAGATTATTTGTCTTTTTCTCTTCTTTTTTGGAGTCAGTATTTCGGCTCAGAGGGATTCCGTCATTGCGAAACCTTTAAGTCAGTACCCTACGGAACTTTTGAAAACAGACGAATTCGGCAATAAATATTTCTATGATGAAAGGCAGAAAGCAAGAATCTATGAAATCAACGGGGAAACTGTGGTGGTAATGGATGAGCTTGTTTTGCTGAATAAACCGAAATTCAATAATCAGCTGGATCGGAACTATTATTATTTCTTAAATAAAAAGCTTTACAGAGTATATCCGTTGTTTTTAACCGCTTTACAGCAATACAGAGATATTCAGGGGGAAATGACGAATATGGACAGTAAGGCAAAACGAAAATACATAAGAGACCGACAGAATATTCTTGCCGATCAGTATGAAAAACAGCTCAGAGATCTTACGACAACAGAAGGACAGGTTTTTGCCAAACTGATGAACAGAGCAACCGGAAAAAATGTCTATGAAATCATTAAAGAATTAAGAGGAGGATGGAGTGCTTTCTGGTGGAATGTAAAAGGAAAAATGGCAGATATTGATCTTAAAGATCCTTACGATCCGCACAAAAACAGAACAGACGAATATCTGGAATCCCTGCTTCAATCTAATTGGAATTCAGGTTATCTTCAGCCTTATTCCGGAGCGAGCAGCTTTAAAGTCTACAAATAATAGCAATCATAAAAAATTCCTGTAAGATCGTTACAGGAATTTTTCTTTTAATTTATCAAAAACAATCTTGTCGATGGGCAACGGAAACGGATTGTCCGGTCTGTCGATCTCGATCCATTCTGTTTTTTCAATGCAGGGATCAAGAATCAGGAAATCGCCTTCGTTAATGATGTTTACAATATAATATATGGTAAGTAACTGCTCATTTTCTCTGAAACGCGAAACCAGAAAATCTTCCTGCGTATAAAAATGTTCAACAACTTCTATTTTTACATTCAGTTCTTCATCGAATTCTCGATGCAGACAATCTATTAATCCTTCTCCAAACTCCAGTCCGCCACCCGGAAATTTCATTAAAGGTTCACCTGCATATTCTTCAAATAAAGTAAGAACTTTTTTATCTTTTACTGCACAGGCGTAAACTCTAATGTTGATCTTATCTATCATATATAATAATTTGTTAAAGCTAATTTAAGGAAATTTGTCGGATGCCGGAAGACAGTATCTGGAAGTTTACGACTGATTTTAATTTTTTTTAAAGCTATTTCCCGCTTAATAAGGTATAAACTCAGAACTTTGCAGACCATAAAACACCCAGTAATAGACCTCCATCTTCCAGCCTTAAACTTCCATCTTCCTTCCTTACAACTTCACCGCGTTAATCATCTCTCTTTTTCCCGGAGGTCCCTGTTTTTTTTCAACATTAAAATTCAGTTCCTGAAGAATTCTTCTTACGCTTCCTTTCGAAGAGTAGGTTGTTAATAATCCGTTAACAGCCATTTTATCCGAAACCATTTCAAAAAGGGGCTTTTCCCAGAGATCGGGCTGTACTCTTGCGCCGAAACAATCGTAATATACCAGATTTATTGCGGGTAAATCGATATTCTTCAGATCAAAAAAATCACATTCTATCTTTTTTAAGTTGAAACCACTAATGATTTCTTCTGATTTTTCCCATTCTGCCAGATGAATTTTTTGATAAATATTTCTGAATTCGGAGTTATCGAAGAGTTCAAAATAGGCTAAATCGTTAATTTCCGATTCATTTATGGGGTATTTTTCAAGGGTAAAATAGTTGATGATATGATTTTTGTCAGTTTTTAAATATTCATTAATTGTTACCAAAACATTCAAACCTGTTCCAAAACCGAGTTCTAAAATATTAATTTCGTAATCATTTATCAGATTTAATCCATTTTTGATAAACACGTGTTCGGCTTCCTGTAATGCACCATGGTGTGAATGATAGTTTTCATTTAAATCATTGATAAACAGTGTTTTGCTGCCGTCTTTTGTGGTCTTAATTTCTCTTTTCAAGCTATTTTTTTACAAATTTACTCTAAAATTTTTATATTTAGAAAATTATGTTAAATTTGTAGAACCTCATAAAAAATTTTAGAAATGATAATTCAAAAAACTGAAAACTCAAGAATTTCTACATTCGACCCAAACAATTTTTCATTCGGAAATACTTTTATCGATCATATGATCATCTGTGAGTACGAAAACGGAAAATGGGGTGATGTAAAATTGGTTCCTTATGGTCCTTTGGCATTTACACCGGCAATGATGGGTGTAAATTACGGACAGGCTTGTTTTGAAGGCATGAAAGCCTATAAAGACAAAGACGGACAGGTTTTCCTTTTCAGGCCCGAAAAGAATTTTGAACGTATCAATAAGTCGGCAAAACGTCTTGCCATGCCGGAAATAACGGAAGAAATGTTTTTGGACGGACTGAAAGCATTGGTGGATATCGACAGAGAATGGATCCCTTCCGGTGAAGGTATGTCTTTGTACATCAGACCATTGATTTTCGCTACAGAAGAAGCATTGAAGGCGAGAGTTGCCAATAAATATATGTTCGCGATCGTTGCAACTCCTGCAAAGATGTATTATACAGAACCTGTTTCTGTAAAAATTTCAGACCATTATTCAAGAGCGGCAAGCGGTGGAGTAGGTTCTGCGAAAGCTGCCGGAAACTATGCGGCTTCTTTCTACCCGACTCAGTTGGCAATTGAAGAAGGATATGAGCAGATTATCTGGACGGATGATGCTACTCACGAATATTTCGAAGAAAGTGGTACGATGAACGTTTTCGTAAGAATCAACGATACCATTTATACACCTCCGACTTCCGAAAAAATCCTTGACGGAGTTACCAGAGACAGCTTTATTCAGTTGGCGAAGAAAAGAGGAATTGAAGTAAAAATAGAACCGATTAAAGTTCTGGATGTTGTGGAAGCTCAGAAAAACGGAACTTTAAAAGAAGTTTGGGGAGTAGGAACAGCGGTGGTTACTACCGTTTTTCAGGCTTTAGGTTACAAAGGAGAAAAGCTTGAATTGCCAAGATTATCAGACGAAGAAAGCTTCGCCGTTACTTTGAAAAATGACCTTGTGAATCTTCAGACAAACCTTTCAGACGATCCTTTCGGATGGAGAGTTTTAGTAGACCACGTATTGGAAACAGTTTAATTTTTTTAAACGTTAGATATTGTAAAGCCGGGAATTTTTTCCGGCTTTTTTTGTTACAAAGACTCTGTTGAGTGGAAAGGCTATTGACAATTCGCCGTTATTTCATTTTCATTTAGTATTCGCGGTGTCACTCTGAGCCTGCCGAAGAGTCTCTTATTCAAGATGTTTTATTCATAATTGTTTTTAAAATTCATATATTATACTTTGCTTAGATCCTTTCAGGATGACAATCTGCATGATTATCATCTCTCGCAGATTTTGCAAATTTAGCAGATGATTAAGTAGAAAAAATCCGCACAATCGGCTAAATCTGCGAGAAACCAAAAAATAAAATAACTTTCAGAACAATTGAAGGGTGATTTATTTGCAGTATGTTTGTCATGCTGAAAGCATCTGAACAAAGTTTTCAATGTATCGTTGAAAGCCTTGGATGACAAAAATGCAGTTAAAACATTTAAAAAAGGATAAACAATTTTACATTGAAAAAAATCTGCGTAATCTGCTAAATCTGCGGGAGATAATTCAAAAGATTCTTTATTTCATAATGCTTCGCAAAATTTCAATCAGAATGACATGGGATTGTTAAATATTTTGGGAGATAAAAAAAATTGTTAAAAATTATTCATTGTTTTGTCTTTCGTTTAGTATTCGCGGTGTCACTCTGAGCCTGTCGAAGAGCTTGTTTTCGAGCTTTTTATTTATAGATTGCTGTTCTTCTTTAATGTCCTCTGTTTAGATCCTTTCAGGATGACAATCTGCATGATTATCATCTCTCGCAGATTTTCCAAATTTAGCAGATGATTAAGCAGAAAAAATCCGCACAATCTGCGAGAAACCAAAAAGTAAAATAGCTTTCAGAACAATTGAAGGGTGATTTATTTGCAGTATGTTTGTCATGCTGAAAGCATCTGAACAAAGTTGTCAATGTATCGTTGAAAGCCTTTCAGGATGACAAAAATGCAGTTAAAACATTTAAAAAAGGATAAACAATTTTACATTGAAAAAAATCTGCGTAATCTGCATAATCTGCGGTAGATAATTTAAAAGATTCTTCATTCCATATTGCTTCGCAAAATTTCAATCAGAATGACATGATTCGTTAAAGTTTTTAATAAAATAACAAGCTGTACTTGTTTAGCTATTGTAAGGAATGTCTGCAATCCTAGCCGGGATTGGAGCAATTGTCTGAGCTCATTTTCTTAGTTTACGGCGCGGCGAAGCCGCGCCGTAAACTAAAGAAATAGCGAGTGCGGAAAGCGCGATAAAGCTCCTGAAAAATAAAAATCCTTTCAAAAGCAGTGGAAATTTACATCATAATCCTTCGATTGTTTCACACTCAGGAAGACAACGAGATTGTCACAGTTTTTAATTCAATAAGTTCCTGAAGTTTTGTAATTGATTCCCGAAATGTGTATTTTCGCAAAAGTTTATGAAAAAAATACTCTTCATATCGATACTGGGTTTACTGAGCTGCAGCAAAAATGCGCAGACTCATCCTCCCGTTGGCGGCGTTCTCAGCAAGAACGATCTGGATGTTTCCAAAAACAGGATGAAAAATCTGAATGCACAGGAAAGATACCATATTCAGGAATGGATTGGCAATCAGCCGGTAAAATTTTATCCTACGCAGCTTAATTACTGGACGAATACGGAAGGTTTTGACCAAAGGCAGAGAAGACAGGACAATACGCTGATTTCCTATTCTTACGACCTGTACGACTTCGATCAGACGAAAATCTACGATCAGCCGATCGCAAGAAGAGATGCCAAATTCGGTCATTTTGATGAGCTGAAAGCGGTAGAAGATGCTTTGCGTTTTATACACGACGGTGAAGAAGTAACGCTTCTGGTTCCGTCTGCACTGGCGTATGGAACGTACGGAGATGAGAAGAAAATAGATAATGACATCCCATTAATCATAAAATTAAAAGCATTATAATCCATGAAATTGTTTAACAAGAATATAATTCTGGCGGCGGCAAGTGTTTCGCTGATGAGTTGTACACCAATTTATAAAAAAATGAACGTAGACAAAGAAACTTACGAAGGTCTTAATGACGGACTTTATGCGAATCTTCAGACGACAAAAGGTAATTTGATCGTAAAATTCGAGGATAAAAAAGCACCGGTAACTGTGGCTAATTTTATTGGTCTTGCAGAAGGAAAAATCGATAACAAAGCGAAAGCGAAAGGCGTTCCTTATTACGACGGAACGATTTTCCACAGAGTGATTAAAGATTTCATGATTCAGGGAGGAGATCCTCAGGGAACTGGAATGGGAGATCCGGGATATAAATTCGAGGACGAAAGAAACGATCTTAAGCATACCGGAAAAGGAGTGCTTTCTATGGCGAATTCGGGGCCGAATACTAATGGTTCTCAGTTCTTCATCACGGAAGTGGCTACACCTTGGTTAGACGGAAGACACACGATCTTCGGGAAAGTGGTAAAAGGAGAGGATGTAATCGATGCGATTGCGAATGTAGAAAAAGGAGCGCAGGATAAGCCTAAAACAGACATCGTTTTGGAAAAAGTTTCCGTTTTCAGCAAAGGAGACGAGTACAAAAACTACGATGCAGCAAAAACCTTCACGGAAGGAAAAGCTAAAATTGCAGAAAACAACAAAGCGTTTTTAGCAAAAGAAGAAGCTGAAAAAGCTAAAAAAGAAGCCGAATTCAAAGCCAATCAGGAGAAAATGGTTGAAGATCTGAAAGCCGGAATGCAGAAAACAGAATCCGGTCTTTACTATAAAATCACGAAAACAACAGAAGGAAAGGCTCCGAAAGCAGGGGATAACGTTTCTGTACACTATGCAGGAAAACTTGTAGACGGATCGGAATTCGATTCTTCTTTCAAAAGAAATGAGCCGATTGAAATTCCTATCGGAATGGGAAGAGTAATTAAAGGCTGGGACGAAGGAATCCTTTTGTTAAAAGAAGGTGAAACGGCTACTTTACTGATTCCGCCGGCAATGGGTTACGGAGAAAGAGGAGCAGGAGGAGTAATTCCGCCAAATGCATGGCTGATCTTCGATGTTGAGCTTGTAAAAGTAAAATAATCTGAATCTTACAATATTTGAAAGCCGTCCGAAAGGATGGCTTTTTTCGTTGCCGTTTGTTTGTAACGATTCGTCGCACTTCTGCGACAGATTTAAGAAAAGAAGAAACAATCGTCTTCTTTGAAAATCGTAACAACTGTCTATTTAAAATTATGAAAATCAAATCATTCCTGTTTCTGTTCATGTTCCTGTCGTTGATGTCTTTTGCTCAGACCAAGGCAAATCCGGAAGATGCAGCTATTAAACAATCATTGTCGTATTTCGTGAATACCATTAAAACAAAGAAAATCGATCAGTCGGTGAACTGCATTTATCCGAAATTTTTCACGGTGATTCCGAAAGATCAGATGACGCAGATTCTGAACATTACCTACAACAATCCGTTTATGAAGATTGAAGTCCAGGATTTTAAGTTTGGGAATATTGAAAAGCCGGAACAGATTGACAAAGAATATTTCTCCATCGTCAATTATTTTCTCAAGCTGAAATGCAATGTCGGTTCCCTGAATGAAGACATGAAAAAGAAAATCCATGCGATGCTGATTCAGAAATATGGGAAAAACAATGTACAGTATGCTGCAAAGGAAAATTCTTACCTCATCAACGCCAATATGAAAGCGTGTGCGGTTTCCAAGGACAAAAAATACTGGAAGTTTGTGATCCTCGAAAATGAATACAAATCTCAGTTGGTAAAAGTGCTGCCGAAGAAGATTTTGGATAAAATTTAATTTTTTTGATTTTATTTATTGAAAACCATCCGAAAGGGTGGTTTTTCCGTAGAAATACGGAATAAAAATAGAGTTTTTTAGTGTAATTTTCTAAAATTAAATACGGTTTTCCGTAATTTATATATAAAATCAAAGCATACTTTTGAAAATTAAATAATAAAAAATAATAATTATGAGCGGAAGTAATAATGGCCCTTATGTACCACCTGAAAGGTCTAAATTTGATTGTAAAACAAGTCAAATTAGAACAAATATAGCCTCAATAGATTTATTAGTTTTAGCTAAATTGAGGATAGGAGAAATTTTAGAGATACAAGTTGTTGATGGAAAAGTTCTTGTTTATAATGCTAATGGAGAATTTGTTGGAGTTATAGTGCATCCAAATACTTTAGATTTAATAAAGTGTATTAAGGCTGGAAATAACTATAAAGCCACTGTAATTGGTATTCAAGCTCCTCAATGTACTATTTTAATTGAAGGTGACAATTTATGATTTCTGTAATTGGAGGAACCTATAAAGAGGTTAATTTAGATGATTTATCAAATAATATTTTTGGATCAGGATTAAGATGTGTCCACTTTCTGTTAGAAAATGAAACTGAAGTTAATTTTTATACAGCAGGAAATAATGAAGTGAAAGACTATTTAGATGTTTATAAAAATTCATATAATAATTTTTCATACGATTGTAAATTTACAAACGACTTTATAACATTTAAATATTATTTTGCTTTGGATAGTCCCAATGTTTATCCTAACTCTTCTAAAATAAGTAGATCTGAAATTATAAGTGTTGATGATAAAAATATTATTTGTTTTGGAATGTTAGAATCCAATTTTGAAATTAATGGAGATTATGTAATTTATGATCCCCAAACATCATCTAATCCATATAAATTTAGTGATTTTGGAAAAGCAAATAAGTTAATATATATTGTAAACTTTAACGAAGCAAAATCTATATCTCAAAAAGATGAGATTAGTAATATTGTCGATTTTTTCTTTAATGAAGAAAAAGTATTTGCTTTAATAATTAAAAATGGTCCACATGGGGCAAAACTCTTTACAAAAAAAGATAATGACGGTTATTTAATACCTTCTTATATTACACAAAACGTTTTTAAAATTGGCTCTGGAGATATTTTTACTACAAGTTTTTCTTATTATTTATTAGAAAAGAAATTTTCCTTGGAAAAATCGGCTTTTTTGGCTTCTAAAACAACTGCTTTATATTGTGATAAGCAAATTGTAAAAGTTAATAGTTTAGATAATTATATTTATGAAGAATTCAAAAATAATTTGAATAACAAACAAATATACTTAGCATCTCCGATATTTTCTTTATCAGATTTAGTACTTGTAGATAAGATAAGAGAAATATTTTTAGATTTTGGAGTAAAAGTTTTTTCTCCATTTCATGATATTGGTTTAAGTAATGACGAGGAAATTGCGAAAAAAGATTTAGAAGGTTTAAATCAATCCGATATAATTTTTAGTATTGTTGATGGATTAGACTCAGGTACTCTTATCGAATTAGGTTATGGAATGGCAAAAAATAAAAAAATAGTCTCTTATCACAGAACTAATGATGAAGGATCTTTAATTATGTTAAAGCCTTCAAATATAAAAGTCTTTAATAATTTAACTTCTGCAATATACAATACAATATGGAATTTGTAAAAAAAGCTGTTTTATTATCTGGAGGAATTGATTCTATATGTTTAACCTATGGAATTAAACCAAGTATTGCATATACGGTTGACTATGGTCAAATTGTTGCGGAAAGAGAAATATTTGTTTCAAAATATATATGTAAAACTTTAAATATTGAGCATAAGGTCATAAAAGTAAATTGCAAAAATTTAGGTTCAGGAGATCTTGTTAATCAACAGAGTCTTAATTTATCACCCTCTACTGAATGGTGGCCCTATAGAAATCAATTAATAATTACTTTATCATTAATGCAGGCAATTAAAGATAATGTGTCTGAATTGCATTTAGCATCCGTGAAGTCAGATAGTTTCCACACAGACGGCACAGATCAATTTTATCAGTTAATAAATAAATTATCGAGTTATCAAGAAGGAAATATTAAAGTTCTTTGTGAGACAATTAATTTTTATAGTCATGAATTAGCTGAGAAATATAAAGTACCATTAAATTTGTTAACGTTAGCACATTCATGTCATAAATCTAATATTGCTTGCGGTACTTGTTCAGGTTGTCTTAAACAACAGCGAGTAAGATTTGAACTAAATATTGAATAAAATTTTTTATATGCCATATCCGATTGATAGAAAATTAGTTGTTGGAGTTTCGTCGAATGCATTATTTAACCTTGAAGAAGAAGATGAAATTTTTTTGAATGAAGGAGTTGAAAAGTATAGACAATATCAAATTGAAAATAAGAATAAGTCGTTAAATGGTGGTATTGCAATGCCTTTTATAAAAAGATTTTTAAATATAAATAATGTTTATATTGAAGAATTACCAGTTGAAGTTGTTCTTCTCTCAAAAAATAGTCCCGAAACAGGCATTAGAATATTTAATGCAATAAAGGAACATAATCTGAGTATTTCTCGTGCTGCTTTTACATCGGGTAATTCTCCTTACAGATATATTCCAGCATATAACGTATCATTATTTTTGTCTACAAATGAAGGAGATGTTATTAATGCAATAAACTCAAACTACGGAGCAGGTAGAATACTTAAAACAAATATTAATGATGATGATGAAGATATGGAATTGAGAGTTGCATTCGACTTTGATGGGGTAATTGCTGATGATCAAGCTGAAAAAATATTCAAAGAAACAGATCAATTAGATTTATTTCATCAGCATGAACTAACTCATATTGAAGAACCTCATAACCCTGGACCTTTAGCCAGCTTTTTTAGAAAACTTTCTTTTTTTCAGCAACTTGAAACTAAAAAAGAAATTGAAGATAAGAATTATAAAAAGATTGTAAAAACAGCAATTGTGACAGCAAGAAATGCACCGTCTCATGAAAGAGCTATTAAAACATTACAAGATTGGGGAGTTACTGTTGATGAAATGTTTCTCTTAGGAGGTATAGAAAAAGCTAGAATTTTAGATATAATAAAACCACATCTATTTTTCGATGATCAAATATCACATTTAGATCCAAAGTTAGAAAATATACCGTTAGTACATATTCCATTTGGAGTTGCAAATAAAAAATAAATTTTAAAAAGTAAAACCCTTATTTTCCCACAAAACTACCCCATGAAAAACTCACTCCACAATTTCCGCTCAATCTAAAAACCATGTTAGAAAGAAACCATCTTGAACCTTGCGGAAGCAGTTCGAGCCATAGAAGTCTCGACAGCTTTGTGAAAATCATGAAAGCATTCATGGGAGAGGTGTATGCAGAACTGTATTTTCTGGAAATTCCCTCTTTCGATACCGAAAGAATTCTTTTTGTGGAAAGAAAAAAAGGAATCGAAAACTACCGCATCGTTTACAAAATAGCAGAACGTGCGATCCGTCTTTCGGAAAGTAACGAAGCAGAAAGAATTTTAGAATATCAAAGAAAGTTGCCACCGGATTCCTATAAAATACTGCAACAGTTGTTTGAAAGTGCGCTTTATCAGACTAGATATTCTAAAGAGCGGCGTATTGTTCTCGACGGAGTACAGTATTATTTCTCCAACATTTTGAAAATGGGGAAAATCTCATCACCCGAAGAGAACTCTTTAATCGGAAAACTCATAGACATCTGCGAAAAAATAAAAAGTATGATTCAGTCCGACAACAGACCATTGGTTTTTGAGGATGATTTCAGAGGTGAAATAGAAGCTTTAATCAGGGAAATTAATGGTGATTTAGAATAGTAATGAATGGCCTTCTTTTCATTCTGAAGAAGAATTCCAGACAGACACCGTCTGATTTTTTATAAAGACTCTTCGACAGGCTCAGAGTGACACCTCTAATACTAACTGTAATATTTATACAATGAAGGATTGTTAAAGACGATTTTAATGTATAAAATTATTAATAATCCTATGTCATTCTGACGAAGGAAGAATCTGAAAATATACGATTGCACTAAATAATGACAGAGGCTCTTCGGCAGACTCAGAGTGACATCTCTAATACTAACTGTAATATTTAAACAATGAAAAATTGTTTGAGTTGTTTCTTTGATAAAGTGATTAAAACAAACGTGTCATTCTGATTGAAATTTTGCGAAGCATTATGGAAGGAAGAATCTTTTGAATTATCGCCCGCAGATTTTGCAGATTACGCAGATTTTTTCTACTTAATCATCTGCTAAATTTGCTAAATCTGCGAGAGATGATAATCATGCAGTTTTTCATCCTGAAAGGATCTAAACAATGACTTAAAAGAAAGAACAGAGATCATAAATAAAACATTCAGAAACGAGCTCTTCGACAGGCTCAGAGTGACACCGCGAATACTAACTGTACTATTTAAACAATGAAAGATTGTTTTAGTGAAACCTTTAACGCTACATTGTCATTCTGACACAGCCTGAAGGGATGCGAACGAAGTTCAAAGAATCTCTTTTTTAATTAATCTCCTGCAGATTTTGCAGATTTTTTTCAATTTAAAATTGTTTATACGTTCTCAAATGTATTAACAGCAGTTTAACGTTACCTTGTCATTCTGACGAAGGAAGAATCTCAAAAATACTAAATGATGATAGAGACTCTTCGGCAGGCTCAGAATGATACCGCGAATACTAACTGCAATATTTCTGAATTTTGCGAAACATTAAACTACCCGAAATAAGTATTCCGTAAATAAAAGGGAAGTCTTACCTTAGCAGTACACTAAATTTAAAACTTATAACGATGGCTTACGATTTTAAAATCCGCTCAGCAGTTACTTCCACAGGAAAAACAGCCTATTATGCAAAGACAACCGGTCTTACTGATCCGGAATTTTTCGTAGCATACAAGACGAAGTATGAAGAAAGATTTGGACTTTACAATGTTTCGGTTTCTAATAATCTCGTGTACAATGCCGCCGATTATGTGAATGAATTCGGTTTTTGGGCATACTTTATCGAGGCAACCGCGAAAGTGGAAAGTCAGGGTTCTTTTCTCTGCCTGAATACATATGACAGAGCCTACTTTACGTTCGGTTTTATGCAGTTTGCAGCGCACGTTCCGAATGGAGATTTTGTAAGGTTTTTAAGAAAGTTGCTTACTTTACCGAATGCTTTGGAATACTTTCCGAGACTTCGCCTGATCGATGACAGAATCTGTTATAAAAATGATACAGGAGCGACCTCACAGCTTGAGAACGACAGCAGCTCCCAAAAGCTGATGGAATATCTGAATCCCACCACCAACGAAGTGGAACAGCAGGAACTCATCTGCTCGGCAAGATTTATCCATTGGGCTTCCAACGACCCGAAACACAGAAGAGTACAGGTGGAACATTCCATCAGTCTGTATAAGGAAAACATGAAAAAGTACAGCAAAAGGCTGAACCTGAATGGTTATCCTGCAAAAGTGTGCTTTATGATCTGCGATATTCTGCATCAGGGAAGAGGAACGTATGACAGGATCAGTTATGCGCTGGACACCGACAGTCACGAAAAAGCATTCCAGAATCTGTGTACGATAGGAAACACCCACTATCCGACAAGAATCAACGGACTGAAAGCACATCTGAAAAAGCTGGAACAGGCAGGATTGTTCAACAAAAAGTATAAAGCTGATACGAATGAGTTTGTGTAGAAATCAGCTTAAAGAAATATAAAAATAGACGGTACAAATGAATGTAATGTACCGTCTGTTTTTTTAGTGAATAAGAATTTTACAGATTGTTGGGAATTGTCACTATTTCAGGATTGATCCACAGTTAACACCCACGGTTTCCATTTTCTTTCTGATCCCCATTTTTTCTGCTTTTTTCGCAAGTTCTTCCTTTTCTTTTTTGTCTTTCATCGCATTCAGCTTGTCCAGCATTTTAAGCTCGTCAGTGGTTAATTTTGCTCCAAGATCTTTAGTAAGACAGTCTGCAAATTTTTCAGCCTTTTCTTTAGGGGTTCCTTCTTTTACCATGCTTTCAGAAATGTCTTTATACATTGCTTTTAAGATGGATTCTTTGGAATTCGTAGTCTGTACTTTTGTTTTGGTTTTAGACTGTGCCATTACGATTTGGCTGCTGCATAAAAGGATCATGCAGAATGCAAAAATGAGTTTCTTCATGTTTATTATTTTAAAGGCTAAAAGTAGGGTAATTTTTTGAGAGTTGAGATACGGAATAAAATTTATTTTTAAAGTGCTTCAGTGGATGAAAAAGGATTAACAATTATTCATTGTTTTAAAATCTTGCATTTAGTATTCGCGGTGTCACTCTGAGCCTGCCGAAGAGTGTCTTTTTTCTAAGATTTTGTTCATCGCTGAACTGTTCTTTAAATCAATCGTTATAATTTGGTTAGATGCTTTCAGGATGACAAGCTGTATGAATGATTATTATCTCCCGCAGATTTTGCAAATTTAGCAGATGGTTAGGTTAAAAAAATCTGCATAATCTGCTCAATCAGCGAGAAAAAATAAATATAAAACTGCTCAAACATGACTTTCATAACAATGGAATGATACTGAGAGTATTTAAATAAAATTTTCAATAGATCGTTGAGATTCTTTCAGGATGACAAAAAGACTGTGAATACATTGAGAAAGTACAAACAATTTTTAAAAAAATCTTCGTAATCTGCACAATCTGCGGGAGATCATTCAAAAAGATTCTTCTTTCCATCATGCTTCGCAAAATTTCAATCAGAATAACACGATTACGTTAATGATTTTATCAAAGAAAATAACGAAACAATTTTTCATTGTTTAAATGTCGCAGTAAGTATTTGCGGTGTCACTCTGAGCCTGTCGAAGATTCTCTTCTTCAGAATTTTAAACAAAAAAACCGCCCTTAAAAGAGCGGTTGTGTATGATATTTTACCAGTTCTTATCAATCATATAAATAATCTGCGTTAGAGTACTCGCGCCGAGCAGAAGTTCCCTCCGGTTTACCTTTTCAAAAGTATCTTCCTCAGTGTGATGAATGTCGAAATACCTTTGAGAATCGGGAACCAGTTCCGCTGTCGGAATTCCTAAATCGTGAAGCGGATAAAGATCTGTTCCGGAATAGGTATTTTTAAAATCATAAACTCCGTAAGGTAAAAACAGGTCTGCCCAACTCTGGATCTGCTTTCTTTTTTCGTTATCCATATCAAGGGAAATTCCTCTTGGAGTAAATCCTCCTGCGTCCGTCTCTATGGCAAAAAGATGCTTTTCATTGTTTTCTTTCACGGTTTTACCGTACATAACGCCGCCTTTCACACCGTTTTCTTCATTGGCAAAACAAACCACACGGATGGTGTGATTATTCTGAATGCCTAAATTTTTAAAAGTCCTCAGAACTTCAATGCTCTGCACGATTCCGGAACCGTCGTCATGGGCGCCTTCACCTACGTCCCACGAATCCAGATGTCCGCCGACAACGATTACGCTTTTATCTTTCTTTCCGGTAATTTCTCCGATCACGGAGTGGGAGAGCTTTTCGCCTTTCATTCCGCAGTTGGAGTTGAGTTTAGCGGTAATTTTCTGTGATTTTAAAAGTTCTGCCAGTTCATCCGCCGTCGTGCTTCCGACCGCAACGGCAGGAATTTTTTTATCATCCTGATAACGCATGGAACCTGTATGCGGAACATCATCAAAGGCAGAGGAAAGAGAACGGATAATCGCAAATTTTCCACCTTTTTTAGCCGTTAATGAAGCAGCGGTAGATCTGTATTTTGCAGCATCACCATATCCTCTGAACGTTTCTATATACGTCTGGCTGAAAGGATAATTGAAGAACACGATCTTATCTTTTACCTGTTCCGGCGAAAGTTTATCGTATTCTTCCATGGATCTCACCATGATAATTTCTCCTGAAACATCTTTTCCTCCTGTTCCTTCAGAATTTCCCAGAGAAAGCATTTTTAAGCTTTTCCATTTTCCGTTGGAGGTTTTGATGTGTAAAGATTCTTTTCCGCGAACCCACACCGGAACCATTACTTCCTGTAGCCAGACTTTATCGGCTCCAGCATCACGAAGCTTTTGTTCTGCCCATGTTACGGCTTTTTCGTAGGATGCTGAACCGCTGAGACGATGACCGATATTTTTGGTTAATTCTCTCAGCTCGTTGTATGCTTTTCCTTTATTTAATATTTCCGTAGAAATTTTTGCAAATTGTATGGAGTCTTCTTTTGCCTGACCAAAAACCGCCAAGCCCAGAAGCGTTAAAGTTGTTCCTAATATCTTTTTCATTTACCAGTTTTTATCAATCATAAAAATCATTTGCGTCATCGCCACCGCACCGAGAAGAAGCTCTCTTTTGTTCACTTTATCAAAAGTATCCAGTTCGGAATGATGATAATCGAAATATCTTTGGGTGTCTACAACAAGCTCAGCCAAAGGAATATCCATTTTCTTTAAAGGAGAAATATCCTGAATGGCTTCTGTCTGGTCAAAATCGTAAACGCCGTAAGGAAGGAAATAATTTTTCCATTCGAAAATCTGTTTTCTTCTCTGCGGAGACATATCCAGAGAAAATCCTCTCGGAGAATAGCCTCCTGCATCGGTTCCCAGTGCAAAAATGTGCTTTTCATCTTTCTTCTTCACATACGCTGCATACATTTCGCGTCCCTGTCCGCCATTTTCACTGTTTGCGTAGAAAACAACGCGTATCGTATGGTTATTTTCAAGACCTAAAGCTTTGAATGTTCTTAAAACTTCAATACACTGGGCAACTCCGGTTCCGTCATCAATTGCTCCTTCTCCGAAATCCCATGAGTCGAGCTGCGCACCCAGAACAATTACCTTAGAATCTTTTTTACCCTGAATTTCAGCAATAATATTCGGATTGGTGGTGTCGCCTTTGGATTGGACAGTCATATTCAGTTTGGCGGTAACTTTCTGGCTTTTTAATAATTTTTCCAGTTCATCAGCCGATTTTACTCCGATGGATAAAGCGGGAATTCTTATTTTATCATCCGGTTCGTAATATACCATTTTTGCGTGTGGCGTATCGTCTGAAGCCGTGGTTAATGATCTTATAATTAATGCTTTCGCTCCGGTTTTAGCAATGACAGAAGCGGAAATAAGTTTGGATTTTGCAGTGATTAAATAAGAATCGCTTGTATTGATGATCTTTGGATCCATCGGAAGATTCACAAAAACGATTTTATCTTTCAGTTGTCCGACCGACATGGCGTTAAGTTCTGAGGTAGAATTGATGAGTACAATTTCACCGGTAAGATCTTTTCCGCCCGTTCCTTCAGAATTTCCGAAAGAAAGCATTCTGATGTTTTTCCAGTCTCCATTGGCGGTTTTTATCTGCAGAGATTCTTTTCCTCTGATCCAGACCGGAGCTTTGGCTTCCATTCTCCAGATCATATCGATTCCGATTTCTTTAAGTTTTTTTTCTGCCCAGTCTACAGCCCTCATGTAACCCGGCGTTGCACTGAAACGCGGCCCGATTCCTTTGGTAAGCTGTCCCAGATTTTCGTACGCCGTTCCGTTGGTCATGATTTCGTCGGAAATCTTTTTAAATTCATCGTGATAATTGAATTTTTCGCCGACAGCAGTTTTCTTAACCGGCTTTTTAAGAGGTTTTTTTTGAGAAAATAAAAATCCACCCAAAAAGAGTGGAATGATAATGAATATTTTTTTCATTTTTTATTTACCTTTTCTTTTCCGCAGATAAAAGTAGGGAAAAAATAGTAATATAATCTAAATTCGGATTAAGAAACCCGCAGTTAACTATTTTTAACGCAATAAACACGAGGATTTTTTAGGTATACCTTTGATTATCCGTTCGCAAGGGCGTATAACTCAGCAAAGGCTTCATTTGCTGAACGAAGTGCCTTTGCGAACGGAATATGTTTCAAAATTTTGAATACCTCTTTGCAATCTTAGCGTTAATCGAAAGAATTATATTGAATAAAGTTAACTGATTAAGGTTTCATATCGTACATTAATAACGCAGTAACCAATTTAGGCTCAATGAATGTACATTTCGGAGGCATGCTGAGTTTCAGGTCTGAAATTTTAATCATATCATTAAAACTTACAGGGTAGATTCCGAATCCTGCTTTACCTTCTCCGTTGTCCACTTTTTCTTTAAGATGATTGATTCCCTCAATATTGGAAGTTCCTTTTACGTAAGAAATTTTCTCCGAGCTGTCCGGATCTTCAATTTTTAAAATATCTTTAAAGATGTATTTGTCTAAAAGATGATGATCCAGATTATCCAGAGACATTTCCTGAGAACGAAGGTCGTGCTTTACGTGAAGCGAATAAAATTTACCGTCCATATACATCGAAATGTGGAATTTCTGCGAAGGAAAATATGCCGTTTCTCCTTTTTCGTGGATCAGGAAATATTTTTCCAGTTCCTTTAAAAATTCTTCGTTCGAAAGACCGTTAAGATCGGTTAAGATTCTGTTGTAATCGTGGATTTTAATCGACTGGTTGGAAACGATAAAGCTGTACACGAAATTGTAATGTTCCGTTCCGTTATGTCTTTTGTTTTTTTCTTTCTGATGTTTGGCGTTCAGTGCAGTGGAACCAATTCTGTGGTGTCCGTCTGCAATGTAAAAAGAATCGATCTGATCGATCACTTCCTTAAACTGCTGCAATTTTAAACGGTTATCGATTCTCCAGATTTTATGACGGATTCCTTTGGTATCCACATGATTGAAGATCGGAACGTTTTTCTCCTCATGGTTCATCAGCAATTCGATTTTCGAATTTGCAGGATAGGTAAGAAGTACAGGTTCTGCCTGAAGATTCACTTTTTCAAGATAATGAGCCAGTTTTTCCTTTTTCTGGGGAATGGTGCTTTCGTGTCTCTTGATTTTTCCGTTCCAGAAATCTTCGATGCTTGCTAAACCGAGAAGCCCTCTGAAAACCTGTTTGTTGGGATAAATCTGTTCATAAAGATAGTACGCAGAATTGTCCTGAACGAGTTTTTTCTCTTCCATCAATTCTTCAAAAGTCGACCGGATCTTCCTTAAATTCCTGTCGATATCTTTGGATTTACTTACGACATAAGGCTTTATCATGTTGATGTAAGTGTCTTCCACCTGAGCTTTTTCCGCGATCTCTTCCTGCGTAAAATTGTCCAGAGGATGAGTAGGGAAGGTGCTCTCATAGTCTTTATGAGGTCTTATTCCACGAAAAGGTTTAAAAATAGGCATATTTTAGTTTATAGTTTCTTTAATCTTAATAATCTGTTCTGCAAGCTCGAGTCCGATTTTTTCCTGTGCATCCACCGTATTTCCGCCTACGTGCGGAGAAAGGGAAAGCGAAGGATTCATCAGCAGAAGCACTTCCGGAGTGGGTTCTTTTTCAAAAACATCCAGTGCGGCTCCGGCAACTTTTCCGGATTCGATGAAGTCTATCAGGGAAACTTCATTCATCACACCTCCTCTTGCAGTATTTACAATGTAGACTCCGTCTTTCATTTTTTCAAATTGTGGCGTGTCTATTATATATTCGTTTGTTTTCGGCGTATTGAGACTGATGAAATCTGTATCTTTTAAGAATTCATCCATATCGTTGGTGGAAGTAATTTCGAAATTAACAGTTTGCCCGTCGAAAAATTCCAGTGAAAGGACTTTTGTTTTAGGTTTTCTGGTAAGCACTTTCACTTTCATTCCCAGAGAAATTCCCATTTTTACAACTTCCTGCCCGATACTTCCAAAGCCGATAACCCCCAATGTTTTTCCTGAAAGTTCGTATGCTTTCGAGAAGGATTTTTTCATGGCGTTGAAGTGGGTTTCTCCCTCCAAAGGCATTAACCTGTTGGATTCATGAAGAAATCTTGCCAGTGAAAAGAAATGTGCAAACACCAATTCTGCAACCGATTTAGAGGATGCAGTCGGCGTATTGATGATGTAGATTCCTTTATCAATAGCGTATTCCACGTCGATATTATCCATCCCGATTCCGCCTCTTCCGATAATTTTAAGACTAGGACAGGCATCAATGAGATCCTGTCTTACTTTGGTAGCGCTTCTTACCAAAAGAACATCCACGTTATTCTCGTTGATGAAATTAATGACGTGATCCTGTGCAACTCTGTTGTCCAGAACTTCAATTCCGGCATCTTTAAGTGCCTGTTCTCCTGCTTTCGAAATTCCGTCGTTGGCTAAAACTTTCATGGTTTTATTTTGACTTAAATATTTAATGGTTCAAAATTTAAACAGTCTCGCAAATTAAGAAAATTTAAAATAACATTAAATATTTGTTAAGTATTTGAATTTTAATAATTTATATTATTTTATGGATTTCATAACATCTACTAAAACCTGTACGCTTTCAATCGGTAAAGCATTGTACAAACTTGCTCTGTAACCTCCCAGACTTCTGTGTCCGTTCAGTCCGCTGATTCCCGCAGCTTTCCATGCCGCATCAAATTCTTCTTTTTTGCTCTCGTCTGTAATTTTGAAAGATACATTCATTAAAGAACGGTCTTCTTTTACGCAGAATGTTTCAAATAAAGGATTGCTGTCGATCTCATCGTATAGCAGTTTTGCTTTTGCTTTGTTTCTGGCTTCTGCTGCGGCAATTCCACCATTGTTTTCCAGATGCTGTAACGTTAACAGAGAAGCATAAACAGGGAAAACCGGCGGTGTGTTGTACATGGATTCTTTAGAAATATGCTGAGCATAATCCAGAATAGAGAACATATTCTCTCTTCCTGTTTTTCCTAAAATTTCTTTTTTAATTACCACCAAAGTTACTCCTGCAGGTCCCATATTTTTCTGAGCTCCGGCATAAATTAAATCAAATTTTGAAAAATCTAATTGTCTTGAGAAAATATCAGAACTCATGTCGCAAACCATCAAAGTATCTACTTCAGGGAAAGACTTCATCTGAGTTCCATAGATCGTATTATTGGAAGTGCAGTGGAAATAATCATATTCTGAACCTACGGTGTAATCTTTCGGAATAAAAGAGTAATTTTCTTCTTTTGAAGATCCTAGAACGTCTACTGTTCCTACTTTTTTAGCTTCTTTAATAGCTCCTGCAGCCCATGTTCCGGTATCCAGATAAGCTGCTTTTCCGCCTACTTTCATCAGGTTGTAAGGAACCATCGCAAACTGCAGACTTGCACCGCCTCCTAAATATAAAACTTCGTAATCATCTCCTAAATTCATCAGTCTTTTTACGATAGCGCGTGCTTCATCCATTACCGCTACGAAATCTTTGCTTCTGTGCGAAATTTCAAGCAGGGAAAGTCCGATTCCGTTGAAATCTAAAACCGCCTGTGCAGATTTTTCGAAAACTTCCTGTGGTAAAATACATGGTCCTGCGCTAAAGTTGTGCTTTTTGCTCATATTATTATTTTTTGGGATTTTCTGTAAAAATTTCTTCTTACAGATTCATTTATAGTTTCTTATTAAATTATTCTGAGTTTTTGTATATAAAAAACCGCCTCATGATTGATGAGACGGCAGTTTTTTATTCTCCGTGTAAGAATGCTTTTTTATTAAGCAGTGCTTCTTCAGATTCTACATGATCTTCATCCGGAACACAGCAGTCTACCGGACAAACGGCTGCACACTGTGGCTCTTCGTGGAATCCTTTACATTCCGTACATTTATCTGTTACAATGAAATAAACATCATCACTTACAGGTTCCTGCGGCGCATCTGCATCCACTGTAAGACCTGATGGTAATGTTACGGTACCTTTTAATTCTGTACCTTCTGAAGCTTTCCAGTCTACTGCTCCTTCATAAATTGCATTGTTTGGACATTCCGGTTCACAGGCTCCGCAGTTAATGCATTCATCAGTTATTTTAATAGCCATCGCTAATTTTTTTTAAATTTGCACAAAATTACAAAATATTCCCCAATTTTAAAGCAATTATGAATACCGAAAATCAAGTTTTAGGACTTACGAGACTAAGCCAATATATAAAAGACTTTTTAAATAAAAATCATGAGGATTATAATGATAACGATTCAGACTTTGAATTGTTACTGAAACGATCTGAAATTGAAAATCCGTGGTTTACCATTGAAAACCAGAAGTTTGCTTTGAAACAGTGGACGGATCTTCTTACGGAAGAAAATATTGCCGACTGGCTGAAAGAATATCAGATTTCAAAGACCACAAAAAGAGTAGGGCTTATTCTTGCCGGAAATATTCCTCTGGTGGGTTTTCATGATGTAATTTCTGTGGTGCTGAGCAATCATATTCCGGTGATCAAGCTTTCTTCAAAAGATAAATACATGATTCCGTTTTTATTAAAGAAATGGAATGAATTTTCGGAAGGAAATGTCTCGTTTGAATTTGTAGAAAAACTGGAGAATTTTGATGCGGTAATTGCTACAGGAAGCAACAATACAGCAAGATATCTGGAATATTATTTTAAAAACCACCTGAATATCATCAGAAAAAACAGGACTTCCATTGCTGTTTTAAAAGGGGATGAAACAGAGGAGGAACTTAAACTTCTGGCGGAAGATATTTTCCGTTATTTCGGTTTGGGATGCAGAAATGTTACCCGGCTTTTTATTCCTCAGGATTTTGTTCTCGACAGATTATTTGAAAGTTTTCTGGATTTTCAGGAGATCATCAATCATAATAAATATGCCAATAATTACGATTACAACAGGGCGGTTTATCTTTTAAATCAGGATAAATTCTGGGATAATAATTTTGTAATGCTGAAGGAAGATGAAAAATTATTCAGTCCGCTTTCTGTGATCAATTTCAGCAGATATTCTTCTCTGGATGAAGTGAAAAGTTTTATTGAGGAAAACGAAGAAAATATTCAGTGTGTGGTGGCGAAAGAGGAGCTTGGTTTGGATTCCATTAAATTGGGAGAAGCTCAAAATCCGGGGTTGAATACGTATGCAGATAATGTAGATACGATGAAATTTTTATCCGTAATATAATTCTTTGTATCTTGCTGTCAGCAAATCATTTTATTATGAAAAAAATACTTCTGATTGTTGCGGCTTTAGCTTTTCAGGCAGGTTTTTCGCAGGAAAGCAAAATTAAAGTTGTTGAAAGCAGGAAAATAGAACTTACTTCGGAATTGAGTAAAGATAAAATCGACTTTTATCATCCGTATTTTCTGAAGTTTGTGGATGCATTAAAAAGATCGGATAAAGAAGCCGTCAATAATCTGATTTCAGATAAAGTGAAAAGTATTGTTTCATATAATGTCATTCAGAAATTATCGGGAGGAATCAGCTTTGAACGTACATTTGAAGTGTATAAATCCGGCTATCAAAAACTGCTGGATAACGAAACTTATCCAACGATTCAGTATAAATATAAAGACGATACGCTTTCTCCTCCAAGAGATCTGGTTACCGTAGTTTTTGAAAATAACGGTAAAATCTTAGGAGTTATGCCGGATTACAGCAGGTAATTTATAAGTGATAAGCAATACAGAATCGTGTATTCCGTTTATTGTTTATTGAAACAGTTTAAGCATAATGAAAAAAATACTTTTAGTTCTTTCCGTTTTGTCGGCGCCGTTTTTTCTTTCACAAAAGACGAAAAATGTGAAACCGGAAACAAAAAAGAACACGAACACAAATGTAGCCACCGATGTAAAACCCTCTTTAAGTCTTAGCAAGGAGGAGATTGAACTCTACAACGGAAAATTTCTGAAATTTATCGCAGCCCTGAAAATTGCTGACCGCAAAGCCATGGATGAACTTTTATCTGAAAAAGCTAAAAAGATGGTAACGGATGTTGTTTACCAAAAGCTTGCCGCAGATATTAAGACTGATAAAACTTTTCAGATTATCAAAGCCAGTTATAAGCCTCTGATCGACGGAAGCAGTCTGCCAATGATTCAGTATAAATATTCTGATGATAAAGCCGCTGAACCGAAAGAAGTAATTACGGCAGTTTTTGAAGCAGACGGAAAGATTATGGGAATAAAACCGTATAAGATGATGAAATAATTTAGAAAATTTTTTTATAAAACACGATGAAAATTAAAATGTTAGGTATTCTCCTGATCAGTCAGTTTTGTTATTCTCAAAATATAATTCAGACTGATATTCAAGGGAAAAAACTGAATGATTTTATTCAGTTGGAAAATAAGTTAGGAAGCAAAGTTGTTAAGACAGATGAAGAGTACATTTCTTTCGAGCCCGTTCTTCAGCCTGTTATTTTTGAAAGAAAAGAAAAGGAAATCCCAAATCTTCGGGTATTTTATAAAGCCTATAAAACCGATTCTGTTATCGCGGAAATTCTTTATGAATGGGATGTTTACAATTTTAATAAAGGCGAAAATGTGAAGAAACCGATCAGCTTTAATAAAGCCATGATAAAGAAATATGAAGAGCTTATCAGTGAGGTTTCGAAAAAATATGGCAAAAGTACACAGAGAGGCGATTTAAAGAAACTGGAATTAATTAATTCTGACGACGGACTTGAAAGAAGCGATGAATGGAATGTTAATAATTCTCTAAACATCAATTCCGATATCATTTTATCTGAATATTATGAAAAAAACGGAATGGTTACCACTACTCCCACTCATAAGATTAGATTGTATGTAAAAAATGAACGAAAAAAAGATGATGAAAATGCGTTAGGAAAAGAGAAGATAGATTTATACACTATTGAATTCCTTAAATTTCTTGAAAAGCTTAAAATTTCTGATTTTGCCGGAGCAAAAGATTTGCTTTCAGAAAAAATTGCTTATTCCACAACGGATGATATGCTTAAAAAGTTAGCTGAAAATATTCATTTAGATAAACAGATTGATGTTTTTATGACGGGATTTCAGTTGGTAAATGACGGAAGCCGATATTCAATGGTTCAGTTTAAATATAAAGAAGAAGTTTCCCCACCCAAAGAAATGATCACCGTTCTTTTTGAGGATAGCGGAAAAATTATAGGAATAAAGCCTATGAAAAGATTAGAATAACATATTAAAAAATAAAAAACTATGATGACAGATGTTTTAGTGGCGCATGCCAAAGAAGTGGAAAAAGCAGAATTTTATAAAAAAACGTATTTGCACGTTGCTTTGGCAATTCTTGCTTTTATTGGAGTGGAAACCGTATTGTTAAAAACCGTTCCGCCGGAAGTTATCGGATTAATGTTTCAGGGAAAATTTACCTGGTTATTAATTATCGGAGTATTTTGGCTGGCTTCTGTATTAGCGAATAAATGGTCTCTTTCGCAAAGCAGATCAGTCCAGTATATGGGACTTGGATTTTATATTTTGCTTGAAGCGTTAATTTTTATGCCGATGATCTACATTGCAGTAGTGAATGTTGGCGGATCGATCATTTATCAGGCAGCAATGTTAACCATTGCGATGTTTGCAGGGATTTCTTTTGTAGCGTTTACTTCAAAAAGAGATTTTTCTTTCCTTAGAAATATTATTGTAATCGGAGGATTTATATCACTTGGATTAATCGTTGGCGGAATGATTTTCGGATTCGATCTTGGTCTTTGGTTTTCGGTAGGAATGGTAATTCTGGCTTCTGCAACGATTTTGTATCAGACAAGCAAACTGAAAGATTCTTACACCACAGATCAGTATGTTGGAGCTTCTTTACAGCTTTTTGCTTCTATTATGCTTTTGTTCTGGTATATTTTGAGAATTTTAATGAGCAGAAGAAGCTAATTCAATAATAGAAATTTTATGGTAATGTGGTCAAAAATAGTTGGTGTTTTTGTCAGAAATAATTCGTAATATTTTGCGGTTGATTGGAAGAGGAAGTGAGCAATGCTGAGGAGCAACTTACCAGCAATACAATCAACGCTGTAAACAATAGTTTAGAGGATGGTTTTTACCATCCTTTTTTTGTAAATTATTGGAACAGCTCTATGGCTAAAAAAACCTTTATGGTTTTAGATTTCTATAAAAAAGATACCACTGGATAAACTTTTTCCTCCGACTTTTTGTAAGCCCCCGATGAATATTTAGATGACCTTTTAAATGACCAAAAAAAGATTCTATTCCATTGGTTGTTTTCGGGATTTTAGGATCCTGCAGGAACGAAAACATATTTGGCAAAGCTTTTTTGATAACCGAAAAACATCTTCTCACCATTTTGTGCGTGTACCAATATCTTCCGGTTTCCTGGCTGTATGATTTTTCATTCAAAAATTCTTTATGCTTTTCAGACCAATCCAAAAACTCTTTGATCCAATACTGCTTTTTAACTTCGTTGTCAATAAAATGAATTTTACAGACAATTTCACGCAACTCAAAACCTGCTACAGATTTCGGATAGGCGGAAAGCCATATTTTGCACATCCTTTGAATATGAACCAGACATCTCTGAACAGGAACTTTAGGACAAACTTTTCGGATGGCTTTCAGTAGAGATTTATCGCCATCACAGGTTATCCCGCCAATTTTTATTCCTAAATTCAAGATGTTTTCCAAATCCTCTTTGAGTTCTTCATAATGCTCACCGTCAGTAATTCTGTAAAGCTGGGTTTGCTTAAAAACATTATCTCTGTAAACCACCAAACAGATTTCATTGGAGAAATAAGTGCCGTCAATCAGTAAATAAACCTCCTTGTTCTGGTTGTAACTGAGTTTTGGAGCTTTACTAAGCATCACGTTAAAATACCGTTGAAGAGTACTTACCGAATATCCAGATTCTGCTGAAATCTGCTCATAAGTCTGTTTCCCAACAATCCATTTTTTGAACCAAATTTCTTTGTTTTTTAGGCCCACAGATTTATTCTCCGAAGTAAAATGAATGCCACAGTTTTTACATTTAAAACGACGCTTTCCGTTTTGCTTTCCCCAAGAAATCACATCCAGACTTTTGCAACTCCAACAACGATTTTTTTTGAATTTCCAGCCATAAAAAAAGTTTATTGAAACAAAGTTCAATAAACTTTATGTATCATCAGTAACAATCGACAATGCAAAGAATTTTACCAACTATTTTTGACTATTAAACCAATTTTATAAACCCAAAAAATCCTGATGTCTTTTCATCGGGATTTTATTTTTGGTTTGATCTAAACACAAACGGCACAATTTTTAAAAGGTATTCGTGTTTAAATGAAAACACAAATGGCACTAATTTTACACGAATGACACAATTTTTAAAAATATTTGTGCTTATTCGTGAAAGAATATTTGTGAAATTCGTGTTTAAACTAAAACACAAATGGCACTAATTTTACACGAATGACACAGTTTTTAAAAATATTCGTGCTTATTCGTGAAAGAATATTCGTGATATTCGTGTTTGAACTAAAACACAAATGACACAATTTTAAAAATATTCGTGTTTATTCGTGAAAGAATATTTGTGAAATTCGTGTTTAATAAAAACTATCTGTCAATCGATCCTAAAACCTTCTGAGCAAAAGAATTTAAAGCATCTTTCTCGCTCATTCCGTTTTGTACGTTGGCGTGAACTTCTAAAGCTCCGCAGATATTCGTAATTAATTCTCCTGCAACGTTCATATCTTCTTCGGTAGTTCCTCTGAATTCTGTAAAGCTTTCTAAAACTTCTAATGTTTTTTCAAGATTTTCAGGAGTCTGGTTCTGATAAAACTGTCTGATGATCGGTAACTTCATGATTATAATTCGTTGAATAAATTAATTAAACTTTCTGCCTGATTAGACTGTACCTGATTCACCAATTCCCCGTTTCTGAAGATTGCAAAAGTCGGAAGATTATTCACTGTCGCTAATTTTCTGCTTTCCGGTAATTTTTCTGCATCTACGTAAAGGAAAGGAATGCTTTCGTTCTCCGATGCCAGTTTTTTGAATTTCGGCTTCATGATTCTGCAGTTTCCGCACCATGTTGCACCGTATTGTACTACAACCTTTTCATTTTCGCTTACAATATTCTGAAGCGTATCTTCTGTTAATTCTGTATACATAATTTTAATTTGGGAATTTATTAATTTGAAAATGCTGAAAAATAGAAAATGAGATAATTCTTAAATAATCAATGTGATCAATTTTCAAATTATCTCATTTTCAAATTAGCACATTATCTTAGTTTTTCGCTAAATACTCTGCCGTAGAAGTTCTGTCTGCTTTCATCGCTTCTTTTCCTTCTTCCCAGTTTGCAGGGCAAACTTCACCGTGCTTCTGTACGTGCGTGTAAGCATCGATTAATCTTAAATATTCTTTTACGTTTCTGCCAAGAGGCATATCGTTTACAGACTCGTGGAAAATTTTTCCGGTCTCGTCGATAAGGTAAGTTGCTCTGTACGTAACGTTAGAACCCGTGAAAACTTCTTCACCTTCGTCATTGTATTCGAAATCCTGATCTACAATTCCTAAAATATTAGCCAACTGTCTGTGAGTATCTGCTAAAAGCGGATAAGTTACCCCTTCAATACCTCCGTTGTCTTTTGAAACATTTAACCATGCGAAGTGTACTTCGTTCGTATCACAAGAAGCACCGATTACTTTAGTGTTTCTTTTTTCAAATTCAGGCAAAGCTTCCTGAAAAGCGTGAAGTTCAGTCGGGCAAACAAAAGTGAAATCTTTCGGGTACCAGAATAAAAGAACTTTCTGTTGGTTTTCTGTAGCTTCCTGGAAGATGTTGATTCTAAGATCATCACCCATTTCAGACATTGCATCTACTGTTACATTCGGGAATTTTTTTCCTACTAAAGACATAATTTTCCTGTTTTTTTATTTTAAATTTTCTGGTGCAAATATAGAAATATTTCGTCTATCGAACAATTTGCTTTTGATAAATAAAATCTATAATTATTTTTGATCTGATAGAAATAAAAAAGCCTTTGAATAGGATGTTTTCATCATTCAATCCTATTTTATGACAGATAAATTTTAATAAATCTTATTTTAGCTGTAAAATTTAGATAACCATGATTTTACAATTATTCATGAAAAAAGTATTCATTATTTGGGGATGCATACTTTCAGCAATGATGCTTTCACAAAAAATGACCTTTGTTTATGATCTTAAATTTAAGCCTAATCCCAATAAACCCGATCTAACTACCGAAACCTATTACTTAGATATTTTAGAAAAAGAATCTGCTTTTCGTTGTGAGCGCGAAAGAGTTTCCGATTCCATGATCCAAAGAAAGGGACTTGGTTTAGGCAGAAGTCCGGTTTTTAATTCTCAGATTTATGTTGTAAAAAATCTTGAGACAGCCAATGTTCAAAAGGTTATTTTCATGAGCTTTTTTAATGACAAATATTTCATAAATATAGATGAAAATCTGAACTGGAAAATCTTATCCGACAAAAAGAAAATAGAGGATTTTGAATGCCAGAAAGCAACGGTAGAGTACGGCGGAAGAAGCTGGATCGCATGGTTTACGCAAAGTATTCCTATTCCTGAAGGTCCATATATTTTTAATGGTCTTCCCGGAATTATTGTCAACATTTCGGACGATCAGGAAAACTATAGTTTTAATTTAATAAAGATTAAAAAACTGGAAAAGGATAATCTGTTTTTCTCAAAGAAAGGAACGACGATAAGTTGGGAAGATTTTCAGAAAATTCAATCCGATTATTATGCAGATCCTTTTGCAGAGCTGAAAGCCAGAAATATAAAAATACAATCGGGAGATGAAAAAGGAAATCTTCTCCCGACCGATCTTAATAAGATGACAAAACAGCTTAAAAAGCAAATAAAGGAAAATAATAACCCCATAGAACTGAATCGCAGGATTGATTATCAATAAAAAAGCCCTGAATTTCAGGGCTTTTTCATTATTAATAACCAAAAATCTCAGTCAAATTCAGTTTCTTCACTTCACCAAGTTTCTGCATATCAGCTTCACTTACTTTATCCTGCGAAGCAACGAGACAGTAGGTGTAGCTTTTACCTTTCATTTCCTTATCGTGGAAACTATTGATGTCTGCAAATGTCAGTTTTGGAGCCTGTTCGTAAGTGTTTTTTCGGATATCCGTATTATTTCCAAGCTTTTGGGCTCTCAGATACGTAAAGATAATTCCGTCCTGCGTAATTCTTTCGGAGGCAATCGTTTTCTTCAGTCCGCTTTTTGCCGTTTCAAATAACTGATCAGATTTTGGAAGCGTTGTCAGAAGCTCATTCATCGCTGTGGTAGATTCATTGAATTTATCTGCCTGAGTTCCTACATAAGCCATGATCATATCTTTATCCTCTTTTTTGCCCGGAAGAGAGAAGTAAGAATAGGTAGAATAAGCCAAAGCTTTAGATTCCCTGATCGTCTGGAAAACCACAGAACCCATTCCGCCACCGAAATAATTATTGAACAAATTCACGGTCGGAGTAATGCTTACATTATAAGGATCGCTGTTTCTTACCCAGAAAATTTCTGCCTGTACCATATCGTAATGGGCAAACAATACTTTATTCTTATCCGTAGGAATCTGGGTAAATGTTTTAGACTTCGGCATCTCTTTCAGCGAAGCCGAAACTTTATGGATCTGCGTTAAAGAAGAAGCAACTTCGTTGGCTGATTTCGGACCGTAATGAAGAATTTTATGCTTAAAGTTAAATAAATCATGCAGAATATTCACCAGATCTTCTGCTTTGAGTGCATCTAATTCTGCGTCGCTCAATACATTATTGAATGGGTTTTGCGGACCATACTGTGCATAGCTTCTCAATCCGCTCATGATGGAACCTTTATTCTGTTTCGCATTGGCTCTTGATTTTTTCAGCCTCACTTTGTAAGAATCCAAAGCTTTCTGATCAGCCACACAGTTTTTAATTAAATCTTCGAACAGAGCCGCAGTTTTATCGAAATTTTCATTCAGGCCTTCCAGTGTAACATAGGTTTCTTCATTTCCTGCGCTTACATTGAAACTTGAAGCCAGTTTGTAAAATTCTTTACTGATGTCTTCCGAAGATTTATTTTTTGTTCCTAAATATTGCAGATATTCTGCTGCTAAAGGAAGAATTTTATTATTCCATTTTCCGGCATCGAAATAATAATATAATCTGAAAAGATCATTGTCTGTATTTTTTACAGAAAGCACATCCACCGATTTTACTTTGCTTTTGGCAATATCTTTTTCAAAATTCAGCCATACCGGAGAAATCGGAGCTTCCGGCATTTCGTCGATCTTTTTCAAGAACGGCGACTGGTCTTCTCTGTTTACGGAAACCGGAGTAATCGTAGGTTTGTCTACTTTTACGATGTTTTTGTCTTCTCCTTTTCTTTTGTAAACCGCAACATAATTATTGTCTTTAAGATATTTAGATGCGAAATCCATAATATCTTTTTTAGTAAGCTTTGAAATTTCTTCAATATACTGAAGTTGGGTTTTATGGTCTACTTCGGAAGTAAATTCATCCATCAGAGATTCTGCTCTCGAAGTGTATTTTTCATACTTCTGGATCACATTTTTCTTCTCATTATTCACGATCGACTGGATCAGATCATCAGAAAATTCTCCCTTTCTTAGCTTATCGATTTCCTGAAGCAATAAATTCTTCACATCATCCAAAGACTGTCCTTCCGTAGGATTTCCCTGTAACAAAAGCGCCGAATAATCTTTCAGAACATACGGAAACGCATAAGCACCCAGTAATTTCTGCTTTTTAACAAGATCAAGGTCAATTAATCCTGCCTGTCCGTTCGTAAGCATACTTCCGATAAAATTCAGCATTCTTGCATCTTTTGTCGTAGCACCCGGAAAACGGAATCCGATCATGATATTTTCAGGATTTGGCCCGTAAACTTCCCGGGTAATCGGAGCCATAATCGGACTTTCCTGTCCTGGATTGTATGCCGGAACCGGTTTGTTTTTCATGTAAGAAAAAGCTTTGTCGATCTTGGCAATCATTTCATCCGGATTAAAATCTCCCGACATGATGATCCCCATATTATTCGGAACGTAATAATTATTGTAATATTCCCTGATCGCCTTTAAAGAAGGATTTTTCAGGTGTTCAATCGTTCCGATGGTCGTTTGCTTTCCGTAATTGTTATTTGGGAACATTGCGGCAAACATAGATTCTAGAACCTTTCTTCCGTCATTATCCAGACCTCTGTTTTTTTCTTCGTAAACCGCTTCCAATTCTGTATGGAAAAGTCTTAAAATCGGCTGTCTGAAACGTTCTGCCTGTAATGCTAAAAATTTATCCGTTACATTCGCGGGAATATCTTCTGTGTAAACTGTCTGTTCGTACGAAGTAAAAGCGTTGGTTCCGTCTGCGCCCATTCCCGACATCATTTTGTCGTATTCGTTGGCGATGGCATATTTCGCTGCTTCTCCCGAAACTTTATCGATTTCTTTATAAATTTCCTTTCTCTTTGCTTCGTCCGTTGTCGAATTGTACTTTTCGTAAAGAGCATCGATCTGGTCAAGAAGCGGCTTTTCTTTTGCCCAGTCTTTAGATCCGAATTGATCCGTCCCTTTAAAAAGCATATGCTCGAGATAATGCGCCAAACCGGTATGATCTGCCGGATCCGTTTTGCTTCCTGCTTTCGTTGCAATAAAAGTCTGGATTCTTGGGTCTTTTTTCGTTGGGCTCAGAATAACGGTTAATCCGTTTTTCAGCGTGTAATATCTTGCTGAGGTAGGGTCGTTGGTTACATATTTATAGGTGTAGCCATTCGACTGTGCTTCTTTCCACTGGAAATCCTGTCCGTAAGCGTATCCGCAGTAACTTGCTGCTGCAATACTGGTTACAATGGTGATTCTCTTTAAAAAATTCATGTTAATTGATGTTGGAATATGTTTGATTATTATTTAAAAAAATGCTTAAATTATTCTTAGTTAAATTTATCAAGTAAATCTTTAATTCTTCTCATGGCTTCTTTTAAATCTTCCTCCGAAGCCGCATAAGAAAATCTGATGCATTCAGGACTTCCGAAAGAAACTCCGCCAACGCAGCCTACATGAGCATTTTCGAGAAGGAACATCGCGAAATCATCAGAATCTTTAATTTCTGTTCCGTCTAATGTTTTTCCGATGTAATGCGATACATCCGGGAAGAAATAAAACGCTGCTTTAGGTAAAACTACTTTAAAACCTGGGATTTCTTTAATTAAATCATAAACCAGATCCCTTCTTTTTTTGAAAGCATCAATCATGTATTTATACTCCGAAGGATCGGTCTGTAAAGCTGTGATAGACGCTCTCTGAGCCATTGTATTCGCTCCGCTCGTCATTTGTCCCTGAATTTTTTCGCACGCTTTAGCCAGCCATTCCGGACACGCAGAATATCCGATTCTCCATCCTGTCATCGCGAACGCTTTAGACATTCCGTTAATAACGGCAGTCTGTTCGTAAACTTCAGGAAACTGGGCAATCGAAGTTGTTTTTGTTTCGTAGTTGATGAATTCGTAGATTTCGTCTGAAATTACCGTTACATGAGGATATTTGGCAATCACTTTTGCCAGAGATTTCAGTTCATCATACGTGTAATATCCGCCTGAAGGGTTGCACGGTGAGCTGAACAGGACAGCCTTTGTCTTATCTGTGATGGCTTCTTCAAGCTGTTCCGCAGTGATTTTAAAATCCGTTACATATGAAGTCGGAAGCATCACAGAAACTCCGCCCATCATTTTTACCATTTCATCATAGCTTACCCAATAAGGATTCGGAAGAATTACTTCATCTCCATCGTTAAGAAGAGCAGCCAGAACATTTAAAATTGCCTGTTTTGCACCATTGGAAACGCAGATCTGCGTTGGTTTATATTCTAAATTATTATCTCGTTTTAATTTGTGAGCAATCGCTTCACGAAGTTCTAAAAATCCGGGAACAGGAGAGTAGTGACTGTAATTTTGGTTAATGGCATCAAAAGCAGCCTGTTTGATATTGTCCGGAACATCGAAATCGGGTTCCCCTAAAGTAAGGCTTATAACATCTATTCCGCTGGCTTTCATTTCTCTAGCCTTATTCGACATAACAAAAGTTTGTGAGTAACCAAGTCTTTGTACTCTATCTGAAAGTTTCTCCATGTAATTATTTCTATTTTAACAAATATAATAAAAAGTATTTCTTCAGAAATTAAAATACAGCCGGAGTAAGCTTTTTTGTCTGCGTTAGTGTTTTATCACTATATTTGTAGTTATTCAATATAAAATTAAAACACCAGTCACCATTATGTACAAATTTCTGTTTCTTTTTATCGTTTCACTGGCTTCGGCTCAGAATTACCGCTTTGTGTACGAATACAGGATGAAGCCGGATCTCAATAAAAAAGATTCCATCATTACAGATTATATGAATCTGGATACGGACGGTAAGAAATCCTATTTTTATAACGCGGTGAAATACGAAAGAGATTCTGCTTATGCGGCTACAAAAAGTTATAAGGATTTGCTTTCGTCTAAAAACTATGACCAGAATCTCAGCTATATCATTGAAAAAGATTATGCTAAAAAAACAATTAACTTTTATGATAAGTTTAAGACTGTCAATCTGTTAATTCCGGATAATGAAATTCCGAAATGGAAAATTGAAAAAGAATTTTTAAAAATTAATAATATAGATTGCCAGAAAGCTACGGCAAATTTTAAAGGAAGAAACTGGGAAGCGTGGTTCAGCAAAGATTATCCGGTTAACGACGGACCGTACAGATTTTCTGGACTTCCCGGACTGGTGGTAAGCCTTAAAGATTCTGAAAATGATCACGTTTTTAATTTAATTCAGATTAAAAAAATCAACGGAATTTTTTCGCTTGTCCCAAAATCTACAAAGCAAATGACTTTTGCAGAGTATAAAAAGGCGATGGGAAACTTTAGTTTCAGCAACGACGATGTGGAAAGTATAAGCATCAATAAACAGATAGGGAAAGTTGATATCCAATTGAAAGACGGTTACATAGCAAAGCTCGGAACTGATGATATGAAATCCGGAAAACTGGATGAGAAAATTTCAAAATTACTGAAAAGAACCAACAATTATATCGAAAAAGAGGTGTAAAGAAATTTCTGAAAGGTAAATCTTGGTTTTGATAATTTGAATAAAGCTGATAAAAAACTTATTTTTGCCGTTTATAATAATTTATATGTCTACAACGTTACTACTAAAATACTTTCCGGATCTTACAGAGACACAGATCGATCAGTTCAGTAAACTGGAGGTTTTATATCATGAATGGAACGAAAAAATCAATGTGATCTCAAGAAAAGATATGGAATCTCTGTACGAAAAGCATATTTTACATTCTTTGGGAATTGCAAAAGTGATGGAATTTGCTCCCGGAACAAGAGTTTTGGACATTGGAACAGGCGGTGGTTTTCCCGGAATTCCTCTTGCAATTTTGTTTCCTGAAACCAAATTTACTTTAATTGATTCTATCGGAAAGAAAATAACGGTGGTAAATGCTGTTGCAGAAGGAGCCGGATTAAAAAACGTAACCGCAATCCACGGAAGAGCGGAAAAATTAAAGGAAAAATTCCATTTTGTAGTAAGCCGTGCTGTAACACAGATGCCTGAATTTTTAAGATGGCTGAAAGGTAAATTCGAGAAAGAACAATTTAATACAAAGCACAATGGTGTTCTGTATCTGAAAGGAGGGGATCTTGCTGAAGAATTAGCCGGACTGAAATGTGAAATTTTCAGCCTGAAAAGTTATTTTGACGAAGAATTTTACGATACAAAAAAAGTAGTGTATCTTTCTAAAGGTAATTTTAATTCTTAATTTTGTATTTAATGTTTAAACTAATTTTGAAAATTAACCGCAAAAGTCACAAAAGATCAGCACAATGCGACATTAAAATATTTAAAGCTCCCAAAAGAATAAAAATCAAAGATTTTTAAAAACTATTGTGATCTTTTTTATTTATAATTATTAACTTTAAATAAAACGTTTAATGAATGTCCGTAATTTATTATCATTGAAAAACCTTTGAGTTCTTTGCTGAGTGAATAGTTTATGCTGAGTTTATCGAAGTACCTTTGCGAACTTAAAAGCAGTTGGTATATAAAAGAATCTTAGCGATTCTTTGCGTTAAAAAGCAATATGATTAATACAACGGATAATCAAAAAGTTTAAACACATTTTATTAAATAATAAATTCTGATATTTTTAATAATAATCTAAATTTTGTAGCTATGAAAAAGTTTCTCCATTTTGGGTTTTCTGCATTAGTTTTAGGATTATTTTTTACATCTTGTAACAATGATGATGACTATAATACCATAGAATCTGTTGACAAAATTAAAATTGACAGTGTGAGAATTGTTAATGATACGATGGATGTCTTTTCGGTTCAGAGTATTAAGACTTATTCTACTTATCCTTCTCATTGTCAGGGTTTTTATGGATATGATTATGTGCATAATGATAATTTAACCAGAACCGTTACGGCTTATAAATACATTACGAACGGACCGTGTACGGAAAAAACATACACTTCTGCCAATCAGATCAATTTCAGTCCGCAACAGATTGGTACGTATATTTTTAAATTCTGGAATGGTGGCAACAACTGGATCACCAAAACAATAGTAGTTCAATAAAAATAAATGAAAGGAGTTTTTGTGGCTTGTTTTCTGATTTCCAATATTCTATTCGGTCAGAAAATAAATTGGGAAGAGGGAAAAAAATTGAATTGGAGCAATTTTAAAAGCAAAGTCAATAACCAGCGTGGAGACAATGTCGTGGCTTACACGAACTGTGGATGGACGTATTCCTACGTAAAATCTTCAAACCCGAAAGCTCCGGTAAAAATCACGATTCAGACAATTTTTAACGAAAACCAATCGTGGAAAGACGTTAAAAGAATCAATGATTATGTGCTGCTTCATGAGCAGAAACATTTTGATGTTGCCGAAGTTTTTGCCCGCAAACTGAGAAAAGAAGTGGCGGAAAAGATTAAAAACGGAGCCGATTTCGACAGGTATTTTAAAACCATTTACAATACAATCCTCAAAGAATATCAGGATTTCCAGAAAACTTATGACGGCGAAACAAGGAACGGAATGGTAGAGGAAAAGCAGGCAGAATACAACCGTATTATTGCTGAACAACTGGAAAATTACAAAAACTATAAAACCTCTTGAAATTCCTCAATAAAATCATCAGCGAATTATTAACCCAGAATTCCGATTTATCTGAATTTAACATCGTTCTGCCCGGAAAACGTCCCATTGTTTTCATCAGACGAATTCTTGAGGAAAACAATTACTCCGGATTTTTGCCGAACTTTTTTACAATTGAAGAACTGATTGATAAAATTGCCGACAAACAGCAGATTCAGGGAATTGCACTCTGGCTTTTCGCCTTCGATGTCTATAAAAGCTTAAATCTGATTCCGAATGACGATTTTGCAGAATTTCTGAAATGGTTTCCCACGTTGCAGAAAGACTGGGACGACATCCTGAAATTCTCCGAAAGTGATGAAGCCGTTTTACAGTATATGTTTGATGAAGAGCGGATTAAAGAATGGGCACAAGATTTGGGAGAAGACGATGAAGGACCGCGAAAAAAATTCCTTAATTTCTGGAAAAACATGAATGTCTTTCTTCCCGTTCTCAAGAAAAAGCTGAAGGAGAAAAACTGGGCAACTTCCGGAATGATCAACGAAACGGCAAAAGCAAAAATTGATGAGTTTGCCAAAAATACCAGTGAAAAATTCGTGTTCTGCGGCTTCAATGCCTTTACTCCGGCGGAAGAGAAGCTCGTAAGAAGTCTTCTGCAATGGGACAAAGGACAGTGCTTTTTTCAGGCAGATCATTATTATTTTGATGATGAAAGACAGGAAGCCGGAAAGTTTTTAAGAAATCATAAAACGTGGAAGGAATTTGATGATCACCGTCTTTTTCAATGGATTGAAGACGACTTTAATCAGCCTAAGAACATAAAAGTTTACGAAGTTTCAGGAAATATTACCCAGACGAAAATTTTACCGGAAATTTTCAAAGAAATAGAAAATAAAACCTATTCCGATACTGCGGTCGTTTTGCTGGATGAAAATCTGCTTCCTGCAAGTCTGGATGTGATGCACGGCGTTCCCAATCTGAATATAACGATGGGTTTTCCTCTGAAAAACCTTTCCTTTTCGAATGCCGTAAAACAGCTTTTCTATCTTCAGAAACAACTCGAGAAAAACAAATCGTCATACTATTACCGCGATATTTTCCCGATTCTGGAAGAATTGCCGAAATCTGCTGAAGATGAACTGGTGATCAATAATTTTAAAGCGAAAATCGAAGAACGCAATATCGTTTACATTTCCAAAAAGCTTTTTCACGAATTGTTACATGAACTTTCATACTATAATTTATTGAAAAAAGCAGACTCTACGACTGTTTATTTAGATTCTTTAATTGAATTCTGTAAGCAGATCAAATGGCTGGAAATTGATGATATTCAGTACGAAAACGTTTCCCATTTCGAAAATGCTTTCAGAATTATCAAAAATCAGTTGTCTCCTTATCAGTTTGAAATTAAAATGGAAACGCTGGAAATTCTGATTAATCAGCATATTAATTCAGAAAGTATTGATTTTCAGGGGGAGCCTTTGAGGGGGTTACAGATTATGGGACTTCTGGAAACCCGTCTCCTGAATTTCGAAAACGTGATTATGCTTTCTGTAAACGAAGGGAAATTACCGCTCGGAAATTCACAGAATACGTATATTCCTTTTGATATCAGAAGATTTTTTGATCTTCATACTTTTTTGGAAAACGACAGTATTTATGCCTATCATTTTTACCGGTTGATTCAGGATTCTAAAAATGTACATTTATTGTTTAATGCCTTAAGTTCCGGAGTGAATACGGGAGAAAAAAGCCGTTTCATCACCCAGATCGAAATGGAAAGTTCTCACAATATCGAACATCTCATCATTGAAAATTCTTCCGAACCGATTATTACGCAGCCTATCGAAATTTCAAAAACCGAAATTGTTCTTCAACGGTTGGAAAAATGGAAGGAAAAAGTTTCGGCTTCTCACCTTACAAGTTATCTGTACAATCCGATTGATTTTTATCTTTCCAAGATTTTAAAGACCTCGGAAAGTGATGAAATTGAAGAAGAACTGTCTGTAAAAAACTACGGAAATCTGGTGCATTATACCCTTCAAGAAATTTATGAAGTATTAAAAGGTAAAATATTAAAAGAAAACGATTTAAAAGAATCAGTTAAAGCTATAGATCAATATATAGAAGTGGCTATTGAAAAGCTGAAACATCAGCCGGAATTTTATGAAAAAGGAATGAATTTCATTCATAAAACCATTGCTAAAAAAGTAATTGAAAATATTTTAAATCATGATTTGGAACTGGTAAAAAGCGGAAACGTACTGGAAATTTTAGACATTGAAAAACGTTTTGAAAATGTAGATTTTTATCTTGATGAAAAAGACAAAGTTTCTTTTTTCGGCTTCATCGACAGGATCGACCGGCTTAACGGAACGTTGAGAATTATCGATTATAAAACGGCAAAAATTAAAAATCTTATCGTAAAAATCGACGAATCCAATGTAGACGAATATTTCCATAACAGCGACCGAAAACAGGCTTTGCAGCTCTGTATTTATCAGTATGTTGTACAAAATCTTCCTGAGTTTTGGGGACTTCCGATTGAGACGGGAATCTGGAGTTTTGCGGAAGCTAAAAAAGGCGTTGTTTCTCTTCAATTTGAAAAAGGAGATATTGATGACGCCATGAAATCCATTAAAAGCCTGATTGAAGAAATTCTGAATCCGGATCTTGCATTCATCGAAAACATAAAACCTTATTCTGTATAAAAAGAGTGCATCTGAAACGGATGCACTCTTTGAAGGATTGTATGAAGAAAATTACTATAATTTCACTTTTTTATTGAAGGTTTTTCCGTCATTCTGAATTACCCGAACCAAATAAACTCCTGTTTTGATGGTATTTGATTCGAATTGAGAACTGTTTACTTCCTGATTCTGGATCAAATCTCCTGAAATACTGTAAATACTGATATTTTTAATACCGCTTTTAGCTTTTACAATAATCTGATTATTTTGAGCAATAACTGAAATAGGATCTTCCGCTTTCACTTCACTGATTTGCTTTTTAAACTGTAAATTATAAAAACGGGTAGTAATTTCAAAAGTAAGATTTTGAGAATCAATAGTATTGAGATTTATTCCTCCGTCTTTAATATACTGTTCCTGAGAAACCGATTTAATAAGATTTTTATTGTCATCAAAAATATTGACGGCCAAAATTTCTTCCTGATTGATTTTTAAATTCAGAATATTATTGATCTCAGATTTTACAATATCCTTTTCTTCTACAGTTTCCGGATTGTTTTTAATGTACGGAATGAGTTTTTCCGAATTGTTTTCAGAGACTTTTAATAAATACACTCCATCCTGTAAGGAAGCTAAATTATTGTTGCTCACTGTTTTTCGTTCAGCTTTTTCTTTATTGAAATCGGTTACTTCAAGAAGTTCCATATTCTGAAGATCAGGTTTTATCTGGGAAGTATAAAGAGCGCTGATTGCGGGCTGACTGTTTTGTGCTTGTTTAGAAGTCAGCATCGCCCATTCATTAAAAAGTCCGCCGCTTCTTAATGTGTTGAATTTGGCATTGGATGCCAGAACAAAAGGTACAATTCCTCCGATATGTCCTAAAGGTCCCCAATAAAATGCCTCCAGTTTGTATTTATTCAGATCCCACCAGGAATAATAACCTCTCTGAACCTCAATGGTTTTAGAAGTATTATCCGGATGAATGGCGAGATCAACCGTAGAATGTCCTAAAGTCATGGGTGTTTTATTATACCAGTCGTATACGTCATTTGATTTCAGACATTGTCTCAATTTGTTATTCTGATTATTCGTAACATCATTTACGAAATTATTGGTAAAAAGTGTTCTCCAAACCAAAGGACCCCAAAGAAGACCTCCGTTATCCTGAACAACATGATAATTGTAGCGATCCAGATATTCTGAAGAGATTACTTCCGAAATATTGCTGTTATACATTTGGTACCCTGTTTTATTGCAGGTATTAACAACATTGGCGATAAAAGAAGTAAACGGATAAACCTGTTTTTCCAGAACGCCTTTCTGCAAAGTAACGCCTGAGAAATCATAAGGTCCGTCTCCCATATAAGCATACTTAAAAGACAGATTGTTAGGATTCGAAATACTTAATTTCTTTAAAGTAGACATTGCTGCATGAGCGCCCTGCGAATAACCCGCTAAAAAATATTCATCGTAGCGTTTTACATTTTGCTGGGCAAGAACTTTATTGGCTGCCGTTACAAAATCAATGGTCGCAGAAGCTTCGGTAGGATAGTGTACATACGGATGAACTCCGTCTCCGCTTCCCATCCCTACATAATCGGGAGCCATTAAAATATATCCGTTCAGGACATAGGAAAGCTCCACTACAAATCCTGCATACAGAACTCCTTTAAGATTAGAAGGTACATTTTGGCGGCTGTCGGTGGTTCCGTGATCCGAAACTACCGTAGAAAGCTTGTAATTCGCTTTTGGATACATCAGAAGTCCGGTTGCCTTTACGAGATTATTTTTCTCGTTTTTTGTATAATATGTTATTTTATAGGCTTTTAATCCTACATTAAAACTGTTGAGATAATTTATAAAATCAGGAGAATTCTGTTCGCCAAGATTGTTTGAGATAAAACCCGCCACCGCTTGCGGAGTAAGATCAAGTTTTGGTTCAACACTGAAAACGTCTCCGGCTTGTTGTGCAAAATAAAAGGAAGCAGTAAGTCCCAGAAAAAGAGTAATTGATTTTTTCATTATTGTCAATTTTTATTGATGTTTAAGTTAAAATTTTAAAATAAAACAGCGGTAATTTTATCATATCAATAATTATTCAGTGAATATCAATTTTTTTTAAAAGAAAAAGTCTGACCAAAAACTGGTCAGACTCTGTATTATTTTATTACAAAATTTTCTCTCTTAGAAGGCGTTAATTCCCGTAATATCAAGACCTGTAATCAATAAATGAACGTCGTGCGTTCCTTCATAAGTAATCACAGATTCTAGGTTTGCGGCGTGGCGCATCATCGGGAATTCACCCATAATTCCCATTCCTCCAAGAATCTGACGGGATTCTCTTGCAATATCAATCGCCATTTTCACGTTGTTTCTTTTTGCCATGGAAATCTGGGCAGGAGTTGCTTTATGATCATTCTTAAGATTTCCTAACTGAAGACAAAGTAACTGTGCCTTCGTAATTTCCGTTAGAAATTCAGCTAATTTCTTCTGTTGCAACTGGTAAGATCCGATAGGTTTTCCAAACTGCTTTCTTTCTTTAGAATACTGAACAGCAGTGCAGTAGCAATCAATAGCCGCTCCGATTACCCCCCATGAAATACCATATCTTGCTGAATTTAAACAAGATAAAGGTCCTTTCAATCCTGTAACTCCCGGAAGAAGATTTTCTTTCGGAACTTTTACATCATTAAAAACCAGTTCTCCAGTTTTTGAAGCTCTTAAGCTCCATTTATTGTGAGTTTCGGGCGTTGTAAAACCTTCCATTCCTCTTTCAACAATCAATCCCTGAACTTTTCCTTCTTCGTTTTTCGCCCAGACTACGGCAATATCGCAAAGAGGAGAGTTGGTGATCCACATTTTAGCCCCATTCAGAAGATAATGATCTCCCATGTCTTTAAAATGCGTTTCCATAGAACCCGGATCGGAACCATGATTAGGCTCCGTTAAACCGAAAGAACCGATCATTTCTCCGGCAGCTAATTTGGGTAAATATTTTCTTTTCTGTTCTTCCGAACCGAATTCATTAATAGGGAACATCACCAAAGAACTCTGCACAGAGGCAGCAGAACGCACCGCAGAATCACCTCTTTCAAGCTCCTGCATAATCAGACCGTAAGAAATCTGATCCAGTCCGGAACCGCCATATTCAACAGGAATATAAGGTCCTAAAGCCCCGATTTGTCCCAATTCTTTCATTAAATTCGGGATGTCGGTGTGGTTTTGGGCAGCATGATCAATCTGTGGCATTACAAAACTTTCCACCCAGTCTCTTACAGACTGTCGGATAAGTTTATGTTCTTCAGTAAGTAAAGCATCGATCCCATAATAATCGGGGATGCTCGTAAGGGAATAATATGACATTATATTTTAATTTTCCTAAAAATAAGACTTTTCACTATTTCAGAGAAATTTTTTTTAAATGACTTTTATCTGTTGATTTTTAGATATTTAAACTGAATTTTAAATACAAAACATCAAAAATTAATTTTCCGCTTCGTTTGAAATAGGGTACTGGTTTGTCGGATTGTAGATTCTGGTTTTAAACTTGTACAAATACGGAGCTTTATTGGCAGAACCGTCGTACAGTTTTTCGAGGCGGTCTAAAATATTAAGACTTAAAATTTTACGCTGAAAATTATTCCTTCTGAATTTTTCACCCAAAATTGTTTCATACAGACATTGCAGATCTTTCATGGTGAATTTTTCCGGAAGAAGATTACTTGCCGCAACTTCCGTATTGATGTTCATTCTGAGATATTCCAGTCCGGTTTCGATAATTCTGTCGTGGTCAAATGCCATTTTGGGCAGTTTGTCTACCTCAAACCATTCGCAGCTTTCGTTGAAGGCATCCGGAAAAGTATTTGCCATCGAAAAATCAATCAGACTGCAGTATCCTACCGTAATGAAACGCTGGAAGATCCAGTGATCTTTAGGCACTTCAACGCCTTTGTTTTTAAGCAAAATTTGGTGAACATTATTTTCTGTCCTGTCGATTCTTCCAAAAGTATGAAACTGTTTCAGGAAAATATTCTGAAGATGTGTTCTTTCGTATAAAACACGTTCCGCCGCTTCGCGAAGATCTTCATCATTAAAGACAAAACCGCCGGGAAGAGACCATAAATCGAGGTCGTGGTATTTTAAGAGTAAAACCTTCAGGATATTGTTATGAAAACCAAATATCGTGCAGTCTACAGATACGTGTGCTACAAAATCTTTTGTATCAATAAGTTCCTGAAGTGTTTCCTTGCTTTTTTCGTTCTTGATTTTCATGGGAGTAAAAATAAAATTATTTTCTAAATTTTTTTATCTGCAAATCTAAAATAAATTAAACTAATTGTAAACAACAGAATAACAGCAGATAAAATATACACAGAATAGTAATTCAGAAGCTGATTTCCGAATAAAACCGACATGATGATCGAACTTACAGAGCTTCCCAATGATGAAAAAATAACAATCAGCGAGGTGAAAACATTGGCTTTCGACTTATCGATTGTGGCAATCATCTTAGAATTGATGACCGGATAAAGCGGAGATAAAAACAATCCGATAACAGGGAAGAGAAACAGCAGGATCTTAGAATCGTCCATTCCTGAAAATTGTATTCCGATAATGATTAAAAGTACTATAACAATGGATGATAAGCACAGAATATAATATTTCGGCAAAGAAAATCTCTGGATAACATTAGCCGTAACTGTTCTTCCAATATAAGAAAACAGAGCTAAAAACGAAGATGCCTGAAGCGCAAAAAAAGAATTTACCTTTAAATGATTCTTGTAAAAAGACGGCAGCCACGAATTAAAGCTTTGCTCTATAAAAACAATCGAAAAGACTACCCCTAAAAATATAATAATTAAAGGATTGGCAACTCCGGCAACTTCTTTAAAAATATTTTCATTCTTCATTTTTTCAGGCTCCGAAACAGGAAGTTTTGAAAATAAAAAAATCGTTATTGCCGATAATACAGAGATGGATAAAAATCCGAATTTCCAGAATTCTGAAAACTGACTGGAAATGACCCACCCAAACCCGATATTAACCACGAAGATTCCGATCATGAAGGAGGCTTCTACACTATTCATGGTTTTGGCTAAAGATTTTTCATCCGAAATATTGTTTCTGATGATTCCGAAAACGCAGATTTTTCCGATCGCGAAACACGCTCCGATAATGGCAAACCATACTTTATAAAACCAGAATACTTCTACGAAAGGTAAAATAAGGGAACATATCCCAACAATTGTTAAAGCTAAAATTAAGGATTTTTTTGTTCCGGTTTTGCTGATAAAATTAACAGCAAAAAGTGAAATAAAAGCAATGGGAAGATCTTTAAAAGACTCTAAAAAACCAAGCTTATCATAGGTGATTTTGGCTTCCGAAAGTTGAAGAATTACAATGCCCATGCAGTTTAGCACCATGGAGAAAATTAGAAATGTAAGCTTGAGCGGAAGTGAAATTTTAGAGTGCTTGGTCGTCATTTTGGGGATTGATTTTATCTGTTTTTTGGAAATATTTATGGTTTTCGAAGAAAAATTTATGCCTTCAAATGCCCAAAAATACTGGAAATATTAAAATAGTTATTAATAAAATGTTAAATAATTAAAAAAAAATATATTTTTATTGTCTCAATTTGAGAATTAAAAAACTAACTGTATATGAATGTAAGAATATCTAGAAGTTTAGGCATGGTTGCGGTGCTTTATTTCACTGCAAATTTTAATGCCCAAAACACAAAGACCGACACCCTTCCAAAAGAACAGAAAATTGAGGAAGTAGTCATGATTGGTTATGGTACTCAGAAAAAGAGTAATGTGACGGGAGCCATCTCGAGTATCAAAGCAAGTGACATCGAAGCGATCCCTGCCGGAAAACCGGAGCAGGTTCTTCAGGGTAGAGCCGCAGGTGTTAACGTAATTTCTAACTCCGGTCAACCGGGATCCAGTGCAACAATTCGTGTAAGAGGGGTTACCAGTTATTCCTCTAACAATGATCCTCTTTGGGTTGTCGACGGAATTGTGGTAGACGGAATTGGATGGTTAAGCCAAAGCGATATTGAAAGTATTGAAGTATTGAAAGATGGTGCTTCTTCTGCTATTTATGGAGTTTCTGCAGCTAGAGGAGTTATTTTGGTGACTACTAAAAAGGGAAAAAAAGGAAAACTTACCTTATCCTACAACGGTTTCTTCGGGGTGAGCAATGCCGCAAGAAAACTGGATCTTTTAGATGCTACACAATATGCTACCGTTATTAATGAAGGTTTTGCCAATGACGGACAAGCTGTAAGATTTCAGAATCCGGCATCATTTGGAAAAGGAACGGATTGGCAGAATGAGATTTTCGGAACCGGAGCAAGACAGAACCACGAGATCAGTATACAAGGTGGAAACGAAAAATCTACTTATTTTGCGTCATTTGGATATTACGATCAGACTGGTATCGTAATGAGTGATATTTCTTATTATAAAAGATTAACAGGACGTTTAAACTCAACTCATAAAGTAACAGATTGGCTTACTGTGGGGCAAACTTTTGCCTACACCAACCAAAAAAATCAAGGGATTAATGCTAATGGTGAGTTTGGTGGTCCTCTAAGTTCTGCGGTGAATTTGGACCCCATCACTCCTGTTGTAGTAACAGATTGGTCACAGGTAAATCCTGCTTTATATACCAATGAACATATTTTGAGAGATGAAAATGGAAATCCATACGGAATTTCGCCTTATGTAAATCAGGAAATGTCTAACCCAAGAGCCTTTAGATATACACAATTAGGAAACACTAACTGGTCAGACGATTTTATTGCTAATGTTTTTGCAGAAGTAAAATTTTTAAATCATTTTACATTTAAATCTTCATTAAATGGTAAAAAGGCATATTGGGGAAGTCAGAACTTTACTCCACTTTTCTATCTAAGTGCTACGTACAGCAATTTACTTCTAAACAGTTTAAGCCGTACGACTCAAAAGAAATTTGAATGGAGTTTTGAAAACACATTGAATTACCAAAATAAATTTGGAGATCATAGCTTGAATGTACTTTTGGGAACAGGATACTATGATTATAATATTGGAAATGGACAAACCGTTACTCATAAAGGTCTATCGATTAGTAGCTATGAAGAAGCTTCCTTCAACTTTGAAGTTCCTTTGGCAAACCAAACTTCCTCAGCGTGGGATAATCAGGAATGGAACAAAGCTTCTTATTTCGGACGTTTAATTTATGATTTTAAAAATAAATACTTATTTACTGGTACATTAAGATATGATGGTTCTTCGTTGTTTGGGGCAAATCACCATTGGGGTGTATTTCCTTCATTCTCTTTAGGATGGAATGTGGATAAAGAAAACTTCTGGCCGGAAAATAATGTGGTAAATAGTTTAAAATTCCGTGGAGGTTACGGAACTTTAGGTAATGATGGTATTGAAGCGTATAAATTTTCAAAATTCTACATCTCCGGAGCTAACTACACCAGTGGATCAGGAGGTGTATTAATTGGATATTTGCAAAATGGTCTCGAAAATAAAGATTTGAAATGGGAAACAACCACTCAGACAAATATTGCGGCAGATTTACGACTTTTCAAAAACTTCACTTTAACAGTTGATGTTTATGATAAAAAAACTTCAGATATTCTACGACCGGTTCAAATTCCGGGTTATGTAGGAGTTACAGGATCTTATATTGCCAATATTGGAGATATGAGTAATAAAGGGATTGAAGTAGAATTAGGCTACAAAAAAAACTGGAATGATTTTACAGTTTCTGTAAATACTAATTTTGCTTACAATAAAAACGAAGTTTTATCGCTTGAACAGGGAACAAAATTTTTGGATGGAGCAGGTTTCCAATCTATGGGATCGATCCAAAGAATTGTAGTAGGTGATGCCTATAATTCTTTCTACGGATTTAAAACTTTGGGTGTTTTCCAAAATCAGGCGCAGATTGATGCTTATGTAAATTCTAAAGGACAATTACTTCAAACAGAGGCAAAGCCTGGAGATTTTATTTGGGCAGATTCTAATGGCGATGGGGTAATCAATGATTTGGATAAAGTGAATTTGGGAAGTTCAATTCCTAAATATAATTATGGAGCTACTTTAAATGTAAGCTATAAAAACTGGGATTTTATGGTATTCGGACAGGGTGCCGGAGGAAACAAAATCTTTCAGGGTTTAAGAAGATTGGATATGTTAGATGCTAATTATCAGACAAAAATCTTAGACAGATGGACGGGAGAAGGTTCTACTAATGAAAATCCTAGATTAACACGAGCAGATGCAAATAAAAATTATTCAAGACTATCTGACTGGTATCTGCAAAAAGGGGATTATTTCAGAATTAAATTGATTCAGTTAGGCTATACACTTCCTCAAGATGTTACACAAAACTTTGGAGTTAACAAACTACGCTTTTATGTAACTGCTGAAAACCTAGTTACTTTTACAAAATATACTGGATACGATCCGGAAATTGCAGCTGGAGACTCTTTTGGTATAGATAGAGCATTTTATCCGCAGGCAAGAACTTTCATGTTGGGAGCTAATATAACTTTCTAATTTTTATTACAATGAAAAACAAATTTTTAAAAATATCAATAGCAGCTTCATTTTTAGTGAGTGTATCTACTCTTAATGTAGCCTGTAACAACGACACTTTAGAAGAAAAAGAATACAAAGGTGCATTTGCCGGAGATAACTTTTTCAGAAATGAGCAGGAATGTTTTTTTGGTCTTGTGGGGACGTACGACGTAATGAGAAAATATGCAGGTGGGTTTGAAAATATGGTAACTTTTTTCAATGCAGCTTCAGATGATTTCTATGCAGGAGGTGGTAGTGCTACAGACGGAGCTGGTATTCAGGGAGCATCAAGTTTTCAGATTAACCCAACTACAATGCCTGCAAGTTATTGGAGAGATTATTACCAGGGTATTGCAAGAGCTAATGCCCTTATTTTAAATGCTCCCAATGCATCAATGGATGAAACTTTGAAGCAACGCTTCATTTCGGAAGCAAAAACTCTTCGGGCAATGTATTATTTTGATTTGTTGAGGGTTTTTGGAAATATTCCCCTTATTTTAAAACCTTTTGAAGCAACAGACGATTTTTATAATGTTCCGCAAGTTGCAGCTGCACAAGTTTATGCTCAAATAGAAAAAGATTTGACCGAAGCTTTGCCAAATCTTCCTATGACGGTAAGTGGAGAGCAAAAAGGTAGATTAACGCAAGGCGCGGCAAAAGCTCTTTTAGGTAAAGTGTATTTATATCAAAATAAAAAAGCCCAGGCTGCCGCACAATTTGCAGATGTAAACGGAACTCCGGGAGGAACCAGTCAATATGGATATAAACTGTTGACAAGTTATGATGATCTTTGGAAAGCGGGAGTAGCACTAGGCGGGACTGCAGATCCTTATGAGTTTACATCAGAATCTATTATTGAAGCATCCCATAGCGACCAGGGAAAATCCGATTGGGGCTTTTGGGGACAAGGCAAGGATGAAGGAAATTCTATTTGCGTAATGAGTGCACCAAGATCTTATAACAGAATTAGTCAGACAAATCCTGCTAATAATGCTCCGGATATCGTCTCAGGTTGGGCATTTAATACAGTTACAACAGATCTGTTTAACTTTATGCAGAGTGATCCGCGTGTAAATGCTACTATTCTAAATATGAATGCGTTAAAAGCGCAAGGTAAGGCAGATTATGCATATAAGGATACGGGATATTTTCTTAATAAATTTATGCCTACATCTGATAAAAAATCAACTTTAGGTGTTACCGAACTGAATTATCGTCAAAATTATATGGTGATAAGATTGGCAGATACCTATTTAATGGAGGCAGAAGCACTTAACGGTACAGGATCCAGAGCTCAGGCATTACTGGATGCAGTGAGAGCTAGAGTTGGTTTGGCATCAGTTCCTGTTTCTATGCAGGCAATTAAAGACGAGAGAAGAAGAGAACTTGCAGGTGAAGGACATCGGTTTTTTGATCTTGTAAGATGGGGAGAGGCTTCTACAAAATTGGCTTCCAAAGGTTTTGTAGCAGGGAAAAATGAAATTATGCCAATACCTCTTGGTGAACTTACGGGAACCATTTTGAAACAAAATCCTGGGTATTAATTTAAACATTAACAACATGATAACTAAATATATTAATAAAAACCTTTTATTAGCCTCGTCAGTTTTTTTCTTGGCAAGCTGTACACCGGATAGCGTAGATGGTGATGGAAACGGTATCTCTCAAGGAGCTTTAGACGCTTCTTTTAAAGTTACAAAAACATCGGAGAATCATTACTTGTTGAAAAGAAATTACAATAATTATATTAATTCCAGCTGGAATATAGATGATGACGGTTATAATAATGGAAAAGGCGAACAGAATCTTTTCCTGCCGGATGCAGGAACTTATGTGGTTCAGCATCAGGCGGTAGGTATGGGTGGAGTTATCGGAGGTACAGCCAGTGAAACAATTGTTGTCCCTACTTCAGATCCGATTTCCGGAAATATGATTCAGGGAGGAAGATTCGATACACCTGATGAAGTTTCAAAATGGTCTGTTCACAAAATCAGCGCTTCAGGAGCTCAATGGGTTTTTGCTAACGGTAAAGCTACAATTGTTGCAAGTGGAAGCAGTCAGCAGGGTATTTATCAGGCTGTAAATGTTGTGGCAGGACAGAAATATTCCATCGATATGGTAGCTTCTTCAGATACACCTTTAGTAAATACATGGTTTGAGGTTTATGTTCTAAATACGGCTCCGGTAACGGGACAGGATGTAGGTGGAACGGTTTACAGAAATATCAATACCTGGGACGGTTGCGGAACGGGCAAATTCAAAGGAAAAGTTTCGTCTGTCGGATGCAACGGATCGAAAAATGGCGGAATTTATACAGCTACAACAACAGGAACCGTTTATTTGGAAATTAAGTGTGGAGGAGGTACTGTTAATAGCTTAAGTATTGACAAAGTTGAATTCCGTAGAACTCAATAATCTTCACACAATTAAATTGATATGAAATTACAATATTCATATAGTTTCGTACTTAGAAGTGCTGCACTTTGCGGTGTAGCGCTTCTTTCTTTTTTAAACTGCAGCAGTACCTCTTCGGATTTATCTAATAACGCAGATAATTCAGGAAACAACGGAAACGGAAGCGGAAACACTTCAGGAGATCCGGTACAGGTGTGGTTAACGAAAGGAGATCAGACGGTGAAACTACAACAGCAGGGAACCTCTTATTTTTCAGGAACTTCAGCAGCAGGAACCACCATTGAAGTAGATGGCTCACAAATGTTTCAGACGATAGATGGATTCGGATATACGCTTACAGGAGGAAGTGTACAGGTAATCAATCAGCTGAGTGCGACAAAAAAACAGGAATTGTTAAATGATCTGTTCAGCGCTTCAGGGATTGGGGTAAGCTGTTTGAGAATCAGCATTGGTGCTTCGGATCTCAACAGCGAAGTTTTTTCGTATGACGATATGCCGACAGGACAGACTGATCCTACATTGGCTCAATTCAGCTTAACCAAAGATCAGGCTTTGATCCAGATGCTAAAAGATATTCTGATCATTAATCCGAATATTAAAATTTTAGCAACACCTTGGTCGCCACCTGTTTGGATGAAAGACAACGGAAATACGATGGGAGGAAGTCTGAAACCAGAATATTATGGGGTTTATGCTCAGTATTTCGTAAAATACATTCAGGCAATGCAGGCTCAGGGAATCAGAATTGATGCCATCACCCCGCAAAACGAACCTTTACATCCGGGAAATAATCCGAGTATGTATATGTCAGCAGGAGATCAGGCAACTTTTATCAAAAATAATTTAGGTCCCGCTTTTCAGACGGCAAATATTTCTACCAAGATCATAGCTTACGATCACAATTGCGACAATCCGGCGTATCCTTTGGCGGTATTAAATGATACAGCGGCAAATCCTTATGTAGACGGATCGGCGTTCCATTTGTATGCAGGAGATATTTCGGCTTTGGGAACAGTACATAATCTATTCCCGAATAAAAACGTCTATTTTACAGAACAGTGGACCAGTTCTACCGGTGCTTTTTCAGGAGATTTGGATTGGCATATGAAAAATGTTATTATCGGATCCATGAGAAACTGGAGCAGAAATGCTTTAGAGTGGAATGTAGCCAATGATGCTTCATTCGGGCCTCATACACCGGGAGGATGTACCCAATGCAAAGGGGCAATTACCGTAAACGGAAGTACGGGTTACGACAAAAATGTTGCCTATTATATTATTGCTCACGCTTCAAAATTTGTTCCGGCAAACTCTCAGAGAATTGCTTCTACACAGGCAGATAACCTTTCCACGGTAGCTTTTAAAACTCCGGCAGGAAAAACAGTATTAATTGTTCAGAACAGCAACTCTACAGATAAAGCATTCAACATAAAATATAATCAGAAGACAGCTTCGGTAACTATGCCGGGAATTTCTACAGCGACTTATATTTTTTAAGACAAATATATCTGTTAAAATTTGTAATGATTGAAAACTTTTTTATTCTTTGTTAAATAAATTCATCCTGAACTTCAGGTTAAGAAAAATAGTACAAAAGGACAGATAATTAAAATTAGATTAAAATGAAGAGAGTTTATTTCTTATTGGCAGTTACAGCATTTGGAATCAATACATTCGCACAAAAGACAATTGATCAGAAAGTTTCAGAACTTTTGTCGAAAATGACGTTAGAAGAAAAAGTGGGACAGCTCGTTCAGTATTCAGGATTTGAATACGCAACAGGTCCGCAAAATTCCAATTCTGCAAGTGTTCTAAATGAAATAAAACAGGGAAAAGTAGGTTCAATGCTTAATGTGGCAGGAGCCGAAGAAACCAGAAAATTTCAGGAATTAGCGTTAAAATCGAGATTGAGAATTCCTTTATTATTCGGACAGGATGTCATTCACGGATATCGAACAACCTTTCCTGTAAATTTAGGTCAGGCAGCGAGCTGGGATTTAAAACTAATTGAAAAATCCGAAAGAATTGCCGCAACAGAAGCTTCGGCTTATGGAATTCACTGGACGTTTGCACCGATGGTCGACATTGCAAGAGATCCGAGATGGGGAAGAGTAATGGAAGGTTCTGGAGAAGATACCTATCTTGGAACACAGATCGGTCTTGCCAGAATTCGTGGTTTTCAGGGAAAAGGTCTTGGAAATCTGGATGCTATTATGGCTTGTGCAAAACATTTTGCAGCCTATGGAGCAGCAGTGGGCGGAAGAGACTACAATTCTGTTGATATGAGTTTAAGACAATTGAACGAAACCTATCTTCCTCCTTTCAAAGCAGCGGCTGAAGCCGGAGTAGCAACATTCATGAACTCTTTTAATGACATCAACGGAATTCCGGCAACGGCAAATAAATACATTTTAAGAGATTTATTAAAGGGGAAATGGAATTATAAAGGTTTCGTGGTTTCAGACTGGGGAAGTATTGGTGAAATGGTTCCTCACGGTTACGCAAAAGACAATAAAGAAGCGGCGGAAAAAGCAATAAATGCAGGAAGCGACATGGATATGGAAAGCCGCGCTTATATGGCAGAACTTCCCAATCTGGTTAAAGAAGGAAAAGTAGATCCGAAGCTGATTGATGATGCCGCAAAAAGAATTTTGGTTAAAAAATTCGAGATGGGATTGTTTGACGATCCTTATCGGTTCAGCAGTGAAAAAAGACAGGAAGAACAGACCAATAATCAGGAAAACAGAAAATTCGGAAGAGAATTTGGATCAAAAAGCATTGTTTTGCTTAAAAATGAGAAAAATATTCTGCCTCTTTCCAGATCTGTAAAAACGGTTGCTTTAATTGGACCTTTCGGAAAAGAAACTTCTGCCAACCACGGATTTTGGTCGGTTGCTTTTAAAGATGACAACCAGAGAATTGTAACGCAGTTTGACGGAATTAAAAATCAATTGGATAAAAATTCCACTTTACTTTATGCAAAAGGCGCAAATGTAGATGATCAGGACAGATCCATGTTTGCTGAAGCGGTGGAAACAGCGAAAAAAGCAGATGTCGTGATCATGACTTTAGGAGAAGGTCACGCGATGAGCGGTGAAGCAAAAAGCAGAAGCAACATCCATTTTTCCGGAGTTCAGGAAGATCTTTTGAAAGAAATTGCCAAAACAGGAAAGCCGATTGTTTTGATGATTAATGCAGGAAGACCTCTTGTCTTTGATTGGGCGGCAGACAATATTCCGGCAATCATGTACACTTGGTGGCTGGGAACGGAAGCCGGAAACTCCATTGCCGATGTTCTTTTCGGAACGGTAAATCCGGGCGGAAAACTCCCGATGACTTTCCCTAGAACGGAGGGACAAATTCCGGTTTATTATAATCATTACAACACCGGAAGACCGGCAAAAAACAATACCGATAGAAACTACGTTTCAGCGTACATTGATCTTGATAATGATCCGAAATTTCCGTTTGGTTACGGTTTAAGTTATACGCAGTTTAAATATTCTGATATGAATTTAAGCTCAAATAATCTTAAAGGAAATCAGACTTTAAACATCAGCGTAAATGTTACCAACAGTGGAAATTACGATGGGGAAGAAGTAGTGCAGTTGTACATCAGGGATTTATTCGGAAAAGTGGTAAGACCTGTAAAGGAACTGAAAGGTTTCCAGAAAGTATTCATTAAAAAAGGAGAAACAAAAACCATCAGTTTTACGTTAACTCCCGAAAATCTGAAGTTCTATGACGATCAGTTGAATTACGACTGGGAAGGCGGAGAATTCGATATTATGGTCGGAACCGATTCTAAAAATGTTCAGACAAAAAGAATTAATTGGACAAAATAATATTATTTTTTACTTACTAAGAGCGGGATAAAACCCGCTTTTGGCGGTAGAAGGCTGAACAGTTTTTAGAATGGTATCAGTTAAACACAAAATTTGTCATTCTGAAAGAATCTACATAATACTTTAGAGATGCTTCCAGCATGACAGACTTTGAAAATAATTAAATTAATTTTTAAACATATTGTTGTCATTCAGAACATAGACAGAAAGTCTACGAACGCAGTTCAGAAGCGGAGTGAAGAATCTACCAAACAGTATTTGAGATTCTTCCTTCGTCAGAATGACAAGTGTTGAGAATAAATTAAATAATAATTAAATCTTAATCTGGAATTTTTAACGCAAAGATTAAGAAAACGAATTATTGATTTTAAGGAGGCAAAGAAGAATCAACAAAGTTGATTTGATGAAGCTAACGTTTATTATAATGCTTTATCAGCGACAGGTCGCAATATTTGCTCACTAAAATTTTGTTTAATAAAATAAATCTTTGCATTAAAATATAAATCTAAAACATTAAACTTTGAAAATAAAACTTCAACATATTTTTCATTTCATCATCGGAGGAACTCTGGTTTTTTCAACAGTACATTGTGCTTCTAACAAGCCTGATTCCCGCAGGAAATTGATCTGGAGCGATGAGTTTAATTACAAAGGCTTACCCGATTCCTCAAAATGGAATTATGATGTCGGCGGAGACGGTTATGGCAATAATGAAGCTCAGTTTTACACAAAAAACCGTCCGGAAAATGCAAGAGCGGAAAACGGAAATCTTATCATTGAAGCTAGAAAAGAAAATTGGGAAAAGAATAAATACACTTCCGCAAGATTACTGACAAGGGGTAAATTTTCCTTTCAGTACGGAACTGTTGAAGTTCGTGCTAAACTTCCTAAAGGTCGCGGAACATGGCCTGCCATCTGGATGATGAGTGAAAACATGAAAAAATGGCCCGATGACGGGGAGCTGGATATTATGGAACACGTCGGATTTAATCAGGGGTACATTCATGCTTCGGTTCATACAAAAAAGTATAACCACATCATCGGAACACAGAAAACGGATACTTTGATTGTAAAAGATGCAAGTGAAAAGTTTCATATTTACAAAGCAGACTGGACACCGGAAAAAATTGATGTTTATATTGATAATCAGAAATTTTTCACCTATGAAAACAAAGAGAAAACGTACGAAGCATGGCCTTTTGACCAGCCGTATTTCATCATACTGAATCTTGCAGTCGGCGGCTTCTGGGGTGGAAAAGAAGGCATTGATGATACCATTTTTCCTCAGAAATATGAGATCGATTATGTAAGGGTTTATCAAAGTAAATAAAATAAAGGACTCCAAATTCCCCTTCTTTGGAGGGGTGGATAAATTTTCAAAGAAAATTGAGACGGGGTGGTTTAATATAAAAAAAATAAGAAAAGATAATAATGAAGAGATTAATTGTAAGTTGCTTGGTTGTCGGTTTGGCTTTCAATGCAAATGCACAAAATTACTGGAAGAAAAATACAGGAAAAACGGCAAAAGTTTTTCTTACCAACTCGGCAGCCAACGAAAAGATGGTTGACAAAGGCACGGTAAAATTCGAAAAATTTGGTCAGCCCAAAGAAACGGATGCCTGTATTTTTGTAGATCCGGACTTTAAATATCAGAAGTTAATAGGAATCGGCGGTGCAATTACAGATGCTTCCGCAGAAACTTTTTATAAACTTCCGAAAGATAAGCAGAAAGAAATTATTGAAGCCTACTACGGAAAAAACGGTTTGGGGTATACGGTTGTCCGTACCAATATGAACTCCTGTGATTTTTCGAGTGATTCCTATACCTACGTTCAGGAAAATGACAATACTTTAAAATCATTTAATGTTGCACATGATGAAAAGTATAAAATTCCGATGATCAAAGAAGCACAAAAATTAATTGGAAAAGATTTTACCTTCTATTTCTCCCCTTGGAGTCCGCCTGCATGGATGAAATCAAATAAAAATATGTTGAAAGGAGGAAGGCTGGAAAACGCGTTTTACCAGACGTGGGCAGATTATTATGTAAAGTTCATTAAAGAATATGAAAAAAGAGGAATCAATGTTTGGGGACTTACCGTTCAGAACGAACCGATGGCAACGCAAAGCTGGGAATCGTGTATTTATTCGGCGGAAGAAGAAGGGGAGTTCCTTAAAAATAATTTAGGTCCTGCTTTATGGAAAAATGGTTTCAAAGATAAAAAAGTAATGATCTGGGATCATAACCGTGATTTGATTTACCAGAGAGCAACCACCACACTCAGCGATCCTGAAACTTCTAAATATGCTTCAGGAATCGGCTATCACTGGTACGAAACATGGAACAACAAAACCCAGCTTTTCGATAATCTGACGGAAACCCAAAGAGCATTTCCGGATAAGTTTTTAGCTTTTACGGAAGGTTGCAAAGAGCAGTTTGATATGTCTAAGATTTACGAAGTGAGTTTAGGCGAATTATACGGAAGGAATATGATTAACGATTTCAACAAAGGCATGGCTTTATGGACAGACTGGAATGTTCTTCTGGACGAAACAGGCGGACCAAACCATGTAGGAAATTTCTGTTTTGCGCCGATCATTGCAGATACCAAAACCGGAGAACTGCATTATACGTATGAATATTATTATGTAGGACACGTTTCGAAATTTGTAAAGCCCAATGCAAGAAGAATAGGAACCTCTTCAAACAGAGCTGCTTTAACCTCAACCACTTTTATGAATGAAAACGGACAGTTGGTAACCGTAATCATGAACGATACAGACAATGCCATCGATACGAATCTCTGGATTGAAGGAATGACTGCAAAATTATCTGCTCCTGCACATTCTATACAGACTGTAATTTTATAGACTTCATATTAACATTTTATTATTTAGAATCGGCGGCATCGAAGATGCCGCCGATTTTGTTTTTCCAAAATTCTAATAATTTATTCCGAAATGAGCCTATTCTTTTTCCAATAAAATCCATTCGTTGAAAGTTGCTTCACCTCCAACTCCTTTTATATAATATTTTGCTCCTTCTTTCTTAATATAAAAAACAGAAGAATCAGACTTACACTCTTCTTCAGTATCATTATAATATAACTCTAAAATATTGTTGTTTTCTTTTATAACATATTTTCCGTTACATCGTATAGATTCATGATACGTATTTGTTTTCAATATAGCTTCTTTGTCTTTTATTGTAAATGAATAACTTATTGAGGCCATACCTGTAGAGGTGGCTTCTGTTTCAATATAGATATTATAATTCCCATCAATGTTTGATATATTGGAACTTTTATTATTAGTAAATGATAAATTTGCTTTATAATATTTGAACGTTTTTGAGTCATCATCGGTTACTTTTATTCCAATATAATCGTCACCCAACCATACTATTTCTTTAATATCAAAATAATCTGAAGAAAAGCTCCGATATTCAATAAATGTTTGATTATTGTTAATTTTCAGAATACCCAAAAAACTTTTATTTTTATTATAAATATAATTGTAACAATATGCTAAATATTTTGTATTAGGAGAAATAACAGGATTTTCCACTGTATCATCGCCAGGTGATACAATGCTGTATACATAGGAATTCGTTGCATTAATCAGATTAAGTTCACTAAAGCCTAAACCATCACCTATGCTATTTGCTGAAAAAGCATATATATTTAAAGACGGATAAAATCCTAAATATTTATACTGTGTTTCTCCTTCTTTTAATGTATTGGCTAATGACCTTAGTTGCAAGATTCTATTATTTATTTCCAAAACATAATTATCATCTTTTTCATGCAATGGAGAATTTGTGATTGTATTTGCTGTGCTTTTCAGGTTTTTGTATTCCTCTATAGTTATTTCTGTAAAATCCAACAATGGTAGCTTTTCAAAATTCTCAGTGAGACCGACTTCGATATGTTTTAGCATTTTAATATCAATTACCTTTTTCTGGACGGGAAGTTCTTTTTTTATTTCCTTTTCTTTTGTACAGCTAAAAAGAATAATAGATAATACAATAAATGTTTGTGCAATATTTTTCATTATAATTTACAATACAAAAAAACCAAAGTAAGTAATACTTTGGTTTATATTTAAATAAGTTCAATCTTTATTCAGTATCATATTTACTGATCACTCTCTGAGTAACCCCCGAACTGCTGAAACCTCCGTCATGGAAAAGATTCTGCATCGTTACTTTTTTCGTAAGATCAGAGAATAACGTTACACAGTAGTCTGCACATTCAAGAGCCGTAGCATTTCCTAATGGAGACATATCTTCTGCATATCCAAGGAAACCTCCGAAACCTTTCACGCCGCTTCCCGCTGTCGTCATTGTAGGAGACTGAGAAACCGTGTTTACACGTACTTTTCTTTCACCCCAGTAATTTCCGAATGTTCTTGCGATACTTTCAAGATAGGCTTTGTTATCAGACATATCATTATAATCTGGGAATGTTCTCTGAGCCGCAATATAAGTAAGCGCCAAAATACTTCCCCATTCGTTCATACAGTCTTTTTCCCAAGCCACTCTCATTACTTTGTGGAAAGAAACCGCAGAGATATCCCAGCCTTTTTCCAACCAGTCGTAGTTCATTTCTGTATAATGTTTTCCTTTTCTCACGTTGATGGACATTCCGATAGAGTGAAGGATGAAATCGATTTTACCGAATTTGGCAACAGCAGCATCAAAAAGTTTTTCAAGATCCTCAATAGAAGTAGCATCTGCACCAATTACTTCAGATCCTGTTTTCTCTGCTAAACCGTTAAGTTCTCCCATTCTCAAAGCAATAGGAGCATTAGACAAAATAAATTCAGCACCTTCTTCATGACATCTTTCTGCAACTTTCCATGCGATCGATTGTTCATTAAGGGCTCCAAAAATAATTCCCTTTTTGCCTTTAAGTAAACCGTATGACATAATTTTTTAATGTTTATTATTATACAAATGTAGCAATATTTGTGTTTAGTACATAATAAAAAACGGAGCCTTCTGTAAAAAGACTCCGTTTTTCTTGAAAATATTTATATGACTGAAATTTTAATTCGTTTTCTTGTTCCATTCTGCTTTTACATCTTCAGCAGCATCCTTCGTTTTTTCCCACGCATCATTGGCTTTATCTTTAACATCATCCCATGCATCAGCAAAATTATTTTTTACTCTGTCCAGCCAGTCTTCTTGTTTTGCTTCTTCATCACTGTTTCTTTTTTCATTGATATAATCTTTGGCTCTGTCTGCCAATTCTTCTACCTTCCATTTTGCATTGTCTGCCGCATCTTTTAACGAGTTTTTTGTGTTATCTACTGCGTTTTCTGCTTTGTTGTATTCTGAATTGTTCATAATGTGATATTTTGTTTGTGTGATTATGATTAAACAAGAACTATTCCTAAATTTTTTTCTGATTGTTAAAATTTTCATAAACTTTTATTTTAAGAATAAACTGGTTTCAGATTCTGTTTGGCACTTTACTTTATACGATGTTGAAGATCTTTTATGATGATCATATAATTGTCAGAAATGAGGAGCTTAAAAAAGGAAAAGCTATTTATATATAATGTCCCCATAAATTTTTATTGTAATGAATTTATAATTTAATAGTAAATAATTGTTGTTATTAAGTTCATAAATAATTAATATTTATATTTTCTATTATGTTGTAATTATTGTATTTTACAGCGTTATAAGCGCCTGAAACCATCAGTATTTGCGCGCATTTTTCTTCAACACAGTGTGATAAATTGTGTTTTATTCATTTTTTTGTGATGTTTTTTATTAAAAGACGAATTTTATAAAAATTCAGAAAAAATTAAAATCATTGTTTTATTGCTGTTTAAAGCCGATTTTCTATAGAATAAATTCTATATTTTTCTTCATTAAGAAGTGATTAAAAGGTATATTATGTCCTGATTATTCACTCTTTGGTGTTAAAATATGAAATAATCAAAAAAAATGATGTTTTATTAAAAAATATTATATTTGCATTATCAAACTGATAGCTATTTAATAAACCAGAAATGCAAAAACAGACGAAACTTCAAATCTTATTTACAGCTTTATTTTTTCTTAATTTTAATTTCTCATCAGCTCAGGTTGGGATAGGCACGTCTTCTCCTAATCCTTCTGCCATGCTCGAAATTCATTCTGCCAATAAAGGGGTGCTTTTTCCGAGTGTTGCTTTAGATTCTCAAACCGATAATATTACCATTCCTTCGCCTTCCGACGGACTTATTGTCTGGAATAACGGACAGGCAGGATTAGTGGAAACAGGGTTCTTTTACTGGAACAATGCAAAATGGAATATGCTTTCCGTAGAAGGAAGTCAGATAAACCCGGTTATTCCCGGAGGAAATGGAGGAAACGGATGGAATGATTCCGCAACGAACAGTGGAACCAATGCAGGAGCAAATACCAATCTTGCTCTAGGAACCAATACCTACGATGACCTTATTTTTAAAGTAAATTCTGTAAAAATGGGAAGACTGGGAGTCGATAATTCCGTAAGTTTTGGACCGATGGCAAACGCCGGACAGAACGGAATATCTATAGGAACTTCAAGTTCTGCTTTTCAGGGAGTTTCTATCGGAAACGAAGCTTCAGTAACGGCAAATGACGGTTTGGCAGTAGGAAATAAAGCTACGGCAGCCGCTTTTAAATCGAATGCGATCGGCTATAATGCCAAAACCAATAAAAACGAATCCACAGCAATCGGAAATAATTCTCTGGCAGACGGATTTCAGTCTACAGCAATCGGATATAACTCCAAAACCACGGCCAACGAATCTTCTGCATTCGGAAACAATTCTTTCGCGGCAGGATTTCAGTCAGTGGCATTAGGATACAATGCAAAAACAAACTCCAACAGCGAGACAGCAGTTGGATTCAATACCGTTACCAACGGACAGAATTCCACAGCAATAGGTTCCGGAGCTTCTGCAACAGGGCAGAATTCTACAGCAATTGGTTACAACACCACCACAAGCCAGTATAATGCAATTGCCATCGGAAACAGCAGTGCAAACGTAGGAATAGGAACAAGCACTCCGAATACAACAGCAAGATTAGACGTAAACGGACAGTACAAATTGGGAAGCAAAGGAACGGTAAATAAAAACCAGATCAGTTTTGAGGTTTGGCCAAGTGTTTCTATTAATAACCTGCCATCAGGAAAATCTACAACTATGGATATTGCTATTCCTGCGACAATGCTTCCAAGCTCTACCAGAGCGACAATTGTGGTAACTCCGGCTTCGGATTTTGCAGGAAATGCATCATTTTCTATCTCGAACCCGAGAATGACTTCCACATCAAATATCACAATTAATCTTACCAATATTTCAGGAAATGCAGAAAGTTTATACTCTTCACATTTCTACGTAACGATTAACGAATTTTAATAGAATTGAATAAATAATACGATGCATCACTTCAAATAGATTAATCAATCTTCAAGAAGTTTTAATTTAATGGTTATAAAGAAAGGATCTCGCTTATGAGATCCTTTTGATTTTATTAATGTTGAATGTATAATTATTTGATGACTCTTTCTAAAACCCACTCGATAAGATTTTTTTCCGAAGCATGATGATCGGCGGAGAATTCTCCACGTCTTCTGTTGGCAATCACGTTGTTTACGGTAATTGCTTTATGACCTAAAAGTCTGGATAAAGCATAAATGGCGGAAGTTTCCATTTCAAAATTGGTTACGCCAAGATCATTCAGCTTTTCTAAAAACTGATCGTCCACAGCTTTTAAACGCAGTTGTCTTCCCTGTGGAGCATAAAAGCCCGGGAAAGTAGCTGTGTTTCCGTGATATTTTGCGTCTTTGTACAATTCTCCCAATTCTTCCGCCCAGTCTGCAAAATAAAGCATCGGTTTAATTTTCGGGTAAGGGAATTTTTCCATAAAATTTCTGGAAAATTCGTTTTCAAACTCGTAATCCTGATAAAAATGCATTAATCCATCTAGTCCTACAACATTCTGCGTAACCAGCATATTATCCACCTGAACATCAGGATTCACACTTCCGCAGGTTCCCATTCTGAATAACTGTAAGGCAGAATGTTCCGTTTTAAACTCTTTATTTTTAAGATCGATATTTACCAGCGCATCAAGCTCATTCATCACAATGTCAATATTCTCTGTCCCGATTCCGGTAGACATTACTGTGATTCTTTCGCCTCTTAATGTTCCTGTATGCGTGTAAAATTCTCTTTTATTTTTCTTTACTTCTACTTTGTCAAAATATTTTGAAACCTTCGCAACACGATCAGGATCGCCTACAAGAATAATTTTTTCGGCAATATCTTCAGGTAAAAGGTTCAGGTGATAAACACTTCCGTCTTCGTTCAGAACAAGTTCTGAAGCAGCAAGTTTATTCAGCATAAATTCGTTTTTATAGTTTAATACATTGAAATTGTGATCGGTTTCCGCCAATCTTTAAAAATCCTCTCCCAAGATCCTCATCATTATTTTTAGAATGTCAATATCTGAAATTGACTGCTCGGTAATGAATTTGATTTCGGGGTTTAAAATTAATAAAAAATACCCGAATAGAGATGTAAACATTATTTAATTCAGATTTAAAATTGTGGTAACGTCCGAATTGTGCGCTATTAATAGATTTGCGCAAAAAATTTTATGAGATTTTATCCCTTTGCTGCGGTACTTTTTCTGCTTGTCTTTTCTGCAATGTCTTTCAATCTGGTTGATAAAGGAGTGAAAAGTGAAGATACATTCGTCAACAAAGGTTTGTCGGAATTCAAAAATAAACTTGAAAACTTAAAATCGGATGCCAAAAGTTTTTCGGAAGATAAAATTTCCATTGAAGAACTTCAGCAGTCATTAAAAAATACCAGAAATTCTTTCAAGGAAATCGAGTTTTACGTCGCGTATCACTATCCTGAATTTACAAAAACCCACCTCAACGCAGCACCGCTTTTTCACATTGAAGCAGCGGGAACTTCCGCTTATACACTTCCTCCGGAAGGATTACAGGTTTTGGACGAAATGATATTCTCGGATGAAGCACTCGAAAAGAAGGATGATATTAAAATAATTGCAGATTTTTTATATAACAGCTACGCGAGTTTTTATTTAAGTACCGTAAAAAACGGTTTAAGCAAAGGAAACAATAAAACATTACCGTTAAGAATTGAACTCATCAGAATCTACAGTTTAGGCGTTACAGGTTTCGATACTCCGGGTTCGCTGAATGTTTCCGATGAAACCGTTCATGCTTTTTCAGGGATGCAAAAATATCTTCATGATGATCTTTACTTTAAAAATTATAATATTCAGAAAGCCGATGCCATTTTAAAGGAAGGAATTAATTATCTCACAAAAAATACAGATTTTGAAACGTTCGACAGGATTGAGTTTTATAAAAAATACATTCAGCCTTTATACGAAGAATTCGGAAGCTGGGACGGAAGAAGCGATGATCTGAAAGAATTTTCGGGTTGGAATGTGGGGAATAAAAACTTTTTCAGCAGCGATTTTCTGAATCCCTATTTTTATACATTATTAAAAAAAGACGAAGATAACGGAGATTTAAGAAAATTAGGAAAAGAAATTTTTTATGACCGGAACGTGAGTAACAGCGGAAAAATGAGTTGTGCAACCTGCCATTTACCGGAAAATGCGTTCACCGATTTAAAAGCAAAGTCTCCGAGTAACGTAGAGGGAAAAACCGTGCTGAGAAATTCTCCGTCTTTGTATAACGCGGTTTTTGCCAAAAGATTTTTCTATGATTTGAGGGCTTTTTACCTTGAACAACAGGCAGAACACGTCATTTATAATAAAGATGAATTCAATACAAGCTATGAAAGCATCATTAAAAAATTAAAAACCAAACCGGAATACAGAAAAGCCTTTAAAGCTGCTTTTAAGAATGGTGAAATCAATAAAGAAAACTTTTCCAAAGCTTTGAGTTCCTATGTGGCTTCATTGTATTCTTATGAAAGTGATTTTGATCAGTTCATGAGAAACGAAAAAGAAATTTCATCGGATGCGAAGAAAGGATTTAATCTTTTTATGGGAAAAGCAAACTGTGCAACCTGCCATTTTGCGCCGAACTTTTCAGGTTTGGTTCCGCCGTTCTTTAATGAAAACGAATCTGAAGTTTTAGGAATTACGGCAAAACCAATCAGCCAGAAACCTTTGGAATTAGATGCAGATCAGGGAAGAATCAACAGTCCAGTGAAAAAGGAAAATTCATGGATCTATGAAAATTCTTTCAAAACAGTAACGGTAAGAAATGCGGCTTTAACGAAACCTTATTTTCACAACGGTGCTTTCAATACTCTGGAGGAAGTTATGGATTTTTACAACGAAGGGGGAGGAGAAGGTCTTGGTTTAAAGGTGAAAAACCAGACGCTGGCTTCGGATAAGCTGAATTTAACCCAAACAGAGATTAAACAGATTATTGCATTTTTGAATGCTCTGACGGATGTAAGCAGGAAATAGATAACAATAAATGAAATATCCAACAGTTTAAGTACCACAATTATAAAATTTGTAGGTAAACTTTTATTAAAATGACTATATTGCGCCGATAATAAAAACGTATAAAAGTTAGTCTTACCAATATCTGTATAGCAGAGCAGATTATTCAGGCTAAAAATAATACGATTAATAAACTATTTACCTTAAAAACTTAAATTTATGAAGTACGTTATCATTTTTGCAGCGATTCTTGCTGTGCTTATTATTTACACGGTAATTTCCAGCCGTAAAAGTTTAAAAAATGCTCCCGGAAGATTAATCAATGCCAGAAAACTGTATGCTGATGGAGATTACAATGCCGCTTTAAAAGAATTAAGAGAGGCATTTGTTCTTCCATTCGGAGACAAAGTAACCCTTGAATACAGAACCCATGTATTGGGCGTTTTAGATCTTTTAACAGAAATTTTAAACGGAATGAATGTTAAGGGCGATAAATTAACGGCTAAATTGTACAAGCGACTGAATGAGGCAACCGGAACGATTCAGATTGAGGAATATCTGCTGAAACCAATCAATGATTTTTTTGATAATACGGAATCTGATGAAAAACTGGCGGAGTTTTTGAAAAAAGCGGTTATGTCGGGTGAGATTGGTGTTGTTTACAGTGACGATAATTCCGGACCGGATATCAGTAACAGAACCAATGAATTTATCAACCGCGGCGGGAAATTTTTAATGAAGGGAGAGTATCAGAATGCGATTGATGTTTATAATGAAGCGCTTACCCAAAGCTGGGATCAGCAGGATGAAGCTTTTCTGTACGATCAGTTGGCGTCATGTCATTTTATGAATAAAGATATAGTTTCAGCGGAAGCAAATTACCAGAAAAGTATTAGTATCAAACCGTACTATACCAATGTGTGGAACTATTGCGACTTTTTGATTTATAACAAGCGAAAAGCAGATGCGGAAACACAAATGTCTAATCTCGCTACACTGATTAAGACGAAATCGGATCAGAAAGAATACGATAGTCTGTTCAAAAAATGGTACAGCCTGTCTTAAAAACCTAACCCCAATTGAATACAATTAAAAGTCATATATTTTTATATGGCTTTTTTTGGTTCTTATAAGTTCCGGCTTAACATAAAATTCATGTAATTAACATTCGGTTTTCCATTAATTAATATTTCTCAAGATTTATTTAAAATCCTATTAACAGGGGCTTCACAGCAATCTGATAGTTTTGCACTGTCTAATAAATCGAAATTTTAAAATGAAAAGAAAACTACTAACAGTTGCAGCTCTTGCAATGGTCACGGGTTCGTTACTGAACGCACAGACTTTTATTTTTAACAAAAATTCCGCATGGAAATACAACGATAGCAATACTGCTTTGGCATCCCAATGGAAAACAGCAACTTATGATGTTTCCACATGGTCTCAGGGAAACGGACCTCTTGGTTATGGTGATCCTGTAACGACCACAACGGCTACAGGACTTATCACGGCTTATTTTGCAAAAGATTTTACCGTAAACTTAAACGATCTTTCTTCCACTATGGAATTAGGGGTAATGAGAGACGACGGAATCGTAGTTTATCTTAATGGAGAAGAAGTCGTAAGAGACAATATGCCTTCCGGAACAATCGATTTCAATACACTATCAAGTACAACAATCGATGGAGCGGCAGAAAGTGTTTATAATGTTTTTTCTATTCCAAAATCCAAATTCGTTAACGGAAACAACAGAATCTCCGTCGAATTGCACAACAGAGGCGCTTCGAGTTCAGACTTAAGAATTGATGCTTATCTTAAAACAACTTCAACCGTAACTCCGGTTCCTTGTAACGCCAATCACATCAGTTGTTTTACTTCCATCGTTCCTACCGCACAGACGAATAAACTAATCATTCCAACAGAACATAAATATCAGCTTATCCTTAAAGAAGGTGACAATTATACAGAAGGAGGTGGTTTAGTAGGAGGACAGAACGATTTCACAGCTTATGTTCCGAAAAATGCAAGCAGCACCAACGGATATCTTTCTGTAAACCACGAGACAAATCCGGGAGGAGTTACCATGGCGGAAATTAATTATAATGCTACTACAAAACTTTGGCAGTTGTCCAGATCAAGAGCAGTGAGCTTTTCGGCTCCGAGTCTGGTTCAGACCATCAGAAACTGTTCGGGAGGCGTTACTCCGTGGGGAACGGTGGTAACTGCGGAAGAGCAGACCACTTCAAGCGACGTTAATGCAGACGGAATGAAAGATTACGGATGGCTGGTAGAAATAGATCCGGCAACCGCTCAGGTCATTTCCCAGAATACAGACGGATCTAAAGGAAAACTTTGGCAGATGGGAATCATGAATCACGAAAATGTAGTGATTAATAATACAGGAACAATCGCTTATTACGGTGAAGACGGCGGAACACACATGGTTTACAAATATGTGATGGATACTCCGAATAATCTTTCTTCCGGAAATCTGTATGTGCTGAAACTGGATCAGGGATTAAGCGGAGGAGATCCTGTTGCAACAACCGCAACGTGGATTCAGGTTCCTAATAAAACAAAAGCAGATCAGAATAACACTACCTCTTTGGCCCAGTCTCTTGGCGGAACGTCTTTCAACGGAATCGAAGATGTGGATATCAGTCCGCTTGACGGGAAAATCTATTTTACGGCAAAAGGTCTTAATAAAGTGTACCGATTAAAAGATGACGGAGCCACAGCTTCTCAGGTGGAAACTTTCGTAGGAGGTCTTACGACGAACTATTCTTTCGACACAGCGCAAGGAACAAAAACCGAAGCTTGGGGAGACGGAAACGACAACCTTACGTTCGATGAACTTGGAAATCTTTGGGTGCTTCAGGATGGTGGTAAAAACTACATCTGGGTAATCGCTCCGGATCATACTCAGGCAAATCCTAAAGTGAAACTATTCGCTTCCATGCCTGCAGGATCGGAGCCGACCGGACTTACTTTCACGCCGGATCACAAATTCGGATTCTTCTCCGTACAGCATCCGGATTCTACGATTTCAACTGATATTGATGCGACAGGAAATACCATTGATTACAGAGGAAAATCGGCAACTGTTGTTATCGCTCTTAAAAACAATTTAGGAACTACAGGTTCATTAGGAACAATTGATGCTCAGACAGAAAATACAGTAACTGTTGCTCCGAACCCGACTTCAGGATTGGTGAAAATCAATTCTCCGAAAGGGTTGAAAAATATTATGGTAACAGCGTACAGTATTGATGGGAAGATTGTTTTCACCCAGAAATATTCAGGACTGAATAAAGTTTTAGACTTAGATTTTACAAGACAGCTTGAATCTTCAAGAGTACTGGTTTTAAACATCGAAGCAGAAGGCGGATTCCAGCACACGGTAAAATTGCTTAAAAAATAAATTATTAATATTTACATAACTGCTTATGATGATATATTGCTTGTAGTTTTTTATTTGTATGAAAAAGCTCTTTTTTTCTATTTCATTTTTAATACTTTCACAGGCAAAAGCACAGATTGATCCTGTAAAATATCCGACGTATACCAATGTGGATGACGCAATAAAAAGCGGACAAACCATTTACAGCATGAGTTTCAGAGGAAAAACCATGTTCAATCTTCCGGTTGAAATCCAAAAGTTAAAATCCATCTTTTTCCTGAATTTAATGGAAAACAGGTTTGAGAAAATGGATGAGTCAATTTTCAAGTTGAAAGAACTTACCATTTTAAACTTAAACGAAAACAGCATCAAATATATTCCTGACGAAATCGCAGAACTTCAGAAACTGGAAAGTTTTTCCATTAATTTAAATAATTTAACGAAGATAAATCCGAATTTGGCAAAACTTCAGAAATTAAAGGTGATCCATCTTGATGCCAATAATCTGAACGTTTTTCCGGAAGCTTTACTAAAGATTCCAAGTCTGGAGGAAATTAATTTGCAGGGAAATCAGATCAGTTTTATTGCTAAAGATTTAGATCAGATTAAAAAGCTGAAATCATTAAATTTGGCTTCCAATCAGATTAACGATTTGGGAGATTTAGTATTTCCTAAAGAATTAAAATACATAGAATTACAGCAGAATTCAATTTCAAAACTTCCCGATGGATTATTTCAATCCGGGAATCTGGAGTTTTTAAACGTAAGCCAAAACCATATCAAAGAAATTCCGTCCAAAGTAAAAGGACTGAAAAATATAGTAAGCATGAATTTAGCAAACAATCAGCTAAAAGACCTTCCCTCCGAGTTTTCTCAACTGAAGAATCTTAAAACACTGATCTTAACAGGCAATCCGATGGAAAAAACAACCATTGAAAAACTGAAAATAATGATGCCGCAAACGCAGATCTATTTTTAAAAATCTTAAAATTATTTTAACGGAACATTTGCAAGGCTTCCGCTATCATTTGCTGAACGAAGTGCCGTTGCGAACGAGAATATTTTCAGGTAAGATTAGAAAACTTTCGCGGTCATAGCGTTTGAAGAATTTAAAATTAAAAACTATCCGCCAACTCTCTTGGTTTTATAGCCCATTTCTTTAAGGATATTCATAATCTTATCACGGTTATCTCCCTGAATGATAATTGTTCCATCCTTTTCAGAACCACCGATTCCCAGTGTGGTTTTTATCTTTTTTGAAATGTTTTTAAGTTCTTCCTCGCTTCCTTCCCAGCCTTCAACAATCGTTACTGGCTTTCCGTTTCTGCCTTTTTTCTCAAATTTACACACCAAAGGTTCCTTTTGCCTGAACTGTTCTTCAGGCATCTCAAAATCCTGCTCTTCATGATCAGGAAAAAGGTTTTTCAGTTGATCTCTTAAATCCATACAGCAAAATTAATAAAATATTTACTTTTTCTATTTATAAATCACAAACTAAACGATTTCAGCATATTTTTAAAGCTCCAAACTTTATAAAAATCAACATATTGAGTGTTAAAAACATAATTAGAAGATATTTAAAAATTCATGTATTTGTGATTTATATACAAAAAATAAAATCATTGACAACATTTTTTTATTTTTGATCGTTAATAACAAAAAATATTTTATTTGCACCAAATATGAAACTATTAGCCAGGCATTTTATTGCAACTTTTTTACTTGTTTTCGGAACCGCAAATGCTCAACTAACGGAAGATCCTCTGAAAGCTGTCATAGAAACAAAAGACGCTCAAAACTTCTGGGAAGCTTTCGATAAAATGGAAACTTCCAAAACCAATCCTTTTACAGAATATATAGACAAAGGTTCACCCGGAGTACAATCCTTTATTAAATACCGCATCATTAACGCCGATTCTCTGTATGCAACAGTGAAAAAAAATAAAGAACAATATTTACAGACGAGAAATACATTAAAAGCAATTAATTCAATTGATAAAAAGTTAAAATCATCATACAGTGCTTTAAAATATTGGTATCCGGAAGCGAAATTCCAGACTGTATATTTTGTGTACGGAAGAATGACAACCGGAGGAAACTCTTCACCAGATGGAATTTCCATTGGAACAGAATTATTCAAAAATCTGAATGGTGTTGTTGCGCTTATCGTTCATGAAATGATTCATTTTCAACAAAATAATAAAGGGGGAAATAATCTTTTGAAACAGGCAGTTACGGAAGGTGGAGCGGATTTTATAGGAGAGCTTGTTTCAGGAGAAAAGATGAATACCATACCTTTTGAATATGGAGAAGCACATCTGGATCAACTCTGTAAAGAATTTGTGACACGCTATAAAAGCAATGATTTCGACGATTGGTTTTACGGAACTACCAAAAAAGATGACAGACCTAATGATTTGGGATATTGGATCGGATACAGAATTTGTGAAGCGTATTTTAATAAGCAGACAGACAAGCATAAAGCTGTACATGACATTTTAAATATTGAGGATCCTTTTTTGTTTTTAAAAGAAAGTGGTTTTCTGGATTCCTACATTCAGCAATATGCAAAAGAAAAGAATTTAAAATATGAAGATTTTTTCAGTGAATTTTCTGGAGAACCTTCCGAAATTACTTTTACGGTAAATGTTCCCGATAAAAATGATGAGGTCTATATTGTTGGAAATCAGAAAGAATTAGGAAACTGGAACGCTTCATCCGTAAAAATGAATAGAAAAAGTGATTTCGAACGTACACTCACTTTAAAATTACACTTCCCTGCGCAGTTGAAATTTACAAAAGGAACTTGGGATCAGGAAGCCGATGTAAAAGGTTTTGAAAAAGGAAGCAATATTATTTTAGATAAGCCAAAATCAAAAAAAATATCATATAAAATAAACAATTGGTTTAAAAATTAAGAAGCTGGAAGTGTGAAACTTGATGATGGAAGTTTATAGTTTTCTATTTTAAAGATTAGGCAAACTCTTTGTGAGCTTTGCTATGTGAAACGCCTTTGCGAACTTAAAGAATAGCAGTCAAAAATAATCTTGGCGAACCTTTGCGTTTAAAAAAATCTAAAAAATCCGCTAGAGAAAAAATTTTGTAAGATTTCAGTATTTATTATATTTTAAACAAAATTTAAGTCCGTCAATTGTTGATTTCATTTCAAAATAAATAAATTTGTAGGACAAAAGTTTATACAAAATGTCGAAAAAAGCAATATTAGCGATCCTTGACGGATGGGGATTGGGAATGAATCCGGACGTTTCAGCCATAGATAAAGCAAACACTCCTTTTATAGATAACTGCCTTAGAAATTTTCCGCATACAACACTCGAAGCGAGTGGTTTGGCAGTTGGACTTCCTGCAGGACAGATGGGGAATTCCGAAGTTGGACACATGAATTTAGGAGCGGGAAGAGTAGTGTACCAGAATCTGGTAAAGCTGAACATGGCAGTCGACAACGGATCTTTAGGTCAGCAGAAAGTCATTCAGGATGCTTTTGATTATGCTAAAAAAGAAAATAAAAAAATACATTTCATCGGTTTGGTTTCCAATGGAGGAGTACATTCACATATCAACCATTTAAAAGGACTTTTAACGGCAGCTCACGAATTCGGACTGAATGAAAATGTTTTCGTTCATGCCTTTACAGACGGGCGCGACTGCGATCCGCTTTCAGGAAAAGGGTTTATCGAAGAACTTCAGGATCACATGGAAAAAACAGTAGGAAAACTGGCAACCGTAGTCGGAAGATATTATGCCATGGATCGTGATAAAAGATGGGAGCGTGTAAAACTCGCTTATGATGCGATGGTAGAAGGAGTGGGAGAACAGTCGACGGATGCATTGGCTTCAATTCAGAAATCTTATGATAATCACGTGACGGATGAATTTATAAAGCCGATTATCATGATCGATTCCACACAGACAGGAAATGTGGTTCCGATTGCTAAAATAACAGATCAGGATGTGGTAATCTGCTTCAATTTCCGTACAGACAGAGGTCGAGAGATCACTGAAGTACTTTCCCAGAAAGATTTCCCGGAGTTTTTCATGAGAAAACTGCCGCTTTACTATGTTACTTTAACAAACTATGATAAAACGTTCCAGAACGTTCATGTAGTTTTCGATGAAGAAGTTTTGCACGAAACGATGGGCGAGATTTTAGAAAAAAATCATAAGACACAGATCAGGATTGCGGAAACAGAAAAATATCCTCACGTTACCTTTTTCTTTTCAGGAGGGAGAGAAGCTGAATTTGTGGGCGAAAAAAGATTGCTTTGCCCAAGTCCGAAAGATGTTCCAACCTATGATTTAAAACCCGAAATGTCAGCATACGATATTACCAACGCGATTGTTCCCGAGCTGGAAAACGAAACCGCGGATTTTATCTGTCTGAATTTTGCAAACGCAGATATGGTAGGTCATACCGGAGTTTTTGAAGCAGCCGTTAAAGCAGCCGAAACCGTAGATCAATGCATTGAAAAAGTGGCAACTACAGCTTACGAACACGGTTATGCCGTTTTCATTTTGGCAGATCACGGAAATTCTGATGTGATGATTAATCCGGACGGAACCCCAAATACACAGCATTCCACCAATCTGGTTCCTTTCATCGTAATGGACAAAGATCAGACATGGAATCTTAAGCCCGGAAAATTGGGCGATGTGGCACCTACGATCTTAAAAGTAATGGGAGTGGAAATTCCTGAGATTATGACTGGCGATATTTTAGTCAGCTAAACAAGAGATAAAAGTTTTAAAGAATGAAATCATGGTTAAATGCGACAGACTTTTCAAACTTAAAAAAGGACAGTAGAAAAAATCCTAACGAACTTTAATCTAAAATATTATTTAAAATTCAGAAATAATAAAGAAAAAATGCCGTTATTATTTACATAGCGGTATTTTTTTATGACTAATATCAGAAATAATTAACAAAATATTATGTCCTAAATAATAAATAAAACTATAAATTTGCAGTTTAATCTAAATTCTAAAAATGTATCAAAAGCTTGTAAGGAAAGAAGTAATGGGAATTTTGGAAAAGGAGGTAGGTTCTTTTCTGAATAAATTTTTAACACCAATCGAGAAAATCTGGCAGCCTTCCGATTATCTTCCGGATCCGTCGAGTGAAGATTTTAAACATGATTTAGAAGAAATACAGACTTTCGCACGCGAAATGCCTTATGATCTTTTCGTAACGCTTATTGGCGACTGTATCACAGAAGAAGCTTTGCCTTCTTACGAATCCTGGTTAATGGGAGTAGACGGAGTAGATCAGGAGCAGAAAGAAATCGGCTGGGCAAACTGGGTAAGAGCATGGACTGCTGAAGAAAACAGACACGGAGATCTTTTAAGCAAATATCTTTACCTGTGCGGAAGAGTGAACATGAGAGAAGTTGAGGTTACCACTCAATATCTTATTAATGACGGTTTCGATCTGGGAACAAGCATGGATCCTTACAGAAACTTCATCTATACAAGTTTTCAGGAAACTGCGACCAACATTTCTCACCGAAGAGTAGGAACTCTCGCAAAACAGTCCGGAAACGGAAAATTAGCTAAAATGTGCGGAGTAATTGCGGCGGATGAAGCAAGACACGCGAAAGCTTACAAACATTTTGTAGAAAAAATCCTTGAGATCGATCCTTCAGAAATGATTCTTGCTTTCGAAGACATGATGCGTAAAAAAATCGTAATGCCGGCTCACATGATGAGACAGTCCGGACAAAAAGCAGGAGAGCTTTGGGGACATTTCTCAGACGCTGCGCAAAGATGCATGGTGTATACAGGACAGGATTACATTAATATCCTTAAAAACCTTCTGGACGAATGGAAAATCGAACACGTAAAAGGTCTTAATGAAAAAGCTGAAAAAGCACAGGAATATTTAATGAAACTTCCTGCAAGACTTCAGAAAATCACGGACAGAATTTCAACGCCGGATCTTCAGTTTCAGTTCAGTTGGGTGAAAAGTTAGTTCTATAATTGGATAAATTATAAAGTAGGAGTGCTAAGTGTTTTTGGCACTCTTTTTATTTTGTATCTTTGCATTTCTAAATCTTAAATATAATGATGAATAATAAGAAAATTGCTGTTGATTTCGACGGAACCATCGTAGATGATGCGTACCCTGGAATCGGCAAGACAAAGGTTTTTGCTTTCGAGACACTTAGAAGACTTCAGGCAGAGGGGTTCAGATTGATTCTGTGGACATACAGACACGGAAAAACATTAGATGAAGCAGTAGAATTCTGCAGAAAAAACGGGATTGAATTTTATGCAGTCAATTCAAGTTTTGAAGGAGAAGTTTTCGATCCGGAAACACAATCCAGAAAGCTGGATGCAGATTGGTTTATAGATGACCGAAATCTGGGAGGTTTTCCGGGATGGGGCGAAATTTACAATATTATTCAGGAAAGAATAGAATTCCGTGTGGAAGGAAAAGAGGTTTTAGCCTATTCAAAACTAAAAAAAGAAAAGAAAAAAGGATTATTCTGGTAGGATAATTAAAATGTAACGATTTAATAATGTATCAATTTACCAATTATTGATATTGTTACATTAATATACTAATACATTGGTAAATTAAAACAATGATTCAATTAAAAACAATAGACGAACTACGTCTTATGAAAGAAAGTGCCCGTTTGGTTTCCAGAACATTAGGAATGTTGGCGAAAGAAATCAAACCCGGGATTACCACTTTATATCTGGACAAATTAGCGCACGATTTCATCAAGGATCATGGTGCAGAACCTGCATTTTTAGGATATGGAGGATTTCCGTACTCTTTGTGTATTTCTCCGAATGAGCAGGTGGTTCACGGTTTTCCGAGCAAAGAAGAAATTAAAGAAGGAGATGTGCTTTCTGTAGACTGTGGTGCTATTCTGAACGGTTTCGTAGGCGATCATGCCTATACTTTCGAAATCGGAGAAGTAAAGCCGGAAACCAAAAAATTATTAAAAATAGCCAAAGAATCTCTTTATAAAGGAATTGAGCAGTGTGTGAGAGGAAAAAGAATCGGGGATATTTCCCACGCTATTCAGGCGCACTGTGAAAAAGAAGGATACGGAGTAGTAAGAGAATTGGTGGGTCATGGTGTCGGAAGACAGATGCATGAAGATCCGCAGGTTCCGAATTATGGAAGACAGGGAAGCGGAAAAGTGATTAAAGACGGATTAACGATTGCAATCGAACCGATGATTAATCTGGGAACTGAAAAAGTGAAATTCCATAATGATGGATGGACGGTGACAACTTTAGACAATCAGCCTTCTGCGCACTTCGAGCACGATGTTGCGGTAATTAACGGAAAACCGGTGTTGCTTTCAACGTTCCAGTATATTTATGATGCTTTGGGAATCGTAAGCGATGAAGAAAAAGCCTTCCAATTGGATTTTTAATGAAAAAAGTCACTAAACTTTTACTGAATAAGATTCCGCGTCCGATGCTTATCAAAATGAGCATTTGGGCACGGCCACTTATCTATCAGTTCTTTAAAGGCGATACGTTTTTTGATCCTATTGACGGAAAATCTTACCGTAAATTTCTTCCTTACGGATACGGAAGTCAGCGTGAAAACGCCTTGTCTCCCGGAACGTTGAGTCTGGAAAGACACCGCCAGATGTGGCTTTACCTGCAAAATGAGACCGATTTTTTCATTAAAAATTACAAAGTTCTGCATATTGCTCCGGAACAGGAATTCCTTAGAAAGTTTAAAAGAATGAAAAACTTAAACTACATTTCAGCCGATCTTTTTTCGCCGATTGTAGACGTAAAAGCAGACATTCTCGATCTTCCTTTTGAAAATGAAAGCTTCGATATTATTTTTTGCAACCACGTTCTGGAACATATTGAAGATGATGCCAAAGCCATGAGCGAACTGTACCGTGTTTTAAGACCGGGAGGTTGGGGAATTCTGCAGGTTCCGATGAGAAATTCTCTGGAAAAAACGTACGAAGATTTTACGATAAAAGATCCGAAAGAACGTAAGAAACATTTCGGGCAGTACGATCACGTTCGTTGGTACGGAATGGATTATTTCGACCGACTGAAAAAAGCTGGATTTGAAACGGATATTAATTTCTATTCCAAGCAGTTCACCCAAGAGGAAATAAAAAAATACGGGCTTAGAGAAAATGAAATTCTGCCTTTAGTGTATAAAAAATAAGAAAAACGTCTTCATTGCGAAGACGTTTTTTGCTATATTAATCACAAGGAATTATTCTTTAATAAATTTCAAAGGTTTTTGTCCTTCAATTATTAAAATATATTGTCCTTTTACAAAATTCCGGGTATCAATCTTCACTTTTTTGTCAGATGTTTTACCTTCATACATCATTTGTCCAAGCATATTGAAAACCTTTACAGGAAGATCATTTTCCAGATTTATCACAATTAAATTGTCCTTTACAGGATTTTGAAAAGAAAAGGTTGCTTTGAGATTATTCTCTTTTGTTGATAAAATGGAACTGTTGTAATAGATTTTATTACCATTAGAAGGATTTGTTATAATTAAAGTCTTTCCTGAACCATTGGGAACAACCTGATAATTATAAACCTGACCAATTGCCGGATTAACGTAAAAGTCGCAGTTTTTTTGATCATATCCTTGTACAGCCGTCATATTGTTTCCCCAGTAATCTGCCAACGTACATCCTGCAGAACTGTTTTTAATAAAGGAATCATCTATCGTAGAAAAGGTAAGCGGTATTCCGGAAACATTAAAATACTTTGAAGTAAAAACGTTACTTCCGGATGAATTTGAAAATGTGGAAGGCTGAAGAGACTGATCCATAGTCGGCGTAACAATGGTCTGTCCGCTAATGGTCATTTGTGAAATATACCAGTTTGTATTGAATAGTTGGGAACTATTCTGTGCAAAGATAAGACTGCTTGTAAATAACAATAGTAAAGTTTTTTTCATGGTTGAAATTTTCTCAAAGATAATTAAAATTATAAACTTTCTGTAATAAAAAAAACCGCTTTCAAATTCTGAAAACGGCTTTGCTATAAAGCATTTAACAAGATTATAAATTTATCTTTAATTTTTTAATGTGCAGAAACAGCTTTCAGTCCAACCACAGATCCAATTAAAGTCACAATAAAGAAAATTCTCCAGAAGCTTACCGGATCTTTAAAGAAGAAAATTCCCATTAAAACAGTTCCTACCGCTCCGATTCCCGTCCAGACTGCATAGGCGGTTCCGATGGGCAGAGTCTGGGTAGCTTTGATCAGTAGAAGCATACTTACCGTTAAAGAGATCAGAAAGTAAGCAAACCAAAAATACATTGCTGTACCGCTTGTTTCTTTTACTTTCCCCAAACATGAAGCAAAGGCAACTTCAAATAATCCTGCAATAATTAAGATAATCCAATTCATTTTTCTGTAATTTTCAACTGCAAAGTTCTGTAATTTGGAAAGAATAAAATTTTACAATTGTTAAAAAATCTACTGTAAAGATTAAATTTCATCTATCCAAACCCTCCAACCCTCCAACTCTCAAACGCTACAACTTAATCTCCGCTCTTATTCTGCTCAGGCTTACCTGCGAAATCCCTAAATAAGAAGCAATGTGCCCAAGCTGAACCCTTCTGAGCAGGTCAGGTTTATTTTTTACAAGATCTTTATATCTTTCAAGAGCCGTTTTATATTGCCTAGAAATGATCAGTTCTTCGGTTTTTACAAGTTCTCTTTCCGCAAACTTTCTTCCCCAATTGGCTATATGAATATCCTCGTTGAATAATTTTTTAAGATGCTCTGTTTCCAGTTTGTAGAATTCGCAGTTTTCCAGCAGTTCAATATTTTCGTATCCGGGATTGTTTTCCACATAACTTTTCATGGAAACCACCGGTTCGCCTTCACTTCCGAACCAGAACGTAATATCTCTTTCTTCTGTGGATGCGTATGCGCGTACAATTCCTTTTTTCAAAAAATAGATATGAGGAATTATTTTTTCAGCTTCCATCAGACAGAAATTCTTGGGATAAGAAACTTCTGTAATGTATTGTTTCAGTTTTATTTTTGAGATTTCAGGAAGTATGTATATGCAGTCGAGAATTTGGTCAATTTCCATAATTAAGTCTTGGATAATTTGTCTAAAATATTGGTTTTAACAACAGAAAACAAGAAAATTATTCTCCTCTGTTTTGAATTAAATTAAAAATTAAATAAATTTAGAAGGTAAAACGTTTAACCAAAACAACAGTCGGGAAGTATATAAAGACTGCTGTTGAATTAATATACAAACAATTTAAATTTAGAATTATTTTTAATTAATTGATTTTCAGTCGTTTGTATTTTATTTCATTTTGATTTTGAAAAATTGCCAATCTACAATTATTTTCAAAACGACCAAAAAAATCGTCTATTGTTTTTTATATTTTTTATGAAATATTTTTGCACCAAAGTCAGAAAATTATGAAAAGAGCTTCTATTAAAGACATAGCAAGAATTGCAGAAGTTTCTGTGGCTACTGTTTCCTATGTTCTCAACAAAAAAGAAGGAAGCAGAATTAGCGAAGCCACAAAAACAAGGATTCTGGAAGTGGCAAAAAGCATCAATTATACGCCCAATAAAATTGCAAAAAGTCTGAAAATGAACAAAACGAAGCTTATCGGGCTGATTGTTGCAGATATTTCAAACGACTTTTACTCCAACATTGCAAGAAATATTGAAGATGAAGCCATGAAGCTGGGATATACACTTCTGATCGGAAGCTGCGATGAAAATCCTGAAAAATTTAAAAAATTAACGGAGCTTTTCTCAGAACAGCAGGTCGACGGAATGATTATCGCTCCGGTTGTGGATTCGGATGAAGCCATCAATAAGCTCATTCAGGAAGAATATCCGATTGTAACCATCGACCGCTATCTTAAAAATGTAAGTCTTCCGGGCGTAATGATCAACAATTCAGAAATTTCAGAACATATTTGCGATCATCTGGTAAAAAAAGACTTTGATGAAATTATTTATGTAGGTTACGATACAGAGCTACCGCATTTGCTGGACAGACAGGATGGATTTGATAAGAGAATTGGTGAGTCGGATATTTCGACGAAAAGAATTTTAATCGGAATTCATAATATTACGGAAGAAGTGCATCAGAAAATGCAGGAAAATCTGGATCTTTCCAAAAAAACGGCCATTTATTTTTCAAGTAATAAACTGGGAATTGCAGGTCTCAGATATCTGATCGATCATAACATCAGTGTTCCGGAACAGGTTTCACTGGTTGCGTTCGATGAGACTGAAGCCTATTATCTTTTCCCGACGGAAGTTTCATTTGTACAGCAGCCATTGTATGATATGGCAAGAGAATCGGTAAAACTTCTTGACAATCAAATAAACAATTATACAACAAACGGAAAAAGGGTAACCTTCCATGCTAAATTTATGGAAAGAAGCTCCGTAAAATAATAAAAAATGATAATGACAGAAGATGTAATGACGACAGAAAAAAAGCCTTATATTGTATGTTTCGGTGAAGTTTTGTGGGATATTTTCCCGGAAGGTTCAAGAGCAGGAGGTGCACCTTTTAATGTTGCCTATAATGTTCATAAAATGGGCATTGACGTAAAAATGCTGAGCAAAACAGGAAAGGATGAACTGGGAGAAAAATTAACCGATAAAATTAAAAGTTGGGGAATTACCACAGATTTTATTCAGGTAGATGAAGTTCATCCTACGAGTACGGTGATCGCTAAAATAGATGAACACAATGAAGCGAGCTACGAAATCGTTGAAAATGTAGCATGGGATTTTATAGATTTTCTTCCTGAACACCAAGATTTGGTTGCCAATGCGAAAGCTTTTGTTTTCGGAAGTCTTTCTGCCAGAAATGAAAAGACCAGAGAAACCTTGCTTCAACTGCTTGAATTGGCAAAACTGAAAATTTTTGATGTAAATTTCAGACCGCCTTTTATCGATTTTGAATTCATTAAAATATTGTTGAATAAAGCCGATATTGTAAAGATGAACAAAGCGGAAATGAAGCAGATTCTTGAATTTATTGGGGAAGAGTATAAAAGTGAAGAAGAAAGTGTTTCATTCATTCAGAAGAAATTTAAGGTTAATGAAATTATTTTAACCAAAGGAAGCAAAGGCGCAGGTTATTTTGTGGGAAGTCAAAATTACAGTTTTCCTGCCGTTCCCATCACCATTGCAGATACAGTAGGAAGCGGTGACGCTTTTCTTGCCGGTTTTATTTCCAAAAGGATTCAGAATCAGGAGCCTGAAGAAATTATTAAGGAAGGAATTGCTTTAGGAGCATTCATCACTTCAAAATCAGGGGCGTGTCCGGATTACAGGTATTCCGAATTTAAAAATTTTAAAGACTCAAAATTTTAATTTTACAAGAAAATCAAAGGCTTTTTCTAACCGGAAAAGTCTTTTTTTGTCGGTAAAAGTTTCCAATTAATTCCAAAGACCGATTAAGTTTAGTAACTTTGCAAATCCTAATATAATTTTTATGCACAAAGCAGGATTTGTAAATATAGTTGGAAAGCCCAATGCCGGAAAATCTACCTTGTTGAACCAACTGATGGGGGAGAAACTGGCGATTGTAACCCAAAAGGCTCAGACAACACGCCACAGAATTTTCGGAATTTATAATGAAGAAGACTTACAGATCGTATTTTCAGACACTCCCGGAGTTCTGGATCCAAAATACGGTTTACAGGAAAAAATGATGGATTTTGTAAAGGATTCTTTGCAGGATGCCGATGTTTTCCTTTTCATTGTAGATGTTACCGACAAAGCTGAACCTTCGGAATTTCTGATTGATAAGCTGAACAAAATTCCTGTGCCTGTTTTGCTTTTGCTGAATAAAGTTGACCAGACCAATCAGGAAGGTCTTGAAAAACTGGTTGAAATATGGCATGAGAGAATTCCGAAAGCGGAAATTCTGCCTATTTCTGCATTAAATGCTTTTAATACAGACATTATTTTACCGAAACTTAAATCTTTACTGCCGGAAAATCCGCCTTATTACGATAAAGACCAGTATACGGATAAGTCTGAAAGATTCTTTGTAAATGAAGCAATCCGTGAGAAAATCCTTTTAAATTACGAAAAAGAAATTCCGTATTCTGTGGAAGTGGTTACGGAGCAGTTCAAGGAAAAGGAAGGAATTATCTTCATCGATTCTATTATTTACGTGGAAAGAGATACCCAGAAAGGAATTATCATCGGACATAAAGGAGAAGCGATCAAAAAAGTAGGGACAGAATCCAGACTGGATCTTGAAAAATTCTTCAATAAAAAAATTCACCTGAACCTTTTTGTTAAAGTAAAAAAAGACTGGAGAAAAAACGACAGAGATTTGAAAAATTTTGGGTACAGATAGACTAAAAACCATCTAAAAACCGTTCTATTAGAAGAATTTTCACTATCTTTAAATGTAAATTGCTTTTAATGAACTATTCGAACACAACAAATTCAGATTCTGTTTTAAAAGATGTTGCATTGCTTATCGTGCGGGTTTTCATTGGTTTTGCCATGCTCTCTCACGGTTTTCCAAAGCTTCAGATGCTTTTAGAAGGAAAGTCAGACTTTTTCGATTTTTTAGGATTAGGATCGCAGATCACTTTAGGTTTAACGGTTTTCGCAGAATTTGCCTGTTCAATTCTCCTTATTTTAGGACTGTTCTCAAGAATTTCATTAGGATTTCTGATGTTTACCATGATTATTGCGGGTTTCGTAGTTCATGGAGCAGATCCTTTTGAAAAGCGGGAAATGAGCCTTATTTATCTTTCCGTCTATCTTTTACTGATGGTTTTCGGGGTAGGAAAATTTTCTGTCGATTATATGATTGAGAAAAGAAAAAGAGCCAATGATTGGTAACGATTTTTACAATATAAATTAAAAAGAGCAGTTGTTTTCAACCGCTCTTTTTTGTTTTTCTAAGGGTTACAGGGAAGGTTGGACGGAATGCAGCTCCATTTCGGAAGTTCACTCGTTTCATCGATTTTCATGCAGGGTTTGTATCCTGAAGGACATTGCGGCGCATTTCCGCCATTCATGGCGCGAAGTTCTCTTCGCTCTAATTTTCTTAGATTTTTCATAATGATTCTGAATTTGATGAATACTAAAGATAATATTATTTTATTAAATCCCATAAAAGTGTTTTAATATAGAATTGTATATTCTCTAATTTTCATTAATTTCGTGGAAATTGAAATTATTATGAAGATAAGACTGACCATATGCCTTCTTGCGTTCCTCAATTTCTATGAAGCGCAGGAAAATATTACCTACCAAAAGCCGTCTCCGGAAATTCTGAAACTGGCTGATTATGAAAGACCGCCAAGTGTTTTAATGAACAGTAAAAAAGACTGGATTGTTTTTACCTACCGTCCGACTTATAAAACTCTGGAAGATTTAAGTCAGCAGGAAATGAAGCTCGGAGGATTGAGAATAAATCCGGTAACCAATATTTCAAGTTCAGCAACGTATGCCAATAACCTGAAAGTGAGAAAAATGAACGATAAAACGGAAGTTCAGGTTAAAAATTTACCTTCCAATCCAAAAATCACCAATACTTCATTCTCTCCGGACGAAAAAAAACTGGCGTTTACCAATACCACCAATAAAGGTGTGGAGCTTTGGATTGTGGACCTTGAAACCGCTACCGCAAAGAAAATAACTTCAGATAATTTAAATGCAAATTTGGGAAGTCCTTACATCTGGTACAAAGATTCTCAGAATTTATTAATCAAAACCCTTCCGCAAAACAGACCTGCTTTAATCGATTCGAGCAAAGATCTTCCGACAGGTCCCATTGTTTCTACGGCAGATGGAAAAGTTTCGCAGAACAGAACGTATCAGGATCTTCTGAAAAATCCGCAGGATGAAAAGAATTTTGAGGTTTTAACCGCTTCAGAAATTTATAATGTTGATCTGAACGGAACTTTAAAGAAAGTAAAAGATCAGGATATGTATTCCGGATTGAGCTTTTCGCCGGACGGAAATTATCTGATGGCGACAACCATTAAAAAACCGTTTTCTTACATTGTTCCACTAAGCAGATTTCCGATGACAACCACGGTGTATGACATGAACGGAAATGTAGTAAAAGTTGTAAACGAGACACCTCTGAACGAAATTATGCCTAAAGGATTCTCTTCCGTAAGAACAGGAAAAAGAGATATGGGATGGAGAAGCGATATGCCTGCAATTTTGGTATATGCAGAAGCTCTGGACGGAGGAGATCAGTATAAAAATGCCGAATTCAGAGATGAGATTTTTACCTGGGAAGCACCTTTCACCAACGCACCGAAATCTTTCTTTAAAACAAAACAGAGATACGAAGATGTAAGCTGGACGAATGATCATTACGCCATTGTTTCCGAAGGTTGGTACGATACAAGAAATACAAAATCTTTCTTAGTTGATCTGAACAACGGAGAGTCCAAAGTCATTGACGACAGAAATTATCAGGATGTGTACAGCGATCCCGGAAATTTCAACACCACAAAAAACCAGTACGGAAGATACGTTGTCGACATGAAAGGAGGAAAGTCTTACCTCATCGGAGCCGGATTCACAAAAGACGGACAGCATCCTTTCATTGATGAGATGGATGTGAAAACCATGAAAAAGAAAAGACTGTATACTTCCAATCTTAAAAATGCCAAGGAAGAAATTATTGATATTTTAAATCCTGCCAAAGGAGAAGTTCTTACAATTCAGCAGTCTTCAAGTCAATATCCGAATTATTTTAAAAAGAGCATTAAATCCAGTAAGACAGAAGCGGTAACCAATTTCGCGAATCCTTTTGAAAGCATTAAAGATGTCTACAAAGAAGTGATTACCTATAAAAGAAATGACGGCGTTACGCTTACCGGAACACTTTATCTTCCTGCTAACTACGACAGAAAGGCAAAAACAGAAAAATTACCATTGCTGATCTGGGCTTATCCTACCGAATATAAAGATAAAAACACGGCAGGACAGAATACGCAGAATCCAAACGATTTCACTTTCCCTTACTACGGTTCTTTCGTGTATTGGACAACGAAAGGATATGCCGTTTTGGATGATGCCGCATTCCCGATCATCGGAGAAGGAAAAACAGAACCGAATGATACATTTATTCCTCAATTGGTAGCCAATGCAGAAGCAGCAATTAATGCGGTAGATCAGTTAGGGTATATTGATAAGAAAAAAGTGGCTGTAGGAGGACATTCTTATGGGGCTTTTATGACGGCAAATCTTTTAACCCATTCCAAGCTTTTCGCATGCGGAATCGCGAGAAGTGGAGCTTATAACAGAACTTTGACGCCTTTTGGTTTTCAGAGCGAACAGAGAAATTACTGGGATGTTCCGGAAATCTATAACACCATGTCCCCTTTCATGAATGCGGATAAGATGAAAACGCCGCTTTTACTGGTTCATGGAGATGCAGACAACAATCCGGGAACGTTCACTTTGCAGACGGAAAGATATTTTCAGGCGCTTAAAAATCTCGGAGCCCCTGTAAAAATGGTTCTTCTGCCTAAAGAAGCTCACGGATATGCCGCGAAAGAGAATATTCTTCATTTGCTTTGGGAACAGGATCAGTTCTTGGAGAAATGTTTGAAAAAATAATAATTTACATAAAAACTCGTTCAATTTTGGACGGGTTTTTATTTTCTTTGTTAAAAAATTCAAATGCCAATCATAAGACGATCAGAACAAAATCAACAGTCACTGCAGGATTTTTATAGAGAATTTCTTCCCAAACCAGGTGATACATTTGGAAATGCAGGAATTCCGATGCTTAAAATTTTAGATTTTATAAATGATACTTTTAAAGATACCTTCATTTATGGTTTGACGTCACATGCACATTTGCTTTTATTTAATAATGATGAAGAGGATAAACACTATGTTGAAATTATAGGTTTTCAATCAGAATCTTATGAAGTATTTGCGGTGCAGTATTTCATTCCGGAACACAAAAGTCCGTGGAAAAATGCTGTTGTAAAAGGTGAAACGACACAATTTGAAGAGTTTAAAAAGATGATTGTCATTTCCATGATGGAATCTGGCGGTTGGAAAGATAATTTAGAACTGATAAACTTTCAGAAGATCATGTAAAATTTGTTTTAAAAAACTGTTCCCATTTTGTATTAGATTTATTTCTCGCTGATAATGCAGATTTAATTTCAAAGTCTATTAAACAGATATTCAGTTAAAATCAATCGGAGAAGAATATGTTAAGAAAAATAATGCTAAAAATTACAGACAATTAGATCTAAGTAGACTTTACCGGAACATCAAAAACAATTTGATTACTTACATTATTCATATTCTGTTTACTTTAGTTTTTGTAATTTTCAGCCCGCAAAATTCAGTAAAAAATAAAAAAACAGGGACATTGATTCCGAAAAGATATGTTAAGAACCAATCAGACATTTTTAGACTACCTTGAAGGACTGTACAGCAGTGAAGAACATAAAGGGAATATTGTTTTAGAATCTTTTGAAAAAGGCGATAAAATATTAATTCAAAATCAGATCTCCACAAAGATCATGCTCGTTAAAAGCGGCATTACCAAATGCTATTTCGTGGAAGAAAACGGAAAAGAATATATTGTTGAATTTATGGGAAAAGGAGAGATCATCGGTGAAATCGAAGTCATTAAAAATGTTCCCTGCATCTGCAGTATTGAAGCGATTACGGAAGTTACCGTTTATTCGATGTCGATTCCCTATTTTCAGGCATTGATCAAAAAAGATCTTACCCTCAATAATTTATTGTTGGATGTTTTTGCAGAGCGTATTTTCAATACTTCAAGCCGCGCTTCTTATCAGCAGCTTCACAAGACAGAACATACACTTTCACAACTTTTGGAAGTGAAATCCAGAGAAATGGAAATTTCAAAAGAAGATATGGCAACCTATCTCGGAACTACCGTGGAAAGCCTGAACCGAGCGTTGGAAGAGTTTCAGGAGAATAATTCTGAAGAATAAATTTAAAGGATTTAAACACTTCTTTTATCTTTGCAGAAATATGCTGAAATCAATGGAAGAACTGAAATTCAGGAATGCTGAACTGAAAGATTTGCCCAAAATTGTAGAAATTTATAACTCAACCATTTCTTCAAGAATGGTGACTGCCGATACGGAAAATATCTCTGTAGAAAGCAGAATCAAATGGTTTCATGACCACAATCCTGAAAAAAGACCACTCTGGATCATTGAAAATGAGCAGAACGAAGTTTTAGGCTGGGTTAGTTTTTCATCATTCTACGGAAGACCGGCCTACAACGGAACGGTGGAACTCAGCATTTACATGGATGAAAGCTCGCGCGGAAAAGGCTACGGAAAAAAAGTACTGCAATACTGCATTGATAACGCACCAAAATTTGAAGTAAAAATACTATTGGGATTCATCTTCTTACATAATAAACCCAGCCTGAAATTATTCCGACACTTTGGTTTTGAAGACTGGGGCGTTTTTCCGAATGTTGCCGTTTTGGACGGCATTGAAAGAACTTTGGTGATCTTGGGAAAAAGAGTAGGGTAGTTTGTCATTGCGAGGAGCGAAGCGACGAAGCAATCTCTAAAGTTATTTAAATTAATTCCAGAAATATTTTTGCCTTGCTCTTTATTTCAGTAATAATATTTTCGCTTTTATTACTTTCTTTCATCATCCAATACTTATTCTCATTCCATCCAAATTCGCGGTTAATTCCTGATCCATGTTGTGTTATAAATCCCCAGAACCAAAGATCATCCCAGACTTCGATTTCTTTTCCTGTGTAGTGTTTTTCCAATAATGTATTAATACTTTTAAAATTCCATTTACCTTCTTGCATTTTATTGAAGATTGAAATTATTACAAAATCCACAGGCAAAAAGAATTTGTCATCATCTAAAAATGACGGAGTATCGTCCCAAATCGAAAATTTCTTAGCATACTCTTTATTGTGTAAATGGAATATTACTTTTGTAAATAAAGCGGCTGTTTTATCTCCCCATCCTTTTTGTTTTTTCATTCCATCAAATAAAGATTTATAATTTTTTGGACTATTAGGATTTATTTTTTCAGTAAAATTGTTGAAAGATGCTAAAATATTTGAATGTGAGTGAATTGATTTAAAAAAATCTGACAGTTCATCAATTTTCGGTCTACTTTGAGTTGATGCTATATTATAAAGAATGGAAATTAACTTTTCCTCTTTAGTTTTGAAAGGCTTAATAAGTGATGAGTAATATTTTTTTTGAAAATCTTTATTGTATTGTCTATTTTCTTTTAAGAATTCAAAAATAGCCTTAAGTTTTTGTTCCATATTATGTTTTGATTTAACAAATATAAAAAAGCGATCCAAAAAAGACCGCTTTCCTATTACTAATTCTGTTTAATTCTTTTTGCAGACATATTCAAAAATCGTTTGACAAGCATGACCGCGGAAACCGTTAATCCCAGTCCTAAAGCGATCCACATTCCGAAAGCACCCATTTCCATCTTTACACAAAGGAAATATCCTAAAGGAATTGTGATAACCCAATACGCAATAAACGTATAAATAGAAGGAATTTTTACATCCTGTAAACCTCTCAACATTCCCAAAGCTGTCACCTGAATTCCATCTGATAACTGGAACAACGCAGCAATTATCATTAATCTGGAAGCTAAAGCAATCACTTCAACTTCCTCTTTTTTGGTGAAAAATGTCGGAAGAATATTTCGTCCCAAAATGAAGACAATTCCGCAGATGCACATAAAAATAAAGGCAATTTTCAAATTGTTGATTCCTACCTTTCTTAATTCAACGAAATTCTGTTCGCCCAGTTTTCTTCCGATCATAACCGTTGAAGCCACACTGAAACCGATACATAAATTAAAGGTAAAAGAAGCCATGCTTAATGCAATCTGGTGAGAAGCAATATCGTGCGCCGAAATCAGTCCGCAGATAAAAGCGGCTCCCGCAAAAGCAGTTACTTCAAAAAACATCTGTAAAGCCGTTGGAAAACCGAGTCTTATCATCTTTTCAAACATTTTCTTTGAAAAAACTTCAATTTTTAACGAAAAATCTTTGATGTACTGTTTCGTCTTTTTCTCATTGGAGAGCACAAAATACAGGAAAACCACCATGAAAATTCTCGCAATTAAACTTGCGAGGGCAGAACCTTTTACGCCCATTTCCGGGAAAATCCAAAGTCCTTTAATGAAAACATAATTTAAAACAATATTAATGACATTGGCAATAATAGTCGCTTTAGTAACTCCAATCGTGTAAGAAAGCCCTTCCGAAACTTCTCTTAACGTCTGAAAAGCCATAAAAGGAACAATGCTGATTGCCATAATTGTTAAAAAATCAACCGTATCCGGAATGATCTTCTCCGGCTGTCCGGATTTGTAAAGCAGCGGCATTCCCAGAAGTAAAATTGCCATCAGCAAAATTCCCACCGTCATATTGATAATAAAGCCATGACTGAAGACCGAAATAATCGTCTTATGGTCATGTTTCGAATGCGCTTCCGAAACCAAAGGCGGAATGGCAAAAGAAAATCCCAAAGCCAATACAAACATCGAGAAAAACACAGCATTTCCCAATGAAACTGAAGCCAGAGCATCTGCTCCCAGAAGATTTCCTACAATAATATTATCAAAAAGATTCACCGAAACCTGCCCGACCTGCGTTAACATCACAGGAAGAGCCAGAGTAAGGCATTCTTTCGTATAGTTTTTATTTAAAAAGTTCATAATTGTTTACAATTCATATAGTTTTTATTCAAAAAAAATTGCAGTAACAAATGATACTGCAATTTTCATAATTTATTTAAAGTAATAATTACATTATTTCCTTACAAAACTTGCAACGTCTTCGGCAGAAACTGTATTTCCTCCTAAAATAATCAATCTTTCTACAACGTTTCTCAATTCTCTGATATTTCCGGTCCATGAAAGCGCTTTTAAAGCATCAATCGCCTTATCATCGAATTTTTTTACAGCAGTACCATGTTCATCAGCAATCATTCCGGAGAAATGCTCAACCAGTAATCTGATGTCTTCTTTTCTTTCATCCAATGGCGGAACATAGATTTCAATAACAGAAAGTCTGTGGTAAAGATCTTCTCTGAATCTTCCCGCTTCAATTTCCTTCTGCATATTTTTGTTGGTTGCTGCAAGAACTCTTACATCTACCTTAATTTCCTTATCGCTTCCTACAGGCGAAACTTTGCTTTCCTGTAATGCTCTCAACACTTTTGCCTGAGCAATTAAGCTCATGTCTCCGATCTCGTCAAGAAAAATCGTTCCTCCGTTTGCCTGCTCAAATTTTCCCTGCTTATCTTTAATAGCACCTGTAAAAGACCCTTTTACGTGACCGAAAAGTTCAGATTCAATCAATTCAGAAGGAATCGCAGCACAGTTTACCTCTATCATCGGACCTCTTGCTCTGTCACTTTGGTTATGAATGGCATGAGCAACCAATTCTTTTCCGGCTCCGTTTGGTCCCGTGATCAAAACCCTTGCGTCAGAAACTGCAACTTTACCGATCATATCCTGAATTTTCTTCAAACCTGCGGATTCGCCGATCATCTGGTATTTTTTGCTTACCTTTTTCTTTAGCGTTTTATTTTCTGTCTGAAGATTTTTATTTTCTTTTTTCAGCGTTTCTTTAGCTAAAGCGTTTTTAACGCTGGTAATCAGTCTGTTGATGTCGATTGGCTTGGAAATAAAATCATAAGCACCGTCTCTAAGGCATGAAACCGCAGAATCGATGTCTGCGTGTCCTGAAATCATGATGAAGGTAGATTCTGGTTTCAGCGCTAAACTTTGCTTTAAAAGTTCAGTTCCTGAAAGTTTTGGCATCTTGATATCGGAAATAATCAGTGCGAAATCTTCTTTTTCTACCTGTTTATAGCCTTCAAGCCCGTCTTCGGCAATTACAAATTCATAGTCGGTTAGTTCGTCAGAAAGAATACTGTGGAGTACTCCTGAGATTGCTTTTTCGTCTTCTACAATAAGGATTTTTTGCATAGTTGCAAATTTAGATTTTTTTGATTGAATTATTAGCAAAAACTATACCTAATCGTTTAGTTGGAATAATCTCTTCTCCCGAAAATCGCCGATCCCACTCTTACGGAATTCGCACCGCATTCAATGGCAATCGGAAAATCGTCACTCATTCCCATTGATAATGTTTCGAGCTTTTTTAATTGATTTAATTCATCAAAAAGATTTTTCAGGTTTAAAAATTCCTTCTTTACCTGATCTTTATCGTCCGTGAAAGTTGCCATTCCCATCAATCCGGTAATTTCAATATTCTGAAATTCTCCGCTGAGATACTGTTCAAATATATCTTTAGCTTCATTAATTTCAAGTCCGAATTTGCTTTCTTCTTCGGCAATTTTCACCTGAAGCAATACTTTAATAATCCGGTTGTGCTTTGCTACTTCTTTGTTGATCTCACGGATCAGCTTTTCAGAATCTACGCTTTGGATCGTATCCACAAATTCAGCGATATATTTTACTTTATTCGTCTGAAGATGCCCAATCAGATGCCATTGAATATCTTTGGGAAGGAGCGGATATTTTTCTGCCACTTCCTGAACTTTATTTTCACCAAAAACTCTCTGTCCAAGATCATAAACTTCCTGAATCGCAGAAACAGGATGTGTTTTTGAAACAGCAACCAACTGTACATCAGAAGGAAGCTGGCTTTTAATATGATTGTAATTTTCCTGAATACTCATAATGCAAATTTCCGAATTTTAAAGACGAAAAGCTAATGAATATTGAAATTTTTAGACTTGAGATTCTTATTGAGTCTAAAACAGAATGTCTGTCATTCTGACGAAGGAAGAATCTAAATTTTATTGTTAAAGATTCTTCACTCCACTTCGTTTCGATCGGAATGACAGACATACAATATATTAAATTTCAATATTGTCCGATAAAACATATAAACAAATTTATGAGCTCAATGTTGATTGCACAAATCGACAGTTCGTTCCTCTGGAGCTTTTTTTGATGGCGTCTTTTTTTCTACTAACAGTAAATCCCGATGGGATTAAATGCAGCTCCATTAGGAGCAAGCTGTTCATAGAAAATAGTTATTCTTAGAATTTAAGCTCCAGAGGAGCGACCTTATAATTGTGTTTCAATGTTTATCGGACAAGGATGATTAAATTTAATTCAAAACCTCATTAATTTTAGGATATTCCGAGATTTTTCTGAAAACAAAACGGTTGCTTTTCTGAAGTTTTTCAATAAAAAGATCGAGTTCATTTATGGAATCTGCATCGGTTAAATACTGGTCATGCGTAAGAAAAACCAGATGTCTTGAAGTTTTTTCAAGGTCATTAAAGAAAATACTGTCCACTTTTTTCAGCATTTCTTCATGTTTTCCCTTTAATGCCATTTTATTGGTCGGTTTCCACTCAAGATCCCAACCGATCACCTTATAACCTGCCTGTTTTAGCTTATTCGCAGCTTCGGTAGAACTTTTAAGATCGGTTACGGTAATGTTATTCAGTCTCCAGATATTTCTTCCCGGAGTTCTCGCAATTTTATCATACAGTTTCAGGCTGTCTTTTGCTGCATTGAAATCTTCAACAACACCCGCCGGATTTTTGTAAAAATCGGTGTATTTGTTGTGCGCGTGCGTGAAACTGTGATTCGCAAGTTCTATTAAATGATCTTTTCTCAACAGTTCCAGATCTTCCTGCTGCTTTTTGCTTCCGTAAGCGTGTTTGCCTACAAGAAATGCGGTGGCGCAGATGTTTCTTTTGTGTAAAATTTTCAGAAGATTTTCGGTTCCGCGATTCGGACCGTCATCAAAGGTCAGATAAATTACTCTTTTATTTGAAGGAACATTTTCATCATCAAGTTTGGGGACAATTTTTGCGACGGGATGGTCTTTCGGAATCAGTTTTTCAGATTCTTTCTTGTCTTTTTTTTGATTACAGCTGTTGAATAAGATTGAAGTTGCACTCACCAATGCAAGCATCCCAAGAAAAGTCTTGTTTCTAGACTTTTCCGCAAAAGTTTTTGTCATAAAATTTAATGGAATTTTGTTGTTAAAAATTGTTAATTTTTCCAAATTATTCTTAACAAAAATTACGCCAAATTTCACTTATTTTTGACTTTTTAAGTTTATTTTAATAAAATATTTTTACTCCAGAATTTTCTTTAAATACAGTGAATTTTTAATGGCAGCATTTCCCCACGTATTATTGAAAAAGATAAATGATTTATGTTGTAAATTTTTAATCTTTTCAGCTAATTTTTCAAGAAATTCATTGCTGTATTCAGATTTGTAAAGCACAGGTTTTCCGTGAAGCCGATAATATAAAACTTCAGGATTATTGATGATAACATCTTCCGGTAGATTTCCGGGAAAACTGACACCGGAAAAAATGACCTTATTTTCTGCCAAAATTTTAAATACCTGTTCATTCCACCACGATTCGTGACGGAATTCAATGACATTCAGATAATTGAAATTAAGATTATTAAGGATTAAATCAATATTTTCCTGAGTATTTTTAAAAGAGGGAGGGAACTGGTACAAAAATCCGGAAAGTTTTTCCTTCAAATGAGATTGAATATGATGACAGAATTCTGAAATTTCTTCTTTGCATTCTTTCAGTCGCTTTTCATGGGAAATGGCTTTCGGAATTTTAATGAAAAATTTAAAATCATCGGACGTTTCATCATACCATTTCAACAACGTTTTTGCAGTAGGTTTTCTGTAAAAAGTAGAATTGATTTCCACACAGTTAAACTCCTTTGAATAAAGAATTAGAAAGTCTTTACTTTTAGAATCTTCAGGATAGAATGAACCCTTCCAGTCATTATTGTAGAATCCCGAACAGCCAATGGATAGATTTTCTTTTTTCATATCGTTACTTTTTGCTTTCGCAGATTTAGGAGATAATTGTACTGTTATTATTTACGTTTATTAATAAGCCTGTTTTAAACAAATTCAGAATTAACCGCAAAAGTTGCAAAAGACATTCATACAGCGATTATCAGAATTTTTAAAGTTCTCAAAAGAATAAAAATCAAAGATTTTTAAAAGCTATTGTGATCTTTTTTGTTGATAATCAGTGATTTTAGTCTCCAAATCTGCGAGAAAAATTTATTCAATATCCAAATCCACCGAATTCAGTCGCAAAGAGTTTAAAATTACAGAAAGAGAACTAAAACTCATCGCCGCTGCTGCAATCATCGGAGATAACAGTATTCCAAAAAACGGGTACAATAATCCTGCCGCAACGGGAACTCCCAAAACATTGTATATAAAAGCGAAAAACAGATTCTCTTTAATGTTTTTCAGTAGTTTTTCACTTAACAGTTTTGCTTTTGCAACGCCTAAAATATCTCCTTTCAGCAAAGTAATTTCTGCACTTTCGATGGCAACATCGGTTCCTGTTCCCATCGCGATTCCGATATTTGCCTGAGCTAAAGCGGGAGAGTCGTTGATTCCGTCGCCGGTCATTGCAACAATTTTCCCTTGTTTCTGAAGTTTTTTTACTTCGTTTAATTTATCTTCAGGAAGACAGTTTGCTTTAAAATGTCTGATTCCCAATTCCTCTGCAACGGCTTTTGCAGTGTTTTGATTGTCTCCGGTCATCATGATAATGTCAATTCCCTCACTCAATAACTGCTGAACCGCTTTTTTAGAACTTTCTTTAATTTTATCGGTAAAACTGATGAATCCTAAAACTTCGTTTTCCTGAGCGACATAAGAAATGGTATGTGCTTTCGCCTGGATTTCTTCTGCCTTTTGTTTTATATTTTGAGTAATAAAAATCTGATGTGAGGTTAAAAGACCTTCGTTTCCAAGGAAAATTGTTTTTCCGTTGATGTTTCCTTTGATTCCTTTTCCGGAAATATTTTCAAATTGTTCTACTTTTTCAGGAGTTATACTTTCAGCTTTTGCCTTTTTAATCACTGCATTTGAAAGCGGATGTTCCGAATTCTGATTTAATGAATAGGCTAATTTTAAAATGAATTTTTCGTCTTTATCAACTGTTTCAATATGTTCTAAGGATGGTTTCCCTTCGGTTAAAGTTCCTGTTTTATCAGTAATCAGCACATTTACCATATTCATCTGTTCAAGAGCTTCTGCATTTTTAATCAGAATTCCGTTTTTTGCACCTTTCCCGATTCCTACCATCAGAGACATTGGTGTTGCCAAACCTAAAGCGCAAGGACAGGCCACAATTAAAACAGCGACCGCATTGACAAAAGCAAACAGGATTTTCTGACCTTCCGGACCGAAAATCTGCCACAGAATAAAGGTTAAAACGGCAATCAATATAACAGCAGGAACAAAAATTTTAGAGACTTTATCCGTCAGTTTCTGAATCGGAGCTTTGCTTCGGCTCGCTTCATTAACCATTTTAATAATTTGGGAAAGCAGGGTTTCATCGCCAACTTTTTCCGCTTTCATGATGAAAACATGATTTCCGTTGATGGTTCCTGAAGAAACTTTATCATTAACGTTTTTCTCAATGGGAATCGGCTCTCCTGTAATCATACTTTCGTCAACTACAGAACTTCCTTCCGTTATTTTTCCGTCCACCGGAATTTTCTCCCCCGGTTTTACTTTTAATAAATCGCCGATTTTAATCTGTGAAAGCAGTACTTTTTTCTCTTCTCCGTTAACGATAAGATTGGCTTCATCGGGTGATAAATTCATCAGTTCACGGATGGCGTTTCCTGTTTTTTTGTGCGCCGCAGCTTCCATTAGCTGTCCCAAAATAACCAGCGTTAAAATAACACAGACCGCTTCGAAATATAAAGGAATTTCGTGATGGCTGCCACGAATTTCATGTGGAATTATATCAGGAAAAATTAAGGCGACAATACTGAAAATAAATGCGGCTGCAACTCCCAGAACAATCAGGCTGAACATATTTAAGTTCCCTGTTTTGAAAGAAACAAATCCTCTTTTCATTAAAAACCACCCTGAATAAAAAATGACAGGAAGCGTTAAAATCAATTCAATAATTCCCTGAATTTGATGGGAAAAAGGAAAATTAAACAGCATTCCGCCCATCGAAAGAATGAAAACGGGAACGGTAAAAGCCAGTGAAATGATGAATTTCTTTTTTAATATATTGTAGGTTTCATCTTCTTCCTCATCTTTATCGGGCATTCTTACGAGATCCATTCCGCAGATCGGGCAGTCTCCCGGTTCGTCACGAATGATTTCAGGATGCATCGGACAGGTGTATTTTGCCACTTTTTTCTCAGGATATTTTACGAGATCCATTCCGCAAACGGGACATCCAACATTGCTGTCGTAGACTTTATCGCCTTCGCAATACATCGGACAATAGTATTTTCCAGCCATTTCATCGGTTACTTTCGGTGCTTCTTGATGATGGGTATGATCGTGAGAATGTTGATGCGAATTTGAAGTGGAATTTTTAACTAAATCCCCTGTAATTTCTTCCAGATGCATATTGCAGACAGGGCAGTCTCCTTTTTCATGATAAATTTTATCGCTTTCGCAGAACATCGGGCAATAGTACTTTCCAATATTGTCTTTGAAATTTTCAGGTAGATTTGTTTTGGAATAAGCCGGTCTAAAATTGGGATCTTTAGCGTGCTTTTCCTCAATTGGAACCAGATACATATTGCAAGTCGGACATCTTTTTCCCTGCTGAAAATAAACTTTTTCTCCTTCGCATTCCATTGGGCAATAGTAAACCGAAGACGGAGAAACTCTGTTCTGTGGTTTAATGAACGCTTTTTCAGGATTGTCCGGATCTTCTAGTTTGTAGTTGCCGATTTCTTCGATCGCTTTATTTAAAGTATGCAGTTCAAATTCTTCGTCGGAGATAATGATTGCCGTATTGTTTTCGAGATTTATATCAGCTTTTATATTTTCTAAACTGTTCAGTTTTTCAGAAATCTTTTTCTGACATCCGGAACAGGTCATTCCGAGAATTTTATATTGCTTTTCCATGATCCTTCTGATTTATGGTACAAATTTCTAAAAAGCAATCGGAAGCCTGTTATAATTTTAAGGATAATGTTTACAGAATTCTGTCTTATGAGTGGGAGGGGTTTTGTGTTTTAGGGTATTGGAGTTTTAGGGTAAGAGTGTGTTTTTTAATTTTTCTCGCAGATTTTGGCAGATTGATTACGCAGTTTCTTTTTTAATTTAAATACAAGAGAAATTTACACAAACATCTGCTTAACCTGATAGATCTGCGCGATTTTAAACCTAAAAAGCTCTCAAACTCTAAATATTCTCCAACCAATTAAATTTGGTCCAGCGGTTTTCTGTTGTGAATTTTCAGTTTTTTAAATTCAGTAGGAGTGAAGCTTATGCTGTTTCGGAACTGGGAAGATAAATGCTGAACACTCTTATAGCCAAGTTTTCCTGCGATCTCTGTTAAAGTAAATTCATTATATAAAAGAAGTTCTTTTACTTTTTCAATTTTTTGAAGAATGAAAAACTGTTCAAGCGTGATGTTTTCGTTCTGAGAGAAGGTTTTTGAAAGAGAACTGTACTCTTTATGGAGTCTGGAGGTTAAAAATTCAGACAAAAGAAAACTTTCAGCGATATCCAGTTCGCTGATTTTTACAATAATTAAATTTTTAATTTTCTCAATTAACTGATGGGCAGAGTCTTTAATTCTTTCAAAACCTGTTTTCTGAAGAAGTTCCTCAAGTTTTTCCATATCATGAACTGAAATATCCTGCTGAGTCTCCACTTCTCCGAGAGTGATTGATTTTAAAGGAATACATGCTTCAGCAAATATAGCTTCCACAGCAGAAATGCATCTGCCGCAGACCATATTTTTTATGAAAATTTTCATAAGGAGCTTTGGTTGTTCAATCTGTCTTTCACAAATTCCACTTTCGTTTTTCCGTGAGGAGCAGGATTTCCGTTTTCGTCGAGATTTACCATAACGATTCTGTCGACGGTGATGATGGTTTGATGGGTCATTTTGTTTCGCACTTCACATCTTAAAGTAAGAGAAGTTGAGCCGAACGCCGAAACTTCGATCCCGATTTCAATGATATCTCCTTGTTTTGCGGAGCTTACGAAATTGATTTCTGAGATAAATTTGGTGACTACTTTTTTGTTTTCAAGCTGAATAACTGCATACAACGCAGCTTCTTCATCGATCCACTGCAACAGTCTTCCTCCGAAAAGAGACTGATTGGGATTAAGGTCTTCCGGTTTTACCCATTTTCTTGTGTGATAGTTCATATCTGAAATTTTACTGCACAAATTTAGCTTTTATAACCGGCTTTGTCAAAAGATTTAGATTCAGTAATCCGAAAAGAAATATTTATATTCTCAATTATTTCTTTGGGAGCGTATGGTTTTTACTTTTGAGATTCATGTTTTGGATTTAAATTTATCCAAAGTAGGAGGTCACGGTGTTCCGTTATTTTGTAGATGTCACTCTTTTTAATGATTATTCATAAATATTTCATGATAAATTAATACTTTTTAACGAAATAATATTTTGATTGAAAAATTTATTGAAATAATTTCAAAAAAAGCTTTGATATGAAATTAATAATCGTATCTTGCACCTGTATTATATCTGGAATCAATATTTGTTCATTCTTTATGTTGTTTTTCTTTTATAAACCAAATCATTTTTAACTTATTTTAATTTTATTAATCAAGATGAACATTTTTGTTTCAAACATCAACTACGCAACTAAAGATTATGAGTTGCAGGATTTATTTTCAGAATTTGGAGAAGTTTCTTCTGTAAAAATCATTACAGATAAAGAAACTGGTCGTTCTAGAGGTTTCGGATTTGTCGAAATGGAGGACGCAGAAGGACAACAGGCTATTGAAGCTCTTAACCAGAAAGAATTCAACGGAAAAGAACTTAACGTTTCGGAAGCTAAACCAAGAGAAGAAAAGCCAAGAAGAACTTTCAGCAACAATGGTGGAGGTAACAGAGGTGGCGGTTACGGAGGTAACAACAGAGGTGGCTACGGTGGCGGTAACAGAAGCGGTGGCGGTGGCTACGGTGGAGGAGATCGCGGCGGAAACGGCGGTGGAAAACGTTGGTAAAAAATATAAGCGGTTCTTTTGGAACCGCTTTTTTTATGATGTTTTTTAAAGGAATTATTCTTTTTCCTTCTTTTTTTTCTTTTTCCTGTCTTTGTCTTTTTCCTTATCCTTGTTTTTCTTTTTCTCCTTTTTAGGATTCAGAATTTCATTGGCATACTCAAATTCTTCTTTTACTTTCAGAGGTTTTATCTCTATTGCAGGATTAAGTTCCTTCAGATCTTCCTGAGAAATTAATTTTTCCTGAAGCAAAAGATTTAAAATTTCCTTACCCGAATTGTCAAAAAAATGCTGTGAAAGTTCTTTTAATAAAAATTTCCGGTATTCTTCCAAAGGTACAATCACGGAATATTTAAAGATCCTTCCTTCCTTTTCTGTAGAAAGATATCCTTTTTCAACCAGTATTTTAAGGTAAGTGGAAACGGTATTCTGATGGGGTTTGGGTTCAGGATGCTGTTCCATAATATCCTTTAAATAAAATGATTCCAGCTTCCAGAACAGCTTCATTAAATTTTCTTCCGCAGATGTAAGATGATTGATTTTCATATAAATTCTTAATGTTGAAACTGAATATTGCAATAAAGGTAAAGAAAAGATACTATAAAAGCAATTCCGGCTCCCATGAACACCTCTTTTGGTGTATGCCGTTTTAGAATAATTCTTGTAATTCCTACGAGTATCGCAATGCCTAACCAGATGATTCCCATTGTGGTATTCAGCGCAAAAAATAAAGCAGCTACAAATATATTAAATGCAGTATGCATCGAACTTTTGATGAAATAATTGCTGATCTGCAATGCAAAAAGCAATATCAGAATAAAGAGCATTACAAAATCGATCTGTCCGTTTCTGAAATAATTAAAGCCGATATACGATATCACAGAAGCTGCAATAAAAATATATAAAGTTTTTCGCTGTACCCTGTTGGATACATCCATATTGGTATATCTTCCTGTTTTTACATTCCAGACCAGCCAGATAATGACAGGAGCAATTACTATTATTAATATAGGAAGAAATGAGGTAATGGCTTCTTTCAGAGAGTATTTCAGAAAACTCATGTAAACGAAAAATATAAACAGGGAGAGCAGAGGATTGAAAAAATCGGATATAATTCTTGATATTTTATGCAATAATGAAGGCTGTTTTTCTTCCATATAAAGGTTTAATGATGTAAATATAATACTATAACCAAAAAAACAATAGGTAGGTATACAATAAAAATGAAGTTTTTTTTATAATTTTGCTCAACTATTTCATAATAAATTAGCAAGAGCTCAACACATGAAAGAATTTTCTAAAGAGGTATACCTGAAGTGGTATGAAGATATGACAATGTGGAGAAGGTTTGAAGACAAATGCCGTTCTCTTTATCTAAAACAAAAAATCAGAGGTTTTTTACATTTGTATAACGGTCAGGAAGCGATCCCTGCAGGTTTTACGCATGCAATGGATTTAACTAAAGATAGTATGATCACTGCTTACAGATGTCACATCCATCCGATGGCGATGGGAGTAGATCCTAAAAGAATCATGGCAGAACTTTGTGGTAAAGCTACAGGTACTTCCGGAGGTATGGGCGGATCTATGCACATTTTCAGCAAAGAGCACAGATTTTACGGAGGTCACGGTATTGTAGGAGGACAGATTCCTTTGGGAGCAGGTATTGCTTTTGCAGATAAATATTTTGACAGAAAAGCGGTAAATATCTGTTTCTTCGGAGACGGAGCGGCTAGACAGGGTTCATTACATGAAACGTTTAACATGGCAATGAACTGGAAGCTTCCTGTAATTTTTGTTGTAGAGAACAACCAGTATGCAATGGGAACTTCCGTAAAAAGAACAGCAAACCATGAAGATATCTATAAGTTAGGTTTAGGATACGAAATGCCTTGTCTTGCAGTAGATGCAATGGATCCTGAAAAAGTAGCTGAAGCGGCTTATGAAGCAATTGAAAGAGCAAGAAGAGGAGACGGACCTACTTTTATTGAAGCAAGAACTTACCGTTACAGAGGACACTCTATGTCTGATGCAGAACCATACAGATCTAAAGATGAAGTGGCTCTTCACAAAAATGATGACCCTATCGAGCTGATCAAACAAAGAATTTTGGCTAACAGTTGGGCAACAGAAGAAGAACTGGAAGCGATGGATAACAAATCGAGAGATTTTGTGGAAGAGTGTATCGAGTTCATGGAAAACTCTCCTTATCCGGATGCAGAGAAGATCTACGAGTATGTATATGCTCAGGAAGACTATCCGTTCTTAGACAAATTAGAAAACTAAAAGATAATAAATCGGTTTGAAAGTTTGAAAATTTGAAAATGATTTATTATCATATCTTTTTTAATTTTCAAATTCATAAAATCCCAAATTTTCAAATTATAAAAAATTATGGCAGAAGTAATTACAATGCCGCGTCTTTCCGATACAATGACGGAAGGAAAAGTGGCAAAATGGCATAAAAAAGTAGGTGATAAAGTAAAGGAAGGCGATATCTTAGCTGAAATCGAAACAGATAAGGCAGTTCAGGATTTTGAATCTGAAATGGAAGGAACTCTTTTATATGTTGGTGTGGAAGAAGGTAATGCAGCAGCGGTAGATTCTGTTCTGGCAATTATCGGTAATGAAGGAGAAGATATTTCAGGACTTACTGGCGGTGCAGCAGCTCCGGCTCAAGGTGGTTCCGAAGAGAAAAAAACAGAAGAAGAATCTAAAACTGAAAACAGTTCTACCACTGTGGAACAGACTTCTGCGGAAGTTCCTGCAGGGGTGGAAGTAATTACTATGCCAAGACTTTCGGATACAATGACGGAAGGTAAGGTAGCAAAATGGCACAAAAACGTTGGTGATACCGTAAAAGAAGGAGACCTTCTTGCTGAGATAGAAACAGATAAAGCCGTTCAGGATTTCGAATCTGAATTCAACGGAGTGTTGTTGAAACAAGGCGTTGAAGAAGGAGGAGCAGCTCCCGTAGATTCGGTTTTGGCAATTATAGGACCTGAAGGAACAGATGTTTCAGGAGTTGGCGCTCCGAAAGCGGCTGCTTCATCATCAGAAAAACCTGCTGAACAAAAAACTGAGGCTAAAGCAGAAGAAAAAGGGGCACCGGCTGCAGATCATTCATCTACAGACAGGGTTGCCATTTCTCCGTTAGCGAAAAAAATGGCTCAGGATAAAGGCGTAGACATCAACAGTATTCAGGGTTCAGGAGAAAACGGAAGAATCGTTAAAAAAGATATTGAAAATTATCAGCCTTCTGCGGCTAAACCAGCGGCTTCAGCTTCGTCTGCAAGTCCTGCGGCGGCTCAGGTTGCATTAAGCTTCGTACAGGGTGAAGATACGGAAACTCCGAACTCACAGGTAAGAAACGTAATTGCAAAACGTCTTTCTGAAAGTAAGTTCTCTGCGCCTCACTATTATCTGATGGTGGAAATCAATATGGATAAGGCGATCGAGGCAAGAAAAGAGATCAATTCTTTACCGGATACCAAAATTTCTTTCAACGATATGATTATTAAGGCGACTGCTGTTGCTTTAAGAAAACATCCACAGGTAAATTCAAGCTGGGCGGGAGATAAGATCATTCACAGAGGAAACATCAACATTGGGGTAGCAGTTGCAATTCCGGACGGATTGGTAGTTCCTGTTCTTAAGAATACAGACCAGATGAATTACACGCAGATTTCTGCTGCGGTAAAAGATATGGCTTCAAGAGCGAAAAACAAAGGTCTTAAAGCTAACGAAATGGAAGGTTCTACCTTCTCTATCTCAAACTTAGGGATGTTCGGAATCGAAACATTTACAAGCATCATCAATCAGCCAAACGCTGCGATCCTTTCAGTAGGAGCCATCATCGAGAAACCTGTTGTGAAAAACGGACAAATCGTGGTTGGAAACATCATGAAGCTTTCATTAGCTTGTGATCACAGAGTAGTAGACGGTGCTACAGGAGCACAGTTCTTACAGACTTTAAAAACATATCTGGAAAGTCCTTTAACATTGTTACTGTAATTTTCTGTTTAGATATACAATTTTAAAAAGGTTTACCGGAATAAATTCGGTAGACCTTTTTGCTTTTAAGATAATTTTAAGGTGATTTTAATATGGTCATAAAGATTTTAGAATGATCCTTGCTACTTTTAAAAAATGAAATTGAGCAGAATAAAATTAGACAAACAAAATATTTTTCTTTTATTGCTGATCGTAATGGTTGCAGCAGGTAAACTGATTCCTTTCAGGAGCGAATACAATCAGTATTTTAATCTATCAGCATTTATAGACTGGGGAATTGCAGCTATCTTCCTTCTGTATGGACTAAAGCTGAATATCAAAGAAATCATCAAAGATATTTCCAACTGGAAACTGCATCTTTTGGTTCAAACCGGAACATTCATTATTTTTCCGCTGCTCGTTTTTTTGTTTTATGGTTTTGTAAAAGATACTGAATTTTTCGTTACCTGGCTTTCCATATTTTTTCTGGCAAGTCTGCCTTCAACAGTCTCTTCTTCAGTCGTTATGGTTTCTATCGCGAAAGGAAACGTAACTTCCGCTATTTTCAATGCCTCCATTTCAGGAATTATCGGAATTGTCATTACTCCTTTACTGATGAGTTTTTTTGTACAGCCCGATCAGGAAAATATTAATAATGCAGAAATTATCCAGCAGCTTATACTTAAAGTTTTACTGCCGATTATTTTAGGATTAATTTTAAACCCGTTATTGAAAAACTGGGTGACAAAGTATGCGAAAATTATTGCAGAATTTGATAAAATGATCATTCTACTCATCGTCTACGAAAGTTTTTCTGAAGCTTTTTCACAAAACGTATTTGCTTCGGTTCCTCCTTCTGTATTTCTTATTATTGCGCTCAGTGTAGTTTCTTTGTTTTTCTCGGTTTACGGAATTTTAAAACTGATTTCCCGAAAGCTTCATTTTAAAAGAGAAGATGTGATTACAGCCACTTTCTGCGGATCCAAAAAATCTCTGGTTCACGGAAGTCTTTTCATAATGGTTTTAGGAATTCCGGAAGATCAGAAAGTACTTTTTCTGCTTCCTGTGATGATTTATCATAGTTTTCAGTTGTTTTACGTGAGCTGGCTTGCCAATAAAATTGAGAAAAAATATCGTTTGCAAAAAATATAATCCCTGTAAATTATATTTTTATTGCTTTTCAGATTTAAATCAATTCACTATTTTTGAATCATGATTAAAGCAAGGAATATCCATAAATTTTATGGGAATTTAGAAGTACTGAAAGGCGTTGATATTCATATCAAAACAGGAGAGGTGGTTTCAATTGTGGGAGAATCCGGTGCCGGAAAATCTACACTTTTGCAGATTCTGGGAACACTGGATCAGCCAACCACTTCGAATAAATTTGATACGGAAATAGAAATTGCCGGAGAATCTTTCATCAATATGAATGACAAACAGCTTTCTAAATTCAGAAATCAGAATATCGGTTTTGTATTTCAGTTCCATCAGTTATTGCCGGAATTTACAGCTTTAGAAAATGTTCTGTTGCCGACAAAAATCGCAGGAGCCAACGAAAAAGAAGCTATAGAAAAGGCATATGCTCTGTTTGAAGACTTAAAAATTGAACAGCGACTCCACCACAAGCCCAACCAGCTTTCGGGAGGGGAAGCGCAAAGAGTAGCGGTAGCAAGAGCTTTAATCAACTCACCGAAAATCATTTTTGCAGATGAACCTACCGGAAATTTAGATTCGAAAAATGCAGATGATCTTCACAGATTGTTTTTTGATCTGAGAGATAAATACAATCAGACTTTTGTGATCGTTACGCATAACCCGAATCTAGCAGAAATCACTGACCGAAAGCTCGTGATGAAAGACGGAATGATTATCGAATAAAACTTCCGCAAATGATGAAACCCTTTATTTTTTTATTTCTTTTCTTTATTTCTTGTTCAAAATTTGATTCTCAGGCTTCAAATACTGTTGAAGATTTGCCTAAGTCTAAAATTTTGGAAGTAAAGAATTTTATTAAAGGAAAAAATTACAATCAGAATCTTGCTGTCTTTATCAATTTTAAAATTCATTCAGGGAAATACCGTTACTTTGTTTACGATCTGAAGAACAATAAAATCCTGCAGAAAGCAATTGTTGCTCATGGTGACGGATCTGTTGTAAAAAACTCCTCTGCCTTGAAATTCAGCAATGTTGATGGTTCTCACCAATCCTCTTTAGGAAAATACGAAATTCGGGAAAGTTATTCCGGAAAATTCGGAAAAGCCTATCGACTGGATGGTCTGGACGAAACAAACAGCAATGCAAGAGCCAGAGCAATTGTATTGCATTCTTATTATTGTATTCCAGACAAAGAATCTGCAAATCCTGCCTGTTTAAGTTTTGGATGTCCTATGCTTTCTAAAAATGCATTCAACGAAACTTCTAAGTTTATTGACGGTTCAAAGGAAACGATTATTTTATATGCTTTTTACTAATTTTATTTTAAACTAAAAAAATGCGCATTAAACTCCTTGCCGAAGACGACAGACCGAGAGAAAAATTTTTACGGAAAGGTAAAAGTTCGCTTTCTGATTCTGAACTGCTTGCCATCATCATGGGAAGCGGAAGCAGGGACGAAACGGCAATTGAACTGGCAAGAAAAATTTTAGCATCTGTTAATAACAACTGGCATCAGTTAAGCCTGTTGTCTTTAAAAGATTTAATGAAATTTAAAGGAGTGGGAGAGGTAAAAGCTATTTCCATTATTGCGGCTTTGGAGATCGGGAGAAGAAGAGCAAGTCAGGAAATTCCTGAGAAACCTGTGATTTCAGGAAGTGATGGCGCATATCAGATTTTCAGAAATCATTTGTCGGATCTCCGGACAGAGGCATTTTGGGCAATTTTTCTGAATCAGAGCAACAGAGTCATTCACCTTGCCCAGCTTACACAGGGAGGAATTAATCAGTCGATTGTGGATATAAGAGTCCTTTTTAAAACAGCTTTAGATCATTTTTCGACAGGAATTATCGTGGCACACAACCATCCTTCGGGAAATCTGAAGCCAAGTAGAGAAGATATTGAAATCACTCAAAAAATAAAGGAAGCAGGAAAAATGCTAGGAATTCAGCTCCTGGATCATCTTATTGTGACACAGAATTCATACTTTAGTTTCTCAGACGACGGATTATTATGATTAAAAGATTGAAATACAATGAAATAGATTTTGAGAAATATTCTAAGTGTCTTGAAAATTCTGCACAGAAAAACTGGTACGCAAGAAAAGAAGTTTTAGATCAGCTTTCGGGAAACTGGCATATTTTGGTTTATAATGATTATGAAGCGGTGATGCCGGTTCCTTTAAAAAGAAAATTTGCTTTAAATTTAGTGGTTATGCCGCTTTTTTGTCAACAACTGGGTGTTTTTTCATCTAAAGATGATTTTAAAATTAATGATCAGTTCCTGAATTTTCTCAAAAACAGATATAACATATTTTCATACTCTTTCAATCATTACAATTCTTTTTCGAAGGATTTGGATAAAAAGAAAAATTACACAATCCAGATTTCAGATTATATTCTGCTGAGAAGAAAAAAATATTTCAAAGGAAGAAAATCTACGGCAAAATGCGCTCAACATCTTATTTATAAAGAAATTGATTTCAGCGAAGAAAGCTTTTCTTTCATGCAGAAAAACTTTAAAGGGCTTTCTAAAGATGGAGATGTAGAAAAATACAGAAAATACTTAAATTTTCTTTACACCAATAATTCTCTGAAGCTTTCAGGAGCCTATCTTGATGAAAAACTAATCAATATCGCAGTTTTGATTGACGAAAAAGATCAGCTTTCTTTGTTGGGACTTATTAACGATGAAGAGTATAAAGATGAAAATGGTCCTTCCTTTCTTATTGATAAAATTCTGAGTTTTTATATTCATGAAAAGAAATTTAATTTTATGGGAAGCAACATCCGGGGAATAGAGGTTTTTTTTAAAAGTTTTGGCGCAGAGCTTCAGAAATATCCTACTCTCGAAAATAAAATTCTGAAAAAGTTTTTTTAGATAAGATATTGGATTTTTTATTGTGGATTTTTCATATATAGATTGAGAAAATATTAGTAATTTTGCTACCTCAAATTATGACAAGTTTTTCAGGATATTTACCCTATGCTTTTGCATTGATTATTGCAATACCTTTTTTGGTTTTGCTGAGACAGTTTGTATTTACTTACATTAAACTTAAAGAACAGGAAATCAGGTTACTTTCTGTAAAGTCCAATTCCGAAAATAAAACCCAGTCTTACGAAAGAATGACGCTTTTTATGGAGAGATTAAAACCTTCCAATCTTATCCAGAGATTTGATAAAGGTCTTGCAGCCCATGAATTTATTTTTCTGACTGAAAAAGCGATCAATGAAGAATTCGATTACAACGCTTCACAGCAATTGTACATCACCAAAAATTCATGGAAAAACATTGTCGATTCCAAAAACGCAGTTATAGAACTTCTTCACAGAACCTATGAAGGAATCAACGGAAATGCAAACCTTGATGAGTTCAAAACTATTTTTCTGATGAACTATATGGAAGGAGAAGACTATATTTCTATGACCATTGAAGATTTAAGAAAAGAAATTTTAATAATAGCTTAACTAAAAAAATAAATTTTAAATAATGATTCCAAATTTTAAAGCACATCCATGGCACGGAATTTCTGCAGGAGAAGATGCGCCAAATGTTGTAAATGTTTTCGTGGAGATCGTTCCTTCAGACACTATTAAATACGAAGTAGATAAAGAAACAGGATTTTTAAAGGTAGACAGACCTCAGAAATTCTCAAATATTATTCCGGCATTATACGGTTTTGTTCCAAGAACCTATTGCGACAGCGCAGTAATGAATTTAGCAGTTGAAAGAGGCGCTACAGACGTTACGATGGGAGATCACGATCCGCTAGACATCTGCGTTTTAAGCTCTCACAACATTCACGCAGGAGGTTTGTTAATGGAAGCTATTCCAATCGGAGGTTTCAAAATGATCGATGGAGGTGAAGCGGACGATAAAATCGTAGCAGTAATGATCGGAGATCATGCATTCGGACATTTCAGAGATATTTCAGAACTGCCGGAAGCAGAAGTGAAACGATTAATGCACTACTTTCTTACTTACAAGAACTTACCGGATGAGCCTGCAAAATGCAGAATTCAGGAAGTTTACGGAGCAGAGCACGCTAAAAAAGTAATCAAAGCTTCTCAGGAAGATTATTCAAACAAATACGGAGGATAAATTCTCTTTATTTCGGATAAATTAAAGGATAGACGGTTTTCGTTTATCCTTTTTCTTTTTAAGAGTTCTGTATTGTAATAAGAATTCCGAAATCATACCTTTCGAAAACATAAAAAACGAGATATTGTCAATTTTTAATTTTTTTAGGAGCTGTTTCCTGCTTTCCACTGTATCTTTTTTGTTACGGGCTCCTGAACTACGTTCGTAAACCTCCAGTTTATGCTCCGCCCGCAACAAAAAAGGATGCCGTTTCAATCAGGGCTAGTAATTATCACTCTTAATAGATTGCTAACCAAAACCTCAGAGATTTTCATTCCACCAAAAATTTTTGCAACATTGTTCTTTTGATTTCTCTAATCAGCATATAATTTACATCAGTTGCTTCAAGCATATTAAATTTAATCCGTTTAATCGTTTAACTGCTAATTTTGAAATACTTATAAAGATTTTAACATAATCCATAGAAATTATTCGTTATATTTAATAATCTATTACCAAAAAAATATTAAACTATGGATCTATTTGTGTTAGTACCAATTTTTGGTGTCGTTGCTTTACTGTATACTTTTTTTCAGAGTAACTGGGTAAGTAAGCAGGATGCTGGAAATGAAAAAATGAAAATTATCAGCGGACATATTGCTGACGGTGCAATGGCTTTCCTGAAAGCCGAGTACAAGATTTTAACCTATTTCGTAGTTGTGGTAGCTATTCTTTTAGCGGTGATGGGGATGAGCAATGCCAACTCCCACTGGAGTATCGGGATTGCCTTTGTAGTCGGAGCAATATTTTCCGCATCTGCTGGTTTTATCGGGATGAAAATCGCCACAAAAGCCAACGTAAGAACGGCACAGGCTGCCAAAACATCCCTTTCTAAAGCATTAAAAGTTTCTTTTACAGGAGGTTCCGTAATGGGAATGGGCGTTGCTGGTTTGGCTGTTTTAGGATTGGGAGCTTTATTTTTAATCATCAAACAGATTTTTGCACCCGACGCAACCGTGGATTCCCACGAAATGGAAAGAACGATTGAAATTCTTACAGGATTTTCTCTGGGAGCTGAATCCATTGCCCTTTTTGCAAGAGTGGGTGGAGGAATTTATACCAAAGCAGCAGATGTAGGAGCCGATCTGGTAGGAAAAGTAGAAGCCGGAATTCCCGAAGACGATCCTCGAAATCCTGCAACTATCGCAGATAACGTAGGAGACAACGTAGGAGATGTTGCCGGAATGGGAGCCGATTTATTCGGTTCTTACGTAGCAACGGTTTTAGCAACCATGGTTTTGGGAAGAGAAACCATTTCTCAGGATTCTTTCGGTGGTTTTGCCCCGATTCTTCTCCCAATGCTGATTGCCGGAACAGGAATCATTTTTTCAATGATCGGAACCCTGTTTGTCCGAATTAATGACAATGAAGATTCTTCCACATCAAGCGTGCAGAATGCTTTAAACCTTGGAAACTGGGGAAGCATTGTAATTACGGCTGTAGCGTCTTATTTTTTGGTAAATTATATCTTGCCCGACAAAATGGTTCTCAGAGGACATGAATTCTCTAAAATGGGCGTTTTTGGGGCAATTATGGTAGGATTGGTTGTAGGTACTTTAATGAGCATCATTACAGAATATTATACAGCGATGGGGAAAAGACCGGTATCGAGCATTGTAAGACAGTCCTCAACAGGTCATGCAACCAACATCATCGGCGGACTTTCTGTAGGAATGGAATCTACACTGCTTCCGATTATTGTTTTGGCAGGCGGAATTTACGGATCATATCTTTGCGCAGGATTATATGGCGTTGCCATCGCAGCAGCCGGAATGATGGCAACAACAGCAATGCAGTTGGCAATTGATGCTTTCGGACCGATTGCGGACAATGCAGGAGGAATTGCTGAAATGAGCGAACTTCCCAAAGAAGTTCGTGAGAGAACGGATATCCTTGATGCAGTAGGAAATACAACGGCAGCCACAGGAAAAGGTTTTGCGATTGCTTCTGCTGCTTTAACGGCTTTAGCTTTATTCGCAGCTTTTGTTGGAATTGCAGGAATTGACGGAATTGACATTTACAGAGCCGATGTTCTTGCCGGATTATTTGTCGGCGGAATGATTCCGTTTATCTTTTCATCATTGGCAATTACCGCAGTGGGACAGGCTGCAATGGCAATGGTAGAAGAAGTAAGAAGACAGTTCCGCGAAATTCCGGGAATTTTAGAAGGAAAAGCACAGCCGGAATACGAAAAATGTGTGGCCATATCCACCGATGCCTCCATCAGAAAAATGATGCTTCCGGGAGCTATTGCCATCGTTTCCCCTTTGCTCATCGGGTTTATTTTCGGACCGGAGGTTTTGGGAGGTTTTCTTGCCGGAGCAACGGTGAGCGGAGTTTTAATGGGAATGTTCCAGAATAATGCAGGCGGAGCCTGGGACAATGCAAAGAAATCTTTTGAAAAAGGAGTGGATATCAACGGACAGACTTATTATAAAGGTTCTGAACCCCATAAAGCTTCCGTAACGGGAGATACGGTGGGAGATCCGTTCAAAGATACTTCAGGACCTTCGATGAACATTTTGATTAAACTGATGTCGATTGTTTCTCTGGTGATTGCTCCGACATTGGCTGTTTTACATAAAGATAAAATAGATGCCAACAGAAAAGCGAAAATTGAAGCTTTAACAGGCGTTTCAGCAGATTCATTAACTAATCAGACAGGATCAGCAGCAATTGTTCCACAGGAAATTAAAGGCTACGTTAATGAAAGCGGTGACTTTGTCTATGATACAGGAAATATTCAGGAGATTCAGTTGGACGGAGGAAAAAAGATAAAAATCGGAGAAGGAAGCCAGTTGTATCAGATGTACAATTCGGTTAAAAATAAAGATCAGGGAATTTTGGATCCGAATGAATGGTTTACGATAGAAAATCTTTACTTTGAGACAGGTTCCAGTGATTTAAAAGCGGGTTCTGAAGTCCAGTTATTAAATTTAGTTGAAATTATGAATGCCTATCCAACTTTAAAAATTAAATTGGGAGGTTATACCGATAATTCAGGAAATGAAGAGAGCAACCAGAAGCTTTCCAATCTGAGAGCTCAGACTGCGAAACTGAAATTGCTTGAACTGGGAATTTCCGGAGACAGGGTGGAAGCAGAAGGATACGGTTCTCAGCATCCTGTTTGCGCAGCCAACGATACCGACGACTGTAAGGCAAAAAACAGAAGAATTGATGTAAGAGTTTTGTCTCTGTAAAAATCAACTTTAAATATTGAAAGCACTGCATCATGCGGTGCTTTTGTTTTAAATATCATTTAAATTTTCTTGCCAAGAAATCTGCTCAACTAACGAAACAAAATATTTAATGTTGTCATTTCGACAAAGGAGAAATCTAAAAATAAAAAGGTGGAGATCTTTACGCTTGCAGTGATTTTAAAGATGCTTTTTTAAATACTCAAGCGCATCAATAATCAGATCATCATTTTTAGCAAAACTGAATCGTACATAATCTGAATTCTTTCTGGAATTGTAAAAAGCAGATAAAGGAAGACACGCTACTTTTTTCTCGATGGTAAGCCATTTCGAAAACTCTACGTCTGTCATTGTTTTTGAAACAGTTCTGAAATTCACGATTTGAAAAACGGCGCCTTCTGCTTTTTCTTCAACAATGAAAGGCGTTTCTGTAATCAGATCACTAAAAAGATCGCGTTTTTTTTGCATTAAAATCTGGTTCTGTGAAGGATCAAAAACTTCCAGATATTTGGCTATTGCGTACTGACAGGGCGCGTTTGCACTGTAGGAAATATACTGTTGATGACAGCGGAATTTCGCCGTTAATTCTTCAGGTGCCAAAAGATAGCCGACTTTCCATCCGGTAGAATGAAACATTTTTCCAAAAGAAAAAATGCAGAATGTCCTTCTTTTGAGCTCAGGATGAAGAAACGAACTGTAATGTTCCTTTCCGTCAAAACAATACGTATCGTAAATCTCTTCCGAAATCAGATAAATTTCCTGATCTTTAATGATGCTGTATAATTGATTCCAGTCGCTTTCAGACCATATTTTTCCGGTTGGATTTTGTGGAGAATTTACAATAATGGCTTTTGTTTTTTCAGAAATGCAACTTTGCAGTTTTTCCCAATTTACCGAAAAATTATTGTCAAGATCATAATAGACAGGAATACCCCCATTCAGAAAAATAGAAGGACCATACGTGTAATAAGAAGGCTGTATAACGATAACTTCATCTCCTTGATTAAGAATGGATTTAAGGGAAGTATATAAAGCAAAAGTTGCACAGGGAACAACGGTTATTTCATTTTCCTGTAATCGGATGCTGTTTTTTCTTTTGAGATTAAAACGGATTATATTTTTTATCAGAAGCGGATTTCCTGCAAGTGGTTCATAATTATGGCTGTTAAGATCTGCAGCTTCTTTCAGATACTCCCTCAAACGGTGGTCGATATCAAAATCCGGCAAACCTAAAGACAGATCAAAACTGTTGTTTTGGGTTGCCAGTTCAGACATTTCAGTAAAAAAAGAGTAATGATTGAATCCGTAGATATTCTCCATACTTTTTGCATTTATTTCAAATATAAGAAAAATAGCAATCCGTAAAAGATTAAATATTTTTTGTTATTTTTAAGCAAATTATTCCATAATGAGAAAATTATTCATTCCACTATTTTCACTTGCTGTACTGGTAAGCTGCGGAACGGCAAAAAATGCAGCCGATGCAGGGACAACTCAAACTTCATCTGCCGCAAAAGGTGATAAAGCTTATTTGGCTGCCTATAAGGAAATTAAGGCAGAAGATCTAAAGAAAAACCTGTACGTAATTGCTTCCGATGATATGGAGGGTAGAGATACGGGAAGTCCGGGACAAAAAAGGGCAGGAGAATACATGGTGAATTACTATAAAGGCTTAGGAATTTCTTATCCTAAAGCTTTGGGATCCTATTATCAGAAAGTTCCGTCTGATTTCATGAAGAAAAGAGGCGGCGGAAATCTTCCTGACTCTGAAAATATTCTGGCATTTATTGAAGGATCTGAAAAACCTGAGGAAATTATTGTGATTTCGGGTCATTACGATCACGTAGGAACAAGAAACGGAGTAGTTTACAACGGAGCAGACGACGATGGAAGCGGAACAGTTGCAGTAATGGAGATTGCAAAAGCTTTTCAGGCAGCTAAAAAAGCAGGAAACGGTCCGAAAAGATCCATTTTATTTCTTCACGTAACAGGAGAGGAACATGGTTTATTTGGTTCTGAATTTTACACGGATAATCCGGTTTTTCCTTTAGCCAATACCGTGGTTGATTTGAATATCGATATGATCGGTCGTGATGATCCTGAAAACAGAGGAAAACAGTATGTATATGTCATTGGATCTGAAATGCTGAGTTCTCAGTTAAAAGTAATTAATGAAGCGGCAAACAAAAAGACCAATAATCTTGAGTTAAATTATAAGTATGACGATCCGAATGATACCGAAAGACTGTATTACAGATCAGATCACTATAATTTCGCTAAAAATAATGTTCCTGTAGCATTTTTCTTTGACGGAATCCACGAAGATTACCACAAACCAACGGATGATGTAGAGAAAATAGATTATAATCTGCTGGCTAAAAGAACCCAGTTGGTTTTTACAACGGCTTGGGAAATCGCCAACAGACCAGACAGAATCGTTGTAGATAAGAAATAATTGAATTAAAAAATACAATACAAAAGGCAAATTAGCAGATCAGCAGTTTGCCTTTTTATTTAAATTAAAATTTACATGAAAATCCGTGAAGCTGAGCTGAAAGATATTCCACAGATCCAAATCGTAAGAAATTCGGTGAAAGAAAACACGTTATCTGATCCCAATCTTGTTACAAATCAGGATTGTGAGAACTTTCTTTTTGACAGAGGAAAAGGCTGGGTTTGTGAAGATAATAACAGAATTACAGGATTTGGAATTGTAGATATGAAAGAGAAAAGCATCTGGGCGCTTTTTGTTCATCCGGAATTTGATAATCAAGGAATCGGGAGAAAACTTCACGACACCATGCTGAATTGGTATTTTGATCAGACGAATGAGAAAATCTGGCTGAGCACTTCTCCAAGTACAAGAGCGGAGATATTCTACAGAAAATCAGGATGGACAGAAAACGGAATTCACGGAAAGAATGAAATAAAATTTGAAATGACTTATAACGACTGGAAAAACAGATTACAATGAAACAGAATATAAAATCAATGCGTCCTTTTATAGGCTCTGAAAACTTTGAAACCAGCAGGAGTTTCTACCGTGATCTGGGTTTTGAAGAAGTGATTCTGAATGCTAAAATGTCTCTGTTCAAATGGAATGAGACTGCTTTTTATCTTCAGGATGCTTATGTAAAAGACTGGATTGATAACACCATGCTTTTTGTAGAAGTTGAAAATACAGACGAATTTTATCAGGAACTTATCAGTTTACATCTTACTGAAAAATATGAGAAAGTAAGAATTTTGCCTGTGAGAACAATGGATTGGGGAAAAGAATGTTTTGTTCATGATCCTTGTGGAATTTTGTGGCATTTCGGAGAATTTTTCTAATCAATTGCAGTTAAGAGAAAATTACATTACCATCATTTAAAAACAATAATCAACTACAAACGAAGAATGATCTACGCTTTTGATACCTATTATTACGACGATTATGCCCATACAGTCTGTTTAGCCTTTCAGGATTGGAATTCTGAACAGGAAGCAGAAATTTTCACAGAGAAAACAACAATTACCTCAGAATATGAAAGCGGAGCTTTTTACAAAAGAGAATTACCCTGTATTCTCAGTCTTTTAAATAAAATTCAACTTCAGCAAGGCGATGTTATCATTATCGATGGCTATGTAACTCTGGATGAAGAAGGAAAAATAGGACTTGGAGGGCATCTTTACGAAGCTTTAGACCAAAAATTTCCGGTAGTCGGAATTGCAAAGAACGGTTTTAACAGTCCGGATTCCGGAAGAAGAATCATTTATCGGGGAGAAAGTAAAACGCCTTTGTTTCTTACTGCAAAAGGAACTGATGTAGATGAAATTAAACAAAAGGTAGAACAGATGCACGGAAATTTCAGAATTCCGACATTACTTAAAAAATTAGATCAGCTTTCCCGAAGTTAAAATATTTTAATTTCCAACGACTAAGAAATCTGTTAAACTTTGATTTGTACGATTTTTCTATAATGTGACAAATATCATTCAAATATTATTTTTATTAAGTCTAAATAAATATAAATTTGTTTTAACAAAAATCAATGTTTAAACACATATCAATCATATCCATATCAATTTTTGTTTTTTAACCGGCAGAATCTATTTGTCGGTTTTTTGATAAAGAGATTTTCGGTACTCAATTCCCCATTTGGCAATTTCATCAATAATCGGTTCGATAGTTTTTCCGTATTCTGTGATTTCATATTCCACGGTTACAGGTTTTGTGTCTAAAACAGTACGTTTGATGAGATGATTGATCTCCATGTCCTGAAGCTCTTTTGAAAGCATTTTGGCAGCAATACCGTCAATTTCCCTTAAAAGATCCATAAAACGCATTTTTTCACTCTGCATTAAAGTTCCCAGAATATGAAACTTCCATTTTCCCGATAAAATTTCCATTGAATCTTTAATGGCGTTCATGCGGTTTTTACAGATAGGAGTGATATTCAGATTGGCTTCTTTTTTCATGATTTCAAAATAAATTATAATGATGTAAAGATAATAAAAAAACAGAAAGGTAGTTTCCTCGAGGAAACCAGTTTCTAAAAGGAAATCCATTACCAAAGTATGATGATTAAATATTAGATTTGTGGTAACATTAAAAAGTGTGAAACCTTTATCATCACAAAAAATGATAAATAATAAAATACTAACATTTGTGTTCCTCACGGCGGCTTTAAGTAGTTGTAACGGACAAAGTGACAAAAGTAAAAAAATGGAAAACAGATCTACAAATCCGCTATTATGCGATCCTGCGACAGGAGTTTGTGAAGTTCCCGGAGAAAAGTTTGAAATTGGGAATATTGATGTAATGACTGACGAAAAACCTGTAAAAGTGATTTATTTTACAGACCCAATCTGCTCTTCATGCTGGGGAATTGAGCCTCAACTGAGAAAATTAAAACTGGAATACGGAGATAACGTAGATATAGAATACAGAATGGGAGGTCTTCTTCCGGACTGGAGCTACAACAGCGGAGGAATAAGCAAACCTTCGGACGTGGCGCATCACTGGGATGAAGTAAGTTTGTATTACGATATGCCGATCGACGGTGATATCTGGTTACAGGATCCGCTGGATTCTTCTTATCCGCCTTCTATCGCCTTTAAAGCGGCACAGATGCAGGACAGGGAAAAAGCACTGGATTTCATGAGAGAACTTCGTGAAATGGTGTTTTTGAAGAAGAAAAATATCGCAAAATGGGAACATATTGCAGCAGTAGCCAAAAAAGTAGGATTGAATACAGATCAGTTGAAAAAAGACTTTGAAGGAAGAGGAAAAGAACTTTTTCAGGAAGATCTGAAGCTTGCCAGAGAAATGGGAGTTCGCGGTTTTCCTACCATGTTTTTTACCAATGATGCAGGAAAAAGAGAGATTGTTTACGGCTCAAAACCTTATGCATTCTACGAAACTGCTGTTCTGAGAGTAAATTCTGACACCAAGAAATCTGAATATTCCAAAAACTGGGAAAGTCTTTTTGCAAAGTATAATTCACTTACCGCAAAAGAGTTTTCAGAATTATCGGGAACGCCGAGAAAAGAAAGCGAAAGATTATTAAATGAGCTTTCCGACAAAGGAACGCTTGAAAAGCTTACCACCAAAAACGGTTCAATCTGGACTCTGAAATCGTAATTAATTTCATTAATATTTAGCAAGTTTTTTTAAGAAACCGAAAATTCTTTGAATTTTCGGTTTTTGTTGTTTTGTAGCTAACTCAATTATTGTACATGAATTTTTTTATTAATCTTAAAAATGTATAAGATTAAAACTAAAAGAATCTGCTCTTTAGGAGCAGATCCAGTAGATAAATACATCTCATTTTTTTAATTAGACAACAATAAAAAAGCACAGCCGACAATGCTGTGCTTAAATTTTTATAAATTTAATTGCGATTTCAAAGCTGAAAAATGCAAAATATGTTTCCACTTCAGTTGTATTTCATAGTAAATGTAGGAATAAATTTTATGCCAAACAATATACTGAATGTTAAAATTTACAACTGTCTGTTATCTTTCCGTTAATAAATCGCGAGGTTACTTTTCACGCAAATATTGTTCGATAAAAAGATTTAAAGATGCTTTTTCCTGATCATTTGCTTTATCATCCATTTTTCCATGATTAATACTTGTTGGCTGAACAGTGATATGGAATTTTTTTTGCTCTTCCATTGTCGGCAAAACTCCTTCATCGGCAGGATAGTCGTTTGAGCGTAAAGTATAAATTTTCGGAATCAAAGTTTTGGGCAAATACATTCTCCGGTTATCCAAGGTAATGATTTTATACACAAAATTGGGATACTTATTGGCGAAAAGAGCCGTCATATCTCCGCCGTTTGAATGTCCGATTAAAGTAAGATGTTTATAATCAAGCTCAGGTTTCGTTTTTTTTAGTTCATTCAAAACAAATAAAATATTTTCTGTACCACGTTCCCAGAAAGGCATTCTTACGATTTGAGGTTTTCCCTCTGAAGGAATGAGCTGATCTGTCAGAAGCTCATGCTGAATGCTTACCACAAAATATCTTTTTGAAGCCAGATTCTTTGTTAAGTAGGAATACTTTAAATAGTCTCCCCCTGTATTGGCACCATAACCGTGACTGAAAATGACGATCTGTTGTTTTGAAATTTTCTCTGAGGTTTTGGGACTGAAATAAGCAACCGGAATTTTGCGGTTTCTCGATTTATCAAACATTGTCAGAGTATCTAATTTTACAGGGTAACTGCTGTTCAGATTTGCATTTTTTTTCGTTGAACAGCTCATGATTACCAAAGCAATTAAAAATAAAAAGATGGAATTATATTTCATGGTAAAGTTAAATCATTGAAATTATTTAAAGTAAAAGAGTTTTGCTCCTTTAAGAGCAGAATCTGTGTAGAAACAGGAGTAAGTCTATCAATCAATCCGTAGGTTTAATATCGATACTACAAAAAATGTTCTAAAGATAGCGTTCCTACGGAACGCAAACGTCCTCCGAATATGATGTCTACACAAATCAAACTCTATAGAGTTTTCTGACATTTTACTTTAGCAAGTTTAAAAATATAAAACAGAGAGTAATCTTTACTCTCTGTTTTTTAGTTCTCCAGCTTTTCTTTAATATATCGTGCTGTATGAGATTTCTTATTTTTTGCCAGTTCTTCGGGAGTTCCGGTGAAGACAACCTCACCGCCGTGTTTTCCGGCTTCAGGACCGATGTCGATGATGTAATCTGCAGATTTAATGATATCGGGTTGATGTTCAATCACAATCACAGAATGTCCAAGATCAATCAAAGCCTGTAAAGACTTCAGTAATTTCTGAATATCATGGAAATGAAGTCCCGTTGAAGGTTCGTCAAAAATAAATAACGTCTTATCTGTTGTGACCCCTTTTACAAGGAAGGATGCCAGTTTTACACGCTGTGCTTCACCGCCGGAAAGGGTAGAAGAGCTCTGTCCCAACTGCAAATATCCTAAACCTACATCCTGTAAAGGTTTTAATTTGGTTGCGATCTTTTCTTCCTTATTATCTTTGAAAAATTCCAAAGCTTCATCCACGGTCATGTGAAGAATATCTGAAATGTTTTTTTCGTCGTACTTTACTTCCAGAATTTCACTTTTGAAGCGGGTTCCTTTACAGACTTCACATTCAAGTTCAATATCTGCCATAAACTGCATGGAAACGTTGATGACACCTTCTCCCTTACATTCATCACATCTTCCGCCGTCTACGTTGAAGGAAAAATGTTTAGGTTTGTAGCCCATCATTTTTGCCACTTTTTGCTTGGCGAAAAGATCTCTGATGTCGTCATAGGCTTTAAGATACGTTACAGGGTTGGATCTTGAAGACTTTCCGATAGGATTCTGGTCGATCAGTTCAATATGCTGGATCAGTTTTTTCGGAAAATCCACAGCATCATAATCTCCTTTTTTACCTCCCATCCCAAGCTGAATCTGGATATCATTGGTAAGGATTTCCTTCATTAAAGTCGATTTTCCGCTTCCGGAAACCCCCGAAATTACAACAAGATTTTCCAAAGGAACATCTACATCAATGTTTTTTAAATTATTTTGTCTTGCTCCTTTTATGTGAATCCATTCTTTACCTTTTCTCCGCTTTTTGGGAACTTCAATTTCCAGTCTTCCGGTAAGATATTTTGAAGTTAACGTATCTGCATCTTTCAGCTCTTTGTAATCTCCTGCGAAAACCAATTCTCCACCAAGATAACCTGCTTCCGGACCAATATCAATAATATAATCGGCGGCTTTCATTACATCTTCATCATGTTCCACAACGATTACCGTATTGCCAAGGTCACGAAGATTTTTTAAAACTTCAATTAAATTTTCCGTATCTCTTGAGTGAAGTCCGATTGAAGGCTCATCCAGAATATAAATGGAACCCACCAAAGAACTTCCCAGACTTGTTGCTAAATTTATTCTTTGACTTTCTCCGCCGGAAAGCGTATTGGATGTTCTGTTTAAGGTTAAATATCCTAAACCGACTTTTAATAAAAATTCAAGTCGGGTTGTAATTTCGTACAATAATCTTTTGGCAACTTCCTGATCGTGTTCGGATAATTTTAAGCTTTTAATTAAAGGAAAAAGCTCATCCAGAGGAAGCTCGATCATCGATTGGATATTGTGTCCGTCGATTTTCACCCAGCTTGTTTCTTCACGCAGTCGCAAACCTTCACAAGTCGGGCAGAGTGTTTTTCCGCGATAACGGGAAAGCATTACACGATACTGAATTTTATAGAGGTTTTCCTCAAGCATTTTGAAGAAATTGTCAATCGATGGGAACGTGCTTTTTCCGTCTCCTTTCCAAAGATATTTTTTCTGTTCTTTGGTTAACTGATGATAAGGCTTATGAATCGGGAAATCTTTTGCTTTTTTAATGAAATCTTTTTTCCATTCGCTCATGCTTTCGCCTTTCCATGAAGCAACCGCATCTTCGAAAACGGATAATGTTTTGTTGGGAATTACAAGATCTTCATCAATTCCGATGACTTTTCCGTATCCTTCACAAGTCGGACATGCTCCGTAAGGATTGTTAAAACTGAAAAAATGGACATTCGGCTCTAAAAATTCGATTCCATCCAATTCAAATTTATTTGAAAATTCTTTGATCTTTCCGGTATCTACGTTTTTCAATGAACAATATCCGCGACCTTCATAGAAAGCCATCTGAATAGAATCTGCCAAACGCTGAAGAAAACTTTCATCTTCCTCGTAAGTGAAGCGGTCTATTACCAGATTAATTTTCATTCCTTTTTCGGGAGTAAAGCCGAAACTTTCCAAATCTTCGATTCCTGCAACGTTACCATTGATTTCCAGTCTCGTAAAACCTGCTAATTTCAGAACATTTAAATTTTCACCAAAATTCGCGGCATCGTAATCGTAAGGAGCCGTTAATAAAAATGAAGTATCTTTTTTAGAAGATTTGATGAAATCCACTACATCCGAAACCGAATCTTTTTTCACTTCCTCACCAGAAGCAGGAGAATAGGTTTTCCCGATTCTTGCAAAAAGAAGCTTCATATAATCGTAGATCTCTGTGGAAGTTCCGACGGTAGATCTCGGGTTTGAAGAAATTACTTTCTGCTGTATCGCGATAGAAGGTGCTAAACCTTTAATATCATCAACTTTAGGTTTTTCTAACTTTCCTAAAAACTGACGTGCGTAAGAGCTTAAGCTCTCTACATATCTTCGCTGTCCTTCCGCATAAATCGTATCAAATGCCAATGAAGATTTTCCGCTTCCGGAAACTCCTGTAATGACGATCAGTTTATTTTTCGGGATAAGAACATCTATGTGTTTCAGATTGTTAAGATGTGCGTTCTTAACGAAAATCTGTTTTTTAATATCTATTTCTGTTGTATGAGCCATAGTAAAATTAAGACTAACAAAATTACGAATTTTTAGCGGATTATAGAGTGATATAATTTTTGGTAATTACTTACGTTTTTACACTATAAAGGGAAAAATATAAAAAAATGTTAATTTTTCTCTTATGAGTGAACCATTACTAAATAGATTGCATCTTTCATAATGTAAACTTAATATTTACTATACCATGATAAACACTAATATAAAGTCTGTATTGGAATTGCTGCAGACTTTTTCAACGGAGGAAAAATGTATCGATTATCTAGAACAGATGAGATGGGGAGGGGTAATAGAAAGCCCTTTCGATTCTGAATCTCAGGTATATAAATGCAGTAAAAACCGATACAAATGCAAAAATACAGGGAAATATTTCAATGCCAAAACAGGATCTATGTTTGAAAATTCTAAGATCAGTCTGCAAAAATGGTTTCTGGCAATATGGCTGATAACTTCTCATAAAAAAGGAATAAGCTCTCTTCAGCTGGCAAAAGATATAGACGTCACCCAAAAAACAGCTTGGTTTATGTTGCAAAGAATACGCGCTTGTTTTGGAATTGAAAATCATAATGAGTTAGAAGGAACTGTAGAATGTGATGAAACTTTTATCGGTGGAAAAAATAAGAACAGGCACAAGAATAAAAAAGTAAAAAACTCTCAGGGGAGAAACTATAAGGATAAAGTTCCGGTGATGGGAATGCTGCAAAGAGGTGGTAAAATGAATGCTTTTGTGGTGGATGATACAAAAAAAGTGAGCATACAGCCTCTGATTTATAAATATATTCCCATTAAAAACACAAGAGTTATTAGCGATGAATGGTGGGCTTATGACGGATTGTATGAAACTTATGATCATAAAATAGTCGATCATTCTAAAAAAGAATACGTAAATCAGGAAGACAGCAGTATTCATACAAATAATATAGAGGGATCGTGGAAGATATTGAAAAACTCGCTGAATGGAACATATAATCATGTATCGAAAAAGCATCTTCAGAAGTATGTAGATGAATTCATCTATAAATTTAATTTGAGGGAGACGTCAAATAATGATAAGTTTAAATATTTTCTAACAAATAGTGAGGTAAGAACCAGATATAAAGATTTAATTCTGGATAAGGATTAAAATAATTAATTTTAAGTCATAATTCTATTTTATTTTTTAAATGGAAAAGTCGGGATTTGTTAATTTCTTAATAATAAATGAAGATATAGGTGTTAAATCATAAATTAATATTTTAATTTTTTTCATTTTTGCAGTTGTTAGCAAATTATATCCTAAAAAGTTTTAATTTAATATAATTTATGATAATCTAATGACTTATAAAATGACACCAAAACTATTAAAATATAAAAACGTTAAAAGTATTACTGATAAAGGAAGTACATACTTTGATATTGTTGATATCAAGAAAAATCATCCTGACTTAAAAATTGATACAGATAAAGTTACATTGATAAATAATGTTAAAGTAATTAAAGCGAAGTACGTTTCAGAATGTACGGAGTTTGATAAGAACATTAAAAATGTCTTCAAAAAGAAAATATAAATTCACATAGTGTAGAATTGTATATACTTGCCTAAGCTAATAACCACGGTAATAAATATTTAACCATATAGTGAATTTTTTAAGTATTTTTAAGTTCAAAGTATTGTTTTTTATTTTAAAATTTGTTAAAATTGTACCCATAAATATGTAATATAGAAATGAGAAAGTTGTTCAGAGATCTTATTACACATTTAATGAGAAAAAGATAACAAAATTACTTCCCAAGATGCGATTTTTTCAGTCGCATCTTTTTTTATGACAACTATCATTTGTCATTCTTCATGATCTCCAGTACTTTTGCGCTCACGAAACTAACTGAGAATAAAACTGATTATGATTAAAAAAATACTTCCTGTTTTTCTTGTAGGAACTTTCTGCTTTACGCACGCACAGGAAAAATCTACCGATATTGAAACAATTGAGGTTCAGGGAAAACTTATTTCAACCCCTTACAAAACGGCAAACCAGAATATTACCATCATTACAAGAGAAGAAATCATCAATTCTCCTGCAAAAAGTATAGACGAAATTCTTCAGCAGGTTCCGGGAATGGATATCAGAAGGAGAGGAGCCAATGGAGTACAGAGTGATATCGGTTTTCGGGGAAGCTCTTTCGAGCAGGTTCTTCTGCTTCTGAACGGAATCCGTATGAACGATTCTCAAACCGGACATAACTCCATGAATCTTCCGGTAGATCTTGATGATGTGGAGAGAATTGAAGTAATAAAAGGTCCTGCAGCAAGAAGATTCGGGCAGAATGCCTATGCCGGAGTGATTAATGTGATCACCAAAACGAATCCGGGAAAAAGAGTAAAAATAAGTGCAGAAGGAGGAGATTACGAAACGTATGGCTTTGGCGTAAACGCTCAGCTTGGAAATGAAAAATTCTCCAATTCTTTACAGGCAAATTCTGCCGGTTCGCAGGGATATATGTACAATACGGATTACGAGATCAGGAATGTATTTTATCAAAGTAAACTGAATATAAAAGACGGTGACATCAGACTTCAGGCCGGTTTTTCTGAGAAAAAATTCGGGGCAAACGGTTTTTATGCATCAAAAGCAGCTACGGAACAGTATGAAGAAACGCAGGCTTCAATTGTAAGTTTAGCACATCAGCAAAGATTTGGCAAGATGAAGCTCAGTTCAAATGTATACTGGAGAAGGGGGCAGGATATGTATCTTTTCAACAGACAGAAGCCAGAAATTTACAGAAATATGCACATCGGGAACAATGTAGGAGGAGAAGTTAATTCTACTTACGAATGGGGATTGGGAACTACAGGAATAGGGGTAGAGCTTCGAAAAGAATTTCTGGTAAGCAATAATTTAGGAGAAAGAAACCGTTTTGTTTCACAGGTTTTCTTCGAACACCATTTTTCTTTACTGGATAAAAAGTTAAATATCACTCCCGGAATTTCCTGGGCAAATTATTCCAAAGAAGGAAACTTTTTCTATCCCGGTTTAGATGTAGGATTTACCTTTAATCAAAACAATAAAATCTACGGAAATATTGCAAAAGTTCACAGGGTTCCTACCTTCACAGATCTGTATTATGTAAGTAAAACCGAGGTTGGAAACCCTAATCTTAAACCTGAAAGTGCGGTATATGCAGAAGTAGGATACCAGTATCAGACGAAAAATATTCTGGCGAAAGTGAGCGGATTCCTTCGTGATTCGGGGGATGCGATCGACTGGACAAAAATTAAACCGAATGATGCGGTCTGGTATGCGCAGAACATTGGAGATACCACCATAAAAGGAATTGAAGCTGAGGTGAATCACAGGCTGAACGAATGGCTGAAATATACAGTAGGCTATACTTATCTGGATAATAAACTGAATCAGCCGGGTAATTTCGTAGCGAGATATGTACTGGATAATTTAAAACATCAGTTTATTGCAAAACTGGAAACAAAGTTCCTGAAAAACTTTACCAATGAAGTCGTTTACCGTTACAACGAAAGACTGAATAACGGAAGCTATAATCTTCTGGATGAAAAATTAAGTTTTACCAAAAAAGATTTTTCAGTGTACGTTTTGATCAATAATTTAACAAATACTTCATATACAGAAACTTTTGGAGTTCCAATGCCGCAAAGATGGTTCCATATTGGTTTATCGTATACTATTAATATTAAGTAAATGTTAATTAATGATGAATTAAAGTTAATATTACGAAATTGTTAATTCATTTACATTTGCAAAAATTTTTTTAGATGAAACTATTTGTGAGTTTGGGTTTACTTTTAGGGGTTACATTTTTTAAAGCACAGGAACATATTTCCAGCTTCAACGCACTCACCATCACTTACAAATTTCATCCTAAATTTTTCCTTTATCTGGAAGGACAGTCAAGAGGAATTGAAGAATATACATACCCCGATTACTACGAAATTAAAGGAGGATTGGGGTATAATCTTACCAAAAATCATAAACCTTTTATCGGTTTGGGAAGATATGCGACTTATAAAGATCGCTCTATCAACAAAGAAGAGTTCCGGGTATGGTTACAGGACGTAATCGATTTTAAAAAAGGAATTGTAAAGTTTGAAAACAGGATCCGTGCAGAAAAATCATGGTTTTACGAACCTCAGTCTGACAAAAATTCTGAAAGAATGCGTTACCGTTACCGTCTGAATGTAAGTGTTCCTCTTAATGCAAAAGAAGTAAAGAAAGGAACTGTGTTTGCCAATGCATACGATGAGGTTTTCTTTGTAAGTCCTATGAAACCGACTTTTGCAAGAAACAGAGTGTACGTTGGCGGTGGTTATCAGATCGATAATAGTGTGGGAGTTGTTGCAGGATATCTTTGGCAGAGAGAATTCAATGCTTCCTCAAACCAGAATTTTCATTTCCTGTATGTTGCTTTAAACATTAATATTGACGGAACGAAACACCCTGTTAAAACATTTGAATATCCCGGAGCGGATTAATAAGCTTTCTCTAATCTTTTCTGATATTCAATAAGTTCTTCTTTAAAATCGGTATAGATTTTATTGATTGTGATCTGATATTCATTAATCAAAGAAAATAAAACATCCACTTCCTTCTGAATATATTTGTCATGATTGAAATAAATATATTCAGAACTGATGAAATCTTTCATAAGCTGTTTATTTTCAATCGTTAAAAAGTCTTTGTAGGCAGATTCTTCCGTAAAATGTTTCAGGATATCTTTAAACGGTTTTTCATTCTTTAGTAAAACAGCTCTGTACTTACGAATTTCTTCCAATGGCAAAGTTACCATCATAAATTCCAGATGAGGGGTGAAATTATTGATAGAATTCTGAAAGACATCAAATTCTGTATCCAGTAAAGCAAATTTTCTGTATTTATCGGCTAAAATTCCTTTTTCGTGATCATCGGCGAGACTGTAAAAGTATCTGAAAACAAGAATGTCATTTTCGAGTAGCTGCTTTTTAAGGATTTCAAGCTCTTCTTTAATTTTCGGAATTAAAAGTCCGGCTTCTTTTGATTTGTATAATCTTCCTTTGTAGGTAAAGGTTTTAATGGCTTTCGGATTGGCAACCAGATAATCCAATGTATACAGATCGCTTTCTGCTCCTGCTTTTTCATAAACCAAAGTAACTTTTTTATCACTGAAAAAATCCTGCTTTTCTGTACCTTCAGTATCATTTATAAGCTCATCAATATTTTCCAGAACAGGATTATGACTTTCGTAATATCCGTTGAACCCCGAACTTATCAGTCTGTAAGGGTATTTTTCATTGTAAAGCTGAAGAAATAGATCATTATCATCAATTATCTTACCCGTATTTTTGATATTGTATAAAGTCAGATATTTACTCGTTAAAATTTTACATACTTCCGAATATCCGCGAATGATATTTTTTGCCAGATTATTGTTTTCCGCAGTATTTTTTGTTTCGTTTTTCCGGATCATTTCAATTCTTTTATCCGTTTCAGGATGATATGACCACTGATCTTCAATTTTTACGTTTGTTTTATTATATCGGGTTATATCTTCAAGATCAACTTTCGGAAGACCATGTTCAAAAAGATGATTATTTCTTTCGCTGAAAACCTTCATCAGCAAAGTCTGGTTTTCAAATAAATTTTCAGGCAAATATTGGTTGCCGCTGTCTGCATAAAACATAAATGCACTGTTGAACGCAGCATTGCTTAGTTCCAGTCTTAATAATGAAGAAGCCTGTTCTTTGGGATTGGTAACGTAAGTCGCCACTGCATCGGCATGAAATTCCATTTCTCTTCGTAAAGAAGCATTGTTTTTAAACAGAAAATCTGAAAACATTTTTAAAATATACTGAAAAACGTTTATAAATCCTACCGAAATAACTCCTGTGATCTGAAATGCCCAATGTCCTGAACCGTGCTTAATAGAATTTTCAAAATCTTTATTGTTATAAACCGTATCAAAAATAATTTTTTCAGCCTGATTCACGTATCCTCCAATTTTCATGCTTCGCTGCGAGAAATGTCCGAATTCATGCGCAAGAACGGTTTTAAGCTCACCAACCGTTAAAGAATTTACCAGTCCGATGCCGATGGTAAGATTTTTTTTAACTGGTAAAAACATACTCCAGAACGGAGAACTGTAACTTACACTTGCGTTAACTTCCGGCGACAAAAAAACTTTTCCGGGTGTGCTAACTTTTGTCTCACGAATAATTTCATCAATGATGCCAAAAAGTTCAGGCTGACTCTTTCTGTCGATTTCTATTAAATGTCTTGTGGTGTGCGTATTTTTTTTGAAAATAAATTTAATGAGGAAATAAAAAACAATAAATCCTATACTTATAAGTCCCAAAGCAATAATGGCTGTAAAATAATTTGCATATAATGCGACAAGCCTTATCGCTCCATAGCCCAGCAGAAAAATCATCAGCAGAGAGATAAGAATCAGGATAAGGTATACAACAAAGAATAAAGATACCGAAATAACAGCAGAAATCAACTTAGAACGGTAAGTTGATGAAATAGGAGGAAGGTTATTAGTCATTGTGTGTTTTTTATGTTTTTCTAATATTTTTCAATCAGATAATGATAGGCTTTCAGGTATTTATTGAATCTCTTGATGTCTTTTGGAGTAAGTTCTCGGTTTACCCTTCTCAGATCCATGTTATCGCGCAGATCGTTTAATTTTACGGCAACCGCAAGAGGAGAACGTTCGGTTCTTCTTACGAAATCATCATAATCTTCATCAGGATCAAATTTTGTGAGGCAGCTTATCGCAAAAATAATATATTCCGGAAATCCCTGATCTCTTAAATAATCAAGGCTGAATTCCTGAGGATGATCTTCAACAACATCGTGTAAAACGCCTACAATTTTTTCGTCCATTGTTTTTCCGTATTCCATTACCCGCATAACGTGTGCAATGTATGGAGCGTGATATTTGTCGGTTTGTCCTTTATGTGCCTTATCGGCTATTTTTATTGCCCGGTGGAGCATTTCTTCTTTTGTCATTTTTTGTAAAGTAGATTACAAAAATAAAAAATGCCTCAAAACTATGAGACATTTTACAAAAATTATTTTAGGATATCTTTTTTAATCGAGTTCTTCTTCCACGGAGGCGTTTGGCGCATTGTTTTTTACAGATTCAATGCCTTTTTCCATGCCGTTGTCAGATTCATACATCTGGCTGCTTCCGATAATCTGCCCGTTGGTAGCTTTCAGATTAAAATAAAAACGATCGTCTTTTGAGGTAAGTCTTTCAAATTTAGAGTCGTCCTGAGAGTTTTTTCTTACCGACTCAATACCATTCTGGCATCCTGCTTTAGAACTGTAGCCTTCGCTGGAAAGAATTACCTGTCCGTTTGCCGCCTTTAAATTAAATTGAAACTCACCGTTTTTTCTTGTAGAAATAATAAATTTTCCCATGTGTATAATAATTTTTTAAAATTTGTTTATTTGGATGTTGAAGGAAGCTCTTTCTCCTCTTTTTTTGGTGCTTCCGGAGCAATAGAATTCAGCATTTTATAATCGTGATGATCTGTTTTGTTGTTTTTAAGACCAGAATACGCTGTCCCTTCTTTCGGTTTTGCAGAAGGCATTTTATACAAGTTTCTTTGATCCGATTTCTGTGGCGGCTGAATTGTCTTAGAATCCATTTTGTAAACCCTTACAGAATCTGTTCTCGGCATTAGTGGTTTTCTGATTTTTTGCTGTGCTGAAAGTGAAGCTGAAAACAGCAGAATGGCTAATAATGTTATTCTCATTTTTTGTATTTACGTTAAAAGTATAAAAAATAATTGAATTTAAAAAAAGGTTAAATGTAATATTTCAAAGACAATTGAATTTTCTTTTTTATTACATCTGAAAAATTTTAATTGAAAAATCATTACTTTTGAAAACAACAAAAAAAATTATAACTATGAAATGGTACTTAAAAGTATTAAAACAGTACGCTGATTTTAACGGAAGAGCAAGAAGAACTGAATATTGGATGTATCTTTTATTTAATCTGATTTTTGCAGTTATTGCTGCGGTATTAGATAATATTCTTGGTTTGAAATTTACACCTGAAATTCCTTATGGATACCTTTATTTATTGTATGCACTGGTAACTTTTCTTCCGGGGTTGGCTGTTTCTGTAAGGAGATTGCATGATGTGGATAAAAGCGGGTGGTTCCTGTTTATTTCTTTAATTCCAATTATCGGGGGAATATGGCTTTTAGTGTTGTATGCGACTGAAGGAACACAAGGTAGAAATCAATATGGAGATGATCCTAAAGGAAACTATAACGAAATAAACGAAATTGGACAAAAACAATTTTAATAAAAAAATCCCGAAAGTAATTTCGGGATTTTCTATTATATTCAAACTATTTTTAATAGTGTCCTTTCTCAATAAAATGAGCTGCCACTTTTTCTGTTAGTGCAACCACATTAGGATGATTGGTATACTTCGTGAATCTTCTTAGTCCGGAAAGCATCATTCTCTGCTCGTCACCTTCTGCAAAAGAAACAATTCCTTCTTTTGCTGCAACAATGATTTTTTCAACCGCTTTGTATAGGTTTAACTGAGCCATTGCTGCTTCCACAGAATCAGGAGAGAAATGTTTTTCAACTCTTAAAACTGCAGATTCTGCCATATAAATCTGGTTAAGAATTTCTGAAGCATTTAACAGTAAATGCTGTTGTTTTTCAATATCCATCATGTATTTCTGAAGCGCAGCTCCGGAAACCATTAAGAACACTTTCTTGAGATTTGCAATAATTGCTTTTTCTTCGCTCATGAAAGCTGAATAATCCGGAACTTCGAATGAAGGAATTCCCATCAGTTCTTTGCTGATTGCCATTGCCGGAGATAATAAGTCTAATTCTCCTTTCATCGCTTTCTTGATGAGCATTCCAACCGCTAATAATCTGTTGATTTCGTTGGTACCTTCATAAATTCTTGAAATTCTTGAATCTCTCCAGGCTGCTTCCATTGGAGTATCTTCAGAGAATCCCATTCCTCCGTACACCTGAATTCCTTCATCCGCAGTATGCTGTGCTAAATCTGAAACGAAAACTTTAAGAATTGAACATTCTACAGCGAATTCTTCAACTCCTTTCAGTTCTGCAGCCTGATGATCCAGTCCTCCTGCAACAAGTTCTTCGATTTTGTCTTCAATATTTTTTGCTGCTCTGTAAGATCCTGCTTCACTTACGAAAACTCCGGTTGCCATTTCAGCCAGTTTCTTTCTGATCGCTCCGAAAGTCGAAATAGAAACCCCGAATTGTTTTCTCTCGTTAGAATATTGAATAGAGTGGTTTAAAATTCTTCTCTGCGCATCCAGACAAGCCGCCGCTAATTTGATACGACCGACATTCAGCGCGTTTAAAGCGATTTTAAATCCGTTGTTTCTTTCTCCTAATAGGTTTTCAACAGGAATTTTCATATCATTAAAGAAAACCTGACGCGTAGAAGAGGCACGAATACCCAATTTATGTTCTTCTTCACCAAAAGTAAGGCTTTCAGGATTTTCCAGTTCTGAACGGTTGATTACGAAACCTGTGATGTTTTTATCATCATCAATTTTGGCAAACAAAGTAAAAGTATCGGCAAATCCTGCGTTGGAAATCCACATTTTCTGTCCGTTGATGATGTAATGTTTTCCGTCTTCAGACAATTTTGCTCTTGTTTTCCCTGAATTGGCATCAGAACCTGCATCCGGTTCAGTCAAACAATAAGCACCGAATTTTGTTCCCGCTGCTAAGTCCGGAAGATATTTTTGTTTCTGAGCTTCTGTTCCATAAAGAACGATGGGAAGTGTTCCGATTCCGGTATGTGCTCCGTAAGCTGTTGCCAGTGAACCTGTAACTCCGGAAATGTAATCGCAGGCAAGCATGGTTGTTACGAATCCCATTCCAAGACCTCCGTAATTCTCAGGAACAGCAATTCCCAATAGTCCCATTTCTCCAAGTTTACGCATTACTTCTTCGGTAAATGCATAATCTTTTTTTTCGAAACGTTCTTTTTGCGGAACTACTTCTCTGTCTATAAATTCTTTCGCAGAATCGCGAAGCATTTTTTGTTCTTCATTCAGTTCTTCAAGACTGAAGATTTCGTTTGCAGGAATTTCTTTAATTAAGAATTCTCCTCCTTTTAATATATTGCTCATTATTGTTTATTTTAAATTTTAGATTATAAATTTTAAATTAGATTTCAGTTATAAATTTTCAGATGAAGTCTTAATAATCTTTGTTAAAATATTAATTATACTTTCAATCTCTTGTAGATAAGAATCAATTTCGATTTGAACTAAATTTGAAGACTGGTAAAGTCTCAGCCAATATCTAGTTTCCCGGGCTTCTTTGTTTGCAATTGAAAGTTTGGAAATAAAGTCTTTTTTAGATTGAGCGGCAATTCCTTCTTCAACATTGGCTCCAATTGACGTTCCGCAACGAAGAATTTGTTTTGATAAAATAAATTCATTCTGAGATTTGCACTGGATATAAAATTTAATAATTTTCAATGCAAATTCAAATGTCTTAATCTGAATCAAATTGTCTTCCTTAAAACTCATTTCATCTAAAATTTATAATTTAAAATCTATAATTAATTAAAGAAGTTCAAAGATTGAAGCTGCTCCCTGTCCTGTTCCAACGCACATTGAAACCAAACCATATTTATTTCCGCGTTTTCTCATTTCGTCAAGAAGCTGAACCGTTAATTTTGTTCCGGTACATCCAAGAGGGTGACCTAAAGCAATCGCTCCTCCGTTTACATTTAGGATATCCGGATTTAAGCCTAATTCCTTTTTGATCGCTACCGATTGAGAGGCAAATGCTTCGTTCAGTTCGATAAGCTCAATATCTTTTAATTCCAGACCTGCCTGTTTTAAAGCTTTCGGGATTGCATAAATTGGTCCCATTCCCATAATTCTTGGTTCCAATCCTGCTGCGGCATAAGCAACAAGTCTTGCTTCAGGTTCAAGTCCCAATTCTTTTACCATTTCTTCGCTCATGACCATTACGAAAGCTGCTCCGTCGCTCATCTGGGATGAGTTTCCGGCAGTTACACTTCCTCCGTTGGCAAATACAGGTCTTAATTTCGCAAGACCTTCAAGTGATGTATCTACTCTTGGACCTTCGTCTATTGAAAAATCAAACTTTTTAGTCTGCATTTTCTGGTTTTCATCCAGGAAATTATATTCAACAGGGATTGGAACGATCTGATTTTTAAATTTTCCTTCCTGATTTGCTTTTAAAGCTTTCATGTGAGATTCAAACGCAAACTGATCTTGTTCTTCTCTTGTAATTTTATATTGTTTGGCAACTTCTTCCGCCGTGTAACCCATTCCCCAATAATAATCAGGGTTTGTTTTGGCAATCTGAGTTTCAGGAACCGGTTTGTAACCACCCATCGGAATGTAAGACATCGATTCCGTACCTCCTGCAATAATGCAGTCTGCCATTCCTGCCTGGATTTTTGCAGAAGCAATCGCAATCGCCTCACTTCCAGAAGCGCAATATCTGTTTACCGTAACTCCGGGAACTTTGTCTGTATTTAAGCCCATCAAAGAGATAAGACGTGCCACGTTTAAGCCCTGTTCAGCTTCCGGCATCGCATTTCCTACGATAAGGTCATCGATTCTGTTTTTGTCTAATTGCGGAAGTTCAGCCATTAATTTTTCAATTACAGTTGCCGCCATGACATCGGGTCTTGTGAATCTTAAACTTCCTTTTGGCGCTTTTCCAACGGCAGTTCTGAACCCTTTTACTATATATGCTGTCTTTGACATTTGTTTATTTTATTAAGTTAAATATGCTTATTATGGGATTTACCGTAGATGCAAATTTTGAAGATATATCTAAAAATTTTGCTAATTTCTCAGTATTACTTTTTTTAATTATTTCTTTTTCTTCTTCAGAAAGTTCATTTAATTCATCGATTAACCTCTCAACATGATTAATTCCAATCTTAGTTAAACCTAAATAACTATATGATTTGAAAATTCCTTCACTTAGTAAAAAATCTAAATTTTTATTGAAATAGTTTACTTCAAAATCATCTTCGAGCAATTCTTTAATTGATTCTTTAATTTTCATACAATCAGTCCCTTGACTTACATCCATATGTCCATTACTTAAGAAATAACTTTTTAAAAGAATTAAATTTCTATATAAATTATTTTTATCCTTGAGATTAACCCAAACATTCCCCATAATTTTTAATTTCTCAACGGTTTACCATTCTGTAACATATACTGAATTCTCTCCAGTGTTTTTCTTTCCCCGCAAAGCTGTAAAAACGTTTCTCTTTCGAGATTCAATAAATACTGCTCCGTTACAACCGTTGGCTCAGAAAGATTTCCGCCCACCATTACGTTGGCTAGTTTGTCTGCAATTTTCTTATCGTGCTCAGAAATATAATTTCCGGTTAACATTTGATCGGTTCCAACGTAGAACATTCCTAAGGCATCTTTACCTAAAACTTTTACTTTTTGCTCGATAGGTTGTGTATATCCATGTTCTGCTAAGCTTTTTGCCAGCATTTTAGCCGTTTTGATCTGGGTTCTCTTATCTACGGAAACAATATCTTTTCCATGTTCTAAAATTCCCATATCGTAGGCTTCGTAAGCGGAAGTTGCCACTTTACCCATTGCAATATTCATGAAAGCCTCACGAAGTCTGTTGTTTTTCACATCATCGCTGTGGAATTCTCTTGATGTTCTTAAAGTTAATTCCTTAGTTCCTCCACCGCCAGGAATTACTCCCACTCCGGTTTCTACCAATCCGATGTACGTTTCTGCTGCGGCAACCACTCTGTCGGCGTGCATCGTCATTTCGCAACCACCACCAAGTGTCATTCCGTGAGGAGCAACCACTACAGGAATAGAGGAGTAACGAACTCTCATCATTGATTTCTGGAAATACGCAATTGCCATATTCAGATCATCCCAATCCTGTTCGATAGCCATCATTAAAATCATCGCTAAATTCGCTCCGACAGAGAAATTCGTACCCTGATTTCCGACAACCAGTCCGTCATATTCTTTTTCAGCTAAATCAATCGCTCTGTTTAAGCCATCCAGAACTTCTCCTCCCAAAGAATTCATTTTGGAACGGATTTCAAAGTTGATAATGCCGTCTCCTAAATCCTGTATAGCAGAACCGGAGTTGCTCCAAAGCGTTTTATTTTTTCTGATATTATCCAGAATAATAAAAGAATCCTGTCCCGGAATTGTATTGTAAACTCCTGAATTTTTATCTACATAAATACTTTGTCCTTCTTCATTCACTTTATAGAAAGTCTCAACATGTTGCACCCAGTCTGAAACTTCATAACCTGCTTCTTTAGCCAGTTCAATACCTTTCTGAACGCCTACAGCATCCCAGATTTCAAACGGACCGTTTTCCCAGCCGAAACCGGCTCTCATCGCATCGTCGATTTTGTAAACCTCATCGGAAATCTCAGGAACTTTGTGAGAAACGTAAGCGAATAATGCACCCAAAGATTTTCTGTACAATTCTCCCGCTTTATCTTTTCCGCCAATTAACACTTTAAATCTGTCAATCGGTTTGTCGATATTTTTAGTTAATTCTAAAGTTGCAAAAGAAGATTTTCCCTGAAGCTCATATTCTAAGGTATCAAGGTTTAATCCGTGAATTTCAGATTTTCCTTCTGCATTTTTCACTTTTTTATAGAAACCTCCATCTGTTTTGGATCCTAACCATTTGTTATCAACCATTTTCTGGATGTAATCCGGAAGGGCAAAAACATTGTTGAAGTCATTGGCTTCAGCACCACTTTGGCGAACACCGTTTGCTACCATTACCAATGTATCAAGACCTACAACATCCGCTGTTCTGAAGGTCGCAGATTTCGGACGACCAATTACCGGACCTGTTAATTTATCAACTTCAGAAACGGTTAACCCTAATTTCTGAACATTGTGAAGCAGATCCATCATAGAGAAAACGCCGATTCTGTTGGCGATAAATGCAGGAGTATCTTTTGCTGAAACCGTTGTTTTTCCTAAGAATTTTGCCCCGTAATTCATGTAGAAGTCAATAACTTCAGGAGCGGTATCGTTTGTCGGAATAATTTCTAGAAGAGGAAGATATCTTACAGGATTAAAGAAGTGTGTTCCTGCAAAATAATGTTTGAAATCCTCGCTTCTTCCTTCTGTTAATAAATGAATAGGAATTCCGGAGGTATTGGAAGAAATCAATGTTCCCGGTTTTCTGAACTGCTCAATTTTCTCATAAACCGATTTTTTGATGTCCAGTCTTTCAACCACAACCTCAATAATCCAGTCTGTATTTTTTATTTTTGGTAAATCATCATCAAAGTTTCCAACCTTTATTCTGTCTGCGAATTTCGGAGAATAGAGTAGTGCAGGACTTGCTTTCTTGAGTTTTTCAAAGTTTTCTGAAGCGATTCTGTTTCGTACCGCTTTGTCATCTTTGGTCAAACCTTTTTTCTGTTCAGCTTCAGAAAGTTCAAAAGGAACAATATCCAGCAACAAAACTTCTACACCAATATTGGCAAAGTGTGCTGCAATACCGCTTCCCATAATTCCTGAACCAAGAACTGTAACGTGTTTGATTCTTCTTTTCATTTGATTTATTATTTGTAATTGTATTAATTCTTTTGTTTGGTCATTCTAAATGATATGAATAGATTCTTTCTTAGTCAGAATGACATCTTGTAGATTTTATTTTTTGTTGTTTAAGTCGGTTGCAATTTTCATGATTTCGCTCATCACTTCCTTGAAGGTATCAAGCTTTTCAGGAGAGATTTTTTCCATCACTCTTTTGTTGAAATTTACCACAACTTCCTTGGAAAGATTTCTGGAGTTCAGACCTTTATCTGTAAGCTTTATAATGACTTCTCTTTTATCAGTTGTTGTTTTTTCCTTATAGATATATCCGTTATCTTCCAGAAGTTTAATAATTCTTGTAAGGGAAGTAGGTTCAATTGCCATTTTCGGACCCAGATTTGTACTTCTTGTACCTTCTTTAGGATCAATTTTTAGAAGAGTAAGCGCCTGAACCGCCGTCGAATCGTGCTCCTGAGCTAATTCGGTGTACATTTTAGAAACAGCTAACCATGTCTGTTTTAAAATAAGATCTACGTTTTCTATTTTTTCTTTATTGTTATCCATCATTTTTGCCGAATGGTTATACCCAAATTTAGTAAATATTATGCATGCATAATATTTATTTGCGTTAAATTTTGTTAAATAAATGAAAATCAATAGATTAAATTATATGATAAGCATAATACTATGCATGCATAGTATATGATTTATATAAAGAAAATACGGTATTAATGAATGGTTTTCACTAAATTAACGATTTCTTCAAAAGATTCGCATTGGAAGTTCTGTGAACCGTCATTAATGTTCCAAAAGTTGTCCTGAAACTCAAATTTCAGAGAAGAAAGATCTTTTTGAAAGTTTTTTTGAAGCAAAGAGTATAGCATTTCTTTGTAAGCGTCAGAAGCGATGATTTTTGGTGCCACAAATTTTTCATTGATCTGAAACAATGAAGGATTGATCAATTCATCATGCTGAAGCAGGACATCTTCTACGATTCCGGAAAACAAATCAGCATCTTTTACATACCAGATTTTGTCTGCAAATTCCTTGGCAAGACGCCAGTCGTGAGTTGAAAATAGAATTAATTTGTTCTGTTCTTTTGCTAATTTCCGGAGTGTTTTGAGAATGATAATTTTATTTTTTTCATCCAGATGAGTCGTGGGTTCATCCAGTATAATGATGGGAGCATTCTGTGTAATGGCTCTTCCGATAAATGCTTTCTGAAGATTTCCGTCCGACAGATTTTTAAGCAGCGTGTTTTTGTACTGCCCAAGATCAAGTTCTTCAATAATATGCGCAACTTCTTCTCTGTCTTCTTTTTTCAGCTCAAAATAAAAAGGATAATAAATGTATTTCCCCAACGAAATTAGATCTTCAACAGTATAATTCTGCGGAATTACCGAACTGGAGAAAACAATGGCAATCTGTTCTGCAATCTCCTTGACGGAAAGATTTTTCACATTCTTGTTATTGATGAAAATTTCACCGCTTAAAACAGGGATCTGATGCAAAATAGATTTAATAAGAGTGGTTTTCCCGACACCATTATTTCCAATCAAAAGGCAGACCTCGCCTAATTTCAGATGAGCTGTTGCATTTGAAATTAAGGTTTTATGATAGCCAATGTTTGCTTGTTTGATTTGTAGGTGCATTTTTTTTAAAGAGAAATAAATATTATTAATAAGATAAGAGGAATTAAACTGGAAATAAAATATAAAAATTTATGCTCATTAGTTTTCCACAAGCTATAAACTCCTAAGATTAACGATCCAAAAAATGTTAATGGTACTGCGATTGTTATCCACCAGCTGTGTCCGGATGAATATATCCAATGCATTTCCTTACTCATTCTGAACATTTTCGAATATTCCAAAAATAAATAACTTAATGCAAACAAGACTATGTTCGCAATTATTAATTGTTTTTGTGTTATTCTTATATTCATATTTTATTTATAAGTTTTTCATGCTAAAATCTTTAGGTTCGACGGAGTCAAAGCATCTCTACAAAGTTAGTTTAGATTCAATATAGATAAAAATTATAATGCATTGTTATTTGCTCCTTAAAAATTGACAATTTTCTTATTGACTTTATTCACTATTTACACTTTATTCTGCTTCAAAAGCATCAGTAAAATTACGGGAATTCCGAAAACGGAGCTTATTACATTTAAAGGAATCTGTGTTTTTTCTGCGATGATGGAGAAAAAAAGCATCATCAACATTCCCAGCATCATGTTTAAAATCCATTGCTGCCAAAGCTTTGCCGGATTATAAATCAGTCTGCTGAAATGTGGAACAATGATTCCGATAAATAAAATGGGACCTAAAAAAGCGGTGATAGAAGCGGAAAGAAGGGAAGAAGCAGCAATAATAAACAGTTTAAGCTGATTGAGATTAACTCCCAAACTTTGTGCGTATGAAGTTCCCAATGAATTTCCAATCAATGGTTTTATGGTTTTAAAGCAAACAAATATTCCGATTATTATTAAAACAGATAAAACATAAATCTGATTTCTTGAAACCATATTATTCGCTCCGAAAGACCATAAAATATAGTTTTTAAGACTCTGATCTTCTCCATAAAACTGCAACAGAGAAACAATGGCTCCTGCAAAAGCCGAAACCAGAAACCCAAAAATAATGAGGTACGATTTATCCTGAAATCTTTTAGAAATGGAAAGAAGAATCAGCATCAGTAAAAGACTTCCGCCGATGGCTGCAAAGCTTAAAAAACTGTTCTGAAGAAATTCCGGGATGAGAAGATCGTGCGAAAAAAAGATGTAAAATGCGACAGATAAACTGGCAATGGAAGTAATTCCTAAGATATCCGGTCCGGCAAGAGGATTCTGAAAATATTCCTGCATGAGAAAACCGGAAGTGGGGATCGAAATTCCTGCCAAAAGCATTATCAAAACACGGTTCACGCGTATTTCCGCAATCTGGCTGTTGGAAGATTCTCCCCAAAAGTCCTGAAAATGTAAACTTAAAAATCCTGTATTCAGGTTAATAACCGCTGCCAAAATAATGGCAATCAATAGCACCAAACACATGATTTTAAACTTGTCTGACATAAAGTCTGAAGTTTATTTTAATAAAGAATTGATTTTTTCGTTGAGCATTTCCTCAGACATAGATCCTTCAACTTCTTCTGTTTTATCACCTTTTCTGAAGTGGGTAAAAGGAATTCCGTTTCCTTTCCACGTTTTGAAATTGCCGAAAAAAGTATCGTCAAATTTAGATTCGTCTACTAAAACAATATGGTTTTCCAGATTATTTTCTTTGGCAAAGGCAGGAACTTTATCTTTCCAGGCTGCTTTATCAAGAATATCTACAAAAGTAAATTTTACAGGTTTACCCTTTAGTTCCTCTATTTTTTTCTTAAAATGAGGAATTTCCATCATACAGGGACCACACCAGGTTGCAAAGAAATTGGTAACATACAGGGTATCATTTTTTTTAGATAAATTCTCTACAAGATTTTGTTGAGAAATTTCTTTTAATTCAACTTTTGCAGCTTCTGTTTTATTTAAAATGGTAGTAGAATCTGTTGTTGCAACGCCTTCTTCATTTTTCTGGCTTTCCTTTTTACAGCTCGCGAGTGAAAAAACAACAAGCGTGGATAAAATTATCTTCTTCATAAATTATTTTTTATCTATTTTTGAGTTGAAGTTATGAAACAACAAATCTATAAAGGGAAACTTACACAGTTTCATTGGTTAAAAATAGCGAAAAAGGAAGAACTGACCAAAAATACTTTTTCTCTGGAATTCGAGATTCCGGAGAATCTGAAAGAAAATTTCAGGTTTGATGCCGGTCAGTTTGTCAGCATACAATTTCACGCTCACGGTAAGGAAATCATCAACGATTATTCGATGACTTCTGCTCCTTATGAGGATAAAATATCGTTGGGGATCAAGGTTAATTCTCCTGACGGAGCCACTTCACAGTTATTTAAAAATTATCATGAAGGTGATGAGCTTCTGGTAAGCGAGCCCAACGGAAGATTTACCTTAATTTCAAAACCGCATGAATTCAGAACCATTGTAGGATTTGCGGCAGGAATAGGAATTACCCCGATTTTAAGTCATTTTAAAAATATTCTGCATAACGAACCGAGAACAAGATTATTTTTATTTTTTGGAAATAAGAATTCGGAAGAATTAGTGTACAGGGATGAGCTTGATCGTTTAGCAAAAACCTGCGGCGACAGATTGCAGATTTTTTATTTTTTTTCTCAGGAGAATACCACAAACAGCTTTTTTCATGGGAGACTGGATGATAGAAAATTAAGCTTAATCATTAATCAGATCCTTCATCTGGACGAAACTGATGAGGAGTCTACAATCTGGGATGCGGTGGATGAAGTTCTGATCTGCGGAAAAGGAGAGATGATAAAAACACTTGCCAATGCATGTTATCATCACGGAATTCCGAAAAAAAATATTCATTTTGAGCTTTTTGAAGAATTTAATGACGATATTTATCCTGTAGAAAAAGAATTTCCGTTATTAGAAAACGTTGAACTGGCTTTTAAAATGCTTGGAAAAGAATATACTACCGTACTTCCGACCAACGAGGAAAGAATTTTGCAGCAGTTACTTATACAGAAATTTCAGGTTCCGTATTCCTGCAAATCGGGAATTTGCGGAAGCTGTGAATGTATTCTGGAGGAGGGCGATGTGGAATTGCTTGAAAATGAATATTTAACGGAAAATGAAGAGGAGAGAGGACATATTTTAGCTTGTATGTCGATTGCTAAAAGCAAAAAAATAAAGCTTAACTTTGACCTTAGTTGAGAATAATAAAAAACATATTTAACCTGATATTCATATCAATAGAAATGGGAATTCTGTTGATATGTCTCGCCAATGCGTGGGTTTTTGCGCTTACAGACGGAAGAACCTATACCAAAATTTCAAAAATTCCTCCAAGAGAAGTAGCTCTGGTTTTGGGAACTTCACCCAAAATGAGATCAGGTGTATCCAATCCTTATTTTACGAAAAGAATGGATGCGGCAGCCTTGCTTTATCATCACGGGAAAATCCGGAAAATTCTTGTAAGCGGTGAAAAAAGCAAAGGATATGATGAGCCTGCTGCCATGAAAAACTATCTTATTTATCAGGAAGGAGTTCCTGAGGAAATTATTATGGAAGATCCGAAAGGCTTTAATACCTATCAAAGTATTCTCCGCTGTAAAGATGTGTATAGAAAAGACAATGTAATTATTGTTTCTCAGGGATTTCATAATCTTCGGGCTTTATTATTTGCCAGAAACAACAGTATGAATGCGCTTGGTTTTGATGCGCAGGATGTTACAAAACCTGAAAGTTATTACAGAAATCAGTTTAGAGAAATCCTTGCAAGAACGGTCGCGGTGGTGTATTTCGCTTTGGGAATTTCGCCGGATTAAAAGAAAAGGTGGCATTTATGAGAAATACCACCTGTAAATTTTTAGAAAGGATATCCGAATGCAATATTCAGAGTAGGTTTAAACGGCTGAATGTATTTCAGTCTCCATCTTTCACCTTCCGGTCTGTTGGGTTCGTACATTTTATAGGCTAAATCCAGTCTCAGTTTAATGTAGGCAATATTTACCCTTAATCCGAAACCGCTTCCTACACCAACCTGTCTGATGAATTTGTTGAATTTAAACTCATCTCCATATCCGTTGTTGTAGTTTTTAAGACTCCAGATGTTGCCGATGTCCGTAAAAAGAGCGCCTTCATACATATCATTAAAAGGCATCCTGAATTCGATATTTGTAGTCAGTTTTAAATTATCAGTCATATACGTTCGAACTCTTTCATCCACCTGCGAATCGGCAGGACCTAATCCTCCGAAAGGAACCCATGCTCTGATGTCATTCGGTCCACCGTTGAAATAAGAACGGATGACAGGCATATTGGAAGAGTTTCCGTACGGAATTCCGACTCCGATAAACTGGCGAAGCGCTAAAGTATTGTTTCCGAATTTAAAATATTTTCTAAAATCAAGATCAAATTTCACAAACTGCGCATAAGGAATATTGAAAATGGTTCTTTCCGGACTGGTAACAACACCTCCGTCATTTCTTTTCTGATTAAAAATACTAAAGATATTTCCTGCCAGTTCTACTTTTCCGTTAAAATAAAAAGCATTTGGATAATCTTTTTTCCCTATCTCATTGTAAATAAAATTATAAATGAAAGAAGAAATCAAAACATCCTGAGTCTGTCGGTCTTTATTCACCAAAGTTCCCACAAAAGCTACAAACCGGTCAACTCCCTGCTGATTTAATCCCTGAAGATAGGTCGTATCTTCAATAATGCGCTGCGAAACCTGATCAATCGTCAGTAATCCGGCTTTAAATTCCTGATATACCGATGAGTTGTAAGCAAAATAATCTGCGAAAAACTCTTCACGGATAGCATTATCGTTAACGAAATAATCATAATACGCATCTTTGTTTTTCGTTAAACTCAGTTGCGTATTAAATAAGGTAAGTCTGTGCGTTACTTTATCATTTACCGTTGCCAGATAATTCAGTCCAGTATTAAAGTTAAGTCTTCCCAAACCGATGTTACTCTGATCTGAAACACCCAGAGTAATAGAGGAGGTTGGGCTGTATCTTTTCGGAATTAATTTGTAGTAATCGAAAGGCAAAAGCAATCTGGGAAAATTCAATGAAGCCTGCGCCGAGATTTCGTAAGCCCAGATCCTGTTATCGATATTTTTAGGATTTACGATTCGCCCGAAAGTTCCGGAAAGACTGGTTGTAAGGTTTTCCGCCCCTCCAAAAATATTTCTCGTGGTAAGATCGATGGAAGGAGAAACCCCGAAATTCAGGACTTCGGAATAGTTTAAATCTGTTCCCACTTTCAGGTCGTATTTCGGAAGCGGTTTTAACACGTATGTTACATCTACGATGCTGTCATTCGGGCTTGTACCGCCGCCTCTTCTTAAAGAATCTCGGGCTTTCAGAATACTGAAATTGTTCATCGCCAGAATATTTCTTTTGGTAAGATCCAGTTTTTTCTGATCGTAAACCTGTTTGTTTCCTACAATAATAGCTCTCCAGATCGCACGGGAATCGTAGCTGTTGTCTGTTTTATGAAAACGGATACCTCTTAAGCTGTCTTTTCTTGTATTATTCGGAAAATCTTTTGCCTCGTCTACGATGGCAACATCAATATTTCCGATGGTTGCCTGTTTATAAGGACTATCAAGAGAATCTTTGCGGATTTCCAGAACCAGCGGAACCTGTTTTGTGCTTTTAAGAGAATCTGCCACAAAACCTACCTCATCGCCAAGGTTGTTAAAACGGTAATACCCATATTCCCGCATGAGATCATTAATCCTTCCAACTTCTTTCTCCAAAACGGTCTGATCCAGAATTTGTCCTTTCTTTATAAGAGTTTCACGGATTTTCTGCTGATAAAGGCTTTTGATATTTGGATCTGATATGTTGTAATAATAATCCTTAATATAAGTAGGCTGATTGTGGGTAATAAAATAATTAACGGCAGCTTTTTTTGCAGCGGAATCAAGTTCATGCTTAAATTTCACTTCTGCATCCCAATAGCCGCGGTACGTCATTCTTTTTTGGATAGATTCAGCACTTTTTGAAGTTTTTGTCTGGTCGAGAATCACTTATGCGGAACCCCAGTTGTGGTATAACCTGTCGAAAAACAGACTTTTACCCACACTGTTTTTCATATTGTATTTAATGAAAAGAGAATCTCTCAGTTTTTGATTTCTCAGTTCATTTGGATACGTCATGTACTCGTTAAGAAGCGTGTCGTATTTGGGATTGGCAGCATTGTAAAGCCAAAGGCTTAAAGGCATGAAAAGAAGCTGTCTTTTATTGGGCTTTTGCTGTACGTAATCTTTAAGTTCGCCATCGAAGGGTTCTTTCTTATCTTCAAACTGAAAATTGTTTTTTACCAGCAAATATTCGCCGTCCGGAACTTTTTTAGTGGTACTACAAGCATAAAGGAGACCTACAAATGTTGCAAATGATATAATTTTATAATACTTTTGAGGAGAATTCTTATAATGCTTACAGCTCATACAATAAAAATTTTACAGTCTTTAGATAAAAAGAAGTTCAGGCAAAAATACAATTTGTTTTTGGTTGAAGGTAATAAAATCATTCGTGAACTTCCTGATTCCAGATTTAAAATTAAAGAAATATTTTCTACGGATCCGCAAAAATTAGACCGTATGGAAGCTCCGGTAACTCATATCTCTGAAAATGAGTTGAAAAAAATCAGTTTTCTGCAAAATCCAAAAGATTCTGTGGCGGTCTGTTATCTTCATCCTGAAGAAAAAACAGAGGATAAAAATCTCCAGTTGGTTTTGGATGGGATTCAGGATCCCGGAAATCTGGGAACGATGATCCGTCTTGCAGACTGGTTTGGTATCGAGCAGATTATCTGCAGTGAAGATACCGTAGATTTCTATAATCCTAAAGTTATTATGGCAAGTATGGGATCTTTTACGAGGGTAAATATCGTTTATACAAACCTGACTGAATATTTATCCGAAACAGGAAATGTCAACATCGGAACCGATATGGATGGTGAAAATATTTATTCTTTCGAAAGACCTGAAAAAATGAATTTAATTTTAGGAAATGAAGGCAAAGGGATGCGTCCGGAAACGGAAAAACTACTTCATAAAAGTGTGATGATTCCTAGATTCGGAAAATCGCAGTCTACAGAAAGTCTTAATGTTTCAATGGCAGCAGGGATTATTTTAGGACAATTGTTTGGAGGAAGTGAGTAAGAGAGTCGGAGAGTTTGTGTGAAAAAGATCAATAGATAGATCTTGAGATTTAATCAAATATTAAAGGGTTTTAGAATGGGAGCATAATGAGATTAACTCTTGAACACTCCAACTCTAAAACCCTCAAACTTTAGATAAGCTGTTCCATACTCGAAACGCTTTTGTTTTTCTGATACGTTTCAAGTTTCTTTCTTACATATCTTAAGGCGACAGGAGCGAGATAGATCATCGCAGCGCCAATTAATTTATTCTTCCAGTTTGAACTTTTAAAGTTTTTTCTGGCATAATTTCCGACAAATGTTGTAACTGCAAGGTTTATCATAATATCTGCCGCATCTCCTTTGAAGGCCGAATTGGCGATTCCCATTGCTGTATTTTTATTGATCAGGGCTCCTTTAATTTCAGAGGTGATCTGTCTGGCAATAACATCTTTTCGCAGAACTACTTTTTCATCACCGTCTTCATCTACTTTTTCCTGAAGGTACTGGTCTGTTAAGCCATTGGTAAAAGCACTAAGGCTTTCCTTGGTATTTTTGAAGGTAAGGAGGTCTTCCAGACCGTCTATTTCCTGCTTCAGCAGCTTTTTCTTTCTTCTCAGTTCCTCTAAGCTTTCATATTTTCTGCTCATAGTTTAATGATTTAAAAATTTAATTACCTGATCTGCCACATAATTTACGATTTTCTTTTTAAACAGCACGATAAGAATCATGGTTAAAAGATAGAATGCAGCTACAATAAGGAATCCGTAAGACTGGTCGCCCAATGCTTTACCGATAAGAAAGGCAATTCCGAAGTTGAACAGAATGATGAAAAAACCAAAAGCGACCAGCAAAACCACGAAATAGGTGATCATTCCTGCCGAAAGAGAGGATTTTTCGGTAGCTTCAATTTTCAGGAGATCGATCCTTTTCGAAGCGTATTCTTTAATAGTTTCAATCATTGTTTTTCTTTAAAGTTACAAAAAAAGGAACTTTCGTTTATAAAGTTCCTTCTCATAATTTACCTAAAAAAATAAACTATATTATTATTTTAGATCATTTAGTTCAGATTCTACATTTTTTACTACGTCTGCAGTTTTAGAAACGATCTGATCTTTATATTTATCATATCCGTCTTTTACGGTGTTTGCAACACTGTTTGCTGTTTCTTTAAAAGTAGAAGAGATGTTACCATACTGGTCTTTTACTTTTTCAGAAACTTCTCCGTATTTATTTTTAGCCTGATCTTTAAGATCGTTCGCTTTTGTTTTAATTTTCTTTCTTGTTTCTTTACCTTCTTCAGGAGCATAAAGCATTCCTAAGATAACACCCGCTGCAGCACCTGCAAGAAGTCCTGCCAAAATACCCGCTGTATTGTTTTTTTTAGACATTTTCGTTTTTTTTAATAGTTAATAATATTAGCTTTTTACTTATGATGAAATGTACAATTAACATACCAAAGGAGAAAGACATCTATTAAAAAATGTTAAATCTTTTGGATGTGAGATAAAATCTCATCAATAGTTTCTTTCTTAGAAATGTTGGTATTATCAATAACAATGGCATCTTCAGCCTGCTTTAACGGAGCGATTTCGCGTTCGCTGTCTATTCTGTCGCGTTCTATAAGGTTTTCTTTTACCTGCTTTTCGTCTGCTTCAATTCCTAAAGAAATCAGTTCCTGATAACGTCTTCTGGTTCTTTCATCAATACTTGCGGTAAGGAAAAATTTATATTCCGCATTTGGCAGAACTACTGTCCCGATGTCACGTCCGTCCATAATAATGCCACCTTTTTCTGCCAAATTGCGCTGAGACTGAAGAAGAAAATCTCTTACTTCTTTCTGTTTGGCAACAAAACTTACATTCTCCGAGACTTCATTCGTACGTATTGCTTTGGAAATATCAATATGATTCAGGAAAAGAACCAGTTCTCCATCAAGATTTTTAAATTCAAGCTCGATCTGATCAAACGAAGAAAATAATTTCTCAAGATCAATGGTACCGCTGTCATTTAAACAATTTTGAAGAGCAAACCATGTTACTCCTCTGTAAAGCGCACCTGTATCCAGATGAATAAGTCCCAGCTTTGCAGCAATGACTTTAGAAATTGAACTTTTTCCGGTAGACGAGTACCCGTCGATAGCTATTACAGGTTTTTTCATACTGCAAATTTCAAGATTTTTTCTTAAAAATCAAGAAACCTCAAGCGATTTTCTTGAGGTTTCTGATATTTATTTCGTTTTGAAAAATGATTAATGATTAGTATCCTGCATGGCTTGTAAGGTCAATAGAAACTCCTATCTGATTGACATTCGAAGAATTATGATATCTTACGTGTGCGTAATCTACACGGAATCTGGAAATTTTAATCCCGAATCCGGCAGAAAGTCCTGAGAAATTTCTCTGGTCTGCAACGGCTAGTTCATTTCCTCTTTTTACATTGTACCCCAATCTGATGTTGAAGCCTTTTTCCGGAAACAGTTCTGCTCCGATAGAGAAATGATCGGCGATTTTTCTGCCTGTATTTACTTCCTGCCCGTTTACATTGTACTGGGAAGAAATATTAAATTCCTGTAAATCATGTGCTGTAATGGTAACCGCCAAAGGAATTACTTTTAAAATTCTTGTGTATCCCAAATCTACACGAAACGGAAGGTTTTCCCTTGTTCCGTTGAAAGAATTGAACTGATATCCGAAATTTCTGAAAACAACAGATGCTGTTTCCTTATTTTTTTTGTTGTGGTACGTAATTCCTGCGTTTCCTGAAATGGCGGAAGAAGTATAGGTATCAATTTTCGAAGTAATGAAATTCAATCCGCCTCCGATCGTCCAGTCTTCTTCAAACTGATAGGCATATCCTGCTCCGATGGCAACATCCGAAGCTTTAAAAGTTCCGTTCTCGAAACCGCTGTCGTCTGTTCGCGGAATATCTCCGTAGCTCATGTATCTTGCATTGATGGTCGCCATGTGACCGTTATCAAAGTCTTTTGCATAGGCTATCGTTCCGTATTTGGAATCTGCAAGATAAGCAGTTGCGTTTACAGAAAGCTGATTATCGGAATCTTTATTCAGTAATGAGGGGTTTGCAATAGCAAAGGAAACATCACGATCTCTCACAGAAATTGCATCTCCTCCCAAAGCTGCCTGTCTCGCTGAAACAGGGATATTTAAGAATGGATAAACGTTTGTTCCTGTTTGTGCATAAGAAACAATTCCTGACAGAAATAATGAAAAAATGACAATTTTCTTCAACTCAGTTTATTAGTAATGCAAAAATAATCCTTTTTCGTACTTTTCAAAATATTTCTCACATTATTTATATTTAAATATTTAAGTTTTGTGAAAATCATGGTTTTATTTTAAGTTCTATGCCATTTTTATTGAGCTTAATCTTTTAGCGTAAGATTAGTATTTTGAATCTTCATGTTTTGTAATTTAATTAAACAGCCATGTTTTCACTCAAATTATAAAATACAGGGGCATTATTTATCCGGAAAAATGCTTTGTCGATCCCATAAAACACCACTTTTAAAATTTATAATGTATAATGAAAAATCAACCTTATTAATGATTATATTTGCAAAGTCAAATTTTAGACAGATATATCTAACGAAAAAAAGTTATTTACATACAATGAAATATAAAAGAATCCTTCTGAAACTGAGTGGTGAAGCCTTAATGGGAAACAGACAATATGGTATTGATAATGAAAGGCTACAGGAATATGCTGCAGAGATTAAAAAAGTAGTAGAAAAAGGCTGTGAAGTTGCCATTGTAATCGGAGGAGGAAATATTTTCCGCGGTGTAGCAGGAGCTGCAAAAGGAATGGACAGAGTACAGGGAGATTATATGGGAATGCTTGCAACGGTAATCAACGGGATGGCTTTGCAGGGTGCTCTGGAAGATGCGGGAATTAAAACAAGACTGCAGTCTGCCATTGAAATGGATAAAGTGGCAGAACCATTCATCAAAAGAAGAGCAGTAAGACATCTTGAAAAGGGCAGAGTAGTGATCTTCGGAGCCGGAACAGGAAATCCTTATTTCACAACAGATACTGCTGCAACGTTAAGAGCCATCGAAATCGGCGCAGATGTTATTTTGAAAGGAACAAGAGTAGACGGAATCTACGACAGCGATCCTGAAAAAAATGCAGATGCGGTAAAATATAATTCACTATCTTTCGACGAAGTTTATGCGAAGAATCTAAAGGTAATGGATATGACGGCATTTACTTTAAGCCACGAAAACAAATTGCCGATTATTGTTTTTGATATGAACAAAGACGGAAATCTGGAAAAAATTGTTGATGGCGAAAATGTTGGTACTTTAGTTGATTTGTAATAGTAAGTTCAGGGTTTTGAGTTTAAAGTTTTAAAGATTACTCATTACCAATTACTTATTACTTATCATTAACATATGTGTAACTTATCAAATTTTATTATAATAATGGAAGAATTAGATCTTATAGTAGAGTCTGTACAGCAGGACATGGAAGCAGCTATTAAGCACCTGGATCATGCATTTCAGAGAATCAGAGCGGGACGTGCGTCTACAACGATGGTTCAGGATGTGATGGTGGAATATTACGGAGCATTAACTCCAATTAATCAGGTTGCCAATGTTTCTATTCCCGATGCAATGACGATTTCTATTCAACCTTGGGACGCAAAAGCCATTAATGATATTGAAAAAGCAATCATCAATTCCAATTTAGGTTTTGCCCCTTCTAATAACGGGATCAACATTATCCTTAATGTACCGCCTTTAACGGAGGAAAGAAGACGTGAACTGGCAAAACAGGCTAAGTCTGAAGCAGAAGATACGAAAGTAGTCGTAAGAAACGCAAGACAGAACGGTCTGAAAGAGCTTAAAAGACTGGAAGGAGTTTCTGAAGACATCATTAAAGGTGTTGAAGCAGATATTCAGACGCTTACCGACAAATATGTAAAAGCTTGTGACGAGCATCTTAAAGTAAAAGAAGCTGAAATTATGAAAGTCTAATTTTCGGCTCCTGAAAATATAAAAAGCGGTTTCATTTTGAAGCCGCTTTTGTTTTTTGTATGCATTACAGACAATTAATTTCTCCTTTTCTGTCTTTATTTTTAAGGATTAAATTATAGTTTTTTATCAGCTCGGAAACGTCGCACTTTGTTTCTTTATTCGGAATTGAATCAGGATTCCTGTTATTTCCTTTTGAGCGAATCGTATAATTTTTTTCGAGGCACTGAATGTCTTTATCGTTTAAAACATAGATTCTTTTTTCATTGATATCATCTTTTGTTTCCGGTTTTTCGGGTGTTCCGCCTTCATCAAAATTCCATACCGTTTCCTCTTTAAAAATGAAAAATACGCTGTTGTTTTTTACATAATATTTTGTGGATGAAGAAAAATGACTGTGTTCTGCATAAGAATCTTTGATCATTCTGAGATCTTTATTCTCATAATACAAAACAACTTCACCTTCTTTTTCGTTGCAGTTATACTTGAATTTTGTTGAGTCCAGTTGTTTTGCAGACAAAAGATTATTTATAGCTGCATGTTCTTTCTTTATATCTTCAACGGAAGTAATGGAATCACTCAATTTTTCCGAAACTGTATTCATGGTTGTATTATCAGTCACTGAATTATTTTGAATGGTTTCTGCATTTTCTTTTTTACAGGAAAAAACGGCAAGAAAACTTAAAGTTAAAAGAAGTATTTTCATAAAAGATGATTTTGATACATCGTACTGCAAAAAATATGCGCAAAACTTATTTAAACTTAATCACTGTAACCATCGCAAAGGCGGAAAATATTCATTAAATACTGTCCTGTTTTAAAGCGCAAAGATTTTATCTAAAATAAAATTAAGTATCATCCTTATTGAAAATCTTTGATTTTCTTGCGCCTTAAAGATTTGAGATTAATAAAAATCTTGCTTTTTTGTACTTTTTGACAAGAATATTTCCATTAATAAAAAACTAAAATAAAAAAGCAGCTCCAAACTGAAACTGCCGTAAAAAATATTTTTAATAGATTATTTACAATTTTCGTTATAATCGTAGATCACTTCATTCACGATCGAAAGATTATCTGCCATCGCATTATCGATTTCATTTCGGATGAATTTTCCTAAACCTGATCTCTTTTTGGTATCATTTTTTAAAGAACCGTATTCTCCTTTCGTTACTTTAGCTTTCACAACTGGGCAGTCTGCGGTAATGATTTTTGCCTTTGCAACATTCAGTTCTTCCGGTTTTCCGCCTTTTTTGGAATACACATACGCCGGATTTTCTCTCATTCTTTTGTTTTCCTCGTCTGCAACAGCGATTTGTCCGCCTGCTGAGAAAGTAGTCGGGAAACCGTATACCTTATACACTTTAATTTTTCCGTCTGCCACAACTTCAGCAAACTGATTGCTTTTTGTCAGGTTGTTGAAAGCTTTTAAACCGCCACTTAAACCTCCGTTCTGGGTGTTGTACGCTTCTTTGGTGTTCGTGTATTTTATCGTCTCAAAAACTCTTTCCGTATTGTTGTCGATCGCCATATAACCTTTAAGATCATCTACATCATACGTTTTGAATTTTTGCTTTTTCTTTGAATTGTCAACGTCCGAAGTCGCAATGAATTTCACTTTTTTCTGATTCGTCCACGGATTCATTTCGTCTCCGGCAAGTCTTACAATACCTTCGATCTTTTTCCCGCTTTTATCAATAATGTATCCCGGCTTTTCCCCGATTCTCATTTCGTATTCCGTATTGTCTTCCTGCGCATACGCATTGAAAGAAACGATACTGAATAAGCCAATCAATAATAATTTTCTCATATAAAACTGTTATAATTTTTGACAAAGATAATTTTTTATAGCTGAAATGAAATTGAAATTCATTTTTTAACATACCACAAAAAAATCCGGAGAAATTCCGGATCTTTTATATTGTATAGGGTACAGCTTATTATTGATACCTTTTGTGTTCTTTATTCTTTACAAAAAGTTTGATAACAGGCTTGAAAGCCGCTTTGTATTTCTCGGCATCAAACAGTTGAGAATCCGTAAGAGCTTTGTACGTCATCCATACTCCGAAAGGAAACAATACCAGATTCGGAACCCATGCTGCAAGATAAGGATTGATCTTTCCGGACCACGCCATATTTTCAAAGCCTACATTAATCACGTAGAAAATAATGAAAATAACAATTGCAATCACTACAGGAAGTCCCATTCCTCCTTTTCGGATAATGGAACCCAAACTCGCACCGATCAGAAAGAAAATGATGCAGGTGAAAGAATACGTCACGATTCTTTGCTGATAAATCACTACTTTGCTGTAATATTTTACGCCGGGATCAATCTCGTTATTTTTTCCTTCAAGCGTACTTTTCAGGTTATCAAGACGGTTATAAGCATTATTGATGATCTCCAGTTTTTTATCCCCTTTCACCGTATCGAGCTTAATAATCTGCTTCGGTTTTGCCTTTGCGCTGTTCTGTTTGGTGTCCATATAACTTACCACAGAATTGGTCTGTCCCAAAACATCGCTGCTTACATTGGTGAAGAATTTCTGATTGTCTTTTTTCGTTTTATCGATTGTCGTATTCAGCTCATGGAACGTCTGGAAACGGTAATCGTCCGTAATTTTTTCTTCTTCAATGGCTTTGTTAATGATCTCACTTACGTCGAAATGAAGCGTTAATGTATCAAATTTAATCACCTGGTCGGGCTGTTTCAGACGGATGTTTTCTCCTTTCCCGGCAAAATTATCTTCATAAACAAATCCGTTGAACAATTTTAGCTTTAAATAATTTGTATTTTCTGCCGGAGCAAAAACACCTTTCTGAGCAATTACCGTCTGCTGATTTTCATAAGAGCTTGCTTTCTTATGAACAAAAACACCTTCTATATTTTCATCATTTTTACCATAAATTTTATCGAATTTCACCATGTTTCCGGGAATCTGATCGATAAACTGTCCCGGTGTGAAATTCAGGGCAGGTTTGGTCTGCGCAATATTAAAAAGCATATTTTTCGCCTTCCTCTGAAAATCCGGAATGATATTGTTGGAGAAAAAATACAGCATAATGGAAAGAACAACCGTTACTCCCAAAAGCGGCATCATCACTCTGGTGAGCGAAATTCCCGCCGCTTTCATGGCGGCAAGTTCATACCGTTCTCCAAATTCTCCAAAAGACATAATGCTCGCAAGAAGAATCGTGAGCGGTAAAACCATACTGATTACACTTACCCCGAGGTAAAAAAGAAGTTTCATGATTTGCCAGTAGCTCAGTCCTTTTCCCATAAACTGACCCAGCTGAATCCAGATAATGTTCACAATAAAGATGAAAAACAATACGCTGAATATAAAGAAAAACGGTCCGAAGAAGGTTTTTATAATATATCGGTCTAGTATTTTTAACATTCGCCAAAATTAAACAAAAAGCCACAAAGTTTTCTTTGCAGCTCTTATATTTTATGAAATTTTTATAATTAAAAGCAAATCGGCGTATTCGCTTATCTGCTGATTATTTTTAAAGTTCTGTGATCAGGTAATTTTTGTATTTGTTTTTATCAAATGTAAACATTCCCGGATCCAAAGTCTGGTTTTCCTTGTATTCTTTAATCGCAATTACGGCAAGGTCTTTATTGTTTCCGTGCTGTTCCAGTTTTACCATCTGTTTTTTAGCAGAATCTACAAAAAGATAAACGTATTTTATTCCGTTGGATTTTACCGGAGTTAATTTAATGAAATCCGCATTTACGCCATCTACATTTTTCTTTCCTCCGTACGTTACATTATAATCTTTTCTGTAGGTAGAAAGGTAATTGATAGGGGAGAACATGGAGCTGCTTCCGTTAGGTTTCGCTACCGTAACTTCCATATCTTCTGTATTGATGTTGTAGATTTTACTTCCGTCGAAGATCTGCTCCGTTTCCATGATCTTCAGTTTGTATTTATCTCCCGCAGCGTAATAAATTCCGGGTTCCGATTTATCTACTTTTCCGTTGGTTCCGCTTCCGAAAGAAAACTTGAAATACGAATTTTTCTTAGAGTTATAATTAGCTGTAATATCATCAAGGATTTTTTTTGCCTTTGCATCAATTTTCTGTGCATTCGTAAATCCGACCGCTCCAACTACCAAACTGCTTACTATAACTTTTGAAATAATATTTTTCATTTTTATTAAATTCTTTAATCTTTAGACTTTCTTTAATGTTAAAAGTTAAACTGAAATTTCTCTTTAACTGCGCAGATCTTCCAAAAACTGTTCCAATTACTAAATTTTATTTTTGGTAAGTAAGTAGGAAATTATAGATAGCGTTTTTAAAAGATCTTTTAAGATTGTTACCGGCTGAACCTCCGAAATTTTTAAAATGCCCTGTACTTTCGTAGTTCTTTCCATTCGTATTGAAATTAAGCTTTGTGATCATATCGGTACGAGATAAGCCGAAATGCCAGTCAATATCAAGAATTTTCACATCAATACTTGCCTGAGAAATATGATCTGCTGTCTTTAAATTTAAATGGGTTTCTTCTGCCAGTTCTGCAACCGCCTGTTTAAATACTTCATTAACGTCCGGATTTGAAGGATAACCTGAATGAGGACCTGTTACATTTATATATTTAACACTTGCGGAACTTAAAGTAAAGACCATCATTTTCTCTTGAAAAAATTCCTGCCTTAAATCATTTTGGGTGTAATTCTCCACCGATCCGCAACCGATTGCCGAAAACAGCAACAGTCCGTATACAATTTTTTTCATAGGTAAGGGTTTATTAGTTTTTCAGATCATCTAAAAACTGTTCCAAAGAATGAAGGTCGCTAATAAGAACCTCTCTTGCTTTTGCCCCGTTAAATCCGCCGACAATTCCGCTGGCTTCCAGTTGATCCATAATTCTTCCGGCTCTGTTATATCCCAGTTTCAGTTGTCTCTGAAGCATGGAAGTAGAACCTTGCTGAGTAGAAACAATAATTCTCGCAGCATCTTCGAACAAAGCATCTTTTTCATTCGGATCGAAAGCTCCCACTGTACTGGTAGAATCTTCAGAAACGTATTCCGGAAGGATAAATGCGGAAGCGTATCCTTTTTGTTCCCCGATAAATTCTGCAAGTCTTTCCACTTCCGGAGTGTCTACAAATGCACATTGAAGTCTTAAAATTTCATTTCCGTTAAAATAAAGCATATCTCCTTTCCCAATAAGCTGATCTGCTCCCGGAGAATCCAGAATCGTTCTGGAATCTACACTGGAAATTACCCTGAATGCTGCTCTTGCAGGGAAATTCGCTTTAATCATACCTGTAATTACATTTACCGAAGGTCTTTGTGTTGCAACAATTAAGTGGATTCCCACCGCTCTTGCCAACTGAGCCAATCTGGCAATCGGTAATTCAACTTCTTTTCCGGCAGTCATAATTAAATCTGCAAATTCGTCCACCACCAAAACAATGTAAGGTAAGTAACGGTGACCGTTTTCCGGATTCAGTTTTCTTTCTGTGAATTTTTTATTGTATTCCTTTAAATTTTTGCAGAATGCATTTTTAAGCAAATCATATCTCGTATCCATTTCAATACATAAAGAATTCAGAGTGTTGATTACTTTATTCGTATCGGTGATGATGGCTTCCTCTGCATCCGGAAGTTTGGCAAGATAATGTCTTTCGATTTTTGAATATAATGAAAGTTCCACTTTTTTAGGATCTACCATTACAAATTTCAGTTCACTCGGATGCTTTTTATATAGGAGAGAAGTGAGAATTGCATTAATTCCGACCGATTTACCCTGTCCTGTTGCTCCTGCCATCAATAAGTGAGGCATTTTGGATAAATCTGCCATGAAAATTTCATTAGAAATGGTTTTACCGAAAACAACCGGAAGATCCATATCTGTATTCTGGAATTTTTGCGAAGCAATCACTGAACGCATAGAAACCATCGTCGGATTTTTTCTCGGAACTTCAATCCCGATGGTTCCTTTTCCGGGCATCGGTGCAATAATACGGATTCCCAAAGCGGAAAGATTCAGGGCGATATCATCCTGAAGTTTTTTAATTGCTGCTACACGAATTCCCGCTTCCGGTACAATTTCATATAAGGTTACAGTCGGTCCTATCGTAGCTTTAATTTCGGCAATTCCTACGTTAAAGTTTTTCAGCAATCCGACAATTTTATTTTTGTTTTCTTCCAGTTCGTCTTTGTTGATCGAAATTTCTTCGTTTCCGTAATCTTTCAGCAATTCAACAGGCGGCATCTGGAATTTGGCAAGATCAAGCTTGTGATCGTACAATCCGTGTTTGTCTACCAGTTCCTGAGATTTTTTATCGGCATCATCCAGAATATCGATAACCGGAGCTACTTCTACATTAAATTTAATATTTTCCTGAGGTGCAGCCGCAGTAACTGTACCTACCGGAATAGAAGGCGTCATATCAAAAGCCTGTTCCGGACTTGAAGTAGGAACTTTAGGTCTGGAGTCGAGATTTAAATTGATGGAGTTTGAAAAATCATTTTTAGGTTCCTCATCAAAAGACGTTTTATTCGGCGTTACAATCGGATCTAAATTGCTGGATACCGGAACTTCCGGAAAACCTTTCGGAACTTTTACAGGTTCAAGCTCCGCCATTTTGGGAGCTGGTTTTTCTGCAACTTCCGTTACTTTTATTTTAGGTTGTTCTTCTTCCTGTTCTGCCGTTTCAATTTCCTCAATCAATTCTTCATCGGCTTCAAAATTTTCATCAGAACTCGGCATCATCGATCTTACTTTTCCGAGGGTATTTTCATTAATGTCATTTAATTTAGACTTGATAGAACTTGGACGAAGATTGAATTCTAAAATAAAATACAGAGCAATACTTGCAATTAAAACCAGCCAGAGACCATAAGAACCAATAATCGTATTCAGAGATTCCATGATCTGATATCCGTAAACTCCGCTTAAAACACCCTGTCCTTTAGTAATCGCTCCAAAAAGGATCGGAAGCCAGCAAATGAAAAACAGGGAATGACCTACCGTTTTCCAAGGTTTGAACATTTTCTTTTTCAGGATAACGGTTCCGAAAACCAGAAATAAAAAGGCAATGATGAATGAAGCCACTCCGATACTTTCGAAAATAAAAATATTTCCGAGCCAGTCGCCCAGTTTTCCGAAAAGATTGGAAGATTTTATACTTTTATCGAGCATCGTTCCTGCCTGACTCTGATCTGCCTTCCAGTTCATCAGGTAAGAAACGAACGAAAAAGTAAGCACTACAGAAAAAAGAATGAAAGTAAGCCCGAAGAATACTCTTGGCTTAGATAAAAATTTGCCCTTATCAGGCGATTCAGTCGGTTTGTTTTGTGTGTTTTTATTCATAATGTCAATTGGCAAATTTAATGTTTTTCCTACATTAAACGATTGCTCATAAGCTTAAAAAAGTAACTAATTTTCCTTTATTTCAAAAGAATTTTTGGATTGATTTGGTTTTGATGATTAAAAATATTTAAAATAAAATGAACTGGGAAAAAATATTCGATCATTTTTTGCTGTTTTGAAAATTTGAATCAAATAAAGATTAAAAATTCTGAATAAATAGAGCTTGTCAATCAGTTTTATAGCTTTTATGAATTCAATTCTGATGGTTTTTTCGTTTTAAATTTTCCTCAAAGGAAATTTACTTATTAAGAATCAATAAAAATAAGATTAAAAGCAGTCTCAACTGATAAATGACAGTTTTTTTTGGAGTCTTTATGGTTTATCATCCTTATTTTTGCATGTCAAGTATATAAATCATGAAGAAGCTGCAAGATATTCTTATCTCGACCAGGACAATGGCTGTATTGTTACTGGTGTACGCATTTGCGATGGCTTATGCAACGTTCTTGGAAAACGACTACGGTACTCCTACAGCAAAAGCATTAATCTACGAAGCAAAATGGTTCGAACTCATTATGCTCCTGCTCATTCTCAACTTCATCGGAAACATCGGAAGATACAGACTTTGGAAGAGAGAAAAATGGCCGGTTCTGGTGTTTCACCTTGCTTTTATACTCATCTTCATTGGTGGTGCAATCACAAGATACATCAGTTTCGAAGGGACTATGCACATCAGAGAGGGAGAAACATCCAATGAAATCGTAACGGATAAAAACTTCCTCAAAGTACAGATTGAAGAAAAAGGAGATGTTCTTAACTATAAAGACATTCCTTACTTAATGTCTCCTTTGCACAAGGATCTGGAAGCAACCTACGATTTCCACGGAAAGCAGGTGAAAGTAGTTGCTAAAGAATATGTTCAGCGAAAAAAAGACAGTCTTCTGGCTGATCCGAATGGGGCAGAATATCTTCATTTGGTTTCCACAGGACAAACCGGAAGACAGAATATTTTCATCAAGCCGGGCGAAACAAAATCAATCAACGGAACTTTGGTAACGTTCAACAGAGCTATTGAAGGAGCGGTTGAATTTAAAAACGAAGGCGGAAAACTGTTCATCAAAACTCCTGTGAATGCAAGTTATATGACGATGGCAACTCAGGCAACCGGAACAACGGTGAAAGATGAATTCCAGCCTTTGGCTTTAAGAAGTTTATATTCCATCAACGAATTAAAATTAGTAGTTCCGGAAGGTCTTAAAAAAGGAAAACTGATGGCGATTGAAGGCGACAGAAAAAAAGATCAGAATGTTCCGGATATGTTGAAGGTAGAACTTCAGGGGCCTAAAACAAAGCAACTGGTAGATCTTTCGGTTGAAAAAGGAAATCCGAATGCTTACAAACAGGTAACAATGGACGGACTGAACATTATGATCGGTTTTGGTCCTAAAATTTACAATACGCCTTTCTCGCTTAAACTGGATGATTTCATCATGGAAACTTATCCGGGAAGTTCTTCTCCGAGTGCGTACGAAAGCCACATTAAAATTATTGATGAAGGAAAACAGACTCCTTTTAAAATCTATATGAACCACGTTCTGAACCATAAAGGATACCGTTTCTTCCAGTCGAGCTTCGATCCGGACAGAATGGGAACGGTTCTTTCCGTAAACCACGATTATTGGGGAACTTTAATTTCCTACATCGGGTATACATTCTTATTCGGGGGAATGTTCTTTATGTTCTTCTGGAAAGGAACCCACTTCTGGAAATTAAACAAAATGCTGAAAGACGTTAACAAAAAGAAAGCAGCAGCAGTAATTTTATTATTGTTGAGTTTCGGCTTAAATGCCCAGAAAATTGATACACATGGCACAACCGACGGAAGCAGGGAACACATCCATGTGGAAGGTGATAATCACAGTCATGCTCAGAGTTCAGAAACATTAAAACCGCAGGGAGCGCAGCCGTTTACAAAAATGAAAGTGGTTTCTGCCGATGAAATTATTGCCAGAAATAAAATCAGCGCAGAACATGCCGATAAATTCGGATATCTTTTGGTGCAGAATTTTGAAGGGAGAATCGTTCCGATTAATACCGAAGCTTTGGATGTTTTAAGAAAGCTTTATAAAAAAGACGAGTTTAAAGGAACAGACGGAAAATCTTTAACAGCAAACCAATGGTTTTTGTCGGTGAATATCGATACGCCAAGCTGGACGATGGTTCCGATGATTAAAGTAGGAACAAAAGGCGGAGACGAACTGAAAATTAAAACCAAAGCAGACGAAGACGGATATACTTCTTTAATGAACCTTTTTCCTGCGGATGCCAACGGAAATTTAAGATATATCCTTGAAAGCGATTACAACACTGCGTTCCGTAAAAAACCGGCTGAACAGACCAATTATGATAAAGAAGTGATTGCGGTAAACGAAAGAGTTCAGATCTTCAACGAATTTTTCAGCGGTCAGTTTATGAGAATTGTTCCTGTAAAGAACGACGCTAATCATACATGGCATTCATGGCTAGATCAGAAAATGGAACCGGATATGGAATCTCAGCAGGTTATGGGGCCTTATTTTGCAGAAGTTTTGCAGGCTCAGCAATCAGGAAACTGGGCAAAAGCAGATGCGCAACTGGCGAAGCTTTCAGACTATCAGCAAAAATGGGGGAAAGCTGTTGTTCCTGCGAAATCCAAAGTTGATCTTGAGGTGTTCATGAATAAAGTGAACATCAACTTCAAATTGTTAATCTTCTATACATTAATCGGAGGATTGCTATTAATCTTAGGTTTTGTTGAATTATTTAAGCCTAAAAAAGTTTTAAATAAAGCAATTAAAGTTATCATTGTTTTAGGAATTGTAGGATATCTTTTCCATTTCCTTGGTTTGGTGGCAAGATGGTATATTTCCGGTCACGCTCCGTGGAGTAATGGGTATGAAGCCATTATTTTCATTTCTTGGGTAGGAATTACAGCAGGTTTATTACTCTACAGAAATTCCAACGCATTAATTCCGGCAGCCGGATTTATGGTAGCTGTTATTATGATGGGATTTGCGCATGGAGGTTCTGCTCTTGATCCGCAGATTACGCCGTTGGTTCCTGTATTGAAATCGTATTGGCTGATTGTTCACGTTGCGATTATTACGTCAAGTTATGGGTTCTTTGCATTATCCATGATCATTGCAGTAATTAGTTTGGTATTTTATATCATTTCCAATAAAGAAACGTATAAATTGCATCACGATACAACGTTGAAAGAACTGGTAATCGTTTCTGAAATGTCTTTAACCATAGGTTTGTTTGCATTAACCGTAGGAAACTTCTTAGGAGGAATCTGGGCAAACGAATCCTGGGGAAGATACTGGAGCTGGGATCCGAAGGAAACATGGGCATTCATTTCCATTATGGTATATGCATTTGTTCTTCACATGAGACTGGTTCCGGGATTAAGAAGCAGATGGGCATTCCACGTAGCGACGATGTTTGCATTCTGCTCGATGGTTATGACGTATTTCGGAGTAAATTATTATCTGAGCGGACTTCACTCTTACGCTGCGGGAGATCCGGTTCCGGTTCCGGCTTGGGTTTACATCGGACTTGCAACAATGGCACTTTTATCAGCCGCATCTTATTACAAGTTCAGAATTTTAAATAAAAAATAAATTTAAGATAATGATTCTCCATAATTTGGCATAATTAAAAACCCTTTGAGTTCTTAGCTGAGTGAAACGCCTTTGCGAACTTAAAAACAGTTAGTATATAAAAAGAATCTTAGCGATCCTTTGCGTTTAAAAGCAGTATTACTAATAACGGATAATCAATAAAATATCATACATACAATCCCTGAAATTAATTTTTCAGGGATTTTTTGTGCTTAGAATTTAACCGACAGTGGAAGCTGAATCGTTAAGAAAATTAAGATTTAATCCGTTAAAAAATTCTCACTGTTGGAAGCACGACACAAATATTGAACTGAAGAACAAATATCTGACTCGTGCAGGTTTTGAGAATTTTAGGAATTAAATTTTAATTTTTAGCATTCAGATTCCGGGTCTTGAATTTTTGTTTCTTTTGATTCATGTCAAAAGAAATTTTAAAATAAATGATTTTTCATATGAAAAAAGTTATACCTTTATGATATCAAAATAATATCAAATTAAAAAATCAATATCATGGAAAAAATCTTAAAACCAATGTCGGGATACCTTACTTTGGTCATTTGTCTTGGATTGTTTGCCGTTTCCGTTTATTTATTTGCAATCGGTGTCGATAACAGTGTTACGCTTGTCGTTTTATCATTATTGTCATTTATTCTGTTTTGCTTTTTCATGAAAGGGTTAATGATTATTCAGCCGAATCATTCAAGAGTGCTGAACTTTTTCGGAAAATATGTGGGAACCGTAAAAGACAACGGTTTGTTTTTTATCAATCCTTTATATTCCTCACAGAAAATCAGTCTCCGTTCTGAAAATTTACAGGGACAGACTCTTAAAGTGAATGACAAGATGGGAAATCCTATAGAAATTGCAGTGGTGATTGTCTGGAAAGTGGGAGATACCTACAAAGCGGCTTTTGACGTTGAACGGTATTCAGATTTTGTGAAAATGCAGAGTGAAGCCGCGGTACGTCATCTGGCAATGAGTTTTCCTTACGATAATTTAGAAGACGATCATGCGCCGATTACTTTAAGAGAAGGCGGTGAAAAGATCAATGCAATCTTAGAGCAGGAGCTTACCGAAAGACTTTCAAAAGCCGGAATTACCATTCAGGAAGCAAGAATTTCACATCTGGCTTACGCGTCAGAAATCGCAGGAGCGATGTTACAGAGACAGCAGGCAACGGCAATTGTAGCGGCAAGAACAAAGATCGTGGAAGGAGCTGTAGGAATGGTAGATTTAGCCCTGAAAAAGCTTTCGGAAGAAAATATTGTAGAACTGGATGACGAAAGAAAAGCCGCAATGGTAAGCAATTTAATGGTGGTTCTTTGCGGTGAAAAAGCTGCACAACCAATTTTAAATGCCGGAACTCTATATAATTAAAGATTTGCAATGTATCTTGTCATTTCGACAAAGGAGAAATCTTTTTATGATTGTCCGTAATTTGTCATAATTAGAAAACCTTTGAGTTCTTCGCTGAGTGAAACGCCTTTGCGAACTTAAAAACAGTTGGTATATAAAAGAATCTTAGCGATCCTTTGCGTGAAAATTAAGCATTATGATCAATAACGGATAATCATAATCTCTTTAAAATAAAGTTAAAAAAACGATATTTTTCATCTCACTACGTTTCATTCAGAATGACAAACATAAAGCATTTGCTGAGTGAAGCGCCTTTTCGAACGAAAAATATTCACAATAATTAAAAGAAATTTTTGCGCCATTTGCGTTGAAAACAAAAAGAATTAACAAAAATGAAATCAGAAAAAGCTCAGAATCCTTCCGAAAATAAAGGCAAAAAATCTTTTGTTTTAAGGATTGATGAGTCTACATTTAAGCTTCTGGAAAAATGGGCAAATGACGAATTCCGGAGTGTAAACGGACAGATTGAGTATTTGCTGCATCAGAGCCTGATTAATTCAGGAAGGAAAAAGAAAGAATAGGTGAAAAATACGGTCATTTCGAATGACATTGAATCCAAAACAAAAGCTGAGAAATTTTCTCAGCTTTTTGTATGTATGTATCAATCAATTAATCAAATATTCCCGTAACATAATCGGAGATCACCGTCCAGAAATTTTTCCCCAGAAAATAGATCAGCGTAGAGGTAATAATTCCTTTTACGGTAAAAAATATAATTCCGCCGATCCCGAATTTTTTTACAAGGCTTTTCCATCTGGAGGATTTTTTTTCCTCTGTGGCAGGTTCTTTATTGATCTTATTATTTTCCATTTCTGAAATAAAAATGATTCCTATACAAAGATAACTATGTTTATAATTAGTCCAAATAAAAAACATGTTAAAAAATTAAAATTTTGCGTTTCGCATAATATTTCTATCTTTAGAGGAAACGAAAAGTAAAATTTTTATGTCTAAAAAAGTAAAGGATTTTGGAATCGAAAAAACACTCAAAAATCTAGGAATTAAGGATGAAAATAAAGGAACTTCAGTAGGCGGAAAATACTTTGCAGCGGGGAAAATCATAGAAAGTTACTCTCCCGTAGACGGTAATCTGATCGCTAAAGTGAAGACTTCCGGAGAATCTGATTATGACAAGGTAATTGAGACGGCTGAAAAAGCTTTTAAAGAGTTCAGACTGATTCCGGCTCCTAAAAGAGGGGAAATTGTAAGACAGTTAGGTCAGAAATTAAGACAGTACAAAGACGATTTGGGGAAACTGGTTTCCTATGAAATGGGAAAATCTCTGCAGGAAGGTCTTGGAGAAGTTCAGGAAATGATTGATATCTGCGATTTTGCAGTAGGGGTTTCAAGACAGCTTCACGGGTACACAATGCACTCGGAAAGACCGGGACACAGAATGTATGAGCAGTATCATCCGCTGGGAATCGTGGGAATCATTACCGCATTCAACTTTCCGGTAGCGGTTTGGGCTTGGAACACAGCTTTAGCATGGATCTGCGGTAACGTTACGATCTGGAAACCGTCAGAAAAAACACCGCTTTGCGCGATTGCCTGCCAAAACATCATGAACGAAGTGCTAAAGGAAAATAATCTTTCCGAAGGTATTTCCAGCGTATTGGTTGCAGATCATGAAATCGGACAGAAATTAGTGGATGACAAGAGAGTTGCTTTAGTTTCTTTCACCGGTTCTACAAGAGTCGGAAGAATGGTTTCAGCAAATGTTGCGCAGAGATTCGGGAAATCGATCCTTGAATTAGGTGGAAACAATGCTATCATCATTTCTAAAGATGCAGATATTGATATGTCAATTATCGGAGCTGTCTTCGGAGCTGTAGGAACGGCAGGACAGAGATGTACTTCAACAAGAAGACTGATTATCCACGAAAGTGTGTATGATGAAGTGAAAAACAGACTGGTAAAAGCGTACGGACAACTGAAAATCGGAAATCCTCTGGATGAAACGAATCATGTGGGACCGCTTATCGATACCGATGCGGTAAATATGTATCAGGAAGCCATTAAAAAAGGCAAAAAAGAAGGCGCAAAATTCATCGTGGAAGGTGAAGTTCTGAAAGGAAAAGGATATGAATCCGGTTGCTACGTAAAACCATGTATCGCTGAAGTAAAGAATTCTTATGAAATCGTTCAGCATGAAACTTTCGCACCCATCTTATATTTAATCAAATACAAAACTTTAGAAGAAGCAATTGCCATCCAGAATGATGTTCCTCAGGGATTGTCGTCTGCAATCATGACGCAGAACTTAAGAGAGGCAGAATTATTCCTTTCTCATGCAGGTTCAGACTGTGGAATTGCCAATGTAAACATCGGAACTTCAGGTGCGGAAATCGGCGGAGCTTTTGGTGGAGAAAAAGAAACCGGAGGAGGAAGAGAATCCGGATCAGATGTTTGGAAGTATTACATGAGAAGACAGACCAACACCATCAATTATACCACAAACTTACCTTTAGCACAGGGAATTAAGTTTGATCTTTAAAAAAACTAACATTCATGAGTTTAAAAATCTAAAGTCCCGGTTTTTAAGCCTCAAATTATTATTAAATTTTAATCACCCCTAAGATTTTTATTTAAAAATGGAACAAACAATTGAAATAAAAGCAAATAAAGTAAAAGAAACCGTTGGCAGACACGTTTTGGCAGATGGTTTCGACTTCGTGATGGATATTGAAAAATCCCACGGATCATGGTTATATGATAAACTTACAGACAGAGAATATTTAGATATGTTTTCCATGTTTGCTTCGGCATCCATCGGTTACAATCATCCCTATATCGTTGAGAAATCGGCATGGCTGGGAAAAATGGCGGTAAACAAACCTACTTTGGCAGATGTATATTCTGAGGAATATGCTCATTTCTTAGAAGTTTTCGAAAGAGTGGTAATTCCTGAAGAACTGCAGTATGCTTTCTTTATCGAAGGCGGAACTTTAGGGGTAGAAAATGCCCTGAAAGCGTGTTTCGACTGGAAAACGCGTAAAAATTTCGAAAAAGGTCTTGATGTGGAAGCGGGAATCTGCATCCATTTCAGACAGGCGTTCCACGGAAGAAGCGGGTATACTTTAAGCTTAACCAACACTTCCGATCCCAGAAAATATCAGTATTTCCCGATGTTCGACTGGCCAAGAATCCTAAATCCTAAACTTACTTTCCCAATCACGGAAGAGAATTTGGAAGAAACCATTAAAAACGAAAGACTGGCTTTATTAAATATCGAAGAAGCGATTTTAATGAGTCCTGATAAAGTGGCGTGTATCATCATCGAGCCGATTCAGGCTGAAGGAGGAGACAACCATTTCAGAGACGAATTTTTAATGGGATTGAGAAAGATTTGCGATCAGCATGACATTCTTTTAATTTTTGACGAAGTTCAGACCGGTATCGGAATTACAGGTAAAATGTGGGCATTTGAACATTTTACAGCAAAACCGGATATTATTTCTTTCGGTAAAAAAGCGCAGGTTTGCGGAGTTTTAGCCAATAAAGAAAAATTTGATGAAGTTCCGAACAATGTTTTCAGAGAAAGCTCAAGAATTAATTCCACTTTCGGAGGTAACTTTATCGATATGCTACGTTTCCAACTGGTAATGGAAGTTATTGAAAAGGAAAATCTTGTGGAAAATGCGAGAGTGGTAGGAGAATATTTGCTGAACGGATTAATCGGTCTTGCAGAAAAATATCCTGAAAAACTATCCAATGCAAGAGGAAGAGGACTGATGTGCGCCATCGATCTTCCGACTTCTGAGCAGAGAAATGCATTAAGAGACGAGCTTTGGAACGACGGAATGATTATCCTTTCATGTGGAGATCAGTCACTTCGCTTCAGACCGCATCTGAACGTTACGAAAGAAGAAATTCAGATCGCTTTAGATAAAATCGAAAATAATATTCATAAAATTTAAAAGCTGAAATTTGTGATTTTCAAAAAAACGTTATATATTTAGATACTCAAACGAGACAGAATATGGAAAGAAGTACAAGAGTATCAGTTTTTGAAAGTGACAAACCTGCAGAAATCCAATTGATAAAGTCTAAACTGGACGATGCGCAGATTAAAAATTCAGTAGAAAACAATTACCTTACTTTTACAACCACGCCCACGGCGACATCGCTGAAAGTAATGGTGAAACTTGAAGATGAGAAAAAAGCATTCGAAATTATCGATGCATATCTTCAGCAAAGTGAAAATTAACAAAAACAATTTCATAATTTTAAATTTTACTACTTCGAACCGAAAATTAATATCATTAGTTTTCGGTTTTTTATTTATCTGATAATCATACATTTGCATGAGATAATTAGCATAAATAACTGTCATATTTTAACAAAATAAGTATGGTTTAACGTTTAATCTTTGTTTTATTTTTATTATATTTAAGTTATAATTCAAAAAATACTAATATGATAGAGCAGATAATTGGTTATTCTGGAGCATTAATTTCATCCATTTCTTTTTTACCTCAGGTAATCAAATTGTGGAAAACAAAATCCGGAAAAGACCTTTCAATGGTCACTTTATCATTTCTTACTTTAAACGCTTTGCTTTGGGCTGTTTACGGAATGATGAAGGATGCAAAACCTCTTTGGATTACAAACGTTTTAATGTTAATTATGCTGATTGTGATGATATTTCTAAAAATAAAATACAGAAATAATAAAGCTGATTCTTAATAAACAAACTTAAAATCAATAGAATAAACGTGGCACAGGAAATTAAGCTGAGAAAAGCAGAAATTGAAGACAGAGATATAATCTGGAATATTCTGCAGCAGGCAATCGAAAGAAGAAGAAAAGACGGAAGTACGCAATGGCAGGAAGGTTACCCGAATTTGGGAACCGTGGAAAGCGATATTGCAAAAGGTTTCGGATATGTAATGACGGTAGATGGGGAAATTTCTGTTTATGTTGCTTTAATCCTGAATGATGAACCCGCATACAGCACCATTGAAGGAGCCTGGCTAAGTAACGGAGAATTCGTCGTGGTACACAGAGTTGCTGTTGATGAAAAATTTGTAGGACAGGGAATGGTAAAAATTCTTTTCGACCATATTGAAGAATTCACCAGATCTCATGGAATTCAGAGCATTAAGGTCGATACCAACTATGATAATATTCCGATGCTGAAAATTCTCGAGAACAAAGGCTACAGCTACTGCGGCGAAGTTGTTCTCGCGGGAGGCGTAAGAAAAGCTTTTGAGAAGATTATTTTTTAGTCCAAAAGTTAAATCCATTTTCATTGAAATTTTAAAAAGCCTGATATTTATAAACTCTATCAGGTTTGTTCGTTTAGTTCAGAACTAATTTCTATTTTTGTTTCAAATTTATATACAATGCATAAGAGTATAGAAATTGATGAAAAAATTTTTCAGAATGCCGTAAAGTTCTACGGTACCATTTTCAGCCTTCCGCCGTTAGCTTCAAAGATTTACGCGTACCTTTTATTCGATTATGATAAAGTGGGCATTACTTTTGATGAATTTGTGGAAGTGCTTTCCGCGAGCAAAAGTTCGGTATCTACAAGTATTTCTTTACTGCTGAATGCAGAGCTCATCGTAGATCACAACAAAATGGACGAGAGGAAACGGTATTTTTTCATCAATGACGGTTATAAGAAGATAAGATTTGAAAAAATAGTTCAAAAAATGCAAGACGAATTACAACTACTGGATGATTTAGACAATTTTAAAAAAAATCATGACGATTACAATGAAAAGATGGAAGCTTATAAAGCTCTTTTAAACAGGAACATTAAAAATATTCAGGAATCTCTTAATAAACTATAAAAATGAATAATAAGCTAGTTATACTTTCTGTTGCAGCTCTTTCTTTAGTGGCTTGCAAAAAAGAAGCTCCCAAACAGGACGGCCCGAAACCGTATCCTGTGGTAAAGGTGGAGGCAAAAAATATAGTAGGCTATCAGACTTTTCCGGCTACCATTCAGGGGAAGGTTAATAATGATGTCCGTGCTAAAATTCAGGGATATATCACACAGGTTTTGGTAGATGAAGGGCAATACGTAACCAAAGGACAGCCGCTTTTCCGTCTGGAAACCAATATTCTGAACGAAAATGCGGCGGCTTCAAAAGCAGGAATCAGTGCTGCAGAATCCAATATTGCGGCAGCTCAGGCTGCTGTTGCGGCGGCAAATGTTGAAGTGAACAAACTTAAACCGCTGGTTCAGAAAAATATCATCAGCAATGTGCAGTTACAGACCGCACAGGCAAATTTAGCACAGGCTCAGGCACAGCTAAAACAGGCACAGGCTGCAAAAAGTCAGGCAGTTGCCAATTATAAAGGAGTAGAAGCCAATATAGAATATTCTGTTATTCGTGCGCCTATTTCCGGAGTAATCGGAAAGCTTCCTTTAAAAGTGGGAAGTTTGGTAGGCCCTTCAGACCAGACTCCTTTAACCACCATTTCAGATACTTCTCAGATTTACGCCTATTTTTCAATGAACGAAAAAGAATATTTTGATTTCCTTGAAAAATCTCCGGGTGCATCCATGCCTGAAAAAATAAAAAACCTTCCGATGGTGGAATTACAGCTTGCGAACGGAAGCCTTTATCCTGAAAAAGGAAGAATTGAAGCCATTACAGGACAGATCGATCCAACAACGGGAACCATCCAGTTCAGAGTTGCGTTTACCAATGCGCAGAAACTTTTAAGCAACGGAAACAGCGGAACCATAAGATTCCCTCAACGTTACGACAATGTTCTGGTAGTCCCGGAAAGTGCAACTTACGAACAACAGGGAATTGTTTACGTATATAAAGTGGATAAAGACACTGCGAAAAATGTGGTGATTAATGTGATCGACAGAATCGACAATATGGCATTGATAAAATCCGGAGTTAACAAAGGGGAAACCGTAGTTGCAGCTGGAATCGGAGGTTTAAAACCGGGAACTGCCGTGATAAAGAAACCTGTGAAAATGGATAGTCTTGTTCAATCTATAAAACCGAAATTCTAATGATTAAAAATTTTATCAACAGACCGGTTTTATCTACCGTAATCTCAATTTTAATTGTGATTCTCGGTGTTTTAGGACTGATCTCGTTACCCGTAACGCAGTATCCTGATATTGCACCGCCGACGGTAAGTGTCTCGGCAAACTACACCGGAGCGAACGCAGAAACCGTAATGAAAAGTGTGGTTGTTCCTCTGGAAGAACAGATTAACGGGGTGGAAGGAATGGATTATATTACTTCGTCTGCCGGAAATGACGGTTCTGCACAGATTCAGGTATTTTTTAAGCAGGGAATTGATCCGGACATTGCAGCGGTAAACGTACAAAACCGTGTCGCAAGAGCAACTCCTTTACTTCCAAGTGAAGTAACACGTTCCGGAGTAGTTACGCAGAAACAGCAGACAAGTGCTTTGATGTATATGTCTTTCTATTCTGAAAATAAAGATCTGGATGATGTATATCTTCAGAACTTTTTGAACATCAATGTTATTCCGAATTTAAAAAGGATTAACGGAGTAGGAGATGCCAATGTTTTCGGAGGTAAAAATTACTCGATGAGAATCTGGCTGGATCCTGCTAAAATGGCAGCTTACGGATTAACGCCTACCGATGTTACCAATGCCATCAATGAGCAGAGTAGAGAAGCTGCGGCAGGTTCTATCGGACAAAACAGCGGAAGTTCTTTCGAATATATCATTAAATATGTAGGGAAGTTCAACGATAAGGAACAGTACGATAACATCATCATTAAATCTTTACCGGACGGACAGAATTTAATGTTAAAAGATGTTGCCAAAGTAGAACTGGCAGGACAGTCTTACACCGGAATCGGGGAAAACGGAAATAATCCTTCCATCAGTATGGGGATTTTCCAGACACCGGGTTCCAATGCGCAGGAAATTATTAAAAATATCAAGTCTTACCTGAAATCAGCAGAAGGAAGTTTTCCGCAGGGAATTAAATATACTTTCAACTTTGATACTAACGAATTCCTTGATGCTTCTATTGAAAAGGTAGTACATACCTTAATTGAAGCGTTTATTTTGGTTTTCATTGTAGTGTACATTTTCCTGCAGGATTTCAGATCCACTTTAATTCCGGCAATTGCAGTTCCGGTTTCTATTGTGGGAGCCTTTTTCTTCCTGAATTTATTCGGATATTCATTAAACCTGTTAACATTATTTGCTTTGGTTCTTGCGATCGGTATTGTTGTGGATGATGCGATTGTCGTCGTCGAAGCCGTTCATGCCAAAATGGAACACGGTATTTCGGATGCGAAAAAAGCAACCGTGGAAGCAATGGACGAAATTACAGGAGCTATTATTTCAATTACTTTGGTAATGGCATCTGTATTTATTCCGGTAACATTCATTACAGGTCCTACCGGAGTCTTTTATCAGCAGTTCGGGATCACTCTTATTGTAGCGATCATAATTTCTGCAATCAATGCATTAACGTTGAGTCCGGTTTTATGTTCATTATTCTTAAAACCTCACGATGCGCACCATAAAGAATATAAAAATTTAAATTTCATTCAGAAGTTTTTCTATAAATTCAATATTGCTTTTAAAACAACAACAGAACGTTACGGAAGAGGATTCATCTTCTTACTGAGACATAAGTGGGTTACGCTGATTATTTTTGCTGTAACAGGCGGAATTTTATACTGGGCGAGTTCTACCATGAAAAAAGGTTTCGTACCTACGGAAGACCGCGGAATTATCTTTACCGATGTTCAGCTTCCTCCGGGAGCATCTATGGAAAGAACCTACAATGCGTTGAAGACTCTTCAGGCAAACGCTTTAAAAGTTCCGGGAGTACAGAACGTTACAATTTCCACCGGTAGAGGATTCTTATCAGGAAACGGAAGCAACAACGGTTTGGCTTTCATTAAATTAAAACCATTTGAAGACCGTAAAAAAGACGGGCAGACTTCTGAAGATATTACGAAAAAATTATTCGGAATTTCAGGAAAAGTTCCGGATGCAAAAGTGGTTTTCTTCCAGCCGCCGAGTGTACCCGGTTTTGGTAGCAGTGCTTATTTCGAAATGGTACTTTTAGACAAATCAGGAGGAGAATATGCAGATTTAGATACAAAAACCAATGAATTTATCGGAAAACTGATCGAAAGACCGGAAATCGATTTTGCCCAGACTTCATTCAATACAAAATATCCTCAGTATGAAATGAAGATCAATGTTCCTTTGGCTAAACAGTTGGGAGTTTCTGTAAGCGATATTTTAGCAACGATGCAGGGATACATCGGAGGAGTTTATACAGCCGATTTTACAAAATACGGAAAACAGTTCAGGGTAATGGTTCAGGCACTTCCTGAAAACAGACAGAATATTGAAAACCTGAACGAACTGTATGTAAAAACAGGTTCCGGAGCCATGTCGCCGATCTCACAGTTTGTAACGCTTACCAAAGCTTACGGACCACAGTCGGTGAGCCGTTATAACCTCTTTACTTCAGTGAAAATTACAGGAGCAAACTCTGCGGGATTCAGTTCCGGAGATGCCATTTCAGCAGTGCAGCAGGTAGCGAAAGAAACCCTGAACCAGAATTATGATGTAGAATTTACAGGGCTTTCAAGAGAGGAGTTAAATTCCGGATCTCAGACAGTATTGATTTTTGGATTGAGTTTGATCTTCGTTTATTTCATCCTTTCTGCACAGTATGAAAGTTATATTCTTCCTTTAATTGTAGTGATTTCTCTTCCTCTTGGAGTGATGGGAGCTTATTTCGGGCAGAAAATCATGGGCTTGGAAAATAACATTTATTTCCAGATCGCCCTGATTATGTTGGTCGGTTTATTAGCAAAGAATGCGATTTTGATTGTGGAATTTGCCGTTCAGAGAAGACATCACGGTGAAACCATCGTTATGTCGGCAATTAATGCGGCTAAAGCGAGATTAAGACCGATTCTGATGACTTCATTTGCCTTCATCTTCGGTTTATTGCCATTGGTTTTGGCAAGCGGAATCGGGGCGGTAGGAAACAGATCCATCGCAACAGGAGCCGCAATCGGTTTGTTGATAGGAACTATTTTAGGACTTTTCGTGATCCCTGTTTTATATGTCATTTTTGAATATTTACAGGAGAAAGTAAAACCTATCAAACCAAAAGAAATCAATTTAGCAGAATAAAATTAAGTGAGTTCGGGGTTTTTGATGTAAAGTTTAAATAATAACTAAAAACTGAAAAGCCCTGATCTTTAAACCTTAAACTTCAAATAATGAAGAGTATTTTAAACATCATAAAAGGAATAACATTTTCAGTCGCTGTTCTTGCCGCCGTATCATCGTGTATGGCGAGGAAAGAATACCAGAGACCGGATAATGTGGTAGACGAAAAACTCTACCGTACAGATATGCTTCCTACAGACAGCACCAATATCGCGAATGTTTCCTGGAAAGAAATTTTCACAGATCCTGTTCTTCAGGGACATATTACAAAGGCTTTGGAAAATAATCTGGACATCAGAATTGCTTTACAGAGTATTTCTTCAGCAGAATCTTATTTAAAACAAAGCAAGGCAGCGTATGAGCCAACCTTATCAATAGGACCGAATTATACATTCCAGACACAGTCTATCAATACCCAGTTTGGGCAGATTATCGGAGAAAGACGATATGTAAATCAGTTCGATATTACGGCAAGTCTTGGTTGGGAAGCCGATATTTGGGGAAAACTCAGAGCACAGGAAAAAGCGCAGTTAGCAACATATTTAGGGACTGTGGAAGCTCACAAAGCTGTAAAAACAGACCTTATTGCTTCCGTGGCTTCATCATATTATCAGTTGCTTACCTATGATGCCCAGAAAAGAATCATCACAGAAACCATTAAAGTACGTGAGCAGAATTTAGAGACGACAAAAGCTTTGAAGACGGCGGGAACTTTAACGGAAGTTGCAGTGCAGCAGAGTGAAGCTTTGGTGTACAACGCAAAATCTTTGTTGATTGATATTGATACACAGATTCAGTTGCTGGAGAACACCATGAGTCTTCTGATGGGAGAGCCATCTCACACCATTGAACGTTCTTCTTTGGAAAATCAGAATGTTCCGATTGATCTTAAATTAGGATATCCTGTACAACTGTTATCCAACAGACCGGATGTAAAAAGAGCAGAATATAATCTGATGAATGCTTTCGAACTGACAAATTCTGCAAAAGCACAGTTTTATCCGACTTTAAAGTTAACAGGAAGCGGAGGCGTTCAGTCGGTGGATATCGATCACCTTTTCAGCGTCAATTCTTTATTTGCGAACGTTGTTGCAGGTCTTGCGCAGCCGTTGCTGAACAAAAGAGCCATTAGAACCAATTACGAAGTAAGTCTTGCCAATCAGGAAACCGCTTATCTGAATTTCCGAAAAGCCATTCTTACCGCAGGAAAAGAAGTTTCTGATGCCATTAGAGTGTATTCCGTTCAGGATCAGTACATCGATTTAAAACAGAAAGAACTGGTGAATTATAAAAATTCCGTAAACTATTCTCAGGAATTAGTAAACTACGGAATGGCAAATTATCTTGAGGTACTGAATGCCAGTGTTAATTCTTTAAATGCAGAATTGAATATTGCCAATGCACAGTACAGTAAAATGAAAGCCGGAATAGAGCTTTATCAGGCTCTCGGCGGCGGTTGGAAATAAATTCTGACAATAAAAGTAAAAAGAAAAGCGCATACGGATTTATTTCTGTATGCGTTTTTTATTTGGTCTTAAAAAAATCATTTCTGCTAAAATATTTACAGATATTTCCATCAGTTTTTAAAGAAAATGTAATAAAATGTTTGTATATGTGGTTTAAATACTTACTTTTGTACGGCTTCGGAATTTTGAAGAAAAAATAGGGGGAATTAGCTCATCTGGCTAGAGCGTTAGACTGGCAGTCTAAAGGTGACGGGTTCGATCCCCGTATTCTCCACAATAGACAAACCCAATCCCACAAAGGGTTTTACAGGAAGATAGCTTTTTGGACGCGTATTAATCAGTAACAAAAAAAGTAACAGATTAGTACATATGAAAGTTTAAATTTTGGTTATAACAAATAAATTTTTTATAACCAATTCAAATATTCGAATGAAAAGAATTACTTTACATTCAAATATAATCACTTTGGAAAAGATCATAAATACTAAAACCATAACTTTTTCATATTCTTAATTCTCAAAACTTGCGAAGCTTAGGTATAGTGTTTGTGAAATTCTTTATATTAAACGTGGAAAAGCTGCCTTTTGAGACAGTATCTTTTATTTAATCAAATGTAAAACATGATATTTTTCTAAAAGTTTTTCTTTGTAGTTAACAATGTTCATTAATTCTCCGTTATTATAAAACGGAAGAGGTTGTTTGTTAAATTCTACCATATTATATCTATCTTTTGTTTTATAAGAAAAATTCACATTGTAACCTATGATTTGTTTTGATTTATTGATGTATCCCAATCTTTCTAATTCGATTGATTTTTTATAAAGATTCTCTACGTTTTCATTATCATTACTTAAAACAGCATTTCGTAAAATAGCAGAAACCATAAGCAACTCCCTTTTTTCATTAATAGTATCAATTTTTTCTATTTTAATATCTAAAATTTCTTTATCCTCATTTAGTTCTATCAAAAATTTATTTGAATTTTCTATAAATTTGTCTTTTAATTTTTGTTCAGGAGATTTACAATTAAATAAAAATAAAAGTGTGACTAAGCATAGTAGGTAATTTATATTTTTCATGTTTAAAAGTTTTCTCACAATATACAAAATCTTTATAAATCCATTTACGGGAAACCTTTTTCCTGATTTTAAAAAATCAAGTTTTAAAAGCTAAATTATTATAAGTGTAACGTTCAGAACCTGATACATTATATCAGAACTTATACTGATAATTCTTTCTTTAAATTCTCTCAACCGCTTACTTTATAGATTTCTAAACGATTAATGAAATTTTGATTAGATGAAGATATAAAAAGTACTCAAATTTTTTTCAAAAAAAGTAACAGAATTAGTAACAATCTATTATCTTTACACCGAAAAATTAACAATAATAACAACAATTTATGTGGTTTAATGCGCTTTTTATACTGGATATCTTACTGATACTCTAAAATTGATGTTTCTATTCACCGTATTCTCCACAAAAATTGTTTAACTACTTGTAAACTATGAAGAAAATATTTTTACTTTTATTAACAGCTTTCTTATTCGTTGGTTGTGGCAAAGATGAAGATACAATTTATGATTTCATCGGAACCTGGGCGGGAACGTACGAAGGAACCGAAAAAGGCGACTGGAATGTAGTGGTAGCTACCGACGGAAAAGTAACCGGAACATTACATTCTAATCAGACGACAGAAAACTATTATATTTCAGGACATCTTAGCGAATCCGGAGACCTTGTTGCAACGATCGGTTTTCCTGAAGATGGCGAATTCAGAGGAACTTTCACAAGAGAAGACAAAAAAGCTACAGGAACATGGTCTAATGCAGTTCCTACGCCTACAAGAGCCGGAACATGGAAAGGTGCTAAAACTTCAAAATAAAAAGATTTTTTACATAAAATATAATAAAGCTATCCTTCTGGGATGGCTTTTTTTATTAAGTTTTTAAGCAGCGGTTATATGAAAAAGACTTTATTGGATTTATTTAAACTATTTCAAAAGCCTGCAAAGTTAAAAAATTAAAAATTTTTTAACTTATATGCTCTTTTTTTTCAATTAAATTAAACTTAAAAAACTAAAGTGTTTAAATCTTTTGTGGTAAAAAAGTTTAAACATCTAATGTCTTTGTTAGGCTAAAAAATCAACAGACAATTTTAAAAAGAAAACTTCGCATTCTTTGAGTTTAAAAAAATAATATCACTCAAATGAATAGTCTTAAAATTTTTGTGGTATTTCTTACTTAAGCTCTGCGAAAGCATAATTTTATTATATTTGTATAGATTGTAAAATTCAGGGAAATATGATGAATAGATTTTTAGGCAAAAAAAAGTTTGTTAAAAACATATTTATTGTATCACTTTTTTCCGTATTTATCATTTCCTGCGGAAGTTCAAAAAACGTTGTAAAAAAAACTCCGGTTACCAAAACCGTTACCAAATCTGAAAACCTCAGAAAACTCGATTCCAGATTTGACGGGAAAATTTCAAAATCCATCAACGAGCTCCTGAAAGACGCAGAAAAATATTTGGGTGCGCCTTATAAATTCGGTGGAAACACATCTTCAGGTTTCGACTGTTCCGGATTTACCGTAAAAGTTTTTGAGGAAAACGACTTCAAACTTCCGAGAAGATCCGCAGATCAGGCAGAAGCCGGATCTCAGATAGACATCAAAGATGTAAAGCCGGGAGATCTTCTGTTTTTTGCGACAGCAGGAGGAAGCAGAGTTTCACACGTCGGGATCGTTCACGACATCGGAAGTGACGGCGAAGTCAAATTTATTCACGCTTCCACATCCAAAGGCGTTATTATTTCTTCCTTAAATGAAACCTACTGGAACAAAGCCTATCTTCACGCGCAGAGAGTTCTGTAGTTTAAGTTGCTTAGCTGTTTTGTAAATAAAGGAATTTTAATACCTTCTGATAATCAAAACATTAAAACTGTTTTGTATTACCTTAATACACAAAAAGGCATAAAAGCATAAACTTTTTAAAGTAAAAGAGTTTTGCTCCTTTAGGAGCAGAATCTGTGTAGAAATAGTAATAAAGAAACCAACCATCAATCCTACGGATTGATATCTGTAATGCGGCAATGTTCTAAAGATAAACGTTTCATATTATCTGATATATCAATAGAAATGGGCTTTAGCCCATTTTAAATAATTAAGAATACAATTGGCTTTAGCCAAAACATATCATAAATTTCCGCGTTAGCCGATTTTGATTTACTTAAATCGTATGTGGCTTATGCAATTAAATTAAAACATTGTTTAAAGCATCCGGAATATTAAAATCATTCTAAACAAAATACTTTCAAAAGGTTTTGCTGATCTTTTTTGTATCTTTGGCAGCGTATAATTTTTCAATTTAAATTAAATAATAAACATGTCGTTACAACAAACTATTGAAAATATCTGGGAAAACAGAGAACTATTGCAGAATGAAGACAGCCAGAAGGCGATTAGAGAGGTGATTTCTTTGGTGGATAAAGGAGAGCTTCGTACCGCAGAACCTACAGAAAACGGATGGCAGGTGAACGAGTGGGTGAAAAAAGCAGTAGTAATGTACTTCCCGATTCAGAAAATGGAAACGATTGAAGTCGGTCCGTTCGAATTTCATGATAAAATGCCTTTGAAGAGAAACTACGCTGAAAAAGGAGTGAGAGTTGTTCCGCATGCAATCGCAAGAGAAGGAGCTTACATCGCTCCGGGTGTTATTATGATGCCGTCTTATGTAAACATCGGTGCTTATGTAGATTCCGGAACTATGGTGGATACATGGGCAACGGTTGGAAGCTGCGCGCAGATCGGTAAAAACGTTCACCTGAGTGGTGGTGTTGGTATCGGTGGTGTTTTAGAACCGCTTCAGGCTGCTCCGGTAATTATCGAGGACGATTGTTTCGTAGGATCAAGATGCATCGTTGTAGAAGGAGTGCATGTTGAAAAAGAAGCTGTTTTGGGAGCTAATGTGGTTTTAACGGCATCTACAAAAATTATTGATGTTACAGGTGAAACTCCGGTTGAGATCAAAGGAAGAGTTCCTGCGAGATCAGTAGTTATTCCGGGAAGTTATACCAAAACCTTTCCTGCGGGAGAATATCAGGTTCCATGTGCATTGATTATCGGAAAAAGAAAGGAATCTACAGACAAAAAAACGTCTTTAAATGATGCGTTGAGAGAGAATAATGTTGCTGTTTAATGCAGAAAAGGTTTAGGAAAATTATTTTGTTAATTTTCATTTTCGGACTAATATTTTTTTCATATAAACTGTATTTTTTGGAATATAATAGTAAGAAAAATGAAAAGAGCAAAATAGTAGATAGTAAAAGTCCTCTACATTCTACAGCGACTGAAAATGAAATCATAATTTACAATCTGGAAAAATTCAGAGAAGCTTTACTCAATGATAATGATATTCAGAACTTCCTAGAATTTCCAATTGAAACAAGTCGTGTTGATATTTGGAGTTACAGCCGTGATATTTATTCTGATTCATCTGATTCGGGTCTTTTAGAAAAAGATTATGAGTTAAATAAAGATAAAATATTTTCTGATGTTTTTAGAAAGCTTTTAAAAAAAATTAATTTTAAAAATCTGAAAGAAAACGACAATACAGAAGCGGTTCTTCAACATAGTGACGGTAATACATATAGTATGACAGTAAAAATACAGTCTTTAAGTAATGGTGATCTTGTTGACGGAATCTGTTTTGAAATTATAAGTAATATAGATTATTCTAAAGATGATAAATTTTATGATTCGATCTTTAAAAGTAATAAAGAAAGTATTCATAAATATTTTTGGATGACACAACATTTATTTCGAAAGGATATGAAAAATAATATCAAACTTTCATATATAAATATTTTTTAGATGCTATGAATGAAAGCTTAAAAAAAAAATTCTTATCAATTATTTTAAACCCTAAATACATATTTGGGGTTTATCTTATTATAGCTGTTGCAACGGCGTTATCCAAATATTTCAGAGGACCACAGGCGATTAATAACTATCTGATCTTCAAAAATGTTTTCGTGAATACCTTCGAGCAGAAAAATCTCTACTTGCAGTATCCCGAAAGATACTTAGATGCCAATCATTATGGAATATTTTTCAGTATTCTGATTGCTCCTTTTGCTTTGATTCCCGATTGGCTTGGAATTTCATTATGGAATGTTGCCAACGCAGCCATTTTTCTGTTTGCCATTTACAAACTTCCGTTTTCAGACGCTAAAAAAGCACTTTTTGCCCTGCTTTGTCTTCAGGAATATATTACAGCAGCGGTAAGTCTTCAGTTCAATATCGCTTTGGTGGGACTGCTTATGCTGTCTGCCATTTTTATTTATGAAAAAAAAGAAGTACAGTCTGCTACAGCCATTTTAGTGGGAGTATTTGTAAAGCTGTACGGAATTTTGGGACTTTCGCAGTTTTTCTTTATCAAAAACAAGCTCAAATTTATTCTGTCCGGAATTGCAATTGCGGCTTTATTTTTTGTATTACCGATGGCAATTTCCAGCCCGCAGTTCGTTGTACAGAGCTATACAGACTGGTTCCATTCTTTGGCTGAAAAAAACGGACTCAATCAAAGTCTGGATTCTTATCAGGACATTTCTTTAATGGGATTTGTAAGAAGAATTTTGCAGGATGCTTCAATTTCCAACCTTACTTTTATGGCTTTCGGAGCGCCCTTATTCTTTTTGCCGTATGTAAGAATTAAACAGTACAAACATTACGCATATCAACTGATGATTCTGGCTTCAACCTTACTTTTTTTAGTATTGTTCAGTTCAGGATCAGAATCTCCCACCTACATTATTGCAGTAGCGGGAGTGATGATCTGGTTTTTCCTTCAGAAAAAAAGAACACCGATTGTTTATGCCATGTTGATTTTTGTAATTATTCTGACCTGTTTTTCACCATCAGACTTATTTCCGAAATTTATTAAACAGAATTATATTGTTAAATATTCCCTAAAAGCTTTACCTTGCATCGTTGTCTGGTTCAGGATCATTTATGAACTGGTAACAAAAGACTTCGAAAAAGACTACAGCCTGAACTGATTATGAAAAAAATTTCAATTGTAATTCCTGCGCATAACGAAGAAGGCAACGTGGCTTTGGTACATCAGAAAATTAAAGAAGTTTTTGATGGACTGGATGATTACGGCTTTGAAATTATTTTCGTGAACGACGGAAGCCGCGACAAAACCCAGCAGAAGCTCGAAGAACTTTCCGCAAAATATGACGAAGTAAAATTCATTGAATTTTCACGTAATTTCGGGCATCAACCTGCGGTAAAAGCAGGAATGGATAATGCTTTCGGAAATGCAGTCATTTCCATGGACGGCGATCTTCAGCATCCCCCTGAAATGATTCCTGAAATGATCCGGAAATGGGAAGAAGGCTACGACATTGTTTTTACTATTCGAACCTATCCGAAGCAGATTTCCTACTTTAAAAGAAAAACATCCGACTTTTTTTATAAAATCCTGTCGAGTTTGTCCGATGTTAATTTAACAAAAGGAGGCGGTTCAGATTTCAGACTGATGGATGCGAATGCGGTAGAAGTCATGAGAACTTTCAACGAGGATGACCTCTTTTTACGGGGTTTAACAAGCTGGATGGGCTTTAAACAGACCGGAATCGAATTTACAGCCAATGAAAGACTTTCAGGCGAAAGCAGCTATAACCTCAAGAAAATGATCACTTTTGCATTTACAGGGATTACGGCATTCAGTGTAAAACCGCTGTATATTGCAGCCTATTTAGGATTTCTTTTTTCCGCATTTTCAATTGTCGGATACGGTTTGTATGTCATTTATTCCTTTGTGGCAAAAACCGAAATTTCAGGTTGGGCTTCCTTAATTATGACCATCGTATTTTTTGGCGGTCTGCAACTGATTATTTTAGGAATTATGGGAATTTATTTAGGCAAAATTTTCAAACAGGTAAAAGAAAGACCAAATTATATCATCAAAAATAAAAATTTTTAAATGGTTTTATTAAGTTTTGACATCGAGGAATTTGATATGCCATTCGAATACAAAGGCGAAATTTCCTTTGAACAGCAAATCTCAATTTCACAGAAAGGCGTCGAAAGAATTTTAGATATTCTCAAAAAACACCATGCAAAAGCAACGTTCTTTTCAACCGTAGTTTTTGCGGAAAACAGCAAAGAACTCATCAGAAGACTGTTAAATGAAGGTCACGAATTAGCTTCTCACACATGGTTTCATTCAGATTTTGAAGAAAAACACCTTAAAGAATCCAAAGAACGGCTCGAAGAACTGTTTTCAACGCAGGTTACAGGACTCAGAATGCCAAGAATGATGCCTGTAAGCAAAAATGCCGTGGAAAACGCAGGATACTCTTACAATTCGTCTATCAATCCGACCTATCTTCCTGGAAGATATAATAATTTAAAAGTATCGAGAACTTATTTTAACGAGGGAAAAGTCGTGCAGATTCCGGCTTCCGTTTCACCCAATTTCAGAATCCCGTTGTTTTGGCTGAGTTTTCACAATTTTCCATTGTTTTTCTACAAAAAACTAGCCTCAGACGTTTTGAAAAAAGACAAATATCTCAACATCTACTTTCATCCGTGGGAATTTGCCGAAATAAAAGATGAAGCCTTTAAATTACCCGGTTTTACCGTGAAAAATTCAGGAGTAGAGATGGTAAAAAGGTTCGATGAATTTCTTACATGGTTAAAAAGTAAAAATTATTCATTCGAAACAATTCAGGAATTTCAAAAACAAATACAGCCATGAAGATAGCATTTGATGCCAAAAGATTTTTTCACAACACCTCAGGTTTAGGAAACTATTCCCGCGATCTCGTTAGAATTTTAGCACAGTATTTCCCTGAAAACGAATACATTCTGCTCAACAAAAACAAATCGGAAAGAGGTTCGGATATTTTAGAAAATTCCAACGTTCATTTTGTGGAAACTTCCAAAGGAAAAATGTCCCGACAGTTTAAAATGGGGAAGGATGCGCAGAAACAGAACGCCGATATTTTTCATGGATTATCCGGCGAATTGCCTTTGAAATGGGATAGAAAACCCATCAAAAAAATTGTCACCATTCACGATCTTATTTTTGAAAGATATCCGCAATATTATTCCTTTTTCGACCGTAAAATTCACTTCTGGAAATTCAGAAAAGCCGCAAATTCTGCCGATAAAATCATTGCCATTTCAGAACAGACCAAGCGCGATATTATCCAGTTTTTAAAAGTTCCCGAATCGAAGATCGAAGTCATTTATCAGGGATGTCATAAAGCGTTTAAAGAACAGCAATCCGAAGAATTCATTCAGAAAACCAAAGAAAAATACAGTCTTCCGGAAAAATTCATTCTCAATGTCGGAACCATCGAAGAACGTAAAAATCTTCTCAATGTGGTAAAAGCATTGAAAGACACCAATATTCCGTTGGTCGTTGTCGGCAAAAAAACAAAATATTTCAGGAAAGTGGAACAGTTTGTTCAGCAGCATAAAATCAGCGTGCAGTTTCTCGAAGGAGTTTCCATGGATGAACTCGCTGCAATCTACAAACTTGCCGATATCTTCGTTTATCCAAGCTTTTTCGAAGGTTTCGGAATTCCCGTCATCGAAGCATTATTTTCAAAAACAGTAGTTATTACAAGCAATACAAGCTGTCTTCCCGAAGCGGGCGGACCAGATTCCGTCTATGTAGATCCGGAAAATTATCTCGATATTAAGTCTAAAATTAAATTTTTATGGGACAACGAATCCGAACGTAAACGCCGTGCTGATAAAGGTTTTCACTTCGTTCAGCAGTTCAACGACGAACCGATTGCCAATAACCTGATGAATCTTTACCGAAAAATTATTTTGTAATTTTTTTGGCAGTTTAAAAATAAGCCCTACATTTGTACCACAATTTTCAACAATGAAACCGAATTTTTTAACAGTACATCATTATCATCATCTCTGCTAAGACGGAATTGATTGATAAGTACATATGTTAAAAATCAAAATAATTAAAACCGTCTGAGTAAACAGGCGGTTTTTTGTTTGTAAATTCATCCCGGGCAATTTATTTCCAAACCATCTTTTTACTCAGACACAACAAAAAAGTGAAATGAGTAAATTAAAAATAGCCATACAGAAAAGCGGTCGTCTTTACGAAGAATCTCTTCAGCTTTTAAAAGACTGCGGTATTTTCGTCAACAACGGAAAAGACCAGTTAAAAGTTTCCGTAGAAAATTTTCCGATGGAAATCATGTATCTCAGAAATTCGGATATTCCTCAGTATCTGGAAGATGGAGTGGTAGATATTGCCATTGTAGGAGAAAATCTTCTGGTAGAAAAACAGAAAAAAATTGAAATCGTTCAGCCTTTAGGATTTTCAAAATGCAGAGTTTCTCTGGCTGTTCCGAAAGAAATTGAAACTGATGATATCTCCTATTTTCAGGGAAAAAAAATTGCCACTTCTTATCCGAATACCCTGAAAAACTTTTTGGATAATAACAATATTTCCGCAGACATTCACATTATTTCAGGTTCTGTAGAAATCGCCCCGAACATTGGACTTGCCGACGGAATCTGCGATATTGTAAGCTCAGGAAGTACCCTCTTCAAAAACGGATTAAGAGAAACCGTTACTATCCTTACTTCTGAAGCCGTTCTGGCAAAAACATTCAGACTGGATGAAGAAAAAACCAAAATTCTTGAAAAATTTCTCTTCAGAATTAAAGCCGTTCTTAAAGCAAAAAATTCAAAATATATTCTCATGAACGTTCCGAACGACAAGATCGGAGAAGTTTCAAAAGCGCTTCCTGTGCTGAAAAGTCCTACGGTAATTCCGTTGGCGGAAGAAGGATGGAGCAGCATTCATTCGGTGATAGACGAAGCGCGTTTCTGGGAAGTGATTGATGAACTGAAAGACAAAGGAGCGCAGGATATTTTAATAATTCCAATCGATAAAATGGTGATTTAATATGAAGGTAGAAAGATATCCTGAAAGGGAACAATGGTCTGAATTAACAAAAAGACCCGTTATAAAAAGAGAAAGATTAACAGAAATCGTTGCCGGAATTTTCGATGAAGTGAAGAACAACGGAGATCAGGCGTTGATTGATTTTGCTAAAAAATTTGATTCCGCTGAAATAAACAACATTAAAGTTTCTGAAGAAGAAATTGAAACCGCTGAAAATCTGATCAGTGAAGAACTGAAAACAGCCATTCAGGAAGCAAAATCGAATATTACCAAGTTTCACGTTTCACAAATTCCGACGGTCGAAAAAATAGAAACAACAAAAGGAGTGGTTTGCTGGAGAGAAAACCGAGCCATTGAAAAAGTAGGAATTTATATTCCGGGAGGAACAGCTCCGTTGTTTTCTACGGTTTTAATGCTTGCTATTCCGGCTCAGTTAGCGGGTTGTAAAGAAATTATTCTCTGTACGCCGCCCGATAAAAACGGCAATGTAAATCCTGCCATTTTATATACGGCAAAATTGTGCGGAGTAACGCAGATTTTCAAGACAGGAGGCGCTCAGGCGATTGCAGCAATGACTTTCGGAACTGAAAGTATTCCGAATGTCTACAAAATTTTCGGGCCGGGAAATCAGTATGTTGTTGCCGCTAAAGAATATGCACAAAACTACAATATTGCCATCGATATACCTGCCGGACCGAGTGAAGTTCTTGTGATTGCCGACGAAAAAGCAGTTCCTGAATTCTGTGCAGCAGATTTGCTTTCTCAGGCAGAACACGGAAGCGACAGTCAGGTGATTTTCCTGTCCATAGACGAGAAAATTCTTAATGAAACCATTCTGGAAACCCAAAAACAGCTTGAAGCACTTCCAAGAAATGAAATGACAACAGAATCTTTGAAAAACAGCTACTTTATTTTACTGAATTCAATTAATGAAGCTTTGGAATTCAGCAATTTGTACGCTCCGGAACACTTGATTTTAGCCGTTAATGATTTTGAAAATTATATTCAGAAAATTCAGAATGCAGGTTCTGTGTTCTTAGGAAATTATTCTTGTGAGAGTGCGGGAGATTACGCGAGTGGAACCAATCACACCCTTCCTACGAACGGTTTTGCGAAAAATTACAGCGGGGTTTCTCTTGACAGTTTTGTTAAGAAAATTACTTTCCAGAATCTGTCGGAACAGGGATTGAAAAATTTAGGAAAAACCATTGAAATAATGGCGGAAGCAGAAGGATTATTCGCTCACAAAAATGCAGTAAGTATCAGATTAAAAGAACAGAATGAAAGAATTTAATATCAAAGATTTAGTAAGAAAAAATATTCTGGAATTGCAGCCTTATGTGAGTTTCAGGGACAACAATACATTTGAAAACCCTGTTTTTCTGGATGCGAATGAAAGCGCGTTCGGAGAATTGAACCGTTATCCGGATTCTACTCAAAAAGAATTGAAACAAAAATTGGCAGTTTTGAAAGATGTTTCGGCTAAGCAGATTGCAGTTGGAAACGGAAGCGATGAACTGATTGATCTTATCGTGAAAGTTTTTTGTGAACCGAAAAAAGATGCTGTTCTGATGATGAATCCTTCTTTTGCGATGTACGGATTCTATGCTTCGGTGAATGAAAATAAAGTGGTCAAACTGAATCTGAATAAAAATTTTGAAATCGATAAAGAAGAGTTTTTAAAAATCTCAAACGAAGAAAAACCAAAAGTTTTCTTTTTATGTTCGCCCAATAATCCTACCGGAAATTCAATCGAAGATATTGAATTTTACATTCAGAATTTTGAGGGAATTGTTGTGGTTGATGAAGCGTATATTGAATTTTCAGGAAAGAAATCGTGTGTTGAACTGTTGGAGAAGTTTCCCAATCTTATCGTTCTTCAAACCTTCTCAAAAGCTTGGGGAATGGCAGGAGCAAGAGTCGGAATTGCATATGCTTCACAAGAGATTATTCAACTGATCAATACGGTGAAATCTCCATACAATGTTAATTCTTTAAGTTTAAATAAAATATCAGAACTTATTATTAATAAAGAGATTATAAATTCAAATATAGAAAATACTTTAAATGAAATCTCTTGGTTAGGAAATGAATTAGAGATGGTAAATTGTATAAAAAAAATATTTCCAACCGATGCTAATTTCTTCCTGATTCAGTTTGAAAACGTAAATAAGGTGTACCGGAAATTGCTGGAAAATGAAATTCTGACGAGCAAAAGAAGTCCGCAGATTCCGGATTGCATTAGAATTAATGTGGGTAATAGAGAAGAAAACAATAAGCTGATTAACGTCTTAAAAAGTATTTAATTAAATCTGAAACCTGACAGATTTTTAAAAACCTGTTAGGTGTAGAAAAAGTAAAAGAAAAGTAAAATGAAAAAAGTATTATTTATAGACCGTGATGGAACTTTAATCTTAGAACCGCCCATTGATTTTCAGGTTGATTCTCTTGAAAAACTGGAATTTTATCCCGGAGTTTTCCAAAATCTTTCCAGAATTGCCAGAGAACTTGATTTTGAACTGGTAATGGTAACCAATCAGGATGGTCTGGGAACCGAAAGTTTTCCTTATGAGGATTTCATCAAACCACAGGAAAAAATGTTAAAAGCTTTTGAAAATGAAGGAATTGTTTTCAGTGATATTCTGATTGACAGAAGTTTTGAAAGCGAAAACCTGCCCACAAGAAAACCGGGAACCGGAATGTTGGGGAAATATATTTACGGAGATTACGATCTTAAAAATTCATTTGTGATCGGAGACCGGCTTACAGATATTCAGTTGGCGAAAAACTTAGGCTCAAAATCCATATTGATCAGTAAAGTTCAGAATGAAGAAGCCGATTTAACGACGGAAAACTGGAGTGAAATTGCACAGTTTTTGACGAATATTCCGAGAAAAGCCAAAGTCTCAAGAAAGACCAATGAAACTGATATTGAAATTGAAGTCAATCTTGATGGAAGCGGAGCTTCTGAAATTTCAACCGGATTACACTTTTTTGATCACATGCTCGAACAGATTTCCAAACACGGAAATTTAGATTTAAAAATTAATGTCAAGGGAGATTTGCAGGTTGATGAACACCACACGATTGAAGACACGGGAATTGTTCTTGGAAAAGCTGTTTTAAAAGCTTTAGGAAAGAAAAAAGGAATTGAACGTTATGGTTTTCTGCTTCCGATGGATGATTGTTTGGCGCAAGTTGCGATTGATTTCGGAGGAAGACCGTGGTTAATGTGGGAAGCGGATTTCAAACGTGAGAAAATTGGCGATGTTCCGACTGAAATGTTTTATCACTTCTTTAAATCCTTCACCGATTCTTCAAAGTGTAATCTCAACATTAAAGTGGAAGGTGATAACGAACACCACAAGATCGAATCTGTGTTTAAAGCATTTGCCAAAGCGGTAAAAATGGCAGTAAAACAGACGGATAAGAATTTTAATTTACCATCAACCAAAGGAAGTTTATAATGATTGCCATCATCAAATACAACGGCGGAAATCTCAGTTCCGTGCAGAATTCATTAAACAGACTGAAGGTAGAATCTATTGTTACGGATGATTTTGACCTGATAAGAAAAGCCGACAAAGTGATTTTTCCGGGAGTGGGTGAAGCATCTTCCACCATGAAATTGTTAAAGGAAAAAGGTCTGGATCAGTTAATTCCTACTTTAAAACAGCCTGTTTTAGGCGTTTGTCTGGGAATGCAGCTCATGTGTAAAAATAATGAAGAAGGAAATACAGTCGGGATGGAAATTTTTGATATCGATGTAAAAAAGTTTCCTGCAAAGAATATTGTTCCGCACATGGGATGGAATACGATTTCAGATTTTAAATCCGGAATATTTTCAGGGATTGAAGAAAACAGCGATGTGTATTTCGTTCACAGTTTCTATTGCGAATTATCTGAAAATACGACATCGATCTGCGATTATATTCTGCCGTTCAGTGCATCTCTGCAAAAAGATAATTTTTATGCGATGCAGTTTCACCCCGAAAAATCCGGAGATGTTGGAAGCCGTTTACTGGAAAACTTTTTAAAACAATAAAACTGAATATGAAAATTATTCCCGCTATAGACATTATCGACGGAAAATGCGTCCGGCTGTCGAAAGGAGATTACGATACCCAAAAAATATATAATGAAAATCCGCTTGAAGTCGCCAAAGAATTTGAAAGTTTTGGCATACAATATCTTCATTTGGTGGATCTTGACGGTGCAAAATCTAAGCATATTGTTAACCAAAAAGTTTTAGAAACCATTGCGAAAGAAACTTCTCTGGAAATTGATTTCGGGGGCGGACTGAAAACTCTTGAAGACATTGAGATAGCTTTCAGTTCGGGAGCAAAGCAGATTACGATTGGAAGTATTGCGGTTCAGGATCCCGATTTCTGTTTTGATCTGATTGAAAAATATGGTCCGGAAAAAATTATTCTCGGAGCCGACTGCGAAAACCGTAAGATAAAAACTTCGGGCTGGCTGGAAGAAAGCGAACTGGATGTGATTGATTTTATTCTCAAATATAAAAATAAAGGAATTAAAAACGTGATCTGCACGGATATTTCCAAAGACGGAATGCTTCAGGGCGCATCGGATGAATTGTACAGAGAAATTGTAGAAAAGACAGCAGTTCAGTTAATTGCAAGCGGCGGAATTTCGTGTATTGAAGATGTCGGACAGATGAAAAAGATCGGCTGTTCCGGAACAATTATAGGAAAGGCAATTTATGAAGGAAAAATCAGTTTGCAGCAACTCCAAAATTTTATTGAAAATGCTTAAAAAAAGAATCATTCCGTGTCTGGATATCAAAGACGGAACTACGGTAAAAGGAATTAATTTTGAAGGATTAAGAAATGCGGGAGATCCTGTAGAACTTGCCAAAAGATATGAAAAAGAAGGCGCAGACGAACTGGTTTTTCTGGATATTACCGCAACGATAGAAGAACGGAAAACTTTTGCCGGACTGGTACAGAAAATCGCAGCAGAATTAAGTATTCCTTTTACGGTCGGTGGAGGAATTTCTACGGTGGAAGATGTAAGAAGACTCTTGGAAGCAGGAGCAGACAAGATCAGTATCAATTCTTCGGCGGTTAAAAATCCGGCTTTAATTTCAGAGTTGTCAAAAGAATTCGGAAGCCAGTGTGTTGTGGTTGCAATTGATACGAAATTAGTGAACGGATCCGATTGGGTTCATGTGAAAGGAGGAAGGGAAATAACGGATCTGAAAACATTAGACTGGGCAAAGAAAGCAGAAGAACTGGGAGCAGGAGAAATTCTTCTTACTTCAATGGATGGCGATGGTACAAAAAACGGATTTGATCTCAGAATAACGAAGTTAATTTCCGAAAGTATCAATATTCCTGTCATTGCTTCCGGAGGTGCAGGAAAAATGGAAGATTTTGAGGAAGTTTTTAATCAGACCAAAGCAACAGGAGCTTTGGCGGCAAGTATTTTCCATTTTGGAGAAGTACAGATTCAGGATCTTAAAAATAATTTGAAAATTAAAAAAATTGCAGTACGATGAATATCGATTTTAATAAAAGTGAAGGTTTGGTTCCGGTGATTATTCAGGACGACAGAACGTTACAGGTTTTAATGTTGGGTTACATGAATGAAGAAGCTTTTGAAAAAACCAAAAAAGAAGGAATTGTAACTTTTTTCAGCCGTTCCAAGAACCGACTCTGGACAAAAGGTGAGGAGTCCGGAAATTTTTTAAAGGTTAAAAATATTTCGACAGACTGCGATCAGGATACGGTTTTAATTAAGGCAATTCCTACGAATGTTGTTTGCCACACCGGAAGTTTCAGTTGTTTTGGCGATAAAGATTCTAAAGGTTTTCTGTATGAACTGGAAGAAAAAATAAGCCAAAGAATTGATGAAAAAACCGAAGGTTCTTACACGTATTCATTATTTCAGAGAGGAATTAATAAAATGGCTCAGAAAGTGGGAGAGGAAGCCGTAGAAGTGGTGATCGAAGCCAAAGACAGCAATGATGATTTATTTAAAAATGAAGCGGCAGATCTGCTGTATCACCTTTTGATTTTACTGAAAGCCAAGAATTTTACACTGAAAGATATCGAAGAAATTTTGCTTTCCAGAAACCGATAAAGTTGTATTTTTATCTCTAAACTCATTAAGAATCAACCGCAAAAGAGGCAAAAGACCATTATGTTGCAAGAATTAGAATATTCAAAGCTATCAGAAGAATAAAATCGAAGATTTTTTTAACTGTTTTAAATGAAATTTCAGCTTATTTTTGTCACTTATGTGTTTTAAATACAATTCATTAAAAAATTATCCCATGAAAGAAGACAACAATGAAAATCAGCAATCCAAAACCGAACCGGAAAGTAAAGGAAAAATTAACCCTGAAAAGGGAAAAGTAAAAGAAGTAAAACCTCCTAATTCTGATACTGCAAAAGGCGGTACAAGAGCCGGATAAATGAAAAGCCAGTCGGATTTTTCGGCTGGCTTTTTTAGAACAATTTGATTATCTCTATTTTTTCGATGCGACAGCGAAATGCTGCAATGCTCCGATTGCCGCTTTACCAATATTAAAAACATACTGAACATCAGTATTCGCAAAAGTATCATCCGCAGTATGAGGAAGATCGCTTCTGAGATATTCAAAAAATCCGGTGATTACTTCACCCTTTTTTTCAAAAGAGATGTAGTCGGTATCTTCTGCGGGATCGATTTTTACCTGTAATGGAGAATATAAAGTTGTGCAGGTCATCAATTCTTTGGTAACCTGTTTAGAAGCTTCATTATTTTTTGAGTTTCCTCCCTGATCTTCATCACAAAATACGGTATCGTTGAACATCCCTTTTTTACCACCAACCTGATCCAGATTGAAGACCATTTTTATATCAATCTGCCTGGTTTTGTTCTGATAAACGACTTCATTTACATAATGTCTGCTTCCGTACAATCCCTGCTCTTCTCCTGAAAAATGAATGAATTTAATGGAATATTCAGTTGGAATGTCTTTCAGGATTTTTGCGGCTTCCAGAATGATGGACGTTCCGCTTCCGTTATCGTTGACTCCGGGACCGTTAATACTGTCGAAATGCCCGCAAATAATGATGTATTTGTCAGGATATAAGGTTCCTTTCTTAGTAATGATCAGGTTTTTAGATTTTAATTTTCCTATGGAAAAAGGATCTTCTTCTATCTGGTTTTCGGAATATCCGTAAGATAAATATTTATTTTTGATCCAGTTCAGGGCGTTGTCATTTTCTACAGAACCTGTGGTTTTAACACCCAGTTTTTCAAATTCCTTTAAATTAGATACGATGTCCTCTTTTTTTAATAAGTTAACTCTGTCCTGATAAGTCTGAATAAATGTTTGTGCCTGAAATCCAACGGCTGTTACCGAAAAAAGAAAAATGGCTGTTAATTTTTTGAAATTCATATTGGAAATTAGTTTACTATTTTACAAATATAGAAATAAAAAATCCTGAGGAAAAGCTCAGAATTTTGCTTGACCGTTGATTATTTTCCAATAATTATTTTTCTTACCGCTTTTTGGTCTTTTGTTTTAATTGTTGCGATATACGTTCCGTTTGGTAATTCTGAAACATTTACTTTTGCTTCATTTTCCTTATTTAAAACAAGCCTGCCATTGATATCTGAAATTTCAAGCTTGAAATCTTTAACATCTTCAGGAAGTTCGACATTTAAATAATCTTTCGCAGGATTGGGATAGATCTTTATAGATTCTATAGAATTTCCAGAAAGTAACACTTCTTTTTTCTGCAAAGAATTTGCTGCTACTGCAAAGTGCTGTAAAGCTCCCAAAGAAGCTTTTGCTACATTATAAATATAAACAGGATCTGTATTAGCAAATGTATCGTTTGAAGTATGAGGATAATTACTTCTTATTTTTTCAAAAAAGCCTGTAATAATTTCGCCTTTTCTTTCAAAAGGAATATAATCTGTAGCTTCAGCCGGATCTACCGCCGTTAGAAGAGGAGAATATAAAGCGGTACAGTTTCGCAATTGCTGTGTAACGTTTGCTGAAGCTGCATTATTGCTCGACAGACCTCCCTGATCTTCATCACAATAGATCGTATTGTTATTATTGCCCATTTTTCCGCCAACCTGATCCAGATTAAAGACTAATTTAATGTCTAATTTCTTAATATTATTTTGATAAACAACGTTATTTACGTAATGTGAACTTCCAATTAGCCCCTGTTCTTCACCTGAAAAATGGATGAATTTAATTGAATATTCTGTAGGAACGTCTTTTAAAATTCTTGCAGCTTCCAGAATGATGGATGTTCCGCTGCCATTGTCGTTTACTCCGGGACCGTTTATACTGTCGAAATGTCCGCAAATGATAACGTATTTGTTAGGATAAACGGTTCCTGTTTTAGTTATGATTAAATTTTTTGAACTTTTGCCGTTGTAAGTGAAGGCATCTTCCGAAATCTGGGCTGTAGAATATCCGAAAGCCAGATATTTATTTTTAAGCCAGTTGAAAGCATTATTATTTGCTGTGGAACCCGTGGTTTTAATCCCTAGATTGGCAAAATTCTGTAAGTTTGTAGTAATATTGGTCTGTGTCACCATATTAGCTCTGTCCTGATAAGCCTGAATAAAAGATTGTGCATTGAAGCTTAAAGCAGATAAAGAAAACAGCAGAAATGTAGAAGTCTTTTTCATTTTGATATTAATTTTTGTAATTTGATTGGTATACAAATGTAATAATAAAAAAATCCTAAACAAAAGTTCAGGATTTTAATTTTATAGAGAATCAAAAATTATTTTCCGATCATTATTTTTCTTACCGCTTTATGGTCTTTTGTTTTAATCGTTGCGATATACGTTCCGTTTGTTAGTCCTGAAACATTTACTTTCGTTTCATTCTGTTTGTTTAAAACAAGTCTGCCGTTCATATCCGAAATCTCAAGACTGAAGTTTTTAACGTCTTTCGGAAGTTCAACATTTAAAAAATCTTTCGCCGGATTGGGATAGATTTTTATTAATTCCAATGGATTGTTGGAAAGTAGTTCTTCTGTTTTTAATAAAGAAGCTGATGCTACTGCAAAATGCTGCAAAGCACCAACAGAAGCTTTTCCGACATTGTAGATATAAACAGGATCTGTGTTGGCAAATGTATCGTTTGAAGTATGAGGATAATTACTTCTGATTCTTTCAAAAAAGCCTGTAATTACTTCACCTTTTCCCTCAAAAGGAATATAATCTGTATCTTCAGCCGGATCTACCGCTGTTAAAAGCGGAGAATAGAGAGCCGTACAGTTTCTTAATTGCTGGGTAACATCTGATGATGCTGCGTTGTTACCGGATAAACCTCCCTGATCTTCATCACAATAGATCGTATTGTTGTTATTGCCCATTTTTCCGCCAACCTGATCCAGATTAAACACCAATTTGATATCTAATTGTTTGATATTATTCTGATATACAACATTGTTTACATAATGCGAGCTTCCAATCAGCCCCTGTTCCTCGCCTGAAAAATGAATAAATTTAATCGAATATTCCGTAGGAACATTTTTAAGAATTCTTGCAGCTTCCAGAATAATGGAGGTTCCGCTTCCGTTGTCGTTTACTCCGGGACCGTTAATACTGTCGAAATGTCCGCAAATGATAACATATTTATTAGGATAAACCGTTCCTGTTTTAGTTATGATTAAATTTTTTGAACTGTTGCCGTTATAAGTGAAAGCATCTTCCGAAATCTGGGCTGCAGAATATCCGAAAGCCAGATATTTATTTTTAAGCCAGTTGAATGCATTGTTGTTGGCTGTAGAACCTGTTGTTTTGATCCCTAAATTGGCAAATTCCTGTAAATTTGTAGTAATATTGGTCTGGGTTACCATATTGGCTCTGTCCTGATACGCCTGAATAAAAGATTGCGCATTTAAACTGAAAGCAGATAAAGAAAAGAGCAGAAATGTAGGGATTTTTTTCACTTGATGATCAATTTTTATATTTTTAATAATAATGTGCAAATGTAACAATAAAAAAATCCTAAACAAAAGTTCAGGATTTTAATTGTTATGCAGACCAAAAGATTATTTTCCGATAATAACTTTTCTTACCGCTTTTTGGTCTTTTGTTTTAATCGTTGCGATATACGTTCCGTTTGTTAATCCTGAAACATTTACCTTAGTTTCGTTTTCCTTATTTAAAATAAGTCTTCCGTTCATATCCGAAATTTCTAGACTGAAGTTTTTAACATCTTTTGGAAGCTCAATATTTAAAAAGTCTTTTGTCGGGTTGGGATAGACTTTTACAGATTCTAAATGATTTACCGCTTTTTCGTCCGTAGCCAGTAAACTTGTAGAGGCTGTTGCAAAATGCTGTAAAGCTCCTACAGCCGCCTTTCCTACGTTGAAAACATAAGTGGGGTCTACATTGGCAAAAGTATCGTTTACGGTATGTTCATTATAACTTCTTACCGTTTCGTAAAAGCCTGTAATAATGTCTCCTTTTGCTTCAAAAGGCATATAATCGGAAGAGTAGGCGTTCGACATTACCGTCTGTAATGGTGAATACAGCGTTGTACATGCTGCAAGCTGCTGTGTAACGGAAAGAGAAGCTGCATTGTTTCCTGTTTGTCCGCTTTGGTCACTTTCACAATTGATGGCAACATTAGAATTGCCTATTTTTCCACCTACCTGATCTAAATTAAAAACCAGTTTGATGTTTAACTGACGGACACTGTTCTGGAAAACCACACTGTTTACATAATGTGCACTTCCCTGTAATCCCTGTTCTTCACCGGAAAAATGGATAAATTTAATAGAATACTCTGTCGGAATGTCTTTTAAAATTCTTGCCGCTTCCAGGATAATAGAAGTTCCGCTTCCGTTATCGCTTACTCCGGGACCGGTAATCGTGTCGTAATGCCCACAAATAATAACGTACGTATTCGGATAAACGGTTCCTGTTTTGGTAATAATTAAATTTTTAGAACTTGTAGAACTTCCGAAAGTAAACGGATCTTCTACGATCTGACTTGCTGTATAACCGTAAGACTGATATTTTGCTTTAAGCCAGTTCAGAGCATTGGTATTGGCAGTAGAACCCGTTGTTTTTACGCCAAGATTCCCAAATTCCTGAAGTAACGTTGTTATATTGGACTGGGTAACCAAATTGGCTCTGTTCTGATAAGCCTGAATAAAACTTTGAGCCTGAAATGCATATGTTCCTAATGAAAACAGCAGAAGAGTAGTTATTTTTTTCACTTTAAAGGAAAATTTTATAAATTTAATAATATTACGCAAATGTAAATAATAAAAAAATCCCAAGCAAAAAACCTGGGACTTATATTGATAACAAAAATTTTACATTATTTTACTTGATCTACAACTGCTTTGAAAGCTTCAGGGTGATTCATTGCTAAATCTGCTAAAACTTTTCTGTTAAGCTCAATGTTGTTCTTTTTAAGAGCCCCCATAAACTGAGAGTAAGACATTCCGTGCTCTCTGGTTCCCGCGTTGATACGAGTGATCCAAAGTGCTCTGAAGTTTCTTTTCTTCTCTTTTCTACCACGGTAAGCATATTGCATTGCTTTTTCTACCGCGTTTTTAGCTACCGTCCAAACGTTCTTTCTTCTTCCGAAATAACCTTTAGCGTGCTTAAAAATTTTCTTTCTTCTAGCTCTTGAAGCTACCGAATTTACTGATCTTGGCATAATTTAAATTGTTTTTTTGAAATGTGCGGTAATTATTTCATTACTCTTAGCGGCTCCATTTCAGGGTTAAAATGTTGAATTTGTTTGAATTCTTATAAACCGACTATAGATTTATAAAAACTACTTAATTGCTAATTGACGCAATACGCTTTTCTCGTCCACAGCAGCAACGTAAGAAGTCGTAGTAAGATTTCTCTTCTGCTTCGTTTCTTTCTTCGTTAAGATGTGGCTTTTGTAAGCGTTCTTTCTTTTGATCTTACCAGATCCGGTAAGAGCAAAACGTTTCTTAGCACCTGATTTCGTTTTTAATTTTGGCATTGTTTTGCTTTTTATTGTTTTGTTATCAATATCTGTTTTGGCTATTTCCGATTGCCCGGAATAATAGTCTGCAAAATTACAGAAAAATTTCGAGATTTGAAAAAGATTTTTTGAATAGAATAGGGAAGTGTATGAAGCTTTATATATTACCGTTTTGTGAGATAAATTTTATTTGAAGCTGTTTCCTGCTTTCCACTGTATCTTTTTGGTTGCGGACTCCGCTTAGCTCCGCCCGCAACCAAAAAGGATGTCGTTCCAATCAGGGCTAGAGTGGCAGTTCCCAATATAAATAGTAAACGAATATCCATAATATCTGTCATACTGAAAGCATCTAAACACAGTATTTCAATGTATTGTTGGTATCCTTTCAGGATGACAAACTTTGTAAATATTTTTGAATAAAAATTACTGAAAAGTTCCGGCAAAGCCGCTTGAAATAAAAAACAGCAACCATAATACTCTGATTGCTGCTTTTACTTATATGTATTATGTATGTCGAAAAAATTAAGCCTCAATAAACTCCAGAAGATCTTTATTAATCGTTTGATGTTCAGTAGTAGGCATTCCGTGAGGGAATCCCGGATAAGTAATCAGCTTACCGTTTTTCAATAGTTTAGCAGATTTTATAGCGGAATTTTCAATAGGCACAATCTGGTCGTCTTCACCGTGCAGCAACAGTACCGGAATATCAACAGCTTTCAGGTCTTCTGTAAAATCTGTCTCAGAAAAAGCTTTGATTCCGTCATAATGAGCCACAATTCCTCCCATCATTCCCTGTCTCCACCAGTTGGTCTGTACACCTTGCTTCACTACGGCACCTTCTCTGTTGTAACCGTAGAAAGGAACCGTTAAATCCATAAAAAACTGATTTCTGTTATTTAAAGTCTGATCTCTGATGTTGTCAAAAACCTCCATCGGAACGCCATCCGGATTGTTTTCGCTTTTTACCATTACCGGAGGAACAGCGCTTATCAATACTGCTTTTTTTGCTCTTCCGTTGGCATATTTGTTTACATAGCGGATCACTTCACCACCTCCTGTAGAATGTCCGATATGGATAACATCTTTCAGATCCAGAAATTCTACCAATTCTGCGGCATCAGAAGCATATTGTTCAATCGTATGATTATAAATATTCTGGCTGGAACGTCCGTGACCTCTTCTGTCGTGAGCAATTACCCTGTAACCTCTCTGCAAAAAGAAGATCACCTGTGCATCCCAGTCATCAGAAGATAAAGGCCATCCATGGTGAAACATCAATACTGGTCCTTCTCCCTGATCTTTATAAAAAATTTCTGTTCCGTCTTTTAATTTTAATGTACTCATTGCTTTGTTGTTTAATTTGTTATTCAATTTTAATTCTTAAATAAGTTGACTGTTGTCTTATTTTCTAAAGCAAATGTAGTAGTAAATTAAATGAATAATCTTGATCTATGTTAAAAATTAAAAAATATTTAATAATTAATGTAAATTTTATAACATAACTTTAATCTGATTCATTAAAATTAAATTGCTATAAAAGCAAAAGCCTCAAAAATAATTTGAGGCTGTATATTTTAGTTTCAGATCCGTAGATCCGGCTGTAGATTATTTAGCTGGTTTTTTAGGACTCATCATCATAATCATTCTTTTTCCTTCAAGCTTAGGAAGCTGGTCTACTTTCCCAACGTGCTCCAATTCCTGAGCAAGTTTTAAAAGTAAGATTTCTCCCTGGTCTTTAAAGATAATCGAACGTCCTTTAAAAAATACGTAGGTCTTTAATTTTGAACCTTCTTCAAGGAATTTCTCAGCATGTTTCTTTTTGAATTCGTAATCGTGCTCATCTGTCTGAGGTCCGAAACGGATTTCTTTCACAACTACTTTTACCTGCTTAGCTTTTAATTCCTTCTGCTTTTTCTTTTGCTCGTATAAGAACTTTTTATAGTCCAGAATCCTTGCAATAAACGGTTCAGCCTTATCGGAGATTACTACAAGATCCAATTCCTGCTCCTGCGCAATCTGTCTTGCCTTATCAGTAGGATAAACTCCCGGCTCTACGTTATCGCCCACCAAACGAAGCTCTCTCACACGAATTTTATCGTTGATCAAGTGTGCGTCCTCCTGTACCGGACGTCTCTGTGGGCCCCTGTTGTTAAATCTTTGTGCTATTGTATTATAATTTTATTGGTTAACTTCTATTTTTATCAATCATTCTGAATAAAAAGTAATTTTCAGTTATTCAGAATCATATTCTTTCAGATTTAAGCGTTAAACTCAAATCCTGTTTTTGACTGTTCTTTAAAATAAGCAACGAAATCTTCGATCTTCATTACTCCTAAATCGCCTTCGCTACGTCTTCTTACAGAAATTGTGCCATCCTTTTCTTCATTTTCTCCCACTACAATCATGAATGGAATCTTCTTTAATTCGGCATCGCGGATCTTTTTACCCGTCTTTTCGTTTCTGTCGTCAATTAATCCGCTAATATCGTGATTTTCCAGTAATTGAGAAACTTTTTTAGCATAATCTACGTATTTTTCACTGATCGGAAGAATGATAAACTGATCAGGAGCCAGCCACAATGGGAAATCTCCCGCTGTATTTTCAATAAGAATCGCAATGAATCTCTCCATAGAACCAAACGGCGCTCTGTGAATCATTACCGGTCTGTGCTTTTCGCCATCGCTTCCTGTGTACCAAAGATCGAATCTTTCCGGTAAGTTATAATCCACCTGAATCGTTCCAAGCTGCCATTTTCTGCCTAAAGCATCTTTCACCATGAAATCCAGTTTAGGACCGTAGAAAGCGGCTTCGCCATATTCAGTTACTGTATTCAATCCTTTTTCCGTTGCTGCTGTTACGATTGCATTTTCTGCTTTCTCCCAGTTTTCGTCGGTTCCGATGTATTTTTCTTTATTTTCAGGATCTCTTAAAGAAATCTGCGCAGTAAAATCAGCAAAACCTAATGAACCGAAAACATATAGAACCAAATCAATTGTTTTCTTAAATTCATCCATTAACTGATCCGGAGTACAGAACAAATGCGCATCATCCTGAGTAAATCCGCGAACTCTCGTTAAACCGTGAAGCTCACCACTTTGCTCATATCTGTAAACGGTACCGAATTCTGCATATCTTTTAGGCAGATCTCTGTAGCTCCATTGTGAAGTTTTGTAAATTTCACAGTGATGCGGACAGTTCATCGGCTTCAGCATGAATTCTTCTCCTTCATTCGGTGTTTTAATCGGCTGGAAGCTGTCGGCTCCGTATTTATCCCAGTGACCGGAAGTTACATACAATTCCTTCGCACCGATATGCGGAGAAATTACAAATTCGTAACCTGCTTTTTTCTGAGCTTCAGAAAGGAAATTCTCTAATTTTTTTCTTAAAGCAGCTCCTTTTGGCAACCATAAAGGTAATCCCTGACCTACTTTTTCAGAGAAAGCGAAAATTCCAAGTTCTTTACCCAGTTTTCTGTGGTCTCTTTTTTTAGCTTCCTCTAAAAGTTCAAGATATTCTGTTAAATCTTTCTGTTTTGGGAAAGAAATACCATAAACTCTTGTTAACTGAGGATTTTTTTCATTTCCTCTCCAGTATGCTCCGGCAGCATTTAAAATCTTCATTGCCTTTACAATACTTGTGTTCGGAATGTGTCCTCCACGACAAAGATCTGTAAAGTTATCATGCGTTACGAAAGTGATTTCTCCATCATTAAGATTAGAGATCAGTTCCACTTTATAAGGATTGTCTGCATACACTTTTAAAGCTTCTTCTTTAGAAACCGGATATAAAGAGAATGTAGATCCTTTTTTAGCATTTTCCAAAACCTTCTTTTCGATCTTTTCGAAATCTTTATCAGATAAACTTTCGTCCCCGAAATCTACGTCATAATAGAATCCTTTTTCGATGGCAGGACCAATGGTTAACTTAGCATTAGGATAAAACTCAAGGATTGCCTGCGCCAAAAGGTGGGCAGAAGAATGCCAGAAAGCTTTCTTTCCAAGATCATCATTCCAGGTAAGCAATTGTACCGTAGCATCCGTGGTTATAGGTGTGGTCGTCTCTACTTGTTTGTCGTTTACAACTGCGGAAATGGTATTTCTAGCCAATCCCTCGCTTATAGATTTTGCCACATCTAGCGGAGTAACTCCCGCCTCGAATTCTCTGACACTATTGTCTGGAAGTGTAATTTTTATCATTGTTTACTAAGAAATTTTAAGATGCAAAAATACGGATTTTTTATTTAAAATACTACTTTCACGCATTTTTGAGACGAGATTTAATACGAAAAATCTCAGAATACCGTTATAAATAATTAACGTTTAACCAACGGTCTAATTATGAATAGGTTAAATTATGACTGATGCTTTCTTTTGTACCGTACTTTTTCTTTAATAATCTCAATAACATCCACATTTCTCACTTTAGACTGTACCCAACCGTGAATATCTATATACAGCAAAGACCTTCTGTAGTATTCATTTTCAGAAAAAAGAGTTAATTTTTCATCAAATTTTTTGAAAGATTCCAATTGTTTGTCTGGTGTTATATTATTCAGATTTTTGAAAAAATGAATGCTTTCAAAATGAAATTCATCCGGTTTTTTCATCTTTTTGGTGAATTTTAAAGTTGCTTTTATAAATTCATCATAATCTTCATCGTTTCCGGATTCGTGTTTCGCCATCAGAATCAAAATTCGGGTGTGGAACAGTAAATCTTCCTGAACATTTCCCTTCGATTCGATCACTTTTAATGAATAACTGATGGATTCCTCAAATTTTTTGCTTCCAAAAAACATCGCTGCCATTTTTAAATAAAGAATCATAAAATGATGCTCATCAATTTTATCACGGAGCTTTTCCATTTTCAGCTCGATTTCAGGAATTAATTTCGAGCCGGAAAAGAATTCACCTTTCACAAAGTGAATGTTCATTAAAGTATTGTAATGCGTCAGAAAAATAAGTGATTGCAGGTTTTCATTTTGAGCAAAACTTGAAGAATGAACCACTTCATTAAAATCCTTAAAACTTTCCTCAAGAATATCAATATTTCCGTAAAGGAATAAGATTTTCAGCAGGTAGGTATTTCCTTTGATGTACCAAACGGGATGACTCACGATCATTTCAGGATTTTTGTGAAATAAATCCACCCATTGAAAAGCATATTTCAACGTATATTTATATTCCTGAAGCAATTGGTTTTTCCAGACGTGCGCTTTAAAATACCATAATTTCTCCGTAAAATTCAGCTTTTCAAAATTGATTTTCTGAATCTGCGCATTGAAAATTTTCATAATTTCCGCACGGTCTTCATCGTTTTTTACATAACCTTTTGTAAGCATTTCGCTGTACAGTTTCAGCGAAAGATTGGATAATTCTGTCGCATAATGATTCTGTTTGCTGATTTCTGTAGACTGTCTGATCAGTTCATCGGCTCGACCTTCAATACTTCGGGTAATGAACTGGGATTCAATTACTTTTTCCAGATCAATAATTTCCGAAGCAATACTTTTTTCATCCAATTCTAAAGCAGTCTGTTTTGCTTTGTCTAAAATTTTTAAAGCCTGTTTATAGAGCCCTTTTTGGTATAAAATATTCGCAAAATCAAGCTGTTCACGCAGTTGAATTCTGTAATTCTGATGACTTGGGTTCATTCGTAAACTCACCAGAATCTGCTTGTAAAGATGCGCTTTCAGGTTCGATAACTGCTGTTTTGTCGAAATTTTTTTGTTGATGATGATATGTTCATCGTATTCCTTCATCTTATCCAGTTCTGAAAAAAGAAGAAGAAATTTGGCATCCGCATTAATTCCGAGACGATTTACATACAAGGTGAATTGCCTTTTTTCTGAAGTTGTCAGAGATTTAATGAGTACGAATAAAAAATCTTTATGCAATTCTGCCATTGTAAATTTTTAAAATTTAAAATAATGATAATCAAATAATTGAAATTAAAATACAATATTTTGAGTATTGTATTTTTTATAAAAACTGAAAATGAATAAACGTTTCATCTTTCTAGTTTTGAATCAAAATTAAGTAAAAACTTCATTATGAAATCCGAAAAAGTCGAAATTTTTGATACAACCCTGCGTGATGGAGAGCAGGTTCCCGGCTGTAAGTTAAATACCGAGCAAAAATTAATTATAGCCGAAAAACTGGATGAACTGGGAGTGGATGTCATTGAAGCCGGTTTCCCGATTTCCAGTCCCGGAGATTTTCATTCGGTTTCGGAGATTTCAAAATTAGTAAAAAATGCGAAAGTCTGCGGATTGACGAGAGCCAATCAGAAAGATATTGATACCGCAGCCGAAGCATTAAAATACGCCAAAAGACCGAGAATTCATACCGGAATCGGAACTTCGGATTCTCATATCAGATTTAAATTCAATTCAAACAGGGAAGATATTGTTGAAAGAGCGGTTCAGGCGGTAAAATATGCCAAATCGTATGTGGAAGATGTAGAATTTTATGCGGAAGATGCAGGAAGAACAGACAACGATTATCTGGCAAGAGTTTGCGAAGAAGTGATAAAAGCAGGGGCAACCGTGCTTAATATTCCGGACACAACGGGATATTGTCTTCCTGAAGAGTACGGTGCAAAAATAAAATACCTGAAAGAAAATGTAAAAGGCATTGATCGCGTGATCTTATCCTGTCACTGCCACAACGATCTGGGAATGGCAACCGCCAATTCTATTGCAGGAGTCATCAACGGAGCAAGACAGATAGAATGCACCATCAACGGATTGGGAGAAAGAGCCGGAAACACAGCACTGGAAGAAGTGGTGATGATTTTAAAACAGCATCCATATTTAGAATTATATACTGACGTTCAGTCCAAAATGCTCAATCCTATGAGTGTTTTGGTTTCTGAATTGATGGGAATGCCGGTTCAGCCGAACAAAGCGATTGTGGGAGCGAATGCTTTTGCGCACAGTTCCGGAATTCATCAGGACGGAGTCATTAAAAACAGGGAAACTTACGAAATTATTGATCCTGCGGAAGTGGGCGTGAATGCTTCTACCATTGTTTTAACAGCAAGAAGCGGACGTTCTGCTTTGGCATACAGATTTAAGCATATCGGTTTTGAAGTTACTAAAAATGAACTGGATTTTCTGTATCAGGAATTTTTGAAAATTGCTGACGGTAAGAAAGAAGTCAATAATGACGATTTAAGTTCAATGATCGAAAAAGTGACAAGAAAAATAGGATAAAAGAATTGATTGTCCATTACATAAATTAGAATGAATACAAAAAAGACATTGTTTGATAAAGTCTGGGATGCGCACGTTGTAGAGACGATTTCGGACGGACCTCAGATTATTTATATTGATAAACATCTCATCCATGAAGTAACCAGTCCACAGGCTTTTGCGGAACTGGAAGCGAGAAATCTGGAAGTTTTCAGACCGAAACAGGTTGTAGCGACTGCGGATCATAATGTTCCGACTTTGGATCAGGATCAGCCGATTCGCGATGCATCCTCCAGAAATCAGGTGGAGCAGTTAACGGAAAACTGTAGGAAAAACAACATAGAATTGTATGGTTTAGGACATCAATATCAGGGAATTGTTCACATCATTGCTCCGGAATTAGGCGTTACACAGCCTGGAATGAGCATCGTTTGCGGAGACAGCCATACTTCTACACACGGCGCTTTCGGCTCGATTGCTTTCGGGATAGGAACAAGTCAGGTGGCGCAGGTTTTTGCGAGCCAGTGTTTACTGCTGAATAAGCCCAAATCGATGAGAATTACCGTAAATGGTGAGTTAAATAAAAATGTTCAGCCCAAAGATGTGATTTTGTATATTATTTCAAAAGTGGGAACCGACGGCGGAACAGGGTATTTCTGCGAATATGCCGGAAATGTCTTCGAAGAAATGTCGATGGAAGGCAGAATGACGGTTTGTAATATGAGCATCGAAATGGGCGCTCGAGGAGGAATGATTGCTCCCGATGAAACAACTTTTGAGTACGTAAAAGAAAGAACTTTCGCACCGAAAGGCGAGGAATGGGAAGAAAAACTGGAATACTGGAAAACTTTGAAAACCGATGAAGGAGCAGTTTTTGATGCGGAATTTTCTTTCGATGCTTCGGAAATTTATCCGATGGTAACGTATGGAACCAATCCGGGAATGGGAATTTCCATCAGTCAGAATATCCCGAATCCTCAGAACGAATCTGAAGAGAAGGCTTTAAAATATATGGGTTTGAAAGCGGGACAGGCTCTTTCTGATATTAAAGTGAATTATGTTTTTATCGGAAGCTGTACGAATGCGAGAATTGAAGATTTCCGTTCTGCGGCAAATTATGTTAAAGGAAAAAGGAAGTCAGATCATGTTCATGCGTGGCTTGTTCCGGGTTCTCAACAGGTTGCGAAACAGATTTTTGAAGAAGGTTTAGATACGGTTTTTAATGAAGCGGGTTTCCAGATCAGACAACCGGGATGTTCGGCGTGTTTAGCGATGAATGACGATAAAATTCCGGAAGGGGAATATTGTGTTTCCACTTCGAACAGGAATTTTGAGGGAAGACAGGGACAAGGTGCGAGAACGATTCTGGCAAGTCCGTTAACGGCTGCAAAAGTTGCTGTGGAAGGAAGAATTTCCGTCTTTGAAAACTGATGGAGATGAATTTACTTAAAACTTGTCTAATTTTTTTTACCACAAAAGACGCAAAAGATTTAAACACTTTAGTTTTTTAGGCTTAATACTTAAACGGAAAAAAGAGCACATAAGTTTAAAAGTGAATTGTCAATAGTGAATTGTCAATAGTGAATAGTGAATTTTAGAAATTGACTGTTGACTCACAAAGTGAAATTAACCATTCACTTTTTTAGCCCCGATAGAAACGGTTACCCCGGAGCAAGCGAAGGCAAAAGCAAGGGAGCGAGGAGTATGAGTGGATAGCGGGAAATAGCTCCTGAAAAAGAAAAAAACAATAATTAAAACTATTTTGGCTCAAAAAAAATGCAAAAATTAGTCATTATACAATCCAGAGCAATTCCTTTGCCTGTAGAAAATATAGATACGGATCAGATTATTCCGGCGAGATTTTTAAAAAGTATTGATAAAAAAGGTTTTGGCGAAAATCTTTTCAGAGACTGGAGATACGATGTTCATACGAATGAACCGAATCCTGATTTTGTCCTGAATAACGCAAAATACAGCGGTGAAATTCTGGTTGCCGGAAACAATTTCGGTTGCGGAAGCAGTCGCGAACACGCTGCATGGTCTTTAACGGATTATGGCTTTAAGGTGGTTGTTTCAAGTTTTTTTGCGGATATTTTTAAGGGCAATGCTTTAAACAACGGATTATTGCCTGTAAAAGTTTCTGAGGAATTTTTAAAAGAAATTTTAACTGGAATCACTGAAAATCCCGAAAAAGAAATTTTGGTAGATGTTGAAAAACAAACCATTACCTTTAATGATAAGACGGAAGGTTTTGAAATAGATTCTTATAAAAAAATATGTCTGCTGAATGGGTATGATGATATTGATTTTTTAATCAGCAGAAAACAGGCGATTGAACAATTCGAACTAAAAACACAAAAAGTGTATGAAAACTAATTTTAAAATTGCAGTGCTTTCGGGAGACGGAATCGGGCCGGAAGTGGTTGCAGAAAGTATTAAAATTTTAGATTCCATTGCGGAAGCATTCCAATATCAGTTTGATTTTAAATACGGATTGATGGGAGCGGAAGCGATTTATAAGACTGGAAATCCTTTGCCGGATGAAACACTGGAGATCTGCAAAGCGTCTGATGCGGTGCTTTTCGGGGCGATCGGAGATCCTTCTTTTGATAATAATCCGGATGCCAAAGTACGTCCGGAACAAGGGTTGTTAAAACTTCGTAAAGAATTAGGGCTTTTTGCGAATATCCGACCTTTGAAAACATATGCTTCTTTAATTGAGAAAAGTCCTTTGAAAAGGGAAATTATTGAAGGAACAGATATTCAGATTTTCAGGGAACTGGTGAGTGGAATTTATTTTGGCGAAAAATTTACGGATGAGGAAGCGGGTTATGCGTATGATATCTGCAAATACAACCGTGATGAAATCGCACCGATTGTTCACATGGCTTTTCAGGAGGCTCAGAAAAGGAGAAAAAAGTTAACTTTAATTGATAAGGCGAACGTTTTGGATACTTCAAGATTATGGAGAAAGGTCTGCAAAGAAATTGCTTCAGAGTATCCTGATGTAGCACTTGATTTTATGTTTGTAGATAATGCGGCGATGCAGTTAATTTTAAATCCGAAACATTTTGACGTGATTGTTACCGAAAATATGTTCGGAGATATTATTTCGGATGAAGCGAGTGTAATCGGCGGTTCTATCGGTTTGCTTCCTTCGGCTTCCATTGGAAATAAAAATGCTTTGTTTGAGCCTATTCACGGTTCTTATCCGCAGGCAAAAGGAAAAGGAATTGCAAATCCTGTTGCTTCTATTTTAAGTACGGCAATGATGCTGGATTATTTACAGCTTGAACAGGCAGCAGAAAAATTGAGACAATCTGTAGAATATGCCATTGAGAATAAATACGTTACGGTGGATCTTAATTCTGAACAGCCTTATTCCACAAGCGAAGTGGGAAGTTTTATCGCAGATTATATTAAATATTCCGAGAAATCGTATTACAATTTTGAAAATGTAAAGCTCGGAAAATCAACTATTGTTTAAAAATATGTCAGTTTTGCTTCGTAAGTCAACAGCCAAATAGTTACGGTAGTTGACAAGCGGGGCAGATTGACAGTTGTAGTTCATATTACCTATTTGATTTTTATTTGTTTTTTTTCTAAAAAAGGTTCCGCTCACTGAGCAGAACCTTTTTATTTTTCGTCGGTATTATCCGTTTTTCCGGATTTGTTGTTTTGAGAAGATTTCTGAACATCTTCCTTATCTACATCGGACGGATTTGTTTTTTCTGATGAAGCAGGAATGTCGGGGAAATCCTGATTTTGCTTTTTGGTTTCCGCAGAATTTGCAGATTCCTGTTTTTCTTTTTCTTCTGAATGCATAACTTTAAATTTTATAGTCCTAAAATGCCCAGCTTTCCGGTCTGGTCTTCTATGGTATAATTCAAAGCCTTTGCCAAAACAAAAATATTATTAAGATTTTCCATTAGCTGTTGTCTTCCTTCCGTTCTCAGCTTGTTCTGATCGATGGATTTTACAGCGGTATCTTTCGCTTTCTGCGTTACGTTTTTAATGTCTTTTTCAGAAATTCTGTTGAAAAAAGAATCGTCCATCGACTGGATTTCCACACTTGGCGTAATTCTGATGTCTGCATCGGGCAGTTCGGTGATCACTAATTTTTTATTGATCGAATCTACCTCCATTTTCATCTTGTTAAGATCATAAGAAACCTGTGCGTTAGTTTTTGTATACGTAATGATGCTGTTGCTGGAAACTTCTTTGCCTAAAAATTCATAGCCCATTTTGGTTTTCTGAATGGAAGAAGTGTTCTGCTCAAGAACGACCATTTTGTTCATTTTCGAAATCTGATTGGTCAGAATATAATAATCTGATTTCTCGGTTTTTTCACTAAGACTGAAGCATGATCTGAAACTGAAAAACAAAATCGTCATCAGTACAACACCAGCCAAAAACGGAACTAAAACTTTAATATTTCTCAAACCTTATTTACCAAAAATTTCTTTAATTACAGAACTGTCATCTTTTTTCAGAATTTCCACCAAATCTCTTTCGATGTATCCTGATGTAGGCATTTCGATAATTCTTCCCAATTCTTTTCCGTATTTCTGAACAATAATCGTAGGAACTTTCTGGATGTTGAAAAGACTTTCTTCGCCGTTCGGAGATTCCTTTTTACGGTTTACCGCAATAATGGTGAGTTTGCCTTCCGGATATTTTACCTCTTCAAGGATTTTCATGAGTCTCGGAAAATCTCTGTGAGAATCTTCGCACCATGTTCCCATGAAAACAGTAATGTTATACGTGTTAATCTTTCCTTTTTTAAGCTCTCCGATGGCTTTCTGATCCAAAGCATATTCATCATGCTCTTTCACATACCAGTCGGAATAGGGAGCTTCAAGAAATTTACTTTTAAGCTGATTTCCCAAAAGCATTTTTCCGTCGGCAGTGGTTTCAACCTCACGTCCTACAACCACTTTCTGTGCAGTAAGCTGTTGAGTTGCCATGAATAGAGCTGAAACAGCCATACAATTCGTAACAAATTTTTTCATACTATTTTTCAATAATTGTCTTTAAATCGGCAGGAGAGTAGTATTTGTTTTTCAGGACTTTATGATCTGCCTGTCTGTACACATTAAATTTCTCGCCGGATTTTTCATAAAATGATTCTACGTCTTTTGCTTTGTAAAATTCAACGGTTTCCTGTGCCTGTTCTTCATTATCGCAGGCTTTCGACATATTGGAACGCTGAACTTCGTTGAACAACTCTACAAATTTGTTGCCAAGTCCGAATTCCAGAACCGCTCCGCTTAAAACATACTGCAAATCGCATAAAGCATCTGCAATTTCTACAATATTATTATCTGTAATTGCCTGTTTCAGTTCATTCAGTTCTTCCTGAAGAAGTTCAACTCTCAGGTTGCATCTTTCCGGTGAAGGAATTTGAGGAGTATCTAAAATAGGGGCTTTAAACGTGGTGTGGAATTCTGCTACCTGGTTCAGACTATCAATTTTATCCATGAATATTTTTTATTTAGGCAAAGATAAAAAAATGCCATCTTTTAAAGACAGCATTTATAAAATTAAAATGTTTTTATAGTACTTTACTATTCAGCATATGTTCAAAATGTCCTGCTTAAAAATAATTTATGGTTCCAGCATCGGTGTATGGGTTGCGTAATTTAATTTGTATATGACCTGAATTTTTAGGTTTCTTCTTTCTTCTTGCAATTGAGAACTTGAGCAAATATAGTCGTTCTTATAAAAGATTCTTATTGCTTTTATAGTGCCTTTTGCTGAAGCAGGCATATTTTTAACAATTTTTGAATATACGTTTTGGACAACTATAGAAGCTTTGTCATTATCCATGTAATTGTCAAATGTAAAAGTTATAAAGGGAACAATGTTGCCATTATCATCTGGAGCAGTGGGTTTGCCTTCAGTAAAAGTAAATTCCTTGTAAAAATTATTTTCAAAGTAAGAACCTGCTGGAGGGGTATTATTATTAAAGAGTGTTTGTTGAACTATGATACCTCGATTATTTAAATAGTTAATTATTAATTCCGGTAGAGAAGTTGTATCTGGAGATGTCAAAAGTGGATCATACTTAGTATTTACTTTAATATTTGGATTAATAATAGCCGAAGGTAAATTATCAATTGGGAAAATTGCTTCGCCAATCTCACATTCTGAATTGTAAGGCAGAAAATCAATGTTTTGTGCTCCAATGTCTCCACTGCGGGACGAGGTAGTTTTCGAAGAAGAATAAGACTGTTCGGTTATGCCTAAATTTTCATTTTCACGATTGCAAGAAAAGAGGGTAGCCAGACCTAAGATCAATAATGTTTTTTTCATGGGTATTTTTTTTAATTATTTGAGACAAAAATACGCTCAAAAGATTTTAATTAATATCCCATAATTATGGTATATTTTGTATCAATTGTTTTAGAATTACACTTATTAGTTTTTAAATATAAAAAAGGCTGTCCGTTTCCGGACAGCCTTTTACCTCAAAGTTTAATTGAGTGAAGCAATTAGTTTTTGATGAATCTCTTAGAGACTTCTCCAATCTGGATCATGTAAGCACCTTTAATAAGACCGCTTACATTTACCGCGCCTCTTTCAAGTTTTCCTGAATTGATTAGTTTTCCACCCATGTCGAAGATTTTATACTCTTCGTTCGTTGTATTTGAAATATTTAAAATATCTTTTGCAGGATTCGGATACACTCGGATATCTGTAATCATATCTTTTGTATCTAAAATATTTTCTCTTCCTGATGATACAATATTTAAAGTATAATCTTCTACCTGACCGTACGTATACGTTCCACAAGAAGATGTAGGTACAGAGCTGTACTGCATCATCACTCTCATTCTTGTAGTTCCTACGGTTGCTGTTGAAGGAATCGTGATAGATCCTGTTACCGGACTTGTGGTAGATCCTGTTTTAGACCAAGCCAATTCTCCGCTGTCTGCGAAATCTCCGTCTCTGTTATAATCAATATAAACAGCATAAGCTTCATTATATTTGGTTGATGTCCAAACCGGAGTGATGGAAAGTGAGTAAGCAGAACCTCTTGTTACATTCGTAGAAACTGAAGTGAAGTTTTCGTAACCTGCCGTTCCTGTTGAAGTATTGTTAATACTTCCAAATGTTACATTTCCTATTCTTTCATCAGCAGTATTATTCGCTGAAGCAGAACAGTAAGAAACTGCTGTTCCTGCTAAAGTGGTTACAGAAACCGTGTTGCTGGAAACCGAAGCATTTCCTGCTGCATCTTTAGCTCTAACAGTAAAGCTGTATGTAGTAGAAGGAGATAAACTGGATACCGTATAAGAAGTAGAAGCGGTAGAGCCTATTAATGAAGCGCCCTGATAAACATCATAGCCTGTAACCCCTACGTTATCTGTTGCTCCGGACCATGAAAGATTGGTACTTGTAGAAGTTGTTCCTGAAGCTGCAAGAGTAGGAGCAGTAGGAGCAGTCGTATCGGAAGTTCCGGAACCTGCATTTACCGTAATGTTGGCATTATTCACATCAAAGAAAATGTGGTTGGAACCTTTTACCATAATTCTTCCTGTTGTGGTAGACGTATTCGGGATGGTTACCGCCTGTGTTCCGTCGTTTGGAGTTCCCGCCAATAGAGTAGTCCATGTATTTCCTCCGTCCGTAGACCAAAGAATATCTACGTTGGCTGCATTTACACCATTCGCTGTTGTTCCTGCCACATTCCATGTTACGGTTTGGGAAGTTCCTCCTGTAACGGTTGTTGCGGTATTTTGAGAGCTTACACTGAAAGGTCCTGCTGTTCCGTTTACCGTGATCACTGCATCATCCGAGTTATTTCCGGAACCTCCGGCTCTGTTGTCGCGAACTGTAAATCTGAAATTGTACGTTCTTGCTACATTGGATAGTGCTTCAACAGTAATCTCAGATCCTGCTGTTGTGGTAGCTCCTGCCAAAACTGAAGCCATTCTTGGGAAGTATCTTACCGGGGTAGTTTGTGGCGTCCATGATCTGAACGTTGGTCCTGTTGCTTTTGTAGCACTTGCCGCAGAACTTGCTCCGGTTTGTGAAGAGGATGCATTGTCCATTTGTTCCCAGATGTACGTTAAAGAATCTCCGTTTGCATCTGTTCCTGATCCTGTTAACATAAACGGTGTTCCTTTCGGAATGGTATAGTCTAAACCTGCATTTGCCGTAGGAATAGAATTTCCTGTACTTGTGCTTGTAGGGCAGGTTTTAGCTTTGATATTATTGGTAATCTGCTGAATGCTGATTGCGTGGAAGAAAGCATCCGAATGCGGCTGAATATCCTGAGAAGTAATTCCCGCATATCCCATAATCGTTGATCCTGATCCCGGTTCCATATTCGCTCCCGTTCCTTCGTTATTCATAGAGAAGGTGTGGTTTCCGCCGAACTGATGCCCTAATTCGTGTGCTACATAGTCGATATCGAAATTATCTCCTGAAGGAATTGCATCTGCTGGAGAAGTATAACCGCTTCCTTTGGAGCCATTGGTACAAACGCAGCCGATGCATCCTGCATTTCCGCCACCTCCAGAAGCTCCGAATAAGTGACCGACGTCATAATTTGCTTCACCAATAACCGAAGTTAATGTAGACTGAAGCTGTGAGTTCCAGTTGCTTAAGCTGGAAGCAGGAGAATAAGGGTCTGTAGAAGCATTGGTATAGATTACTGAATCGTTATTTGCGATTAAAACCATTCTCGCTGCAAAATCTTTTTCAAAAACACCGTTTACGCGGGTCATTGTGTTATTCATTGCTGCTAAAGCATTGGCTTTTGTTCCTCCGAAATACGTTGCGTATTCCCCGGTACAGGAAAGTGCTAATCTGAATGTTCTCAGTTTTGCATCATCGGCATTTGGTCTTGCCACCAGATTGGTTGTATTTGCAAAGCCTTTTTGCGCAACGTCGATTACGGTACATTCAAACTTGCTTAAATCGTCTTTTTTATCAGATTTTTTATAAACAACATAGGTTGAAAGATCTTTTGAATAAGGCTCGATGAAAACCGCTGATTTATCTCCATAAATTTCCATGGATGATAACCCCAGAGGTGAAACGCTAAAATAAACAGTGGAACCTGAGTCTCCTAATCCTTCACCGATATACGATTTGATGTCCGGATATTTTGCTGCCAGTTGAGGATCGAAATTAGAATTTTCTCTTACTTTAAAATTTTCCATTTTTCCCTCAGAATTCGGGAAAGAGATAATAATTTCAGACTTTTCTCCTGCAGCTAGTCTTTTGGGAGCTTTTGCAAGAGCATTTTTTAAACCATTAATATCCAGATTGTAGATTTTCGGATTGTTAATAGTTAATTTGTTTTCAAAAATTTCAGTAGCTGATTTTCCTGACGTTTCAGACCAAAGTCGGTCGGTCTGAGCGAATGAAATACCTGATGCAAGCATTCCAATCACCAATAGTTGTTTTCTCATACAAGTTTTCTATTTGATTGTGGAATATCAAAGCTAATAAAAAATATGTTATGAAAAATAAAATTTTTTAAGAAAAATTTAGATAATTCATTTAAATAATTATGCGATACATTAAATGTCAATATTTGGTGAATTTCTCAAAAAAAGAAAATAGCACCCGCAAAATACGGATGCTATTGAATTATTAATCGGATAATTCTAATTTTTAAAACTGATCATCTGCAGTCGGTCCGTACAATCCCGGAACTTTATTTCCTGTAGATCTTAAATACACAACCAGTTCTCCGCGATGATGGTACAAATGATTATACAAAAACGAACGGATTACCTGTATTTTCGGCATTGGCGGAAAGATTGAATTTCCTCCGGTTTCCATTCTCCATTCGTTCATCATGGTGTTTTCGTCCCAACTTTCAATGGCTTTCTGGGCTTTCGCAACATTTTCTTCAAATTTGGCAACAATGTTTTCCGCTTTGGAAATATCGCCTTTATCATATTGATATGTCCCCATATCGAATACATCCTGATTGAATGTTCCTTCGTACCAGTTGTAAACTTCGGCTACGTGGGAAGCCAACTGTGCTGTTGTCCAGTTAATTTCAGACGGCTTGTAATCCAAAGCGCTGTCCGGAATTGCCTGTAAAAGTTTTCGGGTATTTTCTGCTTCATGCAAAAATTCACCTAATAATGCCTGTTTAATCATTTGTTGATGTTTTTTTGAAATAATTTAGTTAAAATTTATTTTGTAATATCTCTGCCGATAACCAGTCTCTGGATCTCTGAAGTTCCTTCTCCGATGGTGCAAAGTTTAGAATCTCTGTAGAATTTTTCTACCGGGAAATCTTTTGTATATCCGTATCCTCCGAAAATCTGTACTGCATTGTTTGAAATTCTTACGCAGGCTTCAGAAGCATATAGTTTTGCCATTGCTCCTTCTTTTGTCATTTTTTGCTTAGCGTTTTTCAACGTTGAAGCTCTTTGGATCAATAGTTCCGCTGCATCAATTTCTGTTGCCATATCCGCTAACATGAAGTTAACTGCCTGAAATTCTGAAATGGATTTTCCGAACTGCTGTCTTTCTTTAGCATATTTTAAAGCAGCTTTGTAAGCTCCTCTCGCAGTTCCTAAACTTAAAGCGGCGATAGAAATTCTTCCTCCGTCAAGAATTTTCATTGCCTGTTTGAAACCTTCACCTACTTCACCTAATCTGTGAGAATCCGGTACGCGAACGTTATCAAAGATTAATTCAGCGGTTTCAGAAGCTCTCATTCCCAGCTTATTTTCTTTTTTACCGGAAGAAAAACCGGGCATTCCTTTTTCTAAAACGAAAGCGGTAGAATTATTTTTAGCTCCTTTTTCACCTGTTCTTGTCATTACAACAGCGATGTCTCCTGAAATAGCGTGGGTAATGAAGTTTTTTGCCCCGTTAATGATCCATTCGTCTCCATCCTTCACTGCAGTGGTAGACATTCCTCCTGAATCTGAACCTGTATTGTGTTCTGTAAGTCCCCAAGCTCCGATTACTTTACCGGAAGCCAACTGAGGAAGCCATTTGTTTCTCTGCTCTTCGTTTCCGAATTCATAAATGTGGTTGGTACAAAGCGAATTGTGTGCTGCCACAGAAAGACCGATGGATGGGTCTACCTGCGAAATCTCGTCCAAAATCGTTACATATTCATGATAACCAAGACCTGAACCTCCGTACTGCTCCGGAATAACAATCCCCATGAAGCCCATTTCTCCTAACTCATGAAATAGATCTTTGGGAAAAGTCTGGCTTTCGTCCCACTCCATAATATTAGGTCTGATATTCTTTTCAGCAAATTCTCTTGCCGTTTCCGCTATCATTTTGATGTTGTCAATAGTCTCTGTATTCATATAGATATCTGTATTTATATAGATAATAGTTAGTTCCCAAAGATAATTAAATTGCCGTAACGCCCAAAAAAATTATTTAACCCATAAGATGATCGTTCCAAAAATCTAGTTTTCAATTTTTTATATTCTTAAAATTAATGATATTTTAATAAAATTTTCCGAACTTTAAGCAGATTAATTTACTATTTTAGCCACCCAATTTTTAAAGCATGAAAAAATTTCTACTGCCTATTATTATGATTTCATCCTATTTTGCAGCTCAGGCTCCTGCAGGATATTACGATGGAACCACAGGTTTGACGGGTTACGCCTTAAAGTCGAAGCTCCATGATATCATCTCGGCGAAAAATATAAACTGGCATTATGGTGATCTTACCAATTATTATAATCAGACAGATTTAGATAAATATTACGATTACGGACCAAGCAATACGACAATTCTGCTCGATATGTATTCTGAAATTCCTACAGGTCCGGATGCTTATGAGTATACAACGGCAAATATTATCGGGAGTGCTTCGGCGGAAGGACAGGGCTGGAACCGTGAACATATGATGCCGCAAAGTACTTTTTACAGCAATTATCCGATGTATTCTGATCTGTTTTATGTGGTTCCTACGGATGCAAGAATCAATCAGCTGAGAAGCAATTATCCTTACGGAATTGTAGGTTCTACGATTTATTATACGTTTACCAACAGTTCGAGAATAGGGAATTGTGCGATTCCGGGAATTACTTATACAGGAAGAGTGTATGAGCCAATTAATGAATTTAAAGGGGATGTTGCGAGAAGTCTGCTGTACTTTGCAGTACGGTATGAAGGCAAATTAGGAACGTTTAATTTTAATAATAACGCCAATCCGGCTTCCGATACCAATCCTTTGGACGGAACGGAAGAAAGGGCTTTTGATCCTGCTTATTTCGCCATGCTGCTTCAGTGGCATCAGCAAGATCCTGTTTCTCAAAGGGAGATCGACAGAAACAATGCGGTTTATGGGATACAGAAAAACAGGAATCCTTTTATTGATAATCCTTCGTGGGTAAATACGATATGGGGACAGACTCCAGATGCAGTGGCACCGCAAACTCCCACAAATTTAACAGTAGCGCAAAACAGTGCTTATTTTACAACACTAAGCTGGACTCCAAGTACGAGTACGGATGTAATCGGGTATAAAATTTATCAGAACGGAACGTTGGTAGGCGCAACAAAGAATTCAACGTTCACGGCAGATCATCTTACGCCTTCTACAGCGTATACGTTTACGGTGAAAGCTTATGACAACGGATACTTGCTTTCTCCGGACAGTAATACCGCTTCTGTTACCACTTTAGCTTCAGATGTTTATGCCAAAGATTTAATGGTAACAAAATATCTTGAAGGAACTTCGAACAATAAAGGAATTGAAATCACCAATAAAACAGGACACCCTGTAAATTTAAGCGACTACAGACTGTCCATTCAGTTTACCAGCGGAACAAATTATTATTTTGTGGATCCTTATGAGCTGGAAGGAACTGTTCAGAATAACGAAACTTTTGTGGTGTTGAATCCGGATGCCAATTTCTCCTGCTACACGATCAATCAGGCAAAGTTTGTAACGGCGGCTCCGCAGATGACGTATTCCGGAAGTCAGTATCTCGAACTGAGGTACAAGTCTTCAACCGTTGATGCCATAGGCGTTTCGGGGACAAATAATTCTTCGGTTTTGGGGAATGTGTCTTTATACAGAAAATCCAACATCGCCCAGCCGACAACTACTTTTAATATTTCGGAATGGGATTCTTACGCAAGTAATTACTGCCAGAGTTTAGGAACCTTGGCAACCACAGAAGCGATTGTTGCCCAGAATAATGAATTTAAAATTTATCCGAATCCTGTAAACGATCATGTTTTCGTAAGTGGGAAAACAGAAAATATAAAAACAGCACAGATTTTAGATCTATCAGGGAAAGTGATTTATACTGAACAAAATCCATTTAAGAACAAAAAAGGCATTTCTGTTCAAAATTTATCTACAGGTACATATTTATTGAAAATTGATGATAAAATCTATCAGTTTATCAAAAAGTAAGCACTTGATTTCCTGAAAAGAGAAAATAAATATAAAATCGATATAAGCAGATTCACTAATAATCATTATCTATAAGTGTTTCTGCTTATATTTTTTATTTATAAGTAATAATGCTTATATTTGCAGAATGATAGCGGTCATTACCGGAGATATTATAAATTCGCAGCACGCGGAAACAGAGGTTTGGATCACCAAGCTTAAAAATCTTCTCGAACATTGGGGAAGCGCTCCCGGTACATGGGAAATCTACAGAGGAGACGAATTTCAGTTCAAATGTAAGATAGATGAAGTATTCTGGCGTTTTCTCGCCATAAAATCACTTATAAAAAGTCAGGAAAATTTAGACGTAAGAATTGCCATAGGTATTGGCGAAGAAAATTTTTCATCTGAAAAAATCACCGAATCCAACGGAACGGCTTATGTGCATTCCGGAAGACTTCTGAACGATCTGAAAAATGACGGACATACCGTTTCCATTAAAACATCCAATGATTCCGTAGACCGGGACCTTAATATTCTGCTGAAATGGTCTTCTAAAGATTTTGATTCCTGGACGGTTGCCAATGCAGAAATTATTCATGAGATGATTATGAATAAAGACATCACGCAGGAAGATCTTGCGAAAAAGTTTGCCATCTCGCAATCTTCTGTAAGCCAGAGACTGAAGCGTGCAAACTATGAACTGATCGTAGAAACCAATCAATATTTCAGAAAAAAAATATCCGAACTGTAAGCATGGTTTTTATTCAGCTCATATTGGCGCATTTATTTGGAGACTTTATTCTTCAGCCAAATTCATGGGTTGCAGAGAAGGAAAGCAAAAAGCTGAAAAGCAGATATTTGTACCTTCATGTTCTCATCCACACCATTCTGAGTTTTATTTTCCTCTGGAATACTCAACTTTGGTGGGTCGCCGTTTTGGTGGGATTCTCCCATTTCATTATTGATGCTGCAAAACTGAGTTTTCAGACCGCAAAATCTAAAAAATCATGGTTTTTTACCGATCAGGCTTTGCATATTGCTGTGATTGCAGGAGTTTCCTTTTATTTCAATGAATTTAATTTTGACTTTTTAAAAAATCAGGAAATTTTAAAAATCATCATGGCAGCTTTGTTTTTAACGACACCGGCTTCCATTTTTATCAAGATATTATTGTCTTCGTGGACTCCGGTTCCCGAAACTCAGAATAACATACAAACCGAATCTTTATCGAGCGCCGGAAAATATATCGGGATTTTAGAACGTTTATTGGTTTTCACCTTTATTGTGGTTAATCATTGGGAAGGCGTAGGTTTTATGGTCGCTGCAAAATCTGTTTTCAGATTCAGTGATCTTGCTCAGGCAAAGCAGAGGAAATTAACCGAATACGTTCTCATTGGAACGCTTCTGAGCTTTGGAATGGCAGTTTTAACAGGAATTTTAATTAAGTAATATAAATCTAATAAAAAGTAATTTTAGAAAATGGAAAAGAAAGAAATGTTGTACGAAGGTAAGGCAAAACAGGTTTTTGCAACCGATAATCCTAATGAAGTAGTGGTACGTTTCAAAGACGATGCTACAGCATTTAATGCTCAGAAAAGAGGATCTGTAGATCTTAAAGGAGAGATGAACAACGCGATCACGACTCTTATTTTTGAATATCTGAATGAAAAAGGGATTAAGACTCATTTCATTAAACAACTGAACGAAAGAGAGCAGTTGGTAAGAAAAGTATCCATCATTCCTTTGGAAATGGTAGTAAGAAACTATTCGGCAGGAAGCATGGCGCAGAGACTGGGAGTGGAAGAAGGAATTAAATCTCCGGTTACCATCTTCGATATCTGCTACAAAAAAGACGAATTGGGAGATCCGCTAATTAACGATCACCACGCAGTATTCTTAGGAGCTGCAACGTATGAGGAGCTTGATGAAATGTATGAATTAACTTCAGACATCAACGAAATCTTAATCGATCTTTTCGATAAAATGAACATCATCTTAGTGGATTTCAAAATTGAATTAGGAAAAACTGCAGACGGCGAGATCATCCTTGCAGACGAAATTTCTCCGGATACCTGCAGACTTTGGGACAAAGATACGATGAAGAAGCTGGATAAGGACAGATTCAGAAGAGATCTTGGTGAAGTTACCGAAGCTTACGTTGAGATCTATAACAGACTGAAAACGGTACTTGCTAAATAATTACTAGGGCAGAAGCCAGAAGTTTATCTGAATACGCAATGGTTTTGTTGTGAATTTCAGACTTCGAGCTCCCGGCTTCCACCATCAAAATTTAGAAAAAATAGAAATGAAAAGTTTAGACATTCATAAAAGTGAATATTTAAAACAATTTGAAACCCAAACCTACGGAAGAAATCTCTTTAGAACACAGGAAGAAGAAAGATTAGACGCTCCGAACGAGGAGTGCGGAATCTTCGGAATGTATTCTGATAACGATTTGGATACGTTTTCTCTTTCACAGTTCGGTCTTTTTGCATTACAGCACAGAGGTCAGGAAGCTTGTGGTATTTCTGTTCTTAAAAACGGGAAAATTACCAATATGAAAGATGAAGGTCTGGTTTTGGATGTTTATAAAGAGATCAACGATCCTGAAACTTTTATGGGAAATTCTGCGATCGGACACACGCGTTATACGACTGCAGGAGACAAAAAGAAATATAATTTTCAGCCGTTTTTCGCGAAAAACGAATACGACCAGATTATCCTTTCCATTGCACACAACGGTAACTTAACCAATGCCAAAGAACTGAAAACAGAACTGGAAGCGGAAGGGGTTGTGTTCAGAGCAACGTCCGATTCTGAGGTTATTTTAAGATTGATTCAGAAAAATCTTGATTTAGGACTTCGCGGAGCCATTAAAGCAACCATGGAGAAAATTGAAGGTGCTTATTCGGTTGTCGGGATGACGAGAAATAAATTCTTCGCATTCCGTGATTTCAACGGAATCCGTCCTTTGGTTTTGGGAGCAATTAATGAAAATTCTTACGTGGTAGCTTCAGAATCTGTGGCTTTAGATGCAGTAGGAGCGCAGTATGTGCGTGATATTTTACCGGGAGAAATTATTTATACCAATGAAAACGAACCCGGAAAACTTCATTCTTACATGGTAGATGAAGAAAAAGGAAAGCAGAGAATCTGTTCTTTTGAATATATTTATTTTGCAAGACCCGATTCTACTTTAGAAAATATTAATGTGTACGAAATCAGGGAAAAATCTGGAGAAAAAATCTGGCATCAGGCTCCTGTGGAAGCAGATGTTGTAATTGGAGTTCCGGATTCCGGAGTTCCGGCTGCCATTGGTTTTTCCAAGGCTTCGGGAATTCCTTTCCGTCCGGTTTTAATTAAAAACAGATACATCGGAAGAAGTTTCATTGTACCGACTCAGGAAATGAGAGAAAGAGTAGTGAACCTGAAATTAAATCCGATTATTTCCGAGATTAAAGATAAAAGAGTCGTGATTATTGATGATTCCATTGTACGTGGAACCACTTCAAAAAGACTCGTTAAAATTCTTAAAGATGCAGGCGTGAAGGAAATTCATTTCAGAAGCGTTTCTCCGCCGATTATCGCTCCTTGTTATCTGGGAATCGATACGCCGTCGAAAGACGATCTGATTTCTGCCAATATGTCTACGGAAGAACTTAGAGATTACTTAGGAGTAGATTCTCTTGAATTTTTAAGCGTTGAAAATCTGAAAGAAATTTTAGGCTCTGCCAATCACTGTTTCGGGTGTTTCACGGAAGAATATCCTGTAGGAAAAGGAGAGGAGGTAGAATTATTCAATTAAAATATTCCTGAAAAAAGAAAAATGTCAGACTTAAATTTTAAGTCTGACATTTTTTATTCTGTTTTAAATTGCTTAGAATTTATACGCTACACCAACCTGGAAAACGCCGTTTCTTACTGCGTCACCTGTATTGTTTTCTGCGATATCCGTAAGTCCTGCAACATATCTTGCCGTAATACCGAATTTCTGCTCAAAATAATAACCTGCTCCAAGACCTAAACCAAGATCAAAACCTTTGAAAGCCTGATCTACATCTACAGAACCTCCGTCACCTTTTAATTTTTGGCTGATTGCAAAACTGAACTGTGGACCAGCTTCAACATATAAATCCGGAAGAACATTGTACTGTACCATTACAGGAACTGAAATATAATCCAGATTAAGCTTTACAGAAGAATAAGTTTTGTCTTTAGCACCCATTCCGTTATACAAAACTTCCGGCTGTACGCTGAAAGAACTTGCTACAGGAATGTTTGCAAAGAAACCTCCGTAGAATCCTGCTTTTGCTTTAGAATCGTTATCGTTAATAGAAGATACGTTAAGTCCCGCTTTTACTCCGAATTTTACCGGTGAAGCTGAAGCTGCTGCTTTTTCCTGTGCAAATGATAATGTACCTGCTGTAATCGCAAGTCCTAGAAAAATCTTTTTCATAGTTTATTAATTTTTATGAATGTTTATTATTAAAGTGTTGCAAATTTAATAAAAAGAAAAAGATCAGGCCTCATGATGAAACCTGATCTTTGTTATGAAATCAAAAATTGTTTTTTATTTAAAACTTATAGTTCAGTCCTAATTGGAATGCTCTGTTTGTATTTACGTTTTTCTGAGCATCGGTTACTGCGTCAGAATTATTGTAAATGTGGGTGAGACTGTTCACATATCTCGCATTAATGCCGAGATTACGGGTAAAGTAATATCCCAGACCGACTCCAAAGCCCAGATTGAACTTTTTAATATCGTCTTTATTAATGCTTTCTGAAGCCGATAAAGTCTGTGTAGTGGTTGTTCCCGCAGTGGTTGTGGCAATAGTCTGTTCACCTTTGTTTTTACCGTCTACAAAATAACTTACTTCCGGACCTGCTTCTACGTAGAAATTGTCGGTAGGTTTCATCTGAAGCATTACCGGCACGGAAATATAATTCAGTGTAGTGCTGTAATCCTGCTTGGTTCTTACGGTTGTAGCTCCTGTGGTAACTTCCGTATCAGAAAGTACACTTTTTGCACCCATCTGGTTGTATAAAACTTCCGGTTGTAATGCAAACTTTTCAGATAATGGTACATTTACGAAAACACCTGCATTAAATCCTATTTTCTGGTTTTTGGCTGTAAGTTCCTGTTCGCTGAATTGGGAAGCGGTTGCCGCTCCTTTAATACCAAATCTTACAGGCTCCTTCATTTTCACCGGTGGGATAGCTGTTGTTTTTACTTCTTGTGCAAACACAAATACTCCTCCTGTTACTGCCATTGCTAGAAATAACTTTTTCATAATTTTACATTTAAATTTTACTACTTTTTTGTTTCCTCAAATTTTCATTCAGGTAACAGTTATTTTACAAAATGCTTGCCAAATAAAGGATTTTTAGATTTTGAAATGTTAATAATTCACAAATTTTGGAGTGAATTATTATGTGTTGAATGGTATTTTATTATCCAATCAAAAGGTCAGGCTTCATGATGAAACCTGACCTTTTTATGTATTGAAATCAAAATTGTTTTTACTGAGTCAACTTATTAGAATTTGTAAGCTAACCCAACCTGGAACGTGTTGTTTCTTGTTGCATCAGAACCGCTTGGTCTGTCTTTAGCAACGTCTGTTACACCCGCAACGTATCTTGCAGTAATACCTAAGTTATCTGTGAAATAATATCCAGCTCCTAAACCGATACCGAAGTTAAATGTGTTTAGATTATCTTTATTGATATCATCTGTATAGCTTGCTGAAGAAGTTGTTGTTCCTGAACCGTTGGTTACAGTAGTAGTTCTGTCTCCTTTATTTTTTGCGCTTACCAGGAATCCGAATTCCGGTCCTGCTTCTACGTAAAAGTTGGGAACGAAGTTATACTGGAACATTACCGGTACAGCGATGTAATCTAAATGAGTTGAATAAGACTCAACATTTCTTGTTGTTGTACCTAATGCAGTAAATTCGTCTGTGCTTTTTACTTTAGCTCCGTACTGAGAATATAAAACCTCCGGTTGAACACTGAATGAACTTGCTAAAGGAATGTTTGCAAAAACACCTGCGTTAAATCCGATTTTAGATTTTTGATCTTCAAGACTTGCATCTTTAGAAAGAGAAGCTACGTTCATCCCACCTTTGATACCAAATCTTACCGGGCTTGAAGATGAACCCGTCGTCTGAGCGAATGCTAATGAACCAGCTGTAAGTGCTACTCCTAAAATTAACTTTTTCATAACTTTAATTTTTTAATTTTTACTATTTCTAATTTTAAATTTTACTACTGTCAATTTTTTCGTTTGACGGAGAGTATCTTTCAAATTGCTTGCCAAAAAACAGATTATGATAAATGTCATAGAAAAATCCGCCTGTAAAAACAAACGGATTTTATTTTAATATTTTGATTTTCAGAAATTTAATTTTTCAATTAAACATTTGTTTAGAAATAATCTAAATTCTGAATTATACTGAAAATAAGTTAGATTTTTATTAGAATTTTCAAAAATTAAAGAGAAACATCATTCAGTTTTCTGTAAAAATCTAAAGAAGCCGTGATGTTTTTCAGGCTGCACTGATGATCGAAATTACACGCCCCGATTCCGGTAATCAACGAGAAATTGATCTTGCTGTCTGTATTTTTTTTATCGTTCAGCAAAAGATCAAAAATAGCTTCGTCTTTAAAATCGCTGATATCAAGGTAAGGATAATATTTTTGAATGCTTTCGATAATAAGTGTAGTGTCTTCTTCAGAAATTAAACCTTCAAGATAAGCAAGATGCGCTTCCGTAATCATTCCCATCGCCACAGCTTCGCCGTGAAGAATAGGATTTCCCTGGCTTAAACATAAACTTTCAACGGCATGACCGATCGTATGACCAAAATTCAGTGTTTTCCTGATGTTTTTTTCGTGAAAATCTTCCTGAACAACATTCTGTTTAATATCCATCGACGTCTGAATATGGGGAATTACGCCTTCAATATCCAGGTTATTAATTTGGGTGAGATTTTCCCAGTGAGATTTATCGGCAATTAATCCGTGTTTCAGCATTTCGGCAAATCCGCTTCTTAATTCTTTGAAGGGTAATGTTTCCAAAAATTTAGGATAGACAAAGATTTTCTCAGGAAAAGTAAAAGTTCCCACCATATTTTTATAATGCATCAGATCGATCCCTGTTTTTCCCCCGATAGAAGCATCACACATCGATAAAAGCGTCGTCGGAATATTAATAAACTGTATTCCTCTTTTATAAGTAGACGCTACAAAACCTCCCATATCCGTAATGACGCCGCCTCCGAGATTAATAACCAGAGCTTTTCGGTCTGCCTGCATTTCCGTAAGAATTTCCCAAAGCTGGTTTGCCGTTTGTATATTTTTCATTTCTTCATAAGCTTCAATCTCCAGAATTTCAAAGCCAAGATCTGTTTCCATATTTCCTAAAAGGATGGGAAGACAATATTCATGTGTATTTTCATCAACCAGAATAAAGATTTTGCTGAAAGATTTTTCGTGTAAGAAGTCGTTTAATTGAGAAAAATTATCGTTTAATATTGTTATCATTTTCAGATTTTCTGTAGGGTTAAATGTAAAACTATATTGCAAAGTTATGATTCTTAATTTTTAACTCGTTATTAAATATACTATCTTTGCAGAAATTTTTAGAATGAGCAGAGATAATAATAATTCAGAACGACCAAAGAGACCAAGAATTTCAACTAAGAAAAATTCTGATAATTCTCGTGCTTCCAGATCTGGAAATTCTTCAGAATCAAAACCTTTTAAAAAATCTTTCCCGAAAGCAGGAGAGAGAAATTCAGACTCAAGGAAAAGTGGTGGCACCAGTTACCAGGACCGAATGGATAAGAAATTCGGAAAAACTGAAAAAGAGCCTTTCATAACGAGTTCAGGTGAAGAAAAAAAATCTTTCGGCAAATCTGCCCCAAAAAGAGGAGGAAGCAGACCCAATACTTTTGATACGAGAGATAAATACGAAAGAGGAAGCCTGAAATACGGAAGAAGACCCGGAACAGAAAACAGAGAGGATAAAAATAAATCTTTTGTACAGAAAAGAAGACTGTCTAAAATTGAGAAGGATGTACATAAAGACACCATCCGTCTGAATAAATACATCGCCAATTCCGGAATCTGCAGCAGGAGAGAAGCCGATGAGCTGATTACGCAAGGTCTGGTGGAAGTAAACGGAAAAGTGGTAACGGAAATGGGATATCAGGTTCAGAAAACGGATAAAGTGGTTTTCGACGGACAGAATATTACACCCGAAAAGCCGGTTTACGTTCTTCTTAACAAACCAAAAGGGTATATTTCTACCACAAAAGACGACAAAGCCAGAAAAACAGTAATGGATCTTGTAGCGAACGCTTCACCGTACAGAGTTTTTCCGGTAGGAAGATTAGACCGTTCTACAACCGGAGTTATTCTTTTAACGAACGACGGCCATATGACGAAAAAACTGACGCACCCGTCTTTTGATGCAAAGAAAATTTATCATGTAACATTGGATAAAAAGCTTACACACGAGGATATGAAGCTTATTGCGGAAGGAATCCGTCTGGATGAAGGAGTTGCTGAAGTAGATCAGATTTCGTTCATCGAAGGGAAACCGAAAAATGAAGTGGGAATCGAAATTCACATCGGATGGAACCGTGTTATCAGAAGAATTTTCCAGAGATTAGGATATGAAGTGGAAGCCTTAGACCGAGTAATGTTTGCCGGATTAACGAAGAAAAACATTAAAAGAGGGCACTGGAGAATCCTTACAGAACAGGAAGTAAATAATCTTAAAATGCTTTAATTTTGAAGTAGATTTTAAGCTAAAAATAAAAAGACGCTGAATTTTTTTTTCAGCGTCTTTTTTTGCTTTAACACGAATATCACAATGAGTTTGTTTAAACTTTTTTATCAATAAAATATTCTTGTTGGAAAGCGCAAAGACGCAAGATTTTTATTAGTTTTCAATCTTTAAGGCGCAAGAAAATCAAAGATTTTCAACAAGGATTAATGCTTAATTTTATCGTATATAAAAATCTTTGCGCCTTAAGAAAAGACAGTATTAAAGAATATTTTGAGTCTTTGCGATAGTTATATTAAAGTTATTTAAAGTAAAATGGTAGAAAACTCTATAGAGTTTTATCTGTGTAGACACCATATTCTCAAAGCATTCTGCGTTCCGTAGGAACGCTATCTTTAGAAATTTATCATATTTAAGATATCAATCCTATGGATTGATTGACGGATTTATTCTTATTTCTACAGAGATTCTGCTCCTAAAGGAGCAAACTCTTTTACTTTAAATAACTTCATTATTAAGTTTAATATTAAATTGTGCTATCTGTGAAAAAGCATCAGTGCAATTTGTGTTTAAAAACTATCCCAAAACCGTAACCCCTTTCTGAATCATATCATAAATGGCATCTCTTCCGTTATCCGGCTTTACATTTACGGCACGTGTTCCGTTGAAGTGAAGACAGGTTACATAACCATTGGCTACTGCATCGGTACAGGTATATTTTACGCAGTAATCCATAGCAAGACCTACGATTTCCACCAACTGGATGTCGTGATATTTTAAAAAATCGTCCAGACCTGTCTTCATGAAATGATTATTGTCCTGAAAACCGCTATAGCTGTCGATTTCTACATTTTTACCCTTTTGTACGATGTGGGTTACTTTCTCTCTGTTAAGATCTTTATGGAATTCTGCCCCGAAAGTTCCCTGAATACAGTGATCCGGCCACATAAACTGCGGAACCCCGTTTAAAATAATGCTTTCGCCTACTTTTCTGCCATTATTGCTGGCAAAACTTTTATGATCTGCAGGATGCCAATCCTGGGTAAGTACTATCTGATCGTATTCGTTTTCTTCCATCAGAGCATTGATGTAAGGAATTACTTCATTAGCTCCCGGAACTGCCAAAGCTCCGCCTTCACAAAAATCATTCTGCACATCTACGATTATTAACGCTTTTTTCATATTTAAAATCTCGAAATTTTTGATAAATCTACGAATTCTTAGCTTCAAAAAATTGTCCAAAGCAGAATTATCGGACAAATCGGCATTTCGTTTAATAATTTTTTGACAGAGGATTGATTTATTTTTGGTAATCGCAAAGTTGCTACCTGTTTTTAACAGTTATGTCGTTTTTAGTGGCAAAAACATCAATAATTTTCAACTGTTTTTATCGTAGATAAATCCTTGTGTGTTTGGGATTGCCAACAAATAAGCGTAAAACCAAATTCTAATAACTTATCTTTGCAAAAATTAAATTTTTTATGTCATTTGAGTCTTTAGGATTATCACACAATATTATTCGTTCGGTTAAAAAACTGGGGTATCTGAAACCTTTCCCCATTCAAGAGCAGGCTGTTCCCGTTATTTTGCAGGGAAAAGATCTGATGGGAATTGCACAGACCGGTTCGGGAAAGACGGCTTGTTTTGTGATGCCTATTTTAGAAAAACTACAAAACACGGAGGTTAAAAAAGACCGTAACGTTCAGGTTCTTATATTAGTTCCTACCCGTGAACTGGCGATTCAGATTGATGAGGTTTTCAGGGCTTTTACAGACAATTTAAAGCGTGAAGTTCGTACCATGGCAGTTTATGGCGGTGTTTCCATCAATCCGCAGATGAAAGGATTATTCGGGGTTGAAGTTCTCATCGCTACGCCCGGTCGTTTATTGGATCTGATCGATCATAATGCGTTGAGCATTTCCGGAATTCAGCATCTGGTGATTGATGAGGCGGATAAAATGTTTCAATTAGGCTTTGGTGAAGAAATGAATAAGCTTTTCGCAATGATGCCTGTTGCCAGACAGACAACTTTGTTTTCTGCCACTTTGAATGATAAAGTTTCTGAGATGAAAGAGCGTTTATCCATCAATCCGACGATTGTTGAGATTAAAAAAGAAGATGTTGAAATAGACAATATCGAACAGTTGGCTTATCATGTGGCTCCGGAAAATAAAGGTCCGTTTTTACGCTATTTAATCAAAGAGAAAAAGGTGGAGAAAGCTTTGATTTTCGTCTCTTCAACAAGGGCAGCAGATAATCTGGTTGAAAAATTAAAGAAAAACAAAATAAAAGCAGTTGCCATTCACAGTCAGAAATCGCAGGGAGCACGAAGAAATAATCTGGAAGAATTTAAATCGAACGGAGCTCAGATTTTGGTTGCAACAGACCTGATCGGTCGTGGAATCCACATAGAATCTTTACCATGCGTCATTAACTACGAATTGCCGCGTTCGCCTTTGGATTACATTCACAGAATCGGAAGAACAGGACGTGCCAATGAAAAAGGAACGGCGATTACTATTTTAACGGATGACGAATTGCAGCATTTCCGCGTAATCCAAAAGAAAATGGGAAGGAAAGTAACTCTGCAGAGAACGGAGGATGTTAATCTGCACGGTTATTAATAAAATACAGGGCTTCAATTTTAAAATTGAGGCTTTTTTTATTTAAACACAAAAGCGAATGACAAAGCTAAGTTCAAGAACAATAAAAAGTGCTCAAAAGTAAAAGATCAAAGATTTTTAAAAAATGTTGTGCTCTTTTCTTCTTACGCTTGTTAACTTTTAATAAAGACCCAAATCTTTTGTCTTATTTGTCATTTTGAGCGCAACGAAGTGAAGCCGAAAAATCTCAAATCACAACGTTTTAAGAGATTCTTCATTGTATAATGCTGCGAAAAATTCCATTTAGAATGACAGAGGGATTTTACTGCAAAAGATCGCATAAGAAGAAAATCAAAGATTTTCATTGGTTAATTCTTTTTCATATTCAGTTTTCTTTAAATTTTAATAAATTTACAAAAACTAATATTCAAAAAAAGTCTGAACAATAATTTCAGACAAATCGGCATTTTATGAAAGAATTTACCATTGTTCGCGGATTGTTGGATAACCGGAAAAGATCATTAACTATTGACGATATTTTTATAAAGTTTGAAAATAAAGATCAAAACAATGATTTATTTACGATTATTAACAAGGAAGATATTGCCGGAATTCGCTATGGTATTCATTTTATAAGAGGTTTGAAGTTTTATACTGGCAGAGAATATTTAATTTTTATCCAAAATAAATCGGGAAGGGAACTTAAAATTAATTTCAAGCTTTTTTACAGAAGAAAATTATCCGAAAAGCATCAGTTATATTGCGATATTATTGATGAATTGTGGGATAAATTTATTCGAGATATTACAAGTAATTATTATTTAAAATTCAAGAATAATGAAAAATTCAGTGTTTCAGGAATTGAAATTGCTGAAGACAGAATCAGATTCAATAAGACAGAAATTTTGTTTGAAGATCTGGAATTAAAACAATATCACCATCATTTTATGATTTTCTCAAGAGAGGACAATTATAAAAACAAAATGTTATACTACTTAAAAGATAAAGACGCTGTTATTCTGTTTAGCGTATTAAAAACTATAATTAAAGATGAGCAACTTAGAACAAAAGAAATTTCCCATAGGTCAGTTTAAACAGCCTGAAAATATTTGCGACATAACGCTTGATGAATATATTAAAGTTATTAAAGATTTTCCGGGAAGACTGAAAAATCTGATTGAAGATTTCAGCGACGATCAGCTCGATACCCAATACAGAGAAGGTGGATGGACGGTAAGACAGGTGGTTAATCATCTTGCGGACAGTCATATCAACAGTTTTATGCGCCTGAAACTCGCTCTTACGGAAGAAAACCCTACGATAAGACCTTATGACGAAGCAAAATGGGCAGAACTTCAGGACAGCCAGAATATTTCAGTAAAACCCGCCATGAGAATGCTGAAAGGAACTCACCAGAGATGGACGGCTCTGTTAAAAAGCATGACTAACAAACAGTTTGAAAGAACTTTTCATCATCCGGAACACAATAAAAACTATAATCTGAGAAGTTATCTTGCGTTGTACGCATGGCACTGTAATCATCATTTTGCGCACATCGAAAATCTGAAGAAAGAAAAAGGTTGGTAAAGAAAAGTCTCCATAATCCTGAAGATTTTAAGGAAATTATAAACAGGATTTCCTGCCTGAAAGAAAATTCGCCAAAAAAATGGGGGAAAATGAATGTCAGTCAGATGATGAGACATTGCAGTGATGTACTTTTAGTGCCACAGAAAAAGGTAATACTTCCTTCGATACATAGTGTTTTTCGGTGGATAGGAATTGCCACAAAAATAGAAATGCAAATTTTTAACAACGGAATTCCCCGAAATATGCCGACTTTTCAAAAACTTATTGTTAATTTTGAGTGTGATTTTGATGCAGAAAAAAAGAACCTTCTGAAAACACTTTGCGATTACCGCCATCATTTTGAAAACGGAAATTTACCCCGTCATCATGAGCTTTTCGGACGGATGAAAGAAAAAGACTGGGGATTTTTAGAGTATAAACATCTGGATCATCACTTAAAACAATTTGGGACATGAGTTTTTTTGATAAAATATTTGGCGGAAAAGGAGAGGCAACGGAACAGAAATCATTCTGGAAAAAGATAGAATCCGAGGAAGATCTTCAGAAAGCCGTTGAAAGTTCTTTTCAGCACAGGATTGCAATATTCAAGCATTCAACAAGTTGCTTCATCAGCAAAACCGTATTGAAAAATTTTGAAAAAGAAATAGAAAATCTGGATCAGAAAATAGATTTATATTACTTAGATTTGCTGGCTCACAGACCGATTTCCAATAAGATTGCAGAAGATTTGGGAGTAACGCACCAAAGTCCGCAACTCATTGTAATAGAAAACGGAAAAGCCATTAATAACGCTTCACACCAGAGTATATCGGTAGACCAAATTATATAATGACGAATATCAATAATTATTTAGCAAGAGTTTTAAATGTTCCTTTAGAAAAAGTGAATATGTGCAGTCTGCATTATGAAGTGAAAAAAGTGCAGAAAAATCAGTTTCTTTTACAATACGGGGAAGTCTGCAGATATATTTATTTTGTAGAAAAAGGACTTTTGAAAATGTATTCCATCGATAAAAACGGGAAAGAGCATATCATTCAGTTTGCGCCGGAAAGCTGGCTTACTTCAGACCGAAGCAGTCTTTATTTTAATGAAAAATCTGTTTACTATATTGAAGCCGTAGAAGATTCGGAAGTGCTTCTGCTGCATCCGGATTTCATCAATAAACTGATCGGAGAATTCCCCGACAGCCTCGAAAAAAGTGATATTCTTCTTCAGAAACATATTAAAAGTCTTCAGGACAGAATCAATTCCCTTCTTGCAGAAACTGCGGAAGAACGATATATGAAGTTCATCAAAATGTATCCGGATTTACTTTTGAGGGTTCCACAGTGGATGATCGCCTCTTATCTTGGCATTACTCCGGAAAGTCTGAGCCGCGTTAGAAAAGAACTCGCAAGGAAAAACTTCGTTCCGGACAGCAAATAATCTTTTGAATAAATTTATTTAGAATTAAAATTGGTTTAAGCCTATTTAATAATTAATTTCATATAATTCTCAGATTTTCATTTGAGTATCAATTTTTCTTATGACCAAGGTCATAAACACTTAACATAATATTATCCTACTTTTGAAAGATCACACCACTTAAAATATAATATTATGAAATGTATCCTGTCAATTGCCCCTCTTGGGCTTCTGGTATGGAGTTGTCAGAAAAAAGAAAACTCAACAACTTCCGATTCCGGCTATGATTCTGCCACGATAACGGATTCTTCTGTTAATGCAACCACAACAATGTCTAATGATTCCATTCCTTTGGCAGACAGTACAACGGTACGTTCCACAGGAAAGAATGCAGACAGTACAAAAACGGCAAAATAAATTTCACATAATTAAATGAAAAACCCGTTTTCAGTTTAAGAAGCGGGTTTAACTTGAGTAACGAATTTTTATTCAGAAGACAATATTTTTTATCGAGTATTCTTAAATCGTAAATAAATTTTGGGTGCGATTTTTGCATATATAAAATGTATTTCCAATTTTATTTCTACTGAGAATGCTTTATAATTAAAGAAATATTAAAAATAATTTATATGATTATTAAAGAAGAAATTTTGCATTCGGTAGGAGCCAATATCAAAGACTACAAACCTTCGGAAAACAGATTTATTGAAGGAAGCCATCCCAATTATTATCATCACCTCATCAGAGGAAAGGTTAAACTCAGCACCGTTTACGAGACAACAGATGGCTGATCTTACCGGAAACTGCCATCCAAACGAGTAAGCTCATGAGAGAAAACAGACTGTAAAAATCAGAAAACGGAAAATATTGTATTAAATATAGAATTTGTGGTCTTTTTTTTGTAGAAGAATTGTTAAAATTCTAAAAATATGAAAACTATAAGCTGCATGAATATTGATCCTGAATTATTATATACATTCGGAGCAGAAGATAGATTTTATAAAGCAAAGGAAATTATCTATAATGAAGGAGACAATGCCTTTTATTACTATCAGATTGTAAAAGGAAAAGTAAAGCAGAACAGCTATAATGAAGAAGGCAAAGAGTTTATCCATAATATTTTAGGAGAAAAACAAAGCTTTGGAGATCCCATGCTTTTTTTAGAAAAATTCTACGTGATGAATGCAATATGCATGACGGATGTAGAAATCATAAGGCTAACAAAGAAAAATTTTATGGACCTTTTGGAAAAAAATCCGAAAATTTCTCTGGAAATGAATTCCTGCCTTTCACAAAGATTGTATTTTAAAGCGATCATGCTGCAGAATATGTCTTCCCAGAATCCTGCTGTAAGGCTGAAAGGTCTGCTGGATTATCTTAAAAGTTATCATGAAGGAGACTGCGAACAGTGTTTTCATGTAGATCTTACAAGACAGCAGATTGCCAATCTTACCGGATTACGCGTAGAAACGGTGATCAGAACCCTTAAAAAAATGGAAAAAGAAGGCAGTTTAAAAATAGAAAGCCGAAAAATTTTATATTAATCAGATCAATATGACTGAAGTCATAAAAACGACACATTTTCAGTTGTAGATTTATTATCTGTTTCACTTACATTACTTTGGATATTTACAGATCACACTTTCAAAGCGGATCTTGTAAATACTTTAAATCAAATTCAACATAAGAAAATAGCAGGAGCCTGAACTTTATCCGATCAGGATTCGGGGGAATGTTTAACTCATAATACTCTTCCGGATTACCTCTTTATTTATGACTATGCAGAGAGGTAATCTTTAATGAACATCAAACACCAAAAAAATCATGGTAGGCAAAACCACAGATAATAAAGATAAAAGTAACGCCGCAGATTCTTCATCTGAAAAAAGCAAACAGACAGAAAAAAATGCTGTGAATGAAAATGAAATGGAGAATTCTTCGCTTCACAGATTCTTTATTTCAGCAATAAATGATATTTATTTTGCTGAAAATGCACTGATGGATGCTTCAGACCAAATGAAAAAGGAAGAACTAAAAGAAACTTCTAAAGATACACACAAGCCATCTTGAAAAAGATAAACCACAAAATAGTAAAATTATGAAAGACAAAAAAACGACGAATGATAAGCTGGATCAGCTCGCGTCGCACACCACATCAAATGACGATACAAAACTTACAACCAATCAGGGACTTAAAATAAATGATAACCAGAATTCCCTTACAGCAGGAGAAAGAGGAGCCACTTTACTGGAAGATTTTATTCTGAGAGAAAAGATCACTCATTTTGATCACGAAAGAATTCCTGAAAGAATTGTTCATGCACGCGGATCAGCAGCGCATGGCGTTTTTAGGCTGAAAAAAAGCCTTAAAAAATATACAAAAGCTAAATTTTTAACAGAAACAGACAGAGAAACGCCGGTTTTCGTAAGATTTTCTACCGTTGCAGGAAGCAAAGGAAGTACAGATTTAGCTCGGGACGTAAGAGGCTTTGCCATAAAATTTTACACAGAAGAAGGAAACTACGATCTCGTAGGAAACAATATACCTGTTTTTTTTATTCAGGATGCCATTAAATTTCCGGATCTTGTACATGCCGTAAAGCCGGAACCGCACAACGAAATTCCACAGGCAGCTTCTGCGCATGATACCTTCTGGGATTTTATTTCTCTGATGCCCGAAAGTATGCACATGATTATGTGGGTAATGAGTGACAGAGCAATCCCGAGAAGTTTCAGCAGAATGGAAGGTTTTGGCGTTCATACCTTCAGATTTATTAATGATGAAGGAAAAGCCCATTTCGTAAAATTTCATTTCAAGCCAAAACTAGGCGTTCATTCCGTAGCCTGGGACGAAGCACAGAAAATTTCAGGAGTAGATCCGGATTTTCACAAAAGAGATCTTTGGGAATCTATCGAAAGCGGTAATTTTCCGGAATGGGATTTCGGAGTACAATTAATTCCCGAAGAAGACGAAGATAAATTTGATTTTGATCTTCTCGATCCTACGAAAATTATTCCTGAAGAAGAAGTTCCGGTAGAGATTTTCGGGACCTTAACATTAAACAGAAATCCGGATAATTTCTTTGCAGAAACAGAGCAGGTGGCTTTTCATCCGGGACATCTGGTTCCGGGGATCGATTTTTCCAACGATCCTCTTTTGCAGGGAAGGCTATTTTCCTACACAGATACACAGCTTTCAAGATTAGGTTCGCCCAATTTCCATGAAATTCCGATCAACAGATCTGTAAATACCGTTCACAACAACCAGCGCGACGGACACATGAGACAGCAGATCGTAAAAGGAAAAGTAAGCTACGAACCCAATTCTATCGGAGGAGGATGTCCTTTTCAGGCAATGATGTCGGAAGGTGGTTTTACTTCACATCAGGAAAGAGTTTCAGGGACAAAAATAAGAGCCAGAAGCGAAAGTTTTGTAGATCATTACTCACAGGCAAAATTATTTTACAGCAGCCAGTCCGATTATGAAAAAACACACCTTCAGAACGCCCTGATTTTTGAACTGTCGAAAGTTACCATTCCGGAAATTCGGGAAAGAGTAGTCGGACAGCTTAATTTTATTGATAAATCTCTGGCGCAGACCGTTGCTTCAAAAGTTGGCGTTGAGGTAAAAGAACTGGAATTTCCAAACAAGAGTCTTCCGGCAGACAGCAACCCTGCAGATCTGCAAAGTGAAGAAAGAGAAGCCCATACAAGAGCTTCTGAAGCCCTGAGTATGGCAAATACTGTAAAAAATACAATTCAGGGAAGAAAAATAGGCTTTATTGTTGCTTATGGAGCAGATTTTGGCATTATAAATGATTTAAAAAATAAACTGGAAGATCAGAATGCAGTTGTAGAAATTATCGCACCAAGTTTGGCTCCGGTAAAGACAGATAAAGGAGATGCTTTAACACCGAAACATTCTCTTACAAGCACGGCAAGTGTATGTTTTGATGCCTTGTTTGTCGGAGCGGGAGAAGAGGCAGCCAAAGAGCTTATGAACGCAGAAAACAAACACAAAGTTTTGCATTTCATCAATGAAGCATATCAACACTGCAAAGCAATTTATTTTGGAGAAGGCACAGAAGCAATTTATAAAAGCAGCAATGTCGCAGTGAAAAAGCATGAAGATCCTGCCATTGTAAACTGGGAAGATTCTGATCCCGACCATAAATTTACGGAAGCCATTGCCAACCACAGAGTATGGGAGCTTGAAGCTGAAAGAAATGCATAATAAATTTTGATCTGCACAGACAGAAATTTTATACACACCACAACCACTTAAAATATTAAAGATTATGGAATTTCAAAAAAACCTCTTAGATTACATCAGTCAGTCGCTCATTACCGCTGATGAAACCATTTCTGTGGTAGAGAGCGTTACCTCCGGCTGTTTACAGCTTGCCTTTTCACAAATGCCCAATGCATCATTGTTTTATAAAGGCGGAATGACCACCTACACTTTACCCGAAAAAGTAAGACTGCTGAACGTAGATCAGGCCGAAGCCGAAGAATGCGACTGCGTTTCGGAAAATATCGCAGAAACAATGGCTTTAAATGTCGCCAAATTTTTCGAATCCGACTGGTCTATTGCGACAACGGGATATTGTACACCGATCCGTAATTCCTCGTATAAGATTTTTGCCTACTTTTCTTTCTCGTACAAAGGAGAAATTGTACTGACTAAAAAACTGGAGCTTCACCCGAAAACACAGGCACTGAATGCTCAGTTGTACTATACCGAATTTATTTTAGGCTGTTTTAAAAGTGAAATCAACCAGCTTTTAATTTTAAAATGATGAGGGAATTGAAATTAGACAGTAAAACCGTTCTTATCACCGGAGCCGACAGCGGAATCGGAAAAGCTGTAGCCCTGCTTTTTGCTGAAGAAGGCGCAGATATTGCGATCATTTATCATTCGGATGAAAAAAATGCTCGCGAAGCAAAGTCAGAAATTGAAAATCTGGACAGAAAATGCTCTGTTTTCAAAGGGGATATTAATGATTATGAATTTTGTGAAGAGGTAACCTCAAAAGTAATTTCAGAATTCGGAAAAATCGATATTCTTGTGAATAATGCAGGAATTCAGTTTCCTTCGAAAAATATTGAAGAGCTGGAAGAAAAAAATATCCGGACAACATTCAATTCAAATATCATCGGAATGATTTTGTTAACCAAAGTTGTATTTCCGTATCTGAAAGAGGGGAGTTCCATTATTAATACGACTTCGGCAGCGGCGTATCAGGGACATCCAGAACTTTTGGATTATTCAGCAACCAAAGGAGCCATTGTTTCCTTTACAAGATCTTTGGCGCTACAGGCAAAACCAAAAGGAATCCGCGTGAATGCAGTAGCTCCGGGACCGGTAACAACGCCTTTAACAGAAGAAACTTTTGATGAAGAGGAAGAAGACCCGGACAAACCTCCTTTCGAAAGAAACGCTACACCGGAAGAAGTTGCCACCAGTTTTCTTTTCTTGGCAAGTGAAGACGCAGCACAGCTTACCGGACAGGTTTTTCATCCCAACGGAGGAATTGTTGTTAACGGATAACTTTGCCTTATTCTATAAATTAGCTTTAGCCCGCACATTTGTGCGGGTTATTTTTATTTAGCTTGGATAAGAATTAAGATTAATTTTAAATGTCTAAACCACCTTCTCTACAATTCACTTATCTTTGATAGGAGATACGGATCAATTTTTTGATCATTAAAATCCTTTATCTTATGAGAAAATTCTGTACAGGATTATTTTTATTGGTTAGCAGTTTTCAATGGATCTGCGCTCAGGAAACAGACAGTCTGCAGTTTAAAGATAATGCAGATTCTGCAATGGTTCTGAAAAGTCTGCCTGAAGATAAGACCCATCAGTTCAGCTATGAAAAGCTGATCGTTCCTGCGGTACTTATTTCCTACGGAATTGCCAGTCTGAGTATTGACGAACTAAAAACACTGAATTCTTCCACGCAATATGAAATAAGCGAACATAAACCGGATCATATTAAACTGGATAATTATACACAGTTTGCTCCCGCAGTTTTGGTTTACGGACTGAATGCCTTCGGAGTGAAAGGAAAACATAATTTCAGGGAAAGAAGCATTATCTACGGAACTTCCATGATGATCACTTCTGCCATCACCATTCCGCTGAAACACGCCGTAAAAGAAGAAAGACCGGATCATTCCAACAGGCTTTCTTTTCCTTCGGGGCATACAGCTATTGCATTTGCATCGGCGCAGTTTATGTTCAGGGAATATAAAGACCACAATCTTTTGCTGGGAATTTCAGGATATTCTCTGGCGGTTTTTACAGGAGTGTACAGAATGCTGAACGATAAACACTGGTTCGGAGACGTAATCGGTGGAGCAGGATTCGGGATTTTGTCTACTGAACTGGCGTACTGGCTTTATCCGAAAATCAATAAACTTTTAGGCGGAAATCCTGAAAAATCTCAGGCGATGATGATGCCTTACTATCAGAAAGGAAATGTAGGAATAGGATTTGTGAAGAATTTTTAATCATCAGACAAAACAAAAGCAGTGAATTTCTCCACTGCCTTTTATCTTAATTTTTTAGTCTGCTTAAACTTTTTATTTAACTGCAAAAGGTACTGTATTAATACACAACTATTTTTTTAATTAGTTTAAACAAATTTTTATTAGTTTAAACGGTTGCTTTTCCTTCAACGCCATCAGAATTATCGGTCGTATTGCCAGTAATGGCTGCCGCTACAAAATTGAAAAGACTCACCAGTTTTCCTGCTTTCGTGTTCCAGTAATACGTTTCTTTAGGCTCTACACGGATGATGGATACATTCGGGTCATCTTTTCCTTCCTCAAACCATGCTTTTGCCATGGGCGACCATTTGTCTTCAATTGTCGATTTGTCTTTGTAGATAGTAGCATCTCCGTAAACCGAAAGATATTCGTAATCAGAATTATTCATAAAAAACAACTGCACTCTTTTATCGTCTCTTATTTCAAAGTTTTTGTTGCTTGTATCTCCGCTGATAAACCAAAGATTTCCTTCGTCGTCGGTTTCCTGAAGTGACATCGGACGCGAATTGATCGGAAGTTTATCCAATTCTGTACAAAACATACAGATTCTTGCATTTTCAGATAATTCTTTAATTTTTTTAACCGCTTCCGTGTGGGTAAGATTTTCTGTTGACATAATATTATATTTTAGTGATTGATTTTCTATTAAAACTGAATTTTAATTACTGTTGTTTATTCAAAAACCCGACCACAATTGAAAAATTCAACATAAAAATAAAAGAAGACGGTATATTTTCAGAAGATTTTTGTTGAGCTATTTTTTCAGATAATTAATGATTCCGATCACATCATCCTTTCCAAAACCTTCATCATGAGCAGATTGATACGTTCTGATTAAAGTTTCCGACAACGGAAAATCTGCCCCTGCATTTTTAGCCAGAAGAATATCTTTCAGCATCAGATCCAAAGCAAAAGCGGGATCGTAATTTTCTTCTGTTAAAAGCGGCGTTTTTACTTTGGTAGCGCCACTTCCGCTTGCACTTTCATTAATAATTTCAAGCATATCTTTACGGTCGATTCCTAGTTTATCCGAGAACAGCACCGTTTCCGCAAGTCCCTGATAAATCGCTGAAAGGAAATAATTAACCGAAAGCTTCGCGGCAATTCCTTTTCCGTTTTCTCCCAAATGTTTAATGGTTTTTCCAAGCTTTTGCAGATAAGGTTCGGCTCTTTTAAGATCTTTTTCCTCTCCACCTGCCATAATCAGTAATGTTCCTTCAGCCGCAGGTTTCGTACTTCCGGCAACCGGAGCATCGATAAAACCGGCTTCTTTAATTTTTACCGCACTCGAAATTTCTCCCGTCATTTCCGGCGAAATCGTACTCATATCAATAAAAAGCTTTTCCGAAATATCAAGTGAAAGAATTTTCTGATAAACGTCTTTCACTGCGGCATCGTTCGTAAGCATGGTGAAAATAATATCGCTGTTTTTTACCACATCCTCAACGGTATCGCAAACAACAGATTTTTCTTTAAAATCTTCCGCTTTTTCGGGCGTTCTGTTATAAACTGACAGTGTAATTCCTGCTTTTTCTAAATTTTTTGCCATCGGATGTCCCATATTTCCTAATCCGATAAATCCTGTCTTTTCCTTCATTTTCAATAGTTTTGTTGAAAAACTTGTTTAAACTTTTTTACCGCAAAAGATGCAAAAGATTGTAACACTTTAGTTGTTTAAGTTTAATACTTAAATGGAAAAAAGAGCACATAAGTTAAAAAAAATCAAAGATTTTTTTCTCTTTGCAGACTTTTGAAACACTTAAAATAAATCCAATAAAGTCTTTTGTATCTTTTGCGGTAAAATTTAAAATTAGTTTACACAAACTTTAAATAATAATTTGAATTTTTTACTGCAAATCCTGTACAAAAATACGTTGCAGAATACATTTATTTCTTCAGAACTTTTATAATTGATAAAACTTACAGACATTTGCAAAAAATAGAGCAGTGAAGATTATAGATATGGAGAGCTGGAACAGGAAAGAGCATTTCGAATTTTTTTCTAAAATGAAAAGTCCGTATTTCGGATTTACTTCGGAAGTAGACTGTACCAAAGCTTATGATGAGGCGAAAAAGAATAACCAGTCGTTTTTTGCGGCATATCTTTACAAATCTATGATTGCCGTAAACTCTGTAGATGCGCTGAAACTGAGAATTGTAAATGATGAGGTAATTTTATATGATGAGGTTCATGTGGGAAGCACAATTGGCAGAGAAGACGGAACTTTCGGATTTTCTTTTTTTCATTTTTCTGATGATTTTGAAGTTTTTAATGAAAGACTTCAGGAACAGGTAAAAACCGTACAAAATTCTACAGGACTGGGAATCAGCAATGATGGTTTACCCGTCAATCACATCAGGCATACATCCATTCCGTGGACTTCTTTCAGCGCGCTGCTGCATCCTACGAATTTCGACCCTAAAGAATGTATTCCCAAGATAGCCTTCGGAAAATTCAGCGTAAGAGACGGGAAAAAATTTCTTCCGGTTTCCATAGAAGCGCACCACGGTTTGGCAGACGGATTACATCTTGCGCAGTATTTTGAGGAATTCCAGAAACAACTGAATCTCGGGTAAATACATTTAAAATCCCATTTTATATTTTACTTTTTCTGCATACATCTCTGAAGCGATCTTTTTTGTTGCTTTAGAATCTGCATTGTTGCGGCTGTAATTCCCATATTTCATTTTTTAATTACGGTATTGATCGTAATCATAAAAAAAGATGACAAAAACTTCTAGATTTGTTCTCAGATAATTGAAATATCAGAAACAGGATCCCGAAAAATAAGGCAACAGCAGAAATAACGTGGTATGTATGTGGTATTTTTTATTATGTAAAATTTTAATCATTTTTTCTTTCTTTGTCTTTGGTTAAAATCTTAATCGTTGTTTTTACGATATTATTTTAAGCATAAATACAGTAAGTAAAGAAAAAAGTAAGCAACAGGATGTTATTGAAACAGTAAGAATTATTCAAGACTTAAAAACACCTCAGAAAATTGGCTTCATCGGACAAAACTGAGGTAAGAGAAAGAAGAGATTTATGCTGAAGCTTGTCGGAAAAGCATCAGAAATTAGAAGAGATGAGAAAAATTATGAAAAACGAAAAAACTGAATTCAATTTAGAAGATTTAAACCAAAAGATTTTTGTACAGGACGAAATTTTAGCATTAGCAAAAGAAAATTCTCCTCGTCTGCTGAATAAATTCAGATTGGTAGAACCGGATTTTTTCAGCAGGTTATCTGCAATCCAGCCCGACCTTAAAAATTCAGAGCTTATATTTTGTATTTATTTAAAGCTTAATTTAACCACGAAGGAAATTGCAACCTACACGTTTGTAACTCCAAAGGCAATACAGAATAGGAAAAACAGACTTCGGAAAAAACTCAACATTGCTTCCGATCTGGATATTTATAAATGGTTTAATGATCTTTAAACCATTTTTTTTAAAATTCTAACACGGCTTTCTCCAGATCATGGTACAGTAAAACTTTCCAATGATTTTCAACAGCTTCTTTTTCCCATTTTATTCTTAAATTCATCGCTCTTTTTCCGTCGAAATCGCTTTTGTAAGCAAGATGATATTTGAGGTAAGACTGTTGCGGAAGATTGTCTGCGCCGTAAAAAACCGTTTTATTGCTTTCTTTAATCCAAAATACCTGCATAAACGGAGTATGACCACCGACAACTTCAAAGGAGATTTCGTCCGTAATATTTCCTCTGTCTTCATCCATCCAGACAATATTTTCGAGCTCGATCAGTTTTTCGAGGGTATCAAAATCAAAAGAATAATTTCCCCGGTTTTCCATGGCAAAAGCCAGTTCCCGTTTCTGGATATAGATTTCGGCATTCGGAAAAGCAGGTTCAAATCCATTTTCAGTTCTGGTAATCGTTGTTTCGATATGGTCTTTGTGAAGATGAGACAGCAAAACCTTGGTAATCTGATCAGGATGAATATTTTCCTTTTCCAGAATTTCTGAAATCACCGTTTTTCCTTCTTCATTTTTCCATCCGATTCCTGCATCCAGAAGAATACTATCTTTTTCTGTAACAACTAAAAAAGGAGTAACAGACATTCTGATTCCTTTTATCGTGTCTTTATTTTCTTCAGTTAAAAGGGTAAAATCTTTTGTCTTATTGGTAGAAAAATTTCCTTCTTTTAATGGTATAATTTTCATGGTGCAAATTTCTTTATTATTTGTAAAATGAAAAAATATTTTCATCAATACCTTTCATTACCAAAACCGATAAATACAGCGGACTTTTTAGCGGTAAATTAAGTATTTTTGTACCGCTGTTTTTAATCACAAAATGAACCGGAGAAAAAGAATTTAAAAATAAATAAAAGTGATTATCTGTAGTTTTAAATCATTGTGTTCTTTGCTGAGTGAATAGTTTATTCTGAGTTTGTCGAAGCACCTCTGTGAAATTAAAAACGAATAGCTGTAAAAAAAATCTTCGAGCACTTTGCGCTAAAAACAGTATGATTAATAACGGATAATCAATAAAAAGAATATAAATTTTAATTTACTGAAAATGAAAGTAGAAATCTGGTCGGATGTGATGTGTCCGTTCTGTTATATAGGAAAAAACAATTTTGAAAAAGCACTGGAAAATCTGTCTTTTAAAGATCAGGTAGAAGTGGAGTGGAAAAGTTTTCAGTTAGATCCTACTTTAGACCCGAAAGAAACAAAGACAACTTCCGAATATTTTAAAGAAAAGAAAGGTTTCCCTGAAGCTCAGGCGCAGCAGATGATCGCGCAGGTAAAACAGATGGGAAGCGGAGCCGGAATTGATTTTAATTTTGAAAAAGCATTAATTACCAATACATTTTCCGCTCATAAATTATTGCATTTAGCCAAAAAATACAATAAGGCAAACGAAATGGAAGAAGCTCTTTTCATCGCTCATTTTGTAGATGGTAAAAATGTAGGAGATGTGGAAACATTGGTTGATCTTGCCGCTTCTTTGGGGATTGATCAGGAAGAAGCTCAGAAAGTTTTAGCTTCCGAAGAATATAATACTGAAATCAGCAAAGATATTACAGAAGCGAGAAACAATGGCGTTTCCGGCGTTCCGTTTTTTGTACTGAACGGAAAATATGCGGTTTCCGGAGCGCAGCCTGTGGAACTTTTTGCCAGTGCATTGCAGCAGACTTACGACGAAACGGTAACTCCGTTAAAAAATCTTTCGGATAACGGAGCTTCGTGTGATGCAGACAGTTGTGAAATCTAAGCTTAATTAAATGATAAAAATAAACGACGAACTTCAGTTTTCGGTTGAAGATGCGCTTTTTGTTTTTGCTTTGGATTCTGAAGCAGGAAAAGTGTTTAATGATAAAAACAAACTGATTACAGGAATCGGAAAAGTAAATGCCGCGATGGAATTAACGAAAGAAATCTACCGTAACCGTCCAAAACTGATTGTTAATCTGGGGTCTGCAGGAAGCAAAAGTTTTCACAAGGGAGATGTTGTATGCTGTACAAAATTCATCCAGCGCGATATGGATGTGAGAGGACTTGGTTTCAGCCTGTACGAAACCCCGCTTTCAGGAATTCCGCCCGTTTTGGAATATGGTTTGAAAAGACAGGATCTTCCGGAAGGAATCTGCGGAAGCGGCGACAGTTTCGAGATGAATCATTCGGAAACGGTTTATAATATTGTGGATATGGAAGCTTATCCTTTGGCTTTGATCGCGATGAAGGAAGAAATTCCTTTCCTGTGCCTGAAATATATTTCCGACGATGCAGGAAGTGATGCTGCGGACGATTGGGCGGTTCAGGTTCATCTGGCTTCGGAGGCGTTTAATAAAATTCTGTTTTCGTAAATATTAACAATGATGATGAAAGTGTGAGATTCAACATTTTAAATCTCATAAATTTCAGCATCCGTAAATACATAGAATCTTCCTTTTTTAGGGAGATTTTTTGTATCTAAACCTGTGAATTCACTGAAAGCGGGAAGCAACAATTGATTTTCTGTCACCACAAAACAAGGCAGTTTGATTTTTTTTACCACAGAATTAATGACAAATCCGGGATGAATATGTCCCGTAATCTGAAATTTTTCATTCTTCTTCTGAAAATCGTGGACGAATAAAAAATCATCAATATTTAAGGTTTCATCTTTGAAATTCAGGCAGAGTTTGGCTTCTAATTTTTTCGAAATTCTGTCGTGATTGCCTTCTACGAGATGGAATTCGAGGTTAGGAAACTCAGCTTTCCATTCACAGAACTTGTCTACACCGGAATTGTCTCCTGCGTGAAGCAGATCGCCGACAACGATAAATTTTTCCGGCTGAAAATATTCGATTAAAACGGATAATCGCTGCAGATCATTTTCAAAAATATGATCGGAAAGCGCAATTCCGTTTTTGCGGAAATGGGCTGTTTTTCCAATGTGAAGATCCGACAAGATCAAGGCTTTTTCTTTTTTCCAGAATAATGCTCTCTGATTGGTTAATGTAAAGACTTCGTCCTGAATATGGATATTTTTTGTTACTATTTTCATCTGATATAAAAACGTTAGCATTGCAATTGTCATTCTGACGAAGGAATAATCTCAAATTTAAAATAGATTCTTCACTACACATCTGAACTGCGTTCGTAGACTTTCTGTCTATGTTCTGAATGACACAACGCCGTAAAATTCATAATTGACTTATTGACAATTAGCTCTATTTTCCTTTTTTCGCCTGCTGAATCAGTTTCTGAATTCTCGCATCCAGTCCTTCACTGGAAAGCGTCTGTCGCAAACTGTCCACTTTTATCGGGAAACTCAGCGGGGTAAAAGTATTGGCAAATTTCAGGATTATTTTTGATTTTTCAATCCGTTTAAAAGCTTCCACCAATCGCTGTTCCTGCAATTGCGCATTAAAAACTTCTGTATAAGCCTGTCTTACAAGGAAATGGTTTGGATCGTAATCTTCGAGAACTTTGAAAATTAATCCTGCCGAACTTTGCAGAGATTTGTTGGAACGCTGTTTTCCTGCATAATTCTGGATCACCATTCCTGAAATGACCGCAATGTCACGGAATTTTCTTCTTGCCATTTCTGCTGAATTGATGCTGGAAATTACATCCGTCATCAGATTTTCCCTGCTCAGAATTTTATGGAGATTTTCATCATTCAGCGGAATTTCTTTGTCACTGAACAGTTCAAAACCATAATCATTCATCGCCATTGAAAAGGAAATGGGAGCCAGTTTTGAGATTCTGTAGGCAATTAAAGCCGACATCACTTCGTGAACAAGCCGACCTTCAAACGGATACATAAACAGATGGTATCCTTCGCGGTTTTTAATGAGTTCCACCAGAAATTCGTCCTCTTTCGGGATATGAGAACGTTCTTCCTGATTCATCAGCAAAGGATGCAGAAATTTCAGTTCCTTTTCTGAAGCTTTCGGATTAAGTGCTCCGGATAACTTTTCTCTTAAAAACTGTCCTAAATTTGAACTTAAAGGCAGTCTTCCTCCTAGATAACTCGGCGCAAAAGCTTTTCCTTTGGCAGCGCGGACAAAAACCGTCATATCTTTAATCATCGCGACTTCCAGAACTCTTCCTGCCAAAATAAATTTTTCATCTTTTTTAAGTTTTGAAATGAAATATTCTTCCACCATTCCTATATAACCGCCGGAAATGAATTTCACTTTCAGCATCGCATCGCTTACAATAACGCCCATATTCATCCGGTGAAGCATGGCAATTTTTCGAGACGTTACTTTATACAAACCGTCTTCCTGAATCACAATTTTATGGAATTCTTCATAGCTTTTCAGCACACTTCCGCCGATGGTAAGAAAATCGAGGATGCTTTTCCATTCTTCATCCGTCATTTCCTGAAAAGCATATACTTTTTTAATCCTTTCGTACAATTCCTGCGGGTAAAATCCGTCACCGACCGCCAAAGTCATTAAAAACTGAACCAAAACATCAAAACACAAAACCTGCGGATCTCTCGGCTCAATCACTTTCTGTTTTACGGCTTCTTTTAAAGCGGCAACTTCAATCAGTTCCAAGGAATGCGTCGGAACACAGTAAATTTTTGAAGTTTCGAAAGGGGAGTGACCGCTTCGTCCTGCACGCTGCAAAAATCTCGCAACGCCTTTTGCTGAACCAATCTGAATAACGGTATCAACCGGCTTAAAATCGATTCCCAAATCCAGAGAAGAGGTGGAAACGACGGCTTTCAATTTTCCGGAACTTAGATTTTCCTCAATCCAGATTCTCAAATGAGCATCAATTGAACTGTGATGAATAGCAATCTGCCCTGCAAAATCGGGATAGGCTTCAAGCAACAACTGATACCACATTTCACTCTGGCTTCGCGTATTCGTAAAAACAATCGTAGATTTCGATTCTAAAATAATAGGAACAATTTTATCGGCTAATTTTGCGCCTAAATGTCCCGCCCACGGAAGAATTTCCACTTCATCCGGAAAAACGGGAAGAATATCAATTTTCTTCTGTTCTTTAGCGGTAATTTTTGTTTTTTTAATGTCATAAGGAATTAAAACTTCCATCGCTTCATCCAGATTTCCGATAGTTGCCGTAATTCCCCAGATTTTCATTTTGGGAGCATATTTTGTGAGCTGGGAAATGCCCAATTCCACCATTACGCCACGTTTTGAACCGAGCAATTCGTGCCATTCGTCGACAACGATGGTTTTTAATTCCTTAAAAAAACGTTCGTGATTTTTCTGCCCGAGAAGAAGATGTAAACTTTCAGGTGTTACCACAAGAATTTCAGGCATATTTTTTACCTGCTGTTGCCGTACTTTCGGATCGGTGTCGCCGTTTCTTACGCCAACTGACCAATCCAATCCGATTTCGTCAATGGCTTCCTGCATCGCTTTGGCTATGTCTTTGGACAAAGAACGGAGCGGCGTAATCCAGATCATTTTTAAGCCTTTTCCATATTTTTCAGGATGGTTTAAAAAATGGGTTAACAATGCTAAGAAAACAGAAAATGTTTTTCCGAAACCGGTCGGTGCAATTACCATTCCGCTGTAGCCATTTTCAAATTTCTGCCACGTATCAACCTGAAATTTGAAAGGGGAATTGCCTTTATCCGCCATCCACTGCTGAATGACTTTGAAGCCGTTGGTATTTTCGAAGTTGCTCAAATTTTAAATGATGTTTTTGTTTTAACGAAGCGAGCGCAAAGATTTTTGATTTTTAATTCTTTATATTTTCGTTCGCGAAGGCACTTCGTTCAGCAAATGATAGTACAAGTCGTAGCTGAGTGAAACGCCTTTCAAAGTTTTAAATAAAAACCTTGCGATCTTAGCGTTTATAATTACTGTATTAATTTTTTTATTTCTACCAAATCATCAATTTCATCCACTGTTTTATCCTTTTTAACGCAATGAGCGCAAAGATTTTTTGATTCTAATTCTTTATATTTTCGTTCGCGAAGGCACTTCGTTCAGCAAATGACAGCACAATTCTTGGCTGAGTGAAACTCCCTTGCGAACAAAATATATTTTTCAAAGTTTTAAATAAAAATCTTGCGACCTTAGCGTTTATAATTACTGTATCAATTTCTTAATCTCTTCCAGATCATCAATTTCATTCACTGTTTTATTCTTTTTAACGCAATGAGCGCAAAGATTTTTTGATTTCTAATTCTTTATATTTTCGTTCGCGAAGGCACGTCGTTCAGCAAATGATAGTACAAGTCGTAGCTGAGTGAAACGCCTTTGCGAACGAAATATATTTTTCAAAGTTTTAAATAAAAACCTTGCGATCTTAGCGTTTATAATTACTGTATTAATTTTTTTATTTCTTCCAGATCATCAATTTCATCCACTGTTTTATCTTTCCGCCATCGTAAAATTCTCGGGAAACGCAGCGCAACACCGCTTTTATGACGGTTGCTGAAACCGATTCCTTCAAAAGCAATTTCAAAAACAAGTTCAGCTTTTACCGTTCGAACGGGACCGAATTTTTCAATAGCATTCTTATTGACAAATTTACTGACTTCCATAATTTCTTTATCCGTTAATCCGGAATATGCTTTGGCGATGGTGACCAATTTATCTTCATTTTTCACGGCAAAAGTATAATCGGTGTAATAAGCACTTCGTCTTCCGCTTCCTTTCTGGGCGTAAATCAGAACGGCATCAATGGTTAAAGGACTGATTTTCCATTTCCACCAGTCGCCTTTTTTTCTTCCGGAATGATAAGGTGAGTTGTTCTGTTTCAGCATCAAACCTTCGCTGTTGATGTCTCTGGAATTTTTCCTAATCAGGTTTAATTCTTCCCAGTTTTCAAATTCTATTGATTCGGAAATTTTGATATTTTCAGGATTTTCATTCAATAATAATTCTTCCAGCATTGCACGTCTTGCGGAGATGGGTTTATCACGCAAATCATTTCCTTCCAGTTCCAAAAGATCATACGCAAAGACTTCAATCGGGATTTCGGAAAGCATTTTCTTTGTTAATGTCTTTCGATTGAGACGTTTTTGTAATTCGTTAAAATTTAAAACTTTATCGTCTTTCACCGCGAGAATTTCCCCGTCAATTACAAAATTTCCGTTCATTTGCTGAACGGTTTCTGCGATTTCGGGAAACTGTTCCGTCACCAGTTCTTCTCCTCTTGACCAGATAAAAACTTCATCATTCCGCTTAATAATCTGTCCGCGGATTCCGTCCCATTTGTATTCTATCAGCCATTCATTGGGTTTTCCAAGTTCTTCCAAATCTTTCTCCAATGGATAAGCCAGACAAAAAGGATAGGGTTTTGAATTATCCGGATTCACATTTTCCGCTGAAATCAGTTCCTGAAATGAAGCTTCTGTCGGCTGCCATTTTCCCATTAAACTGTGCATCAATGCGCTGGATTCCTGTCCGGAAAACTTTGTCAGAGCATTAATCAAAGTTTTATCAGAAACCCCGATTCTGAAATTTCCACCCATTAATTTATTGAAAATCAGCCGTTCCGTGTAATCCAAGCCATTCCACGAATTGAGGACAAATTCTTTTTTCTCAGCGTCGGTTTTTGTTTTTAAGTTGATGATATCATTCATCCAGTCCGACAAAGAACGTTCGATTTTTTCCTTTGGCGGTGGAAGAATCAGGGAAATGGTTTCGCCTAAATCTCCGACTGAAGAGTAGCTTTCCTGAAACAGCCAGAACGGTAATTCTGTAATTTCCAAAGCCCATTCTTTCATATAGTTGGTGTTTACATTCCGCTTGGGTCTTTTGCCTGTAAACAAAGCAATAAACCAGACTTTATCTTCATCAGGCGCACGTTCCAGATAATCGATGATAGCATCGATTTTTGCATTGGTTTTATTGGTGCTTTCGAGAGCATTGATCAGTTCTGCGAAATGTTTCATAAATTTTAATTGGCGTTTTTTAAACGTATGTTTTACATATTTATAGGGAGCAATTTTTATTTAACAGGTCGCTCCTATGGAGCTCCGCCTTATCATTTTGTTTTTTCTATTAACAGTACACTCCTACGGAGCTTTCCTGCAATGTTCCTATGATTTTTTTTCCTATCCAAAAACTAAAAAAACTTCATTCAGGTCGGCTTGCGTAATTCATTGGTTGAATTTTTATTAACAGGTCGCTCCCACGGAACTCCACCTTATCATTTTGTCTTTTCTATTAACAGTACGCTCCTACGGAGCTTTCCTGCAATGTTCCTATGATTTTTTTCCTATCCAAAAACTAAAAAAACTTCATTCAGGTCGGCTGCGTAATTCATTGGTTGAATTTTTATTAACAGGTCGCTCCTACGGAGCTTTTCTCACAAGTTAACGTCTAAATTTAAAGTTTTTTTATACCTTAATTTTCAATAATTTCTTTCTCTTTTTCTTCATCATCATCGCCGTAAAGCGTTTCCACCACATCAGATTTAATCCCGATTTCATTCAAATATTTAGAAAAAACTTCTGTTTGTCCATGCGTAACGTGAACGATTTCAGCTTCGGTGGCTTTTATAGCCTGTAACAAACCTTTCCAGTCGGCGTGATCGCTCATCGGAAAACCTGCATCGGCACTCCGCCATCGTCTTGCACCGCGAACCTGCATCCATCCGGAACAAATTGCTGTTGCGGCATCCGGAATTTTTTTAATCACATTGGAATCCAGCAAAGCAGGCGGAACAATCACAATATCTCCTGCAACGTGCTTGATACTTTCCCTGAAATCCGGAATTTCATAATCTGGGAGTACGATTCCCACTTCTTCAAAGGCTTTATTCAGTTTTCCGATCGAATAGTGGACGTGGATTTTTCCCATTCCTTCAACGGCTTTCATTACGCGTTGTGCTTTTCCCAAAGAATAACCTATGAAAACAGAAGTTTTTTGATTTTCCTGATTTCTGAGTACCCAGTTCTGGAGTTTTTTATTCAGATCCGGAACTTCCAGCCAGTTGTAAATCGGCAGTCCGAAAGTACTTTCGGTGACAAATTCATTGCATTTTACCAGTTCGAAAGGGGTACTTAATCCATCATCCTGAACTTTATAATCTCCTGAAACAACGCTTACATAACCTTTGTATTCCAGCCGGATCTGCGCGGAGCCTATGATATGATAAGCAGGATGTAGTGAAACTTTTACGCCGTTGATATTGATGACTTCGCCATATTCCACGCTCTGAACTTCAAGATCTTCGCTGATTCTCTTGTGCAGAATAGGTTTGGTAAAATGATGACACAAGTATTTCTTCATTCCCCAACGAGCGTGATCGGCGTGTCCGTGCGTAATGACAGCCAAATCAACCGGTCGCCAAGGATCAATATAAAATTTTCCCTGCGGACAATAAATGCCTTTATTTGTGAATGTGATAAGTTTCAATGGTGCAATTTTGTTATTTTTTACATTCAAAAATCTAACCAATATATTTAAAAATCTTTAATGTAGCATCTTTTTCACATGATCCGTTACTATTTCAACCGATTTTTCCATTTCTGTGGTATTAAGGTTTCCAAATCCTAAACGCATGGCGATTAGATTTTTATTCTGATAAAGTAAGGTTTTAGGAATAAATAAATTGTTTTGCGCACAGTTTTTAGAAAGCTGCATTAAATTGATGGGAATTTGCCATTCTGCCCAGACCGCAAGTCCGCCCGACGGCTTTTCGAATTGTATATAATTTCCTAAATTTTGCTGAATGAGATGAATAAAATAATCTCTTCTTTCCTGATAAATTTTTAATGATTTTTTCAGATATCGGTTAATTTCTCCTTCGGCAATCATTTCACCCAAAACGTGCTCCATTAAAATATCACCCTGTCTGTCGATAATTCCCAGATGTTTCCTCATTTCAGACATCAGATTTTCAGGAGCGACAATAAATCCTGTCCGAAAACCGGGAGCTAAAGATTTTCCGAAAGAACCGATGTAAATCACCATTCCGTTCGTATCTGCGCTTGCAAGCGGAAGAAGCGGACTTTTGTCATAATGAAAATCATAATCGTAATCGTCTTCTAAAATGATAAAACCAAATTCATTCGCAAGATTCAGCAGCTCTAATCTGCGCTGTGCGCTCAATGTAACAGTTGTGGGATAATGATGATGCGGTGTAAGATACAGCATTCTCACTTTCTGCTGTTGACAAATTTTTCTGACTTCTTCCGTGTTAATTCCATCATTGTCAATGGGTATCGATTTTATTTTTACACCTGCTTTTTGAAAAATCATATTCACCGAGAAATAGCTCAGTTCTGCAACTAAAACAATATCACCTTCAGATAAAAGAATTTCCGAAGCAATATAAATGCTCATTTCGGTACTTCTTGTAATGAGAAGGTTATTTTTAGAAATGGGCAATCCTCTGGATAAATTTAAATATTTAGAAAGGTTTTCTTTAAAAAATTCACTTCCATCCTGATTGTACTGTCCGATTTTATGTGCTTTTCTTTTTAAAATAGAGCTGTAAATTCTGGAATGCTGATCGATCTGAGTTAAGCGGATGTCGGGAATTCCGTCATTAAAAATGTATTCACAATTGGAATATTCAAATGGATTATCTAAAATATTTGATGTTTTGAAGGTAAATCCTGTTGATTTCGGATAATTTTCGAGCTGAATTTTTTGTAAATTTTTCGATTCCAAAAACTGATACTGGTCTTTTCCGATGATAAAGGTTCCTTTGTTGGGAATACTTTCCACCCATCCCTGAGAAAACAGTTCTTCGTAGACAGAAACAATGGTATTTCTGTGAACATTCAGCATTTCACTTAGCATTCTTGTTCCCGGAAGTTTGGTTCCGAATGGCAAAAAACCGCGCTGAATGGCATTAATAAGCTGATTGGAAATCTGCATGTAAATAGAAACTTCGGAATTTCTATTGATTTTAATGAAGCTCTGATAAGGAATTTTAACCGGACTATCCATAATCTTAAAACTGGCACCATGTAACCATCCGGCAATATACTACTTTTGAACCAAAACAAAAAAGAATGGAATTGTACAGTCTTTTAGAAAAAATTGTTCAGCAAAATGAAACGCACGCAAAATGGCTGAATACGCTTTCCTTTATGGAAAATGCAGGAGCCAGAAAAATTTCAGCTTGCGAACATCCGACTAATGTGAGTTTAATACAGCTAAAACACGCTGCGGAAGAACATCGCCATGCTTATTATCTTAAAAAGCAGATCCTGAAAATTGATCCCGAAATGTGCAAAACGTACAATAACAATGAACTTTTAGCCGCAACGGCAACAAGACAATATCTTCATTCTCTTGACATTAAAGCGTGTAAATATCTTCAGCAGAATTTCAATCTCAGCAAAGAAGAATTGAAGTATGCGGCGTATCTGTTTGTAACATATGCTATTGAAGTTCGTGCCGATGAATTATATCCTGTTTATCAGGAAATTCTGACAAAATATACCTCAAAAATTATGGTAAAGTCAATTATTTTGGAAGAAGAAGGACATTTGGAGGAAATGATTAATCAGTTGGACGAATTTTCGGAAGACTGGAAAATTCATTCAGAAATTGTTTTAGAGATTGAAAAAGATCTTCATAACCAATGGATTGATGCCATTTCAAAAGAGATTTTACAGGTAAATTATGCTGAATAATTTTCGCCATTTTCAGGAAGCCTTAGACAAAAGAAAAGAAAGCGGAACTTTACGGGTTTTAAAATCTCAAAAAGAAGGAGTGGATTTTTATTCCAACGATTATTTGGGATTGGCAGGAAATAAAGATTTTCAGCAGATTTTATTAAAAAAAATCAACGAAAAGCCGGAATTACTGAAAGGAAGTACAGGTTCCAGACTGATCAGCGGAAATAGTTTAACTGTTGCAGAAACAGAAGAATGTATAGCCAAAGAACATCAGTACGAATCGGCTTTGCTTTTTTCTTCGGGTTATATTGCTAATCTGGCTCTGTTTTCAACGCTTCCGACCCGTCATGATACCATAATTGTGGATGAAAAAATTCATCGTTCCGTTCATGATGCATATAAGATGTCGAATGCTAAAAAACTGAAATTCAGGCATAACGATGTTGAAGATTTAGAAAGGATTCTGAAAAAACAAACCGGACTTTGTTATGTTGCTGTTGAAAGCCTGTATTCGATGGACGGAGATATTGCTCCTTTGAAAGATATTGCAAAAATCACAGCAAAATACAATGCTCAGTTAATTGTAGATGAAGCCCATGCTTTTGGTGTTTTTGGAAACGGTTTGGTGAATGAGTTTAATCTGCAGAAAAAAGTTTCAGCAACGGTTGTAACCTATGGAAAAGCTTTGGGAACGCATGGTGCGGCTATATTAACGAATGATTTAATTAAATCTTATCTCATCAATTTTGCATCCCCTTTTATCTATACGACTTCAGCGCACGATTTTCTGTGGATGAGCATTTTTAGCGGATATGAATTTTTAAAAGCAAACAGTAGATTATCCATACAACTTCAGGAAAATATTAAAATTTTTCGTGAGCAGAATTTGGTTACTCCATCTTCTGAAAACAGCCCGATTCAGGCAATCATTATTCCGGATAATCATCAGTTGAAAATTGTACAGAATGCTTTATCGGAAAGTGGACTTTTAACGTATGCCGTTTTCAGTCCGACGGTAAAAGAAGGAACGGAAAGACTGAGGATTTGCCTGCACAGTTTTAATACAGAAGAGGAAATTTTGAAGTTGACTGGGATTATTAAAGAGTTTATTTAAAACGTAAATGTCATTCAATCGCGAAATTACGATTCTATTGATTATCAATGAAGGATAGATTTCTCCTTCGTTGAAATGACAAGAAACCATTAAAATAATGAACATTGAATTAGAAATACAAAATATGAAGCAGAAAACACTCTTCGTCACAGGAATCGGGACGGAAGTTGGGAAAACGGTTTGTTCGGCGATTTTAACCAAATATTTTGAGGCAGAGTATTGGAAACCGGTTCAGTCCGGAGATCTGGATTACTCTGATACGATGAAAATTAAAAACTGGGTGGGAAAGCATACAGTTTGCCATCCGGAAAAGTATCGTTTTAAATTGGCTGCATCACCGCATCAATCGGCAAGGGAAGAAGGAATTCTGATTGATCTGAATGAATTCCAAATTCCGAAAACACAGAATCATTTAATCATAGAAGGAGCGGGAGGATTGATGGTTCCGTTGAATGATAATGAATTTATTATTGATTTAATTGAAAAGCTGAACGTTCCCGCTGCTCTGGTTGTGAAAAATTATTTAGGCTGCATCAATCATACATTGTTATCTGTTTTAGTTTTAAATCAAAAGAAAATTAAACTGAACTATTTAATTCTCAACGGAAATTTTCCACCGGATACGGAAAGGGTTATTTGTGAAAATATTCCATCAGAAACTGAAATTATAAGAATTCCTGACCTTGAAAATATAACAAAAGAAAGTATAGAAAATATTGCACAACAATTAGAAAAAATAGAATCATGAATAAGAATCAACTAAGAAACGACTGGACGAAGGAAGAAATAGAAGAAATATACAATCTTCCGCTTCTGGAACTTGTTTATAAAGCTGCAACGGTTCATCGTGAGTGGCATAATCCTGAAGAAGTTCAGATGTCGACATTGCTTTCAATTAAAACAGGAGGCTGTCCGGAAGACTGTTCGTATTGCGGACAGGCAGCGCGTTATCATACGAATATTCAAGTTCAGGCTTTACTGCCGACAGAAACGGTCATAGAACACGCCAAAAAAGCAAAAGAAGGCGGCTCATCGCGTTTCTGTATGGCTGCAGCGTGGAGAGAAGTGCGTGACAACCGTGATTTCGACCGTGTGATCGATATGGTAAAAGGCGTAAATGAACTTGGATTGGAAGTGTGCTGTACGTTGGGAATGTTAACGGAAGATCAGGCAAAACGCCTTCAGGAAGCAGGTTTGTATGCATATAATCACAATCTGGATACTTCTGAGGAATATTACGACGAAATTATTTCCACAAGAACGTTCGATAACAGAATCAATACGATTAATAATGTAAGAAAAGCCGGAATTACGGTTTGTTCGGGAGGAATTATCGGATTGGGAGAAACGCCAAAAGACCGGATTTCGATGCTTTTAACATTGGCAACAATGCCGAAACATCCGGAATCTGTCCCGATCAACGCATTGGCAAGAGTAGAAGGGACGCCGCTTCAGGATAACGAAAAAACGAATACCTGGGAAATGGTAAGAATGATCGCCACAGCAAGAATTGTAATGCCTTCATCAATGGTTCGTTTAAGCGCAGGAAGAATTGAAATGACTGAATTTGAGCAGGGATGGTGTTTCATGGCGGGAGCCAACTCGATCTTTACAGGGGAAAGAGAAACGCTTCTGGTAACGCCAAATCCGGGTGTTTCTGAGGATATGCAGATGCTGCAGACTTTGGGATTAAAGCCGATGATGAAGGAGAAAACGATGTGCTGAAAAGTGAATGGTGAAAAGTGAATACTGAATGGTCAATAGTCAATTTTTGGAGTGTGAATAATAATAATTCACGATTGACAATTCAGCATTGAATTCTATTCATACTTTTAGTACTTATCTATTAAAGTAATTAAACGCAAAGAAAATGTTTTGTTTTTATCATAAGTAAATCAAAGAAATTTCCGTCAGAGACGGATGATGAAGCGTTTGCTTAATAGCAGATAAAATCTGCTTTACTTTGCTTAGCTTAAAATGTTAATTTAAAAATAGAATCTTTGCGTTTACAATTTACGATTGACAATTCAGCATTGAATTTTATTCATAGTTTTTAGTACTTATCTATTAAAGTAAAGAATGATTAAACGCAAAGAAAAATGTTTTGTTATTATCATAGGTAAATCAAAGAAATTTCTGTCAGAGACGGATGATGAAACGCTTGCTTAATGGCAGATGAAATCTGCTTTACTTTGCTTAGCTTAAAATATTAATTTAGAAATAAAGTCTTTGCGTTTAAACTTGACGATTGACAATTCACCATTGATAAAATTAAACATTACGAACAATTATTTATGAATTTACAAGAGCGCGACAGAGCCGTCAACTGGCATCCTTACACGCAGATGAAAACAGCGGAAGATGCAATCCCGATCGTAAAAGGAAGCGGAATTTATCTTTATGATGAAAACGGAAAAAAATACATCGATGCAGTCGCTTCGTGGTGGGTTACGCTTCACGGTCACGCGAATCCGTACATTGCACAAAGAGTTTCTGAACAGTTGAATACGCTGGAACAGGTTATTTTTGCGGGATTTACACACGAACCAGCCATTAAGCTTTCTGAAAATTTATTAAAGCTGCTGCCTGAAAATCAGGAGAAGGTTTTTTATTCGGATAACGGTTCTACTGCGGTGGAAGTGGCGCTGAAGATGTGTATTCAGTTCTGGCATAATCAGGGCAAAGAAAAGACGAAAATTCTGGCTTTTAAAGAAGCTTATCATGGTGATACTTTCGGAGCGATGTCGGTGAGCGGAAGAAGTGTCTGGACAAAACCTTTCGGGGAAATGCTTTTTGAAGTAATCTTTATTGATCCGCCGACTTCTGAAAATATTGAAGATTTAAAATCCATCATAAAAAATCATGCTGAAGAAATTGCTTGTTTCATTTACGAACCGTTGATTCAGGGAGCTGCGGGAATGTTGATGCACAAAGCCGAAGATTTATCAGAACTGATGAAGTTTTGCAGAGAAAGTGAAATTTTAATGATTCAGGACGAAGTTTTTACAGGTTTCGGAAGAACCGGAAAGCTTTTTGCGGCAAATTATCTTTCGGAAAAACCAGACATTATGTGTTTTTCAAAGGGATTAACAGGCGGAACAATGCCGATGGGAATTACGACTTCTTCACAACAGATTTTCGAAGCGTTTTTGTCGGATGACAAATATAAGACGTTGTTTCATGGTCATTCTTTCACGGCAAATCCTTTAGCGTGTACAGCGGCTTTGGCAAGTATGGAATTGCTTTTGAAAGAAGAAACGCTGGAAAAAATCAATCTAATCAGTCAGAAACATTCCAATTTTTCTCAGGTTTTAAAAAATCACCCGAAAGTTGAAAATGTGAGACAGACCGGAACGATTATCGCCTGGGAAATTAAAAATGATGAAAAAACGTCCTATTTTAACGAAATCGGGAAGGTTTTGTATCATGAATTTTTAAAAAGAGGAATCATCATGCGTCCATTGGGAAATGTGATGTATCTCGTTCCGCCTTACTGCATTACGCCTGAAGAACTGGATTTTGTGTATAGAAATATTCTTGAAGTTTTGGATGGCTTCAGTAATTAAATGATTGACTTATCCCATTAATTAATATTATAGAATAACGATCAGTAAGTGGTTTTCTAATAGTGTCCCTTCGACAAGCTCAGGGTGACATCTCGAATACTAACCGCAATATTTTAACATTGTCAGACTGAATCTGTCAAAGCCTTTATTAGTAAAAGTGATAAATCAATTAAATGATTTTAAATCTTTTGATGCTCGTTTCCCCATTGATGAAGTTCATCAAGGATCGGACCGAGTTTTTTGGCTCTTTCCGTTAATTTATAATATACTTCCGGAGGAAAATTATAGACTTCAACCCGTTGAATGATATGATCTTCCTCCATTTGTTTGAGCTGTTCTGCCAGAACTTTTTTTGAAACTTTCGGCATTCTTCGCCATAATTCGACAAAACGGACTTCCTCTTGCTCAAAAAGATTCGATAAAATAAGCGGTTTCCACTTTCCGGAAATCATGTCCAGTGTTTTTCTCAGTCCGCAATTTTTAAATTCTTCAAATAACATACGTTACAAAATTGTATATAGTGCACCTTTTGGTAACCAGCCATTATTTAATTTCAGGTAAACAATAGCTTTGCAGATACAAAATTAAAGAAAATGAAATTACAATTATGGCGAAATGCAACACTGCTTTTAAATATTGATGGATTGAACATCTTAATTGATCCGATGTTGGGTGAAAAAGGTTCTTTGGGAATATTTCCGATGGTAGACAATGAATTATTGAATCCGTTAGTAGATCTGCCTTTTGGAGAGGAAGAACTGCAGGAAAAATTAAAAACGATTGATGCGGTAGCCGTTACACATCTTCATCCGGATCATTGGGACCCGAAAGCGATTGAACTTTTAGATAAAAATGTACCCATCATTTGTCCTGAAATCATTTCCAAGCAGATTTCTGAGGCTGGATTTAAAAATGTGATTGCTTTCAATGATACAGTACAGTTTAAAAATATTGAAATTTCTTTAACGAACGGACATCACGGAACAGGAGAAATTGAAGAACAAATGGGCGTAGTTCATGGATTTGTCTTTAAAAATGCTGAACAGTCTGTTTATATTGCGGGTGACAGTGTCTGGTGTGAAGAAGTGAAACAGGCAATTAAAAAACATCATCCGGAACACATTATTGTTGCGGGAGGAGCAGCAACTTTTGTAGTGGGAGATCCGATTGTGATGACGAGTCATGATATTTTAAAAGTCTGTGAGACTGCGCCGAATTCAAAAGTCTGGGTAACGCATCTTGAAAGTGTAAGTCATTCTAAAGAAGACAGAAAATTCATTAAAGAAAAAATTCAGGAGAATGGTTTGGAAGAAAGATGTTTTGTGCTGAATGACGGTGAAGAAGCTGAATTAGGTGCCTAAATCTCTTGCTTAAAGATTTGAGATTAAATCTTAATTTAGCCGGATCAAATTATAAAAGATGCATTTAGAAACAGAAAGGTTACTGATTCGGGATCTGACTTTGGACGATAAACAGGCAATTTTCAATTATCGTTCTGATGCGGAAGCCAATAAATTTCAGAGCTGGATTCCGGAAACATTGGAAGATGTTGAACAATTTATTGAAAGAAATAATAAAGAATTCAATCAGCCGGAAAGCTGGTATCAGGTTTTAATTACAGAAAAAGATACAAAAGCTGTGATCGGCGATATCGGAATTCATTTTTTTGGTTCTGAAAATTTGCAGACAGAGTTAGGAATTACTTTAAATAAAGACTTTCAGGGAAGAGGATATGCTTCTGAAGCTTTAAAAGGAGTGATTAATTTTCTTTTCGGTGATCTGAAAAAACACAGAGTCATGGCTTCCGTAGATCCGGAAAACATTGATTCTCTAAAGTTGATGGAACGCATTGGTTTTAGAAAAGAAGGGCATTTTGTGAAAAGTCTATTCTGGAAAAACAACTGGACAGATGATGTGATCTATGCTTTGCTTCGGGAAGAATGGAGTAAAGAATAAGAGAAAAACCGTTTCAACAGAGGCGGTTTTTGTTTTCAGTACAGATGTTTACGCTGTATTTTCTTTTGCTTGGCGTATTTTTTGAACCTTGAATCATAAATTTTATATGTTATCCATATTTCTTTTAGAATTAGACTGGAAAGAACTTCTGATGGGGCACGAAGAGTGGTCTTTTATTCTGGAAATTATTCTCCGCACCGCCATTATGTTCATCACGATCATTATCGGATTAAGAGTTTTGGGAAAAAGGGGAGTGAAGCAGCTTTCGATTTTCGAACTGGTGGTGATTATCGGGTTAGGTTCTGCGGCGGGAGATCCGATGTTTAATAAAGATGTCGGAATTGTTTCTTCATTCATTGTTTTTGCCGTAATTATTCTTCTGTACACCATTGTAACCTATTTTATTGCAAAAAATAAAAAACTCGAACAGCTTATTGAAGGAAAATCGATCTGCCTAATCGAAAACGGTGAATTTTCCATTGAAAATTTTAAGAAAGAAAATCTGGGCAGTGATGAATTTTTTGCTGAATTAAGACTAAAAGGAATTTCCCAACTTGGACAGATTGAAAGTGCCATTGAAGAAATTTCCGGAGAGATCAGTGTGTTTTATTTCGAAGACGAAAGGGTGAAATACGGACTTCCGATTATGCCGGATTCTTTGGATCATCCTTTGAAAACGATTGTTCATCCGGGATTTTATTCCTGCACGTTCTGCGGACATACGGAAGAAAAACATAAAGGAATGGCTGGAAACTGCAGCAAATGCAAGAAGGATGAATGGATAGCTTCGACCAATAAAAAACGCGTTACCTGATAAAAACAAAAAAGACTCCTTAGAAAGGAGCCTAAAAAAACACAAATGATGAAAAAAAATTATTTCGATTCACAAATATAATTAAAAAATGATTTTCAATCCTAATAATTTCAGAAAAAAAGTAACATATTTTTTTCATGATGTTAATAGATAAAACTAATTGGCTTAAAACTTTGATTTTTTATTTCTTTACAGACTTTTTCTTTTTAAATGAAACAGGCGTATTTCCTGAAAGTCTCTTGAAAAAATTACTGAAATACGAAACATCTTCAAACCCCAGTTCATAGGTAATTTCCTTTACAGATTTATCGGTAAACAGCAAAAGTCTTTTTGCTTCAAGAAAAATTCTCTGCTGAATAACAGACGACGGACTCTGGCTGTTGTACAATCTGAATAGGTTGGATAAAGTCTTTGGCGATTTATGAAGCTGATCTGCATAAAATTTTACAGAATGCTGAGTTTTGTAGTTCTTTTCCACCAAAAGATTAAAACTTCTGATGATATCCAGCTTTACTTCGGGAAGTTCTTCCTTTAAAAATTGTTTTTTTCCAAGTCTTGTAATAATAATGATGAGTCTTTTAATCAACATCCTGATCATATCCTCCTGAATTCCGTCGATCTCCTGAAACTCCTCAATAAAAATACTTTGCAGAAATGATAATTTCTCATGATCCTTTTCATCTACAACAATAAACATAACATCGGCTGAACCGTAAAACAGAAATCCTACACAGCTCACTTCTTCATCATGTGTCTCGATGCAGTAAAAATCCCTGTTAAACTGCCATGCAACGATTCGGGAGGAATCTTCAAACTGAAAAGACTGGTTGACCATGAGACAAAGAACAGTTCCTGAGGTAAAAATATATTCAATCCCATCGATTATTACTTTTTGATCTTCGCCTTTATTCCAGGCGATAGTCAGCAGCTTTTTCTCCCGGTCTTTCCCGTAAAAATCCCGGTCGAATAGTTCGGGATGTACAAAAAGTAAGCATTCGGAGCCGGTCTGTTTATTATTTAAAGAATAAATCATTAAGCCTGTTTAAACTTCTTATGTAACCGCAAAAGTAGCAAAAGATAAACTAAACTTTTATTTAAAGTTGGTGATTATAAATGAAAAGCTCACAATAGTTTTTAAAAATTTTTGATTTTTATTCTTTTGAGCACTTGGATTATTCAGGAAATTTGCTTTATCAAGCTTGTTTAAACTTTTTTACCGCAAAAGAAGCAAAAAATTTAAACACTTTAGTTTAATAGTTAAATGGAAAAAAAAGTGCACCTAAGTTTTAAAAAATCAAAGATTTTTTCTCTTTGCTGACTTTTGAAATACTTTACATAAATCCACTAAAGTCTTTTGTCTCTTTTGCGGTTTATTCTGAAATTAGTTTAAACGTCATTACTGAAATTTCATTTTAATTCAGAAAAACTTTTAAAAAAGTCAGAAAGGGAAAAAATCTAAATCTTTCGGGAAATTCTGCTATGGAATTGCCTTTCCTGAAACCGCAACTTTGTATTGTAAAATTAATTAAACAAATTAAAACAATGAAAAATTTTGAAGTTCCTCAAAAAGAACAAGTATCAGCAGCAAATCAGGCAATTTTTGAAAACTTAGAAAAAGGGATTGGCTTTGTCCCAAATCTGTATGCAGCTTTTGCCCATTCGGAAAATGCACTTTCAACGTATATTGCATTACAGAACTCTAAAACTTCTTTAAAAGCAAAAGAAAAAGAAGTGGTAAATCTTGTGGTAAGCCAGTTTAATAACTGTTTATACTGTTTAAGTGCTCATACAGCCATCGCTAAAATGAACGGTTTCACAGATGAACAGATTATCGAGATAAGAAAAGCAGATGTTTCGTTTGACTCAAAACTAAATGCACTGGCGAAAGCAGTACAATCTATTGCTGAAAATAAAGGAGCAATTTCTGATGAAATAAAAGAAAACTTTTTTAGAGAAGGCTATACAGAAGGAAGTCTTGTAGATGTAATTGTTTTAACAGGCGATAAAATAATAACAAATTATCTTTTTGCAGCCACTGAGGTTCCCATCGACTGGCCTTTGGCGAAAGCAATTTAATTCATTTTATTTTTTAAAAACTGTTCCTTACTGCGAACAGTTTTTTTTTATAATAATGTAAAATAATTTCAGATAATTTCTTTTAAGTTCATAATTTTTAATCATTCATTAAGTTTTATTGTTAAATTTAAACCAAAATATAAACTTATGAAAATAAAACTACTTCCATTTATCGTTTTGTTAGGGATTCATTTATCTGCTCAGGAAAAAAATGATGCAGCGGTTTCGGATACTGCAAAAGTCTGGAGCATTCAGGGGCAAAATACCCTCATGCTTAATCAGGCGGCTTTTTCCAACTGGGTTGGAGGGGGAGCCAATAATGTGGGATGGCTTGCCGGAGTAAACTATAATCTTACCTACGAAAAGGGGAAAGATCTTTGGGAAAACATTATTATTCTAGGATACGGACAAAATAATACGAAAGGAGTAGGAACCAGAAAAACCCAGGATGTAATTAATCTTTCGACCAACTACGGAAGAGAATTTGCAAAAAATTGGTATATTTCCGCAGGAGCAAGCTTACAGACACAGTTTGCGCCGGGTTATGCGGACGGAAACAATCCGGAAGCAGCAAAAATTTCAAATTTTATGGCGCCCGGTTATCTGAATATGGGAGCAGGGGTAACGTACAGACCCAACGATAATTTTACTGCAACCATGCGTCCTGCCAATGCGAGATGGACTTTCGTTCTCGATAAAGATCTTCAGTATAAAGGAATGTATGGCTTAAAAAATGATGGTGATTCTTCTCTGTTTCAGTTCGGTTTTCTGGGAACAGCAATATACAAGCTGAAAATAATGGATAATATTACATTAACCAATACCGGCTCTGTTTTCTCCAATTATCTGGATCATCCTGAAAGACTGGTTCTTGCGTACAGCGGAATTTTAAATATGAAAATCAATAAGTTTATTTCCACCAACGTAACACTGGATTTACTGTACGATCATAACCAGATTGCCAAAACACAGCTAAAACAGACTTTGGGAGTGGGCTTTGCCTATAATATCGACAATGGCAGAAAACGTTCTGAAAACAAGGACAACCAGACGTGGATGAAGAAATAATTGGCTGTTTTTTAATATTCTTCTAAAAATCCCTTTCCGAATGATCGGAAAGGGACTAAACAGCTAAAAATTTAAGGTAAAAATTCCTCAGACAATGAATAAGGATGCAATTGCCTGGGCATCACTTCCACTTAAAATCTCGTCATAGGCAGCAGAACCTGCAGCAGCCCCGAAAGCTGTAGCGGTATTAAAGCCTGCCTGATTTGTATTGCCTTCTCCGGCGTAAACAGGATTGGTTGCAGAAGGCATATTTCCTCCGTCTGCCAATTCTATCCATCCTTTGTTGGCTCTCATTCTTCTTACCTGTGAAGCGTGTCTTGCTTCTACAGAGTGAATCTGCAATGCAGCCTGAAGAACTGTTTTATTAGACATTACGTTTCCTGCCTGTCCTTTGTAAGCTCTTACTCCGGTATCTTCAAATGCCTGAGCCAAAACAAGGAACTGATTGTAATCTGTAAAAGGTGAAAAACTTCCGTTTGCTGTAAAATCAAAGGTCGGTTTAGCTCCTGGAGTTACTCCTAAAGAAGTTAGAGTATTTTTCAAAAAGGTTACGTGTGCAGATTCATGCTTTGCAATCTGCATAAATACCACTCGGTCTGCACTCGGGATTAAAGACGAAGCCGCCAATCCTAATGCATAATATTCGTTTTCAAGATATTCCAGAACCAAAGCCAACTGTAATGCATCTGTTAAAGCACTTTTAAAGAACGTTGCATTTTTTGTAGTGTCTGTGGTTTCAGCTTTTGCAGGAGTCGTCATTAAGGCTCCTAATCCGAAAGGAACTGCAGCAATAGCCGCTTTTTTCCCGAAAGATGAAATATTGGTAAGTGTTTCTAATCTTGATGTTTCTGTAGTAAAGAATTTGTCATCAGAAAGCTTATCTAGTAATTTAAGAATATTCATAATGTAATTTTTTGAAGTGAATAATTAACCGATTCCCTGTTCTTTCCAAGTGAAAGGTGTTTTGAAAAATCCTCCTGCTGCAGATACAACTTCTTTTGGTTCTTTGGCAAGATCCAGTCCGTTTGCATCAATCACATCATCCCCGGAGAAAGCCGCCGTTCCCGGATTGATAAGGTTTCTGATCGCTGAAGCGTGTCTTGCTTCCACGGAAACAATTTTCCCGGCAATTACCAGATAATCTGCGTTGGTAATGTATTTTCCTGCTCCGTTATACGCCGCAACTCCTGTATCTTCCAAAGCTTTTGCAGTAGCTAGTACAGAGTTTCTGTCGTTAAAATTCACATTCGGGTACTGAAATTCCAGAGTAGGCAATACATTGGATGTTGCTCCGCTGATCGCTGCCTTAAAAAAGTCTCTGTGAATTACTTCATGATGATAAAGATCTGTAAAAAGTTGTTTTTCAGCATTTGAGATTCCGGAATAGAAATTATTAACCACTTTGGTATAGAAATCTGCTTCCAGCTGTTCAAGAGCGTAAGCGTAATTTAATACACCCACATCACCTTTTCCAAGGTCGAAAACGTTATTTTCAACCATATCGAAATTATCGTCATCACAACCGATCATGGTAAGACCTGCAAGAGCAAGACCTACACCGCTCAGTTTCAAAAAATTTCTTCTGCCTGTATCCAGAGTCGCTCCCTGGTTAGAAACATTAATAGTTTTTTTCATAATATTATTTTTTAGTGTAGAGGTTTATATATTTTAATGTGTTTTTAGATAAGGTTGAAAGAAAACAGCATAAATATTATGCTGTTTCTCACACTTAAAAATTATTATGGCATTAATACCGTATCTATAACATGAATTACACCGTTAGACTGGTTAACGTCTGCAATGGTTACTTTTGCATCGTTTCCTTTTGCGTCTCTTACATAAAGGTTTTTACCTTTTGCCCAGAAAGTAAGTTCTTCACCTTCCACTGTTTTCATCATTGCTTTTCCGTTTCCGGCTTTTACTGCTGCCCAAACCTGTTTAGAGCTGTATTTTCCCGGTAAAACATGATACGTAAGAATTTTTGTAAGCATTTCTTTATTTTCAGGCTTCACAAGATTTTCTACTGTTCCTTTCGGAAGTTTGGCAAATGCTGCATCCGTAGGTGCAAAAACAGTAAACGGACCTGCTCCCTGTAACGTTTCTACAAGACCTGCAGCTTTTACAGCAGCTACCAGTGTTTTGTGATCTTTAGAATTTACTGCGTTCTCAATAATGTTTTTAGACGGATACATTGGCGCTCCTCCTACCATTACTGTTTTTTCCTTCATTGTCTGTGCTGTAGCGTTTCCACTGAAAGCGAATGATAAAGCTACCATTCCTAAAACTGCGATTTTTGATCTAGTATTCATTTTTTTTAATTTTTAATGATAAATTATTCGATTTGTCTGTTGTTAAAATCATTTACGAACTCGGTTTTATTTTGGATTTAAAAATTTGAATAAAAATCACAAGTAATTGAAAAACAGGCTATTAAATTTCACATTTGTTTTGAAATAGATGAATATTGTTCACAATCTGTTAATATATACTCTGTTTTAATAAAGATTTAAAAGAGTTTTTAAAATTTGGTTATCATTAATATTATTGTTACTTTTGATGGGTAAAATAATTTACTATTAAAACAAAATATTCTGAAGAGCAGCTAATCGTTTTACTAAAGGAAAAAAACGAAACAGGTTTTCATCATCTGTATGATCACTATTCCGGTGCATTGTACGGGGTGATTCTTCGAATTGTTCAGTCCAAAGAATATACAGAAGAGATTATTCAGGACGTTTTTGTTAAAATATGGAATTCTATCCATCAATATGATGTTTCTAAAGGTAGATTTTATACCTGGATGATTAATATTGCAAGGAATACGGCGATCGACTATTTAAAATCAAAAGGATTTCAGAACCAGTTAAAAAACCAATCGCTTCCAGATTTCGTATATGATTCTACAGAGCTTTCAACGACTAATGATTCTTCCGATTATATAGGGTTTGCCAATGTGCTTGAAAGTCTGGAGACTGACAAAAAGGAACTTATCGATCTCGCGTATTATCAGGGATATACACAAAGCGAAATATCCGAAAAACTGAAGATACCGCTGGGAACGGTTAAAACTAAAATGAGGAATGCACTTATGAAACTAAAAGATTTGCTAAAAGATTATCAATAAATTGAACACTAAAGAATACATATCATCCGGAATTATAGAATCTTATATTCTAGGTCTTGCTTCTCCAGAGGAGGCGGGTATTTTGGAGTGTGTGATGAAAAACAATGCAGAAGTAAAAACTGCTTTTGAAGAGGCACAGAAAACACTGGAAGATCTTGCAACGGCACAGGCAGTAACACCTCCGGCAGATTTAAAATCAAAGATTTGGAACAAAATTCAGCAGGAACAGACTGCTGAAGAGGAAAAGCCTGTATTTTCTGCGGATATTCCTGCAGCGAAACCTCAGGAAGAAATAAGAATTCAGGGAAGTAATAACTGGAAGGTTTTTGCGGTTGCCGCATCTGTTCTGCTTCTGGTAAGCGTGGGCGGAAATGTTTTCTGGATGAACAGCCAGAAAGAAACAAAAGAAACAATCGCGAAAATGGAGACTGAGAAGAACGCTCAGAATCTTGCGATGCAGAGAATAAATCAGAAAATGGAAATGATTTCCAATCCTGATATGAAAATGGTGAAACTGAAAGGAGTCGAAAAGCACACAGATTCCAAAGCAATGGTTTTCTGGGATACGAAAACCAAGGATGTTTATCTTGACGCCGAAAGTTTACCAAAAGCTCCGGAAGGAATGCAGTATCAGCTTTGGGCTATTGCAGACGGAAAACCTGTAGATGCAGGGATGTATACGGAAGAAAAAGACAGCAAAATTGCGCTTGCCAACATTCCAAATGCTCAGGCTTTTGCCATTACACTGGAAAAAAAGGGCGGAAGTCCGGTTCCTACCATGGAGAATATGTATGTAATGGGAGAGATTTAATTAGTAAACAATTCAAAAATATAAAAATCGGCTTTCGTAAGTCTTTTTGTTTATATAATGGTGAGAAATTTAATCCAATCTGAAAAAAGATTATTCAGAATATTCCTTTAAAAGCTGTCTATAGCTCATCAGTATTGTCGATTTGGAAATAAATCCGATAAACCTGTTGTTTGCGTCCACCACAGGCAAATTCCAGACTCCGGTGTCATCAAAGGTCTGAAGAATATCCAGAGGCTGATCTTCTGGATGAATAATGGCAGGAGGAGCTTTCATCATCTGAATGAGAGTTACCGAGACTTCATTATTGGCAAATAAATAAGGTCTGATATCATCCAGCGTTAAAATTCCTCTTAAAACTTTTTCCTCATTTACAACGGCAAAAATATTTTTATTGCCGTTTTTTACCAGCTCAAATAATTCAGTTATAGGAGCATTTTCATCAATCGCCTGAGAATATCTGTCAATGAATTCTTCTGTTTTTAAAGAAAAAAGAATATTTTTATCATGTTTATTGGTGAATATTTTTCCCTGATCGGCTAAAGATTTCAGCTCCGGAGAAATAGGAGAGAACCACTTCGCAATGAGATAAGAAATGATGGAAACAATCATCAAAGGAATAAAAAGATCATACCCAAAACTGGATTCCGCGATAAGGAAAATAGCCGTTAAAGGAGCATACATCACACCGCTCATTGCACCTGCCATTCCCACCAGAACAAGATTGGTTACAGGAACGTCCGTAAAACCGATCTGCTGACAGACAACAGCAAAAAGATACCCTACTGTTCCGCCCGCAAAAAGCGAGGGTGCAAAATTTCCTCCGTTTCCACCACTGAAAATGGTGAAAGAAGTAGCAAAAGCTTTCAGTAACAAAACCAGAATTAAGAAAATAATAATCGTAAAATCTTTTATTTCAAAATATCTGAAAAAACTGTTCTGAATAATATTGTGGGTATTTCCATTGGTAAAAGCTTTCACTGTATCATAACCTTCCCCAAACAAAGGCGGAAAAAGAACGCAAAGCAGCGACAAAACCGCTCCTCCAAACATTGCTTTTCTAAGCCGCGACATTTTTAACCCCTTTATAAAATGTTCAACTTTTTGGGAAATCACCACAAAATATCTCGCGTACAGACCTGTAACAATTCCTAAAATAAGATAATACGGAACATTTTTATAATTAAAAGCTTCCCGGGTATAAAATCTGAAAAGAACATCTTCCTGCAGCAGAATTCTGGATAACAAACTTCCGCAAACCGCCGCTACAACCAAAGGAATAAAGTCTGTGAATACAACTCCCGTTAAAAGAATTTCAAACGCGAACATAATTCCGGCAATCGGGGCATTAAAAGCGGATGCAATTCCGGCAGTTGCTCCAGCAGCCAACAGAAGAGTTCTCTCTTTGTAACTGAGACGGTACGTCTGCGCAAAATTGGAGCCGATGGCCGCTCCGGTTACTGCAATAGGGCTCTCAAGACCTGCGGAACCGCCGAGTCCTACTGTAACGGCACTCTGTACAATCTGCGAATACATTTTCACGGAAGAAACAATGCTCGAATTCTGTGCAATTTCATATAAAATTGCGCCGATCCCTTTTCTGTCCTGTCCTTTAAATATCGTTAAAACAATACTCGTTGTTAAAACAATTCCCAGAAACGGAAAAATGATATAAAACAGAATCTGGTATTCAAAATGAACTTTGGTTGTAATAAAATGATGAATGTTGTGAACCAGAGTTTTAAGAATTACTCCTGCCAAACCCGCTGAACAACCGACAATAATCCCCGATAAAACCAGAAACTGGTTCCGGCTGAGTCTGTTATTGAGCCAATGTAAGATGAGTTCGTAACTGCGCGCTTTTTCAAGTCCATACTTCTGAAAGTCTCTCTTGAACTTCAGAAAGCTCAGAAACTTTTTCTTATTATGAATATTCACTTTTGGGAATTTTAAACCATAACCGAATTGTTACAGTTCTGTAAATTTATGAAATATATCATGAAATTTAAAATTCGGTGTGGAATGCGTTCTCTTTTTTAGGTCTTAAAATAAGTCGGATGGAAGGATTATTGGTAATAAATAATCTTAACCAGTTGAACGCCAGTCTTACCTTGCTTCCAAAACTTATCAGCGGAATAATGTGAATAAAAAGCCACGTTAACCACGCAATAAATCCTTTGTAGGAAAACTTGGGAAGATCTACAACGGCATTGAATTTTGAGATAATTGCCATGCTTCCTTTATCATTATAAGCAAAAGGAATCTGAACTTTTTCCTCTTCAATTCTTTTAAAATTCTTGCCTAAATTTTTTGCATGCTGAATGGCAACCTGAGCCAGTTGAGGATGACCTTTCGGAAAGTTTTCATCTGAAAGCTGCAGCGCAATATCTCCCAATGCATAAATATTTTTTGTTCCCTGAACTTTATTATAAGCATCAACCAGTATTCTGCGTCCTTTACCTATGCTTTCTTCCGGAATTCCCGGAACTTCTCTTCCAATCACGCCGGAAGTCCAGATCAGAGTTTCTGTTTCAATGGTTTTTCCGTCTCCTAAAATTACTTTTCCGTCAACATAATCTTTTACGGCTGTATTTAAAATAATTTTTACGCCTAATTTTTTAAGCTGATCATAAGCGGCTTCCTGAGCCATTTTACTCATCGGCGAAAGTAAAGTCGGCAATGCATCAATTAAATAAATATTCGAAAGCCCGAATTTTATTTCAGGATATTCTTTCTGTGCGATATAACTTCCCATTTCCGAGATCATTCCCGCAAGTTCCACTCCGGTCGGTCCGCCTCCCGCAATCACGATATTCTGGAGTTTCTGTGCTTCTTTGATGTTTTTATTTCTTGCCGCTTCTTCAAGCGTTAAAAGCATATAATTTCTCAAATAAAGTGCTTCATCAATGGTTTTCATGGGGATAGAACATTTTTTCACATTTTCCATTCCGAAAAAATTGGATTCCGTTCCCAATGCAAGAACCAGATAATCATAATGAAGATTTCCAGTGTCGGTTTCAAGAATATTATTTTCATGATCTGCTTTTACAAGATTTCCCATGTGGAAATTTACATTTTTATAATTGGAAAGCAGCTTTCTGAAGGGATAACTGATGTTTGAAGCCTCAATAAACGATGTGGCAACCTGATAAATCAGTGGCGGAAAAAAGTGATAATTGTTTTTATCGACTAAAGTAATTCTGAATCTTTTGTTATTAACCAAAGATTTTATAAGATTAATTCCTGCAAAACCTCCTCCTACGATTACGATGTGCTTTTTCATATGTATGTGTGATTGAAAATGGTACCGTATTTTATTCAATAATAAAGCCAAATGCAAGATGTGTGATATTTATACATAAAGATTTATGATTAAATATTATCTGCACGATGTTTGTATCCTTTAGAGCAACCAAATTTTAAATATTACCATATGAAAGCAGATGTTTTAAATGAAAAACACAGACTCGGATTAGGTGGAGTAGCCATCGGAACAGCCTTTGATAAATTAACAGACGGCGAATCTTATGAAGTTTTACAGAAAGCATGGGATCTCGAGATACGATATTACGATACGTCGCCGTGGTACGGACTAACAAAAAGTGAAAGACGATTCGGGAATTTTCTTCACGGGCAAAACAGGGATGAGTTTGTACTGTCTACCAAAGTCGGGCGTTTATTTGTGGAAGTTCCGGAAGACGAAGTTCCGCCAACCATGTGGAAAGCACCTTTACATTATGATTTTGAACACAATTACACGGCAGATGCCATTAAAAGATCTATTGAAGAAAGCCTTGAAAGAACACGTCTGAGCCATATTGATATTGTTTACGTGCATGATTTGTCTGAAGATCAGGTAGGAGACCGCTATCCGTATTTTTTGAAGCAGGCGAGAGAAGGAGCATTTAAAGTTTTATCGGAACTGAGAGATCAGGGCGTTATTAAAGCATGGGGAATGGGCGTGAATAAAATTGAGCCTATTTTAGACTGTCTGGATTCTGCCGATCCGGATATATGTCTTTCAGCAACGCAATATTCTATTCTGGAACATGAAGATGCAGTCGACCGATTGCTTCCTGCAGTAAGAAAAGCCGGAGTAAAGCTGGTTTCCGGCGCAGGTTATAACTCCGGATTTATCAATGGACGAGATCGTTACAATTATAAGGATGTGATCCCAAAAGGAATGAAAGAAAAGCGTGAAAAGATTGATGAAATTGCCAGAAGATACAATACCAACATTACCCACGCCGCGTTGCAGTTTGTTTTGGCAGCCGACGAATTTGCATCCATCATTCCCGGAGCGAGCAAACCGGAACAGGTGGAAGATAATGTAAAAGCTCTGGATGAAAAAATTCCTTCGGATTTCTGGAAAGAATTGCAATCGGAAGGGTTAGTTTACGAAAAAGCGCAGATCCCGAATTAATAGAGACTTCATCAATTTACTCTATATAAAACCTCTCTTTTCGGGAGGTTTTGTTATTTACCATGATGGAAATTCATGTAACTTTATTTTAAATATCACTACCAATATAGTTATATTTATTATATTTGCTGAATTTTAAAAAACGAAAAATAAAAATTTAAATAAAGATGAAAAAGTTTATCACAACATTTTCTATAGCGGCAGGACTTTTCCTTACGTCTAACATGGTAAGCGCACAGCAAAAAATCGGGCATGTAAATTCGGATGATATTTTTACCAATCTTCCGGAAGCTAAAACAGCAGAAGGTTCATTAGATACTTTCACCAAAACAAAGCAGGGTGAGATTGAAAAAATGATCACTTCTTATCAGACAAAATTAAAAGCGGCTCAGGATAAAGAGAAAACGATAAGTGAGGCAAACAAAGAAACTGTAATTAAAGAATTAACAGCAGCTCAGACCGAATTGCAGACTTTAGGTAAAGATATTGAAACTTCCAGAACTAAAGCAGCACAGGAAATTTCTAAAAAGCAGACGGAATTATTTACACCGATTCAGAAAAAAGTAAGCGCAATGATTGCTACGGTAGCGAAAGAAAAAGGATTGGCTTATGTGTTTGATATTGCGCCTTCTCAGGGAAACAGCCAGGTTGCTTATATGGACGGAGGAGAAGATATTACTCCGACGGTAAAGTCTAAACTGGGAGCTACAGGAACTGCTTCAAAGCCTGCTTCTAAGTAATATTTAAAAAAATTATGAATAATTCTAAGGTAAAAATTATTCATTCAAAATAAAAAAAGCCGGAATCAGGAATATGAAAATTCCCGTTTCCGGCTTTTATTTCTTTTATACGACGGTCTAATCGAGAGGCTTTCGACCGGATATCAGATTATACAGTACCACAATGATTGCAATAACCAGCAATACGTGAACTAAATATCCTGTACTCATTCCCGGAACGATTCCTAACATTCCTAAAAGCCATACCACAATACAAATGACTGCGACTAACCATAATAAACTTCTCATAACTAAAATTTTTAAGTGATTTGATAAAGTAAATACACATATTATGCCTTTTTCTTAAAAACAGCTTAAAAATAAATACCACAAATTATGAAAAGTGAATAATTGGCTGTAAAAAAACTTAAATAAAAGCTTTTTAATCCAGCAGACCGAAATGAATTAATGCTTTTTCAATTCCATGATTATCAACATCTTCGGTTACGTAATCTGCAACTTCTTTTACGCTGTCATTCGCATTTCCCATGGCGATGCCGATTTTTGTAAATTTTAACATAGAAATATCATTTCCGCCGTCTCCGAAAGACATCGTTTCTGAAACGTCTATATCAAAATATTTACAGAAATTTTCGATTCCTGTCTGTTTGCTTATTCCTCCGGGATTTACATCGGCAAAAAGTGGAGTCCATCTCGAAGATATACTTTTGGGCATTACTTTTTTCATAAATTCGGCTTCGGCTTCCGGTTTCAGAAAAATATTTGCCTGAATTACATTTTCAATATCAATATTTTCTTTATCATGAATCGGCGGAACAGGAATGTTGATATGAGAATACATTCCCACAACTTCAGGTGTTGCATCGTTTATTTCTACTTTATCTTCATACATTAAAGAATAGCTCAGCGGAAAATTTTTGGCATAATGAATCAGACTTTTAATGTCTGAAGGATCTATTGTATGTCTGGAAATAAGCTTGTTTGAGGCTGTAACACAATACGATCCGTTAAAAGTAATGAAGCCGTCAAACTTCAGATGATCGATATGATGCAAGGAATTGATGGATCTTCCTGTTGCGATAATAACTTTTATTCCTTTTTCTCTTAACTTTTGAAGAGCATTTTGGGTAGAATCTGGGACTTTTCCTGTTTTAAAGCTTAATAATGTTCCGTCTATATCGAAAAAGACGGCTTTAATGTTGTGATTTTGGGTGTTCATTGAAGTTTAATAATTTAATCGTTTAAGATTTAAAACAAAAATACAACAATATAATTTTGTTTTATGAGGTTGTATTTTAATTAAAACTGAATTATTGCAGGATCTATAAGGTATAATTCTTGTACAGTTTTCAGCACACCAATAATAAAATAATATGAAAAACCAGGAGGAAATCGATCTTTTGAATGCTCTTGTCCACATTACGAATGACAGAATAAAAGGCTTTGCAAAAGTGGAAGGTAAAATCTGGGAAAGCTATCCCGACGTGAAATCAGAATACGCGAGAATGAATTCTCTTTCGAAAGTCATGAAAAACGAACTCATTGATCTCATCACCGAAAATGGAGGAGAAGCGAATGATTCACCGTCTGTTGCCGGAACGCTCCACAGAACGTGGATTGATATCAAAAACTCTTTTACCATCGGAAACACGGAAGAATCTACGATTGAAAATGTAATTTTTGGCGAAAAAGCAGCGATTGATGCTTATCAGAATGCAATTGACACCGGAAAACTGAGCGAAAAAAGCAGGGAAATTGTTTCGGAGCAGCTTAAACACATCAAAGATTCTTATCATGAATTCAAAGGAAAAAGCAATTATAAAGAATAGTTATTGTTTTTCTTACAGATCAACTTCCTGAAACGGAAAGTTTTTTTATGTCTAAAAAAAATATTCTAAAACAATTCAGAATGGAATTCAGACAACGTTTTTGGGGAAATAGAATCATTACAAATCACCAAATATTGAATAAAAATTAATGAATTATTCTAAAAAACAAATAATTCCGGCAATTTCTCATCAATCAGATGAATACTTAAGGATGTAGAAATTTTAAAAATAAACATTTGAATATCAATCAAATGAATTAATGAATCAATAGAAAATAAATTATTTTATTTAGGAAAAATTCACCCATAAAAATTTATGATAAAAATATCATTAAAATCTTTTGTACTATTGAAATTATTCATACATTAGTGATGTATAAAATACAAAACTTTATCATTTATAGAATTTAGGAAATAATTATCACTAAAAGTTTTATTCATTCTTTTATATATTTAAATTCTGCTTTAAAATTAGGTATATGCCACTCTTGTAAAAGGGTGGTGTTTTTTATTATATAGAAATATGGATTAAAATTTGTAAAAAAACCAATTATTCTGATCAGAAAATAGACAATAATTTCCGTAGAGTAATTTAACATAATATTCTACGAAAATCATTTGAAAATTCCTAAAAATAGAGTAGTATAGAAACTCAACCAAGAGAATAAATAAATTGATTGAGTTTGTTTTCCTTAAAAATCCTCAGGAAAAATTCCTGTTGCATATTGCCACACTTCAACTACCTCATTTAAAGGAATTTCGTAATGCTCATAAAATGTATTATCAGCGGCAACCGTTAAAGAATTTTCATTTTTAGATTTCAGACGTTTGTAAGTAATTCCGTCATTTAAAGTAATGAAAACGTAGGTGTTACCGGATTTCAGATCATTAAGACCTTCCATATATTTTCCGATGATGTATGAGCCGTTCTTAAAGGGCGGCATAGAATCTCCATCCGCAGGAAATGCACGGAATTTTCCGTTTTTCAGAAAAGGAAGAGAAATTCTCTGAAGGCTTTCAATATAATCCGGATCGCTGTAACCCGTTAAATAACCCATAGAAGCTTTCTGAGAGACAATTTCAATGCTTTCGTCGCCGTTCTGATCTACCATTACAGGCAGAACAATACGGTTATCAGGAAGTTTCAGCATATCTTCAAGAGCATGCTTCGTTAAATCTACCGACAGCAAAAGATCAATACTGACATTAAAAATTCTTGAAATTTTAATTAAGACATCAACCGGAGGTTTAGATTTTCCGTTTTCATAAGAACTGTATCTGGAAGCTGTAATCTGTATTTTTTGAGACAATTCGCGTTGGGTTTTTCCTAATTTGGCGCGTAAAAGTCTGATATTTTCTGAAAAAATCGACATATAAAAAATTAAAACGTAAAAATACGAATGTTTGCCGGAGAATCCTAAGTTTTAGGGCAGTTGTGGATAAGTTCCTTTAAAAAATATTTTGATAGAGTCGGTAATCATTCTAAAATTAAAATTGCTGAAAACTTCCGAAGCAGAAAATAAAGTTTTGAATTTGTTAGAGATTATAAAGGAAAGTTTCAATAAACAATTAAACAGGATCATCTGAAAGAATTTTGGTTGTGAAAATATTCTGGTTTTCAATTTGAGAGAATTCTTAAAATACACTCTATTTAACATAATATAAATTATAGGATTTTTTATTTGTGACTGAATAGAGTATTTATGTCGTTCTTTTTAAATTCTGCTAAATCATTTATCCATAGTTATTTATGCGTTTTAAAGCCCTTCAAAATAAAGCTCTACCTATGCTATTCATTTAATTTATAAGACCATATATGCGTTTAAAAAAGCTTCGCTTCTATCTTATACAAAATTCCTAAGTAATTATTATATTTGAAAAAATTATTAACCTATGAATACTTTAATTCGAAGAATTGAAGAGAATCCTATTATTATCTTCTTTAAAGAATATTTAGCCTTAATTGTTATTGTACCATCAATAATTGGAGGAATAAATCAAATATTAAGATTGGTTTTCTATGATAAATCATTGTTATATTTTTTTTCGGCTTCTCAAGTTTTAATTGATTCAATAGTTTCATTATATACTATAAGCACATCATTTATTTTCGCATTTTTTCTCTTAAAAATACTTAATAACTTTAGTTATAATATTAGAAGTATTATTTTTAGTATTTTTATTCTTATTACTTTGGCTCTACTCGCTTTTACAAAAATATACGAAGAATATTATTTTATTTTCTCTATAATTTCTTTCGGAACACTGATCTCTGCCTATTTTGATCTACAAAAATCTAATAATAAATATAAAAAAGAGGTTCTTTTTACTATGATTTTCTTGTCTATTGGATTACTCTTTACATGGTTACATCCCTCTGAAAATATTATAAATTTCAATGAATTAACAAAAGAAATAAGAAAAAAAAATAAAAATGCTGAAATAGTTTTTGTGAATGACAAATATATTATCTATTCTTTGGACAAACACCGTAGCAACATTTTTAAAAATGAAAATAGATTTATGGTTATCCGCCAGGAAGAAATTTTCTCTAATCCTGAAAATGATGAAAAATAAATTAATTAAAAAGAATTTTTTTATAATTTTTATCACCAAAAACTTAAAAACCAATAAATTTGATTTCACCATAAACCGAAAATAATTTCAATCAGTTGTAAATGAAAATATTATGAATCCAAAAGTTGATTTCTTTTTTAATAAAACCGGACAATGGCACACAGAATTTGAAAAATTAAGAACAATTGCATTGAAAACTGAGCTTACAGAAGATTTAAAATGGGGCTGTCCGTGTTATACATACGAAGGGAAAAATATATTCCTGATTCATGGTTTTAAAGAATATTGCGCACTCCTCTTTTTCAAAGGCGCTTTGATGAAAGATGCTGAAAATATTTTGATTCGGCAGACAGAAAACATACAGGCAACAAGACAGATTCGTTTTACAAACCTACAACAGATCATTGATTTAGAGAATATTTTAAGCGATTACATATTCGAAGCGGTAGAAATTGAAGAATCCGGAGCGAAAGTTGAAATGAAAAAAACACATGAATTCAACATACCGGAAGAATTTGCTCAAAAACTAAATGAGAATCCGGAACTTCAGAAAGCTTTTGAAGCGTTAACTCCCGGAAGACAGCGTACGTACCTACTCTATTTTTCTTCAGCGAAACAGTCAAAAACCAGAATATCCAGAATTGAAAAATATATCCCTGAAATTCTTAACGGAAAAGGTTTAAATGATTAGTTTTTATTCTTTGATAAAGCGGTAAGTTTTTTAATTTATACAAAATTTAACAATAAATCATTATCTCAACAAAATTCAATTGTCACTATAAATTAGTATTTTAGTAAGATCGAAAAAATTTGACTATAAATAATAAGGTTATGAAAAAATTACTTTTATTAAGCTCACTATCGGTTGTATTGTTTAACTGTAACAAAAAACCGGAAGCTCCGGCTGCAAATGAAGTTTCTGCGGATACTGCTGCGACAACAGAAAAAGTTACGGATACACTGGGTGCAAAATCATTTTGTTACATGGGAGTTACCGGAAAAGATACCGTTTTTGTAAGCATTGACGATAATCTGGGAACCATCACCGGAAAAATGGCGACCAAAAACAGCGAAAAAGACAGCAATAAAGGAACTTTAAGCGGCATCAAATCTGGAGATACGCTTAAACTGACGTATGAATTTGCTTCTGAAGGGGTTTCAGGAAATAAAAACGATATCTATTTTATACAGACCAAAGACGGCTTAAAGGAAGGAATCGGCGAACGTGATGCCGAAACCGGAACAAAATATGCCAACGAGAAAAAGATAAAATATGAAGGCGGAAGAAACCTTAAAACGGCTGATTGCAATACGGTTACAAAGGCTCTACAGTAAAATATAAATGCAACCAAAAGCGGTTGCATTTTTTTATAATTCTTTGTTAATAATTGCTATAAAACTGTTTACGGCTTCATCATCTGTATTCCAAGAAGTGATGAGTCGGACAGCTGAAAAATGCTCATCGATTTTCTTCCAGACATAAAATTCAAACTTTTTAGATAGTTTTTCAATTAAATCATGGCTCAGAATCGGGAAAATCTGATTGGTGTATGTATCAGATAAAAACAGCACTCCCCTTTCTTTCATTGCATTTTTCATCTTCATCGCCTGCGAATTGGCGTGTTTTGCCAGATCAAAGTAGAGATCATTTTTCATAAGTTCCAGAAACTGAATTCCAAGAAGTCTTCCTTTGGCAAGTAATGCTCCTTTCTGTTTGATATTAAAGGTAAAATCCTGTTGCAGCTCCCTGTTATTGATTACGATGGCTTCCCCGATTAAAGCTCCGTTTTTAGTTCCTCCGAGATAAAAAACGTCAGTCAGCTCTGCCACTTTTTCCAGCGTAAGATCGCTGATTTCAGAGGTTAAACCATGTCCCATTCTCGCACCGTCCATGAAAAGATAAAGACCTTTTTCTTTACAGAATGTAGAAAGTTCTTCCAATTCTTTTAAGGTATAAATCGTTCCCAGCTCCGTGGAATTCGAGATATAAACCATCTTTGGCATTACCTGATGCGGAACGTTTCTATGATTATCAAGAACCGGAATAATGTCTTCCGGAGTTAATTTTCCGTCTGCTTTTTCAATGCTCAGAATTTTATGTCCCGTTGCTTCAATTGCTCCGGTCTCATTGTTAAGAATATGTCCTGTCGATGCAGAAACTGCACATTGATAAGGTCTTAAAACCGAAGAAATAACGATAAGATTTGCCTGCGTTCCGCCCGAAACAAAATAGATCTCAGAATCCGGACCGTCGATTTTTTCTTTTATCAGTGCTTTTGCTTCTAAAGAATACAGGTCTTCTCCGTAACCGGCTTGCTGATCGAGATTATGCTCTGCAAGAGCCTTTAAAATATTGGGATGACAACCTTCTGAATAGTCGTTTTTGAATGAAAATTTCATAGAGTAAAATTAAAAAAGTTCGCGGAAAGTGCCTAATTTATTCATATTATTTTGTTAGATTTGTACAGAATATCATCTAACATTTTGAAAAATACATTAACAGAAGAGAATTATCTGAAAGCTTTGTTTCATCTGGTTGACCATGAGGGAAAAGTGACGATTAACGAACTGAGCAAATTTCTGAACGTAAAAATGCCAAGCGTTAACAATATGATGAAGAAATTTGCAGACAAAAGCTGGGTAATTTACGAAACTTACAAACCTTTGATTGTCACGGATAAAGGTCGTCGTGAAGCTTCTTTGGTAGTAAGAAAACACCGCCTTACAGAAATGTTTCTGGTGAAAAAAATGAATTTTGGCTGGGAAAATGTTCATGAGATCGCGGAACAACTGGAACACGTCCACTCTGCTGTTTTCTTTGACAAAATGGATGAAATTCTGGATTACCCGAAATTCGATCCTCACGGAGAACCCATTCCCGATAAAGATGGAAATATCATTGCACAGGATCTGCAAAAGCTAAGCAACTGCGAAGTTGGCGAAACGGTTGTGTTTGCATCTGTTACACTTTCGGATGATGCTTTTTTAAATTACCTTACGGAAAGAAATTTACTTCTGAATAAAAAAATCAAAATTATTAAAATTGAAAGTTTTGATAGATCCGTAACCATCGAAATCGAAGGAAAACAGGAAGTTTTAAGCAAAAAAGCGACGGAAAAAATACTGGTGAAGAAATAATTTTTTAGCCTTAAATATATGCTTCAACAGGCTCACTCATATTAAACTTGTTTAAACTAAATTCAGAATAAACCGCAAAAGAGACAAAAGACTTTATTTAAAGTATTTCAAAAGTCTGCAAAGAAAAAAAAACTTTGATTTTTAAACTTATGTGCTCTTTCTTTCCATTTAAGCATTAAACTTAAACAACTAAAGTGTTTAAATCTTTTGTGGTAAAAAAGTTTAAACAAGCTTGGTAAAGCGGATTTCCAGAATAATCAAAGCAATCAAAAGAATAAAAATCAAAGATTTTAAAATCTATTGTGATCTTTTCATTTATAATCATTCAACTTTATATAAATGCTTCGTTCATCTTTTGTGCCTTTTGCGGTTAAATAAAAATTTAAACAGACTGATTAATTATTTTAAGCGATGTCCTAAGCTTGTCGAAGCGGATAAATATTATTTCAAGCTAGTTTCCAGAATTTCAGAAACCCGTTCAATCTCATCCTGAGTATTGAAATAATGTGGCGATAATCTAACAATTCCGTTGATTTTTTTATTTGTAAAATCAATTAACGCCGAATTCTTATACGTTACGGAAAAGAAGACATTATTTTCTTTCAAAACTCTTTGAATATTTTCCAGATCTCCATCCGGACCGGAAAATGTAACAATGCTGCTCAGATGATTTCCCCAATCCCAAACTTTAAAACCGCTGTCTTTGAGGCTGTTTCGTAATTTTTCAGATAAAATCTTATTGTACTCTTCAATGTTATCCAATCCGATATGGTTGGCATATTGTATGGCGTGTTTAGCTCCTAATAAAGAAGCATAGGAAATTTCCCAGTGTTCAAATCTTTTGGCTGTTTTAAACAATTCATAATCATTGTATTCCGTCCAGTTCGCTCCTCTCATATCCAACAGCAAAGGTGCGTAATTCTGTTCCAAAACTTTATCCGAAACATACAAGAACCCTGTTCCTCTCGGTCCGCGCAAAAATTTCCTTCCTGTTGCCGTCAGAAAATCGCAGCCAATTTTTTCGACATCAACCATCATTTGGCCGACCGACTGACAGGCATCAACCAAATACAAAATATTATATCTTTTACAGATTTTGCCGACTCCTTCAACATTCTGAATCAGTCCGGAATTTGTCGGAATATGCGTAACGGCAACCAGTTTCGGGGTATATTTTCTGATCAGATTTTCAAGATCTTCCAGATCAAGCTCATTGTCGGGAAGATTTCTGGTTCTGATGATTTTGATATTTAATTTTTTCTGAAGCGAAATAAAGGTGATCTGATTGGAAATATAATCATCAGCCGTTGTGATAATGACATCATTTTCTTTAAAAACAATGCTTGATAATGCCTTTGCAAATGCTTCAGTCGCACTTGTTGCAAAGGCGATATTGGAAGGTTTACAGTTAATCAGTTTTGCAGTTTCATCATAAAATTCTTCTAATAATTCAGCATTTCTGGTGGCAACTTCATATCCTCCGAATTGTTCTTCCTGCTTTAAATAATCAATCATTGAATCCACTACGATTGAAGGCATTAATGAAGATCCTGCATTATTCATGAAAATTTTTCCGTCCGAAAGACCTCTTATATCTTCTCTTATTTTAGCTGCATTCATTTTTTATTACTTTTTAATTCTGACGAAAGAATAATCATTTTCAATAATTTGATTTCCAAAGAAATTTAACGTCTAACAATTTTACACAAAAAATCCCGAATTTATCGTATCGGGATTTGTATTTTTTAAATATGTTTTGACATTAATCCAAAACGCTCCACCCTCTTTTCGGGTTATTATTGTTGGAAACTTCCTGCTCGTTAACAATAATATTTTCTTTTCTCTGGCCAATATAATCCAGTTCACTCAGTTTGGCAAAGATTGTTTCAAGACTTCGCAGCATCTGCTGAATATAAAGGAACGGTTCTCCGCAATTATGATGATCGTAATTGGTTTCAGCAACTATTGAAAGCTGATTAAGTAAGGTATGAGGAGCAATTTCACTCCATTCCAAGCTGTAATTCAGCATTTCTTCCAATTCTGCAGGAACAAGAACCTGTGTTGCATTGTACAGTCGGAGTGCAAGTTTTGCAAAAGATTCAATTAAAAATACAGGCGGCTGATAAGGCGTGATATTTCTGAACTGAAAATACATATCTCCGAAAGTATCGATCATGGTATTGCACAGGAATTTTACATTTTGTGCCAATGCCGTATTCTGATTTTTATGAGATGCTTTCTGAATAATTTTAAAAGCATACTGCTGTAAATTCCCAATGGATTTTGCGAAATTGTTATAATAACCAAGCAACGCAGGATGACTCTGAATCGATGTGCAGGGCGGAATAAAATTAGAATCTACCTGCGCAATATTTCCTTTTAAATCTACTTTTCCGATGATCAGATAATTTCCTCCCGAATAGCTGCTGTTCAGGGATGTTACGGGAAGCAGTTCGATATGGTGATTCGATTGTGCATTCGGATGACGGGGCGGAATTTCCTCCGGATCGATATCTCCGAAAGGAACTTTATCAAAAGGATTCACCGAAATCAGGATGTAATACTCTCCGTCTGCCTGTTCCTCATGCATGGATTTTGCCAGAGATTTTACGCTCACTCTCCTGTCGTTCAGTTCAATTCTGTAACCCGCCATCGTAACTGCGCTGCAATGTTTGATAACCAACTGAACATCATTGGTTGCGGTATTATGAACGTCAAAAATAGTTCGGTCGGTAAAATTATTCGAGATCGGTAAAAGTCCGTAATTATAGGTCGTGATTCCCAAAGAATTGGAATCTCGGATGGTATCGATTAAAAAATTATCCTGATCATTAAGATGTCTCTGGGAAACCTTCATCCCGTCAACCCAATTAATGGCAAAATGCTTTATAGGCTGTATCATATTCAATATTTTAGATGGTGTTTTGCTGTGGTTTTCTTACGCCTTCTTCTTCATGCTGGATCACTCTTTTGCAGATCACGACGTCGTTTTCAGAAATTCTGTTTTCTGTAATATCCTGATCGAAATCGATGTATTTTCTGAAGCTGAAGAACGATTTTTTGGTATAAAAGATCCAGTAATACGATTCTCTGGTTTCATCCGTAAGATGAATAACGGAATTGGGATTTTTGTGGTTATAATCGTCCACAACTCTGTAAAACCAGTCTCCGAAAGTAATTCCGGTAGGTAAAGTTTTTGCTTTAATTCTGAATCTGTTGGAATCTTCAAGGTTTTTGCTTAATTCTACATTCAAAACCATTAATCTGTCGAAATCCGCCCCTTCAAAATCCGGAAGTTTCTGCTCCGGAGAATACCTCCAGGTTTTATAAATATCCACCGGAATGCTGATTAACTGGACATAACAGTAATGAAAAACGAGAGGAACAATAAATATGAAAATACTCGTTGCTGCCATAACCGGATAACCGGTTCCGCGACTCATCCAGCCGAAAATCAGGTAAAAAAGATACCCTCCGAATCCTATGCACGTTAAAGAAAGAATCGATTCAAACAAAATACTTTTTGTGGTAGAACTGAAATGTTTTTTGAAATACCGATCTGATAAATTAACATGAATAATCCCTAAAATAAAGTAAATGATCTGGGCAATTAAATACCAGTAAGGATTGAATAAATTTCCTGCAAACCCGAAAATTCCCGGAATCGCAAGGCATAAACTGCACAGCAGAACATAGATGATAATGGTTTTGATCTTAATTGCGGGTTTGTTTTTTCTGATGATTCCTAAAATGACCATCATAATAACCGCAAATAAAGGCATAAGAATATACCTTAAAAAGATTCCTTTTACTGAAGAAATTTCCATTTGTCTTTTTTCGAATTAATATTTTTCTTGGTGATTGTAAATATAGTTAAAAAAATTCACAGAAAGGTAGAGTAACCGAGCCGGTTTGCATTTCTATCATCATCTTCCAGTGCAAAAGAATAATCCTTTTTTTCTGTGATAAAATTTTCTTCCACATCCACACTTACAGGCAGAAAATAATCGTACATTGCCTGCAAAACTTTCCGGAACGGACTTCCGTCGATATATTTTTTCATTTCGGTGTAAGGAATTGGTCCAATGTTTATTACCCAGTTCCTTTGCCCGTCCATATGTTTTCCACTCGGAATATAGGTAACTCCCAATCTGGAATTTCCCAGCAGCATAGAATCGTCTTCCTCTTCCACTCCGTCAATAACATTCGGGGCAAAAGTTACTTTTACAGGAGTCTGTAAAAATGCGGTCATGCAGCGTTCAAACCAGGATTTATTTCCTCTGATCTGATGAAAAAACGGAAGAATATAAATAAAAATACAGGCATTTTTCTTATCCAACTGATTAATCAAAGGCCAGAGTTCGCTTACGGTTTCCAGTAAAGAATCTGTATCACTTGATATTTCAAAATCAAACTCTTTGAGTAAAGCACTGATCTCCGTAAAAAATATTTCCAGCTCAAAAGGCTTGAAAAATTTTCGGGCATCCTCTTCCACTTTTTTCTGTCTGCGGATTTCGCGGACAACGGTGTCTACATTTTTTCGGGAAGCTCCCAAAGAAGGCGGATGGAAAAGTCCTTCGGGAAGATAATCGTAAATTCCTTCTCTATACGTTTCTATGGTAAAAACTTCTTCGTCAAAACCCAGATAATCGCTCGAAATACTTTTAATATCCTTTAAATAAGCACGGTCATTAATCCCGATCCTGTCGATAAAAATATTGCTTACCGCTCTGTGGTATTTTAAAAGATTAACGGCTACAGCTTCTGCTTTGAAGTCGGTCTGCAGCTTATTGTATTGCATGTCTACAATATTATTCTCATACATGGTTTTTCCTGTGATTTGGCTTGTAAAAATAGTATATCTCGAATTATTGAAAAAATATTCTTTCACTAAATTCATATTAAAAATACTAAATTATTAGTATTTAAAAGAATAATATAAATCTGAAATGTAAAATTTATGAAAATTTCAACAAAAAAATCACTTAAAAAATCCGAAATAATATTGGATTATGTTTAAGATTACGTTAATTTTTAAAATCCTTATCTTCAGGCTGAACCTGAACCTTAAATTAAACGTATCTTTGCCCCCTGAAAATGTTATTTTACAATGAAAAGTATTTATTCTAAAATGCTGGTTTTAGCATTCATGGCATCTTCGCTTTATTCTTATGCGTGGGGATTAACGGGACACAGAATTATTGCAGAGATTGCAGAAAATCACCTTTCCGGAAAGGCAAAAAGAGAGATCAGAAAAATGATGGGGAGAGAACGTCTTGCGTACTGGGCAAACTGGCCGGATTTCATTAAATCTGATACTACAGGAGTCTGGAAGGAAACTTCAGCGTGGCATTATGTAAACATCGATCCGCAGACGGATTTTAAAGTATTTGAAGAAAAACTGAAAGCGCAGGCGGGACCAAGTCTTTACACACAGATCAAAACATTATCCAGCCAGATCAAAGACGAAAAAACGTCTGAGAAAGACAGAAAAATCGCTTTAATTTTCCTGATCCACATGATGGGAGATCTTTCGCAGCCTTTACACGTAGGAAGAGCAGAAGATTTGGGAGGAAACAAAATTAATGTGACATATTTCGGAGATAAATCCAATTTGCACTCTGTCTGGGACGGAAAATTAGTAGATTCTCAGAAATACAGCTACACAGAATATGCAAAATTACTGGACATCAAGTCTGATGAGGAAGTAAAACAGATCCAGACCGGAACTTTAGAAGACTGGTTGTACGATTCTCACAAAATTGCCAACAGAATCTATGCGCAGACACCAAACGATTCTAAACTGTCTTACGATTATCAGTACAAATTTAATGAAACGATGGAAAGACAGCTTCTGTACGGAGGTTTGAGACTGGCAAAACTGTTGAATGACCTTTTTTAAAGTGAATTGTCAATGGTGAATTTTAAAAGTTATTTTATTTTCACCTTTAAATAATAGAGCGGAACTTTTGTTTCGCTTTTTTTATTTTAAATAACAATATTCACAATACTTGTCATGTTGAAACCATCTAGAAAAGTATATTGAAAGATTTGTTTCGTGGTAAGATTTGAACATACATTGCGAACGCAAAAAACCTTTATGCAAAAAGTTTTTAAAATTTATTGAACCTCTAAAAGCCCTAAAATCGCTGTTCTGTGAAGTGAGAGCTATAATTTACAACTATTTTTTCAAACTGAGTTTAAATAAATGAAAATATTTTGTAACCCGTGTAACCTTTTTGTTCCTTCATACGTATATTATAGTAGAAACTCTTTTTTGAGGATAAAATAGATGAGACAATTAAAAATCACTAAGCAGGTAACCAACAGGGAAACTGCTTCATTAGACAAGTATTTGCAGGAAATTGGTAAGGTAGAACTAATTACTGCGGACGAAGAGGTAGATTTGGCACAGAGAATCCGTGCAGGCGACAGAGCAGCACTGGAAAAATTAATTAAAGCCAACCTTCGTTTCGTGGTATCGGTTTCTAAACAGTATCAAAATCAAGGTCTTTCTTTACCCGATTTGATTAATGAAGGTAACTTAGGACTGATGAAGGCGGCAAAAAGGTATGATGAAACTAGAGGTTTCAAATTCATCTCTTACGCGGTTTGGTGGATTCGTCAGTCGATCTTACAGGCTTTGGCAGAACAGTCGAGAATTGTAAGATTGCCGTTAAACAAGATCGGTTCCATCAATAAAATCAACAAAGCTTACGCTCACCTTGAGCAGGAAAACGAAAGACCACCTTCTCCGGAAGAATTGGCTGAAGTTCTTGACATGAGCGAGGAAGATATCAAAGAATCGATGAAAAACTCCGGAAGACACCTGTCGATGGATGCACCTTTGGTAGAAGGTGAAGATTCTAATCTTTATGACGTATTGCGTTCAGGAGAATCTCCAAGTCCGGATAAAGATTTGATGCTTGAATCTCTTCAAATTGAGATCGAAAGAGCATTGAATACTTTAACTCCGAGAGAGGCTGATTTGGTAAGATTATATTTCGGACTGAACGGAAAACATCCGATGACTTTAGAAGAAATCGGGGAAACTTTCGACCTTACAAGAGAGAGAGTTCGCCAGATCAAAGAAAAAGCGATCAAGAGATTGAAGCACAACACCAGAAGTAAGATCTTAAAATCTTATTTAGGGAAGTAATTTTTAACGAAACAATACGACGCGGAGCTTGATTTTCAGGTTCCGCTTTTTTATTTTTGCTAAACTATGGAACTGTATTTTGTTATTGGAGGATTTATTTGTTTAGTCATTGCAAGAAATCTTGGAACGCATTTCTATTATAAAATCAAACACAGGCAACTTTTAGAATTCTTAAAAGGGAAAATTAAAAATATAGGAATAGATATTGAGGCGTTACACAGTAATGCATCTCGTAGCTATAAGGTAAATAAGACCGATGTTATCTTCTTCAAAACACACATTTTTCTACTGATTAACGGTAAAATTTTCAGACAGGCACAACCTATTTTACAGATCAGCAGAATTGGAAATACCGAAAAATTTAAAGATGTCTGGGAAGAGATTAATTATATATCCAAGATGAAAGTGGAAAATAAGCTTAGAATTAACGGGTTTGCGCTACGCGGATCATTTAAAGTTGACTACAAAATATTTTTGGATTTCCAGAACAAAGATTTTGATTTAGAGAATTATATTAACAGCCAAAATATGCATAATAATTAATTGCTCAGAAAACATAAATTTAATACATAATTAATCCGTACGAAATCCGTATAAAAAAAGAATCTGATAGTTTCGCAATCAATTTAAAACTTAAAAAACAGATTAAACTGATCATGATTCAAAAAAAACTTTTCGGGTGGATGCTTTTGTTTGCCATAACGAGCATTGGATGTGCAGATAATGACATCAATTCAACTTTGAAAGAAGAAAATTTATCTTCAAAAGCCGATCTCGGCAAAGCTGCCGCAGACGTAAGTGTAAATGCTTACACCGATACAAGCGCATATATCAATTCCGGTTTCAGCTTTTTAAACCCTTCACAGATTGATAAAAACCGTCAGGCAATCGGCGGAAGTGCTTATACCGAAGTCTACGGATTTAATATTCCTGAAGAAAACAGAGTGAGAGGAATCCGCTGGAATACCGATGATGAAACGACTTCGCTTTGGAGACCGCAAGGGATTTCAGGATTTACCAAAGATGGTGTCCGTTATCTTTTGGTGAGTTGGTATGCGAAAGATGAAGCTGAATTTAAAGGTTCCCGAATTACCCTGATTGACATCAGTCCGAGTTCCAGTACTTATCTTACTTACCGTCATATTCTTTTGGTTCAGCCCGATATTCCGGCAGGTACAACAGGCTATTCGCAGTATGGTTCTTATGCTCCGCTGAATGTTCATGCAGGCGGAATTGCCTATTTTAAAGGTAAAATCTATCTCAGCAGTACAAATTTAGGTGTTCGTGTTTTCGATCTGAATAAAATTATTGAAGTAAGTACTGGTGACTCTACAAATGATAAATGCGGTAAAGATTCTAACGGAAACCTGTTCGCTTTCAATTACAGGTACATATTGCCGCAGACAGGATATCAGAAAATCAATAACGCGAATCCTTTCTCTACGATTCAGGTAAATGATGAAGGAACGCAGTTCTGGACAGGGCAATATTATTCAGGCAGCGCGGATGCTTCCATCGTTCCGAAAGTGTTTGGTTTTCCGGTTGATACGAACGGAAGACTTCAGAATACAGGAATTGTAACCGTGACGCCGAAAAACAGTCTTTTCACAGACAATCATGCGCACGGAATTCAGGGCGTTTTCAGAAAAGGCAACAGAACGTGGCTTTCCTGTACCGGATCTCCAAGCAATTCTTACGGATCAAACGCGAGATTAGCGCGTTATACCGATGGTGCAGATGATACGGTCCGTTTCAGATGGCCATATGGAGCGGAATCTCTTTACTATGAGTCTCAGTATAATTACCTTTGGAGTTTAACAGAATATGAACCGAATGCAGGAGCACAAAACGGAAGTCAGGTGAACAGATGTATCTTTGCGGTTGATTTTTCCAAATACGAATAATAAAATTTTGATCCGAAATTAAAAAACAGATAAAGACCGTCATTACGATGGTCTTTTTTTATTCTAAATTGCTTTAAATTAATTAGCTATGACCATCGCAAAGGCACAAAATATTGATTACATACGGTCTTGTTTTAAGACGCAAAGATTTTATCTGCGATAAAATTAAGCATCATTCTTTATTGAACATCTTTGATTTTCTTGCGCCTTAAAGATTTGAGATTAATAAAAACCTGCGTCTTTGCATTTTCCAACAAGAATATTTTATTTTAAGCCTCCTTAGCTTAAAAAACTGAGTGAAAATCAATGTATTTATTCCTTAAAGGCTTTAAGATTTTAAAACATTTAAAATTTTAGCTATCTTCACTTTTCAATTGAGAAACATGAATAACCATTCAGAAGAAAACAAAATATCAAAAGATAAAAATGTTCTTGTTGTTTTAAATAACAGTCAGGAAATCAACACAGAAATTCAGTACATCGTGGATCATTTCTGCGGAACCGTAGTTCATGAGCTTAGTCCGGAACTTGATCATCAAAAAATATACATCTGCGGAAATTTGGAAAACATTCAGAAAGGCCATCATTTCCTGCATATCATTAAAGAATTTTCGGTGAATTTTGAAAATATCAGCGAAGAAAAATCAAAAATTGTCGAAATTGGAGAAGTTCCGGTTATTGTAAGCAATGCGGGAGTTTATTTCCGAAGACTCTTTCATGAGGAGAATATTTTTGAAAAAGTAAAATCTGAACATCATTTTCAGGAACTTACAGAATCCAATAAAGAAGCGAAAGCTCTTAGAAAAGGCATTTATCTGAGTAAAGTGACTCATGAAGCCGATGAAAATGGGGAAGAAACGCTGCATTTTAATTTGTTGAGATGCTCCAGCAATCTGACAGGACCGACAGATAATTTCAGAGAAACCGACCAAAAAATTATTGCTCTTCTTAACGAATGTGCAAAGGAAACTTTTGAATATGAAACGGATCTGAATCACGCTTTGGTACAGATTTACGAGAACAAAAAGAAAACTTCGGATGCTGAAAAGGAAGTGAAAGCCAAAATTAAAGCCCACTCCGACAAAACGAAAGATATGCCGAAAGAAGGACTGATCGCATTCTGTACTTTCTACGACGATTCCAATTCCGAACATTTAAAACCATCGGAAACAGATAGATTTGATGTTTGTTATAAGCAAACGAGCGCATTAACAAGGCTCCATTTCAGGCTTAAGAAAACAGTTGAAGACGAATCTCTGGAAAAAGAATTCACCGTTACTTTATACCCTGATTCTGCGTTTATTATTCCGCTGTCTACCAACAGATTATATACGCATGAAATCCGCCCTTCTGTTTTGGGAGTCGATCAGATTCCGATAAGAATGGGATATGTGGTTCGTTGTTCGAATCTTGAGGCGATGTACAAAGATAATCAGACCTACATCAAAGAAAACGATAGTTATGTTAAATTGGAAAGCATGACTCCTGAAATGCAGGCGGAACTTCGCAATTCTTATTACGAAGAGAACATGACGGAGAATAAGGTAAACTATAAAACCACCCATTTCAGCATGAATCTGGGCGATTATGAAAAACCAATCCTGTAATGAGCAGCTCCGGATTTTATAAAATACGGCTTCCTGAAAAGCAAAATACTTTTGAAAATCTTTTGAATTCTGCGGATTTTGAAGCAACAGGAAAAGGCAGACTCGGAAATCATCTCGTGAAAGAAGAAGACGGAACTTTTGCTGTTGTAAGGACAACGACAAGATATCAGATTCCGGCGAATCTCTTTTCTGAGGTTCATCATTCCGTTGTTGAACAAATTAACCAAACAATTTCAGCCGAAATAACAGATGTGCCTGAACAGCATTTCAACAATGCATTGATTGAAGTGTATGATTCTTCGTACTCGAAAATGGGGTTTCATTCCGATCAGGCTTTGGATCTGGAAGATCATTCATTTATTGCTTTGTTTTCATGCTATGAAAATCCAGATCAGTTAAAAGAAAATCAGCTCAGGAAGCTTGTTATAAAAGACAAAATCACGGAAGAAGAATCTGAAATTATACTAGATCATCATTCTGTTGTACTATTTTCTGTAGAAACGAACAAAAAGTTTCAGCATAAAATTGTTCTGAATTCCAACCCTAATTCTAAAGGCTTTACGGATAACAGATGGTTGGGAATGACGTTCAGGACTTCCAAAACTTTTATCAGTTTTAAAGACAACCAACCGTATTTTTCAACCGGAGAAGTATTTATTTTAGCCGATGAAGAAAAGGAAAAAGAATTTTTCCGGCTGAGAGGAGAAGAAAACCGTTCTCTGGATTTTGTCTATCCTGATCTGTTTTTCACGATAAGTCCGGCTGATCTTTTAATTCCTGAAATCAAAAATTAAATATATACACAACATGAAAAAATTATTTTTTACTTCTACCCTGCTTTTAGCCCTGTTTTCCTGTAATGAAAGCAGATCCGAAAATAAACCTTTGGTTGAAAATGCAGTAGACAATGCGGAATCTTCTGCTTCAGGCTCCATAACAAAAGGAACAAGACTTTCTTCCCGTGAAGATGATATGGTTCATCAGATTTATGATGAATTGCTTAAAAACGATAAAAATCTTCAGGCTCTCGACGAAAAAGTAAGCATGATCGACAGCAAAACAGACGATGTTACTCTTGAATATGATGACGTCATTAGCAAATCTGAAACCTATTACAGCAACGCTGAATCTTTGGCTAAATCTGTAAGCGATTCAATATCACGAAAAGCAATTGAAACAGAAATTAAAAAAAGCGCTGAACAATATAATCTCAAAGTGAAAAAAATAAAAGATCTGATTGAAGAAATTACAAAAAACCGTGAAAGAATTCACGATACGTATACAATTTTCAAAATCAGAAAAACCCTTCCAGAAATTGAGAAATACCAGAATGCACATCCTCTGAAAACAGACAGTCTGGATAATTTCATCAGCAAACAGAACCAACTTCTGAACGAATTGAAAAATCTAAAATAATGAATGAAATATCCATCATCGGAGGCGGAATCGGCGGTTTAACATTGGGAAATATCCTGAAACAACAAAACATTGATTTTACCCTGTATGAATCGGCAGCGGAAATAAAACCTGTCGGTTCCGGAATTATGATGGCGATCAACGCCATGCAGATCTTCGACAGATTGGGGTTAAAAGAGAAAATCGAACAGGCAGGAAACAAAATTCACGGCATTTCGATTACGGATGAAAAGCTGAAACTTATTTCCAAAACCAATGTTCTGGAATTGGAGAAGAAATACAATTCATGCAATGTAGCCATTCACAGAGCCGATCTGCAAAAGATTTTAGCGGAAAATATCGGCTATGAAACTATTCAACTGAATCATGCGCTGAACAAAATTGAGAAGAAAGAAAATTATATTCTACATTTTGAAAACGGAACTGAAACTGAAAGCAAAATCGTTTTTGGAGCAGACGGAATTCATTCAAAAGTAAGAAACCAGATTTTCGGAACCGGAACGATCAGAAATACCCAGCAACTGTGTTGGCGCGGATTGGCAGAATTTGATCTTCCTGAAAATTTCCACCATGAAGCCATTGAAGCTTGGGGAAAAGGAAAACGTTTTGGTTTTGTAAGAATGACCGACCGAAAAATATACTGGTACGCTGTTATTAATAAAAACATTCATCAGAATGAAAATCAATTAGCTGAAAATTTTCACGATTTTCATCCACTGATTCTTGAAATTATTGAGAAAACATTTCAGGAAAATATCATTTTTAACGAAATTATCGACCTCGCTACTATTCCTAAATGGCACACGAATCATCTTTGTCTGATCGGTGATGCAGCACACGCAACAACGCCGAATCTCGGACAGGGAGCCTGTCAGTCAATTGAAGACGCTTATATTATCGGAAAGCTGTTGGAAAAGCATCAGAATTTCAATGAAGTTTTTGAAAATTTTCAGAAGATCAGGAGAAAAAAAGTAGATTATGTAGTCGATACAAGCTGGAAAATCGGGCAGGTTTCACAATGGGAAAGAGGAACTTTTCTAAGAAATTTCATGTTCAGAATGGTTCCTGAAAGCTTTAATCAAAAACTGGTTGAAAAAACGATTCGACTGGAAATGTAGTTTCCCAGACATTTTTCACGGATATTTTTATAATTTAATTATTTTCGAATGTAAACAGCAAAAGGCACAAGAGATAATTATAAAGCAAATTTTCAGAATAATCAAAGTGCTCAAAAGTATAAAAAATCAGAGATTTTTTAAAACTGTTGCGCTCTTTTATTCTTTTACTTTTTAACTTTAAAAACGCATCAAAATCTTTTGTACCTTTTGTGGTTAAATCAAAGTGCAGCAAATTCTCATATAAATTTTGTGCAGTCTATAGGAAATAAAAATCCTCCAAAATTTAAAAATCTTGAAGGATTAAATATTCTATTGTTTTATAAAAACTTTAATAAGTAAGGGTAATTCCGGCTCCCCATCCCATTTCATTATCATAATTTCCGGAAACAGACAGCCATTTCTGTAAAATGTAGCGCAAACCTGTATTGAATTCGCCATCGGAATTGACCGTAAAATTTCCGCGAAGCCTTCTTGAAAGCGGAATATCTTCCCTGCTAAACTCCAGTAAAACCTTTCCGTTCTGGTCTACACTTGCATCCGCTGTAATGAGCATCGGCAAAAGATACTGCATCCCGACCGTAAATGCACCCTGAGTTTTGGAAGCTTTCTGCTGTCCGAACCATGTTTTTTTACCCTGAAAATCCATTCCCATTTCTTCTGCCATTTTTCGTTCCATAATTTCATGATTTTTCTGAATTCTGAAACCCGCATAAGGAATTGCCCACTGGAATTTCCCTAAAAATCTGCCGACTTTAAAATTTCCGTCAAAATGATTGAAATCCCAGTTCGAATGAAATTCATTTAAATTTGCCCATCTCGGCCCGAACATCGTCATGGTTTCTGCATGTATTTTATTGCTGTTAAGATCAAGCATTGCCATTGAGCTTATCATCCTGTTATCTTTCAGAAAATTTTTCCAAGCCAGTTTTCTGTCGGGTAGTTGTGGATTCGGTTTGGAATTTTCATAGCTAAAAATCCTCCCCATTCCCGCCATCATATGATATAGAATGTGGCAGTGGAAAAACCAGTCGCCATCCTGATTGGCAGCAAATTCAATCGTATTGGTTTCCATCGGCATGATGTCTACCACATTTTTCAGCGGAGAATATTCACCTTTGGAGTTGATTAATCGGAAATCATGTCCGTGAAGATGCATCGGATGGCGCATCATCGAATTGTTATACATTGTAATCCTCAGAATTTCCCCTTTTTTGACTAAAATTTTATCGGTTTCCGTCACCGTTTTATTATCTAAAGTCCAGAGATAATGGTTCATATTTCCCTCCAGAGTAAATTTCAGTTCGCGGACGTTTTCTGTGGGAAGAATGGTTTTTTCAGGAGATCTTAACAGATTATAAGACAACCTTTTAATTGATTTTTCTTCCTTCATTTCCATCGAATGACCGGAATGCTCTTCTTTTTCCTCTTGGGTTTTGATGCCCATCATTTCATTCATATGCTTCATGGTCATTTTTCGTTGACTTTCAGGAAGTTCGGGATACATCACTTCATTCATGTCCATCATCTGATTGCCCATCGTCATGTTCATCGGCTTCATATTTCCGCTCATTTCCATCATTCCGTTCATCATTTTCATGCCTTCGAAAAGCTTTAACCGTGGTAAATTTGGAGCTTCAATTTTTTCCCCTGAACCCAGCCAGAGCGAAGCATGACCAATTCTGTCCTCCGAAGTTGCCCGAAATTCGAAACTTTTATTTTCCGGAATGGTGACTTCAATATCATACGTTTCAGAGACTCCCACAATCAATCGGTCGACTTCTACAGGAACCACATCGTTTCCGTCATTTCCTATTACTTTTATTTTTCCGCCTCCGAAATTCAGCCAGAAATAAGTGGATGAACCTCCATTTGCCACTCTTAACCGTATTTTATCTCCAGCTTTTAAATTGGAATAAGCAGAGCTTGGCTGTCCGTTGATGAGAAATTTATCGTAGAAAACATCACTTACATCCATGGCTTCCATCCTTTTCCATTCATTCAGCGCTTTTGTCCCGAAGTTTCCGGATTTTATGGCTTCCCAATAACTTTGCACCGAATTTTTCTTAATAGCATACCAATCTGTATTTGCCATGTGAAGACGTCTTGCAATCTGCATGGGATTTTCGTCACTCCAATCACCGAGTAAAACAGGGATTTCCTGAGTGTAATTTACTTTTGGCTCTCCTTCTCTTTTTTGAAACACCAAAATTCCGTTCATCCCGATCTGTTCCTGCAAACTTTCATGAGAATGATACCAATATGTTCCGTTCTGGGAAACCTTAAATTTATACAAATGTGTTTCTCCCGGCTTTACAGGTTTTGTTGTTAAATACGGAACGCCGTCGTGTTCATTCGGTAAAATTACTCCGTGCCAATGAAATCCCGTATTTTCTTTCAGCATATTGTGAAGATAAATTTCGGCAGTATCGCCCTCTGTAAAATATAAAGTCGGAGCCTGTAATTTTCCGTTGACAGCAATTGCTCTGCGGTTTTTTCCTGTAAAATTTACAATCGTATCTTTTACATATAAATCATAACGAACCGTTTTTCCACCAAAACTTACTCTACCGTTTTCCGAATTCCTTTTTAAAACAGAGTTATCAGGTTTTGGTTCCGGATCAGATCGATGCTGTGAATGATTTTCAATTTCTATCAAATCCATTCCGCATTTCGGACATTTTCCGGGTTTGTCTGAAATGATTTCCGGATGCATCGGACAGGTATATTTTTGAGGCTGAGATTGAGTTTTAGAATGAGACTTTGATTGTATTAAAACTTCAGTCTCAGATGTATTTAAAACAGGTCTAGAAACATTTTCTTTATCTGCTTTTTTTGCCTTTATAGAATTGTTCTTTTTCTCAATCTTAGTATTATCCTTATTCTTAATTTCTTTTGATTTTATTTCTGTTTTCTGCACCGGCTTTACTTCCGGCTTTGAAATAGCTTTAGGTTTTGCAGAAACTACTTTTTTCCTTAAGGTCATTCCGCATTTCGGGCAGTCTCTCGGTTTTGAAGAAACGATTTCAGGATGCATCGGACAAGTGAAATAGGTTTTTGTAGTCTGTGAAAAACTGAAAACAGAGAATAAAAACAGCAGAAATATTATTATCTTTTTCATAATATTTCGAAGTTTTTAAAGTTGTATAGCCTGAATTAAATTTTAAAAGCTTTCATTTTGAGTGAAACGAAGTGGAGTCGAAAAATCTAAAATCACTTAATTTTTAATGGAAAGCTCGCAAAGATTTTGTTGAAATTATTGAGAATATTTTTAAGTTCACAAAGGCGTTTCACTTAACTAAGGTCTCAAAGTTTTGGAATACCCTCCAAATCAATCCATTAAAGTAAATTTTAATTTAAGCTATACAACTTATTGTATTATAGCAAAATAATAATATTATTTAATTGTTGTCTTTACATTTCCGCAGGAAAGCATTGATTTTCCGTAGTAAGGATTTACGATTTTAGATTCGTCGCTTAACCAGCTTCCATCCGCCATCGGACAATACTGAACATAAACCGGATTATCCGAAACTTTGAATTCTTTTGCCAGAGCAATCATATTATCGGAAAGATTCATAAATGTTTCTCTTTGTGTACTGATGTTTCTTGCTTCAGAAATTGCAGTAGCATCTTTTCTGAGAATATTTAAATTTCCTTCCGAAACCTGTTTGTAATCAATTGTAGAAGCTGTTTTAATGAATTCCGTAGCCGCTTTTGATGTTTGATCGGAATCATCTGAAGCCAAAGCAGATTTTATAGCAATATAATTTTGGTATAGTTTGGTAACCTGTGCGTCTTTTTTAGATTGCGCTGAAATTGAAATAATTGAGAATAATGAGAATATTGCTGTAATGATATATTTTTTCATTGTTTTAAATTTTAGAATTAATTTTTAAGAAAGAATTGGTAAATTGATCGCGTAAAGCGACAAGCCGTGTCGTTCGTAAAGATCAAACGACTGACAGATTTTAAATTCTAAAATTACAATGACTGATAAAGATCGGAACGGAGCGTTTTTCCGGCGGCGCATTGATCTGAATCTGAGTAAATTTTGTAGCTGAAAAAGAATGATCTACGAAGAAAAAAGCGTTTTTGTGAACGTCATGGATTTGTTTTAAAAAATCAATTTTAAGAAAATCTGACTTTTGGGAATCATCAATTTTTACAACTTTGATCTCGGTTTTACAGCAGTCTTTCTTGGTTTTTACGCCACATTTGCTGCAGATATCATCCACTTTTTGACTGATGGAAGCCAGTTCATTCATGCAATAATGAACACTGAAAACCGCTCCGGATGAAAAACCGAAGTAGAAAACAGAGAACAGGATGGCAAGAATCTTTTTCATTGAGACAAAGTTAAAAATATGAAGACAATCTTCGTTATAAAATTCTGTAAAGATGTTATAAAATTCAGGAAATAAAAAACTCCCGAAAATTTTCAGGAGTCTGTATTTATTTTATTCTAAATTCAAGCTTCACATTGAAGAAACGCCCTGTTAAACGTACAGGAACCGGATACATCAGATTGGTATTCGCATCGGTAATCCATTGATTGGAAACGGTATTTCTGATGTTAAAGGCATTGAAAACTTGAACGCCCAAAGTTAGTTCATCAAAATTTCCCCAAAAACCATATGCCTGATTTTTTTCTTTCGGATCGATGAAGGCATACGAAAGTCCTAAATCTACCCTTTTATAAGATGGCAATGTTTTTTGATAGGAATATCCTGCGAGATAATCTATTTTTCTGTTTTCATCCAATACGATAGGCGATCCTGTAGGCAATCCCATCGCGTAGGTTAACGTAAGATTGACGCGCATTTTAGGGAATCTCGGCATATAATCCTGATAGAACATCGCAAATCTTAACCTTTGATCGGTTGGTCTCGGAATGTCTCCTCTCCCATCAATATTTTCATACACTCGGGCATAACTTGCCGATAACCAGGAATCCACTCCGGGAACAAATTCTCCGAACAATCTGGTATCAATTCCGTATGCGTATCCTGAAGCATTATTTTTTCCGGAGTAACGAATTCTCACGTTGTCCATGAAATACGGAATCAGATCATTCATTTTCTTGTAGTATAATTCCGTGGTCAGTTTAAACGGTCTGTCATACATCTGGAATTCGTAATCATTCGCCAGAATTGCCTGAATAGATCTCTGGGATTTTATATTTGAATTAAAATTTCCGTCTAAGTCTTTGATTTCCTTGTAAAAAGGAGCCTGATAATAAATACCTCCAGAAAGTCTGAACAACATATCGGTATCCCAATCCGGTTTGATCGCAAACTGTGCTCTCGGAGAGAAAATGGTTTCGTTATTGAAACTCCAGTGCGATACTCTTGCTCCCGCGTTTACAAACACTTTATTGCTTCCCCAGAAAAATTTCTGAGAATACTGAGCGTAAGCAGACATTCTTGTCGGCTGAATATCATTTTTCCCTGCAATGCTGTAATATAATTTTAGATCCGGCGGATTTCTGGGATCTAAAAGTGCGGAAATCGGCGTGCTGTATCCCGCAGAATCTACCAGCTTCCATTCGTTGGTAAGATCTTTCAGGTTTTCTTTTTCATATTTAAAGCCGACTTCAATATCTGTATTTACGTTAGGCGAAAAACGGGTTCTGAACTGTGTCCCGTATGTTTTTACATATAAATCATTTCGTGCATGCTCGATTTGTCCGCCTGTATCATATGAAGTAACGGGTTCTCCCGTGATCGGATCAAAAGTCTGTAAAACATAAGCCGAAGCGATGGTGTAATATTCTCTTTCCCGGTTTTGGTAGGCAAAAGCGTCTAAAGTAAATCTCCATTTATCGGATGGCTTATAATTCAGGGAGAATGTTCCCATCATATTTTTATACTTATCGTCTTCACGGCCACCGTAATTTACTGTTAAATTAATCGGCTGCTGCAAAGATCCGAAGTCTACACTTCTTGCTTTCGGGATCATTTCGTAATCATTCTTGGAATAATATCCGATGAATGAAGCCGTGAATTTCGGGCTGAAATGATAATTCAGATACGTCTGAAAATCCATGTATTTCGGATTGAAGTCTGTATCTTCTTTCAGGGTATTAAGAACAAGGTTGGTATTTCTGTATCTTCCTGAAAATAAGGCGGTAAATTTCCTGTTTCCTTCTTTGTCTTTTCCGACAGCAAAACCGGTGGATAATCTTCCTCCGATTAAACTTCCTTCTCCGGAAACTTCAAATTTTTCAGGTTCACGGTAATAGATATTTAAAGCAGATGACATTTTATCACCGTATCTCGGCTCGAAACCTCCGGCTGAGAAATTGACGGTGGAAACCATATCGGGATTGATGATGCTTAACCCTTCCTGCTGAGAATTTCTGATGAGGAATGGTCTGTAAATTTCGATATCATTAATATAGATCAGGTTTTCGTCATAGTTTCCGCCACGAACCATATATTGTGAAGAAAGCTCCGTATTGGAGTTTACGGAAGGTAAAGTCTTAAGGATTCCTTCGATCCCACCGGAAATACTCGCCACATTCTGAGCATCTTTTGCCGAAATTTTTACGGCGGTGATATCATTGGTTTTTCCTGTTACTTTTTTCTGGAAAACTACTTCTTCAATAGTTGCGGTCTTCATTGTATCCTTCTTTTTCTTTACCTGAGAGAATACTAATGCAGGAACCATAAGGCTCAATGGTAAAACTAGTTTTTTCAAAAGAAATGCTTTAAAATTTCAAACGTGAATATATAAATTTTATTTTAACTTATTTAAACTTTATTTAACATTTCTTATCTGAAGTTTTTTGAAGATTTGTATCTGTTTCTGTGCTTGAAATACAGACTGAAATCCTAGCCCCGATTGTAATGAAAATCCTTTTTTGCAAAAAAAGATTGTAATGGAAAGCGGGAAACAGCTCCAAATAAAAAATAAAAGTTTTAACAGAATTTAATTATAAAATCGCTTCCCGAACTCTGGTTAGTTTTTGCAGTAAATCTTCCAGAAGATCCAGTCTCAACATATTGGCTCCGTCGGATAAAGCGGTTTCGGGAGTGGGATGCGTTTCGATGAAAATTCCGTCTGCACCTACTGCGATTCCTGCTTTTGCGATGGTCTCGATAAGATCCGGTCTTCCTCCTGTAACTCCTGAACTTTGGTTGGGCTGTTGCAGGGAATGCGTAACATCCAGAATGACAGGCGCATAGTTTCTCATGGTTGGAATTCCTCTGTAATCCACCACCAAATCTGTGTAACCAAAGGTATTTCCTCTTTCAATGATCGCCACTTTCTGATTGTCTGAGTCTGTAATTTTTTCAACGGCAAATTTCATGGATTCCGGAGAGAGAAACTGTCCTTTTTTTAAGGTCACACATTTTCCTGTTTGTGCTGCGGCAACCAAAAGGTCTGTCTGTCGAACCAAAAACGCAGGAATCTGCAACACATCTACATATTGCGCCGCCAAAGCTGCGTGCTCGTTTTCGTGAATATCTGTTGTTGTCGGAATATTGAATGTTTCCCCCACTTTTTTAAGGATTTCCAGAGATTTTTCTTCTCCGATCGTGGTAAAAGAGTCTACTCTGCTTCGGTTGGCTTTTTTAAAGCTTCCTTTAAAAATGTAGGGAATATTATATTTATTGGTTAATTCTACCACTTTTTCTGCAATTTTCAGTGCCATGTCTTCGCCTTCGATGATGCAGGGACCGGCAATTAGGAAAAAGTTTCTGGAATCTTTGTGGTGGATATTATCTAAATACTGAATCATTTTATTTTTTGATTAAAAAGTTCAGTAAAAATAGGGAGAAAGTTCGGAAATCCGAAATTATTTGGAGGGTTTTGCTAATCTCCCCCAAAAGATTTATCGTTACAAATTGTTTTAGGAATATCTAAAAATATCCTGCATTAACGCTGTAAAAAATATGGTTACAAAAGTTGCCATCGGTAAAAATAAAAGATGATAGATCCAGTAATTATTTTTTCTAAGAATTTTGATAATGATCCAGTGAACAAGAAAAAGAGATGAATAATATCCGGTAATAGTCACAATGCCTTCAATAATAAAACTTTTTCCTTCAAACAAAGAAATGATGATTGAAATTGTAATGACAATACCTAAACTTATCAAAAATCTCTTTCCGATTTTTGAGCTTTCAGGATAGACGAAATAAAAGAAATTGGCTAAAGCAAAAATTAACAGAAAGTAAACTATACTTGTAAGCATCAAAATTTCTTTAAAATCTTCTCAAAAGTATTGATATTTCTGCTTGTAAACTGGTCTTTCATGCTTTTTTTACCTAAAATTTTCCCAAAAGCTGAATCTAAAGTATTTCCTTTCGGAACCTGCCAATAAAAGATGTTATTGACGATTTTAGCGATTTCATTTTCTGTTTTTGAAGCGTTTTCGAATTCCTTGATTAAAATATTTTCGACACCATCATTCGTTACGAAAGCATAGATATGGAGATCATCATTTTTTTCAAAGGGATTTCCGTTCCAAAACTGTTCTGTTTCCTCCTGAGATTTGATGAACAGATAAGCTTCGTAAGAGAAATGTTCTGACATTGCCTTTTCGAGGATTGTCTTTAATTCATCAGCTTTTTTATCGGAGGAAAAAACAATATTTCCTGATGCTAAAATTGAAATAACGTCATTCATTCCTGCATTATTGAAAACCTGACAGACTTCCGCCATTTTCATATTGGTTCCTTTTACGTTGACGCCACGCAGAAATGCAGAGTATTTCATTTAAGTTTGAGAGTTTTAGGGTTATTGTGTTTTAGTTGTTATGCATTAAACGGAAAAAGTATTGGTGAAGTGCGGACTTAATTTGAACAAAATTTCAAGTTCAGACCAATCGTAGCCAATGTTTTTTCAATGAAACTAAGTTAATCAAAATGTGGAATTGGAAAATATTAGCGGAAATAAAAGTAAAGTAGTTCAATTAACACTAAAACCCCGCATGTTGGCAATACGATGTTATCTGCAGTTTTTCTATTTAATAAATGGAAATTTGTGAAGATTTTTTATTTCCAGATTTTTATCTTCAATCATTTTCATATCCTTTGTAAATAATAAATATGTCTCACCTTTTTCAGTAATCATATTTTTATTTGTTATTTGATAACTATATTCAACTTCATACATACATAAATTTAAACTATCTTTTTTGACTAATATTTGTTCATAATGTTTTATTTGTTTTTTAATAAAGTCTATAGAATCCCTCAGAACATTAAATTTTGCTTCTTTTTCTTTTACAGACTTATATTCTAACTTTACGTAGTCTTCATACATTTGCGAATCAAAATCATCAGTTCCATATTTTAATTCGTACAAATCTTTCGGCGATTTTGATTGTGATAATAAATGGTGTTTATATCTATATAATTGACATATATATAGATATAATTCATCTTTATCAGACAATGTGTCAATTTTTAATATTCTCAAAGAGTCTAAGGATTTATAATCTGCATTATTTTTTAACTCTTCGCTAAGATAAATTTTTGCAGTTTTTAGAAATTCTTTTCTTTGTAATTCGTCTTTACATCCAAATAAAATTGGTAAAATAAATACTAAAATTAGCTTGCAAATATTTTTCATGGATACAGTCTTTAAAAAATTCCTGATAACTTTCAGCTTCCAGCATTTCCAGCCAAATTAATCAATTCTTTCGTATAAATTATAATCCGTTCCGGAAGGTTTTAAAATATAAATCTTTTCTAAAATCTTATTATCACTTTTCAGATGATCCTTCACACGGAATTCTTTAATCAGTTTATAATGAACTTTCAGATACTCAGCATTTTTTGATTTAAAAAGATCATCGTAGGAAAGAAGATATTTGGGCTTTCTGTTTTTCACGGTATTGATCCAGAAATTCGGCTTGTCTTTTTTAATTTCTTCCTGTACTTTTTTATCTACCAATCCTACTTCATCAATCGCCTTTAATCCTGAAAAATACGGAACATAATAAGCAGGTTCAAGAAAAATCCATTGGTTTTTGTCTTTTTCATATTGGTTTAAAAATGTTCCGATCGTTCTTCTGTAATTCCATTCTCCGTTTCCTGTAGCAATTGAATGCACCGTCTGGAAAGCCAGCATCGGAATGATATAAATGACGATTAATAAAGACAGCCAAAGATTTCTTTTTACTTTTTGCTCCAAAATAAAAATTACAACCGGAACGAAAAGTAAAATCTGCGGAACCCAGTAATACCAGTCGAAAAGACTTTTTTGGGAAAGAAAAATAAGCTGTTTCACCCATCCGAAAATAAAGATCATCCACAAAAATACATTTCTTCTGTCTCTTTGTCTTACCAAATAAATGAAGCATAGCAATTCGAAAATCAGCAGTAAAACAGTCAGCGGATTGAAGTCTCCGGGAAGTTTCAGCATTCCCCAGAAGTTTCCGAAGTTCAGCCAGAAATATTCTGCATTCTGTTGGAATGTAAAGTTTTTATCGTATGCCAGTTTTTTAGCAATAATGGTATTGTTAACCAACTCTCCAAAGTAGAACCAGTTGAAAGCCAAGACCACTGAAATTCCTAAAATACCTCCTAAAATATAGCTCCATCTTATTTTTTTATTCCACAAAAGATCGATTAAAAATACAATTCCCAAAAATATAATTGTATCAATTCTTGTGAATAAAATAAGGATCGGCAAAACAATGAAAGCCCATTTTTTACCTTTATGAAAGCCATAATACAGCAATGCCATTTCCAGTAAGAAAAGAATTCCGTACTCCATTCCGAGGATGGAAATTTTGATTGCCGGAGGTAAAATTCCGATTAAAAAGATAAAAATAGCTTTGTGCCATACATTTTTTAAAACCAGATGCGAAAGCAATAAACTTCCGATTGTAAAAAGGATTGAGTTAAAAACAAGAAGCGGTTCTATAAAATTTTCTTTTCCGAAAATTAAATTAAACAGATACGAAACAAAAACATAGAGATGCGTTGTAGAAGCAGATATCTTCGTATCTCCGTTGAAGCCGATCACTCCGTAATCCAGAAGGTTTTGTGCAACTCTCCACGTAATGAAAGCGTCTTCCTGAATATAATTTGTAAGTAAAAATAAAAGTTTAAAAACGACTGTAAAAATTACAGCATACACCGGGATTTTGTTATTTCTCGTCTCTACCATTGTGCTTCTTTGATCTCGCAAATATAATCTTAAAATTTCTGAATCCCAATATATAAAAAAAACGGAACCGAAGTTCCGTTTTAAGTTTTGTTATTATTGCGTTGCTTTAATAATCGAATTGGTGTTTCCATATATAAATCATTACCAAATATCTTTTTACTACATTTAATAAAATTAATTAAATTAAAAATAATTATCATAATTATTAAAACCATGGAAAATATTGAACTTACAAATAGACTTGAAAAATTTGATTTATTTTTTAATAATAATAAAGTAAAAGTTGAAGAGCTTTTCCAATCTTGGTATTTCAACAGAGAAAATTGCCAAACGTTTATTGATAATTCAAAATATAAAAATTTAGGATTTAAAACAGTTGATATCTATGAAGCGAAAAAACATTTGAAATTAATAGAATTGTATAAATTTATTGTCTCAAATGATTATAAATTTTATCTTGAATGGGAGTATAAGAAACGTGATTATTTTTTTTCATCACATAAAGAAAATTTTATTGAAAAATATAATCGAATACTTCAAACTTTAGAAATCTGTAATCAAACTTTAAATTCTCTTAATATTGATCAGAATTTTGATACATTATATAATGACTTTTATGGAAAAAGATTTTTTATGAAGCAAATATTTAAAGAAATATTTTTAAAATATGGAATCTCACTAACAGAAAATGCTTTAAAAGTTATTTTTGGGAGATTCCGATATCATAATAATAAGACAATTGATGCAATTCAAATAATTACTTATAAAACACATTTTTACAAACCTCTTTCAAAACAATTTGATATTTCTATTAATTATGCTGGTGGTATTTTTAGTGTTTTTTTCATGAGAGCATCAGGCTTATTAAATGAGAATAATAACTATATTAATTACAGTAAAGAAATTCCAAATTTTCATGATCCTTTTTTACAAGAAAAGAAGATAATAAAAATTTTTGCTAAAGCATGTTTATTAAAATAAAAACGGAACCGAAGTTCCGTTTTAAGTTTTGTTATTATTGCGTTGCTTTAATAATTGAATTGGTGATCTGCGCCTCTTTTTCTTTGGAGTAAGTGGAATCAAAAGGTTCCATTACATCGAAAAGATACTGGTAGAAAGGAGTGATCTTCTGTACCTGCTCAGATTCCTTCATCGCTTTCTCTTTGCCCATTTCTTTAAGATTTTCTACAAAAGTGTTGAATTTCTTATCAATCGGCTCGATGGATTTTATCAGATAATCATACGCTTTATCTTTCTTTCCAATTGTTGAGTAAGCATCCGTAACAGCAGAAATAACTAAAGAATACTCCATCGGTTTTGTTCTGATCTGTCTTTTCAGATAACTCTGATCAGATTTGCTCAGACTCATATAATAATCATATTCTTCAAAAATTCCTTTTTTCAGAACTTCAGCAAGCTGCAGTCCTTTTTTCTCCTGTCCTGCAACGATATATCCGTAAACCATTGAACTTAAAGAACGAGGATCGTTGTATTTTTCAGCAGGAATTTCTTTGGAAGCTAAATCTAATAATTCCAGTGCTTTTCCTTTTTGCCCCATCGTTGCCAAAGCTGCTGCAGCTCTGCTTGCAGAAGCTCTGTAGCTCATGATGTTGGAAGTGGCTGTTTCGTCAAAGTGTGTGTTTAAATTCTTGAAATTACCCCATCTGAAATTTTTAACCACATTATAAAGAGAATTGGCATCTACTCTTCCCATTTCTCCATCCGGCGTTTGTGGCGTATGAATAGGAATCAGCCTGTAGCTGAAGCCATCAAACTGAAGATATTCATCAAGATAGAAAATATTTTCGCTGTCGTAGATTCCTCCTGAAGAGAAGTTGATTGGTCTTTTCCAATCGAAATTCGCTAAAACATCAAGTAAGATCAAATTGTTTTTATACAGCGTATTTCCTTTGTAAGTAATCATGATCTGATTGACTGTATCCGGAAGATCTGCTGCTTTAATAATTCCTGATTTTACCGCATTTTCTTTATTGACAGGTAAAATGAATTTATTTACAGGTAAAATATTGTATTTCTCGAATTTCTCTTCCCCGAAATACATTTTAAGAAGTTCGTTTTTCGCGGGAGAAGTATATTTCAGGAAGCTGATCGCTTCTTTCATCGTCATGGAATCCTGAGTAAGATATTTTCTGAATTCCGCAAATTCCGTTGGAGGTGCTCCCTGCTGTTTTAGCATAGAGAAAAGTCCTTCCCAGTCATCTTTCTTCATCATGTAGATCTGGTCGTTTACACCATCTCTGTAATCGTCATGCGTTAAAACTCCCGGAACCGGAGCTGCGTTGTATGTTCTTCTTTTAATCTGATCGATATTCCAAGGTGTGGAAGCCAGTGTAAAGTTGACTACTTTTACATCGTCTCTAAAATTTTCAGTCTCCTGAATTGCCCAAACCGGATACGTATCGTTATCTCCGTAAACGAAAACAATATCGTTTTTAGGCAATGATTTTAATACAGAATATCCGTAATCATAAGAAGTATATCTGTCGTGTCTGTTGTGTACATTATAGTTCTGGAAGCCCATCATGAAAGGAACTCCAAGAAGAACCACTCCTGCAACAATATTTGCTGCATTCGATTTTATTTTAGACTGCAAGAACCAAAGAATTGCTCCGGCTCCCAATCCGATCCATATGGCAAAAACGTAGAACGAACCTACCATTGCATAATCTCTTTCTCTCGGTTCGAAAGGTTTTACTCCGGTATAGAAAACGATTCCCACACTCATCAAAACAAAGATTGAAAGCATTGCATAGAATCTTCCGAAATCTCTGTTAAGCTGGAAAAAGAATCCGATTAATCCTAAAATTAAAGGTAAAAAGAAAAATTTTACGGTACTTTCATTTTTGAATTTTGCAGGCATCTTTTCCTGATTTCCCCATAAAGCATCATCAATAAAAGAAATTCCTGAGATCCAGTTTCCTCTTGTGCTTTCCATGTTGCCTTCAAGATCATTCTGGCGACCTACGTAATTCCACATCAGATATCTTACAAAATAATATCCGTTCTGGAATGTGATGAAATAATCCATATTCTGAGCCAGAGAAGGCTTCTGAACATTGATTAAGTTATAAGGTTTTACTTTTAAATAATCTGCAGCCGTGATAGATCCGTCTTCATATTTCTTTCTTAATTCGTCGAAAATCTGCTTTGCTTCAGGGCTGTCTGCAACATCTTCATTACTGTAATTAAAGGTGAAATCCGGCGCACCGTACATTGAAATGTAGTTAGCCATTACATCTTTGTCTTCATTGAACATTCTCGGCATAAAACCTACGTGTGCTTTATTGAAAACATAATTGAATCGGTCTCCTGTTTTTCTGTACGTTCCTGTTTTCTCGTCTTTTTCGTAGATTTCTCCCGTTTTCGTAGTATTAAAACTTCCGTCTTCTTTTTTCTCAATTCCGTTTGCATCTAAGAAAGCGGTATAATTCTGACCATAAATTGTTGGCCAGTCTCCGTATTGTTCTCTGTTATAATAATCCAGCATTCCGATCGCGTTGTCCGGATCATTAAGGTTCATTGGAGGATTTGCGTTTGCTCTGATAGGAATTACCATCCAGCATGAAAAACCGATCATCATGAAAACAATGGATAATGCAATTGTCTGATAAACATTTTTCTTCATCTTTCCTGCATAAGAGATCAGGAAGTAACAGATGACAACCATTAAAACAAAAGCAGCAATAGTTCCGGAATGGAAAGGAAGACCTAAACCGTTCACGAAGAAAATCTCAAGTTTCCCGAACATCGTCATGATTAATGGGAAAATCCCTTTAAAAACGATTGCTAAAATTACCAGCGTAATCACATTTGCCCAAAGAAAATTCTTCCAAGTAAAAGTGTAGTTTCTCGCGTAGTACACAAGACAGATAGCAGGAATTGCCAACATACACATCATGTGAACCCCTACTGAAAGCCCTAAAATGAAGAAAATTAAAATAATCCATCTCTCGCTGTCCTTCGCCTGATATTCATTCTCCCATTTGGTGATTAACCAGACCAAAAGTGCGATAAACATAGATGCCATCGAGTAAACTTCCCCTTCTACCGCAGAGAACCAGAAGGTATCTGAAAATGTAAAGCATAATGCGCCTACAATTCCGGCAAAAAGAATAGAAATCTCCTGATGTTTTGTAATGTCATCAAAATCTTTGTTTAAAAGTCTTCTTACGAAATGCGTAATTGTCCAGAACAAAAACAAGATCGTAAACGCACTAAACAATGCAGACATCGCGTTGATCACGATAGAATAATTTTCGCCCTTTCCTAAAGCAAAAATGGCTGCCACAGCACCCACAATCTGGAATAAAGCCGCTCCCGGAGCGTGCGTTACTTCAAGTTTTACCGCCGAGGAAATATACTCGCCACAATCCCAAAAACTGAAATTCGGTTCTATGGTGGACAAGTACGTGAAAAATGCAATGACGAAAACAACCCATCCGAGAACGGTGTTCCATTGCTTAAAAGTCCAATTTTTCATAGTATTAAATCAATTACGCGAAAATAAGGCTTTTATATGATTTTAGACGGTTTTTAACATAATTTAAAGATTTTGGCTCGCTTTTTGAAAAGTTTCATCTTTAGATAGTAACAGAAAACAATTTTTTATCTATTTTAGAGGTTAGAAATCAAACAAAAGTTTAGAAATAAATTTATTTTTTTGTATTTTTGCCGTCAGATTTTTATTGAAAAATAACAAATAATGAGTAATGTTTACGATAATATACTTGGCCTAATAGGAAATACTCCTATGGTGAAGCTTAACACTGTGACGAAAGATATTCCTGCAACCGTTTATGCCAAGTTAGAATCATATAATCCTGGACATTCCACAAAAGATAGAATCGCACTTCATATTATAGAAAACGCTGAGAAAAAAGGTTTATTAAAAGAAGATTCCGTAGTGGTAGAAACTACTTCAGGAAATACAGGATTCTCTATTGCCATGGTTTGTATCATCAAGGGATATAAATGTATTCTTGCGGTAAGTGACAAGACCAAGCCTGAAAAAATAGCCTACTTAAAGGCTTTAGGAGCTACTGTTTATATCTGTCCCGCGAATGTTCCCGCAGATGATCCGAGATCTTATTATGAAGTAGCCAAAAGAATTGCTTCAGAAACTCCAAATTCCGTTTATATCAACCAATATTTCAACGAGTTGAATATTGATGCGCATTATCAGACCACAGGTCCTGAAATCTGGGAACAGACTCAGGGAAAAGTAACTCACCTGTTTGCGTGTACAGGAACCGGAGGAACTCTATCAGGTTCAGCAAAATTTTTAAAAGAGAAAAATCCGGATATTAAAATCATTGGTGTGGATGCAGACGGATCTATCCTGAAAAGCTACCACGAAACCGGCGAAATCCACAAAGAAGATGTTCATCCTTATCAGATTGAAGGAATGGGAAAAAATTTAATTCCTTCTGCCCTTCTTTTCGACAAAGTAGATGAATTTGTAAGAGTAAACGACGAAATGTCTGCTTACAGAACCCGTGAAATAGCTTTAAAAGAGGCAATTATGGGAGGATATACTACAGGAGCTGTTACACAGGCTTTAATGCAATATGCGCAATCTCATGAATTTTCTGAAAATGACCTGATTGTGTTGATTTATCCTGATCACGGTTCAAGATATATTACTAAAGTATACAGTGATAAATGGATGGCTGAACAGGGGTTTGTAAACAACTGTGTGCACAACTACGATGAAGTTTTTAAAACTGAATTCATTAAATAAGGACGAAAAATTTATACAAATCAAGCCTTTTTGTGATTACAAAAGGCTTTTTTACTTAAAATATTAATAAAATGTTGGATATTTTTGACAGAATAAAAGAAAATCCAGGACCTCTTGGACAATTTGCAGATTATGGTGAAGGGTATTTCATTTTCCCCAGATTAGAAGGACCTATCGGACCGAGAATGCAGTTTCAGGGAAGAGAAGTTATTTTCTGGAGTGCTAATGATTATTTAGGAATGTGTAATCATCCTGAAGTTCTGGAGGCTGATGCAAAAGCAGCGGCAGAATTCGGAATGTTTTATCCGATGGGGGCAAGAGCAATGTCGGGAGAAACTGAGCAGCATTTGCAGTTAGAAAGAGAACTGGCTGATTTTGTTCAGAAAGAATCTGCATATTTATTAAATTTCGGTTATCAGGGAATGGTTTCTACCATTGATGCTTTGGTAGGAAGAAACGATGTAATCGTTTATGATGTTGATTCTCACGCTTGTATCGTAGACGGTGTAAGACTTCACGCAGGAAAAAGATTTACGTACAGACACAACGATATTGCAAGCCTTGAAAAAAACCTTGAAAGAGCAACCAAAGTAGCAGAAGAAACCGGAGGAGGAATTTTAGTGATTACCGAAGGTGTTTTCGGAATGAGAGGACAGCAGGGTAAATTAAAAGAAATCTGTGAATTAAAATCAAAATACAAATTCAGACTTTTAGTTGATGATGCGCACGGATTCGGAACTCTTGGAACAACAGGAGCCGGAGCCGGTGAAGAACAGGGTTGTCAGGATCAGATTGATGTTTACTTCTCTACTTTTGCCAAATCAATGGCAGGTTTTGGAGCATTCATCGCGGGTGATAAAGAAATTATCAGATATCTGAAATTCAATTTAAGATCTCAGATTTTTGCTAAATCTTTAACGATGCCAATGGTAATCGGAGGTTTAAAAAGACTGGAACTGTTGAGAACAAGACCGGAAATCAAAGCAAAACTTTGGGAAAATACGCATAAATTACAGAATGGTCTTAAAGAAAGAGGCTTCAACATTGGTGATACAAATACTTGTGTAACTCCGGTGATGATGCAGGGAACTCCGGTGGAAGCAACACTTTTGGTGAAAGATCTAAGAGAAATCTACGGAATCTTTACTTCGGTAGTGGTATATCCTGTAATTCCGAAAGGAATGATTTTGTTAAGATTAATTCCGACAGCTTCTCACACCGATGCTGAAATTAATGAAACCCTTGCTGCGTTTGAAGCCATTCACGATAAACTGGTAAGTGGCTATTACAAAGAGCAGGAACAAAAACTGTTGGCAGAACAAGGTTTAAGTTTCAAAGAAATTTAATCTGAATATAAAATAAATTTAAGAACCACTGACATTCGATCAGTGGTTTTTGTTTTAAAACCTATCATAAATTTTCAGAATCTGAATATTTAAAATAACTTTGCAAAAATTTTCTCTTGAAAGATCTACTTCTCATTACTCCGCCTTTCACACAGCTCAACACGCCTTATCCTGCAACAGCTTATATTAAAGGTTTTCTGAATACCAAAAATATTTCCAGCTTTCAGACAGATTTGGGAATTGAGGTCATTTTGGAATTATTTTCGAAAGACGGACTTCAGAAAATTTTTAATCAGGAAATTGATCTTCATACCATTTCAGAAAATGCTCAAAGAATTCACGTTTTAAAAGAAGAATATATCAAAACGATCGATCAGGTTATTGCTTTTTTGCAGGGTAAAACCCCAACATTGGCAAGACAAATCTGTTCGATGAATTTTCTTCCGGAAGCTTCCCGATTCAATCAGCTTGATGATATGGAATTTGCTTTCGGAAATATGGGACTTCAGGACAAAGCCAAACATTTGGCTACTTTGTATTTAGAGGATCTTTCGGATTATATTGTTGAAAATATTGATCCTGATTTTGGATTCAGCCGTTATGCGGAAAGATTAGGAAAAAGTGCCAATTCTTTTGATGAACTTTATTCTAAAATTTGCGGCGAACCTACTTTTATAGATGATTTTACTTTAAAAATTCTTCATGAAAAATTAGAGTTTGTTCAGCCAAAACTGATTTGTTTTTCCATTCCTTTTCCCGGAAATTTATATTCTGCTTTTCGTTGCGCTCAATACATCAAAGAAAATTATCCGCACATTAAAACTGCAATGGGCGGCGGATTTCCGAATACTGAATTAAGGGAATTAAAAGATAAAAGAGTTTTTGAGTTTTTCGATTTTATTACTTTGGACGACGGAGAGCTTCCGATTGAATTACTTTATGAAAATATTTGTCATTCTGAACAAAGTGAAGAATCTCAGTTCAAAAGAACTTTTTTACTTGAAAACGGAGAAGTTACTTATAAAAATAATTCCACAAGACACGATTATAAGCAAGCCGATATCGGAACTCCCGATTATTCTGATTTACAATTGGATCAATATATTTCTGTAATTGAAATTGCCAATCCGATGCACAGTTTGTGGAGTGACGGAAGATGGAATAAGCTCACAATGGCACATGGATGTTATTGGGGTAAATGTACTTTTTGCGATATTTCTTTAGATTATATTAAAATTTACGAACCGATTTCAGCTAAAATTCTGGTTGACAGAATGGAAGAGTTGATCCTTACAACTGGAGAAACAGGATTTCATTTTGTAGATGAAGCGGCTCCTCCTGCATTGATGCGTGAAGTTGCTTTAGAAATCTTAAGAAGAAATTTGGTTGTAACGTGGTGGACGAATATTCGTTTTGAAAAAAGTTTCACCAAAGATCTGTGTTTTCTTTTAAAACTTTCCGGTTGTGTTGCCGTTTCAGGTGGATTGGAAGTTGCAAGTGACCGTCTGCTGAAATTGATTGATAAAGGAATTTCTGTGGAACAGGTTGCTAAAGTGACAAGAAATTTTACAGAAGCCGGAATCATGATCCATGCTTATTTAATGTATGGCTACCCTACCCAGACTATTCAGGAAACCGTAGATTCTTTGGAAATGGTTCGTCAGCTTTTCGAGATGGGAATTTTACAAAGCGGATTCTGGCATCAGTTCGCCATGACGGCTCATTCACCTGTCGGAATTAATCCGGAAGAATTTGGCGTTACTCCGATTAAGCAGGAAATTCTGTTTGCCAACAACGATGTTGATTTTACAGACAGAACCGGAATCGATCATGGAAAGTTCAGCTTTGGTTTGAAAAAATCTCTGTTCAATTATATGCACGGAATCAATTTCGAACTTCCGCTTCAGGAGTGGTTTGATTTTAAAATTCCGAGAACAACCGTTCATCCGGATTATATTCATGACTGTCTTCTGGAAGATGATGATTTTGTTTTTAAAGGAAATTCTAAAGTTCTATTTTTAGCAAAAAACGTAATCGCTGAGAATCGCGTAAAAAATAAAAAGAAATATATTTATACGTATACAAAAATTACGGCGCACTTAAAAACCAATGTTGTAAGTGTAGATTTAGAGCAGGAACACGCAGAATGGCTCATGAAAATGTTTAGTGATTATCCAATTGAAAATTTAAAAAAGCCAACTTTGCAACAATTGAAAACTCAATTCGAAGAAAATTTTGAAGATTTTGAATTATTCTGGTTTTCTAAACCGATGCAACAGTTGAAAGAGAATGGAGTGATTTTGAGTTTGTAGATTTTAAAAAATATTTCAGACCTGTTATATTTAAGCACAAAAGACAATGTTAAAGCGAATTTCATTAATAATCAAAGCGCTTAAAAGAATAAAAATCAAAGATTTTTAAAAACTATGGTGAGCTTTTTCATTTATAATGATTAACTTTAAATAAAAGTTTAGTCATCTTTTGTGACTTTTACGGTTAAATAAAAAGTTTAAACAGACTCTACTTAAAAAATTTCTAATCGGAAAAAATTGAATAGGAAATAGAAAAAGCTTCAAGATAATTTGAAGTTTTTTTAAGTTTGGCTAAAGCCAATTGAATTTTATTAAACTAAACGGGCTAAAGCCCGTTCCTATTGATGATTTTACTTTTGAACACCGTCTTTTGTGACTTCACCCACAATTACTTTTTCCTGAATTTTTATAAAGTTGGGATCGATAATGGCCATTCTTTCGGCAATGGCTTTGTAGGTAGGGAATTTTAAAAGAGATGCTCTTCCGGACATTTCGCGGTACAGAGTAAAGGTTTTCCCTCCCGCAGATTTAATCTGTTTTGTTGTTGTGATGTATTTTCCGATGTATTTGCTGTTGGCATCATAAATTTCAATATCAACAAATGTTTTATCTGTAACCGTGTCATCGGAACCAAAACTTGCCGGTAAATTGGTAAAATAACCCACTGGTTTTCCATTACTTAAAATTTCGCCTACATTATTGACGGTAATATTTAATTTATCAATTTTAGTTCGGATGGTATAAGCATCTTTTGTTTTGGTATCAAGCTTCCTTTTAGGTGAATTTTTAAAAAGCTCGTCTAGGTTTTTGATGTTGATCCCTCTTTCATCAATGATCTTCAGACTTTTAACACAAGTGTAAGCTGCCGATTTTTCTTCCCCAGAAAATGCAGATGGCGAAATATAGTCCAGATCGAGCGTTTTGTCCTGATTATAAATTCTTTTAAGCTTAATATAACTGTCGCGTACAGAATCCACTACACTTTTATCTACAAATTCTATGGTATAAATCGGAGTTTCTTTAAGATCCATAAAAGTATATATTCCTCCTTTATAAGACAGTTTTGCGACATGAATTCCTTCAAGATCCACAATTCCTCTTTTAATTTTAACCGTCTGCGCATTGAAAAGCAACCCGAAAACTGAAAATAAAATAATTAAAAATCCCTTCATAAAACCAAATTCATACAAAAATAAAAAAAGTGTAACGAATTGTTACACTTTCTTGAAAATATATTTAGCTTTTCATTTAATTATTCACAAAGGATAATTCCTTTATTATGATTAAATTCTACAACACCGCTTTTGATAGGGTAAGAGAAAACTGAATCTTTCTCATTCTCTTTCGTAAAGTATTTTGAATAGGCTTCATCGATAGATTTAGCATACAATTTTACTTTACCACCGATTAAAGAAGAAACGATTCCTGCGTGGTTTTGCATGATGTGGAATTCACCATTTTTTCCAGGCAGTAATACTGAGTCTACTTCTCCTTCAAAAACTACGTATTCTGGTGTTAAAATTTTTATATTCATTTTTATGAAATTATAGATTATAGATTTTAAATTATAAATTATTGAAATTCAATCTAAAATCTAAAATTCAACATTTAAAATTTCTTAAGCGTTATCAGCTAACATTTTTTGTCCTGCTTCGATTGCTTCTTCAATGGTTCCTTTAAGGTTGAAAGCAGCTTCCGGCAAGTGATCCAATTCACCATCAATGATCATGTTGAATCCTTTGATGGTATCTTTGATGTCTACCAAAGATCCAGGAATACCTGTAAACTGTTCTGCTACGTGGAAAGGCTGAGAAAGGAATCTCTGAACTTTTCTTGCACGGTAAACAACAGATTTGTCTTCTTCAGAAAGTTCTTCCATACCAAGGATCGCGATGATATCCTGAAGCGCTTTGTATCTCTGAAGAATTTCTTTTACTCTCTGTGCACAGTTATAATGTTCTTCCCCGATAATCTCAGGAGCCAGGATTCTTGAAGTAGAAGCCAATGGATCTACCGCAGGATAAATACCCAATGAAGCAATTTTTCTGTCTAGTACCGTTGTAGCATCCAAGTGAGCAAACGTAGTTGCAGGAGCCGGGTCAGTTAAGTCATCCGCAGGTACGTAAACCGCCTGTACTGAAGTAATTGAACCATTTTTAGTTGAAGTAATTCTTTCCTGCATTGCTCCCATCTCAGAAGCTAGTGTCGGTTGGTAACCTACCGCAGATGGCATACGACCTAAAAGTGCAGATACCTCAGAACCAGCCTGTGTAAAACGGAAGATATTGTCTACGAAGAAAAGTACGTCTCTACCCTGTCCGCTTTCTCCACCGTCTCTGTAGTACTCAGCTAATGTAAGACCGGAAAGTGCTACTCTCGCTCTTGCACCAGGTGGCTCGTTCATCTGTCCGAAAACGAATGCTGCTTTAGAATCTTTCATTACTTCTAAATCTACTTTAGAAAGATCCCAACCTCCGTTTTCCATAGAATGCATGAAATCTTCACCATACTTGATGATTCCAGATTCCAACATCTCTCTCAAAAGGTCATTTCCTTCTCTCGTTCTTTCACCTACTCCGGCAAAAACAGAAAGACCTCCGTGTCCTTTTGCAATATTGTTAATCAACTCCTGAATCAATACGGTTTTACCTACACCTGCACCACCGAACAAACCAATTTTACCTCCTTTTGCATAAGGCTCGATAAGGTCGATTACTTTGATACCAGTAAATAAAACTTCTGCAGAAGTTGAAAGCTGATCAAATTTTGGAGCTGGTCTGTGAATTGGCAGACCACCTTCGTTAGATATATTTTGAAGTCCGTCGATAGCATCACCAACAACGTTGAATAGTCTTCCGTTTACAGCCTCACCGATTGGCATCATAATAGGATTTCCGTATCCGATTACGTCCTGCCCTCTTTTAAGACCGTCAGTAGCGTCCATTGCGATACATCTTACTGTATCTTCGCCAATATGCTGTTCTACCTCTAAAACTACTTTTTCACCGTTTTCTTTTGTAATTTCTAACGCATCATAGATCGCTGGAACAGATTCCACATCACTGAAGACAACGTCGATTACCGGACCAATAATTTGAGAAATTTTACCTTTAATTTGGTTTGCCATTGCTAAATTTTTTCTTGGTGCAAATATAATGATTCTTGATAAACCTGCAATTGGTAAAAAACAGATTTTTATCATACTTTTTTATAAGTCTAACAATCTATGAATTTAGCAATATACCAATAAGTATAGATTAAAATATTGGCAAACTGTTATATTGATACTTTGTTACATAATTTCCTATATTTGCAGTCAAAATTTTTCCGGTTTGAAAGTTTTCAAAAATTTTAAAGATTATACCTCTCAGAAGCCATTAGCACTGTCTTTGGGAATGTTCGACGGGGTTCATCTTGGGCATAAAAGTATTATTGATGAATTAATTAACGTAGGTTCACAGAACGATCTGGAAACTGCCGTTCTTACTTTTTGGCCACATCCGAGATTTGTTTTTAATCCTGATGAAAATCTCAAACTCCTCAATACGTTGGAAGAAAAGAAATTTTTGATGAAAAAATACAACATTGAAAATTTATTTCTAAAAGAATTTGATGAAGAATTCAGAAATTTAACCGGAGAAGAATTTGTCCGCCAGATTTTAATTGAAAAACTGAATGTAAAATATCTGATCATCGGTTACGATCATTCTTTCGGGAAAAATAAAAGCGGCAATTTCGAACTGCTTCAGAAACTTTCCAGGGAACTGAATTTTGAAGTTGAACAGATGGAAGCCATTAATATTCACGAGAATAACATCAGTTCTACGAAAATCCGCAATGCACTTTCAGCAGGAAATATTAAGGAAGCCAATGAAATGTTGGGATACTCCTACTCTGTTTCCGGAACGGTGGTTCACGGAAAGAAGATCGGAAGAACAATAGGTTATCCTACCGCCAATATCGAAACGGAATCCATTAAACTTTTGCCTAAAAAAGGAGCTTATATTGTTGAAGTTTTTGTGAAAAATAAGCAGTATAAAGGAATGTTGAGCGTTGGAACCAACCCGACCGTAAATGGCGAGAAACTTACTGTGGAAGTTTATATCCTTGATTTTGAAGGAGATATTTATGATGAAGAAATTACCGTAAAATTCAGAGATTTTCTTCACGATGAAATTAAATTTGAAGGGCTTGAAAAATTAATTGAAAGATTAGACGATGATAAAAGATTAACGGAAGAATTTCTGTTTTAAAATAAAAAAAATGCTTACAGATTTTGTAAGCATTTTCTCTATTTATTATTTATAACCCAGAATCTGGTTATCTGCATTAATTGCTTCTTCCACAAACTTTTTGAATTCAGGATATTGCGATGCTTTAATATTATCCCAAGGTGTATCTGCCGTTCTTGTAATTTTCAGTTTATTATTTTTCTGCAATTCATAGGTAATTGAATATTTAAAATTATTGTAAGCCAGCGTTTTATTTTCAGGAATTTCAATAAACTTCATGCTTTCAGGAATATTCAGATATATTTCTTCATGATATTTGTTTTCCTTTTCGTATTTTGTATACTGAATATCGGTCGTCCTTTTTTCCGTTGCCACTATTTCTTTTGTAAAAGGTTTGGAAGCAAATGGAATCTTCATAATCTTCAGACTTCCAACAGACTGCGGTTTGTCTTTAATATTGAACTGAACTTCATACGCAAGAGGTTTTGCTGTAAGATCTTTTCCTTCAATAAGTTTTACATTTTTAACGCTGATTACTTTATCCAATGTTGAACCAAATATTTCTTCCATATTTTTTTTACGGGACTCATCAGTCTGCGAATCCTGAAAGAAATCGTTGTAATAACTTTTGGCTTCTCCCATCACAAATTGTTTGGTAATGAAACTCTGGTCATCTCCATTTACGCTTACTTCACTTATTGTTCTGAATACTGCTTTAGAATTATTATCAACCGGAATTTCAATGAGATCCGCAGATCCCGTCGTTTTATCTGTATTTATGACAAGTCCTTTTGCTTTATAATTTCCTTTCACTGTAGAATTGAACGGCAGAAACTTATCCGTCATTTCAAGGAACGTTTCTTTACCGTCTAAATTTACTTTAACAATACAGTGATTGAAACTTAAATTGGGAAGAATAAGACGCTGCACAGAATTATCATTGGTCTGAACCAAAACCAGATTAGATTTCAAACCTGCCTGATTTCCAAGAATAACAAACAATGTCGAAAGGTCTTTACAGTCTCCCAATTTTGTAGCTAACGTTTTGGATGGTTTTTGCGGAATATAACCGCTTTGCCTAAAATCTACAGAGCTGTATGTTACATTTTTTTCGATGTAATTATAAATTTTCTCAGCCTTTTCCGTTTCCGTAAGACCGGAAGTTCCACCCGGAAAAATTTCTTTAAAAGCTTTTTCAACAACTTTATCAGAAACCAGACTCTTTTTGGTAAGATCCGCATACCAATTGGCAATTTCCTGCCATGTTTTAATTGAGTTTACTGTTACAGAGATTGTTGCATCATAATAACTTGGCCCGTAATATTCATCAAAATTAACTTCCTCCAGATTATCCAGCTTCCATGTCTGGTATAATTTTCCTGCTATCTTTTTCTTCGTTGAAGCAACTTCTCTGTTGTTACTTTTTACCTGATAATTTATATTTTCCGGAGTAATTACCGTAAAAATAGATTCTGTAACAGGATATTCTGAATTAAAATAGGAACTTAGATTAAAATCTTTATAAAACCTTCCGCTGTTTCTTTCCAGACTTTCTTTCTGGATTAAAATAACATCTCCTACTGCAAGATTTGTAAAAACAATCTGTTCCGATGATTTTTCACCCGGAATAATGCTTCCGTCGGGCTTTACGATTTCAGATTTCAATACATCATCATAATAATTGATTCCGTATTCTTTCAGTTCTTCAATTCCGCTTTCGGAAGTAATTTCATAAGCATAGGTGCTTCTTTTTTTGAAACCGCCTTCAGGATAAACATTTACGATGTATTCGTCCAAAAGCGTTGTTACTCCTTTTTTACCTTTTGCCGATTTTGCTCTTCTGTCTTTCACCAATTTGTAAAGATCCTTAATGCTTACCTGATCGATCTCGTCCTGTGTCTGGTCAAGATCCCGCACAAGTTTATGCATCTGCTCATTTTCCGTATTATGGCTCAGAGAAAGTTTTGCAAGTTGTATGGCTTCGCTTTTTTTGTTAAGCTTTGCAAGATATTCAGCTTTTGCAGCCAGTAAAGTGTAAGAATAAGGGAAGTTTGCCAAAGCATCTTCAAGTTCAGTTCCATATTCAGGATTCTGAAAATTATCATCCAAAAGATCAATATACTGTGTTCTGAAAGAATTCATGGAAGGATATAATTCAATATACTTTTTCAGAATTTTCTTTTGATCTTCCACTCTATTCGCATTCTGATACATGCTGAAAAGTGTATTCATCACATCGGGACTGCTTTTTTGGGCTAAAATTTCCTCAAACTTTTTAATGGTTGTACTCTGGTCTTTTTTGTCGATATCCTCCAGAGTTGTGAAAATGGTAAAAAACTTTTCGTTATTGGCAAAGCTTTTTTTAAGATTTGCAATATGGGTTTTTGCTTTATCCATATCACGGTTTCTCATGGCAATAACGACATCGAAGAATTCGCCGATTGACTTGGCTTTTGTTTTATTTAAAATATCCCTGCTTTTTTCAAGCTCCTGAATAGACATATTCTGAAACTTTTCTCCATCCATCATTTTCAGAAGCGGAACAAGAAAATACTCAGAGTCATTAATTTCAATGTTTTTAAAAACCTCATTCACCTTTTCCTTATCTTCAATATTCAAATAATAGGCAGTTAAAAGTCCCTGAATTAAAGATGCTTTAGGATATGTTTTTAACAGATCATCAATAATTTCTTTTGCCTGATCATTCTGATGGTTATTAAGGTAACCCGTTGCCAATAAATATTTATAAAAAAAGCTCTTAGGATTCTGTACTACTTTTTCTTTCAGCTCTTTTTCAAATCTCAACGGCAGTTCTTTTGCCTGCAACTGTGAGGCCGTACTTTTCTGGTACTCTTTATAAGTATTAAAATACTTCAGATCATTTATTTTCTGAAAATTTTCATTAAAAGGAACTACCATAAAAGCATTTTTAGTTTCTTTCATGTCAAACTTCAGCAAAATCCTGTTCATTCCTTTCGGGAGTGTAACTTCTACCAGATGTGATCCCAGATTGGAATAACCTTCGCTTGTGCTTGACAAAACTTCCGCATCATTTATAAATAGTCTGAATTCTGCATTGGTATCAACTTCAAAAAGAATCTTTCTTTCTGAAGGATTTTCTATAAAGCTCTGCGCATAAACAATTCCTCTTCCGTACTCAGTTTCATTGGTAAAAAATTCGAAACCGTCATTTGTGGGGAATTTTCTGTTGTACCAACCTACGTTTCCAAAGCTGTTGGCATTGAAAAGCTTATCGTTTTTGGCATACGTTTCAGGTTCATACTCATTGTAAAGACCGCTTCCGTTTAGATTTTCAAATACGCCTGCAAACTGCCATTTATCAATTCTTCCGATTTTGGTAAGGTATTCATCTGCGCTTTTAGGATTTTTTCTCAGTCTGTCGAGTGTTGATTTATATTCAATTACAGAATTATTCTGTCCATAGATCGGATCCTGAGCAAGAAAATCTATTTTTTTATATGAATTGTCATCAAGCCCGTTTGTATCCGTATCCCCTATCACAAAACTTTTTTTGTAGATCGGGTAAAGATAAAATTCATCTACTTTAAGATTTGCCAGATTTTTAACGAAAGTATCGTCAAAAATCATCTCGCCCATTTCTTCATTTATTAAAGCATCAAGAAAAAGATTTTCAAAGTCTTTATTTTTCTCTGCTTTTAAATTTTTATCGTAAAAGTTTCTTGCTTCTTCTCTCTTATTATTAAGTAAAAGTTCCCAGGTTTTAGTTTGATCCTTAGACTGTGCAAATGCACTCACTGATAAGAAGTAGACAGCGGAAATTAATATTTTCCTCATGTTTTCGATTTAGTTTTATAATGGATTAGTAATTGTGTTTTGAGTTTTTTTGGTTAAAGATTTAAAAACCAGATCATAAGACTGGTCTATAAGTTTTATTATAAGATCTCTTTTTAAACCATCTACCAGAACGGAATTCCAGTGTGTTTTATTCATATGGAATGCACCTGTAATTTGGGGATGTCTTTCGCGAAGTTCTGCACTCCATTCCGGATCTGTTTTTACGTTAATCTGAAGCGGCTGTTTTTCCAGAGGCATCAGCAAAAACATTTTATCGCCTACTTTCAGAACGAGGGTTTCATTATCAAAAGGAAAGGTTTCGGTAACACCCTTCTTAGCAAGACAATAATCTAAAATTTCATTTGTGTCCATCCTTATTTAATTAGATTAAAAATTAAAACATCAATATTATTAAAATTTTGTAAATTTAGTAGGCAAATTCTTCAATTATTAATCAAAAATTATATGCTCTATGAAAGCTTTAGTTATCGGCGCAACAGGTGCTACAGGAAAAGACCTTGTAAATCAGTTACTTCAGGATAAAGATTTTGAAGAAGTAAATATTTTTGTGAGAAAACCTCTTGACATTCAAAATGATAAACTTAAAGTGCATGTTGTAAATTTTGAAAAACCTGAAGAATGGAAAGGTGAAGTAAAAGGTGATGTTGCATTTTCCTGTCTCGGAACGACTCTAAAGGCCGCCGGAAGCAAGGAAGAACAGAGAAAAGTAGATTTTGATTATCAGTACGAATTTGCAAAAGCTGCCAAAGAAAATAATGTAGACGATTACATTTTGGTTTCTGCTTACGGAGCGAATCCCAAATCTAAAATTTTCTATTCCAAAATGAAGGGAGAATTGGAAGATGCTGTAAAACAGCTTCATTTCAATAAAATAACCATTTTCAAACCGGGAATGCTGGAAAGAAAAGATTCTGACAGAACTGGAGAAGTTTTGGGAAGCCGTATTATAAAATTTGCCAATAAACTAGGACTGCTGGAAAGTCAGAAACCTTTACCGACTGATGTTTTGGCGAAGGCAATGATTAATTCTTCCAAGATTAAAAGCAATGGCTATTCAAGCATAAAACTGGGGAATATTTTCTGTTTTGCGAAAAAGAGCAATGATTAACTTTTGATTTCGACTCCATTTAACTATATTTTAACCAAATAGAGTCGAATAAATTTTTTAATCAGTTATACAAATTAACCAAACTCTGAATTTAACTTTTTTCTGATTTCCGGAACTATCACTTTATCTTTTACCTTATCATAAGTTTTTTGAGCTTTTTTGATAAGTTTTTCGTCATTTTTACTTTTGCCTACTTTTATCAGTGCAAGAGCATATAAAGAAAGATATCCGTCATCTTTTTTATATGTTGGGTAAACGTCTTCAAGGTACGGTAAAGCTACATCGTAGTTTTCTTTTAAGGTGTACAACATTCCGTACATATAAATAAGATCATCTTTAACTTTTCCTGAAGTATTGTATAAATTTTCGGCTTGCTTCAGATTTTTTAACCCATTATCATAGTCTCCCATGACAATAGAAGTATTACCAATTCCGTAATAGCCTTCAGGATTCTCGGGGAAATATTTTATCATTTCCTCATACTTTTGTCTAGCCTTATCCACCTTTCCGAATTTCATAAATTCTATGGCTAAATTCTGTTTAAAAATCGGAGCTTTATTTTGAGCAAGGCTATCTGCAACGTAATATAAAGTTAGTGCTTCTTTGTGCATTTCCTGCAATCTGAAAAAATATCCAGCCATAAAATAAGCATCACAGTATTTAGGATCTTTTTCTACTATTTTCAAAAGTAGTGCCGTGACTCCTCCATAATACTGAGGGTATTTTAATCCTAAAAAAGCAGTCTCAAAGCCTTTCTTAGAATCTGCATGTTCCGGCGTGCAGTAATTCATTTTGCCGGAAAAATAAAAATCCTGTGAAAATGTTTTAACTGAAAAAATCAAAATAAAAATGGTTAGTAGTTTTTTCATAAATTTTAAAATAAAAAAGTGGATCAAAATCCACTTTACAAAAATATATTTTTTTGATGTTATTTCAAATACTTCGTAATCGCTTCGTCCGTTGGTTTTGTTGTACTTACGAAAGAATCAATCAGTTTTCCGTTTTCATCTACCAAAAATTTAGTAAAATTCCAAAGGATGGTTGTATTTTTTACTCCGTTCAGGTCTTTTTCCGTTAAATATTGGAAGATTGGAGCTGTGTCGCTTCCTTTTACTGAAACTTTGGCAGCCATCGGGAATGTTACACCGTAATTTTTCTGGCAGAAAGCTCCGATTTCTTTATTGCTTCCCGGTTCCTGACCTCCGAAATTGTTGGCAGGAAATCCTACCACCACCAATTTGTCTTTATATTCTTCAGCAACTTTTTCAAGATCAGCATATTGAGGAGTAAATCCGCATTCTGAAGCAGTATTTACAATAAGGATTTTCTTTCCTTTAAAATCTGCAAAATTAATCTGCTTTCCTTCTTCCAAGGCATCAACCTTGAAGTCGTATATTGATTTTCCCATAAGTTCTTTGGTTTTGGCTTTAGATTCTTCACTTTTTTTCTGAGCGCAGCTGTTGAAGAATGCAACGACTGACAAGAACATTAAAAATAACTTTTTCATAACTAAATTTTATTATCTGATTTAAAATTTAAATGTATTGGCAGGAAATACTTTATTAATATCAATCCTGTTGATGAGCATTACATAATCTCCGTCTTTTTTTGCACTGGAAGATTCTATTCTGAAAGGCATGGATAAATTTCCGACTTTTTTATAATCTGAATACGATAAAGTTTCATCTTTTTTCACTTCTTTCAGCAACATATAGTTTTTTGTGTCGAAATAATAGATGTTTTTGTTAACGTTTTTCGTTAATTCCACTTTATGACAGTAAATATTTCCTACCACTTCTTTGCCTAAATATTTCGCTTCAAATCCTTTATTTTCCCAGTCTATAAAATCATTGTCGAAACTTTCCGCTACATATCCTGCATATTCCTGAACTTTATTGGTCGCATAATTCATTGCATATCCTTTTGATCCGTCGTAGCCTTCAATGGCTGTATCTTTTCCGCTAATGGTAATGACGGTTTTGGTAAGATTCGGACGCTGCTGATAAATTTTGATAGGATATTCGTCCTTGATTCCCAGAATAACTCTTCCCTGCAGCAATACTGAATTTAATAGTTTCCAATTGGTTAATCCTCCGGATAATTCAATGTTTTTATCAATAATTTCTTTGGCGGTCTGCGCAAAAAAGGACTGTGAAATAATCAGGACGAATACTAAAAGTAACTTCTTCATTAATTTTATTTTATCAATTCAAATATAAGGCTTTTTTAATTTGAAAAATTGAAAATGAAACAATTTGAAAATGTGAATTACATCACGTTTTTAAATTAATCTTCTTGCTTTTTCAAGATCTTCCGGCGTATCTATTCCTACGCCAACGAAATTGGTTTCTATCATCTTGATTTTCATACCATATTCGAGATAGCGGATGCATTCTATCTTTTCTGAAATCTCCAAAGGTTTCATTTCCAGTTTTGAGAACTGGATCAAAGCGTGCTTTCTGAAGGCATAGACCCCAATATGTTTGAAATAATCAACATTATACGAAATTTCACGATGGAACGGAATCACAGAACGGCTGAAATACAATGCGAAACCATTGTTGTCGGTAATTACTTTCACGTTATTCGGATTTTCAATCTCTTCTTTTTCAGTGAGTTTTATTTTCAATGAAGCCAAAGAAATCTCGTGATCGTCATCCTGATGAAAAACTTCAATTAATTGTTGTAAAGGTTCTAATTTTAAAAAAGGTTCATCTCCCTGAACATTGATCACAATATCACAGTCGATATTCTGCACCGCTTCGGCAATACGGTCGCTTCCGGTTTCATGTTGACCGGTCATTACGGCTTTTCCACCATTCTGAATGATTTCATCAAAAATAATTTCAGAATCTGTTGCCACAAAAACTTCATCAAACAGACCTGTTTCTACAACATTCTGATAAGTGGTTGTGATAACGGTTTTATCTCCAAGCAATTGCATCAGTTTCGCCGGAAAACGGCTTGCTTCGTAACGTGCGGGAATAACTGCGATAATTTTCATTGAAAAGATAATAATGAGTTTAATTTAAATAATTAGCTAAAAAAATAATTCCATAGATCCATGAAATGTAAAGAAACGAATAAAAAAATCCGAAACCGAAACTTTTCAAAAGATTTCCTCTGCAATGTTTTGAATTTTTAAATACTAACCGCAAAGCACGGAAAAAAATCCAGTACAGCATGGCTGCAAACAGCAAAATGACAACCCAGAAAAAGACGCCTAGAATATACAGAAGAAAAGTAAAAAGAACGGTAATAATCAACCACAAAATAATTGAAAGAATAATTCCCCCTATTCCATCGCCGACATCAGGCGGATCGAATTCAAACCCATCCAGTAAGGGCATTTTATCTGCTGCCGTCTTTACTCTTTTTTTATTCAGAATATTTCCCACATTTTATTTAAGCTTCAAGCCAAAATACAAACCTAAACTTATAAAAAGAAAAAAGGCAACGGCTAAAATTGAAGTTGATAAAATAGAGTTCTGAAACAAAGATCTGTGAGAACCAACTCCGGAAATCCAGACACTTAAAACCACTAAAATAACAATTCCTAATGTGGAATAGCTCAAAAATTGAGTTTCGAGAAAGTATCTTTTAGGTAATCTCATTAAGGCTATAAGTCAAAAAAAGCTTCGCAAAGTATATTCACGAAGCTATTTATTATATTTAATATTTTATTTTAAAGCATTCAAAGCATTTTCCAGTTTTGGCATCATCACTTCAATTTCATCGATTGCCAAACCTCCTACAGAAGCTCTGAACCAAGGTTCTGATTTTTCTTCTCCGAAAGCAGAGAACGGAACCAAAGCAACACCTGCTTCATTGATTAAATAGAATACGAGATCAGAAGAGTTTTCAATCACCGCTCCGTCCGGTTTTGTTTTTCCTATATAATCTAATTTAATGGTAAGATAAAGTGCTCCCATCGGCTCGATGCTGTCTACAGAAAGACCTTTTTCTTTTAGATTCTGAATTCCGCCGTGAAGAACTTTCAGGCTTGCTTCCAATTTACCTTTAAAATCTTCAACAAATTCATTTACGTCCTCAGGATTTTCGTAATATTTTGCCGTTGCTTCCTGTTCTGGTTTTGGTGCCCAAGCTCCAACGTGCGTTAAAAGAGCTTTCATTTTGTCCATGATATGAACCGGACCAAATCCCCATCCTACACGAACTCCTGTTGCGGCAAGACATTTTGAAATACCGTCGATATACACCGTAAATTCTTTCATTTCAGGGAAAAGGGAAACCGGATCTACGTGTTCTGCCCCAAAAGTAAGGTTAGAATAAATCTGATCGTACATTAAGTATAAAGGCTTTTCGTCTTCACCTCTTTTTTTGTTTTCCGCTAAAACCAGTTCGCAGATTTCAGAAAGCTGATCTTTTGTAAACATGGTTCCGGTAGGATTCAAAGGTGAACAAAGTGCCAATAAAACGGCTCCTTCCAGATGTGGTCTAAGATCATCCGCAGTCGGAAGGAAATTGTTTTCAGGAGTGGTTTTTACTTCTACGGCATTGGCAGAAGTAAGGTAAGCGTAATGATTATTGTTCCAGGACGGAATCGGATACACTACTTTATCCCCTTCGTCCACGATTGTTTTGTACACTGCATAGATCAAAGGTCTTGAACCTGCCGTAATTAAAATATCGTTGGGAGAATAATCTAAATTCCATCTGGTTTTTAAATCTTTGGAAACTTCTTTTCTTAAAGATAAAAGTCCGTTTGCAGGCGGATAATTTGTCAGATTATTCTGATATGCTTTCTGAATTTCTTCCTTCAATTTTGCCGGAATCGGATAAATATTAGAATTTAAATCACCAATCGTAAGATTCGCGATTTCTGCTCCTTTTGCCTTTAAATCATTTACTTCATTACCAATTTTTACAATTTCAGAACCAATCAGGTTCGCCGCTAATTTTGAAACTTTCACTTTTACTTTTATTTAATTATTATAATATAACAATCCAGCAATGTATTCATCTAACAATAATTGGATACAGCTCAATGACACATTGCTGCATTTAATTTAACTGAGTTGCAGATCGTTTTTAACCTGATTAATTTTTTCGTCTAAAGATTTTAATTTGTCTCTGAAATCTGCTTCAGACGTAATAGAATCTTTTACAGAAATATAAAATTTAATCTTCGGTTCTGTTCCGGAAGGTCTTACGCAGACTTTGGTTCCGTCCTGAGTGTAATAAATCAATACATTCGATTTCGGAATGTCGTTAATTACGACTTTTTCTCCTTTCGAAACAATGAAGTTGGTCTGTTCTTTAAAATCCTTCACTTCTTCTACCGGAGAACCAGCCAATTCTTTTGGAGGATTTTCACGGAAGTTTTTCATCATATTCTGGATTTCTTCCGCTCCGTCTCTTCCTTTTCTTACCAGATTTACCAATCCTTCGTAATACATTCCCAGTTCCTGATAAATTTCGATCATGTATTGGTACATTGTTCTTCCGTTGGCTTTACACCACGCTGCAATTTCGCAGGCTAAAACGATACTTCCGCAAGAATCTTTATCACGTACGAAATCTCCCGTCATGAATCCGAAACTTTCTTCGCCCCCGCAAACGAATTTTTCTTTGCCTTCGAAATCACGGATCATTTTTCCGATCCATTTGAATCCAGTTAATCCAACTTTGCAGTCAACACCGAATTTCTGTGCAATATCAAAGAAAATATCTGAAGTTACAATGGTAGAACCGATGAATTCTTTTCCCGTGATTCTTTCCTGCTTTCTCCATTCGTTTAAAATATAATACGTAAGGATCGTATTGGTCTGGTTTCCATTTAACAATTCAATTTCACCGTCAAGATTTCTTACCGCAATTCCCAGTCTGTCACCATCCGGATCTGTTCCGATCACGATGTCTGCATTGGTAATTTTTGCCAGATCCATTGCCATTTCCAAAGCGGCTGGTTCTTCAGGATTCGGAGAGTCTACCGTTGGGAAATTTCCGCTTGGGATCATTTGTTCTCTTACCAGATCAATTTTTTTGAAACCTGCTTTTTCCAATGCCTTCGGAACGGTTGTATAAGTTGTTCCGTGGATGGATGTGAAAACGATGTTTAAATTTTCTTTTCCAACATTCTGATAGGTAGAATTTTCGATACATGCATCAATATACACATCATCCTGCTCTTCCCCGATCCATTCGATTAAATCATCATTTCCGTTGAATTTAATTTCTTCGAATTTTACAGAATAAACTTCATTGATGATTGCTTCATCGTGTGGCGGAACAATCTGCGCACCGTCGTTCCAGTACACTTTATAACCGTTGTATTCGGGCGGATTATGGGAAGCTGTTAAAACAATTCCTCCATTACATTTTTTATTTCTTACCGTAAAGGATAATTCCGGAGTCGGTCTGTGATCCTTGAAAAGCAATACTTTAATTCCGTTTGCCGTTAAAACATCAGCCACCAGTTTTCCGAATTCTTTCGAGTTATTTCTTACATCATAAGCAATTGCTACTTTAATTTCTTCTCCCTGAAACTGCTTTAACATATAATTTGCAAGCCCCTGTGTTGCCTGACCTAATGTATATTTATTTAAGCGGTTGGTTCCGACACCCATAATTCCCCTCATTCCTCCTGTTCCGAACTCCAGTTCTCTGTAAAAAGAGTCTTCCAGATCAGGCGAATTGCTGTCGATTAATTCCTGAACAGCCTTTCTTGTTTCCTCATCAAACGTTTCGCCCAACCAAAGTTTTGCTTTTTCTAATGTTGTCATATTTGTATTTTCTAATTTTTGTAAAGTTCCGGTTTAATTTCTTTGTTTTATCGTTTCAGCATTTGTCATTTCGACGAAGGAAAAATCTGTTTATAAAAGATTCTTCATTTCATGCAAAATGACAAGCACTTATTTATAAATTATTTGTCTCAATTTTTAAATTTGGCAGTCTTTCTTTCAAAGCATTTAATTTCAATTGCAAATCATTTAATTCAAAAACAAAATCTCCAAAAATCTCTTTGCTGATCTCAAAGCTTATTGTTGTAAAACCCTCAGAATTATCCGTTTTAATAATTTCCTTCGATACTGTTTTTCCTTTTTTAAAAATAAAATGACCTTCTTGCCTGCTGAAAATTGTCTTGAGTTCGCATTTTTCAGAGACAGCATTAATTATTGCCATTCCAACCCGACAAAATTCATCACCTACTTCCAAATGCTTCTTTTCATTGCTACATGCGCCGATTTTGGTCATAATACATTCTGCTCTAGTTAAATCGCGAGATTTTTCTAAGGACATTCCTGCATTATATTCAATTTTTAATGAGTTTCCTACAGCATTAATTATAATTTCACTGCAATTTTCATCAAAATATTCATCAATAGCGTGACATAAAGATCCAAATACAAGAGCATTTAAATTATTTTCTTTAAAACAGTCTTCAAAATACATTTTAGGACGAAGTCTTACATGCTCCATTCCTTCTAAGCTTTGAATACTATTCGCTGTGTATTTTTTTTCTTCCAACTTACTTCTCAATCCAATTTCTTATTCTCCACTCTTGTACTTTTATCAATTTTAAAAGCCCTAATCGGATCATTATAATACACAAATTTTGCCGTATTCTGAATATGTCCTTTCAATGAGTCTTTTACATTAACTTCGGCATAATTTCCATTTTTAGAGTCGATATTCAAGTTTTCAATTTTCCAGTAAGGAGCGATTAAACTTGCTGTATCAGATACTTTAATGACAGCATCTTTGGTTTGCCCCAGAAAATTGGCTCTGCTTCGGTTCATCATTTCCACTTCTGCCCTTCTTGTATTTACCGAACCCATAAAAGTAGCATAATTTTTTAAATTCAGCTTAAAATTATCGGTTTTAATTTCGCTCGAAATATTCATTTCTACAGAATCTGAAGCGGTTACTTTTTCCAGATTGTATTTTGAATAGATCGTTACATTATAAAAATCTACGCCTTTTGTTCCTCGTTTTTCTCTGATGGTTAAGGTTTTATCCTTTACATCCACATCAAGATTATCGGCAACATTCGGATAGGTTTCAATTTCTATAAAATTTTTGTTTCCTCTTGCATAAAACACACGGAATTTTCCTTCCAGATCGAGATTTACAAATTCTGAAACATCTACGTCCTTCCTTTCAATATTCCCTTTCGGGGAAACTTTTCCGCAGGAAACCGCAGAAGCCATTATGATGATTAAAAATATTTTTTTCATTTTAAATTATAGGAATTTTTCAATAAACAACATCACGGCAAGGATCTCTGAAAGAACTAATATATAAAATACAAGAAGTCTCCAGGCAAGTCCTGCCCATGAATAATTTTTCCTGAATGCATTAATGTAAGCAAATGCAGGAAAGAAAACAAATGCAGTTTCCAAAACCCGGTCAATACCATCAGAAATTCCTGAAAGAGGCTTGTAAGTTCCCATGATACTGATGAGATCATCGGTGAGAAAAAAAACAAGAATCCCTATTAAACTCACCGTAGCAATTACAAAATGCTCTGCAAGATTAAACTTTATTTTTCTGAATACGATCCATGCATTACAGGCAAGAACAGGTATTAAAAACAATAAGGTTGCTTTGGAATATTTTGAAAAAAAATCTATGGTTTTGGAATCTTCTGCCTGTAGATCTATTTTAGCTGTATTAATAAACAGATGAAAGGCAATAACGTTAAACCCAAAAAGAATAAGCAGCAGTGAAATAAAATTGTAATACCTTATTCTTTTTCCACTAATGTAGTTGGTTGCCGTTATTCCGGGTCTTATTAAAATTTCTTTCAACGTATTCAAAAACCTTGCTTCTACATGCCATATAGAGCCTAAAACATCATTTTTAATGAATAAAAGCGGGGTTATTCTTGCCGTGTCAGATTTCTGTCCGCAATGAGCACAATACTCATCGGAAACCGAATGACCACAGTTCAAACAACGTTTTTTATTCATATTTAATGATTAAATATATTGTTTTTTCCGTTAAATTACTTCGTCAATATTATAATTTTTATGTTCTCTGTTGGTTCTGATAATCATTTCACCTAAAAATCCTGCAACGAAAAGCAAGGTTCCCATAATCATCATGGTTAAAGCGATAAAAAACCACGGATTATTGGTAATTAAATGACCATAAATTCCTCTTGCCACATCAATCAGCTTCGAAACTCCCAGCCAAAGTGCAGAAAGAAAACCTACGATAAACATTAAAGTTCCCACCGCTCCGAAGAAATGCATCGGTCTACCCCCGAAACGACTTACAAACCAAAGCGTTACCAGATCCAGAAATCCTCTGATGAATCTTTCTGTTCCGAATTTTGAAGTTCCGTAAGGTCTCGCCTGATGCTGTACTTCTTTTTCCGTAATTCTTCTGAATCCTGCATTGGCGGCCAGAACAGGAATGTAACGGTGCATATCTCCGTAAACATCAATGGATTTTACGACCTGCTTTTTGTAAGCTTTCAGTCCGCAGTTGAAATCGTGAAGATAAACACCGGAGACTTTTCTAGCTGCAGCATTGAATAGTTTCGACGGTACGTTTTTCGTCATTACATTATCGAAACGCTTCTTTTTCCAGCCGGAAACAATGTCGTAATTATCCTGAACAACCATATTGTACAGTTCAGGGATTTCTTCCGGAAAATCCTGTAAATCAGCATCCATGGTAATGATGACATCGCCGTTTGTTCTTTCAAAAGCAGCGTGAAGCGCCTGAGATTTTCCGTAATTTTTAGAAAATTTAATTCCGTGGATCTGAGGATGCTGTACTTTCAGATTCTCGATAATGCTCCACGAAAGATCCGTACTTCCATCGTCCACAAACCAGATTTCATAAGATAAACTGTTTGATTTACAAACACGATCAATCCTCGAAAAAAGCTCTTCCAGTGAGGCTTCCTCATTCAGTAACGGAATAACTATAGATAAATTCATTTAATTTTAATAAAAAATTATTCTTGGTTTTGTTCTTCCTGATAGATTGTTTTTGTTCTGAAAAACGCTCCGAAAAACACTGACAAAACTACGTAAAATATAAGAATTGCCGCAAAATATCCTGAAAAATGACTTGCAGTAAGCATATCTTTTCCTTTCACCGCCTCCGGAGAGAAACTCGGAAGCCTTTCTTTGTACTTTTTATCCAGTTCATCAATATCTTTCTGGTGCTTTAAAACTTTTCTTGCGGAATAATATTCTTTATCCATTTCCGCTTTCTGTCTTGTCACATACTGATAATTCAGCAGCTTTTTTGCGTCTGTATCCACAAAATTTAAGAAAGCATAAATGCTGAAAATGGATAAAATTCCCCCGATAAACATGGGAACGAAAGCTCTATTGAATGCTTGTTTGAAGCTCACCGTTTTGTGGCTGCTCCAGTACGATTTCACCGACCAGAATGCGGCTCCCGCATACAGAATCGGTAAAACGAAAGCATTGGCTTTCAGTGAAATATCAAAATAATTAACTCCTGAAAAGAAGTAATACACCACGAAAAAAACAATCATCGTAGCGCCAAACAGTAAAATTCCTAATGTGGAAGGGCTCTTCGTCATATCTAATTTTTTTGAAAATTTTTGAAAAATTATTGGTCTGAATTTCAGCAAACTACCTCTGTAAGCCAATTTTTTCCATTAATTTTCTTTAATAAAGTTTTGAGTTTTGCAAAATATTCCTACCTTTGCAACGGCAAGTCCTAAACAACCAGCTCCTGAGAATCCTCCAGGGTGGGAACGCAGCAAAGGTAATTGGTCGTAGCGGTGTGATTTAGGTAGCTTGCCATTTTTTATTGGTTTAAGTTGAAGAGAGGTAATTGGATAATTATCTTTTTTTGTTTTTATATACTTCAACATTTTGATTCCTGTTTTCAAATTACCTCCCAACATTTATTTAAAATTCGAACGTCTCTCCCAGTTTTGGTAAAACAAGTTCTACATTTTTATCTTCAAAATGCTTTAATGCACTTTCATGATTAATTTCAATAGCAGGGAAAGTATCAAAATGACATCCGATTACTTTTGGAGTTTTTAATAATTCTGCTGCTGCAAATGCTGCCTTTCTCGGGCACATTGTGTAGTGACTTCCGATCGGAAGGATAGAAAGGTCTAAATTACCGTATAACCTTGGAAACAGCTCCATATCTGCCATTACTCCGGTGTCTCCTGCCATATAAAGATTTTTACCCTCAGGAAGCCTGAAAATATAGCCTACAGGAACGCCGCCATAGCTTCCGTCCGGAAACGAACTTGTATGATGAGCCGGAACCATAGAAATTTTAAGATCATCGATTTTTGCTGACCCTCCTAAGTTGACATCGTCTGTATTTTTTGCATTTTTGAAATATCCGCAGATTTCAGGAACAGCAATGACGGTTGCTTCAGGATGATGCTGTAAAACTTCTTCCACATCCGCAATGTGATCTCCATGAGCGTGAGTCAATAAAATATAATCGATTTTCTGTGCTGAAATATCGAATCCTGATTCTGCTTTTTTATAGTTATAGAATGGATCTGATAAGATTGTTTTGTCTTTGTACGTGAACAAAAAGCAATTTTGTCCTAAGTATTGTATTTTCATAATTTTAATATTTTAAAATTTTTACTTTAAATATTTATAGCATCAATTTTTTAATGAATAATGCTGTTGAAATTCATAAGATGCTTCGACAAGCTCAGCATGACAATGCTGTATTATACAAGTTCTGTTGAATTTTTAATTAAATAAATTAAGTCCTGCTGCGGTAAGAGCCGCAATCATAAAGGTCATGATTCCTACCTGTTTCAGGAAAGGATCCAGTTCTCTCGGATTTTTTACGGCCATAATCTTTCTTCTTATTTTCATTAAAGGAATCATTAAGATCATGACAATAAACACTTTGTAATTCTGAGTCTGGAAAAAACCATTGACTCCTAAGAACAACAAAATTAAAATCAGAGGAAGCTGCAAAAGAATCATTTCATAAATCATTGCATTTTTGAAGCCGATCCTCAGTGCAAAACTGTTTTTCCCTGATTGTTTATCGCTTTCAATGTCTCTCATATTGTTCAGGTTCAGAACAGCCATGCTCATCATTCCGATTGCGGTTCCGGGCAACAACATATCCCAGCTGAACGATTTGGTAAACAGGAAATAACTTCCGCAGACAGAAACAAGACCGAAGAAAATAAATACAAAAATATCTCCCAATCCCATGTATCCGTAAGGTTTTTTACCCACCGTATAACCAATTGCCGCTAAAATGCTCATGATTCCCAAACCGATGAATATGTAAAATTCATTCATATAATCGGGAATAAACGCCACATATAAAAGGGCAACTGTCGCTACAAAAGATAAAACGGAGAAAAGAATAACTGCATTTCTCATCTGTTTTGCCGTAATTTTTCCTGAGGCTACTGCTCTTGCTTCTGCTTCTGTCGCTCTTTTAGCATCGGTTCCTTTTATTCCGTCTCCGTAATCATTGGCGTAGTTTGAAAGGATCTGATATAATAAAGTTACAACTAATGCCAAAGCAAAAATTCTCCAGTCCCAGATTCCGCCTTCACCATAAAGCCTCCATTTTGCAATGAAAGCTCCCATAATAATTCCGCTGAGCGACAACGGCAACGTTCTAAGCCTTGCGGCTTTTATCCAATCTTTCATAATGTATAAGTAATGAGTAATTGGGAATAAGTAATGTTCTTATTGCCAATTACTTATATTAAGATATCCACTGATCGTCTCCGAAATTCGGTTTTCTTTTTTCAAGGAATGCATTTCTTCCTTCTTTTGCTTCCTCCGTCATGTATGCTAAACGTGTTGCTTCACCTGCGAAAACCTGCTGCCCAACCATTCCGTCGTCTGTAAGATTCATGGCAAATTTCAGCATTCTGATGGAAGTCGGAGATTTTGCAAGAATTTCCTGTGCCCATTCATAAGCTGTATCTTCAAGTTCTGCATGAGGAACCACTTTATTTACCATTCCCATTTCGAAAGCTTCCTGCGCTGAATAATTTCTGCCTAAAAAGAAAATTTCGCGTGCTTTTTTCTGTCCTACCATTTTTGCAAGATAAGCAGATCCGTAACCACCATCGAAACTGGTAACATCGGCATCAGTTTGTTTAAAAATTGCGTGTTCTTCACTCGCTAAAGTTAAATCGCAAACCACATGAAGAGAGTGTCCTCCACCAACAGCCCAACCCGGAACTACCGCGATTACAACTTTTGGCATAAAACGGATGAGACGCTGAACTTCAAGAATATTTAAACGGTGTCTTCCGTCTTCTCCTACATATCCTTGGTGTCCTCTTGCTTTCTGATCTCCACCACTGCAAAATGCCCAGCCTCCGTCTTTAGGACTTGGTCCTTCTCCTGAAAGCAGCACAACACCGATTTTCGGGTCTTCATAAGCATCATAAAAAGCATCGTATAATTCTGAAGTTGTTTTTGGTCTGAAAGCGTTACGAACTTCCGGTCTGTTGAAAGCAATTCTTGCTACCCCATTACATTTTTTGTATGTAATATCTTCGTATTCTTTAGCGGTTTTCCACTCAATCATTTTTGTAAAAATTTTTCTCAAAGATACGGAATTGCAGAGAATTTTAACATTGATTTTTGATGATAATCGTTGGAATTTTGGTTCGGATATTAGCTGTTTTTGATGCTTGAAATTTTTTAATGCAAAGTTTTTTAAACCAAATTAGATAATCAATACATAATGAAGTTCTTTTTCCTCCCGCAGATTTTTGAGATTTGCGCAGATTGACTGAGGATATTTTTACAGGAAAATAGATCATGTTTGCCATTCTGACGAAGCAAGAATCTCAACAATAAAAAATAGATTTTTCACTACAGATGCTTCTTTATGAATAACAGAAATTTAATACTAAATAGACAGTTTTGGCTAAGCCAAATTGGATGATGAATATTTGGAAACTAAAATTATTTTAATGCAAAGCCCATTTTTTTTGAAAAATAAAGTTAAGATTGTTCAATACGCTTCGCTTCTTTCAGAGTGACAGATATCTAATATTACATTACTAAAGCAAGAAAATATTTGTTTCTATTGAATAAAAAAAAACCGCAACAAAAATGTTCCGGTTTATATTTAATGAAAGATCTGAAATTATTTTGCAGGCTGTTTTGCTGCCAATTCAGCTTCTTTAGCTTTCATTTCGTTGTATTTTGCTGTATTCTTGGTGGTGTTGTAAACATCCTTCATTACCTGAATAGCAGTTAGATCCGTTGGCATTGCCTGAAGCCATTTTTCCCCGTAAGGAATTGCTTTTGTAAACCTTTCTTTTCTTGCTTCAATTAATTTTGTAGCATCGTCCGGTTTTGTTTTTCTTAATGCATTGATCTCAGATACAGCTTTTTCATCGTCTCCGATTACAGTGTATACTAAGTTCTGATACGCATTAGCAAAATCAGGCTTTAATTCGATTGCTTTCTGGAAAGATGCGATGGCTTCTGTTGACATTGCAGGATCTTTTGCCTGAAGAACTCCTAAATTGTACCAGTTGGTCGCATCATTAGGGTTTTTAGCCAATTGTTCCTTTAAATTTGCCATGAACTTTTCTGTATTTCCTGATGCATACAGTGCACTTCCCTGATATTCTTTCAGTTTTGAGCTGTTCGGAAATTTAGCCAGTCCTTTTTCAATTAATGCTAAAGCTTCATCGTTTTTCTTTGCATTGATTAATAAAGTCGCTAAAGTTTCATATAAATCCTGCTCAACACTTGGAGACTGTTCCGTTTTAAAATCTGAATAGTCTTTTGATGATGTTTTCTTTAATAATTCCCAGGTATTTTTATCATAACTGGCAATCTGACCTGTTTTGTTGTCTTTTGCCGTATAAGTGGTTTCAACACCTGTATAACCGGAACTGATCAAATCTGTATATATTTTTGTAGCATGAGGAATATCGTTTGCTAACGCATAATTCAATCCTGAGTAATACATATATACTTTATTGTCCTGTCCGTTAGCTTTCAACAAGTTGTAAACTTCCATAAACTTAGGCGCTGCCGCTGCATAGTTTTTTGCATTATAAGCATCCATTGCAACTTTATTAGCTTCCTGAAGTTTAGCGTTAGTATCTTCTTTTTGTCCAAAAACAAAAGCAGATGCCACGATAGTTATCCCTAAAATTAGCTTTTTCATAATCACTATTTTATATTAATTGTACAATATTAATTATTCTTCCGAATCAGAATTCTCAGTTTCCTCTGCCGGATTTTCATTTTCAGCTTGAGGAGCATCAGTATTGTCTTCCTGGTTATCAAATAGCGTTCCTACAACCCCTTCCTCATTTTCTTCAGATTCTTCTTCTACTTCTTTGTCCATTTCTACTTTTGCAATCGCAGCAATCTCGTCATTCTTTTTAAGATTGATCAGTCTTACGCCCTGTGTATTTCTACCCATCACTCTCATTTCGTCCATTCCCATTCTAATGGCAACACCGGACTTGTTAATGATCATCAATCCGTCTTCATCTGTTACATTCTGAATGGCAATAAGATTTCCTGTCTTTTCAGTGATATTCAGCGTGATAACTCCTTTTCCTCCTCTGTTGGTAATTCTATAATCTTCTACCGCTGTTCTCTTACCGTATCCTTTTTCAGATACCACAAGCACTGTTTCTTTCTCCACATCATTTACAACAATCATACCGATTGCTTCATCGTCTTCTTCCATGGCAATACCACGAACTCCGATCGATCCTCTTCCTACTTCTCTTACTTTTTCTTCAGGGAAACGGATACATTTACCGTTTTTCGTTGCAATCATGATCTGCGATGTGCCATTTGTTAAATAAGCACCTAACAATTGGTCATTGTCTCTGATCTCAATTGCATTCACCCCGTTTACTCTAGGTCTTGAATATGCTTCCAGCGAAGTTTTCTTAATGGTTCCGTTTTTCGTTACCATCACAACGCTCATCTGGTTTACATATTCAGAATCTTTTAAGTTATTGGTTCTGATGTAAGCTTTGATTTTATCGTCCGGCTCAATGTTAATTAAGTTCTGTACCGCTCTTCCTTTTGCTGTTTTGGAGCCTTCCGGAATTTCAAATACTCTTAACCAGTAACATCTTCCTTTTTCGGTAAAGAAGAGCATATATTGGTGGTTGGTTGCCGAAACAATATATTCAAGGAAATCTGCATCTCTTGTAGTTGCGGCTTTGTTTCCTACACCGCCTCTGCTCTGGATTTTGTATTCTGATAATGAAGTTCTCTTAATGTATCCTGCGTGTGAAATGGTAAGAACCACAGATTCGTTCGGAATAATATCTTCGATAGACATTTCTCCTCCTGAATAATCGATTTCGGTTCTTCTTTCATCGCCGTATTTTTCTTTTACTTCAGTTAATTCATCCTTGATGATCTGGAATCTTCTGGGTTCGTTTGCCAGAATATCTTCCAAATCTGCAATTTCTTTCATGATTGCATCATACTCATCACGGATCTTGTCAAGCTCCATTCCTGTTAAACGAGCAAGACGTAAATCAAGAATTGCCTGAGCCTGAATTTCAGAAAGCTCGAAAGCTTCGATCAATCCTTCTTTCGCAGCCTGCGGATTGGCAGAGTGACGAATGATTGAAATCGCTTTATCTAAAGAATCCTGAGAACCGATCACCTTCATGAAACCTTCAAGAATATGAGCTCTTTCTTTGGCTTTTCTAAGCTCAAACTGAGTTCTTCTTACGATTACTTCATGTCTGTGCTCTACGAAATGATGAATGATGTCTTTTAAGTTGAGCTGCTCGGGTCTTCCGTGAACCAATGCAATATTGTTTACACTGAAAGAGGTTTGAAGTGATGTATATTTATAAAGTAAGTTCAGGACAACATTCGGAATCGCATCATTTTTCAGTTCATAAACAATACGAAGACCTCTTCTGTCTGACTCGTCTCTGATTTCGTAAATTCCCGGAATTTTCTCTTCTTTTACCAGTTCCGCAGTTCTTGCAATCATCTCCGCTTTGTTCACCTGATAAGGAACTTCGTTTACGATGATTGCATTTCTGTTTCCGATTTCTTCAAAAGCTACTTTTGCTCTCAGAACTACTCTGCCACGACCTGTATGGAACGCATCTCTCACCCCGTCGTATCCGTAGATAATTCCCCCTGTAGGAAAATCCGGAGCTATGATGTGCTGCATTAATTCATCGATCGTAATTTCTCTGTTGTCGATATAAGCGCAGATCGCATCTACAGACTCAGACAAATTGTGCGGAGCCATATTGGTTGCCATCCCTACCGCGATACCGGAAGTTCCGTTAACTAAAAGATTCGGAATTTTTGAAGGTAAAACTGTCGGTTCCTGTAAACTGTCGTCGAAGTTATTCTGAAAATCTACCGTTTCCTTATCCAGATCCGAAAGCACCTCATCAGAGATTTTTTTCAGTCTTGCTTCTGTATAACGCATTGCTGCAGGCGGATCTCCGTCCATGGAACCGAAGTTACCCTGTCCGTCTACCTGCGGATAACGCAAGCTCCAGTCCTGGGCCATTCTTACCATTGCATCATATACAGAGGAGTCTCCGTGCGGGTGATATTTACCTAAAACGTCTCCAACAATTCTCGCAGATTTTAAATACTTTCGATTAGAAAAAACCCCTAATCCATACATACCGTAAAGTACTCTTCTATGAACGGGTTTCAAGCCATCTCTTACATCAGGTAACGCTCTCGAAACGATAACCGACATCGAATAATCGATATAAGATGACTTCATTTCATCAACAATGTTGATAGGAATCAGTCTTTCTCCTTCTTTTTGCATAAACAATTTTATTATAATGATAGTCAGACCCTTAGCTATACGTCTGAAAATTATTTTTTTTGTATTTTTATTAACGGGCTAATTTACGAAAAATTTGCCGATTTTTGCCGTAAAATTTATCTACAGAATCTTAAAAATTCATAAAATATGAGCATATTAAGTATAACTTTCCATTGCACAAAAAATAATCTTGAAAAATGGGAAAATTATATGGATGAGACCCTGGTTTTAATGACGGAAAATCTGATGGACGTTAACCAATATATCCTATCTGAAGTACACAGCGACTATATTGAAGAAGGAAAAAACTACAATCTTCTTCTGATTTTTGACAATGATGAACTTAGGGAAGATTTCATTAAAAGCGAAATGGAGAACATCGCAGAAAGAATTGAAGCAAAATTCGGACAGGAAGTCATGATTTTCAATACTTTTCTGAATCCTAAGAAATCGAGGCTTTAAAAGGTTGAGATTTAGATTTAGGTTGAGATTTAATAAAAGAAGGCTGTATTACTATCGTTACAGCCTTTTTTATGTATATTATTAAAATTCTTTTTTAATAGATTTGCTTTCAAAAATCAAATGTGGTAAGAAAATGAACGATTTGTCAAAGCTTAACATCTGTAAAATAAAAAAGCACTGAAAGTTTTCAATGCTTATACCTTTTATAAATTAACAATAACAACAGGTCTGCTGTGATAGACTCTCTGCGGTCTTGGAGCATAATACGTCCGTCTTACAGGTCTGTAATGATGTTTCTTATAATAACGTTTCGGAGGTCTGTGATAGACCACTGTTCTGTAATGGGGTCTGTGCGGACCATGGTAATAATGTTTTTTAGGACCATGTCCGTGTCCGTGCCCTCGTCCATGACCTCTTTGCAGAGGTGTGGCATTATAGTACGCGAAAGAAAAAACAATCAGGAATAGTCCCAAAATTTTAGTCAGCATCTTCATAAATATATTTTTCAAATTACATCATGAAAAATTACAATCTGAATGCCAATAATTATTTATCATTGCTTTTATGTGAACATTTAAGAAACTTTAGTATTTTTTATGTTAAAAAACAGTCTCACTTCTTCTTTCAAGCATAATAACATCTTTCCACTCACCATTAAGTTTTCCTATTTTCCTTCTTGTTCCCACAATCCTGAAGCCGTTATTCTGATGTGCTTTTAGAGCGCCTTCGTTTTCGGGAAATATATTCACCTGCAATGTCCAGAAGCCGTGATCTTCGCTGTCGAGAATCATCTTTTTTAGCAAAACAGAGCCTAATCCTTTTCCCTGATAATCATTATCGAAATACACACTTACTTCAGCAACTCCTTTGTAGCTTTCTCTTTTGCTAACGGGTTTCAGCGCGCACCAGCCAACAACTTCGTTGTTTTCATTTTCCAAAACCCAGCGGCAGTCATTATAATAATCCATATTCCATGCTTCGGCAGTCGGAACGGTTGTTTCGAAGGTTGATTTTCCGCCTTCGATTCCCTGTCTGAAAATTTCTAAAACTCTGGCTTCATCTTTCGGAAGCATTTCTCTAAGCTCGTAGTTCATGGCTAATGATATTTTCGTTTGTTTTTTCTTTTAATTCTGGAATAATGGGTCTGTTTGCTTTTGTTATCCTCAGAAACCACACTGATGTTTCCATCCACTTCCAGTACAGCAAGTCTTACCTCATCGAAACCTCCGACACCGTGTTCTCTCACTGCTTCTTCCAGTTCATCGGAAGTTATTTTTACTTTATTTAAAGCTTTTTCATCTACTACTCCATCTTTAATAAGGATAACGGGATCTTCTTCCATGAAGCTTTTAAAAGCAGGACTTCTGAACATGAATCTTTTTAAGGTAAAATTAGCCGCAAAAAGAACCAGAGCAGCAATTAAACCTCCCTGAAGCGAGGTGTCCTGTCCTACCATGGCATTCTGAACAGCATTGGAAATCAGGAGCAGCAGAACAACATCTCCCGCGTTAAGCTGCGAAAGCTGATTCTTCCCGAAAACACGGATTCCGATCACCATGAAAAGATAAACACAGAGAGAACGCAGAACAACATCTAAAATGGGATTCACAACAGTTTTTATTATACTGTCAAATGTATAAATTTTTACCGTCTGTTTGAGAAGCTGGAAATAAAAAGTTTAGATTTACTCAAAGGGCATTTGCTGAAGCTGTTAAAACAAAAAGGTAGAAAACTCTATGGAATTTATCTGTTAGAAATCTTATCGCAAGATGTTCGGCGTTCCGTAGGAACGCTATCTTAAGAACGTTCATTTTACAAGTCTTTTGAAGAACAAAAATTGCTCGATTAAAAAAAAATCAATAGACTCAGCTATCATTTGCTGAGAAGAACGCCGTTGCGAACAAAAAATATTTTCAATGATTTCAAAATAACTTTTGCGAACTTAGTGTTAAAAATTTTTGAAGTATAAAAAAACCGCCTTCTAAAAAGCGGTCTGAATTGTTAAGGACATTGTGAGATCTGAGCTTCACTGCAAACAAGCTTGTTGATTCTTTCGCAGAAAACGCAGTATTGTTTCGGCTGTCCACCGTTTACTGATTTCAGATCTGTCTTGTTTAGCTTCTTCAAATTTTTCATATTGTTTTAATTTTGCTGATTTAAATTTATAACGAATATTTTTCGTAGTTATTACAAATTTATATTTAAAATTTTCATTATTTACACCTAAAATAAAAAAGCCATACAGGAGTTGTATGGCTCAGTATAAAAGATTTTATGAATGTTATCTGTTGTTAATATCCACTCTTACAGGCATGACGTAGGTTGAAGCAATCATATTTTCGTTTAATTTTTTGCTGTCTACTCTGTAATGAAGTTTGCTTAAAACGTTTTCAATTTCTTTGCTTACGTTCTTGCAGTCTCCTTTAGAATGAACATTTACAATTTTTCCGTTTTCTGCAATATCAAATTTCACTTCCGAGTTTACAATTCCCTGCTTATAATCCTGATTGGTAAAGTCAAAATTCGCCATCAATAGATTTCTTATTTCATTGAAAGCATCATTCTTATTCAACTGTACTTCCTGAATGGTATTGTTGTTTGCTGTCTGTGCTTTTGCCATGTTCATTACTGTTGCAAATCCACAAACGAAAACTGAAGCGATTAATATCTGAATTTTATTTTTCATAACTCTTTGGTTTTAAATGTTATATTAAACTTATTTACTATTTCTTTACCAAAGATATATAAAATAATTTACAATAATTTCACATTGAGTTAACATTGAGTTAATATTAGAATTTAAATTACTGGTTTTCAGTTGAATAAAATTTAAAAATTTTTGAAAATTTAATATTGGGAGGGGAAAAATGATCACTATTCATCCAAATTCTTTTCAAATCCTTTACTTAGAAACATTTATTTTTAATTTTCCTAACATTTGTTTTTTTTGATATTAATGATTTTCGTTGGTCTATTAAGCACTCAATTATTAACTTTTGAGAATTTATAAATGGTTAAATACCAAAAAAAGAATATAAAGAAAAAACTTACAAAGAGATTTTCAAATTAGAAAAATTCGAAAATATTTGTTAGAATCAGTCTATTAACTAAATAGCAAAGAAAAATTTGAAATAATGTCAATATCAGCAAAATCCATATCTTTTTTAATTTTGCTTTTAGATATTTAAAAATATAAGCACTTATTAAAGAAAATAATAGAAAATAGAGGAGCCAATAAATTGAAATTCTGAAAACACCAAAACCAAGAGTCCCTTCAGTTTCCATTTTTATATATGTAAAATCTTCATATTTGGATCCTGAATAAAAGGAGAGTATAAATTCTTTTGCTGTAAGAATTGAATTAAGTAACAGAAGAATAATAAAATTAAAGATAATTAGTTTTTTCATTTATGTTTAAAATTAGCTTTTAAAAATAAAAAAAGGAATCTGCATTCACAAATTCCTTTATATTATTAAGTTAATATTCTACTACTCCAGCTCCCTCTTCAAAAACTTCCCCGTCAAACTTTTCTTCGATTTCACAATTTCCTCGGGCGTTCCCTGCGCAACGATCTGTCCGCCGTGTTTTCCACCTTCCGGACCAACGTCGATGATATGATCGGCTAATTTGATCACATCCATATTATGCTCGATGATGATGAAAGAGTTTCCTAATTCTACCAACTGGTTAATCGCATCCATTAAGATTTTTACATCTTCAAAATGCAGTCCTGTTGTGGGTTCGTCGAGAATGTATAACGTGTTTCCGGTTTGTCTTTTTGCCAGTTCTGTGGCTAACTTGATGCGCTGTGCTTCTCCTCCAGAAAGCGTGGTCGACTGCTGTCCCAACGTAATATAACCCAAACCGACATCCTGCAGAGTTTTCACCTTCGCAAAAATCTTCGGAATCGGCTGGAAAAATTCCACCGCTTCATCAATCGTCATATCCAATACATCGGAAATCGATTTTCCTTTGTAACGCACTTCAAGAGTTTCCCTGTTGAAACGTTTTCCGTTGCAGGTTTCACAATGAACGTACACATCCGGCAAAAAGTTCATTTCAATCACTTTCAAACCGCCTCCCTGACAAGTTTCGCATCTTCCGCCTTTTACGTTGAAAGAGAATCTTCCCGGTTTGTAACCTCGGATTTTACTTTCCGGCAATTCTGCAAACAGATTTCGGATGTCGGTAAACATTCCGGTGTAGGTTGCAGGATTCGAGCGCGGCGTTCTTCCGATCGGAGTCTGGTCTACATCTACAATTTTATCGATGTGTTCAAGACCTTCAATTTTTTTGTACGGCAAAGGTTCCTGAACCGCCCTGTAAAAATGTTTATTTAAAATCGGATACAATGTTCCGTTGATAAGCGACGATTTTCCGCTTCCCGAAATCCCCGAAACCACAACCAGTTTTCCCAGAGGAATATCCAGCGTTACATTTTTCAGGTTATTTCCGCTTGCTCCTTTTAAAATGATATTTTTTCCGTTTCCTTTACGTCTTTCCGCAGGAACTTCGATTTTTCTTTTTCCGTTAATATACTGCGCCGTAATTGTATCTGCTTTTATCAGATCTTTCGGTTTTCCCTGCCATAGAATTTCTCCGCCAAATTTTCCGGCTCTCGGACCGATATCCAAAACCTCATCGGCTTCCAGAATCATGTCTTTATCATGCTCTACCACCAGAACAGAATTTCCGATATCCCGAAGATTTTTTAAAGAATTAATCAATCTTTCATTGTCTCTCTGGTGCAACCCAATCGAAGGCTCGTCTAAAATATAGAGAACATTCACCAATTGAGAACCGATCTGCGTAGCCAGACGAATTCTTTGGGATTCTCCACCCGAAAGTGTTTTTGAACTTCTGCTCAGGCTTAAATAATCTAAACCAACGTCTAATAAGAATTGAAGCCTTGTTTCAATTTCCTTTAAAATCTCGTGCGCAATGATGGCATTTTTCTCAGAAAATTTATCCTTAACATCAGCAAGCCAGTCTTTTAAATCAATCAAGCTTAAAGCATTTACCTCAGCAATATTCTTTCCGTCGATTTTAAAGCTTAAACTTGAAGGCTGAAGACGGGTTCCCTTACATTCCGGACAGGTTTCTTCCGTGGTGAAATGTCTTTCCAGCAGAATCGCTTCGTAAGATTCCCTTTCTTCGATAATTTCTTCCATGAAAGGAATCAGACCGTCAAAGCTGATTTTGATTTTCTTGGTAATTCCGGCGTATTTTAAATCTTTGTTGAATTCTTTATGACAGCCGTTATAAATATAGTCTAACGCTTCTTCCGGAATATCCTGAATCGGAGTTGCCATTCCCAATCCGAAAATTTCCAAGATATTTTTGATCTGAGAAAGTACCCATTTATTAGACTTTAAATCTTCCAATGGCAATAAACCTCCCTGATTAATAGATAATTTCGGATTTTCAACAAAATAATCTGTATTGATCTTCTTGATGGTTCCCAAACCTTTACAGCTCGGGCAGCTTCCTTTCGGAGAGTTGAAAGAAAACGTATTCGGTTCCGGCAGAGCCAGTGAATGACCGGTTTCGGCATCCATTAAATTTTTAGAAAAATATTCGATGTCCTTCGTTCCCAGTTTCTGAATTCCGATCAGTCCCTCTCCCATTTCCATCGCCGTACGAAGAGATTTTTCCATTCTCGCTTCGGAAGCAGATTCCCCGATAATCCAGCGGTCAATGACGATGTCGATATCGTGGGTTTTATAACGGTCGAGTTTCAGATCATATTCAATATCCTGCAGTTCACCGTCTATTCTTGCCTGTCCGTATCCTTTTTTTGCCATCTGCACAAAAAGTTCGTGGTAATGTCCTTTTCTGGATCTTACCACAGGCGCCATCAGCATGATTTTTTCGCCTTTGTAATTTTCTTTGATGGTTTCTAAAATTTGTTCTTCGGTGTAGCTTACCAGTTTTTTTCCTGTGGTTTGAGAATACGCATCAGAAACTCTGGCAAACAAAAGACGAAGGAAATCGTACAGTTCCGTTACGGTTCCTACCGTAGAACGCGGGTTTTTGTTTGTGGTTTTCTGTTCGATAGCAATTACAGGAGACAATCCTTCAATTTTATCGACATCGGGACGCTCCAGACCTCCCAAAAACTGTCTTGCGTACGCAGAAAACGTTTCGATATAACGGCGCTGTCCTTCCGCAAAAATCGTATCAAAAGCCAATGAAGATTTTCCGCTTCCCGAAAGTCCTGTAATCACGACCAGCTCGTTGCGAGGAATTTTTACATTGATGTTTTTAAGATTATGTTCACGTGCGCCGTAAACTTCTATATATTCTGTTGATTTACTCATAATTTGGGGTGATTTTACCTGAAAATCACGATGTGCAAAATTACGGAAATTTTGGCAATTTTCAGTGTTAAAAAGTGTTAGTTTATCCTTACAAAAATGATGCGAAATTATTCGGAAGCCATTTGTTTTTTTAATGGTCTTAGAAAATTATTATAACAACTGTACCACAAAAAATTTACTCTTCATGAATCTCTGATCTTTTATTGTAATTTTTCACAATAAAAGATCAGTCTTTTTAAAGCAAAATTTGTTTAAATTAATTTCAGAATCAACGGCAAAAGGGACAAAAGATCATGTTAAAGCGAATTTCTGTAATAATCAAAGCGCTCAAAAGAATAAAAATCAAGGATTTTTAAAAACTATTGTGAGCTTTTTCATTGATAATGATCAGCTTTAAATAAAAAATTTAGTAAATCTTTTGTGACTTTTGCGGTTAAATAAAAGTTTAAACAGACTTGCAGTTTCTGTATGGGAAAGTCAAGCAGATTCTTCAGAATTTTAATTACTTTTACACCGGATAAAGCATTATCATGAACCGACTGCGAGAACATATCGAAGCCATTACACTGCTTACAGACGAAGAGTTTGAATATGTCAAAACTTTTTTCACTTTAAGAAAAGTCCGTAAAAACCAGTTCCTGATCCACGACGGAGACGAAGTAAAATACGAATTTCTTGTTCTTGACGGAATCTATAAGGTGTTTTATATTGATGAAAATGGCAAAGAACACATTCTGCAGTTTGCCAAAAAAGACTGGTGGATGTCCGATTATATAGGATTTTTTAAACAGCAAAATTCCAAAATGTTTATTGAATGCCTGAAAGAAGGTGAAGTGGTAAGTCTTACCCTTGAAGGAAGAAATAAACTGGCAGCAGATCTTCATAAGATGGATCATTTCTTCAGGATTAAATTAACGAACGGTTATATTGCGCTTCAGCAGAGAATTATGATGCTTTTGTCGGGAACACCGCAACAGCGTTACGAAGAATTTGTAAGATTATATCCCGATCTGATTTCGGAAGTTCCTAAAAAATATGTCGCAGAATATCTCGGCGTAAGCAGGGAAACTTTAAGCAGACTGTATTCTAATACCAATAAATAGTTTTTAAATTTTTTATTCGGAAAATCTTAATGGTTCCGTGTCATTCTGATTGAAATTTTGCGAAGCATTATGGAAGGAAGAATCTTTTTGATAATATCCCGCAGATTGTGCAGATTACGCAGATTTTTTTTCAATGTAAATTGTTTATCCTTTCTCGAATGCATTTACAGTATTTTTGTCATTCTGTAAAGATCTATAAGTGACGAAGCAATCTTTTTAAACACTAATGACACTAATCTTTTTGCACAAAGAGCACTAATAAATTAAATACTATATTAAAGACAGACTTTATGCATATTGTTTCAGATATTGAAAAGAATAACTTCCGCCATAGCCCCGATTGAAGAGAAAATCCCGCAATGGAGCGGCGAAGCGAAGCGGAGCCGCGCAATGAGGAATTGTAACGGAAAGCGGGAAAAAGCTCCCAATAAAATCATAAACCAATAGAATAAAATGCAGAAGTGTGATTTGGATCACACTTTTTTTGTGACTTCAGTCCTTCGAACGAAGCATTGGATCGGCATACATTTGCTGTAGAAATTCAAACAATTTCAGAAAGATCAAACAAAATATTTTTAACAAACAAAATTGAATGTCATGAATCCAAAAGTATTAATCGTTGTATCCAACGCAAATTCTATCGGTCCGAACAATAAAAGAACAGGAACTTTCCTGCCTGAAGTGGCGCATCCTTATGCAGAGTTTGAAAATGCAGGTTACCAGATCGATTTTGCCAGTTTAACCGGTGAATCTCCGTTTCTGGATGCTTTAAATTTAGCAGACGATGCTGATAATTTAAAATTTTTAACGGGAAAAGGCTGGGAAGATATGCACAATGCAAAAAAACTTTCTGAGGTAAATACTTCTAATTACGATGCCGTTTTTGTTCCGGGAGGTCTGGCTCCGATGGTGGATATGGCGGAAGCTCCGGAACTTAAAAAAGTACTTGCCGATTTTTATGAAAGCAACCGTGTTGTGGGAGCGGTTTGTCATGGTCCCGTTTCGCTTCTGAATGTAAAATTAAGCGACGGAAGTTATCTGGTAAATGGTAAGAATATTTCTGCATTTAGCACTGCGGAAGAAGAGAGTTATGCAAAAGCGGATGTTGCTTTTGATCTTCAGACTGCCTTAACGGAGCAGGGTGCGATTTTCCATGCAGCAGAACCGTGGTCTGCAAACAGCATTGCCGACGGAAATATCGTGACCGGACAAAATCCGGCTTCTGCAAAAGGTGTAGGAGAAAAAATTGTGGCTCTTTTGGAAGCTAAAAAAGCTTAAGCCATCTTTTGTGCATTTGGGAATGCTTTTGCTTATCTTTATTGGAGATCTTTTTATTGTAAGAGTTAGGCTCTGTTTAAATCTATAATTTATTTTTACCATTAAGGAATTAGCTTATTAGCTTAAAAAACTTAATCGTTATAAATATCGCAAAGGCGCAAAGATTTTATCTGCGATAAAATTAAGCATCAATCCTTATTGAAAATCTTTGATTTTCTTGCGCCTTAAAGATTTGAGATTAATAAAAATCCTGCGTCTTCCAACAAGAATATATTTATTAAAAAGTTTAAACTAATTTCAGAATTAACCACAAAAGGCTCAAAAGATAATCATAAAGCTAATTTTCAGAATAATTAAAGCGCTCAAAAGAATAAAAATCAAAGATTTTTAAAAACTATTGTGATCTTTTTCATTGATAATGATCAACTTTAAATAAAAAATTTAGTAGATCTTTTGTGACTTTTGTGGTTAAATAAAAGTGTAAACAGACTTAATATTCAGGCTGGCTCTTAATGTAATTTCGCGATAAATGAAGCGCAAAGAGAGACAAAAATAATTGTAACAATTTGAAAATAAGATCAACAACAGCATTCCACTTATTTTAGAAATACAGGGATTCAAATAAATAATTAAAAAAATATAAGAAAATGGATAAAAAAGCGGTATATGTGTGTGCCAAATGGCAGGTAAAAGAAGGAAAACTGGGTGTCGTTTTGGATTTGCTGAAACAGGCAGCGGAAAAAAGTTCACAGGAAGAAGGAAATCTTTTCTATAAAGTACATCAAAGCAAATCTGACGATCATACCTTGGTATTGTTTGAAGGATATAAAAATGCCGATGCAGTGGAATTCCATAAAAATTCTGAACATTATCAGAAAGTTGTAGCCGAACAGATTGTTCCTTTACTGGAAAACAGAGAGGTGGTTCTTATGGATCAGTTATTTTAAATAGTAGTTTTTTTTAATGAGTTTCGGGCAAACCAAAGGTTTGCCCGAAACTTTTATTATTTAGCTAAAGATCCTTCGACAAGCTCAGGATGACAGGATTCTAATAGTAACTGCTTTTATATTCATTCAAATAAATATGCTGAAGATTTCGCTAAATCATCCTAAGATCGTCTGAGAATTCATCCATTTTTATTGAGAATATCCTAAACAATCACTAAAAATCAGAATCTTCATTCGTTACTTTTACCAGATATTCAATTCCGTCGATGGCTTTGGAAATAATCTGGTTTCTTAAAACATTCGCCATATTTTCCCAGTAAGCTCTTCCGTAGAAAGAATAATTCTGCGGAATAATTTCTACCTCAACCGTTCGGATGAAACCTTCTTTTGGTTTATTGCTGATCATGGTTCCTCGCGTCACTTTCACCTCTTTCAGTTCGTCTTTTAAAACCATTCGGCAATAGTTTTTAACGTCTTCCAGAGAAATGATCTTATCTCTTGTGGTTAAAGCATATTTATAAGCCTGAATACTGTCGGTTCCCTTCTGCTCTTCCGCTCCGCCGATCGTTTCTGTTAAAAGAACCAGCGTCTGTGATTTCAACTGATTGGAAAGTTCCGTTCCGGGGCGCATATGATTGGCTAATGTAGAATGCGTGATCCAGAATGAAGCATAGGTATGATCTGTTTTATCAACAGGCTCCATAATCACATAGTTCAGCTCCTGTTTAATGCTCCGCTTGGCATTGTTGACTTTCTGAACCATAGACTTCATTTTGTCGGACATTTCACTGAGAACGCCTTTCACATTATCACGGTTCAGTAAAGAGAAGGCTGCAATTTCGTCTCGCGTCAGTTCAAGAACATTGGCAATCATATCAACTGCATTTCTGTTTGTAAAACGCTCCATTCCGCCTTTTCTTACCGTGTATAATCCTTTTCGGAGATCGTCATTCGGGGTGAAAGGAATTTCGGTGTATTTTCTTCCGTCACCGTCCTGAACCTCATCTACATAAAGAAAATGTTCGCCTTCATCCGTTACGAGAGGAATATTGTTTCCCATAATGTCCAAGCTGTATTCCGTTTTTTTCCAGCCGCGGTTATAGATCGGGAAAGCATTCAAAACAAAAGAAAAATTATCCAGAATTTCAGCAGAGAATTGCGGCGGAAATTCGAAAGTAAGCCACAGATAACGTTTTCCGTCGATGTATTTTGCAATTTCTTCTTTATAATCTACATAGCTGAGATTTTCAGGAAGCTGTCCCGGTTCTGAAAATAATGAGGTTGAAAGTCCGGAAATCTCAATGAATTTATGATGATACACACTTTTGATGTCTTCAATAATTTTATTCTGAATAGACTGTTCGCGGAACATCTGCTCATATCCTTCAGCCTGATTGTTTTTGTAATAAGTTAAACCTTCTTTTACAAATAACGGATTTCCGTTGGACGAAACCGTAATGTAGGGCAATAGTTTATAGGTAAAATCAAGATGTTCGAAAGCAGGATTTGAGCAGTAAATGCTTACATTTTTAGGAAAAGTTTCGTTTGAGTATTTTGAAACATCAATTCCGATCGTCACTTTACGGTAATCTTCCGGTCTTCCCTGAAATCTTGCAATGGGAATTTTATTCAGCCGGTCATCGATTCCGTAGCAGGTATTTCCTACAAACATGATGGCGGTCTGTATTTTGTTGATTCTTATATTTACGATTGGCGTAAAAGGAATATTAATCTGCTTATCCGATTCTGATTTTATGGTGGAAGTCATCTGTTTTTTAAAGAAAAACTCGGTATGCTCCAATAAAATTTCCGACGGTTCATAAGGTTGCGTAAACGCAATCGCATGAGACGGAATCGGATGCGTATAAATGGAAGGCGTTAATAATTTTGCCAGTTTTTCTAAAATTCTAGCGTTTACGGTCTGTATTTCGTTGTTCGCTTTGAATACTTCCGTGCTGAATGCGTCAATTAATAATTTAACGAACGGATCAAGAGACTGCGGACTTTTCAGACCCCATACTTTTGTGGCATTCTGAAGCATCCTCGCTTTTACGGATTCTTTGGAATAAATATTCTGTTCTAAATTCATAGGATTTGGTGGTGGTTATAGAATTTAATCAATCGACATCGGGCTCAGGAAAAGCTCTGTAGAAAAGCTGAAACGTTCTCCGGAATGCTCCATTTTGGCATTGATGGCGATTTTTACCTTTTTTTTGATTTCGGTATGTTCTTTTGTGTCGTAGCTGTGTTCTACAATCTGGATGTGTGCATCGATTTGCGGCTGAACAATTCTGGGTTCATATTCCTGAATCTGTCTTTTGAGACTTCTGATGAAAACGGCTTCCCAGACTGCGCTTGTAATGCCGTTATCGAATTCAAGGTTCCAGACGTCGTTTCCGTAATTTTCGTCGTATCTGTTTTCGCCTTTTTTGGTGGTGATGAGCAGCATAATGTTGTGCGCGATGCTTTCTCCCATGTCGCAGGTTTCTATGCTTCCTCCTTCCGTCATTAAGGTCGACGGAACAAAAGGCATTCTGTAATTTGGTGTGTCCATGATTTCTCCTTCTTAATTTTTTACTTCATAGAACTTAATTCTTTGAAAGATACTACCAAATTAATCATTTTTAAGGAAAAAAGGAGATAATATGATTGATCATTGTTTAAATTTTTCTTTTTTAAATACAGCATTGGCTTGAAATTACATGAATTAGTAAAAGTTTATTGTAAATAATCCTAAAACTCTAAAAAGTTTAAACAGATTTTTGATTTTTAAACCACCCCGTCAAAAATTTCGTTGAAATTTTTGATACCCCTCCGAAGGAGGGGAATTTTTAGAGCCTTAAAATTTAAGGATCAGTTGTCTACAATATTCATGTACGATGGCTTCCAATAAATTGAGGAAGACTTCCGGAAAACTCCGGAGGTTTAAAACAGGCTTGTTTGTAACCAACGGAGAAGTTCTTTTGTTTCCTGCAAACTGCGGGAGACTTCCGGAGAACTCCGGAGATTTAAAACAGGGTTGTTTGTAATTAACGGAGAAGTTTTGTGGTTTCCTGCAAACTGTGGGAGACTTCCGGAGAACTCCGGAGATTTAAAACAGAGTTGTTTGTAATCAACGGAGAAGTTCAGTGATTTTAAACATTTTTAAAGATTTCGGAATTTCTAAACCACCCCGTCAAAAATTTTATTAAAATTTTTGCCACCCCTCCAGAGGAGGGGAATCTTTCGGTACTTCTGATTTATTTTTCCTGTTTTTGATTGATGTAGTGGACAAAAATTGAAACTATGCAGAAAAATCCTAGCCCAGATTGCAATGAAAATCCTTTTTGAAAAAAAGATTGTAATGGAAAGCTGGAAAAAGCTCCAAAAAAAAGCTGCCCGACTTTGAGAACAGCTTTATATAATTATTTCTTTTTGGCAAGACGGATATATTAGAAAGGAGGAGTTCTTTGGATTTGAATACTTTTTGAATTATCCGAACTTTAAAACCACCCCGTCAAAAATTTAATTAAATTTTTGCCACCCCTCCAAAGGAGGGGAATTTTTTGACTTTTGGGGTTGACAAAAAATAAAAGCTGCTCAGATTGACGAACAGCTTTTTAATTTATTTTTCAGTTTTTTTATTCATATTAATTAAATAATACACGGGAAGTCCGAGTAAAACCATGAGAAAACCGGGCCATGTATACTGCTGTTTGTAGATGAGCAATAAGATACAGAAACCTGTCCCGATTAATAAATAAATAATCGGAGTCACCGGATACAGCCATGTTTTGTAAGGTCTTTCCAGATCCGGCTGTTTTATTCTCAGGTAAATAACGCCGAAAACGGTAATCATGTAAAATAAAACAATGACGAAAGAGATCATATCTAGCAAATTTCCGTACTGTCCGCTCAGACATAAAATGGAAGCCCAGATTCCCTGCATCCAAAGCGCATTTGCGGGCACATTGTTTTTGTTGTTCTGCTCTGCCTGTCTGAAAAACATTCCGTCTTTTGCCATCGTCTGAAACACTCTTGCTCCGGCTAAGATGAGTCCGTTATTGCATCCGAAAGTTGAGATCATCACCAAAACCGCAATAATTGCCGTTCCTGCATTTCCGAAAATAAATTTTGAAGCAGCCACCGCTACCCTGTCGTTTTCCGCAAAAGCAATGGAATCTCTGTCTAAAGCATTCAGGTAAACGTAATTGACAGCTATGTATAAAATCATAACGGCAGATGTTCCGTAGATCATGGATTTTACCACATTTTTCTTTGGATTTTCAATTTCTCCTGATACAAACGTTACACTTTCCCACGCTACCGAACTGAAAACGGAGCCTACCATTGCGGCGGCAATTCCGCCCAGTAAAGTCATTCCGCCAATGGGTTCCCAGCCTTCTTTCAGAAAATTTCCTGAAATGTCTTTTTTAAGGTTGCTGAAAGCATCATATCCAAAGCTGAAATTATCCGCTAAATGCGAAATATCCACCAGAATAAATCCTGTAGCAATAAGTCCCAGTAATGCTATGATTTTGGAGCCTGTAAAGATATTCTGTAATAATTTTCCGCTTTCAACGCCTCTTGTGTTGAGCTGGGTTAATAAAAGGATGGTTGCTATTGCTAAAATCTGGATCCATGTAATTTTAAATTCGCCACTCTGGAAAATCGGAGCTGCATCATTTAAAGCGGGAACGAGATAAGCCGTAAATTTCCCGAAAGCCATGGCAACGGCAGCAATTGTTCCTGTCTGAATGACCGTAAACAATCCCCAACCGTACAAAAAGCCCATTTTTCTCCCGAAAATTTCTTTAAGATAGGTGTATTGTCCTCCTGCTTTTGGAAACATCGCCGAAAGCTCTCCGTAACTGATAGCCGCTGCGACAGTCATGACTCCCGTAATAATCCAAACCACGATTACCCAGAATCCTGAGCCAAGATTCCGCATCATATCTGCGGCAACAATAAAAATTCCGCTTCCGATCATGGATCCCATTACCAGCATAATGGCATCCCAAAGTTTTAGTTTTTTCTGCATAATTGATTGTAGATTCCAAATATAAATAATTATAGGATTATTTTCTGTTTTATTTAATATTCGCCGGATTTTTCTATAAATTGATATTTAACGCAATGACCGCAAGATTTTTATTAAAATAAAATTAATTATTTTTGGTTCGCAAGGGCGTTTCACTCAGCAAATGATAGCAAAATTATATTTTGAAAACAATTTTTAGACACCTTAATTTCAATACATTATCACATAAAAAAATTAAATAATCAATTATATATTTTTATCATTTGCTGAGTGAAACGCCCTTGCGAACGGAATTTTTTCAAAGTTTATCCTCACTTTCTTTGTGAACCTTGCGTTAAAATAAATTTTTATTGTAATAATTTAACGCAATAATCACAAGGTTTTATTAAAAATAGCATTGATTATTTTTTCATTCGCAAAGGTACTTCGACAGGTTAAACATAAACTTATTCACTAAGCTAATATTAAAGATTTATAAAGAATTAGTTCAATTTTTTGTAAGTAATAAAAGTATATCTAAATCAAAAATGTTTCAAAATATAACTCAGCTATCACTTGCTGAGTGAAACGCCCTTGCGAACGGAATTTTTTCAAAACTAATCTTCTTTTCTTTGTGAACCTTGCGTTAAAAATACATAACAAAGCTGGTCTTAAGAAAATGCATTCAAATTCCGAAAGATTGAACCTGTTTTTTATCAAATTTTTAATGTTTGCCGTTCAGAATTTTATTATTACTTTTGAAAAAAATAATTCAAATGAAATTCAAAGCGATATTATTTGCTGTAGCCGTGAGTGCTTCGTCTTTAGCTTTTGCACAGGAAACAAAAAAATTCGGACCTCCTGCAGGAAATGCTCTTGTAGGTGATGTTTACGGTGGCGGAGTTGCTTCAAATGTGGAATCTAAAGCAATCTCCGTAGATAAGCTGAGCAAAAAGCTTAAAAAAGATAAAAAAGTAGAAAACGTTGCCGTAAAAGGAAAAGTAACAGACGTTTGCGATAAAAAAGGATGTTGGTTAACGATCCAGACAGAAGATAACTCTCAGTTTTTTGTAAAAATGAAGGATTATGCATTCTTTGTTCCTACTGCTTTAAAAGGTAAAACTGTTGTTCTGGACGGAACTGCGGAAAGAAAAATAACTTCTGTAGACGAGCAGAAACATTATGCGGAAGATGCTAAAAAGCCTCAGTCTGAAATCGATGCGATCAAAACTCCGAAAGAAGAGATCAGATTTGTAGCCAACGGAATTAAAGTGGTAAACTAATTTCTGTTTTAATGAAATAAAGGATCTGTAATTGTACAGACTTCCTTTCTGAATGAACAGTCTATTTATATAAAATAAAAGCGGAATCAATGTTCCGCTTTTTTATTTTCAGTCTTCTATTGTAAAATTCACTTCTGAATCCAGCTTTGGATATTTTGTTTCTGAGACAAATTTCTTTCCGGTACAGTCGATTTCGAGCCAGCCTTTTTTCTTCTTTACATCTCCTACTTCCATTACGAAAGGAATGAATGAGATTTCATCTTTTCCTTCTTCTTTGATCTCACGGTACTGAACCGCTACGTCTAAAATACATTCATGATCTGTATTCAGTTTTACATTTCTGTAAATAATATCATAGTGTGTTTCTCTGTTCTCCGGAATTTCGAGATACGTTTCCCAGCCTGTTGTTTCGAAATTTAATTCTGAAATCGCTTTTAACGCATAATATAAAGCAACCGTGTAATATTTTCGGGTTCCCTTTCTGGTGTAGTCGTCTACAAAATGTCCGCCTTCAAATAAAATCGTAGGCATTCCTGCTTTTATAAAATTATCGCCTGTGGAAGTCGGATAAAATTCATCAGAATATCTTCCGATCTGATTCGGGATTAATTCTTTCAGATGCTGATAAACTTCTGCAATTACCGCCATGCATTTTTTCCGGTTTTCGGTTACGGTTCTTTCTACATTTTCTGAAGGTGCCAAAAAAGACAACGTTGCCGGATGAATTCCGTCTGTCGTAAAAATTGTTCTCTGCTCATGAAGATTCAGCGCATAATCATATTTTTTTGAAGTCACCGTATTTTTTAAGAATTTGATCTCTTTACTGGCCTCGTTATGAAAGTCTCTGTTCAGATCGATATCGGCTGCATTTAATCTTGTCCATTTTTCGGATCCGTCGGGATTTAGCATAAAAATAAAATCAAGTTGAATTTTACTGAACAATTCTTGTTTTAATTCCGGAGCCTTATCCAAAGAAAAAAGCAAATCGAGCATTGCATGCGTTGCGTTGGATTCGTTTCCGTGCATCTGCGACCAAGCGAGTACATGAATATTACCTGTTCCGACTGTTAACTTATAAATCGGTTTTTCTAAATAAGACGTTCCGATCTGTTTTATATGATCACTGAGATTGTTCTGTAGGTAAGAAAATAATTTTTCAGGGGAAATATAGCGATTTGGGAAATTTGGATTTTGTAAATAGATCTGTTCGAAGTTCATATAAATAGTTTACAATAGTCAAATTTAAGGCTTTTTTATGGAAAAATTAAATTTTACATTTGTGAAATAGTTAAACAATTAGCTATGACAAAATGTCTGTTGATAAAATTGTGGATTGATAATAATTTAATACTTATGTTTTAAATAACTCAATTTCAGTAATTTATAAAGTTTAATTAAATATGTATTTGAATATTACTTTAAGTAGTAAAAGTCTTTGTTTTAAAGAAATATGAGGAAATTTGTTAAACAAAACTATTGTTGAAAACTTTGAATAAAACACTGTATACAAATGTAAACCATCGAAAAATACAGTCTTCCACTAAATTATTTCTGTTTTTAATTTCAGAAATTTAATCTGGTAAATCTTAAAAAAGATCAATAACCATATTTTACATTAAAATAATACAAAACCCAGTCCAAATGCATTTGAAAGCTGTATTTTACAAAAGTAAAACGTTCATTTTACCCTATTATAAAGCGTTTATCTGTTATTTTAAGTACATTATCTGTATTTGATGATACACTGCATTAAACCGCAACAAAATTATGTTTATTACATCAATAATGACATTTATATGAACATAACTTATCAATAAGTTATCGACGATTCCAGTCAAATTTTATTGATTTTAATAATTTAATTGTGGATAAACTTTTGTAAAATTTAGAATTAGTCTTTTATTAATTTTATAGAACACTTATTTTTAGATAGTTACATGGTTTACAAATGTATTTTATCATAGTTTACATTTGTTTATTGTATTGATTTGCATTTGTAAATTTATTTATTTACATTTGTAACACGTTTTAAGAATGGTTTTATGAGTCTAAACGAGAGAATTTCAAAAGTTATCGAATATTCTAATCTTTCTTCTTCGGAGTTTGCAGATGAAATTGAAGTACAGCGATCTTCTATTTCGCACATAACGTCCGGAAGAAATAAGCCGTCGCTTGAGTTTATCATTAAAATAAAATCGCGCTTTCCTGAAATTCTTTGGGACTGGCTGATTACCGGAGAAGGTGAAATGCTGAAATCTGAGCTTCCCGACTCGGACATTCCTGAACTGGAAGAAGAAAGCTATGAAGAAGAGAAACCAAGAACAACTTCTCTCCCTGATCTTTTCACGATGGTAAATAACGATGAAGATTTTGGCGGTGAGGAAACAGAAATAGAACTGCCAAAAATGAATCGTCAGGAATCTTTTATATCGGATCAAAGTAAAGCTCACGAGAAAATATCGGATTCTCAGCGATTAGAAAAAAGTAATGATGAAATTATTGCTCAAGCTATTGAAAATCAGCAAAATAAGATTAAAAGAATCGTCATCTTCTACGAAAACGGAAAATTTGAAAGTTTTGAACCTTAAATGATCTTTAAGGCCGTTCAATTTTCAAAATTCCAATCAACTTATATTTAGATCATAAAAAAGCCTCACAAAATATTGTAAGGCTTAGAAATTTATCTTTATAATTTATCTGCTTGCTTTTCTTCTTTCGAGTTCTTTTTTGATAAGACCCAGTTCACGACCGGTTTGTCCCGCAACAGAAGTATTTTCCTGCGCTCTTCTGGTAAGATATGGGACAACGTCTTTTACAGGTCCGTAAGGAAGGTATTTTGCCGCATTATAGCCTTTATCTGACAGATAGAACGTAATATTGTCGCTCATCCCGTAAAGCTGTCCGAAATAGATATGAGGATTTCCGTTTTCCAGTCCTTTCGCTTTCATTTTATCCATGACCAACTCTGAAGAAATTTCATTATGGGTTCCGAAAAATGCCGAAACTTTGTCTAAATGATTCATAACGAAATCAATTCCTGCATTGTAATTTTTGTCGGAAGCATCTTTTGTCGGCTGAATAGGATCTGCATAGCCTTTTTCTACGGCTCTTGCTCTTTCTTTTTCCATATAGGCTCCACGAACGATTTTATACCCGATAAAATAACCTTTTTCTCTCGCGCGCTGAAGATGCGCTTCCATATACTCCAATCTTCCGGTTCTGTACATCTGAATGGTATTCCATACAATCGGTTTTTCCTGATTGTATTTCTCCATCATCTCTTCGCAAAGATGGTCTGCTGCATCCTGCATCCAAGTTTCTTCGGCATCCACCATTACTTTTTTGTCGTGTTCGTGGCAAAGTCTGCATACTTCATCAAACCTTTTTACTACTCTTTCCCACTCTTCTTTCTGGCTTGTTGTGAGTTCCGCATTTTTCCCGACAGCTTCATACAGATCTATTCTTCCGAAAGCAGTCGGTTTAAAAACGATAAACGGAATTGCCGGATTTCCTACAGAAAATCTTACGATATCTTTGATCTCTTTGCAAACCGCATCAAAAGTTTCTTCGTCTTCCTTACCTTCAATAGAATAATCGAAAATACTTCCGACTTCTCTTCTGAACAGTTGTTTCACTACCTTCATACTTTCTTCACGGGTTTCACCTCCGCAAAACTGCTCAAACAAAGTGTTTTTTAAAATTCCGGTAACGAAAGGAAAACTATTATGAACGGTGAAATTAAGAACAGAAGTTCCAATTTTTGTAAGAGAAGGCTGCTCAATCATTTTGAACATCCAATACGCTTTTCTTAACTGTGCATCGGATTTATCCGCAAATGCGACTTTAGTATCGTTAAAAATGGGCATTACTTTTTATTAATTTAAGGTTCTGCAAAGGTAAGAAAAGGATCAGGTTTTATAAAGAAAATTTTTTATAATTTACCTTCCAGTCCGTTCAGAAGCATTGCGATTATCCCAATAAAAACCCAAATTCTGAGAATATTAAGCGTGACGAAATTGCTTTTTCTTGTATGATTTAAAATAAGGTAAACACAAAGGATGAAAATAAATAATCCGGCAGTAAAATAATACGCCATGAATCCTGCAATTCCTGTTTTCATGATCAGCTTCATGGATACTGCCATGGTAATGATGAGCATAGAAACAATAATTGTTTTGGTATTCCTGCTTTTAAAATAATTGGGAATTGTTGTGTATCCAAACGCTTTATCAACGCTTTTTGTTAAAGTATCTTTCACAATATCAATACAGAGAAGAATCAGAAAAAGAAAAACTGCCATGAGTAAAACTTTCTTCGAAAAGGTTTCATAATACACCATCATTCCGAAAAAGGGATACAACGTAAGGCTTACAAAAGTGAGATTGTTTAATACTAAAATCCGGCTGAGTTTATGGCTGTAAAACCACATAAAGAACTGATAAACTACAAAAAATGCAAAAACATTATGTGAAATCATCCATGCAACTCCCAAAGAAATTAGGCTTAAAACGAGGTAAGCATAGAGAAAATATTTCTGCTTAATGAAGCTCTGAATCCTCGTTCTGAAAGGCTTTACAACATGATCTTTTTCGAAATCGTAAAACTGGTTGATGATTCCTCCGGCAAGAATCGTAAGAACCGTACAGAAAATAATCCCGTGAACTTTAAAATCGAATACGAATTTTCTGAAATTTTCATCCTGATTAAAGAGGAAAAATGTGGAAACATAGAGGGCAAAAATCAGCAGAACGGCAACAAAAAAGCGAGCTCCCAAAAGAAAGCCCACAAATTGTGAAAATCTGTAAAAAAAAGATTTTTGAATATAATTTCTCTGTTGGAAAGTTTCTTTTTCAGAATTCATTCACAACAATTTTTAGAATCTGTAAATCACTTCTTTATGGAAGCCATCAAGCATTTTTTCTGCTTTTTCGTAATCTTTGGTGAAACCTAAAATATAACCGCCGCCGCCGCTTCCGCAGAGTTTTAAATAATATGCATTGGAATCCAGTCCTTTTTTCCAGACATTAAATAAACTTTCGGGAATCATCGGACGGAAATGTTCATACGCCCAATGAGAAAGCTTTTTCAGATTTCTGAAAAACGGGTTCATATCTTTTTTAAGGAATGCATCGATACAAGCATTGTTGTAACGGATAAATTCTTCTTTCAGGGTTTTTCTGAAACCTTCGGTCTTCATCTTTTCAAAAAAAATCTGAACCATCGGTCCTGTTTCGCCAGTCATTCCTGAATCGATTAAAAATATTGCCCCTTTTCCGGCTTCGCTTTCCGGAATGGCAACTTTATCTACACTTTCTTTGCTTTCGATAAGAATCGGAAGATTCATATAGCAGATCAGAGGATCAATTCCTGAGCTTTTTCCGTGGAAATAGCTTTCCATTAAGCCAAAAACTGTTCGAAGACTTTTCAGTTCATCTTTTGAAATATTTTCAGGCTCATGCTTGGAAACAGAATATCTTTCGAAAATTGCGGCAACCAAAGCACCGGAACTTCCTACTCCATATCCCTGAGGAATATTGCTGTCGAAGAATAATCCTTCAGAAATTTCTTCTTTAAACTTTGAAACATTAAGCTCAAAAGTTTCAGGAAGTGCTAAATTCTGCAGATAATCTGCGTATTTTTTAAGATGATCATTGGATTTTTTTTCAAATTCGGAATCCAGTGAAGAGAACTTGAGGGTACCTTTATAGAAACTATAAGGTAATGTCAAACCTTGGGAATCTTCTATGATTCCGTATTCTCCGAACAAAAGAATTTTTGCGTAAAATAATGGGTTTGTCATTTATTTAAATAAATTTTTTTGCAAATTTAATACTATTCTAGTGAATATAAGCAAATCCCGCGCCGAATTCTAACAAATTTTAACAGCAAAATATTCTTAAATTTTAATTAAATCTAAAATCAGGATTCCTATTACTATAAATATACAAAAAAAGCCTGAAAAAATCAGGCTTTTTTACATTATGTTTAAAACTGTCTGTCTGCAGTTTATTATTAAAGAATGAAGGAGCTTAAAATTACTGCTTAATCAGCTTTTTGGTAATTTTCTGTTTTTCTGTTTCTACCGTCACTACGTAATTTCCTGTCTGCATGGAAGAAATAGTAACGTCATGTTTATTACCTTTTAATGAAGATTCAGATTTTATTAATCTTCCTGCTTCATCATAAATCTTGAATGATTTTAAAGCATCTTTTGAAGAAATTGTAATGATGTTTCTTGCCGGATTAGGATAAATATTGACAGTATTGTCTTTCGTATTAACATCTTCCACCGCCAAAACCGCACAGGAGAAGTTTGCTTTCCAGCCAATGTCATTCACTGCAGGATCAGACACGAATCTTACCGTAATTGCACCGGAAGGATGGGTAGAAGTAAATGTTCCGGGTAAAGCAGTTCCCGTTAAACCATTTCCATTCGCAAACAAAGGAGAACTTGTAGAAGGACCGTTATAAATATACATAAAATCATAATCCTGCTCAAGACCGAATTCTGTAAAATTCATCGTTAAAGCTCCTGAACTTGGGTAAAAAGTTTTCACAATAGTCTGGCTGTCTCCGTAGTTGGAAGTTGTTCCTCCTGTGTCTGTAAACTGCGCTCCGTCGCACCAGTCTCCATCTGTTAAAAACATCTGCGTTCTCTGGTAACCCGCAGAACAATCTGTTCCTACTGATAAAAGATAATAGGTTGCGGGCTGAAGATTTGCCATGCTTAAAGATTGTGTGGAAGTCGTTCCGCTGGAAACAACCGTTCCGTCATATTTCGTCAGTCTGTATTTCCAGGAAGCAGATGTGGCATCGGTAAATGCTGCGTTTGCTGAAATCTGTGTAATGTTGGAAACAGAAAGTGAAGTCACCGTTGTAGAACATGCTGTTGTACAATTCATTCCTAAACAAGGTTTGGATTCCACTGTATTTCTGATCAAAGCAGCCGGTTGAGGACCGAAACCGTTTGCAAAATTAATTCCTACTCCTGAAACTAAGTGACAGTAACTCATGATGGTTCCTTTCACTGTAGAAGAAGGAATGGGTCCTGTGGCGCAGGTTCCTTCAGGATAACCAGCCTGCGTTCCGCAACCATCGATTGCTGTTGAATTTCCGTTCCACGCACATGCATGAGTGTGAGGCGAACCTAAACTGTGCCCCATTTCGTGAGTCATCGCTTCGATGGTCCAGGAATAGACAGGAACATTATTGTAAGTCTGTGAAGCTCCGGAATACGCGTGTCTGCTTGTTGTACAAAGAGAATTGATGTAAGCTACACTTGTTGTAGAAGGCTGATTGACCAAATGAGCCAGATCTCCGTTAAAAGTCTGTCGGTTGGTTCTGAAACTTGCCAGATTTGCATTTGGTGTTCCGGTGTAAGGATCTGCCGTTGTCCACACATAAATTTCGTTTAAAGCGATTTTGATATCATCATTGCTGTAAAGCGTTGAGATATTGTTATGAATTGCGGTTAGCCAATTCGCTGTAGTTGTTGTATTAGATCCGTTGTTTGTGTAAGGTGTGTAGCAAACTTCGTAATAAATTCTTACACAGTTTTGCGTCATGACCTTTCCTGTTGTTTTCTTTGCATCCGGATCGAAAGATATTTTTTGGTTGTGATTATCCGTTAATTCATCCACGCCGCAGACAAAAGGATTTAATCCTGTAAGTTTTGAATCTGAATAGCTTACAAAGTCTGTAGAATTTTTAACTTTTCCGAGAATTACATTTCCCAGTTCGGGGGTGGAAGCTACTCCTACCACATCATCTTCAAAAAAACTGAACGCGACCACGGATTGATTGTCTCCTTTTACAATTCCCTGATAATACGCTCCGGGTGTATAATCTACGATTTCGCCCTTGTTGGTAGTCACTTTAAAATCGTTTGTAAATATCTGATTTTTATACAATTCCAAAGTAATTACCTTCTCATTGAAAGGAAAAGAAATTTCAAGATATTCAGGTTTTTCGTGTACTAACTTTTTGAGCTGTTTAGAATCGATATTCAGCACAGAAATATCGGTTGCCGCTCTTTTGTATTCGGCAAGTTTTTCTGAATTTTTGTTGATGGTGAATAAATCGAACTTTTCAAAGTCCTTCTTTTGGGTGTGGTATTGCGAGACTTTTTGGGCTACAGGTCTCATGTTTTGGGAGAAGCCAAAAACCGCAGACTGCAAAATACAGAGAGTTAGAAATTTCTTAATCATTTTAACGACTTATTAGATTTGCAAATAAACAAAAAAAATCAAAACACAGTGAATAAATAATAATATTTTCACATTTTTTAATTGTTAAAAGTAATGAAAAATTTAATTATACCATAAAATATATAATTTCTCATGATGATAAAATAAAAAAGACGCTTTATCAGCGCCTTAAGTTTTTTAAAAATATAATTTCAATTATTTTTTCTGGGTATTGAGCTTCAAAAATCGTATTAAAATTAATCCTACAAAGAAAAACAATGCCATTGAAAATGCTGCAAACCTCATTCCTGAAGCAGAAGGCAGCGTAACATCAATTTTAGCAAAAATGGCTCTTAAAGAATCGTATTTGTCGATAAATAAAGCAAAAACAAATGTTCCCACAATGATGGCAATTTTTTCCAGAACATCATAAAAACTGAAAAACGTTGTGTTTTCCATTGAGTTTTCCGGTAAAAGTTTGGAATAGGTAGATCTGGACATTGCCTGAAGTCCTCCCATTACCAAACCAACCACAGCAGCTACGCCATAAAACTGATACTCTACTGTAGGATTTTCTTTGTTAAGGAAATATGCCCAGATGCAGGCAACGATCCAAAGAATAATAGCAATGGTGATGACATTTTTGTTTCCGATTTTTCTGGATAATCTTGAGAATATTACGGCTCCGATGATGGCTTCAATCTGAATGACCAAGAGTGTTCCGATCAGTTTATCCTGAGGAAGATTGATCTCACTTTTCCCAAACAGGGTTGCCATCAGGAAAATGGTCTGCATTCCTACGCTGTAAAAAAAGAAGCTGGAAAGGAAAAATTTCAGGTTTCTATCTTTGAAAAGACCTTTTCCTACTTTAAATAATTCATGAAAGCTTTCTTTAGCGATATCTTTATAGAAGCTTAAATTGTCTTTTAAAACTTCGAAGAATCCACCCTGTTCTTTATGTCTTTTGAAGATGTTTTTATAGTTTAAAAGGACTAAGTCTTTCGGAAGCTTTTCTTTCACATCACCGAACTGAGGCAAATGTTTGAAGGTATACTGAGAAAAACCGAACCACCAAGCTCCGGTTAATAAAAAGCTGATTCTTGTGAAAAGCAACTGTTGTGCAGCGCCTTTTGCAAAAACCTGAATTAAAAGTAAACAGATGATCACCAAAACTACCGATCCGATATATCCGTAAACATATCCTTTTGCGGAAAGTGCATCCTGTTTGTCTCTTGTCGCAATATCCGGTAAAAAGGAGTTGTAAAACACCAGACTTCCCCAAAATCCGACACTTGCGGTAATGCTGAAGAGTAATCCTAAGAATACGTTGTGCATTCCGGTAAACATTGCCAATCCCATACAAGATGTAGCGCCTAAATAGCAGAAAAACTGAAGGAAGGATTTTTTGTTCCCGATCGTATCTGCCAAAGAGGATAGAAACGGAGATAATAAAACTACTATAAAGAAGGAAATCGTTAACGAATATCCGTACACTGCATCGGGTTGATATTCTTTTCCGAAGATCTTAATCATGTGTCTTACAGGGACATCGATCCAGGATTTTGTTGCCGCCACATATTCTTTTTTTTCGTACGCTGTGGTAAGAATAGAATAGTAAATAGGGAAAATAGTAGAGGTAATTACCAAAGAATAAACGGAGTTTGCCCAGTCATAAACCGCCCAGGCTTTCATGATCTTTGGATTATTCTTTATATTTTGAGTTTGCAGATTCTCAATTTCAGACATTTCAAATAAATATTAATAAACACAAAAATAGCAAAACCGCTGAATATTCGGAGGTTTTTATTTTGTTTGGAGGAAATTTTATTATTCCGTTAAAGTTGGAGTGTGTAAAATGGTTTTTCCTCATGCGTAATTTATCCGAAATGTTTCCTGTTGTGTCTGACTATTTTTTGGACGAAAAAACGGTCTACAGCAATTAAGCATTGTATTTTTTTGATTGAGTTTGATTTTTAAAAGTTTTTTAACTTTCAAATGAATTTTACCTTTAATTTCTGTAGATGTCTGTAGTTGTAGCCCCGATTGTAGCTTTGTCTGAGCTCATTTTGGGATTCGGCGGCGGCAAAAGCCGCCGCCGAATCCCAAAATAGCGAGTGCGGAAAGCGGGAAATAGCTCCAAAAAAAATCCGAAAGTAAAAACTTCCGGATTCTGAATATATCAATATCAATGATTTATTGCATATTTTCGATAACGATTGCAGAAGCACCGCCACCTCCGTTACAGATTGCAGCGGCACCATATTTACCGTTATTCTGCTTCAAAACGTTAATAAGAGTAACAATGATTCTTGATCCTGAACTTCCAAGAGGGTGACCAATTGCCACAGCTCCACCGTTCACGTTTACTTTAGAAGCATCCAGTCCTAAGATTTTGTTGTTTGCCAAACCTACAACAGAGAAAGCTTCATTGAATTCGAAGAAATCGATGTCTGAAACCTCTAACCCCGCTTTTTTAAGCGCAATGGGTAAAGCTTTTGCAGGTGCTGTAGTGAAATCTTCAGGAGCCTGCGCTGCATCTGCGTAAGAAACGATTCTTGCCAAAGGTTTAAGTCCCAATTCTTCCATTTTTTCTTTAGAAACAAGAATTAAAGCAGAAGCTCCGTCGTTTAATGTAGAAGCATTTGCTGCCGTTACTGTTCCTTCTTCTTTTTTGAATACTGTAGGAAGTGAAGGAATTCTGTCGAAATTTACGGTTTTATATTCTTCATCTTCTGCGAAAATGACAGGATCTCCTTTTCTCTGAGGAATTTCCACAGGGACAACCTCATCGGCAAATTTACCTTCAGACCAGGCTTTTGCTGCTCTTTTGTAAGATTCTATGGCAAAATTATCCTGCTCTTCTCTTGAAATGCTGTAATCTGTTGCACATTTTTCTGCACAAACTCCCATGTGAACTTTGTTGTAAACGTCTGTAAGTCCGTCCAGAACCATTCCGTCCTGCATTTTTACATCGCCCAACTTTGCCGCATTTCTTGCGTTGTAGTAATGAGGAACTGAAGACATGTTTTCCATACCTCCTGCAACAATTACGTCTGCATCTCCTGCTTTAATTGCCTGTGCCGCCATAGAAACGGCTTTCATTCCGGATGCACAAACTTTATTTACCGTTGTAGAAGGCGTTTCGTTAGAAAGTCCTGCTCCTAAAGCTACCTGACGCGCCGGAGCCTGTCCTTCTCCCGCCTGTAGAACGTTCCCCATGTAGATTTCCTGAACCTGTTTAGGATCCAGACCGATTTTGTCTAATGCTCCTTTTACAGCAACTGCTCCCAGTTTAGTTGCAGGAACTGCTGATAAACTTCCCAAAAAACTTCCCATCGGAGTTCTTACTGCGGAAACGATGAATACTTCTTTCATTTTTATAATTCTATTTTTTACGTTTAGTTGAAGCCGAACCGGATGATTCGTCTGTTTATTTTTTGTTTTCTTTCGCTTTTACCAGCACAAAATCGTAGGTATCGTTCTCGAATTTCGACTGAATTTTCAGATAATCATCCTGCGTGGCAAGAACTTTATTGCTTAAGACATCTCCTATTTTTATAGGATGTTCTTTTTCGCTTTTTTCAACAACGACTAATTTATAATCGCAGTCTCCTACAAAAACCATGGATAATTTTATAAAATCTTTACCGTCGTTATAATATTCGGTCTGTATATTATCTTTTACGGTCATGTACCAAAGATTGGGCGGATAATTCATCCTGAAAAATTTACCTTCTTTGATGTTGGCACATTTTGGAGGGTTATCAACAGGTTTCTTTTTTGCTGCTTCTTTCGTCTGTGCATTCGCGTAAGATGCACCAAGAAAAAATACTCCGATCGAAAATATTTTTAAAAAATTCATACGTGAATTATGCTTTTACTTTATTATTTTTAACCAAAATGATGATGAATGCTCCTAAAAATTCTAATATCCAGCCCCATTTTAACTTAACTATTCCCGCAAGTTTATCCTGCCACGATTTAAACGGCATAAAGCTGAAGTAATCTGAAGCCTGAAGTTTTACAGCGATGAGTGTAAAAATAAACAGGACGACTAAAAGAACTCCAAAAATCTTCGAAACTTTTGCCTTGTTGTTGGCTATTCCGAACAGCGCTCCTGCGGAAAGTATCCAACAGATTATTGCCAGAGAATGATCGAGCTTCCAATAGTTCCAGTTCCCGATAATCGGAACGTGAACAAGCGGCAGAAAACTTCCTGCAACCACCAACACCAATCCTAATAACTGAATATTTTTCATATTTCTTAAAGTGCCAAAATACAAAAAAAAACACACTCCAAAAAGTGTGTTTTTCTATGATGAAAATTCATATTAAAAATTGATATATAACAGCTCCAATCCTATCTGAACGCCATATTTGTTATTAATTTTTGCCTGATCGTTAAATATGGGTGTGAAATCTTTTTTCACGAAAATATTAAGCGGACCGTATCCTAAAGACAATTTGCCTCCAAAAAGAAAAGCATTAACAGCATCCGGAATGTTTTCCCTGTATTTTACGCGATTGTTCTCTTCATTCTTGTAAATGATATAGTTTTGGGTAAGAAATCTTACGCCTCCGTAAACGCCTGCACTGATTCTGAAATTTCCTTTGGAATTATCCAGCATTTTTTCATTGTTTTCTACGGTATATTTAGGATTTAAGACAAATACAAAATCGATCGGAACCAGAAAATAATGATTTTTGAGATATGATTTTTTTAAACTTCCTTCGGCGAAAGTATTAAAATCCGAAATAGAGAGTTCATTTTTATTCTGAGTGAAAATTGTTGTTTTTTTTGGTGAGAAAGAATCTGACCGATATCCCAGACCGATACGGTAAAATACCGGAGAAACCAGAGAGCCGATCTGTCTCGTCATTCTCAATTCCATTTGTGAAGACATGGAATTTCCTACTCGTATTCCGGATTCTTTATTACCTATTGCAAGGGAAGAGGATGATTTTGTAAGATTCATGAAACCGAAACCAATGTTAAAATCTGTTGTGCATAAAAGGTCTTTTTTTGTTTTATTACCGGAGGTATTCAGTGTGAGAAGTGCATTATTTTGAGCTAAAAGTTCAATAGAATGTTTTCCGGATCTTCCCATCACAACATCTTTTACAATGCCTTTTGTTGCATTTTCCAGCTCTTCTTTCTGGCTGTTTATTTTTTCGTTGATGATTTCTTCGTATTTCATCGCGATTTCTGTTCTCTGCTTCTGCTTTTCATCAGCGCTTACTTTGTTTTCTCTGTAGTTTTTATCCAGATCATCCAGCTCCAGATTCATTTTAGACTTTTCTGATACTACAATGCTGTCCACTTTTTTAGAATAGCTTCTTAATTCCGGTCTTACTTCCTGTGAAAAGGCGTAGGAAAAAGCAAAAAGAGCAGTCATTAAGGCAAATTTAGTTTTCATGTATTTTCTTTTATTTTTTAGACAATATTTTACCGCTGTTCATAAAAAAGAACAGTAATTTTTATTTAAAGTATTAGAATCTATTTCGTGTCTGTGTAGACCGTTACGCCAAGAACCGTTACATTATCCACTTTCTGAAAGACTTTATTGATATTAAAAACGCCGAATTTGCGATCATCTTTTTTCACTTCTTCTCTGGTTTTATCAAATTCTCTTCCCATAAGCAGTTCATCAGCATTAGTATAGCCTGATTTTGTTTTCTTTGCTTCGGCAATCGCAGGAAAAATTATATTTTCGCTTTTAATTTTGTCGGGGTTAATATCGATAGTTCTCTGTTGCATAACTGCAATTTCTTCAATTACAGGACTCGAAATTTTTTGAATTTTGACTTCTTTTTTTGAATTTAAAACCTCAGCCGAATTCGTTTCCTGATTTTTTAAAACAGCTTTTACCGTATTTTCCTGATTGTTTTTTTGTTCCTCAGAAGCGACAGATTGTTTTTCGAATTCCGGATTTATGGGATTTACCGCATTTTCAAGACGCTGTTTTACAATATAGTCGGTTTTTTGATGGTCAAAGTTATTTTTGTTTTTAATATAAATAATTGTTCCTACAGAAACCATCAACAAGATAATGGCTGCATATTTCCACCATCCGGAAGACTGTTTTGAAGCATTTTCAGGCTTTTCATCCAGCTTCTGATCCAATCTGTCCCAAAGATCGGCGGAAGGCTTTATTTCAAGCTTCTCGTACTCGGATTTTAAATTATTTAACGTATTGTTTTTCATTTTGCTTCTGTTTTAAAAAATCTGCAATCCATTTTTTAGATTTGCTCAGCTGGCTTTTGCTGGTGCCTTCAGAAATATTCAGTATTTCTGCTATTTCATGATGCTTTTTTTCTTCAAAAACATAGAGATTGAAAATCAATCGGTATCCATCGGGCATTTTTGAAAAAATTTCCTCCATATTAAGCTCCTCCATTTCTTCTTCCCAGTTTTCCTCAACATTTCCGATTTCGCTGATCTCAACATCCGTGTAAAGGATATTTCTGTTTTTCCTGATAAAATTAATCGAGTTATTCACTACGATTTTCCTCAGCCAGAACTGAAAGCTTTTCCATTCTCTGCATTCCTCTATTTTTGAAAAACAAGTGAAAAAAGAATTCATCAAAATATCTTCCGCATCATGAAGGTTATTCACATAAGAATTTGCTATGGCAAGCATTTTCGCCGAAAACATTTCGTACAGAGCTTTCTGCCCTCTCCGATCCTGCTTTTTTGCCAGTTTAAAATTCTCTTCTAAATTCTTCATTAATTAGTTTCTGTTTATAAGACGAAAGATTTTTGAAAGGGTTGCCTGAATATCAAAAAAAATTGCACTTTTTTGAAAGTGCAATTTAATATATTAAAAATCAATGATATAATTTTAATGTTTTACTTCTGAAATTTCAGCCGGATTATGCTTATGCTTGAAAATTAATGCAAATAATATAGTAACAATTAAGGCATATCCTGCAAAAATGTACCAAGATGTTTGCCATCCCTGAAGTTGTAAAACAGGATCTGTCTGAGAAAAAACATAATGATTAACCACCTCTTGTGCTCCTAACATTCCTATCGTAGCTCCAAATCCATTTGTCATCATCATAAATACTCCTTGTGCACTTGAACGGATACTTTTATCGGTCTCTTTATCTACAAATAATGAACCTGATACATTAAAGAAATCGAATGCGATGCCATAAACAATCATAGAAAGAACAAACATCCAAACTCCTCCACCCGGATTTCCAAGACCGAACAATCCGAATCTTAAAAACCAAGCAAACATTGCCATCAACATTACTTTTTTAATTCCATATCTTTTTAAAAAGAATGGAATCAGCAATATACAAAGTGTTTCTGATACTTGTGATAACGAAATAAGCGCATTTGCATTATTTGAACCCCAAGTATTTGCATATTCTGGAATTTCTTTAAAGCTTGTAATAAATGGATTAGCATAACCATTTGTTATTTGCAATGAAACACCCAAAAACATAGAAAATATAAAGAAAATAGCCATCTTTTTCTCTTTAAATAGAGCGAAAGCTTTCAAGCCTAATGCATCAAACAAAGTTCTTTTTTCTGTACTTTTATTAACCTCACAACTTGGTAAAGTGAATGAATAAAAGAATAATAAAATCCCTAAAATTCCCGAAACAAAAAACTGACTGTAACTATGCTGAAAACTTGGAAAACTTGTTTCGTTTGAAAAATTAAACTTTAAATTTCCATCTTGAATTCCTGCAAAGTTTACAAATAACATTGCACAAATGAAACCAACAGTTCCCAGTGTACGAATTGGCGGAAAAGCTTTAATTGTATCATAATTATTGTTAACCAAGACTGTGTATGCAACAGAATTTGAGAGTGCAATAGTCGGCATATAGAAAGTGACACTTAAACTGTAAAGAAGAAAAAGCTTGGAAAATTCTACATTTCCACCCGCTGACATACCGTAATAACCTGCCCAAATCAAGAAAATGGCTGCAAGAAAATGCGAAATTCCTAGAAGCTTTTGAGCCTGAATCCATCTGTCTGCAATAATTCCCATGATCGCGGGCATAAAAATTGAAACAATTCCTTGCATTGCATAAAAAAGTCCAATTTTGGAACCTAATCCCACTGAGCCTAAATAATTTCCCATGGAAGTAAGATAAGCTCCCCAAACTCCAAACTGCAGAAAACTCAGGATGGTAAGTCGTAATTTTAAATTCATAATTAGTGTAAAATATCTCTATTAATCAATTTTCTTTTTCCTCCTCTTGATTTCTTCCTGAATTTCAAGAGCAGTGTCATAATCTTCTTCTTTTACCGCTTCATCCAATAACTTCTGCAATTCTTCCATTGAAATGGATTTCAGGTTATCTTCTACCTGAACCGTTTCGGAAAATGACTGTTCTTCTTTGGAAACATCTTCCAGTTCCAGAAGAATTCCGGCTTCGTTCAGCACCTGTTGTGTGGTAAAAATAGGCGCATCAAACCGCACTGCCATCGCTACCGCATCGGAAGTTCTTGCATCTAAGATAAGCTCTTCGTCGGTTGCCTTATTTTTAAAGTTGATATTTGAGAAGAAAACGCCGTCTACAATCTGATAGATGATAACGGATACAAGTTCGTAATTTGCAGAATGTATAAATTTTGTAAATAAATCGTGTGTGAGAGGACGAGGGGGATGAATGTCTTTCTCAAGCCCCAAAGAAATGGATTGTGCCTCAAAATTCCCTATAACAACAGGTAATTTAATATGTGTTTCTTCATGTTCCAATAGTAGTGCGTACGCCCCGGATTGTGTCTGGCTGTACGATATCCCGCGTATAATTAACTGTTTATAATCCATAGCTACAAATATAGATTAATTTTTCAAAGTTTTTTTTACTTTTTAGACAAAAATAAAAGCCCGAAATGGGCTTTTATATGCGAATTGTGAATTAACGACATTGCCAATTTTACTTCGTAAGTGAATTTTTCGAGATATCCATTAAAAATTTATATCTGAAATAATTGACGATTATCAATTCACTATTTTTTATCCTTTAAGAGCTTTAATTTTTTCTGTTAATGCAGGGATAATCTGGAAAGCGTCTCCTACTACTCCATAATCTGCTGATTTGAAGAACGGTGCTTCAGGATCACTGTTGATTGCAACGATGGTTTTAGAAGAATTTACTCCTGCCAAATGCTGAATTGCTCCGGAAATACCGATAGCAATATACAGATTAGGAGAGATTGCTTTACCTGTTTGTCCTACGTGTTCTGAGTGAGGTCTCCATCCGATGTCTGAAACTGGCTTGGAACAAGCTGTAGCTGCACCCAAAACGTTTGCAAGATCCTCTACCATTCCCCAGTTTTCAGGACCTTTCATTCCTCTTCCTGCTGAAACAACGACTTCCGCTTCTTTAAGGTCTAATTTTCCTGAACTCTGCTCGTGAGAGATTACTTTGGTATCTTCATTTGCAACAGATAGATTTTTCACTTCTTCTGAACCTGAAACTGTATTTTCCTTCACTCCGAAAGCGTTTTGGGATACCGTTACAATAACTCCGTTCCCTTCTGCTTTTGCATGCATAAATCCTTTTCCTGAAAAAGCTCTTCTTTTCACCTGAAACGGAGAAAGGCTTTCTGGAGCTTCCAATACATTCGTTACTAAAGAATGTCCGTTCATTACTGCCAACATCGGGGCAATTGAAGAAGCATCTGTTGTGTGAGGGAAAACGATGATGTTTCCGTTTGCCACTTCACTTACCGCCTGAGCGTAAGCTTTAGCGGAGAAACTTTTAAGACCTTCGTCTTTAATGTTGATTACGTTTGATGCTCCATATTTATACAATAGATCTGAAGAATCTGTAGGGTTTACAGAGATTGCCGTTACGGTATCTCCTGCCTGATCTGCAACAGCTTTAGCATAAGAAACTGCTTCAAAAGCTGCTTTTTTGTAAACTCCGTTTATATTTTCTGCGTATACGAATACTGCCATTTTAAATTTGTTTAAGGTTTAATGTTCAAGATTCAAGGTTGCAAATTGTATTCTATGTTAATGAAATACTTTTGAGTCTTTAAAACCTCAATTTTATCCTGAATCTTTTTACTTTTTACTTGGTTCTTATTAAATTACTTTTGCTTCTTCGTGAAGTAATCTTACCAATTCATCCAAATTATCCGGAGAAACCAATTTTACGGCTGCTCTTGGCGGAACGCTGTCATAAGAAACTCCCTGAACTTTCACCTCAGAAGATGTAGATTCAACTACCTGCAAAGGTTTTGTTCTTGCAGACATAATTCCTCTCATGTTCGGAATAATTAAGTCTTTTTCGTCTACCAATCCTTTCTGACCCGCGATTACAGCCGGTAATTTTACAGAAATGGTTTCTTTACCTCCTTCAATTTCTCTTACTGCAGTAGCTTCGCTTCCGTTTACTTCTAAACCTACAGATGCGTTTACAAAAGGCTGATTCAGTAACTGAGCGACCATTCCCGGAACAGAACCTCCGTTATAGTCGATCGATTCTTTACCGCAAAGGATTAAATCGTATCCTCCGTTTTGTGCAACTGCTGCAATTTCTTTAGCTGTAGAGAAACTGTCTTTAGGATCAAGATTTACTCTTACGGCATCGTTTGCCCCGATTGCCAAAGCTTTTCTTACGACAGGCTCTGTAGAAACATCTCCTACGTTGATTACCGTTACTGTTGCCCCCTGAGATTCCTGTAATTTTATTGCTTTTGTTAACGCAAATTCGTCAAGAGGATTAATTACCCACTGAATTCCGTTTTTGTCGAATGCAGATTTATCCGCTGTAAAGTTAATTTTGGAAGTAGTATCCGGAACACTACTTATACAAACTAATATTTTCATATGTTGTTCTTATTGTTTTAATGGTCAGATGAAACTTTTCGGTTCCATGTGTACTATTTTTATGCTTCAATAAAATTTAAAGTTTCTTTAAATTTCAGTTAAATTATGTTTCGCTAATATAAATAAAAAATATATTATGCATGCATAGTACTTATTATTTTACTATTCAATGCATTAAAGTCATTATTTAGCGGGTTTTGTTGCCCGAAATTCGATCTTACTCGGTAAAACTCTCGGGTTCATTCTTAAAATATCCAAAACCAGATTCCCCATATCTTCGGGCTGGATCTTCCATGCGTCTTTTTCCGAAGGAATATTTCCGTTGAAATGCGTGGCTACAGAACCCGGCATAATTACCGTAGATTTGATATTGTATTTTCTTAAATCGATCATTGCAGCCTGTGTGAAACCTACTACGCCAAATTTTGAGGCATTGTAGCCCGTTCCGTTTTCAAAGAAATTGGCTCCCGCCAAGCTTGAAACCGTGATGTAATATCCTTCTGTCTTTTTCAGCTCTTCCACGGAAGCTTTTAATGTATAGAAAACACCTGTTAAATTGGTTTCAATCATGTCCTTCCACTCTTCAGCAGAAAGTTCATCCACAGGCTTAAAAATTCCCAAACCGGCATTTGCAATCACAAAATCGAGTCTGCCAAATTTCTCTTTTGTCTGTTGTACCGCTTTTTCTTCGTTTTCAAGAACTTTTACATCCGATACAATTCCCAGAACGTTTTCAGAAATCTGCTTTAAATCCTGTTCAGCTTTTTCCACATCTTCTTTTTTTCTTCCCGAAAATGCAACCGAAACTCCGTTTTCAAGCAAAATTTTGGCAATGCCGAAACCGATGCCCTTGGTTCCACCTGTGATGTATGCTACTTTATTATCGATCATAATTATTACGAATTTAAGTTCTTAAAAATAACAAAAATGCTTTAAATAAAGTAATTTTTATTGCCTAACATTTGTCAGTTTACAGGTTCAAATAAAAAAGCGCTCCGAATCGAAGCGCTTTGAAAATAATATAGAATTAATTTATTTTTTGATGAATTTCTGGGAAACTTTATTTCCTTTGGATTCCATGCTGATAATATATGATCCGGAATTGAGATGTTTTACATTTATCTTATCGCCTTCCACTTTTACCTCAACTTTTTTACCTGCAATGTCAAAAACTTCAATATTGCTGAATTTGTCTGCCGATTTGATAGATATGTAATCTGTTGTAGGGTTTGGATATACAGATATGCTTTTTTCATTTAAGGCAACATCATTGGTTGATAATGTAGGTCTGTCAATAGAAAAAGTATCGATTCCTATAAGATCGGAATTGTTTCCGCTTGGTCCTCCGTCTGTAACGTAATATCTAAAGGCAAATCTTACCGGAACCGGATTTGTACCTACTCCCGTAACTGTAAAGCTGTATTTTGTCCATGTTTTAGGATAAACAAAACCTGATGCCAGATTTGGATTCACAGATACTCCTAAGTTGGTAAAAGATCCGACAGCGGAAGCTCCTGTTGTAGGAAGAACCGCACCGGCTGCCAATGCATATCTCAGCTCCAGACGATCGGGATAATCTATCGTCCCGTCTGTTCCCTTTCTGGAATAAAAGCTCACAATATCTCCATCTTTTACGTCTATCGCATTTGTAAATAACCAGTTGCTGATTGTTCCCGCTCCTGATGTGCTTGTGTAATTTACCAATGCAAAAGAATTGTTTCCTCCTGCCTGTCCTACAGGAACAGTAGTGGTATTGCCGCTTCCGAACAAGGGATTGGTTAAAGGAGTTGTATACGTTGCTTTTGTCCAGACCGAAGTGGTTACCGGACTGCTTTGATTAGAGGTTGTCCAGTTTGTGAAAGCGGTATCAAAACCATAGCTGTAAACGTTGGTCTGCGCATTCATCGAGACCAGGCTCAGAATTGAGCCGAGTAGTAGAAGTTTTTTCATATCATTAAAATTTAGTTTTATAAAAATATTAATAATATTTTAAAAACAAAACAATTATATTTAAAATATGATGCTAATACCACATTTTTAAATAATATTTTAACTAAAAAGGCTGCATTATCAAAAATGCAGCCTTTAATGATATAAATGATTTCTTTCCTATTCTTTGATCAGTTTTTTAGTAACCACACCCTCATCTGTTTTAATTCCCAATACATAATTTCCAGTTGCCAAGCCGGAAATATTTACTTTATTACCCGTTAAAGGAAGATCGATCCTTTTTCCGGAAAGATCATAAACGTATACTGAAAGTATTTTATTTTTACCTTCAATCGTTACGATATCTTTTGCAGGATTTGGATAGATGACAATATCTTCTTTTGCTTTAGAAACTTCTTCTCTAGTTGCAAGGATTGTATTGTTAGAATAAGATAGATTAAAATTATCAATTGCCCAGTTATAAGCTACAGAATTTCCTGATGCATTAATATTATAAGTACGGTACTGCCCTACATCCAAAGCCGGAATTAGCGCATATCCTGAAGGAGGAGAAGAGAAAGTGTAACTTTCCTGTGGAGTATACCAATTCATTACTCCGGTTGTCATATTATACGCCATACCTACATTAACCCACGTGTTCGCAGGATAGGTTCCTCCTAAAGTTTTAATACCAAAGAAACCTCTTGTTCCGGCATTGGTTAATGTGCCTCCTGCTGTCATGGTTTTTGTGGCCACGTTGTAAATAAGACTTACAATTACTCCCGGAGTTGTTGCGTCATCAAAAAGAGTTATGTATACAGATCCTGTACCGTTCGCAGATCCTGTATAAAAATTGCATGTCGCTTTGATAATATCATTTCCTGCTGTAGCGTTAACTCCTACCAGCTTAACCACAGAATGGTTGTTGGGATCGCTTGTCGCTACATATCCTGAACCCGCTGTAATTTTTAATGAATTTGCATGAGCAGCATCAATAGTAGCGATCTGGTAATCTGAAGCAACACCGTTTAACAGATAATAGCCTCCCTGCCCTGCAGAAGCTCCTGTAAAGTTTGTGCCGACATTTCCGGGCGTTAAGCTGTTAAAATTCTGGCTGTCAATAACCTGTCCGTAAATACTGCCTATGGAAAGTATTCCGGAAATAAAAAGTAGAATTTTTTTCATTAGATTTCAATTAATTTATTAGCATGTTAAATATATAAAAAAATCCCTTAGAAAAAAATCTAAGGGACTCATTTATTGATTGTTAAAATTTACTTGGAATAATTCTCGAAAAATAACGGAATACTTTCAATTCCTTTATAAAAATTGAATAATCCGTAATGTTCGTTTGGAGAATGGATGGCATCAGAATCTAATCCGAAGCCCATTAAAACGGATTTAGCTCCCAAAACCTGCTCAAACATAGCTGTAATCGGGATACTGCCTCCTCCTCTGTATGGAAGTACTTCTTTTCCGAAGGCTGATTCCATTGCCTGTTTTGCTGCCAAAAATTCTTTGGTATCGGTTGGTAAAACATAAGGCATTCCTCCATGATGCGGCGTTACTTTTACTTTTACATTTTGAGGAGCAATTTTTTCAAAATATTTTGTGAATTTTTCGGTGATTTCTTCCGGTGTCTGATAAGGAACCAGACGCATTGAGATCTTGGCAAAAGCTTTTGAAGGAATTACGGTTTTTGCTCCTTCTCCGGTATAACCTCCCCAGATTCCGTTGCAATCTAACGTTGGACGGATAGATGTTCTTTCCAAAGTGGTATATCCTTTTTCTCCTTCCACGCCGTTTAATCCGATAGATTTTTTGAATTCTTCAGGATTATCTTTCAGCTTGTTCATATCTGCTCTGTCTGAATCTGAAACGGTTTCCACATTATCGTAGAATCCATCGATGGTAATATGTCCGTCTTCATCGATCAGATTCGCAATCATTCTAGACAGTACGTGGATCGGATTTGGAACTGCTCCTCCATAAAGCCCGGAATGCAGGTCTCTGTTTGGACCTTCCACTTCTACTTCCACATAGCTTAAACCTCTTAAACCTGTGGTAACAGTCGGCTGTTCGTTGCTGTAGATATGAGTGTCTGAAATAAGAATACAGTCACAAGAAAGTTTTTCTTTGTTTTCATTTACCCAGTCTCCTAAACTTACCGAACCTACTTCTTCTTCTCCTTCGAGAATAAATTTAACGTTGCAAGGAAGCGCATTGGTCTTCATCATGGCTTCAAAAGCTTTAAGATGCATGAAAAACTGTCCTTTATCGTCTGCCGAACCTCTTGCAAAGATAGCTCCTTCCGGATGAAGTTCTGTTTTTTCAATATACGGTTCGAATGGCGGTTTTGTCCATAGTTCCAACGGATCTGCAGGCTGAACATCATAATGTCCATATACTAAAACCGTCGGTAAATCTGTATTTAAAATTTTTTCTCCGTAAACGATAGGATATCCTTTGGTCTGGCAAACTTCCACATTATCTGCTCCCGCATTTTTAAGGTGTTCTGCCACGACTTCCGCACATTTCAAAACATCGTTTTTATACGCAGGATCTGCAGAAATGGAAGGAATTCTCAGTAATTCAAATAATTCATCCACGAAACGCTGTTTGTTTTCGCTGATGTAATTTAATGTCTCTTGCATTGTAAAATATTATTTTGCTAAAAGTAAAAAATTTGCTTCTCAGGAACAAACAAAAACGTATAATTTTCCTCAGGTCTGATGTGTGTTTTCTAAAAATATTAATCTGAAAGGTATTTTATCCCTGAAATTGACTGACAGACTTCAGTTTAGCCGTGATTGCAGCATTTGTCTGAGCTCATTTTCTGGGTTTCGGCGCGGCTTCGCCGCGCCGAAACCCAGAAAATAGCGAGTGCGGAAAGCGCGAAACAGCTCCTAAAAAATCTCCCACATTGCTGCGGGAGATTTTATATTGTACTTTTAATTAGTGTTCAGCTTTTGGAGCTTCTTTAGCTTCGGCAGGTTTTGCAGTTGCTGTACTGTCTGTCTTTGGCGCTTCGGCTTCGTGCTTTTCTGCAGTTGCCTCTTCTGTATGCATTGTTGCAGCTTCGTGACCATGACCTTCACCTTGAGGATCGTCTGAATATCTTTCTGCTCCTTCTTCAAGTTTCAGAGTATTCTTGTTTCCTCCTGCAGCTACTTTTTTACAGCTTACAGCCATTGCTGCGATCGCTAAACATATAACTAATTTTTTCATATGTAAAATTTATTTTTTTAAGGTCATCAGAATCATTTTGTCTGGATAAGCAAAAGACGATTCTTATTTTAATTTTTAATTGCCCAAAATTAAGGATTCCTATTTTTTTCGGCAACATTTTTATACTGATTTTAGTATAATTTTTCCTTTTTTGGATTGTGTAAAAATAAGATAGCTTTCCCCACCATCCTTCAGGCTGTATTTCTTTTTAATTTCTTCCGGTTTTAAAGGGTAATTTTTGGAAATAATATTGAACTGACTTTTCTTTACAATCTGTTTAGCTTCAATAACTTCCATCTCTAAAATCCTTCCTGGAAAATCAGTTATCTTTTGATTTGACGTGTAAAGATGTGTATTCGTATGTAATTTTTTTAATTTGAATTTTTCTGAGATTACATTAAAAACTCCGGCTTTTAAAACCGAATTATTGGGAATGTAGATGTATTTTTCAGGTTCACCAAATTCTGCTGCTGCACTTTCTTCACTGCCAAAATCAAAGCTGAAGTCTGCTTCATGACTTTCGAGGTTTACACAATGACAGATGATTTTGCCTGAATTTTGGTTTGACAGAAATACGACGACTTCTTTAACATCGTTTTTTAAGGCGATAATATCAATCCTGAAAAGGTTGGGTAAAACAGAAACCAGATATTTCAGATCAATTAAGGGCGAAAGCTTTATCACTGCCTCATTGGAGATAGAAAGTAGTTTTTCCTGAATTTCAATAATATCAGGCGACAGATCTTCGAGTAAAAAGACTTTATTTTTATTGTGGTCTCTTCGTGCGGGATCAAGATAGATTACATCGTAAGTTTCCTTATTTTCATTTAAAAAATCTTCGAGGTTCTGGTTGACAAACTTTGCTTTCCTACCTAAAACGTTCCAATTGTGTTCAACAATTGCCAAAAGCTCAGCATTTTGTTCTACCAAAGTTATTTCTTCGAAACTTTCTGATAAATAATAGGCATCAATTCCAAAACCGCTGGTTAAATCAATGAACTTTTTACCTTTTAAAATTCGAGATTTATACAATGCTGTTTTTTCGGAGGAAGACTGTTCTAAATTCAGTTGTGGTGGAAAAATAATTCCTTCTTTAAGCAGAAACGGAAATTTCTTCTGTGCAACCTGCTTTCCTTTGATCTGCTGAACAATTTCCTGTATGGAGACTTCCGGAAAAGGGGATTTTTTTAATAATAAAGAATGCAAATCTGCGTTTAGATTTGCATTGATAAATTGCTGAATTTCTTTTTTTAAAAGCTGTTTATTCACCTTTATTTTGAAATTTTCTTGAGATGAACGATCTGGTTCTTGTCCGCTTCCTCAAAAGTTGCCGCATCCTTTCCTGACATATCAAGATAGAGATCCATTTCTTTATCGTTTGTAAAACGGACAATTCCGTTCAATGTACCTTTTTCCACTTCCTCATTACCTTCAAAATAACCCGTTTTTATAAGAATTTTTGCAGGATCTGTAGTTTCGTCCAGTTGATACTTGATGTAAGAAAACTTTCCTTTAAACGGTCCTTTTTGAATGAGTGTCTTTTTACCTACCATATTTAAATCTTTCACATGAAGACTAAAATATCCGTCTTTAGAAAAGGAAACCGAGCTTTTTACACCTTTGGAATCAACTCCCTGCCAATTTCCCACAATTCTGTTTTGCGTCTGTGAAAAGACGAAAGTAGAGATCAGAATTCCCATCAATAAATACAAGTTTTTCATAGTTTAGTTTTTTATTCAAACATTTCCGCCCAGCGAACGGATTTAATTTCTTTTTCGCTGTATAATTCCTCAATAGACTTTTTAATGTCTAATTTCGGGTATAAATTAACGCCAATCAGCTTTATTTTTCCTTCTTCCACCCACTTCTGCTCTTCGATGGCGTGATCGTAGATTTTTTTCTGAATAGTTCCCTGCTTCAAAAGTTCCAGATAGCCTCCGTTCTCCTCTATTTCCACAAAAAATGCCCAAGATTTTTCCGCAATCTGCCGTGTAATATCTTCTACATAATAACTTCCGTTAGATGCATCTTCAAAAACATTGATGATGCTTTCATACGCAAGAACAATCTGCTGTTTGAAAGAAATTTCTTCTGAATTTTCCGTGCTTTTTTCTACCAGATAATTATTGCTGAAAACGGCATCTGCACCGCCGATCATGGCTGCTGCAAGCTCTAAAGTAGAACGGATCAGGTTGTTTTCATTATCGGAAACCGCTTTATTTCTCAGGGAAGTTTCTGCAAAAATGTATGGAATTTCGTCAAGATCGTATTCTTTTGACAATTGATTGAAAACTATTTTAAAGGCTCTCAGTTTTGCCATTTCGAAGAAGTAGTTTCCACCGACTGCTATTCTGAAGATGAGTTTGTTTACAATTTCTGAACCGTAGATTTCTACAAGTTCTTTGGTTTTTGCCAAAGCAATTCCCAATTGCTGAACAATAGAGGCTCCAGCGTTCTGATGAAGGGAAATATCTATACAAATATTTCTTCTGAACTGTTTTGCGAGTAATTCTTTGACCAACTGATCGTTAATTACAGCTTGTTTTTCATCAAAAACATCAATTAGTGAAAAGTACTGATCCTGTTCTTCGGGACTGATGTGTCCTGCCAACTCTTCATTGTTTATGAAAATTGTTTTCTGCTCGAGATTTTCTACATTTTGGTCTAAAATAAATGCAAAAACGTCTTCTTCCAAACTTTCATGATATTTTGCTACCAAATGGGTACTTTCTTCAATTTTCGGCAGATTTAACAATGGGTTCTGCACAGCGTCGTAGAAAGGTTTTACCACAATTCCTTCCAGATTTTCTTTGGTAAGGACTGGATAAATATCGTCTGTTTTAAGCTGTTTTTTTACTAAATTTTCCCAGGCTGTATTTGACATAGTTTTTGTATGAATTTGTGAATGGTCAATAGTCAATCCGCTTTTATTCATCAATTTTTACTTGATTATAATCCTAACGCAAAGATTTTTCAATGATGATAAATGACGAACAATCATTTTTTAAAATTTACTTGCGAAGCAAAATTCATTATTGACAATTCATTAAAAAAAAATTATTTTTTCGCGTTTGCGCTGTCAACTACCAGAATAAAAATTTCTTCATCCGGTTTTTTCATGAAATAGTTTTCTCTTGCGTATTTTTCTTTTTCAGATTTGTTGTTCATCAGCTTTTTATAAAACGCATCGTTCTTCTCGTACTCGGTTTTATAGTATTGAAGCTGTTCTTCGTATTTGCTGATTTCGCCGTTCAGTTCATTGATGACAAGAAAGGAAGTTTTATCAAAGAAAATCATCCATACCAGAAACAGACAGATTGTAATGGTATATTTATTCAAAAAATATTTCTGAATAAGTTTGAATGTTTCAGACTTGGGCTGAATGTCTTTAATAAGCTTATTATCTTTCATTTTAATGTTTTCTCAACGAGTTTTTAATAACGGTGGTTAAAAAATCTATCGCAACGGAATTCTGTCTCATATTCGGGATGATAAGATCCGCTTCATTTTTGGAAGGTTCAATAAATTCCTGATGCATCGGCTTCAGAGTTGTCTGATAACGGTGTAGAACTTCATTTAGATCTCTTCCTCTTTCCTGTGTATCTCTTCTGATCCTTCTGATGAGTCTTTCATCCGAATCTGCGTGTACAAAAACTTTCAGATCAAATTCCTTCAATAATTCCTTGTTGGTAAGAACGAGAATTCCTTCTACTACCAATACATTTTTAGGTTCTACGGTAACGTGATCTCCTGTTCTTCCATGCGTTACAAAGCTGTAAATCGGCTGCTCGATTGATTCGTTATTTTTTAAAGCTTTTACATGTTTTATCAGAAGGTCAAAATCGATGGATTTGGGATGGTCATAATTCAAGGCTTCTCTTTCTGCCAATGTAAGATTATGATTATCATGATAATAGTTATCCTGTGAAAGGATGTTCATTCCTTCGATGTCAAGCTGCTGAATGATCTTATCAACAACCGTAGTTTTGCCGGAGCCTGTACCTCCTGCAATTCCTATTACAAGCATTATTTTTGTTTCTTTATAGTTTTTACAAATATACTATTTTACTTGAATGCAAATAAAATAATGAAAGATGAATTTTAATCAAAAAAAATCCAATGCAAAACATCGGATTTTATATTCTTTACGGAAATTCTATTTTTTGATGAACTTTGTTGAGACTTCCAAGCCTTTTATTCTCAAAAGATAGTCTCCAATCTGTAAATGTGAAACATTGATTGTATTTTTTCCTTTGCCAATCGTAGTTTCCATTACTTTTCTGCCTTCCATATTATAGATTTCTGCCTTCTCGTCTTTATTGATTTTCATTGAAACCGTTAAAATATCTGAAACAGGATTAGGATATATGGCAATACTATTCTTTTTCTCTGCTTCATCTACTGCCAAAAGACATGTATAAGTAAGCAAAACATACCCTGCAGCGTTAAATTCCTGTGTCATCTGAGCAATATCCGCACAGGTGAATCCAAAGGTTCCAAGCATATCGATTGCAGCCTGTCTTACAGCAATTGCAGCACTTTGCTGGTTCGTACTTGAACTGGTCATGCTTATTCCTTCCAGAAATGCTCTGTCTGTCTTTGCTTTCCCTATTTTATCATAGATTCTCATAAGAGCGGATGCCCAAATCTGCCCTCTTGTATGAATGGCTCCGGAACCCGGATATAATACTGTGTAATTGGTAATTCTTCCTGACCAATATTCGTTATGCCCATCCCAGCTGAACATCCAGTTGTATGCAGCGGCAGATGAAGGCCACTGATTGAGACTTCTGCTATAGGATTGCGCCCAGTAGTCTCCACAGCCTTCGCTTAATCCCTGAACCTGAGATAAGCTTCCATTCGTAAGCCAGTCGTGAATGCCGTGTCCCAATTCGTGCAAAACAACATCTGCATCTTCAGCATCGTCTACTCCGCCTTCTCCAAAAACAAGCTGTCCGTTGCTGTAATAAGAATTATCATCTCCATCTAAACCATGGGGATCAAACCATAAAATTCCTGCGTTTGTTAAGGGTTTACAATCAATATTCAATGTCTGGTTAATATAACGCAGGCTGTTATCAATATGCCAGTAAGCATTGACCGCTTCAAATCCCTGATCGTTTCTGTTAAATAAAAACTGATTGGTTGTCTGTGTAAAAAGTCCCGTCGATGGTGTTTCAAGATCTTTTATTTCTGCATAAGAACCTTTTAACTTGTAAACTCCCGCTGTTAAATCCAATTCAGGGATTGTAACTAAAGTTCTGGCAGCATCCAGACTTGCATTTGTTGCGTCGTTATTATCTACATATTGTCCTGCATAGGCTACCTGCATTTTAGAAAGCGGATCCGGATTGAAAATATAACCAGTTCCGGAAACCAAAACTTTTTTAGCTTTGGTATTCTTTTTATTGGATTTCTTTTCAGGATTTTTTTCTTTTTCTTTATAGTAATATGCCACATCTTTCACACTTATGACTTCTCCAGTCTGTGCATCTATAATTGTTTCCCAGCTTCCCGGATTTTCGAAAGAACTCGTGAGCACACGATAGACTAATTTCGTATCTCCGGAATCTGTAAGGTATACATAAAGTTTTGTCTCTTCATGGGTAATTCTTCCTTTCGTATGGGAAGCCTGATGAGCCTTTGCAAGTGCATCTGACGAGGCAAAAGATGGAATAACATTAATTTCTTTAATATCTTTTTTAAAACTTTCTGCAGAAGTATAGGATATTCCTCCGTTTTTATTGAAATGAACAACAAGTTCGGACTGAAAAACCGGAATTTCTTTCATCAGCTGTTGAAAACGCAATGTTTCTCCTGAACTGCTTTTTCTCACAAAGTTTAATTTAAACTGGCTGAAATTCTGAACTCCAAGACTGCTTGAATTTTCCGTAATCCACTTTCTGGCGGATGATTCCAAAGATGATTCCTGACCCATTAATGCTGAACAAGATAAAATGCAGCCAAGAACCAATGAATTAATTTTTAGTTTCATGTAATGTTTTTATAATTTGATTGAGCAATATAACAAATATTCACAAAAACATGAATAAATTCTTAAAAAAATATTAAAAAAATTAAAATTAGATATAAAAAAAGCTCCGACAATAGTCAGAGCTGATAATTTTTATACGATTTCGCTTGTTAATTCCCTTGAAAGCAATTTTTCATGCATAGGTTTCAAAAGATCCATTGAACCTGTTTTTACCGTGCATTTCCCTTTAAAATGAACGAGAATTGTACATTGCTCGGCTTGCTCTAAGGTGTGTTTGCAAATTTCGATCAGACAATCAATAACATAATCAAATGTATGAACGTCATCGTTATGCAAAACCAATTTATAGACTTCATCGGTCTCATCCATTACGAGAACTTCTTCTTCGTACTGACGTTTCGGATCTTCGTAATCTTTTATACTGTTATAAAAAATCATGTTTAAATTGTTTACAATAGATTAAACTTCTCCTATTTTTTCGGCAAGATCACTAATGCTGTTGGGTTCTTCATATACCAACTCTACAAGCTCTACACTTTTATTGTTCATTTTAAGAATCTTGAAATGATAATTTTCCAGATCAAATTCCTGATTTTCTTCCGGAATATCTTCTAAAGCATGAAGAATAAAACCTGCGAGTGTATTGTACTCACTCTCTTCCGAAAGCGGTAATTTTTTAGGAATAAATTCATTAATTTCATCCAAAGGCTGTGTTGCCTGAACCCAATAGGTATTCTCCCCGATTTTATCTACAATTTTCTCTTCATCATCTTCTTCATCCTGAATTTCTCCTACCAATTCCTCTAAAATATCTTCAAGGGTAATAATTCCTTCTGTCCCTCCGAATTCATCGATAACAATCGCCAAATGCTGTTTTTTCTGCTGGAAAATTTTCAATAGGTCTGAAATCTTTTTACTTCCCACCACGAAAAATGCGTCACGCATCAATTCTTTCAGATCATCATGATTGAGTTCTCCTTTTCTTTTAACGAATTCTCTGATGATTTCTTTTGTATAAAGGATACCAATTACATTATCAATAGAATCTACATACACCGGAATACGGGAATAACCGCTATCCATGATCGTGTTAATAATTTCATTGACATCTTCCTTAAAATCTATCGATGTAATATTCTGACGCGGAACCATGATCTGTTTTGCAGAATGATCTGTAAAATCAAATGCATTTTTAATGATCTCATAATTTTCCTCTTCAATTTCTCCGCTGTCGGCGCTTTGTTTTACCAAAAGCTGAAGCTCTTCCGTAGAGTGGATCTCATGTTCTGAAGCTGGATGAATTTTTACCAGTCTTAAAAATGTATTAGACATTAAATTCATCAACCAGATAAAAGGCTTGAAAACCGTATAAAAAACTCTTAACGGAATTGCAGTCGCCATTGTAGTAGATTCTGATTTTCTGATGGCAATGGATTTCGGAATAAGCTCTCCGAAAACAATGTGCATGATCGTAATGAGCACAAAACTTGTAATCACTGAAATTGAAGTGATGGTTGCCTGACTAAGATCAATACTAAGAGAATGGAAAATATTTTCTACAATATGGTGCAATGCGCTTTCTCCTACCCAACCTAAAGCCAGGGAAGCCAACGTAATACCAAGCTGTGTAGCCGAAAGATATTCATCAAGATGCTTGATGATATGCTCTGCCTGCTTTGCCATGGAGTTTCCCTCTGCGGCTTTTATCTGAATTTGGGAATAACGAACTTTAACAATTGAAAATTCTGCGGCTACAAAAAAGCCATTAAGTAAAACAAGTAATAAGGCCAGCAAAAGCCTGACTATGTCCGAGTCCATTTAGAAATTATATAAATTTAGTTCTACAAATATATACAAAATAAAAATAACAAAAAAAGCATCGTGATTTACGATGCTTTAATATTGTGTTAAAATAATTCTTTACGAATTTTTCAAGGCTTCTGCTCCGGAAACGATCTCTAAGATTTCGTTTGTAATGGCAGCCTGTCTTGCTTTGTTGTAGAAGATGACCAAATCGTTCTTCAAAGCCTGCGCGTTGTCTGTTGCTTTGTGCATCGCCGTCATTCTCGCTCCGTGTTCAGAAGCTACTGAATCCAGGATTGCTTTGAAAACCTGAGTCTTGATTGACTTAGGAATAAGGTTATCTAAGATTTCTTCTCTGTTTGGCTCAAAGATATAATCTGTTTCTACCTGAGATTCTGTATTTTCAGGCATTGAGATCGGAAGAAGCTGTTCTGTAGTTACTTCCTGAGTCGCTGCATTAACGAATTTATTATAAATTAAATAAACTTCATCAAATTTACCTTCTTTGAAGCTGCCCATTACTGCTTCTGCAATGTGAGCTACCGCATCGAAGTTCAGGTTATCATACACAGCACTTTCGTTTGCATACACCGTACGCGTTCTTCTTACAGCATCAAAAGCTTTTTTACCAACAGAAAGAACTTCCACCTCGTATTGAGACTTGTTTTGAAACTGTGCATTCAGTTCCTTAACGATGGAAGAGTTAAAAGCTCCGGCAAGACCTCTGTTTGAAGTAATAGCGATGAAAAGTATTCTTTTTACTTCTCTTTTCTGAGCGTAAACAGAAATCTGATCAGGATCTGAACTGGAATTTACATTCTGGATAAGTTCCTGTAATTTCTCAGAATAAGGTCTTAACATTACGATTGCATCCTGTGCTTTTTTAAGTTTCGCAGCGGAAACCATTTTCATAGCACGGGTAATTTGCATCGTAGATGAAATTGACGTAATTCTGCCTCGTATTTCTTTTAAGTTTGCCATATTGGGTTAGTTGTTGGTTGTCGGTTGTTGGTTGCTAGTTTTAGAAAATTCTGTCAACTATCAACCAAAAACCATCAACTAATTTTTAGTTATATTTAGCAGCTAGATCGTTAGCAGCCTGCTTAAGAACACTTGTAATTGAATCATCAATTTTTCCTGCTTTAATGGCAGCCATTGTATCCGGATGCTTAGATCTTAGGAACTCGATGTATTCTATCTGGAATTCTTTTACTTTTCTGATAGGAACGTTTCTCAATAAGTTCTCTGTTCCTGCATAGATCATTGCAACCTGGCTATCTACCGGAAGTGGAGAATTTACCGGCTGCTTAAGTATTTCTACGTTTCTTTCCCCTTTAGAGATTACCGCTAATGTAGCAGCATCAAGGTCTGAACCGAATTTAGCAAACGCTTCTAATTCTTTATACTGAGCCTGGTCTAATTTAAGCGTACCAGAAACTTTTTTCATTGATTTGATCTGAGCGTTACCTCCTACTCTGGATACAGAGATACCTACGTTGATCGCAGGACGAACCCCTGAGTTGAATAGATCAGACTCCAAGAAGATCTGTCCGTCTGTAATAGAGATTACGTTAGTAGGAATATACGCAGAAACGTCACCCGCCTGAGTTTCAATAATTGGAAGTGCCGTTAATGAACCTCCTCCTTTTACGATTGGTCTTAAAGACTCAGGTAAATCGTTCATCTGTCTTGCGATATTGTCATCCGCGATTACTTTCGCAGCTCTTTCCAATAATCTTGAGTGAAGATAGAAAACGTCTCCAGGATATGCCTCACGACCCGGTGGTCTTCTTAAAAGTAGAGAAAGCTCACGGTAAGCAACTGCCTGTTTAGATAAATCATCATAAACGATCAAAGCTGGTCTTCCGGTGTCTCTGAAAAACTCACCGATCGCCGCTCCTGCCATTGCAGAATATACCTGCATAGGAACCGGATCTGATGCGTTAGCCGCAACGATTACCGTATATGCTAAAGCTCCTTTATCCGAAAGTGTTTTAACGATTTGTGCTACAGTAGACGCTTTCTGTCCGATAGCAACATATATACAATATACAGGGTTACCTGCATCAAAGAATTCTTTTTGGTTGATTATCGTATCGATTGCAACAGTAGTTTTACCTGTCTGTCTGTCACCGATGATAAGCTCTCTCTGTCCTCTTCCTACAGGGATCATAGAGTCGATCGCAACGATACCTGACTGTAAAGGTTCAGTTACCGGCTGTCTGTAAATAACTCCGGGAGCTTTTCTTTCCAATGGCATTTCGTATAAATCCCCAGTAATAGGACCTTTACCATCGATAGGGTTACCAAGAGTATCCACTACTCTTCCTAACATACCTTCTCCTACTTTAATAGAAGAGATTCTGTTTGTTCTTCTTACTGTATCTCCTTCTTTTACTAATTTACTTTCACCAAGTAGCGCAACACCTACGTTGTCTTCTTCAAGGTTTAGTACAATACCTTCTACATCACTAGAAAATTTCACCAACTCTCCGTATTGTACGTTTTCTAACCCGTATACACGAGCAATACCATCACCGATGGTTAAAACTGTACCTACTTCCTCAACGTTTGATTGAGTATCGAAGTTGGCCAATTGCTGTTTTAAGATCGCAGATACTTCTGCCGGATTTATTTCTGCCATTGTATGGTTGTTTTTTCTTAATTTAAATGAAAATCTTTTTTAATACTGTTAAGTTTAGACTTCACAGAAGCATCGATCTGCTGGTCTCCAACTCTTAAAATGTAACCTCCTAAAATTTCAGGTTTTACGTTAATCTGCAAATCAAAATTTGCATTGGTATTAACAAGATTGGAATTTCTTAAAATCTGATCTAGGTTTTCTTTGGAAAGCTGAGTTGCCGAGGTAACAGTTACTCTCTGTACTCCACTGATATCTTCAACTTTGTTAATAAATTCCTGAGCAATATTTTTCAACTGGTTTTCACGACCGTGTCTGATTACCAAAGTAATCAAGTTCTGTGAAGAAGCTGACAAACCTTTGAAAATCTCTTTTGCTACTTCTATTTTCTTTTTAGAATCGATGTATGGGGTAAGGAAGAATTTTTTTAAGTCCTGAGACTCATTCATCAACTTTACTACATCTTTCATTTCAGAAAATACAGTAGCCGTTTGACCTGACTCATTTGTAAAATCAAGTAAACCTTGTGCGTATCTTTTAGCTACTTTAGATGTAAGCATTCTTAGTTAAGGTTTGATTTGTTTAAATAATTCTGAACTAATTCGTTTTGAGCTTCGCTGTTGTCTAATTTCTGTTTCAGTATAGATTCTGCGATGTTTACAGATAAAGTACCAATCTGAGTTTTGATGTCTGCCATTGCAGCATTTTTCTCAGCATTGATGGTTTGCTTAGCTGCTTCAATCATTTTATCGCCTTCTACTTTAGCAACATCTTTAGCTTCACCTACGATTTTATCTCTGATTTCTCTTGCTTCTTTAAGGATGGCATCTCTTTCGATTTTAGCCTCACGAATAATTCTTTCGTTATCCTCTTTTAAAGTTTCCATCTCTTTTCTTGCCAAAGTAGCCTGATTAAGAGCGTCAACAATAGAAGTTTCTCTATCATTAATAGATTTTAAAATAGGTTTCCAAGCGAATTTACCTAACAAGAATAACAATGCCAGAAAGATAACAGACTGGATAATAAATAATCCTGATGAAAACTGATGAATTAATTCCATTATATAAATGTATAAATAATTATTACTTTTTTTCTTAAATAACCACTATCTGTAACCAACCGTTACGGATAGTGGTTTAGTTTTAATTAGTTTACCGCGAATAGAGCAGCAAACGCAACACCTTCTACAAGTGCAGCTGCAATAAGCATAGCTGTTTGGATTTTTCCAGATTGTTCAGGTTGTCTAGCGATAGCTTCAAGAGCAGCAGCTCCGATTTTACCAAGACCGATACCTACACCTAGTACTACGATACCAGCACCTACAATTTTAGGGATTTCCATAATATATAATTTTAAAAAATTTGTTTCTGATAATTAATTTATACTTTCAAATTAGTGAGCAGCATGGTGTTCATGCTCATGCTCCTGTACTGCCATTCCAATGAACAAAGCAGATAACATTGTAAAAATATAAGCCTGTAAGAATGCAACTAACACTTCTAACAAATAAATTACTAATGTTAAGAAAGGGAATGCAACTCCTGCCACTACATTTTTAAATACATAGATCAATCCGATCAAACTCATTACTACAATGTGTCCAGCAGTCATGTTGGCAAAAAGTCGGATCATTAAAGCGAAAGGCTTCGTAATTGTTCCTAACAGTTCGATAGGCAACATGATTAATTTCATTGGAACCGGAACTCCAGGCATCCAGAAGATATGTTTCCAATAATCTTTATTAGCAGAGAATGTCGTAATCAAGTAAGTAAGGATAGCCAAGAAGAATGTCATAGTAATATTTCCTGTAACATTAATTCCGAATGGCATTAATCCTAATACGTTCAAAAATAAAATAAAAAAGAATACAGTTAAAAGATAACCAATAAATCTTTTATACTTGTGTCCGATGTTTGGTATAGCAATTTCATCTCTTACAAAAATCACCAACGGCTCTAAAAATCTGGCAACACCTGTAGGAACAGCAGATTTTTTATAAGACTTAGCCATTCCAGTGAATAATAACATCATGAAGATTGCTGTTAATAAAATAATAAGTACACTTTTAGTAATTGATAAATCTAAAACTTTCTCTGATGTTACGTGACCTTCTGCATCTTCTGCTAAATTCCCCTGCGCATCAGTCTTATAAATTTTTTCGTGGTGCAATTTATAGAAAGCCCCATCAACTTCTGTAGTTTCTCCATGCATGAATCCTTCTTTAGCATTACTCATGAAAGCATGAAAACCGTTATCGTAAAAAATAACCGGAAGAGGAAAACCAATGTGATGACCTTCTTTATCCACCATCAATGTAAAATCATGAGCATCCAATAAGTGATGATCGATATACTCCTTGTTTTCTTTACTTACTTTATCTTTCTCAGAAAGCTCTGTAGTAGCAGAACCTGCTTCAGCAGTAGCTTCACCATGCTGTGCAGATACTAAGTTTAATACAAAAATACTGTAGAATAAAACTGCGAATTTCTTAAACATTGATAGGTTTTTTTCGTTGTGCAAAAATATAATAATTTTTCTAGTTTCAATAAATATTTTTACTGTTTTTTGTCATAATTGATGAGCTTAATGGCATAGTACGTAAGCAGTGTTGTCAGGACAAAATACGGCAATATAAAATGAAATTTATACCCAGGAATAACTTCAAAGTTCAGTTTTTTTCTAATTAAATACATTAATCCGAACTTCAAAAGGATTAATCCGATCACAGATAACCCTAAAAACTCCGGTGCCACTCTGTTTATTAAAACAATTAGTGTAATCATCATCATAAACATTACGCTTAAAAAAAGATAAAACTTAACAATTATGATTTCATCAAGATGGAAAACAAATTTCCATAATGAGAAATGAATCAAAAATGTTAAAAAAAACAATATCGTAACCAGAATATTGGGATTAGCTTTCATTCTAAATTTAATTTTCACCTAACAGTTATTAGGTTAATTTTAACTGAACACAAAAATAGACTTTTTCTATCGGATTTTATCATAATTTGACTTTTATCATATCTTAAAATTTATTCCTTATATATAATATTACGTGGAAGACCATTTTATATCCTAAAAATTTCCTTATTTTTGCAAACCTATAATTTACAATACATATGTTTAATAGTTTACAGGATAAATTAGACAAAGCGCTGCATAATATTTCAGGACGTGGAAAAATCACGGAAATCAACGTTGCGGAAACCGTAAAAGAAATTCGTAGAGCATTGGTGGATGCCGATGTTAATTATAAAGTTGCAAAGGATCTTACCAAAAGAGTTCAGGATAAAGCTTTAGGACAGGACGTTCTTACATCGCTTACTCCGGGACAGCTGATGACGAAAATTGTTCACGATGAGCTGGTAGATCTGATGGGTGGTTCTCAGGAAGGTATTAATCTTTCAGGAAAGCCTTCTGTAATTCTTATTGCAGGACTTCAGGGTTCGGGTAAAACTACTTTCTCCGGAAAACTGGCGAATTATTTAAAAACAAAAAGAAATAAAAAACCTCTTTTGGTTGCGTGTGACGTTTATCGTCCGGCTGCGATCGATCAGCTTAAAGTTTTAGGCGGACAGATCGGGGTTCCGGTTTTCACGGAAGAAGGTTCTACAAATCCTTCCACAATTGCTGAAAACGCGATCAATTTTGCAAAATCAAACGGTCATGATGTTGTGATTGTGGATACTGCAGGTCGTTTGGCGATTGATGAGCAGATGATGAACGAAATTAAATCGGTTCATTATTTTATCAAGCCGAACGAAACGTTATTTGTTGTTGACTCAATGACCGGTCAGGATGCGGTAAATACGGCTAAAGCATTTAACGATGCTTTGAATTTTGACGGAGTTGTTTTAACCAAATTAGACGGTGATACTCGTGGTGGAGCTGCTTTAACGATCCGTTCTGTTGTTGAAAAGCCGATTAAATTTATTTCTACAGGAGAGAAAATGGAAGCTTTGGATCTTTTCTACCCGGAAAGAATGGCAGACAGAATCTTAGGAATGGGAGATGTTGTTTCCTTGGTAGAAAGAGCTCAGGAACAGTTTGATGAAGAGGAAGCGAAAAAACTTCACAAGAAAATCGCTAAAAACGAATTTGGATTTGATGATTTCTTAAAGCAGATCAACCAGATTAAAAAGATGGGTAATATGAAGGATTTGATGGGAATGATTCCGGGCGTTGGAAAAGCGATCAAAGATGTTGAGATCAGCGATGATGCATTCAAGCATATCGAAGCGATCATCTACTCTATGACTCCTGAAGAAAGAAGAAAACCTTCCATCATTAACACGCAGAGAAAAAACAGAATTGCAAAAGGTGCAGGAAGAAAAATTGAGGATGTTAACCAATTGATGAAGCAATTCGATCAGATGGGTAAAATGATGAAAATGATGCAGGGTCCTCAAGGAAAGCAGATGATGCAGATGATGAGCAAAATGCCAAATATGCCTGGAATGGGCGGAATGTTCGGCAAATAAAACACAAAAAAACGATTAAAAAATAATTATTATGGAACTCAACGAAAAACAAGGGAACTACAATCAACCTTACAAATCAGAGAAAAAAGTTGTTGCAGGAATTTTAGGAATCTTACTTGGAACTTTTGCAATTCACAAATTCTATCTTGGATATACTAAAGCAGGAATTATTCAATTAGTTTTAGGACTTGTAACTTGTGGGATTGTTGGTATTGTTGGATTTATTGAAGGGATCATCTACCTTACAAAATCTGATGAAGAATTTGACAGAACGTATGTTCAAAACCAAAAAGAATGGTTCTAAGACTTTAAGTTTTACAAATACAAAATCCGGCTCATATCTGAACCGGATTTTTTGTTTATCCTAATGAAAGAAATTGAATTATTTATCAGATTTCTGAGCTTTAGCTTTGATGAAATAAGAGAAACCTACGTTTACCCCGAAAGTATTTACTCTGTTCTTAAATTCAGTACCGAAATAAGTTTCTTTGTTCGAGAACTGATCGAAAGATACTCCTAAGTTAATCCCTAAAGACTGAGTTGCCATATAAGTAACTCCTCCTTTTACTTTCCATGCTAAACCGTCAGCAGTAAAATCTGTTGAAGTTCCTGAAATAGTTTCTTTTGTTTTGCTAGAAGCATAACCGATACCCGCTCCCAAGAAAGGAACTACTTTGCTGCTGTTTGCAAAATAATAAGTAGCAGTCGGCATTACAGAAAAGCTGGAAACAGTATTCTTGTCACCGTTATCTTTAGTTGTAACACTAGTAAATCCTAAATCGATTCCAACAGCCAATTTATCAATTACGAAATAACCTACAGATGGAGTAACAGCAAAAGTGCTTACTTTAGTTCCGTCAAAAGTCTGTCCGTTCACCTTTGTTTTAGTTTCCATGTTGTTGAAACCAATTCCTGTATTTCCGCTGATTATCCAGTCTCCTTTAGTCATTTGAGCATTTGACAAACCAAAAAGTGCAACAGCACCCGCCAGTAATAATTTTTTCATAGTTATAAAATTTATTTTTAAGTTTATTTTTAAAGATTAAAAAGCCCTAAGTAAAACTCAGGACTTTTTAGTTTATATGCTTTGTTTATTATTTTGCAAAAACATATTTTACACCGATTCCAACAGAAGCCAAATCAAGACCGAAGTTGTAGTTATCTACACTTTTAGCATTCTTGTATTTGAAGTTGCTGTATCCGAATTCTCCGATTGTAGCTTCTATAGTCCAGTTTTTGTTTAAGAAATAATCTAAACCTGGCTTCACAGCAACACCGAAAGAGTTGAATTTCTCTTCTGTTGTGTTTGTTACATTTAAAGTAGTATTCTCAAGCTTATCTTTTCCGAAAGCCATTGGTACTGAAAGCTGACCGAAGATGTAGAATTTCTCACCTAAAGTCCAGTACTTTCTTGCAAAAGGTTCTACAACAAATGCAGAAACAGTGCTTTTAGTAGTAGTAAGAGCACCTTCATTTTTTGCTACGCTTGAAGCATAACCAACTCCAACTCCAACTGCTACGTTTGTTCCAACGAAATGTCCGATGGTAGGAACTAATGTTAAATCACTAGTTTTGATGTTTGTATTGTTGTTTTCAGTAGCTGCAAAGTTTAAAGTTCCAGACACATATGTAGTTCCTTTAGCGATTTGCGCGTTAGATAAACCGAAAAGTGCGATAGCACCCGCTAATAATACCTTTTTCATTTTTTAATAATTTTAATACTTTCTGACAGCAAATTTACAGTGACCATGCTGAATATTAAAATTTGTTAATGTGATTAATATCATCGGTATTTTTTAGCAATTTTCAACAATAAAAGCTATTAAATAAAGGCTTTTAGCGTTTTCATAATTTTTTGAATAAAAAAACTCCAATTTTGCAATCGGAGTTCATTATAGTTGATTTTAAAAAATTTTACTTCAGGAAGAAATTTACCCCGAAATTAACCGCTCCGAAGTTAAATCGGTCGTCTCCGTACCAATAAGGACCACGACCTTTGTATTTACTGCTTACACTCTGAAATCCTAAATACAGCTCTGTATTTTTCATCTGATACCCTACTCTCGGCGCTACATAAAGTCCGCTGTTGATATAGTTTCTGGTAGAAATTCCTGCTCCAAGATCCAATCCTACGAACAACGGAATCTTGTTAAATCTGTATTTTCCGGAAACCGCAACAGGAACAAACCCGAAATCGTCTACATTATCTTTTCCGAAAAAATGAGAATATCCTGTAGTAGCACCAATGTCAAGACCTTTTGTAATATTCCACATATAAGCTGCGTCTAATCCAAGAGTTACACTCGCCGCATCTGCTGCATCTCCAAGCGGTGCCCCCACATGAGCTCCCAACCTGAAACCTTCCTGAGCCTGCGTAAGACCTCCCAAAAATGCAAAAGCACCTAACAATAATAGTTTTTTCATTTTAATAATTTTAAATTTTGAATAGAGAATTTTCCGATAATAAAAACGGGGTAGCATTTTATACAGAAAAAAAGCGGTACAAATTCTGTACCGCTTTAATTTTTTTATGAGAATAAATTCTTAGTTCCCTCCGAATTTAAATCCTACACCCACTTGAGCAAAGCTATTGGTTACTTTACCACCGCTTCCATCATTAGAAAGATTAGAAACACCTAAGCTATACCTTGCGTCAAAGAACAATCCGTTCTCTAACATATATTCTACACCAACAAAAGGTGCAATATTTAAAGATTTAGTTTGTTTCTTAATATCTATTTCGCCACTGCTTTCGCTATCAGTTACATCTACACTGATAAGATCTGAACCGATTACAGTTTTTTGTTTAGCTGAAAGAATAACTCCAAAATTTGCTCCTGCTGCTACAGAAAACCCCTCTGTAATGAAATATTTTGCAGACACTGGGAATAAAAGAGTTCCATAAGTAACTTTTGTCTGTTCGCCAACAAATACTACTCCTGCGTTTACTCCATCAATTTTTTCTTTAGCTCCAAGAGGTGAATATAACACTTCAGCCTGGAAACCAAAATTATCATTGATTTTGTATTCTGCCATACCTCCAATATAAAATGTATATTTGGGATCCATGTTTCTTTTTTCTAGATCATCTTGCTTTTCATCAACCTTAATTGTTGACATAGCAAAACCTGCTTTAGGTCCGAATCTGAATTCCTGAGCTTTTGCGCTCAATCCCATAACAGCGACTGCTGTCAAAAGAAATAATTTCTTCATAGTTAATAGTTTTTTTTATTAATCAGTCGCAAAAATAACACTTTTTTTTAAATATCAAAATGATTACAATGAAGTGTTTAAAAAATAAAAAACAGATCAACACCTGTTAATCTGCTTTTCAATTATATTATGATAAATTGTTTAATCGTTTCGCTGTCTTTTCTCCTCGTCATTATAAGCAAGGATAATCTTTCTTACAACAGGGTGTCTTACTACATCCTCTTCTGTTAAATGAACAAAACCGATTTCTTTTACATCCTTTAGAATTCTCATCGCTTCTTTTAATCCGGATTGCTGTTTCGGAGGTAAATCCACCTGACTAGGATCTCCGGTGATGATAAATTTAGCATTCATCCCCATTCTCGTTAAAAACATTTTCATTTGGGAATGGGTCGTATTTTGGGCTTCATCCAGAATTACAAACGCATCATCCAAAGTTCTCCCTCTCATAAACGCTAACGGAGCCACTTCAATCACTTTCTTTTCAATAAAGCCTTCCAGCTTTTCGTGAGGAATCATGTCGCGCAGTGCATCATACAAAGGCTGTAAATACGGATCCAGCTTTTCCTTAAGATCACCCGGTAAAAATCCTAAGCTCTCCCCTGCTTCAACCGCAGGTCTTGTTAAAACAATTCTTTTAACCGTTTTATCTCTCAAAGCTTTTGCTGCCAAAGCCACACTTGTATACGTTTTTCCCGTTCCGGCAGGTCCGATGGCAAAAACCATGTCTTTTTTCTCGGTTTCCTTTACCAGTTTTTTAAGATTGGTGGTTTTGGCTTTGATGATTTTGCCATTAACGCCTTTTACAATAATATCCTGATCGAAAACAAGCTGCTTTTCGTTTTCATCTTTAATATTCAGAAGATTTTCAACATCTTTCAGGTCTATAGAATTGTTTTTTGAAATAAAATTGACAATATCATCGAGCTTTTTCTTAAAAATGTCCAAAGCTTCCTGATTGCCCATCGCAAAAATATAGTGATCTCTTCCAGTGATTTTAAGAGTGGGAAAAGTAGATTTTATAAGGTTGAAAAATTGGTTATTTACTCCGTAGAAGATTTTCGCATCGATATCCTCAAGATCATATGTCAATTCAAACATGCAGTATTATTATTAATTTTAGATTTTAAATTTAAAGCTTTTTTTGAAATTTATATCAAATTCTTTTCCATAATTTTTCCGGCATTCCTTTTATTTTAGATAAATTTGCATTTCTATCATTCTATACAACCATCAATGTCAATTATAACCCTCACTTCAGATTTCGGAAATTTGGATTACAGAGTCGCCGCTGTAAAAGGGAGCATTCTTTCTCTGAATCAGAAGGTTAATATTGTTGATATTAGTCACGAAATACAGGCATTTAACCTTATACAGACGTCTTACATCGTAAGAAATGCGTACAAACACTTTCCGAAAGGCACGATTCATATTGTTTCCGTAGACAGTTTTCACAACAGAAACAGGAAAAATATTTTATATAAATCCGACGGACATTACTTTCTGGCGGCAGATAACGGCGTTTTAAGTTTGATATTTTTTGATATTAAACCTGAAGCGATCTACGAAATCACTTTGAACAACCGTTTCGACGATATCGTTAATTTTACTTCTACAGATGTTTTTGTTCCTGCAGCCGTTCATTTGGCAAACGGAGGACTTCCCGAAGTGATCGGCAGAAAAATAGACTCTGCAAAACAGCTTCTGTTTCCAAAACCTGTTTATAATGAATCTGAAAAAATGATTATCGGAGAAGTTACGTACATTGATAATTTCGGAAATATAATATCAAATATTAACAAAGATCTTTTCGAAACTATCTCAAAAGGATACGAAAGTTTCACGATAAAATTCAGAAACTTAGCACTTTCAAGAGTCTTTTCGAGTCATACGGAAGTGGTTTCGGACTGGGAAAGAGAAACAGAATTTCATGGGCAGTCTGCTGCAATCTTCAATGACAGTCAGCTTTTGGAGCTTACCATCTACAAAGGAAGCCGAAAAAACGGGGCAAAATCACTGTTTGGGCTTAACGTGGGCGAAAATATTTACATTGAATTTTTCTAAAATTTAATATTTCATAAAAAAATCGATTTTTTTTATATATTTGTCAAAATCTAAAAATTAAAAATGGCAGAATACAAATTATTGCTTCCGTCCATGGGAGAAGGTGTTATGGAAGCGACAATTATCTCCTGGTTGTTCAACGAAGGTGATAGCGTAAAAGAGGATGATTCCGTAGTAGAAATTGCAACAGATAAGGTAGATTCAGACGTTCCGACACCCGTTTCGGGGAAAATCGTAAAGATTTTGAAACAGAAAGACGAAGTTGCAAAAGTAGGCGAAGCCATTGCTATTTTAGAAATTGAAGGAGAAGGCGGAAACACTGCTTCTGAAGAAGTAAAAACGGAAACTCCGGCGGCGGCTCCGGACGCGGAAACCTTAAAAACCATTGAGGAACCTTTAAAAGTAGCTGCTTCAACAGAGTTTTCGGGAGATCTTTATCTTTCACCGCTTGTAAAATCTATCGCACAACAGGAAAATATTTCTGAAACCGAACTGAAAACCATCAAAGGAAGCGGTCTGGAAGGAAGAATTACCAAAGAAGATATTTTAGCGTACGTTAAAAACAGAGGAAACCAGCCAGTTCAACAGGCTGCTCCTATACAAACTGCATCTGCTCCACAACCGGTTGCGACTTCAGCTCCGGCGGCAACCATTACCGCTGCTGCAGGTGACGAGATCATTCCGATGGACAGAATGAGAAAAATCATCGCTGAAAACATGGTAAAGGCGAAGCAGATTGCTCCTCACGTTACCTCTTTCATTGAAACAGACGTTACCAACGTTGTGAAATGGAGAAATAAAAACAAATCTCTTTTTGAAAAACGTGAAGGTGAAAAACTGACGTTCATGCCGATTTTCGTGAAAGCAGTTGTGAAAGCGATTCAGGATTTCCCTATGATCAACGTGTCGATCAGCGGTGAAAATATCATCAAAAAGAAAAACATCAACATCGGTATGGCAACAGCTTTACCGGACGGAAATCTTATCGTTCCTGTTATTAAAAACGCAGATCAGTTATCACTTTCAGGATTGGCAAAAGCAATCAACGATTTAGCGTACAGAGCAAGAAACAAAAAATTAAGACCTGAAGACACTCAGGGTGCAACATATACAATTTCTAACGTAGGAAGCTTCGGAAACTTAATGGGAACTCCGATTATTCCTCAACCTCAGGTTGCAATCTTGGCAATCGGAGCTATCGTTAAGAAACCTGCCGTTCTTGAAACGCCGGACGGAGATGTAATTGCAATCAGAAACCTGATGTTCATGTCTCACTCATATGACCACAGAGTTGTAGATGGTTCTCTAGGCGGAATGATGCTTAAACATGTTCATGATTACCTTGAAAACTGGGATCTGAATACAGAAATATAATTATAAATGATGAATGATAAGTGATAAATGATGTAATTGTCATATTAAGCTTATCGAAACATCTTTACAATATAAAACCTTCGATTTTTTTCGGAGGTTTTTTGTTTGAAAAACTTTGTAACATTTTATACCAAATCCAGACAAACCATGTAATAGAATGCTTTTTTTAACTGTCTTTAAATAAAAGCAAGAACCTATATTCTCAAAATATGAAACAAATTCTTCTGGCAACTTTTGCCTTAAATATTTCTGCCGTCTCTTTTTCGCAGCAAGCCAATCAGTTTACATTAATTGATAATTACGTAAAAGAAGCCATTAAAGCAAATCAGATTCCAGGTTTAGCAATTGGTGTTGTAAAAGATAGTAAAGTAATTTTTGAGCAATATTACGGTACGGAAAATTTGGAAGATGCTAAAAAAGTAAGTCCAAGTTCAATGTTCAGGATATATTCTACTTCAAAATTAATGACTGACGTTGGTGTTTTTCAATTAATAGAACAAGGAAAATTATCTTTAGAAGAAAATGTTTCAAAATACGTTGAAAATCTACCCCAAGAATGGCAAAATGTAAAGGTGAAAAATCTCTTGACCCATTCTTCCGGAATACCGGATTTTATTGCTTTCAGTGATATTCTGCCGGAATATTCAGGTTCTAAAACTATTGAACGGTTGAGCAAAGAGAAAATGGATTTTACAACAGGGAACGAATTCAGATATAATCAAACGAATTATATGCTTCTCTCTATGATTATTGAAAAAATTACAGGACAATCTTTTGAAGATTTTATTCTAAGTAGTCAATTTTTTGATGTAAAAAATCAGGTTGTTTATTCGTCAAATGCTCTTGAAAAAATTCCGAACCGTGTTATAAAATACAATTTCAATTCGGAGACTAAAAAATATGTAAAATCTAAAGATGTTGAAGGAAAAAAAGCATATCCCGGAAACGGTATAGCCATTACTCTGCCTGCATTTTTAAAATGGAGCAGCCATTTAAGTAAAAATGACTTCCTGAATCAAAAAACAAAAGACATGATGTGGCAACCATTTGAATATGGAAATAAAAAAGATGTCTTTGCATACGGCTGGGAAATCAATAAAGTGAATAATATTTCGTCTTACGGTTTTTCTGGAGGAAATGTGAGCGCTTTCAGATTTTATCCACAAAATAATATGGCAATAATCATGATGTCAAACGGTTATAACTTTTTTCCAGAACAATATCACATCATAAATCATATTGCATCCATCGTGGATAAAAATTTAACAGATAATTTTCTGTTAGCAGAAGAATCAATTATTACTGAATTTGCTAAGCCAAACAATCCAAATGCTGAAAAAAATTATTATTCCATTAAAGCAAAAGATTCAAAATGGAATTTTGAAGATACCTTGAATAATATCGGTTATATTTTAATGAGAAATTCCAGATTTAATGAGGCAGTAAAAGTTTTTGCGTTAAATGCTAAAGAAAATCCTCAGTCGGCGAATGCTTTTGACAGTTTGGGAGAAGGTTATTTTTCAATTAAAAACTATACTTTAGCCTTAGAAAATTATAAAAAATCTTTAGCATTAAACCCAAAAAATACCAACGCAGAAAATATGGTCAACAAAATACAAGATTTAATGAAAAAATAATTAACATTTAACTTTAATTCTCAGTTTGTCTAAACTAAAAAAACCTTCTCACCGTGGAACTGGATTTCAGAAAACTCAATGTTAAAAAACTTTTCGATTTTTCAAAAGAAGAAGAAAATCTCATATTTGAGGTTTATGACAAACTTTTTGAAATTTACGATATCGCCGTTATTGAAATTAAAAACTCCCCTTTTCATGAATTTAATTCCGGTGAAGGAATACCGCTTTTTGCTCCCAAAATAGGCTATTTCATTACGGATAACAACAGACAGAATTCTTTTTATCTCTTTATCGTCAGCAAAATAGGAACCAACGCAAAAGGAGCACGCACAACAACTTCGTATGACAGTCTGCAAATCTGGGGAATGAAAAAACTAAGCAGTGATTTTGGATTTATTTCAGTCAGCAGAAAGAAATGGGCAGATAAAATTGCAGGAATATTCAACAGCTTTACTGTTAATTTTAAAGACCGTGATTTTAAAGATTTTTATGTTTTGGGAAGCGATCCTTTTAAAACCCAATCCTTTTTAAACTCCGGAAGAAAGGAAGTTATAAAATCATTTCCTGATGAAAATTTTAAGCTGGAAATTAAAAACAACCTATTAAGCTTCGCCTTGCCTAAAGAACTTTCTGTACAAAACGCTTTACTGGTGGCAAAATTTTTAGAAGAAATATAAATTCCTTATTTTTATCATCAATCTTGCTACCAACAATTAAATGCTGAAAATAATAGTCATCATCCGAAGATCTCTAAAAAAATCTTTTGACAATATTAGAAACGAACAACTGAAGTACAATCTGCTTCAGGCAATTCCTTTCTGGATCGGTTCCGTAATTACGGGATTTGTAGCGGTGATGTATGCCAAAATTTTTGCATGGGGAGAAAATCTTCTGCATTTTATTCTGGATTGGCATTCGTGGATGATCTTCATAATTGCCCCGATTGGTTTTGTTGTCTCATGGTGGCTCGTAAAAGAATTTGCCCCGAATGCAAAAGGAAGCGGAATTCCGCAGGTGATGGCGGCTGTAGAACTCGCCAATCCGAAAGAGCACAGAAAAATCAGAAGTTTATTAAGCTTAAAAATTATTGTTTTTAAAATCCTTTCCTCTTTGGTTTTGGTCATCGGAGGCGGTGCAGTCGGTCGTGAAGGTCCTACGATTCAGATTGCAGGTTCTGTTTTCAGAAAAGTAAACGAATACCTTCCCGCATGGTGGCCGAAAATTTCAAAGAAAAATATGATTATGACGGGTGCAGCAGCGGGACTTGCAGCAGCTTTCAACACACCTTTGGGCGGAATTGTTTTCGCTGTGGAAGAACTTTCCAAAACCCATATCAATTATTTTAAAACCGCTCTGTTTACCGCAGTTATCATTGCGGGTTTAACGGCGCAGACTTTGGCAGGTTCTTACCTTTATTTGGGATATCCAAAAACAAATGACGTTTCTTTAATGGTCATGTTTCCTATCATTTTAGTGGGCGGAATTGCCGGAATTTTAGCCAGTCAGCTCTCCGTAATCATGCTTAAAATGAATGACTGGAAGAAAAGAAAACTTAAAACAGACCGTGCGAACGTAGCATTTTTAATTTTCTGCGCTCTGATCATCGCTTCTATAGCCTTTTTCATCAACAGAGAAATATTAGGCTCCGGAAAAGAAATCATGGAACGCGTTCTTTTTACTTCAGAAAAACATGAAGACTGGTACGTTCCGGTTTTAAGAATGTTGGGTCCTGCCCTTTCCTTCACTTCCGGCGGCGCCGGAGGAATTTTTGCCCCCGCTTTAACAGCCGGAGCAAGTATTGGTTCTGTTATTTCAGGATTCATTCATTTAAGCCCGAATGAAACCAATGTTGTTGTTTTGGCAGGAATGGTTGCTTTTTTAACCGGAATTACAAGAGCGCCTTTTACATCGGCAATCATTGTTCTGGAAATGACGGACAGACATTCTTTAATATTTCATCTTATGTTAGCCGGAATGGTGTCTTCCATTGCCTCCATTTTGGTAAGCCGACATTCTTTATATGACGTCATAAAAGTGAATTTTTTAACGGAGATCAGAAAAGACAATAGTATTTAGAGTTCAGGGTTTGAGGTTTAAAGTTCATTTATAAAAAAACAAAAACCATGAACTGATAACAATTCTCCATCAACAATTTTTCAGAAACATTCGCTTTCGTATTGCATATTACAAATATATTCTCTACTTTTGCACCTCGAAATAATTAACAAATTTTTTAACATTATGAACAATTACGAAACTGTTTTCATTTTAACTCCCGTTCTATCTGATGCACAGGTGGAGGAAGCAGTGAAAAAATTCGAAGATCTTATTAAAGAAAAGAACTGCGAAATCGTTGCTAAAGAAAACTGGGGATTAAAAAAATTAGCTTACCCGATCCAATTGAAAAAGAACGGATTTTACACTTTAATCGAATTTAAAGGTGAAGGTTCTGTAGTTGCTGATTTAGAATTGGCATTCAAGCGTGACGAGAGAGTAATCCGTTACCTTACTACAAAACTAGACAAACACGCTGTTGACTATGCTGTAACTAGAAGAGCAAAAGTAAAAGCAGCTAAAGCTTAATTATTAACCCTATTTTTAAAAGACAAGACAATGGCAATAGACGAAATGGCTAAACAAGCCTCAGCTGGAGGAGAATCTGAAGTAAAATTCCTTACTCCGCTTGATATCAATACAAAATCTGAAAAGAAATATTGTAGATTCAAAAAATACGGAATTAAGCACGTTGATTACAAAGATGCTGATTTCTTATTACAGTTCGTAAACGAGCAAGGTAAAATCTTACCAAGAAGATACACAGGAACTTCTTTAAAATACCAAAGAAAAGTTTCTGCTGCAATCAAAAGAGCAAGACACTTGGCGTTACTACCATACGTAGCTGACTTATTAAAATAAAAAAATTGCAATTAGCCATTAGCTTCTCGCTTTTGGCTTTTTGTTGCTGAATTAATTTATAAATTCTAACGATGTGAAGAGTAAACCGGAATATAAAATCCGGAGCTCCAAACTCTAAAACGGACAACAACAATGAACATTATCCTAAAAAAAGACGTAGAAAACTTAGGTCTTGAATTCGACACAGTAAGCGTAAAGCCTGGTTATGCAAGAAACTTCCTTATTCCTCAAGGGTACGCTTTATTAGCTACTCCTAAAAACATTGCAGCTTTAGAAGCTACTTTGGAGGCTAGAAAAGAAGAAGAAGCTAAATTGGTTGCTGCTGCAAACGCTGTAGTAGAGCAATTAAAGAAAACTTCTATCACAATTCCTGCAAAAGTTGGTACTGGTGATAAATTATTCGGTTCTATCAACAATGCAGATTTAGCTGCAGCTCTAGGAAAAGCAGGTGTATCTGTAGATAAAAAATACATCAAAATTCCTGGAAACACAATCAAGAGAACAGGTAAATTCTCAGCTCTTGTTAGACTTCACAGAAACGTTGAGTACAACTACGAATTCGATGTTGTATCTGATGCTCCGGTTGAAGCTCCAAAAGCAGCTCCTGCTAAAAAAGAAGAAGCATCTTCTGAAGAAGCTTAATCAAGACGAGATTTTCTCAACATATAAACCACTTCAACCGAAGTGGTTTTTTTGTGCCATTGCGAACAGACTGAAGGTCTGCGAACGTAGTTCTGAAGCGACGAAGCAATCTTTCACAACAATTTATTATTACATCAACACATCTGTCATTTCGACGAAGGAGAAATCTACCCTCAAAAAGAACATCTCTATATTTTTCAGGAGCTATTTCCCGCTTTCCATTGCAATCTTTTTTTTCAAAAAAGGATTTTCATTACAATCGGGGCTAAAATTTCCTCTCATTAATCAATACTAATACGTTTTCACAGCACTTATCTCTCCAAAAAATAAAGAATGAAGCAGAAATTTAATTAATGCTTTCATGAAAAAAATTTATGTCATTAGTATTTAGAAAAAACACAAAAACCCTCCCACTCTCAAACTCTCAAACCCTACAACTCTCCAACTCAAAATCACTCCTCTCCCTTCAGCTTCTGAAGATAATCCGTCGGAGCAACCCCGATCACCTTCTTAAAAATATTACTGAAAGAAGACAAACTGTTGTATCCCACCATCATCGCGATCTCATACATATTGTACTTCCCTTCCAGCATCAGTTCCAGAGAACGGGTAATTCTCAGCGCACGTAAAAAACGGACGTAATTCATGCCCAGAATTTCCTTAAACTTTCTGGAAAGCGTTCTTGTACTCATCCCGAATTCTTTTGCCGTAGATTCTATACTTAAAGGCTTTTCCAGATTCGCATGAATATACTGTGCCACCTTCAGAAGCATTTCGTCATTCGGAAAAGGATGCTGAACCGGAAATGCAAGTTTTTTATCCCTTTTTTCAGGTAAAATCCCTTTTAACGCTTTAAGAAAATCATATTTTACTCCGTCATTCTTTGTGATTTTCCCATCCCAGTATTTAGTGTACAAAATCATCTCCCGAAGAAGATGACTTACCGAATAAATATTAATTTCATCAAAAAAGCCATTTTCGTTGTCTTCTTTTTTAAAGTAAAAATTGTACAGATCCACTTTCGGACTCGTAGAGAAAATATAATGCGGTGTTTCGGCAGGAATCCACATAAAACATCTTGCCGGTAAATACCAGTGTTTCAGATCAGTGAAAATATGCACAATTCCGCCTTCTGCATAAACCAACTGAGCCGAACTGTGATAATGGATTTCGGTTTTCACCTTTCCGGTAAGCACATGATAAACGTAAAATTCCGAATCTGCTTCTTCTACTGCTTTAAAATGACTTTCGTTCATTCAATAAAGGTAAAGAGAAAATTTCAATATGGCGTAAATGAGCAAATTTTTTTCTGTTTTCACAAATCATGTCCGAAGCTGCACCGCGTAAATTTGCAGAGTCAAAAACAATTCAGCAAAAAATCTTAACTATATTTATGAAAATGATATCATACGCAAACAGATATCAGTGGTTTGCGTTGTGCCTATTACTTATGAGTAATTTATTACAGGCACAGATAACCGATTATCAACATCTTAGTCTGCAAAAAGCAATAGAGATCGGATTAATTCAAAACAAAAAAATAAAAATCAGCCATTTAAAAGATGAAATGTCCGAAACCAGAGAAAAAGATCTGAAAATGGAAAAGCTTCCCGATGTAGAATTTCACACAAGCTACAATCAGGTCACCAATCTTTTTCAGCATGAAGACGGCGTGTTTGCAAAAGCAACAAAGTACAACATCATCAATGGAATGTACGATTTTACGCTTTCGGCTTCCATTCCGGTTTATATGGGCGGAAAAATTAAAAATACCGAAAAAAAAGCCGTCATTGATACCGAAATTTCATCTCTTAAAACCCATCTGAATGAGAGACAGCTAAAGATGGAAATTATCACCGCCTTTCTCCAGATTCATCATTTAAAAGAACAACAGCGTTTAATTAATGATAAAATGAAAGAAGATTCCGTAAACATCAAACAGGTAAAAGCATTGAAAGCAAACGGTGTGGTTACGGTAAACGAAGTTCTGAGAACCTCTTTACAGCTCTCTAACCATAAAATGAGCCGGACAGAACTGGATAATTATATTCAGATTGCAGAACACAAGCTAAAAACGATGCTTTCCCTTCCTGAAAATCAGGAAATGCATGTGGAAACAGAAGACTTAATTTCTGAGAATGCAGAAATCCCTTACATCAATGAATTAACGGAAACCGCTTTACATAAAAACGAATCGGTAGAAATTGCCAATAAAAATCTCACTCTGAAAGAACTGGATCAGAAAATTACCAAAGCGAATTATTTACCGAAAATTACCGCAGGTGGAGAGTACTTTTTAAAATATCCCAACATGATGTTTTTTCCGCCCGAACCTTATGCGTACCGTTTGGGAATGATCGGTATCAATCTTACCTATCCCATCGAAAATCTGTATAAAAATAAATACAAAATGCAGGAAACAAAAGAAAATATAACTCTTGCCCAATTGCAGATCGAAGAAAACGAAGAAAATATCCGGCACGAAGTGTATGAAGCTTTCAAAAAATTCGAAGAAACGGAACAGAAGGTAATTATTGCAGAAGAAGCGATCAATCAGGCAAAAGAAAATTACAGGATCGTGAAGACCAAATATGCGAATAAGCTAAGTTTAATTACCGAACTCATTGATGCCGACAATGCCTATCTGGAAGCGCAATCCAACCTTATTTCCGTAAAAATCAACCGACAACTAAAATATTACCAACTCCAGTACACGATTGGAAATTTATAAAACTATGGCGAAGAAACAATTAACACAAAAGGAAAAAAGAATCAATAAAATCATCAGCGTTTTGGCGTGGATTCTTATCATCAGCGGAATAACAGGAATGTTAAGCTTCTATCTTTTTTCGAGAAAAAATGTAACGACCAACGATGCGCAGATCGAACAGTACATTACACCGGTTTCCAGCAAAGTTTCGGGGTTTATAAAGACAATAAAATTCAATGAAAACCAGTTTGTGCATAAAGGCGATACTTTAGTTATCATCGACAACCGCGAATTTATCAATCAGGTAAAAATAGCGGAAGCCGGTCTCCATGCCAATTCAGATAATATCAACACCATCGAAAGCGGAGTGAATACGAAAGAAAGTGACACTAAAATTATTGATGCAAAAATTGCTTCTGCCAAAATCGACATCTGGAAAACCGAACAGGATTTTAAACGATATAAAAATTTAGTGGATGAAGATGCAGCAACCGATCAGCAGTTTGAAAATGCAAAAGCCTTGTATGAACAGGCAAAAGCGAGTCTATCAGCTTTAGAACAGCAAAAGAACGCAGTAAAAGCAGGCGTTAGTGAGCAAAAAACGAAAATCGCTCCGGTAAAAAGCCAGGTACAGCAAAGTTCTGCCAATCTTAACAATGCGAAGCTTTTTCTTTCCTACACTTTTGTTACCGCACCTTACGACGGTTGGGTAGGAAAGAAAACCATTCAGGAAGGTCAGTTGATCAAAGAAGGTCAGGCTTTGGTTCAGATCGTAAGCAAAGAAAAATGGATTGTTGCCAATTATAAAGAAACGCAGTTAGGGCAAATCGATCAGGAAAAAGAAGTCATTATCACCGCAGATGCGTATCCTGATGTGGAATTTAAAGGAAAAATCGTTTCGGTTTCTCCTGCTTCAGGCTCCCAGTTTTCCTTGGTAAAGCCGGACAATGCAACAGGAAATTTTGTAAAAATAGAGCAGCGATTTCCTGTAAAAATCATTCTCGATAAAAATCAAAACAATGAAAAATTGCTTTCCGGAATGAATGTTCTGGTGAGTGCTAAGAAGATTTAGAGTTTGAGTGTTTGAGAGTTTGAGAGTGAAAGGGTTTGAGCTTTTTTAGTGTTTTCATTTTTCTCGGATTTGAATTTTCAAATTTCTTTTCTCGGATTTTTAATTAACCAATCAATTATTTTTAGCGAAAAGGCAGAATACAATTTTGCCATCTTACCTTTTTTTTACAATTTTCTGTCTTTTCGCAATTTTTTATTTTTTTTATTCAATTAATCATGCATCACAATTCAGTTTATCATACATGGGTTCCGCAGTGGCTGAAACTTCCGCTTCTTATTCTCGCGCTTTTTCCGCATCTGATGCTGCTGTCGCTTCTGCATTCCAACAGTGCTTTTACGGCTTCTTTCATGGATGCAGATTCCGATGACATTCAGTATTTAATGATCCTGATGTACGGAACATTTGTGGTCACGCTTTTGGTAATACAGCGTTTTATGGCATATTTCAGCGTAAAATACTACACTTTGCTGATGTCTTCCGCTTCGGTACTTATTCTTTACGGACTTTCCGTTACGCATGATTATCATATTATTCTTATCATCCGTTTTCTGGAAGGAATTTTCGGAGTTCTGGAAGGCGCTATATTTCTCCCGCTTATTGTGGCTGAATTAAAGACAAAACACGCCAAAGAAATTGCCTATCTTTTTATGTACACCATTATTCTTACAGGCGGAACATTAACCTCTTCCCTGCTGAAATCAAGCATAGAAAACTATGATTTCCGACACATGATTCTCATGATGGTCTATTTTCACGTTTTTGTATTGGTGATGGCTTTTGCTATTTTCAATAAAAACAGATTTTTCCCGAAAAAACCTTTGTATCAGCTTGATATTACAAGCTGGTTTTTGCTTTGGGGATGTCTTCAGGCAGGAGGTTACGCGCTGATCTACGGAAAAAGACTGATGTGGTTTGAATCCGATAGTATTGTATTCTGTTTTTTACTGTTCCTGATTTTTGGAGGATTATTTATGCTGAAACAGAGAAATCAGCCGCGCCCGTTTTTTCATTTTGAAGTTTTCAGCTCAAAAAATGTAATTGTAGGCGTTATTCTTTTCTTTATCTTTTATATTCTCAGAGCTTCCATCAACAATGTATACAGCGTGATGGCTGTTGTCTGGAAATGGCAGTGGGATTATATTGTGGAAGTTCAGTACTGGAACGTTGCAGGAAGTCTTCTGGGCGTTTTTCTGTCCGCATTATGCATCACGAAAGGTGCTTCTTCAAGGCTTGTATTTTTTACCGGATTTTTAATTTTAGCCATAGACAGCGCATGGTTTACCTATACTTTTTATCCGGATACAACGCTTCAGACGATTTGTCCACCCTTGTTTCTTCAGGGAGTCGGACAAGGCTTGCTTTTTACTCCGCTTGTGTTCTTTTTAATCGCAGGAATGCCGGAACAGTACGTTTCCAATGCAACCGCAGTAGGAACCGCCACAAGATTCTGGACCACAGCAATCGGCTATGCGTTGATGCAGAATCTGATGCTTTTTTTAACCCTAAAACATTCCGATTCTTTAAGCTCGGAATTTGTAAGCACAAACCCGATTTTCGCGTCGCAATGGAACCAGATTTTTGGAAATACCATTTCGAAACTTCCGGTTAATGACTCTTTGTCTGTCACTGCCAGAATCTTTAAGTCAAAAATAAATTCACAGGCAATTCTTCTTTCCAATATGGAGATTTTTACAGGATTGTTCTGGCTGGCTTTAATTACCGCAGTGATTATTTTACTGTATCATCCGGTGAAAATTGTGGTAAGGAATATTATTTAAATAAAAAAACCGGGAGAAATTCCCGGTTATGATTATGATTTTGGAGACCAGACGTTGAAAAACTCTTTTACTTTTTCAAGGCTGTATCCTTTTCCTTCCTCTAAAACGTCGCTCTGCTGAACGTGGATCATTTTACCATTCTGATCCAGAACGATGAAAACCGGATATCCGAATTTTGTTCCCGGATCGCCATATTTCGCAAATATCTTTTCGTTTTTGTTTTCCGGAGAATAATTCAGGTGGTAATATACATAATTGTCGTCCACTAGTTTTTTAAGTTCCGGAGTAGTCTGTACATACTGATTGAATCTTAAACACCAGATGCACCAGTTTCCTCCTGCCTGAATCATGATGTTTTTCTTCTCCTTTTTCGCTTTTGCAATAAGATTCTGTATATCTTTTTCTGCATCCGCTTTCGGATCGTAAGGTTTTGGAAGCTTTGCCTTCTCTTCTGCCGCTTTTTTCTTGGCATCCAGTTCGGCATGATCTGTCTTTACCAATAACGCCTTTTCTTCTTTGCTTTTGTCTTCCTGTCTTATGGTATTGGTATTCTGGGAGAAAGCGATAGAGCTTAACCCCATAAATGCTATTAATGATAATTTTTTCATACGTTAAAAATAAAAAAATAATACTATTTGTAAGCAAAAATAGAACCATAATTTTATTATACGTAAATTTGCATGTTTTATGAATTTCCTTATCAAAATATTATATCTGATCTCCAAACTTCCCCTGAAAGTTTTGTATGTATTTTCAGACATTATTTTCTTTCTGAATCATTATATCGTCGGCTACAGAAAAAATGTAATTACCCAAAACCTGAAGAATTCTTTTCCCAAAAAAACGGATGAAGAAATTGCAGAGATCCGGAAGAAATTCTATCTCAACTTTTCCGATTATCTTGTAGAAACGGTAAAATCTTTCAGTATTTCCGAAACAGAATCGCGGGTAAGAATGCAGCACATCAATCAGGAAGTTTTTCATGAGGCAAAAGCCGAAGGAAAAAATGTGATTATGCTTGCGGGACATGTTTTTAACTGGGAATGGATCAATGCACTGGCAAAAGTAATTCCGCAGGATCATTGTCATCCTGTTTACCGAAAAGTGAACAGTGATTTCTGGGAAAACCAGATGAAAAAAGTCCGTAATAAATTCGGGAATGAAGCACTGGAAGCGAATGAAGTAATCATGCACATTTTCAGATCCAAAAGCAAAGGCAGTTCTGCTTATATGTTTGTGGCAGACCAGACACCCCACTTTTCCCACGTTAATTACGGTTTAGAATTTTTAAACCAGAGAACTCCGGTTTTCATTGGTTATGATAAATTGGCAACAAGAATGGATCTGGCGTTCATTTACTGTGAAATGAAGAAGGTAAAACGCGGTTATTATCAGGTTAATTATCACAGAATTTATCCGGACGGAGAAAAATTTGTGGAAAATGAAGTGGTGAAAAAATTCCATAAACTATTGGAAAATACGTTGAATAAAAGACCCGATAACTATCTTTGGTCGCACAGAAAATGGAAATATCAGGATTCTATAAAAACTTTTGATTCAGAAAAAATTTAATTTCTAATGTCGAAAAAATTAGCAGTCGTTATTTTAAACTGGAACGGAAAAAGCTGGCTGGAAAAATTTCTTCCCAATGTTGTTCAGTTTTCTCAAAATGCTGATATTTATGTCGTTGACAATCTTTCCACCGATGATTCTGTCGATTTTCTTCAAAAGAATTTTCCTTCGGTACAGATTATTAAAAACAATAAAAATTACGGCTTTGCAGGAGGCTACAATGAAGGTTTAAAAGAAATTAAAAATGAATTGTACTGTCTTCTGAATTCCGACGTGGAGGTTACCGAAAACTGGATCGATCCTGTTTTGGAACTCTTTGAAAAAGATTCTTCCATTGCCGCGGTTCAGCCAAAAATTCTTTCCTACAACAATAAAAATTATTTTGAATTTGCCGGTGCAGGAGGCGGTTTGATTGATAATTTGGGTTATCCGTATTGCAGAGGAAGAGTTTTTGATGATCTGGAAGAAGATAAAGGGCAGTATGACGATGAAACGGAAATTTTCTGGGCTTCCGGATGCTGTTTATTTATTCGAAGCAAAGATTTTTGGGAGCAGAAAGGTTTTGATGAACGGTTTTTTGCACATCAGGAAGAAATTGATCTTTGCTGGAGACTGATTAATTCGGGAAAGAAAGTTTTTTACACCGGAAAATCAAAAGTATATCATGTTGGCGGAGGAACTTTAAACAAGCAAAGTGCACAGAAAACTTTTTTAAATATCCGAAATAACTTTTCGATGTTATTAAAGAACCTGCCTTTTCCAAAATTAATCTGGCTGATTTTTTTCAGGCTGTGTTTAGACGGCGCTGCATCGTTTTATTTTGCCTATAAAAATGGAATTTCCCATTTTTGGGCAGTTTTAAGAGGGCATTTTGGATTTTATGCGCAGATTCCCGGCACTTTAAAACGCCGTCAGAAACATCAGAAAACAGATTATTACCAAGCCAAATGGCTTGTTTTCAAACATTTTTTAGGGGATAAAAAGAAAATTTGATCCCTTACTCAAAACTATAAACTTTATTTATGGATTTCTGCGCAATAGATTTTGAAACGGCAACTCACGAGCGAAATTCCGCGTGTGAGCTTGGAATCTGTGTTGTGCAGGATTCAAAAATCATTGAGACTAAAACATGGCTCATCAAACCTCCTAGTTTTCCTTATTTCAGCCCGTTTAATGTGGATGTTCACGGTATTCTTCCAGATGATGTAAAAGATGCTCCTACTTTCGATGAAATCTGGTATGAAGTGGAAGAAATGATGTACGGAACGTTAATGATTGCCCATAACGCAGGATTTGACGCAGGTGTACTTCGCGGATGTCTGAATCATTATGGAATGTTTACTCCAAAACTCAACTATCTCTGCAGTATTCAGTTAGCTAAAAAATCATGGAATTATCTTCCGAGATATGGATTAAAACATCTTGCTGAATACCACCAGATCAGTTTTAACCATCACAGAGCGGGTGACGATGCAGAGGTTTGTGCTAAAATATCTTTACTGGCTTTTGAAAAACTGTTTCTCACAAGCAATGAAGAGGTGAATGATCTGATGAAATTAAAAATAAAAAAACTTTAATCTTTTTGCTATTCCTTCGAATTGAAACAGCCAAATTCCAAAATACAGAATTTAATTTCCAGATTTTGGAATTTTAATTGCTTAAAACTTCTGATAAAAGATTGAATTTAGGAATATCAATTTCAAAGCTTTCCTGCGTTTCCATATTTTTTACAAGGTATTTTCCGCTCATATTTCCCACTCCGGAACGAAGCATCACATTGGAGAAATAAGCGAAATTTTCGCCTGTAGGAATCTCAGGAGTCAAGCCGATTACGCCATCCCCGATGATCTCTGTATATCCGAAGCCTACGTCGAAGATCAGCCATTTTCTTTTAAGAATTTTTATCGGAAAACTTCCTTCGTTTTCAATAACGATGTTGTATTTAAAAACGTGTCTGTTTTCGGACGGATAACTGTTTTTGCTATCATATTCAGGTATTACTGAAACTTTGATATTGGAGGTCATTTTAGAAAACATCATCTTAGTATTTATTACAAGAGATACAAAAATCTCGCCTTTTTGAGGCGAGATTTATATTTATACTATAATTTTTATCAATAATTATAATCCAAGACCTTTTCTTTCGTCTCCGTTCATTAAGATACCAACCGGATTGTCGATTGCTTCTTTTACTGCAACTAAGAATCCTACAGACTCTTTTCCGTCGATAATTCTGTGGTCATAAGACATCGCAACGTACATCATCGGACGAATTACCACTTGTCCGTCAACCGCAACCGGTCTCTGGATAATGTTGTGCATCCCTAAGATTGCAGATTGAGGAGGGTTAATGATAGGTGTAGACATCATGGATCCGAAAGTTCCACCGTTTGTAATGGTGAATGTTCCGCCTGTCATTTCATCAACAGTGATTTTTCCGTCTCTTACTTTGGTCGCTAAATCTTTGATGTTGGCTTCAACGCTTGCAAAAGACATATTTTCAGCATTTCTCAATACAGGAACCATTAATCCTTTCGGACCAGAAACTGCAATTGAAATATCGCAGAAATCGTAGTTTACTTTGAAATCTCCGTCGATGGATGCGTTTACATCAGGATACATCTGTAAAGCTCTTGTTACCGCTTTTGTAAAGAAAGACATGAAACCAAGTCCTACTCCGTGTCTCTGAGCAAATTCTTCTTTATATAATTTTCTTAATCTGAAGATTTCAGACATGTCAACTTCATTGAAAGTTGTTAACATTGCCGTTTCATTCTTTACAGAAACTAATCTCTGAGCGATTTTTCTTCTAAGAACTGAAAGTTTAGTCGTAGTTGTAGATCTGGAACCTGTAGCGGTAACAGGGTTTCCTCCCAATGCAGGAACTGCAGCCAGTTCAGCGTCTGATTTAGTAATTCTTCCGTCTCTTCCGCTTCCTGAAACCTGTGAAGCATCCATTCCTTTTTCGTCAAGAATTTTTTTAGCCGCAGGAGAAGGAGCACCTGTTGCATACGTCTGCGTTGCAGCAGCTACCGGTTGAGCAGCTGGTTGTGGAGCGGGAGCTTCCTGTTTAGCAGGTTCAGCCGCTTTAGGAGCCTCTTCCTGTTTTGGAGCTTCAGCAGCAGAAGCAGCGCTTCCTGAAGGTTTTGCAGCATCCATATCGATTAAACAAACCACCTGTCCTACTTGTACAACGTCACCTTCTTCAGCTTTCAGAGTGATTACACCACTTTGTTCAGCAGGCAATTCAAGAGTAGCTTTATCTGAATCTACTTCAGCGATGGGTTGATCTTTTTCTACATAATCACCATCTTTTACAAGCCAAGTTGCGATTTCAACTTCTGTAATTGATTCGCCCGGTGAAGGAACTTTCATTTCTAAAACTGACATATCGTATTTTTTATTTTTTTATTGATTATTATTTTTAATTAAGCGGTTACAGGTCTTTTTACCGGAGCATCGTTTCTGTCGAATACTCTGTTGATTACTGCATTCTGATTTTTCTCAAACATTTTGTGACTTCCCGGAGCCGGAGCACCACTTGGAACCGGAGCAATAACGTTGATTCCTGTTTCTCTGAAGTTTCTTAGGATATAAGACCATGCTCCCATATTTTCCGGTTCTTCCTGAGCCCAAACCAATTCTTTTCTGTTTGAATATTTTTCGAAGATTGCTTCGATAGCATCTGTCTGAAGCGGATATAACTGCTCGAATCTTACCAGTGCAATATTTTCAGCGTTTAATTCTTCTTTTTTAGCTAATAATTCGAAGTATAATTTACCTGAACAAAGTACTAATTTTTCTACTTTTTTAGGATTTGCAGAAGGATCGTCTAAAACCGGCTGGAAACCTCCGTTAGCGAAATCTTCAAGCGGAGAAACCACTTTCGGATGTCTTAACAATGATTTCGGACTCATTACAATTAATGGCTTTCTGAATGCCCATTTCAACTGTCTTCTTAACAGGTGGAAATAGTTAGCAGGGGAAGTAATGTTTGCAACCACCATGTTTTCATTCGCACAAAGGGTTAAAAATCTTTCCAGTCTTGCTGAAGAGTGTTCTGCCCCCTGTCCTTCTGAACCGTGAGGCAATAACATCACCAAACCGTCCTGAATTTTCCATTTTTCTTCTGCTGCTGCAAGATACTGGTCTACTATAATTTGCGCACCGTTCACGAAATCTCCGAACTGCGCTTCCCAAATCGTTAAAGTATTAGGAGAAGCCATGGCATAACCGTAATCAAAACCAAGAACTCCGTACTCGGAAAGGTGAGAGTTGAATACATCGAATCTGCTTTCAGAAACCTGTCTTAACGGGATATACTCTTCTTCAGTATCTTCCGTTTTTACAACTGCGTGTCTGTGAGAGAATGTTCCTCTTTCCACATCTTCACCGGAAATTCTTACATTGTGACCTTCAACAAGAAGCGTTGCATAAGCCAGCCATTCTCCAAGAGCCCAGTCTAAAGAGTTCCCTTCAATTGCTTTTAATCTGTTTTCGAAAAGTCTTGTAATTTTATTTAAGAACTTTTTGTCTGCCGGAAGTGTAGACATTTTAACGGCAAGTTCTTTCAGCTTTTCAAGATCATATTTTGTATCAACAGGTTCCTGAACTGCTCCTCTTTTTCCAATCGGATAATTCGTCCAGTCATCTGCCATGAAAACGTCCATTACGTTCTTTTCAATTTCTTTGGAAGCATCAAAGTCTTTATCTAAAAGTGCTTTGAATTCCGTTTCCATTTTAGCGATCACATCGTTGGATGTTACGTTGTCTTTCAGTAATTTATCTTTATAAATTTCTCTCGGATTCGGGTGCTTGGAAATTGTTTTATACAAATTAGGCTGCGTAAATCTTGGTTCATCTCCTTCGTTATGACCATATTTTCTGTATCCTAACAAATCAATATACACGTCTTTTCCAAATTTCGCTCTGAAATCAGCCGCAAAATGAATCGCATGAACCACCGCTTCTGCATCATCTGCATTCACGTGCATTACAGGAGATTCTGTAACTTTAGCAACGTCTGTACAATAAGTAGAAGATCTCGCATCCATATAGTTTGTTGTAAACGAAACCTGGTTGTTTACCACGATATGAACCGTTCCTCCTGTTTTATAACCGTCTAAAGTCATCATCTGCGCAACTTCATAAGCAATACCTTGCCCTGCAATTGCTCCGTCACCATGAATAATGATCGGTAAAACTTTAGAATAATCTTTGTATTTATCGTCCACTTTTGCACGGCAGATTCCTTCTACAAGGGCTGCAACCGTTTCAAGGTGAGACGGGTTCGGTGTTAGATTAATAGAAACTTCTTCTCCTGAAGCTGTTTTGATTTTTTTGGATGAACCTAAGTGATATTTTACGTCTCCTGAGAATACGTCTTCTTCAAATTCTTTTCCTTCAAATTCTGAGAAAATCTGCTTGTAAGATTTACCGAAAATATTGGTTAAAACATTTAATCTTCCTCTGTGCGCCATTCCTAAAACCACTTCATCTACGCCCAACTGAGAAGATCTTGAGATCAACTGATCCAAAGCAGGAATTAAAGTTTCACCACCTTCCAATGAGAATCTTTTCTGCCCTACAAATTTTGTGTGAAGGTAATTTTCAAATGCTACCGCCTGATTTAATTTTAATAAAATCTCCGTTTTTTCGTTGGCTGAAAGATTCGGGTGGTTTTCATTTACCTGAAGCCACTGCTTGATGAAATCTTTTTCTTCAACATTGTTGATGTGCATGTATTCTACACCGATAGAATCACAGTAAATGTTTTCTAAGTGGGTGATGAGATCCTGTAGAGTTGCAGGACCTTTCATTCCTGTTTCAACCGCACAGTTGAATTTTGTATTTAAATCTGACTTATCCAGACCGAAATTTTCGATGTCCAAAGTCGGCGTATAATGTCTTCTTTCTCTTACAGGGTTTGTTTTGGTAAACAAATGTCCTCTCGTCCTGTACGCCTCAATAAGGTTTACAACCTTGAATTCTTTTTTGATGTGCTCAGGAACTTCACCGTTTGATGCCGCCTGAGTTGCCTGCTGTACTACAACAGGAGCTGAAGCTGCCGGAGCCTGAATATATTGAACGTTATCATCGTCTCCGTAGTTCTCCAAAGCAAAATCGAAGCCCTGAAAGAAGGCTTTCCAAGATGGTTCCAAAGAATCCGGATATTTTAAGTACTGTTGGTATAAATCCTCAATTAACTGAGAATGAGCTGCGTTTAGGAATGAAAATCTGTCCATTATTACAGTTTATCTGTTATTAAAATTTGTTTGTAGAATTAAGCTTCAAATTTAATAAAAAAAACCGATTCTGAACAGCCTTTAAAGTATTAAAAAAACTATAAAAGAAATAAATCTACAGAATTTACTTAAATACTGATAATGAGAGTTTCATATTGACATCCTGATCTTCCGTCGGGCGTTCGAGAAAAGTCTGACGAATATCATTAAAACGCATCTCGTCTTTCTTGGCTTTCTGGATTAATTGTTGTATAGCCTTTACTCTTCCTGCATAGTTTCCTTTGTAATATATCACATAGTTCTGGGTTGGACTAATCGTTCTGAAACTGAAGTTATTATCTGTAACCCCAAACTTTTTAGACAGAGGAATCCCCAGAAAATAGGATACTTCTTTGTCTTTGTAATTATCTGCGTCTGTAATGAGCATCGGGAAACCGAATTCATCATCTTTTTTGCCCAGATCCATCGTGGTGTAATTATAAATTTTGTTATAATTCATCACAATATTCTTGTAAAGCGCATCTTTTTTGTTGGAAGTACTTACGTTTATTCCCAGCAATAATTTTTCTTCTTCATTTTCAACCATCAGACTGTCGTATTTTATTGAAGCCATCTGATTGTCTTTTTCCACTTTATTTCCTAAAACATTTTTAAGATTTGCCATACTTTTATTGATGTTTTCGGCAAAACGGTCTTCGGTCCAGAAATTTTCAACTCTTCTTAAAACAGAAAGTTTCGGGGTATGAACAACCCATGTAATTTTGGTTTTTTCAGCGGACACCGCTTTAAATTTAACGTCGACAACAGTCGGGCTTTCATTTTTTTCTTCAAAAAGCTGATATCTTAAAGATTTATTCGGGTTTTCGTAACGGATAAACATTTCGCCATCCGTATCGTTTTTAGGGTCTACATAGCTGATGGAACTTCCCTGTCCTTCATACGGCGTATAATAATCAATATCAATAGACTGAGAACTTGTAAAGAAATTGTTCCATCTTGTAAAATGCTGCAGGTTATTGAACTGTAAAAAGACTTTTTCCAAAGGATAATCGATCTCTTTTTCTATTTTGAAATCTTTGCTTTCGTCCACAAAATAATACATGGAAGCTGCATAAGCTCCAATTAACAAGACAATTACTACCGCTATGATCTTAAAAAAACGCATTGTACAAAAGTATAGAAAATAACAAGAGTGACCAATATGCTGATCACTCTGTTTTTAATTATTTTTTTAGTTGGAAGATACGAAGTATGGAGGATGGAAGTTTATTATCTGACTGTTTTATTTTTTAAAATTTAATTGAATCAGACCTGCCCAACACTTCTCTGCTTTCTACCCTATGTGAGTTCCCGGTTTTATAACCGCTCCTTTTTTCACCACGATAATTCCGTCCTGTACAGAATGGGTTCCGTAATCTCCGTCCTGAATATGTTTTCCACCAATAATTCTCACATTATCCCCGATGTAGCAGTTTTTATCCAGAATGGCTTTTTCGATGTAGCAGTATTTCCCAATCCCCATATTTGGCTGTCCGTTTCTGTCGTTCTTCACAATTTCTGTGGTATCCTGATAAAAATCGGCTCCCATCACATAAGAATTTACAATCGTACTTCCTTTGTCTATTCTGGTTCTGTTTCCGATGACAGAATTTTCAATTTTATCTGCCAGAATGATGCACCCGTCACCAAAAACAGCTTTGCTTACATAAGAACCGTTTACTTTTGATGGCGGAAGCATTCTTGCGCGTGTAAAGACAGGCGAAGAAGAAAATAAATTGAACTTAGGAAAATCCTGACAAAGATCGAGATTGGCTTCGTAGAAGGATTCAATGGTTCCTATATCCGTCCAGTACCCTTCATACTGATAGCTTAATGTTGTGTATTTTCCAATGGAATTCGGAATGATATCTTTTCCGAAATCATCTCCTGCTCCTTCATCAAACATCTTTTTCAAAATGCTTTTTGTGAAGATATAAATTCCCATGGAAGCCAGATATTCTTTTCCGGCGTGTTTATTTTCTTCCGAAACTTCAGATTTTAATCCTTCTAAAAGATCATACCCCGGTTTTTCCACAAACGAAGTGATATTGCCTTCGTCATCCGAACTTAAAATTCCGAAACCTGTAGCATCTTTTGCATTCACCGGAATGGTGGCAATGGTTACATCGCCGCCTTTTTCAATATGAAAATTCAGCATTTCCCTGAAATCCATCTGATATAGCTGATCTCCGGAAAGAATCAGGATATAATCATAATCATACTTTTCAAGGTGCTTCATCGACTGGCGAACTGCATCTGCGGTTCCCTGATACCAACTGTCGTTTTCAACGTTCTGTTCCGCAGCCAAAATATCTACAAAACCTTTGCTGAAAATATCAAAATGATAAGAATTTTTGATATGGGAGTTTAATGAAGCTGAATTGAACTGCGTTAAAACCAGAATTTTATTTAATCCTGAATTTAAACAGTTGGAAATAGGAATATCCACCAATCTGTATTTTCCCGCGATGGGTACAGCCGGTTTGGATCTTGAATACGTAAGTGGGAACAATCTTGTTCCTCTACCTCCTCCTAAAACAATGGAAATTACATTGCGATTCATAGTTTATCTTGCGTTTTATTTTATTAGGTTTACTGTTCTGTTTTTTAAATCTACATTTACTGTAAATGCAATCCCGTTTTCAGGATATATTTTGTTAATATTTACTTTATAAAAGTCCGGTCTGCCCAACTCTTCAGCATCTTTATCTACATCATCAATCTCAATCTTATGCTTAGCCAGTTCTTTTCTGAATACTTTATTAGTGATTAAAACATCCATGATATCCACCTGTTTCATTGTATAATCCTGAATATCCTTATCATATAAATCTTTCCAGTTTTTGCCGTATCTTTTTTGAAGAGCTAAATCTGTTTTTTCATTTTCAGATCTTACACTGTCCACCAATTCTTGGGTAACTTCACATCCTGCAACTCTTACTGTTTTTATTTTCCATTTTTTGTTAACTGTTTTTTCGATTTCTTCTCTTTGAAAATCCGGAAGTCCATAAGTTAAAAACCAATAGTATCCGTCTTTATGGATCATCGTTTCCTCTTTTTGATGACAGGAAAAAACGATTATTAATAAAAATAGAAAATACAGTTTCTTCAAAATTTTAATTCTTATATAAAGCTATGTATTTTTCGGCTGATTTTTCCCATGCGAAGTCAAAATTCATATTAGCACGGATTAAATTTTCCATTTCATCTTTTTTATTGTAAACCAATAAGGCTCTGTTCATTGCATGGATAATATCGTCTACTCCCGGAAACGTAAAATTAATTCCCGCTCCACCTGTGGAAACATCTTCCACCGTATCTCTTAATCCTCCTGTATACCGCACAATTGGAACCGTTCCGTATCTCATGGAGTACATCTGGTTAAGACCGCATGGTTCTACTCTCGACGGCATGAGCAAAAAGTCCGCCGAAGCGTATATTTTATGGGAAAGATGCTCTTTATATCCAAGATCCAAAGCGAAATTGGAATAAATATAATCGTATTCTTTCAGTTTATTTTCAATGTAAGCGTTTCCTGAGCCCAAAATCATAATATTTAAAGCTCCATAACTCTGTTTAATGCTTTTCCAGACCACATCGGGAAGAAAATCTGCTCCTTTCTCTGTGGCAAATCTTCCGATGAAGGCAAACAACGGAAGTTCCGGCTTCAAGCCGTATTCTTTACAAAGTCTTTCTTTATTCTTTTTCTTCTGGACAATGGCATTTTTAACGTTAAAATTAAAATCCAGCATCGGATCGGTTTCCGGATTCCAGACTTCCGTGTCAATTCCGTTAATGATTCCGTAGGCTTTCCCGAATTCATCACGAACAAGGCTTTCCAGACCTCTGAAACTTACAAAAAGTTCTTCAAGATACCCCTGAGAAACCGTTGTAAAAGCATTGGAACATTTAATCATGCTTGCCAAAGGATTTATGACTCCGTTCCAGTCCAGCAATCCCCATTTATACTGATCGAAAGTAAGCATATAATTCGCCATTTCCCAGCTCATCATTCCCTGATATTCACCATTGTGGATTGTTCCTATGGTTTTTACCCCTTTTAAAAAGGAAAATTCAGGACAATGCTCAATCATAAAAGGAACGAGCCCTGTGTGATAATCATGACAGTGTAAAATATCTGGTCGAATCCCCATCGCACTCAGCCAATGAAGCGTGCCGTGCTGAAAAGCTAAAAACTGAAAACTTTCATCCGAATATCCGTAAGGATTATCTCTATCCAAAAGTCCCGGAATTCTTACCATAAAAAGCTCAAAGCCCAAAGCGTTGGTTTTTTCCTTTAAAACCTGCACCTGAAGCATATTTGATCCCTGATGAATGAAGCCATCAAAAACTATGTCAAACTCATGATCATGCGCGAAAGATTTGTTGTACCAAGGCATAACCACCTTCGCATCAATATCTTTAATTTTATTCTGATATTTTGGTAAAGCTCCCACCACATCTGCCAAACCGCCTACTTTTGCCACCGGATAACACTCCGTACTTAGATGATAAATGATCATTTTTCTCTCTCGTTTATTATTTATATCTTAATTAAAATCGTCGATATTAGGGGATTTATAAATCTCAAATACAAAAAAGTGTCTGTTTTCTGTAAACTCTTCTTTGATTATAATGTTTACATCATCTGACCGAAAAGCCATAAAGCTGTATTTATCTATACTATTCGCATCAAATTGGGAAGAAGGATCAAATTCAAAACGCTTTCTTTTGAATTCCGTGAAACTCTCCTCTTCTGTATTGTCTTCCATTATTTCCCATTCCGTCTCTTCAACCTGCTGTTTGCTGATAAACTTAAACTCAAAATCCTTTACTGTTCTAAGATAATCTATGATTTCCAGAGTTTCATTTTTATCTTCAATGAAATCGATCTCACAAATCTTGTTTCTTAGAAACTCTATTTTATATCTTTCAATTTTAAAAGTAAAAAAATATAAATCTCCATTGAATTTTCCATCGCTTACAGGAGCATTAATTCCGGCTTTCGAAAACGACTCCAGAGTTTCACTGTCGAAATCCGTCCTTATAATGACATCCTTAAGACTTTCATAGTCTTTTCCTAAAATTTCCAATAACTGAATCATTACTTTTTATGTTGTTTGATTCTGTTATGCTTATTATACTTTTTATCTTTTCTTTTTAAAATAATTCCTGAAAGCGGCGGCAGACTTACGCTGATCGATTTCTGGTGATTCATGTATTCCTCATACTGTTCACTGAAAATTTCAGGTTTATAACCACTTCCCGAATACCGTTCATCATCAGAATTGAAAATAATCTCCCAATGACTCGCTGCATTCACCCCAATTTTATAATCCAGAACTTCAGGCTTCAAATTGAGAATCACCATAAAAACATCATCTTTTTTCTTTCCTTTCCTCAAATAGACATACACGGAATTTTCCAGATCATCTGCTTCCACCCATTCAAAGCCTTCCCTGCTGAACTGATTTTCATAGAAAGCCGTCTCGTATCTGTAAAGATGGTTAAGATCTTTCACCAACGTCTGCAAACCTTTATGAACAGGATATTCCAGCAAATGCCAATCCAGACTCTGCTTAAAATTCCATTCACTGGTCTGCCCGAATTCATCGCCCATAAAAAGCAGTTTTGCTCCCGGATGCGTAAACATATACACATACAGTGCGCGAAGATTGGCAAATTTCTGCCATTCATCGCCTTTCATTTTATAGATGAGACTCGCTTTTCCGTGTACCACTTCGTCATGTGACAAAGGCATCATATAATTTTCATTATACATATACATGGAAGCGAAGGTAAGCTTATGATGATGAAACTTTCTGTTTTCGTGTTCTTCTTTAAAATAATCCAGCGTATCGTGCATCCATCCCATCATCCATTTCATTCCGAATCCTACTCCGCCGTCATGAACAGGCTTTGTAAGCATAGGAAAATCTGAACTTTCTTCTGCAATGGTAATGATATTGTCTCCGAACTCTTTATAGACAGCCGTATTAAAATCCTGCAAAAACGCTTTCGCTTCGAGATTTACATTTCCTCCGTAAATATTCGGTTCCCACTCTCCTTCATTTCGGGAATAATCGAGATGAAGCATCGAGGTTACTGCATCTACACGCAATCCGTCTGCATGATAGCGTTCCAGCCAGAACATCGCATTGGAAATCAGAAAAGATTTCACTTCACTTCTTCCGTAGTTGAAAATGTATGATTTCCAGTCAGGATGAAAGCCTTTTCTGGGATCTTCATGCTCGTAAAGATAAGAACCGTCGAATCTGTGCACACCGTTTGCATCACCCGGAAAATGTGAAGGAACCCAGTCTAAAATCACACCGATTCCGTTTTGGTGAAGCTCATCAATCAAAAACATTAAATCCTGTGGTGAACCGAAACGTGAAGTCGCTGCGTAAAAACCTGTAATCTGATATCCCCAACTCGGATCGTAAGGATATTCCATCATAAGCATAAATTCTACGTGGGTAAAGCCCATTTCTTTAATGTAAGGAACGAGTTTTTTTCCGATATCGCGGTAATTCAGAAACTTTTTCGGATCATTTCCTTCTCTTACCCAGGATCCCAGATGCAGTTCATAAACCGACAACGGAGCATTTAACGTATTTTTTTTCCAGCGGTTTTCCAGCCAGTCTTTGTCTTTCCATTCGTACCATGTGGTGGAAACCAATGAGGCAGCCTGAATATTCTGTTCCCAGCTCAAAGCATAAGGATCACTTTTTTCTAAAATTTCTCCGCGCGGCGTTTCAATAGCATATTTATACAAAGTTCCCCATGTTAAACCTGCAATGAAGCCTTCCCAGATTCCGGATTCGTCCCATCTCGGAAACAGAATGTGGTCTTTATGGTTCCAGTTGTTGAAATTTCCGATTACCGAAACTTTCTTCGCGTTGGGAGCCCAGACTGAAAAATACACTCCTTTCACCCCATCTTTTTCAGCGGAGTGTGCGCCGAATTTATCGTACAGCTTGTAATGCTTACCTTCTTTAAAAAGGTAAACATCCTGATCCGTAAAAAGAGTATATGTTTTAACCGAATTCATCACGGTTTTGATTTAATTTTTATATTTTTCTTGAAACTACAAAAAATATCTGCAATAATCATTAATAAATTTTGAATAAATTATTATGTTAAACTCTTTGCAGTACTTGTTTCTATCAAATATAACGCTTTTTTATTCAGTGTTTATCGTTTTAAAATGATTTGTCATAAAAAGATTTTTTATAAATTTAGGCTTTAATTTTACGAAAAACACGGATGAAGTTTGAACTTTATACAGCAGAAAGTGATGAAAGAACTGTTTATATCACAGGAAATTTCAACAATTGGAACCCGAAAGACTACAACTTTCAACTTACACAAAAAGACACCCAAAACTATTTTATCGAAATTGATGATGCCCTTTTGCCGGATATTGTAGAGTATAAATTTACAAAAGGAGGCTGGGAAAATGTAGAACTCGACAAGTACGGAAGCATTACTCCTAATAAAAAAGCTTCAAAAGCAGCAGGAAAAACATCGGACATTGTTGAGAAATGGCGATTAAACTGGGGACCTTTTAAAGATGAATATTTTCCGATTGCAGAAATTATTTCGGAGGAATTCTACATTCCGCAGTTAGACCGCTACAGAAAAATATGGGCGCTCCTACCCTATGATTATTATGTTTCCGATAAAAAATATCCTGTTCTGTATCTTCAGGATGCACAGAATTTATTTAATGAAGGAAGTGGCTACGGAAACTGGGAAATCGATAAAAAACTTTCCATTCTCTCAGAATACGGACGTGGAGATGTCATCATCATTGCAGTAGAACACGGAAGCGAAGAAAGGATTAAAGAATATATTTTTGATAACGACAATGTAGCGAATGGATCGGAAGGTAAAAAATACATCCGTTTCATTACAGATACTTTGAAACCTTATGTCGACCAGACTTACCGCACCAAAAGAGATCGTGACAACACCGGGATTGGAGGAAGTTCTCTCGGCGCACTCATAAGTATTTACAGCGGATTTCTTTATCCTGAAGTCTACTCAAAACTGTTAATATTTTCGCCATCACTTTGGGTGGAACCGAACAACAATTTCCCGATGATGAATTTCAGAGTTCCTTTTAAAACGAAAATCTATCTTTACGGAGGCGGTCAGGAAGGCTCAAAAATGGTAAAGAGAATCCATATTTTCGAGGAATATTTAAAACGTTGGGAGAAGAAGAATCTTTTCGATTTTGAATTCAGAACAAGCATCAATCCGGAAGGCACGCACAGTGAATTTTACTGGTCACAGGAATTCCCGAGAGCAATTGAATGGCTCTATTATAATAACACAGAAAACCCGGTGGAAGTAAAACCACATCAGGAAAGCATTAAAAATTAAATTATGAAATTAATCAACAAAAAAAATAAAAATTACACGCAGGTTTTTCATCTTTTCACAGAAGAAGAATGGACTAAAACCAGCAAAAATTTCAATAAAAACATTTCAACTTTCTTTACAGGTAAGAAACATGAAGTTTTCGTGAATGCCCATGAAGAAGGTATTACTTATTTTATAGGCTTAGGAAAATCTACTTTGCAGAATTTTGAAATTCAGCAGGTTGCCGTGAAGTTTTCCCAGACGCAGAAAGGAAAAGTACAGCCTGTCCCGACATTAGTTATAGCTGACTGTTTGAACGAGAGGCAGTTTGAAGAATTTGCAAAGGGTTTATTAATAGGAACTTACAACTATCCTTTCGAAAAAACGCATGCGTTCTGGAATGCTAAATTTGAGCTTCATTTTGAAAATTTAAGCCAGAAAAAATTAGACGCCATCAGTAAAAAAGCCGAAGCACTGAGCAACGGACAGACCGCCTGTCAGGAATGGCTGAACAAGCCCGCCAATCTCAAGAAACCGGATACTTTCAGTTTATATTTAAAAAATTTAGCTAAAAAATATGATTTAAAATATACTTCTTTTAACAGGAAAAAGTGTGAGGAACTTGGTTTGGGAGCTTATCTTTCCGTTAATCAGGGAAGTGCTTATGACGCAGCATTCACCATTATTGAATACAAAACTAATGTTAAAAATGCAGTCACTTTCGGCTTGGTCGGAAAATGTGTATTGTTTGACACAGGAGGAATTTCTCTGAAAAATCCCGACAATATGCATTATATGAAATCGGATATGGGCGGTGCAACAGCCGTTTTGGGAACGCTGATTTATGCCGCAGAAATGCAGCTTCCCGTAAATATAGTTGCTATTTTACCTATTACTGACAATGCTATTTCTGAAAATGCCTTTCTTCCGAGTGATGTTATTACGGCTTACAACGGAAAAACAATTGAGGTTCTCAATACCGATGCGGAAGGCAGAATGATTCTTGCCGACGGACTTTCCTATATGGCGAAAAACTTCAAAACTGACTTTCTGATCGATCTTGCCACGCTTACGGGAAGTTCCGTAAGAATGTTTGGCGATACGTGTGGCGCTCTTTTTTCCAACAATGAAGAATTGAAAAATCTTTTGATAAAAACCGGCGATAAAACCAATCAGAGACTTTGGAATTTACCGCTTTGGGATGTCTGGAAAGACGATATCCAGTCGGATGTGGCAGATATTAAGAATATTTCGATGAAACCTATCGGAGATTGCATTATTGCGGCTAAATTTTTAGAACAATTCATTGAAAACCATCCTAAATGGGCGCATCTTGATATTGCCGGAGTGGCGTTCGGAAATGTAGGTTATGCCAAAGAAAAGGCTGCAACGGGATTTGGAGTGCAATTATTAGCCGATTTAATCGAAAATTATCACTAAAAATTAGTTTATTACAAAAATTCTCTGTATAATTGAAATAGAATTTTCAAAAGCGCACAATATTTTAATTTTTAACATTAAATAATTAATAAAAAAACGTTTTTATTTTTGAAAGTTCATCAAAAGCTAAAAAACATTGTATGGAGGAGAAAACAATAGTATGTATTTCGTGCTATTACAAGGGTTATGATTTCATGGATGAAATGAAAAAACTCGGTAATAAAATAATTTTAGTAACATCCGAAAATCTTAAAGAAAAAAACTGGCCGTGGCATGCCATCGATGAGGTATTCTATATGCCTGAAGTAAAGCCTTCTGTCTGGAATCTGGATCATCTCGTGCAGGGATTTTCCCATCTGATGCAGACCAGAAAAGTACACGCCGTTATTGCTCTGGACGATTATGATGTGGAAAAAGCGGCGCTTATCCGCGAAACATTCAGAATTCCGGGGATGGGACAGACTACGCACCGCTATTTCAGGGATAAACTTGCCATGAGACAGAAAGCAAAGGATTCCGGAATTAATGTTCCTGAATTTACGGCAGTTTTTAATAATGATGAGGTTAATCATTTTGTAGATCAGGTTCCTGCACCGTGGGTTTTAAAGCCACGTTCCGAAGCCTCTGCTTCAGGAATTAAAAAACTGAATTCCAAAGAAGATCTCTGGAAGGCGCTTGATAATTTAGGTGAAGAACGTCACCTGTTTCTTCTGGAAAGCTTCAAACCGGGAGATGTTTATCATGTAGACAGTCTTACTTTTAACAAAGAAATCGTTTTCACTTCCGCTTCAAAATATTTGGCACCTCCGATGGAGGTTTCCCATGAAGGAGGTGTTTTCAGAACAAAAACGCTCGGAAGATATTCTGATGAATTTAAGGCTCTTGAAGAGGTAAATTCGAAAGTTTTATCAAATTTCGGGCTGATTAACGGAGCGACTCACACAGAATTTATACGCAGCAAAGACGACGGAAAATATTATTTTCTTGAAACGTCTTCAAGAGTGGGTGGAGCGCATATTCCGGATCTCGTGGAAGCATCAAGCAACATTAACATCTGGAGAGAATGGGCGAAAATTGAAGATGCTTTATTAAGAGGAAAAAATTATGAGGTTTCTAAACCTACAGGATATTATTCAGGGCTTATTGTCGCTTTAATTAAAGATAAAGAGCCGGATTACAATCAGTTTGAATGCGAAGAGGCGGTAAAATTCTTACCGATAGATTATCATGTCGGAATCGTTTACAAATCGAAAGATTCGGTAATCGTTCAGGAAAGATTAGACACGGCAGCAGAAAAAATTCATGCTGAATTACTGAATATTCTTCCGCCGAAAGATAAACCTATGTCATAATTTAAAAAGAGAAATTAACATCAAGAAATTATTGATTTTATAAGATTAAGTTTACCTAAAATCCTTTTTTAATCCCTAATTTAGAAATCATTAAATCAGGAGAATGGAAAGGCAGACCTTATTATCAATTTACTGATTAAACCCAAATACGAAAAAAAAATGCCACAGATAGAGCATACAGATTATTATTCACATATACTAGGAACTAGCCTTAAAGTGGAGGTTACAGGACATTACGGTTATCCGATCATCATGTTTCCGACTTCACAGGGACAATATACCCAAAACCATGATTTTCATCTTAACGGAAGCATCAATTGGTTTATAGAGCAGGGAAAAGTTAAACTTTACAATGTTCAGACCATAGACGGATGGAGTTTTTATGACAACAATATTTCTCCTCAGCAAAGGATTAAAAATTATGAAAAATATGTTCAGTTTCTGATTCAGGAATTTGTTCCTTATATTCAGAAAATTCATAAGACGCACCGAGTTGCGGTCGCGGGAGCAAGTTTCGGAGGATATCATGCTGCTAATTTTGCTTTCCGTTTTCCGGACGTTGTCTCGCATCTGTTCTGTCTGTCAGGAGCATTCAGCATCAGAAATTTTATGGACGGCTATTCCGATGAGCTGGTTTATTTCAACTGTCCGCGTGAATTTGTGAGAAATGATGAAGCATGGAAATACAAACATATGCATATTGTTTTAAGCACTTCGGATGAAGATATCTGCAAAGATAAAAACGTGGAAATGGCAGAAATTTTAGCTTCAAAAGGTATTGATTTCTGGTATGATGAAAGAAAGTGGATTAATCACGACTGGCCGCTTTGGAGAATGGTTTTCCCAACTTTTATCGGAACCTTTTTCTCTTAAAAATAATTTAAAATTTAACATTAAAATACAACATTAAAAAATACATTTATGGCAAAAAAAGTAGGAATTCTATTCGGTATGGAAGATACGTTTCCTTGGGCGTTTATTGATAAAGTTAACGAATTGGGAGGTGGAGAAATCATCGCAGAACCTGTACATATTGATAAACTTGAACAGGGTGCAGATTACGGATATGCTGTAATTATCGACAGAATTTCGCAGGATGTTCCTTTTTACAGAGCGTACCTGAAAAATGCAGCATTGAACGGAACCTATGTCATCAACAATCCTTTCTGGTGGAGCGCAGACGAAAAGTTTTTTAATAACGCTTTGATGACGAAACTGGGAATTCCGCTTCCGAAAACAGTTTTGCTTCCGTCTCACGAAAGACCGACAAACACTTCAGAAACCTCTTTCAGAAACCTGAAATTCCCTCACGACTGGGATTATATTTTCGATTATGTAGGTTTTCCTGCGTACATGAAACCGCATGACGGAGGCGGATGGAGAAATGTATACCGCGTGGAAAATCCGGAAGATCTTTGGACGAAATTAAGCGAAACCGAGCAACTGGTAATGATGGTGCAGGAAGAAATTATCTTTGACGATTATTACAGAGTATACTGTTTAGGTAAAAAATATGTTCATATCATGCCTTATGAGCCGAGAAATCCTCATCATCTGAGATATGCAACTACACATCAGACGCAGGGTGCAGAACTGGAGAAATTATTAAAAACAATTCACGACTACACCATCAAAATGAATGAAGCGCTTGGCTACGATTTCAACACGGTAGAATTCGCCATAAGAGATGGAATTCCTTATGCAATCGACTTCTGTAATCCAGCTCCAGATGCAGACAAAAATTCTGTAGGAGAAGAAAATTTTGCATGGATCGTAGAACACGCAGCCAAATTAGCGATCGAAAAAGCAAAAGAATATGTTCCGGGAAAACCCAACATCTCTTGGGGAACTTTCGTAAAAGATTCTGTAAAATAAGAATATCAACAAAAAGCACGAAAAAAAATGCATCAATTTACTATTGGAATCGAAGAAGAATATCAGATTATTGATGTTGAGAGCCGGGATCTGGTCTCTCATGTTTCGAAAATTATTGAAGGCGGAAAAGCTGTTTTAAGTGAAAATTTAAAGCATGAAATGCATGAATCCATGATTGAAATGGAGACAGGCATCTGCCAGAATATTCAGGAGGCAAAAGCCGAATTAACGAATTTAAGAAGACATCTTATAAAAACCGCCCATGAACAGGGACTGAGAGTTTCCGGCGGTGGAACGCACCCTTTCTCCAACTGGGAACACAACACCATTACAAACGGAGAGCGTTACATTAAAATTGTAGACGACATGGGTGATGTGGCGAGAGGAAATTTAATTTTCGGGCTTCACGTCCATATCGGAATCCCTAACCGTGAAGAAGGCGTAAGAATACAGAATGTGATGAGGTATTTCCTTCCGCACGTTTATGCACTATCAACGAATTCTCCTTTCTGGATCGGAAGAAATACAGGTTTTAAATCTTACCGACAGGAAATTTTTGTAAAATTCCCAAGAACCGGAATTCCGAGTTTTTTCAATTCTTTAGCTGAATTTGACAGTTATGTAGACCTTTTGGTAAAGACGGGAACCATTGATAATGCTAAAAAAATATGGTGGGATCTCAGAGTTCACCCGTTCTACCCTACAATCGAATTCAGAATCTGCGATATGCCGATGAGAATTGATGAAACCGTTTGTCTGGCTGCCATAATGCAGGCTTTGGTTGCAAAAATCTACAAACTTCATCAGCAGAATTTAAGTTTCAGAAGCTACAGAAGATTATTGCTAAATGAAAACAAATGGCGCGCTTCCAAGAGTGGAATTGAAGCTCATCTGATTGATTTCGGAAAAGAAGAATCTGTGCCTTATCCTGATCTCTTAAAGGAACTTCTTGAGTTTATTGATGATGTGGTGGACGAATTAGGATGCAGAAAAGAGGTGGAATACGCATGGACCATTCTTGAAAACGGAACAGGAGCAGACCGACAGCTTAAAGTCTTCAATGAAACCGGAGACCTTACCAAAGTTGTGGATTATATGATCTCAGAAACTGAGTACGGCATCACACACGGAGAAACCGCTTCATAATTTTTTTGGTAACTTTGTAAAAAATATGAAGTCGTATGAATGATATTCGAATTGCTTTGCTGGACATGAACAATAATCATGTGAATCAGGGTTTTAAAAATATTAAAGAAATTTCTGAAGCATTTAAGCTAAGCTGTGCTCAGGAAAACGTAAGCATTGAAACATTCGATGTGAGATTTAAAAATGAAATGCCCAATGTAGAGGATTTCGATATTTTTATTTCTTCGGGAGGTCCGGGAGATCCGCACAGAGAAGGTCTTGAATGGGAAGATAAATTTGCTCAGTTTCTGGATAATGTTTTTGAACATAACCAGTACAGCGACGACAAAAAATATCTGTTCCTCATCTGTCATTCTTTTCAGTTGGCAAGTATCCACTGGAAACTTGGAAATATCTGCAAAAGGAAATCGTATTCTTTCGGAGTAATGCCGGTTCATAAAACCGAGGAAGGAGAACAGGAATTTTTATTCAAAAACCTTCCCGATCCTTTCTATGCAGTAGATTCCAGAGCGTATCAGTTTATCGAGCCGGATCATGACCGTTTTGAGGAGCTGGGTATGAAAATCGTGGCTATTGAAAAATTCCGCCCACACATCAATCTGGAAAGAGCGGTGATGGCAATCCGTTTTTCGGAGGAAATATTCGGAACACAGTTTCATCCGGAAGCCAATCCTGCAGGCATGATTGAAAATCTGAAAGATGAAAAGAACAAGCAGGCGATGATCGAAAATTTCGGAATGGAAAAGTATCTTGAAACCGTGGACAGAATGGATGATGAAGATAAAATTATCCTTACTCAAGCTCAGATTCTGCCGAGATTCTTACAGTTTGCAAAAAAAAACGTTTTGAAGCAGGCAGAAGCAATGGCTTAAATTTTTAATAAAACGAAAATATCAATACAAAAATCGGACACAGAAACTGTCCGATTTTTTAAATCACAAAAAGAAAAAGAATTATGATTCCAAAATACAGAAAGCAATTTAATCAGGAATTTTCTAAGGAAAAATACAATCAGTTTAAAGAAATTTTAGAACAGAAAAGTGGTCTGGAAACCGGATTCAGAATTTCCGAAAGTCCTTTATTTTTAACAAAAGAATTTGAATCTAAACTCATTGATGCCAGCGAAAGCATCATTACACAGATTAAAAATCTTCCTGAAGAAACTTTACAAAAAGCGATTCCTGATAACTGCAGAGTTCCCAATGACACGAAGCAACCTCACTTTTTCACCATAGATTTCGGGATCTGCAAGAGTGAAAACGGCGAGATTGAACCTCAGTTGATCGAACTTCAGGCTTTCCCTTCTTTGTATGCATTTCAGAAAGTTTTTGAGCAGACATTCTGTGATGTCTACCCTTTTCTTTCGGAGCTGCAAAATAAAATGCCTCATGATGATTTTAAAAATTACATGAAGGATTTACTTCTGGGTGATGAAAATCCTGAAAATGTAATTCTTCTTGAAATTTATCCTGAAAAGCAAAAAACTGCCATTGATTTTGTTCTGACTGAAAAATTACTGGGAATAAAAACGGTTTGTTTAACCAAAGTGAAAAAAGAAGGAAGAAAACTATTCTACGAAAACGATGGAAAATTAACAGAGATCAGAAGAATTTATAACCGTGTTATTTTTGACGAATTAGACAGAATTCCGGATCTGAAAACTGAATTTGATTTCCGTGAAGATGTTGATGTAACCTGGGTGACGCATCCGAACTGGTTTTTTAAAATTTCTAAATTCCTCCTTCCGCTTTTACAGCATCAGTTTGTTCCGAAAAGCTATTTCCTGCATGAATTTCCGGAAAGTGAAAACCTTGAAAATTTCGTTTTAAAACCTTTATTTTCTTTTGCAGGAAGCGGAGTCAATCTAAATCCGACAAAGGAAATTACTGATGCTATTGAGGATAAAGAAAACTATATTTTGCAGAGAAAAGTAACTTATGAGCCTATTTTCGAAGATATCAACGGTGAATTTTCAAAAGCAGAGATCAGATTACTGTATATCTGGCGCGAAAATGACGAACGACCTATTCTACTGGAAAATCTGGGCAGAATGACTAAAGCAGCCATGGTAAATGTAGATTTCAATAAAAAGGATGCGATCTGGATCGGAAGTTCAAATGCGTTTTTTGCGGAGGAATAAATTAATACAAATAAGCAATGGAAGAAAATTCAGCTTTTGAAGAGTTTGAAATACAGGGTAATATACGAAGAAGAAGTTTGTTGCCACTCTGGATCAAAATATTTTTATGGTTCTTTCTGATCGGGGGTTCTTTTGCCGTGATCTTTTTAATGATTGCTCCTTTTTTAAGTAATATAAGCCTATCGCTTTACGGCATCAATGCCAGTCATCCTTATACTTTACCCGGAATAATTGTAACATTACTGTTAATATTCAAAGGAGTTGTTGCGTACGGACTTTGGTTTGAACAGAAATGGGCTCCACAGGCCGCAATTATTGACGCCATTATTGGCATTGGAATATGTATTATCATGATGGTAGTTATTCCTTTTACGTCTCCTAATATAGGTTTTAGCCTAAGATTAGAGTTGATCCCGTTATATTTTTATCTGGTTAAAATGCAGAATATAAAATCGACATGGGAAAATAGATAATAAAAAAAGCTTCGAACATTCGAAGCTTTTTTATTTGGTTTCGGCGGCATCTTCGATGCCGCCGAAACTTTTAAACTGTATTTACATTATATTTTATCATCTTCAAGCAATTCTCTTGCCTGATATTCCTGTACAAGATCAATTGCATTCGAAATCACATCACTTAAAGCGGTAATGAACGTTCCTTCTTCGGCCATTCCCATGGCATGTTTTAAGGCGTCAATTTCTTTAGGAATCGTTTCATAGCTTATATTTTTTCCTGAACTCTGCATTCCTTCAATAATCAATCCGTTAATTTCATCTTCCGTTCTTCCGCGAAGATGCTTTTCGTTTCGGATGATGATGTGGTCAAACATTCTTCCGGCAATTTTTCCGCATTCTCTGATATCGTTGTCTCTTCTGTCTCCGACTCCCGAAATAATGCCTATTTTTTTTGTAGCTTCTACATTTTTAAGATAATCTTCAATTGCTTCGTAACCTGCCGGATTGTGGGCAAAATCAATTAAAACTTTAAAATTTTTAAATTTAAAAACATTAAGTCTTCCCGGAGTGAGCTGTGCACTCGGAATAAAAGTTCGTAAAGAATTTGATATATCTTCAATTCCGAATCCGTAGAGATAAGAAGCTAAACTCGCTGCCAAAACATTCTCGATCATGAATTTAGCCTTCCCTTCCATTGTGATCGGGAAATCTTTTGCCTTTCCGATCCTGATCTTCCAGTCTCCTTTTTTAATCGTTACAAATCCTTCTTCATACACGCAGGTAATCTTTCCTTCTTTTGCAAATTTCCTGATGTGCGGATTGTTCTCGTCCATACTGAAAATAGCTACATTGGAATGAAGATCATTCACGATTCTCATGGAATATTCGTCATCGGCATTCATCACACTCCATCCGTTTTTCTTTACGCTGTCCAACACTACCCTTTTTACCCGGGTAAGATCTTTCAGGTTATGAATATCGTTCATTCCCAAATGATCTTCCTTGATATTGGTTAAAACACCGATATCGCACTGAGAAAATCCTAAACCGGAACGTAAAATTCCGCCTCTTGCTGTTTCCAGAACGGCAAATTCAACCGTAGGATCTTTCAGGATAAATTCAGCGGAAAGAGGTCCTGTTGTATCTCCTTTCGTTAACATCGTGTTTTGAATATAAATTCCGTCCGATGTGGTGAAACCTACTCTGTAACCGTTGCTTTTAACAATATGCGAAATTAGTCTTGTTGTGGTTGTTTTACCATTGGTTCCCGTTACCGCAATAATCGGAATGGTAAAAGGTTTTCCCTGCGGATACAGCATATCTACGACGGGAGCCGCAACGTTTCTCGGCAATCCTTCACTTGGAGCCAAATGCATCCTGAATCCCGGAGCTGCGTTCACTTCAATGATGGCACCGCCGCTTTCTTTTAAAGGCTGGGTTAAATTTTCAGCCATAATATCAATTCCGCAGACATCAAGACCAATGATTTTTGAAATCCTTTCAGCCATGGTAATGTTTTCCGGATGCACCATATCGGTAACATCTATGGAGGTTCCTCCTGTAGAAAGATTGGCAGTTGATTTCAGATAAACGATTTCTCCTTTCTGCGGAACCGTTTCCAGAGTGTACTGAAGCTTTTCAAGAAGTTCAGTCGTATCTTTATCGATCAGGATTTCAGTTAACACATTTTCGTGTCCGTATCCTCTTCTCGGATCTTTATTTTCTTTATCAATTAATTGCTGAAGGTTCAGTTCGCCATCTCCCATAACGTGGGCAGGAACTCTTCTTGCGGCTGCAACCATTTTATTGTTGATGACCAAAACCCTGAAATCGTATCCTGTAATGTATTTCTCAACAATTACTTTTCTTGAGTATTTCTGAGCGTGTTCCAGACCTATTTTCGCCGATTCCCAGTCGTTTACATTAATTGAAGAGCCTTTTCCGTGGTTTCCGTCCAGTGGTTTGATAACGACAGGATAGCCAATTTTTCTAATGACACTGTTCAGTCCTTCTTCATCAACCACCAAATCTCCTATAGGAACCGGAATTGCCGCATCATGGAGCATTTTTTTGGTTAATTCTTTATTACAGGCAATATCTACCGCAATTGAGCTCGTATTTCCTGTAATGGTTGCCTGAAATCTCTGTTGATTCACACCATACCCCAACTGAACCAAAGAGTTGGTTCCCAGACGAATCCATGGAATTCTTCGGGAAACGGCTTCTTCCACGATACTTCCTGTAGAAGGACCGAGACGCACTCTTTCCCTTATTTCTTTTAGTTTTTTTATACAGGCATTCAAGTCGTACTCCTCCCCTTTTATTAAAGCTTCAGCAATTTTCACCGACTCTTCGGCTGCGTAAATTCCTGCATTTTCTTCGATATAGTTGAATACGACATTATACACTCCCGGAGTTTTTGTTTCACGCGTTCTTCCGAAACCGACGTCCATTCCGGCTAAAGTCTGGATTTCCAAAGCGATATGCTCAATAACGTGTCCCATCCATGTTCCTGTTTCGATACGGTGAAAAAAACCGCCTTCTACACCTTCGGAACATCTGTGAGAGAACAAAGAGGGAATCAGTTTTTCTATTCTTTCTCTGAAGCCGTCAATTTTATTGGTTGGGAAATTCTCCATTTCTTCGAGATCCAATCTCATCTGTATCAGTTTCTTTCTTCTGATGCTCCAAATGTTTGGTCCTCGTAACGCCTGTATCTTCTCAATTTTCATAGTCTATTTGCATTTTTTTAATAGTTAACAATAACTCCATTTATTCAAAGATAATGTAAAACCCGAAACGAAACTATACCACAGTTAAACATTTATTAAAAAATGAATAAAAAATATTAAAATCTCAATACAATTAAAAAGAATTTAGAGATTTTTAAAAGTTAGTTGCAAATAGTAGGTAGTATAATTGTGCTTTAACATAATTATAATCCTTCATCTCTTTTTGTTTTCCACCATTGTCTAAGTTCTATTATTTTAGGTTCTCCGATGTTTATTAATCCTTTTCCAGAATCTAGTTTTTTGATTTCCGTTTCAAGTTTGTATTTACTGCTTGGTGTTCCTACAAAATTACTGATTGCCTTATAATCTTTGTTTTGAACATTCAAGCAAATTGGTAATTTAACTTGTGAAGCAAAATCAAAATCTTTTGTTTTATAATCTTCAACTCCTTGAGATAACATAACAACAATAACTCCTTTTGATCTTAAAAGTCTCAGTAAATCTTCAAGTGCTTTTCTTGCGTTTTTATTTTTTAGATAAATATGAGCTTCATCAATTACGATTACATATCTAACTGGGAAAATATGCTCTTTCGGTTCGCAGTCATTTGTAGAAGTAAAATATGAATTAAAATATCTGAGCAAAAGGAATACAACTAACTGACGTAATGTGTCAGAAAGAGCTGGTGGTAAATTCAAATATAGACTTTTGCTTAAAACATCAGGATTATTTGGATCACAATTAAAAATGTTAGTAGATAAATCTCTTATTACTGAGTACAAAGTATCTTGTCTAATTCCGTTTTCTTCATAGTAACTTTCTAAATCTACAAATAATTCAGCGATAGTTGGATAGTAACCATTTTTCCTGTCAAGTAAATCATTAATTAAGCTTATCAAAATATTTTCTTGGCTAACACCCATTCTTGGAACGAATGTAGAAATAGTATCTACAAATGCACGAATACTAAAAGGTCTTTGTCTTTCATCTAAATTTATAGATAAGAAAGGATTAAAGTCAACTCCGCCATCATTGACAATATCGACAAATTCAGCTTTTGTTACTTCTAAAAATGGTTTTAGTTGCTCTGGATTTCCTTCTCCTTTATAATCAAAAAATATAAATTTCAATTCATTGTTTGAGTTTTTAGAAATTTGATAAAGAATGTCTTTTATTAGTTGAGTTTTTCCCGAACCAGCCATTCCCGCAATTGCAATATTTCTATTGTCAAATTCTCGAAGATCATTAATTTTAATTACAAGTGGTTCATCATTTTCTGATTTCCCAATTTCAAATGATAACAATTCTTGAAACTCTTTAACTTCTGATTTTTTAACATTATTAGAAATATGAGTTGTATTTGATCTTAAAGTCAATCCCTTTTTTATTGGTTTTAATAGAATATCTATATGATTCCCTTTCGTAATTTCTCCATTTTCTACATTTTCATTCCACATCTTTAAACCGTGATTAAGATGAAGTTTAAAAAGTTTTACAAACTCATCTTCAAAAGTATTTTTACTATAATGTTGATCCAATATTGATTTGTATATAATAACATTTGATGTATCATTGATGAGTGTTCCAAAAAGAGCTTTATCGTCCCTAAATTCTTTTCCATCAGATTTCGGAATATTTTCATTTTCTAAATCAAAATATTTGCCTGTTTGCAAGCTTAATGCAAATGCAATACGAGGAGCAATTCCCTCATTTTTGAAGCCATATAAACTTTTTAGATTATACAGAATTTCATCGTTTTCTTTACTTAATGTTATTCTCATAATTGTGGAAATAGCCGTTTGTTAAATTAGTATTTGCTCCATCATTTACCAAAAGATATGACTTCGCTATATTTTCTGAAATATCTCTAAATCGTTTAGGTGTAATCTCGCTATTGGTTGAAAAAAGTACCACTTGTTCTGATAAAGCAGGATAGTATTTTTTAGTAATACTGTCTCTGTGTTCTTCATCAAGTCTTCCTAATGGTGTATCAATGAAAATTGGTAAACTTTGAATGGATTCATTCAGGATAGCTTTAATTAAACACGAAATGTAAATTTGCTTTTCTCCTGATGATAAACTTTCTTTTCTGATTTCGTTATCGTCTTGGTCAAGTAAAGTAATTTTCATTCCTTGTCCGGAAGCCAAAATTGTAACTTTGACATCTTCAATAAACTTGCTGTTGTTTTCTTCGCTTGAAAGTTTGTGCATCAATGTTTTTAATTCTATAAGAATTGTTTTTTCTAAACTGTCTTTATGTCTGTTCTTTTGTTCTTCTAAAAAAGTATTGAGTGTGTCAATATATTTTTCAGTTTCTTTGATTTTTAATTTGTTTTGAGCGTTAATTTCAACTTTACTTCTAAGTGTTACAAGTTCTTGATTAAATCTAGTTATATCTTTCTTTATTTTATTTATTTGTTGAGTATTTTCACCAATTTTTCTATTGTACTCAGTAGTTTTGTTTTCGGCAGTTTCTTTTTTAGCCAAATAATCTAAAACTATATCATCAACTAAATCTGCATCTACTTTATTAAGGATTTTCATTAATTCAGATTTTCTTGAATTAATGAAATTAAATTCCTCAATAGTACTTTGAAATAAGTCGCTCGATTGAGAATGAACAAGATTAATTGCGTCAGAAATTAAATTCTTTTCAGCGTTATTCAAATCGTGTTCAAATTCCAATTCTTGATAATCACTTTCGGTATTATACAATTCACTTCCTAAACGTTTTGCTTTTTCGTAATAGAAACTTTTGTCCCTGAAAGACATTGTTGAATTTTCAGGATCAGGAGGTCTATTGAAAAGTAATTCAATGAAGTTTTCTATTTTTTCAGAATTCTCTATTGATGATTTTTGAGAAATTTCGTTTGCTTCTTGAATATAAATATGCTTTTTTACTTCTTCAAGTTTTCCAGCCAAAATTGTTAAAGGAATAGTTTCGCTTAATTGAGTAAATCTTTCATTAAGCTCTATTTCCTTTGATTTTAATTTATCAATTTCAGTAACTATGCTTTCTCTGTCAAAATTAGAACTACCTTGTTTGCTGTTTTGTGAAATTAAGCTGTCAAATTTTCTAATTTCTTTTTTTAGATCATCTATTTCTTTGAGCTTTTCAGCATTTTCTTCTTCAAGTTTTTCAATTTCCAAATTTGATAACTCAATAGCTTTTTCTTTATCAATTATTTGCTCTTGAAGATTTCTTGTTGCTCCTTCCTTTTTTAAAGTATTAATATAAAACTCAAAATCATCAATTAGTATTTCGTAACTATCTAATCCTAATATTTTTCCAAGTGCATCATTTATAAAACTTCCTTCTTCTTTTATTGATAAATTGGCTATTTCAGCAATTTTTTCTGCATCAAAAAACACAAACTTTGCTGCATCTATTGGAATAATGTAATCGTTGATAAAGTTAAACTTGTCTTCTTCATTATCAAATATTTCTATATTTGATATCGGGTCGACAATGGAAAGTTTTTCTTCCGTTGTTGATGTATTTCTTGACCGAATTATCAATACTTTATCTGCACTTGGTGATAGTTTAGAGATTTCGGATAATTCGATTTCTTCAACCAAAATACTAACTGAAAAAGTATCAATTCCTTCTTTTTGTGCAGACCAGTTTATTGATTGTTGCATAAACGAAGAATAGTTTTTCTCTTTCTGAATTTCTTTCTTGAAATTGTCATCTATTTGAGAAATTTTCTCTCCATACAAACACCAAACAATTGATAGTAAAAAATTCGTTTTACCATATCCGTTTTTACCACCAATTACTACAATATTCTTTTCGTCATTAGTAAATAAATCAAAATCAACAGTTTGATAATACTGTCTGAAATTGTTGATTTTTATATTGGAAAATTTCATTTTATAGCTTTTTCGATTACATCAACAATTTTTTGCTGATGGTAGTTTATACGTTTTATTTTTTTGGCTTTGACAGAATCTAACAAAGATTCTAAAGATTTGTAATCTACTCCTTTGGTAGAACAAATCTCCTTTAGTCTTTCATTTTGATATACTTTGTTATCTTTTATTTTCATAAACTTAGATTTTTAAATATTTGACATACTTTTGAAAAATAAGATTTTTCATGATTATCCAGCTCATCATTATCATATAATTTTCTTTGTTTGTAAAAGAATTGATAAAGGTTTTCTTCTCCTTGCTTGTTTGCATCTGGTAATCTTTGCTTATCTTTAATGAATTCAAGAAGCTCATCATATTTCTCTGTTGAGTTTAATCTTCTTCTACCATTTATTAGAGGAAATTTTTCAAAAACTTCAATAATTAGTTTACTTTTTTGTTCGTCTAAATCTCTTATTCTTATTTTTCTTTTTTGAACATTAAGCCACCTATAAAGCCTAATTTCTTCTTCTGGAACTCCATTAGAAAAAGGTAATCTATTTTCAAGTAAAAGAAATTTTTGTAAATCTTCATATCTCTCTTCCCAAGAATTTCGATCAATAATATCAGAGTTTTTTAGTATTTCAAAATCTTCAGAATAATTTTTCTTCTTTAGTCCAACATAAGAATTTTTAAAGAAACTATAGGTTTCAGATTCATCTATTCTAAGGTTATAGTAGATGCTTTTTTCATTGGAATTTGGTCTGTATTTTAATACATGTTCTGTGATTTCTGAAATGTGTTTTGGATTATCAGATTGCTCAAGTAATTCAGTTGAAATACTTCTTATAGTTCCTCCTCTAAAATCCTCTATTTCATTTTCCCATTTTTTTAAGCCAAAAACACTTGTTCTGCCAATCGGTACAAATCCGTCTTTCCTTTTCATTGAAGCACGAACTTTCTTCTCGTCTGTTTCGTAGTTAGGATGTAGCTCCTTTATTTTTTTTGTAATTTCTTCAACTTTAGAAGGTTTTCCGAGATTTTCAAGTGCTTCACAAGAATATTCAAATGCTTGTTTGATTGTGTTTTTTTTGAAAATTATATTATCATCTACATCAAGATATAAAGCAAATTCATCATTGATTATTTTTTCGGCAACAGGAAATGCTGGTTCAATTACTTCTATATCTAAATCATCTATAAATCTCGACAAATAACTTTTTAAATTGAAAGAATAAGTCTCCTCAATTCTATCGTTTAATCTTCTGTCTATATCATTAGCAAATGATATGAAATCAATTTTAGAAAGCTTTTTATTGAATATGTAAAAATTATTCCAGTTATGTCGATTTTTGTTGTTGAAGTATTTAGGCTGCAAAATATCTTCGATATTGCCAATTATTGAAAAATTGTCATTTAAATAAACCGCAAGTATGTAGGAAATAAATTCTTTTGAAAAATTGGTTTTATTTCGTATATTAATTTGACTTACCAGATTTTCCTTTACTTCGATTATATCTAAAGATAAATCAATACCATAATTTTGAAATAAATCATCATTGAAATTTTTAATAAATGATAACTTTTCAAATAATTCATTAATACAATCTTTTCGTATTTGTCTAACACGCTCTCTTGATAAATTATTTTTTATTGCAATTTCTTCAAGAGTTCGATCTTCTGTATTATTATAAATTTTTAATGCCTGCTGAATTATTGAATTATGATTTTTGTTAAAAAATGCATTATTTTCAAATAGAAAATCTGTTAATTGAAAAATAGATTCAGATTGTAAAATTTCAATTGGAATTTTGGAGATAGAAAATGTCTGACGAATTAAAAAACTATTTTTTAAGGTTATTAATTGATGTTCATCATTAGCTTCTTTAACACTTATTATAAAGTCATTTACGATTGAAATATAAACTTCCAGCTCCAGAATAGACTTTTTTCCTACGTTATCAATCGAAGCAAGAATAAATTTTTTGTTTAATAAGATTTTTTCGGCAAAATTTCTCACACTAAAATTACCGTTTAGGAATTGAGAAATAGCATTTTTACTTCTTACAGAAAGACTATTAGTATTTACAAGAATAAAACTATTAATAACCTCTCTTTGGATTCTGCTCAAACTTACAATAGTCTCTTCTAATGTATTTTCATTTGCTTTTTCAATCGTATTATTTATGATATTTGTTTCGTATTTCCTGCATAAATCAATTAACTCTCGATTAGATCTGCGTCCACAATTACGAAGCGTTTCAAATGAGTGATTTCTAAAATAGTAATCTATTAATTTATCAAGAGATTCAAGACTATTGTATTTACAAATATTATACGAGCGGACACTTATTTCATTATTTTTATAAATTTCGTCTATTGTCATTTTGCAGCATAATTGATTATCAAGTATAAGAAGTATTTTTAAGATTAAAATACGGCTTTCCATATTTTAGTCTTAAAAATACTTGCATTCCGACATTGTTTTAGCTTTAGTAAGAAAATTATCTAATCTTTTGATTAATTGGATTAGTCTATTCCAACCTCACATACACTAAGCTCCTCCAATCTCCTTCCCCTCCCCGCTCTTTACCTTATCCACATGTAGCTTGGCGAGCATTCTTTTGATGATATATTCATCGGCTTTCTGCTGTCCTTCGAAGATTAATTTGCCATCTTCGCAGATCTCAGAAATATATTTGTATAAGCCGTCGTACAGCTCTTTTTGGGTACCGATGATTCCTGCTACTTTTTTCATTAACTGGGTCTGCTCATCGGCTTTTGCGGCAATAGCCAGTTGAAAATCCTGTAAATCCTGAGGTATCGTACTTTTCATTCCTTTATCCTGTAAAAGCGTAAGATGGGCATTGACCAAAGAAATAAGATCTGTAAGTTTACTGCCGACTCCTTCGAAATTACGCTTCTTAATATCCGTCAGAATCTGTGTGGTGAGGTTAGTGGGAATTCCTGCTCTTTCAATGCGTATTCTTAAACTTTTAAGAGGTTTTTTCAGATCTTCTCCTAACAGATACAGAGCCTGTGTAGCCTGTTTCTGCTGCACCAGAGCTGTATTACTGGCTTCTTTCTGCTCTACTTCTGTAATTTTCGACTGAAAAGCATCTTTATATGCCTGCGTATAATTATGATCTTCCTCTGCAAAAAGCAAAAGATCCCTGCTGAAACTGGCGATAAGGTCTTTTGCCAGCGGAAGATATTCTTCCTGTTTGATATACATGGTTATTTGTTTTTAATTTAATACTAATATAATAATTTTTATTACAAATTCAATATATAGTTAAACATATTTTTCAATAATGATATTTATTTCACTTTTTCAGTATATCTCCAAATCATTGAAAACTAAGCAATAATAGTATCTGACAAAGAGAATCATCCTTACTCATGGTAAGCAAATAAAAAATATGGATTAGAAAAAATCTGTTCTTCATGGGATTAAAAATTAGCAAGCGTTTTCTAACAGAGAGCCTTCGCCAAGCTCAGGATCACCTCGAATACCAACCGCAATGTTTAAACATCGTCAGCCTGAGTATGTTGAAGCGTTTATTAGTAAAAGAGATAAGTTAATTATTTATTGAATATCTTGTAAACTAGAGTGAATGAGATTTTTCATCAGGTCAAAACCTTTGGTTTGCAAAGTAATTGTTTGGAGACTCCGGACAAAATGCCTGCACACAAAGGTCAACAGGGTTTTTCGTCCATCAAAATGCTGTTCTCTGTGGGATGAATTGCGTTTACCTTTAAGCTGAAATCTATTTCAGAAGGATCAATCTGTTTTTACGCTTGGAAAACTGCTGTTTTCTGTAGAGACAATGCCTTTTATCCTCCGCTGAAACTTATTCCAATTCGATGGGATTATACGGAAGAGGAGGAGATTTTACAGCGATCTGGCTGCCATCTTCGTTATACGCTTTTCCATGAAAAAAGCCGGGATTGTCATGATATGTTTGCAATGCTTTTCTAAACTGCCCTCGGGTTATATGAAGAATTCTTTTTTCATTTCTCAGATAGACTGCATTTATCTTTTTATCCATTGCAATGGCTGTAAAATGAAAATTATTGTCGCTGTCTTCCAATTCTAAAATTAAACCGGGAAGATTCTGAAAAATATAAGGACCGTTGTTAATGGGAATTTCTTTGCAATACCATGCTGCATATTTTCTTCCCCGATACTTCGTAGTGGCTTTATGGCATACATACCCAAGGATTTCTCTGGTCTCGTTTTCAAGTTTCCAATCGAGAGCGGGCTGTTTTTCTTCATATTGGTACGTAATATTTGTTTTATCCTGTACCGTAATGTTATTTTCCTGAAAATTTTTAATTAAAATACTTCTCCATTTTTCCGCTAAATTAAGGGACTGGCCTAATTCTTTAGCTCCTATTTTCTCCAAATGACTGTATTTTTCCATTAAAGAATCTTTGCGCAATACATTAAAATCTGAAAATTTAGAAAATTTCTTTCCTATCTGCAAAACACAGGTTGTTTCCAGCTTTTTCTTTTTGGGATCTTTAACAAATTCTGCTTTATAGTAAATATTCTGATAACTGCTGTCAATAACCATGGCTTCATAAGAATCAGGTTTCATAGAAAAATTTCCGCTTACGGAAATCTGGGCATGGGAGAAAAAACTTAAGAATAAAAACAGGTGCTTTAATAAATGATGAGGGTGAAACATTGGTGATCTGGTTTAGAAATTTACTGTGTTAAAATATATATTGAATTTATGATTCGGCTCAATGGCTGCAATTAACAATTCATCATTGTTTTTATTTGATGGGATTAAAGACAGAAATTGGCTGAACTTTTATTAAAAAAATAACTCTGTTCTTTTACACAACCACAAAAATAACAAAAAGATGAGTTAAACTTTTGTTCAAAATACTGATTATAAAAGAAAAAGATCACGATAGCTTAAAAAAAGCTCCAATTTTAATTTTTGTAAAACTTAAATATTCTCACAATCACTTCTCATACCTGCTTTTTAAATTTTATTTTCACTTATTGATTATCAATCCCTCTTAATCCTTTCTCAAATGTTAATTATTTTTTAAATTTGCACCCTATGATGAAACCTGTTGGAAAATTAATTGTTATCGGAGGTGCTGTAAACAAAGGAAGTTTTGCAGAAACCGATTTTGATCAAAGTGTAGAAAAAAACCTGAATTTTTTTGAGAGGGGAATTCTTCGAAAGATTATTAATGAATCTAAATTGAAAGAGAATTCCGTTATTGAGATTATCACCACTGCCTCTCAGATTCCGCAAATTGTAGGTTCCGAATATAAAAAAGCCTTCGAGTTTTTAGGCGCTAAAAATGTAAACATCCTTGATATTCATAACCGTGAGGAAGCGAATTCTGATGCTATTGTTGCGAGAGCCAATGCTGCAGATGTGGTGATGTTTACAGGTGGAGATCAGCTGAGACTGACTTCAATTCTTGGCGGAACAAGGTTTCACGATACCATTTTACTGAAATATCAGGAACAGGATTTCATCTACTCAGGAACTTCTGCCGGAGCCGCTGCGGCATCGGAGAATATGATTTATCAGGGAAGCAGTTCCGAAGCTTTGCTGAAAGGAGAAATTAAAACGACTCAGGGTTTGGGACTGATTGATAATGTGATTATCGATACGCATTTCGTACAGAGAGGAAGAATCGGAAGACTTTTTCAGGCGGTGGTAAACAATCCGAGAACTCTGGGAATCGGTCTGGGAGAAGATACCGGATTGTTCATCCACAATGATGTGATGACGGCGGTAGGTTCGGGACTGGTGATTCTGGTGGACGGAAGGTTTATTAAAGACACCAATCTTACCAATATTAATCTTGGAGAGCCTATTTCTATTGATAATTTAACGGTTCACGTAATGTCGATGAACGATCATTATGATCTTACGACTAAAGCGCTGACGATTGAGAACTCTCAGTTTAATCCGATCCCGCAGGAAAAATAGAAAGGGAATGGTAAATGGTGAATTGTTCCTGTGACAATTTTAGATATTTACAACGAACTTTTTTAAATAAAATATTCTTGTTGGAAAACGCAAAGACGCAAGATTTTTATTCGTCTCAAATCTTTAAGGCGCAGGAAAATCCAAGGTTTTCAATAAGGATTGATGCTTAATTTTATCGTGGATAGAAAGAATCTCAAGACTTGTTATATAAATGAGATTCGTGACCAGTGAAAAGCACAGTGAACCATTGAAATATGCAGGAAAATCTTAGCCCCGATAGAAACGGCATCCTTTTGGGTTGCGGACGGAGCGAAGCGGAGTCCGTAACCCAAAAGATACAGTGGATAGCGGGAGTAAGCTCCAAATAAAATATAAACGACATCAGAATACAATGAAAATAATCATCCACGGCGGATTTTTCTCGGAAAGCGACCAGAGCCACGAAGTAAAAACAGCCAAACAGAATTCATTAAAAAGCATTGCTCAGAAAGCATTCGATTATTTAAAATCCAACTCGGCATTTGATACGGCTGCGTACGCTGTTTCTTTGCTGGAAGATGATGAGCTGTACAATGCAGGAATCGGTTCGCAGATCCAGAGTGATGGCGTAATCAGGATGAGTGCAGCGATTATGGATGGAGCAACGCAGAAATTAAGCGGTGTTATCAATATTCAGGATGTGAAGAATCCTGTTTTTGTGGCGAAAGAGCTGATGAAAGAAGACGACCGGGTTTTAGGAGGAAGCGGTGCAAAAAATTATGCTACAGAACATGGTTTCGAGAATTTTTCAACTGAAATTCCGCAAAGGAGAAAAGAATATGAAGCGAAACTTGAAAATGGCGGAAAAGGAACGGTAGGCTGTGTAGCGATTGATAAGGACGGAAAATTAGCCGTTGCCACTTCTACCGGAGGAAAAGGTTTTGAAATCCCGGGAAGGATATCCGATTCGGCTACTGTTGCCGGAAATTATGCGAATTCTTTCTGTGCGGTAAGCTGTACCGGAGTTGGTGAAGATATTGTAAGCAATGCCACCGCAACGAAAATTGTAACCCGGGTTACCGATGGCATGACGATAGAAGAAGCGTTTACAAAAACTTTCGACGAATTAAAAACCATCGATGGCTTTGCAGGCGCGATTGCTATTGATAAAAACGGAAATATATACCATCAGGATTCTTATCCCACTATGGTTTTTGCAAGTTTTGACGGAGAAAATTATGAAGTTTTCAATTAAATTTAACATTATTTTATAAGTCTGTTTATTTTTTTGGCACACATTTTACATGATTACTGACATCAAACTTTAATATTAACTTAAAAAAATAGAAATCATGGGAAATAAGACAAAAGGCTTATTAGCGTTATTAGGATTAGGAGCACTTGCATACTGGAAATACAAAAATTCTTCTGAAGAAGATAAGCAAATAGTGAAAGATAAGATCAACACTGCAAAAGACAACCTAAACAAATGGGGAAATGATCTTAAAGATAAAGCCAACAACGTTGCTTCGCAGGTAAAAGATAAAGCAAACGACGTAGCTTCTCAGGCTCAGGATAAAGCGGAAGATCTTAAGAATAAGGCTCAGGAAGCGGTAAGCTAGACTATAAATAGTTTATTTTAACATTCATATATACAGGAAAGTCATCGTAGTTTTTATTACGATGACTTTTTTTGTGCTTCAATGGCAAAAACCAAAGGAATTTTATTTCCGAACTGAGGAATTCTCCATTTTCCTTTTTCAAATTCTTCAACGTGCCTGAAACATGGATATGGCGACCAGTCGAATTCCTGAAACTTTTTGATCTGAAGATCCTCATTAATTAAATTCTGAAAAACTTCCGCCAGAGAATGGTTCCACATCACATACTCCTGAACGATATCTGCGGACTGATCTGCATAAGTTCCTTCATAGGTTTCCACAATCGGTTTTTCGTTGAAATAGTTGTATTGTACGCCTTTAAAATCGTCATCGTACATCCAGACTACAGGATGAAATTCTGCCATTACAAATTTCCCTTCCGGTTTCAGAAAACGGGTAATAATTTTTGCCCACTCTCCTAAATCGGGAAGCCAGCCGATTGTTCCGTAACTTGTAAAAACAATATCGAATTTCTGATCGAGAACATCGGGAAGACTGTACAGATCTGTGCAGAGAAATTCTGTATCGGTTCCTGCTTTCTGAGCCAGATCTTTTGCTGCTGCAATGGCTTTATCCGACAGATCAATTCCCGTAACTTTCGCGCCCATTCTTGACAGCGAAATAGAATCCTGCCCGAAATGACACTGCAAATGAAGAATAGTTTTACCTTTTACATCTCCTAAAAGATCTAATTCAATCGAATTTAACGAAGTTCTTCCCTGCAAAAATTCATCTACAAAATAGAAATCGGATTTGAGATGAGGTTCTACTTTGGCATTCCATGAATTTTTATTGATTTCTAAATAATTTTCCATTGTTTTTAGTTTTATTTATAAATCTGTTTAAACTTTTTTACCGCAAAAGATGCAAAAGATTTAAATACTTGAGTTATTTAAGTTTAATACCTAAATAGAAAAAAGAGAACATAAGTTAAAAAAAATCAAAGATTTTTTTTCTTTGCAGACTTTTGAAATACTTTACATAAATCCACTAAAGTCTTTTGTCTCTTTTGCGGTTAATTCTGAAATTAGTTTAAAACAGTTTTCTTAATCAGCTTTAAAATATTAAAATTACCAACCCTGAATCACATAGTTTTTAACCAAAAGCTTTCTTTCAGGCTGTGAAGCATCTTCCGGCTTAAACCACACTTCCACCCTGCTTCCGTAATAATCTCCCCAATCTCCCTCCTGTACGTTAAACTGTTTACTCAGAGGGAATTCTTTCAGTTCATCACTAGGATTTTCCACTTTCACTTTAGTATCTTTTGCGATTTCTTTTTCAGATAAAATTCTGTTGGTGGTAAGATCAAACATTTTCAGATAAACAGTTCCTTTTTCAATTTTATTAAGGAAAACCTGATATTTATAGGTTCCGGGCTGATTATAATCATAGAGGATCACTTCCGGTTTATCGACTTTAAATAATGGTTTTTCGTCACTAAAAGATAGTTTTAAAGGCATATCTACTTTCACATTATTGGGGTTGTAAATATCTCCTTTGTATTCTTTGTAAGGACTTTTTGGAAGCAGAACCGTAAAGAAAACAGCCGTAATAAACATAAACACGACCGAAAGAACAACCTGTACAAGACCTTCTTTGAATCTTTTCTTAAAAATTTTTGATATTCCTAAAATAATATACCCCAAAGCAACCATTATCGGCGTTATGAAGCACAAATTCCAGATAATCTTGTTTACCGGCAAAATAAGCATCCATATCCAGCAAAAAATACCGACACATGAAATAAAAAACGGCGCAGACCATTTTCCGTTGAATATTTTAAAAAAAATTGCTTTTATCATAGTTTTTCTAATAGTTTTTTCTTTTGTGATGTAAATTCTTCCTCTGTTAAAATACCGTTTTCTCTCAGTTGTCCTAATTTTTCGAGCTGTTCCAGAACGCTTTCGGAAACAGTATTCTGCTCCGGAGATAAGGCTTTGGAAGCTTCTTCTTTGTTGTATATTTTACTGATGAAATGGTAAAAATCTTCAGCATAATCTTTATTGAAGAACGATTCAAACTCAACCGTTTTTTCTTTTGTATGAATTCTGATGTTCGGCGACACAAAGTTTTTTACGAAGCTTACTTCAAGAATATTATCATTGAGAAATTCATTCACTTTTGCCGGAGAAAACATCGCTTTGGAAACCGAAATGATTCTTTTGGGCGTAACGAGCAAAATTCCCGCATCCGTAGTTTTGGCGAACTGAGCGTCTATAATCGCTAAAATTTTCTCATCCAGATCAAGAATATACGGAAGTTCTTTAATTTCTCCTTTTGTAAACAGAGAAAGATTGGCTCTCAAACTTTCCAGTTGCTTTTTTATCTCTTTCAGTCTTTTTTTATAAAGATCTTTTGACAACACATTATGCTCTGAATCTGCTACTGAAGGTAAATTTTCGTCAATATTTTCCTGAACGGTTTTCTCTTGAGCAATTTCTCCGTTATGGAGGAGATTTTCAAGATCTTTTAAGCTGAAGCGATGAAGATCCGAAAGCAGTTCTTCGTTCATCGCACTCGCTTTTTCAAGGCATGAATTACAGATGATATTTCCGTCAGACAGTTTATTTTCGCCCAACATCGTGTCGATTGAAGTCAGTTCTTTTCCACACAACCCGCAATGATTGTTCATTGTAAATAATTATTTTTGATTTAATCCGTTTAGCTTTTTGATCTGATCATACATAGACAAAAGATATAAATGAATTTGAAGATCACATCATCTTAAAAAATCTTTGATCTCTATCTTTTAAAAACAATTTCTCAATTTCTTTTGCTGTCAAATTTTAAAATCAGTCTTCTAAACGGACATTCTGAATATTAAAGTCGGTCTAATAATTTTTTCTTCTGTTCTGTAAATTCCTGATCCGTCAGAACGCCCATTTCCCGAAGTTTTCCAAGTTTTTCCAACTGTTCAAAAATAACTTCAGGTGCTTCTTTTGGTATACCGGAATTTTGCTGTACCGGATTTGAATCGGCAGGCTTTTGAAAAGGGTTCTCAGAAACCGGCATATTGTACAAATTAAAAGACGAAGACTGAATTTGTTGTTGTTGTTGTTGTTGTTGTTGTTGTTGTGAAGCAGACTGACTGATCGTACCATTCAGATATTGATTAACCGCATTGCAGAAATTCTTTCCGTCATTTTTATTATGAAGCTTAAATTCAGCCACGGAACCGTTCTTAGAGAAAATTTTCAGGGTTGAATACAAAAGGCTTTCCACATGATCTACAGAACGGATATTTTCGAAGAGATATTCGTCTTTCTGTACATTTCCAAAAAGTTTTTTATCAATAAAAACAACTCTTCTCTGCGTAGAAAATAAAAGTCCTTCTACTTTTGCAGGTATGGTAAGACCTTCTGCAATAGCGGTTAACTTTTCATTATTTTCTAAAATATGAACGAGTTCCTTTACTTCACTGTTTACAAAGATGCTTAACCTCGCATTCAGGGCAACAATCTGATCCTGAATATCATCAAGTCTGGTCACTGTTCCTCCAAATCCAAAAGACGGTGTTTCGGGACTCTGAAAGTTTGAAGTCTGTGACGATCCAAAATTTTCAGTTTCGCCAATTTTTCCCTGCAAAATAATCCCCCTGATTTCGGGCAGGAAAAACTGCTGCAGATTATTGACAACATCCTTATTGATATTGGAAGCCTCATTCAGGCATTTGTTACACAGAATATGATTGTCCGCCAGTTTATTTTCGCCCAAAAGCGTATCCATAGATGTTAAAGGCGTTCCGCACAATCCACAAATATTGTTCATTTGGTTTTCATGTTTAAAAGTTTAAAAAAAGCATAAAACAATTTATGATTTTCTAAAATACAAATTTGTAATTAAATCGTACCAACTGAAAATAAAAAAGCATCAGGATTAATGATGCTTTTTAGTTTTCTGATTTTATTTTTATCCCAAAAACTCTTCTAGAGAAACCGTTTTCTGTTCTCCTGCTTCAAGGTCTTTATATGTTACCGTTACGTTTTTAATTTCTTCTTCGCCTAAGAATACGAGATTTTTAATCCCTTTTTTCTCAGCATAGGTGAACTGTTTACCGATCTTTGCCGCTTCGGGATACATTTCTGCGGAAATTCCTTTTTCTCTCAATTGTCTGATCAGTTTTAAGGCTTCTACCGTTTCATTTCCTCCGAAATTGGCAAAAAGAAATTCTACTTTAGAGGTAGCTTCTTCAGGGAAAAGTCCGAGTTCTTCCATCACGAGATAAATTCTGTCCAGACCAAAAGAAATCCCGATTCCCGGAATATTTTTAACGCCGAAAACTTCTGTAAGATTGTCGTATCTTCCGCCGCCGCCGATGGAACCCATCTGAACTTCATCTGCTTTTACTTCGAAAATCGCTCCGGTGTAATAATCCAGACCTCTTGCCAAAGTAATGTCAAAAACAAGATTCTGAATATCAACTCCAAGATTTAAAGATTGTGTAATCACAAATTCAAGCTCTTCTACTCCTTTCAGTCCTGCTTCATTTCCTGTGAACTTTTCTTTTAACTGAAGAAGATTTTCCAGCGCATCATCCGACTGGTTGAAAAGGAAATCTAGTTTGTCAATCGATTCCTGAGCAATTCCTCTTTCCAGTAATTCTTTTACAACACCGTCTTTTCCGATTTTGTCTAATTTATCCAAAGCTACCGTGAAATCTATTAATTTATCGGTAATTCCAGCAAATTCTGCCAATCCGGAAAGAATCTTACGGTTGTTGATATGAATGGTTACAGAAACCCCAAGCTCCGCGAAAGATTTCAGATACAACTGAACCAGATCTACTTCCTGCAAAAGACTCTCGCTTCCTACAACATCCGCATCGCACTGGTAAAACTCTCTGAATCTTCCTTTTTGAGGGCGATCCGCTCTCCAAACCGGTTGAATCTGATACCTTTTAAAAGGAAAAGTAAGCTGATTATGATTCATTGCCACAAATCTTGCAAAAGGTACCGTAAGATCGTAACGAAGTGCTTTATCAGAAATTTGAGAAGTCAGTTTTTGATGATTCTTATTTTCCCAATCTTCCTGATTTACTTTAGAAGTGTAATCTCCCGAATTTAAAATTTTAAAAATCAAACGATCTCCTTCTTCCCCGTATTTTCCCGTTAATGTTGAAAGATTTTCAAAGCTCGGTGTTTCCAGTGGCTGGAATCCGAATAACTCGAAGTTTTTCTGTAAAGTGTTGATGATGTATCTTCTTCTTGCAACTTCCAGTGCCGTAAAATCTCTCGTCCCTTTTGCTAAACTTGGCTTCATTTTATAATGGATAAATGATATTAATATATATAATCTGCAAAAATAAGGAATTGAAAGGACTTTTACTACAAATAAGCTTGTTTAAGCTTTATTAATAAATAATGCTAAACCTAACAGGTTTTTAAAAACCTGTTAGGCTTGAAAAGACTAAAAAACATATGAAAATCAATTTTTTAAATTTTATTTTTTAAAGAAATTTCTTTCATATACTCAAAACCTATATCTGTTTCACAAAACCAAAAAGATCAGATACTTTCTAATATTTCCAAAATTTCTTCACCGTAATTTTCTATTTTGTGTTTTCCGAAACCTTTGATATCACGCAATTCCTCTTTTTTTGCAGGCTTATATTTGGCTACAGACATCAGTTCTTTATTGGAAGCGATAAAATAGCTTGGTAAGTTCTGTTCTTTTGCTTTTTCGGAACGCCAGTATTTCAGTGCTTCCAGTATTTTTAATTCATCACTATTTAAGGCTTCATCTTCTGCGGAGTATTTTGCCGTTTTAGAATCTTTTACTACATTTTGCTGAACGATTTTCAGTTCATCAAAATACAGAACAACCGACCAGTATTTTTCGTCCTGAACGAAAGCGGTTTCTACTTTTATGATATCGTGCGATTCCAGAAATGCTTCCAGTGTTTTTTGATCTTTTTCAAGATGTCTGTCATCCAGTCCTATTTTAAAAACTTTTATTTTCATGGCTTGTGATTTTTAGATTATTTTCCTCCCAACAAAAGAATTTCATCTACACGAATTTCTGTAATGTATCTTTTTACACCATCTTTATCATCATACGATCTGTAAGTAAGCTTTCCTTCCACCGCAATTTCTTTTCCTTTCGGAACGTATTTCTGGAATATTTCAGCCGTTTTTCCGAAAGCTACCAGATTGTGCCATTGTGTTTCTTCTACTTTTTCACCTTTTGCGTTGGTGTAATGATCTGTCGTTGCAAGAGAAACGGCTGCTTTTACATTTCCGTTTTCGAAGCTGATGATTTCTACTTCTTTTCCTGTAAATCCGATTAGGGTAACTTTGTTTCTTAGTGACATAACTTTATTTTTTTTAGATTTAACATTCAGATAAGAGACGTTATCTTTTTCTCAAATCTCTGTGGCAAAGGTTGCTGAATTTCAGAACCGGAGTCGGTAGAAAACTATTTAAATTCGTTTGTAGTCGTTTGCAAACGGATAATTTTGTATCTTTGAAATGCTATGAAGAAGACAATAAAAAGAACATTTCGGGTTTCAAAATATGTAATATACAAAGAGACACTTGTAGATTACAAAGAGCATTTCTGGTCGTTTTTGGGAGCATTTTTCGGAATCGGAATGATTGCTTTCATCCAGTCACACACTTTGTCGGCTACAGAAAATATCTTTTTAATCGGTTCTTTCGGAGCTTCAAGCGTTTTAATTTACGGAGCCATTCAAAGTCCTCTTGCGCAACCGAGAAATTTAATCGGAGGACACGTTCTGTCAGCTTTAGTGGGAGTTACAGTCTATAAAATCGTTCCGGATATTATCTGGCTTTCTGCGCCTCTGGCTGTTGCTTTTTCCATCGTTTTAATGCAATACACGAAAACGCTGCATCCGCCCGGCGGAGCGACTGCACTGATTGCGGTAAGTTCGACTGGGAAAATTCCGGAACTGGGATATTGGTATGTTCTTTCTCCTGTTCTTTCAGGATGCATTATTCTATTAATTATTGCTTTAATTTTCAATAATATCACTTCGAACAGAAGTTATCCGAATCATAACAGGTTTAAATACCTACCGAAGAAAAAACACAAACATCCACACAAAATGAAAAAAGTATGAATTGTCTCGAATGCGGCGAAAAAATTATCGGCAGATCCGACAAAAAATTCTGTAATGATGCCTGCCGAAACGCCTACAATAACAAACAGAACAAGGATTCCAGCAATCTGATGCGGAACATCAATAACAAGCTCCGCAAAAACTACAGAATTCTGACGGAAGTAAATACCGACGGAAAAACAAAAGTTGCAAAATCCAAGCTTGATGGCTTAGGTTTTGATTTCGATTATATAACAAATCTGAAAGTTTATAAAAACGGATCTGAATATAAATTTATTTACGATTACGGCTATAAACTTCTGGAGGATGATTTTGTTCTGATCGTAAAAAATCAGGCTTAGAAACAACAAAGATTTTTAACATGAAAGAAACTGTTCTTATTACAGGTGCAAACGGATTGGTTGCCAAAGAATTATCTAAAAAACTTGAAAAAGAGTATACTGTCCGTTTTCTTACGCGAAAAAAACAGAACAGCAACGAGTTTGAATGGGACATCAGAAAAGGAATAATCGACGAAACAGCTTTCGATAACGTTTCACACATTATTCATCTTGCGGGAGCCAATATTTCGGAAAAGCGATGGACCGATGAAAGAAAAAAAGAACTGATTTCCAGTCGTGTAGATTCTGCAGGTTTGCTTTTAAAAACTCTGCAAAAAAATAATATCAGATTAAAATCCTTCATTTCTGCTTCCGGAATCAATTATTACGGAACCAAAACAACGGAAAAAATTTTTACTGAAAATGATGGCCCGGGAAATGATTTTTTAAGTGAAGTGGTAGTTCTGTGGGAAAAAGCTGCGGATGATTTTAAGGAACAAAATGTTGCTGAAAGAGTCTTGAAAATCCGTACTGCAGTGGTGCTTTCGAAAAAAGACGGTGCTTTAAAAAAAATGCTTCCGCCTGTAAAAATGGGCATTGGCTCGCCTATCGGAACGGGAAAACAATATATGCCGTGGATTCATATTAATGATATTTGTTCGATTTACGAATTTGCTTTAAAAAATGCTGAACTGGATGGAGCATTCAATGCGAATTCGCCGCAACATACAACGAATGAAAATCTGACAAAAAAAATGGCGGAAGTTCTTCACAAGCCTTTATTTATGCCCAATGTTCCCGCTTTTGTTTTAAAACTGATGTTCGGAGAACTTTCTGAGGCTTTGCTGGAAGGTTCGAGAGCTTCATCGGAAAAAATTCAGAAAGCAGGTTTTCAGTTTGAATTTCCGGATCTGAAAGATGCTTTAAAAAATTTATTACAATAAGTCTGTTTAAACTTTTATTTAACCGCAAAAGTCACAAAAGATGAACTAAACTTTTATTTAAAGTTGATCATTACAAATCAAAAAGGGCACAATAGTTTTTAAAAATCTTTGATTTTTATTCTTTTGAGCACTTTGGTTATTATAGAAATCGCTTTAACATTGTATTTTGTACATTTTGTGGTTAATTCTTAAATAGTTTAAACAAGTTTAATAGAAAATATCAGAAGTAAAAAAATTATGAAAACTATATTCTCACTAAGTCTTTCTTTGCTGCTGTCCATGAATGTTTTGGGGCAGAAAACTGAAAAGGCAGGACCGAAAGACAAAGCGGTAACCGAACATTTTAAAAACGATTACAAGAAAAAAAATTACAGAAAATTTGCCGGAAACATTGTTTTGCAGGACAATACAGCAAAATTCGATGATAAAACGATTTTCTTTGATCAATCTGATAAAATTACTGAAATGATGCTTAAAGAAGGATTGGTTTATCCTCAGCTTTTGACAGAATTTCAGGTGGATAAATTTGAAAACGAAGACAGCGACAGAACGCAGAAAAGATTTGCCAAACTTCAAAAAAACTGGAAAGATTCTTTCGAAGTCAATAATATTAAACTGAGTGGTGGTTCTGAACTGAGTTTTTTAAGTACCGATGAAAAAGTTAAGCGTTTTAAAGTGGTCTGCAAAGATCCGAAGTTTCCGAATCTGATGATCTATTATTTTGAATTAACGGATAAAAATGCTACAAAAGATACACCCATTCAGGATTTTATTAAAAATTCTAAACTGACGCATATTTTCCAGAGAACGGAGTAAAAAGGATGACTAATAACCATAATATCAATGCAAAAGCATTCTTCAGAAAATATTTTTTGATAATTATTTTTATTATCATTCTTTTGTTGCAGGATTTTTTTCTCAAACCCTTTGTAAAAGATCTGTATTTAAACGACGATATAAAAAATTTCAAAGAGTTTTCATGGAAATACACGGTTTTTATTTTTACTATTCTTGCCGGAATCATTATTTTCGTTTCAAGGAAAAGCATTACGCTTTCGGCTGTGCCTTTAATTTTATTGGGTTTAATGATATTCGGAAGCGGATTTTATTTCGGATTCCATTCTTTGGTGGATAATGCTTTGCTTTTAATCAATTCAAAAACGAAGAATACGGAAATCAATAAAACTTACGAAGTAATTCATGATAAAGAAAAGAAAGTTTTTTGGCTGAATAATGAAAATTATATTCATGATAAAGAGGATCTTCAAAAAATTAACCACTATAGAGTTTCAAAAGGTTTAAAATCTATTTTTGATCTTCAGAATAATGACACGGTAAAAGTAACGTTTAATAAAGGATGGTTTGATGTAAATTATCTCGAAAAATAATTACGCTCTGAAAATGTATAATGCGACCAGAAGAAATAGAAATATAGGAACCGAAAATCAAGGTTTCAGTCAAAATAATAAATTGAAAATTTCAACACCTAACGGAACATTAAAGTCTTTTTACGAAAGAATTGGTAAGCATGAAAAAGAATCTAAAATAATAAATGGACACGAATTTTTATTTATCATTGAAGAGCTTCGCGAAAACTGTTATCACTCCTGTTCTGTTTCTGATCTTGAAAAGATAATCGAAAATATTCCTAAAGAAGATTACGGAGATTTAAAGTTTATTGTTTTACGCCAACCGAAAAGAAAGGAGGAAATAATATCGCCGGTTTGGGGAAGACTTGTTTACAGCTTTGAGTACGAAAACGAATATTTTCCGGCGATAATTTTAGACTCAATAGATTTAAACAAAAAGTTAATATGGTCTAAAAAACAAAGCATCGAAGATCAGAAAGAATTTGAAAGATTAAAAGGAGACGGACATATTTTTACACAAAATAAGAGAAGTTTTATTTCTCAGTTAAATTTAGAGCCTTCAAGAAATACCCAATTGTACAGAACTCTACTGCATGAATTCGGGCATTATGTTCATTACTTAGAAGTTGTGAAAAGACCTTTTGAAAGTGATGAAGATTATGAGGCAAAAGAAATTCGCGATGATTACTACTCAGCTTTATCTAAAGTTGAAAAAGAAACTTTTGCGCACCAGTATGCTGATCGACTGAAGAAAAAATTAACTGAAGAAAAAATAATTCCTTTTAATAGTCTTTAATAATTGCAATTCAAACATGAAAATAAAAAATATAGATCACCTCGTTTTAACAGTTGCAGACATTGAAAAAACGGTAGATTTTTACACCTCTATTCTTGGTTTTGAAGTGGTGACGTTTGGAGAAAACAGAAAAGCACTGACTTTTGGAAATCAGAAAATCAATCTTCATCAAAAAGGAAAAGAATTTGAACCGAAAGCTGAATATCCCACTTGTGGTTCTGCGGATCTTTGTTTTATTTCCGAAACCGATATTCATGAAGTTTTACAGGAACTAAAGGAAAAGAATATTGAGATCATCGAAGGAATTGTTGAAAGAACCGGAGCTTTGGGAAAAATACAATCGGTTTATTTCAGAGATCCGGATTTAAATTTGATTGAGATAAGCAACTACAGCTCATTGTAAAATACATTCTCGAAAAAATCCAAATAACTGTTCATTCAGAATAATTTTCTGAATTACTTAAAAAATAAACATATAATTCCTACATTTGTTTAGAAAACAGTTCTTTTACATACTTCATCAAACGGAAAAGGTTTTACGTAAAGTAGATTAATAGGGAATCGTGTGAAAATCACGAGCTGTCGCGCAACTGTAAGTAATACTCTAAAGGTTTTTATCCACGTATATCCACTGTGCAAACGGGAAGGATGATAAAAGCTGTTACAAGTCAGGAGACCTGCCTGTTCCGAATTGACAATGCTCTCGCGGTTTGGAGTTTTTTTGGTCAGACAGATGATACTTTTTTGAACGTAGCAATCTAAATTTTAATTTGATTTTAATTGCAAAGTTTTTAATATTAATTTATTACTTTAAGAATGAAAAAATATTCGCCAACCATCAATACAGCAGTTGTTTTTTGCATCTGCTTCAGAAGATACGGTTAAAAAATTTTTCATCTTATTGCTGAGAAAAAAGCTTTGTGCAAAACGATAAAATTTCAGAGCATTCTCTTATGTAAAGGGAAAATTGCGTCCTTACTGTATCTTTACCTCTCCATTCTATTTCCTTATACAAAAGCATTGCGAAGCATCAGAAGAACTTTTATACACATTAATTATTGTTTAATTTAAAAGTTTTAAAGAAAATGCAAACGCACATTCTTGGCTATCCGCGTATTGGTAGCAACCGAGAACTCAAAAAAGCCTGCGAGCAGTATTGGTCGGGCAAAATCACTTTAGACGAATTGCTGGACGTCGGGAAAAATATCCGACAAAACAATTGGAAGCTTCAGCAGGAAGCAGGAATTGATCTTATTCCGTGTAATGATTTCTCTTTTTACGATCAGATTTTGGATATGACGTTAACTTTAGGCGCTATTCCTGAACGTTATGAAGAGATTGCTCTTAAAAAATCTGAAACGGATCTCTATTTTGCCATGGCAAGAGGCTTTCAGAAAGAAGGCCTGGACATTACTGCAATGGAAATGACAAAATGGTTTGATACCAATTATCATTTCATTGTTCCGGAATTCCATAAAAATCAGGAATTTAAGCTGTTCTCCCGTAAAATCATCAACGAATTTTTGGATGCTAAACAAGTGGGAATAAATGCAAAACTTATGATCATAGGTTTGTTAACCTATATTCTGCTTGGGAAAGAAAAGGAGGAAGGTTTCAATAAGCTGGAGCTGACTCAGAAAATTCTTCCTGTTTATATTCAGATTCTTAAAGAGCTTGAAACTCACGGAGCAGAATACATCCAGTTTGATGAACCATTTTTAGCATTAGATCTGGATGAAAAATCAAAAGAAACTTACAGTCTGATTTATACCGAAATAAGAAAACAGTTTCCTCATCTGAAAATCATTGTAGCTACTTATTTTGAAGGTTTAAGAGATAATCTTTCTCTGGCTGTTTCTCTTCCTGTAAATGTGCTGCATCTCGATCTGGTTCGTTGTCCGGAACAGTTGGAGGAAGTTTTAAAAGTAATTCCGGAAACATTGCATCTTTCATTAGGCGTAATTGACGGAAGAAATATATGGAAAAATGATTTCGAAAAATCTCTACGCCTCATTAGACAGGCAACAGATAAAATAGGTTCGGAAAGAATTTTAATTGCTCCTTCCTGCTCATTGCTTCACAGCCCTTCTGATCTTGATCTGGAGAACAACGAAAGTGTTTTATCCTCCGAAATTAAACAATGGATGGCTTTTGCTAAACAGAAAGTCTCTGAAACGGTTACCCTGAAAAAATTAGCCGCAGAAAATCCGGATTATTCCACACTCCTGCTTTTAGCTGAAAATAAAAAAGCCATTGGAAAGCCGCAAAACATCACCTCTAATTCATAACAGCGAAGTGAAGGATCGTGTAGATGTAACTACCGAGGAAGATGCTAAAAGAAACAAACCTTTCAGCATCCGAAAAATTTCTCAAAAGGATATTCTCAACCTTCCTTTATTCCCCACAACTACAATTGGCTCATTTCCACAGACGAAAGAAGTTAGAAACTGGAGGGCAAAATTTAAAAAGGGTGAACTGAATGCCAAACAATACGATGATGTGTACAGACCGAATCCGATGACGGTTTACTGGTCTGAATATGCGCAATCTTTAACGAAAAAATGGGTGAAAGGAATGTTAACGGGACCAGTAACTATTCTTCAATGGTCTTTTGTGCGTGATGATCAGCCGCGATCTTTAACGAGTAAACAAATTGCACTAGCTATTCGCGACGAAGTGAATGATTTGGAAAAAGCAGGAATCAGAATTATCCAGATTGATGAACCTGCAATTCGTGAAGGTCTTCCGTTGAGAAAATCTGACTGGCAGCATTATCTTCAATGGGCAGTGAAAGCTTTCAGAATTTCAGCGAGCGGTGTGGAAGATGCGACGCAGATTCATACACATATGTGCTATTCGGAATTTAATGATATCATTCAGAATATTGCCGATATGGACGCGGATGTTATTACGATTGAATGTTCCAGAAGCCAGATGGAGCTGCTGAATGCTTTTGCTGATTTCAAATATCCGAACGAAATAGGACCGGGAGTTTATGATATTCATTCGCCGAGAGTTCCATCGAAAGAGGAAATGGTAGTATTGCTGAAAAAAGCACAAGCAGTTATTCCAGCACAGCAACTTTGGGTAAATCCCGACTGTGGCTTGAAAACCCGCCATTGGGATGAAACGGAAAAAGCGTTGATTGCAATGGTAGAGGCTTCTAAAGAGGCAAGTAAATTATTTGCTGTACAAACTCATTAGATATTGATATTTTCAGGAGCTTCAGGGCTCCTGTTTTTTATAAAGAATATAACATTTAGAAGAATATTATTTATTTTAGTATTGTAAATTTTTACTATGACAAATGAACACGAACAAAAACTTAATAAGTTATTTAAATTACTAGATGGAAAAACGACTTTTTATGTTCGGGATTATTATAAAGAATTAGCTATCAACCCTGAAAATATTGATGATATAAAGGTCATTGAAAATACAATTAATTTAGGTTTAAGATATGACTATTTTATTCGCAAAGGAGAAGGTTATTACGATATAACAAAATTTGGGTTAGAAGCTATAAAATCTGGAGATCACTCTATCTATCAAAGAAAAATTTTATGGGAATCTAAAAAATGGAATTTAATTACTATAATCATTTCTATCATAGCTTTAATTATAAGTGCAATTCAGCTTTTTAAAGATTCAAATTCATCCGAAATCGAAAACTTAAAAAAAGAACTATCTGAGAACAACAAGCAATTAAAAATTCTGAAAACTCTTATAAAAACAGAGCAATTAAATGTTAAGAATTCTGAAAAGAGAATACAAACTTTAGAAAATAAATAGTAAATGACCACCAAAGAATTCGTAAAAAACTTCTACCAAGAAAAACAAAATATTCTTAATTCATATTTTGATAATCAAGCAGAATATAGAACTCTTGTTTCATTAAAAGTTGAAGAATTAAATTTAAATGAAACTCAAACTGAAAAATTGAAGGATATAATTTCTGATCTTTTGACAAATACTTTTTACACCATCTTACTAGGTTTAGATGGTTCCGCAAGTATTGGAGATTCACAGCAAAGTTTTAAAATATTTGATGAAAATGATAATTTAATTTCTGAAAATGGAGATTTAGAAGGATTAGCCTATGAATATTTTCATGAAAATAAATAATTTTGAAAAGTTTTAATTAATGAAAATGAAAAAAATTATTCTGTTAGTTATTTTAGCAATAAATCAAAATATTTATAGCCAAAATAAACTTTTAAAATCTGATAAATTAACAACTACAGATTCTGTTAAAATAATTGGAATGTATCCTAAGTGGGATAAAAATAAAACTTATGAAAAGTATAATTTTTTAATTACAGATAAAAAAGTAGTTGATTCCCTAATCGAATCTGTTGAATATGGTGACAATACTAAAAATGAATGGGAGCAAAATACTTTTAGTATTATTTTAACTAAAGTAAATAAGGAGGTTAGGAGAGTTTCCATTAGTCCTGCTCTTCATCATGCACATACAAATGGTGAAAGCTATAAGTTTGATGTTTCTATTTTAGAAAAACTAGCAAAAAAATATCCTTTGACTTATAAATGGTATGAAAAGGAATTTAAAGATGAGCAACAATTCAATCAATTTAATTCAGAAATTTTAAAGCAAGAAAAAACTTTGTATGTAAGTAAACCAACGTTTATTTATGAGGGATCTTTTGAATTACAATTTCCTAAAAATGAAAAATTTCTGTACCCAAAAGCAATTGATGACTATTTAAGACCGCAAATTGAAAAAATTGTGAATGGCAAAAAATTTAGCATTTCCTACATAGCAAATGAATTTAATTTAAAAAATAGGGACCAATATACAATGACAATTAATGGTCCTTATACTCTATTCAAAGATTTAAAAGACAAGAACAGCAAAAAAGGAGAATGGATTCCTGCAAAATTCATTGCCGTTATTTATGAAAAAGAACAATAATTTAATTCTGAACAACTTACAAAAGTTCCAATAAAATTCCTTAATTTTGCACCCCGAAATAAGGATCATCCATTATGAAAAAATTAGGCGAATACAGAAAGCTTCTGGAAGTTGATAAAAATGTAACACTGAAGGAATTAAAAACCATCTACAGGAATACGATGAAAGATACTCATCCAGATAAATTCATCAATGATGAAGCAGGAAAGCAGGAAGCGGAAGAAAAAAGCAAATCTGTAATTGAAGCCTATCATTTTCTGGTAAGCATCAATCCGGAAACGCAGGAAAAATACAAAGAAGAATATACTGAAACCATTACGAAATCTAATATTCAGGATTTTTATCTGGAAAAATCGGTTCTTAAAGTGCAGCACCTGAACGGAAATATGTACGAATATCTTGGAGTTCCGAAAAATACCTACATCAAAATGGTGAATTCCGATTCTCCGAGCCGTTTTGCAAGAAGACATATTTACGGAAGTTTTGTGTACAGAAAAGCTTATGAAGCAATGGCGGAATAATCCCCTATTTACAAATAAATAAGAGCTTTCAATTAATTTTGGAAGCTTTTTTTATTTGATTAAATTTTTTTGATTGTCCGTAATTTGTCAGAATAAAAACCTCTGCGATCTCAGTTAAGTTTTAACGCCTCTGCGAACCTTAAAAACAGTTTGTTTATAAAAAGTCTTTGCGTGCTTAGCGTTAAAATCAAGCATTATGATTGATAACAGATAATCAATTAAATTTTAATTTTAACGCAAAAGGGTCGCAAGTCTTTTTTAAATTATTGAACATACTTTTCGATCGTAAAGGCTTTTATTCAGCAAATGAGCAATCATATTTCTTTTCTTTTTTAAGATTGCGTCGTCGCTTCAGAACTACGTTTGCAGGTCTTCAGTCTGTTCGCAATGACATAAAAAAACCGCATCATTACTGATACGGTTTTCGGTTAATTAAGGTGTTATATTAATCTAAATGTTTTGGAGTAAAGCCATCTTCACTTAGTTCTCTGTGCTCATAATCGGCTTTCATTTCAGCTTCATAATCTACTTTTTTATGTTTGCCCATTCTTCTCAGAATTGAATCAAATAAAGAGTAAACTACTGGTACAATAATTAAGGTAAGGAATAGAGACGATGTTAAACCACCGATAACTACCCATGCCAAACCTTTGTTCATTTCCGCTCCTGCTCCTGTTGCCAATGCGATCGGCAACATCCCGAAGATCATCGCAATCGTTGTCATCAGGATCGGACGAAGACGTGCATGATTCGCCTGTACCAGAGCGTCGTGTGTATTGGCTCCGGCTTCTTTTCTGGCATTGGTAAAGTCGACGATCAAAATTGCGTTCTTCGCAACCAGACCAATCAACATGATCATCCCCAACATCGTAAAGATATTCAGTGAATTCGCTGTTAAGGCAAGAATTACCATTACCCCGATCATCGCCAGAGGAATTGAGAATAATACCACGAAAGGATACACAAAACTGTCGTATAATGAAACCATTACCAGATAAACCAATACAATAGCCGCCAATAAAGCGATTCCCAACGTACCGAAACCTTCCTGCTGGTTTTCCATATCTCCACTCCAGATGTAATCTACTCCTACAGGTTTGCTCTTGCTGTCCATGAACTGTTTTGCCCATTCGTTGGCAACGTCTCCTACTGGTCTACCCACTGCTTTAGCTCTTACTTTTACAGAAGGCGATTTGTCTCTACGCTCAAGCAAACTTGGTCCAGATCCCATTTTAACCTCAGCAAACTGACTAAGACGTACCTGTTGTCCCTGAGGATTTGTAAACATTAAGTTTTTAACATCATCAATAGACTGTCTGTTGGCATCTCCGAAACGGATATTGATGTCATATTCATATTCTCCTGCTCTGAATTTCCCGTCTGTATTTCCGTTGAATGCAGTCTGCATCGTCTGTCCTACACTTGAAAGATTCAAGCCTAAAGAAGCCATTTTATCTCTGTCGATATTCACCTGAACTTCAGGATTTCCTGAGTCTGTAGATAATTCTGCATCTACTGCTCCCGGAACTTTTTTCAGCAATTCTAATATTCTCGTTGCTTCTTTTACGGCTGTTGCGTTATCCGGAGCGGTTACCACCATTTCAATCGGTGCATTTTCAGCACCCATGATTCCGATTGGGGCAGTTTTAAATTCTACTCCAGTAAATTTCTCTTCTAAAGCTCTTTTTATTTTCGCAGCTTTAATGTTCGTACTTTCAGAACGTTCAGATTTATCCGTTAAATTTACCTGAACTTCTGACTGATAGGTTGTCGCCTGAGCTCCCCCAAAACCGGTTGACTGCTGTCCTACTGTTGTAATTAAATCTACAACATCTTTGTCATTTCTTAAAAATCGCTCAACATCTAAAGTCAGCTGATTGGTTTTTTCAACGGTTGCATCTTTCGGTAATTCCATCTGAACAAGGAACTGTCCTCTGTCGATCGGCGGGAAGAATTCTCCTCCGATGAATCCGAATGCCACCAACATGAAAGAAGAAATCAGAACGATAAATGTAATCACTACCGTAGAAATTCTTCTCAACGTAGTTTTTAAACACCATTCAAGAATTCCTGTGATCCAATGAGTGAATTTCTCGATTAAACCTTCAAACCAAAGGATGAATTTTTCGAACCAGTTTTTCCCTGTTAAATGCTCAAGCTTACCAAATCTTGAAGACAACCATGGAATAATGGTGAATGAAGCCAATAATGAAAGCAATGTCGCAATAACCACCGTGACGCAGAACTGAGCCAGAATGTTAGCTACCAAACCTGAACTCATGGCAATTGGTAAGAATACTACCACAATTACCAAAGTAATCGCTGCAACGGTAAATCCGATCTCCGAAGCTCCGTCGTAGGCTGCCCTGATTTTGCTTTTCCCCATCTCCATGTGACGGTAAATGTTTTCCAGTACAACGATCGCGTCATCCACAAGAATACCTACCACCAGAGAAAGCCCCAGTAAACTCATTAAGTTAAGCGTATATCCCATTAAGTTCATTCCGATGAACGTTGCCACCAATGAAGCCGGAATGGAAACCATTACGATGAAAGCATTTCTGATGCTGTGAAGGAATAATAACATTACAATTGCCACCAGAATAATCGCTAAGAATAAATCGAAAATTACGTGGTTCGCAGATTCAAGGGTAAAGTCGGTAGTATCGTTTACCACTTTTACTTTTATACCCTGAACTTTGTACGCTTCCTGAACGGTTTCAATGGTTTTCTGAACACTTTCAGATACTGCAACCGCATTGGCATCAGATTGTTTTTTAACCTGCATTAAGATGGTAGGAAACTGATTGAATCTTGCTACTTTCTCCACATCTTTCTGAGAATCGAAAACCGTAGCAATATCAGACAAACGAACCTGCGCTCCGTTTTTATTGGAAACCACAAGATTGTTCATTTCTGCTACAGATTTATACTTTCCGGATAATCTGATGGTAGATTTTGAGGTTCTGGTTTTCAGACTACCTGTCGGGAAATCTAAGTTTGAAGAAAGAATTGCCTGCTGAACATCTCCGATAGAAAGTCCGTAACCCTGCAGTTTTTTCTCGTCAAGATTCACCTGAATTTCTCTTTCCTGTCCACCTACAAGGTCAACCTGAGCAACACCGTTTACACGGGAGAAAATCGGCTCAATTTTTTTATCTAAAAGGTCGTAAAGATCCTTATTGTTTAATTTGTCTGATGAAATACTCATGGTGATGATCGGTAAATCATCCAGAGAGAATTTATTAAGAGACGGTGCATCTACATCATCCGGAAGGTCTGCCAGAATTGCATTTACCTTTCTCTGGGCATCATTCAGAGCATAATCCACATCGGCTCCGTCATTCAGCTGAACCATAATTACGGATAAACTTTCATAGGAAGAAGATTCCACTTTCTTCACATTTTCCAAAGAACCAACGGCATCTTCAATTTTTCGGGTAACGGATGTTTCCACCTCTGCGGGTGAAGCTCCCGGATACACCGTAGAAATGGTTACCATATTGGTTTCAAACTTCGGAATCAATTCGTATCCCATGAGTGTGTAACTCAGGATACCTCCCAACGTAAGGATCGTAAACAATACGATTACCAACGATGGTCTTTTAATCGATATTTCTGCTAACTTCATAAACCTTCTACTTTATGATATTTACTTTAGATCCGTTATCCAGATTGATCTGTCCGCTTGTAACCACCTGTTCTCCTCCATTAAGCCCGCTTAAAACCTGAACTTTATCGCCATATACTTTTCCAACGGTTACTTTGATGAGTTTAGCCACTCCGTTCTGCACAACAAATAATTGTCCGGAGCTTACCCCGTTTACAAAGGCTTCTGCAGGAACGGTTAACATATTCTGCGTTTCTGCTCCGTTGTTTGTTTTAAATGTTGCTGTCGCGTACATACCCGCTTTCAGGTTTCCTCTGTTCTGAACTTCAATTTCAACCGGGAAATTTAAAGAAGCATCACTTTTAGGAGCGATAAATGTAATTCTTCCCACGAATGAATCTTCCGGTAAAACGTTTACTTTAATCGGAACTTCCTGTCCTAACTGAATTTTCCCGATCTGGCTTTCATCAACCAAAACTGAAAGTTTTAAGCTGTTGATGTTTACGATTTCGAAAAGTCCTGTTCCCGGAGCAACCACCATTCCCGGCTCTACCATTTTTTTATTGATGGTTCCGCTGATTCCAGCACGGATGCTTGTATCGTTTACTTTCACACCCTGAGCTCTTAGCGCAGCCTGAGCGTTTTTAAGCTGTAATCTTGAATTATCAAGCTGCTGTTTGGTAACTCCTCCTGTTTTGAAGGCATTTTCGTAACGCTGGTTGTCTGCAATAGCATTCTGCAAATTATTCTGAGCCTGTGTAACATCTACTTCAATGGCATCTCTTTTAATGGTTGCCAATACCTGTCCTGCTCCTACTCTGGAACCTTCTTTTACCAAAACACTTACCACACGTCCTGAAATTTCAGAAGACTGGTTCATTTCCTGTTTTGGAATAAATGTTCCGTTTGCACTGTAATCTGTATCGATATTTTGTCGGGAAACCGTTACAACGTTTACGTTGATCTTATCTACCTGTTTTGCAACTTCTTTTACTTCCTGCGTCTGTTTTTCTTTATTTCCGGCAATCTTGTAAGCCGCCAAACCAACCAGGACAGCTGCTACGATGATATATATTAAAGTTTTTTTCATAGTTTATTACGGGTTTTGTAGTGTATTTAATTCTCCTTTTGCTTTAATTAACTTGATTTCAGCCTGTTTGTAATCCAGCAAAGCATTGGCGTAATTCTGTTTTGCCTGCGTTAAAGCATTTTCAGCATCCAGAACTTCTGTAAGTGTTGCTAAACCGTATTGGTAGTTGGATTGTGTATTTTTCTGAACTCTTTCTGCCAATCCTACGTTGTCTTTCATACTTTCAATATTAATTAAAGCATTTTCTATGTTGGTAATGGCATTTTTATAATCTAAATTTAAGCTTAACTGTGTATTCTGAATGTTCAGATCCAGATCCTGAATATCAATTTCTGCCTGATTGATCTTTGCTTTTGTAGCTCCTCCGGTAAAAATCGGAATATTAACATTTAATCCGATTGCAGAATAATCGCTCCAGAGAACGCCGTTCTTAAGTCCGTTGGTTAAAGGAAATTTTGCTCCGTTTGCACCCCAACCGTAATTGGCAACCAGGTTTACCGTTGGATACAGATAGGCTTCCGTAGCTTTTTTATTGAATACCAAAAGTTCTCTGTTTTTGTTTAAAACTTTAATTTCGGTACGGTTATCAAGGTTTAAATTTCCTGCTACCAGTTCCGGTTTTGGTTCAATGGTTTTTTCTTCCAGCTCGATATCAGACTCAATCGGAATTCCCATGTAAAACTTCAGTGCGTTTTTAGCCAACTGAACAGAGTTGATTAATGTCTGTTTGTTTGATCCGATATTGGTAAGCTGAACATTGGTTCTGTCGAGATCAATAGATTTTGCCAGACCGTTATCTACCAAACTTTTAATAACGTTTCTTACTCTTTCCGTATTGGCGTAGCTTGCCTCTACGGTTTTAAGATTTTCTTCCTGAACAAAAACCTGATAGTAAGCGGATGCTACGTTTTCGATGATCTGTTCGTTGGTAAGTTGGGCATTAAGCACATAAAATTCTCTGGTAGATTTTGCCGCCTTCAGTCCGGTGAAAACTCTCTGATCGAAAATCGCCTGTTGAAGCTGTACAGAAGCGGTAGAGTTCCACGGCTGTCCAAACTGGGCTCTGATTTTTTCGCCTCCAAACTCAAGAAGAGATTCCTGAATGATCGGATTGTAGGTTAAACCTGCTGTTGCTGCAATCTGTGGTAAAGCTCCTGCTTTTGCCTCATCAATCTTATATTCGGCTTTTTTTATCTGTAAAGCTGCCCTTTTGGCTTCCGCTTTATTCTGAAGTGCCTGTTTAATTGCTTCCTGCAAGGAAACCTGCTGCTGTGCAGACACCGATGAAAAACCGAACATCATAAATGCAGCCGCTATTCCTACTTTTAGCTTGTTTGCAGTTACACGTTTTTTCATAATATTATACTTCGTTTATTTTTTTAATGTAATTATTCTGTTAAGTGATTTTACTTCAAATGACGAATCATTTCTTAAAATACTTTACCGTTTTAGTTTTTAAATAGCATATTTAAAATGATCTCTTTTCTTTCCGAAATAATCTTGTCGAATTCTTCCTCACTGATCATAAGATTTTCCATTAATAAAGGTCTTACCGCACTCGGGAAAACCAGCAGGGAAATCATATTCAGAAGAAACTGAATGGGTTTCATCCTTTCTATATTCCCCAATTCCATTTCTGTTTCAATATCCTTAAAAAGCCTTTTCAATTCATCTTCTTCAATATCTTTTTTGTGGCAGTTCCCTTTATTGATCTGTGAAACGATATACGTTTCGAGATAAGGATACTGAAGACTTGTGGATAAGCTTCCTTCGATAAACTGGCTGATCTTTTCTTTCAGAGGAAGATCGGAGGTCATAATAATCTCAGATTTTTCTTTTTCCACTTTCTGGGCTTCATCAAAAATGATCTGGATGAGGTTGTCCCGTGAGCGGAAATAATAATTGATAAGCGTTCTGTTGACACCGGCTTCATCTGCAATTTCCTGAGTAGTAGCGTCAAACTTACCTTTCACAAAGAATAAATTCTTTGCTGTTTCCTTAATTAATTCCTGTGTTTGGTCTTTTTTTGCTTGATTTGACATTTTTGTTAAACAAATTTGTGCAAATTTATATGAAAATTTATTTTTGACAAAATTGTTAAACAAATTTATTAAACAAATTTGTATGATTTGCATCATATTTTAAATCTTATTGTGAGATTGCGTTTTATTAATCTTTTTGAAATAGCGGATTTTAATATATTTGCCGAAAAATTAGTAACCAATGCGAAAAATATTGTTTCTATGCACAGTTTTCTGCTGTGGATTTTTGTTTTCTCAGAACTTTTCTTGGGTAAAACAATTCAGAAGCTATACAGACTATGCTGATCATATTTCAAAAGTCCAAAAAGATGATAATGGAAATATGTATCTTTTAGGTAAGACCCTTAGTTTCAGTGGAATTGATGTAGATCCGGGACCAGGTGTAAATCTTTTAATTCCAACAAATTATATAAGTTCAGGAGGATCAGGAACAACCTTTATCATCAAACTGGATAGTAATGGTAATTATCTGTGGAGTTACAAAATAAGTAATGTACATAATGATATTGAGTACGATTTGAAGGTTAAAAACGGAAAAGTGTATGCACTCACCAATAAATCTGTTTATCAAGGAAATTATATTAATGGCTATGCTACAATTACCACTTTAGACCTTAATGGAAACCTTATTAATGAAACGCAGGTAACAAACTCAAATCCAAATTCATTAGATGTTGATAACAACGGAAATGTATATCTAAGTACTTTTACTTTTTATGATCTTGTATTTCAACAAGCTGCAAATACAGCTTTTAATGATACAAACTCTACGGCGGCTTCGTATATTATTAAATTTAATTCTTCTTTACAGGTTCAATGGCTAAAAAAAGTTACCAATGGAATCGAAAATAAATTGGTTTTAAATTCTAATAATGATGTCTATTTTGCGATGAATAACATATATGGTCAGTCTCGGTATACATTGCAGCGATACAACACTAATGGGACTTTGCTTTGGTCTGGAATTCAAGAAGACCAAAGTTATTCTGATATTCTTGTTGATAAAAATGATAAACTTATTGTTTCAGGTCAATGGATGGCTCAGTTTTTACCTATTGACGTAGATCCTTCAAGTAATCAATATTTATTGCCTTCCAATACTTATATCAGCCTTTATTTATTGTGGTTCGATACTAACAATAATTTACTTGATGTAAAAAAATATTTAAATAACGGACAGCATTTTCCTTTATCTATAGAGGGTTTAAGTTGTGATGATTATAATAACCTGCATGTTAATGGATATTTTGATAAAACTTTCGATGCCAATCCTGACTTGGGAGTAAATAATATTGTATTCGGAAGCGGATATTCAGAAGGCTGTTCGATAACTTTTAACCCTAATAGAGAATATAAAACGTCTTTCAGAATAGGATCTACGAATGCCTATAAACCAAATGCGTATGCAAGAGTTTATCAAACAGTAAATCTTAATGACAGTTATTATTATGTCGGAACTTTTCACTGGAACTGTGATTTTGACCCTTCTGCCAATGAGTATTTTTTAAATACAATAAACACATCAACAACTAATGACGATGGTTACTTGTTAAAACTAGAAAGATGTAATAATTTACCTCAAAATTCAAGTATGAACATTTGTTTAGGTGCAAATATTCAGTTGAATGCAACTGGCGGAACAACCTATAACTGGACTGGGCCAAATGGATTTACTTCAAATCAGCAAAATCCTACAATTCTCAATTCAACAACAGCAAACTCTGGAATATATACTTGTCAGGTTACAGGATCTACTAATGGATGCGACGGAAGTTTTTCTGTGCATATAATTGTTGGTGATATTACTCCGCCAGTTCCTAATGTAACAAATCTTCCTAATATCATAGGAGACTGCCATACGATGATTTCCAATTTTCCAAAAGCAACAGATAATTGTGCCGGAATTATTACGGCAACCACTACCGATCCCCTTTCCTATTCTGTTCCGGGAACTTATGTGATTCACTGGACTTATAATGACGGAAATGGAAATATTTCGGCACAAAACCAAAATGTAACGGTGACAGCAACGGCATTACCAGTAACAACCAATCTTCAGCAAATCTTCTGTAAAAGCACCAATCCAACTGTTACCAATATTCAGATTACAGGACAGAATATCAAATGGTACGATGCAGCCGGAAATGTTTTACCTTCAACAACGGCGCTGGTAAACGGACAGACCTATTATGCTTCTCAAACGATTAACGGATGCGAAAGTGATAAAATCGCTGTTCAGGTTACCGTGAATGAAACTCCAAAACCTACAGGAAACGCTGTTCAGGATTTTTGTGCTTCGGCAAATCCTACTTTGGCAAGTTTAGTTGTAACCGGAACTTCCCTTAAGTTTTATGATGCCGCAGGAAATATCTTACCGCTTACAACTCCTCTGGTGAACGGAACAGTTTACTACATAACACAGACGCTGAACAACTGTGAATCTGAAAAACTGGCAATTACGGTAACACTTTCAACGAATAATGTTCCTGCCAATGATTATTCGGCGACGTTCTGTAACAGTACGACAGGAAACTCTATGATTGTGAATTTAACGTCGTATCAAAGTAATATTATTGCCAATCCTTCAGGATATACATTTACTTATACAGATGATTTTGGGAACGTAATTACCAATCCTTCTGCGTACTCTTTAAATTTAGGAGCGACCGTTATCCATGTAAAGGTTTCCACACCGGACGGATGTTTTAAAATTGTACGATTAAATTTAGCTCTGAACCCTAAACCTATATTCAATCTTCCTGAAAGAATTGATTTCTGTAAGGGAAAAACAGTTACTCTGGATGCAGGAAGCGGATTTTCATCTTATCTATGGAGCAACGGAGCAACAACTCACACAATTACCGTTTCAGCTCCCGGAAATTATTCTGTAACAGTAACCAATAGTTTTGGCTGTCAGAGTACAGATAACATTCAGGTAAGTTATACTGTTTTGCCGGAAATTGTTTCCGTAAATATCAGCAACAATTCCGCAACGGTAATCCTTTCTGCGACAGGCAGCTTTGAATATTCTTTAGATAACTTCACATGGCAGGATTCTAACGTTTTCACGAACTTAAATATTGGAGAATATATTGTTTATGTAAGAACAAAAGGCGGTTGCATCATTGGTCAGAAATCTTTTTCGATATTCAACATTCCAAATGCATTCACTCCCAATGCAGACGGATATAACGACCAATGGAAAATTGCAGGACTGGAAAATTATCCGGGAACTGAAGTGAACGTTTACGACAGAAGAGGTCTTCCTGTTTTCAAGGAGATTATTTCTAAAAAACCTCTGCATTGGGACGGTAAACTCAACGGAAGTCCTGTCCCTACAGGAAACTACTGGTATACGATAAAAGTTTCAGACGGCAGAGTATATACAGGCTGGCTTCTGATTAAAAACAGAGACTAAACAAAAACGAGCGGAAAATTTTCCGCTCGTTTTTTTATTTTTAAAGGTTTATTGATTGTCTTTTACCACTTTTTGATGAGTCAAAAACAATTACAATAATCGAATTTTATCGTCCAGAATATCGATAATTTTATCTTTATACAATCCTCCAATGGCTTTTTTAAAGTTTTTTTTACTCATCTGAACTTCGTCTTTAATTTCTTCGGGAGTTGATTTGTCTGAAAGATGAAGCAAACCGTAGTTTTCTTCTAGTCTGTCTAAAATTTTCTTTTTAAACTCATCAATATTTTCAAAACCTTGTGGCTGTAAGGAAACATCAATTTTTCCGTCTTCGCGGATCTCTTTGATATAACCGGATTCTTCAGACAACGGATACAGCTTTTTGAATACATCCGAATTGTAGATGAGTCCGATATATTTTTTGTTGATGACTACATTCCAGCCCAACTCACTTTCATTCATCATAATGAGATCCACTTTATCGCCTTTCTGGAAAGGAAGATTCTGATATTGAGGATTTCTTTTGAATTTTGTAGTTCCGGTAATCAGTTCCAGATCTTCATCCACATAAATATAAACAAGATATCTTTTGCCTTCAATGATCTTAGATTTTTGCTGCTTGTAAGGAATAAACAAATCTTTGATGATTCCCCAATCCATAAAAGCCCCGCTTGGAAGACTTTGTACACAGCTCATTACGGCAAACTCTCCTACTTCTGCCAAAGGAATTTCTGTGGTTGCCTTTAATTTTCCATCATCCTGAAATACAAAAACCTCAATTTCATCATCAATTTCCTTATCATCCTGAATGAAAATTTTAGGAAGAAAAGCCTTTTCTCCGGATTCGTCTGTTAAGATCCATCCCGAATTATTTTTATCTGAAATTTTTAAAGTCTGAGTTTTTCCGAATTGCATGTATGATAAAATTAGTCTGCAAAGGTAAGGAAAATCAAATCTTTAACCTATTTATATTCTTCCAAATCTCTTCTCAGGGTTTTGGACTCTTTCAAATAACTATTTTCTACATCGGGATTTTGAGCAATACCTGTTACTTTTACAAGTCTTTCATCAGTATAATAATATCTTGATTCTGAAAGTAATTTAGGATTTTTTATATATCCATTCTCATCAATGATCTGATATTTTTTTGCCAAAACAAAGATAAGTTTATCATTTTCTGAGAAAAAATATTGTGTACTGATATTCCATGCCGAAAGACCTACAAAATGTTCTATTTTTTTAAGTTTTCCATCTTTATAAAATCCTTTCAGTTCAATTCCGTTATCTGAAGTCTGATTTTTATCCAGAAAATAGGAATAAGGAACAGTTTTAATTTTGATGTTTTTAGTACTATTTATTTCCGAAACCTTTTTACTGATTGACTTGATATTCTGACTAAAAGTGTAACCTGAAATAAAAATAAAAAAAGTTAACAAAAATGCTCTCATATTTTTTAAATAAGGCTGTTTAAACCAATTTTAAATTTAACCACAAAAGAGACAAAAGACTTTATTGGATTTATTTAAAGTATTTCAAAAGTCTGCAAAGATAAAAAATCTTTGATTTCTTTAACTTATGTGCTCTTTTTTCCATTTAAGTATTCAACTTGAACAGCTAAAGTGTTACAATCTTTTGCATCTTTTGCGGTAAAAAAGTTTAGACAAGTTTAATATTAATTTCAAAATATTCTTTTATGAATTTTGTACAAATTCCATCAGTTCCCGTTTGCTGCTTTCAAAATCGAAGGCATCGTAAACCAGAAAATATTTATGCTTATCTACACATTTTGAAAACATAGACTTTGCAAGGGAAATTTTATTTTTGTCAAAACTTAAATCTTTTACCAAAATACGGATCTGGTTCGAGGTAAACAAGGCATGTTTTCCCTGTTGACTAATGAACATCATTTTTTTATCGTCAAACCAAGCTTTTTCCTTCATCATCGCCATAAATCCCTGAAATGTCTGATTATCCATCACATTAGGATAATTTACGTTATCATTCCATCCTTCCGAATTTCCGTAGGGATTGTTCCAGACATCATTCCAGTCATTAAATCCGTAAGACTGGTTCTGAACAGGATATGAATCTAATAAAAACAATCCTTCATTGGTAAAGAAATCAAGAACCAATCTGCTGTTGTTTCTTACATTCAAAGTGGTTCTGTATAATAAATAACCGTTTTCATAAATTGAAACAGGAATTCTTCCCGAAGGAAGATCAAAAAACCTGAATCTTCCGGAATTATTGGAAATAAACTGATCTCCCAGTTCCACACTGAACATTCCCTGTTCAGGAATTCTCAGGAAAACTTCTGAATATCCGTACTGCTGATTCCATTGGTAATTTGGATTTTTACCTCTGAATCCATTGTTATTTCTGTTCTGATTTCTGAAACCGGAATTATTGCTGTTTCTGCTCTCCGTTCTTTTTGCGTTCGGAGATTCTATTTCTGTTTTTGAAGCCTCGTTTTTTAAAAGCTCACCTGCTTTTCCTGCTTCCTGCGCGAAAGAAAAACTTCCTACAAGAAACAAAACACTCATAAATATATTTTTCATAACACTTTTTTTAATCTCTAGCTCCACTTTCATGCCAAAAAAAAGAGAAACCAGTATCTGATTTCTCTTTATTATTTATATAATTGTTTATCAATTACATATGAATTGGTCTTTTCGCGGTAGCATCCAAAGCCGCTTCTTTAATTGCTTCTGCATACGTAGGGTGCGCGTGAGAACTTCTTGCGATGTCTTCTGCACTTGCACGGAATTCCATAGCGATAACTCCTTCAGCAATTAAATCTGCTGCTCTTGCTCCCACAATGTGCATTCCAAGAACTTCGTCTGTTTTTTCGTCTGCAATAATTTTTACCAGACCATCTACATCACCACTTGCACGGCTTCTTCCCAAAGCTCTCATCGGGAAAGAACCTACTTTATAAGCTACTCCTTCCTGTTTCAACTGCTCTTCAGTTTTTCCAACTCCTGCAACTTCCGGCCAAGTGTAAACCACTCCCGGAATTAAATTATAGTTGATGTGAGGCTTCTGTCCTGCTAACGTTTCAGCAACAAAAACACCTTCCTCTTCTGCTTTGTGAGCCAGCATTGCTCCCTTCACCACGTCTCCGATTGCGTAAATGTTGGCAACATTAGTCTGTAAATGATCATTTACTTTCACTCTTCCTCTTTCATCAAGCTCAACACCTGCTTTTTCAAGTCCAAGACCGTCTGTGTAAGGCTTTCTTCCTACAGAAACCAGACAGTAATCTCCTTCTACTGTTACTTCTTCTCCTTTTTTGTCTTTCGCTGTAATTTTTACGGTATCTCCGTTTCTTTCCACTGCGGATACTGCTGTAGAAAGCATGAATTTCATTCCCTGCTTTTTAAGAACTTTCGTTAATTCTTTACTTAATGCTCCGTCCATTGTCGGGATAATTTTATCCATAAACTCAACCACAGTAACCTGAGCTCCTAATCTTAAATAAACAGAACCTAATTCAAGACCGATTACTCCACCTCCGATTACGACTAAATGTTTCGGAATTTCTTTAAGATTTAAAGCTTCCGTAGAAGTAATCACTCTTTCTTTATCTAACGTGATGAAAGGTAAAGAAGACGGTTTAGAACCTGTTGCAATGATGGTATATTTGGAATCGATGGTTTCTGTAGAACCGTCGTTTTTTGTTACTTTGATCTGAGTAGCGGATTCGAAGCTTCCCAATCCTTCAAAAACAGTGATTTTGTTTTTGTTCATCAGATAGCTGATTCCGTCTGTATTTTGTTTAATTACCTCATTTTTACGCTCGATCATTCTTGCAATGTCGGCTTGAGGCTCGTTGATAATGATTCCGTGACCTGCAAAATTGTGTTTTGCGTTCTCAAAATGCTCAGAGCTGTCTAAAAGCGCTTTTGACGGAATACATCCCACGTTAAGACAAGTTCCTCCCAAAGTTGGATATTTTTCAATAATTGCTGTTGTGAAACCTAATTGTGCAGCACGGATTGCAGCAACATAACCACCAGGACCGGAACCGATTACGGTAACATCGAATTGACTCATGTTATTTTATGAATTTGTTTATTATTAACTTTCTTATGCTTACAAATTTAACGATTTATTACCACGTGAGAAAGTGAGATTTGTCAAATTTTTGAGAGGGATGATTGAGGATGGAAGATGGAAGTTTAAAGAATTGCAAATATCTTTTAAATTTAATCTTTTTATTCACTAAACTAAACTTTTCCAGTAGTATGATCTTCCAGCTTCCGGCTTCATACTTCCAACCTGTTACAAATCCACTATCAATTTCCCCTGTCCGAATTCTCCTGTGCTTTCAAAATATGAGCCTCCGTAAACATACCAATCAAGGCTTTCGAGATATTCTACAGCATTTTCGGGGGTAATTTGAGGACGGTCTTTTTTAGAAACAATTCCTTTGTACCATCTTCCGGATTTGGAAAAACTTTCATATTCCACAAAATACCGAATCCAGATTCTCTGGCAAAGTTTACACTGCTGAATGCTTACTTCGGCAAATCTTCCATTCGTTTGATCAATTCCCAATTCTGACGTTCTGAATTCTGTGTAAGTGGAAGTCGGTTTTTCGCAGGCGCATCCCAGTTTCTGGATTTTAATCATTACTAATTGTTTTCTGAAATTAAAAGTCCAAAATTAAAAAATATTAGCTGAATACTCAAGACGGTTATTTCATCAGATCCAGCAACAACTTTTCGTACTGATTTAAAATAATATTCTTGGAAAATCTGGATTTTATAGAATTTTTAATGGCTTCATTTTCATGATTTTCATGAAGAATTTTCATAATTTTCTGTGAAAATTCTTCATAATTTTCAATATTCGCAATTTCACCATTGGTGTCGTCCTGAATGATTTCGGTAATTCCTCCGGGACAATTATTGGCTAAAGAATACGTTCCGCAAGCTCCGGCTTCAAGCAAAACATTCGGAAAACCTTCATATCTTGATGAAAGAATAAAAAGATCTGCATATTTTAAAAACTGATAAGGATTTTCCTGTCTTCCGTGAAAGATCACATTTTTTAAGCCTAAAAAATCTTTCATTTGATGCAAAATTTCACGATCCTGTCCGTCACCCAAAATATGAAGCAGGATATTTTCGTTTTTAAGCCTTGAGAAAACTTTCAGTAAGTTATCAAAACCTTTTCTCGCAGATAAATTTCCGATCGCGACAACATTTTTATAGCCGTATTTAAAACTTTCCGGTTTATGGGAAATTTTAATTTTTTCATCAATGAAATCAAAATCTACAGGATTGTTTATTTTAACGATTTTCGAAGGTTTAATCTTGAAATTAAGCATCAGATCATGCTTCATATCATCACTCTGCGCAATGATTGTATCGTAATTATTATAGAAATTGTAGAAAAATTTAATTTCCTTTCTTGTGACGTGCTGAGAAACAACATTGGTTTCTCTTGCAATAAATTTTGTCTTGGGAAAAACTTTGATGAATAAAGACAGATAAGCATTTACCTCTCCAAATCCGGAAAATACAATATCCGGCTTTCTGCGGTAAATTTCCCTGAGAATAGGCTTTAAGGAATGTCTGATTCTTTCCGTATTAACATCAATGATTTCAACGTCATCTTTCAAAATACTGAGATAACCTCCCTGTTTGCGCAGAAGCAATATATTGGGCTCAAAACGATCCCGTGAGAGATGATTTGCAATGGTGGTAACAATTCTTTCCGCGCCTCCGGTTTCCAGATCCGGCAGAATAAATATGACAGAAATCTTTTTCATCACTGTAAAATTAGTAAAAAGTTTTCTTAACCTTCAAACCAAGCTCTTCAAAAACAGGAATAACCTCGTTAATATTTTCAACACTTAGAAATACATATTTATCTTCTGTGAAATTCATTCCGCCTCTGTTGAAAAATGAAAATGGCTCGTCACTTTTTCCAAATATATTTTCAGGTTCTCCAAAAATGATATTACCAAAAAAACTGCCATTCATTTCTGCATTGATCTCATTTATTTCAAAAAAATTTCTCTCCTGTTCAATCTCACCAGTCGATTTTTCAACAATAATTATTCTCTGATTTGTAATAAGATAGTAATTATTTTTAATATCAAAATATCTTAAAACCCATCTGAAAAATGCGAGATAAAGACCTATAAAAAACATGACAATTCCAAAGATGAGAATCGGAGATTTGCTGAAAATAAAAAGTACTGAGACAGCCAAATAAAAAAATGAAAAAAGGATTCTGAGCTTTTCAGTTGTATTAAAAAAGAAACTCTTCCGTGGAAGAATTTCTTTCATTATAATTTCGTTATTGTTTAAAATAAATTTAGTTGGCAACATCGCTGATGAATTTTATTCTCAACATTCTCACCTCTTCATCCGAAAGTTCGTCTCCGAATTCATCTAAAAGAACTTTCATGCTGTCGCTTTCAGATTCATTCATAAATTCCATGAAACCGTCAACAATATCTTCATCAAAATTATCTTCAATATAATAATCGATATTCAGTTTGGTTCCCTGATAAACAATACGTTCCATTTCCTTCAGCAGTTCGTCCATCGAAAGATTTTTGGCTCTTGCAATGTCTTCAAGATCGATCTTTTTATCGGTACTCTGAATAATGAAAACTTTATGACTGGATTTGTTTGCCACCTGTTTCAGAACCATATCCTGAGTTCGCTCGATATTGTTGTCTTCTACATATTTACTGATGAAATCTGCGAATTCTTTACCGTATTTCCTGGCTTTTCCTTCTCCGACTCCATAGATTTTGGTGATTTCTTCCACCGTAATCGGATACTGAACCGTCATATCTTCCAAACTCGGGTCCATGAACACCGTGTAAGGCGGAATTCCATGTTTTTTGGCAACTTTTTTTCTTAACTCTTTAAGCTGGTTGAATAAATTCTGATCCAGACCGCCTCCGGACTGCATCTGAACCTGATCGCTTTCTGCTTTTGTCTGCGTTAAATCAAACTCACGGTCTTCTGCAATCATAAAAGAATGTTCCAGTTTGCCATCGAGAACCAGTCTTCCCTTTTCAGCAATTTTTAAAACGCCGTAAGTTTCAATATCTTTCTGTAAAAAATTCTGAACCGTTGCCTGTCTTAAAATTGTTTTCCAGTGGTTGTCTTTTTCTTCTTTTCCAAAACCGAAATAAGAAGTCTGCTCCAGTTTGTAAGACTTGGTAACTGCAGTTTCTTTTCCTGCGATGACCGAGATCAGATCCTTGGCTTTGAATTTTTCTCCGGTATCATTAATCAGCTCCAGAACTTTTCTCAGATCGTCTGTTGCATCTTTTAATTTGGGCGGATTCGATGAATTGTCGCACATTTTTGCTCCGTCACCATTGATTGGATCAAAATTTTCCCCAAAATAATACAGAATATACTGTCTTCTGCTCATCGAAGTCTCTGCGTATCCAACCACTTCATTGAGAAGCTGCAATCCGATTTCTCTTTCGGAAACAGGCTTCTGAGCAAGGAATTTCTCCAGTTTTTCAATATCTTTCGGATCGTAGAACGCGAGACAATGACCTTCTCCTCCGTCACGACCTGCACGACCGGTTTCCTGATAATAACTTTCCAGAGATTTTGGGAAATCGTAATGAATTACAAAACGTACATCCGGCTTATCGATTCCCATTCCGAAAGCAATGGTTGCCACAATCACATCCACTTCCTCCATCAGAAATTTATCCTGATTCGCCACCCTAATTTTCTGGTCGAGACCTGCATGATAAGGCAGCGCATTTACACCATTTACCTGCAGAAGCTGTGCAAATTCTTCAACTTTTCTTCGGCTCAGACAGTAAACAATTCCGGATTTCCCTTTATTCTGACTGATGAACTTTACGATTTCCTTGTCTACATTTACCTTAGGCTGTACTTCATAGTAGAGATTCGGTCTGTTGAAGCTTTCTTTAAAAACCAGAGCATTCGTCATTCCCAACGTTTTCTGGATATCATCCTGAACTTTTGGTGTAGCCGTTGCGGTAAGTGCAATTACCGGAACATCGGCAATTTTATCGATAATGGATTTCAGATTTCGGTATTCCGGTCTGAAATCGTGTCCCCACTCTGAAATACAGTGTGCTTCATCAATGGCAAAGAAGGAAATTTTCACATCTTTCAGAAAATCCAGATAGTCTTCCTTAATTAATGATTCCGGGGCAACATATAAAAGTTTGGTTTTACCACTTTTAATATCGTCGAAAACCTGTTTGGTCTGCGTTTTGTTTAATGATGAATTTAAAACGTGTGCTACTCCATCGTCAGATGAAAGCCCGTTCACGGCATCTACCTGGTTTTTCATCAACGCTATAAGCGGAGAAACCACAATTGCCGTACCTTCCGAAATAAGAGCCGGAAGCTGATAACATAAGGATTTTCCTCCTCCTGTAGGCATCAGAACAAATATATCCTTCCCGTTCAAAAGGTTTTCTATAATCTGCTCCTGCTGTCCCTTGAAAGTAGAAAACCCGAAATATTTTTTCAATTCGCCTGATAAATTGGCTTTTTTTGCGCTCATCTAATTTTCTATTGCTAAATTTGCATCTAACCCAAAGATATGAATTTTTCGCTTAAAATAAAAGCGAACGAATTTATAAAAAATAAAATTTATATTAAATATCCTTTTAAAAATATAACGTTTTTTAAGAGATTTTTTGTATACGCTGTAAAAGTAAAAATGGAAAGAGCCGACATTATTTCAATCGCAAAAAGTACGTTAGAAATAGAAATTTCAGAATTAGAAAAACTTAAATCCAGACTCAATGAAGATTTTGCGAAAGCCGTAGAAATTATTCATTCTGCCAAGGGAAAACTTATCGTGGTGGGAATCGGGAAATCGGCGCACGTTGGAAATAAGATTGTTGCCACCCTGAATTCCACAGGAACCCCTTCTCAGTTTTTACACGCTTCGGAAGCCATCCACGGAGATCTGGGCGTTATCCAGAAACAGGATGTTGTATTATGTATTTCAAATTCCGGAAATTCACCGGAGATTGTGAATCTGGTTCCTTACCTGAAAGACTATTCTTCTGCATTAATAGGAATGACGGGAAATAAATCCAGCAAACTTGCTGAATTTTCCGAAATTATTTTAGATACGTATGTAGAAAAGGAAGCGTGTCCGAATAAACTTGCGCCTACAAGTTCAACCACTCTGCAAATGGCTTTGGGAGATGCTTTGGCGATTGCTTTAATGGAAATGAATGATTTTAAGGCAAATGATTTTGCTAAATTTCATCCGGGAGGTAGTCTGGGTAAAAATTTAATTTCAAAAGTAGATGATTTCCTTTCATCCCAAAAACCTCAGGTTACAGAAAATGATACGGTAAAAGATGTCATCATCTCAATCAGCGGTTCCCGACACGGAATCACAGTTGTAACGAATAATAACGAAATTATCGGGGTGATTACCGACGGTGATTTGAGAAGAATGCTCTTAAAAGGTGATGATATCGCTAAAGTTCTTGCAAAAGACATCATGTCTGCGCATCCGAAAACCATCGAGAGAAACGCTTTGGCTAAAGAAGCCATGAAAATATTAAAGGACAATAATATCGGACAGCTTGTGGTAACGGAAAACGGAAAATATTTCGGGATTATCGATCTGCATAAATTGCTGGATGAAGGAATTAATTAATCTCTGTTATGTATTTTTTACTTCTCTTGGCAGGTCTTTTATTTTATATCCTGAGAAATTATATCTATTACCACGCAGACCAGCCCAGAACTTATACTATATCAAGAAAGAAAGAGCAAAAAATAAATTATTTCACGCAACATACTTTTGATGAAAACAGTAATGACTATTATGATATATTGGTAAAAGTTTTAGTCCTGTGTACTTATGATGTCGAAAAATTCAGAACTAATGCCTCGGAAGATTTTCCATTCAGAAGACTTGAAGAAGATATAGAATTTGTCTTTACCGAAGAAATTTTCAAAACTTTGCTGAGAAACAACCTGATCGGTGCGGCAACGGTTCCTAAGCTTTTACAATTTAAAGAGGCTGCATCAAAAATTACTGAGGACGAATGGTTTTTCGAAAAAGTAGACCTTAATCTGGATGAGCGATGGAAAGAAATCGGCAAAATTGCTAAAAATCTGCTCAACGATATGAAAATAGAGAATTAGTCCACAGTATTGATATTAAACTTCCTTTTACTGAAACTTTTTTCCTAAATTTGAAATCTTAAAAAAAATATTATCCTGTGAGTGATGCTAAAGACATGTCTTTTTGGGGACATATTGGTGAACTAAGAGGTCATCTCATCCGTTCAATTCTCGCTATTATAATTGCTGCAGTTATTATCGGTTTCAATATCAACTGGATTATGGATCACGTTTTCTTTGGTCCTACCCGAAATGATTTTGCCACCTTTGAGATTGTGAATCATTTTTCCAAAATGATTTTGGGCGAAGACAGCATTCACCTTCCGAAAGATTTTCCGGTTCGTGCAAGCAAGCTTTACCAGCAGTTTAATGTGATGATGGCAGTTTCCATTTTTGGAGGAATTGTTTTGGCTTTTCCTTATATTGTATGGGAACTTTGGAGATTCATCAGCCCCGCTTTACATCCGAATGAAAGAAAAAATTCAATCTTTATCATCAATTCGGTTTGGATTTTATTCATGACGGGCGTTTTATGCGGATATTATTTAATTCTTCCTTTTGCCGTTAATTTTGGGGTTATTTTCAAAATCTCCGATATTATTATTCCGCTTTATGATTTAAGCGATTATACGACTCTGTTTTTACAGGTTGTTTTAGGAATGGGCGTAATTTTCCTTTTTCCGGTACTTATTTATTTCCTTACCACCATCGGAATTCTTACACCAACCTTTATGAAAACATACCGTCGTCATGCGATTGTTTTAATCATGGTGGTTGCAGCAATTATCACTCCGGCTGACGTTTTAAGTATGTTGATGGCAGCATTTCCACTGCTTTTACTGTACGAATTCAGTATCATCATGTGTTCGTATACCTATAAGAAAGTTCAGAAAGCGGCTGGAAATTTACCTGCAGTTCAGAAATAATTTTTATCCATTCAAAATATAGTCCCGTAGATTTTCTGCGGGATTTTTCTTTTTCAGGAGCTTTATCGCGCTTTCCGCACTCGCTCATTTTCAAGATTCAGGTTTTGCGGCGGCAAAGCCGCCGCAAAACCTGAATCTTGAAAATGAGCTCAGACAATTGCTGCAATCGCGGCTAGGGTTTTTGTGTGGAAAAGAATTGTTTCTGAAAATATTGATAATAAGTCTTTTGCGGATTGTGTTTTTTAACCACCCCGTCAAAAATTCTGAAGAATTTTTGCCACCCCTCCAAAGGAGGGGAATTTTACTTGGAAACCATTGATTACGAAATGATAACAACAAAGAATGTAACAAACTTTTACTTCTTTCGTCTAATTAAAAAGATCGTAATAATTTAGATAAGCTGAATTTTACGTCTATTAAATTTCTATTTTAGCGATTATAATTTAATTCAGATGAAAAAACTTTCATATACGCTTTTGTTTGCGGCAAGTCTTTCTTTCGGACAGTTTTTCGAGAAAGATAAGGTTTTCACGAAACAGGATACCTTAAAAGGTTCCAATACACAATTCCGAAACTTTTGGGACGTCAAAAAATATGACCTTTCCGTAGAACCGGATTTTGCCCAGAAAAGCATTAAAGGAAACAACAAGATCAGTTTTGAGATCATTAAAGACGTTACAAACCCTACGTTTCAGATTGATCTGCAGCAGCCAATGAAAGCGGACAAAGTGGAAGCCAGTTTTCCAGTGGCAGAATATAAACAGGATGGCGATTTTATCTGGATCAAAACCAATAAAAGCTTTAAAAAGGGTGAAAAATATACTATTGACGTCACCTATTCCGGAAATCCTACCATTGCAAAACGGGCACCTTGGGACGGAGGCTGGGTTTTCACCAAAGATGAAAACGGAAATCCGTGGATGAGCGTTGCCGACGAAGGAATCGGAGCTTCTATCTGGCTTCCTACCAAAGATATCTGGGACGATGAACCCGACAATGGCGTTGTGATGAAAATCATTACTCCCAAAGATTTAGTGGGGGTTGGAAACGGAAGACTAATCAGCAAAAAAGCAGAAGGCGATAAAATGGCTTACACATGGGAAGTTAAAAATCCGATTAACGCCTACTCTATCATTCCGAATATTGGAAAATATGTGAACTTCAAAGATACTTTTAACGGAGAAAAAGGGAAACTGGATCTGGATTACTGGGTAATTGATTATAATTTAGACAAAGCAAAAAAACAGTTTCAGCAGGTAAAACCGATGCTTTCAGCCTTTGAATACTGGTTTGGACCCTATCCATTCTATGAAGATTCTTACAAGCTTGTAGATTCCCCTTATTTGGGAATGGAGCACCAAAGTAACGTTGCGTACGGAAATGCTTACCAAAACGGTTATCTGGGGCAGGATCTTTCCGGAACGGGAGTTGGATTAAACTGGGATTACATCATTGTTCATGAAAGCGGACACGAGTGGTTTGCGAATAATATTACCGCAAAAGATCAGGCAGATATGTGGGTACACGAAGGTTTCACGATGTACTCCGAAGTCTTGTTCACCGAAAAATATATGGACAAAAAATCTGCGGATATTTATGCACAGGGAATCCGCAACGGTATTCAGAATGATGTTCCGATTATCGGAAAATACGGCGTAAGAAATGAAGGAAGCGGCGATATGTACCCGAAAGGCGCAAGTATGCTTCACACGATCCGTCAGATCATCAATAACGATGCGAAATTCAGAGAAATTTTAAGAGGAATCAATAAAGATTTTTATCATCAGACGGTTACCACCGAACAGATCGAAAATTATATTTCAAAGAAATCCGGAATTGATTTTTCAAGTGTGTTCAATCAATATCTGAGAACCACAAAAATTCCGACACTGGAATATTCCCAGAAAGGCGAAGAACTGAAATTCCGCTACACCAACGTTGTGAAGAATTTAAAACTTCCTATTATTATTGACGGAATCACCATTAATCCAACCGAGCAATGGCAGACTGTAAAGCTAAAAAAAGGAACTCCGGTACAGTTTAACGAGAATTATTACATTGATTATAAAAAGATACAGTAAAATCTTAATAATACAGGCAAAATCGTTTTTCGGTTTTGCTTTTTTGTTTCATTTATTCAGGAATCAGTATTAAATTAATTACTCTCTGTAAATTTTAACAAAAATTTAAAACTTTTAAAGTAACAAAATCAATTTTTCATCAACTACTTAGATATAATTTGAATTCAATGAAAAAAATAGCACTAAGTTTAGGATTACTGGCTGCGTTTTTTGTAAATGCACAGTCTATAAAAACTACGATAGATCTGGTAAATGTAAAAGACGATAAGGTTGCCGTAACGATGGAATTCCCAAAAATGAAATCCGGTGACGTGAAGTTTCATTTTCCTAAAACAGTTCCGGGAACTTATTCTGTAGACGATTACGGAAGATTTGTGGAAGGAATTAAATTTTTAGATAACAAAGGGAAAGAGATTGCTTTCACAAAAGTAAATGACAACACTTACGCTCTGAAAAACGCTCAGAATTTAAGCAAAGTAACTTATCTTGTGAATGACAGTTTCGATGAAGAAATGGACGATTCCAAACACAAAGCGGTATTTTCACCTTCGGGAACAGATATTGAAACCGGAAAAGTTTATCTGATCAATACCCACGGATTTGTTGGATACATTGATAATATGCAGGACGTTCCTTATCAGTTAATTATCCAGAAACCAACGGATTTCTACGGAACAACCGCTTTGGTAGATCAGGATAAATCTGAATCTACAGACACCTATACTTTAGCGAATTATGCAAAAGTGACCGATTCTCCGTTAATGTACACAAAACCGGATTATGTGACGTTCAATGCGGGAGGAATGGATCTTGTATTGGGCGTTTATTCTCCGACAGGAAAATACAAAGCCGCTGATTTCAAAGAAAATCTTGAGAAAACGGTGATTGCCCAGAAGAAATTCTTAGGTGATATGAACACCAACAAAAAATATGCGATCATGCTTTATCTTTCGGGAATGGAAGAACCGCATATCAAAGGTTTCGGAGCTTTGGAACACCACGAATCCACAAGTGTTGTCCTGCCTGAAATGATGCCGAAAGATGCGATTGACAAAACCATTACAGACGTTGTTTCTCATGAGTTTTTCCATACGGTAAATCCTTTGAAAACGCATTCGGAAGAAATTCACTATTTCGATTATGCAGATCCGAAAATGTCTCAGCATTTGTGGATGTATGAAGGCGGAACAGAATATTTTGCAAATCTATTCCAGATTCAGGAAGGTCTGATCACAAAAGACGAATTCCTTCAGAGAATGAGCGAAAAAATCGCCAACTCCAAGAACTATAACGATACCATGCCTTTCACGGTAATGAGTAAAAATGTTCTTAAAGATGAATACAAAGACCAGTATAGAAACGTTTATGAAAAAGGTGCGCTTCTTGCGATGTGTCTTGATATCGAATTGAGAAAGCTGTCCAACGGAGAAATGGGCTATCGTGACATGATCAGAAAACTGTCTCAGCGATTTGGGGAAAACAAACCGTTTAAAGACGATAAACTGATTGACGAACTGGTAACAGTTACAGGGTATCCTCAGGTAAAAGACTTTTACAACAAATACATTGCAGGAGATCAGCCAACGCCATATGCACAATATCTGAGTCTTGTTGGTGTAGAAGCAAAAAAACAGGAAACTCCGCCGATTTTCTGGTTCATTAAAGATCCTCAACAGACCGGTTTTGATGATAAGGACAATGCATTTGTATTCGACGAAAGTTCTGCCCTGTCTCCTTTCTCAAAAAGCATCGGATTTAAAATCACTGATAAAATCGTTGCTCTGGACGGAAAAACCATCAATGTTCAGAATATCCAGTCGTTTGTAGAATATGCGAAATCTGTGAAGGAGGGACAAAACGTAACAGTAACCGTTTTAAGAAAGAATGGTGACAAAACAGAGAAAATCGATCTTAAAGGGAAAGCAATTCTGGATAAAATGACGATCGAAACGCTTCAGTTCAAATCTAATCCAACAGCCGCTGAACAAAAATTACAGGATCAGTGGTTAACCGGAAAAAAATAAATGCAGCTAAGATTAAAATTAGGACTTAGTAATCAAGCGGGGAATTTTCTCCGCTTTTTTTATTGTCAATGTGGGCAGCAAGAGTTTTTGAGCAAACGGATGTTTCTGCAAGTTCAGCATGACATTGCTAAATCCAACTGCTATTTTGAAATTTTGTCAGACTGAGCTTGTCGAAGTCTTTGTAAATGCTGTAAATAATGGATAATTTTTAGGAGCTTTTTCCTGCTTTCCGCAATCGCTATTTTGTGTATTTGGGTTTGCGGCGGCTTCGCCGCCGCAAACCCAAATACACAAAATGAGCTCAAACAAAGCTTCAATCAGGGCTAAAATTCAGGTCACTCCTTATAAATATTCAATAAAAAATTGTCAGTTAACAAAAATCAAAATATAAATTTCACAGCTTAGATTCCTCCGGAATGACAAACTTTACGCAGCACATTCCTGAAACAATTTACCCTTTTTTAATTGTAATCCTAAAAGTCGTTCCCTTTCCTATTTCAGTCTGGGAAATTTTAATATCTCCGTTGTGATACTCCTGAATCACTCTTTTTGCAAGAGACAATCCCAGTCCCCAACCTCGTTTTTTGGTGGAATAACCAGGTTTAAAAGCATTTCTTGCCTGTTGTTTCGTCATTCCGCTTCCCGTATCCTGAACTTCCACAACAATATTTTTGTTTCTTTCCAAAACAGACATTGAAATAGAGCCCTCTCCTTTCATCGCATCAACCGCATTTTTAACAAGATTTTCAATCACCCAGCTCATCAGGATTTTATTATGGGGAACCAAAATCGTGTAATTGGGAAGGTGAAGTCCGAAATTGATCTTTCTTGAAATTCTTGTTTTCAGATAATCGTAATTTTCCTGAATGGTCGCGTTGAAATCTTTATCATTCAGTTCCGGAACAGAACCAATCTTCGAAAACCTCTCGGAAATCGTTCTTAATCTTTCAATATCTTTTTCAATTTCATGAACGCCTTCGGAATCCGGAGTATCCAGTTTCATAATTTCCATCCAGCCGATCATCGAAGACAATGGAGTTCCGATCTGATGTGCCGTTTCTTTAGCAAGACCTGCCCAAAGATAGCCTTCATCCGTTTTTTTAATCGTCCGTAAAAACCAGAATGAAAAAAGAAAATAACACAGAATGAAAAACCCTAAAATATAGGGAGAATACCGAAGATTATTCAGCAGTTCTGAATTATCATAGTATACAAACTGATTGTTTGCATTGGGAACTTTTATTTCGATCGGCGGATAATTTTTAGCCATTTTATTAGCCAGAGCAACAATTTCAGCAGAATTGTTTTCAATATCCTGCGGAATATTTTTATGCTCGATAATCTGTCCATCCTTATCGAGAATAATCACCGGAATCGTGGTATTCGAACTGTAAATCTGCAACAGCAATGCCTGAATTTCCAGACTCGGAACCTTTACTTCCTGCTGAAATTTCAGTGCAGTGACTAAAATATCTACCCTTTTTACTTCCTCTTTTCGGAGGAAATTAAAAAGGATTGTAGAAGCAATAACAATCGTTAAGACAACAATCGTCATCAGCGTAAAAATAATCCAGTTGTTAAGTCTTGCAAATATGGATTTCTTCAAGGCAAATTTATTTTAAAACATTCAGGATTTTCTGCAGTTCTGTGCTTCCGCTCCCTTCATAATTATTAATGATAATGGAGAAAACATATTTTTTTCCGTCTTTTGAGGTGTGGTATCCTGCGTAAGATTTGGTATCGCTCATCGTTCCGCTTTTCATTTTCATACCGTTATCGTGCGTTGGAAAACCATCATAATAAGATTCAAACCAAGGCTGTTTTCTGGCGTACAGCAAAGCCTGAACTTCTGCTTTTGCCGCAACATAATTTTGCGGAGAAAGTCCGCTTCCGTCGGCAAAATTAATCATATTCGGATTGATGCCCTTTGATTTCCAGAATTCTTTTAAATAAGCTACTCCGCTTTTAAAACTTGGATCGCCTTTTTTCTCTTTTCCTAACGTTTTTATTAAAGTTTCACCGTAAAAATTGATACTTTTTCTCAGAAACCAGTAAATAATTTTATCCAAAGTCGGCGATTCGTAGGTAAGAATAACATTATTTTTCGGAGCTTGCAATGCCTTTTTCCCTTCAATTTCCAGTTGGGAATTGGTAAGGACTTTCCCCGAAAAATCAATTCCCGAATCTTTCAGCCATTGTTTCACTTCCGCACCAAGCTGCAAAGGCGGATTGGGAACCGAACCGGAAACCGTAACCGTTTTGGCAGGTAAAGTTCCGTTAATCAGCGCAACGTCAGAATGCGGCGCCGTAAAAATCAGACTCTGATCTGAACTTCCGCCCACTTTAAGATCATTCAGCCAGTTAACTCCTTCAAGCGGATAAGAGAAGCTTTTGAATTCATTTCCGTTGATATTGATATCGAACTGATTTTCGCGCCAGTTGATCCCCCAAACTCCGGCTCCATAGTAATTTCCAAGATCATTCCATGGCCATCCTCCCGGAATCGTCTGATGATCAAAGTAAGAATCGTCGATCACAAGATCTCCTGAAATTTTTTTAATCCCGGATTTTTTTATGGCATCAATTAATTTCTGCTTAAAATTTTCGGGTTTATAGGCTTCATATCTCCAGCTTCCCAATGTGGGATCTCCGGTTGAGCTGATGAAAAGATTTCCGTTCAGGTTTCCACCAGAAATATTTCCGGAATATGATGAAACAGTCTTATACGTGTAGTTCTTTCCTAAAATCTCCAAAGCTGTTCCGGCAGTAAATATTTTCTGCGTAGAAGCTGTCGAAAGTCCTTTACTTCCCTGATATTCGTAAATAAAATTTCCGTTTTCATCGGAAACATAAAATGATAAGTTAGATGAAATTGCCCCTGAAGAATTCATCAGGTTTTTGGTTGCTTCATCCAGTTTCTGAGTAATATTTTGGGCAAAAATAATCTGCGTGGATAATGTAAGAACAGCCAATGTCTTTTTCATTGCGTTTTTTTATAAACTTTTTATTGTCTTTTTAGAAATGAAGAATCTGCTTTATTTTTTCAGCATGTTTTTAAGTCTGTCTAAACTTTTATTTAACCGCAAAAGTCACAAAAGATGAACTAAACTTTTATTTAAAGCTGATCATTATAAATGAAAAAGCTCACCATAGTTTTTAAAAATCTTTGATTTTTATTCTTTTGAGCGCTTTGATTATTATAGAAATTCGCTTTAATATTGTCTTTTGTGCCTTTTGCGGTTAATTCTGAAATTTGTTTAAACAAGATTATTGATGTGCTTCTACAGGCTCAGCATGACACTGCTACAAATAAACTGTTGAAATAAAACCGTTAGTATTAGAAATATCATGCTGAACCTGCGAAGCATTTGACCTTATTTACATATGATTACAAATCAAATTCTTCAATTCAAATATAATTAAAATAAAATTTACAGTTCACTTCCCGGTTCGATTTCATAAGGTTCCTTTTCTTTTTCGAAGATTCTCGTGAGTTCAGTTCCTTCAACGGTAATTTTATCGCCCATTCTTCTGATCCAGTTTCCTTCACGAAGTCCGACAACTTTTAAGTCATTCTGCGTTAAAAATTCTTTAATTCTGGTTTCTCTCGTTTCACCATTATGTTTAAGTTCAGGATTCGGATCAAGATAATGCGGATTGATATTGAACGGAACCAACCCCATACAATCAAAACTTGGAGGATATACAATCGGCATATCGTTCGTTGTTTTCATATTCTGTCCGCCGATATTGCTTCCTGCGCTGCATCCCAGATAAGGTTTTCCGCCTTCAACATTTTCTTTCAAAACATTCATCAAGCCTTCTTCATGTAAAGTTTTTACCAGTAAAAAAGTATTTCCGCCTCCTGTAAAAAATGCTTTCGCGCTGTTTATGGCTTGTGTTTTATCCTCAAATTCATGAAGACCTTTCACTTTAATATTTATGGTTTCAAAAAAAGAACGTGCTTTTGCTGTATAATCGTCATGAGAAATTCCGCCCGGTCTTGCGAAAGGCACGAAAATGATTTCGTCGATTCCATCATATAATTTGATTAATTCTTCTCTCAGATATTCCAGATATGCTCCACCAAAGAGTGTGGAAGTTGATGCCAAAATGATATTCATAACGGATGATTTGTCTTATAATCGTTGTTTTACAAAGATAAACCGAATCTGCAGCGAATCAAAAATAATGATAAAAAAACATAGAATCCCGTTAATATTTTCCAAAAAAGTTTAAAGATTCTAAAATTTAGACGTTTATGGAATTATAATTGAACTTTAATTATCAACTTGAAAAATGTAAGATTATGAAAATGATTAAAAGTAATATTCAAAACCTGTTTTTAGGTTTGATGTTTATAGGAACCGCAAGTTTTGTAAATGCGCAGACGACACAGACAGACAGTACAACTGCTGCAAAAACAACCACAACAACCGCTCAGTCGACAGGAAACCCAACCATTGACGGTCTAAAAAAACAGATCGAAGCCAACCCGAAAGATACCGAAGCTTTGGCAAAATTAGCCGGAGCGTATCAGGAAGCTTCAGACTGGACAAACGCAATTGATACATGGAAAAAGATTTCGGCTTTAGTACCGGATTGGGCGCCATCTTATTATAGTCAGGCTTATGCCTATCAGTCTGCGAAAGACGATGCCAATGCAAAACTGGCTTATGAAAAGTATATTGCAACGGTAAAGCCTGAAGAGGTGGAACAGAATAAGAAAAATCTGGCATACGCTTATTTTTATGTAGCGTTCTCTGAACAGCAGAGCAATCCTGATAAAGCAAAGGAGCATATTGCTAAATCCTTACAGTACGATCCTACCAATCAGGATGCTGTAAAGTTAAGCAAAGCTTTAAATTCATAGTTGTGAAAGATCCGAAGAAATTGTCTTCGGATCTTTTTTCTTTTTATTAAATTTTCCTGCCGAAAAAGTTTGTTTCTCCTTTCAGATGCTGAATGATTTTCTGAATATTTCTCTGGATGCTCTTTTCAGTTTTAAGATGATTGATATATTTTATCAGTTCTGATTTTCTTGAAGAGCTTAATTTTTCAAAGTTTTTTAAGGCGACAGGGTTTTCGTTGATGGCTTTCTCCAAGTCAGGATGCATAGAAATTTTTCTCTCGGAGTCATCATATTCAATAAAAATATCAAGTGTTTCGCCAATTCTTTTTGGTGAATCTTTTAGCATAGTTACATTAATATATAACCGCCATTCTCCCTTATATTTCATTAAATTCTGCTTAAATTCTTTGCCGTTCACTGTTCCTTTTACGGGAATCGGACTTTTATTTTTGCCTGAATTTTCAAATACGGCGGCAAGAATTTCTTCAGGAAGAAAAATAAACGGATTAATTCCGATAATTTCGAGTTTCGCGGTGAAATGGTTTTTCATTACTACTTTATTGTTAACTAAATTAGTGATTATTTTAAAACTGTAAATCTTTAACCACCCCGTCAAAAATTCTTTGATTTTTTGCCACCCCTCCGAAAGAGGGGAATTGTAATTCTCTACTATTCACTTTTGTTTTAACAGAAACTCTTCCTGAATGCGGAATCTCATCTTTAATTAATTTTCCACTCAAAAAGGAATGATTATCTTTGTACAAAATAAATCTGTAAAACAAATGAAATTTTTTATTGACACTGCTAATTTAGAGCAAATAAAAGAAGCTAAAGATCTTGGAATTCTTGATGGGGTAACAACCAACCCGTCTTTAATGGCAAAAGAAGGAATTCAGGGAGCTGAAGCGATTAAAAATCATTACAAAGCCATCTGCGAAATTGTAGACGGAGATATTTCTGCGGAAGTTCTTTCTACAACGTATGAAGAAATGATTAAAGAAGGAGACGAATTGGCAGCAATCCACCCGAATATCGTGGTGAAAATCCCGATGATCAAAGACGGAATTAAAGCGTTAAAATATTTTTCAGATAAAGGAATCAAAACGAACTGTACGCTGATTTTCTCTCCGGGACAGGCTCTTTTGGCTGCAAAAGCAGGTGCAACTTATGTTTCTCCTTTCCTGGGAAGACTGGATGATATTTCAACTGACGGATTAAATTTAATTCAGGAAATCAGATTGATTTTTGATAATTATATGTATGAAACTGAAATTTTAGCAGCTTCTATCCGTCATTCGATGCACATTATCGACTGTGCTAAAATTGGAGCAGATGTGATTACTTCACCGCTTCCTCCGATCTTGAGTTTACTGAAACATCCTTTAACAGACAGCGGATTGGCGCAGTTTGTTGCAGATTCTCAGAAATTATCTTAATATATCTTTATATTTCAGAATAAATTACGGCGCGGAAACTTCGTTTCCGCGCCGTAATTATTATTTCAGTAAATCCAGTTCCAGAAGGTTATTGTCTTTTGCATTATCTTCTTTTACCTTTCTCTCACGCTGACGAATCATGTCTTCCACATCCAGCTTATTTCCTTTTTCGTCGGTCATCATGATTTTAGTTCCGCTTGAAAGCATCTGCCGTATTCCTTTTGTCGGATTGATCCGGTAATCAAGAAACTGTTTTTTATATTTTTCCTGATTTAAAGGAACCAATGCTCCGAATCTGTGATTTTCTTCCTGACTTTTCCATTCCCGATCTTTTAAATCTATAATTTCCTTTAAAACATAAGAATGAGAGTTCGTCTTATCTTCCAGCTTTACAATTAATCCCGGTAATCCATGAAATTTATACGGTCCGTCCTGAATCGGAATATCGGCAACAAACCAAGCCGTCCATTTTCTTCCGGCGAAATCCGTGGTTGCTTTTTGTGCATTAAATTCACCCACTTTTTCTTTTTCCGGTAAAATTTTCCATTCCATTTTCCTGTCATCAGAAACTTTGTACTCATCCATATCCAAACGATTGAAGAACAAAATTTTATAGTCGGGATAAGATTTTTGAACAACATAAGGAACCATTCCGAAATTAATTTTAGAAAAATCTCCGTTCTGATGTTTCGACTGAGCCTCGATCAACGAATCTGAAATATATTTGTCTCTGCTGTAAAATTTCGAACCTTTCTTAGAAACATCAAGGTATATGGATTCTGTGATCGATACATCTTTTTTTGTAGAATCTGAAACAAATCTGTACTCATAAACAAAACGTTTATTCTGAGCATTAAACAGCATTCCCAATAGCAACGCAAACGCAATAATGATCTTCTTCATTAATATTTTTTATTTAGTTTAAATTTTTAATTCATTATATTCTTCACCACTTTACAAGGATTTCCCACTGCAACCACATTGTCCGGAATGTCTTTGGTTACGACACTTCCCGCTCCGATCACAGAGTTATTTCCGATAGAAATTCCGGGAAGAACCACTACATTTCCTCCGAACCATACGTTATCTCCTACTGTAATAGGATGAGCAGATTCAAGACCTTCATTTCTTTGTTTAAAATCTATGGGATGATTTGCGGTGTAAAAACTACAGTTGGGACCAATAAAAACATGATCTCCGAAAGTTACTTTCGCACAATCCAGAATTACCAGATTATGATTCGAATAGAAATTCTCTCCCACTTCAATATTGTATCCGTAATCGCACCAGAAACTGGGTTCTATGCAGATATTCTGTTTTGTTTTGCCTAAAATCTTTCTCAGCAGTGCCGCTCTTCCTTCAGCATCAGAATTTTTCAGGAGGTTGTATTCCTGACAAAGATCTTTTACTTTAATTCTTTCTTCAATAAGTTCCTGATCGTAATTGGCATTATACAAAAGTCCTTTTGCACATTTTTCCTTTTCCGTCATATTTTATGATTTGCAGTTCTAAAGATAATAAAAACAAAACAGGGCAGAAATTACTTTTGCCCTGTTTTAAGAAATATTTAACCTATTATTTTACCAGATCCGGCTCAATAGGATTGTTATTTTTTGCCAGAGATTCTTTTGTTCTCTTTTCCATTTCCCTGAAAACCTGATTAGGATCTGAGATTTCTTTTCCGTCTGAAGTTTTCACTTTAAAAGTCATCTTAGAATTATCGGTATTCCTCATCATCATTTCCCTCATGTTTTTAGCAGGATCATTTACATAATCTTTCCACGCTTTTCTGAACTGATCTTCCGTTACTTCAAGCTCTTTTCCGCCCATTCCGAAAACCCTGATGTTTTGCGGAAGTTCCGGTTCTTTTTCTGAAGCAGCAGCTTGGGTAACCTTTTTATTTCCGACTAAAGTCATGATGTGGGAACCTGCAGTATCTTCAATTTTAACAATCAGTCCCGGTAAACCGTAAAATTTATAAGGTCCGTCCTGAAAAGGAATATCCGTAGAAAACCACGCAATCCATTCTCTTCCGCCAAAGCTTGTGGTTGCTTTCTGCGTATTGTATTCCCCGATTTTCTGCTTGTCGGATAAAATTTTCCATTCCGGTTTCTGATCTTCTCTGATTTTATATTGATCCGAAGAAACACTTCTGAAAAGATATGTTTTAAAATCGGGATAGCTTTTGGTTACTTTGAATGAAACCTGTCCCGGATTTTCTCTTCTGTTAACACTGATATTTCCGGAAAATGATTTGATCTGCTTCTCCAGTTCTGCTCTGGAAGTGGAATCGGCGACAAATTTTGTTCTGCTGTAATAATTCGAACCGTTTTTATCAATATCAAGGTACATCATTTCACTTTTCACGTCTTCCTTATTATTGGAATCGGGAATAAATTTGTAATCATAGAAAAAACGGTTGATCTGTGCATTGGCAAGAATTCCTGCCAATAAAAAGAGGAGTAATTTATATTTCATAAACTGTATTTTTTAAAAAAACTCTGCTGTTATTTTGAAATAATCAGCAGAGTCTAAAAACTTGATTATTTAGTCTGAATTCGGATTTCGCCCTGCATCTTTCCGTCTACATTTCTTTTGTTTACATCCATTCTTTTGATGGTTTTAGAATCCAGAGCCTGCATTTCTTCATTGGTAGATTCTTTTCCGTTAATATAGATCTTCATATCTCCTGCTCCGTTCAGATTTTTGATACCCGAAGCAACAACAGATTGATTTTTATTATCGATTTTAATATTGTCTGCATGGATTCTGAATACTTTTTCATCCGGAAAACCTCTGAAAGTATTGCCATAAATGTACACTTTTCTGTCTCCGTCCAAAGCTCTTCGTTCTGCTTCCAGTTTAGCTCTTTCGCCTTCTAATTTGGCTCTTTTTTCTTCCAGTTTGGCTCTTTCTTTCTCAAGTTTCGCTCTTTTTTTAGCCATTGCCGCAGATTCTTTTACTTTTGGTTCGGAAAAACTGAAGCTGTTTTCAAATTCCGGCGACCATTTCATATCTCTGGAATCACGGAAAGAATATACTTTTACTTTTGGAGCGTTTGGCGCTTTCGGTGCATTGGGCGGACTTGGAGGAGCATCGGGAAAATCAAAATTCATTTCTGGAATATCAGGAATTTCAATATTAAGTTCTTCCAGCTCTTTCATTTGATCTTTCCATTCTTTGGATTTAAAATAATCGTTGATATTAACATCCTTTCCGTCCATTCGGATCACCATTGCCGATTTCAGAAAATCTTTTGAGCTTGCAATTTTTCCGATTTCTCCGGATAGTTTTCCGATTTCTTCGAGGTTTTTATTGTACTCGTCACTTTCAGGCTTAAAATTCTTCAGATTCTGGCTTTTTTCCTGAATCTTTTTGCTTAAATCTGCTATTTTTTTGTCGTCTTCCGATTTTTTGTACACTTTTGGACTTACGACAATTCGATCTTTTGAATCTGGAGTAATCGTATCTTTTTTAATAACAATTTTATCTCCTTTTTTAATCTGAGAAACCGCTTTCTCAATTTCTATATTTGTTGCTTTAATTTCTTGGTTTTTGGCATTTACTAAATAGGCAAACGCAACAGAAAATACTACCGGCAATGCAAAAATTCTACGCGCATATCCGAATTTGGTTTTAGGTTTTTGTAACATTTTTAATCGTTTTTTTAGATTTGAACTAAGAAACGGACTGGTTGCAGGCAACTGGTTTCCGGAAAAGTGGCTTGCTAAAAGCATCTGCGCAAATGCTTTGGTGTCCGATTGTTTTACGGCTTTTTTATCAGCCAGATATTCGTGAATTAAACTAATTTCTTTTTTGATGAGATGAAAAAAAGGATTGAACCAGAAAACAGAGGTAATAATCTCAATAAAAATTTTATCGAAGGAGTGTTTCTGTTCAATATGCACCATTTCGTGCTTCAAAATCTGTTTCCCGAGATCAGAATTCAGCGTGATGGAATTCTTCCAGAAAAGATTTTTAAAGTAAGAAAAAGGAGCCTCGGATAAGTTTGTATGGTAAAAATTAATCCCATCGAAACTTTCTTTCTGAAACTGACTTTTAAGCTTTTGGATTCTGAAAATCCCGTAGACGAATCTTCCTAAAAAATAGAAAGAAACAAGTCCCAAAGCCGAAAAAATAATTCTAAAATAAATGTAATCATTGTTTGAGTTTTTAATTGTATTAAAATTCTGTACCTGATCTATCAACTTATATAAGTCATTGCTTACTTCAATGGTAAAGTCTTCGACCTTTATTAAAGGAAGCAATAAAGAAATGAGCATCGCAGACAAAAGATAAAATCTGTTGTAGTGATGAAACGTCTTGTCTTTTAAAGACAACTGATAATACAGAAACGTTACACCGGAACATAAAATAACTTTTCCGAAATAGAGAAGTACAGTTTCCATGGTTAGTTTTTCTTTTTAAGTTCGTTTAACAGCATCTCAAGATCTTCCACCGTCATTTCATTTTTTTCAACCAGAAAAGAAACGGCACTTTTGTAAGATCCTTTGAAATAATTTTTCACCAGACTTTTAATGGTTTTTCCGGAATACTGCTCCTTGGAAACCAACGGAAAATATTCATGCTGTCTTCCGTATACATTATAATCTACAAATTCTTTTTCTTTCAGTACTTTTAAAATGGTAGAAACGGTATTGGTGTGAGGCTTCGGTTCAGGGAAAAGATCAAGAACGTCTTTCAGAAATCCTTTTTCCAGTTTCCATAAATACTGCATCACCTGTTCTTCTGCTTTTGTTAAAGTCTGAATTTTCATATCCTTTTCATTTTTATCATTAAACGTGACATAAAAATATTCACGAAAATTTTATATCACTAATAAATTAGTTATACAAATGTAGAAATAAAATTCATCCAAACAACTATTTTTTTAGTGATAAAAGATTAAAACACATAAATAATTGATAATCAAATAAATAAATTTTATTAAAATTTGTTAAAGAAATTTTGGAAGGATTATTCGATTGTTTTAAAAATCGTCAGACCATCATAAAGATTACTCTCGATTTTTATTTTCTGTTACTGATGAACTGACTAAATATTTTATTCTCAGAATCAGAAGACCTTCAAAAATGATCCATAAAATAATAAGATGAATGACCGACGGAAGATTATCTGAAAGCGAACCTCCGGATTGTACAATAGAAATAAAGGTCTTTAAAAACGGCGATGTCGGCAAAGCATCAGACAAAAACTGAACAAATTTCGGCAGCGCCTGATACGGCATAGAATATCCCGTAATCAGAAATATCGGATAAGAGGAAAATACAAGAACCTGAAATGCAAACAGTTTCGTCTTAAAAAAACTACCGATCAGCATTCCGAAAACGATAATTGTAGAAATAAATAACGCAAAAATTACCGCAAGATCAATGGCGTTTCCGCGAATTTCAACCCCGAAAACAGAGAAATTCACTACAGCGAAAAACAATCCGAAAATCATAAAAGCAAAAAAGTAAAGGATGCTTTTCCCAAAAATCATTTTAGAAATACTTTGTTTTGAAATTCCATAAAGATTCAGCAGTTTATTTTCTTCCCTTTCTGAAGTAAAAGCCGCCGCAACGCCAATCAGAAGTGTCTGCTGAAGAATAATCGCCAATAAACCGGGCAACAGGAATCCTCCATACGTCATACTTGCGTTGTAAAGCGGACGGTAATCCATATTGATGGGATTGGTCATTTTCATGGATTCGTCTTCTCCCATTCCCTGTTTGTTAAAGTACGTTTTCCTCACTCCTGCTCCAACCGTTAAACATACTTTGGTTGCAGTGCTGAGTAAATCGCTGGAAGGTAAAAAACGGGAAGCATTGAGAACCATATTCACATTTGCCTGCTTCTGCGATAAAATATTTCTCTCGAATCCTGACTGAATATAAAAATACCCCTGAACTTCACCCCGATACATTTTTTCCTGTCCTTCGGCAATATTTGAAGCCGGAACGATTTCAATCATGGAAGTGGAATTAAACTGCTGTGTCAATGTTCTGGAAATGGAGGTTCCGTCATCATCAATTAACGCCAGTTTTACCTTTTCTTCACCTTTGTTTAAATAAATACTTCCATACATGAACGCGTACAGAATCGGAGCGAGAAGCAAAATCAGAAACAGACTCGAATCTTTCGAAACATTCCGAAGTTCTCTTTTAAATATCTGAATGATCTCCTTCATACGCTCTTTTCTTTAAGATAGTTATTAATTTTTCTCTGAAAAAACACAATGCTTAAAGGAAATGTTACTCCGGTAAAAATCAGCAGTTTAAAAATCTCAGGCATTGAATATGCTAATGGAAGCTCCATGAAATAAAGCTTAATAAAACCATCCAGAAAGTGGGTATAAGGCATAATGTCTGCGTAAAACTGATCGTACCAAGGCATCGCCCATCGCGGAAATGTAAAACCGCTGAACACAAAAGCCGGAGAAGTAAAAAACAGAGCCACATCGGTTACAAAAAGCAGATTATTGGATATTGCAGAAAGCATCATTCCGATGCCGATGCAGGCTAAAGACATTAAAGTATAGATCAGGAAAAAATTGAAATCGGTCTGTGGTTTTCCCAGTTCAAAAACAGGAAATACAATGTAAGCAACCAATACAAAGAGAATCCATGAAATGCAAAGATGTGCAAGCGTTTTTCCGACTATAATCTGTGAGGAAGAAGCGGAAATTTTTAAGAGTTCATCAATCGTATTCCGTTTAAATTCAAGATTTAAAATTAAAACAGAAGCTACGACCAAAGCCATTTGAAGACCAACCGTAATCAGTCCGGGTGTTAAATACATCTGATAATTAAAATCCGGATTATAAAGTGTTGTGGTATTCAGTTTTATCGGCTGAACCAAAGCTGTTGCCTGTTCAGCAGGCATTCCCTGCTTTTCCGCTTTCTGGAGAACTACGGCAAGACCGCCTTTTATAATGACTTCTGCAGCTCCTTTATAAATCATTTTTGCAGGAACCAGATACGCTCCGTTGGTATACAAAGTAATGTTTGACTGATGATTTTTTTTAACATCCGACTCCAGATTTTTAGGAAAATGTACAGCTCCGAAAATCTTGCCTTCCTTCATTAATTTTTCTATTTCTGCATTGCTGGAAACCTTTTGTGTAATATGAATCAGATCGCTGTGATCCATCATATCCGTAAGCTGTCTGGAAACAGAAGACTGGTCTTCATCCCAAACTGCCATCGGAAGTTCTTTTGCAAACTGCTTCTGGTAAATTAATCCGTAAAAAAGAAATATTATGGGCGGAATGACCAATAAAACCACATAAAAATTCGGAATCGAAAAAATCCGTTTCCACTCCCGAATGATAATCTGGCTGATTGTTTTCAAGGTTCTTCTTGTGAATTAAATTATTGAAAAATAAGCTGAGCCGTCATTCCTGAACGAAGTCCTTTAATGGAACCTGCGTTTTCCGGTCTTACTTTGATTTGAAATGTTCTGAGTTCAAATTCTCCGTTCTGCTTTTCCGGAACCCAGTCTGCATAGCCTAAAGCCGGAGCCAGTTCTGCCACTCTTCCCTGAACTTTTTCAGGAGTACAGCCGGGAATTTTCATGGTTACCAGACTTCCTTTATTTATTTTCGTCATCTGATTCTGACGGAGATTAAATTTGACAAAAAAAGACTGATCTTTCTGAATCGTCATCATCGGATACCCCGCATTTACCATTTCTCCTTTTTTGGCAATAACCGTAGAAATTATTCCGGAAGCAGGTGCTTTTATAGAAGCATTGTCTTTTATTTCCTGCGTAAGTTCATCCGCACTTTTTGCCTGATTTAAAACCGACTGTGCCGAGTTTTTAAGCTCTTCATTGTTTCCTCTTTTCAAAAGCTGAACATTAAGATTGGCGGTTTCCAGTTCTTTCTGGGCTGCTTTGTATTTGAAATAAATTACATCGCGTTCCTGTCCGGAAACTACTCCTTCAGCATAAAGATTCTGAAAACGGCTGTACGTTTTAGACATCAGATCCATCTGCTGTTGTGCAATCTGCTGTAAATTCTCGGCTGATTTCAATACTTCCGGTTCTACTCCTCGATTTACTTTATCCAGTTGATTCTGTGCAATTTTCACCGCTTCTGAAACCTGAGACTGTATGCTTTCGATCTCGGAGGTTTTCATCTGTGCAATAATCTGTCCTTCCTTTACATTATCGCCTTCCTTTACCAAAAGCTCCAAAACTCTACCCGGAAGTGAAGCCGAAACGTCCACAAATTCAGCGTCTACCATTCCTATAACCGCATCTTTGCTGCTGCTTTCGGAAGATTTGTTCTGAAGAAGATAAATCAGCGCGATGACTAATACAACAATTGGAATACATACTGCCCAGTAATTTTTTATAAAATTTTTCATCTTGTTTAAGGAATGTAATTGGTAATATTTTCGACGTTTCCTGTAATATAAAAATAAGTTGCTACCACCGTCTGATAAGCCACCAGAGACGTGTAATACAATTTCTCTGCCTCATACTGAAGCTGCAGAGCATCGTTTACATCTTTTACGGAAGAAAGACTGTTTTCCATTCTTTTTTTCACCATTTCTGTGGTAGTATATGCCTGTTTTCTCGCAAGATCCAAAGTTTCTTTCTGTTCTTTGAAGCTGATGAGCTTATTTTCAGAAATTCTGACGGCAAGATCCACCGCCTTCTGTTTCTGATCAATTAACAGATCTGCCTCTTTCACCAAAGATTCAGAAGCCTGATTTCTGGATCTTCTTTCAGGATCAAAAAGAGTCCACTGAACTTCTACTCCCACTAACCACGGCGGCGTGATTAAAGGAAGATCATTTCTGAAAAACTGGTAATTTCCAATGGCAAAAATATTGGGTTTAGACAGAGATTTTGTAATATCGTTCGTGGTTTGTGCTTCTTTTTTCTTACTCTGTAATAATTTCAGATCGGTATTTTTATCTGAGGAACCAAAACTGTTGACTTCAATATTTTCATTTAATTCTTCGTTAATTTCCAAAGATTCATCAAGAGGAATTCCCATAAGATCTTTTAAAGTCAGTAACGTATTTTCCTTTTCAAGCCGTAAATTCTTAAGAGTAGTTTCGCCCTGAATTTTGGCAATATCTGACCAGTTTTTAAGATAAGGCGGGATGATCTCTGCTTTCAGAAGATTTTGCGCATACTTTTCATTGCTTTCCAGAGCTTCCGCCATTTTCTCCTGCTTTTTGATCATGGAATTAAGATACATGATCTGAATATAGTTCAGCGAAATATTGTAAGAATTTAGATTCTGAATAGATTCCAGATTGGCTTTCCCGCTTTCCACCTGCTGTTTCGAAAGTTCTCTCGAAGCATTCAGCTTTCCACCGAGATAAATGGGCTGTCTTACAAGGATTCCGGCAAGAAAATAACTCTGTTTGGCAATGGCAGGATTGTAATTAGGATAGACCGCACTGATGATGTCTTTTGAAGTCTGATAAATAACATTCTGCACCTGTTGCGGAAGCGGATTTCCTGTGATCTGCTGATAAGCCGCATTGGCAGAATAGGCACTCTGACTGGCTGAACCTTCCACAATTCCGTCTTTTACCTGCTGAAGATTTACTCTGATGGGTTCTCCGATGTAGTTATATCCACCAAGAAAATCGACTTTGGGAAGAATATTGTTTTTGCTGGACTGTGCTATTTTCTGCCTTGTTTCCAAAGACTGTTCCGCCAGTTTTACAGCAACATTATTCTGCTTTCCTTTTTCTATACATTGCTGTAAGGTAAGCTGCTGACAAAATAACTTCGTGGTAAGTAATAGAGTAAAAGCAACAATCTTATGATTCATAGCCTTAAAATGTGATTTTAGTATCGTGTGTTGTGTACCTTAAAGATATTAAAAATATATAAGAATTTTTGGGAATGATTATAAAAAATGACTTTCATAAAAAGTTTTAAAACATCATTTTAACAATAATGAACCACTTACGTTATAAAATTGTTAATTTTTATTAAATAAATTTAAAATGTATTTGTCTAAACCGGGAAATTATATTTATTTTAGTGCTTTAAAAATTTCTCATGAAAAGATATAATTTATTAATTGTACTATTATTACTTATTTTTAACATTACTACCGCTCAAAAGAAAGGTTCTCCTGCAGCAGATTTCAGTGCGGTAGGTGAAGCTAAAACTAAAATCGAAAATACCGTTCCATTAGTGATCAAGCATTTAAAAGAGATCAGTGAAAAAGAAAGCAATCCGAATATTCTTTCTAACGGCAAAACCGCTCTGGCAAAAGAATACGGAAAAGTAGAGCTTGAATGGAGACTGTACAGAGGAAATATGAACAACTGCATCCTGAACAATTCTTCCAAAAAAGCGAAGAAATGTATGGAATATCACAATAATATGTTCAGAGGTACTTTAATTAACTACAACAACTACATCACGAATCTTACAAGAAAGAACGGATATCTTGGAGTGGACGGCGATACAAAATTTGAGTTTAACCCTTCTGAAATCACCACAAAACTAAGCGAGTCTTTCTTCAACGGAAATGATGCAGCCAACAGAATGAAAGGAAATCAGAAGAAAGATTTTATCGGGCAGACAATGGCTGATGATAATGCACTTACGCCTTTCAATCAGTTAGCACAATAATTTATTTTTTTAATTAAATGATACGAAATCCTGCTTTTTTAAGCGGGATTTTTTATTTAATGATGAATCTACAGATCAAAGTTTTATTTTCGGAGGTGAATTTTAATTTAAACACATAAGTCACATGAACTTTCATTTGATCGGCATGAAGCATAGAAAAACATATTAATTTTTTATTATTTTGACAATTTGAAATATTTCAATTTAATACATAAGTCACATGAGAATTTATTGATCTGGATATAGCGTAGAAGAACACATTAGTTTATGAAAATCTTTGATTTTCTCTTAAGAGATCTTTATTTTTAAATAACTCACAAAACTTATGTGACAAGCGCAGCCAAATCTTCCTCTTATAAACTTTAAAATATGGCATAATAAGTGAATGGTACATCACAACCAAATCCAAACAAAAATGAGCACATTAAAAAAAGGAGACATGGTGAGATGGAATTCCAGCAACGGAGAGACTCACGGAAAAATTACAAAAATTCATAAAAAAGACTTTGTATTTATGGATAAGCAGAGAAGAGCGACAGAGGATGAACCACAATACGAAGTCATGAGCGAAAAAACAGGAAAATCAGCCGTTCATAAAGCTTCTTCTCTGAAAAAAATGTAAAAAAATAAGCGGTTTCAAAAGTATAATTCAGCATTGCTTTAACTTTGAAACCGCCTTAAAATTTTTATAGTAGATTATTTTATTTTATCGTAAATAAATTTAGTAACAATAGCTCCGAAAAGATAATAAGCCACCGTCATTACTTTCTTTTGGGTACTTTCAGCAACAGGATTTTCATCCAGACCCATCTTTTGCGGAAGTGTAATGGCTCCTATTCCCATCGCCAATCCAGAAGCGATATTAAAACCTGTAGTGGCAGTAGTTGCATAATACATTCCGTTGCCAATAATATCTCCGGCTAAGGTTGCGGCATACAGCTTATCATGATCTGTAATTTCGGCATCAGCTTTCGCCAAAGTTTTATTTAAAGCTTCCTCTCCCACTTTATTGATTTCGGGGACATTGTCGAAGTTTTTTCTGATGGTTTCGTGCAGAAGGTTCAGCGCGATTGCTCCGCCCAAACCTGCGAGAATTTTTTTATACATGATATTATGATTTAATGGTGTATCATGATACCTGCATAAATTAAGCCATACCGGCATTTACTAATTCACGGTTTAAAGAAATAAAAAAGAGTATCACAAAAACTGCAATACTCTTTACAATAGTAGCGGGAACCGGACTCGAACCGATGACCTTCGGGTTATGAGCCCGACGAGCTACCTACTGCTCCATCCCGCGGTATATTTTTAAAAACGTTACCGACAAACGTTTACTTAGTAGCGGGAACCGGACTCGAACCGATGACCTTCGGGTTATGAGCCCGACGAGCTACCTACTGCTCCATCCCGCGGTGTATTTTTAGAGTGTTTACCGAAAACACTGTCTTAGTAGCGGGAACCGGACTCGAACCGATGACCTTCGGGTTATGAGCCCGACGAGCTACCTACTGCTCCATCCCGCGGTATATTTTTAAAAACGTTACCGACAAACGTTTACTTAGTAGCGGGAACCGGACTCGAACCGATGACCTTCGGGTTATGAGCCCGACGAGCTACCTACTGCTCCATCCCGCGATATTGGACTGCAAATATACGAATTATTTTTAAAACTCCTAATTTTTCTTTTAAATAAAGGACTTTCATGAAAACTATTTTAATATTCGTATCTTTGAGGTATGGCAAAAATATTGAAAATTTATCCGGACAACCCTCAGGAAAACCTTATCAATGAGGTAATTAAAACCTTAAACAATGGTGGATTAATTATCTATCCTTCCGATACCGTCTATGCTTTAGGCTGTAATATTTTTGATATTAAAGCGATGGAAAAGCTTGCCCAGATCAAAAAAATAAAGCTCGAAAAGTCAAAATTCTCTATTATCTGTAATGATTTAAGCCATCTTTCGGATTTTACAAGACCAATTGACACGTCTATCTTCAGATTTCTGAAAAGCCATCTTCCGGGACCTTTTACCTTCATTCTGGATGCCAATAAAAGTCTGCCACTGGCTTACAAAGGTCATAAGACCATCGGAATCCGTGTTCCCGATCATCCGATTCCACAATTAATTGTTGAAAAACTGGGACATCCCATAGCTTCCACATCCATTAAAGATGATGATGAAATCATTGAATATTCTACCGATCCTGAACTGATCGCCGAAAAATACGATCATCTGGTTGATATCGTAATTGATTCCGGTTATGGAGATAATATGGCTTCTACGATTGTAGACCTTACTTCGGGAGAACCTGAAATTATCCGTCAGGGAAAAGGAAATATTTAATTATAAAAAAGCTTTGTCTTTTTATTTAAAATGATGGTTGAAGGTTTTTAGTATGAGTCTGAACGGAAAATATTCCTTAGGAATTCTTCTTACATTTGTTTTGCTCGCCGCAGTAATGCTGTACATTTTTCCTCTTATTACAATGATAACAGGAGAAAAAGCCTTTACTGCGACTTCATTTTTGTATTCCAGAATTGTGCTCTGGATGGTTTTGGCAATTACTTTTCTGTACAGTTTCCTTATCGAAAAACAATCTTTTCTGCTGTGGAAAGACAAAAACTATTCTTTCACATTTTATCTAAAAAAAATACTCCGTCTTTATTTAATTTGTGCCGTTGGTGGAGCTTTTTTAAATCTTTTCATCAAAATCATCACCCACGAAAATACGAGTAATAAAATCGCACAGCTTTCATTCATTTTTAAAAACAATTATCCATTGATTATTTTTACCTGCTTAACAGCGGGAGTGGTGGAAGAACTTCTGATGCGCGGTTATATGCAGCCGAGAATTGAAAAAATTTATAAAAATCAATACGCAGGCATTGCAGTTTCCGCTTTTCTATTCGGAATTCTTCACATGACGTATGGAACGATAAGTCAGGTGATCATTCCTTTCTTCATTGGAGTTGTTTTTGCTTTGTTTTATAAAAAATATTCTAACATTAAGATTATAATCATGTGTCATTTTATGTACGATTTTGTCTCACTGATGATCATGAATCTTATCAATTTCAAACATTTATCTGTCTTTTAACATTATGAAAATAGTTACATCCCCTGCCAAATTAATGAATGTGGAAAATTCAACCGACCTGTTGAAAACCACAACGCCTAAATTCATTGAACAGTCAGAATTTATACACTCTTATTTAAAACAGAAATCTCCGAAATATCTTTCAGAGCTGATGGAAATTTCTGCCAAATTAGCAGACGAAAACTGGGAAAGAAACCAAAAATGGAAAGCAAAACCTTCTGCAAAAGAATCCGCCCCTGCTCTATTTGCCTTTACAGGAGAGGTTTACAGAGGATTAGATGCCAAAACATTAGACAAAGATGCAGTAGATTATCTTCAGAAAAACCAGAGAATTCTTTCCGGACTATACGGATTGCTTAAACCTTCGGATAAAGTGATGCTTTACAGGCTGGAAATGGGAAGACCTTTTGAATTTGATGAATATAAAAATCTTTACGAATTCTGGAGAGAAAAGATAACGGAACAGTTGAATTCTGAAATGAAAAAGAATGAAATCCTCCTGAATCTTGCAAGCAATGAATATTTTAAAGCGGTTGACCGTAAAAAACTCAACCATCAAATTATCGATTTCGATTTTTACGAATTAAAAGAAGGAAAACTGAAAACCATTGTGGTTTACACAAAACACGGAAGAGGTTTAATTGCAAGATTTTGCGCACAGACGAATGCACAGACTTTGGATGATGTAAAAGCTTTCAACTACGAAGGTTATCTCATTAATGAAGAAAAATCGACTGAAAACAAACTGGTTTTTGTAAGATAAACACTGAAATGATGAAAAAAAATTATTTACTTTTAACGCTTTTCTTTACCATTACCTTTTGCTATTCTCAAAAAAAAGAGATCGATTCTATCCCCTTTTCTCTGGAAAAGCAACTGCTTACATTTTCGGGAAAAGTGAATGGAAAAACGATAGAATTTGCGCTCGATACAGGAGCCGCTGTTTCCGTAAGCAATTCTATCAATAATAAAACTGCTTATGTAGAAATTCTGGATTCCAATAAAACCATCAACGATTCCAGCAACAAAAAGATAAAGATTAAAAGCACAAAAATAGAATCGCTTTCCATAGGAAATTTTGAAGTAAAAAATCTAAAAGGAGTTACGTTTGATATGCCTTTCTTGTACTGCACCAATCTGCTGCTTCTGGGACAGGATTTCATCAAAAAATTCAACTGGAAAATAGATTTTACGAAAAAACTGATTTACATTTCAGAAAAACCATTTCCAACGGATCGCTCTTATCATAAATGGACGGTTTACTATAACAGCAACAGACCTTTAATTGATTTTACCATTCAGAACAAAACCTTTAAAAACTGTTTGTTAGATACCGGATTTTCAGGTGTAATGGAAATTAATTCTAAAGATACGGACATCATGAATACTATTTTTGATGAAAAAAAGTCTAAAAATCAAGCCGATGAATTCATTTCTACAAATATGGGATTGAGCGGTTTGGGAAATCCCGAATCTTACAGCACTTTTTTTGTTGATGAAATAAAACTGGATCAGACTGTAATTCGTCAATTGCTTATTACCATCAATAAAGCAAAAGAATCCAAGATCGGAATTAACTTTTTCAGCCAGTATTCAGATGTTTTAATCATGAATTTTAACGAAAATGCTTTCTACTTAAAACAGTCCGGAAAACCATTACTTCCTAAAAAACAAATGGATGCCAAAGCTTTTTTCATCGACGGTAAGCTCACCGTAATTTCAAAAAATATGAACGAAAATTCTACGGCAAAAAACGTACAGATCGGAGATCACATCAAATCGATCAATGGTAAAAATGCATCAGAATTTACGGAATGCGAGCTGTTACAATGGGCATATTTCAGCAAAGAAGATTATATTCTGGAAAAAGATAACGGCGAAAAAATTGAGATTAAAAGCAGCAGCCATTTAAAATAATTGTTTAAAAATGACCATTTCAGAACTAAAAAACTACTTCAAAACAGAACTTTCCACATTATATACAGATTCGGAATCTGCATTTCTGAGTTCAATATTCATCGAAAAAATTGTTGGGTTTGATGCTTTTAACCAGAGAAGATTTGCAGAACAGGAATTGCTTTTGGAAGATGAAAAAAGGCTTCTCGAAGTTATTTCGGAGTTAAAAACTTCAAAACCTTATCAGCATATTTTAGGCGAAACAGAATTCTACGGAATGACGTTTTTTGTGAATGAAAATGTATTAATTCCCCGTCCTGAAACGGAAGAGCTTCTGGAATTTGCGATAAAAAAGATCAAAAGTTCAACGTCTTATATTCAAGGTTTAAAAATTCTGGATATCGGAACAGGAAGCGGAATCATTCCGTTGGTTTTAAAAAAACATTTTCCGCAAGCGGAAGTTACTTCCATCGATTTTTCTGAGAAAGCTCTTGAGGTTGCCAGAAAAAATGCGGCATTTCATCAGCTTACAGTCAATTTCATTCATGCGGATTATCTGAATTTTGATTTAAAAGAAAGCTTTGATATCATTATTTCAAATCCGCCTTATATCGCAATCGATGAAGAACAGGAAATAGAACATTCCGTAAAAGGTTTCGAACCGACCATGGCACTCTTCTCTCCTACTTCCGATGCATTGATTTTTTATAGAAAAATTGCCGAAGATTCTAAAAAATACCTGAATAAAAACGGACTGTTATTTTTGGAAATCAACCAGAAATTAGGACCAGAAACACTGGATTTATATCGTAATGATTTTGAAGAATCAGCATTGATTAAAGATTTATCGGAAAATGACCGTTTTGTTTTTGGGAGGAAGTAATAAAATTCCACTCAAAAACATTCGAAATTGAAGCTTTTTAGCTCATTAATGAATCTTTTAAGGTGGATTTTGACTCTTTTATTATCAAAATCCAGTCTTTTACACTCAATTTTCAGCATAAAAGACCGATCTTATAATCAATTAAAAGATTTTATCTGTCTTGAGCTTCAATAAAAAAGCAATGAACCATATAATTCATTGCTTTTAAATTTATCTGTAAGGAATCTTTATCCGATTCTTTTCTTCACAAAAATCTCATATCCCAAGTAAATTAAAGGAAGCGACATAATTCCGAGATACATTGAATTTTCAATCGCCGCCTGTGGCTGATTGGCAACGGCATAAATAAGACCGAAAAATGCTCCTCCCAAATGGGCAGAATGACCAATATTATCATTTCTATTAGGATTAAGCATCATGTAAACAGAATAACTAAAATACAATGTCCCAAAAAGCCAGCCCGGTAAAAAATTTACACTAATTTCATTCGGAGCCATCGCAATTGAGGCAAAAATAATTCCCGACACAGCACCAGAAGCACCAATAGCAGAATACCAAGGTTGATTTTTATAGATCAGCAAACTAAATAAATTCCCCAGAATCATAGATCCGAAATAGAGAATCAGGAAACCTATATTTCCAAAAAAAAGTATTACCGCACCCTGAAAAAAGTATAAAGAAAGCATATTGAAAAACAAATGCATAAAATCGGCATGAAGGAACGCCGAACTTATTAGCCTGAAATATTCTTTTCTATTGTTGATCGCACTGACACTGAATTTATATTTTTCAAACATTACAGCATTATTCAATCCCATATAACTAACAATACAGGTAACCGCAATAATAACTAAAACAATTGGACTCATAATTTATTTAATTTTCTGTATTATCGTCATTCTGAAAAAGGTTTCCAATGGTTCCGTCTTCATCAAATCCCGCTGTTGGTTCGGGATCTTCATATACTTCCGGTTCTTCTTCCACAGGTTCAGGAATGTTGATGTTGATGGATTTTACTTTGAATTTTGTAAACTGGTTTCCAATGGCTTTAATTCCCTTCACGGCAATAAATTCATCGATATTCACTTCTTCCGGCTCTCGTTCTTTGCCTTTGTCTTTTGCGAAAATAATTTCGGCAGTGGCTCCGTTGGCAACAATTACATTTTCAATGAACGATTTCGAATGTTCCGAAGGCATAAAAGTCTGCACGTTCGGCGTGTTTTCAAATAAGAACCGTTTGATAAAATAAATATCTTTTTCACCATCGTAATAGATGCAGGTTACCGGCTGATTCGGACGCCATTTTTCCAACACCAGATATTCGTCATCGAAACGGTTTCCAAGATCAAAAGAAACTAATTTTGCTTCTCCGTTGGTGTTGATGGTTAAAATTTTATCGTCTCCTTTGAAGCTTCCCAGTAAAGTTCCTCTTCCGTCTGCATTCAGCCTTCTCACCGTATCATCAAACCAGATTCTTCGCGGTGCTAATGTAGAAACGCCTTCTTCCTTCAGATCCACTTTCTTCACGGAGTATTTGGTTACCAGATTTCCTTTGGAATCACGCCCTTTAATCGCGAGTTCTGAGAAATCGATGTCCATTTTATTTTTTCTGATCCTTGGATTGGGTTTCAGAAGAACCGTCACTGTTTCTGCTTCACCGTTTGGATTTGCCGAAAAATAAAGCACTTCCGATCCTTTTTTATCTGAAGCTAAAGGATAATCTGTATTTCGTGTAACACCAGTTACGGAAAAACGTTTCATATAGTAAGGTCCTTCCCTTCCTTCGCGGTAGATCATATTGTATACCGTCCTTTTATCGTTTTTCTTCCAGATCGCAACATGGAGAATATCTTTTCCGATAAATGTTTTTGCCTCCACTTTTACCACTTTCATGCTTCCGTCTTTTCGGAAGGTAATGATGTCGTCGATATCTGAACAGTCGAACAGATACTGGTCTTTTTTTAGTGACGTTCCGATAAATCCTTCCTCGAAATTGGCATAGAACTTTTCATTGGCAACCGCAACTTTTGTTGCATCAATGGTATCAAAAATTCGAAGTTCGGTTTTTCTCTGTCTGTCTTTACCGTATTTTTTCTGAATATTCAGGTAATAATCAGTTGCATACTGAATAAGATTCGCAAGATGATGTTTCACCTGCTCGATCTTACCTTCCAGCGCAGCGATATTTTCTTTAAATTTATCTAAATCGAATCTTGAAATTCTTTTGATTCTGATTTCTGTCAGTTTTAAAATATCTTCTTCCGTTACGGCTCTTAAAAGATGTCCGGTATGAGGTTTCAGCCCTTCATCAATCGTTTTCAGAACATCTTCCCATGTTTTTACCTCTTCAATATCGTGGTAAATTCTGTTTTCGATGAAGATTCTTTCCAGTGAAGAAAAATGCCAGCTTTCCTGAAGCTCATGAAGTTCGATCTCCAGTTCTTTTTTAAGCAAAGAAACAGTATGATCTGTATTCATTTTCAGGATTTCAGAAACATTCAGGAACATCGGCTTATCGCCGACAATCACACAGGCATTAGGAGAAATGGTTACCTGACAATCTGTGAAAGCATATAGAGCATCAATGGTTTTATCCGGAGAAACATCGTTGTGAAGATGGATCAGGATTTCAACTTTATCGGAAGTATTGTCTTCAATTTTTTTGATCTTGATTTTTCCTTTTTCATTGGCTTTAATGATGGAATCAATAAGATCACTTGTCGTTTTTGAGTACGGAAGCTCCGTAATAATGAGAGTATGCTTATCGTAAGGGGAAATTTTAGCTCTGGCTCTTACTTTTCCGCCACGGTGTCCGTCGTTGTATTCAGAAACATCGAGATAACCCGCCGTCATAAAATCAGGGAAAAGCTCAAACTTTTTACCTTTCAGATACGCCACAGAAGCGTTGATAAGTTCATTAAAATTATGCGGAAGAATTTTGGTTGAAAGTCCGACTCCAATTCCTTCAACACCTTGTGCTAAAAGCAACGGGAATTTTACGGGAAGATCGATCGGTTCGTTATTTCTGCCGTCATAGGATTTTGCCCATTCCGTTGTTTTTGGATTGAAAACCACTTCGAGAGCAAAAGGGGTTAATCGGGCTTCGATATATCTCGCAGCCGCCGCAGAATCTCCGGTGTAGATATTCCCCCAGTTTCCCTGAGTATCGATCAAAAGTTCTTTCTGACCGATTCCTACCATCGCATCGGTAATGGAAGCATCACCATGAGGGTGATATTTCATGGTATTTCCAACGATATTGGCAACCTTGTTATAACGTCCGTCTTCCAGCTCCCGCATGGAATGCATGATCCTTCGCTGAACAGGCTTAAATCCGTCATAAACCGATGGAATTGCCCTGTCTAAAATTACATAAGAAGCATAATCCAAGAACCAGTCTTTGTACAGTCCTGAAACTTTTTTTAAGCTTTCGCCTTCATGCGAGTATTCTTCTGTCATTCTTTAATTTATTAACTCTTTTTCTCTTTATTGGCCTTAACGACCTTATTTAAGGAAACTTTTAAATCACTAATTTCTCTTTTGGTAAGATATGAAATTTCATACCTCAAAATGGTAGAACCGCTGTTTTTGCTTGAGATCGTAACATAAAGTCTTTTCATAAAGAAAAGATCTACAACCTCAAATTTTTGCAGTTTGTATTTCGGAAACTCATCGCTTAACGGCTTTTGCAGAAAAGGAATAATGTTCCTGTTTCTGAAATGCAGAGCTTCTCCATCACTGTCATATTCAAAGATCTGCCTTCCGTTAAAATAAAAGAGTACTACCAAAATAATTGGAACAAAAATCAATAGTAATTCTTCTTTTCCCAAGATCCTAAACTTATACTCTTCTAAAATATAAGCTCCGATACCTCCGACTAAAAGCATAGCCAATAAAGTACTAATGAAGCTGTATACCGAAGTTTTATTGCGGTTACTAAGTCTCATATTAACATTTGTATTAGTGGATTATTTGTGTTTTTTTAAAATAAAGATTTTAATTAGCTTTCATCTATGACTTCACTCAATATTTCTTTTTTATTAATATCAGGGTCTTCAACTACCAGATTTTCAAGGATAAAAGTTTGTCTGTCTGGTGTATTTTTTCCCATGTAGAATTCCAAAAGCTGATCAATGGTTTGGTCTTTTCCTACCACAACAGGTTCCAGACGGATGTCTTTGCCGATAAAGTGTTTGAATTCGTCAGGAGAAATTTCTCCCAATCCTTTAAATCGGGTAATCTCCGGATTTTTTCCCAATTCATTTAACGCTTTTACTCTTTCCTGTTCTGTATAGCAATATCGTGTCTCTTTTTTATTTCTTACCCTGAATAATGGGGTCTGAAGAATATAAAGGTGTCCGTTCTTAATCAGATCCGGGAAGAACTGAAGGAAAAACGTGATCATCAGCAGACGAATGTGCATTCCGTCGACATCGGCATCGGTGGCAATAATTACCTGATTGTATCGAAGATCTTCAAGACTTTCTTCAATGTTCAAAGCTGCCTGAAGAAGGTTGAACTCTTCGTTTTCATACACTACTTTCTTGGTTAAACCATAGCAATTTAACGGCTTCCCTTTCAGAGAAAATACCGCCTGAGTTTCCACATCTCTGGATTTTGTGATGGATCCGGATGCAGAATCTCCTTCCGTAATAAAGATCTGGGTTTCCCCTTTTCTTTCGTTTTTCTGATCGTTGTAGTGCTGTCTGCAGTCGCGAAGCTTTTTGTTGTGCAGAGAAACTTTTTTGGCTCTTTCTCTCGCTAATTTCTGAATTCCGGAAAGCTCTTTTCTTTCTCTTTCCGAGATTAAAATCTTTCGTTGGATCGCTTCGGCAACTTCAGGGTTTTTATGTAAAAAATTATCTAATTTGCTTTTCAGGAAGTCAATGATGAAGGTTCTTACGGTTGGTCCGTTCGGTCCGATGTCATTGGATCCTAACTTTGTTTTGGTCTGAGATTCGAAAACCGGCTCTTCTACATTGATGGAAACCGCTGCCACAATAGATTTTCTCACATCGGATGCATCAAAGTTTTTATTGAAAAACTCACGGATTGTTTTCACGTAAGCTTCACGGAAAGCGTTTAAATGCGTTCCTCCCTGTGTTGTGTTCTGTCCGTTAACGAATGAAAAGTACGTTTCTGTCTGCGATTTATCGGTATGCGTAATCGCAACTTCAATATCATTATCTTTCAGATGAACAATCGGATAAAGCGTTTCGTTTTCCAGCTCCTCGTCCAGCAAATCTTTCAAACCGTTTTCTGAGAAGAATGTTTCTCCGTTGAAAAGAATTTTTAACCCGGGATTCAGATAGGCATAATTTCGGAGCATTCTTTCGATATACTCTTTTCTGAATTTAAAATGAAGGAAAATATCGGCGTCCGGAATGAAGGAGATTTCCGTTCCGTTTCTGTCTGATGTATCTTTTTCCTCGAAGTTTTCGGTGATAAGTCCTCTTGAAAACTCTGCAACTTTCATCCTTCCGTCTCTGAAAGAACGGACACGGAAATAATCGGAAAGGGCGTTAACTGCCTTTGTACCCACCCCGTTAAGACCTACGGATTTTTTAAAGGCTTTACTGTCGTATTTCCCTCCGGTATTCATTTTAGAAACCGCATCCACTACTTTTCCCAACGGAATTCCACGCCCGAAATCTCGGATCGTAACTTTACCGTCGTCTAATTTTATTTCAATTCTTTTACCGGCTTTCATCCTGAACTCATCGATGGAGTTGTCCAGAATTTCTTTCAGTAAAATGTAGATACCATCATCGGCGGAAGAACCGTCTCCCAGCTTCCCGATATACATTCCGGGACGCAGGCGGATATGCTCCTGCCAATCGAGGGTTCTGATATTATCTTCGGAATAGATCGGATTTATTTCTTGTGACATATATAATTTCAGCAAACATACAAAAGTACGAAATTGAAGAAAATTATCCGAATATTTTGATTCATTTTTTTGTAAATATTCTAATAGGTATTGCATTATTAATAATGAAATTCTATATTTACATTATTCAATATCAAGTGAAAAACCAGCTTTATTTTATTTTTTTCGTTAAAATTAAAGCTGATTATGTTTGAATTTAATAATCTTAACAACATCAATAAATATTATCTTATGGCTGTCTTTCTGTAATTACCACTAAAACTGAAACCAAAAACCAAACTCACATGAAAAATAAATTGAATGCCTGTATCATTGATGACATAGATGAAGGCAAATACATTTCCCGATTACTGAAAAAGGAATTTCCTGAATTCGAAATTGACCTTCAGACGAAGTGTATTCTTTTCGATTCAGATTACTTCAGCAAAAATTCCACGGATATTTTACTCGTTGATATTCATTGTTTTGACGAAAATGATCTGGAAATGCTGGAAAAACTTCAAGAAAACGATTTCTCCATCATTCTTATCACAGAATCAGAAAAATCTGCTATTCAGGCAATAAAAAGAGGATTTATCCATTACATCTTCAAACCTTTAAAAAATCTGGATTTCGTGCTCACCGTTAATAAAGCACTTGAAAAATTCAGAAAAAACAGGATCTCCGCATTTTCCGGTTTTCAAAACAAGATCAATCTTCCTACCCTCCAAGGTTTTAAGCGGGTGAATGTTGACGAAATCATCCGTTGTGAAGCCGATTCCAATTACACTTTTATTTACCTTTCCGACAAAAGCAAAGTAATGGTTTCCAAAACACTGTGCGATTTTGAGAAGAACCTTTCGGAGTATAATTTTTTTAGAATTCACCATAAGCATCTCATCAATCTCGAACATCTGAAAGAATATATTAAAGGAAAAGGCGGACAGGTGGTAATGGCGGATAATTCTGTTCTGGATGTCTCCATCCGGAAAAAAAACGAATTCCTTCATAAAATGGCTTAATGTAACGTGAGTTCGATGTAAAATCAATACGAAAATATCAGTAGGAATTTAGCCTATTTTAATGATTAAGAAAACAATGGGCTTTAGCCAAAACTTATACTGAATTTTGGTTAGAGTCAATTTTGATTTGGAATCTTTACACCGAACTGAAGCCTGACGCAATTAACAGAAAACAAAATATTGATTATCTATTAATTTATATTCTCTTTATCGAAAACGCGTTAATGTAAGAATGAATATTTTTACATAAAACTGTGATTCTTACATAACAGGAAATTCTTCCTTTACTAAAATTAAAACAATAACATTCAGTTATTTAAGCATAAACTCATCGCAACTTTTTTGCGCAGAAAATACATTTATTTGCGAAAAGACTACACTTACTCAAAATCCGTTCACATTTGCTTAGTCACTTTAGTGTGAGATTATTTTATGTGATACTTTTAAAGTCTTAACTACAAGAAAATTTAAACAGCTAAAAAGGTGAAAACCAAAATGTATTCAATGGGTATTAATTCTTAAAGTTTTTGTTGGTTTTTGATGTATAAAATCAATTTCGCATCATGGTAAGAATGTATTTTTTAATCTTCTGTTTTCTTTTGGGAAACATAATGCTTTTGGCACAAAACCCTCCCTGTTCAGACTTTAATGATCCTGTAAATCCTTACGGAAACTGGGCTCCGGCTGCCGCGCCCAACGGAAATGTAAGTGTGGGCATAAGTTCTCCGAATCCTCTGGACGGATCGCAGTTTCTTGTTATAAAAGACAAGTCGGGAGGATCATGGTATCAGAACTGGAAAGATTACCAAAAGCTGGGAAACTATTTTTTAGGACAGTGTCTTTATTTTGATTTTTATCTGGATAACGACAGTGGCTACGGATTGCCCTATCATCCGTACATCACGCTTTCCGACGGTACCAACAGCGCTACATTTGTTGCAAGTGTAACGGTAACTCCCGGAAGCGGATGGGTTCGTATAAAAGCGCCTATTCAGCTTTCCAGCGGCGGTGTTCTTCCGAGCAATTCCGATGGAGCATGGACGATGAGCCCTGTGAATACGGCAATTTTCGACAATATCATCATGAATTCTCAGGTTCTTTCCATTACTCCGGATATTACGTCTACACAACAGGAAGTGATGTATTTCGACAATATCTGTGTAAAACCTTGTGAAGGATGCAATGAATGCAATTCCAACTTTAAAATCCAGACTACGACAAGCACATCAGGAAATTACACTACGGCTCAGGTATTTCTGGAGAGTACCAATTCTCCAAGCTTATATAAAGTAGACTGGGGCGACGGAACTTCTGGAAATGTTTTAACATCCCATACTTATAATCTGCCGGGAAGCTACACTGTTTGTGTGACTCAGTTTGAAGGAGACCTGCCTAAGTGTAAAACGTGCATTTCAATATGCGTTCCGAAACCTGCGGAAGGAGGAAATGCCAAAAATTCAGCTAATCTGAAATCTCCGCTGAAAGATGTTGCAGAGGCAGCAAGAGCAGAGTCCGGAACAGCCAGTCAACCGGATTACAATCTTGTTCCCAATCCCGCAAAAAATTATGTTGATGTACAGACCAATCTTTCCAAAAGAGGAAATGTAACTGTTAAAATTATGGATACTTCCGGAAAGATTCTGATTAACACTTCCGAAACGGTAGAAAGCGGAAGGCAAAGCATCAAGATTAATACTGAAAAACTGATTCAGGGAACTTATATTGTTGAGATACAATCTGAGAACAGTAAATCTTCGCAAAAACTTCTGATTTCGAAATAAACCGATCAACAAACACAAAATAAAAAATCATGAAAACAATACTAAAAACCGAAGGACTGCTTCAAAAAAGCTTTCAAATCATAAAATCACAAAAATTAATTTTAGCCCTTTTCATTGGTTTAATCTCACATGCTGAAGTTTCTGCGCATGCTTCTACGATTACCAGAAAATGGTGCGGCGGATTTTTTCACAGAAAATTTGTCGCTCAGGCTCAGACTTCTGTCCTTTCTTACAAAAAATATGTAACAGGGTACAACTGTATCGGTCAATTTGTAGGATACGGAAATGTGGGTTTATGGTCTTCCACCTGTTCTAATGAAAGCAAAGGATGTTCCCGTCCTCAGACAGCCATCTGCAGCAAAAGCGGAACGGTTTACGATCAGGTTTACAATGTCTGCACTCTTTCTTTCACAGGTCCTTATGCGTACAGCAGCTATGCAAAAGCCGAACATCTTACCAGCGGAATTTATCTTACACAGACTTCTTCAGGCAGAGGTTCTGCAGGACTTACAGGAAGCTATACCTTAGATGAAAAGAAGTTCTCTAAACTGGTAGATAACGGAACTTCTTTCGGAGAAATTACCGGTGATGTTACGGTGAACGATAATAATCAACTGGTTGTTACTAAAATGAACGGAAGAATCAACATCACTCCTTCTGCAGATTTTTATTCTAACGTAAAAATAGTTGTTATTAAAGAAAACGTTAATATTTCGGATGACGAAGCACTTGCGAATGAGCAGGCTGTACAAAACGGAACTTATCCTGATGTGGTGTATACCGCAACCGTACACATTTCTAAAAACGGACTTACTTACGACGGAATTTTTAAAAACGGATTTATCAGCAACCAGATTAAAGAATATGCTACCGCACAGGAAAAAGGTGTTTCTTTCAGCAATTTTTCTTCATCCGTTCCTATTAATGTTAATTTAAATGATGATGAAAAACTTACACTGGTAACGGTAATGGATGGCGGATTTGATATCAGTACCGCAGTAGTGCAAAAAAATGCAAATACGGCAATCGATAATACTCTTTCTTCTAACACGCCAAAACTTACTCCAAATCCCGCAAAAGATTATGTAGACGTAAATATGAACCTTGAAAAAAGAGAATTGATTACTGTAAGAATCATCAGTTCTTTAGGTAAAATAACTGCCGAAAAATCTGAAACGCTGAACAGCGGGAAACAATCCATAAGACTCCATACGGATCAACTTCTTCCGGGAACTTATATTGTTGAGATAAAATCGACTTCTAAAACGGCTTCGCAGAAACTGCTCATAACGAGGTAGTGCAATTCATATCTTTAAAAAAGCCATCCGAAATCGGGTGGTTTTTCTTTTGAAGTATTTCTTTAAAAACATTTTAAGTATTTAATTCCTGCTCCAATAAAATATCTTTTTGCCTTTTGTGGTTAATTTAAGCCAATAAATCTCTCCTGATTGTAAAAAATAAATTAAATTCGATACAAGAAAAAAAACAATCCTTAATGATACAACTTCCTTTGTCCAAACTTTCCAATGTGGGAACTACGATTTTCAGTCAAATGACGCAGCTTGCCAATGAAAATGAAGCCATCAATCTATCGCAGGGTTTTCCCGATTTCATGCCGGATTCCGAATTGCTGTATCATGTGGATCATTTCATTAAAAAAGGCTTTAATCAGTATGCTCCGATGGGCGGAATGATTGGTTTGAAGGAAGAAATTGCCGGAAAAATAGAAAATTCTCATCAGGCAGTGTATCATCCCGATTCTGAAATTACTGTTACTGCAGGCGGAACTCAGGCTATTTTCACTGCAATTGCGACTTTTGTAAAGAAAGAAGATGAGGTCATTATTTTTGAACCGGCTTACGACTGTTATGAACCTACGGTAGAACTTTTCGGGGGAATCGTAAAGCGTTTCGAAATGAAAGCTCCCGATTATGAAATCGACTGGAATGTGGTAAAAAGTTTAGTTTCGGAAAAAACCAAAATGATCATCCTGAATAACCCGAACAATCCTTCCGGAAAGATTTTAAAGGAACATGACATTCAGGAATTAATTAAAATTGTGGAAGGAACTTCTATCCTGATTTTAAGTGATGAAGTGTATGAAAATATTGTTTTTGACGGAAAACAGCATTTAAGCATCTGCAAATATCCCGAACTGAAAAACAGAAGCCTTTTAGTGGCTTCATTCGGAAAACTGTTTCATGTAACCGGGTGGAAGATAGGCTATTGTGCGGCTCCGAAATATCTGACGGATGAATTCAGAAAAATACACCAGTTTAATGTTTTCTCCGTGAATACACCGATGCAGCTTGCTTTGGCGGAATATATGAAAAATCCGGATCATTATAATCAGCTGAATCAATTCTTTCAGGAAAAAAGAGATTTTTTAAGACAGGGTTTAGCCAATACTTCTTTTGAATTACTGGATTGCGAAGGAACGTATTTTCAGGCTTTAAAATATGATAAGATTTCTGACAAAAATGATCTTGATTTTGCTCACGAACTCACGATTAATCATAAAGTGGCAAGTGTTCCTTTTTCTTCTTTTTATAAAAATAAGCTGAATGAAAATGTAATCCGTTTGTGTTTTGCGAAGAAGCAGGAAACTTTGGAAAGAGCTTTGGAGAATTTGTCTAAACTGTAATTTTATTTCCCGCAGATTTAGCAAACTATACAGTTTCAAAAAAATAAAAACTGGTGACATCAAGAATTTCTGTCACCAGTTTTTATTTAAGATTATAAAAACATTCCACCGGAAGCTTCAATTCTCTGTCCGTTGATCCATCTTGCCTCTTCGGTACACAGGAAAGCCACTATTCCACCGATATCGTCGGGAACTCCTGCTCTTCCTAAAGCGGTATTATTGGCAACCATAGTATTGATATTTTTATCATCTCTTGTTCTTCCTCCGCCGAAATCTGTTTCAATAGCACCGGGAGCCACAACATTAGATTTAATTTTTCTTGCACCCAGTTCTTTTGCCTGATATTTCGTAAGCACATCAATCGCTGCCTTCATAGAACCATACACGGAAGATCCGGGCAATGCAAACCTTGCTAATCCTGATGAAACGTTGATGATTCCTCCGTTGTCATTCATAAAAGGCAAAAACTTCTGAGTCAGGAAAAATACACCCTTGAAATGAATATCCACCATATCGTCCAGCTGCTCTTCACTAACCTCCGGAATCAGACAATATAAAGCTGTTCCTGCATTGTTGATGAGATAATCGATATTTCGGCTGCCTGTATTTTCTTCAAGATGATCTCCGACCGTTTTCACAAAAGCATCAAAACTTTTCACCTCTTTTGTATCCAACTGATAAGCAATTGCTTTTTGTCCCAAAGACTGAATTTCTTCTACTACTCTATCCGCTTCTTCCTTATTGGTTCTGTAAGTTAAAATAACATCAAGACCTTTCTGCGCAATTTTAATAGCAGAATTTCTTCCTAATCCTCTGCTTCCACCCGTAATTAGGGCAATTTTTCTTCTTGTTTTCATTATTTAATGATTTATTTTAATGAGACAAAGTTCAGATAATTTACGGTTCAGGCGTTTGCTTTATTCAAACTTAAATTTGCAAAATTCAAATCATGACCGAAATTCCAAAGGAGCGAGAGATGTTTTCTTTTTGAAAAAGTTAGAGAAGTGTGCAATCTCTTCAAATCCCAAAGCATATGAAATCTCAGAAACATTCCACTTGGTCTGTTTCAGAAGAATTTTTGCTTCCTGAACAATTCTTTCTGCAATAATTTCGGTAGTGGTTTTTCCCGTACTTTCTTTCAGTTTTTTATTTAAATAATTTACATGAACCGCCAATCGGTCTGCATAATCTTTTGCCGTTTTCAATTGCAGTCTCTGATCCGACGATTCTATGGGAAACTGCCTTTCCAACAGTTCTATAAACAGCGAAATAACACGCAGTGAAGCGTCATTTGATGTTGATAATTTTGAAGCCGGCTGCAACTTTTGTCCATAAGGAATAAGCTCCAGAACATAATTTCTGATAAGATCATATTTAAAAATATAATCGGAATTAATTTCTTTTTTCATCTTATCAAACAGGAGTTCAATTTCGTCTGCCAAATCATCATCAATTTCAAAAAGAGGAACATTTCCCGGCTGAAAGATCGGTAAATCTTCAAGCGTATTGTGTGATTTGTCTTTAATAAAAAAATCTTCCGTAAAAACGCAGAAACTCCCCGACTGGAAAGGATCTTCGGGAATCCAATGATACGGAACTTTAGGAGTCGCAAATAAAAGTGCATTCCCTTTTATCTGAATAATTTTATCTGCATATTCCGCTCTGTTTCTGCCTCTTATTAAGCTTATCTTGTAATATTTTCTTCTGTTATAAGGCATTTCGGAGGTTGTTTTGATTTTTTCAATCGTTTTGGCGATATCAAAAACATTGAAATGACCAATTTCTTTATGAAGCCCTTTCGGAAAAATAGTTTCGAGATCCGTTCCTAGTTTCGCGGTCATTTCTCTGTAAAAATCATCCAGCGAAGTGTAAGAAGTATGCTGCATTTTTTCCATACCTAAGAATTTGTAAAATTCAAATGTACGGAATATTCTTTCTGAAATCCACAACAATAATTTTATAAATTTATCAAACTAAGGTGATTTATATTGAAATATTTTATAAATTAGTAATTACCAAATTAAAATTATGTCTTATATGAAAAATCAAAATTTATCAAATGGAAAAAAGCTTAACAAAAAGCAGTTAAGATCCATCAAAGGCGGACTACAGCAATGTGTTGATCCGGAAACAGGACTCTGTAAAGCATATGGCAGACGTTGTGCAGAACCGGAATGTTTTGACCTTCCTTAATCTATTAAAATCACCATTATGAAAAATCAAAATGTATACAACGGAAAGAAACTGAATAAAAAGCAGTTAAAATCTATTACTGGCGGAAAAGAAATCTGTACAGATCCTTTTACCAAAGAATGCTTTAAGTACGGCATTGGCTGTGTAGAATTAAAATGCCAATTTGTGTAAAACTTTAATCTTCAACTTATTGTTATAAAAAACGCTCCCAAAAAATTATTGGAAGCGTTTTTCTTTATAACTAACTTTAATACTTTATTCTTATACGTTGAATCTGAAGTGCATGATATCACCGTCTTTTACGATGTATTCCTTCCCTTCTACAGAAAGTTTTCCGGCTTCTTTTACTTTTACCTCAGAACCGTAGTTTACATAATCATCATACTTGATTACTTCTGCACGGATGAACCCTTTTTCAAAGTCAGTATGAATTACACCTGCAGCCTGCGGAGCCGTCCAGCCTTTTCCGATTGTCCAAGCTCTAACTTCTTTTACTCCTGCTGTGAAATAAGTCTGTAATTTCAATAGATCATAAGCTTTTCTGATCAGTCGGTTCACTCCCGGTTCAGTAAGACCAAGTTCTTCAAGGAAAATTTCTCTTTCTTCAAAAGTTTCCAGTTCATTAATATCTGCTTCAATCTGAGCGGCTAAAACAACTACTTCTGCACCTTCATTTTTTGCCATTTCTTCAATTTTACCAATCCATTCGTTACCATGCTTTATTGAATTTTCATCCACGTTGCAAACGTAAAGAACCAGCTTATTGGTTAATAATTGAACATCTCCGATAATTGATTTCGTAAAATCATCTGTTGCAAATTCTCTCGCATTTTTACCGTCTTCTAAAAATTTCTGAAGATTCTGAAGTGTTTCATAAGCCAAAACATCTTCTTTTTTACCGGATTTGATGAACTTTTTAGCTTTCTCAACTGCTTTTCCTACCGTTTCAAGATCTTTCAGCTGAAGTTCTATATCAATGATTTCTTTATCTCTTAACGGATCTACCGAACCTTCTACGTGAACAATATTTCCGTTATCAAAACATCTTAAAACGTGGATAATTGCCTCACACTCACGGATATTGGCAAGAAACTGGTTTCCTAAACCTTCTCCTTTACTTGCTCCTTTTACAAGTCCTGCAATATCTACGATCTCTACAACCGCAGGCAAAACTCTTTCAGGTTTTACCAATTTTTCCAGCTCAAACAATCTGTGATCCGGTACTGAAACGGTTCCCAAATTCGGTTCGATGGTACAGAAAGGATAGTTTGCCGACTGTGCTTTTGCGTTGCTCAGACAGTTAAAAAGAGTTGATTTACCTACATTCGGTAAGCCTACGATTCCACATTTCATAACGAAATTTTTATTTTATTTATAATGCTATGTAACCTTTCGGTTTCATATTGTAAAATTCTAAGGTTAAGGTTTACTGTTCAAATCGGAGGTTATTTCCAATCTGAACTTTCAGCGTGCAAAGATAGTGATTTTAAAGGATATTCTTCTAACCAATTTATTTTAAATTCTAAGCCTTTTTTCATTTTTCTATAATGAAATATCCCTAAAACTATTTTGCTTTAGGGATATTCTATTTAAGAAAATGTCTTAATTATCTCGGAAAAGGAAGTGTTGGATGAATAGGATCTACAGGATAGCATCCGCAAAGACAATCCCACTGATCGAATACCTCATCGCATACACCAATAGCTTCGCATCTCCATAAATGTCCTACAGGGCAAGCTGGTACATTGGGTCCGGCTCCTTTTACTTGTTTTAACTCTTCTCTTGAAATTTTTTTCAAATTTTTCATAGTAATTTTTATTTGTAATTCAGACAAATATAATAATATTCTCTACATAATGAATTATTTACTTAAAAATTGACTATAGAAATAAAACTATACTAAAAATCCGTCACCAATATGACGGATTTCAGTAATTTGATTTCAAAAAGATTATTAAGGATTATCTCCCGTTGCTTCCTGCGCCAAAGGAACATCTCCCGGAGTTTCCTGTAAGGTTTTATCTAAAGTAAATAAAGATTCATCGGTAGCTCTGTCTCCTCCTGCAATTTTCAGTTTGTCGATTAGATTCTGTGCCAGTGTTTCCTCTTCAATCTGCTCCTGTACAAACCACTGCATAAAGTTCCATGTTGCCCAGTCTTTTTCTTCAAGAGCCATATCTACGATTTTATAAATGGCAGTGGTGTTATCTACTTCATGTTTGAAAACCCCTTCAAAACAATCGGTAAGCGATTCCGGATCTGCCGGAGGAGCAGGAATTGCATCTACTTTCGGCTTTCCGCCTCTGTTTAATACATATTCCATGAATTTGATGGAGTGATTTCTTTCTTCCTGAGCGTGCCTGTACAGGAAATTCGCAATTCCCTGATATCCTTTGTTGTCTGCCCAGATTCCGTATGATAAAAAGGTATGTGAAGCGTGAATTTCTTTGTTCATCTGGTCGCTTAATGCTTTTTCAATGGAATCGGAAAGTCTTTTGGTATTCATAATAGATATTTTTTGTGATTATAAATCTATGGATACAAAAATGGTTCCGAGAAGTTTTTATTTTTAGCCAAAACCTTTAAATACATTTACAAGCTCCTGAATTACATTATTTTAAGCTGATAATTTATAGTTATTCTAAAATATGAAGATGAAATTTTCAGATCAAAAGAAAACTTCCGGTATAAAAACGGAAGCCTTCTTAAGTAAAAATTATCTCTGTACTATTGTTTTATCAATGTTTTGGTAAGCGACTTTCCTTTTCCTGTTATTTTTATGAAATAAATCCCAGCCGGAAAATGACCTACATTGAATTTTTCATGGTAAACATCGTCGGAAGAATTGACTTTTCTTGATAAAATCAGTGATCCTTTCGCATCAATAATTTCAATCTTCATTTCCTTTTCCTTTGATTTCAATTTTATATTTACTTCCTGATTCGAAGGATTGGGATAAATCATAAAATCATTCGTTGTAATCTCCTTTTCTTCAGCAGATAAGCTTCCGTTGGCACATAGCGGAATTCTGTTGACCCCATCAATTCCCCAAGATGGCTGAACAGGAATACAAAGCCAGTTCAATACAGTCGGCAAATGATCTGTTTCCCGGGTTGTCGATAAATAATTATAAATTTTAAAATTAGTAACCGTGTTCAAATTTCTGGCAGGAGATCCGGTAATCGTAACGGTGTTTGCATTCGGACCAGAATCTGCCAGTGTATTTCCCGAAACCTCATCACATTTCCAGTTAGCAACCAATTGAGAATAATAAGGATGCGAAGCCGTAATATCCTGATTTGCCCAATTCACGATAACCTCGTTCGGAAGCGCAGATTTCCACACTCTGATGTCTCTATAAGAAGCTGCAAGCGTTGGACTGTAGGTGTTTGTCCCGTCCTGATTGATCGTAAAAGGAAGTCCCGAATCAATATTTCCAATGGTGTTCATTTTTGCAAAAGTTACGGGAACACCATCTTCATACATTGTTACAAGTCCGTCTCTGTCGAAACTTACGGCAATATGCTTCCATGTATTGAGTTCCATTTTTCCGCCCACAAGATCAATCCTGTTGGTTCCGTCGCCAATATTCATTTTAAAAGTCTGTCCGGAATATCCTGAAATTACAAAACCTTTATTTTTTCCGTTTGCCCAGTTTTTATTACTTATCATTACAGGATCACTGTTGTACGCAACATTGGGTTTCACCCAGAATTCAATTGTAAAATCCTGAGTTGTTCCAAAATTAAATGGAGTCTGATTCGCAGGTTTTGCATATGTTCCTGCCGGAAGATTGAGCTGATTGAACGTTTTAGAAGATTCTGAAATGGTTCTGCTGATTTGCTGAGGAGTAAAATTAGGATTAGAATAGATGGTAAAAATATTCCTTTCCGAAAGATTTCCGCCTCCATGCCCGTTATCTACCGCGCCGTGATCCGTGGTTAAAACAACCAGCCAGTCTTCATTACTGTACGTTGATCGGCTTTTCATAGCATTAACAATTTCTCCGATGTACGTGTCGATGGTTTGTATGGCAGCAACATACTGCGGTACAGAAGACGAAAAGCCATAAGAATGTCCGGCGTGATCCACATCATCAAAATCAATAAATAAAATGTCCGGATTATCGTTTTGCAATGTATTTAAAGCGGCATTTTTCACTGCAAGATCTGTTGTGAAATTAGTCTTTACATCGGCGTTCTGAACAATGGTATTGTTAACCGGAGCCCAATGAGCCAGAGAAATGGTTCTTAAATTGGGATTATACGCTTCTGCTCTCGTTAAAAAGTCAGGGTAATTTGCATAGTTCGGACTGGTAAAATTATTATCCTGCACATTGTGTTTCGTATGCCAGACTCCTGTAAGCATGGTGCTCCAGCCGTTTCCGCTCAAAGTAATTGCAGCACAGAGACCGTCTAAAGAATAAACTGACTGATCTGCCAATGCATGAATGTTCGGCGTACCGGAAGACATCATAACATCCGCCCGACAACCGTCGATCCCGATGAAAAGAACTTTCTTCGTCTGAGCTCCGAGAAAACAGTTCATTACGACTGCCATTGAAAATAGTTTTGTTTTCATAATAATAAGTGGGTTTTGAATTTTAAGATTTTACAAACTTTAGGTTGATTAAGTAATTTAAAAAAGGGACGTTCGGAACTTTGGGAACTTTGTCAAAGTTTAAAACTTTGACAAAGTTGATTTCCTGGATTTCAGAAATTAAAAAAAGAGGCTGAATTGGGATAAGCGTAATTTGAAAGAATTAGTAAAAAAATCGTTCAGCCTCAGAAATCGTGTTAAAAATATAATCGGGATTGGATTTTTCCAGTTCAGCCTTGCTCTGCGCTCCGGAAAGGACGGCTACCGTAACTCCGCAGCCTGCATTTTTGCCTTCTTCGATATCAATGACAGAATCTCCCGCTTTTAACACTTTTTCAGGTTCATGAATATTGAATTTTTTCATTGCCAGAAGAATCATTTCCGGGCTCGGCCGGCTTTCCGAAACATCGTCGGCTGTAATTAAAGCATCAAAGTGGGCATTTTCTTTCCAGCCCAGTTTTTCCAAAAGCTGCAGGGCAATTTCGGAAGTATAACCTGTATTTAAAACAATCTTTTTATCCTGAGATCTCATCTTTATCAGGAAATTTTCAACGCCGTTGATTGGTTTTACCTCTAAATTCTGATAGGCAGTTTTTAACTGATCCGAAAAGTTTTCAAAAATGGCAGCCGCGTCTTCTTCATTTCCGCCTATTTCTTTTAACAGACTGCTGATTGCTTCCAGTTTTTCCATTCCGGCGCAGCTTAATAACACTTTTTCCAGAGAAACATTGTATCCGTAATCATTCACGGCTTTCATTAACGTTTTATATACCACATTATCTTCATCAATGGTGGTTCCAGCCATATCCAGAACCAGTAATTCTATGTTCTTCATTTAATTTTATGCGTAAATTTTATCTATATTAAATTTTGAAAAGCCTCCGCTTCCCGTCATTCCCTTTCCTCCGATTCCCGTTACAATATGAATGTTGGGAGACGGACTGTACTCGAAAATATCTTTTGTTTTGCACTGGGAATACACTCCAAACCATCTTCTCTGGATTTCATAGGTCGGAAGATCTATGATTTTCTTTGCTTCATTAATCATAAATTCATCTATTTCCATATTCAGATCAAATCCTAAATCATCTGCATTTTTCGCATCTGCATATTCATGGGAATCTCCTAAAATAACCGAACCGTCCAAAGCCTGTTTGAATAAAATATGGACTCCGTATTTTTTCTCAAAGGAATTCGGGTCTTCCATTGTTTTGATTTTTTTGAAAGACGGACATTCTTCAAAGGATTCATACCTTCTGATGGAAAGTCCGGTGAGAATATTTCCCTGAAGCGCATAAATTCCCTGTGGTTTTGTCTGAAGCATCTGCAGTTTGCTTACTTCGAGATCACTTTCGTTAAAAACTTCGGGATATAACGTTTTAAATTCATGTCCGCCGCAGATGATTATTTTTGAGGCATTCAGTGCTGTTCCGGCTGCAGTGATGGCAATACATTCTCCGTCATTTTCATGGGTTTCAACAATGGTTGTGTTATAGAAAATTTTAAGATCCAGTTTTTCCTGTAGGAACCGGTGAAATTTTACAATCATTTCAGCAGAATCTACCGATAATTCCTGAGGGAAAAACAATCCGCCTTTGCAGTAATCTGAACGAAGACCATCAAATTTGCTGATGCATTCGCTTTTTGAAAGAAGAACAGATTCATAATCATTATTTTTATTGATTTCATGCAGCTCATTAATTAGCTGAAGCTCTTCGTCATTGGATGCGATATAGACCGAACCGTTTTTTCGTACCGTTAAATCAGCCTGAAACTGAAGTTCGTTATACATGGCTAAACTTTCTCTTCCGAAGTTCTGCCATTTGAGATCCATTCCGGAAGGAACGACCTGCCCGAAATTTCTTACCGTTGCTCCTTGAGGAACAGAATTTTTCTCTATTAAAGCGACTCTAAGTCCTTTTTTCAGCGCATGATACGCATGAAAAGTTCCTAAAATGCCTCCTCCTACAACGATTAAATCAAATTTTGTTGTCATTTTTACTATAATTTATATACTTTTCGAAGGATCGAAATTGATGTACGGTTGGTTATTGATTTCATTTTTTCCTGATTTTCTTCTGAATGCAACCAATGCAATGAAGGAAGAAACCAGCACAATGGCTACGATGATGTAGTTCAGCCGGATATAAAAATTCAGCCATGAAGTCTGCGGTGAGCCGAAATTTTTGTAAAGCAGAATCAGAACGCTTCCCAGATACCCGAAAGAATCGACAAGATAGATCAGAAACCCTACATTTCCTTTGATATTGAAAGCGGCAATCATCCTGTCGAAATACATTCCGTTGAACGGGATATAACAGAGGTACATTCCGAAACCTGAAAGAACCATCCATAAAAAAGGCGATATAACTTTGATTTCAAATAAAAAAGTTGAAAAACCTACGGTTAAAATCCCTCCAAAAAGAAGATAATGATACAAGGCAAAAGCTTTTCTGTTGTTTTTGATCTTTACCATAAAACCTAAGATTAGAAGCACCATAACAGCAATCGGAATTTCCGTTAATGTAAAGACAGAGCTGCTGAATCTGATGTGCAGATTATCCCAGATCTCGCGGTTGAAATTATCTCTGAAGTCCCTTAAAACCGTAAGACTTACGTACAACAATGTAATGCAGACCATCGGAACCAGAAACTGCTGAATGATTTTTTTTCTTTCTGCTTTATTAAGCGGCTCTCTTTTGTTTTTTAACAGAATGTCTTCTTCCGTAGGTTGCGGAAGTTTTTCCAGCATCAGTCCGAATATGAGCAACGGAATGATGAATAACAATCCTGCCGAAAAGGGCATCCAGAATTCTGAAATATGGAAGGTATCCATTAAAAACTTTCCTGCGGATTTTGTAAATCCTGAAGAAACCACAAAGCTCGAACACAAAAACAATCCGATGATTTCCGTTGTTTTCCTTCCTTCAATATAAGAAAAAACGATTCCCCAGATCATCCCGAGCGGAATCCCGTTAATGAACATACAAAGAATATTGTATGGAGCGGGAATGACGGCAAAACCCAGCAAAGCAATTTCTGCAACTGCAATAAAGATGAATAAATAGAAGATCCTTTTTTCCGGCTTTAATTCTGAAATAAACTTAATTCCAAGAAATTTTGAGATAAAATATCCCATAACCTGCGCAATGATTATCAAAACTTTATAATCGATCCCGAAATAAGAAAGTCCTTCGAAGGAGGCGACTGTAAAGGGTTTCCGGAAACCATACATAAAAAAGTACACTCCAAATGCCGCGAAAGCCGCTTTCAGGGTTACTTCTGTTTTTTTATTGACCGCTTTTACCATGGTGATCCGGTTAGAAATTAAGCTTTATTCCCAAATTACATCTTACCCCGTAATATTCAACCTGTTCGGGACGGGTTTCGTCTTTTCCGAAATGGTAGATCAGCGGTTTATTCAGAATGTTGTTCACGTCTGCATATAACATGAGGTGTTTGGTGAACTGATAGGAACCTCCGAAATCCAGACTGCTGTATTTGCCGTAGTAGGAATCATTGATATCGTCTTCCGCATATTCCACAGCATATTTGCCTTTGTAATTGTACGCCAGTCTTGCGTTGAATCCTTTTTTCTCGAAAAACAACTGAACATTGTATAATTCTTTTGCCTGATAAGGAAGTTTCACTTTCCTTCCGCCTGGTTTTACCATTTCAGAATCCATGAAAGTGGCGTTAAGCTGTGTTCCGAAATATTGCAGGAAACCGGGTAAAAAATCGAATCTTTTGTTGATGCCCAATTCGATTCCGCTTAGTGAAGCTGCTTTTCCGTTATTTGGTGCGGTGAACTGTACGCCGTTTATTCCGTTGTAGTTTCCGATGAAAGAATCCTGAAAAATCGGGTCTGTAATGGATTTATAGAATACTCCCCCGCTCAGAATTCCTACGTTTGAAAAGTAGTACTCTCCCATCAGATCAAAATTTAAAGAATAGGTCGGGTTCAGATTCGGGTTTCCGCCTTTGAATTCGTTGTCGGCTTCACTGTATGTTCCTCCCGGCGTTAAATCTCCGAAATTAGGTCTGGAAAATGTTCTCGTGGCGGCAAAACGCAGATTTATTTTATCATTTAGAGCGTATTTAATATGCAGCATCGGCAAAACGGCAAGATATTTTTTTGTGTTTTCAACAGGAATCAGGGTATTATTGATTACATTATATCCTTTTACTTGCGTATTGGTATTCGATAATCTGATCCCTCCTAAAATGGTGATCTTATCATTCACTTTATACGTTCCCATTCCGTAAGCATCGGCGTGTTTTTCAAAGACATCGAAATTTCTTCCGAGTGCTTTATTGTATTCCAGAGCTTCCGAATCGGCTGTATTGATCTTTAAATTTCCCTGATTCTGAAACCAGAACTGATCCATTCCCGATGTCGACAGAACAGGACCGAACGTATTCCCGATGTGGGTGTTCATTTCGCTTAAATATTGAGTTCCATTCGCCTGACTCGTAATATATTGTCCAAAATCTGATAAAAGCGGTGCCGTTCCGTTGTTCCAGTTGTAGAAAATATCCGAGAATCTGGCATTCCGTTCTTTATCCCTGTATTTGAAACCGTATTTTAAGGTTAAACGATCTGAAGCATTGATCTCATGGTTAAAAGCAGCAACCATTTTATCCTTTTCCTCCACAAAGACTTTGTAAAATTCCAGATCGGTAAATCTCATTTTAGAAGCGTCCATTTTAAAATTGGGATCGCTGTAAAAGCCAAATAACGCGTCCGGATCTTTGTAGTCCAATTTTCCGCCATCGGCTTTCCAGTAAGCTCTCGGACCTATTCCGTGATTGGCAATATAAGCAGGATCGATTCCCACTCCGGATTGAGTGTACTTAATGACATAATAGGAGTTGTTCTGCTTATCGGGAATGTTTCCGTATTTGAATTTATTGTCATAATATGATAGATCCCAGTCGATTTTTCCTTTTTTTAACTGATGAACTGCACCTAAAGAAACCGAGGTTAATTCTGTAATCAGACGGTTATGGATGTTCTGCAATTCCACTCTTGCGGTGTTGTTGGCGGAACTGAATTTATCAAAACGGATTCTGTGTTTGTAGTGCGTTTCATCATCAGACAGCGTTCCGTACATTCCTTTGAAATAAAATGTGGTTTTTGGAGACAGCACATATTCAAAAGCCGTGTTGATTCCTGTAGTTTTTCTCACTCCGTTGTAATCGCGAAGCTCTAACCTGAAAACACCTTCATCCCCGCTTCTTCTCGCTTCAAAATTATCGGTAGACCAGTTTCGGATGAAGTGTGCAAAATTGAATAAATACCCGAATTTTTTATCCTTTGTTCTTCCGCCGTAAAGCAGTCCGATGTTGTAGACTCCTTTATCAGATTTAGCATTGTAACCGCTTCCCAGTGTTGCTTTGAACTCGGTTTTCATAGGCGGTGTTTTCGTAATGAAATTCACGCCGCCTCCGATTCCGTCGGCTTCCATATCGGGAGTGAAAGATTTGTTCACATGAACATAAGAGATAAGTTCTGTCGGAAAAAAATCGAAAGCGGTTGCTCTGGATGTTGTTTCCTCTTCCGCTGTGGGAAGCCTGTTTCCGTTGATGGTTGTTGAAGCCCAGAATGGCGGCAATCCTCTCAGAGAAACAAATCTTCCTTCGCCCTGATCTCTCTCTATGGAAACTCCCTGTACACGCTGAACGGTTTCCGCAGCATTTCGGTCCGGTAATTTCCCGATTCCGTCGGAAGCAATAACGTTGGAAATATTGATTGCGTTTTTCTGAAGATTTAAAGCTCTTGCTTCGCTGTTTTTCAGAGATCCGGTAACGATGACTTCATCAATGTTTTTCTGTTTCTGAAGCATGGAGATCATTCCCAGGTCCATAGTCTGCTGAGATTGCAAGTCTATGGCAATACTTTGATTTTCAAAACCAATATAAGAGATCTGCAGGTCATAATGTCCCGGTTTCAGATCATTGACAGAAAACTTTCCTTCCAAATCGGTCATGATGATTTTGGAGGTTCCGGCAATCTTCACGGCAGCTCCCGGAAGCGGCTGATTATGGTCTGAAACAATTCCTGTGACGATCTGTTGCTGGGCGGAGATGAAAATACTGCAACAGGCAAAAAGAGGGAATAGAGATTTTTTTATTATCGGCTCCATTGTTTACATATATTAAATTTACACCGCAAAAAAAGTCAATAATTTTAATATATGTAACTATATTATATTAAGTAATGTTTAATAAATGAAGCAGAATTGTTACCTCAGCTTTACCTGCAGAAAGTACCGTATTCTTCTTTCATAATGGAAAAACATGAGTGTTAATCAGTGTTTCAGAAGACGGAACACCATATACAATGCGTATTTGTTTAATAAAATTTTCAAAAAAACAAACGCCCAAAGATTAATTTAAAGTTAAATCAGAAGGTTTGATAAAAAACAGAAAGTTGCGTATTTGTAAACTTTTATGAAAAATAATAATTGAATATTTGTAAATAAACAATTAAAAAAGAGATATAAAATTTATCCTGAGTAAAAATACAAAACCAGCATAATACAGCTTTCATTACTGATGCTCACCGGAACGTGCGGGAATTTTCCGTTAAAATAAAGAGAATCTCCTTCTTTTAATATCACTTCTTCATTATCGATCAGATATTTTACTTCTCCCTTCAGAATATACTTGAATTCCCATGCATCAGTAATTACTTTTTCTCTTTTGGCATTGGGTTCAAGGGTGAGTAAAACCGCTTCAAAACCTAAAGAATGAAGGCTTTTGCTGAAGATATGCATGTATTTAAACCCTTCAGCTTCCACTTCTTTTTCAATAAGCTGCTGGTTTTCTTTGGGCAGGTAAATGAATTTTGCGTTTGATTTTTTCTCAACCCCCTCAAAAAAGTAACTCGCATCAATTTCCAGAGACTGGATTAAATCCAACAGCACAGGAAGCGAAGGAATGGTTCTTCCGTTTTCTATTCTGGAAACAAGTCCGTTGCTTACATTGGCTCTGAAAGCTAATTCGTTAATGGTTAAATTATTTTTTTTCCTGATATCTTTTAGTCTCTTTCCAATGCCTATTAAAAAATCATTCATATCATTACAGTTAGCCAAGATCCGGTTATTATATGCAGAAGCAAATTTACTATATTAAATGATATTTCTTTTATACTATTTCGAATTTGGAGATCTTTAATTTTATATTATAATCTTTTATTCATCATAATGCTGAATTTTAACCCAAAATTGATGAATGACTTTTCAATTATTCATTGTTCTTAGGCTCACAAAGCTGTTGCTAAGCAGAGATTTATAATCACATAAGTTTTTTACATTAACTTCTTTAAAAATAAGATCAAAATCTTTGCTTTTCAAAAAACTAATGTGTTATTGCAGACAATGCGGCGATGATTTAAAATCTTATGTGTCCTATGTGGTTAAAAAAGTATGTCCCATTAAATCTGCAACGCTGTCATTTTGAGCGAAACTAAGTGGAGCCGAAAAATTAAAATATAAAACATTAGTCACATAAGTTTAGTTTAATTAGATATTTAAAAGATCACATAAGAAGAAAATCAAAGATTTTCATAAGCTAATGTGCTCTTGCAGACAATGCGGCGATGATTTAAAATCTTATGTGACTGATGTGGTTAAAAAAGTACGTACCATTCAATCTTCAACACTGTCATTTTGAGCGAAACGAAGTGGAACCGGAAAATCTAAAAGAACTGCATTTCAAGAGATTCTTCATTGCATAATGCTGCGCAAAATTTCATTCTGAATGACAGATTTACTGTTTTAAAATATAACACATTAGTCACATAAGTTTAGTTTAATTAAATATTTTAAAAGATCACATAAGAAGAAAATCAAAGATTTTCATAAACTAATATGTTATTGCAGACAATGCGGCGATGATTTAAAATCTTATGTGACCTATGTGGTTAAAAAAGTATGTCCCATTAAATCTGCAACGCTGTCATTTTGAGCGAAACAAAGTGGAGTCGAAAAATCTTAAATAACTGCATTTTAAGAGATTCTTCATTGCATAATGCTTCGCAAAATTCCATTCTGTATGACAGGGAAATTTAACCACGAAAGGCGCAAAAGATAATGATAAAGCTCAATTTCAAAATAATTAAAGTCCTCAAAAGCATAAAAATCAAAGATTTTTAAAAACTGTTGTGTGCTTTTTTCTTACGCTTGTTAACTTTAATAAAGCATCAAAATCTTTTGTGGCTTAAAAAAGCCTTCTTAAGCTGCAACACTGTCATTTTGAGCGAAACGAAGTGGAACCGGAAAATCTAAAAGAACTGCATTTCAAGAGATTCTTCATTGCATAATGCTGCGCAAAATTCCATTCTGAATGACAGATTTACTGTTTTAGAATACAACACATTAGTCACATAAGTTTAGTTTAATTAGATATTTAAAAGATCACATAAGAAGAAAATCAAAGATTTTCATAAGCTAATGTGCTCTTGCAGACAATGCGGCGATGATTTAAAATCTTATGTGACTGATGTGGTTAAAAAAGTACGTACCATTCAATCCTCAACTGTCATTTTGAGCGAAACAAAGTGGAACCGGAAAATCTAAAAGAACTGCATTTCAAGAGATTCTTCATTGCATATTGCTTCGCAAAATTCCATTCTGAATGACAGATTTACTGTTTTAGAATACAACACATTAGTCACATAAGTTTAGTTTAATTAAATTTAGAAGATCATATGAGAAGAAAATCAAAGATTTTCACAGACTAATATGTTCTGATATAAAGTTTAAAAATTATTTTAAAATCTTATGTGACTGATGTGGTTAAAATAAAAAACTCAGCAACCTGCTTAAGACTGCTGAGTTTATTTATCTGTATTTGCTAAAATTATTTTATTTTCTTCGCGATATAATCGCTTTCATTTCCCAATCGGTCAATTGCTTTGATGGCAACTGCATTCAGTACTTTTCCGTCTTTATTTTTAGAAATTTCTCTGGAAAGCTGATCCAGATTAAGGATTTCGGTTTCCCAGATTCCGTTGTACTGGGTAAAAAGCACCCATTGGAAGACTTCTTTTATATTTTTTACGCTCCAGCTTATCTGCGCAAAGTTTCCGTTGTTATTGATGAACAAAGTCGGGGTCTGCAAAGGAATAGCTTTTATCCATGATGTTTTCGGAACCAACGCTTTTTCTTTATAAGGTCCGTTTTTCAGTGTAGGAAGCATGTTGGCATTTTTGGTTAAACCGGCAATGCTCCAGTGGATTTCCCCTGCATCTTTTCCTAACACCTGCCGCGATATTTCGATCTGATTTTTAATTTCGGTCGGACGGTCAGAAGTTTTAATTTCCACCGTATTCAAACCCGGCCATAAATGGCGGTTCATGGTATTTTCGGATTTCCACCAATTTAGCAGTCCTTCAAAAGGCTGCCCTTTAGATTCTATCGGCCAGTACAACTGTGGTGAAAAATAATCTACCCAGCCTTTGTTTAACCATAATTTGGCATCCGCGTAAAGCTCATCGTATTGAGAAGAACCTGTGACTCCTTCCGGATAACCCGGTTTCCAGATCCCGAACGGACTAATCCCGAATCGCACGTAGTTCTTTTCTGCGTGGATTTCTTTATAGATTCTTTCTACAAATTTATTCACGTTATCCCGTCTCCAGTCGGCTCTTGTTAAGGTTCCTCCGTTGCTTACGTACGCATTCCAGGTTTTATTGTCCGGAAAATCGGCTCCTTTATTATAGGTTGCGTAAGGGTAAAAATAGTCATCAAAATGTACGGCATCAATATCATATCTTGTTACGATATCTTTTACCACGTTCGAAACGTGTCCCTGCGTTTTCGGATCTGCCGGATCAAACCAGTACATTCCGTTTTTCAGGCGGATGACGATGTCGGAAAGTTTATTCACCATAGATAAACTGTTGGGTGAGCCTCCGTTCGAATGATGGGCGCGGTACGGATTCAGCCACACATGGAGTTCCAGTCCTCTTTTGTGGGATTCTTCGATCCAGAACTGTAAAGGATCATAATTCGGATAAGGAGCGGCTCCGGTCTGTCCGGTCAGGAAATACGACCACGGTTCCAGATTACTGGTGTACAAAGCATCTGCGGAAGGTCTTACCTGAAAAATAACGGCGTTGAAGTTATTGTCTTTCAGCATATCCAGCATGGAAATGGCTTCGGCTTTCTGCTGATCGACGGATAAATTATTTCTTGAAGGCCAGTTGATATTGGCAACACTTGCAATCCATGCTCCGCGGAACTCTCTTTTGATTTCCGGAAGATTGGTTCGGAAGGTGTCGTCATTCGGCGATACTGCCGAAGAATCTGTACTGGTAATGGGAAGCGGTGGTTTTGGTATGTTGGGTTTAACGGAATTTTTTACGGGAGTGGAAGCTTTCACTGCGCTGTTCTGTGTGGAACACGCAACAAATGATGTAAAAAATCCCGATAAAACGATCATTTTTAGGGTATTCATTCTCATAGTCTGCAAAACTACATTAATTTATTTTGTTGATTTTAAATTACGATAATAAAATGAATTATTTGAACTTTGATTTAAATTATAGATGCTTTAACACAAAGTTTTTTTGATTACTAACTGTTTTTAAGTCCGCTAAGGCGTTTCACTCAAGTAAGCTTTAAAAGGCTTCTTTATTTGTAAGTTTGTTTAAACTTATTTTAAATTTTACCGCAAAAGAGACAAAAGACTTTATTGGATTTATTTAAGGTATTTCAAAAGTCTGCAAAGAGAAAAATCTTTGATTTTTTTAACTTATGTGCTCTTTTTCCCATTTAATTATTAAACTTAAACAACTAAAGGGTTACAATCTTTTGCATCTTTTGCGGTAAAAAAGTTTAGACAAGTTTTATATTAATTTTGACCAAAGCCAGAACTTTTACCGAATATTTAAAGCAAGTAAAATCCATACCATTTTGATTAATTTCTAAAAAAGATTCTTCATTTCATAATGCTTCGCAAAATTCCATTCAGAATGACAGATTGAATTTTAAATAAATGTAAACAGACTCTAATTTAAAACAAAAAAAAGCCCCGAAAAATCGGAGCTTTGTTATTATAAAAACTGAATTAAGCTTTAGCAGCTCTTTCCACTTTTTTTCTGTCTTCTTCAGAAAGTAATTTCTTTCTCATACGGATAAAGTTCGGCGTTACCTCAATGGCTTCATCACCCTGAATATATTCCATACATTCTTCAAGAGAGAATAAGATTTTCGGAGCAACTCCTGTATCTTTATCTTTACCTGCAGCTCTCATGTTGTTCAGCTGCTTTGCTTCCACGATGTTTACCACAAGGTCACCCGGTTTGTTCTGTTCACCGATGATCATTCCTGCGTAGATTTCCTCTCCCGGATCTACGAAGAACTTGCCTCTGTCCTGTAGTTTGTTGATGGAATATTCTGTTGCCGGACCTTGCGTTTTGCTGATCAACACTCCGTTGTTTCTTCCCGGAATAGCTCCTTTGAAAGGCTTGTATTCTGTGAAACGGTGTGCCATGATCGCTTCTCCCGCAGTCGCTGTTAACATCTGAGAACGCAATCCGATCAAACCTCTTGAAGGAATTTCGAATTCCATGTGCTGCATCTCTCCTTTGGTTTCCATGATGTGAAGGTCTCCTTTTCTCTGGGTAGCAAGGTCGATTACTCTTGAAGCATATTCTTCAGGAACGTCTACTACCAAAGATTCGTAAGGCTCACAGTTTACACCGTCTACTTCTTTAAGGATTACCTGTGGCTGACCGATCGTCATTTCATATCCTTCTCTTCTCATGGTTTCAATAAGAACTGACAAGTGAAGAATACCTCTACCAAAAACAAGGAACGTGTTGGCATCATCGGTCTGCTGAACTCTTAATGCTAAGTTTTTCTCTAGTTCTTTGGTTAATCTTTCTTTTAAGTGGTTAGACGTTACATATTTACCGTCTTTCCCGAAGAAAGGTGAATTGTTGATGGAGAACGTCATATTCAGCGTAGGCTCGTCAATTGCCGTTCTTTCCAATGGTTCAGGATTTTCAAGATCTACGAAAGAATCTCCGATCTGGAAAGCGTCGAAACCTACCACAGCACAGATATCTCCCGCCTGAACTTCAGTTACTTTTTTCTTTCCTAAACCTTCGAAAACGTATAGTTCTTTTACTTTTCCTTTAGCTACTTTTCCGTCTGCCTGCGCAAGACCGATCCACTGAGATTCTTTAATTTCCCCTCTCGTTACTTTTCCGATCGCGATTCTTCCTAAGAAAGAAGAATAATCCAGAGAAGTGATCTGCATCTGAAGGTTACCTTCTGTAACTTTCGGTGCAGGAACGTACTGTAAAATACCATCCAATAACGGTAAAATATCTTCCGTCTGCTCTAATGAAGTGTTGAACCATCCCTGTTTAGAAGAACCATAGAACGTTGGGAAATCCAATTGCTCTTCAGTAGCATCCAGATTGAAGAAAAGATCGAATACCTGATCGTGAACCTCATCCGGACGGCAGTTTGGCTTATCTACTTTATTGATTACCACCAAAGGTCTTAAACCAAGTTCCAAAGCTTTCTGAAGTACGAATCTTGTCTGTGGCATCGGTCCTTCGAACGCATCCACCAACAAAATTACCCCGTCTGCCATTTTCAGTACTCTTTCTACCTCTCCTCCGAAATCGGCGTGACCCGGTGTATCAATTACGTTAATTTTCGTGTCTTTATAAGTAACAGAAATATTCTTGGATAAGATGGTGATCCCTCTTTCTCTTTCAAGATCGTTGTTATCCATAATTAACTCCCCACTCTCCTGATTTTCTCTGAAAATGTTGGTAGCGTGGATGATCTTGTCGACCAAAGTAGTCTTACCGTGGTCAACGTGTGCGATAATCGCAATATTTCTAATGTTTTGCATATAAGATTTTTACGGGTGCAAAAATAGTGATTTTTAATGAAATATGCATCAATAACTTTTGTTAATTAACAAATTCATAATGAGGAATTTAAATATTAGCATCTAAAAAAATCCTCATAATTAGAAATATTATGTCAAGTTTTGTGGTTGTGCACAAATATATTTGCTCAAAGAAATTCTGTAAGCATAGAGTATTTAAATATTTACACTAAAGTCGTGTATCGTTTGATTTAATGATAGCGTCTATCAAGCCTTCAAGCCATTCCTGATGACCATTTATCATTGGGTTAGGTTTTTGTTTAGCCAATTGCTGCGCAGGTTTGCCAATTTGACTCTCTTGGGTGAGAATACGTACTCTGTTACCCGGTAGATCTTCGATAAGCCATGCGTGGATTACGTCCAACCGAGCCTCTTCATCACCTTCTGCCCAACCATGCCAAGCAAGTCTTGCAGGTTCATTTTCTGAAGGAGGCACAAACTCGGTAACTTGAGCCTCTATCGGAAAACCAAAAGTCTTGAATCGGAATCGTACATCATGATACAATTCATTATCGCCAGCTTTTAAAAATTCAATATCTGAAGAATTGGAGTAATAGGTTGGCCAAGTAAACGGATTAGTAAGGTAAGGCCAAACCTCAGAGGCGGTTATATCTTTTACGATCACCTCATTTGAACAGTAATTGTCTGTTGTGCCCGGAGTATATTTTTCCGGCCATATTATAGCATTTTGTTTCATTTTATATGATTTATATTGAGTAAGCATTCTTAGAGTTGTTTTTAATATAAATACGTTACAGGAAAAATTAGTATTGAAAAATATTCCTGCCTGCAAAAATTTAAAAATTTTACAATTATAAATATCTTTTAATATAAAAAGAATCTCTTTAAATTGATATTACATCTGTTTAATAAATAACTAAAGTAATTATAGTTGCAAAATTATTAATAGTTATTTATTTTTGCAAGAACTATCAAAATTGATATGTAAAAACAATGGGAAAAAACATAGAAGTTGAAGGAAAATATTATCCTTGTACAATAAGTCTCGCAATGGATTTAGTCGGTGGAAAATGGAAAGCTGTTATCTTATATCATCTTAAAGACGGAGATAAACGTTTTAATGAACTGCGAAAAGAAATTGAAGTAATTACAGAGATGACACTCAGTTTACAGTTAAAAAATTTAGAATCAGACGGTTTAATATCCAGAACTGTAGATGGAGATAAAGCTCCAGTAAAAGTATTCTACAGTCTGACTCAATTTGGCAGAACGTTTATTCCTGCTTTGGATGTTATTAATAAATGGGGACATTATGTAGCCGAAAAGAAAACAAATCATAGATGATTCGTTATCGCTAAATACTTGGAAAAAAAATGAAGAAATAATTTGCGGGTTTTCGTTTCGCAGTATTTGAAAGTTAGTGAAATAAATGAGTACTTTTTAGAATTTAATAAAAAAATCTTCGGAAAATAAATATCTTTAATAATACTTTCCGAAGAAATAAACGAATTGCTACTCATAATCAAAAGAGCTTAAAATTCTACCTATTTTTTATTTGGAAATCTGATCTATCCAATGGAAAAGCTCGTCCAAATCGTAATCTCCACTATGATGTTTGTCCCAAGGCAATGCATAATCTACATGATAGCATTGGTTTGCAAGTCTCACAGCTAAAATAGCAGAAATCGCCAAACCAGTATCTTTATCTTTTGAACCGTGACGAATTCTCCAATATTTTGCTGTTTTTGTATGAGCATCTCCGATATAATTCATAGGATTCATCATTTTTACAATTTGTTTATCCGCTATCACTGCATTACTTACTGTAGTATTTTTTAAGCTATATTCAGTAAAATGTTTTGCATCAAAACTTTCTGTTCCAAACTCTGTATTTTCTGCTGCTGATAAATCCAGCGCATCAAAAGCAGGTGGTGTTTTTTGTCTTTGCATATAGCGTATATACTCATCCCAATTAATGTCTGTTACTATTCCGTTTTTTATGATAAGAAAGGGTCTTTCGGAAAGATCAGTTCCTGCCTTTAATGCAACATTGGCTGATACAATTACTTTTGCCTTCAAAAACTCTTTGAAAGAACCATTTCCACTATTATCTAATGTGAGGAGGTTTCCCTTTTCATCTTTAAGTTTTAGAGAATTGATATAGGTAGGAAATGTGTTTTTTAACTCCAATGAGACCTTCTGTTGCCTTTCATTTAAAGTTTCTGTAGCTGTATCGGCTTGAGGTCCAAAGAGCCCTCCTTTTTTGTAATCATTTACCCCGAAAAACTGCCATTCATAAGCAGCGTCTGCGTGATCCAAATTGGTAATTGGGCAGTAATCAGAGGAGGCATAAATAGCATCGCTGGTCTCTGCTGCTCCTATTTCTTTCAGGTAAGGCAAATAATCAGGGTTATCTCCGGTAGCTCCCAATAAAGCTGACATGGCACCACCAGCACTGGTTCCATTGGAAATAATTTTGTCGGCATTGCCCGGCATTTCGCGGTCGTTTAGTTTAAGATAACGAATGGCAGCCTTTAAATCGACCAGCCCGGCAGGTGCTTTCTCATAGTATTTGCCATCTTTATTTTTATTCGTGCGCCCTCTTGCTCCCGCAGAAGCTACTACATAACCATGAGACAAGGCCTTTAAGATGGTATTTTCTTTTTTGTCTTCCAACCCGCCCTGTGGTCTTTGTTGGTTATTATCTTTTACCACACCGCCATTAATCGGAGGTCTAAAATTGTTTGACTTTGTAGATCCGGGTTCAGCAGGCATATAACCACCTACTTGGTTAGGGAAAAATATAGGGGCATTTTGGGCATTGTATCCATTAATACTTTTATTTCTGTAATATTCTTCAGGAACATAAAAATTAAGAACCTGATAGGTTGTGTCTACAGGTTTTTCCACATAAACAATTTTCTCAAAAGCTCTTACGCGGATTTCTTTACCATTGTAAGTAAGAATTTGAATCTCGTATTTGTCGGGATTAAAATTTAAGCCCGAACCGGCTTTCCTTTCTTGTGCGCAAGAGAATAGCGATATAAAACAGAAAAGACCAACTATCGTATTTTTCATATGATATGATATTATCTTAAGCTAATGTTATTTCTTTATTAGTAATTTTATTGCAAAAGTTCTTCTGAAATGGAATGAACATCGAAATCTAAATATTGTAACAGAAATCAATCTGCTCCTAAAATAAATATTATTCTTTTTTTCCATATCTATTGAGCAAAAATATTGTTTCTGTAATTTAAATAAGAAAAATGTTGTGAAATGATTTATTTGTGGGGTGAATATATGAACTTTTAAAATTTACTTATCAAAAAAATGATTCGGACTAAAAAGTGAACTGTCTACTTTATACGTATAATATGATCACAAAATATTTCTTAGGGATTAATATATTAGTCATAAAATCTGTATAATTTTTCCATTTTAGAAAGTATTTTCAAAAAGGTAAATGAAAACCGCCTGAATCAAAACAATGCATCCAAATTTTAATACAAATGAAGTCTTGGAAATTTTATGCCTGAAGATGATCATTGCCAGAAAAGCCCCCACAGTTCCTCCAAGAACAGAAACCGCCAAAAGCGTATTTTCAGAAATTCTCCGCCGGTGCTTTTCTGCTTTTCTCTTGTCGGCTCCATAAATAATAAAGGTAAAAAGATTGATGGCTGTTAAAAAATAAAACATTGGCAAATCTAAAATAAAAAAGAGTGTTAATAAACACTCCTTTAAATATTTTTTATATACATAAAGTATATTCGCAAGGATCCTGCGGAGGAGCTTCTCCACAAATAATATCAAAAGTACCGCAGTTACTTGATGATCCTCCACCCCATCCCCATTGAACAACGCATGTATTTGGATCTTTACATCTTACCATACCTTTAATGATACCTCCCTGAATAGATTTCATCGCATTTCTAGAAACCTTTTTTAGATTTTTCATGATATATTTTTTATAGTTTGAGAGATAAAAATATAAAAAAACATTAGATCTGCAAAATATTTCAACACTTATTGAATAAAAAATATCCTTAGCAGATTTATTCTAAATAATTGTAAAGAATCCTCTGTAAAATCTTATATTAATTTACATTTGTATGATTAATTAAATTAAATGACAGTACAGGATTTAGCAGGAAGTTATTCTATTCAGGGAAGCAATCAGGAAGAGTCTGCGGAAGTTTCTTATTATGGGATTCTCACCTTATCCCTCGACGAAAACCAACGCATCATTGCTGAGTGGATGATTGGGGATCATATGCAGCAAGGCACCGGTTTTTATAAAGACGGAATTCTGGTCATCAACTTCCGCTACAAAGGGGAAGATCTCAAAATCTATAAGGGTGTAGCGGTTTACCGCTGTATCAGCAAAAATATTCTGGATGGTTTCTGGTCTGAAAAATATGGTGATCCGAGATTTCTGGGGAGTGAGTACTGTGTGAGGATTTTTGGATCGGAGGTGTTGAATTGAGCGTAAAAAGTCTGAAATTTATAATTCCAGACTTTTTACATTATATAATTTTATAATGGCCAATAAATCCTCTTGAGCGGAACTAGCGACTTTGTTTCGATATCTAATTTTTCGTAGTTATTTAAAATCAATTCTACAAGCCAGTCCAGATCAATCAATGTAATTGGAAAATTGGCTCTTTCTGCATCATATTTGGCATCTTTAGAAAATCCTGATGTTGTAACGTAGATTCCTTTATTAAAATCGCGTAAACCTCCAATAAAACTCCGGATCTCCTGCGAAGTAACTCTATCCTTGCTTCTTTTCTTTACTTCAACTTTTACTCGTGGTTCTTCCAATCCTAATTCATCTGGTGAAGCTGTTATATCACTTCCCAAATCCGATCCTCTGCTGGTCATTCTGGTCTTATAACCTATTGCCCGTAATAGCCCGGCAACAAGTCTTTCTGTATCCTGCCAGGATAAGTTGGCAATAATATCTTTTATAAATTCGGTCGATTTAGATTCAATATCTTCTCTTATATCTTCTAAATCGTTTTGCTCTTCTTCCTTTTCTTTTTTCTCTTCGATAACAATCTGTTCGTCATCCATTTTTTCAGGATTATGACTTAACAGCTCATTCCAGACTTCTTTAGAGATTTCAAAAATCGTTAATACAGATCCTAATCTGTTTTTAGAGTCAGTTGACAGCACATCTCTGCCAGTTGGATGATCCATCCATTTTACCTTACGGGTTTGATAATACTCATATTTTTCATTGTATTCATAGTCTGAAACAATTTCTCCCAGGTAATAGTTTCTACTACCGGAATCATATGTAACCACCTTATCTCCCTTTTTAAAATCTACTACAAAACGATAGATTTGTCCCGCACTCTGGTTTGTTTTTCCATCGGAATGTTCAGGATAGTTTTCTACATACAGATTTCTTAAATCTGCATAAGATATATCGGGAGAAATTTCTCCCATATCATTCCAGCCAATAGCTACGATATTGTTCTGTAAAAATTCTTCGATCAGATATCCTCCGCTTCCTGCTCTCACCATCCATATTCTATAGTTATTCTCCATAAGAACTCTTATTGTAACAAAAATTATATTAAATTAAATAAATCCAGAGCCTGCTGAAAATTCATATTATTTTCATTCTGAGGATTATTGGTTATATTTTTTCTTATCCATGTTACAGGAATACCGTGCTGAACAGCATATTGCTCCAGTCTTTGTACGGAGCCCGAGTCGGATTTTTTTCTGGTTGCACAAAATACCAGATCACAATGATTGGCATCAAAAAAATTACAATTATTATCGACTCCATCCCAATCGTCACCTTGTGTACCAATACCTACGGTAAGATTATTTATTTTAAAAACAGCCTGTCTGTTATTTAAAATATTATGGTTTCTCGGGGTACCAATAGTTGCCATTTCCAACATGTAGATAAGCATATTAAGTGTGGATGTTTTTCCTTTGTCTCCCGACTCATAAAGTCCGATGATTGTTTTCATTATATTAGTTTTTAATGTTTTGAAATTTATTTAAATTATGACTGTAAATTATTTCCTTTTAGTTCATGCTTTAAATCAACCAAAAAAATTAGTTTCTGTATAAAATCGTGTTTCAATATGACTGATTTATTGTTTTCATGTACTCAAAACTCACCTTCGGCAATCCCTCCACAATATCCACAGTCTGCACACTCACATTAATAATGCTGAGTAACAGATCCAGTATATACTTCGGATTGCCTACCTCTTTAGACCAGTCATTAGGATTGTTGGTAATTCCGCTGTCTTTGTGTGTGGTAATCTGATAACGTTCCATAATCCATTCTATAGCAGATTTTCCGTTCACTACATATTCATAGGCTTTTGCAGGAATATTTTCTATCGTGATCTGGCTGTTGTAGATAATGGTATCTTTCTGTCCTTTTTTGGGAAAGCGCATTTTTTCTACTCTGTAATTCAGATATTCTTTCTCTTCTTTCAGAGCCTGGCTCATCGTATCGGTAATATTGAGCGGACTGAACAAGGTAACTACGCCCGGATAAGGCGCTACCTTTTCATAATTAAGATGTAAATCTGCCAGTTGTCTTCCCGCTTTGCTGAATGCCCAGAAATCTTTTACCTCTTCCAATAGTGGCAATCTCGGCAACATTTTTTTCAAATCATTGGCAAAAGTTTCTCTGTATTCTTTAGAGTGCAGAAAACCGTACACATAATAGAAAATATCTTCTTTGGTTACGTTTTTACCGTATTGTTTTTGAGCCTGTTCATAAATAAAATCGCTAATGGCATCTCTGCGAATGTATTCTTCTTCGCTTACCTCATCAAATAGACTTTTTTGTACAGATTTGTTTTCTTCGTAGTAATAAAGTGGAAATGTTTGATTTTTTTCAAGTGTGTCAAGATTAGGAATTAAATTTGATGTAAGTGCTGAAAATGCTTTACTTGCTGCAATTCCTGTTACACATATAAGAATGTTTTTTAGATCGTTATTTGGAAATAACTTTGGTAGTTGGTATCTCTCTTGAATTAAATCATCATCAAAATATAAATTTGATTTCACATATGGTCTATAGATAGCCTTCCTATATTCTTTATTTACTACATTAAAAACTTTATTTTTTTTAACATTATTTTGCCAATCTCGTGACCAGCTCCCTAAAAGAGAATTTGTATTAACTTCAACCTTTCTATTATTTATTAATTTTTCACGTTCATTATTATAATGCAGAATTGTTTTTTCAATATTATCTTTTAAATGTTCTTTTGAAAAATTATAAACCCAACTATCACGAGCTGTTACAGTACCTAAGGAATTTCCAATAAAAAATGATTTACTATTTAAATCAAATTTCTTTTCAGGAGCCAATGGAATATAATTTTCGAAACTACTATTACGCATACTTATCCAATCACTGTGTTCATTGGGTTGTAACGTTTTTAATGGTATTTTAGAATTTTCAAAAGTTTTAAAATCTTTAATGATTTGCAGCTTTTGTTTGGTATCTAAATAATCACCAATATCGTGATAATGTATAGTGGCTTTTTCATTTTTAGCATCTGGATTTTTAACCAATAAAGTAATCGAAATTGGCGTTCGTGATCCACTGCCAAAAATCTTTCCTCCTTCTTTTCTGCTTAATTCTCCACTTGTTCTTTGGTTTCCTCTTAAATTAAAAACATAGATCGAAGAAAACTCTTCTTCAATAGCTTTTCTGAAACCGTCTGTACTGTTTCCATCGAGCCAAGCTCCATTTGATACAAAAGAAATAATACCTCCGTTTTTAGGATCTAATCGGTCTGTACTCCATCTGAAAGCCTTAATGTAAGCATCATAAAGAGATTTATTAAGTCCTGCATTGGATAGTTTAGCATAAGTATCTGCAATACGTTTATCTAATTTTGGATAAGATTGGTTTTGTGCATTATCATTGGCAGATTTTTGACCAATTGAATACGGCGGATTACCGATAATAATTCTTACCGGTGCTTTTTGCTGATCCTGAACTCTTTTGGAGTTCTGCGGGAACATTTCATCAAAAAGCTGTTCGCCTTCTTTGGTTTCGCCTAACTGGAAGGTATCCGTTAAACAGATTCCATCAAAAGGATGATAGACTTCTTTACCAATTCCATCGTTCGGATCCGGCGTTAAATCGTGAAACACATTTTCTATGTTGATAGAAGCAATATAATAAGCCAGAAGAACAATTTCGTTGGCGTGGATTTCTTTTTTATATTTCCTTTCCAGATCTTCCGGTCTTATCACACCGCTCTGCAATAAACGTGTAATGAAAGTACCCGTTCCGGTAAAAGGATCAAGGATATGCACATTTTCATCTGAAATATTGCGTTTGAATTCTTTCTCCAAAACATCTGCTACAGAATGGATGATAAAATCCACGACTTCTGTAGGGGTGTACACAATACCCAATTGTTCCACCATTTTAGGGAAAGCCGTTTTAAAGAATTTATCGTACAGCTCAAGGATAATCTTCTGTTTTCCTTCGGCATTGTCTATTCCGGAAGCTCTCATCTTTACAGATTCGTAGAAGCTTTCCAAAGTCTTTACATCTTCTTCAATGGTTTCTTCTTCCAAAAGATCGAGCATTTTCTGCATAGATTTACTCATCGGGTTATTCTGTACAAAAGAATAGCCTTCAAAAAGTGCCTCGAAGACAGGTTTTGTAATAATATGCTGTGACAGCATATCGACAGCCTGCTCCTGGGAAATCGAAGGATTGATGCTTTTCTGTAGCCCTTTCAAAAATCTTTCAAATTCTTTAGCGTGTTTAGTAGAATTGATAATCAATTCTATGATTCTTTCTTTTTGTCTTGCAGCAATCTCTCCGACAGATTTTGCCCACTGTTCCCAATATCTTCTGTCGCCGACTTTCTGTACCATTCTGGCAAAAACGGCATTCTGCAATTCTTCAAAATTAAACTGCAGCTGTTTTTCCATTGCTTCCGCAGAACCCTGTTGATACGGTTTTTTCTCAAATGGGTTTCCTTCATCATCAAAACCGATTCCGGTTCCACCCACTAAAATTTGCTGAGGTCTTTTCTTGTTGAGTTCTATTTTGTTCACGGTTGCATTAAAACGGTCATCGTGTGCTCTTAAAGCGTTAAGAACAGTCCAAACCACTTTAAACCGTTCATTGTCATTCAGAGCATCTTCTGCACTTACAGACGAAGGCACTACCACAGGAATAATAATATAACCATATTGTTTACCTTCCGACAATCGCATTACACGACCAACCGACTGGACCACATCTACCTGACTGTTTCTTGCAGATAAAAACATTACAGCATCCAAAGAAGGAACATCTACTCCCTCGCTTAAACAACGTACATTGGTCAGAACTCTACATTCATCATCTTCCGGTTCATCTTTTAACCAACCTAATAGATCGCCTCTTTCTGTAGCAGACATAGAACCGTCAATATGTTTAGAGCTTACAGAAACGGTAACTTTTTTATTTTCTTCCGGCAATGCATCAATATAGGTTTCTGATACTGCATTTAATGCTTGGGTATTTGCTTTTGAATTTTCTATAGAAGAACAGAAAGCCACTGCTCTTTTCATCGGAAGAGGATCAGTAGATTTTATAAGCCCTTCATCGCCCAGAACCTGTTTGGACAGTGCATTGATACAGCCAATTAATTTAGGCATATCGCCCAATTTAATTTCACTTTCACCGTTGGCAATCATCTGCTGTATAGAAGGTGGTACGTCATTCTCACTTAATGTAAGAATCAAGACTTTATAATCTGTCAGTAGCTTTTTTCCTACAGCTTCTCCGAATCCAATTCTGTAGATTTCTTCTCCGTATACTTTTTCATCATCCATAGACCAAAGCGTAGCGTCGGCTTGTGCGGCTTTACTTTTGGTTTCCTGATCGTATAAACGGGGCGTCGCAGTCATATAAAGCCTTTTTTTGGCTTTAATAAAATCATTATCGTGAACTCTGGTAAAGGCAGATTCGTCTTCCGAAGATAATTTTGCTCCAGTTGTTCTGTGTGCTTCATCACAGATAATTAAGTCAAATTCTGCAAACTCCGGAAAGATCTTTCCGACCGCAGCCTGCGCTTCGGAAATTACTTTAATAGATTGGTAGGTAGAGAAGACAACCGTCATTCCATCATTAGAATGAGCTTTTAGTTTATGAAACTGTTGAATAATATTCGGAACATTGGTAGAAGCAGGCAAAGCAAGATCAATTACTGAACTTGTATCAATATCCTCCGCTTTGGTTTTCTTTTTAGTGATTTCAGGATCCGAACAGATACATACAGGATTTATTTTTTCCATAGCCTGTGCACTCCATTCATTCAGAGTTTGCCCAAGAAGCGCAATAGAAGGAACTAAGAAAAGTATTAATCCTTTTCCATTGGTCTCATTTTCAGCAATCCTTAGCGAAGTAAATGTTTTACCAGTTCCGCAAGCCATAATCAATTTACCTCTGTCATTCTCTTTGAAATGATTTTCAGTACATTCCATTGCTTTTTTCTGATGATCTTTTAAAGGATATTTTGCGGTTCTTGCCAGTTCACCAGTAATATTATTTTCGAGTTTATCCCAATCAACAGGAGCCTGTTTCAAATCCTGAATATTAATTCTCGACACAGGAGGTCTTTGGTTTTTTAAAGACTCTTCTGCATTGGAAGTCCATTTATTAGTGGTTGAAATCCAAAGACACTGAGAGAAATGAGTTGTCTGAAGGTCTTCATTTTTAAAAGAACGGCTTGCAGTAGATAGAAAAGTATCCGTAGCTTTTTTATCTATGTAGGTATTTTCATCAAAACATTTGCATTGGATAGCCCAATATTCATTATTATACGTTAAGGCAACAAGGTCAATACCAGTATCATTGCCACCCAAATCTGCTTTTGCCGGAAATTCATTCCATAACCATACTTTTTTAAATAGATTGGAATATTTTGGGTCTGTTAAAAGATAAGCTTTCATTAATCTTTCAAATCTTTCTCCCTTATCTTTTTGTGAAAATGAAATCTTTCTGTATTTATCCAGTACTTTTTGAAAATTCATATATAATTCAGTTCTACATCTTTATATGCTGTTCTATTAACGAAACAACAATTATTCAAGTAATTTGTTAAGCTTTCCAAAGATATGAAAAAACAATTTCACCAAGTTGAGAAGCATAAAATAATATGGTGGCTTCGGCTCCGCTCAGCTACCACACACCGCCCAAAAACATCCAGAAACCCCATCGAAAAACACGGTGGCTGAGCGGAGCCGAAGCCACCACTACAGAAAAAAATAACACACCGCCCAACAATACCCAGAAACCCCATCAAAAAAACACAGTGCCAGAGCGGAGCCGAAACCACACTCAGCACACATCCGTACAAACACCTACCCCTCATTTTGGTCATTTTCACGGATTCACAAATCACAATTTGTCCCGAACTTTACTTCGTTCTCTGAAGATGCAGATCATCATCGGTCATCGGACAAAAACCTCTCAGTAACAATCAACAAAAACAATCAACCAAAAAACAAAAATACACCATGACAAATCCAACATTAGACGCTTACCAGCAGATATTCGGGATGGCCTGTCTTGTAGGGCGTTCTTCGGGATACAAAGGTACCGCGATTGAATTACAGCTGCAGCTGCAGTACGACCTTTCTTTTTACCTGAACAATGTTCCGCCTGTAACCGTTATGGGACAGACCAGTCCTTCTGTTGCCGATTCTTCGGTTACGCCGGTACTGGGAAGCTGGAACCTGGTTTGGGGACCTGCTCTCCTGGAAGAAAACAATGACGGCGTTGCAGACAATGCCGTATTTGTAGCACAGTGTGACGCTGTGGCATTCCCGGGAGGACCAGTAATGCCTGCTTATGTTGTAGCCATTGCCGCTACCAACCCCGACTCCCTGTACGACTGGGAAGCGGAAGATTTTTCCGTTTCGCAGGTGGTCAACTGGAGTACCTACAATCCTTCTGATTTCAGTCCGTCCGGCTATAATGGTACCGATCCGTATATTTCACTGGGCACCGCTACCGGAGTCAGCAATCTTCTCAAACTTACCACTGCATCAAGTGCTGCGGCTCCGGGAACGACGCTTGAGCAATTCCTGAGCAGTGTGCAGCCGGCTGTTGATACCGCTGTCATTTTCTGCGGCCACAGCCTTGCCGGAGCCCTCTCTCCTACTTTGGCACTGTATCTTACGGAACAGAAAACACTGAAGGCTTTTGATCTTACGTTGGTATATCCTACTGCGGGAGCCACGCCGGGAGAAACCCATTTTGCCAGCCTCTTTAACAGTACATTTCCTGTATTGCCATCCGGCTGGGAGCCTCAATCGCTGCCTTACCAAAGCTGGAATACCATGCACTGGAACAACCTCGATGTAGTGCCTCATGCATGGCAGAAGCAGGACCTGCAGCAGATTGCCAATCTCTACGGTCACTCACCGAATTTCGGTACTGCCGCTACACTGTCGGTACTCCAATCTCTTGCCATGCTTGATTCCTCACGATCGGGTGCCGTGTATACACGAATTCAAAACAGTTCACTGTCGGGAACGCTGCAGCATTCAGATGGAGGTTCTGCAATCAGTGTTCCTCCACAGTCATTGAAGGATTACGTAGAACAGCTGTTCATCCAGCATGTGGAAATGTATTCCGGTATTCCGGCTGACAGCTCTAATCCGGAAGTTACCGGACTCATTCTTCCCCAGCCTCTGCCTAAACCCGCTTACCCAAAACTGGTGCCGGGCGTTTCTTCCGTAACCAAAGCCGAATTGATTGAAAGAATTGTTTCCCAGATCATCGGATGGATTTCCTCGCATGCTTTATCAGCCCTGAAACCCGTTCTGGAGGCATAAATCAACGCTGATATATTGATTTCATAAAAAAACCACCTGTTACAGATTTTGCGGTAACGGGTGGTTTCACTTTGAGAACACAGGTGGCTTCGGCTCCGCTCAGCCACCATTACACAAAACAACCCACAGTCCAACAAAACCCAAAAATCACATCAAAAAACACAGTGGCTTCGGCTCCGCTCAGCCACCATATGCCACAAAGAAAGACGTACGAACAAACATCATTAAAAATTACATTAAAAAACCCGGTGGCTGAGCGGAGTCGAAGCCACCTTGTTCAAATAAAATACTATCTTTAAAATAAAAATACAAATGATAAGAGGATGGATGTATATTCTTCTCTGCTCAGACGGCAGTTATTACATAAGCAGTACCAACGATCTGGAACGCCGACTTTCGCAGCATCAAAAAGGAGAAGGTACTCATCACACTAAAAAGCGGCTTCCTGTAAAGCTTATTTATTTCGAAGAATTTGAACGTATTGATCTTGCTTTCTACCGCGAAAAACAGGTTCAGGGATGGAGCCGAAGAAAAAAAGAAGCTTTGATCAATGGCTGGAACGAAGAGCTTAAAAAAGCTGCCGAATGCATAAATGAAACCCACAGTAAGTTTTTTATAAAAGATGAATAGGTGGTTTCGGCTCCGCTCAGCCACCACTACAGAAAAACAACCCAAAGCCAGACAAAACCCAAAAATCAAATCAAAGAACACGGTGGCTGAGCGGAGCCGAAGCCACCACAAAAAATCCCCACCCTTTCGGATGGAGATTCAGATTAAACTAAAGTATAAGCCCCGAGATACGCGCTGTTACACGCAAGGGTTTCTTTCGTATTCCTGAAAAACACCCAGACCTGAATTTCCTTTCCCGCGTAGGAAGCAGGCATTGTTACATCAGCAGTCAGTGCTCCCCTTTCGGCAACGGATTCGAAAATTTCAAACGTTCCCAGCTCTTCACAATAACACACCGCATTGGCTTTGTCGGCGGTATCTGCGTTTCCCTGTGCGGAATTGTCCTCCCAGCTCAGGGCAATGGTATTTCCGGTTTGCGGAGAAGCAGTGACGTTCTGGAAACCTGCCAGATCACCTTTCGTGATCAGCACCTTATTGTATACCAGTTCGGGAACATCGCCATTCATCTGTAATGCTTCGCTGATGGTATAGGAAACCGCCATATTCACCCTCGATTTTGAACCGCTCCCCGATCCGAAATACTTCGTCTGGATGTTTTTAAGCGGCTGCAGAAAGCTGATCACCATGCTGAACCTGGTCTGCTGCAGAAGCTGTTTATCGGTGGGCTGTTTCGAGCTTGGTTTGGGAATACTTCTGATAATGTCCTGTCCGCGCCAGTTTGCGCCTACAATTGTTCCCACTTTTCCTGAAAATCCTCCAAGGATTCCTTTTGTTATTCGTGCCATTTTGTGCATTTTTATTGGTTAACAGAACGAAGGTATTACAGAATTTTCCAATTTCAGGCACCTGTGAAAAAGATGACCGGTTTTGACTGCTTTTGACCTATTTTGACCTATTTGAAAACCCATTTCTTCGGATCATGTTCGGGTCTTCTTCGGATCGGCTTCGGAAAAATGGGATTTTTTCCGAAGAAAGACCGAACAACAGTCGAAGGATTTCGGGAGAATTTTATAAAAGTTTTTGCTTAATTGTACGCTTCGGCTCCGCTCAGCGTACTTCAATGCGAATCCATTTTAAACAGATCATTGTAAGCCAAACCATCACCGTGCGCTGAGCGGAGCCGAAGCGCACATCAACCTGAATAACCATCCCAAAATTGTTTAAAACCGCAAAGGCGCAAGATTTTTAACATGCTCTATGTATTAAGGCGCAAAGATTTTATCTCCGATAAAATGTAATACGGATATTTTTCGCTTCGGCTCCGCTCAGCGTACTTCAGTGCAACTCCATTTTAAACAAATCATTGTAAATAAAACCCACCACCGTGCGCTGAGCGGAGCCGAAGCACACATCAATGCAACTCCATTTAAACAAATCATTGTAGTAAAAAGAAATCCTTGGGCTGCTTAACAAACTTAAGAAGTAACTTTTTATATCTGCGTAATCTGCACAATCTGCGTGAAGTAATTACGTACGAAAATCAAAACAACAGATCATTGTGATAAAAAAGAGATCCTTCGGCTGCTTCGCGCTCAGGATGACAGCGCAGAAAAGCAATGATTTAGAGTATGATATTCAATTGAAATCGTTTGACAATTATTTATTGTAATAAAAAAGAGATCCTTCAGCTGCTTCGCGCTCAGGATGACAGCACAAAAAAGCACTGATTTTAAAGTATGATATCTGATTTGAAATCGTTTGACAATTATTTATTGTAATTAAAGGAGATCCTTCAGCTGTTTAATATACTTAGAAGTAATTTAAGAACTTACATTTTACATCTGCGGAATCTACACAATTTAAATGAAGCAATTTCAGATAAAAATCAAAACAACAAATCATTGTGATAAAGAAGAGATCCTTCGGCTGCTTCGCGCTCAGGATGACAGCGCAGAAAAACAATGATTTTAAAGCATGATATCTGATTTGAAATCGATTGACAATTATTCGTTGTAATAAAAAAAGAAATCCTTCGGCTGCTTTACATTCTTAAAAAGTAGCTTAAGAAGTAACTTTTTATATCTGCGGAATCTGCACAATCTGCGTGAAGTAATTACGTACGAAAATCAAAACAACAAATCATTGTGATAAAGAAGAAATCCTTCGGCTGCTTCGCGCTCAGGATGACAGCGCAGAAAAGCAATGATTTTAAAGTATGATATCTGATTTGAAATCGTTGGACAATTATTTATTGTAATAAAAAAAGATCCTTTGGCTGCTTACTATATTTAGAAAGTAATTTAAGCAGTTACATTGTATATCTGCGTCATCTCCACAATCTGCGTGAAGTAATTGCGCACAAAAATCAAAACAACAGATCATTGTGATAAGAAGAAATCCTTCGGCTGCTTCGCGCTCAGGATGACAGCGCAGAAAAGCAATGATTTAGAATATGATATTCAATTGAAATCGTTTGAAAATTATTTATTGTAATTAAAGGAGATCCTTCAGCTGTTTAATATACTTAGAAAGTAATTTAAGAAGTTACATTTTATATCTGCGGAATCTGCACAATTTACATGAAGCAATTGCGGATAAAAATCAAAACAACAGATTATTGTAATAAAAAAGAAATCCTTCGGCTGCTTCACGCTCAGGATGACAGAGGAATGGCAGGATAATTCAGCAGAATCTGGTATTTAATCCCGCCAACGAAAGACATAAAAATACTATCATTTTTTGAGGGCAGTATTGAAAAACGATTTCGGATAGTATATTTTCTTTCCGATTTTTATGTACGGAATATTCTGTGATTTCCGGATTCTGAATAAAGTACTGTCGCTGATATTCAGCAGTCTTTTTACATCGGCACTGTCATAATACTGCGAATCGGTAATCTGCTTTTTCCTGAGGGTATCCAGAATTTCAGAAAAAATGTCCAGAACGGTATGCATCAGCTCTTCATCATACAACGGTGGATTGTTGGGTTTCTTTTTCATCCTGTGCTTTTTTAAAAGAAATAATGTTATTAATTTTTATTTCAAACGTTGAGGAAATATAAAATATTGTTTCATTCAGATTCATCTCAGCAGGAGTCTTATAACCAGAAAAAAAAGGGATTCATAGATTTTATCAAATCAAAGAAAATTATTTATTAAAATATGAAATATCTGAAATCTGAAAAACTAAATTTATATTGAAAAATGAATGATATTCACAGAAAAAAAAATTCATATTTTTTTTGATAATTTTGAAATTCAACAAAATTACCATACATGTTTCTAACATTACACTCTTCATAAAGATTATCATCCTGTGCATTGAATGTAGGGTAATCCTCCTTAAAATCTGTTTATAATTACAAAGACACAATTAATTATTGTTAATCATCCATCTAGGTTCAAAGATTTTATTTCAGATAAAATGTAATAAGAATATTTCTACAGCAACCCCACCGTGAGCTGAGCGGAGTCGAAGCGCACATCATCATAAATAATCATTCCTAAAGTTGTTTAAACCCGCAAAGACGCAGGTATTTGTTTTTTAATCACGTTTTAAGGCGCAAAGATTTTATCTCCGATAAAATTTTAATGCAGATATTTTTACGCTTCGGCTCCGCTCAGCGTACCTCAGCGCGATTCCATTTTAAGCAAATCATTGTAAACAACCTGTCACCGTACGCTTCGGCTCCGCTCAGCGTACTTCAGTGCGATTCCATTTAAACAGATCATTGTAAGCCAAACCATCACCGTGCGCTGAGCGGAGCCGAAGCGCACTACAATTTCATTTTAAACAAATCATTGTAAACGAAACCCTCCACCGTGCGCTGAGCGGAGCCGAAGCGTACATTAAAATACACCCATAAAAAATATTTTTCACCATGATTTCCAACCTTTTTGAAAAAAAATGCATCCTTTAAAATAAAACGACATGTTTTGTCGTTAATGCTTTGTAATTTTGCAGAAAAGTAAAAAAGACAGGAGTTTATTTTTATTATTCTGAACAAAAAATTAATAAAAACAAGCTGTTAAAAGCTTATAAAAAAACAATAGCCATGATTAAAACAAATAAATTTCGGACAGGTTCTGTCAAATTCAGTATCAATACTTTAAGAATGCGGGGTTCCTTATTTTTCTAAGCATTCCCTTTCTTAATTTCACTTTACAATAACGTTAAAATTACACTAAGTATGAAAAAACTCAGCATGAGTGTGTTCACTCTGTGCAGCATTCTGGGCGTTTCCGCCCAGGAAGTAGTCTGGCAGAAAGACATCCGGTCTTCAACGCAGGACTTTCTCTCACAGGTCACTACAACCATCGATCAGCAGTATTTAATTACCGGAAGCAGCATTCGGGGTAACAGCCAAAAGATCACAGGTAGCAGCTCTCCTGCCACCTCCGGTCTGCCTTCTGCCACCTCGCAGCAGAACAACGGTTACGATTTCCATCTGGTAAAACTCAACCAGCAGGGCGAAGAGGTTTGGGAAAAATATTTCTCAGGGAAGAACCACGATTTTTTATCGGCAACGGTTAATACTCAGGAAGGAGGATTTCTTCTTGCCGGAACTTCCTACAGCGGAAAAGGACTGGATAAAAAAGAGGATTCTAGAGGCGGATCGGATTTCTGGCTGATCAGAATCAACGAATTTGGCGATGAATTATGGCAGAAAACCATAGGCAGTACTGCGGACGAAGAAGCAAGAGCGGTGATTCAGACCACCGATGTGGGGTTCTTTGTAGCGGGATCCTTCGGCTCCGCTCAGGATCCGAAAATGAAGGGCTACGGTTCCAAAGATGTTTTGGTGGTACGACTGGATAAAAGCGGGAAAGAACTATCCCAATTGGTATTAGGCGGGAAAGGTCTTGATGAAGTGGAAAAGATGATTCCCACCAAAGACGGTGGAGCTTTGTTAGGGATCTATTCGAGAAGCGCAGCTTTGGCAGGAAGCGGGAAGTTTGATGCAGGAAGTAGTAAAACCATCAACTATCAACCAAAAACAAGCAACAATTTTGGTGAAGGCGATTACTGGATCGTGAAACTTTCGAAAGACGGAAAAGTGGAATGGGAAAAGAATTTCGGAGGAAAAGGCGATGATCATGTAAGAACACTTGCGCTGACTTCAACCGGCTATCTGATCGGTGGAGAATCCAGATCGGAAAGATCGGGAAATAAATCGGTGGGTATTGAAGAAGGTACAGACCTCTGGTTAATCTCCATTGATGAAAGAGGCGAAGAAATCTGGCAGAAATCCTACAGCTTTAAAAACCGGGATGTTCTGATGGGGGTGAGTGTCATTGCCGGGAAGCAGGAAGATGGAAGCGGGAAGTCCAAAGGGATTCTTTTAGGCGGTTATACGCAGGCGGAAGGCAGGATTGAAAATGATGATGAAACTTTCTGGATGCTGTATCTTGACCAGAACGGAAACGAGCAGTGGAGAAAGCACGTGAAAGGAGAATCCCGAAAGAAAGAGGAACGGTTATCTGATATTAAGCTGAACCGTGACGGATCAATTGTACTTGCAGGAACCAGCGCAGAGGAACTGGGGAAAGAAAACTGGAAGATCGTGAAGCTGGGGGATAAACAGGTTGACCAGCTTATCGAAAAGCAGGATATTAAGATCTACCCGAACCCGGTAACGGATTATGTGTATGTGGAGCTTGGGTTTGAGGGCTTAAGAGAGGGAGCGTTTGAGGCTGAGATTGCAGTGTACGACATGGGCGGAAGAAAGCTTGAAACGGTAAAAACAAAAAACAAGATCACCAAGATCAATACCCAGCCTTTGATTCAGGGCGCGTATCTGGTGACGGTGAAAACCAATGATAAAACGGCGAATGCCAAAATGATTAAAAAATAATACAAATGAGAAAATATTTAATAGGAATTGTCTTTTGTCCTGTAATACTTATTTCAGGACAGGAGTTAAGTTTTATTCCAAGTTCTCCACAGTCTTTTCAGTTTACAAGAGAAAAAAGTGTCTCTGAAGATGAGCATACCGGAAAATTAAATATAAATATTCCGCTGCTCAGCTTAAATGGCAATAAAATTTCAACAGCTCTATCATTACAATATTTTGGTGCCGGGGTTAAGGTAGATGATCTTCCCAATGATACAGGAATGACATGGATGATAAATGCCGGAGGAATTATAAGCCGCACCGTAAATGGACTTCCCGATGAAAACACTGATAGATTAACTAAAAATTATAATGAAATTACTCAGAATGCAGCTTCTGACTGCGCAGCAGATGATATCTTAAGAAAAGTCTGCTATCAGCCTACGGCAATAGATTCGGAAAGAGATGTTTTTAACGTCAAAGTACATAATATTTCTGCATCATTTTATTTGGACGAAAACTTTAACCCTTACTTTATGAAGAATGATTCTGATGTAAAGATTAAAACAATTAACGCTGATCCCAACTTAGGAAACAGAAGCTTTACAGGGTTTGAAATGACGGATGCAAACGGGATAAAATACATTTTCGGAGGTTCACTGGATTACAGAGAAATGACAGGGTCTAAGATGATGCCTGCTCCCGGCGGAATAAGCAATTATGCCGATACTTCTTATTTCTTAAAGGAAATTATCCATCCTAATAATGAAAAAATCTCTTTCACATATCAAAACTCCGATTTTGAAACCCATACGGTTTTCGAAAATGATATCTGCTATTTATTTTCAGGAAACAATTTAGATCCATCTAATAATCCTGTTTCTGTTCTTTCACCGGAGATAAAAAAATCTTTTCAGACATTATATGTATTAAACAAAAAAAGAATCAGCCAGATTACTTCAACCGAAAGCAATCGGATGATAAAGTTCAATTATGATACGAAGATCAATTCTGAATTCAAAACATATTTATCGTCCATTGAACTGAAAGAAAATAATACGGAAAAAGAGAAGATACTATTTAATTATGTTTTTGACGGTGCCAAAAATAATAACAGATCCCAACGTTTCTTTCTTACCTCTGTTCAGCTGTATAAAAATAATGTCTTTGAAAAAAAATATAATTTTTCTTACAATGATCCTTTAGAACTCCCCAAGAGAATTTCTTACGAACAGGATATGTATGGCTATTATAATAACAAAACCTTGAATCAGTCTTTGATTGCTTCTTTTCATAATTATATGCTGCCGCTTTCATAAGCATATACCCCTGCTGTTTTAAATTCTTTCGGAGAAAGAACACCAGATTTTTTCTATGCTTCCAAAGGTCTGTTAACTGAAGTGAATTATCCTACAGGAGGTAAAACCACCATTGAATATGAAGCTCCTCCTATGAGAGATCTGCAGCAGGTAAACGGAGGGGTAAATCTGCTCTTCAATAATAATGTTATGGAGCCTGACCGTTTATATGGTGAGTGGATCATAGAAAATATTTATCAGCCTCAAACAGTTAATATTAATTATTCAATGGGTTCTGATAATTATAACGGGAATCATACCCAACAGTTTTCATGGAAATTAATTGATCTTGACACGGGACAGACACTATTAATAAGCGGCCGTATATTAGGATACAGCAGCCAGATACAAACCCAAATATTTCAATTTTTACCCAATAAACGTTATAAGCTGATTGCACAGGCAGGAGCCAATAATCCTCCTATATCTGTAAACAGTTATGTTATGGCCAACGTTGCATTAAGCTACACCCAACTTTCTGACAATTCTGTAGACGGCTATGGAATAAGAGTAAAATCTATAAAAGATACCGATCAGGGAGTGGTGAAAAGCTATAAAAGATTATATTATAATCCTGCTGAAATTTACGATCATCAAAGTTTACCTGTTTTAAAAACAATTCCTCAGATAAGCACTGTTTCTATAGGAGATCATCATGCTGCCGGTCCTGCTATAACGTATGCTTTGCATAGCTCAAATAATACAAGTGATATGTACAACAGCAGTCTTCAGGAGCGTTATGAGTTTGTAACGACCAGCGTGGGGGGAGACCATTTTGAGAACGGTGGTTACGAAAAAATGTTCAGAAAAGATTATAACGAGCCTAATCAGGTTTTAACAATTGATCCGGGACCCGGATATTGGTCTTCAAGTGTATCTACAGGACTTAACTATAGTGCTTTTATACAGAACGTTATTACAAGCACATTTTTCAGTGCAAAATCCAACCGTTTGACGTTCAGTGGTAATGTATTGAGAACCAGAGATTTTGTAAAGGTAGGCAATAATATTTTCAGAAACAGACAAACCAATTATTCCTATAACTATCAGATTTTAAAAGCACAGCCTAATCTCATTGTGTTTAAAATGTATGATGAAAGCACGTTGGCGCTTTGCAGCTATGGAGATGTTCAAAGAATTTCTAATTATCATTTGGGTTTATACAATCATTACACGATAGATGCTAAGCTTCGCAAAGAGGAGGTTGTAGAGTATATAGATTATATGCCTTTAGAGACCTCCCTTTCTGACCCATCCTATGATGATTATCTCAACCCTAACTACCGTAAACTGATTACCACAAAAAATTATGACTACTCTTCAATGCACAGCCAGGTTACCAAACAAACCCTCACAACCCCTGACAACAGCATCACAGAGACAAATTACCAGTACGCCCACGAAAAAAACAACCAGTTATTGATCTCCAGAAACATGATCGGTATTCCATTGGAAACCACCGTTACGCAAACCGTTGGCGGTGTTACCAAAACACTGGGCAAAACAGAAACGGTGTACCCTGCTTCCCTTCCTACGCCCCAGGCAGGAAATCTCGTGCTTCCGTTATCCCAGAAATCGTATGATAAACTCAGCGGTACTTCATCCACCGATGTTACCTACGACAGATACGATGAAAAAGGAAACATGCTTCAGTACACCACCAAAGACGGAATTCCGGTAGCCCTTGTCTGGGGATACTACAAAACCCAGCCCATTGCCAAGGTGGAGGGAATCACTTACGACCAGCTGACTTCCACAGTTCCGGTTTCAGGGATTGTAACGGCTTCCGACAATGATGCCGCAGATCCTGCACAGGAAAACCTTCTTCTGGATGCCCTGAACAGCTTCAGGAAACAGTCGGCTCTTTCAGGAAAGCTGATCTCCACCTACACCTACGATCCGCTGATCGGGGTAACCAGCATCACGCCTCCGTCCGGAGTAAGACAGACCTACACCTACGATTCGGCAAACAGGCTGAAAGAAACAGGAGTAAGAGGAAAAAACAGCGCAGGAAGCTATATCAACAAAAAAATGTCTGAAAACAAGTACAACTACAAACCATAACACAAACATGAGAAAATACAGTACAACCAAAGCATTCTCCCTGTTGGGGCTGAGCATTGCCGCGATGTCCTTCGCACAGTCCCAGAACGAGAACTACATACAGTCCCAGAGCTGTCTGAATGACGACTGCAGCCGGAAATCCGAGACCATCACTTACTTTGACGGTCTGGGAAGACCCAAGCAGATCATCAGTGTAAAAGCGGCACCCGGCGGAAAAGACCTGGTAACACCCGTTACCTATGACGGCTTCGGAAGACAGGTGAAAAACATCCTTCCCGTGCCTGCCGCCACCCAGAACTCCTCCATCCATACCGGAATTACCGATGAAACCGCTGCCAACTCCTATTACGGGGTTTCCAATGCATATTCTGAAAAAGAAATGGAAAACTCCCCGCTGGACAGGGTATTGCAGCAGGCAAGCCCGGGAGAGCCATGGAAGATGAGCTCGGGACACACCCAGAAGCTGAAGTACGAAACCAATCTGGGAACAGAGGTGAAGAAATTTATCACCAGTACAACGACCAGTACCGTGAACAATGTTTCCACTACGGTTTCCACGCTTTCGGTTTCTTCAGATAATTCGGGATATTATCCTGCCGCAACACTGTATAAAAACACCGTTACCGATGAGGACGGAAACCCTGTAACGGAATTTAAAAACGGACAGGGACAGACGATTCTGGTGCGCAGAAATGACGGGGCACAGAATGTGGACACATATTACGTGTACAACGAGTACAACCAGCTGGCTTTCGTCCTTTCCCCGAAAGCGGTAAAACAGATTTCAGATAACAGTAACCTGATTACGGATGCTATTTTAAACGAACTCTGCTACCAGTACCGGTACGACGGCAGAGACCGTCTGGTTGAAAAAAGACTGCCCGGAAAAGAATGGGAACTGATGGTCTACGATAAACAGGACCGTGTGGTGCTCACGCAGGATGCCATCCTGAGAACAGCAAACAACAGCTTCGGAAGCAAAGGCTGGCTTTTTACCAAATATGATGAGTTCGGAAGAGTGGCGTATACCGGTTTCTTCTCCAACACCGCATCGAGACAGGTAATGCAGAATGCCCTGAACAGCATGACCGCCAATGCCTACAATACGGAAAGAAGATCCTCCACCTCCTTTAATCTGCAGGGGCTGGACGTATACTACGACAAACAGGCATTTCCTACGGGAAGCATGACCCTGCTTTCGGTTAATTATTACGATACCTATCCTCCCGAAGCTCCGGCAGTTCCGACAACGGTTCTCGGGCAGCATACGATGAAACAGACGCTGGGAAGCAGTGAAGATGCTTCCACAATGGGAATTTTAACCGCTGCCTACGTTAAAAACATAGAAGACAACAACTGGACGAAAACCTACAGCTATTACGATTCGATGGGAAGGGCAATTGCCACCAAAAGCACCAACCATCTCGGAGGGTACACCAACACCGAAACCGAACTGGATTTTGCGGGAGTTCCTTTAAAAACCAATACCTATCACCTCAGAAAGCAGGGCGAAGTCGGGGTAACGTTACAGGAAAGGTTTGAGTACGATTCTCAGAACAGGTTGGTAAAACATTACCATCAGGTAGACAATAATCCCGAAGAACTGCTTGCCGAAAACACCTACAACGACCTGTCCCAGCTTGTGAACAAGAAAGTAGGAAATAATCTTCAAAGCATCGATTACACCTACAACATCCGCGGATGGATGACCAAGATCAATGATCCTGCAAACCTTAACGGAAAACTGTTCGGGTATAAAGTAAAATACAGTGAAGTGGAAGGGCTTGAAACGCCCAATACAGACTTTTCTACTCTGAAAGTAAAACCGAAATACAACGGCAATATTGCGGAAGTAGACTGGAGAACAGGAACAACCACAGGAGACAACCTGAGAAGATACGGCTATGTTTATGATGGAGTGAACAGATTACTGGCAGGATTTTACCAGAAAGATACCAATCCTTCTGCAAAGGAATACTTCGAAAAGATGGAATATGATCTTAACGGAAATATTTCAAACCTGAAAAGATCGGCGCAATCTCAGCAAGGCGCTCCTGCATTTAATATTGATGATCTTGGCTATATTTATACCGGAAACAGGCTGACTTCCGTTACCGATTCCTCAACAGATTACAGAGGCTATCCGGATACTTCAGGAAACACGATTTCCTACGACCTGAACGGAAACATGAAAGATCATAAGGATAAAGGTATTCTTCAGATTGATTATAATTTTTTAAATCTTCCGAAATACATTAAGTTCAGTGATTTTGCAAGTTACGACAGGAGCAATAAAGTATATGTAAATACGAATTATCTTTACAGAGCAGATGGCTCAAAGATCAGGAAAGTACATAATTATAAAGATCCTTCCTATGCTTATGCTTTGGGAATCAGAACCACCGATTACTTGGATGGGTTTCAATATGAATATGACTGGACACCATTATCCGGAATACCTACGAATGATTTTCAGTTAAAATTTGTCCCTACTTCAGAAGGGTATTTTGATTTTGTAAAAAATAAGTATATTTACAACTACACAGATCATTTGGGAAATATCCGTTTAAGTTATTTCAACAATGGAAGTGGCGCAGAAGTTCTTGAAGAAAATAACTATTATCCGTTTGGGATGAAGCATGAAGGATACAATACTTCTTTCAGTTTTGGAAGCAGTTACCAGTACAAATACAACGGCAAGGAATTACAGACGGAGTCCGGCATGTATGATTACGGTGCAAGGTTTTATATGGCTGATATCGGTAGATGGGGCGTCGTTGATCCGCTCGCGGAAACTTCACGTCGTTGGTCTCCATATAATTATGCTTATAATAATCCGATTAGATTTATTGATCCTGATGGAAGATCAAATCAAGATATCATTAAAGTAAATTCTCAAGGTTATGTTCAAGAGATTATCCCTCAAGAAGGTCCTCATGTTGTTCAGGATATGGAGGGTAATCAATTAAATTTAAATGATAACGCTAATGATCAAGAGCAATTAGATTATGTTATTCAAATGGCAAATTTAATGTCTCCAATTGATTTACAATATGATGGTTTACGATTATTTACACCTTATTCGGCTCAAGATATGGCAGATACTTTTAATAAAATTGGCATTGGAAATATAAAAGATAAAGCACAATATCTTCAGGCTTTTGGAGAGCAATCATTCATTATGTTTCCTTGGATGAGTTATATGGGATCTTTAGGTAATGGGGAATTTGATTTTGCTGGAGAAATGGGAGCTCTTGTAAGAAATGGAGGTAATCAACCAAGTTTACAAGGACCTACAGACACACCTGTTGATGGAACGGGAGGATTTGTAAAATTTGAAGGAAGCAATACTTTATACAACGTATATGATGGCGGGAATTTTATGACAGGTAAAGCTTTCCAAATGATTGGAGCTCCATTGGATGTTTTGGAAAAAGGTGCAAATTTCAATAGCAGAATAAGATTTGATGGAAAAGATACTGCAACAGACAAAAAAGCATATACTACTGGTTACAATTATAATAGAGTGGGATGGAAAAAATAAATGATAAATTATTATCAATACTATCATTCGTCATATTTTTAATTAATATGATTAAATATTATTTGATAAATGTAGAACAATTAATATATTCTTATAGTCCTCAAAATGGATTAATGAGTTTAATCTTATTTCCAATAATAATTATAGGGTTAATATTTTCATTAATTGTTATAGTGAAGAATATATTTTATAATAAGCGTAGTATTTTAAATGTTATCTTGTCAATGCCTTTAATTATTTTTTTTATTTATTTTTTCTTTATAAAATGAGATTTGGTAGTTCACAGGATAGAACATATATGCCATTGGATACAACTATAACAGAGTAGGATGGAAAGAATAAATATTAAAAATTTAGCAATTTTATCTTTTGTAATTTTTTTGTTAAATTTATCTGCATTTATCTTTATAGATATATTAGGATTGATTAGTCCATATTCAGCATTTAATAGAAAATTTAGTTTTTTTGTTTTACTTCCTTTGAATGTAATAGGTATATTAATATCAATTATTGTAATAATTAAGAATAGTTTAAGTAAAGGAAATATTATTAACTCTTTATTATGTATTCCTTTACTAGCATTATTATTTTACTTCTTCTTTCTGAAAGGAGTTTATCTAAAGTGAAATTGTAATATTGTGGATATCTTATCTCGCGGATTTGTAATCCGTGAGCAACAATAAATAACCCACCGCTTTGCGGTGGGTTTTGTGTTATAAAGAGCAGCACAATATAAAATGCTTTTCATTTTTAACCTCAGAAAGCAGGGCGAAGTCGGGGTAACGGTACAGGAAAGATTTGAGTACGATTCTCAGAACAGGCTGGTAAAACATTACCATCAGGTAGACAATAATCCCGAAGAACTGCTTGCCGAAAACACCTATAACGATCTGTCCCAGCTTGTGAGCAAGAAAGTAGGCTCTACATCGGGTTCTGCGCCCCTGCAAAGCATCGATTACGATTACAACATCCGTGGATGGATGACGGAGATCAACAAAAACCAGATGGCGGCTACCGATCTTGGCGGAAAACTGTTTTCCTACAAGATAAAATATACCAGTCGCGACGGGATCGAAAATCCGGATACAGCTTAGTTTTCAGGAAAAAATGTTGTCCCGAAATACAACGGGAATATTACAGAAGTAGACTGGAGAGCCGTAGAATCTATTGGGGCAAATCCATCAACAACCCCGAAAAGATACGGGTATGCCTATGATAAAATTAACAGGCTTACAGCAGGGTTTTACCAGAATCCCCAAAACCCGAACAGTAAAGAGAATACGGAATCTTTAGCGTATGATCTGAACGGGAATATCACCAGTCTGTACAGAACCTCGGTTCTGGAATATGGGAATACAACGCCGACCATGATTGATAACCTGCAATACATCTATGCTTCCGGCAATACCGGCAACAGGCTTACCAACATCAATGATTATGCACAGAATGCAACAGGATACGAAGGCGGAGGACAAACCATCGGATATGATGTGAACGGAAACATGATCAGTATGCCGGATAAGGGAATCAGTGTGATCAAATACAATCATTTAAATCTTCCCCATCATCTGGAATACAGCAGGGACGGCATTGAAATGGTGAAACTGGACACAAAATACCGCGCCGACGGAACAAAGCTCCATAAGGTAAACACCACAACGATTTCCGGAATTAACGGTTACACAACCTCTGTAAAGACCATCGATTACCTTGACGGCTTCCAGTATCAGAACATCACTAATTCAGGTGGCGGAGGCGGTGGAAGTTCGTCTTTTTCGGCTTCCAATCTTGAGAGTTCTAGAGCGATGGAAACCCAGGCGTTCAGTCTTGTGGACATTGGAGGGCTGGAACCTGTCGGAATGCTGAAGAATTCTGAACTGCAGTTTTTGCCGACTTCAGAAGGATTTTACGATTACATAAAAAATCAATATATTTACCAATATAAAGATCACTTGGGAAATACAAGGGTAAGTTTTGGAAAAAACAGCGCAGGAGTTCTAGAAATTGTGGATGCTAATGATTATTATCCTTTCGGAATGAATCATTTGAAGAGTGGAAATTCATTCTTTGGATCAAGTTCGTATAAGAATTATAAATACAACGGGAAAGAGTTGCAGGAGTCCGGCATGTATGATTACGGTGCAAGGTTTTATATGGCGGATATCGGAAGATGGGGCGTCGTAGATCCTTTAAGTGAAAAAGGACATAATTTTTCTCCTTACAATTATGCAATCAATAATCCAATAAGATTTATTGATCCGGATGGAATGTGGATTAGTATTACAGATGGGGATAATCAATATCGATATTCTAACGGACAAACCCAGCATCAAGTAGATGGAAAGTGGGTTGCAATAGATAAGAATGTAAAATTATCTGATAATGTTATAGGTATTGTAGCAGGGCTGCAAGCTTTAGAAAATGGCGGGGATGCAGGGAAAGATTTGGTTTCTTATTTTGATAATGATAAACATGATGCTAGTATTGTGTATGATAAGGGAAATGCTGGAGATGCAGGTATAAACTTATCAGACCCTATTAAAATAGATCCGAAGGCAAGCGCTAAAACTCCTACAACTAATGGTCTTGTAAATTCTCCATTCTTTGTAAGTCTTGGACATGAACTAGGACATAAAAGAGACGAAAGTACTTATTTATTAAATGGAAGTTGGTTCGGGGTGAGTCGAGGAGAAATTTTTGCTTCTCATTGGGAAAATAGAATTCGTGCTGAAAATGGATTATCCCTTAGAATTTCTTATGGAAAAAATAGTAATAATCCAGACGGATTACAAGGTAAAACAGTCCTAATTGATTCAGTAGGTAACAGTTTATATTATAATTCATATGGAAGTTTGTATAATTGGAGAACACAGGAAGCAGAAACAGCAGATAGAGCAAGTTCAATAAATTCTTTATTAATGTGTGCACCAAATCAAACACTTAGAGGAAGATATAATTATTATGACAATGTTAAACATACAAAAAAGAAATAGCTATTTTACAGGTTTTCTAACTCTATTCTGTTTACAATCTTGTTATGCTCAAAACCAACAAATAAAAAACTTTTTCGAAGATAAAAAGAAGAATGCATATGAAAATTGTGTTAAAGAGTCTGAAATTGATAAGATTATAAAGAATGGTGAGATTAAAGAGACTGTAAATTTGATGCTTAATGATTGTAAAGATGAATCCAAAATCTTTGACAATTTTATAGATGGTACTAATGCTTTATTGGCTTCATTACCAGAAAGAAGTACAGATTTTATTATCTTCAATTGGAAGAAATATGATACTTATATTCCTTCCCCTACGGTTAGTATACTCCAAATCGATAAGACGCAAGTTATAGAATTTACATATTATGACGAAGAAAGGAATTCTTATGATACACCTTTGAAAAGGAAAGTATATGAAGAAAAAGAAGGGAAATTTAAAAATGAGCTTCTTTATATTCAATATAAGTTAAATGGAGAAAAAATGGATGACAGTATGATTCAATATCAACGTAATGATTATTACATAATCAAAAGAATTAAGGGAAAATATTTTTATTATACCATACTTAATGGAAAGTTAGAAACCCGATAGACCCTTTCTCTCGGATTTGTAATCCGTGAGCAACAATAAAGAACCCACCGCAAAGCGGTGGGTTTTGTGTTTTATAGTAAAGCAAAACTTACTTATAGCCCTGATCTCCCCGATTTGTAACCAAGATCAATGATCCTGCAAACCTTAACGGAAAACTGTTCGGGTATAAAGTAAAATACAGTGAAGTTGAAGGGCTTGAAACGCCCAATACAGACTTTTCTACTCTGAAAGTAAAACCGAAATACAACGGCAATATTGCGGAGGTAGACTGGAGAACAGGAACAACCACAGGAGACAACCTGAGAAGATACGGCTATGTTTATGATGGAGTGAACAGATTACTGGCAGGATTTTACCAGAAAGATACCAATCCTTCTGCAAAGGAATATTTCGAAAAGATGGAATATGATCTTAACGGAAATATCTCCAATCTGAAAAGATCGGCACAATCTCAGCAAGGTGCTTCTGCATTTAATATTGATGATCTTGGCTATATTTATACCGGAAACAGGCTGACTTCCGTTACCGATTCCTCAACAGATTACAGAGGTTATCCCGATACTTCAGGAAACACCATTTCCTACGACCTGAACGGAAACATGAAAGATCATAAGGATAAAGGTATTCTTCAGATTGATTATAATTTTTTAAATCTTCCGAAATACATTAAGTTCAGTGATTTTGCAAGTTACGACAGGAGCAATAAAGTATATGTAAATACGAATTATCTTTACAGAGCAGATGGCTCAAAGATCAGGAAAGTACATAATTATAAAGATCCTTCCTATGCTTATGCTTTGGGAACCAGAACCACCGATTACTTGGATGGGTTTCAATATGAATATGACTGGACACCATTATCCGGAATACCTACGAATGATTTTCAGTTAAAATTTGTTCCAACTTCAGAAGGGTATTTTGATTTTGTAAAAAATAAGTATATTTACAACTACACAGATCATTTGGGAAATATCCGTTTAAGTTATTTCAACAGTGAAAGTGGCGCAGAAGTTCTTGAAGAAAATAACTATTATCCGTTTGGGATGAAGCATGAAGGATACAATACTTCTTTCAGTTTTGGAAGCAGTTACCAGTATAAATACAATGGCAAGGAATTACAGACGGAGTCCGGCATGTATGATTACGGAGCAAGGTTTTATATGGCTGATATCGGGAGATGGGGTGTCGTAGATCCTGCTACTGAATTAGGAAGAAGATTTTCACCATATAATTATGCTTTTGACAATCCGATAATGTTTGTTGACCCAGATGGAATGTGGCCATGGCCAACTTGGAACCAGGTTAAAAGTTTTGGAAGAGGAGCTTGGAACGCTACGAAAGGTATGGTTAAAGGTACACTAGAAGGTGCCAGTCTTCAAAGAGCAGCAGTTATAGGAACAGTAAATGCTATGAAAACATATAAAGCATTTAGACAAGGAGGAGTAAAAGCAGCAGTTAAACAAGCAACTAACATAGTATATGAAGAGACTGGTACTAAAGCACTTGTACAAACAGGCAAAGGTGTAGCAAAAGGAGATGCGGAATCTATAGGCTCTGCTACGGTTATGGTTATAGCGGCTGTAACTACTCACAAAGTAATGGGAGCAAAAGCAGGAAAAGTAGCAACTGCTACTGAAACATCTACTACTTCTCTAGAAGGAGCGCAACTTTCAAGATCACAAATGAGTACTGTTGTTGGAGGTGGAGGAGCTGAAAGAGCTGCCCAGTTCTCTTCTCAATGGGAAAGTGCTAGTTTATCAGAAACCATACAAAAAATTGCACCTGAAGCGGAAGGAACAACAACGGCTACAGGTAAAACCATTTACAATAATTCCGAAACAGGGTTGCAAGTTGTTTATGATAATACAGGAAATTACTTTAGAATAGAAGATACGAATCTGTCTGGAAGGAGAACTTATTTGGATTTGGAAGGAAACGTGCCTAATAATAAAACAGTAAACGGAAAGCAAATGGGAAGAAGTCAAGCTGAATATAATCAAGTAACTCATTTTAATAATATAGATTAAATATGTCAAAAAAAATTATTGTTCCAAAGAGTAAAGAAGCTGAAATTGCATTGGATTACGATGCAGTAAGTCCGGATCAGATCGTGGAATTAAATATAACAAATGATGAATTCAAGAAATTATGGGATGATGGCGTCTTTATTTTAATTAATAAAATAGCAAATAGCAATATTGATGATTTTGAAGACGAGCATATTACAAATTTAGAATCTATACATAATTCATTAAATGAATTAAAAAAAAGTGCTAATGGCTCGGATGAAATCAATGAAATGTTTGAGCTAGCTTTATCGTATGAAACTAGCATACATTTTTATTTCTAAGGTAACCTGATCTCGCGGATTTGTAATCCGTGAGCAATAATAAAGAACCCACCGTAATTGCGGTGGGTTTTGTGTTATAAAGAGCAGCACAAAATAAGATGCTTTCATTTTTAACCTCAAAAAACATAGCGAATTGGGTAACGGTACAGGAAAGATTTGAGTACGATTCTCAGAACAGGTTGGTAAAACATTACCATCAGGTAGACAATAATCCTGAAGAACTGCTTGCCGAAAACACCTACAACGATCTGTCCCAGCTTGTGAACAAGAAAGTAGGCTCTACATCGGTTTCTGCTCCCCTGCAAAGCATCGATTACGATTACAACATCCGCGGATGGATGACGGAGATCAACAAAAAGCCGACCATGATTGATAACCTGCAATACATCTATGCTTCCGGCAATACCGGCAACAGGCTTACCAACATCAATGATTATGCACAGAATGCAACAGGATACGAAGGCGGAGGACAAACCATCGGATATGATGTGAACGGAAACATGATCAGTATGCCGGATAAGGGAATCAGTGTGATCAAATACAATCATTTAAATCTTCCCCATCATCTGGAATACAGCAGGGACGGCATTGAAATGGTGAAACTGGACACAAAATACCGCGCCGACGGAACAAAGCTCCATAAGGTAAACACCACAACGATTTCCGGAATTAACGGTTACACAACCTCTGTAAAGACCATCGATTACCTTGACGGCTTCCAGTATCAGAACATCACTAATTCAGGTGGCGGAGGCGGTGGAAGTTCGTCTTTTTCGGCTTCCAATCTTGAGAGTTCTAGAGCGATGGAAACCCAGGCGTTCAGTCTTGTGGACATTGGAGGGCTGGAACCTGTCGGAATGCTGAAGAATTCTGAACTGCAGTTTTTGCCGACTTCAGAAGGATTTTACGATTACATAAAAAATCAATATATTTACCAGTATAAAGATCACTTGGGAAATACAAGGGTAAGTTTTGGAAAAAACAGCGCAGGAGTTCTAGAAATTGTGGATGCTAATGATTATTATCCTTTCGGAATGAATCACCTAAAAAGTGGAAATTCATTCTTTGGATCAAGTTCGTATAAAAATTACAAGTACAACGGTAAAGAATTGCAGGAGACGGGCATGTATGATTACGGTGCGAGGATGTATATGGCTGACATCGGAAGGTGGGGCGTCGTAGATCCTTTAGCGGAAAAGATGACGAGACATAGTCCTTACAATTATGCGTTTAATAATCCTATTCGGTTTACAGATCCAGATGGTATGGAACCTTATGATCCAATCATTACAATTACAAATCAAATAGTTGGATGGACACAACAAAAGTTAGTCGGAAATTATACAAAAGGAAAAAACGATTATTTAACTATAGGTGTTCCTTTGTATAAAGCAGTTGTCACGGATGATGAAGATGCAAATTTCAAAATGGAGTTTATGGTCACTCGTGATTCTTGGGTAGTTAATCAGGATAAAGGAAATTCAATGACTTTAGACAATATTGCGTTTGAACCAAAGGTCGGTGGCTCTAATGAATATGATACTGAATTTATTGATGTTTATCCTCATAGTAATGATACAGCTGCCTTTGAATTAAGACAGGAAGGAAGTAAAATCTTAGATTCGGAACCACGTAAAAATGATAAAGGTCAGGATGCCACGTCTGCTTCAAGTGTAATGATTCATGTCGGAGGAGTATATAAAAATGAAGAAGAAAACAAAATTAGACACTCCGGATCTTTAGCTTGTTTTGGAATTGTGAATAATAATAATTCTATGAAAAATACTTCTGATAGTGAAGCTAAAAGAGTAATCGGAGGAATCAGAAAACAAGCTGATAAAGATTCTATGTTTGGATATTCTAATATAAAAGTAATTATACAACCAAGAACAAATGTACAGAGAACACAAGAAGTTAAAAAGCCTAGTAATACTAATTAGTATTGCATTTACTATATTATCCTGCAATAAATACAAAGGAGATTTTTCAATAATAAGCACATATTATAGTAAAAATCCATTATGTCCTAAATATATTTATTATGAAGGTAAAAAATTAACTATCGAAAATATAAGAAAATATAGAAACGGAAAACTTTCTGAATATATTGGTTGTGGTTCAGAAGGTTTATATACAGATGATTTTGCTAAAGGTGGAAAATATTCTAAAGAAGACGAAGCAGTAAAACAGTTATCTATTTCTAAAAAAGGAAAAAAAATATTTTTTTTCGATAAAGAATATGAAGCGATCAAAGAAAATCATGATACAATTTTTGTAAAATCAAAAGTTGAGAATGAATATTTTGTTTTTGTGGGAATAATTCCAGAAAATTAAATGTAATAAACTCAATCCCGATGACGCGGATTTATAATCCGTGAGGAATAATAAAGAACCCACCGCTTTGCGGTGGGTTTTGTGTTATAATGCAACGACATCTTATTAGAGATCTTTAAATTTTTAGCAGTAAGCATTATTTTTTATGTTAATACATTTTGCGGAAATAATCAATATATTTACCAGTACAAAGATCACTTGGGAAATACAAGGGTAAGTTTTGGGAAAAACAGCGCAGGAGTTCTTGAAATTGTGGATGCTAATGATTATTATCCTTTTGGTATGAATCATTTGAAGAGCGGAAATTCTTTCTTCGGAGCGAGTTCGTATAAGAATTATAAGTACAATGGGAAGGAGCTTCAAGAAACGGGCATGTATGATTACGGTGCAAGGTTTTATATGGCTGATATTGGTAGATGGGGAGTTATAGATAATTATAGTGAGAATTATTTTCCTATTTCTCCTTATACTTATGTAGCAAATAATCCGACTAAATTTATTGATATAAACGGAGAATGGATATATATTAATGACCAAAATGGGACTCAGTATAGGTATCATAATGGTTCCACACAGCATCAGATAGATGGAAAATGGACAAATGTAGATGCAAATACTAAATTATCAAATTTTGTTGTTGATATTGTAGCAGGGTTAAGTCATCTAGATAAAAATACCTCTATAGGAAATGAGATGATTGAGTACTTTGATCAGGCGCAGGGTAAAGATGGAAAAGTAAGAGATCTTTATTTTAATTATACCAGCGGAGGTTCCCAAATAAAATATGGTATAAGTAATATAATTGAATTAAATACATCTTCAACCAAAGGAGTTTGGACTACTTCAGGTAATGCTTCGGCATATTCTCCTTTATATACAACAATAGCCCACGAAATGGGGCACATTTACGAAAATTATGCGTTAGGCGTAACTTCTCAAATTGATACAAGATTTGGACCTAACAGTACTACAGCAGAAATATATGGAACACATGTAGAAAACATTGTAAGAGCTGAATCAGGTCTACCATTGAGAACAAATTATGGGAGTGTTTGTTTAGGTTCTACATGTATTCCTAATAAAGACGGGAGGCTAATAGATAATGCTGGAAATAGTATTTATTATAATTCAAATGGAAGTCAAATATCTCCTATTCCTAGTGTGCAAAGCGTTCTTAATGTAAATAGTACAATATTGCAAAATAAATATAATTATAATGGAGCTGCTGCATATTATAACCTGCGAAAAATTAAAAATCGTACTAGATAATCTATAAACTTTTGAAAATGAAAAATATTATTTTAATATTTAGTATTATGTTATTCTCATCTTGTAATTCTCAAGGAAAGATTACTTTGAGACAGATGAATGAAAACTTATTAAGAGATAAAAATTCTTTTGCTTATCATGATTCAACTGCAATAAAAACACTTACAGAAGGATATAATATTTTTAGGCTATTAGGAGCGAAGACCAACGACATAAATCCAGATAAAAAATATTCTCATATTTATATAGAAGATGGTTTTCATGATGAAGAAGGTTTTTACAATGGAATTTTTATTGTAAATAATAAAAATATTTTCGAAGTTACTACGAGTCCTTATAAATTACAATATGACAGTCTTTCTTATACCAAAGTCAAAGAGAAAAATGAACTTGTTTTTTATACAAAAAAACTTTCTACAGAAGATTTTAGGAATAATTATGTTGATGAATACTTTAGATATGAATTGATTATTCAAGATAAAGTTCATGCTTTTGAAAAATGTTTGGCAATAGATCAATATACACCCAAATCAATTATTTATGCAAAAAACTATTACTTTGCAGGAAGAGGAATTAAAACTTACAATTTACCAATAAAGTATAGTGATATTAGAAATGGGATTAAAGGACTACCTTATTTTAATGATGATAAAAAGAAAGAATTTGTAAAATGTATAAATGAATTGGATATATTAAAAATACATAATTAATATACCCTACGACGCGGATTTGTAATCCGTGAGCAATAATAAATAACCCACTGCAATTGTGGTGGGTTTGCGTTTTATAGCGTAGCTGCGTTTTTGGCAAAAAAATCTTTAAACTTTTTATTGGTAAGCATTTTTTCCACAACATCCGCGGATGGATGACGGAGATCAACAAAAACCAGATGGCGGCAACGGATCTTGGCGGAAAACTGTTTTCCTACAAAATAAAATATACCAGTCGCGAGGGGATCGAAAATCCGGATACAGCTCAGTTTTCAGGAAAGAATGTTGTCCCGAAATACAACGGGAATATTACAGAGGTAAACTGGAGAGCGGTAGAAAGTCTGGGAGCCAGTCCTTCGCTAACCCCGAAAAGATACCATTAGGATTGAAATAGAAGGAGCAGAAAATCAGAAAGGAATAATAAAAATATGGTAACAGCCTACTGCACAAAAGTATCCCGACTTTTAGCGGATAAAAATAACCCAACGCAATTACATTGGATTTTGTGTTTTATAGCGCTGCTGTGTTTTTAACAAAAAAATCTTTTATTCTCAAATGAAATCATTAATTTCAAAATTTATCCCGCCAAATGGACAGACATCGTCTACCTATATACAACCAGCGAATAGAAGTGCTCAGGCAAGGCAAATTTTATTAGATTAATGTTAAAATTATCCAAAATATATGGTACGAAATAGAAGTTTTAATAAGTTAATTCTTGTTATTCATGACTTAATGATACATGTTAAAATAATGAGTGTAAATAAAGTTCCTCACAAAGAAATGTATGATTTTATAGATGAAATTGAATATTTACCTCAATTGATCGTAAGTGAAGAAGATCAGACTAAACTATTTGATAACGAATTAATAAGGATATGTGAAAAATATAATCTTACAAATATTCTTAGTAAATATAATGAGCTGTCAGAATAAGATTCTATTATTTATTGTATGGATCACTTTACGAAATAAAAAAAAGTTGACCAGCAAACCATGGAGAATCTGAGAACCAATCGTTAGTTAACCCAGAAAAGATCTGGTTTTTCCTTATGATCCACTCAACACTCTGCTACAGGGTTTTACCATTTTTCAGAATTTAGTTCTGAAGATCAATTAAAAAAGTTTTCAATATAATTGACATCTTCCGTAAAACAGCATAATAACAACACTCCTACCCTTTCAGATTAAAATATCCGGAAAAATGATTCATATGCTTCAATCAGCCATCTACTTACATCTCGGGTAAAAATTTCATTTAACAAAGTCTTCATTATCCGTAGAAATTGAAATAGCTTCACATACAGAATGATCTTTATTCAATCTGTTTTTAAAAATTAAAAAATAATACAAAATTCCATCTTCCAAAAAAGATTTAATCTGCTCATAAATTATCGGCTTCACTGTTACTTTACGCAATTTTTGGGCAAAATATCTTTATAAAACAATCATAATCACTAAATTTGTGAGTCTTAAAAAAATCAAATAATAAATTACAGTATAATGTCAGACAAATCAAAAATCTATTACACGCTTACGGATGAGGCTCCTATGTTGGCTACACACTCTTTTTTACCGATTGTGAAAGCTTTTACAAAATCTGCAAACATCGAGATCGCCGTTCCGGATATTTCTTTGGCAGGAAGAATTTTAGCCAACTTCCCGGAATTTTTGAAAGATGATCAGAAGATCGGTGATGCTTTGGCTGAATTGGGTCAGTTAGCGACTCAGCCGGATGCCAACATTATCAAGTTACCGAATATTTCAGCTTCTGCTCCTCAATTGGATGAAGCAATTGCAGAACTGCAGTCTAAAGGTTTTGCAGTGCCTAATTATCCTGCTGAGCCTAAAAATGATGAAGAGAAAGCGATTAAAGCGAAATATGCCAAAGTTTTAGGAAGTGCCGTAAACCCTGTATTAAGAGAAGGAAATTCTGACAGACGTGCTCCAAAAGCCGTTAAAAACTATGCAAAAGCAAACCCTCACAGAATGGGCGACTGGGCTTCTGACAGCAAAACAGACGTTGCGCACATGAACGGAGGAGATTTCTATGGAACAGAAACCTCAACAACAGTAGAAAATGCTGCAAAATTTAAGATCGTTTTCAAAGGAAACGACGGTTCTGAAACGCAATTGAAAGATTTCGCCAACCTTCAGGCTGGAGAAGTAATTGATTCTTCTGTAATGAATCTCAATGCTTTAAAAGCTTTTGTACAGGAAGCTATTGAAGAAGCTAAAAACAGAAATGTACTTCTTTCGGCACACCTTAAAGCGACCATGATGAAAATCTCTGATCCGATTATTTTCGGAGCAATTGTAGAAACGTTCTTCAAAGAGGTTTTCACTAAATATGCAGAGACCTTCAAGTCTTTAGATGTTAATCCAAACAACGGTCTTGCTGATCTTTTCGAAAAAATAAAAGGAAATGCTCAGGAAGCGGATATCAAAGCAGATATTGAAGCGGCTCTGGCAAACGGACCGAGAGTGGCGATGGTAAATTCAGACAAAGGGATTACCAATTTCCACGTTCCTTCCGATATCATCGTTGATGCTTCTATGGCTGCTCTGGTAAGAGGCGGCGGAAAAATGTGGAACAAAGACGGAAAAGAAGAAGATACGGTTTGTATTATTCCGGACCGTTCTTACGCAGGTTTCTATCAGTCTGTTATTGATGATATGAAAGCACATGGGAAATTAGATCCTACCACAATGGGTTCTGTTCCGAATGTTGGTTTAATGGCTCAAAAAGCTGAAGAATACGGATCTCACGACAAAACGTTCCAGGCTTCTGCGGAAGGAACCATTGAAGTTCAGGACGAAAACGGAAACGTTCTTCTTTCTCAGAAAGTAGAAAAAGGAGATATTTTCAGAATGTGCCAGACAAAAGATGCTCCGATTCAGGACTGGGTAAAATTAGCAGTAAACAGATCCAGATTATCTGATACTCCGGCTATTTTCTGGTTAGACAAAGGAAGAGCACACGACAGAGAAATCATCAAAAAAGTTGAAAAATACTTAGCCGATCACGATACCACCGGATTAGACATCAGAATCATGGATGTAAAAGACGCCATGACGGAAACATTAAAAAGAGCTAGAGAAGGAAAAGATACCATTTCTGTATCCGGAAACGTATTGAGAGATTATTTAACTGACCTTTTCCCAATTCTTGAACTTGGAACTTCTGCTAAAATGCTTTCTATTGTTCCATTGATGAATGGAGGTGGTCTTTTTGAAACCGGTGCGGGAGGTTCTGCTCCTAAACACGTTGAGCAGTTCATCGAAGAAGGTTATTTAAGATGGGATTCTTTAGGTGAATTCCTTGCTTTACAGGCTTCTTTAGAGCATTTGGCGCAAACTCAGGGGAATACAAAATCTCAGGTGTTAGCGGATGCACTGGATGAAGCTAATGCTAAATTCTTAGCTACCGACAAGTCTCCTGCAAGAAAAGTAGGTCAAATCGATAATAGAGGTTCCCACTTCTATCTGGCAATGTACTGGGCTGAAGCTTTAGCAAACCAGACTGCTGATGCAGAATTAGCAGCACAATTCGCTCCGATTGCAGAGGCAATGAAGGAAAACGAAGAAGTGATCAACGCAGAATTAATTGGTGCGCAGGGAAAACCTCAGGATATTGACGGTTACTATAAAACAGATACTTACAAGACGTATGCTGCCATGAGACCAAGTACGGTTTTAAATGAAATCATCGACGGAATTTAATTTCGTTTTTACTAAAATATTTTTTAGCCATAGCCGACTGTAGTTCGATTATGGCTAATTTTTTATAGTCTGTAAAATCAGCTTAGCTTAATCAAACGCTTTTCGTCAAATCAGCCTACGCCTTTCCTGCTGCGGATTTCAAAAATTATTATCTTCGTGATGAAGGACAACTATTGTTATAAAGATTGGCTTTAATCACACGTTGTGAATTGCTTTCAAAAATTATTATCTTCGTGATGAAGGACAACTTTTTTGATAATTCTAAAGCACTCATTTTGGTTGTGAATTGCTTTCAAAAATTATTATCTTCGTGATGAAGGACAACTCAGATCAATTAGAAGATATTAATCCAATTGTTGTGAATTGCTTTCAAAAATTATTATCTTCGTGATGAAGGACAACCGTGCGAACCAATGGGAAATGTTTAATGCTGTTGTGAATTGCTTTCAAAAATTATTATCTTCGTGATGAAGGACAACTAGGGCCTGTAATTGTAGTGTCTGCTAAACGTTGTGAATTGCTTTCAAAAATTATTATCTTCGTGATGAAGGACAACTGTTTTTATAATTTCCTTCCATTATTTTTAGTTGTGAATTGCTTTCAAAAATTATTATCTTCGTGATGAAGGACAACAAGTTCAGCAATGTATCGCGATGTTTTGTCGTTGTGAATTGCTTTCAAAAATTATTATCTTCGTGATGAAGGACAACCTTGCAGAAGCATTGGAACGGCAGCCGTATGTTGTGAATTGCTTTCAAAAATTATTATCTTCGTGATGAAGGACAACCGTTTGATAAAAATTTCATTCTAGCAATCTGTTGTGAATTGCTTTCAAAAATTATTATCTTCGTGATGAAGGACAACCAATAAACGGACAGCATAACTGCAATTTATGTTGTGAATTGCTTTCAAAAATTATTATCTTCGTGATGAAGGACAACGAAGGAGAAATCGAAGAAAGTTCAAGACGAGTTGTGAATTGCTTTCAAAAATTATTATCTTCGTGATGAAGGACAACCAATAAACGGACAGCATAACTGCAATTTATGTTGTGAATTGCTTTCAAAAATTATTATCTTCGTGATGAAGGACAACTTGTCCGTAAGATGCTTGATAAAATTTACCGTTGTGAATTGCTTTCAAAAATTATTATCTTCGTGATGAAGGACAACAACACATTGGATGTCTTTGCCTGAAGAACCGTTGTGAATTGCTTTCAAAAATTATTATCTTCGTGATGAAGGACAACACCCATTCTTTGTTATCTATTCTTTGACCCGTTGTGAATTGCTTTCAAAAATTATTATCTTCGTGATGAAGGACAACATTGCGACATAAAAATGTTGTTGAACAATGGTTGTGAATTGCTTTCAAAAATTATTATCTTCGTGATGAAGGACAACTTAATAGAGACAAAACCTATCTAATACAGTGTTGTGAATTGCTTTCAAAAATTATTATCTTCGTGATGAAGGACAACTAGTTTTTATATTGAAAAACTTCCGGCGTCGTTGTGAATTGCTTTCAAAAATTATTATCTTCGTGATGAAGGACAACAAAAAGCAACCAAAGCTACACTTATAATGTGTTGTGAATTGCTTTCAAAAATTATTATCTTCGTGATGAAGGACAACGGCGAAAACAAAAGATGTTAATTCAATTGGGTTGTGAATTGCTTTCAAAAATTATTATCTTCGTGATGAAGGACAACCTCAAAAAATAATCTGCTGGTTTTCAGTAGATTATTTTTGTTTTCAGGATTTAAAATTCAGAACAATTCGAGCTGTTGGAAGGTCGGAGGCGGTTCTTCTTTATTTCTGGCAAAAAAGATTTCGATGTCTCCAAACTGTTTATCGGTAATGCACATAATGGCAACCTTTCCGGCTTTAGGAAGCATAAATTTCACTCTTTTGATATGAACTTCTGCATTTTCGCGGCTCGGACAGTGTCGTACATACATCGAAAACTGAAATAAGGTAAATCCGTCATCAATCAAAGCTTTCCGAAAACGGTTTGCATCTTTCATATTCGCTTTCGTTTCGGTCGGGAGGTCATATAATACTAAAACCCACATAATTCGGTATGCATTAAACCTTTCGGCGTTCATTTTTGGTGACTATTATTTGTTTATTGTAACGATCACAGCCCGACCTGAGTGGAGCTCTTTTTGCAGATTTTTGTCCTTCGGCTCCGCTCAGGATAAACTACAGGCGGATAAAGCTGCCATAAAAAAATTACATCAATTCCGGATAGGAAATCAGTCGTTTTTCTCCTGTGTAGCATTTGTAAAGCGATGAAGCCGTTGTTTTTACTGCAACCAGCAACGGTCTTGTTTTGTCATCAATACGCACATCTTTTGTCGCAATCTGGAGAATATGCGCTTTAAATTCTTTCGTCAGTTCTTCTGTATACGGATGAATCTTCAGCCACTGCATCACCAGTAAATCAACAAAAGGACGGTAAGGTTCCATTAAATCATCGGCAAGGCAATACGGATTATATTTATTTTTATGAAAAATGCCGAGAACAGGCAAGAGTCCGGTTTCTACGATGGCTCTTGCGACAATGCTTCTGAGCACGGCATATCCGAAATTGAAAAACTGATTGGGTGAATCTCCAAAACGCTGCCTCAAAAAGTCCAGACTGATGAGGTATTTCCAGTAATGTTGCGCCGCAATCCCTTCCATATTCGTTATATCACCGGATTTTACATTTCTTTGATATTCAATCATCGGTTCGTAGTAATTTCCCAGTTTCATCAGTACGTTTTTCTGGTTTTCGATCTTACATTCCACCGTCTGTTTCCAAAGCTGTTTTTTCAGCGGTTCACTGGCTTCCAACTGATCTTTTACCCGATCGGAATGCTCGGTATGCCCATACAGCGGAAGCATTATTCCGTGCGGTAAATGATGGGAATCACAACTCACCACCACAACATTATTTCCCATCATTTTCTGAATCAGATGGTGCGAAATGGTGATCTGATAATGATCCAGCATCAATAATCCCAAATCTTCCACAGGAACACTCCCCTTTTCCGTTTTGGTTTCCGGACAGAGGATTTTCAATTGCTCGTCTTTGAGCTTAAGATAAGCGGGATTGCCGATGTAGATGGAGCGGGTAATCATTTTTTATGCTTTTGATATGTTTCCTAGACGGTCGACATTTAATTTTACACAATTTTCCTTAATCATAGAACCGTCCATTGCACGTTCCATTTTATTTAAGGTTGAAAGTTCCGCCTTATTAACTATAGAAGTAGCAATATCTTGCCTTACAAAGAAAATTTGACTTCCTGAAAAACTTACTACTTTGTAAATTCTTTCATTTTTCTCTTTTGCTATATTTTTAAAATCTATATTATTTATATTTTCTAATTCGTCATCAGAAGGAATGTAAACCAAATCATTCGGGCATAAATAGAAATCTTTTCTCCCATTTAAATCAACCACAGATAAACCTTGTTTTTGTCTTTCAATCACTTCATTTAAAGGAATGGTTTCATAACTTCTCTTGCCGTTTTTATCTTCGTACACTGCAAAAAACAGATTGGTACCTTTTGCAGCTTCTACATATTTATCTTTTTTATTTCCGGTTTGTCCTACCTGAAATTTACTTCCCAATTCAAAAACTCTTACTTTGCTGATCGGTTGATGAGGTTTTCCATCATTATACTTTTCAATATTTTCATTCAGATCTTCAATCCCTTCCGGAGAAAATGCAAGTTCCGGACTGCCTTTAAACTCCAGATAATTTCTAAGAATTTTCTGAATTCCTGTATCCGTAATAGATCCTATTGATTTCAAATCAAATGAAGTATCCAGACTTTTTCTTGTTGCTGTTAAAATTTTTCCTTTTGGTACTTTTACCCAAGGTAAATCTACTTTTCCGGAAACTGTATCCTTATGCATTGGTTTTCTAATTGCCCAGTTTGTTCCGGTCTGTTCTACTCTACCCTTATTTTTTGTTCCGTCTTTCTCTACATATTTTTCATAGTAATTAGTAGCTTTATTAATGACACGAAGATTTTGCTTAAAACTTACAATAGTAGACTCCAGATTATGCTTTGCATCAACGGTAAAGTTTTCCCAAGGTTTTAAAAATTGTTTTGGTACTTCCCTTTCTATTTTTTCCCCTGTTTGCGTATGATGGTAAACAACTTTTTCAAACTTCATCAATTTCTTTTTCAAATCGTAGCGTTTGGTATCCGATTTTGCCGATTGATTATTTAATAAATTCACGTGATCTTTTGTAGCACAGGCAATTACCAAAGCATCCAAAGCATGATGACGGTGGTCTATTCTTTTCTTTGAAAATCTTTTAGAAAACTCGATTGGAACAGTTGGCAAATATTTCTGATGATTTTCATTCCAGGCAGTAAAATCTTTTGAATTGCTCAATTGATTCATTCTTTCAAAACGTGGTAAAATCAAATCATTCCAGACATCATTCAATCCCCAATCTTGTTTTAATTGAGTTGTAATTTTTCCATTTCCGGGAACAATATTCTTAGAATTTATGCCATCATCAGTTGCTAATGATTTTGCTTTTCTTCTGATTTCATCAGCTTTATCTTTATCAATTTCTTTTCTTGCTAAAATTTCGGCATCTTCAATTATTTTTTTCGCTTGTTCATCATCAATTCTAACAATATTGGAAAGCACACCCGAAATATATTTACTGATATGACGTGTGTCATTGATTTGACGTTCAATCATTTTTTCAGGAATATCTTCTAATAAAAGCTTATTCCTTTTACTTCGATTATTAGCATAATGTTTTTTAACGAAATCTTCGTATTCTTCCATTTCAAAAACTTTTACGCTTTTACCAAAACCAAGTTCAATAATCGTCCCTCCGAACTGTTTAATAAATCCAAGCCCGATATAATTATCCTTTAATTTATTAACAGCCGATTCACAAATAATTTTATTACTAAAACTATCATCAAAATATCGGCTTTGCGGAATAATGTGTTCAATTTCATATTCCGGTGTAAACAGTTTATTTAATGGAATAATTTGCCCCGTATAAGGCGACTTATATTTCTGCTCCAGCCAAAGCTTGTATCTTTTCAAATCGGATGGAGAAGGCTGTGCGGTTTTGCTTATTTTTAAATATTCATCTTCGATCTCAATACCTGAATTTAAAACGCCGTCTTCATATATTTTCAGAATTTCCTGTTGCATCGGCGAAAACGGACGGACATTTTCTACCGAACTATCATTCATCATTTCAGCCAATAAAGCTTTAATACGAAGATTTGTATTTTCGTTTTCAGTAATTTGATTCGTGAGTTTTTTTCGATCATCAGCGGGAAGTTTCATTTCTCTTCCCAACTCAATATGAATTTCATTAAAGAAATCTTTTGCTCCGTTTCCATATTTCAGCCAAATATCTTTTACTACACGAAGCGTTTCTGTAATAACCTGTTCCACGATTGGGTTGCGAAGCGAATGTTGCTTAAATTCTTTTAAAAACTCTTCCAGATCATCAGCAGAATTCCATTTTCCAACCATAGATGCTTCTGAATGCCTTCCATACACAATATATTGAGCCAACCATAATTGTAAACCCTGAAAATCATTTTCAGTGGTAAGATGAACCGATTTTTCTCTTACCCTATCTTTTATATTTTCATCATACTCGCCGCTGATAATTTTCTGAATCCTTTCTTTTGAAGATTTATCAATATCGGCATAATTCCAATATTTTCCCAATCGCATTAAAGGCAACAGCTTCTTAACTGCTTTTTCCGAAAAAGAACCATATTCACTTTTAAATGGAGGAAATTTTCTGAAAGCTTCGAAAAAAGAACTCTCATCCAGATGATGCTTTCTCGCAAAAGATTTTAAGGCTTTTTCATACTCTATTTTATCATTGACAGAATAAATGATATGCCAAATTTTCTGCTCAATTTCCCTTGTTAGGAAATCATCAAAAATATTTTCGACTTTCTCCAAACGAGAAGAAATCATCGTTTTGGTTTCGTTGCAGGGATATTTTTTATCCTCTACAAAATTCCAGCGATGCGTTTTATCATTGAGCTTAAAATGTTTTAGTAATGCTTTTTGGTCAACTTCTTTTCTGGCATTTAAAAATTCAAACAGATTTTCAAAATCTTTAGTTATGTTTAAAAAATCTTTAGTAACATTTACTTCATCATCTTTTTTATAGATGTTTAAATTGTAGATCCATTGCCAAAGGCGGAATTCCTGATAATACGGATTGGATTTTGGAATGGCTTTTAAATATTGTGTATGCTCTGCCCCATTTTCATCTTTGTACTTTCTAAACTCCAAAGTACAGTTGGAAACAGATGATTTCTGGCTTCTCAAAGGTCTTTGATAAAAAATAAGATCATCCATCAAAAGATGAACAAAATCTTTTTTACTCAAAGTCAATTGATGCGCTTCGTTGTTTCGGTACAATTCACGAACGCAGTCATTGTATAAATCATCACTTTGTAATTCCTGATGAAACTCCTTTTGCCTTTCAAGGATTTGTTGAAGTTCTGTCTTATAAAACTTTCTTTCGATTGTACGAACCAACTTTCCCTTTATTTTTTGTTTGGGGTTATCAAGAAGTGCTTGGTAAATGTAGGTTCCAACGGTTTTGTGAGATTGCTCGATTTCCTGCTCGGTTTTAGTTTTTATTGCGATCCAATCTTTCTCAGAATCAACAGCCTTGAAAGTTCGTTTAGTTTCTCCACTTTTTAAAATGGATTCAGTTACAATAAATTCTTTTGTACGATCAACCCAATCTTCAGTTTTAACGACTTGCTTGTCATATTTCCAACCATTTTCAAAATAAACATCATATAAAATTTTTCCTTTAATATTTTCACCTGAATCAACAATCCTCTCAACTTTTAATCGAACAAATATTTTATCTTTTTCCTCTTCAAAATCCTCTCCACGTAATTGATAGTATCCACGTTTCTGATTAAAGTTTAAAAGAATCCAAGCCAATTCTTCCTTCTCAATTTTTTGGGAAAGTGCTTTCTTTCTGAGATAATAAATTGTCCAGTCGTAAGGAATTTTTACATCCTGTCCGTTTACCCTAAAATCTTCAAGCATTTCATTGAAAGAGGTCTGAAACAGAAATGAAAACTGTCCGTCAATTTTTTTCCAAGCCAATTTGGGTTCAGTTTCCACTTTAAACTTTCCAAACCTTTTTTCAAAATCAATTTGCGAAGCATAATGTTGTGGGAGAAAATTTAAAAGATTTAAAACCCTGTGTAGTCGTTCTCTTCTCAATAAGAAACGTTCACGTAATCTTCTTACGCTTCTGTATTTTGTACGTTCTGCAGTTTGCGAGACAGAATTTCCTTTTCCAAAATCGCCCAGAATATCCTGTGACATCGGAATAATCCTGCTTCCCATTCCAAGAATTTCACCTTGCTTGTTCTCAAAGTCTTGCTTGATTAAAGCCCATCCAATAGAATTGGTTCCTAAATCTAATCCTAAAATATTTTTCATTCTGATTATCAGCTGTTTAATTTGTATTTTAAAAAAATATTTCTTAACTCCGCACAAATATAAATATTTATTATTAGTTTTGTATCAATATTGAGAATAATTTAACTGACGAGTTAAATTTGATAAGGCTCCAATCTTATCTTGTAGATCTCCCGAGGATTTTCAATTATCAATATTACAATACTAACTAAACATGATCTAAAGACCTCAATTAGGTTTTATATTGTGCGGAGTTAGTTGTGAATTGCTTTTCACTGAGGCTACTTAATAAAAGTAGCCTTTTTTTATTTTGTAACTACTTATTCTTCTATAGCTATGTTAGTTTTTCATAATAGATAAAAATAGGAAGAAAAAATTTATTAAAAATGAGGTTTTCCGTAAACCATTCAAAGAATTTTTCTTTTATATTTGTATCAATAATTTTGAAAAGCAATTCACAATAAGGATTATTCCGTTGTGAAAACATTTAAGGCGGGGCAACTCGCCTTCTTCTGTTTCAGGAGGGAAATGCAAAATCCCAAACACAAAAAAAGCCGCCTCAAAAAAGGCAGCTTTACAAGTCTGAAATATCTAACAATATTATTTTTTAGCTTTTACGTCTACAGCGATTTCGATGTCTTTGCTGATCATCCATTCTGCAGGATCGGCTTCGGAAGTTCCGAATTTAATTCCCCAGTCTGCTCTGTTCACAGTGAATTTAGCCTGGATTGCCGCTGAATTTTCCGTTACATCCACTTTTGCAGGAAACGTTACATTCATTGTTTTTCCGGATAAAGTAAGGTTTCCGCTTACCGTTTTGTTAGCTCCTGCTACCGCATCTTTTGGAGCTTCTTTAAGATCTGCTACGCTTGTAATTTTGAAATCAGCCGTCGGATTTTTTGCTGTGTCGAAGAAATCAGGGTTTTTAAGGTGCGCTTCAAGATCTGCCGGTTTTTTATCTTTTTCCGTTACAGAAGCCGGATCTACTTTAATAGAGTTCATATCGATTACAAAGTTTCCTGCCGTTACGCCTCCGTTTTCAATGCTCAAATCTCCTGATTTTACCATTAAAGTTCCCCAACGCGGAGCCATTCCCCCTTTGTGGAATGCTTTCCAGTTTACCACAGAACCTACCGTATCTACAGGCAAAACTTCTCCTTTGCTTTCTGCTACTTTCTGCTCAGTAGAAGTCGCTGCATTTTCAGCCGATTTTTCTTTGTTACAAGACGCTGCAAGCAATCCTACTGCAACCAATGCAATAACACTTAGTTTTTTCATATTATTTAAATTGTTTAAAGTTTATTCTGAATTTCTAAATTCCGAAACCAAAAATAGAAAACATCCCACACTTTTATCTTATCATACATCAAGAAATCAAATTTCAGGGTTTCCATTATTGACCTTTCCGCTAAAATAAGAATTATTAAATACACATAGTACAATTAAAATCTTTGTATCAAATTTGTTTAAATTCATTTTAAATTTAACCGCAAAAGAGACAAAGACTTTATAGGATTTATGTAAAATATTTCAAAAGTCTGCAAAGAGAAAAAATCTTTGATTTTTTTTTAACTTACGTGCTCTTTTTTTCATTTAGGTATTAAACTTAAACAACTAAAGTGTTTAAATCTTTTGCATCTTTTGTGGTAAAAAAGTTTAAAGTTTATCTCCAAACAAAGCATATTTATCTTATTTTATATTATTACAATCAATTTTTCCTTTATTTGAATTTTAATCATCACAAACTTAAAATCTTAAACAGACAATGTCTTTCTTTGTCTTTATTAAATTTAAATAAGACAGTAAACCTTTTGTAAACAGTATGGTTAAATTTAAAATGTGTTTACAAAATACATTTTGATTATTTTAGCCGTTTAAAATTTACAATGAACACAACACAATACATACAGCAATCCCTCAACATATCCGAAAAAAGCATCAATGCCACTTTAGAACTATTGGCGGAAGACTGCACCATACCTTTCATTTCCCGTTACCGAAAAGATAAAACCGGAAATCTTGACGAAACACAGATTGAGCAGATTTCGAAACTCAGTAAACAGTTTGAAGAAATTGTAAAAAGAAAAGAATCGATCTTAAAATCGATCGAAGAACAAAATGCTTTAACGCCGGAGCTGAAACAGAGAATTGAAGAAAGTTTTGATATTCAGGAAATTGAAGATCTTTATCTGCCGTTTAAAAAAAGAAAGAAAACCAAAGCCGATGCCGCGAAAGAAAAAGGACTGGAACCTTTGGCAAAAATCATCATGAGCCAGAAAGTTCAGGATTTACAGTTTTTGGCTTCAAAATACCTAAACGATCAGGTTGCCTCCGAAGAAGAAGCTTTGCAGGGCGCAAGAGACATCATGGCAGAATGGATCAACGAAAATATGTATGTGAGAAAAAATCTGCGCCGATTATTTCAGCGAAAAGCGGTGGTTACTTCAAAAGTGATGAAAGCCAAAAAAGACGAAGAAGAAGCCCAGAAATTCTCGCAGTATTTCGAATGGGAAGAAAGCCTTAACAGAATACCTTCTCACCGTCTTTTAGCCATGTTAAGAGCCGAATCTGAAGGTTTTGTAAAAACCAATGTCGGGATCGATAAAGAGGAAGCCATCGAATTTATTGAAAAAGCCATCATCAAATCCAACAACGAAGCATCGGAACAGATTTCACTGGCGATTAAGGACAGCTACAAAAGATTACTGGAACCCGCAATTTCCAATGAAACCTTACAGGAAGCGAAAGAAAAAGCCGATAAAAAAGCCATCGAAATTTTCTCTGAAAACCTTACGCAGCTTCTTCTCGCACCGCCTTTGGGAGAAAAACGAATTCTGGCAATCGATCCGGGTTACAGAAGCGGCTGTAAAGTAGTCTGTCTGGACGAAAAAGGCGATCTGCTCCACAACGAGACCATTTATCCGCACGCTCCGCAAAATGAAAGCGGAATGGCAATGAAAAAAATCCGTTCTATGGTGAATGCCTATAACATTGAAGCCATTTCCATCGGAAACGGAACCGCAAGCCGCGAAACCGAGTTTTTCATCAAAAAAATTGCATTCGACAAACCTTTACAGGTTTTCGTTGTTTCGGAAGCCGGAGCTTCGGTGTATTCTGCGAGTAAAATTGCGCGTGAAGAATTTCCAAGCTATGATGTGACGGTTCGCGGATCGGTTTCTATCGGAAGAAGACTGGCGGATCCGTTGGCGGAACTGGTAAAAATAGATCCGAAATCCATCGGAGTCGGGCAATATCAGCATGACGTAGATCAGACCCAATTAAAAAACGAACTCGATTCTACAGTGATGAAATGTGTAAATTCTGTAGGAATCAATCTGAATACAGCGAGTAAATCTTTATTAAGCTATGTTTCGGGAATCGGAGAAAAAATGGCAGAAAACATTGTGAACTACCGTACTGAAAACGGAGCTTTTGAGGATAGGAAACAACTTAAAAAAGTTCCGAGACTGGGAGAAAAAGCGTTTCAGCAGGCAGCCGCATTTGTGAGAATTCATAATGCCAAAAATCCGCTGGATAATTCTGCCGTACATCCCGAAGCCTACGGAATTGTTGAAAAAATGGCAAAAGATTTAGGCATAAAAACAAATGAGCTGATCGCCAATAAAGAAAAGATCGCACTGGTAAAACCCGAAAACTACATCACCGGAGACATCGGAATTTTAGGAATCAAAGACATTTTAAAAGAGCTTGAAAAACCGGGACTGGATCCAAGAAAAGCGGCTAAAATTTTTGAATTTGATCCGAATGTAAAAAACATCAAAGATTTAAAAACAGGAATGATTCTGCCCGGAATCGTCAATAACATCACCGCTTTTGGCTGTTTTGTAGATCTGGGAATCAAGGAAAGCGGATTGGTTCATATTTCCCAGTTAAAAGACGGCTTCGTTTCTGATGTGAACGAAGTGGTAAAACTGCATCAGCACGTTCAGGTAAGAGTAACGGAGATTGATGAAGCGAGAAAAAGAATTCAGCTGAGTATGGTTTTGTAAATGTTTTTATCGGAAATTAAAGAAAGCCATTCCCATACATCCTAAAAATCGAAAGATAAAAAAGTAATGACAGACTCGAAGCAAAACAATTTAAAACGAAGCAAAGAAATTACTGCCGAATATTTCGCTTTTCTGGACCAGCATATTGAAGAAGTGATAAGCGGAAAGATTAGCGATTTCTTGGAGCTCAACCAAATTGCAAAATTACTGCATGTTTCTCACTCACATCTTTCTGACACTCTGCAACGGGAAACCGGACATCATCCCTGTCATTTTTACGATCTTAAAATTGTAGATAAAGCAAAATTTCTTTTGACAGATACCGAGTTATCGATTGCTGAAATTGCAAAGAAGCTAACCTACGATCCATCGAACTTCGGCAAGTTCTTTAAAAAATGGACAGGCGAAACACCCGGAAATTTCAGAAAAGAGAATAAACTTCCGAAAAGTTCACCATATTTTTAAAATTTATCTTCTCGAAATTTGTAAAAAATTAAAAATTTACAAATTATGTCAAGAAACGATTTAAAAGGAAAAGTAGCAATAGTAGGAGGCGGTGCCAAAAATTTAGGAAGATTAATTTCTTTGGATTTTGCAGATAAAGGAGCTAAAGTGGTGGTTCATTTCAATAGTGACAGTACCAGAGCAGATGCAGAGAAAACGGTAGCAGATATTATTGCAGCAGGCGGTGAAGCTTTTATGTTTCAGGGAGATTTAACAGTTGTGGAGAACAACACCAGACTGTTTGATGCAGCCATTGAAAAATACGGAAAAGCAGATATTGCAGTAAACACGACAGGAATGGTTATTAAAAAACCTATTGTACAGGTTACCGAGGAAGATTATGATAAAATTTTTGCTGTAAATGCTAAAGCGGCATTCTTTTTTATGCAGGAAGCCGGAAAAAAACTATCCGATAACGGTAAAATCTGTACCATTGTAAGTTCTCTTCTGGCAGCTTATACAAGCGATTACGCCATCTATCCGGGAAGCAAAGCGCCCATAGAACATTATACCCGTGCTGCTTCAAAAGAATTTGGTTCAAGAGGGATTTCTGTTACTGCCGTAGGTCCGGGTCCGATGGAAACACCGTTTTTTTATGGTCAGGAAACTGCAGATTCCGCGGCTTACAATAAATCTGCAGCGGCGTTAAGCAGTTTTAGCAAAACAGGATTAACCGATCCCGAAGATATTGTTCCTTTAGTTACTTTTCTGGTAACAGACGGATGGTGGATTACGGGACAAACTATTTTTGCCAACGGAGGATACACCACAAGATAAAATTAAGTAAATTCGTAAAATTAAAATGGATGATTGATTTCGATGATCCATTTTTTTAATTAAAAAAACACATTATGATTTTAAAACTAATAAACTCAGTCCTTATTCTCATTGCTGTATGTATGGGGGTGAAGCAAGGGTACGCCATGTTTTCCGGTAAGCCGGAAATGCTGGAAATGTTCGGCAAATGGAATTTCTCTAAAACTGCGGTGATGATAAACGGTGGTACTACAATACTGGCAGCCGTTCTTATTCTTTTTCCGAAAACCTTTGTCTGGGGAAATTTTCTAATGGCAGCCGGAATTTTAATGATTATCTGTCTGCAATTAGTAAGCAAAGATTTGAAAGGGGCATCCATAGAAATCCCTTTTCTGTTGCTGAATTTAGTGATTCTTTATTTCCAGCATCCCCTCAACAAAGCGTAAATGACCATCTTTAAACTCTTATGCATTACCCTTTCAGTAACCGGTCTTACTGCTTGTGGACAATCTGCTACACAAAAAACAGCCATTCAGACAACTCAAAAAAATACAATAATGGATACCCAAAAACTTACCAACGAAACGGTAAAAAATGCTTTTGAAGCATGGCAAAATGGTGACAGTAAAACATTTTTATCATTTTTTGCAACAGATGCACAACTTTTTGACGATGGCAATCCGAGAGACTTTCAAAAGTTTGTAAAAGATGCCTGCGGACACGAAAAATTTACAAGTATTGAAAAAGTGGAAAACGAAGGAAAAGACATTACGGGAAATTTCCACACCGAAAGCTGGGGCAATTTTAAAACCTATTTTAAATTTCACATCAATGCCGAAGGAAAAATAAATCGTCTGGATATCGGACAAGCCAATTAATTGAAAATGATTAAAAACATAAAGCCCTTTTTACAAAAGAAAAAATATGAATTATTGCTTTTTGCATTAATTCAACATCTTTTCATAGCCATTTTTTTAAGCGATCTGGCTTTTTACACAAAAGTAATCTGGCCTGTAAACATGCTGATTCTGGGCATGGCAAGTGTTGGCGTTTTTATAGAAAAAGGACGCTGGAAAAATATTTTACAAAAAGTACTTTTCCTTCTTGTTGTAGCATTGCCGATAGGTTTAACCTTTTTGGGAAACAATCATTACTATTTTATTTTTTTAAATATCGGTTATGTTGTTTTCTTTCTTTTTATTTTTTTGGAGGTGCTTAAATATTTAGTCAAACCCAGTTATATCAATACAGATATTATTTCAGCTTCGGGCTGCGGTTACTTTTTACTGATAGAAATCAGCACTTTTTTGTTCCAATTCTTCATTTATCAAGATCCTTCATGCTTTAAAGGAATTGATTTTTCAAGTCCGGCAAAAACGTATATTGATCTGGTTTATTTCAGTTCCATTATCCTTACCAGTATTGGCTTTGGCGATATAACTCCAAACGCCTACAACACAAAACTGATTACTTCTTTTTTTGGTATTGCAGGACAGTTTTACTCAGTGGTTTTGGTCGGTATTCTTATCAGTAAATTCAGCAGTAAAAATTGAAATCTTTTATGTATATCAATGCCGTGAAAAACAGATTGGCGACCTGCCTTACAACTAAAAAATAATATGATACTTTAAAATAACTAAAATGAAGAAAAGAGAAAAATTAGACATTATTCACAAATGGTATCCAAAAGCCATGACTACCATCGACAACGTCAACAAAATCATCGATTTTGTTGAAGGTGATTTGGATTTAGAACCCAGACAGGTAATGCTTGCCGACAGCATTTGCAGTGATGATGTAAACAGCATCCAATATCCTTCAAGAACACATGAATTTTTAGGACCTTTTAAAATGGGTGGTTTAGACGGATTTCCGTTTACAGGACTTACGGGTATGGGCGCGTTTGCAAGCCATGTTCCGGATGACGGGGCTGTTTTTATTTATTATGGTCCTCACATTGGCATCACCAAAGACGGAACAATTGGCGAAATCCACCGTTTGGGGCAAAGCAAAAACAGTGGCTGCTGCGGGGCTGCAAAGGGAGCATTAGGAAAACTTATTAATGACCAGATTATCGCAGGCAACATCACCGAGCTGGATTATCAGATGAATACAATTGAACAAATTCTTTTCAATAAAAAAGAAAGGGTTCTCCATGCTGAAACGCCTTTGTTTGAAGCAACGGAAGTAATTTACGAAGCCATTGACCAACGCATCAATGAATTGGTAGACAAAACAAATTATAACTGTAAATACGTGATTCTTGTTGGAGCAATCCTAATTAACAGCGACAGTGATATGGGTTCTTTTACAGAGGTCAGACGTTTTGATGTGATAGACCTGAGTACAAACACAAGACAAAACAAAATTGACTATCTGACGCCATAAAAACAGAAAGTTGCGATCAAAATCGAACGTCTTTTTCAATTGAAATGCAATAAAAATCGGTCTTTTTGATCTGAAAAGAAAACGGTATTCAACAAGATATGATGACCAAAAGCGGGGCTGAAGTTTTTACTTCAGCCCCGCTTCTATTGCTAATTTAAAATCCTCAAAATTATTTGTAATCCTTAAAATCCCTTACCGCTTTTCTCACTTCCGGCCATTTAGTAATCTGTCCTTTATCGTCCAGAGGCATTGCTCTTTTTTCCCGGTTCGAAAATTCGGGGTCTTCTGAAGCCATATACGCTAAAGTTGCCGTTAGAATCACATTGCTTTTCACCTCATCAAAAATGATTTTGTCGTACGTATCTTTTGTCGTATGCCATGTGTAGCCAAAATATCCCCAGTTTAAAGAACCCAATCCGAATGACGGAACTCCCGCTGCCACGAAAGAAGCATGATCGGAACCTCCTCCACCCGGAGTTCCCGGAAAATCTGTTTTAATCTGGCTTTTAATATTTTTAGGAACCGCATTCAGCCATTTCCCAAGATAATCGTAAGCATGTACAAAACCCTGTCCGCCGATGTTCACTACTCTACCCGTCCCGTTGTCCTGATTGAAAACCGCCTGAACTCCCTTTACAATCTCCGGATGATCTGCTACAAAACTTCTCGATCCGTTCAGTCCCTGCTCTTCACTTCCCCAAAGCCCGACAATAATCGTCCTTTTGTTATCAGGATAATATTTCTTAAGAATTCTCATCGCTTCAAGCATGGTTAAAACTCCCGTTCCGTTGTCTGTAGCGCCTTGCGCGCCGTCCCACGAATCCAGATGCGCAGAAAGAATAACGTATTCATCAGGTTTTTCTTTTCCTTTAATCATTCCGATGGTGTTGAACGATTTTGCTTCGGGAAGGATTTTTGATTTTACCTCGATCCTGATCTTAGGTTTTGCGCCGTTTTCCGCCATTCTGTACAACATTCCATAATCTTCAAGCTCAATATCGAACATGGGAATATTCTTCGTTTTTGCCTCAAAAATTCTGTTGGCTCCCATAATTCCTGTCCAGTTGGAAATCGCAATTCCTGCCGCTCCTGCTTTTTCAAGAGCTTCGGGAAGCGTTTCGTTATTATAGCCAATGCTTTTTATATAATTCTGATACTCTTTTGAAGCTTGTTCTTTCTCTTTTTTAAGCTTTTCATACAGTTCAGGCGTGGCAAATTCTTTAATCTGATCGTCGGAGCGTCCGATTTTCTGGTATTGTGCCATCAAAACAACTTTTCCCTTCACGGAAGACATCCATTGATCAAATTCAGTTTTGGAAGAGACTTTCGGGAGAATAACAACTTCTGCTTCCACCGCTTTTTTCGTTGCCGGACTCCATGCTAACTGGGTTGCCGATAAACTTTTCATACGAGGAAACGTCATATCCACATGGGTAATTCCTCTTTGCCATCCTTTCCATGTTCCAAACTGTTGCAGACTGGCTTCAATATCCCATGATTTCAATTTATTTGCCGTCCATTCATTGGCTGCAAGCATTTCCGGAGTTCCGATCAGTCGAGGACCGATTCCGTCCAAAAGTTCATACGCCATCGTTTCAAGCTGGGAATTATTGTTTACTTCATTCACGAAATTCTGAATTACGGGATTAAGTTTTTCCTGAGAAACGGCATTCTGAGCCAGAGAAAATTGTGTCATCACCATCATAACAGGCAATGCAAGAAATCTGTTTATCTTCATATTAATCATTGTAGCCCTAAAGATAAAGAGATTCGCGGAAATGGGAAAACGCGGAAAGGGTTTGGTGATGGTGAATTGTTGCTGGTGAATGGTGAAAAAGTCAAGGGTGAATGAGATTCGCTTTTGATTTACAGTTTACAATCCACAAGTCAAGACTACATAAGAGTGATGATTTAAAAAAGTAAATTTCTTTGTAAAAATTCAAATAAAAAAACCGACTGAAAAGCCGGTTTTGGGAACAACTATTTTTTTGATTCTTCAACAGAAACTTTTCTGAATTCCTTGAAAAGCTTGCTTAGTTCCAAAGCTGCTTTACGAGCTCTTGTTCCAGCTGCTTTGTTTCCTTTTTCTGCTTGTTGGTTTGCTTCAGTTGTGAAAGCTTCAAATTCTGCGTTGATTTTTTCAATTAGTTCTTTCATTATTTTTAAAATTTAGGCTGCAAATATAGCTTTTATGGTGATTCCAGCCTAATAGTGAAGAAAAAATTTCCAAGAATTCACAAATAATTTCAATTTTCCGGCAAAATGCTTCAGATTGCCGTAAAACAAGCCGATCCGGAGGAATCGAAAAACAATTCTGCTGCATTTAAAAATTCTTACTGAATGGCGCCTGAATATTCTTCATCTGTCACCGCTTTCAGCCACGTAACCTGCTCATCACCTTCATAATTGGTGATCGCAATATGCGTCATGGAAGTTTTGAAACCTGCTCCATGCCAGTGTTCTGTATTTTCAGGAATATTAATTACGTCTCCTTTCTTAATAACCTGAGCGGTTTTTCCTTTTTCCTGATAAAGACCTTCTCCGTCAATAACCAGTAAAACCTGTCCTTTGGGATGCGTATGCCAGTTTGTTCTGGCTTCAGGTTCGAAAGTAACACTTCCTGCGGAAAAATTATTGTTTTTATCTTTTGAAACCAAGGAAGTAAGAAAAGCTTTTCCGGTAAACCATTCTGCCGGAAGCGGCTCTCCTTTTTTAAATAGATCTGCTGTATTCATTGTTTCTTTTTTATGATATTGACATCCTGACAATATAAGAGCCAGAATGATAAATGATGCTTTTTTCATGGTAATAAAAACTTAAACGGAATCAATCGTTTTAATAATTTTTGCAGGAATTCCTCCAACAATTGTATTTTCCGGAACATCTTTGGAAACTACCGCTCCTGCAGCAACGACTGCATTTTCTCCAACGGTAACGCCGGGCAGAATTGTTACATTGGCTCCTATCCATGCATTCTTTTTAATGACGATAGATTTCCCCGTAAGACCTTTTCTGTGTTGAGGTTCCAGAGGATGATTTTCTGTGATCAGGCTGACTTTCGGACCGATCAGGACATCATCTTCTATTGTGATTCCTCCCAAAGAAAGAAATGTACAGTCGAAATTGATGAACACATTTTTGCCGATGGTAATCCCTTTTCCGTAATTGAGGTAAAGAGGCGTGAAAACCGTTACATTTTCAAGTTTCTTTTCTGTAATTTCACTTAACAGTTCTGATATCTCATGCGGATCGGAAGAATTGTTCAACTGATTGAGCTTATTTTTGATTTCGTAAAATGCTTCTATCAGATGAGGCATTTCAGGATCATCCGGCAAAACCGTTTCGCCATTCTGTAATCTGCTGAAAATATTTTCTTTATAATTCAAGTCTGATTGTTTTAAAGTTAAACATAAGATCCGCTTTTTCATCGGCGGATCACTCGATTATTTTAAATTTGTTCTGAAAAAACTTTCCAGTTTATCAAAAGGAATTACTTCCGTTCTGTCATACAAATCCACATGAACCGCATTAGGAATAATCATTAATTCTTTAGGCTCTGCAGCCATTTTATAAGTGTCTTCAGAAAAATATCTGGAGTGGGCATTTTCTCCGGCAATCAAAAGAACCGGTCTTGGAGAAATTTCTCTGATATAAGCTAAAATCGGAATATTCATCAGAGAAAAACCGTTTGTTTTCGTCCATGCCTGATTTGAATTAACAGAACGTTCGTGAAATCCTCTTGGTGTTCTATAATAATCAAAATAATCTTTTACAAACTGAGGTTCATCCCCTTTTAAGACGTTTGCATTAGGACCGTTTCCATAATCCGGAGTTCCTTTTTCAGCGTCTTTCCATCTTTGCAGGCTCATTGCTTTAAGAATCTGATCCCGCTCTTCCTGAGTCATTTTATCAAAATATCCTTTTGAAGAAACACGGGGCATATCATACATACTTGTCGTGGCAACTGCTTTTACCCTTTTGTCTATGGCGGTTGCATTCAATGCAAAGCCTGCGAAACCGCAGATTCCGATGATCCCGATTTTATCCCGGTCAACATTCTTCTGCAAACCCAGAAAATCTACTGCCGCACTGAAATCTTCCGTATTGATGTCCGAAGAAGCAATATTTCTCGGCTCTCCTCCGCTTTCGCCGGTATAGGAAGGATCGAAGGCAATCACTGCAAAGCCTTTTTCTGCCATCTGATTCGCGTATAAACCCGAAGACTGTTCTTTCACGGCTCCGAAAGGTCCGCTGATCGCCAAAGCAGGAAGTTTTTCGTTTTCTTTATTTTTAGGAAGATAATAATCTCCTGAAAGTACAATTCCGTAACGGTTTTTAAAGCTTACTTTCTTTCTTACCACTTTATCACTCAGGGTAAAAGTGTAATGTTCTTTCTGTTCTGTTGTATTCATTTTTTTCTGATTGGTCTGATTTTTTTGCGCAAATGCCTGTCCGATCAACATGGAGGACAAAACCACCGCAGCGGTAATTATTTTCATATCCGGATTTTTAATTAAAAATTGATGATACAAAATTAGAAACCGCAAGAGCGCAGCAGGTAATGATAATCAAACCAAAAATTAAGAAAATCAAACTTCAGCAGATCTGAAAGCTTTCGGATTGGTTCCTGTCTGTTTTTTAAAGAAATTGTTGAAATAAGTAGGATAATCAAACCCAAGTGCAAAGGCAATTTCAGAAATATTCCAGTCCGTATGCTGCAACAGAGCTTTTGCTTCGGTAAGAATTCTTTCGGTGATATGCGATGTGGTGGATTTCCCTGTGATTTCCTTTACAGAACGGTTAAGATAGTTCACATGAACATTAAGATTTTTCGCAAACTCCTGAGCGGATTTGAGTTGCAGCGGATGATCTGTTGTTTCAATCGGGAATTGTCTTTCCAGCAATTCAAGAAAGACGGAAGTTAATCTGGATGCCGCATTTTGATTCTGATCTATATTTTCCGCAGGTTCAAGCTTTAAAGACTCATGAATGATGAGACTGATGTAATTTCGGATGAGTTCATCTTTATAAAGGTAATCGCTTTCCTGCTCGGCAATCATTTTTTTAAACAGGGTATTGAGAAAGTCTCTCTGTTCTTCAGTGATTTTCAAAACAGGAGTTCCGCCGATCTTAAAAAATGACGATTGCTGAAGACTTTCTGAACGTTCGGAATTTTTAAAGAATTCTTCAGAAAAAAGGATGGTGTATCCTGCATAAGCTGAAGAAATCGTTTCCCAGGAGTACGGAATATGGGGATTTCCGAAAAACAGAATGGTTCCTTCCTGCTCAAAGGTTTTATCTGAATAATGAATTCTGCTTTTACCGGTAGTAAGACAAATCTTGTAGAATTCTTTGCGGCTGTAAGTGCGGGTTTCATTAGTATCCTGCTCTATCTGAAAAGCACGGAATCCTTTTAATTTCAATTCGCTGTTAAAATCCGAAACCGTTCTTTTTACTTTGTCTTTCATAGAACAAAGTTAAGAAATTCAAACAAATGAAAAATATGTATTTATCTTTCATTATTGATTTTTAAATTACGAAAAATTCTCTTTACACTGCACAATTAAGTAAAACTACTGACTTTTTTCTTTCCCAGACTGATTAATTTTGAAGAGTAAAACTGATGATTTCGGAAATCTTTAAACCTCTATTTTGAAGTTTAAAATAATTTTCAGAATCAAAAAAAAACTAATCATTATAAAAACGAAATTACCATGCTGAAAAGACAAAAAGAAAGTATTGAGCAGGAAAGCCTGTTTCTGAGAACATCCGCAGACAGTTCTCAGGGTTTTCTGGAAAACCTTATGAAAGGGTATTCCAAACTCACGATCGATGATCCGCTGATTCCTTTCAGAGAAAAAAATCTGAACCAGATTGTAGATAATGTAGACTATGGAATTTTAAAGGCTCTGGACGGAACCTGGGTGAGCTACAACGCCGATTACAATAAAAATATCGACAGAACAATGAACGGAAGCGGCGTTCATACCACGATTATGCCTTCACCGGGAACGAATTCGGGAACAATTCCGGGAAAGTTCAGCTTCGAATGTGAAGAATACATTGAAAAACTGGTTTTTTCTCTTGTTCCGGGAGGTGTGCGCAATCGTGGCGGGGCAAATGAGCTTTTCTGCGGGGCTATAAAGTATGAGCAAAGCATTAAAAGTGTAAATACCCAAAAAGATAATCCGGATTTGCTGTACACGCCTATTCATGAAGAAAACGGAATGTATCTCTGGCTGAGTGATGTCTACAATCACGCAGCCACAAAGGAATCTATAGAAAGAGACCGCGGAATTCATGCTTTTGATGAGGAGGATTACAAAAACTACGGGTACAAAGGCGAATACAGAAACGAACCTTTGGTACAGGTGAAAGATGAAAACGGCAATCCTCTGTATATTCTGATGAGTGAACTGAAGGAAGGACAGGAATATTATGAGATCATTCCGGCAAAAGAACTGAAACCGGGAGCGGGTAATCGCGGACCGTATTTTATTCCGGATTATTCTATTTCGCGAAGCGGAGTGATTCCTCACGGAAGCACGATCACTTTACTGGGCGACATTGTTCCTTCCCAATCCAATTATCTTGTTCAGGGAGCTCCGCAGTTTCCGGAAGGCGATAAAGCATGGAATTACGATTTCCTTTCTGTTTCGCCAACGATGGGAGGAGCAGGAGCGAGTGAAACGCATCCTATCAATCTGGATGAGCCCGCTCCGGCTTGGGTTCACGAAACGCTGAATGACCAAAATGATCCGGGAGAAAATAAAATTTATACGCAGAGAATTCTTGCACACGATCTTTATCCTTATTCGGTAAGACCGGATCTGAGATTAAGAGATACGCTCAGCGGACAGGAAGTTAAGAATTATGTTTTTCTTCAGATGTCTTCAAAAAACAAGACCGGCGCACAAGGCGGGATTTTAAATGTTCCTTTCGTAAACCGTTTTGTTCCGACGGTGGAGGTAAATTTCAGAATGTGGATCGAAACGGTTGTGGAAAACGGAAGAGAGATTCTTCAGCTTCAGTATGAGCAGATTATTCTTTTTGAATTCCATTTCGGAGATGACGGCGGAACGACAAGCTGGCCTCATATTCAGGTGAACACGCTTCGAAAACTGGAGGATATTCCTGAAGATCAGAGAAAAATTATAGAAGAGCAGTTTTTTGAAGGAACAAAAACTCCGGAAAATATATCCTCAAATGCTCCGGCTGCGACATCAGGCTGTCCGTATCACAAAGGGTAAGTAAATATTTATACTATGGTTTTAAAGAAAGCAGCGACGGCACAAGTGCCGTCGCTGCTTAATATATGCAATACCTATTTAAACAATTATTAATTTAACCAGAAAAGATTTTATCTACGATAAAATTAAACATCAATTCTTTATTGAAAATCTTTGATTTTCTTGCGCCTTAAAGATTTGAGACTAATAGAAATCTTGCCTCTTTGCATTTTCCAACAAGAATATTTTTGTTTTAAAAAACTTTAAAATCTTTATTAACTTTAGCTACAGCAGCTCAATCTGTGGTTCAAATAAAGAGTTTAAAAAAGTTTAAATTTAATGATTATCCTTTTGCTTTTTCGTCTGTGAACAATTCTACGCTTTCTCTTTTTTCAATAAGCTGCATCGGATACAGTTCCGGATTGTAAACCCCGTTCAAAACTTCATTCAGAGCGTGTTTTTTGCTTTCTCCAAAGGTGACGATCAAAATATTTTCTGCGTTATTGATGATGGGAGCTGTAAGGGTAATTCTGAACATTTCCTGAGGTTTCAGGTAATACGCATCGACCCACTTTTCCTTTTCCAAAAGCACTTTTTCTCCCGGAAAAAGTGATGCTGTATGTCCGTCGTCTCCCATTCCCAACAGAATAAAATCAAAACTTCCATCATTTCCCAGTACATTTCTGATCTGATTTTCATATTCCGCAGCAAATTCTTCCGCAGAAACTCCGTCTTTATACATTGGGAAAATGTGATCTTTAGTTACGGAAACATGATCGAGAAGTGTATCGAATGTCATTTTAGCATTGCTTTTCTCGTCATTCAACGGAACCCATCTTTCGTCTACCCAGAAAAAAAAGACTTTGCTCCACTCTATTTTATCTGCATATTCCCCGGAAGCCAACAGCTTAAAGATAGCTTTCGGAGAGGAACCTCCACTTAGCGCCACCACAAAACGGTCGTGATCCTGAATCGACTTTTCGGCCAAATCTACAAAACGGTCTGCAGCTTTTTTATATAATGTATCTAAATCGTTAAATACGGTAATCTTCATTTTTACTTTTTTCTTTATTATATTAAATCTGTTTAAACTTTTATTTAACCGCGAAAGTCACCAAAGATGAACTAAACTTTTATTTAAAGCTGACAATTATAAATGAAAAAGCTCACAGTTTTTAAAAATCTTTGATTTTTATTCTTTGAACGCTTTAATTATTATAGAAATTCACTTTAAAATTGTCTATCGTTTCTTTTGTGGTTAATTCTGAAATAGTTTAACACAAGTTTATTTTTAAACCCAGTGATGTCCCTGTCTTTCTACCAGAGCAGTACTTTCTTCAGGACCCCAACTTCCGGCTTCATAGTTCGGGAAAGAGGCATCTTTTTCATTTGCCCACGCTTCCTGAATGGTTTTTACCACATCCCATGCTTCTTCCACCTGATCGGAACGCATAAACAGGGTTAAATCTCCTAAAAGTGCATCCAGCAATAAGGTTTCGTAAGCTTCCGGCGTATCTTCCTGACAGGCAAAATTATCAAAAATCATTTCTACAGGTTTTAAAACCAAAGAAAGTCCCGGTTTTTTTGCCATAAACTGCAATCGGATGTCCATTAGCGGCTGAATATTGATAATCAATCGATTGGCAGACAATTGTTGCGAGCTTTCTGAAAACGTAGAATGCGGAAGCGGCTTAAACTGAATGGTGATGTAAGAATGTTTTTCTTTCATCTTTTTCCCTGTCCTTACATAAAACGGAACATCCTGCCATCTTTCATTATCGAGATAGAACTTTACGGCTGCAAAAGTTTCGGTGTTGGAATCCGGCGCAATCCCTTCTTCCTGTCTGTATCCTTTTGCTTTTTCGCCATTTACCGATCCTTTTCCGTACTGTCCTCTTACTGCGTAATGGTCTACTTTTTCCGCAGGAATTCTTCGGATAGACTTTAATACGTCCACTTTACGATCTCTGATCTCTCCGGATTCGAGCGAAGCAGGCGGTTCCATTGCCACCATGCAAAGGATCTGCAAGAGGTGATTCTGGATCATATCTCTCAATGCACCAGTCTGTTCATAGAAGCTGCCTCTGGTTTCCACTCCTACTTCCTCCGCTACCGTAATCTGTACAGATTCAATATGTTTACGATCCCACAAAGGTTCAAAAATAGCATTTCCGAATCTGAAGGCAAGAATATTCTGTACGGTTTCTTTTCCAAGATAATGATCGATTCTGTAGATCTGCTCTTCTTCAAAAGCATCAGCCAAAAGGCTGTTCAGTTCAATCGCAGACTGTTTATCGTGTCCGAAAGGTTTTTCGATGATAATACGGTCTTTTTTAGGATCTGAAGCCAGCAATGCATTTTTAATATGATTGGAAATGGTTGCCACAAAATTGGGTCCTATTGAAAGATAGAAAAGTCTGTTTCCTCTTGTTCCGTAGACTTTGTCAAAACTTTCCAGCTTCTGATTAAGATTTTTATAGGAACTCTCTTCATCAAGCTGATGCTGAACATACGTTATGTGCGCCTGAAAACCCGCCCAGTCTTCTGAAGTTACTTTTTTTCTTGAAAAACTGTTCAGGTTTTCTCTGATGTAATTTTTAAAATATTCGTCGGAATTATCTGCTCTTCCCAAAGCGATGATGTTAAAGCCTTTCGGCATTCTTCCATCTATATACAGGTTGTAAAATGCAGGAAAAAGTTTTCTTTTTGCTAAATCTCCTGTTGCGCCAAAAATGATAATTGTGGTGGGCTGCAAAACTTTATTTTCGCTCATTTCTGAATTTTAATGATTAAAACTTTCCCAGTTGGTGTGAAAAACGCCCTCTCTGTCGGTTCTCTGGTAGGTATGTGCTCCGAAATAGTCTCTCTGTGCCTGAATCAGATTCACCGGAAGAGATTCTGTGGTATAGGCATCAAAATATCCTAAAGCCGTCTGAAGTCCTAAGCTTGAAATACCGTTTGAAACTGCAAAAGCTGCTGTTTTTCTCAATGAAGAAACCTTTTCTTTAACGATAGCTGCGATATTTTCATCAAGCAGAATATTGGAAAGCTGAGGATTTTTTGTGTAGGCAGTATAGAATTTCTCCAATAAAACAGAACGGATAATGCATCCTCCTCTCCAGATCTTTACTACATCTTTCAGAGGAATTTCAAACTGATATTCTTCGGAAGCTTTTACCAGTAAAGCCAGACCTTGTGCATAGCTGATTAGTGTAGACAAATACAGAGCCTCTCCCACTTCTTTAATGAAAATTTCTTTGTTCTCTGGAGTTACAACTTCACTGTGAGAATACAGTTGAGAAGCTTTTATTCTTTCGTCTTTATAAGCTGATAAAATTCTGGAAGTTACCGCAATATCAATCGTCGGAATTGAAACGCCGATTTCCATTGCCTGTTCGGAAGTCCATTTTCCGGTTCCTTTAGCACCTGCTTTATCTAAAATCTGATCAACAAGATAACCATCGGTTAAAGAATCTTTCTGCTGGAAAATGTCTCTTGTGATTTCGATTAGGAAAGAATTCATATCTCCGTTATTCCATTCTTTAAACACTTCATAAAGCTCATCATTTGTAAGCTTTGCTCCTTTTCTCAGCAAATCATACGCTTCGCTGATGAGCTGCATAATGGCATATTCAATCCCGTTGTGAACCATTTTCACATAATTTCCTGCAGAACCTTTTCCCATGTAGGCTGTACACGCATCACCATCTACTTTGGCTGCAATGGCTTCCAGCATCGGCTGTAAAAGTCCGAATGCTTCCTGATCTCCGCCCGGCATAATGCTTGGTCCCGTTCTCGCTCCTTTTTCACCTCCGGAAACTCCCATTCCCATAAAATGAAGCTTTTGGGAAGCCAGATCTGCCACACGTCGGTCGGTATCTTTGAAATAAGAATTTCCGGCATCTATTACGATATCCCCTTCGCTCAAAATCGGTTTAAGATTTTCTAATACCGCATCTACCGGTTTTCCGGCAGGAACCATCAGAATAATTTTTCGCGGTGTTTCCAGCTGCGATACAAAATCTTCCAGAGAAGGTATTCCTTTGATATTCATATCAGAAGTTTTCTGTTCTTCCAAATCTTTTATTTTTTCATGATCAAGATCAAATCCTGCAATAGAAAATCCGTGATCGGCGATGTTGTACAGGAGATTTCTCCCCATAACTCCCAGTCCGATCATACCATAACTGTATTTTTCCATTATGATGATGTATTAGTAAATGTTTAAACGTTTAAAGCTTTAAAATTAAGCATTATGAAAGTGATATAGAAATAAGATTAATAAAAATTTTCTATCTGATGTTTAAGGCAATATTTAAAATTTAGTTAAAAATATAATCCTCAAATGTTTACCGCTGAGATATCACACAAAAAACTGGCAACACTTTTATGTGCTGCCAATTCTTAAAAAATAATCGGATATATTTGAAATCAAGAAATTTTTCCTGCCAGTCTTCTTACCATCCCTTTAAAAATAATTCCGTGAAACGGCAAAACAGAGTACCAATATAATCTTCCGGTTAATCCGTGAGGTCGAAAAACCGCTTTTTGCCAAAGTTTACCCTTGTAAACTTTAAACATTAACCATGCTTCTCCAGGAAGCTTCATTTCTGCGAAAAGAATAAGTTTCCCTTCTTCTTTGCTGGCATACAGAACACGCCAGAAATCCAGTGCATCGCCTTCATGAAGTTTATCGGGATGCGTTCTGCCGCGTCTCAGTCCCGGTCCGCCCACCAATAAATCCATAAAACCACGAACCTTCCAGAGACTTTGACCGTACCATCCGTTTGCGCCGCCCAAAGAAAAAACTCTGTGGAGACATTTTTCACGGTCATCATATTCTTCAGTTCTTAAATCTACAAAACAGCCGTACTTCGGAACATCGAGATAATCTTTCAGACTGGAATCGCTTCTGCTGCTGATAAAACTGTCTTTCCAGCTTGAGGCAATTTCGTTGTCCTGAATTTTAGCCAGCGTTCTTCTTAAAGCCGTATCATAAGAAAAAGGCTGAACTCCGGTAATCTGTTTAATCTCCGCAAGGCTTTCCGGTCTGCAGATGACTTCAATCTTCATGCTTCCGACCAATGCAGAAGCTAAATTATAGGATGTTGAAGTAATAAAATACAGCCAGTACGAAGACAATTTCGGAGTCATTACAGGAACGGTAAAAATCTTTCTTTTCAATCCTCTGATTTTGGCAAACTCCAAAAGCATTTCTTTGTAGGACAAAACATTATCACAGCCAATGTCAAAATTTCTGTGATACGCCTGTTCTTTAAATAAAGTAAAAATCAGAAAATCCAGAACATTGGCAATTCCAATCGGCTGACATTTTGTGTGAAGCCATTTCGGAGCCACCATCAATGGTAATTTTTCTACCAGATCTCTGATGATTTCGAACGATGCACTTCCTGAACCAATGATAATTCCAGCCCGTAAAACGGTTGCCGGAACTTTACATTTCATCAGGATTTTTTCAACTTCAAATCTTGAACTCAGATGTTGAGAAAGCTCTTTTTCATTCGCCAAACCCGAAAGATAAACGATGTGTTTACAGTCGGTAGTTTCAATATAATTTGAAAAATTAACGGCGCATTGTCTTTCAATTTCTGCATAATCGTTGCTGTTGCTCATCGAATGCATCAGATAATACGCTCCGGAAATATCTTTCGGAATATTTTCCAGTGTTTCGGGTTTCAGAAAATCCACTTCCACCACTTCAATCTGAGCATCATCAATATCCACACTTTTAGAAAAACGGTTTTTATCTCTGCAGCAGCAGATTACCTGATAACCTTGTGCAGCGATTACGTTAATCATTCGTTTCCCGATATATCCGGTAGCGCCGGTAAGCAGAATTTTTTTCATAAGATTGGTTTTGGTGACTGGAATTTGTTTCTCAGCGTAATGAGAAAATTATACCTTTTCTAAGAGATGTCCAAAATAATCTTTCTTTTTTGAAAGATAACTTTCATTCACCTCATTCGATTCTATTTCCAAAGAAACTCTGTGATTGAGAATGATTCCGCTGTTTTCCAGAGATTTAAGTTTATCCGGATTATTGGTCAGCAAATTAATTTCTTTCACATTCAGAATCTTAAGCATTTCCACCGCTACATCAAAATTTCTTCCGTCTGCAGGCAAACCCAACTTTAAATTGGCTTCCACCGTATCAAAACCTTTTTCCTGAAGCGCATATGCTCTTAACTTATTGATGATTCCTATATTACGCCCTTCCTGTCGAAGATAGATAATCATTCCGCCGTTTTCCGACATATATTTCATTGCCGCGTCTAATTGCTGTCCGCATTCACATTTTTTAGAATGAAAAATCTCGCCTGTGATACACTCCGAGTGAAAACGTACATTTACCGTTTTGCTGAAATCTGTGTTTTCTGCTACCCAAACCAAGTGCGGATTCCAGTCTTCTTCGTGTTCTGAGAATGCATAAACAGTAAACATTCCAAAATCTGTAGGTATATTCGATTGTGCCTGTATTGTCAACATAATTCAAAAATTAAATGGTTTATATAGTACAAATTTATACTTTATTTTAATTAAATGTAAATTTATTTACTAAATTTGTCAATAAATAAATTCTATTATGCAAGAACAAGCCAATATCACGCAGGAAAAAATATTTGAATTATACGGAGATTATCTTTTGAATCACGGAGAAAAACCGAAAAATGTTTACCTTTTTGCGAAAGAAAACAATTTTGAGGAGAAAGAATTTTACCACTATTTCTCAGGATTCGAGCAGATCGAAAGAGAAATATTGAATCATCTTTTCACGAAATCTCTGGAACTCGCTTCGGAAGTGAATTCTTCGAACGAAGTGACAACCAAAGAAAAACTCCTGAATGTGTATTACATTTTCTTTGAAAATCTTACGATGAACCGTTCATTAGTGTTATCTATTTTGGGAAGCAATAAAATCCAGAGCATCAAAACCCTTCAGAATCTTAGGGAAACGCACAAACAATTTGTTAATACTCTCGATTTCAACGAATGGGAAATGATTGAAAAAGCGAAGGAAGACATCCGAAAATTCAACGAAAAATCAAGACAGGAAGCACTTTGGCTCCATTTGGTTTCTGCCATTGATTTCTGGAAAAAAGACACTTCTCCGGATTTCGAAAAAACCGATATTTTTATCGAAAAAACCATTGACACAGGTTTTGAATTGATGGATAATGAACCGTTAAGAAAAGTTTTTGATCTTGGAAAGTTTCTGTGGAAAGAAAAGTTTAAAATGAGTTGATGAATAGCAATTGGCAACTGGCTTTTGGTTTCGAATAAGCTAATATTTATTTGGGCAGCTATTTCCGCCCTCCACTCCCGCTTTTTTGCAAACCAATGACTTCAATTCCTCAGCCATTGGTCTACAAAAAGAGCTCCGTTCAGGTCGGGCTGCGAGATTCGCAGATTCAAGAATTAAAGGTAAAAAAATGAGTATTCGGCTGCGAAAATGAATGAAAATAATCTAGAGAATAGTGCGCTCCGTAGGTGCGGAATCTGTGTAGAAATTACGAATAATTGCGTTGAAGAGAACTCCGTAGAAGCTCAATCTAAAATTCAGAGATAAATTAAAAATAGCACTCCTACGGAGTGCTCCAAAATGGGAAATATATCCTTTTTCTACACAGATAAAGCTCCTAAAGGAGCTTAAAACAACACCTGGCGAACTTAAAAACAGTTAGCAATTAAAAAAAATCATTGCGAACATTTCGTTAAAAACATTTGACAAACAAAATTTAAAAATGAAAACATTAAATAAAATTCCTACAGGAAAATTGGAACGGACAAGCAGCCTGCTCAAAGCAGGAGCAAAAGTCGGCGTCAATTACCTAAAATATTACGGAAATAAAATAACAAAAGATGAAGATGAAGCGCGCAAAATTCTGAATGAGGACAATGCAACAGATATTTACGATTCCTTAAAAGAATTGAAAGGTTCTGCGCTAAAAGTTGCTCAAATGCTGAGTATGGAAAAAAACATTCTTCCGGTGGAGTATGTGGAGAAGTTCTCTCTTTCGCAGTTTTCGGTTCCGCCTTTGTCGGGTGCTTTGGTGAAGAAAACATTCCGAAAATATTTCGGGAAAAATCCGGAAGATATTTTTGATGAATTTTCCGCCGAATCGGTTAATGCAGCGAGCATCGGACAGGTTCATACGGCAAAAAAAGACGGCAAAAAACTAGCTGTGAAAATTCAGTATCCCGGCGTAAGAGAAAGTATTTCGAGCGACCTGAAAATGGTTAAGCCGATTGCAATGAAGATGTTCAACATTAAAAAAGAAGGCTCGGAATCTTATTTTCAGGAAGTAGAAGACAAACTGTTTGAGGAGACTGATTACAATCTGGAGCTCAAACGCAGTCAGCATTTTGCAGAAGAATGCAGTCATCTTCCGAATGTGAAATTCCCCCATTATTATCAGGAATATTCGTGTGAGAAAATCATTACGATGGACTGGATGTCCGGAATTCATTTCTCTGAGTTTACCAAAAAGCAGAATTCGCAGGAGGATTTGAATAAAATCGGACAGACACTTTGGGATTTTTATATGTATCAGATGCATATTCTGAAAAAAGTTCACGCCGATCCGCATCCGGGAAATTTCCTGATTTCGGAAAACAATGAATTATTGGTTATCGATTTCGGCTGTATCAAAGAAATTCCGGAAGATTTTTACATTCCGTATTTCGAACTGGCGAAAGAAGAAAATTTAAAAAATCCTGAGATTTTCCGTGAGAAATTATTCACCTTGGAAATTCTTCGAGCAGAAGATTCAGAAAAAGAAAAAGAGTTTTTTGCCAAATTATTCTATGAATTGCTGGAACTGTTTACAAGGCCTTTTAATCAGGAAAAATTTGACTTTTCAGACGAATCATTCTTTCAGGAGATTGCCGATTTGGGTCAAAAATACGCGAAAGCAAGTGATATGAAAGGAATGAATACCAACCGCGGTTCCCGACATTTTATTTACCTGAACCGAACATTTTTCGGATTGTATAATATGATGCACGATCTGAAAGCGAAAGACGTGGCGATTAATAATTTCAAAAATTATTGTAAGTGATATTTAACCGTAAATCGAAGATTCGACGGAGTCAAAAGTCATAAAAGATTTTGATGAATTACAGGTTATTAAAAGAGCCGAAAGGTTTGAAAACGATTTTGTTGGAATAAATGAATCATTAACAGGTCGCTCCTATCGGAGCAATATAAAATTCCGTAGGAATGTACTGTTAAAAGAAAATAGAAAGCCGTAAAAAGGAAGCTCCGTAGGAGCGACCTGTTAACATTACAATTGTATCTGAATTAAAGTTTAATATAAAAAATATGCCTTCAGGATTACCCTCCAAAATCTGTGAAGTCTGCGGACTGCCTTTCAACTGGCGGAAAAAGTGGAAAAAAAACTGGGACGAAGTAAAATATTGCAGCGAAAGATGCCGAAAAAACAAAAAATCAACATCCTCTGGTTCACCAAAGATTTGAGAACGAGAGATTCAGAATCCTTATACAATGTGATGCAGGAAGACTTACCTTTTCTTGCGGTGTATGTTTTTGACGCTGAATTTTTTGCTCAAAAACAGTTCGGTTCAAGAAAAATCGGAAAATACCGTGCAAAATTTTTGTTGGAAAGTGTAGAAAATTTAAAGCAGAATTTAGCGAAACAGAAGATTCCTTTTTTAGTTAAATACGGCAAAACGGAAGATGTTTTCAAAGAAATTTCCGAGGAATTTGAAATCGTGAAGATTTTCTGTCAGGAAGAATGGACGAAAGAGGAAACGGAACTTCAGACGAAAATCCGAAGTCTGGTTCCGGCTGCCGTTTGGGAAAAATCGTATTCTCAGTTTCTGGTTCATCCGCTTTTTGTTTTTAAGACTTTGGATAAAATTCCGATGCTTTTTACCGCGTTCCGGCAGAAAATTGAAAAAAATATGCTGATCCGCCCTGAATTTGAATCGGAAGATTTGATGTCCGATAAATCGGAAATTCATTTTAAAAGTGATACCATTTCGTTAAAATCGCTCGGTTTTGAAGATTTTGAAACGGACGAAAGAACTGCTTTTCCTTTTTCGGGCGGAGAAAATGAAGCATTGAAAAGATTGCATCATTATTTCTCGGAAACACAGAATCTGAGTCAGTACAAGCAAACCCGAAACGGTTTGGTGGGAACAGATTACAGTTCGAAATTTTCGGCTTGGCTGTCGGATGGAAGCCTTTCTGCGGTAACTATTTACCACGAAATAAAAAAATATGAGGAAGAATTCGGAGCCAATGATTCAACGTATTGGTTGATTTTTGAGCTGCTTTGGAGGGATTTTTTCAGATATGTTTCTTTACAGTATAAAGATTTGATTTTCTGGAAAAGCGGAATTAATCATCAAAAATATTTCGCGGAAAACAATAAAACATTGATTCAAAAATGGAAGGATGGAGAAACGGATTCCGATTTCGTGAATGCGAATATGCTTGAACTGAAAAATACAGGATGGATGAGCAATCGCGGTCGTCAAAATGTAGCTTCCTATTTCTGCAAAATTCTGAAACATGATTGGAGAATCGGAGCGGCGTATTTTGAGGAAATGCTGATTGATTATGATGTTCACAGCAATTACGGCAACTGGATGTATCTTGCCGGAGTCGGAAATGACAATCGTGACCGGACTTTTAACCCTGAAAAACAGGCAGAAATGTATGATTCCAATCAAAAATTCAGACGTTTATGGCTAAAGCAGTAAAACATACCGCCCAATTGATTTTTCCGCATCAGCTTTTCGAGGATACGGATTATCTGGATAAAAGTCAGCCTGTATTTTTGATAGAGGAATTTCTGTTTTTTAAACAGTATTCATTTCATCAACAGAAGATTGCGTTTCACCGTTCGACAATGAAATTTTATGAAACTGAATTAAAAAAGGCAGGTTTTGAAGTTGAATATGTTGAAAGTTCATCGAAATTCAGCGACATCCGAAATTTAATTCCGAAACTTGAAAAAGAAAATTTTACAACGATAAAAACAACGGATGTTTGCGACAATTGGCTGGAAAAAAGATTAAAAAAAACAAAACTGGAACTCGAAATTTTGGATAGTCCGCTTTTCATCAATACCAAAGAAGACCTGAAAAATTATTTTGAGGGTAAAAAATCTTATCATCAGACTGATTTTTATAAGCAGCAAAGAATTACCCGAAATATCCTGATGAAAGCCGGAAAACCTTTGGGCGGAAAATGGACGTACGACACCGAAAACCGGAAAAAATATCCGAAAAATAAAAAAGCGCCCGCAATTCATTTTCCGAAAAACAATGAATTTTACGAGGAAGCAAAACAATATACCGAAAAGCATTTTGCAAAGAATTACGGAACGCTTACGGATGAACAGCTCTACCCGACTACTTTTAAGGAAGCTGAACATTGGCTGGAACAGTTTCTTGAAAACCGCTTTCTGGAATTTGGCGTTTACGAGGACAGCATCGTGGAAAAGGAATATTTTCTGCATCACAGTGTGATTTCTCCATTAATGAACGTCGGACTTTTAACACCTGAAAATGTGCTGGAAAAAGCGATTTCATTTGCAAAAGATCACGATATTCCGGTGAATTCTTTGGAAGGTTTTGTCCGCCAGATTCTGGGTTGGAGAGAATTTGTTCGCGGGGTTTATGTTTATCAGGGAACGTATCAGCGGAATAAAAATTACTGGAAACACAAGCAAAAACTTCCGGAGTCTTTTTACACCGCCAAAACAGGAATCCGCCCGATTGACAGTTCGCTCCAGAAAATCCTGAAAACAGGTTATGCCCATCACATCGAACGACTGATGATTTTTGCCAATTTTATGAATCTTGCTCAGTTCAATCCGGATGAAGTCTATCAATGGTTTATGGAAATGTTCATCGATTCTTTCGATTGGGTGATGGTTCCGAATGTGTATGGGATGAGCAGTTTTTCAGACGGCGGAAAGATGAGCACGAAACCGTACATCAGCGGAAGCAATTATATAAAAAAAATGAGTGATTATCCTGACGGAGAATGGGCGGAACAATGGGATGGGCTGTTTTGGAATTTTATCAACGACAATAAAGATTTTTTTGCCAAAAACCCAAGATTGGGAATGATGCTGAGAACACTGGAGAAAATGCCTGAAGAAAAACGAAAACAGCATTTTAAGACGGCGAAGGAATTTATTGGAAATCTGAAATGATTTTTTAAAAATAAAAGAATTTAATATCAATAGGAACGGGTTTTAACCCGTTTGCAAAAAGAAATAAAATGGTTGGCTTTAGCCAAAACTTAAAATATATTTCGGCTAAAGCCTTTTGTAAATTAAACTTCAACATCGGGCTAAAGCCCGATGCAATTGATAGAATATTTATCAAAATCCAAAAAATGAATACAAACCTCAACATAAAAGAAATCGACAGAATCATAGAAATGGCGTGGGAAGACCGAACGCCGTTTGAAGCGATACAATTCCAGTTCGGAATCAGCGAATCGGAAGTAATTGAACTGATGCGTTCGGAACTGAAGGAATCGAGTTTTAAACTTTGGAGAAAAAGAGTGAATTCGGGAGTGAGCCAAAAACACCTGAAGAAAAGAAGTGAAGAAATCGATCGCTTTAAATGCAGCAGACAGCGAATTATCAGCAATAATAAAATATCGAAAAGGTAGTTGATTTAACCGCAAAAGGCACAAAAGAATTGTTTGGAAATAAAGTTTTGCAAAAGAGCAAAAAAGCATTGTAAATAAAAACCTTAACAAGATTAGTCTCACAATGCAGATTATTAAATGAGCTGTATTAGAGATGTCACACTGAGCCTGTCGAAGTGTCTCGAAATAAAACCTTCATGTTCAAAAAATTAAAAATAAATCATTATGAAAAATATAATCATCATCGGTTGCGGAAAGGGAATCGGATTAGCAACGGCAAAAATTCTTGCAGAACAACACAAAATCATTGGAATTTCCAGAACGGAAAATCCTGAACTGAGTCATCCGAATATTGAATTTCACGCAATGGATATTCTTTCGGGAAATTTAGATGAAATTACTTTCCCTGAAGTGGTGGATGGATTGGTTTATGCACCGGGAAGCATTAATTTAAAACCTTTTAACCGACTTTCTGTGGATGATTTTAAGAATGATTTTGAAATCAATGTTTTGGGAGCGGTTAAAATTATTCAGAAACTGTTGCCGAATCTTAAAAAGTCGGAAAGTGCCTCTGTTGTGCTTTTCAGCTCAGTGGCAGCAAAATTGGGAATGCCTTTTCACGCTTCGATTGCGGCGAGTAAAAACGCTGTAGAAGGTCTTACGAAAAGTCTGGCGGCAGAATTTTCGGCTCAGAAAATCAGGGTCAATGCGATTGCACCATCTTTAACGGACACGAATTTAGCATCACAGCTTTTAGCAACACCCGAGAAAAGAGAAGCGTCTGCGAAAAGACATCCGTTGCAAAGAGTGGGAACGGCGGAAGAAATCGCGGAAATGACGGCTTTCCTTGTTTCGGATAAATCGTCGTGGATCACAGGACAGGTTTTCGGAATTGATGGCGGAATGGGAAGTGTGAAACTTTAACTTTATTGAGAGAGAGTTGGAGGGGTTTGAGCGTTGGAGAGTTGGAGCGTTGGAGGATTTAGATTCTTAAACCTCTTTATAAGATTATAAAAAAATATTTAAAATACTTAGATTAAATTTGCACTATGAATACTGATTTTTTCATTGATTTGCTGCATCAGGTTAAAGAATTTGAAAATTCCGAAGCTTATAAACCTCACTCTACGGTCGAGGATTTCCGTCTTTGGCTGAATGATAAAAAATACAGAAAAGAGAGTCCGACCAAGCTTTTTAAAAATGAACAGCATCAGGTTTCGTTCACAGAAAATGAAATCTGCAAACAGGTTCTGCTTTTGGGACGTTATTCTAAACAACTGATCCGAAAGGGACTGAATGATTTTCCTGAACTCGCCAATGAAGAATTTACCTATCTCTACCGACTGAAAGATGAACCGAATCTTACTAAAATTCAACTGATTGAAAGAAACGGGCACGAAAAACAGACGGGAACCCAAATCATCAAACGTCTTCTGGAATATGGCTTAATCGAAGAAAAGAACGACAGCGAAGATAAAAGAAGCAAGCGTCTCAACATCACCGAAAAAGGTGAAGATTATTTCCACCGTTCTGTTGAAAAGGTAAATATGACGTCGAGAATTCTTGCCGGAAAACTGGAAAATAAAGAAAAAACCGAACTTCTGGAATTGCTCAGAAAACTGAATGATTTTCATTCGCACGTATACTCGGAATACAGAAATGAAGATATTGGAAAAGTAATGGATTTGGTTGCCCACAAAAGGCATTCATAAATATATTTACCAACAAATTTTAAAATTCGTAAAAACTTTCAGACATTTTTGTTTTGTTTGAAAGTTTTATGCGTAATTATACATTCACATAGAAAAAATAAATGTCTGAATCTTAGCATAATTTCCCCAATCAGACAACAGAATATTGTGATATTCTTTATAATGGTATGATTTTTTTATTTTTAAATTTAATTAATCCGCTTCCGCCAATACCATCATTATCATCACAAAATCTTATATATGCTAATATCAGAAGAACTTTTACTCCACTATGGCGCAGAAGAAGAAACTTTCGATCGCCATCAAACCATTTTTAATGAAGGGGAAAAACCAAAATATTATTATCAGGTTGTAGAAGGCAGAATAAAACTGAACCATTACAATGATGAAGGCAGGGAACTTATTCTTGCCATTCTGGACAGAGGACTGAGTGTATGCGAACTTTTGCTGTTCATTGATCAGACCTATCCAGTAAATGCCGTTACTTTTGAAAAATGTACTGTATTAAGACTTTCGAAACAAAATTTCGTAAAGCTTCTAGACGAAAATCCTGAAATTTCAAGAGACATCAACAAATTCTTGTCCGAAAGACTTTATTACAAATATATTATGCTGGAAAACAATTCGTCTCTTCGTCCGGAAACAAGAATCGTAGGCGTTTTAGATTATCATAAAAGTTTTTATGAAGACCAGTCGAAATATTCATACGAAGTTCCGCTGACCCGACAGCAAATTGCCGCTATTACTGCTTTAAGAGTGGAAACAGTGGTGAGAGCAGTGAAAAGACTTGAAAAGGAAAATTATCTGAAAATTATCAACAGAAAAATCTTCGTCTGATCTTTTCATACCACAGTTGTGTGTTTTGAGCCAAAGTGGTCTTATAGTTGCAGATTCACCAGCAACCAAACACTAAAATAGTATATTATGGAAACGAAGACCGCAACAAAAAAAACACCTGCGAAAAAACCGACGTCAGCGAAAACAAATGTAAAATCAAACGCTAAAACCTCAACAAAGGCAGCCGCAAAAACGCCTGCAAAGAAAAATGCAGCAAAAGAGCTGAAAGACCTTTTTGAGGATTCTTTAAAAGATATTTACTGGGCAGAAAAAGCTTTACTAAAAGCTTTGCCTACCATGATGAAAAATGCAACGCATGAAAAGCTGAAAACTGCTATAGAAAACCACATCACAGAAACCGAAGGTCATGTGGAAAGACTGGAAGAATGTTTCAAAGCTCTGGGCAAGAAAGCGCAGGCTAAAAAATGTGATGCGATGCAGGGTTTACTGGATGAAGGAAAAAGCATTATCGAAGAAACAGAACCCGGAGCTGTAAGAGATGCCGGAATTATTGCCGCAGCACAGAAGGTTGAGCATTATGAAATTGCCACCTACGGAACTTTAGCGGCTTTCGCAAAAGTACTGGAAGAAAAAGACTGTCTTCAACATCTTTTAAGCACTTTGGAGGAAGAAAAAAAGTGTGATGAGCTGCTTACAAAGGTTGCAGACACCAATCTTAACAGCAAAGCATTGTAAAATATTTTACGGAAGGTAAAAGAACTTTTAAATCAAATAAATAGAGCTTGATCATTCAGGCTCTATTTTTTATTTGCTATGAAAACGATGTGGTTAATAAAAAAGCAGCCCTGAATGACTGCTTTCTGATAATCTATTGAATTTCATTAATTTTTACGAGATACTTTCCAGACGATTCCTCCTACATCATCTGCGACCAGTAAAGATCCATCTGCCATCTGCAAAACACCAACCGGTCTTCCGTAAACATCTCCTTTTGCTTCATTTGCTATAAAACCTGTAAGAAAAGGCTGATATGAACCGAAAGGTTTTCCGTTTTTAAAAGGGACAAAAGCAACCTGATACCCTACCAAAGATGAGCGGTTCCATGATCCATGCTGTCCTATGAAAGCTCCGTTTTTATATTTTTCCGGAAACTGAGAACCTGTATAAAATGTTAAACCTAAAGATGCGGTATGGCTTCCTAAAGGTACATCCGGAACTATTGTTTTCTGTACAAGATCGGGTCTTTCTCCTTTTCTTCGCGGATCTTCGTTTTTACCGAAGTAAGAATACGGCCAACCGTAAAAAGCATTCTGTTTTACACTGGTAAGATAATCCGGAACTAAATCGTCTCCTAATTCATCTCTTTCATTTACAACAGTCCAGAGTTCTCCGGTTAAAGGATTCCAGCTCATTCCGACAGGATTTCTGAGACCTGCTGCATAAATTTTCTCCCCGCTTCCATCGGGATTTACTTCTAAAATATTGGCTCTTCTCACCTCTTTATCCATTCCGTTTTCCCCTACATTGCTTCCCGATCCTACAGAAATATAAATTTTAGACTGATCTTTATTGGCAATGAGATTTCTTGTCCAGTGATTGTTGTATCCACCCGCAGGAAGACTTACGATTTTTTTCCCTGGCTTAGTGATCTTTACATCTCCCAGTTTGTAAGGATAAACCCATAATCCGTCTGTATTGGCAACATAAAACTGATCATTGATGATGAGCATTCCGTATGGCTGATTTAAATTGGCTAAAAATACGCTGGAAGATTCCGGAATACCATCTTTGTTGGTATCACGGTAAAGGATTATTCGGTTGGCAGATTTTCCGTCTACTTCAGCATCACTCTTACCACTGATGTCATTTTTAATTTTCTCCGAAACAGTACGTTCAGAATTAGACAACACCACAAATACGTCTCCATTCTCAGCCTGAATAATATTTCTGGGGCTTTTAATATTTTCCGCAAATCTTGTTACGGTAAATCCTTCAGGAGCAACAGGCGCTTTTCCTTTAGACCATCCCAATACGTTGCTGAATTTTGTCTTGCTGTTTTTTTCATCCGGTGCAGGAAGCTTCAGCGTATCGGTTTTGGTAACGGCGGTATTGCCCTCTGTTTTTTCTGTTTTATTTTCTTTGCAGCTCAACGTCAGCAAAGTTAACATGGGTAGAAAATAATGTTTCATATATTTTAAGTTGTGATTTTGTTTCTCAGAGATTACAAAAAGTATTCCTTTAAGAAAATAACTTATATGGATGAATATTATTAATCGATTTCTTCCGAATCAGATAAAATTGATCTTCAATTTTTCATTAATTTAAGATTTCGTTTAAGATTGGCTTTGTTTTTGCGATGCAACGAATATGAAAACAATTTTTATCGTTGAAGATGAGACAGGCATCAGAGATGCATTGCAGCTACTCCTGTCATTTGAGAATTATGACGTTCGTTCTTTCGCCAATGCTGAAGTATTTAACAACAGAGATCAATCCGTAGTTCCCGATATTTTTATCATGGATGTGAAATTACCGGATGGTTTGGGAACAGATTTATGCAACCAGATCAAAGAAAATCCCGCAACCTCTCATATTCCCGTAATGATTATCAGCGCTCATGCAAAAGCGGCAAACGTTGTAAACTCATGCAAAGCGGATGTTTTTATCCCAAAACCTTTTGATATTGATGATGTTATTTTGAAGATTGAAGATTTGATAAAACAGCCTAACCTTCAATAAATTAACATTGCCCTACTATAAATAGATCCTCCAAATTTAAATTTTGGAGGATTTTTTAATTGATATTGTTAAAGTTTCAAACAAATTTAGAACAACTTATATATGAAATTAATCTTTAAAAAATTTTCTAAATGACTCAAGTACATTGAAAAAACTGTCGTACTAATCGTGTTTTTGGTGAAAAATATAAATAGTAAGTTCCGAATACATTACCGGCATAGAGTTTCGATATAAATTTCATTGTTTCTCCATTTTCATCCTTCAGTTCAGGTGCATCAAGATCTGTAACATAATCGTTATCCTGAAAAGAATCTCTCATGTTCATATGATAAGCATCATTATCTGCCTGAACTTCTTCTTCCGTTTTCTCTCTCATATAGTCCTGTTGATCCCAAGAACATTCTGTACCAAAAGTTAGTATTAAATCACCTGAACTTTTTTCAGAATCACCTGTAAAGTAAACTGACTGTTCGGGAATTTCATTAAAATAATCATCAATCTCATTATTGCACCATTCTATAAATTCTGGCGTAAAATTTTCAGGTGATTTATCATCAAAACGCAGTAACTCGTATTTATTATCTTCTGTCAGTCTAAAATCCAAGACTGAATTAAAAACAGGCGCCATAACAAAATGAAATCTCAGACCTGAAAATTTCTTATCTACAACAGAACCCGGAAAACTGTACTTTGGTAACAAAATCTGCTGATCAAAATAAAAAGGATCTGCAAGAACTTTTGAAGGGTCTGACATTTCTTCTAAAACCCCCATAATTTTATCTTTAGTCTTTTTAAAATAAATCTTACGATTTCTTCTTTTTGGAAACTGCGAAAACTGGCGTACTAACTTTGTTTCTTCCGAATAAAATATATAATGCGTTCCCGGAAAATGCGGCGCGTAAATGCGGCAGACGAATTCCAGAGTATTCCCATTTTCATCTTTGAAGACAGGAAGACTATAATCTGTGGCATAGTTAAAATTTTCTTCAAAATTTTCGTATTCAAGCTCATCTTCCTCTTCGAGCTCATAAAGTATTTCATTTTCTTCCTCAGTTGTCTTCCTCAGATAATTACTGAAATGCCATTTTACTTTACCTGTAAGAAGTGTAATATTTTCTTTAGCATATTGATCCTCTTCATTTTCTACATAGGTTGCTGGTTCATTACTTTCCTCAAAATGAATTTCCATTGCTTCAGTATATTTCTCCAAAAGTTCAGGAGTGAATTCAGGAACCGATTCACCATTAAAACCCAGTAGTTCGTATTTATTTTTATCAATTAATCTGAAATCTGCATATTCAAAAATTGTAGGAAAAGCCATGAAATGAAAGGTTAATCCTTCTAGTTCAGGTTTTGCAAGAATTCCGGGTACAGAGAATTCGGGAATCAGAACTTTTTGTTCTGTATATATTTTGTCTTTTTCAATTAAAGCTTCTGAAGGATAACTTATTAATGTATTTCCGCATGAGCCTGTTATTGCTTTTTTGTAAGTTTTTATTACTCTTGATTTCATTATTTTGAGTTTAGTAAAAGATATTAAAATATCCTTTTGTATTATTAGTTTTATAAATATTGTAATTTTAAAATTCGCTGCAATATATGAAGTTTCAAATAATAAGCTAAAACCAGCGATGATTATCTTCAAAACACTCAATGTTAAAAGTTATTAATATTTATTTAAAAACATAATTTTTAACAGATTTTACATCTAAAAAGACAACAAAAAGGCTTTAATTTTAAATAAGTTAAAATACTTTATATTATTTATTTATGATTTTAATTTAGTTGTACAATTTTCTAAAAAATCGTAATTTTACGAATCTTTTTTACAAACAAAATCTAATAAATAAAAATGAATACAGAACAGTTTGTGAGCCGTCACATTTCCTTAAATGAAGCCGATAAACAGGCAATGCTGGAAAAAGTTGGCGTTTCAAGTATCGAGGAGCTTCTCTCTCAAACCATCCCTTCTTCTATCCGTTTAGAAAAAGATCTTGAAATCTCAGAACCGCTTTCAGAATATGAAATGCTGATCCATTCTAAGGAATTAGCATCGAAAAACACTGATTATACAAGCTACATCGGGTTCGGATATCACAACACGTTGTTGCCATCGGCTATTCAGAGAAACATCTTTGAAAATCCGAGTTGGTACACAGCATATACTCCTTATCAGGCGGAAATTGCACAGGGAAGACTGGAAGCGCTTCTTAATTTTCAGACTGTTGTATGTGATCTTACAGGTTTTGCCTTGGCAAATGCTTCATTATTAGACGAATCTACGGCTGCTGCAGAAGCAATGCATATGTTCTTCAACAACAGAACGAAAGATCAGAAAAAAGCAGGAGCCAATAAATTCTTTGTTTCCGATCTTGTGCTTCCTCAGACAGTATCTGTATTAAAAACAAAAGCGGAAGGTCTTGAAATCGAAATTGTAGAAGGAAATCATAAAACACATGAACTGGATGGTTCCTATTTCGGGGTTTTATTGCAGTATCCGGGTAAAAACGGAATTGTTTTAGATTATACAGATGACATCGCTGAATATAAAAAATTAGATCTTCAGGTGGTTGTAGCGTGTGATCCGATGGCTTTGGTGAAGTTAAAATCTCCGGCTTCAATGGGCGCTGACTGCGCAGTTGGAACAACGCAGAGATTCGGTATTCCATTGGGTTACGGTGGTCCTCACGCAGCATTCTTCTCTTGTAAGGAAGATTATAAGAGAGATATTCCGGGAAGAATTATCGGAGTTTCCCAGGATGTGTACGGAAGACGTGCTTTAAGAATGGCTTTACAGACGAGAGAACAGCACATCAAGAGAGAAAGAGCAACGTCAAACATCTGTACAGCTCAGGTTCTTTTAGCCGTTATGGCTGGAATGTACGCTGTTTATCACGGTCCGAAAGGATTAAATTATATCGCAGATCAGATTCATTTCAAAGCCAACGCTTTGAAGGGAGGTCTGAAAGCTTTAGGATATGAAATCGTGGAAGAACCGATCTTTGATACGGTAAAAATCACGATGAATGAAGATGAGAAAGGAAGACTGATGAGAATGATGCTTGATCACAAATTAAACTTAAACTACTTCACAGAAGGCGTTGTAAGTATTGCGATCAACGAAAGTACAACATTGGATAAGTTAAATTATCTGATGGCTTCTTTTGCCCAGTTCAAAGACAAGCAGACTTTCAAATTAGAAATTAAAGAAGGATACAGTATTCCGGAAGAGAATTTAAGAAAAGATGAAATTCTTACGGAAGAGGTATTCAACAAATACCATACAGAGACAGAATTGATGCGTTACATCAAGCGTCTGGAAAGAAAAGATCTATCGTTGACCCACTCAATGATTTCTTTAGGTTCCTGTACGATGAAACTGAACGCCGCAACGCAAATGTTACCGCTTTCATGGGACAATTGGGGTTCTGTTCATCCGTTTGTACCGGTTGACCAAGCAGGAGGTTATCAGGAAATGATCCGTGAACTGGAGAAAGATTTAGCTGAAATTACAGGTTTCGCAGGAACTTCTCTTCAGCCGAATTCCGGAGCTCAGGGAGAATACGCAGGATTAATGGTGATTAGAGAATATCACATTTCAAGAGGTGAAGGCCACAGAAACGTAGTATTGATTCCTCAGTCTGCACACGGAACCAACCCTGCTTCTGCGGCAATGGCAGGAATGAAAATTGTTGTGGTTAAAAACCTTGAGAACGGAGAAATCGATTTCGAAGATTTAAAAGCAAAAACAGAACAGCATTCTGAAAATCTTTCATGTGTAATGATCACCTATCCGTCTACTTACGGATTCTTCGATGCCAACATTAAAGAAATTACAGCTTTGATCCACGAACACGGAGGACAGGTTTATATGGACGGAGCCAACATGAACGCTCAGGTTGGATACACAAGTCCCGGAAACATCGGAGCAGATGTTTGCCACTTAAACTTACACAAAACGTTCGCAATTCCTCACGGAGGAGGTGGTCCCGGAGTTGGTCCGATTTGTGTGGCTAAACACTTAGTTCCTTTCTTACCTTCCAATGCAAATATCAGAATCGGATCGAAAGAAGCGATTGAAGGTATTTCTGCAGCACCTTACGGTTCTGGATTAATTCTGAATATTTCTTACGCCTACATCAAAATGCTAGGAAATTCAGGTCTGAAAAAATCAACGGAACACGCGATCCTGAATGCTAATTATTTAAAAGAAATTTTAGCAGAGCATTTCCCGATTTTATATTCAAACGAAAACGGAAGAGTTGCCCACGAATGTATCGTAGATTTCAGACAGTTCAAATCGTTAGGAATTGAAGTTGCCGATGTGGCGAAAAGATTAATGGACTATGGATTCCACGCTCCTACCGTTTCTTTCCCGGTTGCAGGAACTTTAATGATTGAGCCGACTGAGTCTGAAAGCAAAGCAGAAATCGACCGTTTTGCAGAAGCTTTAATCGCCATTAAACATGAAATTGATGAGATTGCAAATGGTGAAGCAGACGCAGCCAACAACGTATTGAAAAATGCGCCTCACACAGAGCAACTGGTAATCTCCGATTCTTGGGATAAACCATATAGCCGAGAAAAAGCAGCTTATCCTTTAGATTGGGTAAGAGACCACAAATTCTTCGCTACAGTTTCCAGAGTGGACGAAGCTTACGGAGACAGAAACTTAGTTTGTACCTGTGAGCCGATTGAAGCTTATATGTAATTAAAAGTTTTTAGCTATAGAAAAATCCCTTTCAGTGATGAGAGGGATTTTTTATGTCATTGCGAGGAGCGAAGCGACGAAGCAATCTCGTTTGGAAGGCTAAGACTTTCGATTTCTAATTAAAAAATTGATGTTCAAAATTAAAAAGTGAAGAAAAACACCTATTCCGATACAATAAATTATAAAATAATGAAAGGAATAAAATATATTGGCTATTGGTGTTATTGGAGACATGTTTCCTGTAAATATTGAAGATATACTATAAGGAAGTACTGTTGCAAATGTCCAAAAATTATTTCTATCAAGTTCTGCCTTTTTTACTTTATAATATTGAAGTTCATTTTTAAGATAGTTAATATTATTGTTTAAGACACTTTCAAATTTAGTTGAATCTATTTCTTCTCGACTTCCAAATGTATCCAATTTGTTTTTTAAAACACCTTCTTTATTAAATATATAAATAGTTCCCACGAAATCTCGTCGGATATTGAAATTAACGTCGCTGTGAATTACATAATCTCTTGTAAAAGTTAATCGCTTTAATTCCTTTATTTGCATTTTTAAAATACTATAATTCGAAAGTTCAATCTCCTCAAGATCTTTAATCTCATGTGGAAGAGACCGCGAATCATTAATCCACTCATTAAGAACTATCTTTTTTTGATTGGTGTGAATAGTAGTTTTAAACTCAAAACTGGCTGGGTTATTTTTGAGCATTAAGGTATATATAAAAGGAAAAATAATCAAATGTAAGGTTAATAGTAAAGAAAGAGAAACAAGTGTAAATTTATATTTTTCATTCTGCTTATTTTTCGAAACTCGATATATAAAAACACAAATAGATAGAAGAAATAATATTAGAAATATTGTTGAAAAAGATTCACCAATTCCGAATGATATTCTGTTTGTTAAAATTGTTTTCATACATATAAGGTTTAAAAATTATTTTTTGATAAATATTAAACTCCCTTTCAGGAATGAAAGGGAGTTTATCGTTTATATTGCAAATAGAGCAATCCGTAATTAATATAGAATTATAAATTCCTATCCATAATTTCACACAAAGCCGTCACCACTTCGCGGTGTTTTCCATCCGGATAGTTTTCCGAATAGTTTTGCTGCAATGCCGAAGAAGTATAATTATTCTTTTCCTGCAATTCCTTTGTCAAATTAAAAATGTAATTGAGTTCTTTAGATTCATCAGCATATTTTCCATTCGGGAAAAGATTTTCGTATTTTTTAATTAAATCATTGGCGGCAATAAATTCGTGCGTGTCTTTAATCATCAGTGAGCAGAAACCTTCTTCACTATCGATAAGAAATTTATAAGAATCTACCGCAGATTCCCAGATATTATCTTCACATACATCCGCATCAAAACCATATTCTAAAGCTTTGGTATAGTGCGATGTTGCGCCCCAGTAATCATTCTTGGAAAGATAGATCATTGCGCCGATCTGGTTATGGTAGATGGCTTTATTGTCGGGAAATTTTTCGAGTAAATTTTTAGAAAGGTTTAAAGCTTCTTCATAGTTTCCTGCCTGAATGGTATTGGAAAGTTCCCAGAAACCGTTTTTCTCTTCTTCTGATGCAAAATTGATTGCCATAGTGTATTAGTTTTAAATTAGAGCCCTAAAGTATTAAAAATGTTTAATTTCAGCGAATGTTTTTTTATAATCTTAAGATTTTCAATTTATCTTGAAGGTATTTCAGATGGTTTTTTAATCACATCCTCAAGCTTTACTTTGGGAAAGTTATCACTGGCAAAATAAACAAAATAGCCTCCTCTTTCTCTCAAACCGTGAAGATTTAACGCTAAATAAACATAATCGGTAAAGCTCATCGTAGAATGATCTGTAAAAGTATTACCATAATTATTTCCTTTGTACACAGTAGGGTTTTCACCTGAATCAAGATCTAAAGCGATCATATTGTATTCTGAATAAAAATCAAATATCTTTAGATCATTATCCACGTCGAAATGCGCATCCCATTTTTCAAATAAAACGGTTTTTAAAGGCAGTATCTGAAGGGAGCCGATGTGATTGTCATTGGCATCTAAATTCCATGCTTTACCTGCTCTTACTCTTCTGCTCACATAAGGTTCCCGATAATCCCATAAAATTTGAATATGACCGAATGCGCTGTACAATTCCTTAACAGCCGTGGGAATTTTTCTTTTTAATTTTTTCTCATATTTGTCGAAATCCTCATTGCTTAAAGGTTTTCCGATCGAAAAATAATGAATGTACAGATCTTCGCGCTGAAGCAGACCACGGATCATATTGTAGAAATCTCTTTTAAGATTTGGGAAAAAGCTGAGGTGTAAGTGATTTTCCAGCAGTTCATCTTCAAAAAGATATTTGCGGTTGATGTAACTGTAATTACCGGAAACAAAGAAATCGCGACCGATCAGCAAATAAACATCCTGTTCTTTATTAAATTTTTTCACTATGGCTCCAGAATTCTCAAGCCTATTTTTAACATCCCCTTTTTTACCGGCAAGGATAAATTTTTTCGATTCTGTATATACTTCAATCTGCCTTCCTTCGATTTCTTTTCTGATCAATTTTAATTCCATTTCGCTATTTTTTTTCAGTTATTGAGTTTAGAGTGAATTTTGCAAGCTCAATATTGGCTGTGGTAGCATCAGATGAAAAAATAAGATGTCCTAGAAGGTTTTTGGCTTCTTCCTTCTTTCCATTTTGGTCTAGTAAAATTGCTTTGTTTATTTCCAGAATTCCTTTGGTATCTGCATCAGGATTTTTTAACAGACCTTGTTCAATAGCGTTAAATTTTTCTGCTTTGTTATCCACAAGATTCGCAAGCTCTTTCCATGCAGGAGCAAAATCAGGAACTTTTTCGGTCAGCGTTTTGGTAATTTCTAATTTCTGTTCCTTATCATCCGTCCATTCTATTTGCAGATAAGCTAAATAGAGACCTTTAGGAAATTTTCCCGACTGTTCACCTTGAAGAGTGTATAAAGCTGTTTTTGTAGTGAAAAATCCTTTGGGTGAAAGATCATCAGTTTTTTTATAAAATTTTAAAGCATTATCGAAATCTCCTTTTAAAAGATATGTAAAAGCAAGATCATAGATAGGATATGACCAGTCGGGTTGAATTTTTATGGCTTCTTCAAGTTTCGCAATGGCAAGATCATACTTTCCTGACTGCCCGAGTTCTCTAGCTTCTGTATGCAGTTTTCTTGCTGTTGGATCAATATTTTTATTATCCATAATTTCATAATTTATTTTTCCTGTTGTATTTTTTAATTCGCTTTTCGTAATCATGTGACCTGCTTTATCTTTAAAAACAATATCATTTGTCGCAGATTTTGCTTCCTCTGATTTATTTTGGCAGGAATTGAAAATTAAAAGGATATACCCAAAAGTAAGGAGTGATTTTCTCAACATTTATATTATTTTTTACTGTAGAAGCTTTACAATTTCTGTGTTATTTTTCTCTTTTGCCATATCCAAAGCTGTTTTGCCGTCTTTATTTCTAATCGTTAAATCAGGTTTATATTGAAACAGAAATTTTACCGTTTCCAAATTTTCACCCTGAGCACAGTACATAATCGGGGTTTCATGATCAGCATCGATATTATTAATATCAGCGCCGTTTTTTATAAGATATTCCGCGATATTTAAATAGCCTTTACTGATTGCGCTTGCGAAAGGTGTTGCAAGATCTTTTGCTCTGGAGTCTACCATAGCTTTATTTTCGACTAGAAGTTTTACCACCTCAAATCTGTTATTTCTTGTGGCAAAACGTAATGCAGTCCACCCGTTAACATCCTGGAAATTTGGATTTGCTTTATTGCTGAGAAGTAATTCTACAATCTTTACAAATCCTTCCTGAGAAGCAAAATTCAGCGGAGTTGCGGTGCTTTCTAAAGGCGTATTAACATCGGCGCCTTTTTTTATTAAAAGTTCAACCAGTTTTATGTTTCCTGTTCCTACTGCAGAATATAAAGGCGTTAAACCATCTTCTTTTGATTTTTGGTTTATATTTTCTCCTTTCTCCAATAATTTCGTTACCTTTTCGATGTCCTGACCTTCAATAGCATTAAAGATTTTTTGAGAAAATACAGAGCTGAACGTAAATAGAGATAAAGCGACAAACAGTCTTTTGGTTTTCATAAGGTTAAAGTTTTTATTTGAAATTTAAATTTATAATTTCCAAATATAAAACAATATCTTATTAATCAATGATCATTGCCGGATCAAAAATTCTTTTCCTATTCATTAAAATAGAATCAAAATTTATTTTCTCAAAAGAATCATTTCTGTTATAATATTCGAATTTATACTTGTAGATTTCAATAATCTTATCTTTGATTTCCTTAGTAGGTTTCCGATCGTATTCATCACACAAACAAAGTGCTAATTCGCGCAAAGCAGACTCATACTCCCATTGATTTGTAACAGCTTCATCATTAATTTTTCTTTCTTTTTCCTCATCATGTAAAGGATAGTTGACTTTACAGTTTTTAAAAGTAATTTCTCCACTATATTTTTCAGAGCACGAAAGCAAAAACATCAGAAAAACTAAAAAAAATCCTGATTTCATTTAGCAAACTATACCTTTTCCGCTTTAGCTTCCAATGATTTAATCAAATTCCCTTTCACCACCGTAAAAGCATGATCTTTCGCCTCAGCAAAAGAAACATCATATTTCCTGTCTATACTTCTTAAATCTGCCGGAAACTTCATGAGTAAATCGTCATAAAAATCATCTAAAAATTGTTTTGAAGGGAGTGCATAATCTATTCTAAGCTGAAAACGTCTTAATAAAGCCGTGTCGATAATTTCAGGATGGTTTGTCGCACACAAAAGCAGGGCATTTTCCGGAAAATAATCAATCAACTGAATAAGAGTATTTACGAGACGTCTCATTTCGCCCACATCCTTATCGTCGCTCCCTCTTGCTTTCCCGATCTGGTCGAGCTCATCAAGAAAAAGAACGGATCTTTCTCTTGCCGCTTTATCAAAGATCATTTTAATATTCTGGGAAGTTTCCCCGATTCTGGAGGAAACAATATTGCTTAAATTGAGGATGATGATGCTTTTTCCCAAAGCATTGGCAATGGCTTTTGCGGTCATTGTTTTTCCGCAGCCGGAACTTCCCTGAAAAAGAATTTTGTTGTTTACCGGAAGTCCGTATTCCAGAAGTTCTTTGGAAAATGTATTTTCTTTAATAAGCTGTACAAGCTGTTCTTTATTTTGGGGATCAAGGAAAACATCATTAAGGCTAACTTCTTCTTTGTCTTGAATAATAAGATTGTACAGATTCATTTTGCTGAAATTATATACAAAGATAAAGGTTATCCAACAAAAAAGCCGAACAAATGAATGTTCGACTTTCTATCGGCTATTATAAAAATTAAAATTTGTCTTCCTTAGTGTAAAATCTTGCGCTATGTTTTTTGTGCCCTTTTACTCACGCTGAGTAAAAGAGCAGTCAATCTTTGCAGATTGAAAACATATAACAATATAATTTCGTCTTTTTGTTCAGGAACTGAATTTCTCCAGATCAGAACTTTCTAAATTAGTTTCTTTCTCTTCTTGCTGCTGCAAAATAAGAGGCGAATACTACTAAACATGTTGCAATTCCGATGTAAGTGATCATTTTGTTTAATTTTTAATTATTTGACTATTTATTATCAATTTTACATTTGCAATATTACGACTTTCAAACAAGGTTCCAAAATAAATAATCATGATGTATATCAGTGTTTTAAGCGGTTTTTGTTTAAGATTATGACAAAAATAGTTTACAAATAATTAATATAAAAATGAAAAAATAATACGGCTTTTTTTAATTTATGTGTAAAAATTTATTGATCTGTTAATTATTTCACAGCTTGTATTTAAAAGTTGATAATCCAAAAAAGAAAAAATGCAATACATAATAACATTTTCGGGGACAATAATATCTCACTTATTTTTGACATTTAACCTCCGCAATATTAAGAAATGTTAGCATAGAAACTCTAAAAGGCACATTTTCGAGTATTTTTTTTGAATAAAATTTTTTAGAATAAACAGAATAGCAGTTTTTTTCAGGACGAAAAATGATAGTGTTTTTCCTGATTTTCTATCAACATATTAGAAATTTTTGAAGAAGAATAATTATTTCCCAAAATTTTTTCCGGATGATATAGGAAAATGATAAAAGTGGAATATATAAACTCACTCAATTATAAAGAAGAATCAGATCCAGATCAAACTAAGATCGATAAATCAAATTACGATCGTCTGTGTCTTTTTTAATGTCCATTTACCGCTTTTGAAAACAGCTTCTATAAATCCGCGGTTCAATCCACTTCTGTAATTGATCAGAAACCGACACAAGAGGAATTAGAATATACGCGAATTTCATGGCTGATGAATTTTTCTAATACAATTTCTGATCTTTTTCACAGAAAAAACTCGTTCTCTTCCCTTTTCCTGTATCTTTTTTCACAATTTCCAGACCGCATTTCGGGCATTTTTCCTGATGATACACTTCAAAATGTTTTCTCAGGACATTCGCTTTTTTCCATTTCTTAAAATCGAAACTGTAATTTCTGGCTTCTGCAATCAGTTCCTTTAATTTTTTTGAAGGTAAATTTTTAATAAAAGTTTCAGGATGAACTCCAATTCTGAACAAAGCTTCATTTTTAATAATATTCCCCACTCCCGCAAAAATATCCTGATCCATCAAAGCATCACAAACCATCATTTCAGGATTTGCTTTTAACCTTTCTTCTGCCTTTTCGGGATTCCACAGATCGCTCATCACATCGGCTTCCCAATCGATATCTTTTAAGAATTTGTCTTTTACCGTTTTTACATTGCAGGTATAGAAATACATTCCACCGTTCTTAAACGTTAAGCCCAGACGAAGATTCTGCGCCTGATCTTTTCTTTCAAATAAGCTGTAAGAACCAAACATCAGCAAATGAATTCGGATATTCGCTTTATCAAAAATTAAAAACGTCTGCTTTCCGAAGGTTTTGATTTCGCGTAAAATATGATCTTTAATTCCTGTAGTTTCAGTAATCGAACTTCCTTTTACCTCCATTACTTTTTCGCCTGCAAATTTCTGCAGATCTTCTTTCATCAGAACAATCGGTGGACCTTCGGGCATAGCATATGAATTTGAAAATGTACACAACAATTATTTTGCCATGAATTTTTATTTATTCATAAACGTTTTGGATTTCGGGACAGATTCTTGTGAGGATTGCCGGCAATAATAAATTTAAAACTGGATAAGCCTAAACAAATGACCGGAATGAATCTTTTTATGATCATTCTGCTTCTCAATTAAATGAGGCCCTGAATTCTTTTGGGGTTAAATTGGTCTTGCTTTTAAATAATTTATTGAAAGATTGAGAATGCTCAAAACCAAGCTGATAAGCTATTTCACCAACGGATAAATTGGTAGAGGTTAATATCACTTTAGCCTGTTCAATAATTTTATGATGAATATGTTGCTGCGTACTCTGTCCCGTTAGCGACTTCAGCATATCACTCAGATAATTGGGCGAAACATGAAGCTGCTCTGAAAGATACTGAACAGACGGAAGTCCTGACTCGATGATCTTATTACTGTTGAAATATTCATCAAGCAAAGTTTCCATTTTAACGAGCAAATCATTGCTTGCTTTTTTGCGGGTAAGAAATTGCCTGTTGTAAAATCTGTTGCAATAGTTAAGCAATAATTCCAGTTGGGAAACCATGACATCCTGACTGAACTGGTCTATTGAAGTCTGATATTCCTGCTCTATACTTTTGAAAATTCCTTCTAACATTTTTTCTTCTTTATCCGATAAATGCAGGGCTTCATTTATAGAATACGAAAAAAAACCATAATCTTTAATGGTTTTGCCCAGCGGATAATTCAAAATAAAATCCTGATGAAAAACCAGCCACCAACCCGAAACTTCATAGTTATCTTCACTGTCAGCCGATAAGACTTGTTGAGGGGCGGTCATTCCCAATACACCTTCATCGAAATCGTAATAATTTTGACCATACTTTAGTTTTCCCTTCAGATTTTTCTTCAGAGATATTCCGTAAAAATTAAGACTAAAATTTACTTTTCCTTTGGTATCAGAACGTCCAATATCATCCATTTTTATTAGACTTATCAGAGGATGCAATGGCTTTGAAAGTCCCAACAGACTGTGCAGTTCAGAAACGGAATTTATTTTTATATTCGGTATTTTATTTCCCATCTTTCAAACTTATAAAAAATCATTAAAGCAAAACAAAATCCTGTCCCGCTTTAATGATTTCGATTCTTATTATTTGTCTTTTATAAACAGCCAAGCCCAGGCAATCAGCAAAAACTGAAAAGGCAGCCTTATTATGCTTGCTGTAAAATTCTCGTTACCGGTTCTGTAATAATCAACACTTTGAGGAATGTGGATGACAAAGAAAAAAACAAGTAACATTACAATAATTAATTGAGCCGACATTGCTCTTGTTTTTAACGGAATAAGCAAAACTGCCAATGCAATTTCGGCAACGCCGCTTAATAAAATCAGCAGTGAATGCGATGGAAGCCACGAAGGCATCATCGCATCATACTGTTCCGGTTTAATGAGATGCATCAAACCCATAAGAAAGTAAAAAGCGGCTAAAAGATAAAGCAATATAATTTTTACTTTTTTCATTTTTTACCTATTGAGCATTTTCTGAAACTTCTTTCCATTCTTTCCATGTTTCTAGCCTTTTGCTGTAAGCAGGTTCAATCATCATCAAAGGAAGCGATCCTAAAAACAGTCTCAATGGCGGATTTTCGGCATCTGTCAATTTTAAAATCGCATCGGCAGTTGCTTCCGGATTACCAAAAGACATATTTTTGCTGTTTTCAAGCATTGCGTTCCTTAGTGCGCTGTACGCCTCGATGGGTTTGCTGTGGCTTGCTGAAGTCGTAGCCCAGTCTGTTGCATAAGCAGCAGGTTCTATTAAGGTTGTTTTGATGCCGAACTGAGCAACTTCCTGATTTAGAGACTCACATATTCCTTCCACAGCCCATTTTGAAGCATGATAAATACTCAGACTTGGAAACGCCATTACTCCGCCAATACTTGATACCTGTAAAATATGTCCCGCTTTTTGGTCTCTCATAATAGGTAAAACCGCCTGAATCATCCACAGAGAACCAAATACATTGGTTTCAATTTGCTGCCTTGCCTCAGCTTCAGAAATTTCTTCTACATATCCGAAATGTCCATACCCTGCATTATTAATAAGGATATCTAATTTTCCAAAATGACTGACTACCTTTTCAACGGCTGAAAAACAATCTTCTCTATTATCTACATCTAATGTTACCGGTAATACGGCATCCCCATATTCAGATACCAGTTCTTTCAGCGTTTCAGTATTACGTGCCGTTGCTGCTACTTTATCTCCACGCTTCAATGCAGCTTCTGCCCATACTTTTCCAAAACCTTTTGATGCTCCTGTGATCAGCCAGATTTTTGATTCCATCTTTTTTTTATTTAAATTGTTAATGATGATACAAATTTCAGCCGATCTGTCCGGATATTTGTAGCCAAATCTCAGAATATTGTATCCAAAAACTAGCGATGAAGCTCTTTAAACATTTCAATATATTTCTCTTTGAACAGTTTTTCGGCGTTTTCAGGGAAACGGAAACCATCGGGTCCCACGTAAATTTGTCTGGTTGTGTGATCTTGATCTGAAATCCTGATCTGGTTGTATTTCGTTAACCACACATCGAAATGTTCGATCAGTTTTGTGGCTTCGTCCAATAATTCAGGAGGTAAAGCATGACCGTTATTGATGAGCAGATCTCTGATGTGCTGATTGGATTTTAAAATAATTTCATCTTCATAAAATCCGTCATATTTCTGTATTTTAGAATATTTGTTCTGAAAAGCAAGCTTTAAACGGTTCAGATGAATGTAAACCTGTCCTAACAATTCTACGGTATTTTTTCGCCATTCAAAATAAGCCGTATCTTTTTTTGATAACGCTTCAAATTCCCTTTTCAAAACGGAATTGTATTTTTCTGTTCTTTTGTGAAAGAAATAAGCAATTATTGCGGTGAAAAATCCTGTAACAATCGTGCTTCCAAGGATTTGTTTAAAAAATTCGGACATGATTTCAGTTTTTTGGAGTTAATGATCCTAAAATTACGATGAAAATCTGCAAAATGTCACAGGTATTTTACGGAAAAACAAAAGCGGGAAACACGATATTTTTCAGAAAAATTCTTCCGATTAGTTCGTAAAAAATAAAATTTGAAGTAATTTTGAAAAATGATGAACTTAAACCAGATTTTCACGAATCAGCGTACCGGAAACAATCCACAGACAAAGGCTTCAAGAACGGATTTTCAGAGGGATTTTGACAGAATTATTTTCTCTTCGGCTTTCCGCAGACTGCAGAATAAAACGCAGGTTTTTCCGCTTCCGGGAAGTGTTTTTGTACACAACCGTTTAACGCATTCGCTGGAAGTTTCGTCCGTTGGAAGAAGTCTGGGAAGCGTGATGGGGGAGTTTATTCATGACGAATTTAAAAATGATCTTACTGAAGATTCCAAAAACTTTTACCTTCACAATTTAGGCAACGTTATTGCGGCGGCTTGTCTCTGTCACGATGTCGGAAACCCCGCTTTTGGACATTCCGGAGAAGATGCAATTGCGAGTTATTTTGAAAGAAATGAATCTGATTTAAAGCCTAAATTCAATGAAAAAGAATGGGCGGATCTGGTGAATTTTGAAGGAAATGCCAATGCAATAAGAGTTCTGGCGCAGCAACAGCAGGGAAAAGATGCGGGAGGAATTCAGCTTACGTTTTCTACTTTGGCAAGTATCGCCAAATATCCGTGTGAAGCCATTGCTAAAAAGAAAGGGATCATTCACCGTAAAAAGTTCGGATTCTTTCAGAACGAAAAAGATATTTTCCTTGAAATTGCAAAAGGCACGAATTTAATTTCAGAAAGCGAAGAACCTTGTATTTTTAAGCGACATCCTTTTGTCTGGCTGGTTGAAGCTGCAGATGATATCTGTTACAATATTATCGACATGGAAGATGCTCACCGATTGGGAATCGTTTCCACAGCGGACTGCAAAAACCTATTCTTTGAACTGGTAAAATCTGAAACCGACGATATAAATCGAGTAAAAGTCAAGCTGGATTCCATTGGAAATGAAAACGAACAGATTTCTTATTTAAGAGCAAAAGTAATCAATGCATTAATCAACAAATCGATTGAGCTTTATAAAAATAACTTTAATACCATTCTGGAAGGAAATTTAGAAAAAGGTCTTCTGGATATTTATAAGTCTGAAAATAATGCTTTACAGGATATAGAATCTTTCTCGATAGAAAAAATCTACAATCATAAAGCGGTGGTGGAAATTGAAAATGCAGGTTATAATGTAATGTACGAATTGCTGGATCATTTTATTCCGTCTATTCTCAAATCACATGATGAAAGGAAATCTTACGACAAAAAAGCGTTAAAACTGCTTCCTAAACAGTTTGTATACGATGAAGGAACCGATTACCAGAAAGTTTTGGGCGTAATTGATTTTGTCTCCGGAATGACGGATAATTATGCAACCGATCTTTACCGTAAAATTAAAGGAATCGACATCGGAATGACGGTGTAATTGCTTTTTAGTTATACAAAAACGACTATTAGTATTTAAAAATAAGAAACTTCTTCAATTTAAAATTGTTGAAGTTTTTTTATGCCCTAAACTCACCGTAAATTTCTTTTTTCTCCGTGCATATCAACTGTTGATTGTCATAGCTGTAACGTTTAAATTATTTTTTATATATTTAAACAAACACAGACAAATGTTTTTCAGTTAATTAAAAATTTACACCCCATAAAAAAATCAAATTATGACATATTTAGGAATTATTGTTTTTATCGGATTGGTAACCTTATTTGCTTCTTTTTTCACAGTGAAACAGGAAACCGCAGCCATTGTAGAGCGACTCGGAAAATTTCACTCCGTCCGTCATGCAGGTTTGCAGCTTAAAATCCCTTATCTGGACAGAATCTCAAAAAGAATGAACCTCAGAATCCAGCAACTGGATGTAATGATTGATACGAAGACTCTGGATAATGTTTTTGTGAAAATGAAGATTTCCGTTCAGTTTCAGGTGATCAGAACTCAGGTTGCCGATGCTTTTTACAGGCTGGAAAGTCCGCACGACCAGATTACATCATATGTTTTTGATGTCGTAAGAGCCGAAGTTCCGAAATTAAAACTGGATGATGTTTTCTTAAAAAAAGATGATATTGCCATCGCTGTAAAAGCAGAACTTCAGGAAGCGATGCAGAGTTACGGATATGATATCATCAAAGCTCTGGTTACAGATATTGATCCGGATGAGCAAGTAAAACACGCCATGAACAGAATCAACGCTGCCGAAAGAGAAAAAACAGCCGCAGAATACGAATCTGAAGCCCAGAGAATAAGAATTGTAGCCGTGGCAAAAGCCGAAGCAGAATCTAAAAAACTGCAGGGACAAGGTATTGCAGACCAGAGAAGAGAAATTGCAAAAGGTCTGGAAGAGTCTGTAAGAATGCTGAACAACGTTAATATCAATTCTCACGAAGCATCTGCTCTTATTGTTGTAACGCAGCATTATGACACGCTTCATTCTGTGGGAGCAAGCAACAGAAGCAACCTTGTTTTACTGCCCAATTCGCCCACCGCAGCAAGCGGAATGCTGAATGATCTTGTGGCCGCCATGACCACTGCCAATACAGTAGGAGAAATGACCAAAGGAAATTATCCTAAACCGCCGAATGATCACGATCACAATACAAACAACAGCAGATAAAGCAAAACCTCCGGAAATTCCGGAGGTTTTATTGTTTATTTTTTAGTTTTAGATATTTGCTTTACCAAAGTGTATCTTATGGAAGATCCGTCTGCCGGAGGATTTTCTATTTTTTCTGTTTTTACTTTTAAAACATATTCATAACCCGGTTCATAAGTGAAGCCTTCGATATTGGTATAAAAATTCGTCCACGAATCTGAAGCATTTTCTTTTACCTGAAGACATTTCATGGGTGCAACTCCGGTGCAGTCTGCGGTTTCAGGACCTACAATAAATGTTTTTTCGTTCGCAGCAGCAACGTTGGAAGAAGTTGTACACTGCGTAAGAATCATAACAAAAATTGCCGAAAACGTTACTTTTAAAAATGTTGTGAAATTTTTCATAAATAAAATTTTAGGACAGGGTTGCAATTACTGTGCCGTGAAATGATCTTACAATTTACTTTTCAGCAGGTTTTTTATCTGAAACTCCCCAAAATTTCTGTCTCCCGATCAACAGTTCAAAAAAAAGTCTGAAATCTGAGATCAGCGACCAAAGCGGATATTTAAAGGTTGCAGGTTTATTTTTTTCAATTACAGCATGGCTGAACCACGCGAATCCGTACCCAAAGATCGGGACATACCAGAGAAACCGTTCTTTTCCGGAGCTGATAACATATCCAATGACGAAAAAGACAAGCAGGGTTCCCAGAAAATGAAAGACTCTTGTCCCTGTTTTACTGTGTTCCGTAAGATAAAACCGGTAAAATTCTTTGAAGGTTTTAATTCTTTCAGACATAATTATTAGTAATTTAAAGTTCCAATCATAAACGTCTTAGAAGCATTCAATGCCCGTGAATTTTTAGTCAGTTCCTTTATTACACCTTCATTCTTAATGTAATTGGAATGAATAAAATAAGTGTCTTTGTTTTCGCGGGTAATGTAACCCGTGTGAAAATCCAGTCCTACAATATATACCTGATTCTTATTTTTTCCTAAAATATAATGCTCCAGATCCTGTCTTTTGCTGAAATATTTTACCTCTGTACAAAGTTTTTTAATCATTACAGAAGAAGCCTGCTGTGCAAGATACGTTCTGTTGATATCAAAACCGTAATCCGATAAAGTATTCGTTACAAAATATCCGCAGGCAATACTGCCTTTTTGCGGTTCTCTGGAGGTTCCTGCAAAAGACCATGGCGTTTTTGCCCAGTATTGAGGAACATCATTATTGATAAATTTAAAAAAATACTGCTTTTTCTCTGCTTTTGTTTTTTGATGAATTGCTGTTAAATATTCTTTATAACTCTGTTTTATTTCTGCACGCTTATTAGCCGAATTGCTTTCCTGCTCAGATGTCTTTTTACATCCCGCTAATAACAGAAGCGAAAAAACAAGCAGGTATTTCATCATACAATTAAGCTTTACCCAATTTACTGTTTCGGTATCCGTAGCAGAAATAAATTACCAAACCTATAGCAAACCACAGTCCAAACCAGAACCAGTTGTCATGGCTCATTCCGGTAAGAAGATATAAACAAGAGCTTAAACCGATTAACGGGATCAGAGATAGATTTTTAACAAACGTCAATACACAAAGCAGTAAATTAACCAGAATAAAGAAGAAAATAGAAGCTCTGAATTCACCTTCTTTAGGATCTTTCCAGTCCATTAAATTATGGAAAAAATCAGGCTGCCAGAAATAGAAAACCACTAATCCACCAATAAAAATAAGAGAAAAGATAAGCTTCCCGTTGATGTAAGGCAAATGAAATCTTCCTTTGATCTTTTCTTTTGCCGGAAGCATTAAAACTCCTGCACAAACCAAAACAAACGCAAAAATGGTTCCGATACTTGTAAAATCGAGGATGAAAGATTTATCGGTAAATAAAATCGGAATTCCGACAACAATTCCTGTAACCAAGGTTGCAAACGAAGGGGTTTTATATTTCGGATGTACCGTCTGAAATTTTTGAGGCATCAGTCCGTCACGGCTCATGGCGTACCAGATTCTCGGCTGTCCCATTTGGAACACCAAAAGAACGGTTGTAATGGCTACAATCGCTACAAACGACACAACAAGTTCCATCCATGCAACATTGGCGTTTCCTTTTTCAAAAATAAAGGAAAGCGGATCTCCAACACCGTCAAATTTTCTGTAATCCACCATTCCGGTAAGAACCAGCGTTAAAGCAATATAAATAAATGTACACAATACCAGAGAAATGATCATTCCCTTCGGAAGTGTTTTCTGAGGATCTTTTGTTTCTTCCGAAAGCACACTTAAGGCATCAAACCCGATATAAGCGAAGAAAACCCCCGAAACCGCACTCATTACCCCCGCAAAACCATTCGGCATGAAAGAAGTAACCTGAGTTTCCGGATTTATAGGCGTCCAGTTATCAGTGTTGATGTAAGCAAATCCTACTAAAATCACTAAAACAATCACTGCTAATTTCAGGATTACCAAAGCGTTATTAAAGTTTTTACTTTCCTTAACTCCTACATAACACAGCCATGTAATCAATCCGTTGATGACCAAAGCCGGAATATCAACGATGAATTTTAAACTTCCGATTAACGGAGCATTCGTCCATGCATTAATCAGTTCTTTGTTTTCGGAACCGCTCATAAAAGCTTTCTTAGCTTCGGTATAACTGCACGTAAGATAGTCGGGAATATGCATTCCTAAACGGTGCAGGAAACTTGTAAAATAATCCGACCACGAAAAGGCAACGTAGATATTCCCGAAAGAATATTCCATAATCAGCGCCCAGCCGATGATCCAGGCAATTAATTCCCCGAAACTTGCGTAGGCATAAGTATACGCGGAACCCGCAGTCGGGATCCTGCTCGCAAATTCTGCGTAGCAAAGTGCTGTAAAACCGCACGCAAAACCACAAATCAAATATAATAAGATCACACCGGGGCCTCCTCTGAAGACGGCTTCGCCGAGACTGCTGAAACTTCCGGCTCCGATAATGGCGGCAATACCAAAAAATACGATGTCCCAAACACCCAAAACCCTCAATAAACTCGTAGATGTGTCTGTCTCTGAATAGATTTTTCTTCTAAAAAGTTGATTCATTCAATTTTATATTTGATTCGAAAAAAGCAAATGTAATTATTTCTCTGAAATAATTTTTATTTTCTTAAGGTTTCTTATTAAAAAGTTAAGAAGTCTTAAAAAAATATTCAGTTACTAACAATGTGTTAAAACGCTTGTTTATACAATATCTTTTCAATATTTTCGTTGATAAATTGTGGATAAAAATTCCCGTAATTTTAAATATCTGAACCTGATCTTCAGGCTTCTTCATGTTAAAATTTAAAATTAATGAAATCGAAAAAAATACTTTTAGCGGCTGCTGTAATGTATTTCGGGATCTCCGATGCGCAACAGTCTCAGTACTTTACCCAAAAAGAAAACTACAGATTCAATCTCGCTGAAAATCTTTATCAGACCAAAATATACAACGCTTCACAATACGAATACGCCAGACAATACTTCTACAATCAGCATTTGTCGCGTTCGAGAAAAGAAGCTGCGCAGTTTTTTGATAACGTGATCGGCGTCATTCTTCAGAAAAATCATGCGGAAGAAGGATTAACCGCTTTTATGAAAGAATATCCGAACTCTGCATATTTTGCACAGGCCAATTTACCGTTGGCTGATTATTATTTGGCTAAAAAAGACTTCGCCAAAGCTCTGGAAACGCTGAAAAAAGTAAACCAGTATCAGCTTTCCAAAGAAGAAAATACACAATACATTCTGAAATTAGGATATGCTAAATTCATGATGGGCGATTCCAAAGGCGCAACAGATGCACTGGAAGAAGCTTATAAAACAGCAGACCAGTCCCAAAAAGGTGATATTGCTTATATGTTGGGACATTTATATTATTCCAACAGACAGAATGACAAGGCGTTCCGTTATTTTGATTATATTAAAGAAGAGCCGAAATATTCTAGACTGATGCGTCCTTACTATGTTCAGATGTACTACAATGACAAAGATTACGATAAAGCGATTTCTGAAGGAACTGCTTTACTGAATGAAGACATTTCAGATTCCTATAAAGCGGAAGTTCATAAGATCATCGGTGAAAGTTATTTCATGAAAGACGATTACACTTCGGCGTACCCGCATTTGAAAGATTATCTGAGCGTTCAGCAAAATCCGTCTGAAAATGATCTTTACGAGATGGGATTTGTAGCGGCTCAGCTTAAAAAATATGACGAAGCAGTTTCTTATTACAATCAATTACTGAACAGCAATTCTGCATTGGCTCAGAATGCTTATTATCAGCTTGGAAATGCTTATCTGGCGGTTGGTAAAAAACAGGAAGCACTTTCTGCTTTCCGTTCTGCGTATCAGATGAATTATGATAAGAATGTGAAAAAGCTTGCGCATGAACAGTACGCTAAATTAAGCTACGACATCGGAAATCCGTTTGAAAGTGCTTCGACGGTAATCCAGAATTATATTAATGAAAACCAAAACGGTGCGAATGCTTCGGAAATGAGATCGCTTTTGGTGAAATCCTATTTATATTCCGGAAATTATAAGGAAACGCTGAACGCGATTGACCGTTTACAGAGCTCAACGCCGGAAATCAATAAAATCGATCAGGAAGTTTCTTATCTTTTGGGAACGGAAGAATTCAACAAAGGAAATTATGATGAAGCGGAAAATTATTTCTTAAGAAGTTTAGGATTTAACATCAATAAAGAATTCAACAACAGAGCTTTATATTGGTTAGGACAGGTGTATTATCAGAAAGGAAATTATCCTTCCGCAATCGCCCGTTATGAAAAATTATTAGGCAAAAATTTCCCTGAAAAACAGCAGCTTCCTTATGATTTAGGCTATGTTTATTTCAAATCTAAAAAATTCGATCAGGCGGAAACGTATTTCAAACAGTATTTAACGAATCCGAAACCTGAGTTTAAAAATGACGCAGAACTTCGTTTGGCAGATATTAACTACGCGAATAATAACCTGAACGAAGCGATTGCCATTTATGATAAAAATGAAGACGCCACAGATTATACGCTGTACCAGAAAGCAATGGCTTTAGGATTTAAAGGTGATACACAGGCGAAAATTACCAACCTGAAAAACCTTTTATCCAAATATCTGGGTTCTGATTATTATGATGATGCACAATACGAAATAGGTACAGCTTATGCAGCGCAGGACGATTTCAGTAACTCGAATGATTACTTTAATAAAGTGATTAAAACTTCGTCTGATAAAGATTTGGTTGCCAATGCATCGATTTACAGAGCCCAGAATTACATTGATCAGAATCAAAGCGATAAAGCTTTATCCGAACTGAGATCGCTTGGCGAACAGTACAAAAATACGGCGTATGCAGAAAAAATTGTACAAGCGGCAAAACCGATCTTCACGAAAAACGGGGATGTTTCCGGCTACGAAACTTTCGCAAGAAATTTAGGCGTTAATATTGATGCTTCAGAAATTGATGAAATTAACTTATCGACTGCAAAACAGTATTTCACGAAGAAAGATTATAAAAACGCGATTTCATATTACGAGAAATATTTAACGCAGAATCCTACCGGAGAAGGGCTTTATCAGGCAAAATATGAGCTTGGTGAAAGTTATTATCAGACCAAAGACACTACAAAAGCACTGTTGGTTTTACAGGAAGTTGCCAATGTTCAGAACGATTATCAGGATGATGCGCAAACCCGTTTAGCGCAAATCTTTGTCAATCAAGGAAATACGGCTGAAGCTAAAAAATATCTTGAAAATATTAAAAACTCATCAGACGTCAACATTAAAAATTACGCCAATGTTGAACTGATGAAAGTTTATGCCGATGAAAAGAACTTCTCTCAGGCTGAAAAATTAGCCGATGCGGTGATTTCCAACAATAAAAACTCTGTGGCGGTTATTGAGACGGCAAAAGTAATTAAGGCAAGAAGTCTGATGAATTCAGGAAAAGACAAAGACGCACAGTCGGCTTACGCTTCTCTTGAAAAATCATCAAACACCTCAGTTGCCGCAGAATCTCTCTACGCGAAAGCTTATTATCAAAACAAAGGAAAAGCGTTTAAATCCTCTAATGAAACGATCTTTAAATTAGCCAATAATTATGCTTCCGAAGAATATTGGGGAGCAAAAGCACTTGTTCTGATGGCGAAAAACTATGTTGGTCTGAAAGACAATTATCAGGCAAGTTATACCTGTGATCAGATCATTGAGAATTATAAAGATTTCCCTGAAATTGTAGCGGAAGCGAAGGAAGTTAAAAAGCAGATTAAAAAGTAAAAATATATTTAATGTATCAGTTTATCAATGTAACAGTTTACCAATCAAACTATACATTGCCAGATTGTTACATTGGTAAATTGGCACATTATTAATACAAAAAGTAATGAATAAAAGAATTCAATTATTATCCATCATATTTTTAGGGGTTTCGTCGATAGCGTTTTCCCAGATCAAAGAAGAAAAACTGATTCTCAATAAAAAAAGGGAACCGGAAGTAAAAAAGATCGAAAAAAAGAAAACTTCGATAGAAACCATTAAAAATTATCCACCGGAAGAAAAATCTCAGAATCCTGTACAGTACAACATTACGGATGTTCCTGCGGTTTCGGATTTTAAAACATCAACCATTCAGGGAGCAGACGTGACCCCGAAATTTGAAGGTTCGGCTCAGAATAACTATATCCAGTTCGGAATGGGAAATTTCGGTAAAATTCTAGGCGATGCAAACATTTCGAAAACGCTGGAAAATAAAATTGAGGTTGGAGTGGATGCTCATTTTCTTTCAACACAGGGTTTAAAAAAGGAATACGACTGGGATTCTAAGCAGAGTTCAACCACTTTAGGAGCTTTTCTGAATTCTTACGGAGATAAAGGAAAATTCAATCTGAATGCAGAATATGGTTTAAACAGCTATAATTACTACGGGATTTATGCCCTGACTCCGAGCAATGATGTTGATCTGGATCAGAGAGTCAATCAGTTTAAAGTAAACGGTTATTATGATTTTTATTCGAACGAAATTCTGAATGATGTAAGGGTGAAATCTTCATTTTTAAAAGACCATTTTGATGCTCAGGAAAATCAGGCTTCCGTTTTGGCGAATTTCTCGAAACATGGGGTTGAAATCGGCAAATCAGGCATCAGTCTGAATGCAGATTTAGGCGTTGGTCTGGAAACGGTAAAAACTGAATTTTCGATCAGAGATAAAAATTCGTCCAACTTTTTTAATACAAGTCTGAGCCCGAAAGTTACTTTCAGAAAAGGGGATTCTTACCTGAAATTAGGATCGCAGTTTGCGTTTCTGAATGGTAAAAACCAGAATGATCTGATGGCTGAGCAAATGAAAAACAACAAGACCTATTGGTTTCCGGAAGCTGAATTTCAGGTTGCTGCCGCACAGGAGTTTAAATTTTACGGAGGAGTTGACGGAGGTTTGAAGTTGAATACCTATTCAGATTTACTGCAGCAGAATCCTTTCATCGTTTCTGACCAGTATTTAAGACCAACTGAAACAAAATATCATTTTTATGTAGGTTTAAGAGGAGATATTGATGAAACTTTTAAATATGATGTTTCCGCAGGGTACGGAAAAATGAGAGATATTATGTTCTTTAAGGCGAATGATCTTTTTGACACGAATTTCACCCTGAACCGTTCTGCCTATAACTTCGCAAATACTTTTTCTGCAGTGTATGATGACGGAAATGTAGGAGATATCAAAGGTAGTTTACAGTATTTTCCTCTGGCAAATTTAGTGTTGGACGGAGAAGTGAAATTTACCAAGTTTGATCTTAAAAACTACGAAAATATCTACAATGTACCTTTGGTTACAGCAACAATCGGAGCAAAATATACGATGTTGGATCAAAAATTATTATTAGGTTTTAAAGGGATTTTTGCCAGCGACAGAACTACTAATTCATTTATGATTCAGGGAGTTGGAAGTCCTCTATTCTATCAGTCTACAGAGAATACCAACGATAAAGTGGGAGGTTATGCAGATTTAAATTTGTCTGCAGAGTATAAAATTCACAAAAATTTCAGTATTTTCGCGCTTGGAAACAATCTTCTGAGCTCAAAATATCAGACGTACCAAGGCTATAAAGTTCTGGGTGCACAGATTTTGGGAGGCGTGAAGATTACGTTTTAGAGTGAGAGAGTTTGAGAATTTAAGCGTCTTAGCGTTTAGTTTAACTCTAAAACTCTCAAACTTTGCGACTCAATACGGCTGCATAGTTTAATGGATAGAACTTCGGATTTCGGCTCCGACAGTGAGGGTTCGAATCCTTCTGCGGTCACTTTTAAGGACAGACATTTGATGTTTGTCCTTTTTTATTGATCATAATTGAAGTTGATTTTATTTCTTTGATATAAGTCATTAATTTTTTTTAAAATTTATTATCTGGATTTATTCTAAATTAATATATTTGCATCATGAATATGATCGTTCCTTTCAAAGTAGCTCCATTAGCTCCTGCTTTTTCAATGAATACCGAAGAAATGTATTGCGGCGACAAGAAATCATGCTGCAAAAAATTTAAAAAGGGAAAAAGATGTAAAAAGTGCCCGGGAAGAAAGAAAATGGCTTAATTAAAGCTTTTTAACAGGAAATAAACCGCCAGAATTAGTAAGACAATCCCGATAATAATTCTCGCGATTTTTGGCTGTCCATGAGGATTTGCAACAGTTCTTGGCTGTGACTTAAATAATTCCTCTGCCTTATCTTTAAATTTTTCCGAATTGTTTTCGAAAACTTCGGTAATCGTAATTCCCTGAACGGCTGTTTTGTGCAGTAGTGAATTCGTAGCGTGAAGCAAAATCTGGAATTTACCGTCTTTAAATTCCGTTATTTTAAAAACTCTTTCTCCATAAGATTTTTCCAGTCCGAAAGGTAAAACTTTCACCACATCGGCATTTTGAGTCTGCCAATTAATGATGATCTCCTCCCCTTTTTTCGCATGAATTTTGTTTGCCGTAAAAGTTTTAATAGAAGGCGGAATATTGTACCTGAAGCTTTTCTGATGACTTTCTAAATTCTGATCGTAAGAATGTCTTCTGCTTTTGTCGCTCAATGTTTCGTAAGCTTCCTGAATTTCACGGAACCGGTCTGCAAAAAAGTCATCGTTATCATTTTTATCAGGATGATATTTTAAAGATAATTTTCTATACGCTTTTTTGATGTCTTCTTCCGAAGCATCGTGAGAAATCCCGAGAAAATAGTAGTAATCTTTCATTAAACTATGCAAAAATAAGGATTTTATTTTCTTTTTTAAACGCAAATGGCACGAATAATTTCACAAAGATCTCGAATAATTTTGTGTTATGCTTTTCAATTCTTTTCTTTTAAAACAAAGTTTACAAAGATCTTTTTTAGAAACTATTGAGAATATTTTTCGTTCACAAAGGCATTTCACTAAGCAAAGGGTGAAGGTATTAATGCTTTTTAATGCTGAAAACATCTCAAGATTGTTTGTTTAAATCTTTTTAATGTTTCGGTTCAGGCGGCTTTGCCGCCTGAACCGAAACCCTATTTTCTGAGATCGCTTCTTTGCTCATCGCAATGACTGTAAAAAATTCCGGCTCGGGAAGCGAAGCTTCCCGAGCCGGAATTAAACAATTTCAATTTAGTTACGTTTTATTATGCTTCTGCGACGTTTTCTTTTCTTTCGAAACCTCTGTGGCGGCATCTTGAAGCGAATTCTTTTTTAAACTTTCCTTTCAGCTCCTGATATTGCTCGTCGTTCATTTCTCTGATTTTATCTGCCAATCCGAAAGGAGATTTTTCTTTGATTCCGTATTCCTCAAAAATACCCTTTACAAATCTTTTTCTCTGCGCTGCTTTTTTAACAACTGCTGCAACTCCTACTACGGCTAAAGCAGCTAAAGCGCCTTTTAATACTGAATTTTTCATTTTCTCAAAATTTTAAATTTTACTACTTCTTGTTTTTTATATAGACGAATAAATTCTCAATTTACTTTACTACTTCTAAATTTTTATTTATTCGTTTGTTCTGTTGTGCCTGTTGAAAAACCCTGTTGAACATCGGTCTCTCCAGACTTCTTTGAATTTTTCTCTTTCTTCGGGTGTAAGATGCATCATTTTTTCTCTCATTTTCTTTTCTTTAAAATCCCTCATCCCTTTTCCGAAATGGAAACCTCCGAAAAGAATTTTACTTAAAGTCAGAATTCCCATAGCCTGCCAGAACGTGATTGATTTTACCCCTAAAATTTCAGGAAGAAGGCAGTTCCAGAGCGCCATTACGATCCATGTAACGCCTAAAAAAATCAATGGTGGACAAAGAATCAGGAAAATCCAGCCTTTTTTATGTTTATGATTCATATCTTTTTATTTACTAACTGTTTAAATCTTCGTATAATTTTTTCAATCGGTTTCTTAAATGTTTTACGGCGTAATTTTTACGGCTGATAATCGTTTTAATGTTTTCGCCATGCTCATCCGCAATTTCCTGAAGGGTTTTGTCATTGAGTTCGTTTTCCACGTAGACGAGTCTTTGTTTTTCCGGCAGTTCATCCAGAGCTTCGAAAAGTTTTTTCCAGATCTCATCCTGAAACATTTTGATTTCAGGACCTGCGCTTTCATCCATGAGCAGAATATCTTTGATGGAAAAATCGCCGTCTTCATCTTCGTACACGAAATCTTCAAGATTCTCGGTTTTCTTCTTGCGGTATTTGTCCGTGATTTTATTTGCCGTTACTCTGTACAACCAACCGCCAACATTCACAATCTCAGAAAGATTGGTAAGACTACTGAACTGATACCACACTTCCTGCAGAATATCTTCCGCATCCTCCGTATTTTTCACTTTCGGACGAATGTACGACATCAGCTTTCCTCCGTACTTTGAAACGGTCTGTGAGATGATATTTTCCTTCTCCTTCTGTGGCATTGTTATTTTTTCGACAATCTCCATATTGCTATGACGATTGAAAATTTTGTTTTACTTTAATAAATTTAAAATAATTTTTAAGAAATTAAGATTTTCTTTTATTCATCAGAATTTTAAAACACGAATAACGCCAATATTTTTTTCGTTTGTAACACAAATTCTTTTATTATGTTCAATTTTTAATGATGAAATTTTTGAAAGATCTATATCCCATTTATATTTAAACAAAAAAACGGAAAGCTAAACCTTCCGTTTCTATTTTAAATGATATGTTTTAATTCAGATAAATTCCGAAGTACCAAGTCCAGAGAATTAAAATAATCTGCATCGGAATTCTTTCTTTATACAGATAAGTCATTCCGGGACCTGTGAAATCTGCTTTAAAAATATTGATCTTTTTTCGGGATGAATTGATATTGGCAATGAATACCAAAATGTAAAAAACAATCAATAAAATGGCAGTCAGTTCACGAATGGAAGGAATCATCAATCCGATTCCGGCTGCAACTTCAATAATACCTGTAAAATAAACCCAAAATAGTTTTGCAGGGATAAAATCCGGAATCATCATTGCCATTCCTTTCTGGAACTTAAAATGAGAAAATCCTGTAAATATGATGAAAACAGCCATTCCCAAATTTCCTGAAAACAAAAAATTCCAGTCGCCCTGAAAAATTTTGGTTGCTACTAAAGCCAAAATGAATGTTGTAAAAAGAATGGTAAGTAATTTCATAAGATTTCTTTTTGTTTTCCGCAGATACTAAGATTTGCACTATGACTAGATGTATTTTATCAACTATAAATATAGCTTAAAATAAGTGCAAAATCGTGGAAAATAATTATTTTTCAGCAAGTTCTTTTACAATTTGCAGACCTTTTGTAAAGCCTGTATTCATATGCTCTTCCCAATCTTTTTCAGTCTGAACTTCGGCATGAAGTTTTGTTTTGCCATCAAAATCGATTAAAAAATATTTTTCAAAGCAGCCGCTCCACTGTTTCACCTCCATGCTTTCTGTATCTTCGTTACCTGCTTCATCTCGCATTCCCAAATGTTTAAAAACAATCTGATCCGGCTTTTCCAGACTGTCTATTGTAGAAACCATTCCTGCTCCTTCTGCATTTGTAAAATAGGTTTTCCCGTTTACTTTCCAGTCAGATTTCATAAAAGAAGCAGAGTTGGGATTAAAAAATTTTGTCCATTCACTGTATGTATTTTCATTCCACAAAACGTTCCAGACTTTTTCTTTGGGAGCGTTGATGATGATTTCGTAAGATAAAGTTTCCATATTGTTTTTATTAAATGTTTAGAGTTGGTTTTCGGATAAATGCTTCACATTGGAAAGGGCATCCGGAAATTTTTCTTCGAAAAAACTTTTAAACTGTTCTAAAGTCTGAATTTCCACTTTCAGATGGGTTGTATTTTCATCTTCAGTCAAAATGTATCTTTCCGTGGTTTCACCCCAGTTTTGCGGTGCTTCTACTCCATTGTAAATTTCACCGAGATGGAGAAATTTAATTTCCTGATTGGGAATTAATTCAACAATTTTACTGAACATCCCGTGGTTTTGGGGATCCAGAAATTTAATGATCTCATTTTCTTTTAAGTTTCCCTGATAAAAAGAGCCTTCCGTAAATGCAGAAGTCCATTGCCTGAAAGAAAAATCGTCCCAGAGTACACTCCACACTTTTTCCGCTTCCGCATTGATCTGAATATCAAAATGTAATTTTTCCATAAAAAACTGTATAAACTAGCTGTTATTTTAATTAAGATTTTATCCTCCTACAAAGTCTCCGCCATTAATATGAATGATTTCTCCCGTTATAAAACTGGAATCTTCCGAAGCCAGAAAAACATAAGCGGGAGCAACTTCCGATGGCTGTCCTGCTCTTTTTAACGGATTGTCTTTTCCAAAAGTTGACAGATCGTCGAAAGTTTCCTTTACAAGAGGAGTCCAGATTGGACCCGGAGCAACACCGTTTACCAAAATTCCTTTTTCAGCAATATTTACCGCCAGAGAACGGATGAAAGTAGCAATCGCTCCTTTCGTAGCTGAATAATCAATTAAATGATCACTTCCCCGATATGCTGTAACAGATGTGGTACAGATAATTCTCCCCCCTTTTTTCATTAATGATAAAAAATCTCTGGTGAAAGCAATCATAGAAACAATATTGGTATCAAAGGTTTTCCGGATCTGATCGTCTGAAATCTTTTCAATATTATTTTTAGGGAACTGAATTCCCGCATTGTTTACAAGAATATCCAGTGTTTTCCAGTCTTTTTTGATCTTCTCCAGACATTTTGTTCTGAAAGCTTTTTTTGAAACATCCCCTTTCAGCAAAATACATTTTCGCTCTTCTTTTTCTACGAGTTTTTGCGTTTCTTTCGCATCCTTGTCACTTTCTTTATAAATAACTGCAACATCGGCTCCTTCTCTCGCAAAATGAACCGCAATTGCCTGTCCTATTCCACTGTCTCCTCCGGAAATTAACGCTTTTTTATTTTGAAGTTTTTTGCTTCCCAAATAGTTTTTACGTATAATTTCGGGATAAAGTCCGTCTTTAGGGACTTTAGATTTTGAACCTGACTTGTTCTGTGTCTTCATAAGCAAATCTTTTATGAATAACCATCAAACAGCAAGCCGAAAAGAAAAAGCAGGAAGTTCTGAAAGGTTAAAATTATTTCAGTCCTTATTTTCCTTCTTTTGGTCAAATTAAGAATGATAAGCGTCTTCGAGATCCTGAATGACAATTTTCTGCATTCCCATCATTGCCTGAAACACTTTCTGCCCTTTTAATGGATCTGATCCGTTCATCAGCTCAAGTAACTTTTTGGGAACAATCTGCCAACTGAAACCAAATTTATCTTTCAGCCAGCCGCACATACTTTCCCTTCCTCCGTCACTCGTTAAGGCATTCCAGTAATGATCGGTTTGTTCCTGATCATCAGTCATTACAACCATTGAAATCCCTTCATTGAAATCGAACTGATGATCGTAAGAATTGTCCATACAGAAGAAACTATAGCCATCAATTTCAAAATGGGCATGCTGAATATTTTCAGCAGGTTCGGGAGCAGGATGACCTTCGCTTCCATCACCGTATCTTAAAATATTTCCGATTTTAGAATTCGGGAAAACTTTAGTGTACAATTCCATCGCTTCTATTGCTTTACCATTATTTTCATTGATAAACATCAAAGTAGGAATAATCTTTTGGTCGCTTTGCTTTTCGCCTAAAAATATTTGCCAGGTTACGTCATATTTATCTTTCAGCCAGCCATATTTTTTGCTCCAGGAATAAGAATCCAAAGGCATTAAAGCGATTCCGCCTTCCAATAACTGATCCCAGTATCGTTGTACCTCATCTTCCGTTTCGCAAATGACCATAAAAGAAACCGAAGCATTTTTCCTGAAATGCGGACCGCCGTTCAGAAGCATCATTTTCTGACCAAAAAGTTCGATGTTCATCACCATCGGAGTATCTGTGGTAATTTTTCCGTCAAATATTTTGCAGTAAAAGTCTGCAGATTCTTTCGCGTCTCCGTCGTACCAAAGACACGGGAAAATATTTTTGTTCATAATTTTAAATTTATTTTTTTTGTCTTAAACACGAGTAGCTGCAGATATTTTTCACGAATAATCACGAATGCTTCGACAGGATCTGCATTGCCGATGAAGCATTTAACCAAATTTATAGTGAAAATTTATGCTGATATTGGTGCAGTTTGTGTCCAATATCAATTTTTAAAGGAAACATGGTTTTCTTTCATATAAGCTTTGAGTTTCTGCATCGCATTTTTTCCGAAACCATGAAGCTGCATAATTTCTTTTTCAGAATAATCTGAAAGTTTTTCCAGAGAATCGATTTTTTCTTTCGCCAAAGCTCTTCTCGCAGGTGCAGAAAGAATTCCCTGTAAAAAAGTTCCGCTCACAACATGACTCACCGCGCAAATGGAACTTAAACATTTTGCCATTATTACTAAATTGATCATGATTCTGAAAATTAATAATCTTTCTTAATTGTTTTCTACGTACTTATGAAAATTGTTCAGAATAGCGTACCACCCTTCTCTTTGCATTTCTACAGGATTTTGCGTTTCCGGATCGAAAGTGATGGTAACGCTGGTTGTATTTTCGTCGATCTTATCAAAAATGATCTCTGCTTTTCTTCCGTCTTCCATATGATATTTTATTCTTTCATTCGGAATAACTTCATCATACGTTCCCACAAAATCGAATCCGAAACTTTTATCTTTGGCTTCCATTCTGTTTTTAAATTGTCCGCCAACCCTTAAGTCGTTTTCAGAGCTCGGGCATTCCCAGGATTCGTGGGCAAAATTCCATTTTGTAATATGTTCCGGTCCGTTGTAATAATCCCAGACTTTCTGAACGGGAGCCAGAATGGTAATATCAATGTGAATAGGTTCCATCATAATATTTTTAAGTGTATAAAAGGCAACTGATTCTAAGTTGCCCTTTCAATATAATTTAGTTTAAAGATAAGTCTATTTTACGTATTCTTCATTATAATTGATCATCCAGTGAACACCATATTTGTCCTGAAAGCTTCCGAAATAGTCTCCCCAGAATTGGTCTTCAATCGGCATTTCTATATTTCCGCCTTCAGAAAGCCCTTTAAAAAGTCTGTCGGCTTCTTCTCTGGAATCCGGAAAAACAGAAACATAATTGTTATTTCCTACATTCAGTTGTTGTCCAAAACTTGGGACGATGTCTGAAGCCATTAGCAAATCTCCGCCTACAGGAAGTGCAATGTGCATTACTCTGTTTTTTTCTTCTTCCGATAAATGTTCAGTTCCGGGAGCATTGCCCATTCTGTAAATTTCACCAACGAATTCTCCGCCGAAAACGGATTTGTAAAAATTGAAAGCTTCTTCCGCTTTCCCATCAAAATTTAAGTAAGGATTTAATTTAGCCATGATTTTTTTTTAGATTTAAACACAAATAACTCTAATATTTTTCACGAATAACACTAATATTATTTTTTGGAATTTGTGTGATTAGTATTTTAATCAGTAAAGATTGAACAGATCGTTTGTCATTCTGACGAGGAAGAATCTATTTTATTATTTTTTTAATATCAGATAATTCAAAAAAAATTTCTTTAAAAAATGACAAAGAAATATCCGCACAAATTTTATTTCACAAAAATTTATGTAAGAGTTAAATGATATGGGTTAAGGTTTTACTCTTTAGGCATTTGGGAAGGATCTGCAAACATTACATTCCAGCCATGTCCGTTGATGTCCCAAAAAGAATTATGGTACATCCATCCGTAATCCTGCGGTTCTTCATGTTGAGTAGCTCCATTTGCTACGGCTGCATTTACCACCTGATCTACTTCTTCACGGGTGTCTAAACTGATTGCCACCAAAACCTGTGTGGTATCGCCATTGGGTAACGGTCTCTCGGAAAAAGTCTGGAACGATTCTTCCGTTAAGAACATCACATAGATATTCTCGTTCATTACTACACAAACGGACTTGTCATTTGACATTTCTTCGTTGGTGGCGAAGCCTAAATTTGTCCAGAATTCTTTGGTTTTCTGTACATCTTTCACCGGAAGATTCACATAAATTTGATTGATTTTCATTTTGCTATTTTTTTATTGTTGAACTTGTAATCAAAAGTACCAAGTTAAAATAAAAATCAACTTGCCATAAGACAAGATTTAAATTTTCTTCGGATGGGAAACCAGTTCTTTACGAATTCTGCTCAAAGAAGTGTCTGTAACGCCTAAAAATGAGGCTATCTGCTTCAGGGGAGCAAACTGCACAACGTGAGGTTTCTGTTCTAAAAGATTGAGATAACGTTTGGTTGCGGAAAGGGTAAACATCTCTACGGAACGCTGTTTCCCGATGAAAAGCTGCTGCGACATCCAGGCTCTTCCCCATTCTCTGAGATTCGGAATTTTATGAAACAATTCCTGAAAAGTCTCAAAATCAAATTTCCAGCACTCGCAGTCTGTAATGCAGACAATATTTTCCTGAGTGGGAATTCTCTGAAACAGTGAAGAAACTTCGATGATGATTTCATTTTCAACAAAAAAGTTGATCGTTACTTCATTTCCGTTAAAATCGTTGACAAATGAGCGAGCCAGACCTTTCTCCAGAATATAATATTCGTTGGCAGTTTTTCCTTCTTCCAGAATGAAATCTCCTTTGTGAAAAAGGACTTTTTCATGCGCCTGAAATATCTCCTGAAGCTCATCATCAAGGAAAAAAGGGAAATCGTAGCAGATTTCTAAGGCTTTATTGCTCATCATGTAAATGTTTTTGAAGTTTTAAAAATAGAATTTTTATTGGAACTGATGAAGTAATTCTTACATAAAGTGATGATTTGCGGGATCATAAACTAATCACGCTCTTACTTTGAGATGCTTCAATACACTTTGTTCTGTTAGGATAACAAATATATTTGATTATTAACAGATTTTAAAACAGAGAAAGCTGAATAGGTTTTGGATTCGAAGGTTTCGGAGCATCTCCGAAAACGGTTTTACCTCCAAAACGCCAGGAATTCTGTCTTTCTTCTTCAATTACTTCCTGAATATCAAAATCGGGAGTAAAATCCTTTTCAGTTGATTCAATAATCTGGTGAAGCTTGTTTAAGGTTTTTAACTTGTCTGAATTGCCAAGTTTAGATTTTTCAATTCCTGATTTTAAAATTTGTAAGCTTTCATCATAGACTTTGGTAGGAACCGGAAACGGATGACCGTCTTTTCCGCCATGCGCAAATGAAAATCTCGCCGGATCTTTAAATCTCGACGGCGCACCGTGAATGACTTCGCTTACCAAAGCCAAAGACTGCATGGTTCTCGGACCGACACCTTCCAACATCAGCAACTCTTCAAAATTTTGCGGTTGCTGCTCTCGGGTTACATATAAAAGCGCTCCGAGACGTTTCAAATCAACATCAGAAGCCTGAACATCGTGATGATTGGGAAGAATTAGCCTTGAAAAATCGCTCATAATTTCGGCAGAATCGGTATGGGAAATTTCTAAAATTCCTTTTCTGTTTCCGGAAGCTTCCGCATCTGTAAGATTTAAAATGGTTCCTCTTGAAATTCCGTTGATTCCGGTGTGAGGTTCTTCCACAAAGGATTTTATATTTTCTGAATGCCAATGATAGCGTCTTGCGGTTCCGTCCGATTCGTGCATTCCCTGCTGAACAACACTCCAGTTTCCGTTATCCGACAAAATAAAATTATGCAGATAGAGTTGATATCCATCCTGAATTGCGGTGTTATCTACTTTCGCCGAAAGTTTGCTGGCTTTTACAAGATCATTTCCGTTTAAACCCGTTTTATCGGCAATCTGAAGGAGTTCTGAAGGTGTTTCGCGGGAAAATTTTCCTTTTCCGCCACAAATATACAATCCCAACGACTGGAAATTCGGATTGATGGAACGCTTCAAAGCGCCCATTACGGAAGTTGTAATTCCTGAAGAATGCCAGTCCATTCCCATCACTGCGCCAAAACTCTGAAACCAGAAAGGATCTGCCAGTCGGCGGAGAACTTCGTCTTTACCATACTCCATTAGAATAACCTCAACGATAGAAAGACCGAGGATCGACATCCGTTCGTAAAGCCAAGGCGGTACTTTGCCATAGTGAAGGGGTAAATCTGCGGTTCCGGAACGTTTCATGATGTAAAGGTAAGCGGAAAGTTTTTAATTTTTAATGATTGTGATCAGGAATTTTATGGAAAACAGGAAAGAAAAAAGTCCTGCAGACTGTGCAGGACTCCGATTTTTTATGGATCGGTTTTTACTTCAATGCAGCTAATGCAGCCTCATAATCCGGTTCATCTGCAATTTCTGAAACCTGCTCTGTATAAACCACTTTATTGTTTTCATCTGCTACAATAACCGCACGGCTTAAAAGACCTTTCATCGGAGAGTCTGTAATCGTTACTTCATAATCGTCTCCAAAACTGCTTCTGAAATCCGAAAGGGTTTCTACATTGTTCAGACCTTCCGCAGCGCAGAATCTTCCCAAAGCAAAAGGCAAATCTTTAGATACATTAATAACGACTGTATTTTCTAAAGCTGAAGCTTCTTCATTAAACTTTCTTGCGGATGATGCGCAAGTCGGAGTATCAATACTTGGAAAAATATTAAATACTTTCTTTTTTCCTTCGAAAGTCTCCAGAGTTTTTACATTCAGTCCTGAATCTACCAAAGCAAAGTCTTTAATTGTGCTTCCTACTGATGGTAAACTTCCTATTGTATTTACTGCGTTTCCTTTTAATGTAATACTTGACATAATTTATTTTTTTATTGTTTTTCAAATTTAACTAAAAAAGAAAAGATGTCGATAAATAATTTGATTAAACTTAAAGGTAAAACCTACTTCCCTTACTCCACTCTTTACAATAAAAAATCCGACGTTAAAAATTAATTTTCAGTGAATTATTTAAGTATGATCATTACAATATTTTTTACAGGAATTGGAAATTTAACTATATTTGCTAATGCCAAAATCCGAATATTAAAAGTGAAGTAATGATTTTTAATCATTCATATTATACTTTTAAACTATAATGATGTATAAAATATTTTCGGAATTAAAAAAAGCTGAAAAAATATGTCTGGATTCGCAAAAACCTATTAAAGTAGCTTTGCTGGGTGATACTGCTACACAATTTTTAAATATTGCTTTAAAAGGAACCGCAAAAACAGAAGGTCTTAATCTTGAAATTTTTGAAGCTGATTTCGGACAGATATCTCGCCAAATTATGGATATCTCTTCGGAATATTATGAATTCAATGCAGATTACACGATCATTTTCGAATCGACTCATAAACTGCTTAATCAATACTATAAATCTTCTGACTCTGCTAAAGATTTTGCAGACAATAAAATTAAATACATAGAGGATCTTTATGATACGATACAAAGCAGGACAAAAAGCAGAATTATCTATTTTAATTTTCCAGTAATCGACCATAAGATTTTTGGAAGTTTTTCAAATAAAGTAGAATCGTCATTTAATTTTCAGATCAACAAGCTTAATTACCTGCTTTCCTTTGAGGTTGCAATGAATAAAAATAATTTCTTCATTGCAGATCTGATTTCTATTCAGAATAAGTGGGGAAGGAATTTTATGTTTGCGCCGAGTATTTATACAAATACAGAAATGGTACTTTCAATTGACGCCTTGCCTATTGTAGCGCATAGTGTTTTCAGTATTATATCCTCATTAGAAGGAAAGTTTAAAAAATGTCTCATTCTGGATCTGGATAATACAGTTTGGGGAGGAATTATAGGTGATGATGGTCTGGAAAAAATCCAGATCGGAAATTTGGGAATCGGAAAAGCTTTTACAGAGTTTCAATATTGGGTAAAAGCATTGCAAAAAAGGGGAATTATTTTAGCAGTCTGTAGTAAAAATGACGAAGAGAAAGCAAAAGAACCATTCGAAAAACATCCTGATATGGTTCTCAAACTGGATGATATTGCAGTTTTTATGGCTAATTGGGAAAACAAAGCCGATAACATCCGAAAAATCCAGAGCATCTTAAATATAGGATTTGACTCGATGGTTTTTCTTGATGATAATCCCTTCGAAAGAAACCTCGTCAGAGAAAATCTCCCTGAAGTATGTGTACCGGAATTACCGAAAGATCCGGCTGAATATCTCGAATATTTATATGGTTTAAATCTTTTTGAAACGGCAAATTTCTCCGAGAATGATACCGAAAGAACAAAACAATATCAGGTAGAAGCACAAAGAGTAGCTGATCTGGAAAGTTTTACCAATGTAGAAGCTTTTCTTAAAAGTATGAATATGATTTCTGATGTTCAAAGCTTCAATAATTTTTCAAAACCAAGGATTTCTCAGCTGACGCAACGGTCTAATCAGTTTAATCTGAGAACCGTAAGATATACAGAACAGGAAATTGACCTTCTTATAGCTTCCGATAAACACCATACAATTTCATTTACTTTGGAAGATAAATATGGAGATAATGGATTAATATGCGTGATAGTACTTGAAGAACAAGATAAAGAAACTCTCTTTATAGATACCTGGCTTATGAGCTGCAGAGTTCTGAAAAGGGGAATGGAATATTTCACCCTCAATACCATTTCAGATCTTGCTAAAAAACTAGGCTACACTTATTTGATAGGAGAATATATTCCTACTGCCAAAAATCAAATGGTAAAAAATCATTATGAAAATCTGGGATTCATGGGTAAAAATGATAAGTGGATCCTTAATGTAAATGATTATCAGCCAAAAGATGTATATATAAAAAATAAACTATGAACAGAAATGACATTTTAACAAGGCTTACACCTATTTTTCGTGAACAACTGGATAATGAAAAAATTGAACTAAATGATGAAACAACGGCAAGCGATATTGAAGAGTGGGATTCTCTTTCACATATTCAGCTTATTGTAGCTATAGAGAAATCTTTCGGAATACGATTTACCTCATCAGAAATTCAGAGCTGGAATAATGTTGGTGAAATGATAGATTCCATTATCAGCAAATAAAATCCCATGTTGCTCAACTCATATTATTTTATTTTTTTCTTTACTGTACTTTTTTTTGTTTATTACATTTTTGGAAAAACATCAAAAATTCAGAATATGCTTCTTTTAGTGGGAAGCTATATTTTCTACAGCAGCTGGAGCTGGAATTTTTTGCTTTTACTGATAATTTCTACATTAGTTACTTTTTTTATAGGAAACAAAATAAAGGTATCTGAAGGAAAAGCAAAAACGCACTGGCTTAGAACAGGCATCTTTTTAATTTTGATTCAGCTTTTATATTTTAAATATTTCAATTTTTTTATTGAAAATTTTAATGAAATATTAAAAATGTTTGGTCGTGCAGACAAGTTGGGTTTACTGAAAATTATATTTCCGATCGGAATTAGCTTTTATTCTTTCAGAATGATCGGCTACTTGCTGGATATTAAGAACAATAAACTTAAAGAACTACCTTCTATTTTGGATTACTCGGTTTTTATTGCTTTTTTTCCATGCATTATTGCAGGACCTATCGACAAAGCTTTACCCTTTCTGAATAATCTGAAAATCAAAAGAGAGTTTTCCGCTTCACAATTTACCGACGGATTGAGACAGATTTTATGGGGAGTTTTTAAAAAATTGGTTGTAGCAGACAATATTGCAACAATGACTTCTCCATTATTCGAATCTTATGATAAACTGAATGGTAGCACTTTATTTATAGGAGCGGTTTTGTATTTTATACAATTATATTCAGATTTTTCGGGTTATACAGATATGGCGATAGGACTTTCTAAACTGCTGGGAATCAAAATTCAGCCTAATTTTAATTATCCCCTGTTTGCACAAAATGTTGCCGACTACTGGCGAAGATGGCATATTTCTTTAACATCCTGGCTTACAGAATATGTTTTCACTCCATTATCTATTCAGTTCAGAGATTATGATAAGTACGGATTAATTATGGCAATTATCATTAATTTTCTGGTTGTTGGATTCTGGCATGGTGCAGAATGGCATTATATTTTTCATGGATTAGTAAGCGGCATCATGTTCATCCCTATTATCTGGAAGGGCAAAATGAACAAAAAAGTAAAAAGCCAGAACAATATTATTCCAACAAAAGAAGAATTAAAAAATATTCCTGTAACATTTATCATGTTTGCCTTACTGATGGTACTTTTCTTTTCTACAGATATGAAAATGGCAATAAGTTACTACAAAGAAATATTCTCTTTCTCTTTTTTCCAACTGCCCAATTATCAGTTTAAGAAAGAAATTGCTTTTCTTATTTTGTTTACATTAAGTATTGAGTGGATTGGAAGAAATAAAGAATATGGTATAAAAGAATTGTTTCTCCATAATAATGTCGTGATAAGATGGGGATTTTACTACATCCTGGTATTTTTGGTATTTTTATTTTATATTGCTCCGAAAGGGTTTATTTATGCACAGTTTTAAATTATGAAAAAATCAATATATAGATTAATTAAATTTTCTATACCTCCCCTGCTTTTCATCTGCTATGCAATATATCTAACCGGAAAAAACACAGATGATTTTTATAAAAGATTTTCTTCGCCCCAACAAAACTCCTTAATATTAGGAAGTTCCAGAGCAGCTTCTATGAATCCTGAAATTATTGATAAAATTATACATTCCAAGTATCCAGATGCAAAATTATACAATTATGCTTTTACCTGGGCACATTCTCCTTATGGTCCGAAATATCTGGAATCCATAAAAAAGAAACTGAAATCCGATACAAAAAATGGAGTATTTATTATAACTGTAGAGCCCACTGCATTAATGGTTAATAAAAATGAACCAGACGATCCGCAATATTATATCGAAAATGATAAATCGGTTGCAAAAACATCTCTGGTTGCTACAAATCCTAATCTGGAATATCTTTTGGAAAGCTATAACTTTTCTATTACTAATGAGGTAAATAAAAAAATAAGATCAGAAAAAAATCCTATGATTGAGGTTTCTGTGCGGGATAACGGACAGGTACATGGAAAAGTAATCAAGAGATTTTCTGCAGAAAAAAGAAAAGAAGTAAATGCAGAAAAAATGAAAGAATTAAAAAACAGATTTAACGATCTTAAAATTTCCAATATCCGATTAAATTATCTCTCAAAAACCATTGATTTTTTGAAGCAACATGGAAAAGTCATGGTTATTAGAATGCCGGTAAGTAAAATTCCATATGATATTGAAAATTCAGCAGTTCCTGATTTTGACAAAATCATATTACATATTACAACGTCTGAAAAAGTACCTTATATTAATTATAACAATTATCCGAATCATTACCAATGGATAGATGAGGTTCATCTCGAACCTTCATCAATGGATAAATTTTCCGGGGTAATTGCAAAAAATATTATCCGGTAGAAATATCAGCTCACTTTAAATAAAGGATTTATATTTGAATAATAACATCTGAAAAAGCTGTTTTTTCAGATGTCATTATTTTTAATTCTTCTGCAAATTTTTATCATGTCAGATTTCTACTAAAAGTTCCTGATAATATTAACGTAGAAATAAAACTACTTCAATATAAAAACCATCTTTATAATCAAAAATTTATTTATATTCGCAGTCCTTAAAATTATTGACCATGAGAAAAAAAATTACTCTATTCTTATTCGGAGTTCCTTTTTTTGGTTTTGCCCAGTCTGTGATCGGGAATATGAACTCGGGAGCGGTTTCTGCGGATAACTTTACGCATTCGGTGGGAGAAATTTATGTGATTCCTACGGATCCCGACAAAGCAAATTCCGGAACAATGGGAATGTTTTATCAGTCTGTTTTACAGGTTTTGGGTGTTTCAGAACTTGAAAAAGACCATGTGAAAATTTATCCGAACCCTACTGCTGATTTCATTTACGTTAAACTGAATTCAAAATCAAAAATCGAAGGTGCGGAAATTTATGATCTTTCCGGAAAGCTTGTTTTCAAAACTAAATTAGATTCTGAGCAACTGGATCTCAGACCGCTTCAACAGGGAGTTTATATGATCGTTTTCAAAAACTCCGACATCAAACCTATTAAAATTATCAAAAAACCTTAAAAAAACTATTTGAACATGAAAAAGCTTTACGCAACTATAGGATTATTTTTAGCAAGTTTAGTAAGCGCGCAGGTTCCGCAGGCTTTCAGCTATCAGACGATTGCTTTCAATGCGGCAGGAGCTCCGATTGCTAACGGAAACGTTTCTTTGAGAATCAGCATTCTGGATAATGCAGCCAACGGAACGGTTTTATATACAGAAACTCAAAACAAAACTACCAACGCCAAAGGTCTGGTAAACCTGAACATCGGACAGGGAACAGCTACTACAGGAAACTTCGGGGCGATCAACTGGGGAACCAACGCCAAATTTGTAAAGGTAGAAATGGATCCTGCAGGAGGTTCTAATTATACGAATGTCGGGGTAAATCAGTTGATGAGTGTGCCTTATGCACAAGTGAGCAAGACAGTTGTAACAGGAGCAGGACAGGGAATTACGCTAACTTCTCCTAATGGAACAAGTTATACTTTAGGAGTGAATGATTCCGGGACTTTAAGCTTACCTACAAATTCCAGCTCTGCAGGAAATACAGTACCTTCCAATTTGTATATGTATGGATCATATAATTCATTTAATCCATCAACTGCAGAACTTTTAAGAGGGAATGGACTTCCAAAAGTAGGATACAAATATCTGCAAGCTAACACCCAGATAAAATTTTTAGCTTCACCAGGAAACGGTGCTCAAACTTACGGTTCAAGTGCTATCGGTGCTATTGAAGCTAACGGAAGTAATTTTAATGTTACTTCTAATGGATTTTATGAGATTTATTTAGACCACGATACTGGTCCTGAAGTTATGGTTGGCTTTATCAACACAGTTCCTAAACTTAAGTTTACTTCAACAAACGGAAATCCGCCTACAACCAATGTAGCCTATAATACCTCAACGGGAAAGTTTACTATTAATGTATATGGTGTTACTACAGGCAATGGTTCATCTTTTTATGTACGTCTTGATGACGGACCAGAACCTGACGATTTGGGAGACAACCTAAATGATGGATCTTTTGATTTAAGTGGGGCTTCAATTAATTTTCCAAATGTTACTTCTACGCCGAAAAATTATAAGATTGAGTTTAATATTAATTTTAACGCAACAGGAACATACACAATCACACAAATATAAGCAAGAGATTATTAGCAATATACTTAACAGAAGCTCCTTTTCTAAAGGGGCTTTTTCTATTAAAAATATGAAATGTAAAAAACAAATCCTCCCGAAAATGAGAGGATTTATTATTGAAACTATGTCGTAGAAAATTTAATAAATATAAACTTCTAAGCATGAGCTTTTCTGAATTTAATCATGCTTAAAATAAACAGTCCTAAAAGTCCCAGAATAAAATAGCCTTCCGCAACCTGAAGCTGAATCTGAGGTTTTATGAATGCGGCAATTCCATAGCTTAATGCTGAAGTAATAATGAAGGCTACTCCACCCGTTAAACCTCCTGCAATTCCGGCAGAATTGGGAAACCTTCCGATACAGTAGGAAAAATAATTGTTGAAAATAAATCCTGCTGTTACGTGAATTAAAAAAGCAAAAGCAACCAGACTGTAAATATTATTGGAGAAAGAGGAAGCGGCAAACATAACAGCAATCAGAAGCAGTTGAATAAAGTTAGCGTTTCTTATTTTGGGTAAAAAAGCTTTGTTAATTAATGCCTTTCCTAAAAATCCTCCCGTCATCCACGCAAAACCGAGAATAAGAGAAACATATCCTGCCACAACTTCGGAATAGCCCATTTTATGCTCAATAATAAAGGAACCACAAAGATTAAAAAACATAATCATTGAGTAACTCAAGCCGCACATAATCATTCCGTAGAAAAAATCTTTAGCTTTGAACATGGAATTATATTCTTTAATCAGAAATTCCAAATGAAATGGATTTCTCTTTTTTAATGTTTCACCAGAGAATATAAATTCCAGAATCAGCAATAACAAACTGTACCCTGCCAAAACGTAGAAATTTGACTGCCATCCAAAGTTTTTCTGCAGATATCCTCCGATAAACGGTGCAACAATAGGTCCTACAGACCAAACAATTGTCATAATGCTGAGATAATGTTTCCGCTCTTCTCCTTCATAAACATCCACAAAAAAAGCTCTTTTGGCAACGACTGCAAAGCCAGACAAAACACCCTGCAAAACACGCATTGCATAGATCACAAAAATATTCTGCGTTGTAGCGGTAATTAAAAAAGAGGCGACAAAAAGTGCCAGAGAAATCATGGAAACTTTATATCTTCCGAAAGAATCTACAATACTTCCGGCAAAAAACTGGGTAAGACCGTAACTGATTAAAAATATGGATAAAGTAAGCTGGATATTGCTTTCCGTCTGGTGCAGTTCCGTTGCCATACTCGGCATAGAAGGCAGATAAATATCCGTTGCCAGTCCGGACATCGGAATAACGGCAAATGCTAAAACCGTAGCAATAAATTTGTTTTTTTCTTTAAGGGTAACCATTGCTGATGTTAAAAATTATCAATTGAAAATTCAGATTTCCGGAAAAAGATCCTGAAAATCTGAATTCATGCAATTTTAATTATTGACTAATTTCATTGATCCTTCGCTGTATCTTTCACCAACGTCGGGATATTTTTTTAATATAGAATCTATAGTTTTCAGGTCGGATTCTGAAAACTCAATTTTGGCTGCTTCAATATTTTCTTCGAGATATTGGATGCGTTTTGTTCCCGGAATCGGAATGATGTCATCTCCCTGATTCAGAACCCATGCTAAAGCAAGCTGAGTTCCTTTTACGCCTTTTGAAGCCGCAAAATCATTGATCTCCTGAGCTAAATTTCTGTTATTTTCAAGATATTTTTCCTGATAACGCGGTAAAGATTTTCTGAAATCTCCATCCGTAAAGCTCTGAGCTTCATTAATATTTGAAAAAAGTCCTCTTGCTAAAGGTGAATAAGGAACTAAAGTGATTCCCAGTTCACGGATTACAGGCAGAACTTCACGCTCCACATCTTTCGTAAGCAGGGAATATTCTGACTGCAGCGCGGTAATCGGATGAATTTTATGTGCTTTTCTGATCGATTCCGCAGAAGCTTCGGATAAACCTAAATATTTTACTTTTCCAGCCTTTACCAAATCTGCCATTGCTCCTACCGTTTCTTCCACAGGAATATTCGGATCCACTCTGTGCGCATAATACAAATCGATTTCATCAATTTTCAGGCGCTGAAGGCTTAAATCCACTGCCTTTTTAATCCATTCCGGTGAACCGTCGAAATACGTTCCCGGAGCACCGCTGTGACCGGCTTGTCCGTCTTTAAAACGGAATCCGAATTTGGTTGCGATAAAAATTTTGTCACGATTCGGAACCAAAACTTTTGAAATTAATTTTTCATTTTCTCCGTTGGCATACATATCGGCTGTATCCCAAAAGTTGATCCCCAGATCCAACGATTTATGAAGGGTTTTAATACTTTCCTGCTCATCTGTGGGTCCGTAAGCAAAGCTCATTCCCATACATCCCAAACCGATAGCAGATAATTCTTTTCCGGTGTTTCCTAATTTTCTAAATTTCATGATAGCTTGTGATTTAAAAGTTACAGTACAAAATTATAACAGCCTCTGAATGATTTCAATATAGAATTCAAACGAAGAATTATAAAATTCAAACAAGCGCAGTCCTTACTGCATTGGGCGTCATTCCGGTTTGTTTTTTAAAATAATTGGTAAAATAGGCAGGTTCTTCAAAGCCTAATCCATAGGCAATTTCAGAAACATTCCAGTCAGTATGTTTTAATAAGGCATGAGCTTCCTGAATAATTCTAGCTGCAATCTGCTGACTTGTCGTTTTTCCCGTAATTTCCTTTACGGAACGGTTTAAAGAATTAACGTGAATGGAAAGACTTTCTGCATAATCCACCGGACTTTTGAGTTTTAGAAATCTCTCGGGACTGTCAATCGGAAATTGTCTTTCCAGCAGTTCCATGAATAAGGAAGCGACTCTCTGCGAAGCATTTTGATAAGGTTCAAAATTTTCCGCAGGATGCATTTTCATCGTTTCGTGGATCAGAAGATGAAGGTAAGCACGCAGCATATCATATTTATGAAGATAATCAGACTGAATTTCGTTCATCATTTTAATAAAGATATCGGCAACGGTTTTCTGCTGTTCTTCATTGATAAAGAAGACGGGAGTTCCGCCAATTTTGAAGAGCTGGGAATCCTGAAGATTTCCCAGACGGTTTCCGTCATGCACAAAATGATCTGTAAAGAGGCAGAAAAAACCTTTCTGATCATTATCTTCTGCTTCCCAAGAATAAGGAATTACCGGATTCGAAAAGAGCAAAGCAGGCCGATCCACATAGATCCATTTGTCGGCATAATGCAGTTTTCCTTTCCCGATGATTAATGAAATTTTATAATAATCTCTTCTGCTGTACGGCGTAATGAGTGAGCAGTTTTCGCGTGAAAAAACATTAAAATGTCCTACTCCGGGAGTTTTGATGCACTCCAGACCGACGCGTTGATAAAATCCTTTTACAGTTTCATTAGATTCCATGCTTCAAAATTATAAAATTCAAACATAAATATGATCATGAAATAATCATCATAGATAAAATAAAAACGACTGATCTTTCGACCAGCCATTTAAGATTGAATATAATTGATTAATTGGTTTTAATGATGACCTTTTCCGTTTTTATGCCTGTAAACTTTGGCTTTTTTATCCATGTGTTTATAGCGTTTGTCATTATTTTTATTTCTATTGTAAACTGCTACAGGGTTTTGTCCTTTGTAATATCTGTTTTTAAATTTAGCATATTTATCTCTTCCTAAAATTCTTTCCAACTCTACATAACGGTCATTTCTCCATCGATCAGGATTATTATCATATACTCTGTTCCAGGAATCATAATCTCTGTAACGGTCGTTCAGTGCATAAATCTGGTTTGCCTGTGTTGTTGAAAGCACCAGATCTGAAATTACGCTCTGCCAGTTCACATCTGAGATGCTTCTTCTGTAATCGTTGTAATAATCTGTCTGTGCGTAGGATAAACCAAAAGTTCCTACCAACATCATTGTTATGATTAACTTTTTCATCTTTCATTCAATTTAAATTCTACTGTATAGAAATTTTCAATTTGAATGCCAAAATATTTTTAATCATTTTTAAAGATCATCAAACCAAGTATAAATCATTGATTTCCTAATATTTATAATCTATTCATAAATTTTTCTTAACGGTTTTAAAAATTCTTAAAATTTTCGCTGATTTCAGTTTTAATTTGTAATTTTAAAAGGAGAAAAGTTCTCCAATCTTTTTCAATCACCGAAAAATCTCAATCGTATGGAAAATATAAAATTTGAAGTATCTCCGTATCAGGATGAATTGCAGATACTTATTGACGGAAAAAAGTCGGGCTATATGTCCATTGAGATCGACGGCAGACTTTTAATTGTCTACTACACCAAACTTGAAGAGGAGCATGAAGGAAAAGGTTACGCCAAAATGCTTCTTGACGAACTTGTTTGCTATGCCGAAGAAAAAGATCTTCTGGTAGATCCTGAATGTGATTTTGTAAGACAGCAGTTTGAAAATCATCCTGCCCGTTACAAAGACATTTGGCACGCGTAAATTAGTCTTTCCACCAGACTCTGAACTTATTATCTGAAGCATTCAGATCAACAGGTTCGCCGATCATGGGTGTTAAAATATTAAGATTTTTATCTTTTCCGAGCTTCGTTACTTTTTCCAGCGGTTCGTTCCAAGCGTGGAGTGCCAATGCGAATTTGGACGAATGCACCGGAATGATATTTTTTGCCTTTACATCAATACTTGCATGAATAACATCTTCCGGCAACGCATGAATGTATTTCCATGCTTCATTATACTGCCCGTTTTCCATAAACGCATAATCGAAAGGTCCGTATTTTTCACCGATCATTTTGAAGTGGGTATCGTAGCCGCTGTCTCCGCCTAAAAACAGTTTCTTTGTTGGAGTTTCCAGAACATAGGAAGTCCAGAGTGTGACATTTCTTTTTACTTTTCTTCCTGAAAAATGTCTTGCAGGAGTATAAATTATTTTAAGATCATTCTTCAAAACAACTTCACTTCCCCACTCTTCTTCGATGAGCTGTTCCGGTTCATAACCCCATCTTTCCAGATGTGAACCGACTCCCAATGGCAAAATTACTTTTTTTACTTTATTTTTAATAGCTTTTACCGTAGGATAATCCAGATGGTCGTAATGATCGTGGGTAATCACCAGATAATCAAGCTCCGGAATATCTTCGGGCTTAAAAATATCAGCTCCGGAAAAGGCTTTGTTGAAAAACTTAAACGGCGAACCGTAAGAACTTAACACCGGATCTATAAGAAATGAAACGCCATCGGTCTGAATGTAATACGAAGAATGTCCCAACCACACAAAAATATCTTCATTTTTAGGAAGGTTTTTTAAATCTGTATGAATGGATGGAATATTTTTCAGTGGCTTTAAAAGTGGATTTTTTTTAGCAAAAAAGAAATCGAACATTACTTTAGGCATGGAATATCCTTCTGCAAGAGAGGGTGTTTCGCTGAGGTTCTGAAACTGACCATCTCTGTAATGAGCGGACTGCTGCATTCTTTTTAACCTCTCTCCTTTTGCTTCTGCGCCAAAGACTTCCTGTCTTGTAATTACAAAATATAATAAAACCACTAAAACTGCGACTGCAATAATTGTATAAACCATTTCTTAAAATAATTGTCAAATGTATGACTTTATAAGCTATGACGATTTAAAATTGAAATTCCTTTATTTTTTATCTGAATAATTTTTAGTAATTGTTGTAACGTCTGGTTTGCAGAGGATTTATTGATATTTTTGTGATATATTTCGTTCGCAATTGCGTTTGATTTATTAAACTTATCTAAACTTTTTTACCGCAAAAGATGCAAAAAATTGTAACACTTTAGTTGTTCAAGTTGAATACTTAAATGGAAAAAAAGAGGAAGAATTCAATATCAATTATGAAGAAAATAAAAATACAGACAGGGTTTCGCCTGTCTGAACGGGATAAACAATAGTTTTCCCAAAAAATAGTTTAAACAAATTTAAAAAATAATTTGCATACTAACATACCTTTTGAGGTTAAATTTAAACAACTTCATTTTAATAATACAAAGTGGCGAAATCCAAAATGCTTTATTTAATTTGAAATATGTTAAAATTTTAAGTATTTTGGTTGTTTATGGTAAACATCAACAATTCATTGGGGTAAAGTAATTATTTTAGCATTGGTAAAATTGAAAATGCGCCTCAGAAATTATTTCATATTAGTATTAATTGTCTCGCTATGCTCTTGTGTGTCTGTAAAAAAGCACAATGAGCAGCAGAAAGTATGTATTTCCCCCGAAAAACTGAAAGAAGATGTAGATTTTGCGTATTCCAAACTGAAAGAAACGCACCCAAATTTGTATTGGTACATCACCAAGGAAACGCTGGATTTTAAGTTTGACAGTCTTAAACAAACGATTCAGGAGCCGCTTACGCCGCTTCAGTTTTATTTTAAATTGCAGCCTGTGATTGCGGAAATCCGGGAAGGTCATCTTTCGCTGAGAATTCCGTCCAAGAGAATTAGCAAAAAGGAAATTAAAACGCTGGAAGGGAAAAAAGGAATGTTCAGCCGTTTTGAATATTATGTGAAAAACGACAGGCTTTACATTATCGAAAATAAAGATTCGATCCAAAATATAAAGCCGGGAACAGAAATTCTCTCGATCGATAAGGTTCCTGTTTCTGAATATATTAAACGGTATAAAAAACTGATCAGCAGTGATGGTTTCAACACGACTTTTCAGCCTTATTTCCTGAAGGATGTTTTCTTCAATTATTATGTTGCAGAAAAAGGCTACGAAGACCGTGCAACTCTGGAAACGGTTTATCATGGAGAAAAGAGGACTTATGAACTTAAGAGGGAATTAAAATCTGACGAGGATCTTAAAAAAGACAAGGAAAACAAAAAACGGACGCAGGAGAAAAAAGTGAATGATTATGTTGCTTTGAGCAATTCTTATAACCGGAATTTTAAATTTTTAGATCAAGACAGTACGGTTGCGTACATTCAGGTGAAAAGTTTTTCGGGTGTTTTTTCTTCGAAGTTTTATAAAGAAACGTTCAGAAAGATTAAAAAAGCGGATGCAAAATATTTAATTATTGATATTCGGAACAATTACGGCGGTTCGCTTGAAGAAATTAATAATCTGTATTCTTATCTGAGTTCTGAGCCGTACACGCTGATAAAACCGTCACAGGTAATCTCGAAATCGTCGCCTCTGAAAACCAATTATTTCAGAAAATCCGGTTTTTTGCAGTATGCTTTCAAAACATTGATGTATCCTGCATTTTTCTTCGGACAGACTTTCAGCACGTATAAAAAAGACGGCAAATTTTATTACAAAACGAGAGCCGACAAAGTATCTAAACCCAAAAATGATGTTTTTAAAGGGAAAGTTTTTGTGCTGATTAATGGCTCGAGTTTTTCAGCTTCTTCAATTTTAACCTCAAAGCTTAAAAATGATAAGAAAGCAGTTCTTGTAGGTGAGGAAACCGGAGGAGCCAATGACGGTACGGTTGCGGGATTTTATTCTTTTCAAACGCTGCCTAATTCCAAGATCGATCTGCCCATCGGTGTTCTTCTGGTACAGCCCAATATTACGTTTACTGATACTAAAAAGGGGGTTGTTCCGGATGTGAAAGTTTCTGAAACCATGGAGGATATTCTTGAGAAAAAAGATCCGCAACTGGATTGGATCATGACAGAAATTGAAAAAGAAAAACGTCCATAACTGATGTCAAAAAGTATTTTTAAAATTTCAAAAATCATCATTGCGGCTCTGTTTTTATGGTTCGTCATTCACTCCATTTATATTGTTACCGATGGTCTTTCTGATCAGGGAAAACGTGCCGATCTTGCCGTTATTCTGGGAAATAAAGTGAATGAAGACGGGACTTTATCAACAAGGCTTGAAAAACGTCTGGAAACCGGAATTGCGTTGTATCAGCAACACAGAATCCAAAAGATTCTGGTGAGTGGCGGATTGGGAAAGGAAGGATTTTACGAAGGGGATAAAATGAAAGAGTTTCTCCTTAGCAAAGGAATTCCTGATTCTGTAATTATTGTTGATAATAAAGGAGATAACACAAGATTAACCGTTGAAAATACGCTTAAACTTGAACCCAAATTACATTTTAAAAGCATTATCGTTGTTTCCCAATATTTCCATGTTACCCGAACCAAAAAACTATTTGAAGATCAAGGTTTTGAAAATGTAAGTTCAGCAAGTCCTGCTTATTTTGAATGGCGGGATCTGTATTCGATTTTGCGTGAATTTCCGGCTTATTATACGCAGTAAAGATTTCTTGGTTTTCGGCGGCTTCGCCGCCGAAAACCAAGAAAACCCAGAAACCTATTTTTTCAGTTCAGAGAAAAGCGTTTCAATCTGCTTGATATATTTTCCGTAGAACACATTAAACCAAAGTTTTCCCAGTAAAAGCAGCAAAGGCATCGTGATAATCATGGTAGAAATCAGCGTAATGGCAATCTGTGTATCCGATAAAGGAACCGGTCTCGGTATAAACTCCAGAACGATAATAAGTTCGCAGACTAAAAACGGGACAAAAGCAAGATAAAAAGACAGGTAGTATTGCTTATTCAGGTTAAACTGATGCAAAAGATCCTGCAGACTGTCATAGGTCTTCATCATCGTCTCGCTCATATTTTTATACAGCTTAAAAAACTGACTGTAAAAGAAAAACGTTACAAAAACCATAGATCCTATAAGAATTGTGATGTAAAATTTAAACTTAAAAGATCCTGCACATACTGCAATTAAGGCAAAAGCAAAAACGAAAATTGCCACGGTAGACCAAAATTCCATCCGCATATTTTTACGGATTTTTTCCAGCGGAAGATGGATTCTGTTTTTCTGCTCAATGCTTATTTCAGGAGTCCCGTCGAAAGAATGATCTTCATTCCATGTATTTTTAAGGTCGTCTATATTCATGATGTTTGATTTAAATGTTATTGTGTATTTGCGTTTAAGATATCTTTCAGCTTGTTTTTGGCGCGGTTCATTTTTACCCTTACATTTCCTTCGGAAATCCCCATCTGTTCGGCAATCTGCTTTCCGGAAAAATCTTCGAGATAATAGAAAATAAAAGCTTTGTCAATAGGATTCAACTGATGAATGGCTTTATACATAGCATTCAGTTTTTCTTCTTTTTCATGATCAAATTCTTCCTGAATAATTTTATATTCCGAAAAATCTTCATTTCCTATAAAACTCCTTCTTTTTTCGTTTTTAAGGAAAATAATGGCTGTATTCAGGGCAATTCTGTACAGCCAGGTCGAAAATTCGCTTTCTCCTTTAAATTTGGGATACGCTTTCCATACCTGAAAGGTGATCTCCTGAAAAAGATCATCGCGGTCTTCTTTTTCGTCCATGTACATTTTAGAAATCTTAAAAATGATTCCTTTATGTTTTTCTATTTCTCTTAAAAATTCGTGTTCTAATGAGGTCATAATTTTACGCTCTATAGAATTAGTTTGCCCTTCAGAAAAATGTTACAGTTTTTTTATTTAAATCTGTTTAAACATTTCGTAGAATTCTAGTTGCAGGGTAACACAGAACATTTAAAGATTTTTTTTAACAAAAAACCCGGCAGAAATATTCCGCCGGGCATTCATTGTGTTTTTTTTGATGCTGAAAACTTATTCTACTACTATCTTTTTAGAAACAGCAGTACCATTTACACTAATTTTAATGATGTAAATTCCTTTTTGGAACCCAGAAATATTAATTTTATTGGTTCCTTTATATAATTTTTCATCCTGTTTTACCAGTTTTCCTGAAACATCATAAATTTCGAAGGTTGCATCATTCTTAGTATTTTCAATGGTGAACACTCCGTTTTTAACAGGATTTGGATAAACATTAAATTGACTCTCTAAATTATTTTTAACTTCATTGGTCGAAAGAAGCCCATTGCCAATGCCTACTGCATACCATGCTTTCACGTTTTGCTGCTGCTCGTTACCTGTTGCTCCATAAAGATCTGTAACCGCCTGTTTACTGGCTGTATAAGCATCTATAAACTGGCTGTTTGCAGTAAGATAGTTCGCAAGTGTTCGGTACGCTATTTTTTCGGCTTTTTGGATCGTAATTCCTGTTACGTTAAATGCATTTCCAATATCATTTGTTCCGGAACCTCCTGCTGATAAAAGATAAAACCAATAGTTTCCTACCCCGCTGTTTGTATGAACTCCCCCATTATCCGTAGCACTTGTGGGATCTACCCAATAAGTTCCCTGATAAGTATCCGGTTGCTGCGACCCCAATGCTGCAGGACCCGAGTTCGGATTCGACATGCTTCTTAAAAATGTAAAGCCCAGAGCCGGGTTCGGAATCCCCTCACCAATCGTCCAGTTCGGACTGATATTAGAATAAAATTCTATTGATGCTCCAAATATATCTGCAAAAGATTCGTTTAAAGCTCCTGATTCGCCCTGATAAGCAAGATTTGCTGTTCGGCTCACCATTAAATGAGAGTATTCATGACCTGCAACATCTATTCCCACAAACGGGCTAAAATATCCTGATAAACCCTGATAAACGCCGTTTCCATAAACCATCGCTACAATCCCCTGTGTATCGATTGCGGCAGCATTTACTCCGTTCGCAGGTTGTCCTGCACTTGCAAAATTGATATTGTAATAATTTCTTACAATGGATCCGTTGCCATCATAAGAATTCCTGTTATGTCTGCTCACATAGTAATCATGAGCCTTTGCCATTGCCCAGTGAACTTCAACAGGAGGTTTTGTATCTGCTGTCGTGAAGTTAGGTGTTGTACTCGTATATTCAGTAATCGCACCTGTAAGCTCACCGGTTGCAGTATTTCCGTTTCCGTCCCAGTTGGTACCGTTCAAAGTATGGATATTTCTCGCATTATCTTTCAATCGGTAAGATCCGCTGTAAGAATCCACAGTTATCTGCTGATTTCCCTTATAGAAAGTGGCACTTGTAGAAGAAGTATCTGCAAAAGGTTTTGCGATGTTTATGATTTCATTATTGTGCTGATGAATCTTTTCTAACTTTTTAACAACCTGCTTGGTTGCATTATCTACATAGTACAAATAACTCTTCAGAGCCTTCAGGGAAAGTGCATTAATCTGAGATGCAAAATATAGCTTTACCCCTTTAGCAGAATTTACTTTTGTGATAACCTGCTCAAAATCGGTAAAGGAGAGATTCGGAGCCTTCATATCATTACTTACGATATTTTCTGTCTCGGATTTCGTAAGCGGCTGTGAGATCTGTAAATCTATATTATCTGTAAATTCTCCGTTTACAAAAGTAAGAATCCCGTTTTTCTCGTGAACCAGAATTAATTCATCTGCAACCTTTACATTTTTATAATAATGCTGAAAAGATGAATGTTTAATTCCCAATTCATCCGTAGCAGTTTTTACCAGTGAAAAAGAATGATCTCCATTACTTCCCAGCCACTCTCCTAAATGATTAATAAGATAATCCGAAGGAATATTCTGCCCGCTGAAATCAGCACTGAAATTTCCCATTGATGAAGTAGTAATACGCTTAGGAAAATTTTTCACAGAAAGCTCTGTACGTTCTTTTTTCTGAGCCTTTACCAAAGAAGGCGGTGCAATACCGATAGCAAATGAAAAAATCAATGCTTTAACAATTGTAACTGTCTTTTTCATATTATTCTTTTTTGATTAAATCTGACAGTTAGTAGGAAAAGATAAAGTTTGTTACAAAAAAGACAGCAATTCTATTAAATTAAGAATATTTATTTTTTAATTCCCTTTGTTTAAGGCTTTTTGAAGGATATGCAAGTCGATGAAATCAAGCTTTGCGCCGATTAGAATAACCGCCAATAAGACAATCGTTAAAAATAAAATAATGAAAACATAAGCGGAAGCAAACCACAATACTGTGTTCAGGATATTTCCTTTAATTCCGAATTTTTTGATGAAATATTTCTGGGAACGTTCAAACCACGTTTTATCTCTGTTCTTTCTTTGTTTGATTTCTACTTCAACGCCATTAAGTTCATCCACAAGACATACAACATCTTCAATGTATTTTCCGTACATATAATAGATCCAGTACTTTATTAAAATAAACAAAACAAAAATGGCGATCAAAAAACTGACGACAAAAACAGCAAAATGGTAATCTATATTAAACTGAAAATCAATCTGCTCAAGAGAAGAAACAAACGCTAAAGGAATATAAGAGATGTAGTATGAAATATAAATTTCCTTAGAAACCAAAAGTTGTGTTTTGAGGTTGAAAAGATCATAATTGGTATTAATACTTGTCTTTTTCAGCATTTTATACAGCTTAATGAATCTTGAATAAAAATAGATGATAATCCCTAACGTAAGAACAGCGACTAATATCGAAATTGTCTTTACATTAAAATCTTCCGTTGCAAAAGGAAATCCTATTAAAAGCATAGGAAGCGTGAGAATCATCAGCCAGAATTCAGTTTTCATGTTGATTCTGATCATTTCCAGTGGCGAATGTATTTCGTTCTGCTTTTCCAAAGAAATTTCCGGAAGCTCCTGATGATCTTTTTCCCAGAGTTCTTTAAAATTTTCTAATTTCATACCTTATAGTTTAGAGATCCGTTTGTTTTTCGATAATTTCTTTCAGTTTTGTTTTCGCCCGGTTCAGCTTTACTCTTGCATTTACCTCCGTTATTCCCAGTTGCTTTGCAATCTCCTTACCCGGAAAATCTTCCAGATAGAAAAAAATCAACGCTTTGTCAATAGGACTGAGCTGATGGATCGCTTCATACATCATTTTCATATTCCTATCCTCTGCATCATTATAAGAATCCTGCTGAACACGAAGATTTTCTATACTCTGATTCTGTATAAAACTACGTTTTTTTTCGCTTCGGAGAAAGACAATGGCGGTATTAAGGGCGGTTCTGTACAGCCATGTGGAAAATTCACTTTTTTTCTGAAAATCGCTGTAGGATTTCCACGCCTGATAGATGATCTCCTGATAGAGATCATTCTGATCGTCGGGATTATCCATGTACATCTTCGAGATCTTGAAAATCACGCCTTTATGCTTTTCAATTTTCTCTAAGAATTCCTTTTCCAGTAAAGACATTTTTTAGGCTATGCTTCAGTTAGTAGGAAATACTGCATTTTGTTACAATAATTATTTTAAATTTTTACATACCACATTATTATTTATGGCTTAATATTTGGAATTCCTGAATCACACCAAAAATATAAATATGCCTTACATTACAAAACAGGACGATCAGAACGTCCAGCTTTACTATGAAGATTTCGGATCCGGACAACCCATTATTTTAATCCACGGATGGCCGTTAAGCGGGAAATCGTGGGAAATGCAGATTCCGGTGCTTTTAAATTTAGGATATCGCGTGATCGCATACGACAGAAAAGGTTTCGGAAAATCTTCACCAACTTATGACGGATACGATTATGACGGACTGGCAAAAGATCTTCATGAAATCATCTCACAGTTAGACCTTAAAAATGTTATCCTCTTCGGATTCTCTATGGGAGGTGGAGAAGTCGTGCGTTATTTAACGAATTACGGTTCAGAAAATGTAGACAAAGTCGCTCTAATCTCATCCATCATTCCGATTGTAAAACAGAAAGAAGACAATCCTGACGGAGTTCCTCAGGAAAAACTGGACGAGATCATGAATGCGCTGAAAACAGACCGAATCACTTTCCTTGAATCTTTCCACAAAGATTTTTATAATTTCGGAATGCTTTCAAAGCCTGTGAGCCAGAAACAACTAGATTTCGACTGGGCAATTGCTTCTTTTGCCAATCCTATTGCCACCATAAAATGTGCTGAAAGCTGGGCAAACACAGATTTCCGTCCCGAGTTAGCCAACGTCAATGTAAGAACACTGATTGTTCATGGAGACTCGGATAATATTGTTCCAATCGATACTGCGGGAAAACAGGCTGCACAGGGAATTGCCGATAATGAATTTGTTATCATTGAAGGTGCGCCTCACGGCTTAAATGTAACCCACTCAGATGATTTAAACAGCATTATCAGCAGATTTTTAACGGAAAAATAACTTTTCTTCCAAATATATGTTTTTGATTTTTACTAATCAAATAATCCGCAGTCCTTTCAGATTGCGGATTTTATTTTATGGTCGTTATTTAACTAATTTCAAATTAAACCCCAAAAGGCACAAAAGATAATGACAAAGCTCAATTTTAGAGTAATGAAGACGCTCAAAAGAATAAAAATCAGAGATTTTTTAAAAACTATTGTGCTTTTTTCTTATTACTCTTGTTAACTTTAATAAAGCATCAAAATCATTTGTAACTGTTTGGTTAATTAAACTCTTATTAATCTGTAAAAGTTGTCGTCTTTGAGCACAACAAAATAAAGTCGAAAAAATCTAAAATCACTTCAAGTTAAAAGATTTCATTTCCACTATACACTTTAAAACTCTATTCAGAATGACAGATTTTTTTGATATTTTAAAGTTTAACACATTAGTCACATAAGATTATTTTAAATAAATGCCTAAAAGATCACATGAGAAGAAAATCAAAGATTTTCATAGACTAATGTGTTCTGATCTAAAGTTTAGAAATTATTATAAAATCTTATGTGGCTTATGTGTTTAAACAAAAACTTTTACGCTTGTTAACTTGTGACTTTGCAGTCAAAAAAAGTTTAATAAGTTTCAAAATCAGGTTAAAAGATCAGTGATTAAAAAATATAATCCGTACTCAGGAAATTAGAATCATGATCTCTTACAATCGTGTTCAGTAGATTTTTATTGGAATCTGTAACTTTTGCAGCAACCAGAGAGCGGATTGAAAACGAACGAAGCGCATCAAAAACAGAAAGCGTTCCTTCTGCACTGTCTTTTCTTCCGGTGAACGGGAAAACATCCGGTCCGCGCTGGGCCTGACAATTGATATTCACTCGGCTTACCAGATTCACAAAAGGATCGATTAATCTGGAAACTTCCATCGCATCTTCACTGAAAATACTCACCTGCATTCCGTGATCTGCATGAACCTGATAATCGATGGGTTCCTCGATATCATCAAAAGGAACCACCGGAATTACAGGACCGAACTGCTCTTCATGATACAGCTTCATTTCATGATTTACCGGAAAAACCACTGCCGGAAAAACAAAAGATTCTTCTGTAAAACCACCGTTTTCATTTAAAACTTTAGCACCTTTCGACAGCGCATCATCGATACACTCTTTCAGGTAAGAAGGCTTGTTCACTTCCGGAAGCGGAGTAATTTTCACATCCTTTTCCCATGGAAGTCCCGGTTTCATTGCCGAAACAGCTTCCGTTAATTTGCGGGTAAACTCTTCTGCCACCTCTTTCTGAACGAAAATTAATTTTAAAGCGGTGCATCTCTGTCCGTTGAAAGAAAGAGATCCCAAAATACATTCACTCACCGCAACATCCAGATTGGCGTGTTTTGTAACAATAGCCGCATTCTTAGCATCTAAACTTAAAATTGCTCTTAAACGATTAACTTTCGGATGCAGTTTTTTCAGTCCGTTCGCTACTTTACTCGATCCGATGAATGCAAGAACATTCACCTTTCCGCTTTCCATAATCGGCGTAATAATTTCAGAACCTTTTCCGTACAACGTATTTACCGTTCCTTTCGGGAAAGCTTCTTTAAAAGCATTTAATAAAGGGTAATGTGCTAAAACACCATGTTTTGGAAGTTTAAACAGAATGGTATTTCCCATAATCAACGCCGGAATAAGCGTCGTGAAGATTTCATTTAAAGGATAATTGAAAGGTCCCATGCTTAACACCACACCAAGCGGAGCTCTTCTGATTTGGGCAATTGTTCCTTCCGCCTGCTGAAAACGGGAAGATTCTCTGTCCAGATCTTTCAGTGCATCAATCGTCTGGTTGATGTAATCCACCGTTCTGTCGAATTCTTTCGTAGAATCTGCCAATGTTTTCCCAATCTCCCACATCAGCAATCTGATCACAAGATCTCTCTGCTGAATCATTAAGTATACAAATCTCTGCATACATTTTATTCTTCCTTCCACAGACATTGTTGGCCACTCTCCAAGTCCGTTGTCGTATGCTTTTACGCAGGCATCCAAAACTTTCATGGCTTCATCGGGACCGATATTCGGGATGCTTCCCAACAGTTTTCTCTCCAGACCATTTTCTGTAGGAATGCAGACCGGAGAATAAATATTCTGCACATCGCCATTCCATTTCACCAGTTCTCCGTTGAGAAGATATTCACGCTGATGAATTTCGGGAACTTTATATGCTTCGGGAATTTCGTTTTCGGATTTGAATATTTCATGAAATAACGGGCTGTTTGCTGAACTCATAAATCTTTTATTTTTTTAATAATGATAAGGTTAAAATTTGTCTATACTAAAGGTAGACCTAAAAATCGATTTTAAAAAGACCTTCGTAATAGATTTCCTCTATTTAAAACAAAAATTAACATTCCGCTTCTAGATTACGAAAATCTATCATTTTCTTCTTCTGTGATCTTCAAGTATTGAAAATAAAAACTCATGTGACTAATGTGTTATATTTAAAATAATAAAATTGCTCTGTCATTCAGAATGAAATTTCGCAAAGCATTATGCAATGAAGAATCTATTAAGATGCAGTTATTTTTAGATTTTTCGGCTCCACTTCGTTTCGCTCAAAATGACAGCCTTGCAGGTTGAAGAGTTTTTAACACTTAAGTCACATAAGATTTTAAATAAATTAAGCATTATATTAGAACACATTAGTTTATGAAAATCTTCGATTTTCTTCTTATGTGAACTTCTAATTATTTTATTAAACTAAACTTATGTGACTTAAGTGTTATATTTAAAAATCCTGTCATGCAGAATGAAATTTTGCGTAGCAATATGCAATGAAGAATCTCTTATAAATAGGATAATTTTAGATTTTTCGGCTCCACTTCGTTGCGCTTAAAATGACAGTGTCACACATTAAAAGTAAGAGTTTTTAAACACTTAAGTCACATAAGATTTTAAATAATATAAGCTTTATATTAGAGCACATTAGTTTATGAAAATCTTTGATTTTCTACTTATGTGATCTTTTAAATACTTCATTAAACTAAACTTATGTGACTAATGTGTTATATTTTAAAAAAGTAAAACTGTCATTCTGAAAGGAATTTTGCGAAGCATTATGCTATGTAGAATCTCTTAAAATGGAGTTATTTGAGATTTTTCGGCTCCACTTCGTTGCGCTCAAAATGACAGTGTTGCAGATTGAAATATAAAAGTTTTTAAACACATTAGTCACATAAGATTTTAAATAATTTAAGCTTTAGATCAGAGCACATTAGCTTGTGAAAATCTTAGATTTTCTTCTCATGTGATCTACTAAATATTTCATTAAACTAAACTTATGTGACTAATGTGTTATAATTTTAAAAAAGTAAAACTGTCATTCTGAATGGAATTTTGCGAAGCATTATGCAATGAAGAATCTATTAAAATGCAGTTGCTTTAGATTTTTCGGCTTCACTTCGTTGGGCTCAAAATGACAGCCATATCAATTAAAAATTTTTGATTAGTATAGTCCTTTTTGCTATTACATTAAAAAATTATTTACATTGAAAAAATCATTTCGTCTTTACCAGAATAACTCCGTTTTTTCCTTTCTCACCATAAATTGCAGTTGCTGAAGCTCCCTTTAAAACATTCATCGATTTTATGGATTTTGGGTTCAATTTATTGAACTTTTTTTCGCTGATAATTTTTCCGTTCAGAACGTACAAAGGTCTGTAATCATCAATTTTAACGGAATGAATTCCTCCGAGAATCAGCCTGTCCGAATGAATTGTATCACTTATCTTTACACCAGAAGTCATTCCTCTTAATTGAGCTGCAGATTTTTCAGCCGGATGTTCTTCAGAAGTTACTGTTGTAATACCTGTAACCATTTGTTTACATTCTTTCTTAGTAGTAAATCCTGTGAGAATAACCTCATCTATCATTTCCGCTTTTACAGAATCATTAACCATTTTCTTCTGCGCATTCAGTGCGACAAAGCCCGCTGTTGTAAAAACAAAGCCTACTGCGAATTTGGTAAGCAGTGAATTGAGGTAAGAATACTGCAGATCTCTGTCGAGTTGAGATTCGTTGAAATTTCCACAGATATTTTCTGATGTGTTAGAAAAAGCATTGATGATTTCTTCATCCGAAGCGTTCGTAAAATCTCTCACCGTCTTTGAACAGACAGCGCAAAATCGTCCTTTGTCTTCGGGTGTCATCATTTCCCAGTTTTCGTGACATGGTTTTGGTATCGTGATTTTCATACTGATCTTTTCTTATAAAGATGCATGGTTTGATGAAAAGGTTGGAAAAGGGAATGATTTTTTTTAAACCGGATCAAAATTTTCATTAATAGCAAACCGAAGGTTTAACGAAGTTATGAGTAACAAAAAGATGGGGATAATAATTTAAGTTTGAATGTAACATATCAATCTACTCAAAAAATTTTACGATATTTCGGAACTTAAAAACAGGACAATTATTTATTGATTTTTAATTACCATGAAGGAAGAAAATATAGAACGGCTCAATTCTCTGTTTTCCAATTTAAAAACGGAAGAACAAAAACTGCAGGAAAGTCTTGCCAAGAAGAAAAGTGAGGAAGATATGTTTATTGAAGAGTTCAGAACGCTGAGTAAAAACCTCATCGAACCCAAAATGCAGGAATTCAGAAGGATGCTGAGAGAAAACGGATTTGGCTGTAAAGTAACTTTTAATGAAGAAAATAAAAACGGTTTGGGCGTTAATTCACAAACCCATATGAAACTTCAGATTTCCAGAAATGTAGAATCTAATTTTTATGCGAATGATAAATTTCCGCACATCATGTTCGTTGCCGATAAAAATCTAAAACGCATCGGAATTCATCAGGACACCATCTTCCAGAACGGAACCGGAACCGCCGCTTTCAAAGAGCAGAAATATACTCTGGAAACAATTACCGAAGAAAATATTGAAAAAGAAATTTTAGAATCGATTGAAAACATATTGATGAACAGATAGAATAAATTGCCTGTCAATTATTTTATCATAAACCTTCTACAGGCTCAGTGTTACACCGTTGAAAATAACAGTCTGTACCGGAGAAGTCATACTGAGCTTGTAGAAGTATATTTTTACTTTAAAATTTAAAGCTCTAAAAATTCTTGGTATACCAGAAAACAAGTGCCGTAAACATAAAGGTGAGAATAAACCAGACAAAAGCCGTCACTACAATTCCTGCTGCACCATACAGAATAATACTGAAGGTTTTGTTCGCGGTTCCTGAATTTTTCAACAGGGTATAAGTTTCGCCTTTAAAGAAACGAACCGCTAAAAATATCAGAATTCCAATACAGCTAACCGTAGAAAACAGCGCCCCCATTAAAGGCTCAAAAATAGGTCCGCAAGATAAAACAGTCATCATTTTCATTAATTATTTACATTCAGGTGAAAATATCTCGGATCGGGATATTGAAATTCAAAATTCAGCTCTTCTATTAATTTTGCAGGGGAAATTATTCTTCCCATTGTTCTCCTCTCCCCTTCATAAGCCAGATTTTTCTGCGAGTTGATGACTTCTTCTTTGTTGGGATGAATCGGCGCAACAATATTATAAACTTTAGCCTGAGATTTCTGGTCTAACATTTTTTCAACAACCGAACAGATATCTGCGTAATGAATATGATTCACCAACTGATCCAGATGAGAGATATTATAGTTTTTCAGCAGTCTTTCACCACCCATTAAACCGCCCAGTCTCAGAATATTGGTCTGAGGGAATTTCTCCAGCATAAAGCTTTCGCTTTCCACTTCCGCTGCCGGAAGATCATCCTCTGTAAATTCTTTTTCAATATCCGGATAAACGCCTGTGGAACTTGTATAAAAAATCTGACGGTTAAAATCTCCTATAAAACGAAGCAGGTTTTCTCTTTTTCCCGTCATCGGAATTCTGGAGCCTCTAAGTCCCGAAAAAGGAACGGCAACAATAATGGCGCCCAGTTCAGAAGCTGTTTTCCACGGTTTCATGTAAGCATCAATTTCATCTGGAAATTTTACCAGATCCGCATGATATCCTTTAGATTTCAGAATATCCAGTTTTGATTCTGTTGTAGTGGTCGCAAAAATTTCATAGTTTTTAGACAGATGCTCCGCCAAATGATTTCCCAACCAGCCACAGCCAATGATCCCGAGTTTCTTCATATTTTTTATTTGCCGAAAATTACAATTTTATTATGGTTTTTCAGCGCTGAAAATTGTAAAAAGTAAGCTAAGTATAATCATCAAAATTTCAACTTTTTTATAGATAAAATATTCTTTTTGGAAAACGCAAGGATGCAATATTTTTATTCGTCTCAGATCTTATCTTAGGCGCAAGAAAATCAAAGATTTTCATAAACTAATGTGTTCTGATCTAAAGCTTAAATTATTTTAAAATCTTATGTGACTTAAGTGTTTAAAAACTTTTCAACCTGCAAAGCTGTCATTTTGAGCGGAACGAAGTGGAGTCGAAAAATCTCAAATTACTTCATAATAAGAGATTCTTCATTGCATATTGCTTCGCAAAATTCCTTTCTGAATGACAGTTTTACTGTTTTAAAATATAACACTTAAGTCACATAAGTTTAGTTTAATAAAATAATTAGAAGTTCACATAAGAAGAAAATCAAAGATTTTCATAGACTAATGTGTTCTGATCTAAAGCTTAATTTATTTAAAATCTTATGTGCCTTAAGTGTTTAAAAACTCTTACTTTTAATGTGTGACACTGTCATTTTGAGCGAAACAAAGTGAAGTCGAAAAATCTAAAATCACAGCGTTTTAAGAGATTCTTCATTTCATAATGCTTCGCAAAATTCCATTCTGAATGACAGAATGATTTAACCGCAAAAGGCACAAAAGACAATGACAAAGCCAAGTTTCAGAATAATTGAAGTCCTCAAAAGCATAAAAATCAGAGATTTTTAAAAACTGTTGTGTTCTTTTATTCTTACGCTTGTTAACTTTAATAAAACATCAAAATCTTTTGCGCCTTTTGTGGTTAAAAAATTACGTGTATTTAGTCTTTAAAGCTGTTATTTTCTAAGAGATTCTTCATTGCATATTGCTTCGCAAAATTTCATTCTGAATGACAGATTTCCTTTATGGCTTTCGTGGTTAAATTTAAAACGATTGTTATCTAAAAATTCATTTCAAAAAAAATTGCCATCAAATTAATCTTCAGATTCTCTGAGATTGTGATGAAAAAATACGGTTAAAAGCAATGGATTGTTGAAATCATCTGCTGTTTCGATCTTCGGCTTTTGTTTAAAAAAAGAATTTCTGAAGCTGAATATCATCATTAAAGCATCATCCTGAAAACGGTATAAAGAAACAGTTATGTTGATAAAACCCTTTGATCTGTAGAAATATATTTCGGTATATTGATCCTGATAATGAAATATTCTTTGGTTTACGCGATCAATCATTACGACAACGTTTCCCTTTTCATCAAAGTATTCAGTTTTCTCCCAAAAAAAACCTGAATATTTAATCCTGTATATTTGATCTTTGATTTTCAGCCTTTCATTAGTTGAGAAAACAAAATTAGCCAGCCTTTCCGCAACGATATTCCCTGCTTCATCTAAAATCTGACAAGAAGATAAAATTTGCTTTATCGTGAATAATTTCATCCTTCAAAAATATCATTTTCCTGATGAAAAACAATTTTTACTTTACAAATAAATCTTTGCAGGTATACCGAAGCTTTTTGTTATTGATGCTTACTCTTCCGTTATATTCGTAGAGAGAAACCGAGTCGAAATGCAATGCAATTTTATGAATATCAATTTCAAGATCTACATCATGGTTGTTCGAAAATCTTAAGATCTGTTTTTTCTGGTTGCCCAATGAATCTGTAATCTTTTTATTCTCGCTTAATTTTACGGTATCTTCATAGACTCTGTAATCTTTTTTCCATCCCTGAAATTCATCAAGCCTGATGTAGAACAATGAATCATTGATCCTTTTTACAGAAAACAGATCATACATACAGTGCATCGTAAGATCGCTCAGGTTTTCTTTGTTATTAAAACTGCTGTTTAGATAATCCCATTCGTCCTTTTTCACCTCATGATCTTTTTTACAGGAAACCAGAGCCAGAAATAGAAAAATGTAAAATATTTTATTCATAAAAAACAAGTTGAGATTAAAAAATTTTCTTTCTGAATACAAAAACAATCACTCCCGAAAAGAGCAGATACGCGATTGCTATACAGGAACTGATCAGTTCGGTTCTTCGTATGGGTTTGGTCTGAAATGTAATTTCCTTAATCGCTTTCTTTTGTACATGATCGATTACCGGCGGCGTATACAAAGCCAGTCTTTCTTCCAGAACAGGCTTATTAAAACCGTACTCTTTTGCCATTTTATAAGTTTCTGCGGCTTCTTCTTTTTCCTGCATCAGGTAAGAAATATTCCCGAGATCAAATAAAAGCTGTGCTACGATTTTATCCTTCGGTTTTACAAAAGAAACCCTCTCATTAAGTTGGTAATACAATTGCTTTCTTAAAACAAAAAGTTCCCCATTACCTCTTTCCGATTCAGGAAATTTTCCATTTCCAAAATCATTTCCGATTAAAAATCTGGAATTGATCAACTTTCCGCCTTTCATTTTGGCTTTCAGAATATTGATGTGAATCCATTCGGAACCGTAGTGAGAATTGGGGTTTATTTTTACTGCTTTTTCAATCCAGCGCAGCGCTTCGGCATTATTCCCGATCAGTTCATAAGCGGTACCGATATTGGAAGCGGTAGAATATCGGTTGGGTTCCGCTTTTTCAATCTTTTTGTAAAGTTCAATGGCTTCCTTATATTTTCCCTGAATAATCAGGATCAGTCCTTTATCTGAAAGGTAATTCAGTTTTCCTGTTTCCATGTAGCCCTTTTCCAACGATAACAGTATTTTATTAAGCTCTTCGGTATTGGTAAAAGAATGACCATAAGGAACATATCCTTCATAGTCTTCATAGAGAATGGTTCCGTCTTCGAGATGCAGTGTTTCTCCGTTCAGGCATCCGAATGCGGGAACAGAAAATAAAACCCCGAACAATACACTAAAAAAATATTTCCTCATATACGATTTCTATGGTTATTGGTTTAAAAAAGTTTTTATTCGCAAAAGATACAAAACCTGCAGCATAAAATTAATTTTAATAATCAAATAAGTCCAATTATTCCACCCAAATATTAAAAGATCACATAAGAAGAAAATCAAAGATTTTCATAGACTAATGTGTTCTGATATAAAGCTTAGAAATTATTTAAAATCTTATGTGACTGATGTGTTTAAAAACTTTTTCATTTAATCTGCAACACTGTCATTTTGAGCGCAACGAAGTGGAGTCGAAAAATCTCAAATTACTTCATACTAAGAGATTCTTCATTGCATATTGCTTCGCAAAATTTCATTCTGAATGACAGTTTTACTGCTTTAAAATATAACACATTAGTCACATAAGTTTAGTTTAATGAAGTATTTAAAAGATCACATAAGTAGAAAATCAAAGATTTTCATAAACTAATGTGCTCTAATATAAAGCTTATATTATTTAAAATCTTATGTGACTTAAGTGTTTAAAAACTCTTACTTTTAATGTGTGACACTGTCATTTTAAGCGCAACGAAGTGGAGCCGAAAAATCTAAAACAATTGCATTTTAAGAGATTCTTCATTCTATAATGCTGCGCAAAATTTCATTCTGAATGACAGTTTTACTGCTTTAAAATATAACACATTAGTCACATAAGTTTAGTTAAATATTTAGAAGATCACATAAGAAGAAAATCAAAGATTTTCATAGACTAATGTGATCTGATATAAAAGCATAGAAGTTATTTAAAATCTTATGTGACTGATGTGTTTAAAAACTCTTTCATTTAATCTGCAACACTGTCATTTTGAGCGCAACGAAGTGGAGCCGAAAAATCTAAAACAATTGCATTTTAAGAGATTCTTCATTGCATAATGCTTCGCAAAATTTTATTCTGAATGACAGGCGTTGGTCTTAAAGACTTTACGCTTTGGCTTAAGTTCATATTTCATAAATCCTAGTACAGAAATCAGTTTATTTTAGAAATAAATGATTATAATACACGTTATTTTACACATTATTCGTAAATTTAGGAAGGATAAATTCTAAACACTGCATTCATAATTTAATATTAAAAAAGCATTGTAAGTACTTATTTTTTAAATTTAAAAAACGAAAGCCTATGAAAACATCATGCAAAATTAAGATTGTACTGCTTCCTGTTTTATTTATACTGTTAGCAGGAATTTTTGAGCCGCTGTGTGCTCAGAAAAATATTGAATTCAATAAAAATGACATTGTCCCCATAGACTCTAATTATTTCTCCAAAGGCAGACTGAACGGACGTGTTTTGCTTGTAACCGGTGGTGCAAGAGGAATTGGACGTGCTGCCGCCATACGTGCAGCGCGTGAAGGAGCTGCGGTGGTAATTGGAGACTGGCTGGCACAACAGGGAGAAGCAACTGCCCAATACATCCGGAAAGAGGGAGGTAAGGCATTATTTATAAAAACAGATATAAGAAGTACAGACGATTGCAATAAGCTAGTTGCAGAAGGAGTAAAAAAATTCGGGAAGATTGATATTGCCCTGTTAAATGCGGGAGTAATGGATGGTACTTTTTCAGGAGATCCTTTCGACTATGACAAACAAAAAGAGCTGCTTCCCAATTCGGTAGATGCAGCCTCAGATAAATACTGGGACAATGTAATGGAAGTTAATGCTACAGGAACATTCAAATCGATGCGGGCTGTAGTCAGACAGCTCCTTTTACAGGGTAAAGGAGGTGCAATAGTAACAGTAGGATCTATTGCAGGATTAACCGGATTAGCGGGAAATCCTGCATATGTAGCGAGTAAACACGCAGTAAACGGGCTTACACGAAGTGCAGCTATTGATTATGCTCCTTACGGCATTCGTGTTAACTCTGTAAATATGGCAGCAACAGCAACACCCATGACCAACAAGGCATTTGACTTTGTAAAAGAAGTTAAAAAACGTGGAATAAAAGGTATGGGTGGCGCAAAGACAGAAAGCTTACTCATGATGAATGATTCTAAACACCGCATGGCTACAGTCTGGGAGCAGGCATCGGTTATCCTGTTTCTGCTTTCCGACGAAGCATCCAATCTTACAGGTGCTCTTTATCCTACTGACGGCGGCTGGACAGCTTACTAAGAGTTATTACCATGAAAACTATTAAAATTATTTTTCTGCTTCTGTTTTTTTTTTCTGCAAAAAGCACATATGCTCAGGTGGGCAGTGCTTTTTATGAAGAAGAGCCTATAACGAATGTAATCTTTGTTTTTCAAAATAAACTCGCAGATTCTCTGTTGGAAAAAAATCTGGAGCAGACTGTGAAACGGGCATTCCCTGTATTTCCCCAAACCACCGTACGTAACTTGCTTCTTGATGCTTATCTGAATAAAGTGAGAAAACTGGAACAAGTAGCAGATGCTCACTATGAAATTATTCCGTCACCAATCGGAGGTATCGATATTACACTCACCGTTGTGATTAGTGATAAAGTACAACAGCACAACGAAAAAAGCGGATTGCTGACCGGAGGAAAGGATTTTCCTGTAATGTATCAGGATAATAAATCTTTACTCACTTCTAAATTTGCACTGGCTGAAATGCTCTATACTAATAACAACGCATGGTACGGAAGAGATGATACGATGCTTAATGGAAATCCTCTGGCAAAAAATCCTTCGGGTAAAGGATTCAGCGGCTGGCTCGAAGGCTGGGCTTCCGCAGGATTATACGGTATTACAGCCTTATCCACGAAACATAACCTGTATCTTTATGGTGGTGCAAGCTATTTGATCAGCGGTTCGGCAGGAAGAGAGCTTTTTACTGATAAAACACGTGGATATGGCGCTTTTGATGATGCTTTTATTGGTCTTTTAGGAACCAAGGAATATTCCGGCGGAAACAGATTTGCTTACAATCTTTCTGTAGGGCGGCAAAAATTTTCTGTGGGAAATGGCTTCATCATTAAAAATACGGCATCTAATGGTGACAATCGTGCTGCTCTGCAGCTCAATCCAAGATGGGCAGCAGATTATCTGGGATTAGCCTCCGTAAAATATAACAACTGGCTCTTACAATTTTTTCGACTTAATCCTGATGAATTGCCTGCTGTTGATTCCAGAACGAAGATTCAGGGACTAAATCTTGAGTGGGGAGACGCATATGCGCACCAGATCGGATTCATGGCATTGGGAGTTCCTCAATCTTCTTTCAGTTACTATACACCTACGGGTAATGTTTTTGGAAGAAAAGGACTCCAGCTGTTCAACCTGAGATATTATTCTAACTCGCTTCCCAACATAGGAGGATTGTTTTACAAAGCAGAAGTTGCTTATGAAAGAAATACTAATTTCAAGATGTCTGCCTTTGCGGGGTATTCAGAAATTGGCTGGAATTTTAAAAACAGTAAAAAAGCATCAGCTTTAAAATACAGGTATGCATACTTTTCAGGAGACAATCCGAATACTGAGACTTATGAGCGTTGGGATCCTCTTCTTTCCGGAGGTACCGGAGAGGAATGGGTGATTGGTGCCAATCATTTCAAAATCGTTCAAAACAGCAATCTAATTGTTCATCAGCTGCAGGGAAATATTCGCCCCTTCCCTAAAATGGAACTTGTACCTCAGTTTTTATATATGTATGCCGCAAAAAACAATAATATAGGAGGAAATCCGGCGTTGAGTTATATGCCGCAAAAAGAATATGCTACTGAAATAAATATTACGGTGAAGTATTTTTCTTCCAGACATTGGTACTGGCACGGACATTTAGCCTATACAATACCGGGAGCGGGTACTAAGAATACCTTGGGAAATAATACCCGTCCATGGTTCAGCGCAATGCTTTTCTTCAGATATTCTCTTTAGATTGCAGTATGCAAAATCATATTATATAATAAAACCTGCTGTAACGCAGGTTTTATTATATTCTGTCAGTAACGTAAAAGCGAAACAATCTATAAGGGATCAATCCGTTGTTTCTTACCCCATTGTTATGATTCTTTAAAAAAGATTTTCATCCACAAAATTAGGAAGCGTTACTTTCAGATTCGGTTCCATTTCCATGGCTCTTTTGATGGCGAAAACAGCACCTTCATTTCTTGCCCAGCTTCTTCTTGAGATTCCGTTGTTCACGTCCCAGAACAACATGGATTTTAGTCTTCTGTCGGCGTCATCGCTTCCGTCCAGCAACATTCCGAAGCCGCCGTTGATGACCTCTCCCCATCCTACTCCGCCTCCGTTATGAATCGAAACCCAGGTTGCCCCACGGAAACTGTCACCAATCACGTTGTGGATTGCCATATCTGCGGTAAATCTGGAACCGTCATAAATATTGGACGTTTCTCTGTACGGCGAATCTGTTCCGGAAACATCGTGGTGATCTCTTCCCAAAACTACCGGTCCGATTTCTCCATTTTTAATGGCTTTGTTGAAGGCTTCTGCGATTTTCATTCTTCCTTCTGCATCAGCATATAAAATTCTCGCCTGCGAACCGACCACCAGATTATTTTCCTGTGCTCCTTTGATCCACTGGATATTGTCTTTCATCTGCTGCTGGATTTCTTCAGGGGAATTCTGCTGAATTTCTTCTAAAACCGCACACGCAATATCATCTGTTTTCTGTAAATCTTCCGGTTTTCCGCTCGTACAAACCCAACGGAATGGCCCGAAACCGTAATCAAAACACATCGGTCCCATAATATCCTGCACATAAGAAGGGAATTTAAATTCTCTTCCCAATGTAGGATTTTCCGCCATTACATCGGCTCCGGCTCTGGAAGATTCCAGTAAGAAGGCATTTCCGTAATCGAAGAAATAGGTTCCTTTTGCCGTATGTTTGTTGATGGCTTCTGCATGTCTCCTTAAGCTTTCCTGAACTTTATCTTTAAACAGTTCCGGATCTTCCGCCATCATTTTATTGGATTCTTCAAAGCTCTGTCCCGCAGGATAATATCCTCCCGCCCAAGGATTGTGAAGCGAAGTCTGGTCTGAACCGATGTCGATTCTTAAATCTTCATGATCGAATTTTTCCCAAACCTCAACAATATTTCCCAGATATGCCAGAGAAACAGATTCTTTATTTTCCTGCGCCTGTCGAACTCTTGCAACTAATTCGTCAAGATTTTCATGAATTTCGTTCACCCACTTCTGCTCGTGACGGATTTTGGTAATCTTTGGATTGACTTCGGCACAAACGGTAACACAGCCTGCAATATTTCCTGCTTTTGGCTGCGCGCCGGACATTCCGCCTAATCCTGAAGTCACGAACAGTCCGCCTTTCGGATCTTTATTGATTTTTCTGAACGCGTTCAGTACCGTAATGGTTGTTCCGTGAACAATTCCCTGCGGACCGATGTACATATAGCTTCCCGCAGTCATTTGTCCGTACTGTGTAACGCCCAATGCATTGAATTTTTCCCAGTCGTCTGGTTTTGAGTAATTCGGGATCATCATTCCGTTGGTTACCACTACTCTCGGCGCATCTTTATGGGAAGGAAACAATCCCATCGGATGTCCGGAATACATGACCAAAGTCTGTTCATCCGTCATTTCAGAAAGGTATTTCATCGTTAAAAGATACTGCGCCCAGTTGGAGAACACTCCCCCGTTTCCACCATACGTAATCAGTTCATGAGGATGCTGCGCTACGGCATAATCCAGATTGTTCTGAATCATCAGCATGATGGCTTTTGCCTGCTCGGATTTTCCTGGATATTCAGAGATTGGTCTCGCTTTCATCTCATAATCCGGACGGAAACGGTACATATAAATTCTTCCATATTTTTCCAGTTCTTCCCTGAATTCAGGTAATAACTCAGCATGAAACTGAGGCTCGAAATAACGCAAAGCATTCTTCAGTGCCAATTTTTTCTCTTCTTCTCCTAAAATTTCTTTACGCTTCGGCGCATGATTGATGTTGGCTTCGTAAGGTTTCGGCTGTGGCAAACGGTTGGGTATGCCCTGCTGTATCTGTTGTTGGAATGTCATGTATTTGTTGATCGTTGTTAGTTTAGTAGATTTATTTTTGTGGTTTTAAAGATATTCAAATTAGAAAATCCCTGCAACTAATGTGAGGAAATTTGAAACAGCATGAAAGATTCCCCTCCTCTGGAGGGGTGGCAAAAATTTATGAAAATTTTTGACGGGGTGGTTTTAATAATCACGAGTGATGTTTTTGTCTATGATTTTACCACCCCGTCTTCTCCCTTTGGTCGAATCCACCCCTCCGGAGGAGGGGAATTTTGTGATGGATATTTTACTTGTATTTATAATGTTCAACAATGAAATATTCTAAATCTTTCATCACAACAGACAAATTATGTCGTACATCAAAATCTGTTATCCTGAATATTTTCAGACCTAAAGACTCCAGATATTTCTGCCTTACCTCATCATAAATTTCTTTGGTTTCGTGGCTCCAGCCATCAATTTCTATAACTAATCCGAGAGTTTTCACATAAAAATCAACGATGTAATTGCCGATGATTCTCTGTCTGTCAAAATCAATGTTATGAAATATTCTTGCGCGAACCTGTTTCCAGAAAATGACTTCACTCAAAATTCCTGCTTTACGTTTTCTGTGCAACAGAGGTTTTAATTTTGGATTGTAGGGAAGATTTTCCACAAAATTCCTCCGAACAGGAACTCCATTGATTATGGTAAGAATTTCTTTCATTATTTGTTGTTTTTATTGTTTTGTGTTTTTCAATTAAACCACCCCGTCAAAAATTTTCATAAATTTTTGCCACTCCTCCAAAGGAGGGGAATTTCCATTATGGATAATTCTAAGGTTTAAGATTTTCAAAAATAAAAAACCTCACTGAAAATTTCAATGAGGTTTAGTATGAAAGGATTTTTTAGATTTAATTATGATTTTTCACCACAACCCATCCGGTAAATGTTCTGCCGTCCGGTATGGTAATTACGTACCAGTAACTTGCGGTTGGAAGCACTCTTCCTTTTATCATTCCGTCCCAATAGAACTGGGTATTTGAATTCTGTTCAAAAATGAGCATCTGATAACGGTCGAAGATTTTAAGGTTAGACATTTTTGTTCCGAATACCTGAAGATCTTTAATTACCCAATGGTCATTAAGTCCGTCACCGTTTGGTGTAATTGCATTGGTGATATCCAGTACCAGACCGTCTTTTTTCACAATACAGTCGCTGTCGGCAAATCTCACGTAGAATGTGGTAATTCCTGTGGGTAAATTATTGAAACTGTTGCTTGCCTGCCAGTTGATACCGTCTATAGAATACAATATTGTTTTTGAGCCTGTAGCATAAATCATCACATTATTACCGCTAAACTGAATGCTTGTAATAACAGGAACTTCATAATGTTTGATTTCGAAAGTCTTGGTGTAAGAACATCCGTTATCTGCTGTCACGGTTAATGAATAAGTTCCTACTGTGTTAATTCCTGTAATCGTATTCGTTGTAGAGATGGTCTGCCCTGCAGGATTTGTCCATACATAACTTACAATGGTGTAATTGGTAATGTTTACAGTATAATTGCTCAGTGAGCCTTCCGGACAGAAATACAATGTCGGAATATCAAAAATAGGCGTTTTCTTCAGTGAAAGCTGAATCTGTACAAGATTCGAGCAAAATCCCGGAACGCTTACTTTTACATAAATGGTACTGGAACCAGAAACCTGATTATAAAGATACGCTGACGGATTGGCAATGGCATTGGTTCCCGCATTAAGATCTGCTAATGAAGCATAATATATAAAGGTAACGTTTGCGCCATTGTAAATCTGTGTCTGGAATTGTGTTAAATTGACCGTCTCAGATCCGTCATTTCCGATATCACAGGTTGCTAAAGGGAAAGGTCCGTTGTTCAGCAGGGTTACTTTATTTCCGTAAGTAAAGGTTATGGTTGCAATATCGTTACAGCCCGGAATATTCTGCACATTCACCCACATCTGTGCAGGGAAAGGATTGGCTGTAAAGTTGGAAGGATTGGCAATAGGATTGGTTCCGTTCTGCGCATCCAGAAGTGTAAGATAGAAGGTAAATGTATTCGCAGGATTCGGTGCATCAACCATTAAATTGGTAAAATTCAAAAGGTTCACTTCATAACTTCCGTCGAGATTTTCATCACAAACTGAAATGGTAGAATTGATGGCTTTCGGAGGGAAATACGTATTCAGCTCAATTGACGCTACGGAGTAACATCCTGTTGTGTTCACCTGAAATCTTGCCCAGACCTGAACAGTCGAAATATTGGTTGTAACGGTATTTCCGATCTGGTTGGCAGGGTTTCCTGCATTGGCTTCAGCCTGTGTATTATAATAAGTAACGGTGATATTCGATAAAGGATAGGTGTTCTGAGCAGGAATAAACATCTGAGAAGTAGCATCACTCAACTGAAAGGTTTCACTTAAATTAAAATCTTCATCACATTTGTTTAATACCGCATTGTTCAGAACTACAGGAGGTAAGAATGACATCTGAATGGTTAATTTAACGGCTGAAAAACAATCGTTGTTATTAAATTTAACCTTTACATAAACTGTTGCAGTTCCTCCGGTAACCACAAACTGGGTAGGGTTTGTAATTTCATTGGTGAAAATGTGTGTCACCGGATCATAGTTCAGATAATACGTAAAATTCACATTGGAACTTGTTGTAATCTGACTTTGTGCCTGTGTAAGATCATAGATTTCCGTATTGTCATTATTGTTGTCACAAATATTGGTCAGGTTAACCGTTACCTGAGGATTTACAGCAGGTGTAGAAGTTAATCCTACGGTGAAAGGATAAATCTGCTCACAGTTATACGAGTTGATTTTCACAAAAAACTGCTGTGTTCCGGTGAAGGTAACGTTATTCACAGGATTGTTTCCGCTTGCAGCGTCCGCAGCAGTAAGGTAGAAAGTTACCGCAGCATTCTGGCTTCCGATCATCGCAGATGAAAATTGAGACAACTGTACATTTTCTGTATTATCATTATTAAAATCACAAACCGTAAAACTGGACTGTTCGATCACCGGATGAACCAAATTGATCGTGATAGGTCTTATGGTATAGCACGAATCTGAAATTTCGAAACGTACATAATACGTCTGCGTAACAAAGTTTCCGTTGGTCGTGATGATCTGATTCGGGCTTATAGGATTTATTCCGAAACTTGCATCGGGATAATTTGAATAAAACTCTACCACAGGAACTGTTGCCGGAGAAACCAGCATTCCGTTTGAAAGTGTATTTAAATTGATACTGACATCATCCGTTCCGTTAAAGCAGATGTATTCTGTCTTAGAATTCACCACAATTTTATTAAACGTAACATTCAGATTTACGGTAGCAACCGCAATACATCCGTTCGGAATCTGAACCCTAATAAAAATAGTGTAAGTTCCTTCATGCACAGTACTTAAAACTCCTCCTGAACCTGTAAGTGCCTCATTGTAGGTGGCGTATGCGGTAAAAACAGCTCCCGGTTGTGATGAAATCAGCGGTCCGAAAGTTAAAGGAAAATCAAAAGGCTCTGCATCATCATTGTTGATATCACACGTTGAGTAGTTATAGTTAATCGGAGAATTAAGATTAACTCCCGGTTTGAACTGGAAAGTGACCGGACCTAAAACATAGGTACAGTTTCCTTCCTGCAATCTTACCCAAACCGTTGTTCCTGCCGTTACATTGATGGTACTGAGTGCATTGGTGTTGTTCTGAGCATTTGCCTGTGTTGCAAAATAAGAAATACCTGTAGTTCCGGGTGGGAAAAGTTCAGGATCCAGAAACGATAAATTATAGTTCGCTTCTACTCCATCGTTATTGGTATCACAAATCTCAACTGTATTTTTGAGTAAGCTTTTCGTCTGTAAATTTAACGTTAAAACAGCAACTCTGTAACAGCCAGAAACATTGGGATTCTGAATTCTTACATATAAAACCGTACTGGCTGTTAAAGTATAATTATTCGGCAGCGGACTGACGTTATTTTGGGCATTCTGCAAGCTTGTATGAAAACTGAATACAAAATTCGCCGGATTCTGTGTAGTCACATTTCCCTGAAAGCTGCTTAAAGTAAGGTTTACGGGAGTATTTCCGCAATAATCCTGAGTGAAATTTTTAGCCGCCGGATACGTAGGATCAAATGTTAAAGGAAAATCATCTGTTAAAGTTAGGGTACTGGTTCCACAGGTATTAAATACCGCAGTTGCCGTATACACTTCATTTTGGGTAGGGCAAATTGTTGCCTGAATTCCTGTAGCAACCGTCTGTCCTGCGGAATTTGTCCACGTTACATCCGGTTGAATGGCATTTCCAAGCGGATTAAATCTATATCCTTCCTGCAAAGCCTGCCAAACGCCCGTATTTCTGTTGGGAGGAGAAACCCCGAGTGTTCCGTCTGCATTAATTACCCCGATTAAAGCATTTTCAAATTTTCTTGTCGGACACGGCGTTGGTTTTTTATCCACGAAAACCTCAATCACATTCGTGGTTTCATGCAGAACAATCTGTGAGGAAGCTCTTTCTGTACATCCTGCAATTCTTCCTTCATAAAAACTGATTACGAATTTTCTGTAAGGAGCCGTTCCGATGGTGGAATAATATATTTCGGAGGGATCATTTGCCGAAAAAACCATGTCGTTGTACACTCCGAAAATAGAGTTTTTGGGAAGACTGACATTGGGATTCTGCCACTGAACATTGGGATAGTTGATGTTTCCCAACTGGCTCAGATCAAAAGTAACCATTCCGTTCGAGCCGACAACCAAGGCATTGAAATTCTGATTGTAAAAACAGAACTGAAAAGGCAGATCCAGTTTGGTAGGAAAAGTATCATCGTAATTGGCATTAAGCGGAGTTCCCTGATTCAGAGCTATCGGAGGAGCAAAAGCCTGTGAAACGACTTCATAACTTGTGGTCTGCTTAATGACAGGATACTCCACATGAAGATCAATACAGCCGTTTGCATTAAGACCATTGGTACAGGTAACATTAAAGCTCTCGTTGCCGACTGCGTCTTTGATGATGATATTTCCGGGAGTTTGGGAAAGCCCGAAAACACTCATCCATACGAGGATAAATTGTAAAGGTTTTATCATAATCAAGTTTTCTTTTAATCACTATTTATTGATAAATTTACTACTTTTAGCAATACAATTATCAATAGTAAACAATTATTTACATGGTATTCATAACAAAATTATTCATAAGGTTAGAATACAATAATTTATAGTATAAATGTAAACAAAAAAAACCTTGCCTGAACAGCAAGGTTTACAATTATTTGATACTGAGTTGATATTACGTTAAAACATCGTCATTTTCCTCTTCATGATCGTCGTCATTATCACTTAGACTCCAGTAGTTATTTTCTTCGTCTTCACTCCCGATATCAAGTTTGTCATCATCATTTTTTTCATTAAAAATCGGTTTTCCGTTTCCGTCTAAGGAAATATGCTCTTCCTGATTAAAAATATCTTCACTGGATTTATACTCTCGCTGTTCCAGTCTTCTTTCCTGTTCCTGTTCGCTGTTTTCGGGTATCATAATACTATTTTTTTGGTGTTATATACAATTAAACAAAAATAGTTCCATAATCTTAACCGTAAATTTCCGGATTTACACAGGCAGGCATTTTTTCTCCTTTCGAAAATGCAATAAGATTTTCAGCGGCCAGTTTCGCCATACCGTTTCTTGCTTCTTCCGTTGCAGAGCCAATGTGAGGAAGCACACAAACGTTAGAAAGCTCTAAAATAGGATCATCTTTAAAAATAGGTTCAGGATTTGTGACATCAAGCCCTGCTCCCCAGATTTTGTGCCCTGAAAGTGCATCGTAAAGATCTTTCTGCTGATGAAAGCCTCCTCTTGCGGTATTGATGAAGATTGCATTTTTCTTCATTTTATCGAAAACAGAAGCATTAAAAAGATCTTTCTGCTCTGTTTTGAAATTGGCATGAATGCTCAGAACATCGGACTGCTCAATAAGCTCATCAAAAGAAACATATTGGGCTCCCAAATTCTTTTCCGCCTCTTCATTGCGGTGACGATTATGATAAATAATATCCATCTCAAAAGCGGCTTTGGATTTTTTTGCCATTTCGTACCCAATTCTTCCGAGACCAAAAATACCGAGCGTTTTTCCGTATAATTCCTGACCTAAAGCGTGCAGCGGATCAAAATCTCCCCAGTTCCCGGATTTTACTTTTTCAAAATTATAGCTCGCTCTTCGTGCAACCGACTGCATCAGTAAAAATGCAACATCTGAAGTAGCTCTGCTTAAAACATCGGGTGTATTTCCGACCGGAATTTTTCTTGCACCTGCCTCCTGAATATCCACATGATCAAAACCTACGGAATACAAAGCGATCGCCTTAATATTTGGGCATTCGTTGAAAAAGTCTTTATCGAATTTAAACTCTCCTCCCACGCTTAAAATAGCATCATTGCTTTTGCAGTAATTCAGCCATTCTTCATATGAGAGATTTTCATGTTCAGGAATGAATATTTCAAGATTGGCGTCTTTAAGAAGTTTGATACCAGCTTCAGGAATTCTTTTGTTGATGAATATTTTCATAAATCTTATTAGTTGAAAACTTTTATTAGTTAACAAAAAGCAAACCACTCAAGAAGAACAACTAATAAGAAGGATGAAATTTTATTCTTTAACTACAGCTTTTTGCATTAAATATCTTCCTTTTTGAATTAAGTAAATTGGAGTTCTTAAGTTTTCCTTAAAAAAATTAAATGTCTGTTGTGCTCTGTCGTTATAAAACAATGTAAGTTTACCGTTTTTAAGAGTGTAAGTTCCGTGAAGTTCTTCATATTGTTCTGTAGAGCTATTGAGATCAGTGAAAGAAAAACTACCATTCCTGTCAAAATACATAAAAATATTTTCATTTTCACTGTCTACCCAATATCCAAGTAAATTATTAATGTTAGAAACGGACGGATCAGAAATTTGCAGAGATTGTTGTTCTGCTGATACGGCGTCATTTTTAAGTCTTTTAACATCTGTAACAGAGACTGAATCTATTTTTTTTAGTTTTAAAATTTCAAGATTTAATTCTTTTTCTTTCAACTCAAGCTCTTTTTCTTTAAGTTCAAGTTCCTTTCTTTTAGAGTCGTTACAGGATAAAGTTGACAGAGCAAGTAAAGCTCCTAAAAATAATTTGTTCATAATTATCAGTTTTTAATTTTTAAATTTAAAAAATTTAATGGTTAAATTCGGGTATTGAACAAAATTATTTAAAACATTAGCAACTAAATAATTATTAAATACAAAACTCATTGCATAAATAAAAAACCTCACTTTTCACAAGCAAGGTTTTTCAACTTTAATATTAAAATGATTATACTTTAATTTATTCTTCTAAGATTCAGATATCAACTCTTCCATTTCTTCCCAGATTTCCAAGGCAGATCTTCTTACTTTTCTTTTCGGTTCCGACTTTTTAGCTTTGAAATCTTTTAGAGGAAGAGTATTCCCGGATTCTTTTTTATCCGGATTATCTTCTGCTCTGTTTCGGAAATTCATTTTAAAACTGTTTTGAATATTACTGAAATCTTGTAATATTTTAAATCTTTTGGTATTCATCATATTAAGATTTTAGTTAATTATACACTTATGACTATTCAATTTTCGTTCCGAATTTTGAAGAAATGTTATTTTTGAATTAAAATTAATTCACCTTTTCTCTTCACTATATTTTTATAATCCCACTGAATGGTTTCCGATTTTTTTAAAGCTCTTTTCAGATCTTCTTCATTAATTTCTGAGACACTATTATAAAAAACAGACGCATCCTGAAATTTTCCTCCATGGACGTTCAGAAATTCTTCATTGAAAGATTTGCCGCTCCAAAACATCAGTCTTATTCCTTTTTTTTGTTTACTGTATCCTGTAATCGGATTTCCGTCTAAAAACCAGACAGGATGAGAATGCCAGATTTTAGATTCAGCATCAATAAGATTCTCACAGATAATTTCAGAAAGTCTTTCGCAGATTTCCCGATCGGATTCCGCTTGAGAACTGTTATATTTTGAGATTTCAGAATTCATTTTTATTTTTTAACTCTTTAAAATTAAAAAATTTATTCTGTTTTATTTTATGTGTTGAAGCAAGTTTGGGCTAAAGCAAAATTGAATGAATTCTTACTGCCCGAAAAGATATTCTTCAATTTATTTTTGAAAACGGTCTTACCCTTCATCCATCCCAATTAAACAACCATCACTGATTGGTATTTCCCAACATCGGAACAAATTTGTAAGCCCCGAATTCCTCCTTTTCAAATTCGGTCTGCGAGATTTTTGTAAACCTGTATAAAACCTGCTCATCGGTCGGACCGAGAGGAATAACCATTTTTCCGCCGACTTTAAGCTGTTTCAGAAGTTCGGTTGGTAAAACGGAAGCGCCGCAGGTCACGATAATTTTATCAAACGGAGCAAAAGTAGGAAGTCCGGCAAAACCATCCCCAAAACTCTGAAATTTTGGATATAAATTCATTTCACGAAGTTTCTTTTTCGAAAAATCGAAAAGATCTTTTTGTCGTTCAACCGTATAAACATGAGCTTTCATTGCCAGTAAAACGGCGGTCTGATAACCACAACCGGTTCCTATTTCCAGTACTTTTTCCCCTTCTTTTACCTGAAGAAGTTCAGACTGTTCTGCAACAGTTGAAGGATGCGAAATCGTCTGATGCGCAAGAATAGGAAAAGCACGGTCTTCATAAGCAAAATCTTCGAAAATACTTTCAATAAAAAGATGTCTCGGAACTTCATTCATCGCTGAAAGTACGTTTTCATCCGAAATCCCGATTCTGTTTCGGAGATATTCCACTAAAATCTTTCTTTTTCCTTTATGTACAAATGAATCTTGCGCCATTACAGATAGTAGTTATTAGGTTGCAGGTATGAGTTCGCACAAAAATATGAAATTTTGTCGGGGGTTAAAAACTGTTGCATGCAGTTTTTAATTTTCTGATAGGGGTCTACGTACAACCAACAACAAATTGTTATATTTACAGAAATTTAATACAGCTATGTTGAAAGCAGGTTTGGTAGGAGCCGGACATTTAGGAAAAATACATTTACGACTTTTAAATCAGTCAGATAAATACGAGTTCATCGGTTTCCACGATAAAGACGCAGAAAACGGCAAGAAACTGGAAGCGGAATTCGGGTACAGATATTTTGAGAATTTTGAGGAATTGCTGGAGCAGATCGATATGCTGGATATTGTAACGCCCACCATTTATCATTACGATTATGCGCTAAAAGCAATTGAAAAAGGTCTGCACTTTTTCATTGAAAAACCTGTAACCCAAACTCTTGAACAGGCGGAAGAAATTCTTCAGAAATGTCAGGAAAAAGGTATCAAAGCTCAGGTAGGACATGTTGAAAGGTACAATCCTGCGTTTATTGCAACGAAAGAATATATCAAGAATCCAATGTTTATTGAGATTCACCGGTTAGCAGAATTCAATCCGCGCGGAACAGATGTTTCTGTGGTTCTGGATCTGATGATTCATGATCTGGATATTTTATTAAGCATTGCTAAATCTAAGGTTAAAAATATTCACGCAAGCGGCGTTTGTGTGGTTAGCAAAACACCGGATATTGCGAATGCGAGGATTGAATTTGAAAATGGCTGTGTTGCGAATTTAACGACTTCCAGAATTTCGATGAAAGCGATGAGAAAGAGCCGTTTCTTCCAGAAAGATGCTTATATTTCCGTTGATTTTCTTGAGAAAAAAGCGGAAGTGATCCGCATGAAAGATGCTCCTGAACACCCTACTCCATTCGACATGATTATTGAAAATGCAGATGGTGAGAAAAATCAGATTTTATTTGAATATCCGAATATTCAGCCGAATAATGCCATTCTGGATGAGCTTAATTCTTTTGCAGACTCCATTACGGAAGACAAACACGTAGAAGTTTCTATTGAGGACGGAACGGAAGCGCTGAAAGTTGCGTTGGAGATTATGAAGTTGATTTCTTAATTTTTTAACACAAACCGCACAAATATTTTCACGAATAACACGATAATTTATTGATAGAAACGGGCTAAAAACCCGTTTTTTTTTTATGCCCAATTGGCTTTAGCCAAACTTAAACAGCCTATTTCCATTTCATCGAAACAGTACTAATTTTCTCATTCATCCCGATCCGGATTTACACCATACAATATTCGTAATCATCATTATTTTTTTCAATTCAATTTCTGTTTTTAATATTATTCAACATATTTTAAATATATTTGCCATTATTCAACAATAATTTCTTTATAACAATCCCTTAACAATTCAATAATTAAAATCACTATGAAAAGAGCCATCCTATTATCCGCTTTTTTATTGTCTCAATTTGGGACATCACAATTTTTAAAAACACAAGGTGAAAAAATTATTAATGATAAAGGTGAAAACATTCAGTTGCGAGGTCTTGGCTTGGGAGGATGGATGCTTCAGGAAGGATATATGCTGAAAACGGCTGACTTTGCAGGTCCGCAATACAAAATCAAGGAGAAAATTGCTGAACTGATTGGTGAAGACGGAATGAATGAGTTTTACAAGGCTTATCTGAAAAACGGAATTACCAGACAGGACATTGATTTTCTGAAAAAAGCAGGATTTAATTCAATCAGACTTCCAATGCATTATAATCTGTACACTCTACCGATTGAAAAAGAATCTAAAAAAGGAGAAAATACATGGCTGGAAGATGGTTTTAAAATGACTGATGATCTTCTGAATTGGTGTGCTGATAATAAAATGTACCTGATTCTCGATCTTCACGCAGCACCGGGCGGACAGGGAAATGATGTAAATATTTCGGATCGTGATACATCCAAACCATCTCTTTGGGAGAGCGAAGAAAATCAGAAAAAAACCATCGCATTATGGAAGAAATTAGCCGAAAGATATAAAGATTCTCCATGGATTGGCGGTTATGATCTTATTAACGAACCGAATATCAATTTTACAGGAAAAAATATAAACGGAACGGATGAAATGTCGAATGCTCCGCTTTGGAAGCTTCAGAAAGAAATCACGGAAGCGATTCGTACTGTTGATAAAAAGCACATGATCATCATTGAAGGAAACGGATGGGGAAATAATTATAACGGTTTAACGCCGCTTTGGGACGATAATATGGTCTTCAGTTTTCATAAATACTGGAATAATAATGATGACGCTACGCTGAAATTTGCGCTGGATTTAAGAGAGAAACACAAAATCCCGATCTGGCTGGGCGAAACAGGCGAAAATTCAAATGTATGGTTTACAGAGCTTATTCAGCTTTTAGATAAAAATAACATCGGTTACGCATTCTGGCCGATGAAAAAGATAGACAATATCGCAGGAATTACCAACGTAAAAATTACTCCGGAATATCAGAAATTATTGGATTACTGGAAGAACGGAGGTGAAAAACCATCTAAAGAATTTGCCAAGAAAGCTTTGATGCAGATCGCCGAGAACTATAAATTCAGCAGTGTGGAAGTTAAAAACGATGTGATTGATGCGATGTTCAGGCAGACAAAAGACGGTTCCACAAAACCTTTCAAGAATCTTCAGGCTCCCGGAAAAATATTCGCAACAGATTATGATCTGGGAAGAATGGGTTCTGCTTATTCAGATAAAGATTTCATTAATCTTTGGGTAAGTGATCCTGCAAAAAGATCGGATTGGAATTCAGGAAATCAACTGAGAAATGACGGCGTTGATATTTACAGAACAAAAGACAATGAATATTACGTCGGAAAAACGGAAAGCGGAGAATGGCTTCAGTATACCATCAACTCAAAAGCAGATAAAACGTATACTTTCGTCATAAAATATGCAAGTGAAAACGATGCGAAAATCAGGATTGAAGATGCTTCAGGAAAACTATTAGCTTCAGTTTCCTTAGCTTTAACAGACGGAAATGAAATTTGGAAAACGGCTTCTGCAAAAGGAATTCATCTTAAAAAAGGTGAAAATAAAATCAGAATTAATTTCGAAAATGACGGGGTAAATATGAATTATTTTGAAGTGAGATAAAGAAAAAATCATAAATTGCAAATCCCTTTTAGTTTCTAAGAGGGATTTATTTTTAAAACTATTTTAACTTTTATTTTAACCGCAAAAGAAGGAAATGATTAACACTTTAGTTATTTTAAGTTCAATACTTAAATAAAAAAAGAACACATAAGTTTAAAAATCAAAGATTTTTATCCTTTACAAACTTTTGATCAACTAAAAAGTATTTAAACATTACAGAATTTCTTTTGCTTCTTTTGCGGTTAATAAAAATATGATTAAACAAATATTATGAAAAAAATCACCTTATTATTTCTTTTGATTTCGGCATTTGTTTTTGCCCAGAAATCCTCTTTAGAAACGCAAATCAACTCCATTATTAAAAATAAGAAAGCAACGGTCGGAATTTCCGTTCTGGGATTCGAAAACGGCTTTACGTACAATAAAAATGCTGATAAAAAACTTCCGATGCAGAGTGTTTTCAAGTTTCACATTGCCATTGCGGTTTTAGATTATGCAGATAAAGGAAAACTTTCTTTAGATCAAAAAGTTACCCTTAACCAATCGAATTTACATGAAAACACATGGTCGCCTCTTCGCGAAAAATATCCAAATGGTGGTATTGTTCCTTTAAGCGAAATTATTGAATACACCGTTGCCAAAAGTGACAATAACGGCTGCGATATTCTTTTAAAATTATTAGGCGGAACGCAGGTTGTTCAGAAATTTATGAATGCTAAAGGGGTGAAAAACTTTCAGATCAAATACAATGAAGAAGCGATGCATAAAGACTGGAATGCGCAGTATGAAAATTATAGTACAACGAATTCTGCGGTTGATGTTCTGAAAAAGTTTTATGACGGAAAATTATTATCAAAAAAATCAACAGATTATCTGATGAAAGTAATGCTTTCCACTTCCACAGGAACAAATAAATTAATTGAGCAGCTTCCGAAAGATACGCCTATCGCAAGAAAAACGGGATCTTCCGGCAAGAATGATGCAGGTTTAACGGGTGCTGAAAATGAAATTGCGATCATCACTTTACCGAATGGCAAGCATTATGCAATAGCTGTATTTGTCAGTAACTCAACGGAAACAGCCGAAGTGAACTGTAGAATGATTTCAGACATTTCAAAAACAGTCTGGGATTATTTTAATAAGTAAAAATTTAAGCTTAATTTTAAAACCATTAAAAATGAAAAAAATAGTATTAATAATCGGGTTATTCACTTCTGCAGTATTCTTTGCACAGAAAAGCGAAAATTATCTGCAGGTAGGGTATCACAGCATTTGCTGCGGTACACCTTCGGCTAAACCTGTGATGGATTTTATTAATCAGTTTCAGAAAAAAAACAAAATAAAAAATTTCGAAGTGTACAAACAAAGCGGTTTGGGAAGAGAAGGTGAATTTAACATTTATATCGGAACAGATACATTCTCCAGAACCCAGAAAACCAGATTTGTGGAAGGGCTGAAAGCTGCCATCAATACTCAGAATCAGATGAAAAAACCGAACAGAGACGGGAATGTGAGTTTTGATGAAACAACGATGGTAAAAAAAGCAGATCTTTCCAACGCACGAAATTTAACTTTAATCAACAGCAAATAATTAAAACTTAAATAAGGAAAAATGATCAAAAACATTGTAGTTATCGGAGCCGGAACCATGGGAAATGGTATTGCGCACACATTTGCACAAAGCGGTTTTAAAGTAAATCTTGTAGATGTATCTCAGGAAGCTTTAGACAAAGGTCTTAAAACCATTACCACCAATCTCGACAGAATAATTGCAAAGGGAAACCTTACCGAAGAACAAAAAGCAGAAACTTTAGGGAACATCACCACATTTACAGCACTTCAGGATGCGGTAGGTTCTGCCGACCTTATTGTGGAAGCGGCAACGGAAAATCAGGAATTAAAGCTGAAAATTTTCGGACAGATGGATGAGTTTGCTCCTGAAAACTGCATTTTGGCAACGAATACTTCTTCTATCTCAATCACTAAAATTGCGGCGGCTACAAAAAGAGCAGATAAAGTAATCGGAATGCACTTTATGAATCCGGTTCCCATTATGAAACTGGTTGAAATCATTAAAGGCTACTCCACTTCCAAAGAAACGTTCGACGCGATCTATGAAATGAGTAAAACGCTTGGAAAAGTTCCTGTAGAAGTAAATGATTATCCGGGATTTGTTGCCAACAGAATTTTAATGCCGATGATCAACGAATCTATCGAGACGTTGTACAACGGCGTTGCAGGTGTTGAGGAAATCGATACGGTAATGAAACTGGGAATGGCGCATCCGATGGGACCGCTTCAGCTTGCCGATTTTATTGGTCTTGATGTTTGTCTTGCGATCTTAAATGTAATGTACGACGGCTTCAAAAATCCTAAATATGCTCCGAATCCATTGTTGGTAAACATGGTAATGGCAGGAAAATTAGGCGTAAAATCAGGCGAAGGTTTCTATGATTACTCCGAAAGCAAAAAAGCGGAAAAAGTAGCGAAAATGTTTTCAAAATAAAAAAAGTGAATTGTGAACGGTAAATTGTGAGTTTTTTGAAATTCAATTTTAAATCTGATTAAGATTGACTGGCTTTGCAAAATTTACTAATTTCACAATCCATGAAATTTAAAGAAAAAAATATTCAGATATCAATGGTCATCATTACTTTAGTGATGACCATTTTGCGTTTTCTGCTTAATGAAAAAGGGCGTGTAAATCCGGATTCGATCCGTTATATGAGATTTGCGCACGCTTTCCCGACGATCGACAATACCACGACTCCTTTAGGATATCCTTTAGCAATAAAATTTTTTACGTTTTTCGGGTTTGATGAATTCTGGGGAAGTAAAATCGTAGGAATTTCCGCGTTTCTGTTCATCATTTATTTCACTTGGAAAAAGAAGTTTTTCTTCAGAGAATCCGTTGTTTTATGTGCTTTATTCAGCTTCCTCTCCATTTTCTCCTATACCATGAGCGAACCGCTGATTTTGCCGTTTGTTATGGTATCTTTATATGTTTCCACATTAATTATTGAAGGAAAACTAGAAAAAGGAAAAGCTGTTTTTTATCTTTCGTTAAGCCTTATTGCATTGTATAACATAAGATACAGCGCTCTTTTCATCATGGGCGGAACCGGACTTTTCGGATTGATTTTTTGGAAAAGAAAATATTCGGGAATATTTATTATTTCAGGAATTATCGGAGGAATTTTTGTGGTTTTGTACAAATTTCTTTTTATTGATTACTTTAACGAAAACTATGTCAGTCAATTTCTGGAAATCGGTCTGCATCCTACCTCTAAACTTCTTGCTGAATTGTTTCAGGGATTATGTACCACTTTCAACCCTTTTATTCACATTGCAGATCCGGGAGGCGGAATGATCAATTATGCGATCTACGGAATCGGCTTTTTAAATATTCTTCTGATTGTATTTTTGTTTATTAAATACAAACTCTCAGAAACGGAGGCATTTTATATTTTTGTAAGTGTTTTCGGGATGATCTGCTCGTATTTTATTCAGTATTTTTATTCTGTGAATGCGATTGATTACAGATTAATGGCTCCTTTCAGTCTTCCGGTCTGGCTGGTTTATTTCAGGAAATTATTCATGGTTTTTGAGGTTAAAACGTACGCTTTAGGCTTTTTAAGTCTGCTTTCCGGAATGTTATTTACATGGCTTTCCAAAGGCAATTATCTTGAAAACAGAAAGGAAATGAAGCAGTTTCTGCAATCTGAAAAAATGGAGAAGATTCCGCTGAAGTTTTATCTTGAAACAGCAGAAGATCTTGACAAAATACAGGTTGCCGAACTGATGAGTACCATCAATCCGAATATTACGTTAACTTTTAAACCGAAAGATACGCTTCAGAAAACAACGTTAACAAGGTATAAAGTTTTACAAAAAATAAAGATTGACAAGAACAAATACCAATAATTTTATTATCTTTGATTTAAAGTTAAAACATTAAAAAAATGAAATTACCAAAGTTTTTATTAGCAGATAATTCGGAATTTCCAGAAGATTTATTCGTGGTTCATACAGAATATCCAAGATTTATCTTAAACGTTGAGGAAGAAGAAGTTGAGTGGCTGGATGATCTGGAAGGTGACGACGAAGAAACAATGGCAGACGAGGCTACAAAAGTGGTAGAAGCTGCGTTTAAATGGTGTGATGAAGAGTTGGCTAAGTACGACGAAGAAGAGGAAGATTAATAACAATTTAAACATAGGTTTAATAGTCAAAAATAGTTGGTAAAATTCTTTGCATTGTCGACTGTTACTGATGATACATAAAGTTTATTGAACTTTGTTTCAATAAACTTTTTTATGGCTGGAAATTCAAAAAAATCGTTGTTGGAGTTGCAAAAGTCTGGATGTGATTTCTTGGGGAAAGCAAAACGGAAAGCGTCGTTTTAAATGTAAAAACTGTGGCATTCATTTTACTTCGGAGAATAAATCTGTGGGCCTAAAAAACAAAGAAATTTGGTTCAAAAAATGGATTGTTGGGAAACAGACTTATGAGCAGATTTCAGCAGAATCTGGATATTCGGTAAGTACTCTTCAACGGTATTTTAACGTGATGCTTAGTAAAGCTCCAAAACTCAGTTACAACCAGAACAAGGAGGTTTATTTACTGATTGACGGCACTTATTTCTCCAATGAAATCTGTTTGGTGGTTTACAGAGATAATGTTTTTAAGCAAACCCAGCTTTACAGAATTACTGACGGTGAGCATTATGAAGAACTCAAAGAGGATTTGGAAAACATCTTGAATTTAGGAATAAAAATTGGCGGGATAACCTGTGATGGCGATAAATCTCTACTGAAAGCCATCCGAAAAGTTTGTCCTAAAGTTCCTGTTCAGAGATGTCTGGTTCATATTCAAAGGATGTGCAAAATATGGCTTTCCGCCTATCCGAAATCTGTAGCAGGTTTTGAGTTGCGTGAAATTGTCTGTAAAATTCATTTTATTGACAACGAAGTTAAAAAGCAGTATTGGATCAAAGAGTTTTTGGATTGGTCTGAAAAGCATAAAGAATTTTTGAATGAAAAATCATACAGCCAGGAAACCGGAAGATATTGGTACACGCACAAAATGGTGAGAAGATGTTTTTCGGTTATCAAAAAAGCTTTGCCAAATATGTTTTCGTTCCTGCAGGATCCTAAAATCCCGAAAACAACCAATGGAATAGAATCTTTTTTTTGGTCATTTAAAAGGTCATCTAAATATTCATCGGGGGCTTACAAAAAGTCGGAGGAAAAAGTTTATCCAGTGGTATCTTTTTTATAGAAATCTAAAACCATAAAGGTTTTTTTAGCCATAGAGCTGTTCCAATAATTTACAAAAAAAGGATGGTAAAAACCATCCTCTAAACTATTGTTTACAGCGTTGATTGTATTGCTGGTAAGTTGCTCCTCAGCATTGCTCACTTCCTCTTCCAATCAACCGCAAAATATTACGAATTATTTCTGACAAAAACACCAACTATTTTTGACCACATTACCTAAACATAAAAAAGGAACTCGATTGAGTTCCTTTTTATTTTATTCAGCTTTATTGAATTTTAAAAGTAATAGATTGTCCTGATACAATTCCAGAACATTTCCGGTTACTACATATTTATTGGCTTTTCCTACCATATCCATAAAGTTTTTTTCTACGCTCATGTTATCGCACGCCATTCTTGTAGAACCTAAAGCTCCCGCAGAAAAATTTCCCATAGAAGGATCTACTTTTGCCGTTCCGAAGTAATTGTTGCATCCCGCATTACCACTGATTTTTTCTCCTTCAATATTCAGGGTAGGAATTTTCCCTTTCACATTATCAGCCAAAGCCCATTTTGTACCCGCAAGAGAAGGCTGTGCTTTTCCTACTTTGGAAGCAGAAGAGCTCGACATTGTTCCACATGAAACCAAAACTGCAGCAGTACATATACTTAAAAAAAGATTCTTCATTGTTTACTTTTTGATTTAAACCAAATTTACGGAATTATTATTATTTAAACGGGTTTCGGAAGATTTTATTATTCTTTAACACTTCAGATAAAATAGTAATTGAATATGATTTATCTGAATTTAATAAAACATTCAATCTTTAAATCGTTGTCAATTTTAATTTTATCCATAAAAAAAACGGACAAATGTCCGTTTATATTGTATTCGAAAGGTAATTTTTTTAACCTCTTAATTCTGCATTGAATTCTTTCTGGAAAGATTTGATTAATGAATCCATTACCGCAGTAATTTCTTTTTCTTCCAATGTTTTCTCTTCGTTTAAAAGTTCGAAGCTCATTGCATAAGATTTCTTGCCTTCCGGAAGATTTTTGCCCTCGTAAACGTCAAATAAATTAATATTTTTCAGGTACGGAGATTTATTTTTCTTTGCTGTCTGATAAAGATCTTCGTAATTCACGTTCTTATCGATCAGTAAAGCAAGGTCTCTTCTGATTTTATTGAATTTAGGAATATCTTTGAATTTCAATTGATTTTCAGAACGTAATTTCTGCGCAAATTCAAGTTCGATTTCAGCGTAGAAACATTCCTGCTCAATATCGAAATCTTTCAGCATCTGAGGAGCCACTTTCCCGATTTTTACCAAAGCTTTTCCGTCCGCTTCATACGCCAAAGCATCAGAAAATCTTTCATCAGACAAAGCCACTTCTTTATAATCAATGGATAATCTTTCCAGTAAAACTTTTACATAAGCTTTCAGGTTATAGAAACTTGTCGCAGATTTCGGCTGTAACCAGTTTTCTGCAACATCTCTTCCGGAAACAAGGATAGCCAGTTGCTTTCTTTCCTCGTATTGATCTCTCTTATGATAAATTTTCCCGAATTCGAAGAATTTAATATCCTGATTTTTTCTGTTGATGTTGTAGATTGCATTCTGTAAAAGACCTTCCAGCAAAGACTTTCTCATAAATGCCAAATCGTTGCTTAAAGGATTTAATAATTTTACAGCATCCGTTTCATCTTTTAAAGAAGTCAATGAGTTGTTCATTACTTCATTGAAACCTAATCCCTGTAACGTTCTTGCCCAGTTATTTTCAAGTTCATCCTGATCCTGTGCAGCCAGTTTTACCGGCGTAAACGAAATTTTCTGAGGAGCATCGATCTTATTGTATCCGTAGATTCTTAAAATCTCCTCGATTACGTCAATTTCTCTTGTAACATCTGCTCTGTACGCAGGAACAGAAATTTCATACCCATTCTGAATTTCATTTAGAACCTGAATTTCAAGGGCTTTTAAAATTTCTTTTACTTTTTCTCTGTGAATTTTGGTTCCTAAAATCTGCTCGATTTTTGAAAATCTGATGATGACATACTGATCTTCAATTTTCTTAGGATACTGTTCCAGCAATTCTCCCACCAGTTTTCCTTCAGTAAGTTCCTGAATTAATTTTATGGCGTGCGTAATAGCTGTTCTTGTAATATTAGGATCCACTCCTCTCTCGAATCTGAAAGAAGCATCGGTATTCAATCCGTGGAATTTTGCTCCTTTTCTCACCGCAACCGGATTGAAATAAGCACTTTCCAAAAAGATGGTAGTTGTTTCAGCAGAAACCCCTGAATTGGCACCTCCGAAAACTCCGGCAATACACATCGGTGTATCTTTTCCGTCTTTGATGATGATTTCAGAACCGTTCAAAGTTCTTTCAACACCGTCTAAAGTCGTGAATTTTGTTCCTTCTTTTACTGTCCCTACTTTTACTTTTTTATCTGCAATTTTATCTGCATCAAAGGCGTGAAGCGGCTGTCCGTAACCGTGAAGGATATAATTGGTAATATCTACAACGTTATTGATGGGGCTTAATCCGATGGCTTTCAGTCTGTCTTTCAGCCAAGCCGGAGAGTCTGCCACTTTTACGTTTTCAATCACCGCTCCGATGTATCTCGGGCATAATTCTGCATCTTCCACTTCTAATGTAAAATCGTGAGAGCCTTCGTTGTTCAGCGCAACGGAAGATACTTTTTCGAACTCAGATTTCTGTTTGTTTGTGGAAAGATAAGCGTGAAGATCTCTTGCAACACCGTAATGAGACATCGCATCGGTTCTGTTCGGCGTTAAACCGATTTCCAGAACTTCATCGTTTGTTATTTCAAAGTAATCTGCGAAATTTTTTCCGACTTCAAACTTTTCTTCATCCAAAACCATAATTCCGCCGTGATCGTCGCTAAGACCCAATTCGTCTTCTGCACAGATCATTCCCTGAGAAACCTCTCCCCGGATTTTTGCTTCTTTGATCTCGAAAAAGTTTCCGGTTTTATCATAGATTTTAGTTCCGACAACTGCTACGGGAACGGTTTGTCCGGCTTCCACATTGGGAGCTCCGCAAACGATGTTTAAAATCTTTCCGTTTCCTACTTCTACGGTTGTCTTTTTTAATTTGTCTGCATTCGGATGTTTCTCGCAGGTTAAAACTTTACCTACAACAATTCCTTCCAGGCTTCCTTTTATGCTTTCAAATTTTTCTATCCCTTCAACTTCAAGTCCTATATCTGTAAGGAACTCACCGATTCTTTCAGTTTTCAGGTCCGTTTTGATATAATCTTTAAGCCAGTTGTTTGATATTTTCATCTGATAATTTATTATTTTTCAAGGTTAAAAGAAACCTTGCTTATTTTGAAAATTTTACTTGAATTTTTCGCGTTACAAATATCGTGTTTTTTTAAGAAACAGAGAAATGTGAGAGAAACTTTAAGAGTTATTTAGCAGCTTTCTTTTTCTTGCCGGATTAACAAGGCATTGTCATTACGAAAAACGAAACACCGCTGCAATCTGAAAAACCTTATTTTTAACGCAAAAGATCGCTAAGAAAAGAATTGTTAAATTTCGAATGTTTTTGTTCGCTATGGCGTTCTACTCAACAAGTGACAGCAGAATTTAAATCTGTCATTACTATTTCTGAAACTAAGCCTAGATTCCTATGGAATGACCAACTTTGAAGATATATTCTTACTTCTTCTCTTTGTTCTTTACAAAACGGCGGACTGCAATTCTAGCCCCGATTGCAGCTTTGTTTGAGCTCATTTACTTAGGATTCGGCTGCGGCAGCTTCGCTGCCGCAGCCGAATCCTAAGTAAATAGCGAGTGCGGAAAGCGGGAAATAGCTCCTAAAAAATAAGAGGTTCTGAAAAAATCAAAACCTCTTATCCTATTTTATTTACGTTAAAATTACAATCCGATTACCGGCATTGATAACATTAAAATACTTTCGTTTTCTTCAAGACCATCAAGAGGTTCGATAATTCCCGGTCTGTTTGGCTGAGACATTTTCATCGTGATATCGTCTGAACCAAGAATCGTTAACATTTCCGTTAAGAATTTAGAGCTGAAACCGATGTTGATATCTTCTCCGTTGTAATCGCAAGGAATCTGCATATCTGCTTTGTTTGCATACTCCGTATCTTCTGCGTGAAGGTGAAGAATGTTTGCAGACAATTTAAATCTTACCTGATTGGTGGATTTATTAGACATGATGGAAGCTCTTTTAATCGCTCCTAACAAAAGATTTCTGTTGATGGTTAATACATTAGGGTTCTCTTTTGGAATTACCGCTGTATAATTAGGATATTTTCCGTCGATCAGTCTACAGATCCAAACGTGCTTTCCAAAAGTGAATTTTGCCATGTTCTCATTGAATTCGATCGTTACGTCTTCATTGGAACTTGCTAAAATATTTTTGAAAATGTTTAAAGGCTTTTTAGGCATGATGAATTCCATAGGTTCGGCATTCATCAGATCTTTTCTTTTGTATACTACCAGTCTGTGAGAATCTGTAGAAACGAAGTTGGTTTCATTTTCTCCAAACTGGAACAGTACTCCCGTCATTACCGGACGAAGAGAATCGTTACTTGTTGCGAAAAGTGTATTGGTAAGGGCTTCAGATAAAACTCCTGCAGGCATGGTAACACTTTGTGCGGCATCAAATTCCGGCAGTTCCGGATAATCGTCTGCATTATCCAATGCTACGGCGAAGTTATCTTTTTCATCTAAAATCTCAAGCTGACTTCCTGTTCCTTCCGCATTGTCCTTCACAACCAACGTAAGAGGCTGTTCTCCATAAGTCTTGATGAAGTCCTGAAAAATCTTTGCAGGAACGGCAAATTTACCCGTATCATCAGACTTTGCCTCAAGAGAAGTTACAAGAGTCGTTTCGCCGTCAGATGCGGTAATGGTAACCTGAGTTCCGTCTAATTCAAAAAGATAGTTTTCTAAAATCGGTCTCGACTGAGAGCTTGATATTACGCCACTTACAGTTTGCAAAGCCTTCTGTAGTTCACCACTTGAAATAATAAATTTCATAGATTTAAAAATAAATTTTTACAAATATAATAAATAGAAAACAGAATGAAAAGAATAATTCTGAGAGTTATTAACATCCATCAAAATAATTTTACAACTTCCCTACTCTGCTTTTTGATGCCCGAAAACATCCTAAAGCACTAAAGATAAGGATTTTCTTTTAGCAATTGACTATATTTGCAAATAAAGTTTCAATATGCGAAAACCTCCTGTACATAAGAGTTTAAGAAATGCTTTCCGGGGTGTTTTTCTCATGATGAAGTATGAAAGAAATTTCCAGCTTGAATTTGCTGCTTTCCTTGTTAATGTGTTTCTGATTTTTTACCTGAATCTTTCTTTTACAGATACTATTTTAATTTTAATGGTTTCCTTAGGGGTTTTAACGACTGAAATTCTGAATACTGCCATTGAGAAAATCTGCGATTTTGTTCAGCCTGATTTTGATAAAAGAATTGGTTTCATCAAAGATATTTCCGCCGGAGCCGTAGTTTTGATGGCTATTTTATCAGTTATTGTCGGAGTTATGGTCTACTGGAAATATGTTTCAGGATTTCTTCAGCAGTTCTGAAGGTTGTTTATAAATATTTTTCTATAATCGGAATGGCAATTTCAGCCATGATTCCATAACCTTTTTCGTTGGGATGAATGCCGTCTTCTGAAAGCAGGATTTCTTTATCCTGCAGAAAAGCAGAATGAAAATCTATATAATTCAGAGAATTTTCTTTGGCAATTTGTTTTAGAATCTGATTGTATACCAAAACCTCATCATTTGTTCTTAATTTTCCGGAGGCAGTGATAATTCCGTCTAATTTTTCAGCAATCGGAAGAATGCTTATTAAGTAAATTATTGGTGAATATTTTTCCGCTTCCTGAACCGCCTTTAATATATTTTCCCTGAACTTTTCCGGATTTACAAGGTGAGTATCTTCTTTTACAGCCAGATCATTTGCTCCGTATCCCAGAAAAATAATATTTCCTTCATCTGAATTTCTTGCTGCCATTTCGGAAGAAATTCTTTTAACTAAACCTTCGGTTGTTTCGCCGCCGATTCCAAGGTTGAAAATAATCAGTTCTTTGCTTCCTTCATTGTATTTTTGCAGAACATATCTTTTCAGAATATCGACCCAGCCGCCAAAAACGCCATCGTATTCTCCATAAGTGATGCTGTCGCCAAAAAATAATCCGTACATAGTTTAGGCAAATGTTAATTGTTCAATTAAAAATCAATCCAAAATTAGGGTAATATTTTTATGCGATTCTATAATTTCTATTAAAATTTCAAATAGCGTTTGTCCGTTTCCATTGATTAAATCATCCAGTTTTTGCTGAATCAATGTAACGTTGAAAGGTTTTCCCTGTCGGATTTTATTTTCGTAAAATTGTTTCGTCAGATCAAAGCCTAAATCTTGTTTTGATTTTCGGGCATTTTTCCAGATAATTTCACCTTCGTATCCATACAAAATATCATCAAAACCATCTAAAGTTCCGACTTTCCAATCCTCATCTTTCAAAAAAAGTAACGAAGCTTCTTCATAGAACGCTTCCAGATTTGAAAAATGACTGCCATTGATGACAGTCATTTTGTTTTTATGATGTTGCTTGTTCATATACTCAATATCAAAATTTTGCTTCCTTTTAAAAGCTATCCTTTTTAAAATTACAAAAAATTAATTATTTAAAGATGGGTATGAATTTTAAATCACCTATATATATTGTATCGGTCTCTGAAATTTTAAAACTTTCCTTATTGTTTTCGAAAAGCTGTTTGGAATAGTCTTTCTTTTGATATTTATAATATTTTTCTACGCTCTGCGGATTCGCCTTAAATACAAAACCTGTAACGGAATCAATTTTTAAGTCTGTCGTCAGCTTTCTGTTCATTTCATTTAGGATCAGAGGTTCTACTTCTGCATTAGGTTTTGGATTCAATGCAGAGACTGTAAACTCAGAAACCGGCTCTGTTTTTACTTCTGGCTCCTGTTCATTGTAAAAAATTTGTTTTTCAGGCTCTTTAAAAAACTGAAACCATGCTAAACCTGAAACTGCAGCGAGTAAAAAAACAGAAAGAATGATTGTTGCTGTTTTAAAAATATTGGACTGCTCTGTTTCCGCTTCTTTTCTACCGAAGTTGCTGTAATAAGAAGATGAATATACAGGAATTTCATGTTCCCGAACTGATCTTGGCTGCGAAACAGAATCCAATTCCGGTATTCCTAAGTTTCTGACGTTTTCTAAAAAAGTATTTTTATCTGCCTTGTAAGACTGCGTTATATTATTTAACATAAGACTGTCGGCGGTTTTCAACTGGTTAAGAAATTCATCAATTTTATGAGAGAATGCATAATAAACTTCGTTTAATTTCTCTAAATTTTTCTCAGATTCTTCTATCTTCCTGCCGTTAGAAAGTTGCAGTTCTTTGTTTCTTTCAATTTTAGATTTAAAATCTTCACCATTTTGTTTTCTGGAATTTTCCCATTTTATTTTTTCATTTTCAAATTCCGTAACGGTTTCCTGTATTTTACGTTTTCTTTCGTCGTTCAGTTTTTTGATTTCATTTTCAAACCCATCTTTCTGAACAAACTGAAAAATATTTTTCTGATGAACAAATTTTGCAATGTCCGAGCTTTCTGTGAAGTAAATTGTTTCATATACATTCAGCAGATCAACAGCTTTTTTCAGAATTATCTGTAATGCGGAAGGATTGGTTTCACAATATACCATCAGTTGACGGTTTGTACTCTGTACCGAATCGAAAATATCTATTTTTCTCAGATTAAAATTTATCTTATCAAAATCTGTAGGTTTACCAATTGAGAAATTTTCTGAGTGATTTACCGTAAGTGTATCGTTCTGAACGTTTCTGCTGATAAGATTGGAGTGGAATTCATTAAGACAACTAACGGTAATATTTTCTTCTGCAATTTCGTCTGTAAACATAATACTGGAGCCGATAAAAGATCCTTCCCGCGATGAAGTAGGTTCTTTGGCATAAGTATAAATGGTGTAGGTTATTATATAAGAACCATCTTTATATTCTTTCCGTAGAGAATACAGTTTACTGTTCGGATAAATAAGCACAGCTCCTCTTATGTCTAAAGTCTTTATTTCTACGGGTGTTCCTGCAAAAAAAGTCTGGGTAAAGCCATTGGGATTTCCAAAAGTTCCGAATGCAATTAAATTAACACTGCTCATTAATTTGTAAGACTAAATTTTATACGTTCCCAAAAAGTTCCTTCATAAGACAGCGGATAACCCACGATGCTTTCGTACAGCCATTCTGATAACTTCTGCGCTCTGTCTAAATTCAGAATGGTTATCTGATTGGTTTCTTCATTAAGCTCTCCCACGGTGTAGAATGTTTTTGCCAGACCATAGGTATCCATTGCAGTAGAAGTCATCGGAAGCCTTTCCTGAATAAAATCATCTAGCTCCACCGAGGCTTCCACATTGGCTCTTCCGGATTTATCCCATTTTGAGATGACCAGAATAATATTGACGGATTTTAATTTTTTCTCATACTTTTCAAGCTTATTTAAAAAAGTGTTGATTAAAATATCATCTTTATGTGCGCTTTCATAGCTTGTAACAATTATAAATGTAAGAGGAAGATTGGCAGAAAGATAGGTTTCTATGCTGCTGTGATAGCTCCCTCCCCTTTTTATTTCGTTGTGATTTTCTCCTGAAGTTTCTAAAAAAGTAAGGTTAATGGGATTTATTTTCTTAGATTTATTGTTAGGTTCGAAAACAAGATCCAGTCTTGTCACCTGATCTTTTACTGTTCCTGCAGGTAAAATTCCTTTACTGATATTTTCAAAAAAATCATACAGAAGGCTTTCTGCTTCAGCGGTATTTGGTGTCCCTATTTTGGGTCTTATAACCCCTGCTTTCGATCTGAGATAATAAAGCATTGTTGCCAAAATAACAGATTTTCCGGAAGAAGCAGTTCCGAAAAAAAACACGAAATTGCTATCTTTATTTTTAATTTCCGAGACATTGCCTTTTGCAATAGGAACAAAACGATCGTTCACAGCTTCTTTGTTATGGTCTAAAGACAAAGGCTTCAGTACATCTTCTTCATCAAAAGTCAAAGGTTTAAGAACTTCCTGATCTTTATCAAAAGACAATGGTTTCAAAGGTTCATTTTCCCATTCCATATTTTATACTTTGTATTAGATTATTGTTTTTCCGCTGCGTTTGCTGGTAAATATACTTTCGCTGCTGTTTCCTGTATTTCTGTTAGTTTCTGTTGGCATTAAAAGAATGATAAACATAATACCGAAATCCAGTAATATGCATCCTGCTAAAACAACCAACTGAAACATTCCGAAATTCTTGATGGCATGGCTGAAAGCATATCCTATTTTTCCTACTTCTTGCGTTTCAGAATGGGTAGGCTCAAATTTCAGTTTATCTTTTCCCAAAATAGATTCTGCTTTTGATCCGAGTCTGTTATACTCTGTTAAAGATTTATCAATCTGTCCCTGAGCCATTAGGTTTATTACATCAGGATTCATCTGTAAAAGATTCTGAATTTCTTTATTCCATCGTAATGAAGCATTATTAATATCACTCATCAGATTTTTTTCTTCCGGAGTAAGGTTATAAACCATCTGTACGATCTGTTCTTCCATTCTGTCGGCAAGATCTGCATATCCGTCAGGAGTTTCACTTACAGGTGTAAGAGGTGTTACTTTTTTGCCGATCATTTTTTCAATTCTTGCAATAATCTGCCTTGCTTCCGGTCCGATCCCGACATTTTTAGGGTCACTGATCTGAATTTTCAAAAGATTTAATTCACTTCGGATCGCCTGTCTTGTCTTAGCATCGGGGACGGAATAATTCAGCTTAGATTCTACATCCGTTTCTAGCGCACTGAATTTTTCGTTAACATTACGCAGTTCTGTTGTATAAATATCGGTTCTCATAAACCTTGTATACAATGCATTAAAATTGGCAACGAAACAAAATGAAGCAAAGAAAAAATAGATCCAGCTTAGTGAAGACGGAGACTGTCCGCTGGTTTTTGCCCTTCTTATCTGCCAAAGTAAAAAAAGCAGGATAAGAGAAAGCACCAAAGCAATAACAAAGGAGCTCCCTCCAAAAATCTGCTGTAAACCGAGCCAGGTCTGGTAAAAACTAACACCGATAAGCATTACAGCTAAAATACCTAGAAATAAATCGGTTGCAGTAATTTTTGTTTTCATAGTTAAAATTTTTGTTTAAATCTTTATTTACAGCGGCAATTTATTACGGTTTTCAGCATTTTCTTTACGGTTTTCCGTAAATCAGGAAAAATTACGGTAAAAAGAAAAATGCCTTCGTTACGTAACGAAGGCATTTTGTTATTTATTAATGGCCTTTTACTTGAAGTACTCCACTCCATTTTTAAAGATGTTGTGATAATTTGCAGTTGGAATATTTTTAAACAGACCCTCTGCAAAACGTTCCGGATGTCCCATTCTTCCGAAAATTTTTCCGCAAGGACTGGTGACACCCTCAATTCCGAATAATGAATTATTGGGATTAAAAGGCATTCCGTGGGCAATATTTCCGTCTAGATCCAAATATTGCGTGGCGATTTGTCCGTTTTCATATAGCTTCTGAATTTCTGCTTCCGAAGCCATGAAACGACCTTCGCCGTGAGAAATTGGAATAGTGAAAACCTGATCTTTCATTCCTTTTAACCAAGGCGATTCGTCATTGACGACTTTTACATTGACCATCTGGGAAATATGTCTTCTGATCGCGTTGTGAGCCAACGTCGGTGAATTTTTATCCAAATCTTTGATTCTTCCGTAAGGCAATAATCCGGATTTAACCAACGCCTGAAAACCGTTACAGATCCCGATAATCATTCCGTCTCTGTCGAGCAATTCGTGAACGGCATTTCTCATCTTCTCGTTTTTCAAAACGTTAACGATGAATTTTGCAGAACCATCCGGTTCGTCGCCCGCTGAGAACCCTCCTGAGAAAGCCAGAATCTGAGAAGTTTTGATTTCTTCAACCCAAGCATCAATACTTTCATCCAGCAATTGGTGATTGATGTTGATTAAAGGTAAACTGCTGATTACAGCGCCTTCTTTTGCGAAAGCATTCAGTGTATCGTATTCGCAGTTTGTTCCCGGGAAAACAGGCGCAAACACTTTTGGCTGAGCGATTCCGTGTTTTTTAATGATAATATTTCTTGGGCTGACTGAGTTTAATTTTTCATCCAATGCAACCGTTATTTTTTCTTTTTCAACTGTTGGGAAAAGGTTTTCGAAGGTGTTCGTGTTTGCGGCTAATAATTTGTCTATGGTTGTTGGTTGATTGTTGATCGTTAAAACTTCGTCTGAAACAACTTGACCTATCAATTGAAGATTTACAGAACTTAATTCTTCTTTAGATTCTATAATTAAGCTACCAATTCGCTTGCCGAGCAATGCCGAAGCATCATCTACTGTAATGTCTGCGCCTAATCTGTTTCCAAAGCTCATTTTTGCCAAAGCAACCGCTACTCCGCCTTCTTTTACGGTTTTTACAGAAACGATTTTTCCTGCTTTGATATTTTCGAAAATAAATTCATAAATATCTTTTAAAGCATCGTAATTCGGAAGTCCATTTTCCTGTGCAATATGATTGAAGAAATATACTTTATTTCCTTCGCTTTTAAATTCAGGAGAGATGATATTTTTCTTTTCTCCGTTTGCACAGGCGAAAGAAATTAATGTTGGCGGCACATTCAGATCCTGATACGTTCCGCTCATTGAATCTTTCCCACCGATGGCTGCCAAACCGAAATTAATTTGCGCATCATAAGCTCCCAACAAAGAAGCCAATGGTTTTCCCCACTTTTCAGGATTCTGACCTAATTTTTCAAAATATTCCTGAAAACTGAATCTGATATTTTTATAATCGCCCCCCATTGCAACGATTTTCGCCACACTTTCTACAACAGCGTAAGAGGCTCCCAGTAAGGAGTTCTGTTTAGAAATTTCTGCATCGAATCCCCAACTCGCCAGAGAAACGGTTTCAATATCTTTTGCTCCAATGATCGGCAATGTCTGAACACTTCCTTCCATTAAAGTCTGCTGATATTTTCCACCCAAAGGCATTGCAACCGTAGTCGCACCAATCGATGAATCGAACATTTCCAGCAATCCTTTTTGAGAAGCAACATTTTTATCGCTTAAAATCTTTAGGAAATTCTCTTCATTAAATGCAGGTGTTTCTTCTTTTACTTCATTCAGGTGGGTAATTTTAACTTCCTGACTTTTAGAACAGCCGTTCGTATCCAGAAACGCTCTTGAAAGGTCAACAATTTTATCGCCTTTCCAGAACATCTGCATTCTTCCTGAGTTTGTTACTTTTGCCACCTCAACAGCAACAATGTTTTCAGCTTCACAGAATTTGATGAACTGTTCTTTATCTTTTGGTTCAACCACAACCGCCATTCTTTCCTGAGATTCGGAAATAGCAAGCTCGGTTCCGTTTAACCCTTCATATTTTAGAGGTAAAACATCTAAATTAACTTCTAAAGAATCTGCGATTTCACCGATGGCTACGGAAACACCTCCCGCTCCGAAGTCATTTGATTTTTTAATCAGTCTCGTTATTTCAGGATTTCTAAACAATCTCTGAATTTTACGTTCTTCAACGGCATTTCCTTTCTGAACTTCAGAACTCATGGTGTGGATTGAAGTTTCGTCCTGTTCTTTCGAACTTCCGCTTGCACCCCCAACTCCGTCACGACCTGTTGCTCCTCCTAAAATAATGATTGAATCACCAGCTTCAGGTTTTTCACGTCTTACCCAATCTACAGGAACTGCTCCGGCAACGAAACCAACTTCCATTCTTTTGGCTTTGTAGCCTTCGTCATAAATTTCAGAAACCATTGTTGTCGCCAAACCGATTTGGTTACCGTAAGATGAATATCCGTTTGCCGCCTGTTTCGTGATTGTTTTTTGAGGCAATTTTCCCGGTAATGTTTTATCAACCGGTTCCAAAACATCCGCTGCACCCGTTAATCTCATCGCTTGGAAAACAAAAGAACGCCCAGACAAAGGATCTCTGATCGCACCACCTAAGCAAGTTGAAGCACCGCCAAAAGGTTCAATTTCTGTCGGGTGATTGTGGGTTTCGTTTTTGAATAATAAATACCACGGTTCTTTTTTACCATCGTATTCCGCTTCAATCTGGATTGTACATGCGTTGATCTCGTCAGAAACCACAAGATTTTCCAAATTGCCTGTTTTATGGAAATATCTTCCGCAAACAGTTGCCAAATCCATTAAGGAAATTGGCTTCAATTCGCGTCCTAAGAATTTTCTTTTCTCGATGTAATCATTGAAAATGGTCTCTAATGTATGTTTAAACTGTCCTTCGAATTCGATATTTGACAATTCTGTTTCAAATGTTGTGTGACGACAGTGGTCGCTCCAATAGGTGTCTAAAACTTTAAGTTCCGTTTCCGTAGGATTTCTCTGTTCCGATTTAAAATATTCCTGAATGAATTTTAAATCGTCTAAACCTAAAGCAAAACCGTGATTATTAAAGAATTCCTCAAGCTGAACATCATCAAAATTGATAAAACCTTCATGAACAATCACTTTTGAAGGGGATTCTTCCGCAGGAATATTTAAAGTCGATAAATCTTTTTCCTGAGATTCCACTTTATTAATCAAAAGGTCTTTGATTTTCACCAAATCAGATTCGGAAATACCTTCGAATTCGATCAGCTTTCCGCTTCTTACTTTAGATTTTTCATTTCCGGTCAGCAAAGCAATACATTGTTGCGCAGAATCTGCACGCTGATCGTACTGTCCCGGTAAAAATTCCAATGCGAAATAAATTCCCTGTGCAGGATTTTCTTCGATTAAAACATCAGTAACCGGATCTACGAAAGTGCTGTTGACTACCTTTTCGAATTCGCCGTCATTTAATCCGAAAATATCGTACACGTTGTATACTTTTACTTTTTGGATGGACGGAATAACCGCTTTTACTTCATCAAAAATTTTTGGACTTTCTACATCGAAAATTCCTCTTTTTTCTACGAAAATTCTTTTGTTTTGAGACATTAGATGTCAGTTTTATTTAGATTTATTTATTTTTTTAATTAATCAACGGAATGATTTTAAATCAGCATACATTGATTAGATAGCAATCCTACGGACTGCGGATTTCATATTTATTTGCATTCTTACTACACAGATAACATTCCTACGGAATGATATTCATTATAATTTTAAAGAGGATTCCGTTAGGAATCATATCTGTGTAGAAAATTATATTGTCAGAGATAGCGCAGTCCGTAGGACTGCTATTTTTCTTTATTAAAAAATCATTTTACAATAAAAAATTAACTCAATTCATCATAAAATTCAAATAAATATTCATTCTTAAATTCAATTTCAAATGCGTTCAGCATCTCCATATATTCTTCTCTGAAACTCTTCTTCGAATGATGTTTTTCCTGATTCAGAATATAATTTACAACTTTATCCTTTTGGCTTTTTGCATAGGAAAATGCACCATAACCTTCCTGCCAGAAAAACTTTCCTAAACACAATTTCCTGTCATTAATAAAATTTGAGGATTCAATTTTAACCGTTTTAATCAGTTCCGGAATTGTAACCTGCAAATTCTTATAACTGAAGAAGATATGAATATGGTCTGGATTTGCATAAATAGCTAATACTTTTTGATTTTTATTGCTAAATATGCCACAAATATATTTTTCAATTTCTTCTCGTACTTCTGATTTAATTTTAATATCACGTCCTTTTGTAGCAAAGACAACCTGAATATAAATTTGTGTATAGGTGTTGGGCATAAAATTTTATTTTCATCACTTCTTCAAAGGTAAATTATCTTTGTCAAATTCCCAATGAATACAGATTTAGTTTCTAAAGAAAACAAATTCATATACCAATCTTTTTGCTACACAGATAACAGTCCTATGGACTGCAAACGCCTCTTTATTTATTATCTACACAGATGACATTCCTCTGGAATGTTTATTAATATTACAATTCTTCAAGTTGATTCCGTTAGGAATCTTATCTGTGTAGAAAATTTATTGTAATAACGTGCAGTCCGTAGGACTGCTATCTCATCAAACCAAATCTTAAAAAATATGCAGCCCAAAAGGACTGCATACCATATTATACTTTAAGATCAGCTTCTAACCCAATCAAATCTTTATTTGCATCGATAATCGGCTGAACTTCATTGGCAATGAATTCTTCCGTTTGAATTGGTGCAAAACCGATGAAGTTTTTAGGATCAAGAACTTCTTTTAATTTTGATTTATCTAATTTTAATGAATCGTCGTTCAGGATTCTTTCGATAAGATCATTTTCCTTACCTTCTTCTTTCACCTTTTTAGACGCTTCCATGGAATGAACTCTGATCACTTCGTGGATTTCCTGACGGTCTCCTCCTGCTTTAACTTCTTCCATGATGATGTATTCTGTCGCCATGAAAGGAAGTTCTTCCATAATATGTTTGTTGATTCTGTTCGGATATACAACAATTCCGTTCATGATGTTGTTCCAAATTAACAGAATCGCATCAACTGCTAAAAAAGCCTGAGGAATAGTTAATCTTTTGTTTGCAGAATCATCCAAAGTTCTTTCAAACCATTGGGTCGAAGCTACCATTGCAGAACTTGTGGTTAAAGACATAACGTATTTTGCCAATGCCCCGATTCTTTCGCTTCTCATTGGATTACGTTTGTAAGCCATTGCAGATGAACCGATCTGGTTTTTCTCGAATGGTTCTTCAATTTCTTTCAGATTTTGAAGCAGACGTAAATCGTTGGTGAATTTGTGTGCAGATTGAGCGATATTTCCTAATAAAGCAACTACTTTAGCATCAATTTTTCTGTCATAAGTCTGTCCGGAAACGCCAAAAACTTTCTCAAAACCGAATCTTTTTGACAATTCTTTATCTAAATGTTTTACTTTGGAATAATCACCGTTGAAAAGTTCAAGGAAACTTGCAGCCGTTCCTGTTGTTCCTTTTACCCCTCTGAAACGTAATGTTTCTAAGAAGAAATCAAGTTCTTCGATGTCAAGGACTAAACTCTGAAGCCAAAGGGTTGCTCTTTTTCCTACCGTTGTTAACTGAGCTGGTTGGAAATGTGTAAATCCTAAGGTTGGTAAATCTTTATATTGAATTGCAAAGTCCGCTAAGTTTTTAATAACGTTAACCAACTTTTTCTTTAAGATTAAAAGTCCGTCACGGATCTGAATTAAATCTGTATTATCTCCTACAAATGCTGAAGTTGCTCCTAAATGAATAATTCCTTTTGCTGAAGGTGCTACATCACCATATGTATGAACGTGAGCCATTACATCGTGTCTGAACTTTTTCTCGTATTCAGCAGCCTTTTCGTAATCGATATTTTCAGCATTGGCTTTCAATTCGGCGATTTGCTCGTCTGTAATGTCAAGACCAAGATCTTTTTCGATTTCAGCAAGGGCAATCCAAAGCTTTCTCCAGTTCTGGAATTTATTGTTATGAGAAAAGTTAAACAACATTTCTTCGCTTGAATAGCGTTCTTCCAATGGATTTTTGTAGGAATTCATTCTTTTCTTTTACTTTTTTTAGATATGCAAAAATAAGGTTTTTCAGCGAGAGAGAAAAATGGTTTTTTCTTAGAAATGCTTATCTGTGTTTGAATGAAACCAGACAGCAATAATGAAGGAAAACTTTCATAAAAAAGCTGTAGAAAATATTTTTCAACATTAAATGAATTATTATCAGATTTATTTTTTTATTTTAGCTTCTACAAAAGAAATATTAAATCAAATTAATTATGAAAAATCTAAAAAAATTATCAAAGTCAGCTCTGAAAAATATTGCAGGAGGATGGGTACCTCCGCCTGGTGAAAGTTGTCCTGCAGGCAGTTGTCAATATAAAGAAAATGGACCTTGCAGACCGTATAATGCTAATCTTTGTATTTAGGTAATGTGGTCAAAAATAGTTGGTGTTTTTGTCAGAAATAATTCGTAATATTTTGCGGTTGATTGGAAGAGGAAGTGAGCAATGCTGAGGAGCAACTTACCAGCAATACAATCAACGCTGTAAACAATAGTTTAGAGGATGGTTTTTACCATCCTTTTTTTGTAAATTATTGGAACAGCTCTATGGCTAAAAAAACCTTTATGGTTTTAGATTTCTATAAAAAAGATACCACTGGATAAACTTTTTCCTCCGACTTTTTGTAAGCCCCCGATGAATATTTAGATGACCTTTTAAATGACCAAAAAAAAGATTCTATTCCATTGGTTGTTTTCGGGATTTTAGGATCCTGCAGGAACGAAAACATATTTGGCAAAGCTTTTTTGATAACCGAAAAACATCTTCTCACCATTTTGTGCGTGTACCAATATCTTCCGGTTTCCTGGCTGTATGATTTTTCATTCAAAAATTCTTTATGCTTTTCAGACCAATCCAAAAACTCTTTGATCCAATACTGCTTTTTAACTTCGTTGTCAATAAAATGAATTTTACAGACAATTTCACGCAACTCAAAACCTGCTACAGATTTCGGATAGGCGGAAAGCCATATTTTGCACATCCTTTGAATATGAACCAGACATCTCTGAACAGGAACTTTAGGACAAACTTTTCGGATGGCTTTCAGTAGAGATTTATCGCCATCACAGGTTATCCCGCCAATTTTTATTCCTAAATTCAAGATGTTTTCCAAATCCTCTTTGAGTTCTTCATAATGCTCACCGTCAGTAATTCTGTAAAGCTGGGTTTGCTTAAAAACATTATCTCTGTAAACCACCAAACAGATTTCATTGGAGAAATAAGTGCCGTCAATCAGTAAATAAACCTCCTTGTTCTGGTTGTAACTGAGTTTTGGAGCTTTACTAAGCATCACGTTAAAATACCGTTGAAGAGTACTTACCGAATATCCAGATTCTGCTGAAATCTGCTCATAAGTCTGTTTCCCAACAATCCATTTTTTGAACCAAATTTCTTTGTTTTTTAGGCCCACAGATTTATTCTCCGAAGTAAAATGAATGCCACAGTTTTTACATTTAAAACGACGCTTTCCGTTTTGCTTTCCCCAAGAAATCACATCCAGACTTTTGCAACTCCAACAACGATTTTTTTTGAATTTCCAGCCATAAAAAAGTTTATTGAAACAAAGTTCAATAAACTTTATGTATCATCAGTAACAGTCGACAATGCAAAGAATTTTACCAACTATTTTTGACTATTAAACCTGTATTTAAAAACTAAAAAACAGGAAACTAAAATTTCCTGTTTTTATTTATTGATAAATCACCACATCATTTTTTTTAATCTGATAACCTGTTTTTTTATAAGGAACTAAAACGTAGCTGTCTTTGATATGTTTTCCGCTTTTCCATATCTTACTTTTTCCCTGTCTGTCGAGAATAATGCTGTTTGCGCTTCCGTCCGGAATAAAAATTTCGGCTTTTTTCATGTTTTTACTGAAGATAACTGCCGTTGATGTAGTGTAGCTTTTATCTGAACTTACTTCCTTTAATTTGATTTTCTGTTCAAAAACTCTTACGCAATCATTTTTGATCTGAGAATAGGTATAACCTGCGGAAGCTTTGCAGCCATGAACATCTTTGTCTCCGCCTACAACATGCGTCTGCTGTGCAAAGACTAATGAACCAAGGAACATTGTACTGAATAAAATTGTTTTTCTCATGTTTTAAAATTTAAGTTTTCAATTGTCTAAAAATTATGCCAAAGCACTTTATAGTGAGTGTTTATTCAAAAATACAAAAAAAGCCACTCTAATTGAGTGGCTTATATGATTTATTTTGTCCAGTTGATTTTGGAATGTTTCACATCGGATGAGTTGGTTCCGATCATGATATCAAATTCACCCGGTTCCCAGTCGTATTTCAGATCTCCGTTGTAGAATTTCAGGTTTTCCGGAGTAATATTGAAGGTAACTTTTTTAGATTCCCCTTTTTTCAGCATTACTTTCTGGAAGCCTTTCAGTTCTTTTACGGGTCTTGTAATGCTTCCTACCATATCTCTGATGTAAAGCTGAACTACTTCTGCTCCATCATAACTTCCTGTATTCGTTACGGTAACGGATGCCTGAATGGTCTGATTTCCTTTTGGATTTGCATTGGAAACTGTAACATCAGAATAATTGAATTTTGTGTAGCTTAATCCATAACCGAAAGGATACAACGGCGTGTTACACTCATCCATATAATTGGAACGGAATCTCTGGTATTCACATTTATCAACCAGCTTCTGATCTAACGGGCGACCTGTATTTTTAGCATTGTAATAAATCGGAACCTGCCCTAAACTTCTTGGGAAAGTCATCGGCAGTTTTCCTGAAGGATTTACTTTTCCGAACAGCACATCAGAGATTGCATTTCCTGCTTCAGAACCTGCAAACCAGACATTAAGAATTGCATCCGGAGTATCTTTTATGTTTGTTAAAGCTAAAGGACGACCTGTGAAAAGAACGACTGCAATTGGTTTTCCAGTCTTTTTTAATTCATTTAAAAGATCTACCTGAGACTGTGGAATGGTAATCTCTGTTCTTGAAGATGATTCTCCGCTCATTTCAGCAGATTCTCCGATAGCCAGAACAATAACATCTGCTTTGTTCGCTACATCTACCGCTTCTTTTAATAAAGCTTCTTTTGAACGGTTATCTCTGTCGGTTTTCTTACCGTGCGCTGCATAGATGTCTTCCAGTTTTGCATCATAATCGATGTTGGCTCCTTTTGCAGAAATAAATTTCACTTCTTTGCCAAAATTTTCCTGTAATCCCTGCATCAGATTAACGGCTTTCTCATGTTTTGCTGCAACGCTCCATGTTCCTGCCATGTTCAGAGAGTTATTAACCAATGGTCCGATTACGGCAACGGTTCCTGATTTTTTCAAAGGCAAAACCTGATTGTCGTTTTTCATCAAAACCATGGATTGTGCAGCGACGTTTCTGGCAATGTTTCGGTTTTCCATATTGTACACCTCTTTTGCTGCCAGTTTTGCATCTCCGAATTTATACGGATCTGAAAATAGTCCTAAATCGTATTTCGCCTCAAGAATTCTTTTTGCTGCCATATCGATTTCACCCTGAGTTATTTTTCCTTCTGCTAAAGATTTTTTCAGGGTCGTTAAGAATCCTTCGCCTACCATATCCATATCAATACCTGCTTTTAAAGCCAATGCAGAAACTTCCTGAAGATTTCCCATCCCGTGATCTACCATTTCATTGATTCCGGTATAATCGGTGACTACAAAACCTTTGAAGTTCCATTTGTTTCTTAAAACTTCGGTTTGCAGCCATCTGTTTCCTGTTGCCGGAACTCCGTCTACTTCGTTGAAAGAAGCCATTACAGAAGCTACTCCTGCATCTACCGCCGCTTTGTAAGGCGGAAAATATTCGTTGAACATTCTTACGTGGCTCATATCCACTGTGTTGTAGTCTCTTCCTGCTTCACCTGCGCCGTACAGCGCGAAATGTTTAACGCAAGCCAGAATATTGGTTCCATTGGCAAGGTCTTTTCCCTGATAACCATAGACCATATTTTTTGCAATTTCGCTTCCTAAATATGGGTCTTCACCGGAACCTTCGGAAACTCTTCCCCATCTTGGTTCGCGGGAAATATCCACCATTGGCGAGAATGTCCAGTTGATTCCGTCGGAAGCTGCTTCTTTAGCGGCAACTCTTGCCGACTGCTGAACTAAATTCATGTCCCATGAAGCGGCTAATCCTAATGGAATCGGGAAAGTTGTTTCGTAACCGTGGATGACGTCCATTCCGAAAATCAATGGAATTTTAAGCCTGCTGTTTTCCACTGCCACTTTCTGAACGGCTCTGATTTTATCTGCTCCTTTTATATTGAAAAGCCCTCCGACTAAACCCTGTTCGATTTTTTTTCCGATGTCTGAGCTTTTAGCCAAACCAGTTGTAAAATCGCCTGAACTTGGTAAATTAAGCTGTCCGATTTTTTCATCTAAAGTCATTTTCGACAAAAGATTATCCACAAAAGCTTTCTTTTTAGCCTGATATTGAGCCGTCTGATAAGACTGAACGGGCTTCGTTACCATTTCCTGTGCCGAAAATACAGGAGCCAATGCTAAAGTGGCGATTACAATTAACTTTTTCATAACTCTATCTTCTTTTAATTATAGTTCTATTTTTAATTTTTTTATCTAAACGAAAAGTTGAAAAGTTTTTTTTAATTATCCTGTCCATTTTCTGTTCGCGTAGGTAATTTTATAAGCTAAGTATGAACTATTCATTTAGCAAACACTTTTCGTTTAACGATTTATACTAGATTATTTCTCTTTTCTTTTTGACAGCATCCATTCATATAATTTAGGATTGGAATAGGTTGAATCCCAAGAATTGTGATTGTCATTTGGGAAAATCGTCAATTCGGCAGAGGGATTTACAGGATGCAGTGCCTGATAAAAATTAAATGCATTTTCCGGTAAAACAACATCATCCATTCCGCCATGAAAGATTTTCATATTCAGATTTTTGTACTGATGGATGTTGGCGTACATTACTCTGTCTGTAGGCGCGCAAACCGGAACGACCGCCGCAAACATTTCGGGATGTTCCATTGCGAGTTTAAGTGTTCCCCAACCTCCCATTGAAAGTCCGGTAAGGTAAATTCTTGAGGCATCTATTTTGTATTTTGACTGAATTTCTTTGATCAAATTATATACGGTAACGGTATCCCACCACATATTTTCCGGACATTGAGGTGCTAAAATTGCCATCGGTTCTTTTATTAAATTTTTGTAGGTAAACGGACTGTGCGCTTTTACGATTTCCAAATTATTGCCTCTTTCTCCGGAACCGTGAAGAAAAACAATAAGCGGAACGTTTCCTTTTGCATTCTGAGGAAAATCCAGTATGTAAGAAATTTTTTCCTGTCTTTTTATTTCTTTATTGAGTTCTGCTTTTATTTCCTGCGCATTTGCTTTTAAAGAAAATAAAAACGGCAGCAATAAAGCGTATTTTAGTTTATATTTCATATCAGAATTTGTATGTTTTGGATATTCTAATTTAACATTCTTTTTTTAATAGCCCCGATTGCAGCATTTGTCTGAGCTCATTTTAGAGTTTCGGCGGCGGCGGCTTCGCCGCCGCCGAAACTCTAAAATAGCGAGTGCGGAAAGCGGGAAAAAGCTCCTGAAAAAATTATTTAATATGATATTTTTCGGATTTGAAGCTTAGTTTCTTTAATCCCTGCTGAATTTCAGGTGCATTCATGAATAGTTTCCACAAAAATCCGGTTCTGTAATTTTCTATCATTGGAGCGATCGTTCCCTGATCAATCGCGAGATACCTTGGCGTTGTCCAGTTATTGTAATGAATAGACGTTGCATCGTAAGGTCCGGCTGAGCCAATAAATTCAGGTTTTCGGGTATAAATAAATCTTAAAAAATCCATTGATTCTTTTGGAGAATACGGAAAACTGCTCAACGCTGCAGTAGGAGTAACTACCCCACGGTCATTTTGCGGAAAATGCGCATCATATCCTGCGCTTCCGTCCTCATTTCTTGAATAACTGGCTGTTAATCCCCAATAATTGGGTCCATATCCTTTCCAGTTTTTGGGATTTTCAACGCAATATTTGTAATCAATAAGAACATGATTTTTATTTAAATCAAAATAGTTTTTGATTAATTTATCTGATAAATTCGTCGGATCCAGACCGATATAGGAATAATGTGCCCAAAATAAAGGTCCTCCGTATTCTGCTGCGCCATTGTGCTTTACGTACATCGGCAAACCATATTTTTCTTTATCTGAAAGGTAGGTTCCGTTTCTTGTCCAGCCTTTGTAATAGGTTTCGGCATCGATCGGATAAGTAGGTGACGAAGCGGCTAAAATATAGGTAATTAAACATTCGTTGTAGCCTTCCAACGGGAAGTTCATTTCCCACTGATAATCGGGCGACCAATGCCAGTAAAGAACTTTCTGCCCTCCTTTTGTGTACCAGTTCCATTGGATGCCTTTCCAAAGTTCGTCACATTTTTTGGCTAAAGCTTTTTCTTCAGTGTTTCCGTTTTTAAAATATTCGCGAACCATTAAAATTCCTGAAGTTAAGAAAGCGGTTTCTACCAGATCTCCTCCATTATCTTTTTTGCCGAACGGCACTGTTTTTCCAGTTTCACCATTGATCCAGTGCGACCATGCTCCTTTATGACGATCTGCCTTTGCAAGAAAATCCATCATGGTAGTCAATCTTTTCACCGCATCTTTTCTTGGGATAAATCCTCTTTCTACGCCGACTAGAATGGTTGCCAATCCAAATCCTGATCCTCCTGTTGTCACAACATGTTTATCATTATCCGGATAGATATTATCTTCGTGATAGCGTTCTCTTCCCAACATTGAATTGGGTTCTGCATAATCCCAAAAATACTTTAAAGCATCTTTCTGAACTTGATCCATTAACTGCTCGTCTGTGATATTGCTTTTTACAATCTGAACTTTTGATGCTTCCTGCATGGAAGTTTGTGAGTTCTTACACGAAACCGAGAGTGATGATATAGCGATGACTGAAAGTATTATCCTTTTCATAATTTAATTTTGTTTAAAATCCATACTGTGTAGAATGGAATCCTAATTTTATTAATCCCTGCTTAACATCGGGCGCATTCATAAATAACTGCCATAAAAACTGGCTTTTATAATTTTCTACCATTGGTGCAATCGTTCCCTGATCTATTGCTAAATATCTTGGCGTAACCCAATTATAATGAACAGAATAAGCATCATAAGGTCCAGCTACACCTACATATTTATTATAATTTTCATTATACAGAAATCTTAGCATATTCATACTTTCTGCAGGTGTGTAAGGCATACTCGATAATGCTGCTGTAGGAGAAATAATTCCTAAATCGTTATTTGGCTGATGTGCAGCGTAATCATCTCCTCCCGTATTTGGATTTCTGGAATAACTTGCAGTAAGTCCCCAACTTTTTGAATTATAACCCTGCCATCCTTTCGGATTGGCAACGCAATACTGATACATTATTTTAGCATGATTGGTTGTGGCATCGCCATAATTTACATATTCATCGGACAAGCCTCTCGGATCCAGTCCTAAAAATGAATAATGTGACCAAAACATCGAACCTACCGTGCCATTTGCGCCGTTATGATTGACTACAAGAGGCAATCCGAACTGAGATCCTGTATTTTTTATACTTCCGCTTCTGGCCCATCCCTGCTGATAAACAGGTTTATCGATTGAGTAATTTGGAGATGCCGCAGCCATCACATAGGTAATTAATGTTTCATCAAAACCTCTTAACGGCATATTCATCTGCCAATCATAATTGGGAGACCAATGCCATGTAAGCATATTGGGAGCTGCGGGATTTTGTGTATACCAATTCCATTCAATTCCTTTCCATAGCGCATCAGCTTTCTGAGAAATCGCTAGTTCTGTAGTATCTGAAGAGTTTTTAAAATATTCTCTCACACAGATCAGTCCCTGCGCAAGAAATGAAGTTTCTACCAAATCTCCTCCGTTATCTTTCTGACTGAAAGGTACAACCTGACCGTTGGTTCCATTGATCCAATGCGGCCATGCTCCGTGAAAACGATTGGCATTCTGAAGGAAATTAAGTGATGTCGTCAATCTTGAAACCGCTTCTGCTCTGGAAATATATCCGTTTTTAATACCCACTAAAATAGTCATGAGTCCAAAACCTGAACCACCGGTGGTCACAATATTTGCATCCTGAGAAGGATTATCGGTATGATATCGTTCTCTTGCCAATTTTGATCCTGATTCGGCGTAATCCCAAAAATACTTTAAAGCATCTTTTTGTACCATTTCGATGAGTTGTGCATCGGTATAGTTGTTGTTGGGAGTTTCTGTATTGCCTCCAATAGGTGTTCCTGAACTCGGTGATGAATCTTCTGAAGAACATGAATTGATTAACAATCCTGTAAATAAAACTATTGTTAGAACTTTAGTCATAGTATAAATATAATAAAAGGAAGATTTCTCTTCCTCTTATTATAGTCTATTTATTTTTTATTAATATAAAGATCATTAACCTCCGCAGGTGTTAGAGCACTTACATACATTCTAAACTGGTCTAAGCTTCCGGACCAGGATTTCATCCAGCCCTCACTAGGGTTTCCAGAACCACCAATTCTAAATCCGTTAATTTTAGAAGTATTAAATTTAACTGCGCCGTGTCCTGCCCAAGTCTTGGTAGATTTTGCAACTCCATCTATATATAGTGTCATTCCTGAAGTCGTAGCATCATAAACAAAAGCTAAATGATGCCATTGATTATCATAAATACCTGTCAAACTACTGTCAGAAGGCCATTCAAACCATTTGTCACCCGGCTGCTCATCAACAAAAAATTTAATTGTTGGTATTGCTGCTGTTCCTTCAAATAGAGCAAACATACTTGCTTTTGCCCAATTATCACTTGTCATACTAAAAGCAAATTCCGTATTACTAGAATCACCATTCTTTTCCCAAAATGCTACTGTAAAACTTCCTGCTTTATTTGCAAAATCATTAGAATTAAGGTATTTCAAGAAGACTTGAGAGCCTCCACCTTTAAAAGCTTTACCAGCAATTCCATCCACTTGAGTAATTGTATTATCAGGAGCAAAACATGGATATCCTGATAACTCCTCAGCAAATTTGTTTTTTAAATCTGTACCGCTCTTATCAAATGGAACAAAAAACCTAAGATTTCCAGCAGGTAAATTAGCCTGATCTTTAGGATATTCTCCTAATTCCGGTCTTTCCATATCTTGGCAGTTTGTCAAAATTAAAGACAAACATGAAATACTTAAAATTTTTAAAATACTTTTCATGATTAAAAAATTAATAATTAGGATTTTGGATTAATACACCTTGAGCTTTATCTATAGCCGTTTGTGGAATAGGAAAATATTTATTTCTGTCTTGATATCCTAAAATACCTAATACATTAACAGCATCTCCCCAACGAACTAAATCGTAGAAACGTTCACCTTCCATTGCAAATTCAACTCTTCTCTCTTGTTTAATTGCATCTCTTATTTGAGCCTGAGTAGTAGCAGTAGTATTTGCCAGACCAGCTCTTGTTCTTATTAAATTCAAATAAGTTATTGCCTTTACCGTATTCCCCATTTCATTAGCACTTTCAGCAGCTATCAGAATAACATCCGCATATCTCATCAATTTTATATTAGTCCAATGATTTTTATTCTCCCCTTCCTGAGCTCTTCTCGCAGGATCGGTATATGCTTTCTTATTCCAATATGGTTGAATTGACGCTAACGTTGAAGGAACACCTTCAGCACCACCTGAAGCTAATATGGTTGCTCCCTTACGAATATCTCCTGGTTCGTAGGCGTTTATTAAATTCATTGTAGGCACATTAAATCCCCATCCTAAATCCCAAGTCCCAGATCCTCTTACACCTTGTGATTCCCAGTAGTTATTAGAATAGTTTACTTTATTAATTCTTGCAAACTGTACCTCCCAAATAGACTCAGACTTATTGTCTCCCTGATCAGTAAATAGTGTTGAATATGATGGGTATAGTGAGTAGATACCTGAATTAATAACAGTTTCGGCAAATCCTAATGCTTCACCCCAGCTTTTTTGGTAAAGAGCTAACTTTGCCAAATAAGAGTAAGCCATTCCTCTTGTAGCTCTACCTTTCTGACTTGGCCAATCCGCCGGTAAAACAGAAGCTGCAAATTGAAGATCATTTTTTATTTGTACATCAACTTCTGCTACACTTGATTTTGCTTTAATTTCATCTTGAGGATTGACAACCTTTTTTGTAATGATAGGAATTTCACCATAATCTCTCCTAAGATCAAAATATGCGAAAGCCCGCATTGCTTTTGCTTCTCCTAAATTTATTAATGTAGCAGCATCCGGATTTTGGATTGCTTCAATATCTGCAATTACACTATTACAAGCGAAAATTAATTTATAATGACCATTCCAGTTTGCTACAGCAGTACCTTCTGTTTTGGAATACTGAAAATTATCCATTATATTACCCATTGCAGAAGCATCGGCAGGAATACTCCCTTTCATTGCATCATCTGAGCGAATGCTTTGAAACCAGTGACGGGTCCAATCTGTTACTCCTCCTTCTGTTCTTAATTGGCTGTATAATCCAAAAATCTTAGCTTCCGCACCACCAATACCAGCTTCACCTTCTGTTGCGATTCCTAAAGGCTTTCTATCTAAAAAATCGTCACCACAAGAAGTTAAACTTAAAAAACTTATTGCCGTAAAAAAAGAATATTTAATTATTGTATTTATTTTCATAATTTAAATGTTAAAAAGTTACATTTACACCCATAGTCGTTATAATTGGTAAAGGATATCCTCCATTATCAACTCCAAATTGTGTTGGTGTGCCACCAGCTTCAGGAGTAAATCCTGAGTTATTTCTCCACGTAACAAGATTTTGAGCATTTAAGTATAGCTTAAGACTGCTTAAACCTATTGATTTTGCAACACTTGGATTAAAATTATAACCGAGTTGAATATTTCTTAGTCTAACATAACTTCCATCTTCAATCATATAATTTGAAACATTATTTGTATTATAATTGTTTCCATCATTAATAATTGGCTCCCAGTTAGATGTTCCCGGACCATTCCAAGCTGCTAACCTATCCTTTCTATAATTAAACTGAGCAAACGTACTTCCGTTACCCCAATTTCTTAATACTTCGTTTCCATATACTCCTTGTACATCAATACCTAATGACCAGTTTTTATAATTTAAATTTAGATTTAGTGCATAAGTAAAATCTGGAGTTGGATTACCAATAATAGTTCTGTCTTTATCATCAATCTTTCCATCTCCATTCAAATCTTTAAATTTCAAGTCTCCTGGACCATAAGTACCCAGTGTACTTGTTGGAGATAGCAAAACATCTGCATTTGTTTGATAAACTCCTTCCACTACATATCCATAAAAATATCCTATAGGATAGCCAGCTTCAGTTACTGAGTTTCCATCAAAAATTCTATATCCCGGCTCAAATACTGAAATTACTTTATTATTGTATGTTGTAATATTTCCACCAATTGAATAACTAAAATCTGAACCAATTTTATCTCTCCAAGATACAGACCCCTCAATACCTTTATTTTCTATTTCTCCTGAATTTCTAAAATAATTTTGCACTCCTGTAACATAGTTAAGAAGATCTTTTGTTCTCTTGTTATAATAAACTCCTTCAACACTTAATCTATTATTAAATGCTGATGCTTCAAATCCTGCCTCATAACTTGTGATAACTTCCCATTTTAAATCAGGAGAATTTTGCCAAGCCAATACATATCCCGGATAAAGATCTTTTTGAAATCCTACATTTGCAAATACAGCATTTGCTCCTGAAACATATCCAGGGTAATTAGGATATCTGTAAGGAGAGAATCTATTTCCTAATTGTCCATAAGATCCTTTTAACTTTAATGAACTGAAGAAACTATTATTCATAAATTCTTCTTTGCCTAAATCCCAAGCAGCACCTAAAGCCCAGAAATTCTGATATTGGTTAGGGTTATCTGCAGCAAAAGTAGCAGAACCATCACGTCTGAATGATGCGTTGAAAATATATTTCCCTTTGTAGTTATACAAAACTCTTGCAAGATATGAAATACTCGCGCCGTCGTCATATTCAGATGAATTTGCTGTTCTTGTGGCAGGATCTCCAAAAGGATAAGTATCTAAATACCAGAATCTTTTATTCCAAGGAATTGCATTTTGATCACCAGCTTTCTGTGTAACATTCCCAGTCATCTGTTCAAATTTTTCATCATAAACAGTATAACCTGCAGTTGCTGTGATACTATGCCCTCCAAAGTTTTTATTCCAAGTTAATAAATACTCCTGCTGAGTGATGATATTATCGGTAGAATTTTGATAAACAGATGTTAGCTGTCTTCCTCCAAATGCATTTGTTGTTCCGCCAGTTTCTCCAACATATAATTTTGTAACAGGATTATATCCTCTTGCACGTGTCATCCCAAAATCCACCATATAGTTTGTACGGAAAGTAAAATCGTTCCAAAATTTCACCTCTGCGAATGCATTGGCAAGTATTCTATAGGTTTTTGATAATTGAGTTCCATTAAGATAATCAACTGAAAGTAATGGATTGCCAACCTGAGCATCACCTAATCCTATTGGCAATTGATTATATAAACCTACCTGATTGTTAAAAGGTTGTACAATCGGAACAGCTACTAAGGAAGATGCATAGCTTTGAAGCCTGGGATTATTTGTATACGATCCATTGACTGAGAATCCGACTTTAAAGTTTTTACTAAAGCTAAATTCATTATTGAAATTAACATTAAATCTCTTTAAAAGCTCATTATTAATTATTCCTTGTTCTTCTAAATGCCCTATCCCAAAGTATGTCTTATTTTTTTCAGTTGAACTTGAAAAGCTAAGGTCATTTTTGATGATAGTAGCTCCATTATTAGTAATCGCATCTATCCAATCGGTATCTGCATTAAAAACATTATAATAACTGTACGGTGCAAGTCCTTGATTGGCTCTGTTACGATCGTACAATGACCTAAATTCTGCAGCGTTTGTTAATTCTGGCTTACCTGTCAAAAATTTTGTCCCTAATGAAGAACTGAAATTTATTGTCGGTTTACCTGTTTTTGCTCTTTTTGTAGTTACTATAATAACACCATTAGCTCCTCGAACACCAAAAATGGCAAGTGACGAAGCATCTTTTAAGACTTCAATGGATTCAATATCATTTGAATTTACAAAATCCATATTATCAGACCATATTCCATCTACTACGTAAAGAGGTCTAGAATTGTATCTGCTAACAGTTCCTCTAATCCTAATATCGGGAGTTGAACCTGGTTGACCGGAATTTACAACTGCCAAACCTGCAACTTTACCTTGTAATGACGCAGCTGCATTTGCATTAGGCTTATCAGCAACATCAGATCCACTTATTTTAGCTATAGATCCCGTTAGATCTCTTTTTTTAGCAGAACCATATCCAATCATCACTACCTCCTCAATCTTCTGCTCCTTCGGAACAGAATCTTTTGGAGTAGTTTGCGCATTGACATTCATACCGAAGTATAAAACCGCAATGAGACATGAATACTTTAAATCACTTTGTTTCATATAGTTTAATTTTATTCGTACAATCAATTCTTAGATCAAAAGCAGTAGCTTTTGAGTGCCTTTTCTGCTGAGAAATAACATATTCTCAATAAAAGACATTAGTCAAAATTATAAAAATATATTCAACAATGTTAATTATACTTAATATTTTTATTATTCTGTTAATTTTTAACATTTAAAGAAAAACAATTAATTATTATTTATATTTGCTAAATCATTTAAAATAACGGTTATTATTAAATATTTTTCAATTTCTTATTCATAGCATTAAATTAAAAAAAATTTAAATAAATTCTTATTACCCGTTTATAATAAGTACTTTAAGAATGATAACTCCACAAAATCTATTTCTTACATAAAGTAATAGTATGACAATAAATATGAATATAAAATTTGTTAAACTAATTCTACTGTTATAAATTTGGTTCAGTATTTGACAATCATTAACGTTTAATCAATATCAATGAAAAAATATATCATCGCAGCGGCTCTTATGACAGGAATCGGAGCAGTTATCAATACAACAGTGCAGTCTTGTACGACTCTCGCTACGTCTGATCTTGGATTATCGATTATTAAAAGACTTCTTTTAAACGGAATCGATAAAGGAGTTAATGTATACAGCAACAGAGATGCTTTTCTGCAGAACAATATGGTGGATAAAGCTCTTCCGAAGCAGCTTAGAGACATCAACTCAATGCTGGAAAAAATTGCTCCTTCTCTGGTTGCAAAAGAAAGAGCTTATATTGCAGATGCGGCAGTTTACACCGTAAACATTTCAAAACCCATCCTTGTGAATGCCGTTAACAGCCTTAATGCAAATGATGTTACAAGAATTATTCAGGGAGAAAAGGGAACGGCAACTTTAATTCTGAAAGAAAAAACCTCTCAGCAGCTTATTGCCGCAATTACTCCGAAAGTGGAAGAACAGCTTAATCAATACGGCATTGTGAAAAGCATCAACACCGCTTTATCAGGCAGCAATTTATTGGGCAGCCTTTTAGGAGGCAATAAAACTTCTGTAAATTCAGGAGGATTGAGCCAACTGGCTTCCGAGCAGCTTGTGAACGGAATCTTCAACATCATCGAAGATTATGAGATCCAAAACTCCAAGTCGCTTCTGGGACCGCTTGGAAAATAGAAAAATTTTAATTATATTTATGTAGATTTTTAAAAAGCAGATGGATATATTACAAGGAAATCAACACGCAAGTCCCGAAGATTTTTACAATTCTTTGAGGGAGAAACTGGAAGGTCACCACGATTTTCCGGAAGATTATTTATTTAAATTTATTATTCCGACAGATCAGGCAAAACTTACGGAGATTTATAAAGTTTTCGACGGGATCAAATTTACACTGGGAAACCGCGAAAGTAAAAACGGAAAATATACGGCCTGCAATATCAACGCATTCGTTTTGGATGCAGATCAGGTTGTCAATATTTATCAGGAGGTCGCAAAGATAGAAGGTGTCATCCTATTATAAAAACGAAAAAGTCAGCTTTACGGCTGACTTTTTTAGTTTAAATTATCAATGAATTTATTTATTTCTCAATAAAATACTTTACGTTTTCAATCGGTCTTCCGAGCATTGCTACCGAGCCTTTAATGATGATCGGTCTTTGGATCAGGGACGGATTTTCAGCCAGAACTTTGATCCATTCTTCTTCAGATAAATTTTTGTCTGCGAAATTTTCCAGATACAATTTATCGGTTTTTCTGATGATGTGAAAAACACTCTGATTCAGCTTTTTTAAAACAGTTTTAATTTCCATCTCACTCAACGGATCTTCAACGATGTTGATGATCTCAAACGGAACTCCGTTTTCGTCGAGGTATTCTAAAACCGCATTCGATTTTGAACAATTTCCATTATGTAAAACCTTCACCAACATGATTATTTATATTTAAAAATTAACTGTTTCTTTAGCAAATTTAGAAAGAAATAAAATGATTACTGCTTTAATGTATGATAAAACTTTGTTAAAACAAACCGTTTAGTTCCGCTTCGATCTTTTCTAAAATAAATCCGAAATCTTCAGGCTTTTCTACAAAATCAAGATCATCCACTTCAATAATCAAAAGTTTGCCTTCCGTATAATTGGAGATCCATTTTTCGTATTTCTGATTCAGTTTTGAAAGATATTCGATGCTGATGGATGCTTCATATTCTCTTCCTCTTTTGTAAATTTTCTTTACCAGATTCGGAACGTCAGATTTAAGGTAAATTAATAAATCCGGCGCAGAAACGAAAGATTTCATCAGATTGAAAACAGATTCGTAGTTTTTAAAATCACGGTCTGAAAGAAGATTCATATCGTTCAGGTTTTCTGCAAAAATGTGTGCATCTTCATATATCGTACGATCCTGAATAATATTTTTGCCACTTTCTCTGATCTCTTTCACCTGCCTGAATCTGCTTCCTAAAAAATAGATCTGAAGCGCGAAACTCCACTTGCTCATATCTGCGTAAAAATCCTCCAGATAAGGATTATGATCTACATCTTCAAACTGGGCATCCCAACCGTAATGCTTAGAAAGCATTGTGGTTAACGTGGTTTTTCCTGCTCCAATATTTCCTGTAACTGCAATGTGCATATTTTCCTTAGTATATTTTTTAAATTTTATAAAGATCTAAATTCCGGCAGCCTGAATTTCAGAAGTATCCTCAATAAGTCTCTGGAGAGAGCTTTCCGCGGGATTTTTACTTTCAATTTCCTGAGTTTTCTTTTCAAGTTTTCCTTCAGCACTGTTTGGTTCTGCTGTTTTCTCAGCCGATTTTTCTACATCCTGCTCTGTTGCTTTCTGCTTGGGATCAGGCTCCGTTTGTGGTTTGGCTTCTTTGTTATTTTCCAGGTTGTAAAGATAAAGTTTGTTGGCTTTTATTTCAAAATAAGACAGCGTATTTTTATCCACAATCTGCGCATCCGGATCTTCAAAGATCTTCACCATTTCTTTTTCCGGAATGTACTTTAAAATAGAATTATTGGTGATTACCAGTATAAATTCATTCTCCCGTCTGAAACGTTTTCCGTTTTCCAAAGGGGCTTCAAACAGCTTTTCAAACTTTAAAGAATAAACGCGGATGTATTTTCTTGTTAAAACATACACTTTATTTTCGTACACCAGAAGATCCATTAAATCGTCAATACTCGCATCGAAAGGATAAGAATTGATGGTCGTTTCATTTCTGAAATTGTACTGGATCAGACGTTTTGTACTGTCGTCCAAAAGCCAGAGCTGCTGCAGATCTTCCGCATATGCCATTTTGATAAAACCGAATTTCTGTTTAAAATCGACCTTTTGGATTTCGTTTAAATTTTGGTCTACAAATTTCATTTCCTGAGCATTCTCAGAAAACAAAGGCACACTTAGCGGGTTTTGTACCGTCTGTACTTTATAAGGAACCGTAAGCATCATTTTCCCGATCTGCCTACCTAAAGAATCGTACTTTGTAAAGCTGAAATCTTTGTTTTTATAGATGTACAGGTTTCCGTAATCGTCGGCAAGCATATCTTTTGCTTCCTTCAGTTTCAGCGTGTCTAAAGGAAGGGCTTTCTGCGCGGATAACGAACAGAAAACCAATGCAAATATGAAGGATAATAATTTCAAATTCTTTTACTAAGATAGCGCTCCGGAAAGGAACGCTACCAATTTACTGCTTTTATTTATTTCAACAGAAATTGCGGTTCATTTTAACTTATTTAATCGCAATTTCATAGATTTTCGACCAGTTTTTACCGGTTACCAACATATGATCTCCTTTGAAGGCGATTCCGTTAAGAACGTGTTCGCTGTTGTTCTGAGTATATTCTTCCGTGATCTTTGTAAAATCAAATTTCCCTACGGTTTCTCCGGTTTCAGGATTAATCTTTAAAATATAAGGCTGATGCCAGATATTGGCATAAATAAATCCGTTGTGATATTCCAGCTCGTTGATCTGATTGTAAATTTCTTTATTTCCACCCACAGAAACAGTTTTCACCACTTTGGAAGGATTATTTACATCCAGAAAATACAGTTTATTTGAACCGGTGTCTGCAATAAGATTTTTTCCGTCATACGTTAATCCCCAACCTTCTCCGAATTCATTTGGCAAAGGAAATTCTGAGATTTTCTTTAACGTATTTTTATCGTAAACAAATCCGATTTTATTTTGATAGGTCAACTGATAAATTTTATCTCCGGCAATGGCAATTCCTTCGGAGAAAATATCGGCGGGCTGTTTTTCAGTCTGCGCCGGAGTTGTACTTCCCAAAGTATATTTTATTAATTGTGAAGCTTTTTCCAGCCCGTCACTTTCATAAACCGTATTTCCTTCCATGAGAAAACCTTCCACAAAATTGTTCGGATCATGAGGATATTCTGCTACAATTTCAAAAGGAATATTGGCTTCAGGATTTTTGGTAAAAACGTTGATGGTGGCATCCTGATTTAAAATCTCTCCGCCCTTCGTTTTAATATTGAAGGTCACCTCATTATCGCCATACGCAAAAAACTTCGGATCAATGGTTAAATCTGAGGTTTCCTTATCTCCGAAACTTATGGAAATACTTTCTGCATTTTCCGTAACTTCCTGCGGAAGATTCAGCTTATCACCAAAATGATATCCCTTCTCCTCCATCGCATTGTTATAATCCGCTAAAGAATCAAGGATTTTTTTATCGTTTTTACAGGACAGCAGCAGCAAAGCTGCTGCAAAACCTGCGATCAGGCTTTTCTTCACTTTAAGTTTTTTATTTTCATTACCAAGACAGAAGACATCAAAATTTATTTGATCGCTACTTCATAAATTTTAGACCAGTTACCAACATATTATCTCCTTTAAAAGCAATTCCGTTCAGTACATCGTCGCTTCCTTTGGTATTTTGCTTGGCAATTTCTGTAAAATCAAAAGTTCCTACCACTTCTCCGTTCGCAGGATTAATTTTCAGAATGATCGGTTTCTGCCAAACATTGGCGTAAATAAATCCGTTATGGAATTCCAGCTCATTCAACTGATCGTAAGCCTGAGAACTTCCCGCAACGGCAATGTATTTTACCATTTTTGAAGGATTGTTCGGATCTAGGAAATATAATAATTTACTTCCATCTGAAGCAATTAGATTTTTTCCGTCGTACGTTAATCCCCAACCTTCACCCAAAACATTAGGATAAGCAAATTCCTTCAATAATTTTAAAGAGCTTTTATCGTAAATATATCCTTTTTTGCTCTGCCATGTTAACTGATAGACTTTATCGCCAACAATGGTGCTTCCTTCAGAAAAGTCTTCCTGTGGCTGTTTGGTTGAAGCCAAAGGCGTTGTAGTTCCTAACGTATATTTTAAAATCTGCGAAGAACCGTTCTGTCCGTCGCTTTCATAAATCGTGTTGCCTTCAATCTGGAAACCCTGCACGAAATTTTTCGGATCGTGAGGATATTCGGCGATGATTTCGTAATTGATTTTCTGCTCAGGATTTTTGGCAAAAACATTAATGGTTGCGTCCTGCGTTAATGTTTCGCCGTCTTTTGTTTTGATATTAAAAGTAACAGCATTGTCGCCTAATGTAAAGAATTTAGGATCTATCGTAAGACCGGATGTTTCTTTATCTCCGAAACTGATCGAAATGGTTTCTGCATCTTCGGTTACCTCTTTCGGCAAATCTAGTTTATCTCCGAAATGATATCCTTTTTCCATCATCGAGTTGTTGTAATCTGCCAAAGAATCCAATACTTTTTTGTCATCTTTACATGAAGCCAACAACAAAATCGCTGCAAAACCTGCTATTATATTTTTTTTCATTGATTTCTAAAATAATTTCCCCAAAATTAGCAAAATTTATTCCTCTGAACTAATTTCATGAAGATCTTGACCAAATTGTAATATGTAACCGTTGTTATCATAGATCGCAAATTCCCTCATTTCCCAATCGAACGTTTCTATTTCGTAGCAGATTTTTGTTTTGTCTTTCAGTTCGTCCCATAATTCATCTGCATTTTCTACGTTAAAATAAAACGAACCTGTAAACCCTATTCCGTTAAATTTCTCATGCTGATTCGGTTTAGTAAGCATGATCTCTACTTCATCTTTCTGCAAAGAAGCCCATTGCCAATCATCATTTCTTTCCTGTAAGGTAAAACCAAGAATCTGCGTATAAAAGGCGATTGTTTCATCGAATTGTTCTGTCCATAAAACAGGACGAAGGGAATTGAATTTTGCCATCATTTATATTTTGAATCTCCTATTTTATCAATTTTCGAGATAGGGTTTTAAACTTTCCTTCAAAATTCCGTTCCAGCCCTCAGTAAAAGATTCTCTTGAAAAATGTTCGCCCAGATCGTTAAAATGATCAATATCTTCATGAATAAGCTTTACTAAAGTTCCGTTTTCATCGGGTTTCAATTCCCAGGTTACGGTTGTTTTTTTATCGGAAAATTCGGGATAAGCCCAGGAATATTTCAGTTTTTCATTGGGAACAATTTCTAAAATTTCTCCCTGATGATGATACTTTTTCTCTTCCCCCGGTTCATAAAAGTTGAATATTTTGCCGGTTTGCAGTTCAAAATCAAAAATATCGAAATACCACGACTGCATTTCAGTTTTATCGGTTAATGCTCTCCAGACTTTATAAACCGGAGCATTTATTTTCTGCTCTACAATAATTGGATGACTCATATTTCTGTTTTTTTATTGATTGAATGCAAAAATGATGAAAGAAAGTAAGACTATTTTTTATTTATAAAACCTCAGAGGTTTATAGTATTTAAACTTTCTGAAATTATTTTTTTAACAAGCTTTCGATAAGCTTACTTTGATTTTCTATTATTTTTGCCATTTGCTCCTGATTTTCTAAAATCTTTTCAATAAGATCTTGAGATTGAAAGTTAAATATATTTGATTCTGTAGGATTTATAACAATTGGACTTACAATGTAAGAATTTCCTTCAAATTGTGAATTCGATAAATCTACATTTGGAATTTGTTCCTGAATCAAATCAAAGAAATCCACTTCAAAAATTTCTGCAATTTTCTGAAGGTTTTGCAAAGTGGGTTTAGCTTGTCCTGTTTCCCATTTATTATAAGCAGGCTGGGAAATATCAAGCTGATGTGCGATATCCATTTGCGACCAGCCTTTCTGTTCTCTTAGCTTTCGAAGCTTTGTTTCTAAACTCATACATTCAAGATTTAAATGCTAAAGTAATGTTTTTTAAAATTATAACCAACGGTTATCGATTTTATAACTGTCGGTTGTTGTACAGAAAGGGAAAAGATTATATCTTGGCAACGTGATTTAAAAACAATCACTTTTTTAAAAATATTTATTAACTTTAAAAAAAACATTTATGAAAAAGATGTTATTCGTTGCAGCTTTAGGAGTTGCGGGTTTATTATGTGCTAAAGGCACTGTTAAAAGTAAAAAATCAGTTATCAAGCCAATTGTAAAGAAAAGTCTTGTAATGAAGACTCCACAAATGCCGAGTCAATGGGTTGAATGCCATTCACCTTGTGGGAAAGTTTATTGGCTGCAAGCTTCAAACTATAATACTCCGGCTGAACTACTTGATGCTCAGCAAGAGTTTAACGACATTAAATGTGGTTAATGATCTTTAATTTTAATAATATCCGTACAGTTTTGGCTGTACGGATTTAATGTTTAAATATGAAATATTATATTAGTGCATTTGCCTGCATATTCTCAATCTTAATTAAATCTCAATTCTCAGGAAATTTTACGTTACCTGCTGAAAAATATAGTGCAGAAAATTACGATAAAAGTATTCAGAATGTATACTATCAATTATCTTTTGTATCAGACCCAAGAACCAATAATAAAAAGGAAGTTATTTGTGTTTTACAATTAGGTGAAAAGTTTTCTAAATTTGGAGAATTGAATGCTATAAAATTAGATTCACTAACCGAAAAATTTAGTAATCAGCAAAATATTGGTGCAAAAGAAATGAATCTGATGTCGCCTGTTAACACGAGATGGAAACCTATTTTACTGAGAGATATTAGTAAAAACATTGTAACAATACAGGATAAAGCAAAGGAGTCATTTCAATATTCTGAGAATCAGCCTACAATTAATTGGAAATTAGAAAAAGAAACAAAACAAATTCTTGGATACACTTGTAATAAAGCTACAACAGAGTTCCGAGGAAGAAAATTTACGGCGTGGTATACTAAAGATATCCCAATCAATAACGGTCCCTATATTTACAATGGTCTACCGGGTTTAATAATGGAACTTGAAGATAAAAAAGAGCACTATCATTTTACCGCAATAGCCTTGGATAAAAAGCCTATTAATATTTATTTAAGAAATGAAGACAAAATTTTTAAAATAAGCAGAGAAAAATATAGAGAGGTACAAAAGGCATATCATGATAATCCAAATTTTTATTTAGGTGATTCTTATGATTCAGGGGGAAATGTAATTAAAGAAAAAGCTAAAGCTAAACCTTATAATCCTATTGAATTAGAATAAAAAATAGGCTGACCTTTATTGGTTAGCCTATTTTATTTTTATCTATCCCAGTGTTTTGGCTGGCGGGGGTACCCTTTTAAAAAATCTCTGCTTCAAGAGCTAAATTTTTAATAAAAAAAGCTGAAATTTTTGCCAAAACATCTAAAAATTTCACTGAAATACTTAAAACTTTAGTAAAAAGAACTAAACAGAATGTAATAAGACTTAAACGGAGCGTAAAAAGACTTAATGAGATATTCAATTCACCTTAACGTTTAAGATTTTAGTAAATTAAGCTTTAAAAATGCTCTTACAACACAATATTATTCTTAGGAACAATGGCAGGAGGAAGATTGGTTTCGTCCAGCATATCTCTCATGTCAATTTCAATGGTTCGGCTGATCTGCGTGATCGGAACGTCATTTGCGCTTCCCTCAAAAGGATTTACGGAAGCCTCTCCCACATTATCCAGCGTATGAAAACACCACGTTACCAAAAGCGAGAAAGGAATATTAAACCATATTGTAAAACCTTCAAAAGAAGTTCCTTCTCCTAATTTATCAAATTCTTTCAGAAGTCCGAAAGGTACAAAGATGATAAAAAGTAACAAAAGATAGGTTGTAATCGACGAAAAATTTCTCGGATAGGGAAAGTTTTTAATTCTCTCTGCTTTTCCCTGACTGTCTGTAAATTTCACCATCTGCTGATTGATCTGCGTCCACTGAAAATCATTAATTTCGCCATTTGCATACGCTTCAGACAGTTCTTTACTTTGAAATGCCATTAGTTGTGTCGCTCTGTTCTTTTTGCTTAAAATATACTTCAGTTCATCATCCGAAAGATAGTTCTTCAGTTCATCATCCAGCTTTGAAATTCTTTCTGAAATCTCATAATTTTTGGCATATTCGTCAAACTGAGGGGTATTGACATTTTCCCAGACTCTCGGCTCACGAAGCTGAAAACGTAGAGCGGTAAGCCATGCATAATGACGCTCGAACATCATTTTTACTTTCTCAGGATTTTTCTCGCGTAAGGAATCTCTTAAAATATATCCGAAACTGCGGCTGTCGTTAATAATGGCTCCATAAATTTGTCTTGCTTCCCAAAGACGGCTGTAACTTGCATTGTTTTTGAATCCTACGATGAATGCCACTGCTGTTCCCATGATGGCAATCGGCTGCCAAGGAAAGGAAATAAACTTCCATCCTAAAAAATACATCGTGGTAGGAATTGCCGACAAAACGGCTAAAATAATGATGCTTCTTTTTGTCCAGAGTATAAATTCTATGGCTCCAAATCTTTTTCCTGCGTGCATAAGTGTTTTATTTTTAGTTTAAATGTTTAAAATGAATTTCTGAATTTAAATATACAATTCATTTTTAGTTTTTTGTAAACGGAATGTTGTTATAAAATCCGATCTGGATTTGTCCGCGGTTTCTGTTTTCCTGAATCTGGTTCATATATCCCGCTTCAATTCTCATATTTTTATTAATGACATATCCTAAAGCGCCGTAGACTCTGTTTCTGTCGAAAACAGGACTGTCGAAATGAAGAAAAATTTCATTGTAAGCCGATGCATAAATTGTTTTGGGCAGCATTTCCTTGTTATTGATCGGAATATTAAATCCTAAAAAATAACGAAACCTCATCCTGAAATCATCTTCCAGAAAACGCTCTTCCAGACGATAGCGATGCTGAATATTAAAACGTCCGAATTTCTGCTTTGTAATATACTGCTGAAAAATCCGGTGCTCTATATTTTCTGTTTTTTCTCCTTTCACGTAAGGCTGACTCAGAATGAAACCGTATCCCAACAAAACATTGTTATTGTTCTCGGTAAGATCGTAGCCGATTCCGGTACGGATTAACAGTTGTTCCAAGTCTCCTATTCCGTCGAAATTTCTGTACTGGATTTCGTTGTGGAAGTTCAGTTTTTTACTGATTTTATTGTTTCCGAAATACATATACCACGCTCCCAAATCACTTTTCTGAGCCTGTGAAAAAGTTGCTCCCAACGTAAAAATTCCCAAAACAGCCTTTTTTAAAATATTCCTCATACAGTTATATTACTATTATCTATCGTTTTCAACAAATTTAATATTTTAAATCAATAATAACAAACTGCATATTTTATGCTGCCTTAACTTTTTATTTAACCGCAAAAGTCACAAAAGATGACTAAACTTTTATTTAAAGTTGATCATTATGAATGATTATGTTGGTTTATGAATAGAAGATAAAAAAACTGACAAAAATTCGTCAGTTTTAAGGTTCTACTATCATTCTAAGAATGCTGCTGCATTTTTGCAGGATCGTCATAATTTACCATCCAGTTGATCCCGAATTGATCGGCAAACATTCCGAAGTAAGCTCCCCAGAAAGTATCAGACATGGGCATCGTTACATTTCCGCCTTCGGAAAGTCCCGCGAATAATTTGTCCGCTTCTTCTCTGGATTCTGCATTAATGGAAATTGAAAAGTTATTTCCCATCACCAGATGAGCAGCGTGATCGCAGCCTGCATCACTTCCCATTAAAATCGTTTCTTTAGAAATCGGAAGCGAAATGTGCATAATCTTGTCTCTGTCTTCTTCTTTTGTTTCCTGACCTTCCATTGGAGGCATCTCCCCGAATGTTCCGATGTAAGGATATTCTCCGCCGAAAACAGATTTGTAAAAATCGAATGCTTGTCTGCAATTTCCGTTAAATGTTAGATAAACGTTTACTGTTGCCATAGATGTGTCTTTTTTTATAGTTTAGTTTTAATTTTTAACTTGTCTAAGCTTTTTTACCACAAAAGATTTTGACACTTTAGTTTTTTAAGTTTAATGGAAAAAAGAGCACGTAAGTTAAAAAATCAAAGATTTTTTCTCTTTACAGACTTTTGAAATACTTTAAATCCAATAAAGTCTTTTGTCTCTTTTGCGGTTAAATTTAAAATGAGTTTAAACAAACTTTTTAAATAATAATTCCGTTTGAACTTTTTATCACATAAGAGTTTAAAATGATTTTTAAACCTGATAAAAAGAACAATTTAGTTATTAAAAAACCTTTGATTCTGCTCTTTCGTGATGGTATTAAAAAGAATAAACATTATCTGTGCTGATCGATCAGGATCATATTTCCGTCTGGATCTTTCAGGTAAATATGTTCAGGACCGGAAGTGTTTTCATCGGCTTCCTTCTGTAATTCCAGACCCTGTTCTTTTAATCTTTTCTGGATTTCCCGAACATCGTCGAAAGAATCAAGATTCTGTGCATTCTGATCCCATCCCGGATTGAAAGTAAGCATATTCCCGTCGAACATTGCCTGAAAAAGACCAATGATATGGTCGCCGTTTTTCATGATAAGATAGTTATGATCGATATTTCCCGCCATCTGGCTGAAACCTAATTTTTCGTAAAAATCTTTAGACTTCTGAAGATCTTTTACACTGAGACTGATTGAAAAAGCGCCTAAATTCATACTTGTTTATTGTTTAATGCCAATTTGTATCCTGCCAAAACCAATCCCCATACAGCAATTCCCAAAACCCAGAACCAGAAAGGAGTCGGAAGCATCACCATATTGTAAATGGTAAAAAAAGTGAAAATAACTCCACAGATGATTGCAGAAGTCGGTTTTCCGTTGTTGGCAACTTTAGTGGAAATAAATCCTGCAAGCAAAGCTCCCAAAGCGTAACCGAGAATCACGATAAATTTTCCCATGAACGGTAAATTTTCCACATACGCTCTGAAACCTTCCAGATCATCCGGTCTCAAACCCGCCGGAAAAGGATACAGCGCATGACCAAGTCTTTCCATCAGCCAGACTCCGATGGATCCGGCGATCATTCCTGCGATTACCGCTAAAATTCTTCTTAACATGATGATTACTGATTATTAATTCTTGTTTTAAAATCAAGCGTTCCGTCGTAGCTCTTCCAGTCGCCGATCAGTTCGATGTACTGGGATTCAACTTTTTCAGCATCTTTATTCCATTTAAAAGTATAGATGAATTTACCTTTCAGAATTCCGGAATGTTTTCCTTTGTTTTCTTCCGCCAGTTCGTATTCCCCGAAAACGGTTCCTCTTTTTTTGGCATCCTTATATTTGGTAATGATGAATTTGCCTTCGAATTTAGCATAGGTTTTATCAACCAAAGTGTAGCCTGAAACGAAATATTCCTGATCGTTTTTTTTATTCTGCTCGGAAATGTTGATTTTCAGCTTAATCTGCTGATTTTTGTTTCCGATGGTTCCTGTGTACGCTTTGCTGTTATTCAGCCAGACATTGGATATATCGGGCATCTGTGCAAAGATGAAATTGGAAAGAAGTACAAAAAGTAATAAAAGTTTTTTCATATTGTTTATGTTTTTTTAAACGCCGAATTGTGCAAGATGATGATTCAAATGTTTTGCAAACATATTGTTCCATTCCTGAGCTTTCAGCTTTCCGAAAGAAAAGGATTCTTTCCCGTCAAATGCAGAAGCTCCCAATTGCTGTGTTTTCTGGATAAAGCCAATCAGTCTTTTTTTCTCTTCTTCGAAATTTTTGTGATCTGCGATGATGAACTGAGGCGCAGTAGGTCCGTTTTGTGTATAGGCTTTTTCACCCACAACTTTAGGTTTTACAAAAGATTTTAGGATAAATTTTGCAATTGCACCCGGCTTTTTATGCTTTTCCGGTTCGTAAACCATTTCGTAAGACACGTTACAATGCGCCAACATCTGGTCTACAGACATTTTCCCCCACAGACCTTTGGTTTCCGGCGTAAGATTATTAATCCTATCAATGTAATTCTGAGCATCTTTTGCATCAAAAACGTTTTCCATAGCTTTTTTAATTGTTAAAAAACAAATATATCAGTTTTTTCCGATCCTTTTTTCATCATTTAACAAAAAGAATACAACCCATTATAAATCAAATTATTAATCGAATAAATTTAAGCTTAGGATAATGGGTTTTGATCAGATTTTTTTTATAATTTAAAAATTCAAAAACTGATATTCAGAATTTGTGATAATAAATGTTTAGAGAAACCGTTAACCAAAATAAAACTATAATCTTGAAAAATTCTGTTACCTTTTTATTACTTTTCATTTGTTCTTTTTACCATGCACAGGAAATGGAAATATGCAAATGTGATCTTTTAAAAAAATCCGAAGACAGTATTAACGCTTTTTACGCAAAACATAAGTTTAAGACGATTTCCAAAAAAGAAGCTTTGAAGCCCAAGTATGATTACATTTCAGTTAAATATTTAAAAAATTATTCAAAATCGCAGGATATTGTCGATTCTTTGGAGCTTAAAATCAGTAATGAGATAAGCAAAATCGTTCCTGATACGGCTTATGTTTCTTATAAAATTCGGGACTCTATTGAAAGACTTGAATATTCAAAAAAATTTGGAGATATTCCGAAACCCGTAATTATCAAGACAGGTAAACTCCATGGTGCTATAGCTGTCTTATATCAGACCCGTAATGTTTATCATCCAAAATATTATCTTAGAATTTCTTATGATGAAGGGAAAAGCTGGAAAAACTATTATACTGGCTTGGAGAAAAGTGCTAATTATTTATTCAAAACAAATTCTAAGTATCCTTTATGGAAAAATAAAAACAGTATACAGATTGAAGCAGATATTGTGAGAATGATTAAAGAACCTTTGTTTCCATCAAGTCCCCTTCCGACATATGAAGCAATTAAAAACAACGCTTTAATAACTTTAAATTTAAAGGAAATTATTAAAGATTCTGATGATGATGGCATTAACGATCTTGAAGAAAAATTTGTCTATTTTACGAATCCTTTATCAGCAGACACAGATAAAGACGGCATTATGGATTTTGACGACGAAAATCCCCGATATAAAAGCCTTAACAACGATTTTACAAAACTCGTAGAAATATTAAGATTCGGAGATTATCCATTACTGACAAATAATTCTACAGTACGAATGGATGAATTTATCACCGATTTAAAAACAGTTCACGATGATATACAAACTCAGATAGAAAAGCAGAAATCTGAATTTAAACCACGAGAAAAAAGTTTATTGGATTTATTAGAATTTAAAGTTATTGTTACAAATGATGAAAACATCAGGCGGATGGATACCTATGGAGAGAAAACCATATTTCTGACTTCTAAGGAGTATTCTAATTATTTAAAATATAATTATGGTATTAATTATTGCAATTACAGCAAAATTTTCAAATGTGATGATAAAAAAGATACATACATTTTAACTTTTGACAGCTTAATAATTGGAGAAACCTATATTTTTATCAAAATTCCTGAAGGTTGGATTGTGAGAATCGGAAATAGATGGCAAGCCTAAATAAAAATTCCCCGCCAACAGCAGAGAATTCATATTTAAATTAACTTAAATTATCTCTGAACAGCTTTCTTCATCGCATCAGGACGAAGAACTCTGTAGCGTACTTCCATATCTTTAGGAACGTAGAAAACCAATGGCAGTTTGCTGTTGTATCTTACGGTTTCCGGCTGTATGTAAACAAATTTTTTCGTCAGTTTCTGATCCGGGCAAGCCATTAAAGTTCCTCCGGTTTCTCCTTTGGATTCTACTTCGTAATAATTGTAGCCCCATCCTTGAAGATCCTGCGTATTGATCTTTCCGATTAAAAAGTGCTTGTTGCAGTCGAGCATTTTTTCTGTTCCTACAAAAAATTCCACTTTAAGGTCATTTTCATTTTTAGCAACCGGAAGCTGAATATAAACCTGCTTAAAACCTTCTTTCGCTTTTGGGAACATTTCGATCTGTAACTTTTCGAATTTTTCTGTTTTCTTTTGTGCAAATGCATTCACTGCTGCAAAGAGCATTAATCCTGAAATAATTGTCTTTGAAAATTTCATAAGTCTTGTATTTATTTTGTAAGTTCATTCAGGACAAAAACCGTTCCAAATTAAACAATTGTTTAACTTTAAATATTATGTTAAGTTTAAAACAATAGATTCATTTAGTCTAACGAAAACATTTACACTAAATTTACATTTTTTATTAAAATAATACATTTATCTTATTTTTATCACAAAATATTGAATAAACATTATTTAATTTTCATATCTTCATCGCAAATAAAAATTAATAACTGTAAAAACACGTTTCAGCATCATATTCTGATTGATGGTTGCGGCTTAAGCAAAAGAAAATTATTTTCATTATCCGTTTTCTTACGGGAAACAATGCTTAAGCGAAATCAGTTCTTCTATCAGAGGATGTATCTGCTTTATAAGAAAACGCCGTTTTGGCTAATAACAAAAAATATGAAAATCTACACTTTTTTACTTTTTACATTGTTTTCAGGTCATCTTTTTTCTCAGAATAATTTTGAGTATGAAAGAACATGGGGAACTTACTTCGGAGCAAACGGCGGTACGCCTGAAGGTATCTTTGCAAATAAAGGAATTCTTTTTGATTCTCAAAGAAATATGCATATGAGAGGACATGTATCAAATACGTTCAGTTACGGAGCTGCCTATTTTAATCAGTTTTTAATAGGTGGTGGCAACCCATATAATAGTCAGCAACAGGGATACAATTTATTTGAGGCTAAAATTTCGTCTATGGGAGTACTTTCGTATTATGGATATCACAATTCTCTCAACAATTTTCTTCTGGAAAATATCGACAGCCAGGATAACAAATATTATATTCTCCATTCTACAGCACCTGCTATTCTGCCAACAGCGGGAGTTTACCTTACTAATGATCCTCAACCATCTTCCACGATGAAAACTATTCTGGTAAAATATTCTCCTTCAGGAACACTTCTATGGGCAAGTTATTTACCAACCTCTAATCGCGCCATAAATATCGAATTTGATGAAGCCGATAACCTGTATATTTCCGGCAGGACAACCATAAACAACAATGTATCTACAGCTGGTGTACTGCAGGAAAACTTTGATCTGGTATTAAGCTCTTCCGGAGATCCGACTCCAAATGATTACTTGCTGAAACTCTCTCCCAGCGGACAAAGAATCTGGGGAACCTACACGCCTTTCGGTATAGGACCTGCCATGAAATATTACAATGGTTCTCTGTATATCATTTCCGGTAAAAACATCAACCCTGCACTGAATACGACCGCTACTCCCGGAGCATATCAAACTTCTGTTACAGCAAGCTCTATTACCAAAATGAATGCTACGAATGGAACAAGAGAATGGGGTACTTATTACGGTCCTTCAGAATCGGTGAACTATTTTTCTCTCGCGGACATTGCGGTAAACGAAACCGGGATCTATATCACCGGAACAGACTACAATTATGATAATGCAAGCTTCTTCGGAACACCTACAAGCTATAAACAGTATGTAACAGGAGGTTCGGATATTTTTCTTTCAAAATTCTCTTTATCCGGCGATCGGGAATGGAGTACCTACTTTGGATCTTCGGCGGAAGATATGAATGAATTTGATAAAGTAATTGCCGTAAACGGAAATGATATTTACATTACCGGTAATACAATTGGTTCAGGAAGCAATATTGCCACAACGGGAAGTTATCAGGCAGCACCGCAACAGAATAATTCAAATTCCGTTAACTTATATTTCGCAAAATTCAACTCTTCAGGAAACCTTGTATGGAGTTCTTATTATGGAGGCACTTCAGATTTTCCTACCTTCGTTGTACCGATTAATGTAGCTTTCAAGGATAATTCGCTGTACTTATTCGGAAGCACAAATTCCAATACCGGATACAGCACGGAAGGTTCATGGATGCCCGTACGAAATCCTGCCAATACCATTGGTTTAACATCATTTATCGCAAGATTTGACAATAAAAGTCTGGGTACTTCTGAAAATGCAGCGATGTCTGACCTCGTTCTGTTTGATAATCCTAATAATGGAAATTTCTCACTTCGCGGAAAAGCTCTTACCAAAGCAGAATGCAGTATAAAAATTTATGATATGGCGGGAAGAATGATTACGGCACAAAAACTCAGCAATGCATATTCCCAACATTTTAACATGCAGAATATCCTGAAAAAAGGAAATTATATTATTGAAATTTCTGCTTCACGCCAATCCTTAAAAACATTTAAAATGACTGTACGCTAAACCGTTGTTTTATCTAAGAGGTTTTAAAATAAGAACACCGCAAATCCACGGATTTGCGGTGTTTTTTCTATTTAATTGCTCTTAATCTCTACGACATCACCTTTCGTATGCGCATTCATCTGCGGAGCGTAATAATTCTGAATTGTGGTAATTCCGTTTGAAAATATTCCGGATGCATTGGCAACGTAATCGTACTCAAAAACATATTTCCCTTTCGGCATCTGTTCAATGTAGAAATTCGTGGAAGCATCTTTGGTCGACTGATAATATCCTAAATTATTCTTCCACTGATACCCCGAAAGTACATCCAAAGGTTCAAATCCTGATGCTCTCATGTCTTTAATATGGATGAATTCCATCGGTCGGTCGGTATTTAAAATCATTCGTACCGTCACTTTATCGCCTACTTTTAATGGAGTTTCCGGAGTGATTTTCTGCAATTCTTCCCCGTTCACGGTTTTTATTTTTCTGTACAATTCTTTGATGATGGACAGATAATTTTCAGAGGATTTGATCTTATCCAGATCTTCATAATATTGCCAGAACAGCCCTCCCTGAACAATTCCTGCGCCCGGTTTTGTGATGGTAACGGTGGCTAAATTTTTATCCAAAACATCCGATTTCACGGTAGATTTCACATAACCCGTCGCCTGAGTCTGTGGCTGAAGCTCTTTTCCGCCCCAAATAATGGTTGCTTTATCGCTTTCCGCATTCGTCCATGATTTTCCTGAATTTAAAATCGTAAAAATAACTTCTGAAGTTCCTCTTGAACTTCCCCATGAATTCACTTCTTTCTGCGTAACAAGCCAGATTTTCAAATCTTCAATGAATTTCTGATCGTTGGGTTTTAATTTGTTAAATGCTTCCAATGCTCCTGCATGATTCACCACTTTCGAGCTGAACCAACCCCAGTCATCAAGATTCTGTTTCCAGTAAACACCCTGCGTTTTTGAATCTACGGAAGTTTCTTTCAGGTAATTTAAAAGTTTATCTGAAACTTCTTTTAATCCATAATCATTCATCAGCAAAGCGGCACGATGCAGTCCGAAGAAGGTAAAATCTGTAATTTTCATCGTTTTTACTTTCTGTTTTACCAAGGATTTTAAAGTGGCTCCTTTTCCTTTTAACGGATATTGTTTTTCCCAGTAATTTCGCGTGTCGAGATAGTCTAAAGTCCAGTTATTGATTACATTTTCTTTTCCCGCACTGAGCGAAGTCGAAGTGTATTTTTCAATTTCATTATCTACGTATTTGATCAGATTTGAAACCATTTCATTCTGTTCGGAATTTTGATAATCTTTTACGTTATCTTTCAGCCAGACATTGATTTTTCCTAAATTTTTAAGAATGTACAATGATGTGGAATATGAACTCGGATAACCTTTATACCACGAAAATCCTCCATCCGGATTCTGGAGTTTCTCTAAATCTTCCCAATCCTGCTGAATGGAGTTTTTCATTGAATTGACATCGAACAGCAAAGCCAGTTTAGCCATCTGCTCTTCTTCATTTTTGCTTTCCAGAACCCACGGTGTTTCTTCCAAAAGCAGTTGTTTCAGTTCCTGATTTTTTTCAAGATTGGAATTCAATAATCCTTTATTCTGATATTCTTCGAAAACGGTTTTCAGCTTCGGATTGGCTTTAAAGATTTCTGATGCCAAAACATCGGCAAACCATTTGTTAAAGATCACATCCGCAGAATTGTTCTGGTCATTTTTCAGGCTCGGAAGCGCAAACATGATCTCCCAGATTGGGTTGGTCGTAAGTTCCAGTGTATTGGAGACATTGGAAATCGTGGTGGAAGTTGAATTTTTAAGGTTTTCCAGTTCAAATGTTTTGGTTTCGCCTTCTTTTACAAAAACCGGAACCGCGTCTGTTACGAGCATTCTGTTCGGTAGAACCGCAATGGCTTTCTGTTCTCCATCGGAATATTGTCCTGCTTTCGCCACCACTTTTAAAATAATGGATGAAACATTTTCCGGAACTTTTATTTTCCATGTCAAAGCTGAATTTCCGTTTTCATTTAATTCAAAGTTCTGAATGCTTGAATTTAAACCAAACAGAGACGAAATATCTTCATTGGTAAATGCATCCAGAATCTGTAAGCTTGCCGAACCGTTTAATTTTTTGTTCGTTAAGTTCGATAGTTTGGACTGGAGATTCAGTTCATCCCCTTCTCTCAAAAATCTTGGGTAGTTTGGCGTTACCGAAAATTCTTTCTGCGTTACGACTTCTTTTTCCAGTGTTCCTGCTTTTGCGTCTTTCGTATGCGCCAAAAACATCAGTTTCCATTTTGTCAGTGCTTCTGGAGAAGTAAATTCGAAGCTTACATTGCCTTCGGAATCGGTTCTTAGATCCGGGTAGAAAAACGCGGTTTCGTTTAGGTTTTGGCGGACGGAAACTTGGGGTAAATCGCTGTGGGTTTCTCCAACAGAAATTCCCCTTTCTTTTTCATCGCCTTTCGCAATTTTATAATGTAATTTTGGTCCTTCAAGTTCATTCAAAACCGCATCTCCGGAATAACCAGACGATCCGCCCACAAACGTTAAACTTTCAGGAATATCTCCCTCATACCAATTGAAACATGGCGGTTCTATTGAAAAAGATCTTACATAAGGAACCTCTTTTGAAGCAAATCTCGCACTAAGATTATATTTAACTTTGTAAGACATTATTGCATAATACGGAACATAATGCTTTTTCCATTTAAAAGTATTTACAGAAAACCGATCTAAAGATCTGTCATACATTGTTGCCAAGGTTTCTGCTGTCAAGCTGAGCGGAGTCGAAGCGTTTTTGTTATTTTCTGTAATTTTTACCGTCCATTTTTCTTTGGAACCCGGTTCAATCTTATCTCTGAAAGTAGTTGTTTCAATAATAAGAGGATTTTCGTTTTCTTCTATTTTAACTGTAACCTCACTATGCTGTACTTCATTGTAAGCAATGATCTGAAACTGAACATTAATTTCTGAAATATTTTTATTTTTAGGAATTTCTACAATATAGTCTAATATACCATTTTTTAATTGCTTTATTTCAGCTATGGTGTTTCCCAGACAATCCTGTAGAAAGATATATACCAAAGCATCAGGAATTGCAGAATATACGTAGATATTGGCTTTTTCACCCCTTAAAAATACCTTTCTTGGATCTACAACATTCAAAAATACCTTTTCTTCTTTCAATGAATTTTTATCCCAAACATTAAAGTACTGAGATGTTTCGATCAACTCTTTATTCTGACTATCATAAAGTTCCAACTCATATCTCCCGACTTCTAATTTTCCTAAATCTAAATTGGCTATCGGTTGTTGGTTATCTGTTTTTGGATCATAGATTTTATCGAGAATCACTTTTTCTATTTGTACCTCTTCTTCATATTCGTCCTCATCAAAATAGTCATGCGGGAACTTGGCTATAAACTCTTCTTTAGAAAATTGTGATAAATTCTGAATTTTATCTTCAAACATCTTTCTAAAAATCCTGTCTGGCGACTTCAGTTTGGAAAGTTTTATATGATATGGCTTTTCAACATCCTGATTATTATAATTTTTTGTTTCAACATTAATTTTTATATTTTCGTCTGTAAAAGCATCTTTAATTTCTTCGGCTTTGATGTAATAAGGAACTGAAGCCACATTTATTTCAACAGAAGCCGACTGTGTTTCTCCATTGATATCCGTAACAGACGCTTCAATTTTAAAGCAGTCTACCTGAAGATCTTTTAAATACATATTTTCTTCAAAAGTTACAGAAATAGTGAATTCTCCGTTCTCATCGGTTTTCACCTTTCCCAGTATAGAATTTCCATAGTAACCGTAACTTTTTTTATAATGGCTGAAGAATTTCCAGCGGATATCGTTCTCTGTAATTTCATAGTTTACAACTATATTACGGAGGGGAATACCTGAAAATGATATTGCTTTTCCATTGAGTTCTAGCGTCTGTCCATATTGATATTCTCCCTTTACGGGCTCAAAAGTAATCTCAAATTTCGGTCTTTTATATTCCTCTACAAGAAAAGTATGAAAACAGTCTGCTCCGTCCTCAATCATTAAAGCAAACGTTCCGTTTAGTTTTCCTTTTGGCAGAACAAAGCTTCCGTGATAAGACCCGAATTCATTGGTTGTAAATTCCTGTGTAGAAATTTCCTCTTCGTTTCCATTCGTTAAAGCTATTTTTTGTTTTAATCCTTCAACAGCCGATTCCTTTTCGTTTTCTATTTTAGTATTAATTACCTTAAAATAAACGGTCTGTCCCGGTCGGTAAATCGCCCGGTCGGTAAAAATCTGCGGTATCGTTTTATTAAGGATATCTCTTGTTTGCTCTTCTGAAAATTTTCTCCCCCATATATCCAGAATTTGAAAATCATTAGTTTTTGGATGATGGACAAGATATTTTCTATATGAATTATTTGCATCTGACGGAATTTTAAAAACACCTAAATCATCTGTTTTTGCATTCAGTTTTACCAAATCCTGATCTCGAAGATATTCGAAAAAAACAATTTCCTCGTTAGGAATCGGTGTTCCATTTTCACTGTTTACCAACCTGAATGATTCCGGAAAATCATTTGCATCTTTATGATGATAAATTATTTTATAATCGGATACTGTGAAAAAATAGTTTTTGACTGAATTGCTTTCAGCTAAATCTTTTGAAGAAAATTCTGCAACATATAATCCCGGTGGTAAAGGTTTAATCTCCAGAGAAGTTTTCATCTCTTCATAAATTTCACAGTGAGGAAGTGTATAATGTTCTTTTCTTATGAGTATTTTTTCAATTTCATGGTAAAATTTTTCTTCTGAACGATAATCTTCTGTATACTTAATAAAAGATTTAAACCCGCCTTTCACTTCATAAATATTCAGAATAAAATCAGAAGTATTACGATATTCTGCCACTATATGAATCGGCTTATTGCTTTGTATCTGTTTTTCGAAATTCAGTCCCAATTCAGGGCAGGTCATTAAATCTTCTTTATATTGAATTTCCTTTAAAAACGGGGAATTGGGAAACTGTTTTTTTGCCTGATCTGCAATTTCAAGAGCTTCTCTGGATTTATCATCATTCCTGTATATTGTCATGATGTCCCGCATCATTAAAACTTTGTAATCTCCGTCAATATTAGATTTCAGAATAGTTTGCAACTGTTGCAGTTTATTCAATTCTTTATCTAACGAACAGAGATAGAGCAATTTTTCGCGCATAAAATACAACTTCGAATTGCCCTCATTTTCATTAATCAATACATCGTAGATTGCAAGAATCTTATTTTCATTTTCTTTCAGTTCGTTCTTCGTAAAAAACCCACCATCTAAAAGAAAATTAATTTTTCTCATTAAATGCCAGTCCTGCAAAGTTCTATAATAAGCAATATCTTCCTCATAACCTCTGAAAAGCAGACTGTATTTTTCAATTGAAATCTTTTTAAGAGATTCTTTTCTCAGGTCGTTTTTTTTGAAACTTTCGGATATATAGTTTTTAAAGTCGAGTACAGTCCATGTTTCAATTTGAGACAGATCCTGAGAATTTAAATTGGTAAGATCTTCTCCTGAAAAAGCTGCATTGAAATAGTCAAGAGCAAAAGTACTGACGAGAATTTCGTACAGTGTTTTTTCCTCTCCTTGTAAGGACTTTCCCGAATCATGCACTTTCTGCAAAAAATGGGAAATTCTATTATTTTCGTTATCTTCAAAATAGCGAGCATAATGTATGCCTGCAAATTCATTTCTAAGAGAAATTATAAGCTGTACCACGTTGGCTTCCATCATATTATTTTTTTAATATTTTTATCGTTATTTAAGAAATTAAAATTAATCTGAATAATGAAAATGGAGAATCGTTTTCGTTTAAATCCCAAATTCATCTTTCTCCCAAATCCATAAATTTATAGTCGGTAATCCGCAGTAAATGGCAATTTCAGGACGATCCAATTGCTCTTCAAGATTTAATTCGTAATTCTTTACCAGCAAATTGACTTCCCTTAAATTAGGCAAAGTATTCAGCACCTTTACGTCTGTAACTTTTGTTTGGTATAAATCCAAGCGCTCTAATTTTTTTAATGCTTCTAATCCTGAAATATCATTTACCTCATAGCTTTCCAATAATGTTAACCATTTCAAATTGGGAAATTTCCAGATTTCTTTCAGATCAATTTTATTCTGAAGAGAAGATAAATCTAGTTTTTCAAGGGATGGCAAGGTTTCAAACGAAGAAAAATTTTTAATCTGACTGTTATCCAGATCCAAAACTTTCAGCTTTTTCAGGGTTTTTAATTGCAGCTTCTTTATGTGTTCAAGCTTCAGAAATTCCAAATTAGGAAACTGGCTCAGCCCTTTCACCGCACAATCTTCATGACTGTAAAAACTCAATCTTTTCAGGGATTTCATTTTTGGAAGCATATTAATATCACATTTCCCGTCACTGCTCATCTCCAAAGATTTTAAACGTTTTAAATGTTCAAATCCCGTACAATATAAATTTGATTCACTGTAGATATTTAAAAACTCCAAGTTTTTCAGATTTCCCAAATCGATAATCTTCTTTGTTTTTTCTATCCTTATTTCTAATTTTTTTAATTTTTTAAAAGTAAGAATAGATTCCACAGTCTGTAACGAAATATTGTAACCTATTTTTAAAGATTCCAATGCTGTAAATTTTTCGATGGGATAGTTTGTGGGTTTATCCTGAGATTCATAAAACTCCAGCTCTTTCAGCTGTTTTTTTAGAGGAAACAGTTTTGAAAAAATTCGGGTATCTTTACTATCTTTTCCAAAACCGTTTAATTCAAAACTTGTCAAATTAGGAAAATGCTTAAAATAACTATGTTTTTTAATCGCTGAATCTCTAACCTCTACGCTCTGGATTTGTTTTGCAATGGATAAAAATGCATCCACATAAAACTTAGATTTATCAAATGTGAGATGATGCAACCTTTCAAATTTTTCCAGATTATCAATTTTTTTTCCTTTAAAATTGGTAAAATGTATGTGATTAATATAATTTCTGATCCCTAATATGTTTTTTAGATCGAGCTGCTTTTTATCTTTCACGAAAACAACACAGGTAATTTTTTTATTAAAAGGATTTTCCAATTTCCTTATGTCTTCAACTATCGTATCATTATCGAATCCAATTTCTTCAAGCTCCTTAAGCTCAGAAATTCCTTCAAAATTTCCTATACGGCAGTTTACAAAATCAATATCCCCCACCGATTTTTTAAAGGGTATAAAAGAAATATCTTTAAACTGCGAGTCGGAAATGCTAATCCTGTAAATTGATTTCTCTTTTATTTTTCTTGGATGATAGGTGAAGGTTATTTTATCAAGATATAATGCAGAAATTCCTTCTATATTGCTTAGCTCCTGAATGTTTTCAATATGACAGTTTTCAATAGAAAAGCTATGGTGTCCTTTACTAACTGATGTAGGAAAGCAATTCAGCCCGCTTGCATCAAAATTCATATTAGAAAAATGAATTTCACTTGGAAAGTCTCTCGTTACCTCACAGTCATTGTTTGTGAACGTCACATTATCCAAATGAAAAGAATAACAATTCTCCAACTTCAATAATTCTGAAAAATTGGAAATGGAAGAATCGCTGACATACAATCTTCCTACATTCCTGATCCACGGCAAGATGATAGAAAAATCGTCAATTGTTAAATTTTTGAGCTCTATTCTTGATCTTGCATAATCTTCCCAAGGTTCTTCCCCTAAAATTTCTTTTAATCTTTTATAAGCTTCTGATGTTTTATCTGTTTGCTGATTTTCTTTCATTTTGAGTGGTTATTCTGTTTAAATATTAATTTTACTTTACTTCTTACGGATCATTTAAATTCCAAATTCATCTTTCTCCCAAATCCATAAATTTACGCTTGGCAATCCACAGTAAATGGCAATTTCCGGACGATCCAATTGTGATTCAAGATTAAGTTCTTTGGAATTATTCACTAATAAATTGACTTCCCTTAAATTAGGCAAAGTATTCAGCACCTTTACGTCTGTAACTTTTGTTTGGTATAAATCCAAGCGCTCTAATTTTTTTAATGCTTCTAATCCTGAAATATCATTTACCTCATAGCTTTCCAATAATGTTAACCATTTCAAATTGGGAAATTTCGATATTTCTTTTAAATTAATATTACCCTGAATACTTGATAAATCTAGTCTTTCCAGGGAAGGTAAGGTTTCAAACGAAGAAAAATCTTTAATTCTGCTATTGTCCAAATCCAACACTTTTAGCTTTTTCAAGTTTTTCAGTTGCAGTTTCTTAACTCCCTTTAGTCTCAGAAATTCTAAATTCGGAAAGTGACTCAAATCTTTAATGTGAGTATCATAAGCGGAAAAGCTCAATCTTTTTAAGGACTTCATAGTTGGAAGCGTTTTCAAATCAAATTTTCTATCATTGACTATTTGCAATGATTTTAGACGTTTCAGATTTTCAAATCCAGTAAATTTTACTCTTGAATTAAAAATTAAAAACTCCAGCTTTTTTAAATTTCCTAAGTCGAAGACCTGTTTTGATTTTTCGATACTTATATCTAATTTTTTCAGCTTTTTTAATTTCAGAATGGATTCAGCAGTCTTTACCGAAACCTCAGACCCAACATCCAAAGTTTCCAATACCGTAAATTGTCCCAACGGATAGGCTTCCCGTTTTTTCCGTTCATCAGAAGATTCATAAAAGTTTAGCTCTTTCAGCTGTTTTTTTAGTGGCAACAGTTTTGAAAAATTTTGTATGTTTTTACTATCTCTTGAAAAACATCTCGATTCAACGCTTATCAAGTTCGAAAAATGTTTGAAATAAGTATGCTTTTTGATCTCAGAATCTCTAAGATCTATACTTGTGATTTGTTTTGCAATAGATAAAAATGCATCTACATAAAATTCAGATTTATCAAATGAAAGAGCTTTCACCATTTCAAACTTTTCAAGATCCTTTATTTTTTTTACTTTAAAATTGGTAAAGCTTAATGTATTAATATAATTTCTGATCGATACTGCATTTTTTAAACGAAATGGTTTTTCCGCCTTAATGAAATGACAGGTAATTTCTTTATTGAAAGGGTTTTCAAATTGACTTTCATCTTTAACAAGTGTATTTGTATCAATTTGAATCTTTTTAAGCTTTTCAAATTCAGAAATTCCTTTAAAGTTTCCTATTTTACAATTTTTAAAATCAATTCTTCCTACAGATTTTTTAAATGGTATAAAAGAAATATCTTCAAACTTCGAGTTGAAAATATGGATCATGTAAATTGATTTTTCTTTTACTTTGGTGGGGTTACAAGTAAAAGTTATGCTGTCGAGATGTAATGAATAAAGTCCTTTTATATTATTGATTTCCTGAACATTATCAATATGGCAGTTAGTAATGAAAAGATGCTTATGCCCTTTACCGGATGACGATATATGAAAACTGTTAAAACAACCTGCGTCAAAGCTCATATTTGAAAATCGGATTTCGTAAGGAAATCCTTTGGTTACATTACATTCGTTGTTTCTGAAAGTCACATTATCCAGAGTGAAACTGGAGCAACGCTCTATTTTTAACAATTCGGAAAAATTGGCAATGGTACAGTTGGTAAGTTTTACTTTTGTTACTTTAACAAGATACGGTAAAAACTTAGAAAAATCCTCAATATCTACGTCTTGGAGGTGTAAATATTGAAGTAAATTATATTTTAGGTAGTCTTCCGGTTTTATTCCTAAGATTTCTTCGATTTTCTGCGTTTCTTCATCCAAAACCGTTGATCTATTTATTTGATTTTCTATATTTTCAGTACTCATCGTTTACATGTTTTTATGATTATTATTTAAATGAAAAATTCTTCTATTCAGCTATGAAAACGTTTTTAATAATCGTATGATATATCTGCTTCAGCAATTGCATTAATCTCAAATTTCAGTAAAAAGATCACAGGTGGATTTAATCTTTACAACTTTTTCAGCTCAATAGAATTCTGCAAATAAAGCACAAAAGAGAGTAACAACAAAGCGGAATAAAAAATCCTTAGATTAATTTTTAACCTAAGGATTTGTTTATTGATAAATCTATCTTTTTACTCCAGACTAAATTCATCCGAAATCACACTCTCCGAGTTTCCGCCTACCATTACTTTAAATGCTCCTTCTTCTACAATAAAGTTTCCGGAATTATCATAAAAACCGAGTTCTTTTTCAGTTAAATTAAAGGTGATCTTTTTACTTTCGCCGGATTTCAGTTCTACGATCTGGAAGCCTTTTAATTCTTTTACAGGTCTGGCTACGGAAGCAAATTCGTCCTGAATATACAACTGAGCCACTTCTCTTCCATCGTATTTTCCTGTATTTTTTAGGGTAAAAGTTACCTGAATATTTTCTCCTTTTGAAAACAATTTTTTATTGATTTTTAAATCGGAATATTCAAATTTTGTATAACTTAATCCAAATCCGAACGGATAAAGCGGTGTTTTTTCTACATCGGAATAATGGCTCCAGAACACATTTTTATCTTTGTCAAAAGGTCTTCCGGTATTAAGATGATTGTAATAAACAGGAATCTGACCTACGTTTCTCGGGAATGTCATGGGTAATTTTCCACTTGGATTGTAATCTCCGTAAAGAACCTGCGAAACGGCGTTTCCTGCCTGTGTTCCCAAATGCCACGCTTCTACAATGGCAGGTATATTTTCTGAAGCCCAGTTGATGGTTAAAGGTCTTCCGTTGTTTAAAACGAGCACGATATTGGGATTTACTTTAAAAATTTCTTTTAAAAATTCTTCCTGAAGTCCGGGTAAATCTATGTTTGTTCGGCTTCTTGCTTCTCCGGACGAAAATCCGTGTTCTCCCAAAACCATCACGATAACATCGGCATTTTTAGCGGCATTTTTTGCTTCTTCCAGACCTTTTCTGTCGGTGGTATTATAATTCACTTCGGTAAGGAAAGTAGGTTCGGAGGTTGTTAATTTTGGTCCTTCCACAAAATTAAGCTGATTACCTTTGTAGGCTTTCATACCTTCCAGAACAGAAACTGCGGTATTGTTGTCTGCTGCAATTCTCCAGCTTCCGAGAGGGGAATTTTTACTTTCTGCCAAAGAACCCAGAAGGAGAATTTTTTGTCCTGATTTTTTAAGCGGAAGAAGATTTTTTTCGTTTTTAAGAAGAACAATGGATTTTTTTGCCATATCCAGAACGGCTTCATGGTTTGCCGTGCTTCCAATTGTTTCCTTTTCACGCTTCTCATCGAGAAAACGATAAGGATCATCGAAGAGTCCCAGTTCAAATTTAACGCGAAGAATTCTTCTTACGGCATCATCTATATAGCTTTCTTTAACTTTTCCCTGTTTTACCAAATCAATAAGGTAAGGGAAATAGATTCCACTCTCCATATCCATGTCTGTTCCTGCCTCTACAGCAGATTTTGCCGCTGCTTTTTCATCTTTTGAAAATCCCCAAGAAATCATCTCACGGATAGAAGCCCAATCCGATACCACAAAACCGGAAAAATTCCATTTGTTTTTCAGCACATCTCTCAAAAGATATCTGTCGGCTGTTGCAGGAGTTCCGTTGATGGTATTGAATGAATTCATCACACTTCTTATTCCCGCGTCCACAGCGGATTTGAAAGGCGGCAACACCTGATTGAATAAAGTATTGTTTCCGATTTCCACGGCATTATATTCCAGTCCGGCTTCTACAAAACCGTACGCTGCAAAATGTTTTGCGGTGGCTGCAATTCTTAACGGAGATCTGAAGGTGTTATCTCCCTGAAAACCTTTTACGCGTGCTGCTGCAATTTTCCCTCCTAAAAAAGGATCTTCTCCGGCTCCTTCCATCACTCTTCCCCATCTTGCATCTCTGGAAATATCCATCATGGGACCGAATGTCCAGTTGATTCCAGATGCGGCAGCTTCTGAGGCAGCAACTTCCGCAGATTTTTCGATGGCTTTGAGATCCCAGCTTGCCGCTTCTGCCAAAGGAATTGGCGAAATCGTTTTGTATCCGTGAATAACATCAAAACCAATAATTAGTGGAATGCCGAGTCTTGTCTGTTCCACAGCGATCTTCTGAACTGCTTTTACTTCTTTTACTCCGCGAACGGTAAGCATAGAGCCTACCAGTCCTTTTTTTATATTTTCATATTTTTCTTCAGCACTTCCTCCGACGGGAGCAGGTCCCGTAACATCCCAGAAACCGTTGTACTGATTCATCTGCCCTACTTTTTCTTCCAGTGTCATTTTAGACATCAGAACATTGATCTTCTTTTCTGTTTCGGGGTTGAGTTTTTGCTGTGCGCTGACTGTGTTCACTGTAATGATGCTTATTATGGTGATGATTACTATTTTGGTTATTTTCATTTTATTTTTGATTATTCTTTGTTGATCATGATGCTTAATTTTAAAGTAAAGTCCTCAGCTAAGAACTCAGGTTTTTTTAACGGTAAAAAATTAATGACAACCCCAATTTATGAATAATAGTTTCTAAAATTCAACACAAAATAAATCTTTAGTGTGTTGAAAATTCTTTCAAATTAAAAGTTCTGATTGTTGAATTCTTCTACTTCATTTTCTCAGTTGAAAAGCTGGAAGCGGGCAATTCAGACTTATTAAATAAATCAGTAACTGCGGTGTTGCTCCAGTCATATCTTACATTGACAGGGTTTTTCACTTCTTTGGATTCTAAGATGATCTGATTTCCCTTTATAACTGCGGTTGCCGGAACAAATTGCCCCTCCGTTCCTGCGATTTCAAAAAGTTTTGATTCTTTATTTTTAAAATGCAGTCCGTCTGCAAAATCAAAAGATAAAATAGCTTTATTTCCTTTGTATTCTACGTTTTTAAGCTTCGGACTTTCTACAAGACCATTATTTTTGCCGTATACATTTTTCAGAATGAGGTTTGCCATTCTTATCCCGACCGGTTTTTTATTTTTTGGATGAATATCGTCTGTTCTGTCGAGATCTGAGGTAATGACAAGACCTGAATTTTTAACGGTTTCTGAAACTGTTCTCTGGGAATTCTGAATTTTAACGGTAGTATCGCCCCAACCTGTATATTTGGCAATCTGAATGATGTAAAACGGAAATTCTTCTCCTTTGGCTTGTCTCCAAGACTGTATCATGGAAGAAAGCAGGTCTGTATATCCTTCAGCATTTCCCGTATTAGTTTCACCCTGATACCAGAGTGCGCCTTTTATTTTATACAAATTCAGAGGGAAAATCATTGCATTGTACGCTCCGCTCATCTGTGACGGATAATATTCTGAACTTCCCAATTTTTTGTAATTGTCTGCCAATTGAGGATTTTGCCTGAATACATTCTCCGGAGTCCAAAGCTCTGCAGGACTTCCTCCCCAGGTGGAAGAAATAATTCCTACCGGAACACCGTTGAGATTTTCCTGTATTTTTTGGGCAAAGAAATAGCCTATTGCACTAAAGTTTTTCATGGTATCGGGATTGCAGGAAACCCAGCTTCCAAACAAATTATTCTGTGGATAGGATGATGAGAGTTTCGGAACGGTGAAAAATCTTATGTCCGAAAAATTGGCTTTGGTAATTTCTGCATCGGCATCTTTCATTCCCCAAGCCGGCGTGTATTCCATATTAGACTGTCCGGAAATCAGCCATACTTCACCCAGCATTACGTTTTTAAGCTTTACTTCATTGTAGCCTTTCAGGGTAACAGTGTAAGGTCCGCCTTCTTTTCCTGTTGGTATGATGAATTTAAAAACAGCGTCATTCCCTGTCACAACTTTATATTCTTTGTCAAGAAAATCTCCTTTCAGGATAATCTCTTCTTTCGGATTGGCATTTCCCCAAATAACGATTTCTGCATTACGCTGCAGCACCATATTGTCTGTAAAAATTGCCGGAAGATTAATGTTGGCAAAAAGCAAGTTTGTTAAAAATAATGAGAAAAGACTTATTATAAATTTCATGTGAGATAGATTAAAGCTTAATTAGGTAAGTATTTCTGTAAAAAAGGAATTAACTGGTTTGCCATTATCTGGTCGTCTTCTTTACTTGGATGATATCCGCATCCTTTCGGAATCATTGCCTTAAATTCAAATATTTCGATTGGCTGATGTTTTTTATCATTTCTGAAAGAATTTTTCACGGCATTTAAACATTCTACCAAAAGTTTATTATTCTCCCCTGAAACCATCGGACTGTTTAATAAAACAATTTTGGTGTCGGGATATTTTTTGTAGATATTCTGAACGAATTCCACATAATTTCCGATGAATTTTTCTTTATTAAAAGGTAAACGGTCTTTTTTGCCATCGCCATTCGACAGATCATTCGTTCCCAAACATATACTCACCAGATCAGGCTGATAATCGTTGCCGAAAAGTTCCGGCTCGGAAGTTCTCAGATAAAGATAAGGATAAACATCGGGCAGAATATTTTCTTCCAATTTTTCAGAATTCCAGTTTCTGTACATCCCATATCCTGAAACAGAACTTAAAAGATAATCTGCTCCCAAAATTCTGGCTGCTACAGGACCATAAGCAAAATACGCATTATGCTGATCAAACCACTGTCCTTTTCCGCATGGGAGTCCACTTTCATCATTTCCGAATCCGCAGGTAATAGAATCTCCTATGAATTCAATTTTTTTTCCAGGTTTCGGCTGAAAAGAGACAGCATCGATTCCGCTGCCGTCAAAATAGACTTCTCCCATTGCTGCTTCCGTTGCCTTAACGATTTTGATGGTGTGTACTTTCAGATTTTTGTCTGAAACATCGTAAGTAAATTTTTTAATCTCGTTATTGTCTATTTTAAATCTGCCGATGTATTTACCGTCCAGTTCAATGGAAACATAGTTGTAATAGCCTTGGAAAGGGATATTTTTCAATCCGAAACTTACGGAATTTCCGGTAAACTGAAATTCGGTATAAGATCCGGGACCAATAAGTTTACCTTCGTTAAAATAAGACTGAAGCACTCTTCCGTGCCAGTAAAATTTCTGAAGATAGTTTCCTCTGTCGTCAAACTGTTTAAGATATTCTCTTGTTCTTATTCCGGATTCGTTAAGATCGGATAAATTCCAGTTTCCTTCGGAAGAAGCGGTAGGAAGAAGCATGGAGCAGGTTTCTTTTTTGTCGGAAACCGACCATGTAATCCAGCTCAGCTTATTTTTATTCATCCAGCTAAAATAGCTCTGCCATTCAGGATAATTAAATTTTCCATCTCCGGTAGCTTCCATTCCTGCAGACTCTGAAATGAAAACAGGAATGCCCGATTTTATGGCTTCATCGGTTCTGTCGCGCAGCCATTTTCCATGAGTTCCTGCATAAAAATGCACGGTGTACATGATATTTTTTTTGTCTTTTAAGGGATTTTTCTGAACCAGATCTATTCTTTGATCCCATTCCGGACAGCCTACGAGAATAATGTTGTCGGCATCATTTTTTCTGATGGTCTTTACAATTTCTTCCGCGTAACTTTTAACTTCTTCCCAGGATTGTTTTTCAGGCTCGTTGAAAACTTCATAGATCACGTTCGGGTATTTACCGTATTTTTTGGATATTGTATTAAAGAATTCTTTCGCTTCTTTTGTATGAATTTTATGAGCATGCCAATCGATAATTACATAGATGCCTTCTTTAATGGCAGCATCAATCACCGTTTCTATACTTTTGAGATTTGCCTTAGGATTTTGCAGATAAGCACCTTCAGGATCAATTCCCATGGAAGCACGGACAACGTTTACGTTCCAGTCATCTTTCAGCCATTTTACGGTTTTCGGGGTATAAAATCGGGGATGAAAATTGCTCCAGCCGAAACTGGTGCCCACTAATCTCACAGGTTTGCCTTTTGCATCGGAAAGCTGGGTTCCCACCACCTGAAGATTTCCGATTTCCTTTACAGGATTTCCTGCAAATGTAAATATGGAAATTAAAATGAATAGAAGTGTAATGCGTGAAGATTTCATTTTTGCTTTTTTAATGTTATATCTGTTTGAACCAATTTCAAATTTAGTTACAAAAGACAATGATTAATCGTTTATTAAAATATTTAAACTACAAATAGTCCTGTTTAATTTTAATTGTTGTCTTACTAATGGACTATGCATCATTATTTGTACAGATTCATTTTTCCGGCTTCTTTTTCAAATAATGTTTTTTTATCCTTATAGAATTTTAAAAAATCTTTTTCCGAAGGATGTCCTTTGAAAGGCAGATAATATTCCACTTCATTATTTCCCGGTTTGAAGCCTGCATTTCTCCAGAATAGTACATAGGAAAATGTATGCTTATCGAAAACAGGTTTCAGAATTTTCGTAAACCATTCTGAATCCGGAATCTGGTTATATCCTATTTCGCCGATAGCTGAAATTTTATTATGTTTTTCTGCTGCCTGATTCATTGCGGAAATAAGAACATCCAGTTTTTCTGCAAACTTTTTTCCTTCATCTACCGAACCTCTCTGATAAGCATCAAAAGACATCATATCTACATAGCTGTCTCCCGGATAGCGTTTCAGGAATTCTTCAGGGGTAGAATATTCAACGCTGGTGTTATAAACTGAAATCAGGTGATGCAGTTTTTTTTCATTTTTTAAATAATCTAAAGAAAACCTGTACAATTCTTTATATTCTTCATCTGAAGCCGATTTCGCACCCCACCAGAACCATGTTCCGGTATGTTCATGAAAGGGCCTCCACAGAATAGGAATCGGGGTTCCGTTATCGTCTTTTAAATCCGCTAAAAAATCGGCTATTTTATCAAGATAAGAGAGAAAAACGGAATGTTTATCTCCGCCTTCCAAAATACTTTTTATGGAGGTATTGGAAAAATCCCATGCATTGCCCCCTGTTATGGGATTGTTGGAGTGCCAACTTATGGTAATGATTCCGCCACGGCGATAACCTTCTTTTATGAATTCTTTTATTTTACTGAACGGAACACCATCAAGATTCTCTGTTTTTCCCAATTCCAGATTTCCAAGTTCCCAGCCGTATACTGCGGGATGATCTTTTACCACTTCTTTAACATCACTTCTTCCCTGTTGGTATTTCCAGTAAACGCCATACGCCAAATCATCCTGATGTCCTATGAAATAGCCTTTTCGCTGTGCTTTTGCCAGATTTTGATACAGATTCTGTGTTTCCTGTGTCGCTTTCTCGTCAGACAGTCTGAACTGGGCATTTGCAAAATACAAAGCCGAAAGAAAAGCTAACGAGAAAAATTTTGTAGGAAAAATTTTCATAGTAAAGAAATGTAAATAAGGATTTTTAATTCTCCGTTATTATTTATAGTATTTAATTTTAATGCAAAGTCTGCAAGTTTTTAAATCCAAAACGTTTTTAAGTTTGCAGAGGCTTTATACTCTGTTGTAATCATCTTCGATTCTTACGATGTCATCTTCTCCAAAGTACGTTCCGTGCTGAACTTCAACAAAAATAACCGGCTCAGAAGTTTTATTTTCTATTCTGTGGTGTGCTCCAAGAGGAATCTGTGCAACCTGCCCGATTGTGTAATCTCTTATGTCTTCATCAATCGTAATGGTTCCGACTCCTGAAACAATTGTCCAGACTTCTGCTCTTTTATGATGATACTGCAAAGATAATCTTCCACCGGGATTCACCTGTATTCTTTTTACTTTATGAGTTTTTGAATCATCCAGTACCCAATATTCTCCCCAAGGTCTTACGTCATGTTCCATACTAATGTTTATTAAATTTTAAATTTTTATTTGTTGAATTTTACCTGAATATCGTCTACATACATAGTTCCTGTAGCTTCCGAAAGAGCCAGCATAATTCTGTATTTTCTAGAACCTGCGGGAACAGCAAGAATTTTTGAAAACTTTTGCCAGTCTTTAGCGCCCGAAACAAAAAATACTGGCTGATCGTCTCCTGTTTTTGCAGTTCCGTCTTTGGTGAATTCTACGATCATTACTCCTTTATTCCAGTCGTTTTTTCCGGGTTTCAGGTCTTTTGTTTTTGCAAATGCAGAAATATCCAGTGTTTTGCTTCCATCGGGGATATCTGCAATCTGATCTATTCCGAACCAAACAGGATTTGAAGAAGACAGCTTTAAGCTTTTCTGTCCTTTTACTTTTTCTTCGGAGGTGATTTCAGCGGTTCCTCTCCAGTTTTCCAGTCCGTTTTCAAAATCAGCATTTTTTAAAGTTGCAATTTCCAGCGGAGTAGAATCGGTAATCACTTTCACCTCATATTTTTTGGTTTCTTCCTCCTGAATTTTATTAAGATCTTCCTGTGTAAGCGGTGTGATTTTAATATCATCAAAATAGAAACTTCCCGTACATTCGGATAAGGCAATCATGAGTCTTCCGGAACGGTCTTTATTTAACGGAATAACTTTTTTATATTCCTTCCATGGAGTTGTTCCTTCCAAAGCGGCAATATCTTCTCCTTTACCATTAATTTCGGCAATTACCACCGCTTTGTTCCATTCGTTTTTTCCTTTTTCCACGCCGTCTGCTTTCAGCCATGCAGAAACTTCGATCGCCGCTGTATTTTTAGGAATACTGAAGGTCTGATCGATACCCTTCCACTGCGGAGCAGTATACTCTGTAATTCCCCCTCCTTTACTTCCTGTATGTTTCGTATACGGATTAATTGTCATTGCACTTTCATTATTCCAGCCTTGAGCATCCATTTCAAAACCTCCGTTACTGATGAGATTTTTCTGACCACAGAGTGCCAATGAAGCTAAAATAAAAATGCTTAAAATATTTTTTTTCATTCAGATTCTTTTTCTGTTAATTGTATAAAATTCCGGCTATGGTTGCCTGAAGAGCCATCTGCGGTTTAAGGGTTAAGTTTTTAAAATCTGTGGCATAAGGTGTTGCCGGCGTGGGAACATAATATGTATTTCCTGCATTGCTCCAAAAGCATACGTATGAAATTTTAACGTTATTCGATGTAATGGCTGGATGTACAAGCGATGTAAAGTGGTTAGACGTTCTGGCTGGACTGTTCTGGCTGGAGTATCCTGTTTCCGTTAACGCTGCTATTTTATTTTTCTGGATGGCAAGATCAGATATTACTTTTATTTTGCTGTTGGCTGTATTTGCCCCTGCTGTTGTCTGGGCTATAAAATCATAATAATTGTCCATTCCTAAAACGTCTACATACTGATCTCCCGGATATCTCGAAAGGTAGGCTGAAGAAGTTGTGTAGGAAGCATCCGGTGCAAAAGCGTATAGTACATTATGAACATTCATGGTATTTCTGAGATAGTTTACGGTAAACTGCCAAAGCTGTTTATATTCGTCTGCTGTACAGTAAGCTGCTCCCCACCAGAACCAGTCGCCGTCAAATTCATGAAAAGGTCTGAAGATCACGGGAATTTCCTCGCCGACGCTCCCTTTAAGATTTTTAAACACAGAAGCCACTTTCTGGAGTTTGGTAAGGTACCAGTTGTGGTTGGCTCCGCCGGGAAGAATACTTTTAAAAGCGTTCTGCTTTTGAGAAGCCGTCATTTCCGAGGTATAGAAAGTAGTTTCATTGTAAGGTTCTCTCAAATGCCAGCAAAATGTTACCGCCATCCCTTTCTGATAGGCTTCTTTTGCTGCTGCCACAATTTTCTGCTCCTGCTGATAATACCAATTGGAAGCATTCGCCTGATAATTTTTGTCGGTAATGAACATGAGATCCAATCCGATAAGCGCAGGATCGGATCCTGTTGCTTTTTTTACATCAGACATGGAAGTATTATCCTGATAATACGTGTAAAACGCATCTTGGTGACCTACGAGAATTTTAGTTCCGGCATTATTTTTTAAATTATAAAATAACAATTGAGTCTTTTGGGTAGCATTTGCATCTGAGGTATTATTCACGAGTTTATTTATGGATTCTGAAGGCTGAGAGGTGCTATTCTCAACGGGATCGTTTTCTGAAGACTGACAGGAAAGAATTCCTACGAAGAAAGATATCAGAAAAAATTTACTTTGAATTTTCATTTTAAAATGTTTTTGAAAGTTAATATTATTGTGATTTGAATGTTTCTTTTTATTACTTCCAGTGATTTTTCAAATTATTTTCTTTTCCTGTCGTGTCTATAAATAATAGCTGCAAAATGCAAAGTGTATTACTTTATTCTTTTAATGATCTCTAAACAGGCTCTCCCGTTGTGATAAGGGCATTTCCAGAATCCTGCTTTGTCTTTTTCGATGGGACGATACTTTTCATCGATTCCCCAGATCCATTCTCCGTTTTTTTTATCAATGATGTATCTTTCTGTGAATTCCACATTTTTTTTAAAAGCATTAAAGTATTTTTCGTCATTGGTAATCTGGTAAGCGTTCAGAAAACCAATCCACAATTCCGCCTGCGGCCACCAGTGTTTTTCTGAAATAAGCTGACCGGATTCCGGCTCGTATTCATACCATAATCCTCCGTCTTCATCCAGGCCTTCGAATATTGCATCCGCCATTTTCACAGCATAATTTTTGTACAGGACAATCAGGTTTTCGTCTTCTATAGCTTCTGCACACCATTGCAGCAACCATGCTGCTTCAATACCGTGTCCGTAAGAAATCACATCTTTCTTTTCGTTCCAATTTTCATCAAAAAACAGTCTGAGATGCCATGAATCTTTATTGATGAAATATTGATCTATTGTTTCCAGCAACTGAATAATATTCTGTTTCAAATCTTCATCTTTCCATACGAGATAAAGGTTGGCAAATGCTTCTACGATATGAAGATGCGTATTCATGGTCTTTTTTTCGTTAGCATCTTTTTCGCTGAGGCGCATGTCTTCAATCTCTTTCCAGTCTTCGGTATATGCTTCAAAGTAGCCTTTATTCACTTTATCAAAAGAATGATTCTGAATGCTGTGATAGAGGGTTATCGCCAAATCCAGTGCCTCTTTATCATTTGAAACCTTATAAAATTCGCTCAAACCATAAATAACAAATGAAATGGCATAGATCTGATTTTTGGAATCTTTTACCGTTCCATCTGCATTAATGCTCCAATAGATTCCTTTGTGTTCCGGATTGTAAAATTTGCTTTTAATCTCTTCAAAAGCTCTTTTCGCCATATTGAGATCTTCCGGATTCTGAGTAGCAGAAAATGCTGCGGAAAAAGTCCAGAGAATTCTCCCATACATTACAGAACCTTTTTCTGCTGCCGGATTTTTCTGTTCGCTAAAGTCAATCTCACCTATAAAACCTCCGTTTTTTTCGTCAATTGTATTCTTTCTCCAGTAATTCAGGATATTACGGAGCTCATTTTGCATCGTATTTAAGAGAAATTCTGTCTGCATTTTGAGATTAAATCTGATTATCTTTAAAATTGAAAATGTTTCTGCAGTACTACAGTTATTTGGAAACCATGTTATTATCTACAATTTCAATGATTGTTTTCACCGATTCGGATGAGGTAAGTCTGTCTTCTGCCGTGTTGATGCAATAATCCGTTAATTGTTCAATTGAAGAAACCGCTACGTGCATTCTGGTGTCTGATGATGCGTAATAGATAAAAACTTTACCATCTTCATCGGCGATCCATCCGTTTGAAAACAACACGTTGGAAACATCTCCTACTCTTTCCTCATTTTCCGGAGCCATAAAATATCCGGCAGGTTTGTAGATTACTTTTCCCAGTTCGTTTAGATCTGTCATGAATAAATATAAAACGTAGCGCAATCCGGCAGCCGTGTTACGCACTCCGTGCGCCAGATGCAGCCAGCCTTTTTCTGTTTTAATAGGAGCCGGACCCAGACCGTTTTTCAGCTCATAAACTGTATGATAGGTTTTTCCGTAGATAATTTCTTCATTTTCCACCACAGGATTCGTCATATCTGCAACATAGCCAAGTCCGATTCCTCCTCCTGCTCCAACATCGATAAATCCGTCTTGAGGACGCGTATAAAGAGCATATTTTCCGTTTACAAATTCAGGATGCAGAACAACGTTTCTCTGTTGTCCTGTATTGGAAATCAAATCCGGAAGCCTTTCCCAGTCCACTAAATTTTTTGTTCTTACGATACCCGCATTTGCAATTGCCATAGAAGTGTCTCCTTTCGGCGCATTGGGATCTTTTCTTTCTGTACAGAAAATTCCGTAAATATATCCGTCTTCATGCTGAATTAAACGCATATCGTAAACGTTTGTATCGGGATTTCCTTCAATCTGAGGAATAACGACAGGTTTTTCCCAAAAACGGAAATGATCTGTTCCGTTCGGAGATTCTGCAATTGCAAAAAATGATTTTCTGTCGTAGCCTTCTACTCTTACAGAAAGAATATATTTATCGTTCCACTTCATTGCACCGGCATTAAAAGCAGCATTGATCCCGAAACGTTCCATAAAAAAAGGATTTCTTTCGGCATCCATATCAAAACGCCATTCTAAAGGAATATGAGCCGCCGTAACGACAGGGTTTTTATATCTTGTAAAAATTCCGTTTCCGGCATGATCTTCCGGAGAATTTTTTTGAGCAATCAGCTTTTCAAATTCTTCTGATACTTCATTAAATCTTGTATTGAATAAATCACTCATTTTACTATATTATTTTATATTTTGTTTGTAATAGAATTATATTGTATCCGGTATTCAAATGTTTTCGATTTGAATATTTTTTAGTTTTCTTTTCTTCTCTGTTCCAATTCTTCAGTAATTGATGAAAGTTTTTCTTCCGTTAAAGGATAAACAAAAATGAAAAGCATAGAAATGATGGCTCCTGCCGCTGGAAGAATACTCAGCATCAATCTGATTCCGGTCTGTGCATTTTCTGTCTGTACAACATTCGCCTGAAACCCAAAGTAAGCCAAAAGCCATCCTGTTGCAGCTCCACCGAATGCCCAACCCAATTTCTGGGACATTGATGATGCCGAGAATACAAGTCCTGTTGCTCTTCTTCCCTGTTTCCATTCCGAATAGTCTGCGGTATCAGCATACATCGACCATAAAAGAGGGAAAATGCATCCTGCACAAATGCTTATGAAAAATTGCAGCAGCAAAATCATCATGATGTTATCTTTCGTAAGGAAATAGAATATGATACTGAGAACTGCCGCTGATAACATGGCTGCAAAGAATGTTTTTTTCTTACCGAATTTATTGGCTAAAGGTGTAGCCAAAACCACTCCCACAATGTTAGCTGCCTGTCCTAAAACCAGATAAATGGTAAGATAGGACATCCCTGTTCCCATACCGAAAAGGGAAAAGGTTTCCTGATCTGTTTTTGCCAGATAATATTTAAAATAATAAATCGCTCCACCGTCTCGAATGGTATTGAAAAGCAATGTGGCAACTCCGGCTCCCAAAAGAATCCACCATGGTTTGTTTTTCCAAAGATCATTGAGATCTTCTTTTAAGGTAGACTGGTCTTTTTTTATAGGTTTGATGCGTTCTCTCGTCCCCGCAAAACATCCCCAAAACAGCAGCGTCGTCATGACTCCGAATACAACAATGGTATAAAACCAGCCTTGTGAAGAGGTTAAAGTTCCGTCTCCAAAATATTTTACAAGAGGTTCTATCATCCAAAGCGCAATAAGGCTGCCTGCGAAAGCAAAAACCATTCTGTAAGAAGCCAGTGTAGTTCTTTCTTTACCGTCGGAAGACATCACGCCAAGTAATGATGCATAAGGAACGTTGATGAGTGAATACACCATCATCATTAAGGAATATGTGATGTATGCATAGATCAATTTTCCGTTGTTTGCAAAATCAGGGGTATAAAAGGTTAATACACCAATGATGGCAAAAGGAACGGCAACCCATAATAAAAAAGGACGGAATTTTCCCCATTTTGTATCGATCCTGTCTGAGTAAATTCCCACAAACGGATCGAAGAAGGAATCCCATACTTTGGTTACCAAAAACATGGTTCCTACCGCCGCCGCCGCAAGACCAAACACATCGGTATAGAAAAAAAGCAGATACATGCTGAAGATTTTCCAGAACATAGAGGATGCGGCATCTCCAAATCCGTAAGCCACTTTTTCTTTTATATTTATCTTTTCGTTATTCATTAATTTTCTTTTAATGATTAAATTTTAAAATTGTTTTTAAAATAATTTACGATGGGTATCGTTTATTATTTATACACATTTGTTTTCTGTATATCTTTCAGGAACAATGTGTTGCCGAGATTGTAAAAATCTCTGAAATCCTGTTCATTCGGATGTCCTTTGTAAGGTACATAATAATGCATTTTTTTCTCTTCCGTCAATCCGTGATTTCTCCATGTCAGAACGTAAGAAATTTTGTAGTTTCCGATGGCTTCCGTTAAAGTTTTTGTCCAGAAACGGTTGTACGGAATCTGCTCATATCCTGTTTCAGCAAGAGCCGGAATTTTGTGATGTTCTTTCGCAATTTCATCCATGATGGCAAACTGCTTTTGAGAACGTTCTACAAAACCTGTATTGTGTACCGGATTATCAAGCTCATAGATATCAAAGCTTATCATATCCACATATTCATCACCCGGATAAAATTCCAGAAATTCTTCTTTTGTATTAAAGTCTGAAGTATTGTAGATCCAGATGAGATTATTCAGACCTTTTGTTTTGGTAAGATAATCATAGGTCATTTTCCACAACTGTTTAAATTCCTCAGAGCTGCAATTATTTTTTCCCCACCAGAACCAGTTTCCTGTAAGTTCATGATAAGGCCTCCAAAGTACAGGAACCTGTTTTTTATCTTTACCTTTTACCGAAGCGAGATACTCTGAGATCAGATCCAGCCAGTTGAGAAACATCTGATGTTTTTCTCCTCCCGGCAAAATGGTTTTTACGCTTCCTTTCGTATTATCCCATGCGGTTTTTCCTGTGAGCGGATTATTGGCGTGCCAACTGACGGTATTTATTCCGCCCATGTTGTAAACGTCTTCCATCATTTTTTTCATCTGCCCAAAGTTGAAAATATCAATCGGTCCTTTTCCTCCGGATTCTATATTCATGACGTCCCAGCCAAAAACGGAGGGATAATCTCCCGCAGTTTCTTTCACATCGCTTCTCCCATCCTGCATCCTCCAGTTTACACCATATCCCAAATCATCCTGATGTCCGAACATGATTCCTTTATCCATAAGCTGCCAAAGATTTCTGTACAAGTTTTGGGTTTCCGCTGTGGCATTTTTGTTTGATAGTGAAGAAGTATCCTGCGCCGCAAAAAGACCGGCACAGAATACGTTAGAAACTATAATAAAATTTTTTAAAGAATTCATTTATTTTATGTAACGGGACTTTATCCTGCTTTTTTAATTACTTTTTGAGTCCGTATTGTATTTTCTTATGATTTCCCATGTTGACTGGTCTGAGATGAAAACACCGTTTAACCCCTGTTCTTCCATCGGTGGATCTCCCATGTAATCATCACCTTTTTTCCAGAAAACCTGTCCGGGAATCGGTTCTGCAACTCCGTTGAAAGCCCAGAAAGAGCATCCTGCAAAACTTCCTTTCAGATTTCTGTTCTCATTCCACAATTTCAGAGTACTTTCGTAATACTTGTCTCTTAATTTTGTGCTGCTATTGATATCAAAAGAATGTCCGTCTCTCGGAAACCCGAATTCTTCAAGAACCAGCGGTTTGTGAACTTCGTCTGCAATTTTGAGATGAGATTTTATATAGTCTGAGGTTCTGCGGTTCACTTCTTCGAAATCTTTTTCCATCGTCTCATTTGCAAACCAGCCCCAGTTTTTCGGCCAGATATGAATGGTGAGATAATCGATGTTTTTATCTGCATGATTTTCTTTATACAGATCCATATCTTCCGTTCCCTGTACTCCTTCACTTCCTGTAGTTACCAGATGATTTTTATCAAGCGATTTAATGAACGAAGCACTTTCTGTGATGAATTTTTTATACTCTCCGTTAGCTACGGGTCTCATCGGGCGGGGTTCATTGGCAATTTCCCAAGCCATTAGTGTTTTATCTTTTGTATATTTTTTTCCATTCACAGAGTTTCTTCTTGTAACTATTTTTTTGACCTGTTCAAAATACTGATTTTTGCATTCTTCGCAGCTATAAAACTTTGCGGTAAAGTCTCTCTGATCATCCCAATTCAGTTTTTCGGCAGTTTTGTCTTTATCAATTTTATTGTTCCAAAGTAAATATTGCAACCATCCGCCGCTCCATTCCCAGTTATTGGAAAGAAAAAGGATTACTTTCATGTTTCTTTTTCCTGCTTCATCCATAAGAATGTCGAGTCCTTTTAATTTGTCTTCATCAAATTTTCCGGGTTCATATTGATAAGCGGGTTCTACTCTATTCGCTCCGTTCAATTTTCCGGAACCTTCCACTGCGGCAAGAACACGAATATTTTGAATATTTTGAGATTTTAAAAAATCCAGTTCTTTCTTTAATCTGCCGATACCCTTTTCTTCATTTTTTTCCAGCCCGAGATAAGAAGCATACCAAAAGTTGGTTCCTACAAAGTAATACTGCTTTTTTTTAAGTATAAAATGACCATCTTTTACGGTTACAAATTTTTGTGCATTCAGTTTTGCCAATATGCAAAAAAGTAAGATCAATAGTATTTTGAATGGTAATTTCATCGTAAGGAAAATGCTTGAGTATGTTAACATTTGCTTAATGCCAAATTTATTTATGTATCTTGGCGGAATGTAATATTATTTTGTCATTTTTACATATAAATTACACAAATAAACGATAAAAAACTGAAAATCAACACTCATACAAAAGATACAAAATGAGCAAACACTCCGAAATTCTTAGAGAAATAGCTACTATTTCACCCGACGAGACCTTTTTGGTGTTCGACCGCATAAAAAATACGTTCGATTTTCCTCTTCATTATCATCCGGAAATTGAGATCAACTTTATTCTTAAGGGAAAAGGCAATAAAAGAATTGTAGGCGATCATATCGGAGAAATAGATCATATCGAACTGGTGATGATTGGTCCTTACCTTCCTCACTACTGGGATAATTACAGATGCAAATCGAAAAAAATTCATGAAATAACAGTACAGTTTAATCAGGATTTTTTTGAACAGTCTTTAATGAAAAGACGAATCATGAAGCCCATTGACGATCTTATTAAAAATTCTATCCGGGGAATTCTTTTTTCAAAGGAAACCGCAGAAAAACTTAAAGACAACTTCCTGAATTTATCGAAACTCAAAGGTTTTGAAGCTTTTATGGAAATGATGCACATCCTGCATGAGCTCGCTATTGCAGAAAACACTACCATCCTCTCTTCTTACAGCATAGAACTGGAAACTTTTACCGATGACGACAGCATGAAACTTGTATACGATTACGTTCATAAAAATTTCGACAAGAAAATAACACTTGAGGAAGTGGCTGCAGTTTCTAACATGAGCATCGTTACATTCAACAGATTTATAAAGAAGAGAACAGGAAAAACATTCATCAATTACCTGAACGAGATAAGGGTGGGCTACGCTGCAAGATGGCTCATTGAAAAAAAACTGACGGTGTCGGAAGTTGCTTTCGAGTCGGGGTTTAACAATATTGCCAACTTCAATAAAATTTTCAAATCTGTAAAGAAATGTACTCCTTCGGAATTCAAAAATCAATTTACCGGTATTAAAAGGGTTCAATAATTCAACAAAATAATTCTTCTGCTCTTTTTTTGAGATGTTGGTGATGTTTTTTGTTAATATTTTATTAATTCTAAAATACGTAAAAGCGGCTTTTTAGCTATAAAAAGCTATTTTATTTTTCAAATAATTTAAAAAAAAGACACAAATATGACGATAAACAACCACAACAAACTCCTCATTAAAAACAAAATAAATAACTGAAAATCATTTAATTAAAACAAATAAAGCGGAATAAAAATTTAGTAACAGGTAAAATAATACTGAATTATGACAAAATAACATTAATCGCAATTAGCTTCAAAATTTAGCTTTGTCATCAATGTGAACAAAATGTTAATTCAACCTAAACATTAATTTCTTTTCCGTAGCAATTATGAGAAAAATAAACACCCCCTTACTAAGCCCGGTTCTACAGAATAAAGCCGCCTTATTTTTTGCTTTGGCCTTTCTTCCTGTAAGTTGGGTACATGCTCAAAAGACAAAGCGCGATACTTTAAAAGAGACAAAAATTGACGAAGTTGTAATGATAGGTTATGGCGCTCAGAAAAAAACGGATATAAATTCTGCCGTATCTTCTATAAAATCGAAAGACATTCAGGATCTGAAACAGGTTTCCGTAGACCAGATGCTTCAGGGAAAAGTTGCGGGAGTTTCCGTAACGAACGGTAACGGACAGCCGGGAGCAGCTGCTTCTGTACGAGTGCGCGGAACGACTTCCATCAGTTCCAGTAACGAACCATTGTATATTATTGATGGTGTCCCAATTTCCGGAGATGCAACCAACAGTTCCACTACGGGAAGACCGATTGCAGGTAACGATACTTCTGCAACGGGAGGTTCGGGAAACGCCGCAGTTTCTCCGCTTACCTTTCTTAACCCTAATGATATAGAATCAATAGATGTACTTAAAGATGCTTCTGCAACGGCAATCTATGGTTCTAGAGGAGCAAACGGTGTTATTATCATTACTACGAAATCGGGCAAAAAAGGAGCGGGAAAGATAAGCTATGAAGGTTATACATCGGTTTCCAGTATTTATAAATATCTGGATGTGATGAATCTTCAGCAGTATGCAAGATATCAGAATCAATTGTCTGATCTTTTTAATCTTCAGCCAAGACCTGAGTTTGCCCATCCTGAATTGCTGGGTAACGGGACAAACTGGCAAAAAGCGATTTACAAGACTGCTTTTTCTCAAAGCCATCAGCTTTCATTTTCCGGCGGTAAAGATAATACCACATTCTACATTTCGGCGAACTATCTTAATCAGGAAGGTAATATTATCAATACCGGACTCAAAAGATATACGTTCCGGACGAATGTAGATTCTCAGGTAAATAACTGGCTGAAAGTAGGTACGAATATTACAGGCGGGGTAAGTAATGAAAACTTTACGGTAAACCAAAGTTATAACGGGCTTATTTCCAATACGCTTTTACAGGCTCCGGATATGCCGATTTATAATTTTGACGGAAGTTATGCTTCTCCTCCTGCAGGACAAAATGTTAATTATTTCAATCCTGTTGCCGAAGCTCTTACCAATACGAATAAATTAATCCGTAAAAATTTCCTTGGAAATCTGTATGCTGAAGCTAAAATTACGAAAGGACTGAAATACAGAATGGAACTTTCTGCGAATACGGAGTTTTCTGAAAACACAGAATTTCATCCTTCTTATGACAGGGGTTCTCAATTTAATCTGATCGCAGATCTGTATGTGAGAAATCAGGACTGGTATTCTGTAAACTTTAAAAATTTATTAACGTATGATTTTTCTTTAGGAAAGAATAAATTTACGATACTTGCCGGACAGGAAGCACAGGATGTTCATTATAAAGGGTTCAGCTCTATAGGACAGGGGTTTAAATCGAACGATGTTTACGGATTAAATCTTGCGGATGATGTTACAACAACTTCATTCCAAGGAAGCAATTCTCTTTCTTCACTTTTCGGAAGAATTATTTATGATTTCGACGGCAGATACAGCCTTACCGCTTCCATAAGAGCAGACCGTTCTTCGAAATTTGATCCTGAAGCGGATAACGGCAAAAAGCAGTTGGGATATTTTCCGGCAGTTTCTGCTTCGTGGAGAGTAACAAAAGAAAAATTCATGGAATGGATTCCTTCAAACATTATCAGTAACATCCGGTTCCGTGGAGGTTACGGAGAGACAGGAAACCAGAATATTCCAAACAACAGATATACTTCCCTGCTTACTATTTATAATCTTGTAGGGAATCTTTCTAATAAAAATCTGAAGTGGGAATCTATGCAGCAGACGAACATCGGGGTAGATCTTACTTTACTGAAAAGACTTAACGTAGCGATAGACTGGTACAATAAAAAATCGAAGGATTTTCTTTTTCAGGCGCCCCTTCCCAGTTATGTAACCGGAGGAGCGAATTATTACGGAGGTATTGATGCCATGTACTCGAATATCGGTTCTATGGTGAACAGAGGTATTGATCTTAATATTTCTTATGAAACAAAAGGAGAAAATTTCAACTGGACATCAAATCTTGTTGTTTCCAGATACAGAAACAAATTATTGAGTCTTGCGGACGGTTTGTCTGATATTAATACTCAGGTAAACCTGAATGGTTATCTGCCAATGGTGGCAACCAATACTTTAATCGGCGAACCTGTGGGCGTTTTCTGGGGATATAAAACCAATGATCTTTATCGTACGGCAGACCAGCTTAATAATGCACCGACTCAGTTCGGAAGTACACCGAAACTGGGAGACATTCGTTACGTGGATGTAAATGGAGATGGTAAAATCAATGAGTCTGATATGACGATCATCGGAAATCCGCACCCGGATTTTACATTCGGATTTACCAATACTTTCAGATATAAAAATGTAGATCTTTCTGTTTTTGTACAGGGTTCTGTGGGTAATGACATCCTGAATCTTACGAGAAGAAACGGTACAATGAATTCTCAGCTATATCAAAATCAACTGGTGGGTGCGCTTGATTACTGGACGCCCGATAATCCGAATGCAAGTTTACCAAGACCTGTTGCAGACAATAACAGCACCAATCTTCTTATTTCTGACCGTTTTGTGGAAAAAGGAGATTATCTGAGAATACAGAATGTAACTTTAGGATATACCGTTTCCCCTGCTTTTGCTTCTCAGCTTAAACTTACAAGATTCAGAATCTACGTAAGCGCACAGAACCTGTTTACCATTACAAAATACAGCGGATACGATCCTGAAATAGGATCTTTCAATCAAAATGTCTTACTGACAGGAGTTGACAACGGAAGATATCCTTCTCCCCGAACATTTAATTTTGGAGTTAATTTAGATTTTTAATTAATTATTTATGAAAGCTTTACAATATTTTAAACATACAGGTTTAGCCGTTTCATTTTTGGGGCTTGGCCTTCTGTCTTCTTGTAGCAGAGAATTTACAGACCGTCCTTCCGAGGATTCCATCAGTCTGGAGAATTATTATCAGAACAACGAACAGGTACAGGGAGCTACAGACGGAATGTACTACAAAACATGGTTTCAGTTCAATAATAAGTTTTTCTACGCCATTTCGGAAGTAGGTTCGGGAAATATGTACACGAATTCCTCGGATGTGAATGCCATGCGTAATTTTTCCATCAACTCTTCCGATGCGGAAATGTTCAATGGATGGCAGTCGTTGTGGGCGAATGTAGCACAGGCTAATAATCTCATCAATAATTTACAGAAAAGAGCCGGTGCGGGAGTTTCTCAGGCGGTGATCAATCAGGCTTTGGGAGAAGCTTATTTTATCCGCGCCACAGCTTACTTTTATTTAGTGAGATTATGGGGACCTGTTCCTATAATTATTGATAATGAAGCCGTTGCAGCCAATCCTAAAGTAAACACTAATTTTACAGATGATGTATATGAGCTGATCCGGAGAGACTATTCCAAAGCGATAGAATTACTGCCTGCAAAAATAAGAGGCGGAGACTATTCTTCGAACGCGAAGGTTTCTAAAGGTTCTGCTAAAGCTTTTCTTGCAAAAGTTTATTTGTACAATAAAAATTATATAATGGCAAGACAGCTTGCTGAAGAGGTTATCAACAGCGGAGAATTTAAATTATTAGGAGGAACATCGCAATATTCTCTTACCAGTAAATCTTTCGGAGATCTGTTCACTTATCCCAACAACAATAATGAAGAATCTATATTCGCATTGCAGTGGAAAGGGGATATTAACTATGGATCTGCGAATAACTGCAACACGCAATTTGGGATCAGCAACGGAACGTATTCTACCTCCAATGCGTCTTACGGCGGTGTTTTTGCGCCTTCTCAGGATATTTTAACGTTATATGATACGAATGATGTAAGAAAAGCCAATACCATCATGTTTCCCGGATATACGTATACGGATATAAAAGTTAAAAACGGACAGAATTTTCAGACAGGCTTTACTGTACCGGCAGCAGACCAGATCGGAGGTCAAGGTGCAGGTGCAGCCATTAAAAAATATTGCATCGGAATTGTAAATGGTAATTCTACAGGTCCTGTAGACAGTTGGGCAATGATGAACAACAATACGTACATTATGAGATTTGCAGAACTTCTGCTGATTGATGCCGAAGCGATTCTGGCAGGTGGAAATTCTACTTCCGACAGCAATGCCTTAAAGGTTTATAATGCTGTAAGAAACAGAGCAGGTCTGTCGAATGTTACTTCCTTTACTTTTGATGATTTGTTTAAAGAACGAAGAAGAGAGCTTGCTTTCGAAGGCGATTATTGGTTTGATCTCGGAAGAATCGATCGCAGTAAAGCCATCGCCATCATGTCTGCTCAGAACCGTGGAAATATGTATACTGCTGAATATTTTACACCTTCTTCCAGCAGCTTCACCCTGCCTTATCCTGCAAATGATGTAGCTAAAAATCCGAAGCTTTTGGATAGCCCGGTACATTATCAATTTTAAAATTTACAGAAAATGAAAAATAAAATATTTTATACGAAATTATTGGCATGGCTCATTCCTATCATCGGTTTGCTTTCTGTACAGTCCTGTAACAACGAGGATGATGATATGAAGGGGACGACTCCTGTTATCGAACTGGTTTCTGCATCGGTAGATGCCAACAACAAGCCTGTAGATCCTTTGGTAAGCACCCATATCGGTTATCCGTCTAATACTTATGTCATTAAAGGTTATGGTTTTGCCAGTCTCAGACATATCTATTTTAATGATTATGAGTCTACCTTTAATCCTAATCTGGTTACAGATAACGCGATCATTATTACCATCAATATCAAAACACCTTATGTTAACGGAAGTAATAAACTAAAATTAGTGACCGCAACCGGAACCGTTGAGTATGATTTTGTCATTGCTCCTCCATCTCCGATTTTTAACGGATTCCAAAGCATCAACGCTGCCGACGGAACCAATATTACTCTTAAAGGGAACTATTTCGTTAACCCGACAGTAAAAGTAGGCAATACGGATGCTGCTATTGTTTCTTACGATCTTACCCATATTGTTGCCACGCTTCCCGCAGGATCTCAGGGTAAAAAAGTGTCTGTAACTACTTTATCGGGAACTGTTACGTACTCGTCTCAAATAGGCACTTCAATTTATGATGATACCTTCTCTGGCGGTATTTCTAATGCTACATGGGCAGGAGATACTTATGATACGGCATACAGCACAGATCCTGCAAACATTAAACAGGGAGAAAAAGCAATAAAATGGGATGTAAAAGCATGGTCTGCTTTCCAGATCGATAACAGTCCTTCTATTCCTTCCGCTGCAAAAGGAATTCGGTTTTATATAAAATCTACCTCTGCAATAAACAATGGATTACGTCTTATCTTAAATTACAGTTGGGGAACTACTCCGTCTATAAGTGTAGGAACAGAATATCAATATGTTGAAATACCTTGGTCGTCTTTCGGATTAGCTTCCGCACCTTCTACAATGAATGTTGTATTCAATAATAACACAGGCAATACCAATACAATATATATGGATGATATTGGTTATTACTATTAAAAAGAGCATTCAGTCATCCCATATATAAATACAGCACAGAATACTAAAGATATTTTTTTTATATAGTTTTATTCTCTTAGACGTACATGGTAAATCATGTACGTCTTTTTTTCAGCCAAATCTATTTTTACACCGACTTTCTTTCTGCCATCCAGCCCCACCATATGTGTCTACAAAGCATATTTTAACTTGTGCCATTCCTACAGAAACGAAAGAAATAACACAAGTAGCATCCTGTTTATTACGCGTGATATACCAAAGTACATCACCATGAGCCACCCCCATGAGGAAACCCTGTGAACTAATAAATCTGCCTCATCTCTGCTGTTTACGACTGCAACCCTTACCTGGGCTTCTCCTGATGATGCAGTCTGATATATTCTTGCCATTTTAAACGTTTTTTATATTATGTACGAAATAATCTCACTAAGGTTTCGCGTATTTCATTCTTTTAAGTAATTGAGTAGTGTGATAGCCGTCGAGAGAGGAACCGGCAACTGTTCCTGCCTTTTCAATATCCAAGATGCCTGTTTCATCCCAGATTTCTTCAGGGAAATATAAGTCTGTAATTTCGCCGACAATTAAGTGCGTACCGTTGCTTTTTACAGAAACAATTTCTTTCAGGATTAACCCGATCTGTATACTCGACTCCTGAACAAAAGGTGCTGAAAAATTATTTTTGTATTCAGCAGTTAGTCCGGAAGCTTCAAATTCTGACTGTTCACGCTTGTATCGTGCCGATGTCTGGTGTGCTTTTTCAAAAATCTCTTTATTCACATGGTTAATGGTATAATAACCTGTCTGTTGTATATTTTCCAGCGTATGTCTTTCAACGGAATCCGGTCGGGAAATAAATCCCATTAAAGGAGGATTCGCGCCGATGTGCATTACAGAATTAAAGACAGCAAGATTGGCTTGCCCATCTTTATTTACGGTTCCAATTAAATTAAGACTTTTAAAGCCACTCAAAGAATTAACAAGTGCCGTTCTTTTCCTTTCTTCTGTTTCGGCTATCTGCTGATTGGTAAAATGAATTAACATTAAGTATTGGGATTTAAATTTTTAATTAAAATATATTTAAAAACAGAATTTAATTCTGCTGATGTTGAATGATTTTTGGAGAAAATGTTATTACGCTTACAAAACTGTATGAGAAAGCCTGTCAATTACATTGTCAATTTTAAAGCATAAATTTTACAGACAATGATTCATTGTCACAGTGCAGTTCTCTTTTTAAACATCTGAAAAAAGACATTCACAAAAATAACGATCGCTGTGATGATTGCCGCAATATAAACGGTCTGGTTGGAATGCTGATTGGCTACCGCAATTGCAATTAATGCCCAGACTGCCACCAAAGCAAAAGCTCCCATCTTCTGTTTCCAAACCATATACAAATGAATAATGGCTGCAACGGCAAACATGATCACCGTCCACACAGTTTCTGAAATTCCAAAGCCTGACCACTGTATTTTTTTAAGATAAGCTGCTATATCGGCAATTAAAGCTACAGAAATCCAGCCCGAATAGATATAAAAAGGCAGACGAAGGAAAATTGCTGTTTTAAGATCTTTAGATTCTAAAATACTACGGTTATTTCCTATAATTTTAAGCAGAGATATGAATAAAACCACCATAATTGGAATGGTAAGAAAAGTATATTCGTACAACCACGTAAATATCCAAAGGCTGTTTGCCACGCAGGAAACGGTAAACCACCAACCGACATTTAAAATAGTTTTTTCTTTGGTATCGGTATTTTTCGTAAACGGGCCGTAATATATAACAAAACCTAAAAGCCCGAGGTAAATCAGTCCCCAAATGGAAAAAGCATATCCTGCAGGAGTGAACAGGTTCTGATATCTGGCTGAAATGGTAGCCATTGTTTCATTATTAAAAATTCCGGTGTTGGAAAGATAGTTTACCACAATGGTTGCCACCAAAACAACTGCATTTAAAATCTGAAATAGCTTTGCCATAATTTATTTTCAGTTAAATTAATCAAATTTACATCAAGCGGAGAAATTCTGCCAACAAAAAAAGTATGAATTTTGAACTCTGTGAAGATTTGAGCTGAATCTGTTTTAGCCTAGCTGAACTTTTACGAAAAAAAAAAGAAAAATAATACTCCCACTTTGAAGTTATACATTTTGTTTTATTTTGGGCTTAATTTTTGACATTAGTTCAAAAAGTGTAGTTGCAGTAGACTTTTTATGGTAGATTTAATTAAAATTTAGTTTGAACGTTCTTCGATCAGATTGACATCGTAAGCATCCTATTCATGTATTCAGTTCTTGAAAAATTTATCCGGAGTAAAGGCGAGATCTCTTCTGAAAAAATAGAGATCATTACTTCTTGTTTTCAGCCGGCGAACACAAAACGAAACGAAATACTTCTCCAATATGATGAGGTATGCAAATGGTATTACTTCATCAATAAAGGATGTATCCGTCTGTTTACCACCACCAAAGACGGAACAGACAGTTCAAGATATTTTGCTTTTGAAGGAAATTTTGCGACTGCTTTGCCCAGTTTTATCGATCAGAAACCGGCACAGGAATATCTTCAGACCATTGAAAAATCGGAGCTGCTCCGCATTTCGAGGAAAGATTTTTATCTTCTCGTAGAAAATGTACCCGAATTTGCCAAAATCTATACCGAAATTCTGGAACTCGGATTCATCATTGCCCAAAAGAGGATTTATGGATTTCAGGGTTTTGATGCTTTGGAAAGAGTAAAATGGCTGATCGAATATCAGCCGCAGCTTTTGCTTCGGGTATCGAACAGAATGGTTGCTTCTTATCTGGGAATATCGCCTTCCACATTAAGCAGAATAAAATCGAAACTGTAAAAACGTTGACATAGAGCAACGTTTTTAATTTTTGGGCTGTCTAACTTTGCAAGACATCGAAGTAATTTAAAATATAGAAAAATGAAATCATTAATTTTTAGCATTCTTTTCGCTCTTTTGTCGATAGGAACTTCTGCACAGAAAAATAATTTTCAGCTATCCACTCATATTCTGGATGTTTCAAAAGGAATTCCTGCTCCGGGAGTTAAAATTAAGCTGGAAAAATACAATGAGCAATCGAAAACATGGTCTTTTGTGGATGAGAAAAGTACAGATACAAATGGCAGAATTCCGGATTTTCTTCCGGCAGAAAAAGAAAATCTCGGCATTTTCAAATTAACCTACTACACGAAAGATTATTTCAAAAAAGACAATACCGAAAGCTTTTATCCTTTTGTTGAGGTCGTGTTTGAAATTAAGGATAAAAATCATTATCATGTTCCCATCACGCTTTCTCCTTATGGATATTCCACGTACAGAGGCAGTTAAAAGTAAAACAGTATTTTGAAAACAGGCTTTAGCATTAATTTGGCTAAAGCTTTGTTTCTTATATTGATTAAAATTGACTAATGCCCATTCCTGTTTATAATCCTACACTGAACTCACGTTAAGTTGCATTCGTAATTTGGGCTGCCTGTACAAATATTCATTTGCCAGTTGTACGCTGTCATCTTTCAAACCAATGAACTGATTTTCTTCTGCGTTATATTCTTTTCCGAAATGAGCGTTTTCATGCTTAAGACAGAGATCAATATCAGAAAATTTCCGGTCGGTTATATACAGACGCAAAGTATCATTAATTGTTGTTATGTAATGAAAATCGCTGCTTTTATTCAGTTCGATCACTAAATGCGGCCAGTTTTTAATGGTCTGTGAATGCATCAGAATTCCGTAATACGATGCATCATAATCAAATACATTTTCCAGAACGTTATTCTGCATAATGTAATCTTCAAAATCTGTCAGGCGCAATTGAGGACCCGCACTGAAAATTCCGAATAAAAAAGCGGTAATCCACGAATTGTCAATTTTAAAATATTTAATGCTTTCCTCCGTACTCAGATCCGGATGAGGAAGAAGGTAATAAACAGGAAAATTTCTGAACTGCATTAATCCTGTAATATAATTCAGCAGCAAATCCGGAACAGCGGGAGGCTGCGTTACTAAAGCAGGCAGATAACTGTATTGGTTTTGTTCCTTTAGCAGATGATGTATTTCCAGATCGTTCTTCCATTTTTTCAATTCCTGAAGAACCTTATTGTCATTCATAATCATTAATCTGCCGAGTTGCCATGCCGCAGAATAGGTCATGTCGTACATCTTCGTATCTTCATTCAAAAGATTAAGATAATCCTGATGATCCGGAACATCCGTCCATCCTCTTTCCTGTATCCAACCATAAAGATCGAATGAATAATTCCAGTTGGTAAAAGGTCCCTGATACCAAGAAACGATTTTTCCTCCTGCTTTCAACTGGTGTTCCAGCGGTATTTTTGCAAGGTCAATTAATTTTCTTACCGCTTCATGATCCACTTTCATGGTCATTTTAAAAGGCTGAAGCTGTAATTCATACAGATAACCTTTTAGGTTTTTACCGTTGTATCTTAAATATTCAAGGATGTAATTATTCTGCTCTTTTTTCCTGTTTTGAGTTTCTTCAAAATCGCGGACGGATTTTGGTTCCGGCAGTTTTTCCCATTCTTGTTTACGTGCTTTTAAATAGGCTTCATTCTCGGATATTAACCGGGCAAGTTCAGGATTGGCTGCTTTTTTCAATTCTTCCAAAGTTAAAACTTCCGAGTCGGCTAAGCCTTTCTGAAACGTATTGAAATCAGGATGTTCTTTCAGCTTATTGATATTAATCTGATAAAGATCTGCACTGATGCTTTCAAAAGACCATTCTGCTAAAACAACGCAGGAATCTGTCTTTTTATATTCATTTGCTCCGCTGAAATTATTTAACTGATATTTCTCTTTTTCCTGATTGTTTACTTCAGCAGAATAATAACAGACGAATACTTTATATTTTGTATTCGGTTCCACCCTTCTGTGAGAGATCACAATGGAAGTTTCTTCGGGAAGATTCAGCTTTTTCAGTTCTTTATGTTCCTGAACTCTTACGTGCGCCAACTGCGAAACGAAATCCCCAGACGGAAAAATTTCGCTGTTTCCTTTTAAAAGATTAAGAATTTTTAGTGGTTTAGGTTCCGCAATGTCTTCCAGTGAATCATTAAGATGGTTGGTATCGCTTTCCAGTATTTCAAAATCTCCGGAAGCCAGTTCTTCTTCTTTCAGCAAAACCAAAAAAATGTAGGGAATTCTGTTTCCTTTATATTTACAGTCAAATTCCCACGGCAAAGTACTTCTCCTGAACTGTATATGCGGAAAAGCTCCTGCAAAATCGCCCGTATGTTCATTGGGAGGATACATTGCCAGTATTTCATTCTGAGGAATAGCGGCGTTGTAACCTTCTACATAGAAAACAATCTCCTGTTGCTGAACTGTCGTGAGATTATTCTGCAGATCAGTCTTAATCTGGTATTTTCCTGATCCTACTGTGGGGATATGCGACGGAGCAATGCCTGTTTTTTCTTCTGCCATTTTAAGCGATTTGATAGGTTCCTAAAGATTTTTTTTTGTATTTGTAAACTTCTGTGGTATTTTCCAGATCGGAATAGTCGATTTCGTCTTCATTTAAAATTCCTAAAACAGTCATCATGCTTTTATCCGGCTGCGCTGAATTTTGTTTATATTTTGCTTCCGGTGCTGTAAAATTATCCTGATAGATTTTAGAACAGGTATCATATAAAGATGTGGTAACAGGATTAATTCCGGATTCTGTTTCAGAAAATTCCAAACGGATGCCTTTGCATATCTCTTTCAACAATTTTGAGCCGGATAATATTTCTTCCAGATCCGGAATTGTATTTGTGTGATTCCAAATGGACTTGGGAAGCGATTTCAGCACCGGAGAAACCTGAAAGGAGGAAAAGTGCGAAACTGCTCCTGTAACCGATAATCCGAGTTTGCTGTCTAACGGAGCAGAATCTTTATAAACCGGATAGATATTCTCCTTTTTTATACTTTCGGCAGTCAGTTGATCTCCATTGATTTCTGTAACCGGAATTTCGGAAAAAATTTCTAACGCAAATGTTTTCGGATTAACCACAATAGATTCTGTTCCGTTCTTTCTCTTTATTTTTTTTATGATTCCTGATGCAATATTACAGACCAGAATTTTTGCAGGTTCGGGTAAAAAGCCAGCAATGAATTCTTCTTTGGTTAATGCAGTATTAATAGACTTCTTATGGTTCCCGAATTTAACTTCCAGTTCATAACCCGCCACTTTAAAAGTCGCCAATCCTCTGAAATCCGGCCCTTCCAGTTGTAATTTGGCACTTAGATTAAATGTCAGATTGATGCTAAAAAGCCATACATCCACCACTATTTTAGCATAGATCTGAACATATACTTCTGCTTTGTAATAAAACGGCTTCCATGAAATAATGAAATCTGCACTGAAGAGAATTCCTATTTCTGCATAAACCACGCGTCCGTTCAGGATAAGATTCAAACCTCCTGCAAGACCTGCCATAATGCAGCTTGGCGTTAAAGCAAAATAGGCTTTACCGTAAAAATTAACAGGCCCCAAATTAAAGCTGAATCCTAAACGCGGCGTATTATTGGGATAGTGAACCGGAACTTTAAAATTGGGATGATACCCCCCCAGAGTAAATACGAAGTCTCCTGCAGCTTCTCCTTTCAGCCACATTCCTAAAGCAAAACCGCCTGTTAATTTCAGTTGAGGCAACAATATATAGTTGTTCTCCGTGAGTTGTCCCTGTGCGAGAAAGGTTCCTTCTTCCAGATCTGCACGCATGGAAAATGCGAATTCAAAATAATAAACTCCTTCCAGCTTCATGGTAGATAAGCCCAAAAGATGTAAAGAAGTTTTATTCCCGAAAGCTACTGCAAGTATTCCTGTAGTAAAAATCATTTTGTAGGAATCAAATTTAATTCCTGCAATAATTACATAACTGTTTTCGCGAACAGGCAAATAACGGTTTAAATCTCCAAAAATCTTTTTAATGGAATCTCCCTGTTTTAAACCTCCCTGGTGAACGATTTTAATGAGGGGAAAATCTGGAATCTCAGTAATCTGAGGCATTATAAAATCTCGGTTTAATCCAAATCCCAAAGCAAATCCGTGGATGTAAAAAGCAGGATCTAAAGGTATGGGAATGCCCAAATATCCGAATGCGAATAATGAAGAATAGTTTGGCGTTTTGATGTAAGATCCAATGGCTATTATTTCAATTTTACCCAATCTGAAGGTTAATAAACCATTGTATTCTTCCGTTCCGTTGTGTATTTCTCTGAAAAATGCTCCTGCTATTGAAAGTGAAGGCGTATCATAGATTATGGCAAGTCCCTGCAAAGTAAACTGAAGATCCTTCCATAATTTTTCCAGACTGAAGTCCTGAAAAACCGTAAAAGGAACTTTAATTCCCAAGCCTACCAACTGCAAACCAAATGGCCCGACATTGAAATCTGCCGATACCGCAATCTGTATGAGATTTTTTTCGATGGAGGGTTTTATCTCATTAATTTTTACCAACGGATGCTGTTTCTCTTTTTCCTGCTGAATATTTCCTGAAGTCCCGGAATTTTGTTTTTTTGCGGGACCTGAAGCTGGGAGCGCAGGAACTTTTATGCCTTTAAGATCAAAACCGGGAAAAGTAATTTTCTGTTCTTTGTTTCCTGTTTTTAAAATCAATCCTGCATTGAATCCCGCGTTGAGAAACAACTTATCATTGTTTATCCAGATTTTCTGACTGATGAAATTTTTCTTCGAAAGGCTGATTAATTTCTCCCGATCAGGCGTTAATGAATTTTCCTTCTGCAAAAGATATACCAGTTCAAGATCTGAAATTGCATATTCTTTAAGATACTCTCCCACCAAAGGCATTTTTGAAAAACTGATGGCTTGGTTAATGGCTACTGAAAACAGTTTGAACTCTTTAGAAAATACACCTTTGAGCTTTATGTGCGGGTATTTTGCTTCCAGTTGAAAAGCGGTAAGGCTTTCTATATCGTCTGAGATTTTATAGATCCCGAAATTAATTTTTTCCGGTACAAAAGGAATGATAATGTCTTTTACATCACCTTCGTCTTCCAGAAGTCCGGAAATATTTTTTGAAACATCCGGCAACTGACCAACCAAAGAAGTTACGGAAACGTCATCATCAATTTTCGTTCTGTTTCCCGTAATTTTAAAGTCAATTTTTTTTATTGAGACATCAAGTTCAAGCTGAATATCAGCTTTTGATAATGATGGTTTTTCCATGATGTAAAGCTGTTTGATGGTTTTCGCGGATCATATTATAAAGATTCAGTTTTTTCTTAAAATCATTATCTTATTTTCATGATATAAGCTAATTTTACGTGCTGTGGATTCGGGACTTCCACCGGAGTTGGGGTTTCATGACCGATCGCAAATTCTGTGGCTATATTTTCGTCTGTACACCAACTGTTTTCTCTGTAAATAGTCTGATTTCTGGAAGTTGCTTTCGTTCCTAAAAAATCAAAATTATTTCCGCCTGTTCCGGCTTCTACTTTATAATATTTTGTGGTAACGGTACTCCAAACCCGCGGAATATTTTTTTCGCTTAGTGTAATGGTATTAGACCTGTTGTAAACCTGACTGTTTTTCTGGCCGATTCCGGAGTTCCCGAGAATAAAGCTTCCTCTAAGATCCGGAGTGTTATTAAAGCCGTCGCAAAAAGCCCAGCCTTCGGGAAGCGTGGTTCCGTAAAATGCAACGATGGCTCCTACCGGTAAAGAAACCAGTTCGTTATTGGTATATAAAGAGTTGTTGACATCGGTTCTGCCGGAAGTGATCTTCACCAGTTCTTTTGATCCTTTCATAATTTTAAGCTCCTCATTAAGTAATTCTATCTGGTTTTTCAGCTTAATGAGATCTGCTGTTAAAGTACTGATGACTGTATTCTGAGAATCCAAAGCATTAATGGTTGCTTTTCCGGAAGTAAGCTTTTCAATGTCTGCTTCATTCGCTTTAAAGTCTTTGATGTTTAAATTTTCTGCCATGATTTTAATGCTTTAGAGTGAGTAAAAGATTTTGCCTGTTTTGATGTGGAATTTCATCTTTCCGTTTCTGTAGCCGGGAATATTTTTGTATTCGAGATAGAAAGGATATGCACCGGACGGATTCACAGGGGCAGATTGTTTTGCTTTTAATCCCGATATTTCCATAATAATGGATGTTCCTTTTTTCAACAGGTATTCTTTCTGAAAACACAGGAAGTCGTTGTCTGTAGATTTGGGTTTTGCAGGTATGGTCGTGAAGGACTGGTGTTCCAGCAATTTGATATTGTTGGTTTGTTTTGCATCATTTTCGAGGATGGTAAAAAAGTTGCCTGTAATCCTGAAACCGCTGTTTTCCGACAGCTTAAGATCCAGCTCGGTGGTGTTGCTTATTGCCAGTCTTATGGTCTGTGCTTCGTTTGCTGTGCCATTGTACAACGTATCGTTGCCTAGAATAAATACTTCGAACGGGCTTTCGTTTTCTCCTCTTATATCCATTATTTCAAAAACTTTATCGATGATGAGAGGCTGAGATTTTGTATAGGTTTTAGAGAATTCATCTTTCGTAAGTGTTATATTATACATTTCAAGCTGCACTAAAATTCTTTCCTGATCTAAGCGGTTCACGATGGAGAGATCATTCAATACTGCGGTTAAATTTATATTTTCAGTGTTCTGATTTTTAAAGCTAAAGGAAATGTGCAGATCGTCTGATTCTTCGGTCTTGTTTGTTTGTACAGCAGAATATTGAAAAAAACCTTTTTTCACTTTAAGTTTTGCCGCACTGTTGTCCTGTCTTTCTATGGTCATCTCTCCCGGAAGAAGTTCGAAGGATAAAGGTTTCGGATCATTTTCTATGACCAGTTTATCAAAAGCGGAATTGTTGCTGAGAGCAAAGCTTACAGTATCAATTAAAGTAGATTTTGAGAGTAAGGTAAGGTGTTTTCCGATAGATGTATTGACGAGGTTTTCTATTTCATCTTTGGAAACATCATGATATACCGACAGATCTGCAATGCGAAGCTGATCTCCGTCTTTATTCCCTCCGACAATGATGTTCTGATCTTCAGCAGCGTCGTTAAATGAAATTACGGCTTTTTTCAGAACTAAGAAATTATCATCCGTAATATAAAGCTCTATATTTCCTGAAGAATTATAATAAACGGAGGCATTAAACCAGTGGTTTTCCCGGATTCTGAAGTCTTCATCGTTTATTCTGACGTTACTTTTAAAAGAGACAGCGTTTCTGTTATTAGATTTGATGACGCTCAGTATTTTATCCCCGATGGTGATGAGATTAAGAGCCTCGCTGCTGTTTTTTTTATGATAGTTAAAAAAGAAATTAATTAAAGTTCCTTCTTTACCGATGCTTTTTTTAAAGGTTAATTCTAACTGGGTTTTATCTTTAAAATTGAGATAAGAACCTTTATACTCATCAAAATCAACATTTAAAGCATTATTTTGTAACCCGGACTGAACCTGGTTTTTGTAATTATTAACAATGTCATTATTCACTAAATTATCCAGTGGAAAGTAATATAACAGTTTTGCCATGATGTTTAGAATTTAGTAGATTTTATAGACAGCCATCCTTCTTTTAAAACAAGATCGGGAATGTTTCCGGAGTTGGTATTAAAGTCCCCGATCTCCAGAATGGCTTTGGAGGTATTCTCAATCAGCTTCAGCAATAATTTTTCATCGTCATCGGGATCTTCTTTTATTTTAATCTTTTCCCATTCTTCGCGGTTAACAAAATAGATCTGATCTTCTGGATAAAAGGGATATTCCTGAATGATTTTTTTATTGATGAGGCTTTGCTTAAAGCGTTCTCTGATGATTACTGAAGCGTTTTCTGTGGTGAAAATGTACATTCTACCCAACAATTCTCTGAGTGTGATGATTTTATTGGAGGTTTTCATTAATAGAAGTTCAACCAATTCTTTTTCAGGATCGTTTAATTCAGAATTGTCTTTTTCTTTAAGTGTTTTTGTTTTTTCAGTGTCTAAATAATAAATTTCTTCGCCCAGCAGATTGTTTTCCTGCTTCATCACATATTTTTCCCGAATGATAAATTCTTTGAGGGCTGTATATTTTTTATTTTTAAACTGATTAAAATCTAAAGCGATCTGCATAGATTTAACGTTTTCGCTTCTGCCGATTTTACCGGTTATCACATCGTTAATAAATTCATTTCTTATGCTGTATTTTTCCGTGTTATTTCTTATCTGAAATTCATTTTTATCGATGAAATAGATGTCTTCCTCCGGAAAAAATGCCTTCAATTCATTAATTAAAATATGTTCTTCTTTTAAGTCTGAAAGCAGCGTCTGTAAGTAGGCTTCGGATTCAAAATTCTGAGAAAAATCGATGGCTAAATTTTGGGTCATCCGTTTTTTTAAGGGCGGATTTGCAGGAGATAAAGGTTCTTTTTTATTCTTTTTTTCCAGTTCGATCCACGACCACTGATAGCGATTATCTTTCGCAATGGATAGCTGAAGGTTTTCTTTGGGCGTTAAAACAGGCGCTGTTAATAACGTAAGTTCAATTCTTTTCAAAGCATCTTTAATGGCATTGTACGGCAGTCTTATGCGCTTTTCAGGTAAAATTCCTGTTTTAATGTTCAGGTTTCCTTTAGGATGAATCAGAAGATATCTTTGGCAGGCATTTAGCGTATCATTCAGAGCCAGAAAGCTTTCTTTGTCCTGATTTTTATAGCTTATTGAAGAGCTGTACATTGTTTTACCTTCAATTTCGTTCCATTTTTCTCTTCCGTCGATTGGGTTTTCTTTCAGAAAATCTTTCAGAGAATAGTAAAAACGGCTTATTTTCTTTTCTGCATCATTATTAAAATAAATTTTGCTTTCCAAAGCTTTCAAACCTAGTTTTTCGTTCTGTTCTTTATTTTCCAGATGGTAGTGCCAGTAAGCCAGAACACCGTCGTTATACTGATTTAAATCTCCAATGGACATCGGGATTTTCACTTTATCATATTTTCTCTGGCTGTTGTAGGTATTGATCGTGATGTTTTCGGAATAACTGATGTCATGCAATGCTTCTCCTCTGGTGAATAAATTGATGTTCACTAAAGTAATCGCAACAGGTACGGAAGAGATGGTTTCCAACAGAGACGGATTGGCATAATCTTCGGGTGAAATATGCTCCATTGTTCTCTGCAGTTCTTTTATAAACTGATCTTTTTTGTTGGTTTTGCCAATTCTTTCGATAATCCAGTGAATAATTCTTCTGAGATGAGGATTTCTAACAACTGTTGTATAGTTTGTATTCTCCTGAGCTAAACCGGCATCAAAAGGGGAAGATTCCCACGCTCCTTCTGTGTCTATTGCCCCTAAATGTTTTCCGTGTGCATCAAAAAATTCTATCCGCTGATTAAGATACACCGGAACCATCCATCCGAGTACAGGAGATTTTTTTCCTTCTGTTGCTGTTCTGGTAAATCTTGTGCTTACGGCAGAAGGCTGAAGATATCTTGGCGGCAGTGCAACCCAGTTATCTTTATTTTCGATTTTCTGCACATGGGTGGTAATTATTTTTTCCGGCTCGATGATTTTGTTTCTTCCAAAAGAATCTACAATTCTCAGTCTGCTCATTTTAAAGGCTCCGTTTCTGAACGGATTGAATATGGATAATCTGTTTGGCGTTAAAAGATCGAGACTGTTTCCATATTCTTTACATAAATCTTCTATGCTTTTTGCCATCTCTTTATGATCTGTAAATCCGTTGGGAATGAGGGGTAAGACGGACAAGCCATTGCTTCTCTGAAGCATTAAATTATTGAAATCTGAAAGGGTAAGTTCAAACAAAGAAGTTTCTTCCAGTTTCTGAAGAAATATTTTTATTTTTTCTATTAATTCCGCGTTGTCTTTTTCATCAATACGAAGAAGGTTTTTGCCTAATTTTTCTTTTACATATTCTTTAACCTCATCGCTTACAAAAGAATGCCCGTAGTAGATATTAGGATTCGGCATATACGCAATATCATGTAAAGGATAGGCTTTTATTAAGTCTGCATTAAGCTCATCCAAAATGTAGGAGTCCTGTAAAAAATTTTCTGTAAAATTAGTATCGGAAGCCAGATAATGGCCTTCTTTTTTAGGCAGAAATAAACTTTCCCATTCTACTTTATAGGTATGCCACTGATTGGTCTTGATTTCCTGAGAATTGACCACATTCAGCACATTTTGACGGTTTTCTTTCTTTTCCGGCTTGAATAAAGGTACCGACTGTATTTCTTCCGGAGCAGACGGATTGCTGAAAAGATTGAAAATGCTGTTTTTTTTCGGAGACGAAATAATAACGCTTGGCGGCAGCGGTTCGTAATAATCGGTTCTGCTTTTTTTGGACAGAATCATTCTTGTTTTATACCGCTGATGCAGGAGGTTCTGAAGTTCTTTTTCATTTATAATCTCTCCGGTCTGTTTTGCTTTCAGTAGAAATTTAATGAGGGCATAATCGCGGTATCTTGTGTAATGTTCTGATATTTTTTCGGAAAATAAATCTTTTGCATTAAGAGCTTTGTCTTTTGTATTTCTCAGCTTATCTTTTAAGATGCTTATCTGTGAAATTAACAGTTTCAGATCTTCTTTAAGCTTATTGATGTTTTTATCTTTGCTTAAAAATAAAGCGTTTAAATACGTAGACCAGTGAAGATACAGACTTTCAATTTTAGCCTGTAATCTGAAGGTATCCAGCTCATAGCTGTTTTGTATTTTGTTGAGATTTTCCAGCTCATCTTCCAAAGCTTCGGTATAAGAAATCTTGAGGAAATCCGGTAAAGAAACGCCTTCCCAAACCGCAAGAATTTTATCGGATTTTGCAGACTCATCAAAGATTTTAAGCTTATCTTTTATCTTTTCATACTGTAAAGCCACATTTCCGCTGAACTCAAAATCCAAAAGACTGCTGTCTACATCATATTCCTGAACAGCATCCTCCTGATCAGAAATAACAATATTCAGAACATATTTTGTTGTTCCGGATGTTTTATTAAACTGTTGCTCGTGCTGTTTATTCCTCAGTCTGGAAATCCAGTCCAGATTCAGCTCCTTCAGTTCATCAAAATTAATGATTGAAGCAATCTGTTCTTCCTGTTTCTGAAGATCCTGCCTGGAAAGATCAGGGTTATTGGTATTGATGATTAATGCAGAAAGTGTCTCGGGCAAAGTATTGGCAATAGCAACATCAAAGGATTCTTCATTTTCTGTGGCTTCTCCGGATTTTAACTGAAAATTACCTGCAACGATATATTCATCGGCTGCGTTTTGTCCGTAATGATCTACCCATCCGATAACCTGATATATTTCGTTTTCTGTTCCGTCTTCATCATAAAATCCAAATACACTTCTACAATTGGGATAATGAATATCGAATGAAAAGCTTCCCCATCCCAAAGCACTGAGATTTTTTAAATAATTCGTCTGAGCGTTGGTCTGATAGATCCAGTCGTTCAGTTTATATTTTCTTCCCACATATGCAAACTGAAAAGTATCTGTTGCTTCTTCCGCGTAGGTACAGGTATTGTTTTTATTCAGTTTAGGATCGTTAACGTTCCATATATAATCGCTTTCCACAATCCATTCCTCACCATCACGCTGTCTTTTTATATACCAACGATTGGGAGCTTTTGGCAGATTTCCTTTATCATTAAATTTTTTAAAGAATGAAGGAAGAATAAAATGAAGATGAACTCCCTTATCCAGATAAATGGAATTATCCCATGAAAAAGGTCTTGGAATAATCGAGTTTGTTTCGAGGGGAACATTGGGATTTTCAAAGACATGACGCTCTGTATTCATCCAAGGAACATTTTCAAAACGGATATCCTGACCAATTACCTGTTCAGGCGAATTGAGATACAAAGCATTTATCCGGAAAGGAAGTATATTGGACATAATTACTTAGCAGAGTCTTCTAACTGTTTAAAGATATCATCCGTAGATCCCAAAGTCATCATTTTCTTCACGACGTTGCGGTCTGTATTCCAGATAGAAAAATTAACTGAATTGATGGACATAGTTTCAAATTCTGCAAAGAACGCCTTACTATCTATACTTATGGACAGTGCATATTCCCATTTTGCTTTTTTGTCACCATTTAGCTTGGTTCCGCTTTCATCGCATTCTTCCATTACAGGTGGTTTGCTTGAATCTGCTTCTGTATTAATATAATATGCCTTTTTATATAAATAGGCAGTTTTCAGATAAAAATGAATTTTATTGATGTCGAATTTATTATCCGAACTATTCTGTTTTAGCTGATCTGTAACCTGTTGTGTAGCGGCGTTAGAATCACTTCCAAATATTTTATCAAAATCATTTTTTAAATCCTTGAAAGTTACAAAATCATCCGATGAAACTTTTGTAGGAACAAGCAGATATTCTTTCGTTGTAATTTTTTTTGTATCAACATCTTGTTCCGTACTTTGAACAACTAAGGCTAAATCTCTTTTTAAAAAAGTCAGGGATATTCCCAATTGAAATTGACTCATGATATAATTTTTTAAAATTCCTACTCGTGTGGCTTTTCAGAATACGCCCCGTTTTGTGATGGTTTCTGGTCTCCATGATTATTGTTTTATTTTTACGCCTGATTCAGAATCGGGTTATGTAAATTTAATAAAAGATTACACTCGGCATCATTTTCTCTATCATAAATTTCTGATTTTTAAATCATTAATAAATAGTGAAAGTTTTTTATTCATCATCTTCGTCATTTGCCGCGTTTAGTAACCAAAATTATAGGAAAATAATCCTATTCATTTCAGTATAAATACTGGTTTTACTTCTAAAATAATATTGCTTTAAAGGAAATATTGGTACATAAAAAAATCACGTCACTTTATGAAGCGACGTGATGGTATAAAATTGATAAATTTCTGAATACTGTTCTATTTGGAAAAGAATTACATCAATCTGTCAAAATGAATCGGAAGATCATAAATTCTCTTTCCGGTTGCATGGAAAATGGCATTGGTGATGGCAGGAGGCATTCCTACTCCACCGATTTCGCCTACTCCTTTTACGCCTAAATCATTTACAAATGAATCATTTTCTTCCACAAATACCACTTCCAGATCGTGAATATCTGCATGGACAGGAATATGATATTCACCCAGATTGGCATTCATATATTTTCCTAACTCATGATCAAGTATGGTTTCTTCGTGCAAAGCTTTGCTGATTCCCCAGATCATGCCTCCCAAAACCTGGCTTTCTGCTGTTTTAGGATTGATAATTTTCCCTGCTGCAACGGCTGTAACAGCTCTTTTCACTTCAATAATTCCCAACTCTTCATCCACTTCTACCTCAACAAAAACCGCACTGTGAACGGCTCTTGCTTTTTTTCCGTATGTTAGAGGATTGGGCATTGCAGAATTCGTGGTTCGGATCGCTTCTCCGCTATTTTTTTTGAAAATTTCTTTGACATCCAACCGTATTTCAGGCTGATCTTTTACGGTGATAAAACCATTTTTGAATATAACATCTTTAAAATTTACATTTTTTAAAACGGAATCTTTCAAATCTTTAGCTCTTTCGAAAAGTTTCTTATTTAAAGCCTGACAGGCATTCTGTACCGCAGGTCCCACTGTTGCCGTAGTAAACGACCCTCCCTGAATCGGAGCAAACGGCATCTTACTGTCTGCATACGAAAACGTAATATCTTCCATGGAAAGTCCCAGTTCATCTGCCGCAATCTGCGTCATGATCGTCTTCGTTCCGGTTCCGATGTCGGTAACGGCACTTTTTATTTCAACTTTTCTATCCGGTGTCATAATCGCTTCTGCGCGTCCCAAAATCCGATTGGCATCCCAAATTCCGGTAGCCATTCCGTAGCCGACCAGCTTATTTCCGCGCTTCATGCTTCGGGGTTCAGGATTTCTCTTATTCCAGCCAAATTTTTCTGCTCCTTCCAGATAACATTTTCTGAGTTCTTTGCTCGAATATTCTTTATCACTGCTTTTATCAATTTTTGAATAATTGATAAGCCTTAATTCCAGCGGGTCTATATTTAATTGATAAGCGATTTCATCCATTGTTACTTCCACAGCGTGCATTCCGGTACTTCCGCCGGGTGCTCTCATATCAAGCGGACTGTAAACGTCTAACGGAACAATTTCATGTTCCAGCAAGGTATTTTCTGCGGGGTACAGCATATTGGCCCAGTTCACCACAATTTCCACATAATCTTCAAACCGCGAAGTTTCCCCGATTGCTTTGTGATAAATTGCATTGACTTTACCTTCTTTATCCGCACCGAATTTTGTATGCTGCAACGTCGGAGGTCTGTGTCCAATCATGTACATCTGTGCGCGATCCAAAGTGACACGAACATTACGTTTTAAAGCCAGCGAAGCCATTACCGCCATAAAAAGCTGCTGCTGCGGACGAAGCCCCGAACCAAAACCACCGCCTACAAACGGTGAGATGACCTGTACATTTTTCATTTTAAGTCCGAAAACATTCGCAACATACATTTGGGAATTAATCGTTCCCTGTGTTTTATCGTAAATAGTGAGTTTACCTTTTCCTTCGTAGATCACGGTGGAAGCATACATTTCCATAGGATTGTGATGCTCGGTTCCATGACTGAAATGACTATCGGTTTTTACCAACGAATTTTCATATTCTTTTTTGAAATCACCGGTAGGCTTTGGCGGAGGCGGTTTCAGCAGCGAAGCCAGTCCTTTTTTAGGATCTCTGGCTTTTTCAAGATTTTTCTTCAGATCCGTTTCAAAATTTTCTTCTTCTTCATAAACCACTTTTATTTTTGCAGCTGCATACCGTGCCATTTCAAAGGTTTCTGCAACCACCAAAGCAATCGGTTGTCCGTTATATCGGATTATATTATCTTTAAGAGGTTTAAAAACAGTTCCGGGAGGCGCATCCATATCGGCATACTGAAAATCAAACCAGGCAGTTGAAGGTTTATTTTCATGGGTGAACACCTCAATAACTCCTTCTAATTTTTTTATTTCTGATGTATCGATGGTCTTGATTTTACCTTTTGTAATCGAACTGTTCACAATGTACCCATACAATAAGTCCGGAGCATCATATTCTGCTGCATATTTTGCTTGACCTGTTACTTTCAGATGACCTTCAAGACGATTTATTGATTGTCCGACAGACGGTTTATTTTCCATAAAATTTTCTTTAGCATTCATAATAATTTATAAAGAAGGTTTAGCACCCGGTCTCTGAGACGCCGGATCAAGAGCCACCATACAGTTTCTGACGATTGCTTTTTTAGCGAGATTAATTTTAAAACGGTTATGCTCAAAACCTACGGCTCCTTCCAAAATAATGTCAGCCGCAGCCTCAAAGTTTTCCGGATTTGCTGCTTTATCTGTTAAAAAATCTTCAGCTTCTTTTACACGCCACGGTTTGTGCGAAACACCTCCCAAAGCAATTTTTGCTTCTTTAATTATTCCGTTTTCCAGTTCCAGACCAGTAGCAACGGAAACTAATGCAAACGAATAAGAACTTCGGTCTCTTAATTTCAGGTAAGAATAATTTTTTGAAAATCCTTTTTCGGGCAGTTCAATTCCTGTGATGACCTCTCCTGTTTTCAGGTTATTATCGATCTCCGGAGTATCTCCCGGAAGTCTGTGAAAATCTGAAAATTTCAATGTCCGATCTCCATCCGTTCCCGATATATGAACAACTGCCTCCAAAGCTGCAAGAGCAACACACATATCCGAAGGAAAAACAGCAATACAGTTTTCGCTGTGTCCTAAAATTGCGTGAATTCGGTTGTACCCTTTCATCGCAGAACATCCGGAACCCGGAACTCTTTTATTGCAGGGAGTATGAATATCATAAAAATAATAACATCGGGTTCGCTGTAATAAATTTCCGCCATTGGTCGCCATATTTCTGATCTGCGCTGATGCTCCCGCCAAAATAGCTTTAGAAAGAATCGGATATTTTTCTTCAATAATTGGATGATACGCTGTATCTGCATTCGTCATTAAAGCACCAATACGAATTCCTCCGTTATCAGATTCAGTAATATCAGCTATTCCGTCAATGGGATTAATATCGATTAAAGTATCTGCCTCGGTAACAAAATATTTCATCAGATCGATGATATTGGTACCTCCGGCAATGATTTTATTTTCTTCATTTGCATAAGTCAATGAAACTGCTTCATCAACACTATTGGCTTTTGTGTAGGAAAAATTATTCATAAAGACCTTGTTTTACTGCCATTACAGCGTTAATAATTCCTTTGTTGGCTCCGCATCGGCAAAGATTTCCGCTCATCAGTTCCTGAACTTCTTCACGGGTATTTGCTTTGTTTTCATTCAGTAATCCTATGGCGCTGCAGATCTGTCCCGGAGTGCAGTATCCACATTGAAAAGCATCGTGATCGATAAAAGCTTTCTGAACGGGATGCAGGTTTTCACCGTCGGCAATCCCTTCTATGGTTGTAATTTCAGCATCAGCTTTCATAACGCAGAGACTGAGGCAGCTCAAAACTCTTTTGCCGTCAATCAGAACCGTACATGCGCCGCACTGCCCATGATCGCAGCCTTTTTTTGTTCCGGTAAAATGCAGATTTTCTCGAAGAGCATCAAGAAGTGATACCCAGGGAAGTACATCCAGATGATGTTCCTTTCCATTTATTTTTAATGTAACAGATTGTTTTCCAGTGTTCGCCATAAATCGGTAGTTTGGTTATGGGTAGTGATACAAAAAAAGAACCGTTATTATTGAAAATATCCTTTCCGTGGTACATTAAAGTCTGAAATTGATTTAAATATATTCAATCTAAATAAGGAAAACAGATCATAAAAGGATAAAAAAATATTCTGTACCGTTCAGATACAGAATATTGATATGATTCTAAAATAGAAAACAGCAGTCTATTTGTGTGACAATGCCATTAAAATTTTATCGGGAGTAATCGGCAAATCTCTCATTCGTATACCAATAGCATTATAAATTGCATTGGCTATCGCAGGTGCTGTACCAATAATTCCTACTTCTCCGAGACCTTTCGCGCCGGAAGGATTAATATTCGGATCGGGTTTATGAATAAAGTCGACTTCAATAATCGGAGCATCCGCATTAACGGCAAAATGATATCCCGCAAGATCATTACCGATTAACGTTCCTAATTTTGCATCGATCTGGTTTTCTTCCATCAGCGTCATTCCGATCCCGCCAACTGCGGCTCCCGACATCTGATTGGCTGCTGCCTGACTGTTGATGATTTTTCCGCCGTCTGCCACGACAGCCAGTTTTTCAATTTTCACTTTTCCGGTTCGCTTATTAACGCGGACTTTGCAAAAATGTGCCGCTGATGAACAGAAGGCAAATTTCTCACGCTCGCTTCCCGGTTTTGAAGCTACTTCAAGACGAATTTCAGTCAGATTATTCTTTTCAAACAATTCTTCATAAGAAACAGAAACAGTTGAATTATTTTTTAAACTGATGCTTTTATCTAAAAGAAGAATATTTTCCAGAGCAGCTCCTTTAAAGCTTCCATTAACTAAGGATGCATATTCCGCCAGTTTTTGCTTCAACTGATTGCTCGCATCGTACACCGCACCACTTACCGATGAAAGCCCTGTACTTCCACCCTGACTTGGCGCAGGAGGAAGCGCCGAATTTCCCAATTCTATATTGATTTTATTTTTTGAAATTCCGGTAATTTCGTGGGCAATGTTCTGCATTCCGGTTCCTGTTCCCGTCCCGATATCAGTCATCGCGGTCTGTACAACGAGACTTCCGTCTTTGCTCATGATAATTGCTGCTTTGGCTTCTGCTCTTCCGGCATTCCACATTCCGACAGCCATTCCGTAGCCGATGTACCAGTCTCCTTCAATTACCGTTGCGGGCGTTGCTTTTCTGGCGTTCCATCCGATCATTTTAGCGCCTTTATTTATACATTCATCAAGAAAATGGGTAGACCACGGCAAATTTGAATCAGGATGTTTTTCCAGTGAAATATTCTTTAACCTCAACGCAACAGGATCCATTTTCAGCTGGTAGGACAGTTCATCAATGGCAGATTCCAGAGCGAATACTCCGGTACAGTCTCCCGGACCGCGCATCCAAGTTGGTGTGCTTAAATTTAACGGAACATTTGCCGCTTCCGTTTTCAAATTGGGAAACTTGTAAATTAATCTTGTCACGCGGGTAATACCGTCGTTAAAATTTTCATAGACTGAAGTTTCGTTCTTTGCCTGATGTAAAATTCCTGAAAGATTTCCCAACGGATCTGATGCCAATTTTATTCTCTGCCATGAAGCCGGTCTGTAACCTGTTGCCGCAAACATCTGTGGTCTGGTAAGCATCAGTTTTACAGGACGTCCAACCTGTTTTGCTCCCATTACCGAAGCTAAAACGTGTGGCCAGATTCTGAGTCCGGAGCCGAAGCCGCCTCCTACAAATTCACTGAATACCTGTATATTTTTTTCAGGAATGGAAAATAACCTTGCAAATGTTCTCTGAACATTATTTACCCCTTGGTTTTTATCGTAAAGCTTCAACGTATCATTGCCTGTCCAATGAGCAATCGTGGCATGCATTTCCATGGGATTATGTACATCTGCCTTAATATTATATTGCTGATCTACGGTGAATGGTAAATTTTGCCAACTGTCAAAATTTCCTCTTTCTTTTCCTTCAGCTTTTAAAACAACTTTTTCTTTCGCAGAATTAAAATCGACTTCAAAACTGTCTTTCTGATATTCTGTTTCTACCAATGATGCGGCAAAAGTTGCGTCTTCCAGTGTTTCTGCAATCACCATCGCAACAGGCTGTCCTTTGAAAAATATTTTATCTGTATGAAAAATCGGCAAACCGAATCTCGACTGTTTAATTTTTTCTTCAGTATCCATACCCGGAACCGAAGGTTTGTGAAGATGGGTAATGATATCAATAACGCCTTCCACTTCTTTGGCTTTATCAACCGAGATCGACTGTATTTTTCCGGAAGGAACCGTACTGTTTACCAATACGGCGTAGCAGATATTTTTAACTTCGTATTCGGCAGCGTATTTACCGCTTCCGGTAACTTTTTCCACTCCTTCAACACGTCCTTCGGGTCTTTTGGATCTGATGTTCAGTAATTCGAGTAATCCCATAATTGTTACTTTTTAATATATCCCAACCTTATTGATTCACACAATTTTGTAATGCTGTAACGATAGCTCCCTGAAGCATCGGTATTTTGTAACCGTTCTCAGACAAGGGTTTCAGATCTTTGGTTGCCAGTTTCGCAGCTTCCTCAAAGATTTCTACCGTAGCTTTTTTTCCGTTCAGAAATTTTTCTGCCTCCAACCATCTCCAGGGTTTATGTGCCACACCTCCTGAAGCTAAGCGGGCATCTTTTATTCTTTTCCCGTCCAGATCCAGTGCTGCTGCAACCGAAACCAATGCAAAAGCGTATGAAGTCCTGTCTCTCACTTTTACATAAGCAGAATGTTTCCCGAAAGCATTATCAGGAATTTCTATATTGGTTATTATCGCATCCTGCGGCAGATTGTTATCGAGCCACGGAGTATTTTCCGGCAGTTTATGAAAGTCTTTAAATGGTATTTTAATTTCTTTCTGATCTTTTGTCTGAGCGGTTACGGTTGCATCCAATGCAGCCAGAGCCACACAAAAATCTGAAGGATGAACCGCAACACACTGATTACTATATCCAGCAACGGCACTCATCCGGTTTGTGCCATCAATGGCACTGCAACCGCTGTTGGGTTTTCTTTTATTGCATGGCGTTGTAACATCGTAAAAATAAGGACATCTGGTTCGCTGCAACAGATTTCCCGCCGAACTTGCCATATTTCTGATCTGTGGTGAAGCACCCGCCAAAATAGCTTTTGAAATGAGAGGAAATTTTTCCGTCACATCTTTACTATTTGCAACTTTGGTATTACTTGCCATTGCACCAATCTGCAATTTGTTATTCTGATGATTTACCGCATCGGATAATGCCGTGGTAACATCAATCAGTTTTTCTGGCTGGGCAATGTTTTTTTTCATCAGATCTACCAGATTCGTTCCGCCTGCAATATACTGACTGACTGCTGATTTCATGGCAGAAGCTTCAGCAGCAGATTTTACTTTTTCAAAATTAAATGGTCTCATTGGGCTGCAACTTTTTGGATGGACTGAACAATACCGTTATACGCTCCGCAACGGCAAAGATTACCGCTCATATATTCTTTAATCTCTTCTACAGAACCTGCATGACCTTCATTAACGCAGGCAACAGCAGACATAATCTGTCCCGGGGTACAATATCCGCACTGGAAACCGTCACATTCTATAAAGGCTTTCTGCATCGGATGAAGCTCATCTCCGTTTGCCAGACCTTCGATGGTTGTAATCTCTTTTCCCTGAGCCATTGCCGCCAAAGTAAGGCAACTCAGGGCTCTTTCCCCATTGATATGGATGGTACAGGCGCCACATTGTCCGTGGTCACAGCCTTTTTTAGATCCGGTAAGATTTAACTGTTCTCTGAACAGATCCAATAAGGTAGTTCTTGTATCAACATAAAGGGTATGACTTTTTTTATTGATGGAAAGCGTAAGTCTGGATACGTTTTTCTTGGGAACAAGATACTGTTTCACATCCTGATAAAATGCTTTTACCGAAGACGGAATAGCCATAAAACCAGCCAGTAATCCTGAAACTTTGAGGAAGCTCCTCCTGCTGTATTGTCCTTTTAATTCCATAAGTTATTTTTTAATCAATATAATTGTATACGGATAGGTTTTAACAAATATCATCAATTAAAATAAGAAATTGATGATATACATTACAGTTTTATATACCAATATTACAGTTTTGGTTGAGGCTGCGAAAAAAACAGATAATATTTATGTAAATTTGAATATATAATAACTTTTTAATGATTTTATCTCAACAAAAATCATACATAAGTTGAAAAAACAAGAAGTAATCCATAAAAATGTTTTCGGATGAAAGAGATCAATGATATTGTAAAAGCATATAAAAAGGCACATTTAAATGGGTTAAAGGCTGCTTTGGCAACGGTGGTAAAGGTAGAAGGTTCTTCATACAGACAAGCAGGGGCGAGAATGTTGGTTACAGAAGACGGACAGCTTACAGGCGCCATCAGTGGAGGATGTTTAGAGGGTGATGCTTTGAGAAAAGCATTACTCGCCATTCATCAGAAAAACAATAAGCTCATTACGTATGATACCAGTAATCCGGATGATCTGGAATTTGGCGTTCAGTTGGGATGTAACGGAATTGTGCATATTCTTTTTGAATATATTGATGAAAATTACCCTAAAAATCCAATCTCCCTTTTAGAGAAAACAACGGAAAAAAGAGATGAATCTGTTATTATCACCATATTTTCGCTGGAAAAAAGAATTAAACAGACAGGAACTGTAGGATTGATAAAAAAGGAAAATACAATAATATCGGACTCAGGTTGTACTTCAGAAAGTGAACTAAATCGTTTTTCTTCAGAAGTTTTAGAAAAAAAACAAAATATCCTGACTCAGATTTCGTCAAATGAAATTCTACTGCAATATGTTCCGCCACAGACCACTCTGATTATTGCAGGAGCCGGAAACGATGTTAAACCTTTGGTAGAAACGGCTTCCATTTTAGGCTGGAAAACAGTAATTGCAGACGGAAGAGCAACACATGCCCTGAAAAAGAGATTTCCTATTGCGGATGAAATATTGCTTGCAACACCTGAAGAAATCATGAAGACCATAGAAACTGATGAAGCAACGGTTTTTGTGATGATGACGCACAATTATAATTATGATCTCGCTTTGCTGAAGCTCATTATCCATCAACCTGTACAATATATAGGATTATTGGGTCCTAAAACAAGGTTCAACAGAATGATGGATGATCTTAAAAATTCAGGAATTACGGTCGGAGAAAAAGAATTAAATAAACTTTTTGGTCCGGTTGGAATAGATATTGGTGCAGAGACTTCGGAAGAAATAGCCATTTCCGTAATTGCAGAGATCAAAGCGGTCTTAAGCGGAAAAAAAGGTTCCTCATTAAGGGATAAACCAGAAAAAATGCATACTGATATTCTCAGTATATAAGGAAATTATGATAACAGATCAATTCGGAAGAACCCATAATTATCTTCGGATATCTTTAACGGACAATTGCAACCTGCGCTGCTTTTACTGTATGCCGGAAGAAAATTATGATTTCACACCGCATGCTAAACTGATGCAGGCGGATGAAATTGATACCATCGCAAAAATATTCGTTAAGCACGGCGTTACTAAAATCAGACTTACAGGAGGTGAGCCGTTCGTAAGAAAAGATGCTTCAAAGATCATCAGAAATCTGGGAAAACTGCCTGTACAATTGACGTGTACCACCAACGGAATCCGAATTGATGATATGCTTCCCGAAATTATTCAGTCAGATTTTCAGAGCATTAACATCAGCCTTGATACTTTACAGAAGGAAAAATTCCTGAAGATTACCCGCCGCGATTATTTTGACCGCGTCCTCAGAAATATTGATCTTTTACTACAACATAACATCAAAACCAAGATCAATGTTGTTGCCATGAAAGATATTAATGATGATGAAATTTCAGATTTTATCGCTTTTACAAAAGATCATCCTGTAGAAGTTCGGTTTATTGAGTTTATGCCTTTCAGCGGAAACAGATGGAGCAGCAATCAGGTCATGACACAAAAAGACATTCTGAACATCATCAGGGAAAAATATGATTTTAATCCGCTTCCTGTCGGTTTTCATGACACGGCAAAGCCGTACAGCATTGATGGACATAAAGGAAGCTTTTCGATTATAAGCACAATGAGCGAACCGTTTTGCAGCGGCTGCAACAGAATCAGGCTTACTGCAGACGGAAAATTAAAGAACTGTCTGTTTTCAAAAAAGGAAACCGATCTTCTTACGCCTTTACGAAACGGTGAAGATATTTTACCGATTATAGAATCTGCGATCAGGTCCAAAGCAAAAACGCAGGGCGGACAACTGAATGAACAATTTGAAAAAATAAACACATCAATCATTCAGAACAGAAGTATGATCAATATTGGCGGATGATGAAAAATACAGGAATTATAGTATTGGCAGCCGGAAATTCTTCCAGAATGGGATCTCCGAAACAGCTTTTGGTGTATCAGGGAAAAACATTTTTAGAAAGAATAACTGATACTGCCTTAGAAATATTCGATCCGAATCAAATCGTTTTGGTTCTCGGAGCTCGTCATCATGAAATATCTTCTGTCATTAAAAATAAAAATATACACATCGTTATCAATGAAAACTGGGAATCTGGAATGGCTTCCTCCATACAATCAGGAATGAAAACACTGTCCGGTCTGTTTCCGGAAATGGAAAGATGTTTCATTTCGGTATGCGATCAGCCTTATCTTACGAGTGATTTATTTTCAAAAATGCTTCAGTTGCAGGAAACTTCAGGAAAGGAAATTGTTGTCACAAAGTATGCCGATACATTGGGCGTTCCTGCTTTATTTTCTAAAAAATATTTTAAACCGTTAACGGAACTTACCGGTGAACAGGGCGCTAAAAAGATCATTCAGCAGAATATGAGCGATGTGGAATCTTTTGAATTTGAGAAAGGCGCTGTTGATATTGATACTCCGTCAGATTATAATCATTTAAAAACCCAACCATGATAAGCGTAGAAGAAGCAAAAAAAATAATCGAACAAAATATTCCGGAAAGAAAAACCCGGATTCTTCCTTTGAAAGAAGCATTCGGACATACAACCGCAGAAGATATTTATTCAAAATATAACATCCCGAATTTTTCACAGTCCTCAATGGACGGCTATGCGATCCGTTTTGAAGATAAAGATGTAAAGCTGAAAATTTCAGGCGAAATGCAGGCGGGATCTACAGAGCAGTTTCATCTCGAAAAAGGGAATGCTTGTCGCATTTTTACGGGAGCTCCCCTTCCCATCGGTGCAGACACCATCGTTATGCAGGAAAAAGCTTTGACAGAAAACGGATATCTCACGGTTCATGATAACGACCTCGAAAAAGGGTTACATGTACGAAATGCAGGAAGCGATGCGAAAAAAGACAGTGTGGCAATACGTTCAGGAAGCTATCTTTCGGCTGCTGCCATCGGATATCTCGCCGGAATCGGATGTACGGAAATCAACGTTTTTGCTCCTCCATCGGTTTCATTAATTCTTACGGGGAACGAACTTGTACAACCGGGAGAAAATTTAAACTTCGGTCAGGTGTATGAATCCAATTCCTATCAGTTGGAAAGTGTTTTAAAACAGTGTGGAATTACTGCCGTTAAAAGTTTTTGGGTAAAAGATGATCCTTCTGAGGTTGAAAAAACGCTGGATCTCGCCATTTCCAAAACAGATATTGTGATTTTGGTGGGCGGCGTAAGTGTCGGCGATTACGATTTTGTAATTGATGCTACTAAACAATGCGGCGTTGAGCAGAAATTTCATAAAATCCGCCAGAAACCCGGAAAGCCTTTCTATTTTGGAACGAAGGGAGAAAAACTTGTTTTCGGGTTACCCGGAAATCCTTCATCAGCATTAACGTGTTTTTATTTATATATTTCGCCATTACTTTCAGAAATAATGAAAAGTCCGGCGATTACGGAAAGAACCAATGCAACTTCCACTTCTTCGTATGGAAAGAAAACAGGTCTTACCCATTTCCTGAAAGCAACCTATGAAAACGGAAAAGTAACGCCGCTTCATGCGCAGGAATCGTATCGTCTCCAGTCTTTTGCAGAAGCCAATTGTCTGATGATTTTACCTGAAGATTCGGAAGGTTGTAAAAAAGATGAAGAGGTTGAAATTATTGTATTAAAATAAAAATCAAATAATGAATGTAGAATTTTTTTATCTGATCTTATTTGTCATTGCAGCTTTATATGCAGCAGTCGGACACGGCGGTGCAAGCGGTTATCTGGCGTTAATGGCTTTGTACGGAATAGCTCCCAAAGAAATGAAACCTACCGCTTTAGTGCTTAATCTTTTCGTCTCGCTTACTTCTTTTATACAATATTATCGGGGAGGACATTTTAAACTCAGGATCTTCATTCCGATTGCTTTAGCGTCTATTCCTCTAGCTTTCGTGGGTGGAATGATTCATATTGAAGATACTTTGTACAAAAGAATTTTAGGTATTTTACTGCTATTTCCTGTTTTCCGTTTTTTCTTTTTTAAAAGTCCGGATGACAGTGAGCTGAAAGATCCCCAAATCTATTTATCTTTACTTTTTGGAGGAGTGATCGGTTTATTATCAGGAATGATTGGCATTGGGGGAGGAATTTTGTTATCTCCGGTGCTGATTTTACTGAAATGGACCAACCAGAAACAGACCGCCGCGATCAGCGCTGCTTTTATTTTTGTTAATTCCGTGGCAGGTTTAGGAGGAATGTTTACCAAAGAGATCGCCTTTACCAGCGATATGTGGATGTACATCATCTGTGCATTTGCAGGAGGATTGCTTGGTGCTTATTTAGCTTCAAAAAAACTGAACCAAAACGGTCTGAAATATGTACTTGCTGTAGTACTTTTAATGGCTTCCTATAAATTAATATCAAGCACTATTTAAAGATCATTAAATGAGAAATTTTATTTTACTTCTTACAGTTTTCTGTACTTCTGTTGCTTTTGCCCAATCTGCAAAAAGCATTGAGATTATCGCTCCGGATAACCAAAAAACAATTGTAACATCCGCCGAACTTTTGAAATATCCACAACATACAATAGACAGCATACAGATTACCAACCATTTAAAGGAATACAAATCTACCCTTAAAAATATAAAAGGTGTTTTGCTGAAAGATGTTCTTTCAAAAATTTCATTTAAAGAAAAATCACCAAAAGTTTTAAGCGAATACTACATTACCTGCATTGCAGAAGACGGCTATAAAGTTGTTTTTTCGTGGAACGAAATTTTTAACACGACTGTTGGTGATAATATTTTAATAATTCCGGAAATCGAAAACAGACCAAAGGATGGCATTTCTACCCTGTCTTCTACTGATTTTGCGACCGGAAGACGATATGTAAAAATGCTGAAAACCATTCAGCTAAAAAAAGTAAATGAATGAGTACTGTAAAAATAATAAGCTTTGGCAGACTGAAAGAGATTTTAGGTCCGGATTTTGAAGCGGAAGCGGAAAATACCGATCAACTGCTCAATCAGCTGAATGAAAAATTTCCAAAGTTGAAAGATTTAAAACTGAGAATTGCAGTGAATCAGAAGATTATTTCAGAAAACACCGAACTACACAATAACGATGTGGCAGCTTTAATGCCACCTTATTCAGGAGGATAAATTATGTTGAATTCAGAACGCTATGACAGACAGATTAAATTACAGGGTTTCGGTATCGAAGCTCAGGACAAACTTGCTTCAGCGAAAGTTTTGGTGATTGGAGCAGGAGGTTTGGGCTGTCCTGTTCTCCAATATCTCACCGCAGCCGGAGTCGGCAATATCGGAATTGTAGATGATGACCATGTTTCGCTGAGCAATCTGCACCGACAGATCCTTTACAATTCGGGTGACATTGGAAAACTGAAAACCGAAGCTGCTTTCGAAAGGCTGAATGCGATGAATCCCGAAGTACATTTTAAGATTTTTTCCGAGCGGATAATTTCCCAAAATGCAGTTAATATTGTTTCTGAATATGATGTCATTATAGACTGTACCGACAATTTCGCAACACGCTACTTGCTTGATGATGTATGCCGGATTTTAGAAAAACCTCTTATTTTCGGGGCAATCTATCAGTACGAAGGTCAGATTGCTGTTTTTAATGTCAGAAATAAAGAAGGTTTTACAACCCATTATCGAAATCTTTTCCCTGAACCTCCAAATCCGGGAGAGGTTCCTGACTGTAACGAGGCAGGAGTTTTGGGCGTTTTACCCGGAGTTATCGGAACTTTGCAAGCTACGGAAGCCATTAAACTAATGACAGGAATCGGAGAACCGCTGATCAATAAATTAATGACAATCGATATTCTAAGTTATCAGACTGCTGTTTTTGAAATTCCTTCGTTAAATTTAACGGATAAAAATATTCCTTACAGTATTGAAGAATTTGAGAACATGAACTATCAGCTTCACTGCGGAATTGAATTTGCCGGAATTAAAAATATTTCTCCTTCAGAATTTAAAGAAGCCGTAAAACTTCCCGATACGGTTGTTATTGATGTTCGCGAACCGGAAGAACAACCAAAACTGGATGTTCCGTATATCTCGATTCCATTATCTCAACTAAAAGAAAATGTAAGCCAGATCAATAACAGAAATGTCATTGTTGTCTGTCAATCTGGTAAGAGAAGCCTGTCCGGAGCGAAAATTTTACAGGAAATTTTAGAACCGGAATACAGCATCAGTCATCTGGAAGGCGGAATTAATCATTTAAATAAAGAAACTCATGAGTAAGATTAAAAATATATTTCAGAACAGTCCTGTTTCACCTTTATTCATCGCGGAAAGCATTACCAAACATTCCGCAAAAACGGAAATTGGAGCGCATCAGATTTTTCTGGGACAGATCCGCGCAGATGAAATTGACGGTAAAACGGTAAAAGCGATAGAATATACAGCTTACGAAGATTTAGCCTTATCTCAAATGGCAGCGATACGGGAAGAAATTTTTGCAAAATATAATCTGACCTGCATGCATATTTATCACAGTTTGGGAATTGTGAATGCAGGAGAAATATGCCTTTTTGTGTTTACCTCATCAAAACACCGCAAAGAAGCAACTTTAGCCTGTAACGAAGTGGTGGAACGTATAAAAAACGAACTCCCGATCTGGGGCAGAGAAATTTTTGAGGATGAAACGCATCAATGGAAAACAAACCAATAAACCATGGTAGATATTACTTTTAAAACCTTTACGCTGCGAAAAGCGATTGCAGCGGCAACGATAAAAACTTCAGCAATTTCAACGGTAGAAGCTGTAAAAAACGGAACGGTTCCGAAAGGCAACGTTCTTGAATTTGCAAGAGCTTCCGCTTTACTGGCGATAAAAAAGACCAGCGATGTTATTCCGGACTGTCATCCTTTGCCTGTGGAATTTGCCGCAATTAATTATGAAATGAGTGGTTTGGATATTAACATCACCGTTGAAGTTCATACCATTTATAAGACCGGCGTTGAAGTTGAAGCCATGCATGGAGCTTCTGTAGCAGCTTTGGTTATTTATGATATGCTGAAACCGATTGATAAAAATGTAGAGATTGCCAATATCCGGCTTTTGGAAAAGCAGGGCGGAAAAAGCAGTCAGAAAAATATTGAAACGGAAAATCTTACCGCCGCAGTAGTTGTTTGCAGTGATTCTGTTTCTCAGGGACTTAAAAATGATACTTCCGGAAAACTTTTGGTAGAATCTCTTAACAATCAGGGAATCAGCAATGTTGATTATTCAGTGGTTCCTGATGATGTTTCTGCCATTCAGGAAAAAATAGAATTCTTTAAAAATAGAGGCTGTCATCTTCTTGTTTTTACAGGTGGAACGGGTCTTTCGGATCGTGATGTTACGCCAGAAGCGGTTTTATCATTCATTACCAAAGAAATTCCGGGAATTATGGAAACCGCAAGAAATTATGGACAGGATCGTGTGAAAACATCCATGCTTTCCAGAGGAATCGCCGGATTTTCTGATGATATGCTGATTTTAACGTTTCCGGGATCTTCCGGTGCGGTAAAAGAATATGTTCAGGCACTGTTTCCGCAAGTTTTACATGTATTTTCCGTAAAAAAGGGAGACGGACATTCATGATGTTCAATCACTTCTATGTACAATTACCAATGAAAATTGGTTTGAGCCGGAACTAATGACAAGTTTTGGCTAAAGCCAATTTTCCATCTTAATCGTTAAAATGGGCTAAAGTCCATTTCTATTGATATTTGCTTTGTTCTTTAAACTCATACTAATTATCTATTTCTCAGGAGAAGAACTGTTTTCTCTATTTTTTCCACAGCGGTTTCAATCTCCGAAAGAGTGGTATATTTTCCTATGCTGAATCGTATTGAAGCCAATGCATCCCGATCACTCATTCCCATTGCCTGGAGCACGTGAGAAGGTTTGGTTGTAACGGCATTACAGGCAGAACCACTTGAAACACAGATATTTCCTAAGGAAAGAATAAGATCTTCAGAATAAATACCTTCAAAACAGATATTGGTGGTATTGAAAATTCTTGCGGAATGATCTCCATTGATGCTTGTCTGAGGAATTTTCAGCAGCTTATTTTCAAGATGATCTCTTAGCATTTTAATTTTTTGAGCATCCTGTTCCATCTCCATAAGTGCGATCTCGGCTGCTTTTCCCAATCCGATAATTCCCGGAACATTTAAAGTACCGCTTCTGAGGTTATTCTGTTGTCCTCCCCCCTGAATTTGCGGCTGTACTTTATTCTTAATCGCGGAAGCAATATAAAGTGCGCCTATTCCTTTGGGTCCGTAAAATTTATGGGCTGAAAAAGCCATCAGATCGGTATTCAATTCCTTTACGTTCACAGGTATTTTTCCAACAGCCTGTGTTGCATCACAGAAAACAAAGCAGCCTTTTAGATGCGCTATTTTTGCGATTTCCTTTATGGGATGGATGACTCCTGTCTCGTTATTCACCAACATGATACAGACCATCAACGTTTTTTCAGTGATCAATGATTCCAACTCAGCAAGATTGATATTTCCCAAATGATCTACATTGAGATAATCGACCTGAAATCCATCTTTTTCGAGTTGCACACAGGTATCTAAAACGGCTTTATGCTCTGTGGAAACTGTGATAATATGGTTTTTACCATGATCTTTTTTAAGTCCTTTTATAGCAAAATTTACAGATTCCGTCGCTCCGGATGTGAAAATAATTTCCTTAGTATCTGCGCCAATGAGTTCCGCTACTTCTTCAGATGCATTTTCAACGGCTTCTTTTACAGTAAGCCCGAAAAGATGGGAACTTCCTGAATTTGCATAAAAGTCATTGAAGTAAGGCAGCATCACATCCACTACCCTTTTATCAACCGGAGTTGTAGCGTTATAATCAAGGTAAATAAAATCATTATCCATCATAACATTCTAATTCATTTATAAAAATAGCGAACTTTTTCAGGTTAATTTTAAATTTAGTTCAGAAGTTTGTGTATCGCCGAATATTTGTAGGGTTTAAAGCAATCTTTTGCCGAAAAACATTCAGTATATTTGCAGTATGCTTTCCAAGAATGATTTTCCAAAATTAAACGGACTCGTCCTTGCCGGAGGAAAAAGTCTGCGGATGGGAAATCCTAAAGACAAAATCAACTGGCACGGCAAAGAACAGCGGTATCATGCGACAGATATTTTAGCTCCATTCTGTGATGAAGTATTTATTTCCTGCAGACAGGATCAGCTTGAAAATTTTAACAGGGATTATAAAGCGCTTCCCGATACTTTTCAAAATATGGGACCTTTTGGAGGATTGCTTTCCGCATTCCATTTTCAGAGGGATAAAGCATGGCTGGTTATTGCCTGTGATCTTCCTCTTTTAGACCAAAGTTCAATAGATTTTATCATACAATCCAGAGATCCTGAAAAAATGGCAACAGCTTATGCAAGCCCTTCTGACGGATTACCGGAACCATTAATTGCCATCTGGGAACCCAAAAGCTATCCTTTGCTTCTTCAGTTGCTTTCAACAGGAAAAACTTCATTAAGAAAGACTCTAATTGACAGTGATGCAAAAATACTGAAAGCTGAAAATCCGGATTTTTTAATGAATGTAAATACGCCCGAAGAGCTGATCAAAGCAAAGGAAATCTTACGAAATAATATGTAAAAGTTTCGGAAATACATTAAAAAACTTATTATAAACAACAGTCCTAATCAATAATATTCTGAGACGTTTTTTGAGGCACAGCAATAGATTTTCCTGTGATTTCGTGGATCGTTTCATCGATCATGTGGCACATTGTATTTAAGGCTAAATCATTGGCATCCGTTCCAAACGGTTCTTCAATTTCATCGGCAATGGCTTCAAATGCAACAAATGTGTATGCTATAAAGACCACAATAAGCGGCATGAACCATCCGAGCGAATCTACAAGACCGAAAGGTAACAAAAAACAATAAATGTACACTGTACGATGCAGCAGAACTCTGTAGCTGTACGGAATAGGAGTTGAAATGATTCTTTCGCAGCCGCCAAGAATATCGGAGAGCTTATCAAAATTTTCATCAAAACGTGTCTGCTGTACAGAATCAAGAACAGCTTCATTTTTCAATTTCTGAACCCATTCGGCAAGCAGCCGTATAATAACAGCGGATTTATATTTTGATGCTACAACGATTTTCAGGTGTTCATCATTAAGTCTGGATTTTAAATCTTCGTAGCCATCTGTTCCTCTCAGTTGATGCTTCAGCGCAAAAGCAAATGCACTAATAAGCTGAACGAAATTATGAAGAGAAACATCATCATTTTTATTGCCCAACGTCATTGCCTGTCGCGTAAGTGTTCGTGAAGTATTCAGCAGATTTCCCCACAGTTTTCTTCCTTCCCAGAATCTGTCGTAGCTTGCATTGTTCCTGAAACCAAGAAATAATGCCAGAACAAATCCGAACAGGGTAAGTGGTGCGGGATTCAGCGGAACTTTAAACGAAAAAATATTTCCGTGAAAATAGGTAACCAGTAAAGAAAAAGCCAACAGCAATCCCAGACGGGGAAGCAGAGCGGGCAAAACGGAGCCATGCCATACAAAAAGCATTCTGAACCAGTGTTCCTTTTTTCTTATAATCATTATTGAACTATAAAATATTTTAGATTTTAAACTTATCCGATGACTATTCCGTAGCTGATATATATTTTAAGTTGTTTTTAAAGCTTAAAATGATTCATAACAGCGATTGCATTACTCCAAACTTGTTCCGGATGCGGCAATAATATGCTCGTCGATCTTTTTAAAAATATCAGGATTGTGTTTTCTGATTTTGATTCGGACATATTTGGAAGCGGGCATATTGGCTCCATTCACTACATTGTTGATGGATACCAACACATTGGTTTCCGGGAAATAGGTCATGGTGCTTTTCTGCGGAATAGGATATTTTACCACAATAAAAAGCGGTGCAATTCTTTCTATACCATCATCATAATTGAAAAGATCTACGTGGTCTCCTTCTTTCAGACCAGCTTTTTCAATGTCTTTTTCGTTCATCATCACCACTCTCCTTTCATTGAAAATTCCACGGTAGCGGTCGTTTAAACCATAAACTACTGTATTGAACTGGTCGTGTGTTCTGGTGGTCCCCATCAGATATTCATCATCGGCAAGCGAATTATCGGGTACGGATGTTATATTGAAGGCTGCTTTTCCCGGATGGAATTCACTGTTGAAAACTCCGTCTCTCGCTGAATTCGGAAGATAAAAACCAGCTTTCTGCACTACTCTTTCGTTGTAATTTTCAAATCCCGGAATGCATTGCTCCACATCATCACGAATGGCATCATAACTGTTGATGAATTTATCCCAATTCACTACGGAACGCTCTCCCAAAACCGCTTTTGCCATTCTGCAGGCAACATGGGTTTCATTGATTAGATGTTCTGAAATCGTGTCTAGAATTCCTTTGGAAGCCTGTATCACGCCCATTGAATTTTCGGTACTTATATGCTGAATTTCTCCGTTTACAATATCTTTTTCACTTCTGGAAATCACCGGTAAGATCAGGGCTTCTTTGCCATGAATCAGGTGATTTCTGTTCAGTTTTACAGAAACCATCACCGACATTTCGAGATTGCGCATTGCTTCTGCTGTAAAGCTGGTATCGGGAGCTGCGGAAAGGAAATTCCCTCCCATACAGAACATGAATTTTACTTTTCCTTCATGCATCGCCTTCAGCGATTTTACCACATCATAGCCTCCTTTTCGGGGTACTTTAAAACCATAATATTCCTCAAGTCTGTCCAGCTGTTCTTTGGTGGGATGATGGTTGATAAGCAATGTTCTGTTTCCCTGTACATTGCTGTGACCGCGTACAGGACAAGCTCCGCCGCCTTGAATTCCAATGCTTCCTTTCATTAGTAAAAGGTTCACGATATTGTAGATCATTTCAACACCGTTGTGCTGCTGCGTAATTCCCATTCCCCAACAAATAATCATGCGTTTTTTTGAAGCGATCATTTGCGCTACTTCTTTCAGACTTTCAACAGAAATTCCGCATTGTTCAGATAAAAAATTGAGGTCATATCGTTTTAATTCTTCAGCCAGTGCTTCGAAACCTGCTGTTTTGTTTGATATAAAATCCTGATCCAATACTTTTCCGGGATTTTTTGCTTCTTCTTCCAGTACAAGGATCTGAAGGGCTTTTAAGAGCGCCATATCTCCATTGATCTTGACAGGAAGATACAGATCTGACAATTCAAAAGGCTTATTGAGTAAGGCACGAACGTTCTGAGGATCTTTAAATCCTTTCAACCCTGCTTCCGGAAGCGGATTGATGCCTATAATTTTTGCTCCGTTTTTCTTTCCTTTTGTAAGGGCAGAAAGCATTCTCGGTGAATTGGTTCCCGGATTCTGTCCGATAATTATGATGAGATCGGTATCATAAAAGTCTTCCAGTTTTACGGTTCCTTTTCCGATACCAATGCTTCTGGAAAGTGCATATCCTGAAGTTTCATGGCACATATTGGAACAATCGGGGAAGTTGTTGGTTCCGAATTCACGGGCAAACAACTGATATACCCAGGTTGCTTCATTGCTGGTTCTTCCGGAGGTGTAAAATATAGCTTCATCGGGAGAATCCAGAGCATTTAATTTTTCTGAAATTTTTGCAAAAGCATCGTCCCAACTTATCGGCTGATAATGTGTTGCTCCTTCCGGAAGATACATCGGTTCTGCAATTCTTCCTAACTGGCTGATTTCAAAATCCGTCATTTTGGCTAAATCGTATACCGAATTCTCTTTAAAAAATTCTGCTCCTATTTTTTTTGAGGTTGCTTCTTCAGCCAGAGCTTTTGCTCCGTTTTCGCAGTATTCTCCGAGTTTGGAACGTTCGTCATCCGGATCGGGCCATGCACAGCTTGGACAGTCGAATCCGTCAAACTGGTTCATGGTAAAAAGTGCTCTTCCGCCACGAAGGACTGAGGCATTGAGAACCAGCTGTTCCAGTGAATGAACGACTGCAGGAACTCCTGCTGCCCAATCTTTTGGCGGTTTAAGTTTAAGATTCATTAATTTATAAGGAGATTCCGCCGAAGGCTGTCCGCTGTTTTCTTCTTTTTTATTGAATACCTCTTTATTTCCCATGACTTCTACATTTTTAAAAAATGAAAAAAATTAGCATTTTAAATTCGGATTAGGATAATTGTCGCTTTGATCTTCCAATGTATTATCGATGCAGACAAAATCTTTCTCTACTAAAATTTTCACCAGACCGGATTGTCCGTCAAATCCTACCCTGTCGGTGGAAATCCATTCAGCGATCATGGTTTCAGGCATTTTTAAAACCATGGTATTATCGATGAAAGCCGATGAGAGTTCTGCGTCTTCTGTTTTTTCAATAGAATAGATAAAAGGACGGTCTATAAATTGTGTGGTACTTGAAATTTTTCCGTTTTTTCCGAGTTCTGCTACTTCAGACTGAGTGAGGCGAAATCTTACGGAGTTGTCTTTTATTCTTATTTTCATAATAGATTTTCAATTTTAAAATGGCTTGCGGAATGGTAGATATTAAACCGGTTGTTCCGCAGAAAGCCTAATAAAGTAATATCAAATTCTTTGGCAAGGTCTATTGCCAGACTTGAAGGCGCTCCTATTGCGGCAACAGTTGCAATTCCTGCCATTGCTGCTTTCTGAATGAGTTCAAAGCTGGCTCTTCCGCTCAGAACCAAAATTTTATTGTCCATAGGAAGCAAATCTGCAGATAATGCATAACCTATCAGTTTATCCAGAGCGTTGTGTCTTCCTACATCTTCGCGCAAAGCCAGAAGATTGCCTTCCGGATCAAATATACCGGAAGCATGTATTCCGCCTGTAGCACTGAAATTATTCTGAAACGACTGTAGTTTTTCGGATAATTGATAGATCGTATCCAGAGAGACTTCTGTGTTTTGCCTTTTTTGATCTTTAAAAATTCTCACTGTTTTTATAGATTCTATGGATCCTTTTCCGCATACGCCGCAACTGGACGTTGTATAGAAGTTTCTTTCAGTTTTCATAAGGTCGGGAACAAAACCTTCATTTAATTCTACAATAACAATATTTCCGCTGTTTCTGGAACATTCTTCCTTTGAAGAATAAATGGCTTTAACCTGTTTATTATCGGTTATAATTCCTTCTGTAAATAAAAACCCAACCGCCAGTTCTTCATCATTTCCGGGGGTTCTCATGGTAACCGATATATTTTTAGATTCTTTTTTATCTGCTGAATAATAGGAAACTCTTATTTCTAACGGTTCTTCTACAGAGACATCATCCGTATAATGAAAACTGATATTGTCCTTAACTTTAACGATTTCTATCTGCTTTACCGATTTATCTGATAACAGATGGGCTTTCATAATATAATGGTAATTGGTAAATAAAGGTACAAATTTTATTCCTTAAATAAGTGGTAGACGAAAATTCAATTGCTTTTAAAGAAATTCGAAAGCAATATTTTTCTCAGACTGATACGAAATGATGTAAACTCATTTCAGTTATTTATTATGAATTTAGATTTATTTTAAGCTTAAGATAATTTACAGATTCTAATTTAAGGTTTTTGAAATATAATACTTCAAACCTCAACATTATATTCTGAATTCAGCAAAATAAAAATGACAACATCTCTATGAATGCTGTCATTGTCTTTATTTTCTGAATTGTTTTCGCGGATATTTTTATTTCCAGTCTCCGTGGAAAGCCATCATCTGCTTAGTTGTGGCCTGAAAATGTCCTTCTGTGAATGAATCCTGCAAACGCATCAGACCTCCTTTCTGTGCAGCAAAAAATACGATCCTTTTATCAGTTATGATTTTAAAGAGCGATTCATACTTTCCGTCTCTCAGATAAATGTATCCGAATTCTACAGTCGTGTAATCTAATTTTTCAAAATCTTCTCCCTGCTCCAGTTCGCCTACCGCGGTATTTGCAAGGGTTTCTTTTACTTCATTTATCTGTTCTGCGGAGATTTTTTCTGCCTTTTCCATATTTATTTTTTAAAGTTTGTGTTTAAATTCATTAAAAACTTAACTAAAATATGTTTAAACTAATTTTTAAATTAACTTAAAGTCGCTAATAACTTTATGCATCAATAATCAAAGTGCTCAAAAGATCAAAAATCGAGGATCTTTAAGACTTTTGTTATCTTTTTTATCTGTCATTATTACTTTAAAATAAGATTTCAATCTATCTTTTGTGACTTTTCAAGTTAAATAAAAAGTTTAAACAAATCTCTCATGAAAATACTAAAGTTTCTTTTTTAAACGAAAAAATAAAACCTCGCATACGCAAGGTTTATTTTATATATAATTCTAAGAAATTTATGCATGTCCTGTTGCTAGGTACGACATCAGCCAGCCTGCGCAGCCAATTGCCAATCTCAAGATTAGCTTTTTAAATATTGCTTTGGACATGGATTTTCCCTGTTCAAGATATTCGTCTGTTCTTTCATTGGCTGTTCCTACTTTTTTTGACAATTTGGTTCCCGCCACCGCACTGAGAGAAAACACGTAAAGAATTGCAGCCCACGCAGCACTTGCGAATCCTATGAACATCAAAATAGTTCCTATAATTCCTAATGTATCCATTGTTCTAGTTTTTTGAAAGTTTTTTGAGATACAACTGATAACTCATGAATGCAAAAGCTGCTGAAACTGCCAAACCTAAAAACCCGATCAAAGCCATTGTTTTCGGATTGATTCCTGAATATTTTCCAGCCTCTATATCCGGAGCAATGATCCACAGCGCAAGCGATAAAACAATCACCAGTAAACTGACAGCTCTTACAGCATTTTTTTTCATAAAGGCAATAACAATCATGACAAATGCTAAAACGGTTACTGCAATACCCAGAATTCCGGCTGTATCTACCTTCCATTTCGGGGGTACTTTTTCCAGAATCTCAAGGCTTTCTTTTACCTGAGGATCATCTATTTTTGTAATATCGATTCCCTGTTTTTTCAGATCATCAATCTGTTGATGGGCTTTATCTACAATACTGTAGTCATCGCCTCCCATTCTGCTCTCAATATTTTTGAATAGTAAGCCGGAACAAGTACTGCCTACCAAAAATGCAAGAACCATAAATATTAAAGTCAATACTCTCATAAACTGTTTAAATTAAATATGTTATTCGATTTTTTTTAATTATTCAACTACTTCTATACTGGTAATTTTCCCGTTTTGCCAATGTGTTGTCGCTGTTCCGCTGCTTCCCAAAATATTTTGAATATGGAAGACATACGTTTTTCCGTCCTCTGTAAAATAAGAAAGTTCTGCTTTGTTGCTCATGATATTACTTGCCATGATTTCCCCATCCTGTGTTGCAATGGAATGAACATTTTTCCCTTCTTCAACATAAGGCGCAAAACCTTCCAAAAGACCAATGGGTTTTTCTGTGGTATAAGCATCTATAATTCCGTATACTGCGTCAGGAATAGAAGATTTATCTTTAGTTACAGCCGGGTTTATCACAGTATATTCTGTATCAGCAGGGGTATTGATTACGATTTTATCAATTACTGTATTTTCATCTACAAGAAAATAGGCATCTTCAAATCCTGTATCTATATCATGACCGAAATACATAAGATCATTGGCTGCTTTAATCTCTTTATCTTTGCTGAATACTTTCAGGAAAATCATTTCATCCTTCGGATTTTTAACCTCCAGATAAATATATTTTTTCCCTTTTGGGGCAATTTTAATCATTTTCTCCTTCTCAGAGCGCAAAACTTTCATTTCTTCAAACTTCAGAATGGTAATGGGATTGTTTTCTATTTTAAATTCTTTGCCTATTTCTATTTTTACAGGTTCCTGTCCGCAGGAATTTAAAAGTAATGCAGCCGAAAGAATCGGAATCAAAAAAAATGATCTTTTTTTCATGGTTTGTTTAGTTAAATTATAAAATTTTTCTTCTTTTTTGAATATTTTATTTTTTATAAAAATTCAAAATGCAATAATAAACGAAAGCAAAATAGCAATTCCGACAAATGAACATTTGTAAGGATTACCGGTAAATTCGTAAGGTTTACGAGCAAATCTGTACTCAGTTTTACACATGAAGATGATCCAGCAATGCCAGAAATTCCTCTTTCTTTCTCACCGAAAGTGGTATGGCTGCGTTATTTTTCATCATTACCGTATTACCGCCATCCGATTTTACATAATGATCAAAATAAGACATATTAATAAGATGGGACTGATGGGTTCTGAAGAAATTAAAAGGAGTTAAAATATTTTCATATTCTTTTAAATTGGTAGAAACAACTAATTTCGGTGCGTTGATAAAATGAAATGTGGTATAATTCTTCTCGGACTGGCAATTGACAATATCCTGAATATTAACCGAGTAAATTTTATCCGTTGTCTTCAATCTAAGTTTCTGAATATTTTTAGGACGTTCAGGATTAGAAAACAAATAACTGAATTTGATATCGAAAAGTTCTTTCCTTACTGATTCTTCGGCTTTTTTTACTGCTTCTATCAAATCCTCTGTTTTCAATGGCTTCAAGAGATAATCAACTGCTGAAAAACGGAATGCTTTTACGGCAGAATTCTCACAGTCTGTTATAAATATGAGTTTAAATGTATTCGGACTTAATTTTTCGAGCAGATCAAAACTGCTTCCGTCAGAAAACTGGGTATCCAGAAAAACGATATCGGGAGAAAACTGCTCTATCACTTTTATACCGGATTCTACAGAATGTGCCTCTCCTACTAAAGTAAGATTTGGGCAGTTATTTTTTATCAGAGTACAGTGTTTTTTCCTGACTTCAAGATTATCATCAATGACGATGACTTTTAGCATGATTATTAATTTTCACAAATATAGAATATTTCCAATTTCTCACAATAAAAACGTAAATAATCCGGAAGTGCTTTAAAAAGGCATATTTATTGTAAAGTATGAAGGACACCAAATAAAAAATTTAAATATGAACAACGAAAAAAATGTAGCCGTACTAAACGATTTACTGAACATTACCAATGACAGGATTGAAGGATTTTCAAAAGTGGAAGACAAAGTATGGGACACTCATCCGGCGTTGAGAAGCGATTATGACCAGATGGTTTCGCAGTCTCAGACTATGAAAAATGATCTGATAACACACATTAACGAGCATGGCGGTGAGGCAGATAATACAACCAGTACCGCAGGAGCTTTTCACAGAGCATGGATTGATGTAAAAAATGCTTTTTCAGCAGATAAAGACGAATCTACGCTGGAAAATGTTGTTTTCGGAGAAAAAGCAGCCATCGATGCCTATCAGAATGCTCTGGACAGCGGAGATCTCTCTCCAGAATGTTCAAGACTCGTTTCGGATCAGCTTCATCATCTGAAATCTTCTTACTCAAAATTTGAAAATCTTGAAGCAAGAAATTAACAAACAAATTTCATCACCCATAAAGAGAGTTTTTCAACTCTCTTTTTGCGATTATATAAACCAATTATCCATGAAGAATATCGATAGTATTGCCCTTATCGGAGGCGGACCGGCTGCTTTATTTGTTGTGAAACATCTTATTGCAGAAAAAGTTTACCCAAAAGAACTTTATATTTTCGAAAAAAGCGAAGCTTTAGGATCTGGAATGCCTTACAGTCATTATGGAGCAAATTTTGAGCACGTTGCCAATGTTTCCGCCAATGAACTTCCGGAATTACCACAGTCCTTCACCGATTTTGTGACAAAAAAAGATCTGAAAGATTATCCGGACTTTGTGAGCACAAACCAAGGAAACATCAATGAATACAAAGTAATTCCCAGACTTCTTTTAGGAAATTATCTGGAAGATCAGTTCAATATTTTACTGAAAACTGTCGGTCAGCATAATATTAAGGTCAAAGTTTTTAAAAATACAAAAGTTGTAGATATTGACAGGAAAAATGATGATTTTTTTACGGTAATTACAGAATCCGGTGATGCTCACAACGTGTCTAAAGTAATTATCTGCACCGGACATCAGTGGTCTTCTGAAAACGAAACCCGCAGCAAAGGATGGTACGATTCTCCTTATCCTCCTTCAAAGTTTGAACGCACTTCCGATCATCCGGTTGCGATCCGCGGAACCTCACTTACCGCAGTAGATGCGGTAAAAACTCTGGCGAGATTAAACGGAACATACATCAAAGAGAATGACGATCTGAAATTTAAGATTAATGAAGAAAACAAAAATTTTTCCATTACCTTATTTTCGAAAAGGGGATTTCTTCCTGCTTTAAGGTTTCATTCCGAAGGAAGTCCCTATTCTGAAGGCTGGATCATGTCTCATGATGAAATCCAAAAATACAAACAGGAACATAACGGCTTTGTGGATCTGGATTATGTGTTCGACCTGAATTTTAAACAACCGCTGAGAAAGAAGAATGAAAAATTTTATCACGAAATAAAAGACCTCACGATTGAAGAATTTGTTGAAAAAATGCTTGAATTGAGAGAAAAACTGGATAGTTTCCAGCTTTTTAAAGCTGAATATGCTGAAGCAGAAAAATCAATAGAAAGACATCAGACCATTGCATGGAAAGAAACGCTGTCTGCTTTCAGCTATGCGATTAATTATCCTGCCAAACATTTTTCAGCAGAAGATATGATGAGACTCAGAAAAACCCTGCTTCCGCTTATTTCGGTGATCATTGCTTCTCTTCCACAATCTTCTTACAAAGAGCTTATTGCGCTTTATGATGCAGGAGTACTGAATTTAATAAGTGTGGATGATGAAAGCCATATTGAATCTCATGAGGAAGAAGGAATCATTTATCATTATACGGATGAAGAAGGAAATAAAAAATCCGATCATTACAGACTTTATATCGATGCCATTGGTCAGCAGCCGGTTCAATTTAACAGCATTCCTTTTGAAGGTCTGAAAAACGGAAGATTCATCAGTTCTGGATACATCAAATTCAGAGATCCTGAAAAAGGTAAAAGTGAATTTGAAAAAGACAGCAGCCATATTATGAAAACGGAACCTGATCATTATTATCTTCGGGTAGACGGACTGAATATTAACGATCATTTTCAGGCTCTGGATTATTACGGAAAAGTTACAGAAGATCTTTACATTATGGCAGTTCCGTATATTGCAGGATTAAATCCGGACTATTCCGGACTTGATTTTTGTGATACCGCAGGAAAAAGAATTGTACAATCTCTATTATAAACAAGCTTCAAATTCCGCATTCGTCAGAATTTTATAAATTGGACGAATGCATTTTTTTGAATTCTCAAAGATAGATAAACAATTTAGAATTGTTTTTTGGTTCTGTTTATTATTAACTTACCTTTTTATCAGGAAGAGTAAACCAGAATGTACTTCCCTCTCCCAGCTTACTCTCAACTCCAATTTTTCCCGAATGCTTTTTAATAATTTCAGAACAGATATATAATCCAAGACCAAGCCCTGAATAAGATTTGCTCATATGCTCCACACGGTAATAACGGTCGAAAAGATGAGGAAGTAAAGATTCCGAAATGCCGTTTCCGAAATCGCGGACAGAAACTTTGATCTCATTTTCCAGTGACTCTATGGAAATATGAATTTCTTCGGAATCTTTGGCATATTTAACCGCGTTATTCACGAGATTTACCACAACCTGTTCTATCCTGTGTTCATCGGCATACACCATCAGATTTTCATCTCCTTTTAAAATAAGCTGATATTTATTTTCGAATCGTACATGGCTGCAGCTTTTACTCAGCATCTCGTGCAGATTAAAAACTCCGTATTCGAGCATTAACTGATCCTGCCCTAATCTGCTCATATTCAGCAAATCATCAATCAGCATATGCATTTTCTCGATCTCCTTATCCGACTGTTCTATAAGGCGGGTATGAATTTCAGAATAAGGACGGTCTTTTATCCTGTTCAGCAATTGTATGGAAGCTTTTACAGCGGTTAGCGGAGTTTTAAGTTCGTGACTGGCAACACTTAAAAAGTCGTCTTTGCGCTGTTCCGCAAGTTTTTTTTCTGTGATGTCGGAAGTCATTCCCACCATTCTGTCCGCAACACCGTTTTTATTATATCTGGGTCTTCCGTGCGCCTGAATCCAGTGGATGGAGCCGTCTTTCCATTTTACAGGATATTCTGCTTTATAGATGCCGTTGGTTCTAATGGCTTCCTGTACCAGACTTTTCACTTTTTCCCTGTATTCGGGAAGCATCGCTTCAAAGAGATCCGGATAATTGAATTCTTCTTCGGGCATATATCCGAAATTATATTTAAACTGATCGTTGCTCTGCATCATTCCGGTTTCAAGATCTACTTCCGTGGAGCCCAATTTGCTTGCATCCAGAGCAATTTCAAGCCTGTTTTTTATTTCAGTAAGCGAATGTCTGGATTGTACCAGCTCGGTAACATCATTTGCCACCACGAGAACAGATGTGCTTTTATTATTTTCATCAAATATCGGCTGATACGCAAAATTGAGGTAAAGCTCTTCAAGCAGTCCGTTTTTTTCTATCAGAACCCTGTTTTCTTTGCCAAAATAAGGTTCTCCCTTCTCATGCACTTCCGTGAGAATATCAATAAATGATTGTCCGATCAGTTCCGGAAGTGCATCCTGCAAAGGCATCCCGACAATTGATCGGTCTTTGTTCCAGATATTCAGAACCATATCGTTCACAATATCTATTTCAAAATTCTCTCCTTTTAAAGAAGCCATTGCTACAGGAGCTTTTTCCACCAAAGTTTTGAATCTTTTTTCGTTTTCAGCTAAAGTATGATTGGCGGTTAACAGTTCTTTTCTGGTCTGTAAAAGCTTATTGTTAACGCTAAAAAGCTCTTCATGCTTAGAACTCAGATCTTCGTTGGTGGCAAGATATTCTTCATTAAGTGCGGAAAGATCATTAATTAGTTTCTGCTCAGACTTAGATTTTTCATCCACCATTTTTAAAGCTTCCTGTCTTTCTGTAACTTCAGATGCGGTGTGAAGTATATATTCGGTTTTCCCTGAAGAATCGAGAATTGCCTTATATTCAAAATCGAAGTAAAATTTCTGAAGCACTCCGTCGATATTAAGTATAGCGGGATAATCTTTCGCTATAAAACTTTGTCCGGATCTCCATACATTCTGCAGAATATCAAAAAAAGGCTGCCCTTTTAATTCGGGAACAGCATCCAGAATATTTTTTCCTACAACACTGCTGCCTTTTCCCCAAAAATTAATCATGGCTTCATTTGCGCTTATGATTTTGATATCATCACCCTGATAAACAGCCGTTGCGTTGGGAGAATAAAATAGTACAGACAATAATTTTTCAGGGGAAATATTCTGAGGAGAATTCATAATTCAATTTAAATAATCAAATATAATTATTAAAAACTACTAAAAAAACCGGAATATAAAGTTTTATGAATTTTAATAATTGTTTTTTGATACGATCTTCAAACGAAATGTAAGCCAAAACAAACGATTTTATGTTGATCCGGTTTTATTTTACAGTAAAGGGAATTACAGTTTGAAAACTGATATATACCGGGTTTGTCTACACTTTTTTAAAATAAAAATATTCTTATTGGAAAACGCAAGGACGCAAGTTTTTTATTAATCCCAAATCTTTTAGGACGCAGGAAAATCAAAGACTTTCAATATAATTTTATCGCAGATAGAATCTTTGCGCCTTAAGACAAGACCGTATTTAATGAATATTTTGCGCCTTTGCGAAGGTTATAACGATTAAGCTTAAACAGGTTTGCCATAAAAAAAAGCGGCTGCAAAAAAAAATTTGCAGCCTGCTTCCTAACCAAATAATATGAAGATCTCTTTACATTTATTCTACTTTTTTAGCCCCATCGGGTTTTATTAAAAAGACGCAGCTTCCAGCCACTACAAACAGAATTCCTGCTAAAATAATAGCCGAAGAAGGATTATTTCCCAGAAAATTATTAAAGATAAAACCGAAGGATAAGGTCTGAATGAGCATCGGAATAACAATCATCATATTGATCACTCCCATATAAATTCCTCTTTTGCTGTGAGGAATGGATGGAGAAACCATAGAATACGGCAATCCCATCATTGAAGCCCATCCGATTCCCAATGCAACCATCGGAAGCAGAATGAAGTATTCATTTTTAATAAAAGGTAAGGTCATAATGCCTAAACCTGTAAGGAACAAACAAAATATATATGTGTTTTTAGAACCAAATTTTTTAGCGAAGGGAACCAAGAGCAAAGCGGAAAGCATCGTAACGATGTTATAGGAACCGTTCATTAATCCGGTCTGTCCTACCGCAACCTCAACCTGATGCAGTATTTCTTTTGCCCAGCTTAGGTCTTCTGCAACAATTGAAGCGCCGTTTTTTGCACTTTCCAGAAAATTATTGGCTTTAGATTCATCCGCTTCGGAAATTCCGTACAGCGACGATTTCAGCATCGGCGTGATGAACTGCCAATAGACAAAAAGTGCGTACCACTGGAAAAGATAAACCAGTGCGAGTTGCCAGAGAACTTTCGGCATTTCTTTTATTGCGACAATAATTTCTATAAAAGGTGTGAAAAATGTACTTTTTTCTTTTGCGATTCTTAATTCTTCAATTTCTTCTTCCGTTGGCGGGATTTCGGGTGTTTTATACACAGACCACGCTACAGATGCGATTGAACAGAACGAACCCAGAAAGAAGGAATAATAAACCCATACAGGAATTCCTCCGCTTGCAGAATTTCCGCCTAAATATTTCTGAAAAACAAATAACGAAAGATTGGCAAGGGTAATCCCCGCTCCCACAAAAAGACTCTGCATCTGAAAACCAAATGTCTGCTGATCTTCCGGAAGTTTGTCTCCGATGAAAGCGCGGTAAGGTTCCATTGCGGTATTGTTTGCGGCATCCAAAATCCATAAAAGTCCCGCTGCCATCCAGATGGTAGAACTGAAAGGAAATAAAAACAAGGCTATACTGCAGAATAATGCTCCTAACAAAAAGAACGGTTTTCTGCGCCCCCATTTTGGACTCCATGTTTTATCGCTGATGGCTCCGATTAACGGCTGGATCAGCAATCCGGTAATGGGACCCGCCAGATTGAGAATGGGAAGCTGTTCTGCGTGAGCTCCCAAAAACGAATAGATGGGATTAACCGCAGTCTGCTGAAGCCCGAAACTGTACTGAATCCCGAAAAATCCGACATTCATATTCCAGATCTGCCAGAAACTCAGGCGCGGAATGATTCTTTTTGCGTTCATAAATCTGTGTTTACAAGTTCATAGTTTTTTCCGAGAATAAGATCTGCATTATTTTTGAAACTGCGGATAATATGATGTTCAATTTCCAAAACTTTTTCTACAAAGTCACTTTGCTCGTCACGATTGCGTTTCATCCGGTTTTCGTGAGTGTCTCTGTAATTGCGGTCTATGAAAATTTTAAAATCAAATTCTTCAATTTCGAGAATGTAGGTTCCTTCCACAATGATGACTTCGTACCCTGAAGTGCCGATTTTTTCACTGCTGATCAGATTCTCGCTGTAGTAAACCAAAGGCTTTTCAATCTCCGCAGATTCTGTTTTAAAATCTTTTATATTCTGAGATAATTTTTCAAGATCTACTTCCTGAATTCCTACATTGTCCAGAGATTTTAACCGATTCTCGTGGTTAGTTTTCGGAGGAAGTTTAAAATAATCGTCCATCTGCAAAACCAGACTTTTCACATTCTCCTGCTCCAGAATTTTCTTTAAGGCAAAAGCAGTTACCGATTTTCCGCTTCCGCTTTCTCCTGCAATCCCGATCGCAATTTTCTGCTTTCCATCCAGGAGAAAGTTTTTTTTCAATAATGCTGTTATTTCTTTGGCTGTAGCCAGATGTTTTTCTTTTAATTCTATAACGTCGCCGACCATTTTTTACTTTTTTAAGATGAAAAATTTGAAAAACTGTACTTTAATAAGTCATTAAAAGATATCCCGATGCCGAAAAGCAAAGCTGCTCTGTTCCCAATGGCAACAGCAGATCTGTGGAATAGTATTCTCTGAAATGCTCTCCTTTTTCATTCATCAGTTCTTCGTACTGCTTCAGGATTTTTTCAGGAATATCTTTTACGCCTTTCTGTTTAAGTCCGAGACAAAGCCAGCCTAAAAATATCGGCCATGAACCTCCGTTATGGAAATGATAGGGTTCGTTTTTGAAGCTGTAGCTATAGTTGTTTTCCAGCAGACGCCAGTCGTCATCTCCGGGAAAAATCACGGGATAAAAAGCAGGAAGCATCCAATGTCTGAATTCCTCATTTACTCCATTTAAAAATTCTGAAAAAGCGTTTGTATCCAGATCAAAATTCAGTAAAAGAGCGAGTGCATTTCCTGCAAGATCAAAACGTCCGTCATATCCGTTTGCATTCAGCGAAGCGTAGAAATAGGGTTTTGCGGTAACTTTAGCATAAGCCGTTTCGTGATATTTAGCTGAATCTGAAGCATTTTCATTTTTATAAAAATTTTCCTGAATCAGATTTTTTGTATTTTCTGCTACAGTTTTTAATGTTTCATCATTATAAACTTCAGCAGCATTTTTTAAAGCCCAATATCTCAGAACGTTATCGTACAAAGTATATCCGGAAGTTACATATTCATCTGCCCAGTTTCCGCCCAACGGACTGTACACCAAACCTCTCTGGTTGTATTCCCAGCTTTTAAGACAGGAAAGGGCTTTGTAAATTTTTTCTTTCAGACTGTTTTTAATTTCCTGATTTTGCGTTTTTGTAAGATATTCGCAGGTTGTAACGATCCACCAAGTTGTGGCGTCGGTTCTTCCTACGTGTGTTCCGTAGCTTGCTTTATCATTCACCACATTGGAAGGGATCTGTCCGTTTTCCGCTTGATGTTTAGCGAGTGTAAGAACAGATTTTTCCAGTCCGGCAAGAATTTCTTCATCATTTACTAAAATTCCGGCATATCCCGTCATCATAGAATCTCTCGCCCATACTCTTGCGTAGTTGTCTCTTTGTTGTGCAGATGCCAGAATTCCTTCTTCTGTAATGGCTTTCCTTATAATTTCAATGGCTTCCTGTCTAAACATATTGTATTTTTTTGAAAAAAATGCGGAATGAACTTTCATTCATTCCACATTTAGAGGTAAAAGTATTAAAAGTCAAATTTTACACTTGCGCTGTAGCTGCTTCCCGGAAGCGTTCTTGCTCTTACGATTCCGTTTCCTCCCGTGATAGATCCTTCTTCAGCTTCTGTAACTGCAATCGTGTTGAAAATGTTGTTTGCATTTACGCTAACCGAAAGATTTTTCATCAGCTGGTAAGAAATATAAGGGTTTACAATCGCATAACCAGGCATAATTAATTTGTTTGAATCCTGAGTGTAAGCTTTTGTTGCTCCGATTAAATAGAAACCAACATTCAGTTTATCTACGCTGAAGTTAGGGTTTACGGAGTACATGAATTTAGGTGTTCTTCTAGGCGTGTTTCCAACGATGGTAGGATCCAGTGCGTTTTTAATTTCCGCGTGAGTATAGGTAAGTCCTGCTTTTATGTCAAAACCTTTTGTAATTCTGTAATATCCGTCCAATTCTACCCCAAGGGACTCGTATTTGTTTTCTGTTTTTCTCTGTGTAGTCGCTTCGTAATTCGCTTCCTTAGTTCCTGCATAGAAAAGTGTTGTATTAAGGAAATATCCTGCTCCTCTCAGTTTGTAACCGGCTTCCACCTGATTTACTTTGTTTACTTTTACAGCATCCAATGCAGGATCATCATTATTGGTATAATTGTATCCGGAGAATAAAATTCTGTCCGCAGAAGCACTTCCACCCTGGCTCACTCTTGCAAATACGGCGTTTTTACTGTTTAAAGCATAGTTAGCACCTACTGAATATCCGAAAATTCCGTATCTGTAGTTTACAGGAACATTGATATTGTCGTTAGAACCTACCAACTGTTCAGGAATATCAATTACCCCGTTTCCGTTCATATCGCGGCTTGTATAGGTAACGGTTCCTCCTGAAAAAGTTCCTGTTACTTTTCCGATATCATATCTTGCACCGGCATCGATGGTTAATTTATCGGTTGCGTTGATTTCGATCTGTGCGTGAGGCGCAGTAATGTCATATTTCGTATTGTAATTTCTTTTTAAGTTCCCCCAGTCTTTCATTCCATAGTTAAGTAAACCCTGATCTGTAATGAAAGTTCCTGAAAGGTTTTTAACATCTACCAATCTTGCATTGCTGTCGCTTACTTCCTGAATGTAGTTGTTCCACATCCAGTCCATATTAATGTTTTGGGTAGCTTTGTACAATCCTGCGTTGAATTTTACATTACTCCATTTTTTGCTGATGTTAAAATCATTCACAAAATTATTGAAGTTGTTAAGCTTTACATTGAAAAGTGCTATTTTCATGTAATAAGCATTCATATCCACCGGAGTATTGGTTCCTGAATACACTGCACTTCCGAAATTGGTAAAGTTAGCCGCCGTAAAGAAATCGCTTCCTTTGCTTACACTTGCAGGGAAAGGTGCGATAAACTGTCCGTTGTTTGCGGAATAACGGATTTTTTCTTCAAATTTCCATCCTTCTCCAAGGTCATAATTGAATTCTGCACCAATGGTTTTTGAAATGGAATGCATTCCGTCTGAAACATCGCTGTTGAAAATATTACCGTCGTTTCCTAATGTTCTGTCGTGTTGAAGATTGATCGTCTGTAAAGCACCATTCAGGATGTTATAATTGGATAAAGAAGACCATTTCGGATCTGCATCTGTTCCTGAAACCGCAACCGGCATCGGCATATACGCGGCAGTTCTGTCATCCAGAAGTTTAGCATAAATTCTGAAGCTTCCTTTCTCGAACTTTTTCAGCAAAGATACTCTGAACTGTCCTCCGTTATTGGAATTGAATCCTGTTTTTCTTGGTCCGTCCCCGATTCTGTAGAATCCTCCCAAAGCTAAAAACGTATTATCTGCGATTTGCGTTCCGTAGTCGAAATCTGTTCTGTAGTTTTTATAGTTTAATCCTAACTGCTGTGTGATGCTTCCGCCTTCTTTTTCTCCGGTCTTCGTGATGAAGTTGATGATCCCCGCTGGAGAATTGCTTGCAAAAACAGAGGCAGAACCTCCTCTTAACGCTTCCACTCTGGAAACAAAAGAATCGAATCTTGTAAACTGATCCTGTGTTCCGAATGCGATATCTCCGAACTGCATTACCGGTAAACCGTCTTCCTGAATCAATAGATATCTGGAACCTCCTGCTGAAACAGGAACCCCTCTTACCGTAATATTGGAGTTTCCTTCCCCACCCGAAGATTCTGAACGGATTCCCGGAATAGTACGGAAAATTTCGGCAGTTGTTCTTGGAGCAGCATTTTCTATATCTTTCATTTTTAAGGTAGAAATAGAAGTACTTGTTTTAATAGAAGCTTTAGGATTGGAGTTACCTGTGATAACTACCTCATCGATTGCTTTACCTCTTGTAATTGTATCATTTTCTGTGCTCTGAGAAAACATAAAGGCTGCTGTATTCATCGCGCCGAAAATGAGCAATCTGGTAAAAATTTTTGATTCCATAATTTTTAAGAGTTTTTAATTATGGTCTAAAAGTATTTTTTTTAACATATTCAAAATGTAGTTTTTGGTTTGTGTTAAATTTATATTAATTTCAAACGTTTGCGCAAACGTTTGCGGTGGATAACTTCTTAAAATTTTAACTTTTTATTAACTTTTTAAAACAAAATATTAACATTTTTTAACTTAAATTTAACCTCGAAACATCACTAAATTAACCCAAAAATTGCCTCAATTAACTTAAAAATGAAAAGAGTCACTATAAAAGACCTCGCAGAAATGCTCAATATCAGTGTATCTACAGTATCCAGAGCGCTTAAAGATCACCCCGATATCAGCAATGCCGTAAAGCAAAGAGTAAAGGAGGCTGCAGAAACTTTTAACTATATTCCAAATGATTTTGCGATCAACTTCAGGAAAAAATCTTCAAAAGTTATCGGGCTCATCATTCCGGAAATGTCGATGTTTTTTATTCCTTCTATTATAAGAGGAATTTCTTCGGTGCTGCATAAGGAAGGGTATCATTTTTTTGTATTGTCCTCTGAAGAATCTGTGGGAATGGAGGAAGAAAACATCATTACCTGCATCAACTCGCGTGTGGACGGAATTCTTATTTCTCTTACAAGGCAGACGAAAGATCTTTCTCACCTGAACAGAATAAAGGAGATAGAAGTTCCTGTAGTGATGTTTGATAAAACGATTTCTCAGAGTTCTTTTGAACAGATTATTTTTGATAATAAACTGAATGTGGAAAAGGCCGCTGAAAAGCTTGCCAATAATAAGTGCAAAAAAATTCTTGCCATTTTTGGGGATGAAAATCTGGACATCACCCAAACTAGAAGGGATTTTTTCCTTCAAAAGCTGAAAGAATATCCGCAAATGGAATGCAAGGTTATTTTTTGTGAGTCTGCAGAAAGCGTAAAGGAAAAGCTGAACATTATTCTGGACTATGAACAGTTTGACGGTTACTTTGCTATGAGTGACGAAACGCTTGCCGGACTTCACAGTTCTCTTATCAAAAAGAAGGTACAGACTTCGGATGTAAAAGTAATTGCGATAACCGAAGGCACGCTTCCGAAATATCTTGATGAATCTTACGAATGCATCATCAACGACGGGTTCAGTATGGGAACGATGGCGGCTTCCAAGCTGTTGCAGCTTATTAAAAATAACAGGTAATCGCGGATAACAGGATTTTCATAGATTATTTTTGCTAAATTTGCCTGAAAATAAACGTACACGAAATGAAAAAAACAGCTCTACTCCTTCCGGACTTTTCTCTTTTTAAGCCAATAATTTCAATCCCTGAATTTTAAACAGTTTTCGCTAACAAATTATTTAAAGCATTGCTTTTATAATCGGGTAAAGTGATTGATTTTTAAAATATTATGAAATACAAAATTCTATTTTAAGAATTATCAATTAATTAACAAATTTAAAATTTAATTTTATAAACAATTAAATTTCAAATATTTAATATAATTCACGCTAAAAAGAATAAATTTTATCTATTAATTCCTTTTAACAGATATTAAAAAAAATTGTTACATTTGTTTTGAGGGAGTAAAAAATACTTTTTCGCGTTTTTATTTGTTAATTTAGAATACCAGATTATATAGCATTAAAAATCAACCCATGAGAAAAATAATTCTACTATTTGTATGTATGTTCGGTATTTCAGTTTCCTCACAGATCAAGGTGTTGAAAAACGAAACTCTGATAGAAATTGGTAAAGATAATGCCGTAGGTTTATATAAAAAAGATGATAAATTTACTTTCAATTATCAGGATCTGAACACCGCCAACCTTAATACTTTCAGATCATTTTCTTTTCAGAATCTTAATAAAGACGTTTCCGGACTTTATGAAATTATTGAAAACGGATTTATCGACATTCCTGTAGGAAATATCATTCTGGAACTTCCAAACGATATTATCGAACTGCATTTTGAGAAAAACTATGGTACTCCTACTGTTCAGTTTATCCAGTATATCAACAAAAACAGAAAATTCGTAGGAAAATCCCAGCTTCTGACCAAAAAACAGATTGATAAAATCTTTGGCAGAACCAACGGAAAATCTGCGCTTTATGAAAAACCCGGAACCAAGAATAATGCTCAGACAATGAGTGCTTCCAATCCGCAACAAGCTGCAGTTCAACCAGCCGCAGAACCATCTGCTTCCGGTACAGGTAAGAAGTCGAAAAAATAATTAAATTTTTTAAAATATTGCATCAACTCATTCATACGGATGAGTTTTTTTATTTTATTTTTGCAAAAAGATCATTACGAAATTATGTCTCTTCAAATAAACAATTTAACCAAAAAATTTGGTGAGCAGACTGCTCTGAACAACATTAACGTTTCCATTGATAAAAATGAAATTATCGGTCTTTTGGGTCCGAACGGAGCCGGAAAATCTACTTTAATGAAATCTATTGTCGGCGCACTGAAAATTGATGAAGGCGAAATAATTTTTAACGGAAAAAACATCACGGAAAACGAGATCGAAAGCAAGAAGAAGATCGGTTTCCTTCCTGAAAACAATCCACTGTATCTGGAAATGTATGTAAAAGAATATCTACAGTTTGTTGCCAATATTCATAAAATACCGGCTTCAAGGGTAGATGAAGTGATTGAGCTCGTAGGAATTACGCCTGAAAAATCTAAAAAGATCGGTCAGCTTTCCAAAGGATACAAACAGAGAGTAGGCCTTGCACAGGCAATTATTCATCAGCCTGATCTTTTGATTCTGGATGAACCTACGAACGGACTGGATCCGAACCAGATCATCGAAATCCGAAATGTGGTGAAAGAAATCGGTCAACAAAAAACGGTTTTACTTTCCACGCACATCATGCAGGAAGTGGAAGCACTTTGCTCGCGCGTGATCCTTATCCATAAAGGAAATATTCTGCAGGACTGCCCGATTGACGAATTTAAAGGCAAGTTTGAAAGTCTGGAAGAAGCATTTGCAAACTATACCGCATAAAAGGAAAAAGCTCCAAAATCTGGAGCTTTCCTCTTTTGCACCGAAATCCGGCAAAAGATATATAGAATGGTTAAAAGTTTTTAAAGTGAAGCAGAAAAAATTTCTGTACTTTGAATATATATGATGTTGTGTTTTTTTTGATCTGATTCTGACAGAAATTATTAAGCATGGTTATCACCTTTTTCCTCAGTCGCAGGAACCGTTTCTAAATTTTTCTTCTGAACCTGCTCCAAAAGCTGTAATCCCAAAAGTCCGCTGATTCCTCCGTTTGCTGAATCTCCGTTTCCGCCGATCAACACTTCAGGCATAATTCTTACGTTTTGGCTGGCAATATTTTCCATGATCTTTAGCTGGGTGAAATTATTTCCGCCCATTGCTTCCACAGACAATTTGTAAGATTCCGCATTGGATTTACCAATAGCAAGGATTTTTTCCGCTTCTGCATTACCTGTTAATGAAATCTGTTCTGCACTTGCTTTTGCCAGTAATTCGATTTTTTCGGCTTCGGCTTTTGCGAGAAGTCTTGTTTTTTCTGCTTCACCGGTTGCTAAAAGTTTTAATCTGTCTCCTTCCGCAGTTGCCTGTAATCTTACGGAATTGGCGTCTCCGGTTGCTTTTTTCACGGATGCATCGGCAATTCTTTCTGCAATCACAACGCCCTGATCTGCTTTTACAATTTCTTTCTGCATATCAGCAACAGCGGTTTCTTTTTCCAGAGCCTGTCTGGTTTCCTGAGCAAGCATTTCAGTTTCGTAAGTAATTTTCTGTTCTTCTGCTAACTTTCTGTCTGTTAAAGTTTTCATCAGACTTTCAGGAGGAACAATAGCTCCAATCAAAGTATCAACGGCATTTACATTATATTGTTCCAAAACACTGCTGATATGATCTTTGGCTGACTGCTGTCTTTCTTTACGGGTTCCTAAAAAGGCAATTACATCGCTATCCTGCGCAGAGTTTCTGAAGTAATTTCCAATGGTAGGTTCCAAAACCTGACTTACCAGATTGATCATATTTCCGAAACGGGCAATCACTTTTGGCGCTTCATATGTCGGAATATGTATAATCTGCGAAACATCCAAGTTGAAAGGGAATCCGTCTTTGCTTCGAACGGTAATCGTAGAAAGATTTTTATCCAGTTGGTGAGATTCGCTTCTTTCGTAAGCCCAGTTTAAAACTAAATTGGTTGTCGGAACAAGTTCCACTTTCATAATGTAAGGGTTAATCGGATATTTTCCGGGACCGATAGGTTCTGCCCAAACTCCTTTGTGCCCTTTTTCTACAATATTTCCGTGTTTAAAGTCTACCCCACTCAAATCCTGCCCTTCTTCTCCTACATAGCTGATAATGACTCCAACATGACCGATCGGAATTTCCGTCATTTTTACCATCTCAACTTTTGTAAACCAAGGGTTTAAGAAATATGAACCCGCCAAAATCACCTGTTCCTGAAGACCTTTGTAACCACCGCTGTTTAAAAAAGTATCAACATCCTGAAATTTATTATGGTCGTTGATGATTTTTCCGGCAATCTGTCCTTCTTCCAACGGACTTCCTTCCATGGTTGTGATAATTCCCACTGCATTATCGGGAATCTGAGTCATGTCAGTAAGTTCGATTTCAAACAATAAGGTATTGATTCTGTAAGATCCGGGAGCAATAATTGCGGTTTGACGGCCTTTTCTTCCTCCATTCTTTAAAAAGGCTTCTGCATCCTGAAAAGAATCGCAGTCTACCTTTCTTCCTAAAATTCTTCCGGTTTCCAGTTCTACCCCGTCTTTGGCAAGAAGTAAGCCTATTTTTCCTGTGGGAATTACGGTGAAAGGCTGAAAATCAATAGAATATTGCCATATCCATTTTCCGAAATAAACTCCGGGAGCTAAAGTCTGTGCCTGAAAACCGGCTTCTCCGTTGGTAGCGATGATTCTTCCTTCGGGAAGTTCCTGCTTACCGACAAGCACGAATTTTTTGGTGACCAAGCCAATTCTGTCTTGTGGAACAATCACTAATCCAAAGAAAATTCTTAAGATAAATTTGTAAAAAATGATGCACAATAGTGCAATAACGACCGGAATCATCCAGCCATGAAAACCTAATTCCATAGTTTGTTTGTTTTTTTTGTTTGATTAAATTTGAAAACAGAAATTGTGCTCTATTTTTTCATAAAAGAAAAACAGAGTACGAATTATATGATAATTCTTTCGTAAAAATTAAGAAAGTGCAGGAGGAGAAGTATTGAAAATCGTGAAGATGATTTCTGATACTTTTAAAAGAAAAAACTTAAAGTTAATTAGTTTCATTTTGATAAGAAAGGAACGAGATCCTTTTGATGATACAAATGTACGCAAGAAAAATATTTACTTGTTTCAAAAAAATTAAATATTTTTCTGAATATTTATTAATTAACTGATAATCAATATAATTATTTTTATAGCGATATTATTTTTTAATCAAAATCAGGTGGTTTTTAATGTGAAATTAAACGAAAAACGAACCCTATCGTTATAAATTGGCTTTAAATTTGATTAATTTTTTGTGTAATATACATCGAAAATGATCAGAAAAATTTTATTAGGAGTATTTTGTATCGCACAGTTTTCATTGGTACAGGCAGCAGCTTTTAATGAAAATCCGGTTTCAAAAATCCATTATCAACAGGAAAAGGTTCCGAAATCATTTATTTTTAAAACGAAAAAGTTTAAAATAAAAATTGATAAGCAACCGAACGGAAATTATCTGTATCAATCGTGGGCAGCCAACGGAAAGGTGACTTCGAAACCGAGTATGATTATTACGGACGGAGAATTAATTCCGGATGGAACGGGCGGAAATTATTACTATGTGTTTAATAATAACGGATATACTTACCAGATCTGGAGAAATTATTTAACGAGTTCGGCGAAAAAAGCTCCGTATACTTTAATGGTAACCGACAGAAACGGCAAAAAAATTGTTAATCAGGATGGTTACGTTGTCAAAAATTAATTTCAATAATATATTTAGTTCCTGACTTCACCGTCAGGAATTTTTTTGTTTTTTTAAAACAATGGAAAATTGTTTAAATTTTTATGAACTATAAAGGGTTTTACTTTTCTGGTGAAAGATAAAAACCGATAGATAGATAAAGCTGTAGTTTTTATTTTGGGGGAGTTATCTATTGATGCTATTGTTGAAATAGTGAATGGATGACTGATTTCTAGCCCCAATTGAGCGGCATGTCTGAGCTCTTTTTAGAATTTCGGCGGCAGCTTCGCTGCCGCCGAAATTCTAAAAAAGCGAGTAGCGAAAGTGGGAAAAAGCTTCAAAAAAAGATATGGATCGGAAAGGTTATGTTTGAGGTTGAGATTAAGGTTAAGGTTATCTTATCTGTTTTTCCATCATTAAAGTTATTTTAAAAAATTGAACTCCTTCGGAGTTCTGCATCTGCATTTTCTTTTTCTGCTGCACAGATATTATTTACGGAATATTTTATGTACAGAAAAAATGGTATTATTTCTATTATTTTGGTAAATTCACTTAAAATAATCAATATCCAATGGCTTTTACCATTAAATCGAATCTGATCGACATCGTTGCAAGGGAAACCTACCCTGCTGAAATCATTATTAAAGACAACAGAATCAGCTCAATACAAAGAATTTCAGAAAAGCAGGATACGTATGTTCTGCCCGGATTTATTGATGCACACGTTCATATTGAAAGCAGTATGCTGGTTCCGTCTGAGTTTGCAAAGATTGCGGTAAAGCACGGAACGGTGGGAACGATTTCAGATCCTCATGAAATTGCCAATGTTTTGGGAGTTTCAGGGGTAGATTATATGATTGAAAATGCTCGGAAAGTACCGTTTCATTTCTATTTCGGGGCTCCATCGTGCGTTCCTGCGACCCATTTTGAGACAGCAGGTGCGGTGATTGATTCGGGTGATATTGATGGGCTTTTAAGCAAGAAAGAAATTGTATATCTGGCTGAAATGATGAATTTTCCGGGGGTTATTTATAAAGATGAGGAGGTTCTGAAAAAGCTGGAATCTGCGAAAAAACATAACAAGCCGATTGACGGTCATGCTCCGGGATTAATGGGGGAAGAAATGAAATCTTATTTCAGTGCGGGAATTTCAACGGATCATGAATGTTTTGGTTATCAGGAAGCGCTGGAAAAACTTCAGTTTGGGGTAAAAGTGATGATTCGTGAAGGAAGTGCGGCGAAAAACTTTGATACTTTAATTCCTTTGTTAAAAGATTTTCCGGATCAGATCATGTTTTGCTGTGACGATAAGCATCCTGATAATTTGCTGGAATCTCACATCAACGACCATGTAAAACGAGCGCTGAATTTGGGTTATGATTTGTACGATGTGCTGCGTGCTTCTTCATATAATGTGGTTAAACATTACAATTTACCGATCGGGTTATTGCAGACCGGAGACAGTGCAGATTTTATAGAAATTGATAATCTAAAGGATTTTACGATTTTAAAAACGTACATCAACGGAGCATTGGTTTCAGAAAACGGGGAATCGTTTATTGAAGCTGTTGAAGCTCCGATAGTGAATAATTTTCATTGCAGTTTAAAAAGCCCTTCAGATTTTAAGATAAAAAGTGAAGGTGAGAAAATTCGTGTGATTGAAACGCTGGACGGGCAACTGATTACCAAAGAAATTCACGCAGAAGCTTTAAACATTAATGGTTTTGCAGAATCTGATCCTGAAAATGACATTCTGAAAATTGCGGTAGTGAACCGTTATCAGGATGCTCCTGTTGCAACAGCTTTCATCAAAAACATAGGCTTAAAAAACGGAGCGATTGCCTCGTGTGTTGCGCATGACTGTCATAATATTGTAGTGGTGGGAACGAATGACGATGATATCTGCAAAGCTGTGAACCTGATTATTCAGGCGAAAGGTGGGATTTCTCTTGCTCATGATGAGGAAGAAATGGTTCTGGAACTTCCGATTGCGGGAATTATGACGAATCTTCCTGCGGAAAAAGTAGCAGAAGCTTATATTAGATTAGACCGTCGCGCAAAGGAATTAGGAAGCAGATTACGAGCGCCTTACATGAGTTTGTCATTCATGGCACTTTTGGTTATTCCTGAACTGAAACTGAGTGACAAAGGGCTTTTCAACGGAAAAAGTTTCGAGTTTACGGATGTTTTTATCAAGTCTGTTTAAACTCTTATTTAACCGCAAAAGGCAAAAAAAGATGAACTCAACTTTTATTTAAAGCTGATCTCGCTTTAACATTATTTGCTCCTTTTACGGTTAATTCTGAAATTGGTTTAAACAATTCTTTTCTCGTTTTCCAGATTAGCATAAAAACGGCTTTCGTTAAAGCTTTCTTTTGCAGCGTTGTAGCCAATGTTAAAAATCTGTTCGAGACGGTCTTTCCGTCTTTCGAATGTTCCGTAGGTGGAAAGTTCCTGTGATGAGATAAACCAGTCGCAGTGATCGAATTTAATTCTTTCGATACGGTAGGAAAGCAGATCGTACGAACGGGAAACAATGGCTTTAATTGATTTTAAATCATTGATTTTGACATCTTGTGGGGGAGAAACGAAGACTCCGATCAGCTTATCGCAATCGTCTCTGATGATGTCTGCGGGAAAATTATTCAGTACTCCTCCGTCACAGTACATTTCATCATCAATAATATAAGGAGTCGTCACTCCGGGAATGGAGCATGAAGCAATAATGGCATCAACGATTTTAAAACTTTTTTCAAAGATTTTTTCGGTTCCTCTTACCAATTCTGTTGCCACAATTCTTACGTCTTTATCGAGATCGCCCAGTTTCATTTCGCCGAAAATAGGATTGAGATAATTTCTGAAAATCACCGAAGAAACCAAGCCGGGCTGATTGAATGCAAAATGTTTCCAGTTGAAAAAGTAAACCGAATTGAAAAATTCTAAAATTTCCTCGGGCGTTTTACCCACTGCATGAAGGCAGCCTACAATGGAACCTGCGCTGCAGCACGAAAGAACATCAATATTGATATTTTTTTCCGCTAAAAATTTTAAAACTCCGGCATGCGCGATCCCTTTTGTTCCGCCACCCGATAAAACAAGCCCAACTTTCCCAAATTCCATAGATTAAAATTAAGAAAACAAGTCGATAAATAGAGATTAATTTTTCTAAATGTGGTGATTTTGCATTATTTTAACACAAATAAAATTATGCTTAAATGAATATTGATGATCTGGTCTTATTTAACCAGAAAATTATAATGACTTTTAGTATTAAGTATTTAATGTAAAACTTTTTTAAAAGAGGTTTTCTTCAATAAGAAATAATTTAACCCACTTTTTTATCATACAACTGAAGAATTTTCAGAAGATCGTCATCTGTTTTCCAGGAATCTATCATAGCGAGAAGATCCGGATAAGCTGCAAATCTTACTTTCAGGCTATTTTTAATACTGGGATTGAAAAATCCGGATTCATTGATGATTTTTCGGTTTCTGCCGTCGATTAAGAAATCTGTTCCAACAAATTTTAAGCCGCCGTGAGGAAAAAATCTGTACCAGTTCATATTTTTGCCTTCGTACAAAATTTCTACAAAACCATTGTCAAAAACCATTTTCCCGGCAGAAGCATAATATTCATGGATGGTATTATTTTCATCGGTAATCTTAATGTATTCAACATCTTTTGGTTCCACCCACGTTTCAGATCCTGAAGAATCCCTCATTTTCATCTTAAGTAACACCGTGGCTACATAATATTTTGTATTGGAAAATTTACCTACATTTCTGATCTTCGTTTTGATGGTATCGCTGGATGTTTTCAGAATGTACTCCACAGGAAAATATCTTTTATCGTCTTTGTTCTGAGAAAATGAAAAGCTAAAGCATACAAAAAGCAGCAAAAAAATGATTTTTTTCATGAATGGCGGTTTAAAAAAGCCCGGCAAATTTCCGGGCATATTATCTAAATTTATTTTTAATTATTAATATATTTTTCAAAAATTCTTGAAAAATCTTTCTGATTGTATTTATCAAAACTGTTGGTATTCCATGCAAAAATATATTCGTTGATGGCTCTTAGTTCCTGACTTTTGGAAACGTTTTCCTGTTTTCCGGAAGCTACTGTGGTGATGGCTTTCTGGATGCTGTCGTTAGAGAAATTCAGCAAAGAATGATTGTGGTGAACTTCCTGCTGAATCGCCAAAAGTGCTTTATACAGATCTTTCAACTGATCAATCTGACCTTTTGCAACGCTGATCATCATTGGAACATTCCCGATATTGAAAGAAATTTCTACATCAAGATCGATGGTTCCCGCCGTCTGTAAAGCAATATTCGAGAAAGGAAACTGATAATATTCGTATCTCTTCAAGACTCTTTTTTTATCCAAAGCACTGGCTCCGTCGATGTGGATCAAAGCTCTGTTGGTAAAGCAGTATTCGTCTCTTTTTGATTTAATTAAAAAGAAAATTTTCTCGTTATCTTCGGAAAGGATATAATCGTCTGAGTCTACTTTATCATAATCCTGAGAAGGAATGATTTTACCGATGTCTCCCAATCCTAAAGCTTCCGCAGCTAATTTTTTAAACATAGTTTATTTGTATTTATTGACTGACTAAAATAAGAAAATAACTGAGATAAAATCAAAAAAATCATCTTAAAGAGTGTTTAAATTTGATTAAATATTCAAAAATTTCATTCATTTTCTGACGCAAAGTTTTTATTTAAAGATTTAATTACCTGAGTTCGGATAAGTCTTCTTAAACGCAAGGTTAAACAAAGAGATTCAATTATCAGGAATTCAGCTTTTAAGATATAGAAAGGCGTAAAACTGATCAAAGTAATACCATTTTTGCCTTTTTTAAATAAACGAAGTGCCTTTGTTTAGCTTGCAAACATTCAATAAGTAAAAAAATTCTTTTGTTTTTCTTTGCGACAAATTAATATAATACTATAAATCAATTATTTAAATTTATTTCTTATCCCGAACTGAGGTTAATTATTTAAGTAAGCAAAGAAGAATCAAGAAGTTGATTTGATGAAGCACTATTTTCAGGCTTCGTGAAGCAAATTTTATTTGCCTTTGCTTTCTAAGAATAATGTGTAAAATTGAATTAAAACTTTGCGTTTAAAATATAAAAATTTTAAATGTCAAAATGAAACAGGCTCTTTCAAAAAGAAAAACCACAGACTACTGATCTGTGGTTTTGATATTGTTAAACTTTGTCAAAGATTTTCAACTTTGACAAAGTGAAAAATTAAATGTGAATTACTTCACCATACGCAGCCGCTGCAGCTTCCATAATGGCTTCAGAAACTGTCGGGTGCGGGTGAATAGATTTGATGATTTCATGACCTGTAGTTTCCAGTTTTCTGGCAACAACCGCTTCTGCAACCATGTCTGTAACACCTTCTCCGATCATGTGGCATCCTAACCACTCTCCGTATTTAGCATCGAAAATAACTTTGATGAAACCATCCGTATTTCCGTTTGCCGTTGCTTTTCCACTTGCAGAAAGAGGGAATTTACCTACTTTAATTTCGTATCCTTTTTCTTTCGCCTGCTTTTCTGTAAGACCTACTGAAGCTACTTCAGGGTGACAGTATGTACATCCCGGAATATTGCCATAGTCGATTTTCTCAACGTGCATTCCTTTGATTTTTTCAACACAGGTAATTCCTTCTGCTGAAGCAACGTGTGCCAAAGCCTGTGTAGGGATGATGTCTCCGATTGCATAATAACCCGGAACTGAAGTTTCGTACCATTCGTTGACCAAAACTCTTCCTTTATCTGTCTGGATTCCCACTTCTTCAAGACCGATGTTCTCGATGTTTGCGGCGATACCAACAGCAGATAATAAGATATCAGCTTCAAGAACGATGTTTCCTTTTGCTGTTTTTACGGTAGCTTTTACGCCTTCTCCGCTTGTATCAACGCTTTCTACGGAAGCATTGGTCATGATCTCGATTCCTGATTTTTTCAGAGATTTTTCTAAGTGTTTAGAAATTTCTTCGTCTTCTACAGGGACGATGTTTGGCATAAATTCAACAACGGTTACTTTTGTCCCCATCGTGTTATAGAAATCGGCAAATTCTACCCCGATAGCTCCGGAACCTACAACAATCATAGATTTTGGCTGCTCAGGAAGAGACAATGCCTGTCTGTATCCGATTACTTTTTTACCGTCCTGTGGTAAGTTCGGTAATTCTCTTGAACGTGCTCCTGTTGCGATAATGATGTGTGTTCCTGTATACTCAGTTACTTTTCCTTCTTTATCTGTAACAGAAACTTTTTTACCTTTCTGTACTTTTGCAGTTCCAAGGATAACGTCGATTTTATTTTTCTTCATCAGGAATTCAATCCCTTTGCTCATCTTCGATGCAACGCCACGGCTTCTCTGAATTACGTTTGGAAACTCAAAACTTGCTTTCACTTTGTTCAAACCATAATCTTCAGCATGGTTGATATAATGAAAAACCTGAGCCGATTTCAATAAAGCTTTCGTAGGAATACATCCCCAGTTAAGGCAGATTCCTCCTAAATTTTCTTTTTCAATGATTGCTGTTTTGAAACCTAATTGTGCCGCTCTGATTGCTGTAACGTATCCGCCAGGACCACTTCCGATGACAATAATATCGTAATTCATTAGTTTAAAATTTTTATGCGAATTTAAGGAAAAATATCGGATGTATGGCATTCTGACGAAATTGATCACGGAAGGTTTTGTTTACTATTTTTCATCATCAGAAGTTGTAATCGCTGAAGTTTAAAATAAAAATATAAAATCAGAAAATATTTTAAAATATTCATTAAAGCCGCTATTAGATTAATATTATCAACATAATTTATTAAAACTATTAAAAATGATAGTCAAAAATAAAAATTTATATTAAAATTTTAATACATTTGAAATAATCAAATAAAATTTATATGTATGAAAAAGATTTTTTCGATTTTTGTGATGTGCGGATTTCTCGCCAACGCTCAAGTTGGAATCAGTAAAAACTTACCAACCAGCACATTAGACATTAACGGATCTGTAAGCGCTAATTACAGGCAGGTGACTGCAACTGCTTATTCCATCGTTGCCAACGATCATTACATCACTTATAATGGCACTGCCAATTCTACGTTTACGCTGCCGGTAATCGGTTCCGGAGCCTCAAGTTTTACGGGAAGAATTTATAAGATAAAAAATATATCTGCTTTCAATATTACTTTACAGGCTTCAGGAGGAAATACGCTAAGAATAGACAATACTCCGGTTTCTACATTTATCATTCCTACAGGAGCGTATGCAGAAGTGGTAAATAACAGCAACACTACCGGAGGAACATGGGATCTTTCTTTTATCACGCTTCCGAAGCCTAATAATGTGGAAATCTACGGAACACAGCTTTCGATACCGCCGCACGCTTCGGGAACAGCTCCGGTTGCCGACTGGACCGGACATTCTAATACAGCATATGATACGGGAACAGGAACTGATGCGTGGTGGGTCATCAGCAAAGCATCTACATCGTTCTCGGTAGGAACAGGTTTTTCCAATGCGAGCAGAATGACTCTGGTTTACGAGTATCAGGGAACTCCTTTTAATATTACCAATATGAATCCTTCGCTTACCGCAGGAAACAATTCTAGTTTTCCGGATGTTTTCATTGCTTCTTTTGTAAGCCTTGCCAATAACGGAACTTCTGGTAAAACGAGACTTACGGTTTCTGTTGCGCGTGTGGATTTTATAGGAAACAACGGCTCCAACAACAGTAACTGGACCGGAACATTTCTTTTAAATCTATTGCTTGCAAGAAAGGTTTATTAATAAGTCTGTTTACACTTTTTTTTAACCGCAAAAAGTCACCAAAGATGAACTAAACTTTTATTTAAAGCTGACCATTATAAATGAAAAAGCTCACAATAGTTTTTAAAAATCTTTGATTTTTATTCCTTAGGTTAGAACATAAAAAACAGGCTATCTGCATTGGATAGCCTGTTTTTATTGTATTCGGAAATTACATTTTTCTTAGTAATCTCTTCTGACTCTGGTACTTTTCATTTAAAGCTCTTAACTGATCCTGCTTCATTTTTTTGGTCGCAAGCGGATGATTCATAATTGCTTTTTTCTCAGCTTTATATCTTCTGTCAAGTTCTCTCGATTTGCTGCTGATCAACTCACTTTTTGAAGGATGTGGAGGTGCAGGTGGACGTTTCTGTCCGTAAGCATTCATTGATAATCCCACTAATAAAACGGTTGATATAAATAACTTTTTCATAATATTTACTTTTTTTGAATGAATTTATCATGAAATTCATTCCTGTTCGGTTTAAATATTACACATTTCATACCATAATTTTTTTACGCCAGACTACTCAACCTCAACATTCTGTTTCAAAGGAAGATTTTTGGAAGAGTTTCCGACAAAGATTCTGTACGTTCCCTTTTCCACGATCCAGTTCATTTTTTCATCTAAAAACTGTAATTCTTTCACCGGAATTTCAATCGAAATCTGTTTAGATTCTCCCGGTTTCAAATACACTTTCTGAAAACCTTTCAACTCAATAACTGGTCTGGAAACCGAAGCCAACAGATCTTTTACATACAACTGAACGACTTCGCTTCCTGCTTTCGAACCTGTATTTTTCACAGTCACTTTTGCCACAATTGTATCATTTTCAGAATATTTTGTTTTATTTAACTCTAAATCTGAGATTTCAAAAGTGGTATAGCTTAATCCAAAACCGAAAGGATACAACGGTTCGCCGCTCAGATCGTAATAGTCGTTTCCGCGTCCTGTAGGATGATGGTTGTACGTCAAAGGCAACTGACCTTCTTCAACCGGAAAGGTTATTGGCAGTTTTCCTGATGGATTTTCTGCTCCGAAAAGCACTTTTGCCACTGCGTTTCCGCCTTCTTCTCCGGGATACCAGACCTCCAGAATGGCTCCTACCTTATCTTTCCAATCTGTTGTTTTTATGGCAGAACCACCCACTAAAACAACTGTTGTCGGTTTATTTAATTTTGATATTTCATGGATGAATTTTTCCTGATTCCCGGGAAGACTTAACGAAGAGCGATCCTGAAATTCACCTTCATGAATTCCGGCTGTAACAATGATGTAATCTGCATTCTGAGCATGCTTCAACGCATCATTAAAATCTTTCCGGTAGTCTTGTAAGCCATAGTTCCAGATCAGTTCAATATTGGCTTCTCCCCTGTTTTCGTGAAATTCAACCACAATATCATATTTCTGGCCTTTAGTAAAGTCTACCTCAACGGTTTTGGTGGAATAACTGAGTTTTTCCCAATTGTCAATTAACAATGAACCGTTTAAAAACAATCGGAAACCATCGTTTCCTCTTAGTCCTAACTGATATTTTCCCGATTTTGGGGCTTCGAGTTTTCCTGTCCACCGAACGCTGTAATTGTCGGGCTGCAGTTTTTCAGGATTGGGAGAATACAAAGTCCATTTGAAATTGATCTGTTCGTCCTGTTTTTCAAATTCAGGTTTTCCTTTTAATTCTGAATCTGAAAAGTAGCTTCCTTTTAGACCTTTTTGATTTTCAGAAGACAAAACTTCAGCAGGAACCGTCAGAAAATCTTTCATATTCCAGTCGATTCCTTTTGAATAAAGGACTTCGATATTTTTATTTTCAGCTAAATTTTTAATTCCGTCCAAAATGCTGACCTTTTTATTTCCCGGCCCCGAATAACCGCCTAATCTTGCATCTGCAGCATCTGTCCCGACGACTAAAATCTTTTTATATTTTTCCGAAATCGGAAGCGTCTGATGATTATTCTGAAGCAAAACAAAAGATTCTGCCGCAGCTTTTTCCGCTAATTTTTTGTGATTGATTTTCTTTAATTGTTCTATATCTTTATTAGAGATGTAAGGATTTTCAAACAAACCGAGTTCAAATTTTGCCCTCAAAACTCTCGCGACTGCATCATCAATTCTTTCCTGAGAAATTCTTCCATCTAAAAACGGAGGAATAAAAAGTTTATAATGTTGATATTCTGTCTGGAAAATCACGTCAAGTCCTGCATTGATCGCCTGTGCAGAAGCATCATCGTAATCTTTTGCCGTAAAATGTAATACATTTGCTCCTCCGACTGCACTTGCATCGCTGATAACAAATCCTTTAAAATTCCAGTCTTTTTTTAATTTCTCTGTTAACAGCCAATGATTTGCCGTTGAAGGTCTTCCGTCAAGTAAATTGTAGGAAGTCATTACCGAACGGCTTTTTCCCTGTTGAAAGGCTTTCTGAAAAGGAATTAAATGGGTTTCCTCCAGATATCTTTTACTCCAATGAATCGGATATGAATCTCTTCCACCCTCTCCAACATTAGCTAAAAAGTGTTTCGGAGTGGTGATGATTCCCTGATTTTCAAAGGAACTGACGAAATTGACACCCATCACGGAAGTCAGAAACGGATCTTCACCATATGTTTCTTCTGTTCTGCCCCATCGTACATCGCTTGCTAAATTGACAACCGGCGTTAAAATCTGACGGATTCCTCTCAGTTTGGATTCTTTTGCAATGGCTGTTGAAACTTCTTTCATCATCTCAGGATTGAAGGTTGCCGACAAACCAATTGCTTGTGGAAAAGCAGTTGCTCCTTCACGCATCAGTCCGTGCAAAGCTTCATCAAAGGGAATTGTCGGGATTCCCAGTCGCGATTCTTCCACAAAATATTTTTGAATGGCATTTATTTTTTTTGCGAGTCTTTCTGCGTCTTCATTGGCATTGTATTTCAGCATTTGTCCCGCAACTCCGCCTCCCTGATTTCCTGCGCTTACCTGCAAACCGAAGATTCCGTGGGAATACTGATCTTTCGGAACATTATCCAAATCTCCGGGAATCATGAAGCACTGCCAGAATTTTTCTTCGGGTGTCATGCGTTTCAACAAGTCCTGAACTCTCGCTTCAACAGGCTGTTTGGGGTCTTTGTATAATGGTTTTTGAGCTGTAATAAATGTTGTGCTCAATAATGAGATTGCTATGATGTTAAAACGAAATTTAAAGAACATATATAATTTGATTTAATTATTGTTCTTTTGTCTTAAAACAAAAGAACCAAAAATTCAAGACTTGGAACTCTCCGCTAAAAATTAAAATTTAATCCTAAAATTCCCAAAACTTGCGCGAATTTGGTATTAGTTCTTCGGTTCAATATCTGTGTCGCGCTTTAAACAATGGGAATTTCTTAACGGATTAAGCTTAACGCTTCGATTTCCTAGGTCGTTTTTGATATAAAAATAGTCACAATTTTAACTACTGTGTAATCTGAATTACGGTTGAATATTTTAACTGGTTTCTTTCTTTTGGTAAATTGATTTCAATTGAATTTCCGTTTTGTTTCCAGTCAATTTTGTGAGATAATCCTAAAATTTTCAATGATTTTGGTTTAAAATTTTCAGGAATAACGAAATTTAGGATTGATGGAGCCTGATAATTTGTTTTTTCATCCAGATGAAAAATATTCACTGTTTTTCCGTCTTTGCTTTTCGTGTAGTAAAAATTTCCGTCGTGATAAGGAGCAACACTTCTTGTTGCAAAAACAGCCGACTGGTTTTTATCCATCCAACTTGAAATTTCTTTCAGTCTTTCGTAAACAATGGAATCGTAATCTCCATTCGGTCCGGGAGCAATATTCATGAGGTAATTTCCGCCTCTTGAGATAATTTTAATTAACGTTTCGATGATTTTCTGAGAAGATTTGTAATTGTCGTTGGGAACATAGGAAAACGAATCTCCCATCGTGATGCAGCTTTCCCATGGAATGGAAAGTGGTTTTTCAGGAACCGCCTGTTCCGGCGTGACATAGTTTTCCCATTTTCCTGGAACGGTACGGTCTACGACAATGATTCCGGGTTGGTTTTTACGCGCCATTGTTCCGATCTTATCCATATCGATGTCCTGTTCAACTTTGATGGTTCTCTGCCATTCTACATTGAGATCGATGGTATTAAAGGGACGAACCCAACCTCCGTCTAACCAAAGAATGTCAATTTTGCCGTAATTGGAGGTGATTTCGTTGAGCTGATTAAACGTAAAATTTTTAAAACTGGTCCATTTTTCAGGATATTTTTTAGGATCATAATTTACATTTCGGTCTTTTGGCGGAAAATACGACCACCAGTAATCGTCGGAATGCCAATCGGGTTTTGAAAAGTAAGCTCCGATTTTGAAGCCTTCTTTTCGGAATATATTGAAAATTTCTTTTGTTACATCTGCTTTCGGATTTCCGGAAAAAGGAGTTTTGGAGGAGGTAATTTTATAATCAGACTGTTGGGTATCAAACATCGCAAAACCGTCGTGATGTTTTGTTGTGAAAACCACATATTTCATTCCTGCTTTTTTTGCAGCTTCAGCCCATTTCTGTGGATTGAACTGAACCGGATTGAAAGTGGTCTGAAGATTTTCATAGTTTTTTACGTATTCGCAGTATGATTTTCCGTGTTCGGGTTTTCTCTGTGTCCATGATTCGTCTTCGGGACAGAGGCTCCAGCTTTCGACAATTCCCCATTGGCTGTAGGTTCCCCAATGCATGAAGAGTCCGAATTTTAGATCCTGCCAGTTTTCCAGATTTTGAACAACAAGCGGATCGGTAGGTTTCTGATAGCCATCAGAAACATTGTGAGCCTGAGAAAAAAAAGCGGATGACGTAAGAAGTGATGAAAGGATTATGGTTTTTGCTTTTTGTCTGATGAACATTGACGTTTAGTTTTTGCTAATTTAATATTTCACCGGAAATTTTTAACCACAAAAGGCACAAAAGTTTTTCTTGACAGATAAGTCACATAAGTTTAGTTTAATTATATATTTAGAAGATCACATAAGAAGAAAATCAAAGATTTTATAGAGTAATGCAACTCATGTTGATGAAGTTTAAAGTCTCAGGTGACTTATGTGGTTAAAAAATACACTTATATTTCAGTCTGTAAAACTTTCATTTTGATAACAATAAATTTTTAAATGCAGATTCCACTGTTGAATAGGAAAATTTAAATCCGCTTTTGATTAATTTTTCAGGGTACACGTTTCGGCTTTTTAAAAGTAATTCGGTTTCGGTGTTTAAGATTATTGATGCGATTTCCAATTGCCAAACCGGTGCATTTATTCCAAACGGGATTTTCATTTCTTTTCTTAATTTTTTCATGAATTCTTCGTTGGATAAAGGATGGGCAGCTGTGATATTGATATTTCCTGAGATATTTTCATGTTCAATGATGAATTCTACAGCTCTGCAAAAGTCTTCAATATGGATCCAGCTTACGTTTTGGTTTCCTTTTCCCTGTTTTCCGCCCAATCCGAATTTGGTGAGCATTTTCAGTTTTGGAAAAGCGCCGCCGTTATTTCCTAAAACGATGGAAGTCCGTAACGCAACTTTTCGTAGATTTTCTGTTTCTGATTTAAAAAATTCATTTTCCCAGCTTTTACAGATGTTCATGGAAAAATCGTCACCGATGATTCCGTTTTCTTCTGTGTTTAATTGTTTTTCTGAATGAACGTAAATGGTTGCAGAACTTGCATTGAGCCAGATTTTGGGTTTATGGATACATTCATCAATTGCCTGCTGAAGAACTTTTGTGCTTTCAATTCTTGAATTGTAAATTTCTTTTTTGTTGTTTTCCGTATATCTGCAATCGACGGATTTGCCGGCAAGATTGATCAGAACATCAGAATTTTCGAGTAATTTTTTCCATTCTCCTAACGTTTTAGCATTCCAGAATATTTCGTTTTGGCGTTTTGGATTCCGGGTTAAAATATAGACCTGATTTCCTTTTTCAGTAAAATATTTTTCGAAGTTTTTACCGAGAAAGCCTGTTCCGGCGGCGATGATTATTTTCATTTTTGGTTGATTGCATTTAGTTGATTGGTGGTGGATTTAAATATTGAGATGCTTTCCTTCGTCAAGCTCAGGATAAATTTAAAGCTCAGCATAACATCGCTCATACTAAACGTTTCGACGCTCGCTTCGCTCGCGCTTCTGCTTATTTTCTGCGGTGAATTTTATCAATTTGTTTCTCTCTAAAAGAAAGTTTTTCATATAATTTTTAAGAAAAATTCTGTTGAATATTTTTCCGATGATTCCGAAAGGGGAATGAAATTCGAAAATATCTGTCATGATTGTGTTTTTACCTTCCTGCCTGAAAATATGCTGATGATTCATGGATTTGAAAGCGCCCTTCAACATCATATCTGTGAAATGATAAGGTTTCTTCATGCTGATAATTTTTGTAGTCAAGGTTTGCTCGATTCCTAAATGTTTTGCTTTCCATGTGACAGTTTCGCCTTCTTCGATGAGCCCTGAAGTTCGTCCTGCAATTGCTTTTTCGCCTGTTTTAAAAGTTGATTTCTGATGCAGATCGATGTCTCTCGCAAGATCAAAAACAGTTTGAATGTCGGATTTGATGATGGTATCTAAATAGATTGTTGACATTTTAAAAAGTTTGTTTTTTATTTAATTCAGGTAAAATTTCATCAATTCTCTTTGCCAATTCCGGCAATTTAATGGTGGGAACAGCGGGAAAAAGATGATGTTCCATGTGATAAAACATACTGAATGTTAATTTATTTTTCCAGAATCCTCGTTGCGTTCTTGCCATATCCGGATGTTCATGCGTATCGTGATGAACTGTCCAGACTGCGAAAAATGCCATTAAAAACTCTCCAAAAAACATGATTAGAATGTGATAGATCAGGAAGTTAATCTGAAAATAAAATGTAATACAAACAAATATTGAGATTGAAGTCAGCTCAAAGATCATTTTCTTTCTATAATTGTCATTGGCTTTTTTGAAGGTGATCCAATGTACAAGAAACAGATGTTTTGGTCCATATAAAATCGCTTCATACCATTTCATTGAGGCAGATTTCCCTTCGTAATCTTCTTCACCTAAGCAAAATTTATGATGTCTGATGTGATTGAATTTCACGGCATGAATTGATGTTATCATTGAAAAACTATTCAAATACATTGACAGCCATGTAAGGAATTTCCCTGTTCCCAGTGCGTTGTGAAACCCGTTGTGAACCTGTCTTAAAGCGGTGAGGAAATAAAATCCGGAAAACGGAATCGCAGCCCAATAATATCCTTTGTACGCCAAAAATAATGAGGTAAAAAGCCAGGGAAGAGTGATATTATTTTCAATCAGCATTTCTTTTGTGGAAAGGGATTTGAGGTCTTTCCATTCTACTTTTTTTATTAATTCTCTAGAGTCCATTTTTTAGTTTTTAAAGATTTTGAGAGTTTTCATAATCTGATTTTCAGTATTTACAGAGTTTGTAACAGTCTATAATGTAAAGGATTGACAGTATCGGACTGTAAAAAAGACCATAAAATGGAACGATCATCAATATATTATTAAGCTCATGAGAATATTCTCCAAAAAACATATTTAAAGTCAGACAAATCCAGATTGGTATGATAAAGAATCCGTAAATAAATGAAATTGAAGATCTTTCTACATCCAAGAAAAGTTTTATGATATAGCTGATTAATTGTGGAAATCCTACTATAAAATAAAATGGTATTCCCTGAAAATATGATTCACACGTAAAGGCTGAAACAATTCCCGCTATCAAAAATAAAATTTGAAGATAAAAATCACATATAATGAAAGTTTTCATGGTCCTGTTTTTTTAGTATTCATAAGTTTTATAACAATCTATAATGTAGAGGATTGCCAGTACCGGACTGTAGAATACTGATGCGATTAAAATATATCCGAAAAAATTGGTGACATCATTATTGTTATTAAAAGCCAAAATAATCAGCCATGAAATCCATACAGGAACTATAAAAATTCCATAGACAATAAACAGCCATGATTTCTTTGTTTTCTGAAAGGCTCTGCTGATAAAACTAATCAATTGAGGTATTCCCACTATGAAATAAAAAAGAAAAACAGTAGCATTTTCAAAAACAACAATTCCTAAGAATACCAAAATAAGTCCGATTACAAGGAATGAAAGTTGAATATAAAAGTCGTTTTTAACAAAAGTTTTCATGGTTATTGAATTTTAAAGGTTTAAAAAGTCTCCTCTTGTTCTCTTTTTCTGGATTTTGAAGGTGAAATACATCCAGATTTTAAATAGCAGTGTTTTCATTTTTGATGATTTTATCTTTGTTCATAGCGTGTTTACGACCTTTAAGGAAAAGAAGCAGGTTCAGGAGCATCATTACTCCGAGATAGATGGAGAATCCTCCGATTTTTTCGCTTAAAGCAACAACCAGTCTTTCAATGGTTTCAATTTGAAAAAATTCAATGATACAAAGTGCGAAACCGAGATTTAAAAGGTAAAAACCTATCTTGAACAGGGAATTGGTTGCCATCGCAATGTCTTCTTTCTGATGAAAAATATCGATCATAAACGCTTTGGAATTTTTAAAAAGAAGCTGGGAAACCAGCACAGTAAGAAGGATTACAATTGGCAGATAGATCATGTATGCCTGAAAATTGTACGTTGTGGTAAGAGCTGTTGCATTCATAGTTTTATTATTTTATGGTTAAATTTTTTCTTAAAAAGTAAAGCGCGAAAATGTTCATAAAGTGCAGCGCACATAAAATCAAGGTGATATAACCGATTCTGACTGCTGTTACAGATAACATTTTTTCTATAGAATCTGCTTTTTCCCAATGGGTAAGATTTAATGCGATGTATCCGAGATTGATGAGATAATAACATCCTAAAAGAATCCTGTTGATCGTTAAACACAAATCTGCATCGTGAATAAGATAGTTCAGGTAATGTTTTCCTGCTTTGTAGCATCTTCTTCCGACATCAATGGTTATGTAGGAACTGACGGAAAGAAAAAGTAGATATGAAATAATATTGAACATTTTATAAATATTATATTTTCAATAAATTTTGAAATTTAATCTCAAAAAAATTATCTCTCCGTTTTTTTCTGTTGCATCGTTTTAACATTGTAAAAGCCATAGATCAGATAGTAGATATTAAAAAGAACGCCTCCGATGCCCATGAAATAAAGAACATATTCAATTTTAGAATCGTTGAATAATAAAACCGCAACAAACAATAACTGGAAAAATATTAAGACACCAAAAAAATAGTACCGGTGAAATTTGCTTTTGCTAAGTGAAACCCTCAATAAAAATCCTATCAGATTTGAAATACCAATATAAAAAAGTGCAATAAAAAATTCTGTTCCGGATGTTTTTTCGAAATAATCAGCGATAGCATACGAAAAAAATACAAGGCTAATGACTGTCTGAACTATTGCTTCTCCTATTAATATTTTACGTTCCATGTTTTTGAGTTTTTATTGTTATTATATTTTCAATAATTTTTGAAAGTTTATTTGAAATAAAAAAGGAAAATTTCCTTTTTATATTCTTTATGTTAGTTTCGTTCAGAATAACAAACGACTACTTCAGTAAATTCGTAATCTTTCCAACAAGCCAATGATCGTCGCTTTTTATCGCGAGATCCATAATATTGTTTATTTTTCCTGTTACAGAACTGAAATCGTCCATTAATTTAATGAACTCTTTCGCTTCGTCAGAATCTTTGTCTTCAATATTTTTCAGTTCTTCCAAAAAAGAAATAACGGGCTCAATTTCTCTTTTTCTACGTTCTTTTGTAATCTGCTTGAATAAAAACCAAACGTCTTTTTCAGCAACAAAATATTCTTTACGGTCGCCTTTTACAAATTCTTTTCTTACAATTCCCCAATCCATCAGCGCACGGAGATTCATATTGGCGTTTCCTCTCGAAATTTCAAGCTGCTCCATTACCTCATCGGTAGAAAGTGCTTTACCACTTGCCAAAAGCAGCGCATGAACCTGCGCCATGGTACGGTTGATCCCCCAATTGGTCGCAAATGTACCCCAAGTCTGAATGTATTTTTCTTTAGCTTTTGAAAGTTGCATTTTGTTTTACTTTTAATTCCTGATACAAATGTAATAATAATTTTTGAACTTTCAATAATTTTTGAAAATTTATTTAAAATAAAAACAGACATCCCTTGAGAATGCCTGTTAACACTAACTTTAATTTATTTACTTATCTTTTTATAATCCTGAACCATTTTTACAAATCCTTTTCTGTATCCTTCTTTATCCTCGCCTTTGCTGTCTTTTGCCATTTTTTCGATCTCGGATAAATTCTTTCTGGTAATTAAATCTGAATCTCTTAAAACCAATCCGAACCATGCAACCGATGAAGCGAATTTAAAGTCTTTACTTTCCGTCTGAGATGAGGCATTTTTTATGACATGAACAATTTCTGCACTTTTTGTTCCCTGAGGTTTTTTATATCTGAATTTTACAGTTCCCAGTTCATTTCCAGACTTTTGACTGGCAGAATTTGAAGTATATTTAAGTTTATTCTGTTTGGGCAAAAACTTAGAATTTACATTGGCAGGAATGATTTCGTATAAAGCAGTCACCGTATGTCCGCTTCCTAATTCTCCTGCATCAATTTTATCGTTTGTAAAATCCTCATTTCTCAGTTTTCTATTTTCATATCCAATCAATCGATAAGATTTTACGAATTTAGGATTAAACTCAATCTGAATTTTAACGTCTTTGGCAATCGTATAAATATTTCCGGCGAATTCTCTTCCTAAAAACTTATTGGCTTCCTGAAGATTATCTATGTACGCATAATTTCCGTTTCCTTTATCCGCCAGCGTTTCCATTTTATTGTCTTTATAATTTCCCATTCCGTACCCAAGACAGGTAAGAAAAACACCGGATTTTCTTTTTTCTGCAATCAGACTTTCAAGATCACCTTTTGAAGACACGCCAACATTAAAATCTCCGTCCGTTGCTAAAACGACCCGATTATTTCCGCCTTTTATAAAACTTTCCTGCGCCAATTTGTAGGCAAGCTCAATTCCAGCTCCTCCCGCCGTACTTCCTCCTGCTTCCAATCTGTTCAAAGATTCAATAATTTTTCCTTTCTCAGAAACGGATGTCGGAGGCAATACAACACCCGCACTTCCTGCATACACCACCATTGCCACTTTATCTACCGGTCTTAGCTGATCCAGTAATATTTTTAAAGAAGATTTTAGCAACGGTAATTTATTTTCCGCAGCCATAGAACCGGAAGTATCAATTAAGAAAACAATATTGGAAGGAGGAAGATTATTCATCGGAATATTTTTTCCTTTCAAGCCGATCTTCAGCAATTGATGATTAGGATTCCATGGATTTTTTCCCAATTCTGTACTGATAGAAAAAGGCTGATTGTTTTTTGGCTGCGGATAATCATATCTAAAATAATTGATCATCTCCTCCACTCTCACAGCGTTTTTATAAACTTCTCCATACTCAATCATTCTTCTTAGATTCGAGTAAGAAGCATTATCTGTATCAATAGAAAACGTTGAAAGGGGCTGATTCTTTGTTAATTCAAACGGATTTTCAACTAAAGCATCATATTCTTCATTCGTATAATCACCTTTCCGAGCAACTTTCTTCTTCCCTTTTTTAGTTCCTACATGGTTATGGTATACTTTTCCTTGAAGCTGATACGATCTTTCCAGAGCATAGGAATTTCGCGGAGAATAGGAAATTTCTGACGCAGTAAGCGATTTCGGTTTCGGACAGCCGTTATATTCCGGTAATCCGGGAACGGTAGGACACGCATCGTCTTTATCAAGAATTCCGTCACCATCTGTATCCGGCCAAGGACAGCCGTTGTTTTCCGCAGGTCCTGTAACTGTCGGACAGGCATCATCTTTGTCTATTATTCCATCTCCGTCCGTATCCGGAAAAGGACAGCCATTATTTTCCACAGGTCCGGCTGCATCTTTGCATTGATCATCTTTATCGGGAACACCGTCGCCGTCCATATCTGGGAACGGACAGCCTTTATTTTCTATCGGTCCTGCGATTTCAGGACATTTATCTTTTCGGTTTTTAACTCCGTCCTGATCTTTGTCTTTTTCAATGCTTAATTTCTCTTTTTCAGTTTGATGATCTGTCGCTGTTTTGGTTTTACAGCCCATTACCAACATCAAAGCCAATATGGTAGTTCCTAGTTTTTTCATATGTATTATTTTTCTGAAAATATAATCATTTTCCGTTTCTCTGTTTTAAGGATGCAGATTTTCGGAAAAGTTGCAGTTGAATTAATATTTTATTGATTATCCTTTTTTGATCATAATGCTTAATTTTCACGCAAAAGGATCGCTAAGATTCTTTTATATACCAACTGTTTTTAAGTTCGCAAAGGTGCTTCGACAAGCTCAGCATAAACTATTCACTCGGCAAAGAACTCAAAGGTTTTTCAATTATCACGAATTACGGACAATCACAATATTCTTTATTAAAACTTTACGTTCTTCACTTTTATAATTTAATTAATTATAAATCAAATAGTTAAAAATTCAACGACTTTAAAATAAGCTTTAAGGCTGAATTCTGACTTTTATCCCTTCATTCCAAAATTTTGCTTCCGGCATATAATAAAGGTATGCGTTGCTTGCTTTTCCTGTATATTCTCCCGCAAATTCCACTTTAAGATCCAGATTAATGGTTTTTATTTCATTAGCATCAAAATGTTCCCAATACAGAACCAGATAATTATCAAAAATTTCGTAATAAGAAACCTGATTTTTATCCAAAAGATCCTTCAGTAAAGCATTCTGTAAAGTTAATCCTGCCGGAATTCCTATTTTTGCCGTCACCATTGGAAGCTGATTGTTTATTTTATTCTGAATAGTAATTATCATTCGGTCTGTATCGCCTGTTTTTGCTGTTTCAGATTTTAATTTTGTATTAAGGATTAAAGGAATTTCTGCACTTTTCGGAGGCTGCAAAGTGAAATATTCGTAATCCAGTTTGTAAGGAAGCCCTCTTTTTGTAGGATAATTGACACTGATTGTATTTTCTCCATTCTTAAAAGCAGAACCCACCGAATTATTCGTTCTGATCTCTGCTCCGTTTATTTTTATTAAAGGTTTTTCTGTGCCATATAATTTTTCATTTTTTGAAAAAAATACAGATAATGCTTCCAAAGCCAAAGTTGTTGCCTGAGTAGAACCGAAGCCATAATATCCGTTGAAATTGATCAGATGATCTGAAACTTCTGCAATTTTTAACTGGCTCAACTGCTTATCTTTCTGCAAAGCCATCAAATAAAGTGATAGTGTTTCCGCATTTGCAGAAAATCCTCCGGAACCTGTAAAAGTGGTTTTTGTTTTTAAACTTTTCCCTTCAAACTGACTGTTTAAAAGAGCAACCAACTCTTTATACTGTTGATTTTTGCCTAAATTATAAGAAATATTTGCCATTAAAGCCAACTGATAAGCATCTTTTGTAGCCAAAGCACGTTTCAGATTGATTTCGTAGGCATCGTCCAGATTTCTGATTCCCGTTTTAGACAACGCATACAAAACATACATATTTCTCGACCATGCAAAATCTGAATACGGAATGCTTTTTTCATAGTTTCTTCTTACTTCAAACATTCCGTTCTGATTTTTTTTGGATAAAATAAAAGAGGTAAGATCCTGAATGATTTTAGGTTCAATATTCACGTATTTTTTCAGGTCTTTAAATTCAAGCAATGCAAAAGCAGAAAGCGCAACATCCGATTCCGAAGATCCGAAGTAAGTGAATCCGCCGTCACGGTTTTTATAGCTCAGCATTTTCTGATATCCTTTTTTCATATTTCTGATGACCAGACTTTCGGTTTCCGGTGTAATTTTTTTAATCTGTTTTAAATAATCCAGAATGAAAATATTTGGATAAACGGTTGAAGAAAGCTGCTCAAAACATCCGTAAGGTTCTCTTTTCAGGCGTTCCATATTTTCAAACATCTGCAGTGCATTGTTTTCATACACATAATAAGACGAAAAGAAACTGCCTTCAATATAATCCGGAATATCAATTTTGAGGTCTTCTGTTTTGTTATTGATGACTGAATAGCGGTGCGGAAATCCTTTTTCGTCAACTTTAAAGGGAAGAATCATGGTTTCTCTGAAATCTTCTGATCTCACGGTAAACTGAATATTCGATTCTACCACTTCATTGGTCTGGATTTTCACAAATAATCTGCCCGACTCCAAAGGCTTCAAAGTAATCGTGCTATCTGATTGTACCACATTCACACGATTCGGAACAATAACGTCCATCATTATCTTTTTGGTTTCCGGAGAATTGTTTTTAACCACCACCGGAATCATCATCTGATCTGTTCTTGTAAGATATTGCGGAAGTTTCGCATCAATTGAAATCAGACTTTGAGCTGCATAGGTTGTTTCATCACGCCCGATTAAACCTGAAGAGGAAATTCCTTCCGTCATCATTCTGAAAGTAGAATTGGCATCGGAATTATAAAATTCAACCTGCGCTTTTCCGTTTTTCCCTGTTTCCAATACAGGATTCCAATACAGAGCTTCACGATAATCGTGTCTGTAAGAAGTGTTTGTCGTTTTGTACACCGGATAGGAAAAATTTCTTGTGTATTTGTACGAAACCAGACTGTCATTGGGAATATTCACCAATGCATAATATGATTTCGGCGTTACATCAAATTTTATCTGAGAGCGGAAATTCTTCAAAGAATTAATGACGATCACACCATTTGCACCTCTGTTTCCGTAAATAGCAGTTGCAGCGGCATCTTTTAAAATTGTTACACTGTTGATATCACTCGGATTGATGACTGTTTTAAAATTTTCTACAGGAACTCCATCCACAACATACAGCGGATTTTTATTGGCAACAGAAGCATTTCCTCTGATCTGCACATTAAGATAACCTCCCGGCTGATTGGTGGGAGTAATAACAAGTCCCGAAACTTTTCCGGCTAAAGAAGAAATAATATTCGGATTCTGCAGTTCATCCTTTCGAACAGAAACAACTGCTGCCGTTGTTTTATCCTTTAAAGAACTTTGCGAGAAACCTACCACTACAACCTCTTCTATTCTCTTAGATGTTATGGTATCACTTCTCATGCTTCCTCTTGAAACCGATCGGGAACGTCTGTTTTCGGAGGAAGATTTTGTTCTTTCTGTGGAAGCCGTTTTCGGAATTTCGTTTTCAGCATCTTCACGCAGTTTTATTTTACCTTCTTCTTTTACGGTTTCTTTTACAATTTCTTCTACATTAATATTATTCAAAGATTTTGCAGCCAAAGGATTTATTGCCAGTCTGTAAGATAAAATCCGGATTTTCACCTGCTGTTTTGGCTGTACAGATTTCGCAATCAGCTTATTGGAATAATTTCTGTTAAGATCATAGAAATAAAACAATCCGTTTTCTGAGGTCGTCTGTTTCAGGATTTTACCGCCCTCAAGGAAATACACATCGGCTTTTACGGGATTTCCTTTTTCATCTTCTACAATTCCGTAGATGGGATTTTTCTTTTCGGGAAGATATTTGTATTTTCTGTTTTTGATAACTTCGGGAGTCATCTCAAAATATCGGTAACCGTTGGTAAGCATTACCAAATCGAGGCTTTCGGTTCTTTTTTCTTCTTTTTTATCGAAATAAAACTGAGGCCTTTCAATTTTTCCTTTCAGCTCAGAATCCATCAGCAGCCACGAAAGAATATGATTCTGCTTATCGTCTGCATACGTCCAGAGTTTATCATCCACAACGCTCAGAGCCATATTTGCGGGAATTGGTTTGTTATTTTCATCGGTGGTTTCGATATTCACAATCACTTTTTCTCTCGGAAGATAATTTTGTTTTACCGGTTTTACTTTCACATTCATCTGTTTGTTTTCATTCGTAAAAACAATGCGTTCTGCCAAAGGAATATTTCCTTCAAACACCGTGAATCTGCAAATACCGATCGGAAGTTCATTTTCCGGAAGTTCTAATTCATTCAATCCTTTTTTTAATGAAATAGTTTTGCTGTAAACTTCTTTCTCACGGAAATTTCCTTTAAGAATAACATCTTTTTCATCTGTTGAACGGATTTTAAAAACAATCTTCAGATTTTCTTTATTGATATTGAAAACAATTCCTTCATCTTTTGCCATCGGAAGCGGATAAACGGCTGAAATATTTTCAGGTTTCAATACTTTTGCATAATAATTTTCGCCTTTTTTTGGGGTTAAAATAAAATTTCCCATCCCGAAATTATACGCTGAAGTCTCCGTAATTTTCTGATGATTTTGATTAAAAATTTCCAAAGTTGCATCGACTGGCTTTTCAAATTCATCTACAATTTTATAAGCAATATTCTGTTCAATTCCATTAATGAAAGTTCCTCCTTCCGGCATGAATTTCACGTCAAGCTTATTCAGTACAATCGGAATATTTCTTGAAATGGATTCTGTAAAACCATCGAAATTGATTTTAATGGTTAACAGCGCATCGGAAGATTTTAAAACAACCGGAAGTCTGAATTTCAGTTGATTTTTCCCTTCTTTGTCTGTTATCAGCTTTCCCTCTGAAATCTTTTCACCGTTATGCATTACCGTGTAATCTCCTTCGTAAAAAGGAATCGGAAGATTGCTGAGACTTCTCATCGAAAAATCGGCAAGAACCTCATCTCCAGCTCCGTATCCTTTTTTAGGGAATTCCAGTTTCATCAGAATTCTTGGCGAGACAATTTTCTGGAGGGTAATTTCCTTCTCAAAAGCATTTTTTCCGTCTTCATTCTGCATCCAGTTGGTGAAAGCGCGCAATTTGTATATTCCGCCCTTCATGTCGCTGTTAAAATAAAAATAGCCTTCCGAATAACCATTTGTAATTTCGTATTTGGCTTTTTTTACGACCGTTCCGCTTGGATCAATCAATTCGAAATTGACGGCTTTGCTCTGATCGGCGGGAAGATTATTTTCTGCCTTTACGTGTAAATTTTAAAGTACATTTCCTCACCGGGTTTATAAAAAACATGGTTGGTCTGGATGTACGTTTTTTCTTTTTCGAAATTTTTAAACGGTTCCTGAGCTTTTGATAGAGAAGCAAAAACCAGAAAAAATAACCCTAAAATAGATGTTGTAACCTTGAAATTCATACCTTAAAATTGAAATGAAACCATACAGCCAAAAGTTTTATACGACGGAAGATTGAAAAAATCCAGTCCTCTTCCGTTTTCCGAATCATAGAAATTCTGATTGGAATCTACGCCACGATTCGCCTGCCAAAGAAGAATATTATTCACATAGAATGTAATTCCCAAACCTTTTTTAAACTGTCCGACATCGAATTTTGCCGTTAGAGAAACCGCATTAATTCTCACATAATCTGCTTTCTGAACATAGTCTTCCGCAACGCCCAAATATCCGTATCTCGTCCATCGGTTTTTCGAAACGTACTGATTGGGATCGTAAAAATCAACAGGAATCTGATTTGGATTTCCGCCGGAATTTACTCCCTGAAAAACATAATTTTTAATATTTCTGTCATCTCCGGAAGTCTGGGAACGTCCGTGATAATCGAGAACAGCCTGAGTTCCGTTCCAGACCTGTCCGCCTTTTTTCCATTCCCAGTTGATGTCTAAAGTGAGCATTTTATACGTGAAATTATGATTGAATTTAACGACAAAATCCGGTGTGGGATCTGCAATTATTTTGGAACCATTCGCTTTTTTAGGATAACCGAATTCATCGATAATCAACTCTCCGTTGTTATTTCTTTCGAAATAACTTCCGACAACCGCTCCCAGAACGTCACCTTCCGACAATGTTTTATAAATGTCTTTAAAACCTGAAACCGCTGTATTATTATACCCCAAATTTACCCGATCCACAATATCTCTGTACTTAAAGAATGAAGCCTTCTGACTCATCCTGAAATCTGAACCCAGATAAACATTATCAAAAAAGAAATTCACTTCCAGTCCGCGGTACGTGTGATCTGCAAGGTTTTTCAGTTTTAAATTGCCATTTTCAAAAACCGGAAAAATATCATGGTTGATTTTCCGCTGAAAATATTCTGCTTCAATGCCTAAATTGTATCTTGAAGTCAGCCTGAAACCCGTTTTCCATTCTTTGGAATCAATATTCGACAGATTTTTAAAGGTTTCTACTTCCTGAATCGGAAAATACTGATTTGAATTCTGCGCATTCAGCAAAGTGGTTGCGTAAGAAGCATAGGATTTTGTGATTTCCGGCTCCGAGCTTAGCTGAGTGTAGGCTCCTAAAACTTTAAAATTGATGTTTCTCCAGTTGAATATTTCTTTAAAAGTAAAATATGCACCCACTTTAGGAAGGAAATAATTATTTTTAAGTGAAGTATTTGAAATGTAGAAAGAATTTCCTGCATTAAACCCCATTTCGAAATCACGATAGCCATCATAATTTAGCCTGTATTCGAAGATATAATCCTGCGAAGTTCTCTGGTAAATATAATTTTTACTGTTTAAAGTATTATCAATCTCCGATCTGTTGTTATTGACAATAAAATTGAGATTAAAACGATGTTTCCAATAATATTCATTTACCGAATAATCTCCTGAAATACTGGAATTATACAATTTATTGTTTTGCGTTCGCTCATTCTGCACACCATTGGGAAAACCGTAAACCGAAGGTTTATAACGATCCAGATTCAGGAAGAAATCGTTTTCGTAAAATTGTGTGATATTCAGCTTAAAACGATTCCAGTCCCGCGAAATTCCGAAATTAAACTGTCTTCTTTTATCTCTGGAATTGTATTGATTATCCTGATAAAATAAAAATTGCGGATTGTCTGCAAACTTGCTGTAGCTTCTCTGGGAACCGTCTGAAAGAAAAATATTCTGAGCATTCGAAAAAGAAACCGGCGTCAGTAAAGAATTTTGATAAACCCTGTTGAACAAGCCAATTCTGTTGGAGTTCGTTGCTTTGTTTTCATCGTAAACAAAAGCTGCATCCACCGCAAATTTTAAAATTTTCGAGCTTAGTTTTGTTTTAAAAGAATTAAGAATACTGTACTGATCCATGAAATACATCTGATCTTTCTGTTGTCCGAGATCCAGTGAAATCCGAAACTTTTCATCGTAGTAGTATTCATTATTTTTGAAAAACAGATTCAGCCTCAATTGATTATTGTACCCAACTGTCGTTTTAAAAATATTGTTATCATAAGCTTTCGCGGGAGAATTTCCGTTCATAAGAGGAATCAGCTTTCCATTTTGATCATATTCATAAGATTGATTATCAAACTGTAAAGTTGAAATATCCGATCCGAAACTGAACATTTCATTGGTTTCGGGACCTTTCCAAACCAATTCTCCGTTTTCAGACCTTCCCTGAACATATTGATTCTGGGTTTTAGGAACAGAATTTCTGCTTTTCACCTCCGCTGAAGTGGTAAAACTTCCGTTTAAAAACAAAAATTTCTGGGTTCGTCCTTTTAAACTGATATAATTTTTACCAATCTCTTTTATTTTTCTAACGGAATAATAATCAAACAAATTGGTTCTCAGACTTTGTCCGGAATTTTCTACGCTAAATTCATCTTTCCGCTCTTTTGAAATCAAACTGTCATACGTATTATTTTGAATATTTTGAACACTTCTTTTTTCTATCTGGCTTTCCAAAATAGTTTTCAGTTCACGGGTTCCGTATACAACCGCTTTGTTTTTACCGTTGTTCCAAACCAAAGTATCGTAATCTTTTGCTGCGATGATGGCAAAACCTTTTTCATCGGTAAGTTCATAAACTCCGCTGTTTTTGTTCAGAACCTTTAAAAAATTCTGTGGTTTTTCTTTTTCGTTTAAAAATATTCCGGAATAATACCGTTGAGAATTCTGCGCGAAGAGGCAGTTAACCGCAAGCAGCGGAAGCAGACAATACAAGTTCTTCATGGTATTTTTATTGATTAAAAGGCGAAAAAAGAAACCTCCGAAGAAATTTCTTTTTTCAGATTTATATTGAATGAATATTAGTTTTGGAGGTTTAGAAAACTACTTTTTCAGCAGTTTTTCTTTTTTCAGAAGTCTTTTCAGCATTCTTTTTTCTTTTCTGGAAATGTCTTTTGTTTCCACCAGAACAGCTCCATTCGCGGCTTGGGTTCCGAAAAGTGCGGTTGCTGTGTCTGCTTTAAAAACACGGATGGATTCTATTTTATTAGGATCAATTCTCTTGAAAAGTTCGGAGTCTGTTGCCTTTCCGTTGATAACGAACAGCGGACTGTTATTGGTTTTGGATGAACCTTCACAACTGATCGAGATATCCACTTTTCCGGAACCCTGTCTTCCCGAAATTGAATTGATATTCACGCCTGAAGCTGCTCCACGAATTGAATTTATGGCTTCTTTGTTCCCTATTCTGTTTGCCAAACCCAGATAATTTCCTGCAATTGGCTGTTTTGCTTTAAGATATCCTTTATTGTACGCCAGAATTTCGGGTTCCTGAAAAGATTCTTTCAGATCATACGGATTGGTAGAATAAACTGCTTCTGCCGTATCTGCAACTGCATTAAGATCGGTAAGTTTCTTTTTTACCGATGAAGATGAAGCCAGAGAATTCACCATCGAAGCTTTTTCTTTTTTAATCCCCATCGCGATTACCTCTTCAATATTTTGATTTTTTGGAGCGTCTTCAATTATTTTATTTTCTCTTTCAAGAACTACCGGTTCTTCATAACGTGCAGGAGAAGCTAACGGAGTAGATGAAACAACAGGAAACGGAGCCTGGATTGCAACTGGCGGAGCTTCAGCAGCTATCGTTACAGGAGGTAAAGTTTCTTTTTGGATATTCACTTTTATAATACTGTCAGCTTTCTGAACGTGTTCCGAAATAGCAGCAGAAGGTTTATTTTCAGAGATGATATTTTTTGCAATAACCTGTTGGGTAACTTCCGCGTTGTCTTTTTTACCGGAAAAGTAAAAGATTCCGGATCCGATTAATAAACTTGCTGCAATTCCGTAAGGAAGCCAGATCGGAACTATTTTACTCTTTTTTTGTTCTTTTTTGTCTAATTTTTCTTCCACTTTTGCCCAAACTCTATCAAACCCAGGAAAAGTCGCAGGTTCTTCCAGTGTTTTAGAAGCCTCGTTGAATGTTTTATCTATTGAATTGTTTTCCATTGTTGTAAAAGTTTAAATGTTTTGATTAACCAAAAGTTCCTGAAGTCTTTTTCTGGCAAAATTGAGTTGAGATTTTGAGGTTCCTTCACTAATGGAAAGCATGGTTGCAATTTCTTTGTGAGGATATCCTTCGATGGCAAAAAGGTTGAAAATGGCTCTGCAACCTTCGGGAAGAAAGTTCAGAAGGCTTAAAATATCTTTTTCAAAAGATACATTTTCCATCACAGAATCTGTAGAAACGGCATGATTGTCTTCTAAAGAAATATGCAGTTCTTTAGTGGATCTTAATTTCTGCAGACATTCATTCACTGCAATTTTTTTTGCCCACGCTTCGAAAATATCGGGATTCTGAAGCTGGCTCATTTTCGTAAAAATCTTATAGAAGCTGTCCGCCAGAACTTCTTCGATATCTTCATCGTTTTTCAGATACCGCTTGCAAACGGTGTACAGTTTTCCCGCCATCATTTCGTAGACTTTCCGCTGCGCATTGCGGTCGTTCCGTTGACATTCTAATAGTAACTCTCGTTCCATAATCAGGCTTTATATCTACATAGATGCATAAAATTTCAAAAAGGTTGGAAACATCATCAACTTTTTTGAAAAAATAATGAATTTCAGTGAAGTCGGCAAATGAATTTAAGAACGAAAACATCTGTAAATGAATTCCATACTTCATATTTTTGAAATATTTTCTTTTTTATTTTTTTAAAAAATTATTTTCACCAAGTTTATAATGCCGCAATTATCTGAATGTAGTGGAAAAACTATGGTCAGATGTTTTCAGGATGACAAATTTTAATGGTGTTTACAATTGTTGAAATGAAGGACTTCTGCCTTAGCCGCGATTGAGCGGTCTGTCTGAGCTCTTTTTGAGGTTTCGGCGGCGGCTTTGCCGCCGCCGAAACCTCAAAAAAGCGAGTAGCGAAAGCGCGAAACAGCTCCTGATAAAAAACTTTTTCATCGGAAAACCGAAGATTCGATTTAACCTTTGTCTTTGTAACAAATCTGTAATATGAACGACTATTCGTATAAATAATCTTTTTAGTAATGAAAAATTCAAAATTTGTGTCATTACTTTTTGTTTTGTCTGCAGGAAGTATGATGTTTGCACAGGATGACTTAATCAACAAGTTAAAAAACAACCAGTCCCAGAATGCCAATTTCCAGTTTACCACGCTGAAAGATATAGGTGCGACTTCGGTAAAAAACCAGGGTTCTTCGGGAACTTGCTGGAGCTATTCCGGAAATTCTTTCCTTGAGTCTGAAATGCAGAGAATGGGCAAAAAACCGGTTGATCTGGCGGAAATCTACACTGCAAGAAATTCTTACCACGATAAAGCCAAATTATATGTTCTGAATAACGGTGCCATTAGTTGGGGAGACGGCGGAGAACTGCACGACGTGATTAATATGTATAAAAAATACGGAGCGGTTCCACAGGATGTTTACACAGGGCTGAAACAGGGACAGAGTTTAAATAATTTCTCTGAAATGCAGGGAAAATTGAAGCCCGTTCTGGACAGTTTGGTTCAGGCTGGTTCCAAAGGAAAACTGACGGACAACTGGATGTCTTCCGTTGATGCTATTTTGGATGAATATCTTGGAAAAGTTCCTGCCAACTTTACGTATGAAGGGAAATCTTACACGCCACAAACTTTTGCGAAAGAGGTTGTAGGAATCAATCCGGAAGATTATGTAGAACTTTCTTCTTACAAGGATTATCCGTATTATCAGAAATTTGTAGTTCCGATTCCTGATAACTGGAGCCATGATTCTGACTGGAACATACCGATGAAAGATTTAACTTCAATTATTGATAATGCTGTAAATAAAGGATATTCTGTAGGTTGGGCAACGGATGTTTCTGAGCCTTATTTCTCTTACAAAAACGGAGTTGCTTATGTTCCGGACATGGATCTGGATCAAATCACAAAAGAAAACAAAGGAACTCTGTTCACAGAACCGAAAAAAGACAAAACGATTACTGAAGATATGCGTCAGAAGGCTCTGAATAATCTTTCTACGACGGACGACCACGGAATGCACATCGTAGGACTGGCAAAAGATCAGTCGGGGAAAGAATATTATATGGTGAAAAATTCATGGGGTGTTACCAATGATTTTGAAGGGTATATTTATGTAACAAGACCTTATGTAGAATACAAATCAACAGCAATTCTGGTTCATAAGGATGCGCTTCCGAAATCAATTAAAAAGCAACTGAAGCCAACAAAAAATATTGGGCTGTAAATCTGATCACTTTTGTCATTATTGATGACAATTTTAGATATTTAAATCTGTTAAAAAACCGTTCTCATTTTTTGGGAACGGTTTTATTTTGTTTATTCTTTACAATCTACAGTAGCATGAATGGCTCTGAAGCATTTGCGCTTAGATCTTTACAGGATGACAAACTGTATGATTATCATCTCCTGCAGATTTTGCAAATTTAGCAGACGATTAAATGGGAAAAATCTGCATAATCTGAACAATCTGCGAGAAACCAAAAAATAAAATAACTTTCTGAACAATTAAAGAGGTCATTTATTTACAGTATGTTTTGTCATGCTGAAAGCATCTAAACAAAGTTTTCAATATATTGTTGAGATCCTTTCAGGATGACAAACTGTATGATTATCATCTCCTGCAGATTTTGCAAATTTAGCAGACCATTAAATGGGAAAAATCTGCATAATCTGAACAATCTGCGAGAAACCAAAAAATAAAATAACTTTCTGAACAATTAAAGAGGTCATTTATTTACAGTATGTTTTGTCATGCTGTAAGCATCTAAACAAAGTTTTCAATGTATCGTTGAGATCCTTTCAGGATGACAATTTTTATGGAATTATTGATGATCTAAATTCATTAGAAAACCGCTTCAGGATCTCTCCTGAAGCGGTTTTGTTTAAAATAATTGATAGGTAAAATTATGTAGAAAGTGAATAGTTAATTCGCTTTGCTGGTTAATGAATGGTTCAATAAGAATTGACAGCAAAGCAATTCACCATTGACTTTTGACTTTAATAAAGTGTTGCCATGCTTTCGGCTTTGAAATCCTGAAGTTCGTCCATATTTCCTTCTTTCACTTTCTTCACCCATTCAGGATCCTGTAAAAGCGCACGACCAACCGCAACCAGATCAAAATCTCCTCTTTCCAGTCTTTTGGTGAGTTCAGTTAAATCTGCTTTTTCAGTTCCCTGTCCTCCGAAAGCCGCCATAAAATCTCCTTCAAGCCCTACAGAACCTACGGTAATGGTTGGCTGTCCCGTGATTTTTTTTGCCCATCCTGCAAAATTAAGATCAGAACCTTCGAATTCAGCCTCCCAGAAGCGTCTTTGCGAACAGTGGAAAATATCAACTCCTGCTTCTTTTAAAGGCAATAACCATTCTTCCATTTCTTCCGGTGTATTGGCTAATTTTACAGAATAATCCTGCTGTTTCCACTGAGAAAGACGAATAATAATCGTGAAATCTTCACCAACCGCCGCTCTGATTGCTTTCACCACATCTACCGCAAATCTGCTTCTTTCTTTCAGGGTTTTACCTCCGTACTCATCAGTTCTTGTATTGGTTACATCCCAGAAAAACTGGTCGATAAGATAACCGTGAGCTCCGTGAATTTCCACTACATCAAATCCTAAGTCTTTTGCAGATTTTGCAGAAGCAGCAAACTGAGCAATGGTATCCTGAATGTCTTCCAACGTCATGGTAGAAGCTTTTTCCATCTCAATAGAAGGATAATCCGCAGAACTTCTTGTGTCTCCAACGTGCCAGATTTGAGGTCCCATTTTCCCTCCGTTTTCATGAACTGCATCGATTACGTTTTTCCAGCCGTTCAGTGCTTCAGTTCCATAAAAATCAGGGATATTCTGCATATTTTTGGATGCAGGTCTGTTGATTACGGTTCCTTCCGAAAGAATCAATCCCACATCTGAAGCCGCTCTTCTTGCATAATAATCTGTGATTTGCTGCGTAGGAACTCCGTTATCGGATTGTGCTCTCGTCATCGGAGCCATTACGATTCTATTTTTAAGTTCTAAATTCTTGTATTTAAAAGGTTGAAATAATGATTCTGTGCTCATTTTTAACTTACTATTTTATAATTGTTACACAAAGTAACTAATAATAGTTCATATTTGTATCTTTTGAATTGAAAAAAGTAGTAACTTTGCAGTAACATACATTAGTAACTTTAAAGTAACAGATGAGCTCTTTACATACGGGTTGGGTTTTAATTTTTATTTAACCGCAAACCGAAGGTTCGACAGAGTAAAAAGGAACACAATATAAGCGTATGCTTTATTGTAAAGTTTATTCATAAAAATGCATAAGGTATATAAACTTAAATCCTTTGTAAACTCTTATAAGCAAAGCGCCTTTGTGAAGCTTAAGACAGTTAGAAGATAGAAATTCTTGTGAACTTCGTGTTCAACAATACGAGTAAAAATTAGAAATACACCTTTATGAAAAAGAACGAATTAATGCAATACAGTTGTCCTTTGGGAAAAGCAATGTCTGCTTTGGGAAGCAAATGGAAACCCATTATTGTATTGGTGATCAAAGACCGGAAATTGCGTTTCGGAGAATTGGCGGCGAGGATTAATGTGATCTCCAGAAAAGTTCTGACCGACCAGTTGAGAGAAATGGAATCGGACGGATTGGTAATTCGTGAAGAGTTTAAAGAAATTCCTCCAAGAGTTGAGTATTCACTCACAGAAAAAGGATTGGCTCTCCTTCCGATTTTGTATCAATTGGAAGAATGGGAAACGAAATATCATGTGTATGATCCGGAGAAAGAGAAGGACTGTAAAATGATTTTGGAAGGGAAGAAAGTGCAGAAGACGGTTGTTTGATGGTCTTTTTTATTTCTTTAGCTTAAATTTATTACGTTTTACTTTCAAACTTTCAGGATAACTTCCATTAATATAACTCACAAAATCATTATCAATTACTGCTTTTGAACCAGCTTTTGGAACTGAATCATTATATTTAAAGTAAAGAGTATCATTCTTAAACTCATAATTTCCTGTGTAGACATCTTTATCTCTCATCATTCCTTGAGAAATAAATTCAAAACTTTCATCATCATACATTTTCAGATAAACCCAACCTAAGGGATCTTCCCTGTCTGCTAAAAGCAATTCTTTCCTTTAATTTTTACAACTTGTAACTATTAATAAAAGATATATAAATGAAAATTTTAATTTCATAACTTTTAGTTTAATGGTTAAACAAATATAAATTAAAAACCACCCCCAAAAGAAAGCGGTTTCAAAATTTATTTAAAATATCGCAGGATATTTCTAAAGATTTACTTTTTTACAATCAACATATTAGCAAAAGGCGTAATTTTCTTATTTTCAATAATCTTCAAACCAGCTTCAGAAATAGCTCTCTTCCATTGCTTTTGACTTAAAAAATGAAAAGCTCCGATGTTAAAGAAAAGAAAATTTGTCAGATCTCTAAATTGTTCTGAGACAATGATTACGCAATCATCTTTTAAAATTCTCTTTGCTTCTTTGAAAAACAAAACTCTTTGGTCGTGATCTAAAATTTCGTGAAGTGCAGTTATAGCAAGAATTACATCCTGAGATTGATTTTCAAAAGGAAGATGATCCAGCTTGATTTTTATTTCCTTCGGATTGGGTGGAAATACTTTCTTTGAAGTTTCGATTCCTTTTTCCTGTTCGTGACGATTTCCAAAAATATCACAAACCGTTAAATTCAAATCCGGATATTTTTCCTCCAATCGTTTTGACAAAGGATCAAAGCTTGCGTGAACTAAAATTGCATTTTCTGTTTTATTCCAATCTACAATTCCTTTTAACTTCTTTAATTCGTACAAATCTGAATGATCATATAAAATGTAAGAAGCGAGAAGTGATGCAAAAATATTTATTATGATAAGTGCGCTTAAAATTCTTAATATTAAAATAACCGGAGTTGAATTAATCCAAAATGATAATGCACAAAGAAGAATCGAAACAATAAACCCAAGTACTATTTTTTGATAATTAAAGAGGACAACAAGTTTTGTAATTTTCATAAATAGGCTTTAAAATCTAATTTACAAATTCCTAACAAAAAACCGCTTCCAAAAAGAAAGCGGTTTCAAAATTATCTAAAATCCCAATTAAAATATTGCAGGATATTTCTGAGGATTTGTTTCATTAAATAATGCGTAAATTTTTTCAACCATATCATCCGCAGAAGGTTTGCTAAAATAATCTCCATCACTTGCATATGCAGGTCTGTGATCGTTTGCAGAAATTGTCAACGGATCAGAATCCAAGAATCTGAACGCTTTTTGTTTTTCTAAAATCTGCTGAAGAATAAACGCTGAAGTTCCGCCTTCCACATCTTCATCAATCACAACCAATCTGTTTGTTTTCTTTACAGATTCTGCAATCTCATGTGTTAAATCGAAAGGAATTAATGACTGAACATCAATCACTTCCGCAGAAATTCCTAATTTTTCAAGTTCTTCTGCCGCTTCCATTACAATTCTCCACGTAGAACCGTAAGTAACCAACGTAACATCTTTTCCTTCTTTTGTCACCTCGATTTTTCCGACAGGAACAGTGAATTCACCTAAATTATCCGGTTGTTTTTCTTTTAATCTGTACCCATTTAAACATTCAACGATTACAGCCGGATCGTCGCTCTGAAGCATTGTATTGTAGAATCCGGCAGCTTTGGTTAAGTTTCTCGGAACCAATACCAGAATCCCTTTTGAAAGATTCAGAATTCCCGCCATCGGAGAACCTGAATGCCAAACTCCTTCCAGTCTGTGACCTCTCGTTCTGATAATAACCGGCGATTTCTGACCTCCTTTTGTTCTGTACTGAACGGTTGCCAAATCGTCGCTCATTCCCTGTAAACAGTACAAAATATAATCAAGATACTGGATTTCGGCAATTGGCCTTAAACCTCTCATTGCCATTCCGATTCCCTGTCCTAAAATGGTTGCTTCACGGATTCCAGTATCGGCAACACGAACATCACCGTATTTTTCCTGCATTCCTTCAAGACCTTGGTTTACATCACCGATATTTCCGGCATCTTCACCAAAGACTAAAGTTTCAGGATATTTTTCGAATATTTTATCGAAATTGTTTCTTACCACTACTCTTCCGTCCACATCTTCAGAAGCATCGGAATAAATTGGCTTAATTTCTTTTACGTTTTCTGCTTTCCACTGAGACTGAGAATATAAGTGAGAAGAATAATTGTCTTTTTCAACTTCAAAGATCTCGTTGTATTTCTGCATCAGTTGGTTTCTTTCTGCAGAATGGGTTCCTCTCGTTGCCAGTAAAGATTTTCTTACCAAATGGAAAACATCTTTCTTCGCTTTTGAAACCAGTTTATTGAAGTGAGTAATATAATTCTCGATTTCAGCGTTTTGCTCTTTAAGATTTTCTACCAAAGGTAAAACGGAACCGATTAAATCTGTAATTGTTTTCTGGTAATTTTCCCAAGCCTGTTTCTGACCTGTTTTTACTGTTTTTTTAGCTTCATTATCAATAGCATCTAGCTCTTCTGCTGTTGCCAGAACTTCTTCTTTGCCTTCAATTTCGATGGAATAGTTTAAAATCCATTCTCTGAATTTCACCAATCCGTCAAACTGAGATTCCCAAGACAGACGCTCTTCATTTTTATATCTTTCGTGAGATCCTGAAGTGGAGTGACCTTGTGGCTGCGTAACTTCAATCACATGAACCACTACCGGAACACTTTCTACTCTCGCAAACTGTTCTGCTCTAGCATAAGCATCCAAAAGCGCAGGATAATCCCAAGCTTTTACCTGAATGATTTCACATCCCTGGTTTTCTCCTTCTTTTCTCTGGAAACCGCTCAGCATTTCAGCGATATCGGCTTTTGCTCTCTGATTTTTGGTAGGAACAGAAATTCCGTACCCGTCGTCCCAGATCGAAACTACCATTGGAACCTGAAGCGCACAAGCCGCATTCAGTGTTTCCCAGAAATGACCTTCTGCTGTAGAAGCATCCCCGATTGTTCCGAAAGCAATCTCATTTCCTTCTCTGGAAAATTTTTCAGAACCTTCGAATGTTACGGTTTTATAAATTTTAGAAGCCTGAGCCAATCCCAATAATCTCGGCATCTGTCCCGCAGTAGGAGAAATGTCGGAAGAAATATTTTTCTGAGCCGTTAGATCTTTCCAGCTTCCGTCTTCATTTAAACTTCTTGTCGCAAAGTGACCGTTCATCTGTCTTCCGGCTGAAGCAGGTTCTCTTTCCACGCTTGTATCTGCATACAATTGTGCAAAAAAACTTTCAACAGTCAACGCATTTACAGCCAATGCAAAGGTCTGATCTCTGTAATATCCCGAACGGAAGTCTCCATCTCTGAAAACTTTCGCCATTGCAAGCTGAGGAAGCTCTTTTCCGTCCCCAAAAATACCAAACTTAGCTTTTCCCGTAAGAACTTCTCTTCTTCCCAAATAGGACATTTCACGAGAAATCCTTCCTAATTTATAATCTTCAAGTATCTGATTTTTAAAATCTTGAAAGGAAATTTGCTGTGTTTCAATATAGGTTGTCTGCATAGCCAAATATTAAATATTTTTATTTTGAAGTATTTTGCTAATATACACTTTTTAAATTAATTTTAATTTTTAATAATCTTTTTTAAAAATTTGATAATAAAATAAATTGTGTTTATATTGGAATAAATTTGTAAATGATGGAGAAAAAATCGTCTCATATCCTTAATGCATCGAGTAATCTTCTGGGGTTTTCTCTGGTCATTATCACTTCATTAAAGATATCAAAAATCAGCCACAGTACGCATTTGGACGAGTTTGCCGGAGTTGCCTGTCTGTTTTTTGCCTTCAGTTGCTTTTTTTCTTTTCTTGCAATAAGATCGAAGCATGAAAGACGTTCTTTCAGATTTGAAACTATTGCGGATTATTTATTTTTAATCGCTTTATTTTGCATTGTTCTGGCTGTAATTATTGTCACAGTGAAAATAATTTAACTTTCATTTAAAAAACAAATATTCAATTATAAATAAATTTAAACCAATAATAAATAAATATTTTTATTAAAAATGATAAAAATAAATATTATATATAAAAAATAAACTATTTTAACTAAAATTTGATAAATAAATCGGCATGAATTTTGAGTTTATTGTGAAAAAAATTCACAAATTTTAAAATCATGAAAAACAAATTATCTCAGGTAATTAAAGTATTACTATTTGTTATAATTCCGCTATCAAATTACGCTCAGGTAGGTGTTAATACAAGCAATCCTCAAACTACTTTTCACGTAGACGGAAGTAAAGATAATGCTGCTTCAGGTGCGCCTACCGCCGCACAGCAGTCCAACGATTTTGCCGTAACCAGTTCAGGAAACGTAGGAATAGCGACGGTAAGTCCAAGTGAGAAACTGGATATAGCAACAGGAAATGTAAGAGTTCGTACCATTAATTCCAATGCAGGTGTTCCCGGAACAGATAAATATGTAGTTGCAGATGGGAACGGTATTTTAAAAACAATAAATTTTACCACTACAGATCTTTTTCATGCCCGTTTATCTGCCGATCAGACCGCTAACAGCGGCGTGATTGCAACTTTACTTTTTGCAGCTCCTTTAGTAACGTCAACGTATTATTCTTACAATTCAACTACCGGAACACTTACTTTTAACCAGGCAGGAAACTATATTGTTACGTTTCAGGCAAGTTTTGGGAATGTTACTGCCGGTACACAGCTTGTTTTGGGGGTAAGACCAGTTCCGGACAGCAATTATCTTGCAAGGGGAAGCCATTACGCGGGAGCGGATACCCCTACGCTCACTGCCACTGTCAGAATTGGGGAACTCATGAACTACACGACGATGCTTGTTGTACCGAGTGCAGGATATCAGGTGCGTTTTACGGCAGCTCCTAATCAAAACTGTACGGTTTTAGCTTCGGAAACGGGAAGTACAGGAAGTGGTAACGTCACCAATATTACGATTCAGAAGATTTAATAACAATAAGAAATCGGAATGCATGAGCGTTCCGATTTTTTTATTCTGAAAGATTTATATCTATTTAAAACTTTCTTTCAATGACATAATCCAGCATAATTCGCAATGATTTTTTTGCTTCAGAATCGGGAAATTCGTTCAGAATATCAATTGCTTTTTGCTGAAAGTCTTTCATTACGGTAATCGCATACTCCAAACCTCCGGAACTTTTAACAAAATTAATCAGCTCTTTTACGCGTTTCTGATCGTTATTGTAACGTTTAATGGTATTGAAATAGTATTTACGGTCTTTCTCGTTTGCTGTTTTCAAAGTATGGATCAGGGGCAGCGTCATTTTCTGCTCTTTGATATCAATTCCTACCGGTTTTCCGATGACGTTTGAAGTTAAATAATCAAAAAGGTCGTCTTTGATCTGGAAAGCCATTCCGGTATAGGTTCCGAAATCCATCATTTTTTTAGCCAGAACTTCATCTGCATTATTCGACAAGACGCCGATTTCGCAACACGCAGCAATTAAAGTCGCTGTTTTCTGACGGATAATTTCATAATATACATCTTCCGTAATATCCAGTTTTCTGGCTTTTTCCAACTGAAGAAGTTCACCTTCAGACATTTCGCGGATGGTTCTTGAAATAACACCTAATAAATCGTAGTCTTTATGATCTGTGGATAATAAAACAGATTTGGATAAAAGATAATCTCCCACCAAAACAGCAATTTTATTTTTCCACAACGCATTAATTGAAAAGAAATTGCGACGTTTAAAACTTTCATCCACCACATCATCATGAACCAGAGTTGCGGTGTGAATCAGCTCGATCATGGAGGCTCCGCGATATGTTTTTTCGTTGACATCGCCGACTAATTTTGCACAGAGAAAGACAAACATCGGACGCATCTGTTTTCCTTTTGTGGTAACAATAAAACGAGTGACTTTATCTAGTAAAGGTACTTTGCTCTGCATTGATTCATAAAACTTCTGCTCGAAAAGTTTCATTTCCTCATTGATCGGTCGCTTGATTTCTTCAACGGTGTTCGCCACAATCTTTGAATAATAGATAAATTATTAATTCCCACAAAGATAATTTTTTTCGGGCAATTTTAAGGGAAATTAATCTTTGAGTTTATCTATCGGAACAAAATACAGGCTTTGTTTTCCTCCGCCAATCGGAGAATGAAATTTTTCCCCCGAAATATAGATTCCTGTTTCATCAACGGCAATTCCTTCAATTTGTCCAATAGATAAAGCACTTCCCAGATAATAATGTCGTGGATTTTCTTTAAAAAAAACTCCGGATTCAGCTTCATTAAAAATATCTAAAAAGACTTCTGTCTTCTTGGTATAGCCTATTAAATAGAGTTTTTTATTAAAATAAGAAGCGTCTGTTACTATAAAACCAGTCTTGTAATTTTCGATTTTCTGAGCGTTCTGCTTTTCTGAAATTTCAGGATCGATAAGGTAATGTGTTGTTGATTTTGAACCCCACTCTTTCGTAAAAAGATGAATTTTACCATTCAGATAAATCATCGCTTCCGCATCGAAATCCGTTTCGGAATATTTAGGAATAAATTCCTGCTGTTCGGGATATTCAAAAGAAATTAATTTAACCGAATCATTTTTTGATGAATTATTTTCAAAAGAAACTTTATAAATTTCGAGATCTTTTCTTGTTCCGCCGTTGTTTCCGAAATCTCCGATGTAGAAGTTTTTACCGTCGTTTGCAAGCGCTTCCCAATCTTTATTTTTTCCGTTGATTTGTATCGTGCCGATGATTTGTCCTGTCGATTTATCCAACTCAAAAAGTTCGGGAGAATTTCCGCTGTCATTAAAAGTATACAGTTTTCCGTTCATTAAACTTAAACCGGAAGTTTCCTTCACCTTATCATCCAAATTACCAATTCTGTATTTTCTGATTTTGAAAAGTTCAGCCTGTTGGGAAAATGAGAAGGTAGAAATTGTAAGGGTAAGTATGAGGAAAAGCTTTTTCATGAGGTAAAAATATTTATTTAAACACAAATAACACTAGTTTTTTATACAAAATTAGAGGTTCCTCTGTCATTCTGACGAAAGAAGAATCTATTTTTAACAGATAGATTGCAAAAGTTTTGTTTAAATACTTTATGCTTTTAATTTCGCAAAGGCAACTTATTTAAACTAATTTCAGAATAAAACTGCAAAAGGGACAAAAGACAATGATAAAGCGAATTTCGAAAATGATCAAAGCGCTCAAAAGAATAAAAATCAAAGATTTTTAAAAACTACTGTGATCTTCTTATTTATAATCATCAAAATTTAAATAACCGTTTAGTTCTCCTTTATGGTAAAATAAAAAGTTTAAACAGACCTAAGATTATATTTAAATCTTTCCAGCCGTACACAAAATTTTCTTGCTTATTCAGTTTTTGTTGTGTAATGAAAAAGGAGTTCGTACCTTGTTAAAAAGCAAAATATAACAAAACGAACTCCTATGAGCCAAAGCCCGTACAAAAGTATTCTAAAATTTCTATCTAAGCATCATGAAGTAAAAAAAACGCTCAATTTCAAAAGCGTCTTTTGGTTTTATCGATGATGATTTCCTCATGTATCTTACAAAAATCCAGTCATTTAGAATCATTAACAATGGATTTTTCAGAAGCAACGAACAAGGAAAGCAAGATCAAAAAAGTAAAACGTTTTTTGGATAGTAAATGGAATGGTTATCACGATTATTACCTTCCTTTTATAGAAGTATTTTTGAAAAATCTTATTCCTCAAAAAGAACTGGTTTTCATTATCGATGATACCCAAAGCGCAGGAAACTGTATTACGTTGATGCTTTCCGTCCTTTGGAGAGGCTATGCAATTCCGGTAATTTGGCTGGTTAAAGAAGGGGAAAAAGGACATTTTTCAGAAGAAAAACATATGGAACTGTTAGAGGCGGTTAAAGAAATTATTCCTGAAAACACCCGAAATATTCTTTTGGGAGATGGAGAATTTGATGGCAAAAAATTACGGGAAAAATTAGAGAAAACAGGTTTTGAATATGTGCTGAGAACAAGCAAAGATAAACTGATAAAGAATGAATGCAATGAGATACATCGTTTTGAAAATCAAACCAATGGCTTTGAAAACGGACAGTACTGGTTTGAAAATGCAAGTGAAAATTCTCATGCGGTCTACTGGAAATCAAAACAATATCAAGATCCAATTTACCTTTTAACCAATTTAGATCTTGCAGGTTTGGCGTGTGCATACTATAAAAAACGCTTTAAAACAGAGCTTTTGTTTAAGCAGTTAAAATCAGCAGGATTTAATCTGCAACGTTCAAAGCTTCAGGGAGAAAAACGTTGTACAAACCTGATGATGATTCTTGCCTTTGCCTTTGTACTATGCTTTGGCTTGGGTATTCTTTTAAAAAATAAAAAGAAATTGGTCATCAATAAATTTTACCGGTTTGATAGGATTCAAACTATAAAACCGCTTACTTTGGCACAAAAATGTTTAAACTCATGCGTGGATTTAGCCCTACATTTTTTTCAAATAGCAACACAAAAATTTTATGAAATTTTTGTGTACGGTTAGAAAATTTAAATCCAAATAATTAAAATATTTGTGAAATCCGTGTAAAATTTGTGTTGTTTGTGTTTAGAAAACTAAGCAGATTTCTTCTGAATCTGATCTTTATTTTTATTTTTTCTTGCCCAGTAATCTTTTTGATATTGTCTCACGGTTTTTCCGGTTCCGTCGTGTCGCCATCCCGGAGAATTAAAAATATAATTGATACGATCTGAAAATTTCAGTCCCGGCTGTTTAATATCTTTCCATATTTTTCTCCATTCGTACAGAAGAACCGTATCGGGTTTATTATCCGGCATTTTTGGATAAATTCCATATTTCACAGGAACATTGGGGTCTTCTTTCTCAAAAGTTCCGAAAATTTTATCCCAGATAATGAGACACATTCCCATATTTCTGTCAAGATATTTGATGTTGCATGCATGATGAACACGGTGATGAGAAGGCGTTACCAAAATATACTCAAGGAAGCCCATACTTTTCACAGTCTGGGTGTGAACCCACGTTCCATATACCTGACCGATTGCATACACCACCATAATGTGCCATGGATTGAATCCTAAAAAAGCCAGTGGCGAAAAGTATAAATATCGGTAAAGCGGCTGTAAAACCGGACTTCTGAAACCTGTTGTCAAATTGAAATATTCTGAGTTGTGGTGCGTAATATGAACCGCCCAGAATGCTCTGGAATGATGATCTACATAATGGAGAACGTAATATGCAAAATCCGTTACCACAAAGCAAATCAGCCAGTACCAGATCGTAAAATCCCACGAGAAAAATCTAAGATTGTAAAAGAAGAACATGACTCCCATTGCAAAAGCCTTCATCAATAAATCCAGTCCGAAATTCATTAATGCCAGAAAAACGCTTGTTGCCACATCTTTTTTATCGTATAATTTAGCCTCCGAAACGTGACTGTAAATCATTTCGGCTAAAATAACGGTTGCATGAACAGGAATAGACCATGAATAGACACTTTCCAATCCATTTTCATCCATAAAGTAATCCATCATCACTTTTAAAATTTGTGGTACAAAGTTATGATTTTAGGAAAGCGTTAAGAAAATTTTTTGATTTTTTTAATAAAATTTTAATCCGCAGATTTATTGGCAAGCTGTCCGCAGGCTGCATCGATGTCTCCGCCACGGCTTTTTCTTACCACGCAGACAATTCCTGCATTTTCCAACTGACGGATATAATTTTCTTCTGCCTGTTTGTTGCACTGGTCATATTTTCCGTCACCAATAGGATTGTACTGAATTAAATTAACTTTAGAAGGAACCTGTTTGCAGTATTTAATCAGAGCTTTGATATCTTCATCACCGTCATTAATGTCCTTCCAGACACAATATTCGAAAGTGATGACAGAGCCAGTTTTTTTATACCAGTACTGAAGAGATTCCATGATTTCCGTTAGAGGAAATTTATCGGAAAAAGGCATGATCTCGTTACGCTTCGCTTCGATGGCAGAGTGAAGAGACAAAGCCAGTTTCACTTTCAGTTCTTCGTCAGCGAGCATTTTAATCATCTTCGGAATTCCTGAAGTGGAAACAGTAATTCTTCTCGGAGACATTCCCAAACCTTCCGGCTGGGTTATTTTGCGGATGGCTTCCACCACGTTTTTGTAATTCATCATCGGCTCTCCCATTCCCATAAAAACAATGTTGGAAAGCGGTCTGTCGAAATACATTTTACTCTGGCTGTCGATTAAAGCAACCTGATCCACGATTTCGGCAACTTCAAGATTTCTCATTCTTTTGAGTCTTGCGGTTGCGCAGAATTCGCAGTTTAATGAACATCCGACCTGTGAAGAAACACAAGCGGTGGTTCTGGTTTCTGTAGGAATAAGAACAGATTCCACCAATAAGCCATCGTGCAATTTCACTCCGTTTTTAATGGTGCCGTCTGTACTTTTCTGAAGCTGATCCACAGAAACAGGATTGATGGTATATTCTTCGGCGATTCTCTCACGAAGAGGTTTTGAAAGATTCGTCATTTCATCAATCGAGTGAAGATTTTTACTCCACAACCAGTCATAAACCTGCTTCGCACGAAACGGCTTTTCTCCCAAAGAAACAAAGTATTCTTTGAGCTGGTCCAGTGATAAAGTTCTGATGTCTTTCATATTTATTTAAAGAGCCAAGTTAAAAGTAAAAATTAAAAAGTTTTACAGCTTTGTATTATGAACTATTGCAGCTAAAATATTTTTCAATTCGGAACTTTCATTTAATAAAGTTTTAAATTCTTCAGAATCGTAGCCATCCAGCTTTTCTAAAACCCGAAGCCAAAAATTACTTTCTCTGGCTTCTCTTAAAGCAATTTTTACTTTGTTTTTAAAATCAGCTTTAGAAGATCCGGCCTGAGATTCTTCATAATTTGCTCCTATTGAAGTCGCTGACTTTCCCAGTTGAAATCTTATTAATTTACTTTCAGGATCATTCGGGAGTGATCTTAAAAACTTAAGACAATTAACTCCAAATATAAAAGTCCTTTCAAGTAGATCATTCTGTTTCACAGCTTTTATACCTTTTACTTTTAACCTGGTTCTTTTTACTTATTTTGTTACAAAATTAACATTGCGTCTCCGTAAGAGTAGAATTTGTATTTTTCTTTTACGGCTTCTTCGTAAGCGTGCATTACGAAATCTCTTCCTGCAAACGCTGCGATCATCATGATTAATGTAGATTTTGGCGTGTGGAAGTTCGTAATCATACAGTTTGCCACTCCGAAATCGTGTGGAGGATAAATAAATTTATTGGTCCATCCGTGGAAAGCAGAGATCTTTTTGTTTGAAGAAACAGAAGTTTCCAAAGTTCTCATGGTAGTTGTTCCGACGGCACAAACTCTTCTGTTTGCTTCCACAGCATTGTTGATGATCTGAGCATTTTTCTCATCGATGAAGATTTCTTCAGATTCCATTTTGTGCTTAGAAAGATCTTCTACTTCAATCGGGTTGAACGTTCCCAAACCAACGTGAAGTGTAACCTCAGCAAAGTCGATTCCTTTGATTTCCAGTCTCTTCATGAGATGTTTTGAAAAGTGAAGTCCTGCAGTTGGTGCTGCAACCGCTCCTTCTACTTTTGCATAGATGGTTTGGTATCTTTCCGCATCTTCCGGTTCAACGTCTCTTTTGATGTATTTTGGAAGCGGAGTTTCTCCCAATTCTTTTAATTTGGCTCTGAATTCTTCGTAAGAACCATCGAATAAGAATCTTAAAGTTCTTCCTCTTGAAGTCGTATTATCGATAACTTCTGCTACTAAAGATTCATCTTCTGTGAAGAATAATTTGTTACCTATTCTGATTTTTCTTGCAGGATCTACCAAAACGTCCCAAACGCGGGTTTCCTTATCCAGCTCTCTTAATAAGAAAACTTCAATTTTAGCTCCCGTTTTTTCTTTATTTCCGTATAAACGTGCAGGAAAAACTTTAGTATTGTTGAAGATAAAAAGATCTCCTTCGTCGAAATAATCTACCACATCTTTAAACAGTTTGTGCTGAATTGTTTCAGTTTTTCTGTCTAAAACCATTAATCTGGCTTCGTCTCTGTGTTCTGATGGGTGTTCTGCCAATAATTCCGCAGGAAGATCAAAATTAAAATCTGATGTTTTCATTTTTTAAATTACGGTTTAAAAATTTATAGAAATTACATGGTGTAATTTTCGGAGTGCAAATATACGACATGAAACACCCCTTTGTCAAGTATTATTTACACAGATGTTAAAGTAACTCTTTTTTAACTTTTTAAATAAACACAACTAACTAATAATCAACAATATAATCACTTTCTGTTTTGCATTTTTTAAATGAGATGCCTTTGTATTTCTTTAAATTAAAAAGTTTTATTTAAGAATTTTGTTTAAATTATTGAAACCAAGATAAACAAGGGCGTTTCACTTATTTTCGAAATACAAAGATTCAAAGTATTTAAATTAATTTTAATTGAAATAAAAAAACGTGATTTCCCGATATTTTTTATACCGTAAAAAAGCTATTTTTGAGAACATTAAAAATTTACACTATGAGCAAATATTCGATTGAATCTTTTGTGAACGAAACGAAAGAAAATCCAATGGAAAGAGATTATTTCGAGCTGGAAAAACCCTCTCTTCTGGAGATCAACCTCAACAATCAGTCTGTCTGGACTAAGGCAGGAAGTATGGTTGGCTACATCGGAAACGTTAATTTCGAAAGACAGGGAATGCTTTCCGGAGGAATTGGAAACTTATTGAAAAAAGCGATCAGCGGCGAAGGAGCAAAATTAATGAAAGCCGAAGGAACCGGAAAATTGTACGTTGCGGATTCCGGAAAAAAAGTTCGTATTCTTTATTTAAATAATGAATCAGTCTGCGTGAACGGAAACGACGTTTTGGCACATGAACAAAGCATAAAAAGCGATATTACGATGCTAAAAAGTATTGCAGGCGTAATGTCAGGCGGACTTTTTCAGGTGAAATTATCCGGAACGGGACACATCGCGATTACCACTCACGGAGAACCGTTGACATTATTGGTAACTCCCGATGCTCCGGTTTTCACAGATCCGAATGCCACCGTTGCATGGTCGGGAAATCTATCTCCTGAACTGAAAACCAATGTTTCTTTAAAAAGTCTGATCGGAAGAGGAAGCGGTGAGGAATTCCAGATGAAATTCTCAGGAAATGGCTGGGTTCTGATTCAGCCTTATGAGGAGGTTTATAGGATTGAGAAGTAAGTATTTTTTCAAATAAATCTTAGCAGGGATAGTTTTTATTCCTGCTATTTTAATTCAGAAATTCTACAATCTTCTTCCACTCCTCCAGTTTCTTTTCAAAAGAAACCGTATGAAGTGGGCTTGTAGAAGGCAGTAAAAATACAGGTATTTTATAACTCTTTCCTAAAATTTTCTGCAAATTTTTATAGGACTTTCCGCCGTTACAAAAGATTGCCTTAATATTCGGATGAACTTCCAGGAGCTCTTCAATCTGGTTGGCTTCTTCATTTTTTATTTCAGAATCCAGACTTCCTTTTCTTTCGCAGGAATCGATAACGTCCCAAAGTGCGATATTGTGTTTCTTTAAAAGGTTGATTTTTTCATCATAATCTTCTGTAAATTCTTCGTTGAGCAATTCAAAAATAATTTTCCAGAATTTGTTTTGGGGATGTCCGTAATATTGTTGTTTTTCTAACGATTTTATACCGGGAATTGATCCCAGAATGATGATTTTAGAATTGTTGTCGATGATTGGGGGGAAGGAAGATATTCTGTTTTGCATGATTCAAATTTATAGGTTTTTACTTTTTTTTAACGCAAGGAACGCTAAGATTTTCTTTTAAAACTTGTCTAAGTTTTTTACCGCAAAAATTGTAACACTTTAGTTGTTTAAGTTTAATCCTTAATGAAAAGAAAGAGCACATAAGTTTAAAAAATCAAAGATTTTTTCTCTTTGCAGACTTTTGAAATACTTTAAATAAATCCAATAAAATCTTTTGTCCCTTTTGCGGTTAAATTTAAAATGAGTTTAAATAAAACTGAATATTTTCGTTCACGATGGCGTTTCACTGAGCCAATGAGCATATTTTCGAAAAACAGGTTTAATAGTCAAAAATAGTTGGTAAAATTCTTTGCATTGTCGACTGTTACTGATGATACATAAAGTTTATTGAACTTTGTTTCAATAAACTTTTTTTATGGCTGGAAATTCAAAAAAAATCGTTGTTGGAGTTGCAAAAGTCTGGATGTGATTTCTTGGGGAAAGCAAAACGGAAAGCGTCGTTTTAAATGTAAAAACTGTGGCATTCATTTTACTTCGGAGAATAAATCTGTGGGCCTAAAAAACAAAGAAATTTGGTTCAAAAAATGGATTGTTGGGAAACAGACTTATGAGCAGATTTCAGCAGAATCTGGATATTCGGTAAGTACTCTTCAACGGTATTTTAACGTGATGCTTAGTAAAGCTCCAAAACTCAGTTACAACCAGAACAAGGAGGTTTATTTACTGATTGACGGCACTTATTTCTCCAATGAAATCTGTTTGGTGGTTTACAGAGATAATGTTTTTAAGCAAACCCAGCTTTACAGAATTACTGACGGTGAGCATTATGAAGAACTCAAAGAGGATTTGGAAAACATCTTGAATTTAGGAATAAAAATTGGCGGGATAACCTGTGATGGCGATAAATCTCTACTGAAAGCCATCCGAAAAGTTTGTCCTAAAGTTCCTGTTCAGAGATGTCTGGTTCATATTCAAAGGATGTGCAAAATATGGCTTTCCGCCTATCCGAAATCTGTAGCAGGTTTTGAGTTGCGTGAAATTGTCTGTAAAATTCATTTTATTGACAACGAAGTTAAAAAGCAGTATTGGATCAAAGAGTTTTTGGATTGGTCTGAAAAGCATAAAGAATTTTTGAATGAAAAATCATACAGCCAGGAAACCGGAAGATATTGGTACACGCACAAAATGGTGAGAAGATGTTTTTCGGTTATCAAAAAAGCTTTGCCAAATATGTTTTCGTTCCTGCAGGATCCTAAAATCCCGAAAACAACCAATGGAATAGAATCTTTTTTTTGGTCATTTAAAAGGTCATCTAAATATTCATCGGGGGCTTACAAAAAGTCGGAGGAAAAAGTTTATCCAGTGGTATCTTTTTTATAGAAATCTAAAACCATAAAGGTTTTTTTAGCCATAGAGCTGTTCCAATAATTTACAAAAAAAGGATGGTAAAAACCATCCTCTAAACTATTGTTTACAGCGTTGATTGTATTGCTGGTAAGTTGCTCCTCAGCATTGCTCACTTCCTCTTCCAATCAACCGCAAAATATTACGAATTATTTCTGACAAAAACACCAACTATTTTTGACCACATTACCGAAAAACAAAAAACGGACTAAAAGCCCGTTTTCTGTTGATTTTTGTATCTGTTTAAACCACCCCGTCAAAAATTCTATGAATTTTTGCCACCCCTCCAAAGGAGGGGAATTCGGAAGGGAAGATTATATTTATAAAGTTTCTTTTAGCCAGTCGAAGAATTCTCTTTGCCAAACCAATCCGTTTTGTGGATGCAGCACCCAGTGATTTTCATTCGGGAAATAAACCAGTTTAGATTTTAAACCTCTCAGTTTTGCAGCTTGGAAAGCTTCCTGTCCCTGTTCGTAAGGTACTCTGAAGTCGATTCCTCCCTGAACGATCATGATCGGCTTATTCCATTTATCAACAAAATTGCTGGGGTTAAATTCCGTATAAGCTTTTGGCTGTGGTTTTTCCCACGGTGAACCGAGATCCCAGTTCGCAAACCAAAGTTCTTCCGTTGTTAAATACCAAGATTTCATATCGAATAATCCATCGTGCGCGATGAACGTTTTGAATCTGTTCTCGTGAATTCCTGCTAACATAAATACGCTGTATCCTCCATAACTTGCTCCGACAGCAGCAACTCTGCTTCCGTCAACGTAAGGTAAAGTTTTTGCATAATCTGTTGCGGCAAGATAATCTCTCATTGGTTGTCCTCCCCAGTCTCTGGAGATTTCTTCATTCCACTTTGTTCCCCAACCCGGCATTCCTCGGCGGTTTGGTGCTACTACGATATAACCGTTGGCTGCCATTAAAGCAAAGTTCCATCGTGTGCTGAAAAACTGCGTTAAGGCAGATTGCGGACCTCCCTGACAATAAACAAGGGTTGGATATTTTTTGTTCGGATCAAAGTTTGGCGGATAATGGAACCACACTCCCATTTCTTTTCCGTCTGAAGTTTTCACCATTTTCAGTTCAGATTTTCCCTGAGCCAACTGGGAATACATTTCTTTATTGGCTTCCGTAACCTGCTTCATTTCTCCGTTTTTAAGGTTGACAGAAAAAATATCTGTGGCGTGATTGATATCGGTTCTTCCTACCAAAAGTGAAGTTTTCTGATCGGCAAAAATTTCGTTCACATCAAAATCACCTTTTGTAATCTGCTGAACTTTGGCATTTTTAGGATCTAAAGAAAATAACTGCTTCGTTCCTCTGAAAGCTGCCGTGAAATAGATCATTTTTGAATCTCCGCTCCAGAAAACATCTCCGGAAACACTTTCGTCCCAACTTTGCGTTAAGTTTGTTGTTTTTCCGGATTTCCAATCCATGATTTTTACATCATTTTTATCGGCTTCATAACCATCTCTTGCCATACTCTGCCACAAAAGTGATTTTCCGTCCGGACTGAATTTCGGATTAACGTCGTATCCTTTATTGGATTCGGTTAAATTTTTTGTTGTTCCTGAAGCAAGATCGTATGCAAAAATATCTGTGTTTGTGCTTGTAGAGTATTCTTTGCCGCTTTTCGGTTTGGTAACATATAAAAGTTGTGCAGAATCCGGGCTCCAGATGAAATCTTCCGCTCCGCCAAAAGGTCTTTGTGGAGAATCCCACATTTTCCCTTCCAGTAAATCTATTGCAGCATCTGCTTTATCCGAAACATTTACTACGAAAACATGATTGTATTTCCCTTCATTGAAATAATCCCAGTGTCTGTGATTCAGATCTGTATAAACTTGTGCCGTGGTTTTCGGAGTATCGGAATATTTGTCTTTTCCCATTACTTTTTCTACCAATACCTGCTTGCTGAAGGCTATTTTTTTACCGTCGGGAGAAATAACAATGTTGTCTGCTTCACCAATGGTGTAAAACTCCGTCCATGTCTTACCGTTGTCTTTTGAAAGGAAAATCTTATCGCCTTCCTGCGCGTACAATCCGTTTTTATCCCACTGAATCAGTGCTTTTTTGCCTAAATCAACTTTCACGGACTGATTGTTCAGAACATTCAGAAAATAGTTCTCGCTTTTTGTTTTTTCGGTTTTAAGATCGGTCTGTCCTATTTTGTAGATTAACGAGGACTGATCGGGAGAAACTGCCTGTACTCCAACTTTTTTCAAAGTCCATAAAATTTCAGGCGTCATTAGTTGTTGTGCATTCATTAAGAGCGGAGCTGCCAAAGCCAGCAGACTGTACTTAAGTTTCATATTAATTCATTTTTTATGACTTTATCATTCAATCCAATCATAAAGTCTTTATTTAATTCAAAGATTGCCAAAGTTAACTATTTTTAAAACACAAACGCGCACAAAAAAATCGCCTGTCGTTTTAACAGGCGATTTTTATATAATTTTAAATTTCAAATTAATCTCCGTCCGAAAACATTGAGTTTGCCAGTGAGCTGACAATGGAAAGCAGAATACTGAAAATAAGTGCCCACAAAAATCCGTCTACCATCATGCTGTCTATAAAATAATCGGCGATCAAGATGATAATTGCATTGATTACTAAAGTGAACAGCCCCAATGTAATGATCGTTAAAGGCAATCCCAAAATATTAAGAACAGGTTTTACAATTAAATTTAAAAGTCCTAAAACGATGGCAAAAATGATCGCTCCGCCAAATCCTGTAAAGTGTACTCCCGGTAAAATCCATGTTAAAAGATAAGCAACAATGGCCGTTACCAAAAGTCGAATAATTAAGTTCATAGTATGATTTTTTAATGTTGTTGATGCGTGTTCCTGTGCAAAAGCTATTCCACTTGTTTGAAAAATTATCTGATCTTCATCATCGTAACCAAAGACGTGGCAACGTGACTTTCGGAAGCTCCGTCTTCATCTACCACATAAATTTCGGTGCGGATCACACTGATCTTTGAACCTCCTTTTATCACGTAGGATTTTGAAACTAAAGCGTCTCCGATGGCTGGTCTTAAATAATTGACTTTCAATTCAACGGTTACGACATAACAGTCTTCTTCGTAATGACTTACTGCTGCATAACCGGAAGAAACATCCACCAAAGAAGCAATCATGGCTCCGTTGAACATTCCCGCTTTTCTTGTCATGAGTTCCATTTTCGGGATTTTCATGGAAATGAAGTCGGTTTCTACTTCCAGAAGTTTGGCTTTGTAGAATTTTAATGTTTCGGAGCGGTGGAAACTGTCGGTGATGAGCTGTTTTTTATGGGGTGTCATTTTTTGTTTATAATTTGAATACAAGTTGCACAATTTTTTTTACAAATGCGAAAATATTATGTTTGCTTTTGATTTAAACACGAATGGCACGGATAGATTTCACAAATTTTATTTTTAAACACGAATTGCACGAATAATTTGTTCACAAATGGCGCAAATATTTTAACCGTTAAGAATATTTTAGAGGTTAAGAATTAGTAAGTTTTGGCTGAAGCCGTTGTTTTGGGTAAAACTTGAAAGCGGACTAAAGTCCGCTCCTATTGATGTTTCGTTGTGGTATTCGTGAAAAATTTGTGGTATTTGTGTTTAATCTTTAGTTTAAAACAATCTGAAATTGCTCATCCATCGACAAAATACCTTCTGCCAAACTTTCGGGATGGGTGGTGAAGCCTTTTAATTTTGAAGTTTTGCATTTCAGAACCAGATCCATTAATTGCTTATCCGACAGTTTTTTTCCGAAGATCTCAAAGGAAACTTTAAAGCCGCAGTTTTTAAAATCGGAACATCCGACAGCGGTTTTTCCTTTCATTAAATGATGTTCTTTGCATTTCGGGCATTTGGTTTCTTCCCACGACTGAAGTTCTTTTTTAACGGCTGGTTCACGTTTTTTCTTTTCTTTTACCTCCTCCACTTTTTCTTCTTCCAAAGAAATCACTTTCCCTTTTCCGTCGACTACTTTTTTAGTAAGCTCCGTCACCATCTGGATGAGCTCTTCCTTAAAATGATTGGCTTCATATTCGCCTTTTTCAATTTTTCGGAGTTTCAGTTCCCATTCTCCGGTTAATTCGGGACTTTTCAGCAATTCATCTTCAATGGTGTCAATCAGTTGAATTCCGGTTTGGGTGGCGATGAGATTTTTTCTTTTCTTCTCAATATATTTCCGCTTGAAAAGGGTTTCGATAATATTGGCGCGGGTTGAAGGTCTTCCGATACCGTTGTTTTTCAGGAGTTCGCGCAGTTCATCATCTTCCACCTGTTTTCCTGCGGTTTCCATAGCTCTCAGCAAAGTTGCTTCCGTATAAGGTTTTGGCGGAGTCGTTTTTCCCTGATGGATCATCGGATCATGCGGTCCGGTTTCTCCAACGGTAAATTCGGGAATGGTCTGTTCTTCTTCCTTTTCTTTTTCTTTATCGTTGGGTTCTTCTTTCGGTTCTTTGGCGTAAACGGCTCTCCATCCCGGCTCCAGAACCTGTCTTCCGCTGGTTTTGAAAGGAATGGTTCCTACTTTTCCTTCTACTAAAGTATTGGAAATTTTACATTCGGGATAAAATACGGCAATGAAACGTTTCGCAACCAGATCATAAACTAACTTTTCTTCCCTGCTTAAATTCTGGGAAGGCGGAACTTCCGTCGGAATGATCGCGTGGTGATCTGTTACTTTGGTATCATCAAAAACCGCTTTCGATTTGGGAATCGGAGCTTCCAGTAAAGGGGCGATAAGTTCCTGATAGAAATACATTTTCTTCAGAATTCCTTCTATTTTCGGATATAAACTTTCAGACAGGTACGTTGTATCCACGCGCGGATACGTAACGTGTTTTTTCTCGTAAAGACTCTGAATATAATTAAGCGTATTCTCCGCAGAATAGCCGTATTTTTTGTTGGCTTCCACCTGAAGTGCCGTCAAATCAAACAGTCTTGGATTTTTTTCTTTTCCTTCTTTAATTTCAAAAGAAACGATTTCGAAAGGATTCTGTTTTAAATATTCCAGCCCTTTTTCTGCGCGTTCCAAAGTTTTGAGACGGTCGATGGCGGCGTTAAAAATAACTTCGCGGTATTTGGTTTTCAGTTCCCAATATTCTTCGGTAGTAAAAGCATCAATCTCTTTTTGACGCTGAACGAGCATTGCCAAAGTGGGAGTCTGCACTCTTCCGATGGAAAGAACAGCTTTATTTCCGCCAAATTTTTTGGTAAAAAGCCTCGTTGCATTAATTCCCAGCAACCAGTCTCCGATCGCTCTTGCGTTTCCTGCGAGATAGAGATTTTTGTAATCTTCGGCAGGTTTTAGATTGGCAAAACCTTCTTTAATCGCTTCTTCGGTAAGGGATGAAATCCACAAACGCTGAATGGGTTTATTGCATTTTGCTTTCTGTAAAACCCATCTCTGGATCAGTTCTCCTTCCTGACCGGCATCCCCGCAATTGATGACCTCATCACATTCTTCAACCAGTCTTTCAATAACTTTAAACTGATTTTCTACGCCTTTGTTGGGGATTAATTTGATCCCGAAATTATTGGGAATAATGGGCAGCAGAAACAGGTTCCACGATTTATACTGCGGACCGTAATCGTGTGGTTCTTTGAGGGTGCAAAGATGCCCGAAAGTCCATGTCACACAATAGCCGTTTCCTTCCATATAGCCCTGCTTCGGCGTGGTGGCGCCCAACACTTTGGCGATATCTCTGGCAACACTGGGTTTTTCGGCAATACAAAGTTTCATGAATGTCTCGGAATTTTTTGGAGAGGGCAAAAATCGGGAATTTTTTTGGAATTTGCTAATTTGCGGATTGTTGGTTGAAAATAAGCTTGTCTGAACTTTTTTAAAACGAAGGGTATTACTTAAATTTTGAAAATAGATACGTCATGATTGTATTTCCGGAGGAATCTATACTAGAATATTTTTGTGTGAATTTCTTAGATCCTTTCAGGATGACAAATATGGAAGAAAGCTGGGCATTTTCAAACGCAAAGTTTCTTTTTATGATGGTGACTATTTTGAGGAAGCAAAGTTATGCAGATTTCATCTGTGATGAAGCGTGTGTTTTAGCATCTGTCTTGCTTGGGTTCTTTTTCTTATAATTTCTTATACTTTGCTTAGATCGATGACAGATGTGGTGGAAAGTCGGGCATTTTCAAACGCAAAGTTTTTTTATAATGGGGATTATTTTGAGGAAGCAAAGTTATGCAGATTTTATCTGTGATGAAGCGTGCGTTTTAGCATCTGTCTTGCTTGAGTTCTTTTTCTTATAATTTCTAATACTTTGCTTAGATCCTTTCAGGCTGACAAATGTTTCGGAAAGTTGCGCATTTTCAAACGCAAAGTTTTTTTATGATGGTGTTTATTTTGAGGAAGCAAAGTTATGCAGATTTCATCTGTGATGAAGCGTGCGTTTAGTATACGTTTTTCTTTGTTTATTTTTATAGAACAATTTTACATTGTCTTTGGGGTGGAATTTCATATTTGATTTTTTCAGTATTTCTAATATTTTGCTTAGATTCTTTCAGGATGATAAATGTGGAGGAAAAGAATTCAGAGTTAAAAGACAAATTTGTCTGGAGAAATTCAAAACAGTCCTTTAACGGCTTTTCGGGTAACTGGGAAAGTATGTTTCACCCCTGCAAGAGACTTTCCGGGAACCTCGAAAGCTTCCTGCACCCCTGCAAGAAACTTTCCCGGAAATTAAAAAAGCTCCCTTAAAAAAGAGAGCTTCAAAACAATTCACACGATATCACTACACTTCCATCGGAACTTCCATGAGAAGAATCTCAGTGTTTTCTGATGTGGATTTTATGTTCAATTCGGAAATATCCCAAATTCCGAAGCCGTCTCTTTCTTCGAGTTGCTGTCCTTCAATTTCTGCGCTTCCTTTGATGATGAAAACGTAGACGCCGTTTCCTTTTTTCTTCATCTGATATTGGGTTTCAGCCGTATTTTCAAAATCTCCGAGATGAAACCATGCTTGCTGATGAATCCATATTCCGTCGTCTTGAGGATCGGGTGAAAGGATCTGCTGAAATCTGTTTTGGCTTTTCTTTCTGTCGAGTTTCATCTGGTCGTATCGCGGTGTGACATTTCTTTTATTGGGATAGACCCAGATTTGCAGAAATTTAACCAAATCGCCTTCATCTTTACTGAATTCACTGTGCATTAATCCTGTTCCGGCGCTCATCACCTGAATTTCGCCGCCTTTTATTTCGTTATGGTTTCCCAGATTGTCATGATGGATCAGGGTTCCTTCCAGTGCAATGCTGATGATTTCCATATTGTCGTGAGGATGCGTTCCAAAGCCTTTTCCGGCTTCAACGGTATCATCATTCAGCACTCTTAAGGCGCCGAACTGCATTTTTTCGGGGTCATAAAATTCTCCGAAGCTGAAGGTCTTTTTACTGACCAGCCACTGTTCGTTGGTTACCCCTCTTGAATCTGCGCGGTGCACTACTCTGTTTTCAGGCTTTTTTACTGCTGCAAAACTGTTTTCCACCTCGTTGAACAGCAATCCGCTTCCGCCGCCGTAATGTTCTATTACTTTTATATTTTCATCAAAATTTCTGCAAAAAACACTGATCTGTTTTTCGAACTGCTCTTCCAGACCGGAACTCAGCAAAACAATATCGACGGGATTATTTTTGATAAAATCCTCGCTCTTGCTTTCATCACTCAGAATTTCAGCCTTCCATCCATCATTTTTTTCGATAATTCTTTGTAAGGTTGCAAGAATTTCGACATTTTTTCCGATTACCAAAAAGTTCAGTGTTTTCATTTTGATTCAATTAAAAGTTAATGGTTTACAATTTTAAAATTTTACAGTTCTTCTTTGAACCATACATCGCTGTATTCGTCGGGACGGCGTTTGAACTGGGCATGAACATACGGACACAACGGAACAATTTTGAGCTGATGTTCTCTTGCATAGGACACCAGTTTTTCCAGCAGGATCTTTGCAAATCCTCTGCCTTCAAATTCTTCGTTTACTTCCGTATGGTATACCGTTAATTTATCTCCAATGATAGAGATGTCCATTTTTCCTGCTTTTTTATCGTCTGAGAAAAGCTGAATCTCTCCTCTTACATTTCCTAAAACAACTTCTGTTCTTTCCATAATTTTGATTTTTAATGATGATGTAAAATTAGGCAGCCTGAATTTGCCGGATCATGATGTATGATAATAAATCGGTTTTATTTTGATTAAACTGAAATAAGCCGTGAATTTTTTTTAACGTGATGAACATAAATTTTCTGTCTTTATCGTTGTAAATTTTTCGTTTGCGAAGGGGTTACACGCAGCGGAGGCTTGATTTTCGGAACATCAACAGGAAGTTTAAAGCTATTATTCGGCTTTTTTGAGCGAAATTAAAGGTGAATTGATAGTATTTTCAAAAATTAAATCATTAAAAATCAAAACATTAAAAACAAGAGATCAATTTATTTTCTAAAAAGTCTACTTTTTTAGTGGACTAATAAAAAAATATGTTTTATATTTGCAACCGTAATCAGGATATAATAATACAATGAAAGCAGAATTCAAGAACAGCAGCGTAAGAAAACATATTAATCATTTTATGATGATGTATTGCTGTATGCCTATGCTTCATTCCTGTTGTGGTTAACCTTACTTTTATATGACATATTTCTAAAGGCTTTACCACGTTGTAGAGCCTTTTTTATTTTAAAAACAACATTAAAAAATATCATGAATACTAATAAAAACAAATGGCTGATTCCTATAGCCTTCACCAATATTTATTTAATATGGGGAATTACTTTCCTCGCCATTTCTTTCGGGTTAAACGGATTTCCGCCTTTTATTCTTTCGGGGTTCAGATTTTTGGGCGCAGGAATAATAATGATCGGATATCTGCTCGTAAAAGGTGAAAAAGCCAATTCTGCCATCAACTGGAAAAAAAATGCCATCACCGGAATTCTCATCCTTACGGGAGGAACGGGATTGGTTGCGTGGGGAGAACAATATGTAACTGCTTCTGAAGCAGCCATCGCTATTGCAACCGGACCATTCTGGTTTATCGCCATTGATAAGAAAAACTGGAGTTATTATTTCTCGGATAAGTTTATTCCTTTAGGTTTGGTGATCGGGTTTGCAGGACTTATTTTATTTCTTAACGGAAGTGTAAGTGGTTCCGGTTCACATATACAAACGGCAGATGCTTCAATCAGGGTAATTGCATTTGTTGTTCTGGGCTTAAGTTCCGTAGCGTGGGTTTTAGGATCTCTTTATTCCAAAAAAAATCCGGCTGGCCATTCAACTTTTATGAATATTGCCCAACAGCTTATTACTGCCGGTATTGCTTCTTTTATTATTGCATTTTTCAGAAATGAATGGACTGGTTTTTCAATCATAAAAGTACCGTTAAACGCCTGGTTAGGATTGTTTTTCCTTATTGTATTCGGATCGATTATCGCTTATCTTTCGTATATCTGGCTTTTGTCTGTAAAACCTGCCGCTTTGGTAAGCACGCATACTTACATCAATCCTATTGTTACTGTAATTGCGGGTTGGATCGTTGCAAATCAGACCATTAACATCAACCAGTTTTACGGACTGATTGTTATTCTTGCCGGAGTTCTTTTAACGAATGTGACTAAATATTTTAAGCTTTCCAAGCGGTCTAAAGTGAAAATAAGAAGAGTGATAAGACACGTGAACAAAAACGCAAGACCTTATCAGCCAATATAAAATTTAAGTAAAAAATGATAGAGATAAAGAATGTTTCAAAAACATTTCATCAGAAAAAACAGTCGTTTAAGGCGCTGAATGATGTAAGCCTGACGATTGAACAGGGCGATATTGTGGGAATCATCGGATTTTCGGGAGCGGGAAAAAGCACCTTAATCCGAACGGTGAATCTTCTTGAAAAACCTGACAGCGGTGAAATTGTGATTAACGGAAAGGATTTTACGAAATTAAATTCGAGACAATTGGCACAGGAAAGGAAAAAGATCGGGATGATTTTTCAGCATTTTAACCTGCTTTCTTCGAGAACTGTTTTTGAAAATATTGCGCTTCCGTTAGAGCTGGATCATGTCAGCAAAACTGAAATTAATAAAAAAGTAAATGAACTGCTGAAAATCGTAGGACTGGAAGATAAAGCTCATGATTATCCTAAAAGTCTTTCGGGAGGACAAAAACAGAGGGTTGCCATTGCAAGGGCTTTAGCAAATGATCCTTATCTCCTGCTCTGTGATGAGGCGACGAGTGCGCTCGATCCTGCAACTACGCAATCGATTTTGCAGTTGTTGAGGGATATTAACCAGAGACTTGGAATTACGATTTTGCTGATTACGCACGAAATGGAAGTCATCAAAACGGTCTGCAACCATGTTGCCGTTATCGACAAAGGTCAACTATTAATTAAAGGAACTTTAAGCGAGATTGTCTCGAACAAAGAGAATCCTATCATCAAACAATTTTTAAACTCTAGTGTTATGACGATACCACAGGAACTGAATAAAAAAATACAGCAAGAGCCACAAGACGGATTATTTCCATTGGTGGAAGTAGAGCTTAATGAAAATATATCGGTGGAAGAACTGCTTTCCATTGTTTACGATAAATATAAAATTCCATACAAACTGCTGAAAGCGGATGTTGAATATTTAGGCGATTCCAATTTTGGAAAGCTATTGCTTCAGCTTCAGGGAGAAGAGGAGAAAAATCAGCAGGCAATTTATTATTTCAATCAGAATAAAATTCAAAATACGGTAAGAGGATATGCTTAGTGATACAGTGATTTCTCTTTTATCAAAGGGAATTTGGGAGACGGTTTTTATGACGTTTGTTTCGGGGTTTTTCGGATTTGTTCTGGGTTTGCCTGTCGGAATTCTATTGTTTTTAACACGGAAAGGACAGCTTTTGGAAAATGTAATGTATAACAGAATCTTATCTGTTCTGGTGAATATTTTCCGTTCTATTCCTTTTATTATTTTAATTGTGTGGATGATTCCTTTCACGAGATGTCTGGTGGGAACATCAATTGGAGTAAACGCAGCTTTGGTTCCATTAAGCATCGGAGCGGCTCCTTTTATTGCAAGACTGGTAGAAAACAGCTTACTGGAAGTTCCTTATGGTTTAATTGAAACCGCAAGAGCTTTGGGAGCAAGTCCGTTTCAGATCATCAGAAAAATATTGTTACCGGAAGCACTTCCTTCCTTAATTAATAATGCAACAATTACCTTAATTACGCTTGTGGGCTATTCTGCGATGGGAGGTGCTGTCGGAGCCGGAGGATTGGGACAGATTGGTTATCAGTACGGCTACATCGGTTATGATGCCGTGATTATGAATCTTGTGTTGGGATTGCTGGTTGCGATTGTTTTTATCATTCAGTTTTCAGGAGACCGATTGGCGAAGAGATTTGATCATCGTTGAGTTTTTTTAGTGTGAGTGTTTTTGAGTTGGAGGGTGTGAGTGTTTGAGAGTGTGTGAGTGAGAGAGTGTGTGAGTGAGAGAGTGTGTGAGTGTATTTTGAAAATAATGTGATGAGTGTGAATGTGAAATAGTGTGATGGTTTGAAAATTTCAGCCATCAATCGGGCGAAAATCAGCAAAAAGGAGTAAAAGCCATATTTTATTTATTAAAGAATTTAAAAAATCTAACCTTTTTGCTTTTCGCCCTTTTTTTAAAAGAAAATAATTTACAATGAAAAAAATAAAGATTTTAAGTTTTTTAGCTGCAGGTTTGTTAGCATTTACCGGCTGTAATTCATCCAAAAAAGAGGATCCGAACTTTATAAAAGTGGGAATAACTTCAGGACCGGAACAGGAAATTGCCGAAGTGGCGAAAAAAGTAGCGAAGGAAAAATACAATCTTGAAGTAGAACTGGTTTCCTTTAACGATTATGTGGTTCCCAACGAAGCTCTGAATAACGGCGATATTGATGCCAATGCTTTTCAGCACGTTCCTTATTTAAACGAACAGTCCAAACAGAGAGGATATAAACTGGCGGTTGTAGGAAATACTTTTGTCTACCCTATCGTTGCGTATTCAAAGAAAATTAAAAGTATTAATGAACTTCAGAACGGAAGTACCATCGTTATTCCGAATGATCCTACCAATGGCGGTCGTTCCTTACTTCTTTTACAGAAAAACGGGTTGCTGAAATTAAAAGACGGCATCGGATTATTACCCAAATTAACAGATATTGTTGCCAATCCTAAAAAGTTAAATATCCTTGAAATTGAAGCGCCGCAACTGCCGAGAGTGTTGGATGATAAAGAAGTGGTGATTGCCATTATCAACAATAATTTTGCGGCTCAGGCAGGACTGGATGCCGATAAACAGGGAATTTTTAAAGAAGATAAAGATTCTCCTTATGTAAATGTAATTGTTTCAAGAGAAGATAACAAGACGTCCGAAAAGGTAAAAAATTTCGTAAAAGCTTATGAGTCTGACGAAGTAGTGAAGAAGGCAGAAGAAATTTTCAAAGGCGGTGCTGTAAAAGGCTGGAACTGATTTGGGAATGGTGAATGGTTAATAGAGAATTCTTTCATAATGCCGCAGAATTCATCCTTGACAATTCACTATTGACAATTCACTATTGATATTTTAAAAAAGTCTATTATTATATATTTGGACATTGTTTCAGTTTTTTGAAATGATGTCTTTTTTATTTTCAAATCACGGGTTATTAAAAATTATTTATTTAAATTTTATTTTCTCAATTTGAGATAATAAAATTTTTTGCTATTTTTGTTTCCAATCAAAAAAGGCTTTTTATGTTTAAGAAAACCGCCATTGTAAGTTTATTCACATTTATTTCTGCTTCTTATATGGCTCAAAATACACCGCTTCCTGTTTATTTAGACGAATCCAAACCTGTGGAATTACGGGTAAAAGATGCACTTTCCAGAATGACTCTGGAAGAAAAAGTGGCGATGCTTCATGCACAGTCAAAATTCAGTTCACCGGGTGTTCCGAGATTGGGAATTCCTGAATTCTGGACGACGGACGGACCTCACGGAGTTCGCCCTGAAGTGATGTGGGACGAATGGAATCAGGCAGGCTGGACAAACGACTCTATTATCGCCTACCCTGCTTTAACCGCACTTTCCGCGACATGGAACAAAAAAATGTCCTGGAATTACGGTAAAGCACTGGGTGAAGAAGCCCGTTACCGAAAAAAAGATATTCTTCTGGGACCGGGAGTTAATATTTACAGAACTCCACTCAACGGAAGAAACTTCGAATATATGGGTGAAGATCCTTATCTGACTTCAAAAATGGTGGTTCCTTACATCAAAGGAGTACAATCCAACGGTGTGGCAACTTCTGTGAAGCATTTTGCCCTGAACAATCAGGAAATGTTCCGTCATACAAGCAATGTAAAAGTGGACGACAGAGCTTTATACGAAATTTATCTTCCGGCTTTTAAGGCGGCTGTAACAGAAGGTGATTCTTGGACGATCATGGGAGCTTATGATATGTACAAAGGTCAGTATGCGAGCCAGAACCAATATCTTCTGAATGATATTTTAAAAGGTGAATGGAAATATAAAGGGGTCGTGGTTTCCGACTGGGGTGCTGTTAACAATACCGAACAGGCCATCCACAACGGACTGGATCTGGAATTCGGAAGCTGGACAAACGGACTTTCGGCAGGCACAAAAAATGCTTACGACAATTATTATCTGGCAAAGCCTTATTTAGATTTAATTAAGTCAGGAAAAGTAGGAACAAAAGAGTTGGACGATAAGGTTTCAAGGCTTTTAAATCTTGCGTATAAAACAACAATGAACCGAAGCAAGCCTTTCGGAAATATTGCTTCTGAAGAGCATAAAGCTATTGCAAAAGAAATCGGGGAAGAAGGAATTGTATTGTTGAAAAATCAGGGAAATATTCTTCCGATTGATCTGAATAAAGCTAAAAAGATTGCTGTAATCGGGGAAAATGCTATTAAAATCATGACCGTTGGCGGTGGTTCTTCTTCATTAAAAGTGAAATACGAAACGCTTCCTTTAGACGGAATTAAAGCGAGATTCGGGAAACAGTCGGACGTACAATACGCAAGAGGTTATGTGGGAGACATTGGCGGAGAATACAATGGGGTAAAATCCGGACAGGATCTGAAAGACAGCCGTTCTGAAGCCGAATTATTAAACGAAGCTGTAGAACTGGCAAAAAAATCTGATTACGTTATTTTCGTCGGTGGATTAAACAAAGCTGATTTTCAGGACAGTGAAGGGAACGACAGAAAAAGTTACGGATTACCTTACAATCAGGACAATGTAATTGCTGCATTGGCAAAGGCGAATAAAAACCTTGCGGTTGTTCTGGTTTCCGGAAATGCGGTGGCAATGCCGTGGATTAAAGAAGTTCCGACTGTTGTTCAGGCTTGGTATTTGGGTTCTGAGGCTGGAAATTCTATTGCTTCGGTTTTAGCAGGTGATGCAAACCCATCAGGAAAACTGCCTTTCACTTTCCCTGTGAAACTGGAAGACAATTCGGCGCATCAGTTGGGAGAATATCCCGGAAATAAAGCGGAATTGGCAGCAGATAAAGGAAAAGATCAGAAAAACCCGATCAATATTGCATACAATGAAGGAATTTTTGTGGGCTACAGATGGCATGATACGAAAAAAATCAAGCCTTTATTCAGTTTCGGACATGGTTTAAGCTACACCACTTTCGAGTTTGGAAAAGCCAAAGCTGATAAAATAACGATGTCTCAGGATGATAAAATCACGTTTACGGTTTCTGTGAAAAATACAGGGAAAAGAGCAGGAGCGGAAGTTGCCCAACTGTATATTTCCGACCTTAAATCGTCCGTTGAAAGACCTGCTAAAGAATTAAAAGGTTTTGAAAAAGTGTATCTGAATCCGGGAGAAGAAAAAGAAGTAACGTTTACCATTGATCAATCTGCTTTAAGTTTCTTCGATCCCCAAAAACATGACTGGGTTGCAGAACCGGGAGATTTTGAAGCACAGATCGGTAATTCTTCCGATGCCATAAAAACGAAGGTGAAGTTTACGTTAAAGTAATCTTACTTATATATTTCTAAAACGGAGAGTCCTTTTGTAAGGGCTCTTTTTTATCAAAATCTATAAATCTGATGACTTTAAAAAAGTATATTTAAAAATCTTTCCATTTGATTTTTTAAGTATTAATGTATCATTAAATGCCTTTTTAATAATACTATCGCCCTTGTTGGCTGTGAATCCAAAGATATTATTGTTATTTAAATTACTTGTAACAGGAAAAAAATTAACCGTATCATTATCCAATTTTATTTCAGTATCTCTTCGATTTGTTGAGAAATCTAAAATAATTCCGTTCAAATCACACCGGTTAAAATCATTAAATCTATCAGAATGTATTTTATCCGTTCTATTTTCCATAAAATAATTAAATAAAAACAATATAAAAATTACTATTCCCAAAAAGAATATTTTCTTTGTCATATTATAATTTTAATTCAATGAAACGATATTCCGCCAATCTCTGTTCACCGGATTTCACCAAAATATTCTCATCAACAGCCCATTTCAGATCGCGGCTTGCCGTAGGTGCCGAAATATTTTTAAAATTTTGGAGATAATCTCTTCTGCTGAATTTTCTATTTCCAATTTTTTCTTTAAATAAAAATATTCTGTCTTTCGTGCTTAAATTAATATTTTGAGATTGCAGAACCTGTTCCAAAGACTGTAAAATTACAGATAACATAAACTCAATAAAAGGAGTAGACTGCCCCGCTTTATCAGATTCTGAAAGTGTATTATAATATTCCTGCTGATTTGCTTTAATAAGACTTTCTACCGGCAAATATTCAAAAACAGGATATTGCTGCATCAAAATCAATGTCTGCCAAAGTCTTCCCATTCTTCCGTTTCCGTCGACAAAAGGATGTATAAACTCAAATTCATAGTGAAAAACACAGCTTTTAATTAAGATTAAATCCTGATCGTTCTTTAAATACTTAAAAAGATCATTCATTAATCCTTTTACCATAGCTCCACCCGGCGCAAGATGTTCAACTTTTGAACCTTTTACAATTCCCACATTGGTTGTTCTGAATTTTCCTGCGTTTGCGACCAAATCCTTCATCAATATAGAATGAGCCAACTCTAAATCTTTAATTTTATTGGGGTTAAAAATTCTAAGATCATGATAGACTTTTATTGCATTCTGAACTTCAAGAATATCTTTCGCAGGAGCAATAATCCGTTTATTATCCAGCAGAGCAGTTATCTGCTCTTCCGTAAGCGTGTTGCCTTCAATTTCAAGAGAAGACTGAATCGTTTTAATCCTGTTCTTCTTTCTCAGTTCAGTATTCGGCTTATAAAGATGATTCGCATTAATTTCTCCTATTTTCTCTGAAATAGAAGCAACCAATTTTAATATTTTTTCGGTAATAATGTAAGGCGGTTTCAAAATATGATAGTATCATTTGATAGTATCAAAGATATAATTTTTTGTTGAACTATTTTAAATCTCCACAATCAACTCCCTCTCAAATCCATTATACTTTTCCGAAATATAACCATGCGGATTACAAATAATCTCCGTCTCTCCTATTTTGTATCTTTTCGGCGTGTGAATATGCCCGTGAATCCAATACAGCGGTTGATATTTCAGAATAAAATCTTCCAGATTGGAAACGTATGCGGAAGTCAGCGGATCATTTTTGAACTGTTCCGGGCTCGACTGTAAACTTGGCGCATGATGCGTCACTACAATATTTTTCATGCCCTTTGAATTTTCAAGACTTTCTTTTAGCCACAATCTCGAAAACTGATGAATTTTATAAATATCTATCGACCTCATCTTGGAATAAGAAGGATCTCTTTTAATTTTCTTATAATCGTTCATTCCTTGCTGACAGACGAATCCGTAATATCTCGGATCCCCGAAAATAGAAAAATCCGTCCACAACGTTGCACCATGAAAACGAATCCCATCAATATCTGCAAAACCGTCTTCCAGCACAAAAACATTGGAATTTTCTGCGGCAGCTTTTATTTTATTTAACGTTTTAGGATAAGAACCTTTATAATATTCATGATTTCCCAACACATAAATCACAGGTTTATTGGGAATTTTTGTTTTGATCCATTCAATTCCTTTCGTTCCCAAATTAACATCTCCCGCCAAAACAACGACATCGGCATGATCAAAAGATAATTCCGACATTCCGAATTCCTGATGCAGATCACTGATGATTTGTATTTTCATGGTGCTAAAAAGATGACATATATTAAAATTTACAAAAACTTTATTAACTAACTTTGAAATACTTATAAAGTTAAATGCTTTACTTTTCAAGTTTCTTTACTCCAGTTAACCAAGTTTTAAGCTCTTCCAAGATCTTACTATCTCTTATTTCTTGTTCCTCAATCATTTCCTTTCCTAACTTTTTCACAAAAATATTTTTCACCAACCATCCTTTTTCTTTGTTAAAATTTCCTTCAAGATATTTTCGCCCCGCCCCACGAGTTCTGCAAGCATTGATTACAATATCAATATTTTCATATTCTTTTAATAAATTATTAATTTTTTTTACTTGATTTATATCGTCTCCCGCGCTGACGAAAGCTATATACAAATTATCAACTTCGAAAACAGTACATATATCACCTTTCTTAAGATCAAATTCTTTATTGAGGTAATTATTAGAAATCCATTCAGCTATTAGCTTAACTTTTGTTGTTTTTCCTGTTTTACTTACTCCTCTTAAAGTGAACATTTTTTTCATTTATTATCTTTTATAAGCTAATATAAAAATAAACTTATTGTTAATTTAATTACGAACAAAAGAATCGACAAAATTTGCCGATTCTTTCAATATATAATTTAGTTTAAAGTAGGTCAGTTTACGAAACAGCGATTTCAGATTCCGCTATTTTTATATTTTTAAAGATAAAATAGCACAGCATTGTCAGTGCAAAAACGGCATAGCCGATCAGAATAATCAGACTTAAATTTCCAACAGCAAGTTCAGAAGGAAAAATCTGGCTCATCAACGTCATAAAAGACAACCCGATTCCTGCGCCTAAAAAATAGCTTGTAGAACTCAAACTCGAAGCCACTCCGTAAGAGGAAGGATTTACATCCTGAATTCCCAAGACAGACAAAGCGGTAAAACAAAACGTCATCCCTATTCCTGAAATGCATGCTGCACCTAGTAAAACCATTGACAAAGGATGCCCGAAATAAATGGAAACCAACAACGCCAAAGCTCCGCTTAACATGAAAATCCAGCCCAAAATTCCCATCTGGGAAGAATTTAATCTTTTGGCAACATGAGGAAGGATAAATTTAGCTACCAAAGCCGACATAATGCTGAAAGGAACCAACATCAGTCCCGCCGAAGCCGCACTGTGATTCATATCTTTTTGCAACATCAGCGAAATTAAAAACAAAAATCCGATGAAAAAAGCGCCTAAAGCCACAAAAGCCAGATTGGAAACTACCAGAGAAGAATGTTTCAACAATTTTAAATCAATCAATGGTTGGGAAACCGATTTTAAACGGAAAACGACAGAAGCCAGTAAAATAACCGCCAAAATTAACGAACCTGCAACCAATAAAGTCTGTTCCTTGATGTGAACCAGTTCATGCGTTCCGTATGTCAAGCTCAGTAAACCTAAAACCAATAAAATTCCCGACAGAAGATCTGTTTTGTGGGACATCCCTTTCTCATCTTTCGGAAGATACTGATAGGCGAAAATCAACGTGATGAAAAGAATCGGAACATTGATTAAGAAAACCCAATGCCAACTCAGATACGTACTGATGATTCCACCCAAAGAAAGTCCGCTTCCGGAACCAATCGCAGCAAAAGAACTGAAAATCCCTATCGCACGGTTTCTCTCCTGATCTTCTTTAAAAGTATTCGTCACAATCGACATTGCCGAAGGCATAATAAAAGCCGCTCCCAATCCCTGTAAAGCACGAAAAATAGCTAAAGTTCCGAAGCTTTCAGACAAACCCGCTCCCAGAGAAGTCAGCATAAAAAGGAATAATCCCAAAAGAAATATGTTCTTTCTTCCGAGCTGATCGGAGAGTTTTCCGCCTATAATCAGAAAACCGCCGAAAAATAACACATACAGTGTCTGAAGCCATTGTACGGTTTCTGCACCAATCCCGAATTGCTGTTGAATAGAAGGAATTGTGAGATTGATAATGGCAATATCCAAAGCCTCCACAAATGTTCCTACCGATGCTAAAATCAATATCAAATTCTTTCTCTCCATATAGTTCAATTATGCTGCAAAATTAAAATTAATAGAACGTATATGAAAATTTAAACTAAAATTAAGAACATATTTAATTTAATTCAATTTAAAAAAGAACAAATAGTCTTATATTTGAAATTAATTCTTCAAAAACAGAACAGATGGCAACAGAAAATTATACACCCGACGAAAAAGACCTTTCCATTCTCAGAATTTTACAGAAAGATGCGAAATTAAGCGTCCGCGATATTGCGGCAAGAATTAATCTGAGTCCCACTCCTACTCACGAAAGAATTAAACGGATGGAAAAACTGGGGATCATTAAAGAATATACCACCGTTGTCGACCGCAAAAAAGTGAATAAAGGTATGATGGTAATCTGTATGATTGCTCTGAATGTCCATAACAAAAAAACCGCAGGAAAATTCATTGAGGAAGTAGGAAAACTGAAAGAAGTGGTTGAGTTCTACAACATCAGCGGAGATTTCGATTTTATGCTGAAAATTCTCGCTCCGAATATGGATGAATTTCATGAATTTTTCGTGAACAAGCTCTCTGAGATTGAAGGAATCGGACAGACGAAAAGTATTTTTGTGATGAACAGCATTAAGGAAAGTTTCCAGATTTTGTAGTGATTTTTCTTGCAAATTATTTTTAACGGAAAGACAACAAAGATATTTTTAAAATTGTTGTGAATATTTTTCGTTCACAAGGGTGTTTCACTCAGCAATTGAGTAATTTTGCCATGATTATTTTGCTTAGTATTTGTCGTCCTGAAAGGATCTAAGCGAAGTATTAGAAATTAAAAAAATAAGCAAAGCAAGACGGAAGCTAAACCGCACGCTTCATCACAGATGAAATCTGCATAACTTTGCTTCCTTAAATAATCACCATCATAAAAAAAACTTTGTGTTTGAAAACGCCCAACTTTCCTCCACATTGGTCATCCTGAAAGGATCTAAGCACGCATTTTTCGATTTTTTTCTCGCTACTTTTAGATCCTTCATTCATCTGAATACAAACTAAGAGGCTATTTTATGTGCTGTCAATGTATAATTTCGTAAATTTAGTTACATTAAATCAACAAAATCATGCGTTGGAATCCTGAAATTTACAATCAGTTTAAAAACATTCGCTATAAACCTTTTTTTGATCTTTCAGATTTAATCAAAGATGAAAAACCAATGAAGGCAATCGATTTGGGATGCGGAACGGGTGAACAGACTGCAATATTAGCTGAAAAATTTCCCGAAGCTGTATTTATCGGAATAGATTCTTCTGCCGAAATGCTTGAGCAATCAAAAAGTCTTAAAAATGCTCGTCTCCATTTCAGACAGGCGACAACAGAAGAAATTTTGGAAAGTGATGAAAACTGGGACCTGATCTTCAGCAATGCGGCTCTGCAGTGGTCTGATAATCATCATGAATTATTCCCAAAACTGATTTCAAAACTGAACTGTAACGGACAACTTGCAATCCAAATGCCTTATCAGCCGGGAAATATTCTCAATCAGATTTTGTCTGAAATGTCGAATGAGGAACCTTTCCGAACACAATTAAACGGATGGAACCGTCCTTCTTCTGTTTTATCCATCGACGAATATGCACAAATTCTATTCGAAAACGGAATTGATGATTTAAACATATTTCAAAAGGTGTATCCCATCATCGCGGAAGATCATGAAACGCTATTTAATTTCATTTCGGGATCTGCACTCATTCCCTATCTGGAAAGACTTTCGGAGGATGAGCAGGAAACTTTTAATACAGAATTTAAACAAAGAATTCAGAAAAATTTCCCTAAACTTCCGGCAATTTATTCTTTCAAAAGAATTTTAATGTATGGAAGGAAAAATTAATTTCTGTAAAAAATAAAAGGCTGTCTCAAAAATGTTATTCTGAAAGAAATAAAACTCAGTAAAGAATATTAACCATCTGGTTTTTAGATATTTTTAACTGTTCTCAGAATGACAAATGTCAAATAATTTAATTTTTGAGACAGCCTTTCAATTCATTAACTATAGATCTGTTTAAACTTTTTATTTAACCGCAAAAGTCAAAAAAGATCAACTAAACTTTCATTTAAAGTTGGTGATTAAAAATAAAAAAGATCACACTAGTTTTTAAAAATCTTTGATTTTTATTCTTTTGAGAACTTTAAAAATTGTAATAATCGCTGTATGAATATCTTTTGCAACTTTTGCGGTTAATTCTGAATTTATTTAAACAAATTTAAGCTACCGTAACACCGAAAAGATGCCCTATTAAAGCCGTAATTCCCATCGCAACAGTTCCCCAGAAACAAATTCTGAGAACAGCGATTCCTATTTTTGAGCCTCCTGTTTTTGCTGAAATGGCACCCAAAATCATCAGAAATACAATGGAAAAACCATACTGAAAATAAACCATTTCTTTTAAAGGAGCCAAAAGCGATACAAAAAACGGCAGTAAAGCCCCCAAAGCAAAAGAACCGAATGAAGCCAATGCAGCCTGTAACGGTTTTGCCTGAGTAATTTCATTAATTCCCAGTTCGTCATGAGCGTGAGCTGCCAAAGCATCGTGTTCCGTAAGTTCTGTAGCCACTTTCAAAGCAGTTTCTTTGCTTACGCCTCTTTTTTCGTAGATTTTAGCCAGCTCCAGAAGTTCAACTTCGGGCATTTCTTCAAGTTCCCGCTTTTCGCGAAGGAGATCTGCTTTTTCGGTATCTTCCTGCGAACTTACCGATACATATTCTCCTGCAGCCATAGACATGGCTCCTGCAATCATTCCGGCAAGTGCGGCAAGGACAATTGTATTTCTGTCCGGTGAAGCAGCGGCAACACCAATAACGATACTTGTAGTTGATAACAATCCGTCATTCGCACCCAAAACCGCTGCACGAAGCCAGCCTACTCTGTTTACATAATGTTTTTCCAACTGATGATGCATATGCTTTAGTTTTTAAGTTAAAAAAAATGACTTGCTAAATGTGTTAACAAGTCAAAATTAAACTGATTTTTTATTTAAACCTTAAATTTAACGAAATAATATCAGACTTCATTCCGATGGATTTCGTGTAATGTCCGTACCGTATTTCCAGCATATTCAGTCGTTCTACGCCGAATAAACCGTTCTTCGGACTGATTCTGATTCCTGCTCCGTAAAAATGGCTGTCGAATTTTGACAGATCGTAATTACTGGTGTAGAAATCGTCAAAAGCGGTATGCTGCTGATAAGGCGCAAAATATTTAGCTGCAGTCTGAGAATAGTAACGATAGAAAGGACTTATCGAAACAAACGGAGAAATCTTTACAGGCGTTTCCAGACTGAAAGTATTGGATTTCAAGCCCCAATCGTCGGTATAATAACGGTAATACGCTCTCAGAATCACTTTGTCTCCCAAGAAATAATTGGCTCTTACTCCCAAAGGAATTTTAAATCTTTTATCCGGCAAAGCTTCCTGATGAACCGATTTATCATTAAAGTAAACTCTGTGGAAAGGTAAACTTAAATATCCGGTCTGCTGAACTCCGTCCGCAAGAAATTCAACCTGAAAATTCTGATTGATGATCTGTGAGTACGCCAAAGATAAAGCAAAGGTATTTCTTCCGCTGGTTCCGTAATCATCATGTTCTTTTCCCGTATTGCTGCCCGTTCTCAGTTCGATTGGAGTGACCAATTTTACCTGATCCAGATAGGTCTGAAATTTAGCCGTAAACTCTCCCATTCTGTTTTTCGTTTTTTGTGAAAACCCGATGTTTGCCCCGTAAGAGGTATAATCGAATTCGAAAGAGGTAGAAATACCCGCCATTAAAGTGGTACCTTTTTCGGTATTCTCTCGACTCCAGCTTAATGCAGGATAAATTCTGTTGTCTGCGTGCGAAGCCGATGAATTGGCTTTCAGATCAATCATATCCGAAGATGCGGAAGTATAATGATCGATCCCGACACTTACATTGAATTTATTTTTGCGGTCTTTTTTATCGTATTTCACCATCGTTACATCAATCGTGTTGGAAACATCGGTCAGTTTTTCTGAACCGATTCCTCCTGTAACGGCAGAATTGTTTCCGTCCTGTTTGTAGTAACTTGAAACTAAATTAGCTTCATCAAAAGTCAGCTTTTTGGGCTGTTCGCTATTTGTGTTTTCCTGTGCTTTTGCATTAAATATTCCGAAAAGAGCAACAACACTTATGATTATTTTTTTCATTGTAGATCACATTAAATTTTTACCATTCTCTTTTCTTAATTGCATCCGCAACCACCGCCCACTTTTCCGGCATTGGCTCCTGAAGAACCCTCTCTGTAAGACTGAAAGCTCAGTTCGGTCTTTTCAATGGTTCGGTTTCCGAGAACCATTTCGGCATCGTTGAGTTTATTTTTTTCGTATTCTTTTACGGTGGTACAGGAATTCAGCAAAGGAATTGTTACTATCGAAAGAACTGCAATGGTTTTGTAATTTAAACTGTTGAATCTTCGCAGCCCGGCTTGAACGGAGCTCTTTTTGTGAGGAACGAGCAAAAAAGCGGGAGTGGAAGACGGTGAAAGCTGCCCAAATAAATATCCGAAAAGCTTCTGACTGTTTTTTATAAGGTCTGCCATTTGTATTGATTTGTTTTTAAAGTTGATTTAATTGCTTTAGTATGAATCAGATACTGAGGATTTTGTTCTGATAAACAAAGTATTTTATTTTAAATTAATGTTTTGAGATGAATAAATTCTGTCCTCATCGTCGATGATGATACACTCCAGATGATTGATCTGGTTAATCATACCGAGTGCGGCATCAATTCCCATAATACTGACGGGAGTCGCCATTGCGTCAGCAATTTCTGCATTGGGACAAAATACGGTAACACTTTTTACACCGGAAATAAGCATTCCTGTTTTGGGATTGATGGTATGAGAATATTTTTTACCGTTGATGACCACGAATTTCTCATAATTTCCTGAAGTTGCGACCGCCATATCGGTGATATTCATATAAGAAAAAGGCTGTTTTGCATTGTCGGGATCAGCGATTCCTACGGTCCAGGGTTTTCCGTCAGCCTGATTTCCCCAGGTCGTTAAATCGCCCGAAGCATTTACAATTCCGGATTTTACGCCTCTTTCCATGAGAATTCTTTTTGCCATTTCTGCGGCATATCCTTTCCCGATTCCGCCAAAACCGATGCGCATTCCTTTTTCTCTGAGAAAAACCGTCTGATTGTCGCCATCGAGAATAATATTCTGATAATTAACTAGTTTCAGATGATCTTTTATTTTTTCAGGATTAGGAAGCTCTTTCATTTCACGGTCGAAATTCCAGAAACTTTTATCGATTCCGCCGTAAGAAATATCGAAGTAACCGTCTGTAATTTTGCTGATTCGTAAGCTTCTTTCAATGAGGTTAAAAATCTCACGGTCTACTTTTACAGGCTTTATTCCCGCATTTTGATTAATGAGATTAGTCTGACTGTCATCGCTGAAGGTTGTCAGCAGTTTTTCGATTCTCCGGATTTCATCAATAGCGGCGTCAATATGATCGTAAGCGGATTTTTCATCATTACTTACAACGGTAATTTCAAAAGCGTTCCCCATTAGTTTTTGAGGTCTTTTGAATTCTCTAAGCATCTCTTTTTCTGTTATTTTTGTTTTTCTCTGATTTCCCTGATTTCTTTACTGAAAGCCAATGCATTTTCTGAAGGCAGTCCTTCCCAGCTTTTCAGGATTTTCCCTTCTGAATTTAATAGAAGCGTATACGGAAACAAGCCTTTTTTATTGTATGCATCGGCAAGAGAAGCGTTTTCTTTTTTCAGATCGGCAGAAAGCTGATTTTTCTTATTTCTCGGGAAATCGGCATTGATGTAAACGATCACTTTATCGGATTCCAGTTTTTTGAAATCTTCTGTTTCGATGATATTTTTATGAAGCTTGATGCAGGGAATACACCAGTCTGAACCGGAAAAGTTAAGCAGAATGAATTCTTTGTTTTCTGCAGCCGTTTTTTTTGCGCTTTCCAGTCTGTTTTGTGCGTGGAAACCAACGGATAATACAACCATAAGAATGGCTGATAATATTGTTTTCATTATTTTAAATTTTATAATGATTTTGATAATAAATGATGGATTTTGATTAAATAAAATCAAAAAAAGGTAAATGAATTAAGCAATCGGTTTTGGTGGTTCCCAGACAGATCCCGCGAATCCTTTGTAGCAGAAATCTTCGTCTTTTGAAGGAATTTTATGCGATTTCAGTGATCCGAAATTTTCCGTTTTTGTTTCAAAATAAAAGCCCGGATTGATAGTGAAAACCAAAGTAAGCGGTGCAGAATGAATTACAAACGGCAGTTTTCTGTCTTTACCGTAATCTCCGTCTTTTGCAGGATGATCGTAATGTGCTCTGAAAAACGCAATCAGCGGCATTTCCGGATTAAGTTGTTTGTGCTCCCAGTAATGTTCTACCAGAGTAGGAATCTTCAAAAGCTGATACAGCTCGGTTGTAGAAACCAAGAATAAGGATAGTAACAATATGGAAACCAACTTTTTCACCTAATCAAAGGTATAAAATCTTCTGTTAAGAATGATTTTAAATTAATCCTGATTATAACGCTAAAATGTTCAATAAATTGTTCAGCTTTAGTATATTGTTTAAATTATAAATTTGTTTAGAGGCTGCTTAGATTTTATTTTTACCATTAAGAGAATTAAGTTTTTTAAGCTTAATAAAAATCAATTTATTGATTAATTCATTACAATCAACTTAACTAACTGAAATTCTTAACATTAAATTTAAAAATAAACAAGTTTATTTAATTTAGAAAATTAAGAAAAGCTATAAAACTTTTATTTAGCAATATTAAATAAGCTCTTAAATTAAAGTTCTTTAAAGCAAAATGTTAGAAAACTCTATGGAGTTTTATCTGTGTAGAAATCATACTATGAGTACGTTCGGCGTTCCGTAGGAACGCTATCTTTAGAACATTTATCGTATTACAGATATCAATCCTACGGATTGATTGATACACTCATTCTTTTCTACACAGATTCTGCTCCTAAAGGAGCAAAGCTATTTTACCCTAAGCTACTTCAAAAGTTTACTCCATCTTTTTTCTTTTGCGGTTAAATAAAAAATTTAAACAGACTTACATTTTTAACTGACGAATAATGATATCAGATTACTTTAAACTTAATATTTTACTCCTCTTCCTCCGTATTTTTAAGCTTCATCAAAAGCGTATAGGCATTTTTGGTCACGATCTTTTTATTCTTAAAATCATCAGAATTAAGGATCTGGATAAAACCGTTTTCCGTTTCGCCTAAAGTCACCGGAGTCAATCGGTACGTTTGTTTTTTTACCTCAACAAACACAAAGTCTTTGCCTTCAAAATTCACGATGCTTTCTTCCGGAACCGCGTTGGAAAAAGAGGTGCTGGTTTCAATTTCGGCATTCATGTACATTCCCGGAACCAACGTGTGATCGTATTTATCGAAATGGCAGTGAACTTCCGCCAAACCGCCCTGACTGATATCTTTACTGATGAGAAGAATTTCCCCATAATATTTTTTGCCCGGATCGGCATTGGTATATGCTGCGAAACGCTGCCCTTTTTTCAGGTTTTCCAAATCTTTTTCGTACACTTTAAGATTCAGGTGAATGTCATCGGGATTAATAAGCTCAAAAAGCACATCCGAAGGATTTACATATTTCCCGATATTCACATTCACTTTACTTACAAAACCATTGATAGAGCTGTACACCGGAACACTTTTCGTAATGCTTCCCGATTTTAAAGATTCCGGATTGATATTGATGAGTCTGAGCTGCTGCGCCAATGAATTCATCAGAATTCTCTGGCTGTTCATTTCAGACTGAGCGAGCTGCATGGCTTTATCACTGCTTGCCTGACTTTGGTTCAGGGTTTTCTGACGGTTGTAATCCAGTTCTGCAAAATGTGCTTTGGATCTTGCCATTAAATAATCCTGCTGAAGCTGAATAAACTGCGGATTTTCGATCACGGCAATCACCTGACCTCTGGAAACCGGCATTCCCGGAAGAAGATTGCTGGATTTCAGATAACCACCAAGCGGAATGCTTACAGAAACAAGATTTTGAGGCGGAACATCGATCATCCCGTTTAATTTCAGGGTGGAAGCGATATTCTGTAACGAAAGTGTGGTTGTTTCTATCGGTGCATTTCTTAACTGAGCATCGGTTAAAGTCACTACATTTTCGTCTTTCGGGAGGCTTTTTTCCTGTTTGGGAGCTTCTTCTTTTTTACATTGAATGAATACAAAAAAGCTGATTAATAGGGTATATATTGAAATTGATTTCATTTTTTTACGGATTTAAAGTAAGGTATTCCAGTTCAATGGCACTTTGGTTAAGTTTCCAGACTGCATCGGTGTAATTGTTTTTAAGCTGTACCGCCTGATTTACGAGGATCACAAATTCGAGGTAATTGATTTCTCCGCCGATAAACTGTCTTTTTGCCGTTTCGGTAATCACATCTGCATTTTTAAGATAGGAACTTTCATATTTTGAAACAATTTCCAGATTAGACTCATAGATTTCTCTGGCTTTTTTAAGCTGATTCTGAAGGTTGAATTCCGCGTTTTTCAGCTCACTTTCAGCAACAGACTGCGCAACTTTTGCAGCTTCAATTCTCGCTTTCTGACCTCCTGAAAATATCGGAAGCGAAACACCGACCTGCACAGAATGAAACTGTGGCGTTGCATTGTAGAGTTTATCATCCGGTCCTAATCCTTTAAAGCTGTTCAGGTTGTACGCCAATTGCAGACCGGGAAGCATTTTCGCTTTTTCCAGTGCGATCTGTTCTGTGGAAATATTTTTCTGCTGTTCCCAGATTTTCAACAAAGGATGATCCGCCAGTTTTTCGTTTAAAGAATTGGCAAACGATTTTGAATCTTCGGGAATGAAATCCGTTTCAGTATTCAGAAGCCACTGAAACTGGATCTTTAAAACAGCTAATTCCTGCTGCAATTGTTTTAACTGAATTTCTATTGCCGATTTCTGACTGGAGGCGGTTGTTTTTTCCAGAATATTGCTCTCTCCTGCTTTCAGTCTGAGGTTCGCTTTGTCTGAAAAGTCAGTGTACAGTTTCAGGATTTCATTCAGCAGTTTTTCTTTTTCTTTCCAGTACAGAATGTTGTAAAAGGTAAGGCTGACTGCTTTTTTAAGTTCATATTCTTTCAGGGAAATATTCAGCAAAGATTTTTTCCATTCTTCGGTGTATACATTTTTCTGTTTTTTATAGACCGTCGGAAAAGCAATATTCTGGGAAACGCCAAATTTCATATCGTTGTACGCACTGTTGATCTGTCCGTAATCGAACGTTGCACCAGTCTGCGGAATATCATTTGCCGATTTTATTAAAGCTTTGGAATATTCCGATTTCAGCTTTTCGTTTTTAAGATTACTGTTGTTTTCCAATGCAGTATTGATCGCCGTCTGAAGATTGATTGGCGTTTGCGCTTTCAGCCCAAATCCTGCAAAGCTGAATAGCAAAATGAATACAGCCGTTATATTTTTGTGATTATTTTTCATATGTAGATATTTATTGTTTTTAAAGGTCATATGTAATCGCGTTTTCTTCATAGGCGTTTGCGTTTTCCAAATGATGGCGATTTCATTTTAAATCCTTTTTCAATGGTTACATAAAGAAGCGGCAGTACAAAAAGCGTAAGGAAGGTTGCAACAAGCAGACCTCCGATCACCACAGTTGCCAACGGGCGCTGAACTTCCGCTCCGGCTCCGTTGCTGAGCGCCATCGGAATAAATCCTAATGATGCCACGAAAGCCGTCATCAGAACCGGACGAAGTCTGGATTCTCCGCCATCAATTACAATTCTTACGATATTCCGGATTCCGCTTTTGTATAATCTGTTGAATTCTGAGATGAGAACGATTCCGTTGAGAACTGCCACTCCGAAAAGGGCGATGAATCCAACACCTGCACTGATGCTGAAAGGCATTCCTCTCAAAGCCAGAAGAAATACGCCGCCAATGATTGACAGTGGAATTGCGGTGTAAATCAGCAGACTTTCTTTCACCGAGCCGAATGCTAAAAATAACATCACAAAAATAAGCGCTAAAGCAACCGGAACGGCAATCATCAGACGTTGTTTTGCATTGTTCAGGTTTTCAAAAGAACCTCCGTAAGTCATATAATAACCTGTCGGAAGTTTTATCTCTTTGTTTACTTTAGTCTGAAGTTCCTCCACGATGCTCTGAACATCTCTTCCTTTGATGTTGAATCCAACGACAATTCTGCGTTGTGCATTTTCTCTCTGGATTTGGTTAAGTCCTTTTTTTACTTCAACTTTTGCAAGCTGGGAAAGCGGAATCTGGTTTCCGAAAGGAGTCGGAACGAGCAGATTTTTAATATCATCCACATTTTTACGGACTTTGGAATCGAGACGAACGACCATATCGAAACGTTTTTCACCTTCGAAAACGAGACCTGTACTCTGCCCTGCGAATGCAGCATTCACAATCCGGTTGATGTCGGAAATCGATAAATGATATTGTGCAATAACAGGACGGTTGTATTCTATGGTTACCTGCGGCATTCCTGCAATCGGCTCGATGTAAAGATTTTGCGCTCCGTCTACAGTTTCAATAATTTTACCTAGTTTTTGAGCATTTTGGGAAAGAACGTCCAGATCATCTCCGAAAATCTTCACCACGACATCCTGTCTTGCTCCTGTCATCAGTTCATTGAAACGCATCTGCACCGGAAACTGGAAACTTACGGTTACTCCGGGAACATCCTGCAGTTCTTTGCTCATTTTATCTGCCAGTTCCGGAAATGTAGATGCAGAAGTCCATTCTTTTTTGTCTTTCAGAATCACCATTAAATCGGCGGCATCCATCGGCATCGGATCTGTAGGAACTTCCCCGCTTCCGATTTTTGTCACGACTTTTTGTACTTCCGGAAATCTCGATTTCAGGATATGAGCTGCCTTCTGTGTACTTTCAATGGTTGTATTCAGATTGCTTCCCGGCAAAACTCTGGTTTCCACCGCAAAATCTCCTTCTTCAAGGGAAGGAATAAATTCTCCTCCCATTCTGCTGAGAATGAAAATTGCCAATACGAAAAGTACAGCCACGATGGAGAATACCATTTTCGGAACTCTTAAAATTTTAAGTAATGTTTTCAGATAGATTTTCTCTACTTTTTTCATCATCCGGTCGGATAAACTCGGTTTTGAGCTTCTTTTTCTCAAAAGCAAAGAACTCATCATCGGAATGTAGGTTAACGACAATAAAAATGCGCCTAATAAAGCGAAAGCGACAGTTTGTGCCATCGGTTTGAACATTTTCCCTTCAATTCCCTGTAAGGTAAGTATCGGAAGATAGACAATCAGGATGATGATCTGACCGAAGACTGCACTGTTCATCATTTTTCCGGCAGAATCAGTAACAATGGTGTCCATTTCTTCTTTTCCAACGTAGAATATTTTTTTGAATTTTGAATTATGACTGAACTGATGCAGGACGGATTCTACAATAATCACCGCACCATCGATTATCAGACCAAAATCCAGTGCACCGAGACTCATCAGGTTTCCGCTGACTCCGAAAAGATTCATCATACAGATGGCAAAAAGCATTGCGAGCGGAATTACGGAAGCCACGAGCAATCCTGCGCGCACATTTCCAAGGAACAAAACCAGTACAAAAACAACAATTAATGCGCCTTCTGTAAGGTTTTTCTCTACGGTTCCGATGGCGTTGTTTACCATTTTGGTACGGTCGAGGAACGGTTCTATCACTACTCCTTTCGGAAGGGTTTTCTGGATTTGTGCGATTTTTTCTTTTACATTTTTAATGACCTGATTGCTGTTTTCGCCTTTCAGCATCATCACCACTGCCCCGGAAACTTCTCCCTGATCGTTGAACGTCATTGCGCCATAGCGTGTTGCAAAGCTGGTTTTCACCTCTGCAACATCTCTTATAAACAGTGGGATTTCATTGGTTTTGGAAGCAATCGCTATATTTTTTATGTCTTCAATATTTCCGATCAGACCTTCGCTCCGGATGTATAAAACGGTGGGACCTTTTTCAATATAAGCTCCTCCTGTGTTCTGGTTATTGGTGTTTAATGCATCGAAAACATCGTTAATGGTGATTCCGTAAGCATTTAATCTGTCGGGATTGACGGCAATTTCGTACTGTTTCAGTTTTCCTCCGAAACTGCTGACTTCAGCAACACCTTTTACACCGAGAAGCTGTCTTCTCACAATCCAGTCCTGAATGGTGCGGAGTTCTGTGATGTCGTATTTTTTCTCGTAGCCTTTTTCGGGGCGGATCACGTACTGGAAAATTTCGCCTAAACCTGTGGAAATAGGACCTAATTCCGGGGTTCCGATTCCCTGCGGAATCTGGGTCTGAACCTGCTGCAGCCTTTCTGCAACCTGTTGTCTTGCCCAGTAAATATCGACATCATCCTCGAAAACAATGGTAACGAGCGATAAACCGAACCGTGAAAAACTGCGGATTTCTTTTAATCCTGAAATATTATTGTTCGCCTGTTCTATGGGAAATGTCACGAGTCTTTCGATGTCAGTTGCTCCGAATGAAGGGGCAATGGTGATGACCTGAACCTGATTGTTGGTGATATCGGGAACGGCGTCTATCGGAAGTTTGGTGACCTGATAGGAACCCACGCCTATCAATCCCAAAATCAACAGCGCAATGATGAGTTTGTTCTTTACAGAAAACTCAATGATTTTTGTAAGCATAATGTTTTGTTGAGCTTATTATGAATAAATAAGGTAATGGTCTGATACCAATTAATGCCTGTTTTAAGCACTGGAATTTATACTGATTTGCAGCCCGACCTGAGTGGAGCTCTTTTGTAATTTTTCCGTTGGAAAAGCTTTGGCAAAATTACAAAAAGCGGGAACGGAGGGCGGATCAAGCTGCCCAAATAAAAAAAACTGTATAAAAATTTACCAATAAGTATCAGAAATCTCCCAAAGTGATATTTTGAGAAGAATTCAAAAAAAATCAACAAAATTTCGGCGGCTGCCAGATGGAATTGAGAATATCTTTATTGTAAAAGATGCTTTTGTAAAAAGTCTGTTTGGATTTAATAATCGGATTGGATTCTTTGTCAGACAACTGAAACGTAAAGGGTGTCGCAGGTGTACATACGATGATAAGATGCGCTGCGTGCGAAACAAACGGTAACTGCTGATCTTTGGTGTAATCTGAATCTTTTACCGGATTATCATAATGGATTTTGAAGAACGAACCAATGGTGAGTTTCGGATTCTGCTCTTTGTGTTCCAGATAATGTTCAATAAGAACCGGAATTTTCAAAAACTGATACAGCTCGGTTGTAGAAACCAAGTATAAACTAAGCAATAGTATCGAGATCAGTTTTTTCACTTCTGCAAAATTATAAAATGTTTCGTTAAGAATGGTTTTAAATTATGAGATTATTCGTTATTAATGATCATGCTAATTTTGACGCAAAGGCTCGCAAAGGTTTTGTTAAATACTAACTGTTTTTAAGTTCGCAAAGGTGCTTCGACAAGCTCAGCATAAACTATTCACTCAGCAAAGAACTCAAAGCTTTTTTAATTATGGCAAATTACGGACAATCATTAAGATTTTGATTTTTTATAAAAGTTAATAAGCGTAATAAGAAAAGAATATAACAGTTTAAAAAAATCTTCGATTTTTATTCTTTTGAAAGCTTTGATTATTTTATTAATAGATTTATGATTGTCTTTTGCGGCTTTTGCGGCTAATTCCGAAATAGTTAACCGGTATTATATTTTTAAGGATTATTCTTTTAAAAGCTGTTCAATTTCCTGATAGAAAGAGTCTTTGCTGTAATCTGCCATTCCGGAATGATGCATTCTTATTTTCCCTGTCTTATCTAAAATAACGGTTGTAGGAAGAGAGCCACTGTATAATTCTTTGGGAATACTGCTGTCTGGAACCACAAAAGGAATGGTGAATTTTTCTTTCTGAAGGTAATTTTTTCCTAAGATCATTTCGTCATCAAGATTTACCGTAAGAAACACCAGATTTTGATTTGTTTTATAAGCATCATAAAATTTCTGAACGGAGGGAAATTCTGCGCGGCAGGGAGGACACCACGAAGCCCAGAAATTGATGAAGACTACTTTTCCTCTGAGCTGAGAAGTTTCAGTTATTTCTCCGTTTTCATTTTTCACACTGAAATTTGGCGGTACAAGTGAAGATTCTTTTGTTTTTTCTTCTATTTTTGAATTGAATAATCCGGTAGAAATCATCTGTCTCATCACCCATGCTTTTGCGTCGGGATTTACCCATAAAAGGATGAGTACAGCAATCATAATCACTGTACTCCAGTTTTTTCTGATCCACAGAGGAAATTTATTCATGATTTATTGGACAATCTGTTTTCTTACCTCATCTTCGGTCACTAATCCCAGATTATCCCAAACAATTTTATCGTTTTTGTAGAGTTTGAGCACCGGAAGCGCAGAAACGTTGAGTTGTTTACAGAGTTCTGTGTTTTCATCAACATTGATTCTTACGATCTTTACTTTGTCCGGCATTTCGGCAGCCATTTTTTTGAGGAAAGGTTCCATTTTTTTGCACGGAGCGCACCATTCTGCATAGAAGTCTACCAAAACGGGCGTTTTGCTTTTCAACAAATCATTGTATTGTGTAAGAGTGATTCCTTTTGCGGTTGAAGTTTTGATTTCGGGAAGATCTGCGTTTCTCCATTTCATCATTCCGCCCTGCAATTCGTAGACGTTTTTATAGCCTAATTCTCTGAGTTTTGCGGCTGCAGCGGTACTTCTCGGTCCACTCATACAGTAGACGAAGACGGGCTTATTTTTATCTAGAGCGGCGGCTTTTTCTGTGAAATCTCCTCCGTTCCAGTCGATATTCATTGCGTTTTTCAGATGTCCGTTTTTAAATTCTCCGGAGGTTCTTACGTCCACTAACTGTGCGTCTTTGGTTTTATCGAGTTTCTGGGAAAATTCGGTTGCGGGAAGTACGTTATCTGTTATACTTTGTGCTTTTCCGCATCCTGTAATGACTACTAAGAAGAATGCAATGATGATGTTTCTGTACATTTTAGATGTTTTGTTTTATTAATTTTTCCAATTCATCTGCCTGAAAGACTCCGGACTGTTTCCACTTCACTTCTCCGTTTTTAAAGATCATTAAAGTAGGAACGCTTCTGATACCGAACTGTGCGGCAACTGCCTGATTTTTATCGACATCTATTTTGATGATATTTGCCGAATCTCCGATTGCTTTTTTAAGATCCTGAAGAATGGGAGCCTGCATTTTGCACGGACCGCACCATTCTGCGAAAAAGTCTACCAAAACGGGTTTGTCCTGACTGATGATTTCCTGAAATTTGTTCATATTCTATTTTGTTTATTAGTGGTTTTATTTGAAAGCTGCTTAAACATTTACTATGATCACATAAATCATATTCGTTTAAGAAGATTTAATTTCTTCATAATCTACCTCATCATGGGTTTGTTCTGTATTTTTTACGGAAACCGAACAGCTTGTTCCTGAACAGCATCCGATATTCAGCAATGGCATCACTGTAAAGAGCACTCCTGTAATAATCAGAAACCACATTCCTGATTTTACCGCTTCAACGGTGATAAATATCCCCATTGCCAACCGCAGAACTCTTACAAAGTTCCAGTTTTTAAATATATTTTGAAACATTTTTTTTGATTTTTTATTTTAAACCTGTTCAAATTAATTTCGGAAAAGGATTGTTGTTCAATGCATTTTCCGGTGCAGAATTATCTTTTTTAAGGAATAATTTTGATAGAAGGTGCATTTTTAAAATATTTTTTCTGAACAAATTTCAGGATTTAAAAATGGCTTTACTGCTACTTTTGTTACATAAGTTATTAAGATCTGAACAATTTTTAAACTGTTTCCGAATGTTTAAGACAAAAAAAGATTCTGACATTGCTATCAGAATCTCCAACTAATTTAAATTTAAACTTTAGGCTGAATGATCTAAAATTTAATTCTATCAAAAATTATTTCATTAATCTTTCCCTATTAAAACTATTATACGAAATGTTTTCTCCATTTTGCAATGGTACTCCTACTGAGTTTAAAATGTAATGCTAACTGAGAATTATTCAGTTTATTTTTTTTCTGATAATCGAGGATTTCAAAAATAGTAGCTCTGTCATAAGATCTGTGTTTCTGATTTTCCTGAAAAAAGCCAAAAATAATGGTATTCAGTTTTATCACATCTAAAACCGAAATGGTTTTTTTAGACAAAATAGTTTGACATTCTGATATCTTGTGTGGAAATTTCGCCACCAAAATGTCACTGTAAATTCTTTTGTAATCGGGATTGCTATATTCGTAATTTTCCATGGTGTTTTTATTTACTGTATTTGCTGATCCATTTATATAAAGTTGTTTTAGGAATTTTATATTCTTCCATAATCTGTATTTTTGTTTTGGTCTCTGTTTTTATAAGATCCAGAATAAATTCTATAACTTCTATTGTGTAAATATTCTTTCTGAATTTTAATAAATCCTGCCCTTTTTTAACATGATCTGCCACAATTTTTTCTGGCGGAGAGTACAAAATAAGATGCTGTGAATAAAACCGGAAAAAATCATATCTCAAAAGTTTACTCCATCTTAAAAGTTCTTTTGTATCAATACTTTCCATCTTGTATATTTCCTTAATTTCATTTACAGAATATCCAAAATGACTGCATACTTTTTGAAGATTAACATCAGAATCTCCTATTCTTTCTTTGATAATCTTGCCGATGTGTATAGATTTAAAATTTAAGGTTTCCATATTGCTTGCCAAAATTTTTTTATTCTTACACTTATCCTTACCACAATATTATCTTCAAAGAATATATACAGACATTTTTTCTTTCCAAGACTTTGTTTTTCAAGCAAGACAATTAATAAATCATTCGTTTTTTGAATAATACTACCCTTAAATATTCCCGAAATTTCCTGATGATTTTTCTTGAATAAATAATTATAATTCATACGTGTTTTTTTGTAAAATTTATTTGCTTAAGCATGGAGACCATGCATTATTTTCATAGGACTTAAAGCAATTGACGGACTTATCATATAAAATCATTCCGTTCACAGGTGTAGTAATGACGGATGTATTTGCCACTCTGGTTAGCAGGATTGCCTGATTGGACGATTTTAACTCCAGCAAAGCGCTGGTTTCGGGAGCATTATTATTTATTCCTATATCTCCGTTATTCAAAGCCGTTATAAGTTCTACAGGTGTAGTTGCAGAATTATTCACTTCCAGTACCTTCGCATTAGGTGCGGAATCCCGGCAGATAATATCTAAGGTTGCACTGGTAGACGTTGTTCATACTCCAACTTGTGCATTGCAGAATAATGCAAAAAAAGAAGACAAAAACTCTCACATTTGTGAGAGTTTTGAATAGCTTAATTGCTAAGAACTTTATTTATTATTGAAATTAGTTTGGAGCCAGTTCAATAGGATTAAATTGTTTAGCTCTTTCAGCAGACTTTTTTCTTAACATATTCAATGTTTCTTTATCTTCTATGTAATCATTAAATTGATTTTGATCGGCTATTTCTTTCCGTTGATAATCAAATATTTTAGATTTATCAACCAGTTTTACGCCTTCTGTGTTCATGTTTGCAGATTTACATAGATATTTTCTTTTTCCAAACTTATATAATGTATAATGATAATCATTTTTATCATCATAAACCTCCAATATAAGTCCAGGAAGTTTATTAAATTTATAGGGACCGAATGGAAAAGGAATTTCTTTAGCAAACCAAGCTGTCCAAGTTCTGCCGTATTTTTTTGTAGTCGCTTTTTGGCAAGTATATCTACCTATTTTTTTCTTTTCATTTTCGAGTTTCCAAACTATATCATTAGTTTCTTCGTATCTGAAGTTTTTATTGGAAATAGGTGCAGTAACATATATTTTGCCATCTGTAGTTCCTATATTTTCACGAAAAAAAGTAAAATATTTTCCATTGCTTTTATTGTCATCAAGCTTCTTTTCAAAACGTAAAGAATCTCCTATGTATTTGTTCATATTTTTAAAATAAGATTCATTTTCGTTTATTAATAAAGCAAATGCAGCTTCTTCAATTTTTGCATCCGTAGTATTAAGTAATCTATACTGCAACTTATAATCAGCTTCATAAACAACATTAAAGCTAATTTGTGATAGCAACTTTACGGATAATAAGATAAAAAATATTGGAAGTTTTTTCATATCGTAAAAATAAAAGATAAATCCATAAATTAATTATGGATTCATTTTTTGAATTAATTATTGATTAATGATAGTATATAGTAATTTCTGCAAATTCCCCGCAAACAACAAAGTTGATTGATTCGCAAATATTTTCAATATGTGCTAAAGAACCTGTTGCCCCATTTACCATTACAATCTTTCCACAAGATGTTCGGAAAGGAAATGCTGAAACGAGGCTCCCTATTGTTACAGCACCGACGATAAATAATTTTTTCATAGTGTAAATTTTTAAAATTGTTTTGTATTACAAATATAAAGAGATAGGGATTGAGATTACCAATCAAAACTGAACAAATCTCAATCAGTTTTGAAGATATATTAAAAGGCTAATGTTTTTTTGATTGTTTAAAAAACTATATTTGTAATAAAAAAATAATGAAAATTTCAGATAAATTATTTAGTGTACGTACAGCAAAAAAGCTTTCAAAACAGGAAGTTGCTGATTTGTTGGGAATGGATGTAACTACTTATGGAAGAGTGGAGGCTGGAAAAAGAAATCTTGAAATAGATAAACTTAAACTTTTACCAGATGCTCTGGGAATAAAGGTGGAGGAGATATTAGATTTATTGGAAATTGATAGAGGAAATACTTTTAATATAACTAATGGAGAAAATTCTACAGGTAACGGGATTGGAAGTATAGAAAATTTTTATACTGGAAATTCAGAAGCTTTAACAGAAATAAAAAATCTATACACAGAACTCCTGCAAGAGAAAGACATTATGATAGAATATCTTAAACAAGAAAATAATGAATTGAAGAATCTTCTCAAAAAATAATTGTAAGATTTCGCCAGAATGAAATTTTTAAATAAAGGGGCTGCATCAAATTAATGATGCAGCCCCCTTTATATTTAAAGAAGAACAAATAATTATATCTGGTCTTTTAGTTACTGTTCATCAGCTGGTTTTTCTTTTGTGGCTTTATTTTGTGCTATTCCTTTTCTTGTTGCTATAATGTTTGCAAAATAAGCTCTGCCGTTATTAATAGAAGTAAGCACCGTGCCAAAGAAAGGAATTGTGTTTCTACGTTTCGCCATTGCCCATACGTAATTGCAAAGCTCATTATAGGTGGCAAAAATATTTTTGCGCAACATCTTGGTATCATAGGTTTCGGTGCTTATGCTATTAGAAGATCTTGCGCTGAATTTGGCTTCAAAAAGCGCATTGGCATTTTGTAATACAGTCAGATGTTCTTCCATATTAAGAAGCTGTACAGCCGCAAAATTTTCGGGTAATTGTAGGGTGGCAAGTAGGTTATTAATACCTAAAGTTTCGGCTTCGTAGTTTTCGGATGCAAGACTTTTATAAGCATTCATAATAACCGTTAGTTTTTCATAAGCTGCCATTTTTGAGGGGTTATCGGTATTTTGAAAAACCTTCCAAGCCATACGTAATGCTCCTATTTTTCTATCTCTAATAGCATCTAAGGACAGCAGTTGTTCGCTTTCTTCTTTTGCGGAAATTTGCGCCAATGCGGCAAGATATGTTGGGAGCTGGTTTTGTAAGTCTGTATAGATGGCTTCAAACTCAATATCTGTATTGGCTTGAAGTCCTGTACTTTCAAAATCAGTGAAAAAACGGGTAAGGAATTGTCCGGATTCTAAATTGTGCAATCTTGCAGTGTTTAATTTTTCTAGTATCATGCTGTATTTGTTTTTTTAATTTTTCAAATGTAAAGAAAAAAAGAATATTAATAAACGGTAGCTCAGGCAGATTTCTTATCAAGAACATAAAAATAATAGTATCTATTCTTTTGGAGTTGCCAAGAACATAAAAATTGTAGTTTTTATACCATTTTATTTGCAAGTAATTAAACACTGAGGCTTTTATATTCTTGGTATTACCAAGAAAGAAGATATTGACGTTTAAAATTTCGGTTCTGATATTATTTTAATGGACATTAATATTGATGGCATAGATAAAGGAATTGAACTTGCGGAGAAAAGAAATAAAAACGCAAAAATAATATTTATAACAGCTCAAAATGACGAAAAAACCATTGAGAAAGCGATAAAAGTAAAGCCTGAAACTTACCTCACAAAACCTGTGAAGAAAGTTGATATTCTCGCTGCCATAAGAATCGTTCTGCTGAAAAAATCTTCAGACTATATCATATTAAAAGATGGTTATGAAAATATAAAAATACTAAAAAGTGATATTATTTTCATAAAAAGCGACAAAAACTATATAGATATTCACACAGTTTCTAAGAAATATACTTTCCGGATATCTTTAGAAAATTTTGCAGAAATTCTCAATGACACAAATTTTCAGAGGGTTCATCGCTGCTACATCATCAATATAAAGAAAGCCATAAAAAAAACAAGACTAAGTGTTTTCGTTGAAAATTATGAAATCCCTCTGTCCAGAAACATTATTTTTGACCTTGACATTGAAGAATGAAAAACTGACTAAACAAAAAATCAGGACAATTCTGTTTCCTTTCTTTTAAACTTCTGAAACAGAAAAATATTCCATAGAATCATTTCATAACCGTAAACTGTATCTTCAATCGGGATGGTTAAAATTCTGATTCCCAGAAAATGTTCCGGATTATAATTTACGATCGGAGAATCCAGTCCTGTTCCGGTAAGAATTCCGTTTACCCCTAAAAAACCGGGCATCAGAATCAGATAAATAAAAGAAGCTTTGCCGATCCATCTTGCGTTTAATATGAAATACAGTACAAAAAGACTGATTGCCGTTGTTAAAAACGTCATAAAAGGATAAATTCTGTCGTTGCAGTACAATGCAAGAATAACCAAAGTAAGGATGGAAAAAATAACAAATATTTTCTCCATTTCCGGTTTCCAATCGAGCCTGAAGAATTTATCCAGACAGAAATAGGTAAAAATACACGAAAACGGAATGCAGATGAAGAATAAGATTTCTTCAATCGGCAGATTTACAATTCTGAGTCCCAGAAGATATTTATCATTAAACCACCACACTCCTATTTTGGTAAACCAGATGTCCCAAACGATAAAAAACAGGGCTACAATAGAGGAAGCAAGGATAAATGCCTTAAAATGCCTGTTGAATTTTATCTTATGATGGAAGGAAAAAATAAAACAGACGATAACCGTAAAAAAATTGATTAACAGATACGTATATTGAAGCATTTTCAGGTAGTTTGTTTTTTAAAATACATTTTGAAGTACTTTACCGGAACCCAAAGAAATCCGAAACACTCCCCTCTTTCTTTTCCTGTATGCTTATGATGCTGCTTGTGCGCTCTTCTGATCGCCAAAAGGTATGGATTCTGGGTATTTCGCAGAATTTTAAAACGCTGATGAATGAAAATATCATGAACGAAAAAGTAAGCCATTCCGTACAATGCAATTCCAACCCCGATGTAAAACCAGTGATTGAAATTCTGCATGGTTCCGTAATACATCAGAATAATCGTAGGAACAGCGAAAATAACGAAGAAATAATCGTTTTTTTCCAATGGTCCGTCGTTGCTGTGATCATGATGATCTTTGTGAAGTGACCACAAAAAACCATGCATTACATATTTATGAATGATCCACGTCATTCCTTCCATAATGAAGAAAGTGGCTGCTACAATCAGAAAATTCATTATTTCGTGGTATTTTTGTTAAACATATCTTCCAAAATTCGGTATCGGTACGTGAAAATATCTTCCACTTTCTTCTTTACCAGAATGCGGTGTGCAATTTCTCCCAAAAATCCCAAAGGCAATTCGTAATCCACCGTATCTTTCATAAAAATACCATTTTCATTGGGAATAAACTCGTGATGATGGTGCCACAGCTTATAAGGTCCCTGTTCCTGAAAATCCGTAAAACTTTTCTGATAATCTACCTGAATAATTTTCGTTCTCCAGTTCATTTTTATTCCGAACAAAGGAGAAACGTAATAATCGATGTTCATTCCTTCGTAGATTTCGTCGTTTTCCATTTTGGTGCGGACAACAAAGTTCATCTCTTTAGGAGTAATTTTGGAAAGATTGTTTGCCGAAGAAAAAAATTTCCATGCGGTTTCGATATCACAATTCAACTGCTGCTCTCTGTATAATCTATGTCTCATTATTAAGGGTATAAAGTAAATGTATCTACAAAAAAGATGTTTTATATTGTACATAGCTGCTCATCATCAGAGAAAGTTTTCTTCCGTTGGATATTCTTATTCTCTGGTTGATAATTTTGGTAGCGGATGTTTTCTTAATCTTTCTGAAAAGCGAAATATAATATCTGTACGCCAGATAAACGCCGAATCTTGAGGATGGAGGAAGCTTTCTGATTCCTTCCAGCGCAATTTTGAACTCTTCTTCAATTTCTTTTTCAATCTGGGCTTTTACGGCATTATCAAAGTATGAAATATCAACATTCGGGAAGTAAGAACGGCCTAAAATCTGATAATCGTCTTTCATGTCGCGAAGGAAATTCACTTTCTGAAAAGCCGATCCTAAAGTCATGGCATATGGTTTCAGCCTTTCAAATTCATCAATATTTCCTTCTGTAAAAATATGAAGACACATTAATCCCACAACTTCCGCAGAACCCAGAATATATTCTTTGTACAAATCTGAATTATAATCAATTTTCTGAAGATCCATTTCCATACTTTTCAGAAACTGATGAATCAGCGCATGATCGATTTTATATTGACGAACGGTTTCCTGAAAAGAATGAAGCACCGGATTCAGGGAAATTTTATCTTCCAAAGCACAGAATGTTTCTTCTTTATATTTTGAAAGAAGTTTCTGCTTATCGTGATCGTGAAAACTGTCTACGATTTCATCGGCTAAACGCACATAACCATAGATGGCATAGATCGGATTTCGGATTTTCGGAGAAAGCGCCATAATTCCTAAAGAAAAGCTGGTGCTGTACTGTCTGGTCGTTTCCCTGCTGATTTTGTAAGACAGGTCATCAAAAAGTTTTTTCATAGTTAATTCAATTTAATTGCTTCTCTGGCGACTATTTTACCTGATATAATAGACGGCGGAACACCGGGTCCCGGAACCGTTAGCTGACCTGTGTAAAGAAGGTTTTTAACTTTTCTGTTTTTTACAGATGGTTTTAAAACTGCAGTTTGTGATAAGGTGTTGGCAAGGCCATACGCATTGCCTTTGTATGCATTATAATCTTTCTTGAAATCTTCTACGCAATAGCTTCTTTTATACTCTAATTTAGCAATAAGATCCGAAGTTCCGGTATGCTTTTCCAGTCTTGAGATCATTTCAAGGAAATATTTTTCTCTCATTTCTTCAGAATCTTCAATTCCCGGCGCAACAGGCATCAGAAGAAATACGTTTTCTCCATTTTCCGGTGCGGTATCTTTATCGGTTTTAGAAGGGCAGCAAGCGTAGAACAATGGTTTGGTAGGCCATTTTTTATCTTCATAAATTTCGTTTGTATGAAGTTCAAGATCGTTTTCAAAAAATAAAGTGTGATGCGTAAGATTAGGTATTTTTTCGTTAAATCCTAAATAATAAATAAGGCATGAAGGAGCAAAAACTCTCTTTTCCCAGTATTTTTCATCGTAATTTCTGTGAGATTCAGGAAGTAAGGTTTCAGTATGCTGATAATCTGATGAAGCTATGACTGTGTCGAATCTTAATTCTTCACCATTTATTTTCAGACCAACCGCTTTGTTATTTTCAAGAATAATTCTTTCTACATTTGAGTTGAAATGGAAGTGCACTCCGTTTTCGGTAGCTATCTGCATCATTGCCTGAGTAACTTTCGCAAATCCGCCCATCGGATACCATGTTCCCAGCTTATAACCGCCGTAATTCATCAGACTATACAAAGCGGGAATATCTTTTGGTGCTGCTCCCAAGAATATTACGGGAAATTCCATGAGCATAATAAGCTTAGGATTTTTGAAATATTTTCTTACAAAACGCTGAAAATTGGTCAATAAATCTAATTTTAAAGCGCTTTTTGCAATTTTTGGAGAAACAAATTCAAACCATGAATGGCAGGGTTTGTTTACGAAATCTTTCATGCCGACTTCATATTTATACTGTGCGTCGTTCATGAATTCATCAAGCTTCTCTCCTGCCCCTTTTTCAATACTTTCGAAAAGGCTTTTCATTTCTTCATAATTCTCAGGAATTCCCATCACTCCGTCTGAAAAAACCATTTCAAACTGAGGATTTAAAGGAATAAGATCATAAAAATCTGAAGATTTCCTTCCGAAGTCATTAAAAAAAGCTTCTATAATATCAGGCATCCAATACCAGCTTGGTCCCATATCGAAAACGTAACCATTATCTGTAGTAAACTGTCTGGCTCTTCCTCCCACATCACCGTTTTTCTCATAAATATGTACTTCGTATCCATCTTTAGATAAATAAGAAGCTGCCGACAAGCCGGAAAATCCTGAACCGATAATTGCTACTTTTTTGCTCATAGTTTTAGTTTTTAAAAGTGTATTCCTTAAACACCGTATTAATCAGATCTTTGCTGTCGATATTTCTGGAAAATATCGGGTGGTGAAAACGATCAAGCTTGTTCAGAATACGTATAAGTTCCATTTTTTCTGTATGATTTAGGTTTCCTGCAACAATATTTGTGGCATTGCGGATCTTCTTCATCTGCTTTTCCAAAGCAATTATTCCTTTTTCTGAAATGCTGATGTACTTACTCCGTTTATCGTCATCAGATTCGGTCTGTTCGATCCAACCCTGTTTTAATAATCTGGTAATAATAAGCATTCCCGCAGGTTTTTCCTGAATATTTTTTTTAATAAGCTCTGTTTTGGTCATTCTTCCGTAAGCTCTTAAATTAATCAGGTATATAAATTCTTCCTGTGTAGAAAATTCGGAATCGGCTATTGCAGATTTAGAATAAGTTTTTGCATATCTGTTGAGATGAACTAAAAGTGTATTAATAGCACTTTCAGGAGTTCTCCCGTTTTCTTTTCCTTCCCAATAGGGTTCATTCTGCTTATCCTTATTTTTAGAAGACTCTTTATCAAATATCCAGGATTTAAATCCATGAAGATCTTTAGAATATAAATTTCCGGAATTTTCTGCTTCAAATTCTTCTAATAATCCTATTATGTCTTTAATCAAAGAATATTCCATTTTGTAAAAATTAGTATACAAATATACTATTTAATTTAAAGTAATAAATATTTATACACTTAAATATTTTTCATTACCTTTAAAAATTATTAGATCTGGGTATGAAAAATAATTCTGATGCGGAAAAAGCAGTTTCTGTTGATTCTAAAAAGTATATTGATGATTATCTGCATTCCTGTGTAAAAAAAGAATTCGGATTGGATATCTTTTTTGGTGAAGAATATGAAATAATGCGGAATATTGTTTCCAATAAATCTATGATTGTCCCTACATTTTCCGATTCCATTATAGAAAATACCAAACTTCATGCTTTTCTGAAAGCTCATATTGCACACCTCAACAAGAAAATGTTTGCTTCTGAGATTTTCTAGAAACAACAATTGAAAACACTAAACTTATGAAAGGCGTTCTGAAAATTTCAGAATGCCTTATTTATTTCCAACCCCAAAATTCCCGATGTAAAACATCTCAATTCTGCATTGTTTATCTCCTGAAACAGTTCAGAAAAATCCCAATTCAATTTTTCAAAAAGATAAAACAAAACAGAAAGACAAAAGCTCAATTATGTTAAGTTTAATAAATAACTGAAATTCAATATCTTAAAATAAAATAGATACACAATAGATAGGCTGTTTTTGTCTTTGAACAGGTTTGTTTGCGTTCCTTTGAACCAGAAAACATAATCAGTTCCAATTGTCCCGTTTTATTTATCCATCTGCAAAAAACTTTTTTAAAATGAAAAAAGTTTTTACTGTTTTTATATTACTGCTTGTTCAGTTCTGTCCTTCTCAGATTTTCGTATCAGAAGGAACATATATTTATGCAGAAAAAGAATCATTATTCGACTCAGTTATAACAAAAGTTCCGATAGATCATAAATTATCTGTTAAAATTTCGTCTGAAAAAAACAGCAAAAAAAGTCTCAGGGAAAGAAGAACAAAACATAAAAGTATTTCCGGTAAACTTGATTCGGTAAATAAAAGTACAGCAGGAAAAAAAATAGAAAAGAAAGAATTTCCCGAGGTAAATTTTAAAGATTTCCCCAATACAAACAATCACTTTCAAACAACTAAGAGAAACAATTACGCTGTAACATCTACGCCGGTTTTTAAAGTTATAGACATAGCTGTAACAAAATATCTTGTAAACCAAGATTATGATTACAGTGAAGTAAAAATTTTAAACTCAAAAATTTTTCATTTTTTCTCTCAACCAGCGAACGTATGCTTTTCTGTAAGACCGCCTCCTGCTCTTTCAGTTTAAATGAAAAAACAATCTGATGAAATATTTTGGTCATCATAACCAATAAATAAAATTTTTAAAATAATGAAATTATTTACCATTTTTTATAGAAAATATCAAAAATTCAGCTTTGCTCTATTTTTGATGTTATTGCTTTTAAGCACCGTTAACAGCCTGAAAGCAGCGACTATACCTGTTACGAATACAAATGATTCTGGTACAGGATCACTAAGACAGGCAATTATTAACGCTAATGCGACGGCTGCATCAGACGATATTACATTTAATATCCCGGGAGCTGGTGTAAAAACAATTGTTCTTGCCAGTTTTTTGCCCAATATTACAAATCCCGTGAATATTCGTGGGTATTCTCAGCCCGGTGCGGGTACAGGAGCAATAGGCAGCAGAACTATTTTAATTGAAATAAATGCCGGAAACCTCTCTCTCGTAACACTGGGAGTATTGGAATTTGAATCCTCTGCCGGAAATTCATCTGTAAGTGGTTTGGCAATATACAATACGAGAAACTCCAGTCAGCCTTGTATTGGTATATACAGCGGAACCTCCAATTTTCATATTTGGGGAAATTATTTCGGATTATTCGCCAATGGAACGGCAACATCAGGAACAACGTTAAGGAGCACCGCTATCCATTTAGGCTTTAATGGTACACGCGCAACCATGTCAAATATTGTCTTTGGCACAAATGGAGACGGCGTTGATGACAATATTGAAGGGAATGTTATTGCAAATGTTACTACTGGTGATGCTATTACATTAAATAACAACCCCGGTTCAGTTTCGGTTACCTATAACAATTTAAGAATTTCCGGAAATTATATTGGTTTACTGCCAGATGGTACTACATCATCCCGTATAGGTTCTGCTCTTGGGAGTAACGGAGCCGGTATATTTGCTCAAAGAATCATTGGGAATAACTTTATTATCGGTACCGATGGTAATGGTATATCAGATGCTTTAGAGCGAAATATTATTTCCAACTGTAGTTTATATGGCATCAACTTAGAAGGTGTTTCCAATGTTGCTATAGCAGGTAATTATATTGGTACAGATAAATCGGGAACACTAGCCAGACCCAATGGTCTAAATGGAGACGATACCGTTAGCTGGCCCGGAGTATATATCCAACAGAATGCCTCTAATTTTATATCCGAAAACATCGTGATTGGTTTCGATGATACGAAACACACTGCTGCTGTAGCCGCAGATGTAAGAAATATAATTTCTGGCAACTATGGCAGAGGATTCGGAACCACTTCGAACAATACTACAGATGCTGCTTTGCGAACCAGAAATATTGTGGTTGCCGGAAACTACATCGGTGTAGATGTCACAGGAAATATAGCTTTGCCCAATGGACAATTTGGTGGTACAATTACAGCTAATGCTGCTGCCGGTGGTAATTTTTCAAGAACAATCAATTCCAGAATAGGTACAGACAGCGATAATGTTTTTGATGATTTAGAAAGAAATGTTATTTCCGGGAATATCGGAAATGGGGTTTATATTCTTTCGGCTTCTTTAGTGGCTGATAACAATACCATTATGGGTAATTATATTGGTGTAGGTGCCGATGGAGTAACTCCATTGGGTAACGGCGGTTCGGGTGTTCTTTTAAGTGCAAGCGGAACAGGCTCTGTTGCAAATACAGTCATTGGTTCTAATGATGATGGGATAAGAGACAATATTGAAGCAAATATCATTGCAAATAACGGACGCTCCGCTACCTTAGCTACGAGAGGAGGAGTTAATGTTTCTGGAAACGCAACCCAAAACAGAATTTCCAGAAATATATTTTATAACAATGGCGGTTTACCAATTGATTTAAATAACGATGGTGTTTCTCCGAATGACGGGGCAACTACAGCCAATCAGCCTAACTTATTATTAGATTATCCGGTAATTACAAGCTACAGCATTACTTCTTCAACCACACTAAGTGTTTCAGGATATGTAAGCATCTGTAATGGGAACGAATCAACGGCAGGAGGAGATATTGCAGGTAATAAAACCATTCAGTTCTATAAAGTTGCAGATGACGGAGACCAAAACGGAGCAATTACAGGCGGTGCATGTTCCAGAGTAGCCAATCACGGTGAAGGCATCCAATATTTAGGAAGTATCAGCGGAGTGATTAATGCTTTTAGCAATCAGACATTGACACTTGTATCTGGTGCTACATTTTCTTCGGGAGATAAATTGGTTGCTATTGCCATAGATACAAACGGAAATACATCTGAATTTGGAGCAACGGCAATAATTGCAGATTTAGCGGTAACAAAAACGGTAAATAATCCAACAGCAGGAGTAGGAAGTAATGTCACCTTCACTATTACCGCAAGCAATGTGGGTCCGGATTCCGCAAGTAATGTTGTTGTAAATGATATTTTACCTTCCGGTTATACTTTCGTAAGTGCCACACCTTCTGTAGGAACATGGACTGCTCCGAACTGGACGATCGGCAATCTGGCAAACGGAGCCAGTGCTACACTTACAATAGCTGCTACTGTAAAAGCAGATGGAATATATTCAAATACAGCAGCTATCAGCGGAACAGCCACACAGGCAGATCCAGTTTTGGCTAACAATTCTTCTACTGTTGCAGTAACCCCCGACAGCGATGGAGATTCTATTCCTGACAGTACAGATTTGGATGATGATAATGACGGTATTCCGGATATTAATGAAGATTGTCTGGGTTTCCGCGCCCAGAATACTTCTGGAGCATGGTTGGGTTTTACAACCTCTAATCTAACGGTAAATATGCCCGGAGCAACTACACAATCCACGGTTCAGAATCTGAATGACGGACAGGTAAATTTCTGGATCAATCAGCAAGGCGGACAAACAAGAAGAGCTAAATTTGGTGATGCTGGTTTTACTTATACCTTCTCTACACCAGTAAGAGCCTCAGAAATAGGATTTTATTTCTTTGATTTAGACCCCGACAATCTGAGTCCCAATGTTGTTTATACTTTTCAGATTAACGGAAATCAGCCTAATGGAATCCTAGTTCCTGCAACTGGTTCTAACGTGGATAATTATAATACAGCTACAGGTATTTATAATGCAACCTCCGGTCCTAATGATCAGTTTATGGTGCTCAAGGGGATTGGTGACACTTTAGTAAGCTCTTTTACAGTAACCAGTACCGGTATGGATAGTGCAGAACTTGTTGCTTATTCTTTATTTGCGTATAGGGTTTGTGATACTGATAGTGACGGAATTCCCAATAGACTAGACTTAGATTCCGATGCAGACGGCTGTTCTGATGCAGGCGAAGGAGGAGCTGATATTGCCAATTCTGAACTGGTTACAGCAGGAGGATCACTCAGCGGAGGCAGCACAACCATAAACCAAAATCTCTGTGCTTCTGCAACATGTGTAAGCACGACAGGAATTAATATTGGCCTTCCGCAATTTTCATCATTACCTACAGGATATAGCAATTCAACGGGACAAAGCATAGGAAGTTCTCAGAATACAATGGTAAAAGGATGTATTTGCTATGAAGATCCGACTTTAGTAGCGGGACAAACTTATCCTGTAAAGCAGGGAATTACAGTTTTGGGCAGAGCCGGAGGAAGCAATGCAAGCTGGCCGATGATCAGAAATTCAGCGTATACTGCACTAGAAGCCAAAACAAAAGGTTTCGTCATTACAAGAAACTCCAGTCCGGAAACTACGATTGCCATTCCGGTTGTCGGAATGATGGTTTTCGATACCGATGAAAATGCAGGTGCAGGATGCATGAAAATTTATATGGGAGCCGGAGTAAGCGAAGGCTGGAAATGTTTCAGCACACAAGGTTGTCCTTAATTCACTCATTTTTTGCAACCGTTTAAATGATGATTTATCCGGTTGCTTTTATTATCGTTTTTATTAATTTAAATTTTAAACAATGAAAAAGACCGCAATTATATTATTCGTTTTCATATTTGGAAAAGTTTTTTCGCAGGTAAGAATAGGATCTGCAAATTCTGTAGGAAATGTCAGCAGCACTTCCGTTCTTTTAGAATTCGGGACAGATAACGACAAAGGTATTATTCTTCCTTATACAGAAACCGTACCTTCAGGAACCAATAATTCTAAAGGAGGGACTTTTATTTTTGATGTTTCTTCAAATGCAGAATATAAAGTAAAAGTAAAAAATGAAAATACGGGCTGGACAGATTTAAGCATCCGTTCCGGCTACTCCACTACCATAGAAAATACGGTAAAAACACCACAGGCATTACCTTTAAATGACTTCAACGGAGCAAGGGCAATTATCGGAAATTCAGGCACATCTACGGACGGTGTTCTGGTATTGGATTCTCCCAACAAAGCGTTGGTTTTGCCAATAGTAACTAATTTTAACAATATTAAGAATCCGTCTCCGGGAATGATGGCATTTCTTAAACATCCCACTGATGCATCGAAACATCGCCTTATTATTTTCAACGGGCAGAAATGGACGTTCTGGAAACCCTGAGAAGAAATACCGTATTTTTTATCATAAATGTAAGTCCGTTTTAAAAATTCTTAAAGCGGACTTTTTGCAAGTAACGGGGTAATGAAATATTTAAAATACTGAATATAAAAAACTTATAAAAAAGTAGTATCATGATAGATCGCTGTTTTTTTTCTTATCTAAAAATGTTGCTCTTATTTTGATCATTAAATTAAAAATTAACACAACTTGAACTTTAAAAATATTCATATCGGCTCGCTCATCAATCAGAGGATTATCGAGACGAATACAGATCTTACAAGAATTTGCAATTTCATGAATACGACAGAAAATGAAATTGAAAAGATGCTGATTTCCGAAAGCATAGATTCCGGAAATCTTTTGAAATGGTCTAAACTTCTGGAATATGATTTTTTCAGGATTTACAGCCAGCATCTGATCCTGTACTCCCCTCCTACGTCCTCCGGATCCGATTTAATAAAAAAAAGAACGCTGAAGTCTCATCTTCCTTCTTTTCGTAAAAATATCTATACCAAAGAAATCATAGATTTTATACTGGAACAGATTAATTCCGGCGAGTACACAAAATCGGAGGTTATCGAAAAATACGGCATCCCAAAGACCACACTCTATAAATGGTTTAATAAGTATGAAAACCAGAAAACGAAAGATGACTTATCTAAATAAATTATAAAAAATTGTGATCATGTATTGTTTAGATCTGTACAAGAATTTGTTTACAATTTTAAATAAAAAAGCTAAGGAAAATCGTTAAAAACAGTTTACTTATGAAAAAAGAATTAAAACCTAATTATAAACTCATTTTTTCCGACATTCTCGATAAAAAATATCCGGAAAAAAGAAAAGACTGCAGCGAAATACTCAATAAAAAATCTCTTACGACTTTTGATATCATTCATCTTAACCATATAATTTTCGGTAAAAATGAACAGAACAAAGACTTTAACCAGAAACATCGGTCATATAAAAAATCGGATATCAGGAAGATTGTTGAGCATCAAAAAAAATACAATATGAGCAATATAGAAACCTCCCTGAAGTTTAAAATAAGCCGAAACACCATCTACAAATGGAAGAAACTTTACAAAATAAAAAATGCTTATCCGCAGACATTATTATCAGAAAGTAAAGACGTTTAAAAATTAAATTATTAAAAATCAACACATTAATAAAAATAGATACAAGATAGGCAACTGTATTTTTTGACATTACCACCCTCATCCGCTTTCTTTGCGCATCCAAATGAAAGGAGGTAAAAACACACATGAACACTAAGACGGCATAAAACTTTTTTCAGTTTTGAAAAAAGTTTTTGCTGTTTATCCTTCAGATTTCTGATCAAAAAAAATTACACAAAAACAGTTTGTATGAAAAAATTATGTATTTCTTTTTTAGCTTTAATTTATTCCCATGCATCTTCTCAGGTAGGAATTAATACCGTTAATCCACTGGCAAATTTCCATATTGATGCAGGGAAAGACAATCCTTCATCGGGAAGCGCTTTAAGTACCTCGCAACAGAAAAATGATGTTGCTATTCTTACCAACGGTAATCTGGGAATCGGAACCACAAAGCCTTTAACAAAACTGGATATCAGCAGCGGAACCCTGCTTTCCCCCGAAGACGGTTTTATGCTTAAAGACGGTACAGAAGGAAGAGGAAAAGTGCTGGTTTCGGATGACAATGGCTCTGCACACTGGCTTTTGTACCCTGCACAAAAAATTTATCGCGGAGTGATGGGAGCGGGAGTTGATATTGATATCAGCAGTACAAGCTTTTCATTCAATCCATCCAATTACAATGCAGGATTTTATCAGACCGGTTCGTACATTGATCTTCCCCCCGGAAAATGGCGGGTGAAAATGGATCTCGTTATTCCTTATACTGCAGATGCGAATTCCACGATGAATCAGGATGAATGGTTCTGGCTAAGAACTACCCTTTCGGACAACGGCACAAGTAATCCGGCAAGTCCGTCCGTTGATCTGGTAGACAACAGCCGATGGGCAAGTGAAGTTTTTCAGGGTCCTGGTTCTGCTGTTTCCGGAGGAAATAAATTTGCTATGATTAACGGAAACCTCATCATCAACAATCCTTCCGCAAACATGAAAAGGTATTATCTTTTAGCAGGAGGTTTTACCCGTTCTAATCTTCATATTCCGGGAATTCTGCAAAATATGGGCGGAGCAATATGGAAGGATAACAAAATCACAGCTTACGCTATAGAACAAGATTAACAAACAAATAACCTATGAAAAAAATAGTTGTCATTATTTCGATGATCATCTTAAACTCTGCCTATTCTCAGGTAGGAATCAATACTCAAAATCCGCGTGGTATTTTCCACATCGACGGAAATAAAAATAATCCTTCAACCGGAGATCCGTCTGCTTCGCAGCAAAAAGATGACTTTATTGTTTTATCTTCCGGAAACGTAGGAATAGGGACTGCCACACCCAGCAGAAAATTAGAAATAAACTCCGGAGGAACGGCTGGTAATCCGATAGACGGCTTCAGACTTACAGACGGGCGACAAGCTAAAAACAAAGCACTGATATCGGATGAAAACGGTTCCGCGCACTGGGAATATATTGCTCTGAAATCATATAAAGGAAATATTGCAGACGGTTTTGATCTGTCTTTGAATAATTCTTCCTATAATTTTAATTCTTCTGATCTTTCCACAGGGTTCTATGCGACAACTTCATACATAGATCTGGCTCCCGGAAACTGGCAGGTAAATATATCTTTATTGCTTGCTTATGATAATATTTCCGGAACAAGCACTCTTACAAGAGACGACTGGTTCTGGACCAGAGTAACATTAACGGACGCACCAGTTTCTGCAAAAGGTTCGGGTCCTTATGCTCCAACCGCAGATCTTGACGAAACAAAATTTTTAGGAAATATTTTTAACGGTCCGGCTCCAACGGGTGGAGTTCCCAAATATGCGATGATAAACGGAGCCTTAATGCTTAATAATTCCAGCAGCAACACCAAAAGGTACTACATCATTATAGGTGGTGTTACCAGGTCTTCGGCGGGACTTCCGGGAAGGCTGAAAAATGTCGGCGGAATGTGGGGAGAAAATGTAATCAGTGCCTTCGCAGTTCAATAGAAATCAAATCGTTCCCCAAAGGAATATCTTATAGGCAGATTATTAAATCTGTCTATTTTTTAAATTATTATTGATCATATTTTAAAATTTTAATTAATTTTAGTAACGCGATTGTACCTTTATGAATCTGAAGAAAGCACTATTTATTTTTTTTATTTTATTTTTTTCGAATATTGCTTTTGGACAAAAATCTAAGGAGCAACTGGATTCTCTTTATCTCCAATTAAATGTTCTCCGTGCAGAAGGGAAATTTAAAGAGGCAATCGTTCTTTGCAAGGAATTAATCTCCGGTTATGAATCTATTAAGGATGATAAAGCTTCCGTGAAAGGATATATTTTCATCGCAAACACTTACAGCAACCTTTATAACACAAAAGAAAGTCTGCGCTATCTGGATATTGCCGCAGCCAAAAGTGAAAACCTTAATGACGATGAAATCCAGATACGGATAAACGGAGAATACGGAAGATGTTATCACAATTTAGGATTTTATACACTGGCACTGAACCATTATAAAAAAGCAATACATCTGGCGCAAAAGAATAAAAGGAAAAAGGATCTGGAATATCTGTATGGATTAAGATCTGTAATCTATGAACATCAGAAAGATTACAAAAATATGTATGCCGATCTTCTTAAAGCTCATCTTGCATCACCTACAACGTATACATCGTCCCGACTGGCAAAATATTATATTTCTCTGGATAAAAATATGGATTCGGCGAGGTATTATCTGGAAGCAGGCGAGAAATACAGTTCATCTAAAATGCTGCCCATATTTCAGAGGTCTGTACTGGATAGAAACTGGGGAAGATATTATCTGGAAAAAGGAGATTACAAAACAGCGGTTTCCTATCTTGAAAAATCTATTTCCATTTCAGAAAAGCTGAACAAGCCACAGGACATGATGGAAACGCAAAAAATATTAGCTCAGGCTTACAAGCTGATGAACGAATATAAAAAAGCATCCGAAAATTTTGAGAACTACTCTGCAATCCATGACAGCCTTTCTGTAGAAAAACAAAAAATCTACGATCTTCCCGTAAAGAAAATTATCCGGGAAAAGGATCTTAAAAATCAAAAATCATACACTACACTGTATGTCATTGTAATGATTACCATTGTATTATTTATAATCATATACATTTATACGCTTAAAAAATATAATTCTAAAAAACGAGAAAGCAGTGCATTGCTTACCATAAAGGAAGAGGAAAATTTGCAGCTTCAGCAAAAAGTAAATGAATCGTTCGAAAATATTGTTCAGTTGGCAAAAAGCAACAGTCCTGAGTTTTTCACCCGCTTTCAGGAAGTGTATCCCGAAGTAATTAATGAGCTTCTGAAAATAGATCCGAAATTAAGAGTTTCAGAACTTACGCTTTGTGCCTATATTTATCTGGGATTCAATGCAAAAGATATTTCAACCTACACTTTCAGAACAATAAGTACAGTACGGAACAGAAAGCATAATCTGAGAACTAAACTGAATATTCCTACCGAAGAAACTACGGAATTATGGTTTAAAAATCTTGGAAAGAGGCTATACTAACCCATAGATTTTATGCATTATCAAAAACTAAAAATTCCCCAGACTTCTGAGGAGCTAAACACAAAAATAAATGGTTTGAAAAACAAGGGTATAAATAATGTTATTCGAAATCCAGTAATCCATCAGCAAGAATCTTCCACTGCATTTTTCCAAAGCCGAAAATTCCGCCAAAGGCTATTAAAAAATTTCTTATTTTATCCCAGAACGGCACTTTAAAATTCGGACTTTCATTTCTTCCGTATATTCCTGATTTTAAGAAATTTCCTTCTTTGGAAATCACCATATTGGATGTTGCCGAAGCGGTATAAAAATGTTCAATATAACCTTTCGGCTTGTTGGGCTCTTTAGACGGTCTGCACATCATCATATAAGATTCGCTTCGTTCTGTATCTGTATGCGTGAGGTGTAGTATTTCAACCCAGTCATACCCTTCAGCCTGAAGCATTCCGGGACCTGGAATATCAATTCTAATAAAATCTCCTTTCTGGGGAAAGCGGTCTACAAAATCTCCGGAAGCATCAAAATGTTTAAAATCTGTGGAAGCATTACCACAGTATTCTTTCCATCTGTTGATGGCAAAAAACCGTTCTTTCAGAATTGCAAATTTTGAATCTATTTCTACAATTCCAAACTGTTTTGTACTTTCTGTGTCGTGGAATCCGCCTTTTTTCTGTATCGGAACTCCCAGAATCTGTTTCGGCTTCATCTCTATTTATTGTTTGGTGGTTTGTTACAAATTTACCATTGAATCCTGCCTATGATTATGAGTAGGATCATACTGCAAGTACTGTTCATTGATAAAAATTTTGTTTATCCGTTATTAATCATGATGCTTAATTTTAACGAAAAGTTTAAAAGAGTTCTTGACTACAAACTGTTTTTTAATTTCGCAACTGCTTTTGATTCAGCAAAGAACACAAAGATTTTTTAATAATGAAAAATTGCAGACAACTACAATGAGTTTATAAGCTTAAAATAAAAAACTATTCTCAGAGATTAATCAATAGGGATTCTGAGAATAGTCTTTATGAATTTTTGTATCAGAAATTATTTACTTAACGGCTGATTTTGCTTTTTCAGCTTCCATTAAATGATGTTCTAAAGTAGGAAGCGTATTGCTTGCAAAAGATTTCAGTGATGCTTCCGAGCCGGCTGAAGCTTCTTTTTTAAACACCGCAATGTCTTCTTTATGATCGCTTACCATAAGATCGGTGTAAGCTTTATCGAAATCTTTTCCTTTTTTGGCTTTCAGATCGTCATACATTTTCTGTTGGTCTGCATCCATGGCTGTCGGTAAAGTATATTCTACCGTCATTGCCCATTTTTTTAGCTCGTCATTGGCTTTACTGTGGTCTTTTACCATCATTTCTCCCAATGATTTTACAACAGTGCTTTCAGCATTCATTGCAGCAAGCTTTCCTACCATTACTTCCATCATTCCTCCTTTTGCTGCGGCATCGGCAAACATTTTATCCTGATCGCTCAGAGATGTTTTTGTAGTTGCATCGGATGGTGCTGCAGCAGTAGCAGAATCGTTGCTCATCATTCCGGAATCTGCAGGAGCCGTCATTGCTGTGCTGTCTGCAGAACTGTTAACATTCGTAGTTTCATTTTTTTTACAGGCTACCATTGCAGCGATGGCAAGAATACCTAAAATTGAATTTTTCATAATATTAATATGTTTAGTGGTTTAATTTGTATTTGATTTAATTATCCGTTATTAATTATACTGCTCTTACCAAGCAAATTCCGCAGAGTTTTTGTTACTACTAAATGTTTTTAAGTTCACAAAGGCGTTTCACTTATCAAAAGAACTCAAGGTTTTTCAGTTACGATAAATTACGGACAATCATCTCTGACTTTTAAGCTGTAACAATTTGTCTGCCAAAATTTTAAAGTATTTCAAGATATTAAAAAACAGATACCACAATGATAAGTCAGCAAAAAGGCTTTTATAAATGTGGTTAAATAATAAACGATCAGAAACTGTTGATTTCAGTCTGCGAAGGATACGTTGGAATCTGCTGTTTCAGTTCAAACTTAAATTCCGGAAAATTCTTTAGGGTAAAGTTATAATCGATGTGTTTTTCGGAAAGAAACTCTTTGATGGTTATGATAAGATTCTGGATCATCCAAACCTGAAAAGAATATTTTTGATCTGAAAAATGATCTATTTTTTTTAAAACATTAACGAAAGTCTGCTGTACGATTTCTTCTGCAAGGTCTTTTGAAGAAACAGATTGTAGAGCGAGACCATACAGAATGCATCCGTAAGTTCTATAGAGCTTTTCAAATCCCTTTTGCCTGTTTTTCCTTATCAAAGTACACAAGGCAACATCTGAGCAGATTTTGGTATTCAATTTTGTCATTGGTGGTTGATCTATTGTATTGAATAAAAATATTCTTCACATCATCCGTCATCAGAAACTTAAAAATAATAGGAACAGAACATCACCTCAACTGACAAATTTCTTCAACTCTATAAATAAAATTTTACAATTCCTTTCTAAATGATCAGATAAATTGTACTATACAAATGCTATGCTAGAAATTATATGTTTGGGAAATTAATGAGATTAAAATTTGAAATTTTTTAAAAATATTACTTGAAAACATAATACAAATATGATAAATCATTGATTAAATTTTATCGATTTTGCTAAAATATTTATATTATTTATTGATAAAAGTTAAAAAAGAAAAGGCTGCCTGAAAAGACAGCCTGACTATTTAAGATTAAGACTAAAAATCTTTATCATTATTGTCTAAACCTTACTTTGCAAAAAACAAATCTGCCTCAGCGTTTCTTCTTCTCACTAAACCTGCAAGAACTTTTCCGCCCGCTGTAGTATATTTTGTGGTAAACCAGTTTCTGATGGATTCCGCGTCTGATTTTTTATTAATTAACGAAAACAATGTATCGGAACCTCCTGTATTGTAGGTGTGCGAAACAAGCGCATCGAACTGGTTTTGTGTAAGCTGAATTTTTATTTTTCCGAGAACAATTTTCTCATAGGTCGGCAAGACTGATGCAAACAGTTCGGCTCCTTTTTCCTTTGTGATCGGCAAATCTTTCATCGTCACTTTTTTACCTCCCGGATAATAGGTGTTTCCGTAACCGATTGTCGGAATTCCGGCAGAATCCAGATAAGGTTTTGCACTGAAACCTTCGAATGATAAAATGAGCTGTATTCCTTTTGGTGATGTTTTCATTTTTTAAAATATTTGTAAGTGAAAAATGCCAGTATTAAAATTCCTGTAGCAATTGCGATCACAATCCACGCTCCCGCCTGAAGTCCATTCACTTTAATCTTTTTTGTTTCTTCAGAAGTTTTAAGTTCAGACTCTTTGTTTACTTCTTTGGAGAAAGTTTTCTGATCTGTATTCTGAATAAGCTGTACAGATTCTTTCTTCATTACCTCCAATTTTTTACTGTCGGATTTCACATAATGATTATCGATTAAATATTCTGCGTTTCCCACGATCGAAATACTCTGAATGGTGTCTTTGCCGACAATATTATGGTAAACAAAAGGACTGGACGGATCAGATTTACCTTTGATTAATATTTCTCCGGACTGTTCGTTCTTTCGGTCGTTTGAAAGCGTTTCTGAAGAACTATTCTGTGCTGACTGCTGACTTTGTGAATTCAGAGAATCTATTTTTACTTTTTCCGATTCCTGTTTTTTTTCTTCGTAATTAGTGATCACTTTATTTTTAGTTCTACACCCAAAATCAATGCTGATTAAAGCAATCAACAGTAAAGTTTTTGCATTCATGATTTTGGTATTTAAAGTTCAAATTTTTAAGAGAATATTTTATCCTCTTTTAAATATTCTTTCCTGATACTTTCCAGCAGCATTTCTGAATTTGCTCTGTAACCGGGCTCTTCCGATGAAATTACTTTTAAGCAAACATCCTGAATGATGTTCATGATATTGGATCCTGTAAGTTCATATCTTCTGGAAATCTGCTCCAGATTAATATCTCCAAGATCTAATTGCTGCGGCAGATTGTGCTGCCAGATGCGCAGACGTTCTTCATATCCGGGATTATTGAATTTTATACAGCTATGGAAACGTCTCGTAAAGGCTTTATCCATATTGTTTTTGAAGTTGGATGCCAGAATGATAAGTCCCGAAAAAGTTTCTATTCTCTGTAACAGATAAGAAACTTCCTGATTGGCATATTTGTCATGCGCATCACGAACACTGGTTCTTTTCCCGAAAATAGCATCTGCCTCATCAAAAAACAGGATCCAGTTTTTGTTTTCCGCCTTATCGAATAATTTAGCCAGATGTTTCTCTGTTTCCCCGATATATTTTGAAACCAGCATGGAAACATCCACTCTGAAAACGGGACGTCCGGTGTATTTTCCCAGAAGACTTGCTGCAAGTGTTTTTCCGGTTCCGGGATCTCCGTAAAACAGTACCCTGAAACCTGGTTTAAGCTTTTTCTGCATTCCCCAGTCTTCCATAAGAATCCTGCTGCTGCTGTACCAAGCTTCAATCCCCTGAAGCTCATCCAAAGTATCTTGAGGAAGGATTAAATCTTCCCATGTTCTGCTTGTATGAAGCTGCTCTGCCGGGAAATCGTTACTCATTTTAGGAAGCAGTTCTGTTCCGAACATTAAAGCCTCAAAAGCATCCTGATGAATGCTTAGCTGGCTGTTTATGGACGTGCTCTCCTGTCCTGAAAAAACAATAAGTTCCTCTCTTACAAGTGTTGAATTCTGACTAAAATTATCTAATGCCTTCAGTCTCTGCTGAATATTTTCTCCACCTAAAATATACTGTAATGACTGAATCGTGGGATTAAAAAGTCTGCCATTTTCATTAACCGAACAAAAATCGAATAATGAACCGGCAGGAAATTCCAGATAAATCTTTTTCAGCAAGGAAGGTTCCAGTCTTGGCAGCAAAGCCATTAAAAGGATAATAATTTCCTCATGCGTGAGCTTTTTTTCCAGAATATAATTTCCCAAATGAAAGTTTTTGTAATCGTATGGATTAAATTCGGGAGCAGTAGTGAAATCATCTTCCGGATGATTGAGACGCCAAGTAATAACGCTTTCTAAATGGGTGAATAAATGTTGTAGTTGTGTTGACTCCATCAGTTTTTAATTCTTTTTTTGTTCATAATTTAAATTTTAGATTTTCTGTTTGCTTAATCGTAAACATAGATCTCAATAAATCCGTACTGCTCTTCAAAATCAACAGGAGATTTATCGGTTACATCAAATACATTGAGGCTTACATGGTCTTCTGATCCTCTGAAAGAATAACAATCCACATGATTTTTTGTATATAGCGCATTTATCTTGGCATTAATCCAGACTTTATTTTCCGTAAAGGCTCCGGACATTTTTCCTATAAATTTACCCGAGTCTACACGATCCCACTCTATGTTTCCTATTGTGTTTTCAAGTACTATGAAATTTGGATCAAAAGTTCCCCTGTTATTGTTTAATAATGCCCTGTAGATTTTATAACCATTTCCCGTAATATTTTTTACTTTTTCTTCTACCCACTTTTTCTGTACAAAAGAATTTTCTGTATAATGATCCCCATAATAGTTCTGACCGACAATACCGGGACCTTCACTTGGAGCCCCCACATCTATTCTGTCCAGCCATTGGGTAAGATTGATATATTTATCTGATCCCTGAGATAATGAAATCTGCATTGGACTTGATAATATCTGAGTTCTGTCGCCCATCAGATCGCCTGAAAAAATGGTAGTGAATCCGTCTGAAACAGAAATATTGGCAACTCCACTTTTAATAACCCCTCCTCCATCTGTTGAAAATTCAATTTCTCCCGTTACAGGTTTTCCCGGTAAAGTTCCCGACAGGGGAATAGAATCCACCTTATCGATCCATCCGAACTGCCCGGAAGAGTTCCCAACGAATATTTTCTTATAAGATGCATCTCCTGCAGGAATATAGGACGGATTAATAGAAAACGTACCATTGAACTTCACCCATCTCTGGAGAAAATCTCCTGTAATTAAAGCCATACCGAGGGTTCCCTGCTGAAAGCTTCCAAACACACCTTCTGAAGTGTTGTTGTATCCAGTCATGGTATTATTGGAGTGGATAATAAGCTTATTGGATAAAGCTCCGTCATTATGACCTGCCCCAACTCCGATCAGAATATTATTCTGTCCTGTAACTCCCTGTCCTGATGATGCCCCAATAATAATATTACGATCTCCTAAAGTAGTGGTATTAGATGCTTTGTAGCCGATAAGTGTATTAAGGTTTCCGGTAGTCACATTATATCCGGATGCCGTTCCTACTAAAGTATTCTTAAATCCTGAAGTTACTTTAAATCCGGTTTCTTCTCCTATCATTACATTATAGTTTCCTGACACTGCATTCTGACCTGCAACAACTCCCACAAAAGTATTAAACGAGCTTATTGTAAGCTCTTGCCCCGCTGCAGCACCAAAAGCAATATTGTTATTTCCTGTGGTTACTTTTGATAGACAATTGTATCCGAATGTATGATTGTAAAATCCAGTATGATTAGGATTAATATTGCCCCAGAAAAAGGAATAAGTTGCTGGATTCACTCCAATATTGGCATAAGTACGTTCGGAACCGTCCAGAAAAGTAATAGGTTTCGGGGAGTATGCATCTCTGCTCACAACAGAAGCAAGTGTTTCATCTGCTAAGGTTTCTGTTGTTGTAACTCCTGATGTTCTCTTAATATAAAATTTCCCATCCGTAAGAGGTTTGTCTATTTTTTTATTTAGTTCACCCTGAAGTCCTTCCACCATTCCGATGGTGACATTCGAGATTCCTGTAGGCAGATAATTATATTTATTGTTTTTTACACCGCCTTTAAAAAGATAAAGTGAAAAGTTTCCGGCTGAATCCGGAATTGCAATAAAATCGTTATCCTGAAATTCATAAGATGCAGAATGATCTGCAAATAAAGAAATATCAGTTTCAACAGCTTCGATCAGCGAGGTTAAACCTAAAGCTTCGATTTTTTCTGCCAGAATTTTTTGATCTTTATCTACAAAATCACTCAAAAGCATATATTTTGTATCGCTTTGCTGTTTTGTATAAACATTTCCCGCATTATTTGCGTCATCAATAGTTGCTGTATTTTCAGGCTGTTCTCCAACCCCTAATGCTATTTTCCAAGCCTGAAGATTATTGCTGTCTAAATTTGCAGCATCTTTTGCAGCTAAATAACTGATATGGGAATCCTGATTTGAGAGGTGTGTTTCAAAAGCACTTTTATCGGCTTTATTTTGTAACTGATGATCGAGTCCTTCAATTTTGCTTGTCGGTACAGAATCATTTTTATGCCAAAATGAAGACCAGGATGCCTTAAATTCCTCCTGGGTAGGAATATCTCCTGTCTGGAAATAAGTTAATATGGTATCTAATGGTGTTGGTGTAAACATGGAAGTTATTATTTTTATTTTGTGTTTCGATGTAAATAATTTGAATAAATCGGTAAAACTTTTAAAAAGTTTTGCCGATTTACCCTTTATGATGATTAGTTAAAAGACTCGGCTGAATAGAAAAGAAGGTATTCTCCAATCCTTACAGATCTATTGTATCTTAATAATTTTGGGAACAAACCCATTCATCTCCATTAGAGTAATGAAGAGTTTTTAGTGATAAAATGGTAAGGATTGAATAGGTTAAAATTTGCCGCTGATGTTTAGGCTAATTTATTTTTCTGATTTTCACGATAATTCTTTTCAGAGCTAGCTGATGGTTTAAAGCTAAAACTTTTCCCATAAGTATATAAAGTGTTACCTTGATTTCTGAAAATAATTTATGTAAGAATTTTTTATGAGATCTGATCGAGTAATGAATCTTTAACGGTAGTTCCGTTTGGTAAAATATGGTTAAGAATACCTGCTATTTCCTGATTATTTTCCTTGGTAACAGCTTGTTGTAATTCATCCGATCCATTCTCAATAAAGCTATTCAAAAGATTTCTTGTAATTCCCGATTGCTGATAATTTGAATAATAATTAAACAGAGAATCGATATATTCTTTTACTCCTAATCTTACTCCGGATTCCTTCAGATAATCAATCATTCGTTTACGTCTTTTAATAATGATTTCCGCACTTTCCGAGACAGAGAGAGGAACATAAACTCGTTTGACAAGCACCGGGTTTCCGTAGATATCAAACCATTTAATCAGAATATTTAGTCCTTTTAAAAATCCATTTTCATCCAGTTCATCAGAAAAGGTTTTCTCAATTGCCAGATTCGTCTGTTCTTTGTCTAAATAGTAACCGGTACTGGTTTTTCTTCCTTTTTCATAAGTGGGTTCCCCTTTAACGATTCCATTAAGAATGGTGATATCTTTTGCCATTAGCTCAAAAGGTGTAAGATCCTTAAGATGCTGATTTTGTTCAAATATTTTTAGTTTCATTAGGATACGGTTATTTGAAATTAATTTGATTATTTTGATTGTCTTGATAACTACATTCGATTCTTATATTTCTGATTCCTGTTGCCACATCACCTCCCCAAGCATATTCATTATTTTGCCCCGCATACAAGTACCCCGTCATTATAAGTTGCTTATTGTCTGCATTATAAATCTTACATTCAATATGCTGATTAATTTCTTTAAGATCAGCATTATAATAGAAATAAAGATTATCCCATAAGTTATAGTGATTAGTAACACTGTCTTCATTTGAAAACAAACTTCCCCAATAATTTGCCTGTGCTCTATACATAATATTTACGTTAGTATTATTAATAAATTTGATATTGGTACTAACATTGTTTATTCGCTGACCAAAATTTAATTTAGATAAAGACAAATAAAATCTTTGTTCTGTAAAAGTTCCTAAATCCAATCCTTCAGAAAGGACCGGCAAATTATTTCCTATAACTCTTTCCACAGTAAGACTATCTTTAAGCTGATAGCTGAAATAATAATATTCTGTTTCTGAAAGTTCATCTAACCGAAACTCTTTTATTTTAATTGAGTAAGGAGCAGTACCAAAAAAGTACTTTTTTTGTTCTTGATAATGATTCGTTTTACTAACATCAATTAATTGCTCTCCATCATCTTGAGAATTAATTGTTAGCAAAATTTTTTCTTTTCCGAAATTGTATCCATAATACGCTAAATATGCGTTGTCAATTGATGCTAGGCTATTAGCTAAAATTACTGCTTCTTTATTAGTCGGGATATCTTCTCTATGCTTAAATGCATCAATTAATTCTGCAAACTGACTTTGAGTAGGATATTTATTTTTTTCAAAATATTTTTTTAGCTGATCTCTGGTAGCTAATTTATTCTTTTCCATAATTTTATATTTTTTGTCTGGATTTCTAATATGATGTTTTTTAGTTTTGTGAAAGCTTATTTTCTATATTTTTAAGATTCGATCCAGTATTTACCAAAATCAGTACTACAAACATTAAGATTAGAGTATGAACCCTTTTTAATAGAACACAAAGGTTTCATTGCACCTACTCCTGTGATATCTGTATTCATTGTTTTTACATCATTTCCATTTCTAACAGTAATATTTAGTATACTTCCTACTTTTGTAAAAATGATGGTGTTACTTATCCCTCTTAAAATTGTATTATAATTATGGTTATATGCTAAGGGAGTGAAATTTATTGAATTATAGTAACCATTCCAATTAACACCTGTGGTGAAATAGGAAATGAAACTGTCAATAATACCTATATTGGAAGTCGCATCGGAAGAAGCTATACCTATTGTTCCTCTATTCCCCTCATATGTTTCATATCCAACGCTACCACCAATAATAAAAATCCAATTTTTATTAGATGGTAAAATCAAATTAGGATAAGCACAAGCCATTATTTCATCTGTCGAAAATGTATTATAATTGTTATTGTTGGTTTTTAGAACTATTCCACCATTCGCAGATAGACTTGATGCTGTATTATTAGAAGCATTAATTAAATTCCAATCGTCTACCGTTAAATGTGTAAATTTTAAATTCCCTATATTCATAATAAATTCATTTAAATCCTTTACATTGGTATCTAATGCGGTAGGACTATTTGTATAAGTGTGAACTATATTTAAAGTTTGTGATGTTGGTGTAACAGGGTTAGGTAAAGTATCCGGTATGTTTACAACCAGAGCATCACCTTCTACAACCTGTTTTGTATTTGAGTCTATTCTTAAAACTTTGGGATGGTCTTTGTAATCACTGCCTACATCCTTCAGTCCTTTCAAAAAATAAGCATTTCCTAAAGTATTCCATGTAAAATCTGCATTCTGAGTGAAAGTTCTTGCCTGAGTATTGGTAAGATCTGCAGTAGCAATATTACTTCCCAAAGTTCCCCATGAACTTCCGTTCCAGAGATAATATCCGGCTGTGCCATCAGTCTGATAAACAATAGCTCCCGCCTGAATGGTTCCTAAAGAAATAGCAAGCCTTTGAGCCTGAGTCATTCTTGGAGCGATAAGCGCTGCTTTAGAAGAAGAATCAACAGACCAGATAATATTGTTGTAGTTATTGCTTCCAATTCCCGAACTGGTTCCGTTATCCTGTAATAGGCTGTTAATAAATGTTGAGCCGTTCCATCTTCCGAGATAATTCGTTCCCATGGAAGGTTTATCGAATTTATTATTAAATGTATTCCAGTCTGTATTACTCAGATAACCTGAAGTATTCGTATTAGACTGAGATATGCTTAATGTTCTGTCAGACGATAAATTGCCTCCTCCCTGTAACGGAGAAACAGTATTGATAGCTACTGTTTTTTCTGCTTTAGCATCTAATGCGGTTTGCAATCCTCCAATGTTAGAAACTGCAAACATCACATTAGACAATACGTTTCCTTTGCTGTCTTTTAACTGTAAAATATTTGAATTTAAAGCCAGTTGCGTACCTACATTATTCACAAAATCGGCGACAGGAATACTGTCTAAGAGCTCATTGTCCGCATTATAAAGTTCCAATGACGCTGTAGCAGTATTATACCTTAAATCTGTCCCCTCATTGTCCAGAGACTGCAAAGAAATTTCCGACAATACATTTCCCTGAGCATCTGTTAATGACAATTTTTTGTTGGTAGGTGACCACAGAAGATCAAAGTCTAATGACAGATTTTCTAACCCTTCGATTTTTTCTTTAGGAATGCTTTCCTTTTTATGCCAGTAAGAATCTAAAAATTCTGAGAACTGGGCTTCGGTAGGTTTCTTTCCTGTCTCAAAATAGAATTTTAGAATTTCTTTTGTAGTTGATTCATTTTTTTCCATACTTAATTTTTTAACTTTTTTAAGTTTTTAGCACAGCTGATTTGGATCCAATAGTATCTGTACTTGAGGGTTCAAAATTCCTTATTTTTTTCTTCTTATTAAAGTTTTTAGCCTCCTGCATTCTGTAGTTGCAGTAAGTCATAAATTTTGTATAGCTTAAGAAGCTTTTATTTGACTGTGGGAAATTTTACTGTTTTTTCAAAAGAAAAAATAAGACGCTCATATTAATAGATGAAAAAGTATCCGAAAGGAAAACGAACATGAAAACTTTTATCGAGCTATCAAAAATTAAAAAGAAGAAAAATTAGAAATGAAAAACTCGGGTGTAAAAAAAGAAACTGCTTCATTTTTGAGACAGTTTCTTTTATTATCGAAACAAATCATTTGACATAGGAAATACTCTTGGTACAAAATGATCCGCCTCAAATTTAATGGTAACATTCTTTGGAACATCTTTAATCTCTTTGATATAATTCCCTGTAAAACACAAAGAAATAAAACATTCGGAAACCAAATTAGATAAAAAAGAAACATCAAACTCTTTAATTTTATTGATCTCGAAAGTTAAAAACTCCAGATTAATAAGATGATCTAAATTCTCCACTTTGCTGATCTTATTTTCACTTAAATTTAATCTTTTTAAATTTTTCAGATTATCCAATCCTTTGATTTTTGAAATCTCATTACGGCTTAAGTCTAATACTTCTAAATTTTTCAAGCTTTCCAAACCTTCAATTTCTTCTACATGAGTAGACGAAATAAGAAGTTGTTTGAGATTTTGTAAGGTATCCAAACCCTCAATTTTGTCTACCCGACTTCCATTTACTCTCAATTCTTCCAAATAGGGAAAGCGCTCCAGATCGGTTATTTTTTCAATTTTAGTTTCTCCAATATTTAAAGAACGGATATTTTCATTAACATTTATCTTTTTTATATGATCAATTTTAGTCAGAGTGACATCTAACCGCTGTAGGAACTTTAAATGTTCTAAACCATTTACTTCGAGATACGGATTGCAACTGATATATAATATTTCCAAATTAATTAAATCGCCCAACAAAGAAGTGTCTTTAAGTTCAGTTGCTCCCAAATCCAGATTTCTCAGACTTTTTAAATCTCTCAAATATCCAAATGATTTTTCCGGTAATTTATTGCCGGTTAAATCTAATGTTTCTAGCCGTGAAAAAGCATTTAATGGACGTAACATTTCCACATTACAATATGGAATGGCTAATTTAACAAGACTGTCTGCTATTGGTAATAATACATCGATATCCTTTAAATCAACCTTATTCAGGTATAATGTCATAATATTCCCATCTTTATCCAAATCATAATAATTTTCCCAGATGTGTTCTTTGGAACGATTAATTTGAATATCAAACTCTTTTTCCAGTTTTTTTATAAAATCTGTCATGGTTATTTTGAAATTTCTCTGCTTAAAAGTTTAAAGATAAAATAAAAAAGGAAAATTTCTAATTGAAATTTTCCTTTAAAAGTTTTAAGGGAGTGATCTTTCAAATGGTATTATAGACAAAATTATTTAAAAATACCTTTGGGTTTTCTGTACAGAGATACAGGATAAGGATAATTATTATCAACATTAATTTTAACATTTTTAGGTGCTGTAGCCTGAATTTTATCAAGATCTTTAATATCACGCATATAAATGTGACATTCTGAAACTAAATTATGAAAAAAAGAAGTATCAAAATATGTGACAGTATTATTAGGCTCTAGCAATAAAAGCTCAAGATTTACAAGATTATCCAAATTTTCAACTCTTTTTATTTGATTTTCATTAAGGTTCAATCGTTTCAAATTGATTAGATTATCCAATCCTTCTATTTTTGATATTTTATTAAAATTTAAATCTAAAACTTCCAATCCAGTTAAATTTTCCAAACCCTCAATACGCTTTATCCTGTATGTAGATATAAAGAACTCTTTTAGATTTTTTAATGTATCCAATCCTTCAATTTTTTCGACTAAAGTACTTTCCATATTAAGGCTTTGCAAATTAGAAAACCTTTCCAAATGCATTATCTTTTTTATTTTAGTCCCTTTTATATTCAGTGAAGGGATATTTTCATTTATTCTAACTTTTTCAATGCTATCAATTCTACTGTAAGATGTATCTAAATGCTGTAAAGATTTTAAACCTTCTAAACCATTCACTTCGTAAAGGCGGCTACTACTACCAATATACAATTCCTGCAAATGAGTAACGCTGCCAAGTGGCGATGTATCCTGAATGTTTGTTCCACATAAATCCAATCGTTTAAGTTTTTTCAGATGGCTTAAATGACTTAATGTGGATCCGTGCAAACTATTAAGTCTTAAGCTTAATGATTCTAAACGGCTAAACGATTTTAAAGCTCCTATAGTTTTGATATTACATTTAACAACAGCAAGATTAATCAAACTGTCTGCTATGGGTAGAAGTACTTCAAGTTTATTTAAATCAACCTCATCTAAATAAAGTGTTGTAATATTTCCATCATCATCTGTATCAAAATAATTTTCCCAAATATGTTTCTTAGAATGAATAATTTGAATATCAAACTCTTTTTCTAGTTTTTTTATAAAATCTGTCATGGTTTTATCTTCTTTTTCCAAACAACCTTCTTAATTGTTGATATTTTATTAAATTTCCAATATTAACTTAAAAGCCTTGTAAAAACAAGGCTCTTATTATTATCGAAACAAATCCTTTGACCTATATAATGTTCTCGGTACAAAATGATCATCTTCAAACTTAATTGTTACATTCTTTGGAACATCTTTAATCTCTTTGATATAATCTCCTGTAAAACATAGAGAAATAAAACATTCGGAAACCAAATTAGATAAAAAAGACGTATCAAACTCTTTAATTTCATTCGCCTCAAAAATTAAATACTCAAGATTTATGAGATGATCTAAATTCTCAACTTTGGTGATCTTATTTTCATTTAAATTTAGTTCTCTTAAGTTTTTCAGATTATCCAATCCTTTGATTTTTGAAATTTCATTATGGCTTAAGTCTAATACTTCTAAATTTGTTAAACCTTCTAAACCTTCAATTTCTTCTACATGAGTACACGAAATAAAAAGTTGTTTGAGATTGTGTAAGGTATCCAAACCCTCAATTTTGTCTACCCGGCTTCCATTTACTCTCAATTCTTCCAAATAGGGAAAACGCTCCAAATCAGTTATTTTTTCAATTTTAGTTTCTCCAATATTTAAAGAGCGGATATTTTCATTAACATTTATCTTTTTTATATGATCAATTTTAGTCAGAGTGACATCTAACCGCTGTAGGAACTTTAAATGTTCCAAACCATTTACTTCTAGATACGGATTGCAACTGATATATAATATTTCCAAATTAATTAAATCACCCAACAAAGAAGTGTCTTTAAGTCCAGTTGCTCCCAAATCCAGATTTCTCAGACTTTTTAAATCTCCTAAATACCTAAAGGATTTTTCCGGTAATTTATTTTAGGTTAAATCTAATGTTTCTAGCCGTGAAAAAGCATTTAATGGACGTAACATATCCACATTGCAGTATGGAAGGGCTAATTTAACAAGACTGTCTGCTATTGGTAATAATATACCGATATCCTTTAAATCAACCTCATATAAATATAATGTTTTAATATTTCCATCTTTATCTATCTCATAATAATTTTCCCAGATATGTTCGTTGGAATGTATAATTTGAGTATCGAAATCTTTTTCTAGTTTTTTTATAAAATCTGTCATGGTTATTTTGAAATTTTTCAGTTTAATAGCTTAAAGATAAACTCTTTAATAAAAAAAACTAAACTTTTAATTAAAGTTTAGTTTTAAAATCCTTTTAATTATTTATCTTTCGAATATTATTGTAAACAAAGCTTATTTAAAAATATCTCTAGGACCACGATACAATGACGTAGGCCACCGATGTTTATCGTCATAATTAATCTTTACATTTTCAGTTGCTGCAGCTTGAATTCTTGCAATATCTTTCTCACCACGCATGTATATATAACAGTCTGAAACTAAATTATTGAAAAACATTGTATCAAAATAAATAATTGGTTTATTTGCTTCTAGTAACAAAAGTTCAAGATTTATCAGATTGTCCAAGTTCTCCACTTTAGTTATCTGATTTTCATTAAGGCTCAACCATTTTAAATTGGTTAAGTTTTCCAATCCTTCTATTTTTAAAATTTCGTTCAAATTTAAATCCAAAACCTCCAATTTGGATAAATTTTCCAAGCCTTCAATACGCTTTATCCGCCATGTAGAAAGAAAAAGTTTTTTTAGATTTTTCGAAGTTTTGAGCCCCTCCATTGTTTCCACAAAAGTACTATTCAGATTAAGATTTTCCAAATTAGGAAAACGCTCTAGATGAGTTATTTTTTCTATATCAGTTCCTTCCAAATTTAATATGCGAATATTTTCATTTGCACAGATACTCTCAATACTATTAATACAGCTGTTCGAAGCATCTAAATGAAATAATGATTTTAAACCTTCCAAGCCATTTATTTCGTAAAGACTGTCACTACCACCAATAAACAGCATCTCCAAATTATCAAGACCACCAATACATGAAGTATCTTTAAGATTTGTTCCGCTTAAGTCTAATTTTTTTAGTTTTTTCATATGACTCAAATGTTCAAGTGTAGAACCATGTAATCTATTAAGAGAGAGATCCAAAACTTCCAAATTTATAAAAGATTTTAACGATTTTAAAGTTCCGATGTTACATTTTGCAAGACCTAGGCAAACCAGATTGTCTGCGATAGGTAATGATATATCAAGATCTTTTAAATCAATCTCATCTAAATAAAGTGTTATAACATTTCCATCATTATCCACATCATAATAATTTCTTCGGATATGTTCTTTGGAATAGATAATTTGAGTGTTAAATTCTTTTTCTAATTTTTTTATGAAATCTGTCATGGTTATTTTGAAATTTCTCAGTTTGAGAGGTTAAAGATAAACTCTTTAATAAAAAAAACTAAACTTTTAATTAAAGTTTAGTTTTAAAAGCTTTTTCTCAGAAATTATTTAAAGAAACTTATACTCGTATTTAGTATGAATATTTCCAGACATAATCTCTTCTATTATATCAAATTCATCATAGTCATCAGTATAATAGTCTGTTTTTTGTGTGGCTGCTATTACTTTAGTTCTCCTGTTTATTTCTGCAAATACTCTTTTAAGTTCTTTTTCGTGTGCTATTTCAAAAATATTTTCTCTAACATAAAAAATTACAGCTTCTATATTTTTGTTATCAAACGATCGAAAATGTACCGATATATTATAACCAAGTTCTTGTCCGTATTCATTATAACCCCAAAACATATTGTATTCATAACTACCTCCAGTAGGATTTTTCTTAAATTCCTCTAAAGTTTTTAAGGCATCTTCCATAGTTTCCGCCTCTACTGTTTTTGAATCATCAAGGTTACTATCTGGGTTAGTATCTTCAAAATAAAAACGGCTATAACCATAAGCAATAGTGAAATTATTTTTTAGCATAATTTCATCTACTATATTTACAATATCTTTTGTAGGTGTCTTTTCTATTACAATAACAGTGTCGGTTGTAAAATTTCCCATAATTATTTAAACTCGATTATTAATTAGATTTTCAACATTAATTTAAGAGCCCTGTAAAAACAAGGCTCTTATGTATTATCGAAACAATTTTTTTGACTTATATAATGTTCTCGGTACAAAATGATCATCTTCAAACTTAATTGTTACATTCTTTGGAACATCTTTAATCTCTTTAATATAATCTCCTGTAAAACATAGAGAAATAAAACATTCGGACACTAAATTAGATAAAAAAGACGTATCAAACTCTTTAATTTCATTCGCCTCAAAAATTAAATACTCAAGATTTATGAGATGATCTAAATTCTCAACTTTGGTGATCTTATTTTCATTTAAATTTAGTTCTCTTAAGTTTTTCAGATTATCCAATCCTTTGATTTTTGAAATTTCATTATAACTTAGGTCTAATACTTCTAAATTTGTTAAACTGTCTAAGCCTTCAATTTCTTCAACCTGAGTAGCCGAGATAAAAAGTTGTTTGAGATTGTGTAAGGTATCCAAACCCTCAATTTTTTCTACTAAGGTTCCATTTACTCTCAATTCTTCCAAATAGGGAAAACGCTCCAAATCGGTTATTTTTTCAATTTTAGTTTCCCCAATATTTAAAGAAAGTATATTTTTATTAACATTTATCTTTTTTATATGATCAATTTCAGCCAGGCTGACATCTAACCGCTGTAAGAACTTTAAATGTTCCAAACCCTTTACTTCGAGATACGGATTGCAACTGATGTATAATATTTCCAAATTAATTAAATCACCCAACAAAGAAGTGTCTTTAAGTCCAGTTGCTCCCAAATCCAGATTTCTCAGACTTTTTAAATCTCCTAAATACCTAAATGATTTTTCCGGTAATTTATTTCCGGTTAAATCTAATGTTTCTAGCCGTGAAAAAGCATTTAATGGACGTAACATTTTCACATTGCAGTATGGAAGGGCTAATTTAACAAGACTGTCTGCAATTGGTAATAATACATCAATATCCTTTAAATCCACCTCATTTAAATATAATGTTTTAATATTCCCATCTTTATCCATCTCATAATAATTTTCCCAGATATGTTCGTTGGAACGAATAATTTGAGTATCAAAATCTTTTTCTAGTTTTTTTATAAAATCTGTCATGGTTATTTTTGAAATTTCTTCGCTTAAAAGTTTAAAGATAAAATAAAAAAGGAAAATTTCTAATTGAAATTTTCCTTTAAAAGTTTTCCAGTTATTGATATTTTGAAAACTATTATAAATGAGGTTTATTTAAATATATTACTCGGAGCACGATACAATGATGTTGGCCAAGGATAATCGGAGTCATAATTAATCTTCACATTTTCAGGTGCTGCATCTCGAATTTTTGCAATGTTTTTCTCGCCACGCATGTATATATAACAGTCTGAAACTAAATTATTGAAAAACATTGTATCGAAATAAATAAATGGTTTATTGGCTTCCAGCAATAAAAGTTCAAGGTTTATCAGATTACCCAAATTTTCAACTTTGGTTATATGATTTTCATTAAGGTTCAACCTCCTTAAACCAGTTAAATTGTCTAACCCTTCTATTTGTGAGATATGGTTCATACTCAAATCTAAAATTTCCAATTTGGTTAAGTTTTCCAAGCCCTCAATGCACTTTAACCGCCATGTAGAAATGAAAAGTTCTTTAAGATTTTTCAAAGTTTCTAATCCTTCAATCTTTTCCACTAAAGTAGCGGTTAAATTAAGACTTTCCAAATTAGTAAAACGCTCCAGATGAGTTATTTTTTCTATCTCGGTTCCTTCCAAATTTAATAAACGGATATTATTATTTGTACAAATACTTTCAATACTCTTCATACAGCTGTTAGAAATATCCAAATAATTTAGAGATTTCAAACTTTCCAAGCCTTTTACCTCATTAATCTCATCATTTCCACCAACAAATAACATCTCCAAATTATTAAGAGTACCAAGTGATGATGTATCCTTCACATTTGTTCCTCCTAAATCTAGTTTTTTTAGCTTTTTTAAGTAACTCAAATGTTCAAGTGTAGAACTATGTAATCTATTAAGAGATAGATCCAAAGCTTCTAAATTTATAAAATATTTTAATGATTCTAAAGTTCTGATATTACATTTTACAAGTCCAAGACAAACCAGATTATCTGCGATAGGTAATAACACGTCAATTTTTTTTAAATCAATCTCATTTAAATATAATGTTTTAATATTTCCATCTTCATCAATATCATAATAATTTTTCCAGATATGTTTCTTAGAATGAATAATTTGAATATCAAACTCTTTTTCTAGTTTTTTTATAAAATCTGTCATAATTTTATCTTCTTTTTTTTGTATTTCTATATCGGTTTTCTTGTTCTTTTTCCTCCTGCTCTAATAATAAATCTGAAAATCTTTCCTCATTATTTTCTCCTTCAGGTTCACTTTTCATATCTCCATGTAATTCTTTCTTTAAAATAAACATTGCAAATGAAAAACAATCTACATCTCCTACTTTATAATTCTTTTTGTTCCATTTATTCTGATAGTCCTTAATTTTTGAACTATTAATATCTCCAACTAACTTTTCATTTACATTTATTATAATATATTGCCTTTCTAGATATTCTTTAGTATCAAAACCTCTTATTGTTGCTCCATAAGGATTTTTTTTGGGACTTTGTACATTAACTACTGTTACTTTATGCTTATGTATAGTTATGATAATATCACGATTACCTGTTGCTTCAAGATCCAGCATTAATCCTGTTGGTAAAATAGCTCTAAAATGTTGTATTTTTTTTCCATCACTTTTTAGCTCTTCTCTAATAATAGCTGCCTGATCGGATCTTAGCGGAATTTCTTTACCGTCTGACATTTTTAATATTGTTCCTTTTTCATCTGGATTAACTTTACCAAATATATAAGCCCAAGTCCCAGCTGAATCTACTTTTTCCGTAACAATCTCTAATTCTTTTAGTTCATAGGTTTGTTTTATATTTTTTAAACGTTTTTCTCTTTCTTCTGGGGTTAAGCTCTTATCTTTTAACAATTCTGTACCTTCTTCCACTGCTGCATGTAAATCCCTCTTCTTTTCTTCAGTAGTACGAAGGTCTTCCCCTTTTTTCTCCTTCTTCTCTTTCTTATCACCAAAGCCAATCTTCCCAAGCAGTCCTTTTGTTTTCCCTTTAATAAAGTTCCAGAACTTCACAATGGCCTTTTCAACCCGTTGTCGGATCTTTTTTACTACACCGATAACTTTATCTACCAATCCGCCAAGACCTGCCAAGGAAGCCAGGAAGCCTATCACGACTGGGATTGCTCTTCCCAATGCATTTTCTATCGCTTTCGCTACCGCTGCTACATTTCCGCTGGCAATCGCTTTAATACCTTCCGTAATGGCTTTTACCAGCTCCATGATCTGTGCAGCCTTCTGGATAAAGAATTTCACCAGATCGATAATCATCATTGCCGCTTTTACAAACGCTCCTGCCGGAGTAAGCAAGCCCAAAATAAACTTAATTCCTGCCTGTATTGCCTCCGTTTTAATGATATCGATAATGGTATCCATTACCGTAGCTTTAATATCCGCAAACTGGTCTTTCACATGTTCCCAAAGTCCGGCAAAGCCATCTTTATGAACAATCTGTACCATTTTGAAACTTCCTTCAAGTACCTTCATTGCAGGCTCTCCAACTACTGAAGCTCCAATTCCTCTGATATTATCCCATGTTAATCCCATCATCTGGGTACTGATGGAGAAAATACCTTTTAACGAGAATATATCTTCCGGCAAAGTGAAAGAAATATTTTTCATTGCTCCGGTCAGCCATCCGAAGAAACCGGTCTTAAGATGCGTCCAGATGTTGGTTCCGAAATTAGTAAATCCTTGCGAAACTCCGGCAATAAGATTGGATAAAAATCCTATCGGGTCTGCAACAATTGCCATTACTGCACTTACCGCTCCGGAAAGCAGCTCTGTAAGTGTTTTTCGGATTTCCATAATCGTTTTTGCCACTCCCACCGTTGCATCTTCTGCAGCTGCGATGAAACCTCGGTTACGGTTCTTAATATCAACAATCAGTTCGTCCACTTCTTTCAGTGCATCATTGTACTTCGTTGCCAAAGAATCGATTAACGAAGATTCTTTTTCACTGATCGAATTTTCAAGTTCTTTAAACTGTCCCTGAATTGCATCAATATCTCCTTTAATGGCTTTTTTTACATCCGCAGGAAGATTTTTAATAAAGGTAACTACTTTCTGTCGTCCGGAAGCAATGGACGCTTTTGCGGCATTCAATCGTGAGGTTACTAAATTGGCTATAGTATCAATAATACCGTCTAACCTTTGAAGAAATATCTTTCGTCCTTCAACGAAAAATATATTTACCTCATCTGGTAATTTTCTATTCCAGGCGTCTTCCAAACGGTTTCCATATTTATCCGCTCTATACCAACTGCCATATCTTTCATCTTTATAGTTATCTATTTTTTTAGTAACATACCTTTCAAATGCAGATTTGGCATCTTTAGCTCCTGCATCGAACAACTGTGTAACTTTACTTTCCAGATCATCCAACTGTCCGTCAACCGATTTTTTGGTCTCTGCATAAATAGCATTCAGCTTATCCACAACATCCTGATGTTTGGCGGTATTTTTCTCATAAGCTTTATGCTGCTTATTGGTTACACTATCCAGCAGTCCTTTTCTGCTTTGGTGCATTCCCTCCATTGTGCTGTTGGTTTTGCCCTGAGCTTCGCGTTTAGAAGCTTCCAGCTTTTTGCTTTCTTCATTTTTAAATTCCTTTGGAGCCTTTTCCGCGTTGTCTTTAGCTGCTTTTTTAGCATTAAGGGCATTGATGAAATCCGGTTCGTTGGATTTTGCCAACTGCTCATCTGTGATCTGTTGCTTAGCAAACTGCTGTTCAACAGACCTGTAACTTTTAGCAATCGGCTGGCTGAGTTCGGAGTCTCCTCTCTTAGCAGGCATTGCTTCAGATGCTTTTATATTTACTTTAGAACCTATTTTCGGATCTGGCAGTGCCGTTGCTTTACGCTGTGCAAGTTTGGTTTCATCCGGTTCTTTCTTCGCAACTTCAGCAATCTTGCCTGTTACATTATTTTTAGCAGCAATAACGTCTGCTCCCGCCGATTTGTTTACTTGCGCAATATTATTATTTTTTTCAAAATTATCTGCCTCTTTTTCATTACTTGGCAATTTCATTTTGGTGATTTTGCTTTCTAACTTTCTCTTGAAATCTGAAGCTTTAAAAGGTTCTGATCTTTGCTGACTCAGCTGTTCTACCTGTTGACCCCTTGCTTTCGATTTTCGCTCTCCGGCAGGTACGGCAGCAGCAGCGTTGGCATGGCTTTCTGCCTTTTCTTTGGAACTGTGTGTGCTTTTCACTTTTGCCGTATTTTTAACCAAACCTATAGTCTGGTTAAATTTCGGATCACTGTTCGCGCTGGTTGGCGTTGTTCTAGCGGCTTCTTCCGGTTCGCCTGCTAAAGTAAACTCTGAACTGAGATCCATTGCAGCAACGGAATCCTGCACTTCAGATATGTTAACAGAATCTGCTAAGGCTGGAACTGCTGTTTCAGAATTACTATTGCCGTTGCTTTGAGCCATTGCAGCCTGTTCCTCCAACGTTTTCGGCACATACGTTCCGGATTTCAGATCATGATAATCTTTAACCTGACTAATGTTCAGCGTAGAAGTGTAATTTTTTTCTGCTTTTTTGGTATCCGGATGATTGATATCTCCGGTTTCTGCCAGACTTTCCTGATGCTTTTTAAACATGATCCCGGAACCCTGATCGTAAATGGTCTGTGAACCGTGAACCGGAGCGATAATTCCGTTTGCATTTGTCTTATTGATATTCGGGATTGCGAATCCTGCGAGAGCTGCAGATTCTTCCGGTTTTTGGGTTTGTAAAGGAGCAACTTCCGCCACGGGCAGAGGTACCACCACCGGCTTTTTAGCCTTCTGCTTTTTGCTCTGGCTATGATGGTTTTTATTGTCTTTTTCTACAGGTTTTGCTGCTTTCATTGACTTGGTGTTTTTTAATTATATTTTGTTTAAAAGGCACGTAAAGCACAACAATGGAGCTGCGCTTTACCGTACCTGATGGAACTGAAAAATCAGACCCGGTAACGTAGTTTTTTAAGATTTTACTGCCTGTAAGGTGTACACAGCGTTATGATGAGAAATCGGAAGTGCTGTGCTTTTTTCTTTTGATCCGGCTGAAATTCCAGATTCAAAATTCAGAATTTTTAAGGAGAATAAGTCTTTTTTGGAGCAGGTGATTCTGTAGTTGCAGTAAGTGGTTTCCCGAAACTATTTCTGATGACGGTAATACGGAAATTTATTTTAAACTTTTACCACAAAGATGCAAAAGATTTAAACACTTTAGTTTTTTTTAGTTTAATTCTTTAATGGAAAAAAAAGAGCACATAAGTTAAAAAATCCAAGGTTTTTTAATGTCCTGATTATTTAAATGGGACGTTTACTGTTATGCAATTTTATTGCAGTATTCTTCCTCTACGCTCCACTGTCCTGTACCGAAAGCTTACTGTGATGTATTTTTATTCCAGTATTCTATATTTATATTCCACTGTTATAGATTGAAAGCTTACTGTACAGCAATTTTAACAAAATGTTTTCCATTTACATTACACTGTCTTAGATTGAAGGCTTACTGTTCTGCATTTTTATTACTGCTCACCTTTTCTACTGTTTACCACAGTACATTTTAGGCTTACTACAGTACATTTTTACTACTGCTCACCTTTTCTATTGCTTACTGCTTAACATTTTAGGCTTACTACAGTACATTTTTATTACTGCTCACCTTTTCTACTGCTTACTGCTTAACATTTTAAGCTTACTACAGTACATTTTTATTACTGCTCACCTTTTCTACTGCTTACTGCTTAACATTTTAAGCTTACTACAGTACATTTTTATTACTGCTCACTCGTTCCATACTCCAATACACTATATTTTAGCCTTACTGCACTACAATTTTATTCCAACACACTTTTCCTAAAGCTTAGTACACAAGATTAAAATAGTATTTTAAAGGAGTTTAGCCTGCTTCATGTAATGACGTTTTCAGATGTTGGTTTTTAACAACAATAATTAATTGTTTTTGATATTTGTCCTGCTTCGGAGGATTTCTTTGTTCTTTATTTTATCTCTTCTTTCTTCTCTTTTTCTTCTTCAGGCTGTCTGTTTGGCTGGTTTCCGATGTAAAGATTCATGGTAGTATCAATCCAGTTAGGAAGATTGGTGGTAATCATTTTCAGGAACTTGTCGTAGCCATAACCGAGTACAAACAATATTCCTGTAGAATACCATTTGTTGTGGAGTTCGGCACTTTTCATGACATAGCTCATGGTGAAACCGACAATAATCACGATAATTAAGGTGATGATATGTTCCCAAGGCCTCTTTTTTTCTTTGTTCTGTATGGAGATCAATACTCTTAACAGTCCTCCCGAAAATGCAATGGCAGTTCCGATGAGGAGGGCTTTTATACTATCTAAATTCATTCTTCATATTATTATTCATTAAAATTGATTTTTCACAACGCTAAGTTGTTAATCGTCCTGATCGAGCATATACATATCATCCAGAAATTTTCTGCTCGTTTCGATGTTTTCGTTTTCGCTGAGGTAAGCCAGCTCGTCTATAAGATCACTGATGTCTCTATCGGGATCCTGAAATTTTTCTAAGTTTTCTTTAATTTTTTTGTTCTCTTCTTTTTCCATGACTACCAAAATTTATTAATGCTGATTTTTAATTTTCAATTTCTTCCTGTTACTTTCGAAACTACTGTATTGCAGGCTCGTCTTTAGCCTTAAAAGCATCGTTCCGGAAAGTAAAACAGTTTTTACCTTGCTGTAATTCTCTATAAATTAAATGGATAACGAAAAGACAATCTTTTATTGATCTGATGGAACAGATTGAATTAGAAGCACTGAACTGTGCGGTTGCTTGGTCTTAAGCTTTTTAGAATATAATTTTCCGGCTCTAATTTTTTGTGATGATGGATCAGTTTTAAAAGATTGTCCTGAGGAAGCCGCACGAAATGCGGATCTTTAATGACTTTTGTTTTTCCGTTTTACTCCTGAATGATGTTGTAAATGGTTCTTTCCGACAAAAACAGCATCTCCGTAAGTTCGGTTACAATAACTTTCATTTGCTTGTCCTGATTGCGTTTTACATAATCGTTGACAAAGTCTTTTCTTTTCTCTACAAGTTCTTTACTACGTTTCATTTTTAAAAAGGTTAAAAGTTGTTTTAATAAAATAATTTTTCGTGTCTTTTTTGATCAATTGAGTCAATAAAATCCTGCAAAGGCTTAAATTCTGCCTCTGAAAAAGATGTTTAATGATGTTGTTTGATTTTAATTCTCAGAAGTCGGCTTCTTGTGTTTTCCGGCGCAGTTTCATCGGCCTGTCTTCCTGAATTTTATTTTCCTTCGTATGCGAAAAGTATCTTCATATACAATTTGTTTAAACTTAATAGTAAAGGCGCAAGAATTTTATCTGCAATAAAATTAAGCATCAATCCTTATTGAAAATCTTGGATTTTCCTGCGCCTCAAAAGATTTGAGAACAATAAAATCTTGAGTCTTTGCTTCTTCCAACAAGAATCTCTTTATTTAAAAAAGTTTAAACAAATTCATATTAAAAAATGAATTTCTTTCTGCAAACTCAGATTCTCCGCTTTGGAATGTCTTTAAATTACTACTGACAGTTATAATGAATCGATATTTTATAATCTGAACAGCAGCTTTGTCTTACATTTTCAACGGTCTGTGTTTATGGTCGTTAAAACAAAACAGCAAATGTTCGCATTACCAGTTTAAAAAATGCACATTTTTCGGAAAAAAGAATTTAAAATCAATAATAAAAATATTCACATCAATATAAAAACGCACTTTTTACATTGTTTTGTATTACTGAACGTTTATCTTCTGTCTGTAAACAAAATGTACATAAACAATTTTAAATATTTGATTAACAACCTATATTAAACCAAAAAAATTAAAAAGCATCAAATATGTATTAAATTGTTGTGATAATTTTTGTACATTTGCCGTATTCTGTTTTAACAACGAGACAAATATACGAACATTGTTCGTATTTCAAAATAAAAAAGAAAAATATTTTGCGTATTTTTTCATAAATAACGATAAACATATCAAAATGACCAACTTAGAATTCAAAGAGATCAGAAAGAAACTAAAAATGAAGCAGGCTGAGATCGCCGAGGCGATAGGAGTTGGTACGAGAGCCGTTCAGTACTGGGAAAAAGGCGAAAGAAAAATACCGGAAACCACTGCTTATTTTGTAAAAAACATGCTGCAGGAACAGCAACAGAAACCTAATAACAGCGCATCGCTTATTGCTTATTCGGATCTAAAGATCATGTACGTTCCGCTGGCGAACCAATACGCACAAGCCGGATATCTGAGTAGGTTTGCGGACGAAGAATATATAGAAAGTTTACCCACAATTCCTTTCAGTGATGATGTGGAACACCGCGGCGAATATATGTGCTTCGAAGTTCGGGGAGACAGTATGGACGACGGCTCCTACGAAAGTTATCTTGAAGGCGATATTATTTTATGCAGAAATATCCGCCAGGATTACTGGATGAGCAAGCTGCATTATGATAAGTGGGATTTTGTCATCGTACACAAAGAAAAAGGGATTCTCGTGAAAAGAATTATTAATCATGATGTGGAACGAGGCATTATCACTCTTCATTCTCTGAATGAATATTACGAAGATTTTGAAATCCATCTTGAAGATGTAGCCAAACTTTTCAATATCATCAGTACAAGGCGTAAAAATAACAGAAGGTGATAGAAACCATTATCATAGAATAAAAAGTCCGTTTCACAACGAGTGAAAACGGACTTATTTTATAATTTCACTTGATATCTATTGTTTTTTAATCTATTAAACAACTAATATCGGTTTGTAAGATACCTGTTGCACCAGTAATAGAAAATATTTTATCTCCAACTTGCTGACCATAATTGTAAATTTTTATATATGAATAGCTTCCACCCGTTACAGGAGTTCCGTTACTATTATATAATTGTGAACCAATATGGGGTGTTAAAGTATCAAATCCTAAAAGATGAGTATCTTTTGTTGTCCTGCAGGCAGAAGCGGTATCATCATGAAAGCTTACTCCGAAAGAGTATAATTGTGAAATTTTATAATCTCTGCTAATAACATTACTATATAAAATTTTCCCGTTAGAATAAGTAACCTTTAAACGCATCGAATAATTATGATTAACAGGATCAAATCCAAAAGCGTGAGAGGTTGTTCCACTTCCGTTATTTTCTAAAACCCAAGCCGAGCCTAAAGTAACATCAGTCAATTCCCATTCTGTCGCTTTAATTGCACCTTCATAAGTGGAAATTCTTACCGAATAAAGATATGCACTTGAAGAATTATCATAATGAGTACTTAAATCTGTTCCCGCATTATCCCAAGCTATTAACACTGGATAATAAGTACCAGATGTAAATTGTATAACATTTGACCAATCTGAAACCGTACCTGCTGGTGTACAATATTTTCTTGCCCTTATATACAGAACAGTATCATTGGGAATATCTCCGCTATCCATTTGAATATTTTCAATTTGATTATACTGAAATCCCACTCTAGAGTGAACGATTTTTGCAAAACTACTATCTGTTGCTATTTGATATTCTGGTGACCAGGAACCTAAATTAAGGACTGTATAATCCATCACGATTTGTCCATTAGAAAGTACATCTACTTTATTAATAACTGGTGTTTCACAAGCTGAAGGATTACAATTTCCAATTTTAAATAAGCTTTTTTCTTTAGCTATAACTCCATCTTCATCCATTAATTCTACAATGAGCTCATAGTCACCTTCATCCTGAATAAAAGGAAGCTTTACGGTGTCTGAAGAACTTGGAATAGGATTTATATTGTATTCGGAATATGGATTAGACGGACTTCCGTTTTTATTTTTATAATAAGCAATTGCGCTTTTTATTGGCTTAGAAGATGTGTAATCTATCTTAAACGAAATATTGCATGTTTCTGCTGCCATTGTTTTGTTTTTATATTATTAAATTTAATAAACAAAGGGTGATTTTTTGATTTTTCAATTGAATAAAGCCCCCCCCTTCGTTATTGTGATATTTATTTAGGAACACGGCCTTCACAACAATCTCCTCCTTTCTCGAAGACGATACCTTTTATAATGATGGGAGTTTCTACGTACCAATTTTCAAGAGATACATTCTGTTCACATCCGCCTCCAATAACTTTTACTTTTATGTTCGGAATTTTTCTCGGAGAAAGATTATTAAACGTATGAGTTACAAAACCTTTTGAATCCGGATTTTGAATTACCTGACTTCCGTTATCAAGGAAATCCCAGCTGTACTGATAATCTATGAAATGTTCTCCTGTTATTTTGAATTTCACAACAGTTGCTGTTGAATCAGACTCAGGAATATCAACTTTCTCCACAACAATTCTCACCTGCGGTTCGGTAATCAATGTAATGTTACAATCAGTAGATTTTCCATTAACGCTAAAGCTAATTGGCTGGTTGTGTAATTCCTGACTTACTGATGCAGGATCAAAGAAATACAATCCATCAATTAATTGTACTCCGCCATTCAGATCAGAATCTACATTTGCCGTTACGATGCCATTGAAAGGAAATACAGTAAACGGAATTTTCTCCGCTTTGGCACAGATAGTTGTATTAGGTAAACTCAGATTAATCTTTACTTTCGGTGTACAGCAGATGTACGGAAGCGAGAAATCTGCCACAATAACTTCATCTCTCCCAATATGATCATACACCATGATAAAAGTACCTCTTTTTTCAACTCCGTGTTTGTGTTCTAAACCCGAATATTTATCGATATATTCATTAAAATACGCCTTTGAAAGATCTTTATTTTTCAATAATTCTTTGAAAGACAAAAGCATGATATCAAATCCGAGCTGTTGCTCATCTCTGATTTTTTTTATCTGATCAAATGCATCCTGATAATGCATTCCCTGATGTCCCTCAATATTATAAAATGGAGCTCTGTCAATGTTAAAACCTAAAGGTTTTCTCACATAAGATTCTTGTGAGAAAAGACCAGAATTATAGCCTACATTATTTCGGAAAGCCGGAGTTCTTACTTTATTAAAATCCCAGACTTTCAGGAAATTATCTGTAATCCTGTAATAAAAAGGGATTGCTTTATTCCCTAAGAATTCTGACTTTTGAGAAGGGGTGATTTTAATGGCGGATTCCGCTTCTATTGGTATATCATTCCCAATGACTTCTACATTGCGGTTTGGATATTTAAAATTTTGTACCTGCAGATTAAAACGGCTAATTAATGTTTTAACTCTCTGCATCGCATTTTCATCATCCAAGACCGGAGAATTGTAAAACTGATGTCTTGAAGAATCCAGCTGAGTTTCTGAATTTAATTTCCCTAACATCATATGCTTAGGAAAAGAAGCAAAATCGGGAAGGCACTTCGTAAAAGTCTTAGGAAGCAGTTTGATGATTTCGGAATACGTAGCCGTTAAATCTTTTACCACATCATAAGCATACTGAAAACCAAACGGCAGGTTAAGACATTCTTCCAAAACACTTTTAAAAGTAAGATGATCCGCAACAGGAAGTCCAAACATTTTAGAAATTTCGTAGATTTTTCTAAAAACCAGCTCACCATAGCCGTTTCTTTCTAAAACATCGGCATACATATTTTTTAAATCTGCATAGGAAAATCTTGTTTCAATTCCTTTTTCCTGAATAAGCCTTTCCAGAATAACGCGTTCCTGCTTTACCGAGCCTAATATATCCTCTATAAATAACGGATGCGGCTGAATACGGTCTTTTTGAAGAATATAATTAACACCCTGTTCGTTTGTAACCAACACTTTAAGATTTCGGATCTGCTGAATTCCGTGGTTGTCACAGTCGACGCCTCTACAAGGCTTTACTTCTTTCTCATAGCTTTCCAGATAGAGCATTAAATATTGATCTTCCAGATTTGAGAAATTAGCAACAGGCTGAAAATCCGAAGTTGCTTCCTGAACTGTCGCCAGTTCCCAAAGTTCAATCTGTCCTCCGTTTTCGTCATAAAATGCAGGATAGTTTACCTTGAAATTGTCGTATTTTTTAAAGTGAGTATATTCTTTACTATCAATGCTGATTGTCTTTAAATCACTTACATATAACTCTTCACTTACCTTACTCGTATTATTCAGGGTTAGCAAATCTCCGTCTGTTGTAACTGCGACTCCCTGCGAAAGTTTTATGCTGTTGAGTTTTTTATTGGAATAGGTAAGCTCAGGTTTAAAACCACATACTATACCTACTCCCTGAAGCATTACTCTGGATAAACGATCCTGATCCTCAAAAAAGTCTAAAAACTCATTGAGCTGAGTATACTCAATGTATTGTCCTTTGCTGAATTTGCGGTACTGGGTCGATATATCACTTAATTGAATAAAGCTCCGGTATTTCTCCGGTATATTATTTAATTGATTATTCATTATTGTTCATTTTTAATGATTTGTTAAGATTTTTAAATATGCTTCACAGACAATCACATTATCCATGAAGCTATATTTAATTGTTATCTTGTCACTCCTGTACAAGGATTGATCTCTAAGAAATTTCCATCAGGATAACCAGAATAAATAGGTGTAGAATCGTTTGCTAAAAATAACTGAGTAAAAGCAACCCCTGTATGACATCCAATGCTAGGAGGCATTGCACAATCCAGTGAAAATTGTACAAATCCTTCATTCGCTCCTGCTGCTAATGCTTCCGCTTCTTCTTGCGTTATAATAATTTCATTATATCTACTTGATGGATGACCGCCCGGAATAATATTACCCGCGTCTTGATTTCCTTTCGTATTACTTAAATGAATATTCCCTTTTATCACAGGATCTGAATATGGTTTTGTACCCTCTATCAATACTCCGTTTCCTAATAGATTAAAACTAGCTCGATTACAAGTATGGGTACCGTCTGGACCATATCTAAACTGAACGACAATCCTCATTCCACTTAAACAAGCAATGGTTGATTGTCCTTTTAATTTTAGAGGGCTCAATTCATATACATTACTACATCCATTTTTGTTTGTTACCGTAAGTGTTGGATGAAAAGTTTCCTCCTGTCCGGAAACAAGATTATAAGTGTGAGTCTTTTTGTTAGTTGGTAATTCGTTATAATGTATCTGGCTACCATCACCAAAATTCCAAGTAAAATCAAGATCTGTAAAATCTCCAGTGACATTAAATTCTACTGTTGCATCCGGGTCTGTGGTGTTAGGATCTGTAGTAGGAGTGCTATATGTTATAGAACCTGAAGCTACAGATACGATTTCTGGTTTTTTGTAAACAACCATTTGAGTATCCACAGGATCATCATTAACTGTGAAAGTAATGGTTTGTCCGAGATAAGCTGCGCCAACCAATGCCGGATCAAAATAACTTTGTCCTCCGGTCTGGGTAATGGCGGATATTTCTGTTCCGTTTACAAATGCTTTTACCTGACCATCCAAAGGAACGATTGTCATAAGAACCGGTTTTTCATTTTGGCAAAGTTTACCTGAAGGTAATGATAAGAATACAGGATCTTTTTTAGAACAACATAAATAAGACAATGAGAAATCTGCAATAACCTGATTGTTTGCCTTCGACTCTGCGATCAAAACAAATGTTCCGCCAGGTTCTACACCGGAAAGATGCTCCAAGCCTGATTTTCTTTCTAAAAAATCACTTAAAAGTTCTGTAGAAATTTCTTCTTTTTTGGGATCTTCTTTTACAATCGTAACGTCGTCTGATGATCCGGAAGGGGTTTCAAATTTAGCTTTATTCAATAACTTAAGATCGCTGTCTAATTTGGATAAATTAAGGAGAGCATTTTTAGGATCGCCAGTTTCTTTGCTGATATCATTGGAAATAGACAATAATTTATTTCTGAGTTCTTCAATGGAAACTTTTCTTGGTTCTTCAGGCTCATCGTCTGTTTTTTTACCGTCATTTAAAAGTAAAACGCTAACGTCAAAAGCCAGTCCGTACTTCACTTTAAGATCATTAATATTCTGTACCGCTGTTTCATAAGGCAATCCAAGATGTCCTTCAATTCTGTAGAAATCATTGTTATCAATATTATAATTCAGAGGATTCTGAACATAATCTTCTGATGATAAGTTCGCAGTATGATAACTTAAATTATATGTTTCTCTGTCTGTTTTTGTCTTTTCAAAATTCCACTTATCCAGTAATGGTTTATCTACGTTATAATAATATGGGATCGCTTTTTCCCCTAACCTTACATAAAGATTGGACGGTGTAATTTTAACCGGTCCGATATAAGATTGAAATCCATTGATTTTCTGCACAAAACGATTGGCTAATAACATCAATCTTTCATAATTTTCATCATCCTGGGTTGTGATGGACGAATGATAGAATCCGTGACGGAAAGCTGCATATTCACCCAATTCCATAGTACCTACGACATATCCCAACATCAAATGTTTAGGGAATGAAGCAATAGTCGGGCAACATTCAACATTCAGATGTAAGATCAGTCCTTTTATTTCATTGTAAGTATCAATGAGATCTTTCAGGAGATCATATCTGTACTGAAAATCATCCAGTCTTGGGGAAGATGCAGACAATAAAGTATTGAGTTTATTAAAAAGCGATAAACCACTGAAGTTGAGATCTATTTTAAAAGTATCTGCAATAGCGCCAAAACCGTCGGACAATTTCGAAACAGAATCCATGGCGTTACGAAATTTTCTTTTTAACTGATCTGCTGTTTCAACTTTAGGATCAAGGATCACTCTTTTAGCTTCAATATTCGGTAAACGGTCAAAAAGTTCTTCGTAAGAATTATGAATTTTATACAGCGTATCTTTTGCATTTCCGCTCGTCATAAGATCGGAAACAGACTGAAAATCTGCCAAAAGCACTTTAAGATCAGAAACCTGCTCTGCTCCGGTGTTATCACAATCGGCATCTTCACAAGGAGTCTCGTCATTAGAATAGCTTTCCAGATAAAGGATGATGATTTTTTCATTCAGTTTTTCCAGAGTTTTAATATCTTTAAAACTTCCTGTGTCTAATCCTTTAACTTCCATTTGCTTCAGTTCGTCTTCGGTTGCCAGTTCCAATAAAGGAATCTGCTCTTCTCCGATTCGGAAATGGTCATACCTCACTTTGTCTTTATACTCTCTGAAGTATCTGTAATTTTTGGTATCGAAATCTATCGTAACGTCTGAAGATTTCTCTTTTCCTGTACGAAGGGTAATTAAATCTCCGTCTGTGGTAACGCCTGCTCCTTGGGTAATCACAATGGTATCCAAAGCATTTTCAGCCTTTCGCGGAGCGATTTTTTCCATAACGTCCGGAACCAGACTAGAACTGGTAATTGTGGATTTAAATCCGCATACAATTCCTACGCCGCTGAGAAGTGTTCTCGAGAGCCTGTCCTGATCTTCGAAATAGTCTATGAATTCATTTAACTGCCCGTCTGTAAGTACCTGATTTTCGTTAAACTTTCTATATTGGGTTGTTACATTATCTAATTTAGCATTCATTGTTTTTCAATTTTATATGTTTGATTGTCCTAATATTATTTTCCCGTCCAGGCTGTCGTTATCTTCTATAGCACAGTCTAAAAGTCTTCCCGGTCTGTAAATATTATTTAAGTTTGTAAGAGCCGTCAGTAAATTCTGAATGCTGTTTCCTAAATTGTTAAGGTTATTTTTTGCCTTATCCGAAAGATATTTTTTAAATGCCGTTTCAAATGCAGACAAATCGTTCTGAGCGGTTTGTTTTTCACTTAAACGATCTCCCACCCAACAGATTTTAGCCAGAATATGAGCCGGAATCTCCTGTCGGATCACAGTTTCTGCATAACGTCTGAAGTCAGGATCCTGAAAACGGTAGGCAAAGCCCGGAAGAACCACACTTACACGGTAAGAATAAGGATCAAAAACATCATATTCGCAGTCTTCTTCGCAGGAAGACATTAAAGCATCGGCATAATCTACCGGATTTGCAGGAAGAACATCTCCTTCCTCATTTGGAAATACTTCAAAAGATTTTCCTACGATCATGCTGCCGATTCCTTCAAGATCCTGAAACACTTTGAAAGTATCTTCCACAGACATACATCCGATTCCTCCCACAAGCTTGTAATCTTTAAATGCAGGTTTCAGCAGTAAATGCTCTACAAGGAAAATTCCTTCTTCGGTAAAATCATATTTGAAATATCTTACCAACTCCTCGATTCCCTTTTTTAATTCGGTTAAAGAAGGGTATGGATTTGTCTTTTTATGGGTAGCCATTACATTTTGCGGCTGGCTGTCATCCATAATTTCAAGATAATAGTTCCCTCCGGCAGACATTCGGATCTGAATATTCCCAATCAAATCATAATGAGTCTGATTTTCCTGTAAAAGCTCTAATGCATTTTTAAGATCTTCTTCGTCTATCTGAATGGTCTGGTAAATGGCTTCATGCAGATTTTTAGTTGCCGCATATTCGATATGGAATGAATTTACGGATGATAAAGTGATATTACTTTTTGCATCTTTTATTTTCCAGGAATAGCTTACCGTTCCGTCGTCACTTACCAATTTAATAATCGAAACAGGTGTTTGAGAAAGATTTCTCTGCTGATAATTTTTAATTCCCAGTAATCGGGCAATTCTTTTCTGTACCCCTGAAATATTATCTGTATTCCAGACATTCGCGGTATCATCTAATGTATAATTATAGCCCAATCCACGGTCTTTGCTCAACGATTTGTATTCGTTTAAGAAGGTTTCTTTATTGTTCAGTACAATTTCATCGGTAGATTTTCCGTACAGAGATTTCATCAGGAAAGTATAGTCGCTGAATGTTTCTGCAAAACGGGCAATTAAATGATCCAGAACTTCATTTCGGCGTTCCACACTGTTATCAAGCTCCTCGTATAAAGTATCTGTAAGTCTGTCGTCATTTTCATCATAACCTGAAACCAATTCTTCAAAACCTTTAATATTTTTAAGAGCCTGAGTAAAGAACGTTCTTTTTAAACCTCCGCTGATACTTAAAACTTCTTTTACTTTTTCAAGGTGTTTGAAATAACTGGCAAGAATCTGATCGAAAAACAAAAGATATCCTTTCATCTGTTTTGCCAAAGCTTCTCTTTCCGTAGTTGGATTTCCGATGATTCCGGAAATTCCTACACCGTACGTATCCGGAAATTCATTTAAAATAGTCGCGTAATTTCCGATATCGTATGAAGTTCCCTGTGGCAGAGTTAACTCTTTATTTTGTCTGGCATCTTCTCTCAGTACTTCCTCCTCTTTTCTTAACGTTTCGAGATATTCATCTACTTTTTTAGTGTTGATATTCAACGGAAGCGCACCTTTGGTGTAACTGAATGAACTCAGATCGCAAAGCTCCGGTTTTTTACCTTTTTCAATACAGATCATCCAGTCATCGGTCTGCTTCACTGCACTGTCGCAGTAAGCAATAGAAATTTCGTGAATTTCTTTCACTCCGTCGATTTTCATGATCTCGCTGATGATATCAGAAAGCCGGACTTCTCTTCTTAACTGACTTGCTTTCAATTCTTCAGTATCAATAAAACCATTATCGAGAATCGGCCCGTCAAAAATCTCATCTGTGGTAAGACCTTTTTCCAGCATCTGCTTTAATGAATAGAAATGAACTTCCGGAGCCAGATAATTGTTGATTGCTCTGATTACCTTTGCATGAACCAGTTCCTCATCTACTTTATTTACAAGTCCGATGCGGGCGCATACCGCCACTTTCTGGGTTTCGATTTCTTTGATATCTACAAGATCTTCGCAAAGACCTCTGTTCTGGTGATAACGCTCCAGTATTTTTACTCTTGCATTCGATTTGTCACAATCTTCATTCTCACTATCGTCGATATCATCGGCATAATCTACATAAAGGTCATACAATCCTTTTACGTTAAAATGTTGTGTCTTTTCTCCGATAGGTTCAAAATCCAACTGTCCTGTTTTGCAATCCACATACAGCGTTTCGGTTCTCGGAACCAGCCAACAGTTGCTGATTGGTCTCGGATGACCGAATTTAAAGCTGATATCGATGAAGAGTTTTCTGTAATCAAGCTCTGTTAAAGGTCTGGAAGGTACAACTTCCGTAGCTTTCAGGAATTGTGTATGAATATCTTTTTTTGCATCGTTTGAAGCAAGAATGTCTTCCATATTCATATTCATCCTCATTCCAAGATCTGTGATGGCGTAGCTTAAAACCTCCAGTGTGGTAATCCCCGGATCGTGAGAGTTATAATCTGTCCAAAGTTTTCCTCCTAATCCTTCTATATATTCAATACCTGTTCTGCGTAGAAAATGAAAATCGGTCTGATCCTGCGTTTCTATATTTTTGGGTATACTAATGTGCTTATTTTCTGACATAATTATGTTTCTGCTTGTTTGTTATTAAAGGCATCCCTGTTCTGCAATAGTAACTTTGTGCTGTTTGGCAGATACGAGTATGGATTTCGGATCTACTTCGATTAAAGACTGTGTCTGTAAAACATTATTTACCAATATACTGGTCTCCTCAACGTAGTCTACATAATGCAGTTGTTCCAGATAATTAATGAGCTGATTAACATTCAGTTTCACATTAAAATCAATATCTTTAGTGTCTGTAAAAGCCCAAGGCGATATGTACTTTTTGATGTCTTCGTCTAACTGTTTTGTGTAAAATGTTTCATCATACTGATCGAAGAATTTCACCTTTGTTTCTACCTTCGCTTCTTTATAATTCGGGTTGATTACCTGAGCGTTGATGTGCATGGTATTCAATTCATTTATATACTTCTGAATCCTGTTAAGCGTGGCTCTGCTTACTCTTGGCTGATAAATATCAAAAGCGTTCTTATTTTTAATATTAGGAACAACCATCAGCGTAACATATCCGGGAGCGAGGTAAGATTTTTCCGAAGTATGATTCAGGCATTTTACCTTGAAAACTTCCGGAAATTCCTGCAAAACGAGATGCTCGTAATCCCATTGTGTAACGGCTCTGTTTTTATGTCTCAGTCTTTCACTTACTCTTCTGTAGAATTCTGTATCTGTTTCTTTATATTTTCCGTCGAATGAGTTATACGGCTGGCTCACCGATTTTACCTGCGGAACTCTGGTAATAAGCCTGGAAATCGTATTGGCTTCCAAACCGTTGTTTAAGTGAGACAGATCGTTGTTCTGATTCTGGAATGTTGCCAGAACTGCCTGTGTATATATTCCCTGAACTTTACAAACCGCATCGTAACTTCTTCCTGATCTTGCTCTTACCCAGATTAACTGATCTGTAAATCTTGTGTGATTCAAATTAATATCTTTTGGAATTTTGAATTTTACAATTCCGGATTCCAGGAATTTTTTTGAATCATTCTGCAGCATAGAGTTTGAAAGATCAATCCATGTATTTCCGGAAAGGATGCTCCATTCGATATACTCTTTTTCTTCAAAAGTTTCGGCTAAAGGATTTTCGCTTCCTTCCAGCATCTGGATGAGAAGGGAAACCGTCATCTGTGGAACCGCTTCCAGACCGATGTATAATTCGCCTCCTTTCTGATGTACCGGAACAATGGTTTTCGTATCAATTTCCTTTTCATACTGCCCGAAAGCATCTTCATGATACATCTGTACTTCTTCACTTTTCAGAAGTTCTCCTTCAGAATCTTTTCTTAAAGAATGGTATGCGGTTTCTGTTGCGCTGTAGCTCAGTTCAATATCTTCCGCAAAAGGAATATAAGGTTCATTCGGAACTACTTTTGCTTTTTGAGGATCTGATAAAACAAGCGTATATAATTTAGGATACAAGTCTTGTAATAAAGATTTCTTCAGTTTTACCCGTATCGCTTCGCCTGTACCTGCTTCATCACTGGTGCTTTTTACAGAAAACTGTGTCTGGTAAACATTTCCATTCTTTTTAAATAAAGCAATATCACTTTCCTGATTGTGCCAGATTTCTTTGTCTAACACCGCTGTATCGATCTTAAAATAATCGTCTCCTGTTACAACTGACGAATTTTTCAAATTGTTAAAATCCTGCTGACTGATATTTGTATCCGGTTCCATGATATACCCGCTGTATAAATCCTTTATGGAAGCCGGCGTGTTTTTCCAATTGATTGTAATGTCTGCAGTGTTCCATTTTTTAGAGAACATTTCAGGACATTTTATGTAAAAATTGGAACCTTTAATCGGCTGCGCAGTAAATGGATAATAGGATTTTTCGGAATTCAGTTCTCCATTGTCATTTTCAATCTGAAGAGATTTTATTCCTTTTACATCTACAGAAACTTCAATATTGTTGACCAATGCTTCTGAAAAAGCTTCATAGACTTCATAATATTTCTTCCCTTCAATCATGAATCTGAGAACAGGAAAGCTGGTCTGGAATGTTTCCTTCAGAACCTCTTTATTGTATTTTACGATGGCAGGAAAATCTTTCGGTAATGTTAAAGAAAATGTTAAACGGTGTTTTTTATCACTTTTAGTTCCTGTTTCTCCATTTTCAGTACATTGTAATGCAATGTCGGATAACCATTCTTTTTCCCCGCTGCAAAGTACTTTGATGTTGTTCTGAAAGTCTTCTTTTTCAAGGTCTTTTAATTTTTGAACAGAATTTGCGTTGAAATCTATTTTCAGGGTAATTGTTCTGTCTCCTTCTTTTAAATCGAATAAAGATGATGCTACAGAAAATCCCAGTTTCGCTTTTGGAAGTTCTTTATAGATAGATTTGTCCGAAGCTGTTTCTTCAGCATTGTATCCGAACGGCCACCAATAGTTTCCGCCTTCCGGCAGTTTTTCGCCCAAACCATCGGCAGAATTGGTAACCGGAGCCATTTTAAGCTCTTGTTTTCCGCCGTCGTTAAGAAGACTTTTAATTTCAATTACTTTTGCCTGATTGGCAATCAGTTCATTATTGGTTTTGTAGACCCGTTTTTTTCCTTCCGCATCTTTATCTCCGTCCAGAAGTGTTCCTTCCGGAATTCTTTCCTGAATTGCTTTTTTTGCCAATTCAAAAATTACATAGACTTTGTCTTCTTTAGCATCATTCTTCTGAATCTGAAGGATCTCGTTATAGTAGAAATCCAGATGTCTCTTCGTTAAATTATTGAAAGCTTTTTTGGAAAAATCCAGCAATTTCAGAAAGCAGACAAAGAGGGTAAGATGAGGCGCCAGATTGCTGTCCTGTTCAAATTGGGAAATAAGATCTGTAACCTGTTTTTTCATACTTTTGTACTCTACGCTTTCTCTGCGCGGAATAGCATTGGTATCATCACCAAAGAAAAAGTTTCCCCACTTCTTATCTGGTATTGCTGTATCAGCATCTTTTTCAAAAAAATTTACATGACTGGCAAAATTGTTTGCAAATAGCAGCCAATCGAACAGATCGAAGTCGTGCAATTCGAGATTGCCGGGATCCAGATCCGCTAAAAAGCGCTGCATTTGTGATTTTCCTTCACGATAATGTGAAAATGTATCTGTTTTTTTCATTTGTTTATATTTATATTCTATGGTCAGATGCAATACTTAATGTAATGTTTCGGTAGTATTCAAAATGGTTACAGACATCCCGTAATTATTTATATTTCAGTAGCTTCACCTTTATAGAAAGGGAAAACCATATTGCTTCTGGTATTCGTATTCCTTACTTCGTAATCAATTTTTATCAACACTTCGCCTTCCAGTTCTTCCTGAGTATCGATGTCGATATTTAAAATGTTTATTCTGGGCTCGTGGTATAAAATGGCACGCTCGATGATTCCTTTCATCTGGGTAATCAGCGTTAAGTCCAAAGGTTTGAAAAGCATTTCCTGCAGGTCGCATCCGTAATCGGGGAACATAACACGTTCTCCCGGTCTTGTGGAGAGTAAAATGATCAGACTGTTGTTAATGTCTTCCACATCTGTAGTCATTACCAGCTTTCCTTCAGTCTCATTAAACTCAGGCGGGAAACTCCAGCCTATTCCTAAAAAATCTGTATTTATTTTCATACGTTCTTGTATTATATTTAATTGTAACATCTTGCATCTGTAACATAGAGTTTTAGTTTTCTAACCGTTTTGTTATTGATGTTTTTACATTTTTTAATCTTGCAGGCTGTGTATCATCCGCCTATTAAAACAGTTGCTTCACCCGCGCTTATTACGCCTCCGTGAGCGGTAGAATCTCCCATTCTTGCGGCTGGTTTTCCGCCGATCATTACGCTTGAAGATCCTGCTGCAATGGTATCGGGCGGACCTGTGCATATCGCTTTGTCTCCTACTCTTGCTGCGGGTTTACCTCCGATAAGTACAGTAGGTTCTCCTGCCGGAATGATGGGCCCGCCAACGTGCGGGGTAGTTCCCGTTACCATCGGACAGGTATGCATATCTGTAATTCTTGCTGCCGGTTTCATGATTAATTAATTTTAACTTGAGATCCTTTTACGACGGTTACTGCGCCTGATTTAAGCTCAGAACCGGAACTTCCTTCTGCTTTGAACTGTGCGGATGCTTTGATACCGATATTGGTTCCTTCCATCTTAATATCACCTTTTGCTTTGATCCTGATGTCTTTCCCACTTTCCATACTGATCCCGTCTTTATTGAGGGTAAGAGTATTCTTATGCTCGTCTTCTATTTTAATGACATCTGCATCTTCGTCTACAGTTATTTTTTTGCCTTTTGGTGTTTCAAGGGTGTATGAAATTTTATCGTCATTAAAAATCATCTTCATTTTGCTGCGGGTAACAAATCCTTTTTCGTTGTTGTCATCGGAAGCTACAATGGGAGCCGGTTTTGCGCTGCTGTTCAGCATTCCCAGAACCACTGCATCATTGGGATCATCATTAATAAAACCAATGATTACCTCATCTCCGATTTCCGGTCTGAAGAATGAACCTCTGTTTTCTCCTGCATCAAGTGTGGCTACACGCGCCCAGATTCCCTCCTCTTCGTTATTGATGATCGGAATCTGCACCAGAATCCTGTCTTCTCCATCGGGATCGGATTCCAGTTGGGATACTTTCCCGATGTGTAATCCGCTGATGGAAGGAATAATCCCTGAACCCGGCATTTCGCTCACATCATATGTTTCTGAGAACCATGTCGGAGAAAGCCCGAATTGTGCATCAACCAGCCAGTTTCCTTCAGCAATTTCGTGACGGACGCCTGTTACGTAAATTTTTCCGTTGAAACGGTTTCCTACGCCTTGCAGCATTAATGAAACTCCCGGTTTTACAGCCGGAATTCCCTGAAATTTTACCCTTCCTCTGGTCTTTGCCAATTGTTGAAAAGTTGCCTTTGCATCACTCCAGTCCTGAAGTTCACTCTGCGTAAGATTTCCGCCATGTTTAAGCTGCAGATCGTCTATTCCAAATACTTTCGCCAGATCATCCGGTGAAAGGTTTCCGTTAAGTTTTACTGCGGGATCCTGAGCTTCCACTTCTGTGAGTTCCTGATCGGTATAGCTCCATGTTTTGGCTGAAATTTTTTTGAACTGATCTCTTGCGTCTATTTCTCCGTCAAACTCATGCACCGAAGATCCGTAAACCACTGTTTCCACTTCTTTTTTACTGAAATCAGGTTTCGCTATTTTAACGGTTCCGTCTTCTACAAAACAAAGTTTTCCGTTTGCCTGTGCTCTGGTGAGCATAAAATCCCAGTCGGAAGCTCTGTACTGAATCAATTCTTTGTGTGAATTTGCGGTAGCCTGAACATCGGCAGTCAAACCGTTGTTACTGATGAGTTCTCCGATAATATCGCTGTCTTTACTGTCGTAGAAATATTTACTTTTTCTGCCTAAAGTCATCTTTACTGCTTTATCTCTGCATTCTATGATGAGGTAGGAAGAGCCGTTTCTCACTTTGATGTTGTGCTTTACAACCACTCCTTTAAAAATGCTTTCTTCATCCGAATGATAGCCTGCTGTGATTTCAATTTCTTTTCCGGGAATCAGAAGATCTTCATTGCTTAGTTTAAAATCCTGTTCCGGTACGCTTCCATCCAAAATAACAATGCGGGCATAAGGAATTCTGTTTACTTCTTTTTCTACAACAATACTTTTTACCCCATATTTTCCGGGTAACTCGGTACCTCCGGACATTACTTTAAAAGTGATCAGATCCGGATTTTTTGATGTTTTTATGTATCCGCTGTTGTTCATGTTATGCTATTTTTTCTATGGGTGGAAAGTAGAGTTCAGTTCCCGGTTTCAACTGTCTGAAATTGATGAGATTATTAACTTTAGCGACTTCCAGGTAATATTTGGAGTCTCCGTAAATTCTTTCAGTCATTAAGGGTAAAGTGTCTCCTGCCTGTACGGTTCTTTTGTGGGTAAGGTCTGGAGAAGATTTTTTAGCTTTTTCTGCAATAAGTTCCTGACTGATACCTTCTACAAAAGTTGCTTTACCTATAGCTCTTAACGGTGTTCCATCTTTGTTGAACATTTTATAATCTACTGTAAACTCCGTAAGAGCACCTTTAAATTCAAATTCTCCCCATATCACAATAACACTATATGGTTTATGAAATGATCCCTTAAATTCACCTGTTGCTTTATAAAAACGTTCTAACTGTAAATTAACAGTATCATGCTTGAATTTATTTTTCTTTATGACATTGACAAGTTTATTACCCGAATATGTTTCCGTTACTCCAGTGCCATCAAATAAAAATTCCATTTGTAATGCTTGAGGAGCAACTTTAACAAATTTTGGACTACTTCCTGCTGCACCTTGCTCTTGGGCAGTGTTATATTCTATTTTACTGGTGAAAGAAAAACCTGTCGGATTAATAAAGGCTTCAAATGCATCACTATCAATAACACTTTTAAAGTTAATATCCTTGTACGTTCCTATCTTTACTTTCAAAACTTCTCCTCCTGTTTTCTTTATTTCTCCTATCATTATCTTTCTTTTTTACGTTTTTCTATATTTACTGCCTGCTCTACGCTTTCGCTAATTGCACACATAATTTTTCCTTCATCCACCGATGCGGTAGTTGTCATTGCGGCTGCTTTTTCGTCCACATTTATTTTAATGTGAAGCTCTTTTATTTCTATTGGCATTTCGTTTATTTTTAATTAATTATTAATACGTAAAAAACTTAAAACCAATTATTTAACGTATTTATTTAAAAAAACCTAAGCACATAAAGCGTGTGTTCAGTCCTGTTATAAGACCAATCCTTTATTTTTTTATTTTAAAATTTTTGCTGAATGTTATCCGAAAACTAACACACGGTAAGTGCTTAGATTTGATTTAGAAATTACAAGCCTAAACTTGCTAACGATGAGGGTATTTTGAAATATCTGTATTTCAGCTCTATTGTTTCAATGGCAAGTCTGCTTTCTTCTGCGTTGAATTCTGAAACGTTCCATTTTACCGGATAGGCTCCAACTACATTCCAGACCATTAACGGTGCTGTAGACTGAAGTCCTCCTGAAAGCGTAATGACAAGATCTCTGGGTTCAAACTCGAAGTTTTCCATTGCATTTCTGCACCAGCTTATTAATCCTGAACTTACAATCAAGCCACGCTTAAGAACTAAATTATCATATTTCGGTCTCAGAGGAAGCTGATGAAGAAATCTGTTTTCGCCTCCTTCGGCATATTCTTCGGTCTGAATTTCTGTAGATAAACCAGATATAGACTGAAATCTGGAGTCAATACCCTCTGTTGTCGAAATCCCGTTAACAATAAAAGAGAAACTGGTTGGAGGATATAAAAGAGCCATGATTAGTTATGTTCAATAGTTAAACCTTCGTGCGCAATCTCCAAAGTTTCAATTGCCACTTCATTACCTTCAGCTTTCAGATCGGTTGACTGTAATTTCAATGGGAAGGCATTTTTCACTTTCCATGTTACGGCAGGTGCGCCGTTCTCGTCTAAAAGAGAAATCGTGATCGATCTTCTTTCTACCGTGTTCATCTGAACGGTCTGCAACCATTCGAAATAATCGTTATCACCTTTGAAAGTTCCTCTTTTTAAAGTGATGTTTCCGAATTTTGCCATTCCCGGCATTTTGATCTTGCTGAAATCCGGACTTGCTCCCTGTCTGTATTCAATGATATCGCGCTCGATGCTTAATCCCGAAACTTCCTGAAAACCGATGTTCGTTCCGCCCCAGTCTACTTCAAAGGAAAACTTTACTAATGGATATGTATTCATAATTGTCTTGATTTAATTTTGTTATTTGTTTGTTTAATTTTTAAGCTTCCTGCAGTTTGTGTGAGAAACGAAGAACAATAAATTCTGCCGGACGAACTGCCGCCATACCGATTTCTACGATCATTCTGCCTTCAAGGATATCCTGTGCAGACATGGTTTTGTTTAAGCCAACGCTTACATAATAAGCTTCTTCCGGCTTGCTTCCTGCCAATGCTCCGTCCTGCCACTGCTGGTTCAGGAAGTTTTCGATCATGGTCTGTACGCGAACCCATGTATTGGCTGTGTTCGGCTCAAATACGAAACGTTCCGTTGCTTTTTTCACGGATTCTTCTACCATGTTGAAGAATCTGCGTACTGAAATGTATCTCCATTCGTTGCTGTTGCCGTCAAGCGTTCTTGCACCCCAAACCAATGTTCCTTTTCCTGTAAAAGATCTGATAACGTTGATGGATTTTCCTGAAGTAGGATCTACATTAAGAGTCATCTGATCTTCGTGAGAAACTTTTACTGTAGGAGCCACTACATAGCTAAGTCCAACATTAGCAGGTGCTTTGAATACTCCGGAAGTGCTGTCTACTTTAGCATACACACCCGCAACTGCTGAAGACGGAGCCATCACTACTTTTTCAGACTCGATTGCTGCTTTAGCTTTATTATACAGCTCTGTTCTGTTGGATTTTAGCCATTTTAAATTGTTTACATAGCCATCTGGAAGAGACAAAACATTTCCTGAGATATCTTTTTCTTCAAAACTTGTAATTTTAACATCTTCATCTTCAAAGCTATGAGTTAAAACAGTTTCCAATTTCGGATAATAAGCAGCTCCGTATTTTAAACCTGTAGAAACTACTTTATTTCTGAAAGTAAGATCATCTCCAAGAACGTCCATAATAACAAACCTGTCTTTCATTTCCTCTGCATGATCCAAAGCCAATCCATACAAACCGTAAGCCTCTAATGTTGGTAAAGATTCTGCATCCGGGAAAACGATAAGCGTAGGCTCATCTTCTTTTTCAAGAGTCTTAAGTCCTGTTTCTAATTCGCTTTTTAATACTTCTGTAGGATATCCTGAAGCGACTCCAACAGAAACAATATAACATGGACCGCCACCGTTTGCAAAATACATTTGCATAGCATGGTACATTTTGAATTTACCTAATTTACTATCTTCAAAAGTGGTAGAGACAGTATTGTCTTTAATAGAAATTTTGATCTCTTTACCTTCGTTTTTTCCTTTACCGAAAAGATTTTCATATTCCAACAGCGAAGAGATTCTTGTCGGCTCATTTTTTGGTCCTTTTCCTGTATATCCGATGAAAGCAGGGATCGCTGTTTCTACTTGTGCTACAGAAGGCGGAAATTTTGCCAGTTCCTCCACGTAAACACCTGGTGTTTTGTAATTCATTTTGTTAAAAATTTAAAATTAATATTTAGTTATGTTCAATAGTTAAACCTTCGTGCGCAATTTCCAAAGTTTCGATTGCCACTTCATTACCTTCAGCTTTCAGATCGGTTGACTGTAATTTCAATGGGAAGGCATTTTTCACTTTCCATGTTACCGCAGGTGCGCCGTTCTCGTCTAAAAGAGAAATCGTAATCGATCTTCTTTCTACCGTGTTCATCTGAACGGTCTGCAACCATTCGAAATAATCGTTATCACCTTTGAAAGTTCCTCTTTTTAAAGTAATGTTTCCGAATTTTGCCATTCCCGGCATTTTGATCTTGCTGAAATCCGGACTTGCGCCCTGTCTGTATTCAATGATATCGCGCTCGATGCTTAATCCCGAAACTTCCTGAAAACCGATGTTCGTTCCGCCCCAGTCTACTTCAAAGGAAAACTTTACTAATGGATATGTATTCATAATTGTCTTGATTTAATTTTGTTATTTGTTTGTTTAATTTTTACGCTTCCTGCAGTTTGTGTGAGAAACGAAGAACAATAAATTCTGCCGGACGAACTGCCGCCATACCGATCTCCACGATCATTCTGCCTTCAAGGATATCCTGTGCAGACATGGTTTTATTTAAGCCAACGCTTACATAATAAGCTTCTTCCGGCTTGCTTCCTGCCAATGCTCCGTCCTGCCACTGCTGGTTCAGGAAGTTTTCGATCATCGTCTGTACGCGAACCCATGTATTGGCTGTGTTCGGTTCAAATACGAAACGTTCCGTTGCTTTTTTCACGGATTCTTCCACCATGTTGAAGAATCTGCGTACTGAAATGTATCTCCATTCGTTGCTGTTGCCGTCTAACGTTCTTGCACCCCAAACCAATGTTCCTTTTCCTGTAAAAGATCTGATAACGTTGATGGATTTTCCTGAAGCCGGATCTACGTTAAGTTCATCCTGACGTTTATTGGAAATTTTAATAACGGGAGAATCAACATAATTAAGTCCTGTATTTGCAGGAGCTTTGAATACTCCGGAAGTGCTGTCCACTTTAGCGTAAACACCCGCCATTGTTGAAGATGGAGCTAAAACTACTTTTTGGGATTCAATTGCCGCCTTAGCCTGATTGTACAGTTCAGAATTTTTTAATTTTAATTCTGCTAAGGTTGTTACACCGGAAGCACCCATCACAGAAACCTTATCTTCTTTAAAAGCGTACGTTAAAATTGTTTTAAGGTTCGGATAATAAGCTGCTCCGTATTTTAGTCCTGTAGATGTTACTTTATTTCTGAAAGTAGCATCATCTCCTAAAACATCCATAATAACAAACCTGTCTTTCATAGATTCTGCCTGATCTAAGGCGCTGTCATATAAAGAGTATATTAGTTCTTTATTAATACCGTCTTCGTCTTCTTTTCTAGACATAACCAAAGAGTGTGCTGTTGTTGCAACCAAAGCAATAGCAGTAGCATTAGCAAGATCTGTTTGAAAAACATTAACAGCACTTTGAGCAACAGACTTAACACTATTAACAGTGGCATTTGGAGCAACCGCGGCATTTTGAATAGCAACAATTACAGTTTGTGCAGCCTGAGCTTCGGCTACTTTAATTGGATCATTAGACTCAATAATTTTATAGCTATTAGCCTTAGCAACAGCATTGGCAATGGCGGTTCGTAGAACCTCACCATCTAAAGTATTGGCAACAGCTTCAGCAGCATTTTTTGCGGCAGTGGCAACAAGCTTATTATTTTCTGTTACTTCTGCAGCAATTTCAGCTAAGACAATATCTTCAGCCGCAGGAATTAAACTTTGAAGATCAGGAAAAACAATAAGTGTAGGCTCGTCTTCTTTTTTTAATAATTCAAGACCGTATAAAAGAGTTCCTTGCTGAGTTGCAATGGTTCCAACAGTAACATCATCCTTATAATCGCCTACCGAAACAATATAGCAAGGTCCGCCTCCATTGGCAAAATACATTTGCATCGCGTAATACATTTTGAAATCGCTTACCTTTGGCTGAACTGCTGTTGCAGCACCATCTTTGAAAGCTACAGCAAAAGTTTCGGCATATGCTTTTCCAAAAAGTTCTTCAAATTCCAGCATGGACGAGATTCTCGTAGGTTTGTTTTGTGTCCCTCCTTCTGTATATCCGATAAAAGCGGGAATAGCTGTTTCAACTTGCGCTACGGAAGGCGGAAATTTTGTCTCTTCCTCCACATAGACTCCAGGGGTTTTGTAATTCATTTGTTAAAATTTTTAAGTTAATATTAATTATCACTCGAAGCAGAACTTCAATATTTTGTTGTGATTTATTTTGGTTGTGTTATAGTTTGTGAGAAAAATTTAATACAATAAACTCTGCAGGACGTACTAATGCTACTTCAATTTTTACATCCATGATGTTTGTTCCTCCGGATTTTACCTCAACTTTGTAAGCTTCTTTGGGAGAGTTTCCCGCCAATGCTCCGTCTATCCATTGCTGATTAAGAAAATTCTCAATCATTGCTTTTGCTCTTAACCATGTATGAATGACATGAGGCTGATTGATAAATTTTTCGTTAAGCGCTATGCTTATTGACTGTTTAAGCATGTTATAATAACGGCGTACGTGGATGTATTTCCACTCGTTATCTTTTTCATCTTCTTTTTTATCTTTTCCATCCAGCGTTCTGGCTCCCCAAACCAAGGTTCCTTTTCCTGTGAAGCTTCTGATAGCGTTGATTGATTTTCCTTCATCATCAATGTTTAAACCGGATTGTTCTTCGTCGGAAATTTTTTCAGTCGGAGCTGTTACGTAATTTAAGCTTACATTGGCGGGCGCTTTCCAGACTCCTCTTGTATTGTCTATTCTTCCGTAAACTCCTGCTATTGCAGATGATGGAGGCAAAACTACTTTCAGAGATTTCAGTAATTCTTTTATCTGATTGTATAATGAAGAATTTGCTGTTTTCAGGGACTCTAATGTTACACCATTGGCAATTCCAACGGGCTGATTATGAGTATCGAGGTGAGAAACAGGAGTTATTTTTTCATCAAAATGATAATTTAGAACCGTTTTCAGATGAGGAAAATAAGCTGCCGCATAACTTGAGGAATTTACTGTATTTCTGAAACTCTCTACCGCAGTAAGATTTCCTATTTTTGTAGTGGAATTTCCGTAGTAGGTATCTAATAGGGCAAACATATTTTTGGATTCTCCTGCAGATTCGGCTTTAGCAATTGTGGTATTATATAATTCATGAAAGTCATTTGGAGAATTTAATGATACGGCATCCGGGAAAATAAGAAGAAGTGGCTCTTTTATATTATTGATTAAATTTAACCCTGATTCCAAAAGATATTTTTCCACCTGTGCTGCATTGTAATCTCCCACAGAAACGATGTAGCAAGCACCGCCTCCATTAGCAAAATACATTTGTAAGGAATGATACATTAAAAATTTTGCCTTTGGTTCTAAAACTGTTATTCCTGCATCAGTATCTTTTAATGTAATACTTTCCATTTTTGCGCTCCCGAATTTTTTCTCAAAATCCAGAAGAGAGCTGATCTTTGATGGCTTATAATCAGGTACGCTAGTATCATTGTCTTCGGAAGGCTTTCGTTCGGTATATCCTATGAATACAGGTACAGCAGTTTCTACCAATGCAATGGAGTTGGGAAGTTTTGGCAGTTCTTCAATAGAGACACCGGGTGTCGTCGGATTTGGTATGTTCATAAATTTTAAATTAAAGGGTTATTTGTTTTCTGATATTATTTAACCGTAATATCCTTGATATCAACATCATTAATAAGCTGAACATCAGAAGCATTTTTAGCTCCAATCTTAACCACACTTACTTTATACATTACGGAAGGAATGATCTTTCCGCCCAATAAACCCCAGATGTAACTTAGCTGCTCAAAGGGAACGGCGTACATTTCTGTTCTGAAAGTAAAATTGCTTTCTCCGATACCGGTTGCAACGTATTCCAATACATTTTTTGAACGAAGAACCTCAATAACTTTTGAAATGTTTATTAAAGCACTGTCATAATCCGTCATATTGGCTGTAACCATTACGAAAAGATTTACATACGCCGAAGGACTTTCCATTTTTGTAACATTGGATGTATTTTTTACATATCTTGAGATATTTTTCATGGTAGATTCCTCCTGAACGTTCAGTAAGGTAATCACCACTTTATTATCAAGTCCCGCAGCTCCGTCTTCATGCTTTGCGATGTCGTTAACAACAACATCTGCTAAACCGGCAGAATGCAACTCATTTTTTAAAACTGTTAATACTTCTTTTATCATAATTTTTGTTCTTTAGTATTATGGTGCAAACATACAATCAGCCCGACTTAAAAAACGAATATTTTGGGGGTTCCATCCTGTCTTTGCAGTAAATGCTTTTTTTGAATTTTTATTTAATTCAAAAAACAAATCAACATAAATTAATGACAATCAAACAATTAACACACACTACATTTAACAAAAATTTATCCTGATCTAAGGCTTGTGAAATAAACACTGTTAACTGAAGATGATTTTAAGGAATAAAAAATGATTTTTTTAAGTATAATGTTGTGAGATTCTCTTTTGATTTTTTTATCCGCTCAATATTTTTTCCAATTATCAATATCTGAAAAGATCTGATCCCGAAATCTGATCAGATTTCATCCTTTTCTGAATTAAAAAATTTATCGTTTTTATTATCAGAACAAAAGTTTATGATCTACTGCAAAGACAGAACAGCGAGGTCTTATTATTCGTCAGACGGTTTTTCTTCCTCTAATTTTGACCCCATAATTTAAACTTTAATCACAATGAATATTAAAACTCTTTTTGGCAAGCGCAATGAAATCATTGGCGGCCATTTTAATGAATTAAGATCAAAACTGGGTATGGCAAATCAGGACGAAGAAGTTGTTTTTTCTGTAAGAGAAGAAATCTGTAACGCCTGTCCTTTGAAAAACGGAAACAACTGCAATACCCAAAAATGGATTCATCCTCAGACTCTGGAAGTTTCAGATGCTCCGAAAGACGGCTTCATAAGAGGTTGCGGATGCAGACTGAGTGCAAAACAGAGATCCAAATACAGCCTTTGTCCTGCAGGTTTCTGGGGTGGAGAATTTGACAAGAAATAGGCATTTTACGGTAATTCCACCATTGTATAACCCAAATTTATTTAATGTGAAGCAAGATCATATCATTCAGAAAGTTTTTATTGAAATTACGGTAAATAATAAAGAAAAAGGACTGAGTATAAAAGATGATATCAACAGTTTTCTGTCGATGGATGTGTTTCCGAAAATAGAGAAATACCTCAGTACTTTTGAACACAGATTAGAAGACCACATTTTGCAGATCCCTAAACTGGAATTGAATCTGGATGTAAAAAGCAGCGCATTAAATTCTGATCTGAAAGATAAAATTGCCCAAGTTTTCGAAGAGAAATTATCTGAGGTTACAAACCCTGTTTTAAATTCAGATGAGTTTACAGCAAATAATTCTGAAGCGTATCTGGTGACCAATCAGGAAAAAATTCTTCAAAGCTTTATTTATTTTTTGGAAAGAGGAAGTATGCCATGGTGGAATTCTGATAAAAAAAGTCTTTCTCTGCTTGAGCCAAAGGTATTTAACGCCATTATTCAGGCTGAAAATTTTCAAAGCTGCATTCTTCCTGTTTTTTCTAAAAGAAATGTACAGGAAAGAATCATTCATCAGCTTTCTGACGGACAAATTGCCCAATTATGCAATGTTATTTTAAAAGATAAAGCAAAAATCAATTTAGAATCTGAGATTACACAGTTGATCTCAAAGCAGGATCAGATGAACAGAATCATTGTATGGAGACTGATTTTAAACATTTTGTCGGGACATCTGAAATCTCCGAACATTCATATTGAGGATTATTTTTTAGAAGAAATACTGAAATCTGAGGCTTTATCAAAAGATTTATTTTTTGTGAAAAATCATTTTCATAACCTAAAAACAGTATTAAAGATATTTCCGATCATCAAAGAGGCTGAATTGATTGAAAAAATTGAAGAGACATTCATCAAAAACGATCAAAATACAAAAAAGACAACGAAAAAAAATGAGCAAAATTTTACGGAAATCAATGATGTGGTAATACAGAATGACAAGAATTCTGAACAAAAAGCTGAAGAAATTATTTCTGATGAAGGACAATATGTTCAAAATGCCGGGCTGATTCTGATTCATCCGTTTATGAAAACTTTTTTCGAGCATTGTGATCTTCTGGACAAGAAATCTAATCAGCTTTCAGATCCGGAATTGGGTGCGCATCTGCTTCATTATATTGCTACCGGAAAAATAAATGCTCCTGAATACGACATGCTATTTGAGAAATTTTTGTGCAATATCCCTCTTCATCAATCGATCAACCGACATATTAAGCTTACGCGTAAACACAAAACTCAAGTTAAAAATCTGATAGAAAGTGTTCAGCATAACTGGAGCGCTATGAAAACATCATCTGCAGAATTACTCCGGAATGAATTTTTTCAACGTCCCGGAAAACTGGTTGTCTCCGACCACGACTGCACTCTTACCGTAGAACGAAAAACGCAGGATATTTTACTGGAAAGACTTTCGTGGGGAATCGGTCTTGTGAAGCTTCCGTGGAAGGATAAGTTTATGTTTGTGAACTGGTAAAGAGTTTTTAAATCAAAGTCTGTCAGAACATACAGACTTTGATTTTCCTATTTTTAGAATAAATATAACTTAGGATAAATTTTTGTATTTACTTCCCGATACAAAACTCAGAAATCTATTTATTTACAATACCTTACAAAGATTAAGGTGTACAACTGTTGTACAGTTTTAAAGAAGCTGCGAAATCTTTTATAAAAAATTCCTTCTGAACTTTGATTTTCGTAAAATAAAATCAGTGAACAGTTTAATTGTAATAGAAAAAGATGATTACACCTCCAATTTTGATGTAATAATCAAATTTTAATATTCTTCTGGGAAAATAAATTAATCTTAAAATAGTTTATTTGTTTTTTGTATACCATTTCTTATCCTACTGTAGGTTTCTTTTGTCAGTCCAAGATAGGAAGCAATAAGATGCTGTGGAAACTCCTGAAAAAATTCAGGTCGAGAGTTTTCAAGTTCTTTTATTTTCTGTTTTGCAACTGGAAGACTATTAATATAAATATGTTTTAGAAGTTGTATGGATTTTTTTTCTAAAAGAATTCTGCATATCTCAATAATAAATGGTTCATTGAGAAGGTATTTTTCAGCATCTTCTTGTGTTACTACTAATATCTCAGATCTTCGATACGCTTGAATATAATATGACGAAGGTATGTTTTTTAATATACTTTCATTGTTCCTTATCCAACAGTTCTCTATAAATAGATCAGTAATCTTTTCTTCTCCTTTTTCATCAAGATAGAATTGCTTGAAAGATCCTTTAACAATAAATCCGGTTAGTTTATTTACATCTCCTTCTTGTATAAAAAATTGATTTTTTAATACTGTTCTATGCTTGAATATCTCTTTAATAAGTCTTATTTCTTCTGAATCAATAGGTGAACTCAGCAAGCTATTAAAATATAAAATCAGTTTACTGTACATTTTTTTAATATTTATTTGAGACTTTCCAAATTGTTACTCATTAAACCAAATATGAAATATTTAATGGACTGGGATTTTAGGTGATTTTCGTTTAGTGTAAAATAAATAGAACGGAACTATTTTATGGCTTTAGTAACTCGTTGATTTATTTAAAAATCGTTAAATAAAAATTGTATAATTTGTAAAGTTAAAATTTGTTATTTACTATGATTTTTATTGAAATTAAGTTTATATCTCAAATTAGTTATCGGTAACTCATAAATTTTATAAATTATAATTGAAAATATAAATGTTAGCGACCAATAAAGAAAATAGAAAGTTGGGATAATAATATTGTAATTGGTTGTTAAAATCGTCCAAGGAATATTTTTTAAAATCATAACTTTAATTAATGTCATATGCGTAAGATACATAGAATAGGAAATTAGGCTTATAATAGTGATCGTGTTTCCGATTTTATACTTTGATTTTTTTATATTTGAAAGATAAGGAAGTAATAATAATGTCATCAAAGATGTCAAGCTATATTCTAAAACAATATTATAAAAATTTCCTATGGATGCCGTAATATTAGAATTATATATATAATATATGTTATAAAATTTTTGGAATAGAAAAATTAATATTCCACTTATAAATAACATATGAGAAAATTTGTCCCAATATTTTGAGTAATAATAGTTAATATAAGCTCCTAAAACACCATACATGATACTGTCTAAGCGAAAAATTACTTGATGATGAAAATCTGTATTATCATTATCGAAATACAAATCATACCTTAATAAGGTGACAAATAATAAAATAAACAATGCCGTAAAAAAAATTGAATTTTTAGGTTTTAATTTGAACAAATTAATAAGAATAAATATAATTAGAGGAACGGTGAAATAAAACCATTCTTCAACACTTAGACTCCAAGATTCTGCAAAATAAATACCTGTGGGATAAAATAAATTCTGACAGAAATAATAGTATTTGCTGATCTTTTCAAAAGTAAATGAAGGATCCTGAATGTAGTAACAAATTGTAAGTATTAGCAGAATTAAAAAATAGGTAGGAAGAGTTCTAAACCATCTTTTGATCCAAAAATCTATCAGCGAAGTAAAACTTGGAGTATTTTTTTCTAATTGTCTTATTAGAATACCGCCAATTAAAAAGCCGCTTAGTACAAAAAAGATTGTTACTCCGTCAATTTTTATGTAATCATGAAATTTTATTATTTTTTCTGGAAAAATAAATTTACCATGATCTATAATCACTGTAATAATTGCAAAAAATCTCAGTACATCAAGTCCAAAAATTCTATCGTTTTTTAATTCTTTTGAAAACAGTAAATATAAATTTATCAATTTAAAACTTCTAAAAAACAATTTCATCGTTTATATCTGTATATTATTTTAAAATTGAGTTATTTAAAGCTTTCTAATAGATTAAATATGAAAAAAGATGCAAATCGCAACATTATTTTTATTTAGTACATTAATCGAAGATAATAGGCGTATTCAAAAAACTACGATTACAATTTTTAACAAAGTTTTCAATCATTAGTATCTTTTTTAACAAAAATCGTAATAACTAAGGCATTTTCTAGTTGATATATATTAAAAAAAAATATTGATTAAAGTCAATTTTTAATTCATTTTCCAATAAGATTTTTAGCTTAAATAATGCTTTACAAATGCTTTCCACTAAATAAACAACTGTATAACAATTCATTAAAACAATAAATAACCTTATTGCATATTTTATGAAACATAATTTTGATAAATGCAAATTATAATTGATGGTAATATTAAAATTAAACGGCTTTTAAACTTTATTAACAAACATTATAATTCAATTTCTCTATTAACCTCTACTATCTCTCTAAAATCATCGACACACCCTGCCCTCTCGCAGCACAGATTGATATGAGTCCTCTACCACTTCCTTTCTCATTTAAAAGTTTTGCCAATGTAGCTATAATTCTAGTGCCTGTTGCTGAAAAGGGATGTGCCACAGCAAGGCTGCTTCCCTTAACATTAAGTTTTTCACGATCAATTCTTCCCAAAGCTCTTTCCAGTCCAAATTGTCTGGACAAATCATCATTTTCCCAGATTTTTAATGTTGCCAGAACTTGGGCGGCAAATGCTTCGTGAATCTCATAAAAATCAAAATCTTCTAATCTGATATCCGTCCGTTTTAACATTCTTGCTACCGCGTTGACAGGTGCAAGCAATAAATTATGTTGATTAATGACATATTCTATACCTGCAACTTCAGAAGTTGAAATATATGCCAATATCGGAAGTCCATTAGCTTCTGCCCACGCTTCACTAGCTAGCAAAACAGAAGATGCACCATCTGTGAATGGTGTGGAATTTCCTGCTGTAAGCGTTCCTTTTTCCTTGTCAAATACAGGACGAAGCTTTCCCAGCTTCTCCAAGCTTGTATCTCTGCGGAAATTGTTATCAATATTAAGATCAAGATAAGGTGTGACCATATCATCAAAGAAACCTTCATCATAAGCTTTCACCAGATTATAATGGCTTTTATAAGCAAGTGCATCCTGATCCTGACGGGATATTTTGTAATATTTAGCTGTTATTTCGGTATGTTCCCCCATTACCAAGCCGGTTTCGGGTTCTTTTCCTGCATACGGAATTGGTAGCAGGTCTTTCCAACTGATTTTTGAATAATGTTTGAGCTTTTTGAGCATAACTTTCTCCTGACTTGCTTTCAATAGTATTTTGCGAAGCTTTTCACTGGTTTTAAAAGGAACGTTACTCATCGCTTCAACACCGCAAGCAATCCCACTGTCTATTTGTCCCAGTGCAATTTTGTTGGCAATGTAAATAGCAGATTCTATTCCTGTAGCACACGCTTGTTGTAGATCACAAGCTGGTGTAGCAGGATTCAGCTTTGTCTTCATAACAGATTCTCGGACAAGATTACTTTCCGAAATATGTTTGACTACAGATCCGCTTACTACTTCACCAATTAACTTGCCTTCAAGATTATACCTCTCTACAAGACCATCAAGAGCAGAGACAAGCAAATCTTGATTTTTAGCATCCTTAAACGCAGTATTGTATTTCGCAAATGGAGTACGATTGTATCCCACAATCGCTACTTTTTTTATATTCATAGTATGTTTACATTATATTGTTTTCTTAAATATTCAATGCCCGATTCTCCTTTGCAATCATAAATGCCTCTTTTAAGGTCTCCGAGTATGTAGGATGCGCATATGATATTTTGAAAAGTTCAGAATCGGTTACTTCAAATTCCATAGCTACAACACATTGTGCTATTAGATCTGCCGCTCTTGGTCCTATGATGTGGACGCCAAGAATCTCTCCATATTTAGTTCCGGTAAGGACTTTGGTAAAACCTTCTTTTTCCATAGCCGCTCTTGCTTTGGCATTTGCTGAGAAAGGGAACTTACCTACTTTGTAAGTAATACCGTTCTTTTTTAATTCTTCTTCGGAAAATCCTAAAGAAGCTACTTCAGGCCAGGTATAAACGACACCGGGTATCCTGTCATAGTTAATATGAGGTTTCTGCCCGTTAATAATTTCAGCAACGAAAACACCTTCTTCCTCCGCTTTATGGGCAAGCATAGGTCCTGAAACAACATCTCCTATAGCATAAATGTTCTGAATTTTAGTCTGTAAATGATGATTGGTTTTAATACGACCATTCATATCTGTTTCAATATCAGTATTTTCAAGCCCAAGTCCATTGGTGTAAGGTTTTCTGCCGACAGCCATTAAAATATATTCTGCCTGGATATTATTTTCTTTCAGATTTTCATCGGTGTAAATGACGCTGCCTTTCTCACCTGAAATTTCTGTTCTAAGCAATTTTTTATTGATATGTACTTCAACGCCTTCCTTTTTGAGAATTTTTCTGAGTGTTTTACCGAGTTCTCTGTCCATAGAAGGGATAAGTTCGTCGGCATACTCAATAACGGATACTTTAGTGCCAATTCTGTTAAATATTGAAGCCATCTCAACACCTATTACTCCACCGCCTATAATTATTATATCTTTCGGTTTTTCCTTTAGTGACAATGCTTCCGTAGAAGTTATTATTCTTTTTTATCAATTAAAATATTGGGCAGAGAAGCAGGTTTTGATCCTGTAGCAATAATAAAATAGCTGCTTTTGATCTCTGCCACGGTTTGGCTATCCTTTGTTACTTTAACCACCTCATTATTTAAAAAGTAGGCGGTTCCGGTAAAAACTGTAATTTTATTTTTGGACATCAGAAAGTTTAGACCATTCGTATTCTGCCGCACGACTTGATTTTTCCTTTCAATAAACTGACTAAAATCTAACTTCACATTGTCAAGAGTGATGCCGTGACTCTGAAAATTATTAATTGCCTGAAAATAATGCTCCGAACTGTCCAGAAGTGCTTTGGTAGGAATACATCCTACATTAGTACAAGTCCCTCCCAGTGTATCATATTTTTCAATAATTGCAGTTTTATAACCGAGTTGTGAACTTCTTATAGCAGCAGCATACCCACCTGGTCCGGATCCTATTACAACGACATCAAATTGTTCCATTTCCTATATCTTTTATATGTTAATGATTTTTTTGCGAAAGTTTCTTTTTAATTTTCATCATCAGAAAATCAGGAGTTACGCGCGGAACATTTGACATAAACCAATTCATAAAACCAACAATTTTTTTGCCTTTGCCATATAATAAAAGCTTAACACCGGCTTCTGCAACTACTTCAGGATGTATAGGTTTGCTCGTTTCCAGCATTTTTGATCTGAGCATTTCTTGATTATAAAATCCTGTATCTACCGAACCAGGACAAAGAGCTGTTATCACTACCCCTGTCCCTTCCAGTTCGGAAGCCAAAGTTTCCGTAAAAGCCAGTACAAAACTTTTTGTAGCGGAATACACCGAATAGTAAGGAAAAGGTAAAAATGCCATCAATGAGGCAATATTCATAATTCTGCCGGATTTTCTTGCCACCATATCTTTGGCAAAGAGTTTAGTGAGAACGACAAGACTGGAAATATTCAGGTTAATCATTTTAAGCTCTTCTTCTAGCGGAGTTTCTATAAATTCTCCATAGGTCCCGATTCCTGCATTATTCACAAGACCTGTTACCAGAAGCTTTTCCTGAATCACTTCATTATAAAGTGCAACAGCATTTTCAGGATTTGATAAATCTTTAACTAAATGATGTACAGAAACATGATACGACTTTACAAGTTCTCCCTGTAATTTTTTTAGTTTTTCTTCATTTCTCGCTACAAGAATCAGATTCTTTCCTTTTTCAGCAAGTTGGATAGCCATTTGATAGCCGATTCCGGATGATGCACCGGTAATTAGAATGTATTCTTTCATTGTATTTAAATTTATGTTGGGAGCTCATTTATTTCCTGTCCGTCCTCTGTTTCCAGACTCGGCGGAATCAGTTTATACATAATAAGCGTTACAATTCTTGACAGAATCGTAGAACTGATAAGCCCTCCGATTAATACTATTGCTAAAGGAGCGATTAAGGGATTAGAATTTAGTGCTAATGGAATCAATCCGCATATTGCTGTAAATGAAGTAAGTACTACCGGCAAAAAACGGGTTTCGCCTGCAATGGCTATTGCCTCATCTATCGATTTACCTTCAAGTCTTAGCTGGTTTGTGAAATCAACCAGAAGTAGTGAATTTTTAACCTGAATTCCTGAAAGTCCGATAAATCCTATAATAGCAACCAGCGACATAGGATCGCCGTTAATCATAAGAAGAGTAACACCTCCCAAAACACCCAGCGGAATAATCGAAAGGACAATAATGATTCCTTTAAAAGTTTTGAACTGCAGCAGGAGTACCGCTATAAAAAGAAATGTACTCAGAATGATTACCGAAATAAAGCTTCCTCCCAAAGCATCACCTTCCGATTCTTTTTCACCGGACAATTTGTAGTAATATCCTTTAGGCATCTTCAGCTTATCCAGCTGCGGAACGATATCTACCAACAAATCATTCGCATAATAACCTTTGGCAGTCATTGCTGAGACTTTCGCAAATCTGGATTTATTAAAATGATTAATCGCTGTAGGTGATGTTTCAAAAGTGACTGTTGCAATTTCGTTAAGTGCAACAGGCGCACCCTGCACATTATTGACATATAGATTTCTAAGAACATCCAAATTGGAAAACTTTTCTCTCGGCAATGTAATCGTTACAGTTCTTGCATCACCTCGGTCATCAATATAATCTCCCACCGGAAGTCCAGCTATTGCAAGACGAATTACTTTATCTACTTCACTTGTCAATACACCCAATGTTCTTGCTTTTTCTTTGCTTATTTTTACTTTTATATCGGTTTTATAAGTATTCAGTTCATTGTTGATGTACACGGTTCCTTTCTGCTTACGCAGGATGTTTTCCACTTGCGAAGACAATTTTCTGAGAATAGCCGGATCTTCTCCGAAGAGACGGACTACGATATTCGCCTCAATAGGCGACCCCTGTTCAAAGTCTTTAACTTCCACTTTTGCATAAGGCATCGTTCTGAATTTCTGTCTTAATATTTCAATCAAAGCTGTTTTTGTTTCCGGTTTGGCTTCGTCTTCAAGCTGTACAAAGATCTGTGCAAAATCAGATTTACGGTCTTGTGGATGCACATTGTAATAGATCTGAGGATTTCCTTTTCCCACATTCGATGTAAAATAAATAATCTCTGAATGTTTTTTCAGTTCAGTTTCAACCATCCTCGCTACACGATTACTTTCGGAGATATTAGACTGTAAAGGCGTTTTAATATTAATAAGAAACATCGGCTTTTCAGAAGTCGGAAATAATTTAAATCCTGTAAAACCGAATAAAACAAATGCCAGTGCACTAAGCGCAATAGATATGGCGACGGTAATTTTAGGATACTTCAGAGCTTTCGGCATAATTCCCTTATAGCTGTTGGTAAGGAATTTCTGCAGATACTTGAGAAAAACATTTCCTTCTCCGTGCTCGTGGGTTTTCAGGAATTTGCTTCCCAAAAACGGAACAAGCGTAAGAGCCACCAGCATTGATGCCAAAACACTTGTAATAACCGCCATAGGGAGGCTTCTGATAAATTCTCCTGCTACATCCGGAAGAAATGCCAATGGTAAAAATGCAATAATTAATGTCGCTGTACAGCCTACAACTGCCAGTCCGATCTGTTTTGTACCTTTTAAAACTGCATCTTTTTTAGAATGTCCTTCGCGAAGCCATCTTTCAATATTTTCTACAACAACAATACTGTCGTCCACCAGTAGCCCTAATGCTACTACCAACCCGACAATGCTCAGTTGATTTAAGGAAAATCCTAAAGCGTTCATAGCAATTAATCCCAATGCCAGTGAAAGCGGGATCGAAATCATTACAATTACCGAAGCTCTTGAGCCTAATGGAAGCAAAGTAATTATCACTAAAACAATGGCTAAACCAAAATCAAAACCTAAATGACCAAGGCGTTGGGAAACCATATTAGCCTGATCGAAATTCTTAACGAGTTTTATATTTGGGGGAAGTTCTTCCGAAAATTGTTTAAGAATAGGTTCAAATTCCTTCTGAACATCGGTAATATTAACATTATCTTTCATTCCGGCACTTACCAAAACACATCTGTGACCGTTTATTCGCGTAATGTGATCAACGGTCTGAGATTTATAGCCTACTTTAGCAACATCCTTCATATAGATGATTTTTCCGTTTGCATTATAGATCACTGTATTGGCTACATCTTCATCGTTTTTAAACTTACCGCTTGTCTTCACATTGAAAACTTTGGTTCCCATATCAATACTGCCACCCGGAATATCAGCTGCTTCACTCTGGAGGCTTCCCATTACCACATTCAGAGGAATTCTTAGGTTTGCCAGCTTTTCCAATTGTAAATCTACTCTGATTTCCTGCTCCGGAACGCCTGAGTAGATTACGTTCTTAAGATTAGTAATTTTTTCCAGCCTGGTTTTAAGTTTGTCTGCCTCATCGTGCAGTTTTTTCTCAGAAGCATTTTCTGAAACTAATGCTACCTGAAGAATTTTAACATCTGAAGATGATATTTTTTCTGTCTTAATCTGATAAATGTCTTTGGGAAGTTCGCTGTTTTTTAAAGCATTGATCTCGGTAGAAATCTCCTGATATTTATTATCAACGTCTACTCCATATTTAAATTTAACTTCAAAAGCAGCAACACCATCTTCCACTGTAGTCAGGATCTTATCAATATTTTCCAGTCCGTAGATCTTATTTTCAATAGGTTTTACTACCTGCTCTTCCATATCTTTAGGGCTGGTTCCCGGATAAATTACCGTGATAAGATATTGAGGCGGATGTGTAGACGGATCTTCAGATCTCGGCATTGTAAATAAGGTTAACAACCCGACAACCGCAACGAGAAGAAATATAATCAGTGTAAACTGGTAGTTTTTGACGGCAAAATTTGTAATTTTCATCGTTTCTTAATTGATAATTTTAATGGTTGACTGCTCGTTAAGATAGGCACTATTGGAGATCACGATCTTATCCTCTTTATGAAGCCCGCCACTTACATAGACTTTATCTTTCTCAAATCTGGCAATCGTAATGGGTCTTTTTTTTACTTTGTTGTTTTGCACCACAAAAACAAAAGCGTTATTTCCGTCCGCTTCAATCAGAGAATTGTAAGGTACAGTGATAAAATTTTCGGATTGATCTGTCTTAATCTCAGCTTTTCCAAACATACCTAATGCAGGCTTACTATTATTCAGAATTAGTTTAAGCTCTACCTGAAAAGACCCGAGTGCCATATCGGCGGTCTGTGATTTCCTGAATACAAAAGCATCAAATGTTTTATCGGGATACCCATCCAAAGTAACCACCGCTTTTTGTCCTGTCTTTACAGAAGCCCATTCTGTGTCGGTAAGTCCAACTTTTAATACATAATTATTGTTATTACTTGTTTCATTAATAATTAAAACAGGCGATCCAGGACCAACGATTTCACCTTTATTGGCTGCTTTTTTGGAAACAAATCCATCCGCTGTTGCATAAATTTTTGAATATCTTACGTTGAAGGCAACAGCATCCTTCTGTCTGCGGGCAATATCAAGACCCGTTTTTGTATTCTGAACTTGTTCCAGAGTATAAACACTATCTTTATAGAGATTAGTGGCACGTTTATAGTCGCGTTCGTATTTCTGAACATTAAGGTCTGACTGGTTGAGTCCTGAACGGATTTCCGTTTCGTCAAGAGTCGCCAAAAGCTGACCTTTTCTAAAAAACTGTCCTTCTTCTACAAAGATTCCGCTGACCACTCCGCCAATTTTAAAGGAATATGTAGTTTCATTTTCTGTTGATACCAGACCCGATGCACTGATATTGGAAGCCAGAGCCATTGATCCAACATCCGCTGTTTTTATTGCAATAACATCGGAGGACGAAAATGGTTTCAAATCTTTTTTTTCTTCTTTGCAGGACGTGGCAAGCAATGCCAAAAGCAGAAGAGTTGTTATTTTTTTAGTCATATTGTTGTATTATTTTTCTAGGTTTAGATTAAAAGAAGCATTTGCACGCTCCAGTTCCGCATAAGCAATCCAGGAATTGTAGAGTGCAATATTGGCATTGAGCTGTGTATTGACTACCTGATTCTGAGCATCCAGTAATTCTATATAGATTGCGAGACCCTGTTTGTATAATTTTGTAACATCGTCGTTATACTTTTTAGCCGTTTCTTTCTGTTGATTGTCTGATTGATATTGCTCCAGAGCGGATCTCAGATTATTCTGGGCGACTTCAAACTGCAGGAGCAACTGCTGCTTTACATTATCAATCTGAGAATCTATTTTTTTACGGTCTTCATCTACCTGCTTGAGCTTGTATTTATTTTTGTTACCGGAGAAAATATTCCATTCCAGACTAAGTCCCGCAAAGTAGTAGCGAGAAGATTTGTCTACCCTGAAATCAAAATCCTGAAATCCAAGATCTGCAAATCCTCCCAATTTGGGAAACCAGTTGGATCTTGTAAGCTGATACACGTTTTCATTAATATTTTTTGCTTCTCCAAGCTGTTTTAGTTCCTCCCTGCCAGAAGTATTTTCTGCAATAAGCTCTGTCGGCAATACGATATTCTCATCAATATCAATTTCTGTATCCAGCTTTTGATTTAACAGAAAGTTAAGATAAGATTTAGCGCTTTTACTGGTGTTAATAGCTGTTTCTAGACCGGCTTGTATTCTTGTTACCTCATTATCGCTTCTAAGAACTGCTGTCCGGTTGATTTTATCATTTTTAAAAAGTGACCGGTTTATTCTTTGATTTTCTTTCACAATAGACAAAGCATTTTCGTAAATCCTTATACCTTGTACCGATTGCAGGTATTTGTAATAGGCAATTTTGATATCTTTTACCAGTTCGCGCTGGTAAATTTCTAACTCAATTTTCTGTAATGCTGCCTGCTGTGTTTTGATTTTTTTATTGTAAATGATCTCATAATTCAGCAGCGGCATTGTAGTATGAAGTTTTACATCATAAAAATTATTTGGATTAATTAATACTGACTGATTCTTCAACGACGGAAATGCATTTGAATTGGTGATCTGATTCAATGTGCTGTAAACAGGATTCAGCATATCGCCAATCGGAATATCAATTGTTCTTCCTCCATCCGCTATGGTATAGTTAGCAATTAATCCTACAGAAGGATAGAACATTGATTTAGCCTCCTGTAAAGCAAAAAGACTTTTACTGATGTCGAAGTTTTTCTGTTTTATGACTTCATTATTTTCCAGACCGATCTTAATATACCGATCCAGATTGCTTTGTGAAAATCCGAAAAATCCAAAGCCAGTTAATAGCAAAAATGATAATTTTTTCATTAATTTATACAATGTTTATTTTTTGAACAATGTTCATTTTTTAGCAAAAAAATTTATAGTTTTTCTAAAATGTTTAGAAATTCATTATAACCTTCAGACATAATGGTTTCGGGGCTGCTGAATTTAACGCCTTTTGTTCTCTGACGGATTTCCAGACAGCACATCCCGTGCACCAAGCTCCAGATCATAAAAGATAAAGCCTCAGAATTATTATCTTTAAAATGTCCTTCCAACATACATTCCTCAACTGTTTTTTTAACATAGCCGAATGTTGTATTACCTTCTGACCAAAGGTCATTTTTCTGCATTTCCAGATATTCCATCGGCGCTTTAAGATTAAACATCAAATCATACATCTCAGAATTCTCAATAGCAAACTTCAGATAAACAGATCCCATTTTCCGAAGTCTATCCATTGGATCTTTGATCTCGAAAAGATCTTTGAAGACTTTCCCCAGTTCCTGAAATCCAATAGAATGCAAATCGTGAAATATGGCATTTTTATCTTTAAAATATACATAAACAGTACCTACGCTGTAGTTAATTTCATCTGCTATGTTTCGGATAGTTGTCTGTTCGATACCTTTTTCCACGAAAAGTTTTTTAGCCCCATTAAGGATCAGCAATCTCAGTGCTTCTTTTTCTTTTTGTTTCCTTTCGCTTATACTCATTATAAGATTTTTAGACCACAAATATAAAATATTTTTTTGAACAAAGTTCATTTTCTAAACAATAATATACCGATCGGTATATTATTTCATTATATTTACATTCTTAATATTTATCTACAAAATCATCAGTTATGAAAGAGGTTTTTATAGTGGCAGCGAAAAGGACGCCTATCGGAAGTTTAATGGGAAGTTTATCCGGCTACAGCGCTACCCAACTTGGAGCGTTTGCAATTCAAGATGCATACGAAAGCATACTTGTTAATCCGGAAATTATAGATAGTGTTTATATGGGTAATGTTCTCAGTGCGGGAGTTGGGCAATCACCAGCCAGACAATCTGCGATATTTTCACATATCCCTGAAAGCAGTGATGCAACAACGATCAATAAAGTCTGTGCTTCAGGATTAAAAGCAACAACTATTGGCGCACAACAAATCCAGACCGGAATAGATAATATTGTTGTAACCGGCGGAATGGAAAGCATGAGCAATGTTCCTCATTATTCTTATCTGAGAAAAGGAACCAAATTAGGAAATGCACAGATGACGGACGGAATGACCAAAGACGGCCTTTGGGATGTTTATAATGATTATCATATGGGAAGCGCAGCGGAACTTGGTGTAAAAAAATACGGTCATACCAGACAGCAGCTGGATGAGTATGCTTTACAATCTTACAAAAAGGCGCAGGAGGCAACCTCCACTGGAAAATTTAAAAATGAAATGATAACGATTCCGTTTCAGGGAAAAAAGGAAATCTCTGAATTTTCGGTAGATGAAGATATCTACAAGCTGATTCCTGAAAAGATTTCACAGCTTAAGCCCGTTTTTGAGGAAGATGGTTTCTTAACAGCTGCTAATTCGAGCAATCTTAATGATGGTGCAGCTGCATTGATCTTGGCTTCAGAAGAAGCGGTGCTTAAGCACAATTTAAAGCCGTTGGCAAAAATAGTTTCTTTTGCAGATGCCGCACAGGCTCCGGAATGGTTTACCACATCACCAGCAATTGCAATTGAAAAAGCATTAAAGCAAGCATCTTTATCATTATCTCAGATAGACTATTTTGAAATTAATGAGGCTTATTCGTCCGTTGTTTTATCAAATCAGCTGATTTTAGGATTTGACTTAAACAAAGTAAATATTTACGGTGGTGCCGTTGCATTAGGTCATCCTATTGGAGCTTCAGGAGCCAGAATCATTGTGACTTTGCTTAATGTTCTTATTCAGGAACATGGGAAATACGGAATCGCAGCGATCTGTAATGGAGGCGGCGGCGCTTCGGCGGTTGTTCTGGAAAATCTGATGTAAGATGTAATGCTTTTCTGTTGTATTTTATCCCTTTTTAATTTTCTGTTACATTTAGAAACTGTGAATTCATTAAGGGATAATAAACTTGTAGATAGAAATGTTATTTTATAGTAAATATACTTACAGCAAGATTAGCTATTGTTGGTTCAAGAAAGTTCTTTTGAATTGATTTGCTTCATCAACTGTAAGTATATTTTCATAGGATTAACAGTAACCTGACAGGTAATCGATATATATTAAACTAGATTCACAATATTGAGACTGATCACTCCTGCAGTTCCATTTTTATCTACAACTGTTGTTTGTTTGAGTTATTATATAATTCTGTCACTACTACCCTATTGCATTTCATAGATTCCTTTTAAAGTTTCTTACTACCTCTCTGTTTACTACTGTACAAGAAAAGAATTAATGTACGCTGTTGCTAATTCAGGATATTGAAAATGAGGGGCATGACCTGCTTCCGGAAAGATGATATGCTGAACTGAAGGCGATTTTTTCAGAAGAGGAAACCAGTTTTCTGTAGCAAATGAAATATCATGATCTCCTGATATTACCAGTACCGGAGTTTTTAATGCGGCATAAGACGCTCTGAAATTTTCTTTATCCTCTGCTATGGCTTCATTGGAAGCGAAATAACGTTGGAATACTTCCTGAGTTGATGGCACTTTGCTCCAGTCTGTATGTTCCATGATTCTTCCCATTGAAGCCTGTGCAGCATTTCTGCTTTTCTCAGACTTCGGTTCAAAAAATAAAATAACTGCATCTTCAAAATCGTTAACCGGTTTTAAAGCTCTTTCTAAAAAAACAGGCTCAAAAGGAACTTCATTTTTCCCCATTGGATTAGTCCCGATAAGCACTGTTTTTAAAACTCTCTCTGGATTTAAAAAAGTGACATATTGTGCCACCCAGCCTCCATAAGACCATCCCATAACATTAAAGTTGTTAATTTTTAAAGCATCGGCTAATTTAACTACTCCTGAAGCAACATTTCTGATGTCTAAAGGCAGATCCCCTTCAGAATATCCTATGCCTTCATAATCAAAGGTGATCACCGTATTGTTCTTCGCTAATAGATCTAAAAATAAAGGATCCCAGGTATCTAAAGTCCCTCTAAAACGATTGGTTAAAATAACAGGAGTTCCGACTCCAAACTTTCTGTACGCAATTCTTTTACCGTCAATTAACGCATATTGCGTTTTTGTAGTTACTGCTGTTTCTGTCATGTGAAATTTTGATTTTTGTGAATAAATTCGATTGTTAAATGATAATGTTGTTAAGACTATTAAAGTCAAAAAGCTAATTTTATGCATAGTAAATGGATTTGATTTTAAAAATCTTATGCTCATTGTAGATTGTTTTAAATTATAATTGTATTTTTGCTTGCATATTGCAAGTGTAAATATAAACACAATCACTTTCAATATGCAAGTAATTTAAATATTTTTTTATGCCTCAAACAAAAAAAAGATCCAACTGTTTAATTAGCAATTCATTAGAAATTATCGGAGACAAATGGTCTCTTTTAATTGTGCGTGATTTAATGTTTAAAAAAGAGTGCACTTATGGTGATTTTTCAAAATCAGAGGAAAAAATCGCTACCAATATTTTAGCATCCAGATTGCTTAATTTAGAAGAAAATGGAATCATTACCAAGGAAATACATCCAGAAAACAGAACTAAATTTTTATATAAACTGACTGAAAAAGGAATAAATTTATTTCCATTAATTGTAGAAATAAATTTATGGGCTGAAAAATACTACCCTGTTCCTGAAGAAAGAAAAGAAATGTTAGAGGAGATTCACAAAGACAAAGAGGCTTTTACAAGAATCGGAATGGCCAAACTTAGAGAATAGAAAAATCCCAAATTATTTAAATTTGGGATTCAGTAAGGATGTATCTAATGAGGTTTCGACTTTTAAATATGAAATCCTCCAGTAACTTCAATACGTTGAGCATTAACCCATTTCGATTGCTCAGAGCATAGGAATACGATTACGCCACCGATGTCATCAGGTAATCCAACTCTACCCAAGGCAGTCTGACTGGCTAAATACTCACTAAAATCTTGATTATCTCTTAATGCACCACCTCCAAAATCAGTTGCAATACCTCCTGGCGCTATTGAATTAACTCTAATTTTCTTAGGGCCAAATTCTAATGCTTGATAACGAGTTAGAGCGTCGATTCCCGCTTTCATAATCGCATAAGCAGACCAGTTTGCCAAGGTAAAGCGAGCTAAACCAGTGGATGTATTCACAATACTCCCTCCTTCGTTAATGAACGGAAGTAACTTCTGTGTAAGGAAGAATGGTGCTTTTAGGTGAGTAGTTGCCATTTCATCGTAGGCTTCTTCTGTCGTTTCTTCAATAGAAGCGTAGTAGCCTGTGCCTGCATTATTCACTAAGGCATCAATTTTTGATACACCAAAGTCATTTGCTAAAATACCTGTCAACTCAGTAACAAACCCATCAAAGGAAGCTACTTTTCCTAAATCCAACTGAAGACTTGTTGATCTTCTTCCAAGTGCTTTAATTTCATTGACCACATTTTCTGCCGCTTCTTTATTTGACTGATAAGTGATAATAACATCGAAGCCGTTGTTAGCTAATTGAAGTGCTGAGTCTTTACCAAGTCCACGACTACCGCCTGTTAATAAGACGATTTTATTTGCATTGTTTGCCATTTTTTTATGTTTTAAAATTACAATACAAAGTTGAGCATAATCGGGTGATAAGTATTTGCAATAATCAAAGTGATATTTGTAAAAATCAAACAACTACTCTCTAAAGATCAAAGGCGACTTTTGGTTATGTTTTTTGAAAAAGTTAGAAAAATGAGCCACCTCATCAAAACCCAAGGTATAAGCAATTTCTGAAATATTCCAATGCGTTTGTTTCAATAATGCCTTTGCCTCCTGATTGATTCTGCTGGCAATGATTTCTCCGGTTGTTTTTCCTGTCGTTTCTTTCAGTACTCGATTAAGGTGATTGACGTGAATGCCTAAACTATCTGCATATTCTTTGGGAGTTTTTAATACCAAAATTTGTGTGGTATTTTCTATCGGAAATTGACGCTCTAAAAGTTCAATAAATAAAGATGTTATTCTGCCCGAAGCAGTTTTAATATTTCCAGCGGGAGCAATTGGCTTTAGTTTTTGACCATTATGGATAAGCTCCATTAAATAATTACGTAACAAATCATACTTGTACTCATAATCCGAGTTGATTTCGAGGTGCATTTTATCAAAAAGCATATTAATTTGCTCAAACTGTTCCTGAGTCAACTGATACACAAAATCACTTTGACTGGAGAAAATAGGAAGATTGTCAATCTCTAATCCAATTTTTGATTTAGCTAAAAATTCCTTAGTAAAAACACAGAAATGCCCCGCTTGATTATTGTCTTGGGGGATGTAGTTATAGGGAATCTTAGGCGTTGCAAACAGAATACCATACTGTGTTACTTCGATGGTTCTATCAGCAAATTCCACTTTGTTTTTGCCAGCAATCAAACTTATCTTGTAATAGGTTCTTGTATTATAAGGCATTTCTGGTTTGCCTTTAGCCACCTTATACATTTCGGCCACATCAAAAACATTAAAATGCCCAATATCCTTATTGATATTAGCACTCAGAATACTATCTAAATCTGGATTATTCTCTCCCAGAATTTCTTCATAAAACTGTTTTATTGTTATTGAGCTCATCGGTATATTTGTAAAATTCAAATATAATCATTTATTACAGGAGTAATCTATTGCGGAGGCTTGTAATTTTATTTTCTAGTAAATAAAAATCCCAAATCTTTTAAGTAAGATTTGGGATTAATAATGTACTAATGCTATTTACGCCTCCAACGAAGCCATGTCAATTACAAAACGATATTTCACATCGCCTTTTTCTAATCTTTCAAAAGCGGTGTTTACCTCTTGAATATTGATGATTTCGCTATCGGCAGTAATGTTGTGTTTGAAGCAGAAATCTAACATTTCTTGTGTTTCGGCAATGCCGCCAATGTTAGAACCTGCAAAACTTCTTCTGCCCATAATTACATTGAATGCACCGATTTCTAAAGGCTGATTTGGTAAACCAACCAACACCACACTACCATCATGGCGAAGTAAATTGAGATAAACATTGACATCATGATTGGCTGAAACAGTATCAATGATAAAGTGTAACTGACGATTGTATTTTGCCATGGCTTCTGCATCTGTAGATAATACAGCATTATCAGCACCAAGTCTTTTCGCATCTTCCACCTTAGCAGGAGATGTGGTAAAAACGGTAACTTCAGCACCCATGGCTTTAGCGATTTTAATGGCTAAATGTCCTAAGCCACCAATTCCTAAAATCCCTACTTTTTTACCTGGGCCAGCATTCCAATGTTTTAAAGGAGAATATACGGTAATTCCTGCACAAAGGAGTGGTGCTGCTGCTGCCAAATTCTCAAATGCTGGCATTTTCAAAACATAACGCTCGTTACAGACGTATGTTTTAGAGAATCCACCAAATGTATGACCTCCAGAAATCTTATCTACACTATTGAATGAATACGTAACTCCCTCATCACAAAACTGCTCCAGCCCATCATTACAATATTCACAATGGTCGCAGCTATCTACAATACAACCAACCGCTGCAAGGTCGCCTACTTTAAAGTTTTTCACGTGGCTACCTACTGCTGTTACTTTACCTACAATTTCGTGTCCTGGTACAATGGGCGGTGGAAATGGACCAAAATCACCTTTGATTTGATGTAAATCACTGTGGCAAATACCACAGTACAAGATCTCAAATGCTACATCGTGTGGCTGGACGGCTCTGCGTTGTATTGTTATTTCGTGCAGAGGCTCTTCTATGGCTGTTGTGCCGTATGCTTTTACTGGTTGAGTAGTCATATTTGTGTGCTTTAATTGTTTATCTAATCATTGTTGAAAACCATTTGATAGTGGCTGGGTCTCTGTGACTGAAAAATAGGCTATTTTGGGTGTCTAATGTTGCGATAGTCTCTATATCTTCGGAAGAAAGTTCAAAGTCAAAAACGCTTATATTTTCAATCAATCGTTCTTTTCTTACCGATTTTGGTATGACAACTACACCTCTTTGTATCAACCAACGAAGCACCACTTGGGCAATAGATTTATTGTATTTACGACCAATGCCTTTCAATAATTCATTATTGAATAAATTATTTCTTCCTTCAGCAAAGGAAGCCCAACTTTCCATCTGAACTTTATTTTCCGATAAAAATTTATGGTCGTCTGCACGCTGATAAAATGGATGGGCTTCTATTTGATTGACAGCAGGCGTTATCTCGTTGTTTACAATAAGATCCATTACTCTATCTGGGTAAAAATTACAAACACCAATAGCCTTAATTTTACCTGATTGATACAATTCTTCCATTGCCCTCCAAGAACCGTGCACATCTCCATAAGGCTGATGAATTAAATACAAATCCAAGTAATCCAATTGTAACTTGTTGAGGGAGATTTCAAAGGCCTTTTTGGTTTGCTCATAGCCCATATCAGAAATCCAGAGCTTGGTTGTAACAAACAGTTCCTCTCTGTTTATACCACTTTCTTTGATGGCTGCCCCAACAGCCTCTTCGTTGCGGTAAGATGCAGCAGTATCAATCAAACGATAGCCTACTTCAATAGCATCTACCACCGTTTTTTTACATTCCTCAAATTGTGGAATTTGGAATACACCCAAACCCAGAGTTGGCATTTCAACCCCATTGTTTAAGATTACATTTTTCATTTTTGAGCTTTTTAATTTTGTTCGCTGGGAAGTATTTCGTTTAAACAATTGATAGCATTCAGCGTTCTCGGATAACCAACGTAAGGCAACAGTTGGGTCATCACATTAATTAAATCTTGTCTGCTATTCCCCACATTTGCATTGCCTTGAATATGGCCTTTGATTTGGCTTTCTGTTCCGCCCAAAGCAATTAGAAAAGAAAGTGTTACCATCTCTCTTGTTTGTATGTTCAAACCATTTCTTGTAATGTAATCACCAAAGCAATTGGCAGATAAATATCGCTGAATGTGCAATAAATCTTTTGGTGAGTTTTTGTACATACCCTCAATTTTATCGCCTACAACTTCTTTTTGTTTTGCATAACCTTTTTCAAAACGGGTTTCAGGTGTGGTAGTCGCTTGACTTTCTAAAGGCAATGCAATATTTCTTTCTTTAAAAATTTCATTGGTAGCATAAATGAAGTCTATCACTTTGGCAATGCCCACATAAGGAACAGCTTGATATAAAACTTCTTTTATCTCAACAGGTGTTACACCTACATTCAAAGCTGCATTTGTAAACATTTTGTATTCCGTAAGAGATTGCGAAGCGATGTTAGAAGCCATAATTAATAATGTGCGTAGTTTAACATCCATTTTATCGTGGCTTATCACTTCATCAAAAGCGAAATTGTCAAATACTTCAATCAAATCAGGGTCGGTTTCTTTGGCTTTGGAAATGTATTCGGGCCACAATTGCTCGTGGTTCATTATGGCTTTTGCGGATAGATTATTTTCTACTTCGTAAACGGGTGCTTTGAAGCTGTTGTAATCGGTATCTGAAACAGGCTCAAACCATTCTGTTTTATCTTTGTCGTATTCCGTGATCATTGCAATATGTCGCATTTGGCTTTGATGTGAAGCACCGTGCCAATGTTTCACGCCTTTTGGTATTTTTACAACATCACCCTTTTGTATCAATTGAATAGGTTTTCCAACTTCCTGATAGTAACCTAATCCTTCTATAACAAATAAAATTTGTCCGCTGGTGTGGCTGTGCCAGTTTGTTCTTGCTTTGGGTTCAAAGGTTACAGTACCTATGTTGGCATTGTAGCCTTCATCGGGCTTTACATTTATATTCACCCAAACTGTTCCGGTGAACCATTCTTTTGGGGCTGCGTCTCCTTTGTCTAAAAAGAGTGTAGGTAAATCCTCTTGTGTCTTTTCTATATTTTGTAACATTACTGATACGTGTTTGTTAGATGAACAATTTTAGTGTTACGACTCCTCGAATACATGATTGGGTATAAACCATGCTAAGGATATAACAACCAACAGACTAAAGGCAATTTTTGGAAAGCCAATCATTGAAATAACAATAGCAATACTGTTGAGAACAATACTTAGATATGTTTTTTTATGCCCCTTAAACTGTTGGGAAAAAGCAGAATTAGCTCCATGTGTACGGCAAAGCAAGTTTACCAAAATCAGGTAAACCACGATGCTGATAGTAAGCAAACTACCATAGATTGTGACAGTAATTGCCTTGAATGAATTTTCACCCATAGTGGCAGTTGCAAAAGGTACCAGCGACAAAATAAACAAGTTCAGCATATTGATCCATAAAACACTATTACTTACTTTAGTAACGGTGTGGAATAAATGATGATGGCTTGCCCAGTTAAGACCTACAAAAAGAAAACTTACGGCATAGCTTGCAAAGACTGGCCACATATCAATATAGCTTTCAATGGTAGGGTCATGAGGTACTCTCAGCTCTAAAACCATAATAGTGATAATAATGGCATAAATTCCATCTGTTAAAGCTTCTAATCTGTTCTTTTGCATAACATACTTAAGGTTTACTAATTCCTAAATTTTCTTTGATATGTAAAGTAGGATTTTGGACAAGCGTACCAATAAAAGCAGCAATACTTTTTCTTGAAATAGCCGAACCCGTTTCTGGTTGTCCTTTGCGAGTAATCGAATAACTGACTTCATTGGTACTGGTAAACCAATCTGGTCGAAGAATAGTATAATCCAAATCCGATGCCTCTACAATGTCTGCCAGTTTCCTGTAAGGTATTAAAACAGACTTCAATGGTGTGTCATAAATGCCTATTGAACTAATGGCAATTATTCTTTTTACATCCGTTTCAGCCATAGCTTTAATCACATTTTCAGCCATAGCTTCCAAGTTTCCCGCAAGATTTACATACACAATATCCTGACCTGCAACTGCATTTTTCACATCGTTGTAATTCATTGCATCACCTTGCATTACTTTTACATTATTTCTTTGAGACAAGCTAATGGTATTTCTTGCAAACAATGTTAATTGCACATCTGCTTGTTTCTTTAATTCTTCTGTTACTACAGTGCCAAGGCTTCCTGTAGCACCTATAATTAGTACTTTTTTCATTGTAAATTATTATGTTGTGAAATAAACAAAATTATCAATCAGCATTAATGGACAGCACTCGCTGTTAATGCTATCATTTTCCACTGTTTTTCATTATCTTCTCTTACAAAAACTTCGATATATGAAAGGCGTGTTATTTTTTGATTTCCTGAAATGGTTATATCAAAATCTCCTATACCCATTACTATAGCAGTATTGCCCGAAATCACGGCACGGTCTTCTAAAACATTCATCGAATTATGTTTAAAATTCCCACCTTTTAATCTTTCTATATAGCCTTTTTTTGATTAAGACTGCCATCTATCTGAATTTGGATTCCATTACTATACCTGCTCCATAAAATTGCCATAATGCATCGAATTGTCGCATATCCATAACAATAACCCCACAATAGCTGAGCTGCTTACTGAACAATCATCTTGCAGTGTATCTGTCCATCATTTTTCCGGCAATATAAAGCATTAAGAATGAAATGGCATAAAACGAAAGTCATGTGTAAATCAAATAGCCTGTTGACACACCTAGATCAACGCTTACAGGAGTGTAGAAAATCTCTACACAACATATTACCATACCAATATTAACATCCATGATAAGGCAACAAAAAAATAACAATTATGTACCATGATGAATTTTGAAGTAACCATTAGTTATTTATTTCGGGCTGAAGGGGACCATAATAATAAGATGCTGTTGCACCGCCATCAATCAGAAAGTCGGAACCTGTGATAAAGGCACCTTTTTCAGACATTAATAATTCGGCTACATTTGCTATTTCGTCTGACATTCCTGGACGATAAGCAGGGCATTTGGCAAACATATTTTTGTAGAAATCGCCACGAGGTCCATTTATTTCATCTAATGCTAATGGCGTTATAACAATTCCCGGAGAAATAGCATTAATCCTTGCTCCACGTTCGCCCCATTTCACTGCTTCTGCCATTACCCGTTTTCCATTGCAGCGTTTTGCCATCTGGTAAGCGTGTAGTGTATCTTTTATATTGGCAGGTTGCAGCATTTCCAGTTTCAACAAATCTTCTGTTGGCGTGGTAGCTAATAATCTGTCTTCCTCAGCAGTTAATGCCGGCATTCTATATCCCGATTGACTAGATATGGTTACACCAGAGCCGCCAGATTTAATTACTCTGCCAAATTCTTCCAGCAAAACAGCCGTGCCGTACAAATCTACTTCTAAAATATGTTCTTTGGTAGATTGACTTGGCGACAGCCCTGCGGCATTGACAAACATAGATATCTCACCCTCTTTTTGTGCGGCTGTGATCAATTCCAATACAGAATTTCTATCCGAAATATCGGTTTTAAAAGGAATAGCATCAAAGCCAGCTTCAACAAGTATTTTAGTTATCGCTTGTGCATTTTCTAATTTCCAGTCTGCAACAAAGATTCTGTTGCCATAAGCTATTCTTCTTACGATAGCCATTCCCAATTGCCCAGCTCCAGTTAGTACGATTATATCTTTCTTAGAACTCATTTTGTCTGATTTAATTTTATTCTACAAAATTCAGTAATCCAAAGTCAGTGCTTTTTATACAACTTACGGATTTACTTACCCGTTTTTCTTTTTTTCAGGAGTTTCTACAGCTTACATTTGCAACAAACCGTCACGAAGTCTGTTTCCGTATACATTCATATTACTTAATTCCTTATTGAAATCATTCAATTAAATTTTCTTCTGTCAAAGTTAATAGGATTCATAGCATTAATTTTTAAGAGCTTTTACATTAATTTTAATTGTTGTCCGACTAAAAATTGGTTTAAAATAAACTAAAACCTTTATCCATAAAGACTTTCAAGCCAAATTCAAAATAAAGCAATTGCTTGCAATCTAAAATCGGCTGTAATCCAATGTTTTAAAGAGTTTGATCCAATTACTTATAGCTTTAGTCGAACAACAATGGTTACTAATATTATAATGAAATTTTACCTAACTTCATCGCTGCAATTACACCACCGTCCATTAGGAAATCACTACCTGTAGTAAAACCAGCATCTTGGTTTAAAAGATAATGAGCCAATGTAGCTACTTCATCTACAGTGCCTACTCGTTTTGCAGCTGAAGCACTAATCATAGCACGGTAACCGTCACCAATTGGAGATTCAAGCTCATGTTTTGCCAATGCTGTCAAGATAATACCTGGGCTAATGGAGTTTACCCTTGCACCTCTCTCTCCCCATTTTAAGCTTTCAGCCTGAACCCGAAGTTGATTAGCTCTTTTAGAAATGCAATAAGCATAAGTAGTGTTAGCGATATTTTCAGGTTGTAATACTGGCAATTTGGTTAATTCGCTAGCGGGAGTAGTAGATAACGCAGTATCTATCTCTGCACCAAATGCAGGGATCATATAACCAGCCATACTAGAAATATGGATACCAGCACCGCCTTCAGCAATTACTTTCCCAAATTCTTCTAAAATATATACTGTACCTACTAAATCTACTTCCAAGATTTTTTCTGTAGATGCCATGTTGGGCGAAAGACCTGCTGTATTAACCACCTGCAAAACATTACCCAACGAGGTAGCTTTTGACACTAATGCTTCTACTGACTCTAGCGAAGAAACATCTACTAACTGTTTTTCTACTACATAACCAGTATCTATCAACTCTTGTGCAGCCTTTGTAAGGTTTTGCTCATTGATGTCTGATAATAATACAATTTTACCAGCTCCTTCTCTTTTGGCTATCGCCATTCCTATTCCCCCTACACCGATAACGACTAAAACGTTTGATTTCATAATTTTTTGTTTATTTTAAATTAAGTTTATATTAAAAAGTTGAAGCAACAGATTTAAGAATAATCCAAACTCCATTGCGTTTTTCTAATTTCATTTTTTGTTGTAACCGCCAAGTATTTCTGGTTCCCCAGATTCTTGCATCTACTAAATTCTGAATAACTACATCTGCAGCATTGCCATTTACTTTCACAGTATGATTCACTTCTTTGGATGAATAATATTTCATACTTTCTCTTGATACCTCTACAAACCATTCCTCTTTTGGCTGTACATAGCCCGTCATATGGGTGAGTGTATAATGTTCGTCCAAAATATTGTTCATAGCAACTGTATCCCTTGCAATCATTAATTCGCCCAGCATTCTTACTGTAGCCAGTACTTCGGCTTCATCGTTTATTGTAAACTGTTCCATTTTTGTATTCAATTTATTTTGAGCACAGGCAATAGCTGTAGATAGAGATAGAAGAAAAAAAATTATCTTTTTCATTTTTTACTTTTTTGGCAATGGTGATTTTCCGTTTGTGCCTTTAGAACTTGAACCTATGTTTACACCAATATCGTGAACCGCTGCGATAGTTTCAGGGGCACGATTTCCGAAAACTGTTTCCTTTAAAAATGCGTTTTCCAATTGCATAATTTCCGATTCTGATAATACCACGTTAACAGCAGCCAAATTTTCATCTAAATGATTGGGATTTGTTGTTCCGGGAACAGGCACAATAAATGGTTTCTTTGCTAAAAGCCATGCTAAGTCTATTTGTGCAGGAGTAGCATCTTTTTCGTGTGCCATTTTTTGTAGAATATTTACGATTGGACGGTTCTTCATCATATTTTCATCTGTAAAACGAGGAAAGCTTGCCGTTACTCGTAAATCATCTTTTCTAAAAGGAAAGCCCTGTGCAATTTGACCGCTTAGATACCCCATACCTAAAGGGCTCCAAGGAACAAAGCCAATTCCTAGTTCTTCACAAACAGGCAATACCTCGTGTTCAGGGTCTCTTGTCCAAAAAGAATATTCGTTTTGAACAGCCGTAACGGGAAATTCTTTGTGTGCCCTGCGAATTGTTGCTTCTCCAGCTTCTGACAAACCGAAATGTTTTACCTTACCTTCTTTTACTAAATCTGCCACTGCACCTGCAACATCTTCAATAGGAATATTTGGGTCAACACGATGCTGATAAAGCAAATCAATATAGTCTGTCTGCAATCTTTTAAGCATACGCTCAACGCTGGCTTTAATGTACTTGGGCTGGCTATTTAATCCCCTGCGTTCTTTAGTTACAGGATCTACTTCAAAACCAAATTTTGTAGCGATTACAACTTCATTTCTAAATGGCTTAAGAGCTTCGCCAAACATTTCTTCGCTGTAGAAAGGACCATATACTTCGGCTGTATCAAAAAAGCGAACGCCTTTTTCGTAGGCACTTCTTATGATTTTTACTGCCTTTTCTTTTGGTGCTGCTGGTCCATAAGCCCAAGCAATATTCATACACCCAAAACCAAGTTCTGTAACTTCTAAACTACCTAACTTTCTTCTGCTAATAAAATCTGAATTTAAAGAATCTGTATAGTTAGAAGTATTTTTAGATGATGTTTTATTAGGAGATGCAAAAACTGAATTTCCTAACAATAAACCAGCACTTACTAAAGCAGATTTTACTATAAAATCTCTTCTATTATTATTGTTATTTTCCATAATATACTTTACCTTCAATTATTTTCCAACTCTTGCTTGTAAAGCAGCAGGATAACGTTCTCCGATAATTTTGATTTCTTTAAGGGCTTTGTCTATTCTATGTAATTCATCTACAGAAAGGCTGAGATTAATTGCTCCTATGTTTTCTTCTAATCTGTGTATTTTTGTTGTGCCTGGAATGGGAGCTATGAATGGCTTCTGTGCCAATAACCACGCTAATGCAATTTGAGCAGGTGTGGCTTTGTTTTCTGTTGCAATTACTTTTACTAAATCGACCAAAACCTGATTGGCTTTTCGGTTTTCTTCTGTGAAACGTGGCACTATATTGCGAAAATCTGTCTGGTCGAATTTTGTATGTTCATTAATAGCACCTGTTAAAAAGCCTTTTCCTAAAGGGCTAAAAGGAACGAAGCCAATACCCAGTTCTTCTAATAGTGGTAAAATTTCGTTTTCAGGTTCACGCCAAAACATAGAGTACTCACTTTGTAAGGCTGTAACAGGCAATACGGCATTTGCTTTTTTAATACTATCTGCGCCTGCCTCACTCATCCCAAAATATTTTACTTTTCCCTCAACAATCAGATCCTTTACCGTTCCTGCCACATCTTCCATTGGCACATTAGGATCAACCCGATGCTGATACAGTAAATCAATAACATCTGTCTGCAAGTAGTTTAATGAGTTTTCAACTACAGTTCTTATACGTTCGGGTCTGCTATCAACTCCTTTAGTACTATCCCCATCTTTAAAACCAAACTTGGTCGCTATGACAATTTTATCTCTGAATGGCTTTACTGCTTTTCCTACAATTTTTTCATTGCCACCCTGATTATATGCTTCAGCAGTATCAAAAAAAGTGATACCCAAATCATAGGCTTTCCGGATTAATGCAATAGCATCTTTTTCGGTTTGTGGTTGTCCATAACCGAAGGTTAAGCCCATACAGCCAAGCCCCAGTTCAGAAACTTCGAGACCTTGTTTGCCTAATATCCTTGTTTTCATTTTATAAATTTTAGGTAATATTTCATATTAATTGCTCCTTTTTAAAGATGCTTTCACGTTCGAATATTTTTAGTCTAAAGGTGGCAGTCGCACCCCGAAATTTTTTATTTCGGCTAATTTTTTATTAAATTCTTTAAATTCTAAAGTTGTAAATTTTATTTTCACTGTTAATCAGAACTATATTTGAGACTCTGAATTTCAGATTACAAATTTCAGAAGTTAATAAGTGTATGATTGTATATAGATTACTGAATTAATTACCCGAATTACTGATTATTATTTTTTAATAGATTATAAAGAAATAAATGAAGTATAATTTTATTGGTACAAATAAAAAATATAATCCATCTCCACCTATCAATACAATCCTCTGGTAACGATATCTATTTCTGAAATAAATTACATATCAGCAAATTAGACATAAAAGTAAATTGTGACTTCATTGTAGGATAAAACAATTTTTGTATACACATTACTGAATTGTTTACCATTATTACAGATTCAAAGTTTGTTTATAGCAACAGTCTTATCAGATTATGTAATTTTGTAATTACAAATAATAAAGTGATGGATAATATCGTATACTTCAACACTGTAAGTGATTATAATAACAGCTGTAACCAGCCTACTTTACACCCATTGGTAAGTATTCTGGATTTATCTAAATGCCCACCAAGAGAATGGGAAGCCGGAACAAAAGTAAAAATGAATTTTGGTATTTATGCTATTTTTTTGAAGGATGTGGTTTGTGGCGACATTAAGTATGGCAGAAATTATTATGACTATCAGGAGGGTACTTTGGTTTTTGTTGGTCCGGGACAAGTCTGGGATATAGAATATGAAATCTCAAACTATCAGCCACAGGGACACGTTCTGATTTTCCATCCAGATTTGATACGCGGAACTTCATTAGGTAAATCAATCGACGATTATCAGTTTTTTGCTTATAAAACCAATGAAGCCCTACACCTTTCAGAGAAAGAACGAAAAATTATTCTGGAGCTTTTTGAAAAAATTGAGTTTGAATTACAGCAATCTATAGATAAACACAGCAAAAAACTAATTGCTTCAAACATTGAGTTACTCCTTAATTATTGTGATCGGTTTTATGACCGCCAGTTTATTACTAGGGAAAATGTGAATCAAGGTATTTTGGAAAAATTTGAAAGCCTCATAAAAGGTTATTTTAATTCTGAAAAGCCTCAGGAACTAGGGTTGCCTTCTGTAGCGTATTGCGCAGATAAACTCCATTTATCTCCTAATTATTTTGGTGATCTGGTAAAAAAGGAATTAGGTGTTTCTCCACAAGAATATATTCAGAATAAAGTAATTGATATTGCAAAAGACAGGATTTTCGATGTCAACAAATCTATAAGCCAGATCGCTTATGAAATCGGTTTCAAATACCCTCAACATTTTACAAGGCTGTTTAAGCAGAAAACAGGTATGTCACCTGTAGAATATCGTAGTTTTAACTAGCAAAAAAAATTCACAAAATGATTGAAAATTTTTCTTTTTATCTAAGTTGGTTGTTATTTTATTGACTATGATTGTAAAGTAAATTAGTCAAAACTTAACATGGTAGTTATTTTAAACTCTGGCTATCATGTTAAGTCATAGCTATTAAATATGTTATACATAACAGCTTTTTTTATTTTTTCCAACCAGATGCTTTTCTATTCTAAAATATCCGCAGTTATTTTAGTATTCACATCTAAGACGAATAAAAGAATCTGTCAGAGTAAATCTTTCCTGTTATGTAATTTACGGCATAGTGTCTTCTCTTGCCTCATAACCATCTTTGAACCGTTGAAACTTCTCTGCTTCTTTTGGATATTTTTTCATCCATTTTTGCATGACACTTGTATTGTTATTTAAGATCTTAATTTCATTTTCATCATAAATATTTTGTCCTTTATCAGCTATTTCTTTCATTATTTCCTCCCGAATCTCGCTTTTAGATTTAATACTTTCCCTGTAAAAATTATTAGCAAAATTAACAGTGACAATCATCATTAAAACTGCAAAAATTAAAATTACAATCCCTGCCCAAGCAAATCTTTTCATAATTTTTATTTTCTCTTGAAAACCTTCATAATAATCAATCGTTTCTTGCGATGGAACTGTTTCTATTTTAACAGGTATACTGTTAAGAAATTCCTTTCTTTTGATATTTTCTAATTTAAAAGAGGTTAAGATTTCATCAGATATCAAATTGCTATCTTTCAATCCGAATTGCACTTCATTCAACGATGTCTTAAGATCGTCAATTTCAAATCTTAGTTTAACATTATGTTCTATATTGTCTAAATTTGATTTGATTACCTTTTCTAACAGTTCCATTCCGTTACTGTGTGAGCCTTTATTCTCATTTTCCATATTTTGTTAATTACCGTTTTGATTTTCGCTTCTTTTTCCAAAATTCTTCATCGGCACGAGAAACATAAGTCGGGTTAAGAAGATCATCTAATAATTTATTTGCAATTTCTATCATGCTTTCATTTGCTGTTAAATTCAAATGATTACCTGCATCATAAATTGTATTGCTTTGATTTATTGATCTTACCCAATCAGCAAGATTAGAATCTATTGCAGAAAAAGAAAACCCTATATTTTTCCTGAAAAAAAATCCGTTTTTTTGTTGATTATTATCAATTTTATTTATCCATAAATCCTGAATTTCATTTCTTTGACCTAGCTTTAAATTCTCCTTTGTATTGAATTTTCACTGTGTACCCTGCTTTTTGAAGATTTTCCCGAAAACAGTTTAGATTACCAGCATATTTTTGTGCCTCTTTAACAGCTTGTTTCAATTCAAATATATTTTTTATCTCAGAAATTTTTAGCTGACCTGATATTTCGGATAATTTATAGCCAGCTTTGTATTGACGAAGGGTTTCATGGTTTATATCCTTTGTCATCATAATGCGCATTCCCGAAATTCCATCCTTTGCATTTGAAGATAATTGAACTTCAAAACCTTTTTGTTTCATTTTAGAAATGATATCGGCAAAATTATCTTCTGACCTAATAGCCTCAATCAAATTTTCCAGCATATGAGCTTTTTTCTGCATCCCAATCTCTATATCGGTTAATAAACCTTTTTCATTACAAACTTCTCTTACAGCTTCTCCAAATCTTTTTCCAATATTATGAGATTTTACAGTACACTTTCCCGAAATATCAATTCTGTTGACGACAAAATGAATATGCTTATGTTTTGTACTGTTATGTATATCCAGCCGATATTGATTTTTTCCTGTTACGCCTACTTTTGTAAGCGCTTCTATTACAATTTTTCTGAGTTCTTCATCACTTAATTTTCTTCCAATTTCGTCTGGTTGAGAAATATAATATCAGTGCCCATTTCTTTACCTTAGAATTTCGCTCAGCCACTGTCTTCATTTCGTGAAATTGTCCTTCTGCTGTTTCACTCAAAAGACAATTCGAAGCCACCATCTCTGCTGTTCCTTTATCATTACCATTATATTCCAAAGCAATTTTTGTGATTGCTCTCGTAGTCGCAGAATTATTCATCAGTATTTCTTTGTTTCACTTTTGAGTACAAGTATTGCTGGATTAGATCAATTGTAGTTTCGATGTTTAAAAGAATTTCTTTTTTATTCTCAAAAACATTCCATTCCCGATTTCGTAAAAGATTAGTTATTTTTTTGAAATAATTTCCGTATTGTAATAAAATTTCATCAGCTTGAAATTCATTGATCTTAAGTTCTTTTTCTAAATAAACCATTCTTGCGTAGGTTGATAACTTAAGCTTATATTTAATTGCCTTTTTCAGATTATCCTCATATTCAGATTCTGTCACCCGAAATGAAATAACTTTATTGAGATGGAATGATTCTTTTTTCTTCAAACCTCCTTTTCTGCCCAATTCCTGAAAGTGTTTCTTTCTTGCTTCTCGAGCAATTCTTGCCTCATTTTCCTTGGTAATGTTAATTATAAACTCTTCTAAAAAGTCTTTTTCCATTGTGCTAATTTTGTTTTGATTAGTAACCATTTATGACGATAGGAAGAAATCAAAAATTCCAATTTTACAATCAGCGGCAACGCTTATTGTAAACTTTGGGTACTTTTTGCACTAATTACCCACCGTATTTTACCTGTATTATTTTCCATTCATCTTATTATCTTATCATGTATCTAGCGTGTTTTTCATTGGATGGATTTTTGTGAATCAGCCAGTCATTCAGATCTTTAAAATATGAGTACAGAACCCGGCAGTCTTCTGCGTTTTGGTTCTCATTTTTAATTATTTCAACGGCTCTGTTTCCGGCTTTATCATTGTCAAAATACAGCTCAATATTTTCATAGTTTCCGAATGAATTTTTAATCCTAGAAATCATTGCTACCGAATTCAAAATTCAAAATGATATAGTCGGATGGTCTTTTTTCTAAATAGCTTTCTACATTTTTAAAGGAAAGAAAGTCGAAAAAACCTTCGAAAACCCAAATTGAATCTGAACCGTTTTCTATGCTACTGATGTCTTTTTTACCCAGACAGATTTTTGAATATTTATTGCGAATTTCGTAACCGTTTGAATTGTTTTTGAAACCAATTCCGAAAAATCTTTTATTGTTCATTCGATAATGAATCTCTTGTAAAAATTCGGTTTGATTTCCAACTTTTCTACTTTTTAAATAATCTAAAAGCGCCGGATGTTGGATTCCTTTTACTTCAATTATATCATAGTTTTTAACTAGATCTTCTAATTTTGGTTTAGAAAAACTTTGCTTTTGAAAAGAAGAAAAATTGTTATTTTTTGCCCAAACTAAAACTTCACTTACTGAAGTATTTAGATATCTTATCATAAAATCTATATTGTTACCTCCAACACCTTCAAAGTGAAGATATCAGACATTGTTCCTTTTATTTAATTTAAAAGATGCTTGAGATTCATTGGCAAAAGGACTGAGATACCAAGCTTCTTTTTTATTTTGTCTCGTTGGGAGATATCCGAGATAAAGTAGAATCTCTTCCAACAATATGCTGTTGAATTGTTTACAGTTCATTTTTGTTATATTTTAGATTTTCTTTTAAATTTCACCTACCTTATTACCTAAGTCTCTGCAGCTTGTCTTTATCTGGATTTAACCATCTTACTTTTTATTACCTACTTACCTAAAAAAATAAAATAGTAAAGGTAATTAGGTAAGCTCCCGTTTATTCAGTTACCATATTGTAAACTACGCGCTAACATTGATTTACAAAGTTTCAGGTAAGTGGTAAGTGATTTTAATATTCGTGAATTTTTATTCTTCAATTTTTCTTCGAATCAAATAGCCATATACCTGTCTTTTCGGATGTTTTATTCTTTCATAATTCATGGCAGTGAGGGCTTTACCAATTTTTATTATATTAAGCCGTACACCGAGTGCATTATTCATAGCTAACATAATATCTGAAGGTGTCATAAATTCATTCTGCAGTTTGGATTTTTCAAAATGTGAAAGAATAATTTCCTGTTCAAGCGATATCTGCTTGAACTTTTCATTTCTTTTTTCATTTTCCTGTATATCTTCAGCTGTAAGTTCCGGATTGTAATTTTTTCTTTCAAATGCATTGTAATATGCTTGCGACCATACCTTTTCAATATTGATATCTTTGGAATAATTGAAATCAATGTTTAGAACTTCAAACACTTGCCACCTTACACTTCCTGTTTCATCGGTTAAAAAATCAAAGCGGTTAGTGGAACCACAAAATGAAGCGGTTCGTTGCATAAGTGTCGATTTACGATCATAAGGCAATCTTGCATTAACAGTATTTTTTGAAATGAATGATTTAAGAATATTAACATCCGTTTTCGACATCACAGAGAGTTCATCAATATTAATTAAAAGATTCTTACACAAGGCAATCAAACCGTCTTTATCAACGCCTATATCTTCTGTGTAATATTTTTCAAGTTGTAAAGGAATAAGAAATCGCAGAAAACTGGTTTTCCCTGTATTTTGTTTTATATTAAACAAAACCAAACACTGTTTGTTGATATAGCCGGGTTTTAATGCGCAAATTACAGTTCTGGTAAGCCATTTTTCAAAATATTTTTGAAAAGACATATTGTCCGTTGTCCTTATATAACTGCATAATTTACCAATATGATCCTGTTGATCCCAATCTTCCAAATTTTCAAAATATTCCCGAATCGGATTATACTGTTGGATCAAATGACTTCTGATAAGAATTTCCAATTTATTAATCGGAATATCAATTCCAGATCTAACGAGTTCTATAAATAATGAGTTTAAATCGAGTGTTGTCCATTTTTTATCAAACAATAACTTAATTTCAAACTCAAGAGAAATTGTATTGAATCTGATTGAATATTTGGAATTTAAATAATTAAGTGTTCTGTCAAACATAGTTTTAGTTTCTGCATCGGTTTGATACAGAATTTTATTATCTTTCATAAAACATTTTAGATTGCGGAAAGAGTTAAAATAATTTTTATATTTGCTCTTTATTTCCAGTAAAACAAACATTTAAACCTAACTATTGCAGTAGTTAGGTTTTATTTTTTACGCAAAGAAAACTCTATTGCTTCTTGTTGGATTTCATCATTTGATTTATGACTGTTTTTTAGCAACCATTCATCAATTTTTATTCTGTCAAAAAAAAGAACTTTCCCGAAAGGTTTTGAAAATGGGATTGAATTAGTATGAACTAATTTATATATATACGATTTCTTGAATCCTGTATAATCAGAAAGTTCTTCTACATTAAGAATTGTTTTAAGTCCAAAAATATGCTTTTCAATTCGATTAAGTTTGTAAATAATAATTTCGTTATTTTCCATTTGTTTCTTTTAATTTCTTTAACGAAACAAAATTCGATATCAGAAATCATATAAACAATATTATCAATAACTTACAGGCTATTTACTATCAAATAAGGCTAAAAACTACAATTTTTATAAATCAATATTCAATTGTGGTATAATTTCCGCTGCTTCTTTAGCTTTAGAATCAACAATTTTTGCATAAATCTGAGTGGTTCTCAACTCTCTATGCCCTAATCTTTTTGAAACAGTGTAAATATCTGCACCATTTTCTAAAAGCAAAACTGCATTAGTATGTCTTGCTGAGTGAAAAGTAATATGTTTTGCTACACCAGCTCGATTACACCAACGAATAATTTCTGTATTGTAAGTCATCCCATATTTCAAACCTTTGAAGACTCTTTCTTGGGGATCTTGTCTTTCGCCCAATAATTCCCTAGCTTGTTTTGAGATATAGAGATACTCTACGCCATCTGTTTTTTCTTGACGAAAATTAACTTTTGAAATATCACCCTCATCCCGAACTTCTTTCCAGATCAAAGTATTGATATCAGACCAACGCAATCCTGACAAACATGAAAAAAGAAAAGCTTTTTTCAGAACAGGGTATTTACATTCCGCTGTACCTAAAGATTGTAATTCATCAAACGTTAAATATTCTCTCTGGCTTTCAGCTTGTTCAAAAGATTTTACTTTTGTAGCGTAATTTATAGGTAAATATCCATCTTCAAATGCTTGCCGGATAGCTGCTTTAAATTTATTAAAATAGGAATATTTTGAATTTTGGGATAATGGTATTTCGCTTTTTGTTAAAGCATCGTTCTCAAAATAATTTTTAACTTTTTTTATAAAATTTTCGTCTATTTCATCAAAGGTAAAATTTGGAGGAACAATCTTTTTAAGATGTTGAAGCGTCGAAAACCAATTGCCGTAATTGTTAGAAGAGTCATGTTTTTGTTTTTCTTCTGTCAATTCTTCAAAATAAACTAAAAAAAGCCTCTTACTTTTAACTTTATCTTTTAGATCGTAACGCCCCTGAAAATATTCTGCTTTACGAATTGAATATATACTTTCGGCTAAAGCCATTGTTTCTTTATTTTCTTTCTTTTCTTTCGCAGAATTAGGTTCTGAATGAAGATACAATTTTAAGTATTCAAAATCTCTAATATGAATTCTTTTACCTTGATTATTTGTGGAAGATCCTTTATAATATTCAATAAAAAGACTAATTTTTCCGTTAGTTAATTTTTTTTGCTTTAAAGTAATTTTCATAGTACGCTTTTAAGATGTACAATTGTACACCTATTCAATACTCTTGTAAAATCGAGGTGTACAAAAGATACACAAATATAAAAATAAACTCTAAAAAAAGAAATCAAAAATCACATAAACATATGAAAATCAACCAAAATAAAACATTAGAAAGCAAAAGAAAAACATTTTATTTCCCGATACAAAACTTCGAAAAAATATTCCCCAGAACCTCATCATTAGTCACCTCGCCCGAAATTTCACCGAGATATTCCAGTGCGTTTCGTAATTCGTAGGCTAAAAGCTCGGTGGAAATTTGGAAAGTAATTGCTTCTTTTACTTTTTGTACGGCTTCTAAAGATTTCTGTAAAGCTTCAAAATGACGCTGATTGGTAATCACAACATTGTTTTCAGAAGCTTTCAACTGCTCTACATAAGAAGACAATTCATTTTTAAGATCCTGAATATTCTGATTTTCAACCGCTGAAATTTTAATAAAGTCAAATTCCTGAGATATTGCATTTCTGAAAATATCTTCTGCTTTTTCATATGTTGCAGGAGAAACCTCATCAATTTTTGTAGCACAGATAATCAGTTTCAGATCATCTCTTTGCAGAGATTTTATCATTTCAATATCTTCGGAAAAATCTTCTGTTGCAGCATCTGCTAAGTAAACCAGAATATTCGCATTTTCTACTTTTTCTTTGGCTTTTTTTACACCAATTGCTTCAATTTCATCCATGGTTTCACGCAATCCTGCTGTATCGATCAGGCGGAAAGCATGACCTTTTATATGAAGAACCTCCTCTATCGTATCCCTCGTTGTTCCGGCGATATTGCTTACAATCGCTCTTTCTTCCTTTAACAAAGCATTGAGCAAAGTCGATTTTCCGGCATTCGGTTTGCCGATGATGGCAACCGCTGTTCCGTTTTTGATGGCATTTCCGTATTGGAAACTCTCAATCAGGGAATTTAATTTTACTTCAATTTTATTTAAAAGTCCAACCAAAGCCGATCGGTCCGCAAATTCCACATCTTCTTCTGCAAAATCAAGCTCCAGTTCAATTAATGAAACAAAATTCAGCAAATCGGTTCTCAGGAAAGAAATTTCGTTCGTAATTCCTCCCTTTAACTGACTGATTGCCACTTTTCTCGATGCTTCGTTTTCAGATGCAATAACATCGGCAATGGCTTCAGCCTGAGAAAGATCAATTCTTCCATTAATAAATGCACGAAGCGTAAATTCGCCGGCTTTTGCCATTCGTGCCCCGTTTTTAATCAAAGTTTCAAGAATACGTTTTCCAATGTGCGGCGACCCGTGAAAAGCAATTTCCACAGAATTTTCCGTCGTAAAACTTTTCGGAGCCAGAAAAATCGAAAGCATTACCTCATCAATTGCCTCTTCTCCATCCATAAAATATCCGTAATGAATGGTGTGGGATTTCTGTTTTGCCAAATTTTTCGCCGGAAAAGACTTTTGCACAACAGCTAAAGCTTCATCACCCGAAACTCTTATAATTCCCAGAGCACCTACTCCATTGGCAGTTGCCAACGCACAAATGGTATCGTTATTCATGCTGCAAATTTACGGTTTTTAACCGCAAACAAAAATATCCTTTATCTATTGTCATGATTTTCGGTTGCTTTTTTCCAAGTTAAAATACAAAGTAATATTTTCAAAAAAGTACCTCATTAAGTTCTAAAACGATATTCAAAATCGTCACTTCAGTTTTTTTGCTAACAGCCTTATTTGTTCAAGCCATATCTTGCGCTGTTTTATATCCGAAGTTTTAATAATTCCGATATAAGTAACTTTTACAGGCTTTACTCCACAAAATTCCAATACAGATTTTCTAAGCTGATTCACGCTCGGTCTGCCAAAGAAAAAACGATAATATAAACGCGGCTGATCTAATGTTGTGATGATGTGAGCCGTTTTTCCTTTCAGAAGTTTGTCCCACCAAACAGAATTTTCTCTGTATTTGAAGGCAAAACCAGGCAGAAAAAGTCTGTCGATAAAACCCTTCGTTATTGCCGGTAAACCTCCCCACCAAACCGGATGAATCCAGACCAGATGATCCGCCCATTGTATTTTTTCCCAGGCTTTCACCAAATCAGGCTCCAGCTCCATTCTTTTCTGATACCCAAACTGTAGATTCGGATTGAAATTTAAATCTGCAATAACGATTTCCTTAACTTCCGCTCCAGACTGCAAAGCTCCGTCCTGATAAGCTTTTGCTATCCCAAAATTGAAAGAATCTTTGTTAGGATGACCATTAATAATCAATATCTTTTTCATTATGTTATTTTTATATGAATGGTTTCATAAGCATTGAGAGATTGAAATAATGAAGAATTCTGATATAAATGATGACTAAAATAAATTTTGTTTTCATAAGAATTTTTCAACAAGTGTTCTACATGCAAAACAGCGGATAAGGCTGTTAATTCAGCCTGCCCTTTCGTACTTTGCAGACTTATTTTCTTAGATCCTTCATGGGTTTTAATAACAATTTCGAAAACCGACTGATCGCCGTTTCCGCTGGAGCCGAAAATCATTTTTCTTTCCTTTAAAGATAAAATATTGTACAGTCTTATTTTTTGAAATGCTCCCAATAACCAAGTGATAAATTTTGAATTATAAGTCATCTTAACACTTACGTTCGGTATTTTTTCAATCTTATTTAAAATGTATAAATCTGGAACATCAAAATTATAAGCCTGTCTTGTTCCGATTCCGAAAGAAAACCTGAATGGTTCGGCATCCAGAAAATGTTTGATAGAAACCGGTTTATTATTTTGATATTTAAAGAAAGGCTTAGCTACATTTTCAGCCATAAAATGAGCCGAACTTTCTCCCGCAAGATCCTTCACAGAATAGTAAACGAAAAGTTTTGCTTCATCAATATCATTAATACTATCAGAAAACTCATTGATTAATCCACTTACAATTCCACCCATCCAGCCGGAGCTGAAGACAATTCTGCTGTTTATTGTGTGCTTTTTAGCAAAATCATAGGCTTTCACAAGATCCGGAGTCGGTTTTGTAATGTCCAGATAATCTATCTTGTTTTCAATGGCAAAACGGAGAACATCATCTTCCTTATCATTCACAGAAAGTATGATAACGTCTATTTTTTTATCAATAATTACTTGAAATGTCTGAGGTTTTGTAACATCAATTATTAAATCATTGTCCGTTTTTCCCTGTTTCCTGCCTCCAATGAAAATAGCAGCCTGCGGATTTCTTGATGCAAAAATTCTTGCGATGGTTTTTCCAACCGTTCCGTTTCCGCCGATGATTAAAATGTTTGACTTCATATATTTTTTTTACAAAACTATAAAGGCAGCACTTCAAGGTGTAGGACAAATGTCTAAAAAGTAATTTCTTTTCTGATTCTGCTTAAATGTCTTTGTGTAATTCCCAAATAAGAAGCCAGATACTGCAACGGAATATTCTGAATATACTCCGGCTGATCGTTTAGTAAAACAGAATATCTCTGTGTCGCGTTATCCCTCTGTAACTGAAAAAAACGTTTTTCCAATTCGAGATACTCCTGTTCGGCGATTGTCTTTAAAAATTTCATCCAATTCGGATGAATCTGAACTAATTCTTCTACTTTATCTTTCTTTAAAATCAACAAATCGGCATCTGAAATAGCCTGCATTGTCTCTACACTTGGTGTACCGGAAATAAATGATGAGTAAGAAGCCATAAGATCATTCGGAAATCTAAAGCAGTAGGTTATATCTTTTCCTTCGTCGGAAATATAATAAGAACGGAAAATGCCGGTTTCTATAAATGCAATCTCTCTGCATTTTTCACCTTCTCTTATAAAAATTTCGTTTTTGTTGAGTTTCCGGACTTCAAAAAGACTTAAAAATTCTTCAATTTCCTGTTCTGAAAATATATTAAAACTGCGAAAGAAATCCTTTACCATTAGAGACTGAATATGATTTTCCGGCAAAAGTAAGCAAAAGATACAGGCTTAAATAAAAAATCATCTCAAGAACTGAGATGATTACCTGCTTTGAATTTACTATATGAAGATATGAATGATGTCTTTTTGCTGGTACAAAGATAGGTTGGGTTTCATTTTATTTTTTCAGGATAAACCCTAAAAACACCTCCGTAAAAATACGGTAATGCAAAAAAACCGTCCTGCAAATACTTACAGGACGGTTTTTTAATCTATTTATTTTCTTTACAAAGGACTTACAAGTTCAAGGAACCAGTCTTTCACTTCTCCTTCTAAATATGGCGCTATTTTCTCCTCACACGTTTTGTGATAAGCATTCAGCCAATTGATTTCTTCCTCAGAAAGAATTTCTTTCACAATGGTATCTTTAAAGAACGGACAGAATGTTAAAGTCTCGAATTCGTAGAAAGTACCGTGAATGGTGGTTGCAGATTCTTTTACGGCGATCAGATTTTCATGACGGATTCCGTATTCTCCTTCAAGATAATACCCCGGTTCGTTTGAGCAAACCATTCCGACCAACAGTTCCTGCGGATTCATATCTTTTCTGATGTTTTGCGGACCTTCGTGAACGTTCATGAAACTTCCTACACCATGTCCGGTTCCATGGTTGTAATCTTTCCCTTCCATCCAAAGCGGAAGTCTTGCGATCGCATCCAGCTGAACACCTCTTGTTCCTTTCGGGAATTTCACCATCGATAAACGGATTAATCCCTGTAAAACCAATGTTGAATTTCTTTTGAATTCTTCAGAAACTGCTCCTAAAGCCAAAGTTCTTGTAATGTCGGTCGTTCCTTCCAAATACTGACCTCCGGAATCTACCAGAATACTTGCATCATTCGTAACGTCTTTGCTTCCTTCGCTTTTTGCAGAATAATGCATGATGGCTCCGTTGTCTTTATAACCAACGATGCTTCCAAAGCTTTCGCCTACGAAATTTTCGCCTTCTGCACGGAAACCTCTCAGTTTTTCACCGATAGAATATTCGTTCATGGCTTCTTTTCCCGCGTTGTGAGTCAGCCAGTAAAGGAATTTCACCATTGCAACGCCATCTCTTACCATTACTTTTCTGAAACCTTCAAGTTCAGTCTCGTTTTTCTGGGCTTTCATCAGATTTCCCGGAACCGGAGCTTTGATGAATTCATTTTCAGATTTCAACGCTTCAAAAATCGACTGGTTGCTGTTTGGTGAAACGAGAACTTTTTCGTTTTTAAATTCTTTCAGGCAGTTGTAGAATTCTTCATAAGGCATCATTTTTACCCATGCTTCGTCCAGTTGTCTTCTGGCTTCTACTTCAAGTTTATCCAGATCTGTGAATAATTTCGCATCGTTTTTAGTGATGACGATATAGCCTAAAAACACAGGATTGCTTTCTACATCGCTTCCTCTTAAATTCAGCGTCCATGCTACATCATCCAAGCTTGAAATGATATGTACCGTTGCCTCAATGTCTTCCATTTTCTGGCGTATTGCCGCGATTTTGTCTACTACGGACTTTCCTGCTCTTTCTACAGGATGTACATATATTGGATTTTTCGAAGGTGTTCCCCTGTCTTTCCAGATTTCTTTCAGTAAAGGAAGGTCTTCAAGGGTAATATTTTTTGCGTTTAATTTCTGCGTTAAAAGTTCCCAGTTGGCGTGAGAAGTTGCCAGAGCATTTACCGCTACTTTTCCGTTCGCAGGAATTTCGGAAATGATCCAGTCGATATAATGAGGCGTTCCCTCCATTCCGTCTTTGAAAAGATTGATTCCTGAACCAGCCAGCTCGATTGGAGCCTGTGTAAAATATCTTCCGTCTGTCCAGAGTCCTGCCTTATCTTTGGTAACTACCACAAAACCTGCAGACCCCAGAAATCCTGATAGCCATGCTCTCTCCTGCCATTCTTCCGGCAGATATTCACTCATGTGAGGATCTGCAGAATATACTATAAATGCATCAACATTATTTTTCTGCATTTCTTCACGAAGCGCAGCTACTTTTTCCTTTGAAGTCATTTTATCTTAATTTTTTAAAGAGGGGAAGTTACGAATTTTTTGAGTTTTGAAGATGAAATTATTGTTGTTTTTAAACCGTTTCTGCATGATTGAACGTTTTTCTGTGCTTTGTTATTCTTGATTTCCTGAAATGGCAAATGTTTGTGGAACGGTAAACATCCTAGCCCGGATTGCAGCATTTGTCTGAGCTCGTTTATAGTTTTTGGATTTGCGGCGGCTTCGCCGCCGCAAATCCAAAAACTATAAACAGCGAGTGCGGAAAGCCGGAAAAAGCTTCTGAAAAATAATCTGTTTTATGATGAGGAAAGATCAGAAATTCTGAATTATATGTAAGAAAACAGCAATATTCAGATACCACAAGAATCAATTGTTGTTAAAATTTAAAATTTTGGATTTCCAGCCGTACACAAAATTTTCTTGCTTATTCAGTTTTTGTTGTGTAATGAAAAAGGAGTTCGTACCTTGTTAAAAAGCAAAATATAACAAAACGAACTCCTATGAGCCAAAGCCCGTACAAAAGTATTCTAAAATTTCTATCTAAGCATCATGAAGTAAAAAAAACGCTCAATTTCAAAAGCGTCTTTTGGTTTTATCGATGATGATTTCCTCATGTATCTTACAAAAATCCAGTCATTTAGAATCATTAACAATGGATTTTTCAGAAGCAACGAACAAGGAAAGCAAGATCAAAAAAGTAAAACGTTTTTTGGATAGTAAATGGAATGGTTATCACGATTATTACCTTCCTTTTATAGAAGTATTTTTGAAAAATCTTATTCCTCAAAAAGAACTGGTTTTCATTATCGATGATACCCAAAGCGCAGGAAACTGTATTACGTTGATGCTTTCCGTCCTTTGGAGAGGCTATGCAATTCCGGTAATTTGGCTGGTTAAAGAAGGGGAAAAAGGACATTTTTCAGAAGAAAAACATATGGAACTGTTAGAGGCGGTTAAAGAAATTATTCCTGAAAACACCCGAAATATTCTTTTGGGAGATGGAGAATTTGATGGCAAAAAATTACGGGAAAAATTAGAGAAAACAGGTTTTGAATATGTGCTGAGAACAAGCAAAGATAAACTGATAAAGAATGAATGCAATGAGATACATCGTTTTGAAAATCAAACCAATGGCTTTGAAAACGGACAGTACTGGTTTGAAAATGCAAGTGAAAATTCTCATGCGGTCTACTGGAAATCAAAACAATATCAAGATCCAATTTACCTTTTAACCAATTTAGATCTTGCAGGTTTGGCGTGTGCATACTATAAAAAACGCTTTAAAACAGAGCTTTTGTTTAAGCAGTTAAAATCAGCAGGATTTAATCTGCAACGTTCAAAGCTTCAGGGAGAAAAACGTTGTACAAACCTGATGATGATTCTTGCCTTTGCCTTTGTACTATGCTTTGGCTTGGGTATTCTTTTAAAAAATAAAAAGAAATTGGTCATCAATAAATTTTACCGGTTTGATAGGATTCAAACTATAAAACCGCTTACTTTGGCACAAAAATGTTTAAACTCATGCGTGGATTTAGCCCTACATTTTTTTCAAATAGCAACACAAAAATTTTATGAAATTTTTGTGTACGGTTAGAAAAATTTTGGAAAGGTTATTGCTTACTTACACCATATGGAAAGTCAGAATTACAAAAATCACAGAAAATTTTATCCGCCGCATCATTTCATTTATCTTCCATTGCTGATGGGATTGGAAATATTTGGCATTTATAAAATCTTTAATGATGAAACCAACCAACTGATCTGGATTTTATTTTCCGCTGTTATTTTTCTTCTTTTCTATCTTGCGATTATGCTGAGACAGCATTATGCGCTGGTTCTTCAGAACCGATTGGTTCGGTTAGAATTTAAACAGAGGTATTACGAACTTTTCCAGCAGAGATCTGATGAGGTTGAAGGTAAGCTGAAATTTGACCAGATTGCAGCGTTAAGATTCGCTTATGATGATGAATTTAAAGAGCTTTTGCATAAAGCATTACATGAAAATATTTCGGGCGACGAAATCAAGAGATCAATAAAAAGATGGCGCGCAGACCATCAAAGAGTATAAAATAATAAACACCAAAAAATAAATTATTATGAAAAAATGGAGCTTATACAGTATGATGATATTTTGTCTGCTGACATTAACAAGCTGCGAAGCAGTAGAAACGATCTTTAAAGCAGGAATGTGGTGGGGAATTATCGTAGTAGTCGCCGTAATAGCTATTATTTTATGGCTGTTTTCAAGGGGTAGGAACTCTTAACCAAATCATCTTATGGAAAATTCAGACTTAGAACTCATCTCACATCTGAAGCCTTCGAAGATCGTAAAAATTATGAAAGATCCGGTAGCATCTGCAAAGGCGGTACATCTTATATATACCACCGATGCAGAAACAGCCGGAATTACACGGAAGAAAACCGGAAAAAAATATTCTTACTACAAAGACGGCGAAAAAATAAGAGACAAAGAAGAAATCACAAGAATTAACAAACTGGTTATTCCTCCGGCTTGGGAAAATGTATGGATCTGCGCTTTGGACAACGGCCATCTTCAGGCAACCGGTTTTGATGTTAAAAAACGAAAGCAATACCGTTATCATCCGCTTTGGAGTGCCCTGAGAAATCACACGAAGTTTTACAGAATGCTTCAGTTCGGGTATGCTTTACCGGATATTCGCCTGCAGGTTGAGAAAGATTTAGCCTTAAGAAATTTCGAAAAAAGAAAGATTCTTGCACTGATCGTAAGTTTAATGCAGAGAACCAACATAAGAATTGGCAATAATGCATATGAAAAACTGTATGGTTCTTTCGGTTTAACGACTTTAAAGGAGAAGCACGTTCAGGTTAAGGGACAGAAAATAACTTTTCATTTTAAAGGAAAAAAAGGCGTGATGCACGATATTGATCTGAAAAGTAAAAGGCTTTCCAGACTGGTGCAGAAGTGCAAAGATATTCCCGGAAGAGAACTTTTCCAGTACATTGATGATGAAGGAAACCGCCATACTGTAGATTCAGGAATGGTGAATGATTATATTAAAGAAATCAGCGGTGAAGATTTTACGGCGAAAGATTTCAGAACATGGTCGGGAACCGTAAGTGCTCTGATTGCTTTTAAGGAAATCGGCTATGCAGAAACCCATACAGAATACAAGAAAAAAGTGAAAGAAGCCCTTGAAATAGTTGCTTCCCATCTTGGAAATACCAGTACGGTATGCAGAAAATATTATGTTCATCCTTTGGTTATTAATCTGTATGAAAACAACACCATCAAAAAATATCTTGATGAGCTTGAACAGATAGAGGAAAACGATGGTAAAGCAGATCTCACACAGGAAGAAAAATTAGTTTTAAAAATTTTAGAGACTGAGAAAATGTAGGGGATCAATGGTGAATGGTGAGTTGTCAATCCGTTATACTTGTCAATTTTCAATTATATTTTAAAATTCACAATTCACTTGCGAAGCAAAATTGACCATTCACACATTCTCTCCGACCCAAATAATTGTTGTAAATTTGTATCATTAGCAAATAAAAATATACAACTAATATGTCTAAAGCAATTTCGCAAGTACCATTTGCAGTAAACGAGCCCGTAAATTCGTATGCACCGGGAACTCCGGAAGTAAAAAGTCTGATCGCCCAGTACAAAAAAATGTGGGCAGAAAAGATCGAAATCCCAATGATCATCAATGGTGAAGAAGTAAAAACAGGAGATAAAGTTCAGCTTCAGTCGCCTCAGGATCATGCGCACGATTTCGGATTTTATCACAGAGGAACCATGCAGCATGTAGATGATGCGATAAACGCTGCGCTGGCTGCGAAAAAAGAATGGAACGAGCTTGGATGGGAACACCGTGCTGCCATTTTCTTAAAAGCGGCTGATCTTTTGGCAGGACCTTACAGAGACGTTATTAATGCAGCAACGATGATCGGACAGTCTAAAAATGTTCATCAGGCTGAAATTGATTCTGCTTGTGAATTCATCGATTTCTTAAGATTCAACGTAGAATTTATGACGGAAATGTATTCTGAACAGCCGGTTTCTGATGCAGGAATCTGGAACAGAGTGGAATACAGACCATTGGAAGGATTCTGTTTTGCAGTAACTCCTTTCAACTTTACAGCGATTTCAGGAAATTTACCGACCTGTATGGCAATGCTTGGAAACGTAGTGGTTTGGAAACCTTCTGACAAGCAGGTTTATTCCGCAAAAGTAATCATGGACGTTCTTACGGAAGCAGGTCTTCCAAAAGGGGTTATCAACATGATCTTCACGGATGGAAAAGAAACGGCTGAGAAAGTTTTGGCGCACAGAGATTTTGCAGGACTTCACTTTACAGGTTCTACGAAAGTTTTCCAGGGAATGTGGAAAATGATCGGAGACAATATTCATAATTACAGAACATATCCAAGAATCGTTGGAGAAACCGGAGGGAAAGATTTCGTAATTGCGCATCCTTCTGCAAACGTAGAAGCGGTGGCAACTGCTTTGGTAAGAGGTGCTTTCGAATATCAGGGACAGAAATGTTCTGCGGCTTCCAGAGCATATATTCCTCAGTCTCTTTGGGCAGATGTGAAAAAAGTAATGGAAACTCAGATCGCTTCCATCAAAATCGGTTCTCCTGAAGATCCGTCTAACTTTGTAAATGCGGTAATTGACAAAAATTCTTTTGAAAAATGTAAAGGATATATTGACAGAGCGAATGCTTCAGATGAAGCAAACGTTGTAATCGGCGGTAAAACAGACGATTCTAAAGGATGGTTTGTACACCCGACTGTTATTGAAACTACAAATCCTCAGTACGAAAGCATGGTTGAGGAAATCTTCGGACCAATCTTGTCTATCTACGTTTATGAAGATGCAAAATGGGCTGAAACTTTACAGTTGGTAGATTCTTCTTCACCTTACTCATTAACAGGATCTGTTTTTGCACAGGATCGTTATGCGGTAAATGAAGCATTCAAAGCGTTGGAAAATGCATCCGGAAACTTCTACATCAATGACAAACCGACAGGAGCCGTTGTTGGTCAGCAGCCTTTCGGTGGTGGTAGAGCTTCAGGAACAAATGACAAAGCAGGTTCTAAAATGAACTTACTGAGATGGACTTCTGTAAGATCCATTAAAGAAACTTTTGTTTCACCTAAAGATTATAAATATCCGTATTTAGGATAATCATTCAGGAACAATAGATAATTGTTGTTCTTATATCAATACAGCCCCGGAATTTCGGTTTCGGGGCTTTTTCTTTTCTTAAATTACTGATTGACAAGAGATTTATTAACACTTTTTAATTTATTTTATTGATAATTTAATAGGCTTACCAATACTTTCGGAATAATAATTGAACTAATCGTGTTACAATCACACCAAAATAAAATATTATGAAAAAATTATTGTTAATAGCAACAGTCGGAATATTCGCAGTAAGTTGCGGTACAAAAGAGTCTTCCATGTCGACAACCAATTCGGATTCTACTATGGTGGATAATACAACAGCCGTTGCTCCAGCCACAACAGACACCATGACTACGGCAAAAGCCAATCCGGACAGTATGAAGATGAAAATGGATTCTGCAAGCACTACTGTAAAATAGCACAGAATTTTAACTTAAAAATTTCAAAATCCTCAGAAAATTTTCTGGGGATTTTTAATGCTCAGAAGTTTAAAAAGAACTTTTTACTTTTTACTTTTTACTTTTTACTTTTTACTTTTTACTTTTTACTTTTTACTTTTTACTTTTTAAATCATTATATTTGATATACACTAAACATTAAAAAATTTACTATGAAAAAATTATGGATTTGTGCCGTTTTAGGATTGCTGTTTTTACGAAGCTGTGCCGATAAGAAAGAAAACAGGGAAGAATTTAAAGAAGAGCACAATAAAGATTCTTTAAGAAACAGAATGGGAGATTCTGCCGTTGCCAATTCAGAAACTACTGCTGCTCCTTCAGACAGTACAAAAGCAGCTTCAGATTCTACAAAAATGAAATAAAAAACAAAACCGCAAAAAAGCTGCGGTTTTGTACTTAAAAAAACTTGACTGAAAAAAACCGGGCAATCACCCCGATTGTATTGTTAGGAAGATTATTCTCCCAGATAGATAAATGTATTCACCACCAGATAAGCAGATCGGTTGTCGATAGATTTCCCTCCGCCTCCGGTAGAGATGGTTGCCGTTCCTGCCACAGTGTGCATATGCGCTCCCGCAACGGCTGTATTGTTCAGCATTCCAATGCCGCCCCATGCGGTAGAAGCTCCATCCGGATGATAACCGCCGGAACTGTTGTTCACCGTGGTTCCACCCAATAAAAATCCCCCTTCTGTGGAAGAGTGGGTATGAGATCCCGCACTTTGCGCCACCCCGTTTACCGGTCCTGAAAGGATAATATTTGGTAGGTTAGACTGTAAAATTCCGAAATGGTTTTCGCCTCCTGTAGCGCCCAAAACTTCTCCGTTGGCTCTGGATTTCAGAACCCTGTCTCTGGAATCCGGCAGATTGTCCGTAAATCCCAGACTTGCTGCTGCTGCCTGACTTACCGGCGAAAGGGCTGTAATATTTCTTCCGTCCAAAAGATACCATCCTCCGTGGTCGGTCTTTTTTACAGAAGTTTTAATATCGCCGATGTTCTTGCTGTTTAATGATTTTTCATCACCAAGCATTAATTTCTGCCAGATCGTACCGTCAAAATAATACAATCCCTGAGCATCTACTCTGTTGGTTTTTGAAGTGATTGAAGTGACCGGTGAAGTTACATATACAATAGTTCCGGCGTGTGTGCTTGAATATCTGGAATCTCCCGCTTTTAGCTGATCTCCCGTTAATCTCGGAGGTAAAATACCCTCCGCAGTGGAGCCATCGCTGTTCTTTGCGACTACGTCCAAACTCGTTATAGGATTTGCTGTATTGATCCCGATCTGCGAAAACGCAAAATTAGATCCTACAGTAGCCATAACGACTGTAAAAATTGTTCTCATCCGTTTAATTCGTTACTAGTTAATGTTTCATGGTTTGGTGCAAAATATCGGTTACATATTTTACAACATTGGCTAGTGGCATTATTAGTTTTTAGTGTTTAGGTGAGCAGTACGGGTTTTATTTTTCCGGAAAGATTGGTAATAACTGCAGTAGTAATGGTTATCCCGTAAAACTGGCGCAAATATAATGCACTCAATAGTTTCTGCGAAAAGAAAGGTTATCCGTTTTCAGGAAAATGAAAAGAAAAAGACTAAGACTGTTGATCGTTTTCGTGAAAAACAGGAATCATATCCGACTGATTTTCAGAATAAAGCAACTTTATATAAACCGATGGAGAATAATCTGTAATCTGTTTAAAAACGGAGGCAAACTTGCTGTGAGAAGAAAATCCGCACTCTTCAGCGAGGATGCTGATCTTGTATTGGCGGTATTTTTCGTCATTAATAAGCTTATCGACGATGTAATTTATCCTCAGACGATTGATATAGGTTTTAAAATCCGAATTTTTATGGCGGTTGATGAGGTGCGAAAGATATTTCGTATTGGTGTTTAATTCTCCTGCAAGAAAGGATAAAGACATATTTTTATTGGTGAAGGACGTTCCTTTTTCAAAATCATTCAGGAGTTCAAGAAGTTTGGCTTCGGTTTCGGAAGTCATTGGAGACTCTGCTTTTTTCCTTCCTTTCTCATCCTCATTATTCTGAATTTCTTCAATGGAAATATTAGCAAAATCCGGTTTTGGATCCTCAGAATAAAAACCTTTATCCTGAACAAATTCCTGGCGATGGTTTCTCAGGATGTTCCTGATTCTCGCAAGCTGCTTTTTCTGTTTGGATCTGAAATGAAGAAATAACCCAATTAACGCAGAACACAACACAATAATGATTACGTTCTGTGCAACATGTATCGTTTCATGATGCTCATGTACGGAAACGGGAAAGGCATTGACCATTAGCAATACAAATAAGCAGAAACTATTAGACATACTTCAACAAATTATTATCCTTGTTATAATAATTCATCATTTTCATGGGTGTCTTTTTGTTTTTCACAAAACTAAGAATAATTTATTTTTTAATAAAATTTAATACTTCCAATTAATTCGATAGGTAAAATGAAAATTTTTACTGTTTTTAATAAGACATCCATTTCTTTTTTAACCTGAAATCAAAAAAATAATCAAAACTACGTTGTAACTATTTCTCCCCTGAAAAGACTTATTTATTAACATAATTATTACATTTGCAACCAATAAAAAGTATTATGAAAAAACTATCGATATTTTCTGCCTTATTCATCGGAGCGTTTGCTCTCGCGCAGGGAATAAAATTTGAGGAATCCAACTTCACCACTGTTCTTGCCAAAGCAAAAAAAGAAAATAAACTTGTATTTATCGACGCATATACCACTTGGTGCGGACCTTGTAAACTGATGGCGAAAAATATTTTCCCGCAGAAAACCGTAGGAGATTATTACAATTCCCACTTCATTAATGCAAAAATTGATATGGAGAAAGGCGAAGGAATTGAAATTGCCAAAAAATACAACGTAAAAGCCTTCCCTACTTACCTTTTCGTGGACGGAAACGGAGAACTGGTACACAGAACTTTAGGATATGTAGAGGAAAACGACTTCATTCAGTTTGCAAAAGATGCAGGAGATCCGGGCAAAAGATTAACCGCTCTGAAACAAAAATTCGAAGACGGTGAAAAAGATCCTGAGTTTCTGAAAAACCTTGCTTCTCTTACGATGTACAACGATGCTGAATTTGCAGGAAGAGTAATGGAGCGTTATTTCAGTTCGAAAAAAGAGCTGGACAGAGAAGATATTCAGATGCTTCTTTCCGTTGCACAGAACGCAGACAGCCCGATGTACAAAATTTTTCAGGCAAAAAAGGATGAAATCTCCAAAATGATTACTCCTCAAAAGTATGAAGCCATCGACAAAAACATAAAGATTACGTCTGTCCTTAAAAAGTCTTACAACGCACAGTCGAAAACGTGGGATGAAAATTATTTCCTTACAGAAGCTCAGAAATTCTTGTCTAAGGAAGAAGCAGAAAAAATTCTTAAAAAAGCACAGGCTGGAAGAGCGTTAAGAGATAAAGACATCGCGAAATATGAAAAACTGACGCTTGAACTGAACCAAGACACTTCTGCATTAAGTTCCGAAGAACTGAATTCTCTTGCATGGAATTTCTTTGAAAATGTAAGCAACAAAGCTTCTCTGGAAAAAGCAGTAGTCTGGGCGCAGGAATCTGTAAAGAAAGACGAAAACTTCGCGAATACCGATACTTTAGCCAATCTTTACAACAAAGTTGGCGATAAGAAAAACGCCAAACTATGGGCTGAAAAATCCATCGAACTGGCAAAAAAGACAGGACAGGATTCTTCTGATACCGAAAAACTGCTGAAAAGCCTGAATATACAGTAAACAATAAATTCCGCAGAAAATTCTGCGGAATTTTTGTTAATTTATCCTTTTAATAAAACTAAAAATTAACTTTCTAATGGTATTTCCTTTTTATAAGCTTCTATCATTTGATCCCTTCTTTCTTTTGGAAAGTTTTTTCTCTCGGGATACGGATTACTTTTAAATTCTTCTCGTTTCATTATATATTGCTCTCGGGTTACTGGTATTCCTTTTGAAATAGGCTTTATTTCGACCTGTTTCTTTTCGATTCCAATAGCTCTGAAAGAATGATATTTTTTATCATCACTAATTTCTAAAACTAATCCAGTTAATCCTTTAAATCTGTAAGGTCCTTCTGAAATTGGAATATCATTGGCATACCAAGCTGTGAACATTCTTTTATTAAAAATCGTTGTGGCTTTTCGACAAGGATAACCCAGGATAGTCTTAGTATCGGTGTAATCTGTTTTCCATATTAAATAAGTACTTTCAAATGTAAACAGATCACGAGATATATTTCCTGTGTAATATATTTTTTCGCCATCTCTAAATATAGAATAGGATATTTTGTATTTTGGCAAATCTGCAGCTCTGATTTCTACATTTTTTGAAGTTTGAGCAGCAACTGCTGCTTGTTCAAAAATCTTTCTTGCAGCCATATATTGTTGGCTATAATATATAGAAGCATTAGTATTAAAATCTAATATCATAATTTCCTTAGAACGATGGCTTTCGTTTATATCTGTAGTATCACGAATAAAACTATATTCATACTGGACTTCAAGTTCTGAAAATTTTTTTTCCTCTTTTTGTTGAGAAAATGAAAGTAAAAAGAAAAAAATTGATAAAATTGAAAAGTATTTACACATTAGAAAATTATTTATTAAAGATTATAACCGTATTGAGGGTTCTCAAAAGGACTACTGCATTCTTCTTCCATCTGCTGAAGATCAGTCATCCAACAATCCGGCTGATCTAACGGACCTACTGTTACATATTGGGTATAACCACAGGAAGAGGTAAGAACGATCGGATTATAAAAAACCTTTGATTTGGACTCACCTTCTTTATTAGAAGTTTTAGCACTTAACATTCCGGCAACTCCAAAGGCTGCCAATAAAATAATTTTTTTCATTTGTTTTTAGAATTTGAAATTAATAATAATTTTTACATGAAAAGTATTTCGCGAAACTTTCTTCAAAAATAAAATCTCATTCCCTAATCATCTATTCCAAACAGAATAAAATACAATTCCGTTTGGAATAAATTTTTTCTCCTAAAAACAGTATATTTACAGTTCAATTTCCATAATTATGAATAACAGTGTTGGCTTTAAAATAAAAAAACTGAGAGAACAGAAAGAAATGTCTCAGGAAGATCTGGCTTTTCAGCTTGAAGTTTCCCAAAGCTATCTCAGCAAAATTGAAAATGGAAGCATTGAAAAATTAGACTTTATTTTTATGCAGAAAGTGGCTGAATTCTTTAAAGTAGAACCTCAGTATTTTTTGGAAGGAGATACGTTTATTAATGATATTGAAAATAATAATGGAATGTTGGTAAATAATTTTAATAATTCAAATGGTATTGTTAACAACGTTTCAGAAGATTTATTAAAAAATGTAATTGATAATCAGCAGCAGATCAGCCAACTTATGGAAATGCAGAATAAACTGATCGAAAAAATGTTGAAAGAAAAATAGGGAGAAGCATTCTCTACCCGAGAATATCAAAACCCAGACAGATTCTTACTTTCTCGGAACGAGAAAATTCAGCCTGAAAGAGGAAGACTCCGTCTCGCTCCGAGAAAGTGTAAACCCAAACAGTTTGGCTCCGTCTCGGATCGAGAAAACGCAAAACCGAAAAGAATATTTATTTATAAAAGTTTAAACAAACTCCACATAAAACAAAATCCGCAGAACAGTCTGCGGATTTTTATCGTAAAATGCTTCTTTGGCATTAATATTCAAACAAAACGCTTCCCCAGGTGAAGCCACTTCCGAAAGCTGAAAGAAGTACCAAATCTCCTCTTTTAATTTTCCCCTGCTCAATCGCTTCACTTAAAGCAATCGGAATAGAAGCTGCCGTTGTATTTCCGTATTTCTGGATGTTATTGAAAACCTTTTCGTCCGGAAGTCCAAATTTCTGCTGAACAAACTGGGCAATTCTTAAATTCGCCTGATGCGGAATAAACATATCTACATCGTTAATTGTTTTTCCTGCTTTATCTAAAGCTTCCTGCATGGTTTCAGGGAATCTCGTTACTGCGTTTTTAAACACGAAATTTCCGTTCATGATCGGATAAACTTCTTTGTTCGTTACATTTTCAGGTTCTTTTCTCATCCTGTCGCTCCATCCGTATTTAGAACCCGGAAACTGTGTGCACAATTCATCTGCAAATTTCCCTTCAGAGTGCATATTGAATGCTAAAATATCTCCTGCATTTTCATCTTCTGTTGCAGACAGTACAATCGCTCCTGCCCCATCTCCGAAAATAACGGAAACTCCTCTTCCTTCATCAGAAAAATCGAGCCCGAAAGAATGCACTTCTGCACCCACCACCAGAATATTTTTATACGTTCCGGATTTAATGAAAGCATTTGCCACACTCGTCGCATATACAAAACCGGAACACTGGTTTCTTACATCCAAAGCGCCAATGGTATCGCAGCCAAGCATATCCTGCAGCAGAACTCCGCATCCCGGGAAATAGTAATCCGGAGAAAGGGTTGCAAAAACAATATAATCTATATCTTTAGCCGTTAAACCCGCATTCGCAATTGCTTTTTCAGAAGCTTTGAAACCTAAATAAGCCGTCGTTTCCTGAGAATCGTTTCTGTTTTTACGGTGTCTTCTTTCTTTTATCCCCGTCCTTTCCGTGATCCATTCGTCATTGGTGGTCATTAATTTTGCTAGATCATCATTGGTAACAACGTTATCTGGAACATAAAATCCGATTCCTTTTATTGTACTTTTAATCATATAGTTTTTTAATTTTGACAAAGATAAACTTATTTAAGACATAGTATTTCAAAATATTACTATTTTTACGGTATGCCAATTGACACGATTTACAGAGATTCCCAATGCGAATGGGTGGATGTAGAGGCTCCCACAGCGGAAGACCTGAAATTTTTACACGAACGGTACGAAATCAATAATCTTCTTCTGGAAGATACCTTAGACCCCAATCACTTACCGAAATATGAAGAGGACGGAGAGGTAAAATTCTTTCTCCTGCGGGAAAGTACCGAGCTGGAACGCAAAAACCTCAACACGATCAGCGACATCAGTACCAAAATCGGGATTTTCATTCTGGGAAGAACCATCATCACGATCCACAGGATGAAAACGAAGAGCATCGTAGAAACCAAGAAACAGCTTTCTGCCATGAAAACCGAAACCACCTCCAGAAATATCGCGTTGAAAATCGCACTGCTCATCATGAAAAGTTTTGATGATGAATCGGTAAGTCTTCTGGAAACGATGGACAATATCGAAAACGAAATTTTCCTTAAAAATACCAATCATACAAACCAGATTAAAAGGTTATATAAACTGAAAAGGAAATCGGGGCTGAATTCAAGAGTGCTTACGATTTCCACAGATGCCATCGATAAATTTAAATTACTCGGGCTTCAGGACTCCGAAGTGTATGATTTAAAAGACAAACACAAGGACGTGGTTGCAGATTTCGATCATCTCAACGCACAGATCACCAACCTTATCGGGATGTTTCTCGCCCTTTCAGACCAGAAAGCCAATCAGGTGATGAAAGTTCTGGCGATTTACTCAGTATATTTTTTACCCATCACTTTCATTGCAGGAGTTTACGGAATGAATTTCGACAATATGCCGGAATTACATACCCAACACGGATATTTTTATACCTTAGGCTTAATGGCTCTGGTTGTCATCTGTACTTTCATCTATGCCCGAAGAAAACAATGGTAATTTTCCCGCTTTAATTATCGTGAAAATACTGTGGCTGAATCTTTTAAATAGTTGTAATTTTAATTCAGAATCAATGAACTAATGAAACGTTGAGAATTCCCCTCCTCTGGAGGGGTGGATCAATTTTCAGGGAAAATTGAGACGGGGTGGTCTTATCAACCCGATTTTAAAAATAAAAACAACCAAAAACAAAAGCCATGAAACCTGAAATACTGCAAAAAATTCTTGAGGAAGATGTTCTTTCCAAAGAATCCAAAGAAAAACTTTCTGCGCTTCACGACCGTATTTCGGCGAAGGAATTTTCTGATCTTCTTGATGCAGAAGGCAATCAGTATGTGGAATTTGTGCAGGAAGGAGGCGGAGTCTGGGGAAGCGCGCTGGTGGGTTATCTGTACGGACTGGAAATTTTCGGGATCCGTTTTCTGAAAGTTGCCGGAACGAGTGCAGGAGCCATTAATACGATGCTGATCGCCGCGTGTAAAACCAAGGAAGAAGCCAAAAGTGAAGTGATTAAAGATATACTCTTCAACTGGAACTTCTCCGACTTTATGGATGGAAAACCGTATGTAAAAACCACCATCCATTCGATGCTGAATAACAAAAATTTCCTGAAGATCAATTCCATTATCGCAGGAATTATTATGCTGATTCTCGTAATTGCGCCTTTTGCCATTTCTTCGGAAACAACGCTGAGAGCCAAACTGCTTTTTCTGGTTCCCATCATTCCGATCATCATTGCTTATCTGTATCTGAGAAAATTATATAATGATCTGAAAAAAGCCAATTCAGGATTAAATCCCGGAAACACATTTCTGAATCAGATGAAAGACGTTCTGGATGCTTTCGACATTAAAACAGTGGCTGCACTCAATGATAAATTTGTAAAAACAGGCAAAGATCTCAACCTGAATTACCGTCATGGCAACGAAACACAGTACTACAATATCGCTTTAGAAAGCATTGAGGAAATCCGGCAGAACAACAAGGAACATATCGACGAAATCCGTTTTAAAATATTCTACGACGGTGTCATTAACAACGAGTATTATAAAAAAGATCCTTTCTATTCCTTAAAATCCGAATACATCGTAATTACCACCGATATTAACGCCAAAATAAAAGTGGAACTTCCCACAATGGCAAATCTGTACTGGTCGGAAGAAGAGCTTAAAAAGATCAGTCCGGCTGAATTTGTAAGAGCTTCCATGTCGGTTCCGTTCTTCTTTGAACCATTTCAGAAACAGATCGACAAAAATGATAATTCCGTAAAATATGCATGGAGATTCTGGATGAATACCAAACAGGAAGACATCAATCCTGCCGGAGTTTTTATTGATGGCGGAAGTATTTCCAATTTCCCGATCGACCTTTTCCATTCCACTGATATTTTTTATCCGAGAATGCCTTTATTCGGAGTACAGTTAACGAGCGATTCTGATATTCAGTCTGAAAAAGGAAAAACCAGTGCCGAAATTTTAAAATCGCCTCTCTCTTTTGCAGGTAATATTATTGATACTTTAAAAGGTTTTAACGACAAAACTTTTCTCACCAAACATACGTTCTACCATCTTTTCAGCATTCAGACCGTGAACTGCGGAACCAGCAACTGGCTGAATTTCTTTATGAAAAGAGAAGAAAAAGAAGAATTGTTCAACCGCGGATTTTCGGCTGCCTTAGATTTCCTCAGTAATTTCGACTGGCAAAAATACAAATGCGAAAGAATGATGGTTTCAATGAAGGAGAAAAAGATCCTGAAGGAAGAAGATACGAAAACGGTGGGGTAACAAGTAAGGATTTTTTTAATTTTTATTAACCACAATAGTCGTAAAAGATTAAATAATTTTAGTTTAATAGATGAATAGAATAAAAGGTTATAATAGCTAAAAAAGCTTCGATTTTTTTTGAGAGCTTTAAATCTTAACGCTGTTTAAAGTAAAAGTTAGAAAACTCTATAGAGTTTTATCTGTGTAGAAATCATATTCGGAAGATATTTGGCGTTCCGTAGGAACGCTATCTTTAGAAAGTTCATAGCTAATTATAGATATCAATCCTACGGATTGATTGATTGATTGATTGATTGATTGATTGATTGTTATTTCTACACAGATTCTGCTCCTAAAGGAGCGAACCCCTTTTCGCTTTAATAATCTTATCACAAACAATTTATCATTTACATTTGTGGTTAAAGTTAAAATGAGTTTAATTATTCTGTGTTATTATAAATTTTTACGAAAAAAATATGGATAAGGAAAGTATAAACTACATCATAAGATATTTCAGCAACCTAATGACGCATGAAGAAAAATTAGCTTTGCAACATCAGATGTACATAGTTAAAAGCACCGATAATAAAGCAATAAAAGATATGATGAAAGAAAAAGGATGGATTAATAATGATCCTCAAATTCTTAATCTTTTGAAAAACAGTTACGAGGAATTTCAAATTAATGTTGCAAAACGTATGATGAACGAAACGCCTGAAAAAGTATTCTTCAATAACTGTCCAAAATGCGGAAAATTAGCAAGAACACCGTATGCAAAACAATGTAGGTACTGTAAACATTCTTGGCGTGCTGAATAAACTAAGTAAACTGCGTAACCTGCAACCGGCTGAATTTCTTTATGCAAAAAGAAGAAAAAGAAGAGCTCTTCAACCGCGGATTTTCTGCGGTTCTGGATTTCCTGAGTAATTTCGACTGGCAAAAATACAAATGCGAAAGAATGATGGTTTCCATGAAGGAGAAAAAGATCCTGAAGGAAGAGGATACGAAAACGGTGGGGTAAGGAATTTTGAGTAATTTTGATGATAAATTGATTGAATGACAAAATACATCTGCCAATGCTGTGGTGAAGAGAAAGAAGACTGGCCTGCAATAGCTTATGCCGCACCTTATCCCTATTTCCAGTTGTCTGAAGAAGAAATCAAAAATTCTGAACTAACTTCTGATTGGTGTATTATAAATTATCCGGATGAAACCTGCTACTTTATAAGAGCCGTTCTTGTTCAGAAAGTTAATAAAGGTTGTCAGGATCTTGAATATGGGATCTGGGTTTCATTAAGTGAGAAAAGCTTTAATGAGTATGTGGAAAATTATGACAATAAAGAATTTGAATCGGGTTATTTTGGATGGCTTTCAAATTACCTTCCAGACTATGAATTCGAAAATTCTATTCCCACTGACGTTATCGTTGATAATAAAACAGGAAGACCTTTCGTCTATCCTCATGAAAGCCACGAACATACTTTTGTGAGAGACTTTCATGAGGGAATTTCCAAAAAGGAAGCGGAAAAAAGAATTAATTTTGTTTTAAACAAATCAAATTAAATAATTGTTCATTAAATATGCCCACCAAAAAAGATTTAAGAGAAAACCTTTCCCTTCCGACATTTGAAAACAGCAGTGAGACAGAATTATTTCAGAATAATGTGCTGCGTCCTGTTTTAAAATTACAAAATGATATTTTCATCCAGATATTCAGAGACTATGCAATGAGAAAAATGTCAGATTTTACTTCTCTGAAAAACGAGCAGAAAATAAATTTCACCGACCAAAGCCTTCAAAAAGATATTGCTCTGAAAAACACCTTCATCGGAATAACAATCGGAATGCTCACTCCGGAAGAAATAACGGTTTATCTTTCGGACAGCAAATCTTTTAATAAAAGGATCATCACCATGCTTTCAGAAAGAATCAAAAGTCAGATTGATGTTTTATAAAAAAACAAAAGCTTTTTTCTGATCGTAAGGAAAAATTTAATACAATACTTTGAAAGAAAGAAAATTATTCTAACAGATTTCGTAACTTTAGTACTACAAACACCAAAATATCAATTCATGAAAAAATCAACCTTTTTATGTTTACTTCTCGTAATCATCTCTTTCTGTAGTACTGCCAAAGCGCAGAAAATAACGGACGGACAAACCATTGACCTCAATGGAATGAGCGTAACCTTTAATATTCTGAATAAAGAAACAATACAAAACGGAGGAAAATCTTTTGATCGCTATAAAGTTGCCGCATCTGTAAAAAACACTTCGGATAAATCCTATAACATCAGGCTTTCTTCCTATCCTCAGATTGTAAACAATACTGCAATCGTAGAGCTGAACTGCATTAATGCAACCGGAGCCAAGCTTACATCAAAAAAAATTGAACTGAAGATGAAAGCCCAGATCATTAATGTAACCTACTCTGCTTATGACAAATCCGGAAAATTTGTGAACAGTATTCTTCCCGTAATTGGAAGTTATTATTTTGATTCCGGAGATACCATAAACGATGATGCCATTTTCATCGTACCCCAAGGCGAAAAACCAGACGTTACCGTAAGAAGTCTTCGATAAAATATCCTAAAGAAGCGGTCTCAAAAGTGAAAACAATTTGACTTTTATCATTTCGGAAGCAGCAAAGAATTTCTAAGATCAACTATTTAAGATTTTGAAACCTTCAGTGTATGTTCAGAATGGCACTTTTGAGTCCGCTTTTTTATGCAATATCTTTTTAATTAATCTTCAGGATTATTATATACCTCTTCAAATATCAATTAAACATTATTCCACATCGGATCATGCTTTAAAACCTCATCATACACGGGACAGCTTTCTGCATGGGAACCCTTCAGATAACCGATGCTCATCAGGAATTCATTCACGATTTCTCCGCCTGTAAATTTGAAGGTCTTTTTGAAAAGCTTCATCCATTCCGGTAACGTTTTGGGATGATGATGTTCCAGCCATTTTTCAAAAGAACCGAATTCTTTCTGAAGTTCTACAATAGTTTTTGCATTTTCAATGGCAGCGTTTACTTTCAGCTTATTTCTGATAATTCCAGGATCGTTCAGCAGTCTTTCCCGGTCAGATTCACCGTAAGAAGCCACCTTTTGAACATCAAAATTATCATACGCTTTTCTGAAACCTTCTTCTTTCTTCAGAATGGTTTCCCAGCTCAGCCCTGCCTGATTGATTTCCATCACCAGTCTCCCGAACAGCTCATTATCATCATGAATCGGAAAACCGTAATTTTTATCATGGTATCTTTTGTGCAGTTCTCTCCTGCTTTCAGGCTGCATTCCTTCAATTGCCGCGCAATAACTCATTGTTATTATTTTTTGTGGATAGTTAAATGCAAATATAAGCGTCGGTAATGACAACTGTATGGCAGGAGCGGTAAAAATTTATTTTCGGACACAAATCTCAATCTTTCATACTGCGATAAAAATGTTCCACACTGCAACAAAAATCTTCAACAGTGTAGTAAAAATGTTTAATACTGTAATAAAATTACTCAACTCGGCTTTAAAGATGGTGTAAAAAGTAAAATTTATCCTAAACAATACACTGTTTCATGTAAATACTAAATGAAAAATAATCAACAGTATTAATAATCTTCTAAACAGTGTATTAAAAGCATACAAACCTCTAAAAATGAGGGATTAAAGTGTATATCTATTTTCCGAATTTTTAAAATGGGAATCTTAAAAGAAGAGTATGTACCGATTGCTGATGCATTATTAAACAGTTTAGCTAGAAAGGGCAAAGGATTTAATGGGGTTAATTTTAATTTATAATACAAGAAAGTTTAAAGCAAAACTACAAAAACAGTTTGTCAGCAACTTTTTTTTGAACTTAAGAAAAATTTAAATCAGATTATGAGGATGTAAAATCAGATTTCTGAGAAGATTTTTTTATACAAGATAAGGGCAATTAGTATTGCCCATTCAATTGTTTTCAAAAAAGAGTTGCTATTTAAACAGGTATAATTCTCATACACATTCTTGGATCTCCATTCAAAGTACATTGCCAATAGGTTGCACCTGTATCAGGATCAGTACATTTTGCATATTTTCTACCAGGTCCGCACATCCAGTCACCTGGAGATTGTGAATTTATTCCTCCTGTAATGGATTTTAAGTTTTCTCTTGAAATTTTTCTCAAATTTTTCATAATAATAGAATTTTAATTTTTCTTACTCAAAACTTTTCGGATTCCGTTCGAATTTAAAGCCAAATTATAGATCCTGTCTGCAATAAAAAATACCATGAATATGGTAAATATCAAATTGATCCATCAAAAAAACCGCAGAAAATATCTGCGGTTTTATTATATTCAATTAGAAAATTTTTGGCACTTTAATTAATGTACCCCACTCAGATCAATCTTTTCTTTGCTTTTTCGTTCCTTAATAAATAAGATGAACGGAATACAGACAAGGAAGATTACCCCAAGATAAAGAAAAACATCCATGTAAGAAAGTACGGTTGCCTGTTTCGTTACAGAAAGATCGAGCATTTTGTAGGCGGCGTTCATTGCGGCATCGGGAGTCATTCCTTTTGCGATAAAACTGCCTTTCAGAGCCTGTAATCTTTGCTGTACCGCAAAATCGGTCTGGTCGAGGTGCGAAATAAGATTCACCCTGTATTTCTGACTCGCATTGGCAATGAATGTGGTGATCGCAGCAATTCCGAAGGAACCTCCAAGCTGTCTCATCATTCCTGTAAATGCAGCTCCCTGTCCGATTTCCTGCCCTTTCAATGTACTTAAGGAAAGCGAGGTGATGGGAATAAACAGTAAACCCAGTCCGGCTCCTCTTACAATCAGCATCCAGAAGAAGGCATCTTTTCCTGTATCCGGAGTCAATATTTTATATCCCCAGAAACTGTAGATAAAGAAGATAAATAATCCCAGTGAAACCAAAATCTGCTGTTTAGCTCCTTTTGAAAGCAGTCTTCCGATAATCGGCATCATGAAAGCCGTCGTTAAAGCTGCCGGAATCATTAAAGCACCCGACTGAAGCGCCGTCCATCCCAAAATACTTTGGGTATATAAAGGAACGATAAATGTAGATCCGTACAAACCAAATCCTAAAACGAAGGACATCACGGTTCCGATTCTTAAGTTTCCGTTTTTCAGAACCCGGAGTTCTACAATCGGATATTTAAAGGTAAGTTCTCTCCATAGGAAAAGGATAAATCCTAAAACAGCTGCTGCTGTAAAGAAAACAATCATTCCGCTGGCAAACCAGTCTTCTTCATGACCTCTTTCCAGAATAAACTGTAAGGAACCTACGGTAATTGCCAATAATGCAATTCCAATCCAGTCTACATCGGAAATCTTTCGTTTTTCGGCATATTTCGGACTTCTTACAAACTGAAGCGTCATTAAGGTTGCCGCAATCCCGATCGGAATATTAATATAGAAAATATACGGCCAGCTAAAATTATCCACAATATATCCTCCCAACGGCGGACCCAATGTAGGACCGATAATTACACCAAGTCCATAAATTGCCTGTGCCATACTTCTTTTTTCCACCGGATAAGATTCCGTGATGATGGTTTGTGAAGTTACCAGAAGCGCTCCCCCACCGATTCCCTGCATAAGACGGAAAAATACAAGCTCCCAGATATTGGTTGCATTTCCGCATAAAAAGGAGAAAACGGTAAATATAATGATGGAAGCCGCAAAATAGTTTCTTCTCCCGAACTGCTGCGAAAGCCAGCTCGTCATCGGAACAATAATTACGTTTCCGATCGCATACGCGGTGATTACCCATCCTACTTCGGAAAGGGTGGCTCCAAGATTTCCCTTCATTTCATTCAGGGCAACGTTTACAATCGTGGAATCCACTATTTCAAGCAAAGCACAAAGAATTGCCGTAATCGTAATGATTACTCTTCGGGCTCCGTATTCTACTAATGAATCTTGCATAGTTTTTTTAGTGTTGTATTAAAAATCAAGAGATTTGAGATTCGGAAATATGAACAAGTTTTTACGAACCAACTTTGTTCTCTCATCCATGAGATGAGGTTTCAGAAAAATTTAGCTGATTAAAATTTCATCAAAGTATTTCCAAATCTCTAAATTTCTCAATTTTAAAAAAGTGAATTGTCAATAATCATCCTCTGCATGGTCTTATTTTTACCTCTGCATTTTCCTCTGCATGATCTGTCTTCATTAAACCGGAATTCTGCTGCATCGTTCAGCTTCATCATTTCAACATCAATTTTCTTCTTCATATCCGGTAACCGCTTCATTTATCGTCTTCATTTTCCTGTTTCCTCTTCATGATCTTTCTGCATTACACCGGAACCTTCTTCATGGATCAACTTCATCATTTCCACATCTATCATTGATCTCTCTTCATTATCCGGCATCAGCTTCATCCTCAATCTTCAAATTCATTTCATTAAAAAATGACTTCTCCTTCAAAAATTGACAATTCACTTATATATTTTTGAAAAAAGTGAATTGCAGTTATCAATCATTCATTGTCAATTCTACTACTTCATTACATCTCATAACCGATCTGCTTCTGCATTGCTGACAATTCACTTATTTTATATTTTTATTTTAAAGAAACTTCTGCTTTTACATTCATTCCTGTTCTTAATCTTTTGGATACATTTTTATCCAGATTTACAAAATCGATTTTTACAGGAAGTCTCTGTACTACTTTTACGAAGTTACCACTCGCATTATCCGGAGGAAGTATAGAGAAGGTAGCTCCGGTTGCTGGAGAGAAAGAACTTACCACACCGTCAAATTCTCTGTCCGGGAAAGCATCAATCTCGATTTTCACTTTTTGTCCTTCCACCATTTTATCAATCTGGGTTTCTTTGAAGTTGGCAATTACCCATTTCTGGTCATTTTTAACCAAAGAAAACAATTGCGAACCTGCCTGTAAATACTGTCCTGCCTGAATCGGCACTTTTCCTACATATCCGTCTTCCGGTGCTACAATTACCGTGTAAGATAAATTCAGTCTCGCATTTTCTACATCCACTTCTCTCTGTTTTGCAACGGAATTTGCCACTCCGATCTGCTGAGAACTTGCCGCGGTCTGAGAAGAAGCGATATTGGTTTGCTGTGCAATCTGGTTTCTCTGATCGATTAAAACCTGAAGCTGTTTATCTGCAGACTGTTTTGCTGCCAAAGCCTGCTCATACTGCTGTTCTGTAATAGAGTGGTCTTTCACAAGATTGGCATATCTTTTTAAATCCTGAGAAGTTTTCCAAACGTTTACTTTTGCGGCTTCAATCTGTGCATTCGCCGTAGTAACAGCGGCTTCAGAAGAATTTATATTTTTTGAAGTTGCCGTTGTGGAAGCCTGTGCATTAGAGATGCTGCTTTTTGCTGTTGCCAAAGCTGCTTCTGCCTGCTGTAAAGCCATTTTCTGATCTCTGCTGTCCAGAATAACCAGAGTATCTCCTTTTTTTACAAACTGGTTGTCTTTTACTTTTACTTCCGTTACGTATCCTGAAATTTTAGAAATTACGGGAGCCATATTGGACGCGATCTGTGCATCGTCTGTTTCTTCATGAACCTGCCCGTAAGAATAGGTTCTGTAACCGTAGATTCCTCCGCCGATTAAAACTACTGCTAATATGATAGGGAAAACTAAACTTTTTTTCTTTTTAGGTTCAGCCGTTTGTGTAGTATTATTTTCCATTGTGGGTATAAGTTCTTAATTTTATTTGTTTGTTAAAGTTCCGGTGGTCTGTAATAGTTTTCTGTAGGCTAAAGCGGCATCTGCTTTCGCATTGATCACTCCTACGTTCGCTGAGATCTGTGCAGCATCTGCATCCAGAAGTTCCGTCATCGTAGCCAAACCGTTATCATATTTATTTTTTGTAATTCTGTAATTTTCGTTAGCCTGTTCTGCGGATTTCTCGAAAACGGCAATTCTCTTTTTAGAATAATCTGTGTTCTGATATTCTCTGTTTACATCCAGCTTGATGTTGTCGTTTAACAACTCGTTGGTTGCAGCCAACTGCATTTCTCTTGCCTGAGACTGCTTCAGTGAAGAGTTTTCTTTCCACAGATTCGATAAGTTGTAAGAAATTCCTACACCTACATTTACCGCATTATAAATCGTTAAAAACTTCGGAATATCTGCCGCCACATAACCTCCTGTAAAAGCAATGGAAGGAAGATTTTCTGCTTTCGCGGATTTTGTTCCCAAAGCTGCAGCCTGTCTCTGCTTGTCTAAAGCCTGAAGGTCTTTACGGTTTTCTCTGGCTTCATTTAAATAGAAATCAAGCGGTTTTACTTCATTTCCTTCATCTATATAATTCTGGTCTACTTCGATTTCTGTGGTTTCCGGAAGTCCAAGCAATAAATCCATATTGATATTGGCAATATTGTAGTTGTTTTTTGCTTCCAGCAACTGAAGTTCGATGTTTGAAGTCTGCAAACTTGCTTTTAAACGGTCATTTCTCGCAATTACTCCGTTGTTTTCAAGTTTAAGGAACGTTTCGTCTCTTTTTTGGGAAGCGGTTAGGTTTTCTTCTAAAACTTTGATGGACTGGTTGGCTTTAAATAAATTATTGTAAGCCTGCGCAACATTGTAAGCAATGGCTACTTTATCGTTTTCAGTGGTTAATTTAGATGCTTCCACTAAATATTTTGCAGATTCGATTCCGTATTTTATTCTTCCTCCGCTGTAAATCGGAACGCTGACATTCGCTGATCCGTAGGCAACCTGATGAACTTCCGGACCCCCTGCTCCTGAAACTCCGGGAAGTTTAATATCAATATTCGGTTTTAAAGGAAGATACATATAGCTTCCTGAAATTTTCAGCTCCGGAAGCTGTCTGTTTTTGGCTTCCAAAAGATTGGCTGTAGCTTCTTCTATTTTTGCAGCATCAATTTTAAGATTTTTGCTGTTCTGGATTCCCAACTGCACGGCATCATCAAGAGTGAGGGTCTTTTTCTCCTGAGCATTTGCGTTTGCAATCCCTACAAATAGAGCGAGCGCAAGGACTGAATTATTTATTTTCTTCATAACCTAGAAGGTCTTTTAGTAGATATTTAATATGTTTATTAAGTTCTGTGTAATATTTTTCATCAAAAACTTCTTCTTCATTGGTATCGTTTAGGAATTCTTTATACATTTCTTTTGCGTTGGAAGCGTAAAATAAAGTTCCGCTCACCGTGGAATGAAGGAGATAGATGGGAGGATTTTTTGTAAAAATTCCTTTCTGAAGACCACTTTCCAGAATTTTTGAATACATGGAAATGAATCCCATTTTGGTTTCTTTCAGAAATTCTACGATCTGCGGATTTTCTGCATGAAGCTGCTCTCTCTGCATAATTCTGTAGAAACATTTGTTGTGTCTTACCTTTCCTGCAAACTGATCTACGATTTTTTCAACTTTTTCCCATTCGTTGATATCGGTTCTTTCAATAATATCTTTAGAAAAAAACTGTCCTTCGCTCATTCTGTATTCTACCAGTTTCTCGTACAGTTTTTCTTTAGAACCGAAATAATAAGAGATCATAGAAATATTCACATTTGCTGCTTTGGCAATTTCTCTTGTGGAGGTTCCCTCAAAGCCTTTCTCGGCGAAAAGCTTTTCTGCGGCAAATAATATATTCTCTTCTTTTGAAATCATCTTTTACTCTGTATCTGTTTTTTCGGGTGCAAATCTACAACCAATTTTTCATAAATCAAACGATTGATTGATTTTTTATTGAAATTTAATTTTTTTTTAATCTTAAAGTTCACCGAATGGAAAAATTGTTATATTTGGATTCAATTAAAAATTTAGATCATGAAAAAAATAATTTCTGTTTTAGCCATCACTTTATTCACTTTCAACTTTGCACAAGAAACCCCGAAAGGTTCATGCTGCGCAGGAAAAGACAAGAAAGAATGTTCCACAAAAGATAAAAAAGCCTGTGGAGATCATAAAAACTGTGATGCTAAACACAAAACAGCAGAAAACAGTTCTAAAACTACCGATAAAAAAGCTTCCAAAGTAAAGAAAACAGCTTAACAATAAAAAACTCCGAATTCATTTCGGAGTTTTTTATTTAGCTTTTATGAATGTATCTTGATAATTTTATCCCGAGATCCGTCCAGACAATTTTGGGATTTCCGTTTCGGGTTAAGTGCAGATCGGCAGTATTGATTTCTTCCAGAATGCTTTCAATATTGGCTCCGCTGATGAATTTTGAGAATCCCATCCAGTTGAAACCATTGGCATCAATCTTTTTATAGACTAAATTCTCCGACTGATAGTTCTGCAGCAAAGCGAGTCTGAAAATCTCGGAACAGTAATTTAAAAAGTTTTTCTGCTTTTCACGGTTCCAGCCTGCAATTTCTCTTGCCCAAAGAATGATGCTTCGCAGAAATTCAGGTTTCTTTTTTACCATAAATGCATCACGAACCCATTGAACAAAAAGCTTTTCGAACTCATCGGTTTTATTTCCGGACTGTAAAAGTTTCAAAGCTTCATTAAGGTCTCCCTGAGCCTGATGGATGATTTCCCCTGTCTTGTCTTCTGAAAGATTATAGTTTTTTTTCAGATAAATTTCCAGATCTTCATCATTTATTCTTGGCACTTCTACAATCTGTGTTCGGGAAAGTATGGTTGGTAAAATATCGTTGGTAGATTCTGCAGTAAGCAGAATGATTGTTTTCGCAGGAGGTTCTTCTAAAAATTTCAGGAATTTGTTGGATGCCGCGACGTTCATTTTATCGGCTCTCCAGACAATTAAAATTTTCGTTCCGCCTTCAAAACTTTTCAGTGAAAATTTCTGATTCTGTTCATCAATTTCATCTGCCGAAATAAAAAGCTGCTTGTTTTCGGATTCTAAAACAGCCGTCCATTCATCATATCCTGCATACGGAGATTTGAGAATCATTTCCCTGAATTCATCAAATTTATTTTTGCTTAATGAATTTTTATTGTCTGTAAAAACCGGAAAACTGAAATGCAGATCGAGATGATTGAGATGCTCTACTTTGGCTCCGGCGTGCGGATTTTCGCTGCTCAGAATTTCTTTGGCATATGCCAAAGCCATCGGCAATGCTCCGTAACCTTCTTTGCCGACGAAAAGCTGGGCATGGCTTACCCTGTTTTCGGCAATACTGTCTCTAAGAAGTTTTTTCAGACTTTCCTGTCCGGCAATGTTCTCCCAATTCATGATTCAAAGATATGAAATTTGTAATTCGCAGAATGTGAATTTTTACTTTGCAGGTGAATTTTGCGTTGCAAATGAATTGTGAATTTTATCATGCAGTGTATTGATAATGTATAAAAATTCACAACCAAAGCGAATTTACAATTAAGAATTCATCATAATTATAGCTATTCATCCCCCTTAACAAACTTTAACCTCTTATAATTTTTACAATTCATTAATATTTAAGATATTTGCGCATTGTTTTAAAAATAAAGAATGAAAAAAATCTTTGTACTATCATTGATATCAGTTGGATATTTCCTTAACGCGCAGAATCTGAGTAACTCACCTTATGCAACTTACGGAATCGGAGATGTAAAATATGATAATACGATCGAAACTACCTCAATGGGAGGTATATCTACCGCTTTTATAAGTGATTTTACAAGTAATTTCAATTTTGCAAACCCTGCAAACAATGCTAATTTCGAGCTTACAAGTATTAAGCTGGAAGCTACCAACGAAAACAATTACTTTAAAACAAACTATAATAATACGAAGTCTACGAAGCACTCTACGTATTTATCCAATATTTCAATCGCTTTTCCTCTGTCTCCAAAGCTGAAGATGGGGATTTCTTATCAGCCGTACAGCTCAAAAAGCTATGAAATTATCCACAGAGACACACTTTCTGCAGGTAATATCAGAGCCAACAGATTTAAAGGAAGCGGTACACTGAATACGGTACAGATGGCTTTAGGATATAAAGTGAACGATAAACTTGCTGTGGGAGCAAGAGCGAATTATTATTTCGGGAATCTTTATGACCTGAATGAACTGGCTTATTCTAACGCCGAGTTAATTAACGGATACGAAACGAGAAACAGCATCCACAATTTCAACTTTACTTTAGGAGCAAGCTACCAGAAACTGAATACAAGTACAGACAGAAAACTTACGATCGGAGCTACTACTACTTTCGGAAATACGAGTAATATGACGACCGATTATGTGAACAGTACGTATTTCTATTCTGATGCCGGTGCCACTGTAAAAAGTAACGAAAGCATTATCGACCAGAAAAATACAAAATCTAAAAACCTTTTACCTTTACAGGCTTCTTTAGGGGTAGGTTATGGAGAAGAAAACAAATGGTTCCTTTCTCTTCAGGGAGATTATAAAAAGGGGGAAAACATTAATTATTTCGGAAACACGCTTGATCTTCAGGACTCTTACAGAATTTCAGCCGGAGGTTGGTATTTGCCGAATTATAACAATTTCAGAAGTTATTTTTCAAGAATCGTTTACAGATACGGAGCATTTTATGAGAAAGGAAGTCTTCAGATCGCAGGACAGAACATCAATAAGGTCGGAGTTTCTGCAGGAGTTCTTCTACCGTTCAAAAACAGCAGTATAACGAGAATGAGCGGTCTTGAACTAGGTCTTGAAGTAGGAAAAAGAGGAACTACTAAAAATAATCTGATTAACCAGAATTTTGTGAACCTGAGAGTTGGTTTCAATTTTGCGGATAAGTGGTTCAGAAAGACTCTATACAACTAAAATGAAGTTTTTTAGAAACATATCATATAAAAAAAATATAGCATACCTTTTTAGTTGTGCTATATTTTTTGTGATAACTTCCTGTGAAGAGGATCTTACGAAAAATAAAGGCAAACAAAGCAAAAATTTCCCTTCACAGATCATTAATAATGCAAACATCATCCAGAGAGATTCCGGGTTTGTGACGATGAGGGCAAAAGCTCCGATCATTGAAAAATATGAGCTGATCGACAGTCCTTATACGGTTGCAAGAAAGGGAATTGACATTCAGTTTTTCGACAAGAAAAAGCCTAAAATTCCCGGAACAATTAAGGCAAAATATGCTAAATTCTACGATTACAAAAAGTTTTACGAAGCGAAAGGAAACGTAAGAATTACCACCAATGAAGGCGATAAATTTGCCATGCAGAGTATTTACTGGGATCAGGTAAAGAAAAACATCTACACCAAAGATACTGTGTATGTAACGCGAAAAGACGGAAGTACGCTGATCGGCGCACACGGAATGCGTGCAAAAGATGATTTTTCCGAATATGTTTTCTTCCAGAATTCAGGAGATTTTGCGGCGCCTGAAATATCTCAAAACAAAAAATAATCAAATGGTTTTCCATGCGGTCGGATTGATGTCCGGAACAAGTTTAGACGGACTGGATATCTGTTTTGCCAGATTTGAAAAACAGGATCAATGGACATTCCAAATACTGAAAGCAGAAACCCTTCCCTACTCTAAAAACTGGGAAGAGAAGCTTAGAAATTCGATCCATCTTTCTGCGGAAGAACTGCTGGAATTGAATTCGGAATATGGTTTTTATTTAGGGAAATCTGTTAAAAACTTTATCGAAAAGCATCAGATAAAAACGGTTGATCTGATTGCTTCTCACGGTCACACGGTTTTTCATCAGCCTCAGAAAAAATTTACTTTACAGATCGGCGACGGAAGAGCAATTAAGCTCGAAACAAATTTAACAGTAATTTACGATTTCAGAAGTCAGGATGTTTTGATGGGCGGAAACGGCGCTCCGCTTGTCCCGATTGGCGATGAATTATTGTTTTCGGAATACGATGCCTGTCTGAATCTGGGTGGTTTTTCTAATGTTTCAATGAAGATTCAAAACAGAAGAATTGCCTTCGATATTGCCCCAGTCAATATTATTCTGAATAAATTAGCTCAGAAATTCAATAAAAATTTCGATGAAAACGGTGATTTAGCGAGAACAGGAAAAATTAATGAAGACTTACTGTCTAAATTAAATTCGCTGGATTTTTACAGCCAGTCTCATCCAAAATCATTGGGAATTGAATGGTGTAACAAAAATATCTTTCCGCTTTTTGAAAATATTGAGAATGCAGATGTAATGGCAACGTTTACAGAGCACGCTGCAGAACAGATTTCAAAAGTTTTCAATAATTACCAACTCAAACGAGTCCTTTTTACAGGTGGCGGAACTTATAATCAATATTTAATTGAAAAGTTAAAAGCCAAAACCAATGCTGAAATTATTATTCCTGAAAAAGAGATTATTGATTTCAAAGAGGCTTTAATCTTTGCATTCATGGGAGTTTTAAGGTACAACAATGAAATCAATGTTCTTTCTTCTGCGACGGGAAGTTTCCGTGACCACAGTTCGGGAATCATTGTTTAAAGCATAAAAAAACCTTCATTGCTGAAGGTTTCCGTTTATTTGTAAACTTCGATTTTATCGGTAAGTGTATTAATGAAATTCTGAAGAGGTTTTTCCACCATCATTTTGATAAACGGGTTGAATTTTCCTTCAAACAGCATCTGAACTTCGGTCTGGTTTTCGTTAAGAGGACTCAAAGCCGCTGTTAAAGAAAAATCTAAGCTTGAACTTGCAGACTTCAACACTGCTTTCTTATCTGTTACTTCATCAATTTTCAGAGCAATTTCCGGCATTCCCTGCAATCCGAATTTAAATCCATCTTCTCTCGTTTCAAATTTCTGAAGACCGTCCGGCATGAAATCTTTGTAATTTTCTGGCGATTTCAGGATTTCTACCAAGTCTTTAGATGATTTATTAACAATAATCTTTCGTCCTTCTAAATTCATTTTTTATTTTTGTATTTAAATTCTTAATTCTTACAAATATATGTATAAAGTTTTTGTGAACGAAAAAAAATTATTGTTGTCTAAGCAATCTGAAAACTTAGAAAAAACGCTTGGATACGAAAACGTCACAAGCCTGGAAATCGCGTTGGATCTTCTGGAAAATACATCGGTGAAAGAATTGAATGTTTTCGGCGAGAATATCGATGAAATATGGGCAGAATTTCAAAAGCTGTTCAGGATTATCGAAGCTGCGGGAGGAATTGTAAATAATCCTGAAGGTGAAATTCTTTTCATTAAAAGACTGGGAAAATGGGATCTTCCGAAAGGTAAAATGGAAAAAGGAGAATCGCGTGAAGAGTCTGCTGTACGCGAAATTGAAGAGGAAACCGGACTTGCCCATGTGGAACTGGTACAGTTTATCAACACGACCTATCATATTTATGTCGAAAGAAACGGCGATAAAGTTTTGAAATGTACACATTGGTTTGAAATGAATTTCAACGGAGAAGATACTTCAAAACCTCAGATTGAAGAAGGAATTACGGAAGTTGCATGGAAAAATACTGCACAAATTGAAAGCGAAGTTTCCCCGAGTACATTTAAAAATATTAAGTTAATTATTAACGAGTTCTGGGAGAAAAAAGCATAAACCATTTTTTTTCAATATTTTGAGACCCATTAATTTTTAGTGGGTTATTAACGTTAGAATGCTTTCAGGTATTTTTTTCAAGTCAGTTTCCGTTATCAATCGAAGATTTTTAATCTTTATCTCTTCTCTTTACCTTTTATTTAACCTTAAAATATATTCTTTTCTACATCAGTAAATTTGTTTGAAAACAAGAATTTCGATTCATTTTTCTGTAATTTTCAAATAGTACCTTAAAAATTCTTGTCTTAAAGTAAGTTTGAATTAATAAAATTCAAAATAAACTAATAATCAACATATTACACTTCGTTAATTATATTAGGTTTCAGTTCGATGGTAATATTTCAAATCAAAATTGACTTTAACCTAAATTTTTGGCTAAAGCCAATTGTTTTCTTAATCATTAAAATGGAAAGCCCTTTCTTATTGAATATTATTGTGTTGTTTTTACATCGAACTTACTTTTATCTTACTATTTTCCATTAATAGCAAAAAAATCCAAAAAATGTAAAAAAATTCTATATTTTGGAATTTTTAAAATAAGAGATAATATATAAAGCGTTTAAAATCAATACTTTAAACAACAAAGCATATCTATTGATTATTAGTTAATATCTAAATAATCATCAGATATGAAAAATTCATTTTTTATTTATTGTTTCTCAGGATTACTGATCGTTTCATCGGAGAAAAATTAGTATCAGGATAATGTTAACTCGAAAAAAAATAATTATGAAAAAAAAGTATTCCTTTGTTGTACTATTGTTTACAGTATTATTTTTTAATGCTCAGAGTGGAAATATGGGTATAAATACACCTTCACCCACCCACACTTTAGATATTAATGGTACGTTACGCGTTAGAAAAATCACCCAGACTGGTTCCTCTCAATCTGCAAAAGATTCCATTATGGTTTTTGATACAGATGGTGTAGTAAAATATGTATCGGCAAATTCTGTTGTTGCACAGGCTTCTGCAGGAAATGCTAAAATACTAACAAATAACACTTTATCCGGTAACGGAAGTACCGGAAACGAATTGAGAATTTCCCAGCAGGGAGCAACCACCGGACAAGTATTAACATGGAATGGAACAACCTGGATTCCTCAAGCCATTGCTCCTGCAAGTACCACCAATAGCATTTCCACCAGCGGAAATACTGTTACCTCAAATGTAAACGGAGTAATTTCAACCGCTCCTGTTGTTAATTCAAATACATTAAGTTTATCGGGTTCTGTCTTAACATCAAATGTAAATGGAATTATTACAACACAAAATTTAAGTTCGTTACAAAACATAACTACCATCACGAATACACAAACTGCCGGAAAAACGATCGCGACATATACCAATGAGAACAATGTGGTTACAGATATAAAAGAAACGATAACAAATCTTAATCAAAATGCGACAACGGGTGTTATCTCTTATATAAAAGAAGATGCAACTACCGCTACGGCAAATGTGGTGAGTGCAAATGCCAATAATGTAATTTCTGTAGGAACCGATGGCGGAGCTTACAAAGAACTAAAGGTTTTTGATGCTTATGATACAGCCGCTTCACAAACTATTACCAATGTTACTTCAACTTTATCTTTAGGAACCGGGAGAACAAATATTGGCGGGATATTTACGTTAGCTTCTAATACAGTTACGGTATCAGAAGCAGGTATTTATCGGGTTAATTATTCTGTAGGAACTACTATACCCGCAGGAAGTAATGAATTCTCCAGCAGATTTTGGCTGGAAAATGGCGGAACAGAAATCGTCAATTCAAATATCATTATTCATGCTTACAATGGATCTAATAATTGTTCCGGCAGAAACTTTATTATACAATTAGCTGCAGGAAGCGCTTTGAGAATCAGAATGCAGAGAGTTGATGCAACGAATATGCAAACGATACCCAGTTGCACAGCTCTAAACATAGAAAAACTCAATTAGCAGGTTTTTCAGTGAATATCGATCGTATTATAGATAGGTAAGCTATTTCTATTCTTCGGCTGGCTCAGAATGATCCTTAGATTAAACTTTGTTAATATTGCTATCAGATTCAGCCAGTCGAAGATACCATTTAATAAAAGAAATAAGTCAAAAATGATAAATCAATGTGAATTAAAATTTCTCCTGTACCAGATTAAATTAAGGGAGAAATCATTCTTACTACATATTTAAAATGATTATTGGGAGTAAATACTAAATAAAATCAATCGCTTTCTCCAGTGAAATTCCTCTGGAAGCTTTTAACAAGATGTTTTCAGATTTTATTTTGTTTAAACCGAGATATTCTACTAACTCTGCTGTGTTTTCAAAAGATTTTGAAGAATTATTTACTGCTTTAAAATGCTTTCCAACGGTAATGATTTCGTTGAAACCCAAATCATGCGCTATTTTTAAAATATTTTGATGCTCTACCGTACTTTCTTCTCCCAATTCCAACATATCGCCTATAATAATCGTTTTTGAACCCACAAAGGTGATGAAATTGTGCAAAGAAGCAGTCATAGAACTAGGATTGGCATTATAGGTATCCAAAACCAGTGTTTTCCCTTCTTTTTTCACGATCTGGGAACGCATATTGGTGGGCGTATAATTTTCGATGGCATTTTTAATGTTCTCAAAATCAATTCCGAAGTAAAGACCTAAACTCGCCGCCGCGCAAAGGTTGGTGAAATTATATTCTCCGGTAAGCTTTGAAACTGCTTTCTGATCTTTATATTTGAGACCTACAAAGTTTTGTTCTGAAAATAATTCAAACTGATAATCTGAATTTTCTCTTCCAAAAGTAATTTTTGGTACATAATTTTCAGTTTTTTCCACCTGAATCGGATCATTTTCGTTAACAATGATCGTCTTTTTATGATCTTTAAGATAATCGTACAGCTCAGATTTTCCTTTAATTACTCCTTCGTATCCTCCGAAACCTTCCAGATGTGCCTTTCCGAAATTGGTAATATATCCGAAATCCGGCTGGGAAATGGAGCTTAAAAGAGCAATTTCCTTCTGGTGATTGGCTCCCATTTCAATGACTGCCATTTCGTGTTCCGGCTTAATGGAAAGAAGGGTTAAAGGAACTCCGATGTGATTATTAAGATTTCCGGAAGTATACTGTACATTAAATTTTTCGGAAAGAACAGCATGAATGATTTCTTTTGTAGTGGTTTTTCCATTGCTCCCGGTTAAACCGATCACAGGAATCTGCAATTGTTTTCTGTGATAAATGGCAAGCTGCTGCAAAAACTCCAGTGTAGAATGAACGAAGAAAATATTTTTTTCTTTATTTTCAAATTCCTGCTGTTCAACAATCACGGCTAAAGCGCCATTTTCAACTGCCTGTTCAGCCAATGTTGCTGCATTGAAATTTTCTCCAGAAAAAGCAAAGAAAATATCATTCTTTCCGACTTTTCGGCTGTCGATGGTAGCTTTTTCGGATTGTAAAAATAAAGGGTAAAACTGTTCTATATTCATAGTTCAAAAATAAAAAAACCTTCCAGAATTCCGGAAGGTTTTTTGAAAATTATTTTGATAAATATTATCTTCTTGTTCTACCTTTTTCGTTGGCTCTCGCATCCTGAGCTACACGGAATCCAATCCATCCGTAAGCTTTATCCTGAGACTTGTATCTTCTTTGTCCCGGATCCAACCAGTATGCTGTATCCTGCCAAGAACCTCCTTTTACCACTCTTACGTCGTTAGTAATAGCAGAAGTTCTTTCTTTTCTGTCTTTTTGCAGTACTACTCTACCCTGAGCATCTACAATAAATCTCGATTTCGGAGAATTGTACATGTCGTATGAGGTAGCAGAATCTGATGCAGTTCTGTAGTCTAAAGAAGACATTCTGTCACCATCTCTGTAGTTTCTGTAATCAGCAATTGTTTGTCTTTCATACTGACCCGGTAGGTTTCTGTATACCAATCTTCCGTCAGCTAAAGTATCGTATTTAATGCTGCTTTCGTCTACCATTTTGTAAGTTCCGTCACCGTTTCTTACGATAGCCTGCGGCATGTTTCCTCTGTAATAGTTGAAGTCACTGAAATCTTCATCGATGATAGGTCTGTAAACATCCGCAGTCCATTCTGCAACGTTTCCGTACATTCCGTAGATTCCTAAATCGTTAGAAGGGAATTGTCTTACATCTGAAGTTCTTGCAGAACCGTCATTTTTCCAACCTGCGATACCAGAGTAATCTCCTGTTCCCATTTTGAAGTTTTCAAGGAACATTCCTTTTTCTCTTCCTTTAGTACCTCTCAGTTTTTCAATTTCAGGCTTTTTGCCCATATACTGATTGTACTCTCTGTTTTTAGCCATACCTAAAGCTGCGTATTCCCACTCAACTTCTGTAGGAAGTCTGAATTTTGTTACCATTGCAGCGTTCGGAGCTCTGTTTGCAGCCAATAATCTTTGGTTAGTCGTTTTCAGACCTGTTTTCTGCTGCATTCTTTTTTCATTGATGTAACCTTGCATTTCAGGATCATTCGATTTGAATTTATCCATGTTGAATGCGGTTCCACCCTGGTTATTAGATTCGTTAATGTACAAATCTTTTGCAATGATACCAGCTTGCATTAAAGCTTTCTCGTTCGCTCTGTCTGACAACCATTCGCAGTATCTGTTTGCCTGAGTCCACGATACTCCTACTACAGGATAGTAATCGAATTCAGGAGCACGGAAATACGTCTCGTTGTAGTCATTTCTAGATAATTTGTTGTCCCACAATAAGGTATCCGGCAACGCACCGTTGTAGATTTCCTTAAAGCTTGGATCGCTTGGTGGGAATACATACTTCAACCATGTAAGGTATTCGCGGTATTCGTAGTTAGTAATTTCAGTTTCCCCGATGAAGAATGAACTTACCTGCATTCTGCGAGGCGAGTTATTCCAATCGTGCATAACATCATCTTTCACTAATCCCATTGTAAAAGTTCCACCTTCTACATATACCATTCCCGGCCAACCTTTTTGTTTTTGTTGCTTTCCTGCAAAAAACCAACCTTGTTTCTCGTTTGGTTTCCAACCTGTTTTGCTGACAAATTTTTTAGTACCGCCGCCATTATTAGATCCTCCGCAACTGGTTAATGCAAGTGTAGAACTTAATGCTATTAATGAAAACAACTTTAGTTTTTTCATAGTCGATATAAATATTTTCAAAGTACAAAGAAAAAATAAATTATTCAATAAATCAAGTAAAGAGTTGATTTTTTTGAAAAACGTTAACAAATTAATTTTATTGTATCACAATTTAATTATAAAATTTTCATTTATTTTGTAATTCAGAAATTTCAATAGTAAACATGAAACAAAAAATTTCTCTTTTATTTTTATTAAGCTTTGTATCAACACTTTGGGCTCAAAGAATCACTATCGAATGGGATGGTGCTAAAATTCGAGACTTTGGTGAGACAAAACTCAATCTCCCAAATTTTAAAAATCAGGGATTTTCATTCAGCCAAAATAACATTTTTATAACAACTAAACAACAAGTTGGCGAAAACCAGTTAAAAGTTTCTAATTCTGTCTGGGAAAATGTTTCTGCAAAGGAATTATTTTCATTAAGTAAGGATCTTATTACGGATCAGGAGATCAAAGATGTGGTTTATTATAATGCCGACGGAGCAAGATATGCAAGCGCAAACGTATCTCTTTTCAAAAATGTAAAGGGACAGATCCAGAGGCTATCGTCTTTTGAACTTTCAGAAACTAATGTTTCCAACAGTTTTGGAAATACTTTAAAACTGGGGACTACAAACAATCCTTTATCATCAGGAACTTTTTACAAAATAAGAGTTGATAAATCCGGAATATTTAAAATAACCAGACAGTTTTTGCAGGATAACGGCATCAATCCTTCTTCTGTAAATCCTAAAAACTTCAGAATTTACGGAAACGGCGGAATCATGCTTCCGGAAAACAATCAGGATGCAAGATACAGTGCGCTTCAGGAAAATGCGATTCAGGTAGTGGGAGAAGACGACGGTGTATGGAATGATAATGACTATGCTTTATTCTATGCACAGGGTCCGAACGGATACAATTTATATAATAACTCGAACGGAAACGGAATTAAAAGAACAGAATCCAGAACATATCCGAGTGAAAACCTGAAAAATATTTATGAAGATTATTCGTATTACTTCATCAATTTCGATAAAGGTCCCGGAAAAAGAGTTCAGCCGGTAGATGTTAATTTACCTGCTACTCCGCTTATCACAAGATTTGATAATTATCAGGTAATTAATGTAGACCAGAAAAACCTGATGAGAGTGGGAAGAACATGGGTGGAAGATGCTCCTTTTGTAACAGACAAAACGATTACCTTTACGACTGCTTCTCCCCTTCAGACAGGCGATGAGGTTCGCTATAAAGCACAGGTAATTGGCTATAAGTCTCAAAAAAACAAATTGCTTTATAATATCAATAATCAAAATCCGATTCCTTTTACGGTTCCTACTCCGGATCTGAGTTCAACGTATGAATTTTATCCTATGAATTATTCGGGAGTTGTATCCGGTTTAAGCGGAACTCAGATTACCATCAATATGAAACCTGATATTACCCTGAATCCGAACGGAACTTTCTACCCGGATTATTTTGAGGTACAGTATAAAGATAATTTAAGCTTCAACGGTACTCAGATGAGTTTCCGTGATTTTTCTCTGGTTACCGGAAGCAATACCACTTATGGTTTCAGTATTTCCAACGCTTCTGCGGCAGAGCAGATCTGGGACGTTACAGATATTACCAATGCCAACAGAAGAGTAAATAAAGCCGCAGGAAGTGCATCATTTAATTTTGCTTACACGGCATCTAATCTGAACTTCAATAATGAATTTGTAGCTTTCAGAGCGGATGCGGCATTCAGTCCTTCATTTGTTGGAAGAATCAACAACCAGAACATTTCAGCGTTACAGAATGTAGATTATTTAATTATCACGACTCCTGAAATGTTGGGACAGGCACAAAGAATTGCCAACTATCACCAGACCAAAAACAATTATAATGTACAGGTGGTAGATACGGAAAAAATCTATAATGAATTCGGAAGCGGCAGTAGAGATCTTACGGCGATCAGAGATTTTGTAACGAAGCTGAATACTCCACTTGGAACATTGAAATATGTATTTATTTTGGGAGATACCTCATTTGATTATAAGAACAGAATCCCGGGTAATAACAATATCGTATCCAGCTATCAGAGTGAAATTTCTCAGGACGTGATAAGATCATTCGTTACCGATGATTATATTGTGATGACAAAACCACAGACTGTAAGCTACATCGATTTTAATCTTCCGGATCTTCCTGTGGGCAGAATTCCGGCTGCCAATGCGACGGAAGCTTCCAATATGATTGATAAGACTCTAGCTTATTATAACAGTTTATCCGGTCAGTCTACGCCTTTCGGGGAGTGGAAAATGAAGCTGGATTTTGTTGTGGATGATGATAACGACGGAGGTCCCCCTTTCCATACTGTAATGAACAATTCTCTGGCAACGGTTTTTGAACAAAACAATACGACTTTAAAAGAGTATAACGTAAGAAAACTTTACCTTGATGCTTTTCAGGCGCAAAGTACAGCGGGAGGACAAAGATATCCTCAGGTAAACCAGGCGATCTCCAATGATATCGGAAACAGCCTTTATCTTTTCTATTTCGGACACGGAGGAATCAACGGATGGGCGCAGGAAAGAGTTTTAACATTATCTGAAATTCAGAATGCGAATAATTTCTCTAATGTGTACAGCAGATTTCCGTTTGTATCTACAATTACCTGCGAGTTCACACTTTGGGATGATCCTGACGTTTCTTCCGCAGGAGAACAGTTTATGAAGCTTAAACAGGGAGGTCCTGCAACAATGATTACTTCTAGCCGTGCGATCGACGTGGGTTATGGAGTAGATTTCACCAACCTTTTCACGCAAAATATCTTTAAACTTACTAACGATGATTTCGATACATTAGGATATGCCCATCTAAATGCAAAAAAACAGAGAGGAGCTTCTTCAGAACATTTAAAGGTTAATTTCTTAGGAGATCCTGCAATGAAACTGACCAGACCGAAAAGATTATTAGTCATTGACAATATTGAAACTCCGGTTCCGGGATTAATCCGAGGTCTTGATTTTGTGAAAGTAAAAGGACACATCAATAATCCGAACGGAACGGTAAATACAACGTTTAACGGAAGAGTGGTCATTAATATTTTTGATAAAAGATTAAACAAAACCACTTTGAATAACGACGGAGGATTAACGCCGGTTCTTCAGTACACCGAGGAAGGAAGTGCGATCGTAAAAGCTTCCGGAACCGCTGTAAACGGAGTTTTCACTGTAGAATTTTATGTTCCGAAAGACATCAATTACGCAGTGGGAACAGGCAGAATTTTAGGATATGCAGATAATAAATCTTCTGATGTATTCAACAACCAGCCGGTTCAGGTGGGAGATATCAATCCGAACGGAATTAATGATAACGAACCGCCAAAAGTAAAATTATATATGAACAATACCAACTTCGCAGACGGCGGTATCACAGACCAGAATCCGATGTTACTGGCGTGTGTTACAGACGATACAGGAATTAATTCTACAGGTTCTGGTATTGGTCATGATATTACAGTATATTTGGACGGACAAATTATCAATACGATTGTACTGAATGATTTTTATGCTTCAGGGGAAGGAAACGGATGTTTAAGCCCGAGTTTGGCAGATTATCAGAAAGGAAATGTAACGTATCCTTTCAGAAATCTTGCGGTGGGACAACATCAGTTAACATTTAAAGTTTGGGACATAAACAATAATTCTACAACTGCTACGTTAAATTTTGAAGTTAAGGATGAAGCAGATCAGCATTTGGTAATTAACCGACCTCTGAACTGGCCGAATCCATTTACGAACAAAACGTATGTTCAGTTTGAGCATAATTGCGACGATATTCTGGATGTAAACGTTCAGATTTATACAATTACAGGAAAATTGGTAAGAACTTTATCACAGCCTGTGGTTGCAGAACCCTTCCTACAGGGCTTTAGAACGCCACGTCAGGCAATAGAATGGGACGGAAGAGACGATTTTGGGGCAACAGTAGCAAAAGGTACGTATATTTTTAAGATATTTGCAAAAAGTCAAAATCAAGAAAAATGCAAAGGAAGTGCTACAGCTGTAGAAAAAATGGTACTTTTGAAATAAATTTAAAACGATAACAGTAATAATATTAACAAAAAACTGATAATATATAAAAGACAACATATGAATTTAACTACTAAACTGCTTTTAGGAATTGGGTTAAGTGCTGGTTTTTTAGGCTATTCTCAAGATTTAAGTCTAGTAAGACCTGTATTAACCGGAGCTCCTTTCTTAAGAATCGCACCAGATGCAAGAGCTGGAGGTATGGGAGATCAGGGTGTGGTAACCTCTCCGGATGCTTTTTCACAATTCTGGAATGCAGCGAAATATCCTTTCAGCAGATCGAGTTCTTCCGTCGGGCTAAACTACACGCCTTACATGGGAAAACTTACCAATGATGTGTTTTTATTATACGGAGCCTTCCACAAATTCTTAGGGCAGGAAGAAAGATCTACCATCTCTGCAAGTATTTATTACTTCAATATGGGAGAAGTAGACCTTACTCAGTTAGTAGGAAACGAAGTAACTTCAATGGGAACCTCAAAACCAAACGAATTTTCCATCGACGTAGCTTATGGTCTTAAACTATCCGATTCATATTCAATGGCGGTTACCGGAAGATACATCCGTTCAGACTTAGCCGGAGGATTCAACACAGATACAACGCTTAAACCGGCAAACTCTTTTGCGGTAGATGTTTCAGGATACTATACATCTCCAAGATTCTCGAGTTTAGGAGGAATGGATGGAAAAATCAATGCAGGTTTTGCTGTTCAGAACTTAGGTCCGAAGCTGGATTATACAGGAAACGAAGATTCAAGATCTTATCTTCCTACTATGGCAAGACTGGGACTTGGTTACGATATGTATCTTGATGATATGAACAGAGTGGGAATCAGCGTGGAAGGATCAAAAATCTTAGTTCCGGGTTCGGAATATGCAGGAATAGATCCGAATACGAGACAGCCGATCTATCAGGTTCCAAACGTAGGAGTAATGGCAGGAATCGGAAAATCTTTCAAAAACAAAAATTCCATCATGTATAGTGGTGCATTAGAATATTCTTATGACAATGCATTCTCTGTAAGAACAGGATATTTCCACGAAAGTGAAGAACAGGGAGCAAGACAGTTTGCAACTGCGGGTATCGGATTAAAATACCGTTCTTTCGGTCTGGACGTTTCTTACCTGATCAATATGTCTAAAATTAATACCGCTTTGGATAACACCCTTCGTTTCGGACTTACATGGAACATCGGTGATGAAACCTCAAACGTAGATAATTAAAATCTGAAACATACCATACAAAAGTCTCATAATTTATGGGACTTTTTTGTTTTTAGAACTCTACTTCTTTTTCAGGAGCTTTTTCGTGCTTTCCGCTCTTACTCCTCGCTCCTGCGCCCGCCAATCTCAATCCCTCCCCTTTCCCATTTCTGCTGTGGGGTAACCGCTACATCACGGCTAGGTTTTTGTATATGATTTCAATATTTCGGAATAATGACAAGCCTATGCTATAATACATATTGGATATATAAAGACCACCCCGTCAAAAATTCTTACGAATTTTTGCCACCCCTCCAAAGGAGGGGAATCACAAAGCTCCTATCTATGAAAAATTCACATTTAACTGACGAAGTAAAATTGACAATTCACATCTTGAGATTTTTCAAAAATTTAATAATTACCGCATAAAGTAAAACGCACAATTCACATTTAACTCTTATTTTTGTAGCATGAACTACTCTGCAGAACTCAAAAAATTCGTAACCAGTCAATATGTATATTCTGCGATCAGAATTACACTGGCTACTGTTCTGCCCTGTCTCGTTCTCGCCCACTTCGGGATTCTGAAAGAATATTTCCTATTTCCGCTCGGAACGAGCTTTGTTGCTTTAACAGATCAGCCGGGACCTTTCATCAGAAGAAGAAATGCATTAACTTTTGCCATATTCTGCTTTGTATTCGTTGCGACGATTGCAAGCCTTGTGATGAACTTTAAAATTCTGGTTTTCGCAGAAATTATAATTTTTGGAATGTTCTTTTCCCTGATCGGAGTTTACGGACAGAGATTAGCTGCCGTTGGTTCTTTATCATTGGTTGTTCTTGCGATTTTCATCGACGGACATTTAACCGGAACCAATATTTTCAAAAGTTTACTGATTTTTGCTTCAGGATGTACGTGGTTTCTGCTGATATTTCTAGTGGTAACAACGATTCAGCCTTACAAACTGGCAAGTCAGATGATTGGAGAAAATTATCTTCAATTAGCCGAATTTTTAAAAATCAAAGCCAATTATTATCAGAAAAATCCGGATTTTGATAAATTGACCACACAGGTTATTGCCAAACAGATCGGAATAAAAAACCTTCAGGAAGAAACCCGGGAAACGGTGTTCAAGACGAGAACCATCGTAAACGAATCTACCACAACAAGCCGTTTATTGATGCTGATGTTCCTGAACTCAATGGATCTTCACGAAAAACTGATGACTTCAGAAAGTGATTATCAGAAACTGCAGCAGATTTTTGACGACACCACTATTCTTGTGGATATTCATGATTATCTTAATCTGCTTGCCGAAGAAATTACCAACATCGGAATCGCCCTGCAAATCGGGACAAAAGCAAAACCAATGTTCGATCTCGATACGGAGCTGAGTAATTTAAATCATAATTATTTCGATCTCAGAAACAAAAAAATATCTCCCGAAAATTTCGAAAACTTCATGGTGCTGCGCCAGATTCTGATGCGCATTAACGAAATCACCAAAGAAATTGATGAGATTTATAAAGTTTTCTCCCAGAATGTAAAGCTTGCAAAAAGTCTGTCAACAGGTCTGGATCTTAAAAAATTCATGCCCAATGAGGAAAAACTGAATTTCAGAGTTTTAAGAAACAATATTTCACTTTCGTCATCTCATTTCAGACATGCTTTGAGAATTACGATTGCTTTATTATTGGGATACCTATTTTCATTATTCCAGTTTTTAGGAATCGGACACACCTATTGGATTTTAATCACCATTGTTGCGATCTTAAAACCCGCCTACTCCATTACCAAACAGAGAAATCTGCTCCGTTTGTACGGAACTGTTGCCGGAGCTGTAATTGCCTATGGAATTCTGCATTTCATCCACATTAACGAAGTTTTATTTACCATTCTTTTATTAAGCATGATTATGTGTTTCAGCTTTCTGAAGGGAAAATATTTCTGGGCAGTTCTGTTTATGACGATTTACATCTTTCTGAGCTTTAATTTTTTAAGTCCCGGGAAAGTCAACATCATTTTTAAAGACAGAATTGTAGATACCATTATTGCAGCCATAATTACTTCTCTGGTTGCCTACATCGTTCTTCCGGTTTGGGAGCATACCCAAAATCTGGATCTGATGAAGAAATCTGCGGAAGCCAATCTCAGTTATTTCCAAAGTGTAATTTCCAAGTTTCTGGAAGAAAAATATGATCTTGAAGATTATAAAGTAAAACGTAAAAACGCTATTATTTCGTTGGCAAATCTTTCTGACAATTTTCAGAGAATGATTTCCGATCCTAAAAATCAGCAGAAAAAACTGGAAGTAGTGCATCAGTTTGTAGCGACTTCACACCTTATCACTGCCTATACCGCTTCCCTTTCGCAATATGTAAAGGATGATGAAAAGTATCCTGAAATTGACGCCGAAAGCTGGAGCAGAAAAATAGAAGCCGAAATGCAGAAGGTTTCAATTCTTTTACATGGAGATACCATAACGGAAGAATTAAAAAAGGAAAGCCGCATAGAACCAGAAGATTCCTCTTTGGAAGATTTAATTTTAAAGCGAAAAACCGAGCTTACTGAAAACGAAGCCTATGATTTGAGAGATCCGAACAAAATTTCTCATTTAACGGAGCTAAAAAATATTCACGATGTTCTGGAACTGATCTTCGACGTTGCCAAAGAACAGCGAAAAGTGATTGAAAAATACCGGAATGAAACAGATTCTGTTGAAAAGACCAATTCTATTCTTCAACAATCGTAAAGCAGTAATCATCAAAAAATTCTACCCTTGCTTTGAATTCATCTGAGATTTTATCATCATGAACCCTACATTTGATGTGATGAAGGTATTTCAGTTCAAAAGGCTTCACTTCATAATGCTTTTTCAGCGACCAGTGTTTGGAATGATGAATTTTGTACATACTTTCTTTAACGCTCCAGATAATCGTGTAAAAAGTAACTTCATTGTCTGATGGAATAAACCCGCGTTCATTTTCGTAGGTGAATTTATCAATGACCCTTAAAATTTTAGGATTAAATTTCTCAATATCTATTCCGATTCTATTCTTTGAAATAGCGATGGCTGCAAAAGGAAATGAATGCGTAATGGATATTTCCGCATCTTTCGGAGATAAAAATGGTTCTCTTTCTTTATATAAAATCTTGGAATCAGGTTTTAGGCTTTTTAATAATTTACGCACCATTAAAACCTCCAGTAATTTTTTGGGATGATAATCTTTTACTTTATCGGCATTTTCGGGTTCCAGAAGTTCATGAATATCCAGTGTTTCATCTTCATCATATTTCCATACGAGAATTGTAGCATTATCATCAGAAAAATCGCGGTAAAGTGGCATGTATTGAATTATTTTGCTAAAATAACAATTTCTTATGAATCGTATTTTGAATTCAGGAGTATTCAAAATTATTAAATTCAGATTTATATTATCTATTATCTTAAATGTTGTTATCTAAAATGCAATAAAAATCGTTATAATATGCTTAATATCATATAATTCTTGACAGAAGTATGTTTTTTTATCTAAATTATTAATTGTAATTTTGCACATTATCAATTGAATTAAAACTTATTCATTCATATGAGTACTACAACACAATACATGCCTTATAAAGTTAAGGACATCTCCCTTGCAGAATGGGGAAGAAAAGAAATTACCCTTGCTGAAGCGGAAATGCCTGGTTTGATGGCAATTCGTGAAGAATACGGACCGTCTCAACCGTTAAAAGGTGCAAGAATCGCAGGATGTCTTCACATGACCATCCAGACTGCTGTACTTATCGAGACATTGGTAGCTTTAGGTGCTGAAGTTACATGGTCTTCTTGTAATATTTTCTCTACACAGGATCACGCTGCTGCTGCAATTGCTGCTGCAGGAATTCCGGTTTATGCGTGGAAAGGAATGAACGCTGAGGAATTTGACTGGTGTATAGAGCAGACTATTTTCTTTGGTGAAGACAGAAAACCATTGAACATGATCTTGGATGATGGTGGAGATTTAACCAACATGGTTTTTGATAAGTTCCCTGAACTTACTGCAGGAATTAAAGGTCTTTCTGAAGAAACAACAACAGGTGTTCACAGATTGTACGAAAGAATGAAGAACGGAACTTTGGTAATGCCTGCCATCAACGTAAACGATTCTGTAACGAAATCTAAATTCGACAACAAGTACGGATGTAAAGAATCTGCAGTAGACGCTGTAAGAAGAGCTACAGACATTATGTTGGCAGGAAAAAGAGTGGTAGTTTGCGGATACGGAGATGTAGGTAAAGGTACTGCTGCTTCTTTCAGAGGAGCTGGTTCTATCGTTACGGTTACTGAAATCGATCCAATTTGTGCGCTTCAGGCTGCAATGGACGGTTACGAAGTAAAAAGATTGGATACTGTAGTGGATAACGCAGATATCATCATCACAACAACAGGTAACTTCAACATCGTAAGAGGTGAACATTTCCTTAAAATGAAAGATAAAGCGATCGTTTGTAACATCGGACACTTCGATAACGAAATCGATATGGCTTGGTTAAACGACAACTACGGTCACACAAAATCTGAAGTAAAACCTCAGGTTGATATCTATACTGTAGAAGGTAAAGAAGTGATTATTCTTGCGGAAGGTAGATTAGTAAACTTAGGATGTGCTACAGGACACCCAAGTTTTGTAATGTCTAACTCTTTCTCTAACCAGACTTTGGCTCAGATTGAACTTTGGAACAATTCTGAAGCTTATGGAAACGAAGTATATATGTTGCCTAAACATCTGGATGAAAAAGTAGCGGCTCTTCACCTTAAGAAATTAAGCGTTGAACTAGAAACTCTTTCTCCTGAGCAGGCTGAATATATTGGGGTGGATGTGAAAGGACCATTCAAACCTGAATATTACAGATACTAATAAGCATATTTGCTTTTATATATTGAAACTCTCCCAAAAAGGAGAGTTTTTTTATTTTGTCATCCCTCCGTCACCACTGCATCACGCTCTCCATCTTCTTCTTTTCCTTCCTCGATCATTTCCTCCGCTTCGGCTTTTTCTTCTGCTGTGGCATAATCGATTCGTTCTTCCTGTTCTTCTTCCTGCTCATAATCAATGAAAAATTCACAGAAAACCGGTAAATGATCCGAACCGAAATTTTCAAGCGTTTTCAGGTCTTCAATAAAAATTTCTTCACTGTGAAACATCAGATCAATCGGGAATCTCAGCAAACGGTATTTAGCATGAAAGGTGGAAACAAAAGAACGCCCGATTCTCGGATCGATAAGGTGGCTTGTTTTCCTGAAAAGAATGGACGATTTCGACCACGCTACATTGTTGAAATCTCCTACAACAATCACCGGTTTTTTTATTTCGGTAATTCTTTTGGCAGCACTCAGAAGATCTCCGTCTCGCTCTTTTGACGTTTCTTCTTCCGTTGGGCTTGGCGGAGGGGGATGAACTCCGAAGAATACGAAAGAAAATCCATCCTCGGTTTTCAGATGCGCTTCAATACTTGGAATATCATCTGCCACGAAATAATGCGTTTGGGAACTTTCGATTTTTAATTTGGAATAAAAATGCATTCCATATGTATTTTCCAGAGTTACTTTATGCTGAAAAGGATACTCTTTTTCCAGTTTTCGCAGTGCTTTTTCCCAGTCTCCGTTGCTTTCCATCGTGAGGAACATTTGCGGCTTACATTTTTCGATAAGCTGAATAAAACGGTCATATTCTGTATTAAACTGATAAACATTGGCAGAAATAAAATGTACTTTATCTGAAGATTTGTACTTCTGAGAAAACTTCTTAACCGGATAAAGCGGAGTATATTTTATAAGAATGATACTGTGATGAATGAACATTAAGATTAAAAGTCCCTGAAAATACCAAAAGTATGCTGAATCTTTTACAAAAAACCCTAAAACAAAGGTGAAAACAGTAAAAAATGTGATCTGTATTTTACCAAATTCAGGCACACGGAAAACCCAGTGCGAATGCTGAATTTTAGGCAGTATGGTTAAGATTAATAATAAAACGGTCAGACTCAGGTAAAATGTCCACATATATTTTTCAAATAAACAGATAAATTTAGTGTAATTTTATAAATTTTCAAACGGATTGCTGTTTAAACTTTGTTAATTCATTTGAAACTAACTGTAAATTTTCGTTATTTTAATCATTCAGATAAAAACAATCTTATGTATAAAATATTATCATTTGCTTTACTGTTGGGAGGTCTTTGCTTCGGTCAGCAAAATCAGAATTCTGATATTGAAAAACCAATCCGCAATTTATTTGCCGGAATGAAAAATTCCGATACGGAAATGATGAAATCTGTTTTTGCAGATACCGCAATTCTTCAGACCATTACAAAAGACGGCGTAAAAACCGAAGATATTGAAGCTTTTGTAAACTCTGTTTCTCAAATGGCAAAAGGCGATCTCGAAGAAAAAATTACTATTGAAGCCATCCATACAGACGGAAATCTTGCCAGTGTTTTTACTCCGTATTCATTTTACTACAAAAGAAAATTCTCTCATTGCGGAGCCAACAGTTTCCAGCTCATTAAAAAAGGGACGGAATGGAAGATTCAGTATGTAATTGATACCAGAAGAAACGATAATTGTAAAGAAATTAAGTAATGAAAATTCATCATATTGCCATCATTTGTTCAGACTACGAAGTTTCTAAAAAATTTTACACAGAGATTTTAGATTTAAATATCATTCGTGAAGTTTACCGTGAAGAAAGACAGTCTTACAAGCTCGATCTTGCCATCGGAGATCATTATGTCATTGAGCTGTTTTCGTTTCCAAATCCTCCGCAACGACCTTCCCGACCGGAGTCCTGCGGTTTAAGACATCTCGCTTTTTCGGTTGAAAATGTAAAGGAAAAGAGAGAAGAATTAATTCATAAAGGTTTGGAGTGCGAAGAAATAAGGATAGACGAATACACCGAAAAAGAATTTTTCTTCACACAGGATCCGGATCAGCTTCCGCTGGAATTTTATGAAATGTAATCTTTAAAAATTTAAATTAATGATGAAAAAACTTGTTGTGATTATTGCAGCATTTGCTTTAACCAATATCAATGCTCAGAAAGTCAATGAACCGAAAGATCATCCTAAAGAATGGTCACAATCTTACGAACCGTTCAGGATTGCCGGAAATCTGTATTATGTAGGAACGTACGACCTTGCTTCATATCTTATCGTTACGAATAAAGGAAATATTTTAATCAATACAGGACTTGCCGATTCGCTTCCGATCATTAAAAATAATATTAAAAAGCTTGGTTTTAAATACCAGGATACCAAAATATTGTTGCTTACACAGGCGCATTACGATCATTTGGGCGCAATGGCAGACATCAAAAAAGAAACCGGGGCAAAATTATATGTGGATGAAGCCGATGCCGATGTCCTGAAAAGCGGTGGGGAATCAGATTATGAACTGGGAAAATACGGTGTTACTTTTAAACCTGTAAAACCTGATTATATTTTAAAAGATAAAAATGTAGTAACGCTTGGAGATTCGAAATTAACAATGCTTCATCATCCCGGTCATACGAAAGGATCATGCAGCTTTCTCTTTGAAACAAGGGACAGTAAAAAAAGCTATAAAGTTTTAATTGCGAATATGCCGACTATTATCATTGACAAAAAGTTTTCTGAAGTTACCGCGTATCCTTCTATCGAAAAAGATTATGAATATACTTTAAATGCCATGAAAAATCTGGATTTCGATATTTGGGTTGCTTCCCATGCAAGTCAGTTTGATTTACACAAAAAGCATAAGCCAAAAGATAAGTACAATCCGGCTGTTTTTATGAACAAAAAAGAATATCAGGACGAACTCGATTCTTTAGAAAAAGATTTTCTGAAGAAGAAATCTGAGTAAGTTTAATGCGCATATCCCGTAAAAAAACTGATTGCCATAATCGCAAGAACGATGGAAGAAATGACTACGTAGATGTAGTCTTTTTCTTTTAGATAACCAATCAATGCGAAAATAATTCTCATTAACGGAGTGAACACCAAAAGAAGAATTCCCAACTGGATAATCGCCATTCCTTCTCCTTTGCAAAGCGAATTCCAGAAGTGTCCCCACACTTTTTCCGAAGATTCTCCCATATCCAGAGAAGTATATTTTTTAGGCATTTTAAATCCTTCCGTGAAAAGTTTGATAAAGCCGATTAATGATGTTGCAACAGAAAGGATAACTCCCAGTCTCAGCAAATTTCCTACCGAACGGTTCAGATCTACATCCGTGAAATTCTTTCTCATTATCTGAAGCTTTTATTGATACCGTTGTACATCATGTAAACCGAAAGAATCGTAATGACAATGGCAAAGAATGTCTTTAATTTTTTGGTTTTGGAAACCATAAGTGTTTTAGATCCGATAAAACTTCCTACCACAACCCCAATAAGAACCGGAGCTGCAATAACCGGAATAATTTCACCTCTCTGAAAATAGATCAGCGCACTCGCAACCGCTGTTACCCCGATCATAAAATTACTCGTCGTCGTAGAAACTTTAAAAGGCAGTTTCATCATATTATCCATTGCCAGAACTTTCAGCGCACCGGAACCGATTCCCAATAATCCGGACATGGCTCCTGCAAACATCATCATCAGAAATCCGGGAACTGTATTTCTTGCAGAGTAGCTTTTCACCACCCCTTTATCAGGAAAAGTTCCGAACAATTTTAATTTTTCTTCCAGACTTCCTTTAATAATAGGTTCCTGATGATCCGGTTTTCCTTTTAAATTTAAAATAACCGTTAAAAGAAGAATACTCGCGAAAATAATTCCGATCGTATTCGGATTTAGCATTCCGGAAACCAAAGCTCCGACGATGGCGCCCGAAGTAGTGGCTATTTCTAAAAACATCCCGACTCTCATATTGGTAAAGCCTTCTTTTACAAAAGCTACCGCCGCACCGGAAGAAGTTCCGATAACAGAGATAAGAGAAGCACCGATGGCGTAATGCATAGGAACGCCGAAACCCAGCGTTAATAAAGGAATAATGATAACTCCTCCTCCCAATCCGGTCAAAGAACCCAGAAGTCCTGCCGAAATGGCTCCAAGAAAGAGAATGATGATTTCTGACATGTTACAAATATAAAACTATTGCGTTAGTTTGCCAAACGTTTAAAAAAGATAAATTTGACGTATTTTTGCATAAACAAAATTTTATATGAAATTATTTTATATCATCCTCGGAGCTACTCCGAAAGGACGAAATATAGAGCAGCACGATGTCTTCTTCGGAATTGCGGAAAGCCTGAAAGATCTGGTTCCGGATATGAAAGAGTTCTGGAAAGATGCCAAAATCCACATCGACTGTTATCAGGAAGTGCGTTTTATTGATGGCTATGAAGTGAAAATTACAGAAAAAGGAGAGAAAACATCGGAAGAACAACTGTACTTTATTAATCTCGGAGGATATAAAAGAGGTTTTTTTGAAGAATTTCATGAACAGCATTTAATGGTTGGAAATTCGATGGCAGAAGTTACAAAAAGAGCAAAAGCCACAGAATTTTATAAAACGATGGGATTCAAAGGAGCGGAAAGTCATATTGATGATAAACACGGCGTAGACATTGATGATATTTTCAAGGTAAATGATATTCTTCCTGAAAAAATGAGAGAAAAATATTCCATTTCATTAATAAAATCAAATGCCGAAAATCAGGAAAACGTAGTGGAACTGGGATATCTGAAAATTGATAAAATTCAATAAAACATAATGCTCATAGCTGAGTGAAACGCCTTTGCGAGCGAAAAATAATGAGTGAATTTTTCAAAAAGTCTTAGCGAGCTTAGCGTTAAATTTTAAACGATATTAAATCTAACAGAAAATAAAAGTAAAAAATGAAAATTGGAATTTTAGGAGGAGGACAGCTCGGAAGAATGCTGATTCAGGAAGCATTGAAATACGACGATGAATTTTATACGCTGGATCCTGCTTCAGATGCACCCTGTCATAATATTTCCTACTTTACTCAGGGAAATTTCAACGATTATGAAAGCGTTCTGAATTTCGGTAAGGATAAAGATGTGGTAACCATCGAAATCGAGCACGTAAATGCGGATGCTCTTGCCGAACTTGAAAATCAGGGGATAAAAGTCGTTCCGAATTCTAAAATCATTAAAACGATTCAACAGAAAATTCTTCAGAAACAATTTTATGCACAACACGATATTCCAAGTCCGGAATTCGAAGTAATGGATGGAAGTTCCGACGAAATTAAAATGCCTCTGCCTTTTGTACAGAAAATGAACACAGGAGGATATGACGGAAAAGGAGTTCAGGTAATCCGTACCAATGAAGACATGAAAAATCTCTGGATACAGGATTCTGTGATCGAAAAATTAGTGGATATTGATAAAGAACTTTCCGTAATTGTTGCCAGAAATGAAAACGGAGAAACAAAAACTTTCCCTGTAACGGAAATGGTTGCCGATCCGAAGCTCAATCTTCTGGATTTCAACATTTGTCCGGTTTTTTTAACCGAAGAAATTGAGGAGCAAATCAATTCGATCACAGAAAAATTCCTCAATGCAATTCATTCTCCGGGACTTTTCGCCATCGAACTGTTTTTAGATAAAGAAGGAAAAGTCTGGGTAAACGAAACGGCTCCGAGACTTCATAATTCAGGACATCAGAGTCAGGAAGGAAATGCCAATTCACAGTTTGAGCAGATGTACCGCGTGGTGAAGAATTTACCTCTGGCAGATACGGATGCCATTATCTACAGCGGAATGCTGAATCTGGTGGGCGCAGAAGGCTTTTCCGGAAAAGTAGTTTATGAAGGAATGGAAGATGTTTTAAGACTTCCTGAAACCTACGTTCACCTGTATGGAAAAACAGAAACCAAACCGGGAAGAAAAATGGGGCACATCAATGTTCTGGCAGAATCCAGAGAAGAACTGATGGAAAAACTGGTGATGGTGAAAGGAATGGTAAGAGTTATTTCTGAATAATTTTACTATTAACATCATTGAAAAAGACTGCTTGAGAAGGCAGTCTTTTTTAGTTTTTAATTCATTTTAATTTTAGTTTTTAACTCTGGAAGCTTCATTTCTTTTTTATTTTTTGAAATATCTCCATAAACTGTTTTTGAATCTTTATTCAATGTAAGCCAATAACATCCGCAAGCTGAAATATAATAATCTTTTGGTCTTTCTTTGATGTGAAAATAGTTATTCTTACTTCCGTCACTCGCAGCATTAAGACTCATGATGTAGTATTTACCTTGTTGAAATGAAGAAAGATAAGGTCTACAGAGATTTCCATTATCTCCCCAAATGATAAATGTCTTTCTGGATTCTTTTCCTTTTACAACTTCAATAACTTCAACTTCCATAGACATTGGAACCTGCTCATCATAAATATCTTTGAAGGTAATAAACTTTTTTACTTTAACTACAGTGATTAATTTTGAATTTAAAGACATTTTAAGAAAACCTCCTTCATAATTACAATCACAGGCATAATTGTATTCATATGTTCCAAAGAATAGTATAAAACAGATTATATAGGTAAATTTCATTTACTTGAACTATTTCTAAAATTAATGTCTTTATTTTCTTTTGATATCATTTAAATAATGATCAACATAATTTTCATAATTACTTCTCAAATTTTCACTTTCGTTTTGAAAATAACTTTGTGCGTTCTCTGCTGTTTTGATATATTTTTTAAGTTTAAGATTAAAATTCCAAAATTTATACGTTAAGAATAAAGAAAATATTAATATCGAAAAAATATTAAAAATAACGAGTTCCGAATTACTATCAAAATAATTACTTACGGTGAATAACTTGAAGAGATTGTATAGTGATAGAACTATAACAGCCATATTAAGAAAAGCGATCAAATAATTCAAAATTTCATTTTTTTGAATTATTACAAAATCATTCTTTAACTCTTTGAATTTTTGTTCATGCGTATTTACTCTCTGGATTTTAAACAATTTATATTGCCTTAAATCTTCGTTGATTCTTTCTGTTTCATTCATGATTTTAGTAATAGTTTTTAACAAGTGAAATATAAATATTATTTGAATATAATATACAATTCTTACTTAAAAATCTTCTTAATCACATTTCCGATTTCCATAAAATCATCATGATTTCCTACGGAACGTTTTTCCACATCATTTTCATCAAATTCTGAAAAAGGAAAGATCAGCAAATAATTATTGTCGCGAAGGTTTCTGTTTAAAAGTTCCGGAATCAGCCTCATCTGCGGAATGTAGGACTTCATGCCTCTTTTTGCCATAAAAACAATTAAAGCTTCATCTTCTTTAAGTTCCGCTGCGGTTTTTTCGCCGTCTTTCCATGAATTCATAATGATAAATTCAGCTTCAATATTAGCTTTTTTAATAATTTTCTGAAGAATGTCTAAAATAGTTTCCGAAGCATAAAAAACAATCGTCGCACCGGAGTTTCTGGCAATATTCCAAACCCTTAAAAGCGCATGAAAGAAACCTGCTTCTTTATGGGCATTTTCGGGAATCATCACCGCATATTTTTTGATGGTCGACAAAGGCTGTGCAGCGTGATACACCAAAACATTAACGTGGTCGTTCTGAAGATAGCCGTTGTAAAGATTGTACACAAAAGAAGGGGAAAAACCTTTTTCATCTTCCAGTCCGATGATGATATCGGTGATATTCTGCTCTTTAATAACGTTATTCACTCCATTGATGACATCGTTATCGTATCTTTTCAGTGGCTGAATTTTCACATCCGCAGCAGCAGCCGTATCTGTAGCGCTGTGCAGCAGTTTTTCGGCATTCTTTACGGAAGATTCGTTTTTATCTTCGTTAATCACATTTAGTGCGAATATATTTTCTGTGTTAGAATGGGCTTTAATTAAAATTCCCAAATTCACCATTCTTTCGACGGTGGCTTCATAATTTAAAGCTAAAAGAATATTTTCCTCTTCATGCGTATTTCCGGAAACCGTATCTTCATTGTCCTGTTCCGCTATTTTCTGTGCACTTGCCATCGAAACAAATGATGATATCGTACATGAAATCAGAATCAGCAGAATACTTCCGTTCAGAACGTGTTCATTTAATAATCTGATCGGTTCTCCCGTTTCCGTTTCCGAAAGGATAATATTGTAACCTACCATTACTGAAGCCAGCGTTGCCGCTGCCGAAGCGGAACTCAGCCCGAAAATCAGCTTTCCTTCTTCTTTGGTAAGCCTGAATGTTTTCTGTGTAGCTACCGCCGAAAGATATTTTCCGCCAATCGAAGCTACAAGCATAATTCCGGCTACTTCCAGTGTTTCCCAGCTTTTAAAAAAGACTTTAAAATCAATCAGCATTCCTACACTGATCAGGAAAAAAGGGATGAAAATTGCATTCCCGACAAATTCTACACGGTTCATCAGTGATGAAGTGTGAGGAATCAGCCTGTTTAAAGCCAATCCAGCGAAGAAAGCTCCGATAATGGCTTCAACTCCTGCCAATTCTGCCAGTAAAGCCGCGAGATAAATCATCACCAAAACAAAAATATACTGCGAAATTTTATCATCTACTTTTTTGAAAAACCATCGTCCGATCATGGGAAAAATCAGCAAAACAATCAGTCCGAACACAACGAATGAGACTGAAAGCTTCACCCAGAATTCTGTGCCGACATCACCCTGCGACATTCCCACAATTACGGCAAGAACCAAAAGCGCAAGAATATCTGTAATCATCGTTCCGCCCACGGTAATATTTACTGCCGGGTTTTTGGCAATTCCCAACTTGCTTATCAAAGGATAGGCAATTAAGGTGTGTGACGAGAATAAACTGGCAAAAAGAACAGACGTAAGGACAGAAAAATGCAGAATGTAATAGGCTCCGAAATATCCTAAAACAAAAGGCACGGTAAAGGTATAAATTCCGAAGGTGAGACTTTTCCATTTATTTTTTTTGAAATCGCCCATATCTATTTCCAGTCCGGCAAGAAACATGATGTAGAGCAATCCTGTGGTTCCTGTTACCACAATGCTGCTGTCTCTCGCTAAAACATTAAATCCGTTCGGACCGATAACGGCACCTGCAATAATCAGCCCCAATAAATGAGGAACTTTTATTTTATTTAAAAGCAATGGTGCGGCAAGAATAATAATTAAAACCAGAAGAAATTTAAGTACCGGGTCTTCGATGGGAAGACTCAGGTTGTGTATGCTCAGTAAAGTCATTATGTGTTTATTTGGTGGAACGGATAAGTTCTACGGAGAATTTTGCCATACAGTTGTTGTCTACTGCAATGGTTCTTGTACCTCTAATTTTATTAGCTGAAAAATCATTGAGAAGCACATTCATTTCGACCTGTTTTTTCGAAGTAGAATCTGTTTTAAAAATAAGCTTTGCCTCGTTGTTTTCAAATTTTCCCGAGTAGAGCCTTACCAGATTATTGTTGTTAATGATCTTAGTAACCAACTGAATAGAATCGCTGTCGAATTCCCAGGTATCGGTACGCTGATCGCCGACTACGTAATCGCTGCAGTTGGACTCTGTACAGATTACTTTTCCCGTCCAGGATCCGGCAATTTCAGCAGGCCAGACTACAATTTTCACAGAATCTTTATTGGCAAAGACACTGTCTCTCATTTTTAAAAGAGACTGATATTCAGATTCTTTTTGGGCGAATGATTTTTCTTTTTCCAGTAATTGCTGCTCTCTTAAAGTAAGGTCATTTTCCTTTTTTCTGTTGTCGCAGCTTGTTAAAAGGATTAATATAGCAGAAACTGCAAATAGGGCGTTTTTTATCATATTGAATAACTTGGTGAAAACAATATAGGAAAAAAAACGGAAAGTTAAAAGTCTTGATTTTTATCTTAATGGCAGATTTTTTAATCAATTTTTATTCAATTCGTTGTTTTTTGAACATTTCTCTGTTGTAATTAATAACAAAAACACCCAAAATGATCAATATTGCTGCAATGATAAATTTAGCTGAAATTTCTTCATCAAGGATCAGCCAGCTTAAGAAAATGGAAATAATGGTATTGATATATGCCAGAATAGAAACCTGAACCGGAGAAACTTTTGTTAAAGCATAATGATAGGCGAAAAAAGCTGCAACAGAGCCAAAAAGCGAAAGATACAGCATTGCCGAAATACTTTTTACAGACCAGTTTTCGAAGTTATAATTTTCGCTGAAAAGTAAAGCAAAGATAATCTGAATGATCCCTGCAAAAGCAAACTGATAAAAAAGATTCAGCGAAATATTTTTACTCTGAATATTCATTTTTTTAGTGAAAATTGTTCCTGAAGCCCATCCTGCAATGGCAAAGAGTAAAAGGAGAATCCCAAATCTGTAATCCGGATTGGCTAAATCGTTAATACCGTCCCAGAAGATGAATAAAATCCCTCCAAAACACATGAAAAGCCCCAACATTGCACGAACGGTGAATTTCTGTAACCCAATTGCCACACTTCCTAAAAATACAACGATGGGTGAAGTGGCACTGATTAATGAAGTTAAACTGCTGGTTAAAGTCTCTTCAGCAACGGTTGTCAGTCCGTTTGCCATAATCAGCATCAATGAAGAAAAAATAAGCTGATACCCCAAATTTTTCCAGCCAATCCACTGAAACTGTTTTCTGTACAGTAAAATGAAAAGCATGATAACTGCTGCCAAAAACTGACGGATTCCCGCAACAAACCAAGCCGGAATGGTTTCAACAGCAACACGGATTGATAAAAATGTGGTTCCCCAGACAACAGCAACGGTGAGAATGGCAAGAGTAAGCTTAAAATCTTTCAAAATGGTGGTCTTAGCGGCAAATATATTCAATTAAAAGTTCATTCAAAAGCTTTCTGAAGCTTCATTCCTTTTGCCCAACAACTTTTACGCCTTTTTGCATGAGGTTTTTTAATTTTTTATCTTTGAGCATCTAATAAATTGAAAAAATGGTAGGAATAATAATGGGAAGTCAGAGCGACTTACCGATCATGGAACAGGCAGCGAATTTTTTAAAATCTTTAGACATACCTTATGAACTGACGGTAGTTTCTGCACATAGAACACCGGAAAGAATGTTCGATTATGCAAAAACAGCTAAAGAAAGAGGCTTGAAAGTAATTGTTGCCGGAGCGGGAGGAGCAGCCCATCTTCCGGGAATGGTAGCAAGCTGCACAACTTTACCTGTGATCGGAGTTCCGATTTTATCGAGCAACTCTATTGATGGTTGGGATTCTGTATTATCAATTCTTCAGATGCCGGGCGGAATTCCTGTAGCTACAGTTGCTTTGAACGGTGCTTTGAATGCGGGAATTTTAGCTGCAAAAATCATTGGAAGCTCAGACGATACCGTTGCTGAAAGCCTTCAGAAATATCAGGAATCTTTAAAAGATAAAGTTCTGGGAACGGTGGATGATATTAAAGATAAACATCCGAATCATTTTGATAAATAATTTAATACAGGATAAAGACTCAGGCTCACGAAATTCGTGAGCCTGAATCTTTATCACTACTCCTGAAATTTAGTTAGTCATTTATTTCATCAGGAATTTTTTTGAGTTCCATTAAAATAAAAACTCTCCGAATTTGGAGAGTCTAATCATTTTTTATTCCTGAAGCATATTGTCTCTGGTATTTTTCTGAACCGCAATGGCTCCGAAAAGTGCCAGTAAAAAGGCAAATCCGTAAAACCCTTTTTCACTTGGAAGAATTGTCGCATTCCATAATCCGATTGCCAGTAATACGATGGAGGAAAGGGTAGCAAACCAACAGATTCCATAATAGATGTCAGTTACTTTGATGTTTTCCAGCCTGTCACGTACTGCTTTCTGCAAAGAAACCACTGCAAATAATCCATACAGAAGAATAGTGAAATAATATCCTTTCTCATTAAGCTGCATTTCCGCTCTCGCTAAACCTACGATAAAACCAATCATTCCAGCTCCTAAAGCGACCCAGGATGCCGCGACAAATGCAGTTGATACATTTTGCTTTTTCATGTTTAATGTTTTTGTTAAAGGTTTCAAAGATATTAATTTAAATTAAATGTGAACTATTCTTTAAAGGTTCCTTAATTAAATTAAACTAATAACATATATTTTTCCATTAACACTCCGGAACATTCACCGCAATTGCCAAACCGCCTTCGGAAGTTTCCTTAAAACGGTCATTCATGGATAAAGCGGTTTCCCACATCGTCTGGATTACTTCATCTAACGTTACTTTTGCTTTCGCTGGATCACTTTCCAGTGCAATATTTGCTGCCGTGATGGCTTTTATCGCTCCCATTGTATTCCTTTCGATACAAGGAATCTGTACAAGTCCTTTTATCGGATCACAGGTTAAGCCTAAATGATGCTCCATGGCAATTTCGGCTGCCATTAAAACCTGACCGACAGTTCCCCCTAAAATTTCGGTAAGACCTGCCGCCGCCATTGCGGAAGAAACACCTACTTCTGCCTGACAACCGCCCATTGCAGCAGAAATGGTTGCATTTTTTTTGAATAAAGTTCCGATTTCTCCTGCTACTAAAAGGAATCTCACAATATCATCTTCGCTGGTAAATTCCGTAAAAGCCTGTGCATACATTAGAACCGCCGGAATTACACCACTTGCACCGTTCGTAGGAGCGGTAATAATTCTGCCGAAACTTGCATTTTCTTCATTCACAGCCAATGCAAAACAGGAAATCCATTTATTGATATTGGTGAAATTTTCTTCGGCTTCTACAACCTGCTGAAACCATTCGTCTTTATTTTTATAGATTTTATCTCCCAGTAATTTCCTGTTGATTCCGGCTGCACGACGCGTAACATTCAATCCGCCCGGAAGAGTTCCTTCTTTATTGACACCTTTGTAGATGCATTCTTTAATCTGCTGCCAAATGTAAAGTGCTTCCGCTTTGGTTTCCTCCGGTGTTCTCCAGCTTTCTTCGTTGATTAAAATTAAATCTGAAATGCGATTCAATCCTAATTTTTCACAATATTTCACAATATCTGAAGATTTATGACAAGGATATAAGGTGCGGACACAATGTTTCTGAATTGATTTTTTTTCCTGACTCATGATAAAACCGCCGCCTACAGAATAAAAATCCTGCACAAGTTCGGTTCCGTCTTCAAAAACAGCTTTGAAAATCATTCCGTTGGGATGATACTCAAGAGATTTTTTCATATTAAGCACCAAATGATGCCCGTAAATGAAAGGAATTTCTTTTTCGCCACCCAGATTAAGGATTTGGGTAGATTTTATTTTTTCTATTTTTTCATCAATTTTTGTGGTATCGATTGTTTTAAAATCTTCGCCATTCAGACCCAGCATTCCGGCAATATCGGTTCCGTGACCGATACCCGTTTTTGCCAGTGAACCGAAAAATTCAAGGAAAACTTCTTTTACATCTTCAATTGCTCTTTCTCTTTTAATAATCCTGATGAATGCAGAAGCTGCATTCCAAGGTCCCATTGTGTGTGAACTGGACGGACCTATTCCTACTTTTATAATCTCAAAAACCGATATTGATTCCATATAGAAAATTACTCATTTTTCCTAAACGCAAAGATACACGATAAATCGAGATGCAAAAGCCGGAGTTGAAAATTCAGCTCCGGCTTTCTAATTAAAACTATATGAACACTTGTAGATAACCTTTTTTTTGTGTAAATGACGAATGGTGAATTTGCTTCGCATTCAATTGTTAATTGTTTTTAAGCTTAAATAAATTCACAATTGACCATTTACTATTTAACATTCTCTTTATCAGCAGAGACTTTCCTCATGCTGCGAAATATCCAGTCCCATATCTTCAGATTCTTCTGAAACCCTTAAAGTGATAATACTGTCGGTAATTTTATACAAAAGCAATGATCCGAAAAACGTAAAAACAGAGACCAACAGTAATGCAGCCATATGATGGGCAAAAACTTCAAAACCGCCATGAAGAAGACTTGCTTTTTCGCCGTGTGCAAAAATTGCGGTTAAGATCATTCCCATGATTCCTCCTACTCCATGACAGGCAAAAACGTCTAATGTATCATCAATTTTCTTTAAAGCTTTCCAATTCACCATTATATTAGAAACAATAGCGGAAATAAACCCTATAAAAAGACTTTCTGCAACGGAAACAAAACCACAGGCGGGAGTAATTGCGACTAAACCGACAACGGCTCCGATACAGGCACCTAAAGCAGAAACTTTTCTTTTATTAATTCTGTCGAAAAAGATCCATGTCATCATCGCGGAAGCTGAAGCAATTGTTGTTGTTCCGAAAGCCGTTGCTGCTGTTGCATTGGCTGCCAAAGCCGAACCTGCATTAAAACCAAACCACCCGAACCAGAGCATTCCTGTTCCCAACATGACATAAGAAATATTGGAAGGATCGTGATGAGGTTTTTTCCTGTTTCCAACCACCATTGCGCCTGCTAAAGCCGCAAAACCGGCACTCATGTGTACAACAGTGCCTCCTGCAAAATCTTTTACACCAAAATATTTATTCAGTAATCCGTCCGGATGCCAAACCATGTGACAAAGCGGGGTATAAATAAACAGACTGAAAAGTACCATGAATAAAAGGTAAGAGATGAAACGTACCCGTTCTGCAAAAGAACCCGTAATTAATGCCGGAGTAATGACTGCAAATTTCATCTGAAACAACGCAAAAAGAATAAAAGGAATCGTAGAAGCCATCGCTTTATGCGGCAATACTCCTACTCCACTGAAAAAAGGATAGCTCAAAGGGTTACCGATGATTCCGTAATGTTCTCCATTGATGGTAAAACCAATAGAATCTCCGAATGAGAGGGAAAAACCAACCACTACCCACAAAATGGAAATTACTCCCAAAGCAATAAAACTTTGAAGCATCGTAGAAATTACGTTTTTCTTTCCTACCATTCCTCCGTAGAAGAAAGATAAGCCGGGAGTCATTAATAAAACAAGACCTGCCGCCGCAAGAATCCAGGCAACATCTGCCCCTACAATTTTATCTTCGCTTAAAAATGCTCCGGTATTCGGGAAATCTGAAATCGGACTCCAGAATAGTCCGCCAACGGCAATCAAAGCAATTATCGCAAAAGAAACGATCCATTTTAAACCTACTGTCATAAAATTTGTGTTTTACCCCTTCAAATGTAAGGATAAATTTTTAAAAACAATAAAAATTTAAAACAAACCCCTGTAAAATTAATTGAAATTTAATTTTAAAACAAATTCTATTCTAACACCCCCTTTAAAATAGATGCAACTTCTTTAAATTTTGTAATTGGAAATAAATGGCTCCCTCCTTTGATTACATAATCGGGTTTGGAGTTTTTGATCGGAAAAACAATATCGCGGTCTGCCAAGATCTGTACCACATCGGGATTTTCTTCGAACTTCCAGTCTGAAATCTTTTCAATCGACCATTTTAAATAATACGGATCTCTTACCCTGAAATATTGCAAAACTTTAGGATTTCGGGGATCAAAGAATTTTCTTACGACGGAATACATATTGGTGGTTCTTTCGTTGAAGAAAGTAACAGGCAGAACTTTTGGAATTTTCGTGATCTGTCCGGCTTTGATGAGGCGGGATTTTTCTTTATCGGATTTAATACTTCCGAGGATCACCACTTTTTTGGCAGGTTTCAGCCTGTTGATCTCCTGCACCATAATTCCCCCGAAAGAATATCCCACCAGATAAAAAGGCTCCGAATCATCAATCTTTTCCGCCATTCTTTTTACATAATCTGAGAACTCTTCATTTTGATGAGGAATCAGCCATTCGATAAAAACCACTTCGTGATGCTTTGGAAATTCAATTTTCTCCAAAACCTTAAAATCTGCACCAAGTCCGCTTACTACATAAATTTTCATACCACTAAAATAAAAAAATCAGTCAAAAAAAATGAGCGGTTTCCAAAGAAATCGCTCATTTTGATTTATTAAAAGGTGTCCTTATTTCTTTTTAACAGGCGTTCTGTTTTCGTTATCCAAAACTGCTGTGGAAATTCTGAACTGGATATCCATTTCGTTTTTGATGAAATAATCCTTCAGAGAAGACTGGTAGAATACTTTGAAGTCTCTTCTGTTCAGTGAGAATTTAGCAGACTCGATTACTACGGTAAACTGAGTAATATAAACGTTTGCAGGGAAAGTGATGGTTTTTCTTACTCCTTTAATCGTTACATCTCCGTAAACGGTAGAATTGTACTCGCTGTTTGCCAGAGGAATAATTTTCGTTAAATGGAATTTCGCCAACGGAAATTTCTTAACGTCGAAGAAATTTGAACTTTTAAGATCGTTCGTTAATTTTACCATATCTTCATCCTGGCTTGAAACATCACCCGCCATTAAGGACTTCATATCGATAACGAATTCTCCGTCCACCAAAACTGTTTTATCAAAAGTGAATTTTCCACTTTTCAGCTTTATGGTTCCGGAATGGGTAGTAGGAACTGTTTTTACAACTTTATATCCCCACCATCTGATGTCCGACGATGTTACTTTTACCACTTTATCTCCTTTCTTCTGAGCGAAAACAAATGACATACTTACGCACATCATAGCAAACAATAGTAATCTTTTCATTCTTTTTTATTTACAATTCAACAAAAATAAAAAAAAGTGTAGAACTTCTACACTTTTAACAATCTTTTTTTGATTAAATTATTTAGCTGTTACCTTTACAAGCAAATCCATATCATCTTTCACAAGAACATCCTGCATCGTAGATTTGTAAGCCACATCAAATTTCTGTCTGTCGATAGAGAATTTGTTAGACATTAAGCTTACTGTTCCGTTTGCATAGGTAATTTTTGCAGGGAAAGAAATAGCGTTGGTTTTTCCTTTTACCGTTAAGTTTCCTGTAACTAAAGAAGTATACACTTTATCGTTGTTTTTCTTTACTCCGGTGATTTTGAAAGTTGCCGTAGGATATTTTTCAACTTCGAAGAAATCTCCGTTTTTAAGGTGACCGTTCAGTTTCTGCTGATATTCTCCGGAAAGATCTGTTGCGTTGATAGAAGTCATATCCAATACGAAAGAACCGCCAACCAACTGATTTCCTTTCAATACCATTTCTCCGGATTTTACTTTTACCGTTCCGTTGTGAGAGCTTGCCTCAGATTTTGCGATTTTATAACCCCACCACTGTACATCAGAGCTTACTACTTTTTTTGCCTGTCCGAATGCTAATCCGCTTGCTAAAACTGCTAATAAAAATATTTTTTTCATTTGAATAAAAGTTATTTTCTTGTTTGTTATTTATTGGTGCAAATGTAACTAACTGCTTTGAGAGATTTCATTGATGTACATCAATAAATACATTTTTTTTCATGAGTAATATCATCCATAAAAAAACTCCGAATTTCTTCGGAGCCTTGTTTTATTCTTGATAGTAAGCGGTGTAAAGTGCTGCACCATTCAGTGCCGTATTCGGATTTCTGTTCAGATAAATCGGAATATTTCTCAGCATTTCTTCCATCTTATCGCTGATTTTAAATTTTTCGTAAAATTTATCCTTGTTGATGTAATCTGCAATAATCTGCGGAATATCTCCTGAGATAAATAAACCGCCTGTCGCTTTTAATTTCAGCGTAAGGTTGTTGGCTTCTCTTGCTAAAAATTCAAGGAAAGTGTCCAGTGCAATCTTACAGATCAGCACATCTTCTTCTATTGCAGCTTTGTACAGTTCTTCTGCAAAGTTGCCATTTGCGAAACGATCGGCAAGCCATTCCGGTTCCGGATGTCTTTTAACATCTCTCAGGAATCTGTAAATATTGAATAAACCTCCTTTAGACAATACATTTTCCCAGCTTACAATTCCGTAAATATTATTCAGGAACTGATAAAATTCTACCTCAACGTTTGTTCTCGGAGAAAATTCTGAATGTCCTCCTTCGGTTGCAAAAGGTCTCAGATATTTTCCGTCGAAGAAATATCCGGCTTCACCCAGACCATTTCCCGGAGCAAGAATTGCCACGTTTCCGTTTTCGAGGTGTCCGCTTGTGTAGATCGGATCAAGATCTGCATCTTCTAAAAGCCCCATTCCGTAAGCCGAAGCTTCCAGGTCATTCAGCATATCCACTTTTTCGAATCCGAAATCTCTTTTGTATTCTTCTACATCGAGATTCCAGCCTAATCTTGCCGGACTGCTTTTTCCGTTCAAAACAGGTCCCGGAACTGCTATTCCAAGCCTTTTCACGTTTTCCAGCTGGTTGTCCTGAATAAATTTCTTTAAAATTTCTGAAAAAGAAGCATATTCTTTCGTAGGGTAATTATTCTGGATTTCAATCTCAAGACCTCCGTTACCGGAGACGAAATATCCTAAAGTTGTAATATCTTCACGAAGGTTTGCGCCAATGATAGAAACGTTATCATTGCTACCGTTTTTTACTCCTGGTAAATAAAGTGGAAATTTTGGATTCAAAATCATAACCTCAAATTTTATCAAATATAATAATATCTTTTGTAAATTTTCGTTAGAAATAAAAAACCTTCTCAAAAATTCGAAAAGGTTTGGTTAATAATTGCTTATATTTAAATCTAACTACTTCCCTAATGGAATGTTGTAAGAAAATCCTACTCCAATGTTACCCACATTGTAGTCCTGATTAGGCAAATCGCCCTTGCTTCCTACAAAAACCTTCTGGTACTGCACAAAGAAATTCCAGTCCTGATTGTGATATCCGATCTCCGGTTTTAGATAGAAACCACCGTTCGGTCTGTCTAAAGCAACATTAGAAGCCACTTTATCATCACCTACCAAAAATCCGTATCCTAAGTCTGTCCCAAAATAAAATCCTGTCTGTTTCGGATAAATTCTCAATAAAGCAGCAACAGGAACTACCCCTACATCATTATTCGTATATCCGTTATTATCTTTACCGAAATAGTGTGTATATCCTGTTGCGATCCCCAATCCGAATCCCGGAGTTACAAGGTTCTGATAGGCTACATCCACACCTACTGCCATAGAAGTATTGTCAGAAGGAACTGCTAAACCAACATTTGCTCCTACCTTTATCATATTATTCATCTGTGCACTTTGTGCGCTCAATGCTCCTGCAGTCAAAATTCCGGCAAATAAAATTGCTTGTTTAAACATTTTCATAACTCTGATTTTTTAAATTTTACTAAGCTGAAAGATGTAAAAATCGTGCCAAGCAAAGCCTTTACAGCAACTTTAACAATGCTTAAAAACGTAAAAACATGAAATTCAATTCATTATTTTGATTAAAAAATTAAATAAGCGTTTAAAAAAAATCGTTTAATTTTCAGCTAAAGGTTAAACATTTAATCGGAATATATTTAAAAACAGCTCTCAATATTAACAATACTTAACCGTTATTAATTTTAACCTTACTCCTTCTCACCGATCAAAAAGTAAATAATTGATATGATTTCTCCATCGTTACTCAACAATAAACACCTTCTCTGGCGCGCAGGATTCGGACCGGGAATCAATCAGCTGGAAGATCTTCATAAAAAAGACATTAAAAGCCTGATGAATGATTTATTTAAAGAAGAAACATTTCTTTATGTAAATTATGATACGCCCGATATTGCAGAAACCGGAGATTACATGATGAATGATCAGACTCCGGCTGAAAAGAAAAAAGAAATGCAGAGAATCAGCCGACAGCAGAACGAAGAGCTCAATCTGAATTTTCTTGATAAAATGGTGAACAGCAAAGAGCAGATGAGGGAGAAAATGGCATTTTTCTGGCACGGACATTTTGCTTCCAGAGTGGTGAACCCGAAATTTAACCGACAGATTTTAAATGTCATCCGAAAAAATGCACTCGGAAACTTTAAAGATCTATTATTTGAAGTCAGTCAGGCTCCTGCAATGCTGAATTTCCTGAACAATCAGCAGAACAAAAAAGATCATCCCAACGAAAATTTTGCCCGTGAAGTGATGGAACTTTTCACAATGGGACGCGGAAATTATACAGAAAAAGACATCCGGGAAGGTGCGAGAGCTTTTACAGGATGGGGATCGGATAAAGAAGGAAATTTTAAAGAAAGAAAAAATCTTCACGATGAAGGCTCAAAAACTTTCCTCGGAAAAACAGGCAATTTTACAGGTACAGATGTTTTAAATATCATTCTTGAACAAAAAGCAACGGCAAAATTCATCACCACAAAAATCTATAAATTCTTCGTGAATGAAAATGTTGATGAAAACATTGTAAAATCCCTGAGTGAAAGTTTCTACCAGACCGGTTACGACATCAAAAAACTCATGATGGATATTTTTTCGAGTTCATGGTTTTATGATAAAAAAAATATCGGCAGCAGGATAAAGTCTCCGATCGAACTTATGGCAGGAATGATGCGGTCACTTCCCATGACCATTCAGAATCCTGAAAACCTCATCGTTTATCAGAAATTATTGGGACAGATGCTTTTGTACCCACCCAATGTTTCAGGCTGGCCAAACGGAAAATCGTGGATCGACAGCTCGACCTTAATGTTAAGACTTCAGATTCCTCAGATCTGGTCCGGTTTACGTCCGTTAGATTACCGTCCGAAAGAAGATGATGATTTGGATATGGGCTTGAAAAACAACACGAATTCTTTAACGAAAAGTTTTAAAAATCCCAATATTACGATCGATTGGTCGCGTGTGGAAAAGATTTTCAATGGAAAGAATGTAGAAGATTATTTAATTCAGAGTTCAAAATCTCTGGATATGAATTCGGTGAAAAATTTCTCCGACAACAGTGTGAAAATGAATGTCATTAATCTCATGTCTACACCGGAATATCAGTTAATGTAGTTTTCAGCAGCAGATTTTAGCTTACGTTAAAGTCTGCAACCTATCATCTTTATCCTAAAAACCTAAGTTTATGTTAATCAAAAGAAGAGAATTTCTAAAAATAAGTTCATTGGCAACCGCATCTTTTCTGATGCCAAATTTTCTGAAAGCCATGACATTTGATGATGCACTGGAACCCAATCAAAAAATATTGGTGGTACTGCAGTTTACAGGAGGAAATGATGGTCTGAATACGATTATTCCGACAAAAAATGATATTTATTTCAGGGAAAGAAATAAAATTGCCATTCAGAATTCCATGCAGCTTACGGACGAAGCCGGGATTAATCCTGCACTCTCCTATTTCAAAGAACTGTACGATCAGGGAGAACTTTCCGTGATGAATAATGTCGGCTATCCGAATCCCGATAAATCTCACTTCCGAAGCATGGATATTTGGCATTCTGCAAGCAAAAGCGACGAATATCTTGAAACCGGCTGGCTGGGAAGATTTCTCGATGAAGAATGTTACAAATGCGATCATCCTACTCAGGCTCTGGAAGTGGACGATATGCTGAGTTTAGCTTTAAAAGGCGAAAACAACAAAGCATTTGCCTTTAAAGATCCGAAAAGATTATATCAGACCAGTCAGGAAAAATATTTCAAATCACTCTACGATCATCATCATGACGATGAAACGGTTTCCTATTTATATCAGACATTAGGTTCCACCATCAACAACGCAGACTACATTTTCGAAAAAAGCAAAGCGAAAAAAACAGAACAAACCTACCCGAATTCTCAGCTCGGAAAAGACTTTAAAACCGTTTCTTCTTTAATTAAATCTGACATCAATACAAGAGTGTATTATCTTTCCATCGGAAGTTTCGATACGCACGTGAATCAGAATGAAAGACAGCAAAAACTCTTTACAGACATCAATGATGCGGTAAAAGCGTTTGTTGCTGATATGAAAAGCAACGGACTTTTCAATGATATTTTACTGATGACTTTTTCAGAATTTGGTCGGCGTGTTGCCCAGAATGCAAGTAACGGAACCGATCATGGAACGGCAAACCAGATGTTTTTCATCAGTGGAGGTTTAAAGAAAAAAGGAATTCTGAATGCACTTCCCGATTTACAGAATCTGAATGAAGGCGATTTAATCTACACCGAAGATTTCCGGAAAATTTATGCTACTATCCTTAAAAACTGGCTGAAAGCAGACTCTTCTAAAATTCTCGGCTGGAAAAACGGGGTTTATGATTTTATATAAAAGCTTTTGATCATCCGTTATTAATTATACTACTTTTTAACGCAAAGGATCGCTAAGATTCTTTATATACTAACTGTTTTTAAGTTCGCAAAGGCGTTTCACTCAGCAAAGAACTCAAAGGTTTAATGATGAAAAATCACGGACAGTCATAAAAACTTTGTTTTAACTTTTATATAGAATCAATGAATACAAATGCAAAAGTTAACACAAATTTAGAATAACTAATCATTACATTTTGATCATATTTTGCAACTTTTGACTCCGTTGAACCTTCAGTTTGCATCAAATTTTAAAATCATTTAGAAAGCTTTAAAAATAAAAAGAGGCTGTTGCAAAAATGAACAGCCTCTTTTTCTATAATTTAAATCTAACTACTTGTCATGTTAATTCGTAGATGCAGGAAGTTGCTTAGGATCTTCTTTTTTCTGACTTTTCTGATCAATTTTCTCAGAAATCTTCTTCACGATAAATTCGATAACCAAAGGCGCAACTACTGCTACAACTGCTTTTAATATTCTTGATTTCATACTGTTTATTTTTTTATGATTCATGCAATACAATTTCTAAGCCAAGAATTGTTATGAATCTTCTTCAGGAATGATAAGATTCTGATAGTTTTTTGCCGCCGCTTTGAATTTTTCTTCTAACCGCAAGCGGAGTTTTCTCGGTTTATGCACAATCAGGCTTTCTCCAAACCCCAAAAGAAGTCTTTCCAGCTCAAAATTCAGCTGTACGCAGATTTTAAAAATGGTTCCCTCATTACTTTCGCTTACAATTTCCTGACTTGCATGAAAAGGTTTGGTCTTTACATAAGGCGCATTGGAAGAATCTACAAAGAAAACCACATTTCGCGGAGCCATCGTTGGCGAAACGCTCACGCCTACAATATCCTTAAAATATTCGTCGCCGTCGAGATTCATATCAATATAATCGATCTTTTCCTCAACCTGAATATCTTCCATTCTGTCCAGAGCAAGATTGTAGACATATTGTTTATTGGAACAGATCAAAAACCAGCGGTTGTTAAATTCCTTCAGCAACTGCGGATGAACAATATAAGAGTCCGATTCTCTTGCCTTAAAACTTTTATACGTAATGTTCAGAACTTTCTTGTGCAAAATCGCATCATACAGAATATCAATATATTCCAATCCTTTCAATTGCTCATTTTTATCTAAATGAATAATTGATTTCTGGTTCGTTGAATGGATGGAATCTTCCAGCTTCTGGATCACCCCGTTCATTTCCTTGAACATCGAAAAATCTTTGAACTGTTTTAAAATCTGCACTGCATTATTCATGGCTTTCAGATCACTTTCATTGACCGAAATATTATGAATGCTGTAATCCGGATCGCTGTAGCGGTAATATTTTCTTTCGTACACCTCAATCGGCGCTTCATAACCGAATTTTTCACTCCGCATATTCTGCAGATCGAGCTGTACCGTTCTTTTGCTTACAAAAGATTCTTTTCCTTCAAATTCGAACAAAGCTTCGGAACATTCGTCAATAAGATCTTCGAGTGTATATTTCCGGTATTTATTTTTCAGGCATTTATCCAGTGTTTTGTACCGGATGAGCGCGTTTTTATTGGATGACATACGATGAGGCTAAGGTTTATGTTAAGATTAAGGTTAAGACTGAGATTTAGATTGAGGTTGAAATTAATATAAGGCGTTGAAATTCCCCTCCTCTGGAGGGGTGGCGAAAAATCTTCGCTTTTTTGACGGGGTGGTAAAAGCTGCCATTTTTCAGGACCCCGTTCTTACCAAGGAACCACTCAATCGATCTCTTCCAAATTGTTCGAGATTGCTTCGTCATTTCTGAACTGAGTTCGCAGACCTCCGGTCTGTTCGCAATGACAGTTTATTTTCTACTTAAAGCTTTTCCTTCAAAAGAAATTCCTTCCCAGCCGGATTCTATAAAGTTTCTGATATTCTGATGATCCGTTCCTTCAGGATTTTTAAGAACATCTTCCCTGTAAAATTCTCCGAAAAGATTCAGCGTTTCTTCTTTAGATAAATCATTTAATTTCGCAAAACTAAAAATCTTACAGGAACCATTATTCTGATTGGCTTCATTTACTGTATTTCCGTTCGTAAATTTTGTGGGAGTGAAATCGTAATGTTCATCAATAAAAGCAATTACTTCCTTAAACTGAATTTCCTGTGGTGCGTTTTCTAATTGTTCAAACAACATATCTTAATTTTTTATTTATAAATAATTCAATTTTAAAACAGAAATCCGCCCGATCGAGCAATATCTGTTTAGAAAAGTTTTAAAAAACCATTTCAAGATCTTTAGAACACTATTTTTTTGAAATAATTTATTATCCACTTTAGAACTTTATTCGTTCCTCACAAAAATCTCTGATTTTTAAATTTGATGTGTTCTAAAATACCCTCAATCATTTTGATATTAAAACTAATTAGTCATGTGTCAACAAACTTTTGTGCCTTTTGTGGTTAATTCCTCAAAAATAATTAAAATAATTTTATCTGCGCAAAAAGATTGCACACTTTAGTTCTTACTTTGCATCATCAAAATGAGAGAACACATGGAATTTAACGGAAATCATTTAATCGAATTAGGATACAGACCAGCGAAATGGTTTAAAGAAGCGATTGAATTCATCAACGAAAATAATTTAGACGAAACTCAGATAAAAGAATATCTGGAACAGTTTAAACAGCCCGAACTGATTCCGCTTCATGAAACGGCAAAAGATTTTGTGATCAACATCAGAGCAGAACACGAAAGTGAAAATGATAACGTAGAAAAAGTAATCAACACGATGAAAGTCCTGATGAAAACGCCGACTCTGGAAAACGGAGCCATTATGCCGGATGCCTGTCCTACAGGTCCTGCAGGTCATATTCCTGTTGGCGGTGTGGTTGTGGCAAAAAATGCGATTCATCCGGGATTCCATAGCGCAGATATCTGCTGTTCTGTAATGCTGACGGATTTCGGAAAAGCAGATCCTAAAGAAGTGTTGGATGCAGCCCATTCCATCACGCATTTCGGATACGGTGGAAGACCGAGAGGAGAACAGATGCCGATGTCTCAGGAATTGATGGATGCTTTCAGAGAAAATGATTTTCTGAATGACGAAAAATTAATAAGCATTGCGCGTTCACATATGGGAACTCAGGGCGACGGAAACCATTTCCTGTTTGTCGGAATTTCCAAAAATACCGGAAACACGATGTTGGTAACACACCACGGTTCAAGAGCTCCGGGCGCAGCTTTATATGATAAGGGAATGAAGGTTGCGAACCAGTTCAGAATGGAAATTTCTCCTGAAACCTTAAGAGAAAACGCATGGATCCCTTATGAAACGGAAGAAGGAAAACAATATTGGGAAGCCTTACAGTTAATCAGAAAATGGACGAAAGAAAATCATATTTCCATTCATGATGCCGCTTTGAATAAATTGGGAATCGAGAAAGAAGACCGATACTGGAACGAGCATAATTTTGTATTCAAAGATGGAGATTTATTCTACCACGCAAAAGGTGCAACGCCTTTGGATGATAAATTTATGCCGGATATTACAGGTCCGAGATTAATTCCTTTGAATATGGCAGAACCGGTTTTGATTGTAAAAGGAATTACCAACGAAAGAAATCTGGGTTTTGCGCCTCACGGAGCGGGAAGAAATTTCAGCAGAAGTCAACATAAAAAATCGTTGGCGCATAAAACCATCGAAGAAGTTTTTGAAGAAGAAACCAAAGGATTAGATATCCGTTTCTTCACCAATGAAATTGATATTTCCGAACTTCCAACTGCTTATAAAAGTGCAAAAAATGTGAGAGCGCAGATTGAAGAATACGGACTGTGTGAAGTTCTGGATGAAGTGATGCCTTATGGATGTATTATGGCGGGTGACGTTCAGAAAAATGCACCGTGGAAGAAAAAGAAGAAGTTTAGAAAAGCATAGAATTTCTTTTGTCTTGAAACAAAAGAAACAAAAAGTTCAAGACCTGGAAACTTCCGCTAAAAATTAAAACTTAATCCTAAAATTCCCAAAACTTGCGCGAATTCAAGATAAGTTCTTCGGTTCAAAAGTGCAGTCGCGCTTCAGACAATGGGAATTTTTTAACGGATTAATTTTAAATTTTCTTAACGCTTCACTTTCCGAAGTCAGATTATTGGAAGTTAAGAATTCAAAATTATCCGTAAAAACAGATTAAGAACAATGCGTTAACAAAAAGAAAACTAATAACCGAACCTTGCAGGTGTAAAAGTCTGTAGGGTTTAATGAAAACCTTTAATCATAAGGTAGGAACAGTAGCTCAGATGGTAGAGCAACAGATTACTTTTCGCTTTTGGCAAATAAAGTTCCTGTAAACTTCAAAGTTGTGAGTCGCAGGTTCGAGTCCTGCCTGTTCCTCAAAAAAAATGCAGATAAAATTGTTAAATATACACAAAGGCGCAATTTATTTTAACAACTCTAATTTTAAGGCGCAAGGATTTTATCTCCGATAAAATTTAATGCTAATATTTTAGCTAAAAATGTCGCACTGAGCTTGCCGGAGTGTCATGCGCCTTAAAAACATAATGAATTGGAAAAAAACCTGCGTCTTTGCGTTTAACCAAAAAGAAAACAAAAAATTTCAGGCAAAGAAAGTTCCTATACATTTCAGACATTACTTTCCGCCTTTTTAAAAAACTTTAAGGCAAAGGGAGTTCCTATAAATTATTTGGAAAATTACTCCCCGCCTTTTAAAAACTATAGGTAAAAGGAGTTCCTATAACACTTCACTTTTAATGAATCTTACTCCTCACTTATTTTTTTAAACCAAAAACAATGAAAACATTAAAATTATTCAACGCTGTACTGGCAAAAGAATCGGATACTGACGTATTTATTTCTCAGGATGGTTTCATCATCGAACCTCAAGCCATGTGGGCAAAAAAAGAAATTATTTCTTACTACGCTAAAGAAAAGCTCAACGGAAATGATCTCAACAAAACCTTCCATAAATCGTGGCAGAAGATTAAAGGAAGTACTAGATTCGAACTGTTGATGGAGCAGCTCTTTCATTATTTTTCCACCTACGGAAGTAGATTTCAGGGTGAAGTGTACATTCCTGATGAAGTGTTGAATATTCCGGATCTGAAGCTGAATTTTAAAGTCATTAAAGCCTGCTCCGAAGAAGAAATGCAGGAAAAATGTCTTGCTATCCTAAGATCAGGAATTGCTCTGAAAGAAGAAACAATTGATGATTTGTTATCTATTCTGCACGACGAACTGGAATATGATTTTACAGGAAAAGAAAATATCAGAAATAAAGAAGCCATCATAAAAATTGCCGACCGTTACGATGTTTATCCTGAAAATAATGTTGAATTTTTACGTTATGTGATCTACAAAACTACAAAAGAAACATTATTAATTAAAAACAATGATTTGATTAATGATATTAAGCAAAGCAAATTCAATCCGACTTCTCTTTTTGAAAGTTTCGGACTGGAAAAAATGGCAGAAATTTTCAACCGTTTCAAGCCTTTATTTTTAGCCTATAAAAACAGAGCGCCACAGGTTATTAATAAAATTTCCAAACTGTCAAAGGTTTATCACAAACCATTAATTTCGAATCCACTGAATAACGCAACCAATATATTACTGGAAAACAGCGATTTGCACTGGCTGGAAAATGCCACTCCGTTTGCTTTGTTTAAAGCTTTATCGGCTTGTTATTCAAGAATGTATGGTCAGGATACTTTTGTGTACAGAATCCGCAACGGAAAATCGTGGACGAAAAAATCAATCGGAACTTCCGTAAATGAACTGAACTACAATTTTATCTTAAGCTATTTAAAATCAAAGTATTGTTTTGAAGGAAAGAAATTCTATTTCCCTGAAGATGTAGAATTTGCCTTACCGACTTCCGAAAAAATGTTTGTGGGAAATATACCAACCGGAACAAGATTCTTCGGTGAAAGATTAGCGGTAGGAATTTACTGGGAAAATGCATGGGGAGCTTATGATTTGGACCTTTCGGGATTAAATATTGCCGGAAAAATCGGATGGAATGCAGCTTACAACCAAAATTCTGGTCAGTTGATGTATTCGGGAGATATCACTTCCGCGCCAAACGGTGCTGTAGAATATCTTTACGCAAACACAGGTTTAATGGCTCCGACTCTGGTAATGAACAATGTTTTCAATGGAAACAGCGACTGCGGATATAAAATAGTTATCGGAAAAGGCGATGCCGTTTCTTACGATTATATGATGAATCCGAATAATCTGTTTGCGGAAGCAAAATGTCAATCCGTACAAAAGCAGACCGTTTTGGGAATGTTGCTGCCAAAAGACGGAAGACAGTGTTTCGTACTGCTGAATTTCGGAGCTGGACATACCCATGTTTCAGGAAATACAGAAATTTCCGTAATGGCGACGAACGCATTGTATCAGCAATGGTACGAACCAATATCCTTCAATCTTTTGATTCAGGAGTTAGGAGCTGAAATCGTTTATGATAAAGAAAATGTCGACTTTGATTTTTCTTTGGAGAATCTGGAGAAAGACAGTTTTACGAAGATTTTTACATGATAAAATTTTTGAGGTTAAAATAATTTTAACGCAATGCACGCAAAGTTATATTTATTAACATGATTTTATTTATTTGTTCGCAAGGGCGATTCGTTCAGCGAATGATAAAAACAAGTCTGTTTAAACTTTTATCTAACCGCAAAAGTAACAAAAGATCTACTAATTTTTTTATTTAAAGTTCATCATTATAAATGAAAAGGCTCACAATAGTTTTTAAAAATCTTTGATTTTTTTTAACTTATGTGCTTTTTCTTTCCATTTAAGTATTAAACTTAATAAGCTAAAGTGTAAAATCTTTTGCATCTTTTGCGGTAAAAAGTTTAGACAAGTTTTACATAAAATAATCCTGCGTAAAAAGATTGCGCAGGATGTTTTTTATTTTGTATCAAATTTAAAAACAATGACACCAAAAATAATAGAAAAACTAAAAGAAGTCGAAGCAAAGCGCGGTGTAGAAATACTGCTTGCCGTAGAATCGGGAAGCCGCGCGTGGGGATTTGCGTCTCCGGACAGCGATTACGATATACGCTTCATATACCGACACGAAAAAGACTGGTATCTTTCGCCGTGGGATAAAGATGAAACCATAGAATTTATGACCGAAGACGATCTGGACGGTTCCGGATGGGATCTAAGAAAAACGTTTCATTTATTGTTGAAATCGAACGCGGCTTTGCTGAGCTGGTTCTACTCTCCTATCGTTTATGTGAAAAATGAAAAATTTTACGATCTGTTTAAACCTTTGGCGGACAAATGCTTTTCTCCGATAGCGGTATTTTATCACTATTCGAGCATGAGCAAAAAATATCTCGAGGCATGCAGACTTGATGAGGTGAAACTGAAATCTTACTTTTACTGCCTAAGAACTACCTTAACCGGAAAATGGATATTGGATAAAGGGACAGTTCCGCCTGTTTTGTTCAGTGAATTACTGGTTTTGGTCGATGATTTTACAAGAACGAAAATAGAAAATTTAATCGCTTTAAAATCCACAAAAGGAGAATCTTACCATCATCCGAATGACTGGGAACTCTTCGGATTTTTAGAAAAAACCATACTGGATAATGAAGAAAGAGCTAAAAGTCTGAAAGGAGGAAATTCGGATAAAAACGAAATGGAGAAGGTTTTTAGAGAAATATTAATACATTAGAAATAAAAATAATGCCATGAAAAACCTCATCGCGCTCTCTCCCATGTACACGGAAGACAGCAACAATCTGAAAAAAGCATCCCTCAATTCACCCTACGAGTTGAGCCGTTTCAATGCAAAATGGAATGTTCCCGAAGAATTTCGTGGAGACGTGATTGCGGTGTATGGCGAAGATATTTATGCTGAAATTGTAGCGGAACAATGCAGTCTTACGTTGACAAAACCTGATGACGACTGGCTTTCAAAAGTTTCGGAAGAATTTACCCAAAGGAAAATCTCTTACGGAACGCTGAAAGATTTCGTGCATGAAGAAAATATTTTCATCAAATGTTCGGATTTTAAAAGTTTTAAAGCGGGAGTTTTTGATAAAGTCACCAACATCAAAGGTTTTGATTCGCTGGATCTGGAAAGCAGGGTTTTCACTTCCGAAGTGGTAGAATGGGAACTGGAAGTAAGGTGTTTTGTCTTAAATAATCAAATAAGAACCCATTCTTCTTATTGGAGAAATGACGTTTTTGACACCAATACGCTTTCTGAAAACGAACAGAAAGAGCTTTTTGATTTTTTCAAAAATTTCATTCAGCAATATGGGGAAACACTTCCCAAAGCGATTGTTCTGGATTTCGGGATCATCAAAGGAAAAGGCTGGGCTTTAATTGAAGCCAATCCGGCTTGGTGTTCGGGGTTGTATAATTGTGTTGCGGAGAAAGCATTGGAGGTGATTGTGGAAAGCTGTATAAAAAATTAAAAATGCAGATCATCATATTCATCGGGATTCCCGCAAGCGGAAAAAGTTCCTTCTACAGGGAGCTTTTTTTCAATTCGCACATCAGGATCAGCATGGATTTGCTGAATACCCGAAACAAAGAAGGAAAACTGCTTCAGTACTGTTTTGAAACACAGTCCAAAATAGTCATTGACAATACAAATGTGACCAGAGAAAGCCGAAAAAAATACATTGAGCTTGCCCGACAGAACAAATACGAAATCATCGCATATTATTTTGAAAGCAGCATTCAGGATTCTCTGGAACGGAATAAAAACAGAAAAGACTTCATCAGCGAGATCGGAATAAAAGCAAAATACAAAGACCTCCAAAAACCTTCCATTGAAGAAGGTTTTGATAAAATATTTCATGTGAAAATAATGGAGAACAAATTTGAAATCAGCAATTATGAAATTTGAAGAAATTGAAGCGGTCATGCGAAAAAACGAAAGCTTTTCGGAACAGTATATCCTTCCGGAAAACTTTATGATCGTGAGACTCGACGGAAGAGGATTTACCAGACTTACCAAAGAAAAACTGTCGCTGGAAAAACCTTTTGATCAGAAATTCAGTCAGGCAATGATCGATACGACGAAGCATCTCTTTACCATCGGGTTTAGAGTGTTGTACGGTTACACGCAGAGTGATGAAATTTCTCTGCTGATCCATAAAGACGACCAGACTTTCAGCCGAAAAGTAAGGAAGATCAATTCTGTTCTGGCGGGAGAAGCCAGTGCTTTTTTCAGCCTGCAGTTTCAGGAAATCTGCGTTTTCGACTGCAGAACGATTTCCATTCCGAACCGTGAAATGATTATGGATTATTTTTGCTGGAGACAGGAAGATTCCCACAGAAATTCCCTTTCAGCCTATTGTTACTGGACGTTGAGAAACAACGGATTCAACGCCAGACAAACCACCGAAAGAATTGAAAGAATGTCACCATCCGATAAAAATGAACTGCTTTTTCAATATGGAATCAATTACAACGATCTTCCGTCCTGGCAAAAACGCGGTGTCGGAATTTTTAACAGGGAAATTAACAAACAAGGCTACAATCCTGTAACACAGGAAACGGTGGATTGTGTAAGAAATGAATTGTTTGTGGAAAAGGAATTGATGATTCGAGAGGAATATCGTGGGTTTTTTAAGAGTTTTTTTGATTAATTTTTTAAGGGTACGGAAAGCCGTAATGGTTAATCTATAATGATTGTTATCTTTACTAAACTATTAACAGCTTGAATATATGATAACAAGAATTGAACTTAACCAAGTTGCAACATATAAAAATACTGTTCAAATCAATGATTTGAAGAAAGTTAATTTTTTCTTTGGGAATAATGGCTGTGGCAAATCCACAATTGCTCGTTTATTTCATAATATTTCTCAAAATGAAATTCCCTCATCCCCCTTTAATAATTGTTCTATTGACGGCTTTAACAGAGTTGAAGAACAAATACTGGTATTTGATTCCGACTTTGTGCAAAATAATTTTTATTCCAACACTGAATTATCCGGAATCTTTTCATTGGATGAAAAAAATGAAGAAATTGATACTAATATAAAAAATGAATATCTAACATTAGAAAACATTGAAAAGTCAATTTTAGAAAAGGACGAAGAAAAAGAAAAACTTGAAGATTCAAAAAAACAAGAATATTTTAATATAGTTGAAGATTGTTGGAGTCACAATAAGCAATTTCAAGAAAACTTTAATAAAATATATTTAGGAGGAAGAAAAGATCCTTTCTTTGAAAAACTAGTTGAAATCAATAAAACAGCATATTCTTCAAAAGATTTAAACTATATTTCTGAGAAATATAAAAAATACTATTTAGAACAATTAGCTAAAATAGAGAATAATATTTCCATTAACTATTTTAATGAAATAATTGATTTAGAAAAAAAACTTAATAATGCTTTGGAAGAAATCATTTTAGGAAGTAACGATGTTCCTATCGCTTCTATTATTAATGAATTAAACAATAGTGCTTGGATTCAGCAAGGAATAAATTTATTGAATAAGGAGAAAGAAATTCAACATTGTCCTTTCTGTCAGAAACAAACAATTGATAAAGATTTATTACAGCAATTTGAAAGTTATTTTGATACTACCCGAGAAGAAAAAATTAAAAATATTAAAGAATTGTATTCAAAATACTCGGCTATAGTTTCTTCTTTTAATTCAAATTTGAAAACATTGACAGATTTTGATCTGATTAAGTTTGATGTCCTACAAATACAAAATCAATTAACAAGCATTTTAAATAAAAATGAAAAAGAAATTCAAGCTAAAATAGTTAATCCCAACGAAAAGAAAAAGTTAGAAACGATTGACTTATTTAAAATCGAAATTGAAAAAATCAACGAAAATATTAGAACTCATAATGAAGAAATTGACAACATAGAACAAAGTCAACAAGAATTAACAGATGAAATATGGAAATATATTTCTCATCAAGTTAAAGAAAAAATTAATTCTTTTAAAATTGCAAATAATAGCAACATAGAAAAATTAGAACAATTAAAATCAGAAATTGATACTTTAAAAAATCTAAAAATTCAATCTAAAGATAAAATTAAAGAATGGCAAAAACAAACAGTTAATACGCAAAAAGCTGTTGATAGCATCAATGATTTGCTTATTAAAAATAATTTTACGGGATTTAAAATTCAAAAAAAAGAAACTGAAAATAATATTATCAAATATTATATTTTACGAGAAGGAGAAACCTCTGATAATCATGTTTTCAAAACATTAAGTGAAGGAGAAAAAAACTTCATTGCATTTTTATATTTTTACCAATTATGTCTTGGAACAAATGACACAGAAAACACAAAAAAGAAAATTATTGTAATTGATGATCCAGTATCAAGTATGTCAAGTCAAACTTTATTTTTTATTTCAACATTAATAAGAGGGTTAATTGTAAATAATAAAAGTGGAGGAGGAAGTGCAAATGATTTTAAAAATCAAAATATTGAACAGTTTTTTTTATTAACACATAACTCATATTTTTACAAAGAAGTTTCTTTTGATAAAGGAGGAAATTATATTTGTAAAGCAAATTCACATTATTTGATAAGAAAGGACAAGAGCCAAAGTAGTATATCTCCCAAAATTAAATATGACAATGTAGCATTCAGTGAATATGAAAGGCTTTGGAATGAACTTAAAGAAGATAACATTTCAAATGCATTAATGCTTAACTGCATGCGAAGGATATTAGAGACATATGTTAATTTTATTGGTCTTGGTAAAGACATTTGGAATACATTAGCAGAAATTGACGAGAATGATAATAATTATTGGATATACAGATCTTTATTATCAATGTTGCATGATGGTAGTCATAAAATAAATCCTAATGAAGAAATATATTATCACGAAACTGATGATTCTACAAGAGATAATATAAAATTAATTTTTGCAAACTTATTTTCTCAAATTGGTAAAGAGCACTATGATATGATGATGCAAAGTGATTCATAAAAATTGTAAAAAAATATTATGCTCTTAAAAACTCCATCTTTTGGATGGAGTTTTCAAAAATCAGCACTCCCCATTCCGGATCACTTCCTTCGCATACGCCAGTTTTTCCTTGAGCTGCTGCATTTCCTCTATTTTCGCATCGATCTGGGCAATCTTATCATCCATCAGCTTAATTTTGTCCTCCGTATTCAGGCGGTCTTCAAACCATGCATCCATACAGTCTTTAATTTCTGCCAGAGTAAAGCCCACAGACTTGGCTTCCTTTATAAAATCAAGCTTTTCGATAACCTCCTCAGAATAATACGTGTAGTTGTTGCTTTTTATCGTTTCATCCTTTTCTCCGGCAATTAAACCGCTCTTTTCATAAAAGCGGATCGTTCCGATTGGGATTTCCGTTGCCTTCGAAAGCTTGTTGATTAAATACTTCATTGTTAAATTTTCGTTAAAATTAAAACTATACAGTATACTATACACTTTTAGGTTTCAAAAGTAAATATTAATTTCGTTTCAACAAAATCTAAAAAAACGATGTCAAAAACTATTTTCATTACAGGAGCTTCTACCGGACTGGGTAAAGCAACTGCAAAACTATTCGCAGAAAAAGGCTGGAACGTGGTCGCAACCATGAGAACTCCCGAAAACGATACAGAACTCTCTTCCATTCCCAACATCAAAGTGATGAAACTGGATGTTACCAATCCGCAGGAAATCAAACAAGTCGCTGAAAAAGTAATTCAGGACGGTGTAGATGTAGTATTCAACAATGCAGGATACGGATTAATGGGACCTTTGGAAGGACTGTCCGAAGAACAGATCAGCAGACAGTTAGAAACCAATTTATGGGGCGTGATCCGTACAACACAGGCTTTTATCCCCTATTTCAGAGAACATAAAAAAGGATTGTTTTTAACCACCACTTCCATTGGCGGTCATGTTGCATTTCCTTTAGCCTCATTGTATCACGCTACAAAATGGGCTCTTGAAGGCTGGTCAGAAAGCATGGCATTTGAACTCAATCCTTTCGGAATCACCATCAAAACTATTGCGCCGGGCGGAATTTCCACCGATTTTGCAAGCCGTTCTCTCGATATGGGAGCGCATCCTGCCTATCAGGAAATGACGGAAAAAGTATGGGAAGTCTTCAAAGATCCCAACAGAGTTTTCCAGTATTCCACTCCGGAGCAGATTGCAGAAGTCGTGTACGAAGCAGCAACAGACGGTAAAAACCAACTCCGTTACTTTGCAGGAGAAGATTCCAAACAAACTATCGCACTCCGCAGACAGGTCGGAGATCAGGTATTCTTCGAAGAAAACAAAAAACGCTTTTTTGAAAACTAACAAAAACAGACCGGACTTTAAAAATTGTCCGGTTTTTTATTTAATTTTTATTTTCTTTGCTGTAGAAGTCAAACTTACAAACCTTCAGACACCAATTAAAAACCAATGAACTACAAAATCATACACAACGAAGAAAAATTACAGCAATTCATAGACTGGCTTCCTGAACTATTGCCCAATGAACAATATTACGTTGCCCTTCTCGCAAGAAAAAAATACAACCCCGAAACAGGACTGAAAGCAGATAAAGCACAGTTAAAAAGATTTACCTCAACCAAAGAAAGACTGCTTCAGAAAATCAAGCAGCTCGAAATTCCGGCAGGTTTGTACGAATCCGGAAATACCGAAGTTTCTCAGGATAACCTCGCCATTTATATCACTCCCAACCCGCGCGACCTTCACAATGCTTCATTGTTTTTAATGAAAGAAATTTCGGAAAAACTCATCCGGAAAGATAACGCCATCAATCCCCATACGTTGGCTTTAAATCTTATTCAGACCACCACTTCACGAAAAATATTCTTTGATCTCGATATTGATTTCCGTATAGAAAACCATCAACAAGCCATTGATAAATTCAGAGAAGACATTGCAGACTGTTTAAACCCCGACTGTCTTACCTTTATCAAAACCAATGGCGGACTGCATTGTTTAATTAAACTGGACAACATTCAGAAAGAATACCAGAAAAGCTGGTATCAAAAAGTTTCACAGCTCACCTGCGAAGAATATGAAGTCACCATGAACGGCGATAACGTTTTACCAATGGCAGGCTGTTTTCAGGGAATTGATTTTTCACCCTATTTTTTAGATTAAATTATGTGTACCCCCAATACAGAACTACAATTCTGCACCTGTGCTGAAGGAAACATAAATGATATAAAAGACATTTACATTTGGTCTTTATACCGTTATCATGGCTCTCGGGAATCATTAATACGCGGAAAAGTCATGATGCCTGTAAAAGATTTTGAAAACGGAATCTCTGCAGAACATATGACATCCAAACTTAATCATGGGAACATTTTCGATTTCGATTATACTCCTCAGGAAAGAGATACAATTCATATCAGTTTTAATGCTAAAAACAGAGCAGAATACAAATATTTCACCTTAATTTTTAGAGATGGAGTTTGGCAGGAGGGACGAAATCCATTGTTCGTAAGTATTGAAAAAAATATTGCCAAAGGAGAAGTAAAAGTTTTATACAAAGAAAATGAGTTTTTAAAACATTGCGAAAATCTAAAATCCCAATACGGAATCGAAATCCCCGAATCCGTTAAAGTTACATGTGCCAACCTCAAAGACGATTCTCAGGATCCGATTTATTCAGCCATAAAAAACTTTAAAGAATATAAAATTTTCTATAGACAGGAATTTATAGAGTATATTGTAAAAACTTATTTTAAAATTTATCCTGATGAAAATTCCGATAGATTACAAGCAATGATTGATTCAGCGCAAAATAAATTTTCTATATTGGAAGAGAAATTTATTTCGGAAACAGAAAACTTTGCTTTTCTTAACAGATGCTTTAAGGATCTTGACAAAAACATCGAAAAATGTTTTTTTATAACGATTCCTTTCCAAAACAAAGAAACACATCTTTTTATTAATAGTAATTTAATCGGAAGAACAGGTTTTAAAAGCAACAGAAATAACAGATATTTTAAGAATAAATCTCAAAAAATAAGATTTGAAGATTTTGAACTTTTTAAAGATTATTAAATGACCATCCAGGACCTTAAAAACAAAAACCTCATCCTTTTCGAAGCCATCTCCGGAAGCCGCTCTTTCGGATTGGCAACAGAAAATTCCGATACAGACATTCGTGGCGTGTATTATTTACCGAAAGAAGACTTTTTCGGTTTAAATTACATTCCGCAGATTTCCAATGAAACCAACGACATCACCTATTATGAAATCGGGAGACTCATCGAACTGTTACAGAAAAACAATCCCAATATCCTCGAAATTATCGCCAGTCCGGAAGACTGTATCTTACAGAAACACCCCTTGATGAATCTCCTGAAACCCGAAGATTTTCTTTCCAGACTCTGCAAAGACACTTTTGCAGGATATGCTGTTTCCCAGATCAAAAAAGCAAAAGGACTCAACAAAAAAATATTGAACCCGATGGATAAAGAAAAGAAATCCATCCTCGATTTCTGTTACATCCTGCAGGATCAGGGCTCCGTTCCGTTGAAAAAATGGCTGCGGGAATTCTCTTCCTCCGAAAATCAGAATGGTTTACAACAGGAAAAATGCGGCTTGGTAAGCATCGACAATACCAAAGGAATGTTTGCCCTGTTTTACGATCAATCCGGCGATTTCAGATACAAAGGAATTATTCAGAATCTGGAAGCCAATCAGGTCTCTGTTTCCTCCGTTCCCAAAGGACAACATCCCCTTGCCTATCTTTTCTGCAACCTCGATGCCTATTCCACCTACTGCAAAGATTACCGCGAATACTGGAAGTGGGTTTCCGAACGCAATGAAGACCGTTACAACGTCAACCAAAACCACGGACAGAATTACGACAGCAAAAACATGATGCACACGATTCGTTTATTACAGTCGTGCGAACAGATTTTTAAAAACAATTCTCTGAATATCCGCGTGGAAAACCGCGAAGAATTACTCGACATCAAAGCCGGAAACCGGTCGTATGAAGAAGTATTAAAAAAAGCAGAAGACCTTATTTCTTCTATTGAACATTATCATGCATCTTCTACCCTGCCCGAAGTTCCGGATCTGGAGAAAACCACAAAAATTCTGGTTGAAATAAGAGAAGAACTCTATAAAAACAAATAAAGCTTCATATGAAGCTTTATTTTATGAGGATAGTGTATTATTTAACAAGTCTGATCTCCGTTGCGGAAAACCCTTTCGGAGATTTTTCCTTTTCGAAAGATACTTTATTTCCCTTCTTAATCTGGTCGATACAGTTATTGTTGTGGAAGAAGATATTTTCCTTCGTTTTATCTTCCGTAATGAATCCATACCCTTTCTCGCTTAAAAAAGTGACAATTCCTGTTTTTATAGCTTCTTCAGCTTCAATAGGAGCTGCTCCCAACTGAATGTTGTTGATATCGATTTCCTCTTTCTCACCATGATCCGGAGGCGTAGAAGTCAGCTGTCCGTTCGCATCTACATACATGAACATCTCATCAAGGGTCTTCCCTTTATCGTTGTTCTCCTTACGCTCTTCACGACGCTGTGCTTTTTCTTTAAGTTTTTGCTGTTTTTTCTTGAAATTTTCTTTTTTAGAGAAAGAATCTGCCATATATTTTATTGAATTTTTATTTTATACGTTTATTGAAAGCCCGCGCAATTCATCCATTGCCTGTTTCCGCTATCTTGCGATACCAAAATCCCGAACTTGTTATTAAAGGGTTTCTGAGTACTTTTATTAATGTGAATGCCTTCTGAAAAAGACAACAATTGAAACGGAAGTAAATAAAATATTCTAAACGATCACAGAAAGTAAAGACAGAGATTTCTTTTAATAAGTTAACAAATATACGAAAAATAAGCATACCAAACAAATCTTCCGGAATTCAATTCATTGAATTTCAATTTATTTTAGAGATTGGGGATTAAATGAAGCCTGATGAAAAAGTAATCCGAAGATTCCAACAAAAAATAACACAAAATAGTAATGGATTAATTCTGGAATATGTAAGAATTTCGTATAAGAAAATTTATAATCATGCCAGAATTAACATTAAAACAAAAAAACAGAGATCTTAAAAGCATTTGGGATTTCTTACTCTTTTCCATTATTGTCGGAATAGTAATCTGCTTTCTTATCGGCTTAAACACTTTAAATATGAAAGGAGGAATAATGGCTTATCTAGAACTTACGGGAGCATGTATCTTTATTGGAGGAGCCAGTTTTGGAATTGGTGGACTTTCAGGATTTTTATTTGGGGTACCAAAAATTTTAAATTCAGATACAAATAATCATGACAGAAAACCTTCAGTTACACAAAATGATAATCTTGTTCAGATCAGTGACTGGCTTACAAAGATTATTGTTGGAGTGGGATTAACTCAACTGAATAATATTCCTGAATTTTTAGCGCGTGTGGGAAAATATTTTTCGATAATATTTCAGAATAAAGAGTCTGGCGAAAAAATAGCCATCGCTGTAATATTGTATTTTCTTATTATTGGCTTTTTATCCGTTTATCTGTGGACAAGACTTCATTTTATTGGTATGGTAAAAAAAGTGGAAGATGATTTAGATAAAAAAGTCAACGCAATGGCTGTAGTCATTAATGATACACAGCAAAAAATGACCGATTTAGGCGGCGGAAAAACAATCTCAGAAAAGTTTGATGAAGTAAAAGCAGAAGTAAACAATATTGCTACAAATGATCCGGATGACCCTCAAAAATCAAAATGGGGCGGAAAATCTGAATGTAATGAAAGAAAAATTACGGCAAAAATAGAACCTTCAGAAAATCCTACATTATATAAGGTAACCCTTGAAGTATGCAGTACAAATCCGGCAAATCCTCTTACCGGGTTTGTTAAATTCCATTTACACCCTACTTTTAACAATGACAACCCAATCATTGCGGTTACTGATGGAATTGCAAGGTTGGTTTTAAATAAGGTATATGGAGCATTCACCGCAGGAGCTGAAGCAGATGAGGGAAGTACCCGCTTAGAAATAGATTTGGCAGAATTATCCGGTGTTCCACAGGAATTTAGAGACAGATAAACCTTTTTAATGATTAAATTGTTTAAAATAATAAAAAAGCTGCTCCTTTAGGAGCAGAATCTGTGTAGAAATAAAAATAAATCCGTCAATCAATCCGTAGGATTGGTATCTTTAATGCGGCAATGTCTTAAAGATAGCGTTGCCGGGCTTATTTCGAATACAGCTTCTGTGTAAAAAACAGGTTTGGGAAATATAATAATTATACTTAATTTGCTCAGGATATAAAACTTTACCCCGTAGAAATTCTGCATAATAAAATTCAGAAACTCTGCCCATTTAAAGTTCTCACTATAATTTTTAAACTAACAGACCATGGTTCTCGAAGGATTAAATACAGAAGGCGTGCTTATTTTTGCCAATACCACCAAGTGTAAAAACTATTACTCGGATAAAGAGTTTAATTACGATTATCCCGATGGATTATCAGAATTATTAAAACAGGGAATCATCCACATTATTACTACCGATGAAGCAGTAGAACAGGTCGATTTTACCTTTATTAAAGATGAAATAGACAGCAATAGATGGGAATTTCACGATTCTTACAACTACTTAAAAGCAGAACCCGGAGATGAAGTCCGCGCTGTTTCTCATGCAGATTTTACCCAGATGTGCCATAATCATAAAGGTGATCTAGAAGCCCATATTGACAGTTCATTACCCCTTAAAAACATTTTAAACGGGAGCGGAGATGTAACCAAAGAAGAATACTTTAAATATGAATTACCATTGATAGAAATACCAGCGGGAATCTGGAAATTAAATGTTTATTCCCTTAAAGAAGAGCATATCCTTAGCTGGATCGAATTTTTAATCCACCTGGAAAAGATAGAATCCGTTGATATCGATAAAATCACCCTGAAGCCGCTTGAAATCTATTCTTAAATAAAAATACTTTTTGAGAGCAGAAATAATATGAATTATATAGACGACAGCACAGTACCCCAATGCAAGATTGAAGAAAAGAAATTCGAATGGGGAGAACCGTATACAGTCTATACCCCTGTTTTCTGTTTTCCGGATTTATTAAATACCACACTGGAAAATTCGATTATTCTGTTTGGAGAAAATAACTTTAAGCATCAATTATTGATGTTATACAATACGATCAATAACCATGAAGAGTCTGAAAGACTTACAAACTATCAGGGAGAAGCATTGAACAGGAAGTCAATATTGGAATTGATAAACACATATCTTAAAAAAAACGAAACTTTAACAGCTCCTTGGGAAAAATACAACATTGGATTAACAGAGGATGATTATGTAAGGTATCTTGAAGATAAGCTGGGAAAATCCCTGTATTATGTAAAAGTTAAGTAAGTTTTAAAGTAATCGAAACACTGTCACAGACTCTTCTTTAAGCAACGGTAAACTAAAAATCATTAAAGAGACTTTAAGCTTTTAAAAATCCCAGCCATTCTTTTAGGAAATTCTTAATATTCGTTAAAGGAAAAACAGCAGCTAAATTTTTTTATAACAATCTCTCTTTCACAAAGCTAATAATAGCCTACACATTCATCTAAAATAATATTTATAAAATTCTAAACAGTATTGCTCTTTTCAGTCTCATGGTTGTTTTCGTTTAAAAATAAAAGGATGAATTTTGAAAATTTTGTTATTATTTCTGATCCTACCAAAAATAAAATAATCAATACTTATAAAATTTTTTATTTTTTTTATATTTTAGTTATAAACTAATAATTTCATGTTCAAAAATTTAAAAGCGAAAGCTAAAATAATTTATTTCAATTTTATCAATGACATGATTTTTTTTCTAGGAAAGCAGAAAAGAAATTATGAAAAAGAAAATAATAAAAGCATATTAAATCTCGAAGATTTAACTCCCTTTTTATCTGATAATGATAATAATGAAATTTCTCAGACTTATTTGGATTCTTTAAAATGGGGGATCCTAAATGATAAAGTAAAAAACATTGCAATTTCGGGATCTTTTGGAACAGGAAAAAGTACCATAATTAATTTATTCAAATATAAAAATCCTGACTTTAAAACGATTGACATTAATCTTGGTAAATTTGAAGAAAAGAATAAACAAACTGAAGTAGATATTGAAACAAGCATTGTGCAACAAATTCTTTATTTTGAGAAAAAGGGCAAACTTACGGAATCAAGATTTGAAAGAATTACAGTAAAAAAATATATTTTAATAAAAGCATTATTTCTTATATTTTGGGTTTATTCCATTCTCTATCTTTTTTTTGATAAAATATATAATAAATTATTAATTGTTGACCTTAAGTTTATTAGCTATAATCTTTATGAGCTATTTATTAAAGCAATCTTTCTTATTATTTCTGCAATAATTATTAAAAATATCTTTAATCAAATATCTGATTTAAAATTAAATAAATTAAGTTTTAATGACGCGGAATTTGTTCCTAAAACGAACGATATTTCTATTATTAATAAACATATTGATGAACTTCTTTACTTCTTCGAAAAAACAAAAACCCAGATTGTTTTTATCGAAGATATTGACAGGTTTGAGGATGCCGTAGATGTTTTCATAAAGCTTCGTGAATTAAATATTTTAATCAACAATTCTAAAGATATTGATGAAGTTGTAACTTTTGTATATGCTGTAAAAGATGAATTATTTAGCAAAAACAACGAAAAAACAAAGTTTTTTGATTTAATAATTCCTGTGATTCCTGTTATTGATTATAGTAATTCTAATACTCAGTTTCTCAAAAAACTTAGAAAAGATTTTATTGACACAAATATATTATCAGAAAATATCATTTTTAATATTTCTCCTTACATAAATGATATGAGAACCTTGATTAATATAATAAATGAATTTAAAATCTATTATAAAATAAAAACACTTAAAACAAGTTTAGATGCTGAAAAACTTTTTGGTCTTATTATTTTAAAAAACATTTACCCAATAGATTTTAAAGAATTGCAGAATAGATCAGGAATAGTTTTTAATATTTTTAATAATAAAAATGAACTTATAAAAAAAGAGTTAGAAATAAATGAGAAAAATATTGAAAATTTAGAAACATATATTGAAAATTCTGAATATGAAAAAATAGACGATGTTTTAACATTAAGAAAAATATATATTTTTGAATTGATTAAATTGATGCCAAATGCCAAATACATTGTAGATGATAAAATTACATTTGCCAATGTGATTGAAGATAAGAATTTTGATAAACTTACTAAATCAGAAATTATCTATTATTCTGAAAATGATTTTTATTGGAATAGTTATAAAATTAACTCTGGTAAAAGATTTAAAGATATCGAAAAGTTAGTTGATAAACAATTTTCATATAAAGAGAGAGAAGCATTTGTTCTAAATAATAATAAATACTCAAGGGAAAATACAAAAAGAAAAATATCTCTGCTTCGGTCTGAAAACTCAGTGTTAGAAAAAAAATACTTTCATGAGCTGTTTGAAGATATTGGAATTGATAAAGCAAACAATTATTTTAATAATATTATAAAAGAAAAATTTTCTGAGAACCATCCCCAAATAACTGAAATTTCTGAAAATTATAATCTGCTGAAAGTTTTGGTATTAAACAATTATGTAAATGAAAATTATTCTGAGTATATTTCCTTATTCTATCCTGAGTCGTTAACTCTTAACGATTATAATTTAAAATTAAAAATAATTGAAAATAAAGAACAGCCATTTGACTCTGAAGTTCAGAATCCTTACAAACTTATTTCAGAATTAGCAATAAATAATTTTACGAAAATTGCTATCCTGAATTATCATATTTTAGATTATCTTTTGATAACAAAGCAATCTCTTCAATCTGATTACACAATTATAAATAAATTCAACGAGTTTATAAAGATTATTTCTAGTGATATTGATTCGAGAATTTTAAATTTTATTAATGGATATATAGTTCACATATATAAAAATAATGACCTATTAGAAGCATTTACAACAGAGATGTCAAATTGGAAATTATTTTGGAACACAATATATTCAAATGGAAATAAAGATGTAAAACAAATAATGTTCGAAGAATTAATTACATCAAAAAATATTGAAAAAAGTAAATTAAAATCTTTAAATTTTGAAAATACTTTTGACTTATACATAAATGAGAATAATGATTTTTTATCTAACATCCATGGAAAAATGGAACCTCAAGAACTTATTTCTAAATTAAAATATTTAGGTATAAAACTTAATAAAATCAAATATAATAATGAGTTATTTGAAGAATTAATTGAAATAGAAAAACAAAATCTTTATAAAATTAATAAAGAAAATATCAGTCTTATTTTAGATAAATTCAACAATAATCAGATTAGTGTAGATAGAAAAAAATCAAATTACACATATATTTTAAAATCAGATTGCGAAAATTTAAAAACAAATATTGAAAATAATATCAATGAATATGTTGAACAAGTTATACTTCAATCAGAAAATAATACAGAAGAAGAATTACAATATATTATTCAGCTTTTAAATAATGAAAATATTTCAGATGAAAATAAAATTTTATTAATTAAAAAAATGAATTTTAAAGTAAAAAATATACAAGATTTACAAGATAAAAATTTATGGAAAAGTCTTATTTCAGAAAATAAATTAATAGCCAACTGGCAAAATTTACTCGTTGAATACGAAAATGATATTATTGGTGATTTCAGCTATTTTGAAAACTTTCTTAATGACGAACAGAACTCTATTATACTTTCTCAGGTTAAGTTAAATGAAGAATTATTAAATAATTTATCCAATGAAGAAGAAAATGATGATGATGATAGAGAAGAAAATGTTGACAAAAAAAACATAATACATATTGATTCAAAAACAGTTGAAAAATTTTCTTTAGATATAATAAATTCTATAATTAACGATACTTCATTCAATAATTTAGTAAAGTCTGTTATCAATAAATTTGATGTATCCGAAATAAAAAGAAAAGAAAGAATTTCTATTCTTATTGATAATGATTTAATAAATTTTAATTCTCAAAATATTAAAGAATTAGATCAATACAACAGAATTTATTTTATAGAGAAAAATGAAGAACTAGTGCATGGGAATTATAAATTTTTCACCAATTTGGATATTACTACTTGGACAAATATTTTTAAAGCTGACATAAATGCTCAATACAAGCACGAAATATTAAAATACTTAGTTGATGAACAAAAATTTAATAAGAATGACTTAGATTTTATTAAAATAATTATAGATAATTTCAACAATCTTAAATTCCATTTATATTCTAAATATTTTACAACAGTAACCTTAGAATCGAATCTTTCCTATGCTGAAAAAGTAAATTTTTTAGCTAACGAGATTTCAGAACATTATTCTGATGATGAGATATTCAATTATTTAGATTTATTAGGAGAAACGTTTTCAAAGATTTCCAGAAGAGAAGAATTCGATATTGAATATAGCTTATATAACGAAAAAATAGTACGGAAACTACAAGAAAGAAATCTTTTAAAAGCATCTTTTTCAAAAAAAAATAAAATAATAAAAATCACTTACAATCAAGAATAATTTTTATAAAAATAACTCATATTAACTTTTAATCCTCGCCCCACTTCGCAAAGTATACAGGCTTTATAAGCGGAATTATTTAAATTAACTAAACAATTATAATGAAATCATTCAACATACAAGAAATAATTGGAAATAAAGGTAAAATAGTATTTGATGATCTAAGTACAATAGATATATCGCTGGGCATTGAAAATAATATTAACGATTTAAAAGAAGATTTGCTGCAAGTTGAATTGGCAAATGGCAATGTATTAGATGTTGGATGGTATCCTTCATCTGATATTGAAGGATATTTTAGCGTTTGTATAATAAAAAATTATGACTGGATGGAACCATTCTATCTAAAAAAATGTAATCAATGGAATGACTTAAATGAATTAGTAAAAGAAGCAATAAGTTTTAACTTGGAAAACAGCTAAAAAACAGGCTGAAAGATGTCAATGAACAAGCGAAAACAATACCCTGCTTTGCAAAGTCTCCCGACTTTGTGCAATAATAATTTAAAACTCAAAAACAGATTTTACAAGCCCTACTTTTAAACCATCCCCCTCGCCTCACCGCGAGGGTTTCCTATTTTAAAATTTAACATAATATCCTGACTACAAAATATTTACCCAAAAATAATAAGCATTTCAAAATAAATTTTAAATTTGAAAGAATTTAAAAAAACACAAACATTTATGTCTTCAAGATCAGAAATAGGGCACGCCAAAAATGTGGCGAACCTGCAAAAATTAATTCAGCAGATTTCCGTTTATCCCCTTTACAATCCGCCGGTTCCCGAGCTTACCATCGATAGTCTCCAGAACCTGTACACCACTGCCAATGCGAAACTTACGGAAGTCGAGGAAAAACGCAATGCCAACAAAAATGCCATCGCTTTGCGTCAGGATGCATTCAAAAACCTGAAAACAAACTGTACCCGAATTACCAACCGTTTAGAAATTCTCGGGTTATCACAGGGAACCTTAAATCAGGCAAAATCATTGAACCGCACCATACAGGGGGCAAAAAAGAAACCAGCCACAACACCCGAGGAAGGCAAAGAAGCACCCAAAATCATTTCCTCTTCCCGACAGTCTTACACCCAGCAAGCTGAAAATTTCGGCATTCTTGTACAATTGCTCGAAACCATACCCTCCTATACACCGGATGAAGAAGAACTGAAACTATCAACCCTTAATACCTACAAGCAATCATTGGTAAACACCACTCAGGCAGTAGACCAGACCGAAGCAGAACTTAACCTCAAGTTCATCGAAAGAAACAGAATACTGTATGCAGAAGGAACCGGACTCTATCCCATCGTCCAGAACGTAAAAAAATATGTAAAAAGCCTTTACAGAGCCACCTCTCCCGAATACAGCAATGTAGCGGCAATTAAATTTTCGATGATAACAGAATAACATCCTTCTAAAGAACAGAGGATTAAAACCAGAAATCTTTTTGTAAAAGTTAACAACTAAAATAAAAACATCCTGACGAATATTCAGTCAGGATATTTTTTATATTTTGATCGCTGAAAGTTATATTAAAGCAACTGAAACTTATATTCTTCCAACTGTAAACAATATTCTTACTCTTGAAAGTTATATTAGAGCAACTGAAAGTTATATTCTTCCAACTGTAAACAATATTCTTACTCCTGAAAGTTATGTTCGATCACCTGAAACTTATATTCTTCCAACTGTAAACAATATTCTTACTCCTGAAAGTTATGTTCGATCACCTGAAACTTATATTCTTCCAACTGTAAACAATATTCTTACTCCTGAAAGTTATGTTCGATCACCTGAAACTTATATTTTTTCAACTCTAAACAATATTCTTTATTCCTTCAATTTAAATTTTAAAGTCAAATATATAACTCCTCCTTAAACTGCTCCGTAGGAGCAATATCTGTGTAGAAAAACCCATCCATACAACAACAGAACTCCGGAGGAATTCAATTTCGCCCCTCCGATATCATCACAACACAATCTGAAACCTCATTTTCCCTATCTCCACCGACAAACTCCATAAAAAAACCACCGGAAATCCGGTGGTTTTCATATCTGTTAATATCAGAATAATCTTAAGCTTCAGATGAAGGATTATTATCTCCCGTAGGTTTTTCACCTTCCGGTCTTCTCTGTCCTTCCGGTCTGTTTGGTCTTTCAGATCTGTTGTTCTGTCCTTCCGGTCTTGGTCCCCTTTGTTCACCTTCTTTCTTCTCAGGTCTTGGAGGTCTTGGCAACAAAACTTTTCTGGAAAGCTTCATTTTCTTACGGTCATCATAGCCCATAAATTTCACTTCCACTTCATCCCCTTCGTTATAAGGAACTTTGTCTAAACGAGCCCATTCGATCTCAGAAATATGAAGAAGACCTTCAGTACCTTTAGCAATCGCTACGAAAGCACCGAAATCCATTACCTTCACAACCTTACCTTTGTAAACTTCCCCTACTACAGGAACAAAAGTAATCTCATTGATTTTTGCAATCGCTTCGTTGATTTTTTCTCTGCTGACACCGGAAATTTCGATTCTTCCGATTTCTCCAATTTCTTCAATTGCAATAACAGTATCTGTATCCTTCTGCATTTGCTGAATGATTTTTCCACCAGGTCCGATTACAGCACCGATGAAATCTTTAGGAATTTCCATCATTACCATTTTCGGAGCGTGAGGTTTCACATCTTCTCTTGGAGCAGCAATTGTTTCAGTAATTTTATTTAAGATATGGATTCTTCCGTCTTTAGCCTGTAAAAGCGCTTTCTCCATAATATCCATTGATAATCCCTGGATTTTGATATCCATCTGACAAGCTGTGATTCCGTCTGCAGTTCCTGTTACCTTAAAGTCCATATCACCTAAATGATCTTCGTCTCCTAAGATATCAGAAAGTACCGTGAATTTTCCTGATTTTACATCAGTTACCAACCCCATTGCAATACCTGAAACTGGTTTTGTAATCTGAATACCCGCATCCATCAATGCCAATGTTCCCGCACAAACTGTCGCCATTGAAGAAGAACCGTTTGATTCTAAAATATCAGAAACGATACGGATCGTATAAGGATTTTCTTCAGGGATCATATTTGCCAAAGCTCTCTGAGCAAGGTTTCCGTGACCAACCTCTCTTCTTGAAGTTCCTCTCAGAGGTCTAGCTTCACCCGTTGAGAACGGCGGGAAGTTATAATGTAAGAAGAATCTTTCGTCATAGTTTGCCATTACGCTGTCTACCATGTTCGCATCTTTTACCGAACCTAAAGTTACAGCCGTTAAAGATTGCGTTTCACCTCTTGTGAAAATTGCAGAACCGTGCGCTCCCGGTAAATAATCGATTTCGCTCCAGATCGGACGAATCGTTTCAGGATCACGACCATCAAGACGGATTTTATCATTCAAAATCATCTGACGCATCGCTTCTTTTTCCACATCGTGGTAATATACTTTTACGAAAGGAGTTACTCTTTCAAGCTCTTCTGCATCTTCTGCATACTGAGCAAGGAATTCTTCACGGATCGCCTTGAATTTTTCTCCTCTTTCTTCTTTGCCTGAAGGTGTTTTCGCTACTTCATATACTTTATCGTAAGTTTCTTTCCAAACTTTTTCACGGATTTCCTCGTCATGAGTTTCGTGAGAATATTCTCTTTTCGGGAATGATTTTCCTACTTTTTCAGCTAATCTTTCCTGAGCTTCAACTTGTTTTTTAATTTCAGCGTGAGCGAAAGTGATTGCTTCCAGCATTTCCTGCTCAGAGATTTCTTTCATTTCACCTTCCACCATTACGATAGAATCTTTGGTAGCTCCCACCATAATATCAAGATCAGAATTCTTAAGATCTTCGAATTTAGGATTAATAGAAAGCTCACCGTCAATTCTTACCACTCGTACTTCAGACATCGGTCCGTTGAAAGGAATATCTGTAATGGCAATCGCTGCAGACGCCGCCAAACCTGCTAAATCATCAGGAATCGACTGTCCGTCATAAGAAATTAATGAAATCATTACCTGAACTTCCGCATGGAAATCTTCAGGGAACAAAGGTCTCAAAACTCTGTCTACCAAACGCATCGTAAGGATTTCCTGATCAGATGGTCTTGCTTCTCTTCTGAAAAAGTTTCCGGGGATTTTACCCCCTGCATAGAATTTTTCTCTGTAATCTACTGTTAAAGGTAAAAAATCTACACCAGGATTGGCTTCTTTGTTGGCTACAACAGTTGCTAAAAGCATTGTTCCGCCCATTTTTACGACTACAGATCCATCAGCTTGCTTAGCTAATTTCCCTGTTTCAATTGTGATTTCTCTGCCGTCTGCAAGAGTAATCAGCTCTGTAATTGCTTGAGGTACACTCATAAATTGTTTTGTGTTGTACTCCGTATTGAGTACTTTAATTAATTATATTTCGTCTAAATTTTCGTTTGCAAAGATAATGTATTATAATGATTTTTTTAAATTTTTGTCTGTAAAATCTTACCTGTCTATCCCATAATTTCCATATATTCTGCACCGAAAATCACTTCTGATTACGAAAACAAAAAAGCAACCTCTTCCGAGATTGCTTTTTATGTGAAAATCTTTGTAGATTATTTTCTTAAACCTAATTCAGCAATAATTGCTCTGTATCTTGCGATATCCTTATTTTTAAGGTAATCTAATAAACTTTTTCTTTTACCTACCAGTTTCACCAAAGATCTTTCTGTGTTGTAATCTTTGTGATTGCTCTTTAAATGAGCAGAAAGGTGGTTGATTCTGAAAGTGAAAAGTGCAATTTGCCCTTCAGCAGTTCCTGTGTCCTGTGCAGATTTTCCGTGTTTTGCGAAAATTTCCTGCTTTTTTTCTGTTGTTAAGTACATTCCAATATTGTTTAATGATTATTATGTAACGGGTGCAAAAGTACGACTATTTTTTTATTCTGCCAACATTATTGATTTCATTTATTGATTTTGATAGAAAAAAATGTTAAAAATTTCTTAAAAAAATTATGCTACCCCACTAAAAGGCAGTAATTTTGCATACGAATTTAGTGATGAGAAAATTAATAACATTTACCACCTTTACTTTAGCTCTTTTTGCAGGTTTTTCTTTATCAAAAGCTCAGAAAAGCCATGAAAACAAGATCAAAAAAGTTTTATATTTCAATCCTGAGGTAGAACCCGACCTTCAGGAAATTAAAGAACCTACCAATACGGCTTTCTTCAGCGCAGTTTCTGATAATTTAAGCGAAAGAAAAAACAAAATGCTGAGAACGGAAACCCAGATTTCTTTTGACAGCATAGACAAGCAGACCGTTTGGGATTACTGTAAAAACAACGATGCCGATTTTGCCATTGTTCCGAAAGTAAAATATTTCAAAGTGGGAATCGGAAAATATGTTTTTTCCAATCAGGTCGTGGTAAGCATGAAACTATTTGATGCAGAAGGCAATCTGGTTACCGAAACGGATTATGACACGTATAAAAAGAACATGAGATTGCTTGGTTCCACTGTAAATTCTGTAAAAATAGGAACCAACGGAGCCATCAAAGGAATTTTAAAACAGCTAAAAAAAATTAAACCTTCTGCAGAATCCGGATTTTAATTTCCGGCAGTTAAAACTATTATGCAAATCATTGAATCTTATAAAATTAAATTCATCCCTGTGTGAATAATTAAAAATATTTTATTAATTTAGTCTGAAACAATTCATTCAAACTATCTCAATTGAAATTTCTTAGCATTTGCAGTTTTTGCAGGTGCTTTTTTTATTGAATTGTTTTTATTTAAATATATTCATCAGTAATCCAACGAATTAAAATCACTTAATTTTCATTTATAGGTGAATAATTAAAACCTTTTTTGTATTTTTAGCTTACATTAAATCTAAATAATATGAAAAATTCAAACCTGAAAAAGCTCACCAGAAAAGAGCAGGAAAAGATCAACGGCGGAGGTCTTCAGAAATGTCATTACCATTTTGAATGTCCGGGAGGATCCTGCTGTCAAAATGTTTGTGTCTATTACAACTGTCCTGAAGTTTAACCCAAAAAGATTGTTATGAAAAATCTAAAGAAACTAACAAGAAAGGAGCAGGAGAAAATCAATGGAGCCGCTTTGGTACAGTGCACGAAAAATTCGCATTGCTTCGGCGGATATTGCTGCAATTATGCATGTTATATGTATGCCTGTATTGAACCTTAGTGTTTGAGAATGTATGCTGAATGGTAAAGTTCAGCAATGCCGTAAAAAAAACAATAATCTATTACTTTTGAAATTTAATTTTTTCAAAGCATCCGCTTTTTTGCAGATGCTTTTTTTATTCTCAGAAATTTAAATAATCCTTAAATTTTGCAGTTCTTTGGGCAATTTTAAAAATTTGGGCTATTTTTGCACTACTCTTAAAAATTTGACGTTTTGAATTCTAAAGACGAACTTATCTTCAACCCTGCCGATATTGCCGAAACTCTTAGCGAACTTCACGCGGACGAGAGGCTTTTGGCATTTCTGAAAGTTCCGAAAGAATACAAAGCAGATGTTTTTTCGCATCTTGATCCCGATTTTCAGGAAGAAACCATCAGAAGTATCGGAAGCGATGAGGTTTCAGAAATCCTGAATGCGATGACGCCGGATGACAGAACGGCTCTTTTTGAGGATTTTCCGGATGAGCTTATTAAGTATTCCATCAATCATCTTAATCCGCAGGAACGCAGAATTGCGCTTAAATTATTAGGCTACGATTCTGATTCTATTGCCCGTCTTATGACGCCTTATTACATCCAGATCCGTAAAGAATGGACGATTAAAAGATGTCTTCAGCAGATTAAAAAAGTGGGAAGTAAAGTAGAGACGATGAATTATCTCTACGTTGTGGACGAAAGAAACCGGCTGATCGATGATATTGCTCTGGGAAGTCTTTTGTTGGCAGAAGAAGAAACTTTGGTTTCAGAAATTACGGATAATCATTTTGTTGCGATTACCACAACGACGACTAAAGAGGATGCGGTACAGTATTTCGAAAAGTATGACCGTGCTGCGCTTCCTATTATTACAGAAGCGGGAGTTTTGGTAGGAATTGTAACGATTGATGACATTCTCGACCAGATTGAGCAACAGAATACGGAAGATATTCAGAAATTCGGGGGATTGGAAGCTTTGGACGTTCCTTATACGCAGACTTCTCTTATCGAAATGGTAAAAAAGAGGGGAATGTGGCTGATTATTTTATTTTTCTCTGAAATGCTTACGGCTTCGGCGATGGGTTATTTTGAAGATGAAATTCAGAAAGCGGTTGTTCTCGCACTTTTTGTTCCTTTGATTATTTCCAGCGGAGGAAATTCCGGTTCACAGGCTGCAACTCTGATTATCAGAGCAATGGCACTTCAGGAAATTACTTTAAAAGACTGGTGGTACGTGATGAGAAAAGAAATTTTCACAGGTTTATCATTGGGCGGTATTTTAGGGATCATCGGTTTCCTGAGAATTATGATCTGGCATAAAGCAGGTTTTTTCGACTATGGAATTCACTGGGCTTTTGTTGGATTAAGTGTAGGGGTTTCTCTGGTGATGATCGTTCTTTGGGGAACACTTTCGGGTTCTATGGTTCCTTTCATTCTTAAAAAATTAAAACTCGATCCGGCAACTTCTTCTGCTCCTTTTGTAGCAACGTTGGTGGATGTAACGGGATTAATCATTTATTTTTCTGTTGCAGGACTTTTCTTAACGGGCAAACTTTTGTAATTTTAGGCGACATCTAAAATAGTACAATGAAGGTAGTTTCTTTGGTTCCCTCGATTACGGAGGCTTTATTTGATTTGGGTTTAACGGAAAAAGAAGTGGTCGGAAGAACGAAATTCTGTATTCATCCCGCTGAAAAGGTAAAAGATGTACTGGTTATCGGCGGTACGAAAAACATCAATATTGAAAAAATAAAGGCTTTACAGCCTGATCTTATTTTAGCCAATAAGGAAGAAAACGTAAAAGAACAGGTGGAAGCTTTAATGCAGGACTTCAAGGTAATCGTCACCAATGTTGAAAATATTGAGGACAATTATTATATGCTTAAAAATTTAGGCAAAATCTTTCATCGGGAAGAAAAAGCACAGCTTTTTAATCTTAAAATCTATGATGTTCTCAACCATTCAAAAATTGAATTCCCCATAAAAGTTGCCTACTTAATTTGGAATAATCCTTATATGACGATAGGTTCCGATACTTTTATTCATAAAATTCTGGGTGAGATCGGTTTTGAAAATATTTTTAAAGATCGGAAACGTTATCCTGTGATTCAGACGGAAGATCTTGCGGAAGCAGAACTCATAATGCTTTCTTCCGAACCTTTTCCTTTTAAAGAGAAACATATTAAGGAACTAAAGAAGTTTTATCCTGATAAAAAAATAATGATTGTAGACGGAGAGGCGTTTTCCTGGTACGGAACGCACATTGCGAAGTGTGAAAATTATTTTAAGGAACTTATTTCTGATCTTAAACACGAATTTCACTAATTTTTTCACGAATGGCACTCACTCTTTTTTTATAGATTTTCTAAGTTTTGGCTAAAGCCAATTTATTCATTTGTTTATGAAAACGGACTAAAGTCTGTTTCTATTGATCCCATTTCAAAAGGAAATTTTGATCTATCCTATCATACAAAAGACTCCGGCTCTTCGAGCCGGAGTCTTATATTTTAACACTTTAAAAGCGATATTTTTACAAAATTTTAGAAACTTCGTTACACAGCCATTCCAATAATTCTCTGTCTTCTTCTGTAAAAGGATCAATCGTATGGGAATCAATATCGATCTGACCAATATTCTGTCCGTCTTTGAAAATCGGAACCACGATTTCTGCTTTGGTATCGATAGAACAGCTTAAATAATTACTTTCTTCGTGTACATCGGGAACAACAAACGTTTCATTGGAAACGGCAACCTGACCGCAGATTCCTTTACCGTAAGGAATGATGGTGTGATCCGTCGGAGCTCCAACGTAAGGTCCCAGTTTCAACTCATCTTTATCTCCGTTTTTGAAATAAAAACCCGTCCAGTTGAAATAAGATATTTCCTGATCCAAAAGGTGACAAACTTTCTGAAGTTTCTCTTCTGTATTATGTTTCGGACTTTCAAGAATAGACGAAAGTCGTTTTTTTAATTCTGACATTTTTTTACTGTTTTAAGAAAATTGTTTTAAGGAAAGTTCTTCTTTGTAGCCGAACATTCCACGCTCTTTTATCATCTCTGCCACTCCTTCCGGAAGCTGATTTTCCCATCCTTTCATATTGCATCCGATTTTCTTCAGGATATCTCTGGAATAAATTTCCAAAAATTCCGGATTATAATTGGTAATATCTACAATACGGTTGTTATGCTTGAAATATTTGTAAAGTTCCTTAAGGTTTTCTTCCACTTTAAGGTTATCGGAATCCAGTAATTCATGAGTTTCCGGATCTTTATAAGGATACAGGTATACTCTCATGCCGTTTCGGAAAAATTTCCCGAAAGCTTCCAGAATTCCTCCCGATAAATTTTTATAATATTTTTCGTCGAATACCATCAAAAGGTTATTCACCCCCATTGCAACGCCGATTTCTCCGCTTGTGTAGGAAGCAAAATAATCAATCAGTCGGTAATATTCAGAATAATTGGATACGATTACGGTATATCCCAATTTGCCGAGAACATCCACTCTGTCGAGAAAATCTCTTTCATTGATATCTCCGTCGGCTCTAAGGTTTGAAATAGTAATTTCTATTAAAACTTCGGTTTCATCCTGAGTACAGGTTACTTCTTTCATGAACATATCGAGTCCGTTCTGAAGCATATCGATGTTCACCTTCGTTACAGGTCTGAAGCTTCCTCTTACCGCAAAAATATTTTTCTTGTACAAAATATCTGCAGGAAGCATATTATTCCCCTCCGAATTGAAAATCACGGCATCCGTCATTCCGTTTTTAACCAACTGTAAAGACATCAGTCTGTTATCCACATACGCAAAAGCCGGTCCGCTGAAATCGATCATATCAATTTCAAGATTGTCTTTTGCAACGTCGTCGTATAAAGATTCTATTAAATTTCGTGGATTGTCGTAGTAATGAAAGGCTCCGAAAATAAGATTTACCCCAAGATTTCCAAGGGTTTCCTGCTGCAATGTAGCATCATTTTCCTTGAATTTTACGTGAATAACGATTTCATTATAATCTTCGTTCTCCTTTACCTGAAAACGGATTCCTACCCAACCGTGACCTTTCACTGTTTTATCAAAATTAATGGTGGTAACGGTATTGGCGTAAGAAAAATATTTTCTGTTGGGGTTGCTCTCTCTGGAAATTCTTTCTTCGATAAGGGCTACTTCATAGCGAAGCATTTTTCGAAGTCTGTTTTGGGTAACGTATCTGTTTTTTACCTCTTTTCCGTAGATGGCATCACTAAAATCTTTGTCGTAAGCCGACATCGCCTTAGCAATTGTACCGGAAGCTCCCCCTGCTCTAAAAAAGTGTCGGACTGTCTCCTGCCCTGCTCCAATTTCTGCGAAAGTACCATAAATAGTAGGATCTAGATTAATTGTTAATGCTTTTTGTTTAGGAGTTAGTTTCTGATACATTAGGACATTAAATTTTTCGTAAATTTACCAAAATTAAACCAACCTCAAAAGAAAATGAAGTTGAAATTTTTAGGAACGGGAACTTCGCAGGGTGTTCCTGTGATTGGCTGCAGTTGTGAAGTGTGTACTTCAAGTAATCCCAAAGACAGTCGTCTTCGGTCTTCTGTGATGGTAACCACCGATGAAGACAAAAAAATCCTTATCGACTGCGGACCCGATTTCAGACAGCAAATGCTTACCCACAAGGAAGATCGTGTAGATATTGCTCTGCTTACTCATGAACATAATGACCATGTTATCGGTCTTGATGATATGCGTCCCCTTATTTTTAAAACCGGAAAAGATATCCCTTTATATTGTTCTTCAAGAGTTGCCGACGAAGTTAAAAACCGTTTTCCTTATGCGTTTGCGGACGAAAAATATCCCGGAGCTCCGGCTTTTGAACTTCATGAAATTGAAAATAAACCATTCACAGTTGTAGATACAGAAATTACCCCGATTGAAGTCATTCATTTTAAAATTCCCGTTTTCGGTTATAAATTTAAAAAGCTTGCTTATATTACAGATGCAGGATTTATTTCTGAAGCGGAAAAAGATAAGCTGAAAGGTCTGGATGTATTGATTTTAAACTGTATCCGGAAGTCTGATCCTCATCCAGCCCATTTCATTTTGCCGGATGTTATTAAATTATTTGAAGAACTGAAACCTGAAAAATTATTTTTAACCCACATCAGTCATCATTTAGGATTGCATAACGTTGAAGATAAACTACTTCCCTCCGGAATGCACCTTGCCTACGATGGTTTGGAGATTATTTTTTAAAATTTTTCTTTAAAAAACTTTGGAAAATAAAGAAAAGTTTCTATATTTGCACACCGATTCAAAACAAGGTAACACACTTGCCCAGGTGGCGGAATTGGTAGACGCGCTGGTCTCAAACACCAGTTCTTAGGAGTACCGGTTCGATCCCGGTCCTGGGTACAAAAAAACCTCTGAAATCATTTGATTTTCAGAGGTTTTTGCTTTTTTGGGTGGTTACTAGCCTAAAGTTTTTAATACGTAAAGTCATTATTCAAAATAAAAACCGCCCCATTTAAAAACGAGACGGTTTATTTATTTAATTTTTAATGATTTTCTTAACCTTTATTATGTTCTTATCCGTTATTATTTTTAGCAGATACTCACCTTTAATTAAGTCATTAGTATTAATCGTTTTCTGCAATAAACTTCCTTGTTTGAGGAGTTTGCCAGATATATCATACAATTCATAAGATTTCAGACCTTCTCCCTTAACCGTAATGAAACTGTTAAAAGGATTTGGATAAACATCTATAATGTTATCTATTTCTACATCCGGATTTTTTTCCAAGGTATTTTTTGCTGTACGATTTGTACCTGTAATAATTCCTGTATTAGAAGCAGTTCCTAAAAGTTGTCCAAATTTGGATTCCTCTTTTACGCATCTTACATTCATTGCATTCATCGGATGATTAATAAATGCATCATTCATTGATACTAGTTTGGATGAGGTAAGACTGTTTGTAAGAAAAGCCAGATTATAGGCGGTTCCATAGGAATTAGCTGATCTTAGTGTAGCTGTCCATACTCCTGAAATACCTAATTTCATAGCTGCAGATATCGCATCATTATTACTAAAGCCTCTAAATCCTGTTACAGGATAGTTTCCGATTTTATATTTCAGGTTCGGATTACTTGTATTAGCAGAATTACCAAACTGATATCCATAGACCGTGCTAGTATTTTTAACCGTATTGCCTAAATAATAAGGAACACCACCATTATAAATATCTGTTGGATTTTTAATCTCAAAATCCACTTCCTGTACAATCCCCATACTGTGAATTCTAAACGGATCTACTGATGTATTCTTTTTATAAAACCCATTATACCATGGAGAACTTCCTTTATTATCATCTAAATGATTCGGGTCATTAGGATCATTGTCCACTACTCCAATTGAAGTATCCGGAACTCTCCATCCTCCCGGACAAGGATCAAATACAGACTTAGATGCAGCATGCCCCCATCTGTCCATCATTTGGTTAGGAGTAGAATACAGCCAGTCTTGTCCATAAAAAGCATTAAGACTTGCCCGGTTTGTATATTTTGTACCCGGAACCATAAAAGCCAAAGGATTTTCTGCAGAATATTTCAGATTATTCATGATGTTTTCTGCTTTAGTAATTCCAACATTACCATAATCTGTATCTCTTCGTTTGATATAGGTATTTCCATAGGTATTTCCTGTAAGTTCAGAAAACGATGATGGATATACATTTCCACTGGCATCAGGTCCTGATGAAATCCAAATACTGTAATTTCCTGTAGCAGCCATTCCATTAGAGACAATTAGACCTGGAGTAATAAAGCTGGGTATAGGATCTTTTCTACCCCACTGATACTGCATTCCGCCAGAATTATTAATCATTGTTAACTCTGCTTATGTTACAGATTCTGGATTAATAACATTCGGAAAAGCATCTGTAGCACCAAGATTTCTATCCATAAAGATATTTTTCATTGGCTGAGCTCCGGAATTTGTAAAATTAACATAATTGGCATTAGCAGGCAATAATACATCTTCTGTCTGATATGCAACTTCATCTACATTGGTATTGGTTACCCAAATATGCCAACTCCAGTAAGCAGGAGCAGAAACATTTCCGTTATGTAATGAAACTACCGCATTTCCGGATTGATCGGGAGCTACTTTTACCGAGATGTAAGCGTCTTTTATATTTTCCTTATTAGCTGGAGCATTAATTACTTTGATATTGGAGATTAAAGATCTGTTGTCTGACCAATAAACGTTTACTTTAAGATTACTGAAATCACGCATTCCATGATCTGAAAGATATTGATTATAAACAGAAAATGCTTTACTAATCGGAATTTTTATTTCCCTTTCTGTAGTCGCTCTTGTAACTAAATAACTATTTGGATCTTTAAGTCCTTCCGTATAATTTACATCCGCTGCATTGGTAAAGAAGCTTGTCGGGAAATCATATCCTTTTGCATATTTATCTTCTACACAACGGCATGCCATAGCTCCTGACAAAGCGCTAGATTCATATGCATGGGTATAATATCTACCTATCATATTTTGGTATGGTGGTGTAGCTGGATCGGGTTTTGATGTAAACTGTCCCGCATCTCCATACGCAGAAAAAAAGTATGAGTAAGGAGTAGATGAAGCAGTGACAGTTGCAGACTGAATAATAATTTCGTGAGGGTCCTGATGATAAAAATCACCGGTAGATCCTACTACATACTTACCATTACCTGGATAAACCCCCATATTTCTCGGAAAACTTCCTGAATAGGTATTTGTAAAATCTATCCCTAAATTAGGATAAATTTTCACTCCCTTCAGAGCCTGATTAATTGTGGTTGGCTTAGTATTAACAAAAGATGCCAGATCATTCGCTGGACTGCCGGAATCTCTTCCCCATGGAGAAAAAGTATTGCTAACTGTTGTTGCAAATGTATTGTTGATATAAGACGGTACTCTCCAGTTATTCGGGCAAGGATCATAAGATGTTTTTGGTTTGTATGTATTGACAGTACTTCCTGCTGTATTGATAGCAAGCTGAGAATTATCTCCCCAAAGATCAGATTTTTTTCTTGTCGCATTATCTGTTCCTATGTTTTGAACAAACCATGCATGTCCGGCTACTGTATTTGTAAAAATAAGATCCAAAGGATTATTTACAGAATACTTAATATTACTATTAATATCACTGTAAGGTCTTTGCATACTGGTTATCTTATTCGTTGTTCCGTTTCCTGTATAATCATACAAATGTTTTTTTGTACCTATGGTTCCACTGATCTCATATTTCGAGCTATCTTTATATTCAAAGGCAGGAAAAGGATCTTTTCTTCCCCACTGATACATTAACCCACCGGATTTATCCCAGTTATAACCGGTAAAGTCTTTATTTGTAGCACCAAGATTTCTGTCCATCCACTTCGGAGTAAACTTCTTTACCACTCCATTTTCTAAATAACTTGCTGTCTCTGCGCCCGCTCTAACATTTCCATAGGTTACACCATTTGATGGATTATCTGTAACCCAAACATGCCAGCTCCAAATAATTTTATTATTAATTTTCAATGCTACAACAGCATTTCCCTCACCTCTTGCTTTATTTATCTCTACCTTAATTTTTGCATCCTCGCCGGATCCTTCCATTGGGAGACTATAATTTGTAGAACGGATAATACCGGCAACATCTTCCCAGTAAACTTCTGCTATTGGCGTACCATTAATAACTGTGGCATCATTTAGCAACCCATTCTGATCTTTCCACATCGCATAGGCTTTTTTTACAGGAATATAAAATCCGTCATTATTCAGATTAGGATCGAAAATATAACTGTTGGGCGCCAATCTCCAATCTCTTGCTGTTGTAACATCTATTTTCCCGTTTAATGTTATCTGTCCACATCCCCCATTTGTACCAACTGAATAATTAAATGTACCTACAGCCGTTGGTGTTCCGCTAATTGTAAGCGTATTATTATTTACAACCCCTGTAACTCCTGAAGGCAGACCGTTTACAACTATATTTGCAGCATTACTAAATGTGTAAACAATTGGCAGAATCGGTGTATTTACATCTACCGTCTGTGTATTGGATCCTGATGATAATGCTAAAGTTGCCGGAGGATTTACCACCACATCTATTTTTGCTCTTGTGCTCTCGCAGCCGTTTACTGTTTGGCTTACATAGTAAGAAACTGCACCGGAGTTGGCAGTTGACAGTGTAGGCGCTGTAGCACTTCCCGTTCCTCCTGTAGCTGTTGTATACCACAATAATCCTGTTCCTGTAGCAGAAAGCGGAGAAGCTGTATCATTCTGACAATAAGTAATAGGTGTCGTTATTCCGGGTGTATCCGGAGTAGCATTTACTATAACGTCTATTTTTGCTCTTTCTCCCTCACAGCCGTCAATAGTCTGGCTCACATAATATGATGTAGTACCTGAATTTGCTGTAGAAGGTGTTGGTGCTGTATTACTTCCCGTTCCTCCAGTAGCTGTTGTATACCATAACAATCCTGTTCCTGTAGCAGAAAGCGAAGACGCAATGGCGTTCTGACAATAAGTAATAGGAGAATTTACCTCCGGTACAGGACTTGTACAGGTCTGTGGAGTAAAGCTTACCAAACCATAAACATTCAGAGCGTTGGTTACCCCTCCATTATTCGTGTACAATTTTACTTTTATAATGTATGTTCCGGCAGAAAGCGGTTTATTCAAAACTTCCGGACTCCGTGAATTTAGCCAGCCTTTAGCCCCATCACTCATCCATGCGGTCTGTGTAATTAATTCTTCTGTATTAGGCGAAACATCTGTCCTAACGAGATAAGTCCAGTTTCTGACAAAGCTTAATGACCGGAAATTAAGCGTAGCATTAACGGCACCATTGGGTATTGTAAAACTTTTGCTGTAATAATAGTAATAGCCATCTCCTGCAGTAGCCCAACCATCTTTATCCGTAATCCATCTGCTTTGTGATGCACTGCCAGTAACCGTTAAGCCTGGAGAAGACCATCCCGGATAAGTATGTCTGGTTTTGGTATTTACCGGAGTCGTTTCCCCCGGTCTTACAACTGACCAATCCGGATCAGTTACGGAAACTCCGTCGGTGACATCCGGCGGCGGTGCATTCATCAGTGTACCATCATCATTTTTACCAGTACTCAGATCTATTGTTACGGTTTGGGACAATAAAAATCCCTGAAATAACAATAATGATAACAGAAATAATTTAATTTTCATTTGTTGTTTATTAATTTACACTACTCTTTTGAAGGATTTTCGTTTACTCCTGATTTTATAGGTTGATGTGATTTTTAAATTTTTTGATGTTTTTAGGCAGATTGATCAATTGGTCTGCTATTCGGATTTAAAAAAATTCGAAAGACATTTTGAGCTTTGATTTTTAATATTTAGAAACTTTAATAACAGATTATTCTTTATGCAAGACGCAATATTAATTCTGACTTTGGTGAAATTTTATGTTCAAACTTATTTAAACATTTGGCTTGGTAAAATAAAATGTTAATCATATTTATAAATTTGGAATTCAATTTCATAAATAGTACAACAATTAAAATACTGATAAACAATATTTTAGAATTGAAATCAAAATATTATTACCGCAAAGATGCTTTTGGGTAAAAAAACATATGTTCTTTCGAAGATTGTTAAATTTTAAGTACATTTGAATAGAAAAAAACACATATGCTCTTAAAAAAAATACTCGTTATATTTTTTTTTATTTCTGTAAAAATTTATTCTCAAAGCCTAACTGATCTAGAAGAATCATATAAGATCGACAGTTTAATAAAGAAAGATCAATGGGAACTTGTACATCACAAACTGAGTAACGAAGACATCAACTTCAAAAGAATTTCAAAATATAATATAAAGTATGATTTGCTGATTAAAATTGATTCAGCTTCTTCTTTATATCGAAAAGGAAAATTTTCGGAGGCTGAAAAATCGGCAATATCTTTTTTGAATTTACTCCAAAAAAATAAGAATAAAATAGCGTTTTCTTATTATGAAGCTTTAAGGCATATTGCCATTACGCGGCTGTTTTATATTGAAAAGAGAAAAGGAAACATCGCACAAGGACTGAAATTTCTTAATAATTTGTCCATCGGAATGAGCCCGGTATATAAAAAGAAGCAATTAATTTTTTTTGCTGTAGCATATATTGAGCTAAGAGATTATAAAAAAGGGATTGATCTTCTCAACATACACCTAAACAACATCCGTAATGACAGCAATAACGTGCTTTATACTAAGTTTTCAAAGGCAAAAGAAACTGCGGCAGCTTATAATACAAAAAGTGATGCTTTTATCAATTGGTACAAAGATACGGGCGCAATAAAATTTCTGGATTCCGCACAGAAAAACTATGAGAAAGCTTATCTTCTAATGAAAAACTCTGAGAATTTTTCAGCATATTCCCAATCCCTTCACAGAAGCAGAAATGCTCAAATAGCTTTACTTAGAAAAGAATATGACCTATCGTTATCTCTTTTTAATGAATGTGAAAAAGATTCGGTTTTAATGGAAAAAAGTTTTTCAAGAGAAATGGTTTGGCTCGCTAAAGCTGAAATCTATACCCATCTTAAAAAAAGCGATTCGGCATTTAAATACCTTGAAAAATTAACTGCTAATATTCAGAAATCCAAATGTTCGCACGAAAATAAGCTTAAAGTCTATTATTTATTAAGTATCAACTATGAACGTACTGGGAATATTGAAAAGGCTTATAAATATTCAAAACTGAGCTTATCAGAAATAAAAAAAGAAAACGTTCAAAAAAATGCAGGAAATTTTTTTCTGGGAGTTTATGAAAAAGAAGAAATAAAAAATAGATCTGAAGAAATGCTCCAAAAGAATAACACGAATTTATTATTATTGTTTGCATCATTACTCCTGATTTTTACCATTTTTTATAAAATATATTACCAGAAAAGAAAAAATAAAGAAGAAATTATTAATATCAGGAAAATCGAAAGTAATATTCCAGATATACAGCCTATTACAGATCAAAAAGTTACAATCTCCACATCAATAGAAGATGAAACCGTTGCTTATATCCTTTCAAAACTCGATTCGTTAGAATTTAAAAAGAGATTTTTATCCAACAGCTTCAAACTCGCCAACATTGCCAAACAGCTGAATACCAATACCACATATCTGTCGCAAATAATAAACCAGTATAAAGGAGTATCCTTTTCTGAATATGTAAATACTCTGCGAATAAATTATATTATAACAGAATTGGATAAAAATCCTCTAATCCGCAAATATAATATTGAGGTAATCTCTAAAGAAATAGGATATAAAAGCTGTACAACTTTCATAAATGCCTTTAAAAAAAGAACTCAAATGACGCCTTCTGAATATATCAAAAATCTGGAAAAAATGTAAAAATTTAAACTGCCTATTTATGGCACAAGTGTCGTAAACAAATAAAGAAAAAATATAGAGATCAGAACCAGTCCCTGCATGATATTGGTGCGACCTGTGGCTAAAGAAATGGTGATAATAAACAGCGACAATCCCAAAAGCAGTGTTGATTTTATACTGATGCCCAACGTCATACGGAAATCGGCAAACACCGAAACTAAAGCAACTGCAGGAATACTGAGACCTATACTTGCCAAAGCTGATCCGAAAGCGAGATTAAGACTTGTCTGCAACCTGTTGTTGTAGGCTGCCCTTATGGCGGCAATTCCTTCAGGCAGCAGGACAATTCCGGCTATAATAATTCCTACGATTGATTTTGGCGCTCCTGCTTTCAGGACAAGAACATCCACATCTTTCGAAAGGTATTTTGCAAGCAAAACTACAATCCCAAGACATAAAATAAGAAACAAAACACTCAAAAGCATTACTTTCCGGCTGGGTTTTTCGGGGAGAAAATCCGTTTCTTCAGAAAGTTCATCATTGCCTGTTTTGGGAATCGGTGCTATAAAAAAAGCGCGGTGCCTGATTGTCTGAACCATTGTAAAAGCAATATAAAGCGCCAAAGAAATGACCGATATAAAAACAAGCTGAAGAGAGGTATATTCTCCATTGTCGTGACTTGTGGTATAATTGGGAAGAACCAGAAGAAACACTACGACAACGATAAGCGTAATCATAGCCGTTCCCACTCCCTGAAGCGTAAAAAGCTGCTGTTTGTAGCGAATAGATCCAACGATAATACAAATTCCTATAATTCCTGTAAGAATAATCATCACCGCTGCAAAAACTGTGTCTCTGGCGAGACTTATTGTTTCCAGACCTTTTGAGCTGAGCATAATTGAAATAATCAGTGAGACCTCTATCACCGTTATGGCAAAAGCAAGAAGCAAAGTTCCGTAAGGTTCTCCCAGTCTGTATGCAATGATCTCGGAATGATAAACTGCCGCCAATACAGATCCTACAAGAAAAACAGTAAGCAACAGGGAATACCAATGACCGCCGACATAATAATGTGCGAGATAAGCAACCCACGCTATTAAAGGAACAATAATTGTCCAGCTGAGCAGATGTATTTTATTATTCATAGAAGAAAAATATGGGATGAACGAATCATAGCCAAACTGTTATATGACATCATAATCATTCGTAGTGGTTATGAAATGATGCTCTATAAAATTTTCACAGGCATCACAAAGAGCAACTAACTGTTGTCTGCTGCAATTCTCAATATCGAACTCTTCTTCCACTTCAATGGTAAATTCTGTTACCTTTTCTGTATTAATAAGCTCCAACCCCATCAGTTCATTGAGTGAAGAAAGCACTCTGCCTTCATTAAAAAGCGGCATTTTGCGCATAACAGAATCTTTGAATCTGTATAGTTTTATTGTTTTCATATGTTGATTTTTGTTGAAATAAAAAGACAGGGCACAAAGCACCTGCCCTTTTCATAAAGTCCGTTAAAACATATTTACTATTTGATAGACCTTATTGCAATCCGTATAAAATGAGCGTTATTGAAATAACAATCTGCACATCCCTGTTATTTAATAACACCTTAATGAAATTAGAATCAGCGGGCTGGGATTTTTATCCGTAAACGCCTGCAATATATTGATATTCAAAGATGATGAAATAGTTGGCGCGGATGCTACACATTTCTGGAAAAAACTTACATATTTCACAGGTTTTTTAAAGATCCTCAAGATTTTTAAGCCGTTGTTTTTTTAGATTTCTGTAGAAGGAAGGCGACAGTCCCGTTATTTTTTTAAACTGGTTAGAAAGATGTGCAACGCTGCTGTAATTAAGTTTATAGGAAATTTCGGTGAGGTTAAGCTCATCATACAAAAGCAGTTCTTTCACTTTTTCCACTTTGTTAATGATGATGAAATGCTGCAGTGTCATTCCCTTTACTTCAGAAAATGTATTGGCAAGATAAGTATAATCGTAGCCCAGTTTTTTACTCACATAATCTGAGAAATTTTCTTTCGGAAGAGCTTCGGAAAAATGGATCATTTCTGTGACAACATTTTTGATCTTTTCGATCAGGATGCTTTTCTTATCATCCAGCAGTTCCAGTCCGGTTTTAAGCAGATTGTCTCTCAACTGCATTCTTTGTTCTGCGGTAATATCATCCAGCGTTTCCACCAGACCGAGATCTACAACCGCATTTTTTATGTTCAGTTTTTCCAGCTCCTGATGGACAACCATTTTGCAGCGGAGACTTACCATATATTTTATGTACAGCTTCATAATCCAACCCTGTTTTCAGCCCGTTAATCCATACGTTAACAGCCACTCTCTCAAAGTTAGCGCTTTAATTTTTAATATCTATGATTTATGTAATAAATTGAAAGACAATTACAAAGAATTCCTTTTTTAATAGACCATCTTTACGTATAGATAAAAATATTTTTAAAATGTCAAAAGAAAAGGAAACAAAGAAAAAATCCGATAAAACACCATAAGCAAAATCATTAAAGGAAAAACGCCAGGACAAACAAAACAAGAGGAAGGACAAAGAAAACGAGAGCCGAGAATAATGCTGAAAGTAAAAAAAGAAGGAATTATCCTCAGAAAAACCGAACTGAGTTTCGAAAACGAAGGCGTTCTGAATCCCGCAGTTATTAAGGAAAACGGAAAAATACATCTCTTCTACCGCGCCGTTGCCAAAGGTAATTTTTCAAGCATCGGATATTGCGTACTTTCGGATCCGACAACGGTAGAAGAAAGATCAGAATCTCCGGTCATCGTTCCCGAATCGGATGAGGATAAACACGGCATCGAAGATCCGAGAATAGTAAAAATAGAGCATGTATTCTATCTTACGTACACCAGTTACGACGGAATCAACGCCTTAGGGACCTTATCTGTTTCCAAAGACCTGAAATTCTGGGAAAATAAGGGAATCATTGTTCCGAAAATCCCTTACGAAAAATTTAAACTGTTATCCGAAGCTGAAGGCTTGATCCCTGAAAAATATAAAAGATACAACCAGTTCCAGATCAGCCATACCGACAGCGATCCTATTTTTTTGTGGGACAAGAACCTCATCTTTTTTCCAAGAAAAATAAACGGTAGATTTTATTTCATTCACAGGATAAGACCCGATATTCAGATTGTAAGCACAGAAAACATTGAGGATCTTACTACCGAATTCTGGGAAGATTATTTTTTTCATTTTAATAATCATATAATTTTATCTGCCAAATACGACCACGAGTCCAGCTACATTGGCGGAGGCTGTCCTCCCATAGAAACAGAATACGGCTGGCTGATGATCTATCACGGTGTTCACGATACGGTTAACGGTTATGTATACAGCGCCTGTGCCGCCCTTCTGGATCTTGAAAATCCTGAAAAAGAAATTTCCAGACTTCCCTACCCGCTTTTCAAACCGGAAGAAGAATGGGAGCTGGAAGGCGAAGTCAGCAACGTCTGTTTTCCCACCGGAGCCGTAGTAGAAAAAGATCGGCTGTATATCTATTATGGTGCTGCAGACGAGAGAATTGCCGTCGCATCATTAAGCATTGATAAATTACTGAAAGAGCTGATGATGTATGCCGTATAATCATCATTTAATAAATAATCAGTAAAAAAAAGAAACAATTTATGAGTAAAGATATCCAATCAGACGTGGAGGAAAAAGCAATAAGACAGGCTGAGAAAAACAAAAAACACAAAACTTATCATAAATCAGAGATTGTCTTTGTAAGTACTTTTCCTCCAAAGGTGTGCGGAATTGCCACGTACACGCAGGATCTTGTAAAATCGCTCCGTTCGAAATTCGGGGAGTCATTCGATATGCTGGTTTGCCCGATGGAAACAGAAGAGGAAAATTACAGCTATGAAGAAAAAATCTATTATAAGCTGAATACCTCAGATGCTTTTTCGTATCTCGAACTGGCAGCGCAGATTAATAAAAACAACAAAATAAATCTTGTGATGATTCAGCACGAGTTTGGATTCTTTAATCAAACCGAAAACGGGCTTTATCTTTTCCTCAGAAACTTAAAAAAAGATATTGTGGTAACTTTTCACACCGTTCTGCCGGATCCCGATGAAGAACTTAAGCTGAAAGTAAAGGAAATCGCCGGATTTTCTAAGCATATTATCGTGATGACGGCTATCTCTGCCGAAATTTTAATTAACGAGTATGAAATTTCTCCGGATAAAATTATGATGATTTCGCACGGAACGCATCTCCTGCCTTTTACCGACAAAACAGCGCTGAAAGAAAAGTACGGACTTAAAGATAAAAAAGTTCTGTCGACATTCGGGTTACTGGGACCGGGAAAAAATATCGAGACCACCTTAAAAGCATTACCCAAGATTATCGCCAAAAATCCTGATGCTGTTTTCCTGATCCTCGGTAAAACCCATCCTGCCATCGTAAGAAATGAGGGGGAGAAATACCGTGAATTTCTGGAAGACCTTACCTGTAAGTTTCATCTGGAAAACAATGTGCGCTTCATCAACGAGTATCTTCCGTTGCCGGAACTGCTGGAATATCTTCAGCTCACTGATGTTTATCTTTTTACCTCCAACGACAGAAATCAGGCGGTAAGCGGAACGTTTTCCTATGCCATCAGCAGCGGATGCGCCATTGTTTCTACGCCGATTCCTCACGCAGTGGAAGTTTTAAAAGAAGAAACCGGAATTATCATCGGTTTTGAAGCACCGGAACAATTGTCTTCCGCAGTAAATGTTTTATTGGCAAATGAAGAAAGCCGGAAAAAACTCCGTCAGAAATCATTGGAAAAAATGGCTCCGACCGCTTGGGAAAATGCTTCTATCTCGCACGCTTTACTGTTTCAGAAGTTCAGAAATGACGAAACAGCGCTCCATTACAGCTTACCGGAAATCAATCTCGGACACATCCAGAATATGACCACAGATTTTGGAATGATACAGTTTGCCAAAATCAACGAACCCGACATCAGCTCCGGTTATACGCTGGATGATAATGCACGGGCAATGATTGCGATGTGCAGACATTTTAAGATAACCAGAGACAAATCTGATCTTCAGCTGATTTCAATTTATTTACAATTCATCAAATTTTGTCAGCATACCGATGGAAGTTTCCTGAATTATGTAAACGGACATAAACAGTTCACCAATCAGAATTATGCGACCAATCTGGATGATTCCAACGGAAGGGCAATCTGGGCTTTGGGATATCTGGTTTCATTAAAAGAAATTCTGCCTTTGGAATATTCTGAAACCGCCGAGAAAATTATTGAGAAAAATCTGATCTGGGCAGAAAAAATTCATTCTACAAGAGCGATGGCTTTTATGATTAAAGGACTGTATTATCAGAATTCAAAGAAAAATCTTCCTTTGCTGAAAGAATTTGCCGACCGGCTTGTAAAAATGTATCAGCACGAATCCGGAAAAGACTGGCATTGGTTTGAAAGTTATCTTACCTACGGAAACAGCCTTCTTCCGGACGCTTTGCTGTGTGCGTGGATCGCTGCTAAAGAGGAAATTTATAAGGAAACAGCTAAATCCTCTTTTGACTTTTTGCTGTCTAAAATTATGATCAACGGAGAGATCAAAGTAATTTCCAACCAGGGATGGCTTCAAAAAGAAACCACTGAAAACGACTTCACCATTGGTGGAGAACAGCCGATTGATGTTGCTTATACCATTTTGGCATTGTCTACATTTTATAAAGTTTTCGGTGATGAAAAATATCTGCAAATGATGATGAATTCCTTTGAATGGTTTCTGGGAAAAAATCACCTGAAACAAATTATCTACAATCCGGTAACCGGTGGCTGCTACGATGGGCTTGAAGAGAAAAATGTCAACCTCAATCAAGGCGCAGAATCTACCGTAAGTTATCTGATGGCGAGACTGAATATGAACATTTAAAAGTGTGTTCAGCTTTAAAAAACAGTGGTTATCCGTAATTTTTCATACCTGAAATAAAAATTTAGCAGTCAAAAATCCTTGTGAACCGGCGTTAAAATTCAGCATTGTGATTAATAACGGATAAGCCCTGAAGATTATGTCTAAAAAAATAAAAATCCTGAAAATGAACCATCGAGTCCCAACCAGAAAAAATAAATTCCGCCAGCTCGGAAAGAAAAATGCCATTAGTAAAATCCGGCACGCCGAATTTGTATCGTTAATTTACATCAGAAATACCAATATCGCGATGGATAAAGATCTGCAGGAAATTCTCCGGATTCTGAAGGAACTTCAAGTGCTTAGCCGAAAATCGAGAATGGTATTTAAAACCAACTGTACGCTGAGCCAGCATATTCTTTGGGAAGTTTTAATTAATAAAATCAATGATAATATAATCTGCATCCGGTTGCAGGTAGAATATATAAAAGAGAATACAATTAAAATAAATCATTTCAACCATTCGCTGTTCTGGAAGCAGAATGAAACTTTTCTGAATTTACTGAAGGAAAGCTTTGAAAAGATAGATGAACTGAGTTCTCAAATTCTGCCGCAGGAGGAAAGACTGACGTGGAAAACAAATATCGGAAGCAATCAGGAAGAATTCTTTTACATGATGCTTCCACTCTTAAACATCTGCAAAATAGAGCTAGATTTTATTAAAACGCACACTCCCGCCAATCTGAAAAAAGTAATGCAGAATGTAATTGAAGATATCCCCCAAATCAGTTTCAGGAGAAAATACAACAGATACGGACACGCTTACATACAGGCGTTAGAACAATACAAGAAGGAGTTTGGAGAAAAGCACAGTTTCTGGGATATTCTGGTGAAGGTTTTAACAATCGATATGAGAAAATCGCCTTCGGAACTCGTTATGCTTGGCAGATGGATTGATGGTAAAAATAAACATATGATTAACAGCAAGTAAAGGGTTTCATCTTTTTGCGATTACAGAAGCACAGTTTCATCTTACGTTCAGCTCCAAAAAACAATCAAAGCTCAGGCGATTTTCCACATCTCTTATATAGAATGGTGATTGATGGTCGCTTTATTTTAATTTCTCATCCGCATTTCAGGATTTCTCCTGCCCTCTTCATCATGGTCTACAAGAATTCAGTTTCAGCCTCATTCTGAAGATTTTCCTTTGGTTCCGGATTTTCTTCTGCATCTTCTGCAGCATCTTCATTCAGAAATTCGGGTTCAGGTTTAGATAATGAGCTTAAAAAAGTAATGGTGGTACGGTTTCCGTTTTCGTCTACTTTTACCACCAGTGATGTGCAGCAGGGCGATGCTTTGAAATAATTTTCAAATCTTCTGCCGCATTTAAAGCATTCTGTAATAATGACTTCCTGTGTCTCGAAATTTTCCATGGCAATTGTGTGTTTTTTTGTGGAACAGCTCTGTAAAGAGCAAAATATAATTTTTCATCAAATAATTGTGTTTTCAGAATCCGGGCTTAAGTCTCAGTCTCTACCTGTATCTTATTGAACAACGAAACTTTGTAAAGGGCATCAATCACCGCTTCATCATTTATCAATCTGTTTCTCACTTTTCTTATATAATCGGGATCTTCTTGTTTCTTCAGAATTATATTAACAGAACCTGTGTAGCGCGCTGGTAACCATTTATCAATAAAATCAAATCTTTCATTAATGGTGTTCTGATAGGGATATATCAATTTGCTCATACAAATAAATATTTTTGTTTAACCTTTTTTCGTAATTTTGTGTCTATCTCCATGAGATAATTATAAAACAAATATACAAATATATATTTAAAAACAATAATTAATTGAAGTTTTAACAATTATTTATTAAATAAAATTAAAAAGAAGAAATTATTCGATATGAAAATTCACGAGAAGATACGCGAGTACAGCAAATCAAAAGGAGAAACTCTGAGAGAAATAGCCGAAGAATACGGTATGACGCCGCAGGCTATTCAGCTATATTTTTCAGGAAAAAATGCAATACCTCTCAATTTTCTGGTTTGGTACCTAGAAAAACATCCGGATCTGGATCTTTATGCGCTTTTTGATAAGAACAGGGAAAGCATTGTTTCTGAACCGAAAACGCCCTACAATAAAAAAACTAAAAAACAGGAAGTAATAGACCGCATTGTAGAAATCCTGCAAAAAGAAATGTAATATCCACTGAAGATTAATTACCCAAATACATCAACCGGAAAAATTAAAACAAATAATCTTTCCGGTTTTTATTTTTCTGTAACTGAGGAAAATAGGAAGTCTGAAATTCTTTTGCCAATTAAAACAAAATTAGTTTTCCTCTTTTTAACAATTTATTTATCTTCGCACCTCGAAATTTAAAAAAGTTAGTGGCTCAAAAAAAATCACAAATATGACCAATGCTTCCCATAAACTGATTCCTATGACGGATTTTGTTATCGAGTATTATTCGCATGAAGGATATGCAGACCTTCAGACGCTTAAGCTGATGAACAATTACGCCAATCTTTTGAAAAAGGAGCTTACTTTGGGAATGTTTGTTCCCGTAGATTCTTCCGGCGAAATCCTGAAAGAGCCCAAGAACTACGAATCCTGGAAATCTCTTGAGCACAATTCCAAGAAAAGAAACGATGAAGAAAGCAAGGCTTTCGAAGAATATAAAATCTATCAGAAAGCCGAAAAAAAATGTCTTTTTGAAGGATTTAAAATTGCTTACAACGGGTATTCCGTAGTGAGAATCGTTGCTTCTTACAATACTTCAATCGAACTTTCCTTCAATAAAAACGAAAAGACATTTCAAAACTTCAAAGACATCGAATCGCTAACTTCTTTTAATGAAATCTATCTGAACAGTGCCGCTTTGAAGAAAATAGGCATTCATAAATAGCTCTCAGCTAAACTTTCAATATTACTCTTTCACCGCTTTTCCGTACACTTCCAAGGCTCTTTTTCTGGCAAAAGTATGCTCCACGATCGGTTCTGCGTTGATGTCCTTTTCGGAAAGCCATGTTTTGATGTATTTTAAATCTTTATCAAATTTTTTCGTCTGCTCAGAAGGATTGAAAACCCTGAAATAAGGCGCTGTATCGCAACCGCATCCTGCAGCCCATTGCCAGTTTCCGTTGTTGGAGGACAACTCGTAGTCCAGAAGTTTGTCTGCGAAATACGCTTCTCCCCATCTCCAGTCGATTAAAAGATGTTTGGTAAGGAAACTCGCGACAACCATTCTTACTCTGTTGTGCATAAATCCGGTTTCGTTTAGCTGCCTCATTCCCGCATCTACAATAGGATAACCGGTTTTTCCTTCGCACCATTTTTTAAATTCCTTTTCATCATTTCTCCACTTAATGCCATCGTATTTTTCTTTAAAAGACTGGTTCACCACTTTCGGGAAATGATATAAAATCTGCATAAAAAACTCTCTCCAGATCAGCTCATTCAGCCAGACTTCATTGTGTTTCTCTGCAAATTCCACACATTTTCTTACAGAAATAGTTCCGAAACGAAGCGCAATTCCTAAACGGGTTGTATGATCCATTGCCGGAAAATCCCTGTACTGATCGTAATCATCAATAATCTTTTTCTCCAGTGAAGGCTTTTTAAATTCCAGATCTGTTTTTTCAAAGCCTAAATCTTTAAGCGTTAAAAATTTTGAAGGCGAATACTGATGAAATTTTGAAAAATCGACCTCCATTTTTTTGAAGGTGACGGATTTGAAATTTTCTTTCCACTTTCTGGAATAGGGGGTATAAACGGTGTAAGGTTTGCCGTCATTTTTTACCACATCCTCCTTTTCGAAAATAACCTGATCTTTAAAATCCTGAAAATTAACATCATTTTTTTTCAGCAGATCCTGTATTTCTTCGTCTCTTTTTATTGCCTGTGGTTCATAATCCCTGTTGCAGAAAACCGTATCGATTTCAAAATCTTTAATTAATTTTTTGAAAGCTTCAACAGGCTTATCGCGAAAAACCGTTAATCCACTTTTATGTTTTTTAAGCTCGGTATGAATTTCTTCCAGGGCCTGATAAAAATAATCTACTCTCCTGTCTGATTTATCTTCAAGCTTATCAAGAATTTCCTTATCAAAAATAAAAACCGGAACTACTTTTAAGCCGGCTTCAAGTGCATGAAACAATCCTGTATTATCCTCCAGTCTGATATCTCTTCTGAACCAGAAAATATTTACTTTTTCTTTTTTAGACATAATGATTTGTTAACCCTGTTTTCTCTACAAAAATCAGACTAATTTTTCTAATTGTAAAGAGATTGTATTTAATTTATAATTTATTTTTACCATTAAGAAATTAAGCCTCTTTAGCTTAAAAAACTTAATAAAAATAAATGTATTGATTCCTTAATTATAATCAGTTTAACTAACTTAAATTCATAATGTTAAATTTAAGAATAAACAAAATTTATTTTAGAGTTTAAATTTTTTTTGAAATAAAAATATTCTTATTGGAAAACGCAAAGATGCAAGATTTTATTAGTCTTAAATCTTTAAAGCGCAAGAAAATCAAAGATTTTCAATAAGGATTGATGCTTAATTTTATCGCAGATAAAATCTTTGCGCCTTAAGATAAGACAGTATTTAAATAATATTTTGCGTCTTTGCGATGGTTACAGCTATTAAGTTTAAAAGTTTTTAATCAAGAAAAGTTCTAAAACTTTTATTTAGCAATATCTCTAATTTTTTTTAATTATAAATCCACATCAGAACAGGCTTTTTAGATTTCTGAAGCATCGGATCTATTTCCTTCATCGCACTATTGGAGATGGTAGGACAACCCCAACCTTCGGGCGAACCTTTCGGGAAGACTTCTTCATCGCTCATCAGATTCCAGGAATGAAAAACAATGAATCTTTTCAGCGCATTGCTGTTGGATTTTTCCAGACCGTGCATCAGATATTTTACATGAATTCCCCAGTCGCTGTAACCTCGCCCCTGAATTTTGTATTTGCCGAGTGATGAAAGGTGACTTCCGTCTTCATTGCTGAACTCCGGATGGTCTTTAGATTCGTCACTGCTCCACTGGTTTTCTCCGCAACCGTGACCAACCAGATATTTTTTTGAAGCAGTGTTTGTTTTAAAATCCCACACAACCAATCTTTTCACTCCGGAATGCAGACTCATATCAATCAGAATGCAAAAATCTGTACTGAACTGATTGGATTTGCAGAATGTAAGTGCTTCTTCGGCTTTCGATTTTGTTTTATTTAAATCAATTTCCGGTTTCTTTTCCTGCTTTGAGATTTCTGTAATCTGTGGCTTGATGGTACTTTTCGCTTCCTGCTTGCATGATAACAGGAACAGAAATGCCGTTATCCAACTTAAAAAATTCACAGAAAACTATTTGTAATGTAAGAAGATTCCGTAATCTGAAGGCGTCCAGAATGCCGCTTTCTGATCCGCAGCTTTCAGAGCATCATTTGCCCAGGTGTTGCAGGTATTCAGGAAGCTGTATTTTCCCTGTGCATCATAGAACGCATCATCATTACCGTAAACAGCATTTGTAGGAACAAGATTGTAGTTTCCGTTTTGGTCTTTATCAAATTTAGCATCTACAAAATCTACCAGTTTTTTATACTGATCGCGGCTGATCATAATCTTTTTACAGTCGTCGCCTTCCTTCATGGTTTTATAGAAAGTACAGTGCATTGCAGATTCGCTAAGCCAGAAAGCGGCTTTAAAAGCTGTTGAAAACTTAAGATCCGCCCACGCCCAAGTCGGAGTGTCGAGATAGAATCCTTTATCTCCCCATCCTACTCCTACATAATTGTAATCTGTACTTTTGGATTTTGTATTGCTGAACGGGATTTTTGTGCTCCAGTCCTGTATATCATTCTTTACAGGCATTACAATATCCGTATGAACACCGTTGGTATAAATATAAACCGGAATTTCTTTCTTCTGTCCGTCATCCTTCGCTGAAACTTCAATAAATGGTAAAAAGTAGCCTAAGGCGACATACAGAAAAACAATTCCTACAATAATTCCTATGGCTTTTATAATGAGAAGTAACATCTTTTTCACGTTCATAGTTTTTAAAGTTAATAAAATTTAATTAATAATTTTTCGCAAAAGTATTTGTTTCAATCGGAATTTTCGCTAAATTTAAGTACCAAATATTCAAAAATATGCACAAAAACATGAAATCCAACAAAAGATTTAAAGTAAGAGTAAAAGTAGCGCCCAAAAGAATACAGAAAAAACGCTAGTTTTTCAGCCGCCTAATTTTCAGAACAAAGTTTTTTGATCTGAAAGTTTTTTAAAATTCTTACCCCATTCTTTCCCTCCTTAAAAATTTTATTTAAGGAATGGGCGTTCAACCTTATTACTCTGGAACTTCAAAAATTCCAGATAAGGGTTTATCCGCCAAAATGTAATTATTTTTTCTCTGAGGATTTTTCCAGAAACTCTATATTTCTTTTCAGACCGGCAAATTTTGTTCTTTTAACAGGAGATTTGCGGAAAATTTCGGAAAACAGCTCCTGCGTGAGCTCCTTCCATTCTCCTTTTTTAAAGTTTTTTAAAGCTTCGTTCGGTTTAAATTTGGTTTGCTGATGAGGTAACGAAAATCGGTTCCACGGACAGACGTCCTGACAAACATCACAGCCAAACATCCAGTCGTCCATCTTGTCCTGAAAATAATCCGGAATAGAATCTTTCAGCTCTATTGTTGCGTAGGAAATGCATTTGCTTCCATCGATGAGCTTTTCCGAAACAATCGCGTTGGTGGGACAAGCATCAATACATTTCCGGCACGTTCCGCAATGGTCGGTTACGGGATGATCTGCAACAAGTTCCAGATCGCAGATAATTTCTGCTAAAAAATAAAATGAACCGCTCTGTCTTGTAATTAAATTTGCATTTTTCCCTACCCATCCGATTCCTGATTTTCTCGCCCAGCTTCTTTCCAGAACCGGCGCAGAATCCACAAAAACACGAAATCCGAATTCCCCGATCTCTTCCTGAAGCTCTGCAACCATTGATCGCAGAATATCTTTGATAACTTCATGGTAATCTTCAGCATAAGCATATTTGGAAATTTTAAAGTTTTCGAGGGTGGAAATTTTTTCCTCGGGAAAATAATTGTAAGAAAGAGAAATTACAGATCTGGAGCCTTCTACCAATAATCTCGGATCCAGCCTTTTATCAAAATGATTTTCCATGTACTTCATTTCGCCGTGAAAGTTATTTTTCAGCCAGTTTTCGAGTGGTTTTGCATCTTCCTCAAGAAAGTCTGCTTTTGAGATCCCACAATTCTGAAATCCAAAACTTTTTGCCTTGGATTTTATAAGCTGTGTATATTTTTCTGCGTTTGAAGTCATGATTTACCATTGCAAAATTAAGATTATTTTATAATTTTGCCGCGTTTGAAAAATTCAGACCTTATAATCAAGGAAAAATAATACCCATGAAAAAAATCTTCCTGTTCGCAGGACTTATTTCAGCAGCGTTTTTTAACGCACAAATCAAATTTGAAAAAGGTTATTTCGTTAATAATTCAGGACAAAGAAGCGAAGTTCTGATCAAAAATCTGGACTGGAAAAGCAATCCTACAGAATTTGAATACAAGACCGATGAATCTTCCGGGGAAACAAAGAAAGAATCCATTAAAAATATTCAGGAGTTCGGAATTAATAACGAGCAAAAATATGTAAGAAAGACCGTGATGATTGATCTTTCTTCAGATCAGCTTCAGGAAATGTCTTACGAAAAAAAGCCAAGCTTTTTAGAAAAAACAGTTTTCTTAAAATATCTGGTAGATGGAAAAGCAGACTTATTCTACTATGAAAATGATGATCTTGAAAGATTTTTCTTTTCTACAAATGATTCTGAAGTAAAACAGCTTGTTTATAAACCGTATTATATTGAAAATTCATCAATTGCTTATAATGAAGAATACAAAAAGCAGATTTTAGATAACCTGAATTGCGGTGTGGATCTTATTGACGTTAACAAACTGAATTATAAATCCAAAGATCTGACGAAGGTTTTTTTGAAATACAATGAATGTTCTAACGGTTCTGCAGTAAACTACAATCAAAATTACGAAAAGAGAGATCTTTTTAATCTTACAGTAAGACCGGGAATTAATTTTTCGTCTTTTGAAATGACAAATGATTATTATTCCGGAAACGAAAACAGTAAGTTTGGTAATAAAGTATCTTTCAGAATTGGTGTTGAAGCAGAGTTTATCCTTCCATTTAATAAGAATAAATGGGCACTTTTTGCAGAACCTACTTATCAGTATTATAAAACAGAAAAAGAATCTACCATTTATCAGGGACAGCCTTTTGAAGCCAAATCGATAAGAAGTGTAGATTACAAATCAATTGAAATTCCTTTGGGAGTAAGACATTATTTCTTTTTGAATGATAAGTCGAAAATATTTATTAATGCTGCATATATTATTGATGTTGAGATGAAATCAGATATTCGATATGATTACAGTACTCTGGAAATATCTTCAGGAAATAATTTCGCTTTCGGTGTAGGATATAAGTATAATGATAAATTTCTCGTGGAATTCCGTACTTCCACAAGAAGAAATCTTTTACAGAACTATATTAACTGGTCTTCGAAATATCAGACGTCTTCTATTATTTTAGGATATACCCTATTTTAGAAAAAGCTTTGAAATTTTAAATTTTCAGTAAAATTTTACGTATTTTCGTTATAAGTTTAATCTAATAAAACAAATTATGTCTTTATCAGAAGTTATAAAATCAGGAAATTATGCATTAATTGACGTTCGTGAACCTATGGAACTGGAAATGGACGGAAACATCGAGGGTGCTAAAAATATTCCTTTGGGAGAAGTGGAAGACAGACAAGAAGAAATATTGTCTATTGATAAGCCGGTGATTTTGTTCTGCAGAAGCGGAAACAGAAGCGGAAAGGCTTTGGAATACCTTACCTCTCAAGGTTTGAAAGACGGCTACAACGGCGGAGGCTGGGCTGAACTGAAAGCAAATCTGGAAGCAAATCAAGGAACTTTTTAAAAGTTCCTTTTTTTATCTGAAAATTTTTGAAAATGAACCTAAAAGAAAGATTTCTTCAAAACTGTTTTTTATTTACCGAAGATCAAAATCTTATTGGAGATCTCTGGTCTGAAATTGAAAAGAAATATAGCGAGAAAGGGAGACATTATCATAATCTTGAGCATCTGGAAAATATGTTTTCTGAATTGGATGCTGTAAAAGATGAAATTGAAAATTATCCTGTTCTCTCATTTTCTGTTTTCTATCATGATGTAATTTATGATGCTTCATCAAAATCAAACGAAGAGAAAAGTGCTGAATTTGCTGCGGTAAGACTGAAAAAACTTAATGTAGACTCTTATTTCATTCAAAAAATTTCGGAGCAGATTATTGCCACAAAATCGCATCATTTGTCTGAAGACAGCGATACCAATTATCTTCTGGATGCCGATCTTTCGATTCTCGGAAAAGATTCTGAAGTATATTTTGATTACACGAAAAAAATCCGGAAGGAATATTCCATCTATCCCGATTTGCTTTATAAGCCGGGAAGAAAAAAGGTTTTAAAACATTTTCTGGAGCAGAAGGATATTTTTAAAACCCCGATTTTTAAAGAAAAGTATGAGGATATTGCGAGAAAGAATATTCAGATGGAAATTGATGGGCTTTGATCTTGCATTTATTGACCACCCCGTCAAAAATTCTTTGAATTTTCGCCACCCCTCCAGAGGAGGGGAATGTAATGCTGCTGAAATTTCACCAATTATTTTTCAATATTATGCCTTTACAATTGAGTTGATAAACTCTGCGGATTTTTGCAGAACAGCATCTGGGATTTCTTTATGCGGGGTATGTCCGATGTTCGGGATGATGAATTTTTCTGCGGTTCCGCTTACCTTAGAAATTGTTTTTTCAACCTGATCCAGTGTTCCGTATTCATCATTTTCTCCCTGAATAAATAACAATGGCGAAGTTATATTTTCCAGCAGACATTCAATATTCCAGCTTCTGAATCTGTCGCTTAACCAGATTTCGGTCCATGCTTTTACCATCATTTCAACTTTATCGCCATGATATTTTGGGAGACGTTCCGGAAGATTGGTGGTTTTGTAAGTTTCAAAGGCATCTTTTACGCCTTTTACGGTTATATCTTCCGCAAAAATATGTCCGGCTTCACAAAGAGTTGCTGTGACTTTTTCGGGGTATCTGGCTGCGAAAATAAGGGCAATTGTTCCGCCGTCGCTGTGTCCGAAAAGGATTATATCATTTATATTCAGTTCTTTTAACAGATCATTCAGGAGATCGGCTTCCTGCTCCATATAATTGTTTTCTCTTTCATAGGTAAGCATAGGAAAAGATTTTCCGTAGCCTAAACGATCGTAGACCAACACATTACATTCTGTCTGCGAAACCAGTTTCTCAGGAAAATCTCTCCAAAGCTGAGTGCAGCCTAAAGAATCGTGCAAAAAGACGATGGTTGGTTTATTTTCAAAAGTTTTTTGATATTCTATATAAAGTTTTTTTCCGTTGACATTAATAATCCTTCCTTCCATCAACTTTAAGATTAATTTTATAAACTCGGCGTATTGGTTTCGTTAAATTCTTTAAGTAAATTCTGAAAAACAGTTTCTACGGGAAGAACTTCATCAATTAACGCAGAAACCTGACCGATTTCGAGTTCGCCTTCTTCCATATCACCTTCGAACATTCCTTTTTTGGCTCTTGCACGTCCTAAAGAAGCGATTAGAGACTCTTTGTTTCTTCCAACGTTGTAGATCTCCTCCAACTCGTTAAAGAACTTATTTTTAACCATTCTTACAGGCGCCAGTTCTTTAAGGGTAAGATGGGTATCTCCTTCCTGAAGTTCTGTAATTTTATTTTTCCAGTTTTCATGAGCACTTGCTTCTGCAGTAGCAGCAAATCGGGAACCGATCTGAACGCCGTCTGCGCCTAAAATCATGGCTGCTTTCATCTGGGAACCTAAAGCAATTCCTCCGGCAGCAATCAGCGGCTTGGAAATATGTTTTCTTACATTCGGGATCAGGCAGAATGTGGTGGTTTCGTCTCTTCCGTTGTGACCTCCTGCTTCAAATCCTTCCGCAACTACGGCATCTACTCCTGCCTCTTCGCATTTCATGGCAAATTTCGTTGAGGAAACGACGTGTGCAACCTTCAGACCTTCTTTCTGCAAAGTTTCGGTATATGTTTTGGGGTTTCCGGCAGAAGTAAAAACAATTTTCACTCCTTCTTCCAGAATAATCTGAATTACTTCATCCAGATTAGGATACAACATCGGAACATTTACCCCGAAAGGTTTGTCTGTAGCCTGTTTACATTTTTGGATATTTTCCCTTAAAATATCGGGGTACATGCTTCCTGCACCGATTAATCCGAGACCGCCGCAATTGGAAACGGCAGAAGCCAGCTTCCATCCGGAATGCCAGATCATGCCTGCCTGAATGATAGGATATTGTATATTAAAGAGTTGTGTAATCTTATTTTGTTGTGAATTCATCTGGTGAAGCTTTTTTGCTGAATTAAAATCTATGAAACTGCTCATCTTGTAAAAATAATAAAAATAGCGGTTTTCAGAAGATTTTGGGCATAAAAAAACCTTCAGAAGTCCTGAAGGTTTTGATGATTATTTTTTAATTGAATCTCTTTTCCAGTTGGCTTTAAAATTACATGAATCGTAACGCCCGTCGATGGAGATAAATGTTGTCGGAAGTTTTGAATTAACAAATTTTTCGATCATTTCATTTCGCTTTTTATTCAGCGCCATCTGCTTTACTCTGTCGTAATCTGTTTCCAGTTTGATCTGGTGAGCAGGAATAACATCTTCCACTTTTACGATTTTCACCACTTTTCTTTCTCTTTCATCCATATCATCGAAAGCGGTTGTAATATCTCCTTTGTTTAAACCTGCCAATTCGTAGCTGATTGTTCCCGGAATTGTTTCTCTCTCGATTTTGCTGGATCCGTCTGCTCCCGGAATAACTCCCGCGTTGAACTTGGTTCTTTTATCATCTGAGAATCTGAAAGTAGCATCCTTGAAAGTCATTTTTCCGTTAAGGATTAAACCTCTGATGCTGTCCAGTTTCGCTTTCGCTGTTTTAATTTCTTCATCTGTAGGAACAGCCATTAAAAGGATGTGTCTCGCTTCATAGATTTTCCCTGATTTTTTAACAAGCTGGATAAGGTGATATCCGAATTCCGATTCTACAGGTTCTGAAATTTCTCCTTCCTGAAGATTTAAAGCGGCTGCTTCAAAAGGTTTAACCATCTGTCCTTTGGAAATGTTTTTCATCAAACCTCCGTTGGACGCAGTTCCTTTATCTTCGGAGAAAATCCTTGCCTGACTTTCGAAAGATTCTCCTCCTTCGATATCTTTTTTGATCTTTTTCAGCTTATTGATGAGTTCATCTTTATGAGCCTCAGTAAGCTTAGGATACATCATGATCTGAGATAATGAAACCTCATCTTTGATCTCGGGAAGCTGGCTTTTATAGAGATTATAAAAATCCGTTACCTCGTTTGGCGTAACGTCCGCTTTGTCTGTAATTCTCTGAATTTTAGCCTGTCCGTAATATTGGTCTGTATCGATTTTTTCGATCGCATTTTTCATTTCATACCCGTTTCTGAACTTGTAGGCAGCCAACATTGCTTTTTCATCAGGAAACTGAGAAAGCAACTGCTGATATTTTGCATTTGCCTGTTCTTTAATTGCCGCAGAACGGTTATCAATCAGGGTATCTTTTTTCGCTTCGTATACCAAAAGCTTATTATTCAGTAAGTTTTCCAAAAACTCACACTTATCTATATTGGAAGCTCCCTGCTGTTTTGCATAATTCATCTGCTCGTTAACGTCAGATTCCAATACAATTTCATCACCGATAACAGCAGCAATTCCGTCCACTAAATCTCCCTGTTTTAACTGAGCGTTCATCATATTTGCACCAAACAACATGATGAAAATTCCAAAAAGAAAAGTGATCTTAAGTTTATTTATCATTTTACTATTTTAAACAAGTTGCAAATTTAGAATTCTTAATGAATTACACTAAATTTTTTATTATAAATATTTCTTAAAAAGAGGTATTTATTGTACTTCTACGTCGAAAGTCGTTAATTCTTTAAACTGCTTCAGTCTTCCGAACACATCCGATTCGGTTACTTCCTGAATTCTTTCTGTCCCGAATTTCTCAACCGTGAAAGAAGCCATTGCAGAACCTACGATTAATGCAGACTTCATGGTTTCGAAATCGAATGTTCCTTTTTTCGCTAAATATGCGGCAAAACCTCCTGCGAAAGTATCTCCCGCTCCGGTAGGATCGAAAACTTCTTCCAGTGGTAAAGCCGGAATAGCAAATACTTTATGATCGTGGAAAAGCAGAGCTCCGTGTTCTCCTTTTTTGATGATAACGAACTTCGGTCCCATTTCGTGGATCTTTTTAGCTGCTTTTACCAAAGAATATTCTCCTGAAAGCTGTCTTGCTTCTTCATCGTTGATTGAAATCACGTCTGTTTTGGCAATCATCTGCATTAGCGTTTCCAAAGCCGTGTCCATCCAGAAATTCATGGTATCCAGAATAACAAGCTTCGGACGGTTGTTCATTTTTTCAAGTACGGAAAGCTGTACTCCGGGGTGAAGATTTCCTAATAATAAGATCTCTGCATCCTGCATAGAATCCGGAATTTTAGGATCAAAATTTTCAAGAACGTTTACTTCAGTTGCCAAAGTATCTCTTGTATTCAGGTCGTTGTGGTATTTTCCCGCCCAGAAGAATGTTTTCCCTTCTTTTACGATCTCAATTCCTTCTATATTAACGTCTCTGTTTGTAAACATATCAAGATATTCCTGCGGAAAATCTCCTCCTACTACAGAAACGATCCCGGACTTAACGCCCAAAATGGATGAAGTGATCCCGATGTACGTGGCTGCACCTCCTAAAATTTTATCTGTTTTTCCAAATGGCGTCTCAATTGCGTCGAACGCAACACTTCCTACAACTAAAAGTTTCATATTTTTTTCAAAGTATTTTAAAAGTAAATTATTTTTTCCATTCAAATGTGTCCAGCAGATGTTTCATATCTCTTTTGATATAATCTACCGCAGGAGCCAAAGAATCCGGTTTCGGTCTTGTGTTAAAATATAAATAGGCAGTCACAAAGTGTTTGGTACTGTCTGTAATGTAAAACTGAAGATTGGAAGCGCTCTGTCCTTTGAGTTCATAAAAATTTCCGTATACCTTTTTTTCAGGATATTCGAAAGATTTTGTGTCGATTGCGCTTGCTTTAATGGTATGTTCATAAACCATTTTTTCTGCTTCCTGAATATGGGCTGCAAAATCATTCTGTATCGGATAATACGTTACAAAAACTTTGGCTTTCATTTTCGGATAGTTCAGATAATACCAACAAGGCTTTTTTGCGTCGGTAATGTTTGCAAAATCTGAATATTCAAATGTATAATTACAGTTGTTTTCGAATTTCTGATATTTCGGTGCGGGATATTCCAGTCGAAGTTCTCCGTAAGGCTTCGGAACGGGATCTTTTCCGCAAGATACCAAAAGTAAGGCTGCAAAAATAAAAATGGCGTTTTTAAACATTTTGCAAAAGTACAAATTAGATTTCAGATTTCGGAAGACAAATTTCGGGATTTCAATGGGTTTTGAAATTGAGATGGAGTTTTGTTTTGGATGATTTGTTTTTGAACGTGGAGAACGCAAAGATTTTTCTTTTAAAACTTAATGGATATTTTTAAGTTCGCATAGGCGTTTCACTTAAATAAGCACACAGAGCGTTTTTTATTACATTCTAATTATTTTTTAAGCTTATCCTTCTGTTTGGCTGCAAATTCTTAATCTTTCTTAACTGCTTAAACGTTCTTAATGGTTTCTTTTTAAACGCAATAGGAGCAAAAGTTTATTTGAAATTATTGAAAACATTCTTCGTTCGCAAGGGCGTTTCACTCAGCCAATGATAGATATGTGAATGAATCTCCATTTTAATCATGTAATTAATTTTAACGCAAAATGCGCGAAGATTTTTCTTTTAAAACTTAATGGATATTTTTAAGTTCGCTAAGGCGTTTCACTTAAGTAAGCACACAGAGCGTTTTTTATTACATTCTAATTATTTTTTAAGCTTATCCTTCTGTTTGCCTGCAAGTTCTTAATCTTTCTTAACTGCTTAAATTCTCTTAATGGTTTCTTTTTAAACGCAATAGGCGCAAAAGTTTCTTTGAAATTATTGAAAAAATTCTTCGTTCACAAGGGCGTTTCACTAAGCGAATGATAAACATCTAATCATAAAAATTTTATATTTTTTGAGATTGCTTTACTTCGACGCGCTCAGCACAGGCTCGCTTCGCTCCTCGCAATGACATTACAAAATTCTGTATGCCGTTTCATAATTTTGGATATAATTCTCCAACGGTTTTGGGAAGGATTTTTCGTGAGAGCCTTCAACATCGGTTACGATGTAATTATTTTGAGTGATGAAATTCTGCCATATTTCTTCTGATTCTATTTCTACATTAAAAATTTCTATGCTTAAATTTTTGTGCGTGAGTTTATGGCTTACATTTTTTACACTTTTGATAAACGGAATTAAATCATCAGAAATTTCAGGCGGAAATTCGAATAACTTTTTCCAGATGAAATCATCTTTTCTCTGTTGAATTAAAAACTGACCATTTCTGTGAACGAAATAATATTTCAGCTCCAAATCAGCAGCTTTTACTTTTTTTGTCTTTACCGGAAATTCAGAAACTTTATTCAGAGAAAAAGCCAGACAGTCTTCATGTAAAGGACATTCGCTGCAAAGAGGATTTTTAGGCTTACAGATTTCGGAACCTAAATCCATCATCGCCTGATTGAAATCACCAACATTTTCAGGTAAGATTAAATGAGCGAGTTCAGAAAAATAATTAAAAGCTTTTGAACTTGAAATATCAAAATCATCTGCAAAAATACGGCTCAGTACACGATAAAAGTTTCCGTCCACAGCCGGAATTTTACCCTCAAAACAAATACTGGAAACTGCAGCAGCCGTGTATTTTCCAACTCCTTTTAACTTTAAGATTTCATCGTATTCATAAGGAAAAACACCATTATAATCGTTCATGATCTGTTGCGCCGCCTTATGAACATTTATCGCTCTGGAATAATAGCCTAATCCTTTCCAATACAGTAAAACTTCGTTTTCGTCTGCTTCGGCAAGGGTTTTTACATCCGGAAAACGCTGAACAAAATTATTATAATGTCCTAATCCCTGAGCAATTCTGGTCTGCTGAAAAACGATCTCACAAATCCATATTTTATAAGGATCTCTGGTCTGTCTGAAAGGTAAATCGCGAGCATTTGTCTTATACCAGTTAAGAAGTTTATTGCCGATGTGTCTGAAGTCTGATTGTTTTGTTTTTTCCAAAGGTTTGTCTGTCTGCATATTTATGCTTCGACAAGCTCAGCATGACAACGCTAAAAATTCACTTTTAATAAAACGACTAGTATTAGAAATGTCATGCTGAGCTTGTCGAAGCATCTGTTTATTAAATACAAAGATAATTTAATTTTCTTTTTGAACTGAATAAACAGGAGCCGCTTTCAGCCATTGATATTTTAATTGTTTTTCTTTTGCGATGAAGCGGTATCCTTCCAATTTTTTGAGATAAATATAGGATGTTGAATCTTTTCTGAACATTAACTGCTGGTTAGACAGGAAACTGAACGGAAAAGCCACCATAGAATCTCTTGTCGTTTTCTCTACTTTGCCATTAATAACTCTGTAAATAAAAATGGATTTTCCACGCCCTTGAGACTGATCTATTAGTTTAATATTTGATGAAGAAATCACCATATCACTTTCATCAAAGCATTCCTGCGGTTTCATGATGTAAGCTTTTCCTTCTTTTATTTCGTCGGCAAAAAGATCAATTGGATGATTTTGCTGTACTCTTTTATCTTTACAACTGAAAGTCATAAAAATTACGGACAAAAAGTAGAATAGCCTGCCTTTCATATTTCTATTTTTAACGATTTGGTAGAAAAAAACCGATGAAAAATTGCATCGGTTTGTGTATTGATTGGTTTAAATTTAGTCCTGAAGATATTCAGCATCCCATTCGTTTCCGTCGTCTCCTTTGTGTCCGTCTAATTTGATAACGAAACTTTTTGTAGGGAAATAAGGCGTAAGACGAATATCCAGCCAAACTCTGTCTTTGTTTACTTTATCCTGCTCGAAACGGACAATTTTGAATTTTTCGATCAGTTTATCCGGTCCCTTAATTCCGTCAAGGAAGGTTACGATCTGTCTTCTCAAATCATCTTCGTTTCTTGCGTTCCAGTTTTCGAAAGCTCTTCTGTTTAGGAAATCGAGCAAAACTTTAGTTACGTAATCGAATACGCGAACGACAGAATAGGTCTGAAGCCCGATATTGTCTCCTGTAAATAGAGTTTTCGCAGAGAAAGCCATAATTTTTCCGTATTCGTTCACCATGGGAACCAATCCCATTTTTTCCAACTGGGAAATTTCGCTTTTCTTCAGTTCGAATTTTACGGCATCCACTTCATTGATGTTTCCGTGCTTTTTACCTGCTGCAACCTGAGACATTAATGTTTTATGAATTTTTCCTGCCAGTGAAGTTGATGGCGGAAGTTCTACATTTTCCTCCTCTCCTACTTCCTCAGCTTTTCCGCGACCAACCAGCCAGTTACAGGTCATGATGACATTACTTCTGTGCAATTCTCCTCCTGTAAGATTGGCAGAATGAAATAAATCCACCACATCATCCGGTTTATCAAGATTCGCGAAATCCGTTACCATCATTACTTTGTTTTCGTTACAGATTTTCGCCCATTTTTCAATGACTTTATTGGATCCCAAATATCCCGGAATTGCTAAAATAGAGTAATTGTCTCTAAGGTCTAAACGGTCGTAGTAGTTCTTAAATTCTTCTGCAATGGCATCGATAAAGATCGGATTATCCAAGTCTGAAACCTGATCTAAACTTGCATTAACAATACTTACGTTATCAACTTTATCAAGTTCGGTATTTTTGTAGAATTGAGCGACCGTTCTGTAGTTTGTTTCCAGTTGACGGACTGCATCAAGCGTATTTTTAAGATTTAGTTTTAAATTCTGATCGGCAGCCTGAGCTTTAGCTTTGCATGTTTCTGCCATTTTATCTGCAGAATCATTGCTTTCCAGAAGGTTTACCCAAAGATTGATTTTCTGGAGAAGTTCTTTTCTTTCATCTGCTTTATTGCTGTCATTAAGGAAGATTTCCTTTCTGGCTTTTCTGGTGGGGTTCATGTTTGCGATTCCGTCTACAACGGATTCTACAAAACCAAAACCTCCGATTTTATTGAGTTCGGCAAGCGGATTACCTTTCGGCTGACCTGCGTGTTGCTGCTGTCCCTGTTGTTGGTTTTCAGCTGCCTGTAATTTACTGTCCATGATTAATGTAACGTCTTTAGATTATTTTTCAAGTTCCTGTGCCACTTCTTTTAATACTTCCACGAATGCAGCTCTTGTCTGATCGTTTTCCAGCATATTGCGCAGAATTTTATTGGTTTTAAGCTGGCGTACAATTTTGTTGTACTGTTCCTGCTCCATGCTTAACTGCTGCAAATAATCTGATTTCTGAGTAAGATTTTTCGGGGTGAAGTCCGCAAGATTCTGAAAACGGAACTCCTCTTCCACTACATTACCGTCCTCCGTTTCGTGCTGAACGCTTACAGAAGGCTGGAAATGTTTGAAGACGTCGTCCACAGTTTTTAATCCTGTTACAATTTCAGGGACGTAAGATTCGTCGGTTGTAAGCTGGCTTACTATCAGCGATTTATTCTCCTGAATCTGCTGTATAGCTTCATTGGCGTCTACTTTTACTTCGTTTCCGCCAACGCCATAATTAAACATTGCCATATTATTAATATTTTGAGATTTTCGATGTTGGTGTGTATTGTCTTTATCAGCATCAAATAGCTGACCAATCCAATGTTTAAATTTAAAAAAAAACTGTAACATACAAAATTTTGTTAAGATTTTTCTTGAAATATTAACTTTTTAAATTAAATATCAACTAAAAACTGATATTTTGTGATGTCACTAAACTATGAAAAATTAAATAAAAAACGCACCATTTCTGATGCGTTTTTCATTTCTAACAATTTTTGGCTTGTCTTACCAAATTTTTATTCTGTCCTGCGGAGCTTTATACATTTTGTCTCCCGGTTTGATGTCGAATGCTTTGATGAAAGAATCCTGATTGACCAACGGACCAAATGCTCTGAAAATTCCCGGCGAATGCGGATCTGTTTTTACCTGATTGGTCATATACTGATCTGTGGATTTTGTTCTCCAGACTGTTGCCCAGCTCATAAAGAATCTCTGATCCTGAGTAAATCCGCTGATTAAGCCCGGATTTCCGTGATCTTTAAGATACATCTGAAGCGCATCGTAAGCCACTGCCACTCCTCCCAAATCTCCGATGTTTTCGCCACTCGTGAACTTCCCGTTAACGAAGCTTCCTTTCACCGGTTCATAAGCGCTGTACTGTGCTGCCAATTGTGCTACTTTTGCGTCGAAGTTTTTACGGTCTGCATCGGTCCACCAGTTATTTAAGTTACCGTCTCCGTCGAATCTTGAACCGCTGTCATCGAATCCGTGAGAAATTTCGTGACCGATAACGGCTCCGATTCCTCCGAAATTAACAGCTGCATCTGCTTTTGGATTGTAGAAAGGCGGCTGAAGAATAGCGGCAGGAAAAACGATTTCGTTGTTTGATCCGCTGTAATAGGCATTTACGGTTTGCGGCGTCATTCCCCACTCTGTTCGGTCTACCGGTTTTCCTATTTTATCTAAATTTTTCTGATACTGCCAAGCTGAAACATTCTGTAGATTGGAATATAAGGTTGCTCCCTGTTTCGGAGCTTCTACTTTTAACTGGGTGTAATCTTTCCATTTATCCGGATAAGCAATTTTCACGGTGAATTTTGATAATTTTTCCTGTGCTTTTACTTTTGTTTCCGGAGACATCCAATCCATCTCGTTGATATGTGTCTTGAAGGATTTTAAAATGTAATCGATATACATTTCCATCTGTGCTTTTGCTTCCGGCGTAAAATATTTCTCCACATATAATTTTCCGAAAGCTTCGCCCAGAACACTGTTTACCAAAGAAAGTCCTCTTTTGTTCATCGGACGCTGTTCTTTCTGTCCCTGAAGATATTTGGAGTAGAAATCGAATCTGATCTGCTCTAAATTTTCATCAAGATTGCTTGCATTCCCATTGATTAAGTGGTATTTCAGATAGTCTTTCAGTAAAGGAAGGTTTTTCTGGGTAAGGAAGGAATCCATATTCTGGTAATACTTCAGCTCGCCTATGATAACTCTGTCGGTATTTACTCCGGCATCCTTCAGATATTTCGGAAGATTTACGTTTTTAACCAAAGTAAGCAATTCAGATACATTTTTAGGATTGTATCTTAAATTGGCATCTCTGTTCTGTTCAAGCGTTAATAAATAGTTTGCCAACTGTTTTTCGAAATCCACTACGTTTTTTGCTGCAGATTCTGAACTTTTATAGCCTAAAACGCCAAATAATTTTCCGACATAGGTCTGATATTCTGCTAATGTTTTGGTGTTGGCTTCATTTACTTTCTGATAATAATCTCTTCCCAGTCCAAGATCAGGGCCGCCAAGATAGACTGCATTCATTTTAGAATCTTTCAGGTCTGCACCTACTCTCCATCCGTAGAAAGAGTTATCGCCCACTTTTGTCGCTTCAAGCAGATATTTCTGAAGATCGCCGATGTTTTTAATGGCATCAATTTTTGCAAGATCTCCTTTAATCGGAGCCAGTCCTTCTGCATTTCTCTTATTGGTATCCATAAATGAGGCATAGAGATTCTGGATTTTCTGTCCTTCGGAACCTTCAGGATAAGATTCTGACAAGATTTTGTTCAGGATGTCTAAAGAAGCATCGTCTACATTTTCTCTGAGTGCATTGAAAGAACCCCAACTTGCTTTATCGGAAGGAATCTGAGTGGTTTTTACCCAGTTTCCGTTTACATAGCTAAAAAAATCATCTTGGGGACGAACAGTTTTATCCATGTACGATAGGTTTAATCCTTCTTCTTTTGCTTCCATTTTTTCTGGCTGTACAATTTCAACTCCTTTCATCGGCTCAGGTTTTTGAGTATTGGCAGTTTTTGTTGTTCCACAAGAATTTAAAAATACCAAACCTGAAAAGGCAAGTACTCCGATATTTAGCTTTTTCATTAAAAATTGTTTTTGATTTTACACAAACTTACCAAATATACAAATTAGTTTATAAATGATAAGTGATAAATAATAATTGATGAAAAGGATGTAAATAAAACTTGCTATTTTTATTATCTGATCTTGATTTGCGGTTAAAATGATATTTGATTTTGATTGAGTAAGACGACAAATCGTTTAGTATTTCACGCAAGGAGCGTGAAGTTTTCTTTTCAAAATGATTCCGTTGATTTTTTTGTTCGCAAAGGTATCTCGACAAGTTCAGTATGATTATTCACTTAGCAAATGATACAGGGATTTTCTTAACCATGGATAATTTCTATTCTATTTTCCTGATGCTGAAAAAATGACTGAAATCCTAGCCGCGATTGCAGCAATTGTCTGAGCTCATTTCCTGTGATTCGGCGCGGCGGAGCCGCGCCGAATCACAGGAAATAGCGAGTGCGGAAAGCGCGAAAAAGCTCCAAAAAAAACAAAAAAACCGCTCATTGCTGAACGGTTTTGGCTGTATCTGAAATGGTGATTACCAGATTTTAATTCTTTCTGCCGGTTTTTTGTACAATTTGTCTCCTTCTTTTACATCAAACGCTTTGTAGAAAGCATCAACATTGGTTAAAGGACCGAAACTTCTGAAATATCCCGGAGAATGCGGATCTGTTTTCACCTGATTGATCATGTATTTTTCGCTGGATAAAGTTCTCCAGACTGTTGCCCAGCTCAGGAAGAATCTCTGATCCTGTGTGTAACCGCTGATAACTCCCGGATTTCCTTTGTCTTTCAAATACATCTGAAGAGCGTCGTAAGCGATGTTTACACCTCCTAAATCTGCAATATTTTCTCCGTTGGTGAATGTTCCGTTCACGAAAGTACCTTTTACAGGCTCGTATTTGTCGTACTGTGCGGCAAGAGCTTTTGTTGCTTTTTCGAAGTTGGCTTTATCTTCGGGAGTCCACCAGTCTACCAAGTTTCCGTCTGCATCGAACTGTGCACCTGAATCATCAAATCCGTGGCTCATTTCGTGACCGATCACGGCACCGATTCCACCGAAATTCACGGCAGCATCTGCTTTAGGATTGAAGAAAGGCGGCTGAAGAATTGCAGCAGGGAAAACGATTTCGTTGTTTACCGGATTGTAGTAAGCATTTACAGTTTGCGGCGTCATTCCCCACTCTGTTTTATCTACTGGTTTTCCGATTTTAGCTAAGTCTTTGTTGTACTGCCATTCTGCAATATTCTGAAGGTTGGCATATAGATTTCCACCTTTTGATTCCGGCGTGATGGTTAATTTGGAATAATCTTTCCATTTGTCCGGATACGCAACTTTTACCGTGAACTTATTCAGCTTTTCCATTGCCTTTTCCTTCGTTGTAGAAGACATCCATGTTAATCCGTTGATATGAACCGCGAAACTTTTCTTTAAGTAATCGATCAGTTCAACCATTTGTGCTTTAGCTTCTGCCGGGAAATATTTTTCAACGTATAATTTACCGAAAGCTTCTCCTAAAGATCCGTTAATTAATTCGTAACCTCTCTTATTTAAAGCTCTCTGCTCCTGCTGTCCTCTTAAATATTTGCCGTAGAAAGCGAATCTCATGTCGCCCAATTTCTCACTTAAATAAGCCGCACTTCCGTGGATCATGTGGAATTTAAGATAATCTTTAATCACAGGAAGATTCTGTGTATTGATGAATTTATCTAAATTCTTGTAATATCCTAATTCTCCGACAATTACTTTATCTGTATTTACGCCAACTGCTTTAAGATAAGCAGGAAGGTCTACATTTTTTACCAAAGCTGAAAGCTGAGCCATTGTTTGTGGATTGTACTGAAGTGTATTATCACGGCTCTGCTCGTTGGTTAAATATGTTTTTGCAATGCTTTTCTCGTAATCTACGATACCTTTTGCGGCAGCATCAGCGTTTTTGTATCCTAGTTCTTTTAACATAGAAGCAACATATTTTGTATATTCTGCTAAAGCTTCTGTGTTTTTTTCGTTTACTTTCTGATAGTAATCTCTTCCAAGACCTAAAGATGCGTCACCAAGATAGACAACGTTCATTTTAGAGTCCTTAAGATCTGCATCTACTCCCCATCCGTAGAAGTTATTTTCTCCTTCTTTGGTTACAGAGATTAAATATTTCTGAAGATCTCCAACGGATTTAATGGCATCAATTTTATTAAGATTTGCCTGAATCGGTTTGATACCGTCTGCATTTCTCTTTGTCATGTTCATGTACGTTGCGTACAGGTCCTGAATTTTCTTGCCTTCTGTTCCGTCAGCAAATTTGTCTTTCAGAAGAGAGTTCAGAATCGTCATGGAGTTGTTATCTGTATCTTCAGCCAGTTTGTTGAAACTTCCCCATGTTGGTTTATCGGAAGGAATTTTGGCAGTCTTCATCCAAGTTCCACTCACATAGTTATAAAAATCATCTTGCGGACGTACTGATTTATCCATCAAGCTAAGGTCTAAACCTTTGTCTGTCGCCTGAGCCTTCACGGTTTGTGAACAAATTCCTCCTATTAAAAGCAGAGAAAGCGTTAATTTTTTCATTATAATTACAATTTATACAATAAGTGTAACTTTTTTTTATTTCGTTACTTTTTACAAAAACAAATTTAATTAAATATTAAGATCTGTTTATATTTTAATTTTTAATTTAAAATCTCTTCTTATCAATTTTTGTATTTCGAAATTAAGTGTAACGCCTTTGTCTATCTTTAGTTAGTTAATTTAATATTAAAAAACGTTGTTTACCCTTGCGATAATTTAAACGCAATACCAGACAAGGAATTATTAAAAACTCTGTTTAAAAAATTTAAGATAAACAAAGGCGTTTCACTTATTTTTGAAAGACAACTTTTTTACAATCATGAATTTAAGACGTTGCAATTTCTTTTACATTTCCGGTACGTTTTAAAAATCCCCAAGTCTGCATTTCGCCTTTCAGTGCTTTTCGGAGACTTCTGAACAGTACAGCATACATCAGCCAGCGATACCCGAAACGCTGCGAAATCACGTACAGCAGATTTACCAATTTTTCTCTCTGCATGATGAACGCAATAAAAGCCAGAGACGCATCCACCAAAAGGAAAATTAAATAGTAACTGAATATTTTTCCCCCGTTTCCTGACAATATTCCAAAAAACATGATAAGATCGGCAAGCGGTGAGAAGAACGGAATAATGTACTGGAAGAGTAAAATATTCGGCATTGCCCAAAGTCCTAAACCTTTATATTTCGGGTTAAGGAAAGTCTGTCTCTGTTTCCAGAACATCTGCATGATTCCGTACGTCCATCTGAAACGTTGTTTTAAAAACTGTTTTACGCTTTCCGGAGCCTCTGTCACGGCAACTGCACGGTTTTCGTTGGCAACGGTGTAACCCTCTCTTAAGATTTTAACAGTAATATCGCAGTCTTCAGCTAAAGTATCGGAAGAATATCCGCCAACTTCTTCAATTACAGATTTTCTGAAAGCTCCGATAGCACCGGGAATTACAGTAATGGCATTGATATTCGCATATGCTAAACGATCAAAATTCTGACTGGTTGTATATTCAATGGACTGCCATTTTGTAAGCCAGTTTACGGTATTTCCCACTTTTACATTTCCTGCCACGGCTGCGATTTTTTCATCCGGATCTGAGTTTAAAAATCTTGCAATTAAATACTTTACGGCATCTTTTTCCAGTTTCGTATCGGCATCTATGCAGACCACATATTCCGCATCGGTTTGTGAAATCCCAAAATTTAAAGCAGTTGCTTTTCCGCCGTTGGTTTTGCTGAAAATTTTCAGTTTCGGATGATCAGAAAAGGACTCTTTCGCTTTTTCATAGGTTGAATCTTTGCTTCCATCATCCACCAGAATAATATTGAAATTGGGATAGGTTTGTTTTAATAGATTGTTTAATGATGAAACAATGTTAACTTCTTCATTGTACGCCGGAACAATAATTGAAACCTTCGGATAGGATTCTAAAACCGGAAATTCTCGTAATTTTTTCTCTTTTTTTCGTTCTTTAAATGCCCAGAATAACATAATCAGCAATCTGATGAGTCCCAATGCGATAAAAATGGTAAACAAAGCCACCAAAAAATGACTGATTCCATAAATAATGGTTGCCAAAAGCAAATTAAGCTGCATCACATAATAGGCTCTTGTTTTCGGAATGGAAGGCATCAGTTCTGCTTTGTTCTTATGCAGAATACTGGCAAGATTGGTAAAATGATATCCTTGTTTCTGTAATGTCGGGATTAAAACTTTCAAAGCTTTTACGGTTTCTTCGCGGGTTTCACCTCCTGCATCGTGAAGGAGTATGATGTTTCCGCGTTCGGCTTTTACACCTGCTAAAACACGTTTTACAATTTCATCGGCTTTTATTCCCGGCTGCCAGTCTTCGGGATCGATGTTTTCACCAATATCAAGATAATTCTGCTGTCTCGCCAATGCAACCGGAACAATTTCTTCTGAAGTTGTTGGCTCAGAATCGGCATTGTAAGGCGCTCTGAACAGAATGGTACTGTGTCCTGTGATACATTCGATCAATAATCTTGTCAGTTTCATTTCAAGTAAAGCTCTTTCGGGGCTTACTTTTGCTACATTTTCGTGGGTAAAGGTATGATTGCCAATTTCATGACCTTCTCTATAGATTCTTTTAACCAAAGGAAGGTTTTTTTCTGCATTTAATCCTACCAAAAAGAAGGCGGCCGGAACGTGGTATTTTGACAATACGTCTAAAACCTGCGGAGTGTAGGTTTCATCGGGACCGTCGTCGAATGTTAAAACCAGTTCTTTCTGTGGAGCTTCTCCGTATTTTTTAACTTCATAAGAACTGGGATAGGTTATATAATTTTCATCGGTGATGATTTTTTCTTTGGGATCAATCTCAAGGGCAATTTTTCCGTCATGGGGCGTATTCAGAACATCCAAAACTTCCCCATCGCCAATGTAATCGACCATCGTCTGACCTTTTACATTCTCAAGGGTTTTTAAATTTAATTTTGATAATCCTGCAAACGTAAGATCTTTATCGTAAAAATTCCAGATCCGGCTGTCCTCGCTTCCCAGTCTCCAGAGTGCAGTTCCGGCAAGAGGATATTCTGAAGAAAAGCGCATCGTATTAAAAATAGAAGCAGCATCGTTGAAAAATACAGTGTGTGTATTGTTTTTCGAATCTGTGTAAGAATAATTTAAGTTAAAAGTATTGTCGTCGAAATTAATTTTCGCTTTGCTTGCACTCGCTTTGGTGATTGCCTGCATATACGTCACGGAATTATTCTGTTCCTTGTCTGTACTCCAGTCGTATCCGTAAGCTCCTAAACCTAAAATGATTTTGTTGGGGGAAATTTTTGCCAGAATTTTTCCGGTCTGTGCTTCGATCCATTTTTGAGAGGAAACGGGTCCTGCATCGCTGTCTGCAGAATATTCATCATACGCCATCAGGACAAAATAATCTACATAAGGATTTAATTTCTGAATATTGTAATCGTCATTATCCGTCATGATATCCATGGAAACAAATAATTTATTCTGCTTAAAAGTTTCGGACAGCTCTTTCATGAAAGCGATGAGGTTTTCATCAGAATCCAGATTCATATCTTCAAAGTCGATGTTGATTCCTTTGAAATTGAGTTTCTGGCATTGAAGGGTTAATTTCTGAATGAGCTGTGTTCTTTTTTTCGGATCTTTCAGCACTTTTCCCAGACCTTCAGAATGGAATTCCTGCTCAAAGTTATTGCTGAGAATCGGCATTGCGGCAACTCCTGTTCTTTTAATGACTTTATATCCTGCCGAATCCACATTGGTTTTCAGATCGCCATTTTTCGGATCGAGGAAAAACCACTCCGGAAAAACGAGGTTGATGTGTTTAATGTTTCTTTTTAGGGACATTAAAGACTGCGGATCCCATGCAACATAGAATGCAGAACGTATTCCGCCCGGAAACTGTGCCCAGTTTCTGTTTTGGTTTTTAAGTCTTTCGGCTCTTGCTTTTTCGATTTTAGCAAGGTTGGTGTGCATTGTTTTTTCGGAAATGAAACTTCGGAATCCTTTATATTCTTTGGAAATTCTGTTTTCCTGAAGATAGGGTTTGCTAGCTGTAATAACGGCTTTGTAATCTTCTTTAAAAGGAATTTTGGGGCTTCTGTCCCATTTCATCATAAGACCGAGCGCCAGAAAAAGCAATATGGCGATAAAGATAAAAATTCGGCTTCCCCACTGAACGTTTCTCCAGCGTTTTTTGCTGTCAGTCTGAAAAATCTGCTTTGAGTTTTCCACGATTTTGATATTTTTCTCATGAACGTCAAAAACCGTGAAAAACCTATACAGAATTAATTAAAAAAAAATTAAAAAATTAACTGATTCTGAATCAATTATTCACCAAAAGGGCAACAAGATCCTGAATGACTTTCTGGGATACAAAGTGCATAAAATCCAGCCGATCCAGATGCGGCATATACAATTTTGAAGTCACTTCCTGATCTTTAATTCTGATGGTGTAAAAAACGGTTCCCACTTCCTTTCCATCCTCTCCTTTTCGGGGACCTGCAACTCCGGTTGTAGACAGAGAAATATCTGTATTGAAGAGTTTCTGACAGCCTTCTGCCATTTCCGCAGCGACCTGCTCACTTACGACCGTAAATTCTTCTACGGTTTCTTTTTTTACTTTGAGAATATCGATCTTTTTTTCTGTAGCATAAGAAACAATGCCGCCTAAAAAGTAATTTGAGCTTCCGGAAACAGAAGTAATCATTTTTGCGAGTTCTCCGCCTGTACAGCTTTCGGCGGTAGATAAAGTCAATTTTCTATCTGTTAAAATATCGGCAAGAATTTTTTCTATTTTATCCTGTGAGGTAGCAATTACATGATCTTTTACTAAAGGAAGTAGCTTCTGGATCTCCTCTTCCAACTGTTGCTGCAAAATACTGTCGTCCTCTCCGCTTGCAGTGAGTCTCAGTTTAACGCGGGTTCCTACAGGAAGATAAGACAAAGAAAGGTTTTCCGGCAAGGCAAGTTCCCAGTTTTCAATTTTGTCTGCCAGAATACTTTCGGGAATTCCAACTACGGAAACAATTCTCGTGGAAAGGTAATGCAGACTGAATTTATCTTTTAAATAAGGAACAATCTGATCTTTAATTAAAGGTTTTACTTCATAAGGAACTCCGGGAAGGCTGAAAAGCAGTTTTCCGTTTTCTTCCATCATCATGCAGGGTGCAGTTCCGTTATGGTTCTGGAACACTTTGGATTTTGTAGGGACAAAAGCCTGTTCGCGGTTTCTTTCCAGAATTTCTGTTCTTCCGCGTCTTTCCATATAAGCTTTCAGATGAGCGAAAGTTTCTTCGTCTAAAGCGATTTCGTCATTAAAGAATTCAGCAATGGCTTTTTTGGTTTTATCGTCTCTTGTAGGACCCAAACCTCCGGTTGTTATGATGATATCTCCCAGCTCAAAAGCAGAAGAGATGGTCTTTTTAATGGTTTCAATCTGGTCTGAAATGGTAAAAATCTGTATAACTTTTATCCCAATATTTTTCAGTTCGGCAGCAATAAAGTTAGAATTGGTGTCTACGGTGCTTCCTGAAAGGATTTCGTCACCAATGGTGATCAGAACGGCATTTTTCATATAATAAGGTCGAAAAAAATTTTTCTATACAAATGACGGAATTTTCCCTGTGACGGGCAATATAAATTGATTTTTTCTATTTTTGGATAAAATTGTTTAAAACTATCATTCAATATGTCTAAATATGATGATGCTTCATGGCATTACGGCAGCGATTTTCCTGAAGAACTTCCAATAAAAAACGGAGCAACCCACACCGGAATGTTTCTGAACTGGTGTATTAATAACGATTTCATCTCGGAAGAATTTAAAGAAGATCATGAAGAAGAAATTCAAAGCTTAAAAAGAAGAGAAATTACCGGCGCTGAATTCATCATGGATTTCATGGACGGAAAGTTTTCTGAATATGATCTGAACGAAACAGGAAATGCTTTTGCCCAGGATTATTACAAAGACGACACAGATTTCGGAAACCGATTCAGCTCTTTCGCAGATGATTATGTGAATTTATTCGATACAAAAGCGGAAGAGAATGATTACGAATATGAAACATTTTATCACATCGAAGATACGTACGAAAATTACGATCTGATGAAGCAGGTTATCGATTATCGTTTTGAGGAATGGAAAGAATATAAAGGATTGGTTTAAAATAAATATCAGTAAACTTGTCTAAACTTTTTTAACGCAAAAGATGCTAAACATTGTAACACTTTAGTAGTTTAAGTTGAATACTTAAATCGAAAAAAAGAGCACATAAGTTAAAAAAAATCAAATATTTTTTCTCTTTGCTGACTTTTGAAATACTTTAAATTTAAATAAATCCAATAAAGTCTTTTGTATTTTTTGCGGTTAAATTTAAAATGAGTTTAAACAAACTTAGTTTTAAATTGCACTATTTTCAACTCTGCTCAGATGTTTTTTCTTGAAAGCGGAAGGCGTTTCTCCGATGTATTTTTTGAATAATTTATTGAAATATGAAAGGCTTTCAAAACCTACCTGAAAGCAGACTTCCGTTACGCAGGAATTTTGCAGCAATAATAATTTCGCCTGATTGATCCTGTAATTATTGACAAAATCCGTAAACGTCATATTGGTCTGCTTTTTAAAATAACGGCAGAATGCGGGAGTGCTTAAATTCACGTTTTCTGCGATAATATTTACGTTGGGATTTTGATCATAATTTTCATGAATATAATCGTAAATGGTTCCCATCCGGATTTTATCATTTAAAAACCACTTGATGCGGGTGTCTTCGCTGTTCAGTTCTTTTACTTCTTCGGAGTCTGCAAGAATCTGCAAAATTTCAATCAGCCCGACAAAAGCATGAAAAGAATTTTCGTTTTTTATCTGGTGTAGTTTTTCAACGACTTTTTGTTTGGTTTCCCCGGAAAAGGATAATCCCAGATAAGAACGTTCCAGCAGTTTTTTAATGTTTTCAAATTCCGGAACAGGCATAATGTATTCCTGAAGAAAATTTTCGCGCATCTGCAAAACCATCTGTCTGCATTCGGTCTGAATTTTATAATCAAAATTAAGGTGAGGAACATTGGAACCGATGAGCAATAAATCGCTGTCTTTGAAGTCTGAAATATTTTTACCGACGTGACGGATTCCGTTGGAAGCTTCTACGTAAACCAGCTCTATTTCAGGATGATAATGCCAGAAGAAACAGTTTTTAAGGGATGGTGAAAACAGCTTAAAAGATTTTCCTTCTTCAAATTCAATATTTTCTTTCTGAATTTTCATTATGTTCTCTTTTGATTAATATTTAATTCAAAATTAATTAAAAAAGTTAATACAGAGCAAAAATGAGTCATCTCCGTTAAAGTATAAATGATTATTTCTATCGATTTTTGCACTTTAAAAGAAACAATAAATTATTCAGGATCGTTAAAAGGATTTTAAAATGAAGATAGATAAAAGAATAATACCGTTGGCAATAGGCGGTCTTGGAATCGGAACCACCGAATTTACCATTATGGGGCTGCTTCCCGATATTGCAAGAAGTTTACAGATCAGCATTCCGGAAGCGGGACATTTAATATCGGCTTATGCTTTCGGAGTGGTTGTAGGAGCTCCGATTTTAATTGGATATTCTGTAAAATTTCCGCTAAAAAAGGTTTTGATTGTTCTGATGATGATTTTTACCCTGTTTAATGCATTATCGGCAATTGCTCCGGATTATAACACGATGATGATCATCCGTTTCCTTTCCGGACTTCCGCATGGAGCATTTTTTGGAGTGGGAACTGTGGTTGCCACCCGATTAGCCGCAAAAGGTAAAGAAGCGTTCTATATTTCGCTTATGTTTACAGGACTTACGGTTGCGAATCTCGCGATGGTTCCGCTGGTAACGTATATCGGTCATGCATTTCACTGGAGATGGTATTTCGCCATTGTTGCTGTGATCGGGTTATTTGCCTTATTATTTTTAAAACTCTGGCTGCCTATGCTTGAAACCAATGAAAATACTCACTTCATGGAAGAAATGAAATTTTTGAAGAAAAAGCAGTCATGGATGGTTTTAATGATTACTGCGATTGGTTTTGGAGGATTATTTACATGGTTTAGCTACATTACGCCTTTGATGACCGTTGTTTCGGGGATTAAAGAAAATCAGATGGCATATGTGATGATTCTCGCCGGAGCCGGAATGGTTGTAGGAAATTTAGTCGGCGGATATTTGTCTGACAGACTGAGCCCTGAAAAGACCTGTGTTTTATTACTTTTCTTAATGATGAGTTCTTTAGTGGGCGTATTTTTCCTTTCAGAATATCAAACGGTTTCATTGGTACTGACGTTTATCTGCGGCGCACTGTCGATGTCGGTTGCTGCACCCATTAATATTATGATGATGAAGGCTGCTCCTAAAAGCGAGATGATGGCAGCCGCTTTTATGCAGGCCGGATTTAACTGTGCGAATGCATTGGGAGCGTTTTTGGGAGGAATACCGCTGGAAAACGGTTATTCTTTCAACTATCCTTCGTTGGTGGGTGTGGGAATGACTTGTATCGGATTGATGATTGCATTCAGATACAAACAGTTGTACAGTTCACAAAAAACGGAAGAAAAAGAAATTATAGCAGAATGTGTTTCCTGCGATCAATAAAAGAATCGGCAGTTTCCTCCGGAAACTGCCGATTTTCATAATTTTAATTTTTTAGAATTTAAATGTGCATCCGCAAACGCTCATTTTACCTTCTACGACGGTAGTCCATTGTCCGTTCCACGTTCCTCCGTAAGACGCGCAGATTGCAGGACAAACTTCTTTAGCATCTTCGTTGCTCCAGATAGGACCAGCCAAAACATCTAAAGTGTACTCGGAGTCGCCTGTAGGCTGAGTATTCAGTTCAACGCCGATTACACTCATCTGTCCTTCAACAATGGTAGTCCATTGTCCGGTAAACTTTCCTAAGTGTGCTGCCGCGATACGCGGACCTAATTTTTGTGCTTCGTCATTGCTCCAAAGTGGTCCCGCAATGATGTCTAATTTGAATGTTGACATAATTTTTAGTTTTTTGTTTGTTTAACATTACAAATGTAGTCACAATAATGAGAAATATTCTACGTAGAATGTACCAAATTGATAATTAAGTATTTATACTTACCATTTAATTTTCAGATCAATAAAAAAGGCTGCCTTAAAAAGACAGCCTTTCCGTTGTTTTTATAATAAGCAGATTACGCTTCTACTTCATTTCCGTTTTTGCACCAGTACAAAGCGTTGTACAGGTTACCTTTCGGGAAAGATTTGAATTCTCCCGGCATCAGTACACTGAAAATTTCCGTAAAATTCTGTACATGCTGATTGTCGGTAAGAATTGCCGCCCTGTTCCATTTGGTTAGATTCTTCAGTCCTAAAAGAGCGTCTTCCAACCATGCACCTGCTGTAAAATTATCCAGATCTGTATCGAGATACATTAAATAATTTAGTTCTCCAAATTGTTCAATCTTTGCTTTTACTCGAGGAAAAACAAGATTCTCAAAATCTTCTTTCGTTACTGCTCCTGTTGCATTAAAAGCAGCAACATTTTCCGGAGCCTCTGGAATAATCGTTATCATATTTTTATTTTTAATGTGGTTTGATTGAAGGGTGAAAACAAATATTAAACCAATATTAATTTTAGATGAATAAAAGGCGCAATTATTGTTTATACAGATAAAAACGGTACTATGGATCTTAAATCTAATGAACCTTTCTGGCTTTTGAAAAACGGATTGATTTCTTCATATCCTTCTTTAAAATCCAATGAAGAATGTGATGTGCTGATTATCGGAGGCGGCATTACAGGAAGTTTAGCAGCCCACCAAATGATGACTGAAGGATATAAAACAATTCTTATTGATCAACGCGAACTCTGTAACGGAAGTACTTCAGCAACTACTTCCATGCTTCAGTATGAAATAGATGTTCCTCTTTTCAAACTTATTGAAAAAATAGGAAAAAAAGGAGCTGTAGCAAGTTATAAGGCATGTTCCGATTCTATTGATAAGCTTGAAAAGTTAGCCGGTGAAATTAAGTCGGATTTAGGATTTAAAAGAAAAAAATCGTTGTATTATGCTTCCAAGAAAAAGGATGTTGCATGGCTGAAGAAAGAATTTAAAGCAAGAAAAGACGCCGGTTTCAAAGTAAAATGGCTTGAAAGTGATGAGGTTTCAAAACAATTCGGATTTAAAAACACATACGGCGGAATTTTATCTGAGCAGGGAGCAAGTATTGATGCATTTAAGTTTGCACATGAATTATTTAAACTAAATGTAAAAAAAGGTCTGCAAATTTTCGACAAAACGGAAATGACCGGTGTCGAATATTTTAAAGGATATAATTTAATTACTGCAGATTCCGGTTTTCAGATCAGGGCTAAAAAAATCATTTACTGTATCGGTTATGAAAGCAAAAATTTAATAAAAGAACATTTTGTAAATTTAAAAAGTACCTATGCTCTTGTTTCGGAAATTGATAAGAAAAAATTTAAAAATATCAGCAATACTCTGGTCTGGAATACCGATGAGCCTTATATGTATATGCGGACAACGGATGATGGAAGAATGCTAATCGGAGGCGGCGATGAAGATTTTTATGATGCTAAAAAACGGGATTCGCTTTTAGATAAGAAAGAAAAGGAGATTTTAAAAACGTTGAAGAAAATAAAACCCGATTATCATTTCTACACAGATTTTGTCTGGGCAGGAACTTTTGGAGAGACCAAGGACGGATTGCCTTATATCGGAGAACATCAGGATTTTAAAAATTCTTATTTTATACTGGGTTTCGGAGGAAACGGAATTACGTTTTCTGTGACGGGAATGGAAATGGTTTCTCAATTTATGAAAGGTAAAAAGCATCTGCTATCAAAGTATTTTAAATTTGGGAGATGATTTTGAAATTTTTCAGTTTTTCGGCGAAGGCTTCGCCTTCGCCGAAAAACTGAAAAAAACTCGCGGCAATCTTGCCGCGAGTCTACACACTCAAAATATTGTTGTTCATAACTTTTGAAAACAACATTTTTGCCTCATTGTATGACCTTTAATGGTTATTAGTTTTTAATCACTTCTGATATTTAAATTTAATTTCTGCTGAGAATCTTTCAGTTAGAGGCTATAGCCGTTTTTCTTTGCCAGTTCCAGAACAGACCTTTCAATTGCTTTTCCAAGATCATCGGCTTCAGAATTTCCTCGTTTTTTCATTTCGGCATCAATGAAATCCTGTCTCTTTTTAGACAATACTTCAATTTCTTTCTGAATTTTTTCTCTTTCGGCAGATTTTTCGGCAACCGCTTTTTTAATTTCCTCTTTGCTTTTGCCTTTCAATTCAGCAGGAAGTTCTTCAGCTTTTACGTCCGACATGAAGTTCACATCCTTTTCAGCGCGGTCTACCAAATCCCAATGATCGTTTTTATAGGCATTTTTCTTGGATTTTGCAACCGTTCTTTCCACAGCGTTGGAAACCGACTGTACTTCGGCATTTTTGTCCTGAAGCATCTGTTTGTTTTTAAATTCCGAACCGTGACTTCCGTAATAAATGTAGGTGTCATTCAGTTTGGTGTTGCATTCTGAAATTCTGACATCATAGGGAGTTTCTATATAAATTACTTTTTGGTCGCTGTCGATATTGAAATACTTTCCATCGCCCAAAGAAGCGCCGTTTTGCCAGAAAGTCTGTATTCCTTCATCACGGCTTCCGCAGAAAATCGTGTTGGTGTAAATATTCTTTCTTTTGGCAGTGGGAATCACTTCTTTATAGCTGATTTTTCCCTGATCAAAAGGCTCGTTTCCCGCAATATAGATTAGCTTCATGCTTTGGTTATTATCATCCCATTTCAGATTCATCGAGGCATCACGGATCACGGCTCCACAATATTCGCTTCCGCCGTTGGTTCTCAAAGCAAACAGTTTTTCCGAAACCAGATCCAGATCCTGCGTTAAAGGAGTTACCTGCCGGATGTAATTTTCATCTCGTAAACCGTCATTTCCGTATTCATACAAAGCAATTTCCACTTGTGGCGCTTTGCCGTTGTATTTTAAGGTCGTTAAAGTATTCACGATATTCCAGAGTCGGGATTTTGCCTGATCGATCAGTCCGTCCATGCTGTTGGAAGTGTCGAGAAGCAATGCCACCTGAATTTTATTTTCTTTAATCTTTATTTTTGAAGGTTTATCGACATTATGAACCACTGTTCTCTGAACCGCCGGTTCTTTATATTCAAATTTTGAGTTTTGTACCCCGAATAAAGCGGCGGTTCCGGCTGCTAATGTTAAAATTTTAAAAGCTGTCATGATTTTGTGTTTTAAAGGATTTCGTATTTTGTTTTAATGCTGTATTTCAGCTTGATGTTATCGATATTTTCAAATGAATAATCTACATTAGAATCTGCTGCCTCAAGCTGGATATTGGATACTTTTGCTCTGAAGTTCATCGGCATGATCATATCACTGGTATAGTCTTCAATTTCTACGATCTCAAGCGGAGTTCCGGTTCTTTTGCCCATACTTTCCAGAAGATAGTCGGCTTTTTCCTTTGCCGCTTTCAAGGCATTGATTTTTACGGTTTTTCTGAAATCTGTAATTTTTGTATTTTTAATTTCTGAAATATTGATGCTGTTGACCCACTTTTGGTTCAGGCTTTCAAAAAGATTTCCCATATCTGTCTTTTTTGTTACCTTAAATTGAAAATCTTTCGTGAAAAGTTTGGTTTTTGAATAAATATTCTGATACATCGATTTGAATTTGATGTCTTCGTTTTTTACGCCATTGCTTTTCAGGATTTCAAAAAGCTGTTTTTCGTTGTCTGCCAATTGATTTTTGTTGTCTCCTTTAATTCCGATATTGAAAATAATTTCATCCGGCTCTACTTCCATTTCTGCAATTCCGGTTACTTCAATAAAGTTTTTCTTTGTTTCCTGTGCGTTGATCATACCTCCTATCAGAAATAATCCGATCAGTAAAAAATGTCTCAGTTTCATAATTTTCTTTTTTTAATTTTAAACTTCTAGAGTAAAATTACATTGATTTAAAACTGAAAATCGGGAGACTTGGTGAAATGAAGGTTTGGCTTGGTGAAATCAAAAAAAATTGGAAATGATGATTGTTTTAACACAATGTTCGCAAAGATTTTCATTGAAATTATTGTGAATATTCTGCGTTCGCAACGGCACTTCGTTCAGCAAATGATAGCTGAAAATAATGTTTTGTGATGAATAAAAAAAACAGTCCTGAAAAGAACTGTTTATCTGTTGGTAAGAATAATTGATTTTCCGCTTGGCGTGACGAGTTTTTTCACCTCAGAAAAAAGTGTGGTGCGGATGATGAGTTCATCATTTTTTTCTGAAATGTTATACGGATCAGATGTTACATTCGCATCGTCGATATCATGTTCAAAAAGCTTGGTAGAACCGGACTGATCTACCGAGTAAAAATCTACTTTGTAATCATTAAGTCCGGTCTGATAAAATTTGTAAACAATTTTTTCATTGAGATCGCTGGAAATGATCTTGGTTTCAATGAAATTGTTTTGTTCAAGAAACGAACAACTCTGCAAGAACAATACAGGTAAAAGAAAAAAGTAAAACTGTTTTTTCATAGTTATGTTTGGTTTTAGCAAAGGTATGTATTGCTAAATGGTTGATTGTTAACAGAATTTCAATTTTCATATTACAATTTTTTCATATAAGAGTTGATAAAGAATTGAAATTGCCCAAAAGATCTAATAATAGGATCTTTTATTATGTCCGGATGAATATTTTAAGGCGATATTATAAATTCTCTTCAGATCTTCGTCGTTTTTATCGCAGAAAGACTGATAATAACTGATGATGTTTTGCATGGATTTTTTGCTATTTCCCATATTGGTTTGTGAAAAATCTTTTGCTGCTTTTTTGAGTGCTGTCGTCATTTTAGCAATCTGAAAATTTTTCTTTAATTCTTGTTGAGTTGTTTCCGTCATTTCATCATATTCTTTTTTAGAAGAAATATTTTTCACTTCATCATTCTTTTCATAAACCAAAGAAGCCGTAATTGAAGAATTTTCTAATTCATTTTTCTCAACTTCCATCAGGAAAATCTGGGTTTGTCCGCAATCTAAATTTTCAAGTTCTACTTCTATTTCATGATTAGAAATATATTTTGGCTGATAACCGTAAAATGTTTTAATGTTCATTCCTTCAGGAAGATTGATCGTTAGTTTCGGCTTTTTTCCAATATTGTATAAAAGGCTTTCCAATTCATCTTTAAACGTCTTTTGAATATCTTCTTCAGCATCTCCGATAAAATAATTGGAGCCTCTTCCGTAAGTGGCGATTCTCCGTAACAGATCAAAATCCAGTTGTTGCCCGACTCCGATGGTACTGATGTCTATTCCTTTATCGTTAAATTCTTTCGACTGTTTCAAAATTATTTCAGGATCTGTAATTCCGGAATTTGTCATTCCGTCGGTAAGAAGAATTACTTTGCTGTTGTAGTCTTTGGTATTGTGTTTTTGCGCTTCCGAATAGCCCATCATCATCCCTGAATGAATATTGGTGGAACCCGAAGGATAAATACTTTCAATAATTGCATCTAAATTTCCGGCAACCTCTTTTATTTTTGATGATTTTAAAACAAGATTCGCAGTATCATCAAATTTTACAATGGAAATGAGATCTTCGGGTTTCAATCCTTTTACAAAAACTTTCAGTGCCGTTTTTACTTTTTCAAGTTTTCCGCCACCCATAGATCCGCTGTTATCAATGACCAGAGAAACATTTACTTTGTTGGAGTTTTCTCTAGCCGATACATTTTGCGTTGCGAGCCCGATTTGCAGTAAAAAATTGTCGTCCGAATTCAGAATTGTATTGTCATAATCAATGCTTAAAGCCACTTCATTTTTCTTTGGAATTTTAATCTGATGTTTGTGGTAATTCATAAAATCTTCTACAATAATCGTGTTTTCATTAAGAAATCCACTTTCATTTGCACTCGAAAGACCGTTGCTCACCGTATGGGAAACAGAGCCTGAAGAAACTCCTAACTGCGCTTTTGAGATATTGAAAAGAAATGTTGAAGAGAAAAGGTAAACTAATGTACTTCTGTTTAGAAAAGATAAATTTTTCATGATGATTAAATTTTAATTATGCCACAAACTTAGCCTCATAAATCCCGCAGAAAATACGAAACTTGGTGAATGAAGAATTTCACTTGGTGAATAATTTTTTGCACATTATATATATGTATATCTTTGTTTTATGAAAATGTGTCATCTTTTCGCCATCTTTTGTTTATTCATCTTTGGGAATATTTTTTATGCTCAAAGCAACAAAACTGTGGAAGATATTCAGTTTCAGACGAAGAAACTGAAGAAAGCGGTCGATACAAAAGACGAATCTTCACAGGCAGATTCTTACTACAACATCGGAGAGTCGTTTTTCAACAACGGGAACTTTCAGAAAAGTGAAGAATATTACACCAAAGCAAAAAATATCTACGAAAAATTAAACGACAAACCGAATATTGAAAAGGCAAGCCGAAAACTGGCACAGTCTCAGGAAAAGCAGAATAAAATTTCTCCCGCCATCAGCAATTACAACAGAGCGGCAGAAGTAAGTTATTCTAAAAGCCGTGCCTTGAATTCCAATGACGTGACGAGACTTTCAGTAAATTCTGCGGAAGCTAAAGAGGAAGCCATTCAGAACAATATTCAGCTTAACGAGAAGGAAAAAGACAAAGGAGGCGAACTGGCTGCGAATTACACGCAGATGGCGGATATTAATATTCAGCAGAATGATATTCCGAAAGCGGAGGTTAATCTTACAAACGCCTATAAAATTTCTAAAAAAGAAGCGCCGCAACAGGCACTGGAAATCAACCAGAAATTGACGGATTTTTACGTTGAAAATAAAAATTTCGACAAAGCGATTGAAGCAAAAAAGACCGTTTTAAAAGAAGATTTCGTTAAAGAAAATTCAAAAAAACAGGTGGAACAGATTCAGGAGCTTGCCGATATTTACATCAAAAAAAACGATCCGAAAGAAGCCATTGATCTGTTAAAAAAATCATACGGAATCGCGCTTGAAAAAGGTCATACACTGGAAGCGCAGAAAAGTGTAAAAAAGCTCGACAGTCTTTACAACGTTTCTGAAAATACAGATGCTTCGGTAAAATTGTACCGCGATTTTCTCGGAAAACTGCCGGATCTGGTTTCAAAAGACAAAAGTCTGGTCGATGAAAAAATCCTTGAAGATACCGAACAGCGAATTGCCCAACTGGAAAAGGAAAAACAACTGAAAGATGAACTCATCCGCAAGAAAAATGTTTTCAACTACAGTTTGATTTTTGCATTGATTGTTTTAATCGGGTTGATTATTTTCATTTTCAGAACCCTTAAAAAAGTTCAGATCAAGAATAAAAAAATCGCTTTGCAGTCGCTGCGCCGCGAAATGAATCCGCATTTCATTTTTAACAGCTTAAATTCTGTGAATCATTTTATAGCGACCAATAACGAACTGGAAGCCAACCAATATTTAACCAAATTTTCAAAATTAATGCGCGGCGTGATGGAAAATTCCACTGAAGATTTCATTCCTTTTCAGCAGGAGCTGGATCTCTTGCAGAATTATCTGGCGTTGGAAAAAACACGTTTTGCCGATAAATTCGATTATGAAATTCATGTAGATGAAAGCCTGAACACGCAAAGTCTTAAAGTTCCGGGAATGCTGGTTCAGCCATTTTTAGAAAATGCGATATGGCATGGTTTGCGTTACAGAACAGCCAAAGGATTTTTGAACCTCAGCTTTGAAAAGGAAAACGAGCAGTTAAAAATAACTGTTGAAGACAACGGAATCGGGATCGAAGAAAGCAAAAAGCAGAAAACCGAGCATCAGAAAGCCAGAAAAGGTCGCGGAATGAAAAACACTCTTGAAAGAATCGATCTGCTGAATGATCTGTATAAAAAAGAGATTTCATGCACTGTGAAAGATAAAGAAAACAATTCCGGTGTTTTGGTGATTTTGAAATTGAATTTAATGTAACCACTGAATGAAGAGAAAAATTTTAGCCTTTGTATTTTTAATTTCATCTTTCATGATGTTCGGACAAGAAATCAATTCTGCCCGTTTTGAAACTATTGTTAAAGCACTGAAAATAAACAGATCACAGATCAGAACAGAATTTTACGCAGAAAAGAAAATGCCGAATGAGAAAGATTCTTACATCGTTGTATTGCCTATTTTCGATGGACAGGAGGACGAAGGAATGTACACTGTAAGAAATTATATCCTGATTACTGATGAAAAAGGCAATATTAAAAATAAGTACTACGATCCCGAAGAAATTACATCCGATGCAATCGGATTAAGCGGAATAACAATTGATACAGGTTTATATACAGTCAGTAAAGACATCCGTGCTTTCGGAATCAGAGTCAGCTTTCGGGGACAAAGCCAGCCGAATCCTTATTCAACAGAAGAGCTTTCTCTTTTTTACAGGAAAAACGGAAGCCTGAAAAAAATTCTGAACAGATTCGAAGTGTATTCGTACGGCGGAGAATGGGACACAAGATGTGCAGGAGAGTTTCATGAGACCACTTCCACAATAGATCTCGACAAAAAAACAACCGCTAATTTTACAGATCTTATCATCAAGACACAAAATATAAACAGGAGAACAAAACTGATAAAGGGAGATTGCAAGGACTTTGAAACCTCAAAAACAACCTACAAAACTTTAAAATTCTCCAACGGAAAATATCGATAGTTTTTTTCCGCAACCTAAAATCTTCCACCTAAAACCTAAAAGTATGAAAATAAAAGCTGTAATTGTAGACGATGAACTTATTGCAAGAGATGTTCTGAGGAATTATCTCACCAAATACTGTCCGCAGATTGAAATTTTGGGTGAAGCCGAAAATATAAAAGAAGCCGTTCCGTTGATTGCCGAAAAACAGCCTCAACTGGTTTTTCTGGACGTTGAAATGCCTTTCGGAAATGCTTTTGATGTCCTGGAAGCGACCAAAGAATTTTCCTACGAAACGATTTTTATCACGGCATTTTCACAATATTCTTTACAGGCTCTTAATAAATCGGCAAGTTATTATATTTTAAAACCAATTGACATTCAGGAGCTTATTTTAGCGGTTAATAAAGTGGCAGAAAGTCTGGAAAGCAAAGAAGAACTCAACCGTAACAAAATCCTCCTCGAAAATTTAAAATTAAAACCCGAAAAACAACAGTTGATTCTCCCGACTTTGCAGGGTTTCGATGTGGTGAAAACAGAAGACATTGTAAGACTTCAGGCAGATGGAAATTTCACGCAGGTGTATCTTACCGATGGTTCTAAAAAAATGGTCTGCCGTTTTTTAAAGCATTTCGATGATCTGCTGGAAAATCCTTTTGTAAGAGTTCACCGTTCACACATCATCAACACAAGTTTTGTAAAATCTTACCATAAAAGCGGAACGGCAACACTTTCCGACCATACCGAAATTGAAGTTTCCGGAAGTTTCAAAGACAATTTTCTGAAAGTTTTTTCTTGATTTTTGGGCAGCTTAAAACTTCGTTTGTAAACTTCGATAAAAGCCTTCACTTTTCTCTCATTTATGCCTTCCGCTCCCGCTTTTTTGTTTTACAAAAAGAGTTTCGCTCAAGTCGGGCTGCAAAGATTCAACATTAAAAGAATTGACTTATCCCTTTTACCAATAAAGGCTTCGACAAGCTTCTTACAATGTTAAAATATTGCGGTTAGTATTCGAGATGTCACTCTGAGCTTGTCGAAGGGATTATTAGAAAACTTCTTACCAATCGTTCAGGCATCATTTTTGAACTTTTCAGGACGACTACAAAAATATTTCTATTATGAAGACTTTTCAGAAAATAGCAATCCCTGTCTCTTTGGGTATTTTAGGATTATTTATTCTCAATTCATGTTCCGTAGGAATTCCAAAAGGAGCAACGGCTGTGCAGAATTTTAATGCAGATAAATATTTGGGAAAATGGTATGAAATAGCTCGTTTCGATTATAAATTCGAGAAAAACATGGATAATGTAACCGCAACCTACTCTAAAAACCCGAACGGAACGATAAAAGTGGATAACAAAGGGTACAACTACGTTAAAAAAGAATGGAAAGAGTCCGTTGGTGAAGCAAGATTCGTTGGAAAAGAAGATGAGGCACGCCTGAAAGTTTCTTTTTTTAAGCCGATTTGGGCAGGATATAATGTGGTAGATATCGACGATAATTATCAGTACGCTTTGGTCATGGGAAACAATCTTGAATATCTTTGGATCCTCTCCCGAACAAAAGAAATCCCTGAAAGCATTCGCCAGAGATTTTTAGAAAAAGCAAAAAATGTAGGTTATAATATAGATAAATTAATCTGGGTTAAACATAATTAATTTGAATTAGAATATCAGACAAAATAAAAATCGCTCCGAAAACAGAGCGATTTTTATTTTAATGAATATGTTTTTCTGCGTGATAAGAACTTCTTACCAAAGGTGAACTTTCAACATGTCTGAATCCTAAACTTCTTGCAAAATCCCCGAATTCATCGAACTCTTCAGGAGTAATGAATTTCTTTACAGGAAGGTGTTTTTTTGTAGGCTGCAAATACTGTCCTAAAGTAATTACGTCCACATTTGCGTTTCTGATATCTTCAATCGTCTGGAAAACCTCATCTTTTGTTTCGCCCAAACCAAGCATTACGCCTGTTTTTGTTCTTCTTTGTCCTGCTTCTTTTAAATATCTTAAAACCTCAAGACTTCTTTCATATTTTGCCTGAATTCTCACTTCTCTTGTCAGACGTTTTACCGTTTCCATGTTGTGAGAAATTACTTCCGGAGCTACATCTACTAATCGGTCGATGTGTTTTGTGATCCCCTGAAAATCCGGAATCAAAGTTTCCATTGTGGTTCCCGGAGAAATTCTTCTTACTGCATTTACGGTTTCTGCCCAAAGAATAGATCCCATATCTTTCAGATCATCGCGGTCTACAGATGTTAAAACAGCGTGTTTGATCTTCATTAATTTAATGGAACGTGCCACTTTTTCAGGTTCGTCCCAGTTTACATCCATCGGTTTTCCGGTTTTTACCCCGCAAAATCCGCAGCTTCGGGTACAGATATTTCCTAAAATCATGAAAGTAGCTGTTCCTTCTCCCCAACATTCGCCCATATTCGGACAGCTTCCGCTCTGGCAAATGGTATTTAATTTATATTTATCAACCAAAGTTCTCAGTTCTCGGTAGTTTTTTCCGGTAGGAAGTTTTACACGAATCCATTTTGGTTTCTGAACGGTAGTATCCTGAACTAAATTCTCCATTTATTTCTCAAATTGAGGTTCAAAGTTAGTGATTTTTTTATCGAAACAATCAAAGACAGGCATTGATGAAACATATAATTCAGTAATTTTAAACTATAAAATATCTTATGAAAAACACATTCTGCATTGCAGCCCTTATTTTCAGCACATTCTGTTTTGCGCAGAAGGAATTTCAGCCGAAAAATTCAAAGATCAACGAAACTGTTGAGGGTGATCTTGACGGAGATAAAATCCCTGAAAAAGTAATAGTTTATGATATTCCGACCAACGGCGATTCCGGAGACGTGCGCGAAATTCAGATTCTGAAGAAGGTAAATAATAAATGGACTGTTTTGGAAAAATCCCCAAAAGCAATTCTGGGCAGTAAAGACGGTGGAATGATGGGCGATCCTTATCAGGGAACTGAAATAAAAAATGGAATCTTGGAAATTAGCCATTACGGCGGAAGCAGTTGGAAATGGGGCGGTACAGACAAGTACAGATTTCAGAACGGTCATTTCGAGTTAATCGGCTTTTTCTCTGAAAGTGGAAAACCAGAAGAATATTGGACAACAGTAGATTTTAATCTTTCCACAGGTAAGATTATTTATGAAAAGGAAGTCGTTAACAAAAAAGAATACGGAAATTCGAAGAAAGAAGTTTTCATTAAAAAAGGAATGAAAATCAATCTGCAAAACAGAAATCAGGAAAAAAGAAGAGAAATTCTGCTGCCTAAAACAAAGGAAAAGATTTATATCTGATGATATTAAAGTAAAAAAGCACTTCTTTGCAGAAGTGCTTTTTTAATAAACTTGTTTAAGCTTTTTTACCGCAAAAGATTTAAACACTCTAGTTTCTTAAGTTTCATACTTAAATGAAAAAAGAGCACATAAAAGATTTTTTTTCTTTGCAGACTTTTGAAATACTTTACATAAATCCAGTAAAGTCTTTTATATCTTTTGCGGTTAAATTTAAAGCTAGTTAAACAACTTCAATATAATTTTAAAGGTTATTTAAAATCTTCAATGGATTTGTTGATCGCATCGATTTGCTTATTGATGCTTGCTGCATTTTGAGGATTCTGTTTCAGAAGTTCCATTTTTTTGGCAAGACCGTCTTTCAGCATTTGGGAGATCATCATTTTCGCCTGAGGATTGTTCCCGATCTGTCCTTTTGCCTGATTCAGCATTTTGGTGATGCTTTCTGTCGCTTTCAGATTATCAGAACTCATAATCCAGTTGTATCCTTCTTCCGCACTTTTGCCCAGTTCAGGATTCTGGAATTTAATGAAAGGATAAAATGCGGCTACCTGCGCAATATTCGACATTTGAGAAGTCACCTTATTTTTAACGATCACCGGTAAAAGTTTAGATAATAAATTTTCAGGAGCGCCTTCCAGATCAATTTTATCTGCTAAAGCACTTGCTTTTGCGGGATCTATTTCAACAATAGCGCTAACCGAGCTTCCTTTTACAGCGTTTGAAACGGCATTTACTCCTTTTTCGAAAACCGGAAGGTATTTTTTATCTTTTGTTTTTGCCAGAGCTGAAATCGCTGCAGCCTGTACTAAAGTTTTAGGATCATTGGAAGCTAATTTTTCTACTTCTGCTCCCATCGCTTTAAATTGCTCAGGATTTGATAAATCCATTAACTGCAACGCTTTTATTCTTGTTCTGAAGAACGGATCTTTAAGAGCGGCTGCCAATAATTTTGTAGCTGCCGGATTTTTTCCCACCTGATCTTTGATTCCGCTTACTGCAAGATATCTGCTTTTAAATTCTTTTGATCCCGCATACTGCATTGCATATTGCTCCGGCGTTTTGGTATCGGTAATGTCTGCCACCAAAATTCCGTCGGCATTAATATTTACCAGATCGGCATTTTTAGAAACATCAAAATTAAAGGTGTTTTTGGCTTCTGCATTTACCCATATATTATATCTTTTCGGCTTTCCGTTATCGTAAACATCGATTGCCAGAGGAAACTGGAACGGCTGTTCCTGCGTCTGCTCTATGGTTACGGCAACCTGTTTTTTAACCGGCTCGAAAGTATAAGAATATTTAATTTTAGGGTTTCCGTGCCCGAAATACCACTGATTGAAGAACCAATTTAAATCTTTTCCTGAAACTTTTTCAAAAGATAATCTCAACTGATGCGCTTCTGCGTTCTGATATTCATACGTTTTAAGATAGTCATTCATTCCTGCGAAGAAAGCATCATCTCCCAGATAATTTCTCAGCATATGAAGAATTCCGCCTCCTTTCTGGTACGTTACCAAATCGAAAACATCTTCACGGGAATCATAATTGAAGCGGACAAGATCTTTATCAAAATTTCCCGGTGTTGTAAGGTACATATTGACATCTTTCATCTGATGATAATCTGCCTGATCTTTTCCGTATTTGTATTCGTTCCAAAGGTATTCGGAATAATTGGCGAAAGATTCGTTTACCGTAAGATTGCTCCAGCTTTCTGCCGTTACGAGATCCCCGAACCATTGGTGAAACAATTCGTGGGCAATGGTATCTTCCCATGTATTTTCGTCAATTAACTGTCCCGGTTTCTGTAAAATATCGCTTCCGTGTAAAGTTGCCGTTGTATTTTCCATTGCTCCGCTTACGTAATCTCTTCCGGAAATCTGAGCGTATTTCGACCATGGGAAATCGTAGCCTAATTTTTTAGAGAAAAACTCGATCATTTCCGGTGTATTTCCGTAGATCTGTTTTGCATACGGTTCGTATTCTTTCTCGATATAATAATCTACCGCAATATTTTTCCATTTATCCTTCACAATAGCGTACTCTCCCACTCCCATGAAGAAAAGATAGGTAGAATGTCTTTTATCCATCACCCAATGATCGGTTCTTAAACCGTTTGCTTCTTTTTGAGAATCTTTCAGCAATCCGTTGGAAAGGGTTACGTATTTATCAGGAACCGTCATGTAAATTTCCTGCGTTGTTTTCTGGTTGGATTTATCGATGGTCGGGAACCAGGCTGAAGAAGATTCCGTTTCACCCTGCGTCCAGATTTGTGTTGGCTTATCCGGATCTGTTCCCTGTGCGTTAATGAAATACAGACCTTTTGCATCACTGATTGCTGCACTTCCCTCCTGTTTTACTTCGTTCGGACGTGCTGTATATTTGATGTAAACTGTGTAATCCTGATTTTTCTGATAGGTTTTGTCTAAAGTAATTTTTAAAACATCATCCTTATAATCATACTTTAAAGGAGATTTTTTTCCATTGATATCCAACGCTACTTCATGGATCAGCATTCCTTTTGCATCAAGCGTAAGTTCGTTGGTCGGATAGAAAAAAGGAGCGGCAGTAAGCCATTCTTCCCCGTTCATCTGTTCTTTCTGATAATCGAAATTTACTTTTAGCTTCGTGTGTTTCAGCTCCGTTACTTTGGTATGAGTGGCTCTGTATATTTTTTCTCTTCCCGAAGTTTCGGTTTGTGCGGCTACATTTGCGGAAAATAAAATTCCGCCCAGTAAAGCAATCGATAAAATGGCTTTTTTCATTATTTATTTCTTAAATTATTTTTTAGTTAAAATATCAAAAATATCGTTTACCAATGTTTCGTAATCTCCTTTTTTGAACTGTTCTTTGGTTTTGGCAAAAGCTTTTTTCAGCTCGCTTTCCGGATTTTCTTCGTCGATAATTTCTATGGATTCTATGCCTTTCATCTGAAGAATTGCATTTTTCAGTGCTTCAAGATCGGCAGTTTCTTCGGTATTTATTTTTAAATATTTCATTGTTTTATTCTTTTGTAAACGTATTTTTTGTCCCTCCCTGAATAATGACAAACTGTTTTTTTGCCGGATAAAAATCGATCACAATTCCTGCCATATCAAATTTAAAGCTTGTCTCGGAAATTGCTTCTAAAGGGAATGCACTTTGTCCGGTTGCCTGAGCCATGAGTTTTTTATCTTCAATAAAAATGGTAATTTTTAACGGAATGCCTTTGCTGGAATAGGTTCCTGTAAACTTCTGAAGATCATTCTCGGAAATTTCATAGGTTTTAAAATTGGGCATTTCGAAATCTTTTCCCATGGCTGTTTCAATCATTTTGATGGAAATTTCATTGGTATCCATTTCCGACTGATTGGTGCTGAAAGCGGTGGCAATTTTCAGATCCGGAAAATAAAACAATGCAGAACTGAAGTTGTCTATTCCTCCTGTATGACCAAATCCCGAATATTTGTCGAAAGGAACTTTCACTAAGCCATATCCGTAATCATCCACAAAAGTTTTCATTTTTTCAAGACTGGATTTTTTCACTAATTTTCCGTTTTCGAGACCAAGAATAAAAGTGAGAAGATCTCTTGGAGTAGAGATGATATTTCCTGCGCCAATCGGAATACTCATATCCGTTTCGGATGAAGCTACATATTTTCCGTTGATGTATTGGTACGCTTTTGCCTGATCTTTCGATGGATCTATTTTTCCTCCAACTTCTGTAAGCGTTAATTTTAAAGGTTTTGTAATTTTATCTTTCAGCAAAACAGCATACGGTTTTTTGTAAATTTTTTCGAGAATAAAACCGAGCAGAATGTAATTGGAATTGCTGTATTCGTGTTTTGAAGAGGGTTCAAAATCGCTTTTGTATTTTTTTATAATGCTGATTAAGCTGCTTTCTGTCTGAGGTTTTGTATTGTACTGCCAAAATTCTGCTTCACTGGTCAGATTATGAATTCCTGTTCTGTGCTGCAGTAAATTTTCGATGGAAATTTTTTCAGCATTTGGAATCTCAGGATAAAATTCTGAAAGTTTATGATCTAAGGAAATCTTTTTTTCCTCAAAAGCTTTCATAATTAAAACGGCAGTAAATGTTTTACTGATTGATCCGATCCTGTATTGGGTATTTACATTCGCTTTCTGATTTTTTTCTGCATCTGCAAAACCCACGACTTTCACAAAGGTAGGACGGTCGTTTTCTGCAAAGGCAAAGCTTCCCATAACTTTATGATGTACAAACAGAGAATCGATATAGCCTGCTAATTTCTGCTTCACATTAGCCTGAGAAAATGCAGTCGTTGAAAGACTGATGACAGACAGGAAAAGTAACTTTTTCAACATACTTTTGAGATTTGCTGAATGAGTAGTGGAAATAGAAATTTTGTTACATTAATATCCTTTCTTGCGTGGATATTCACTATCCAGAATACCGTTATCATTAAGTTTCCAGATAATTTCGTTTTCATCTTCCGAGAGAGTATCTTTTTTAAGATAATCTAAAATGACATTTTTGTTAGCAGGATTTTTAAAAGACAGCAATTCGGTTAAAACTTTTCTTTTACTATAACCAAAAGAATCGCTATTAATTATGGAAATAAATTCTTTTTGCAAAAGGTTACTGTAATCTCCTTTATACCAGTGATTAAGATAATTAATAGCAGAAATTTTATGGTTCTTAAATGCCTGAATTTCAATCTGCTTTCTGAAAGTTTTAGGATACAATTTGTATCTTAATGCTTCCTGTAAGAGACTTTCCGAAGAGTTTGAACTAAAAATAATCATACTGTCCAGTTTCTGCAACTTGGAATCTGTGCGAAGATTTTCATTGTCTAAAGAATGCAAATAAGCATAATATAATGGTTTCGCAGGATTCTGATCACCAATAATACAGCCATCTTGTGTATGAATCTGAGATTTTAAATTTAAAAAAATCAGAAAAATTTTATCTAAAACTTCGGGCTTCCGATCTAACAATCCGATAGCCGAATAAACTGCAACAATTCTGTTTTTATTATGGATAAGAGCTAATAATTCTTCATCTGAAGCCAATCTTTTTAATTCTTTGAAATTTTCAAAATTAGCAGATTTTCCTGCACCTTTCCCTATGTATTCCATCTGATATACATTGATTTCTGAGATTTGCTTAACAATGCTTCGTAAATGCTCCGGAACACGTAATGTATCAAAAACCACATCTTTGGAATAGTCAAAAACTTCTATGAGTTCCGAATAGTCAGCCTTCTTTTCTTTTTTACAACCCAAAAGAAAAACTGCCAGAAACGATAGATATAAAAATCTGGAAAATCTCATTAAATCGCAACAGGCGCTTTAATTCCCGGATGCGGATCATAATTTTCCAGCGTAAAATCTTCAAAATCAAAACTGAAAATATCTTTGATTTCAGGATTCAGCTTCATGGTAGGAAGTGGTCTTGGTTCTCTGGAAAGCTGTTTTTTAACCTGCTCAAAATGGTTGTTATAAATATGAACATCTCCAAAACTGTGAACATAATCCCCTACTTCCAGATCGCAAACCTGCGCCACCATCATGAGCAATAATGCATAGCTTGCAATGTTAAAGGGAACTCCCAGAAAAACATCGGCACTTCTCTGATACAGCTGAAGCGATAGTTTTCCATCTGCCACGTAAAACTGAAATAATGCGTGACAAGGCGCTAAAGCCATGTTGGGAATTTCGGCAACATTCCATGCGGAAACGATGAGCCTTCTGGAATCCGGATTTTTTTTAATCTGATCGATAACGTCCGTAATCTGATCCACGATTTTACCATCCGCTCCGTTCCAGCTTCTCCACTGCGCTCCGTAAACCGGTCCAAGATCGCCATTTTCATCTGCCCATTCGTCCCAGATCGAAACTCCGTTGTCCTTTAGATATTTGATGTTCGTGTCTCCTTTCAGAAACCAAAGCAATTCGTAAATAATGGATTTCAAATGCACTTTTTTGGTGGTTACCAAAGGAAAACCTTTCGATAAATCATATCTCAGCTGATAGCCGAAAACACTTCTCGTTCCGGTTCCGGTTCTGTCGGTCTTGTCGGTTCCGTTGTCTAAAATATGCTGTAAAAGATCTAGGTAATTCTGCATGTTGAAGGATTATTTTGAGTGTCAAATTTAGAAAAATCTTAATGATTTTCTGCTATCATAAGTTAGGAAAAAAGTCGTAATGAATGTAAACAGATTTTATGATTCATAGAAATTTCACTTTACTTCTACAATCTTCTGAGTGATATTATTGACAGAAAAACTCTGGTTTTCAGTTAATCCATGCATTGCTTTTGCCAAAGGCGATTCTGCCGAAACCGTCATTATTTTCTGATGATCTATGATAATTTCTCCCGCCGATGCCGAAATATAGAAAAGACCTCTATCTGTTTTTACCAAAGCTCCGTTTTGCACCTTTGAAAGTGGATCTGATGTTATTTTCTGAATAATGGATTGCTGATTTAAGGATTCATTAAGCTGTCTTTGCAGGTTATTGATTTCCTGCTGAAGCATTTCGCGTCCGGTCTCATATTTATCGCCCATTGAACTTTTGGTGTCGTTATTTGAAGCGCGAGTTTCTTCGATCAGTTTTTCAAGTTTCTGAATTTTTTCAGCAATTCTGCTTTTTACCGCTTCCAATATTTTTGATTTTTCCATCTACAAAGCTTCATTTTAAAATATTCTTCTTCAAATGTATTAAATAAAATTAATCTGATCATGATTATTTTTTAACATAACATGATAGAAAAATTTTAAAATAGAATGTTTAAACTCATTTAAATTTGCTTATCTGTTACTTATTCTAATGATTGATTATAACAAATTGCGGACAACCATTAAACGCAAAGCATCCCTATTATTTTATTGAGAAATAAAGCAAAGATATTTTCGGCGGAGACGAATGATGAAGTGGTCAATTAATGGCAAATATAATCTGCGTCTCTTTGCTTTGCTTAAAATATTAACTCTGAAAGAATAGACTTTGCGTTTGAAACTTACAGTTAGAATTATACTGAAAAGTATAAACACCTTTATAAATAAAATCAGTTGAATTATTTACATTGATATTTTTCTTTTAATTCGAAATCAATTTCAGATTATTTTTTCGAATCAATTTTTAATATTTAACATAATATTATTTTAAACACTAAAAATCTGCCTTTAAAATCAAAATAAAATATTAAAAATCGGTTAATTATTAAATATTCTTTAAATTATATTTATATTCATTATTAAATAAACAATAACCCATATATTTGCGCACAAAATTTTATTAAAATACCATGACAAAAAAATTATTCGCTATTGCATTGATTTCGAATTACTGCCTGTTTTTTTCTCAAGTTGGAATTAACACTCCCAATCCGCATCCGTCTTCGGCTCTTGAAATATCTTCCGACACCAAAGGACTGCTTCTTCCAAGACTTACAACCGCATCCATTAATAATCTTTCTTCGTCTGCCAATGAGGGACTAATTGTTTTTGATAAGGAATTAAAGTCTTTTGTAGGCTGGGATGGAACAAAATGGATCAATCTCGGATATGAGGAGATTAATACGGTACCCACAGCAACGAATCTTGTAATCGGAGGCAACCTTTCTGTCGGAGCTTCTCTTACAGGAAACTATACGTTTTCAGATGCTCAAAGCAACCCTGACAATGCGAGTACATTTATCTGGAAAAGAGCTGATGATAATTCAGGGACAAATGTTATGATCATTCCTGCGGCAAGTGCACAAAACTATACTTTGGTTGCGGCTGATTTTGGGAAATTCATCCAATTTTGTGTAACACCGGGCTCTACCATTGGAGCTTCACCGGGTTTACAAAAGTGTTCTGCATGGGCAGGTTCTGTAATTGCCAATCAAGCTCCTACAGTTAGTAATGTATCAATTTCCGGAGCAACCAATACCGGGCAAACTCTCACAGGAAACTATACATATACTGATATTGAAGGTAATACCGAAGGGACATCAATTTTCAGATGGACAAGATCTGATGATGCATCCGGAACAAATGAAACAACGATATCTGGTGCTACTGCAAAAACATACGTCTTAGGAAATGCAGATGCTACAAAATACATTAAGTTCTATGTAACTCCGGTTGCTACGGCAGGAACAACAACAGGAAACGAAACAGGTTCAGGTTATGTGGGCTCTGTGGTTCTGACTCCGGTTGCTTTAGGAAGTTGGGATACCTCGAGTATTGCGGGAGGAACCGGTAATTTCGGTCCTTCACCTTGGAACGGAACTTTAGCTACAGGAATTCAGAGTGCTAAAATTATACGAGATAGCGGAGCTACCCAATCCGGATCCGGATCTGCCGGAGCTTGGGGTTCAGATGGTCTCAATTCAACTTCTCAGGCATTAGCGGAGGCAGCAAACGATACATGGACATTTGAATTTATACCACAAACGGGGAAAAGCTTATCGATTACTTCTATAGAAGCATACAGTTTCAGAAAGTCAGCAAGCGGTCCTAAGAACGGTCAATACCAGTATAAAATCGGCACTTCAGGAATGTGGACAGATATTTCAGGAGCGGTAATCTCAGGAATCAGTGGTGCATCACAAACAACTGCCAATCAATCTGCTATAGATTTATCCGGAATAACAGCTTTACAAAATATTACTGTTGACACTCCGGTTTCCATAAGACTTGTTTTATGGGGAGCTACCGCAACTACCGGAACAGCTTATATGGGATATACTAACCAAACCATTAGCATTAAAGGTTTTGCCCAGTAAAATTATAATATGCAAAAAAAATAAAACAACAGGCTGTCTATGACAGCCTGTTGTTTTTAAGTTTGTTTAAACTTTTTATCTAACTACAAAAGGGAGTGTGTTAATATGCAAATTATTTTTTTAATTTGTTTAAACAGGTATTTTATTAAAATTTAAATCTATTTTTCAAAAACCGCGTAATCTCCGGGTTTGAAATTAAAATCTTTTCCGCTGCTGAAGTCTCTTTTTGTCTTTTCAAAAACATTTTTAAAGCTTCCTGAAAGATGTTCGTCTTCAATAGAGAAGTTTACAGGATCTTTTGACATATTCAAAACAACTAAAACTTCATCGTTTCCGTTTTTCCTTATATATGCTAAAATTTTGTCGTTAACGGTTGTGTTGAGAAGATACGTGGTAACATTAGAATCGCCTCCTCGCAGTGCAGGATTGGAAGATTTCAGGTTGAGAAGGATCTTGTAAAAATCTGCGTTCTGATACACGTTGCTCCATTTGATGACATCTTTTTCAAAAAATTCCAGACGCTTCATATTGGGTAATTCCTGACCGGAATATAACAACGGAACGCCATTCCAGGTTGCAGAGAATACAGCCATCGGCTTTGTGATCACTCCATATTTTTCATATTCTGTTCCGTTCCATGAGTTTTCATCGTGATTGGTTGTGAACCAAGCCCTCATTGAACTGTCTCCAATCGCCGAATATTTTCTCAGAAGATCCGTAAGTTCTGAAAGCGGCTCATTTTTTTTGTAGTAATCTGCGGATTTGTGCATCCATTTCCAAGAGTAGCTTGCATCAAAAACTTTCCCGTATTCCGGACTTTCGAGTTCATCGAATTCGCCCAGCCAGAAAAGTGGTTTTACTTTTTCCACTTCAGGACGCGCCTGCTGCCAGAAATCTACCTCAACCCAGGAAGCAAGATCGCAACGGAATCCGTCGATATTGGTTTCTTTAACCCAGTATTTCATGGCATCAATCATTGCAAGACGCATTTCCTGATTTTTATAGTCGAGTTCGATGATATCATCCATTCCGGAAGCGATATGGAATTTTCCGTCCGGATCTTTTAAATAGAAATCGGGATGGGTTTTTGTCCAGATATGATCCCAACCGGTATGGTTTGCAACCCAGTCGATAATCACTTTAAAGCCTAATCGGTGCGCTTCATTCACCATATGTTTGAAATCATTCAGAGTGCCGAATTCGGGATTGATGGAGGTATAATCTGAAGCGGCATAAGGACTTCCCAGACTTCCTTTTTTATTTTGCTGTGCAATCGGAGTGATTGGCATGAACCAGAGTGTTTTTACGCCCATTGATTTGAGTCTCGGCATTTCTTTTTCGAATGCTCTGAAGGTTCCTTCTTTTGTATATTGTCTTACGTTTACTTCGTAAATGTTTGTGGTGTGTTTCCAGTCTTTAGGTAAATCCGTCATGTTTTTTACAGCTTTTTGAGAGGTGCAGGAAAGAATTCCCAGACCTGTTACAGCGATTAAAATTAACTTTTTCATTAATTCTCTTTTAACAAAAATAGGGATTGTGATCGGAAAAACAGAACCCTGAACATTGAATTTTAAAAGGAAGGCAAAATTATATTATGCAGTAAATTGTATTCTGACCTGTTTTGTACAAATATCTGAAACCTTAGCCGCGATTAAGCGGCATGTCTGAGCTCTTTTCGTATTTTTCGGCGCGGCAGCTTCGCTGCCGCGCCGAAAAATACGAAAAAGCGAGTAGCGAAAGCGCGAAACAGCTCCTGATTACAGTACAGAATAAAAAAGCCCCAAACTTATGTTCAGGGCAATATATTTTAGAATTCCTTCGGATTATCTTTCATCATCGTTATCGTCTTCATCATCGAAAGCATCGTCGTTGTAGTCTTCTTCTTCCTCATCATCAAAAGCATCATCATCTTCGTCTGCAAAGTTTCCGGTAGCTCCGAAGTCATCAAACCCGAAATCATCATCCATTAATGGCATTGCCGATTTCTTTTTGGATCCTCCACTTCCGTTTTTGCTAGGCGCTTTCAAAGGAACATTTCCAAATCTGTAGACCGTGATCGGGTAATTAACGCCTTTTGTTTCGTCGATAACTTCAACCAATTCACAGAAAAATTCCCAAAGGTCAAGAAGTCCGTACTGGAACTGAGCTTTATCTCCTGCATTTTCGAATGCCTCATCGATGTACACATCCGACATAATTTCTCCGTCGCCATCGTCACTCATATCTTCTAACGGAACGCTTTTTACTACCGTTCCGTCTTCTTCAAGCAGATTAAAAGTGGAAAGCTCGTCTCCCTGCAAGCTGAATGCACTCTTAATGCCTAAATGTAAGTTCCAAAGCGTCTGTTTCCCTTTTACTTCGATATCCCGGAAAATATCTTCTTTTGCATCTAATATTACGCGGATTTTATAAACCATCAGTTTTTAAATTACTTTTTTGCCGTTGTTATTATGATAAATCTCTGTTGCAAATATAAAATAAATGAGATGTGACAAAAAAATATTTCATTATTTTTTAAAATATTTTTTTTTCATACATTTTGCAAAAATTATTTGCTTTTTTCCAGCATGAAACTGAATTTTGTTCCTTCCAGATAAACGCTTTCCACGGTGATGTTTTCATTATGCGCTTCGAGGATATGTTTTACGATGGCAAGACCAAGTCCGGAACCTCCTTCTCTTCTGCTTCTGCTGGTTTCCACGCGGTAAAATCTTTCGAAAATTCTTGGTAAACTTTCAGATTTAATGCCCATCCCGTTGTCTATGACCTCAATTAAGACTTTATTTTTAAGAACGCTGGTTTTTACGACAACTTTTGCTTCCTGTCTGTTGGCATAATGAATCGCGTTTGAAATTAAATTAATAAAGACCTGTGAAATCTTCTGTTTGTCTGCCTCCACAAAAATCTGTGGCTGCAAAGTCTGGATCTGCAGACTTGCGTTATGTTTTTCTGCTTCGAGATCAAGAAGATCAAAAATTTCTTTAATTAATAGATTGACATCAAATTTGGAAACGGTAAGGTTAATTTCGCCGGCTTCAAGCCTGTTGATCATATCGAGATCCGTTACAATGGCAATTAAACGCTCTACGGATTTATCTATTCTTTCCAGATATTTATCACGAATCGTAAGATTATCCACTCCGCCGTCGCGCAGCGTTTCTACGTATCCCTGAATGGAAAAAAGAGGTGTTTTCAGTTCGTGGGAAACGTTTCCGATGTATTCTTTCCGGTAGCTTTCCATTTCTTTCATCATATCCAGCTCTGTGATTTTTCTCTGATTGAGATCTGAGAATCTTTCTCCGAGTTCTTTAATGGTGATATTTTCATCATCATCATGAACAATTTCCTGCGGCAAAAGCTGTGAAAGACCACGAACCTGCTTTTTACCATAATAATTGAACAATAGTTCCAATACGATATAATTGATGATAAAAATCAGGACAAGACAAATAATCAGTCCGATTTTAAAAAATGGTGTACTGTAATAGATATCCTTTAGTGAATCGAAAATGATTACTAAAAGAAACATCACCAATGTCAGAAGACAAGAGGCGACGAGGGTAAGTCTGTAAAATTTCAATTTTACAAAATTTTATTGGTTGATGTAAAGGTAAGAAATTGAAATTGAGTATTAAACAATAAGTTTATACCCAATTCCTTTTAATGTCTGAATCGTATTGATTCCTAATTTTTCTCTTAGTCTTCTGATGTGAACGTCGATGGTTCTTTCTCCCACGATTACGTCATTTCCCCAGACTTTTTCCAGAATTTCTTCTCTTTTGAAAACTTTTTCCGTGTTGGAAGCCAATAAATACAAAAGATCGAATTCTTTTTTAGGAAGCAGAAACTGCTGTCCGTTTTTAGAAACCCTGAAGTTGTCTTTATCAATAATTAAATCTCCGATTTCGATTAATTTAGAATTATCAGATACCTGAGAAGTTAACTGCAATAAAGCGTTTACTTTAGAGATCAGAATTTTCGGTTTGATTAATTTAACAATATAGTCGTTTGCACCTGCCTGAAAACCGGCTAATTGTGAAAACTCTTCGCTTCTTGCGGAAAGAAAAACAATTAAAGTTTTTTGCAGTTCTTTAATTTTTCTAAGTTCCTGGCAAGTTTCGATACCGTCTTTTTCGGGCATCATGACATCCAATAAAATCAGATCCGGAACAATTTCCTTTGCTTTGTCGATACCTTCATTTCCATTAGTGGCTGTATAAATGTCGTAGCCTTCCTTTTCCAAGTTGTAAGACAGAATCTCTAAAATATCCAGTTCGTCGTCGATTAAGAGGATTTTCTTTTGGTTCATTTTTAATTTTTACGAGTCAAAGTTAATAATATTTTAATCACTGTTTAACAAAACGGGTATCGTTCACATAAAGTTAACAATTATATTCTTTTCTTAATGTTTAGTTAAGAAAAAATTAAATTTCCCTAAACCATTTCCTCCGTTAATTCTTTATTCCTTTGCACCGAAAGAATATAGTAAAAAAGAAATGAATTTTAGAAAACTGAGTATCGCAGTTTTGTTTTTAACAACATCGGGAACTGTACTTTACGCTCAAGAGACCAAAAACGACACCGTAAAGAAAGAAAAGAAAATCGAAGGTGTAGTCATTAAAGGATCTACTAAAAAAGGAACTGAAGCGAACCTTATCAACTTACAGAAAAAGTCTGTAGAAGTTATAGAACGCGTAGGTTCTGTACAGCTTGCCAAGCAAGGTGTAGGAGATGCTGCAACAGCTGTAACAAAGGCTACCGGAACGACAAAGCAGGAAGGAAGCGGACAGATTTTCGTAAGAGGTCTTGGTGACAGATACAACAGCACTACGTTAAACGGACTGCCGATTCCATCGGACGATCCGGAATATAAAAACATCAATCTTGAGATTTTCAAAACCTCAATGATCGAATATATTTCTTTAGATAAAGTCTATAATCCTAAAATGCTTGGAGATTTCGGCGGAGCGAATGTAAACATTGTTTCTAAGGAGCATACCGGAAAGCCTTATTTTAAGATAGGATTAGGAAGCAGCATTAATCTTCAGACATTCGATAAAAAAGACTTCAAAGTTCAGGACGGAGCACCCGGATTCTTCGGATATAAAGAAACTACTTTCACCAAAGGAAATCCTTATCAGAAATATCCTTTCCAGACGAGCTGGAATTTTAAAAATGCCAGAAATCCTTTTAATACAGATATGAATATTGAAGGTGGGGCGACTTTCGGTAAGCTTTCATTATTTGCTTACGCAGGATTTGAAAATTCTTATGAATACAGCCAAGGACAGGAAGGTTATTATTTCTTCGATAACACGCCAAGTAAAAATTATACAAGCGTAGAGCGTTTTAATTACAAAACAAACACTACTGCATTGGTTAATCTGGGGTATAAAATCAACTCTAATCACAGAATCAGCTTTACCTCCAACTACATTCATTCTTCCGATCAGTCGGCAAAAATTTATCAGGGATATTCTTATGATGTAGACAGAAATGTGATCATTAACAGAGGTGATAATAAAATTACCACAACCTGGGTAAATCAGTTACTGGGTACTCACAAACTGGGTGAAACATGGTCTGCAGACTGGGCTTTAGGATACAATATGCTCAACAGTAAAAGACCAGACCGTCTTCAGAATACTATTGATGCAACAAACTCTCAGCTAATTGCAGGAAGTGCGATCAACAACCACAGATATTTTGATGAACTTAAGGATAATACGGTTTTAGGTCATGCTTATCTTACCAAAACTTTTGAAAAATTCAAAGTAACATTAGGATACGACGGACAGTACAAAGACAGAAGGTTTGAAAATACCACCATCGGTATGAACTTCAGCAATGTGGTACCTGTAGATCCTAACAATATCGACGGATACATTAATGCAGGAAACAATTCTTTATTCTCTTACATTACATTCCAGCCGATTAATAAATTGTTTAATCCTTTTTATTATACTGCAAAGCAGAATATTCAGTCTGGGTTAGCGAATGTTGACATCACACTTTCTGATAAATTCATCATCCAGGTTGGAGGCCGTTTCGATTATATCGATATGCAGATGAAATGGTTGGATCCAATTGCACAGGACGGTAAAAAGAATAAGCAATACAATAAATTCTTACCTGCTTTAAATGCTAAATACAGCGTTAATGACAAGCAGAATTTAAGATTGGCTTTCTCAAAATCATACACATTACCACAGGCAAAAGAAATTATTCCGATTGCTTATTATGATGTAACGACAAATACTTACGGAAACCAGTTCCTGAATCCTTCGGACAATTACAATTTAGATCTTAAATGGGAAATGTTTCCGAAATCGGGAGAGCTTATCTCTGTAACAGCTTTCGGAAAATATATCCAGAACGCGATTGCAAGAACAAGCTATGCGAGTTCTGCACCAAGTGACATGACGTATTTCAACATTTCAGATTGGGGTTATATTGTAGGAGCAGAAGCTGAATTCAGAAAAGACCTGTATTCGTGGAATAATTCTAAAGTGTACACTTTCCTAAATGCTACTTATATGCACTCTGAACAGGAATTTAAATCTGAAAACGAAATTGCTAAAAATAACGGAGGTAAAACAATCGTATTCAACACTCCGAAAGATAAAATTCAGGGAGTTGCAGATTTTATTGCCAACGTAAACGTAGGATATAACTATAAATGGAATAATGTAAACAGCTTAGACTTCGTAGTATCCTATTCTCATATCGGTAAAAGTCTTTATTCTGTAGGAACAGGATTCATCGGAAACTTTTACGAAGTACCGAGAGAAATTCTGGATATGAACTTAAGCTTTACCTTAAATAAAATCGGAATCGGAATTTCTGCAAAGAACTTACTGAATCCTCACTTTAAAATCGAACAGGAAAACACCACTAAAACATTTATCCACAAAGACTACACGAAAGGTCGTCAGTTAGGATTAAATCTATCATATAAATTTTAATAAAAATAAAAATCTATAAAAAGTTATGAAAAAAACAATCTTAAAAGCTGCTCTTTTCTTCTCGTTAACTGCGGCATTCTCATCCGTTGCCGTTTCGTGCAGCAACTCTGATGATGATACTACAGATACAATCTCAACAATCGACCCAAGCAATTTCAAAGGAAATATTGCTGCCGGAACCACTATAACATTAGACCCGTCAAAAGTATATACAATCACCGGTAAGGTAATGGTAGAAAGCGGCGCAAGCCTTATCATTCCTGCAGGAACAAGAATTACGGTAGCGGAAGGTGCAAATTACCTTATCGTAGACAGAGGGGGTAAAATTTTCGTAAACGGAACTTCTTCTAATCCGGTAATTTTTGAAGGTACTACGCACAAACAAGGACATTGGGGAGGAATCGTGATCTTAGGTAACGCTCCTACCAACAGAACTTCTTCAGGTACTTCTACTTCAGAATTGGGAGATTTAACATACGGTGGAACGAATACCGGTGATAATTCAGGTATCATTAAATATCTGGTAATTAAAGACAGTGGTTTCAAATACAATCCTGAAAAAGAATTCAACGGACTTTCTCTTTTCGGAGTAGGTAGCGGAACTACAATTTCTTACGTATACGTTACTACTGGTGCAGATGATGGTGTAGAGTGCTTCGGAGGAAACGTAAATCTGGATCACGTTGTGGTAACCGGTGTTGGAGATGATTCTTTCGACTGGACGGAAGGATACAGAGGAACGGTAAATTATCTGTATGCTGCAAGAATGAAGGCTTACCAGACTGCTGCCGAGCCAGGAAACAGAGGAATTGAAGCCGATACTCAGGATACAAACCCTAACACAACTTTCGGAAACGGAGCTTCTAATCCGGTGATCAACAATGCTACTTTCTTAGGAAACACTGCAGGATCAGAATCGCAAGGGATGAAAGTAAGAGCTGGTTCTAACGGTCAGTTTGACAACATCGTTTTAGCCAACTTTACAACAGGTCTTGATTTTGAAACAGACAGAACTTTAACATGGTTTCAGGGTGGTTCTTACATCAAAAACTTAAGATTTGTAAATGTTACCACAAAATCTAAAGCTAAAAATACAGCGGGAACTGCGGTAGACATCACTTCGATCTTTACAGAAAATAATTCTGCAGTAGGCGCAGGTAACGGTACAGCATTACCAGACTGGGCTAAAGGATGGACAGGGCTTTCTAGCTTTGATACTACAGACGCTATGAATTAATAATTAGTAATTAGTTTCTTCATATTTAATTCAAAAAACGGCATCGGAAAGATTTTTCCGATGCCGTTTTCATGAATAGATACAATTTTATATTCATTAAAATACAATTGGGAAAATAAGAAGAAAAATGGTAATTTGGTCTTTTCAAATAAACAGATCTTTAACAGTCTGTTTAAGAAGTAAAATCTAAAAACATTATGAAAAACCGCTTTCAGCATATTTTAGCAGCTTTTATTATCAGTACATCGCTTGTTGTTCATTCTTGTAATAAAGAAGATGAGGACGTTGCGACTATTCCGGTTGTAGGAATTGCAAAAGATCCAAGTAATTTCAAAGGGGAAGTTACAAGTGGACAGGTTGTAACTCTGGATGCCACAAAAGTATATGTACTTAATGGTGCTGTTACTGTAAAAAACGGAGGAAAACTTGTTATTCCGGCAGGAACGAGAATTGTTGCCACAGCAGGAGCATCTTCTTACCTTTTAGTGGAACAGGGAGGACAGTTGTACGCGAACGGAACCTTTAATTCGCCGGTTTCCTTCAGATCTTCCACAGAAGCTTCGGGAAGTTGGGGCGGTGTTGTTATCTGCGGAAAAGCTCCTGTAAACACTGGTACAACTAACGCTTCGGAAATTTTAAATTCCGCTTACGGGGGAACTTCAGCAACAGATAATTCAGGTTCTCTGACTTATGTGAAAATTGAAAACGCGGGAGTGAGTTTTTCAACCAATGTAAAATTCAACGGACTTTCTCTTTTTGGGGTAGGAAGTGATACGAAAGTTGAGAATATTGCTTTGATTAATGGTGCAGAAGACGGAATCCAGATGTATGGAGGAACGGTAAATCTTTCCAACATCGTCTCCATAGGAAACGAAGATGATGCTTTTGTATGGACAGACGGATGGATCGGAACCGCTACCAATATTTTTACTAAAAGAAAAACAAACGGCTCTGGAAATGCCGCAATAAAAGGACTTAACAATACTTCGAATCCTGCTGCAACTCCAGTTTCCAGCCCTACTGTTAAAAATGTGACGCTCTTAGGCGGAACTTCGGGAGAATCCAAAGCCATCAGATTATATTCCGGAACGTATGCTAGTTTTGAAAATGTAGTGGTTTCTAACTGGACCAACGGATTTTCTATTGAAAGTGATCCGACTGTGACCTATATTAACGGACAAAGTAAAATTAAAGATGCTTTTTTCGATACGAATGTTACGAATAAAGTAACTGCTACCTCAACTTCAGGTTCCAGTGTAACACTCTTAAGCAATACCTACAACGAAAAAACAGATGCAATTGGGGCAGGAAATAAGCTTGGAAATCCGGCTTGGGCAATCGGTTGGTCTTCTTTACAATAAAAATTAATTGTATAAAATAAACAATCGGCTTCAGATAAATCTGAAGCCGATTCTGTTTCAACAAAGGATTGAAAATCATCTATCCTTTAATATTTTTTCAACTAAGAATATTCGAATTTTCTTACTGCTTCCAGCGTCATATCTATTTCTCTGTCTTTAATCGCATCACTGATGAAATAAGTCTCATAACCACTCGGTGGAAGATAAACTCCGTTTTGCAGCATCTGATGGAAGAAATTATTAAACAATGCATGATTGGCTTCCTGAGCTTCATCAAAATTAGAAACCCTGTTAATATGGAAGAATACAGACATCATAGATCCTTTTCTGTTGATTTTGTGGGCAATTCCTTTTTCATTTAAAATTTTGCCAATTTCAAAATCCAAAGTTTCCGTAGTTTTTGCCAGTCTGTTGAAGAATTCCGGATCATTTTTTATCAACTGTAAAGTTTTCAGTCCGGCTCTCATGGCTAAAGGATTTCCGCTTAATGTTCCTGCCTGATAAACGCCTCCTTTTGGAGCCAGATAATCCATAATTTCGTTTCTTCCTGCAAAAGCACCTACCGGAAGTCCGCCTCCGATCACTTTTCCGTATGTTACCAAATCCGCTTTTACGTTGTACAGTTCCTGAGCTCCTCCAAAAGCTAATCTGAAACCTGTCATCACCTCATCAAAGATTAATAAAGCTCCGTTTTCATCGCAGATTGTTCTTAATTTCTGAAGGAATTCATTTTCCGGCAAAACACAGCCCATATTTCCGGCAACCGGCTCAATAATTACCGCTGCAATTTCGCCTTGATTATGTCTGAAAAGATCTTCAACCTGCTCAAAATCATTGTATCTTGCCAGTAAAGTATCTTTTGCCGTTCCAGCCGTTACGCCCGGAGAATTCGGATTTCCGAAAGTCGCTGCACCACTACCCGCTTTTATCAGAAATGAATCTGAATGACCGTGATAGCAGCCTTCAAATTTTATAAACTTATCTCTTCCTGTAAAGCCTCTCGCCAATCTGATCGCGCTCATACAGGCTTCCGTACCCGAAGAAACCATTCTGATCTGATCTACATTCGGAACGTTTTCTGTAATGAATTTTGCGATTTCCGTTTCCAGTTCTGTGGGTGCTCCGAAAGAGAATCCTTTTTCAGCCTGAATTTTCAGTTCTTTCAAAACTTCGGGATGCGTATGTCCTAAAATAGCAGGTCCCCACGAATTGATGTAATCGATGTAGGTATTATCATCCGCATCCGTAAGATAGGCTCCTTTTGCAGATTTCATAAAAACAGGCACTCCTCCTACAGATTTGAATGCTCTCACCGGAGAATTTACGCCTCCCGGAATGTATTTGTAAGCTTCTTCGAATAAAGCTGAACTTCTTTGGTATTTCATATGTCACTGTTGGTTAACAGTTTATAGCTGTTAGTTTTAACCAACAACTATAAACCATCAACGAAAATTAATTTCTGGGTTTTTTATCAATCAAATAAATTACTTGTCCGGCGGAAGGTTTCTGTCCTTCATCCATTCTGTTTTTAGCGTATAATTTATTTAATTTAATTCCGAATTTCTGGGCGATATCATGCATATCTTCGCCTGCTTCGGCTTTGTAAGTTGCAGTAACTCCGTCAGAATTTTTAGATTCGAGGAAAACAATTTCATTTTTCTTCAGAACATCACTTTCGAGTTCATTCCATTTCATGAGTTTGCTTTCACTGATTTTGAATTTTTTGGCAATGAATTCCACGTTGGTATCTTCAGGAATGATGATGTATTTTAATCCGTCATTCGGATGACTTTTAATTAAAATGGTATTAAGAATTTCCGCTTTTGTTTTAATTCTTTCCACTCTTTTCTGTTGCTGAGCGTAAGAAGTCTGTTTGTAAGGAACCTCAACGGTTACAGGTTCTTTTACTTTTTTGGTATATTTTTCCGGTTCCAGCTGAGCCATGAAAGCTCTGTCGTCTTTCAGATCCGGATACAGTTTCAGAACGGCGTATAAAGCTTCTTTTGAGTTGGTATTGTCGAATTCGTACAATTTATACCTTTCAATTTTCCCGATTAATATGGAAGCGTATCGGGGATTTGTTGCATAACCTGCTTTTTTAAGACCTGTTGCCCACGCTTTGTAATCTTTCATATCTAAATTGAAAAGATTGGCGTAATACTTCCTTGTTGATAAAAAGATGGAATGATCTTCATACGACTGTCGCGGATCGTCGTAAACACGGAAACATTCATTCGGAGCGTCATCGGTGTGCTTCATGGTTTTTCCTGTCCAGTCTTCTTTACATTTAATCCCGAAATGGTTTTTCCCTTCCAGAGCTAATCGGCTTTGTCCGCCTCCCGTTTCCAAAAGTCCCTGTGCAAGCGTGATGGAAGCGGGAATTTTATATTTTTCCATTTCCTCCACTGCATATTTTGCAAATTTCTGGATATACTGATCTTCGGTTGCCCAGGTCTGAGCTGAGAATTTTGATAAAACTAAAAGGCTTACGATGGTGAAAAGTCTTTTCATGTTTTTCAATTTAAATTATATAATTAAATTTCTGTTCTGTTTTTCTAAAAGCAAATTGGCTCCTTCAATCCCCTGCAAACCGCCGGTGTGGAAGCACAAAATTTTGCTGTTCTCAGGAAAATAATCTTCATCTATCAATTCGAAAATTTTCTGCATCATCTTTCCTGTATAGACCGGCTCCAGCGGAATTCCGTATTTCTCTTTAAAATCATTAATAAAACGAACATTTTCGTCCTTTATTTTGCCATAACCTCCAAAACCTGAATCTATTAGATCAAAATTTTTCTTAGAAGTTAGTTCAGCGATTTTATTTTCCAGCGAATCATCGTCAACCGCTTTAAATCCTATAACTTTCTGATTTTCTTCACTGAATTTTAAAATTCCGGCAACCGTTCCTCCTGTTCCGACTGCGGTGCAAAGATAATCAAAATCTTTTGTATCGTCATTCAGCATCATTTTTACGCCTTCTACAGCGGCTTCATTGGTTCCTCCTTCCGGTACGATGAGCGCTTCCGGGAATTCTTTTTGTAAAAATTCAGTCAGTTTTTCTTTGTGGCGATATTCTTCCCTCGTTACAAACTTCAGATTCATTCCGTTTCTTCTGGCAAAAAGTAAAGTCGGATTGTCGCGCCATTTGTCTTTCAGCTCCTCTCCTCTTATAATCCCTAAAGTCGGAATATCTGCTAAATTTCCGACTGCAGAAACGGCAGAAATATGGTTTGAAAATGCACCTCCAAAAGTAATGATGTAGGGTTTTTCCGAATTTCCGGACAGATAATTATTAATATTGAAAAAAAGCTTCCAGTATTTATTTCCTGAAATCTGAGGATGAATTAAATCTTCCCTTTTCATGAAAAGTCTCACTTTTTTACCAAGAGGAATTTCCTGAATCGGGATTTTTTCGGATGGAATATTTAATACCATTTAGGCTGAATCTATTTTACAAAAATAGTGTTTTTTAGATGTTTAATTTTGGTTTGAAAATGTGAGGTTTATCATTGAAGGTAAGGATGGGTTAATTTTATTTTTACATATTTGACCACCTCGTCAAAAATTCTTTCGAATTTTTGCCACCCCTCCAGAGGAGGGGAATTTTGTGAGGTGTTATTGGAAATCTAATCCCTGATAACTATTTTCTAATTTTAAAGGTATTTTCTGAAACTCCAGAATTTTCTTTTCCTGAGATAGTTCAAATTATGTTCGTTGGAATAAGCTTCTCTTTCAAAAGAAATTCTTTTATAAGCCTGATAACTGTTCTTCAGTTTAAAAAACCAATAGTAATATTCGATTACATAAAAAATATAGAAGAAAATAATGAGCATTTCCAACTGTTGTCTTAAATGTATTTTTTCATGATTAATCAATATTTTATTTTTCTTATCTTCGGGATTCCTAATGAAGATAAAAGGGAACAGAGCGATGCCGTTGATTTTTAATTTTTTTAAAGGCTTTTGGCATATAATTATCATACTAACAAATATAAAGTTTTTTGACTTAGAGATTTAACCTATGGCACTTTTTGACATCAAAGAAGGTGAAGACTTTTACTACAACGAGCAGGGGTATAAAGTTTTTACGGAAAAGTTTCATCTGAAGAGAGGACATTGCTGTAAAAGTGGCTGTAGACATTGTCCTTACGGATACGATAAAAAGACCGATACATTTATTAAAAACGATAAAAAAAATAAATAAAATGAAGCGATATATCTTCTTACTGTTAGCTTCGGCTACTTTGGGTTTAACGTCTTGCAGTCCTTTCAACGTACGTTCTGACTATGCGGACACGGCAAATTTTAATTCATACAAAACTTATAAATTAAGAATTGATGATTTAAAACTGAATGATATTGATAAAGACAGAGTTTTGAATGAACTGTCGAGACAGCTTCAAAGCAAAGGTCTTCAATCCGGAGAAAATCCTGATCTGATTGTAAATATAAAAGCCAACCATAAAAAAGTAACGGACGTTACCACGACTTCACCTTACGGAGCATGGGGTTGGGGCGGACCTTTCGGATGGGGAATAGGCATGAACAGAACATGGACGAGCAACTATAATGAAGGGGCAATTATTGTGGATCTGGTAGATGCTAAAACCAATAAACTGGTTTGGCAGGGAATCGGAAGCGGAATTTCTGTTGACAGACCTAAAGCGAAACAAAAGCAAATTCCTGAAATTATGGCGGAAATTATGAAGAATTATCCTCCGATGAAATAAGATATAAATCAATCAAATATATAAGAAAGTCAATGCAGTAATTGCATTGACTTTTTTATTGAATTAATGATGTCTCGTTCCTTTATGATGATAGCCGACATTTTGGGGATGAGCTTCATAATTTTTCTGAATTCTATCATTCTGGAAATTCCGGTTTACAGATTTTTCTGATGTTTCAGGGGTTTTGAAATGTACTTCTTTTCCGTTTTTGTACATTTTACCATCTGTGGTTAAATAAGTTTCATCCTTCTTATAGACTTTGCCGTCTTCTCCTGTGAAAATTTCAGGTTCATTCTTTGAGTTTTTCATCTTTCGGCTAAGATAAACCAAAGTCCCGCCGGTAATTAATGCCAGTGCAATTTTTATTTTGTGATTCATAATGGTGATTTTCCAGAATAAGACAAAATATCTGCCAAATGTAATTTTAATACATTCTAAATTTTTATTTTCAATATTACTTAAAACCATTCAAAATCATCTCATTTTCAATAAAAAAACAAAGTTTAATCTTGCATACCATTCTACGCATAATTAAATTTAACAATTCCGTAATTTTTTATTGATAAATTTATAGTAATCTTAAAGTCTAAAATCTTGACATGAAAAAACGATTACTAATGATTGTATTTGCTTCTGTTTTAGCAAATGCTCAGGCTCCTTCGGGATACTACAACTCTGCTAACGGACTTTCCGGCGCTTCCCTGAAAACGGCTTTAAGCACCATTATTACGAATGGACATCTTGACAAAGGCTACAACGGACTTTGGACGGCGTACAAAACAACTGACATCGACAAGAACTATGAGAATGATGGTTCTATTCTGGACATCTACTCAGAAAAACCTGTAGGTACAGATCCTTACAAATTTACACCGGTTACCAACCAATGCGGAACTTATTCGGTGGAAGGAAATTGTTATAACCGTGAACATATTATTCCTCAGAGCTTTTTTAACGAAGCCTCTCCTATGGTTTCAGATATTCATTTTATCAGAGCTACAGACGGAAAAGTAAACGGAATGCGCTCTAATTATCCTTTCGGAAAGGTGGGAACTGCAACGTTTACTTCAAAAAACGGTTCTAAGCTTGGAAATTCTGTTTCTTCAGGTTTCTCGGGAACAGTGTTCGAGCCTATTGATGAATTTAAAGGTGATGTAGCAAGAATGGTATTTTATTTTGTTACGAGATACCAAAGCAAACTCTCCACGTTTACATCCGGAAATATGTTGGGCAGTTCTGCTTTTCCGGGTTTGCAGACTTGGGAACTGAATGTTTTATTGGCTTGGCATAATCAGGATCCCGTTTCTCAGGCGGAAATTAACAGAAACAATGCTTCTTATACTTATCAGGGAAACAGAAATCCTTTTATCGATAATCCTAACTACGTGACCCAAATCTGGGGCTCCGCTTCTGGTTCCGGAGGTACATCTACTCCACCAAGCTCGTCAAGCTGCGGTAACGAAACATTTGAGACCATTCCTTCTGAAAGTTCGGCTTCTTATTTAACAAGAACATGGACAAATAATGGGATTACATGGACAGCAACAGATTCCAGAACAGATCAGACGATCTCCACCAAAGCAATCACCATTAGAGACGGCGCATTAACATCGAGCAGTTCAGCGAATGGAATTGGCTCATTAACGGTAACTACCCAACTGAAATTTACAGGTTCCAATGACACCTTCACCGTTAAAGTAAACGGAACAGCGGTAGGAACCGTACCTTACAATACCTCTGCAACAACAACCACTATAAGCAATATTAATATTTCGGGGAATGTCGTTATAACTTTAGAAAACAATTCTACCACCAACAGAGTTGCTATTGATAATCTGAGCTGGACCTGTTATTCCGGAACGGCAAGACAGGTTCAAAGTATTTCTTCCGAATTAATTTCAGATCAGAATACATTACAGATTTCGCCTAATCCTGTTTCCAATAATGAAATTTTTGTGAAAGGAGAAACGCAGAATATTAAGAAAGCGGAGATCTACAATCTTCATGGAAAAGCAATGCAGACCATTGATCAGCCTTTTAAAAACAGTAAAAATTCTATTAAAATTAAAAATCTGGAGCAGGGAATTTATATTCTAAAATTAGACGCTTCTTCATTGAAGTTTATTGTGAAATAAATTTTCCTTTAAGAAATAATAAAGCCTTCTCTCAATTGAAAGAAGGCTTTTATTTTATATGAATTTCATTAAAAATTAACGATTCTGTAATTTTATATTTATAAATTTTATGGTAATATTACGATCTTAAAAATTTACCATGAAAAAACAACTATTAATGTGGGGATTTGCTTCAGTTTTGGCAAATGCTCAGGCTCCTGCGGGTTATTATAATTCTGCCAACGGACTTTCCGGAGCTTCTCTGAAAACAGCATTGAGTTCAATTATTACGAACGGTCATCAGGACAAAGGCTACAACGCACTATGGACGGGTTTTAAAATAACCGACATCGACAAAAATTATGAAAACGACGGTTCTATTTTAGACATTTATTCTGAAAATCCTACCGGCGCAGATCCTTACAATTTTATTCCTGTAACCAACCAATGCGGAACGTATACAGAAGAAGGAAATTGCTATAACAGAGAACATATTATTCCTCAGAGTTTGTTTAATTCTGCTTCGCCGATGTATTCCGACATCAATTTCATCAGAGCAACAGACGGAAAAGTAAATGCCATGAGGGCAGATTATCCTTTTGGAATCGTAGGAACTGCGACTTCGCTATCGTCTAACGGTTCTAAACTTGGAAGTTCTGCTTCACCCGGATATTCTGGGATTGTTTTTGAACCTGTTAATGAATTTAAAGGGGATGTTGCGCGTATGATTTTTTATTTTGTAACCCGCTATCAGAGTAAGCTTGCTACATTTTCTTCGGGAGATATTTTAGGTAATTCTGCTTTTCCGGGATTGCAGACCTGGGAACTTAATGTTCTGCTGGCTTGGCACAATCAGGATCCTGTATCTCAGGCGGAAATCAACCGGAATAATGCTACCTATGCTTATCAGGGAAACAGAAATCCTTTTATCGATAATCCGAATTATGTAAACCAGATCTGGGCTCCCGCAGATACACAGGCTCCGACAACCGTGACAGGGCTTAGTGTTTCCGGAACTACTTCAAGCAGCATTTCGCTTTCATGGAATGCTTCAACCGATAATGTCGGGGTTACGTCGTATAATGTATATATGAACGGAAATTTACAGGCAACAGTAAGCTCCACTTCTACAACCATTTCCGGATTAAGTCCTTCCACTACTTATCCTTTTTATATTGTAGCAAAAGATGCTGCTGGAAATTCATCTCCGAACAGCTCTATCGTTTCAGGTACAACCAATGCTCCGATCGATACACAGGCTCCTTCCACTGTTACCGGTCTTGCGGTTACGGGAACTTCGCCAAGCAGCATTTCGCTGTCGTGGAATGCTTCGTCAGATAATGTTGGCGTTACTTCGTATGATGTCTACATGAACGGAAGTTTAAAAACATCGGTAAGTGCAACTTCTGCGACTATTTCAGGCTTAAATGCTTCCACAACTTATACCTTTAATGTGATTGCTAAAGATGCTGCAGGAAATTCTTCAGCCAACAGCTCTACAGTTTCGGGAACTACGGATGCGGTTCCTCCTCCGACAAATTGCGTCTATGAAAATTTTGAAAATATTCCTGCAGGTACAACAGGATATTTAACGAGAACATGGACAAACAACGGCATTACGTGGACAGCAACGGATGCAAGAACGGATCAGACGATTTCCAACAAAGCGATTACAATAAGAGACGGCGCGTTAACTTCAAGCAGTTCAGCGAATGGAATTGGATCACTGACTGTAACTACTCAACTGAAATTTACAGGTTCTAACGGAACTTTCACCGTTAAAGTAAACGGAACGGCTGTTGGAACAATTCCTTACAACATCAGTGCGGCAACTACCACAATAAGCAATATTAATATTCCGGGGAATGTGGTGGTAACTTTAGAAAATAATTCTACCACCAACAGAGTTGCTCTTGATGATCTGAGCTGGACCTGTTATTCGGGAATGGCAAAGCAGATTCAAAGTATTTCTTCCGAATTAATTTCAGATCAGAATACATTACAGATTTCGCCTAATCCTGTTTCCAACAATGAAATTTTTGTAAAAGGAGAAACGCAGAATATTAAGAAAGCGGAGATCTATAATCTTCACGGAAAAGTAATGCAGACAATAGATCAGCCTTTTAAAAACAGTAAAAATTCTATTAAAATTAAAAATCTCGAGCAGGGAATTTATATTTTAAAGTTAGATGCTTCTTCATTGAAGTTTATTGTGAAATAAATTTTCCTTTAAGAAATAATAAAGCCTTCTCTCGATTGAAAGAAGGCTTTTATTTTTAAATTAATAAGAAATTACTGTCCCATCAGTTCTCTCATTCTTTCCTGCATCAGTTGCGGGTCTTTCATAGCGTCCCAGCCAAGAGTAGAAATCATGACAACAACGTAAACTACGTATAAAATACTTAATACAATTCCGATGATTGCCATTATTTTTCCGGCATTCAATTGTCCGTAATTTGAATAAGCTGTCGGATTTTTTCTGTAAAGTTCTCCGTCTTTTTTGGCCAGAACCAATGCAATGATCCCTGCAATAAGTCCCGGAAGTCCGTAACAGCAACATCCGATAATTGATACAATTCCTAAGATTAGTACCGCCGTTGCATTAGGTAATTTTTGTTGTTCCATAGTTATAATTTAATTGATTAATGTATAGGTAAGTATAAATGTTTATAAAAATAAGAAGTAACCATAATGACGGCATTGATAATCGCAAGAAAAACTAAAATATTACTGTAATTCCGTTTTCTGTCTACAAAATTGAGGAAAACCGTTCCGAAAAAAAGCAATAAAGTGTAGACTGCAGGAAACATATGAAATGCTTCGCCAAATCTGCCTTCAAAAACCATGACGATAGCTCTCTGCGTTCCGCACCCAAAACAATCGATTCCAAAGAATTTCTTGATGGGACAAGGCAGCATAAAGTCTTCTATTTTCATTGTAATATATGGTTATGATTCTCAAATATATAAAAAAATTATTTAGAAATTTTTGCTCTTAAATACTGATGCGGAAAGAAGCATTCTTCATCCATTTCAAAAGAACCCTGAACTGCGATGTAAGGATTTCTTAAGCTTTCTCTTGCGATAAATATTAAATCTGCCTCTCCTTTCTGCAGAATTTCCTCTGCCTGATTGACTCTCGTAATTAATCCTACAGCTCCTGTTTTTGTTGCTGAATCATTTTTCACCTGTGACGCAAGCGGAACCTGATAGCATTCGTGAACCGGAATTTTTACTCCGTGAATATTTCCTCCACTGGAAACATCAACAAGATCTACCGAATGGTTTTTAAGGATTTTAGCAAGCTCGGCACTGTCTTCTATTTCCCAGCCGTTTTCTGCGTATTCTGTTCCGGAAATTCTTACAAATAAAGCGACATTTTCATTTAATTCTTCATTCACGGCGTCTACAATTTCAATTAAAAACCGTATTCTGTTCTCGAAACTTCCGCCATATTCATCGGTTCTAATGTTGGAAAGCGGTGATAAAAACTGATGGATAAGATAACCGTGTGCCGCGTGAATCTCTATGACATCGAAACCTGCATCTACAGATCTTCTTGCTGCCTGTCTGAAGTTTTCAACCTGTTCTTTAATTTCCTCAATGGTTAAAACATGTGGAATTCTTTCGGTCGGATGATACGGAATCGGACTTGGTGCGATGGTTTCCCAGCCTTCTTCAATAGGGATCTGTACATTGTTCCATGCAGATCCTTTTCTTCCGGCATGCGCAAGCTGAATTCCTATTTTGGTTTCTGAGTTCTGGTGTACAAATTTTACAATTTTCTGGAGTTTTTCTGCCTGTTCGTCGTTCCAGATTCCCATACAGTGATTGGTAATTCTTCCGCGGGGTTCTACTCCCGTTGCTTCAACGATGATTAATCCTGTTCCGCCCTGCGCTCTGCTTCCGTAATGCACAAAATGAAAGTCGTTGGCTAATCCGTTTTCGGAAGAATACATACACATTGGAGACATTACCCAACGGTTTTTCAACTCAACATTTCTGAATCTGATTGGAGTGTATAACATTTTTTGATCTGATTTTTAAAATTTTTAAAGAATGTGATGGTGTTGCCCACCTCATGAAAAAAAAGTAAATTTATCCCCCTTTTTTTAAACCCACAATATATGAAAAAAGAAACTCATATCAGTTACGAATATTTTAACAATAACGCTGAACTGAACGATATAGAAAAAAAATTATTTGCAAAAGCGAAAGAAGCGCGCGAGAATGCTTATGCTCCCTACTCTCATTTTCTGGTTGGCTGTTCTGTGCTTCTGGAAAACGGAGAGATCTACACCGGGAACAATCAGGAGAATGCGGCGTATCCTTCGGGGCTTTGCGCGGAAAGGACTGCTCTTTTCTGGATCGGGGCAAATTTTCCGTCTGAAAAAATAAAGAAAATCTTTATTGTAGGCGGACCGAAGGAGTTTTCTGAGAAAAATCCGCCGATTCCACCATGCGGATCGTGCAGACAGAGCATTATTGAATATGAAACGAAGCAGAATGAAAATATTGAGCTTTATTTTTCTAATCTGAATGATGAGGTGGTGAAGGTACATTCTATTAAGGATCTTCTGCCGTTTTATTTTGACGGTACTTTTTTATAGTTAAAATGTTTAAATAATAGTAAATAAGAATTCAGGTTGGATTTTCGCAAGGGCGCAAAGTTGTTTAAGATAGTATGCTTTAAGGCGCAAGGATTTTATCTGCGATAAAATTTCATCAGCATTATAAAAGAAAATTTTTAATTTTCTCCTTGTGTCTTAAAAGAATAGAAATTTTATCAAACCTTTCACCTTAGCGTTTTTATTTTTATTTTAAAAAGTTTAAACTCCTGGCTGGATTTTTATTTAAGGGAAAGTTTTTTAAGAAGGGACTTTCTTTCATCACATAAGTCACATGAGATTTTGAATGATGCGTATTTAAAATAGAAGAACCCATTAGTTTTTGAAAATCTTTGATTTTCTTCCTTAGTGATGCTTATTTTAAAGTAATTAAAAAACTTGCTTAAACTTTTTTCCACAAAAAATGCAAAAGATTTAAACACTTTAGTTTTTTAAGTTTAATCCTTGAAATGGAAAAAAAAGAGCACATAAGTTAAAAAAAATCAGAGATTTTTTCTCTTTGCAGACTTTTGAAATACTTAAATAAATCCAATAAAGTTTTTTGTCTTTTTTGCGGCTAAATTTAAAATGAATTTAAAGAAACTTAAAGTAAGTTTTTAATACATTTTAAATAATTCTGGCTGAAAATTATTATTTATTTTTCAATAGAATCTGAGTTTTATAAAACTGTTTATTTTCTGCGGTTTTATTTTCCTAGCCCAGATTGAGCGGCATGTCTGAGCTCTTTTTTGGATTCGGCGGCGGCTTTTGCCGCCGCCGAATCCAAAAAAAGCGAGTAGCGAAAGCTGGAAAAAGCTCCTGATCTTGTTTTTTTTTGCAACACAACAAATCATTGTTTTATTAAAAAGATACTTAACGGCTATTTTTTTTGTCAATAAATTAAAAAAGTTATCTTTGCAAAAATTTTGGTTTCCATTAATTTGGAATGAAAAGGGAATTGGGCGAAAATCCCAAACTGTCCCCGCAACTGTAAATCGCATATAAGATTTCTACGATAAACCACTGTGAAAACGGGAAGGTGTAGAAAGCGAAAGTCAGGAGACCTGCCAAAATGTAATCTTAAAAACATTGCTTTCGGAGGAAAAGTAAAATAGGAATGGCATTAAAAAGATCTTTAGTACTGCTTTTTGCATCATACGGTTGTTTTCTTTACGCGCAGGAGAAAGCTATTGACACCGTTTATGTTTTTGACAATCAGATGAATAAGGTGAAACTTTTTCATCCGGTTACTACAATTACTCCCAAAGACATCGAAAAAAATTCCGCCAATCTATCTGAAACGTTACGTTTTCAGTCGGCTGTTTATATTAAGGAAAATGGCCGCGGTGCGGTTTCTTCACCTTCTTTCAGGGGAACAACGGCGCAGCAGACTGCTTTTGTGTGGAATGGAATTAACATCAATTCTGTTCTTTTAGGACAGGGAGATGTTAATAATATCGCGATTTTCGGTTATGATGCGATAGAAGTGAAAGCTGGCGGCGGAAGTGTGGTTTACGGAAGCGGAGCAATAGGAGGAAGTATTCACCTTAACAATGAACTGAAATTTAATGAGGGTTTTCATGCAACTTTACATAGTGAAGTGGCTTCTTATGAGACGTTCCAGAATCATTTTAAAACTTCTTTCAGCAATTCAGATTTCAGTTTTAAGGCATCCGGAAATTATTTCATCAGTCAAAATAATTATGAGGTTCCTGAGAAGCAGTATATCAACCGAAACGGTAAATATTTTAACGGTACAGCGAATATAGGTTTTAGCTATAAAATTGCCCGAAATCAGAAAATCTCGTGGCAAAGTCAGTTGTACGACGCGGAACAGAATTATCCTATTTTCACGGAAAACGGCAATCGTACGAAATATGCAGCGCAGACTTTCCGAAGCCTTCTTACCCACGATGTGAATTCGAAATCGATTTCAAACAGCCTGAAAGCGGCTTACACGGAAGAAAATTTCCAGTATTTCGGAGTTTTTGAGGCTCCTAAAACCAGTGGCGGAACGGGAAAAATCCTGATTTTTAAAGATGATTTCAATTATTTCATCACGCCTAAACTGAATGTTAATCTTATCGGAGAGTTTCAGATCAATAAAGGGGAAGGCTATCAATTCAGAATTGAGGATGTAAAGAGAAATATTTATTCTGTTGCAGGATTGTTGAGATATTTCCCTACCCAAAAGCTGAGACTGGAAGCCGGAATCAAGAAGGATTTTATTGAAAATATAGAATCGCCTTTACTCTATTCTTTTTCTGGTAAATGGAAGGTTTCTGACTGGTACAGTTTAGGGGCAAGTTTTTCAAAGAATTTCAGATTTCCTTCTTTTAATGATCTTTACTGGAATCCGGGCGGAAACTTGGATCTGAAGGCTGAAACGTCTTTGCAGACTGAAATGAGCCACGAATTGACGTTTGGAAAATTCATGTTGAGTATCACGCCTTATTACATGAAAATAGAGGATATGATCCAATGGATTCCTACTTCTATGGGATATTGGTCACCAAGAAACGTAAGAAATGTTGAGTCTTATGGTCTTGAGTCTAAAATTGGGTTTCAGCACAAGTTTTCTAAAGAACATTCTTTAAAAATAAATACGGGATACAGCTATACGAGATCTGTAGATCTTGAGACGAAAAATCAGCTGATGTATGTTCCTCTTCATAAGGTTTTCGGGAATGCAGATTATCAGTACCGATTTATGAATCTGTATGTTCAGGGAATGTTTACGGGTAAGACTTTTACCACTTCTGATGAGAATAACGATTATCTTATAAAACCATATTTCGTCCTGAATGCAGGATTGTCTGCAACTGTTGCCAAAAAGTATACTTTAGGATTGAGGGTAAATAATATTACCGACGAGATTTATGAAACGATGGCTTATTATCCATTACCTAAAAGAAACTACAGTTTTTACATCAACTTAAATTTTTAAAATCAATTATTATATTATGAAATTCAACAGACTTTTTCAGCTTTTACTGGCTTTGATCCTTGTGATTAATGTTTCATGTAGTGATGATGAATATGTAATGCCGTCGCGAGGTGATTATGAAAACGGATATTTTATTGCGAATGAAGGAAACTTCGGAACACCTACAGCGAGTGTTTCTTTTATTTCTAAAGATCTTTCTGTATTGGAAAACGATATTTATAAGAAAAATAACAACGAAAATCTGGGTGATGTTTTACAGACGATCACATTCAGTGATGACAGAGCTTTTTTGCTTCTGAACAATTCTAATAAAGTACAGGTTGTTAACCGTTATAATTTCAAAAAAACCGGAGAAATTACAGCTCAGTTGGATAATCCTAGATATATGACGATCAGCAACGGAAATCTTTATGTTTCTAACGATAAGTATAACGGAGGAAAATATGTGAATGTTTACAAGCTTTCTGATCTTTCTTTTGTGAAGAAAATTCCTTTCGCTTCCACTTCTACAGCGGAAAGAGTGGTAGAAGCAGGAGGAACGGTATTTGTGCAGAATGCTACTTACAGCTACGGAAGTACGCTTACGAGAATCAATACTTCAACCAATGAGATCATCAACACGGTTGCTGTTCCTAACGGTGAGATCGAAAAAACCATCAGTTACAATAACAATGTGTATGTAATTGCTTCAGGAGCATCTAATTCTTACATTTATGAAATTTCTCCTGCAGGAACGATTACAAAAACTACAACTTTAATCGGTATCGCCAATGCAAGAAATCTTGAAATTGATGGTGGAAAATATTACTTCACCTCTGCCAACAAGATTTACACAATGGATATGAATGCAACAACAGCTCCTTCTGCCCCTCTTATCAATTTTGTAGACGGAGGGCAATATTTTACGCTGTACGGCTTTTCTGTAAAAGACGGAAAAATCTTTGCATCTGATGTAAAAGGTTTTACAGCTCCATCAGAAGTTACAGTATATAACACTTCAGGAACAGTTCTGAAAAAATTTGTAACAGGCATCGGATCTAATGCCGCTTATATGAATTAATCTTTTTAAGGTCTTTGCTATAGTAAGAATTGAATGTTTATCATTTCTTTTATACAATACAAAGAAATAAAATTATGATTAAAATACTCAGTTAATAAATTTCCTTAAAATAAGAAGCTGAAGAATACCCACAAACCACCAAACAGGAAACCTGAAATAGGTATAAAGCAATGTAAAATTATCAACAATTGGCTGATCTTTTGTCGCTTTTTCAATTTCAAAATCAACAGATAAAAGCGGAATAACAAATCCAAAAAATAAAAACGCAACCAGATATAAAATCCAGTTGCGTTTTTTAATTATTTTAAATTTCCAGACAACAATGTTAATAAGGAAAATTAATACTAAAATAATATAATCAAATGTCCCGAAAAGCATTTAGGCGAGTGTCAATCCCAGTTTTTCCGCTTCAGCAATCACGAAAGTTCTCGCTTCCTCGCTGTCATTTCCAATTTCGCCTTCCAGAATGGCTTCTTTTACTTTTTCCTTTAAAATTCCGATCTCGCGACCTGGTTTCAGGTTAAACATTGCCATAATTTCTTCTCCTGAAATCGGCGGCTGGAAATTCCTTACCTGATCTTTTTCTTCAACTTCTTTAATCTTAACAGCAACATATTCAAAATTTTTCTTGAATTTCTCCTGCTTTTTAGAATTTTTGGTCGTAATATCGGCTTTACAAAGGGTAAACAGATCTTCCATATTTTCTCCTGCATCAAACAATAATCTTCGCAAAGCAGAATCTGAAGCATCATCGGTAATCAGAGCAATCGGTCGAGACGAAAGTTTTACCATCTTCTGAACATATTTCATGTCCGGACCTAAAGGCAGTTTCAGTCTCTGGAATAATGTTTTTACCATTTTTGAGCCTAAAAACTCGTGCCCGTGGAATGTCCATCCTGTTCCTTCAACGAATTTTTTGGTCGGTGCTTTTCCGATGTCGTGAAGCAATGCAGACCAACGAAGCCACAGATTATCGGTGTTTTCAGAAATATTGTCTACCACTTCCAAAGTATGGTAAAAATTGTCTTTATGGGTTTGTCCTTCCACTTCTTCTACTCCTTTCAGATCAATCAGTTCAGGAATAATTAATTTCATCAGACCCGTCTGTTCCATTAATTTCAGACCAATAGATGGCTTTTTGGAAAGCATGATTTTATTAAATTCCACCATGATTCTTTCCATCGAAACAATTTTTATTCTTTCGGCTTCCTGCTTAATGGCTTCCAAAGAATTTTCTTCGATCTGAAACTGAAGCGTAGAAGCAAAACGGATGGCTCTCATCATCCTCAAAGGATCATCAGAATAGGTTTGTGCAGGTTCCAGAGGCGTTCTTAAAATTCCTTTTTCCAGATCATCTACTCCATTGAAGGGATCGATTAGTTCACCAAAATTATCCTGATTTAACGAAATTGCCATTGCATTCACCGTAAAATCCCTTCTTTTCTGGTCGTCTTCAATGGTTCCGCCTTCCACTTCCGGTTTCCGGCTGTTTTCGGTATAACTTTCTTTTCTTGCGCCTACGAATTCAAGCTCAAGATCTTTGTATTTGATCATCGCTGTACCGTAGGTTTTGAAAACCGAAACTTTCATTTTCGGATCAATTTCTTTTCCTACGTTTTGGGCAAGCTCGATACCGCTTTGTTCGGTCACAAAATCAATATCCGTTGATGCTTTTCTTTTCATCAAAAGATCGCGTACGTAGCCTCCGACGACATACACAGACTGGTTGTTTCGGGCTGCAACCTCCGAAATAATTTTGAAAAGTTTTAAATTTTTATTTTGAGTAAGATTAATTTTCATTTTCTAATACACTAATGCCGTTCATTAATTGTAATGAGCATACATTTTATTAATTTTTCCGTCTTCATTAAAAAACATCACTTCGACCGCATGTTTATCCATAATGGATTTGTAAAATAAGGCCACAGAATCTACTCCTTCCGTAGATTTTATAAGTTCGAAGTGAAAATCAGGATATTTTTCCAATGCTGTCTTCCAATATTCGCGAACAGCAGATTTTCCTTTTAAAGAACTTTCTTTTCCTCCTGTTGCTAATTTTATCATCGGCGTCACGATCTCTATTTCATCCGAATAATGAGATAAAATAATATCCAGATCATGCGAATTCCATGCTTTGATTCATTCTTCAGCAAACTTTTGATGATCCATCGCAATTGTTTTAAAATTGAAGTTCTGCAAAGATAAAACTAAAAAAAGAAATCCTGCCGATGCGGATGAATAAGACTTTAAAATATATGATAAACGCCGATTATTCTCTCAGAACTTTTATTCTGTTGTCACTCCAGACTTTTATTACCGACGAACCCGAATATTTTGAAACTTTTTCGCGGTCTTCTTCTACTGCATAGTCTACAAGATCAATCATTTCAGGAGAAATATCCGAGAATTTTAACGGACTTTTTTCACCGCTGAAATTTGCAGAAGTAGAAACCAAAGGTTTGTTGAGTTTTGTAATCAGTTTTTTGCAGAAGTCGTTTTTTACCAGACGGATTCCGATGCTTCCGTCTTCAGCTAATAATTCTTTTGGCAATCCTCTCGGGTTTTCATAAACAATTGTTACAGGCTTTTCGCTCAGATCAATAATTTCCCAAGCCATTTCCGGAACATCAACCAAATCCTGTAGTCTTTTTTCAGATTCCACCAAGATGATCATGGATTTGTTTTTTTCCCGTTTTTTGATGTCAAAAATTTTATTGACAGCTTCTATATTGGTAGCGTCACAGCCAATTCCCCAAATGGTGTCTGTTGGGTATAAGATTGTTCCGCCGGATTTTAAAATTTCTATTATTTTTTCCATTGTTTTCTGTCATTGCGAGGAGCGAAGCGACGAAGCAATCTCAAAAAGGATTGAGAATATCTTTAATATCTTCTGTCAAATCTCTCCACTCGTGATTAATTGAATTTATTAAATCAATTTTTTTCTGTCTCGAACCTGCTTTAATTTGTTTTTCTCTAAAAATAGCATCTCCTATTTCCTGAAATGATTCCCAATAGACAAGTTTGTCAATATTATATTTAGATGTAAAGCTTAGTTCAAAAATCTTTTCTTTATGCTGATAAATTCTTTTTGGTAAATTTGATGTTACCCCAGTGTAAAGAACCGTATTGTTTTTATTGGTCATAATATAAACAAAGCCTGGTTTCATTTGTGTTCATCTTTAAAATTATGAGATTGCTTCGTCGCTTCGCTCCTCGCAATGACATAAAATTAAAAAACTTTACAACTTTGGCAAATACCTTTCCTCAATAATATTCAGATGATGAATATTATGACCAACAATCAATTTCCCGATGGTTTCGGCAGAAATCTGGTTTCCGTTGGCGGATCCTACATTTTTTAAGGCTTCGGAATTTGAAGTTTCCAAAAGAATCTGAGACGATTTTCTGATCAGTTGATATTCTTCCAATAATGAACTTAGTGTTCTTTCATTCGCGAAAGACTGTTTAGCGTACAATTCCTCATCAAAACCCGGTAATTCATTTTGGTCGCCTCTCGCAAAAGCCAATATTCTGTACTGAAAGATTCTTTCGGTATCGGATAAATGCAGAAGGAGTTCTTTCAGCGTCCATTTTCCTTCGGCGTAGGCAAAAAGAGATTGTTCTTCTGAAAGCTTTGAGTAAATTTCAGCCGTTTTTTCTCCGTATCTTTTCAGTTCTTCCAGCCAGTTTTCTGAGGGAATTAAATCTAAATATCTTTGAACGTATTTTTGAAAATCAGTCATATATAATGAATAATAAGTAATTGGTAATGAGTAATATTTTAGTAACAATTAAGATTTCGTAAACTGTTACACTGGTAAATTGTTACATTATGAAATCTTCCATTCGTAAAAATTCACTTCATCGTAGATTTCGAATCCGCATCTTGGGTAAAGCTTGTTTCCGATATCATTGGATTTTCCGGTTTCCAGAAGAATTCCGGCGGCATCGGTTGATTTTGCAAGTTCTTTGGATGCTTCAATCATTTGTTTTGAAAACCCTTTTCCACGATAATTTTCATTCACGTACAAATCATTCAAAAGCCAGTATCTTTTCATTCTTGTGGAGGAAAATAGCGGATACAACTGAACAAAACCGACTAATTTCCCTTCATTTTCGGCAACAAAAATTTCGGAATCGTTATTTTCAATTCTTTCTGTTAAAAATTTTTCCGCAGCAGGAATATCGGAATCTTTATGATAAAAGATCCTGTACTGATCGAACAGCTCAGCTAAATGCTGTACATCTGCAAGTTGGGCTTTTCTTGTCATAATGGGAGTTTAAAACTTTGTCAAAGCACAAAAAAACTTCATAAAGCTTTGACAAAGTAGATTATAAGTGATGGTCGTAGCTGAGAACGCGCTTCATTTTCCAGTCTTTTCCATCCAGAATCCAGAGAATGGTAAATTTTGCACGGCTTCCCTTGTTCCATTTTCCGTTGTAAAATTCAGCAAAATCATGTTCTCCTTCCTGAATAAAAGCATACAGAACATTATTGTTGTACAAAGGATATACTTTCATGGAATTTGGAATCAATTCGCGTTTCACTTTGTTGGGTCCGCCACAAATATTGTTTTTAATGGAAGCTTTGAAGGCTTCTTTTCCGGAAGTAATTCCGCCTTTGTCGTGGTAGAATTCCAAGTCTTCGCTTACGATAGAATCATAATGAGAAAGATCACATTTATTGAATCCGACATCGAAAATCAGACTGTCTAATTTTTTCGCCGTTTTGTACAGTTCGTCGGTATTTTTAACCTGAGAAAAAGCAATCTGGCTTACCATTAACAGGAATAAAATCTGGATCTTTCTCATTATGTTTTTATTTTAAAATGTTGTTCAACACTCTGTCATTCTGACGTTAGGAAGAATCTTTTTTAATAAATTTTTGAATTTCTATTCCAACGTTTGTCATTCCGCAGGAATCCCGGCTCTAATTTTTTCAAGCAACTTTCTAATACTATCTAAAGATCCTTTCAGGATGACAAACTTTAATTGTATTTTTCAAATACTGAAAGAATTGACTACAACCTTAGCCACGATTGCAACGGCATCCTTTTGTGAAGCAAAGCGTAGCAAAAGATATAGTGGAAAGCGGGAAATAGCTCCAAAAGTTTAAATAAATTCTATTTAGATTCTTTACTCCAATTCGTTCTATACAGAATGACAAAGTGTTATAAATTGTTTTTAAACTAAGAAAAGGCTCTTTCCAGATCTGCGATAAGATCTTCTGCATCTTCGATTCCTACGCTTAAACGAACCAAATCGTCTGTAATTCCCAATTCTGCACGTTTTTCTGCCGGAATGGAAGCATGAGTCATCAAAGCAGGATGATTGGCAAGAGATTCTACTCCACCCAAAGATTCGGCTAAAGTGAATACTTTTACTCTTTCTAAAAATTTGATGGCATATTCTTTTTTACCCGATTTAAAAGTGAAGGAAACCATTCCTCCGAAATCTTTCATCTGAGATTTTGCCAGTTCGTGTTGCGGATGAGATTCTAATCCCGGATAAATTACCTGATCTACAGCAGGATGAGATTCAAGATATTTTGCAACAGCCATTCCGTTTTCAGAATGTCTCTGAACTCTTAAAGCCAGTGTTTTAATTCCTCTCAACACAAGGTAAGAATCGTGAGGTCCCAAAATTCCTCCGCTTGCAAACTGAATGAAGTGAAGTTTTTCTCCCAGTTCTGCATCTTTAGCCACCAAAGCTCCCGCAATAACATCGGAGTGACCTCCTAAGTATTTTGTTGCAGAGTGCATAACGATATCGGCTCCCAAATCAATCGGTCTCTGAAGATAAGGTGTTGCAAAAGTATTATCCACTGCAACCAGAATATCTTTTCCTTTTACCACTTCAACAACTGCTTTAATATCAACCAGTTTCATCAAAGGATTGGTTGGCGTTTCAATCCAGATTAGTTTTGTTTTATCTGTAATAACGTCATTGATTTTAGAAACATCATCAAAATTCACGAAGGTAAATTTCAACTGATATTTTTCGAAAAGTCTGGTGAACATTCTGTACGTTCCTCCGTACAAATCGTCTACTGCAACCACTTCATCTCCCGGATTTAATAATTTTAAAACACAGTCGATTGCAGCCAAACCGGAACCGAAAGCCAGACCTCTCGCTCCGTTTTCGATGCTTGCCAAAGAGTCTTCCAAAGCCTGTCTCGTAGGGTTTGCCGCTCTGGAATATTCGTAACCGGAATGTACTCCCGGACTTTTTTGTGCGAAGGTAGACGTTAAAAATACAGGTACATTCACAGAACCCGTTGCAGATTCGTGATGCTGTCCTCCGTGTATTACTTTTGTATTGAAATTCATTGTTTTATATTTTTGATTTGAAGCGGGATGATGGAAGCTGGATGCCTTTATATACTTCCAACATCAGACTTCCCTCATCCCGCTTTTTTTTACATTTTTATCGCCGATTTTACTGCGAACTCTTCTGCCATCTGCTCCAACCATTGTGCCACATCTTCTTCACCTGTTGCTCTTTGGTAGGTATTTCCCATAGAAACAAGCACCTGATGAATGAACATTTTCATCTGATCCATAAGCATTTCTTTTGTCCAGAGATCAATTCTCAAAGCTTCCATATTTTTTTCGTCCCAAACGGAGATCATGGTTGCCTTTGTTTCTTCTTTTTCAATTCCGCCGTCCTGTGCGTTCCAGGTGATGTTTTCCGGAATGTGGTTTTCATCCAGTTCTACATCTATCGTAATCTGAGTTTTTCTCATAACGTTCTTTTTATTCTACTATATATTGTTTGCCAAATGTTTTACATTCAGCGTATTATTTTACTTTCGGTTTATAGCCCGACTGGTTAAAGATCACCGTTGCATCCAATCCTAAGAAATCCTGAAGTTTGGTTTCTGGTTTCTGTTTCAGATATTCTTTACAGATCTGCCATCCTGTGAATATGGCAATCTGCGGAGAAGATTCGTTATCAATTTCTGTATAAAATTTCGAAAATGGTCCCGGAGCGATAAAACGGTCTTCCAATCTATGATCATCCCCAAATATGATATTATTTTCCACGAAATAGTTCCAGATATTGGCTTCGTTGGAAACTGCCCATTCATACTGCTTCTGGGTGTAGTTCATTTTCAGATATTCCGGATATGTTGGTAAAAAAGCGTCTTTAAGAATCATGATTTTACCGTTGAGAATCATCATATCGATAAATTTCTGATGATCCGGGGATTCTTTCACAAAACCTTCCGCGAAAATCTGTGCGACTTTCGGAACAATATTATTCGGGTTCATGGATTTCTGGAAGTACATTTCCAAACCTTTATAATTGGGATTTCCGTCTCCCATAAAGCCTGTAATATCAATAAAAAGCTGATTTCCCTTCGCATCATAAAAAATAGGATCCTGAATCATCTGCAAAGCCGATGAAAATAAAAATACTTTCGGACTTTTAAAGGAAGGAAAATAAAATTTGATGTGCGAAAACAAATCCTGAAGATCGGTCTGCAGTTTTTTCTGATCTATTTTTGCGGCTGCTTCCTTGTAAATTTTAATTTCTTCAGGATCTGCTCTTCTTTTGGCAAAATCTGCATCGCTTACCGTTCCCTGAAACCAAGGAAATTTAGCTTTAAAGCTTTCCGATGAAACATTCGGATCGTAAAGTTCTTTGGAAATATCTGTAATTTCTACTTTTTCCGCCGGACTTGTAATCTCTACGTTCCATTGATTCCCGGATTCTTTTTTGCAGGAATTCAATCCTAAAATTAATACTAAAGAAAGTGCAGTAATTCTGAAAATCTTCATACTTTTACATGAAATTTAAGTGTACAAAAATACGGATTTAAACATAATGTAATGATGAAAAATAAAATAATTCCGATCCTCATTCTTATTTTCTCTGTATCCTGTTTTTACAGTCAAAGCCTCATTTTTAAAGATAAAAATCTTGAAAAAGCGGTGATTGAAAATTTTGATCTGAACAAAGACGGAAAAATGAATCAGTTTGAAGCCGACAGAATTGAAAATTTATTTTTAGTGAATAAAGGCATTACAAATGCAGAAGATCTTCCCTATTTTAAAAATGCAAAAATGATCGTACTGGATGATAACAGCATTGTAAATCTTTCTCTGAAAAATTTGGATCATCTGCAGCTTTTTTCGTGTACAGGATGTAAAATTTCAAATTTTAAAGCAGAAAATCTAAAAATTCTGGCTTCACTGTATCTCGACAACAACCAGATTGAAAATATTTCGCTGAAAACGACGCCCAGAATTGATCAATTAACCGTATCTTTAAATAAAATAAAGACCATTGATCTAAGCTCGCTTAAATATCTTAAAAAGCTAAATCTTGAGCATAATCAGATTCAAAAACTGGATATTTCCGCAAATATCAATCTGGAAACCTTAAACGTGATGAAAAATCCGATCAAGGAAACAGACATTAAAAAAGGAGCAGCCAATGTAACGGTTTTTGGATTTCAGCAACAGTAATTTTTTATGTATTTAGAAACACAAAGACTTATTCTGAGAAAATTTGAAGAAACAGATGCAGAACGTCTGTTTCTCCTCGACTCCGATCCTGAAGTGATGAAATACATCGGAATGCCTCCTCTTTCCGACATCACCGAATCTGAAAATGTAATTAAAATGATTCAGCAGCAATATCGTGATAACGGTGTCGGAAGACTTGCTGTAATTGAAAAAGAAAGCGGACTGCTGATCGGCTGGAGCGGACTAAAATTAATTACTCAGGAAATAAACGGCTACAACAATATTTACGATCTCGGATATCGTTTCATTCCTGAATACTGGGGAAAATGCTATGCGCTGGAATCGGCAAAAGCTTCGCTTGATTTTGGATTTAACGATCTGAAAGCTGAAACCATTTATGCTCATGCCCATTCTGAAAACGAAGGTTCCAATCATATTTTAAGAAAATTAGGCTTTGAAAAAACCAGCGAATTTACCGAACCGGACGGAATTTGCTTCTGGTATGAACTTCAACATCAAAATTATGATGACTAAAATTATATTATCTATTCTGTTCATAATCAGTTGTGTTAGTTGTAGCAAAACTAATCATCATACATCACAAATTAATGAAAGTATTGTTCCTGCCTTGAATGTTCCATTCGGAACAATTGTTCCTATGGAAGTAAAAATAATTGATGGAGATTCCTATCATATCAAAGCAACTGAAGGAAGTTATTTATTAGAAATAAGCTCAATTAATAACAAGACTTTGAATGAAAAAATAACATTGAACTTTCAAGATGAAAGTGGTAAACTTGCAAGTGATAATTTTGAATTTTATGAGATTCTTTACAATAAAAAAGCAGAAATTATTACTGAAGATACAATAAAAATAATTAAAAACAATTTTGTAGGGAAAACATATAAAATAAATGCATATGAATCAGGCAGTTTCGTTGGAATACCTGATGATTATAATAAATATAGTATTTCACAAGGAACCAAATTCCATTTTCAAAGTTATCTTATCATCTTAAAAGCAGAAGAAAAATAAATATAAACTTATAGAAAAATATAAACAATGCAGACACAAAAAGTTATAGATCATATTGTAAACTGGCTGAAAGATTATGCCGTAAAAGCAAAAGTAAACGGATATGTAATCGGAGTTTCGGGAGGTGTGGATTCGGGTGTCGTTTCTACTCTTTGTGCGATGACAGGGCTTGAAGTTCTTGCGCTGGAAATGCCGATCCGTCAAAAAGCCGATCAGGTAAACAGAGCGCAGGATCATATTGAGGATCTGAAAAAGAAATTTCCAAACGTAAAATCAGAAACCGTTAACTTAACTCCTGTTTTCGAAAGTTTTGAAAATATTGTCAGCGCACATTCAGAAGGAAATCCTAATAACAATCTGGCTCTTGCGAATACAAGATCACGTTTCAGAATGCTTAATTTATATTATTTCGGGCAGCTTCACGGACTTTTGGTGTGCGGAACAGGAAATAAAGTGGAAGATTTCGGAATTGGTTTCTACACTAAATATGGCGACGGCGGTGTGGATGTTTCTCCAATCGCAGATCTTTATAAAACGGAAGTTTACGAATTAGCTAGAGCTTTAAATTTAATTGAAAGCATTCAGAATGCAATTCCTACGGACGGACTTTGGGATGCAGAAAGAACGGACGAAGACCAAATCGGGGCAACTTATCCTGAACTGGAAAAAATTCAGAAAGAATACGGAACAAAAACAGCAGAAGATTACGAAGGCAGAGATAAAGAGGTTTTCCAGATTTTCGACAGAATGCATAAAGCGGCAAAACATAAAATGGTTCCGATTCCGATCTGCGATATTCCGGAAGACTGGAGAGCATAAATTAATGTAACAATTTAAAAGTCTAATAATATAACAATTGATTGCTAAACTGATAGATTGCTACATTAAAGTTGTTTAAACTATTTCAGAATTAACCGCAAAAGTGACAAAAGATGAACTAAACTTTTATTTAAAGTTGATCATTATAAATGAAAAAGTTCACAATAGTTTTTAAAAATCTTTGATTTTTATTCTTTTGAGTGCTTTGATTATTATAGAAATTCACTTTAAGATTGTCTTTTGTGTGACTTTTGCGGTTAAATAAAAGTTCAAACAAACTTATTGTTACATTTTTTAATTTAATACTATGAATGGTAAAATAAGATCTGTCTTTTTCATTTGTTTAGGGCTTCTTTTCGGGATGTCTGTAATGTACGTTTATAATAACTTCATTGCGGATAAAAAGGAAAATTCTTCGAAAGATCCAAGAATTGAATACGGCAGTTCTGAGATTTCGGGTTCAGCATATTCGAATCAGGAATCTATCGATCAGTTGACAGAAGAAAATAAGGTTATTGCTTACGTTAAACAAAATCATCAGCTTCCTGAGTATTACATCACCAAAAATGAAGCAAGAAAGATGGGTTGGAGTCCTTCCAAAGGAAATCTGTGTGAGGTTTTGCCCGGAAAAGCGATTGGCGGAGATAAGTTCAACAACAGGGAAAAAACGTTACCTGAAGGAGAAAAGTATTTTGAAGCCGATGTGAACTATCATTGCGGAAACAGAAATGCAGACCGGATTGTTTTCACGAAAGACGGTGATGTTTATCTCACGAAAAACCATTATAAAAGTTTTGAAAAGCAGTAGTTGTAGGTCATTGCGATGAGCAAAACTAGCCTGTGCTTAGCTTCTCGCAATGACTTACGCTCACTGATTTAAAATTAAAAATAAAGTTATGAGTACAATATATATAGATTTTACGGACATCGGAGATTATGAAGATTTCTATGCCCAACTGAAAGAAAAGATCAAACTTCCTGAACATTTCGGAGATAATCTGGATGCGCTTTCTGATGTGATTACAGGAGAACTGGAAATGCCTCTTCATATTGAATTTGTAAATATGACGGTCGATCAGCTAGAAACTTTTGAAGATCTTCTTCTCACGCTTGAAGACGCCGAAGAAGAAACGGAAGACTTCACGTTCACTTATTTTCTCGAACAGTATGAAGATGATGAAGACGATCTGAACGAAGAGGAAGAATAATATAAACGATAATCTACAACCCGCGGAATAATCTGCGGGTTTTTCATTTATAAAGTTTTTAATATCTAATGAAAATGCTTAAAATACTGCTGATTCATCTCTTAAAATAAGGCATCTGTAAGGCATCTATGTGGTATTAATAAATTTTTAATCCCCCTTTCAAATTGTTAATTTTAAATCAAATTAATAATTAAGGCTTATGATCATTTGTGAAAACCTCCTGTTTTCTCATGGTGCTGAACTGCAACACTATAATTCCGGCGATTATATTTTTAAAGAAGAAAGCACTCCCAAATATTATCTGCAGATAAAAACCGGAACGGTAAAGCTGAGCAGCTTTCTGGAAGACGGCAAAGAATTCATTCACGGGATTCCTTTCGATGGTCATTGTCTTGCCGAAACGTATATTTTCCACAATAAAAAGTATGCTGTAAGCGGAGTTGCGATTACAGATTGTGAAATCATCAGACTTGAAAAAAGCAAATTCTTAAAACTTTTATTAGAAAAACCTGAACTTCTGCTTTCTGTGTATTCTTACACCGCAGACCGTATGCGGTACAGGCACATCACTGCTGCACCATTTTCTTTCAGAGATCCGATTACAAAGCTTACTCTTATTATGTCTCATGTAAAAGCGCATTTTGGTTTTGAAGAACAATTCTCCTTTGTAGTTCCTTATACAAGACAGCAGTTAGCATCGCTCACAGGAATGCGGATAGAAACCGTAATCCGCGCAATTAAAAAAATGGAACAGCAGAATATGGTAAAGATCGACAACAGTAAAATTTATGTTTAAAAACAAAAAAAATCCTTAACTTTTTGGTTAAGGATTTTATCATTTATCTTTAAAGGAAAGTACTATTTTCCAATCACTTCCGTAATCGGATTTCCTACATTTCCGCTTGGAAACTGAATTTTAAGCAATGAAGAAACGGTAGGTGCAATATCTGTCATGAAGTACGCTTTATTGCTTTCACCATGCTGAATTCCCCATCCCATAAATATTAAAGGAATATGCGAGTCGTAAGAATTCCATACACTGTGCGTTGTCCCTGTTTTTGAATACGGAGGAAGCATGGAATCATGTGAAATCAACTGAATATCACCACTTCTCTGTCTGTTGATTCCGTTGATGATTCTTTGTTTAATCGGCTCCGGAATAGAAGATTCTGAAACTTTATTTACCGGAACAGCGTATAAATCTGAAGGATCACTTTCAATTTCTTTTACGGTGAAATCTACAACGTCTTCTAGTTTGATATTATTTTCTTTGAGTAATTTCCTGTCGAAATAAATCTGGTAATTATCCACCGCATTGATCAGTTTATCAACCCCGAATTTTTCTTTTAATTTAAGATTGACGTTTTTATCCATTCCGTCTCCGAAGAAACCTGTCGTGATCTTATGTTCCTGTAAAAAGCCTACAGAATGCGCACCGCCGTGGTCTGCCGAAAGGAAAACCGTGTACTGTCCCTTTCCTACTTTGGAATCCAGATAACTGAAAAACTGGGTTAAATCTTTATCAAGTCGTAAATAAACATCTTCAACTTCTATAGAATTCGGTCCGAATTTATGTCCTGCATAATCCGTTGATGCCAAATTAATCGCTAACATATCCACCACATCGTCTCCTCCTAACTTTTCACCTTCTATTGCGGCTTCCGCTAATTTCAGCGTTAATGTGTTTCCGAATGGCGTGTAACGGATATTGTCTTTTTTAGCCTGATAATCTGCTGCTAAATTACTGTAAGGAAACGTAGGGGTTTTGGCACTTCCCAACAATCCTTCCCATGAAGAATTATCCGGAGAACTTTCTGTATACTGATCGATCGGAAGTAAGGTATTCCAGCCGTTGGCAACCAATTTATCTGGTAAATCCTGAGAATTGAAGGCTTTTACCCACTGCGGAAGATCATTCATGTACCAGGTACTTGTAATAAAGTCTCCGGTAGAATCATCAAACCAGAACGCTCCGTTCGGCGTGTGTCCTGCCGGTAAAATGGAAGCTCTGTCTTTTAAAGAAACGCCGATTACTTTTCCCTGAAAGTTGGTGGCAAGCCTCAGCTCATCCGTAACTGTGGTAGACCAGAGATTTTTCGGAGAATGACTCCCTACTTTAGCATTGGCTGTTCCTACAGGTTTTACACTTTCATCTGTGGTACAGTAGACATTTTGCCCTGTTTCCTTATCCGTCCAGTCGTTTCCTGCGATCCCGTGAATTGCCGGAACAGAACCTGTGTAGATACAAGTGTGTCCTAAAGCTGTAACGGTAGGAACATAGGGAATATGAACATTATTTAAAGAATATCCTGTATTTAAAAGTCTTTTGAAGCCGTCGTTGCCGTATTTGTTATAAAAACGGTATAAATAATCCCACCTCATCTGATCCACAACCAAACCTACTACAAGTTTTGGTCTCTCCAACTGAGAATTTTTGTTCTTCTGCGCATTGATTGTAAGTACGGACAAAAAAGCAGCCGCCGCAACCGAAATTTTCCTAAGCATCCAGTAAAATTTTTATTGACAACAAATTTAAGGGTTTTGAAAGTTTTGATGTGTGAAATTTTATTTAAATTTGATTTCTATTGAGTTCATCTGCATTAAAATTTCAATTAATATCCTTTTTAATGATGATCAAACTTTTCTTTTATCTGGTTTAGCATTATGATTTTTTTTCCGCCATCCTTATTATGCTCGGAAGTGAAAAATATTTTTCTCAGCATTTAAAGGGAATACAAGAAGAAAAATACCTTCTTATTTTGAAAATGAAAGACAAGTAAATCAGATGAAAAGATCATTGGCTTTATGGGAAGGTCGGAAATCCCGGTTCTTTAGCTGTAAAAATAGAACAATACATCGCTTACAGCTTTATCAGTACAGTTCCTAAAGATCTTGACTTTTAAGAATTGAAGTGGATAAAAGCACTTTCCGTTTTTGAATCGATAAACTTAGTCTTACTTTTGGGTGAAAATTTGGTTATAGCTTTTCAAAATTTTTTTTTGAATTTACCGTTATATCAGAAATAAAATTTACCATTATGAAAACCAAATTATTCTTATTTCTGATTTTAAGCGTTTTAAGTTGTAACCTGTTCGCTTATCCGATTTCTCCAATGCCATTAAGAAAATTAATCATTGAATCTGAAAACATTGTATATGGTGAAGTTTTAGATATAAAAAGTAACAAAAAAGTAAAAGAACATGACTGGCTTAAATCTGAAATTGTTGTTTTAAAAATATACGATGTTTTACACGGAAATATTAAGTCCGGTCAAATTATCGAAGTATACACAAGTTCGGAAATATCCTGCCCTGCTCCTGCATACTACGAAAAGGGAAAATTAACATTAGCCTTTTTGTATAAGGAGAAAAAAGAAGACAGATATTCTACCCATTCTTTATCGTATGGCTCAAAAACATTAGAAAAAGAAGAATATTCTGTTTATAAAAAGAGAATTCTTGAGATGCAGAATATTTTGAAAATTAAAAATGAAGAAGAAAAACATGCTAAAACAGTAGATTGGCTTGTAGAATGTGCATTGCAAAAACCCACAAAATGGGAAGGAACTTATGAACTTTCTCCTGAAAGTGATTTTATGTCTTTTTATGATCGCGATAAAGATACTTTTGTAAGAAAATTTGAACTAAACGACAATCAAAAAGAAAAATTAAGACTTTATTTTCTTTCACAAAAAAAATTAGAGTATAGTGATTTAGGATTGCTGGATCTTGTTGCAATGCCAAATGACAAAGAACTATTAAGTTTTCTGATCGGCCGCTTTAAAGAATCTTATAATGACTTTATTTTTGAGGGAAATTTTTTCATGTCAAGAATAGCGGATTTATCCGGCAGAAATGATCTTAAGGAAATATCAGAAAAAAATGAAAAACTTGACATGTTTAGTGAAAATTATGATCAAAAAAACAAAGAAATCCTGACTGAATTTGCAAGCAAGTTATAAATTTAATGAAATATTTTTGATGTAAAAGCTCTGAAATCTAAGGTCAAATACAATTCATTAAAAGGTAAACTTTCTGCCGAAATATGGTCTAAGTACGCGAAAAAATACCATTAATGTCATAATATTACAATCGAATAAGAAACTGAAGAGCTGATTCTGGAAAATATATTGAATGATAAAGCTTTCATACACATTTTGTGAATTTAATGCGATTCTCCGGTTGATTTTTTTTACATTTGGTATTAACACAAAATGTATACATGTTCCAGCAAAAACCCTCATTATTCATGAAAATTATCAGACCTTTTCTTCTTTCGGTATCTCTGTTGTTATTCGGATGGCTGTTTATTAGCAATATCAACCTTATCAACGTTGCAGCAACGCTGAATGAAGCTGAAATCAATTCAGAAGTCGGAAAGGTAAATGCTTTTACCAATATCGATCAGCTTAAGGAATTTACCGTTGAAAAGATCAATTACATGGAAGTGATCCGCGAAAGATTTTCGGAAAATGCCATGATAAGAATTGTTGTGATTTCCGTTCTTGTAATGATACAGATCTTGTTGTACGCCACAAAAAGCCGTTTTCATGCTCAGAATTCTAAATTCTAACTGATGGAAATCCGAAGATTATCTCCATTTACAGAAAATCTCTTTTTAAATCAGGATTTCAAGGGTTATGAAACCGAAAAAATTTTCGTGGTTTCAACCATCGAAACCGGAAATTCTTTTGAATTTACCCTGAGAGAAAAAAATCAATATTATAAAAAGATCTGGGAACGAGACTTTTATGATATTGAGCGTTTAAATTCCATTATTCAGCAAGGTCATTCTTTCGGCGTTTATGTAAAAGAGGAACTGACGGGCTGGATCATCTGCGATTACAGACTGAAAAACAACAGTCTTTTTATTGAAAATATATGGATCAATGAAAAATTCCGGAGGCAGAATCTTGGAAGGTTACTGATCAAAAATATCAACCGAGAAGCCAGAGAACTGCAGTGCAGAATTGTGGAAACTGAAATTTGCAATACCAATTATCCTGCAGTAAAATTTTTCCGGAAGGCAGGATTTCAATTTACGGGAATTAATACAAAACTCTACAATGATTCCACTGAAACGGCTTTGTTTATGAGTTTTGATGTTTTGACGTAGAAAAACAAAACATTATCGACATAAACTATTAAAGATATTTGAAAATTTATTTTGTACCAAATAGTACAATTATATACCTTTGTCTCATCAAAATAAAGAAATGGCAGGAAGACCAAAAATATTCAATGAAGAGGAAGCAATCCTGAAAGCAACCGAAGTCTTTAGAAGTAAAGGTTACGATACAGCTTCTGCAGAAGAATTGCTGGCTGCCATGGGAATAGGAAAAGGCAGTTTTTATCTGGCTTTTAAAGGTGGAAAACAGGAATTATATCTCCGTTCAATTAAACAGTTTGCTGAAAATTTTAATCTGAAAATGACGCAGGCTATTGAAAATTCTGATGACGAGATTGAATTTATAAGACTGTTTTTCTTAAACCTTGCGTATGTGAAAGACTGCGATGCAGAAAGGGGATGTTATTTGGGGAATGCTTTGGTTCAACTGTCGGAAAAAGATCAGGACATTAAGAAATTAACTGCAGAATTACTGAAAGGTTTACAGAAAATCTTTTTCGAAGCAATTAAAAAAGCTCAGGGAAAAGGAAGATTAAAAACTCAGGAAAGTCCGGAAATTCTGGCTTGTCATCTAATTAATCTGTGGAATGGAATTCACGTAACAAGAAGAATGGAACATTCTCCTGAAACTCTTCATTCCCTTATTGAAATGAATCTTAAAATACTACAATAAAAAATTTTATTCTATTTTGTACCAAATAGTACAATAAACAATTTATTATAACTTAAACAACAAATTATTATGAACACAACAGACAACACAATTTTAATTACTGGCGGAGGTTCAGGAATCGGTTTAGAAATCGCAAAAGCATTAAGCCCGGCCAACAGAATCATCATCGTAGGAAGAAACAAAGAAAAATTAGATGCTGCAGCGAAAGATCTGGAGAATGTTTTCACAATTCAGGCGGATATTACAGATGAAAATGATGTCAACAGGTTGTATGAAGAAGTAAAAACCAGTTTCGGAGGATTGAATATTTTAATCAACAATGCAGGAAATGCTTATGTTTACAATATTGCAAATGACGGAGATGCTTACAGTAAAGCTGTAGCAGAATTCACAACCAATTACTTTGCACCGATCAGACTTTCAGAAAAATTCCTTCCTCTGTTGAAACAACAGAATGAAGCAGCTATCGTGAATGTTTCGTCAATTGTAGGATTTGTTCCGGGGGCAAATCTTCCTACATATTCAGATTCAAAAGCTGCCCTTCACTCTCACACAAAATCGTTGAGATACGAACTGGCAAAAGATACTAATGTAAAAGTTTTTGAATTAATGCCACCATTGGTTGCCACAGATTTCTCTGCAGAAATTGGCGGTTTGGAAAATGGAATTCCGGCGTCCGATGTTGCAAATGATTTGGTAAAGGCTCTTAAGGAAGATATTTATGAAATTCGTGTCGGAAATACAGGTTTACTATACGACAATTTCTTTGCCGCTACGGAAGGTGCCTTTGCAGCTTTCAATAATTAAAAATTTCATCGTTCCTGATTGGAATTGATTCCATATATTTTATCTCTCGCGGGTTTTCTTGTGGGAGATTTTTTTTGTTTTAACAATTATGCTTTCACATAAATATTTGAACAGTAATTTCTTAAATTTGATTATTAAAAAATAAAAATGCCCAAAATACTAATAACAGGTAATGGTTTTGATTTACATCATGGATTACCAACTACATATTCAGATTTTATAAAAATTACTGAACATATAACTACAAATATCTACGATTATCAATTTGATTCTATTTACAAAAAAGCTTCTAATTATAAAGCTATAGCTGAAAATTTTAATAAATTTGAATTTGATATTAATATGTTATCAGACATAAGAATCTTAGCCGAAAAAAACTTATTGTTCAATTTTTTTAATAGTGAATATAAATTAGAGACTTGGATAGATTTTGAGATTAAAATCGAATTGATTATAAATTCTTTACTAGAAGGTGCAAATTTAATTAGGGAAAAACTTTTTAATAAAAATTATGGAGTTCAAACAGAACTTCGCACTGCTGACTATAGAACTTTTGACAATAATATCTTCATTATTGACATCTTAACTTTTTTCAACATTATAATTGAATATCCAAGTGATAGAGAATTATTCATAATTAATGAAGATTTTTTAATAAAAAGAAAAGATTATCTAGTTGATATAGATGAAGATAAAATTTCTTCACAAATATATTCGCAGTTAATTGAATTCAAAAAAATTTTTAATCTCTACATATTAACATTCGTTAATCCGTTATTAGATAACATTAAAAAAAATCCAGATACATCTTCTTTATTTCAAGGAATTAATTTCCATTTTACATTTAATTATACCCCAACATTTGAAAAATTGCTTTACAAAAGTGGATCATCAACAAATTTTTTACACGGTAAATGCGATAAAGATAAAGAAAACATTATTTTTGGTATTAATGACATTTCTTCTATTCAAAATAATGGAATAAACTATCTTAAGTTCACAAAATATTATCAAAAATTAAATGGAAATACTGACTATAGTTTCTTGAGTAATATAGATATGAAATCCTATGATAAATATATTTTCTATCTCTGGGGGCATTCTTTAGACAAATCGGATGCTAGTTATATAAATGAAATTTTTGAAGTAATTACAGTTTCAAAAAGTGATTTAAAAAAAATAATTGTAATATATCATAATGAGCATTCAAGATCAAAAATGTTATTAAACTTATTAGCTATAAGAGGAAGGGAAGATATTGAATCAAAAATGCGCGCAAAGGAATTAATATTTGCCAAGCTAGATTCACCAGAACTAAAAAATACTTTCACAATAAGCACTAATCCTATTTCTGTTACAAATTTACTTTAAAAAAAACGACCTCCACAACAAACAAAAATTGAACCCCACAACAAAATCTCTGCTCCAAATAATCCCCAACTTTGTACTATAAAATTTAAATAAAAATGAACGTACAGACAAAAGAAACAGTTTTGGTAACGGGAGGAACGGGATTTTTGGGAATTCATACTGTTCTGCAATTATTACAGCAAGGATATGAAGTGAAAACAACACTTCGTTCATTGTCTAAAAAAGATACCATCATCAAAGCATTGGAAGAATGCGGAATCACAGATTTTTCGCAACTCTCATTTGTAGAGGCAGATCTTACGAGCGATCATAATTGGGATGAAGCCGTGAAAGACTGTGATTATGTTCTTCATGTGGCATCCCCTTTCCCTGCGCAAGATCCGAGAGATGAAAATGAACTTATTATTCCAGCGAGAGACGGAGCTTTACGCGTTTTGAAAGCGTCGCGTGATGCAGGTGTGAAAAGAGTGGTTTTGACTTCTTCTTTTGCGGCAGTCGGTTACAGCAAAGATATTAAAGATCATATTTTCACGGAGGAAGACTGGACGGATGTGAATGCAGAACTTCCGGCTTACATCAAATCGAAAACTGTCGCTGAGAAATCCGCATGGGAATTCATCGAAAAAGAAGGCAATGGTTTGGAATTATCAGTTATCAATCCTGTCGGGATTTTCGGTCCTGCAATTGGCGGAATCACTTCTGCTTCATTGGATATCGCCGTTTCAGGAATTCTGAACGGAACAATGAATCAAACTCCGGTTTTCACAATGGGCGTTGTTGACGTGAGAGATGTTGCGGATATTCATATCAAAGCGATGATTGATCCGAAAGCTGCCGGAGAACGTTTTATCGCTACTTCAAACGATGTGATGAGCTTTTATGATGTTGCCGAATTATTCAAAAAAGAAAGACCGCAGTACGCTGAAAACATTCAGCCTCTGGAACCGATTGATAAAGAATTCTACAAAGAAATGTCTAACGAAAAAGCAAAAACAATCCTTCATTGGAATCCGAGAAACCGTGAAGAAGCTTTGCTGGCAAGTGCCGATAGTTTGATGAAAAAATCATAGATTTATATCTGATTTTAATCGACATAGGAAAATTGAGCGTAAAGAAAAATAATTTAGTGAACGTAAAGAAAATCCCACTGTTTGAGTGCGACATAAATGTTAAATCAAAGAACCAAAATTTAATTCGCACGAGTTTTGGGATTTTTAGAGAACAAAATATTTTTTAGCGAAAGTTTCCAAGTCTTGAATTTTTCGTTCTTTTGTTTCAAGACAAAAGAACATCATAAAAAAAAGAAAAAAATTGAAATTCAATAATATACAATCCTGTCATCTCGGTCCCGAAATATCACCGGAACAGTTTATTCCTGAGCATTTCTTTTTGTTTCTGCTTAAAGGATCAATGGTTTCATATGACGGTTACAGATATTATGATATGAAACCCGGTGATTACTGCATTGCAAGAAAAAATCATCTTGTACGGTACACAAAACATAAAGATAACGGGCAGTTTGAAAAAGTAATCATTACGTTTGATGAAGCTTTTCTGAAAAAGTTTCTGGACCGCCATCCTTATCACACAGAGCCTACTGACAATACTGATTCTTTTTTGTTTATTCAGGAAGATAAGCTGATCCATAATTTTGTACATTCTTTAGAACCATACTACAACGGAACGGAACAGCTTGATGATATTTTTGTAGATATTAAACGTGAAGAACTGTTGATGATCCTGCTGAAGAACCATCCCGGGCTGAAAGATATTTTTTTTAATTTCAATGTTCCGCACAAAATTGATCTGGAATATTTTATGAACCAGCATTTTAAATTCAATATCAGTATGGAACGCTTTGCTTTTATGACGGGACGAAGCTTATCGACCTTTAAAAGAGAATTTAAAGCAATTTTTAATACAAGTCCCGGAAAATGGCTGATGAAAAAACGCTTAGATGAAGCTTATTTCCTTCTGGACAAGGAACACAGAAAACCGACAGATATTTATATTGATCTCGGTTTTGAGGATCTATCCCACTTTTCTTTTGCTTTTAAAAAGAAATTCGGGATTTCGCCTTCGGAGGTTGTAAAATTAAGGGTTTAGAACTGAAAAAAATTTATCAGATAATTTTAAGAGTGGTTTTCCGCTCTTTTTTCCTTAAATACTCTACATTCGTGAAAAAATATGCATCTTTGGTAAATAAAACTAACAGTAATTACCATGACACGGATCTTCTTTTTAATTCTTACAGTAATTTCATTTCAAACATTTATTGCTCAGAAAAAAACATTTAAATGTGAAAAAGTATATGATGCGGTAAAACTTATCGATCAATCCAAATTTGATGAAGGAATTGCAATTTTACAAGAATGTGAAAAAATTGATCCTTCAGAGTACACTTATCCTTACGAAATTGCATACGCGCTTCTTCAGAAAAAAGATTACAAAAACGCGATATCCCAGCTGGAAAAAATAAAAAGCTATCCCGCGATCCAAGCCGATTATTATCAGCTTTTAGGAAATTCGTATGACTATGATAATAACCCCGAAAAAGCCATTGCAACTTATGATGAGGGTCTCAAAAAATTCCCGAATTCAGGGAGATTATATCTGGAAAAAGGAGTAATTTACGAATATGATCAACCTGAAGAAGCCATCAAAATTTATGAGAAAGGAATCAAGGTCGATCCAACGTATCCTTCAAATTACTATAGAGTATCGAATCTGTATTTAAAATCTAATAACAAATTGCCGGGTCTTATTTACGGAGAAATTTTTGTAAATCTGGAAAGAACAACAAAAAGAACTCAGGAAATGAGCAAAAAGCTCTATCAAACTTATAAAGATGCAATTGATATAAAAGATGAAAAATCCAATACGATATCACTGTGTAAAATAATTTCTGTAGACGTTAATTCAATAAATAAAAATAAAGTTCCTTTCTGTATTATGTTTGAAGTAAGCATGATGCTTTCAACTTTAGGACAGAAAGAATTTACTTTTGAAAGCTTTGCCAAAATACGGAGCAATTTTTTAAAAGAATATTCTGCACGTCTGAAAAAAGATCACCCCAATGTTCTTCTGGATTACTTCAGAAAGATGGAAGACCATCAGGTTTTCAACGCCTACAATCATTATGTATTTCAGATTGGTGACGAAAATGCTTTTACAAAATGGCAGGAAAGCAATCAAGCAGAATATCAAAAATTTGTCGAATGGTATACAGCAGACGAAAATGATCTGAAGATCGACAAAACGAATATTTATATTGCAGAATAGTCAATATGTAAAGTTTATTTAAGTTGAAAAAGAATACATCAAGTCAGATATTTACACATTTTATTCTTTGACGTTGTTTAAAATAAGCTTTGCTCTTTTAGTATAGAAATAAGAATAAGTTTATCAATCAATCCTACCGATTGATATCTATAATACAATAAATATTCTAAAGATAGCGTTCTACGGAACGCCGAACCTACTCTTAATATGATTTCTACACAGATAAAACTCCATAGAGTTTTCCAGCATTTTATTTAAGCAGCTTTTTTTTAACTTTAATTCAAATAAAATAAATATTACTCGAATAGGCACTTTAATAAATATCAGTAATTATTTGTCCTGATATTGAATTAAAATCTGTAAAAACATTTATCAACAGCAACGCGTATGATACAGACAATGACATTCTGAATGTTGTAGTGGTTTCGGGATACGACATAGGAATAGCTTAGCAATATAAATCATTCAATTTTTATAAACCTGTCTCCAAATGGAAAAAAATATCAGGCAAGTAGTATGATAAACTATAAAAAATGTGTTCTTGGAGCACGTTTTTCTTTTATCTTTATTAAAATTAATTTCTACGATGATTACAAAAGCTTACATTCAGGAATACGGCAATGGTAAAACAGAACCTGAATTTCTGGAAGTAAAGACCGTTTTGGAATCCAGAGGAATTGATTGCGAATTCTTTACCATAAAAAGATTACAGCGAAATCAAATTCAGATCAATCAGGAAACGTTGATTGTAGGAGATCATTCAACAATGTTGTACGTTTTCAGAAAGATCGGTATCCGTTCATTAACTTTATCTTATCCGGAAAGTTTAAGAAAATATTTAAAAAGAAATATTTGGGAAACAACTGTGAAAAAACTCATGATGCAAAGTCATGAAGAATCCTTAACTATTTTTGTAAAACCAAAATCTAAAGCCAAGCTTTTCACAGGTTTTGTTATTCAGTCGAATTACGATCTTCTCAGGCTGGAATCATTTTCAAAAGATACAGAATTATACTGTTCATCGGTTGTAGAATGGCTTTCTGAATTCCGGGTTTTTGTCAATCAGTCAGAAATTGTCGGAATAAAAAATTACAGTGGAGACAGAAACCTTAAGCTGGATATAGATACGGTAAAAACGGCTATTAAAGATTTTGAAAATTCAGACGAAAAAACCAGTGCTTACGGAATAGATTTCGGAATTCTGAACAACGGAGAAACTGCATTAGTTGAATGGAATGATGGTTTTGCACTGGGTTCTTATGGTTTGGATAAGGAAATTTATACGGATTTGATTCTCAGGAGATGGGAGGGAATTTTCAAAACTCAAAGCTTAAAATAGCATGAATTTTTTAAAATGAAGGTGAAAAATAACATCATTCATTTCTGATTTTTTCGATTAATCACTTACCATAAGGTCATTTTTTTAAGATTTTAAAATAAAAATTTATGAATTTCATCTTTAATCTCATAAATAATTATATCTGAAAGATTCATATTTTTTTATGATACAACTGATAAATTTAATCGTAAAATCGCACATTTTCGGCATTTCCACAAATTCAAAAAATAGTGATTTAACATAATAAAACACACTTTTTTGTGAATTAAACATTTATTTACGAAAAAATAACACATTAACCATATACAAATTATCATTTTATTTATATATTTACAATTATAAAAAAATATGATAATGAAAAACAAATTTATTTCCCTGATAAGTCTGTGTATTATATTTACATGTAATGCACAAGTTGGTATCAGTACAAGCAATCCTGCAAGTACACTCGACATTAAAGGTTCTTTTGCAACCCCTTACAAAGCAGTAACGGCAACCTCCTATTCTTTATTAAATTCAGATCAATATCTCGATTACAGAGGAACGGCTGCTGCTGTATGGACTCTTCCTGCCGCTTTAGCATCTCCGGCAACCTTCGGAGGAAGAATTTATGAAATCAGAAACGGAAGCAATTTTGATATCACGATAAACCCGAGCGGTACTGAAAGAATAGATGTATCCACTACAGCGGTCAATCAGTCAGCCTTTACTATTCCTGCAGGATATTATGCAACCGTGAAAAATACAGGATTAACTTCAGGAATAACGTGGGTTGTAACACTACTCACTACAGGAAATGGAAGTTCTGCCAACTCTGCAGGATTCAGTACCTCAATTTTAGGTTATGTTCCCGTTAAAACATCTCAAAGAGCAGTTCCGGCAACCTTTGGAGGAGTTTCCGTTACTGAAAGAGGATGTAAAAAATGGTCCGGAACAGGAGCAAATGGTCATACATATTGCGCTTATCAGTTAGGAGGTGCAAAAAACTTTTACGACACATTTACTTTTGCAAAACAGGTGGGAGGATATATCTCCACAATTACTTCCAATGCGGAAAGAACATTTATTTACAACAATCTCTTATCAAATACAACAGGTTACTCTCTTAATAACAGCATATGGATCGGCTATAATAAGGTAGCATATCCGGGTAACAGTAATGAGTTTACATGGATAACTGGAGAAGACTGGACAATAGACTGGACGACATCTCCTAATTCAACCCCGCAAAACTTCTTTGCTACCGGCGAGCCTAACAACAGCGGAGGAACCGAAGGTTCATGCCATATTTTTCCAACTTCCGCCAACAGCACCAGACAATGGAATGATCTTACAGGAACTCTTACCGTAAGTGGAGGAGTTGGCTTTGATCAGGTGATTTTAGAATTTAATGAAGACTAAAAAATAAAAAACATAAATAAATTAAACATGAAAAATAAAATTATTACACTAAGTTTTGCATTGTGCATTTTTTCGTTAATGAATAGCCAGGTAGGCATTAATACTACTACTCCCGGAAGCACTTTAGATGTTAAAGGATCTTTTGCTACTCCTTACAAACAAAGCACAGCCACTTCATATAATTTTTTAGCGACCGATGAATATCTGGATTACAGAGGAACCGCTGCAGCAACATGGTCTCTTCCTGCAGCAGTAGCATCACCTGCTACATTTGGTGGCAGAATTTATGAAATAAGAAATGGAAGTGCTTTTGACGTTACTATTACGCCTAATGGCACGGAGAGAATAGATGTTTCCAATGTAGCAACAGCGCAGGCAAGTCTTACGATTCCCGCAGGCTACTATGCCGTGATTAAAAATACAGGAGCAACTTCCGGTACAACTTGGGTAGTATCTCTGCTTACTTCAGGAAACACAGCCTCATCCGGCTCATCAGGTTTCAGTACCTCCATTTTAGGGTATGTACCCGTGAAAACCTCGCAGAGAGCTGTTCCGGCAACATTCGGCGGAGTAAGCGTTTCGGAAAGAGGATGTAAAAAATGGTCCGGAACAGGTTCCAACGGACATACTTACTGTGCTTATCAGCTTGGAGGCGGCAAAAACTTTTATGATACTTTTACTTTTGCAAAGCAAGTAGGCGGATATGTCGTTACCATTACTTCCAATGCGGAAAGAACATTTATCAATAGTAACATTTTAGCAAACACAACAGGTTATAATCTTAATAACAATATCTGGATTGGATATAACAAAGTGGCTTATCCGGGAAACTCCACAGAATTTACATGGATCACGGGTGAAGACTGGACGATTGACTGGACGACTTCTCCAAACTCAACCCCTCAAAGTTTTTTTGCAACGGGAGAGCCCAATAACAGTGGAGGGACAGAGGGATCCTGCCATATTTACAGTACATCAGGTAATGCTTCAAGACAATGGAACGACTTAATAGGAACTTCTACTACATTTAATTTCAGTGCTTTTGATCAGGTTATTTTAGAATTTAATGAAGATTAAAAACTGAAAAATTATGAATTTAAATCTTTATTAAAATCAACAAAAATAAAAGGCTGTCTCAAAACAGAGAACAGCCTTTTTTATATCTAAATGTGAGTTTTTCTTAAAACTTCAAATCTCCATTCACTTCTCTTACTGCATTCGCAGCTTCAGCAAATTTCAATTGCTCTTCCGCAGTAAGCGTTACGTTTACGATTTTTTCCACACCGTTTGCTCCGATAATGGCAGGAACACCAAGGCAGATATCATTTTGTCCGTACTCTCCTTCAAGCATTAAAGAACAAGGGATCATTTTTTTCTGATCGCAAGCAATCGCCTGAACCATTACAGAAACAGCCGCACCCGGAGCATACCAAGCTGAAGTTCCTAATAATTTGGTAAGCGTTGCACCTCCTACTTTAGTTTCTTCAATAACGTATTTCTGCTGTTCAGCATCTAAGAATTCTGTTACAGGAACACCGTTTCTTGTCGCTTTGCTTAATAGAGGAAGCATTCCGGTATCACTGTGAGCAGCAATTACCATTCCGTCTACGTCAGAGATCGGAGCTTCTAAAGCTTCAGCCAATCTGTATTTGAATCTTGCAGAGTCCAATGCACCACCCATTCCGATGATTTTATGCTTAGGAAGACCTGAAGTTTTGTGTACCAGATAAGCCATTGTATCCATTGGGTTAGAAACTACGATGATGATTACTTCCGGAGAATGTTTTACTAAGTTTTCAGTAACTTCTTTTACGATTCCAGCGTTGATTCCGATTAATTCTTCTCTTGTCATTCCCGGCTTTCTTGGAATCCCCGAAGTAATAACCGCTACGTGAGAACCTGCAGTTTTGCTGTAATCTCCTGTTGTTCCGGTAATTTTTGTATCGAATCCGTTAAGCGATGCTGTCTGCATCAAATCCATTGCTTTACCTTCTGCGAAACCTTCTTTAATATCTACTAAAACTACTTCTGAACAGAAGTTTTTCATTGCGATGTATTCTGCACAGCTTGCTCCTACAGCGCCTGCACCTACTACAGTTACTTTCATAATATACTTAATTTATTGTTTTTTAATGGTATTATGGAACTTTACAGTTTCATAATATAACTTTTAAAATTTATTTATTTGAATTGTTTATCCACATTTGGTTTACAAATGAGAACTCCCAAATTTAATAATTCCTGAAAAATTGGGCAATCTTTCAGGAATTTAATTATCTTTAAAAGTGATATTTATGTTTTATACCGTAATTAATGGACGTTCAGAAGAAAGGTATACAGTTTTTTAGCTCCCGATAAAACCTCATCATAATTTTTCTCAGAAACCTCATTATCAAGAACTTCCTTGAAACTCTTCCACATAAAACCTGTATTTTCACGGTAACAGCCGAAGAAATTGAAAGTAACATCATCAAATCCTTCTGTTTTGGAAAGCTGTTTTGCAATAACATTTCCTCCCAGAGTAGAACCCTCGATCACGTACATCGCTCCTAAAGCTTCATTTTCATTGGAAAAACTGAGTTCTCCTGAAACCTTGCGATTTTCCATGTCCAGACTTTTAAGATCCTGCTCAATCAATGGAAGTTTTTTTCTTTCTTCAAGCTGAAGTTTTTCAGAGAATTTTTCAGAAAGCCTGTCGAAAATCTGATCTTCGGAATGAAGCAGCATCAGATAATTTCTGCCAATGATCTTTTTATAATCTTCCAGTGTAAAAGTTCTGTCGAATATTTTTTTAGATTTAAAAAGTTTTTCCGCGGCATCATGAAATTCTGCCGTATTTTGTTTTAGATATTCAGATACCATACCGGAATTTTAAAGTAAATTTTTAATTAAGGTTTTTTAAAGGTGAGGCTAAAAGTAGTGCCGTTTTTACTGCTTTCATAGTCTACATTTCCGCCAAGTCTCTGCATAATTCTGTGTACGATGGATAGTCCTACTCCATTTCCTTTAAACTTCTTCGCATTATCCATCCTGTTGAAAATTTTAAACATTTTATGCTTATTTTCTTCTGGAATTCCGATTCCGTTGTCTGTAATTCTGTAGACTACCGTGTCTTCTTCTTCCGTTCCGCCGATAATTACTTTCGGTTTTTCCTGATGGGAAGAATATTTTATGGCGTTATTGATGATGTTTAAAAATACCTGATGAAGCATTGTTTTATCGGCAAGAACATCGGGACAATCATTAATGACCACTTCGCTTTCTGAAGTATCAAAAGTTATTTTAGCATTTTCGGAGATCTTCGCGATGGTTTGCGCAGTCTGTAACCTTTCGAGTTCTATTTCGCTGTGTTTTGCGCGGCTTAACTGGAGTACATCATGCATCATTTCCGCCATATTGTCGATTTCCTCGATGATGGAATTGATTTTATTTCTGCTTTTGTCTGAACCGTCCGTAAGACTTTTCAAAAGCATTTGGGCGTTCAGTTTCATTACTGTAAGCGGAGTTCCCAGATCGTGTGAAATCGTATAAGAGAAACTGTCCAGCTCCTCATTCACCTTTTTAAGCTCATCATTAAGCCTTTTTATGGTGATGTAATTTTTATGGGAGGTTTCAAGGATCAGATCACGAACTGCCTGTAATGCGGCAACGTTTCTGGAATTCCATCTTTTAGAATTTCCTTTGATGTCCTCGGTAAAGATCTGGAAAGACGTTCTTGGAGAAACCACCTGTGTCTGTTCTCCGTTTTTCACAATCACATCTATTTTCTTTTCAGGATTTCCTGCCCAGTCGATGTGTTCATCAAATTCTTTACGGAACCAGATCAGCAGATTATTTTTAGATTTTTCAATAAAATAAAAAGCCACTCCTGCACATTTTTCGTCGAGACCAATCTCTTTTCCATGATCTTTCAGAAAACTTCTGCTGAGATAGATATTCTCATCTATATTCTGATGAGCCCACTGAGCCAGCTTTTCAATTACATTATAATCCGGAGTTTCACCTTCGGTAACGATTTTTTCGTCGGCGATGATGGCTAATCCGTCTGCTTCCGGAAGATCCTTAATTTCAGATTTATTTTCGATTAAAGAATCAAAAAGATTGTTGTATTTTAAGAATTCCTCTTTTAACCGGGAACATTTTTCATTAAGATACAAACGGTAATCCAGTTCCTTTTTCGATCTGAAGGACGAGTAGGCATTGGACGCCAAAGCCGTAAAAATTCCTGCCTGAACGCGGTCTTCAAGATCAATGTGTTTTGGTTCGGAATTCTGACAGGTAACCAGCCCCCAAAGATAATCATCTATAATAATGGATACACTGAAACTGGAAGAGGCTCCGGAATTTTTGATGTATTGCCCGTGAATAGGCGACATTCCGCGCGATCCCGAATACGTAAGATCTATTGTTTCATCAGATTTACTGAATATAGGAACTGTTTCCGAATGAACGTTGCTGAAAATTCTTTTTCTTTTTTTAAGATAAAGTTCTCTTGCCTGTTTCGGAATGTCGGATTCAGGATAATGAAGACCGAGATAGCTCTCGATATTTTCATCTCTTTTCTCCGCGATTACTTTTCCAGATCCGTCCATCATGAATTTATAAACCATCATTCGGTCATAATTCACGATTTTTGAAAGGGTATTTAAAAGCTGATCCCAAATCTCCTGCTCATCATCAATAATGTAGAAATTATCGTATTTGTTGGAAATTCTTTTGTTGGGATTGAGTAAAACTTTTTCGAACTCAAGAAAAATTTTATCCTTGCTTCTGAAAACAGAAAAATGATATTCTATGCCTCCAATAAAGATTTTATCAAAATATGTTTCGTTTTCTCTTTTGGTAAAGTCAGCTAAAGAATTATAAATATCCGAATCTATAATGCTTTTAAAGCTTTCCGGAAAGTCCGTAAGCTTCTTATCAAAAAGCATATTTGCATTTTCGATATTAAATATATCCTCGATATTCTTACTAAAAAAAGCTATGGAATGAGACTTCGCATCAATGCCAATCAGATAACCAAAACTTTGTATGTAGCCCGGAATATGGATAGGCTCCTCATGACACTCAACAAAATTCATATAATATTTTGACCTATCAAATATACGACTTTTTTTATCTAATCGGATTTTTTCTCTATAAACGCATACCACAAAAAGTTACAATATTTCAGCAAAACATGAGTTTTATAGAATATTTTTCTTTATTCATAGGATATACAGGAAATTCAAAACCAGAATATTTTACACTAAGCCTATTTAAATTTAACCATAAATTGTTATTTTTTTTTCTAACGGTATAATCTTTATTTATCTGCAAATAAAAATCAGAAAGAAGCTATCATTTTTATAAAAAATACAACTTTCAGAATTCCAGTTGATTGAAATGACGAAATTCATCCCTCTCCTATTCTACACCGAAGAAATACAATCCTGTTTTACCCCAACTATAAATGGCAACTGTGGTTACACTTCTTTATCGAAGTACAGCATATAATATTTTCCGTTTTCATCTTCTCCCTGTGCAATTTTCTGTCTGTCGCCGTGGATGTAGATGTGGAAGTTTTTGTCTAATTTGATGATGCTTTTAAAATGTCTCTGCGTTTTCTTTACAGCGGCTTCACTAATCGGGAATTCTTCTGCAATATTAATCTGCATATCCTGTTCGTAATCGGTTTTAAAATTGTTGAAACTTTCGATTACATGTTCGTCGCCCAAAACTTCGGCAGCAAATTCATCCAGCTTAAATTCTTCCTTTTCTTTGAAAAAATTGATTGATTTGTTTAAAAAATCTGCCTGATCGGCTTTGGAAACTTCAAATTCCTGAGGCAATTGCTTGGTAATATAATCTTTATACACCATTAACGCTTCCTGTGTATGAAAATATTCGTCGTCGCGCTGCTTTACTTTTAAAAAATCTTCGAACCAGTAATACATATCCCCGTTTTTGTTGTTATCCACAACAGAAAGTACGTATCCCGTTTCTTTATCGTTATTATAGATTAAAGCCGCTTTATCTATTTTAGACAACCCGATTCCCTGATCTTTTTCGATGTCGAATGTTTCTTCATTAGGAGAAATTTTAAGGAAAGATTCTCTTTTTTCGGTTTTAAAAATTCCGATCTTGTCTACTCTTTCGGTTCCTTCTCTTTCGTCCTCGAAATATACAATGAACAATTCTCCGCCCTGAACTCTTGGGTTTTCAGCGGCTTCGAAAAGATGTTTGGCGATGTTTTCAGATTCCCAGAGGAATTTTGACTTGTCATCAAAAATCTCGGAAACAGAACTGTACACCGGATTATTCACCAGATAAGAATCGCTGTAAAAATGGAAGGTTTCTTCTGATTTAAAGGAACCTAAGAAGTAATTTTCCAGCAGTTCTGCCATTCCTTCTTCCAACTGTAATTCTTCCTGAGAAAGCGTTAAAGATTCTCCGTTGATTTTATTTCCGACTCTGTGTACTACGATTTTTGAAAACATTTCCTGAATATTTTTGGACTGCAAAGATAATTCTTTTTAAAACGAATGCATATTATAAATTAAACTTAAAAGATAGATTAGTAGCATTAAAGGAACAATCCAATTTATTATTCTAATTCCTAACATCCAATTTTCCTGTCTTTTTAATTCCCTATCAGTCTCCACAAAAGAATCCAATATTTTTTTATCAAGATCAGAAACTTTACTTTTATTTTTATTTAAAAATATATCCTTGTAATTATCTATATTAGTTTTAATAATCTTCAAAGCTGATTTTTGATTTTTGATAAAAGAATCCATCATGTATGCAAACAAATCTGAAGAAATAAAAACAAAAATATTTTTTGTATTAAATGGTTCTTTTATTTCAAATGTTGAAAATGCTAAAATTACAGCGGCGGGAATTATTATTAACTTATTTTGTGAATCATTGACAACCGTTCTAATATTTTTTGAAAAGTCTAATACAGCGTTATCTAATTCTGTTTTTACCTTGTTATATGAAAAATCCTTTAAATAATATTCGTAACCGATAATACATCTCTTATAAAATTCTGAAAAATTTAAGAACAAATATTCTAATTTCTCACCTTCGCTCACTTGACTTAAAAAATTTATAAGCTCATCTTGAAAATAACTTTAATTTCCTTTGACGCCTTATCAAAATCTTCATAAAAATTATCAAATAATTTATCCTCTAAAATAAAATGTGTTTTTGAAATTATCTCAAAATTGAAGTTATTAAGCACTTTCAAATATCTATTTTCAGAATAAATTATAGATTTTTCTTGAAAGTTATCATCAGCAATTTTGGTTATAAATTCTCTTATTGAAATTAAATCATTATAATTTTTAATAAAAAAATTTTTTTTATTTTTATCAGTGGAATTAATTTCTAAAATATAGAATTCTACCCCTTTATTTGTAGAGTAAAACCTTATAAAATCTTCACAAGTAGTATAAAAATTATATTTTCTTAACGATGTCCAAGTTAAATCAAATGTAATCATTTCATTAACTTGTAAGTCATCAATAAATATATCTATGTCTTGATTATTTTTTATATTATAAATTTCTAATCCAAATAAATAATCTAATTCTTCCTGTTGTCTGATTGTAAATCTAAATGTATAAGAATTTTTATAAGATATAACTATATTATTTGGTGAAAATAAACTAATTAAAAATTCTAACATAATTATGAATTTTTAATTATCTGTTGTGATAATTCAATTGGAATATCTTCAATTAATAAAGAATTATCTTCTTTATTATATTTTATTTTATTTTATTTCCTAATAAAATATTATCAAACTCTATTAAAAAGTCTTCAGATTTATATTTCGTTTTAGTTAATATCTTAATCACGTTTCTATCAATACTAATAATTGGATTTACAGAATATTTTTCATCACCTGCAAAATGTTCAAAATTTTCAGGATTATCCTCATCAACAATTTTAGATATTTCATTCAATAAAACACCTTTATTTTTTTTGTCCTGATCTAAACAGTAAAAGTACACTTCGTCTAAAATTCTATCCTTATCTTCTTTTGGTAAATTTTTATTATTAAGATATTCTTTTATAGCAGTAACTAATTTTTTTGACCCTGCAGTTTTTGTTGTTCTATTTGCACATCCAATAAAACTTTGAAAATAGTCAGATACATTTTTAAGCCCACCTTTAAAACTTAAATATGTGTCAATATTGTTATCATTTTGTTGCTTATGTTGAGACCATTTTGTAAGATTAATTTGTGAAGCAACATCTATTTTACTTAAATCTATACTTTCAACCTCACTCAGAGTTAAATCCTCATTAAATAAATATGTTTGTTTATTATTAATTGCTAAAACTAATAAATATTTATGATTATTATTAGTGTTTAAATATTCTGAATATACTAAAAACCCTCCTGAAGACATAATTTTACTTTGTAAAATACGGTTGTAGTATAACATTAACTCCTTTGTAAATTCTAAAAAATCTATTTCATTAGCAATATATCTGTCTAACTGGTTTTCAAAAATAGTCGAACTATTTTGTTCTTCAAAAACTCCATAGATTTGCCCCAAGTTCGTGAATGATTTTTTAATATCCGCAATAAAGTAAATCTCTTTTTTTGATATTGGCAATAACTTTTCTGCCATTTTTAAAGAAACAAAATCTTTGCCTGATTCTTTGTTAATTTGGTGAATAACAATATTGTTAATTAGAATATCACTTCCCTTTTGCTTAATCTCTGCCATAGTTATTTTTCAACTAAAATAAAAATTAATAATTATAAAATTCTATGGTTTTCCATAAAAACTTCCATAATGATAAAAGCGTTATCATTTTGATAGGATTTTTAAGGATTTTAAAAATTAAAACAAATCAACAAAATCCTGATAATCAATATTTTAATTTAAATAAAAATTCAAAGGTATAGCATTGGCAACGTCATCCTCAAAACATAAGAATATGGACTTAAAAACTTTGAACAGAATTGATAAGCTGAGAAGATTAAAAAGCAGAGGACCGCAAACCCCGAAGTGGCTGAAACCGTATCATCTTCTGATTGTTGCCTTTTTGGCAGTTTTTACTTTCGGAGCATTCATTAAAATTTTAGAACTTAATCAACAATAATATGAACTATTTAGAAGCCGCACAGGAAATCAAAGAAGTGATTCCCGAGATTGAAAATGAGCTGAAACAAAGCAGAAAACAAAATTCCTACAGCGTCATTCAGACGTTTACAGACAATATTAAAGACAGAATTAAGCAAAATGACCGGAATATTCTGTTTCTATGCCTGAAAAAGATGGATGATATTTACAGAAACGGAGATGCCGTACTTAAAAATGCTGTGGAACATACGTTTATTTATTCACTGGACAATTCTACTGCTTTCTGCAGTGAGGAATACCGAAAAATGATCTTTAGTCATATTTCCAAGGATCTTCAGACGGTCTATTCCAGACAAATCTACAATCACGGCATTTAAGTTCATTACATTTTTTGCAGATTTTATTACAAAAGCACGAAAATTCATAACATACAACCTCATTAAAAATCAACTGTTTATGAAATCTAAAATAAGAAGAATTTCCGACTGGAAAACACTCCAAACCACCACCAACAGACATAATATTGAAATTCTGGCAACGCACATCGCTGTGATCGTAGGAGTTTTTGTTTTCGCAGCAATTCTGTAAACTTTGGTACAGTTTTCGCCGCAATAGAAAGTGTTACGAAAAATATTAATTATGATGAATGTACAGATGCAAACTATTAATCAAAAAATAGCTAGTGAGTATTTAAAATTTTTCTATCCACCCCTTCGCACAGAAATTACCCAATTGTCTTCACAGGATAATTTTGCCGGGATTATGCAGGCAACCATTAATTATCTTAAAAAGCTTCTTCACGAATCTAAAGTAAATATTATTGCCCATCACATCAAACTGATGGAAATGATTTATAAAGGTGGAGATTCTTATGTAAAAGATATGATTGAAAATCTTTTTGTACGGTCTTTTGAAAGCTTTAAAAAGCACGCCAAAATCTCCCACTGGAAACTTCTTTATCAATATATGCCTGTGACTTTTCAGGTGATCTACAACGATCAGCGGAAGCAGGACAAAATCTTTTTTGGGAAGTAAATTAATTTTTAAACGCAGTTCCGGCGAAGCCTTTGGCTTCGCCGGAACTTTTTAATTCTTCTTTAAAAAAGTCTGTTTGACTGTCTGAAGTTCTTTGTCGTTCATCTTTGAAGATTTCTTCAGCTTGGCAACAAAAACATCTACTTCTTCAGTGGTTGACGGACAGCCAAGATTTTCGTTTTTATCGTTGAAAGAATCTGCAAGCACCTCCCCTTTCGGATTCAGAACCAGCCAGAACGGAAGTCCCGCGTCTTTGCCTTTGTATTTTTCCATCAATGCTTCTCCACCGGGATTTTCAAGTTTTTTCTTTTCGCCCATTTCCTGAACATCTACATAAGCGGTAACAAATTTTTTATCAAAAATCGGCTTTGTTTCGGGTAGATTCATATTCTTTTCCATAACGTGGCACCATTTGCACCATGAAGCGTGAAACATCAGCAATACATTTTTATTTTTGGATTTAGCTTCGGTAAGCGCTTTGTTTAAAACAACATCCGCTTTTTCCTGAGCAAAATGTAACTGGAATAATAATAAGCCTAAAAATAAGAGGATTTTAGAAATTTTCATTTTGGATCTGATTTTAAATACTAATCTAAAGATTTTTTTGTTGTTATACTAACACTTTTTAAAAACTATTTCATGAAACTCAGACTTATTTGCATATTTCTTACTATTTCATTTATATCGAATGCTCAGATTTCCAGAAAACTAAAGATAAAGTTGAAATTATTGACAAAAAATTTTTTGATATAATACTTCAAACTTATGATAATAAAGGTTACGAAGAACTTTACACTTTATATTCTGAAATATCTAAAACAGCTACAAATGATGAGCTTTTTTATCTTGCTCTAAATGGAAATACATTTATTCGTCATAATGCAGCTTTTAGTTTGCTCTATAAAAAGGATAAAAGAATCATAGATTTGTACAAATACTATTCTAAATTTCCTATGCAATATGAAATAAAAATGAGCTGCATCATTGCTCAACAAGATATGGCACTAAGTATAAGAGGATATATCCTTGCTGAGTTAAGAAACTACGAGGAGTATAAAATAATATCGAAAAAAAGTAATCAATCCAAAGATTTTTACACAACAGAAGAAATTAATTATTATGAAAAATTAGATATTAATTTTTTTAAAGATTGTATTGATGAGTTCGAAATAATCGATGAAACTTATATTCCGGAGAGATTGGAAATTTATAAAATCATTAATGAGAATTGGAAAGATGGTAAACTTCAATTTCCAAATAATTATTAAAAACAAAAAATATTCTTTAACAAATAACTTAGTTTTTAAATTTATATTATTTTACCATGAAGCTAAGAATATTGCCACTTTAACTTTTTACAATTACCTTTTGTGAAGCGCAGATTTCTAAAAAAGTAAAAATGTTAGCCAGTCCTTTAGATACAATACAGTATGCAGAATCTTCACATATCGGAATAGGTGGTGAAAGAAGTAAAATGTATGATGATTTCAGAAAATTAGCGAAAACTGCTACCAATGATGAGCTTTTTTATCTGGCGAAGAACGGAAGCAATTCTTTAAAATTGTACTCAGGGAAAGAACTTTTTAAAAGAAATGATAAACGATTTCTTGAAATCTATCAATATTATAACGATCATCCTGTAATGATGAAATATGTAAACGGCTGTGTCGGAAAAAAAGATAATATTGCGACGCATTTGATGGATGAAATGTATGCAGCAAAGGAAATTATTTCCATTCGAGATTCTATTTCAAAAGAAAAAACAGATAATTTTACTAAAGCTCAACTGAAAAGTATTGATGATGAAGGGTATAAGAAATTAAAAATAGAAAATGTAAAATATTTTTTAAAGGAAATTAAAAAAATTTATTTCAAAAAATAATTTTCCGGAATCAAAAAAATCCCCAAGCTTTCGCTCGGGGATCTTGCCTGATTTTTCACTCATCAAACATTACACAATTAATAAATTAATTATATGAACAATTACTCTTATTTACAGTAATGCTTTTTCCACTTTGAAACTGTATTTCGACTCAATTTGAAGTAGTTGGCCAGTTGTGTGTTATTCAGATTATTTTCTCTCTGATAGCGAAGAATTTCTAATATAGTATCTACATCATAAGATCTGTGTTTTTGATTAAATGAGTTTACCTCTTTGTTATTATACCCAATAATAAGCTTATTAAGTTCAATAATATCTAATACCGACAACCTTTTTTTCTGCAAAATAGACATACATTTTTCATTCTTTTGCTTCGGATATTTCATTTCGATCATATCCTGATAAATTTTTTTAAAAGCCGGTCGTGTCATTCTATTTTTTATATTTAATAATCCATTTATACAATGTTGTTTTGGGAATTTTATATTCTTCTATAACCTGATGTTTCGTTTTTTCACCATTCTGAATGAGCTCCAATATAAATTCTATAATCTCTTTGGTATATATGTTTTTTCTAAATTGGGGGAGCTTAGTTCTTTCAGGTTTTACAATTTTATTTTCTCTGCATGGAGGCGCATAAAGAATTAAATGCTGTGAATAGAGTCTGAAAAAATCGTATTCCAGAAGTTTACTCCACTTCAAAATAATTTCCGCTCCCAGACTTTTGGATTGATACATTTCCTGAATTTCTTCTTCGGAACAACCTAAGAAATTACAGATACGTATTACTTCTATTTTGCTTTCGGCCGACCTTTTAGCAATGAGATTTCCTATGTGAATATCTTTAAAATTCATATCCTTTTTAAATTTCTATGACGAAATTTGTATTCTTCTCTGTGATAGTAATATTAATATGTCTATCAAAAGAAAAATGTAAATAAATAATTTAAAATTAGTTAAGCCTTTGAACAGTGAAATAGAAATAGATATTGGCAGCATCTCTTGTAGCATGATATGTTAACTGATACCATTCTCCTGTTGAAAAAGTTAACATAGCATTTACATACTCTGTAGTACCACCCGCTCCAGATCCTACGGCAAAAGAATCATCCCCATCAACTCTGTAAGAATATGCGTTTGCAGGCAAAACAGTATTGGCACCTTAAACAAATTGATCATTTGTGGATAAAGCCGATATAGAATATGTAACAGATGTACTATTCGTATTGAACAAAACCGGAGCGACTGCATTTGCACTAAAAGGAGTTTCCATGAAGTCCATTCTTAAACCATTAATAACCAGATATTGAACCTGTTTGGCAGGTGTTTGAAGATCATACGAAACTCTTTCAGAAACATCACTAAGTGAACCCGTTGCATTTGTAGCTCGCTTCCTTGTTCCTGAATTTGTAAAAAAAGTTGCAGCATTAACCGTAACTCCAAAAGATTGTGTCTCTCCGATAGTTAAAGTATTTCCGGCACCTACTACAGCACTACATCCTGAAGCTCCAAATGTATTGGGAATATTAAACGTAGCCGTAGATGGAGAAGATGCACTTGGAGTGCCTGAAACATCATAAATTAACACACCGTCCCCAACAGCTAGTGAACCAGCCCTGAGCCTTGCTGTTAAACCGGTGACTCCGGTTGATAATATTTGACTTCCAATACCGTACGATCCTCCATTACCTCCTGTATAGGCAACAGACATAGTGCCAATATATGGAGAACCGGAAGCATAAGTTTTAGGAGAAAGTACCGCACTAAGGCAGTTTATTGATGATATACTTGGAACCACTAATGAGGAATCTTTTATATTTCTCCATTCTGTTCCATTCCAAAAATAATATCCTTTTTCTAATGTGCTGCCAGAATTAAAAACCAATAATCCTTCAGGCTGATTAGCAACGTTAGTATCTCCATCTCCATTCAAATCTTGTGTGCTTGAAGTTAAATTAACTCTGGGAATAAGAATTCCTTTATCTGAAGATGATAAATCCAGGATGGAATTTGTGTTTGGAGTCTGCGTACCAATACCTATGTTATTATTTGTACCATCAATAACAAAAGTATTGCTATCAAAATTAACACGATCTGTAATCCCAACAGTTCTTCCGGCACCTATTGTACCATTGTTCTCATAAATATTAGTTGCTCCCAGTTTTGCCCAGACACTCCCATTCCAATAATGAAATCCTTTTGTAAAAGTTCCTGCATCTGCTACGAGATATACTAATTGCCCGTTGGTACTTCCGCTTGTAGCAAGTGAATTTACCCTTGGGACTAAAATACCATCGTTTGCATTTACTGTTCCCGGTACTGAACTTCCTGAAGAGCCAGTATCATTCTTTCCTCTGATATCTAATGTTGCCTGTGGCGAAGAAGTATTAATCCCAACATTTCCAACCTGACTAAATGTGTTTATCCCCATAAGAAATAATGATAAAGAAAGTAATTTTAATTTTTTCATTCTTGTTTTTTTTAAGTTTTGTTTTTTTACGAAATTGTTTATAGTTTTATGATCAGAATGCAATAAAAGCTAATAAGTATTTTGTACTTTCTAAGAACTTTTGTAAGATCATTTCCCGACTTCTGTTTTTGCTATATCTTACAAAATGTCAGTAAAACTGATCCAGCTAAATCCCATCTCAAAAAATTTTCAAAGTTAGCTTGTTTAAAAAATGATAAGTTTTGAAAGAACTCGATTTATTTTTGAATAAATATTTACATTATAATTGTTTATATTAATTTTTTTCTGCTCATTTTTTATTTCTTCAACTAATTTAGGATTCTGCATAAATTTTTTCATCGCACTTTTCAGCTCATCTTTGTCGAAATTTACGAGATAAGCCGTCTTTCCATGGCTCAACAATTCACTGATACCTCCTACATTTGTGCTTATAATAGGTTTATTAAGAATAAGTGTTTCCCCTAAAACAATAGGATAAGATTCATAACGTGAAGACTGAATGTAATAATCTGCATTCTTAATATAGGGGTAAGGATTATTTTGGTTGCCTAAAAGAAGAAAGCTTTCTTCAATACTGAAAAATTTTATCTTATTCTTCAAATTTATATTCTCGCTACCATCTCCAATCACAGCTATTATGTGGTCAAAACCTTCATCTAATAGTTCTTTATGTACTTCAATAAGAAAGTCATATCCTTTTTGATACTCTAACCTACCTACTGAAACGAAAATTTTTATTCTTTTATCGACAAACCTATATTTGAAATCTGGAATTTCTAAAAGAGATTTTTCTAAAACATTCTTCTCGTCAAAAGTATTATGAATATGAATCCCATTGTATATTTTCACATCAAGAAAGTTTTCAAATGTCAGTCTCGTATGCAAAGAACCGAATATCGTTAGGTCACACTCCTTCATCATTCTTGCAATCTTTTCACCATATTCTTTAGTATGATGCCAACTGATATCAGTGTGGAACCAATTTACTTTTTTTGAATTTTTGAAAGGACTTCTTAGCAGATCAGGAAGGGAGGAATGTGTTATAGCTATCTCAATATCCGGGGTTTCAAATAATTTTTTCTTAATAAGAGAAGGAAAAATTTTATACATCTGAATTTTTACATTTCTCATAACAAGCTGTATAAAAAGTATAGGTTTTATAAAGCTCATTTCGTGTCTTCCTTTTGCCAAAGCAGTTACTTTTACATCGTCAGGAATATCATCCAGAAGTTCCCCTTGATTAATCTGTAAAAGAACTGAAGGTTCAAATCTCTCCCTATCAAGATTCTTAAGTACATCAATCAGTACTTTTGGAACACCTCCCATTTGCATAGAACGTATTCTGAACATTATCTTCTTTTTCATTATTAACGGATCTCAATATTCAAAGTATGAATAGTTAACTTTTATCAATTCATCTTGATAAAAATGAAGTATAATTAGATAAAGCCCTCTTTGAGTCTTTTTTACTTCATAAATCCATTCATTAGAATGTTTTTTTAATAAATTATATTCCCTGAAGAACTTCACTGCTTCTGATTTGGTTTTGCCAATTAGATTTTCATAATTATTAAGAACATCTTGTACAGGATATTTTTTCTCTCCAATACGAACATTCCATATATGCACATCATCCTGGAAGAACTTGAAAACATTTATAATTTTATCAAAAAAGTTCATAAATTGTGTTATCCTTTTAGTTTCTATCTTATTTTGTTACAAAAACAACTTTTTGCTCCTCTACTTTTCTTTATTTTTACTTTAAATAACTTCTACTTATGCTTTTTAATAAGTTCTTTTAGCTCGTCAATTTGTATTTGCTGTTCTTTTATTGCATTAATTAAGATTGGAATTAAAGAAGAATAACTTACTGAGTAAAACCCATCTTTATCTGTAAATACTGCCTCTGGTAAAACTTTAAGTACTTCTTGTGCTATTACTCCATATTCTTTATGTGGATCGTTAGCATTTTTTTTGAATCTGTAAGAGTATCCATTTAATTGCAAAATTTTAGATAGGTTATTTTCTTCTTTTACAATATCCTGTTTCAATCTAATATCAGAACTTACAGAACCACCAGTACCATTGAAGTTAAAAGATTTACCATTACTAGCAATTGTAAGAGTATTAGACGAGGCATTATCAACCAAAATTTTTGCAGATTGAGTGTTGTCCGGAGAATAGATATCAAAGTCACCCCCATTTCTAAGGGCTATTGCAGTACCACCCGAGTTTGCAATTACCAAACCATTAGCATCAGTTATTTGAGAAAAATCCTGAGTACCAATACCAACTTTACCCCAAGCAATTACATTAGGTTGGGATGCATCTGCACCTCCGGGATTGTCTCGGAAATGAAAAGTATTATCTTTATAGCCAATAAAATCTTCTGAAAAAGCTGGTGCGACACCATCTTTAAAAGTGATGTAACTGTTGTCATCTGCAAATGATGTATCAATTCCAAAAGAGCCGTTACCGAGAGATAATCCGCCATTAATAGACAATTTATGCTGAGGATTTGTTTCATTGACACCTACATTTCCGTTGGATAAAATAGTAAGCCGTTCTGTTGCATTTGTATATAAAGACAAAGACGTACTTTCTAAATTCTGAATTGAGGCGGCTCCTGTGGAAGACACCCCAATCTTTAATCCATCCGTAGCAAGAGAACCTACCTGTCCATTTGTAATCTGCATATAAGAATCTGTAGTATTCAGTCTATGTATTTGTAAAGCATTGTTAACCGCAGCATTTCCTACTCCTATTCCTACATTACCTAAGGTACCTGATGTACTAGCATCAATCCTCATATGCTCATTACCATTAACTCCCAAACGCAAAGATGAATTAGTACCACTACTAGTAGTGATAAAAGCTCCATTATTAAGAGCTGATACTCCTAAAAGAATATTTTGACCAGAATTACCAAATCTGGCAACATTAACGTTTCCTAAACCTGTTCTTACATCCAATTGCGCTCCCGGATTAGTAATACCTATCCCCAAATTCCCAGCATCTGTCATTACAATCTCAGTGCCTGCTGTTCTAGCGGTTGTTCCGTCTGCATTTTTTCCCAACTCTATTCTGGGAGGCGCGGCGGTGCTATTATTTATCCATTCATCGGCTGTTGTATCTGCCATTGCAGGAATCAGTAGAGGAATCCATGCAGCTCCGTTCCAATAATGAAATCCTCCTTTGAAAGGGTTTGCATCTGTTACTAAATATACTAACTGCCCATTAATACTTCCGTTAACGGCAAGAGAATTTACTCTTGGAACCAAGATACCATCATTGGCACTTACGGCTCCCGGTACTGCTACTCCTGAAGAACCTGTATCATTTTTCCCCCTGATATCAAATGTTGTCTGTGGAAAAGAAGTATTAATCCCAATATTTCCAACCTGACTAAACAACTTGATACCAGTAAGCATTAATGATAACAGCAGGACTCTAATTTTTTTCATTTCTTTAAATATTTTAAATGGTTATATTAAAAAGGTTGAGCTTTTTTATCGTAATAAATGTGGTAATGGCGGCATAGAAAGTATTCTAAATATCTAATGATTACTTATAAAACCGGATAATAAAATAATCCGGTTTCACTTTTCATCATTTAGTTAATTATTTAGAATCATATTAGGTTTATCATTTATGTTTTTATAAAAGACAAAGTAATAGATTTAACAAAAAGCCATCAATAATTAATATTGATTGTTTTTTATAACTAATATTAATTAACCCTATATCATTAATAGTAATTACACTATTTTAAATGTTTAAATTTTAGTTTTGTAAAAAAATCATAAAATGAAGATTTTATTATTTGACGATCACACATTATTTGTGCAATCTTTTAAAATCCTTTTAGAGAGTAATTTTTCTGCTCAACATGAAGTATTCGCATGTACAGGCATAGAAGAAGTGAACAACTGCATGGAAAGACAAAAAATTGATTTGATCTTTACAGATTATCTTATACCAGAACTGGACATCTTCCATATCATTAATAAATGGAAGAAAGACAACGAACTTATAAAGATTGTAGTACTCAGCAGTATAAGCAGTTCAAATTTGATCGCAAGATTATTGCTTAATAACGTAGACGGCTTTTTATCCAAATCAGCATCCCAAGCTGAGATTGGGAAATGCATAAATTATATAAATAATAATAAAAAATATGTCTGCAAAAACTTTGAATCGGATGTTATGCAATATTTACTGCTAAAAGAGAATAATATTTTCAGCCAGAGAGAACTGGAAATCATTGAGCTCATTAAACAGGGCAAATCAATCAAAGACAAAGCAAAAATTCTAAGCCTGAGCGAAAATACAGTTATAACACACAGAAGAAATATTATGCAAAAAGCGGGTGTAAAATTTGTCACTGAGCTTTTGGCTAAATTGGGAGATTTCGGTTTGTAATTTAATGTCTATTTTTATGATGAAAAACTATTTTTTTTTCCTTTATCTCTTTTGTTTCGGTCACTTCTTTTCTCAGAATTTTGGATCTGTTGAGGATGTAAAATCTTTTAAACAAAGTGAAAAAATTGATAAAATGACTAGAACCGAATTACTTGAGGTTATTAATCAATTAGAAAAATTTAAAAACAAAGAACAATATAAGTATACTGATAATCTAAATAAAGTTATCATTCTTAGCACCCTTGCAGATTGCTATGATTTTGTACAGAATGAAAAAATGCAAGATAAATATAACCAAGAGATTATATACTTGTACGAAAAAAGCGCAGAACAGATGGTAAATAATAAGACCCATGACTGGGATACCTATTATTCTAATGCTCTTATGCAATATGCTAATTCTTTATGTAAAAAAACGCAAGATTTAAAAAGTGTAAGTACTATTCTTTATAAGCTAAAAAAAGTAGTGATGAAAGACAAAAAAGAAAGCATTATTCTTAATTACTATTCATTAGAGGGCAATATATTCTATCAGGCTAAACTTTTTAAAGAATCTATTAAATCTTATCAAAATGCTATTATTTTTTATAAAAAGTCAAGCTATAAAGGTAAAATTCCAAATTATCACGAAACTATCTTAAATAATATTTCCAATTCAGTATTAGATCTGGTGCTAAATAATGATAATTTAAAAAAAGAAGAAAAACTAAAATACTTAAGCATTATCGATTCTAATACAAAAGAAATAGAAAGTTTACATTACGAAGAAGCTAATATGCTTAGAACTTATTTTATACAAGCCTATTCAGACTATCTAAAAGAGGATTATCAAAATGCCGAAAAATATATTGAACGATCACTAAAACAAAAAAAAGAAGGAAGATTCATTATAACAGAGGATTATGTTTTTGCTAAAATGATAAAAGTAATGATTCTTATTAAACGGAAAAAATACGTTTTAATCCCTAATCTAAAATCTGAAATAGAAGAGTCTAAATCTTTTAAAGAAATTATTTCAGTAGACAGCAACTTTAAAAATAATTTAGCTCAATATTATAAAGTCGTCTCAGAATATGAAAAAGAACGTAATAATTTTCAGGAAGCCTATCGTATAAAAGCAAAAGAGCTAGAGATTATAAAGCAAGACAGAAATGAAAAATTAAACTTACAGTTCAGAGAACTGGAAAAAAAATACAATATCTCTAAAAAGAATGAACAGATCGCAGAATTAAATGTAAAAAAAAAGAGTTTAACCATTACTCTTATTTTCTTGTGGAATCTTATTATGATAAGTGCAGTTTTCATATTTTTCTACATTCGAAAAAAGAAAAGACAATCCCAAAAACTAGCTCAACATCTTAAAAACATCACAGAAAATGAGATTCATAAAATTAATTACGCAAAACAAACGGCAGTTAACGAATTAAAGAAAAAATTTTCTTTGCAATTACATACAGATATTGGCTCTGCATTAATAGCAACCGCTAACTTTCTAAAAGTAAAAAGAAAACTGGAACCTGATGTAAAAGCTCTTGAATTATGGGATTCTCTGCAAAAAGAATTGCAAAAAATTTATACAATCGTCCGTAATGAGAGTCACAAAATCTATGAAAGCAGTTGTGATAGTGATTTTTTAGATGAATTAGAAAAAAATATTCAATTAATTTTTGCAAACTCAAACATTATTAATCTTCAAACTCAATTTGATATTAGTCCTCAAATAGAACTCCTTCCGGAAACAAAAGTTTCTATTTTAATGATGATTAAAGAAGGCTGTACGAATATCATAAAATATTCTACCGCCCACAATGTATTCATCAAAATAAATAATGATGAAAATTTCATCCATGTAGAAATAAAAGACGATGGTAAAAAGATTTTTTTTTCAGACAAGCGCAAACAAGGAATAGGGCTTCAAACATTAAAAGAAACTATTGAAAATCTTAATGGTAAATTTTCAATTTCCAAAACAGAATCTGGGTTCAGCATCAATGCCAATATGCCTTACTCATAAAATTAACTAAAAAACATTAACAGATCCGTTACAAAAATGATTCGGCACATTACAAAAAAAACCGTCTTAAACACTTGTTTAAGACGGTTTTAAATTATTTTTACTATTGTTAATCAATACTTACTTCACTTCTTCAAAAATAACATATACTGCAAATCAATTAATTACATTTATATGGTACAAATAAGGAACAAATAATTCTTTTACTTAGTTTTAATTGTTTGATAAGTTTGCCATTCTTTATTTAATTTAACTATCATCGTGTTATCTAGAAAACTAAGACAAACTTCTTTCAAGATTTAGTTTTATTTTCTCCCAGCTTGGCAATACTTCAGTTAATGTTCTATAAAAATCTTTTGAATGATTGGGATGAATTAAATGACAAAGCTCGTGCAGGATAACATACTCTATACAAGTCTTATTCGCTTTTATCAACTCTGTATTCAAAAGTATATTGCCATTCATTGAGCAACTTCCCCAACGTTTTTTCATAAACCGATGAGTGAGCCTTATGTCATAAGTATTAAACTGAGGAAACTGAGAAAGTAATTGATCTAGCAACTCCTTGAAAATAATATCCGCCTTGCTTTTATAAAATTTTTGGATGATTAATTCTATATTATCATTTTTAGTTGTGATGGTAAACAAACCTTTCCCTAAGTTAATATCTGTTTTATTTTGTTCCGTTTTATTAATCACCAATTTATACTGTCTTCCTAGATAACGATGGGTTTCTCCAGGAATATATAGTCTTTCTTTGGCAAAAGGTCTGAACAATTCAAATGTGCGTTGCTGTTGTAAAATCCATTTAGATTTTGGTTTTACTTTTTCTATAACTTTTTCTATTGACGTATTTTTCGGAACTGTAATCTGGATATTACCTTCTGGAAAAATTCGTAAATCAATCGTCTTTCTGTCGGAATAAATAACTTCTGCTTCGATATTCTTCTTGCCGTACTTATATTCTATCTTCATCACTAATCCATTTGCTTTTTAGCTATTTTTATCACTTCTTCTACAAAGTCATCTAAAATATCAAAAGGAATTTGATGATCCATTTCCAATGATAAGCTATAAAAATAGTCGTCTAATTCACTCCAAATTTGCTTTTCAATTTCTTTGTTCAACTTCCAGTCAACAATAGCTCTATTGTTTTCTGTAGTTATATTTTTTATTAATTCTTGAATTTTTAAAGCAATTTCTGCATTTTGCAATCTATCTCCTAAAAATGTAAATAATTTCGCATTGATAAAATTATAAAATGCTACCGCTATTTTGTTTCCTTCAATTATTGCTGGTACATCGTCTTGTTTTCCCGTTAGGAAGCGTTCTTCAATATCTTTAATTTTATGGAGATATTCTGTTTCATCTATTCGGCTTTGCTTATAATCTAGGATGGTTTCTTTAATCAGCTCAGACAGCTTTTTATAAAATATAGGGTCTTCATCCATTTTTATGGTTATTCCCTTTGAAGTACGTGCTGCTATGTGATCTGCTTTAGCTGCTTTACCTATCAATTTTTCCACTTCATTATCTCGCTCTTGTTTATTAAAAATATCTATAGGCTCGGTTATTTTTAATATTTCTCCATCGGTAGTGATGTGTTTGTCTATTAATTTCTGAACCTGAGCTTCATAGGCTTTATAATCTATCTGGTCAAAATACCTGCGTTTTACATCTATTCTTAATTGAATAAAAAATTTGCTATCTTTTTTGTATTTTTCAATAACCGCATCATTTTTCACATCATTAAACTCAATAGTTGCCATTGCCAAGCTAAACAATCTAATGAATTTGGATAGTTTTTCATAGAAAAGATGACGTTGCTCTTCATCTCCTAAATGTACAGCATAGGCTTCTGTATCGTATTTATTTTTGATAGCAGAAAAAATATCCCAAACTTCGGAATGTACTTGTGGAAGATCTTTGATGATGTCTTTCACATTCGTAACAGAACCTTTTACATCATCAGGATTCATTTCGTCTGAACCTGAATAAATTTCTATGGCTTTATCAAGGTTTTCTAAATTCCCATAATAATCTACAATTAAACCATAATCTTTGCCTTCTGCTAATCTATTGACTCTTGCGATGGCTTGTAACAAAGTATGTTCTTTTAAACTTCTCGTTAAGTATAACACTCTGTTTTTGGGAGCATCAAACCCCGTAAGTAATTTATCTACTACAATAATAATCTCAGGATTTTCTTGATATTTAAAAGCATTGATGATGGATTTTTCATACTTTTCCTGTGTGCCGTATTTGTCCATCATTGATTTGTAGAACGACTGAACCAAGTTTTCATTTTCTTCAAAAGCATCATCATAATTTTCTCTCGTATCCGGAGCAGAAATTATAACTTCAGAAGTGAGCTTTCCTATTTCATTCAGGTATTTTCGGTATAAAATGGCAGTTGTTTTGTTAGGAGCAACCAACTGTGCTTTAAATCCTGTATTTTGGATAAAACCAACAAAATGTTCACTTATGTCCCAAGCTCTGTCATAGACAACTTGATCTGCTTTGTTAATCGCATTTTTGGAACTGTATTTTCTTTTTAGCTCTGCTTTACCATATTTAGTTAATGGTTCTGAAACTTTATCGAAAAAGTTATCTAAAGGTTTCTCGTTTACCGTAATGGAATTGTGCCGTCCTTCATACAACAGCGGCACAACTGCGCCATCTTCCACCGCATCTTTTATGGTGTATTCATCGATTACGCCACCAAATTTATCCGCCGTATTTTTCTCGGATTTCATTAGAGGTGTTCCTGTAAATGCAATAAAACAACCATTTGGAAAAGTCTTTTGCATTTTTACATTGAATGTTTTGTATTGACTACGGTGTCCTTCATCTATCAACACAAAAATCTCTGATGAACTAAAACCTTCAGGCTCTTGATTTACCGCTGCTTTAAATTTATTAATGATGGTGGTAATGACTGCATCCGAATTGTTTTTCAACAATTCTATTAAATGTTTTCCCGTTGCCGCTTCTTCCACAGGAATATTACATTTCTGAAAGGTTTCTGTAATCTGAGTATTGAGATCTACACGGTCGGTTACCAAGATGATTTTAGGATTTTTAATCTTTTTACTCAAAGCGATTTGTTGTGCAAGCATTACCATTGTGAGCGATTTTCCACTTCCTTGGGTGTGCCAAATTACCCCGCCTTTGCGTTTCCCACTATGATCTGTTTTTTCTATTTGTTTGATGGTTTTGGTAATTCCATAATATTGTTGGTATCGGGTTACTTTTTTAATTCCTTCATCGAAAAGAATAAAACGAAACATCAATTCTAACAAGCGTTTTGGATGGCAAATGCTATATAATAATTGGTCTTGTATGGTAACTGCCAATTCTAATTTTCCGAGTTCTTGAAAATATCGGATGGTACTCCAATATCTTGTTTTAAAAACCTCAGTGTGAACATTTTTGGGCAATTCTGCTTGTTTTAGATCATGGAGATTTTGGTAGAAAGCATTTTCTTCTTTAGCATTGGTGAATTTCTCTTTCCAAACCGACCAAAATTTTGCAGGAGTCGCCGTAGTAGCATATTTGGCATCACTTACCGCCAGTGAAAGCAATAAGTTGGAATACACATACAAATCCCGAATTCCGTCTTCCTGTTGGTTTCTCAGGTGTTGCGAAATTCCTTCTTCTACCGGAGATTTTATGGCGTTGGATTTACACTCTATCACCACCATTGGAATCCCATTAATGAACAACACAATATCTGGACGATAGGTGTCTGAACGATGAGAACGGGTAACGGCAAATTCTTCGGAAACATGGAAGGTGTTGTTTTCCGGTTGTTCCCAGTCAATGTATTTGAACGAAAAACTTTTACGGTCGCCAGAAATGGTTTGCTCAAAACTTTTACCGAGTGTAATGAGATCATAAAAATGCTGATTGGCATTAATGAATCCTAAATGCATAGGTAGTTCCTTCAACTCGTTAATCGCCAATTCTACATTGGTATCCGAAAAGTCGTGCGTTTGTCCTTTATACTCAATTTTGTTGATTTTTTGAAGTTGCGTTTTCAAAATATCTCTCAATAAAACATTGGTTTTTCTGCCTTCACGAAGTTGCAAGACTTCGTCTGGTGAAATATAGGTATAGCCAATTTTTATCAGCATTTGCAACGCTGGTAATTGACTGATGTGATCTTCTATGTAGGATGGTGTCATATTAACTAATTGATTTAGTGTTATTTTTACCTTTTATACTTTTGGCTTCTTCTAGAGCTTTAGAAACTCTATTAGTTAAAGTCTCAATTGAATCCTCCTTTTTCAAAGTCGTTACACCACAACAAATAGTTAAATGATGTTTGTTATCTCCAACTGAAAAAATATTGTTACTAATCATTTTTCTCTTACGTTCAGCCGCCTGTAAAGCCTGACCGAGATTGGTTTCTTTAGCAATAACAACAAACTCATCACCTCTTTGAAAGAAACGAAAAGTTTCATCTGTTGCTCTTTTATCACTTCCAAGTAATTCGCCTAACTTCTTTAATATTAAATCGGCTTCTCCATAACCGTACTCTGTATTAAAGGATTTGAAATCATCAATATCAATTAGGATAACACTAATATTATCTTTAAAATTTTTCAGTAAGGATTCTAATAAAATTTTAAATGCTTTATGATTTTTTAAACCAGTTAATTCGTCAATATTATTATCTCTTATTAAATTATCAAGTTTTGACTTATATCTAAAAAGCAAAAAAAGCGAACTAATAATGAATATCCCTAAAGTTATTATAAAATACATAGGCATCGTAACATCAGAAACTAAAAACGTTTTCACGAAAGGAAATAAGCTAATTAAATATGTCGACAATAAACCTCCCACAAAAATCAAAATTGCTTTGAAAATATCATAAAACCCTTTTGATAATAATTCAGATTTAAATTTTTCAAATGATTTTTTAATATTTTTCATAGGTTTATATTTAGTAGTTTATAAATTTCGACCTTGTTTTCATTGTAAACTTCTAATGCACGAATCTCAAGATCTCTAAGTCTTTCAATGTCAGTTTCGTCCATTTCAATGTTTTCTACCTCTGTTCTAAATAATGTATTAAGTCTTAAGTATGCGAAATTATCTGGTTCTTGCCTATCAATACCATTTTTTAATAAGCTTAAAATATTTTCCACTTGTTGAGATTGACCTTGCATAAACAACTCAATAATTCTTTTACGTCTATGATTTATCCAATACCAGATTCCAAACTTATTTTCTCTATTAGGTTCTAAAAATATTCTTTCACCTGTACCAATTGAGAGCAAGTTAATATCAATTAACTCTTTATTAAAAGCTTTTTGAGCTTCAATCAAAGCTATTAAACTTGGATTATTAGCCCAAACTCCACCATCTACTTTATTTTTAAATTGAAGAACATCTCCTTTCATATCTTTATACATATTGCCAGAATATGGGTCAAAATATGTAGGAGCCGATGAAGTTGATAAGGCAGCATCTAGTAATGGAAGATTAGGATCACGAGTAAACCTGTGATGGTAAAGGCTTTTTAGAACAGATGGTTCTCCAATGCTTAAATCGTAAATTGATACCCCAACAGGAACTTTACAGTCTTTGAGTTTAGGAATGGAAATATTATGGTATTTTTTAAATACATCTTCCAATAAGCTTTTAAGATTAGCTCTATCGTGTGAAGAATGGTTGATGCACTTTAGCAATCCTTTTTTATTACCAAATATATTTTTAGCGTTGTTAAAGTAAAGGTCTTTAATTTCTTCTGCAGGAATACCAAGAGATAGAGCTAACGCAAGTATGCCACCTGTAGAAGTACCAAAAATTAAATCCACGTTCTGAAATATTTGCCAGTCCTTAAATCCTTTAGCTTTCAATTCCTTTTCGATTTCGCTCAAAATTACTGCTGGAAAAATACCACGGATACCACCACCATCCAAACTTAGCACTCTAAACTTTTTATCACTCATATTGTTCTTAGTTTACCAGTTAACAATTGCTGCATTAATCCTTTTTTCTGTTGCTGTAAGGCTTTTAATTTTTCTTGATATTGTTTCAGTTCTTGGTGGGCGGTGTTTAATATTTCTGCAATTGAATGCTGTTCTTCCAGAGAAGGAACAGAAATTTCTAACTTCAACAAATCTTTTTTGCTTAAAACCCTATTACGACCAGCACCTCCAGGCGAAATGTTATCCAACATTTGCTTGAAGAATGGCTGCAAAATAATATGTCTAAAAAATTCAACAGAAACTGTTTTTTGATCAATCACATAGGTTGGAAAACGATGAGAAACCAGACCACCTTCATCTTTCTTGCTAATAATGGCAACAGCGTGTTCCCATGCAAAAGTGATATTTACAATGAAATCATTTTCTTTCACTTCGTATAGTTTATCCATTGATATCGCCTTCGGGTCGGAATCTGGTTTATGAAAAATTCCTTTCCCGTGACTTCTAATACCTAATGCAAGATAATTTTCAGCTGGTTTTTCAATTTCTCTTGGTGTAAATGTCAAGAATTTGCTTAATGATTTTTTTCTAGAATTCTTGTTAACTAAATTACCTCTCAAGAACGAAAACGCCAGCGCCTTATTTCTATCTTCTAGTTTTTTTATGATGGCATCAGTATTTTGTATAGCTTTATCCCACGTAGATAATACATCGGCAATCTTTTGTTGTTCTGGTAGTGGAGGAAGTGGGATTAGAATTTTTGAACATATATCTTTATTCAGTTTTGGTTGTGCGGTTCCAGTATTGAATTTATCGTAAGATATACTTTCTAAATACTCAGTGACATATGCTCTATTATAATGTGAATATGGTTTAAGAACATGTGCGTGATTATTTACCCAAATTTTACCTTCAACCATAAATGCTAAGGGTGAACTTCTATTAATAATATTTGCTCCATCTTCTCCAAGTAATATTAATTCATCATCGAAAATGAAATCGTTAACATAGTCTATAATTCCTGATGCTCCATAATACGGATATGATCCTCTCATCTTTGAGCGATCACTATCTTTTATAGGCTTTCTTTTCCCATCTAAAAATTCAACTACTTCCCCCAACTTCTTCACTTCCCAATCTGTGGGAATGAGACCGATGGGTGTTTGTTTATATTGTGTTTTTTGTTTCATTTTCAATAATATCTTTTTTTGTAGCTCCGTGAACTGTTCCGCCACCTAACCAGTCTCCACCTGTAATTAGCCATAATTCATAATGGTATAACCATTCTATTGCCCATATCATAACTGTTTGCGCAATAGATTTAGAGCTATTCCATTCCTTCCAATCTGGGTAGTACAAACACAAACGCTGTTTTTTATGGTCATATACGTGAGGTAAAGAAGTCTTTCCTTTTGCTAATCTTAACGGTGTTGGTTCTAACACAAATACATTAGGGTTTTTTCCCAATTCATAAGTAAGTTTTACTTTATATTCATCTCCAATAGGTGAGGATTTTAAAATCCCTATCCATTGAAGCATTTTACCACCAATAATCTTACTTTCTCCAAAACCAAAGTCTTTTTTGAGACCTGCTAACTGATTGTAAATAGTAAGTTTCTTAGCTTTGTTCATTCCCGTGAAAATTATGATTGCTAACTTTTGCCACATCTGTTAGTCCGGCTACCGCTGCACCAATGACACCTTGTTTTCTGTCTATATAGTTTCCACCAGATTCGGTTAAAACTCTTCGACGGTTTCCTAAATCAGAAAATGTTTTGGTTACAGGAGCTTCCCCGAAAGATTTTATTAAGGATTCGTTTAAATTCATTCTATTAAGATTATTACCTAATCCTCCAAAATCTGCTTTTAGTTTAACTAGCCAATCGTTAAAAAATTGTTCACGTTTCGATCCTTCAATAGCCCATCTGTCAGCAAAATTTTCTGCTTCATTCGTAGGGTTGGAAATCCATTTTACATCTTTTTTTAGTTTATCATCATATCCATCTTTAATATGATCTTCCATTTTATAGATGATGTTTAATAATGCATCGTATATATTATCTTCACCATCATAAGCTTTTGCAGCTAATGTTGTAATGATACAAGAAATTGGTTTTTGCTTTTTATCATCTTCGCTATAATCCTGAAACATTATATCACGGTGTCTTTTGAGTAATTGAACAGCTCTTTGCAATGGCAATCTTTCACTCTGATATTTAGGAGTAGGATTAACGGATTCGTTTAAAGAAAACATTTTTGTTCTTTGTCCTTTAATGTTATCAGCAATATTCATAAACCACTTAGCATAGCCAAAAGGATTACTCTGCAACCATTCTTCAGGTTCTGTAGAAGTTAAATATTCGGGAATTCTCTCATTATCCGTGATACTCAACACCAAATCTTCATAGCTTTGGTCTTTAAGATTTGAATATGCTTTTTCTAAAATAATTGAATATCCCGTTGTGTTTACAGCTGGAAGAATATCCATATGATATCTTTCATTAGGATTTCCATTTTCTCTGTATTTTAAAGTCCAGCATCTTCTCCCTTCATCATCTAGAATAGATTCATATTTTTTATGATTGCGGAGTTGATCACCGACTAGCTCTTTAATATCTTTTTGCGTCCAATCGGGTCTTTTACCGTTTAATTCGCAAACTACATCAAGATCAATGTCATCATCTGGATTAATTGATTGGATTGTAGTACCAATAATAAATGAACCTTGAGGACTAATTACGGGGCTATAACGAGCTAGCTCAGACTCTTCATTAGTAAGCCAATTTCCAACTGCCTTATAACTTTGAACAGCAGCATTATGTTGAGTTTCGGTAATACTTAAGTTTTCACCAAGTATATCTAAAATTTCGTCGATTTCTTGTTTTTGCGTAAAGTTTATCATAATTGTGATTTTGGTATTAATTTATTTTTTTATTTTTTTTATCTCATTATCAAAGTCCGAAATGTAATTCTGGTCTTGTATAGGAGCAAATTTGGCATATTCTGCTTCAGCTAATTTTTTGGCTACTGCCGCCGAAACTTTTCCAGCATCGGTAAGAATATGATATTCATTAAAGCCTAAAAACGCGTCTAGTTTGCTGATCCAATCTTCCATTTTCATAGGTATTTGACGAGAAGCTTGGTTTTCTGCATAATCCAGATACATACTCACAATACGTTCTAATGACTTTAATTCTTCTTCATTCAGATAGTTCTTGGCAACCGACACATCTGTTTTGATGATTTTTCCTTTAGGAGCAGCTTTCCACGTTTGTAAGCCCATATTGGGTAATGTTGCGTTGGCTCTTGTACTAATGAGTTCGGCAGCGGTATGACCAGTAATTGCCCAATGCAATTTGTTTTGCACCGTTTTATAAAAAGTTTGTGTCATAGGTGCATTCGCATCATAATCAATACTGGCTTCTGCATAGAGATCGGTAATTTTCTGATAAAATCTACGTTCAGAAGCACGAATGGAACGAATACGTTCTAGTAATTCATCAAAATAATCTTTTCCAAAATTTTGACCTTGCTTCAAACGTTCATCATCCATCACAAAACCTTTTACAATGAATTCTTTTAAAGTATTGGTTGCCCAAATACGGAATTGTGTAGCATTATAACTATTTACACGATAACCCACTGCAATAATGGCATCAAGATTATAGAAATCAACTTCTCGGGAAACCTCTCTTGCACCTTCGGTTTGAACTATTCGAATTTTTCGAATAGTTGAATTTTCATTTAATTCCCCTGATTTAAAAATTTCTTTTAAGTGGTAGTTGATGGTATGTACTTCTACATCAAAAAGCTCTGCTAACTTCTTCTGTGTAAGCCAAAAAGTTTCCTCCTCAAAGCGTATCTCAACTTTAACATTTCCCTGAGGTGTCGTATATAAAATAATTTCAGACTCTTTCATAAACAAAAAACTAAATAAGGTTTAATTCGTTAAGATACTGTTCCATTTTTGCTTCGGTTTCGGCTAATTGTTTTTTTAGATCCACAATTTCCGTATGTACTTCTTTTATATCCACTTGTTCTTCTTCCTCAAAAGTGTCGATATAACGAGGGATATTCAGGTTATACTCATTATCCTGAATATCTTTTAAGGTAGCACGATAGGAAAATTTCTCCGTCAAAACTTCTCCGCTTTCTGTATCTAAAGCAGGTAAAGACTTGAATTTTTTAAATTCTGCCACTATTTTTTCGATGTGAGCATCTGCCATTTTATTTTGGTTTTTCCCAGATTCGAACTCTGCACTGGCATCTATAAACAAGACATTAGTATTATTGCCTTTTGCTTTATTGAAAATAAGAATAGCCGCAGGAATTCCTGTTCCAAAAAATAAATTGGCTGGTAATCCAACGACCGCTTCCAAAAGGTTTTCGTCAATGAGTTGCTGGCGGATTTTACCTTCGCTACTTCCTCTAAACAAAACACCGTGCGGAACAATAACGCCAACTTTTCCTTTATCTTCAAAAGTAGTTTCTATCATATGGCTAATGAATGCGTAATCTCCTTTAGATTTTGGAGGGATACCTCTGTGAAAGCGGTTAAATTCATCTACTGAAGCCTGTTCTGCCCCCCATTTATCTAAAGAAAAAGGAGGATTAGCAACTACTATATCGAACTTCATTAGTGTATCTTTTTCTTTGAGTTGAGGATTGTTCAGGGTGTCTCCCCACGCAATTTCAGCATTGTCTTCTTCGTGCAAAAACATATTCATACGAGCTAAAGCCCAAGTAGAACCATTATTTTCTTGTCCGTACAGCGCATAATTTTTACCTTCGATTTCTTTTGCCACTTTGATCAGTAAAGAACCAGAACCACAAGCAGGATCGCAAATACGGTCACCAGATTGGGGATTTATCAATTTAGCTAATAAAGTACTGACTTCTGAAGGCGTATAAAATTCACCTGCTTTTTTCCCAGCTTCGCCTGCAAACATCGAAATCAAATATTCGTAACTGTCGCCAATAACATCGTTATTTGCCAAATGCGAAGGCTCTAAATTAAGTTCTGATAAATCTGTTAAAAGATTTTTCAAGATTTGGTTACGTTGTTTAGTTGGACCAAAAGCCGTTTCCGAATTGAATGAAATACTACGAAAAACCATTGCCAGTTTTGAACGGTTTTCATCTTCCAATTTCGTTAAAGCAATGTCTATCAGTTCGCCAATGTTGCTTTCGTTTCGGTTTTCAAATAAAAAATCGAAAGAACTTTGTTCAGGTAAAAAGAAACGCTCCCGTTTTAATTGGCGTTTTACCATATCTTCGTTGCCATCGTACTTTATTCTTAATTCATTGGCTTTCTCTTTCCATACATCCGATAAATATTTAACGAAAAGCAAGGTTAAAATATAATCTTTATAAGAGCCACTTCCCATTACAGGTCTTAGAGAATCACAAGCTTTCCAAACGATTCTATTAATATCTTGTTGTGTTAGTTTTGTTTCCATATTATTTGCTAAAATTATTAATGATTTGATTGAACAATACTTGTTTTTTTTCTTTCAACTGTTCAAGAATTTCTATTTCTTTTTTATGAATTTTATACATGTCTACAATTTTTTTCTGCATTTCCATCGAAGGTATAGGAATTTCAAAATCCAACAACTCTTTCTTTCGAATAGATGGAATGGAACTTCCTGCACTTACCTGATTAAAATAACTGATACTTTTGGAATGGTTTAAGATACACGTCACGTAATCTGGTAAAACTACCGTTGAATCTACTTTTATAATATAGAAAATAGAAGAAGCCACAGCATCTCCCATTTCTTTATCGTATTTAAAAGCAAAAAACTTCATTCCTTTGCTTACAAAAAGAATTTCATCCTGTCTAAGAAGGATATTTTCTGAAATTTCATCGGCATTCACATAAGAATCTACATTATTCAGATACATTCCATTGTCTGAAAAGTTTTTCACTTGCAGATAAGGAATCCCCTTTTTATTAGATGCTTTTATATATTGCCCGAAACTTAAAGCACAAATGTTTTGCAACTTTGTTTTGGTAATTTTAATCATTGTAGAATTTTTCAAATATCATTTTGCAAATATAGAATTATATTTCTGAATTCACAAAATAATTTTTTTGTAGAGTTTTTCAAAAAAAAAACCATTTATAAAAAAACTACTTTAAATAAAGTATACTTCATATTCGCTTTGCATTATAATTTAAAGCAGATTAAATTATTCATCTTATTGAAAATCACCAAATTAAATCGAATACAAAATATTTAAAATGAACAAATTAGATGCAAGTTACAGAAGAATTATTGGAAGTATTACGAAAAATATCAAATGAAAATTTATTGTCTTATTAAAGACGAAAGTCATTTTTTCCAATCATACACATTTTAAAATTATAAATTACCGTAAAAATACGGTGATTCTGTTTTCGGAAATATTACTTACATTTGAAGCATAATTTTAACGAAACAAGCGTAAGTTTCTATCATTAAGGTAACAGAAAACTCGGAATCTTCTATACAACCTGAAAATGATAGGCTTACGCCCGTGCATCTATATGGCGCGGGTTGTAAGTCATATCTGGTTGTAGGGCATCCGAGTGCCTCTGTTACTGATTGGCTTCAACTCCGCGCCTTTCTTTATTATTACACCCAAAGATTTTTTGCAGTCGAAATGCATTTCAATAAACTACGACACGTTCTGACGTTCTGCGAATTTATCTTTGCTGCCAGAAACAAAAAATAATATTTAAGACAAACAAAATGGAAATAAACAACCGATCAAGCTAAAATAATTTGGCTAAATCCAGACCCAAAATATGGGGTTTTTACGGATTGCGAACAACTCACAATTAAAAATATATTAGTAACTTAAAATTTGATATTTACAATGAAAAAAAATTATGTAGGTGCATTTCTACTATGCGTATTCTTGGGTGGTTTTTCTTCTGCTCAGGAAGTGGTCTGGCAGAAAGACATCCGGTCTTCTACACAGGACTTTCTCTCACAGGTCACTACGACCATCGATCAGCAGTATTTAATTACCGGAAGCAGCATCCATCCTTCGACAGGCTCAGGAACCTTACAAAACAACGGCTATGATTTCCATCTGGTAAAACTCAACCAGCAGGGCGAAGAGGTCTGGGAAAAATATTTCTCAGGGAAAAACCATGACTTTTTGTCGGCAACGGTCAACACTCAGGAAGGAGGGTTTCTTCTAGCAGGTTCCAGCTATTCAGGAAAAGGGCTGGATAAAAAGGAGGATTCCAAAGGCGGATCGGATTTTTGGCTTATCAGAATCAATGAATTTGGCGATGAATTATGGCAGAAAACCATAGGCAGTGCTGCGGATGAAGAAGCTAAGGCGGTGATTCAGACGACGGATATGGGGTTCTTTGTAGTAAGCAATGTGCAGAACTCACCGAAAGGCTACGGATCCAAAGATGTTTTGGTAGTAAGACTGGATATAAACGGGAAGGAATTATCCCAATTGGTATTAGGAGGTAAAGGATTGGATGAAGTGGAAAAAATGATCCCCACTAAAGATGGAGGTGTCTTATTAGGGATCTATTCCAAAAGCAACGTGGGCGGTTCAAAAAAGACGGAAAACTATGGCGAGGGGGACTATTATATTGTAAAGCTCAGTAATACAGGACAGATCCAGTGGGAAAAGAATTTCGGAGGAAAAGGCGACGATCATTTAAGAACACTGGCGCTGACTTCAACAGGTTATCTGATCGGAGGAGAATCCAGATCGGAAAGATCGGGAAATAAATCCGTTGGTATTGAAGAGGGTACAGATTTATGGCTCCTGTCTCTTAATGATCGGGGTGAAGAACTCTGGCAGAAATCCTACAACTTCAAGAACCGCGACGTTCTGATGGGGATGAGCGTATTGCATGGTTCTGATGATAAAACTTCCAAAGGGATTCTTTTGGGCGGTTACACACAGGCGGAAGGCAGGATTGAAAATGATGACGAGACTTTCTGGATGCTGTATCTCGACCAAAACGGAAACGAGCAGTGGAGAAAGCACGTGAAGGGAGAATCCCGAAAAAAAGAGGAACGGCTATCTGATATTAAGTTGAACCGTGACGGATCAATTGTACTTGCAGGAACCAGCGCAGAGGAACTGGGGAAAGAAAACTGGAAGATCGTGAAGCTGGGGGATAAACAGGTTGATCAACTGATCGAAAAGCAGGATATTAAGATCTACCCGAACCCGGTAACGGATTATGTGTACGTGGAGCTTGGGTTTGAGGGCTTGAGAGAAGGAGCATTCGAGGCTGAAATTGCGGTGTACGACATGGGCGGAAGAAAGCTTGAAACGGTAAAGACAAAAAATAAGATCACCAAAATCAACACCCAGCCTTTGATTCAGGGGGCATATCTGGTGGTGGTGAAAACCAATGACAAAACGGCGAATGCCAAATTGATTAAAAAATAAATACAAATGAGAAAAATGATAATTCTATCAACATTTTTTACTATTAAAAGTTTGGTAGCTCAACAAAATTATAATCAGTACTATGTAGATAATTTACCAAAACCTCCTTCGATAAAAATGCTTGAGAAATATGGTGCTGTAACAAATTCAGAATACACCGGAAGTAATAGTTTTTCTATTCCTTTGGCAAATATTGAAAGCGGAGATATAAAAATACCTATTGTTTTAAAATATATTTCCGGCAACGGGATAAAAGTAAGAGATGAAGCGTCCAACGTTGGTTTAGGCTGGGGAATTCCATTCGCCAATATTACTCAGGATGTACAAGGTGGTTTGAATGATCTTGAAGCAACAAAAAAGCTGAAATTAACTTTTTTATACGATAGTACCCCTCCTGTTATAAGAAATAGGTTTGCCGTATGTGATAATACATCTATTCCCAGCCAATACTTACTTCAGCCTAACGAAGACAGAAGTACGTTTTTTAAGATTAATTGGAATTTATTACCCGTTGATAACGTTTTTAAAAATTATAATACCAGTGTTACTGATTTTGATACAGCTCCGGATATATTTACCTGTAATCTTTTTGGAGAGAAATTAATTTTTGTCACTTCTAATTTTCAAACGATCAGTGGAACTGGTTTTACTCCCACTTTTAAATGCCTAAATAAAAAAGGATATAAAATAGACTACAATACCTCCGATCTATTTATTATAACGAATCCATTCGGAATAAAATATTATTTTAGCAAAAATGAGACTTATAGTCTTGATGCATCAGATTCTGTTGGGAAGAATTTTGTGATCACAAAGATAGTAGACAAAAACAATAATACGATCAATTTCACATATGATGAATTGTCGAATGTCCGGTTTATCCCTTTTTATTCACAGAATTTAAATTATACCCAGTCATATTCTGGAAATGTTACCTCACTGGATTCCTTCGGACTTAACTGGATTAATCCTTCTACATGTAATCTGGCGTCAGGAGGGCAGGGAGATGAATATAAAATAGGTGATATAAATGCAGCAGTTCCATATTATGGAGGTCAGACCGGAACTTTTGTTGTGCCGCCATCAATGAACGGGGGACAATTTCAAAATAAAATCTTAGCTGTTAAGTCTATCTCGGGCAATTTTGGAACAGTTATGTTTAATTATTCAAATAGGGTGGATTATACTGACAATCGTAAACTTGATGAAATTACGATCAAAAACACTGCACTATTTACAACAAAAAAAATAAATTTCTTATACTCGTATTTTAATTCAAGCAGCAGCATTACCGTAAGAGATAAAATAACGGAGCTCAATATTTTGAATAATTATCCGACCTCAATTACTCAAGATCAATTATCTAAGAGGTTAAAATTAGATGCATTAATTATCAATGATGTTGATCAGTATACATTCACTTATAATACGACCCCTTTAGTAGACAAAGATTCTTTTGCTGTAGATTATTGGGGATTTTATAATGGCGGGATTAATAATTCAACGCTCTTTGCTAATCCAACAGATTTTGTGAATAATCCTATCCCTTTAGGAAGTAAGAATAACAATAAAAAAATTGCAGATATTAACTATACTAAAGCCGGAATATTAGAAAAGGTTATTTATCCTACCAAAGGATATACTACTTTTAATTATGAATTGAATAGCGGACAGAACTTTTTTCTGAATAACGATTTTTCTCCCAACCAAAATACGGGTAACGGATTAAGATTGAGAGAGCAAATAAATTATGATAATACGGGTACTGTTTCGGAAAAGTACCTTTACTCTTATGAAGGGGGACAATCTATAACTCCTTTAGATTTATTTAAAAAATATAAATATAAATACGCTGTTCGTTATAATTCAGGACCAGCGGTTCAGATTTATAACTTCGAGTCCATACTATCTTCCGTTTCTGTTTCAGATAATATATCTTCGCCATTATCCTCAGGCAATTATTTTGGATATTCCACTGTAATTAAAAAAGAAGTTGACGGAAATAATAATTCTAAAGGAAAAACCGTCACAACTTACTACAACAATCAGGATATTCCTTTTCTGTATAAAGATGATAATATTCCGGTATATATCCCTGCATTAACTTCCAAAAATCCGGAGAATGGTTTGGTAAAAAGTGTGGAATTGTATGATAATAACAATACTTTATTAAAAAAGACGGCTAATAATTACAATTATGTATTTTCAGATTTTTTTTATGGCGCTTCTGTTCTTTTTAGTAATACTGCCACCAAAGCAAGTACGTGTTCTTTTCAACAAAATGACTGCCCTCAGAATAGCTTAACCGATCATCCTATTGCTGTTTGTGGATTTTATCCTATTTTCTCCAAAGAAAGTCTTTTAACATCATCCGTAACAACCCAATATATCAATAATAAAGAGTTCATTACTCAGAATAATTATGGCTATAACAGCAATAATAATCTTAGCAGCCAGGTAGCAATCTTTCCTGACGGGAGCTCTGAAAGTTCAACTTTATCTTATGCACAGGAAGCCAATCAGCAAAAGCTTTTAAATGCCAATATGATTTCCGTTCCTTTGTTTAAAACAACTTCAAGAGGCAGCCAGGATTATTCAAGTGCCCTTACCAAATACGATGATCCGGTACACCTTAACCCGACATCTGTAGTTTCAGGAAGCCAGTATTCCGATATGGGTTCAGAAAATAAAACAGAGGTTACCTATGATAAATATGATTCCCGAGGGAATTTACTCCAATACACAACAAAAGAAGGAATCCCGACCACCATCATCTGGGGCTATAACCAAACCCAGCCTATTGCCAGTATCATTGGCATTAAACTGTCGGATATTTCACAGGCATTAATCAACAGCATCGTGACGGCTTCCAATACGGATGCTTCGGCAGCTCCGGGCAATGATGAATCCGCTTTTCTTGCGCTTCTGGATACCTTCAGAAAAGATCCTTCTATGGCAGGGTATCAGGTAACGACTTATACGTATGATCCTTTAATCGGTGTAAGAAGCATCACGCCATCGTCAGGAATCAGGGAAGTGTATCTCTACGATTCTGCCAACAGGCTGAAAGAGATCAGAGAAAATAATCAGACAGGAAATATCCTGAAAGAATTCAAATACAATTATAAAAACTAACGCACGATGAAAAAAATATTAATCCCCATAGGAACACTCTTTTTATCAGGACTGGCTTACAGCCAGAATCAGGCAAGTTTCACAGAAAACTATATCTATAGCAAGACCTACCTGGAAGCTGTTACCACAAGCAGTGCTACAGCGAAACAGACTGAAACCGTCCAGTATTTTGACGGTCTGGGAAGACCAAAGCAGGTGGTGAATGTAAAAGCCTCTCCGAGCGGAAAAGACGTGGTACAACATATCGAATATAACGGCTTCGGAATACAGGTGAAGGATTACCTTCCCGTTCCCCAGCAGGGAACCCAGAACGGAGCGATCTATACTTCTCCTTTGAGCAACGCTACCCAGCCTGCCCTATATGGAGCTGAGAAAATCTATTCTGAAAAGATATTGGAAAACTCACCTCTGGACAGGGTATTACAACAAAAGCAGGTAGGAAATGCATGGGACATTAAACCCGTACAGTTTGGTTATGATTTTAACAGTGACGGAGAGGTGAAAAAATTCACCGTATCAACAACTTGGACAAATAAAACAGCAATAAATTCTATAAGTATCAACGGAACCTATGGAGCAAATAAACTCTATAAGAATACAGTAACGGATGAAGACGGTAATATTACTACAGAATTTAAGAATGGTAAAGGACAGGTAATTTTGATCCGTAAAAATGATGGAAGCCAAAATATCGACACCTATTATGTATATGATACCTATCAGAATCTTGCTTTTGTAATACCTCCTTCAGCATCTGTTGGAAGCACTTTAAATCAGGATATACTCGACAACTTATGTTATCAGTACCGATATGATAATTGGAACCGTCTGGTGGAAAAAAAGCTACCCGGCAAAGGATGGGAATATATGGTGTATGATAAAGCAGACCGTGTGATCATGACTCAGGACACCAATATGAAAAACGGAGCGATCAATTGGGGAACCAACCTATGGGTTTTCATAAAATACGATAAGTTCGGAAGAGTTCTTTATACCGGCATCACCACAGGAGGTGACAGGAATACAGTACAGCAGGCTGTAAATTCGACAGCTTCCAATGCGGCTATCAGCGAAAGCAGGAGTACTTCCCCTTTGGTATACAGCAATATGCAGCTGTACTACAGCAATACTGCCTATCCTACCAATATTGTGAGTATTCTGTCGGTCAATTATTACGATATCTATCCTTCGGGAGCACCAGCTGTTCCGACGCAGGTTTTGGGACAGAATGTTCTTACGCAGGATGCCCTGTCCTCTAATATCAGCACCAAAAGCCTACCCACGGCTTCTTACGTAAAGAATGTGGAGAACGATGGCTGGACGCAGAATTATACCTGGTATGACATTAAAGGAAGAGCCATCGGGACGCATTCTGTTAACCATCTCGGAGGATATACCAAAACGGAAACCCTTCTGGATTTTGCGGGAATTCCGCAGAAAACCAATACCTATCATAAAAGGGATACCAATACAGCGGAAGTTCAGGTAAAGGAAAGATTTGTGTATAATGCCCAGAATATGCTTCTGAAGCATTACCATCAGGTAGACAATAACGCAGAAGAGCTGCTGGCAGAAAACAGTTATAATGAAAAAGGACAGCTGACGAGTAAAAAAGTGGGAAACAATCTTCAGAGAATTGATTACACCTACAATATCCGCGGATGGATGACCGGGATCAATGATCCTGCAAACCTGAACGGAAAACTTTTCGGGTATGATATCCGTTACCAGAATCCTACCGATGCCGAGCTCTCGCTCAAAAGATACAATGGGAATATCTCTGAGGTAAACTGGAAAATAGCTTCCAACCAGATCCTGAAAAGATACGCTTATCAGTATGACGGACTGAACCGCCTTACCAAGGGAATTTTTTTAAATCCGGACAGTGTGGTTCCTCAAAACAACTGGAATAATGAGCAGCTAAGTTATGATCTGAATGGGAATATAAAGACGCTTAAAAGGAATGCGAAGAATCTTTACAGTAATACTGCAGAGCAGATTGATGATCTGGATTACAAATATTTAGGGAATCAGCTTACTCAGATAAGAGATTACAGTAATAATCCTACAGGATATGAAGGTGGTGGAGGCGACATAGAGTATGATGAAAATGGGAATATGAAAACCATGCCGGATAAGCAGATCGACCAGATCGGGTATAACTACCTGAATCTACCTAATGCTTTTAAAATAGAAGGAACTAAGAAGAAAATGATTCACCTTTACCGTACAGATGGAGCCAAGCTTAGAAAGACAATCAACTTTCAAAAGCAGGATGGTTCGGTATATACCACCATTACAGATTATCTGGATGGCTTCCAGTATCTGAGTACAGTAGGAAGTGAACCTAATGAGTTGGATCCTATGGAATTTGCTTATGAACAGGAGGCTTTTATTGATAATGCAACCACAGAGCATCCGGTTCCTGTACTGAGTTTTTTCCCGACTGCAGAAGGATTTTATGATTACGAAAGAAAAGAGTATATTTACCAGTATAAAGATCATTTAGGAAATGTAAGGGTAAGCTATAAAAAAAATGCAGGAGGCTTTGCTGAAATTACCGATCAGAATGATTATTATCCTTTCGGAATGAATATTTTGAGGGAAGAGAAGGCGATTTTTGGGGTAAATAGTTTGTACAATTATAAGTACAACGGGAAGGAATTGCAGGAAAGTGGGATGTATGATTATGGTGCGAGATTTTATATGGCAGATATCGGAAGATGGAGTGTCGTTGATCCGATGGCAGAAAAAATGCGTCGTCATAGTCCTTACAATTATGCGTTTAATAATCCGATTCGATTTATTGATCCCGATGGTAGACAGCCTTGGGAGGGACCGGGAGGTCCTAAAAAAATGACAATCACATATGCTCAGCAAAGTCAGAATATTAGAAAAGTTGTATACCAAACTTCTGTTTCAACATTAGGTCAAAATGGGAAAAAGACTGTTAATGAAACAAATATAACTACTTATTTAACTTCAGAAGGAGCAGTAGGCAATACTTACATAAATAAAAAAACTGTAGTTCTTACACCATATGAAAGTAGCTACACTGATGCTATGGGGAATAAGGCTACATCAACAGAATACACTTCTCAGGTGAAAAATAATACAACGAGATTAGCTACAAATAATGAAATTGAAAAAGCTGATGGAGGTCATTATAAAGCTAAAGTTGATGATATTGCAGGGAAGGTAAATGGTGATGCAGATTTTATTAAAAACGAAGCTAGAGAACAGTTTCATGGGCAAAGTGATTATGATAATGGTGATGATATAGCATCAGCATTTAATAATATAGGTATTCCTTTATCAAAATTAGCAGAAGGATTACCAGATATTACTATAGGACAGGTAACCGCTACATCAGCAAAGGTTATTGATAAAGTAAGCAATAGTCATTCAGGAGAAAATAGCAAATTGATTATTACCAAACCTCAAACAAGATAAGAGTATATGAAAAAAACAATCGCCATAGGTTTTATTTTAGTAATAAGTATTTTTATTATTAATAGTCAGTATTATAAAAAGAAAATTTATATAAATGATTCCTTTTCATTAGGTACTATCAAAATAAAAAAAATTGATGTAAAAATACCTAAAGATATTAAGCAAACAGAAATTATAAAATCAGGAAATTATCTTGATATTAATTATAGAAGTTTAATTGAAGATTATAATTTAAATATAAGATTTAAGAATCCGCAAAACGATACTATATTTAAATTTGGCAACAAGAGCGATTATTATCTTACAAAGAAAGTTGTTTTATTTACCAAATATTATAATGACATATTTAATCCTCATGAAAATTCATTTCAAATAGAATTTAAAAAAAATGAGAATAAACTTTTTCTGAAAGGGGATGTTTATAATAATAAGAATAATAAAATTAATATTTGTGGAGAGATAAAATTACCATAATATTTAGCCAATCCCGCTCTCGCGGATTTTATCCGTGAGCAATAATAAAAAGCCATCGCAATTGCAGTGGCTTTTGTGTTTTAGAAGGCAGCTCCTTTTTTGCAAAAAAAGTTCATGCCTTAAAATTTTCCCAATAACAATTTACGGTATAGTGTCTTCCCTTGCCTCATAACCATCTTTGAACCGTTGAAACTTCTCTGCTTCTTTTGGATATTTTTTCATCCATTTTTGCATGACACTTGTATTGTTATTTAAGATCTTAATTTCATTTTCATCATAAATATTTTGTCCTTTATCAGCTATTTCTTTCATTATTTCCTCCCGAATCTCGCTTTTAGATTTAATACTTTCCCTGTAAAAATTATTAGCAAAATTAACAGTGACAATCATCATTAAAACTGCAAAAATTAAAATTACAATCCCTGCCCAAGCAAATCTTTTCATAATTTTTATTTTCTCTTGAAAACCTTCATAATAATCAATCGTTTCTTGCGATGGAACTGTTTCTATTTTAACAGGTATACTGTTAAGAAATTCCTTTCTTTTGATATTTTCTAATTTAAAAGAGGTTAAGATTTCATCAGATATCAAATTGCTATCTTTCAATCCGAATTGCACTTCATTCAACGATGTCTTAAGATCGTCAATTTCAAATCTTAGTTTAACATTATGTTCTATATTGTCTAAATTTGATTTGATTACCTTTTCTAACAGTTCCATTCCGTTACTGTGTGAGCCTTTATTCTCATTTTCCATATTTTGTTAATTACCGTTTTAATTTTCGCTTCTTTTTCCAAAATTCTTCATCGGCACGAGAAACATAAGTCGGGTTAAGAAGATCATCTAATAATTTATTTGCAATTTCTATCATGCTTTCATTTGCTGTTAAATTCAAATGATTACCTGCATCATAAATTGTATTGCTTTGATTTATTGATCTTACCCAATCAGCAAGATTAGAATCTATTGCAGAAAAAGAAAACCCTATATTTTTCCTGAAAAAAAATCCGTTTTTTTGTTGATTATTATCAATTTTATTTATCCATAAATCCTGAATTTCATTTCTTTGACCGGCTTTAAATTCTCCTTTGTATTGAATTTTCACTGTGTACCCTGCTTTTTGAAGATTTTCCCGAAAACAGTTTAGATTACCAGCATATTTTTGTGCCTCTTTAACAGCTTGTTTCAATTCAAATATATTTTTTATCTCAGAAATTTTTAGCTGACCTGATATTTCGGATAATTTATAGCCAGCTTTGTATTGACGAAGGGTTTCATGGTTTATATCCTTTGTCATCATAATGCGCATTCCCGAAATTCCATCCTTTGCATTTGAAGATAATTGAACTTCAAAACCTTTTTGTTTCATTTTAGAAATGATATCGGCAAAATTATCTTCTGACCTAATAGCCTCAATCAAATTTTCCAGCATATGAGCTTTTTTCTGCATCCCAATCTCTATATCGGTTAATAAACCTTTTTCATTACAAACTTCTCTTACAGCTTCTCCAAATCTTTTTCCAATATTATGAGATTTTACAGTACACTTTCCCGAAATATCAATTCTGTTGACGACAAAATGAATATGCTTATGTTTTGTACTGTTATGTATATCCAGCCGATATTGATTTTTTCCTGTTACGCCTACTTTTGTAAGCGCTTCTATTACAATTTTTCTGAGTTCTTCATCACTTAATTTTCTTCCAATTTCGTCTGGTTGAGAAATATAACCGGTCAGTGCCCATTTCTTTACCTTAGAATTTCGCTCAGCCACTGTCTTCATTTCGTGAAATTGTCCTTCTGCTGTTTCACTCAAAAGACAATTCGAAGCCACCATCTCTGCTGTTCCTTTATCATTACCATTATATTCCAAAGCAATTTTTGTGATTGCTCTCGTAGTCGCAGAATTATTCATCAGTATTTCTTTGTTTCACTTTTGAGTACAAGTATTGCTGGATTAGATCAATTGTAGTTTCGATGTTTAAAAGAATTTCTTTTTTATTCTCAAAAACATTCCATTCCCGATTTCGTAAAAGATTAGTTATTTTTTTGAAATAATTTCCGTATTGTAATAAAATTTCATCAGCTTGAAATTCATTGATCTTAAGTTCTTTTTCTAAATAAACCATTCTTGCGTAGGTTGATAACTTAAGCTTATATTTAATTGCCTTTTTCAGATTATCCTCATATTCAGATTCTGTCACCCGAAATGAAATAACTTTATTGAGATGGAATGATTCTTTTTTCTTCAAACCTCCTTTTCTGCCCAATTCCTGAAAGTGTTTCTTTCTTGCTTCTCGAGCAATTCTTGCCTCATTTTCCTTGGTAATGTTAATTATAAACTCTTCTAAAAAGTCTTTTTCCATTGTGCTAATTTTGTTTTGATTAGTAACCATTTATGACGATAGGAAGAAATCAAAAATTCCAATTTTACAATCAGCGGCAACGCTTATTGTAAACTTTGGGTACTTTTTGCACTAATTACCCACCGTATTTTACCTGTATTATTTTCCATTCATCTTATTATCTTATCATGTATCTAGCGTGTTTTTCATTGGATGGATTTTTGTGAATCAGCCAGTCATTCAGATCTTTAAAATATGAGTACAGAACCCGGCAGTCTTCTGCGTTTTGGTTCTCATTTTTAATTATTTCAACGGCTCTGTTTCCGGCTTTATCATTGTCAAAATACAGCTCAATATTTTCATAGTTTCCGAATGAATTTTTAATCCTAGAAATCATTGCTACCGAATTCAAAATTCAAAATGATATAGTCGGATGGTCTTTTTTCTAAATAGCTTTCTACATTTTTAAAGGAAAGAAAGTCGAAAAAACCTTCGAAAACCCAAATTGAATCTGAACCGTTTTCTATGCTACTGATGTCTTTTTTACCCAGACAGATTTTTGAATATTTATTGCGAATTTCGTAACCGTTTGAATTGTTTTTGAAACCAATTCCGAAAAATCTTTTATTGTTCATTCGATAATGAATCTCTTGTAAAAATTCGGTTTGATTTCCAACTTTTCTACTTTTTAAATAATCTAAAAGCGCCGGATGTTGGATTCCTTTTACTTCAATTATATCATAGTTTTTAACTAGATCTTCTAATTTTGGTTTAGAAAAACTTTGCTTTTGAAAAGAAGAAAAATTGTTATTTTTTGCCCAAACTAAAACTTCACTTGCCGAAGCATTCAGATATTTTTTCATAAAATCAGTATTGTTTCCACCGATTCCTTGTGAATGAAGATACCAGGCGTTAATTCTTTTATCGAGTTTAAAAGAGGCTTGGGATTCGTTGGCAAAGGGATTGAGATACCAGGCTTCTTTTTCATTTTGTTTCGTGGGAAGGTGTCTGAGAGAAAGGAGGACTTCTTCCAACGGTATACTGTTGAATTGTTTGCAGTTCATTGTTGTATTTTTTTAAGATTTGTACTTGTTTTAGAAATAAATCCAAGAAATGCTTACCGGTTCAAGTGAGTGGATTTGATTTTGCAAAATTTTTGATGAACTGATGAGAAATTAATGCATCTTATTAAATATTAAAAAGTTACCCCCTCATCAAAGTCTCATCATCTCATCAAATTTGAAATATTCTCCTCATCAGTTTCTCATCAAAAATTAGGGTTCTAAAATTTGATGAAGGTTTTGATGAGACGTAATTAATTGATTTTATTTTCATTATCAATCAATTCATCATTTCATCAAATTTTTGGAAAACAAAATTTCTATCTACTTTAAAATATCTGCCGGTCTTGTTTTGCTGATAGAAACTTCCGCTGTAATCAATGTCATATTTGATATAAGCCAATGAATTGTTCTGAGGTTCAAGTTTCCAGCTTTCTTTGAGAAGCTTCCGCACATCGTTGACCGTCCAATATTGGTTCCTGAACATCTTACCCAACATATTGAAGATATCCTGCGGGATAAATTGAATTTCCTTATCCTCGGTGCTTTCAAAGAACTCATACAAAAGTTCGATGATTTTTGATTCGAGCTTATTGTTGTTTTTCCAGACCAGTTTTTGTAATGCCTTTGTCCTGATTTGTGAATCTGTGAACCACATACGGGTTTCCCTGGGACTGTGATAAATTCTTTGAATCAGAAAGCGCAGGAAATAGGGAATTTCTTTGATTAAGCCTTGTAGAAAATCAGTGTTCTCTGTCTTGATGGATTTTACTTTGATTATCCAAAACCGGATTTCATTTTCATCGATTTGAATAAAGTTGTCCTCATTAATTGAACAGAGAATGAATTTCCCGAAAAATTCAATTTCTTCCCGGTCTTTTCCTTTGGCTTCTTTCTTGTCCTTATCTGTTGTGGAAAGGTATTTCAGTCGCTCAGTGATCTCTTTTTTGTCAAAAAATACTTCATCAATGGCTACAATAAGCATCGAAGCCCAGTCCGCATTGAACTGACTGCTGAAGGAATCGCCTTTGATGTAGGTCATATTAAGCCCGAAAATAGATTTCAGCCATTTGATGAAGGTTGATTTTCCGGTAGAACGTTCCTTACTGACCAAACAAAGAATTGGAAGCATTTGAGTTGGCTTTTCAAGCAATATTTTGATGTAGTCGAATCCCAATTCCAGCTGTTCTCCGAAAATATGCTCCATAAACCGCAGGGAAAATGGAATTTTGTTTTTTAAAGCTTCAGAGCTGAGTTCTTCATTAATTGGCTGAAAAGGAATTTCATTGTACATATTATAAAATCCCTCAATAATCTTTTGGTACTGCAAATGTGAAGGGATACAGCAAAAGCCATCATACTTCGGGATTTTTGAAACGTAGATTTTACCGTGGTCACTGATAATGGTCTCACGGTTCCATCGTACCAAAATTGATATCTTGTCTCCGGAGATCAATGGTTTTTCTATGGTTTTGTAATAGGTTGTTCCTACTCGTAAATATGGAATTTTGTCTTTTATAGCACTTTCTTTTTATTTAAAAATTGTTGTGCTTCGATTTCAATTTCTGAGGTTGTTTTTCTTTTCCCTTCAGCTATCCATTCCAGAAGTTCCTCTTCAAAAAAGTAGAGTTTTTTGCCGTTTTTATAGCAAGGAATTTTTCTTTGTCTTACGAGCGTATAAATCGTAGGTTTTGCTTTTCCGATAATCCGACTTACATCTTCAATTCCAATAGGAATACCTTTCTCTTTTGGTTCAGAAATTCTCACATTCTGAACCATAGATTTAATTTCGGCGATTTCGGTTGTTAAGTGAGCTACTGCTTTTGGTAGATTTTCAAAAGAAATTTCATTTGCCTCCATAATAATTGGTTTTGATTGTTATGGTGCAATGATAATTGATGTTCTTTTTGTGTTTTTCTGATGATTAAGAATATTTAAATCATACGTAAATAATAATGATTTTCTACTTTATATTAATTTATGACATTTGAAAAATTCCTTTATTTAAGTAAATTTTCTTCGATTTTAATTTTACCTTCATTTTTTCTTGAGGTAAGTTGTTTTTCTATTGTTTGCAATTCCGAACCTTTAAATGTTTGCGGAAACACTTTCTTTAAAAATATAGCAACATCTTTTCGTTCGTTCTTTCCCTTATAATGATTCCACACATTCCATCCGAAATGCTTTAAATCCGTCGTACTAAGAACTGTTATCTTAATTGGTTTTAAATCCCCAATTTTACCATCTTTAAGAAAAACTACCAAATAATCGCAAAACCTATATAAATCTTCATCGGAAATATATAGTGCTAATTTTTCTTGTGTATATTTCACTAAAAAATCTAACTTTTCCTGAATGATTTCTTCCTCTCTCAATCTAGCCTTAGTTCTGATTTTTTCAATATCTGAAAGTGGAAAAACCTTCACATCTTCTGATATTACATTTTGAGTATCAACTTCCAAAATTTGAGTATTTTCATCAGTGTTTTGATTATTACCCGGAACAATATTATTATCTTCTGTAATTTGTATATATGTTTCCAAAGGTTGAATGTTAGCAGCTGAAATTTCTTGCTCTATTGTTACTTTTTGATTCCTTTCAGTTGTAACTTGACTTTTAGTTAATCCAGATTCTTTCTTGTTTAAGAAAAAGTTCATTACCCACTTATATACTATGTCAATAAACAAACTGAGAATTGCGAACATCAAAATTCCAAAACCAATGCAAAACCAAAGGAATACATTAGCAGTATATTCATCTGCCCCTTTTTCAATTAATTTTAACCTTCCAAATATTCCAATTAAAATACATAACAAAAAAACAGATAGGTAAATGGCAATATATTCAAAGTATTTTATCTTCATTCCGATTTGGTCTTTAGAGATTCTAATTGGATGGCTTCAGCTGCCTTATTTTTCTTTTCATCAATCACTTTTGCATAAACCTGAGTTGTTTTTACATTGGTATGTCCCAACATTTTACTTACAGTATAAATATCTGTTCCATTAGATAATTGGAGTGTTGCAAATGTATGACGGAAACAATGAAACGTGATGTTCTTATGAATTTTTGCTTTTGCAACCCAGTTTTTTAATGGGCGATTAATCCAAGCAGAATTAGTTAAATTTTCAAAAACTAATTCGTCTGGTGATTTTGGTTCTCCGCAAATTTCTAAAGCCTGTTGAGAAATCGGCATATATTCCACGCCTTTTGTCTTTTTTTGAGTAAAATTAATTCTCAGCTGATTATTTTCAACACTTATCTCATTCCACTTCAATTTCTGAATATCAGAATGTCGTAAACCTGTTAAAGCAGAAAAAATTGCTGCTCGTTTCAAAACATCATTTTCGCAAGGTGTTCTAACTAAAATATTAAGCTCATCAATCGTTAAATATTCCCTTCTTGATTCTTCACTTGGGATTCCTTTTATTTTGGCGGAAATATCCGCTGTAAAATATCCGTCAATAAAAGCTTGTTTTAAAGCGGCTTTGAAAACAGAAAAATACGTCGAAGCACTATTTTGGGATAAAATTCCTTTTTTATTCCCTCCAAGAGAGGCACTTAACAGAAAAGTTTTAAAATCTTCGCAAAACTTAATGTCAATTTTAAAAAATGGAATTACTTCTCCGGCATAAGAGATTAATAAATCTATTGCTCTTTCCCAGTTTACCTTAATTGATTCTGAATTATTTTTATGACGTCTTTTGATTAATGCATGGAAATACTTAACAAAATTTTCCTGGGATTTTTCTTTCTGTTCTGCCTGAAATTGGTTGAGTTCATTGTAAAGTTCAAGATTATCGTATTCTCTCTGTCTTAACTTTCGTATTGAATCTGCGTACAACATTGTTTCCCGGTCGCTTTCGCTTTTGCAAACAATTATGCCGTTATCATCTCTTTTAGGTTTATAAGAAATTGAATCTAGGGCTGTCTTCGCAGGTCTTCTTTTATCAAACTCCACCGTTGTCACACTCCGATTTAAATACTCGCGAATTCGTTGAGGGTTTTTCTTTCCGGAAACCATCACAGGATAGCTTTCCAAATAGATATACCATTCTTTTCGGAATTCTGACTTTCTAAGCCTTACGGTAACTTTGGTTTTTAATAATTCTTTCATTTGCCGTCAAATATTTCATCAATTCGTTTTTTAGGGACATATACAAAACTTCCGACCTTTTTCTTGGGAATATTATTCTTTCTAATAATACCACTAACAGTTGAAGGATTTGCATTATACTTTTGGGAAACTTCGGAAAGCGTATAACAGTTTCCAACTTCAAATTCATTCTCTTCTTGTATTTTTTCTTTTTGATACGGAACTTTAACTTCAGTAAACATAGCATCCAAATCCGAGCGTTTTACTCTGGTCAATCTTACACCCAAATTAACACTGCTTATTATTCCTCTTTTTATTAATCTATGCAACGTATCTTTTGAAATTCCATACATTACTTTAGCTTCGGCTATTGAAATAAATTCTCGTGTTTGAACTTCAGCAATTTTATTGGAATATTTTTTTAAAAGTGTTTCTTTCTCTTTTTGCTCCTTTTCTAATTTCTTTCGTTCTTTCCCTGCTTTATTAGCACAGGAAACACTACAAAAACGAGTTATAACTGTCTTTGCTTCAAATGGTTTAGAGCAGTGCTCACATACCCTCGGTATTTTTAATTTACTAAATCCCATTCTGAAATAACACCCTGCACATTATCGCTATTTTTTGTTCTAAAATAAAATAAGACGCATAAGGCGCAGATTATATCTAATTAGTTCGCGGTACAAATATGATACAAAAATATAATAAAAAACGATTAAAATCAAACATTACTAAAAATTACTTAAAATAAAAAATCGCTGTAAACATTACATTTACAACGATTTGCTAATTTATATTAATCAATGCTAATCAGCACTTACTTCACTTCTTCGAAGTCTGCATCCTGTACATCTTCTGCACCTCCTGCATTTCCTCCGTTTTGTGCTCCTGCATCAGCTCCCGGCTGTTGACCTGCTGCATACAATTCTTCTGAAGCTGCCATCCAAGCTGCATCTAAAGCTTCTGTTTTAGCTTTTACGTCATCTGCATTTTTAGCTTCGAAAGCTGTTTTCAATTCTCCGTGAGCGGTTTCAATGGCTGCTTTTTTATCAGCAGATAATTTCTCACCAAACTCTTTTAATTGCTTTTCAGTCTGGAAGATCAATCCGTCTGCTTTGTTGAAGATTTCAACTTCTTCTTTTTTCTTAGCATCGGCAGAAGCATTTTCCTGAGCTTCTTTCTTCATTCTTTCGATTTCTTCGTCAGAAAGACCTGAAGAAGCCTGAATTTTAATAGACTGTTCTTTACCGGTTCCTTTATCTTTAGCAGAAACACTTAAGATACCGTTTGCGTCGATATCGAATGTTACTTCGATTTGAGGAACTCCTCTTGGCGCTGGCGGAATATCTGTAAGGTCGAATCTACCGATTTCTTTGTTATCGTTGAACATTGGTCTTTCTCCCTGTCCTACTCTGATGCTTACAGCCGGCTGGTTGTCAGAAGCCGTAGAGAATACCTCAGATTTTTTAGTTGGGATCGTAGTGTTTGCTTCAATTAATTTAGTGAAAACAGAACCCATAGTTTCGATACCTAAAGAAAGTGGCGTAACATCTAATAAAAGAACGTCTTTTACATCACCTGTCAATACCCCCCTGAATCGCAGCACCGATTGCTACAACCTCATCCGGGTTAACTCCTTTAGACGGTTTTTTACCGAAGAATTTCTCAACTTCTTCCTGGATGATCGGGATTCTTGTAGAACCTCCTACCAAGATTACCTCGTCGATATCTGAAGTAGATAAACCTGCATCTTTTAACGCTTTCGCAACCGGCTCCATAGATCTTCTTACCAAATCCGCAGATAACTGCTCGAATTTAGCTTTCGTTAAAGTCTTTACTAAGTGTTTAGGACCTGTAGCAGTAGCTGTAATATATGGAAGGTTAATTTCTGTCTGTGGAGAAGAAGACAACTCGATTTTAGCTTTTTCAGCAGCTTCTTTCAATCTTTGTAATGCGATTGCATCAGATTTTAAATCTACTCCTTCTTCAGATTTGAACTCATCAGCCATCCAGTTGATAATTACATCATCAAAATCATCACCTCCTAAGTGCGTATCTCCGTTTGTAGACAATACTTCGAATACACCATCTCCTAAATCTAGGATAGAGATATCGAAAGTACCACCTCCTAAATCGTATACTGCGATTTTCTGATCTTTATGGTTTTTATCCAAACCGTAAGCCAATGCAGCAGCAGTAGGCTCGTTGATGATTCTTTCTACTTTAAGACCTGCGATTTCACCCGCTTCTTTTGTAGCCTGTCTCTGTGCATCGTTGAAGTACGCAGGAACCGTAATTACCGCTCTTGTTACTTCCTGTCCAAGATAATCTTCAGCCGTTTTCTTCATTTTCTGAAGCGTCATTGCCGAAATTTCCTGTGGAGTATATTCTCTGTCGTCGATTTTTACTTTTACGGTATCGTTTGGTCCTGAAACTACTTCATAAGGTACTCTTGAAATTTCTTTCGCATCCTCTTTAAAGTGAGTTCCGATGAATCTTTTAATTGAATATACTGTTTTCTTTGGATTCGTTACCGCCTGTCTTTTTGCAGGATCTCCTACTTTTCTTTCGCCATCTTCTGTAAACGCAACGATAGACGGCGTTGTTCTTTTACCTTCTGCGTTAGGAATAACAACAGGGTCTTTACCCTCCATTACAGCAACACAAGAGTTGGTTGTTCCTAAGTCAATTCCAATTATTTTACTCATAATATTTTTATATTTTTTCTAATTTTTAATTTTAATTTACATTCAGTATTTCTCAATATTTATACCATTCAAAATTTTGTGACAAATTGACACAAACAATTAAAAACAGGAGTGAAAAATAGTTTTTTTTAATGATCTTTTTTTAGAAATATTGTTTAAAATAAACTCAAACTTTACTTTATGCATGGTTTGAATTTTTGTCACAGCATCTATTATTTTCAGCCACACCATATCAATTTTGTCACTTCTGGGCATTTCTAATTATAAGCTGTTAGAATTTTATACTCACATTTATTAATAAGCCAACTTATCACTATGTCGAAGCTTCAGTTTGTGATTAAATTTTAAATTAGTTTAAACAGATAGTATGATTAATTCCTATTCTTTTAAAAATATCAAATCAGAGCTATAATTTTCCGGATAGTTTTAATAACTTTAATGGATTGCAAAAATCATCCGGTTTCAGAATCTTTTTGGCTCTAAAATTTAATTAAAGCTTAACGCAAAAAGGTTTCAAAGGATACCACGAATTATTATTTTTGATAAATTATAAACTAGAGAATGTCATTACATTTCAATCCGAGAGATATTACCTGGCTTGCCTTCAACGAGAGGGTTTTACAGGAAGCCATGGACGAAAAAGTCCCTTTACATTTAAGAATCCGTTTTTTAGGAATTTTCTCCAACAATTTAGACGAATTTTTCCGGGTGCGGGTTGCAGGTTTAAAACGCGCCATGGATTTCAAAGAAAAAGTAATTGCGGAATCTTTTTATCAGCCGCCTTCCAAAATCCTTCAGAAAATTAATGATATTGTAATGAAGCAGCAACAGGATTTTGATAAAACCTGGAAGAAAATTCTTGCTGAAATGGCAGACCATCATGTTTTTATTAAAACTTCCAAAAATTTATCTCCCAATCAGAAGGAGTTTGTAAGAAAATATTTTGATGAAGTAGTGGAATCCAACGTCATTCCTATTTTGCTTCATGAGAATACACCGATGCCTTATATGAGGGATAAAAGTCTTTATCTGGGTGTTGCGATGAGGAAAAAAGACTGGCAATATTCCAGCAATTATGCCATTATTGAAATTCCTTCAAGGTTTGTAGGAAGATTTGTTTTGCTTCCTTCCGAAGATGTGGAAGAGAAAAATGTAATGCTTCTGGAAGATGTGATTACTTTTAACCTGCCCCATATTTTCTCTTATTTCGGATATGATGAATTTGCAGCCAATGCTTTTAAAGTAACGAAAGATGCCGAACTGGAACTCGATAATGATATCCGGACTAATTTTGCCGAAAAAATTGAAAAAGGCTTAAAAAACAGGCGAAAAGGAAAACCAACCCGTTTCGTTTTCGATAAAGATATGGATAAGGCACTTCTTGAAATGCTGATCCGAAAATTAAACCTGACGAAAAAAGACAGCATTATTCCCGGAGGAAAAATTCATAATTTTAAACATTTCATGGATTTCCCTGATGTTTTTGAGAAGTATGAAAAACCTGTTGAAAGAAGTTCTTTTACCCACCCTGCTTTTGAAAATACAGAAAGAGTAACGGATGTTATTCTGAAACATGATGTTCTTTTAACATTCCCTTATCACAAATACAATCCTGTTATCGATCTTCTACGTGAGGCAGCAATGGATCCCGATGTAAAATCGATCCAGATTACTGCCTATCGTCTGGCAAGCAGTTCGAAAATCATCAATGCTTTAATTTATGCGGCAAGAAATGGTAAAGAGGTTACGGTTATGCTTGAGCTTCAGGCAAGATTTGATGAGGAATCCAACCTTGAATGGAAAGAAATGCTGGAACCGGAAGGCATCACTGTACTTATTGGAATTCCTAATAAAAAAGTTCACGCAAAGCTATGTGTCATTAAAAAAAGATCTCATAATAAAACAATCCAGTACGGTTTCGTAAGTACCGGAAATTTCAATGAGAAAACAGCGAGAATTTATGGAGATCACCTTTTAATGACGGCGGATCGGGGAATTATGGCAGATATTAATAAAGTATTCAATGTTCTGAAAAAACCGAAAGACGATTATCTTCCGATTTTAAAAACCTGTAAAAATCTTCTGGTCTGTCCGCAGTTCATGCGTGAAAAAATCATGCATCATATTGATAAGGAAATTGAAGAAGCCAAAGCGGGAAGACATGCAGAAATGATCGTTAAAGCCAATTCGGTAAGTGACCGTTCCCTGATTGAAAAGCTATATGAAGCTGCACAAGCCGGAGTTGTCATCAGAATGATTGTAAGAGGAATTTACTGTGCTGTGAATCAGAAAGATTTTAAAGAAAAAATAAAAGCAATCAGTATCGTAGACGAATATCTGGAACATGCAAGAGTAATGTATTTTTACAATAAAGGAGCCGAAGATATGTATATTTCTTCCGCAGACTGGATGACGAGAAATTTAGATTACAGAATTGAAGCTGCCGCAAAGATTACGGATAAAAATCTGAAGAAAGAACTGAAAGACATTCTCGACATACAGTTGAAAGATAATGTAAAAGCACGTATTTTAGACAAAAAACTGAGCAACGAATACATTCACAATCCGAAGGAAGAATGCCGTTCTCAGATTGAAACATATCGATATTTAAAAGCCAAAACAAAGAAAAAATGAAGATCGCAGCCATAGACATAGGAAGTAATGCAGCCCGACTTTTGATTAATGAAGTAAAAATTAACAATAAACAACCCGAATTCATCAAACTTAATCTTTTGAGAATACCGCTGAGATTAGGTATGGATGTTTTTACCTTAGGAAAAATCGGTGAAGAAAGGGAAAAAATGGTAATCGATTCCATGAAGATTTTCAGCGATCTGATGAGAATTTATGATGTTGAACATTACCGAGCATGTGCAACGAGTGCAATGCGTGATGCTTCAAACGGACAGAAAATTATTGAAGAGGTTAAAAAGACCTCAGGAATTAATATTGAAATTATTTCCGGTGATGAAGAGGCTACTCTGGTTTTTGAAAATCATGTGGCAGAAGGACTGGATAAGGAATTTGCCTATCTGTACATTGATGTCGGCGGCGGTTCTACGGAACTTACCTTTTACGAAAACGGAAAAATGAAATACGAAAAATCTTTCAATATCGGAACCATCCGTTTGCTGAACAATCTGGTGACGCCCGACAACTGGAAAGACATGAAGGAAGAGATCCGAAAAAATATCAACAGCAAAAAGCCGATTGTTGCCATCGGTTCAGGAGGAAATATCAACAAAGTTTTCTCCATGAGCAAAACGAAAGACGGCAAACCGATGTCGCTTTCTCATCTTAAAAAGGTATATAAGGAGTTTGATGATCTTACGGTTGATGAAAGAATGACAAAATATAATCTCCGCGAAGACAGAGCCGATGTTCTGGTTCATGCGTTACAGATCTTCAATAATGTGATGACATGGTCGGAAATCAACAGGATTTTTGTCCCGAAAATATCTGTTGCAGATGGATTAATCCACAATATTTATACTAAGCTACAGGAGAAAAAGTAAGATTTACTTTAATAAATCGCAGAACCGGTCATTTCCTGACCGGTTTTTTTAGTTTTATTTAAAAAGCTAAAGACAATAAAAAATTCAATCAGGTCGTGTTTATGGAAGGATTTTTCTTTTTTTTGAAGTTTTTTATGGTTTCGGCGTGGCTTCGCCGCGCCGAAACCATAAAAAACTGAAATAGCTAAAACAAAGTACAATCACATTGAAAAATAATCATATTCAGACCTTTCTTTAGTAATTCTCCAGATTTTAGAGACAATTTTCATTAAAGTTTAAAAAAATTGTATACTTTTTGCTACCACATAAAGTAAAAGAGTACTTTAAAACGTCACCAAAAGTAATAACAGGAAAGAAATGAATTCAATAAAAATAATTCTCACAGGAGCAACAGGAATGGTAGGAGAAGGCGTTTTAATGGAATGTCTTGAAAACCCGACCATTTCTGAAATTCTGAGCGTAAGCAGAAAGCCATCCGGCAAAAAGCACGCTAAACTAAAAGAATACATTGTTTCGGATTTTTTAAAAATAGATCTGAATGATGAAAACTTCAAAGGATATGATGCCGTATTTTTCTGCGCGGGAATCAGCAGTGTAGGAATGAGCGAAGAGGAATATACGAAGATTACCTATGATACAACGCTTCATTTCGCAAAAGCCGTTCTCAATCAGAATCCAGATATGGTTTTCAACTATGTTTCAGGAGCGCACACCGACAAAACGGAAAGCGGAAAAATGATGTGGGCAAGAGTAAAAGGCAGAACGGAAAATGCACTTAGAAAATTAGGATTCAGGGCAGCATACAATTTCCGACCGGGATTTATGAAACCTGTTGAAGGTCAGGAAAATGTAAAATGGTTTTTTAAGCCGTTTATTTGGGTTTTTCCTATTTTATTACCCTCAAAATCATTAACTTTACATGAAGTGGGTATTGCAATGATCAATGCCGTATTAAAAGGGTATCCCACCTCAACATTAGAAATTAAGGACATTAAAAATCTTGCGATATGAAGGAAATGTTAAAAAGAATTTTTCTGGTAGCTTTTATTTTATTGGTTCTGACGGCAATTTCAGGATTTTTTTATATGCAGAAACATCCGTTGGAAGGGAATAAGTTTACAGGCAAAAATCTGCGTTTTTCCGGTAAGGTCTCAAAATAAGCTATCATTAGGAATAGTAAATATTAAAAATCGTTTGTCATAAAAACGATTTCCTTATTTCGTGTTTGATTATTTTTATTATTAACTTAAATTTATTCTTATCTCTTATTTATTAATCATTTCTTAAAATTACCTTAAAATCTTTGCAAAGTAGAACCTTCATTTTTGCATAAATTTAAAGTAAGTAAAAAATGATTAACAACTACTTGTTAAAAAGTTCTGTGGTCGCCGCATTCTTTCTTCAGGGAGCGGTTTTCGGGCAGAACGCTCTTATCCACTACTGGAATTTCAACAACAATGCTTCAGCAGCTTCCATCACTACCCCGACTTCCACTTTGTTGGGAGGTTCGATGACTGCCGTAACCAATGGAACTACTGAGGTAGATTTTGCCAATGGAACAGGGCAAAACTTCAACGTTGAAAATTTAAATGCGAGAAACGGAGATGTTTCAGGAACGCATTTACGCTATAATTTCCCGATCAACGGAAATCTTCAGTTCAATTTACCAACAACAGGGTACAATAATGTTGTGGTGAAATTTACGACAAGAAGATCCGGTTCCGGAGCAGGAACACAAACCTGGAAATATTCTGTGGACGGAACAAATTTCGTTACTTTTCAGACGGTTTCGCCTTTAGATGCCAATCCGCAGCTCATTACGTTAGACTTTTCAGGCGTTTCCGGAGTCGCCAACAATCCTAATTTTAAACTTAAAGTTGAGTTCTCACAAGGTTCCGGAGGAACAGTGGGCAACAACCGTTTCGATAATTTTACCGTAGATGCAACCCCAATTAACGCAGCCGATACTACTCCTCCCACCGTAACTTACCTTCCCTCAAACAACACAAATAATGCTTTAACGACTGTAAATCCTACGATTTCTTTTAATGAAAATGTAAGATTAACAGACAATTCCGCGATCAACGATTCTAATGCACAAATGCTTGTCGATTTCCGTCTTGGAAATGTTTCAGGTTCTCAGGTTCCCTTTACAACTGCGTTTTCCAGCAATAAAATTACAGTAATCCCGACTGTAGCTTTAATCCCGAACCAAACGTATTATCTGGCTTTAAAACCCAATATGGTAGAAGACACCAGTGATAATGCGGTTACAGCAGTTACTTCCACCACTTTTACCACCGCAGGAACCTCCGTTTCTCTGGATAAAAATTTTATTAAAGTCAATGAAAATGTTGGGACTTTAGCATTTAAAATAAATGTTACAAATCCGTCAAATTCAACAGTGAATTTGGTGGTGAAACCCGCTCCTTTCAGTACAGCAAACAGCAGCGACTTTACACTCGCAAATCAGACCATTAATCTTACTCCTTCCACAACGAGTTATACCGTAAACATCCCGATTATTGATGATACGCTGGAAGAACAACAGGCTGAATATTTTGTGGTAAGCCTTGAAAATCCGGTCGGAGCAACCATTTCCGGAGACAGCAATGCAACGATTTATATTGTAGATAACGATAAACCGGCTCCGGTTCCGTCCCATCAGATTTCTTTAAATTATATCGGAAGTTTTGATCCTTCGGGAACCAACACCAGTTCCACAGAAATTGTGGTTCATGATCCTGCGACCCAGAGATTATTTACCATCAGTTCCATCACCGATGTTTTTGATATTATCAATTTCAGCAATCCGACTTCGCCAACAGTTGTTAATACCATCAACATGGCTCCTTATGGCGGAATTACAAGCATCGCCGTAAAAAACGGAATTATTGCTGCGGCTTCTCCAAACACAAATCCGCAACAGAACGGTTCTGTAGTTTTCTTTGATATCAACGGAAACTTCCTGAAGCAGGTTACCGTAGGAGCTTTACCGGATATGATTACTTTTTCACCGGACGGAACAAAAGTAATGACTGCCAACGAAGGCGAACCGAACGATGCTTATACCGTAGATCCGGAAGGAACGATCAGTATTATTGATATTTCAGGAGGAATTTCCAATCTTACACAAAGCAATGTTACGACGCTTAATTTTAATGCTTTTGATGCTCAGATTTCTGCTTTATCCGCAACCGGTGTAAGAAAAGTAAGAACAAACAATACACTTTCTCAGGATTTAGAACCGGAATATATTACCATCAGTTCAGACAGCCAGAAAGCATGGGTTGCCCTTCAGGAAAACAATGCGGTTGCCGAAGTTAATTTAGGCACAAAAACCATTACTGGAATTTGGGGATTGGGTAAAAAAGACATGAGTGTTCCCGGAAACGGTTTTGATGCTTCTGATAACAACGGAGAGATCTTAATTGCAAACTGGCCTGTAAAAGCCTATTTTACTCCGGATGGCATTCAGAATTATAAAGTTGGAGGAGCCAATTATATCGTCACTGCTAATGAAGGCGACGAAAAAGACCTTTCAGGATTCAGTGAAAGAACTACAGTTGGTGCGAATGATTATACCTTAGATCCCGCTATTTTTCCACAGGCTTCTGTTTTAAAAGCTTCTTATAATTTAGGAAGATTCAGAGTTTCCAATGCGACCGGAAATACAGACGGAGATGCAGATTTTGAGGAAATTGCAGCTTTGGGAGCGCGTTCATTCTCGATCTTCAATGCAGATACCAAACAGATCGTCTACGACAGCGGCGACCGGTTTGAAAGATATATCGCAGCCAATCATCCGTTGATCTTTAATGCAGATAATGAATCTAATACTGTTAAAAGCAGAAGCCGTGCAAAAGGTCCTGAACCGGAAGGAGTGGCGTTAGGAAATATTAACGGACAAACGTACGCTTTCATCACACTGGAAAGAACCGGCGGCGTGATGGTTTATAATATTACCGATCCTAATAATCCTGCTTTTACGGATTACAAACATTCGAGAATGACTTCTGCTTACGGAGGTGATAATGGACCGGAAGGACTTATCTACATTGCCCCAGAAAATACAACTACCGGAAAAGGATATGTAATTGTTGCCAATGAAATCAGCGGCACGTTATCGATGTATGAAATCGCCAATGCGCCGACTCTGGCTACCGGAGAGGTAAAACCGGAAAAAACAACCTTCAATGTATTCCCGAATCCGGTGACAAAAGGAAATATTCTGTATTTCAACAGAGCGCAGGATTATGAATTGTATGATATGTCCGGAAAACAGATTGGAAAAGAAAAAAATGCTTTAACAATCGACACTTCGAAACTTTCTACAGGAGTATATCTTGTAAAAACTTCCGAAGGACACCTGAAAAGAGTTATTGTAAAGTAGATTATATATTATTTAGTTGATTAAAAATGAGCCTCGAGTTTTCGGGGCTTTTCTGTTTTAAAGAAATTCAGTAGTTTTAAACTTTGAAATACCATGAAAACGCAATTAGAAGAAATCATCCATCAGGTTTACCATACAGAAAAACGAAATCTTTTCACTTTTTTAACGGGAGCAGGAATTTCATCCGACAGCGGAATTCCTACCTATCGCGGAACAGACGGAATCTGGGTAAAAGGAACACAGTTTCATAAGCCTGAAGAATTCGGGACACTGAAATATTTTAAGCAAAATCCTGAAGAAGTTTTGCAATATTCTCTTTTCAGGAAAAAAATGTTTGAACATGCAGCACCCAATGAGAGTCATTTTCATTTAGCCGAAATTGAAAAGATGCTGCAGGATAGGTTTCATCTGATTACTCAAAATATAGATAATCTTCACCGACGCGCCGGAAATCATCGAATTTATGAAATTCATGGAAATAACCGTGAAATTAAATGTTCGAACGGATGTAAGGAAATTGTACATCTTCCGGAAGAAATTAAAGGCAAAAACATTGATGAAGATCTTACAGCAAAAGAGATTGAACTGCTTACCTGCTCTCTTTGCGGACACTGGATGCGCCCAAATATTTTATGGTTTGATGAATATTATGATGAAAAGACCAATAAGAAATTCAGTTCGCTGAAAGTGGCAAAAAACAGCGGAATTCTCTTTATTATCGGAACTTCAGGAGCGACAAATCTTCCTCTTGCCATTGCTGAAACTTCGTTAAAATATGGAGCTTATATTGTTAACATCAACACGGAAGACAATCATTTCACGGAACTGATTAAAAATAAAAAGAATAAACTAATTATTCGGGAAAAGTCTACTGAGATTTTAAAGGTGATTAAAGAGATTGTTGAAAATTTATCTGAAATAATTTAAGATGAATCATTCTGAAGTCAATGTTTTAATCAAAAAAGCGTTCAAGGCTAAATACAAAAGTCATTACTGGAATCAGATTACAAAATTAAGAACATTTGTAAGCAATGAAATGATTTCAAGATGTTTTGAAATGATAGATTCTGATGATGTAAAATTTAAACAAATCGGGATTGATGTTTTATGCCAATTAGGAAATAATCGTGAAAGCTTTGTTGAATCTCTTTTTGATAAAATCTTTAAAATTTTAAGAACCACGTCAGATGAAAATCTTATTTGTACAAGCCTTTTTGCCATCGGTCATAACAACCAATATTTAAAAACAAAGCATTTCAATACTTTAGAACAATTTAAAAATTCAGAATCTAAAGAAATAAGATATGCACTTACTTTTTCTCTACTCGGAGTTGAGAATTATAAAGCCGTAACAATGATGATAAAACTGGCACAGGACAGAAGCCTCAGAGTGAGAGACTGGGCTACTTTTGGTCTCGGAACACAAATCGAATGTGATAATGAAGGTATCAGACATGTTTTGTATAAGAATTGTTTTTCTAAAGACCATCAGATAAGACATGAAGCTATAAAAGGGCTTGCAAACAGAGAAGATAAGAGGGCAAAAGCTGTAATTTTGCAGGAACTTAAAAGCGAAAGCTACGAAAGCATTTTATTTGATACTCTCTTAAATATAAAACGCGGAGAGCAGTATATTCCTGATCTTATGGCTGTCTATGATAAAGTGAGGGATAACAAAAATATTAATCCACAATGGATTGCAGATCTTAAAAACTGCATTGAAATATTAAAAATCAATCAATAATCATGTTTGCATTTTCATTAGATACAGAAGAAAAAGAAAGTAAAATTATTACCTACATTGATGAAGTTAAAAATCTCGAAAGCACTAAGACAAATCTTGGATATAGAGAAATAAGATTAGTCGGTATTGAGAATATCGAAAACTTAAGGGCTGAAATTGAGAAAGCGACAAAGATTTATGATAATCAGGGCTTTTTTCATTTACTGGATAAAGATAAATCTATTGTAACAAGCACTTTTATCAGCGGAATTAAAATAATAAAGTCTAAAAAGAGCAACATCACTGTAAGCGGAACAGTCTGGTTTCATCCAAAAGGATTTCATAAATCCTGGAAAATGTTTCTCAACAATGAAATTACCGAAAGAAATTCCTGGAAAAAACTCGATAAAGATGAATTACAGGGTTGGCTGGTTTTCGCCTTACATCATCTGAAGCCTCAACCTGCAAAAGAAAATCTTATCCTCAGGCTTGATGGAAATGATTTTAATAATTTAGACGAATTTTTTTGCACTTTCGGAGAAGAGGTAAATGGAATTGCCGGATATTTTGGCAGACAACTGTATGCTTTATACGATTGTCTTCGGGGAGATTTCGGAGTAAAATCCATTTCTGAGATCACATGGTACAATCATCATCGAAGTAAAAAACTTCTGAAATCAGACTTTGACAGAATTATACATATCTTTCAAGAATTCAAAATTCATGTTATTCTAAAATAAAAAAAATCGCGGCGAAAGAATTTCGCCGCGACTGATTTTTTAATGCATATCGTCATAGATCCGTACAAGATCCACTACATTTTTTACCTTAAGTTTTTCAAAAATCTTTTTTTTGTAGGTGCTGATCGTCGACATTTTAAGATTAAGACTGTTAGAAATTTCAATATTTCCGTTTCCTTCCGCGAGAAGTTTAAAGATCTGGAATTCCCTTTTCGAGAGTCTTTCTACAGAGTGGATATCGGTAGAATGGGTAACGAGTTTTTTCATCATATCTACCGTGTAATAATATCCTTCTTCCAATATTGATTTTACACTTGCAATAATCTCCTCTTCCGTTGCTCCTTTATTAAGATATCCTGAAGCGCCTTCTTCTATATACTGAATTCCCACATTTTCGTCATACCCGGAAAAGATAAGAATTCTCAAATGTTTCTGTTTCTTCTTCAGTTCCTTCACCATTGCTTTGAAAATACTTTGCGGAATATCAATATCAATAATTAAAAGATCATATACCTTCTGGCAAACTTTTTCTTTGGCTTCAGGATAAGTTTCGGCAAAATCTATGGTACACGGATATCCAAGTTTGGTTTCTAAAATAATTGAGGTTCCCATTCTTACAACATAATGACCGTCAGCAATGAGTATATTTTTCATAGTGTTAGTTTTAAATAAATTTTCTTTACAGAAAATCACTTTTTCGTTCAATTTTACAATTTCAATACAACTTACAGACCAATATTATTTTTTATTGCAATATTCTTTCTCTGATTCGGAGAGTTTTAGAGACACCAACATACTATATAATTCTGAAATTTTCCAAACGTATAATTTTCATTTTTTTATACAGCCGTTAAAAAAACAAGAAACATTTAAAATGTAAGAATAAAAGTATATTACAAGCACACATCCCCATATCGCATTGTAAACAATTTTGTACAAAAATAAGACATATAATATTCACGAACACGTAGAATTAATACTATAAAAATTTCATAATATTATTTAAACTTTTCTTAAAAATAAGAAAGTATAGATTTAAAAACCTGTCTTAAAGCAATATATAGATAATTTAACTTCCTTAAACTATCATACTTTTTTTACAATTTCCTTCTTTCGGGATATTTTCGTGTCAGGATTTACGTTTTTTCTAACAATTCGAACTTCACGAAATTTTTTTTTATAATTATTGAATAATGATGAATTTTATGCAAATAAAAAGACAGACCTTAAAAAGATCTGTCTTATGAAGTATATATTCTGCTCTTCTACTCTACATTCAGTACTTTCTCTATTTCCGGAGCGTACTGTTTAATCGTGTTTTCAACACCTAATTTTAAGGTTGAAAAGTTTAATGAACATCCGGAACAGTTGCCTAAGAGCTTTACATAAACCAGATTGTCCTTCACATCGATAAGCTCGATATCACCGCCATCTTTGTTCAGGAACGGACGGATGCTTTCCAGAGCTTCCAAAACTCTTGTTACGGTATCTTCGTGTGTTATATTTGTTTCCATATTTTTTTCAGTTCTGTTCTGTTTTTCAGATTTGAAAAATCATTATTTTGCTTTTGGTGAGCAACCTGCCATTGTTGTAATCTTTACAGCTTCGGTAGGCGGAAGGTTTTTGTTTCTTTCTACAAGGCTTTCTACCATTTTTCGGGCAGTTGCTGTGTAGATTTCGGCAATTTTAGATCCTTCCTGTAAAGCAGCCGGTCTTCCTACATCTCCTGCTTCTCTGATGCTTTGAATTAAAGGAATTTCTCCCAATACAGGAATTCCAAGATCATCTGCCAAATACTGCGCACCCTGCTGTCCAAAGATATAATATTTATTGTCTGGTAATTCTTCCGGTGTAAAATACGCCATGTTTTCGATTAATCCAAGAACCGGAATATTGATGCTTTCCATCTGGAACATCGCAATTCCTTTTCTTACGTCTGCCAAAGCAACGTGTTGAGGAGTACTTACGATTACGGCTCCCGTTACAGGAACTTCCTGAATGATAGATAAATGAATGTCTCCTGTTCCCGGAGGAAGATCAATAAGTAAGAAATCCAGTTCTCCCCAAGCTGCATCGCGGATCATTTGGTTCAATGCCTTTGAAGCCATCGGACCTCTCCAGACAACTGCCTGATTGGCTCCCGAAAAATATCCTATTGAAAGCATTTTAACGCCATAATTTTCAATAGGCTTCATGAGATTCTTTCCGCCAATTTCTACAGAAATTGGTTTTTCTCCTTCTGTATCGAACATCGTAGGAACTGAAGGACCATAAATATCTGCGTCTAACAATCCTACTTTAAAGCCCATTTTTGCTAATGTTACCGCCATATTCGCTGCAACAGTAGATTTACCAACCCCTCCTTTTCCGGAAGCAATGGCAATAATATTCTGAATTCCCGGAATTTGTTTTCCTTTGATCTGGCTCTGCTGAATTTCACTAGGCTCCGGAGAAACGATCTTTAGTTTCAGATTGATCTCTTCACCAAATTCACTTGCAAAAGCCTGCTTCATTGCTGCTTCAAGCTTCTTTTTTTCGTGCATTGCAGGTGAGTGTGCCGTCATATCAATATATACATCGTTGCCCATGATTTGTAGGTTATTCACCAAATCGTCAACTTCTATCTCTTTAAGGAAATCCTGAACCTTTTCTTTCGTCAACATAAACTAAATAAATTGTTTACAAATTTACGAAAAATTAAGCTATTTAGAATAAGTAAAGAGACTGATAGATATTTTCTTTTGCAAAAGCGAGATTTAGTAAAAACTTAAAAGCTTCTATAAAAAATGAATTATTTCTGATTAATTCAGTATAAAATAGTGTTGTAAGGTTCAACACATTCTGCTAAATCCGTTTATCCTCATTATTAATGAAATTTTGTTAGATTTGTTGAAATCTATATTAAGTAAAAATTACATCACCAAACTAATGAACTCTAAAAAATTCATCTTACTTTTTTTTCTTACTTCCCTTTGTATCAAAGCCCAGAATTATTCGCAGTATGTGAATCCGTTTATAGGAACCGGCGGTCATGGCCACACTTTTCCGGGAGCTATTGTTCCATTCGGGATGGTTCAGCTTTCTCCCGATACAAGAATCGACGGAAGCTGGGACGGCTGCAGCGGCTATCATTATTCCGACTCTGTGATCTACGGATTTTCGCACACCCACCTCAACGGAACCGGGGTTTCGGATTATGGTGATATTATGCTGATGCCTACTATGGGAAAACCGGGTTTAACGCCGAAAGAATATTCATCCAAATTTTCTCATAAAAACGAAAAAGCCACAGCAGGATTTTATTCTGTTAAATTAGACAAACACAATATTGACGTCCGTTTAACGACGACTAAAAGAGTCGGCTACCACGAATACACCTTCAACAATGCAGGAGATGCAAATATCATTTTAGATCTGAATCACAGAGATAAACTGCTGGATGGCGAAGTAAAAATCATTGATGATAAAACGATTGAAGTTTTCCGCAGAAGTGAAGCGTGGGCAACGAACCAGTATATTTATGCAAGAATTGAATTTTCTAAGCCAATGAAAATTTCAAAAGAATTTTTAACCGGTGAAAAAACCGAAGGGATTAGTGAAGGTAAAAAGAAGGTTTCATTTAATGGAAATAAATTAGCTTTAGCTTTTTCAACGCAAGTTAAGAAAGGCGAAAAAATTCTTGTAAAAATTTCAATTTCTCCTACAGGATACGAAGGAGCAGCAAAAAATATGTTGGCTGAAGGAAAATCTAATGACTTTACAGCTATTGAGAAACAGGCTGTTGCAGACTGGAACAAAGAATTATCTAAAATCGAGGTTAAATCTTCCGACAAAAATAAACTTGCAGTTTTCTACACTGCAATGTATCACGTGTTCACACAACCGAACATCAATATGGATGTTGACGGAAAATACAGAGGGCGCGATAACAAATTCTACATGGCAAACGGATTCGATTATTATTCGGTGTTCTCGCTTTGGGATACTTTCAGAGGAGCGCATCCTTTGATGACTTTAATCGACAGAAAAAGAACGGCAGATTTCATCAACACTTTCATTAAACAATATGAACAGGGCGGAAAACTTCCGGTTTGGGAACTGGCTTCCAACGAAACGGAATGCATGATCGGTTACCACGCAGTTTCCGTTATTGCCGATGCGATGGCAAAAGGAATTACAGGTTTCGATTATGAAAAGGCATTTCAGGCATCTAAAAACTCTGCTATGTTGGATATTTTTGGGTTAAATGCTTACAAACAGAATAATTTCATCAGTATTGATGATGAGCACGAAAGTGTTTCCAAAACCGTAGAATATGCTTACGACGACTGGTGTATTGCCCAAATGGCTAAAATTTTAGGCAAAAAAGAAGACTATCAGTATTTCATGAAACGCTCCCAGAACTGGAAAAATCTGTACAATCCAAAGAACGGATTCATGCAGCCAAGAAAAAACGGAAACTGGTACGAACCTTTTGAGCCAAGAGAGGTTAACAATAATTACACCGAAGGAAATTCATGGCATTACTCCTACTCTGTTCAGCAGGATATTCCGGGACTGATCGCGGCGCATGGCGGAAAAGAAAAGTTTGAACAATTTATTGATGGTATTTTTTCTGCACCGGACAAAACAACAGGAAGAGAACAGGTGGATATTACCGGATTAATCGGACAATATGCACAGGGAAATGAACCGAGCCACCACATCGCTTATCTTTATAATTATGTAGGAAAGCCTGAGAAAACAGATGCAAAAATTAAATTCATCCTTGATAATTATTACAAAAACACACCGGACGGACTGATTGGAAATGAAGACTGCGGACAGATGAGCGCATGGTATATTCTGAGCGCGATGGGAATTTACTCTGTAACTCCCGGATTACCGGAATGGCAGACGACGAAGCCTTATTTTGATGAGGTTAAAATTCATCTGGAGGATGGAACAACGAGAATTATTACTCCCAATACAAACAGAGAAGAGCTTAAAAAACTTGGTTTTGAAAATGCAAAATCATTTAAAGATTTTAAATATGATGAATTAACGGCATCTCCTGTTATTTCTGCTGCAAGAATTTTTGATTTAAATACAAAGGTTGAGATTACTGCGCTAAATCCTGATGACAAAATTTACTATATGACGCTGGATGAGGGTGATGCAAACGTAAGAAAAATGTTTACCGCTTATAAAGGTCCTTTCAACATTACTAAAACCACTCAGGTTGCGGCTTATGCGGAAAGAAACGGCGAAAAGAGCTCAATTGTAAGAGCCAATTTCAACAGAAGACCGAATAACTGGGATATTACGGTAAATTCCACTCCTACTCCACAATATACAGCAAGCGGAAAATTATCATTAATCGACGGAATCAACGGTGACGCCAACTGGAGAAAGGGAGAATGGCTTGGTTATCAGGGACAGACTTTTGAAGCGATTATCGACATGAAATCACCTCAACAGTTCACTCAGTTATCTTCAACCTATCTTCAGGACAGCCGTGCATGGATTTTAATGCCTAAAAAAGTGGAATATTACGTTTCCAACAACGGAAAAGATTTTATTTTGCTGAAAACAGTTGAAAATATTTTAGATCCGAAAGATGAAACGGTTCAGGTAAAAGATTTTTCGACAGAAGTTCTTCCTACACAGGCACGATACGTAAAGATAAAAGCTTATCATTTCGGGAAACTTCCGGAGTGGCATCAGGGAGCCGGCGGAGATGCTTATATTTTTGTGGATGAGATTTCTGTGAAATAAAAAATTACAATGATGAAAAAATTATTCTTACTATTATTTTTTGCAATTGGTTTGATAAAAGTATCTGCTTGTAAGTGCGTTACTAAAACTTTAGCCGAAAATTATTTAGCTGCCGATGTTGTGGGTGTTATAAAAATCATAAAAGTCTATGATGAAAACCATGAGCAAAGAACTCACAAAGCTGATATTGAATTTGAAAAAATCTATAAAGGCGAAATATTTAAAACTTTAAATATAAGAGGTCTTATAGGAAATCCTTCATCAGGAGCCTGTGAAACAAATGTTAAAGTTGGAGAAGAATACCTGATACTATTAAATAAATACAAAAACAGTTATGGTATTTCTTCATGTTCACCCAAATACCATATTGATACAAAAAAAGAAAAGAAAAATCTAAAAGCATTGGGAAAAACCTTTGCTTATATAGATAAAAATAAGTTCAGATTCATAGGATTAGAATTTACAACGGGCTACGACAAATTGCAAACAGGAGATAAATCGGCGTTTTCCAATATTAAAAATTTTTCTCCAAAACAACCCTTTGCTATTTATAAAATCACGATTAATGATGAGCAAAAAGTGGAAAAAATTTCACCAATAACCATTTTCGGAAATAAAGATGAAGAAATTGAGAAAATAATGAAGAACAATATGGAGATCGATGTTCCATTATTTACAAAAAGCTCAACAAACGAATATCTCGTATTACTTCTATATCTTAAAGATAATATGAATACGAAATACGGAGAAGTAATTAATAGTGAATGGTAAAAATCAAATCCCCTTTGAAATGTTTCGGAGGGGATTGTTTTTATATTTTAATAAACTTTATGCTAAATTGGCTTCATTCTTTCCGACCAGTTCAGTTCTGCGGGCAATTCCATATCAGAAAATTCAATGTGGATCACTCTTCTTTTTTTGCCGTTCGTAGTCCGGTTGGAACCGTGAAGAAGTAAAGGTTTCATGATCATAACTCCGCCTTTTTCTACATTGCAGATAGTTTCAGTTTCTAGGTTCCAGTCGATGGTTTCCGGTCTGTAAATTCCTTTGGCGTGGGATTTTGGAACAATTTTTAAGGCTCCATTGTTTTCATCCGTATCATCCAGATGAATTCTTATGGTGAAAATATTTTCAAGAATATCTAAAGGAGGCTGAACCGCAAACTGATTCTGTTTCGTTGTCCATGGTCCGAAATTTTCCAATTCCAGCTTTTTATCCACTGAAATCGTTAAATCCTGATGATACGCAACATACCAGTTTGATTTTTCAGGCTTATCGAAATAAATACTCTTCACCACAAAGTATTTTTCGCCGAAAATTTTTTTGATGATTGTTTTTAAATTTTCATTAAAGATCAAATCTTTTACTTCCGGAATTTCCTTTAAAAAATGTCGGATGGCAAAAAGATCTTCCGACTTTCTGAAAGTTTCTTTAGAAGTATCTATATTTTGAATAACCTCAATGATCTTTTCAATTTCTTCATCGGAAAAAATATTGTTGATGACGGTAAAACCGTTTTCTGTAATTAAGTTTTTATGACGTTGTAAATTCATTTTAGTTAAATTTTATTGAATAGGATCTGTCATTCTGATCGAAGTGCAGCGGAGTGAAGAATCTATTTCTTAAAACAAAGATCGCAAAGATTGTATTTAAATTAATTGAAAATATTTTTAGTGCGCTAAGGCGTTTCACTCAGCAAATGATAGCAAAATAAATGATCACTTCTTCTTCAATTAAATTTCTATAATCCTATATATTCATTTTAGTTAAATTTCATTGAATAGGATCTGTCATTCTGATCGAAGCGCAGCGGAGTCAAGAATCTATTTCTTAAAACAAAGATCGCAAAGATTGTATTTAAATTAATTGAAAATATTTTTAGTGCGCCATGGCATTTCACTCAGCAAATGATAGCAAAATAAATGATCACTTCTTCTTTAATTAAATTTCTATAATGCGGCATATTCATTTTACATAAATTTCATTAAATAGAATCTGTCATTCTGATCGAAGCGCAGCGGAGTCAAGAATCTATTTCTTAAAACAAAGATCGCAAAGATTTTATTTAAATTAATTGAAAATATTTTTAGTGCGCCATGGCATTTCACTCAGCAAATGATAGCAAAATAAATGATCTCTTCTTCTTTAATTAAATTTCTATAATGCAGTATACTCATTTTACTTAAATTTCATTAAATAGAATCTGTCATTCCGATCGAAGCACAGCGGAGTGAAGAATCTATTTCTTAAAACAAAGATCGCAAAGATTGTATTTAAATTAATTGAAAATATTTTTCGTTCGCTAAGGCGTTTCACTCAGCAAATGATAGCAAGATAACGAATCCTTTTCTGCTTACAAATATCTCAATTTCCTAAAAAATAAATGGTCAATAATGAAAATTAAGAATTCACTATTGACCACTCACAGCCTAAGCTTGATTTTTTATAAGATATGAATTGTCAATGGTGCATTCGCTTTGGTTATGAATATTCACTAATAATGAATAATTCATATTTCACAAACGAAGTGAAATTGACTTTTCACTTATTAATTACATATTCCCGCCATGATTTTCCAACTGTCCTTCCCACTTAGAAACCGCTGAGGTTGCCAAAGCATTTCCGAGAACGTTGGTCATACTTCTTCCCATATCGCAGAAATGGTCGATTGGCAGAATTAAAGCAATTCCTTCCGGCGGAATTCCGAACATGGAACAGGTTGCCACAATAATTACCAAAGAAGCTCTCGGAACGCCCGCAATTCCTTTTGAAGTTAACATCAATACCAGAAGCATCGTAATCTGTTGTCCTACAGTCATTTCAATTCCATAAATCTGAGCAATAAAAATAGAAGCAAACGTCATGTACATCATACTTCCGTCCAGATTGAAAGAGTATCCTAAAGGTAAAATAAACGACACTACTCTGTTATTACAGCCAAATCTTTCCAGTTCTTCCACCAGTTTCGGGAAAACTGCTTCCGAGCTTGTCGTAGAAAAAGCAATCAGCAAAGGTTCTTTTATTCTTCTTAACAATTCGAAAAGACGGTTGCCTAAAATTAAATATCCAACCAGTAAAAGTACGAGCCAGAGTATTCCTAAAGCAAAGAAAAAATCTCTTAAATAAATGGCGTAGACTTTAAAAATCTCAAAACCATTGGTCGCGACTACTGCAGCAATGGCTCCCAAAACTCCAAGCGGCGCAAACCACATGATGTAACCTACCATTTTCAGGATTCCGTGTGCTATAATGTCGAATAATTTAATAACAGGCTGAGAATATTCTTCGCCTAAATTCGCAAGAGCAATTCCGAACATGATGGAAAATACCACGATCTGCAATACTTCATTGGTCGCAAACGCTTCGAAAATACTTTTAGGAATAATATGTTTTACAAAGTCTTCCATGGAAAATCCTTTGCTTGTTTTCAATAATTCTTCTGCGGAAGCTGCATCCTGAATCGGAAGCTTGGTAACGTGTCCCGGTTCAAGCCAATTTACCAGCATAAGTCCAATGAATAATGAAATTAATGACGCAGAAATAAACCACAACATGGCTTTCGTTCCTACTCTTCCGATCATTTTAATATCGCTCATTTTGGCAATTCCCACCACCAGAGTTGTGAAAACCAACGGAGCAATAATCATCTGAACAAGACGGATGAAAACCGTTCCCAGCAGTTTTATATTTTTAGAAAAAGATTCTGCACTTTCCGGAGCCTGTGTATGCACAACTCCGCCGATTCCCACACCGATAACCAGTGCGATAATAATTGCTATAAAAAGTTTATTCTGTCCTTTCATATATATGTTTCAAGATTCGCAAATATAATATTTTTACAATTGGCGGAAAGATTTCATTTTCCCAAGAGATAATATTATGTTAAATTAAACATGATTTAAAATTAATTATCTGATTAATAAAATATTGTATAAAAATTTACAAAAATTTATTTGAATTTTATCCTTTTGGTACAAATTTTATTATTACATTTACTTGTATTAACAACATTAAAAAATATACAACTATGAAAAAAACGATCGCAATGGCTGCATTAGCTATAGCTGTATCTTTCGGAGCTGTTTCTTGTAAAAAGAAAGTTTCTGATGCCGATCTTCAAACGCAGGCTACTACGGTAGTAACAGCAAATCCAGGTGCTTCTGTAGAAGTGAAGGACGGCGTTGCACACCTGAGCGGAACTTTCGAAACTCAGGAGGCAAAAGATGCAATGATTAAGCAACTGAAAGCCATTACCGGTGTTAAAGAAGTAATGGATATGGCGAAAGTAGAGCCTGCAGTAACTGCTGTAGCTCCTGTAGAAACCAAGAGTGCAGTAGATCCTATGGTTCAGCAAAAAGTACAGGATGCTGTAAAAGATATCCCGGGAGTAAAAGTTGAGGTAGTAAACGGAGAACTTACTCTTACAGGAAGCGTATCTTCTGCTGATGCAAGAAAAGTAAAAGAATCTATCGATGCTTTGAAAATTGGTAAGTACAATAATAAACTAACAGTAAAGTAATTAAAGATGAGCACATTACAAGATAAATATTCAAGTGTGGTTTCTGCTGCTCAGTCTGCTGGAATTTCTAACCTTCAGGTTCAGGAACAGGACGGAATTCTTTACGTTTCAGGAAGTGCTTCCAACACAGCAGCAAAAGATGCGGTTTGGAATGCTTTAGGAGCAATTGATTCTACGTATTCTGCTTCAGACATCAATATCGATGTACAGGTTTCAGGTTTGGCGGCAGGTGCGGCTCTTACGGTTGCGACTGAGGAATCTAACCTTAATATCAGACAGGAGCCTTCTACGGATGCAGCTGTTGTAGGTAAAGCGGCAAAAGGTTCTTCCGTAACTTTGGTTGAGCAGACATCAGACGACTGGTGGAAAGTAAAAACTGAAGACGGACAGGAAGGTTATGCTTACTCAAGATATTTGAGAGCTTAATTTTAAAGATTTAACATTATTTAAAATAGGAACATCCCTTTTCGGGGATGTTTTTTTTATATTTTAGCGCGTTTAAAAACATTCAATGAAGAAAATCTTATGGTTGCTGTTCTTTTTGTTGAGCTTTCTTATGCTGAACGGACAAAAATGCGTCATTAAAGGAAAAATTACAGATTTTGAAAAAAAACCTGTGGAAAATGCAACCATTTACCTTTTAAAACAGAAAGATTCTTCGTTAGTCGATTATACAACGTCTAACAGGGAAGGTCAGTTTTCAATAAAAACCAAAGAACTTGATGAACCTACAATTCTACAGATTGATGCTGAAAAATTAATTTCTTACTCCACAAAATTCGATACCATTGAAAAATCTATTGATCTGGGAGACATCCAGTTAGAAAAAAATCAGATTTCGGATATTGAAGAGGTAAAAATTACCGTTTCGCCGATAAAAATAAAAAAAGACACGATTGAATATAAAGCAAATGCCATCAAAGTACGTCCCAACAGCAATATCGAAGAGTTATTAAAAAATATTGACGGTGTGGAGATCGACAACGACGGAAAAATTACCGTCAACGGAAAAGAAGTCGACCAGATCATGGTGAACGGAAAGCCTTTTTTCGATAAAGACGGAAAAATTGCATTAAAAAATCTTCCAGCCGATATCATTAAAAACATCCAGTTTACCACCACCAAAACCAAAGAAGAGGAACTTACGGGAAAAACGCCTAAATCGCAGAACAAAACCATTAATTTTAATATTGATGAGAAGAAAAATAAAGGATGGGTTTCGAGAATTTCGGCTGGTTACGGCTCAGATAAACGGTATGACGAAAAAGGACTGATTAATTATTTTAAAGATAAGACCAAAATAAGTTTGCTGGGTTATGCCAATAATATCAATTCGCAGGGTGTTTCTATGGATGATGACAATGGCAAAAATTCAAAGCTGGGAATTCAGAAGTCTTTGATGATCGGAGTGAATTATAGTGATAAATTGGGCAAAGAAGTCGAAATTGAGGAACTCGGAATCAAACGAAACACAACCAATCTTGAAACGGCTTCAAAAGTTTCCAAAACCACTTTTCTTCCGGATTCTAATTTAAAAACGGACTCTGAAAACCGCGCCGAAAACGAAAGAGAGCAATACACGCTGAATTCTACGCTGAGAATAAAGCCGGATACAATCAGTACCATTTCTTTTTCGCCGTCGTTTTCTTTTACAAAATCAAATAATTTCAGAACGGGAAATTCAGCTACTTTTAAAAATGATGAACTGCTCAATAAAAGTCAGTCTTCTACTGTAACGGATTCCGAAAACAACAGTTTCTCGCCCAATCTTCATTACGCAAGAAAATTCAGAAAGAAAAACAGAAGTTTTTATGCCAGTGTAAATACTTCGATTCAGCAGAATAGAAATAATAACCTCATCAATTCCGGTACTTTATTTTTTGAAAACGGAGTAGAAAATGCTGCCAAAAGAGATGTAAGAAATCAGCTCAGTCAGAGTAAAAATCAGAATAACAATTATTCATTTAATGCAAAATATACGGAACCTGTTTCGGATTCTGCAAGTGTGACGATGAGTCTGGATTATAATTCGAGAAATGCGGTGAATGAAAGAACCGTAAATGATTTTGATGCCACAACAGGAAAATATACGGTGTACAATCTGGCTTTATCCAACCGTTCGGATGAAAAAAACAATCAGCTTTCGCCTGAAATCAGTTTTAATTTAGATAAAAAAATGCTGAAAATGTGGACATCTTTAAGTTTGAATCTTACAGATCTGAACTATCATTCCACTTTCAACGGACAAAATTATGAGCTGCAGAGAAATTTTGCGCTTCCGAGATATAATTTCGGACTGCTTTACAATTTCAGTCAGACTTCTAATGTAAGCATCAATAATTCATCCTATTTCAGTCTTCCCTCTTCCGCCAATCTGATTCCGTATGTGGATGAATCCAATCCTCTGGTAACGTACAAAGGAAATCCGGATCTTAAAAATTCATGGACGAACACCACGAATGTTTATTTCAACAGTTATAATATTCAGAAAAATTTAAACTATTATTTTAATTTTAGTTTCGTTTATAATAACAATAACACAACCAATTATTCGTATTACGATGATTCCGGAAAGCAGTTTGTGACTTACGCGAACATCAGCGGAAATAAAAACGTCAATTTCATCGCAGGTTTAGGAAAAACGTATAAATGGAACGACCATAAACTGAATGTAAGACCAAGATCAGGATTTAGTTACAGTTTTAACAGAGGTTTTATCAACGGACAGCAATTCACAGGTAATTCTTACAATTTCAGTCCGGGAATCAATGTTATGTACGAAAAGAAGGATAAAATTACCATTAAACCATCTTACAGCATCAATTATAATTTTTCAGAATATAAAAATTACAGCATTGAAAGTATCAAAAATACGTCTCAGAATTTCAGGCTGGAACTTACCAATTATTTCTTCCAGACTAATCTTGTTTTCGAAAATGATTTTGAATATAATACGAGTTCGAATATCGCACCCGGTTTCAAGAGAGATTTTTACTTTTTAAATTCAAGTGTGGGATATACTTTTTTCAAAAAACAGCTTACTGCGCGTATAAAAGTGTATGATGTTCTCAACCAAAACCAAAGTGTCACCAGAACAATTTCCGCTTCCGGCGTGGAAGACAGAGAAGATTTGATATTAAAAAGATATGTGATGTTTTCTCTGGTGATGAAACTGAATAAATTTGGAGGGAAGAGCAAATAGTTTTATTTGAATTTCTTTTGCTAAAATTTTTGATTAAGTATTAAACTTAAAAAACTAAAGTGGTTAAATCTTTTGTAGTAAAAAGTTTAAAATAAAAGATCCATAAAATAATATTTAATTTAGATTCTTCCTTCGTCAGAATGACAACCTGTTGTTAAAACTTTGTGCTAAAAACCATTTTATGATTAAATTAGCTGCAAATTTTAAACAATGAAGATTCACTTTTCGATTTTGTTTGTTTTTCTGTTTGTTTTTGGAAATTCTCAGACTAAACAGCAACCCGATACTTTTGTAAAGGATAATTTTATTAAAAAGGAAATGTATATCCCGATGCGTGATGGCGTAAAACTGTTTACTTCGGTGTACATTCCAAAGGATATTTCCAACAAAAACAAATATCCGTTTCTGATGCAGAGAACCTGCTACAGCGTTGCTCCTTATGGTGAAAACGAATATAAAACCAAACTGGGACCGAACCAATATTTAATGAAGGACAAATATATTTTTGTGTTTCAGGACGTTCGCGGAAGATACATGAGTGAAGGAACTTTCACCAATATGACGCCGCAGGTTGAAAGAAAAACAAAGAAAGATGTTGATGAAAGTACAGATACGTACGACACGATCGAGTGGTTATTGAAAAATATCAAAGACAACAACGGAAAAGTAGGACAATACGGAACTTCTTATCCCGGATTTTATACCGCAGTCGGAATTCTGGCACAACATCCTGCTTTGGTAGCTTCTTCTCCACAGGCGCCGATTTCAGATTTCTGGAATGACGATTTTCTTCACAACGGAAGATTTATGATGGGCTATTTCAGAACTTTCCCTGTTTTCGGCGTTCAGAAAACAAAGCCGGAAAATAAAGCGTGGTATTCTGATTCTATGATTAAAGCGACTTCTGAAGACGGTCTGAAATTTTACAGAGACATGGGAACCTTAAAAGACGGTTATGAAAAGTACTACAAGGATAATTTCTTCATGACGGAAATAATGAATCATACGAATTACGATGAATTCTGGCAGAAAAGAAGTCTTCTGCCTCATCTTAAAAATGTAAATCATGCGGTAATGACTGTTGGAGGATGGTTTGATGCGGAAGATCTTTCAGGACCTTTAAATATTTATAAAACCATTGAAAAAACAAGTCCGAAAGCGAAAAACACAATTGTAATGGGACCTTTCTCTCACGGAGCCTGGGCGTATGAACAGGGAAAACATTTCCACAACCAGATTTATTTCGGAGACAGCATTGCAACGTATTACCAGAAGAATGTGGAAACAAAATTCTTCAATCATTATCTGAAAGGAAATACAAAACAGGATGCAGGTTTACCGGAAGCATTAATGTACGACACCGGTGCAAAACAATGGAGAGAGTTTGCAACCTATCCGCCAAAAGAAGCACAGAAAGTGAATTTCTATTTATCGAAAGGAACTTTGAAAAACGCAGCAGGACAAGGTTCTTCAGAATATTACAGTGATCCTAATAATCCGGTTTTAAGCTCTGATAATTTAAGAGATTTCAACGGCTTCACCCCGAAAAATTATATGTCGGAAGACCAGAGATTTGCAGAAGGAAGACCTGATGTTTTAACGTTTACAACGGATGTTCTGACGGATGACATTACGTTTGCGGGAGAAATTATGGCTAAATTAAACATTGCATCCACTTCTACGGATGCAGATTTTGCGGTAAAATTAATTGATGTTTATCCTGAAGATTTTAAACCTGCTGAGAAAAAAGACGGGGTGATCTATGGAAATTATCATCAGATGGTACGAAGCGAAATTATGCTTACAAGATTCAGAAATTCAAGAGAAAAAGCGGAAGCCATGGTTCCGAACCAGAAAACAGCCGTGAATTTCAGATTGCAGGATGTGGTGCATACTTTTAAAAAGGGACATAAAATCCAGATTCAGATTTCTTCGACGTGGTTTCCGCTTTTTGCGATCAACCCACAGAAATTTATGGAAAATCCGAATTTTGCAACGAAGGAAGACTACACGAAAGCGTTTATCAAAGTTTTTGATGACAGTGCGATTGAAGTTGAGGTTTTGAAATAAATTTAAAAGCTGTTCGGTTGGAACAGCTTTTTTTTATTTTTTGGTTCTCGCAGATTATACAGATTGTGCGGATTTTTTCCCCTTAATCATCTGCTAAATTTGCGGGAGATAATTAACCATACAATTTGTCATCCTGAAAGGATCTCAACAATACATTAAAAACTTTGTTTAGATGCTTTCAGGATGACAAACGTACTGTAAATCACCATTCAATTGTTCTGAAAGTTATTTTTATTTTTTGTTTCTCGCTGATTTAGCAGATTGTGCGGATTTTTTCCCACTCAATTATCTGCTCAATCTGCAAAATCTGCGGGATATAATTAACCATCCAATTGTCATCCTGAAAGGATCTAAACGATACATTGAAAACTTTTTTCAGATGCTTTCAGCATGACAAACGTACTGTAAATCACCATTCAATTGTTCTGAAAGTTAAGTTTGAATAGCTTTTATTTTTTGGTTTCTCGCGGATTTAGCAGATTGTGCAGATTTTTTTTAACTTAATCATCTGCTAAATTTGCTTAATCTGCGGGAGATGATAATCATATACAGCTTGTCATTATAAAAGGATCTCAACGATACATTGAAAACTTTGTTTAGATGCTTTCAGCATGACAAACGTAGTGGAAATAAATCATCATTCAATCGTTCTGAAAGTTTTATTTTCTCGCGGATTGTGCAGATTGTGCGGATTTTTCCACTCAATCATCTGCTAAATTTGCAAAATCTGCGGGAGATAATTATCCATCCAATTTGTCATCCTGAAAGGATCTCAACGATACATTGAAAACTTTGTCTAGATGCTTTCAGCATGACAAAAACACCATAAATGAATGTAAATAAATCACTCTGCAATGGTACGGAACGTAAGATTCACTCGCGGTGTTTTTACTTTTGTTGTTGGAGGAAGCCGGTGCAGCCAATTGTCCTGCGTGGTTCCTTTCATCACCAATAAACTTCCGCTTTCCAGAAATATTTCGGCTTTATCTTTTGTTGTTTTATGTTTAAATAAGAACTTTCTTTCCGCTCCGAAAGTCAGGGAAGCAATGGCTCCGTGTTTTTTTAAATCTTTTTCGGCATCACTGTGATACGCCATTCCTTCGCTTCCGTCGTGGTATAAATTCAGAAGGCAGGAATTGTAGGTTTCGCCAGTAATTTCTTCACATTTTTTCTTTAATTCCAATAATTCGGGAGTCCAGAATTTTGCATATTTTGTCCGTTTGGAATAGGTATATTCAAATGGTTTTTCACCGAACCATGCTACTTTTCTTTTGGTTACAATCAGTTTTCCGAAAATAACGGCTTCATCATTTTCCCACGGAATTTCGTTAAGCAGATAATCGAAATAAAAATCAGCCTTTTCTTTGGAGAACACTTTTCCGTAGTAATGAACGGTTCCGTCTTTGGGAAGGATATTTAAAGGATAATCTGATACGTCTTCGAATAAACTCATCATAAAGTTTAATGTTTTGTGATTAATGTTTCAAGTTCTTTGTCATTCCGTAGGAATCTAAGCTAAGTATTTTTAAATTTTAACCTCTAATAAATGATCCCAGATTCCTACAGAATGACAATATTTCGTTGATTTTTTCATTAAAATAAGTTTTAGGCTAAAGCCAATTTGGTCAATTGATTATTTTAAACGGGCTAAAGCCCGTTTCTATTGATGGAATAGTTTTATTTTTAAAATTTCAATCAGAATTATTAGCTATTCGTAAAAAATTAGTGCAATTTGTGTTTGAAATCAAGAGTATATTTTTGAACTTTCCCAGCCGATAATCAGTTGTTTTCTTTCGCTTCCCCACATATAACCGCCGATTTTTCCGGTTGACTGAATTACTCTGTGACACGGAATTAAAAACGCAACAGGATTGCAGCCAATCGCGGTTCCGACGGCTCTTGAAGCATTTGGATTTCCAATTTTATCCGCCAGATTTCCATAGGTTGATAATTTCCCCATGGGAATTGTGAGCAGACTTTCCCAGACTTTCAACTGAAAATCTGTTCCTTTCAGATGGAGTTTTATGGTGTTAAGTTCCGACCAGTCTTTACTGAAAATAGATAACGCATTGCTCTGGAAATCATCTTTTCTTTCAAAAAAAGAAGCATTGGGAAATTTAGCCTGTAAATCTCCCAATGCTTTATGTTGATCGGTTTCAAAAGCCATGTAGCAGATTCCTTTTTCTGTGGAAGCTGCAATTATTTTTCCAAAAGGACTTTCGGAAAAACTGTAATTGATGTTGAGACTTTTTCCTCCGTTTTTATATTCTGCCGGAGACATTCCTTCTATTTTCACAAACAGATCGTGCAGTCTGCTTGTACTCGATAATCCTGTCTCGTAAGCCGTATCAAATAAACTCGCTTTTTCTTCTTTCAACAAACTTTTGGCATGTTCCAAACTGATGAACTGCAAAAATTTCTTCGGACTTGTTCCCGCCCAGTCAGAAAACATCTTCTGAAAATGAGCCGGACTCAAATGAATTTTCTCTGCCACTTCCTCCAAACTTGGCTGAAGCTTAAAATTGCTCCTGATATAGTCTATCGCTTTGGCAATTCTTTCGTAATCTATCTGATTCTGTGTAGACATAACATTGAATTTACCTCACAAATTTCCAAAGAATCTACGGCAGAAAAAATCCGTTTCCTGCGGAATTTAGTTGTTGTTATAGATATGATAGTAAGCAAGCATTTTGTAATATAACTTCGCCGCCAAGAATGCGCTTGGTTTTGCCATCGGAGAATCCATTAATTCTACAATATCAAAAGCGACAACGTTACATTTTTCGAATACTTTTCTTAATAATTCCAAAGTCGGATACCACTGTAAGCCTCCCGGTTCCGGAGTTCCTGTTGACGGACAAAGCGATGGATCGAAAGCATCAAGATCAATCGTGATGTACACATTTCCTGAAACTTTTTCCAAAACGTCGTTTACCCAGTTTTCGTTGTTGGCAATTTCGTGAGCGAAAAATACTCTTCCTTCCGGTAAATATTCCACTTCTTCCACATCCATAGAACGGATTCCCACCTGTACCAGATTATGTTTCTGATTGGCTTCAAAAACCGCACATGCGTGGTTGGAAGTAGAGCCGTGGAATTCCGGACGAAGATCTGTGTGGGCGTCCAACTGAAGAACGGTTAAATTCTCAAACTTCTCTCCTACCGCACGAATCGACCCGATAGAAACAGAGTGTTCTCCCCCGAAAAGGGTGAATAGTTTTCCGTCATTATTCAAAAGCTCTTTTGTTTTCTGGTAAACGGCTTCTGTCATGGCTTCCGGTGAAGAATTTTCAGAAACTTCTCCTGCTAAATATACTCCTTCTAAAAATGGTTCTGTCTGGGTTTCGATGTCATACAGTTCCATGTTTTCGGAAGCATCAAGGAATAATTCAGGACCTTTATCGGCTCCTTTTCCCCATGTTGAAGTTCCGTCGTAAGGAACAGTCACCAACATTACTTTCGAGTTTTCTAACGATGCATTTTCCTCAGGAATTCCTGCGTATGTTTTCATGTTTTATGTAAAAATTAAATGATTTCGGCAAAGATACAAAGAAGTTTGGAGAAGTTGGTGAATGGAGAAAGATTGGAGAATTTATCTTTTGATTTATTTATAAGAATAATTCTCTATTTATGGAAAACCGTAATTATTGATGGATTAGTTTTTTATATATTTGGTATCATAATTTGTATTGGCGTAATGTGTTAATATTTGATTTAGCAGAAATTATAAATCGAATATATCCAAAAAAAATTTAATATGACAGAAAAAGAAAATTTTCTACGCATTGTAAAAAATATTTATGATAATATAAGCCCTATAAATTATTTAGATGATTTTACAAAATTGGAGAAATTAAATGAGCTTAGTCGTTGGATAAAAGATTTTAAAAAACAAACAGATAATGTTGAAACAATGTTAAACACTTTTATTAGTTTAGGAATTTTAAATGAAAGCGACAGAGCCGAATTAATTGAAAAAATTAAAGAAATTAACGAACAATATCTAAAAATTTAAATTATAAAAATGGAAAAAGAAGTGAATGAATATTACATTAGTGACTATATAAAAGGATTAGGAATTCCGACAATAGTATTAAATGGAATTGAGTACCCAGATGAATACAGGTGTCAAACATTTATAATAATTGAAAATCCTAAGACAGGTACTTTTAATACAAATTTTTCAAATATCGTAATACTTAAAAAGGATTTTCTAGAAGAAAGTTATGATTTAAATCAATTTTTGCTCGATTTTGGTTTGGAAAAAACTAAAAATGATTTATATTACAAAGCTCTTGAACTGAACGATTATGAAGATATTTCAGATTTTCAAATTTCAAAACATTCAGAAACTTCTACCTTAATGTTTCTAAAACGTAGATCAAGTCAAATGTTAGATTATATATTTCAAAATACAATTTCAAATAAATTAAGAACTTTAATCATTTTTTACAAGAATTTAAATTTTGAAACTAGAGAGATATAATTTCTGTTAACATAACATTGAATATACGAGTTGAATGAGTAATAGAAAAATTTAGTTTATTTTATAAATATTATCTTCTACTACATTTTTTAAAAAAATTTATACCATTTACTAATGAAAGATATCTTTTTATCCGTTTTTAAAACATCAGAAGAAAGATTAAAAAATCCTTTTATTGGAACCTTCATTCTTTCTTTTATTGCTTTTAATTGGAAAGCAATTTTTGTATTATTTGTTTCAGAAAAAAAAATTGAAGAGAGGATTAATTTAATTAATGATAAATATTCAAGTATTGAAAATATCCTTTTCTATCCTCTACTCATTTCAATATTTTATATTATTGTTTTGCCATATTTAATGTGGCTATTTGAAAATATTACTTTTAAATCCTATAAAGAAAGAAATCAAAATTTATATAAAAATAGACTTATTGATTTAGATGGAAAAAAAAGAATAGCTTTAAGTGAAATAGAATTAGAAAATATCAAAGCTGATTATAAAGAAAAATCAGATTTGAATAACCAAATTATTTCTCTAAAAAAACAAATTGATGATCAATATAATATAATAAAAAGTTCAGAAGAAAGAGTTGAAAATATTATCCAGGAAAATAATGAATTAAAAAATGAATTAATTAAAAAAGATACAACTATTGATGATCTGCATCACTCCATAAATGACAATAAATTAAAATTTAAAAGTTATTATGATGAGTATAAAAATAGTCCGAAAAATACCATCCGTGATTTTGTAAATTTTTGTAACAAGCTAAATTTATCAGATAAAAACGATAAATCGCAATATTTAATGGATAGATTTATTTCGCTTGGACTTATAAAAGTATCTACTGAAAATTTATTAAAACAAGAGCGCTATATAATTACAGAAAAAGGACTTTACTTTATTAAGAGAGCAAATGAAGAAGAAATAATTTAAAACGTTTCATACGTATAAAAATTGTATTTATCAAATTACTATTGCCTATTATAACTAATTTAACTAACCCATTTTATTTTTTGCCGTTTCCATATCATTGGAAAATAATTCGATTTTTCTGCCTGTTTAGACTTTTACATAAATCAATTTTATATTATTCGTTCTTCCAAAATTAAATCAATTTAAAAAATTTTATATCCGTCACTTAAGATTTTTTCAAAAAACAAATTTTCCTGCAAAATTTCTACAAGTATTTTCATCCTTAAAAAATCACAAATCTTCAGTCTAAAATCTATTATAAAACAAAAAACATTTTAATTTTATTAAAATAATTTTTAACTTTATTAAAATAATTTTTATTTTTACAAAAAGTTAAGAACATGAAACTCCCTATAGTTTGCCCAAGCTGTGAATCTGCATTACAGGTAAGCCAGATGAAATGCAACAACTGCGAAACCACCGTCAGTGGAAATTACGAACTACCTTTATACTTACAGCTTACGCGCGAAGAACAGGAATTTATCCTCAGCTTTTTTCTGTCCAGCGGAAGCATTAAAGAAATGGCGAAACAGGCAGGACTTTCCTACCCGACCATGAGAAATAAACTCGACGATCTGATCGGAAAAATTGAAACCCTGAAAAAATAAACCATGAACTGGAAATTGATTTTTAACCCTTTTGGGATTTACAGCGAGAAACAGCTTTTTGTAACCGGAATTCTATTAACGCTGACTGGTGCTTTACTCGGTTCCTTTTTAGATGTTACTTACGACGGTGTTCTGGATATTCATCAGAGTGAAACAGATTTTCTGACCAGTCTAAAAGAAAACGGCATCAATGTCGCCTGTATTTTTGTAACTCTTCTGATCGCCGGAAAAATTATTAACAGGAAAACCCGTGCAATTGATATTTTTAATACTGCCACTATTTCCAGATTCCCGATGTATATTGGTGCGGTTATTACTTCAAGCCCTATTCTTACCAGAATCGGAGATCAGATTTTAAATCAGCGGAATGATATTCAGCATCTTCAGCTGAAACCATTAGATCTGGCTTTGCTCCTTGTCATCAGCTGTGTCCTTTTAATGATTACGGTGTATTACATCACTTTACTGGTTAACGGTTTTAAAACGTCCGTGAATGCTAAAAAATGGCAGCATTTTGCAGGTTTTGCCGTTGCTCTTCTTATCGCAGAAATTATTTCAAAAATTCTTATCAATATTTAATCCCATGAAATTAACAACATTATTTGCCGTATTCTCTTTATTTTTCATCCAACTAATTAACGCACAGAATATTGTCGGATCGTGGAAAGGAGATATTGATGTTCAGGGAATGAAATTGCCTTTTATCCTGAATATCAAAAAAGACGGAAACAGCTACTCTTCCACCGTAGACAGCCCTAAACAGGGAGCAAAAGATATTCCGGTCGACAAAACAGATTTCACAGACGGTGAACTGAGTTTTGAACAACAGGCACTTGTTGCAAGTTATAAAGGAAAATTCAGCAACGGAAAGATTGAAGGAACTTTCAGACAGGGAAATTTCAGTGTCCCTCTTACTTTTGTACCCAATACTGAAAACTTCGTCATCAACCGTCCTCAAACACCAAAACCGCCTTTCAATTATGATACGGAAGACATCAGCTTTCAGAATCCGAAAGACAAAAATACGTTAGCCGGAACGATTTCACAGCCTAAAAATTTTGATAAAAACCAGCCTGTTGTCATTCTGATCACCGGTTCCGGAAGTCAAAACCGTGATGAAGAAATTTTTGAACATAAACCTTTCGCCGTTATTGCAGATTATTTTGCAAAACAGGGCATTGCCACATTAAGAATTGACGACAGAGGAATCGGAGGTTCTTCCCAAGGTTCAGGAAATGATACTACCTATAATTTTTCGACAGATATAAATTCGGCAGTGGATTATTTAATGTCTAAAGGTTATGAAAACATCGGTTTACTGGGACATTCTGAGGGTGGAATGATCGCTCCGATGGTTGCAGCGGGCAATAAAAACGTAAAGTTTACGGTTCTGATGGCGGCTCCGGGAACTTCCATAGACCAGCTTCTGGTACAGCAGAATTATCTTGCCGGAAAATCAATGGGGCAAAGTGAAGCACAGCTTGAAGCCAATAAAAAAATAAATTCCGGCATTTACGGTTTTATTAAAAATTATTCCGGAAACCGTTATGAAAAGGATCTTCATGAGTTTTTAATTAAAAATTTTAAAGATCAGATGAATGAGGAAGCCATCGGAAATATGGAGCAGCAGATTTCTAAAAGCTGGTTTACGTATTTCGTGAAGTTTAATCCGGATGAATATCTTTCAAAATTAAAAATTCCTGTTCTGGCATTGAACGGAAGTCTAGATTTTCAGGTTCCGGCGAAAGAAAATCTGGAAGCCATTAAAAAATCGCTGACGAAAGCAGGAAACAAAAATTTCAGAACGGAGGAAATTCCCGGATTGAATCATTTGTTTCAGGAAGCTACAACCGGAGCATTTTCAGAATATTCGGAAATTGAACAGACAATTTCCCCGAAAGTTTTGGCCGAAATGGCAGACTGGATCGCGAAATTTAAAAAGTAATCGAAAAATATTTGCTTCAATTCTGAAACGTTTATTATTTTAGTAAAAAAATTCAGATATGCCTTTAAAAGCTGTGCTGTTCGATATGGATGGCGTGATTGTGGATACGGAACCTCTGCACAGAAAAGCCTATTTTAAAACTTTTAATGATCTTGGAATCGACGTTTCGGAAGAGTTATACGCTTCCTTTACCGGAGCTTCTACCAAAAGAGTCTGTGATACTTTAATTCAGGAATTTAATCTAAAACAGACGTACGAAGACATTGCAAAAACCAAGAGAGATTATTTTAAGGAATACTTTTATAATGATGAAGAATTTGACCTGATTTCAGGCGTAAGAGAACTGATCCAGCATTATTACGACAACGGGATCAAATTGATTCTCGCTTCTTCCGCAACGATGGCAACCATCAACATGGTTTTTGAAAAATTTGAACTTGAACGCTATTTTGGCGGAAAAATAAGCGGAGCCGACCTGAAGGAATCCAAACCTCATCCTGAAGTTTTTCTTCTTGCCGCAGAAATGGCCAATGAACCTGTAGAAAACTGTATGGTGATTGAAGATTCCACGAACGGGATTTTAGCCTCACATCGGGCAAATATTTTCTGTGCCGCGTACAGAAGTCCGCATTCTAAAAATCAGGATTATACCTTGGCAAATATTGTGGTTTCGGATTATGCCGAACTGGAACTGGATAAGATTTCAAAATATTTTTAAACAGAAAAAGCTCTCAACATCTGAGAGCTTTTGTTTTTATTAAGCACTAATTGCACGAATAGTTTTCACAAACTTCACAATTATTACTTGTGTTTTTAGTGCAAAAATTTGTGCTGTTTGTGTTTAAATATTTATTTGTAACCCAAAAGTTTCAGTACATCTTCCGGCTCCTGTTTTTCACGGAAAATTTCATACTGCAACTCACCGTTTTCGTCTTTCTGAATCAAAACGTGTCTCGGCTGTGGCATTAAGCAGTGATGAACTCCCCCATATCCTCCAATGGTTTCCTGATACGCTCCTGTATGGAAAAATCCGATGTACAGAGGTTTCGTATCACTGAAAACAGGCAGGTAAATCGCGTTGGTATGCTGTTCAGAATTATAATAATCATCCGAATCACAAGTTAATCCACCCAAGAAAACTCTTTCATACGTATCTTCCCATCTGTTCAGCGGAAGCATGATAAAGTGTCTGGAAATCGCCCATGTATCGGGAAGCGTCGTCATGAAAGAAGAATCGATCATATTCCACTTTTCTCTGTCGTTCTGGCGTTTCTGGGAAATGATTTTATAAATATTGGCGCCGCTTTCACCAACGGTAAAACTTCCGAACTCGGTGTAAATATTGGGTTCTTCCACTCCTTCCTCTTCACAGAATTTCTTGATCTGAGAAACGATTTCTTCCACCATGTACTGATAATCGTAATCGAACTGCAAAGATGTTTTGATCGGGAAACCTCCTCCGATATTCAGAGAGTTGACTTCGGGAGCAATTTTCTTCAGACGCGCGTACACACGAAGACATTTATACAATTCGTTCCAGTAATAGGCTGTGTCTTTGATTCCGGTATTGATGAAGAAATGAAGCATTTTCAGTCTTGCATTCGGATGCTCTGCAATTTTCTGGCTGTAGTAAGGAATGATATCTTTATATCCGATTCCTAATCTTGAGGTATAAAATTCGAACTTCGGCTCTTCCTCAGAAGCGATTCTGATCCCGATATCGAAAGTGGTATCAATGCTTTCTGTAAGTTTATCCAATTCGCGGTAATTATCCAGAATCGGCGTAATATTTTCAAAACCACTGTTAATCATCTCCGAAATTTTCGCCAGATAATCGTCTGTTTTGAAGCCGTTGCAGATTACTTCTATATCTTTCGTTACTTTTCCTTCTTTGTAAAGAGATTTTACGATATCCATGTCATAGGCTGAAGAAGTTTCTATGGAAATGTCGTTCTTCAAAGCTTCTTCCAGTACGAATTTAAAATGACTGGATTTTGTACAGTAGCAATATCTATAATTCTTTTTATAATCGGTTTTCTCAAAGGCTTCCCTGAACCAGCTTTTGGCCTTCTGGATATTTTGAGAAATTCTCGGCAGGTAGCTAATCTTTAGCGGAGTGCCAAATTTTTCAACAACATCCATTAAAGGAATGTCGTGAAACAACAAATTGTTCTCAGAAACATTGAATTCCTCGGTAGGGAAATACAACGTCTGATCAATAAGTTCCGAGTACTTTATTTTCATTTCTAAACAAGTGAATTAAGAATGCAAAATTGCTAAAAAAGTTTGGTTTTTTAGCGTTAAAATTATTATAAATTTTAATGGATTTTATTGAAGAAAATAAAGCTAAATTATCAATATGTAAACTTAAGAATATATTCCTGCCTTTTATTTTCAGAAATTTTTAAAACCTCTTGAATATATCGGTCTGTAGAACCGTATTTATTGTTAATTTCATTAAAAGCGGCATCCAGATAAGCGGTTTCTATCCAGCTTAATTTCTCGAGAACTGTAATGTCCATTTTCGGGTAGAGAAAATGCAGGTTATCGGCGAGATGAAGTCTTTTATCAATTAATTTTTTCCTGTAATTATTGGATAAAAGATAATCGTTGTAAATGGTTTCTTTATCGAATTTTAAAATCGTAAGAATGAGAGCGGTTGTAATTCCGGTTCTGTCTTTCCCTGCGGTGCAGTGATATAAAACCGGCTGATCCGATTCTAAAATTTCTGTGATAATTTTTCTTATAATTTCTGGGTTTTCCGTGACGTAGTCTTTATAAAAGTTAAGCATTCTTTTGTCTGCATCTGCACCGTTGACTTTTCCTTTTAAGACCAATTTCTTTGCCTGATCCAACTGATCGCCTTTGTCTTCAAACGCTGAATAATTTTTGTAAACAATTCCTTCCGGAAGATGATCGGGCTTTTGTGCAATTTCCTTTGAATTCCGAAGATCGATAATTTCTCTGATGCCTAAATTTTCAATTTGTTTAAAAGAAGTATTTTTCAGTTTATATAAATTTCCGCTTCTGTACAGTTTTCCTTCTTTCAGGGTTCTTCCTTCAATATTTCTGATGTTTCCAACCGTTCTGAAATTGTTGACTTTTTTAATCTGAATATCTTTTCCTGCTTCTCTTTTTCCAAATTCGGGTGTGGAAAATTGTTGTGTTTTGCAGGATAAAACACAGAGTAATGTGATAGTAAGGAATGATATTTTGATGAGGTTTTTCATTTTTATTTTCTCACATATTTCACGAATCTACACCGATTTTCGTGTTTGATTTTTTATGTTTTGGCTAAAGCCAGTTGATGTTTTTTTATTTGAAAACGGGCTAAAGCCCGTTCCTATTGATGCGGATAACTTTATTATTTATTTTTATTAAAACCAAGCTCGTGCAATTTGTGAAAATACTGGCAATTAGAAAACTGAGCAAAGTCCTTTCCTATTGATTCTATTAGTTCATTATTTATTCTTAATTACAAAAATAAATTTGTGCAATTTGTGAAAATAATTCGTGCAATTAGTGTTTAAACTACAAATAGTTTTTCCCAACAAACAAAAGCAAATCTCCTTTTTCATATTGAATGGAAACTTCATCCTCTACAGCAAAATTTCTCGTTCCGATTCTGGAAGTAATATCTAAATTTCCGTTTGTCAAAGCCCAGTTTAATCCTTTGGTCGTAATATTTTCAACTGCCGGAAACGGATACAAAGAAATCATTTTGTCTTTCACTCCTGTTACAGCAAATTGTTTCGGAATAAAATAATATTCTGAAAATTCATCATAGAATTTGATATCGAGTAGATCTTTAAATCCAAAAGCCACGGTAAGATTTCCGAGAAAATGATCCTGCTCTCCTCCACTTCCACCGAAAACATCTACTTTTTTAAGATCTTTTTCTGCAATAATTTCCAAAGCTTTCTGAAAATCCGTTTTATCCTGATCGGGCGTGTAAATGAATTTGTCTTCGTACATATTTTCATCCGAGCCGGAATGCGAGTCGAAATCACCGGAAATAAAATCCAGCTTATCTAAAGGGAAATTCAGGTTCTTAAGATAATGAAAAGCACCGTCTGTACAGGCAATGAGACTGTATTCTTCAGTGTCGGGAAAAGATTTGGGAGGATCTCCGTTGATGAAAAGCAGTACTTTATCTTTCATTCGGGTTCCAGTATTCTTCCGGTTCGTTGTTGATTTTTGAAATGTATCTTGCCAAAACAAAAAGATAGTCGGAAAGTCTGTTGAGATATTTAATGAGTTCCGGACGCACTTCTTCCGACTCGTTTAAGAAAACCAAAGAACGTTCTGCTCTTCTGCAGATGGTACGTGCTGCATGTAAAAATGTTGCTGCTTTTCCGCCTCCTGGAAGGATAAAATACTGAAGCGGTTCGCATTTTTCGTCAAAAGCATCCATCCAGTTTTCGAGTTCTTCGATTTCGGCATCTGAAATGATTAAAGGAAGTCGCGATTTTCCGTTTGCCAACATGAGTTTATCCACCGGAGTTGCCGCTTCGGAACCTACAGTAAATAAATCGAACTGGATTTTTTTCAGTTGTCTTAACACTTCTTCATCTTCAATATGGCTTTTGGCGATTCCGATGAAGGAATTCAGCTCGTCTATATTTCCGTAACTGTCGACTCTCGCACTTGCTTTTGAAACTCTTGTTCCGCCGTACAAAGCGGTCTGACCTTTATCTCCTGTTTTCGTATAAATTTTCATAGGACTAAATTAGTTTTTTAAAATTAGGTTTACAAATTTTGAGTTTAAGGAACTTTACATTTGTGATTCCGGCTGCGACCTAGCCCAGATTGCAGCATTTGTCTGAGCTCATTTACTAAGTTTCGGCTGCGGCGGCTTTGCCGCCGCAGCCGAAACTTAGTAAATAGCGAGTGCGGAAAGCTGGAAACAGCTTCTAAAAAAATTAAAGATCCTTCGACTGCTTCGCGCTCAGGATGACATCGCTAATGCTAACTGTTCTAATATGTTTTTTAATAAAAAATGACCGATTAAAAACCGGTCACCCTCAAATTATTTATCTACCTAACATTGCTTTAAGTATGATTATCTAACGGAGAAACATTAAAAATTATTTTAAAAAGAAAAAAAATTTTATCCTGAAAATCCTACTGACAAACTGTTGTCATTACCCCGGTTTATCTTTGTATCAACAATAACAAACAACATTAAAACTATGACAACTACAGCAACCATCACAAAACAGTTTATGACTTCGGAACAATTATTAGAACATTGGCAGGGTCACAGAAATTTAACGCGAAGAGTGATCGAGGCGTTTCCTGAAAAGGATTTATTTGAATTTTCGATTGCGGGAATGAGACCGTTCGCAAAGTTAGCGATTGAGTTAATCAGCATTGGCGGACCTGCTTTGAAGGGAATTGTCGACAAGAATATGGAAGCTTACAATGAGGAAGGTTTTGTGCCGAAAACGAAGGAGGAGCTTCTGAAAAAGTGGGACGAAGAAACGGAAACGATCAATCATTATTTTGCGCAGATTTCGGAGGAGCGTTTTCAGGAGACTTTTAATTTATTCGGACAGTATGAATTTCCTGTGTATCAGAATATTCTGTATTTCGTTGATAATGAAATCCATCACCGTGGACAAGGGTATGTTTATTTAAGGGCTTTGGGAATTGAACCGCCTTTTTTTTGGGAGAGATTTTCGGTTCGTTAATGCCTTTGTTCAAGCTGAAATCATTGATTCTCTCACGAAACCGCAGTAAGGAAAAAGAGCGGAGATGCGTCTCATAGATTAAATTTTAACAAACTTTTATGATCTGCAGATCCGCTCTTCTTTAAACATGAAGTTTGTTTAAGCTAATTTTAAATTTAACCGCAAAAGAAGCAAAAGACTTTATAGAATTTATTAAGATATTTCAAAAGGTTTGCAAAAGGAATCTTTGATTTTTGTTAACTTCTGTGTTCTTTTTATATTAATCATTAAACTTAAAATAACTAAAGTGTTAATCTTTTGCTTCTTTTGCGGTAAAAAATAAAAGTTTAAACATTATCATTTTATATTGAATTATTCAGAAACCTCAACAGCAATTGTTGGGGTTTTTATTGATGTTTGTCTGCAATCTTTGACAACAAATTATTGAGTTGTACTTTGAGGGTTTCGGGTTCTAAAATCGTTGCAAAGTCTGCAAAAGTAATCAGCCAGCGCGGAAATCCGTCTTTAATGGATTCTGTTTCGAAGGTGAGTTCTACCATTCCGTTTTCTGCCTCAATTTCTTGGGTTAAACCATAATATTTTTTGGAATTGACCAGAAAAGTCATGATTTTTTTCTCCACCAAAAGTCTTACGCGTGTTTTATTGCCGTTGCTGCTTTTTCTGTAATCATTAATTTGCCCGTATTCTCCTAAAAACGGATTATGGGTTTTCGAAATCTTTAAAATCCGGTCAATACGAAATTGCCGGAAGTCGTTTCTCAAGGTACAGTAAGCCATGATGTACCAATAATTGAATTCAAAGAAAACGCCGACTGCTTCAATGGTTCTTGTAGAAATTTCCTCATCAACGGTTTTATATTCCATGATTAACTGCCGTTTTTCGGCTATACTTTCCAGAATCGTAGGAAGAACGTCTTTAATGGTATCTTCGGTTTCGGCATGATACTGAAAAATATCAATCTGATTTTCAATATTCTGGATTAGATTTCTGTCGGAAAATTTTAAAACGGAACGCACTTTTTCCATCGCGGTCTGATAATGATTTCCCAAACTCTGATGCGAAAATTTCTGCATCAGTTTCTCGGCGGTGATAAAGCTCAGAACTTCTTCTTTGGTAAACATGACAGGTGGCAATTTGTAGCCATCCATCAGAGAATAACCGCTTCCTGCTTCACCGATGATCGGAATTCCGGCATTTTCCAGTGTTTTTACATCGCGGTAAATGGTTCTTACACTCACATCAAATTTTGCAGCAAGATCCTGCGCTCTTACAAGCGGTTTCGACTGTAATTGAGTGAGAATTGCCGTGACGCGGTCGAGTTTTTTGAGGTAATGGTCGTTCATTGGGTATGAAGGTCGGAGTGTTTTAGTGTTTTAGTGTTTTAGTGTTTTAGTGTTTTAGTGTTTTAGCAAAGTTATCTTTTATCTTTTATCTTTTATCATTATAAGTATTAACCAATTTATCCAGATTCAAACTTCTCGCAGAGGCATCAAAAATTTCTCTGTAGGTTCCGTCGATCTGTACCAGTTCATCGTGAGTGCCGCTTTCCACAACCCTGCCTTTTTTCATCACATAAATTTTATCTGAATCTAAAATCTGCGATAAAGAATGGGAAATGATAATCACGGTTCTGCCTTCTTTTATCGCATCCAGAGAATTTTTGATCTGTTCTGTTGCAATGGCATCAAGGCTCGCCGTTGGTTCATCAAGGAAAATAATCGGAGGATTTTTTAAGAATAATCTGGCGATGGCAATTCTCTGCTGTTGTCCTCCCGAAAGTTGCGTAGCATCATGGTTATATTTTTCGGGTAAATCTAAAATTTGTTCATGGAGATAGGCTTTTTTAGCCGCTTCTTCAATTTCTTCGAATGTCGCATTCATATTTCCGTATCGGATGTTGTCTTCGATACTTCCCTGAAAAATGTGGTTTTTCTGAAGTACCAATCCCAGATCATTTCTCAGAAAAGTATTGTCGAAATGATTGAGATCTACCCCATCCAAAAGAATTTCTCCGGAATCGGGAAGGTAAAATTTACATAAAAGATTAATGACTGTTGATTTTCCGGCTCCGCTTAATCCGACCAAAGCTGTTGTTTTTCCGTTTTCAAATTTCATGGAAACATCGTGAAGCGCTTTAGTTCCGTTCGGATACGTAAAATTGATGTTTTTTAATTCAAAATTTCCTTTGATTTCTTTTTCTACAAAATTACCGTTCGGTTCTTTTTCGTCGTCTGCATTTAAAATATCAAAATACCCTTCTGCATAGATCATCGCGTCATTCATGTCATCATAAATTCTGTGCAGTTGTCGAATGGGAGCCGAAACATTATTGAAAAGCATGATGTGAAGCATAATCGCTCCGATGGTCATCTGCTGATCCAGAACTAGGTAAACCGTCAGAAGGATTATCAAAACCACTCCGAACTGTTCGATAAACGTTTTTAAACCATCATAAATAAAATTTGTTTTTCTTGTAAACATCTGACTTTCCATCAACTGCATCTGCAAGTCGTACTGTTTTTTTCCTTCAAATTTTTCACGGACAAAACTTTTAATCACCATAATGGAATTGATTAGATTTAAAAGTCCTGAAGTTTTCTGTTCACGCTGGTTTCTCAAAGTTCTTCGTACTCCGCTTAACTTCTTCGCCTGTAATGAGCTTACATAAAAATAGATGGGAACAATGATGGTGGAAACAATTCCGACGTAGACATTTTGCAGATACATGATGATTAAAGCGATAATTGCATTGGAAAACAAAGGCAGCATATCGATAAAAAAGTTCTGCACCAGTCGTGTTAGACTTTCAATTCCTCTGTCTATTCTGATCTGTAATTTTCCGGATTCGTGGTTTTCATCATTAAAATAGGCAACTCTGTACGTTAAAATTTTATCGATGGCAGATTGTGCGAGAATAGAACTTACATTAATCCTGATCTTTTCGCCATAGAATTTCTGTCCGAAATTGATGAAGATGTTCAGCAGTTCTTTTCCCAATAATATAACGGAGATGATAACGAGAATATGAATTCCTTCCGACATCGGATGCGGAAGATGCGTAAGTTTGGTTACCTCATCCACTGTGTATTTTAAAACCAATGGATTGACCTGCGCCGCCAAAGCTCCTAAAAAGGTAAGAAACAGGGTTCCGTAGATCATTAACCGATACGGTCTGATGAAGGGAACAAGCTGTTTATAGATTCCGAATAAGGTGACAGTTCTGTTGAATGGTTTTGCCATACAATGATTTTAAATAAAAAACGTACCGTTTTACAGAGAAAAAGGTACGTTTTATTCTATTTTTCAGCAAATATTTGCCTTAATTTAATTTTCGAATACGTAAGTCGTGAGATAATGCAGTTCAGGTTTTCCCGCTGCTTTTGAATCTGCTTCTGCCTGTTCCAGAGAATAATTGGAATTGATTTCTTTCTTCTGAAACACAAACGAATTATTGGCATTTTTATCGACCACCTCATTAAAAATATGCTGAATTTCGGAATTTCCCAATGAGGCAAAACTGATGTCTTCAAAGCCATGCATTAATCTGAGATCATCAAACTGAGCAAAATTTTCATCCACAAAATTCTGAAACTGGGTTTTAGAATCGAAATTTCCAGCCCAGATATTGTAAGCATAACTTTTCTTGTTCGGCTTATCAAAAATACTCTGGTAAACGAAGTTTTCTCCTAAATAAGCTTCTCTTACCTGCGGATCGTTTGCCAGTTCTTCCGGAAGTCCTTCTTTCAGTATTCTTCCTTCAAACATGATGTATGTTTTGTTGGTAATTGCCAGAGTCTGCTGTACGTTGTGGTCGGTAATGAGGATTCCGATGTTTTTATCGGTCAGACTTCTTACGATTTTCTGGATATCTTCTACCGCAATCGGGTCTACTCCCGCGAAAGGTTCATCCAGAAGAATAAAACTCGGATCGGTGGCAAGACATCTTGCGATCTCTGTTCTACGTCTTTCCCCACCGGACAAAAGATCTCCACGGTTTTTACGGACGTGCTGTAAGGAAAATTCTTCAATCAGCTCATCACATTTCATCTGCTGTTCGCGTTTTGAAAGCTTGGTCAACTGTAAAACGCCCATGATATTGTCTTCCACGGAAAGTTTACGGAAAACAGACGCTTCCTGAGCCAAATAACCAATACCTTTCTGAGCTCTGCGATACATGGCATCGGTTGTGATTTCCTGTTTGTCGAGGAAAATTTTTCCGGAAGTAGGCTTAACCAAACCGACAATCATATAAAACGAAGTGGTTTTTCCTGCTCCGTTCGGACCAAGCAAACCCACAATTTCTCCCTGCTGAACCTGTACAGAAACGCCTTTTACCACTTTTTTAGGACCGTATTCTTTGATTAAGTTTTCTCCGCGTAAAATCATAAGGGCAAAGATAAAGTTTTTTTGAATTCAAATTTTAGATAAAAAAATGGACTTGAAAGTTTTATGAAATTTTAATACGCAGTTTAAAGATCCTTCGAATAATATTTAACTCAAAATTTTTAAAAAACTTTATTTTATTTCCATAATTTTAAGCTTTCATCAACACTTATTATTACTATGGAAAATAACCAACAGCTTACCGAGCTTTTAGCTTTAGATCTTGGCGTAAACATCATCAACCGAAGACCTTATGCCAAAGAAGTTTTCAAATGGCAGGATATGGATCTGCTTCCGCATTCTTCCACAGATACTTTGCTTTGCGAAATCTACGAATGGAACGGAAGAAACTGGAGAACCACTAATAATAATCTCATAGGCTATTTATTTGGCAGTGATCAGTTAAGTACGGTTAAAAATCAACTGATGAATGTTCAGAAATTTCCGGCTCTGATTCCTGATTTTGAATTTACGAAAGACAGCATGATTGAATTCGGGCTTGCTCTCCCCTCTCTTTTCAATATCGGAATTAAAGGCGACATTAAAAGTGCCAAAGATTTTTCTGTAAAAGTAAACGGCGTTACAAAATCCAGAATCACCAATATTGATTCTCCGGGAATAGAAATCCTCAGAAAATATTCTGAATTTACCCAAAACGAATCCAGATCATACAGGAAGAACATCAAATTTAATTATCTGAGTACTTCTTTATTTTATGCAGAAAGTGTGGAAATTAATCTTGAAAAAGACGCAGGCGTGAATCTTGATGTGAGTTTCCAGACTCAGGATGTTGAAGTGAAAGCCAATGTTGATACAGATACAAAAAAGAATTTCGTTCTGAAATATACAGGAAACCAAGCTCCTTTTGCTGCGAAATTTACAAAAGGGAAAGATTTTAATATTTCCTGATGCTTTTAGGAATGGGTTTTTAGCCAAAGCTTACAATCATCAATCATTTTCTTTGGTTTCAAAATAAGTTTTGGCTAAAGCCTAATTTAGAGTTCATCAATAAAAAACGGGCTAAAGCCCGTTTCTATTGATAAAAACATTTCGGATCGAAATGTTTTTTATTTAAAATATAATGTGAAAAAATTATCTGTTCAAAATCATCGCAGCTTCTTTCGCGAAATAGGTGAAAATCATATCAGCTCCGGCTCTTTTGAAGCAGGTTAAGCTTTCAATAATAGTTTTGTCATTATCCAGCCATCCGTTTTGTGCAGCCGCTTTTACCATTGCATATTCTCCACTCACGTTGTAAACCGCAATCGGAAGATCAATCGCTTCACGTACTTTAGAAACAATATCCAGATACGGAAGTCCCGGTTTAATCATGATAATGTCGGCTCCTTCTTCAATATCCTTAAAAACTTCGTTTAACGCTTCTCTGGAATTGTGAAAATCCATCTGATATGTTTTTTTATCCTTAGGAATTTCCATATTATCTTTCGGTGCGCTGTCTAATGCACTTCTGAAAGGTCCGTAGAACGAACTTGCATATTTTGCAGCATAGCTTAAAATACCCACATCGGTAAATCCGCTGTCTTCCAAAGCTTCGCGAATGACCTGAACTCTGCCATCCATCATATCACTTGGTGCCACAATGTCTGCTCCGGCTTCTGCGTGTGACACCGACATTCTTGCCAAAGCATCGTTTGTAGCATCATTTACAATTTTTCCGTTTTCGATAATTCCGTCGTGACCGTAAATAGAATACGGATCTAAAGCAACATCGGGCATTACCACCATTTCGGGAAGCGCATCTTTTATCGCTCTGATCGTGTTCTGCATCAGTCCGTTTTTATTCCATGCTTCTTTTCCGGTATTGTCTTTCAGGTCTTCTGAAACCTTCATGTAAAGGTTAACCGCTTTTACACCTAAAGAAAATAATTCCTTACATTCTTTCACCGTCAGATCAATACTCCTTCTGAAAATTCCCGGCATCGACGGGATCGGTTCTTCTTTATTTTCGCCCTCCATTACGAAGATCGGCATTACAAAATCGTTGGTTGTAAGAGAACATTCTCTTACCAGACTTCTTACAGATTCGTTTACTCTCAGCCTTCTATTTCTTGAATGTATCATTTTGGAATACTTTTTGAATGAAATTTAATGCAAATTTACTACAACTTATATAAAAAACTATTGCGTAGAATTGCAGAATTAATTATTTTTGTTAAAATATCCCTTAGAAATTATAATTTGATGAGAAAACTTTTACTTTTGTTTATCTTTTTAGGCGCATTTGTTGGATTTTCCAACAATATGAAAGCGCAGATTAAAGAGCCGGCTTCCTTCTCTCAGAAGTCTGATGACGGAGTGCTTGTTGCTTATCCTAATCCGGCAAAGGATTTCCTTATCGTAAAGGCTAAAGATCCTAACCTGAAAATCCGAAGTGTGATTTTCTACTCTATTTTAGGTACTCAGATCGCAAGTTACTCGGTTAACATGAATTCCGGAGAGATTAATATTGAAAAATTAAAGCCGGGTAAATATTTAATCCGATATATTCTGAGTGACAACACAATGAAAGTCACGCAGATTATGAAACAATAATTTAAATCCTGATAATCATCAGGATTTTTTCTTTTAGCTTAATTATTCCGTAACTTTCGGAACATTTTTATCCTAATTATAAAAACAAATTAATGCTAAAAGCTGAACATATTAGAAAGACCTATAACGCAGGTAAAAAGGTAGCTTTGGATGATTTCAGCATCCATGTTCCGAAAGGAAGTGTTTATGGGCTTTTAGGTCCGAACGGAGCCGGAAAAACTTCTTTTATCCGGATCATTAATCAAATTACACAGGCGGATTCCGGAGAAATACAGATCAACGGACAAAAGCTTAATCCGGATCATATTAAAGATATCGGTTATATGCCTGAAGAACGCGGGCTGTATAAAAACATGACGGTTGGAGATCAGCTTCTCTACTTCGGAGAGCTGAAAGGCATGAAAAAGAATGATGCTTTACAGGAAGCCAAAAAGTGGTTTGATAAACTTCACATCGACCAATGGTGGAAGAAAAAGCTGTCTGAACTGTCAAAAGGAATGGCACAGAAAATACAGTTTGTGGTTACCGTTCTTCACCGTCCACATTTATTGATTCTTGATGAACCTTTTTCGGGTTTTGATCCTGTGAATGCCAATTTAATTAAAGACCAGATCATTGATCTTAAAAACAACGGCACCACCATTATCCTTTCTACTCACCGAATGGAAAGTGTTGAGGAAATGTGCGATTATGTGGCTCTGATTAATAACTCAAAAAAAATTATCGACGGAAGGGTTTTCGATGTACGCGAGAAATTCAAGAAAAATATTTTTGGGATCACGGTTTCTGATGTCAATGATTCTCAACTGGAGGCTTTCAGAAATAAATATGAAATTTTCAATATTAGTAATGAAAACAATTTACTTTCTTTTGATCTGAAAAATGAAGCCGACCAGAATCATATTCTTCTGGATCTGATAAAAGTAGGAAAAGTAAGGTCATTCGATGAAAAAATTCCGAGTATGAACGAGGTGTTTATTAATGCGGTAAGCAATAATTCTTAATTATGAATAACATTTTTTTAATTACAAAAAGAGAATTTCTTACGCAGGTTAAGAAAAAATCTTTCATCATATTAACGCTTTTAGCTCCGATTCTTTTACTGGGTTTTGGTGCTGTTATCGGTTTGATGTTTAAGGCAAATGAATCTCACAGCATTATTGAAGTAGTTGACAAAAACGGTCTGTTTAAAAATCAACTGAAATCGAATGATAAACTGAACTATGTTTTTGTTTCTGCGGCAGATGAAAAGTCAAAAATCAATAATCTTAAGAACAATGAATCTTTAGACGGGATTTTGGTTCTGCCTGAACTGAAAGATCAGAATTTTGATGAACTGGAAAAGAATACGAGACTTATCATCAACAATAAAATCGGGTTCGATACGAAGCAGAAGATTGTTTCGGACATTAACGAAGTCATCAAAAAAGAAAAAATAAAGAAACTGGGCATTGCTGAGCTACAGCTTGATAATCTGGATAAAAGTTTCAATTTAAAAACAATTAACGTCTCGGAAAATAACAAAGAAGATTCTGATCTTGCTTTCGGCGTGAAAAGTGTTCTGAGTATGCTTTTAATGTACGTTACTTTTATGTTTATCATTATTTACGGAGTTAGGGTGATGAGAAGCGTACTGGAAGAGAAAAACAACCGTGTTGTGGAAATTATTATTTCTTCGGTAAAACCTTTTGAACTGATGATGGGTAAAATTCTGGGGGTAACAATGGTTGCACTTACTCAATTTATCGTTTGGATCACCATGTCGGTTATCGGAGCTTTGGTGCTGAATACCGGATTTTCTGCTATTCCTAAAAATATTCCCGGAAATGAAGGTGTTGCTGAAAAATTTGATATTTTACAGATGGGAACCCAGATTTCACACAGTTTACTGGAACTGAATTTCCCATTAATTATTTTCGTTTTTATAACATTTTTCCTTTTGGGATATATCTTTTACAGTTCAATTTATGCCGCAATCGGTTCTGCTGTAGATAACGAAACAGAGACACAGCAGTTCACCTTGTTTGCTGTACTGCCTTTAATGCTTGGAATGTATGGAAGTTTTACGTTAATGAATAATCCGGATGGCCCTTTAGGTTTCTGGCTTTCTATTATTCCGTTTACGTCTCCTGTGGCAATGATCGCAAGAATTCCTTACGGAGTTCCGGCGTGGCAGATTGCGCTTTCTATTGGCTTGCTTTTAGGAACGACTCTTTTCATGATATTTTTAGCCGGGAAAATTTACCGTGTAGGAATTCTGATGTACGGAAATAAAGCTACTCTGAAGGAAATCCTGAAATGGATTAAAGGATAATAACTTAAACGAAAAGATTTACCTATCATAAAAAAATCCCGAAACTGAGTGTTTCGGGATTTTTTATGTTTTGATTAGAATCAATTTTTATTTGAAGATGTAGCTTAAGCTTACACTAAGAACCTGCTCAGATTTTCCTTTATCAGTTCCTTTCGGCTCCTGATCAAGACCGGGATATGTATTCGTAATTCCGAAATCATATCTTGCAGTAAGTTCCAGCTGTCTTTTATAGCTATATCCTACTCCTAATCCCACTCCAAAGTTAAATGAACTCGCTTTACCGTTTACATTAGGATAATTCGGATCAATCTGATCTTTCGTGTAGTAGATCTTAGGTGCATTTTTCACATTCTGACTTAATAAGAAATTAAATCTAGGTCCTATCAATCCGAAAAATTCAGATTCAGCTTCGGAAAAATATCCTTTAAAAGAAATAGGTACACTCAGATAGTTATTAGCATATACCGCATCATAACCGGGATAGTTTTTAGCATCCTTATCCTTTCCTGTTTCTCCTGCTCCAAAGTAAACTACTTCAGGCTGTATGAAGAACTGGTTTTCTGAACCTATCGGTATTAAAGCCAATACTCCTGCCTGAACGGTATATCTGGGTCCGGACGGATTGTGAGCATTCTTCACTCGGGAATAGTTTCCTCCGACAGTGACACCAAATCTTGTGCTACTAAAATCGATCTGTGCGAAAGACATCGTAGAAAGTGCCAATGCAGAGGCTAATAAAAATTTTTTCATATCGTTATGTTTTATGTTATCCTAGAATTTTTGCAACAGTAGCACCAATATCAGCAGGAGAGTCTACCACGTTGATCCCGTTTTCTCTCATGATTTCCATCTTAGCCTGAGCTGTATCTTCTGCTCCGCCTACGATTGCACCAGCGTGTCCCATTGTTCTTCCTTTAGGAGCAGTCTGTCCTGCGATGAAACCTACAACCGGCTTTGTAGAACCACTTGCTTTGTACCATCTTGCTGCTTCAGCTTCAAGACCTCCACCGATTTCTCCGATCATTACCACCGCTTCAGTTTCAGGATCGTTGATGAATAATTCCAAAGCTTCTCTTGTAGTTGTTCCGATGATCGGGTCTCCACCGATACCAATTGCTGTAGAAATACCGTAACCCGCTCTTACTACCTGATCTGCAGCTTCGTAAGTAAGAGTACCAGATTTAGAAACGATACCTACTTTACCTTTTTTGAAAACGAAACCTGGCATAATCCCAATTTTAGCTTCTTCAGAAGTAATGATTCCCGGGCAGTTCGGACCGATTAATCTGCAGTCTCTGTCAGCAATGTAAGATTTTACTTTCACCATATCTGCTACAGGAATACCTTCAGTAATACATACAATTACTTTGATTCCTGCTTCAGCAGCTTCCATAATAGCGTCAGCAGCAAATGCAGGCGGTACGAAAATGATACTTACGTTAGCTCCGGCTTTTTCTACAGCATCTGCTACCGTATTGAATACAGGCTTCCCTAAGTGCTCGCTTCCTCCTTTTCCCGGAGTAACACCACCTACTACGTTGGTTCCGTATTCGATCATCTGGCTTGCGTGGAAAGTACCTTCGTTCCCTGTAAATCCTTGTACAATTACTTTAGAATCTTTGTTTACTAAAATTGACATTTTATTATTTATTTAATTTATTTATTACTTTTTAAATGCACACAAATTTAATTAAATTTCTTTGATTAAAGATAAATCTAACCAATTTGTTTATTTGAGATTTCTCAGTTTGACTTCTTTTTTCAGATAGGTTTTGAAATCTTCTGCAAACATCCCGATATAGGTACCTTTTTCGAGGTCTCTGTTTACTCCGGTTTTCCCTAATATGACAGCTCCGCTCTCTATTTTATTTCCTGAAGCAATGCCGACCTGTCCCCATAAAGTAACTTCATCACCAATTACACAGCATCCTGCAATACCGACCTGAGAAGCGATAAGACATTTTTTTCCGATCACGGTGTCGTGCCCGATCTGGATCTGATTATCCAGAACAGATCCTTCTCCTATGATGGTAGAATCTGTAACCCCTCTGTCGATGGTACAACCGTTTCCGATTTCTACATTGTTCTCGATCACTACATTTCCTACCGAAATCAGGCGGTCGAAATTTCCGTTCAGTTTTCTGTAATAAAAAGCGTCGCCTCCTAAAACAGTATTGGACTGAATCACTACATTGTCGCCAATTACGGTTCTGTCGCCAATGACAACATTAGGAAAAATCAGGGTGTTTTTTCCTATTTTCACATTATTTCCGATGACCGCAGAAGCATGAATTTTTGTACCTTCTCCGATTTCAGCATCATGAAGTTCTTCTGTGAAGTTATAAATTCTTGTAAAATGGGTATTGATTTTATTGAAATCTCTGAAAGGATCTTCTGAAACCAACAGTGCTTTTCCTTCCGGACATTCTACTTCTTTATCGATCAAAATAATCGTCGCAGCAGAATTTAATGCTTTATCGTAATATTTCGGATGGTTAACGAAAACGATTTCAGCGGCTTTTACCATGTGAATTTCGTTCGTCCCCAACACTTCGAAGTCTTCTGAACCTACAAATTTTGCCCCGATAAGTTCGGCAATAGTTTTCAGTTTTTGTGGCTGATGAAACGTCATATTTTTTTAAATGATGTTTTAAATTTTCAACGGTGTCTTGAAATCCTGACACGGCTTTGTTTTTCCAACTTTAATCGCAGCCCGACCTGAGTGGAGCTCTCTTTGTTTCGTTTGAAAAAACGAGACAAAAAAGCGGGAACGGAGGGCGGAAATAGCTGCCATAAAAAATGAAAGCTGAAAGTTGTGATACTTCCAGCCTCATATTATTTGTGAATAATTATTCTTTTACTCTTTCAAGGTAAGAACCGTCTTCTGTGCTTACTTTGATCTTGTCTCCCGGTTCAATGAACAGAGGAACCATTACTCTTGCTCCTGTTTCTACGATTGCGTTTTTAAGAGCGTTGGTTGCCGTGTTTCCTTTTACACCCGGATCTGCTTCCACAACTTCCAGATAAACGGACTGCGGTAATTCTGCCGAAAGCGGAGTTTCGTCCACTTCTTTCAAAATGATGGTTACTTCTTCACCCGCTTTCATCAGGTTGGAGTTTTCGATCATTTCTTTGTTAAGGTATAACTGAGAGAAATCATCGTTATTCATGAAGTGGAAGCCATTTTCATCATCATAAAGATACTGGTATTTTCTTGTGATTACTTTTACCTCATCAATTTTGTGACCTGCAGAGAAAGTATTGTCGATTACTTTACCGTTGGTTACAGATTTTAATTTTGTTCTAACGAAAGCAGGACCTTTTCCCGGTTTTACGTGAAGGAATTCGATAACTTTATAAATATCGTTGCTGTATTCGATGCAAAGTCCTTTTCTGATATCGTTACTTGTTGCCATTAATTATTATATATTTTTTTATTTTCTTTTGTTAAATTGTATTCCTTCTCCCTGAGTTGGCAGTCTGTTGAAAACATTATTGTTGAATGAATTCACATTATTATTCAGTCTGTTTACATTGGTCTGGATCTCGGAATGATAGGGATTTGCTGTTCCAAAAATTGAACTGCTGCCGGAATTATTCTGTTTCAGAATATCATTCAGATTATGTTTAGCAATGCTGTCATTGGATTTTGAAGGCAGCCTTCTTTCCAAAATAGAAGTCTTTGCTGTTTTTTCCGTTTTTAATCCTTCTGTCTGTTGTCCGGACAAAAAAGATATGGTAAAAAACATTAAAACAAAAATCAGACTTTTCATTGATAACAGTGCTAAATTTTTCTTTATTATTCTCTTTCCTTCCCTGTTCCGTATCCTTTTACGATCCCTCTCGGAGAGTTCTGGATAAACTGAAGGATTTCATCTCTTTCAGCCGTCGGAAGCATTTCTTTTTCGATGTAAAGCAACGCTTGGGAAACATTCATCTTCATCTGGAAAATAGCTCTGTAAATTTTCTGAATTTCAAAGATTTTTTCGTTGGTAAATCCTCTCCTTCTTAAACCTACGGAATTAATTCCTGCATAAGACATCGGCTCTCTCGCTACTTTTACATAAGGCGGAATATCTTTTCTTACCAGAGTACCACCTGAAATCATTACGTGTTTTCCGATTTTTCCGAACTGATGAACAGCAGATAAACCACCCATTACGGTATAATCTCCGATTTCTACGTGGCCTGCAATACCGCACCCGTTTACGATGATCACATGATCTCCGATAACACAGTCATGAGCAATGTGGGAAGTTGCCATAATAAGGCAGTTTTTCCCTATTTTGGTAAAACCTAAGGCTTTTGTCCCTCTGTTTACCGTTACACATTCTCTGATCGTTGTTTCATCGCCGATAATTACCTGCGTATCTTCACCATCAAATTTCAAATCCTGAGGAATCGCAGAAATTACCGTTCCCGGAAAAATTCTGCAATTTTTACCGATTCTTGCACCATCCATGATGGTAACGTTGGGACCAATCCATGTTCCTTCGCCAATTTCCACGTCCCCTGCAATAGTAGTAAAGGGTTCTACGATTACATTTTTGCTGATTTTCGCACGTTTATCTACGGCTGCTAATTGATGAATCATTTAATCAACTTTATTTTTTGCAACTTGGGCCATAAGTTCTGCTTCTACCGCTACTGTATCTCCTACGTAACCATAGCCCTGCATATGAACAATTCCTCTTCTGATAGGCTCTATTAATTCAATTTTGAAAATAAGCGTATCTCCGGGAATTACTTTTCTCTTGAATTTTACTTTATCTATTTTAATAAAATACGTAGAGTAATTTTCGGGATCCGGAACACTTGCCAAAACAAGAATTCCCCCTGTCTGAGCTAAAGCTTCTACCTGTAAAACTCCCGGCATTACGGGTTCTTTTGGAAAATGTCCAACGAAGAAAGGTTCGTTCATTGTAACATTTTTAAGGCCTACAACGTGAGAATCTGAAAGCTCAAGAATTTTATCAATCAATAAGAACGGCGGTCTGTGAGGCATCAGTCTCATGATTCCGTTGATATCGAAAACCGGTTCTTTTGTTAAATCAAAATCAGGAACATTTTTCTTCTTCTGCAATTTCCACTGACGGTTCAGTTTTTTTGCAAATTGTGTGTTTACGTAATGTCCCGGTTTGTTGGCAATTACCTTACCTTTTATTTTCACTCCTGCCAAAGCCAGATCACCGATCACATCGAGTAATTTGTGTCTTGCGGCTTCGTTGGGATAGTTTAAGTTCAGGTTATCAAGAATTCCGTTTGGTCTTATCGATACATTATCTTTACCAAAGGCTTTCTTTAATTTTTCTGTAGTTTCCGGTGTAAGATCTTTATCTACATAAACAATCGCATTGGAAATATCTCCCCCTTTGATCAATCCATGATCCAAAAGCATTTCCAGCTCGTGTAAGAAGCTGAATGTTCTTGCCGATGAAATTTCTTCTTTAAACTCAGAAATATTTTTAAGCGTAGCATTTTGAGTTCCCAAAACTTTGGTTCCAAAGTCTACCATCGTTGTTACTTCGTAGGTATCTGAAGGAATAATGGTGATCTCAGATCCTGTAGCCGGATCGCTGTAAGTAAGCACTTCTTTTACGACAAGATATTCTCTTGCAATATTTTGGTCTACCACTCCTACGCTTTCGATTGCTTCTACAAAGAATTTTGAAGAACCGTCTAAAATCGGCGGCTCAGAAGCATCCATTTCTAAAATAGCGTTGTCGATATCACATCCTACCAAAGCAGCCAGAAGATGCTCACAGGTTGTGATTTTCACGCCCAGTTTTTCTAATGTTGTTCCTCTTTCTGTAGCCACAACGTAGTTAACGTCTGCTTCGACCTGAGGATGCCCTTCCAAATCTGTTCTTACGAATACAAAACCTGTATTTTCTTTTGCAGGTTTCATGGTTAATTTTACTTCTTTACCAGTATGAAGTCCGATTCCGGAAAGTGTCACTTCCTGCTGAAGTGTTTTTTGCATATCACTCATTAGTTTAATCTTTTGAGTTATTCTCGAGATTATTTATTCTTTTAACCACTTCAGGTAAGTTTCTGAAATGTACATAACTTCTAAGATAGTCGTTGTAGCTGATCGCCGGAGAACCGTAAATGGTTTCTCTGTCGTTTACGCTGGAATTTACACCACTCTGAGCCTGTATTTTTACCTGATTTCCTATTTTGATGTGTCCTACAACGCCCACCTGACCTCCGATCTGGTTCCAGTCTCCGATGGTTGTAGATCCTGCAATTCCGGCTTGCGCGGCAATTACGTTATTTTTTCCGATTTTTACGTTGTGTGCAATCTGGATTAGGTTATCAATCTTTGTTCCTTTTCCGATTACGGTAGAACCGATGGTTGCTCTGTCTATACTGCAGTTGGAACCAATTTCCACATCATCTTCAATGATCACATTTCCTAACTGCGGAATTTTTTTGAATCCATCCGGAGTCGGCTGAAATCCGAAACCGTCTCCTCCGATCACTGTGTTGGAATGAATAACACAATTGTCTCCGATGATGCAGTAATCATAAATTCTCGCACCACTGTCGATTTTACAGTTTTTCCCGATTTTTACACCTTTTCCGATGTAAACCTGCGGATAGATCTGGCTTCCTTCTCCTACTTTTGCTTTTTCAGAAACGTAGGTAAAAGCTCCGATATACACATTCTCGCCGATTACAGCGGTTTCATGGATGGAAGAACCGTTTTCGATTCCTGTTCTTCTGCCTTGCATTTCCTGATAAAGATTCATGAGAATCTGGAATGAGAGATAAGCATCCTTTACTGTAATAACGGTAGGATTATAAGAATCTTTTGAGATAAGCTTTTCCGAAACAATGATAACGGAACATTTTGAAGTCTCTAAATAATGCGAAAATCTATCCTGCGCGATGAAAGAAAGATGTCCTGTTTCCCCACTTTCTATGGGCGAAACTCCAGTAATAAGTGCGTTCTCGTCACCTATTATTTTTCCGTCGATAAAACTTGCAATTTGCGAAGCTGTAAATTCCATATTCTGCAAAGATAAGAAATTCTGTAATTCGCAAACATTTTTTAGTTTTCGGAACGTAAATTTTAATATTCTTTAAGAAATAATGTGTGAAATATTCCTTGGAAAAGTAAGAATATACCGGGTGGTTTTGTTTACCATCAAGCCCGATAAAAGCTGGTCTTCCGATTCGTCAAGACGGATTTTTTTACCGTTTTTCTGCAACAGATAAATCGGCTGTTTTTCAGTATCGTACGGAAGCAGTTTTCTCTTGATCTCATGGACGAGTTCTTTACCATTATGAATTCCGAAAAATTCATTCACATTTTTTATTTTTTCTTCAATAAAACTTTGCTCAAAAGGATGTGAAGAAATTATGGTTTTCGGAAGGTTTCTCTGGATCACACATTTACACCAGTAAGACAAAATAATGTCGTCTGCGTGCTGCCAGTTTTTCATTGCCTGAATAATATCATTATCGTCCAACTGCGTGAATCTTTCAATATCTTCATCTGTAGCAGTACTTTTCCCGCGATGAAGAAAATATTTCAGATTTTCCGCTGCCGGTAAATCGATTCCCTGCGACACCAAAAGTTTGGCTCTTTCTAAAATTTTAACGAGAAGAAATTCTGCCAGAGCAGACGTTTTATGGTAGTATACCTGCCAATACATAAACATTCTTGCGGTAAGGAAATTCTCAATAGAATAGACTCCTTTTGCATCAATCACCAATTCGCCTTCATCGCAAACGTTCATCATAGAGATGATTCTCTGTGTATTGATGCTTCCTTCGGAAACTCCCGTAAAAAAGCTATCCCGTTTCAGATAATCGAGTCTGTCCACATCCAGTTGTGAGGAAATAAGCTGGTTAAAAAACTTTCGGTGGTATTTTCCCTGAAACATTTCGATGGCGCAGGATAATTCTCCGTTAAATTCATCATTCAGGCGATTCATGAGTAATAAAGATAATTTTTCGTGATGCCAATCGTCCATCAGCATACTTTCCAATGCGTGAGAAAACGGTCCATGACCAATATCATGCATTAAAATCGCCAACATCGCACCTTTTTCTTCCTCTTCTGAAATTTTCACGCCTTTCTGCTTCAAAGTTTCCAATGCGGTAAACATGAGATGCATGGCTCCTAAAGCATGATGAAATCTTGTATGTGTAGCGCCCGGAAAAATGAGGTTCAAAAGTCCCGTCTGTCCTATCCTTCTTAATCTCTGGAAGTAAGAATGCTCTATGATGTCGAATAAAATTTCATGGGGAATTTTGATGAATCCGTGAACGGGATCGTTGATGATTTTTAGCTTGTTCTGCATTGAAAACGTCTGTATTTGCAAACAAATTTAGGAATTTTATATTTTAGAGGTAATTAATTTTTCATTAAACTGTTTGTTGTTTTAAAAGTAACTTTCTTTGTTGAATTTGTTTTTAACACAAAGTCCGCAAAGATTTTGTTTACAGTTGTGCTGCATATTTTCGTTCGCAAAGGCTGGATAAAATCTTCTTTGAATAAATAGTTGTGCTGTTTGTGTTTAAAAGCTATCTTTGATTGAATAACCTTTTCATGAGAAAATTCTCCCTTTTCATTATCTTATTTTTAAACTTACATTTTTCGGCGCAGACTTTATCGGAAAACCAAAAGCTTGAATCGTTATGCAAAGTATGGGGATTTTTAAAGTATTATCATCCGAATGTATCGAAAGGACAGTTCAACTGGGATCAGCAATTATTTCAGAAAATTGATGAACTTGAAAATATTAACAATAAAGATCAATTGAATGAATTGTATTCTAACTGGATTGAAAGTCTCGGAAAAATTGAAGATTGTAAAAATTGTGTAAATGATAACGATAAAGTTTATTTCTTAAAAAATTTTGATCTCGGATGGATGGATGATCAGCGTATTTTTTCTGAAAATGTACGTGAAAAGCTGAAATTTATTGAGAACAACAGGAATACCGGTGAAAATTATTATTTCGGATTAAACGGAAGAAAGGTTTATTTCAGGAATGAAAATTCTTACGGCTCGAAATTTACTTCAAAACAAATTACTCTTTTAGAATTCTTCAGATACTGGAATTATGCAGAATATTTTTTTGCATACAAATACAAAACCGATCAGAACTGGAATGATGTTTTAAGGGAAATGATTCCAAAATTTCTTGCTGTTGATAATGATGAAAGCTATCATTTAACTTTAGCGGAACTTGTGACCAAAACGGATGATTCGCACGCTTTTTTATTTTCAAGACTGACTAGTTTAAACCAATACGGAAGAAAAAATGTTCCGGTACAGTATTCTTATGCTGAAGGAAAGCTGGTTGTAACGAAAACATATCCGACTATTTTTAATGAAGAAAATCCGCTCAAAATTGGTGATGTGATCTACGATGTTGAAGGATTAACGATTCCGCAGAAGATTAATTCGTTTGGGAAATATCTTCCGGCTTCGAATTCATGGGGAAAGATCAACAAGTCAAAATATCTTTTTCTGTACACCAATAAAGATTCTCTCGGGCTTAAAATTGAAAGGGACGGAATTAATTTAGCCATAAAAGTAAAAACATATTTGCAGAAAGAAATTATTCGCGAAAATCCTACGGTTCCTGAAAAATGGAAGTTTCTCGATGATGAAAAAAAGATAGGTTATGTGAACATGGGATTAATCAAAAGATCGGATCTGAATGATATGTTCGAAAATCTGAAAAATACAGAATCGATTATTTTCGATTCCCGAAATTATCCGAATATGACGATTTTGCCGTTGAGCAGACTGTTGCTTCCTGAAAATAAAATTTATTATGAATTTATTTTTCCAGAAACCAATTATTTAAGCAAATTTTACCGCCGTAAAAACAACATCGGAAGAAATAATCCGGATTATTATAAAGGAAATGTGGTCATTCTGGTGAATGAGGTGACGCAAAGTCAGGCTGAAACCACCGTAATGATGCTTAAGCAGCATCCGAAAGCAAAAGTAATCGGTGGATACACTTCGGGAGCAAACGGTGATGTCATTTCATTTAATATTGCTTATCTTAAAACATGTTTTACAGGTTTGGGAGCGTATTATCCGGACGGAAGAGAAACGCAGAGAATCGGCATTATTCCGGATATTATCGTACGTCCTACAGTGAAAGGAATACAGCAGGGAAAAGACGAAATCATGGAAAGGGCTCTTGAATATTTAAAAAGTGGGCAATAGACAAAACAAAAACACAATTATTACGTTATTTCATTTAACTTATATTTAACTTTACATCTGCGGATTTTGGCAGATTTTAGAATTAATTGGTCAGCAATTTGATACAATAACCATGTAAAAAAATAATTATGTCGGAAAAGATATTATGGATAGATGATGAAATAGATTTACTAAAACCACACATCGTTTTTCTTGAAAAAAAGGGATATCAGGTAACTCCCGTAAACAACGTTAATGAGGCACTTGAACTCATGGACTCGGAAAAGTTTGCACTGACCCTGATTGATGAAAATATGCCCGGAATTTCGGGACTGGAAGCCATTCCGATGATTAAGGATAAAGATAATTCTCTTAAAATAGTAATGGTGACGAAAAGTGAGGAGGAACACATCATGGAAGAAGCAATCGGATCTCAGATTGCGGATTATATCCTGAAACCGGTGAATCCGAACCAGATTTTACTGTCGTTAAAGAAGAATCTTCAGCAGGATAATCTTGTGGAGCAGAAAACGATTTTGCAGTATCAGCAGGAATTCAGAAATCTTTCTATGGAACTTTCTTATCTGAGAACGTATCAGGATTGGGCTGAATATTATAAGAAGATCCTGAACTGGGAAATTAAATTTGATAAAGTAGCAGATAATGAGTTTGCAGATCTTCTTCAGTCGCAAAAAGAGGAGGCCAATATCCAGTTCGCAAAATTTATTGAAAATAATTATGAAGACTGGCTTCATGGTTCAGACAAACCTATTATGAGCCACACGCTTTTTAAAGATAAGATAAAACCTGAGGTAGAAAAGGATAAAGTTTTATTACTGATGGTGGATAATCTCCGTTATGACCAATGGAAAATGATTGAACCTTTGTTCACAAAATTCTATAATAAGGTTTCTGAAGATTATTATTACAGTATTCTTCCTACTGCAACTCAGTATGCGAGAAATTCTTTTTTTGCGGGTTTAATGCCTTCTGAAATTGAAAAGCGTTTTCCTGATAAATGGTTCAACGATAACGAGGAAGGAAATAAAAATGAATTTGAGCGCGATTTTCTGGAAGATCAGATGAAAAGAATCGGTTTAAGCTCCAAATCCATGAAGTATCTGAAAGTGCTGAATGCTGATTTTGAGAGAAAGATTTATGACGATTTTAATCAGCATAAAAACAATGACCTGTTGGTAATTGTTTATAATTTTATTGATATTCTTTCTCATGCAAAAACGGATAATCATATTGTAGATCAGCTGATTCGTGATGATAAAACGTTCAGATCTTTAACATTAAACTGGTTTGAAAATTCTTCTTTACTGAAAATTATTAAAGTAGCCGCTGAAAGTGGTTTCAAATTAGTAATTACCACGGATCATGGAACGGTTTATGTGAAAAAGCCGAGCAAAGTTGTAGGAGACAGAGAAACTTCTACGAATATCCGTTATAAAACCGGAAAAAGTTTAACGTATGACGACAGCGATGTTTGGGCAATTACGAATCCTGAAAAGCTGTTTTTACCGAAAGGAAATTTAAGCTCTAAATATATTTTTGCGAAGAATAATATTTTCCTTGCTTATCCAAAGAATTACAATCACTTTGTGAATTACTATAAAGAAACGTATCAACATGGAGGAATCTCTCTGGAAGAGTGTATCATTCCATTCAGTATTTTAGAACCCAAGTAGTTTTCATAGTTTGACTTCGGGTGACGAGAGGGGCGGAAAAAATCAAAGATTTTTTCCGCTTCTTTTTTATTAATATTTTTGAATCATGAAATTAATCACTTATAACGTCAACGGAATCCGTGCTGCATTTACCAAAGATTTTTTAGGCTGGCTGAAAACAGCAGATCCGGACATCATCTGCATTCAGGAAAGTAAGGCAGGAAACGACCAGATCGATATTGAAAGCCTCGAAAAACTGGGATATCACAGTTACTGGCATTCCGCTGTGAGAAAAGGCTACAGCGGCGTCGGAATTGCGTCTAAAACAAAGCCCAGTCATGTAGAATATGGCTGCGGTATTGAAAGTTATGATAACGAAGGAAGAATCATCCGTGCAGATTTTGATGAATTCTCTGCTATTTCTGTATATGTTCCCTCTGCCTCGAATATTGAGCGCCTGGAATTCAAAATGCAGTTCTGCCATGATTTTTTAGAGTATATTAAAAATTTAAAGAAGGAAATTCCGAATCTGATTATTTCCGGCGATTTTAATATCTGTCATGAAGCCATAGACATTCATAACCCGACAGGTTTGAAAAATGTTTCCGGCTTTTTACCGATGGAAAGAGAATGGATGACGAATTTTATCAACGAATGCGAACTGATCGACAGTTTCAGATTTTTTAATAATGAACCCGACCATTATACATGGTGGAGTTACAGACAAAATTCACGGGAAAGAAATAAAGGGTGGAGACTGGATTATAATTTCACTTCCTACAGTTTGAAAGATAAGCTCACAAGAGCCGTTATTTTGAAAGAAGCCGTCCATTCTGATCATTGTCCTGCCTTAGTAGAATTAAGCCTTTAAAAGAAAGCAAAAAGCCAACTGAATCAGTTGGCTTTTTAAAATTTAAAATCATAAATTTTAGTCGACAATTTCATATTCCACCGGAATTGTACCTCTGTCGGTATCTCCGATTTCATCGAACGCTGCTTTAGACATATCTAAAGCTCTTGATGAATGGTAAGGTCCTCTATCATTTACTTTCACTATTACCTCTTTACCATTGTTAAGGTTCGTTACCTTAATGTTTGTTCCAAATGGAAGCGTTCTGTTGGCTGCGGTGAACTTTGCATTATCAAAGATTTCTCCGCTTGCAGTTTTTCTACCGTTAAACTTATCGTGGTAGTACGATGCATAACTTGTTTTTTTCGCATCTATGGCATTCATTTTGAAAGAATAAATACCAAAGGTTGAAATCATCATTATGATTACGAGAATGAATCTTTTCATCATTTTGAAATTTTATTGGTTTTGACAGGGGCAAATCTATAAGGAATCTTTTAAAAGACCTATTTTATTTGTTAACAAGTGTTAATGAAAATAAAATTTTATGTTAATATTTTTCTTAACTTCCTATGGATAGGGTATTTAAGAGCTATTGTTAAAAAGTGTTAAAAAACAAAGGTAAAAGTTAATAATTTTAACTAAATTATTGAGATTAAGATATTTTTAACACAATTATTCCTCTACCAATCAATAAGTTAATGAATTTTAAGATTTTATTTTTTACGAAAAAATTTATTGCAGATTTAGTTTACGAACAATTTTATTAAAATTGCTGTATAAAGCTAAACGGCAATTTATAGCATTAAAATAGGATACATAAGGAGATCAAATAAGATAAAATTATCTAACCAAATTAACCTATAAACGCACTTTATATAAACTAAAAAACCAATGAGGAATCTCATTGGTTTTTAAATATTGTCTATTTGTTATTCAAATATTATTTGAAATATTCTAATACATAGTCATAAGTATCTTGCGGATATACTACAGACATACTTTGAGAACCGGTAATTGCAGCACCTGTAGTAACATCATAAGAATATAGTTCTTTAGAATAAACTACTTTATTTCCAGTTCCTGATTTCTTATAGATTGTAATTCCATATAAAGAAGTCATTCCAGCAGGAGCAGGAATTGTAACTGAAGTAGAAGTACCTGTAGTCGTAAACTGACCTTTAATACCGTAAACCTGAGCTCCATCTACCTGCGTATTGGTAACAGTCTCTGTAGTTGCAAAGTTAACTCTTGGATTTTGTCCTAATGGCAACCATTGCCCCGTAGATGTTGCGTAAGCGTTTCCTGATCCACCTGTGGGATTAGAAAAATAATAGTAACCAGGTGTTACAGACTGGTTTCCTATCCCTGATCCAGTTGCAGGAGTGGTACCAGTTGCGGAGTTATAAACAATCATACCGTCATAAGCAGTAGGAAAGTTTAAAGCTCCTGTTGTCTGTGTAACAAAGGTAAATGTTGTAAGATTAGTTCTAGGAAAAGTAAGACCTTTTCCAATATTTGTAGTTGTTGTAAATCCGTTAGCAGATGCATCTAAGAAAACAGATTGCGTACCAATTGTTGAACTGATTGGGTTATTGGAACGAATTTGGGCAAACGCAGTACTAGTAAAAGCAGCGAATGCCAATATAATTGTTGTAAATTTTAGTTTCATTATGATATGTCTTTAAATTATTTTTAAATACTATTTTTAGAATCCACTATAGCTATACCAGTTAGTACCGTCACAAATATACACTAATGATCCTCCAGACTGAATAGGAGATACGGTAGCAGTGGAATGCGCACCGCTTATACCAAAACCTGCACCATTAGTAGCATCGATAAAAGTAATCATTTTACCATTAGTTTTAGTTAAAGTGGCTAAATTAAAATTAGTATTAGAAGTTACTAGAATTGCATTACCTAAGTCTGCATCAGAAATTGTAGAACCTGTTTGAGCTCTTACAGTCATTGCAGCAGAAGCAGCACTTACAAACGGTTTCCATTCAGGAACACTGTTATCAAAATAATAGAAACCTGCTCCGGTAACTTTGGTTGTTCTAGTTGTTGAACCTGTACCAGAGGTAACATACACAATTGCACCATCCTGAGGCGCTGCATAATTGTTAACAGTGTTGTCTTTAGCTACCAATTGCGCAGCTGTCATACGAGGAACTAATAAAGCATCTGCTTTAGCTGGGTCAGCTGGCGCACCCACAACATCTAAAGTCGCAGCGGGAGTAGTTGTATTAATCCCCACTCTTCCTTGCTGAGCCTGAGCGATCGCCACAAATCCGACTAACATAGTCGCTGTTAATAAAAATTTTTTCATAAGTTTTTAAAGATTTTAAATTACATTTTAACCAGTGAATGTATAAAAGTGTACCATACCCCATTTGTGCATTCACTAATAAAAATAAAATATTTTTAATTATATATAATTTCAAAAATTATTTTCACATCTCACAAGAGTCTAATTTTTAGCTCAATAGTTATGTAAAATCTCTTTATTCTGCAAAGTTAATATTTTTAAAATAATTTTCATAATAATACATCAAAAAGTTTTAAAATTTTAATTTCCAAAAACAAAACAGTCTTGAAAATCAACAAATTAAACTTTATGTTATCACTGCTTTGTGAATGTTAATTTTTATTAATCATTGGATAACATTGTATTAATGAAAACAATATACGATTTTTTTTATTAAAAAATCAAACAATTGGGAATAATTTTAAATTAATTCACCATAAAGATCAAACTCCTCAGCTGAAGTAATCCTTACCTCCGCGAAATCACCGATGGAAATGTATGTATTTTCAGCAGAAACCAACACGGTATTGTCAACGTCCGGAGAATCATATTCAGTTCTTCCGATGAAATAATTTCCCTCTTTTCTGTCGAAAATACATTTATATGTGTTGCCAATTTTCTCCTGATTTTTCTCCCATGAAATCTGAGACTGAATCTCCATAATTTCTTCCACTCTTGCTTCTTTCACTTCCTGCGGAACATCATCTTCCAATACATAAGCTCCAGTATTTTCCTCATGAGAATACGTAAAACAACCCAGTCTGTCGAATCTCTGTTCTCTTACCCAGTCTTTAAGTTCATTGAAAATTTCCTGAGTTTCTCCGGGATAACCAACGATAAGCGTTGTTCTGATTGCCATATCCGGAACTTTTTCTCTGAATTTTCCAAGAAGGGCATCTGTTTTTTCGTGAGTTGTTCCTCTTTTCATCGATTTTAGTAAATCTGAATTAATATGCTGAAGAGGAATATCTATATAGTTGCAAACTTTCGGTTCTTCTCTGATAATATCCAGAACATCTTCAGGAAATCCGCTCGGAAATGCATAGTGAAGTCTTATCCATTCAATTCCTTCTACTTTTACCAATTCTTTTAGAAGATCTCCAAGAGCACGTTTTTTATAAATATCCAGACCATAATAGGTAAGATCCTGAGCAATTAAAATCAGTTCCTTTGTTCCTTTTTTCGCTAATTTCTGGGCTTCTGTAACCAGTTTTTCAATCGGAGTTGAAATGTGTCCTCCTCTCATCAAAGGAATCGCACAGAATGAACAAGGTCTGTCGCATCCTTCAGAAATCTTTAAATAAGCATAATGTTTCGGAGTTGTGGTTAATCTCTCGCCCACAAGTTCGTGCTTATAATCTGCCCCTAAATGCTTTAATAAAACCGGAAGATCTCTCGTCCCGAAATATTGATCTACATCCGGAATTTCTCTTACCAGATCCGGTTTGTATCTTTCAGAAAGACATCCTGTCACAAAAACTTTTTCAACTTCACCTCTGTTTTTTGCTTCCACATAGTCGAGAATGGTATTGATGGATTCTTCTTTGGCATTGTCTATAAATCCGCAGGTATTAATTACAACGATGTCTCCTTTGTCTTCATGCACCACTTCTTTACCATTGGCTTTAAGCTGACTCATTAAAACTTCGGAATCATATACATTTTTGGAACAACCCAACGTTACTACATTTATTTTTTTCTTCCCTACAGATTTTGTACGCATCTTTTTGATTTTGAGTTTGCAAAGATACAAAATATTGAAGAGTCTGTATTAAAAAATAAAAACCACTTCAATAAGTGGTTTTCATAATATTTAAAAATTCTTTTCTTTAAAACTTGCTGCATTTTCATCTTTTTCTGAAAGAACAGCTTCACTGTCGGAAATTTTCCAGTCGATATTCAGATCCGGATCATTGTATTTTACACTTCCTTCTGATTCTTTGTTATAAAAGTTATCGCATTTATAAGAAAAAACTGCCGTCTCACTTAAAACAGAAAATCCGTGTCCAAAACCTCTTGGAATATAAAGCTGTGTTTTGTTCTCCGCTGTAAGCTCAATCCCAAACCATTTTCCAAATGTAGGTGAATCTTCTCTCAGGTCTACAGCAACATCCCAGACTTTTCCTTCCAGACAGGATACCAGTTTTGCCTGTGCGTGTTCTCCTTTCTGTAAATGAAGCCCTCTCAAAACACCATAAGAAGATTTAGAAATGTTATCCTGCACGAAATGTCCATTCATTCCGGTAAGTTCCTCAAATTTCTTTTCATTGAATTTTTCGAAAAAATAACCTCTGTCGTCTTCGAAAATTGTAGGCTCTATAATGTAACAGTCCTTTAAAGGGGTTTCTTTTATTTTCATAACTTATATTTCTTGAATCAGTTATTATTATAATTTATATTGTTTTTTAAGGCTCCATTTTAATGCGAGATAAATACTGCCTATCGGAATGAAAATCACAGGAATAATAATCCAGATTGCCCAGTGTGAATGTATTAAAAATAAATTTATAATTACCTGTACTATAGCATAAACAAAACTTATCAGCAGATGCGAAACTTTTTTTTCATTGGCAAAAAGCTGATACAAATGTCTTCTGTGCGCCTCAAATATATTTTCTTTAAGCAGCAGTCTTTCTATTATCGTTAGGACAACTTCCATCCCATATACAGAGAGAAGAAATATGTATTTATAGTCCTGAGTTTTCATAATCAATAAGGTAATAAGACCGATTACCCAAAAAGCGATAGCCATACTTCCTACATCACCCGCAAAACATTTTGCTTTTTTCCTGAAATTAAAGAAAAGAAAAACGATGCAGGCTAAAACAGGATAAAGGATAAAATTTTCATCGGTGAATGAAATTACCTTTTCATTAATGTACAATAATGATGATAAGCCGACTAAACTGTATAAACCCGTCATTCCGTTGATGCCGTCCATAAAGTTATAGGCATTCAAGGTTCCTATAATCAGAATAAACAATATGGGCCAAACCCAGATTGGCATTACATTAAAGGCTCCTGTAAAATACAGCAGTAAAACCACAGAAATAAAATGAACGGACAGTCTAATTTTATTTGAAAGGGTTACAATATCATCTATAAAACTGATCGTACTTATTGCCAGTAATCCTAAACCAAATGACCAGTAGTTTTCTATGACTTCATTAAAATTAAATGCAGAAAAGATAATGAAAGCAACAGGAAAAATAATTCCTCCTCCTCTCAATGTGATCTGTGTATGTGCACTTCTGTGATTGGGCTTATCTATAATATTGTATTTATCTGCTATTCTAAAATAGATGAGCATAGATATAAAAAGCAGAATTGTTACGATTGAAAATTCCATAGTTTACAGTTGAAATTTTTCTATTACGTTTGAAGGATTAAAATTTAATTCTCTTTTTATTTTATCATTAGAAAACGTAAGAGAATCTGTTATTTTTCTTAATTTCAAAGAGTTAATTGGAGCTTTATTTCCCAATAAGTCACCCACTAAAGCCATTGATTTAGCCAGAAAATAAGGAATACTTTTCGGAGATTTCTTGTTTAATTTGGCTGAGATTTTTTCAGAGATTTCTTTAAAATCAGGATTTACATCATCACAAACATTATAAATTCCACCCTCTTTTCCCAACATATTAACGGTAATCTCAGCAAAATCTTCCACCCAGAATACACTTTTTCTCGCCGTTCCTCCTGCAATATTAAAATATTTCCCGGATTTAATCGCATTAATCATATCTCCCAGATTACCCGGAGGATTGGGTCCTGCAATTAAAGAAGGTCTGAGAATAAATAATTTTACATTCTTTTCTTTGCTCCATTTAGTAAGAAATTCCTCTGCCATCAATTTGCTTTTAGCGTAAGGTGTGTATCCTTCCAATGGCGTATCTTCAGTTATATTTTCACCGAAATCTTTTCCATACACTGCTACTGTGCTTATAAAAACAAAATATTCCGGCAGATTTTCTTCCAAAGCGTTACAAAGGTTTTTTGTTCCTTCAAAATTTACTTTGTAAAATACACTTTCTTCTTCCTGAGTTTTAGGAACAGAATGAGCCTTACCTGCGGCATGAAAAATAATATCAAATTTTTCTTTAAAAGGATTGATGGTATTTGTAATATTAAATATATAATCTGCATTGGAAGTTCCAAAGGTCTTTACTTCAAAATTTTTCTTCTGAAGCAAAGGAATTACATTTTTTCCCAAAAAACCGTTGGCTCCTGTAAATAGCACTTTCATTTAAATAATATTATAAAATTTATCCAGTATAATCTCTTCTGAAAACTTTTCCTCTGCTACTTTTCTTGCTTTTTGTTTCATCAATTCTAATTCTTTAACAAACGTTTCATCGAAAGAATTAAAAAAATCAAGAATTTTCTGTTCTTCGAAATGCTGAAATGAATACCCTATATTTTCTTCTCTTAAAAGTAAATCTATTTCGCTGTTTTTTTCGCCAACATATAAAACCGGTTTTCCGGCAGCTAAAATATTGTACGTTTTTGAAGGAACTCCCAATCCGAACATTTTAGGCGCTAAACTTACAAAAGATACATCTGCCTTATTTAATACCTGAAGCTGATCTTCTCTTGAATAAGCCCCATCAAAGAAAACATTGGTCAGTTGATTTTCTTTTACATATTCTATCATGGTGTCTTTAACAGCACCTTCTCCTACAAAATGAAAAGCCAATCGGTCGTTTTTCACTTTTTTTATAATATGCAATAATTCAATTAATCCCTGAACTCTTCCTAAATTTCCGGCATACTGAAAAATGATCCTGTCTTTTAAAGATAAATCCTCATTAAATACATCTTCTTTCAAAAGCGGATAAATACCTTCTGTATCGCCCCAGTTTTCAATGATCTCAATTTTCGAACGGCGGTTATATTTTCTGATTTTAGCTTCAATAACTTTCTGCATATCTCTGCCTAATGTAATCAGCAGATCAGCTTTTGAATAAGCTTTATCAAAAATACTTCTGAGAACTCTGTATAATACTGACTTTTCAGATTTAATGATTCCGGCAGGAATGGTATTTTCGGGAAAAACATCATGAACCAGAATAATTAATTCAATTTTTTTTAATCTTTTAAGGATTGAAACAAGCAGAATTAAAGGCGCCGGATTCGTAACCATAAAAACCTTTTCTCCCTTTTTAACGTTTTTCCAAAGATAGAAAAAGATAGAAAGAGACAGAAAAACAAATCTTAGAGATCTGCTCAACAGACTATTTTTGTTTCCGCCCCATCCTTTTATTCTGTGAACATTTACACGGGAATCCAGACTAAAATGACTGCTTTTCTTTTGCTTGTCATACACAGGATCTCCGCAAACAACTTTTACATGATACTTTTCCGAAAGTCTGTTTGCTATTTTTGTAAGAATAAAAGAAGTTGAAGTTTCTTCAGGATAAAAAAGTTCGGTTGCGATCCAGAGATTTTTCATTATTTTTTGCTCCAAACAACTCTGTTAACGTAATCCGTATAACTCAGAATAATTCTTACCATTTTCTCTGAAACATTCGGCATTGAATAATCTGAAACCGGTCTGTAATTTCTTTCTGTTCCTACTTTCTGCTGCTGAAGCTGCGTTAATCCCTGTAAAATTCTTTCCGGAGATAAACCGACCATCATTACGGATGCTTCTTCCATTGCTTCCGGTCTTTCGTGTGCATCTCTGATATTCAAAGCGCGGAAATTTAAGATGGAAGATTCCTCTGAAATAGTTCCTGAATCCGAAAGAACGGCATAACTTCTCATCTGTAACGCATTATAATCATGGAATCCAAGTGGTTTTAAGAACTGAATTTCCGGTCTTACCTCAACCTGCTTTTTATCGATCATATTTCTGGTTCTCGGATGTGTAGAAACAATGATCGGATAGCCAAATTTTTCTGCAATGGCATTTAAACTTTCTATTAATCCGTTGAAATTTTTCTCAGAATTAATATTTTCCTCTCTGTGGGATGAGACCACAAAATATTTTCCTTCTTCTAAATTCAGACGGCTTAAAACATCCGAACTTTCAATCTGAGGAAGATAATGATTCAACACTTCAAACATAGGAGAACCCGTTTTGATGATTCTGTCTGCAGGAAGACCTTCTCTTAAAAGATACTCTCTTGCGATGTCTGAATACGTTAAATTAATATCTGCAGTGTGATCTACAATTTTCCTGTTGGTTTCCTCCGGAACCCGCTGATCGAAACATCTGTTTCCTGCTTCCATGTGGAAAATCGGAATCTGTCTTTTCTTGGCAGGAATGGCACAAAGACATGAATTGGTATCTCCTAAAACCAAAAATGCTTCAGGCTGCAATTCTTCCAGCAAAGGATCTATTTTAATTAAAATATTCCCAACCGTTTCTGTTGCTGTTTTACCTGCTGCTTCCAGAAAATAATCCGGTTTACGAAGTCCCAAATCTTCAAAAAAGATCTGGTTCAGCTCGTAATCGTAGTTTTGACCTGTATGGACGATAATATGTTCAACGGCTTCGGAAGCATCCAAAGCTGATAATACTCTTGATAGTCTAATGATTTCCGGTCGTGTTCCTACAACCGTCATTACTTTTAGTTTTTTCATTGTATTTTTTTTGCCTTTGCAAAGATAAATTTTTAATGTCTGTTTATTGGAGAAGCCCGTGAAGTTTATAATTAAATATTATTAAACTTCTACAAAATAGGTATCTGAATCTTCCGGATTAAAGGGTTCATTGATCCAGAAAATAGTGTACAGTTCTTCTTCTCCGATGTTTTTAATATTGTGGGTATACCAAATCGGCATATCTACATAAGCGGGCTCGTTTCCGTCTAAATAAAAATCCAGAACCTCATCGCTGTCTATTTTTCTTAATTGAATAAGGGCTTTGCCTTTAATTACCGCAAATCTTTCGATTTTTCTTGTATGAAAATGGTTTCCTCTGGTAATTCCCGGAACGGTAGTGGAAAAAGAGCACTGTCCGCCGATTCCCAAACGAATTACTTCCACAAAAGCTCCTCTCGGATCGGTGTGCTGTGTAAATTTTACGGGATAATGATCTTTAATATCAAAATAACAGCGGAATGTATTGAAAAGATTGAGATCGAATTTCGTTTCCAACACCGGAATTTCTCCGCTATCAAAATAAAGTTTTTTGTAATTTTCAAGTTTAGCTAAAACTTCAGAAACTTTATTTACGGATGTGTGAGGAACTTCGTATAATTCGTTGGTTTTTGCAACTTCAATCTGATTGATGATTTCCTGAACAAGTTCTCCGACATAGATCAGTTTTACTTCTCCGTCATTATCAACCACAGGATTTTCGCCGTGGGTAAGTTTATGACAGAATGTTGCGATGAAAGAATTGTAATTCGGTTTTCCAAAAGGTCCGAAAACGTTCGGAATAATCATTCCCGTAAATTTGCCTCCGTTATTTTTTGCCCAGTCTGCGAATAGTTCTCTGCCTTCTTTTTTAGATTTACCGTACAGATTATCCTTTTCTTCCTGAGAAGATGAAGAGAAAAGAACGTGTGCTTTTGATCCTGTTCTCTGTAAAGAGTCTGTCAGTTTTTTAACAAGCTCTACATTATTATTGAAGATTACTTCCGGATCGGGATGACGATTCATGGCTGCAAGATGTACAATGACATCACATTGCTTCACAAAGTCGTCCAGTTTTTCAGGAGAGTCGAAAAAATCTCTTTCGAAAGAAATTCTTTCAAATTTTTCAGGCTGTAAGCCCAAAGTGTTATATAAATGCGAACCAACGAATCCGTTTTGTCCGGTAATTCCTACTTTTTTCATTGTTATAAATTTTTAAAATGATCAATAGAAAACCGATAATCATCTTCTATTTCTCCCAAAGCATAATCTGCCATTACCAATAATTTTGATCCTTCTACTTTGGATTGAATAGCACTTGCATATCCTTGTGGAATATGAAGAATATCCAACTGATCTGCATGAAGTTCAAATTCTAAAATTTCTGAATCTTTTGAGGGCGCTTCCCAATGATCAATTTTTATTAATCGTATGATAAAGATTCCCTGTAATGCCGAAAACCATCGCTGTTCAGTTTTGTGACCTGTCCAGCCTCTTATAAAATCTGTATCTTTATTTTCGATACAATATATTCTTTTAATTGCCGAAACATCAAATTTATTGTTAAAAAACAAACTGCCTCTTTCGTCAGAATATTTTCCTCCTTTTATAATTGCAGGAATCACCATAATAAAAAATTAATCGGGATATTGCATTATATCTTCTCCTAAAACCTCTTTTCTGATTAAAGGAAGTTTTAATAACAGCTTTTTCATTCCTTCAACATCTTCCTGTTTTGTATTATGAGAATGGTAGTCTTCTATTTTGGAAATATCTTCCACTCCTTCTGAAAAATACTGTGCATAGTTGAGATCTCTGTTATCGGCAGGAATTCTGTAAAAATCGCCCATATCTTCTGCTTTGAGCATTTCCTCACGCGTACAAAGAGTTTCGTATAGTTTTTCACCGTGTCTCGTCCCGATTACTTTTACCGGATTATCGACCTTAAACATTTCTTTTAAAGCCTGAGCAAGGTCTCCAATGGTTCCAGCAGGAGCTTTATTAACAAAAAGGTCTCCGGAATTTCCATGTTCGAAAGCAAAAAGAACCAAATCTACGGCTTCCTCCAATGACATTAAGAATCTTGTCATACTCGGATCTGTAATGGTGATGGATTCACCATTTTTAATCTGTTTTACAAATAACGGAATTACCGATCCTCTGGAAGCCATTACGTTTCCATATCTTGTAAGGCAAACTGTTGTATTTTCCAGATTACGTGATGCGGCAACTGCTACTTTTTCCATCATTGCTTTGGAAATTCCCATTGCATTGATAGGATATGCTGCTTTGTCTGTACTTAGACAGATTACTTTTTTTACATTATTTTTTGCAGCGGCATCGATTACGTTTTGAGTTCCTTCAACATTGGTTTTTACAGCCTGCATCGGAAAAAATTCGCAGGAAGGCACCTGCTTTAAAGCTGCGGCATGAAATACATAGTCTACTCCTCTCATTGCAGGTTCTACACTTCTGTAATCTCTTACATCCCCGATATAGAATTTCAGTTTATCGCTTCTAAACTGGTTTCTCATATCATCCTGCTTTTTCTCGTCACGCGAAAAAATACGGATTTCTCTGAAGTGGTCTGTATTGATGAATTTTCTTAAAACAGCGGTTCCGAATGAACCTGTTCCACCTGTGATAAGAAGGACTTTATTCTGTATTTCCATAATTTATATTTTTAATGAAGTAAAGAAATTAATGTATTGATTTCATTCTTTACTTTAGACTCTGAGTTTATTGTATTTTTTTGCAAAGATAGTGATAATGCTTCAGTAATAGAATCTACTTCCAAAGGATTAAAAACCAGACTTGGCTTGCAGACTGCATAGGTGTAAGGTAAATCTGCACCAATAATCTTACAGCCGTTTTCTATAGCTTCCACTAAGCCTAAACCAAAGCTTTCTGCAAATGAAGGAAAAATAAGGTACTCATGAGACTCATAGATCTTTTTTAGATCATCACGTTTGATAAATCCTAAATTTTTAATTGGATACCCTAAGTTCTGTTTATCTTTTACAAAATTAAGTACTTCGTTAAATTCCTCAGAAACCGTAACTGTAAGACTACCCTTTTTATAAGTATCGTAAAAAAGACAAAAAGCATCAATTAATTTTACATGATTCTTATGAATGGATGCATTACTTACATAGATATATGTATTTTCTTCTCTTTCAACTGCTTCATTATTATTGGTAAATGGCGGATAAAAGGGCATTAAAAGAACTTTTTCACCATCTATCTTATACTTATTCTTAAAGCCAGACTGAATCAGTTCAGATTGAACAAGCCAGAAATCTGTATTCTTTTTAATTGAATTTAAAATTTTAGTTTTAATCCAGAATTTTATACGGTCTTTCAGAGGCATATTCTTGGGGAGCTCTAAGAATAAAGGCTGATGAAAATAAGTATAGACGGTAGCATTTTTTATTTTTATGTTTGGAGGTAGATTTCCAAAACAAAGGATTTTTGAAAATTTATCTTTATTTTCTAAATAAAATTGTTTTCTTTTGGTAAAACTTGATTCTAAAAAACACTTTTGGCTTTTGGGGTTAACAGGATAATATGTATTCTCAATTCTTTTATCAAACAGATAAAAGATTTCAATATCCAGTTTATTTAACTCTTGGATTAAGTAATCCAAAAGCACTTTTCCTCCGCCATTATTTATATATAATGCATCTATAAGTATCATGAAATTACCTGTAATAAATTAGCGATTGATGTGTCGTGCGTTATAGAATTACCCAAAGTTCTGCTATTGTAAGAAAAATTGAGAAGTTCTTCATCTGTTTTACTGATGAGCTTTTCTATAGCATTTTTTAATAAAGCTGTATCAGGTTTTACCTTATACCCATTAAAATTATTAATTACGAAATGAGGAGATGCACCGCAAACATCCGTACAAATGATAGGTAAACCCGCTGAAGCTGCTTCGTGTATGACTAATGCCCACGGTTCAAAAGTAGATGGTAAAATAAAAGCTCCGGAATTTTGCATTTCAAGCAATAAATTTTCCTGGCTCATATAATCTTTTACTATGATATCATTATGCTTGCTAATTTCGTCTTTCATATCTCCTCTGCCTACAAGAACTAAGTTCCATTGTTTTTTATCCTGAATATCTTTCCAGGCGTTTAACAATTCTTTTATTCCTTTTTCTTCTGAGAATCTACCGATAAACAGTAAATTTTTAGGATAACTCTTCTTTTTTTCTTCAATATTGACTCTATTGAAAAGTTCGACATCGGCACTTAATGAATTGAGAAGTATTTTGTTATTATCGAAGCCTAACTTTCGTGCATATTCGTATTGATAATAATAAGCAACCCATAAATGAGTGAAAGCTTTTGAAAGGTGAAACGGACTGATCGCACTATTAATCTTTTGAGTAATTTTTCCATACCATGGTGTATCTGATTGTGCAACTACAGGTATTTTTCCTTCTTTTGTAATCTGTTTACAGATCCAAATAAATTCCTTAATCATCCAACCGGCGGTAACAATAAAATCCGGTTGAAAGTCTTTTATTTTTTTTAAAATGTCTTCTTTGGTAAACTGATTATACTGATGGGTTTCAAAATTTTTTATTTCAGGAATAGTTTTATCAAAAAGAGCAACGTGAAATGCTAAAACTTCACCGTCTGTTTTTTCAACTAATTTTTTTATTGTATTTTCCTGATGAGGAACATAGTCAATAATTAAGAAAACTGCTTTCATTTTACTGCAATTTTGTTTAAAGGTTTTCATTACTTAAAATTACTTAACGTGTTTGATAAATTTCGCAGGTATTCCTGCATAAACAGAATTCTCTAATAAATCTTTATTAACCAATGCTTTAGCAGCAACAATTGTTTTAGAACCTACCTTAACACCGGGTAAGATAGTAGAATCTGCACATATCCAACATCCATTTTCTATAATAATATCATAACTTATTCCTTCTCCAGCTATATTTTCAGAATTAATATCTATAATATGAGTACCGGTTCCTATGTATACTCTTGGAGCAATATCTATATTACTTCCAATTGTAATTTTCGCGTTTGGATTTTGCCTTGATTTTGAACTGACAATTAATGTACTAATCCCGATCCATACATTATCTCCAATTTCAAGATCGCCATCTCCTAAAATTTTTACCGAAGAGCAAATTCTTACATTATTTCCAATTTTTGCACCAGCTAATCTAAGTATTTTATTTTTAAGACTAAACAAACTTGTTTCAGGTAAAAAAAGTCTTAATATATTATATATATATAAAATTTTAGTGTTCATTTTCTATTTTTAAGCTTGTTGATCTTGCATAGATAAGAGAAAGACTATTTTTGATCTAGGATCATTTTATAGTAATTGATGTATTGTTCTGCTATTACTTCGGGATGGTATTTAACAACATTTTGTTGTCCTAATTCTAACAATTTATTTTTTAATTCCGAATCGGAAATTATATTGTTAATGGCTTTTCTTATTTCTTCCACTGAGTTTGGATTTACAAGTATAGCACCGTCTCCGGCAACTTCTTTCATCGGACTAATATTGGATGTAATTACACAGCACTTCATCTCCTGTGCTTCTAATATAGGCAATCCAAAACCTTCATACAATGAAGGGAAACATAAGATATCTGAATCTTTATAAGCTTGAATTAGTTCCTCTTCACTCGCTCTTTCAAAGTTAACATAATCAATATTATTTTCCTGTAAAAATTTGATTCTTTCGGGAGATAGCAAACCAATAATAATTATTTTAACATCAATACCGATAATAGCCTGTAAAATTCTGTCAAGATTTTTTTTAGGATAATATCCGACTGCCAGAATTACTGGTTTGGAATTAACCGGTTTTTCGAAATCCTGATAGGGTATGGTAAGACAATTGGGTATTACCGTTATTTTACTTTCTGCCCAGGGAAACAATGCTACTAATTCTTTTTTGGTTTTTTCAGAAATTACCGTTACATATTTTAATTTTTTCAATGGTAAATAAAACCATAGAATCTTAAAAAAATATTTCTTTATTCCTCTCAGTTCCGAAATATTTCCGGCATCGTGTATGGTAAGAACTGTATTCTTTCTTTTCAGTAAAAAAACAGACCAGTGTATAGCTCCCGTAATATGATTTATTTCACTTTGATTTTTTTTAAAAAAAAGATTGGTTTTTATAAATCCCAACAATGAAAAATTAGGATTTACTTCATAAATATTTTTTGTATCAATCCCTCTTTTTATCATCTCAATATTAAGTATGGAAAATAGTTTTTCTATACTTAAGAATTTTGGGTTGGGGAATCTTTGAAAAAAAGTGACTTTCATATGATTTTAAAAAGAAAAGAATAAAGTTTTGAACGGAATAAAAGGAGTTGGATCAGAAAAAACATATTTGATAAATTCTAAACCTGCAAACAAAAGTAAAAAAATTAAATAAAGATTTTTCTTCCCCATTTTATTCATAGCCGGAATAAGCCAAACATATAAAATAACTTCTAAAATTATAAAATATACCGAAACTCTGGAACTCATGTATTCTAACTTTCCAAAAAAGAATACATAGGCGGCCAATGAAAAAAATAGAGTATTTAATAATAATTGATAATAAGATTTATGTTGTAAAAAATTTTTATACCGAATCATAAGAAATATCGGTAAACCTCTTCTTATAATTCCAAGTACAAACATATAATAATTTGATTGCATTTTTGCAAAGCCCATATTATATCCTTTAATAATATGTGATATTTTTTCAGGAGCAAAATTACTAATTACAAAATTAAAAATTGTAAAATTAAGACCAGTAATATTTAATAATAATAAAGCAAATAGTGTAACAATCCAAATTTTATCATTTATCCTTCTATCTAAAAAAAGCAAAAAAACATAGATAAATGCAGAATAGTGAAAAAAAGTAGCAATTAAAATAAAACCCAGATATGATATTTTCTTTTCCTTTAAAAAATAGATATATGCAAAAAAGCCAATTGCAATTGCTAAAAGCTGTCGGTTACTCCCAAAAAGTCCAACTGTACAGGCAAATACAAGTAATAATCCAGTTATTGGGTATTTAGTAATTTTATTTAAAGAAAAATAATATAAGCTATAAATGACAGAATAATAAAAAAACAAAAAAAACGGATAGCTGAAATTCAGAATATTTCTGAAAAAATATACTAAATATTTGTACAAAAATTCATAACGATATCTTGTATCATTTAATTTAAAAAACTGGTAATGATTATAGGTATTCCAAAAGTCCATTCCGGAATCGAACTTGATAGATTCCAATAAGACAATAAAAAAAAGAGAGAATATGAATAATGCCTGATGAAAATTATTTTTTCTCTGGTGCTCGATTATTGTAAATAATAAGATCAATAAAAATAAAATAATTATCATCATCGTTTTTAAGATAATTATTTACTGATAACTTTTTTGAAAAAGATTTTTGAAAAGAAATAGTATACAAAAATCATTTGAAATAAGGTAGCAATAAAGAAATACACATCCTGCTCTATGATAATACTTTTTATCAAAACCTGAGAGTAAAATATGAAATAAAACATACTGCCCTTAAATGGAAGAAACTGTATGATGTTTAATACAATAGAAAGAATAGCAACATGTAAAAAAACAAAAATTACCCCACCTTCCAGATATGCCCATCCATATACGGTTGGTGTAGGCGAATTTCTAACTCCCCTTACGATCATTTGTTGAAGATGTGCTCCATTTTCTTCGGCAGGCTTTGAAGGTATAAGAATTCTGGGAACCATACTTACAGGCAAATAAACAAAACGCTCCATATTTTTATAAAAATTCCAATCCGGCTCCTTTTCAACTGAAAATAATAAATAAGAAAACATGGATATCCTGTCTGAGTAACTGTTTGTATTTTCATTTAAGCTGCCTGAAAAATCAATATTTATTGTTTTTACCGCCGCAATCTGCATCGCTGTTACCTTAGAATTAGTGTTTGTCAAAGCTTCACGATAATTACTATTAAAAGGATATAAAATAATTAAAAATAAAGCTAACGGTATAATTACCTTAAGAGGAATACCTCTTCCTGATGCTAAAAATGGTATTAAAAATAATACTATCCCGAAAATTAATATCCCTTTCATCCCTGCAACCAAACCAAAAATTATATAAAGTATATTATACAACTTAAAGCTATTCGAAAATAATTTTGAATTATTGCCCGACATGAATTTTATAATAACATACGTAAAATAAAAAAGAGGAGAAAAATAATTGATGATCTGAATTAAGAATGAATAAGAACCAGATGCTGCCTCTCCGTCGGCTCCATACCCAATCAAACCCGTTAACAATAAAAAATAGGATAAAACCATAGAAATGATAGACAAATAAATGAATATTTTCTCATTTCTTAGTACATAGGTACTATCCAACTTCAAACTTGCTGTATTCTTTACATTTTTAAAATTAATAACTAAAAAAACTAAATCAATAATATTTATTGTGAGCAGCCCGACAAATATGACAACCAAAGTATCGTATATGTAGGAGATATTAACGTAAACTTCTCCATAAATCCCTACATCCTTCAAGTAAAATTTATCCGAAACGAGATAATAATTTAAGATCAGGTATAAGAAAGTTGAGAATTTAACCCAGTCCGTAAGTCTCGGTCTTCCAAACTTATACCATGATAAAGTAAATGGAACCAGTGAAAGGATGCTACTTAAAAAAGCAATAATTAATTCAAAAAAAACCTCTCTATTTTTTACTACGTCATAGAGATATATAGATCTGACTATGATGATCAGAAAAATAAATATATTTAACAGTATAAAATTTGTTTTGCTTAATTTGAATTTTATCACTTTAGAATTGTAAAAATTTATTAATATTTACTATTGGCAGCACGCTTATTAGAAAAATAAGATTTTATATTTTCTTTTATAAAGATCATATTTTCATGCCTGGTATAATTTGAATTAAATAATCTTAGCAAATTAAAAAACATATCTACAATGACATACAGAATATAGCTGCTGAAATTCCTTCTAAAATACAAATTTTTGCTTCTTTGTACTATAACTCTTTTTGAATTGGCAATTACCTTATTAAAACTAGCACCTTCTAAATGTATGATCGAACTATTATTGTAAATATAATTTTTATATTTAAGTTTTGAAATTCTTTTTTGCATATCCGTCTCTTCGAAATACATAAAAAAGAGAGGACTAAAGCCGGAAACCGAGTCAAAAAGAGTCTTTCTTAGCAACATATCGGCTCCTGTAACTTTTTCAATCATCTGATATTCTTTGTTCTCATCAATAATAAATTCAGCATTTTTAAATTTGAAATATGAAGAAAACATTAAAAGATATTCGCTGAAAGGTGTCGGAAAATATCCACCAGAATGTGCGACTTCGTGTTTTGCATCAATCAATTTACAGCCTAAGACTCCGATGTTTAATTTATTCTCATTTTTGTAAAAGAAATCACACATTTTTTTAATGGAATTTTCAATTAAGATAGTATCTGAATTTAATAAAAAAAGAAGTTCTCCTTTAGCTTTTTCTGCTCCCAGATTATTGGCTCTACCAAATCCCAAATTCTCATTAGAATAGATATAATGAATTCCATTCCTCTTTTCAAAATATTCTTTTGAGCCATCTGAAGATGCATTATCTACTAAGATAATTTCATATTCTACGTCCTTTGCTTGAGATATAATGGATGCTATACAATTCTCCGTTATATCTTTCGTATTATAATTTACAATGATTATAGAGACTTGCATATCAATTTTTACTCTTTATTTTTTCTAAAACTTCTTGGTCTATTTTTTTATAAAAAGTATCCATATTCTGTTTAATAAAATCTATATTAAAGTCTATTAAGTTGACATTCATTCTAGACTCTATTAGTTCTTCAGGAATTCTCCATTTAATAAATTTTGCAGGATTTCCACCTACAATTGAAAAAGGTGAAACATTTTTAGTGACAACACTTCCCGCAGCAACTATTGCTCCTTTTCCGATTGTAACTCCAGACATTACAATTACATTTGTGCCGATCCAAACTTCATCTTCTACCACTATTTCGCCTCTGGTAGTGGCATCCTGCAAAGGGCTTAATTTTTCAAAAAAAGTTTTCAACGGAAAGGTAGTAAATGTATCTATCTGATGATTTCCTCCTAGAATGAAACATACATTGGAAGCAATACTCACGAAATTGCCTATTGATAATTTCTCATTAGGATTCTCAAAAGATTGAAAATTGATTTTACCATAGGTGTATTTTCCAACCTTTATTTTATTAATATCTTTAATATTATTACCAAGTGCGGTGTAATTATGTTTATTATTCAGCCGCCAACGAACAGAAGCTATTTTTAATGAAATCCAGTTAAAGAATTCAATTCGCAATGCATTTATTAACTTGAGAAATACTATCATACAATTTGTTTATAGATATTCATAAGTTCATCCATATGCTCTGATGCCGTTTTTGTACCTTTAATATTATTAATAACTCTGTTATATAAATTATATACATCGTCAGAATTCATTAGCTGTAAAGCAGAGTTAATTCCATCCTCATTGGGCTCAAAAAGAAAACCATTATTGTTGGTAACAAAATCAGGAATACCTCCCATCTTGGTACCAACTATAGGAATACCTGCATTCAAAAATTCAAATACAACCTGAGGGGCATTATCTTCCCAGATGGATAATACTAAACCTACATCAATTTTCTTTAAAATATCTACTAAATCACTGTGCTGATATCTGCCGTGATAAAATACATGAGGCATAGTTTGTATTTTTTCTAATACATAATCCTCTATTCCACCATAAATATGAAATTCATGATTGCTATTTTCTGCTAACTTTAAAAACAGATCGGCTCCTTTATGAAAGTGTAAATTACCAATAAAACCAAATTTAATTTTTTGGTTTTTTTCTTTTTTCTCTCTTGTTGTAAAATTTTTTCTGAAACTTTCATCAGCAGTATAATTACCTATGTGGTTTACTACAAATAAATCATTTTCATATCCATTTTCCTGATAAATTTCTTTAACTCTGTGGGAAACAGCAATCAGTGCATCAACATTTTTGAATAATTTTCTACCTTCCAAAAACCTTTCATGATGACCACTGGAATTAGCTATTTTTTTTACTTTAAGCAGTTTCAGGCCTTTTCTTATACCCCCTCCAATATATTTCTGATCAAGTGTTTCTTCGTATGAAATACAAGAATTACATTTTAAATTTTCTTTACTATTTGTACACAATTTTCCATCTTTATCCAGCAGGATAATTCTATTGCACACATAAGAATAATCATGAAGAGAAATAATAACCTTTGCATATTTTTTTAAAACTTCCAAAACCTTTAACGGAAGATCAATCATCATATGAACATGAATAATATCCGGAGAAAGATCTTTAACAACTTTTTCCACAACATCTACATCTTCATTAGTAATAACACTGCTTAGATGAAAAGGTCTTAATTTTGGATCAATACTAAGAGTTTTAAAGTTATAGTTTTTTTCTTCTTTATTATCTTCCGAATACAATACTGTTACATCAAGACCGTTATCTGCCATTGTACCGGAAATATTTCTTACATAGTTTGTTATCCCTCCATTAAAAGAAATATCAAAACCTGTACAAATTTGAAGAACTTTCATTATTTTAAATTTTTTATTAAATCTAAAGCTTCACCTATTACATGATGCATATCCATATATCTATAGGTCGCTAATCTTCCCACAAAATAAATTTTATCCATTTTTTTAACCTCTTCTTCGTACAATGCAAGTTTTTCCATATCCTCCGTTAATCTTTTCGGATAGTAAGGAATATCTGCTTCTTCAGTTTCTTTACTGAATTCTTTAAAGTAAGTTGTTTTTTCATGTTCTTCCCAAGGAGTAAAATGCTTATGCTCGTGTACTCTGGTAAATGGAACTTCAGGATCTGCATAATTTATTACAGGATTACCCTGATAATCTCCTTCAGCTACAGCTCTTTCAAAGTATACCGTTCTGTACGATAGTCTTCCGTATTTATAATCAAAAAAAGCATCTATAGGTCCGGAATAGAAAACTTTTTCATATTCTGAAAGATCCCATGAAGAATCAAACTTCGTATTAAGCTTAACTTCGATATTGTCAGCAGAAAGCATCTTCTCGAAAATTGCCGTATATCCATCTCTGGGAATACCCTGATAAGGATTTGCATAATAATTATCATTATAATTAAATCTTACAGGTAATCTTTTCAGAATACTTGCCGGTAATTCTGTAGGTTCACATCCCCACTGCTTTTTTGTATAACCATAAAAGAAAGCTTTATAAAGATCTTCCCCGATAAACTTCATGGCTTGCTCTTCGAAATTTTGGGGTTCTTCAATATCTTTTTTTGCAATAGATTCTATAAATACTTTTGCCTCATCCGGACGCATTGTTTTATTAAAAAACTGGTTTATGGTATGCAGATTAATAGGCATAGAATATACGTTCCCTTTATAAATTGATTTTACACGATTTACAAACGGAACCATTTCACAAAAATTTTGGATGTAATCCCAAACTTCTTTATTGTCTGTATTAAAAATATGCGGACCGTATTTGTGTACCATTACATTGGTTTCCGAATCTCTCTCTGTATAGCAGTTTCCTCCTATATGATCACGCTCATCTATTACAGTGATATGATTTTCAGGATTCTTACTCAGTTGTTCTGCAATAACAGCTCCGGAAAATCCAGATCCAATGATTAGATATTTTTTCATTTTATTATTCGTTTCTATTTTTTAATGTCAAGAAAATTTGTTTTGGGCTGAAATAATCCGCTTTAAAAATACCTATTTTTTCTTTTTTCAATGCAAGATACATTAAAAAGGTTACTAGGCACTCTATAATTACACAATTCCAGGCTGTTCCTATGTATCCCCAATATTTACTCATAAATATATTCAGTATAAGACCTGCAATACTCGCTATGAAAGTTGTTCTGAAAAACATTTTATCCAAACCTAAATTTAACATAAGCTGTATGCCGAAAATATTTGAAAGACCAACGATAAATGGTATAAAAGAGATAATTTTTAAAACATTAATAGAATTATCAAATTGATGCCCATAAATAAGCCTGACCAAAAATGGCGCAAATAAAAGAAGTGCAACAGATGCAAAAAAAGTAAGATAAAAAACTATTGGAACAATTTTTTTTATCAGAGTTATTCCATGATCTCTTGATATAGAGAATGCTTTTCCAATAAAAGGATAAAGTGCTGTAGAAATTGGAATCATAAGCATTGAATTAACTATATTAAGGAAATTCTGGCTTGTTGTATAGTAACCAACTTCTTTAATATCAGCAAAAAAACCTAAAACTACAGTATTGGTAGAAGTATATAGACTAATCACAATGGTGGAAAAGAAGATCATTCTTTCATCAAAAATAAGTTTGAATGATTTTCTGAAAGATACCAATCTATACTTAATTTGAAATTTTCTGATAGCGTACAGAAAAAGAAATACATTCGTCGATATCAAAAAAATTGTTGAGAGCAGAGGAATCCAGTAATAATCTGAACTATGCTTAATCAAAATAAAAACTAATGCTGTATTTATAAGTCCCTTAACAAAATTAAGCTTAGCGAAAATTTCCAGTTCCTGTAATCCCTGAAAGATATATTGAGGAGAAATTACTGTAGATATACAGCCTATAAATAGTATTACCGCAACTGAAAGATCTTTCTGTATAGGGGTAAAAAAATAAAGAGAAATGGCAAATAAAATGCAGGATACTGCATATAAAATTATTCTTGATGTAAATACTTCAGAGACAATTTCGTTAATATATTCTTTATTATTAGAATTCTGTGATATCCTTCTGGTAGCAGTTAAATCAAAACCATAAGCAATAAGAAGCGTGAAATATCCAATAAATGCCATCGCATAGTTGATAATTCCATATCCGTCCGGACCAATTATCCTGGATACATATGGTACAGTGATCAATGGAAATATATAATTAACTATCTGAATAATTCCCAAAGAAGCTATATTTCTTACTAACTTTTTTTTTTCAAGCATCATTATCTTTTTTAGATATTCTAATTCAATCCCTACAGCTTTTATATAGTGATTCTTATCCGGATATTCAAAATATTTTTACAGTCGTGCATCTGCTATATCTCTATCTAAAAATGCTTTCACATCAAATACCACAGAATTATCAGCTTTTAATGTAGCGATATCGAGCGTTTTAAATTCGTTATGTGAAACTGCTAAAACAACAACCTCATATTTCTTATCTTTAATAATATTTTCAAGAGTTTCAATATTATATTCAGATTTCACTTCTTCTTTATCCGCCCAAGGATCATAAATATCTACATTGAGACCATATTGTTTAAGCTCGGAATAGATGTTTACAACTTTCGTATTTCTGATATCCGGACAATTTTCTTTGAAGGTAATTCCTAAAATTAATGCATTTGCATTTTTAATCTGAATCCCTTTCCGGATCATCAGTTTTACAACTTTTCCGGCAATAAATTCAGGCATCATATCGTTTACTCTTCTGCCGCTTAAAATTACCTGTGGATGATAGCCAAGCTGTCCTGCTTTATGAGCCAAATAATAGGGATCTACTGAAATACAGTGTCCTCCTACTAACCCGGGACGATATTTTAAAAAATTAAATTTTGTACCGGCAGCTTCTAAAACATCATGAGTATCTATACCAATTCTGTCGAATATTAATGCTAACTCGTTTACAAAGGAAATATTTACATCCCGCTGAGCATTTTCAATTGCTTTTGAAGCTTCAGCGACCTTAATACTTGGCGCTTTATGGGTTCCTGCTTTAATTATTAGTTGATACAAATTATCTATATCTTCAGCAATTTCCGGCGTAGAACCTGAGGTAACTTTTTTAATCGTTACTAAAGTATTTATCTTATCTCCGGGAACAATTCTTTCAGGTGAGTAACCTACAAAAAAATCATCATTTAGTTTTAATCCAGATTCTTTTTCTAATACCGGAATGCATTCTTCTTCCGTACATCCGGGATATACAGTAGATTCATAAATCACGATATCATCTTTCTTAAGGATTCTTCCTAACATTTCACTTGCTTTTATCAAAAAGGTAAGGTCGGGAGAATTAAATCGATCTATCGGTGTAGGAACAGTTACGATATACACATTTGCCTCTGAGATTTCATCAAGAGAATATGATGGAACATATCCTTTTTTAAAATTGGTTTCAGAAGCTGTTTGCAAAAGTTCTTTAATTTCCTGAGAATCGGCTTCTAACGTATGGTCTTCACCATTTTTCAGTTCTTCAATTCTAAGCTTATTAATATCAAATCCATAAACAGGTAAGTGTTTTGAAAATTCTAAAGCTAATGGAAGCCCGACATAACCCTGACCGATTACGGCAATTTTATAATTTTTATTTGTTTTCATCATTTTTAGTAAAAATACTTTTTACCTTATCAAAAAAGCTTCTGTCATCTGTTGCCGTATATCCGTATCCATATTTATTTCCATAAGCAAAGTACTCTTTGTTTACATCATTTAATATAAAAGCAACATTTTTTATTTTGTGTCCTTCTATCTGTTTGTTAGCAAAATCGATTAGAGATTTTTCAGTATGTCTTGATCTTGTTACATATAGTGTTACATCTGCCATATTTGCAATTAACAATGTATCTGTAACGAGCATTAACGGAGCCGTATCAATAATAATATAATCATAAGTTCCCTGAAGGTCTGCAAGAAGGTCTTCATATCTGCCATTAGACAATAATTCTGTCGGGTTTGGAGGAATACTTCCCGAGAAGATTACATCCAGATAAGGATTAAAAGCACTCTGGTGTACAATATCTTCTACAGAAACCTGATCATCATATAAAAACTCGGTAAGTCCTGCTAAACCTTTTCTTGCTGTATTATATCTTTGTAACTGAGGATTTCTTATATCTGAACCGATGATAATGATCTTCTTTTTAGGAGTTGCCATCGTTAAAGCAAGATTTACAGAAACGTGTGTTTTTCCTTCTCCTTTAACCGTAGAAGTTACAAATACAGTTCTCCCTTTTTTGATATTTTTAGGAAACATGAAGTTCATATTGGTAATTAAGATTCTGAAAGACTCTGCCATAGGAGACAGATCATTCATCTTAACCAATTCTTCCTGACCTCTTTCCATACTAGGAATTTCTCCAATGATTGGTTTTCTGTTCGTTAATTTTTCAAGATCATGTTTCGTTTTTACCTTATCATTGAATAACTGTTGAAGATAAATAATAGCAATTGGAATCAAAAAGCCTATTAAAAATCCGGAAAGTAAAATTACCATTCCTCTAGGCGCAACTTTCATTCCTACAAAAGCTTTATCAACAACTCTTGCTTTAGGGGCAGTAACTGCCATGGATATAGCAGTTTCTTCTCTTTTTTGTAATAAAAGAAGGTATAGTGATTCTTTTATCTGCTGTTGCCTTTCAATGCTTCTGAAAAGTTTCTCCTGAACCGGAACTTTAGAAATTTTACCAGAAATACTATTTTGTTCGGATGACAAACCATTTTTAGCTAACTGAAGACCTGTCTTATTTTTCTGTAAACTCTGAATAACAGAAGTTCTGATATTATTGATCTGCTTTGTAATATCAACAACAAGCGGGTTTTCCGGTGTAGCACTTTGGAGAAGTTTGTTTCTTTCTAAAACTAACTGATTATACGAAGAAATATTTGTCGTTGCACTAGGATTGTTTAATCCTAAATTACTTGGTAACGTCTGATAAGAATTCTGGTTACCCACGTATCCCAACAAAGCATCGGTCAGTTCAAGCTGTGCATTAATTTCCAACTCTTTACTTTTAGCTTCCGCATTTGTCTGCAGCCCTAATTTCACTTCAGTTTCTAAGTCAGATATCTGATTACTTTGCTTGAATCTTTCTTTCTGATTTTCTACATCACCTAGATCCTTCCCGATTTGCTCTATCCTTTCAGCAATAAATTTAGCGGTATTTCTAAACTCTGTATTTTTATCTTCAATTGCATCCTGATTATACACCTGAACCAATTTATTGATAATTGTTTTGGCTTTATCCACCTCTGCATAATTCATAGCAAGTTTAATAACTGTTGCATCTTTATTTACCAATGCCACATTTAAAGCTGCCTGATAAGCATCAGTTCTGTCATCAATCGTAGAAATATCTAATATAACATCATTTAATTTTTTATCAGATTTATAATTCTCATTTTTTAAAATCATTATATTAGCATAAGGCAAACTAATAACTTTGTTGAAGGTGGTATTAATTGCAGGTATGCCTTCCGAAGAAAGTTTTAACTGATTTCCATTTATCTTTAAATTTACTACTCTTGAAATTTTACTTTTTACATCTTTTTCCTGTACAATTCTAACTCTTACAGGAGATGTCTCTCCATAAATTTCATGTTTTAAATCTCCATTATAAATATTTGTTTCAAGACCTAAAGTCTTTACCACTTCACGTACAAGTTTTTTAGACTTGAAAATTTCCATTTCATTTTCAACTCCATTACTCCCTATTTTACCGATACCAGAAATATCTCTTAAGGCAGCAAAATCCTGTGTTCCAACATTATTTGATTTAGAATCTTTAATAAGTACTGTAGAGGCAACTTCAAAAATAGGAACTTGTCTTTTGAGATATAGATATGCAAGAGTTACCGATACTATAACACTACCAATAAGCCACATCCAACGTTTCAAATAAGGCTGAATTATATCTCTTACATTCAGTTCAGTTTCAATTTCTGTTGAGTGAATATTTTGTTGTTCCATCATTTTTATTTCTTAAATAGACCTACCACAACTGCGATAGCTGTTACACCGATAGAAATTGCAGATAAAATGAGAGGTGTATTTGGATTTTGTTTGGAGATTACATCTTTTGTGTTGTTAGCAGATACAATGATAGCATCCCCTTGCTTGAGATTATAGTAAGGAGAATTAATAAGATTAGCATCCTGCACATTTACTCTTCCATGAGTAATTTGTCCATTTTCTGTTCTTATTATCAGGATATCATCTCTTCTTCCATAGGTAGTGAGATCTCCAGCCATTGCTAAGGCATTTAGAATAGTTGCCTGTCCGTTAGTCACAATATAATCGCCCTGTCTGTTTACTTCTCCTAAGATTGAAATTTTAAAGTTGGTAAGTCTTACAGAAATTGTAGGATCAATAACAAATTCTTTCATTCTGTTTCTTAGTTCGTCCTTTAACTGAACTAAAGTTTTATTCGTAGTACTGAGCTTTCCTAAAATTGGAAAATCTATTTCTCCATTTGAATCAACAATATAAGTGGGGCCCGTAACATTTGCTGATCCTTGTCCCGGTGTATTTCCACCTGCAAATGTATTATTCTGAACAAATTCTGAGGATGAGAAATTTTGATTAAATGGTTTAACAACATCTAAATCTTTAGCCGTAATAAGAATAACAAGCTGATCTCCCGGTTGAATTGTATTTTGAGAATTTTTAGCAGAAGCTTCTATTGCAACATTTTCTATATTCTGCATATAATTCAGATCGTTGTGTGCGTTGGGATTGGTTTTGCACGAAACTAATGTAACTGCCAGTAATACAGCCAGTATTTTACCTTTCATCATATTTTAAAATTGTACAAATATACATTTATTATTTTTTCTATTTATCCAGTATTTCGTAAATAGAATTGTTACTTCTAAATTCAGGAACAATGGTTTTCAAAATTCTTACAACCTCTACTTTATCTCTTTTGACAGCAGCTCTTGTAACCAGATTTATCATGGATTCAATTTCTGAAAATTCCATGCTCGGATCTTTTGAGATCATAATCTTTTCATTGTGTGTAGGCAAGGTTTTTGCATCATCACTCAAAAGTTCTTCATATAATTTTTCTCCGGGTCTTAAACCTGTATAAATAATTTTAATATCTATATTAGGCTCAAATCCGGATAATTTTATCATTCTTCTTGCAAGATCCAAAATTTTCACAGGCTCTCCCATGTCAAAAACGAAAATTTCACCGCCATGTCCCATTGTTCCGGCCTGAAGAACAAGCTCACAAGCCTCAGGAATCGTCATAAAATATCTTACAATGTCAGGATGCGTAATCGTAACAGGACCGCCTGCTTCAATCTGCTTTTTAAAATAAGGGATTACCGATCCGTTAGATCCTAAAACATTTCCGAACCTTGTTGTAATAAATTTGGTTTTGTTTCCTTCCACATTCTGCAAAGACTGAACAAATAATTCCGCAGCTCTTTTAGAAGCACCCATCACATTCGTAGGATTTACAGCTTTATCTGTTGATACCATTACGAACCTGTTCACGTTATACTTACTGGAAAGTGTTGCAATGATCCTTGAACCTAATACATTCACTATAATTCCTTCGTGTGGATTTTCCTCAACCAATGGCACATGTTTATACGCCGCAGCATGGTAAACCATAGAAAAATTATAGGTTTGAAACAATGGTTCTATTCTATGCTTATTGGAAACATCAGCCAATACAAATTTAAAAGTGATATGAGGAAATTTCTCTCTCATTTCAAGCTCAATATCATACAGAGGTGTTTCAGCCTGATCTAATACAACGATAAGAGAAGGATTAAATTGTGCAACCTGTCTAACAATTTCACTACCGATAGAACCTGCACCGCCGGTTACTAAAATTGTCTTGTTAAAATGTCTGCTTCTTACATCTTCACTTTCAATTTTAATAGGTTTTCTGTTTAATAAATCTTCAATCTGAAGATTTCTGATAGAACCGCCAAGATCACTGTCTCTAAGTTTCTGAACAGAAGGAGCTTTAAAGATGTTAAAATCTTTTTCCAGAAATAAATTTACCCAGGAATTCATTTCATCTTTAGACATCATTTCTTTTATAATGATCACTCCATCAACTAAAAGCTCTTCTTTCGAATGTTTTTCAATTTTTTCTTTTGAAAGAATTGGTTTTCCTAATAACGATGCTCTTTTAGAATCTGTTCTCTGGGTTAAAAAGCCCACGACATGATAAGGAAGACTCGGATTATCCAGAATAGCTCTCGCGATGGCAATAGACTGCTCATCGATTCCTAAAACAAGAATTCTCTTCTTAAGTGTACTTCTTCTATATTCTCTTACGATATGAAAAAATTCTTTCACATATAATCTGAAAAGAAACAATCCCATAAACGAGATGATGAAATACAATATCAGATAGGGTGTTAAAATAAATTTTCCGCCGGTGAACCAGAAATAAAAGATATTGATTGTAGCTACCGTAACCATTGTACAGAAGCATGAAGTCAAAAGTTTAAACAGATCCGTGAAAGTAGAATGCCTTATAATTCCTGCATATGTTTTAAAAACATACATAAATAAAGCATTTATAACAATGATCGATAAAAATACAAGACTCTTATCATCATAGATAAATTCACGCTGGGTAATTTTTTCTATAATATAGGTAGATAAAAATAACGATACTACCAGAATAATAATATCAATTATTAATATTATCCATCTGGGCAAATATCTTACATCAGAGAGACTGACAACATTATCTCCTCCAAAAATTTTCTTTCTAAGAGAATCGTACATTGTCTATACTTGTGTTCATATAATTTAAAATTAAAGTTGGGTAAAAAAGCAACCCCATTTATCTTCGCGTAAAATTACAATAAAATTTCATCGATTTTTGAATTGATAGCAAATTTAATTTCTATAATTATATAATGTTCTGGTAATTCTTTCTTTACACTTTTCTGTTATGTTACTTCCAGAAGGAAGGCAAAGACCTCTATCAAAAAAAGCGCCAGAAATATTATTTCCAAAAAAAATATAATCTTTGTATAACGACTGTAAATGCATTGGCTTCCACAAATATCTGGTTTCTATGTTATTCTCAGAAAATATATTCCGTAAATTTTCTTTATTCCAATGTAAACCATCAATTAAAATCACATTTAACCAATAATTTGAATAAAATTTTTCAGAAGGCTCAGAAAATAAATTCAGATCATCAAAACGATTAAATAATTCTTGATAGAAAATATGATTTTTTCTTCTTGACTTAATCCTATCTTCAAGAACCTCCATCTGTCCTCTCCCTATTCCTGCATGTATATTGCTGATCCGATAATTATAACCTACTTCAGAATGACTGTAAAAATCCTTATTTTCCTTTGCCTGTGTTGCAAGATAAAGAGCTCTGTCTTTAGCAGATTTATTCTTTGAAATAAGAATGCCTCCTCCAGAAGTCGTAATAATTTTATTTCCATTGAAACTTATAATAGATAGGTCACCAAAAGTTCCACATGCCTGATTGTTATATTTACTCCCTAAAGCTTCTGCACTATCTTCAATGAGGGGAATATCATATTTTTTTGAAATTTCCAGAACTTCATCCACCATAAAGGGCATTCCATAAAGACTTACTGCAACAATTGCCTTGGGCTTTTTTCCTTTCTGCAAACAATATTTTACAGCATCTTCCAATGCATTAGGGCAAATATTCAATGTGGAAGGTTCACTATCTACAAGAACGGGGATCGCTTTTAAATACAAAACAGGATTTACCGATGCCACAAAAGTAAAGGACTGGCAGATTACAAAATCTCCCTGCTCTACATTTAACAGTCGTAAAGCTAAATGAATGGCAGCAGTTCCGGATGAGAGAGCGGTTACAAAAGAATTTTCACCTAAATATTCTTCGAGATTCTTCTCAAAAACATCGATATTATTTCCAAACTGAGAAATCCAGTTGGTATCGAATGCTTCATGTATATACTTCAGCTCCGTCCCTCCCATATGCGGTGGTGAAAGCCAGATTTGTTCTTCTTTCAAAATAAAACAATTTTATCATTTATGCATTTCCAAAATTATCAATTATTTTCTCATATTCAAAGCCTCTGCTTATTAAATATTTGATTGTTTTTGCTTTTCTTTGATATTCTTTCAATCCACTTTGTTTATCGTAATAATCCTGATAAATTTTACGGATCGTTTTTTCATAATCATCCTCATGAATTTCATCAAAACATATACTGATTAATTTATCGGAAATCTGTTTTTGTTTCAGATGAATTTTAATCTTCGTCTTCCCCCAATGTTTGATGTAAAACTTACCCCTGATGTAGCTTCGCGTAAACCGTTCTTCATTCAGATAATTTTCTTTCATCAGATAAAGCATAATTTCTTCCTTCGCTTCATCAATTAAAAGAAATTCTCTCATTTTCTGCTCAACTTCTGCATGACAGCGATCCTGATACACACAATAGTTAACCAGTTTCAGTTTAATCTCTTCAAAAGTAAAAGACTTTTTCTCCATATATTTTTTACACAAAAAAGAATGAGCAAAAGCCCATTCTTTATTATTTATTTCTTTGAAAATTAATAGTTGAATAAAGCTTTACCTTCCATTAATTCATTTACTTTTTTTCTTACCGAAGAAATTACTTCTTCATTTTTGATATTGTCTACCACATCCGAAATCAATCCTGCAATGGTATCCATATCATTCTCCTTCAGACCTCTTGTCGTAATAGCAGCCGTTCCTAATCTGATTCCTGAAGTGGTGAATGGTGATTTATCATCAAAAGGAACCATATTTTTGTTACAGGTAATGTCTGCAAGAACCAAAGCTTTCTCTGTTTCCTTACCGTTTACATTTTTATTTCTAAGATCTACCAACATTAAGTGGTTGTCTGTTCCACCGCTTACAATATCAAATCCTCTGTCGATCATTGCTTTTGCCAAAGCCTGTGCATTAGCCTGAACCTGCTTCGCGTATGTTAAGAACTGATCGTCCAAAGCTTCTCCGAAAGCAACTGCTTTACCCGCAATAACGTGTTCCAGCGGACCTCCCTGAATTCCCGGGAAAACAGCTCCGTCCAGAACCTGACTCATCATCTTAGTTTCTCCTTTTGGCGTTTTATGACCATACGTATTTTCAAAATCTTTCCCCATCATGATCATCCCTCCTCTTGGTCCTCTCAACGTTTTGTGAGTGGTTGTGGTTACTACATGACAGTGTTCAAAAGGATTATTTAAAAGACCTTTTGCCACCAAACCGGCAGGATGAGCAATATCTGCCCAAAGTGTAGCTCCGATTTCGTCTGCAACTTCTCTGAATTTTGCATAATCCAGATCTCTTGAATATGCAGAGAAACCGGCAATAAGCATTTTAGGTTTTTCTCTTAAAGCCACTTCTCTCATCTGATCGTAATCGATAAGACCTGTTTCTTTCTGAACTCCGTAAGAAACCACATCATACTGAATTCCTGAGAAATTAACCGAAGAACCGTGCGTAAGGTGACCTCCCATGGAAAGATCCATCCCCATTATTTTATCTCCGGGTTTCAAAACTGCCAAGTAAACTGCCGCATTCGCCTGAGATCCGGAATGTGGCTGAACATTTGCATACTCTACACCGAAAAGCTCTTTAGCTCTATTGATCGCCAGAGTTTCAACCTCGTCTACGACTTCACAACCTCCGTAATATCTTTTTCCGGGATATCCTTCAGCATATTTATTAGTCAATACGCTTCCCATAGCTTTCATTACATTATCAGAAACAAAGTTTTCCGATGCAATCATCTCAATGCCATGAGTTTGTCTTTGTCTTTCTTTTTCAATCAGGTCGAAAATAATGTCCATTTTACTTTTAGTTTTAGAAATTTTTCATGCCAAAAGTACGAAATTTTCACCGAGATTTCAGCATCCGGAATAATGATTTTAAAACTGATTTTCAACTACAGATTACTCTGTTTATGTTTTAAATATAAACTTGCCTTCACCAGAAGAATAAGAACCGGAACTTCTACCAAAGGACCGATAACTCCTACAAAAGCCTGTGCAGAATGAATTCCGAAAACAGCAATACTTACTGCGATAGCCAGTTCGAAATTATTTCCGGTAGCTGTAAAAGCAATTGCAACATTCTTATCATAAGGAACTTTCATCATTTTATTCATCAGAAAACTGATAAAAAACATAATAATAAAGTAAAAAATCAGCGGAACCGCCACTTTCACCACATCCATCGGAAGCTCCAGAATCTGATCCCCTTTAAGACTGAACATCAGCACAATCGTAAATAACAAAGCATACAAAGTAATCGGAGAAATTGCCGGAATAAATTTCCTGTTGTACCAGTCCTTTCCTTTAAATGTTATAAGAAGATAGCGAGATAAAAATCCGGCCAGAAACGGAATTCCAAGATAGATCAGTACACTTTCCGTGACCTCTCGCATCGGCACGGAAATACTGAAATTTCCAAGACCTAATCTCTGAGGAAGCACATTAATGAAAAGCCATGCAAAAAAACTGTAGGAAAAAATCTGAAAAACACTGTTCAATGCTACCAAAAGAGCAGCATATTCGCGATTTCCTCTTGCGAGATCGTTCCAGACAATTACCATGGCGATGCATCTTGCCAAACCAATCAGGATAAGACCGATCATGTAATCCGGTTCGTTTTTAAGAAAAATTACTGCCAGAACAAACATTAAAACAGGTCCCACAATCCAGTTTAAAAACAGAGAAACTGAGATTACTTTTTTATCTTTAAAAGCCTGTGGAAGGAGACTGTAATCTACTTTTGCCAAAGGAGGATACATCATGAGAACTAATCCGACAGCCAAAGGAATATTTGTAGTTCCCGAAGAAACAGATTGTGTAACCCGGGAAATTTCAGGAAAAAAGTAACCCAAAGAAACGCCGACAATCATTGCCAGAAAGATCCAGAGCGTTAAATATCTGTCTAAAAACTTTAATTTAGGATTCATCTACAATCTATTTGAGAAAATACATAAAACATTTCTGAAGCAATCTCCAAACTTCTTTTTTCATAAACCTCAGTTTGTTGGGGAGTGTTATCCGAAACTTTAGGATCTTCGAAAGTAAGCGGAACTCTTTTTTCGGCTCCGGGAATAAACGGACACCCTTCGTCGGCAGAAGAACAGGTCATTATAGCGGCAAAACTACATTCAGGATTAAACGGATCATCGTATTTTTTGGAAAAACCAATCAAAGGCAATGTATTTTCATCAAATTTTATGGCATATACAGGATTTTTAGTTTCACTTAATTTCCAGACCTCAAAACCTGCATCAGATAAAGTTTCTGCAATTTTCGGAAACAGTTCGGTAACTTCCGTTCCTCCCGAATAACATTGTACATTCGGGATTTCATAATAATGTGCTGCAACCTGTGCCCAAATCTGTGACAAATGGCTTCTGCGCGAATTGTGAGTACAGATAAAATTGAGGCGCACTTCTTTATTCTCTCCCGTTTTTTGCTGAATATAGTCAGTGAGACTTTTTAAAACCACTTTTCGCTCTTCGCTGATTTTTTGCTGAAGAACTTTTTCTAGGTAAACAGATAATTTCGGATTCATACAGTTACTTTAAATTAACAGCATCCCGAGTTCGGAGCGCATTGAGATGTTTTATGACCAAGCTCTTTCAGACTTAATTTTTCCTTTTCCTGCGGAATTCCACATGAATCCTGCGCAAGACAGGCAGTCTTTTTATTTTTAAGGATAAAATGTTTTCCATTAAATTCAAGGTCATACTTACCAATCGTTGTATCCTGATATTCCACTTCAATCTCTGAATTTCTAATTCCCAGTTTCTCTTCCGAAAGCTGAATAATATGAAGAAGTTTCCTCGGCTTAAGACGATGCTCATCATCTTCTGCATTCCAAAGCTGAAAATTAACTTTTTCTTCTTTTCTGATGGTTCCACCACAATCGATAAAATTTTTGCTTACCATCCCTATTTCTGTTACATGAAAATGTTCCGGTACAAAAGTTCCGTTTTCCAACTGAAATTCAACATTATCCAACGTTGGAAGGATATTTTTGATCTGTTCAAGGGTCATATTTTTCTTTTTAATTGTTTAAAAAATTATAATTAATCATATATTACAATATCGCAATATTACGATAATTGAAGACAAAAAAATTTAACAGCACTTTTGCTTTTTAACAGTAGAAATTACTTTTGAAAAAAATAAATTCAGTACCTCAAATGCATTCTCATCAATACAGTAACAGATAGAATTTCCTTCTATATTTCCTTTGATGAGTCCGGCATTTTTTAATTCCTTCAGATGTTGGGAAACTGTAGGCTGTGCCAAAGGAAGCTCATTGACTATATCTCCGCAGATGCACTCATTTACCTTCAGCAAATATTCAATGATAGCGATTCTCGCAGGATGCCCTAAAGCTTTTGCAATGGTAGCAATTCTGTTTTGTTCATCTGTAAAAAAATCTGTTTTTGTAGCTCCCATATTTAAACTATATCGCAATATTACGATAAATAATTTTCATTGACAATATTTTAAAAAAAAATTCTAAAAATCTGAGAAGAATTATTAATTATATGAGACTTATTTGATATTCTGAAAGTCATAAGGCTTTGTAATGAAATCAACGAACAGCAAATCCATAACGAAGAATTTCATCTTGTACTCGAATTATTTTTTGAGACCAATAAATGACTCTTTCCATCTTATCAGAAAAATCCTTTTCAGATGAATTCTGATAAACACTTTGATAATTCTTATACATTTCCAACCTATCCATTAAATATTCTTTATAATCTTTCAGATTTTGCGGAATATAACCTGGCCCTTCACAACCACAAGAATGAAAAACTTTCCCGATTCTGTAAAGACTTTCAACAATTTTCCATTCTTTAGCAGCGCTTTTCTTTGGTGCTTTAAAATCCAGTCCTAAATCTGCCATCAAACTTGAACATTCAGGACATTTTATCTCGCGATTTTCTATTTCTGAAATTACTTTTTCTAACTGATCATGCTCTTTTTTTACAAAAATTCGTGAGACATTTCGAATATTGACTCCTCTAATTTTATTAAAATATTTATCTTTTCTGACCCTTTCTAAAATATCAGAAGAATGAGTCTGCTTAAAAGATTTTCTACATCTGAAACATACAAAATGAGATTTATATGTTTTTCCTGCGTATCTGCACATATACACTGGTTTAATTCTAATTCAAATATATTGCTAGTTAGCCAAATCAACAAGTAACACCATATAAAAATATATACGCTTTATAACAATTTGTTTTCTCAAACCCAGATCATATTTTCAGGAGCTTTATCCCGCTATCCACTCTTACTCCTCGCGCCCTGCTTCCCGGGTTAGTGCCCTCACTTTTCCTGTTCCCGCTGCGGGGTAACCGTTTCTATCGCGGCTAGGAATGGCAAACAATATTGATGATTGATGAATGATGAATGATTACATTCTCCGGCTTCTTTACTTTTCTCTTGTTACTTCTTACTTCTTACTTTTTACTTTTTACTTTTTACTTTGTTCTATTTCCTTTTCTCCTGGTTCTTTTTACTTTTCCCTTGTTTCTTTTTACTTTTCCCTTGCTTCTTTCCTTTGATAAGGGATAGATTAAGATGAGAGATGGAGAGTTGTAGCCAAAAAAAAAGTCTCATAGAATTTAATCTATGAGACTTTTAAATAAAAACTGGCGGCGACCTACTCTCCCGCTTTCGCAGTACCATCGGCGCTGGTGGGCTTAACTTCTGTGTTCGGAATGGGAACAGGTGAGCCCCACCGCTAAAACCACCCTAAAGGTTGTATATAGCTGTTGGCTATTGGCTTATTGCCATTGGCCATTAGCTTTTTATCGGTAAATTTCATCACAAAGGCAAAACCAGTGTTGCACTTATAAATACTTAAGCTAAGTTATGATAAGCATGATTGCTCATTACCTATTACTCATTACTTATGAATAGGCTATAAATCTACGGGTAATTAGTACTACTCGGCTATGCTGTTACCAACTTTACACCTGTAGCCTATCAACGTGGTCATCTCCCACGACCCTTAAAAGATGTCTCATCTTGAGGCGAGTTTCGCACTTATATGCTTTCAGTGCTTATCTCTTCCAAACATAGCTACTCAGCGGTGCACCTGGCGGTACAACTGATACACCAGAGGTTTGTTCAATTCGGTCCTCTCGTACTAGAATCAAGCCCTCTCAAACATCTAACGCCCGCAATAGATAGAGACCGAACTGTCTCACGACGTTCTGAACCCAGCTCGCGTGCCACTTTAATGGGCGAACAGCCCAACCCTTGGGACCTTCTCCAGCCCCAGGATGTGACGAGCCGACATCGAGGTGCCGAACCTCCCCGTCGATGTGAGCTCTTGGGGGAGACTAGCCTGTTATCCCCGGAGTACCTTTTATCCTATGAGCGATGGCCCTTCCATACGGAACCACCGGATCACTATGTCCTGCTTTCGCACCTGATCGACTTGTTGGTCTCACAGTCAAGCACCCTTATGCCATTACACTCTACGCACGGTTACCAAGCGTGCTGAGGGTACCTTTGAAAGCCTCCGTTACTCTTTTGGAGGCGACCACCCCAGTCAAACTACCCACCACGCAATGTCCTTCTGAAAGAAGTTAGGCTCCAAGTAAGTAAAGGGTGGTATTTCAACGTTGACTCCACAAACACTAGCGTGCCTGCTTCAAAGTCTCCCACCTATCCTACACATTACTTACTCAAAGTCAATACGAAGTTATAGTAAAGGTTCACAGGGTCTTTTCGTCCCATTGCGGGTAATCGGCATCTTCACCGATACTACAATTTCACCGAGCTCGTGGCTGAGACAGTGCCCAGATCGTTACACCATTCGTGCAGGTCGGAACTTACCCGACAAGGAATTTCGCTACCTTAGGACCGTTATAGTTACGGCCGCCGTTTACTGGGGCTTCAGTCAAACGCTTCGCTTACGCTAACGCCCTTCCTTAACCTTCCAGCACCGGGCAGGTGTCAGACCCTATACAGCATCTTTCGATTTAGCAGAGTCCTGTGTTTTTGATAAACAGTCGCCTGGGCCTCTTCACTGCGGCCAACATTGCTGTTGGCGTCTCTTCTTCCGAAGTTACGAGACTATTTTGCCTAGTTCCTTAGCCACGACTCACTCGAGCACCTTAGGATTCTCTCCTCGACCACCTGTGTCGGTTTTGGTACGGGTTGCTTCACTTCGGCTTTTCTTGGATCCGATTTCACTATAACAGCTTCGCCCGAAGGCTAGGCCTTGACACTTCCGTCCGTCTTCAATAGCTACGTCGAACCGTCCCCTTTTTAGTGTGAGCAAGTATGGGAATATTAACCCATTGTCCATCCACTACCCCTTTCGGGTTCGCGTTAGGTCCCGACTAACCCTCAGCTGATTAGCATGGCTGAGGAAACCTTAGTCTTTCGGTGAGGGGGTTTCTCGCCCCCTTTATCGTTACTTATGCCTACATTTTCTTTTCTATAAGCTCCACAATACCTCACGATACTGCTTCTGCGCCGATAGAATGCTCTCCTACCAGATATAATTAATTATAAATCCATAGCTTCGGTATTCTGTTTATGCCCGATTATTATCCATGCCGGACCGCTCGACTAGTGAGCTGTTACGCACTCTTTAAATGAATGGCTGCTTCCAAGCCAACATCCTAGCTGTCAATGCAGTCCAACCGCGTTGCTTCAACTTAACAGAAATTTGGGGACCTTAGCTGTTGGTCTGGGTTCTTTCCCTCTCGGACATGGACCTTAGCACCCATGCCCTCACTGCCGTAGAACATTTATTAGCATTCGGAGTTTGTCAGGAATTGGTAGGCGGTGAAACCCCCGCATCCAATCAGTAGCTCTACCTCTAATAAACTTATATACGACGCTGCACCTAAATGCATTTCGGAGAGTACGAGCTATCTCCCAGTTTGATTGGCCTTTCACCCCTACCCACAGGTCATCCGAAGACTTTTCAACGTCAATAGGTTCGGTCCTCCACTTTGTGTTACCAAAGCTTCAACCTGCCCATGGGTAGATCACAAGGTTTCGCGTCTAATCCTACTAACTATGCGCCCTATTCAGACTCGCTTTCGCTCCGGCTCCGGACCTGAAGTCCTTAACCTCGCTAGTAAAATTAACTCGTAGGCTCATTATGCAAAAGGCACGCCGTCACAGAATTAATCTGCTCCGACCGCTTGTAGGCGTACGGTTTCAGGTTCTATTTCACCCTTCTATTCGAAGTGCTTTTCACCTTTCCTTCACAGTACTTGTTCACTATCGGTCTTTCAGGAGTATTTAGCCTTGGAGGATGGTCCCCCCATATTCAGACAGGATTTCACGTGTCCCGCCCTACTCATTTATCATCTATGTATGCCTTTCAAATACGGGGCTATCACCCTCTATGGCTGTTCTTTCCAGAACATTCTTTTAAACATATAAAGACTTTTGGGCTAATCCGCTTTCGCTCGCCACTACTTACGGAATCTCTTCGATTTCTTTTCCTCAGGGTACTTAGATGTTTCAGTTCTCCTGGTTTGCTCCCATTGCTGGGTGACATGTCTTCAACATGCCGGGTTGCCCCATTCGGACATCTGCGGATCAATTCGTGTGTGCCAATCCCCGCAGCTTTTCGCAGCTTACCACGTCCTTCTTCGCCTCTGAAAGCCTAGGCATCCGCCATACGCCCTTAACGATTTCTTTCCTATTTTTAGGTTACTCAAGCACTTATAAGTGCTCGGTTTTCTCTTTGTGATGTCTTTACCGTTAATGTCAATGATCTTAATTTCTTCTCTTCTGTCTGATGAACAATTGTTGTTTTTGGCTCCAATCGTAACTTTTAAATCAAACTTCCAAAACTGTGGAGAATAAGGGAGTCGAACCCTTGACCTCCTGCGTGCAAGGCAGGCGCTCTAGCCAGCTGAGCTAATTCCCCCTCTAGGTGCTGTTGGCTTCTTGCTAATTGCTTCTGGATTTTTTGCCATAAGCCATAAGCGATTTGCCAGCCGCCTTAATTAGTAGTCTCGGGCAGGCTCGAACTGCCGACCTCTACATTATCAGTGTAGCGCTCTAACCAGCTGAGCTACGAGACTTTGTATGAGTAATGGGTGATGAGTAATAAGTAATATACCTTTCCCCTTCTTCATTTCTCAATCTCTTTCCCTTTTACTAATTTCTAGTGGGTTTTGTATTTATATATATTTATAAGTAATAAGTAATCGGTAATGAGTAATTTTTATCTCCCTCGCTTTTACACTTGGATCTTTTTACTTTTAACTTTTTACTTTACTTATAAACCAACCAAATAAAAAACTAAAGCTTTACTTTAAGTAAGTGCTTTGTGTATTGCTACACTAATTTTGTTTAACGTTCTTCAACGCTCTAAAATGAGATGTTCCAGCCGCACCTTCCGGTACGGCTACCTTGTTACGACTTAGCCCTAGTTACCTGTTTTACCCTAGGCAGCTCCTGTTACGGTCACCGACTTCAGGTACCCCAGACTTCCATGGCTTGACGGGCGGTGTGTACAAGGCCCGGGAACGTATTCACCGCGCCATGGCTGATGCGCGATTACTAGCGATTCCAGCTTCATAGAGTCGAGTTGCAGACTCCAATCCGAACTGAGACCTTTCGAGATTTGCATCACATCGCTGTGTAGCTGCCCTCTGTACCTACCATTGTATTACGTGTGTGGCCCAAGACGTAAGGGCCGTGATGATTTGACGTCATCCCCACCTTCCTCTCTACTTGCGTAGGCAGTCTCACTAGAGTCCCCAACTGAATGATGGCAACTAGTGACAGGGGTTGCGCTCGTTGCAGGACTTAACCTAACACCTCACGGCACGAGCTGACGACAACCATGCAGCACCTTGAAAATTGCCCGAAGGAGGATCTATTTCTAAATCTGTCAATTCCCATTTAAGTCTTGGTAAGGTTCCTCGCGTATCATCGAATTAAACCACATAATCCACCGCTTGTGCGGGCCCCCGTCAATTCCTTTGAGTTTCAAACTTGCGTTCGTACTCCCCAGGTGGCTAACTTATCACTTTCGCTTAGTCTCTGATTCCGAAAAACCAAAAACGAGTTAGCATCGTTTACGGCGTGGACTACCAGGGTATCTAATCCTGTTCGCTCCCCACGCTTTCGTCCATCAGCGTCAGTTAAGACATAGTAACCTGCCTTCGCAATTGGTGTTCTAAGTAATATCTATGCATTTCACCGCTACACTACTTATTCCAGCTACTTCTACCTTACTCAAGACCCGCAGTATCAATGGCAGTTTCATAGTTAAGCTATGAGATTTCACCACTGACTTACGGATCCGCCTACGGACCCTTTAAACCCAATAAATCCGGATAACGCTTGCACCCTCCGTATTACCGCGGCTGCTGGCACGGAGTTAGTAGTGCTTATTCGTACAGTACCTTCAGCTATTTACACGTAAATAGGTTTATCCCTGTACAAAAGAAGTTTACAACCCATAGGGCCGTCGTCCTTCACGCGGGATGGCTGGATCAGGCTCTCACCCATTGTCCAATATTCCTCACTGCTGCCTCCCGTAGGAGTCTGGTCCGTGTCTCAGTACCAGTGTGGGGGATCACCCTCTCAGGCCCCCTAAAGATCATTGACTTGGTGAGCCGTTACCTCACCAACTATCTAATCTTGCGCGTGCCCATCTCTATCCACCGGAGTTTTCAATAATAAGTGATGCCACTCAGTATATTATGGGGTATTAATCTCCCTTTCGAAAGGCTATCCCCCAGATAAAGGCAGGTTGCACACGTGTTCCGCACCCGTGCGCCGCTCTCAAGATTCCGAAGAATCTCTACCGCTCGGCTTGCATGTGTTAGGCCTCCCGCTAGCGTTCATCCTGAGCCAGGATCAAACTCTCCATTGTATGTTTGTCTGACTCACTCAAAGTTTTTAACGCTTTAGTTTTTCCTTACTTGGTTGTTATATTGTATGTCAATGATCTTCAAATCTTACGCTTCCTACAAAACTAATTCTCTGTCGTTTTCGTTTCGTATTTGCGAGTGCAAAAGTAATACTTTATTTTATTCTGACCAAATGTTTTTGAAGAAAATTTTAAAGTTTTTTTTACTAACCTTAACCCCTCTCTGCCATTCAATCTCTAACTCCTGCGATTCCCCGTTTAGGGACTGCAAAGATACAAATCTTTTTATTCTGAGCAAGTTTTATTTTAAGTTTTTTCTAAATTAATTTAAAATAAAAATATCCCCGATCCGTATCCTTTTAATACCTTATAAAAGTATTATCCAGGCGTTTTTATTAAAGTATATCGCTTATCTAAAAGCTCGTCTCCGCTTACTGATCCTATTTCGTTTTTCAGTGCCGCAAAGATAGAAACTTTAAACATTACAAAACAAGTTTTGTTAACTTTAATTTCATCTTGCATTCATATTTGGCCATAAAACGCTGACCTGATGAGAGAATAATTTTATACTTTTTTAAACTAATGTTTGTTTTTTTGATGTGGAAGTGTTGTTAAAGGAAAGGTTGATAGGGATTTTTTGGGATAGTATTGAATAATTGAGGAGGAAAAAATGAGTTCACGGTAAAAAATTTAATCTTCATTAATTCAGTTTTGATCTTTTAGGGTGTTAAATGATTTAAATAAAAAAATAATTGAAGGTGTTTTTATTTTTAAAATACCGGAATATTTTAAGAGTAATTAAATTAATTGACTTATTCCTTTATTAATAAAGGCTTTGGACAGGCTTAGCTGACAATATTCAAATATTACGGTCAATTCGAGAGTCTCCCTGAGCTTGCCGGAGACTCTCCGTTAGAAAACCGTTTACTAATCGTAGTTCACAATGAGTTTGCTTAAACTTTTTATAATAAAAATATTCTTGTTGGAAAACGTAAAGGACGCAAGATTTTATTAGTTTCAAATCTTTAAGGTGCAGGAAAATCAAAGGATTGATGCTTATTTTATCGTAAATAAAATCTTTGTACCTTAAGATAAGGCTATATTTAATGAATATTTTGCATCTTTTCGATGGTTATAGCTATTAAGTTTAATATTAATTAAAGGATAAGTCAATAAATTAATTTGTTAGATTCTAAAAATAACGGGATGAATAAAATTAAGAACTGAGTATTTATTAGATCTGTTATTCATTAACATCTTAAAGGTTTTGAAGATGTTTAAGATTTGTTGGGGCAAAATAATTACTGATACTCTTATTAAAAAGAGAGTTTCTGTTTGCCTGGGTATTCTATACATTTTTGATGTATGAAGTAATTTTGCTTCTAGATTAATATTTAACCAGGATATTTTGAGATCGATCCAAGATTCCATTGTTTTGCAATGACAGAAAATAATTTTTTGTTTACTGCTATTGATGGGTAATGAGTAATGAGTAATGAGTAATGGGTAATGAAGATAATTGATAAATGATTATATCCTCCGGCTCCTTTACTTTTCTCCCGGTTCTTTTTACTTCTTACTTTTTACATTGTTCTATTTCCTTTTCTCCTGGTTCTTTTTACTTTTCCCTTGTTTCTTTCCTTTGATAAGGGATAGATTAAGATGAGAGAGGGAGAGTTGTAGCCAAAAAAAAGTCTCATAGAATTTAATCTATGAGACTTTTAAATAAAAACTGGCGGCGACCTACTCTCCCGCTTTCGCAGTACCATCGGCGCTGGTGGGCTTAACTTCTGTGTTCGGAATGGGAACAGGTGAGCCCCACCGCTAAAACCACCCTAAAGGTTGTATATAGCTGTTGGCTATTGGCTTATTGCCATTGGCCATTAGCTTTTTATCGGTAAATTTCATCACAAAGGCAAAACCAGTGTTGCACTTATAAATACTTAAGCTAAGTTATGATAAGCATGATTGCTCATTACCTATTACTCATTACTTATGAATAGGCTATAAATCTACGGGTAATTAGTACTACTCGGCTATGCTGTTACCAACTTTACACCTGTAGCCTATCAACGTGGTCATCTCCCACGACCCTTAAAAGATGTCTCATCTTGAGGCGAGTTTCGCACTTATATGCTTTCAGTGCTTATCTCTTCCAAACATAGCTACTCAGCGGTGCACCTGGCGGTACAACTGATACACCAGAGGTTTGTTCAATTCGGTCCTCTCGTACTAGAATCAAGCCCTCTCAAACATCTAACGCCCGCAATAGATAGAGACCGAACTGTCTCACGACGTTCTGAACCCAGCTCGCGTGCCACTTTAATGGGCGAACAGCCCAACCCTTGGGACCTTCTCCAGCCCCAGGATGTGACGAGCCGACATCGAGGTGCCGAACCTCCCCGTCGATGTGAGCTCTTGGGGGAGACTAGCCTGTTATCCCCGGAGTACCTTTTATCCTATGAGCGATGGCCCTTCCATACGGAACCACCGGATCACTATGTCCTGCTTTCGCACCTGATCGACTTGTTGGTCTCACAGTCAAGCACCCTTATGCCATTACACTCTACGCACGGTTACCAAGCGTGCTGAGGGTACCTTTGAAAGCCTCCGTTACTCTTTTGGAGGCGACCACCCCAGTCAAACTACCCACCACGCAATGTCCTTCTGAAAGAAGTTAGGCTCCAAGTAAGTAAAGGGTGGTATTTCAACGTTGACTCCACAAACACTAGCGTGCCTGCTTCAAAGTCTCCCACCTATCCTACACATTACTTACTCAAAGTCAATACGAAGTTATAGTAAAGGTTCACAGGGTCTTTTCGTCCCATTGCGGGTAATCGGCATCTTCACCGATACTACAATTTCACCGAGCTCGTGGCTGAGACAGTGCCCAGATCGTTACACCATTCGTGCAGGTCGGAACTTACCCGACAAGGAATTTCGCTACCTTAGGACCGTTATAGTTACGGCCGCCGTTTACTGGGGCTTCAGTCAAACGCTTCGCTTACGCTAACGCCCTTCCTTAACCTTCCAGCACCGGGCAGGTGTCAGACCCTATACAGCATCTTTCGATTTAGCAGAGTCCTGTGTTTTTGATAAACAGTCGCCTGGGCCTCTTCACTGCGGCCAACATTGCTGTTGGCGTCTCTTCTTCCGAAGTTACGAGACTATTTTGCCTAGTTCCTTAGCCACGACTCACTCGAGCACCTTAGGATTCTCTCCTCGACCACCTGTGTCGGTTTTGGTACGGGTTGCTTCACTTCGGCTTTTCTTGGATCCGATTTCACTATAACAGCTTCGCCCGAAGGCTAGGCCTTGACACTTCCGTCCGTCTTCAATAGCTACGTCGAACCGTCCCCTTTTTAGTGTGAGCAAGTATGGGAATATTAACCCATTGTCCATCCACTACCCCTTTCGGGTTCGCGTTAGGTCCCGACTAACCCTCAGCTGATTAGCATGGCTGAGGAAACCTTAGTCTTTCGGTGAGGGGGTTTCTCGCCCCCTTTATCGTTACTTATGCCTACATTTTCTTTTCTATAAGCTCCACAATACCTCACGATACTGCTTCTGCGCCGATAGAATGCTCTCCTACCAGATATAATTAATTATAAATCCATAGCTTCGGTATTCTGTTTATGCCCGATTATTATCCATGCCGGACCGCTCGACTAGTGAGCTGTTACGCACTCTTTAAATGAATGGCTGCTTCCAAGCCAACATCCTAGCTGTCAATGCAGTCCAACCGCGTTGCTTCAACTTAACAGAAATTTGGGGACCTTAGCTGTTGGTCTGGGTTCTTTCCCTCTCGGACATGGACCTTAGCACCCATGCCCTCACTGCCGTAGAACATTTATTAGCATTCGGAGTTTGTCAGGAATTGGTAGGCGGTGAAACCCCCGCATCCAATCAGTAGCTCTACCTCTAATAAACTTATATACGACGCTGCACCTAAATGCATTTCGGAGAGTACGAGCTATCTCCCAGTTTGATTGGCCTTTCACCCCTACCCACAGGTCATCCGAAGACTTTTCAACGTCAATAGGTTCGGTCCTCCACTTTGTGTTACCAAAGCTTCAACCTGCCCATGGGTAGATCACAAGGTTTCGCGTCTAATCCTACTAACTATGCGCCCTATTCAGACTCGCTTTCGCTCCGGCTCCGGACCTGAAGTCCTTAACCTCGCTAGTAAAATTAACTCGTAGGCTCATTATGCAAAAGGCACGCCGTCACAGAATTAATCTGCTCCGACCGCTTGTAGGCGTACGGTTTCAGGTTCTATTTCACCCTTCTATTCGAAGTGCTTTTCACCTTTCCTTCACAGTACTTGTTCACTATCGGTCTTTCAGGAGTATTTAGCCTTGGAGGATGGTCCCCCCATATTCAGACAGGATTTCACGTGTCCCGCCCTACTCATTTATCATCTATGTATGCCTTTCAAATACGGGGCTATCACCCTCTATGGCTGTTCTTTCCAGAACATTCTTTTAAACATATAAAGACTTTTGGGCTAATCCGCTTTCGCTCGCCACTACTTACGGAATCTCTTCGATTTCTTTTCCTCAGGGTACTTAGATGTTTCAGTTCTCCTGGTTTGCTCCCATTGCTGGGTGACATGTCTTCAACATGCCGGGTTGCCCCATTCGGACATCTGCGGATCAATTCGTGTGTGCCAATCCCCGCAGCTTTTCGCAGCTTACCACGTCCTTCTTCGCCTCTGAAAGCCTAGGCATCCGCCATACGCCCTTAACGATTTCTTTCCTATTTTTAGGTTACTCAAGCACTTATAAGTGCTCGGTTTTCTCTTTGTGATGTCTTTACCGTTAATGTCAATGATCTTAATTTCTTCTCTTCTGTCTGATGAACAATTGTTGTTTTTGGCTCCAATCGTAACTTTTAAATCAAACTTCCAAAACTGTGGAGAATAAGGGAGTCGAACCCTTGACCTCCTGCGTGCAAGGCAGGCGCTCTAGCCAGCTGAGCTAATTCCCCCTCTAGGTGCTGTTGGCTTCTTGCTAATTGCTTCTGGATTTTTTGCCATAAGCCATAAGCGATTTGCCAGCCGCCTTAATTAGTAGTCTCGGGCAGGCTCGAACTGCCGACCTCTACATTATCAGTGTAGCGCTCTAACCAGCTGAGCTACGAGACTTTGTTATGAGTGATGATTGATCAGTAATAATTGATATTATTCATACCGCATTACAATCTTTCATTTCTCAATCTCTTATCCCTTATACTAATTTCTAGTGGGTTTTTTTATTTATAATTGATAACCGATGTCTGATCAGTGATGGGTAGCATCATCTATCTTTTATCGCTTATCATTTATATATATCAACCAAATAAAAAACTAAAGCTTTACTTTAAGTAAGTACTTTGTGTATTGCTACACTAATTTTGTTTAACGTTCTTCAACGCTCTAAAATGAGATGTTCCAGCCGCACCTTCCGGTACGGCTACCTTGTTACGACTTAGCCCTAGTTACCTGTTTTACCCTAGGCAGCTCCTGTTACGGTCACCGACTTCAGGTACCCCAGACTTCCATGGCTTGACGGGCGGTGTGTACAAGGCCCGGGAACGTATTCACCGCGCCATGGCTGATGCGCGATTACTAGCGATTCCAGCTTCATAGAGTCGAGTTGCAGACTCCAATCCGAACTGAGACCGGCTTTCGAGATTTGCATCACATCGCTGTGTAGCTGCCCTCTGTACCTACCATTGTATTACGTGTGTGGCCCAAGACGTAAGGGCCGTGATGATTTGACGTCATCCCCACCTTCCTCTCTACTTGCGTAGGCAGTCTCACTAGAGTCCCCAACTGAATGATGGCAACTAGTGACAGGGGTTGCGCTCGTTGCAGGACTTAACCTAACACCTCACGGCACGAGCTGACGACAACCATGCAGCACCTTGAAAATTGCCCGAAGGAGGATCTATTTCTAAATCTGTCAATTCCCATTTAAGTCTTGGTAAGGTTCCTCGCGTATCATCGAATTAAACCACATAATCCACCGCTTGTGCGGGCCCCCGTCAATTCCTTTGAGTTTCAAACTTGCGTTCGTACTCCCCAGGTGGCTAACTTATCACTTTCGCTTAGTCTCTGATTCCGAAAAACCAAAAACGAGTTAGCATCGTTTACGGCGTGGACTACCAGGGTATCTAATCCTGTTCGCTCCCCACGCTTTCGTCCATCAGCGTCAGTTAAGACATAGTAACCTGCCTTCGCAATTGGTGTTCTAAGTAATATCTATGCATTTCACCGCTACACTACTTATTCCAGCTACTTCTACCTTACTCAAGACCCGCAGTATCAATGGCAGTTTCATAGTTAAGCTATGAGATTTCACCACTGACTTACGGATCCGCCTACGGACCCTTTAAACCCAATAAATCCGGATAACGCTTGCACCCTCCGTATTACCGCGGCTGCTGGCACGGAGTTAGTAGTGCTTATTCGTACAGTACCTTCAGCTATTTACACGTAAATAGGTTTATCCCTGTACAAAAGAAGTTTACAACCCATAGGGCCGTCGTCCTTCACGCGGGATGGCTGGATCAGGCTCTCACCCATTGTCCAATATTCCTCACTGCTGCCTCCCGTAGGAGTCTGGTCCGTGTCTCAGTACCAGTGTGGGGGATCACCCTCTCAGGCCCCCTAAAGATCATTGACTTGGTGAGCCGTTACCTCACCAACTATCTAATCTTGCGCGTGCCCATCTCTATCCACCGGAGTTTTCAATAATAAGTGATGCCACTCAGTATATTATGGGGTATTAATCTCCCTTTCGAAAGGCTATCCCCCAGATAAAGGCAGGTTGCACACGTGTTCCGCACCCGTGCGCCGCTCTCAAGATTCCGAAGAATCTCTACCGCTCGGCTTGCATGTGTTAGGCCTCCCGCTAGCGTTCATCCTGAGCCAGGATCAAACTCTCCATTGTATGTTTGTCTGACTCACTCAAAGTTTTTAACGCTTTAGTTTTTCCTTACTTGGTTGTTATATTGTATGTCAATGATCTTCCATTCTTTCGCGTCATACAAAACTAATTCTCTGTCGTTTTCGTTTCGTATTTGCGAGTGCAAAAGTAATACTTTATTTTATTCTGACCAAATGTTTTTGAAGAAAATTTTAAAGTTTTTTTACTAACCTTAACTCCTCTCTGCCATTCAATCTCTAACTCCTGCGCTTCCCCGTTTAGGGACTGCAAAGATACAAATCTTTTTATTCTGAGCAAGTTTTATTTTAAGTTTTTTCTAAATTAATTTAAAATAAAAATATCCCCGATCCGTATCCTTTTAATACCTTATAAAAAGTATTATCCAGGCATTTTATTAAAGTATATCGCTTATCTAAAAGCTCGTCTCCGCTTACTGATCCTCTTTCGTTTTTCAGTGCCGCAAAGATAGAGACTTTAAACATTACAAAACAAGTTTTGTTAACTTTAATTTCATCTTGCATTCATATTTGGGCATAACACGCTGACCTGATGAGAGAATAATTTTATACTTTTTTAAACTAATGTTTAAAATTTTAACCTAAGGCATTCTCATAAAGTGTAAAATGGAGAAAAATACGTATTATATATACATTACATCAGACTGCGTTTAGCTATGCTTAAAATTTATAGATGATAGTGACTCGATCCTTTTATATATAATAGTAATAATAAAAAATCCCGAGAAAGTTTCCCAGGATTTACAGTTTAAAAAATTTATAGTGTCAGTTTACTATTTTTTTGCTTTTTCTTTTAGTTCTTCTTTGTCTTTATCGGAAGGATTCCAAACTTTTACGTCTGCATTTTTATCAATTCCGGATAATATCTGAACATTGATTCCGTCACTTGCTCCCAACTTCACATACGCTTTCTTGAATTTACCGTCTTTCTGCTTTACCTCAACGAAAGGAAGATCTTTTCCATTTTTCTTTTCGTACTGTACTAAAGATTCATCCAAAAGCAAAGCGTTTTTCTGAGAGTTCAGAACAATTTCTCCGTTGGCAGAAAACCCAGCTCTGATGTATTCATTATTGGGATTGAAAACATCTCCTTCAACAGGAAATTTAATCGTACCGCTGTTATCTTTTCCTTTAGGTGCAATCATGGTTAATCTTCCCGGAAATGTTTTGTTCTGAAGTGCACCGATCACGATATTCATATCCATCCCCTGTTTTAATTTTCCAGCCTGAGCTTCATCAATTTCTCCCTGAAAGATCAAAGAGTTCAGATCTGCAATGGAACAGATGGTTGTTCCGGCGTTGAATGAGTTGGCTTCGATAACCTGACTTCCCATTTTCACGGGTACTTCAAGAACGGTTCCTGAAGCTTTTGAACGGATCTGGGTTGTTGCCAAACCTTGTAATTCTGGGGTAGATCCTGTTTTTGCGATCTGCAAAGCTTTCTGAGCGGTCACTAATTGCTGTTGTGCGTTTCTTAAAGCCTGTTGTGTAGAATACAACTGCTGCTGTGCATTCAGAAATTCCTGCTTGGAAGCGACTCCCTGCTTGTAAAGTCTTTCCTGCATTTCAAACTGTTTGCGCATATTATCCACATTCAGTTTTGCATTGCTGATCTGAAGCTGTTGATTATTAACATTTTGCTGTGCATTATTAACCTCAGAAAGATTCGGAACGATTCTTACGGTTGCAATTAGCTGCCCCACTTCCACTTTATCTCCTTCGTCTACCAAAATTTTATCTATAATTCCGGCAATATTGGGTTTGATTTCAATTTCTTCTTTAGGAACGATTTTTCCTGTTGCCATCACTTTATCTTCCATATTCTGAACAGAAGGTTTTCTGGTAAGGAAAGCCTCACTCTCTTTAGAATTGGACTTTACAAGATACCCGATCCCCGAGAACAGCGCCACTGCAAACAAAAGCCCCAAAATGATATAAATGGCTTTTTTCCAAGTGAATTTCTTTTTCATATATAGTTTATTTTTTATTTAAATTATTTTATTCAGTTCTTAAAGCTTCAATTGGTCTGATTTTAACAGCTCTCTGCGCGGGAATCATTCCGATAATTAATCCTAAAACCACCATCACTGCCATCGCGGCAAATACGTTTCCGTAGTTAACTGTAGGATTGTAGAACGGGAAGGAATCCTGTCCTTTTGTGGCAATATCGAGAATCATCAGAACAAAAATCCCGAAAATAAAGCCGAGCAATCCGGAAGAGAGTGTAATGACCACGCTTTCCAGAAGAATCTGGTTTCTTACTTCTGAAGGTTTTGCTCCTAAAGCTCTTCGGATCCCGATTTCCTTGGTTCTTTCTTTTACCGTAATTAAAAGAATGTTGGAAATTGCAATAACTCCGGCAAGAATGGTTAAAGTTCCCACAATAATGGTTAACAACTGCATTCCGGATAAGAAACCCGTCAGTTTTTTAAATTCTTTACCTAAATTAAAACTTCCGAAGGCATTGGTATCATCGGGCGAAACTTTATTTTTGGCTTTCAGCTCTAATTTTACTTTTTCTTCTACAGAGTTTACATCTACATTCGGTTTGCTTACAATCGCGAACATATCAATGTTATCTGCTGCGTTGTACATTTTTGTGTAAGTGGAAAGCGGAATAAAAACCGACTGATCGTTTTCAAAACCTCCGTTTTTCTTGATTCTGAATACTCCGATCACATTAAAGAAAATACCTTTTATATTAATGGATTTCCCCAAAGGATTTTCATTCTTTTTGGAATCGAAAAAGTTTTTGTAAATCTCTTCTCCTATTACCGCTACATTTTTATTTCCGGAAATATCGGCATCGTTGAGATATCTTCCGAAGATCAGTTTTTTTTCTGAAATTTTATTTCCTACCGGATAATCTCCCGTTAAAGAATACGTTCCGCTTTTTCCGTTTCTGGACATTAATTCTCCGGGTGTTCCGGTAAAGCTTCCTCTTGAGTTCTGAGGCGATATATAATCAATGTCGGTGATTTTTCTTTTTAAAATGTCGATATCCGAAAGTTTAAGATGCATCTGTCTTCCTTTCGGGAAACCGTCATAAGGAATGGAGGTATTCTGCGCCCAGAGGAAAATAGAATTGGTGGCAAAACCTGAAAACAGCTTATCGAAACCATTTTCCATTCCTTTTGCAGCACCCAGCAAACTTACATACAAAAACATACCCCAACCTACTCCAATCATGGTAAGGAAGGTACGAAGCTTATTATTTCTCAAGGAATAATAAATTTCCTGCCAAGTATCTTTTTTAAATATAATGTTCATTTGTTAATGTCTGTTTCTTTTAATAATGTCAATAGCTAAATTCACTTGCTAAACAAAATTCACCATTTACTTTTTTTCATCATTCCGTTCTCAATGCTTCAATAGGTTTGATTTTTGAGGCTCTGTACGCGGGAACAAATCCTGCAATCAGTCCTGAAAACACCAGTGCAATGAATGCGGCTATGATGTGTCCCCATCCTACACTCGGATTTTTAATGAAGTATTCTTCCAGATTATCTCCGATTAAATATAAAGCCAGAACGCCGAGTCCCACTCCTATTAATCCTGAAATTACGGTAATCACCACACTTTCCTGAACGATAAGCGCAACGATGCTTTTTGGTTTTGCACCAATTGCTTTACGGACTCCTATTTCTTTGGTTCTTTCTTTTACGATGTACACCATAATGTTGCTGATCCCGATAATTCCTGCCGCGAGAGTTCCCAATCCGATGAAACCTACAATTCCTGTAAGTACTGCCATGAAAGCAAAAGTGTCGTTCATATTCTGGGCGTTGTTCCAGACTCTGATTCCGTTTTCGTCATCAGGCGCTACATTTTTTCGGGCTTTCAGTCTTGATTTTAATTCATCACCATATTTAATTGCCTGTTCCGGAGTTAATTTATCGCTATACGCAATATAATTGATGCTTACGGTGTCTGAGCCTTTTTTCATTTGCTGCAAAGTAGTAATCGGCACGGTAATGTGTCTTTCGTCCCAGTCTCCGCCGTCGTCTGAGAAAACTCCGACCACTTTAAACATGGTTCCGTTGATATTTAGCTCTTTCCCAACCGGGCTTCCGTTTTTTATAAGGTCACGCTGCACCATTCTTCCGATTACGGCAACGTTCTGCTTTCTTTCCAGATCGGTCGGGGTAAGATAACGACCTTCCAGCATTTTTCGGTTTTCGATGATCTGCTCTTCGGGTTTTGCCCCGTTAATCTGATAATTCCCGCTTTCTTTGCCATATTTTACCAGCAAATTCGAGGTATATCTCGGCGTAGAGCTTCCTACTTTTTCTTTATCAACATTCACCAGAAAATCGTAGTCATCATTATTCATTGTAACGAGACGATCGGATTGCAGACCGTTGTAAGCAATCGTTGTTTTTCCTGTTACAATGGAAATAAGGTTCTGGGCATCTCTCGCAAAACCTTGTGTAAAAGCATTTTGCAGCCCTGTTCCGATTCCGAAAAGAACAATGAAAATAAATAATCCCAAAGCCACAGTAAAACCGGAAAGTACCGTTCGCAATACATTACTGCGAATGGAACTGAATATTTCCTGCCAACGATCTAAATCGAACATATTCTTAGGTTTGAAGCGGGAAGCGGGATGATTGAGGTTCTTCCGCCTTTCCGCTGATTTATTCTATTAATTAAACTTCTTTCTTCCAGCCTCCTGCCTCACAGCACCAACTGCTTAATAAACTCATCACTTTCAATAATTCCGTCGCGAAGAATAACATTTCTTTTTGTCTGCGCTGCTACATCGGGTTCGTGGGTAACTACGATGATGGTTCTTCCTTCATTGTTGATATCCTGAAGCAGTTTCATAATGTCATGCGTGGTTTTGGAATCCAATGCTCCGGTCGGTTCATCGGCAAGCACCACTTTCGGATCGGTAATTAAAGCTCTTGCGATGGCAACTCTCTGTTTCTGTCCTCCGGAAAGCTCGTTCGGTAAATGATTTGCCCACTGAGCCAATCCTACTTTTTCCAGATATTCCATGGCTTTCTGATTTCGCTCTTTTCGCGGAACATTCTGATAATACAGCGGAAGCGCGACATTATCCAAAGCTGTTTTGTAGCCGATAAGATTGAAAGACTGAAAAATAAATCCCAGAAACTTACTTCTGTACTCGGCAGCTTTTACTTCAGACAGATGTTCAATAGGAACTCCGTCCAGCTCATACGTTCCGGAATCTTTTTCATCGAGAATACCAATAATATTAAGAAGTGTGGATTTCCCTGAACCCGAACTTCCCATGATGGATACAAATTCGCCTTCGGAAATCGTAAGATTAATTCCCTTGAGAACGTGCAGCTTACTTTTTCCGGTATCGTATGATTTATGTAAATCCTGAATTACTAACATTAAGCGGTGTATGTTTTTTATACCCAATAAGTAGACAGAATTTTTAATTTGTTACGAATATTGAAAAAATCTTTATTTAATTAATTGTTTAACAGATAAACTCTTTATTCAAAGCACTTTTTATTTTTTTGTTTAATTAAATTCTGCCTATAATCACGTTTTTGTTAACATAATACTTTGTAAGTCAATATTTAAGGGGCTTTCATGTAAATGTGGAAAACTTTTAAGGCTAAAACTCAACGAATTAGTGTTTCGCCCTTTTTATTACAGTTCTTTTTTTCGAACTTTGTACTTGCACAGATCAAAAAATAAATCGCTTCCGTGGTTAATAACTTTCACACATAAGTTACACCAAATCAGAATATTGATTATTTTTTGAACGTTATCCACATTGATCTATTTATTTTAATTTTTTAAGACATTTTTAATATGGGAATTTTTGATAAGAGAGTAAGTTACAAGCCATTTGAATACCCTGAGGTTCTTCAATTTGTAGAGGCAATCAACAAATCGTTCTGGGTGCATTCCGAAGTGGACTTTACTGCAGATGTTCAGGATTTTCATTCGCAGTTGGAGCCGCACGAAAAACACGCTGTAAAAAATGCACTTTTAGCCATTGCACAGATTGAGGTGTCTGTAAAGACATTCTGGGGAAATCTGTACACTCACCTTCCAAAGCCTGAGCTGAATGGTTTGGGAGCGACTTTTGCAGAATGCGAATTCCGTCACTCGGAAGCATATTCCCGATTATTGGAAGTTTTGGGATATAACGATGAGTTCCTTAACGTAGTTGAAATTCCTGCCGTAAAAAGCAGAATTGAATTTTTAGGAAATGCCTTAAGACACGCGAATTCTGCAACACCGAAAGAATATGTTTCTGCATTATTACTTTTCAGTATTCTGGTAGAAAACGTTTCTCTTTTCTCTCAATTTGCCATTATCCTTTCTTTCACAAGATTTAAAGGGTTTATGAAAAATGTTTCCAACATCATCGCATGGACTTCCGTAGATGAGCAGATCCATGCCAATGCAGGAATTTTCTTAATCAACAAAATCAGAGAAGAACAGCCAGATCTTTTAACAGACAGCGATATCGAAGATATTTATACTTTGGTTGATGAATCGATCGAAAGAGAAGGAGATATTTTAAGCTGGATCTTTGAACTGGGTGAAATCGACAATGTTTCTAAAGAAGATCTTTTAAACTTCATGAAATACCGCGTAGACGACAGTTTAAAGAAGATCAACATGAAAACAAGATACAACGTAACTCCGGAACAGTACAGACCGATGGTTTGGTTTGAAGAGGAAGTTTTTGCTAATTCTATGGATGATTTCTTTGCAAAAAGACCGGTAGATTATACAAAGCACGATAAGAGTATTACTGCGAACGATTTGTTTTAAATTTTAAATTAAAAAAATGGCAAGATGTACAGCACCAATTCATGGTCATCGCTCAGCAAGTGCAGCAGAAAACTGTCCTGCGTGTAGTAGTCGCTATAGTCGTAGTTATTACTCTCCTTCTTATTATTCACCTTCATCCTCAACTTCTTCAGGTGGTTCAGGTAGTAGTGGTTCTAATAGTAGTGGAAATAAATCAAGAAGTAAAAAAGCTAGTTGGTCTCCAATCAGTTCAACTATATTATATACACCAGAAGAGATAAAAACTCTTACACCTGTACGTGAAAATGTTGAAAAACGTTCTAATTTACCAGACTTATGTGATATTTTCCTTTGCCATGCTTGGGATGATCGTAAAGAGTCTGCTAAAGAATTATATGATCTATTAGAGTCAAAAGGTGTTTCTGTCTGGTTTAGTGAAAAAGATGTTTTGTTAGGTTCACCTTTATTACGTGAAATTGATAAAGGATTAGCAAAATCTAAAGTGGGTATAGTGTTAGTTACGCCTTCATTTCTTAATCGCATTAAGAATGGAGGAATTGCAGATAAAGAGCTATCTGCTTTATTGGCTCGTGATTTACTTATTCCAATTGTTCACAATACGACTTACGAGCATTTACGTAACGTGAGTCCATTGCTTGGTTCAAGAAGCGGTTTAAGTACTGCTGAAGAGACAATGACAGAAATTGCTGCTAAGTTAGCTGAATTAGTAACTCAAGAGGATACATTAATTGAAGCGTAAAAACAAAAGATTGCTTCGTTCCTCGCAATGACAAATAATTAAATAAAACAAAATTCCTGAGCCTTCAAACCGCTCGGGAATTCGAAAATATACAACAACAATGGAAGAACAAAACAACAACATATGGTGGCTCAATGAAGAGTCTGAGCAAATGCTGAACAGAGGCTATTTGCTGAAGGGTGAAACTGTAGACGGAGCCATCGACAGGATTACCACTGCTGCTGCCAAAAGATTATACAAGCCGGAACTTCAGCCTGCTTTCAAGGAAATGATCACGAAAGGATGGATAAGTTTCTCATCGCCGGTTTGGGCAAATATGGGAACACAGAGAGGTCTTCCTATTTCGTGTTTCAATGTTCACATTCCGGACAGCATTGAGGGAATTACCCACAAAATGGGCGAAGTCATCATGCAGACCAAAATCGGGGGCGGAACTTCAGGATATTTCGGGGAACTTCGTAACAGAGGAACTGCGGTTACCGACAACGGAAAATCTTCGGGAGCGGTTTCTTTCATGAAACTGTTTGATACGGCAATGGACGTTGTTTCTCAGGGTGGCGTAAGAAGAGGGGCTTTTGCAGCTTATTTAGACATCGACCACGGAGATATTGAAGAATTTTTATCCATCAAAGACATCGGAAGTCCGATCCAGAATTTATTTACAGGAGTTTGCGTTCCGGATTACTGGATGCAGGATATGATCGATGGCGATATGGAAAAGCGTAAAGTCTGGGCAAGAGTACTGGAAAGCCGCCAGCAAAAAGGGCTTCCTTACATTTTCTTTACGGATAACGTTAACAGAAATAAACCACAGGTTTACAAAGACTTAGGACTTACTGTAAATGCAAGTAACCTTTGTTCTGAAATCATGCTTCCTTCAACAAGAGAAGAGTCTTTCATCTGCTGTTTATCTTCCATGAACTTGGAATTGTATGATGAATGGAAAGATACGGATGCTGTGAAATTAGCAATCTATTTCTTAGATGCTGTTTTATCTGAGTTTATTGATAAAACGGAAGGAAACTATTATCTTCAGGGAGCAAGAAACTTCGCAATGCGTCACAGAGCGCTTGGTTTAGGAGTTTTAGGATATCATTCTTACCTTCAGAAAAATATGATTCCTTTTGAAAGTTTTGAGGCTACACAATTCAATGCAAGAGCGTTCAGAAGAATCAAAGAACAGGCGGAACAGGCTTCAAGAGAGCTTGCCAATATTTACGGAGAGCCAGAATTGCTGAAAGGTTACGGATTGAGAAATACGACAACCATGGCTATTGCTCCTACAACGTCAAGTTCAGCGATTTTAGGACAGACTTCTCCGGGAATTGAGCCGTTTGCTTCGAATTATTATAAAGCAGGTCTTGCGAAAGGAAACTTCATGCGTAAGAATAAATATCTTGCAAAATTACTGGAGGAAAAAGGGCTTGATAACGAAGAAACGTGGAGAACGATCATGTTGAATCACGGTTCGGTACAACATTTGAAAGAGTTAACGGATGAAGAGAAAGCAGTGTTTAAAACATTCAAGGAAATTTCTCCGATGGAGATTATTTCTCAGGCAGCCCAAAGACAACAATACATTGATCAGGCGCAGTCTCTGAATCTGCAGATCCCTTCTACAATGCCGGTAAAAGATGTGAACTATCTTTATATCGAAGCATGGAAAAAAGGCGTAAAAACCCTTTATTATCAAAGAAGTTCTTCTGTTTCTAAAGAAATGATGGTAAATTTTGTTACCTGCACCGCTTGTGAAGCATAAGATTCTCAAATAATAAACATTACATATTCACCCGCACGCTTTTTTAAGCGTGCTTTTTTATGTTAAGAAAAAATTAATATTGTATTAATTTCATAATCTGTTATAAAATATGCTGTATAATCTGCCATGAATAAAGGAAATATGTAAAGACTATTCTTTATAGATAAATATTCCTGATTACAGCGTTGATTTTCAATTGACAGTAAAATATATTTTTTCATACATTTGCAAAAAATAACACAAAAATTATTTCAAACAAATGCTATGAGGAAATATTTTAAAGCGAATGGGATTATTGTATTAATTCTATTCACTTCTTTTCAGTCTAATGCTCAGGTAAAAATTTCAAATTCCTCCGGAACAGTTAATTCTGAAAGTATTTTACAACTTGAAAATTCATCCAACAACAAAGGTTTCCTGCTTACCAGAATTGCTCTTCAGTCCACCACATTAGCGGCTCCGATGAGTGCTCATGTTTCGGGAATGATTGTGTACAACACCGCAACGGCAGGAACTTCTCCTAACAACGTTACTCCCGGATTATATTACAATACAGGAACAGGCTGGGTAAAATTATCCACAAAAACACCCAAAGTAGGAGACATTAAAAACGGATTTCAAACCGCTGATCATAAGGGATGGTATCTTCTTAACGGAAGAGCGATAAGTACTTTATCTGCCAATCCCAGAGCAAGAGCAACTGCTTTAGGCTTTACTGTCAATCTGCCTGATGCTACGGACCGTTTTCTTAAAAACACAAGCGGAACAGACAATCTTGCAGCGGCATCCGGAAGCGATACTTTTACTTTAACGCAGGCTAATTTACCCAATGTGAATTTCACAGGAGTAACCAATACTACAGGAAATCATACGCATACGTATACAGACAATCCTTTAAATTCTACAACAAACGGTGTCGTATCAGGAACCAACAATCCGATTTCTGATAATTCCAGTGTAAATGATACCACGACCACAGATGGGAATCATACCCACACATTAAGTTTTACATTGGGAAGCAGCCAGCCTGTAGCTTTACAGCCAAACAACATCGTTACTAATGTATTTATTTATCTAGGAAGTTAATATGAAAGCTAAATTTTTATACCCTTATATCGCATTATTTTTTTTTACTGCCCACAAAGCACAAGTTGGAATAGGAATAAATAATCCTTCCAGCTCTGCTGTTTTAGAGCTGAGCAGTACCAATAAAGGTCTTCTTATGAATAGCGTAGCCTTAACATCAACAATCTCTGCTACCCCTTTTGGAAGCAATGTAGAAGGAATGTGGGTTTACAATACAGCAACTGCCGGAACAGCTCCCAATAATGTAATTCCCGGATTATATTACAACGACGGAACAAAGTGGGTACTGATGTCTATCAACAATGATCTTCCTAAAGTAGGAGATATAAAATCCAGCATGGCAAATACAGATCATGACGGATGGTATCTGCTGAACGGACGTACTGTTTCTACTTTACCGGCAGTAAGCCAGACCAATGCGGTCGCTTTAGGCTTCAGCACTACCCTCCCTAGTTCAAATGACCGAATTTTAAAAGGCAAAAATACATCCGAAGCCATCGCTGCAACAGGAGGAAGCAATTCTTATTCCATTGCACAGGCTAATCTTCCCAATGTAAATATTACAGGAACTACGGCATCTTCAGGAGCGCATACTCACAACTATACCAATCGAGGAGTCAACTACTGGAACTACAATGCGGGAAGCATCAATACTACAAGAACAATTGATACGGAAACAAGGACTACCGCAGCCGCAGGAGATCACAGTCATACTATTTCTGTTGCGAGTGGTGGAACGAATACGGCAATCACGCAATATCCAAAACATTTGGTTGTACAGTATTTTATTTATCTCGGAAAATAACACAAATAATTTTAAACAATGAAAAAATTAATTTTCGCTGTTATACTGATTTCTGTCGCTTCTTCTTCTGATGCCCAGGTTTTAATTACCAACGGAACCTCCGGCAATCCAACCCCGAATCCCAATGCACAGCTTGAACTTTACTCTCAAAATAACAATAAAGGTCTTTTGATGCCGAAAGTCTCACTGGTAACAACAGACAATCCGAGTCCGTTACCGAGTCATATTGCAGGAATGACGGTTTATAACACCAATACTTCCACAGCAACCACTCTTACAAGTGTAACCCCGGGAATTTATTACAATGACGGAACGTCATGGAATAAAATGGAAGTACAGACTCCTACTGTAGGTGATATAAAATACAGCAGTGTGGCAACCGATCATGACGGATGGTATCTTCTGGACGGAAGAGCAATTTCTACCTTATCTGTTTCTGCGCAATCTGCTGCATCATTATTAGGTTTTTCATCATCACTTCCCAACAGTGCAGACAGATATCTGAAAGCAAAATCAGCTTCTGAGACCTTAGGAGCTGCGGGTGGAAACACTTCAGTTGTACTTACACAGGCAAACCTTCCGAATGTTACTTATAATGCAACAACTTCAAGCACCGGAGCTCATAACCACACTTATAACGACAGAGCCAGCGGAACGGTAAACAGTGTTGAGGCAGGAAGTACCAAAACGGTTGTGGATAATGATTCTACTACTTCTACCACCTCATCGGCAGGAGCACATACCCATACATTCTCGGTTTTTACAGGAGGATCCGGCACACCGCTTAATCTTCAGCCAAAATATTTATCTGCCTATATTTTTGTTTATTTAGGACAGTAGATTACGCAACATTTTAGCTTAGAAAATAATAAGGCTAAAGAAGAAATAAATCCATTTTTGCATAAGCTGTAAAATGAACTTTTTAAACCTGTAAAAATTTTAATATAATTTTAACATTCGAGTGTAAAAATATGTATCCCATCGTAATCATCTGTAAATATTGAAAATAATTCACTTTCAATCCCCGATTAGTGAATCAAATTACTGTATCTCTGTACTTTGATTATTTTTTAAAATAAAATTTTAGTATCTTTGCGAATATTTTTAATGATCAGTCATAAAGTTTCTATTATTAAAAATATAACATTGGAGAGTAAACTTCTATTTTAAATCATAAGATAAATATTATTTTATAAATAAAAAAACACAACACTCTATTCATAATTTTAACACCAAAATGAAAAATTATAACTGTAAATAAGTACAAATGAATTTGTTTACAAAATAAAAAAACACACAGAAACCTTAATCAAATAATAGCTATTGGTAAAAAGTTTATCAATGGTATGAACACAAAAAAATTATTTCTAAAATGCACAAAATTATCACTCTAATTTTGGTAATTCTTTCTTACAGTATTACCGCACAAGTTGGCATCAATACATCTTTACCGGATCCAAGTTCTTCTTTAGACATTTCGAGTAATTCAAAAGGACTTTTACTCCCGAGAATCAGTAATCTTTCATTGGTTACTAATCCTGCAACAGGATTGGTTATTTTTGATACCAATAAAAAATGTATCAGCCAGAATGTCGGAACTCCGGCAGCTCCCGACTGGGTGTGCCTTTCTCCGTATTCGGCAAGATTTTTCTATATGCCAAGTGTTGTTTTTGATACGACGACCATTGCAGCAGGACAAACGAAAGATTTATACACATTGTATAAAAATCAGTTTTCGAATATTCCTTCCAATGCGAGAAGTGCTTCCGCTCCGGCAACGATTCCTTTCTTTCCTAACGCAACAGATCTTCACTATTATGTAACAGGATACGATTCTACTGTGTTCAGGATTAACAGCATCAGCAATACAGGGGTTTTAAACTATGATGTACTGGCAAACGCCACACCTGCTTCTTTTATTAACATTGTTTTTGTCGTAAAATAAGTAAACCATCATGAAAAAGAATTTCAGAGGGCTATCGGTGATGAGCCTTATATTTACTTTGCTTACAACTTTCCTGTACGCACAGACAGACAGTACTGAAGTTGCCAGTATTTACGGATTTTATTCCTATTCAAGCTCTTTAATGAATGCTTCTTCGGCATCCGAGCTTACCATACAGGGAAATGCTTCCCATACTGCCACAGGAGTACAGCTTACCCCTGCAAGCTCAGGTCAGTTCGGAGGATTATTTATCAACGGCAGAACTTTTACTTCGGTAAACGGTTTACACGTAGAATTTGAATACGATATGAAATCCGGTGCTCCATTCAGTGGTTCGTATGGTGACGGTTTATCTTTTTTCCTGTACGACGGTTCTGTAACCAATCCTACAATCGGATCTTCCGGTGCAGGTTTGGGATATGCTTATAACAGAGCAAAAAATGATTTTGCATCATTCAGAAAACCTGGTTTATCAGGAGCATATCTTGGGATTGCGCTGGATGAGTTCGGAAATTTTAAATCAAAACGTTTTCAGGGCGAATCCAGAGTTAACGGTATTACAGGAGTAACATGGAGCCAGGGATCAAGCCACGTAACATTGAGAGGAGCAAAAGGAGCCGCCATCAATACCAATGGCTTAGGAGATGGCTACACAGGATATCCGGTTCTGGTAAGCCGATCTACATTAAGCAATACAGGAACCGTAGGAAGAATATTACAGGCGGACAGATCGTATGCTTCCACCACCAATACATTGGCTTCTACTTTTGATCTGAGAAACGGAAGCGGAGAATTCAGAAAAGTATACCTGGATCTGATTCCTCACTTTGTAACGGCAACCACCACAGACGGATTTGATATAAAAGTGGATATTCAAACCACACAAAACGGAACCCCTATTAATATTATTGATTATTATCATTACAAAACCTCTGTTCCGTACAGCGAAAATGCAAATCCTGCCGTAACAGATTTTAACAGCTCTGATGCTGAAGGCGCGGCTACAAACCAGACTTTAAATGCTGCAGTACCTGCGGTTTTAAAACTTGGTTTTGCGGCATCAACCGGAGCAGCGTATCAACAGCATATTATCCGAAATGTGAAGTTAACATTGCCTTATTCCGCTGTTACGAATGATGATGTGGCAACAACCTGTAAACTTCAGCCAGTTTCGATCCCGGTTTTGGATAACGATATTGCCTACAAAGGTCCCATCAGTATTACAACTCCGCCTACAGGGAATAAAAACAATATTGATAAAACTACATTCAGTTTTACGAAAACGGGAGATACCGATCTTACTTTATACCGCAGAAAAGTAACCCCACAGGGAACATGGAGCTATAATAAGAATACAGGAATTGTAACATTCTATCCTTCAAGCGGATTTACCGGAACGGCAACAATGACGTATACCGTAAAAGGCAGAACTTTAAAAGATTCTAACGGTAATATTGTTGAGCCATATGGTGACACGGCATACAGATCGGTTCCTGCAACCATTACGGTTACATTAAAGTCAACCGGCTGTGTTTATTCGGTAGTTTCTAATAAAATGGTAACGCAGGGCATAAAGTAAACCTTAACTAAATTATATAACCAGACAAACCACAGAAAATTTCTGTGGTTTTGTTTTATATTTGTTATACATTTTAATTCTAAAAATATTCAGATATGAAATTCGGACAAGTTGAAGATCCTTCAAAGATAGATTTTACATTACCCAAAGATCATCCCAGAACCAAGGAAATTTTAAACCAAAATAAAAAAGGACTGGAAAATATCTCCATCGGATGCGCAAAATGGAACAAAACAGATCTTAAAGGATTTTATCCTAAAGGAACAAAGGATGAACTTACATACTATGCAACGCAGTTTAATTCTATTGAGCTGAATGCCACCTTTTACGGTATGCCGACTCCGGAACAGGTACAGACGTGGAAAGAAAAAACTCCCGCTGATTTTAAATTTTTCCCAAAAATAACAAATACGGTTTCCCATTTCAGAAGACTGCTAAATATAGACGATGTGGTAACCCAGTTCGCAACTGCGGTTTTAAATTTTGATGAAAAACTGGGAATGGTGTTCCTTCAGCTTCACGATAATTTCAAGCCGAAAGATTATGAAAGACTGGAAAAATTCGTAAAAAACTGGCCAAAAGAAGTTCCTCTTGCAATCGAGCTGAGAAATACAGACTGGTTTACCGATGAAGAGATTCTTAATAAGACCTGCGATCTGTTTGAAGAAAACAACATCACCAACATTATTGTAGATACTGCAGGAAGAAGAGATATGCTTCATATGCGTCTCACCACACCGAATGCATTTATCCGTTACGTTGGAGCCAACGCGGAGAGCGACTACGAAAGACTGGATGACTGGATGAAACATCTTACCCAATGGAAAAACGAAGGATTGCAGAATCTGTATTTTTTTGTGCATCAGAATATTGAAAAAGCTTCTCCCCTGCTTTCCGCTTATTTCATCAAAAAAGTGAATGAAGAGTGGAAAAAAGACATTCACATCCCAGAAATGGCAAAAGAAAGTACAGGAAGTTTATTTTAAGATTTAACAAATTTTAATTTTATTCACTAATAAGTGGGATAATTAATAACAAAAAGTGCATTTTTAATATAAATAATTCACTTTTTTGTCTGTAAAAAAAATTACTGTAAAACCTTTATTCATATTGTTATAATTAGTAAATTAGAAAGAAGAGATTCTACATTAATCAAAGCACAATAAAAACCAATAACAGTATGGAAAAGGAAATTTGTACAATAAGTATTACCAGCAACTGGCTCGGTGACGAGTATACTTTTTATGAGAACGAAAAAATAAAAAGAACATACGACAACAACAGCTTAAGTTCCGATGTTACGGAATGGCTGGAACCGAAACAAATCAGTAAACACAATAAAGATAAGCTGATTAAGAACTGTCCGGAAGAGCATAAAGAACGAATCATGATTATTCTTGATTATCCTTAATCTTTTAACCCAATAAAAAATCCCAACCTTCAGCAAAGATTGGGATTTTTTTATTTTCTTTTTCTCAGAAGCAGCATAATATTGAGAAACAGAAGCAGAAAATCTAAAGTAATCCAGATTCCCAGTTTTACGTTCTCATGATTATAAGCATCAATCTGTTTTTTTGCCAGATCCGAGAGTTTTGAACTCTGATTAATATAATTCTGAACTTCAATAATCTGGTCGATATTTTTATTCGGGACCGAATTCTGAGAGAAGTATACAAGATTTTTTTTGCCTAAATATCCTACCACCCAATATTCATCAGACTTATCCATTTTCAGATATTCTATTCTGTAATATTCCGGACGGATGGTTCCCAGATGTTTCGTATCGACTACTTTACCAGTTTCAGCATCATTCAGCGTAAGTACATAAAAATCCAGAGGCTGCGGAAGTTTATTGATAACCTGAAGCGCAACGGAATTTTCTACAATGCCTATCGTGCTTTTCTTGATAAACCAATACGTGAAGATAGAGAATGAAAAAATAATCGTAACAATGCGGAATAATTTTGTCCATTCTGCCCCCTTGGAAAGCAGGAGAGAAAAAACAGAAGCCCAGAAGATGACCAGAACAATAAATACCATACTGCAAAGATACTTATTTAAAGGGTTTCAAAAGAATACTATTCAACATTCCATTCTTTGTAGAACTGATCGAGGAATTTCAGCATAAAATCGTGTCTTTCCCCAGCAATTTCCTTTCCTTTTTCTGTATTCATCATATCTTTCAGCAGCAAAAGTTTTTCGTAGAAATGGTTGATGGTGGTTCCATTGGATTTTTTATATTCTTCCTTAGACATATTGAGTTTAGGCTCTACATTGGGATCATACATCGGATTATTTTTAAAGCCTCCGAAGTTGAACGTTCTTCCGATTCCGATGGCTCCGATGGCATCAATCCGGTCTGCATCCTGCACAATTTTCAGTTCAACAGGAAGATTCTGGGGAACTTCTCCCCTGTTTTTAAAGGAAATATTTTTAATAATGAACAAAACCTGCTCAATTAATTCTTCTTCGGCATTCTGGCTTTCGAGAAACTCACGGGAAACTTTCAAAGCAAGGGTTTCATCGCCGTTATGAAATTTGGGATCGGCAATATCGTGAAGCAAAGCCGCCAGTTCTACAACTTCCTGATTGCAGCTTTCTGTTTCTGCAATTTTTTTGGATAATTTCCATACTCTTTCGATGTGAAACCAGTCGTGTCCCGCTTCTGCACCTTCCAGTTTTTCTTTTACAAATTCTACCGTGTTTTGGATCAGATTCTTCATTACTATCAATTCATTTAAATGTTTGGCGACCAACTTGTCAAAAAGAAAAAATGATTTATCCGGGAATTTCGTTCAAAATAATATTCCACAGTTTCTTATTGTAACTTCTGAAAAAATTAATGTGCCCGATTTCACCTTTTTCCGATTCTGAAATTTTCACCAGTCTGTATGTTGGCTGAAGATTCGGATAGGTATCGTTCATCAGACTTTTTACGCCTTTTTCAGTAAGCCACGCATCATCTTCCGCGCAAATCACAAATACTTTCTGATTTAAATTTTTAGAATAATCCTCAATTTTCTCCAGTAATCTGTTGGTCGATTTTCTGTTTAAAATTAAGGTTCTCCAGTCATATGCGCAATTTTTCGGAAGACTTTCTCCAAGTCCGAACCAATTTCCCGGGAAATAACCTAGTAATGCGGTGGTTAAAGGCTGGGCAATTCCGAAACCGAGATAAGCTTCAATTTTTGTTTTGAATTTCAGATGCCCCACAAAAGCATTCTGGGTTCCCACGAAGAAAAACTCTTCGAAGATTTCCGCATCTTTATTCATTCCTAAAATTAATGCACCTACCGAATGTCCTAAACAGTACTTATGATAATCGTTAAAATTTTTCTGAATATAATCTGTAACGGCTTTAAAATCTTCGCAACCCCAGATTCTCATGGAAGCATTAAAGCCTCTCATATTTTCAGGTTTTGAAAGCCCGATTCCGCGATAATCATAGGTAATGACCGTAAATCCTTTTTCGGAAAAAAACTGCGCAAAGGAAAAGTAAACCTGCTGTTTTACTCCGGTTGCAGAGTTTATAAGCAACAATTTACGATTGCTTTTTTCCGGCAAAAACAAATGGGCAATTATTGAAACGTGATCAGATGTAGTAAGTTTAAGCTCTTTCATGGGTAAAAGAAAAAATCCACTATAAAAGTGGAAATTTTACTTTATATTTTATGTTTAGTTTAAAAGTTTCGATATGTACCAAATAGCTTATGACGTGAAATCTGAAACTCTGGGAAGACCACATTGGGAACCTTTTTCTGCGGAAACTCTTGCCGAAACTTCATTCCCGAATTTCACACACTCTTCTATGGAATTTTTGTGGCATAACGCAATAGAAAATCCTACCGTGAAACCATCTCCCATTCCCATTTTAAAAGCAGTCTTATCGTTATCGTTTCTGCAGTACTTCATTTCCGTACCGTCAAAATAAATAGTAGAATTAATATCGTCTCTTACAAAAACTTTATTGAAATATTTTTTAAGAATTTCTTCTCTCTGATCTTCTCCGAAAACAATATGCAGTTCATTGCTTTTTACGACAATAAAATCTATATTATTTAAAACTTCATCGCTCAATCGTTGCGCAGGCGAAGCATACAGACCTACTTTTTTACCATATTTCTTGGCTTTTTTTACTGTATACTCTATCACCTTCATAGAAACTTCAAGCTGAAGAAGCACAAGATCTGCCGTATGAAAATATTTATCTGCCGCCTCTACATGTTCTACACTAAGATAGTTATTGGCAGCCGGAACTACTACAATTGCTGCACTGCCGTCTGAAGTGGTTACATAAGCTGTACCGGTAGATTCACGATCTGTTTCGAAGACAAAGCCTACGTTTACATTTTCGTTCACCATATTCCTCATGATCTGCTGACCAAGCGGATCCATTCCCACACAGCCTACAAAATACACGCTTGCTCCCAAACGTGCTGCGCCAACTGCCTGATTGGCTCCTTTCCCTCCAAAGTAACTTTCGGATTTTCGGGCAATAACCGTCTCGTTCTCACAGGGAACTTTTTCGGTTTCTAAAACAAGATCTATCGAAGAGCTGCCTACAACGATAATCTTTGGCTGTTCTGAGGAAAAATTCATTAGTGTTTCTTATGGGGTTTAATATTTCGTGATTCTAACAAATTTATGATATGAAATTATAATTTCAAAAACAATTAACTAAAATTAACTAATTTCAATAAATTCTGTTACTATTTTTACAGGATTATTATTTTTATCAAATGCAATATAACTTGCATAAAAGCCTTCTCCATATCCTGTCTCAAAGGCGAAAATAGTTCCCGGATGATTTTCTGAGGGCTTTAAAAAGGCAAACTGATCGATCGCTCCTTTTTCGTCAAAGAAATATTCATGGAAAAACTCTTCATAAATTCCCATAAAATCCACTCCTTTGCTATGATACAATCTTTGCTCCAGTTCGTTAAGACTATTTTGTGTATCCACATCCATAAAGCACCCCATCCCGCTTTCCACAGGATATCCGAAAACTTCTCCTTCTGCAAGATCTTTTACGTTCTGCCCTTCTGTTGTCGCCAGTTTCCAGTCTGTAATTTCTGACTGGCTGAAAATGATTTCGGCATACGCCACACAATTGCTTTCTCTTTCCTTATGCAGCAGAACAGAAAAATCTCCTTTCGGAAAATCTGTTGAAAATGGCTTCATATCATTTGTAATAAGAGGATCACAGGCAATGAGCTTTCCGCTGGAAAGATAAATTTTCCCAACTTCGAAGCTTTCCAGCAAGGGACTTTCTACGAAGTTTTTGGAGAACAGTTTTTTAATGTTTTCTATATGTGTCATTTTTAATTTTCTGCTAAGATTAATTAAGGCTGAGTAAAACCCAACCTTAATCTTAAAAACCTTTAAATTATAAACTTTTCAGCTTCTCTTCCAAAATTGCTATTTTGTCGAGAGCGTCTTTTTGTTTTTTCCGTTCAGTCTCAACAATTTCCGGTTTTGCATTGGCAACAAATTTTTCGTTGGAAAGCTTTTTATCTACAGAGATCAGGAATCCTTTCAGATACTTTAATTCTTCTTCTGTTTTCGTTTTCTCTTCTCCCAAATCTAAGTTTTCACTTAAAGGAATTGAAATTTCTGTTGCGCCCACCAAAAATGTAAAGCTCGGCTTCTCTGTTTTTGTTCCGAAATGAATTTCAGAAACATTAGCCAATTTCTTAATCACAGATTCGTTAGGAAATTCTGAAGCATTGGTATAAATTTCGGCTGCTTCTCTTGGAGAAATCCCTTTTGTCTGACGGTAATTTCTAACGCCGGAAATAATTTCTGAAGCAGATTCGAAGTTTTTAATAATATCTTCATTAAAACTTTCTGCCTTTTTTTGCTGCGCAATAATTAAAGCATCCTCAACTTTTCTTTCTGAAATTGTTTGCCATAATTCTTCTGTCAGGAAAGGCATGAATGGGTGAAGCAATTTTATTAACTCCTCAAAAAGAGCAACGGTTTTATTGTAAACTTCCTTAGAAATTCCTTCTCCATAGTTTGGTTTGATTGCTTCTAAATACCAAGAACAGAAATCATCCCAAATCAATTTATAAATCAAATGCAAAGCATCAGAAATTCTGAATTTCTCAAACTGATCGTTGATCTCAGCAATTGTTTTATTTAATTTATTTTCAAACCATTCAATTGCCTGAAGTTCTGTTGAATTGGCAGGCTTATCTTCATGGTTCCACAAATTGATCAATCGGAATGCACTCCAGATCTTTGACATAAAGTTTCTTCCCTGAAGCATTAGATCTTCATCAAAAAGAAGGTCGTTTCCTGCTGCAGAACTTAATAAAATTCCTACACGAACTCCATCTGCTCCATATTTATCCATTAATTCTAACGGATCCGGTGAGTTTCCTAAAGATTTAGACATTTTTCTTCTCTGTTTATCTCTTACAATTCCTGTGAAATAAACATTTTTAAACGGAACTTCTTTTCTGTATTCCAACCCTGCCATAATCATTCTTGCTACCCAGAAGAAAATAATATCCGGACCTGTTACCAAATCTGAAGTCGGGTAATAATAATTGATGTCTTTGTTTTCAGGATCAAGCAGTCCATCAAAAACAGACATTGGCCACAACCATGAAGAGAACCATGTATCTAAAGCATCTTCGTCCTGTTTTAAATTCTCTTTTGTCAGTTGATCGTTGTTGGTTTTTTGCTTTGCAAGTTCTAATGCTTCTTCGATATTTTCGGCTACAACGAAATCATTTTCTCCTTCACCATAATAGAACGCAGGAATTTGCTGTCCCCACCAAAGCTGTCGGGAAATATTCCAGTCGCGGATGTTTTCCATCCAGTGCTTGTAGGTATTTTTAAACTTTTCAGGATAAAATTTAACCTCATCATCCATTACAACATCCAAAGCTGGTTTTGCAATTTCAGACATTTTCAGGAACCACTGTACAGAAACTTTAGGCTCAATTACCGCGCCTGTTCTTTCTGAAGTTCCTACTTTATTTACGTAATCTTCTGCTTTCAGCAAAAGATCTTTTTCTTCCAGTTCTTTCGCAATCTGCTTTCTTACCTCGAATCTGTTTTTTCCGGCGTAATGCAACCCGTGATCGTTCAGATTTCCGTCATCATCCAAAGCATCAATCATCTGAAGATTGTGTTTTTGTCCGATTTCGTAATCATTGATGTCGTGAGCAGGCGTAATTTTCAAAGCCCCTGTTCCGAATTCGATATCTACATATTCGTCCTCTATAATCGGAATTACTCTATTAACGATTGGTACGATTACTTTTTTACCTTTTAAATGAGCGTATCTCTCATCATTAGGATTGATACACACTGCAGTATCCCCGAAAATAGTTTCCGGACGCGTTGTCGCTACTGATAGAAATTCTTCTGAGCCTTCAATGGCATATTTCAGGAAGTATAATTTCCCATTCTGTTCCTTAAAGATTACTTCTTCGTCGGAAATATTGGTTTTTGCTTCGGGATCCCAGTTTACCATTCTGTACCCACGGTAAATGAGTCCTTTGTTGTAAAGATCAACAAAAGATTTAATCACCTGCTGAGAAAGTTTTGGCTCCATGGTGAAACGGGTTCTGTCCCAATCGCATGAACATCCTAATTTTTTAAGCTGCTCAAGAATTGTTCCTCCGTATTTATCGGTCCATTCCCAGGCGTGTTTTAAAAACTCTTCTCTTGTAATATCAGATTTATTGACTCCTTCAGACTTCAGTTTAGCAACCACTTTCGCTTCCGTAGCAATGGAAGCGTGATCTGTTCCCGGAACCCAGCAAGCATTAAAGCCCTGCATTCTTGCACGACGGACCAGCACATCCTGAATGGTATTGTTAAGCATATGCCCCATGTGCAAAATCCCCGTAACGTTTGGCGGAGGAATTACAACAGTATAAGGCGGCTTGTCATTGGGCTCTGAATGGAAGTATTTATTTTCCAACCAGTAATTGTACCACTTTTGTTCTGTTTCCTGTGGATTGTACTTTTCTGAAATCTGCATAAATTCTTTTACTTTAATTTACAATTTGCAAAAATAGTCTAAAGAAAAATATTTTAAGTATGAATTAAAATAATTTTTAACTTTGTTTCTCAAAATTTATCTAACAACATATTTAATATTCAAGAATATGAAAAAATTAATCGCAGGAATTGCATTATTCGGAACATTCGCTATTGCATCTGCACAAACGATTACGTTTGACAAAACTACTTTCGATTACGGAAATGTAAAGCCAAGTTCAGACGGTATCAGATTCTTTACGGTAACCAATACAGGAGATAAGCCTCTTATTTTATCGAATGTAAAAGCATCTTGCGGATGTACAACTCCGGAATTCAGCCAAGATCCTATTCTACCCGGAAAATCAGCTAAAATCAAGGTAGGATACAATACTGCAATCAACGGTGGTTTCAACAAAATGATCGAAGTATTTTCTAATGACCCTGTAAACAGCAGAAGTGTAATCTACATCAAAGGAAACGTAGATCCTAATGCTCCGGATCCAAAGCCATTGACTCCAGAGGAATTGAAGGCTAAAGCTAAAGAAGAGAAAGCGGCTGCGAAAGCTGCGAAAAAAGAAGCAAAAAAAGCGGCTAAAGCTGCTGCTAAAACTGCTGCATAATGGTAAAATCTCTACTAAAATAAACGAAACCGTCTCATGGAGGCGGTTTTTTTATTACATTTATATTAGGTTAGTTGATGGTTAACGGTTTTTAGCTGATAAATTATGACCAAAATTAATCTTTAATCTTTTTAATAATTAAAATAAACATGGACACTAACTTTTCAGACGATTTTTTGGTAAAAGGTAAATTTTCCATTAAAAAAGCTTCAACAGAATACAAAGGAAAACTTACTAAAGAAGAAGGGGAACAATTATTATTAAACGAAAAAGAAAAGCTTCGTGAGCTTCAGGAGAAATTGTATTCGGATGGAAGCCAGTCTCTCTTGGTGGTACTTCAGGCGATGGATGCCGCGGGAAAAGACAGCATGATCGAGCACGTTTTCGGGGGAGTAAATCCGCAAGGCTGTAATGTAACGAGCTTCAAAACTCCCACTTCGAAAGAATACACCCATGATTTTTTATGGAGACATTATTTAGCACTACCCCAAAAAGGGATGATCGGAATTTTTAACCGATCTCATTACGAAAGTGTATTGGTCTGCAAAGTTCATCCTGAATATAATTTAAGCGAAAAAACATGGAAATCCGTTAAAGATTTTGACGATAAATTCTGGGAAAACCGCTATGAAAGCATCAGAAATTTTGAAAAACATCTTGCTCAAAACGGAACGACCGTTGTAAAAATATTCCTGAATGTTTCTAAAGACGAACAAAAGAAAAGACTTCTCGACAGAATTAACGAACAGGAGAAAAACTGGAAATTTTCCGCCGCAGATCTTCCGGAGAGAGCTTTATTCGAAAAATATATGGAATGCTACGAAACGGCAATCAATGAGACTTCAAAAGATTACGCGCCTTGGTATGTTCTTCCGGCTGACAATAAATGGTTTGCAAGAGTTGCCGCGATACAGATTATTATTGATGCTTTAGAAAAAATGAATCTACAGTACCCTAAATTATCGGAAGAGGACCGTGAAGATTTAGCGAAAGCAAAAAAACAACTGGAAAGCGAGTAAAAAGATATGACAATTTGGAAAGCAATACTGTTATCACTAATATTAGCACTTTTTGGTTCGCTAATTTATTCTTTGTTAGATATCCTAAAATTGTTTATGAATTTGAGTCATTACCATTATAAATTTTATCAGATATTCATAAACATAATAGCACAGACATTTTCTTTTCTTATCATAAAAAAGATATTTTTTTCTAAAGAGGAACTTTCTAAACAGAAGGTTCCTGTTAATTATTACATTTTTATCATATTATTCTTATTTGTTTTCGGAGATATTATTTTTCAATATGGTTTTAATAATATTTATGATATTATCTTTAAAACAAATGTTATGGGAGATAATGGTGGAGGAAATATACCCTTTTCATATTTTATATTAAGATTGATAAAAGGATGTTTGGTTGCTCCAGTAGTCGAAGAATTATTTTTCAGAAAACTTATTCAGGAAAAACTAGCTAAAAGATATTCTAATACATTTGCACTAATTAGCGCTAGTATTTTATTTTCTCTATACCATAGAGATTTAGCCTCTATTTTCCAAGTTTTTATTTTTGGAATAGGTCTGGGAATTGTTTTTCTGGAAACCAGAAGAATTGAATATTCAATTATTTTTCATTCTGTTTCAAACTTTATCATATATTCGTTCAACTATTACTACAAAGATGAAAGTATTCAAAATAGTTCTAATAATTTGATTTATACGATCTTAGGTTTAGCAACTATAATAGCAGCAATATGGATTTTAAAAAGAAAAATTAGTTTACATAAAAAACCACGAGAAAATCTATAAGCCGGATTTTGTTCTTCCGAAGAAGTGCCTGTTATTTATCTGCGTCTTACATTGCTGCAAAACTTTAGCTGATTACCCCTCGGCTTTCAGAGCGAGCAACTCCTATTTTCATTGCTGAAAAGAACCGATATACTTATCATTGCACCACAAAGAGTTTACCTGGTTTCACTACAGCCGAACTGTACATACTTTCTGTTGCACTTGTCCTACCCTCTCGGGTGACGGATGTTATCCGCTTTGCTGCTCTACGGTGTCCGGACTTTCCTACCTCCCGTGAAACGGGAAATCAACAAGCCGATTTTCTCGTGGCTGCAAAGATAGATAATTTGAAAATTTGGCAATGTGATAATTTGAAAATTTTCAATTTAAAAGCAGAATTATTATATTGGGTTTGCCCTATCCATTCATTTTCAAATTACTTAATTTTCAAATTCTCAAATTATATCATATCTTCGTGCTACAAAATTAAACATCCCAATTGGCTTCAAAGGAAAAGGAATTTGCGCAGCTTATTAAGGATAATCAGGGATTGATTATCAAGGTTTCGCGTCTTTATACCAATTCTTTGGAGGATGAGGAAGATCTTTTTCAGGAAATTGTGTTACAATTGTGGAGAAGTTATGACTCATTTAAAGGAAATTCCAAAATTTCCACGTGGATGTACCGTGTTGCCTTAAATACAGCCATTACTCTTTTCAGAAAAAAAAGCAAAAGCCTGCAGACGAATGAATTAGACATCAACCATGCAGATTTTATTGAAGATGATGATGAAAAACAGCAACAGGTATCACTTTTGTATACAGTAATCAAGACGCTTCCCAATGTGGAAAGAGCAATCGTGATGATGTATCTGGATGATTTGCCTTATAAGGATATTGCAGAAAACCTAGGAATCACCGAAGTAAATGCGCGTGTGAAAATGAACAGATTAAAGAAAACCCTTAAAGAACAGATGGAAAAATATGCCTGAATTTGATTTGGACAGTTTTAAGAAAACATGGCAGGAACAGCCTGTTCAGGAAAAATATGATTACAATGAGATCCTTCAGATGCTCAACAAAAAATCGCGCAATTACGTAAAGTATATTTTCTGGATCAGTGTTATCGAATTTTTATTCTTTACATTAATAGGATTATTCTACATCATTCAGGGAAAGGAATCCAACTCTTTCATTAATATTCTTACAAAACTTGGTGTACAGAGAACTTCGGAATTAGAAAATACATTCGACAATATTTATCTGGTCTTAAAAGTTCTAAGTTTAGCCATTACTGCTTATTTTGTATTTAAATTTTATCAAAATTATAAGGTTATAAAAATTGAGGAAAATCTTAAAAGATTTATCCTTAAGATCATTAAATTTAAGAAGACAGTGAATGCTTTTATTTTAATTAATATTGCGTTACTGATTACTTTTACATCTATTTTTACAATTTTTGTTTTTTATATTTTAAATACTCAGAACGTAGAGATTACCAATTCTACGCTTATAGGATTTATAGCAGGTATCATTATAAGCACTGCTTTTACAGTAATAATGGTATGGCTGTATTACAGAGTTGTTTATGGAATTATCATCAAAAAGCTTGATAAGAATTTAACTCAGCTGAAAGAAATTGATTCACAGGAAATTTAAACTGAAAAAAGCAGGAATTTAAGATATTATTGTTAATTTTATTTAACCAAATCTTTCATTCTATGCAAATATCTTATGTTCACGGTGCTTCCGGCATTCCATTATTAGGAGAAACCATCGGAAGCAATCTTAAACATACCGTTGAAAAATTCCCCAATCAGGAAGCTTTAATCTGCGTACATCAAAATTACCGCGCCACTTATCAGGAATTTTATAATCAGACAACAGCCGTTGCAAAAGCACTGATCTTTCTGGGAGCAAAATCCGGAGACCGCATCGGAATATGGTCTACAAACCGTTACGAATGGGTTCTTTTACAATATGCAACCGCAAGAATCGGGGTTATTTTGGTGAACATAAATCCCGCTTACAGAACCAGTGAGCTGATCTTTGTGATTAACCAGTCTGAAATGTCCCACATTTTTTCATCTCTGGCTTTTAAATCCAGCGATTATAAACAGATGATTGCCGATGCAAGAGAGTTCTGCTCGACTTTAAAATCTGAAATTTTCTTTGATGATAACTGGGAAGAGTTTTTAAATAACGGACAGGAAATTTCGGATGATACATTGCATAGTTTTGAAGAACATGTACAGTTTGACGATCCGGTGAACATTCAGTACACTTCAGGAACGACAGGTTTTCCTAAAGGCGTCACTCTTTCTCATCATAATATTTTAAACAACGGATATTTTATCGGAATTCGATTAAAGTATACCGAAAAAGACAGAGTCTGCATTCCTGTTCCCTTTTATCACTGTTTCGGAATGGTGATCGGAAATATTTGCTGTACCGCTCACGGAGCCTGTATGGTGATTCCGAATGACAGTTTTGATCCTGAAATTACTTTAAAAGTTGTTTCCGATGAAAAATGTACTTCGCTTTACGGAGTTCCGACCATGTTTATTGCCGAATTAGCGGTAAAAAATTTCGAAACTTTTGATTTTTCAAGTTTAAGAACGGGGGTCATGGCTGGTTCCGTTTGTCCGCCAGAAATTATGAAAAAAGTGGAAAGTCTTATGAATATTAAAGAAATGAGCATCTGTTACGGAATGACGGAAACCTCTCCTGTCTCTACCCAGACTTTAATCGGAACTCCATTTGAAAAGCAGGTGAATACGGTAGGAACTGTTCAGGATCATCTGGAAATAAAAATCATTGGCGAAAACGGAAAAGTTGTCGCGCGTGGCGAACATGGGGAACTGTGTACAAGAGGTTATTCTGTGATGCTGAAATACTGGAACGATCCTGAAAACACCAAAAAGGTTCTGGATGAAGGAAGATGGATGCATACCGGAGATATGGCAGTAATGGATGATGAAGGCTACATTACAATTTCGGGCAGGATAAAAGATCTGATTATTCGCGGCGGTGAAAATATTTCTCCGAAAGAAATTGAAGATTTTTTATACACTTATCCCAACATTCTGGATGTTCAGATCATCGGAGTTCCAAGCGAAAAATTTGGCGAAGAAGTAATGGCGTGGGTGAAAGTAAGAAAAGGTTTTCAGGTAACAGAAGAAGAACTTTTAAACTACTGCAAAGGCAGAATCGCCCATTATAAAGTTCCGAAATACTGGAAGTTTGTGGATGAATTCCCGATGACGATCTCCGGAAAAGTACGAAAAGTGGAAATGCGGGAAGTTTCTGTAAAAGAATTGGGACTGGAAAAAATAAACAATTAAATACAGCGTAATCCGAAAAGCTTATAGAGTAGGAAAATCAAATAAATTAAATTACTATGAAAAATTTAAAAAAACTAAACAGAAAAGAGTTGAAAAGTGTGAAAGGCAGCGGAAGATGCTTTTGTCTTGTAAGTCCGGATCCTTGTTATGATTTAAATGTGAATAACCAGGGAGTTCCTTATGTTTTCAACTGCTGCACTTCAACATGTGTACAACAGACCCCTTTTTAATCAGATAAACAGAAAAGCATTTCAGTTTGAAATGCTTTTCTGTTATTTTAGAGTTCTTTTCTTAATCTTGCTACCGGAATATTAAGCTGTTCACGATACTTTGCAATCGTTCTTCTGGCAATATTGTACCCCTGTTCTTTTAAGATCACCACCAAAGCATCATCCGTTAATGGTTTTCTCTTATTTTCTTTGCTGATAACTTCCTGAAGGTGCATCTTGATCTCTTTTGTAGAAACCTCTTCCCCATCATCATTTGTTAAGCTATCCGAGAACAGATCCTTCAGATAAATAATTCCGTTTGGAGTATCGGCGTATTTGCTTTTTACCACTCTTGAAATCGTTGAAATATCGAAGCCTGTAATATCGGCAATATCTTTAAGAATCATGGGTCTCAAAGATTTTTCATCTCCGGTAAGGAAATAGTCTTTCTGAAATTTCACAATCGCAGTAATGGTTTGCAATAATGTATTCTGACGCTGATTAATTGCATCAATATACCATTTTGCAGCATCTAATTTCTGCTTGATGAACAATGCTGCCTGTTTGTGTTCTGCAGAATTCTTATCATGCGAATAAGTAGATAAAATATCTTTGTATTCTTCTGAAACTCTTAAAGTAGGTGCATTTTTGCTGTTCAGCATCGGAATAACCTGTCCGTCTTTCACCTGAATTACAAAATCCGGAATAATTTCCTGATTGATCGTAATCGTCTGAGTATCGAAATTTCCGCCAACTTTTGGAGATAATTTTGAAATTTCATCTAAAGCATCTTTCAAATCTTCTTCCTCAATATCGTATTTCTGGATGATTTTGTTGTAGTGCTTGTTCGTTAAAGCATCAAACTGATGTCTCAGAATATTGGCAGCCAGAGAAACGGCTTTATCTGAACTTACTTTTTTCTCAATCTGCAGCAACAGGCATTCCTGAAGACCTCTCGCTCCTACTCCGGGAGGATCCAGTTTCTGCACATAATTTTCAAGGATATCTTCTACATTTTCTTTGGTGGTATAAATCCCCTGAGAAAAGGCAAGATCATCCACAATAGATTTGATCTCTCTTCTTAAATATCCGTCTGTATCGAGATTCCCGATAAGATATTCTGCGATCTTCAAATCTTCTTTATTGATGTTGGCAAGATGGATCTGCTCCAAAAGATAATCGTATAATGACTGTCCTTCCGTTAAAAGGCTTTCATTATCAAATTCTTCATCATCGGAAGAATAGTTACTGGAAGACGTTTTATAGCTCGGTTCATCATCGTAAAGATACTGGTCTACATCAAAATCTGTTTCAATGCTTTCTGTACCTTCTGTTTCATATGAATCTTCCAGAGAAGAATAATCGTCCTCTTTAGATTCTTCTTTTGCGATCTCTAATGCCGGGTTTTCTTCTAACTCCCTCTCAAGTTCCTCTTCAAACTCCAATGTGTGAAGCTGGATCAACTTCATCAATTGGATTTGCTGGGGAGCCAGCTTTTGTCCTAATTTGAGTTGTAAGTGTTGTTTTAGCATATTACTAGTTGGTGTTTTAACATAACATATTCTACGAATTTAGTACTTTTTTTTGACAAAACTAAATTTTAGCACGATTTTTGTATTCAACAGTGTATAATAAGCTATTTAAAATAAACAACAAAAGCCCTGAAGCATGATTTTCAGGGCTTTTTTATTTTTATATATCCAGATTTTCGGGATCTCTTCTGTTATCCCAAAACGCAAGAATTTCAATAACCTCTTTATTGATTCTATAGTACAGTGAAAAATTTTTATCAATTAAAACATATTTCACACGATCAATTTCAGAAGGAGAACCTATATTCGGATTTTCAGCAATAAGTTTTTCCCTTTTTTCAACTTCTGCCATTAATTTTGAAGAATATTTTATCGATTTATTATGTCTGATCCAATATTGAAGCGTATCCAGATAATCTGATTCTGCCTGATGAGACCAGATTACCCTAAACATTTTCTTGCTTTTTCAGCTACAGATTCGCTTGATGAGAATTTTCCTTCAGAAATATCTGAAATTCCTTTTTGAATTTTCTCTTTCTGCCAATCCGTAAGATTTTCTTCTTTATTAATTTCAAAATTAATTTTCAGCTCTTTCAAAAGAGCTTTCAGAAGATTGATCTGATTTTCGTTTTCTGTATGTATGGTAATTGTACTCATCATCATTATTTTAGGTAAAGTTAATAAAAAAATCCTTCCGATAAGATCAGAAGGATTTTTCTATATGGTTTTTATTAAAAATTAAAACTCAGCGTTTTTCGGCGTTCTCGGGAAAGGAATTACATCTCTGATGTTCGTCATTCCTGTTACGAAAAGAACTAATCTTTCCAATCCCAAACCAAATCCTGCATGCGGTACAGAACCGAATTTTCTGGTATCTAAATACCACCACAGTTCGTGCTCATCAACATGCATTTCTGCCATTTTCTGTTTTAAAACATCCAATCTTGCTTCTCTTTCAGAACCTCCGATAATTTCTCCGATTCCGGGGAAAAGTACATCCATTGCAGCAACGGTTTTACCGTCTTCATTCAGTTTCATGTAGAACGCTTTGATCTCTTTTGGATAATCAAACAGAACTACCGGACTTTCGAAATGTTTTTCTACCAGATATCTCTCGTGTTCAGACTGAAGATCGGTTCCCCAGTTTTCCACAGGATACTGGAATTTACCTTTCTTATTTTCTTTCGAGTTCATTAAGATCTCAATCGCTTCTGTATAAGAAACTCTCTTGAAACGTTTAGCAATAACATTCTCAAGCTTTTCGATAAGACCTTCTTTTGCTCTGTCCTTTTCGGGCTTGGATTTTTGTTCTTCTTCAAAACGTTTATCTAAGAATTCCAGATCGTCTTTGCAGTGATCCAATACATATTTAATTACATATTTTAAGAAATCTTCCGCCAGATCAATGTTGTCTTCCAGATTATTGAAAGCTACTTCCGGCTCAATCATCCAGAACTCAGCCAAGTGACGGGTTGTGTTAGAATTTTCTGCACGGAAAGTAGGTCCGAAAGTATAAATCCTCCCCAATCCCATCGCTGCAGTTTCTCCTTCAAGCTGTCCGGAAACCGTTAAATTTGTTTTTCTTCCGAAGAAATCCTGAGCAAAATCGATGTCTCCCTGCTCGTCTCTCGGAATATTGTTCAGATCAAAATTCGTTACTCCGAACATTTCTCCGGCTCCTTCTGCATCAGCTCCTGTAATAACCGGTGTGTTGATGTAGAAAAACTGGTTTTGGTTAAAGAAAGAATGTACCGCAAAACTTACCGCATGACGCACTCTGAAAACGGCTCCGAATAAATTGGTTCTGAATCTCAAATGTGCCTGATCTCTCAAAGTTTCCAGTGAGTGTTTTTTAGGCTGAAGAATGGTTTTGTCTCTTTCTTCAGTAAAATTGTCTCCTAAAATGGTAATTTTTTTCGCTAAAATCTCAACAGCCTGTCCTGCTCCCTGACTTTCTACTACTTCTCCTACAATCTTAAGGGAAGAAGCTGTACTGATCTTGCTGATAATCTCTTCGTCGAAATTTTCAAAATCAACAACAATCTGCAAATTATTAATCGTAGAACCATCATTAAGCGCAATGAAGCGATTTGCACGGAACGTTCTTACCCAACCGTAAACCGTAATGTCATGATGTAATACTTTCTTGTAATCCTGTAGGATTTCCTTAATTGTCTGCTTTTTCATTTGTTGATTAAAATTTTTCTGTAAAAATTAATGTCTGCAAAGTTACAAAAAAACAGCACAATTTGAAGATTACGCTGTTTTTTTAAAAATGAACTTATTTCGGCGCTTTTTTGAGCTGACATTCTATTTTTTCATTTTGAAATAATGCTTTTAAGATTCCGCTTCATTCAAACGCATCAATATTTAAGATAATAATATTTATATTTGAAATAAATATGGATACTTCCCTTCGGCAAATAATAAAAAAAACGATTTCAATTTCGGACAGTGATCTTGATTTTATGGTTTCTCTTTTCAATCCTTTATCATTGAAAAAGGGCGACTATTTTCTGGAAATTGGTAAACGTTGTGACCAAGTGGCTTTCATAAAAACAGGAATGCTACGAATATTTTACCCTAACGCCAAAGGAGAAGAAACAACCTGCTATTTTTCTTTACCTGATGAATTTGTAACCTCTTTTTCAAGTTTTACAACACAAAATTTGTCTACAGAAAACATACAGGCTATTCTGCCTAGTGAGTTGTTTACGATCAGGAAGCAGGACTTGGAAACACTCTATCAAAAAATTCCGGCTGCTCAGGAATTTGGAAGATTGGCTGCAGAAAATCTGGCTATAATTATGGAAAAGCGAATTTCTCTTTTCCTGAATAATTCTGCGGATGAACGGTACCAGTTTTTACTGAAAAATAATTCTATTTTAATTCAGACTGTTCCTTTGCAATATCTAGCTTCTTATCTCGGGATGTCTCCGCAACATTTGAGCAGACTGCGAAGAGGTGTTTAATATACTTCATTTCTTAGCAAATGTTCAGTAGAATACAAATAGCATGAACGAGCTTTGTACTGTCTAACAATTTAAACAACAGGTACAATGCAGATTTCAATAAAAAAAATTTTCGCAGGAGCAGCAGCTTTCCTCCTCACTCAGATTTCCTTTGCACAAGAAAAAAAAGACCTTTTATACTCAAACCGGGTTAGTGTTTTGGCAGGTCTGATTCAGCCCATCTTGCTGAAAGGCGGCAATATTGAAATAACCTACTTTTCAAAAAGAATGAGTTTTGATTATTCTCACGGGTTTTTATTAAATATGTCGGGAGGAACCATTACAGGCGATGCTAAAACTCAACATTTAGCTTATCATTTGCCGTATTCAACAGGTTTTGGAATCGGATATCGTTTCAGTTCATATTTCGATGTAAGAATTGAATCAAAAATCCATAGCTGGGAAGTATATTATGATGGAGAAACCCAAAACAAATCTAATTTGATAAAAGCCTATAAAACGTATTCTTTGGGACTTGGTGCCTATTACCGCTATATGCCGTTTCATAAAAAGGATAACTGGCTGCAAGGCATTACAACAAGTACAAGTCTGCGTTGGTGGCCTAATATTGCGAGTAGCCTTACAGATAATAAATTCACCTATTATAATAAGTTCACAAACAAAGAGGAAACATTAAAAGCCTCAAATATTGGAATAGCAGGTTCGCAATTTCTGATGAATGTAAGTGTAGGCTATACATTTGGAGGAAAAAAAGAATCTGTAAAAGAGGAGTAATTATACGATTGATATTGTAATTATAGAAAAAAAAATGAAAAAGATAGTTAACCTGTTTATCATTGTAACAGTTATTGCAATGACTTTATATACATTTTACTCGTATATTTATTTGTCTCCCGGTACAACTGTTTCGCCGCAACAAAAGACGGAATATGCCCAACATAGTTTTTCGATTGCTGTTCATGCAGGATTTGGAGCTGTAGCGTTATTCGCAGGTATGTTCCAACTAATGAAAAGGGTTCGGGATAAATTTCCGGCTTCAAATATCATTTTACGAAAAGTATATTATTTTTCAGTATTAATAAGTGCCGTAACTGGTCTCTATGTAGCTACTTATGCTCAAGGTGGCTTGGTAAATAAAATAGGTTTTTTCACCCTTGATGTTATCTGGATTTTATCCCTAATTCAGTCGTTTATTGCTGATAAGAAAGATAATATGCCTGCCTTTAGGATATGGATAGTCCGCAATTATGCGTTGACATTTGCTTCGGTAACGTTGCGTTTATGGCTTGTATTTATCTGGAACATATATGGTTTTGAGCTTTCTCATTTTTCTGAAGTATATCAGACATTAGGTTTTCTTTGCTGGGTTCCAAATCTGGTTTTTATTGAGTGGTTCTATCTGAACAAGGCAAAGCTCCTGCAAAGGTAAAATCCCACTTTATAAATCCGGCAGTCTATTTCAGGTCTCTTTTATGAAGAATTCTCTCGACTGTCCTTTCATTTACTGATAATACATCTTGTGAAAATTTATGTCCGAGAAACTAAAAAGACAGCGGAACTTGGTGATTCCGCTATCTTTTTTACAAAATCATTTATCAATTATTTAATGAAAACTTTAAAATAACTAATTGAAAAATATCGTTTTTTTCCTCTGCTTTCCTTTTCTTATTTTCCATGCATGATAAGAACTCGGAACATCATACTGCCATTTCGGAAGAATTAAAATGATTAAAATAACATCAATATGAGCAATAAATCCCAATACAACGGTGAGATAAAAAGCCCATCCTGCATGTTGAAAACCAATCAGATACGTAAAAGCAATCAGCAGACTTAAGCCCCACATTTTTGATAAAAAAGCGTGAGTACAGGTTTCTTTCCCGAATTTTAGCCAACTTATTACATAGCAAAGTGCTTCCATTGCGAAAATTAAAGCAACTCCTTTCCATTCGTTTTTTATTAATTCAGAATTTAGAAAATAAGCTGCAAATCCTAAGGAAAGCCAGAATATCAAATCGGTCTGACTGTCTAATCTCCTCAGTTTTTCTGAGGAAACTCCTGCTTTCCGGGCAATAATTCCGTCGAAAATATCGGTTAATAAACCAAAATACATTAAGCTTAAAATTAAAAACCGGGATTCTTCTCCTTTAAAATAAGCTGATAAAAGAATGACCGGAGCCAAACAAAATCTTGTGGCGATTAATAGATATGGTATTGTTTTCATGACGGCACTGTTTTTAAAATCCTATTTTTAGCCTTCCGTAGACATTCTCTTTGTTAGTCAATCTAAAGGTAATTCCCGCTGTGAATCCTTGTATTTGCACATTGCTGTTATTAAAAGACTTAGAATATCCTATTCCGATATCGCAGGTATTAAGCATTGAAATTCCTGCTAAAGAATAGGCATGATAAAGAGAAGATCCTGCTTTAATAAACAAAACCGTTCCCAGATTATAACTTAAATGCAGATCCGGAATTCCATGCAACTTTCCATTATAATTAACGATTCCATAACCTGTTCCTAAAAAAAGTTTGTTTTGATGGTTGTCATTCATCACAATAAATTCAAAACCTCCACGCAAAAGATGCCTGTCTGCATAAGAATAGTCTATATAATAAATCGGCTGCCATTTTTGTGCATTGCAAAAACTACAAAAGAACAATACTATGCACAGTGTAATATTTTTCATGATTTATTGTTTTTCAAATGTTAAATTATAATGAAGTGTTTTCCAGTCGCTCATCAAAACGGCAAACCCGTTACAATAAAAGTAATTGCTTTGAATCCTCAAATTATTATTTTCATCAACTCCCAGTCTGGATTTTTGGATATTCCATCCTCCCAATACCAAAGGAATTCCGTCAAGCATAAATCTTTTTTCCTTTAAGTATAAATACCCGTCTTCCTTCAATTCTACACGCAAATTTTTATTGAAAACAATCTTTTCATTCTTTAAAAAAATAACATTTAATTTATTTTTTTCAATCATTTGTAGTTTAACTCTTGTGTTTTTTGGATCATATTTATCTTTCCAGTTAAACATATTCGTATTCCGGTCAAAAACATCTGTAAGCATTCTAACATAAAAACCATTCCCCGAAGAAGCAAAATTTTCGTAGGTGCCATTAATATTTTCAATATTATTCTTTTCGATAACAGATTCCGGCAATTCTATGTTTTTGAAACCCGCACAATTTAATGTGAAAAGCAATAGGCATAAATAAGAGATTATTTTTTTCATTATTCTTTATTTTGAAAATTATACCCCAAAGCTAATTTTGAAATTCATTTTCATGAATGTGAAAAAAAATTAAAATAAAAATCTAAATTTGTGAAAATCGCAAAATAATGTATCAGGAACGTTTGCTTAAAGAAATCCGAAAGAAAATTGGTGACAGATCGTTAAATGACGAAATTGCCAATATTCTTAACATCAGCTACGATGCGGCACACCGAAGAACTTCCCTGAAAGCAAAATTCAGTTTTGAGGAAGCTTTGGAACTGGCAAAGTATTTTCAGATTTCTCTGGATCAGTTCCAGACTTCTGACCGCCAGATTTTAGTAAGAAAAACAAGTGCCGTTACGGAAACTGAAGATTTAAAATCATTTTTCCAGAACAACCTCAATGTGTTTGAAAGTCTTCCGCTTTCAAAAGGAATGACTATTTATTATTCGGCGAAAGATATTCCGTTCTTCTATACGCTTTCGGATTCGATGCTTTCCCGTTTTAAAGTATATGTGTGGATGAATCTGCTTAATTCCAAACAGGTTTTCATTCCTTTTCTGGAGTTTTCGCCTCCTGATTTCAAGCTCGACACAAAAGAACTCAGAAAGAAATATGAGGAACAGAATGTTATTGAATTATGGAATAACAGTACCATTTCGAGTATCTTACAGCAAATTTTGTTTTATTTTGAAACGGGGCATCTGAAACAGAAGGAAGCACAGATCATTCTTCAGGAGTTAACGGAACTTATCCGGTACATAGAAGAAAAAATAGAAAACAATCCGAAATTCCAGCTGTACGAAAATGAACTGATGCATCTTTCCAATGACATCTTTTTTCATCATCCGAAACAGTCACTTTTTGCCATTCCGACCAATATGTTTGGTTATATTCTGATTAATGATGAAAAAACGTGTAACGAAACACTGAATTATTTTGACCATCAGATTAAAAATTCAAAATCGCTGAACACTTCGGGAAACCGTGACAGAAAAATATTTTTCAATAAAATGTATGCCCAAATTGAGGATTTGAAAAAGAAAGTGTAAAGAAATAATAAAATGAAAGTATTAAAAAATTATTGGTTATTACTGTTTATCTTGTTAACAGTTATTTGGATGTTAAAAATGTATTTTGGGTTTTATTTTCCCGAAAATATATACAATTCTTTTGTTATGCTTAAAGATTTTCAGCTAACATTTTTTTTAGGAGTCTTAACTTATAAGCTGTATACCAATAAAAAGAGAAAAGAAATTCTCAATCAAGAAATTAAAATTCAAAAAATAAGAAAATTGGAATTAGAAAAAAATCATAGTGGAAGAGATTACGTATTAGAGCAAAGAGAAAATGAAGAGACTCTCAATATTAACGAAAATAAATTGATGATGTTATAAAATAAAAGCATTGTTTTCGACAACTTTATATTAATGTTAACGGCAACTGCTTGTTCATTACAAATTTTATGCTTTTTAGGGCAAAAAATATAGTTTTTATTCGTCTTTCTTGGAAGGAACCAGAAAAACATCGATAAGACCTTCAGGAAGCTGCATTTTGATGAATCTTTCATCTCTGTTTACTTCTATGATCCAGTCTTTAATAATAGGGATTACCACTTCTTTTCCGTCGAGATTGGTAATAAAGTAAACCTGCGCTGTCTGATCGTTTACAGAGCGGATCACACCACAGTCGTTATCATTTTCATCATGGATATTGTATCCTATGATTTCGTGATAATAAAATTGTTTTCCGGTAAGTTTTGGCAATGTAGACAACGGTAAATACACATCTTTTCCCAAAGACTGGTCTACCAAGGCTTCCGAAGAGTTTTTAAAAGCAATGTTAAGCGCATCATTTTTGCTCCATGCTGACTTTGCAATAAAAAAAGGAACCAATAATCCGTTGATTTCAACGAATATTGATTCCAGTTTATTGTAAAGCTCGGGCTGATCGGTATCCAGTTTAAGGATAACGTTTCCCGCAAGTCCGTGTCTGCGTGTGATTTTTCCTAGTAAATAGCAATCTTCTTTACGCATACCGGATTTTTCTTAAGCTTCAGTATTTTCTTCTGTAGATTCAGCAGCAGCTTCTCCTTCTGTAGTTTCTTCAGCAGGTGCGTTTGCAGCTTCTTCAGCAGCTTTAGCATCCGCTTCAGCCTGTGCAGCAGCAGCGATTCTAGCTTCGTTTACTTTAGCTTCAGCTTCTAAAGCAGCTTTTTTAGCATCTACTTTAGATTGAGTTAAACCGTCTACTTTACCTTGTACTTTTGCTTCTTTAGCCTCTACCCAAGCATTGAATCTTTTTTCAGCTTCAGCTTCATCAAAAGCTCCTTTAGCAACACCACCTTGTAAGTGTTTTTTGTAAAGTGCCCCTTTGTAAGAAAGAATAGCTCTTGCAGTATCAGTTGGCTGAGCACCGTTGTTTAACCACTTCACAGCAGAATCAACGTTCAAATCGATAGTTGCAGGGTTTGTAATTGGGTTGTATGTTCCTAGTTTTTCGATGAATTTACCATCTCTTCTTGCTTTAGAATCTGCAACCACGATGTGGAAAAAAGGTCTTCCTTTAGATCCGTGTCTTTGTAATCTGATTTTTACTGACATAATGTTTGAATTTTACGGGAACTCGTCCCAGTTAAATATTTAAGAGTGCAAAGATAATATTTTTTTTCAAATATTCCACCTAATAATTTTCAATTCTTAAAACTGTTTATATATTTGTGATTAAAGTCTTCGAAATGAATGTCTGTAAAAACATTTATATTTATTTTTTCATCGCCTTTCTTTTCTTTTTCCAGGTTTTTTGTTCCCCATTAAACGTTTATGATGAAGGAATTGTTTTGGTTAATGCCAAAAGATTACTTCAGGGAGAAAGGTATTTAAAAGATTTCTGGACTATTTATCCGAAAGGTCAATACTGGATTTTCGAATCCTGGATGAAAATTTTTGGCGGAAATCTGCTTTCGGTAAGGTGTCTGGAATTTTTAATCGGAATATCATTTGGAAGTTTCTTCTATTTTATTGTCAGAAACCTTATTAAATCTTCGAAAACAGCAGCTTTTTCTTCTCTGATATTTTGCTATTATCTTAATTCCAAATCTGATTTCCTTTTTTTCCCTCCTATCTATACCGCATTAATCTGTATCAGTATATCATACTTGTTATTTTTCAGCTATTTAGATAAAAGAAAATCTCACATCCTGTTTCTGTCTTTTTTAGCTCTTCAGGTTACGGCACTATTCAGAATAGATTTTTTCGTATATTCCTTTATTTCTTATATTCTAATTCTTGCTGTATCCATATTTTTTGATAAAGAATTATTCCGGAAAATTTTATTATTCGCCGGAGTTAGCTTATTATTAGCGGCTTGTGCATATTATGCAATATTTACTTCCCAGGAAATCAGTCTATATTTTCAGACTCTCATTGCTGAGCCCGGCTCTCTGATTAAACAATACAGAGTAATTCCAATAAAATCAACATATTACTTATATCCTTTATTATTCGTATTTGCTTTGTTTACTGAATATCGAAAGATAACGGGATCCGAGAAGCAAAAGCCCAATTACAAACTGCTGGTCGTAATTTTTAGTGGATTTTTATTTTTAAATCAGCTATTTAACAGAGCCGATACGATACATTCTTTGCCTGTATTATTTTTTGCATGTATCATAGGAATTTACTATATCCGTTCATTCTTTAAAAATTTACGTTTTACTCTACCAGAATGGATAAAATATATAACAGCTGTAATCCTTCTTTTTGTTTCTGTTAAAAAAATATATCGGCATAATACAAGGGATTATAATACCGTAAATCTTTTTACAATGCCTTATTTAAAAAGTGATAAAGATTTAACGGATGTTATCTTTTTTATTCAGAACAATGTAAAAAAGCAAGATTACCTTTATATTGGTGTTGACAATCATGATCAGTTTTTGATTAATCACCTGATTTTATACTACTTTTCTCCAGGAAAAATTGCAACAAAATACAGTGAACTGCACCCCGGAATTGCCAATACTAAAACAGGGCAGCAAACAATAGTTGACGAACTTACCAAGAATAAACCTAAGTTCATCATTACAAGTGACGAAAAATCTACAGAGCCAAACAAAAGCAGTAAAGATATGGGACTTAATATTATAGACCGTTATATCGGGGAAAATTACCGCTCATATCCTTATCATAAATCTCATTATAAGATTTTCATTATCAAATAAAATTAGATCACTCCCATATACAGAAACCCTAAACACTTCTGGTTTTCTTCAATGGTTAAAGATTCTTTCAGATGGTCTACAATTTTCGGAGAACTCCAGTAACATCCGATATTATTTGCAGTACAGGTAAGATACATATTCTGAACCGCCATGGAAACCGCTGCGATTTCTTCCCATTCCGGAACCATTCCGCTGAAATTGACAACAATGGAAACTACGATATCTGCTTTATTGATTTTAAAACCGATATCGTTGTATTTTTTTTCTAAAAAAAGTGTTTCGGGTTGGGTAGATTTGTAAATCGACTGCATTTCTAAAGCCAGTTTTGCTTTTTCTTCCCCTCTGAATATTTTGAAACGCCAAGGTTTTGTACGTTTATGATTGGGAGCTAAAGTTGCCGAATGTAAAATTTCGTCAAGAATTTCCTGTAAAATTTCTGTATCCGAATAATCTTTTGGAAATATACTTCTTCTTTGCTCTATGATTTCTTTTAAAACTTCTGCTTTATTCATGAGCGCAAAATTACGAAAAAGTTGATGGTTGGCTATTGATGGCTGATAGTTTTTCCCTCTTTACATCAATAGATTTCCTGAACTCAGTTTTACTATTTTGCTAAAAAATCTCAACAATAAAGATAAATTCTTCTCACTTGGCTGCATTAAGAATGAAAACGTAGTTTAACTAAAAAATTCATCATTCATCATTCATCATTCATCATTCATCATTCATCATTCATCATTATTAAATGACCTCAATAATTTTCTGATGAATTTTATTCAGTGTAAATTCATCGCCGGGTTTCATGCCCATCATTTTTTTTGCCATCGGACTTTCGGAAGAAATGGCATAGAACCGGTCGCCTTCAAAAAAGAATTCTCCCAAGGAAACCGAAATATAAAACCTTGCTTTATTCGTAATGACCAAAGATCCCAACTGAACTTTTTCGGTGGAATTATTCAGGACTTTAGCCATATTTCTTTTTAAATCGTTTAACGCCCCCAACTGACGCTGCATCTGGTAGATTTCTTCCTGCATCTCTTCTCTCATGCTGTCATATTTCGGAGTCTTTTTGATGTCGCGACTTGCTTCTAATGTAAATTCTATGAAGTTTTTTAATTTTTCGATCTTTTCGGCAATCACGTTTTTTACATAATTTCTTATGTTGTTTTTCTCAAATACGGTCTTCTCCATACATCAAATCTTTATATAAAGATAATATTTTTTCAATAATTCTTATTCGGCTTAACATAAAATAACAATTCCAAATATGGTGCTGAAATTTTAAAATAATTTCTACATTTGTTTTTTTAACGAATAAAAACTAAAAATACCATGTTTAAAGCACCATTTTCTTTCGAGGGAAGAATCAGAAGAACAGAGTATGGACTATCCTATCTTATCTATTTAGTATTTTCTGTTCCCTTCAATCTTTATTTTAATATGAATAATAATGAAGAACCTTCAGGAGTTGTTCTTATTATCTTTTTACTATTGCTTATTCCTCTAGTGTGGTTTATGTTAGCACAAGGAGCAAAAAGATGTCACGACAGAGGAAATTCAGGATGGTTCCAAATCATTCCCTTTTATTCCCTTTGGATGTTATTTGGAAACAGCGACCATGGTCCGAATGAATACGGTCCCAACCCGAAAGGTGAAGGAAATTACAATTCAATTAATGAAATAGGTCAAAAAGAATATTAAATAAATAAGCCTTGCGAGTAATTTCACAAGGCTTTCTTTTTATTTTTCTACTAATTTCTTCAGATTATTCAGTCCTTCTTCGTAGGATTTTCCCATTTGGTAATCCATCATCGGCCGCATTATTTTCATCATCGGATCCTGCTCTGTATCCATCGTCCAGGTTACTTTTGTTCCGTTTCCTTCTGGAGACAACGTGATTTCTGAGGTTGCCTGTCCTGCAAACGGTCTTTCAAAAATCATTTCTGTTTTCTGCTTTTGGTCTGTAACCAACTCTTTCATTTCCTGACAACCTGCTCCTGCATCATCATTTTTGCTGTCCCAGCAATACTTATCTCCAACCTGACCTTCGTTTCCGGAATACACAATTTTCATATTCGGATCCAGCTTCATCCACGGATTCCACTGATTAAAGGCTTTCATGGAACTGATCTGTTTCCAGACTTTCTCTTTAGGAGCATTCATCACCATCGATTTTTCGTAATGATAGTTTTTGCCGAATGCCACCATTGCGATTAAAGCATAAACAACAATTAATAGTAAAATGATACCAAGAATTTTTAAAATTTTTTTCATCGTTATTAAAATTTAGGGTTATAATTTTTATGATAAGGACACTTCAATTTGCTGTCAAAATTAATCAATCCGGCTTCATCTTAACTTTCCATATGACAAGATTATACAATAGCGTCAAATTTTGTCACAACTTCCTTTCAGGCATCATTTTTGAGCTTTTTCGCTGTCGGTTCCGGAGAATCATTAAATTTACAACAATTAAAAATCAGAATATGAATATTTTAACAGAAAAATTTACCACACCATATCATTCAGCTCCATTTAATAAGATCAGAAACGAAGATTACCTTTCAGCTTTTAAAGATTTAATTCAGAAATCTGAAGAAGAAATTAACGCTATCGTTGATAATCAGGACGCCCCGACTTTCGAAAATGTAATTGAAGCATTGGCTTATTCCGGCGAACAGCTAGATGTGGTTTCCAATATATTTTTCAATTTAAATTCGGCAGAAACCAGCGATGAAATCCAAAAGATCGCACAGGAAGTTTCTCCGATTTTAACAGAATATTCTTCAAAAATTTCTCAAAACGAAGCCCTTTTCAGTAAAATTAAAAAAGTGTACGATGAAAAAGAGAAATATAACCTCAACGAAGAGCAGGAAATGCTTCTGAATGAAACGTACAAAGGTTTTGTGAGAAGCGGTGCTTTATTAAATGAAGAAGACAAAGAGAAATTAAAGAAAATCAGCATGGATTTGTCTTTAAAATCACTTCAGTTCGGGCAAAATGTGTTGGCTTCGACGAATAATTATTTTAAACATATCACCAATAAAGAAGATCTTGAGGGAATTCCGGAAGCTATTCTGGAACAATATGCAGAAGAAGCCAAAGAAAGAAATCTGGAAGGATGGGTGGTAACGTTACAATATCCAAGTTACATTCCGTTCATGACGTATGCAGAAAACCGCGAATTGAGAAAGGAAATTGCTTTGGCAAACGGTAAAAAGTCTTTCGACGGTGGTGAATTTGATAATCAGAATTTAATTAAAGAGCTTCTTTCTTTAAAACAGCAAAAAGCTGAATTGTTAGGCTATAAAAACTACGCAGATTATGTTCTGGAGGAAAGAATGGCAAAATCTCCGACAAAAGTCATTGATTTTCTGAACGAACTTTTAACCAAAGCAAAACCTTATGCCGATAAAGAAATTGAAGAGTTAAAATCTTTGGCAAAAGCAGACGGAATTGAAGAAATGCAAGGCTATGACCACGCTTTTTATGCTGAAAAACTCCGTAAAGCAAAATATGATCTTAATGATGAAGAATTAAAGCCTTATTTTCCTTTAAATCAGGTTCAGGATGCGGTTTTCGGATTGGCAGAACAACTTTTCGGATTAACTTTTGAGGAAAGAAACGATATTCCGAAATATCATGAAGAGGTAAAGGTTTATGAGGTATTTGAAACAGGGAGTGGGAAGATGGAAGATGGAAGCAACCATTCTGAAAAAACTTTCAAAGCGCTGCTTTATGTAGATTATTTCCCTCGAAAAGGCAAAAGAGCGGGAGCCTGGATGACGAGCTATAAAAATCAATACAAAAAAGACGGCGAAAATTCCCGTCCGCATATTTCTATCGTTTGCAATTTCAGCAAACCGACGAAGGATACTCCAAGTTTACTCACGTTTCAGGAAGTAACAACTTTGTTCCATGAATTTGGTCACGCCCTTCACGGAATGCTTGCCGATACGCAATACCCTACTCTTTCGGGAACTTCCGTAAAATGGGATTTTGTGGAGCTGCCTTCTCAGTTTCTGGAAAATTTCTGCTACGAACCGGAATTCTTAAAAACATTCGCAAAACATTACAAAACAGGAGAAGTTTTGCCGGATGAAAAAATTGAGAAAATAGCACAGTCAAAAAACTTTATGGAAGGTTACCAGACATTGAGACAGCTTGGTTTCGGATTACTGGATATGAATTACCATACGAAAGTCGGAGAGTTGGAGAATAAGAGTGTGAAGGAGTTTGAGGATGAATATACAAAAGCAACACAGTTATATCCTTCAAATCCTGAAACCGCTATGAGTCCGAGTTTTTCACATATTTTTCAGGGTGGATATTCTGCGGGATATTATTCTTATAAATGGGCGGAAGTTCTGGATGCAGACGCGTTTCAATATTTCAAGGAAAACGGAATTTTCAATCCTGAAATTGCTGGAAAATATAAAGTTCTTCTTTCTTCCGGCGGTACAAAAGATCCAATGGAACTGTACAAGAATTTCAGAGGAAGCGAACCGAAAGTGGAGAGTTTGCTGAAGAGGGCGTTTGGATAAAAACATTTATAAAACCATTAAGTTATTGAGCTTAATGGTTTTATTTTAAAAATCTGTGATGAAATTTTCAGCTATTCTTTAATTATAATCTGAAACGCAAAGCTTTATATTCAGAGCTAAATATTTAAGTAAAGCAAAGTGAGGCAGATTTCATCTGCTATGAAGCGCACGTTTCATCATCCGCACATAACGGAAATATACTTGTTCTCTTTCATCCTAAAAATTGTTTTTACTTTGCGTAGAATTAAAATTTATATTTGAGAATCCGCTTTAAACCAATTCGAAATTAAAACCATGGAATTAATTAATGATATTGTCTGTCAGGTTTATTTTGACGGCAAATCAACCGAAAAAATTTTTGAACTGTTAAATCTTTATCTACCTAAATACGAACCATTGAATTTAGATTATACTTCCAGAATAGATAGCGAAGAAGGCTTTAGCAGCAATAAAGAAATGATCGATTATTTTGTAAGTACAGATCATATTGACCAGACATTTTACTGGAATCAATACACTGACAATCCTGATAGAATTTTGTTTGGGGTTAATATAACTGATGATAATAAAACTGTCTTCAGTTTAACTATTGACGGAACCATTACCTTAGCTGAAATTTATTTAAATGATTTGAAACAAAGGCTGAATTCTGATATCGGAGTTATTACTTTTTTTAATCCTGCAGAGTATAAAAATGGACTTGATTTTAAAATGAAGTATGGATAAAGAGTTTTCAAAATTAAATCTGAATTTGGTTTCGAAGTACAAGGTTTAATTCCTGATGAAAATAATTCATTATACAAAAATTTTGTAACCATAAAGCCTGATTGAAAAATTTAGCATATGAGCTGATAAAATTATTATATTCATTGAAAAAATAAAACGTATCTCAAACTATAATAAAAACACTTATGCATAGATTAAAAGTTCAACAGAATCTAATTATCCTTTTATTAATCTTCACCATCAATCAAACTTTTGCACAAAAGAAGGAATTTCGGGATACAGAAGTTGATACTGTTACTTTTTTGAACAACAGAAAAATATTAAACAGCTTAAATACAGATAAATTTCAAAAGAAAATATTTGAAGATCATGAGGTTAAAATTCCGTATAGATTTTTAACTCCTAAAAATAATAGCAAAAACAAAAAATTTCCCTTGGTTATTACATTTCACAATTCTACAAGGATTGGAAATGATAATGAAAATCAACTTGAGCCATTTGCCAAAATATGGTTACAGGAAGAGATTTATGAAAAATTTCCATGTTATGTTGTGGCTCCACAGTTTAACAAACGATCGACAAACTATGAAACCAATGCAGAAGGTATTCAAATTTCAAAGCCTTCCAACGAAGTTTCTGCTTTATTGAATTTGATTAAAAAGCTTAAAAAAGAATTTCCGAATATTGATAAAAACAGAATCTATCTGATTGGCTATTCAATGGGAGGTTCAACTGCTCAAAATCTTATGAATCTAAAACCCAATACATTCGCAGCGGTTGTTTCTGTGGCTTCTGTTCCGGATTTTTCTAATCTTAATAAAATCAAAGAAAAAAATATCTGGCTAATTCATGGTAAAAATGATGATGAAAACCCTTACATTGGCAGCGTTGAGTTATACAATAAACTTTCCTCTGAAAAAAATTTGATTTTTACAACTTTTACAAATCTTCATCATAATAATATTGTGATTCCATTTCTAATTACAGATGAAATTCCAAAATGGCTATTTGAAAAACATAAATAAACATTTACAATTTCATAATTTTACGCCATGAATAAAACAATCCACAGACTAGAAAACGTAAAAAAACTCCAGGCAAAAAGATGGGAAAATGAAGATCATTGGGATGCAATTAACGATCTTTTAATCAAAGAACTGGATGAAATTTTAGCGCTTGAACCGGAAAATACTTCCGCTTTAATTAATATCGGTGCAATCTATTCTGATATGGGAGAAGACGAGCAGGCTTTAAAATATCTTTATCAAGCGTTGAATCTTGGTTCGGCGGATAAGAATCTTTTTATTAATCTTGCAATTGTGATGACTTATATGGGAAAGCATCCTGAAGAATATCATGAATTTTTAGAAATTGCGGAAGATAAAAAAGAAGATCCTCTTACTTTTAAAGCTCATTTTGATCCTCAGTCTCGTTGAGAATTTTATTTAAAAAAATGATTCTGTTTACTAATCAATTCCCAATTTTTCTGTAATTTCAGCATTTTTAAAAAACATAAATAATAACCACCTCCTATGAAGAAAACAATTATTTCAGCATTTTTTATTATCATTTTTTCAGCCCTTAAAGCACAGATTCCTACTGTAAAACCTTCGACTGTAGGTCTGGAGAAAAATTATCAAAACTTCAGCTCAAAAAAAGAAACGGTTGTTCAAAAAGAAATCATAAAGCTTGGTGATTTTAAAGACCTTCATTTTCAGAAAATTGTTCTTAAAGATTTGTCGGATGATTCTTCGCTGAGCGTTTTAGGCATCATGACACTTTCCGAAACTTTCGACAACATTTCCAGAAAGACTATTACTCTGGAAAAAGATGAAGTCGAAAAACTCATCAATGCGCTTGAAAAAATTCAGCAGAACTCATCTTTCAAACCTGAAAACGATACCAAATACAAATACACCACCAAAAGCAATATCGAAACAGGAAGCAACTACCATGCAGATGTAAAAACATGGGAATATTATCTGAAATTGCCTGCTACATTCTACAGCCAGAATGAAATACAGCTTTCCCAAAACGGACTTACCGAATTGATACAATTCCTTAAAACGGCATATCAGAAACTTTAAAAACAAAAACAAGATAACTATGTTTACTTTCCTTAGAAGAAAAAAGCCTGAAGTTACCATCAATTCTATTTCTATCCCAACTTTCGGCTGGGAAATCGTTGAACAAAATGACGCTCAGATCGTCTGGGTAAATCCCGAACAAAGCGCCTTGATTTCTCTGTACTTTTTCAACATTCCGCCAGATTTACCGACTGTTAAAAATATTGATGAATTAAGAAACTTTCACAGGCACTCAGTTTCTGCTTCCGGTGGAGGCATTGTTGAGGTATCAATATTTAACCTTCATAATATTCCGAGTGTAAAGACTATTTTTAAAATCCCTCAACCTGAACAAGGGATGAGCTATCTTGCATCCGTTACTATTCCTTTTGAAAACTGCAGTTTTGTAATTAAAACCCAAGCTGTTGAAGTCGGAACAACAGGGATGAGAGATAATCTGGTACTAAACAGATTTCTCCAAAACGGCGAAGTTACATTCGATGATAATGGACTGAAAAACTGGTTTGAAGATCCCTACGATCCTTCCTTTAAAGAGGGCGCTCTTATGAATAAATCCGAAACAGAGGAGTATGACAATGATTTTCCCCATCATCCGCTTTCCATAGTTCGCAGCATGATTAAAAAAGCCATCGAAGAAGTGATTTTAAAGGATGAACTAAAACGGCTGACTGCTTTCAGTAAATAATAAATCATCGGCAGAGTGTATGAAATAATACCACTCTGCTTTTTTTATGTAAAATTTTTCACTACCTTAGTTATGAAATTTGCTGAAAAATAAAGCAATACATAAGATTATGGCAGAAAAACTTTATTTCATCAAAACAAATCCTGTTGCCGCAAAGATCAATCTGTACAACAAACTCTGCCGCGAAGAAGACACTGCGCTTCAGTTTTTAAAAAAAGATCAGAAAACAAGTTTTGAGCTTATAAAAAAGAAAATTCAGGAGAATGCAGAAAGTCTCGGTAAAGAAGAAGTGGAAGATATTTTCAATTGGTTTGCATCAAAATACAGCTCCGATCCGGAAGAGATGAAGACTCAGCTTTTCATTCATGGCTTAGATATTTTTTATGAAATAACAGATTCTTTACAAGTTGAAAAGTTTAACCAAATTCTTTCAGATTATGAAAAATATTCAATGCAACATTTAGGGTACAAATGCAAAGCGGAAGATTTCAACCGTTTTCTGATCTATGGAATATTTTTTACAGGATTAGTACATCAGAAAAATGAAAATTACCTGTCGGATTATTTACAATTAAATCATAAAGATCTGTATTCTTTTGCTGAACAGGAATTTCAGGTAAAAAATAAAGATTTTTCCCACGAAAACAACTTTCCTGACTTTGAAAAACTATATGACTGCACCAAGTTTTATAAAGGTTTTATCATGAAGCTTTAAAAACTCTTAATAATTTGAATGAGAAATAACCAAAAAATAATCCAATCGGATGAATTGGATATGCTTTTAATCCTTCTTCCTTCCGGATGGAGTGAATTTCTGCTTTACATTCATGGAAGAAGTTTTAATTATGTAATTACTCATGTTTTTAACAATCCTTATTCAGAAATCATGTATGCCGTTCTGGATCTGATACAAGACAAATGGGAAACTGAATTTATCTGGTACAACGAACCGGGAGGATGTAAATTTGAAATAAAACGAATAAAGGATAAACAGCATAAAGCCATTATTTCTATATATTATTTTGAAGAATCTTACGGAGGACAGTTGAATTTTAAACTGGAAACTCAGTTCGAAGTTAAAATAAAACAATTTGTTTTGCTTTGTTACCTTCAACTGAAAAAGACTTATTTACTGCTTAATGATAAAGAATTTTCAGAAAAAAGAAGCGGTGCCTTTCTTGTACAGAATTTCCATGACTTTGAAAGAAAAGTCGAAGATTTTCTGAAGAAAAAACAAATAATTTTTTAATAAAATTCTATATTTGCACTCATGAAGCACTTAAATAACCTATTGCGTCTTCCTTTTTTCAGCAATTATTATTACCCGGATAATCGTTCGGGAAGACTTCTATAACCATATTCAGTAGAAATTTAATCTAAAAATATCATAGAACCCGGACAGTTTTGTTCGGGTTTTTTCATGCTTAAAAATTAAAAAAAATGATCAGGAAATTAAAAGAAAACGCAGAAATCATTTTGCCGGAAAACGGACTGGAAGAAAAAATTCAGCAGGCAGAAAAAGAAAACAGAAAATTAATCATCAAACTTGGGTTTGATCCCACTGCTCCGGATCTGCATCTGGGACATGCAGTTGTTTTGAAAAAACTGAGACAGTTTCAGGATCTGGGACACCAGATTGTAATCATTGTCGGAAGTTTTACCGCAAGAATTGGCGATCCTACAGGAAAAAACAAAGCGAGAAAACCTTTAACCGCTGAAGAAGTTCAGCACAATGCGGAAACGTACATCAGTCAGCTCTCCAAAGTGATTGATGTGGAAAAAACAAAAATTGTCTTTAATTCGGAATGGCTGGATGCGCTGAATTTTTCGGAAGTGATCCAACTGATGTCGAAAGTGACGGTTGCGCAACTGATGCACAGAAATGATTTCAATAAAAGGTTTTCAGAAAATACACCTATTGCAATGCATGAACTGGTGTACCCTGTTTTGCAGGGATTTGATTCTGTACAAATTGAATGTGACATTGAAATGGGCGGAACCGACCAGCTTTTTAACTGTACGATGGGACGACAATTACAGGAAAGTCACGGAAAATCTCCGCAAATCGTGATGTGCATGCCTTTGCTAAAAGGTTTGGACGGAAAAGAAAAAATGAGCAAATCCCTGAATAACATCATCGGATTAACCGACGAGCCGAATGAAATGTTCGGGAAAACAATGTCGATTCCGGATTCTTTAATTAATGAATTTATTGAGCTTACCACTGATTTTTCTCCCGAAGAGAAGAAAAGTTTAATGCAAAATATCTTAAACGGTGAAAATCCAATGAATATTAAAAAGCTGATCGCTAAAAATATCATCACACAATATCATGATGCAGAATCGGCTGAAAATGCAGAGTTATTTTTCATGAATCAGTTTCAGAGTAAAAATTTTAAAGAAAAAGTTTTTGAACCGGTCTTCATGGATTCGCTCCATCATATTCAGCATAAAATGACTTTAACAGAATTATGCCATCAACTGAAAAGTAACGAAAGTAAATCTTTCATCCGAAGACTGATTGAAAACGGTGGAATTCAGATCAACAATATAAAAATAACTGATCCGAATGAAGAAATTAAATTAGAGAAAGGAATAAAAATTAAGATCGGAAAAAGAAGTTTTTTTGAACTTTTGTAGATATTTAATTTCCGAAGGCAATTTTCTATATATTCGTTTCTTTAAAATTTAAAATACAATTGCATGAGCTACATTATGGTCGATATAGAATCGGACGGACCGATTCCGGGCGATTTTTCAATGGTCTGTTTTGGAGCCGTTTTGGTGGATGAAAATCTGGAAACTACCTTTTACGGAAAACTGAAACCTATTTCAGAGAAATTCAATCCGGATGCATTGGCAGTTTCCGGTTTCACGCGGGAAGAAACAATGAATTTTGATGATCCCGAAGAAGTGATGCTGAAATTTGAAGAATGGATTAAAGAAAATTCTAAAGGAAGACCTGTTTTCATTAGTGATAACAACGGCTTCGACTGGATGTTTATCTGTTGGTATTTTCACCATTTCATCGGGAGAAATCCATTCGGTTTTTCCTCCAGAAGACTTGCGGATCTGTATTGCGGACTGGAAAAAGACACTTTTGCCCAGTGGAAACATTTACGAAAAACAGAACACACCCATCATCCGGTTGATGATGCACGAGGAAATGCAGAAGTTTTACTGTATATGAAAAAGGAAATGGGACTGAAAATCGGGTTGAAATAAAAAAGTATGCATTTTCAGCATACTTTTTTACTTATAGGTGTAAGGAACAAGAACCTCAATAAAATTATCCGTCCGGTGCGGTTCTCCGATGGCGCGGAATTTCCAGTCGCCGTTGTGGCGGTAAACTTCTGCAAAAACCATAGAACACATTCCGTTCATATCTGCATCGCCGGAAAGACTGAATTTTGTAATTTCTCTTCCTCTTGCATCTACCGCGCGGATAAATGCATTTTCTATCATTCCGAAATGCTGCCTGTTAAACAATCCCTGATAAATTGAAACCACGAAAACGATTTTCTGATAACGTTCATCCAACTGATCCAGCAACACAATAATCTGTTCGTCGTCGCCATCTCCGGCTCCTGTTCTGTTATCTCCGGTGAGCCATATTTTTCCGCTCGGATGCCGCATCGCATTAAAGTAGATAACATCACTTTTATACAAAGCGATCTCTCTTCCGTTTCTTCCGGGAACCGTCATTCCGAGATCCGCCACTTTTCCGTTTTTATCCAAAAGAAAAGCGATGGCATCAAGATCATATTCTGGACCGTCGCTGATCCCGAACAGACGGTAGAAAAAATTTCCGGATCTTCGAACATCCCAACCCAGACCTATGGTTACAGAGGAAAGATCATACGCATCTTCTCCATGTTCATTTTTGCGGAGGTTAATCGTCTGACCTTTTTGTAAGTTGATTGCCATATCTATTTAATGATTTGTCCTTTGTAATATTTTTCAAGGAAAAAGCCCAGATCTGCTCTGTAGCCGATTCCTGAAGCTTCAAACTTCCAGCTTCCGCCACGTTTGTACAGTCTCCCGAATTCTATTCCGGTTTCGATGGAGAAGTCTTCGTCCAGTTCATATTTGGCAATTTCCATATTCGTGTTATTGTCTACAATTCTGATGTACGAATTTCTCACCTGTCCGAAATTCTGCTTTCTCCTTTCAAAATCTTCGATGGTAACGACAAAAAGAATTTCCTGAACTCTTTCATCTACTTTTTCAAGATCAATAATGATGGATTCATCATCATCTCCGTCGCTGTTTTTTCCGCTCGGGTCATCACCTGTATGCGTGAGTGCGCCATCGGGCGAACTCAGGTTATTATAAAAAACAAAATATTCTTCACTCACCAGTTTTCGTTCCGCATCGATCATAATTGCGGAGGCATCAAGGTCAAAATCATATCCCATTCCTTCATTCGGATCCCATCCAAGACCGATGGTCATTTTTGTAAATCCAAGATCAATTCTTTGCCCTTTCTGTAAATTAATTGCCATAATAATGCTATGTGTTTTATGTATTGTTTATCGAAGTTATGGCGGTTTTAGTAAATTTCCAAAATATTTTGTGACAAAAAATTATGTAAATTGCAAAACATAAAATTTTGAAATTCAGTAAAATTAAGAGCTGAAAAAATCCGATCGCCATGACCGGATTTTATATTTTCAAAAGATTTAATTAAAAGATAAATTATTCTGTAAATTCTTTTTCTGCAACAATATTATTTCTTGCTTTTGCCAGCATCGGAATTGAGATTAATCCCATGACCAGCATGATGCAGATCTGCAAAGGCAATGAAATGAAAGAATACGTTAAACCAACCTCTCCTCCAAGCTCACCGCTTTTCCCCATGGATATAAATAAAGCCATAAAACCGTACTTCATTGCAAGATTAAAAGCTCCGATTCCTCCACTTGCGGGGATAATCATTCCGAAGGTTCCCACTACAAGAATTAGAAATCCGTCATCAAAAGTGAAGTCGGAAGTTTCCGGCAGCGCAAAACATACCAAATAGGCGGCAAAATAATAGGAAACCCAGATTCCTATAGTATAAAGAATGAATTTTCCTTTTTGCTTTAATTTGAATACAGATGTTAAACCGTCGAGTATTCCGTCTATAAATTTGATAATCTTATCTAAAACAGGAACATTGGCGAGTCTTTTTTTGAACATAAAAAATAAAACCGCACCGAGCAATAAAACTCCTATGATGAAAAAGATTTTATTCGGATTGAAATCGGCTCCCGAACTTTCATAAACCGATGAAATTACATCTCCTTTAAAGATCAAAGTCAACCCTAAAAAGCAAAGCATACAGACTAAGTCTACTACTCTTTCCAGAATAATGGTCCCGAAAGACTGGTCTACCGGAATTTTTTCCACTCCGTACAAAGCAGTTGCTCTTGCTACTTCTCCACTTCTTGGAATTGTTAGGTTCATAAGATATCCAAAAGAAATCGACCAGAGAGAATTGGAGTTTGAAATATGGTGTCCCATCGGTTCCAGCATCAGATTCCAACGGATTGCTCTGAACCAGTATGCTGCAATCCCAAAACAGGCAGCAAATAAAACCCACCAGTAATTTGCTTTTGCTAAAGATTTTTGGATCACTTTAAAATCTAAACCTTTTAGGGCAAACCATAAAAAAAAGCCTGCAAAAGCAAGCGAGATCACTATTGTAAGAATGGATTTCAGAGGATTTTTTGATTTTTTCTCCATCCGGTTACGTCAAAAGGTTTGTTTTTTCGTCGGGGAAAACAATTTTCGGCTGGAAAGACTGCGCTTCTTCCGGAGTCATCTGTGCATAAGCAATGATAATAATGATATCATCTCTCTGTACTTTTCTTGCAGCAGGACCATTAAGGCAAACCTCTCCCGATTTTCTTTTTCCTTTGATCACGTAAGTGTCGAAACGCTCTCCGTTATTCACATTCACGATATAAACCCTTTCTCCCACTACCAAACCAGCCGCTTCAATAAGGTCTTCATCTATCGTAATACTTCCAATATAATTAAGGTCAGAAGCCGTAACTCTCACCCTGTGAATCTTAGACTTAAAAACTTCTATTAACATGGTGCAAATTTATTAATAATAATTTACAAAACCGCCTTTTAAAATGAATTTAAAACTCGCAGAAACCCAGAGCTTTAATTTTATTAAACATAATTTTTGAAGATTTTATTTACAGAATCTACAAACATATCATGAAAACTATCAATAGTTACTATAAAATTTAGGATTTAATAAATGTAAAAAATAATATTACAATTTCATTAAAGTCAATACACATAAGCATTTGGCATGATTTTAGTAACGTACAACGTAGATTTTTCGTGAAAAGCTGAATTATGATATTTTAACCATTTTCACTTAAAATCAAAAATATTAATTATTTTTTTGCAAAAAAATTGCACATTTAGAAAATAGTATTATATTTGCTATTATTACGAACTAACTTTAATATTAAAAATTATGAACAAGTCTGAATTAATCGACGCAATCGCAAAAGATGCCGGCATCACTAAAGTTGCAGCTAAAGCTGCTTTAGAATCATTTATCTCTAACGTTACTACTACTTTAAAGAAGAAAGACGGGAAAGTTTCTTTAGTAGGGTTTGGAACATTTTCAGTAGCTGAAAGAGCTGCAAGACAAGGTATCAACCCTGCGACTAAAAAGCCAATCAACATCGAAGCTAAAACTGTTGCTAAATTCAAAGCTGGTGCAGATCTTTCTGCTGCTGTTGCTTCAGCTAACGCTCCTGCTCCAAGTAAAAAGAAAAAATAATCATTCAGATTAAAGAAAAAATAAGACCTCATCGTTTGATGAGGTTTTTTTATTGATCTGTTTTGAGATTTAAGGAGCCAATCTTGCAATTTTCCAATCGAGACCATCAACCAATTCATATACAATTCTATCGTGAAGCCGGTTAGGTCTTCCCTGCCAGAATTCTATCTCATAAGGTTTGGCGATATATCCACCCCAGTTTTCAGGCCTTGGAACTTCTGTATTTTCGTATTTTTCTTCCAGCTCTTTAAGTTTCTTTTCCAAAAATTCGCGGTTCGGAATTTCGTGACTTTGCGGAGAAACCACAGCTCCCAACTGACTTCCCTTCGGTCTGGAATGAAAATATCCGTCACTCAGGTTTTCTGCAATACGTTCCAGATCAGCTTTAATAATGATCTGCCTTTCCAGATTTGGCCAGAAAAAATGGAGACAGGCTTTGTGCGTTCTTTCTATAGATTTTCCTTTTCTGCTGTCGTAATTGGTATAAAAAATAAATCCTTCGTAGGTATACGCTTTTAAGAGTACCATTCTTGTACGCGGACAATCATCTTCTTCCACGGTAGAAACCGCCATAGCATTGGCTTCAGAGATGTTCGGATTTTCACTGGCATCCAGAAACCAGTCGCGAAACTGCTCAATGGGATTTTGTTTTATCTCACTTTCAATAAGTTGGGATTTCTCGTACACTTTTCTTTTATCGTGCAGGTTTTCCATAAATATTTTTTATTAAATTTGAGTATGAATTACTCTTACAAAGGTAAAATATTAATTTCCACACCCGACATTTCCGGCGATATTTTTTCCAGATCTGTTGTTTTGATTATTGAACATAATGAGAACGGTGCATTTGGTTTAATATTAAATAAAAAAAACAGCCAGATGAGTAGTAAATTCAAAGATTTTTTTGATTTTAAGATCGAAGTTTACGACGGTGGTCCTGTGGAAAACGACAAGGTTTTCTTCATCGTAAAAGGAAAAAAAGTAACCGAAATTTATTCCGAAATTACCCCCGAATTTTATCTTACCGAAGATATTGAAAACATCATCAGTTCTGTTCTGAACGGTGAACTGGACATCAATAAAGTGAAAATATTTTCCGGCTATTCCGGATGGACGGCTTTGCAGCTGGATGGCGAAATCCAGAGAAAACTTTGGACGGTGGTAGATGTTTATAACCTTGATTATACTTTGCCCAACGATCAGACGCTTTGGAAATCGATCATGCAGAATCTGGGCGGAGAATATCTTTTATGGGCAAATTCCCCTGAAGACATTTCTTTGAATTAACGGAAAAGGATTTATTAACATTGCGTTAATATTTAACAAACTTTAAGAAAACGTTAAGCAATTTTAAGCAAAGAAATTCCGTTATTTGTTAAAACAAAAACCTCTGTGATATGAAAGGAACAAAACTACTTGTAATATTCGTTTTTTCCACTGCATTTCTATCTTTCACTCCCGTTGATAAAAAACTGATCATTGTTGATGCAGGACACGGCGGAAATGATATGGGAGCCAACAGATACGGAATTTATGAAAAGGATATTGTTCTGAACATCGGAAAAGAGATTCAAAAATTCAATAATTCTCAGGATCAATACGAGGTAATTTTAACGAGAGATAACGATACGTACAGTCAGTTATCAGACAGAACAGTTCTTATCAATAAGCTGAACCCCGAAATGGTTATTTCACTTCACGTAAACAGCAGTCCGAAGCCTGAATCTACTGAAGAGGGAGCTGAACTCTACACGCAGAATACCGAGGGTTCAAAAAAGCTTGCTGACCGAATTTCAAAGAAATTCAACACGTTAAAAATTGAAGAGAAAAATCTTCATATTTTAAGAGAATCTAAAGCTCCGACCGTTTTAATGGAACTCGGATATATCAATAATACCAAAGACAGGGAATATCTGACCAGCGAGAAAGGTCAGAAAGAAATTGCTCAGAAATTTTCTGAAATTTTCAGAGAATACTAAATAAAGATACAAATTCTGATTCATTCAGAATAAAACCCGGTAAAGGACTTTCGGAACTTTGTTGTTTACCGGGTTTGTCAATTTTCATATTAAAAACTTTCTTTCCAGCTTTTAATCAGTTCAGAAAAATTCTGATTTCCGAAAGTTTTATTTCTTATTTTCCCCACAGAAAATATCCCTTTTTCATCTGAAATCAGTAAAATTTCTTCGGCTTTCTGAGACTCAAACGCGATGATCTCGTGTTCCTGTATGTCTGCAAGGTTATTTTTATGCAAAAACGTTACAAAATTTTCCATAAGCGGCGAAATGTAAGCTCCTTCCGTCTGTTTCGGAATTTTGATAACATCGCCTTCCAAAAACAAAAGATTCCCGAAAGTTGTACGCGCAATTCTTTTATTCGGGTTTAAAAGGATAACGTCATCAAGGTCATTTTCCTGTGCGTAAATCCCTCCGTAAATATTTTCCGGACTGTGAACCCTTATGTTGCTTAAAAGGTTGTTATTAACGTTTATTTCCTTAATCAGATCCAGTTCAAGATTTCTTTCGTGCAGCGATAGTACATCTTCAGTCTCGGTAATCTCATAAAAATAGGAAACTGAGGATTTAGACAAAGTAATTCCGTCTGAATTTCTGAAAACCTGAAAATTTATGATTGCATTCTGAATGCTTTTCTCTTCAATAACTTCTTTCTGAAATAATGTCTGAAAAAATTCAAGTGTGTAGGTTAATGGAATATTCAGCCTCATTTTTCTCATGGAAGCCATCAGGAAGAAATAGCATTCTTCATCCATGATTAATTTTCCGTTTCTGATAAAAAAAGAAACCTTCACTGCATCGCCCAAAAGAAAGGCCCTGTTCTTCACGTTGATTTCGTCTGATGTAAAATATTGATTTTCCAATGTAATCTGATTTGTTTATAAAAAAATAATGAACGATAAATCGTTCATCAGTTTTATTATTCGGCATTGCCTACATTTATTTAGGCAGCTCCTAATTTAATTCTAAGATTTTCGATAAGATTTTCCCAATACATTGCATTTTCTTCCTCATCGCCTTCTTCGCAGAAATCTGTAATATTAAGAGACAGGTCTTCTGTAATATCATCAATGGTGATCGTCATTTCAAAGAAATTTTTGGTTCCTTCGTCTTCCTCCCATCTGAAACGCACAAAACCTTCAGGCTTATATCTGATTAAAGTAGCCTTCTCAGAAGGACCTCCACCCCAACTGAAAAAGAAATCATCACCTTTCTCTGTTACCTCATCTGCAAACCATTCAGACAACCCCTCTGCAGTTGCCAGATATTCGTACAATATCTCTGATAAACAATGCATTGGAAATTCGTAATGGACTTTATGTTTAGCCATATAATCTTTGTTTTAATCGTCCCGCAATATATAAATTAATTTTTTTATTACACAAAAATGTGTTTATTTTTTTACATAATCTTCATGATATTTGTCAGAGATTTTTAAATACGTGTTTAATTATTCTTTTAACATAATACTTCTGTTTTGTGGTATCAAAAAAACTCTTCGGATGAAGAGCTGTATTATTTTAAAAATGAAAATTGAGTTCTACAAAACCTATCCTTCCGAATCCTGTTTCTGACCATGATGTTTTATTATCTTTCTGAAAACTTGAACGGTCTACTACATAAATATATTTGTAATACAACATGGGCTCTGTAGAGATGGAGAAATGAGGGGAAAGAAAATACTGAACTCCTAAAAACACTCCTAAACCATTATCATACTGAGGTTTATTGATATTTTTATAATTGGAGTATCTGAAGAAATAATCTGCTCCGTAATAAAAATTCCATCTTCTGTATCTTTTCAGATTTCTGTCGATCCCAAGTTTAAAAGCGAATTGAGAGTATCCGCCTTCACTGTCATCATTCTTAAAATCAAATCCTGTTCTGTAAGACCATTTGTTTTTCCCTGAATACCGATAGTTAATAATCATTGCGTTATCATCGGATGCAAATACAGATTTAATAAACTTATTGAGACTAATTCCGACCTGATTTCTCGGAATAGCAAATAAACTATCATTTTGAGCCTGTGCGAAAACTGAAGCAGAAAGCACCAGCAAAAAAATTGAAATAATTCGTTTCATAATAAAAAACATCTCAAAGATCTGATGAAACCTTTGAGATGTATGTTTTTTGTATTAAATATTAAAGATAATTAGCAAAAATAGCTTTAACTTTTTGCTCGAAATCACCGATGTAAATATCTGTATTTTCCGTTGATCCATCGAAATATACGATAAAGAACTCTCCTTCCCCATTTACCGTTTTGTAAACAAGATCTCCGATTTTTTGCCCTAAATAAAATACTTCTCCTTTTGTATTATTATTAATCTGCGCATCGGTAGGATCTGCAAGCGGAGCAAGAGCTTCAACATTCATGGTTGCAACAATCTTAAGATCTCCTTCTTTAATAGAACCTGAGATGGTTTTAAAGTCGTCTTTTGAAGAAATATTAGCGTAATCAGAATGTTTTAAGATTACATTAGCAATTACTTCACTTGAAGATCCCTGAGGAATTGTATTGTTATACTTAAACTGGAAATCTTTAGCACTGTTTCTTGTCCATACAATATTCTGCGTCATAGGTGAAGCAAAAATCTGAATATTTGCACTAATCGGCATACTGAAATTCGTACTGTTATCAAATGTTACATTGGATAAATCCATGCTAAACACTGTATTTCCGCTTCTTTTCAATACAAGATTAAAGGTTTTAGGCAACCAAACTACTTCAGAATTGTAACTTGTCTGAATATCTGTGTACGACGAAAGAGTTAATTCACTGTCGATTACAGAAGAATTTGCTACGGACGGAAATTTCAACACAACATTAGAAGAATTGGCAATTTTTGTCCAGGTCCCGTTTGCATTGTTATAAGTATAAGTTCCTAATCTGTTGGCAAACTGAAGCTTGTTATTGATAAGCGCTTCTCCGAACTGATTTTCCCAGCCTTCTACCACATTATTCAGATAACTGTCGTCAAATTCCTGAGCCGTATTGTTAAACATTGAATATAAAATGAATTTTGAAAGATCTCCATCATCCATTGTATTCAGTTTGCTGTAAAAACCGTCGATTGTTTTTTTAATGTTAGCTTTATCTTCTGTAACGGTAGTTGTGTGGATAGAATCATCCGTAGAAGAACTGCAAGACTGAGTTCCCAAAATCGTTGCAAAGCCTAATCCCGCAACGAGAATAATTTTTTTCATTAGTTATTATTTTTTTAAAACGGTGCGAAAATAAAAATAATTTTTGTTTCCTACAAATCATTTAATACGTCAAGAATAACTTTGCATCCTTCTTCTATTTCTTCCTTTGAAATGGTAAGCGGCGGAGAGATTCTCAGATATTCATTTCTGTAAAGCTGCCAGAAAACAATGAGGCCTTTTTCCATACATCTTTTGGCTACATTTAAAGTATATTCGGGAGATCCGAGATTTACAGCCAGCATGAGACCTTTTCCGTTAATGTTCTTTATTTTGGGATGAACCAGAAGGCTTCTGTATAATTTCTCTTTTTCTTCCACTTCATTCATCAGACCGCTTTCCAGAACTTCTTTTAAAGTTACATAACTGGAAGCTGCGATAAGCGGATTTCCTCCAAAGGTCGTAATATGACCTAATTTCGGAGAATGAGACAGTGTTTCCATAATTTCGCGCGAACTCATAAAAGCACCAACAGGAACTCCTCCTCCCATTCCTTTTCCCATCACAAGAATATCCGGAACAATGCCGAAATGCTCAAAAGAAAAAAGTTTTCCTGTTCTTCCGAATCCCGGCTGAATTTCATCCAGAATTAATAACGCGCCAACTTCTTCACATCTCTTTTTTAGTTTAATTAAATAATCATCATTAGGAACTAAAAATCCGGCTGCTCCCTGAATGGTTTCTAAAATAACGCAGGCCGTTTTCTCGGTAATTTTATCGAAATCTTTTTCGTTGTTAAATTCAATGAAGGAAACCATTGGCAATAACGGACGAAATTCTCTCTTATGAAATTCGTTTCCTGATACACTTAGCGCACCGTGTGTATTTCCGTGGTAAGAGTTTTTAAAAGAGACAATCTCTTCTCTTCCGGTATATCTTTTTGCCAGTTTCAGACTTCCGTCGATCGCTTCTGCGCCGCTGTTTACGAGATAAGTAATTTCTAACGGATCAGGAGTAGCTTCCGCCAATAATTTACATAAAGCGACTGGTTTTTCCTGGGCATATTCTCCATAAACCATCACGTGAAGGTATTTTTCTGCCTGCTCTTTTATTGCATCTACCACTTTTGGATGAGAATGTCCTAAAGTATTGGCAGAAACTCCTGCTACAAAATCCAGATATTTTCTTCCGTCTTTACCATAAATATAACTTCCTTCCGCCTTCTCTACTTCAAAACCTGCGGCAAACTTTGTCGTCTGAGCCTGATATATAAAAAAATCCTTTTGCATTTCCATTTTCCGAAATTTTAGCAAAACTATAAAAGATTCGGCAAACTCCGAAATGAAACGGACAGAATAAAAAAATTGCCCGCAGAAAACTGCGGGCAATACCACCAAATCACAAAATATTAATATAGTTTCATATATTCTTAGGTAAATATATAGAAAAAAATGAATTGAAATACACATTCTTTAAAAAATATTTACATTTAATACCAACATAATAACTCAATTCAACATATAATGACAATTCAACAATTGACAAACCGAATAACAGTAAGGTTTTCAGCTTCACAGATTTTTGAATAAAATACGCCTGAAAATTTGAAAAAAAATTAAAAAATTATCAGGCAGCTACTATTTTCAGGGCGATTTTGTAAAAATAAATCACCATTTCCTATTTAGAAAATGGTGAATATTTTATAATTAAAAAAAATTCTGTTAAAAAAATGCGAATTTATCGCCTTACACGTTTCGGCTTTTTAGCTTCTTCTTTGGCTTTTTCTTTTTCTACTGCTTCCTGTGCTTTATTATAAAGTGTATTGTCGGCTTCGTATTTTACTTCTTCATAATTAGGGGTATCCACGAGAATATCCTGCCATTTCAGAATCCTGTCTTTTGTATTCCAGTTAAAATCCGGAAATTTCCGCCTTTCGGGTTCTATCATACTCATAGGATAGGTATCTGATGCCGCTCCGATATTACAGGCAACAACATACAACATTTTTTCCTCAAAAACAGCATCAATAATACCGCAGGAAGTAAGAGAAATCCCGATTCTTTCCTTTTCCTTCGTTTGCTCGTTTTCATCATCGGAATAGGTAATTGCCTGAGCATTTCCGATTACTTTTGCTTCTTTGATATTGTTATCTTCTCCGTAATAAACCGTCATGAGTTTACCTTTCACCTGATTGAATTCATCTTTCATATTCAGGGAATCTACTTTGCTGATGGCAAAAGCATTTCCGAGAACTTTCAGAGAATCTATGTTTTCTTTTTGGGTATTGAAGTAGGCTTCAACTTTATCTCCGGTTACCTGTTTTCCGTTGCTCCAAAGGATTGGATTGGTATACATGTGAAGAACGCCGTCTGTTTCATTAAAAGCAATAGAGTCTGCTCTTCCCTGCGCATTGGATTTATAAAAACGTCCTTTTTTGTATGCTCTCAGAAAACTTTTCTTCACCTTAATATCTTCAGGATCCGGTTTTTGAAAAGAAATAATTTTTTCTGCCGCAAAGTACATCGAATCTTTTTCCAGAGCTTTTACTGCATACGGATTTTTGGTCATCATGGCAGAATCTTTCTTTTCGTAAATTTCTCCGTAACCGCCTTTTATAAATCTTCTTTCGTTCGGATCATCCAGTGTTACATTTCCTGTCGCCTTTCCGAATCCGGATAACTGGTTATAGTACATTTCATCTCCGGTAAGAATCTTATCATTATAATACACTCTGGAGTTTTTGTATAAAAAAGCTTCTTTCGTATTTGTATTGTAATTTCCTTTATCGGTAACGATTCGGTTTTTAGGATTTTTCTTGTTGATGATCGTCGTCGGTCCGTTGATGTTTACGATGTTTGTATTCTGGTTCTGAACCACATTATCTCCTTCCAGAATGTACTGAGCATCTTCTATTTTCACTCTTCCGGAAAGATCGATCGTTCTGGTTGTCAGAAAATACGTTGCTGTTTTGGAATACGTTGTACTTTTTCCGTCGTTAATTGTTCCTCCGGTGTTGTAATATGCCTGATTGGAAAGCCTGTCGTAATACATGGTTTCCGTTTTTATCACAGTTCCTTTCGGATCGGTAAGAACTACATTTTTTCGGGCAATTCCTTTTTGTGTATTTCCGTCATACTCCATTTCATCGGCTGTAATTACTGAACCATCGGCGTTCTGCAGTTTTACATTCCCGATGGCTTTGATGAAATTCTGTTCTTCATATACAATCACAAGATCCGCATTTAGCAAAGAACCCTGATGCGAAAACTGTACATTTCCCACGAAGTAATTATTCCCGTCGTATTTATCATCCTTTCTTAATTCATCGGAATGGATGTGCTTCACCTTTTCAGCAGGCGGAGCATTCTTTTTGGGAGTGGTATTGGTAAAATAAGGATCTTTTTGCAGAGGTTTCGGCTGATCCTGTGCAAATAGAAATGTTGAAACAGAAACTAAAAGTAAAACAAATAGCCTCATGAATTGATTAATCATTCTTCGTGCCATAAAAATACAGCGAATGGGAATCAATTTTTACGCCAAATGCCTGCTCAATTGCTTCTTTAATCCCTTGAATTCTCGGATCACAAAACTCGATGATCTCTTCAATTTCCTTATCTGAATCTTTTTTGTACACGACTAAATGATCGTGCTGTTTATCAAAATAAGATTTTTCGTAAGAGGAAGAAGTGAGTGTTTTTTCTCCGAACTGATGCTTACGGATGAGTCCTGCATCAAGGAAAATTTCAATTGTATTGTAAATTGTTGCTTTGGAAACGTGGTATTTTTTCTGCAACATTAAAAGGTACAGATCATCCACATTGAAGTGGTGATCCATACCGTATATTTCTTCGAGTATTGTATATCGTTCAGGAGTGTTTCGGAAACCTTTTTCCAATAAATAGTTTCTTAAAACATCCTTTATCAGCGCAATATTTTTTTCTTTTTGTATCGTATCCATCAAAAAATTTATCTACAAATTTATTGATTTTTATTTAAATACAAATTGTCCTAGTGTGTTAAAGAATTTAACCTTTGTGGCGGATAAATTCGCACTGCTCGATTTTGGATTTTCCGACGCAGTCTTCCGTCATAGGCGCAGATTCTACCACAACGTTGTGAGAGGTGATTCCCCATGCTTTAAAGTCGTCGCTTCCGATATATTTAACGAAATTATAAATATTAAGAATGATTTTTTCTTTAACTGTAAGAAGAATATCGTTGATATAGGTATTGTCTATAATCACATATTTCAGATCCGGCGGAATATTATGAGCTCTTAAAGACGGATGGCTGCTTCTTGAAGGAATTGTTCCGTCTGCCATTAAATCTCTGAGAACCATATCGAAATAATCGTTAATTCTTCGGTCTATCTTAAATCCTAACATGAAGTTGATCTTATAAATCGTTCCCGGAAGAACTTCATCTACCGCATATTTGAAGGTATACGGATCTTCCTGATTGGTAATGCTTAAGATAAAATAATGATCGGCTCTTTTCGGCTGTTTTTTGATGATTGAATAAATAATCTTCGATTCGATCTCATCATTTCTCTTCGCACGGCTTAAATACGCTAAGTTAGTTGCATATTTAGGAATCGTTTCATCAAGCTTCATGTCTTTAATGATCGGAATATAGGTCTCAAGCTTAATAAATTTGATGAATTTTGTTTTAATAGATCTTCCGTTGTACCAAGCATACATACAGATTCCTATAGATCCAGCCAATACGACCGTAATCCATCCTCCTTCCATGAATTTGATTACGTTTGCACTAAAGAAACCTAATTCGATTGCCATATAAACAAACGCAAAAACAAGGATTAAAACTTTGTTTACTCTGTGTTTCAACAGCCAGTATACCAAAAGAATCGTAGTCATCAACATGGTTACCGTGATGGATAAACCGTAAGCCGCTTCCATTTTTCCTGATTCTCTGAAGTGAAGAACCACCACAATACAGAACAATAAAAGCCCCCAGTTAATTCTTGGGATGTACATTTGTCCTTTAACCCCAGAAGGATAATCAATTTTCTGGTTAGGCCATAAATTTAAGGACATTGCCTCTGAGAAAATAGTAAATGATCCTGTTATCAAAGCCTGACTGGCAATAATTGCAGCCGCTGTAGCCAGAATAACTCCCGGAACCACCATCCATTCTTCCATGATACCGAAGAAAGGATTCACTACCGAAAAGCCGGGTTTACCGTTATTAGTTAAAAGCCACGCTCCCTGTCCCAAATAATTTAAGATCAGCATTACTTTTACAAATGCCCAGCTTACACGGATATTTTTGGCACCGCAGTGTCCTAAGTCGGAATAAAGCGCTTCCGCTCCGGTTGTACAAAGGAAAACAGCTCCCAAAATTACAATCGCGCTCGGAGAGTTGGCAATAAGCTTGTACGCATAGTAAGGATTGAAAGATCTTAAAATTTCAAGATTTTCGCTTAAATGAGACAATCCTAAACCTCCCAAAACCAGGAACCAGATCACCATTACCGGTCCGAAGAACTTCCCGATAAAGCTTGTCCCAAACTGCTGAACTACGAAAATAACAATCAGAATCGCGATCGTGATAGGAACAACAGGAGTATCCGGATTATAAATTTCAAGACCTTCGATCGCAGACATTACCGTAAGCGAAGGAGTAATTACCCCATCTGCAATAAGCGCAGCCGCTCCTACAATAGCAATAAGATACAGCCAGCCTTTTTTAAGATTTTTTACCAGAGAAAAAAGTGCTAAAATACCCCCTTCTCCTTTGTTGTCTGCTCTAAGAGCAATGATTACATATTTAATTGTCGTCTGAAGAGTAAGCGTCCAGATAATACAGGACAACGCCCCTTCGATGTACTCATTGAAAGGCATCGTACTTCCTTTTCCTCTTGCGTTAACAATCGCTTTCATTACATAAAGCGGTGAAGTACCGATATCTCCGAAAACAATTCCGAGAGACACTAAAATTCCAATGAAAGAAAGCTTTTTTATGTCAAAATGATGACCGCCTTCTGTAACTTCTGCCATACCAGCTAATTTAATTTTTAAACGCGCAAATTTAATCCAAATTTACATCCCCATGAATTTTTCTTCATGAATATAATAAATGAAAAAACTTCCTTTCGGAAGTTTTTCTCTATAATCGTGTAATTACTTAACGTACATTGCTTTTTTGATCTCTTCTTTCACTTTTTCAAGTTTCGGGAACCACTCTGCAAATAAAGCCGCAGAGTAAGGAGCAGGAGCATCAGGAGTTGTAATTCTCTTGATTGGAGCATCCAGATAATCGAATGCTTTCTGCTGAACCATATAGGTAATTTCAGACGCTACAGAACCAAATGGCCACGCTTCTTCCAAAACAACCAGTCTGTTTGTCTTTTTAACGGATGCCAAAACAGTATCATAATCCAAAGGACGAACGGTTCTAAGATCGATAACTTCTACAGAAATACCTTCTTTAGCCAAATCTTCAGCAGCCTGAATAGCCAGCTTCATGATTTTTCCGAAAGAAACCAACGTTACATCAGAACCTTCTCTTTTGATATCTGCTTTCCCGATAGGTAAATAGTATTCTTCTTCAGGAATTTCCATTTTGTCTCCATACATCTGCTCAGATTCCATGAAAATTACCGGATCATTATCCTGAATCGCAGTTTTCAGCAATCCTTTCGCATCATAAGGGTTTGAAGGAACCACCACTTTTAATCCCGGACAGTTGGCATACCAGCTTTCGAAAGCCTGAGAGTGTGTTGCTCCCAACTGACCTGCAGAAGCTGTAGGACCACGGAAAACGATCGGGCAGTTCCACTGTCCTCCACTCATCTGACGGATTTTTGCAGCATTATTGATAATCTGATCAATCCCCACCAAAGAGAAATTGAAGGTCATAAATTCTACAATCGGTCTGTTACCATTCATTGCAGCTCCCACAGAAATCCCTGCGAAACCAAGCTCAGCAATTGGTGTATCGATTACTCTTTTAGCACCAAATTCATCCAGCATTCCTTTTGAAGCCTTATATGCACCGTTATATTCTGCAACTTCCTCCCCCATTAAATAGATGGATTCGTCTTTACGCATTTCCTCGCTCATTGCCTGTGCAATTACCTCACGAAAAGTATATTCTGCCATATTTATTTGAAAAATTTAGAGTACAAAAGTAGTGTTTTTTTATTATTTACATAACAAAAACGACATTTCATTTAATGAAATGCCGCTTATTAATTTTTATTTAATCCGGTTAATTAACTTTCTGCCAAGTCTGTGATCTTCCGATGAAAGATAAACCAATATATCCTCTCACATTCAGGTTATCGCCGCTTCTTGTGATCGTACACTTGTACGTTTTTCCTGTTTTAGGATCTGTAATGGTACCTCCTGTAAATTCATCACCGTCTTTTTTAAGACCTCTGATAATTTCCATTCCCTGAATAGGCTTGTTTTTTCTGTCGTCTTTACATGCCGTACAGTTCGGGTTAGCCGGTTTTATCAGTAACTGAGTGATCTTCCCGAAGTACTGATCTCCTTTTTTATAGATCTCAACAATAGATTTTGCCTGTTTTGTTTCATCATCTATGGTTTTCCATTTCCCTTCAATCTGTGCAAAAGACATTACTCCAACCAATGAAAGCGCGAAGGTTAATAATAATTTTCTCATATTTCTTATAGTTTTAATTTCAATAAAATAATTTCGTTGTCTATCTATTGTTAAAAGTATAAATTTATTTTAAAACAACAAAAAATTTTATTATCCTACACATAGATTGCAATAGATATACCAAACAACAGAAATAAAAATTATTAAAAATAAAATTAAAAATCAGCTTAATGATTTAATTCTGAAAGCTTTACTATTTCAAAATTACAACTGCTTTTTTACTGCATTTTTCTGTTAATTACCCTGTCCATATAATCCTGATACCACGCTTTTGCGATCTGTTTTCCTTTTTGTACTTCCGGATTGGATTTCAACTGATCCATCATATTTTTTTCTAATCCTAGATCTGACTGATTAAAAATTCCTACAATTTCTTTTCCATCAAAACGGTAAATATAATTTCCGATGATAAACTGCTCCACTGTTCCGTCTGAATTGGCAATAATCGGCGAATACTGTCTGTCGCTCACAAGACTTCTCCCCCAACTTCTGATTTTTTTATGGTAACCGATTAAATCTGCAAGCGTAGGATAAATATCAATCTGCTGTGCCAGTTCAGGATTTACGCCTTTTAAATTGTAAGCAGGATTTGGGGAATAAAAGATTAAGGGCACTGCGAAACGATTCATTGTTTTATCGTATTCAGGATAATAAATTTCGTTGGTATGATCTCCTGTAAAAACAAAGATGGTATTATTGAACCACGCTTGTCTTTTAGCCGTTTCGAAATACTTTTTGATGGCATAATCGGTATATTGAATTGGTTCATGCATCTGAATTTTTCCTTTTTTAAACTTTCCGTTGTATTTTTCAGGAATTTTAAACGGATGATGTGAAGATGCCGTGAATACAGTTGCCATGAAAGGCTGCTTTTTTCCTACATTTTTCGCAAAATACTGTAAAAAAGGTTCATCCCAAATTGCCCAGATTCCGTCGAAATCGTTATCGTTATTATATTCCGTCTTTCCAAAATAGTGTTTGAAGCCTAAGATGTTTCCAAAGCCCAAAAATCCCATGGAACCATTCGGAGCGCCGTGATAGAAAGAAGTATCGTATCCCATTTCGTTGCAGACAGAAACAATGGACTGGATTTTCTGGTTGGAATAGGGCGAACTTGTAAAAGCGTCGGTTAAACTCGGAATTCCGGCAAGAACGGAACTCATCCCGTGAATCGACTGTCTTCCGTTGGCAAAAGTATTCGGAAAAATAAGACTCTCTCCCGCCAAACTGTCGATAAACGGAGTGTAAGAAACGTAATCTTTGATATTTTTGTCTTTATTGAATGCTCCTGAATATTCTCTCCCGAAAGATTCTACAATAAAAATAACGATATTTGGTTTTTCTGCAACTTCTCTGTTATATTCTTTATAAGGATGGATATTCTGATCGATAAATTTTTCATCTACAAAATGAACTTCTTTAAAATTATTCGTATTTAAAGTTCGGAAAAAGGAAAACGTACTGTTCAAAACGACATTTCCCTGTGCCGGAATTTTCACGAAACGATTGGCATCCACCAGATTGATCGGTCTTGTGCTGTGCTTAAAGTCTCCGCGAATTCCACCGACAGCCAAAACAGCCGTTATACAAAGCGTTATCACAGACCACACAAAATACGGAACCAGTTTTTCTGGCTTGTTTTCCTGAATTGTTACTTTTTTATAAAGAAAAATCCAGAGGATCATCAAACCTATAAATCCGATCAGAACAAAAGGATTCTGAGCAACAGAAGTTGTAAAAACCTTAAAAATATTGCTTTCGTGCTGCGCAACCTGCAACGCGGCAGAAGTAAGCCTCATCTGCGAAAATCTGAAATAGACCATATCTCCGAAATTCATTGCATAAGCAATTCCGTTGGTGATAAAATACAGCCAGAAAAGAAATTTCTGGTAACTTTTTTTAGTATTGATGATGACAGGAATGATGCTCAGAAGAATAAAAAGGGCATTTACATATAAAATCGCCGTTGTATCGAACGCAATCCCATGAAAAGACAGACTGAAATAATCTGAAACAGAATCGATCTTTATTAAGTCTTTATTAAAGTACCAGAATAAAAATCTTGCGATCTGATAGAAAAAATAGGCTAAAAAAATTCTGTACAAAAGCACCAGAACTTCCTGTTTTCTAAATTCTTTAAACAATTTCATGCTGCAAATTTACATTAAATTCGAATTAATTTAATAATATCTCCCTGCAACGGCTTATCAATCCACAATAATTGATGCGCCGTTTAATTAACGCTTTGTTACTTTAATTTATTAATTTTGTGCCTATGAATTTTATTAAAAATAATCTTGCCAATGCCATTACCTTAGGAAACCTGCTTTCCGGATGTATCGGCGCTATTCATCTTATTTCAGGAGATTATGAGACGACTGCCATCTGTATCGTGCTTTCTCTGATCCTGGATTTCTTTGATGGTTTTACGGCAAGAGCGTTAAAGGCGAATTCCAATCTTGGAACCCAACTGGATTCTTTGGCAGATATGGTGAGCTTCGGACTGGTTCCGGGACTGACGATGTTTAAAATGCTTGAACCCTTTGGAACGGATCTTTTTGGGATGACCTTACCGTTTGAGATTCAATATTTCGGATTGCTGATTACATTATTTTCCTGTTTAAGACTTGCCATTTTCAATCTGGATGAAGATCAGAAATATTATTTTAAAGGATTGAATACGCCGAGTAATACGATTCTGATTTTTGGACTGTTTTACGCTTTTAAAGAAAATCAAAGCTTTGAATTTCTCCTGAATAATGAATTTGTATTGATTATTTTAACCGTAATTTCTTCCTGGCTTTTGATCTCATCGATAAAAATGATCGCCATGAAATTCAAATCGATGAAACTGCAGGATAATTATCCTAAAATAGCGTTATTGGTCGGTTCTGTTATTGTTTTAGCTATCTTTAAAACTATCGGAATTCCGCTAGTAATTATTTATTATATTTTAATCTCAATTATATTTCAAAAACAACTAAAATAAATTTATGTGTTGAATAATGGACGTTTAAATCCATTCTCAAATTAACACATTCTCGAATTTTCAAATTATAAAAAATGAATTTAAAACTACATAAACCGCTCTGCATTTTTGATCTGGAAACAACAGGAACGAACATCGGGAAAGACCGTATTGTTGAAATCTGTATTTTAAAAGTAAATCCGGATGCGTCGAGAGAGAGCAAAACATGGAGGGTAAATCCCGAAATGCCGATCCCAAAAGAATGCAGCGAAATCCACGGTATTTATGATGAAGATGTAAAAGATGCGCCCACCTTTAAAGAAATTGCTCCAAAAGTGATGGAAATGATTACGGGTGCGGATTTAGGAGGTTTCAATTCCAACAGATTCGATGTTCCACTGTTAGCGGAAGAGCTGCTTCGTGCCGATTTTGATTTTGATTTGAATAAATTCAAACTGGTTGATGCACAGACCATTTTCTTTAAAAAAGAACCCCGAAATTTAGGTGCTGCCTATCAGTTTTATTGCGGAAAAACACTGGAAAACGCCCATTCTGCTGAAGCTGATGTTATGGCAACTTTTGAAGTACTTGATGCGCAGGTCGGAAAATACGATGATGTACCGAACGAAATCGCAGAATTAAGCAATTTTTCGTCTCAGAATAAATTTGCAGATCTTGCCGGAATGATTCATTTCAACGAAAACGGACAGGAAATTTTTGCTTTCGGAAAATATAAGGGACAAACGGTAAAGTCTGTTTTCCAGAAAGACCTTGGTTATTATGGATGGCTTCAAAACGCTGATTTTCCATTGTACACCAAAAAGGTTTTCACGAAAATCCAATTATCAAGTAAGTTTTAAATGATGAGTGAGCTGGTTAAAAAGATGCTTTAATGAGCGACTAATAATGGCTGTTCTATTCCTAAAGAAGTAATTTTGGAAGATAAACGGAACTCGAACAAATTCGATTGATACAGCAACTGGAAGAGGACAGACAAGCAAACCATTTTCCGGCTCGTGGAAAAAATACTTACCCATAAAAAGTTTAAAGATTTTTTTGCCAAAAACGCAGCTACGCTATAAAACAGGTTTAATAGTCAAAAATAGTTGGTAAAATTCTTTGCATTGTCGATTGTTACTGATGATACATAAAGTTTATTGAACTTTGTTTCAATAAACTTTTTTTATGGCTGGAAATTCAAAAAAAATCGTTGTTGGAGTTGCAAAAGTCTGGATGTGATTTCTTGGGGAAAGCAAAACGGAAAGCGTCGTTTTAAATGTAAAAACTGTGGCATTCATTTTACTTCGGAGAATAAATCTGTGGGCCTAAAAAACAAAGAAATTTGGTTCAAAAAATGGATTGTTGGGAAACAGACTTATGAGCAGATTTCAGCAGAATCTGGATATTCGGTAAGTACTCTTCAACGGTATTTTAACGTGATGCTTAGTAAAGCTCCAAAACTCAGTTACAACCAGAACAAGGAGGTTTATTTACTGATTGACGGCACTTATTTCTCCAATGAAATCTGTTTGGTGGTTTACAGAGATAATGTTTTTAAGCAAACCCAGCTTTACAGAATTACTGACGGTGAGCATTATGAAGAACTCAAAGAGGATTTGGAAAACATCTTGAATTTAGGAATAAAAATTGGCGGGATAACCTGTGATGGCGATAAATCTCTACTGAAAGCCATCCGAAAAGTTTGTCCTAAAGTTCCTGTTCAGAGATGTCTGGTTCATATTCAAAGGATGTGCAAAATATGGCTTTCCGCCTATCCGAAATCTGTAGCAGGTTTTGAGTTGCGTGAAATTGTCTGTAAAATTCATTTTATTGACAACGAAGTTAAAAAGCAGTATTGGATCAAAGAGTTTTTGGATTGGTCTGAAAAGCATAAAGAATTTTTGAATGAAAAATCATACAGCCAGGAAACCGGAAGATATTGGTACACGCACAAAATGGTGAGAAGATGTTTTTCGGTTATCAAAAAAGCTTTGCCAAATATGTTTTCGTTCCTGCAGGATCCTAAAATCCCGAAAACAACCAATGGAATAGAATCTTTTTTTGGTCATTTAAAAGGTCATCTAAATATTCATCGGGGGCTTACAAAAAGTCGGAGGAAAAAGTTTATCCAGTGGTATCTTTTTTATAGAAATCTAAAACCATAAAGGTTTTTTTAGCCATAGAGCTGTTCCAATAATTTACAAAAAAAGGATGGTAAAAACCATCCTCTAAACTATTGTTTACAGCGTTGATTGTATTGCTGGTAAGTTGCTCCTCAGCATTGCTCACTTCCTCTTCCAATCAACCGCAAAATATTACGAATTATTTCTGACAAAAACACCAACTATTTTTGACCACATTACCATAAAACACAAAACCCACCGCTTTGCGGTGGGTTCTTTATTGTTGCTCACGGATTACAAATCCGCGTCATTGGGATATTATTCCTTTCCCAAATAATACATTATTAATCCTATCACAATTGATATTGGTATCAAAAGAAGTCCTGCTAAATTATTCTTTATTCCTTCTTGTGTAGTATTAGAATTGTAAGATTCTGCCATTTTTTTTGAATTACATTTATATATAAAAATCCATCTAATAAATGTTCCAACTAAACCAAACAATAAATCTATCATTTTTTATCTTTTTTAGGACCTAATTGATATATTCCTTTTTTTAAAGCAGTTTTAACAGCTGTATTTGCTCCCCAATTGCCAACCGCATTTCCTACAGTACCCAACTTAGTAAATGGATTAAAACCAAAGGCTACACCTGCAGTCATAGCCTCAACACCTGGTTTAGCAAATGCTTCGAATTGCTCCGCTTCAGTCATCGGATCGCCATCTTTGTAGGTTACGTGTTTAAGGCTACCATTCTTAAATTTAAGAACATTTACATCCATTTCTACATGTAGACCATAAATCTTTTCCTTTTCAATAGCCTGTTGTGGAAAAGCAACAAAACTACCATAAAGAATATGTCCGATAACTGAAACACCTTCCATTGGAGGGGAAATTAAATTATCTGCAACAAAATTCCAAGTCTGTCTACCGACTGAAGGTTTATGAGTCATTGTAACTTCTGCAATATCATGCATTTTTCCATTTTCAATAGGTTTTCCTCCTCCAGCTACAGAATCATCATATATATATCCATCTGCTGCATAATTCATATTCCCCATCGTGTAATAATCATTAGCATCCACAATTTCAAGATCACCTGCGCTGTTTTTTCCAAAACTTACCCTTGTATTTCCCAAGTGATCTTTATACTGGTAAATATATTGATTATTTCTGCAAAATTTATTAACATAAAAAATAATACTCACTACTAAAATTTAAAGACTTTTTTAATAAAAATGTAGCTTTATTATAACACAAAACCCACCGCAATTGCAGTGGGTTCTTTATTGTTGCTCACGGATTACAAATCCGCGAGAGCGGGGTGATCAGGTTACAAATCCGCTTGATAAGATTTAGTAAATAATTTTTCTTTCCTCAATGAGAGTTTGAACTTTATTATCAATCTTGTATACTTGTACTAAATTTCCTTTTGAATCAAATTTTTTAATTTTTTTGTCAAAATTAAAACTTGCATCTTCCTGAGTATTATTAATAAAAAGATTTCCTTTAAAAGACTCTATATCACCGTATTTATTAATCTCATATCGTCCAATTACTTTTTGCTTTGGATATGAAAATTGTAATTTTTCATAATCATAAGCTGTTCCATCAGAATTCCATTTAAATTTTTCAATTTCTGAAATTAATATATCATTAGGCATATAAAAAGATAAAATGGATTCTACTTTCTTCATTTTATTGTCTAATAAAATAATCTCTTTAGAGATGATTTCATTTTTACTATTATAAGAAGTTATTTGTATATTATCCTTATCAATTAAAACTTTTTTCTTTAATTCATATTGCTTAATTATAAATTTATCTCCTTCTAATACATTTCCTTTAAATATATCTCTTAATTCAGTTATGTTTCCATTTGCATCTATTTTAACATTTGTCTGAAGAAAATTTTCTTTTTTATTAGCACTATAATCATAGATAATGATTTCGTTATTAATTTTTTCGTATATATATTTTTTGTCTAAAACTAAACTGCCATTTTTAGAAACTATAATTTCCATTGACTTAAAGTTTGTAGCAATCAATCTTTTTATACAATCATTAAATTGAATAATATCATTTGTCTGAGAAAATGACAGTATTGAAAAAAAAATGGCTATAAAGGTTATAATATTTTTCATTTTCTATTTCTTATATAAATTATAAACTCCTCCACTGTAAACACCCATTTTAGGAATGGGAATTGTATCATTTTGACCAGAATTTATATCAGCAGGTGAAGGAATCGGATTAATTCCTTCGTTAGGATGTGAATGGTAAAATTCACTTTTCATCAAACTAATTCCAGATGTAGTTTTTAACATATTTGAATAATAGCCTAAGCTAACAGTGGGTAGAAATGCTCCAAAAGTTCCATCCTTTTCAAATCTAGGTAGAAAACTAAACTGTAATGTCCTTCCTACCATTCCTTTGTCTTGACCATTTTGAGTATACTGTAATAAATCAAATTCATTTCCTGCGTTCGAGTTTTTTTCTAAAAACTCGAAAAATGATTTTGCATTATTCTGGTTTTCAAAAGAAAAAATTTCAAAAGGAATTTCTTTAGTTGTTTCAATACGCTTACCATCTACTCTAGGAGTGTAAATTACAGAATCTGAAGAAGTTATTCTCTCTTCTATTTGTTCATCCCTTTCCATTGTAAACTTCACCTGATTACCTGCAGAATCTGTTTTCCTATTTCCTTTATTATCTACTATGTATAGTTCATCTACTTTGTCATTCTCTTCAATTTTAGTAAGATTACCATTATCAGAATTTAATTCCCATACATCTGCATTCCTTCCATCAGGATCAATAAACATAATCGGATTATTGACAGCATAATTATAAGGTGCAAATCTTCTGTTCATTTCCGCGAGTGGATCAACGACTCCCCATCTCCCGATATCAGCCATATAAAACCTTGCTCCGTAATCATACATGCCGGACTCCGTCTGTAATTCCTTGCCATTGTATTTATACTGGTAACTGCTTCCAAAACTGAAAGAAGTATTGTATCCTTCATGCTTCATCCCAAAAGGATAATAGTTATTTTCTTCAAGAACTTCTGCGCCACTTCCATTGTTGAAATAACTTAAACGGATATTTCCCAAATGATCTGTGTAGTTGTAAATATACTTATTTTTTACAAAATCAAAATACCCTTCTGAAGTTGGAACAAATTTTAACTGAAAATCATTCGTAGGTATTCCGGATAATGGTGTCCAGTCATATTCATATTGAAACCCATCCAAGTAATCGGTGGTTCTGGTTCCCAAAGCATAAGCATAGGAAGGATCTTTATAATTATGTACTTTTCTCATCTTTACGCCATCTGCTCTGTAAAGATAATTCGTATTTACATATACTTTATTGCTCCTGTCGTAACTTGCAAAATCACTGAACTTAATGTATTTCGGAAGATTTAAAAAATTATAATCAATCTGAAGAATACCTTTATCCTTATGATCTTTCATGTTTCCGTTCAGGTCGTAGGAAATGGTGTTTCCTGAAGTATCGGGATAACCTCTGTAATCTGTTGAGGAATCGGTAACGGAAGTCAGCCTGTTTCCGGTATAAATATAGCCAAGATCATCAATATTAAATGCAGAAGCACCTTGCTGAGATTGTGCCGATCTTTTCAGATTGGAGATATTTCCGTTAAGATCATATTCCATCTTTTCGAAATATTCCTTTGCAGAAGGATTGGTATCTTTCTGGTAAAATCCTGCCAGTAATCTGTTCACTCCATCATAAACATAGCCGTATCTTCTCAGGTTGTCTCCTGTGGTTGTTCCTGTTCTCCAGTCTACCTCCGCAATGTTGCCATTGTATTTCGGTTTTACTTTCAGAGTAGAAAAGTCTGTATTGGGAGTTTCAAGCCCTTCCATTTCACTGTATTTTACTTTGTATCCAAACAGTTTTCCGTTAAGGTTTGCCGGATCATTGATCTTGGTCATCCATCCGCGGATGTTGTAGGTGTAATCGATGCTTTGAAGATTATTTCCTACTTTCTTGTTCACAAGCTGAGACAGGTCGTTGTAGGTATTTTCAGCAAGCAGTTCCTGCGGGTTATTATCCACCTGATGGTAATGCTTTTTCAGCCTGTTTTGAGAATCGTATTCAAAAGTTTCGGTAATCACTTTTTCAGTATCTGTACTTAATCTTTTATGGTACGTTTTAGAAAGCTTGGGAACCCCCGCAAAATCCAGTTCAGTTTCGGTGTTGGTATACCCTCCGAGATGGTTGGTGCTTTTGGTAGCAATGGCTCTTCCCATCGAATCATAATAGCTGTAGGTTTTCGTCCAGTTGTTGTCTTCGATGTTTTTAACGTAGGCAGCGGTTAAAATCCCCATCGTGGAAGCATCTTCACTGCTTTCCAGCGTCTGTTTCATCGTATGCTGCCCGAGAACCGTTGCCGGAACTGCCGGAGCTTCGGGAGGGTAGGTGTCGTAATAATTAACCGAAAGCAGGGTCATGCTTCCCGTAGGAAATGCCTGTTTGTCGTAGTACACCTCCAGTCCCTGCAGATTAAAGGAGGTGGAGGATCTTCTTTCGGTATTGTAGGCATTGGCAGTCATGCTGTTCAGGGCATTCTGCATCACCTGTCTCGATGCGGTGTTGGAGAAGAAACCGGTATACGCCACCCTTCCGAACTCATCATATTTGGTGAAAAGCCAGCCTTTGCTTCCGAAGGTATTGTTTACTGTTCTCAGGATCGCATCCTGCGTGAGCACCACACGGTCCTGTTTGTCGTACACCATCAGTTCCCATTCTTTTCCGGGCAGTCTTTTTTCAACCAGACGGTCTCTTCCGTCGTAGGTACTGGTAGCAGAGCTCGTTTAAAATAGCATCCGTAATCAGGTTACTGTTATCTGAAATCTGTTTTACCGCTTTCGGGGAAATGACGAAAGCCAGCTGGCTGTACTCGTTGTACACGTAATACGTGTCCACATTCTGTGCCCCGTCATTTCTGCGCACCAGAATCGTCTGTCCCTGTCCGTTTTTAAATTCCGTTACAGGATTTCCGTCCTCATCGGTTACGGTGTTTTTGTACAGTGTTGCGGCAGAATAATATCCTGAATTATCTGAAGAAACCGAAAGCGTGGAAACCGTGGTGGAAACATTGTTCACGGTACTGGTGGTTGTACTGGTAATAAATTTCTTCACCTCTGTTCCCAGGTTGGTTTCGTACTTCAGCTTCTGGGTGTGTCCCGAGCTCATCTTCCATGGCTCTCCCGGGCTTGCCTGCTGCAATACCCTGTCCAGCGGGGAGTTTTCCATTTCCTTTTCAGAATATGCGTTGGAAACCCCGTAATAGGAGTTGGCAGCCGTTTCATCGGTAATTCCGGTATGGATGGAGGAGTTCTGGGTGGCGGCGGGAACGGGAAGGATGTTTTTCACCTGTCTTCCGAAGCCGTCATAGGTAATGGGCGTTACCAGGTCTTTTCCGCCGGGTGCCGCTTTTACACTGATGATCTGCTTGGGTCTTCCCAGACCGTCAAAGTAAGTGATGGTCTCGGATTTACGGCTGCAGTCGTCATTCAGACAGCTCTGGGACTGTATGTAGTTCTCGTTCTGGGATTGTGCGAAGGACATCGCGGCAAAAACCAGCCCCAACAGGGAGAATGCTTTGGTTGTACTGTATTTTCTCATGTTTGTGTTATGGTTTGTAGTTGTACTTGTTTTCAGACACTTTTTTGTTGATATAGCTTCCTGCGCCGTTTTTCCCTCTTACTCCTGTTTCTTTCAGCCTGTTTGCCGAATCGTAAGTGTAGGTCTGTCTTACACCGGACGGAGGGGTGATGCTGGTTACCCCGATCAGCGGATCGTAGGTGTAGGTGGAGATCAGCTTTCCTGAAAGCGCCGACTGTTTTCGGAAGCTATTCAGGGCATCCAGAAGAAGGCTTTCCTGTGCAGGATCTGCGGCATCATTGTCGGAAGCCGTTACAATCCCTGAAACCGGAACTGAGGATGTCAGCTGATCGTAAGTGATTCCCTCCACCTTGGCAATGGGCTGGGTTTTGTTATATCCCCAGACAAGGGCTACCGGAATTCCGTCCTTGGTGGTGTACTGAAGGATGTTTCCTTTTTCATCGTATCTGTCGTAGGTAACATCAGTGGATGAAGTACCGCTGAGTTTATCATACGATTTCTGGGATAACGGAAGCACGAGATTTCCTGCCTGAGGCGTAGGAAGGGAAGCCGGATAAACCGTTTCTGTTTTGCCCAGTGTTTTGGTAACACCGCCAACGGTTTGCGTAACGGTGGTTTCCAATGGAATGCCGATCATGTTTTTAGAGATCAATAACTGGTTGTTTTTTTCGTGGGCGTAGGAGTAAGTGGTTTGCTGAATGGTATTGTCAGACATCACCGTTTTTTGAGAAGTAAGCTGATAATGAGAATTACTGTCATATACATACTCCGTAGTGGTCATCAGCTTTTTGTATGAAGAATCATCTTGCGTATGTACAGGTACATACTCATAATATTCGGTATTTTTTGTACTGGAAAGCAATGAATAATAGCTTTCCTTAGGCAATGAAACCATGCTGTAGTTTGATAGAATTGATTCCAGCGGTAAATTTTGATGTGAAGACAACAGAGTATAGACTTCTTTTGCCCGTAAATCATATGCCGTTTTCAGAGTCTTCAGGTCATAGGTATTTGAAGTTCTTTTCACAAGAGAGAGCTGCCCTGAAGATAATCTTGAAAAAACTCTGTTCTCAAGTATTTTTCCATTAAAATCATCATAAGAAAAGCTTTTATCCAGTACATTAATTGAGTTTGAAGTCAGACTTCCAAGATACCCCATATCACCAAAAAAGTTTTGGTAACTTCCATCACCAAATACAGGCATTAAAGGTGTTCTCACAACGAACTGATCCTGATGGTAATTATCAGCAAATTTTTTTTGCTCTCCACCTTTTTCAAAATTATCTCCTCCATAACTAATGGTAACGTCAGGGTAGGTGGGGTTAAAAAAATAATCAGAAAGAGAACCTGCAGGTTCTGAGGATTCAAATTCATGATAATAAGCTAATGGAACAAAAGACATTCCTCCACTGCAACTCTCTGCGGTGTATTGTGATGTGATATAGCTATTTGGATAAAGGGTTGTGGGCAAAATATTTATATTGCCTATATCCTGAAAGGAAGAGTAATATATTCTTTTAATATTCGTAACAGTATTGTTTTCATCAACATCATATGTCCTTTTTAATCTTAAACCGGTTACATTCTGGCTTGCATATCCATCACTGTATGAAACCGTAAACTCGCCCCGATAGTTAACATTCGGTTTGGGAACCAAAGATAATTTCAAAATGTAGTTCTTACCTGGATCTGTTTGAAAACTAAAATTTCTACTTTTTGTTCTGTAATTATTGTCTATATCCTCTTGGGTAGTCTTGGGTAATGAAATGATTTCATTCTTTAGCACAGCCCCTGTACTCTCTTCTATAATTTTGAAACTCACCTCAAGATAACCGGTTAAAGAATAAATTTCATTTTGTGTTATCGTAAGATCTACCGTAATATTATTATTCATTATATTATTTCCATTCAATGTTGCAGTGTACTCCGTTAAGGGAGTACTGTAGGGAGTACTTTCGACTTCACCGTATTTATACTGCAAAACAGGATATTTTTGAGGTCTGGCTTCATACTCAAAAAAAGTGGCTCCTTTTGTCGGATAGATAATGGATGTAAGAGTTCCCTTTTTTGCTGATGTAAAATCGGAAGTTCGATCTGCGTAACTAAAAAGATCCGTAGTTGGATAAGAAAAGGAGGTATTCCCCAATAATCTTAAGTCCGGAATTAATGTAGAGTTGAACTTACTGTTAAAATATCCGAAAACGTCAACACTTTTGCTGTATTTATCCGGAAGACCTGTCGGGTCATCATACGTGAAAGAATATTCATTGTCAAATACAGGATTATCACCTTGAAAATTATACTGTTTTACTTTTGTTAAAAAAAAACGTTCGAGTAATGAAGGATTTGCTGTTGAATATTGATCAAGATATTCAAAACTTATACGTTTAGATTTTTTATCAGAAAAATTATCAACAATATCGATTGAAGAGATTTTATTATAAAAAGAACCGTTTAAATTATTGTAATTGAAAAGAATCGTTTTTTCTTTTCCTTTTATTTTCACCAACACTTTTGCACCATTGATTCTTAGAATATTATTTTCGTTGACATAGCTTGGTACAGCACCGGATCCAGATCCCTGACAAACAGTACCATTTAGTTCCAGAGAGCGCAGTATTTTCTTCTCTATCGTTGAGTTTAAAAACGATTTTCCACCTATATTCTGATATTCAAAAGTAATTTCATTATTTTCAGGATTATTAATTTTCGTAAGGTAAAAGCTTGTGTATCCTGAAAATGCAGGAGCTTCGCGTATCCATGTTTTCTCTATTGCATTCTCTCCTCCAAAATAGTATTTTATTCCATCATTGGTTGTCAGCACAAACTGATGGGTTACTTTAAAATCTCCAATAGTCTCTAATTTAAATTGATGGCTGTCTGTAGTTAATACGGGATTTAAATTTTTATCCAGATAGAATTTTCCGGATAATCCATTAACCGATATACTGAAAATGTCTATTTCATTATCATAAGAATCGTCTGTAAAATATGATTTGATCAAAGAGGAATTGGATGACCCGTCCGGAATATTCACTAAATTCTCAATTTGGGATGACGTACTAAATATCAATCTGTTTGAAGCGGGCTGCATTTCGTCAGGAAGATCATTAATCGTTCTGCTAATTACCCCTCCTGCATCGAGCAACCAGCTTACTCCAACATTATTTGATAGATCATTCACCTTCACTCCTAATTTTGAATATCTTAATTCAATGGTATTAAATATACTTTTTTCTTTTATTTCAGCTAATGGAATATTAATCTGTGCCATCCCTTTATATTCATTTAGCGGCTGATTTCCATAGCGTGTCATTTCATCAGCTTGTGGAGTGGGTGGAACTACATTTGTGCTCTTGTTTATATTTGTAGGGTTTGTGAGTAAATTATTTTGTTGTGCATTAACAAATAAAATCGCAGAACAAAATAGTAATGTGAAAGTTTTATTGTTCTTCATCATTGGTTTATTTTTTAATCATTTTAGCATTCGCCGTTTTGTCATTAGTCTTCACTACTACCAAATATGCCCCCTGAATCAAAGGCTGGGTATTGATCTTGGTGATCTTGTTTTTTGTTTTTACCGTTTCAAGCTTTCTTCCGCCCATATCATATATCGCAATTTCAGCCTCAAACGCTCCTTCTCTCAAGCCCTCAAACCCAAGCTCCACATACACATAATCCGTTACAGGGTTCGGGTAGATCCTGATATCCTGCTTTTCGATCAGCTGGTCAACCTGTTTGTCGCCCAGCTTCACGATCTTCCAGTTCTCTTTTCCCAGTTCCTCTGCGCTGGTTCCTGCGAGTACAATTGATCCGTCACGGTTCAGCTTAATATCAGATAACCGTTCCTCTTTTTTTCGGGATTCTCCCTTTACGTGCTTTCTCCACTGCTCATTTCCGTTCTGGTCGAGATACAGCATCCAGAAAGTCTCGTCATCATTTTCAATCCTTCCTTCCGCCTGTGTGTAACCACCCAGCAGAATCCCTTTAGACTTCCCGCCTCCATCTTCCTGCTTCCCGGCAATGACACTCATCCCCATCAGAACATCCCTATTTTTAAAGCTATAGGATTTCTGCCACTGCTCATTTCCGTTCAAATCAATAGCTACCAACCATAAATCGGTTCCGTCTTCAATACCGACTGATTTATTTCCCGATCTTTCCGATCTGGATTCTCCACCGATCAGGTAGCCGGTTGAAGTCAGCGCCAGTGTTCTTACATGATCATCGCCTTTACCTCCGAAATTCTTTTCCCATTCCAATTTTCCGTCTTTCGAAAGCTTAACGATCCAGTAATCGCCTTCACCAAAATTGTTGCTTGTTTTTGGTTGATAGTTGATGGTTTTACTACTTCCAGCCTCTGTCTTCCCGCTTCCTGCCAAAGCTGCGCTTCTGGAATAAATCCCTAACAAAGCTCCACCGTCTTTGGTGGGAATCATCTTTTCCATTTCATCAAGACCTTTCCCGCCTAATACCAATTGGGATAGTTCTTTCCCGTTTTTATCCAGCCGTACCACCAAAACATCTTTGGAGCCGTAGCCCTTCATTTTCGGATCCTGAGCCTGTTTACCCTGAGCGGAGTCGAAGGGAAGGGTTGTATTCCCCGCAACAAAAAATCCAAAATCCGTCGTCTGAATCACCGCTCTTGCTTCTTCGTCCGCAGTACTGCCAATCGTTTTCTGCCATAATTCATCGCCAAATTCGTTGATTCTGATAAGCCAGAAATCACTGCCTCCTTTGGAATCGTCTTTTTTATCCAGCCCTTTTCCTGAATAACTGGAACCCGCCAGAAGAAACCCTCCTTCCTGAGTGTTAACCGTTGCCGATAAAAAATCATGGTTTTTCCCTGAGAAATATTTTTCCCAAACCTCTTCGCCCTGCTGGTTGAGCTTAACCAGATGGAAATCGTAACCGTTATTCTGCTGAGAGGTGGCAGAAGGCAGACCGTAGGTTGCAGGAGAGCTGCTGCCTGTGATCTTTTGGCTGTTACCCCGAATGCTGCTTCCGGTAATTAAATACTGCTGATCGATGGTCGTGGTGACCTGTGAAAGAAAGTCCTGCGTAGAAGACCGGATGTCTTTCTGCCAGACCACTTCTTGGGCATACACCCCCAGAATGCTGCACAGAGTGAACACACTCATGCCGAGTTTTTTCATACTTAGTGTAATTTTAACGTTATTGTAAAGGTGAAATTAAGAAAGGGAATGCTTAGAAAAATAAGGAAACCCGCATTCTTAAAGTATTGATCCTGAATTTGACAGAACCTGTCCGAAATTTATTTGTTTTAATCATGGCTTTTTAGTTTTTTTATGAGCTTTTAACAGCTTGTCTTTTTTACTTTTCTGCAAAATTACAAAGCATTAACGACAAAACATGTCGCTTTATTTTAAAGGATGCAATTTTTTTCAAAAAGGTTGGAAATCATGATGAAATTTTTTAAAGTGTATGTTTTAATGTACGCTTCGGCTCCGCTCAGCGTACTGCGTGGGGTTGCATTACAATAATTTGTTTAAATGAAATTGTAGTGCGCTTCGGCTCCGCTCAGCGCACGGTGGTGGTTTGGTTTACAATGGTCTGTTTAAAATGGAGTCGCATTGAGGTACGCTGAGCGGAGCCGAAGCGTAAAAATATCTGCATTAAAATTTTATCGGAGATAAAATCTTTGCGCCTTAAATAGATAGAGTAAGTTAAAAAATATTGCGTCTTTGCGGGTTTAAACAATTTTGGGATGGTTATTCAGGTTGATGTGCGCTTTGGCTTCGCTCAGCCCACGGTGGCGGATGTTGATACAATAATCTGTTTAAAATGAAATTGTAGTGCGCTTTGGCTCCGCTCAGCCCACGGTGGATAGTTTGGTTTACAATGATTTATTTAAAATGGAGTTGCACTGAAGTACGCTGAGCGGAGCCGAAGCGTACGGTTACCTTAGAAATATCTTCATTAAAATTTTATCGGAGATAAAATCTTTGCGCCTTAAACAAATAGAGCGTGTTAAAAAATATTGCGTCCTTTGCGGGTTTAAACAACTTTAGGAATAATTATTTACGATGATGTGCGCTTCGGCTTCGCTCAGCACCCGATGGCGGGTTTGTGTTATAATGATCTGTTTAAAATGGGATGGCAATGATGTGAGCTTCGACTCCGCTCAGCCCACGGTGGTGGTTGGGTTTACAATGATTTGTTTAAAATTTTATAAGAAAATAAATTTGAATCTGTTGCGCTTACATTACATTGCGTAAGTTCATTCACTTAAAAAAATAAAAATAACTATATTTATAAAAAAACATGGAAAAAGTAAAAAGACGATGAGTGAGCTTGTTAAATTCAAATTTTACGAAACGGCGCTTCAGGCGAACCGGGACAAACAGATTCTTGCGGAAAGCGGCATCAACAGTTTTATTGCGAACGAACAACTGATCCAGTCGGACTGGTTGCTTTCTCAGGCAGTTGGCGGAATTCAGCTTCAGGTTTTTGAAGAGGATCTTGAAAAAGCCAATCAGGCATTGAAAGATTACAGGGAAAACGAAGAATTTTCTCTGGAAGTGGAACACACCATTGCAGATCCTGAATTTGATTTCGTTTGTCCGAAATGTGGATCTAACCATATTTACAGAGACGACAGTGCGACAAGTTTTTTCGGAATTTCGATTTTAACGAGTCATAAATTTGTCTGTTATTATTGCGGAAATGAGTTTACGCATTAATGGTTTTAGAAAGTGACGTAATGTTTTTTTAACGCAATGATCGCAATATTTTTTTGAAGGTATTGTGGATATTTTCCGTTCGCAAGGGCGCTTCACTCAGCTAATGAGCTGTATATTTGTATTCCTTATTTATATAACAAAGAGGATATTGAAAGAAAACAGTACAATTCCCCTCCTCTGGAGGGGTGGCGAAAATTCAAATGAATTTTTGACGGGGTGGTCTTTTAATATGAGTGATAAGTGATGAATGATAAAATACGGTTTACGCATTAATACCTAGACAATTAGAAAGTGAAATGTTTTTTTAACGCAATGATCGCAATGTCTTTTTGAAAGTATTGCGGATATTTTCCGTTCGCAAGGGCGCTTCACTCAGCTAATGAGCTGTATATTTGTATTCCTTATTTATATAACAAAAGAGGATATTGAAAGAAAACAGTACAATTCCCCTCCTCCGGAGGGGTGGCGAAAATTCAAATGAATTTTTGATGGGGTGGTCTTTTAATATGATTGATAAATGATGAATGATGAATGATGATTTATAAAATACGGTTTACGCATTAAATTTAGAAAGTGAAATTGATATTCTTTTTAACGCAATGGTCGCAATGTCTTTTTTGAAGGTATTGTGAATATTTCAGTTCGCAAGGGCGCTTCACTCAGCAAATGAGCTGTATATTTGTATTCCTTATTTATATAACAAAGAGGATATTGAAAAAAATCAGCAACAATTCCCCTCCTCCGGAGGGATGGCGAAAATTCAAATGAATTTTTGACGGGGTGGTCTTTTAATATGATTGATAAGTGATGATTGATAAATGATGATTTATAATCGATGAGTGATGAATTTTCATTATCAAGTAAATGCTGTACAGAGAAAAATCACAATCACCATTTAGAAATTGATTATCCCTCTCTCATAGCCACGATTGCAGCGGCATCCTTTTGTGAAGCGAAGCGGAACAAAAGATACAGCGGAAAGCGGGAAAAAGCTCCTAAAAAAGAAAGGAAGATTGAGGATGGAAGTTTACGATCGTTGAAAATAAAAATTTATTAAATAATGGGAGACTGAGATTGCTTTATCGCATTCGCTTCTCGCAAAGACAAAATAAAAGAGTATGAAAATAATCTGTATTGGAAGAAATTACAGCGAACACGCAAAAGAACTGGGCAACGAAATCCCGGAAAGACCCGTCATTTTTATGAAGCCGGACACAGCGGTTTTGAAGGGAAATGATTTTTACATTCCCGAATTTTCAGATGATGTGCATTACGAACTGGAAGTTGTTGTTAAGATTTCGAAAGGCGGAAAATACATCCAGAAAGAAACGGCACAAAAACATTATGAGGAAATCGGGCTGGGAATTGATTTTACCGCGAGAGATCTTCAGAGTGAATTAAAATCCAAAGGATTGCCCTGGGAACTGGCGAAAGGTTTTGACGGTTCTGCAGTGGTGGGAAATTTCTTTAAAAAGGAAAATTTTAATCTTGAATCGCTGAATTTTTCTTTACTGAAGAACAAGGAAAAGGTACAGGAAGGAAATACGAAGGACATGATGTTCACCATTGATGACATTATTGCTTTTGTGTCGCAGTATTTTACATTGAGAGTGGGAGATCTTATCTTTACAGGAACCCCGAAAGGCGTAGGAAAAGTGGAAGAAAATGATATTCTGGAAGCTTATCTTGAAGATGAAAAGGTTCTTGACATCCGAATATTATAAGTAATTTAACATAACTTTTGGCATAATTTTCCTATCTTTAGTAGACAAAATTAAAGGTTATGGTAAATATTGTATTACCCGTAGATTTTGGGGACAAGACAGAACAGCTTTTGGAAGGAGCTGTAAAATTCGCTAAGCAGGTAAACGGCAGAATTTATTTAATTCATGTGGCACCTTCGGATATCGGCTTTGCGATCGGAGATATGGGATTTCAGTATTTTCCGGAAGTAGAGGAAAACGAGATCCGGGAAGAACTTGTTCAGCTGAACAAAATTCAGCAGAGAATTCTGGCGCATGAGGTAGAATGCGAACATATTCTGAAACAGGGAATTGCAAAAGATATTATTCTGGAACACGCAGAAGATAAAAAAGCTGATTTCATCGTGATGGGATCTCACGGAAGAAGCGGAATTTATGATGTATTCGTGGGAAGTTTAACAAAAGGGATCACGAAGGATTCTAAAGTTCCTGTTCTGGTGCTTCCGATACATGACTAAAAAGTGAAAATTTTAATCGTTAATAAAAAAGCCGACCAAATAAAAATTTGATCGGCTTTTTACTATATAACCAATTAATTAACCTTCATTTTTGTAGATTTTCGGATCGTAGTAAGGGTTCTTACCTTCCGTTGGAGAATAGTAGTCTTTATCTTTATCACCTCCTAAAGTAACTACCAAAACGTAGCACCAATAAGTGAATAGTACGCAACAAACGATAAACAGAATCCAGTTCAAAACATTACCGAAAGTATCAAAGAAACCGAAAGACCATTTGAAAACTTTGCTTAAGAATAGAAAGAAAGACGTCATTATTTTCCTTTTTTAAATTAACTTTGTACAAATTTATAAAAAATGTTTAAATTACTTTCAAAAGAAAGCAATATTTTTTCAATTCCTGTTTATATTGGTTTTCTTCTTTTAATAGTAATAACTTTTAATTTATTGAATTTCAACACTTATGAGGGGATTATTGCCGGGATTACTTTCCTGGGAATTGCTCTGGGATATTTCTGTTTTCACAGTATTGCACTCAATTATCAGACGCATCTCCCATTATTCTTATATACATTTTTTGTTTTCGGGCTGTATCCCGGAAATTTAGACATCGGAATTGCTGTCGCGCTGCTTACCAATTCTTTTCTTTTGCTGCTTTTGACAAGTACCAATGAGGACATCCGAAAAAAATCTTATGTTCTGGTAGGCTCCATTGTTGCCCTCAATTTTATTTTTCTTCCGACAACCTGGCCGATGGCGGTTTTTGTGATTATCCACGTAATTGCCACTTCCGAAAGAATCGGGCTGAATATTTTCAGGTTTTTACTGGGGATTATTTTAATTGTTTTCAGTTATTTTTCAGTGATGTTTTTTATTGATTTTAAAAGCTGGAATATTGATTATTTTCCGTTCGGAAAGATGAAACCGGTGACAGATTATACAGAACTTCTGCCTTTGATCCCTGTAATTGGTATGCTGATCTATGCTGTGTACGACCATTTCAGAAATTACAATAAAAAAAGCCCGATAAGCAGGTACAAATATACTTTCCTGCTTGTTTTTTCGATGGCGCAGCTGATTACGATTATTCTTTACATGAATAAAAACTACGAATATTTACTTCTTCTTGCTTTTCCCTCTACTATTATCATCAGCAGAATGCTCAGATTTCTGCCAAAATACTGGATGCAGGAAGTTGGTTTATGGCTGCTTATTTTCAGTTTAATCGGTTTTAAAGCCGGAACTTATTTTAATTTATTTTAAAGATTATGATTCAGATAGACGATAAATTGATCTCCGAGGATATTTTTTCTGAAGAGTTTGTGTGTAACCTTTCTAAATGTAAAGGTGCGTGTTGTGTGGAAGGAGATGTAGGTGCTCCTTTGGATAAGGACGAACTGGAAATTTTAGATTCTATTTTTGAGAAAGTGAAGCCTTATCTTACCGAAGAAGGCATTAAATCCATCGAAAAGATCGGAACATGGACAACCGATCCGATGGACGGAATGTACGTAACACCAATGGTAGAAAACCGCGAATGTGCATACGTAACTTTTGATGAAAAAGGAATTACGAAATGTGGTATTGAAAAGGCATATGAAGACGGCGCAGTAGAGTGGCAGAAGCCGATCTCATGCCATCTCTACCCAATCCGTATTAAAGAATATTCTACTTTCAAAGCACTAAACTATGATGTTTGGAAGATCTGCAGCGATGCCTGTACTTTAGGCAAAGAATTGCAGGTTCCCGTGTATAAATTCCTGAAAACACCTTTGATCCGAAAATATGGTGAAGAATTTTATGACGTTCTGAGCGAAGTGGCTGAAGAATGGAAGAAGGAGTACGGATCTTAATTTTGAGTAAAAGGATTAAAGAGTGATAGGATTTGAGAGTCTGAGGGTTTAGAGTTGTAAGGTTTTTAGGTTTTAATATTTTTTCCAACTTTAACTGAATTGCATTCAGCCTTATCAGTAAAGATGGACTTGATAGAAGAACAAGATGATTATGTCAACAGGAATTGGCTTTAGTCAAAACTAATCATCAATTTTGTATTAAGCTGATTTTGATTTGCAGATTTTACATCGGACAAAGCTTCGGTAATTAACAAAATGCAATAATTTGATGATCTAAATTATCTAAATCAATCTCACATCAATAAAGCAAAACCGTTCTGTAAAATCTACAGAACGGTTTTTAATTGAACTTTATTATATCGAAAATTATTTTGCTGCTCCGGCTTTTATAACTGCTGTTTCAGCTTTAGCTTCCTCTTTTTTGGCTTTTTCCCAGCCGTCTTCCGGCATCAGAGTTGCCACGATTCTGCCTTTTGTAAGATATTTCTTAGCTACATCCTGAAGGTCTTTTACGGTTAAAGCTTTTACTTTTTCCTGATAGTTAAGGATTTCATATTTATCGCTTCCGTCAAGCTGATTTTTGGTAAGCGCGTTCATCCAATACATATTGTCTTTCATATTGGTTTTATCATCATTGTATTCCCCTTCCTTGTATTTATCAAGATCCTTTTGCTCTGGTCCTTTATCAATTAACTTCTGAAGCTCTGTAATCGCACTTTTCGTTAATTTCTCAGCATTTTCCGGTCCGCAAGGGAAATTGATGCTGAAACTGTAATTACTGAACGGTACTTTGTACATTCCACCTCTTGCTCCGCCACCGTAAATTCCGCTTTCATCTTCTCTCAGTTTTTCAATTACCTTAATGGTTGCCACTTCTCCAAGAGCCTCTAAAGCCAGTGCTTCTTTTTCGTTGTAAGGCGCTTCTCCGCTGTACGCGATGGTAACCATACTTTTAGGATCTTTTCCTTTTTTGTAGACCTTAGAATAATCTCCGGTTATCTGTCTGTATCCTGTATCTTTAAAAGTAGACGTTTTTCCGCTTGAAGGAAGACTTGCAATGTACTGTAACACTTCATTTTTAAATGTTGCCTCATCAATATTTCCTACAAAATAAAACTGGAAGTTTCCGGCATTTGAGAATTTCTCTTTATAAATATCGTACGCTTTTTTATAATCTGTATTTGCCCAGTCTTTCTCCATCGGGATAATTCCTACAAATCTCGGATTTTTCTGATTCATGAATTTCGCATGCTCACTGGAGAAATAAAACTGAGGATTGGACAGCAGGTTATCCATCATCGCAGACTGCTTTGTTTTGTAAGCATTAAATGCATCAGGATTGTAATTCAAACCTGTAAAATAAGCATACATCAGCTCCATTGCTGTTCCCAGATCTTTTCTGGTCGTTCTTCCGGAAACTCCTTCCGTTACATTTCCGATTGACGGATTTACGTTTACCTGCTTTCCTGCAAGATAATTGGTAAGGTCTGCTTTGGAGAAACCATTAACTCCGGCTTCCGATAAGGCAGGAAAAGCAAACTGGGTCTTAACAAAATCGGCATCATTAATTACTGAGCTTCCTCCCAGACTTCTCGCTGCAAAAACAATTTCATCGTCTTTAAAATCTGTCTTTTTAAAGGTTACTTTTGCGCCATTGCTCAGCGTCCATGTTGTGGTTCCTAATTTGGCATCGGTTTCCGTTTTAGCAATTGCACCTTCAGATTTAAAAGGTTTTACTAAATTTTTAATGGTAGCTTTTTCCTGATACGGTTTAAGATCTGCCATCTTCACTCCTTCAAAAGTATTCAGTACCATGGCTTCAGTCGGCATCTGAACGTTGTCTTTTTTAGGACCGGTGATTACCACTACCCTGCTGTCGTCTTTTACCAGTTTTTTAAAAACTTCATTGGTCTGAGCCAGCGTTACAGAAGGTAAGAATTTTTTGGTGTCTTCATATTCCCATGCAATTCCCGGCATTGGTTCCTGCTCAAGGAAATTTCTTACATATTCGTCTACAAGAACATCACTTTCCGTTTTATCTCTGTTGTTGTAGGTTCTTTCAATATTAGACATTACCTGAGATTTTGCCCTGTCTAATTCTGTTTGTGTAAACCCGAATCTTTTCGCTCTTTCCGTTTCTTCCAGAAGAACTTTTAAAGCATTAAGCTGGTTTCCGTCTTTCACCATTGCCATTCCCTGAAAAGCTTCCTTGCTCCTTGCATACGTACCACCATGATAAACATAACCGTACGTAAAAGGAGGATTATTTGAGTTTACCAACTCTCCCAGTCTGTTATTCAGCATGGTTGAAGCAATCTGTTCTACAAGACTCTGGTTGTACTGTTCTACTGTAACATCCGGCTGGTAAGATTCAGAATCTTTCATGATGAACTGTACCATAGATCTTGTAGCATCCGGATCTGTTTCGATAGCCACCAAAGTTTCCTTATGGTTCGGAAGATCGAAGCTCTTTCTTTCTCTTGGTTTGGAAGGATTTTTATATTTGCTGAAATTATCTTTAATTTTCTTTTCAACTTCATCCACATTAATATCTCCCACTACTACAATTGCCATCAGATCCGGTCTGTACCAGTCTTTATGAAACTGTCTGATAACATCCGGCTTGAAGTTTTCCAGAACATCTTTCTTTCCAATCGGAAGTCTGTTGGCGTACTGAGAGTTGTACAGTAATTTCGGAAGGTATTTATCCGACATTCTTTTGTCTGCTCCCAAACCAAGTCTTAATTCTTCAAGAACAACACCTCTTTCTTTATTGATCTGCTCATCAGAAAGTGTAGCGTTGAATGCCCAGTCTTCCATTACTTTAAGACCTGCATCCAGATTTCCGGGCTTGTCTAAAGGAACAGGAAGCATGTAAACCGTTTCGTCAAAGCTGGTGTAAGCGTTTAAATGCTGTCCGAATTTCACCCCGATAGACTGAAGAAAGTCGACAAGTTTATTATCCGGGAAATTTTTTGTTCCGTTGAAGTTCATGTGCTCCATGAAGTGAGCCAGACCTCTCTGGTTTTCATCCTCAAGGATAGATCCTGCATTAATTGCCAGTCTGAAATCTACTTTCTTCTCGGGTAACATATTTTTTCTGATATAGTACTTCATCCCGTTCGGAAGAGTACCGGTCTTTACAGAAGGATCCATAGGAATATTCTGTGCAAATGCATTGGCAGACATCAGAACGACTACTGCAAGCGACGAAAACATTTTTTTCATAGTTGTTTCGATTATTAATTTTTATGGTTCAAAAATATAATTTATTCACTTAACGAGGAAATGTTCAAATTATTATTTAAAGTTAAATTTGAGTTAATTATCGTTAATATTTTTAAGAAAAAAGATTTGAATTTCAGAAAATGAGAACAGCTTTAAAAGGGAAAATCCCAAGCCAAAGTAATGCAATCTTTTCTCATCAGTATGTTTTTGTGTTATAATGAGCAAAATTAAAAATTCAGAATATAAAGAATCTATTTTTTTAGTTAAACTTTAGTTAAAAATATCATTTCAGCAAAAAAGTCGGGCAAAACCCGACTTTATTATGTTAAATAGCAATTATTTTACTTAAAATCCGCATCCGTAACTCCTGAATTAACTGTTACTTTTGTCGTTTTAATAGTCATGGTCTGTCCGCCACCCTGCGCTTCAATTAAGGAAGGGAATTTAATTCCGTCTACCGTTAAATAATCTTTTGTAAGCGCTGTTCCCTCTTTTGCATCCGCTTTATATAAAAGACCTGTAGAAGCATCGAAATAGAATTTTCCTTTATCGGAAGTTAATACATTATAATCTTTTCCGTCGATTTTTTCTGTGGTAACATCCTTGAATTTTGTATAATCGTATCCTAAAGCATCAATGATTTTTCCTTTCTTTAAATCTCCCAGTTTATCTGCCGGAATTTCGCTTTTGTTGCCCATCTGCTCCATATATCCCTTTTCACCGTCAAAATACTGAGAAGCCGCTTTCTGTCCCATAAAAAACTGTTCAGACTTGAATTTGTTGCCCAGTTTTTTTGTGGTCATCGTAATTTCTCCCGGTAGCGCAGCTCCCGAAATCGTATTTTCTATTACAATTGAATTTACAGCTTCAAGTTTATCTTTTCCTCCAAGTGCCGTAAGATATTTATCGATAACTTCTTTTGGAGTAAGTTTAGATTTTACAGCTTCCGTTTTAGCGGGAGCAGCAGTAGTTTTTTGTGCAGCTACCGAAGTAGAAAAAAGCACAGCGCAAAAAAACGGAATGATGATCTTTTTCATAAATAAAGTTTAGTGTCGTAAATATAGGAATATTAAACAAATAAATGCAGATGTTTACTCAATAAAAAAACCACTGCAAAAACAGTGGTTTTCAAATATTTACAGTAAAATAAATTACTTTTTAAGCTCTTCCAAAAACTCGTCGTGAGAAATTACAGTTTCTTTTTTCGTTGCTTTTTCAAGGATTACATCCTTAAGCTTCGTCATCGCAACTTCAGAAGAAATTTGTCTTACCTGCTCCTGGTCTTTCAACATTTCAACCGCATATTTCTGGATCTCCTCATCTCCTAAGTGGTGGATTCCGTAGATAGCTAATTGATTTCTTACCAACTGTTCAGCCTGTCCTAAAACATCAGCATAGTCTAATTTAATGTCGTTATCCGTCATTAATTTACCTTCGATGATCTGATATTTCAACTGGTTTTTCTCAGATTCAAGGATTTCTTTTGCCTGCTCTTCAGACTGGATGTTCTGGTTAGAGAACAGTAACCATTTTACAAGGAATTCTTCAGGAAGTTTTACTTCTTCTTTTTCAGAAACCTGCTCCAATACTTTATTCACAAAGTGAACGTCAGCATTTTGCTGGAAGTATTCGTCTAATTCAGATTTTACTTTTTCTTTCAGTTCTTCTTCAGACTTAATGTTTCCTTCTCCGTATACTTTATCGAATAATTCCTGATTAAGTTCAGCCAAGTTAAGACCGTAGAAATCTTTTACTTTTACTTCCACTTCGTTGTGGTGTAAATGCTCAACTTCTTCTTTAGAGAATCCTAATTCTTTAGCCAGTTCTTCGTTTTCAGCAAGCGTTTCTTTAGAAACTTTTACAGAACCGTCCATTTTCAAAGATTTTACCAGTTTGAAAGCTTCTTTGTTTTCAGCAGTAATGGTAACGTTCTTTGGATGGTGGTGGTGCTCTCCTTCTGCATCTTCTTCCACAACCTGAGAAATTTCTAAAGCGATGTAAGAATCTTTATTGATTTTTTCTTGAGGTGCCTGCTCTGCAAAACGCTTCTGCATGTTCTCAATACTTTTGTTGATTTCTTTTTCAGAAGCCTCTACTTTGTAGTGAGGAGCTTCATATTTAGCCAGGTCAATAGTGAATTCAGGCTCAAATCCTACTTCAAAAGCAACTTCAAGCTGATCCGCATTGTAATCGAATTCGTTTACTGGCTGTGGAACCGGCTGACCAACTAATCTTAGTTTGTTTTCGTTTACGTAGTTGTTTAAAGCATCAGAAACCTGCTTGTTGATTTCTTCAAAAGCAATACCTGCTTCATATTGTTTTCTAACCATACTCAAAGGCACTTTCCCTTTTCTGAAACCCGGAACTTGCGCATTTTTAGCATAATTAATCAATTGCTTATCAACTTTTTCTTTATAGTCAGATTTTTCCAATGTCACTGTAAGCAATGCACTTACATCATCATGGTTTTTTGCAGTAACCTTCATTATTGATTAAAATTTTAGGTTGCAAAAATATGAAAATTTTATGAAAAAATATCAATTAAAATTAACTTAAAAAGCCAAATAGTGTTAAATAGAAAAACCACCGGAAAAATTCCGGTGGTTTTAGTAACAAGATTAAAGATATTAAAAGGTTATTTTAATTCGTGATGGTATAGTTTGCCTGTGCATCCGTTTCACCTCCTACCTGCGTTCCGTAGATCACTCCGTTTCCGCTTACAGTAGCAGCTTCAGTTACGCTTGCTTACTCATGGAATAGGGTAAGAATTAATTGACTTGCCGATGAAGCATTATTTACTGCTTTATTAACAACCCATTTGGTTTTTAAACCTACATGTATACCGTTGTATGTAGATGAAGAATCATCTGTACGGGTTAATGTAATATCAGAGTTCGGAAAATTATATACAAGGAAATGTTCTTCTTTTGCATCTTTTATTTCCTGAGTAGCATCTTCATTTCCGTTTTTAAATTGCACCTCGACATTGTAAGTCTTTCCGTCCTGCACCTGAATGGTAGGATTTCCTCCTGCTCCCATACTATAATTATAAGTTTTAGTTACTGCATTGGGTACATCTTCAGTCACCAATAAAATAATGTTGGTAAGATCTTCCTGAGGCAGGTCGTCTTCTGCCGCAGATCCGTCTCTCTGACAGGAAACTACGGTGATGGCGATGAATAAAACAGCTAATAATTTGATGATATTTTTAGTATTGAATAATTTCATTTTTTTAAATTTTAAAGTTGATATTTTATCTGATGGTTTTAAAAATCTTTAGAATTTGTATCTAAAGTTGAGAATAAAGTTTCTTCCTGCCTCATCCGAGAAAAATCGCATCCTGTTCAGATAATCTCTGTACGAAACATTGAAAAGATTGTTCACGATAAGTCCCGCAGAAAGATTTTTGCTGATGTTGATTCCTGTCTGGATGTTCCAGAGAGAATAACCGTTTGGCGGAGTACTCAGATCCACCGTTTTTTCCACTTCATCTCCGTCTATATATATTGGTATGGTTGCATTGTACACCGGAAATCTGTTCTGCTTAAGAAAAGTCTGGTTTTCTAAGGTAAAATAGAACTGCTTCCAGTTTTCCTTTTTAAACTGTAATGCATTGGAAAAATTCGGAGGCATCATTAAAATCAACGGAACATTGTTTGTGTCGTCCTGTCCGTAAACATAACTTCCCTTTCCTACATAAGTAAGATGATCCGTAAGTTTAAGATTAACATCCAGATCTACCCCATACATTTTGGCATCGATCTGCTGATAAGACCACACCGGAAATACTCCTCTGATCGTATTCTGAACTTCTGTAGGAACTTCGTTGATAAAATTCTTGGTGATAAAAAAGTACGGATTTACAGAAACATTCAATCCTTTTAAAACATTGAATTTTGAATCAACGGTAAGATTAAACTGATGTCCCTGTTCATTTTTCAGTCCCATATCACCAATTTCGATCACAGAAGCAGAATGATGCAGTCCGTCCGAAAACAGTTCCGCAATATTCGGTGTTCTGCCCACTTTAGCATAATTGAATTTCAGATCAAAAGATGAATTCGGGCGATATTCAAGACCAGCATTCAACGAGACATTGTTATAATTCAGTTGAGGACGCGTAAGAATCCTGTTCTGATCTGTTTTTACATAAAACTGAGGATAAGAATCTGCATATCTCCTCTCCCAATCGCTTTTATCATACCATTTCGTAACATCGTAACGCGTAAAATCGTATCGCGCTCCTGCCTCCACATTGAAATTGCCGGAGATTTTATATTTAAAAATGGAATAAAAACCTGCTGCATATTTATCATAGTTCGGAATCAGACGTCTTGCTTTTGTCGCCGGATCCGAATAATTGTTCTGAAAACTTGCATCAATCCCAGTTTCCAGAGAAAACTTCCCTCTTTCCAGCAAATCATTAAGATTAAACTGATGCGTCATCAGTTCCAGATCCAGAGAAGGCGTATCTTTCAACTCCCCTCTTCTGATGTCATATTCCTGTCTGTGGTTGTACTGATAACTGTACGTCGCAGAAACTTTTCCGATGTTTTCAAATCTTTTGAAAGCCGAAACTTTCGCAATATGATGCTCGATCACCTGTCTCGGATTATCGATATCATAACTGAAAGTTCCTGTATAAATCGGAATTTTTGTGGTGGTTGCGTTGTAAAAATCTTCATTGTTTCCCACATGAGAACCTCTGTAGATACCAATATTCTGGTTCGTTAAATAATAATCGAAAGAAATTCCCCTTTCATACGTATTATTCTGAACGGTAAAATTAAAGGAAGAAAAATCCATTCCCGTATTCATCAGGTTATAATCCGGAGCGTTCTGATCTCCCAATTTTTTGATGCTTCCTCCGGTTTTTACCGCCCATCCGTTTTTCCAGATTTTCGCAACATCCGCATCCAGAGCCATTCCTCTTCCATTGGAAATTCCGGTAAGACCTACTGATCCTTTTAAAGTATCTTTTTTAGGGAAAACTTCCGGCTCCATAATGACCACTCCGCCAATCGCATCACTTCCGTACTTCAATGCAGAAGCTCCTTTGATGACGTCGATATGCTGGAAATTATTAATATCCACATTCGGAGCGTGTTCTACTCCCCACTCCTGTTCAGCAAGTCTTACTCCATTGTTTAAGATAGAGATTCTGCTTCCGTAAAGCCCGTGAATAATAGGTTTTGAGATATTATTTCCTGTTTTCAAAGCACTGACTCCCGAAATCTTCGTCAGTAAATTCCCTAAATTATCTGTGGAATTTCTTTGAATTTCAGATTTATCAAGCGTTTTGACAACCAGAGATCCGTTGTTTTTATGATTTCCGTGAATGGTAACCGTTTCGATATCCTGAACGTGATGTTCAAGCGTAATTGTTAAATGCAAATCCTGTGTAACTCCTACATTTTCAGTATAATCATTACAATCAGGATGTTTAGCAATGAGTATATATTTTCCCGCAGGAATTTTATTGATTGAAAACTTACCGTTTTTATCGGTTTTTGCAGAAAAATCTCCAATTTTCACGGATGCATTTTCCAGCATGGTTTTGTCGTGAAAATCCTGAACTGTTCCTTCTACCGTGTAAGTCTGCTGTGCGTTTGTAAATGCAAATCCGCAAAGGATCAGCATAAAACTATAGATCAATTTCATTGTTAAATAGATTGATTGTGTACTTTTCAGGGTACTTTTTCGTTAAAATTTGAATTGGATTTTTTTAGCTTCAGACGATGAATCTCGATGCTCAATTTTGAACCGTTAAGATTTGTTTTAAGAATTTTAGTGTAATTAAGTTTAACCTTGCTTTTAAGGCACACAAAAAATCTATATGATTTTTCTTAATAAAACTTAATTCCTAAATTCATCTTAATGGTTTAAAAAAATAGATTAGTTTAATTAAATACATTATGTATCTAAAAATTATTTAGCAAAAATCCGAAAAAAATCTATGAATTATGAAATTGCGGGCGGACCGCGAAGCTGAAAGGTAAATTTAGTCTGAGACCATATTTTTTCCTGAACAGTAATAATCTGTTTTACTTCGTGCGTGTAATGCGCAAAAGAAAAACTGAATTCTTCAGGAACTAAAGTATGTCCCGTAGCTAAGAAATGACAGGCAAGACAGTCTGCTGCTTTTTCCTTCGCTATATTTTTAGTAAGTGTATTTTCTGATTTTTTGAAGCTGAAATTTTTAAAAACTTCTTCAGAACTGTGACTGTGAAAATTTTGGGAAAACAGCGCAAGAAAATAGATTCCAAACAATAATTTGGAAATAAAATTCTTCAGATTTCTGTTTTCTTTAAAAATCATTCCTCAAAATTATAAAAATAATTTAAAAATTAAGATTAAAGTTTTCTTAAAATATGTTGATTGATAAGTAGCGGAATTGAAATTTTGTTACAAACTCCTCTTTAATTGATTGAGATCCTTCGACTTCGCTCAGGATAACATCGCTATAAACTGACTGTTAATAAAACAGTTAGCATTAGGGAAATGTCATGCTGAGCGAAGTCGAAGCATCTCAATATTATCTTTTTAATTCAAAAAATTAATCCAACTGAGTGCCCAAATATTCCCATTCCTGCAAAGCAAGATCCAGTTCTTCTTTGGTACTGTTGTATTTTTCCAGTGTTTCTTCAGAAGGATTTTCTTTGGTGAAAGAAGCTTCAAATTCCTCAACTTTTGCTTCCAGTTCGGTAATTTTTTCTTCTACTTTTTTCAGTTTATTCTGAATATTTTTCTGCTCTTTGCTTACAATGGTTGATTGTTGAGTTTCTGTTGCAGGCTTGTCCTCTTTCTTTGTCTTTACCTCAACCTTAGTCTCTTCTCCATGAAGTTTTGCTTTTTCAGCAGAGATTTCGCGAATTGATTCTTTCTGTCTGAATTCCAGATATTCGTTAATGTCTCCTAAGAATTCTTTCATTTTACCATCACGGAATTCGTAGATCTTGTCACAAAGTCCCTGTAAGAATTCCCTGTCGTGCGAAATCACAATTAACGTTCCTTCAAATTTTTGAAGCGCCAGCTTGATGATTTCCTTAGACTGAATATCCAGGTGATTGGTAGGTTCGTCCATAATCAGCGTGTTGAAAGGGCGAAGCAATAATTTACAAAGTGCCAGACGGTTTCTTTCCCCTCCGGAAAGTACTTTTGTTTTTTTGTTCACCGCTTCCCCCTGGAAAAGGAAAGATCCTAACAAATCGCGGACTCTTGGTCTCGTTTCTTCAGTTGCAGCGTCTTCCGCTTCTTCCTGAACGGTTTTATTCGGGGTTAAAACTTCCTCCTGATTCTGTGCGAAATACCCGATGTTTACGTTATGTCCGAGATTCCATGTTCCTGAATAATCTTTGATGTCTCCCGCAAGAATTTTTGCCAACGTTGTTTTTCCCTGTCCGTTTTGTCCAAGAAGCGCAATTCTGTCTCCTCGCTGAACGATGAAATCCACATCATCAAAAATCTGTTTTTCACCATAAGCTTTACCTAAATTTTCAGCTTCGAAGATAATTTTCCCGGGAACCTGCGACTGCACGAAACGGATATTGAATTTAGAAACGTCTTCATTATCTACTTCAATACGTTCGATTTTGTCTAATTTTTTAATCAAAGACTGTGCAAAGGATGCTTTTGTAGCACTTGCACGGAACTTATTGATGTTATCTTCCATCTGCTTGATCTCCGCATCCTGATTCTTTTTAGCCTGAATCAGTTTTTCGCGGCGGTCTTCGCGCATCACAAGATATTTGGAATAATTTGCTTTATAATCGTCAACTTTTTTGTTGTTGATATCGAAAGTACGGTTACAAACCGCGGTCATGAACTGCTTATCGTGACTTACCAGAACAATTGCTCCGGGATAATCTTTCAAAAAGTTTTCCAGCCACATGATGGATTCCATATCCAGGTGGTTCGTAGGCTCATCGAGAAGCATGATGTCGTTCTTTTGCAGCAACAGTTTTGCCAGTTCGATTCTCATTCTCCAGCCTCCGGAAAATTCATCGGTAATTTTCTGGAAATCATCCGCTTTGAAACCAAGTCCGAACAATACTTTTTCCATATCGCCTTCCAAATTGTAAGCGTCGTGGTTCATCAAAAGGTCGTTCAGTTCCGTCATTTTATTAATCAGATCTGTGTAAGAATCGCTTTCATAGTCGGTTCTTGTCGCCATCTGATGATTCACTTCTTCAAGCTCATTTTTCCATGCGTTGATCTGTTCGAAAGCCTGCATGGTTTCTGCCCAGACTGTTCTTCCTTTTACGAAATCAAGATCCTGTTTCAGGAAACCTATGGTGATATTTCCTTCCGGAACCACGTTTCCTTCGTAGAAATTAATTTCTCCGGAAAGCATTTTCAATAAAGTGGATTTCCCCGCTCCATTTTTACCGACCAAACCAATTTTATCATCCTTTTTAATCGTGAAATTCACGTTTTGAAACAGATATGTTCCTGAATGATGTAATCCTAAACCTTGAACCGAAAGCATGTGTTAAATAATGATTAATAGTGAATAATGAATTTTCGGGTGCAAAAATACGGAAAATAAAGCAATTGTAAACTTGTTAAAACTTTAATAGAGATGAACATTAATTTTAATTTTTAAATTTGAAGGAAATTACACTCACATTTCAGCACAGAAATTGCTGAATGAAACAAAACACAAACTTCATTAATGACTAATACTCAATTTCTTTGGATAAAAGCAGGCTATGAAACTTTTGCCACCTATGGTGAAAATGCACTGAAAATAGAGCAGCTTGCGAGAGAAACCGGAAAAAGTAAATCTTCATTTTATCATCATTTTGCAGATACAGAAGGATTTATGGAAGAATTATTAAGTTTTCATTTAAATAGATCTGAAATTATTGCAGAAAAAGAAAAGAATGCCCAAAATATACATCCTGAACTTATTGAAATCTTGGCTGAACATAAAATCGACCTTCTTTTTAACCGTCAACTACGGTTTCAGCAGCAGAAGCAAAATTTCAAAACAACTTTGGAAAAATCTAACCAGATTGTCGGAAACGAGTTTGTAAAAATCTGGGCTAAAGATCTTCAGCTTAAACTTTCTCAGCGGCAGTTGGAAAGTCTTTTTGAATTGGCTCTGGAAAACTTTTTTCTCCAGATTAATCCTGAAAATATAACTAAAGAATGGCTTACTGCCTATTTTGAAAATTTAAAAAGAATTGCAAAAAACTTTGAATAAAAAATCCTTCGCACATACTTTTTATAAATCCTTATATATTGTACGGAAACGTCTAACATTAACATTGTTTCCTGAGTAATTTTGCAAAAAAAATTATTCGTTCCATGACGCAAAAATTTCATCATTTCTATTTAAAAATAACTGCCATTGTCATAGGTTCTTTTGGTCCTGTTTTTTTCTTAGGAACAATGTTACCTACTTCCGAACCTGCAAGATGGTCTTTGGATCTTCTGAGTCTTCCTTTGGACGGATTACAGACTTTTCATGATCCTACCACACGATTTTTGAGTGCTTTAACAGGAGGTTTTCTATTCGGTTGGGGAATTTGTATATGGTTTCTGCAAAAATGGGTTTATCCAAAAGCTCCCGATGAAGTCCGAAGATCTGTTTTAGCCGGACTTTTAGCATGGTTTTTTCTAGACAGCGCAGGTTCTATAGCATCCGGAAATTCAAGCAATGCTTTTATCAATATTATTGTTTTACTCATTGCTGCAGGACCTCTGTGGAAAAAAGCTAAAAATTAAAATTTTTACCCATTTCTATCAAAAAATTCATCAATGAAAAATTCAAATTTTCTTAAAATTCTTTTAATTGTTCAATCTTTAACACTGTTTGTGTACACAATATTCTGTTTTCAAAAGGAAGGCGCAGATTTGCTAAGTGTTTTCGTTAATAACATTGCGGCTATTGGCTGGAGCGGACAATTTAATCTGGATTTTTCCTGTTATCTTATGCTTTCAGGATTATGGATCATGTGGCGAAACAATTTTACTTTGAAATCTATTTTCATTGCTATTACAGCAAGTATTGTGGGAATTATGGTTTTTGCTCCTTATTTTTTATTTCTGTTGATAAAAGAAAAAGGAGATCTGAAAAGAACATTAACAGGAAATCATTAAAAAAGAGCAAATACAAATGATAAAAAAACTGAGCTGCCTAACCAAGACAGCTCAACACCTAAATTTAAAACTGAAAATGTACTAACATTTATTATAAAAATTTTCTTTGATCAAAATGGTACGGCTCCAATTATCGTTATTGGGAATATTGGTTCCGTAGGCATAATCCACGACAGAATCTTCAATATGATGGATCTCAGACTGTAATCGTGATTGGTTTTTATTGAACTGATCATCCGAATGGCTCGGAACATTCAGTCCGTTATTGATGAATTCTGTATTGGCTCCTGATTTCAAATCCATCGGCAAAGCCGGATGATATAAGCCGAAATTTGCCGAAATATGGGTATAATCTGCCAGTTTTTCATAACTGTAATCCGGCTTAAGGTCTAAGGAAAGATTTTTAATATAATTTTTAAGAGCCTCCGATAATTCCGTTAAATAAGAATGTTTTTCAGGATGAATTTCAAAGGTAGTTTCATCAAAATCCGTATTAAAGACTGCTTGTTCAGCATTGGTTTCCATCAGCATCAGTTTTCCGTAAATTTTTGAAAGCTCACTGTATACCAGATCTCTTGCCACGTAAGCCTGAGAAAAAACATCGCCTTTATCTATTTTATAATCTTTTAAAACAGAACTCCAGATTTTATTTTTTTCTGAATCCAAAGCTGTTCCTTTGATGTTTTCTATATAGTAATACAGTTCCGTATTTTTAATAAAATTCGGTGAGATGTAAACCGATTGGGAACCTTCCAAATATCCTCCTCCGACATCTGCATGCGCTCCGGGAACAAAAATTTCTTTCCAGACCGAGTTTCCGCTCTCCCATTTTGCATCTGTTCTTTCTTTTGACTCTTCGAAAATGCCTGTTAAAGGAAAAAAATACCTGCATTCATTAATTGCGCAAATATGCAGAACCCTTTCCGTTTCGGGCAAAACCGCCAGATCATAATCACTGAAAGCAGCAGATTCTACGGTATCAAAAACTCCCAGAAATTTAATTTTAACTGTTTTTTCTGAAAATTCTGAAGTACGGTGTATTACTTTATTACAAAAATTCCTTGCGAGCATTGCTCCACGGCTGAAACCATAGACATACAAATGATATTCTTTGGTATCGTCTTCAATTGTTGTTTTAATGAAAGAAAAAGCCTCTTCCAGTTTATCATCTGAAGAATACCCGTGATATCCCGCAGGATTTTTACACGTAGCCATCGCAAAATCACTGTCTTCGTTTCCCGTAACAGTTCCGATACCTCCTACATATTTTTTCTCATCACTTTTAAACAGCTTAAATAATTTATAGATATTGGTAACATTACCGTAATAGCTTTCGTTATTCCTAAGTGGTTTTTTATGAGAAGTGGCATTCATCCCGTTGTTTCCTGTTCCATCGAAGAAAATTCCGACAGAGATGATGTTGTTTTCCATTACACTTCGTGGTTTTATCTGGTCTTCATTCCTAAAAATGAAGCACTTATTATATGAACACTCCAAAGTAACGATGAAAAAAACCGGGATAATAGAGTAGAAAGTACCAAATAAAAAATTCCGTATTTCTACGGAATCAGATTCTTTCTAAGGGATGGATATTGTTGATAATGGCATAAATTACAATTCCCACTGTATTTTTAGCTCCTATTTTTTCGACGATTCGCTGTCTGTGACTTTCTACGGTTCTGGGGCTGATAAATAATTTTTCGGCGATTTCGTTATTGGTGCATTCCTGACAGATGAGTCTTACCACATCTTTTTCACGATCGGAAAGTTCATCGTCCATTTCAAAAAGTGTTCTTTTCTTGGTCGGGCTATTCATGTACGAAAAAATCATCTGATGATCTTCCGGAGTGAAGAAAATTCCGTTTTTATACACCATCGTAATGGCTTCGATAAAAGCATTTCTGTTTGAATTTTTCGGCAAAAATGCAGAAACACCCAGCTTCACCATATATCCCAGAATGGTTGTTTTGTAATGGGAAGAAAGGATAATGATTTTAAGATTGGGGTATTTTTCTTTTAGAATTTCCACCAGCTCAAATCCGTTCATCGGCTGCATCTGTACATCTACCAGTGCGATATCGGGAAAATCTTCTTCGGAGGTTTTTTCTAAAGTTTCTAAAAAATCCGGTCCGTTGGTAGAGGTAGATCCTACCGAGATGTTCGGTTCCGAAGACAATAACATTTTTACGCCTTCGAGAATCAGTTGTTCATCATCAATTAATGCTATTTTGATCTGGGAGTTCATGGTATGGAATTTTTATAATTAATCGGCTGCCTTTACCTAAAGTATTTTTCCATTTGTGCGCCGCGTTCATGGATTTTATTCTGGATTCGATATTTTTGATACCCATTCCTTTTTTCACCTCGTCATATTCAAAGCTTTGTCCGTTATCGGAAATGATAACGGCAAGATTTGTTTTATTATCCTTAATATAGATCCAGACTCTGGATGCTTCCGAATGTTTAAGAACATTGGTGGTAAATTCCTGAATAATCCTGTATAACTGAACTTCCACGAAGATTTCTTTTTTCTGAAACTTCGGACTCACGTTCAGTGAAATGTTTATTCTTCCCGATAAATTGGCAATCAGCTCTTCAATATAAAGAACGAGACCTACGGATTCCAGATTCACGGGATATAATGAATGAGAAATGCTTCTGGCTGAATCTATGAGAGAAGACATTTGTGTGGTTATATTTTTTTTGATGAGTTCATCGCCTTTCGTATCTAAGTTATTCAGCCATAAAGAAAGGATATTCAGACGGTTTCCGATGTCGTCGTGGATCATTACGGCAATCCTTTTCCGTTCCGATTCCTGCGCTTTTATATTTTCCAGGGCAAGATTTTTCTGGTGCTGAACTTCTGCTTCGTACTGTGCATTTTTCTCTTTAATGATTCTCTGGATGAAACTTCTGTAAGCCAGCAAAATAAATGTCATGATGATCACCAGAACGGCAATCAACGCGACAAAAAAAGTGATATTTAAGGTTATTTCTTTAATCTTAAAAAGGTATAGATGATTGATATATATAAAAAGCTGCAGAGAACATTATTGATACTCCAGATCATCCCTGCCTGTTTTACTCCAAAATCCGCAAGCTGACGAAGAAGGAAGAATAAAAAGACCGACAATCCATAATACAGAAAAATAAGACTGTCTACCGCCATGAAACGGTCATTTACCTTGGTGTTTTTAATTTCCATAAGCAGTGCATAGTAAGCAAAGCAGATCACAATAATATTTGAAACCACCTTCTTTACCTCATTGGTTACAATTCCGAAATCCAGCCAAAAGCAAAGCGCCAGTAGTCCTACCGGAATATAACAATACCACGGCAATGCTAATTTTTTCACGAAAAGAATTCCTAAGATGAGAAATTCTCCTGCCACGTAATACGGAAACAGGAAATTAAGATCCTTTACATGAAAAAAACTGATAGAAACTCTTCCTATCGCCTCTATCAAAAAAAGAAAAATGATATAATATACATACCATTTTTCTGTGTTTCTAAGAATTTTGTACTTTAAAATTCCGATTATAGCACAAATAACAAGTAAACTGTTATTAAGATAAAGTATTACCTGGTAAATATCCACAATATATTTTAGTTAAAAATTACGTAAGCTGGCAGACAGGCGGACAGGCATTTGACCAATCGTATGTATTGGAGATTTTTTCAACGCTTACACCGTTTTCACTGCCTTCCAGATCTGTATAAAAAGAAATGAAAATAAGTGTAGGCAAAACTCTCTGATACACCTGAGAAAACTTCAGTCCGAATGAGCAAACCATATGGGAAAGCCCAGCTTTCGGCGGATTAAGATTTTCTGCAGGTACATAAAACTGTCTGAAAATTCTTGCTCCCTGAAATTCTGTACATTCTCTGTAGAACCACATCATCGCATCGTTTCTCCACGACTCGATTGCCTCAATTGCTTTATCCTGCTCCATCATCGGCTTGTTTGCAATAGGCCAGAACATATCCGAACTGTTATCGACTGTTTTAAGATCTTTGGAAAGAACCGCATTTTTTACAAGCGTATATTCTTCCGTTTCCACCAGATTAAGGTCTTCCTTCAGTTCAGCTAAAAAGCTGTAAGGATAGTCCTGTACTTCTTTTTTATGTCCTCCTTCATCCATCGGGCAAAGAACAGCAACCATTTTATTCTCATAAATACCGATCTGAGCACAAAACTCAGTACATTTATTTTCGGTCTTCATCCAGTTGATCTGTTCAGCATCAAAATCAAAAACATAATTGGTAGGAATCAGATCTTTAATGGCATTGTAATTTCCACGGCAGTTATCCCACTCTGCAAATGCTATCTCGCATTGTTCTCTGTTGAATGTATTCATATTTTCACGGTTTTTCTAAGGCATAAAATTATAGAAACTAAATTATCTATGCAAGTATCTCACGCATAATTGAAAATTAGTTAATAATTCTTTACCGTAATATGATAACAGCTCTGTTGTTTTTCTTTGATGTAATAGATCCTTCCCAGATCAAAATAATACTTCAGAACCTTCTCTAAAGCAGCTTCCATCTTAGGATTATGCTTCAGAACACCGTTAAAGCGGACATAGGAAATATCAAAAGAATTTCCGTAATTATGAGAGCTTATTCCCAGTGCCGCGTTAGAATTCACCCTTCTCAGTCTGCACTGGTCTTCCAGTGTTCTGGTAATGGAAGAAACCGTAAAAACATTTCCTTTCGTTTCTTTACTGAAACGCGCCCCTATTTTCTCCAGCATCGATTTCCCTTTGGAAACCATATAGGCTCTGCTGTAATCAAGCTTTTCAACACGATATCCGGTTCCCGTTTTTTTTATTTTGTGAAATTTTCCTTTATTGATGTAATTCTGAACAGTCTTTGAGTCCTTCAAAAGCTTTACCCCAAAACTTTTTGAGGCATCCAGATGCGGCTTATAAATAAAAGTGGGTTCTACTCTTAAAACTTCTGTAAGATCATAGCATGGTAATGTTTTTTGAGCCGCCTGTGAAGAAAATATGCCATGAAGAAGAAAAGCAAAGATCACACACAAAAACTTTTTCATGAAAGAAATTTTAAAAATTATAACTAAAATAATCATTTATGAAATAAATATAAACTCTAATAAACATATATGTGAAAATAATTAACTATTATTTTTATTTTAAATTATTAAATCAACAATAAAATTAAAATTTAATTTACAATAAGTTTAAAATTATACTTTTTAATTCAATATATTAATGATAAATTTGAAATACTTTTTAAAAATAAACAATATGATAAAAAAACTTTTTGCTGAATTTTTCGGCACATTCTGGCTTGTTTTCGGAGGTTGCGGAAGTGCAATTTTCGCCTCGCAGATTGCATCGGCATCTAATGGACAATTAGGGATTCTTCTTCTTGGAGTTTCTTTAGCTTTCGGGCTTACCGTTCTTACGATGGCGTATGCTGTAGGACATATTTCCGGAGGACATTTCAATCCGGCTGTTTCTGTAGGACTTCTTGCAGGAGGAAGATTTTCTGCTAAAGATCTTGTTCCTTACGTAGCCGCACAGTGTGCTGGAGCGATTGCAGCCGCAGGAGCATTGTATACAATTCTGAGCGGTTCCGGAACTCCGGATTTTTCTGGACCGGGAGCTTTTGCCACCAATTTCTACGGTGAAGCGGTCTATTTCGGGAAAAGCTACTCGATGAGCGCTGCATTTTTAACGGAATTTTTATTGACGGCTTTCTTCCTGATCATCATTCTTGGTGCGACAGATAAATTTGCCAACGGAAAATTTGCAGGTATTGCGATTGGTTTGGGATTAACGTTAATCCATTTAATTTCCATCCCGATTACGAATACTTCCGTGAATCCTGCGAGATCACTTTCTCAGGCAGTGTTTGTAGGCGGAAACGCAATGTCTCAGCTTTGGCTGTTCTGGGTTGCTCCGATTTTGGGAGGAATTGCGGGAGGATTGATTTACAGATTCCTGCTGCAGCGAAACGGCGCGGAAGAATTAGATAGTTAACCACAAAATCCTGTCAGCCGACAGGATTTTTTTATGTTTAATATTTAAAGTAAATTATTTCAACTTTTTGAGATCAAAAGGATTTTTGAAGATAAGTTCTTCATGCTTTCCTTTGATCTCCATTTTCTTATATAATAGATTTAAAGCCATTTTCCGGATGAAAAGATCTTTATCATTCAGTTTCCAGTAAGAGTCTTCGTGTACTTTTCTGGGTTTTCTTACGATATAAAATTCAGTTTCCCAAGAGTCTACGTTGTGGTAAAATTCGATAATTCCGCAATGTTCGGGAATGATTTCATTATCTACCATTCCCATCGGAAGCAGAAAGCTGAACGCATTGCAAATATAATCTCCGCAGGAAATCTTATCATGTTTCAAAAATTTTTCGCCGGTATTGGAGTTGGTGTAAGATTTTTTAAAATCATTTTTAAAGTCGCTTTTCGAGAGCTTGATTTCAATCTCATGACTGTATCCTTCTGAATCAACAATCAGAATATCGGCTTCCCAGTCTGCTTGAAAATGATTGGTCAAAACAATTTCCTTCTCAAAATTGCATTGAGAGTGAATAAATGCATGAACCAATTCTTCTATTTTTAACACTTTTTGTTTTTTATTTTTAACGCGGAGATCGCAAACATTTTATTTATTATTTGTTCTCCATAGTTCGTTCGCAAAGGCGTTTCACTAAGCTAATGATAGCAGAATTTTTAAATTTAAACAAAAATCCTGTTTTGATAAAACTCTTTGTTTTTAACGCGGAGATCGCAAAGATTTTATTTATTATTTGCTCTCCATAGTTCGTTCGCAAAGGCGTTTTCACTAAGCTAATGATAGCAGAATTTTAAATTTAAACAAAAATCCTGTTTTGATAAAACTCTTTGTTTTTAACGCGGAGATCGCAAAGATTTTATTTATTATTTGTTCTCCATAGTTCGTTCGCAAAGGCGTTTTCACTAAGCAAATGATAGCAGAAGTTTTAAATTTAAACAAAAATCCTGTTTTGATAAAACTCTTTGTTTTTAACGCGGAAGTCGCAAAGGTTTTATTTATTATTTGTTCTGCATATTTTCGTTCGCAAAGGCGTTTCACTAAGCTAATGATAGCAGAATTTTTAAATTTAAACAAAAATCCTGTTTTGATAAAACTCTTTGTTTTTAACGCGGAGATCGCAAGGAATTTATTTATTATTTGCTCTCCATAATTCGTTCGCAAAGGCGTTTTCACTAAGCTAATGATAGCAGAATTTTTAAATTTTGAGCCTGAAAATTCTACAATATTAAAACACTTCAACTACAAAATCAATCAACTTACAAGCAAACTACATCCACGAATATCTGAATGATCGATTCTGCCTAAAACCTGAAATTTATTCCCGATACTTTTACCCAAATCCTGCGTGGCAATGAATGCACAGGAATGTACATTTGCCAAGTCGATGATATTAATCGCTCCCGTTCTTCCCTCCTTTTCATAATTAAAGGGATCTTCTGCATTTCTGATCATGATGCGCATCCAGTTCGGACACTGATATTCGTTATTTCCTAAAGAATATGCCTGTGAAAGAAGCTCCGTCATCGAATATTCTGAATAAATTTTATCAGTTTTAAAACCTTCCTGCAAAATGTTCAACAGCTCATCTTTGGTCATTTCTTCTTTTCTGCCTTTCATTCCTCCGGTTTCGATTACGGTTAATGAATCGGAGAATTGAAGCGTTTTTGAGTTGCTGTCACAGAAGTCTAAAAAATCCAGCAAAGCAAAAGAAACACCGAACAGAATAACTTTTTTATTTTGTAATTCATTTAAAAGTGTAAATAAATCTTCATGATTGTACAGGAAATATCCGTTTTCAGGTTTTCCGGATTTTTTCATCAGGTAATCTACCATATAAATCAGCGAAGAGTTTTGCCTTTCCAGATAACTTGGCAAAAGTCCGAGAAAAATGAAATCTTCCGGTTTTCCGATAAACTGTTCAAAGCTTTTATAAATGCTTTCTTCGTACAGTTGAGGATTGGCAATGAAATGTTTCGATAAATTCATCTGTGTGGTTCCGGAGCTTTGAAAAAAAAGATCCGCAGTTACATTTTTATCCAAAACCTGATGGTTTTTAAACATTTCAATGGGCAGAAAAGGAATTTTTATCAGTTCATCCACATGATCTGGGTTGATATTGAGATAGTCTACAAAACGTCTGTAAACTTCAATATTTTCATACTGATAACGGAAGGTTTCCAGTGATGCAGCCAAAAAATCCTGCTCTGTCTGTATGCCGAATATATTTTTCACTTCTAAAAATATTTTTATTCTTTCAACCTCATTTATAATTACTTATCATAAAAAAGATTGTTTTTTAATCATTTTTAATCTTAAAATTAAAAAATTGGTCAGGTTATTGCAATGAGTAATGCGGAATATGGATTAAAACATGAATGAATTTCGGTTCATTCTTAAATTACCTCAGTTTTTGGGGTAATTTTTTTGTACTGTCTCCAAAGGTTTTCAGTTCAAAATCATGCTCAAAAACACCATAGGTAAAATAAGAAATCCAGTCTCCCAGATTGATGTATTTTGCTTTTCCTTCAAGATCCAGAATCATCGGAAGATGACGGTGTCCGTAAATAAAATAATCGATTGGCTGAGTTTTAAGCTTTTCTTTTGAATAAATGATCAGAAATTCCTTATCCTCTCCCAGAAATTCTTTATCCTCATCTCCCGAAATCATTTTATTTTTCTGAGACATATACAATGCAATCTTCATCGCAATATCGGGATGCAGCCATTTGAAGAACCATTGCGCAACAGGATTGGTAAAGACTTTTTTCATTCTTTTATATCCTTTATCTCCCGGTCCCAAACCATCGCCATGAGCCAGCAAAAACTGCTTTCCGCCCATCTCAAAATACTGCTTTTTATAGAAAACCGTGCATCCGATTTCTTCTTCAAGATAATCTTTCATCCAAAGGTCATGGTTTCCAACAAAAAAATAAATATGGATTCCACGGTCTTTCAGTTCGGCAATTTTTCCCAAAACCCGAACATATCCCTTTGGAATTACGTGCTTCCACTCGTGCCAGAAATCAAACAGATCTCCCATTAAAAAAAGAACCTGTGCATCCTGCTTTATTTCGTCCATCCAACGGATAAAACGCTCTTCGCGCAGTTTACTTTCCTTTGGATTCGGTGCGCCAAAATGCTGGTCTGAAGCGAAATATACTTTTTTTCCGGGTTCTAAATTAATGGTTGTTTTTAACACCGTTCTGAGTTTTTCTGAATAAAAAATTACTGATTATCTTCTGCAAACCATTCTCCGTAAGAGTTTTCGGTTTCATGAAGTTTAAGGTAAGCCAAAGAAATTCCTTCCGGAAGTTTCGATTTTATTTTCGCTGCGATGGCATACAGCATATTCTCGCAGGTCGGCTGAAATGTACAGTAGATCACTTTATGCCCTTTTTCTTCAAGGTCTTCCCCAAGTTCTCTGTGCGGCGAAAGTCCGTTGATGAGAACGGCATGATCCCAAACATCTACAATTTCAGACTTTACGATACTTTTAATATCACCAAAATCCACCACCATCCCATTCTTAGGGTTTTCCAAATCATTAACAGGCTTTCCTTTCACTGTTACAAACAGCTTGTAGGAATGTCCGTGCATATTTTTACATTTCCCGTCGTAATTATATAAAACGTGAGCGGTTTCGAATGTAAAAATTTTTGTAATACGTATCATCCTGCAAAGATAAGGAATTTGGTTTGAGTTTGAATATTGATAAAATGTTGAAGAAAATTAATTAACTTTGATGATATAAATGTGAAAAATGGAAAGTACTGTTGATATAAAAAAAAGAATTCACGACTTTATAGACCATGCAGATGAGAGAATTCTTAGAATTATTAATGCCATTATTTCTACTGAAGAAAATGAGGAAGCATTAAGTTCCAAGCACCAAAAAATTCTGGATCAGAGACTTGAAGAGCATCAAAAAAATCCCAATTCAGGAAAATCATGGTCTGAAGTAAAAAATTCCCTTAAGGAAAAGCATGGCTTATATCAATAACAAACTATGCAAAACTCTTTATTTTAGCTTTTCCAGCCAGTCACTTTCCAGTCTTTTGATTTTCTGCGTTTCGGCATCTACCAAAACCCACAATGTAGTAGAATCCACAACGAGTTGCCCGTTACAGTAAAACTCCACTTTTCTGGGCTGACGAATTCCTTCAGGAGCTTTCGGATAGGTTTTTACAGTAATGATGTCATTAAGATACACCTGCTTTTTGTATTGAATATGATGATCCAGAAGCATCCAGATATCTTTCGGATATTCGGTTTTATGTTTTACAAAATCCCAGTGCGCTGCTGCAATTTCTTCCACCCAATGCACATACTGAACGTTATTTACATGATTATTTCCATCAATATGCTGCTCTGTAACCTGTATCTGTTTTTCAAAAATCAAACTCATCTCCTTCAAATATAAATTCAAAATTAGCACATAAAAAACAAAACCTTCCCAAAATTGAGAAGGTTCTAACAATTAAATTTAATTAAAACGAAACTTTTTAGTGAAATTGTGCGGTCTCGGTAGAATCTTTCATGGCAACCGTTGCAGAAGAGCCGTTGGTAACAATATTCTGTACCTCATCAAAATACCCTGTTCCTACAAACGACTGATGTTTCACTGCTCTGAAACCTTTTTGCTGCAACGCAAACTCACGCTCCTGTAATTCAGAATATCCTGCCATTCCTTTTTCTTTGTAAGCTAAAGCCAGCTCGAACATCGCCGTATTTAACGCATGGAAACCTGCCAAAGTAATAAACTGGAATTTGTACCCTAATTTTGCCAGTTCTTCACGGAAATTCTGCATTTCTTCCACAGAAAGCCTTGCTGCCCAGTTGAAGGATGGAGAACAGTTGTACGCCAACATTTTATCAGGAAATTTCGCATGAATCCCTTCTGCAAATCTTCTTGCCTGTTCCAGATCCGGATTAGACGTTTCCATCCAGATCAGGTCTGCGTAAGGAGCGTAAGATAAACCTCTGTCAATTCCCTGCTCTACTCCGTTTTTTACGACATAAAAACCTTCGGAAGTTCTTTCGCCAGTTACAAATTTTTTATCTCTGTCGTCAATATCAGAAGTCAGCAAATCTGCTGCATCTGCATCTGTTCTTGCAATAATTAAACTTGGAACTCCCAAAACATCCGCCGCCAAACGTGCAGAAATTAATTTATTGATGGCTTCCTGCGTAGGAACCAAAACTTTACCTCCCAAATGACCGCATTTTTTTGCAGAAGAAAGCTGGTCTTCAAAATGCACTGCAGCAGCTCCGGCTTCAATCATCTGTTTCATCAGTTCATACGCATTTAAATTTCCGCCAAAACCTGCTTCTGCATCGGCAATAATCGGAACCAGATATTCTTTTTCTCCGCCTCCGTTCACAGACTGGATCTGATCTGCTCTCAATAAAGCATTGTTAATTTTCTTTACCACAGAAGGAACTGAATTGGCGGGGTATAATGACTGATCCGGATACATTTCACCCGATAAATTGGCATCTGCTGCAACCTGCCATCCGGAAAGATAAATTGCCTGCAAACCTGCGTCCACTTCCTGAACCGCCTGATTTCCGGTTAACGCGCCAAGTCCTGCAACGAAATCCTGAGTGTTCAGTAAATTCCAGAATTTTTTAGACATTTCCGTTGCAATAGTGTAATCCAGTTTGTAAGAACCGCGAAGTTTTAAAACATCTTCCGCTGTGTAAGGACGTTTAACACCGTTCCAGCGTGGGTTTTCCAGCCAGTCTTTTTCGATCTCCTGAATTTGTTCTTGTTTTGTTTTCATACTATTTTTTTGTTTAGTTAATTGTTATTTGTTGACGGTTGATAGATAATTGATAATTGATAGTTGATGATTTATAATTGCAATCACATTAAAAGCTCAATCACTAAAACTCTCCCACTATCATTACTCTCTCACTTAAATAAAAGGATACGCTTTCAGAGTTAAAAATTCATCAAATTTATCACTGAAAATCAGTTCATTAAAAAGTTCTTTGGCAAGATTGAATTTCCCTTTACGGAAACGTTCTTCACCAACATACTTTTCAATTCTTTCCAGTTCTTCAAATTCCCACTGAAGAATCATTTCTCTGGTTAAAGTGCGGTCATCACTTAAAACGGCATCATTTTTCAGCCATTGCCAGATCTGGGTTCTGGATATTTCTGCGGTTGCCGCATCTTCCATTAAATGATAAATGGCTGCAGCTCCCGTTCCCATTAACCACGATTCGATGTAAAGAATTCCGACATTGATGTTTTTTCGGACCCCTTTTTCGGTGATTTCACCTTTCGGAACTTCCAGTAAATCTTTTTCGGTGATATGGTATTGAAATTTTTTATCGATCTGATTTTTGGAAGGCATATATTTATCAAAAATATCTTTAGCCACAGAAACCAACGCAGGATGAGCCACCCATGTTCCGTCGTGTCCGTTTTTTACTTCCCGTTCTTTATCGCTTCTTACTTTTCCGAAAGCAATGCTGTTCGCTTCATAATCATTTTTAACAGGAATCTGTGCCGCCATTCCTCCAATTGCATGAACATTTCTTTTGTGACAGATTTCAATAACACGTTTAGAATACGCACTCATAAAAGGAGAAGTCATGGTTACCTGATCTCTGTCGGGAACAATAAACCGGGGAAGGTTTCTGAATTTTTTAATGAAAGAAAAAATATAATCCCATCTTCCGCAGTTGAGTCCGGAACTGTGGTCTTTTAATTCAAATAAAATTTCATCAATCTGAAAAGAAGCGGTAATTGTTTCTATTAAAACCGTTGCTTTAATGGTTCCCTGCGGAATTTCTAAGTAATTCTGTGCAAAAACAAACACTTCGTTCCACCATCTTGCTTCCTGATAATGCTCTAATTTCGGGAGATAAAAATACGGACCGCTTCCATTTTCAAGTAGTTGTTTAGCATTTCTGAAAAAATAAATTCCGAAATCGATTAATGACGCCGAAGCCTGTTCCCCATTAATTTCAATATGTTTTTCATTTAAATGTAATCCTCGCGGACGAACCAATAAAACAGCCGTTTTTTCATTTAGCTGATAAGATTTTCCCTGTTCAGTCGTAAAATCTATTCTCCGGTTCACCGCATAAGAAAGGTTTAACTGACCTTCTATGCAGTTCTTCCAGGTCGGAGAATTGCTGTCCTCAAAATCTGCCATAAAAGTGGAAGCTCCGGAATTTAATGCATTGATGATCATTTTCCGGTCTACCGGTCCTGTAATTTCCACTCTCCGATCCAGTAAATCTTTCGGAAGCGGAGCGCAGATCCAGTTTCCGTTTCTTATTTCCTTGGTTTCTTCTAAAAATTCCGGAAGAATTCCTTTATCAAATTCATTTTGCCTGATTTCTCTTTCTTCTAAAAGTTTTATTCTTTTCGGATTAAAATTCTGATGAAGCTCAACCAAAAAATCGATTAAATCATTGGTAAAAACTTCTTCAAAATTTTGTTGTTCCTTGATTTTCAACTGAATCTTGGTTTCCATATTGTTTTAATTTTGTAATTGAACATTGCAAACATAAATAAAAATTTTCACAAATAGCGAACGTTCGCTAAATTATTTTAAAAATTATTATGCGAATAATCGCTTCTAAATATTATATTTGAATTATGAATTCGGACAGTGACTTTATTAAAACGGTTTTCGGGCTGAAACTGAAACAGCAGAGACAGAAGAAAAACTGGTCTTTACAGGATCTTGCGGTAAAGACCGGTTTATCGAAATCCTACCTTAACGAAATTGAAAACGGAAAAAAATATCCGAAGCATGATAAGATCATTCAGCTTTCAGAAGCGCTGAACTGTACTTTTGACGATCTGGTTTCCACAAAACTGGATAAGAGCCTCACTCCTTTTAATGAAATTCTTCAGTCAGATTTTTTTAAAGAGATTCCTCTGGATCTTTTCGGGATCAATAAAAATAATCTGATAAGCATTATAAGTGATGCACCTAAAAAAGTAACCGCTTTTATCAATGCCCTGATCGAAATTTCACAAAACTATAATTTAGGAAAGGAAAGATTTTACTTTGCCGTTTTACGTTCTTTTCAGGAGCTTTATGATAATTATTTTCCCGAAGTTGAAGAAAAAGTCCAGCTCTTTGCTGAGGAAAACGGATTGCAGATCGACAAAAATTTACAGTCTGATGTTCTGGAGACTATTCTGAATGAAAAATTTAATTACCATATTCAGTCGGAAGATTTTGAGAAGTACGGGACTTTGGATAATTTACGCTCATTGTTTGTCCCTGAAAAAAAGCTGTTGCTTTTAAACCGGAAATTGGAAAAAGACCAGAAAACCTTTATTCTTGCGAAAGAGATCGGATTTAATGTTCTGGAGCTGAAAAACCGACCGAATACGTATTCGTGGCTGGATTTCGGAAGTTTTGAAGAAATTTTAAATAATTTTTATGCTTCGTATTTTGCGGGAGCTTTGTTAATTTCAAAACAGAAAACAATTGAAAAAACTTCAGATTTTTTTCTGCAAAACGAATGGAATCCTCAGAATTTTGAAAATTTAATTGAAAACTTCACCAATTCTCCCGAAACATTTTACTATCGCCTGACGAATCTTCTTTCTTCTGAACTGGGAATAAAAGATTTGTTTTATTTATGTTTAGTCAAAAAGAAAAATTCAGATAAAATACAGATTTTAAAAGAGTTACACCTCAATCATCAACAAGCTCCCCATGCGAATGCAACCAACGAGCATTATTGCAGAAGATGGATTGCCGTGAAAAATCTTCATCATTTAAAAGAAAATGAAACATTAACGGAAGCCCAGATTTCTCATTATAAAGATCAGGGAATCAGCTATCTTGTGATTTCCACCTCACAGAAAAATCCTTTCTCAGATGGAAGCAACAGAAGTTATTGTTTGGGAATTTTATTGAATTCTCAGACGATTAAGAAAATCAATTTTATTAAGTCTCCCACCCTGAAAACGATTAATGTAGGCGTAACCTGCGAATCGTGCAGCATTGCGGACTGTGAAGTAAGACAATCGCCGCCAATCCGTCTGGAGAAGGAATATTTTAATTCGGGCATGAAAAACGCAATTGAAAAGATCAGGAAAGATATTTTGTAAATTTTTCCATTTTTTTTTTATTATTCACCTCATTTTCGGGTGAAATGATTATTTTTACACCAGTTAGGGATATAAAAAACAATTTAATTATTCTAGGTTATTTAGTCCGTCGAATAAGAGATCTGTCTATCCCTGCAACAAAAAAAATTAATAATCATTTTAGTTATTCATCCGCAAATGATGCTCGATATTTTATTTCCGAATCGCTGTATTCGGTGCAACCGGATAATTGATGCCGATTTTCCGGTCTGTAATCTTTGCTTTGACCAGATTCACTTTACCCACAACGATTATTCTGAACATAATTTTGTTAAAGAAAAATGCAGTCTTCTTTTTCCTATCGAAAATGCTTTTGCACTCATGCAGTTTGAAAAAGAAAATGTGAGCCGAAAATTAATTCATGAACTGAAGTACCGGAATCGGGAGAAGATCGGGAAAATTTTAGCTGAATGGGCGACGGAAAGACTGGATTTTCAAAATCGGAAGCCAGATCTTTTGGTGACGGTTCCACTTCATCCGAGAAAATTAAAAGAAAGAGGATATAACCAACTGCATTGGTTCGCCGAAACGCTTTCAGAATTTTATGCTATTCCTTTTGATCATGATGTGATGAAAAGAAATCATTATTCCAAAGCTCAGGCTTTGAAGGATAAACAGAACCGGCTGAAAACTGAAAATACATTTTCAATGACTAAAAATATTTCAGGTAAGCATATTTTGTTAATTGATGATGTTTTTACAACGGGAAATACGCTGGCTTCAATTGCATGGGAGATTCTGAAATCGGGAGATAATAAAGTGAGTGTTTTGGTTATGGCAATTGATGAATAAAAAAGCTGCTCCACAAAGAACAGCTTTAAGAAATTGTAATTATTTAAAAGGATTACTCCATTTTTTATTGGTATACACATCGGTTCCGGAAAGTGTTTTCAGAAATGCGATTACTGCATTCACTTCCGTTGATGTAAGGTTTAGCTTTTGTCCGTTTCCGTTAGGCGCCAAACGAGGATCAAGATTGGTATTTCCCGGTGCAATATTGATATTTCCGTAATGACCAATCACCTGCTGAAGTGTTGTAAAATTTCCGGTGTGCATAAACTGTCCGTTTTCTATTCCGCTGCTGTTGGTAACGTTTCTTAAACTTGGAGCTTTGGTGTTAAAAACATCGATTCCGGTTCCGCTGATTTTAGCGATAATTCCGTTGTTTTTGGAATTCGGATCAATATCAAATTCAGGAGCGGCATGGCAGGCTGCACAACCCAATCCGCCACCGGTTCGGTTTCCTGCCGCGTCGAAAACAGGAGGAGCTAAAAATAGATTTTTTCCCTGATTTTCCTGTGCCGTAAAATTTGCAAACGGCTGCTGATCATTTGCGCTTGCGGCTCTTCCTGCATCATATTTGGAATCAAAAGACTGAATACTTCTGATAAACTGAGCCAATGCATTCTGAATTCTTGTTTGATTAACGGTAGCATCTCCGTAAACAAATTTGAACATTTCCTGATAGTATTTAATGTTCTGAAGTTTTGCAATCAAATCCTGAAGTGTTCCGTCACCGTTTGTTCCGCTGAAGCCCATTTCGTTATGATCCTGAATCGGGAACGTAGTCTGTGCTTCCAGATTAGCCGCTCTTTCGTCCCAGAAAAATTTCATTTCATTTCCGAATCTTGCATTGACCAGTCTCATGGAATGTCTGCCTGTTGTTCCGTTCACTCCTGTACTCGCAACTGCATTGTCTCCAAAAGCAAGTTCCTGTTTGTGACAGCTTGAACATGAAATGGTGTTGTTTTTCGAAAGATTTTTGTCGTAAAATAACATTCTCCCCAATGTTGCGCCCTTATCCGTAATAGGATTTCCGGCGGTATTATCTCTTGTAATATAGGCCGGTTTAGGCTGATTTGCGTAATTTTCAAGACTGCTGAGATTGATATTGGCACCAAAAGCAGCCAGAATTCCGGGATATTCTTCCTGTGTAACCGGAGTTGCTTCATAGGTATCGCTGCCCGAACAGGAATATAAGGCTACTGCTGTGAAGAATGCAGGAACAAGCCATGATGTAAGTTTTTTCATAAGAGGTTTTTAGAATGTTTAGTTTAAAAGTTTTTACCAAGATATTTTGGATTAAATATCTGTGAGGTTGTTTTTTGTGAAGATTTTTTAATGTTTTACAACTACTTTCTTTGAGATTGTATTTTTACCATTGGAAATTTTAACCATATAGTTTCCGTTGTATAAAGTCTGCGTATCGAAATAAGCAATTGTACTTCCTTTGATCATCTGGGTTTTCATAAGCAGCTTTCCGGACATATCATACAAATCAATATCAAGATCATATTTTAGTAAATGGTCCACCTGAATCAGCAGTAAATCGCTTACCGGATTGGGATATAAAACCGTACCGATATTTTTAAATTCAGCTTCAGATACCGCAAGATTTGAAGTGTAGGTTGTGGTGGTTTCCGTTACCGAGGTCACTTTTCTGTTTGCATAAACACCGTAGTAGGTTGGTCCTATCAAATAAGGATAAGCCGAATTGTGATTGGCATCTACCGTTGCAAAATAGCAATACGTTCCGTTGGGATATTCTGGAGTTTTACAGAATCTTCCGTTATGTTCATCCAGATAATCGCCCTGTCCTGTGTGAGCTACCCATTCGTAATCCTGAATGCACGATCCCAATGGATATGTAGAGTTTACCGGAGGTCCCGCTGTAACAGAAACGCCGTTAATCGTATTTCTTGTTGTGATATTTCTTAGCTGATAACCGGATTTCATTCGGGTAATTCCTCCTGTTCCGTCTGCGTTTTTGTAGGCATAAGCTCCATAGATCGGAAATCCGTCATACGCAAAACCGATAAGCGGAGAATGCTGTGAAGTATTAATGGTGTATAATCCGTTCGCATCATACGGATTACATACCGTGGAAATTACATTCAGATCATATTTAAAAGCAGATGGATTCTGATGATGATGATAATTTGTTCCTGCAGGATGTCCTTTGGAGCAGTCGAACCCTAATTTTTCATAAACAATTGCATCGCGCTGCCAGACTCCGTCGCCGGTTCCACCTGTGGGACCTCCTGCCCAAGCATTGGTGGAAGATTTCCAGGAAACACCGTCTTTAGGATCGAAACCTGCGACCCCATTGATAAAAACAGCAATATTTCCAAGTGCAGTCGCCGTTGGTGTTCCTGTATTCTGAACCGGAGTCAAAGGAAATTTAAATATGGCATTCTGATTTCCTGCCTGATTGGGATTTCCATCCTGAAAAGGACCTGTAGGATAAGCCGGAATTCCTTTGGTAGAAATATAGACATTGCTTGCAGAATATTGTACCGCCTGACAATTTACGAGAATGCTGTTCCCCTGTGGAGTAGAGTTTCCGTTCGGGTAGTAAGTTCCTGTTGCCGTTGTATTTTGCAGCCATGAAGTTACTGCGGGACCCTGAGCATTAGCTAAAGTTCCCAATAAAGATAAAAATAAGTAGGTAATTTTTTTTCTCATGCCGATATTTTTAGGTTTTCACTTTAAAATATTAAAGTCTCATTACTTTCTTAGACGACAATAGATTTATTTTCCTTCGGAGGGCAGTAAAATTTCTTTCGGAAACTGAAAATTCTGGTTTTTCACAAATTCTCTATCGTTAAGTGTAAGCAAAAATGCGATGAGATCAACTTTTTCATGATCTGTAAGGATGATTTTTTTTCTGAGTTCTTTTGAAACTTTTGAATTCTGCTGTATTCCGTTGGTGTAATGGTTAACTACCTGACTTAATCTGTTAAATCTTCCATCATGCATATAAGGATAAGAATAGCTTAGATTTCTTAAAGAAGGGATTTTAAACATCAGACTGTCTTTCTTTTGTCGGGTAACTCCCATTCTTCCAACATCTTTCAGATATGAATCCATCGGCAATCCGTTAGCTGCAAATTGATAGGATGAAAAAAGAGGTTCCTGATGACAGGAATGGCAGTTCCGTTTAAAAATCTCATAGCCTTTCTGTTCCTGCTCCGTGAAGCTCTCTTTTCCTTTTTTTACCTGATCGTATTTGGAATCTGTGGAAATTAAGGTAAGCTGAAATTGGGCAATAGCCTTCAAAAGATGCTGTCCTGTAACGGTGCTGTCTGAAAAAGCTTTGTAAAAAAGGGTTCTGTACAATTTTTTAGCCTGAAGTTTTTTAACCACATTTTCAATAGATTCTGCCATTTCCTTTTTATCGCTTATCGGAGCTAAAGCCTGAACTTCAATATGATTAACTGCACCATCCCACATAAAATCTTTCTGCCACGCCAGATTAAACAGCGCAGGAGCATTTCTTTTTCCGATAGAATCTCCGATTCCATGACTTAAGGCGTGATCTGTATGCGCAAAAGCATTGTATGAAGTATGGCAGGAAGCACAGGAAACCGTTCCGTCTTTTGATAAAACAGGGTCATAAAACAAGGCTCTTCCCAACTCTACTTTTTCTTTGGTTAACGGTTCTTTTTTAAAATCGGAAACAGGTTTCGGAAAATATTCGGGGATGTAAAGCGTGTAGAGATCTTTGAAGGTAAAAGCCAATAACGGAATCAGAAATAAAAAGACAAGAATGTATTTCTGCATTCCTCTCATAAGATGAAATTTACCTTTATCATTATTCATAACAATATTTTTATCGGAACATCATTTAGAATCTGTAGAAAATATTTTCTGAAACTGACGGGCAAGAACGACTGCTTTTTCTCCCGTTGACATTACGGAATGAGTTTTACTTAAATCAATTTCTGATAAAAACCGTAAAATATCTACAAAAATTACATTTTGGTTTCTTTTCAAGGGCAAAATAACTGTTTGTAATGTTTCAAAAGGTTTTAAATATCCTCCAACATGAAACTGAAAATCTTTATGAACAGCACCGGAATTTTCTGAATTTCCTTCTATCTTAAAGTTTATATATCCGCTTTGCCACGACCAGTACATTCCGTTCACCGGATCAAGATCTCCACCCATTGCTCCGGAAACATTGGTAAGACTGTCAATTCCGATGTTAAACTGAATTTCGTCGAAATCTTCTGTGATATTTTTATCAAAATCTATTTTCAATCTGTTTTCAGAATCAATTAAATAAGATTTTTCCGGTGTTTTAAAAACTGTTTTTCCTGATTTTTTAAAACAGATATCCGAAACGTAAAATTTTAATTTAGATATAGAAACAACATCATCTTTTAATGTATATTTTTTTTCTATTTCCAGTTTTTCAGAAGCCCAAACCGGACTGAACTGTATTCCGGTAACGACATTCTGCGAAAAAAGAAAATTCACCGAAGCCAGGAAAATAAAAACGAAATATTTTTTTTTCATCGCTCGTGTGGAGGTTTCGGTCCGGGAGCAAAAAGAGATTCAAATTCATCAATAAGATGATCGAAATCCTGCAACTGGTCGGGACGGCAAATTTTTCTGATGTCCTGAAAGTGCTTAAAGTTGATCTTTTCAGTTTCCATACTTATCTTTCCGATTTGCTGTACCAAAGAATCTCCGTTTTTCCGATCTTTATTTTTTAATAATGAATAATACTGCGTTTTCGCATCCATCATTTCGTGTTCTTTTTCTCTGATCTCCATTCTGTGCTGCTGAATCAGCACGTCATATTGCTGTATCTGTTTTTCATCCAAATGCAGCCGTTCAATAATGAGATTTCTCGGCCCTGAATGATGCGGAGGTTTTCGCGTGAGCATGAAGATCACCAATAAGAGATTGGAAATCAGCAGACCAACGATAATAAAAATGTAAAATCTGTTTTTAGTCATACGAAAAAGTATTTTGTGATTTCATCATAAATAAGGTATCAAAATCCGATCTGGAAGAATCTTTTGTGTTTTGAATAACTTTTACGTTCAAACTGATCAGAATAGCAATCACAGCTGCCGCGGCGAAAATCCATTTTGGGGAAACAATATCTTTCTTCTGATTCTCAATTTTATTGAGAATCTTTCCGTACAATTCTGAAGGAGCATCCACACTCTGAATTTTTTCTAATATCTGCAACTGATCTTCCATTACATACTTAGACGATTTATTTTTCATATTCCTTCTGTTGATTTAGTTTTTGGATAAGATTTTTTTTGGCACGTTGAAAAAGTGATTCCACCGCTTTCTGACTGATATTCATGATCTCAGCGGTTTCCTGTTGAGAATTACCCTCGATTTTCAGTAAAATAACGACTGTTTTCTGATCATTCGGAAGCATATTGATAAAGCTGAAAATTTTCATGACTTCTTCTTTCTGCTCAAGAACCACACCGGGATGATTGAAATCTACCGGTTCATTCTGTCTGTTTTCAGCATCCGAATCTCTGAAAAGACCGAAAAAGAATCTTTTCTTGGAATTTTTATGTTTAAGAAAATCTAAAGAGGTATTAATCGCAATGCGGTAAATCCATGTCTTTAAGGATGACTCATTTTTAAAGCCATCCATCTTTTGTGATATTTTTACAAAAACATCCTGAGTTATTTCTTCTGCATCTTCGGTATTCTGGGTATACTGCAAGGCAAGATTATATACCATCTTCTGATGCTGATAGAAAATAAACTCGAAATTCATATTCCGGTTTTCATTACGGTCACTTTTTATATTAGACGAGAAAAAATATTTTTTCCTTCGGTTTTTTCAGTTTCCGTAAAAATAAAAGAAATTCAGATGTAAAAATGATTTCGAAAAAAATTGCTCAGAGAAATTTTATCGCTGTAGTTTTTCGCCATAGCTTAAGTCTCCCGCATCACCCAGTCCCGGAGTAATGTAGCCTTTTGAGGTAAGGTTTTCATCAATGGCTCCTACCCAGATTTTGGCATCGGGATACGCTTTTTCTATGGTTTCTACTCCCTGTCTTGAAGCAATTGCTGCAACAATATGAAGTTCTGTAGGCTTTCCGTTTGTTAATAAATCTTTGATGGCTTCGATAAGAGAAGCTCCGGTTGCCAACATAGGATCGGCAACAATTAAAGGTCTGCCTTCGATGTTCGGACACGTTAAATAGTCCTGTTTAATAGAAAAATAATCGTTGGCATCATGTTTTCTGTAAGCGGCAACAAATCCGCAGTCTGCTTTATCAAGATAATTCAAAATTCCTTCAAACAAAGGAACTCCGGCTCTCAAAATGGTCGTAATAACAGGCTGAACAGCAATTTCCTTCACTTTAATCGTATCCAGAGGAGTCTGAATTTCAATTTCTTTCTGCTCCAGTGTTTTGCTGATCTCGAAAGCAGCAATTTCGCCGATTCTTTCCATATTTCTGCGGAATCTCATACGGTCGTGTTGGATTTCAACATTTCGAAGCTCATTGATCCATGAATTAACTAAAGAAAATTGTTCTGATAAAACTATTGTGTTCATTATTTTGAAAAGCTTTTATCTAAAAATATATATTTAATGAAGAATAAAATCCCTCTCAGAAAAATCTGAAAGGGATTACAATTTATTTTTGTCTGAAATACACTTCGATAGGAACTCCGGTAAACCCGAATTCTTTTCTTAGTTGGTTTTCAGTAAATCTTTTATATGGTTCTTTTACGTATTGCGGTAAGTTACAGAAGAATACAAATTGTGGTGACGGCGTCGGAAGCTGTACACAGTATTTGATTTTAATGTATTTTCCTTTGTTTGCAGGAGGCGGTGTCTGTTCAAAAATAGGAAGCATCACTTCATTAAGTTTTGAAGTTTTGATCTTTTTCTTACGGTCTTCATACACCTGCATTGCCATGTCTACCGCTTTCAGGATTCTCTGTTTCGTTAATGCAGAAACGAATAAAATAGGAATATCCTGAAACTGCCCGATCTTGTCTTTAATCTGTTTTTCGAAATCACGCATGGTGTTGGTTTCCTTACCTTCAATCAAATCCCATTTATTAACAAGAATCACAATTCCTTTTCTGTTTTTCTGAGCCAGACCAAAGATGTTCATATCCTGAGATTCCCATCCCTGAGTAGCATCCACCATGATAATCACGACATCAGAGTATTCGATGGAACGGATAGAACGCATTACGGAATAGAATTCCAAGTCTTCGCTTACTTTAGATTTCCTTCTCATTCCGGCTGTATCTACCAATACAAACTCGTGTCCGAATTTGTTATAAAGGGTCTGGATACTGTCTCTTGTTGTTCCTGCCACATCTGTTACGATATTTCTGTCGGCATCAAGCAAAGCATTCGTCATTGTAGATTTTCCTACGTTCGGACGACCTGCGATGGTAATTTTCGGTAATCCTTCGAAAGGATCTTTGTATTCGGTTGTCGGAAAATCTTTTACCACATCGTCCAGTAAATCTCCTGTTCCTGAACCTGTTGCAGAGGACAAAGTGTAATATTTTTCAATTCCCAACTGATAAAATTCTGTAGCTGCCAATTCTTCTTTGGAAGAATCTACTTTATTGATAACTATATATACCGGCTTGTTGGATCTTCTCAACATTTCGTGGATTTCGTAATCCGTATCTGTAAGTCCTTCTTCTACATTCAACATAAAAATGATAGAAGTTGCCTCATCAATCGCCAACTGAACCTGCTTTGAAATTTCTCCCTGGAAAACATCGTCATTATTTACATCGTACCCTCCTGTATCAATTACCGTGAAATCTACTCCGTTCCAGTCTGACTTTCCGTAGTGACGGTCTCTGGTAACACCGGCGGTAGAGTCTACGATAGCCTCTCTTCTTTCCAGTAAACGATTAAAAAGCGTTGATTTTCCTACGTTGGGACGCCCAACGATTGCGACAATATTCGACATAAAAATGTTTAATAAATAATTATTAATGGGTTTCTCCAACTTTTGGAGCCCAATTTTTTGCAAAGGTAAGCTTTTTATTTTATTTAAAATTCTTCATATTTAAAGCCTATTAAACAGATCAAAAAATCAGAATATTAGCTGCCGAAACATATTTTAAGAATTAAAACGCAGTATCGGATTTAAATTTCAATAAAAAGCAGAAAATAAATCTTTGTAAATCAATTAATAATCGAGAAACACGCATTTTTTCTTTCAATATGATTTTTATTTTTAAAATAATTTATATAATTTCGCGTCATAGAAATACAGACCCATGGTGTAGCGGTAACACTACTGATTTTGGTTCAGTCATCTGGGGTTCGAATCCCTGTGGGTCTACGAAAACCGTTAATTATCAAATTAACGGTTTTTTTGTATCTAAAAATATTTTGTGCTATTGATATTAATTATGACTGCTTTTCATCAAAAAGGTATTGATCTTTAAAGAATTTTAATTTATATAAATTAGCTGCCCAACTCCAGCTGGTTTTTTACCAGATTATAGTAATCTGCTTTATTATCAACCAATGTCTGATGATTTCCATGCTCTACAATTCTTCCATTTTTTAAAACAATGATTTGATCTGCATTTTTCACTGTACTTAAGCGGTGTGCGATTATTAAAACTGTTTTTCCTTTGAAAAACTGTTGTAAATTGTCATGGATTATTTTTTCATTTTCTGCATCAAGTGCAGAAGTAGCTTCATCAAAAAAAATGTAATGAGGGTTTTTATAAACAGCTCTTGCAATAAGTATTCTTTGTTTTTGCCCACCAGAAATACCATTTCCCGATGCTCCGATTTTGGTATTATATCCTAAAGGAAGTTCTTCTATAAACTCTTCTATATTTGCAATTTTTACTGCGTTTTGAAGTTTTTCTCTGTTTACCTCCTCATCACCAGTGGCAATATTTCTTTCAATAGTATCTGAAAATATAAAGCCGTCCTGCATTACGACACCACAATTTTCCCGTAAACTTTTTGGGGAAATTCTTGATATATTTTCAGAATTATAGAAAAGTTCACCTCTTGTTGGTTCGTAAAATCTCAGAAGCAGTTTCATTAAAGTGGTTTTTCCACTACCGCTTGCGCCGACAATTGCCGTTATTTTTCCTTCCGGAATTTTAAAACTAATATCTTTAAGAACAAATGGAGATTTAGGACCTTCATATTGAAATGAAACATCATTAATATTGATCCCTTGATTATTTAATAAAGATGTTTTTGGAAGAGGGATTAAATTTTCATTTTCTTCATCTTCATGATACTGAACTTCAGAGAGTCTTTCCAAACTAAGTTTGGCATCCTGTAGAGAATAAAAAAATGTTGTAATACTGTTAAGAGGAGAGATCATTTGTCCCAATATAAAAGAAATTGCCATAAGCTCACCTAATGACATTTCTCCTTTTATCACACAAACAGCTGATATATAGGTTACAATAATGTTTTTAATTTGGTTGATTATTTCAAAACCGCCGATCTGAAATTGAGTTAACCTCAGAACTCTTGAATTTATTTGTAATAATTTATCCTGAATTTTCTGCCATTCTTTATTCTTAAAATCCTGAAACTGATTTAGCTTCATCTCTGTTACACCATTTATAATCTCATAGATGGCATTTTGATTTTCACTTTTTAATTTAAATTTATAAAAATCGAGTATGCTTCTTTTCTTCAGAAAATATGCAGACCAACAAACAGCTAAAACAGTAAGAAGCAAATAAATGAACAGAATTGTGTAGTTGTAATATCCCAAAATCACAAAAAATACACAAAATGAAATAATGGAAAAAATAGTGATTAAACTCTGTGAAGTTAAAAAATTTTCGATTCTTTCATTATCCTGAATTCTTTGAGTGAAATCGCCCATCATTTTAGTATCAAAGAATTTTATTTTTAACTGTAATAATTTTCTTAGAAAGTCTGAAATAATTGTTATGCTGATTTTTGTTCCTACTTTTAAAACCAGCCAGTTTCTAATGATTTCAACAGTCATAGCTCCAAGAAACAAGCTGATCTGCGCAAAAAGTATCAATTGAACAATTGACAAATTTTTGTCCGTAATTCCTTTGTCTATAAGATTTTGCGTTAAAAACGGGAAAGCGATGTTTACTAAATTGCCTAAAAGCAAGGATAATAACATCCACAAAAACTGTTTTTTATGCTGAAATAAAATTCCTGCTAAATATTTGATATTTATTTTATTTTCCGCAGGTGGAGAATATTCATAGAAAGCATCTGTAGGATTGAGAAATAATGCAACACCTTTGTTGTCGCTGCTAATCCAATGCTTTAAAAATTCAGTTTCCTTAAGGTATAATATACCATAGGAAGGATCAACAATTTTAAACAATAAGCCTCTTTTAAAAAAAGACTTATTGCCTTTTTTGGATCCTTTTATTTTTTCTAAAACTATAAAATGGTTTTGATCCCAATGTAATATACAGGGTGTAGGTAAATCTAAAAGCTGGTCTAAATTTATTCTGGTTGTTACTGTTTCAAATCCTATGCTTTGCGCCGCTTCGCTGATTCCTAATAAAGATACTCCATCTCTTGTAAGAAATGATTTTTCTCTTAAATATTTCAGAGTATACTTTTTTCCATACTCATTGGCAATCATAGCCAGACAAGCCGGACCACAGTCCATGATATTATACTGAGGAATAAATTTCATTTATTTGTTGGTTGATTCAATAAAATCAGATATTTTTTTCAGTTTTTTCAATATAAGGGGATTCAATAAATCGTTTTTACTTTGATAATTTAATTCAATTTCATTACCTTCTAGTTTAACAAACGTTTTGTCATTTTTAGTTTCAAGATCACTAATCTTTGACCATACTAACTTCTGGTTCGTTGTTTTATACTCTTTGCCTAGCTCTTTTTTTAAATAGTTCAGTATCGACTCTTTTTGCTTTGCATCAAAAGAAGTCGAATAACTATAGCTTTCGGAAGACTTTGTACTACTGGTAGTTTTTGTCTGGGCTGTTCCTAAATTTGATAATGCAGTCATAAGTATTAAAAGTATTATTTTTTTCATTTTTTATTTTGTTATTCGATGATATTAATTGCTCTTTTATCATAAAGTAATGATAAAAAGTATAAGCCGGCTTCTACAGGCCAATCTTGCGTTAAAGTACTTAATAAATCCGTTACTTTCTCCTCTTTATTTCTATTTAATTTATCAATGATACCAGATAATTCATCATGATATTTAATTTTTACTTTATAACCTCGCACAAACATGACCAGCTCATCTCCAATTTTTTCATAATATGTTTTAAATGGATAAGGAGTAATTATTTTTTTATTCTCAAGTACTTCATAATTATCTACATCATATTTTATTTTATCATTTAAGGTTATTGGGATATTTGCCCATCCGCCATTACTTAAAATTGCTAATTTGAATTCTTTGTGTAAGTACTTCATCAAATCCATGAAAGACAGGTGTCTAAGATTTTCATCTAAATTAATTACTGATTCAATGGCATTAAATGAATCTTCAACTTCTTCATTTTTATCCGGACTTAATATTTGTTTGTTATCATTCAAATATTGCTGAGAAATAGAATTTAAAATTGCAGATGTAAAACCTTTTCTTGTAGGATTGTTAAATCCAACTATAAATCCGATAGACAATTCATCAGAAAATCCTATATGATACTTATTCCATGGCATAAAATAAAAATCTCCCGTTTCGAAAGGATATGCATCCGAATAAGGCAGAAGTGGTTCTATATCTGTATTATTTTCTTTTTTGCCAGTTAGCTCCTTATATGTATCTTCTTCCCAATTATACATTATTTTTGGACCGGGTCCAAGATGAAAATGCATTATATTCTCGCCCTTAATATCAATATGAATTCCCAAAGGTGTCCATCCGTAATTTCCTACAAACAGAGTCATTTCAAGTCCTGTTAAAGGTATTCCTACTTTATCCAGTAAAGGCTGTAATTTTAATAAAATATTCTGTGAAACTTTCTCTGAAAATTTTTCAGTTCTATTAATAATCATTCCGAATTTTTGTTTTTCAAAAACTCTTTCGGCATAACTTTCCAAAGTTTCTTTTTCAGTTGGTGGAGCATCAAAAAGTTTGGATATATAGTTTATATCCTGTTCTTCACCTTTTATGTACACTCTAAACCCATACTGATTAGTTCTATGAGTATAAATCTCCTGTAAAATCTTTACTGCTTCGTTCTTTAATATATCAATATCATCATTAGATATTACATTTTTGTATACTTTTGTTTTAGTAAAATTCCCACTATCTTCTAAAAAATGATCCCACCACTCCGCAGAAAAAGATTCTACTTTTTCGATAATTGCCTGTTCCATCTTATTTCAACTGATTAGTTTCAACAATATTAATAGCTCTCTTGTCATAAAGGAGCGATAAAAAGTATAAACCTGCTTCTACAGGCCAATCAACTATCAAATTACTGAGTAAATCCGTTACCAGTTCTTCTTTATTCTGGTTTAACTTATCAATTATATTTATTAACTCATCATGATATCTAATTTTCACCTTATATCCTCTTGCAAAAATCACCAATTCATCATCTATTTTTTCGTAAAATGTTTTAAAGGGATATGGCGTGATAATTTTCTTATTATCCAATATTTCATAATTATCAATCTCATATTTGATTTTATCACTTAAGGTTACAGGAATACTCGCCCATCCCCCGTTGCTTAAAATCGCTAATTTATACTCTTTGTGGAGATACTTTAATAAATCAATAAAAGTCAGTCCTCTTAGATTTTCATTGAGATTTAGTACGGATTTAATATTTTCAAACGTTAAATCAATATCTTTGTCCTTATTTGGGCTTAAAATTTCGTCATCCTCATTAAGATGCTGCAAATGAAGGGCATCAAGAATTGCGGTAGTAAAACTTCTCTTTGTAGGATTGTTAAACCAAATGGTAAGTCCTACAGAAAATTGGTCAGAGAATCCTATATGGTATTTATTCCAAGGCATATAATAGAGATCTCCTGTTTCAAAGGGATAACTTTCTGCGTATGGTAAAAGTGGTTCAACATCTTTATTATTATCTTTTTTACCGGTCAGTTCCTTATAATCTTCCTCGTTCCAGTTGTACATAATTTTAGGACCGGGGCCCAAATGAAAATGAATAACATTTTCGCCTCTGGTATCCTGATGAATCCCTAAAGGAGTCCATCCGTAGTTTCCAATTAGTATGTGAGCACTTAATCCTGTTAGGGGAATACCTACTTTATCTAATAAAGGTTGTATTTTTAGTAAAATATTATGAGCTAAATCTTCAGAAAACTTTTCTGTGTGATTAATAATCATTCCAAACTTTTTATCTGAAAATACCCGATCAAAATATTCTGTAATGTTTTCATTTTCAAAAGGAATATGTTTTTCAAACAAATTGGTCATGAAGTCATTATTTTGCAATTTCCCATCTAAATAGACTCTAAAACCATATTTGTTTGTCTTTAGAGCATATAATTCCTGAATAATCTTTATAATTTCCTTATTAAGAAAAACAATATCTTCAGAAGTTATTACATTTTTAAAAACTTTAGTTGTTGTGAAATTCTCGTTCTCCTGTAAAAAAGTGTCCCACCACTCTGATGAAAAAGATTTTATCTGTGTTTCTGTAATTGTATCCATGTATATTAGCTTTATTATTTATTAAAAAGGCGGTGTATTTTCCACCGCCTCAGTACTTAAAGATGTAACCTATGATGTTACAGTTACAGTTACTTTCTTTACTGTTACTTCTGTAACTGTAGTTTTAATAGTGTCAGCCATACCTCCTTTGATCTCTGCAGATTCAAGCGGTGATAAAGTGCTAACATTCAAAAAATCTTTGGCATTGAATTTTTTCTTTTCCATGTTATTAATTTTTTAATGGGTTAAACAATCGGCAAACTTTTAAAGACACCAGAACTTTAACGTTCTGTTTTATACCCTCGTTGGTCTTTGTTTATGCGTTTATTTTTTAAGTCTGTTTTTTTCTTCTTCGTTACTTCCTTCTATCTGAGTACTTTTGATATCTTTATTACCAAATTTGTAAACTAATGACAGCCTTAAAAACCTTATATCCTCATAGTTTTTGTATATAATCTGATAATTATTGGTTATTGAAGTCTGGGTTATGATACTGCTTTTTAAAATGTCATTTCCAATAATTGCAAGACTCAGATTTTTATTTAAAAACAAAAATTTTAATGATACATCAAGCTGGCTGTATGCGGAAATTCTGTCTACTCCCGAAACTCCCTTAAAATTGTAAGAATAATTCAGTCCGAATAAAACGGTCTTTTCCTTATTAAGACTAAAAGTATTATTGGTAGTCAGGTTATAATTAAATCCGTCCACATTAGAGTTTATATATGGCACTGTTGATTTTGAATTAGAATAATACACATCAAAACTGTTATAACTTTGAAACCATTTTTTTAAGTTTAATGTATACGATTCTGAAAGACCTATGATTTGTGAGTTCAAATAATTTAAAATTATATTTGCCTGTAAATTATTATTCACTGGATCTATCAAAATAATACCGCCTGAACCATCTGTTATTTTAGAGTAGTAAAGCTTACTTGTCCAGTTATTTTTAAGAGTATAACTCAACTCCATGTTATGACTGTAACTTGGCTGAAGAAAGGGATTACCTTCAGAATACTGGTATTTGTTATTGTATATTCTAAATGGATTTAAATCCTCAAAATTGGGTCTGTTTAATCTTCTGCTGTAGTTAATTGAGAAAATATTATTTTCATCAGGAGTATATGTCAGATAAAATGTTGGAAATAATTTCGAGTAATTATTCTTATTTATTCTATCTAAAGAAATTGAATTCCCCTCAGTTTGTGTAGTTTCAAATCTTAGACCCAGCTGGGTTTCCCATTTCTCGGATAATTTTTTGCTGGCAGAAAAATACAGTGCTTCTGTATTTTCTTTATAAACAAACCGATTACTCTGTGCAGCATCATATATTGAACTTCCTGAACTAAGATTGTACAAAGCCAGATCTGTTTTATTCTTTGTAAAAGAAACTTTCCCACCAAAAGTAAAATCTGCGAACTTAGTCGGAAAATCCACATCAACATTTGCCGAATAATTTTCAATATCCTGTTTTGAAATATTATTGGCAGAATAATATGAATTGGGAATTACCATATTGTTTGCCAACAAATTATTTGAGCTAAAAATCCTGTCTTGTGTATCTTTAAATTTCAAATAGTTAAAATTTGCTGAAATTTTTCTACCCAGAGTATCTAATTTATAAACGGAATAAAAATCTACAGTATTAAATCTATTTCTTATTCTATTTTCAGCTTTATTAACGATTAAGGAGTCAATAGAATTACTAATATTATCTGTTATGGTTGAATAATCATTTTCTAAATTTCTTTTCTTGTTATTACTGGACATATACTGTACGCCAATATTAAACTTGTCAGAAAATCTGTAATTTACGCCCAATTTTCCACGAACCAAATCGTAATAGTTTCTGTTTGTATTTACTTCTCTCCATATCTGATTGGGATAAAAGAAAGTTGTATTATAGCTGGGAGCAATCGATCCGTTTGTATACCCCAAATCAGATTCAATAGAAATTTTATCTTTATTATAATTAAAACTTCCTCCTATAGTTCCCGCAGGATAAGTGGTTTGTGTATAAGTACTTCTCACTGAACTGTTCCAACTATTTTGTTTTACTTTATTAAGCTTTATATTAATGATCCCGCTATTTCCTTGTGCTTCATATTTGGACGGTGGCACTGTAATTACTTCAATACTTTTAATACTGTCTGATGGTATTGTTTTTAAAAAACCGATAAGATCATCTCCTGAGAGTTTTATTACTTTATCATCCACCATCACAATCATTCCGCTTTTACCTATCATCGAAATTTTGTCATTGAGCACGCGTATTCCGGGTGTTACTTTTAAGGCATCAAGTGCATCTCCCCCCGTTGCAGAAATTGAATTTTCAACATTAAATACCAATCTGTCGATTTTTCTTTCAATCAATTTTTTCTTTGTAACAATTTCTATTTGCTCTATTTGCTTTTCTACAATCTTATTGATCGAGTCCTGAGCAAAAGAAAAGACAGATATTAATAAAAAAAGTAATGTATATTTTTTCATTCTATTTTTCAGCGGAACCTACACTTTGAGTTTTCCAGTGAGTTCCTTTTATTGGAGGATCCTTTTGGTTTTCACTAGAGTCTTTTTCTTTTTTACTATCCTTTTGTAGAGTAATATTATCTGAAACAGTATTTGGATAATTTAGATCTTCAGTTTCCCTGCAAGAATTTACCAACACACAAAAAAGCCCAAGTAAGATTATAGTGATTTTGAATTTCATACTTTTTCAATATTTTTTTGGTTGATAATTTCCGGCCGAAAGTCATCGATTATTTTTAGCAATATTAAAAGAGTACACCCTGTTTCACAAATAGTTGTGGGTAAGATTATAAAAATTATTACGTAAAAATTTTTATAATTTTTACATTTCCCCTGTTTATTACTCTAATCATCAGTGATTTATTCTCATCAGTAAAAAACATTTTTATATCTATCTAAACTTTTATTATATTAAAATAATTACATTTGAAGTGAAAAAGAATTCCATGAAAAACAAATTAAAAAGGAATGAATAAAACTATTTTCAGCTTTTTTGTTTTTTTTACAATCTGCCAACTGTCAGCACAGGATTATTATTCTGCGTTAAGAAATAAATATTGGATATATGAAGAGAATGATCAAAAAGCTTTTCATTATCTCAACATCTACATATCTAAAGCAAAAAAAGAAAAAAATTATGCAGAATTGTTTCAGGCTTATGATGATGCTATAAGATATTCACCAAACAAAAAAAAAGAATATGCAGACAGTGCTATTTCTGCTGCAAAATTATCTGGAAATTCTGATCTTATTGGCAGTTCATATATAAGTAAAGGAGCGGTATATTATTTTACCTACAGAAAATTTCAACCAGCTCTGAATGAATATTTAAAGGCATATGAGTATACAAAAAATACAGATGATGAATTTCTAAAATACCAAAATCTATACCATATTGGTGTTGTAAAAAGCTATCTGGGGTATTATGAAGAAGCATTACAATTATTTAAGTCATGTAATGTCTATTTTAAATCAAAAATAAAAGCAAATATACACCCTAATCTTATCAAGAATCATCAAAAAGGCTATCTCAATTGCTTACACCAAATGATTGTCTGTTACCAGCAACTGGGAAATTATACTGAATCTGAAAAACTTATAAAAGAAGGGTTAGATGCTCTTCCAAAAGATCCTTTTTTCAATCTCGAAAAAAGTTATTTCTATAAAAGTGAAGCCATTACAGAATTTAATAAAAAATCTTATCAAAATTCTATTCAAATATTTAACAATGCATTGCCTGAATTCATAAAAATTAATGATTACACCTTTGCATCTGTCATTTACTACTATCGGGGATCTGCTTATGATGAACTAAAAAATACTGAAAAAGCTCTTTCTGATTATAAGAAAGTAGATTCTATCTTCAATAAATACCAATTTATTCTTCCTGAATTAAGAAACAATTACGAAAAACTTATTACATTTTACAGAAATAAAAACCAACCAAAAGAAGAATTATATTATACCAAGCAACTGCTAAAAGCAGACAGCATCATCTCCACTGATTTTAAATATCTTTCCAATCGTATACACCGGGACTACGATACAAAATCTTTACTTGAAGCTCAATCAAATCTTGAAAAAACCAATTCTTTCGGAAAGTTTTTACTCATATTCAGCTTCGTCGTAATTTTAGTTCTTATATTATTTTTAGCATATTGGCTGAGAAAGAAAAAAGAAATTCAGATTAAATATGAGGAGCTGTTAGAAAAAATCAGTTCAAAGAATACAAAAATAAAAGAAAATGCAGATCTTAATAAACTTACCGAAAAGAACTCAAAGATAGAAATAAAAACAGTTCAGCTTCTTAAAAGTAAATTCTCTGATTTTGAAAAAAATAATGGCTTTCTTGAAAAAGGAATTACTGCTGGAAAACTTGCAATAGAGTTTGGTACCAATGCAACTTATATTTCACAATTTATGAATGAATATCAGGGCTGTAATTTCAATACTTATATCAATAAATTAAGAATAGATTACGCAACAGAAAAAATATACAATAACAAACTTTGGCAAAAATACTCTGTAGAAGATATAGCACTTGCCTGTGGTTTTAGCAATCGGCAAAGTTTTTCAAATTTATTTTATGAACAAAATGGCATTCGACCTGCTGATTTTCTCAAAAAACGAAAAGAGGAAATAAGACTAAAAAGAGTATCGTAAATATTTTAAGATTAAGTTGTAACGACTAAAGCTTATCCAATATAAGGTTTTTAAAAATTTTTCAGTAATCATAAAAATAAAGCCGGAAAATTAAACCGGCTTTTTTCACAGACAAAATAAAGATACTAATATCTTGAAGTAATTACCCAAGCCGATCCCGTACTCTGCACTACAATTCCTCTTCCCAGATTGCTGTTATTTAATCCATAGTTAGAAAAATTGCCTCCGTTGATCCTGAATAAACCATTTACCGTTACATTTCCTGCAGTATCGTTGATGAGTTGATAGACCTTTCCTCTGTTCGACGAAGTTGCAGATGGTAAAGTAACATCTCCCGATATTAAAACGGTATAATCGTCGTCTGCAACAGTTCCGGTTGATAATGTCCTGATTTTTTGTGAAGCTGCAGCAGAGATCAGCTTGATCCATTTCCCAGAATTTCCGTCAAAATAGTAATATCCGGAAGCCGTAACATCTATGGTCTGTCCTGCAGGAGCTGTATCTTCCTGTGTAACGAAAACAATTGCTCCGTTTTGTGATGCAGTATAATTTTTTGTTCTCAATTGATCTCCTGTAATTCTCGGGGCAATAATCCCGTCAAATTTGAATGGATCTCCCGGATTGCCAATAACATCCAATGTGGCATTTGGATTTACACCGTTGATGCCGATTTGAGCGTAACTAAAAGAACCTACCAATAGTAAGGCAGGAAATAATTTTCTTATCATGTTAGAATTTGTTTTTTTAACAAAAATATATTTTTATTACACAAATCCTAATTTTAAACCAATAAAATTACATTTAAAACACAAAAAGACAACCATATCGGTTGTCTTTTTAAATATTATGTTAAATAATTAAATCATTTTAAATCAAACCGATCAAGATTCATCACTTTTACCCATGCTGAAACAAAATCTTTCACAAATTTTTCTTTAGCATCAGAACTTGCGTATACTTCTGAAATAGCTCTCAGTTCGGAATTCGATCCAAAAACAAGATCCGCTCTCGTGGCTGTCCATTTTTTATCTCCTGTTTTTCGGTCTGTTCCTTCGTAAAGTTCATTATCTTCCGAAGCCGACTTCCACTGGGTACTCATATCCAATAAATTAACAAAGAAATCATTAGAAAGCACTCCCGGATTCTGTGTAAAAATACCGTGAGAAGATCCGTCGAAATTCGCATTAAGAGATCTCATTCCTCCGATCAGTACGGTAAGTTCAGGAGCTGTAAGATTTAATAATTGTGCTTTATCAATCAGTAATGATTCTGTGGAAACCGAGAATTTTTTCTTTAAATAATTTCTGAATCCATCTGCTGCAGGCTCAAGATATCCCATAGATTCTACATCCGTCTGTTCCTGTGAAGCATCCATTCTTCCCGGCGCAAAAGGAACGATTACCGGATAACCTCCGTCTTTTGCCGCTTTTTCAACAGCAGCACTTCCTGCAAGAACAATAAGGTCTGCTAAAGAAACTTTTTTACCACCTGTCTGATTTTCGTTAAATTCTTTCTGAATATTTTCAAGAGTACTTAAAACTTTCTGAAGCTGTGCCGGATTATTTACTTCCCAGTCTTTTTGTGGAGCCAGACGAATTCTCGCCCCGTTTGCACCTCCTCTTTTATCACTTCCTCTGAATGTAGAAGCCGATGCCCAGGCTGTAGAAACCAATTCGGAAACACTTAAACCTGAATCTAAAATTTTTGATTTTAAAGCTTCAACATCTGAATTATTGATTAACGCGTGATCCACTTCCGGAATCGGATCCTGCCATATTAATTCTTCCGCAGGAACATCCGATCCTAAATAACGGGCTTTTGGTCCCATATCTCTGTGTGTCAGTTTATACCATGCTCTTGCAAATGCGTCTGCAAAAGCATCCGGATTTTCATAAAATCTTCTTGAAATTTTTTCGTAAACAGGATCAAACCTCAACGAAAGATCCGTTGTAAGCATTGTCGGTCTGTGTTTTTTATCAGGATCAAAAGCATCCGGAATAATTTCTTCACCGTTCTTGGCAACCCACTGATGCGCTCCTGCAGGACTTTTGGTAAGTTCCCATTCGTTTTCGAAAAGATTTTTAAAGAAATAATTGCTCCATTCCGTCGGAGTTTCCGTCCAGGTTACTTCCAGTCCGCTGGAAATAGCATCCGGTCCTTTTCCGGATTTATAGGTACTGTTCCACCCGAATCCCTGCGCTTCAATTCCTGCCGCTTCCGGCTCTTCTCCTACATGATCTGCTGGTCCTGCTCCGTGCGTCTTACCAAATGTGTGACCTCCCGCAATTAAAGCAACAGTTTCTTCATCATTCATTGCCATTCTTCCAAACGTATCGCGAATATCTTTTGCTGCTGCAATAGGATCAGGATTTCCGTCCGGACCTTCAGGATTTACATAAATAAGTCCCATCTGTACCGCAGCCAAAGGTTTTTCTAAATTTCTTGTATGGATATCTCCGTCTGCATTATCATCAGTAGGAAGAACTCCTCTGTTTTCTACCACTCCGTCTGAGCCATGTGCATAGCGAAGATCTCCGCCCAACCATGTTTTCTCTGTTCCCCAGTACACATCCTGATCCGGTTCCCAAACATCTTCACGACCTCCCGCAAATCCGAACGTTTTGAATCCCATAGATTCTAAGGCAATATTCCCGGTAAGGATCATTAAATCTGCCCAGGAAATTTTCTTCCCGTATTTTTGTTTAATGGGCCAAAGAAGTCTTCTCGCTTTATCCAGACTTACGTTGTCCGGCCAACTGTTCAAAGGGGCAAAACGCTGCTGTCCGGCTCCTGCTCCGCCTCGCCCGTCACCTACACGATACGTTCCTGCGCTGTGCCAAGCCATACGGATAAACAAAGGTCCGTAATGTCCGAAATCTGCAGGCCACCAATCCTGAGAATCCGTCATTAGGGCATGAAGATCTTTTTTTACTTCTTCCAGATCCAGACTTTTAAAAGCTTCTGCATAATTGAAATCTTTCTCCATCGGATTAGACAGATCAGAATGCTGACGAAGAATATCTACTCTTAACTGATCCGGCCACCAATCTATATTTTTAGTACCACCTCCTGCTACATTTTCTTTTTTCATCGCTCCGTTGTGAAAAGGGCATTTGCTGATGTCTCCTGAAGTATTTTCCATATTGTTTAAATTTTTATGTTGTTTTACGTTTTACTGAATGAACAATGCAAACTTACCATTGTTATTATATAAATACAATCTATTGAAAATATTTTTACGATAGTTAAAAACAATAATTTAAATCAAAATACTGTTTTGCAACTATTTACAATTCCAAAAAATTAATCATTCAATTAAGTTAAGCATTTTTTACTTTAATTTAAATAATCTTCAGCCGTTAAAAATCATATTTAGAACAATTCAAGACAGTAGTAAGGTTTCCTGAATTTTATCCTTTTTATTTACCTGAAATTTAAGTACCTTTATCTATTCAGAAAACATAAAATTTTAGCAATGAAAAAAATATTGGTTGTCATTCTTGTCGCTTTTATCATCATCCAGTTTTTCCCAATTGATAAAACCAATCCGGCTCCGACTCCCGGAATGGATTTTTTAAAGATCAAAAACACACAGCCCGAAGTGGCACAACTGATTAATAATTCCTGCTACGACTGCCATTCCAACGAATCCAGATATCCATGGTATTCTAATATTGCTCCTGCTTCATGGATTCTGAAAAACCATATTGATGAAGGAAGAAAAGAGCTTAATTTCTCTACTTTTGCGACTTATCTTCCCAAACAGCAGGTTCATAAGCTTGATGAATGCATAGAGATGGTTGAAAAGAAAGAAATGCCTCTGGAATCGTATTATATCGGACATCAGGATGCGAAACTTACCGATGCGCAAAGAAAAATATTAGTAGATTACTTCAAAAAAGAAAAAGCGGAAACCGAAAGGAAAATGGCTCTTTAAAACCAAAAATCATGGAGGAAAAATGGGTGGGGAAACATATTGTATTTTTTGACGGCGATTGCGGAGTCTGCAATTTCTGGGTACAGTGGATTCTTAAAAGAGATCACAACAACAGATTTCTTTTTGCTTCGCTGCAATCGGATTTCGGACAGACATTTTTATCCGAAAGAAAACTAAATACGAAAGTCTTCAACACTCTTTATTTATGGAAACCAAATCATTATTATCTTGAAAAATCCAACGCGGTTCTGCAAATTGCCAATATTTTAGGCGGAATTTATAAACTTTCAGCCATCGGAAAAATAATTCCCCGATTTTTCAGTGATACAATTTATGATCTGATTTCAAAAAACAGAATGAAACTGGCAAATCAGAAATGTTATCTGCCGACTCCGGATGAAAGGAAAAAATTTATAGAGGTTTGATTTTATTTAAATTACGTTTCTCAAGAATAAACAAAGACTGCCTTTTAAAAAAGCAGTCTTTTTCATTTTAAATTGTCGAATCCTACTGGTTCAAAGACCAGACAGAATAAGACTTCGGAGCGCATTGAATTTTCACCCATTTGTCGCCCTGCGTTGTAGGATACCAGCCTGAACTTCCTGTAAAATCTTTAATCTGCTGACTTGCCCAGTTGGTCTGAATCCATCTTTCCTGCCACGTTGAAGAGTTATTGATGTAAACTACCAATCCCGGATTTCCGTTGTAGCCGTTTCTTCTTGCGATGTATTCGTCGTTATCCGTATATAAAATAGAAGTTGTTCCGGTAGCTTTGTTATTGTGAATCCAGATCAGATTGTTTAATCTTTCTTTGTTCAGCCATTCTTCATAATCTCTGTAGAAAATCGTAGGATATCCTTCGTGCGTTAAAATATAAGCATATGCCAACATTTTATTGTAAATGATGTCTGTATCGTGATTGGCAACAAAAGTCACTGCTTTAAAAGGATTTCTTTTCCACATCATATCATCATTCAAAGCATTCAAATTATTGTTATCAAATGCTTCATCCATTTTATAATAGGCTGCAAAATCAAAAACCGAACTGTTGGCATTATTTGCCCACCATTCCAGCGTATTTACATTAGAATCCCATAATTCTCCCACAGAAAATCCACCTACGTTCGCATTCCATTTATTAACCACCCATGGTCCGAAACCTTTTACATAATCGAATCTCCATCCGTCAAACTTCATGACGTTTTTGTAATACTTAGCAACAGAATCATCTCTTTCCCAAAGCCAGCTCTGCACATAAGGATTGGCGTGGCAAAGATCCGGAAAACCACCAAAAGCACCTTCATCATTATTGCCGTAAGAATTTTTGTAAAAATCGTTGTAATTTCTTGGAAATTTTCCCGATGCTACCCCAGAAAAATTGGTCCAGGTACTGGTTCCTGTGTAAGGATTCGCTTCCGACTGACCACCACTGCTGTGATTGATGACAATATCGGCGTACACCTGCATATTTTCGTCATGAGCTTTTGTAATCAGAGCTTCCAGTTCCGCTCTTGATCCGAAACGTGTTTCCACACTTCCGTTCTGGTTAAAATTTCCGAAATCGTAGTAATCCGTCGGATCGTACCCCATAGAATAGGCTCCGTTCTGGGCTTTTGAAGCCGGAGGAAGCCATATCGCTCCAATTCCTGCATTCGACCAGTCGGTTACTTTGGTTTTTACGGTATTCCACCAGTTTCCGCCATCGGGAACATCCCAGTAAAATCCCTGCATAAGGACACTTCCACCCGGTCCGGCAACAAATTTTGAGGTGGAAGAAACTCCTGCTCCCGTACTGAAAGGGCGCCCGTCATGATTGGTGACATTTACAATTTTATCATGAATCTCTAACTGTTTAGAGTTTTCAGTGACGATCTCATCATTGTTCTGGCAAGAACTCAGAATACCTAAAGCCAGCAATGAGAGTAAAATGTGTGTTTTTTTCATGTTAAAAATTTTAAATTATTAAAGTATCAACTAAAATACAATTTTATTGAAATAAATTCTAAACCAAGTGAAATAATTTTAATTTTATCCAACAAATCCCTTCAAATCGTTATTCGGAAGATTCATTAAAAAATCATAAACTTTTAAGATTTTCGGTACAATTTTTCCATTATTCCATATATTTGCAGACTATGGAATACAATACCCAAAAAACTCAGCTTCATTTGCCGGAATATGGCAGAATTATACAACAGTTGGTTGAACGTTGTAAAGAGCTTCCTACAAAAGAAGAGAGAAGTGAAATGGCAATGGCGATCATTGATTTTATGGGTCAGAGAAACCCGCAGCTGCGAGACGAAGAAAATTATAAACATAAACTTTGGGATCATCTCTATATTTTAGCCAATCATGAATTGGATGTAGATTCTCCCTACCCTTTTCCTACGAAAGAAGAACTTGAAGAAAAACCGAAGAGAATGGAATATCCAAAACTTCAGGGTGATTTTAAATTTTACGGGAAAAGTATTCTTCAATTAATTGAAAAAGCCATCGAACTTGAACAGGGCGACGAAAAAGAAGCTTTGATCGAGGTGATTGCCAACAATATGAAGAAATCTTACAATGTCTATAATAAAGAACACGTAACGGACGATGTAATCTTCCGTCACCTAAAAGAACTTTCGGAAAACAGGCTGGATCTTACCGGAATAGATTCTCTTGAGAAGAGCAAAATCTATTACACGACCAATAATAATAACCGAAATAATAACAATAACAACAGGAATAACAACCGAAACAACCAGAACAACAAAAGAAGGCACAACAACAATAACAACAACAATCATAATAAAAGAAAGTAGACATGAGTGGAACATTTCAAATAAGAGGAGGAAAAAGACTGCAAGGTGAAATTACTCCACAGGGAGCTAAGAACGAAGCTCTTCAGATTCTTTGTGCTGTTTTGTTGACAGATGAGGAAGTCAGAATTAAAAATATTCCCGATATCCACGACGTTAATCGATTAATTGAGATTCTGGGCGACTTTGGTGTACAGGTTACCAAAAACGGACACGGCGATTATACTTTCAAAGCTGATAAAGTAAATTTTGATTATATAAAATCAAACGAATTTAAAAAAGACGGCGCAAAACTGAGAGGTTCGATCATGTTGATGGGACCAATGTTGGCGAGATACGGTGAAGCGTATATGCCGACTCCGGGAGGCGATAAAATAGGAAGAAGAAGATTAGACACTCACTTTCAGGGACTTGTAGAACTGGGTGCCGAATTTCATTATGATGAGGAAGAATTCTTTTATTCATTAAAAGCGAAAGAACTCAACGGTAAGTTTATCCTGCTTGAAGAGGCTTCTGTAACAGGAACAGCCAACATCGTCATGGCTGCAGCTTTGGCAAAAGGAAAAACAAGAATTTATAACGCGGCGTGCGAACCATATCTTCAGCAGCTTTGCAAAATGCTGAACAGAATGGGAGCCAATATTTCAGGAATCGGTTCCAACCTGTTAACGATTGAAGGGGTTTCGCATCTACACGGAACGGAGCATACGATGCTTCCGGATATGGTGGAAATCGGTTCATGGATTGGTCTTGCTGCAATGACAAAATCTGAAATTACCATTAAAAACGTAAACTGGAATCAGCTTGGTGTTATTCCGAATACGTTCAGAAAACTGGGCATTCAGCTTGAGCAGAGCAATGACGATATTTTTATTCCAGCTCAGGAAAATTATAAAATTCAAAAATTTATCGACGGATCTATTTTAACGATTTCCGATGCGCCTTGGCCAGGATTTACTCCGGATTTGTTATCGATTATTCTGGTGGTGGCAACTCAGGCAAAAGGAAGTCTGCTGGTTCATCAGAAAATGTTTGAATCCAGATTGTTCTTCGTGGATAAACTGATCGATATGGGAGCGCAGATCATTCTTTGCGACCCGCACAGAGCAACGGTAATCGGGCTAAATCAGGAAACTCCGCTGAGAGGAACGACGATGGTTTCTCCTGACATCAGAGCAGGAAATGCACTGTTAATTGCTGCGCTTTCCGCAGAAGGAAAATCTATTATCCACAATATCGAACAGATCGACAGAGGTTATGAAAATATCGACGGAAGACTGAAAGCAATCGGAGCGGATATTGAAAGAATTTAATTTTTATTTTAAAATACAGAGACCACTTTTTGAGTGGTCTTTTTTTAGCTTTAGAAACTGTTTAAATTTGATTAAATATTCAAAAATCATCATTCCTTTTTTAACGAAGATTATATTTACATTACTTGTTATAAAGTAAGCAAAGAGTAATCAAAAAGTTGATTTGGTCAAACAGCGTTTTCAGGTTTCATGAAGCAAATTTTATTTGCCTTTGCTTTCTGAAAATAAGATGTAAAAAAATGAATTAAACCCTGCGCCAAAAAAATAATTATAAAAATTTAAAAAGGTTCTTAATTTTCAATAAAAAATAAAAACGTCACAAAAAAGTAACGGTCGTTTGTTGTAATTAAAACTATATGAATCTCTTAAGTATATTTTCTACAGGTATATTCTACCGTGGTACTCAAAAGCTTATTTTTTTCCAGATAAAATTCTAATTGCTTAAAATCTTCTGAGCTTACATTAATATAAAGCTGAACTGCGCCGAAACTTCTTCCGTCTACATATTCTACATTAGCCGATAACACTTTATGACAAATCCCGAACTGATGGTAAATGGTATTCATCAAATGTTCAAATTTCATTTTACCATTCAGCTCTATTTCCAGTATCCATTCTTTTTTGGGCAGGTTTAATTGATTTTGTAAAACCTGTAGTCCCGGATTTGGTGTTACCATAACTCAACATTTTAGGGTTAAACTTTCAGAGAAAACTTTTTTCAGATTTAATATTCTGTTGCTCTGTGCTAATTGTCTGACAAAAATATAAAAAAATATTAGTCTACCAAATTAGTAGGGTAATATTTTTTTAATTTTAAGCAAATTTTTTCTGTGATGTTTATTTTTCGGTTAAAACCATTTGATTTTTCCAATAACAAAACTGGCTAAAGTTCTTTTAATTTTAAACATCGCAAAGGCGCAAAATATCATTAAATACTACATCGTCTTAAGGTGCAAAGATTTTATCTGCGATAAAATGAAGCATCAATCCTTATTGAAAATCTTTGATTTTCATGCGCCTTAAAGATTTGAGACTAATAAAAATCTCGCGCATTTGCGTTTTCTGATAAGAATATTTTTATTTACAAAAAAGTTTAAACAAAATTTGGATTTAAATGGATTCAAATGCTTCATTTTCAAAATAGATCTATAGCAGAAAACAAAGAAAATAGTAATTTGAAATACTATTAAGCCAGACAATGCTAATTCGCTTGTCTAACTAACACAAAAGTTTTCATATAAGGTTTTGCTTCTTATATCCTTATATCAACTTTAATATAATTTATGTTTTATTTAAGTTCCATCACTCTTTCCAGTTTTTGAGAAGCAGCCAGACCATTCGGATTGCAGCCTAATTCACCTTCGGGAACTTTCAAGTTTTTCTTTTGATAAAATTCTTCCCAAAAAGCATTTGTTTTTCCTGTTTTCGGATCGATGAAGGTCATTGGTTCCAGCTTAAAAATATGATCTTCCCGAAAAGCTCTTTCTATAAAATCTGAACAGTAATACGAGTTTCCATCCAGAATATAATTGAAGTTATATGGTTTCCCTAACATGGAATTTGCCTTTTCAAGCGCGGAAGGAATCGATTTTTGGTATTCGGATTTCAAACGGTATACTATAACCCGCTGTCCTTCTTCCGATTGGTCTTTCAGAAAACCCTTCATTTCCTGCTTCTTCGAACCGCCTTTTGGAGCGGCGTGAAGTACGAAAATTCCGTCTTTGCCTTTTTCCACAATACCGATGTGGTCGAAAGAAGCATTTTCCTGCTTTTGGGTAACATTATTGATTGCCCCGGAAAGTCCCGTTTGTTTTGCGGTCACAAAAAGCAAATCTCCATTCTTCAAACCCGAAATCTGTGAGTTTTTACAGGCAATAATCAGGACAAAAAGGAAAAAAGCCGCAAAAAATTTCAGTAAAAAATTATTTCTTTTTAAAATTGGTTTCATAAATATCAATCCATTCTTCAACAGTCATTTTCCGACTCATTTCTGCCAACAATTCCATCGGAATATCTTCCATTTTTTTGAAGCGCACACAGGATTTCCCCATATCCAGCTTTTTTTTGGAATGTTTCGGAAATTCTTCTACAAACCAGTTCAGCAGTTCGGGCTTTGCATACATTCCCATGTGATACAATGCGACGAAATTTTTCTGGGAAGCAATGCTGATGAAAGGCAAAGGCGATCCCGGTGTACAGTGATAACCGTCGGGATACGTTTCCAGAGGAACTGCCCAACCGATCATTCCGTAGCTTGAACCCTGCGTAAAACCTTCGGGTAAATTATCATTAATTGTCTGATACATTTTTCTGAATATTTCCTGTCTTTCTTCGGGAATCTGGGAAATATAATCATCAACGGAAACGGATGGAATCTGCATATTTTTCAGTTTTAATAATTCTCCAAATTAACAAAAATTTAGCGGAACAGGATTTTAAATGAATAAGTTTGTTTTAACTTTTTTTGATTCGAAGGTTTTAATCATGATGCTTAATTGAACACAAAGCTCACGAAGGATTTTTTAATTGTGAAACGTTTTTAGGTTCACAAAGCCGTTACACTTAACAAAGAATAAGAGGAAAGTTTGTTTTAACTTTTTTTGATTCGAAGGTTTTAATCTTGATGCTTAATTGAACACAAAGCTCACAAAGGATTTTTTAATTATGGAACGTTTTTAGGTTCACAAAGCCGTTACACTTAACAAAGAATAAGGGAAAGTTTGTTTTAACTTTTGACTCGAAGATTTTAATCTTGATGCTTAATTGAATATAAAGCGCACGAAGGATTTTTAGTTATGAAATCTGTTTACACTTTTTATTTAACCACAAGAGTCACAAAAGATGAACTAAATGTTTATTTAAAGTTGATCATTATAAATGAAAAAGATCACAATAGTTTTTAAAAATCTTTGATTTTTATTCTTTTGAGCACTTTGATTATTCCGGAAATTCGCTTTATCATTATCTTTTGCGGTTAATTCCGAAATTAATTTAAAGAAGTTCCTAAAATATGCTCACTCTGGCATTTTAGCTTCGGAGGTTTCCGAAATCATATTCCTTTTGGCGAGATGATTTCGGGAGTTCCCGATAGTATGTAACCTTGGGCGGAATACCCTCGGAGAGTTCCGAAAATTTGCTCCTCCTGGCGAGATGGTTTCGGCAGTTCCCGAAGACTTCCTCCTTTCGGCGGTGGCTCTGGAAAGGCGATTGCAGGGTTTTAGAATTTTACTCTTTTTACTTTTCCACGAGAATCTGGAAAATATAATCATCTTCGGAAACGGATTGAATTTACTTATTTTTCAGTTTTTCAATGATGCTTAATTGAACACAAAGTTCACGAAGGTTTTTTAATTATGAAATGTTTTTAGGTTCACAAAGCCGTTACACTTAACAAAGAATAAGGAAAAGTTTGTTTTAACTTTTGACTCGAAGATTTTAATCTTGTTGCTTAATTGAACACAAAGCTCATGAAATGTTTTTAGGGTCACAAAGCCGTTACATTTAACAAAGAATAAGGGAACGTTTGTTTTAATTTTTTTGATTCGCAGTTTTAATCGTGATGCTTAATTGAATACAAAGTTCACGAAGGTTTTTTAATTATGAAATGTTTTTAGGTTCACAAAGCCGTTACACTTAACAAAGAATAAGAGGAAAGTTTGTTTTAACTTTTGACTCGAAGATTTTAATCTTGATGCTTAATTGAACACAAAGCTCACGAAGGTTTTTTAATTATGAAATGTTTTTAGGTTCACAAAGCCGTTACACTTAACAATGAATAAGGGAATTTTTTTTAACTTTTGACTCGAAGGTTTTAATCATGTTGCTTAATTGAATATAAAGCGCACGAAGGATTTTTTAATTATGAAATCTGTTTACACTTTTTATTTAACCGCAAAAGGTTCAAAAGATGAACTAAATGTTTATTTAAAGCTGGTGATTATAAATAAGAAGATCACAATAGTTTTTAAAAATCTTTGATTTTTATTCTTTTGAGTGCTTTGATTATTCTGGAAATTCGCTTTATCATTATCTTTTGCATCTTTTGCGGTTAATTCTAAAATTAGTGTAAACAAGTTTTATTAAACCTTTTTAGGGTTACAAAGCCGTTATTCTTAACAAAGAATAACGGTTTTAAGAATATTCAACTTTATGTTTTGCAATGATCTCTATTGATCAAATTTGAAACTATTTTAAATCAAAAAAAATCAGCCCTAAAAATTTAAGGCTGATTCTTTCAATATTATTTTGATTAAATTATTTTACAAAATTGTAAACGCTGAACATCTGAACGTCTTTCCCGTTTTTGTCCAGAAACAACAATTTATTGTTTGCAGGAACAAACTGTACTAAGTTTCCGTCTGTAAAACCATAATTCTGGAAGAAGTTTCTTCCTTTATAATCGAGTGTAAGTTCTTTCGGAGCCAGAGTGCCAAAATCGAAAGATTTCATGGAGAAACCTGTATTTCCGAATGCTCCTTTCGGATAGAATGCAGAAACATACAGATTGTCTCCGGATTCAATCACCTGAACTCTTCTTCCCGAAGGATTGCTTCCAAGCGGTACAAACTGCTTTACTTCTCCTTCTTTATTGAATTTCATTAAAACACCCACATCAAGCGTATACACAGGATCGGGAAAACGGTTCATCGCAGTCGGCATCGGTCTTGAGATCTTTTCCTGCTGAACCGCCATTAAAACTTCATCGCCTTTCACAATGGTTTTAATTACTTTCACATCGTTCATATCTTTCGCTCCCGCAAGATTGGTATTGCTGATTACGGCTTTTCCGGATTTGATGTCGTAGAACATCACTGTTCCGAATGTACTTCCGCCCATCGTAACTGCCTGATTTTTTCTTCCGAAAGTTACCAGATAATCGCTGTCGTTTTTGCTGATCGCGTATAATTTTTCAGGAATGTATTTATCATCAAAAGGCAGATCTTTATCTTCCGTGTTGGAAACCATCTCTATTTTATAAGATTCTTTCCAGCCTGCAGCTTTACGAAGCAACACAATTTTTCCGGAGTTGGTTAAGGTTAATGATTTTTCCACATAATCGCTGCTTAAAGAAATTTCTTTGTTCCAAAGCGGCGTTAATGTTCTTAAATCGAGAACCAGAGCATCATTGATGTTATCCGTTTTTTTCGTGGCATATCGGTCGTTGAAAACGGCTGCATATTTTCCGTTCTCAGAAAAAACTACGTAGGTCGTTCCCGATTTGTTGGTAGATTCAATCGTATATTTTGCGATACTTTTTGTGGTAAATGTTCCCGATTTTTTGCTGAAGACGTGCTGAAAAACCTCTTTTCTGTTTTCTTTTCCGAAATATTCTTCCGTAAATGCCACAAAACGGTCTTCATCTATCTGCTGAGAACCCAGATAATTGTGAAGAACACCGTTGGTTTTATTCGCGTAATCCTGAATGTAAGTATCTACAAGACTTCCGTTCTGATCGAGTTTTCTCATCAGCAGTTTTTTGTGCGGAAATACGTTTCTCATCAATCCGTCGATATTAATCGCGCTGAACATATAAGAATTGTAATCGTCTGCCAAAACCAGTTTTTCGTCGGTTTCAAGATTGGCATCGGTTGTAAATTTTGTTCCCTCCACCACTTTTACCTGAGCAAATGCGCATACAGAAGCGGTAATCATTACAGAGGCAATAATCTGTTTAATCATATTATTTTCTTTAGTTATTATAAATTTTTTCTTCTAATCTTTTTAATTCGAGATTCGCATCGTAAGACAGTTTGATGTCTACCAAATGTTCCTGAAGTTCGTTTAAATATTTTTCCGCTTCTGTGTAATTTCCCAAAGCAAGATTCAGCCTTATTAAATTGAAATACAGATACTCTCCTATTTTTTGGTTGTACAGTGCTTTTTTATCGTTGTAATTAACTTTTCCAAGCGCAGCTTTCCACATCTCGACTCCCTTCTGCATATTTTCCATGGCAACTTTATTGGGCGCGTAATCGGATTTTGCCTGAAGTTTTTTAAGATTCGTCGTTACATAGATATATGCTTTTTCCAGATCGTCGTAATCCCCTTTATTTTTTACCGTTTCTAAAGTAACCGATGAATTGATGGTCTGATATCCGAACTGATCGTTGATGATATTTCTTGTACGATCCATTGTTCTCTGCAGATATCTTTTTTCGTGGACATTGAGGTTGATTTCATTTGTAGGTACACTTGCAATTTCGGCAAAGTCTGAAAAATAGGTTTTGTCTAATTTCACCTCTCCGTTCTGTTTTCCGACAATTCTCATAAGCTGATTGGCAAATGTTTTCCCCTGATTGTCCTGAAAATTCGTTCTTTCCATTTCAACAAGCACATCAAGATGATTCCCTCCTTTTGAAAATCCGGCAACATCCATCTGAGAAGCGAGAATTTTATTGTCTACAATGAGAGCCTCTTTAAGATCGGGCTGTCTGTAAATAAGCATCGGCGGAATATTGAGGACAGGTCTTGAAGGCAGTCTTAAAATTGGCGCTCCGTTTACAGCGGCAATTTTTTCGACAGCAGATAATTTATTGTACTCAGCAGATTCAAGCTTGAATTTTTCCTGAAGCTTTTTTACTTCCGCTTCATAATCTTTCAGCCTTTCCTGATGTTCGATCTTCGCTGTTTCTACATTGGTCTGATAATTATTTACCTGATTCTGATACTCTTCTTTAGACATCCTTAAAACATCATCTTTTGTAATATTATAAGGGGATTTTACCGTGATGGTGTAATTTCTGTTGGCAAGATCTGTTGTAAAAACAGGCTCTTTCAGCAACTGAAAACTGATGGTTTCTTTATCAATTCTCTGCCCGAAAACAGACTGAACCGAAAACAAAACAACAGGAAAAAGTAAATTTAATTTCTTCATATATCTATTTAAGTTCCGCGCAAAAGTAAAATAAATTATTAATAAAACACTTTCTGTATCTATTACTAAGGAAATATTCACTTTAAAGGGGTTCTTAAAGCAAAACATTCAACTCAATCTGTTAAAATTCTTTCTTTACAAGCTTTATTTTATTATTGAGAAATTATATCTTATTTTTGCCATACAAATTTTTTGAACAATGCCGAATATTTCAAACAGAGCACTCCACATGCCGCCATCGCCGGTAAGAAAATTGGTTCCTTTCGCCCTAAAAGCGAAGCAGAAAGGGACAAAAGTTTATCATCTTAATATCGGGCAACCGGATATTGAAACTCCGGAAACGGCACTTAATGCTTTAAAAAATATTGATTTAAAAGTATTGGAATATGCTCTTTCTGAAGGAAATATCGACTACAGAAAAGCACTTACAGAATATTATCATTCATTGGATTTCACAGATCTTACACCAGATAATTTCATTGTAACCAACGGAGGATCAGAAGCTTTAAATTTCGCCATCTCTACTTTGTGTGATGATGGTGATGAAGTTATAATTCCTGAACCTTATTATGCCAATTATAACGGATTTACAAGTACTTTCAATGTAAATGTAGTAGCAATTCCTTCTACCATTGATACTGGTTTTGCGCTTCCTCCGGTTGAAGAATTTGAGAAAAAAATCACTGAAAAAACAAGAGCTATTGTCATCTGCAACCCCGGAAATCCTACCGGTTATCTTTACACCCGTGAAGAACTTCAGAAATTAGCAGAGATTGCTTTAAAATATGACATCGTTGTTATTTCAGACGAAGTATACAGAGAATATGTTTACGACGGAAAACAGCAGGTTTCTATGCTGGCTTTTCCTGAACTGGCAGAAAACTGCATCATTATCGATTCAGAATCCAAACGTTATTCAATGTGTGGCGTAAGAATCGGATGTATGATTACCCGTTCTAAAAAAATCCACGATGCGGCTATGCTTTTCGCACAGGCAAGATTAAGTCCTGTTTTACTGGGACAGATCGCGGCAACGGCGGCTCACCAAAATGACGGAGCTTACATCAGAGCGGTAAGAGAAGAATACACCCACAGAAGAAATGTTCTGGTAGATTTACTGAATGCCATTCCGGGAGTAATCTGCCCAAAACCGAAAGGCGCATTCTACTGCGTTGCGGAACTTCCGGTAGACGATACTGAAAAGTTTGCGCAATGGCTTCTGGAAAGCTATTCCCACAATAACGAAACCATTATGGTGGCTCCTGCAGGAGGATTCTACAGCAATCCGGAACTGGGGAAAAAGCAGGTAAGAATTGCTTACGTTCTGAAAGAGGAAGATTTAAGAAGAAGCGCAGCAATCCTTAAAGATGCTCTTGAAAAGTACAAATCAGAATTCAGTCTTTAATTTAAACTAACATAATATGTCAGCAATAAAATATCATAGTTTGAAATTGTTCTCACTATTTATTTTATTGCTGATATTTTTTTCATGTAACCGCAAAAAGGAAGAAAATTATTCAGGAAACGCCAACGAAATTATTTCAATAAGCTATTCGGATATCGGTGGAGATCTCGGAAATTACAAAATCGTAAAAATTAACAAGGATTCTGTTTTTGCAGAACAGGGAGTTTCAGCAAAGAAAATCCACAAAGAATGGAAATCTGCAATAACCCCGCAAATCTGGAAAAGAGTAACGGCGTCTCTTAATGTAAAAACATTAGACAAAATCGAAAGCTCTCCCAGCAAACAGCCGGTTGACGGTTTTGATGAAACTTTCCAGATCAGAACACCGAAGAAATACCACGTTTATGTAAATTCGTATTCAGATACCATTTATTATCAACAGCTTCAGAAATTAAAAGACCAGATTAACGCCCTCCTTCCAACAGAATATAACTAAAATAATGCACGAAAATTATTCACTAAAGCCATACAATACTTTCGGGGTAGATGTAAAAGCAAGATATTTCACCGAAATACATACCGTTGAAGAACTGAAAGAAGCCATTAGTTTCTCCAATTCTCATTCGCTTACTACTTTATTTTTAGGAGGCGGAAGCAATGTTTTATTTACAAAAGATTTTGACGGATTGGTGATTAAATTAAACCTAAAAGGAATTTCCGTGCTGCCTGTAAATGAGAACGAAGTTTTGGTTACCGCAAAAGCAGGCGAAAACTGGCACGAATTCGTGATGTTCTGTCTGGATAAGAATTTTGGCGGACTGGAAAATCTTTCTTTAATTCCGGGGAACGTAGGAACTTCGCCGATGCAGAATATCGGAGCTTACGGAACTGAAATTAAAGATGTTTTTTATGACTGTAAGGTTTTAAATCTTGAAACACTGGAAATTGAAACTTTTGATCTTGAAAAATGCAGATTCGGGTACAGAGACTCAATTTTTAAGCAGGAAGGAAAAGATAAATATGTGATTTTAGAAGTTTCGTTCAGACTTACCTTCCGAAATCATAAAATCAAAACTGAATATGGAGCAATACAATCCGAACTTGAAAGTTCAGGTATTGAAAATCCTACGATTCAGGATGTTTCCAGAGCGGTTATCAATATCCGGCAAAGCAAATTGCCTGATCCGAAAGAAACAGGAAATGCGGGAAGTTTCTTTAAAAACCCCACGATTCCTTTGGCTCAGTTTGAAGCATTACAGCAGAAATTTGAAAATATTCCGGGATATCCGAACGGAAATTCTGTAAAAGTTCCTGCAGGATGGCTGATCGAACAATCCGGCTGGAAAGGAAAACAAATAGGAAATGTTGCCTCTCACAAATTACAGGCTCTGGTCATCGTTAACGCAACCGGAAACGCAACCGGAAAGGAAATTTTTGATTTTTCAACAGAAATTATTAATTCCGTGAAAGAAAAATTCGGGATTGAACTGGAAAGGGAGGTGAATATTATTTAAAAATATTTCTAAAATGACCTTTTAATTTGCCATAAGAAATTAATCACAAAAACTATTTAAAATCCAACCTTTTGTGATTTTCGTGATTTTAAACAATTTTACTAACTTTAGAACTAATTATCAGAATAATAAAAACACACAAATATGAAAATAGCAATTCTCGGAGCCGGAAATATGGGCTTATCCTTTTCAAAATCTTTTTTGAAATACGAACTGATAAAGCCTGAAAACCTTCATTTAATTACAAGAAACCAGTCTAAATTTTCTAAAATCTCGGAAGAATTTCCAAAGTCTAAGATCTCTACTTTCGATGAAGTGAAAGATTTAGACGCAGATTTAATTATCATCGCCGTAAAACCTCAGGATTTTCAGCATGTAGCGGAAAATTTCCGGTTTCAGTTAAAAGAAAACCAGATGGTTTTATCGATTATGGCAGGAATTAAAATCGAGAAAATTCAGAAATTATTAAATCATCCTTTGGTTGTAAGAGCCATGCCCAACTCTCCTACTCTTCTCGGAATGGGAATTACAGGCTACACTTCTGCGGAAGGAATTTCTTTCAGCCAGTTAATTAATATCGAACGGTTATTAAATTCTACCGGAAGATCTGTTTATTTGGAAAATGAAGAACTGTTGGACAGTGTTACGGCGCTTTCGGGAAGCGGACCTGCTTATTTTTACTACATTATTGATGCGATGATAAAAGCAGGGGTAGAAATGGGAATCGAGGAAAATCTTTCCCAGCTTTTTGTGAAACAGACGATGTTGGGAGCGTATCATTTAATCAACAATTCGGATAAAAGTCTGGAAGAGCTCATAAAAGATGTGGCTTCCAAAGGCGGAACAACCGAAGCTGCCCTGAAATCATTCAATGAAAATAATTTAAAAGAAATTCTAAAAAGCGGTATTCTAAGTGCAGAAAAACGCGCGAAAGAACTGAATGGATAATCAGACTTTTTCAGAGGATAAATAAAAATCGACTTTAGTCAGAATTTATGCTACGTTTTGGCTAAAGCCGATTTTCTTTCTTATTATTAAATTGGGCTAAAACTATTTCCAGTGATGTATTCTTAAATATTTCAAATCATCCAGTTTGGAAATCGTTTTTCGATAAAATTCTTCATTAAAAAGCCTAGAAATACACCAAAAGTATTCAGTATAATATCATCCACCTCAAAAATCCCCATTCTGGAAAAGTACTGAATCGCTTCCACAATGGTAATTGCCGAAATAAACGTAAAAAGGAGATTCTGTAAATCCTGAAGTCTGGGAAAAATCCAGCCGAGAAATCCGAAGGGAATAAACATCACCACATTTCCTGCAACAATAGTCACTATTTCTTTCCATGAAATACATCCTTTAATGAAATTGATGGTAGAAAATATCGGCTCTATGGTTAACAGATTATCTTCCATCTGCGTTCTGCCCATCCCGAAAAACATGAGGTACAGCAAAAACAGCGTATAAGGAACGATAATGATTTTATAAGATTTCTTTAACATCGTTTGCAAATTTATTCATTTCAAAAACATTAAATTTGTATGTTAAATCAATTTAATGAAATACGTTTTACTTACGCTCATTTCAGCGATGCTTTTGTCCGTTTCGTGGCCTACTTACGGCGTTCCGTTTTTTATATTTTTTGCGCTTGTTCCGCTTTTGATGATGGAACACGGCGTCTCCAAATTTTCAGATTACAACAGAAAAAGCTGGGTGGTTTTCGGACTTTCCTACCTCTGTTTTGTGATCTGGAATGTAGTAACAACAGGATGGCTTTATGGTTCAAAAAATCCGGACGGAAGCCATTCTATGATGGCGGTTGTATTTCCGGTTCTGGTAAATTCTTTCCTGTATTCATTGGTTTTCCAATGCTATCACTGGTACAAAAATGCACAGGGAACATATTGGGGTTTAGGATTTCTGATCGCGATCTGGATGAGCTTTGAAAAGTTCCATTTAGGATGGGAATTAACTTGGCCATGGCTGAATCTCGGAAATGTTTTTTCTGACTATCCTAAACTTATTCAATGGTACGATACTTTAGGAGCAACCGGTGGAAGTTTCTGGATTTTATTAATTAACGTCCTGATTTTCTATACAATCAGAATCTGGGAAGCAGGAAGAAAAAGAAAAGAACTCATTAAAAACACATCCATTGTTGCAGCTTTAATCATTATTCCGATGGTTATTTCTGTGGTGAAATATAATAATTTTGACGAAAAACCAATCGGAAATGTCAATGTACTGATGCTTCAGCCTGATCTGGATCCGTATGCAGAAAAATACACGCAGGACAGCTTAACGATTGAAAACGATCTTCTAAGCCTTGCAGAAAGAAATTCCAAAACAAAAATAGACTATTACATCGCTCCCGAAACCGCGCTTCCGGGAAGAGGTTCTATTTCGGAAACCGCTTTTGAAAAGAGTGTTATTTTAAACAATCTTAAAGGATTTTTAGCCAAACATCCGGGTTCGGTTTTCGCAACAGGAATTTCTTCGCATCGTTTTTTTACAAATGAAAACAATCTGCCAAAAGAAGCGTATCAGATTCACACAGGACTTTGGGTGGAAAGTTTCAATTCGGCGGTGCAGGTTATTCCGAATCAGAAAGTAGAAGTTTACCACAAAGGAAAGCTGGTTCCGGGTGTAGAAATTTTCCCTTACATGAATTATTTGAAGCCACTTCTGGGTGATGCAATGATTAATCTGGGCGGAACGGTTGCTTCTCTGGGAACCGATAAAGAAAGGGTTGCTTTTTCAAATCCTTTCAATAAAGGAAAAATTGCTCCGATCATCTGTTATGAAAGTATTTACGGAGAATTTACGGGAGAGTATGTAAAAAAAGGCGCGAACTTTTTAGCCATCATGACGAACGATTCTTGGTGGGGCGTTACAGAAGGGCATAAACAGCTTCTTTCCTACGCAAAATTAAGAGCCATTGAAACCCGAAGAGAAATTGCAAGAGCTGCAAATAGCGGGATTTCCGCTCATATTAATGCGAAAGGGGAAATCATGGAAGATACTTTTTACGGCGATAAAACCGCTTTATTTTCTAAAATAAACCTGTATGACGGGATGACTTTTTATACAAGATCAGGAGATCTTTTATCCAGATTCTCCGTTTTTGCTTTAGGATTTCTGCTGTTTTATTTTTTAATCCGCTGGTTTCAGAGAAAGACAAAGAAGGCTTAAAAATTATTATTTCGGGAATATGAAATATATCATTCCTGAAGCCAATGCGTACTGTGAGTGATATTAACATGAAATCTGAATGATTAATACATAAGTTATTTATAAATAATTTTGTAAAAGATTTGTCTATCTGAAAAATTCTTCGTTATTTTGCACACTCAAATATTATAGTACAAATAAGAACATCGAGATATGTCAAGAATTTGCCAAATAACAGGAAAGCGTGCAATGGTTGGTAACAACGTTTCTCACGCTAATAACAAAACGAAGCGTCGTTTTGAAATTAACTTATTAGAGAAGAAATTTTACCTTCCGGAGCAGGATAAGCACGTAACACTGAAAGTATCAGCTCATGGATTGAGAGTGATTAACAAAATTGGAATCGAGGAAGCTATTGAAAGAGCGACTAGAAACGGATTGATAAAAAAGAACTAAATCATGGCAAAAAAAGGAAACAGAGTTCAAGTAATCCTTGAATGTACAGAGCACAAAGAGAGCGGTATGCCGGGAATGTCAAGATACATTTCTACTAAAAATAAAAAGAACACTACAGAGAGATTGGAATTGAAAAAATACAATCCTGTTCTTAAGAAAGTTACAGTTCACAAAGAAATCAAGTAATTTATAAAATATAATTTACCATGGCAAAGAAAGTAGTAGCAACCCTACAAACCGGGTCTAAAAAAATGACCAAAGTTGTGAAAATGGTGAAGTCTTCTAAATCAGGAGCTTACGTTTTCGAAGAAAAAGTAATGAATGCAGACGAAGTTGACGGTTATTTGAAAAAATAATCTCCACTTTATTTACAATATAAAAAACTACTCATATTTTGGGTAGTTTTTTTGTTATCTTTGCTTTTAATCTAGCTGGAAGGTCAGAAGCCGGATGCTCGAAGTTCGCCATAAAACTTAAAAACCAGGTTTTAAACTTCAGGTCTCCATCTCCTTACTTCCATCATAAACATTAAATTCCATAATTCATAAGATGAGTTGGTTTAAAAATATTTTTAAAAAAGAAGAAAAAGAAACGTTAGATAAAGGATTGGAAAAATCCAGCCAGGGTTTCTTTGAAAAAATGACAAAAGCCGTAGTCGGCAAAAGCAAAGTAGATGATGAAGTTCTTGATGATCTTGAAGAAATCCTGATTGCTTCCGACGTTGGCGCATCTACCACCATCAAAATTATAGAAAGAATTGAAGAGCGCGTTGCAAGAGACAAATACGTCGGCGTAAACGAACTTGATAAAATCCTCCGTGAAGAAATTTCAGGTCTTCTGCTTGAAAATCCTCACGCCGGAACCGGAAACATCGATGCCTCCAAGAAACCTTACGTTATTATGGTTGTCGGCGTAAACGGGGTAGGAAAAACAACTACCATCGGAAAATTGGCACACCAGTTTACAACGGAAGGAAAGAAAGTGGTTTTAGGCGCTGCAGACACCTTCAGAGCCGCTGCAGTAGATCAGCTGGTGATCTGGAGCCAGAGAGTCGGAGTTCCTATCGTAAAGCAGGAGATGGGCTCAGATCCGGCTTCCGTTGCTTTTGATACGGTACAGAGTGCCGTTGCCCAAAATGCAGACGTGGTTATTATTGATACGGCAGGAAGACTTCACAACAAGATCAATTTAATGAATGAGCTTTCTAAAATCAAGAGAGTAATGCAGAAGGTTATTCCGGATGCGCCTCATGAGATTTTACTGGTTCTTGACGGTTCTACCGGGCAGAATGCTTTTGAACAGGCAAAACAGTTTACAGCCGCTACGGAAGTTAATGCTTTAGCGGTAACAAAATTAGACGGAACAGCGAAAGGAGGAGTTGTTATCGGGATTTCAGACCAGTTCCAGATTCCTGTGAAATATATAGGTGTCGGAGAAAAGATGCAGGACCTGCAGTTGTTTAATGGTACGGAGTTTGTAGATTCATTTTTCAAAAAAAGATAACAGCTCATATTTTTTTATAAATTAGCTGTATCTATTAACACTAATTTTAAAAAAATAATTATTATGTTCACATTTATTCTTTGGATTATTTTCGGACTGGTTGTAGGTGCTTTGGCTAAAATGATAATGCCTGGCAAACAAAATATGGGTTGGCTAATGACCTGTATTTTAGGAATCATCGGAGCTTTTGTCGGCGGGTTTATTGCCAATGCCATATTTGGCGGCGGCGGAGCAAGTGATGAAAGAATGTTTCACTTCTGGCCCATTATTTTTTCAGTGGGAGGCGCTTTAATCGTTCTGTGGATTTACGGAATGATTACAAAGAAAAGCTAAGTTTGATTAGCCATAAAAAATTAAAACGGCGGATTTGAAATTCAAATCCGCCGTTTCTTTGTACAATATATAATTTAGTTAGTTGATTTTAATCTGGTAAGGCATTTCCATTTTCACTTCAGACTGCAGCTTTCTTTCTTCCACGATCTGCTCTAAAAGTTCATAATTTGCTTTTCCGATTTTATTCTTCACCACTCTTGCAGAGATATCCTCTTCATTAAGATCTTTAAAAATCTGCTCGAAAGGCGTCATGCTTTTAGGATAAGAAGAAACTGCGTAAGACTTTAATCCGGCTTTCTGAGCGGCAAATTTCACGGCATCATTCAATGTTCCCAATTCATCTACAAGACCGATCTGTTTGGCTCTGGTTCCGCTCCATACTCTTCCTCCACCTACACTGTCGATCTGTTCGAAAGTCTGTTTTCTGTTCTGCGTTACAAAATGCACGAATCTTTTATAAGTTCCTTCCACACTTCTGGTAATTAAGCTTACTCCGTAAGGCGTAACTCCGTTTAAAGAAGAATAATATTGAGAATTCGCATTCGTAGAAACAATATCGGAACGGATTCCGTTTTTATTCGCAATATCTTTGAAGTAAGGAATTACTCCGAAAACTCCGATAGATCCTGTAAGTGTATTAGGTTCCGAATAAATTTTATCTGCCGCCATTGCAATGTAATATCCTCCTGAAGCGGCATAGTCACCAAAAGATACAATTAATGGTTTTTTCTTTTTCAACTGCTGAAGTTCAAATAAAATCTCATCCGAAGCATTTGCGCTTCCTCCCGGAGAATTAATTCTGAAAACAACCGCCTTTACTTTATCGTTATCCTGAAGTTCCTTGATGTATTTAATGTATTTTTCCGAATGGATATCATTATAATCGTCTCCACCGTTAATGGAACCTGAAGCATACAAAACCGCTACTCTGTCTCCCGATTTTTCATCGTCTGAATAAGAAGCAATGTATTTTCCTAAAGAAATTTTATTCAGCTTATCTTCTCCTGCTAAATTTAATTTCGATTTAATTAATTGATCGTATTCTGTTTTCTGAATTAATTTGTCCGCCAGTTTATATTTTAAACTTAAATCAGGAATCATTCCATACAAACTGTCGACCACCGTTCTGAACTGTGCCGTATCTATTTTTCTTGAAACCGCCATTCTTGAAGAAGTGTTTTTCCAGATATCATTTAAAAGTGTGCTTAATTGCTCTTTATTTTCCGGAGAAATATCATTTCTTAAAAAAGGTTCAACCGCAGATTTAAATTTTCCGTGACGGATAACTTCAATCCCGATTCCGTATTTGTCGGCAAAATCTTTATAAAAAGCGACTTCCGTTGCCAGACCTTTAAGCTCGATCATTCCCGAAGGATTAAGATAATACTGATCTGCAACCGATCCTAAATAATAAGCTGCCTGAGAAACCGTATTTCCATAAGCATAAACAAATTTTCCGCTCTTTTTAAAATCCTGAATAGCATTTCTGAGATCGTCAATCTGGGTAATTCCTGCATTTAAATAATCGGCTTCAATACTTATTCCTTTAATATTATCATCCGTTTTTGCTTTTTCGATGGCTTCGATGGCATCATAAATCAAAACATTTTTAGTCTGATCGCTAATATTAAAAAGCCCTTTCTGTTCCTCTGTAGGACTGTCTATTATATTGGTTTTTAAATTAATCGTAAGGACAGAATTTTTCTTTACAACCACAGATTTCTCACTTCCCATCGCGCTGAACACCAGCATGATGATGAAAAAGAAGAAAAACACAGCGCCTAAAATGACAATAGCCACTATATTTGCCAGTACATTTTTAAAAAAACTTTTCATAAATCAATCATTTTACGATATGTCGCAACATAAAGTCGTTTTGTTACTCGGAAGTAATCTTGGAGATCAAAAAAAAAATCTGGAAACAGCCATAGAAAAACTGCAAACCGGTGAAAATGAAATATTACAATTAAGTGAATTTTTAATATCTGACCCCGTAGAATTTGCCAGTTCTAATATTTTTTGTAATATTGCACTGATAATGTTTACTCGTCTTTCGCCGATTCAACTGCTTGATTTTGTTAAAAGTATTGAAAAAGAAATGGGAAGAGCTAACGATTCTAAAGCTTCAGGAGGATATTCTGATAGAGTAATAGACATAGATATCGTTACGTACAATGAATTAAAATTTGTCTCAGAAAGATTGGAAATCCCTCACAAAAAGCATCTTTTTGAAAGAGAATTTTCAAAAATATTATTAAGCAATTTTATCAAATAAAACATAAAACATATTGTATGAAATTAGGTTTATTATTATTGGCTACGTTGCCTATTGCTGCTTACGCACAAGATAGTATAGCTGTTACTTCAAATGATAGGTATCCCAATACATTTTCTTCTGGTTCTGCCAATGTTCAACCTTTCGACACAAAAGCTAAAAGATTCAACGACTGGTCTGTATCAGTAGGTGGAGGTGCAGCCTTTATGGTGCATTCTGATCTGAAGTCTATTACAGATAAAAAAATCAACTGGGGATACAATTCATATGTAAGTTTAGACAAACAGATTACCCATGTTGTAGGAATCAGCCTTATCTATCAGAGAGGGGAAACCAATCAGAGAGGACAGCTTGAAGGAGCTGCAGGTGTAGCTGCCGGAGTTGCAGAAGCAAAAACGAAATATAACCAGATTGCTTTAATGGGAGATGTAAACTTTTCTAACCTTTTAAGAAGAGTAGACAATCATTCTCCTTACAGATGGGCACTACATGGTTATGCAGGTGTTGGTTTAATGAATTTCAATACTTCTTTGTATGATAATAATGAATTCAGATGGAGCACTACTCCCGCAAGAATTCCTTTATTCATCAATCAAAAGTTAGACATCAACTCAATCTATTATCAGATTGGTGCAGGTTTGAAATATAAAGTTTCAAAACTTATCGACATTGAAGCCAGAACAATGTACATCATCAGTGGAGACGACGAATTCGACGGTGGTGGTAATGCAGGTCCTGCAGATTACGATGTTACTTCAAAAGTTTCAAAGTATAATATGCTTGATAAAAGAAGATCTGATAACGCATGGACGGTGAATCTGGGAGTTTCTTTCAAATTGGGAAAACACAATTCTCACCTTGCTTGGCATGATCCTTTACAGGAAGCATATTACAGAACCTATGTTTTGGAAAATAAAAGCACAGAACTTGTAGTATGTGAAAAAGGTGATCTTGATAACGACGGTGTTTGCGACGATTGGGACAGACAGCTTGATACTCCTGCAGGAGCAAGAGTAGACGGAGCCGGAGTTGCTTTAGATATGGATCTGGATGGCGTAATCGATTTATACGATAAGTGTGTAACGGTTCCGGGACCGGTAGAAAACCAAGGTTGTCCTACTACAGCCAAATAATTATAACTAAATCATTTAATTAACTAAATAAAAAATACACTATGAAATTAAGTTTAGCAATTGTTGCATTAGCACTTACTGTTCCTACAGTTGCCTTTGCACAGGACTCAACTGCAGTAGTTTCAAACGGACAATATCCAAATACGTTTTCTTCGGGCTCTGCAAATGTTTCCCCGTTTACCAATAAATCTAAAAGATTTAACGATTGGGCAATCTCTTTCGGTGCTGGTGTACCATTAGTTCAATCTGCAGACTTAACATCTATAAAAAGCGGAAACGGTAAAAACCTTTTTGGTTATTCTGCATATGTAAGTATTGATAAAGCCATTACTCATGCTTTCGGTCTTAATTTACAATACGACAGAGGAGAAACAAGACAGGGATGGTTTAATACAAAAGATTCTGCGCCTTCTGACGCTTCAGCGTATCAACGTGTAGCTGCAAGAACGCAATATGATGCAATCTCATTATTAGGAGACATTAACTTCTCAAACCTATTCAGAAGAGTGGATAACCATTCTCCTTACAGATGGGCTTTACATGGATATGCAGGTATTGGAACTTTAGCCTACAGAGCTTATCAGAAAGATGATAAAGGACAAAGATTGGCAACGGAAATCAAGCCGTTCCAACTTGGATCTATGTTTGCTCAGGCAGGTGCCGGTGTGAAATTTAAAGTAAACAGAAGAATCGATATCGAAGGTAGAGTAATGTATGCCGTTACCGGTGATGATGAATTTGACGGTGGAGGAGACAAATACAGCACGATCAACCAGCGTGAAGAGCAGGTTTCTGATAACTTCTTCAACGCTACTTTAGGGGTTTCTTTAAAACTTGGAAAACACGAATCTCATTTAATGTGGCACGATCCGCTTCAGGAGATCTATTATAAATTAGATGTTTTGGCTAATAAAAACCAGGATATTGAAGTTTGTAAAAAAGGAGATCTTGATAACGACGGTGTTTGCGACGATTGGGACAGACAGCTTGATACTCCTGCAGGTGCAAGAGTGGACGGTGCGGGTGTAGCTCTTGATACTGATCTTGACGGTGTAATCGATCTATATGATAAGTGTGTAACCGTTCCGGGACCAGTTGAAAACCAAGGCTGTCCTACAACAGCTCCTACTCCGGTTGGACCTGTAACTGATTCTACAAGAACTCTGGAAGGAATTGAATTTGATCTGAATTCAGACAGAATTTTACCTTCTAACACTCCAATTCTTAACAACGCAGTAAATTACATTAATTCTTCCAGTGGATCTTACACGGTAGTTGGAGCAACAGATACGAGAGCTTCTGATGCATACAACCAAAAACTTTCTGAAAGAAGAGCGAACAACGTAAAAGATTATTTAATTAAAAACGGAGTTCAGTCCGGTAAACTTAACGCAGTAGGTAGAGGTGAAAAAGACCTTAAATATCCTGAATGCGACCCTGCTACTAAATGTCCTGAATGGAAAAACAGAGCAAACAGAAGAGTTTACTTCGAAGCTAAATAATAAAAATTTATTATTAAATATATAAAAGCCATGCATTGCGTGGCTTTTTTTGTCAGAATACTTTTATTACTTTTATCCTATGATTTCTCAGCAAGATTTTCAAGAGTTAAAATTTAAAACCCTGAAACATTTTTGGGGATATGATCGTTTTCGCGATTCTCAGGAAGCGATTATCGATTCTGTTATTAATGAAAAAGATACTCTTGTCCTGTTGCCAACCGGAGCCGGAAAATCTCTTTGTTATCAGCTTCCCGCCTTATTAAAAGAAGGAACCTGTCTGGTCATTTCTCCTTTATTGGCACTGATGAAAGATCAGGTAAACCAATTGAAATCAAGAGGAATTGAAGCAGAATATCTTTCTTCGGAACTGGATGAGTATGATGCAGAAAATATCTATGACCGATGCAAAGAAGGACTAACAAAAATGCTGTATGTCTCTCCTGAAAGAATCACCAACAAGCAGTTTCTCCAAAATATTGAAGAAATCGAACTGTCTTTCATCGCAGTTGATGAGGCGCACTGTATCTCAGAATGGGGACAGGATTTCCGCCCGAGTTATCAGAATATCAAAGAATTCAGAAAAAAAAACCCTAAAATTCCTTGTCTGGCTTTAACGGCAACTGCTACGCCAAAAGTTTTGGAGGAAATAAAATTAAAACTGGAACTAAAAAATCCGCAGGTTTTTCAGAAAAGTTTTAAAAGAGATAACATTAAAATTTTCATGGAAGAAGTTTCGGATAAATTTCAGAAAGTATATGATATTTTAAAATTCTCGAATGAAGCAGGAATTGTTTATGTGAGAACAAGAAAAGAAGCCGAACTCCTCAGTGAATTTCTGAAAAAAAATCAGCTTAAAAATGTAGATTATTTTCACGCAGGTTTATCCACGAAAGAAAAAAACACGAAACAGGAAGTATGGAACAGAAGCAATAATCATGTCTTAATTTCCACCAATGCATTCGGGATGGGAATTGATAAAGATAATGTCCGTTTTGTACTGCACTACTCTCCTGCTCCTTCCATTGAAAATTATTATCAGGAAATCGGGCGTTCCGGAAGAGACGGAAAAGAAAGTTTCGCATTTCTGCTTTGGAATAAGCAGGAACTTTTAAATTTTGATCAGATTTTAAAAAACCAGATTCCCAATAAAGCTGAATTTCTAAAAATCGTTACCTACCTCTACTCTATTTTTCAGGTTGCCGAATTTGAGCTTCCGGAAAAAGTTTTTCAACTAAATATCAACGGAATTTATAATTTCACGAAACTTTCCAATGCGAAGATCAGAAATGTTCTCAATTTTCTTCACAATCAGGAAATAATTTATTTCAACGAACATAAAAGTCTTTCATCGCTTCAGCTATTAATGGAAGCCCATGAAATTGATCAGTTGCCCAGAAAAGATGCCTATTTTTTAGAACTGATGCTTCGTACCATTTCCGGAATTACTACACATAAAGTGATGTTCAGCGAACATCAGGTAAGTGGAAAAATCGGATCCAGTGTGGAATTGATCAAAGAAAGATTAAAAGAACTTCAACAAAAAGGCTATGTGGAATATATTGACGGTGCTTTATCGAGCATTAAATTTTTAAAACCAAGAGACGAAAGATTAAACGGATCCATTTACTGGAAACTTTTTGAACATATTCAGAAAAATAAAATCCAGAAGTGGGAAGAGATGAAATTTTACATCGAAGATGATAAATACTGTAAAATGAAGCTCATTTTGAACTATTTTGGTGAAAAAAATGCTAAAAACTGCGGACAATGTTCGGTATGTGAACGAAACAAACAGTCGATTTTCGGGAAAAACATTTCCCAGCAGATCCTCAATTTGCTGAGTAAAAGACCGGCAACGATTGAAGAACTCTCTATTCAGCTCAGCTATCATTCCAAAGAGAATATTCTGGAAAATTTAATTTTTCTTCTGGATACCGGAAAAGTAAAAATGCTGAATTTCAGAACGTATGCTTTGGCGTAAGATCTTTTCTCATCTCTTAAAAATAACGGAATTGGCATTTTAACTGAGATACTTCGTTGAGTTCAGTATGACATTTTTCTGATACCAACTCTCAATTTTAAAACCAAATCTTTCAATCCTTCATCAAAGACCTTATCTTTGCACTATGAAATCATTGAAAGTTGTATTTTTAGGAACTCCGGAGTTTGCCAAAGCTTCTCTGGAAGCGATTCATCATTCTCATCACGAAGTTGTAGGCGTTGTAACGGTTGCGGATAAAGCGAGCGGACGCGGACAGAAAATCAATCAGTCTCCGGTAAAAGTTTTTGCCGTAGAAAATAATCTTCCTGTTTTTCAGCCTGAAAAACTGAGAAATCCCGAATTTTTAGAGGAATTAAGAAAACTGGAAGCCGATGTTTTTGTGGTGGTCGCTTTCAGAATGATGCCGAAAGTTTTATTTGAAATGCCTAAAATGGGAACATTCAATCTTCATGCTTCCTTACTTCCCGATTACAGAGGTGCAGCACCCATCAATTACGCAATTATCAACGGAGAAGAAAAATCCGGAGCTACAACGTTTTTTATCAACGAAAAAATTGATGAGGGAAATATTCTGCTTCAGGAAGAACTCCCTATTTTACCGGATGAAAATGCGGGAAGTCTTCACGACAGACTCATGGAAATGGGCTCTGAACTTGTGGTAAGAACATTAGACGGATTGGCAGAAAATTCAATTACCGAAAAACCGCAGCCGGAAGTTGAGCATCCGAAAAATGCGTTTAAAATTTTTAAAGAAGATACAAGAATCGACTGGACGAAAAATTCGAAAGAAATTCATCAGTTTATTTTGGGTATGTCTCCTTATCCTGCGGCATTCACCACTTTAAAAATAGGCGAAGAAGAAAAAGGACTTAAAATTTTCGGTGGAAAATTTGAAATTTCAGATCATGGAAAAAAAGCCGGAAGTCTGGAAATTTCTAAAAATGAATTTAAGATCTACACCCAAGACGGAGAATATTTTCCATCAGAATTACAGCTTGAAGGAAAAAAGAGAATGAACATCAAAGATTTTCTGAACGGTTTCAGGAATTTCGACGAAATAAAAATGGCTTGATTTCTCAAGCCATTTTTATTTCGTCGAAGTGAATTGTCAACAGTGAATTCATTTCATTATCAATTTTAACATTGTAAAAATTCACTTGCAGAGCAAAATTGACCATTCACAATTCGCATTTTATAGTTGCACCATTTCCGTTACCTCAACGTCATATCCGCCAACCTGCGGTTTTACATTAGGATTCTGAGTGATTACTTTAAATTTATTAATTCCGAGATTTTTCAGTATCTGTGTTCCGATTCCGTAATCTCTGTAGTTGAATGCCAAAGTCGGATGTTGCTGTTGTCCGTCCTGATAATTAAGGAATTGCTGAAGCTTTCTTAATGTATTTTCAGAGCTTGAAACATTATTAATGAAAACAATGGCTCCTTTTCCAGCTTCATTCACCATTGAGGTTACTTTTTCCAACTGAGGTTTTTCGCCGTTATTTAATCTCGTTAACACATCAAAATAAGAATCTGATGACTGAACTCTTACCAAAACAGGCTCATCAACAGTCCAGGAACCCTTCGTTAAAGCAAAATGGATCTGATCGTTGGAAGTTTCTCTGAAAGCAAAGAAATCGTAATCTCCGTAAGCCGTTTTTACTTTTCTTTCTTCAATTCTCTCAATAAGATTTCCTTTTTTAAGCTGATAATGAATTAGATCTTCAATGGAAACAATTTTCATATCGTGTTTCTGTGCAAAAGCATAAAGCTCCGGCAAACGCGACATAGAACCGTCTTCATTCATGATTTCACAGATTACGCCTCCTTCTTTTAAACCGGCAAGACAAGTTAAATCAATTGCAGCTTCTGTGTGTCCTGCTCTTTTCAGAACACCTCCTTTTTTTGCTCTCAATGGGAAAATATGACCGGGACGCATGAAATCTGTCGGTTTAGATTTTTCATCCATCAAAGCCAGAATGGTTTTCGCTCTGTCGCTTGCAGAAATTCCTGTGGAAGTTCCGTTTCCTAAAAGGTCTACAGAAACGGTGAAAGCTGTTTCTTTCGGATCGCTGCTTCGGCTTACCATTACTTCAAGACCAAGCTCATCACATCTTTTTTCGGGAAGCGGCATACAGATAAGCCCTCTTCCGTGAAGCGCCATAAAGTTGATAATTTCCGGTGTTGTAAGTTCTGCTGCACAAAGAAAATCGCCTTCGTTTTCTCTGTCTTCATCATCCACTACTATGATTATTTTACCATTTTTAAGGTCTTCTATCGCCTCTGGAATAGTATTTAACTTAATATCAGACATTTTTACTTTTTAAATTTGTGCAAAGATACTCATAAAAATAAGCATCGCCAATAATATAAACTCTTTATTATCTGCCGAACACAGAGTTGTAAATATTTCCGGATTTAAGTTTAAAAAACACATTATTTATTTTCGGAGTTCAAACGCTTTAAAATAACTGATCGTAAATGCTCTTCATTCTTGTCTCCCCAATTTCCCAATGCAGAAATTACAGGAATCAGCGTTTTTCCCAGTTCAGTAAGGCTGTATTCTACTTTGGGCGGTACAACAGGATAAATTTTTCTGATAATTAATTCGTGCTCTTCGAGTTCTTTTAACTGAATATTCAACACCCGTCTTGTTGCATCGGGTATTTTGCGCTGCAGTTCACTGGGACGCAAATAACCTTCATTAATGAACCACAGTAAACGGATTTTCCATTTTCCGTACAATACTTCGCCAATAAGATCCAAACCACAATTCAGATTGGGTAAAACTTTTCTCTCATACATTACACAAAGTTAAACCTATGTTCCAAAATGTACAATAGGGGAAAAATTTATCCCTATATGAATCGTATTTCCGTACTTGTAAGGACTGTACATAAGTCTGAACTTTGTCCTAAAGATTTTAGCAATGAAACAGGATTTTAATTTCAATAACGAATTATCAGGTAAAACAGCCTTGGTAACAGGAGGAACAAAAGGAGCCGGAAAAGCGATTGCAGAACGGCTTTCAAACGCAGGTGCAAAAGTAATTATCACAGCAAGAAACCCACCGGAAATCTCTGATGACAACCACTATTTCATTTCAGCAGATTTAAGTACGGCAACAGGAACCGAAAAAGTGGTGGAAGAAGTTCTAGCAACATTTGGAAGGCTGGATATTCTGGTTAATAATCTGGGGGTTCCGAAACAAAAGTATGGTTTTGCGGTTCTGAACGATGAAGACTGGGAACTGTCTATTCAAACCAATTTATTGGCTCCCGTCCGTTTAGACAGAGGATTTCTACCGAAAATGCTTGAGCAAAAAAGTGGTGTGATTATTCATATTGCTTCCATACAGGGCAGATTGCCGCTTTACGATTCTACTTTGCCTTATGCGGCGGCAAAAGCAGGATTAATTAATTACAGCAAAAGTTTATCCAATGAAGTTGCGGCAAAAGGAGTAAGGGTTCTGACCGTTTCACCGGGCTGGATCATGACAAGTGCTTCCGAAAAAATGATGGATCGTATTGCAGAAAGCTCAAACATTACAAAAGAACAGGCAACACAAAGTGTAATGGACGCATTGGGCGGAATACCTTTTGGCAGACCTGCACAACCCGAAGAAATTGCCGAACTGGTTGGGTTCTTAGTTTCACCAAGAGCAGCCTATCTTACAGGAACTGAATTCGTAATTGATGGCGGAACCATTCCTACTATTTAATATAATCATCATAAAAAATAAAAAAAAATGAATTTACCAAAAGTAATCACCGATTTAGTAAAAGCACAGGACAATTTTGACAGTACAGCTTATACCAACTGCTTTACCGAAGCAGCCGTCGTTTTTGACGAAGGAAAAACATATCACGGGAAAATAGAAATCGAAAACTGGATAGATAAAGCCAACAAAGAATTTCAAGCAACTATGAAACCTTTAGACTATTCAGAAACCAAACAGGAACTGAAAGCCGAAGTCTCGGGCAATTTTCCGGGAAGTCCGATTGTTTTGACTTATCATTACGAGTTTGAGAACGGATTGATTCAATCGCTGAAAATCGTATAAAAGCTACAATAATAAGCTCTTACATGAAACCAAGAAATTGAAAGCGTTTGTTTAAAGATCATCCGTAAGGAATTCAAGAAAAACGATAAAAAAGTCTGTTCTCATACATTCTGAGACGGACTCTTTTTTATTTTCTGTTAACCTATTGAAGAAGTTTTTATGCTAGTTCGCTTCGACCAATAGGGAATTTTTAGCTTTTCTGAAAATACTGTATGATTCCAGTCTTTTCTGATGATCGTAAATGTGGGAATTAATCATCAGTTCATCCACATTGAATTTTTCCTGAAAACTTTTCAGCTTTTCTTCGATTTCACTCTGATTTCCGATAAAAGTATATCTCAGTTTTTGCAACACCATAGATTTTTCCATGGGCGACCAGATGTCGTCCATATCATCAATAAGCGGCGCAAAAGGCTTTCTATCGTTTCGGATAATATTAATAAAAGCCTGAAACAATGTTGTGGACATTTTATGAGCTTCTTCCGAAGTTTCTGCTGCAACTCCGTTTACACAGGCAATGATGTAAGGTTTGTCTAAGTATTTTGACGGTTCAAAATGTTCTCTGTAAATATTGAAAGCCATTTCCATCTGCTCCGGCGCAAAATGCCCCGCAAAAGCATACGGAAGTCCCAATTCTGCTGCCAAAAAAGCACTGTCTGTACTGGAACCTAAAATATACATCGGAATATCCAGTCCCTCTCCCGGAATTGCACGAACCAAGGCATCACGGTTTTCTTCGGAAAAATATTTCTGTAATTCTAAAATCTGTCTTGGAAACTGCTGATTGATCATTGCAGGATTTCTTCCCAAAGCCTGAGCGGTTAAACCATCTGTTCCGGGAGCTCTTCCCAAACCAAGATCAATTCTTCCGGGAAATAGGGATTCAAGGGTTCCGAACTGCTCGGCAATGACTAATGAACTGTGGTTCGGAAGCATAATTCCTCCGGAACCGACTCTTATTTTTTTTGTTCCGTTGGCGATAAAACCAATCAGAACGGAGGTTGCAGAACTGGCAATGCTTTCCATATTGTGGTGCTCGGCAAGCCAGAATCTTTTATAATCTAAATGTTCAGCATGATTGGCTAAAGATAAGCTGTCCTGAAAGGTATCATGAACAGTTTTTCCCTGCTTTACAGGGGCAAGATCCAATACTGATATTTCAAAATTTTTCATATCGGGATATTTTGTTAGACAAAAGCATTTCATAAAACTTTTGTCGGTTTCATTATTTTAAATTTTTACGCAGCAAAGATAAGACTAATAAACTGCATTAGTTACTTTTTGTAATCGATAGGATTAATGGTGAGGTTCAGGGAAAAACTATGAATAACTAAAACTTATTAAATTTTAAATTCTCTATAGCTTTAGGTTTAAAATTATTTATATTTACTAAAAAACTACAATGCCAATTGAAATACCCACAACTAAAACTGCTCCAGTATATTTTCCTTCAGATAATTATAAAATGGTAAGATATTTAGATTTAGTCAAGTTTCTTTCACTAATTCAAACAAATAGACTATACTTTTCTCGACTAGATAAATTTGAAGATAACTATGAAGGAACAGTTCCTGAACTTACAAGCTAAAGATTATAAAGAATGGTATACATATTTTACTAAAAATCATTTATTAGATATTATTAGCACTAGTGTTGAAGAGCATGTAGAACAAACAATATCTGAAGAAAAAGAAGCCAAAGAGAAATATAAAAAATTAGTTTGTGTTTCTTGTTGGAATAAATACAATTCAGAATCATATGCATTGTGGAAAATTTATTCAGATTTATCCAAAGGAGTTATGATAAAAACTAGTATTGAGAGATTAAAAACTGCTTTTCGAGACACTGATGAACAAATACAGTTAAGTGAAATTAAATATCTTGATTATAAAAAAGATAAAATGCAATTAGGAAATATGAATTATCCTATAATTCATAAGAGTATTCATTATGATTACGAAAAAGAAATAAGATTGATTTATAAAGTACCTTTTGAATCTGGACTAGAGTATGATTGGTCAAAAGAAGAAAATCAATTTGGAAAATATTTAGATGTTGATGTTAACACTCTAATTGAAGAAATTATAGTAAGTCCAAAAGCTCCGCAGTGGTTTTTCGATATAATTTCAGATTTACTTCAAAAATACAATCTAAAAAAAGAAATTAAATACTCTGATTTAAAATAAATCTCAAAAGCCATGAAATCAAAAATAAGATATATCGAAAACAAATCTTCCGGTCATCACGGATTCGCATGGATTGGTGTGGTTGAATTTTCAAAATCCGGACAAACGGTATATTTCAATAATAAGGCTCTTAAAAAACTTAAAATTCCCGGCATTTCAGGAAATCATTTTGATATTGAAACGGGCGAAGAATATTGGGTTTCCGGAGTGAAGAAAAATGGACAGGACAGACATCAACTTGGCGGCGGAAAGATTATGATCGACAGGAAATCTGTTCCTGAATATTTAAAACTTGTTGATTTCACCATTTTAGATGAAAACACATTTACGGTAATTGATTTTGTAAAAACTGATAAGCAAAGATTTAATGAAATAGAAAATGAAGAAATATTCTTCAAAGATACAAGTCTTCATGCAAGTTATTATGACAACAATCAACGGAAATTAATTTTAAACAGAGATTATTGAAAATTGCAACCCTCAACATCGATTGGGCAAGAAAAAAGAAATCTTCAGGAACCGCAGAATTTCTCAATCAGTTTGATTTCGATTTCCTTATTCTTACTGAAGCCATTGATCTTGATCTTCAAAATTTCCCGTATAAATATCTCTGTTTGCCAATTCCTGAAAACACTGTTTATGAAAATCTCAATTATTCAGAATATTTAAAAGGAGAAAAAGCTTTCCGGACAGTTTTATACTCTAAAATTCCATATTCGAAAAAATATGATGTGACGGATGATAAAACCAATCTCGCTTTGGAATTTGAAACAGAATTGGGAAAGATCGTATTCTACTGTACCATTATCGGAACTTGGTTTAACCGAAAACCTTTTGTGGATATAGAATTGCAGAATACCATTCGCGATTGCCGAAAAATTGAAGCTGAGAACAAAAATATTTTTATCGTTGGCGATTTTAATACATCCTTCCGAAAAGAAGAAGAACGATTTTCAATCAGTTCCAGCACAACGGAAACTTTAAAAAGTCTATTTAAAGAATTAAACTTAATCAATTCTACCTCAGAAATTGAAGAAAATATTGATCACATTATCATTCCCAAAGGTTTTTCAGACGATACAGAGTACGGAATTTTTGTGGATAAAAATGTGATGAGTGATCATAAAGGTGTTTCTATTTCGGTGAAAAAAATTTAAATTCTCTACTATTTAATATATGCCATTTATGTTATATCTTTATTATTCTAAAAACTAAACGGTGAAAAAGAAAAGTGTAATCTTACTGCTTTTATTCATTATAAGCTGTGAAAAAACAAAATTGTAAAAGAGACAACTGAAAACAAAGATTCACTGACTGCAAACACGAATATTTTTTCAAAGATTGCTGAAGATAAACAGAAAAAATATGAAAGTCAAAAAATAAAAAATTTAAATTCAAAACATTATACAACACTCGATACTGTAGTGATACGTAATGAAAATGATTTTTCATTAAAACTGAGCAGACAAGATTTCAACAAAATAGTCGATAATCACCCTGAATTTTTCGATGAATTAATCCAAAGTCCAGATATTACTTACCGAAATTTCGATTCAGATTTCAGCAGTGAAGCCGGACAAGATCAGTATTATAATCTGTACGCTTATTTTTTGGCACAAAAGAACGGAGTAGAAAAGAATGCCCGACATCGCAAAAAATTAATAAGAATTTACTCTGCTATCAATTCGATATTTGCTTATCTCGCGAATGGCGGAACTTTTTTCGGGCATCAGCAATCCCGCCTTGTTGCAGATGCTGAATATGCTGTCTATCTTCATTCTGAATCAGATAACAGTCAATCCAAAGATGAATATGATATTTCAAAACAAAAGAAGCTTTACATACAGTCTCTGAGACAAATGATCGACGACGAAGTTAAAATTGACAAAGAATCCACAGAGCAGGAAAAAACGGAGCGGATTCAGAAGTTAAATGAATTTGTTAACGAAGCTGACCTCTTAATTACGAATCTATTTTATCTTCGATGTGCACAGCATTTTCAATATCATTACTATTAAATTTTCAAAAAAATTAAACATAAGAAAATCACATATAACGATTAAAAAAAATAATTTAACATGAAAAGTATTTATCTACTTCTTTTATCCTTTCTATTACTAAGCTGTAACTTCAACCAGTTTTACAAAGACCGGGAATCCGACAAAGCCGATGGTGAAAAAGTGCCGCAGAAGTTTTATTGGGAAATCCGATACGGTGGAAATCAGGACGACATTTATAAGCTGTTTGGAGAAAAATTTTTCAGCGTAACGAGTAAAGAAAAACTTATAGAACTTTTAAATGTAACAGGGCAAATAGGTCCGGTTGAGGAATATAATCTTTCTCACTGGGAAACACTGGTTGTAAAAGGCAGCAATCCCAAAAGTGAATATCTTTTCGTTTACGATGTGAAAAGAGGTGCTGAAAAAACACAGGAGACCTTCACTCTGGAAAAAGATGAAAACGGCGATATCAAAATTGTAGGCTATCGTGTAAATCAGGATATGCTGAATAAATAAAAAACGGTCAGTAATTTTATCAATTGCTGACCGTTTTTAGTTCTTCTCAGAAAACTTTTATTTTTCTTCGGTATACCGTTTAAATACCTGTTTTTCTTTACCTTCCATTTTATTCTGAATCACCAAAACATCTTTAGTCAGTTCCTGAATTTCAAATGTTTTTTCTTTTCCCAGTAACGTAATTTTCAGATTTCCTTTGGTTTTTTCAATTTTATAAGGACCGGTCATTCCGCCAATCATTCCGTTGGAAGCCTGATCGATCATTTCAAGACTTGCCGTACTGTCTTTTTTAAAGGTGAATATTCCGGTAGAATTGCTGTTCGCAATGGATTTCTGCGACCATGAACCAATGAGCAGATCGTAATTGAATTTGGAATCGTGATCTGCATTCAGCAAGAATGCAAACAAAAAAGTAAATAGATATTTCATTGTGATGAGGATTTAACACCTAAAAATACAAAAATTCATCAGGAATTTATTCTTCCAAAAAAAAATTATGATAAAAAAACCTAACAGGTTTTAAAAACCTGTTAGGTTTGTGATTTATACATCAGCAATATTTATTGATTCTTCTCCTTCAGATAATTAAAATGATTGATCAGAATCCTGATTTCATTAAATTCAAAATCACTTGGGAGAACATTTTTCCACTCCGTTAAAGTTTCTTTGGGATCTTTGTAGAAAATATCTTCAAAGGCTTTTATTTTATCTGAAGTGACCACTCTTGAAATATCGAGCAATCCCTGTTCGGCAAATTTCGCGAGATGACCGATCACGGTTTCTTTCACCAAACCTCTTTCCAGAGCGATTTCCCCGATGGTTTTTCCCTGCTCAAACAACTGGAACGTGAGAACCTGAGACGGAACTTTTGCGACTTTCATAGTCACTTCCTTGTTGTTGATCTCATCCAGAAGCTTGGTTTCCAGCAAGTGAATTTCCTTTAAACTGTTTAAATATTCTTCAATATCTTCCAGCCATACGCGGAAATCTTCGTTATACTGTTTCAGACCTTTTGTGCCTTTAATTTCAGCATAAAAATCTTTCAGCGGACTGAAAACCTTATCTCTGATTTCAGTAAAAAAGAAGTTCACCGCACCTTTGGTTTTGCTTTCAATTTCAGACCATTCTTCTTTCTGCTCAATGAAATTATTCACCTTTTGGGAAATAACCCTTTCCAGTTTTTCGAATATCTTGCCGAGATTAACGATTTCAGGTTTTAACTGATTATATAATTGCTTCGTTTTAAGATGATCCAGACTTTTCGTTACGATTGAAAGATTATTCCAGTCTTCAATTTCTTTTAAAAGCCATTGAGAATCGACCGCACGAAGTACTTTCCTGATGCTGTAATCGTATTTTTCGTTATTTAAAATCTTATCAACCTGATCATTCGCAACTGTATCGGAATGAAAATGAAGGATTCTGTTGTCTTTAAAGATAACTTCGGGTGTAATTTTAGATTTCAGAACAATCCCTTCCAGAGTACGGCAACGCGATAAAGCAACATACACCTGTCCTGCGGTAAAACTCTTTCCGGCATCGATAATCACGCGGTCAAAGGTTAAACCCTGACTTTTATGAATGGTAACTGCCCAGGCAAGTTTTATCGGGAACTGTTCAAAGCTTCCCAAAACTTCCTCCTTGATGTTCTTATCGGTATCCAGAAAATATTTTTTCTGTTCCCAGACTTCACGCTTTACGGTAATTTCCCTTTCGCTTCCATCCAGAATTACTTTAATTTCGTTTTCGTCCAAAGCAGAAATTTCGCCCAGTTTTCCGTTGAAATATCTTTTTTCTCCTGAAATATCATTTCGGATAAACATGATCTGCGCTCCGATTTTCAGGTCTAAAAACTGTTCGTTCGGGAACTGGTTCTCTTTAAATTCACCAAAAAGTTTCGCTTCGTAGGTTTTGGACGTTACTTTTATTTCGTCGAGCTTTTCCTGATTGATATCATCTGCCATTTTATTGTGCGAACACAGGTAAACATAAGGTTCATCTCCGGAATTAAAATCCGGATCATATCTTTCATTTAGTCTTTCAAAATCTATATTCGCAGTATCTCCGTCTCGGATCGCATTAAGAATGGCAAGAAAATCTTCATCCGACTGACGGTAAACTTTGGTTAACTCTATCGTAATCAACGGAATTTCCTTAATCGCATGGCTATCAAAAAAGAAAGGCGAATTGTAGTACATTTTAAGAATATGCTCATCCCTCACAATAAGCGGAAGCTGATACAAATCCCCGATGAACAACATCTGAACACCTCCAAAACGCTGATTATTTCTACGGATAAACCTCAGAGAAAAATCCATCATATCCAGGACATCGGATCGAAGCATGGAAACCTCATCAATGATAATCACTTCTACTTCACGCAGAAGTTTAAGCTTATCTTTTCTGTATTTGAAATGAGGCATCAGGTCTGCAATATTATTTGCCAGACTGGTATCGATTCTTTCCGTGGTCGGTAAAAACGTTCTCAGCGGCAGTCCAAACATAGAATGAATGGTTACGCCACCTGCATTAATGGCTGCAATTCCTGTAGGAGCAACAACGATGTGTTTTTTTCTGGTACGTTTTACAAAATCGTTGAGGAAAGTCGTCTTTCCTGTTCCTGCTTTTCCCGTTAAAAATACGCTTCGGTTGGTATGTTCTATTAAGTCAAAAAAATGATTGTTCATCGTCGTCAAAATTACGGAAATGAAACTTAAAATCCTTATCTTGGCATAAGTTTTGAAAATTTTGAAACAGAAAAAAGTTATTATGCTAAAACCTCTTTCTTATATTTCTGCTGTCTTATTCAGTGTTTCGGTAGTATTTGTTTCCTGCGGAACCGCAAAAGAAGCAAATGCAAATCTTCCTCAGGATATCGCAGAAAGACCTGCCGATGAAAGCAGCCAGAAATACGATCAGGCACAGCTCGACAGAATTCGGGTTTCCATTGAATCTGAAGTTACGAAAGAAAAATGTACGGATGCAACTGAATGGGCTTTCGCTCCGATGGGTGCAAAATCCTGCGGCGGACCTCAACTGTACATTGCCTATCCTAAAAAAATGGAGAAAAGTATTCTAAGCAGAATTGATGATTATACTGAAAAAGTAAAAGCATTTAACCAGAAATACGGAATTATGTCGGACTGCATGATGGTAAATCCTCCAACGGCAATTAAATGTATAAAAGGCAAAGCCGAACTGATTTATTAAAAAACTATTATAAAATTCTATCAGGAATTTCACTAAGGACAAAAAAGCATTACTGGATTTTCAGCAATGCTTTTTATTTTTATGAATTTAAATTTACTGTGAAAAATTTACTTGCGAAGCAAAATTCACCATTCACCATCAAATTAAAGTTTATCCTTCAACGTTTTTCACGTTTTCTTTATACCATGAAGAATATTTCACGTAATTATCTGCAATTCTGTTCACTTCTCCTTCCAGAAGCTGCGAATTGATATCTTTAATTTTTCTTGCCGGAACACCGCCCCAAACTTCTCCTGATTTCACATGGGTTCCCTGCGTTACCACAGAACCGGCACCGATAATCGAGTTTTCTTCCACAAGACAGTCGTCCATTACAATTGCTCCCATTCCGATAAGCACATTGTCTTTAATGGTACATCCGTGAACAATAGCATTATGACCGATAGATACGTTATTTCCGATATTCAAAGGATGTTTCTGGTACGTACAGTGTAACATTGCATTGTCCTGAACATTTACTTTATTCCCCATTTTGATGTAATGAACATCTCCTCTAATCACCGCGTTATACCAAATGCTGCAGTCTTTTCCCATGGTAACATCACCAATGATTGTTGCTGTTTCTGCTAAAAATGTATTTTCTCCTATTTGTGGGGCTTTCCCTAAAAGTTCTTTTATAAGTGCCATATTTTTTATTTTGAAAATTTTATAATGCGCCAAGTTGAAAATGATCGATTGAAATCATAGATTGTAAATTACAGTGATAGCAAAAATCTAACTCCCAACTTCCGGCTTCTTATTTCTAATTGCGTATTTTTGTATCTCAAATTTAAAGAAAAAATGCGTACGATACTTATAGAGCCAACCGAAAACCCGAAAGTGATGAAATTTGTAGCAGATTACAACCTCATTCCGGGATCTTTGGAGTTGGACAGAGATTCAGATATTTCAGAAATTCCGATTGCTCAGGAGCTTTTCAATTATCCGTTTGTGGAAAGAATTTTCATCACGGCAAATTTTGTAGCAGTTGCAAAACAGGATACGGTAGAATGGGAACACGTGGCAGAAAGCCTTAAAAATGTAATTGAGGACGAATTGCTTGCAAACCCTAGAATTTATCTTCAGAAGAAAAAAGAAATGTACCAGATCTATGCGGAAATGACTCCGAACCCGAATGTAATGAAATTTGTTTCGAACAAATTACTGCTTGAAGGTTTTGTGGAAGTAAAATCAAGAGATGAAGCAGAAGGCGTTCCTTTAGCTCAGGCAATTTTCAATGAATTTGATTTTGCGAAGGAAGTCTTTATATCCGATAATTTTGTGGCAGTTACGAGAGATAATTCTGTAGAATGGCATCAGGTAATGATGACGGTTCGTGCATTAATTGCAGAATACCTGCAAAACGGAGGCGAAATTTCAAATATTGAAGCCCAGAAGCATGAAAATCCGGTTGAAAAAATCATCAACAGAGAATATACAGACGACGAACAGAAAATTTCAGACATTTTAAATGAATACGTGGCTCCTGCAGTAGAAAACGACGGCGGAAAAATTTCTTTAATGGAATATGACAAAGAAAACAAAACCGCAAAAATGCTTTTACAGGGTGCCTGTTCAGGATGTCCAAGCTCAACAGCTACGCTAAAAGGCGGAATTGAAAATATTTTAAAACAGTTTGTTCCGGATTTAGTAGAAAAAGTGGAAGCTGTAAACGGATAAAAAACATAAGCAATCAGTAATATTTTAATTATTCGTTACCCATTGCTCATTATTTATATTTTATGAAAGGAATTTTATTAGTAAATCTTGGTTCGCCGAAATCTACGGCAGTAAATGATGTAAGAGAATATCTGGATGAATTCCTGATGGATGAAAAAGTGATCGATTACCGCTGGTTTTTCCGTGCGCTTCTGGTACAGGGAATTATCCTGAACACAAGACCTAAAAAATCTGCGGAAGCATATAAAACGGTTTGGACGGACGAAGGTTCGCCGCTTATCGTGATCACAGAAAAAATTCAGAAGAAACTTCAGAAAGTGGTGGATGTTCCTGTGGAAATCGGGATGAGATATGCACAGCCGAGTATTGAAGCAGGAATTCAGAAGCTGGTAGATCAGGGAGTTTCCGAGATTGTACTTTTCCCGCTGTATCCTCAGTATGCGATGAGCACGACAGAAACGGTGGTGGAAAAAGCAGAAGACGTAAGAAAACAGAAGTTTCCGAAGGTAAAGATCAATTATATCCAGCCTTTTTACGATCGCGATATTTACATCAACTGTTTAGCGGAAAGCATCAGAGAAAAACTTCCTGAAAATTTCGACGCTTTGCAGTTTTCTTATCATGGTGTTCCGGAAAGACATATTTATAAAACCGATCCTACGAAAACATGTAATCTGAACGACTGCTGTTCCAGAGAAAGCAATCCGAGTCATACGTTTTGCTACCGTCACCAATGTTTTAAAACAACCAATCTGGTAATTGAAAAACTGAATCTTCCGAAGGAAAAAACCATTGTTTCTTTCCAGTCGAGATTAGGAAAAGACAAATGGATCGAACCTTATACCGATGAAACGCTTGAAACCATTCCTAAAAAAGGGGTAAAAAACCTAGCCATTGTCTGTCCGGCTTTCGTTTCAGATTGTCTGGAAACACTGGAAGAAATTTCCGTAGAAGGAAAAGAGCAGTTTTTACACGGCGGTGGAGAAGGTTTCCATTACATTCCGTGTCTTAATGATGAAGACCGATGGATTGAAGTGGTAAAAACACTTTGCGAGGAAAAACTTCATGAGTTTTATCTGGTATAGTCCCTTTTAAATCTCAAGAACAATAAAGAAGACCACAGAAAAATTTCTGTGGTCTTGCTTTTAAAAATATTATGGTATACTATTATTTTTTAATTAAGTTCCCTGCTTTTTGTCCGTTTACGGTTACTACATAAATACCCGGAAGCATATTACCCGGAAGCTGAATTTCCACTCTGTTTGCTCCGTCTGTTAATTTCACTTTCTCGGAAATTTCTCTTTTGCCTGTTAAGCTCATCAGTTCTACCACTCCGCTTCCTTCTTTACCTTCAAATGAAACGGTAAATTTATCTGTTGCCGGATTTGGACTGATGGTGTATAACAATGCATCTGAAACCGCTGTTTTTCCTGCTGCAGAAGTTCCGCCTCCTACACCTACGGCATTCCATGCATTGGTAACCTGAGTAACTTCAGCACTTCCTGCACCGTATAAGTCTGCAGCAGCCTGAAGAGAATATGTTCTTGCATTCAGGAAAGTAGATGAAGAAGATAAATAGGTAGTCAGTGTTCTGTAAGCAATCGCTGCTGCTTTATCCAGACCGATTGCTGTAACGTTGTAAGCAAATCCTTTATCATTAGTTCCGCTTCCTCCGGTTACCAATAAATAATACCAGAAATTAAGAACTCCCGAATTGGTATGAACCCCACAATAGTCATTGGTTTGAGAAGGAGTTACACAACCTGTTGTCGTGGTTGCTTTCCAGTATGTTCCAAGATAGGTATCCGGCTGTCCGTAAGCATTCGGGTTTGCCATATCTCTGATCACGTAGCTGAAATCTTCTCCTAATTTCCAACTATTTTGTGTAGGTCTTGCCCAACGTTCTATTGAATTTCCAAAGATATCGGAGAAACCTTCATTTAATGCTCCGGATTCTCTCTGGTAAGCAAGGTTTGCTGTTTTGGAAGTCATTCCGTGAGCAATCTCATGTCCGCAAACGTCTAACGCTGTAAGAGGTTTTCCTCCATTGGTAGATGAACTTCCATCACCATAGGTCATTCTGCTTCCGTCCCAGAAGGCATTAAAATAATTGGTAGAGTAATGTACATAAGATTTTATTGCAAAATGATTGTTATCAATACTCTTTCTTCCGAATTTAGTATACAGATAATCCAGCGTCATTTCCGCTCCCCAATGTGCATCAGTTGCATATTGATCTTTGTTGGTATTAACGTTATTCCATGTGTTATCCGCATCTGTAAAATCTACCGCTGAAGCATAGCTGGTTCCCTTTTTCAGGTTGAAAGTCTGTACAGCAGTTCCGCCGTTTCTTCCGGTTTCTCTTAATCGGTAGCTTCCGTTGTAAGAATCTGTTACGATGCTTCTGGTTCCGCTGTACCCTGTAACGGCCGTTCCCGGAGCATTTACATCATGGATGATAGCATCAACCCCCAATACTTTTCCGTCTTTTGCATCTACGAAAACATATTGTCTGCTTAAAGGCTTCTCTGCATAGATATCAAATTTGTAGGCTAATTTTAAGTCGTTCATTTTTTCATCTGACGGATCCGAGTAATAAACTACTTCACCTTTAGGAGCAAAAGAAGCATTGGCATCATTAGATTCTTTTTTAATGAATTCTTCTTCTTCTTTATTCTGCCATTTGTAAGATTCAGCCCCTACAAATGCCATTGCATTCTGTAAAGCGATGTTTTCTGAAATTTTTGCGCTTTTCTCTAAATTTTTCGGAGTTTTAACGATCCATTTTCCGGACTCTCCTACAATCTTGCCGTCTTTTGTCTGTACAGCCATCATTCCGTATTCTACAGGAATACCATCAATGGTCTGCTGGAATCTGTGTGTTTCAAATCCCAACTGATCTTTTTCAAATCCCAACTTACGACCTTGAGCCTGAGAAAGTCTCTGCGAAGCTTCATCAAACAAAACGGGACTGCCCTGAAAAGCAGGTCTGTCTTTTTCGAATCTCATAAAATCTGCATGCAATCCGTCTTTCGCCGGAATTAATTTTGAAGGAACATTTTGCCCGAAAACAAAAGAGCATACAGCAACACTTGACACTAGGATAAATTTCATTTTCATAATAAATATTTAATGGTTTTAAATTTAATTAACATAAACTCTACACCAAATTAACGAAATAAATATTAATTATTCAATAGAAAATATATATCACAGAAAAAATCATAATTACGATTTTATAACAATTAACATTATTAATGTAAAATTTTATCTCAAAACAGATTTTATGTTAAAATATTTAATATAAATCATGTATTCTTGAATTAAAATTTTTCACTATGTAGTGCATTATAATTCAAAATTGTTTGAATTATACAAAAAAACTTCACTATTCTACAAAAACAAATAATCGATAAAATAAACAAATACCCCTATAAAAAAATTAAAAATGATAAAAAAATAGTAAATAAATAAAACACACCCCCTAAAAATTAAATAAATTTTTAAAATAAAATAATTTTTCATTACCTTTACCCTATCAAATAAAAAGTTCAATCTCTTAAATAAAGAAATGATGAATGCAACTGTAGAAATTCTAAAAAGTAAAATTGAGAACTTAAATTCTGAAATGCTGGAAGCTTTTGCACAAATGATAGAAAATTTTGAGACAGAAAGAACAGCAGAAATACCACAATTCTACATGGATGAAATTCTATACAGAATTCAGTTTCATAAGGAAAACCCCAAAACCAAACTGGATTTCTATGAAAACATTTCTGAGCTGAAAAAGTTTTGTGCTTAAAATGAATATACTGCTCTCTTCTATCGCCAAAAACGACATAAGACTCCTTATGAGAGTTTTTAATGCCGAAAAACAAAATAAAGGCATTGATTTTTTAGAAGAACTAAAAGAATGTGTAAACGCAATTTCAGAAAAAGAGAAAAAAAGATTTCAGGAAACCCTTGTTGAAACAATGCAGGGCTATCCCGTAAACATTCATTATCTTTTTGAAGATGAAAAAAATATTCTGATTACAGCCGTATTCAAAACATAGATTTATGCAACTTCCAGACTATTATTATATGCAAATCTCACGGATTTATCTGTGAGTTTTTTTAATTAATACATTTACCATTTTTGCTGATTTCCTGCTCGTGTTTCATTTGTGATCTCAGAAATCAACGATTTCAAATCACAAGGATTCATTTCTTTTTCAATTTCTTTTATTAGAGGATCATAAACAGGAGTATAATGAATTTTAAGAGCTTTCAGAACATACGTTTTATTAGCAGGAGGCCAGAATCCTTTATTTATATAGGTATTATTTTGTGCTATATAATTTAGAATTTCCAAAGCTTCTGAATTTTTATAGGCAGCAACAGCTTTTACAAAATAAAGCACATTATTGTCTAAGTTCTTCTTTTCCGAGAGTTTATCTTTAATATTATCTTGAAAATAACTTTTTAATAAAGGAAAAAATACAGCATCCGGAAATATCTCGATACTTTTAAAAATATTCTCCAGACAATAACCATTAATATTTTGTTCAAAAACAGACAGCAAAAGCTTACCATCCTGTTTCTTTCTAAATTTACTCAATGCATAGCATGAAGTTAGCTGATTGCCACAGTCCTTACTTTTAGTTTTTGCCCGTTCTTTAATCAAATGATAATATTTTTCATCAGGATCAATATCCTGAATCATCCAGTTGGAAATATCTAAATAAGAATGCTCTAATAAAACCCTCTCCGTCAATACTTTTTTCTGAATTGGTGATAATCCGTTTTTATCAAAAGCTTTTCTTATCATTACATCTGAAACTGAAAAATAGCTTCCTGCATCTTCATAATACCACCATGCTACTTTAGCGGTATCACTTAGATGGTTGATCAGCAGATCAAAATATTCAGGTTCACTTCTGTTGATAATGGCTCTGTAAGCCACCACTCTTAACAGCGGTTTCTTCGCATCCATCAGTTTTATCAATTCTTCTTTAGATGCATTTCTTTCCAGAAAATTTTTTGCAACTGTATCAGAAAAAGGGATTGCTTTCTCTTTAGAAAGCCTTTCAAGATAAGGTTTTAAATTTCCACTGAAATCATTAACGTCATATTCTTTTCTACATGATAAAGAAAAAACACAAATGGAAAGTGATAGAAATATTCTTTTCATTGAGAAGATTATCTCATAAGCGTTCTGAATTCACCATACCCCATTAATCCGTCATAATTTCTTCCGAAAGGAGCATAATATAAAAATGCCTGATAAAGATTTTCCGTCTGCCAGAAATTCCCGTTCACTTCACCGAAATTCAGCGTTCCGTCAGGATTTTTTGTTGCCAGAATATAGTTGTAAAAACCTTGCTTCAGATATATTTTTGCTACATATTTTTTTGAAGCTTCATCATACTGCATCTGGTTTTCTTTACTTGGCTTAAAATTATTGAAACCTCCCAAAACAAAAATTTCTTTGTCCGTAGGTTCAGAATCAAGATAAAAATGCACCCATGAATAATCTGCCTCTCTTGTGGCATCTCTTTCTCTTCCCAGATCATTTCTTCGGTAATACCAAGCTCCGTTTACGTCCGGCTGATATTGGTAATTCAGCGGAAAAGCCCAGACAGGATGAAGATAAGTCTGGTTGACTCCTTCCAATAGCTCGGTTGCACGAACCATATCTGCTGCCATATTCATATTTTTATTATCGAAATAATAAAACTCGTTATTCCCGGGAAAAACCAATGACAACTGCTGAAAAAGAAGCTGGTTCCCCAATGTGGCACTTGGTTTTAAATTATTTATTGTAACATTAGGATTATTGTTCTGCATTACATTCAGTGTCATGGAATTGACATTCGAGGCTAAATCTCCCCCTTTCGGAACGGCTTTCACTTCTACCCTTTGGTTGGCATCAGGTTTTCTGGCATCAGCAAATCTTGAAATCCCCAAAGCTAAAGTTGCCGCATCCTCCACCACGTAAAATCTTCTTTTAAAAAGAGGCTTCTCGGCAGAATCTTTATAAACGATCAGTTCAAAATTTCCTGAAATTTTTGGCTGCATTTTTTCATTCGGAAAGTTCAGGGTGTAATGGGTGTACGATTGCAGGGTGTTGAAAGAGTACTGAAATTTATCCAGCAAACCATTTAAACTTCCATTGGCAAACTCGGTAAAAAACAGATTATCGTCTTCCCAGTTTCTGTTGTAATGCTTTATGGTGTATCTGTAGATTTCACTTGCGTTGGTAAGATCATCGAAACTTAAAACCAACTGCTGATTAAAATTAATAACCGGTGTTTCGTCATTCGTCTGTGGATTGAACAGTTGAATACTCTGGATATTCTGTCCAAAAACCAGTCCGCCCAAAGAAAGTAAAAGTAGCTGCAATGTTTTCATTATGACGAAGATAACGAAAAATCGTTTTTAAACATACAATCCGGGAATCTTTATCAATTAAAAATTTATTAAAACTTTTAAACAAAAACTTTTGTAGCTACCTTTGTTTTAATAAAAAAATATTCAGAATATGCTTCAGATTCAAGGCTTCGTATTCAATTTTGCAAGCGAAAACACTTATATCCTTTATAACGAAAATAAAAAAGCATGGTTATTTGATCCCGGAAATATGAACGGACAGGAAACCAAAGCGATCGAAAGTTTCATTTCAGAAAATGAACTGAAAATTGAAAAAATTCTTTTAACGCACGCTCATATTGATCATGTTTTAGGCTTACAATGGGCTTTTGACATGTATAAAGTCCCTGTTCTGATGCACAGAGAAGATAAAGAAGTGTTGGACATGTTCCAGATCAGCGGGATGAGATTCGGTTTTGAGCTGGATCATATTCATGTGGAAATCCAATATATTAATGAGGCTGACGAACTGGATTTTGACGGAGAAAAGTTTAAAATCTATCATGTTCCGGGACATTCTCCGGGGAGTGTGGTTTATCATAACGAAAATCAGAAGTTCATTATTTCAGGGGATGTTCTGTTTGAAGGAAGTATTGGAAGAACCGATCTTTATAAAGGAAACTACGAACAATTAATTGACGGAATTAAGACCAAACTTTTCATTTTGGATAACGACACTCAGGTTTTCTCCGGACATGGAAATCCTACGAAAATCGGTTTTGAGAAAGAGTATAATCCGTTTTTTAAGTAAGAGTGTTTGAGTGTGGATGAGCTAAGAGAGTTTAGAAGCAAACAGTTTTGTTTTAAACTACCTCATTTGCATTTGCTTAAAACAAGATTCTTTCATATAAAGTACTGTTCACTCACGATTAAACAGAAATAAAGAATTAATGACAGAAAAATTCCCTACCATAAACAGTACTCTTGATCCCGGACAACTCGGACATCTTATTCAACAAAACTACGGACTGAGCGCTAAAACCGAGTGCCACATCTTTCGGCTTGCCATGAATCATTTGTACATGGTTCATGATGAGGAAAAGAAATTTGTTTTCAGGGTGTATACTCATCATTGGCGGACAAAATCTGAAATTGAGGAAGAACTAAAGCTTCTTCTTCATTTAAAAGACGAAAACCGGCAGGTTGCTTTTCCTATTGCAAACAAATTTGGCGACTATATTCAGGAAATTGAAGCACCGGAAGGAAAAAGATTTGGTGTTTTATTCTCATATGCGAAAGGCATAAAAACGGCAAAATTTTCTTCTGAAACAAGTTTTCTGATCGGACAGGCTTTAGCCAGAGTTCATCAGTCGGCAGAGCATTTTGAACTGAACAGGATTTCTTATGATGCGAAAAATCTGCTTATAAACCCTGTTGAAAAGATAAAAAAATTCTTTAACGATGGCAATTCCGAAGTTATTTTTCTGGAGAAATTATCTGAATTTTTAAGCCTTAAATTCGAAACTTTCGACAGACAGCAAATGAGATACGGAAGCGTACATCTTGATGTCTGGTTTGACAATCTGCATATTGATAATGAAAAGGAAGTTACTTTTTTCGATTTTGATTTCTGCGGAAACGGCTATTTATGTTTTGATATTTCCTACTTCCTGTTTCAGCTTTTGGCAACCAACCTGAACGAGGAAGAATATCGGGTAAAATCAGAAAGTTTTTTACAGGGTTATGAAACGGTAACAGCAATCAGCAACGAAGAAAAAAAGTTCTTATCTTACGCCTGTTTAGCTGTCATGACGTATTACATCAGTGTGCAGTGCGACAGATTTGAATTCTGGACAAATATCTTCCTGAATGAAGATCATCTGAAAAGAATGGTTGGAAATTTAAAACGATGGATGGCTTATCATTCTATTGAAATTGAATAACCTTCATAAAAACAAATAACTAAAAATATGGAACAGGAATTAAACAAATACATTGGCACCGATGGAATTATTGAAGTACAAAGCAGAGAACGGAGTGCCTGCAAATTATTATCCACAGAGTACAAAGATCACTCTGTTATTTTAAATTTTGAAAGTATTTTTCCGGTAAGAGAATTAAATTTTAATGATGTTACCGATTGGAATATTGAGCTTTCCCGAACAGCTTTTGGAAAAAACTTCACTTTCATCGTTGACGGACAGATTGAAGAGCCTGATAACAATACAATAAGATTTACAGAAAACGAAAGAAATTTAACCGTTACCATAGATTTTAATGAAAGTACGGTAAAAGAAACGATGCTAAAATACATTGATGAGCTTATCCCGAAAAAATAAATAAGGTCTCTATGGACAAACTGGAGAAAGAAATTCTGAAAAGGGCTTCTTATATGAACAACTCAAAATGGTTCAGGTTACTGATAGAAATACAGGATGCAGAAATTAACATTCACTCTGCATATATTAAGTTTCTGCTGAACGACAGAAAATACAAATTTCATCTTGGAGGTTTTAATGAGAAAGGTTTTGGAGACGTAAGCGAACTGGGACCATTCAGATTTAAAGAAATTGAATGGATTCTGATTCCTGAAAGACATGAAACAGAACGCTGGAACAGAAATGAAAAACTGACATCAGAATTTTTTTTTCAGCCGATAGAAAAAATTGAACAGATCATAAAGAATATGGGACTGTTGGAATATGAAATAACAGAAGAGGGACTGAGAATTTTTGGATATAAATAAAAGTTACTCATATTCTTTCAAAACAACAATTGTAAATAAACTAATACCTAAAATTTTAAAATAAAATTATTAAACATGAACAAAGAAGAACTGGTAAGAAAACTGGCAGGAGAATCATTTCAAGAATATTTAGAAGCATGTAACGAATTGCCGGATTATGCAAAAAATGGCGGAGAAATGGATCAGGAAATCATAGAACGTGCATTATTTGTCAATCTTTTTCCTTTTTGGGCAAACCATCAGGATTTGAATGATAAATATGACGAAATAACAAGCGAGCTACCCAACCATTCAGACTTACTTCAAACCGACCAGAAGTATGATTTAATGGGAATTACTGTTTTTGTTAACGGACTCATGAATGGAGTTTTCGATGTATCGGGATTTTTATGGGCTAGTAATGGATATATGAGCAGTAAAGTCTCCTGCGATTCTATATCAGAATATTATAAAGAGCAGGGGAAGGATAAGGAGGCTGCTTATTTTCATGATCTTAGTGAATGGTTTTTGAATATCTATTCTGCAACCAGTGCTGTATTCAGAACGATTATGAATATCAAATCATGGAACGAAGAAATGGTAATTGGCCTTACGAATTTTTTAAATAAAAGTTTAAGCCAATATGGCATTTTCGAATGGATCTTAAGCGGATTATACGAAGTTGTAGACGACCCGTTAATTAAAGAAAAAGTATTTGATCATTATATTGAATCCTTCAAAAAAGCCAGAGAAAACCTGAAAAAAGAAAAAAATAAAGAAGGAGCAGATCAGATTACAGAGAAATTAAAAAATTTGAGAAAATTGGCTAAAGGACAAAATGTTTAAAGTTTAGATAGTAATAATATTGTAATGTATTCTTTTAGGAAAAATAAATTTTCATCATTAAGCGAAGCACTTGAAAATCCAAAGAATTGTAAAAAACTAAGTCTACTGTTTATAGAATACAATCTAAAGGACAAAGGTGCCATTTTTTCGCAATTTATCAACTTAAGAACATTAGAAATTCAGGCTGATCCTTCTATTTACAATTTGGATCATTTTGAACTTCCGAAAGAAATTGCTGACTTGAAAAAACTAAAAAAGATTTGGCTTTTAAATCTTCCGTTTAAAACCTTTCCAGAGTGGATCACTCAGATAAAATCATTAACATACTTGATGATTAGAGGAAATGACATTGAGACAATTCCTGATACGATATCGCAACTAGATAAGCTAAAAACGCTGCGTATTGAAAACTGCAGATTAAATAAATTACCTAAAACTCTTAACCAAATGTCAAACCTAAGACATTTAGGATTAAGCGATACAAAGCTTACAGACCTCGATCCTGATCTATTTCCAAAAAATTTAAAAGAAATCAATTTATCCGGTTCAGGAAGATATAAAGATGATGATTTTGAAAATTTGAAAAGAACAATGAAAAGAACTAAGATATAAATAAGTATATAATGATTATGGAAAATCCAATAAAAATAGGTAATCATTATTATAATATAAACAGTGAACATTTCTCATTGAAATGGGAAGAATCTCCAATTAATTTTAATGAATTATCTTATCTGAAACAGTTTCCTAATCTTATATCTGCCAATTTTTACAGTTCAAATCTCAATGATGAAGGATTAGCTCATATCTCAAATTGCAGTAAAATTGAAAATTTAGATTTACAGGACACTGAAATTACGAACGATGGCATAAAATATTTAAAGAATTTAGAATTTCTGCAATATCTTCGGTTAAAAGGCAATACACAACTTACAGATGAATGTATTCCATATTTGACAGAAATAAATAATTTACTAAATCTGCAAATTCAGGAAACATCAATTACTGAAGTTGGTTTGAAAAAATTAACGGTAGTAAAATATATGGAAATGATTACCATTCAGGTTTGGAACAATAATTTTACATTTGATGGTCTTTTAAAAATATCCCGTGAGCTACCGCACTGTGAAATTTTAGCAAAAGGCGACGGATCATTTTGCAATGGTGAATTTGAAGGAAAATGGAGTCATTAGAAAATAGATCAAATTTTTATTCCATGCCTTTGTAAAACGTTCGTAAATAACAAAAAACCGTCAGAAAAATTCCTGACGGTTTTATCAATTATATGAAGAAATAAATTTTAGAAATCCAGCGTAATGGAAGCTCTTACCGCAGCACCCATAATTGGTCTTGCCATAATAATTCCGTCTCCCGATGGAGATCCTGCTCTTGGATCACCTTCTGTAATTCCGATGGTATTAAAGATATTGGTTCCGTCTACCGCAAAACGGATTTTGCCTAACTGATAAGAAGTTCCCGCTCCAAATTCTGAGAAAGAAGGCAGAGTCTGAGCATTTTTCTCATCCTGAAAACGTTTTCCGTAGTAATTCATGCTTACATAAGCTCTCCATTCTTTGGTAAGATTTACCGCAGGAGAAATATTAAAGTAGAATTTCGGCATTCTTCTTACTGTATTTCCGTCATAATTGAATGTGGATCCGTCTGCATTTCTTCCCGTGAAGTCTTTGTATTTCGGACTTTGGATCGTTCCGTTGAAAGTTACTTCAAACACGTTGTTGAATAATCTTGCGTATCCCTCCAGCTCAACTCCTAAGTTCGTGGTATTTGCAAATTTGTTCTCTGAGCTTCCGTCTGAATACACATCGGTAAACGAAAGATTTTTCAATGTAGAATAGAACGGAATTACCGCCACATCAAACGTTCTTGAATAGTACTTATACCCCACTTCCAACTGATTGGTTGTTACCGGCTTTACAACAGATAAATTATTCATATTGTTGTAGTACGCTTCCTCATTCGGCGATCTGAAACCATTAGAGAAACGGGCATACACTGCATTTTCTTTATTGATTTTATAATTCAGCGCCGTTGTGAAAGAAACTTTATTCACATCAAAATTCCAGTACGTATATTTATTGCCTAAAACAGACATATTTTCGTCCGCAGTGGTTGTTGCAAAACTGTGCGTTCCGTCAGTAGTCAATCCGGAATTGTTAAGATTTCCGCTCGTTGTGTTCACCCCGTAACCTTTATAGAAATCTCGGCTATAACGAATTCCTCCGTTAAAACTAAGATCATCGGTAATGTTGTAATCTAAATTCAGGTAAAGATCATTCAGACTTCCCTGAATCTGAGAATCTCTCAACAGGAACGACATATTGGTAACTCCGTTGTACGTTTTAGAATAACCTACACTGTTTGGCGTTAATGAAGTATCCACCAAATTCAGCAATTCCGGTTTGTCTGAAGCGGTAGTCAAAATATTGCTCCAGTTCCAGTATTGATGGGATTTCCAGTTAGATTTGTAGAAGCCAGCCGTTACATTCCCTTTATCAAACTTATAACTGAACTGCAAATCGTTGACAAAATTATTCATCTGCTTATCGATTGCCCAGAATCCTAATTTCTGAACGTAGCCCGGATTTACCACCGCTCCGTTGCTTACCATTGAATATTGGAATGTATTTCCTGCAATTCCTGCCCCTTTAGCAAAATCAGCCGCACTTTGAGGTCCGCCTGCAGGGAAAATTCCCGTATAATTCATATTGATATTGGTATATCTTGTCTTGTTTAAAACAGAGAAATTGCTACCAAGATCATATTTGAATTCCGCTCCCAGAACATCAACTTTCGGATGAATTCCATCCTCTAAATTTCTGCTGAAAAATCCTCCGCCTACTTGTGGAATATTCAACTGACTGATGTTTCTGTAACTGTACGTTCCGTAATTGGCATCAAAACCGGAAAACTCTTTCAGATCATTTCCGTTCTGTACCAAAGGAATCGGAAGGAAAAATGTATTTCTGTCATCCAGTTTTTTGTAATAGATTTTAGCATAGCCTTTATCGAAGACATATTTCAGATTCATTCTGATCTGTCCGCCCTGATTGGCTTTAAAACCTGTTTTTCTGATTCCGTCATCCGTTCTGTAAAAACCTCCTACATTGAAGAATAATTTATCCTGAACCAAAGCTCCTCCTACATTTACATCAGTACGCATTAATCCATAAGTACTGGTTTCCAGTTTTGCCGTTCCTCGGAAATCGTTTCCGCCTTCTTTGGTAATAAAGTTAATTAAACCTCCCGGAGAATTGTTCGCAAAAATAGAACCTGAACCTCCTCTCAAAGCTTCTAGTCGGCTTACCGAATTGTCTACACGGAAGAAATTATCTGCATTCGCAAACTGTAATGCTCCGTCTTCAAACACCGGAAGACCATCTTCCTGAACCTGTACAAATTCATACGCTCCCGCAGAAGGAATACCTCTTGCGAAAAGGTTGTTTCCTACTTCACCACCGGAAGTTTCTACCGCAAAACCGGGAACACGCTGTAGCAAAGCTGCCGCACTGATCGGGTTTTGTTTCTGGATTTCTTTTGCTGTAAAAGTAGAAATCGCCGTACTCGATTCTATTTTCTTTTTCGGGTTAGAGTTACCCGTAATAACCACCTGTTCGATAGAAGCCGATCTCGTGGAATCTTTAGGAGTTTCCTGAGCGTATGCATTATTGTAATACAAGGTTGCAATACCGGCAAGTAAAAACATCGATCTTTTTTTCATAGCCTTATTTGATTTTTATTTGTTAGTTTTAATTCTTTTTTAATTTGAGATACACTCCGTTTGTCCATCCGAAACCATCCTGATTAGGATATTCTCCGCCTCCTGCAACGGTTTCGATGTCTAAAGCATTGTATTTTTCCATCAGTTTTCCGGTGTTTTTGTACACTCTTTCCACATTGCTGCACCAGTTGTTTTTAATTTTTTCAGCCAGATCATCAAAACCGTAGTTTTTCATCGACTGATAACCCAACCACTGATACGGCGCCCAAGCGTTTGGAAAATCCCATTGCTGACCTGTGTTTTGAGTCGTTGTTACCAAACCTCCCTGATACAGAAATTTTTCTTCAATATTTTTCGCAACTGCCTTTGCCTGATCTTCACTCGCGATTTTCAGGAATAAAGGATAAAGAGCAGCAATATGTTCAGACGGTGTGTTTGTGTTTTTTTGAATGTGATAATCCTTGTACGTTCCGGAAGTTTCGTCCCAGAAATACTGATCTATTATTTGTCTTCGCTTTGCTGCTCTTTCAGAATAATCAATTTCTTTTTCATTTAATTTTTGAAGCGATGAAGATTTTGCGAGTGTTTTTTCCAAATGCCATAAAAGGCAGTTCAGATCAACTTCAGCAAGATTCAACGTTTCAATAGTCTGTATATGCTCTCCGTCTGCAAACCATCTGCTGGAAAAATCCCAACCTGATTCGCAGGCGCTTCTGATGTTTCTGTAAAACTCTTCTCCTGCATTTTCACTGTCTTCAATATCAATTAAATAACTTTCAGGACGCGGTATGTTTTCAGCATCATAATATCTGTTCAATACATCTCCGTGAATTGTTTTCACTACTCTGTTTACCGCCGAACCATTTTCCAGTTTTTGCGTTCCGTTCATCCAGAAAGCATATTCCTTTTCTAAAGTGTCATAGTATCTGATGTAGATATTTTCGTCTTTAGTTGTTTCGAAAAGCAGATCCAGCATCAACGAGAAATAGGGCGGCTGAGAACGGCTTAAGAAATGAGTGCGGCTTGCATTCGGTACAAATCCTACATTCTGAATGAGATAAGAACAGTTTTCAATAATATTTTCCATCATTTCCACCCTTCCTGAAACCTGAAGCCCCAACATAATGTAATAACTGTCCCAATAGAAAAATTCGTTAAAACGACCTCCCGGAACCACATACGGTTTTGGAAGTTTCAGCAACGTTCCTTTTTCCTCATAGGCTGTTCTTGTCAGTTCATCCCATAATTTTTCGATGTGTTCCTCAATCGGAAGATGATTTTCTCTCTGAATCGAAATTTTAGCTCCTAAAAAATCGAAATTTGACAGGACAAATTCTTTCAGATTAAAATTCTCTGATTGTTTTTCTACTTCATATTTTGCATTAATTTCTTCGACCGGAAACAAAGGAACCGCATCCGTCATCATCTTCTGATCTTCAAAAACCTCTGATCTCTGTACATCATCAAAAAGAGCCTGAATTTCATGTATATATAATTGCTTGTTCATTTTATTTTTTAGGATTTATTTTTAATTTGTTCATAATAACTGCTGAAACAATCAACAGGGAAAGCGGTATTAATGAAAGGTAAAATGCCTGCTGTCCGCTGAATTCCTGAAACACAAAACCTGTAATAATCGATCCGATAGTTCCTCCGATTGCAGAGAAAACCACAATTAAACCCGACATTGCGCTGTGTAAATATTTGGGAATAGATGCTAAAATCACCGAGTTGATACTTGGATAAATCGGAGCCAATAAACCGCCCATCAAAGGAAATAAGTAAACAACCAAAGGAGCATTTAACCAGGTCGTTCCCGCATCAATACTAATATTGTGAGTTAAAGGCAGAACCAATAAAATACTTATGGCAAAACCTACCACACAAAAAGAAACCACGTAAATCCAACTGAATTTTTTAGAGAAAAAACCCGAAAGAAATCTCCCCAGTGCGAAAGCTCCCGCCAAAACAGCTCCCGCCTGAATACTCATGGAAGTCGGAACTTTTAAAATTTCCTTGTAAAAAGTCGGCGTCCAAGTCTGGAAACTCTGCTCTACCAAAACAAAAAGGAAAGCACACAGTAAAAAGAACAGGACTTTTTTATAGCTGAATAAACTCACACTGTTTTTCAGATCTCCCAACAAATCTGTTTTTTCACTTTTCGCTTCGTTTTCATTTAATCTGGTAAAAAACAGGAACAGAAAAGACAGAGCCGAAAGTCCTCCTAAAACCCAATATACATTCAGCCAATGGGTCGATCTCGGATTGTGGTCGTCTATGAATAAGCTAAATAAAACATTTCCCATTAATACGCCGATCATAAAAAAACCTTCCAGATAACCCATAAAACTTGAATGTTCTTTATCTGAATCCGTTACCAAACCAATGGAAGTGAAAACGGAAATTTTAATTAACGCAAAAGAAACCCCGACGATGGTAAACAGCAATTTGAAAAACCAGAATTCGTTGGCAAAAGGCATTACAAAACACATACAGCTTACCAAAAGCAAAGCGATCAGCATCGATCTTTTAATTCCTATTTTGGGTAAGAACGAAGCCAGAATGAATGAGCAGATCGCAATCGGCAGATCTTTAAAACCCTCCAGAACACTTGCTGAAGATTTGGAGATCCCGAAATTTTGCTGCATCTGTAAAATTACTGTTCCCACGGAATTCAGAAGAATCGCGAAAACAAAATAATTTAAAAATAAAACTGCCTTAATATTGAAATTTTTCATTCATATAATTTCTTGTGGGCTAAGATATATTCATTTGCCTTAACATTAATTTAACATCATAAATGAATATTTGAACTATATTAATATAATTATTATTTTAGGCTTCAAAATATGATTAACTAAATGAAAGTCACTTTTGAACGTGTTGTCCCCGATGAAAAGAGCTCTTTTCGCACCATTCACAACAATTCTCCCATCTCGGAATTTAAATGGGAATACCATTATCATCCCGAAATTGAGCTCGTCTGTATAGTTTCCGGGAGCGGAACAAGGCATGTCGGTTATCATAAAAGCAATTATACGAACGGAGATCTTGTGTTAATTGGTTCCAATATCCCCCACTCCGGTTTTGGACTGAATTCTATCGATCCGCATGAAGAAATTGTTTTACAGTTTAAAGAGGAGATCCTGCAGTTTCCACAGCAGGAAGTTGAAGCCAGATCAATCAAAAATCTTCTGGAACTGTCAAAATACGGAATTCATTTTCATGATGAGGTTCACATCAATATGCTTCCGAAACTAAAGCTGATGTTGAAATCTGAAGGCTACAAAAGATATCTTTTATTGCTGGAAATTCTTTTTGAGCTTTCAAAATGTGATGATTACGAACTTCTGAATAAGGAAATTATGCCTTACACGATTATTTCCAAAAACAAAACAAGACTGGAAAATATTTTCACCTACGTGGAACATCATTATGATAAAGAAATTGACATTGAGGACGTCGCCAAACTTGCCAATCTTACTTTACCTGCATTTTGTAATTTTTTCAAAAAAGCAACCCAGATCACTTTCACCGAATTTGTGAACCGGTACCGCATCAATAAAGCCTGTTTACTGATGGCACAGGATAAAAGTATTTCAGAATGCAGTTATAGCTGTGGCTTTAATAACGTAACGTATTTCAACAGAATGTTTAAAAAATATACCGGAAAAACGCCTTCCGAATTCATGAAAAATTTTCCACAGAACAGAGTGAATGTAGATTTAAAGGTAGAAGAAGAAGTAGAAATAAAAGCCGGTTTTTAGTAAAATAAATTGTGGATAACTCTGTGGATAAAATTGTGGATAACTTTTTTATCTGAATTTAAATAATTCATTTTCAAATCATTAAAATACAAAAAAGCTGTTCAAAAAGAACAGCTTTATATATTTGAATTGCAAAGCCATCAACTGACAGCTCGACATTATCAACCAAAAATTACTTCCACTTGATATTGCATCCCATGCTCGGTTTCTGAATTTTTTCCTGTGGTTCCCCCAACAAAAGATTTTCGAAAGCAATAATCAGATCTTCTCCTGTTACTTCTTTGTGATTTCCCGGTCTGGAATCGTCCATCTGTCCTCTGTAAATTAAATCCAGCTTTTCATCGAAGAAAAAGAAATCCGGTGTGCAGGCTGCATCATACGCTTTTGCGATCGCCTGACTTTCGTCGTATAAATAAGGGAAATCAAACTTTCTTTCAATCTGGAATTCGATCATCTTTTCAGGAGAATCTGCGGGATATTTTTCCACATCATTCGAATTGATGGCGATAAATTCAATTCCTCTTTCGTTGTAATCTTCATACAGTTCGGTTAATTTATCAATTACATGAAGAACAAACGGACAGTGGTTGCACATAAAGATCACCAAAGTTCCTTTTTCGCCTTTCAGATCGTCCAAAGACTGAATTTCGTTACTTTTTGACGGGTTCGGAAGCTCAAAAAAAGGAGCTTTTGTACCCAGTTCGATCATATTTGAGGGAGTATTCATAACTTTTTTATTTGGTTACAAAGATATAGAATTTCTTGATTATTATAGTATCGAGGATAGATGCGAGAAGATGGAAGTCTCAGAAATTACCATCGATTGAATGGGACTATAAACTATATTAATTTTTACAATAATTAAAATATCAACACATTAAAAATACTTCCAGCTCCCATCCTTCAAGCATCCAGCCAAATTAAAAACATCTTCAAAACCTTACTTTAAAAGTTAAAGCGTAAAATTTGTTTGGAAGATATCCTCAAAAGTTTGTAGTTTTGCTAACACTGTTAGTAATTAAAAATCATGGGTCTGCACGAACGTCGGCAAAGAGAAAAAGAAAATATACGCGCCAGTATTCTGGATGCGGCTTTTTCTTTGGCTAAAACCGAAGGATGGGCATCCCTTTCCATGAGAAAAATTGCTGATGCCATAGAATACAGCGCACCGGTGGTTTATGATTATTTTGAAAACAAAGAAGCGATTTTGTATGAAATTTCGCTGAATGGTTTCAACTGTTTACACATAGAATTACTGAAAGCCCAGAGAGAATATGAAGCTCCTGACGAACAACTGAAAGCTATTGTGGATGCTTACTGGAAGTTCGCATTTAAAAACAAAGAGTATTATCAGCTAATGTTCGGATTGGGAATGCAGTGCAGCGGAAAAGGAATGATGAAGGAAGAATTTTCTTCTTTCCAGAATATGCTTTACGAGTGTACGTACGAGATTATTAAGAAAAACGGATCCAATCCTGATAACGCCTGTCATATGTCACACGCCTTATTTTCAGCAGTTCATGGCTTGATTTCAATTATGATGATGCGTAATGACGATATTCCTTCTACCATGAACAAAACGACTTTAGATGAAACAGTTTCTGCTTTCATTAAGTCTTTGTAAATTTTTTTGAACTAAAAATTAACACCGTTAGGAATATTAACATCCATTAATGTAAATTATTCATTTAAACCGAATTAAAAATAAAAAAAACAATCATGCAGAATGTAAACAATTAATTATTGATCTTTTTTTACTTTAATAATTAACACCGTTAGCAAAAGTAACACACTTCATATAAATCATATTTAACCAACATTAAAAAGTTCTTCTCATGAAAACAACGATCTGAAAGTCGACATTAAGAATTCTATAATTTTTTTTGAACTAAAAATTAACACCGTTAGAAAAAATAACAGAATTCAACTTAAAAACATCACTACTTAATCTAACACTTCATTAAAAATTAAACTCAAAATGAAAATATTTGGAAAAATAAGATTCATTGTACTTCTCTCAGGAATTATCCTTTTACAAAACTGTACAAAGGCTGCAGAAGGAGCCAACGCTGCTCCACCCGCTCCAGAACTGCCCGTTTTTACCGTCATTACATCTCCGGCAACAACCTATCAGGAATTTCCTGCCGCTTTGGAAGGAAAAAACAACGTGGAAATCCGGTCTCAGGTCGACGGATATTTAGATAAAATCTATGTGGAAGAAGGCGCATACGTAAGAGCCGGACAGCCATTATTTAAAATAGATTCAAGAGCTTACGGAGAGCAGATGAATATGGCAAATGCCAATTTACAGGTTGCCAATGCCAATATCCAGAAAGCTAAAGTGGAAGTTGACAGGCTGGAACCTCTGGTTGCTGCAAAAGTCGTTTCTGAAGTACAATTGAGAACTGCAAAAGCAAATTACGCCGCCGCAGTTGCCGCCGCTTCACAGGCGAAAGCTTCCGTTGGAGGAGCAAAAATCAATATCGGATTTACAACCATCACGGCTCCGGTAAGCGGATACATCGGAAGAATTCCTCACAAAAAAGGAAGTCTGATCTCCAGAACAGATGCGAATCCGCTGACTTTACTATCAGACATCAGCGAGATTTACGCCTACTTTTCTTTAAGTGAGCTAGATTTTATCGCTTTTCAGAATAAATATGAGGGCGCAAGTCTGGAAGAAAAACTGAAAAATATGCCGATGGTAGATTTGGTAATTGCAGACAACAGCATTTATCCACAAAAAGGAAAAATGAGCATCGTAGACGGACAGTTCGACAAATCTACAGGAGCAATCAGCGTTCGTGCCGTTTTCCCCAATACCAACGGAACATTGAGAACAGGAAATACAGGCAGAGTTCGTATGCCTCAATTGATATCGAATGCAGTAGTTATTCCTCAGGAATCTACGTTTGAAATTCAGGATAAAACCTATGTTTATGTGGTTGGTAAAGACCAGAAAGTAACCGGTAAACCTGTAAAAATCTCAGGAAAAACTGAAAACTATTATTTTATTTCCGAAGGAATACAGCCGGGAGAAAAAATCGTATTCACCGGAATCGGAATGTTAAAAGATGGTGCTTCGATTAAGCCAAAAGCGATTTCATCCGACAGCTTACTGAAAGCAAAACCATTATAACCGTTTAAACTTCTTTAACCACAAAAGTCATATAAGATTTTAAACACTTAAGTTATTGTAAGTTAAAAAGCAATCGCTCAATAAGTACACATAAGGTTTTGAAAATCATTGATTTTCAGCTAAAGTGAACTGCATGCAAAGTTTTTAATTAAACTAAAAGCTAATTAAGTGTTTAAAAATTTAAGGCTAAAAAGTTTAAACCACATTAAAAAATAAACTTCTTATGTTAAAACAATTTATAGAAAGACCGGTACTCTCTACCGTGATCTCCATAATACTTTTATTATTGGGGGCGCTCTCCCTCTTTAATTTACCCATTGCCCTCTTTCCGGATATTGCTCCGCCGAGTGTTCAGGTAACGGCATTTTATCCGGGCGCAAATTCGGAGGTTGTTGCACGTTCTGTAGCTACGCCTATCGAAGAAGCAGTGAATGGGGTTGAAAACATGACGTACATGACTTCCAACTCCAGTAACGACGGTACGATGACGCTGAATGTTTTCTTCAAGCAGGGGTCTGATGCAGATAACGCAGCAGTAAACGTACAGAACCGAGTATCGAAAGCAATGAGCCAGCTTCCGCAGGAAGTAGTTCAGGCAGGAGTTTCTACGCAGAAAGTACAAAACAGTATGATCATGTTTATGGGGTTATCCAGTAACGATCCTAAACAATATGACGAACTTTTTTTACAGAATTATCTGAAAATTAATATCATTCCGCAGATTCAGCGTATTCCGGGTGTTGCTCAGGCGCAGGTTTTCGGAACGAGAGATTATTCCATGAGACTCTGGCTGAAACCGGACAGATTAGCAGCAAACGGACTTTCGCCACAGGAAGTTCTGAACGCGGTAAAAGATCACAATTTAGAAGCCGCTCCGGGTCGTTTGGGACAGGGAAGCAAGGAAACTTATGAATATATTTTAAAGTATAAAGGGAAATTAAACAAGAACGAAGACTACGAAAACATTGCTATTAAAACCAATACAGACGGTTCATTTTTAAGATTAAAAGATGTGGCAAGAGTAGAATTCGGATCTTATACCTATACAGCAGCTAACAGAGTGGACGGGAAACCGGTAGCCGGATTTGCGATTATGCAGACTGCCGGTTCCAACGCCAACGAGATCTTAACGGAAATTGAAAAACAGGTAGACCAGTTCAAAACAACGCTTCCAAAGGGAGTGGAACCAATCATCATGTACAATTCTAAAGATTTCCTAGACGCGTCTATTCATCAGGTTGTTGAAACTTTAGTGATTGCATTTATACTGGTATTTATTGTAGTGTATATTTTCCTTCAGGATTTCAGATCTACTTTAATTCCTGCGATTGCCGTTCCGGTTGCGATTATCGGTACCTTCTTCTTCTTACAGTTATTTGGTTTCAGTATCAATATGCTGACTTTGTTTGCCTTGGTACTCGCCATTGGTATTGTGGTGGATGATGCAATTGTGGTGGTAGAAGCCATTCACTCCAAAATGGAACATACCGGAATGCCTGTGGAACAAGCCACAACAAGTTCGATGAGTGAAATTTCCGGAGCCATTATTTCCATTACTCTGGTGATGTGTGCCGTATTTATTCCGGTTGGTTTCATGCAGGGACCTGCAGGAGTTTTCTACAGACAGTTTGCCTTTACACTGGCAATTGCCATTATGATTTCTGCGGTGAATGCATTAACATTAAGTCCAGCTCTTTGTGCTTTATTATTAAATGATCCTCAGGGAGAACACGGTGAACATGGTAAGAAAACAGGTTTCGGAGCGAGATTTTTCAATGCTTTCAATACAAGCTTTAATAATTTAACAAAGAAATATATTTACAGTCTTAAATTTTTAATTAAAAACAAATGGGTTGCCGTTGGAGGATTGGTTTTACTAACTGCTGCAAGTGTTTTCTTAATTAAAAAAGCACCTTCAGGATTTATTCCTACCGAAGATCAGGGTTTCATTTTGTATGCCGTGAATACTCCTCCGGGAAGTTCATTAGACAGAACACATAACGCAACAGAACAGATCGATAAAATCATCAACGGTGAAAAATCGAAAAAAAATCTCTGGGTTGCAGACGGTCTGAATTTCATCAGTAATGCCAATGCTTCTCCGTATTCCGCAGGTTTCATTAAATTAAAAGACCATGATCAGCGAGGTGAAATCAGCGATCCCGATCAGATTGCAGCAGGATTAACAGGGAAAGTTTCGCAGGTGAAAGATGCCAATGCATTCTTCTTCAACTTCCCTACCGTTCAGGGATTTGGTAACGTTTCCGGTTTTGAATTTATGCTTCAGGACAGAACGAACGGCTCTTTGGAACAATTAGGAACCAACACTCAGGCTTTCATCGGAGAATTGATGAAACGTCCGGAAATTGCCTTCGCGTTTACAACCTATGCAGCAGGAAATCCGCAATTCACGATTGAAGTTGATAATGATAAAGCCAATCAGTTAGGTGTTTCAATTACAGAATTAATGCAGACGATGCAGATTTATTACGGAAGCAGCTTTGTTTCAGATTTCAACCGATTCGGAAAATACTACAGAGTAATGGCTCAGGCAGATATTCCTTACCGTACGGATGCGAATTCTCTGGAAGGAATTTATGTTAAAAATAAATCAGGCGAAATGGTTCCTGTAAAAACATTGGTGACTTTAAAAAGAAGCTTCGGACCTGAAACAGTGACAAGAAACAACCTGTTCAACGCAGTAACGATCAATGGAACACCGAAGCCTGGTTACAGTACCGGAGATGCGATTAAAGCAGTGGAAGAAGTAGCACAGAAATCACTTCCGAGAGGTTATGGGTACGAATGGACAGGAATCACCCGTGAAGAGATTAAAACAAGCGGACAGACTACTTTTATCTTTATGTTAAGTATTTTGTTTGTGTATTTCTTACTGGCAGCTCAGTACGAAAGTTACATTCTTCCGTTTGCCGTTATTTTAACGATTCCTACAGGTATTTTCGGAGTATTTGCCTTCACGGGACTGGCTGGAATTGATAACAACATTTACGTTCAGGTCGGATTGATCATGCTGGTCGGATTATTAGCGAAAAACGCAATTCTGATCGTAGAATTCGCCGTCCAAAGAAGAAATGCAGGAAGATCATTACTGGAATCTGCACTTCAGGCTTCGAGACTACGTTTGAGACCGATCTTAATGACCTCGTTTGCCTTCATCATTGGGATGCTGCCATTGGTTTGGACTCAGGGAGCTTCCGCAAAAGGAAATCATTCCATCGGGATGAGTACTGTGGGTGGAATGTTAACAGGGGTTGTATTCGGAGTATTCATTATTCCTGTGATGTTTGTGATCTTCCAGTATTTACATGAAAAAATGCCGAGCAGAAAAAAGAAAAGACTTCAAAGACAGAAACTGGAGGAAGAACTTTTAGCAGCAGCTCATTAATATATGATTGACAAAACTTTGAGAATTTAAATATAATTTGAACCATTAAGATTTTGATTAAGGAGTTTAGAATATTAAGTGAGCTGCGCTTTAGCAGAATATTTATTAAAAAATCTATTTGATTTTTCTTAACTAAAACTTAACTCCTTAAATGCTTCTTAATGGTTCAAAGCAAAAAGTAGAGAAGAAACTATTAAACTAAAATCATAAAAAGCAAAGCATTTTCTCCTACTAAAGACTGCTTGGAAATAATTTCTCAAAGTTTTGTAATCCATTAAAAATTTAAACCTTTATGAAAAGAATAAAAAATATCATCATCACTTTTGGACTGGCTTTGGTTTCAGTCTCCTGTGTGTCGAAACTGGCATACAAGGAGCCTGAACTGGAGCTTCCCGAAACATTCAAATATACGGCAACAGCAGATACAGCAAGTGTGGCAAACCTGGAATGGAAACAGTTTTTCAGCGACCCGATGCTGCAAAACTTAATCGAAAAAGGAATTAAAAACAATTACGATTTACAGATTGCTTTAAAACAGGTTGCTTCATCACAGGAAAAACTGAAACAGGCAAAGTATCTTCAATATCCTGATGTTGGTTTCGGAGTTTCCGCACAGATTTCCAAGCCTTCCAAAAACAGCATGAACGGACAAAGTTTGAACTTGTTTTTAGGAAAAAGCTATGTTGAAGATTACAATGCAGCCTTCAACCTTTCATGGGAAGCTGACATTTGGGGGAAAATCAAAAATCAGCAGGAAGTTTCAAAAATGCAGTATCTGCAGACTTATGAAGCAACAAAAGCCATTCAGACACAGGTCGTTGCAGCCATTGCACAGGGATATTACAATCTGTTGATGCTGGACAAACAATTGCAGATTGCCCAATCTAATCTGGAACTCAGCAACCGTACGCTTTCTCTTACAGAAAAATTATGGCAAAGCGGTGATACCACTTCTCTAGGCGTTCAACAGGCAACGGCTCAGAAACAATCGACTGAATTATTGATTACGCAACTGGAGCAAAACATTGCGATTCAGGAAAATGCGTTGAGTATTCTGGTAGGTGAAAATCCAAATAAAATCGACAGAACGATTGAAATGTCTGATACTTCTTTACCACAGGATATTTCGGCAGGACTTCCCGCAGCAATGGTAAGCCGTCGTCCGGATGTCCGTCAACAGGAACTGGTTTTGCTGGAATCCAATTCTATGGTAGGAATTGCTCAGGCAAACATGTATCCATCCTTGAAAATTACGGCAAATGGCGGTGTCAATTCATTTAAAATTGATAACTGGTTTCAGATTCCGGCTTCATTGTTCGGTTCTGTTTTGGGAGGTCTGACTCAGCCGATTTTCCAGAAAAGACAATTGAAAACAGATTTAAATGTAGCTAAAATCCAGAGAGAGAAAAATGTTTTGGCGTTCCGTCAGTCGGTTTTAAATGCAGTGGGAGAAGTTTCTGATGCTTTGGTTTCCAATGAAAGTTTAAAAGTTCAGGAACAAAAAGCAACGGAACAGGTGGCAACCTTAAAAAACGGAATCAAAAGTGCCGAAATGCTGTACAAAGGCGGAATGGCAAATTATTTAGAAGTGATAACAGCTCAGGGAAATTCTTTACAGGCCGAACTTAATCTGGCGTCTGTAAAAAGACAGAGATTGAGCAGTATTGTAGATTTATACCGGGCTTTAGGAGGCGGTTGGAAGTAGTAAATTAAAATTATATTGTTAATGGAATGCGGTCTTTCGGAGCTGCATTTTTTTGTTTAAATTAAATTTTTTAACCGCTCGCATTGTCATTCTGGACGAAATGAAATGGAGTGAAGAATCTATAATATCTTCGTAGAGATTCTTCCTTCGTCAGAATGACAATCTGCGAAAATTTTGAACCATTAAGAACATTTAAGGAGTTAAGTTTAATTAAAAAAATCAAATAGATTTAATAAACATAATATACTAAAAGCGAAGTTCACCTTAATATTCTTCACCTCTTAATTAAAATCTTAATGGTTCAAAAAGATTTATTTTTGAAATTCATCATTAATATACCCAATCAAACCATCAAAATCCTCCTGCGAATATCCCAACTGTAAATAATGAATATCATCCGCTTTCCGATACCAAGTCAATTGTCGTTTTGCGTATCTCCGGCTGTTTTTTTTAATTTCGGAAACCGCAAAATCCAGATCCCATTCTCCATCAAAATATTTGAATAATTCGGAATAGCCAACCGTATTCAAAGCGGTGAGATGTTTAAATTTCTCCAGACTTTTTGCTTCTTCCAATAAACCTTCCTCCATCATCATATCCACTCTCCTGTTAATCCGGTCGTACAAGTCTTCTCTCGGTGCTTCAATTCCGATCCGGAAGGTTTTAAAATCTCTGGAATCCTGCGAAACAGCTATTTGTTCAGAATATTTTTTATTCGTCTGCCAAATCACGTCGATAGCCCGCAAAAGTCTTCTGTGATTGTGAAAATCGACTACCGTAAAATATTCAGGATCGAGTTCTTTCAGGATTTCCTGAAGTTTTTCGATTCCTTCTTTTTCGAAAATTTCCTGTAATTTTTTCTGATTGTTTTCATCTGCTTCAGGCAAATCATTCAACCCTTCAATCACCGCTTTTTCATACATCATGCTTCCGCCCACCAAAATAACAGTTTCATATTTTTCAAAAAGTTCATTGAGCTTTTTTAAAGCATCTTCCTCATATTGCCCGATCGAATAATATTCTTCCACCGAAAGGTTTCCGATAAAATGATGAGGTGCTTCAGCAAGTTCTTCAGCAGACGGTGAAGCCGTTCCGATTTTCATTTCCCTGAAAAACTGTCTCGAATCACACGAAACAATCTCTGTGCTGAAATGTTTTGCCAGATCAATTGCCAGTCTTGTTTTACCAATTCCGGTGGGTCCTACAACAGAAATTAAATTTTTCTTTTTCACCGCGCTAATTTACGAAAATGAGTTTATTTAATTGGCTGGAAGATTGGAAGAACGAAGATGAAAGTTAAAATCGTTATTCAATAATATACACAACATTCTTCCTTCTTCCTTCTTCCTTCTTCCCTCTTCCAGCTTTCAACACTAGCAAAACTATAGACTTAAATGTTTATCTTTGTAGGACAATAAAAAACTATGATTTTATCAATGACCGGCTTTGGTAGAGCCGAAGACGTTTTTGAAGGTAAAAAAATTACCATCGATATTAAATCCCTGAACAGCAAGAGCTTCGATTTAAATATCAAAATTCCTTTGAGATATAAAGAAAAGGAATTTGAGGTAAGAAAAATTCTTAACGACAGAATAATCCGTGGAAAAGTAGACTGCTACATCAATATAGAAAATCTTGAGGAGTCCAACGATGTGAAAATCAATAAAAGTTTAATTGATTCTTACATGAAGGAGCTGAAAAACATCGCTTCAGACGGACCCGATTTCGAATATCTGAAAATGGCAGTGAGGCTTCCTGATGCGATAACTTCAAGACCGGACGAATTATCCGAAGGCGAATGGGAAGCTTTGGCAAAAATTGTGAATGCAGCAGTGGATCGTTTTGAAGAATTCAGAAAAACGGAAGGTAAAATTTTACATGAAGAGCTTGAAAGAAATATTCAGAATATTGATAAATACTTAGGTGAAGTTATTCCGTTCGAAGAAGAAAGAATTTCGGCAGTGAAGGAGCGTTATCAGAAAACTTTAAAAGAGTTTGAGAATGTAGATGAAACGCGTTTCTATCAGGAAATGGCTTATTTTACAGAAAAACTGGATATTTCAGAAGAAAAAGTAAGACTTTCCCAGCATTTGAAATATTACAAAGAAGTAATGGACAATGAAGATTTCAACGGTAAGAAACTTGGATTTATTTCTCAGGAAATCGGTCGAGAAATCAATACGTTAGGCTCTAAAGCCAATCATTCTGAAATTCAGAAACTGGTAGTCATGATGAAGGATGATTTAGAAAAGATTAAAGAACAAACGTTAAATGTGCTTTAAATTCAACGTTTAATGTTTAAAATTCAATTTTAAAAACTTTGGATAAGCATAATAATTTTGAATAATAGATTTTAACTTTAAACCATAAACTAAAAACTTTGAATAATAAAGTTATAATATTTTCAGCGCCTTCTGGAAGCGGAAAAACAACATTGGTAAAGCATTCTCTGGAGGTTTTTAATGAATTGCAGTTCTCGATTTCGTGTACAACGAGACAGCCGAGAGGCAGCGAAGTTCATGCGGTGGATTATCATTTTTTAACGCCCGATGAATTCAGACAGAAAATTGCGGAAGATGCTTTTGTAGAATTTGAAGAAGTGTATACCGACAAATATTACGGAACATTAAAATCTGAAGTAGAAAAGATCTGGAATGAGGGAAAAGTGGTTATTTTTGATGTTGATGTAAAAGGCGGAATTTCCTTAAAGAAGTATTTCGGAGAACAGGCTTTGTCGATTTTCATTGAACCGCCTTCCATTGAAGAATTGGAACGAAGATTGATCTCAAGGAACACAGATGATGCAGAAACCATCAAAACGCGTGTTGCAAAGGCAGAAGAAGAAATGTCTTACGCAAAGGAATTTGATAAAATCGTCATCAACAGCGATCTGAACGAAGCAAAAAAAGAAATAGAAAGTTTAATAAAAAATTTTATTGGAAGTTAAAGACCGGATGATGGAAGCGAGAAGCTTGAGGTTTATTATAAAACGTCAAAATTCTAATTTTTAATTCCTATTTTTTAATTTCTGATTCTAAAACATTGAGGTTGATATGAGTACCGAAACATTAGAAAAAGCTAAATCTGCGATCCCTGTAAGAGGATTTCTGGATATAAAAGATATAGCAATTCCTCAAGGAGAAGAGCTTGTACAGGCAATTCTTAAATTGAAAGAAGAAAAAAACGCCGTTATTCTGGCGCATTATTACCAACCCGGAGACATTCAGGATATTGCAGATTTTCTGGGAGATTCTCTGCAACTGGCAAGACAGGCAAAAGATACGGATGCGGACATGATTGTCTTCTGCGGAGTTCATTTCATGGCGGAAGCGGCTAAGATTCTGAATCCGACTAAAAAGGTGGTTCTTCCTGATACAATGGCTGGCTGTTCATTGGCAGACGGATGCTCCGGAGAAGGTCTGAGAAAAATGCGCGAACAGCATCCAAATGCTTTGGTGGCAACCTACATCAACTGTAACGCAGAAACGAAAGCGGAAAGTGATATTATTGTTACCAGTTCAAACGCTGAAACAGTAATTGAAGCTTTACCGAAAGACCGACCGATAATTTTCGCACCGGATAAAAATTTAGGAAGATATTTATCTCAGAAAACAGGACGCGATATGATCCTTTGGGACGGAAGCTGCATTGTACACGAAGCATTTTCTATGGAAAGAATTGCAAAACAATTGGCAGATAATCCTGATGCAAAATTAATTGCACACCCTGAAAGTGAAGAAGCCGTTTTAAAGCTGGCTCATTTTATAGGTTCCACTTCTGCCCTTCTGAATTATGTTGAAAAGGATGACTGTCAGAAATTCATCATCGCTACAGAAGAAGGAATTCTTCACGAAATGAAAAAACGTGCTCCTCATAAAGAATTAATTCCTGCTCTGGTTTTTGATGAAAGCTGTAACTGCTCGGAATGTTTCTACATGAAGCGTAATACCATGGAAAAATTATATTTATGTATGAAATATGAGCTTCCTGAAATCATCATCGACGAAGATTTAAGATTAAGAGCACTGAAACCTATAGAGGCGATGCTTGATCTTTCAAAAAGCATAAAATAAATAAAAGCACTGTTTTTGGCAGTGCTTTTTTGTTAGTAATAATAAGGATAAGCATTTGTTCATGTTAAATTCAAATAAATAGCTTATTTATTTCAGATTTAAAAAAAATTTGTACATTTGTTCATACAGCAATGAATTTTTCAAAAAACATATCAGATATTTCCACTCCGATTTTCTCTATTTCGGAAGTATCTTTTGTTTCTGTTATTGCTACAACAACTACAACTACCCCATAACGGGGTGCATTTTCACATATCATTATAAGCCTGCGTACTCTTTTTCCTAAAGAGTAAAATTCAATTTTCTATAATTAAAAAACAAATAATGAGAGTTTTAAAATTCGGGGGAACTTCAGTTGCCCATTCACAAAATATAATGTTAGTAGAAAACATTATTAAAAAAGAATCTCGGAACAACAGAATTATCGTTGTCGTTTCAGCACTTCACGGGGTTACAGATCAATTGATAAAAACTGCAGAAGCCGCTTCTCACAACAATGAAAATTATATTCACATCCTTAAAAATCTTGAAGAAAAACATTTAGACCTTGTTAAAGACCTGATTCCTTTTTCAGAACAAAGTTCATGGCTCAGTTTCGTGAAAAAACATTTTAATGATATTGAGGACATCTGTAACAGCATTTTTATCCTGAAAGAGTTTACAGACAGAATCAAAGATAAAATTACGTCATACGGCGAATTTCTTTCTTCAAATATTATTACAGCAAGACTAAAGTCAAATGGTTTGGATGCATTATGGATGGATTCTCACATCGTTACAGACAGCAATTTCACCAATGCAAAAGTAAATTTTGAAGCTACAGAAGAAAATCTGACAAAATTTCTGAATGAAAATAAAAATCAGATTATTATTACTCCGGGATTCATTGCTAAAGATGCAAAAGAAAATGCCACAACATTAGGCAGAGGCGGCTCAGATTATACGGCATCAATCATCGCCTCTATAATCTATGCAGATGAACTTCAAATCTGGACCGATGTAAGCGGAATGATGACTTCAGATCCGCGATTGGTTTCCCATGCAAAACCTATTGCTGAAATTTCATACTCCGAAGCGATGGAACTTTCTCATTTTGGGGCAAAAGTTCTCTATCCTCCAACCATTCAGCCGGTAATGGTGAAAAATATTGACCTGAGAATTAAAAATACTTTCTATCCTGAAGCTCAAGGAACATTAATTTCTCATTATATAAAAAAATCTCATCTAGAAAATGAACAAATTGCTGTTGGTGTATCCAATATGAGCCACATTGCTCTGCTTACTGTAGAAGGAAGCGGGATGATAGGCATTCCCGGAGTTTCTGCAAAACTATTCCAGTGTCTGAGTCAGGAAAAAATTAATGTCATTTTAATTACCCAAAGTTCTTCAGAACACTCTATTACAATTGCAATCAGCGAAAAAGATGTTTTCAATGCAAAAAGCGCCATTGATTCTGCTTTTGAAGATGATTTAAAGCTCAAAAGAATTGATCCCGTAAAAATTGAAACAGATCTTGCCATTGTTGCTTTGGTGGGAGAAAACATGAAAAGCAGAAGCGGCGTGAGTGCCAAAATGTTCGGTTGTTTGGGAAATAACGGCATCAATATCAGAGCAATTGCACAGGGATCATCAGAAAAAAACATCAGCATTGTTATTTCAGAGAAAGACATTACAAAAGCGGTTAATGTTTTACATGAAGAATTTTTTGAGTCCGAAATTAAACAGGTACATCTCTACATCTGCGGAACAGGAAATGTGGGAATGAAGTTAATTCAACAGATCTATAGCCAGAACGACTATCTTAAAGAACACCTTTTAGTTAATTTAAGAATTGTAGGATTATCCAACAGCCGTAAGATGATTTTCTCAGACAAAGGGATTTCAGAAAATGAATTTACTGGCTTCGATCAAAATGGTCAGGAAGCTTCTGCGGAAAAATTTGCGCAGGAAATTATTTCAAGAAATCTAAGAAACTCTGTCTTCGTAGATGTTACAGCGAGTTCCGAAGTTCCGAATATCTATGAGCAACTTCTGAAGAAAAGTGTAAATATTGTTGCGTGTAATAAGATTGCCGCTTCTTCTGATTTTGAAAATTATAAAAATTTAAAAAATACAGCCAGAAACCACAGTTGTCAATTTCTATTTGAAACCAATGTGGGAGCAGGATTGCCGATTATCGGAACAATTAATGATCTTATCCGAAGCGGTGATAAAATTACTTCGATTCAGGCGGTTCTCAGCGGGACTTTAAATTTTGTGTTCAACAATTACGACGGAAGCAGAACATTTTCTGAAATTGTGGCTCAGGCTCAAAAAGAAGGTTACACAGAACCCGATCCCCGACTCGATTTGGCGGGAACTGATGTTGCCAGAAAAATTCTGATTCTTGCCAGAGAAGCCGGTTATTCCATTGAATTTAACAGTATTGAAAATGAAAGTTTTCTTCCTGCAGAATGCATGAAAGGAAGCGTAAACGACTTTTATGATGCACTTTCCAAATATGAAGATCATTTCAGGAATCTTTTGGAGGAAGCAAAAAGTAAAGGCAAAATTTTAAAATATGTTGCTGAATTTAAAGAGGGAAAAGCAAAAGTAGGACTGAAACATATTGCTCCGGAAAGCGATCTTTTTCACCTGTATGGAAAAGATAATATCGTAATTTTCAAAACTTTGAGGTATTATGAACAGCCTCTTGTTGTAAAAGGTGCGGGAGCCGGTGCAGAAGTTACTGCAAGTGGTGTTTTCGCAGATATTCTCCGTTCAGTTTAAAAGTTAGATTATGAAAAAAGTTAAATTAAAAGTTCCTGCTACCATTGCCAATCTGGTTTGCGGATTCGATATTTTAGGAATGGCAATCCATGAACCGTTTGATATAATGGAACTGAAACTGCTGGAAACCTCTGAAATCATCATCAGACACACAGACGATTTCGGACTGCCGGAAGAAACTTCAGAAAATGTTGCCGGAAAAGTTTTGTTAAAAATTCAGGAAGAATTACATCTTAAAAACGGCTTCGAAGTAATTATTCATAAAAAGATAAAACCCGGAAGCGGATTGGGTTCCAGTGCGGCAAGTGCAGCAGGAGCCGCTTTTGGAGCCAACTGGTTGCTGGGAAATATTCTCTCTAAAGAAGAAATGATTTATTTTGCCATGTTTGGTGAAGAATTAGCTTCAGGAGTGAAACATGCAGACAATATTACGCCGTGTATTTTCGGCGGAATTACTTTAATCAAATCTTCAAATCCTGTTGATATTATTCCGTTGAATGCACCGGACTTATTTGTAACGGCTGTTCATCCGCAAGTCGAAGTAAAAACTTCCGATGCAAGACAAATCCTGAAGAAAAATATTCTTCTGAAGGACGCCATAGAGCAATGGGGAAATATCGCAGGGCTGGTTGCCGGAATCCAGAATAATGATTTCGGACTGATCGGAAGAAGTTTAAAGGATGTGATTGTAGAGCCTGTAAGAAGTATTCTGATTCCTAAATTCGATGAAATTAAAGAAAAAAGTCTCGGTTTAGGCGCTTTAGGCGGAGGGATTTCAGGTTCAGGACCTTCCGTTTTTATGCTTTCCGAAAACGAAAAAATTTCATACGAAATAGCAGAAATGATGAAATCTGTTTACCGTACAATTGACATTGAAAGTTTCGCGTATGTCTCTAAAGTAAATCCTAAAGGAATCGAAATTATTGAAGAATAAAAATCAGCCTATGAAGTATTATAATTTAAAAGATAAAGAAGAAGTTGTTGATTTCAAAACAGCTACCATAAAAGGACAGGGAAAGGAAAAAGGACTGTTTTTCCCAGAATACATCCCATTATTTGAAAAAGATTTTATTGAAAATTTAGACCTTTACAGCGATGTAGAAATTGCCTACCGATGCATGAAAGATTTTGTGGGCGACGAAATTCCTTCGGAGATTTTAAAAGAAATCGTTTCGGAAACCATCAATTTTGAAATTCCACTGAAAAAAATCAATGAAAACATCTGTTCTTTAGAGCTTTTTCATGGCCCGACTTTAGCCTTTAAAGATGTGGGAGCCCGATTTATGAGCCGCTGCCTCTCCTACTTTCTGAAAAGTGAAAATAAAAAAGTAACGGTTTTGGTTGCTACATCGGGAGATACAGGAGGAGCCGTTGCGAATGGATTCTATAAAACTGAGAATATTAATGTAGTTATTCTCTACCCAAAAAATCGGGTAAGCGAAGTTCAGGAAAAGCAGTTAACCGCACTTGGCGAAAATATTTCTGCTTTAGAAGTTGATGGCAGCTTTGATGATTGCCAGAATTTAGTAAAACAGGCTTTCTCGGACACAGAAATTAATTCAAAATTATTTTTAACGTCTGCCAATTCCATTAATGTCGCAAGATGGCTTCCTCAGCAAATTTATTATCTGCTCGCGCTGAAGCAATGGAAAAAAACAGAAAATGGAAAACCTGTTATTGCCGTCCCAAGCGGAAATTTCGGCAATCTGTGTGCCGGAATTTTAGCTTATTTCCGAGGACTTCCTGTAGAACATTTTATTGCTGCGTGTAACGAAAACAATGTTATTCCCAACTATTTAAGGACACAAAAATTACAGATAAAAGAAACGGTAGCTACGCTTTCTAATGCAATGGACGTAGGAAATCCGAGTAATTTCGTGAGAATTTTAACGCTTTTCGGGAATAAGTTTCAGGATTTAGCGGATATGATTTCAGGATATTCTGTGGATGATGAAAAAACATTGGCTGTCATTAAAAATGTGTATGAAAATTACAATTACCTACTCGATCCTCATGCCGCGGTTGCCTATACAGCCATGGAGAAGTATTTTAAAAATAATGCTAAAAAAGGCTTCATTCTGGGAACTGCACATCCCGTAAAATTTCCTCAGGCAGTAGAAAAAGTCATTCATATTTCAGCAGATTTGCCCAAATCTTTAGAATTATTGATGAAAAAAGAGAAAAAAAGTATTGAAATTAGTCCCGATTTTGCAGAATTAAAACGATTTTTGCTTACAGAAATTTAAGAGTTATGAGCAGGATTTATTTAGAAAATGTAAAAATATATGCTTACCACGGTGTTCTTCCGGAAGAAAATATTGTTGGTACCTATTATATTGTAAATGCAGAACTTCATACTGACCTCTGGAATGCAGCAGCTTCTGATGATCTGAAAGATACGATCAGTTACGCAGACATCAATGATATTATTCATGATGAGATGAAAATAAAGTCTAAATTGCTGGAACACGTCGCAGGAAGAATCATCTTTAAAATTCATGAGACATTTCCGCAGGTAGATTATATCAAATTAAAAATAACGAAAACAGCTCCACCAATGAAAGGCGAAATGACAGGAGCAAGTATTGAGCTGGAAAAAAGTTTTAAGCCTTAAATTCTGATATTCATTTATAAAAAATCACACAATTGAAAGTTGTAAAAATAATATTTCTTCTGTTTTGTACGGCTGTTTCCGCACAGACCACGATGAGTTCTGAAGTTCCGAACTATAATTTTCCGAAAGTAAAATCCAGTATTACGATGCTTATTGCCATTCCGCTTTCAGAGATTAGCAATCTGATTAATGCATCGGTAAAAGATCTGATTTATCAGGACGATTCTTACACGGATAATGACAATGACCAGTTTAAAGTAAAAGTATGGAAAACCGGTCCTATTCGTCTTGCAGGAGGAACCAATCAAAATATACTGATCGAAGTTCCTTTAAAAGTCTGGGCAGAAAAAGGCATCGGAACGCTGGGAATTTACACGTATCAGAACACCACTTTTGAAACGGTGATGTCCTTTAATTCGGTATTAAATTTTCAGAATAACTGGACGATCACCACCAACACAAAACCTAACGGTTTCCGATGGGTAACCAAACCGGTTCTGGATTACGGGAGAATAAAAATCCCGATCACTTCTCTGGTGGAAAAGAGTCTGGTGAAACAACAGCAAAAGTTCTGTAAAACCATCGACAGCCAAATGGCAACCCAACTCAACTTTCAGCAATACGCCGTAATGGCGTGGAATGTTTTTGCACAGCCTTTTAATATTTCTGAAGAATACAAAACGTGGCTGAAAGTTTCTCCGGTGAAGGTAAACATCACTCCTCTAAAATTTTACGCCAACCAGATTGATACCAACATTGGAATTGATGTATTTTCTGAAACATTTACAGGAAATCAGCCGGGTTCTGCTCCTGCGATAAAATCGGCTCCGGGTTTCACATTTATTCCGACTTTGGGAAATCAGTTTCTGCTTCAGACAACCGCTAATATTCCGTTTACAGAAGCGACCAATATTGCGAGAAATATGTTTTTGAATAAGGAATATGATGTAAGAGGTTCATCCGTAAAAATTAAAGACATTAAAGTATACGGCGTTGATGATAAGGTAATGATAGAAGCGGAAACCGAAGGGTATGTAAACGGAAAAGCTTTCATTTCCGGGATTCCGGTGTATGATGAAGCGAAAAAGAAAATTGTATTGTCTAACACAAAATTCAACCTGAAAACGGCAAATTTCCTTCAAAAAACAGCGACGCTCCTTTTCAAAGGACGAATTGTAAAAATGATCGAGGAAGAATACGGAATTCCTACCCAGGAACTGGAAAACAGTTCGAAAAAGAGTATTGAAGAAGCCTTCAATAAAGAATATTATAAAGGATTAAAAATGAACGGAAAAGTATTCAGCCTCAAACCCAGTAAAATTCTCCTCAATCCTTATGGAATTACTGCCGTTATTGATACCAACGCCACTTTAAAATTAACACTAACAGGAATTTAAAATTTATTAAAAACTAATACACATGAGAAAGTACCTTAAAATTGTGGATATCCACAGAGCAACAAAGTCGCAGAGATTTGCAAATACATTTTTAGATGGAATTTTTGTTCAGTTCGCATATTATGCAATGATTTTTGTTTTTTCACTTATTTATGCCATTATTTACGGAGAATCAATAACTGATGATTTACTGGAAAATGATTCTTCACTTAGTTTTTATTCCATGATTATATATTTTGTGTTCTATTTGGGTTATTTTATTTTAATGGAATATTATTTTGGAAAAACACTCGCCAAATTTATAACAGGAACTTCAGTAATTAGCATTGACGGAAATAAGCCAACAATAGGACAAATTGTAGGTCGTACTTTTTCCAGATTAGTACCTTTTGACGCTTTATCTTTTCTTGGCGAAAACGGGTGGCACGACAGCTGGAGTGATACAAGGGTAATCCATACAAAAAATTATGAGACTGAAAGACAGGCAAAAAGCGAAATAGAGAGCATTGGCACGAAAGAAATTGCTTAAAAATTTTTGTTCGAAAATAAATTTTACTATATTTGCACACCTCAAAAATGGTAAATGGTACTTTGGCCGAGCGGCTAGGCAGTGGTCTGCAACACCATCTACAGCGGTTCGAATCCGCTAGGTACCTCTAAATAAAATCCTAACTCATTTATTTGCAATGTTTTAGGGTTTTTTATTTTTATTATTTTACAACCAATTTACAACGAGTTATTTCTTCTGTTGAGGCTTTCCGTAATAGAAAATTACAAAGATTTTATATATTGCGGAAAATTTTTAACTATGAAAAAAACACTATTCACTTTAACAATATTATTATTGTTTTCTTGCGGAAAAAAGCAAGAATACTCTCCGGAAATTGAAGCTAAAGCAGGTAAAATAGTTGATAGCATTATGGCTTCAAATCAGCAAAAAGCAAATTTAGATACAAAAGAAAGTTTTTTAGATAAAGAGTTAACTAAAAATTCCCCTGTTCAAGTTTTAAAATACAGATTTGTAGAAAAAGAATATTCTACCTATAAAGACGTTGCATTAACATATAAAAACGTCTCTGACAAAACAATTTCAGCAATTCGGTTTGAATGGTACGGAGAAAATTCATTTGGTGAGCCTGCTGATATGGGAGTTTCAACTGGTACAGGTGGAGGCTTTACTGATGACGCACTAAAGCCAGGCAAAACTGATTCTGGACAATGGGATATATTAAGTAGAGATGGAAAAAAGCTTATTGGTGCAAGAGCCTATGAAGTCGTTTTTGAAGATGGGACAAAGTGGAAATTAAATAATAATTAGAAAAAATGAGAAAATTAATAATTTTTGTTTTGTTTTCGAATTTAGCTCTTAGTCAGAATATTATAAAATATAGCTCCTACTCAATGGAAAATCCTAAAAAGAGTTATAATATTATGCTTGACTATGATAATGACCCTATTGTAGAAAATATATTAATTGATGTTGAATCAGATGATCCTATTTTTAAAAAATCATCATTTATATTAACCAGACACGAGTTTTATGTCTTCTTAGACTATCTGAAATATATAGCTGAAAAGAAAAATGAATGGGATAAAATAAATATAGCCAATAAAATCACTTCAGTTGATAAAAAAATTGAATGGTATAATAAGAATTTAAAAGGCAGCTGCGTTTATTTGAATGGTCCAATAATTTCACAAACTCCTTTTTATGCAGATTATTATTATAGAAAAGGAAAAAGTTATATCATTATTAAAAATAACAGAAGTGACGAAGTCGATTATTCATTTATCTTATTCCCTTCGTCAAAACACCTAGAAATGTTAATTGAAAAATTAAATATTGACAAATTTAATCTACTAATAGAAGAAGATATTAAAAAGAAAAATTTATTAAAATAACAAACCTCCAAACAGGACTTTGTTATTGTTTTATTTGTTTACTACAAAAAACAACTAAAAACGTCAAAAAGACACGAAATAAACAGATGATAACTCCATCAAATATTTAAATAGCTTCATAAAAGCATTTAGCATTTTTGTTTACTTTTCCCGACAATTCATTATTTAGACTTTCACAATCGAAAACAAAAAACTTCCCAGAAAAACTGAGAAGTTTCTAAAACTGTTTAAAAACGAATGGAAATTGAAGTTTTAAAGCTACAATAAAACCATTCTTTACTGTATGATCTGAGTCATAATAAAAAACCTCTCACGAATGAGAGGCAAACTTACTGAGATACTAAAACATTTAAATGTTATATATTAAATTTTGTTATAACTATTTCTATATTTTATGACCTAAATCATAGAAATAATTCTATTAAAAAACGAAAATACATATTATTAAATTAATGATAATCAATATTTTATGTATTTATTTTCGAAAAAAACTAAATATTGCATACAAAATTTCTTCATTAGAGTGCTGTTTTTTTCACTTAATAATGATTAAATTTGCATAAACTAAAATCATGACATTTAACGAAGCATTAAAACACAAGAAGAACATTTTAAAAAATTCCAGCGAGTTTACAAAAACGCTGTATGATTACATTATTATTCCAAGTATAGACGAAGAAGGTCTTAAGTACATTGAAGAGTTTAAAAAATCTCCTGATTTGTTTATGGATGAAAGCTGTAAAAGATACAGCAGTAATGACAGGTTTAAAGTGTTCTTATTTGCGAAAAATCAAAATTAAAGCTTCTATTCTTCTTTCTCTCTTGCTATTTTTTCTTTGTACAATAAAAAATCCCCGTATTTCTACGAGGATAAAAACTAATAACCATGAAAACTCAAATTAAACATGAGTGACTGCAAATTTATGAAATGTTAGTTTTAGATACATCTATATGAAATATTAATTTCATCAATTAACAATTTTTATCAAAGATTAAAAAACTGTTAATTTCATTATAACAGGATATATTTTCTTTTTTATACCTGCTAACTTTCTTTTATTGCTGTAATTACCGGCATATGACAAATTAAATATTCTATTATCGTCGAATTTTTTCTATAATTCACATTTTAACATTTATTAAGAAAACAAAAAAAATAAGCCTCCATTTCTGAAGGCTTATTTGGTGTAAATTATTAATTATTTTATTCTTTAATGAACTTTTTCTGTACAGTTCCTTTAGAATCTTCAATATCGATTACATAAACGCCGTTTATTAATGTATGAACATCAATTTTGTTGTTTAAGATAATACCGCTTGATACCACCTGTCCGGCTGAATTATAGATCTTATAATTCCCTCTCGGACTGATGTTCTTAACATTTAATATTGTGCTAACCGGATTCGGATAGATCAATATATCAGACTGATTGATAGAGTTAGGAACCGGAAGCTTAGAAATTCTTACCGTGTAATCTTCTACTTCACCATCTGGGAAGTTGGTACAATTTACCGGAATAATATCTTTGCCCATTGCCACTCTCATCACTACATATTTGTAGTCTACCAGACTGATGAATGCATCTGCAGGGACTGTAAACGTTGTACTTGCTGTAGGATTCGTATTTGGTCCGTCAGCAAGGATTCTTTCGTTGATATCGAAATATCCGTTTCTGTTGAAATCGATCCATACTGCAACACCCGCTTTATTGTTTCCTGCTAATTTTTTATCGATCACGATCTTGTTGTTCGTAGATCCCTGAATCAGGTCGATAAATTTAGTTGTAACTCCTGTATAATCTGTATAGTTAGATCCTACGGAAGTATTCGTCATCTGAGGTTTACCGTTTGGCGTTACCGTTACTTTAGAAATATATTCTGAAGTTATAGCTCCTGTAGATGCCATCTGACAATACACAATAGTTGGAGTTGTGAAGAAATAAGGCAGTGTATACGTTCCCGGAGTTCCGCTACAAACGTTTGCTACCTGCATTTCATATTTAGTCAGCTCCAATAAACCTGTAAGAGTAATCGTATTGGTATTAGACGGTACCATTGTCCAGCTCGGAATTCCTACTTTTCTGTATCTTAAGATATAAGTAGCTCCCGGGAAAGGATCCCATGTTACTTGTGCTGTAGTTGGAGTAATCGCTGTAATGGTAAGTCCCGGAGGAGGTAACTGACAAGTTCTTTCCGTAGTGAATACCTTAGGATTAGACCAAGTGTTAACAGTCGTTTCACCGTTACAGATATTTGCCACCTGTACTTCATATGTAGTATACGGAGTTAATCCGGTAATTGAATATGTATTTAAAGGAGGTGCAGTGATATTCACAGTAGTCCATGTTCCTGTACCTACAATTCTATATCTGATTACATAAGTAGCACTCGCCACAATAGGAGCCCAAGTTACGATTGCAGAGTTTGTAGTAATGTTACTTATGGTTACATTCGGAGGGGTTGGATCACATCTTGTAGTAAACACAGCCGGTGTAGCAGTACCTTCAGTATTGTTACAAACAGCAACTACCATTACATCATATTTTGTAGCAGGATCTAAACCTGTATTGATTGTATACGCTGTTGCCGGCGGCGTTAATACAACTGATGAATTTACCCATGGTGTTGTTCCGTTCTTTCTCCAGTATACTTTGTAACCAAGGTTATCAGGAGAAGGAGTCCAGTGTACGGTCGCTGCATTATGAGCAATTGCATCCACATATACATTCGTAGGTGCTGTTGTAGAACATGGCTTAATGATAAATGTAAAATCTACATAATTACCATAAGGAGCCGGTCCGCAAGGAGTTACCGTACCGATATAAGACGCTGCAAATCTTGCTCTGTAAGAACCCGAAGGACGACCTACAGAACTTATCGGAGCGTTAGCAACAGAATTGATATAACCTCCGGAATAATACACCTGCTCAGTAGCCGGATCAAATACTAAATCATTATTCCAGTCGATCCAGATATAATAGTAATATGTACTTGTTCCTGCATTCATCGAAACGTTAGCAATTCCTCCAGGCAATACAGAGAAACTTGTTGCCGAATTATTTACATATGCACTGTAAGTTGTAGCAGTGTAATTCAGATTCGTAAAACCGTTTGTTGATGTAATCGTTTTTAAATAATTGGTTGTCGATGATGAACCACCTGTAGGAAGACAATAATTGGTGTAAACCGTACGAGGTCCGGACCAATAACTAATATCTGAACTGCTACATCTTGCTCTTACCCAGAAATAGTACGTTGTGCTTGAAGCTAATCCCGATACCAGTTGGCTAGGTCCCGGAACTCCAGTGAACTGAGGAACAGTTGCTGCTGTAGGAGCAACTCCAGTAGTATTGTAATAAACATCATAACCATTTGCCGGTGGTGTCGCCGGAACCGTCCACTGTATTGTTGCACTTGACGTTGTCGCATTTGCAATCACAAGACCAGTCGGAGGAAGACACGTCGGAGGCGCTACCACAGATAAGGTAAAATCTACATAGTTTCCATATGCAGCAGGCCCGCAAGCCGTATTTGCACCAATAAATGATGATGAAGCACGAACCCTGTAGTTCCCTATCGGCTGTCCCGCAGGAATCGCAATATTTGCTGTTGCCGTTGCAGTATAAGTAGTCGTTGCTAAAATAGTTTCTCCCGGATCGTTAAAGTCAAGATCATTATTCCAGTCTACCCATACATAATAAAAATAGGTACTTCCACCGGATGTCGCCAAGTTGGTCGTTACTGTAAATCCTGGAGAGCTTAAAACAACACTAGGAGAATTTACATACGCCTGATACGAAGATGCAGTATAAGCTAAATTGGTCCATCCACCTGTAGTTGTAATATTATTCAGATAATAAGTTGTTGAAGATGAACCTCCCGTAGGAACACAGTAATTTGTGTAAACCGTACGAGGTCCGGACCAATAACTAATATCTGTACTGCTGCATTTCGCTCTTACCCAAACATAATACGTTGTACTTGTAGCCAAACCGGTAATCAACTGGCTAGGTCCCGTTACACCGCTATATTGAGGAACTGTTGCCGCTGTAGGAGCAACTCCTGTAGTATTATAATAAACATCATATCCATTTGCCGGTGGTGTTGCAGGAACTGTCCACTGTATTGTAGCACTTGATGTTGTTGCCGTAGTGATCGTAAGACCAGTAGGAGGCAGACACGTTGGAGGAGCTACAACAGATAAAGTGAAATCCACGAAATTTCCATACGGAGATGGTCCGCACGAAGTATTTGCACCAATAAATGACGATGATGTACGTACTCTGTAGTTTCCTACCGCCTGTCCTGCAGGAATAGCAATATTTGCCGTTGCAGTTCCTGTATAAGTAGTGGTTGCTAAAATAGTTTCTCCCGGATCATTAAAATCAAGATCATTATTCCAGTCTACCCATACATAATAATAATAAGTACTTCCACCTGATGTCGCTAAGTTGGTTGTTACAGTAAATCCCGGAGAGCTTAACACTACTCCCGGAGAGTTTACATAAGCCTGATAAGAAGTAGCTGTATACGCAAGGTTAGTCCATCCACCTGTAGTTGTAATATTATTCAAATAGTAGGTTGTAGAAGACGTACCGCCTGTAGGTGTACAGTATCCTGTATAAACAGTAATAGGTCCTATTAAAGAACTTTGAGCGGTTGAACTACATTTTGACCTGATCCAAACATAATAAGTTGTATTGGCAGCTAAACCAGGAATTGTATAACTTGTAGCCGTTCCCGCAATACCCGTGATTTGAGGTGTAGCAGGAGCCGTAGTCGTTGTACTGTAATATATTTCATACCCGTTCGCCGGAGGTGTTGATGCTGCAGCCCATGTAACAGTAGCACTGTTAGCCGTAACCCCTGAAGAAGCAAAACCTGAAGCGCCAAAACAAGATGGCGGAGTCCATGTATAGATAAGACCATCTGAAGGCATTCCCGGAGTTGCAGCGGTTGTATTGAAAGATTGGGTGCTGCTGTTCGCTGTTGCCAAAGTAGAAGCCGTAAACAAAGCAGTGGTAGCATTCAGCCTGTGATTAAAATCGGCATTCGTAGCCCCTCTTAATCCCGCCTGAATCGTTCCGCTTACAGACGTAGTACCCGCAAGGTAACTTCCTCCCTTATAAACTACGGCAATCGTATTTGTAGTTTCTCTAAGTCTGATCTGAAAAGAAAAAGTATAAACACTCGTTGTAGAAGTAGAATAAGAAGGTCTGAAGTCTGACCATTGTACTACAATCTCTCTGTTAGGCGCTGTTCCTACAACAGCCCAACTGATACTTCCTGTTTTAGAAGCAATATTAAAAACAGAATTTAAATCTCTACCCCATGCAGAAACAGCCCCTGCATAAGTTTCCGTACTGGAAATCGGGCTGTAGGTAGCGGTTCCCGGAGCGGTTGCTCCGAAAGTAATAAATCCGTTTGTTGAAACATTGATGGAAGAATAATTACTTCCGTTAAATGAAACCGGAAAAGGAAGAGTAACCGGATAAACAACATTATCTAATGATGCCGCTCCTGTGTTCCCTGTTGCAGTTGCCAAGACCGTTGCCGTACTTGGCAAAGCTGTATAGCTTCCCGTAGATTGTGAAAAACTATAAGAATTTACCTGTGCACTCAGTATATACGAAAGTGCCAAGAAAAAAAACAATAGATATTTTTTCATATTAATAAATATTAGATCCTCTTAGGATATGAAAGTTATAAATTTTGCTTAAGAAATTATATCTCGAATAAGGATTATCCAAGATATTGAGTTTGTGATAAAATTGAAAAAAAGTAAAATAATTCACCATAGGCTGGAAATTTGTTGTTGCACTGCAAATCTAACTCGTTTTTTGATAATATATAGTATAAATTACAATCTTTTTGCAGAAAATGCATTAAATTTTAACTATATAAATCATTAATGTTGCCAAATTTGTTTTTCTAATAACGTCATCTTTTATGTTTTATTATAAACGATTTTATCAAATTGTAAACTTAGGCATCCCTATTATAAATTCGATCTGTAAAAAAACAACGCGTTATTGCTTTAAATAAAAAAGCCCCCTTACTCAGGAGGCTTAAAAGACAGGCTAATTTGTAAATAAGTTTAAATTATTCTTCCCAGGCAATAGGAACATACACCGTAACATAACCATCTGCATCCAGTTTCGCCTCAGAAACTTCTGCCGTCACAGAACCGTAGCCTACCCATCCTCCCTGTCTCTGTGTGGCAGTGAAGGTATAATTTCCCTCAGGAAGACCATCAAAATACTGGGGCAAAGACTGCATTCCGCTTCCGCCATACGTTTCAAAAGTTTCTCCGGTTACGGTATTTGTTGCTACAAAATTTCCTAGATCATAACTTCCTGAAAGTGTTTTAGAACCATTCTGATTCTGTAATCCAAAACGGATTTGATAGGTTTCTGTCTGAGAAATGTTTTTAGATGGTGAATATTTTTTTTCAGAATCACCTTTAAATGCCGAAAAAGAACTTACGACAGCAATTACGCCTGTAAAAAGCATAATTTTTACAATTGATTTTTTCATAATACTGTAATTTGGTAATCCAAAGATAAAGAATTCATATTAATTAGGTTTTAAGTAAAAATCAACAATTTTTAACACCTTAAAACCATTTATGAATAAAGGATTTACATCATAATTTTAAGATTCATTTAAAAAATTTAACATTGCTTAACTGAATTTTGGCTTCATAATTGGAAACAGAATTAACATCGAAGTTGGATTGACTTAAAATCCTTATAAAAATTTGAGTTATGAAAAGTATAGTATTAACAGGACTGATGTCGGTATTTTTACTGACCGCCTGTAAAAAAGACGATCAGATAGCCCAGCAATCTTTGGAACAGCAGAAAATGGAGTTCCAGATGAGACAGTTGGAAATTGAAAAACAAAAATTAGCCATCGAGAAAGAAAAAATGGCTTATGAAGCACAGAAAAAAGCGGATAGTGTAGCTGAAGTACAAAAAGCGAAAACAGCAGCAGCAAACGCGAGACCGCAAGTGATAAGAGAAACACGTACCGTTTATAGAGACAGACCAAGCCAAAGTTCAGGTTCCAGCAATGGAACTTATGCCAACAATGGAAGTTCTTCGCAGACAACCGCTAAGAAAAAAGGGATGAGTGAAGCGGCTAAAGGTACCATCATCGGTGCTGTAGGTGGAGCGGCTTTAGGAGCTATTGTTAATAAGAAAAGTCCGGGAGCCGGTGCAGCCATTGGGGGGGTAATCGGGGGTGCTACAGGATATACTTTGGGTAGAGCGCAGGACAGAAAAAGCGGTAGAGTGCAGCCAAGATAAAATTATATTTTCACCATAAAAGAGAAAGATTGCTTATTTTTAGGCAATCTTTTTTTATGATTCTACTTTTGCTTTCCACACTTTTGCTCATTCCTGTTTTAATGGGAACAGGGAAAATTGTAGAAAATTTTTCAGGAAAATTAATTGAAGGAATATCCGGAAAAATTCTTTTAGGAATTCTTGGAATAAGCTTGTCGTGGACGATTCTTGCATTTTTTATTCCTTTAAACCATTATGTAGAATTTTCTACTATTGCAATAGGACTGGTTTATTTTTTTAAGGATAAACTTTATAAAGATTTTACAGCCTTTTCAAAAAAAGATTTTTCGCTGATCTGCTTAGTTTCATTAATTATTTTATTCAGCGGATCTTTTTATCCCTATATTTTGGACCATTTTGGATATTATGTTCCTACTATAAAATGGCTGAAAGAATTGGGTTTGGTAAAAGGAATATCCAACCTCGATCTCACGTTAGGACAAATGTCGGTATGGCATATTTTTCAGGCGGGATTTTCCAATTTTTCCGATCCGTTTTTAAGAATCAATTCAGTTGTACTGATTATTATTTATACCTTATATATAATAGAAAAGAAAAGCTGGATTCAGTTGTGTGTTATTCCGGTTTTACTATTGTTCTGTCAGTCACCAAGTCCGGATTTGCCTGTTATTGTTTTTGCACTCATCATTTTAAATGAAATTTTAAAACAAAATAAACAAACCTCTCTCCTGTTCGCTTTTTCAGTTTTTGTTTTTATCATCAAACCTACTATGATCTGGCTGCCGGTTTTGAGTTTTCTCTACTCTGTTTTTATTTTGAAATCCAACTTAAAAAATTTAATCTTCGGAATTTTAATCGGTTTCCTGTTTTTCATTAAAAATATTTACACATTCGGATATCCCGTTTTCCCTGTTTCAATAATAGATTTAGGAGTAAGCTGGAAACCCAATCCTGAAGTTTTAAAAATATCTTCCCAGTTTGCCATTCGGAAAACATACGACATGCAGTATTCGTATGAAGAAATTCAGAAATTTTCTACCATTGATTACATCAGAAACTGGCTTTTTCTCAATGGAATCAAAGCAAAAATAAATCTTCTTTTTATTGTAAGTCTGATCATTTTCGTTGTTTTTACCTTCATCAAAAAAAACAGAATCATTACTTTCATTTGTATCTCGCTGATCGTTAAAAGTGTTTTGGTTCTTCTTTTTTCAGCGCAGTACAGATTTTTTATGGATGTCTTTTTCGTGATCTTCTTTATCCTTTTCAGAGATTATTTTAACCAGAAGAAATCGGTTGCGGTATTTTCTGTTTTAAGTATCCTCTTTATTAGCTTTTTAACTTTCCCGAATATTTTGCAGACCTACTTCCCAAGTTTCAATCCGGGAAGTTTTATGGGAAAATTTAAAAAAAAACAGATGTACAAACCTTCAGTCTATGAAAGTACTAAGTTTGATTCTTTCAGGGTTGGTAATTTAAACTTTCATGTTTCGGCAAATTATCCTTTTAATTACGATTCTAAACTTCCTGCCATTTCTGCAGGCTACGTTTCACAGGATGAAAAACTCGGGATATTTCCTCAATTAATTGATGATAAAAACCTGAAAAAAGGATTCGTCTGGAAAAAATTAAACAATCAGGAAAAAAAACAGGCAAAATCTGTTATTTATACTATCAATCCTCTCGGTAAATAGATCATATTTCGGGAGCCTTTTTATCTGAAGAAAAAGCCTTAAATTTGTAGTATGTTAAATACTTTAGGTAATCTTCTCAGTCTTACAACATTTGGAGAGAGTCACGGTCTGGCTTACGGTGGAATCATTAATAATTTTCCGGCAGGTTTAACGGTAGATTTCGATAAAATTCAGTACGAATTGGATCGCAGAAAACCGGGACAGTCTGCTATCGTAACCCAAAGAAAAGAAAGTGATACGGTGAAATTTCTTTCAGGAATTTTCGAAGGAAAAACAACCGGAACTCCGATTGGCTTCATCATCGAAAACGAAAATCAGAAATCAAAAGATTATGATCATATTGCAGAATCTTATCGTCCGAGCCACGCAGATTTTACTTATGATCAGAAATACGGATTGAGGGATTATCGCGGCGGCGGAAAATCTTCTGCAAGAGAAACCATCAACTGGGTGGTTGCCGGAGCTTTAGCAAAACAGTTTTTATCGGATATCGAGATTAACGCATACGTTTCTTCCGTAGGCGAAATTTTCTGTGAAAAACCTTATCAGGCTTTGGATTTTTCGAAAACCGAAAGCAATGAAGTGCGTTGTCCGGATGCAGAAACGGCAGAAAAAATGATCGAAAGAATCAAAGAAATCAAAAAAGAAGGAAACACAATCGGCGGAACGATTACCTGTGTCATCAAAAATGTTCCTGTAGGAATCGGCGAACCTGTTTTCTCAAAACTTCAGGCGGAATTAGGCAAAGCCATGCTCAACATTAATGCAGCAAAAGGTTTTGAATACGGAAGCGGTTTCTGCGGTGCCAAAATGACGGGGAAAGAACACAACGATCTTTTCAATGAAGATTTTACCACAAAATCCAATCTTTCAGGAGGAATTCAGGGTGGAATTTCCAACGGAATGGATATTTATTTCCGTGTAGCTTTCAAACCTGTTGCAACGATTTTAAGACCTCAGGAAAGTGTGGATAAATACGGAAATCCGGCAATTGTGGAAGGAAAAGGACGTCATGATCCGTGCGTTCTTCCAAGAGCAGTTCCTGTGGTGGAAAGTCTGGCGGCATTTGTTCTGGCAGATTTATTCCTCATCAACAAAACAAGAAACATCAATAATTTTTAAACATCATAATTTTAGCAGTGAAAAATTACTGGGATAAAGGCATCTCTTTCGATGAGTATGTGGAAATCGGAAAACAGAGATTAGAAAACCCTTCCGATCAGCAGGAAGCAGATTATAAACCTTATTACGAACTTGGACTTCAGAGAATCGACAGAACGTTAAAGAAGTATGTGGCAGATGAAGAACAGCTAAAGCAGTTAGAATCTAAAAATTTCGACGGTAAAATTTTAATTATTTCTGAGGTTTGGTGTGGTGATGCAAGTGCAACTGTTCCTGCTTTGGTTAAATTTTTCGAAGGTAAAAATGAGGTTCGTATTTTCCTGAGAGACAGCGATAAAAGTTTAATCAGTCAGTTTTTAACGAACGGAACCGAATCGATTCCGAAAGTGATTATTCTGGATAAAGATTTTAACGTTAAAAATTCATGGGGACCACGTCCGAAATTCGGAACAGAACTTCTGATGAAATACAAAGCTGATCCTGAAGTATATACAAAAGATCATTTCTATAACGATCTTCAGGTGTATTATGCTAAGAACAGAGGGAAAGATGCCGTTCAGGAAATTTTAGAATTGTTGTAATATGTCGAAATTTTTCAGATTTTTTGTTGTAATTCTATGTATTTCGAGTTTTTTGAATGCTCAAAATTCAAAGCTTGAAAATAAAGAACTATTTTTCTCAAAAGAATATGAAAAATTTTCTCAGAATGACGACTACGATGGTAAAGAATCCCAATCTTTACATTTTTCTGCAGAATTCAAGAAATTCATTTCCGAAAATCCTGAAACACTGTTGTATAACTTTAAAAATTTAAATAATAAAGTAAGCATTATTACCTCCGAAGATAAAAAACTCAGATTTTATGTTTGGGATACAGAACTGGGAGGAACAATGAAAAGTTTTGATCAGATTATTCAATACTCCTCAAATGGAAAAGTAAAAACCATTTATAATAAAGAACAGTCTGATACTCCTTATTTTATTTCGGAAATTGTAAAAGTTCCTCTTAATAATCAGATGTATTATCTTGTTATTTCTAACGGGATTTTCTCTACGAAAGATATGGCTCAGGCAATTCAGGCATTTACAATCCGAAAAGATCAGTTAATTGATTCTGATAATATTTTTAAAACAAAAACAACAACTCTCAATAAAATTCAGGTTGATTTTGACTTTTTCAGCGTTGTTGACAGACCGGAACGTCCGCTGAAACTGATTACATTTCAAAAAGACAAATTGTACATTCCAATTGTTAATAAAGACGGTGTCGTTTCAAAAAAATTTCTGGTTTATCAGCTTAATAATAATTACTTTCAATATATTGGGACAAAATAAATAATATAGATTTAATGAAAAAAAATATAATTTACATTGTACTGATCGCAGTTATTGCCGTTATCGCATTTATTCCGGGAGTAAAGGAGAAACTGCAGGAAGCATTTTTTCCCGTAGCCACCATTGAAAACGCGGTACACATCAGCGAAGAAGATTATGATATCGGTCTGAAGGGAATTAATGTTCCGAGTACCAATCTTAAAGCTTTTAAAGGAAAAGCGGTTTTCCTTAATTTCTGGGGAACATGGTGTCCTCCGTGCCGAAAAGAATGGCCTTCGATCCAAAAGCTTTACGATACCCGAAAAGATCATGTAAATTTTGTTTTAATCGCCATGGAAGACAAAGAGGATGCGGTAAGAAAATTTCTGAAAGATAACAATTATAACGTTCCTGTATACATTGCGCAAAGTCCGATCTCGGAGAAAATCCTTCCGAAAGTGTTTCCTACAACCTATCTTCTGGATAAAGACGGACGAATTTTAATAAAGGAAGATGCCTCAAGAGACTGGAACACAGAATCTACCCATCAGTTTATAGATAATATTATTAAATAATTTTAACTAAATTTTGTAAATTATTGGTACAGAATTTGCGAAATTTACAGAGTTAAAAAAAAATTATTTAAACCTAAACACAAAATGAAGTATTCTAAACTGAATCTGGCAAAAGAAGCGATTAACCACAAAGGTTTCGTAAAAAAAATCCCTGATATTTTCAGAATGATAAAAATGTGGAGAAAAGGAGAATATCCTATGAGATCCATCGATATTATTCTGCCGTTGTTAGGATTGTTATACGTGATCTCACCGATAGATCTTCTGCCGGAAGTTGCCGTCCCAGTAATCGGCGTTTTGGATGATCTTGCTGTCTTATCACTTGCAATTCCGAAACTGATAAAAGAGGTAGATAAATTTCTTCTCTGGGAAACCGAGCAAAAATATAATTCAGGCACCACGAAAGTAATTGATGCCGAAATTGTAAAATAATTTGAAGATAATATTTAAAAGCCATTCGTTGTACGAGTGGTTTTTTTATGGAGAAATGTTAAAAGTGAATCGTAAATTTTAATCTCGCAGATTTTATTGATTTCGCAGATTAATTTTGTGTCATTCGTGAAAACATTCGTGTCATTCGTGTTTGAAAAAAAACGAAACAAAATTCACAATTGACATTTAACATCATTTCCTTAAATTTGCAACATCTAATAAAAAATAATGGAAAGTAAAAAAGAATTCTTTTTGGAGTGCTACAAACTGGGCATCATTAAATTCGGAAGATTTACCCTGAAAAGCGGAATCGAAAGCCCTTTTTATGTAGATTTAAGACCTTTGGCTTCAGATCCGAAAATTTTAAAAAATTTAGCCAATTATTTACTGGATATGCTTCCTCTGGATAATTTTGATCTGATCTGCGGAGTTCCTTATGCAGCACTTCCGATGGCTACAGCGATGTCTCTGGAAAGCTATATTCCGTTAATTATTAAAAGAAAGGAAGCGAAAAACTACGGGACTAAAAAACTGATCGAAGGAATTTACCAGAAAGGACAAAACTGTCTTTTGGTGGAAGACGTGATCACCTCAGGAAAATCTTTAATTGAAACCATTGCAGAAGTTGAGCAGGAAGACATCAAAGTTGCAGACATCGTGGTGGTTTTAGACAGAGAGCAGGGCGGAAAAGAGCTTCTGGAAAGCCGTGGCTACAGAGTTCATACGCTGTTCAATATTTCTGAAGTCTGCACCATTCTTCGTGAAAACGGTGAGCTTACGGATGATGAAGTAAAAAGAATTCAGGATTTTTTACAGGGAAACCATATTCAGTTTGAAGAAAAAATAAGACCTTCTTACGAACAGAAATTAGAGACTGCACAGCATTCCGTTTCCAAAAAATTACTGGAAACAGCTTTAGCAAAACAGTCTAATTTAATTGCTTCTGCAGATGTTACCACGACTCAGGAATTATTAGATCTAGCTGAAAAAGTAGGACCACACGTTATTGCTTTAAAAACTCATATCGATATTATTTCGGATTTTGAATACGAAAAAACCATTACTCCATTAAAAGCTCTTGCTGCAAAACACAATTTCCTTTTAATGGAAGACAGAAAATTTGCAGACATTGGAAACACGCAGGAACTTCAGTTTACAAGCGGTGTTTTCAAAATTACAGACTGGGCAGATTTTGTAACGTCACAGGTGATCGGAGGTTTTGAATCTTTAGACTGCTTCAAAAATGTAGGCGTTGTAGCCATCATCGGAATGTCTTCGAAAGGAGCGTTAACAACAAGTGCTTATCGTGAAGAAGCATTAAAAATAGCATCATCGCACCCGAATGTTATCGGAGGAGTATCTCAGAATGCGCTTCCTGAGGAAATGTTATTATTCACGCCGGGTGTAAATTTAGCCGATTCAGGAGACGGAAAAGGACAGCAGTACAATACTCCGGAACACGTTTTCAAAACGCTTCATACAGATTTCATTATTGTAGGAAGAGGAATTTATAAAGCTGAAAATGCAGAACAGGCAGCTCAGACTTATAAAAGCGAAGGCTGGAAAGCATATTTAAATTCTTTAGAAAAAAAAGAAGTTCAGCACTAAAATCTTTGCGAAATCTCTGCAAAATAAGTTATATTTGATACTTTATCAGGAATTTTGAAAAGAATCAGTATTTGTCTTATTTTGTTTTTGGGTGTTGCAGAAGTTTCTGCACAGAAAGATAGTATTTACATCGGGGCTAAATTATCTCAGGATAAAAAGATGCTTGATGTAACCGAAGAAATTGTGTATTTCAACAATTCGGAGAAAGAACTCAACACCATTAAGCTTTTGAATTGGGTCGCCGCATACAACAGGCGCGGAACTTCTCTGGTCTACCGAAAGCTGGAAGACAGAAATACCGATCTTCATTTTGCTAAAAAAAATGAGCTTGGTAAGCTGCTGAATTTACAGGTTAAAAATTCAGGCGAAGAAATTCCTGTAGGAGAAACTTCAGAGGAAAATATTTTTCTTCCTTTGAAAGAAACTCTGAAACCCGGAGAAAAAGTAAAACTTCAGCTTCAATATCAGATTCAGCTTCCTGATAAGAAATTTACCGGATATGGAACTTCTGATACCAACGTAGCGTTAAAATATTTCTTTATTGTTCCGGATCGCTTTGATCCGGACAATATTTCTAAAAGAGATTATGCCGATATCGAAGAAACCGTAAGTTACAATACGTTCTGGAGGGTAAACTTTGATCTTCCGGTTAATTATTTTGCAGAAAGTAACCTTTTACAGACACAGATCAATTCCTTCAACGGTTATCTGGATTCTGATCCTGAGTTTCTGATTTCACAAAACGAATATCCTTCCATTAATATCAATACGAACGATATTCATACGGAAATTAAGTTCGGTTACAATTTAAAGCCTGAAGAAAAAGAAAGTCTGGAATTTTATCTTCCTTTACATTTAAAATTCATCAAAGAAAGAATCGGTTCTGTTCCTGAAAGAATTTTTATTTCAGATAAATTCAGAAATAAGGAAGATTTTTTCGGGAATAATGATATCGCTTTCTGGAAATTCAGATTCCAGCTTTTTACCGATGCCGAAAAAACAGATCTTGACTATTTCGGAATTGTTGCCAAAAAAGTTTTAGATGAAATCACCATTACCGATAAACAGGATCATCACTGGTTCCGAAACGGACTGAAATCTTATCTGGAAATTCAGTACCTCAAAAAATTCTACGCAGATACTAAATTGCTGGGAAATTTACCTGAAACGAAAATTTTCGGGGTAAAACCTTTAAAATTATTTCATGCTTCGGATGTAAAACTGACTGAAAGATACGGTTTGGCGTATCAATACATCATGTCTCAGAATCTGGATCAGAAAATTGATGAAAATTATTCTGACCTGAGTAATTTTAACGATATGGCGATCAGTAATTTTGAAACTGGAACGCTTTTCAATTATTCTGCCGACAAAATGGGCTACGAAAATTTTGAAGCTCTTGTAAAAAATTTTATTGCTAAAAATACCGACAAAGAGATTGATCCTGCTGATTTTTTAAAAGAATTAGCAGAAAAAGATAAAAGAACATCTTACCTTCCTGAATTTCTTGAACATAAAAACAGGGTAAATTTCAGACTGAGAAAATTTAAAAGAGAAGGCGATTCTCTAAATGTAACCATCCAGAAAAATACTGCTGCAAACATTCCGGTGAAGTTGCAGACGACATCAAAAAACGGTGAAACCACAGAATATTGGGTTGAAACGGATGAAAACCAAAAGGAAAAAAAATTCTCAATTCCTGCTTTAGATACCTATAAAATAACACTGAATGACGATTACATTTTCCCGGAAGACAATTACAGAGATAACTTTTTGTATGCAAAAGGTTTCTTTTCCAATATGCGGAAAATAAAGCTTAAACTGATTAAAGATATTCCGAATCCTGAGTTCAATGAAATATACATCAATCCGAGGGTACGTTTCAGCAATACGTACGATAAATTTCTGATCGGATTTAACTTTAAAAATCAGTCGTTTTTCGATCAGAAGTTTCTGTATTCCATTACTCCGACTTACAGTACCGGAACAGGAAAACTGACAGGTTCGGGAGCCATTGCCTATTCTTTCCTTCCTGCTGAAAGTATCATCCGAAGTCTTACTTTCGGAGTTTCAGGATCTTATTTTCATTATGATTATGATCTTGCCTACCGAAAAGCTTCCATTTATTCTAATTTAAATTTCCGAAAAAACCCGAGAAGTACGGTAAGCAGAAGTTTAGGCATTTCTTATAATTATTTTGAAAGAGACCTTAATGCGTTGATGATTGCCAATAACGATTATGATCGCTATAATCTCTGGAGCGTTGGATATGGATATAACGACAGCCAGAGTATTCATGAAAAAAGTCTGGGTGTAAGCACACAGTGGATGGAAGATTTTCATAAAGTAACCGCAGAAGGCTTTTACCGATGGGAATTTGCGCCAAGACAAAAATTGAGTATACGTTTATTTGCAGGATATTTTATTAAAAACAATACAAGAAATAATACCTTCAATTACGGAATTTCCAGAGTTTCAGACTACTCCTTTTCCTATAATTTATTGGGACAGAGTGCAACAGGCGGAATTCTTTCCCAGCAATATGTTTTGGCGGACGGAGGATTTAAATCGTTCATTCCCGGAAGTGTAAATAAATGGATTACTTCAGTAAACATAGATACAAGTGTATGGAAAATTTTCCACGTCTATGCAGATGCAGGAGTTTATGACAACAAAAACCAATCGACGAAATTTATCTGGGACAGTGGCGTAAAAGTAAGAATCATTCCCGATTTTCTTGAAATTTATCTTCCTGTACAATCTTCTTTAGGTTTTGAACCCGGCTTTAAAGATTACGGAAAAAGAATACGATATACTTTAATTCTTAATCTGAGTTCTATTATTAATGCGGCAAGAAGAGGTTGGTATTAAAACTGACAAAAAAAATGACTATAAAAAAACCTCAGATGTGAAATCTGAGGCTTTGATATTTTGTATTAATTCTTTATTAAAGAACCAATTAGTCTTTCAGGATTTTTTGAGAAACCGGCTTATTGTTTACAGTACCTGTTACAATGTAATTTCCTTTTTGTAATTCAGCAACGCTTACAGATTCATTTTCTTTTACAGAAGCTGTTTTAACGATCTGTCCTAGCATGTTGTACACTTTTATATCTTTAGCATCAGCTCCGAAAGTAATCTCATCATTTTTAACAAAAGTATTTTTAACAAAGTTACCTCTTACTGTAGATAAATCAGTAACAGCTAAGGTTCCTGATGTAGAATTTTGTGGAGTTGGTGCACCCGCAGCAAAATCAGTATTATTATTATTCGTATCTCCTGAAATTCTTGCTACAGAGTTTGTATTTGAGGGAGCCGGAGCGGGTCCTGAACCTTCATACTGGCTTGCTGTTGTTCCAAATCCAACAAAATCAAGCACATTACCATCAGTAGGCGAAGTAACCTGTGTTGCATTACTTGCCAAAGCAACTTTTCCTGCCGTTGCTGACATTGCAAAACCAGCAGTAGTATTAGTTCCTGTTCCGAAATTTGTAGGAATAGGAGCAATATAATCGGGAGTTGGAAGGTTTGTTGTTCCTGCGTTACCCAACGCTTCCTGAACAAGATAAGTTTTACCAGGTGCTAAAGTAATATCGGGTAAAGTATGATACTGCGCAATAGCATTAGCAGCCGATCCATACTGTAAAGTTGCACCGCTTAATGTTACAGTTGTTGATCCAATATTCTTTAATTCAATAAAATCATTCTTATAAGTAGAGCCACTATTTCCTCCACCACCGTAGATTTCATTAATTACAATCTGGGCGTTCGCTAAAGCTGTTATCCCAATAATACTCAAAAAAGTAAAGATCTTTTTCATTGTTTTAAAACTTTAATTATTAATATTTTATACGAACAAATTTACAAAAAAACCACCATTTAAATTAAATGGTGGTGAGTATTTAACAAATTATTAAAATTATTTTTTAATAATTTTCTCAGAAACTTTTTTACCGTTTAGTATTCCCGTTACAATATAGGTCCCTTCTTTTAGTTCAGAAACATTTACAGATTGATTCTCTTTTACTGAAACAGACTTTATCATTTGTCCATTCATTGTATAAATTTTCACCTCTTTAGAGTCTGCTCCGAAAACAATTTCATTATTTGTTATTAAAGAGTTTTTAACAAAAGTATCTTTTGCTTTAGATAAATCGTTAGCAGATAATGTTCCTCCCAATTGCGTCCATGAAACATCATCTAAAACAATCTGTCTACTTCCTGTTGATCTAAATTCTATAACAACATCTCCAGGAGTATTTACGGTTACAGATCTTGTATAATTCGTATCCATTGCTGCTAATGAATAATTATCTACCTGAATATTATTAACATACACAGCCATCGTTCTGTTAGCACCAGTTCCTGCAGTAAAATAAGATCTTACAGTATAAGTAATTGTACCCACTCCGTTTGCTCCTGAATTGGCTTTTACATTTCTTGTTCCACTTGAGTCAAACCCAACGGAAGTTCCTGTAACGTTATCTGTAGAGGTAACTTTTCTTGCTCCTGAATATGTCCAAGTAACTCCATTATCTCCAGAATAACTTCCCCCGACATATGAACTTGCTGATGCATTTAAATTTGTAAATGATTCAGACCCTTGTGCAAAAGTTAATCCTGAAAAGCCAATTAAGGCTAAGAAATAAAGTTTTTTCATGACTTAAAAAATTTAATTATTAATAATTTACAGGCCAAAAGTACACCATTTTTTTTTAGTAATGCAATAATTGGGTTAATTTTCTGTTAATAATACTAAAACCCTTTCCATAAAGTATTTTTAAGTATTTTTACGCTTTATTTTTAGAGATTTGCGAAATTTTATTCTGATATTCGTGTTGTTGTTCGTGGGCATATTTTCAGGAAATGCTCAGGTATTTACATGGAAAAATCCCAATCTTCCGCAAGACACTCTTAAGAATGACAGTCTTAAGCAGGACAGTATCCTTGCAGCCAGATTTGAGCAGGATATTTTCGCAAAAGATACCCTCGATTTTGTTAAAACTAACAACCGCATCATTGTAGATGAAGGAGTTTTGGCTAAAAATGATAAAAAAAGATTTTTAGGGGAATTAAATTCCAAAGGATCCATCATTCGCGGGATTACGTTTGGTAACAATCAGGGGCAGTCTGTACAAAGTTCAATGGATTTACAAATTTCCGGAAGACTTTCAAAAGACGTAACCATTCTTGCAAGTATTTCGGATCATAATCTCCCGATTCAGGCAGATGGATATACACAAACGCTTGAGGAATTCGACAAAATTTATATGCAGCTTAATATCAAAGATAAATCGATATTGAGAGCGGGACATCTGGATTTGGTGGAAGCTAAAAATTATTTCGCTAAATATCAGCGAAGAAGCATGGGACTCGAATTTCAGACGGAATTCGGGAAAGAAAATAAAACCTTTGTGGATGTTTCGATGGGGGTTGCACGAAGTGAATTTCACAGAATCCGTTTTCAGGGAGTGGAAGGAAATCAAGGACCTTATCGATTGACAGGAAAAAATGGAGAGCAGTTTATCACTTTAATTTCAGGTTCTGAACAGGTTTTCATCGACGGAATCTTGATGAAGCGTGGTGAAAATCAGGATTATATCATCAATTACAATACCGGAGAAGTTACTTTTACCAGTTTCCGACCAATTTTCCAGCAGAATTTCATCACCATATCTTATAATTATACCAATAGAAATTATTCCAGATATTTATTTACCGGAAAAGTTGAGCATAAAAGGGAAAAACTGAAGCTCGGACTGAACTGGTTTATGGAAAACGACAATAAAAACGCACCGCTTTCTTTAAATCTTTCACAGGAAGATCAGCAGATTCTTGCAGATGCCGGAAACAATCCGAATTTAATGTATGCTCCATCAGGTGTGGTTACAGAATATGATGTCAATAAAATCTTATACAAACTGGTTCAAAGCTCGGGAGGAAATTATTATGAGTTTTCAACCGATGCCACACAAACATTGTACAGCGTTTCTTATACGTATTTCGGGGCTAATTTAGGAGATTACAAAATTACGCAGACAACCAACAACGGGCGTGTTTTCGCTTACGTTGGTCCCAACATGGGAGATTATCGTGCCGTAAGAAAACTTCCTTCACCGGAAAAATCTCAGGTGTATTCTGTAAATTCGGAATATTTATTGAAAGACGGAAAAATAGGAGCCGATATTTCTTTGAGCAATTATGATGTCAATTTATTTTCATCAAAAGATTCTCAGCAAAATATAGGATATGCATGGAGAATTTTCGGAAACAAAACCTTCACCAAAAACAACTGGAAAGGAACTCCGAATTTCGAATATCAATACATAGACAAGCAGTTTCATATTTTAGACCGAATTAATGATGTGGAATTCTCAAGAGATTTCAATCTGGCGCAGGAATTCAGCGGAAGAACGCAGAACAGATTTATTTTCAGCTTTTTGAACAAATGGAACAATAAATCAACATTAAATTACCGAATCAACTATCTTGATGAGCAGGAAACATATAAAGGAATTAAAAATGATCTTGATTTTGGATGGATCAGCGGTAAATTTTTCACAAAAGGAAATTTATCCTATCTGAATACCAATGCTGTACTTCAGGACACCAAATTCATCAGAGGCGGGGTTTCCACTGAGTTTACCGGTAAAAAAGGAAGCTGGGCAATTGGCGGAAGCATGGAACACAACGAAAAGAAGTACAACGATACTCAGCTTATGGATGTTACCAGTTTTAGCTGGAAAGAAATTTTTGTTCAGAAAAAAATCGGAGACAGTACAAGAACCAAACTTTTGGCAAAGGTTTATATGCGAGATAATGATTCTGTGCGGGACAACCGACTTCAGAATATGAATAATATTTTGGGAATTATGGCAGAAAGCCAGATCATCAAAACAGAAAAAACAACGCTGAATGCCCTACTCCACTACAGAAAGTTCTTTTATCAGAATCAGGATGTTGATCTTTCGAGAAACAATGACTTCGTTGTCGGAAATATTCTTTATAATCAGCAGCTTTTCAAGAACGGAATGCGTTTGCAGGCTTTCTATGAACTTGGGAACGGACAGGAAGCACAAAGAGAGTTTCAGTATATTAAAGTGACGGACGGACAGGGAATTTACAAATGGACGGATTACAACGGAGACGGTGTTCAGCAGCTTGATGAATTTGAAATTGCCGAATATTCCGATTTGGCGCAGTACATCAGAATTTACACGAATTCTGTCCGATATATTCCTTCCAACAAAAATAAAATTCAGCTCGCCTTATTTGTGAATCCATCGATTGTTTTTAATTCTGAAAATAAATTTTTAAAACGCTGGAATTTCAATATTTCATTAAACTCACAAAATTCATTCTTCAAAAAAGACAAAGTTCTGGTTTTGAATCCTTTTGAGAAGAGTGATGACATGATTCTTAAAAATCAGAATATTCTGGCTTCCGCACAGTTCAGTCCGACTGACAAATCCGGCTGGAACGGAAATTACCGTTTCATCTCCAATGATAACCTCATCAATGCGAATTTCAGTAATGAGGAGCGCGAACAGGTTTCGCATTTCCTGAATATCGGCTATTGGTTTAATAAAGAATTCCGTATCGACTGGGAAAATTCGGTTCATGATATTCAAAATTCTTCACAGTTATTTTCTACAAGAGATTACCGTCTGAATAATTTTGAAACAAAACCAAAGGCAACCTATAAGTTTACCGATGCCATTCAGGCAGAACTTTCTTCGGCATTCCGCCAAAAACAGAGAGTGGATGGAGAAGAATTCCTCAAAGCTTTCGACGTTACGGGAACCATTCAGTGGGAACGCAGAAAAACTTCCATCAGAGGAAATTTCTCGTTCATTAATAATACTTTCAACGGTAACAATTTCAGTATTGTCGGAAACCAGATGTTGGATGGTTTAAAACCGGGGAAAAATCAGGTGTGGAGTGTTTTCATTCAGCAGGCGATTAATTCTTTCCTTCAGCTAAATTTAAATTACGAAGGCAGAAACTCCGGAGACCGCACAATTCATATCGGAAGTATGCAGGTGAAGGCGAGTTTTTAGAGTCGGAGGATTTTGAGTTGGAGAGTTTGAGTGTTGGAGAGTTTTTGAATCGGAGAGTTTGAGGGTTTGAGTGTTTTAAATTTCTTGCTTAGTATTATAATTTACCTGAGATTTTCGTTTTTTACACTGCTTATTTTACAGCAATTACATTAATAGAAATTATCAAATTCTGAAATGCTCAGAAATTCGTAAATTTGCACCATGATAAAAATTGGCAATATAGAACTGCCGGAATTTCCGCTTTTGCTTGCACCGATGGAAGATGTGAGTGATCCGCCGTTCAGAAGACTTTGCAAAATGCACGGAGCAGATTTAATGTATTCGGAGTTTATCTCTTCGGAAGGGTTAATTCGTGATGCTATCAAGAGCCGTAAAAAGCTTGATATTTTCGATTACGAAAGACCTGTCGGAATTCAGATTTTTGGAGGTGACGAAGAAGCAATGGCAATGTCTGCAAGAATTGTGGAAACGGTAAATCCGGATCTGGTTGATATCAATTTCGGATGTCCTGTAAAAAAAGTGGTCTGTAAAGGAGCAGGAGCAGGAGTTTTGAAGGATATTGATCTGATGGTTCGTCTTACCAAAGCCGTAGTGCGTTCTACAAGTCTTCCTGTAACGGTAAAAACGCGTTTGGGTTGGGACAGTACTTCCATTAATATTGATGAAGTGGCAGAACGTCTTCAGGAAACAGGCATCAAAGCATTAACCATTCACGCGAGAACCCGTGCGCAGATGTACAAAGGGGAAGCTGACTGGGAACATATTTCAAGAATTAAACAAAATCCTAATATAGAGATTCCTATTTTTGGGAACGGTGATATCGATTCTCCAGAAAAAGCATTGGAGTACAAACAAAAATATGCGTGCGACGGTATTATGATCGGTCGTGCAGCGATTGGTTATCCCTGGATTTTTAACGAAATCAAGCATTTCTTTAAAACCGGAGAACATTTGCTTACTCCTACAATCGAAGACCGATTACTGGCTGTTCGTCAACACGCAGAATGGAGCGCAGAATGGAAAGGCGAAAGATTAGGACTGGTGGAAATGAGACAGCATTACAGCAATTATTTCCGTGGAGTTCCTCACTTCAAAGATTTCAGAAAGAAATTTTTAGAAGTGTTTACTTTAGCAGAAATGGATGCGCTGATTAAAGAAACGCAGGAGTTTTATACTGAATATTTAGCGCAACAGGCATAAAAAAATAAACCATCAACAGTAAGTTGATGGTTTTTTATTTTCACTGTTAGTTTTTTCCTTTCCTTTAGTATCCTTCCGAAGCTGATTGATTTTTAATTAACGCCAATGCAGATGAAGTTCCTATTCTTTTTACACCAAGACTGATCATTTTTTCGGCATCTTCCGGAGTTCTTACTCCTCCTGCTGCTTTTACAGGAAGTTTTCCGGCGTTTTCCAGCATGATTTTAATTCCTTCAAAGGTTGCTCCGTTGGGTTTTCCTCCTTCTGTCTCATAGAAACCTGTGGAAGACTTTACGAAAATTTTAGACAAATCGTTTTCAGAAAAGTTTTCTTCTGCCCAACCTGAAATGTTTTTGGTAAGATCAGCAATTTGCTCATCGTTTAAAGCGGCAATTTCGATGATCCATTTTGCAATTTTATGATGTTCCAGACAAAACTTAGTACATTGTAAAAACTCCTCTTTTACGAGTTCAAGATCACCTTGCAGATAAGCACTGTAATTGATCACAAAATCCAGTTCATCTGCTCCGTCAGCAACTGCTTTTTCAGCCTCTGCAAGTTTTTCGCCTACAGAACAGGTTCCTTCATGAAACCCGATCACCGTTCCTACCACAACATCTGCATTCTTTTCCTGAATATATTTTTTAATTTCAGAAACATAATCGGGACGGATCATTACGGCAAAAATACCATGATCTATCGCTTCCTGCGTGAGTTCTATATCTTTCTGTAAAGTTTCTTCTTGTGACAGCCCAGACTGTGCAGGTGTTTTCAAATATGTTGAATCCAGATATTTTGCAATATTCATAATTTATTATACTTTCAGTTGTCTGTAAATACCCTGTTCCAAAGATATGAAAGTTTCTGTTCTTATCACCCCTTTTAGTTGCTGAAGCTTACTCAGAATCTGCATAAGATGGTCGTTATCTTTACAAAGAACTTTCAGGAAAATGGTATAATTCCCTGTTGTGTAATGTGCTTCCACCACCTCATTAATATCCTTAAGCGATTTTACCATGTCCGGATAATGACTTGGCTGATCCAGAAATACCCCGATGTAGGAAATCACTTTATATCCTATCTTTTTAGGATTAAGAAAGGAAATAGAATTTTCGATTACTCCCGCCTGTTCCAGTTTTTTAATTCTCTGGTGAACTGCCGTTGTGGAGATCCCTACATTTTTAGAAATATGAGCTAAAGAGGATTTGGCATTATCCATCAACATATAGATAATTTCCTTATCGATTGAATCTAACTGATAACTCGTGTTGTTTGAATTTTTCATTCTTTCTACTTTATTTATGTTTTTTACGTCTGTTACAAATTCCTGAATTTTATAAAAACCGGAAAATGGTCGCTGTAGCCTCCCAGATACCTCGTTCCTGCGTAGGTTCTGTAGGGTCTGCCTGCAAATTTTCTGTCACGGCTGCTGAGTTTTTCAGAATTGAATATTTTTGCCTCCTGAAATTTCAGACCACGGTCATCATTAAAGAAAGACTTCGATAAAATGATCTGGTCATACAGCAATCCCGATTTATAATGAAAAGTAGAATAATTTCTCGTGGAAAACAGACGCTGGAAAGGATTTTCCAATACTTTTATTCCTGCATCATCAAAAAGAATTTTTACTAAATTTTCATCATCTGGGTTTTCATTAAAATCACCGCACAGTAATACGTTTTCTTTATCATTATGTACAAGCTTCAGAATTCTTTCCCGAATTTCAGAAAGGATAAAGTCTCTTTTGGGCTTATTAACATCTTTTTCGCGTTTAGAGGGAAGATGCGCGATAAAAACATTAATAATTTCGTCTTTATATCTTACTTTCGAGTAAAGAATATCTCTTGTTGTATCGTAATTTCCTGTGCTTCTGTTTATAATTTCAAAGAAGAAGGTAATGGTTTCTGAATCTATTACTTCCACTTTGTTTTTATCATATAATAAGGCTACATCTACCCTTCTTTCGTCCATAGAATTGTAGTGTACAATTCCGTATTGCGAATTGAAAGGTTCCATCTCCACAAGATCTTCCAGAACTTTCCTTCCGGAAACTTCAGAAAGGCCGATCATAAAAGGCAGAACACCGTCCTCCTCCTTCATCAGTCTGAAAACATGTGCAATTTTGGAAAGCTTATTCCGGTATCTTCCTTCATCCCAATTTCTGAGTCCTGATATCGTAGGATCTAATTTATGCTTTGGTTTCGGATCCGGTAAAAATAGATTTTCAACGTTGTAAAAACTAAACAGCTCCATTACCACACTTTTCTGATTTCAAACAATTCCTTTTTTTTAATTGATTATGTAAATTTATTATTTTATTTAATATATCGTCAATAATTTTAACAAATTTCGATAATTAATTTTATCACTCAAATATAGATAATTAAAAGAATATTTTAAATCAAATAGATAAATTTAATTAAAAATATTATGCATTATACAATATTCACCTTTAAGCTCAAATAAAATCAGTTTTTTAAATTTAGATTTTTGTTAGAAAAAATTCTATGAACAGTTAGGTAATAGGAATTTTTTCAACCATTTTTACAACAACAGCTATGATTTGCTATTGTCAAAATTTCAATAAAATTTGCCGATTATTTACAACTCTGATTGTTTTTATCTATTTTAAAGCAAGTCCGGACGCTTTTCTGTGGTTATCCTTACAGCTTCATCATGTCTCCATTCTTCAATTTTGGCAAAATTTCCGCTCAGCAAGACTTTAGGAACTTCTAAACCTTTGTAAACTTCCGGTCTTGTATAGATCGGAGGAGATAAAAGATCGTCCTGAAAACTGTCCGTCAAAGCACTTTGTTCGTCATTCAGAACACCCGGAAGCAGACGGATGACAGAGTCTGCAAGAACGCAGGCTGCCAATTCTCCGCCGGTAAGAACATAATCTCCAATCGAAATTTCTCTGGTAATATGCAGATCTCTCACACGCTGGTCGATTCCTTTATAATGACCGCATAGGAAAATGAGATTATTTTTAATAGAAAGTGTATTGGCAATTTTCTGGTTTAACGTAACTCCATCCGGCGTAAGATAAATCACCTCATCATACTCTCTCTGGGATTTTAATTCTGAAATGCAGTTATCCAGCGGTTCTACCATCATTACCATTCCTGCGCCGCCGCCGTAAGGTTCATCATCAATCTGTTTTTTTTTGTTGATTCCCCAATCTCTCAAATGATGGAAATGCACTTCTGCCAAACCTTTATCAATTGCTCTTCTTAAAATAGAAGTTTTAAACGGACTTTCCATCAGTTCCGGAAGTACGCTTATTATATCAATTCTCATTGTACTGTTTCGTTTTTCTTATTTGGCAAAATTATCAATCTTAAAGAAGAATCTTTATTAAAATAGCTCCACATCCAGTTAAAGAACACGGCAAGCTTGTTTCTTACACTCAAAATAAGCATTAAATGTAAAAACATCCAGAAATACCACGCCAGAAATCCCTGAAATTTAACAAATGGTAAATCTACGACCGCTCTGTGTTTTCCGATGGTAGCCAAAGAACCTTTGTCGTCGTACTCATACTCCACCCATTCACCCGCATTCTTCTTTAAGAGATTCCTTCCCAAATTTTTTGCCTGATTAATTGCTACGTTTGCCACCTGCGGATGACCCTGCGGATATTTCGGAGTTTCCATATATGCAATATCTCCGATTGCAAAGACATTATCATAGCCTTTTATTTTATTGTATCGGTCTGTAATGTATCTGTTTTTTATTAATTTTTCGGCAGGAAAACCATCTAAAACATTTCCCGTAACGCTTACTGCCCAGATTACATTATTGGACGGAATGGTTTTTCCGCTTTTCATATACACTTTATCGCCGTCATAATCTGTAACGTATTCCTGGCTTAAAAATGTAACGCCTAAATCTTTTAAATATTCTTCAGATTTTTGCTGAGCTTCCGCACTCATTACCGCCAAGGGTTTCTCTGTAGAACTTACCAGAATAATCTTCAGATGATCGAAATTCATGTATGGATAATCGCGCGGAAGAATTTCTTTTTTCATTTCAGAGAAAGCTCCGGCTAATTCTACTCCGGTCGGTCCGCTTCCTACGATTACGATATTCCAGTTTCCGTCGTCGCTTCGGCTCTTTTCTAGAATCAGCTTTTCGAAAGTCATTAAAACATGATTCCGGATACTGATTGCTTCCTGAGTATTTTTCATTCCGAAAGCTTTTCCTGCAAGATCATTATTGCCAAAAAAATTGGTTTTACATCCTGTTGCGATGATGAGTTTATCGTAGGTAAATTCCGCTTCGTCGGTGATGACTTTATTATTTGCGGTATCGATTTCCTTAACCTCCGTTAAACGAAACTGGGTATTTCTGGAACGCTGAAAAATTTTTCTGAAAGGAAAAGAAATATTGGAAGGTTCTATCCTTCCGCATGCGACCTGATAGAAAAGCGGCTGAAACATATGATGGTTTACCCGATCCAGAACAATAACCTTTTTGTTCTTGTTATTCAACGTTTTCGCAAGCTGCAGCCCCGCAAAACCTCCTCCAATGATGATGATCTTTTCGCGTGTTTCCATAGTACACAAATTTACTGATTTTATTTAGCATTTAGAAGTGAAAAAAGTTAGTTTTGTAAATCTTTATTCACAAACGATGTACAGCAAAAAAACCGCCAAAAAGATCCATCAGAACCGCCGGAAAAAATATCTTTTCCGCAGAAAAATTGTGCTGGGAATTTTAATTATTGCTCTTATCGGAACAGGATTGTATTTAAGGCAGTCCATAAGCTATTATTACGCTTTATATTTCAATAAATTTACTCACAGAAAGCTTCACAACAATGAAACGGAAACGCTGAGAATTCAAAAAATCCTTTCCAATAATTTAGATAAAACTTACGGGTTTGATATTTCGCATTATCAGAATAAAGAAGACATCAAATGGGACAGCCTTACTATCGGAAACAAAACCATTCCGTTGGAGTTTGTGGTGATGCGTGCAACGATGGGAAACCGAAATGCCGACAAACATTTTTCTGATTTCTGGGAACAGGCAAAAAAACAGAATTTAATCCGCGGAGCCTATCATTTTTACAGAGCAGATGAAGACCCTGTGATTCAGGCGAATAATTTCCTGGAAAATGTAAAGCTCGAAAGCGGTGATCTTCCGCCGATTTTGGATATTGAGAAAATCCCGAAACGCAAAACGAATAAAAAACTGGTTGAAGACCTTAAAGTGTGGTGCAAAATTGTAGAGGAAACTTACGGAGAAAAACCCATTATTTATACGTATTATCATTATTACAAAGATTTTCTGAAGGGCGAATTTGATGATTATCCGCTCTGGCTAGCTAATTACAATGATGTTCCGGCTCCCTCACCCGATGCAGACTGGGATTTCTGGCAGTTTACAGAAAACGGAATCGTGCACGGAATTAATACAAAAGTAGATCTGGATATTTACAACGGAAGTTCGTGGTCTTTGAAGAGGCTGACTTTGAATTGATTTTCTTTCCTGTGATTTTGCAAATTTTAAACATCTGAAACTTTGGCTGAAGCCAATCGAAAAACATTATATTGTTAATGGGCTGAAGCCCGTTTTTATTGATGAAAATATCAAACTAAAACCTGTGTGAATTCTATATAAAACTATTTAAACGGCTTTCTTTGAATCCATTCTGTTTTGGGAGAAATAGAAGGAAAAATAGTTTTCAGGAAAGGATTAATCATGAAATTATTATGCTTAATTAAACCAAAAATTTCAGTCGGCTCTGCTCCGATCGTTGATTTGATCTCTAAAGCTGTTCTTCCGAAAATAATTCTTTCAAAACGATGATGAATTCCAAATTCCACCATATCGAAAAGCATATTGAGATAGATCTGCTTTTGTTTCTGACAGTCTTTTTCGTAGCCTAAAAAGTAGGTATCGATATCTTTGTTATTGAGGATCATGGTATAAAAACCAATTAGTTTTTCATTCGAAAAATATCCGAAAAGCCTGAAATTGTCTCCAAGATTTTCTTTCATGCTTTCAAAATGATTTTCTCTGAGAAAAAAGGTATTGAAAGGGGCATTTTCTGCCACATTCTGATAAAGAACATTCATTTCAGACTGATATTTTCTGATCATGTCTAATTGGAGTTCTTTTTTAATGATTCCTTCCAGTTTCTTTTTGGCAGTTTTGGCTCTTGCCCTGTATTTCTTCGAAAAATCATTGATATAATCATCAAAATTATTCCAGTTTTCTCTTATCCGAAGAATCATGTTCGGCTGAACGGAAAATCTGAAATATTTCCGATGTTTTTCTCCTTCAAAGTATTTCACAAAATTCGACTGGTAATCTTTATATATAATTAAGGATGTTTTTCTTATTTCCTTCTGCATTTTATAAACGGCTTCTTCCAGAAGCGGAATCACTTCTTCGGAAGTAATTTTTGAAACATCAAAATAAAATCCGTTCTGTCCTGTAAGCATATTATTTCCCAAAATCATCACATCTCTACTGAACTTTTTTGCAACAAAGTTTCTGATGCTGCAGAATATTGCATTGTTCTGAAAGGTCTTATGCTGCAGAAAACTGAGATACTGAAACAAAGCACCGCCAATCAGTTCATTTTCTTTGAAAAAACCGACAAAGAAGCATTCCATGTTTTGCGGTCTGGAATTTTCTAATGCACGAAAATATTCTCCGGAAAGCAGAATATTGTGATTTCCGATCACAACATTCCAGTCTTCCGGCAAATCGGCAACTGACTGAAAAATTCTTAAAGTATATGACATAAAAAAGGCTACGCAAAAGTAGCCTTAACTTTTTAAAACATAACATTTATTTTTGTGTTGCCCAGTGAAAACCGTCCGGAGCATACCAACCGCAGATAATTCCGCCCATAATGGTAATGCAGACCGTCCAAAAAGCAGCGTTAATTAATGTATATTTCCACGATTTTCTTTCGAACATTGCATTGATGGCAATCATGGGAAGCACGAATAAAAATCCCGTCATGGAAGAATGCAGTGCGCCGTGACCAAAGGATCTGTAAGCCATTCCGTAGTCTTTCATGAAGGCATGATAAGACGGATTGGCGTTCATTTCATCTCCGCCGACCATTCCGAGCGCGCCAAACTGATGAATCGTTACAAATTGTAAGAACAAAGCCATTAAAGCTGATAACATGATGGAAAAAATAAAAACTCCGATCATAGAACCCTTCATTTTCTCTTCGGTTAAACCGACTTCTTTCATCCATGCTTTTCCGAAAACTTTAGGATGATACCAGATAAATCCCATTATTAATGGGACAAGTGCGGCTGCAAAAACAGCCCAGTAGTTGATTTGCATCATAGTTTTAATTTTAATAATGTTAGGAATATAAATCTACATCAAAAATCTATTAAATAATACATTAAATTTAATAAATATTTAATTTTAACTAAAATTTTATAATTAAATAAAACCAAAGACAAATACAATTCAATACATAAGACAATTCATTATTGTTTTAATATTGAGAAAAACTTGTGTAAGGCTTCGGGATTGTATTTCTGCTTTTCTGATACATTTTCGTACTTTTGCGGCTCAGTTTAAGTTTCAAAATCTAACCATCAAACTATAATGAATTACGTTTCTGCCGAAAATCTTACCAAATCCTACGGAATAAAAGTTTTATTTGAAAATATTACTTTTCATGTAAACGAAGGAGATAAAATTGCCATTGTTGCCAAAAACGGAAGCGGAAAATCTACCCTTCTGAAAATCCTGATGGGAAAAGAAATTGCAGACAGCGGAACGGTAATCATCAATAAAGACATTCAGGTGGTTCTGTTTGATCAGGAAATAGATTTTGACCCGACCATTACGATTGATGAGTTTATGATGACTCTGGATTCGGCTCCGATTATGGCTCTGAAAAATTATCATCAGTCTCTGCATTCCACAGACAATGATTTTATTGAAAAAGCTCTTCTTGAAATGGAAGCGCATAAAGCATGGGACCTGGAAAACGAAATGAAGCAGATTCTTTCGCAGCTAAAAATCACCGATCTGGAAGCTAAAATGGGAACACTTTCCGGTGGACAGATCAAACGTGTTGCTTTGGCAAAATTGTTAACAGAAACAAGAGCTGAACACCGCCATACTTTATTAATTATGGATGAGCCGACCAACCACCTCGACGTTGAAATGGTGGAATGGCTGGAAAGTTATCTGAGTAAGGCAAAAATTACTTTATTACTGGTAACGCACGACCGGTATTTCCTCGACAGTGTATGCGATACGATCTGGGAAATGGAAGACAGGAATCTTTATGTTCATAACGGTTCTTACGCCACATATCTTGAAAATAAGATGATTCGCGAGGACAACACGAATGCTACGATTGATAAAGCCAACAACCTTTACCGAAAGGAACTGGAATGGATGAGAAGGCAGCCGAAAGCAAGAACTACAAAATCCAAATCCAGAATTGATGCATTTTATGAAACAGAAAAAGTCGCCAAAACAGACACAAGAAAACAAGGTTTAGAGCTTGATTTTGAAATGAAAAGGCTTGGAAATAAAATTCTTGAGCTTAAAAATATTGACAAAAGTTTTGGAAGTAAATTGTTGCTGAAAGATTTCAGTTATTCTTTCCAGAGAGGTGAAAAAGTAGGAATTGTTGGAAAAAACGGAGCGGGAAAATCTACTTTATTAAATATTATTCAGGGGTTTGAAAAAGCGGATAAAGGAGAGATTGAAACCGGAGAAACCATCCATTTCGGATATTTCTCTCAAAAGGGTCTTACTTATAAAGAAGATGAAAGAGTAATCGACTTCATTAAAGAAGTTGCTGAATTTTACCCTTTAGCCAACGGAAAAAGTCTTTCTGCCTCCCAGTTTTTAAGATTGTTTTTATTTGACGATCAGACGCAGTACTCCCCTATTTCCAAGCTTTCGGGTGGTGAAAAAAGAAGACTTCATCTGATGTATATTTTATACCAGAATCCGAACTTTTTAATTTTTGATGAGCCTACCAATGATCTTGATCTTCCGACTTTAACGGTTCTTGAAAACTTTTTACAGCAGTTTCAGGGTTCATTAATCATTGTGTCGCACGACAGGTATTTTATGGACAGAATCGTAGATCATATTCTTGCTTTTGAAGGAGAAGGGAAAATTCGTGATTTTACGGGTAATTTCTCTGAATACCGCGAAGCGAAAAGCAAGGAGGATGCTTTGGAAAAGTCTGTTTCCGTAAAATCTGAGACTGTAAAAGAACCAATTCCGACTGTAAACAATACAAACACTAAGAAGAAAAGACTTTCCTTTAAAGAACAGCGTGAACTCGAAACCATTGAGAAAGAAATGCCGGAATTAGAGGAAAAAAGAGCGAAAATATTAGACCAGCTTAATAATGAAGCGGATTACGAGAAAATATCCAAACTTTCTGCCGATCTGGAATCTATCTCTGAAACTTTGGAAAACCATGAAATGAGATGGCTTGAACTTCAGGAGATCTTGGGTGAAGCGTAGTTGAGTTTGAGGGTGTGAGAGTTTGAGTGTATTAGGGTGAGAAAGTCTGAGAGTTTTAGAGTGTGGAGCGTTATATTTTAATTGATATTAAATTTTCTTACTCTAAAAATCCTGCTTTAAGATTCATAACTCTAAACCGCAATAAAACTCCCAAACCCTAAAACTCTCAGACTCTAAAACTCTCACACCCTACAACTCCAAGACTCTACAAGTAAATCACTTTCTCCTGTTTGGAACTTTCCGCAGCCGCATCGATGATTTTCATATTTTTGATGATTTCTTCCGCAGGTGAAGGCAATGCGTATCCGAAAACGATAAATTCATAAATCTGCTGATAGTAATTCATGTAATTTCCCGGTTCGCTTGAAGTGAGAATTCTTTCAGTTTCTTTATTTTCATTTAGATAATTCAGAATCCCGTCGGTTTCTGTTAAAGGCTTTGTCCATTCTTCGCCATATTCCGGAACAGCTCCTGCAACGAGTTCATTTTCCTGGTTATCGGTTCTTTCCTGCAAAAAGCTTCCTTTTTCTCCGTGAACAGCATAAGCAAAATGCGCTTCTTTGGTGAATACCGAAGATTTCAGCCTTACTCTTAAATCATTTGGATAAAACAAAATAATTTCAAAATAATCGTTGGCAAATTCTTTTCCTTTCATGGAAAAAACATCAGCAAACAGTTTTTCGGGAAAACCAAAATACTGAACTGCCTGATCCACCAGATGCGATCCTAAATCATGCAGCGAACCCGAACCTACCGCTTCAGGATTTTCTTTATGTGCTTTCCCACTCGGCTCAGTTCTGAACCTATCGAAACGGATTTCCACCTCCTTGATATTTCCGAGTTTTCCTTCGTTGATGATTTTCTGCACCTGAAGATAATCGCGGTCGAATCTTCTGTTCTGATAAACGCTTATAAATAATTTTTTCTCTTCCGCAAGTTTTGCCAGTTCTTCTGCTTCTGCAACATTTACGGTGAAAGGTTTTTCAACCACTACATTTTTTCCCGCTTCCAGTGCCATTTTTGCATATTCAAAATGTGTCTGTACCGGAGTATTCACAACCACGAGTTCGATATCGGCATTTTCCAGCATTTCTTCTACGGAACGGTAAATTTCTGCTTCAGGATATTTTTCTTTAGATTCTTCCTTATTTCTTTCCACAATAGCGGAAATAAAAAATCCCGGATGTTCTTTCAAAAACGGGGCATGAAAAACTTTTCCGCTCATTCCGAACGCACAAAGTCCAACTTTTACTAACTGCATAGATTTGTTTTTTAACAAAGATATTTAATCTAAAGTTCTCATCCCTACTAAAATAAGGGAAAACACAATTTCTAAATTAAAGATTAATGATAAAAATCAGTTTATAATTTTTATTAATTCTAAATAATAATATACATTTGCACTTTATTTAAAACCACTCTAAATAACAATAGACTATCATGAAAAAGCAGCTAGCCACAATAGGATTAGTATTCGCAGCCCTTTCTTTGGACGCGCAGATGAAATACGTTGAAGCTGATACCATTAGAATCCAGACTATTGAAGACGTTAATCTTCATAAAACCGGAAATCCCAACAAGGCAAGACCATTATCTACCAAGTCTAATCTTACGATGATGGAAACTCCTCAGCCGATTGCCATCGTTACTCACGAAATTATAGAGCAGCAACAGGCAAAACAACTGAGTGATGTTCTGCAGAACGTTAACGGAATCTATGTAACTTCTTCCAGAGGAAATTCTCAGGACAGTTTCGGAGGACGTGGTTTCATTCTGGGAAATGATAATATTTTCAAGAACGGTTCCAGAGTTAACAGCGGAGTTTTCCCGGAAGTTAGCGGACTGGAAAGAGTGGAAGTTCTTAAAGGTGCGAATGCGATGCTGTACGGAAATACGGCTGCAGGTGGTGTTGTTAATATGATTACTAAAAAGCCTAAATTCAACTTTGGCGGAAGCGTGGGAATGAATGCGGGAAGCTGGAATTCTTATAAACCGACAGTAGATCTTTATGGTCCGCTTTCAAAAAATATTGCTTTCCGTGTGAACGGAGCGTATGAATATGCAGAAAGTTTCAGAGATGTGGTACAATCTGAAAAGTATTATTTCAATCCTTCATTTTTATTTAATTTAAGCGATAGATCACAGATCATCGTTGAGGCAGATTATCTTAAAAATGATTTTACTCCGGATTTCGGAATCGGATCTATCACGCAGCGTGACGGATATACTTACCAGATGAATAATCTTCTTCCGAGAAATGCTTTTTTAGGAACAGACTGGCAATATCAGAATATAGAGCAGGTTACTACCAATGTTACCTTCAATCATCAGTTCAATGAAAGATGGTCTTTAAATGCTACTGCTTCTTATCAGAATTATACAAGGGATTATTTTTCTACGGAAAGAGTTCAGTGGGGATACGAAAAATCAACCGACAGACTTTTCTGGAAACGTCCTTTGAACAGAACATACAACGAACAGAACTATACTTCTGCACAGATTAATTTAAATGGTGAATTCAATACAGGAAAAATAAGCCATAAAGTGTTATTCGGAGCGGATGCCGATTATGGAGTTGCAGATGCTTATACTTACTATAATCCGACCAACAGACTGGCTTACGGAAACAGCTATTTGTATGGAACTAACGGAAACAGCAATGGTCTTCTTTATCTGGACAATCCTGATTCGTGGGCAAGCGGAACTATTCCGGCTGCGGAAATGTTGGAGAAAAACAGAATTAATACAAGAAGAATCGGAGTGTATGCTCAGGATTTCATAAGTCTTACAAAAGAATTCAAAGTTATTGCAGGGTTGCGTTGGTCTTACATTGAAAATATGCCTACGATCAACACAAAATTTAAAACGGTTACAAGCGGTTTGGTGAATCTGAATTCTACCACAGGAAAATCACTGGTTAATAATTCATCATCATCCGATCAGGCAATATCTCCGAAATTAGGTTTTGTTTATATGCCAAACGATAATTTTTCAGCATTTGCAACCTATACAAACTCTTTTGTTGCCAACGTAGGAAGATTAAGAGACGGAGAGGCTTTAACGCCTACGAATATCGATCAGTATGAAGTGGGTGCGAAAAAGAATTTCTGGAACAATGCTTTGGCTGTTAATGTAACGGTTTACCAGATTCTGTACAGAAATTATTATCAGAATGCATTAGATGATAAAGGCAACCAGATAGATCCTGCAGGGCTTACCAAAGATTTTGCTGGAAAAATGAGAAGCCGTGGTGTTGAACTTGATATCACAGGAAATCCAACAGAAAATTTATCCATTATCGGAGGTTTTTCTTATAACAATTCTGTGTATCTGGATACTCCGGAAGCTTTTGGATATGTAGAAAACCAAAGATTGGTAAGAACTCCTGCAACAACAGCAAATGCATCGGTATTTTATAAATTTACAAAATTGGTTCCGGGCTTAAAGGTAGGAGCCGGAGTATATTACATCGGAGACAGACTTGCCGGATGGAATGATACCAAAACAGGAGCCAACAGTTTGCAGCAGAGAAATGGGGTAAGCAGAATTTTCGAATTAAAAGATTATACTACGGTTTCTTTATCAGCAGGATATGACTGGAAGAAATTCTCGATTCAAGGGAAAGTCGGAAACCTGTTTGATGTAGAGAATTACACTGTTCATGAAAATTATTCCGTGAACCCGATTACGCCGAGAAACTACTATGTTACATTAACGTATAAGCTGTAAAAAAAGAATCACAATAATTTCTTCATGTAAAGTGGGAATTGCAATTTTGCAGTTTCCACTTTTGAAATTTTAAAAACAAAAACAATATATATGGATAAGATTAAAGACACAAGAAGTTTTATGAGAATCACGCACCGTTATCTGGGCTATTTCCTTGCCGGAATAATGGCTGTTTATGCAGTAAGTGGTGTTTTGCTAATTTACAGAGACACCGATTTTCTGAAAAAAGAAAAAAAGTACGATAAAGTTGTAGAAAAAAATCTTGATGAGAAAGCATTGGGAAAAGAACTGAGAATTAAAGGTCTTGAAGTGGAAAAAACAGAAGGAACTGTTCTTACCTTTAAACAGGGAACTTACGATGCAGCAACGGGACAGGCAAAATACACAAAAAAAGAACTGCCATTTGTGCTGGATAAAATGACAAAACTTCACAAAGCACAGTCTAAAGACAGACTTTCTCCGTTAAATGCCTTTTTCGGGATTTCTTTGTTCTTTTTTGTAATCTCAAGTTTCTGGATGTTCAATCCTAAAACCAAGGCTTTCAAAAGAGGAATGGTTTTCACAATTGCAGGTCTTGTAGTGTCGGTTATTTTGCTTTTATTATAATCTGAACCTGAAAAAAAATCCTTCCCATCGGCATTTCATAAGAATTATACATACCTTACTATTATCATGATTTCACCACGTGTTGATTAGAATGGCACATTTATTGATTTTCTGAAATCACAAATGATATAACATTAAAATATTAAAATAATAAATTATGAAAAAGCTAATTTTTACAGGAATAATGGCAGTAGCTGGTTTGGCTGGAACAATGAATGCACAAATCCAGAAAGGAAACTGGTTAGTTGGTAGTAGTTTAATATCAAGTAATTTCGGTTTAAATACTGGTGGTGGTTATAACATTGCTATTCAGCCTAAAGGAGCATACTTCATTGAAGACAACGTAGCTGTCGGTGGTTATGTAGATTTAGGATTCAATAAGGTAACTAATGGTTCTCCTACAGAATTTACGTATGGAGTGGGTGCTTTAGGACGTTATTTTCTTTCTCCGGGAGAAAAAGGAGTAGATAACTTACTAAACCATGGACGTTGGTTCTTAGAAGGAAATGCAGGGATCGGAGGAAGATCTGTAGAAAATGCAGACTCTACAACAGGTTTCGATTTCGGAGTAGGTCCTGGTTATTCTTACTTCATTACCCCAAACATTGGTCTTGAAGGTTTAGTAAAATACAGAGGAAGAGCAGGATTTGGTAGCGAAGGTTTAAATTCGAATATTACATTCAATTTAGGTTTCAGCATCTACCTTCCTACATCTAAAGCAAAACAAATCGCAAATGATGTAAAGTAAGATTACGATCCAATCACTTCACATTCACATATACACTACAATTGAAATCGCCTCGAAGTTTTTCGAGGCGATTTTCGTACAAATTAAAACTAAACTATAAAAAATCAAATAAATCATGTATTCGGTTGTGGCGTATATCTCAGATACGGCTTTATTTCTGTTACTCCTTTCGGGAAAATTTTTCTGGCATCTTCCGTAGAGATTGAAGGCGGAACAATTACGTCATCTCCGTCTTTCCAGTTAACAGGAGTCGCTATTTTATGAGAATCTACCAGTTGAAGAGAATCCAGAACCCTCAGGATTTCATTAAAATTCCTTCCTGTGGAAGCAGGATAAGTAATAATAAGCCTTACTTTCTTTTCCGGATCGATAATCAGTAAAGAACGAACGGTTGCCGTTGCAGAAGCGTTCGGATGAATAAAATCATACAATTCAGAAATTTTTCTGTCCTTGTCTGCGATAATCGGAAACTGAACTTCCGTATTCTGTGTTTCATTAATATCTTTAATCCAGTTCTGATGGTCTTCTACTCCATCCACACTCAGGGCAATTACTTTGGTTCCTCTTTTATCAAATTCTTCTTTCAGTTTTGAAGTATACCCAAGTTCTGTGGTGCAAACCGGAGTATAATCTGCGGGATGCGAAAACAAAATTCCCCAGGAATTTCCTAAATATTCGTAAAAATTAATATCCCCTGCAGAAGTTTCTGCCTGAAAATCGGGTGCGGTGTCTCCTAGTTTAATTGACATAATATTTTGCTCTTATTAGTCTACAAATTTAGTAGAGTTTTTGGAACTGGCAAAATTTTTGTTGAAAAATTATATCTTTAATCAAAAAAATTTTTATTCATGGAGAAAAGTGGTTTAGGCTATATTGATGTTGTATATAATGTAATACAGAACTGGTATGTAAAATTTGCAGAAATTACTCCAAAACTTATTGTAGGGATTCTGGTATTTTCTTTCTTTCTGTTTACCAGTAAATATTTAAGTCAGGGTGCCGTAAAACTTTTTCATAAATTCTTTCCAAAAAGCAAAAAAGAAAGTTCACTGGTTACGTTAATCAGCGTTTTCAGGTTTTTGATCATGGTGATGGGAACGTTTATTGCGCTGGAAATTATGGGCTTCAGCAGTTTCCTTTGGAAATTCATCGGGAGTTTGGGAGTTGCAGGGGTTATTGCAGGGGTTGCCCTGAAAGATCTGGTTTCCAGTATATTCTCAGGAATGCTGATCGGAATTGATAAAGCCTTTAAAGTCGGAGATTATATTACGATAGGAACACACTCCGGAACGGTACAGGAAATTGGTTTTTTAACAACGAAAATCATTACGGACGACGGTAAGAAAGCTTATATCCCGAATCAGGTGGTTTTTAATGCTCCGTTTTACAATATTACCGCATCCCCTCAGCGAAGAATTATTTTGAATTTCGAAATTCCTGCCGATGAAGATATTTCAAAAGCACAGAAAGGTATGCTCGACATCATCAAAAATCTCGAAAATGTAGATAAACTCGATACTGCAGAAGTTATTTTTACAGATTTGAAACAGGGCGTTTTCAATATTCAGGCTAAATTCTGGATGAAAGTGGGTGCGAATATGGTTCAGCTTAAAAGTGAGGCTTATTTGAGGATTAAACAACGGCTTGACAAGGACGGTGTTCAGCTTGTAACGCCTACAAGCATCAATATTACGAACGGAGATCATTTAATCAACGAAAATCAGGACTAAATAAAAAAGCAACCAATGAATGGTTGCTTTTCTGTTTTTATGAATCAGTAATTTATTTTTTGATGATTAATTTTTCTGTGATCTTTTCTCCATTTTCCAAAGCCAGAGAGATCAGATAATTTCCATTCATCAGATCATTAACTTTTACCTGAGTTTCACCTTTGAAACTGCCTTCTTTAATTAATCTTCCTGATGCATCATACAAAGTATAATCTGCTTTCTGAGAAGAATTTTTAAGCCTGATATTTACAACATCATGAGAAGGATTCGGATAAATCGAGAAGTTTTTCACATTGGCTTCTGCCGTTGCGAGAACAACCTGAGTAATTGAGAAACTTGTTGTATTAAGTGCATAGTAAATATTTCCTACCGCTTTCACCATAATTCTTGCAGACGAAACATTTTCATTAGGCAGCGTAACATTGGCTGAACCATTGTTCGGAACACTTGCTGCCAACACAGTAGGGAACGTTAATCCTCCGTCTTTAGACAGCAAAATAGATACATTCTGAGTGTTGATGGTTCCTGTATTGGTTCCTGCAACATTCCATGTTACCAGAACGGAGGTATTTCCGTTATAGTTTGTTCCTGTTGTTGCCTGTGAAGTTACCGTGAAAGGTCCGTCGTTGGTAACCGTTACCACCATTGCATCTCTTGCTGCCTGATTTCCGGTTGCTTTATTATCATTTACCAAAAGAGAAAAATTCAAAGTTCTGGCAACACTTGGGGTAACTTCCCATTTCGGAATAAGATTATTCGCCACAACGGAACTCAGCACCGGAAAATATCTGGACGGAGAAACCGTTGGAGTTAAAGAACGGTAAATCGGCCCCGCTGTTCCGGTAGAAACCGGAGGCTGTGTATTGCTTGTATTATCATATTGTTCCCAAAGATATGTTAAAGCATCTCCATTCGGATCTGTTCCCGTTCCCGTTAAAACAAAAGCGGTACTTTTCGGAATATTGTAATCGGCTCCTGCATCTGCGGTAGGAACTCCGTTATTGTTGTTAATTTTGGCAGCACAATCTGTCCCTCTCTGCAAAACAGCATACATTTCAATTACACTTGCTGCATGAAAGTAGGGATCACTGTTATTCTGCACATTATTGGTTGCTCCGCAAATTCCCGCATAAGCCATAATCGTAGATCCGCTTCCCGGTTCGTAAGCTGTTGCGTTATTGAAGTTACCGGCACATGAAGAGGTTGCCGCTCTGAAGGTATGATTTGCTCCAAACTGATGTCCTATTTCGTGCGCAACATAATCAATGTCAAAAGGATCTCCCACCGGAGCTCCGGAACCTGTAACACCTCTTGCTTTACTGCCTGAAACACACACCACTCCTAATCCTGCCAAACCGCCGCTGTTTGTTCCGAAAACATGGCCAATATCGTAGTTCGCAGTTCCGATGACCGCCGTTGTATTGGTCTGGTTTTCACTAATCATGCTGTTTGGGGTGCCATTGGTAAATGGATCTGTTGAGGCATTGGTATAAACCAACAGATTATTGTTTGCGATCATCACCATGGTTGTGGAAATTGTTTTTTCATAAATTCCGTTTACTCTGGTCATCGTTGTCGCCATTGCTGCCATTGCCAAAGAAAGTGTTCCGCCATGAAAAGCGGTATATTCTCCTGTCGCAGAAAGAGCCAGTCTGTAGGTTCGGAACTGTCCGTCCGAAACCAAAGGGGCTTTATTCGTCGTACCGTTATTTTTTAAGTTATCCAGTTCGCTTTCGACATGGCATTCAAAAAGTCGGTCGTTTTTCGGGAGGTCTTTTCTTTTGTATAAGATAAATGCCGAGTTGTCTTTTGTATAACTGTCGAGATAGCTGACTTCCCAGTTATCAAAATACATCACACTGATTCCGGTAGAAGGAGTCACACTGAAACGGATTGAATTTTCCGGATGACTTTTCTGCCAACCGATGTAGGAACGGATTTCAGGGAATTTTGCCTGTAATTGCGGCTCCATTACAGAAGCTTCCTGAACGATATAATCTCTTATTTTCCCATCAGAATCCGGAAATTTAACAACAAGGCTTTCATCTCCCGAAAAACGTTGTGGTGCCTTTTTAAGATCAGCTTTAATTTTTTCCAGATCAGCCTGATATAAAGAAAAATTATTGGGAGTCGTCCATCTCGGGTTCAGGTTTTCCCGTTCTATCTTTGTTTCTTTCAGTTTCGACCAGTAATTCTGCTGACCAAAAACCTGTGCTGCAATCAACAGGCACGAGACGATAAAGGTTTTAGCTTTCATGACAGTAATTTTATATATTAGTATTGAATGTTGACTTTTTTAACAGATAAATTTTCGTTGAGTTTTAATAAAATATCGGGCGGAATTCTGATTTTCTCATTAAAATCCGGATTGTTGAATTCTTTGACTTTTATATAAAGTGTATTTTTATCGAAAGTAATCGCCTCAATTGAAACATCATTAGAGTTTTTCAGGCGGGGTTTTACAACAATATACGTTTCATCTTCAGTGATGGAAGGAATTGGCGAAAATCTGTTTCCCACATTTTTCCGGTGAATAATCGTAAAAATCTCATCCATCTTTTGCTGGGAATTGATAAGGAGAAAATCTTTCTGAGTTAACGGGAAAGGATAATGATTTTTATCTTCGAACTGAATTTCTTTTCTTTGAGACACCGCGTTATTGCTGGCAATTTGAGATTGACAATGAAGAGATAAAAAGAGAAAAAAAGAATAAACACAATCTCATTTTAAACCTTTCTTGTAAAGATAACAATTTTATAGTGAATAACTTATTCAATCAGAACACTTTATTTATTTTGAATGATTTATTTTTTTGATTTATTTTTCGTTACTACACTGTCTTTTTTTGAAATTTTTACACAGGAATCGCTTTTATCTATTTTAGCCTCACCCATGACATAATTTTTATTTTCAGGAATAGAATCTTCTTCCATCATCACAAGACCTGTCGTTGCGAAAGATTCTTCTTTTTGTTTTGAGCAACTCGTTAAAAATAAAATAACGGAAAGAACGGTTAATACAATTCTGCTATTTTGAAAATGAGCAGGAATATATTTAAAGAATTTTGCTTTTAACTTTTCAGATAGATTACCAGTATTCAACTGATGATTGTAAAATCTTCCGCAGATTTCTTCATCGTTTTTCTCATCAATCATCTGCTGAATTTCGCTGGGTTGTTTCTGTGTAAAATCAATTACACATTTATTGCAGACGGAACAGAATCGTCCTTTTTCCTGCGGAGACATCATTTCCCATTTTTCTGAACATGGGTTCGGAATGTGTACATTTTTCATGGTTATTGTTTAAATCTTTTCAGCTACAAATTACAAAAGATATTTAATTTGATGAAAAAAGAAAAACCGTTCCAAAAAATGAAACGGTTTTTATGTATTTTAAAAATTTCAGTCTTATGCTAAAACTTCTTTTACTTTGTTTGCAGCTTCTTCCAAAGTAATTGCAGAGTGAACCGGAAGACCAGACTCGTCAATTAATTTTTTAGCTTCAACAGCGTTAGTTCCCTGTAATCTTACGATCAATGGAACCGGAAGGCTGCCCATTGCTTTGTAAGCGTCTACAACTCCCTGAGCAACTCTGTCGCATCTTACGATACCTCCAAAGATGTTAATTAAGATTGCTTTTACATTTGGATCTCTTAAGATGATTCCGAAAGCCGTCTGTACTCTTTGTGCATCTGCAGTACCACCTACGTCAAGGAAGTTTGCAGGGTTACCACCTGATAATTTGATGATATCCATTGTTGCCATTGCAAGACCTGCTCCGTTTACCATACAAGCAACGTTACCGTCTAATTTTACGAAGTTAAGACCAGCTTCACCAGCTTCTACATCCATTGGATCTTCTTCTCTTGTATCTCTAAGCTCAGCTAAATCTTTGTGACGGAACAATGAATTGTCATCTAAAGTTACTTTAGCATCTACTGCGATAATTTTGTTATCAGAAGTTTTCAACACAGGGTTGATTTCGAAAAGAGATGCATCAATTCCTGTATACGCATTGTATAGAGAACCGATGAATTTTACGAATTCTTTGAAAGCATTCCCTTCAAGACCTAAGTTGAAAGCAATTTTTCTAGCCTGGAATCCCTGAAGTCCTAAAGCAGGATCAATGATTTCTTTGTGGATCAAATGAGGTGTTACTTCAGCAACGTGCTCAATATCCATCCCACCTTCAGTAGAATATACGATTGTATTTTTACCTTCAGCTCTGTCTAAAAGAATAGAAACATAAAATTCTTTAGTTTCTGTTTCTCCCGGATAATATACATCCTCTGCAACCAAAACAGAATTTACTTTTTTACCTTCAGCAGAAGTTTGTGGAGTTACCAACTGCATTCCGATGATGTTCTGAGCGTTTTCTTTAAGTTTATCCATGTTTGGAGAGAACTTTACACCACCCCCTTTACCACGGCCACCTGCGTGGATCTGAGCTTTTACAACCCATCCCTGTGCGCCTGTTTCAGCAGTTAGTTTTTCAGCAGCAGCTACAGCTTCATCTACGTTGTTTGCTACGAAACCACGTTGGATAGCTACTCCATACTTTGATAAAATCTCTTTTGATTGATACTCGTGAAGATTCATATTATTTTTATTATTTTATTTTAATAGTTAAAGGTTGACAAATTTAATAAAAACAGATGAATTATCAACTTTTATTTTAAAGAAAGCAATGTCTGTAAGGATGCTTTTTATCAGTTTAATAAAATCTAAATTACCCCAAAATTATATTGTAAATTTGCCCTTCCGAAAATGTTGTAACCAAAGGTAACTGTACTTATTTTCCGAAAATATTTTTAAAAATTTTACCGAAAAAAACTTCCTTCTTTGTTGTGGCATTCTTAACAGGTTCTTTTTCATCAGGCGAAAAATCAATTTTTATTTCATTAAAAATCTGCGCTCTGTAACTCACTCTGGCAACACTTTGAAACTTTTCTCTGGAAATACTGGAAATCGAATCTTTCTCTCCGTTTTCAAAATTATCTATTTCTATATAATACTCCAATCCCTGCAATGCTTCGTTTAAAAGGTTTTTTACTTCATTAATCGTTTCTGCCCTGTTATCGAATAATCTTCCCAATACTTTAATTCTTTCTCTTCCCAGATTCATCAGATAAATTTCAAACTTATCTTTAAGAAGAATCTGCATTTCATTTTCTGCCGCGTTAAACTCAAAGTCTGGGTTGTGTTCTACTTCCATATTAAAAGCCATCAGAACCGCCAGAAAAGTAAAATTCAGGATTTCACCGTTGATGCCGCCTTTATCAGTAAAAAAAGTTCTGGTGAAAGGATAAAAATGCCACGAATCATATTGAGGATCAATCGCATGAAGCAGTTTCATGTGTGCGGAATGAAAAACATCTTCATTTTTGGTTTTCACACCGTTCTGTATCACAAAACCATTTGAAGCACATCTTCCTCCGAAACAGTCTACTTCCACATACACCACTTCCAGATCTCCGTTCTTCTTAGAAAATTCAACCGCATGATTTTCAGATTCAGAATAATAATCTTCAACCTCATCCTGATTCCTGAAAAACTGATCCGGAAACTGTTCAAAAGAATATTCCTTAAATTTGTTATTCGCCTGACAGACAATCCCTCTAAAAGGTGTAAAAAATTCCCTGATATTGTAAAACTTAAAATTTTCGGTCAACCTATTTTTCAGATCTTCTGTCTCAGTTTCCTCGTTAATTTTGATAATAATATTGTATGTTCTGTAACTCATGTGTTATTAATTTCATTTAAATCTCAAAGATGCATTGATTTTATTAACAATCAAAATCCAGAAATACTGATTATTGAAAAACGCTGCTCATTTAAAATTTCCCAGTTTAAAGAATCATTTTTAACTTTTACTGAATATTTTTATTTAGCAAGAAGAAACTCCAAAGGCTTCGAAAGTCTTTTTGCCCATGCTTCCTCGCTGTGATTTTCGCCGGGAAAGTATAAGGTTTTCCAGTTCTTTTCAGAATATCCATGTTTTCTGATAATTGCATCTGCCTTTTTCTGAATTTCAGGATACAGCGCATCCAGAGTCTGATCCCCGCAGTCAAAATAGATTTTGTGAGTTTTCCGATCTGGTAAATTTTTATCTAAATAGCGTAAGGCAGACTCCGGAAAAGGATTGTTTTCATTGGTAAAAGTTCCCGTCCAGTGCGTGGAAAGACAGGCTGCTCCGCCAAAAACCTGAGGATATTCGCAGATGGCATACATGGAGATCAGTCCGCCCATGCTGCTTCCTGCAATAAAAGTATGAGATCTGTCTTTAAAGGTTGAATATTTTTTATCAATCAAAGGCTTCAGTTCCTTCACCAAAAACTTTAAATAATTGTCTGAATTGGGAGAAAACTTTTCATTCGCTCTTCCTGCTTTTTTCAATTGATGATTAACGGTATCTTTTTCCACTGTGGATAAACTTTCAAAAGGTTTTTGCGGAAAATAATCAAAATGCCTCATCTTGGAATCGTTCCACACTCCTACAACAATGGTATTCTGAATTTTTTTGGATTTCATCAGTTCAGAAACATTTTCATCCACATTCCAGGATTGTTTGTTCCACGTAAGATCAGGATCGTAAAGCATTTGTCCGTCCTGCATATACAGAACAACATATTTCTTAGATGTAGAATAATTTTCAGGAAGCCATACATCGATGTTTCTCGGTGTTACAAACTGAGATTTAAAATCCGATATTCTTTCAATCTTTCCGCTGCTCACTTTCGGAATCTGCGCCTGAATCATTGGAAATAATGCAACCGCCACAATTAGCAAAAATCTGTACATCGTTTATAATTTATCACAAAGATAATTATTGTAAGAGATGATTATTTTTTATCTTCATTCTGATATAAGGCGTTTTGTTTTTAAAATCTTAAAAGTGTTCCATACTGAGAATTAAGTCTGTCAATATCACTTGGCACAAACAAGTTATCATTGAGATAGATATTTTTAAGGTTCTTCATTTTACTTTTGGGAAGATTAAAATCCTTCAGTTGATTATCGTTCAGATAAACTGATTCTAAATAATTCAGTTTCCAAAAATTAGCCGGAAGTTTCTTTAATCCGTCGTTTTCTATATGCAATACTTTCAGATTTTTCATATTGCTGATCAGATCAATATTTTTAGAGAGATCAATATTTTTTTCGTCATTCAGAAACAATTCTTCAAGATTTTTAAGCTGAATAAAATTGGAAGGCAGCACCCTGAAATCATTTCCACTCACATCCAAAACCTTTAATTTAGATAAAAAGCCGATCTCATCCGGAATTTTTTTAAGGTGGAGATCTTTCAGACTTAGATATTCCAGATTCTTAAATTTTTTCCAGTCGACATTTTCTATATTTTCTTTTGCCAGATTAAGATTAAGCCTCAATACTTTCTCGGGATTTTCATTGGCTTCTTTAATATTTTTGAACTCATATCTCTCCTGAGAATTAATCATTATTCCTATGAGCAGGAAAACAAATGACAGTTTTTTTAGAATCTTCATTTTGATAAGTTTTAGTTAAACAAATGCGGGCTGTAGATAAAAGTAAAAGTATATGAATCAAAATTAAATATGAAAAAAAAGATCCAGCCCGCATAAAATGTTTTCAGTTATTTATTTTTTAGCTTTGGGAAGATTTACAAGCGTTTCCGGTAAAAACTCTACTTTTCCTGTATGGATATCATATACAGCTCCCACAATTAGTATTTCTCCATCTACATACTTTTTGTGCAGAATAGGATCTAAATCTCGTAATGAATTTACCTGATCTATTACATTCTGGCGGACTGCATTATTTACCGGATCACCATGCATATGAGAACTTTTAACTGCTGCAGGTTTTATATCATTGATTAAAGTAACAATATGTCCCGGAACATTTTCCGGTCTTTCCACCGCGGCTGCAACAGCACCACATTCTGTGTGTCCCAATACGACGATTAATTTGGTTTTTAGCTTCAACACCGCAAACTCCATACTTCCGTAAGATGCCGCAGCAGAAACCTGACCTGCCGTCCTGATGATAAATAAATCCCCTAAACCTTGATCGAAGATCATTTCATTGGGTACTCTGCTATCTGAACAGCCTACAATTATAGCAAAGGGAGCCTGACCATTTTCCAACTTTTTAATAGTCTCATAGTTTTGTCTGGGTTTTATACTTTTTCCTTCAACAAATCTCTTGTTTCCACCTTGCAGTTTTTTAAGACCCAGTCTTGGATCTGCATAAGCAGAATCACGATTAACAATATAATGTTCTGCACGCCACTTCACAGAATCCACAACTTTAGCCGTTGTTTTCTTATTTTTCTGCGGTTTTGTTACCTGTGCGAATGAAAAGGTTGGGAGTGCAAAAAAAGCGAAGAGTAATAAAAAAATTCGTCTCATTTTTTCAATTATTTAATTGCCTACTTTTTAATACGGTGTTCGGCTTTTCCGTCTTTCATGTTTTTCACAAATACAACAAAAACTATACCATACAATAGTATTACTATCACTAATAATAACGAAAATATTTATGGTATGGGTTTTGCTTCAAAAAACAATAGTTGTAAATTTGTAATACTAAAAATGAAAAATGGAATTTCAGGTAAAATTTAAAGTCAACGAATACTTATATCTTAAAGATCCCGAAAACAGCGAGATCGGACGTGCCATTGTAAAAAATTCAATTGAACTGATCTACGAGACTGGTTTTGAAAGTTTTACCTTCAAAAAATTAGCCCAAAAGATCAACTCAACAGAAGCAACGGTTTACCGGTATTTTTCTTCAAAACATAAACTTCTTACCTATATTCTCAACTGGTATTGGTCTTATATTGAATTCATTTCCAAACTGAGGCTTCAGGAAATTAAAGAACCTCAGCAAAAAATGGAAAAAATCCTCGAAATCATTACGCATAATGATGAAACCGATGATAAAATAGAAGATTACGATCTTACAAAACTTCACAACATCGTCATTGCAGAAAGCAGCAAAGCTTATCTGGTAAAAGAAGTGGACGAAATCAATAAGGAAATGGTTTTCAGCCCGTTAAAAAGTCTCTGTGCATTTATCGGAGACATCATTGCAGAAGCAAAACCGGATTTTCCTTACCCAAAATCATTTGCAAGCACTTTACTGGAAACCGCTCACGATCAGCAGTTTTTCAGCGAACATCTTCCGAAACTTACCGACAATCATATCAATAAAATAGATCACAAAAAGTATGTTTTGGATTATCTGTGTTTTATCACCTTCAACCTTATAAAATAATAAGACTCAAATGGAAACTTCTCCTAAACAGCACGGTTACAATCTTTTCAAATACGTCACCAAGGAAAAGAAAGATGTCACCAACATTTATTTTTACGCCATCCTGAATGGTCTTGTTCAGCTGAGTGTTCCGTTGGGAATACAGTCTATCGTCAGTTTTGTAATGGGAGCTACGATGGCAACTTCTATTTATATTCTGATCGCTTTTGTGGTTTTGGGAACCTGGCTTGTAGGCTATTTCAGGCTGAAAGTAATGCAGATCATTGAAAAGATTCAGCAGAAAATTTTTGTCGAATTTTCCCTTGCTTTTGCTGAAAAACTTCCAAAAGTGAATCTTTCTGCGACACGAAAATATTATCTTCCCGAACTGGTTAATCGTTTTTTCGATACCCAGAATCTCCAGAAAGGAATTTCTAAAATTTTACTTGAAATTCCGACCGCACTCATCCAGATTTTATTCGGAATCCTGCTTCTTTCATTTTACCATCCGTGGTTTTTGGTATTCGGAGCTTTGGTGGTGATCTGCGTAATCATTATTTTCAGATTTACCATGGAAAGCGGAATTAAATCCAGCATCGAAGAAAGCGACAAAAAATACGAAGTAGCTTCCTGGATTGAAGATATTGCGGCTTCCATTAAGACCTTTAAGCTGAATTCCAAAACAGAAGCACATCTTTCAGGAACCGATGAAAGAGTGGTAAAATACCTCGACGACCGAACTTCGCACTTCCGTGTTCTGGTTTTCCAGTACAAAACCATTATCGCATTTAAAGTCATCATTACTTTGGTGATGCTTGTGATCGGAACCTATCTTTTGGTAAATCAGCAGCTTAACATCGGAGCATTTATCGCTACGGAAATCGTTGTTCTGAGCATTATGGCGGCCGTGGAAAAACTCATCATCAGTCTTGAAAGCTATTACGACGTTATTGCAGCTTTGGCAAAACTGAATAAAGTAACCACGCTTCAGGAAGAAAAATTCGGGGAAATTACTTTCGATCAGAATAATGACGGTTTTGAAGTTGAATTTAAAGACGTAAGTTTTGCATTCAACGATCATCACAGGATTCTGGAAAATATCAATTTTAAAATTCCGGAAAATAGTTTAACCATCATTTCAGGGCAGCTCGGCGCAGGAAAATCTTTATTGCTGAATATGATGACCGGATTTTATGATCCGACTTCCGGAAGTATCCTGTTCGATAAAATTCCATTAAAAAACATTGATAAAATATCGCTCAGAAGCCAGATCGGGATGTATCTTGAAGATATGACGATCATTAAAGGAACGGTTTACGAAAACATTATTCTCGGGCAGCATGAAACCTCAGCAGAACAGATTCTGGAAATTGCCGAAGAAATAGGCATCGAAGATTTCTCCAGCCAGTTCAGCAACGGATTCTTTACGAACATCAGCGAAACCGACACGGAAATTTCGTTCAGCTCCAAAAAGAAAATCCTTCTCCTGAGAGCTTTGGTAGGGGAAAGAAGATTATTGATCCTTGAAGATCCGTTAGACGGAATGAATGATGAATTTAAAGCAAAAATGATGGAATATCTTTTAAAACTAAAAGCTAAAACCACCATTATTATTGTTTCAGAAGACAAAAATCTTATTCTGGAAGCCGATCAGCATCTTCAGGTGGAAGACGGAAATGTGAAAAAATTATTTAACAAAAACTAAAAGAGATGGAACTGCAGTCAGTCAATAAAATATACCACATCCATAAAAAATCAAGGGTTAAAAGATGGTTTCTTTTCATCCTTATTGGCGGAATTATCACTCTGTTTTTACCGTGGACACAGAATATCAAGGTAATGGGAAATGTGAGTACGCTTTATCAGGAACAGCGTCCGCAACAACTCAATTCTCCGATTCCCGGAAGAATCATCAAATGGTATGTGAAAAATGGGGATTATGTAAAAAAAGGCGATACGCTTCTTCAGCTTTCCGAAGTAAAAGAAGATTATCTGGATCCGCTTTTGGTGAAAAGAACCGAAATGCAGGTAGAAGCCAAAAAAGGCGTTAGAGATTATTACGAAGCCAAAGTTGGAACTACAAACAGTCAGATTCAGGCTTTAAATTCCGCAAGAGATTTAAAACTAAATCAGCTTAAAGTAAAAATCAGCCAGCTCAACAATAAACTGGCAGGAGAAGAAGCCGAACTGGAAGCTGCAAAAAACGAGCTGAGAATGACTTCCGACCAGTACGAAAGACAGAAGAAAATGTACGATGAAGGCTTGGTTTCGCTTACCCAATTTCAGCAGAGAAGTGTATCTTATCAAAATGCTTTAGCCAAAAAAACGGCAACCGAAAATAAACTGGCGCAAACCCGACAGGAAATTGTGAATGTAAGTATCGAACAAAACGCTACCATTCAGGATTACAATGAGAAACTGAGCAAAACGGAAGGTGACCGTTTCCAGAGTATGGGACAAATTGAAGGAAGTGACGGCGATATTGCCAAACTCGAAAATCAGGTTGCCAATTACAAAGCTAGACAGGGTTTGTATTTCGTGATCGCTTCTCAGGACGGACAGGTTGTGCAGATCAACAAAGCCGGAATCGGGGAAATACTGAAAGATGGTGAAAGCATCGGAATTATTGTTCCTGAAAAAGTAGATTATGCTGTTGAAATTTACATTAAACCCGTCGATTTGCCTCTGGTAAAAGAAGGACAGCGCGTGATGTGTATTTTTGATGGTTTTCCGGCAATTGTCTTTTCAGGTTGGCCGAATTCCAGCTACGGAACTTTTGCAGGAAAGGTAATTGCGGTAGAAAACAACATCAGCGCAAACGGAATGTTCAAAGCCTTGGTAATTCAGGATAAAAATGAAAAACAATGGCCTCCGAAAATTAAAATGGGAACCGGAGTTCAGGGAATTGCGATTCTTAATGACGTTCCGATCTGGTACGAATTATGGCGAAACATCAACGGATTCCCGCCGGATTATTATGAAGTAAAAACCGAAAAATCTGCAAAAGATGAAAAGTCTAAAAAATAATCTGACTTATCGTTACAGGCAATATTCAGAAATTAATAAATGGAGTTTATTTTTTATCAATAGCGTCGGGCTTTAGCCCGATATCAACAGGGGCGTTTTACACAGGCTTTAGCCGAAATTTAAAACAGGCTTTGGCTAAAGCCAACTAAATCGTTCTATTTGTGAATGGGCTAAAGCCCAATCCTATTGATAATTTCAAATTTTACTAATTTGTATAAACTCTAACAGGCAGTTTAGTTTATAGATCCTTCGACAAGCTCAGGATGACATTTCTAATACTAACTGATTTATTTAAATACTGTCAGGCTGAGCTTAGTTTATCCTGAGCCTGACGAAGGAAAGCCTTTTTTATTAAAAATAAAATTAAAAAACAACGCAAAACTCATAATAAAACTTTGTTTATGAATTACTTACAATTTATTTTTGAGTATTTTTCCCACAATACTGGTGCAGCCCGACCTGAGTGGAGCTCTTTTGTGAGGAGGAACGACGAGCAAAAAGCGGGAACGGAGGGCGGAATAGCTGCCCAAATAAATAGAAATATGAATGTTGCTTATACTAAAAAAATAGTTACCACACTTCTCATTCTGTTGTGCGTTCAGTTTTCTTTTGCACAGGATTCTCTGAAACTTTCCCATCAGGAATTTCTGAATATTGTAAAAAATTATCATCCTTTAGCTTTTAAATATCAGCTTCAGAATAAAATTGCCAATGCTGAAATTACCAAAGCGAGAGGAAATTTTGATCCTGTACTTGCAGGAAAACTGGGTGAGAAAAATATTGATGGTACAAAATATTACGAACAGAGAAATGTAGAACTCGGCATTCCAACCTGGTACGGAATCGATATTACCGGAAGCTACAATTATCTGGATGGCGAAAAACTGAACAGCAGCGAAACAAAAGGAGGATTATATCAGTTTGGAATTACAATTCCTTTGGCAAAAAATCTTCTGTATGATAAAAGACGAGCAATGCTGGATCAGGCAAAATTCGGATTGAAAATGACAGAAGCCGAACAGACTATTCTTACCAACGAGCTTCTTCTGGATGCTGAAAATACGTACTGGGAATGGGTGAAAAATTATGAGATCTACAAATTGCAGAAATCTGCGGTAGAAATTAACCGAAAAAGGCTTAATCTTACCAAAAAAACGTATGAATTCGGGGAAAGACCGGCAATTGATACAGTAGAAGCCTCTTCGCAATTGCAGAGTTTTGAGCTTCAGGAAAGAGACGCTTATTTAAGTTTTGTGAAAAGTACGCAGGAACTTCAGATGTACCTCTGGAAAGAAAATCAGGAGTTTTATGAAATTTCAAAGCTTATTTTTCCTTCTTCGGGTCTTGATGAACATTCCGGATATAGCGATTATGAGTTTCTGGTGCAAAATTTAGAATCGAAACAGCTTCAGAATCACGCTTCACTGGAATATTATTTTCAGAAGCAGAATATCCTTGAAAGTGAAAAAAGACTGAAATGGCAAAGCTTCCTTCCGAAACTGGATTTTACGTATAATTTTTTCAATAAAGAAAATTACCGTGCCGATTTTCTTCCTTTGTTTGATAATAATTTTCAGTACGGACTGAAACTGGAGATTCCCATATTTCAGAGACAGGCAAGAGCAGATTATGAAATTGCCAAACTGAAGATTTCTCAAAACCAGCAGGATTCTCAGCTTAAAACCCGTGAACTGAGTACGAAAATTGAAACCTATAAAAATGAAGTGAATAATTATTTCACCCAGATTGATATTTCCACAAAAAATCTGAATAATTACCAAAGACTTCTGAATGCGGAGGAAACGAGGTTCAGCAATGGGGAAAGTTCATTATTCCTGATCAATTCCAGAGAAAATAAATTATTGGATGCACGGGAAAAAAATATTGAGCTGAAAGCCAAATTCCTGAAAAGCTACAATAAGCTGAAATGGCTGAATGAAAATTTTTTGAGGTAATAAAAAAGGAATTCTGCGGTCAGAATTCCTTTTTTATTTTGATTAACCTTTCATCTTTACGAAGTAGAAAATCAACAGAGTCCAGCTCAGGATCATCAATAATCCTCCAAGCGGAGTAATTGGTCCGAGAAATTTCAGATTCATCCCGAAATAATCCTGCATGCTCAATCCGTAAATACTGAATGAGAAAAGCATCGTTCCGAAAATCATAAACCACGAAATCCAGTTCTCTGTTTTGGTTTCAAATTTTAAAATATAGCCTGCAATTAAAAGAAAAAATGCAGCATACATTTGATATCTCACTCCCGTTTCAAAACTTTCAAGTCTTTCCACAGACAATATTTTCTTCAAAGCGTGCGCTCCGAAAGCTCCCAGAATAACGGAAAGCATCCCGTAAACAGCACCAAAAATTAATGTTATTGTTTTCATTTATAATTTAAAATCTTGAATATTAATGATACGAGTCCGATTCCGATAAAAATCCATGCGAATTTTTTATTCTAAGCGAACCCCGGATTCTTGGTCAGTTTCAGAAAAATTCCAAAACCCAACATAAAAGCAGCTACAATAATTCCAAACATTATTGTCCTCTCATTCGGTTAAACTCATTGATCACTTCGTGATGACTCACCGTTTTATCTTTGAAATACGCCACAAAATGTTGTTTTTCTTCTTCTGTTGCGCCCAATTGGTTCAAAATATTCAGCAAATGCATTTTCATATGCCCTTTCTGAATTCCAGTCGTCACCAAAGATCGTAACGCTCCAAAATTCTGAGCCAGTCCGGAAACCGCCAAAATACTCATCAGTTCCTGAGCAGAAGGTTTTCCAAGAAGCGCTAAAGAGAATTTTACCAAAGGATGAAGATTCGTTAAACCACCAACAACCCCTACAGAAATAGGAAGATCGATCCAGAATCTGAAAATTCCGTTGTCTGTTGTACAATGTGTGAGAGAAGAATATCTTCCGTTTCTCGCTGCGTAGGCGTGAGCACAGGCTTCTGTTGCACGGAAATCGTTTCCGGTAGCAATTACAACCGCATCTACTCCATTCATAATTCCTTTATTGTGAGTGGTCGCACGGAAAGGCTCAATTTCAGCAATCGTTACCGCCTGTTTGAATTTCCATGCAAATTCTTCGTTGGAAATTCCACTGTCGTCTTTCAGATCTTCGATTTTACAGGAAACTTCAGCTCTTACGATACAATCCGGAGTAAAATTGGACAGAATATTCATTACGATCTGTAAAGAATTCTTTTCTTCCTGAGAAAAATCCTCGCTTGTAGCCACCTCCTGCTTCAATGTTTTTCCGAACTGTTCCAGACAGGAATTGATAAAGTTGGCTCCCATCGAATCTACGGTGTCGAAACTCGCTTTCAATTGATAATAATTCGCCATTTCAGACGTTTTATCAACCAATTTGATGTCTAAAATTCCACCACCGCGTTTTCTCATATTCGCCGTGATGTCTTCTGTAGCTTCAAGTAATTTCTTCTTCAGTTTAAAATTAAAAAAATGAAGCAGCTTATGAGATTCAACATTAAAAATAAAGTGGGTATGCCCTAGTTTTTCGTTGTTGATGATCGTTGTTTTAAAACCACCTTTATCGATCCAGAATTTTGCTGCCTTTGAAGCTGCTGCCACTACAGAACTTTCTTCCACTGCCATCGGAAGCGCAAACAGTTTTCCGTCGATGAGGAAATTCGGAGCAATTCCGTAAGGCATATAGAAATTGGAAATGGTATTTTCAGAAAATTCGTCGTGAAGCTTCTGCAAATCAGCATTTTCGTTCCAGTATTGGTTTAATATATTTTGATATTCTTCGTTTCCTTCAAGATACTCGTTTACGAGCCAGTCGATTTTCCCCTGTTTTGTTAATTTGGAAAAACCTTCAACGGGTTTATGATTCATAACATAAATTTAATGAGCGTAAATATACTAAATTTGTCACTTTAAACTGTTGATAACTTCTATCAAAAAAGATTGACATTTATCAATTTTGGAATTAAATTTGAACAAAAAATATAAAATTTTAAACTTAATTAAAATTGATTTTTTAACCCATAAGTTATATTAGAATTAAATAATTCAAAAAATAAGAACACTTTAGTTTTTAAAATCTTTGATTTTCTTTCTTATGAGATCTAAATATTTTCAAAGTATTTTGTTGGAAGCTGATGTAACTTATGTGTTAATAAAAAATTGGTAAAAAAGAATAAAAATGAATTTTGACCGCCTGAAAGAAAAACTTGAAATCCTTGCCGATGCAGCAAAATATGATGTTTCCTGCTCATCAAGCGGAGGTTCGAGAAAGAACAAAAAAGGGGCTTTAGGAGACAGTTCCGCAAGCGGAATCTGCCATACCTATACAGAAGACGGACGATGTGTTTCTCTTCTCAAAATTCTATTGACCAATCACTGCATTTACGATTGCGCTTACTGTGTTTCCAGAAGTTCAAATGATATTAAAAGAGCTGCTTTTACCGTTGAGGAAGTAGTAGATTTAACGATCAATTTTTACCGCAGAAACTATATTGAAGGCTTGTTTTTAAGCTCAGGAATTTTTAAAAATGCAGATACGACCATGGAACGTCTGGTTCGTGTCGCAAAAAAATTACGTCTGGAAGAAAATTTCAACGGTTACATTCATTTAAAATCCATTCCGGGAGCAAGTGATGAACTGATGCAGGAAGCGGCTTTGTACGCCGACCGTTTATCCGTCAATCTTGAAATCCCAACAGAAAGCGGACTGAAATTGCTGGCTCCTGAAAAAAACAGGCAGGATATGCTTAATCCGATGAAATATATCCAGAACGGGATTGCACAATATAAAGATGAGAAAAAACTTTTCCGGAAAACGCCCAAATTTGCTCCTGCAGGACAATCTACGCAAATGATTGTAGGTGCTACGAATGAAAATGATTTACAGATCATTAAAGTTGCCGATCATTTTTATAAAAATTTCAGTCTAAAAAGAGTGTATTATTCCGGATATGTTCCGGTTTTGGAAGATAAAAGACTGCCCGCTCTTACCACTGAAGTTCCGATGCTTCGTGAAAACCGTTTGTATCAGTCGGATTGGCTGATGCGTTTTTATGGTTTTAAAGCTGAAGAAATACTGGATCCGAATATGCCATTTTTAGATCTTGAAGTCGATCCCAAATTAAGCTGGGCTTTGCGGCATTTAGATCAGTTTCCCGTTAATCTTCAAACTGCGGATTATCAGATGATTTTGAGAATTCCGGGAATTGGAGTAAAAACAGCACAGAAAATTGTGAGCGCAAGACGTTTTCAGGTCTTGAATATGGATCATCTTAAAAAGTTGGGAGCGGCAGTAAACCGCGCCAAATATTTCATTGATTTTAACGCAGGAAACGCCTTTTTAAAATATCTGACGAATCAAAATCTTAAGAAATTACTGATTGGCGGAAGTTCTTCGAAGTTTCATAATCAGTTTTCGCAACAGTTGACGTTGTTTTAAATTCAATCCTTTGATCTTATCTTAAATTTCACATTGAGCGGAGAAAATAATTTCTAATATCCATATTTGCTAAATTTGGATATAATTTATAACTTCGAAGAAAGAATTTATTATGAATGTCAGTTTCACAAAAAAGCAGGAAGAATATATTTCAAAGCAAATAGAATCCGGTGATTTTCAGAATGCCAGTGAAGTTGTACGTGATGCATTGCGGCTTCATGAAGTTTATCGGCACCGTGTGATTCAGGATTTAAAAGCTGAAATAGAAAAAGGTTGGAATGATGTTGAAAGCTCTCGTTCTGTAAAGGATATTATTCAGGCTAAAAAGAATACAATCAGTAATGTCTAAGAAAACCTATATCTTATCGGAAATTGCGGATAAAGATCTGGAAGATATTTTTGATTATACTTTGAATGAATTTGGATTTAATCAAGCAGAAACATATCTTTTGGAAATTGAAGAAATTTTTCAAAATTTATTTTTAAATCCACACTTAGGCAAAAAGCGAGATGAAATAAAAAAAGGTTTATATAGCTTTCCGAAAGACAATCACGTTATTTTTTACAGGATTTTAGATCATCATATCAGAATTGTGAGAGTTTTGCACGGAAGCAGAGATATTCCGAAATTTTTCCTGTAGCGGATGATGATAAAAGACTGTGATAACTTCAGCACAACAACACGAAAATCATTAATTTTCAACCCGCAAACCATCTGACTTAAATGACCACCCTACTCTATGACGGCAGTTTCGACGGACTTTTAACCGCTGTATTCGAAGTTTTCGAGTATAAATATAAGGATGTGGAAATTGTAAGCAGGGAAAGATTTCATCAGGAAAATATCTTTGCGGAAATTCATGAGGTTATTACTCAAAATGATAAATCTGAAAGGGTTTTAAACAAATTAGAACAGAATATTGAAAAAGCAGGAATTCACGAACTTCTGAAGGTTTATTTATCCGAAGATCCGGAACTGGAACAGCTTATTTTGTCTGCCGTAAAGCAATCTGTAAAACATCCTGATGAAAATATTCTGAAAAATTACGCAGACAATGACATTCTGAAGATTTCTAAAATCTGTAAATCCGTCAGTCGGGAAAGACACAGAATGACGGCTTTTGTACGATTCGAAAAAATGCAGGACGGTGTTTTCTTCGCTAAAATAGATCCGGATTTTAATGTACTGCCTTTAATCCGGAAACATTTTAAAGACCGTTATCAGGATCAGAAATGGATGATTTATGATTTGAGAAGAAATTACGGAATTCTGTACGACTTGGAAACCTGCGATTTTTTCTATCCCGATGAAAAAATAGATCTGAACCGCTATCAGCAAAAGTTTCATGATGAAGAAAAAAATTATCAGACGCTTTGGCAAAGGTATTTCACGAAAACCAATATCGTGGAGAGAAAAAATATGAGGCTTCATATTCAGCACGTTCCGAGAAGATACTGGAAATATCTTACTGAAAAGCATTAAATTAATTTTCATCTCGATAATTTTCATTCAAAAACATTGATATTTTTTTGTAAACCGATAAATTTTATTCAGGTTTAATCATTTATATGCAAAACTCTTCTTAAGTTACTACGATTATCTGAACTTGTTTTTGTAAATTTGTGTTCGAAATTTTTTACTAGATGAAAGAGAGTGCTGTAAAAAAAATTGCAGTTCTTACTTCAGGAGGAGATTCTCCGGGTATGAATGCAGCATTAAGGGCGGTAGTAAGAACCGCAAATTATTATAAAATAGAATGTTACGGAGTAAGAGAAGGTTATAATGGCTTGATCAACGATGATTTCCTTAAAATGGGACCTCGTTCCGTAAAAAATATAATCAACCAGGGCGGAACTATTCTGAAATCTGCCAGATCCCAGGAATTTAGAACCAAAGAAGGTCGTCAAAAAGCCTATGACAATTGTGTAAAATATGGCATTGACGGTTTGGTTTGTATTGGTGGAGACGGAACTTTCACAGGAGCGAAAATCTTCAACGAAGAATTCGGCATCCGTGTAATTGGTGTTCCAGGAACGATTGATAATGATATTTTCGGGACGGATAACACCATTGGTTATGACACGGCTTTGAATACTGCAATGGAAGCGATTGATAAAATCCGTGATACGGCAACTTCCCACAACAGGGTTTTCTTTGTGGAAGTAATGGGTCGTGATGCAGGTTTTATCGCTTTGAACAGTGGACTGGCAACCGGTGCTCTGGATATTTTGATTCCCGAGAAAAAAGACAGCATCGATGAACTTTTTGCCAATTTCAGAAGTGCAGAAAAAACAGGAAAAGCTTCAAGCATAGTTGTTGTAGCAGAAGGCGAAAAATTAGCCAACGTATATGAACTTGCAGAAAAAACAAAGAAGGAATTCCCGGACTATGATATTCGTGTCGCAATATTAGGACACATGCAAAGAGGAGGTTCTCCAAGCTGTGCAGACAGAGTGTTAGCAAGCAGACTGGGCTTTGGAGCCGTAACAGGATTAATGGAAGGGCAAACCAACGTAATGGCAGGAATGCGTTCCAATGATTTGGTATACACTCCGATTGAAGAAGCCATTAAAAAACACAACGAAATCAATAAAGATCTTTTACTGATTTCAGAAATTTTAGCAATCTAATATTTTAATATAATTTAAAACAAACTATTATGTCAACAATTAAAGTAGGTATCAACGGGTTTGGTAGAATTGGACGTCTTGTTTTCAGAGCAATGACTGAAAGAGATAACATCGAAGTAGTAGGAATTAACGACCTTATCGATGCTACATACATGGCTTATATGCTTAAATACGATTCTGTACACGGAATTTTTCCGGGTGAGGTTTCTGTAGAAGGTAATGACCTTGTAGTAAACGGAAAAAGAATCAGAGTAACTGCTGAGAAAGATCCAAGCAATTTGAAATGGAACGAAGTAGGTGCAGATTACGTTGTAGAATCTACAGGTTTATTTTTAGATAAAGACAGTGCTGCAAAACATATTGCTGCAGGTGCAAAAAAAGTAATTCTTTCTGCTCCTTCTAAAGATGATACGCCAATGTTTGTAATGGGTGTAAACCACACAGAACTTACAGACGATATCAAAATCTTATCAAACGCTTCTTGTACAACCAATTGTCTGGCTCCATTAGCAAAAGTGATCCACGATAACTTCGGAATCGTAGAAGGTTTAATGACTACGGTACACGCTACAACGGCTACTCAGAAAACTGTTGACGGTCCTTCAATGAAAGACTGGAGAGGTGGTAGAGCTGCTTTAAACAACATCATCCCTTCTTCTACAGGTGCTGCAAAAGCGGTAGGAAAAGTAATCCCTTCTTTGAACGGAAAATTAACAGGGATGTCTTTCAGAGTACCAACTGTTGACGTTTCTGTAGTAGATTTAACCGTAAGATTAGAAAAAGCAACTTCTTACGATGAGATCTGTGCTGCCATTAAAGCTGCTTCTGAAGGTGAATTGAAAGGTATTCTTGGATACACTGAAGATGCTGTAGTTTCTCAGGATTTCGTAGGAGATAAGAGAACTTCAATCTTCGATAAAGATGCAGGAATTATGCTTTCTCCAAACTTCGTAAAACTTGTTTCTTGGTATGACAACGAAATGGGATATTCTAACAAGTTAGTAGATATGCTGATCCACGCTGCTTCTTTATCTAACTAATAAAGTATCAGCTTAAAATATGAAAACCTTCCGGATCGGAAGGTTTTTTTGTTTAAATTAACCGCTTAAAATTAGTAAACATGCTGGATGAACTTATTGAAAGATATTCTAAATATTCCGATTCTGAGCTTATGAATGTCTATCTGAATTCAAACGGATATACCGAAGACGCGAAAAAAGCGCTTGAAATAGTGGTAGAAGAAAGAGGCGGCTTCAGCTCTCTGAAGGAAAGATATTATAAACTGGTTGAAAAAGAAGAAGAAAAGCAACGAGTTTATGATAAAATAAATCAGCTCTATAAAAAAGGAAATACTAAAAATGATATTAATTCAATCATACATTCTGAAATACTGTCCACAGAAGAAATTCAGGAAATTACAGACCTTGTGAGCAGCAGAATAGAAGCTGAGAAAAAAGACGTAGAAATAAAAACAAGTACATACATCGGAAGTATTCTCGGGGGATTTATTGGCGGAACTATTGGTGGTATTCTATGGGGGTTACAACTTATCTATTCAGGGCATATATTCTATCTTTTTGCAGTCGGATTGGGAATAATATCGTATGGATTTATTAAATTTTTCACCAAACAAAGCAAAAATAACATTGTTGTTCTTATTCTTACAGTTGCTTCAGTATTTTACGCCCTTATTTTGGGGTTTTATATTTATGAATTGTTCGGTTATCGCGGACCGGACAGATAAACTCCGGTAATTAAATTTTCTCTGAGAAAATCTTTACACTAAAATAATGAATCCTCTGCAAAATTACAGAGGATTCCAGTTTATCATTTTCAAACAGCTAACAGAAAATTCTAAACTATTTCTGACATATTAGTGATATTGTATAAAGTTTTGTCATGAAGAAATAGGAAAAAAAAAGTCCGAAAAGCGGAACATTTTTAGAATGAGTTTTCATGATTAATGGTATGCGCAAATTTTCAAATTTTATTGATATAAAAAAATCCCCCTTTTGAGGTATTTTAAAGAAAACTTTAACTATTTTTAGTTACAAATCTTTTTTATGGATCATTCGGAGAAAAAACATCCTTTGGTAGAGGTTTGGAACTCTTATTCGGGGGTAGGAAGAAAAGAGAAGCACATCTCTAATATTCCTCCTATAGAACGCATCATCGGCGAAATGTTTGCCATCGGGGAATTTTATTATTATGTGTTAAACCTCACCAACAGTGCCATTTCTAACCATCATCCTGATATCCTGAAGATTCATGGTTTAAAGGAATATCCGCAGAATTTAAAAGACGTAATTGATCTGGTTCATCCCGATGATATTGAGTTTATTACCAAAGCGGAACAGAAAGTCGTGGAAATTTTAATAAAAATCGGAAAAGAACATCAGCTTTTTCTTAAACCCAGCTACTGTTTCAGAATGAAAACCGCTTCAGGAAATTACGAGCTTTTTCATCATCAGGCGGTTCTTACGTGGGAAGATGAGGATAAAAATCTGGTTCAGTCTATTAATATCCATACCAATATCCATCATATTACAAAACAGAATCCGCATACTGTTCTTATTACGGGAATTGGTCACCGGAACGATTTCATTCAGATTAAAATTGAAAATCCTGCCTTAAAAAATGACTCAGAAATTAATTTAACCAAAAGAGAAACCGAAATTCTTTCGCTTATCGCTAAAGGATATTCCGGACCGGAAATTTCGAAAATGCTGATTTTATCGGAGCATACGGTTCGTACTCACCGGAAGAATATTTTAGCCAAAACAAGCTCCAGAAACAGTAAAGAACTGTTAAAAAAGGCTTTTGAATGGGGATTGATATAATGTCAAAAGTGAATGATGAATGGTGAATTGTAAATTATGAATTGTATTTCCCTGATAAATCTCACTCTGGAATTGCGGCGCAAAACTTGTACCTTTAGCCTTCAATGGATAGAGTAATGTTACAGCCACGCTTTAAAGATTCGCAGCATTTTAAAGATTTCTGGACGAAAGGCAACGGAAAGCAGCTTCTTGATTTTTCTGGAGCAGAAGTCGGTTTTAAAGATTTTGAAAAATTTTCATCTTATTTTTATGATGTGGATGAAGTCGGCGATCAGGTTGTAAAAGATGTTTATCTCACTCAAAAATTTCATGAAGCTTCGAGAGAAATTGAAGGCTACATCCGGAATGGCGTTTCGGAGAACGATGATGTGCCGGAAAGTGTAAAGCGATTGTTCCTGCAGACTCAGAAAATTCCTGACTGGCTGGATTATGATCTGATTAAAAGCGGTGCAGAACTCTGCATGAGAAGCAATGTGGATTCTCTGATCTCTCTTCGCGATTACTGCCTGATCGGAGGTTATGATTATGCTTACCTCAACAAACCCCTTATTGCAACGGAAGCCTTAAAGAAAGGCGCTGTAAAAAGACTTTCTGAAACGCTTGATTTCTGGGTAAATGTTACCCGATATGATGCTCTGGAAGTTCATAAAAAAGGATATGAGTTTGCCATAAAAACCCGGCTGATCCATTCTTACGCAAGAGTTTCCATTAAAAAATATTATAAAGAATGGGACACGGAAAACTGGGGAGAACCCATTAATTCGTGGGATATGATGGCAACGTATATTGGTTTCAGTCTTGTTTTTATGCACAGTCTGCACAAACTGGGAAACACGTTCTCTGAAGAGGAAGAAAAAGGGCTTTTCCACCTTTGGAAATATGTTGGCTATCTTTTAGGAATTCCTGAGGATCTTTTACCGAATGATAAAGTACAGGCAACACAATATTTTTATCTGTGGACTTCGGTTCAGCCTTCTGCGGATGAAGATTCTGTTTTGCTGGCTCATTCTCTTCTGAACGAATCGCTGGAAAACCCGATCCTGAAATACAGTTTCCAGAGAAAAAATCTCCGTTATCTCCACATCTGCTGTACATGGTTTTTGCTGGATGATGAAGTGTGCAAAAGACTGAAGATTCCGGAAGTTTCCAACAGAAAGGCTTTTCCGGTGACGAAAAGAATGATTACCAAAATTGTTGACCGACTCGTAAGCCGTAAAGCCAGAATAAAAAAAGGTAACAAAGATCAGATGAAAGTCTTGAGCGATTATCTCAGCATCACCCAAAATTCTAATTTCCATTAAAAATCTACTGCAAAGACTGCAATTTATTTGATGGCTTCTACCCTAGCCGCGATTGCAGCGGAAATCCTTTTTTGAAAAAAAAGATTGCAGCGGAAAGCGCGAAAAAGCTCCTGAAAAAGGATAAAACAAAAGTTTTAAAGATTCCGTTTTTCTTTTTGATACGCATCTGAATTTTATGTTTTTTTAACTATAAAAACAACTTTTAGTGGTATAAAAGATTAGTTTTTGAGCGTAAATTTTTGTATTTTTGATAAATTATTTAAACATCAGATGAGTAACATAGACGATAAGAAAAAAGCACTGGCTCTGGTGCTGGACAAACTAGATAAAACATACGGAAAAGGAACTGTGATGACGTTGGGAGACAGTTCTGTAGACAACACGATTGAGGTGATTCCTTCAGGATCTTTGGGATTGGATATCGCTCTTGGAGTGGGTGGTTATCCGAGAGGAAGAATCATTGAGATCTACGGTCCCGAATCTTCCGGTAAAACAACTTTAACGCTTCACGCGATTGCAGAAGCTCAGAAAGCCGGAGGTATTGCTGCATTTATTGATGCTGAGCACGCTTTCGACAGAGGTTATGCAGGAAAATTAGGAATTGATCTTGAAAACCTTATTATTTCTCAGCCGGACAACGGAGAACAGGCATTGGAAATTGCTGATAACCTGATCCGTTCGGGAGCGATTGACATTGTGGTGATCGACTCGGTTGCCGCTCTTACGCCAAAAGCGGAGATCGAAGGAGAAATGGGAGATTCTAAAATGGGGCTTCATGCAAGATTGATGTCTCAGGCTTTAAGAAAGTTAACAGCAACCATTTCAAGAACAAAATGTACGGTTATTTTCATCAACCAGTTGAGAGAGAAAATCGGAGTAATGTTCGGAAATCCTGAAACGACAACGGGTGGTAATGCACTGAAATTCTATGCTTCGGTAAGAGTGGACATCAGAAAGGCAAGTGCGCCAATCAAGCAGGGAGATGAAGCGATCGGAAGCCGTGTGAAAGTGAAAATTGTTAAGAACAAAGTTGCTCCGCCTTTCAAACAGGCAGAATTCGACATCATGTACGGTGAAGGGGTTTCCAAAACAGGAGAAATTTTGGATCAGGCTGTAGAACAGGGAATTGTAAAGAAAAGCGGTTCATGGTTCAGCTACGAAGAAACGAAGCTTGGACAAGGTCGTGATGCAGTAAAGGATGTTTTAAAAGACAATCCTGAACTTGCGGAAGAACTGGAAAACAAAATTAAAGAGGAACTTAAGAATAAATAAGTTTTTTGATAACGCGATAAAACGAATCGGCGGAGCTGAAAGCTCCGCCGATTCGTTGTTTATACACTAAGGCTTTTCATCGGTTAATTCAAATCCCCAGTCTTTTCCTTTCTGGGTTGCAGGAATTCCTTTCGTCATCCAGACCGGCGCTTTTGCATCTTTAAGATAATAATCGAAAAACTGCTGTTCGCGGATCTGAATATCTTTTCGGTTCTGGCGTTTTATAAGATTATGGTCGTCACCATTATAATTCAACAACCAAGCTTGTTTTCCTAAACGGCGCAATGCGGTAAACATCTCAATTCCCTGATACCACGGAACGGCTCCGTCTCTGTCGTTACTCATAATCACCACCGGAGTTTTCACTTGATCGATGGTAAAAAGCGGTGAATTTTTAATATACAGTTCAGGAGCTTCCCAAAGATTTTTCCCTAATCTGCTTTGCGATTTTTCGTACTGAAACTGTCGGTTCATTCCTGAAGACCATCTTATTCCCCCGTATGCAGAAGTCATGTTCACGACAGGAGCACCACTCCATGCTGCGGCGTACATATTTGTGTGGGCAATGAGATACGCAACCTGATAACCACCCCAGCTTTGTCCCTGAATTCCTATTTTTGAGCCATTCACCCATGAATTTTCTTTCAGTTTTTCAACACCGGAATTGATATATTCCATTGCCGATTCTCCCGGAAAACCATCGACATACGAAATATCGGGTGTGAAAACGAGATATCCGTTGCTTACAAAATAAGAGATATTTAATCTTGAAGGAGTCGGAGACGGTGCTACGTAACGGTTCAGATTATCCGATAGTTTTTCGTAGAAATAAACAATCATTGGATATTTTTTGTTCGGATCGAAATTTTCAGGTTTGTAGAGAACGCCTGTTGACGAATTTCCCTTCGGAGTCTTCCAATTGACAAGCTCACTGGTTCCCCAATTGTAAAGACTTTGCTGAGGATTGGTGCTGCTTAATTTTTCCTGATTTTTAAAATCGGAAGTGGTGAAAATATTCGGAGAATCGATGTAGGATTCTTTTACTAAAATATAATCTTCTGCATTTTTTGCTTTCTGAATACTGCGATATCCCCAGACATTTTCCATCTGAATTTTTACAGGATCAGAATCTGAGTGAATGATCGTTTTAAAAATCCCATTGGCTTTGGAGACATTATCAAATGCTGATAAATAAATAGAATTCTTCCGGTTTACACTTCTAATGTCTTTGTCTAAATCATATGTATCAAAAGTAATTTTGTTTTTTCGCCCGAATCCGTTGGTGATGTTTCTGGGCTTTTTAGAGCCTTCCGGAAAAAATTCCCAAAGATCGTATCGGTCTTTGATGATGACGGATTCATCATTGTCTGTCCATGATGCAATTCCGTATGCGTTTGGAAAATCCGGCATGTCGAATTCTTCATCCACAAAAGAAACGGACAAATCTTTATTGAGCGGTACTGTCTGTTTTGTTTTTACATTATAACTCAGCCACTGTCCTTTTTCCCTGTCGAAAATCACGACAAATTTTCCCAAAGGAGAAACGGCAACTGAGCCATTCAGGTTTCTTATCATTTCTGTTCTTTCGCCTGTTTTATTGTCAATAATAAAATACGTTTTCTTTGAAGAGCCTTCCCATTGTGAAGAGATGCGGTTATTTACACTGGTAATTCCCAATACAAACTCTGCATTTCCTTCATTCACCAGTCGTAAAGTGTCGAGATCTTCTCCGTCGATATTGGTGAAAAATTCCGGTTTGTCGGTCTGCACTACTGCAGCGTAAGATTTTTTCAGATCATTTTTCAATTCTTTTAACTGAACCGTTTGCAGATAATCATCTTTATAATTCCAGATATCGAGCACGGCATGATCGTTTGCAATCAATGTAGTGTCTTTTGCAACAGGTTTCGGAGCCACCCCGAAATACAACTGTTTTCCGTTTTTACTGAATATCGGTAAACGGTTTTCAGAAATTACCCAGTTTTTCTTCATCTGAGAATGATCGTTGGTAATGGTTTTATTTTTATTTCCTTTAAAATTAAAATAATACAACTGATACAGTTTTACGAGATCATTCTGTGCGGAAGAAGTTCCAACAAAAGCTAACTGATTGCCTTCTTCATCAAATGCAAGCTGTGAGAAATCCCCTTCCATTTCTGAGATTTTATTGACGTTTCCGGTTTTAAGATCAACAACCTGAACTGTCTGAAGCGTATATTTCTTAGGTTTGGATTTATCCGTATCTTTTTTAGCCAGAGATTTATCTTCCAATGAATCTTTTTTCTCTTCCTTCCCTTTTTTAGGTTTTTCCTCCGGTTTTTTTGTAACGAAAACAAGCTGCTTCCCATTTTTGCTAAACTGATAACGAACCACATTGTCATAGGTTATACTTTTTCCGCCCAAAAGATCTCTGATAACCAACTGTAATGGTTTTGCCTTTGTATCATCATCTTTGTTTTCGTCGTCATCATCTTTATCTGAAGGACTGTCGGAAGATTTATCTTTCATATTTTCTAACAGATAAGCTACGAATGAACCTCCCTTTTCCGGAATTTTGAATCCTTTTACATTAGGAATTTTCTCTGTCGTTCCTTTAGTGAAATCAAAAACAGCGAGGGTATCTTTGGTCAGTTTATTCTGTTTTAATTTCTTATCTTTTACCGCTTTTATGTCTTTGTAAAAAGGACGGATCTGGAAAACGGCAAATCTGGAATCGCTGGTAAATTCCATTTTTGTAGCTCTCGGAAATTTCTTTGTGTTTTTATTTTTCACCGAATGCAAATACAGATCGGGATTTCCTTCCTGCACATCTACCGAATATCCTACCCATTTTCCGTCATTGGATATTTTTCTGGCTCCGATATTCTGCCAATTATCATAAACCGAATGATCCAACGGTTTTTTCTGCCCATAGACATACGAAGCCATTAGAAGCAGAAGCAAAACTGCACTTTTCAAATTCATTATTAAATATTTTAAAAACTAAAAATAAGGCTTTTTGCGGATAAATCTTCATTGCAGAGGTATTTTCAGGATAAACTATTTAACCACAAAATAGCAAAAGATTCTATCTGTTCTGCTTAAAAGTCTAAATATTCCAATAAATGCTTTACAATTGTCTTTATGATTTTTGTAGTTGAATTTAAATTCACTTAAAAGAAATTCTGAAAAAAATGTCAAAATGTCACTTTCCTGGAAACGGTATTTTTTTTGAGAAAGTATAGAAAATTAAAAAACCAAAATTATTATGACTAAAGGAAATATTAATGTATCTGTGGAAAATATTTTCCCGCTTATTAAAAAATTTCTTTACAGTGACCACGAAATATTCTTAAGAGAGTTAATTTCCAACGCAACGGATGCTACGTTAAAGCTAAAACATTTAATAAGCATCGGTGAAGCAAAAGTGGAATACGGAAATCCGAAGATTGAAGTAAAAGTAGATAAAGAAAACAAAAAACTTCACATCATCGATCAGGGAATCGGGATGACGGGTGAAGAAGTTGAAAAATACATCAATCAGGTTGCTTTTTCAGGTGCTGAAGAATTTCTGGAAAAATACAAAGACACTGCAAAAGATTCAGGAATTATCGGACATTTCGGACTTGGATTTTACTCTGCCTTTATGGTTGCAGAAAAAGTAGAAATTCTTACAAAATCTTACAAAGATGAACCTGCTGTTCGTTGGATCTGCGACGGAAGCCCTGAATTTACTTTAGAGGAAACTACGGATAAAACAGACAGAGGAACTGAAATTATTCTTCACATTGCAGAAGATTCTACAGAGTTTCTGGAAGAAGGAAAAATCCGTGAATTGTTGTTGAAGTACAACAAATTTATGCCTGTTCCTATTAAATTCGGAACAAAAACACATACGCTTCCTTTACCGGAAGATGCTCCTGAAGATGCAGTTGCAGAAACGGAAGAAGTTGACAATATTATCAACAATCCGACTCCGGCATGGACTATTGCACCGAGCGAACTGACGAATGAAGATTATATGAAGTTCTACCACGAATTGTATCCGATGCAGTTTGAGGAACCTTTGTTTAATATTCACCTGAATGTAGATTATCCTTTCAATTTAACGGGGATTTTATTTTTCCCGAAACTGAACAATAATTTAAATATTGAAAAAGATAAGATTCAGTTATACCAGAATCAGGTTTTTGTAACCGATGAAGTGAAAGGAATTGTACCGGATTTCTTAATGCTTCTGCGCGGTGTGATTGATTCTCCGGATATTCCACTGAACGTTTCCCGTTCTTATCTTCAGGCAGACGGAGCCGTAAAGAAAATTTCATCATACATCACGAAAAAAGTTGCCGACAAAATGGCATCTTTAATTAACGAAAACCGTGAAGATTACGAGAAAAAATGGAACGACATTAAAGTAGTGATCGAATACGGAATCGTTACCGAAGAAAAATTTGCAGAAAAATCTGATAAATTCACTCTTTATCCAACGACTGACGGAAAATATTTCCTTTGGAATGAACTGGAAGAAAAGATTAAGCCTACTCAGACCGATAAAGACGGAAAACTGGTCGTTCTTTATGCTTCTAATGCAGATGAACAGCACTCTTACATCCAGTCTGCAAAAGATAAAGGATACGAAGTTCTTCTTTTAGATTCTCCGATTATTCCTCACGTTATCCAAAAACTGGAAACATCCAAATATAAAATTTCTTTTGCAAGAGTAGATGCAGATCATATCAACAATCTGATTAAAAAAGATGAACCTGTTATTTCAAAATTAACGGAGACTGAAAAGGAATCGTTAAAGAAAAACGTTGAAGAATCTATTAATGATACTAAATTTACCGTTCAGCTTGAAGATTTAGACAGCAGCGATGCGCCTTTTACCATCACTCAGCCTGAATTTATGAGAAGAATGAAAGATATGCAGGCAACCGGAGGCGGCGGAATGTTCGGAATGGGAGGATTCCCGGAAATGTATAATCTGGTGGTAAACTCCAACAGTGAACTGGCAGGTCAGATTTTAAAAACGGAAAGTACAGAAGCAAAATCAGATTTGATTAAATATGCTCTGGATCTTGCTAAACTTTCGCAGAATTTATTGAAAGGAAAAGAGCTTACGGACTTCATCCAGAGAAGTTATAAGCAACTGGAAAAGTAAATTGACTATTTTTATATGGAATCCGGCGGAGCAAAGCTCCGCCGGATTTTTTGTTTGGTTTCGGTTTCGGCGGCTTCGCCGCCGAAACCGAAACCTCTTATTTATTCAGCATCTTATCAATACCTGAAACAATTTTCCCAGCCTGTGTATTCATTGCTTCCAGATGTTTTCCGGAATATTCCAAAAACTCTTTCGGCAAAGAAGCCTTGGCATAATTCTCAGATCCTTCTTCGTAAGGAACATCCTTATCATCTTTACTGTGGATAAAAAGTTTAGGAAGACCTTCCGTATCCTGTAAATCCTCTTTAGCAGAATAAGGAGAAATAACGTATCGGGAAATGACATCCTTGAGTTCAGGTCTGTAATACATCGCAATATCCGTGAAAGAAGAAAGGCTTCCGTCCATTACCAGTCCTGCAATTTTATTTTTATTATTTTTTGCTAAATGAGCCGCAATCTGAGATCCCATAGAAGCTCCGTACAGAATAATTTTGGTATCGGCAATTTCAGATCTTTGCATCATTTTATCAAAGAAAATCTGTCCGTCTGAGGCGATGTTAAGGTGAGTTGGTTTTCCTGTTGACTTTCCATAACCTCGAAAATCGATCATTACTACCTGAAAATTATTTTCAACCAAAGGTTTCGTCATGAAGAGATAAGAAGTTACATTTCCTCCTGCTCCGTGAAAAAAAAGAACTGTTCCTTTGGCTTTTCCCGATTTTGGCTTTAAAATAATTCCTGTAATAGTATCTTTTTCCACCGGAATGGAAAAATCTTCATAAACCAGATTTTCTACAGGACGAAGTGTCTTGCCTGGCTTATAGAAATTATCATCCATCTGTGCTTTAAAAAAGCAGACTGTCATTAAAAAAAGTGCGGAGAATAGAAGTTTTGTTTTCATAGCGTATTATTTATGAAGCAAAACTAGCCTTTCAGAAGATCTTTCGCCAAAAAAACAGACTCAGCCGTAATTTTTCTCTTCTGAATGGTAAATAATCTCTTCTTACAGTTCTTCCAGTGGATTCCAGAACAGGTTTTTGAAATTTTTAATCCTGAAATGTTCAACAGTAATTCCTTCCGTTTCCAGTTTTTCCTGAAATTCCGGAACCGATAAAGTTCCTGAACTTGAAATCACACGATGCGCAGGAACATCTTTAGGACAACCTCCCATGGCTTTTCCAACGTGGCGGGAATGATTGGGATAGCCCACTGCTTTGGCAATTGCTCCGTAACTCGTTACTCTGCCTTTCGGAATTAACTTAGTGATTTCCCAAACCTGCTTTTTAAATATTTCGTCCATTTTTATTTTGCATTATTTTTGAATTGACCATTGAAATTCAATCTGTAAAATATAAAGTTATGAAAAAATCGTTTTTCCGTTTTTTGAATACAATAAATAAGGCAATTTTACCCAAATTAAGTGATAAAGATCCGAACAAACTGACAAAAATTCAGAGAGGAATTCTCGCCTACCGTTATTTTGTACTGATAAATTCGATGGACTAGACTGAGAAAAATTTTATTTAATTTTAGCAATTAATTTTCTGCATTTTTCATAGAGAGGTTTTTCGATGAGCAGATAAATAATGATCGAACAAATCCACAACAGGACAAAATTTTTGTCGGGAAGATAAACGAAAGATTTAAGTTTCATATTGAAATAACTCAGATGAATCAGGTAAAAAACAAATGAGGCATTTCCCAAAAGAATCAATAGTTTTGAAGAAAGAACTTTTGAAACCCATGTCTTTTCAGACATCAGTCCCCAAAAGAAAATGATAATCGCGACCGGAAGCAAAAATTCGTGAATCAGTCTTCCTTCCCATCGCTCTACTCCATGCACAAAGTTATTTCGGGCAAAAAATGCAATGGCAATGATTAACAGAATAATTGAAACACCGCCCATTAAAGTAGACCGTTTTAATTTTTTTAAAAACTGAATACCTTTCTCTTTCTTCATTAAATAAGCCAATCCCATTCCGAAGAAAAACTCAGAACTTCTTCCGAAAAACGTGCTTCCTGTCATGAATTTCAGAGGATATAAAAAGCCTTCCGGATTTCCGTTATATTCATGCAGACCATAACCGATTCCCCAACCTACAAGAAAAAATCCGGCTAAAAAAAGAATACAGTAGCTCCAGTTTTTTTTAAGCAAAAGAAATAAAAACGGAGCGAGAAGATAAAAGAAAAATTCTACCGTAAGCGACCAAGCCTGAACGATTCCTGAGACAGAGTACTTTTCAAATAAAGAGTAAAAAAGCGAATACTGTAAGAAATATGTATCTACATCTTTGGAATATTTTACATCCAGAAAAAAAGCGCTCAGTAAAATCCAGTACAGCGGAAAAATTCTGGCGATCCGCAGTAAAATGTATTTTAAATAAGATTTTTTGGACTCCAGAGGTTTTTCTTCGTATCGGTAAGCGAGTAAAAAACCGCTCAGGACAAAAAACACAGTCACTCCAATATGCCATTCGCTGATGAAACGCATGATTTCAAACGGAAGATCATTACGCCAGTATTTACGGTTATGATATACAAATACCATAATCGCCGCAACAGCGCGCATTCCTGTTAAAGCATCGAATTTATTTTTTTGAAAAGCTTCCAATTAGAATAAAAATATTTTAGTGTATCGATTTTCTGAACACGAAGTTCACAGAGTTTTTATTTTTATCTATAACTATTTTTGTTTCACAAAGCCGCTTCGCTTATAAAAAGATGAAAAGATCTTAAACCAAAACTCTTTGATCTTAATAGAAGAGTGTTTCTGTGAATTTTAAAAATGTATTTCTAAAAAAATTATGAGTTATGTTTACTTAAAAAAATAAAAGGCTTACAAAATAAGCCTTTTATGTAAATTTATATTATTCTGATTAAGAATTTTCTAAAATATAAGAGAACATTAATGGTGCACAAATGGTTGCATCACTTTCAACGATAAATTTCGGTGTAGTAATATCCAGTTTACCCCAGGTAATTTTCTCGTTCGGAACTGCTCCGGAATAAGAACCGTAAGAAGTCGTAGAATCTGAAATCTGACAGAAATAAGACCAGAACGGAATGTCATGCATTTCCATATCCTGATACAGCATCGGAACCACACAGATCGGGAAATCTCCGGCAATACCTCCTCCAATCTGGAAGAATCCTACTCCTTTTCCTGCGGAATTTTTAGTGTACCAGTCTGCTAAATAAGCCATATACTCGATTCCTGATTTCATCGTTGAGAATTTAAGCTCTCCTTTGATGCAGTAAGAAGCAAAAATATTACCCATTGTAGAATCTTCCCATCCCGGAACTACAATCGGCAAATTTTTCTCCGCCGCTGCGATCATCCATGAGTTTTCTCTCGGAATTTCATAATACTGTTCCAAAACTCCGGAAAGGATCATTTTGTACATATATTCGTGCGGGAAATATCTTTCTCCTTTATTATCTGCATCTTTCCAGATTTCATAGATATGTTTCTGTAATCTTCTGAAAGCTTCTTCTTCAGGAATACACGTATCTGTAACCCTGTTCAGACCTCTTTCCAGAAGATCCCACTCTTCCTGTGGCGTAAGATCTCTGTAGTGAGGAACTCTTTCATAGTGAGAATGCGCTACAAGATTCATTAAATCTTCTTCAAGGTTTGCCCCTGTACAAGAAATGAAATCTACTTTATCCTGACGGATCATCTCTGCAAGAATTTTCCCCAACTCCGCAGTAGACATTGCTCCGGCAAGAGTAATCATCATTTTTCCGCCATCCTTAAGATGTGCAACATATCCCTTAGAAGCATCCACCAATGCAGCTGCGTTGAAGTGCAGGTAGTACTTTTCTATGAACTCAGTTATCGGTTTGCTCATTTTTTATAATTTTTGCAAAGATAAAACTTAAAAACGGAATGTAGCGGCTGCGCTTAAAGAAAGTCTCGTTAAACCTTCTTTTTGGTCTTCTCCGAATTCTACCGACTGTCCGTTAAAGCTCATTTTACTAAGGGTTCCTCCCGAAAGTCCGATTTTCGGACCGATTAAAAAGTTCTTGCTTACTTCATATTGATAGGCAAGATCCAGTTCCGCCCCGAATGTTGTTCCTTTTCCTTTTACCGTTCCTGTTTTTGTAGTATAGGTCATTGCTCCTAAAGCGACATCCATAAACAGTTTGTGCTTTGTTTCGTGAGCATCATTGGTTAGGGTAAGTTCAGGACCATAAAAATTAATCTGGTCTTTTGTACTTACATTTGCCGAAACAATATTTCCCATATTGTCTGCCACACTTAATCTTCCGCTTGTAGAAGCACTGTAGTTGGAATATTTGAAACCGATAAGAAGTCCTCTTTTCACTTCGTAGCGCAATGCAACGTCGAAATTAAGACCACTTTTGATTCCTTTAATGTATTCTTTCTGATCTCTTGGAATATTATCCGGAGTTTTTGCCAGTCGCCACGCATAACCTACCGATGGAGAAATAGAAACTTTTTGTGCAAAAGAGAATACTGATATTGAGAATAATCCCAATGCGAATAGTTTTTTGATCATTAGTTTAAAAAATTATTTAATATTTAAGAATTGGAAATCTCTAAATTACTTTCTGAAAATTTGCCGCAATATATAAAGAAAACCACAAACCTAAAAGGTTATAAAATGAAATATCTTTCTTTTTAATTCTATGCATTGAATATTAAAAATTTGCAAAAAAACCAATGCCACTGTACTATTACAAGAATTATAAATATCTCTACAATAATTGAAAAAACAAAATAAATTATCTATTATAAAAAATTATTTAACAATTTTTCAATAAAATAATCATTATTATCAATTTTTTAACTTAATTTTGAACGGTTCAATTAACAACGAACTAAAATAATTTAATACCGTTATCCGTTACCATTTGAAATTTTGTATAAAATTTTAAAAACTAATAAGAATGAAAAAAAACATACTTTCAGGATGTGTTGCCTTGTTTTTTTCTTTGCCGTTATATGCGCAAGTAGGCATCAATACAAAAAACCCTGCAGCCACACTGCATATAGAAGCTTCTTCTTCAGCAAGTCCTACAGGCAAAGACGGAATTATAGTACCCAAAGTACAAAATCTTCCTTCCGTAAATCCTTCAAGACTGGGACAATTTATTTTTTTAGAAAACAATGCTACACTTGCCGACGGATTTTATTACTGGGATGGCTCCAGTTGGGTTTCATTTCCCGAATCCATCGACAGAAACGCAGACAATACCATATATTCTTTTGACGGACAAGGCTATACAGGAACGGCATTATCAAGAAATATTAATTTTTCGAGGTATATAAAAGCCACTACAGACGGGTTTACATTAAACAACAATACGATTACAGTGGGAAAAGCGGGATTGTATCTTATTTCTTTTACAGGAAACAGTAAGAAACCTTCCGGAGCGGAAGAGCATGCCAATTTTACTTTTTCAGTTCTGGTAAACGGAGTTCAGGCGTCTTCTGTTCAGACTTCGATGGCTGCAGAATCCACAGCTTCCGTAAGTACTGCTTTTTCATTTTTAAGAAGATTAAATGTGGGGGATAATTTAACAGCCACCGTAACAAAGTCGAACGAAGGCCCCAATAATTATCAGGCATTCGGAATTAATAATCTGACTTTATTTTTTATACAAAACTAAGAATCATGAAAAAAATACTGCTTCAATCTCTTTTTCTTTTTGCCGGAATATTTATAAAATCGCAGATAGGAATCAATAACACCAATCCTAAAGCCAGTTTACATCTTGATGCTAAAAATAAAATACTACCTGAGTCTACAGTTGGTTTGGGAGTTCCGATAGTAGATAAGTTTCCCACGGCATCGCCTTCCTCCAACCAGGACGGAATGTTAATCTATCTTCGAAATACAACAGATTCTAATTTGGAGGGATTTTATTATTGGGATCATGCGAAAAGCAATTGGGAATATATCATGGATCTTAAAGCTGCCGGACTGGATGTTTCCAAAACTATTGCTTCCGGAAGTTCTTTTTCTCCAAATAATATAAGCGGAAACGGTGTGCAGTCCAGAACAATTCCTCTGACCACAATCAACAGTCTGGATCCCAGTTTCAGTCTTAGCAACGGAGGTCTGAAAATCGGGAAAACAGCAAGTTATTATATTTTTCTTACAGGAGGCGTTTATAAAGATGCCGTAAATAATGTGAATGAATACATCACAGAGATTTTAATTAACGGAGTTTCCAATACGCAGCTTACCTCAACCAATACAGCTCCGGGAGGAGATACCGTTGGAAGATCTTCTACTTTTTATATTGCAACCATTTTTTCTTTAAATAAGGATGATGTTTTAACTGTAAAAACAACAAGAACTACAACTGCCGCCAATACTGTAAGTGTTGATACTCCATATACTTTAACCATCATTAATTTAAACTAAGCAACACCATGAATAAGCTCTCCATATTTTTTCTTGCCCTTGCATTTTTATGTACAGGTAAAGTAACGGCTCAGATAGGAATCAATAATCCGGCTCCCAAATCCACACTGGATGTTAAGCCCGACAATCAGGCAAATCCTTCGGGTATTTCCGGTGTTATTATCCCGAGAGTAAATGCCTTAAATACAACGGATGTTAAAGAAAAAGGTCTTATGGTTTTTCTGAATTCTGCCGACACTGCCCAAAAAGGATTTTACTGGTGGAACGGAACAGAATGGAAACGATTTTTGTCTTTAAGCAGGGTTTCCAGCAACAAATCTATTTTGTATGCCACAACAAAAAATACCTTCAAAGAAGGAAATATGAACGAGTTGGGTTCTTCCAACGACAGAACTTTAGATTTTGAAGATTTCACCACCAATGATGCTTCTAATTTTGAGATCAACACTTCCGGAGAACTTGTGGTAAAAAAAGCAGGATATTATCATATACAGGCAGCTTCGTTCATCAAAAAAAACAATGGAAACGATCTTAAAAGAGAACAGCTTGATATGAAAATCTATGTAAACGGAGTAACTGCATCCGCCAATAATCCCGTAAATTTTGATCTTGAAGGAACAAAAAGTTTTCCGATTGGCTTATATTCCATTGCGATAAATGCTACCGGTATTTTGAAACTGAATGCGAACGACCGTTTATCAATGAAAATCATCAGAACGTACAGAGACACCGATCAGACAGGGAATCTGGTGATCATCCCGGATCAAAATACGAAATCCAATGTTACTTTACGATATATGGGAAATTTTTAGAACTGAATTAATATTTAAACTTTCTGTTCTCTTTTTTATCTGATAATTTCTTTTTCGTGTCTAATCTTTTTTGCTTCTGCGCTTTTGAAGGTTTTGTTGCCAAACGTTTTTTGGGTATAACCAGAGCTTTATTTACGATTTCCAGAATTTTATCTGTTGCTTTGTTTTTATTGGCAAGCTGAGTTCTGCTTTCTGAAACGGTTAAAAATAAAAATCCTTCTGCGTTAATTCTGTTTTTCAGTTTTTCCTGAATAAGATTTTTCTGAAATTCATTAAAAAATCCGGATTCCTGAACATTCCAAAGAACCGTTACGGAAGTTTCCACCTTATTCACATTCTGTCCTCCTGCTCCACTGCTGCGGGAAGTCTTATAGCTTAGTTCTTTGGTAAAATCTTTCATTTTCTAAATGGTGTTGTTTAAAAGTTTTTTCAGTTCAATTCTATTAATTTTTCCATTGGGCGTTCTCGGAATTTTTTCAACAAAAACAATTTCTTTCGGCTTGTGAAAACTTTTTTCAAACTGAATTTCTCTTATTTTTTTAATTAAATCGTCCGATTTTTCGCCTTCAAGTACTGCAATCAATTTTTGACTGAGACTTACATCATCAATTCCTAAGAAAACCACTTCATTCGGAATTTCTTTTTTTACCAGAGCTTCCAGTTGTTCAGGAAATATTTTAGCACCGCCTGAATTTATCACATTGTCAATTCTCCCAAGAAATTTAAACTGTTTTTTATTTTTAATTTCAACTAAATCATTCGTTTGAAGGATGTCGGGATTTAATTTTGGAGCATAAATTGTCAGGCAGTTTCTTGCGTCCAAAGATATTTCTACATTTTCAAAAACCGTAAAATATTCTTCAGGTTCAGGTAAAATTTGTTTTAGCCCAATATGAGAAAGTGTTTCAGACATTCCGTAGGTTTCGAAAATATAGGTTTCAGAGTCTGAAGTTTTAAGAGCTTCCTTCATTTTCTTTTTCAGATCTTCAGAAACGGCAGCTCCGCCAATGATGAGATTTTTAATCAGATTCAATTGATCTAAAGAATTTTCCACCTGAAGCGGAGTCATGGCACAGAAATCGATTTTCCGGTCTAACGTTTCTACAGGTTTTACAGAAGGATCAGCAACAATTAATTTTAATTTCCTCATTATCGAACGAACGACCATCATTTTCCCTGAAATATATTCGACTGGAAGACAGATTAACGCCGTATCTCCTTCTTGTAATCCCAAAAAATCGCAGGTCATCTCTGCGGAATTCATCATTCTGCTTTTTTCAATATCAAAAACTTTGGGAGTTCCCGTAGAACCGGAAGTCTGTACTTTTACCGTATCAGAATCCGAAAACCATTCGTTCAGAAAATTCTTCACCCTGATTTCGAATTCCGTTTCAAAGGATAATTGATTAATATTGAGATTCTTGAAGTCTATCAGCATAATTTCCGTGAATAAAATATACAGTAAATTTAAAAAAAAGTTTAAAATTTTCTTGTATGTAATAAAAAAAGCTGTAAATTTGCACCACTAAAACAAACAGAGACTCATGGTGTAGCGGTAACACTACTGATTTTGGTTCAGTCATCTGGGGTTCGAATCCCTGTGAGTCTACAAAAACCATCCTTTTTAAGGGTGGTTTTTTGTTTCTTTTTTTTCAGAATTTCAGCTTCGTTATTTTTAATAAATTTTTATTTTCTCCGTTTTTAATTTATTTTAAAAATAAAAGACTGCCTCAAAAAAAGCAGCCTTTCCGATTTTATATCTAACAATATTTATAAATATTCTTTAGGAACTTCAATACCGTTCTTTTTCATATATTCTACCAGATCATTATACTTATCCTCAAAACCATTACCGCATTTATCTGAAATACTGCAAATATCAGAAGGTTTAATTTCTAAAATATCAGAAATTTTGGTAAGGATTTCCAGATTAATCTTCACTTTGGAATTTTCGATATCAGAATAGGCTTTCTGAGAAATTCCCATCTCAAAAGCCATATATTCCTGAGTAAAATCTTTACTTCGTCTTATTTTCCTGATATTTTGTCCGCATATTTTCATCTCTCTTGTTTTTAGTAGTTTTCGGTATATTTTAGAAGTATATCTATTAGACTTACACAAAGTTAGTAAATACCTTTGTCAAAACATTATTACACTACATGATATTTAAATATTACCTTAAAATTTGTTTGTAGAATTAGGCTTTAATAGAAAAATATCAACTTCAGTACAACACAATAGGAATTATGGAGACGCAAAAATTTAATTATGACAATAATATTGTCAGAGCATTCCTCTATGCTACAATCGCATTCGGTTTGGTGGTTTTTTTACTCGGGCTTACTGCTGCGCTGATGCTTTTTTATCCTGAGCTTCCGGAATTTTTATTCGGAACCGATGATACAACGATTAAAAGTTTAGTATCTGGAAATATTCAGGGACTTATTAATACTCAGGGAGCTTTAGGTTTCGGGAGAATCAGAATGCTGCATACGAGTGCTGTAATTTTCGCTTTCGTCTGTAATTCCTTTTTCTGCGGTGCATATTACAGTATGCAGAGACTTCTTAAAACAAGAATGTACAGCGACACTTTATCATGGATTCATTTCTGGACATGGCAGATCATGATTGTTTCTGTGGTTATTACTTTCCTTATGGGAATCAATACCTCAAAAGAATATGCAGAACACGAATGGCCGATTGATATTTTAATTACCATTTCATGGGTTATTTTCGGGATCAATATGTTCGGAACCATTGCCAAAAGAAGAGTGCGACACCTTTATGTAGCCATCTGGTTTTATATGGGAACGTGGCTTGCTGTAGCGATGCTTCACATCTTCAATAATCTTGAAGTTCCGTTGTCTTTCACTACATGGAAATCTTATTCTATCTACGCAGGAGCTAAAGACGCTTTGGTTCAGTGGTGGTACGGTCATAATGCGGTGGCGTTCGTACTGACAACTCCGGTTTTGGGTTTAATGTATTATTTCTTACCAAAAGCGGCAGACCGACCTGTATTTTCATACAAATTATCAATCATTCACTTCTGGTCTCTGATCTTCGTTTACCTTTGGGCAGGACCACACCATTTACAATATACTGCGCTTCCGGCTTGGGCACAGGCGGTGGGAACAGGTTTCTCCATCATGCTGATCGCTCCGTCTTGGGGAGGAATGCTGAACGGATTGCTGACTTTGAGAGGAGCTTGGGACAAAGTAAGAGAAAATCCTATCTTAAAATTCTTCGTTGTTGCGGTAACCTGCTACGGTATGGCAACCTTTGAAGGTCCACTTTTAGCAACAAAATCTTTAAATAAAATAGGTCACTATACAGACTGGGTAATCGGTCACGTACACATCGGAGCATTAGGATGGAATGGTTTCATGGCTTTCGGTATCGTTTATTATCTGATTCCGGTGATGTGGAGAATACAGCTTTGGTCCAGAAAACTAGCCAACTGGCATTTCTGGCTGGGAACTTTAGGAATTATTTTCTACGCGGTTCCAATGTATATTTCAGGATTTACACAGGGATTAATGTGGAAACAGTTCAATCCGGACGGAACTTTAGTTTGGAAAAACTGGCTGGATACCGTAACTGCAATTATTCCTTACTATAAAATGAGATTCTTAGGAGGTCTGTTCTATATTTCAGGAGCCATTTTAATGGTGGTGAATGTTATCAAAACCGTCAGAGCAGGATCTTTCCAGAAAAACGTTCCGGCAGAAGCTCCGGCACTGGCAAATATCGGATCTGCAAGAAAAGAAGGCGAAGGAATCCACTTATGGATCGAAAGAACCCCGAGAGTTATGGCAATATTGGCTTTCATTACCGTAGCCATAGGAGGTTTGGTAGAAATTATTCCGACATTAACCTTAAAACAGAGTGTTCCTACCATTACCGCAGTAAAACCTTACTCACCGTTGGAACTGGAAGGAAGAGATTTATACATCCGCGAAGGCTGTAACGCCTGTCACTCTCAGATGATCCGCCCTTTCCGTGATGAGATTGTAAGATTTGAAGGCAAAAACGGACAGTATTCCAAAGCAGGAGAATTTGTTTACGACAGACCATTCCTTTGGGGATCTAAAAGAACAGGACCGGATCTGCAGAGAGAAGGTGGAAGAAACCCGGATTCATGGCATTTCAAACACATGTATAATCCAAGAATTACCTCAGCGGGTTCTATTATGCCGCGTTTCCCTTGGCTGATAAGCAATACACTGGATAGAACAAAGACGGTAGACAAGATGAAATTAATGAAAAATTACTTTGACGTTCCTTATTCAAAAGCTGAAATAGATTCCGCCGATCAGTGGGCAGACAATCAGGCAAATGGTATTGTGAAAAGAATTTATTCTGAAGCGAAAGATGTAAAAGATCAGGTGGAAAAAGACCGTGCTGCAAAAGGCGCATCCTTTGTTCCACTGGAAAAAAGAGAAATCGTAGCCATGATTGCTTATCTGCAAAGATTGGGAACAGACATCAAAACCACTCAGATTCAAACTGCAAGTGCAGAATAATTTAAATTAAATTGACATGAAAACAAGAACCCCGATTTCAATCTACATTCTCGTAACAGTAGGTTTAACGATTATGGCGTTCGAAATGTTCGCGCACGATTCAGGATATTTTTCTTCACCTTTTTTCTGGGGATTAATGCTTATTGCCATTATTCTTCTTCTCATCATGAATTCCATCGGAGATTTAATTGAAGGTGAAAATTTTAAGAAATTATCTGACGAAGAAAAAGCAGCCTATATTAAAGATAAAAATACACCTTACTTTCAGAAACTCTGGAATTCGGCATTCAAAAAGCAGTCTGCAACAGAGGAAAAAGATATTCTTATCGATCACGGATTCGACGGAATTACGGAGCTAGACAATTCTCTTCCAAAATGGTGGATCGGTTTATTCTACTTCGGGTGTATTTTCTGTGCGGTATATCTAATTGCTTTTACCTTCACAGATTATGCGCATCCGGATGCAGAACTGAATGCAGAAACCAAAACAATGCTTGCTTCTATTGCCGAGTTTGAAAAAACCGCACCGCAGGTAACACTGGAAACTGCAAAATACAGCGCAGACAATATTGCGGAAGGTCAGGAATTATTTAAAACAAACTGCGTAACCTGCCACGGAGAAAACGGAAAAGGCGGAATTGGCCCTAACCTTACAGACACACACTGGATTAATGTACAACAGAAAAGCCTGTTTAAAAACGTAATCTGGATGCTGGAAAACGGTTCACCTAATAATCCTACGATGAGACCTCTGATTAAAGAAGGAACCATTACCGGAAGAGATGCCGAAAAAATTGCAGCCTATATTTATCATATCAATCAGGAAACCCCTCCTATTACTCCGGCTCAGGGCGGTGCTGCCCCACAAGGCGAACAGGTAAAATGGGAGAACGGAAACGAATAAAAAATAATTATCTCAACACTTAAACCATGCCAAGCCCCCTATCCATACACTAACTAAACATTTTGAATTTTCATTTTTGCTAAACCTTTTCAACAGAAAAAATGATTAAGAAGGGGGCTTTTTAAACAATTCAAACTCGAGCCTTGACTGCCATTTTCAACTATTCACTTGACAATAAACTAAACTAAATTCCATAATTGGCAGTCGAGGCAGGGTTTTTGTATTAAGAAAAAGTGTACCACAACATAGTAACAGTACGGTAAGTATTGTTATATTTGTTATAAACCCGATCACTTTTGAAACTGAAAATCAATAAAAGAAAACTCTTAAAGCGTTTTGCAATTACCATTATATCCATACTGGTATTTTTTTCGTTATTAGTCCTTAGCTTAAGACTTCCTGTTGTTCAGAACTTTATCAAAGACAAACTGGTGGTTTATCTGGAGAAAAAGATCAAAACAAAAGTTAGTCTCGAAAGAGTCTACGTCGGCTTTCCCAACAGTCTTGTGATGGAAAACCTTTATCTGAAAGGTCAGGATATCGACACCCTTTTGGCGGTAAAAAAACTGGATGTGGGTTTAAATATGCTTAAACTCATCAACTCCACCGCAGATATTACCTCTGTGGATCTGGAAGGAGCAAGAGCCAATGTAGTGAGAAAACCCGACGGAAAATTTAACTTCGATTATATTCTGGATGCTTTTGCAACAAGCGATAAGGAAGAAAGTGCCTCCAAACCGTTCATTATTTCTTTAGATAAAATCAATCTGAAAGACATCGGTGTTACCTTCAACGATCAGCAATCCAGAAATGATATTCAGCTTTACTTTAAATCTTTTGATACAAGGGTAAAAACATTTGATCTTCAAAAGAATTCTTACGCCGTAAACGACATCAATTTAGACGGCTTGAAACTGAAACTGAAACTGAAACAGGATCTTGTAGAAGAAGTTTCCAAAAAAGTAGAGAAAAAAGTCGATTCTCTTAATAACAAAAAGCCGATGCAGATTGGTTTAAGAGGAATTAAACTCACCAATTTCAACATCGATTACGGAGATGACAATACCAAAACTTTCGCTAAAGTTTTATTTAAAGAACTAAGCACGAAAGTGAATAAACTCGATCTGGAAAACAACACTTACAATGTGGATAATGTGTTTCTTTCCGGAGCCGATATTAACGCCAATTTATATCTTCCTGCGAAAAATGCCAATCCGAAAACGGAGCCGGAAGTTTCAAAACCTTCGGAAAAAGAAAAAGCAATCAGTCTTCTTCTCGGAAAATTGGTTTTAAATGATGTAAAAGTCGCCTACAACAATACCGCGATTGCTCCTACAAAACAGGGAATGGATTTCAACCATCTGAATTTTTCCAAACTCAATCTTGAAGTCAGAAGTTTCAAAATGCAGAACAATACTTTTGCAGGAAACGTAAATTCAGCAGAAATTCAGGAAGCAAGAGGACTGGATATTCAGAAATTCAATACAGATTTTGTGTATAATGATAAACAGGCTTATTTAAAAGATCTTTATTTGCAGACTCCGAAAACTATTCTTCGCGATGAGGTGGTTTTAAATTACAATTCAATCGAAGAGTTGAGTTCTAATTTAGGAGCCGTACAGATTTCAGCCAACATCAAAGATTCCAGAATCGGGTTTTCGGATATTCTGAATATTGTTCCGACCTTAAGAAATACCACGCCTTTCAACAAATATCCCAATGCGGTTTTAAATCTTAATGCCAATATAAAAGGAAGCGTCAATGATTTATTGATTAATAATCTGAAAATTTCAGGTCTCGATCAGCTACGCGTTGCCGCATCCGGAAGAGTGAAAAATGCAATGAATCCGGATCAGTTGTATTACGATCTGAAAATTGCAGAATTATCTTCATCCGCAAAAACCATCTACAATCTGGTTCCCAAAAATACAATTCCGAAAAATATTTCACTGCCTTCCAATTTTAGCATCAAAGGAATCGCAAAAGGAACAACGAAAGTGGTTACAACAGACCTTAACCTCTACTCTACACTTGGAAATGCTTCCGTTAAGGCAAATGTGGATATGCGCAGAAAAAACAGGGAACTGTATGATGTAAAAGCCAATCTTCAGGGACTTCAGTTGGGGAAAATCATCCAGAATAAAGAGATCGGAGCCATTTCTGCACAAATTTACGCGAAAGGAGAAAGTTTCGATTTTAAAAATGCCAATGCAGATCTTAAAGGTCATGTTGCTTCGGCTGTTTACAAAGGATACCGTTATCAGAACATGAACCTTACCGGAAAAATCCGCCGCGGAGTGTATAACGTTGTTTTAAATTCAAAAGATCCGAATGCGAACCTGATGTTAACCGCTTCCGGAGTGTACAACGAAAAAAATCCGACGGTAAAAGTAAACGGAGAAGTGATAAAATTAGACCTCAACAAACTGGGATTCTATAAAGATCCGATGATTCTTGCCGGAAAAATCGACGGAGATTTTTCTAATCTCAATCCCGACAATCTGAACGGTTATCTGAATTTAAAAGACTTTGCCTTTTCGGATACTAAAGAAGTGTACCCGATTCAGGAAGTGAATTTAAAAGCGTCTTCAACTGCGGATTCCACCCATATTATTTTCAATTCCCAGATTGCAGATGTAGAATTAAAAGGAAAATATAAGCTGACACAGATTTTCGGAGCTTTATCGAATACAATTAACCAATATTATCAGTTTCAAAAACCCGGAAAAGCACAGAAAATTCAGGCAGGACAGTTTTTCACCTTCAATGCAAAAATTAAAAATGATGATCTGATCAGAAAATTTGTCCCGGAACTGAAAAGTTTTGAAACCATTAATTTAAATGGAAATTACGACGCAGATTCTCAGAAAATTGAGATCGACGGACAGATTCCGCAGGTTCTTTACGGTGAAAATTCCATTGAAGATGCCACCATAAAAGTAACGAACGAAAATAATGCTTTGCAATATAATCTTTATGTTGCAGGGCTGAAAAGTTCCAGCTTCGCGCTGAATAAAGTAGGAATTACAGGAGATGTTGCTAATAATATCATCAATTATAACATCACCACGAAAGACCAGAAAGAGGTTACCCAGTTCCTGATTGCCGGAAATGCAAAATCGCTGAACGACATCACGGAGATTTCTTTAAATCCGAATGGTTTAAAATTAAATTATTCTGACTGGACGGTTTCTGAAGGAAATAAAATACAGATCGGCAAAAACGGAATTCTCGCAGATAATTTCAGACTTTCCAACGCAGGAAGCGAAATTGCCTTACAATCTGAAAGCCAGACTCCGAATGCTCCGCTGAATGTTTCTCTGAAGGATTTTAAGATTGAAACCATCACCGAATTAATTAAAAAAGATACAGTTTTGGCAAGAGGAACGATCAACGGAACGGCTCAGCTTAAAAATATTACGAAAAATATGACCTTCACTTCGGATCTTAATGTATCTGATCTGATTGTCTACGGAAATCCGGTAGGAAATCTTGCCATAAAAGTCAATAATAATGCTCCGAATCTTCTGAATGCGGATATTGCACTCTCCGGAAATAATAACGATGTGAAAATTCTGGGAGATTACAATACTTCTTCCAGCACATTCGATATGAATATGGCGATCAATCAGCTTCAAATGAAATCTGTACAGGGATTCTCGATGAATGCGATAAACAATACAGAAGGGTATCTTTCCGGAAACCTGAAGATTACAGGAACAGCATCCAAACCGAATATTTTAGGTAAAGTAAAATTCAATGATGTAGGACTGGAAATTGCCAAAACAGGAAGTGATTTCAGAAAACTGAATGACGAAATAAACTTTACCAACCGCGGAATTGAGTTTGATAATTTTAAAATTAAAGATAAAGACGGAAACGCGCTTAGAGTGGACGGACAGGTTCTTACACAGACATACAGAGATTTTGCCTTTAATCTTGATGTAGATGCACAGAATTTCAAAGTAGTGAATTCTGAAAAATCCAACGATGCCATAATGTACGGCGTTCTCTCTATTGATGCAGGATTACACATCCGCGGAAATTTAGATTTGCCGAAGGTGGACGGAAGACTGGCTGTTGCAGATAACACCGACTTTACTTTTGTGCTTCCGCAGTCTTCTCCTACGCTTCAGGAAAGAGACGGAATTGTAGAATTTATAGATCAGGATCAGGTTGTTTTAAACAAAACCGTGAAGGCAGATTCTTTAAATTCCCAGAGCAAAATTAAGGGAATGGACGTAAGTGTGAACATCGAAATCAGTAAGAAAGCAAAAATGTCTTTGCTGATTGATAAAGCCAACGGAGATTTTGTAAAACTTCAGGGGGAAGCGGAATTAACGGGCGGTGTCGATCCATCGGGAAAAACCACGCTTGTCGGAGTTTATGAAGTGGAATCCGGAAGTTATGAAATGACGGTAAGTGTTCTGAAACGTAAATTTGATATTCAGAAAGGAAGTACGATTACATGGACCGGAGAACCGACAACGGCAAATCTGGATATTACCGCTGTTTATAAAACCGAAGCCGCCCCAATTGATCTTGTGGAACAGCAGATCAGCGGAGAACAGGCTTCTACACTCAATCAGTTTAAGCAAAGAATTCCTTTCAGCACGTTACTGAAAATGAAAGGCGAACTGCTGAAACCTGTAATTACTTTTGATATTACGACAGACGAAAAAAATAACGCGGTTTCTTCCACGGTTACAGATATTGTGGATCAGAAGCTTGCCCAGTTGAGAACTCAGGAATCTGAAATGAACAAACAGGTTTTTGCCCTTCTTCTTCTCAACAGATTTATCGGGGAAAACCCTTTTGAATCCGGAGCGGGACTGTCGGGAGAAATGCTGGCAAGACAGAGTGTGAGTAAAATTCTTTCCCAACAGTTAAATAATCTTGCCTCGAATCTTATTAAAGGAGTGGATCTTAATTTTGATCTTGAATCTTCTGAAGATTATTCTACAGGATCTAAAAATACGAGAACGGACCTGAATGTAGGGCTAAGTAAAAAATTACTGAACGACCGTCTGAAAGTTTCTGTAGGAAGTAATTTTGCACTGGAAGGAGAAGCGCGGCAAAATGAAAACATGACGAATATTGCAGGGGACGTAACGGTGGATTACAGCCTTTCCAGAGACGGAAGATACATGCTTCGCGCATACCGCAAGAACGAATATCAGGTTGCGCTTCAGGGGCAGATCGTGGAAACAGGCGTAGGATTTATCATCACTTTGGATTATGACAAGTTCCGCGATATTTTCCAGAAATCTAAAAACAGAAAGCAGAAGGAATCCAGAAAAAACCAACAAAACAAAGTTGTAGAATTTAAGTAAATGAAAAAAAGTTATCAGACCTATTTTAAATTTTTAATCACCTGCGGAATGGCTTCTGCAACCCTTTCCTGCAGCAATACAAGATTTCTGAAGGAAGGACAGATGCTTTACACGGGTGCGGAAGTGAAGATTGAAAACGACACTTTGCCGAAAAAGGAAAAGAAAGATCTTCAAAGCGCGCTTCAGGATAAGCTGACTCCCAAACCGAACTCTTCATTTTTAGGATTAAGACCTAAACTGTATTTTTATAATATTGCCAAAGAGCCGAAAAAAGAAAAAGGCTTCAATTACTGGCTGAAATATAAAGTGGGAGAAAAACCTGTTTTGCTGGGTGATGTAGACCGCGAATTCAATAAAGACATCATTGTTAATTATTCTGAAAACAAAGGATATTTCAATGCAAGAGCTACCTATGATACGGTTGCCAAAAATAAAAAAGCCAAGGTAATTTACACTTTGAAACCGGGAGCAAGATACCTGATCAGCAATGTAAAATTCCAGAAAGATTCTTCACTGGTGAATCAGGAAATCCAGAATCTGAAAGACAACACGCTTTTGAAGCAGGGAAATCCTTTCGATCTGGATGTAATAAAATCTGAAAGAGAGAGAATAGATAACCGACTGAAAGAAAGAGGGTTTTATTATTTCCATCCGGACAATCTTATTGTTCAGGCAGACAGTACAGTAAGCAAAAATCACAAGGTGGAACTGAATGTGAAGCTGAAGGATAATACTCCGGATCTGTCTACGCAACAATTCAGCATTGATAAAGTAATTGTCTTCCCGAATTATAGTATTCAGGATGTAAAACAGGGAAAATATTCGATCCCGATGAACACAGATTCGCTTCAGAAATATGAACACGGCGACATTTATGTTATTGATCCTCAGAATAAATTTAAACCGAAAATTTTCGACAGGGCATTATATTTTAAAAAAGGAGATCTGTACAACAGAACGAATCATAATCTTACGCTAAACAGACTCATCAGTCTTGGTGTCTTCAAATTTGTGAAAAATGAATTCATTGTTTCAGACTCGTTGCAGCATAAATTTGATACATATTATCTTCTGACTCCGAGAGAACTGCAGTCGCTTCGTCTGGAAGCTTTGGGTAGAACCAATTCTGCAAACTACGCCGGAAGTGAAGTGAATCTTAACTGGACTCACCGTAATTTTTTCCGCGGCGCCGAACAGTTTAAAGCTTCTGTTTACGGTGCTTTTGATTTCCAGATCGGAGGTCCTGAAAATGCGAAAAATATTTTCAGAACGGGAGCCAATGCGCAGCTTTCAATTCCGAGGATTGTTGCGCCTTTCAGATTTAATTCTTCAAGCGCATTTGTTCCGAGAACCAATATTTCGGTAGGCTACGAATTCCAGAACAGAACAGAAGATTATTCCCTCAATACTTTTACGGGATCTTTCGGGTACAATTGGAAAGAAAACGCACGAAAAGAACATGATCTGAAGATTTTTGACATCACGTATGTTTCTCCGGCAAATATTACAGATGCTTATCGAGAGATTTCTCAAAATAACGATGCTTTAGCCAGAGTGGTAAAACCTCAGTTGATATTCGGACCGATTTATTCCTATACGTATACCAACACGATGCTCCAGAAGCCAAATACTTTTTATTATAAAGGAACTTTGGATCTTGCAGGAAATTTAACCGGTTTGATTACAGGAGCAAATGTTGAAAAAGATAAAGAAAGAAAAATTTTCGGTGTTCCGTTCAGTCAGTTTGCCAAAATTGAGAATGATTTCAGGTTCTATCATAAATTCAATGAAAAAACTTCTTTGGCGACAAGAGCCATTGCGGGAGTTGCTTATCCTTACGGAAATTCGGAATATATTCCTTTTTCCAGACAGTTTTTCTCCGGAGGAAGCAACAGTGTGAGAGCCTTCCGTGCAAGAACTTTAGGACCGGGAAGTTTTGATCCGAGAACCATTAAACCCGGCTATTATTTTGATCAGTCGGGGGATGTAAAGCTGGAACTGAATGCGGAATACAGAGCCAATCTCTATAAATTTTTAAATGTTGCCTTGTTTGCCGATGCCGGAAATGTATGGCTGATTAATGAAGATTCCCAAAGACCGGGAGCGAAATTTTCCAAAGAATTTTTAAGCGAAATAGCTGTAGGCGCAGGTTTTGGTCTGAGACTTGATTTCTCTATCCTGATCCTGAGACTGGATCTTGCCATGCCATTGCGCGTTCCTTATTATGAAAGGGGTGAAAGATGGACATTTGATAAAATTAATTTCGGAGATTCGAGCTGGAGAAAAGATAATCTTATTCTGAATATCGCCATCGGATATCCTTTCTAAACCAAACCATCAATGATCGAACAATTAAAATTTTTCTGGGATACATTAAAAGAATCATTCAGACAATGGAATAATTCGTCGGCTTCAAGTGATGCCGCAAGTCTTGCCTATTACGCTATTTTTTCAATTCCCGGGCTTTTAATTATCATCATCTGGATTGCAGGATATTTTTTTGGTGAGGAAGCTATTCGCGGAGAAATCACGAATCAGATCAGCGGAATCATGGGACAGGATGTTGCAAAAAGTATTCAGGACATGATTGCAGGAGCTTTAATTGACAGAGAAAATATTTTTATGAAAGCTGTGGGAGTCGGTTCCTTGGTTTTCGGTTCCACTACTCTTTTCTTTCAGCTTCAGCACTCGCTTAATAATTTGTGGGATGTTCAGGCAACTCCTCAGAAAGCATTCGTGAAATTTTTACTGGACAGAGCCAACTCTTTGGGAATGATCCTGATTATCGGTTTTTTACTGATGATCACAATGGTGCTTTCTTCAATGATCAGTATTCTGAATAACTGGATTACGAATTATTTTGGGATGGAAACCTATCTGATTGTTCAGTTGGTGAATTTTGTGATCGGCTTTGCCATTGTCATGTTGCTTTTTGCATTGATGTTTAAAATTCTTCCTGATGTAAGAATGCGTTGGAAACCGGTGTGGAACGGAGCTTTTCTTACCGCGATATTATTTACTCTGGGTAAATTTTTACTGAGTCTTTATTTCGGAACTACAAAACCTACTTCCGCTTTCGGAGCTGCCGGAACCGTGATTCTGATCATGATGTGGATTAATTATTCCTGTATGCTGATTTTCTTTGGTGCGGAATACACGAAAGTTTACGCCTATAAAAAAGGATATACCATTTTACCATCGAAACACGCAAAATGGAGTGATGCCAAATTATATGAAGACAGTGTAAAAGAGAAAATGAATGCTGAAAAAACTTAAAATAAAAAACCTTCAGAGCGTTCTGAAGGTTTTATTTTTACATTCTGTTTACGGTTTTTATTCCGAGTAAACCTAATGATTTTTTTATGGTTTTTGCTGTGAGATCTGATAAATTCAATCGGAACTGTTTCAGATTTTCGTCTTCCTGACTGATAATCGGATTGCTCTGATAGAATGAATTGTAAGCTTTTACCAAATCATACACATAATTGGCTAAGAATGCCGGACTTAATAATTCTGCTGCTTTCTCTACTGTACCTTTGTAATTGGACAAAAGCATAATAAGTTCTTTTTCATATTCATTCAAAGCCAGATCTGAAGTCGTTTTAAATTCAAAATTAGCTTTAGATAATACCGATTGAATACGTGCATAAGTATATAAAACGAAAGGACCTGTATTTCCTGCAAATTCTACACTTTCATCCGGATTGAACAGCATTTTTTTCTTAGGATCAACTTTCAGCATGAAATATTTTAATGCAGCCTGCCCGATAATTTCGTAAGAAGCTTCTTTTTCTTCATCGGTAAGACCTTCCAGTTTTCCTAGTTCAGTGGTAATTGCTTTAGCTTCCTTGTACATTTCCTGCATCAAATCATCTGCATCCACTACGGTTCCTTCACGCGATTTCATTTTTCCGTTCGGAAGTTCCACCATTCCGTAAGACAAATGATACAACTGGTCTGCCCAAGAATATCCTAATTTTCCTAAAATTTTAAATAAAACCTGGAAATGATAATCCTGCTCGTTTCCGACGGTGTAAATCAGTTTCTGAATATCATTCTGCTTAAAACGTTCTACCGCAGTTCCCAAATCCTGTGTCATGTACACGGAAGTTCCATCCGAACGAAGCAGTAATTTCTGATCCAGACCTTCATCGGTAAGATCGCACCATACAGAGCCGTCTTCCTTCTGATACAGCACTCCTTTATCCAAACCTTCCTGAATAAGGTCTTTTCCTAAAATATAGGTATTGCTTTCATACTGAACCTGATCGAAATCTACGCCCAATCTGTTGTATGTTTCGTTGAATCCTTTGTAAACCCAAGAGTTCATCTCGTTCCAGAGACTTCTTACTTTTTCGTCTCCGTTCTCCCAATCCAGAAGCATTTGTTGCGCTTCTTTCATGATTTCGGTTACCGGTTTACAGATCTCTTTCAGATTGGACTTTTCAGCTTCGAGCTTGCCTTCAGCTTCCAATACTTCTTTAAAAATACTCTGAAAAACTTTAGTCTGAGATTTAATGGTTTCCAGTTCTTTTTCGTCAGAAATATTTTCTTCCTTATTCTTTTTGGAAATGATTTCCTCAACTTTTTTAGGAACAGCAGAAATTAAAGAATCTTTATTTAAAGCTTCTTTGAACTGTTCTTCGAACTCTTCATGCAATGCAGAAAATTCAGAAATATCTACTGTCTGAAGCAATTCTTTTTTCTTAGCTTCAAGCGTATTTATTTTTTCATTTAATGTTTTAACTTCCTCTTTTTTAGGAGTGTCAAACTGATCAAATTTATTTATTCTGAAATCATTGAAGATCGTATTGGTCTGATTTTTCAATTCCTTATCAAACTCCACATAATATTTTCCGACGAAATGATCTCCTTTTGTACTGGTAGATTCCGGAGTTTCGTTTTTTCCGAACTTTTCCCAAGCCAACATGGATTTACAGATATGAATCCCTCTGTCGTTGATGATCTGCGTTTTAATGACATCATATCCCGCTTCTTTCAAGATCTGAGCAACGGAAAAACCTAATAAGTTATTTCTTACGTGTCCTAAGTGAAGGGGCTTATTGGTATTTGGAGAAGAATATTCTACCATAACCGTAGCATTTTTCTTTTCTATAGTATCGAAACCATTATAAACAGATGTAAAATTGTCTACGAAAAACTGATTTCTGATTTTAATATTAAGGAAGCCTTTTACCACATTAAAACTTTCCAGTAAATCGGTCTGCTCTGTTAAAGCTTCTCCCAATTCTACGCCGATACTTTCCGGATTTTTCTTCAATTGCTTTACCAAAGGGAAAGTAACAATCGTAAAATCTCCTTCAAATTCTGTTTTATTTTCCTGAACTTCCAGAGTAATGTCTTTCAACTGAAACACATTTAAAATAACCTCCGAAAGTTTTTCTTCTATTATATTTTTAATATTCATTGTCTGTTATTTAAAAAACGAATAAGTCTTTTTTTCTGCTCTGCAAATATACGGAAATAAAAAAACCGCCCGAAGGCGGAATAAATATGAAGAAAATTAAAATTATTGTTTTAATTATCCCACCAGACAGGAGCATATAAATCTCCTACAACTGTAGCGTTAGTGTTTAAAGTCCGCTCAGATTTTGGAGTAATTAATCTAAGAGGAATTTTCTTTGACTGACTATTTTGATTAGGTGTCAAAGCAGGAAAGCCTGTTCTTCTCCAATCGTTATATGGCTCTATAGTCGTAAACAATGCAATATACTTCTGAGTAATGATATTTTGTAAAGTGACAGCTGCTGATGCTGTATTTGCAAATGTTGGATTATCTGATCCTGTAACGTCTACTAAAGAAGCGCTTACAGCAGCTTTCAATGCCGCCTGAGCTGACGTTGCATTTCCTAATCTGAACTGAGCTTCTGCTTCAATAAATTTAATCTCACTGTAACTAAAAATTATATTAGATGTACTTGCACTTCCTGCAAAAAAACTTCCAAACGGAGAAGCATCAGTATCAGCATCTTCTGGAGCAGAACCTGAATAACCTGAAGGATTATGACTATCTAATCCTACAAAATATGTAAGTCTCGGATCATTGTTATTTTTAAGAATATCTACAAAATATTTTCCCATCGACATATACCCTGATCTTTGATTACTAAATCCATACCAGAGATTCTGATTATTCCCTCCATCAAAAGTTGCAACTAAATTATCGCTGCTAGAAGTAAATGAATTTTGAAGATAGTTTAATGCTTTCTGAGCAGCAGCAGCGCTTCCATCTCTTTGTGTTAATCTTAAAGCATATCTCGCTTTTAATGCATATGCAAGCTTTCTCCATTTACTTATATCTCCTCCATAAAAAATATCATTGGAAGAAGGTATATTCTTATTAGCGCTTACAGGTTTTGAAAAATCTGTAATTGCCGTATCTAAATATGTCTGAATTTGAGAAATTACCTGCTCTTGGCTATCGTATTTGGGACTTAGACCGTTGATCCCCTGAAAAGCCTGGGAAAAAGGAACATCTCCCCAAACATCTGTAGCATAACCAATATTAATCGCCATTAAAACTCTTGCAATTCCATCATAATAAGGATCTTGAGTTCCGAACTGCTTAATGATTTGATTTAGATTTACCCCTGCTTGGTAAATATTTGCCCAATCTGTTTCAACATCTGTTTCTGTTAGAAAATAATTGGTATAATCCAATGACTGAAACTGATTTCCATTTGTATGTTGGGTAAATAAGCTTAAGGTTCTGGGAAGATTACCTGTGGAATTCATTATAGTTCCTATTTCGCCTCCTGTTAATAAGGTTGTAGGAGTTGAGACCTCAGTAGGGCTATTAGGATTCTCATTAAAAGTATCCAATTCGTGCTGACAGGAAGTAAGACCGAGTAGAATCGTGGATACAAAACTTACTATATATAAATGCTTTCTCATAATTAAAATCCGAATTTAAATGTTAAATAATAACTTCTGGTATTTGGGTTGTTGAAATAATCAAACCCTTGTGTATTAGATGATGAACCTGCAAATGAGTTTTCTGGATCTATTCCTTTATAGTTTGTAATTAGAAATAAATTTCTTGCACTTAAGCTCAACTCTGCATTTTTAACAAATGATAATCCCATTGACTGGGAAATTACTTTACTAAAATTGTAACTAAGAGTTACATCTCTTAATCTCAACCAGTTAATATCTTTTTCAATAGCTGTTTCGTTTGCACTTCCTGAGCCATCACCCAGATAGCTGACATAGTAAGTTTTATTTGATATTGCAATATTGTTGGGAGAACCATCTTCCAGTACACCAGGAATTACATATGTTCCGCTCCTATTCTCGGCAGAAGCCTGCGTCATTCCTAATCTGTTTAATCGAGCCAACGTTCCATTCCAAATATCTCCGCCTTTTCTAAAATCTAATAAGAAGCTTAACGATAAGTTCTTATATCTTAAATTATTTCTGAAACCTCCGGTCCAGTCTGGATTAGGATTTCCAATTAATTGAGATTCAGAACTTAAAATAGGGAGACCGTCTGAACCAATAATCAAATTTCCTGAATTATCCCTTCTGTAGGCAGAACCATAAAAAACACCTAATGGTTGTCCTAGAGATATTGTAGGAGTAAGATTACCACTAAAATAATCACTACCCATCGCAGAATTGTCGGGCACACCGTTTAAATCTACCACTTTATTTCTATTCATTGCCCAATTAAGAGTAAAATCCCAGCTAAAATTTTCCTTTTTGAAAATATCATATCCTAAACTTACTTCTAATCCTTTGTTTTCTACTGAAGGTCCGTTTGTATAATATGTGCTATAGCCAGAAGATGGTGCAATAGGAAGTGTTATCAACAAATCGTAATTTGTTGATTTGTAAGCACTCGCATTAAGATGAAGACGTTTAAACATTTCCAGTTCCAGTCCAATTTCAAATTCTTTATTATGTTCTGGTTTTAAATTTGAATTTCTTAATATTGTGGAGAAACCGTAAGCACCAACACTATTGTATGGAGATGTTAGTTGTGGACCAAATGAATCCGTAAAAAGAGGCGTTATATATGGTGTAATTACATTATAAGAAAGTGGTGCAGCATATGTACTTGCATACGACGCTCTAATTTTTCCTAAATTTACCCAACTTGGTAAACCTAATGTTTTATTGAACAACCACGATGCAGAAATAGATGGATAGAAATAAGAATTATTTTGCTTAGGTAATGCAGAATTCCAATCATTTCTTCCCGTAAGTGTAAGATAAACCTGATCATAGAAACCAAACTCTAATGATCCAAAAATCCCTCTCCTGATTTGTTTATAATCTGCGTTCTGAGCTTTGTAGTTCGAAAAATTACTTAAATTATATTGGTTTATCTCCAACATTGTAGATCCTACACTATACTGATCATTAAAAAAAGTGGAATTAATCTGCCCTCCAATATTATAATTTAGATTGATATTATCCGTGATATCAAAAATACCATTAAAAATTAAATCTAAGTTGTAAAGACTTTTTGTAAAAGTATCCAATATGACCTGACCTGTACCATCTGCTGTTGAATTACCGTTACTTGAGAATGAATAATTTTGCTGTGCATGAGTAGTATAAGTATCTACTCCTGCTCTAACGATTGCATTTAAGGATTTACTGTAATTATAATTAATATGCCCATTAAAAATTACGCGATTAGTTTCATCGGTATATGGGTTATTGTAAACTGTGTAAAAAGGATTATCATAGGCAGAAAAATAATTCTTATTATATCCCTGTGCAGTTTGATAATCTCTTACATCATAAGTTGAAGGCATACGTAATAACGAAAGCATAATTCCTGAAACATTACTTCCCTTTTGTGCTCTTATTCCTGTTGTATTACTATACAAGAAATCACCCCCAACTTTTAATTGCTCAGTAAATTTATATTCGCTATTAATATTAAAGGATGTCTTTTTTAGACTTGTATTAGGAACAATACCTGTTTGATTTAGATGACCGAAAGAAGCTCTAAAATTACCATTTTCTCCTCCTCCAGAAAGTGCTAAGTTATAATTATTTGTAACACCTGTTTGATAAAAATTCTTAACATTATCATAGGCTTTTAATCCTGATACACTGGAAATCAAAGGTCCCCAGGATTGGTTTGTTCCTCCAGTAAGAGGGAAACCATCTGAACCATATTGTGCGGGATCAATATAAGCGACACCATTAGTTCCTGCTGCATAGGTCTTTTGCAAATTAATCATATTGCTTAGCATATCATAACCTACAGTAGTAGAAAAATCAATACCTATCCCTTTTCTCTTACGTCCTTTTTTAGAAACGTATATAATTACGCCATTTCTTGCACCCTCGCCATATAAAGCTGCTGCAGCACCTCCTTTTAATACATTCACACTCTCAATATCATCAGGATTAATATCAACTGCTCTGTTAGAATCATCAACACCTCCAATATTAGTTCCGGATCCAGCATTATTATTGTATGAGTTATCTATAATCTGCCCATCCAGCACAATTAGAGGCTGACTGCTAAGTTCTATTGATTTCTGCCCTCTGATAACAATTTTACTTGATGCACCAGGAGTGCCTGCCGTTCCGGTTACCTGTACACCTGCAACTTTTCCTGCTAAACCTTGAATTACATTTGTTTCACCAGATTTTTGCAAATCTCCACCTCCAACTTGAGAGGTTGCATATCCTAAAGCTTTTTTTTCTCTTTTAATACCAAGCGCAGTAACAACAACACCCTCAATTTCTTGTGTTCTTACTGTATCATTTTTCTTTTGCTGAGCATTAGCAATAGCTAGGGATGAGGACAATACCAGTATAAGTATTCCCGTTGTTAATTTCTTCATATAAATTATATTTGCTATCACAAATATGTGAAATTTTATATTTAGCACAAAATAAAATCGGCTAAATTTAACATTTAGTCAAATAATCTTATCAATAAATCAAAATACTTTAATAAAAAAAGTTAAAACAAATCAAATTAACAAATATTACCAACAATAATTACATCAAATTTTATTATTTACTAAAAAAAGAAGTGACATTAAGTAAATAAAAAAACTATACGAACAAATATCTTTAATTACTGATAGTGAATTATTTAGAGTCTTAATTAAAAAATTATCTATCAAAACAAAATGAAGATATAATGCATGACATATATTTTGTTTTTTAGAAAAATAAATTTTAACACTTGGAAATAAAAAAAACCGCCCGAAGGCGGTTTTTAGATATTATTTTCAATAGATTAGTTTCTATTCCAGAAAGGAGTAAATTGATTTTTAACAAATACATCTGCCTGGTTTACCACCGGTACATTTGCACTATTTGTATTGTATTCTCTTGAAGGATAAACTAATCTCCACGGCTTGTTAGGCTGAGTAGCCGTAAGAGCTAAAGGAGTAACAGGATAACCTGTTTTCAAATAGTTGATATAAGTTTCTTGAGGCTTAATGAAGTGTAAAGCAACCATTCTTTGATATTGAATTGCTGCAATATGTCCATCAGATCCATTCCATCCATAAGGTTTTGTACTTAAGCTTGCTAAATAAGCACCTGCAGGATCTGGATTAGTAGTAGTAGGTGGTACAGCAAAAAACGTAAATGAAGCTCGCACAGCTTTTTCATAATGACCATATGCATTAGTGAAAATTGCCGGATATAATTCTGCGGCTTCAGCTTGCAATAGTTCAGCCTCTGAAGCACTCATTACTACTCCATCAATATTAGAATTATCGACAAATGCATTACCTTGAGCGTTAATCTGACGAAACTTCCAACCTAATCTTGAAAAAGAAGCTTCAGTTGCTCCGGGAGTCTGACCGTCTCCTTGAGTAATACCTCTAATTGTACCTCCAGCAGCTCTATACATAAAACCACGACGAGTATCAGTCGTTCCGGTAGTTTTAGCATTAGCTCCATTTAATAGACCAGCAAAATGACTAGAAATATCAATTAATCTGTATCCTTGAATATTCTCAGTTTGCTGATCAAAGTTTAAATAAGCATAATTTCTGATTAATGGATTTTGCTGTGCAGCAGTACCACTACCATAACCTGGATTAATTTTCACATCTCCATCAGTATCAGATAAGAACTGTGCTCCTTGTAAAGACTGAAGTTGAGCCGTTACAAAAGCTTTTATAGTAGCATCAGTAACTTTTGACTGTCTAAGTAATAATCTCAGTTTAATTGTATTAGCCAATTTTAACCATTTAGTCATATCACCTGCAAAAATTTCATCTTCTGTACCTACTGCAAATTGAGGATTACCAGTATTAATGCTAGTGATCGCATCGTTGATCATCAATACTAAATTCTTGTAAATATCCTCACCCTTATCATATTTTGGAGTAAGATTCGCATCACGCTTGAATGCATCAGAGAATGGAGCATCTCCAAAGAAATCTACAATATACTGCATTTCATTTGCCATCAAAATCTTCGCAATCGCAGCGTGATTAGAATATTGAGCAGCTTGAGGATTATTATAAATACTTGCATATCTACTCATTGCCAGATAACTGTTATTCCAAAAGTTATTTCCTCTGGTAAATGCTGAAGTTACCTGTAACTGATATTCAGCACTATAAGGAGAGGCAAAATAATAAATATTTCCAGCCCAGTTGTTCATCCAGACATTGGATAATTCAAAAATATCTCCTACCTGTACATTATAGTTAGAAGTTTGAGCTGCACTTAAATATAAATTTGGAGTTACAGCCTCAACGCTAGGGTCGTTTGGCGAAATGTTATCATCAAGCTTACAAGAAGCAACTGATAATGCTGCTAACGCTATAAAAATATATTTTTTCATTGTAATAAAATTAATTAGTGAGTGAATTAGAAAGTGATACTGATATTACCTCCATAAGTTCTTAGATTAGGATACTGTGTAGCTGCATTTCCAATAAAACCAGCATAAGCCCCATTTCCATCAAATCCTGTTTCAGGATCATCATAATTTCTGTTTTCTTTTGCAAATTTAATGAATGGATTTCTAGCCTGGAATCCAATAGTAAGCTCATTAATTTTAGAATTCCCTAATATTTTTTTATCAAATGTATAAGAAATAGCAATTTCACGAACTTTAAACGCTGTAGCATCCATTACAAAATTTTCACCTACAGAATTATATGTAGCTCCTCCATAATGTTCTGATAAAGCCAATGTAGGATTATAATTAGCATTATTAGGATTATTAAAAGTAGTTGCAAAAATAGGAACACTTGTGTTCGCAACGTAAGCACCATTCTGTAAGTATACCGAGTTAGGTATTACATAAGGTTTTGTTCTATCAAAATTTGCAGATTCTTCAAGCTGTCCAGAGAATGCCATCGAGTTTTTAGTACCAGAATAGAATACATGTCCTGTACGGTAATCAGCTGTTGCAGATAATGTAAAGCCCTTTACTTTTAATGACGTTGTAAGACCTAAAATATATTTAGGTGTATTTCTTCCCAAAACGCTAAGCTGAGAATTAACCTGAGGTAAACCTGTAGCAGCATTTACAACGATTCTTCCTTGATCATCTCTAACGTAAGTTGTTCCTTTAATTACTCCGAATTTCTCACCTTCAACAGCAAAGATACCTACGGAAGAAGAAGAAAGCAGAGCAATCTCTTTTGCACCATCAGCCAATTTAGTAACTTTACTATAGCCACTTGTAAAGTTAGCTCCGATATCCCAACGAATATTTTTATTTTTGATTGGAACAAAATTAATATTCATCTCAATACCTCTTCCTTCCATATCTCCAACATTTCTCCACTGTCCAGTTAAACCTGTTGCACTAGATGTTGTTTGAAGAGTAATTAAGTCATCTGTTTTACTTTTATACACAGCTCCATCAAACGTAATTCTATCATTGAATAGACCAAATGATAAACCTACTTCGGCTCTAGTAGTAAATTCAGGATTTAATGATCGATCTGTTACAGTTGTTTGTGGTTGGTAGCTTATATATCCACTACCAGCATATGGATATCCACCACCTACAATAGCCACTGGATATAACTGATAATTCCCAATAGCTGAAATACCTCCTGTTCTTTCTAATGCAGCATTAACCTTCAAATAATTCAACACTTTGCCTCCAAAATCAAATGCTTTTGTCGGAATAAATGAAAGTGAAGCCGATGGGAAGAAATAAGAGAAATCATTACTTACAGATAATTGTTTTAAACTTGAATTCATCTCATATCTTCCTGCTGCATTGAAGAATAGATATTTTTTATATGATAAATCGATATTTCCTAAAAATGCATGAACATTAGTGTGGAATTTTCTATTATTTAAAGTACTTGGCTGTGCCGGATTAGATAAATTTGGAATAGTATATAATCCCGGAATCAATAAACCTGTACCTCCAGCTTGGCTGTTTGTAGTTCTTCTATCCTGATAGTTATGACCTACTGTAACATCTAAATTTAAATCCGTTGCAATATCATAATTTAAATTTAAAGTTAAATCTCCATAATAGTTCTGTTGATTTACATTTGATTGAAAATAACTCGACTGAACATTAGGGAAAATTCCATCGTAAATTGGAGCTACTACATAACCATCATTATAATTACTGCTTTCAGCATTATTAAAGCTCATGTTACCACGATATGACAAATTAATATGATCGTCAAACTTATAAGCAGCTGCACCAATTAGATTAAAATAGTTCTGAATGGAATTAGATCTTACGTGTTTTTGTCTAAAATACGGGCTGGTGTAATAAATATTCCAACCATATGCATTGTCTGAATAATCTTTAAACTTCTCAATTGGAATATCTGAAGCACTCTGAAGCAAATCGTGATAAATAGTTGCATCAGCCTGAGAAGTTTTCGTTCTGATATAATTAATCTGACCGTCAAAAGACCATTTATTGATCTTTGTACCTCCTTTCATTAAAACTGAGTATCTGCTTAATTTATCATCAGCTACGATAAATTCTTTCTCTAAACTTCCAAGAGTTAATCCGAAATATCCATTGCTATTACCAGTAGATACTGATAAAGTATTTTGGAAAATTGTACCTGTCTGGAAAAAATCTTTAACATTATCTTTCCCATAAGGAGCAAAAGTTGACATAATTGAAGCTCCTTCATCCCCGGTAGGAGCATTATCATTTGGATTAACAGTAATAAAACCATCTCCATCAAAATCATATAAAGGAACACCATATGGCTGCATTGTTCCAGCATATGCAGGATCATTGAATGCTGGTCCCCATGCTCCATTTTCTACGTTAACTTTTTTACCATACCATCCTTGTCCATAGTTTCTTTGTCTTTTTGGTAAGAAAGCGACTGTTTCGAAATCTACAGAAGAGTTATAATTAATTCTTAATCCTCCGCTCGCAGTACCTCTTTTCGTAGTTACTACTACTACCCCGTTAATACCTTGAGAACCATATATTGCTGCTCCTCCGGCACCTTTTATGATATTGACTGATTCTATCAAATCAGGAGGTAATTGAGCCAAAATGTTAGCACTGGAAATAACATTATCGATAACAACTAAAGCTTCTTGGTTACCAGTAATCGTTGTAGGAGTTCTGATGACAATACTTTGAGATGAATTTACACTACTGTTTGTCTGATTAATTCTTACACCAGAAGCCTTACCTGCAATAGCACTTATTGCATTAGGGTTATTAGCCGCTTTTAACTGCTGATTGCTAATAATTTGCTGAGCTGTAGTAACTTCATCCTTTACTTTCAATCTTCCAGTTACTGGCTGAACGAAAACAACTTCTTCAATGGTTGTCGTTCTAGGAATTGTATCATTTCCTTTCTTTTGAGCGTTGACAACCGCAAAAGAGGATGATAAAACTACCAGTAGAACACTTGCTGTTAATTTCTTCATATTTAAATTGATTATTTTTTATTATTTGCAAATATGTAAAACTTTCTTAAAGTAACCAAATATTTTGTTAAAAATCTTTAATATTGCATGATTTTACCTTGGTGAAATAGCGGAAATTATGGATTTAATAAAAAAATGGTCGATTTTTTATGTTGAAGCAGGTTGTGATGAAGTGGGTCGAGGCTGTTTATCCGGACCTGTGGTAGCTGCTGCAGTAATTTTAGATGAGAATTTTAACCAAAATTTGGTTAACGATTCCAAAAAGTTAAATTTTAAGACAAGAATGGATCTTGACAGCTACATCAAAGATAATGTTAAAGATTACGCAGTTGCAGAACTTTCTCCCGCATTTATAGATCAGCATAATATACTGAATGCAAGCATCCATGCCATGCATCAGGCTTTGGATAAATTAATAATAAGACCTGAATTGATTTTAGTGGACGGAAACAGATTTCACCCTTACAATTTTATTCCACACGAATGTATTATTAAAGGAGATTCTAAAGTCTTGTCTATTGCTGCGGCTTCTATTTTAGCAAAAAATTACAGAGACAAATTAATGATCGAACTTCATGAAGAGCATCCCGAATACGGATGGAACACAAATTTTGGCTATGCTACTAAAAAACATCAGGAAGCGCTGATAAAATTCGGACCGACTAAATATCACAGACAGTCTTTCAGACTGAAATATGACTAATATTGAATATTTGAAGTAAAAAAGAGAGGCAAAATTAAATTTACCTCTCTTTTTTTGTATTATAGAAAATGTTATTTTTTCTTTCTCTGTTGCTGTTGCACGTTTTGCTGCTCCTGAGCTTTCTCCATCATCTCTCTCATACGCTTCTGGAATTTTCCTTCCATTTTAGGCTTTTCTTTATTTGCCTGAATCTGCGCATGGATTTTCTTCTCATCCAGAATTACATATTTAATAACAAGGATTATTAAGATGTTAATGGCATTTGATACGAAATAATACCAGGAAAGACCCGATGCAGACGTATTTAAAAAGAATAAAAAGGTAACCGGGAAGATGTACATTAAGACCTTCATATTTGGCATACCTTCCTGTTGTGGCTGCTGCATATTTCCTGAAGTCATTACGGTATAAATTAAGATCACCACGGTACAAGCCAAAGCGAAAACACTTAGATGGTCTCCAAGGAAAGGAACTTTAAAAGGCAATTTTATCAAATCATCATAAGCCGTTAAATCTTTTGCAAACCAGAATCCTTTACCTCTAAGATCAATAAAGTTCGGAAAGAAACGGAATAACGCATAGAAAATAGGAATCTGCACCAACGCCGGCAAACATCCCGCCATCTGATTAACTCCCGCTTTTCGATAAACCTCCATCGTAGCCTGCTGCTTTTTCATCGGATCTGCATCCTTGAATTTGGCATTTACCTCATCAATTTCTGGACGGATTACTCTCATCATCGCGCTTAATTTGTGCTGTTTGTACATAATTGGCGATAAGATTAGTTTCACAATAATTGTCATTAAGAAAATTACCCAACCTGCAGATAATCCCCAACCAGCAATTACACTGTAAAGCCACATAAAGAAATAACGGTTCATCCATCCGATGAAAGACCATCCTAAAGGAAGAATTTCATCAAAGTTTTTATCATACGTTTTTAATAATGGTAAATCCAAAGGCATAAAGTACCATGTGAAATCCTGATTCAGTTCACTTCCGTTCATCTGAACAAAACCTTCATAGTTTAATTTTTTCAGATACTCCCCTTCTTCAATCGCTTCCTGATTTCCTTTGCTTTGGGTAAATCCTGTTTTAGATTCAATTACAGAAGCGAAGAACTGCTGTTTAACCCCGATCCAGTTAAGCGTTTCTTTGTCTTCTTCCATCGTTGTTCTTCCATCGTACTCATAATCTTTATAATTATTGAAAGCATATGAGAATTCTGAGTGAGACTGTTCCTGCGCTCTACCCTTTTCAAGGTTTCTTACACTGTAATCCCAGATAAAATCTGCTTTATTATCAGACGTAATTTTTGCCAGTCCCTGTGTTCTTACTTTGAAATCTAAAGCATACTGATCTTTCAGTTCTGCTTTTGGATTATTGTTTAATGAATATACAAACTGAATGGTTGCACCATTATAATTTGCTGTTAGCGTAGCAACATTTCCATTGACAACAGGAGCAAAAACTAAATCTTTAGTATTGATAATTTTTCCCGTTTTATCTTTAAACTGAAAACCGTAGTTGGAGTTATTTTTCGTGATCAGGTAAAGCGGAAGATCTGCATTATCTGTTTTATGATCGTATGCTTTGTATTTTGCAAGTTCCACTTTAGAAACCTGCCCTCCTAAACTGTTGAATTCAATTTTCAATTCATTATTCGCCAGAGTTGCCGTCTGAATTGAGCCGGGAGTTACATTTGGATTGATATTGGTTGCCTGAGTCTGTTTTACGGCATTTTTAGCTTGTTCAGTTTTCTGCTGCTGAGCTTTTACTGCATCTTCTTTCGATTGTTTGTTTTGGAAATAAAACATGAAACCGAAAAGAACTAAGCATAAAACCGCAAAACTAATAATCTGACTTTTATCGAGTCCGTTGTTCTGTTGCATTTTATCTTTAATTAAAATTTTTACCTATTAAATAATATATAGTAAACGCTATACATTTTCGAGTCGACAAAAATACTGTTTTTTTATCAAAACTCTATTCTTTAATGCATTACTATATAATAAACTCAGGCTGAGAATAATCAGTCTGAGTTTATTTATGACGTTTGTAATTTTTAAATTACTTTATTTTGAAGTACAAGCTTTAATAAAAGCTCTGAATAAAGGATGCGGCGTTGCAACCGTACTTTTGTATTCAGGGTGATACTGAACTCCTACATAAAACGGATGATCCGGCATTTCCAACGCTTCCACCAATCCTGTTTCAGGGTTTGTTCCCGTTGCTAAGAAACCGTTTTTCTCGAATTCTCCAATGTAATCGCTGTTGAATTCATATCTGTGACGGTGTCTTTCCGTAATATTTTTTGCTCCGTAGATTTCGTTTAATTTAGAACCGTTTTTCAGGGAACACTTCCATGCCCCAAGACGCATTGTTCCCCCTTTGTCTACTACATTTTTCTGTTCTTCCATTAAAGAAATTACAGGATGCTCCGTAGAAGTATCGAATTCCATAGAATTTGCTTTAGTGTATCCTAAAACATTTCTAGCGAATTCAATCGTCATAATCTGCATTCCCAAACAAATTCCCAACATCGGAATTTTATTTTCTCTTGCATATTGAGCTGTAAGAACCTTTCCTTCAATTCCTCTGTCTCCGAATCCCGGTGCAACCAAAATCCCACTCACTCCGGATAAAGTTTCTTTAATATTTTCAGCCGTTAAATCTCCACTGTACACCCATCTGATCTTCACTTCCGTTTCAAGATCTGCTCCGGCATGTTTGAAAGCCTCAGCAATGGAAATATATGAATCCTGAAGAGAAACGTATTTTCCAACCAACGCAATTTCAACAGATTTTTTAGGATTCTGGAATTTCTTTAAGAACGATTTCCAGTCTTTAAGATCCGCTTCTTTATCACTTTTCAGATCTAATTCTTTAAGAACCACATCATCAAAATTCTGTTTCTGAAGATACATCGGAACTTCATAGATCGTTTCCAGATCTTTACATTCGATCACGTTATCCAAAGGAACATTACAGAACTGAGCCAGTTTGGCTCTCTGATCTTTCGGGATCTTATGTTCTGTACGGCAAACCAAAACATCCGCCATAATTCCGCTCTCCATCAACTGACGAACGGAATGCTGAGAAGGTTTTGTTTTTAATTCTCCGCTGGAAGCCAGATAAGGCAATAAAGTAAGGTGAATTACCATAGAATTTTTCTCACCCAGTTCCCATTTCAACTGACGAACTGTTTCAATGTAAGGTAAAGATTCAATATCCCCTACCGTTCCCCCGATCTCTGTAATAATGATATCGTAGTTCTGTTTGGATAAGATTTTAATTCTGCGTTTAATTTCGTTCGTAATATGAGGAATTACCTGAACAGTTTTTCCAAGGAAATCTCCTTTTCTTTCCTTTTCGATTACCGTCTGGTAGATTTTTCCTGTCGTAACGTTATTGTTTTGGGAAGTAGGAGCATCAAGGTAACGCTCGTAGTGACCTAAATCCAGATCCGTCTCCGCACCATCTTCGGTTACATAGCATTCTCCGTGTTCGTAAGGATTCAAAGTTCCCGGATCGATATTGATATAAGGATCAAGCTTTTGAATAGTTACATTGAAGCCACGCGATTTTAGTAGAAGTCCAAGAGAAGCTGAAACGATTCCCTTTCCCAAAGATGAAGTTACACCTCCTGTCACAAAGATGTACTTAGTATTCTTTTTACTCATTAGATTAGGTTTGTGCAAAGTTAGGGGAAAAAGAAATACAAAGCAATTTTGTATTCAAATTTGATTATGTATTTTAGAACTTCGAAAATTATAACAATGAAAATTCTTAACCAATTAGTCTACTTAAAAAAGGTTGAGCTCTTACCTGAAAATGGACTACTCCTGAAGTTTGACAACTTACCAATCTGGAAAAACAACAGGTTTAATATATACTTTACAGATCGCCACCATGATTATTACGAAGGCATTTTTATTTACTTCAAAAAGAATATTTTAAATTACCATTTGCTATTGCAGAGTCATATTGGAGAACAACTGTACATCGAAATTTCAAATCAAAATTTAAATGTTTGGTACGCAGAGTATTTTGACCATATTGAAGACCGAAACACTGTAGATCACTTAGAAGAAATAGAAATTTTAAATTATAATTTTGAAAAGCTGGAAAAAACATCTCAAGACTGGAAAGAAGAATACCAAGAATTAGAAAAAACCTATCTTGATTTGCTGTCAAAAAAATAATCAAAAATAAAAAAAGGCTCTCAACATCTGAAAACCTTTCTTAATCAATATTACTGTGTAAAAACTATATTTTGGTCATTTCAAAATACAGATTAACATCTACTTCTTTAGCAACTCCAGTTCCTGTAGGATCATATTTAATATCATAATCCAAACGGTTTATGGTAAAACTCGTCTGGAAACCCATCACTTCTTTTCCCTGTTGATTTTTCGCTATTCCACCGAAAGTTACCGGAACAGAGATATCTCTGGTTACGTCTTTTATGGTTAATTTACCTTTTAGAGTGTAGGTATTATTTTTATCCTTTTTCATAGACGTCGTTACGAAACTCATCGTCGGATATTTTTCTGCACTGAAAAAGTCTTCGCTTTTCAAATGCTTATCCCTCATTTCAACTCCTGTATTAATGGTGTTTACCTCAACCGTAAAATTCAGGTCTGCATTTTCTAAAGTATTGCCCTTTGTGGAAGCCTTCCCGTCAAACTTATCAAATCTTCCCTGCACAAAGCTGATTCCCATATGTTTGATGTTGAAATTAACAGAAGAATGCATCGGATCTACCGCCCAGTCTGTCTGCGCAAAACTGAAAACACTTAGTAATGTAAATACAAAAGTTAAAAGTAATTTTTTCATTGTATAATATTTTGAATTAATTGTTGTACAAAGGTAAGTTACTTATAACAACGAACTATTGATCTACGTTATTTTTTGATTTTGCTAAATTTATTTTTGAATATAGTCTATCTATTAAAAACATCATCAGTAAAACAAAAAAAGAATTCAGATACAATAAAAAATCTAAAAACAGAATTTCTTCACCCCCCGTAAAATAAGCGAAAGGATTTGCTCCGCTAATAATTAATGTAAATAGATAAATAATTTCAAATAAAAATGCATTCTTCAGAATCGTATTGTAAGTTTTATTGAAAATCAAAACCGTTAAAAATCCTATCGCAGAAACCATTAAACCACTTAATAAGACCGCAATCGGAGCCATTGCGATTCCGCCTGATTTTCCATCTGTAAAAACTAAAGACCAATCTGTAAACTGAGCATTCAGAAGACTCATCACCACAAAAACCATCAAACTCAGGAAAATATTTTTCATGGTTGAAAATTAATTAAAATTCGAAAGAAAAATTCAAAAAAAATTTTGAACTTCGCAGTATGGCAAAACTCAAAACAGCATATTTCTGTCAGAACTGCGGAACCCAGTATTCCCAATGGATGGGACAGTGCAAAAACTGCGGACAGTGGAATACCTTGGTGGAAGAAGTGGTGGAAAAAACTACTTCACACAAGACTCCGCCTTTTTCAAAAACAAAACAGCACGTCATCAATATCGTAGAAGTTGAAACCAATGAAGAACCGAGAATAAAAACACCTTCTGAAGAGCTCAACAGGGTTTTGGGAGGCGGAATTGTCTTAGGATCTGTCACCCTGATCGGCGGAGAACCGGGAATCGGTAAGTCTACCCTGCTCCTTCAATTGGCTCTGAAAATGAAGAAAAAAGTTTTCTATGTTTCGGGGGAAGAAAGTGCTTCTCAAATTAAAATGAGAGCCGACCGTCTGACTGATATCCAAAATCCCAACTGCTTTTTGTTTACAGAAACCAATCTGGAAAAAATTCTTCATGAAGCTAAAAAACTGGAGCCCGACTTTGTGATTATCGATTCCATTCAGACATTGCAGTCACAACTGATTGAAAGTTCGCCGGGAACGGTTTCCCAGATCCGCGAATGTTCCAATGAAATTATTAAATACGCCAAAGAAAACAACGTTCCTGTATTTTTGGTAGGTCACATCACCAAAGACGGACAAATTGCAGGACCGAAAGTTCTAGAACACATGGTGGATGTGGTTTTGAATTTCGACGGCGACAGAAATCATCTTTTCAGATTATTGAGAGCCAACAAAAACCGTTTCGGATCGACTTCCGAGATCGGGATTTATGAAATGATTTCTCAGGGTTTAAAGGAAATTAAAAATCCATCTGAAATTTTAATCACCAAAAAATTTGAAGAACTTTCCGGAAATTCTGTAGCCGTGACTCTGGAAGGAAACCGTCCGATGCTTTTAGAAATTCAGGCTTTGGTAAGTACCGCTGTTTACGGAACACCACAGAGAAGTTCCACAGGTTTTGATGCCAAAAGATTAAATATGCTTCTTGCGGTTCTGGAAAAAAGAGCAGGTTTTCAACTCGGAGCAAAAGACGTTTTCTTAAATATTACCGGAGGCATAAAAACCGATGATCCGGCTCTGGATTTGGCAGTCGTAGCTTCCATTCTTTCATCCAATGAAGATATTGCGATTTCCGAACATTATTGTTTTGCGGGAGAAATTGGTTTAAGTGGCGAAATCCGTCCGATCGCACAGGCGGAACAGAGAATTACCGAAGCGGAGAAATTGGGCTACGAAAAGATTTTCATTTCTAATCTGAACAAATTACCGAAGAAAAAATTCGGGATTAAAATAGAAGAAGTAAGCAAAATCGAGGATTTTCACGAAAGATTATTTTAATTAAAAACACAAAATATTAAATGATGAAAACCAGCATCCTCAATTACTATAACCATCTTGCAAAAACCTATGACGAAAACCGTTTCGGGAATTCCTACGGAAAATACATCGATGAACAGGAAAGAGCTTTTTTAAATTCCTTTTTTAGAAATAAAAGCTACGTAAAAGTTCTGGATTTGGGATGCGGAACAGGTCGTCTGCTGAATTTTGCCACTCACGGCGCAGATTTCAGTGAAGAAATGCTGAATATTGCCCGAAAAAAATATCCTGAAAAAATTTTAACGAAAGGAGAAATTTCAAAAATCCCTTTTGTGGATGAATTTGACTGTATTTTCTGTTTCCACGTCATCATGCATCAAAACAGAAAGGAAACGGAAGCTTTTTTAGATGAATGCTTTTCGAAATTAACCAAAAACGGAACTTTAATTTTCGATTACCCCACGAAAAACAGGCGAAAAGTTGTTTCTCCTCAAGAAGATTGGCACGCTGGAAACAGTTTTACCCCGGAAGAAATTTTTAAGCTGTCTCAAAAGCAATGGAAGATTAAAAATACAGCAGGAGTTTTACTGTTCCCCATTCACAGGATTCCGAAAAAACTGAGAAGATATTTTCTGTCTCTGGATATTTTTCTGTGTAAAACCGTTCTGAAAAACTGGGCTTCCTATCAAATTGCTGTTTTAGAAAAACGATGAAACAACAGATAAAAAAATGGATTCCCCATCATTGGAAATTGCAGTTGAAATTATTGCAGCGGTATTTCGGTGAGCGAAAAACAAAATATGTTTATTCAAAAGACTACAGTTCCGAAAACATCGGAGAATATAAAATTGAGCTTCGGCAGGTCATAAAAAAAGGAGAATTTTACGAGAACAAACTTCATAATCTGAAGATTGTCGGAGAAAAAATCAACCATCTGATTATTTATCCCAACGAAGTTTTTTCTTTCTGGAAACTGACCGGAAAGCCTAGTAAAAGTAATGGCTTTAAAGAAGGACGAAATTTAATTAAAGATCATATTTCGAGTGATTTTGGAGGCGGAATTTGTCAGTTTTCTTCAATTTTATACTTTTTAGCATTACAGTCAGGTTTAAAAATCATTGAAAGATATCCGCATTCCATTGATATTTATAAGGATCATGAACGTTTTACACCTTTAGGTTCAGACTGTACCGTAGTTTATGGTTACAAAGATCTGCAGCTTCAAAATCCGTTTTCCTTTCCTGTTCAGTTACAATGTTCCGTCGGTGATGGCGAACTTTTGGTAAGCCTTTTTTCCCAAGAAAAAATTATTATCCATCCCATCGATTTCACCTATTCTGAAACTGAAAAAGGAGTTTGGGCAGAAACACACCGCAACGGTGAAATTCTGGCTAAAAATTTCTATATTCGTTTATGAATTATTTGGCGCACTCCTTCCTTACCTTTACAGACGGACAGATTGTCGGTCAGTTTCTGGAAGATTTTATCCGAAACAGAGACCGTTATTCTTTTCCGAAAGATATTCAGGATGGCATTACTTTACACCGCGCCATAGATACGTTTACAGATTCGCATCCCGCCATTCATGAAGCCAAAAAAGTTTTTGCCCCATTGGTGAGATTATACGCAGGAGCTTTTGTGGATGTTGCGATGGATTATTTTGTAGCGAATGATTTAAGTCTGAACTCTTTGGAAGGCTGGAAAAATCATTCCCAAAAAGTATATCGTGTTCTGAATGAAAATTATGAATTTCTTCCCGAAAATTTCAGAATGATGCTTGAAAAAATGGAAGAAGGCGATTGGCTTTACAACTACCGTTTCGAGAAAAATATCGGTTACAGCATGAGAAACGTTCTGAACAAAGCAAAATATTTAAACATTGATATTCCCGTTCACGAAGCTTTTTTAAAAAATAAAGATTTTCTTCAGGAATGTTATGATGATTTTTTTCCTGATTTATCAGAACACGCCAAAGGAATCAATGCGCTTTTACAGCTCGAAAATTAATTTTTAAAACTGCTGAAACAAATAACGGTTCGGATAAGTTAATTTTTCACTTTTTCGGTTTCCGTTAACAATGATGTGGACGATATTGATCTGATCGTCAAACAAATTATACAGGAAACTTACCGCTGCTTCTACTTTTTTAGGATTGTCTATTTTTTCAGATTCGAGATAAACATTAACGGATTCGTGATCTTCTTCGTAGCCTACATAATTAACGTTCAGAAATTTATTATTGCCTTTTAACTTAAAATATTCTGCGGAATAATTTTTAAGAGATTCGTTGAGCTGTGCTTTGAATTTCGGATCGTTGAAATGAAGAGTTTTTCCGTATTTGTTGTTTAATCCGTTTTCCAGATCATCCAGAAAAAAACGTCCTGTAATTTCAAACGTTTTGGATTTCTGATTGTAATTAATTTCTACAGAACCTACATGATAAGGATGTTTTGCCTTTGTAAAAGAGAAAAATATAATTAAGACGGTAAAGAAGAAAAACAGTTTTTTCATTGTAATAAATCAAGGATTTTTTGTGGGTCTTGTCGCATATCGAAGAACAGTAGAACTTTAATTTTAGTCTCGCTTTCTTTTCGGAAGAACATTCTTACGTGTTTTTTGCCGATTAAAACACTTTTCGTCTTGTGAAAGGAACTTTGAAACTGAGAATATTTTCCATTTTCAAGATCATTTGTTATTCTTTTCACATCTTCTAAGAAAATAACAACTTCACGATTGGTCCAGACTCTCTTAAGAAATTCGATATTTTCGGCTAAAGTTTTTTTTGCTATTTCTGAGAATTCAATCTGCATATTTCTTCATCAATAAACTTAAAGAAATCCTTTTTCGAGATCATGTCTTCATCTTTCAGAGATTCCCCATATTTTTCAATCTCTTCAAAAATATGAGAAGGCAGACCTTCAACCGTTTCATAATTATTTTCTACAATTCTTACTCCTTTCAGTCTTTCTAAAAGCTGCTTAACGAAAAAATAATCTTCTTTATTATCTATTTCTATGGTAAGGTTCATTGTATTGATTTTACACAAAGTTAAAATAAATTTTGTATCATCGCGTTTCAAAAATAATATTGGAAAAATGCAGGATTTTTTATTCTATCTGAACCTCGGCTGGGAACACATTATTTCTTTGGATGCACTCGATCATCAGCTTTTTGTTCTGGCTTTAATTGCGGTATATTCTTTTAACGACTTAAAGAAAGTTTTAATTCTTGTCACCGCTTTCACCATCGGACATTCCATTACTTTGGCATTAAGCACTTTTGATATCATAAGAATCAATTCAGACTGGGTAGAATTTCTCATTCCGTTGACGATTGTATTAACTTCGCTGAATAATATCCTTATCCGAAATAAAAAACAGTCTCAGAATAACGCCAATTATTATTTAGCCTTAATTTTTGGATTGATCCACGGAATGGGCTTTGCGAATACCGCAAGAGTGATGATTGCTAAAAGCCAGAGTATTGCCATTCCTCTTTTAGGCTTCAATATCGGTTTGGAATTGGGACAGATTGCGATTGTTTTCGGGATTTTAATGCTGCTCTTTATTTTGCTTAAACTATTCAAAGTAAACCAGAAAGACTGGATTCTTTTTGTCTCTTCCGGCGTATTTGCTTTATCCTTAAAAATGACATTAGAAAGAATTCCTTTTTAACGCTGAAACATTTTCAAATTTTCAGCTACTTATTATTATATTTGAAAATCTTTAAAACAATTTCGGTTATGAAACTAAAAGTTGCCATACTTTCTCTTTCTGTATTTGCGTATACAGGTTTCACCGCACAGAATATTCAGAATAATCCGGGAAGCAACCACGGAAATAAATTCGAACAGTTAGGAACCATTCTTCCTACGCCTAATATCTACAGAACCGCTTCCGGAGCTCCCGGTCATGGCTATTGGCAAAACAGAGCCGATTACGAGATCAATGCTTACCTTGATGAAGACAAAAGAAATTTAAAAGGTTCTGAAACCATTACGTATTACAATAATTCTCCGGATGATCTGGATTATATCTGGCTTCAGCTTGATGAGAATCAACAGTCAACGGTAAAGAAAGCCGACTTTCCGTTCTCTTCTACCCTTCCGAAAGCAGCAACAGACCAACAGTTGAAAGCTTCTGAAGTTCCGGCAATTGATAATGGTTATGGAGTAAATCTTGAAAAAGTAACGGATGCTTCAGGAAATCCTTTGAAATATACCGTCAATAAAACCATGATGCGTATTGATCTTCCTAAAGTTCTGAAAAAAGGAGAAAAACTGGTTTTCAAAGTAGACTGGAATTACAATATCCCGAACCGAATGAAAATGGGTGGTCGTGGCGGTTACGAAAACTTCCCTGAAGAAGGAAACGATCTTTACACCATGACGCAATGGTATCCGAGAATGTGTGTATACAGCGATTTCCACGGATGGCAGAATCATCAGTTTACAGGAAGAGGAGAATTTGCTCTGGTTTTCGGAAATTTTAAAGTTTCGATGAATGTTCCCGCAGATCATGTTGTGGGTGGAACCGGAGAATGTAAAAACTACGATCAGGTTTTAACATCTGAGCAATTGGCAAGATATAACAAGTCTAAAACTTCTACGGAACCTGTAGAAATCGTGACTCTGGATGAAGCTAAAAAAGCAGAGAAAAATCATTCAAAGCAGAGAAAAACATGGACTTTTGAAGCGAATGACGTGAGAGATTTCGCATGGACTTCTTCCAGAAAATTTGTGTGGGACGGAATGGGCGTTACGATTCCTGAAAACAACAATAAAGTAATGGCAATGAGCTTTTATCCTAAAGAAGCTTATGGATTATACAGAAAATATTCAACCAAAGCAGTTGCGCATACCATTAAAACCTATTCAGAATTCACGATTCCGTATCCATATCCTGTTGCACAGTCTGTAGAAGCGGCAAACGGAATGGAATATCCGATGATTTGCTTCAATTACGGAAGAACGGAAAAAGACGGAACCTATTCAGAAGGAATTAAAAACGGAATGTTGGGCGTTGTGATTCACGAGGTGGGACATAATTTCTTCCCAATGATCATTAATTCAGACGAAAGACAATGGAGCTGGATGGACGAAGGATTAAACACTTTCGTGGAATACCTTACAGAAGAAAAATGGGATAATAAATTCCCTTCAAAAAGAGGTCCGGCGTGGACAATTGTGGATTACATGAAACTTCCGAAAGATCAACTGGAGCCGATTATGAGCAATTCTGAAAACATTATTCAGTTTGGTCCGAATGCGTATTCCAAACCGGCAACCGGATTGAATATTCTTCGTGAAACAATCATGGGAAGAGAGCTTTTTGATAAAGCTTTTAAAACCTATGCGAAAAGATGGGCTTTCAGACATCCTGAACCTGCAGATTTTTTCAGAACGATGGAAGACGCAAGCGGTGAAGATCTGGACTGGTTCTGGAGAGGCTGGTTCTACGGAACAGATCCTGTAGATATTGCGATTGATAAAGTGACGATTGCAACTCCGGATCTGAATACTGCTCCAAGAGAGGCCAAAGAAAATAAATATAAAGTTGATAAACCTGCCCTGAACGAATTTGAAGACATTTCAAAAATCAGAAACAGAGAAGATAAAAACATTACTTTCTACGTAGATAAAGACAAGGAAGCACAGGATTTCTATTACAGATACGACAGAGGTCAGGAAAAAGTGGATAACAACAAAGAATACACTTCTAAATTCGACGGAACCGAACCTTTAACGCAGAAAGAAAAAGATAAATTTAAAAATCTTACCGCTTATCAAATTGATTTCGTGAACAAAGGAGGTTTGGTAATGCCGATTATTTTAGAATTTACTTTTGAAGACGGAACAAAACTTACCGACAAATCTTCTGCACAGATCTGGAGAATGAACGAGCAGAAAGTTTCTAAAACGTATTATTTTGAAAAGAAATTGAAATCTGTTCAGCTTGATCCGATGAGAGAAACTGCCGATATTGATACTTCCAACAATTTCTGGAGCAATGACGGCGGAACAGCACAGATTTCCAAATTCGATCTCTTTAAGCAGAAAGAAGCAGGAAATGCAAGAGGCGCTTCCAACGGAAAAGTAAACCCGATGCAGGCTGCAGGGAAAAAATAAGCCGAAAAGTACTGTAACTTTTACATAAAGGGCACTACTTATTATTAAAAAATCATGAGATTATTTCTGATCCTTTTAATAATAAGCAGTGCCCAATTTTTTGCTCAGAAAACCATTGTTTCAAGTAATGTAAAACTGGAATCGCAATACATTAAAGATGAAATTTCCGATGCAGTATGGTACGCTGAAAAAGGTGACCAGAAAATGGAAATCGGGAAAATAACGTCCGAGGTAAAAAAGTTAGACAAAAACAGACTTCTTCTTAAAACTACGGTAAAGATGAATCAGGCTCCGGATAAACCATGGACGGATTCTACGGTGGTAAGAATTTCAGATTTTCAGCCGATGTATCATTCTTCCTACAATATGATGAGAGACATGGTGATTAAGTTTGAAAAAAATAAAGCAACAGGATATTATTTCGATAAAAAAGCACAGAAAAAAGACATTATCGACGAAAAAATTTCTACTGAATATTTCGACAGCAATGTCTATCCCGCAATCATAAGATTTATGCCTCTAAAAGAAAATCTATCTGTGGAAATTCCAATTTTCGATTATAATCCGGCTGCTAATAAAGGCGTTATAAAAGCCTATGTGGAAAATATAACCAAAGGAGATCTTAACGGCAAAAAAGTATGGATCGTAAAAACCACGGATGATATTCAGGACAGAAAGTCCGTCGTTACTTACTACATTGATACTTCAACAAGAAAGGTTTTAAAACAGGAAATAGATTCCGACGGAAGAAAAATGGTTATGGAATCTGTGAAATAATTCATTAAAAGTTTGTCTAACGGCAAGCTTTTTTTTCTGCCAAAATTTCCGCTCGGCAAAAATTAGTCTGCCAAAATTTTCTTTTGTCTCTGTTGGCATACAATTAGAGAATTTGAAGACAGAAATAATTAAAAAAATTAAATATATTATGTCAGTAAACTTTAAACCATTAGCAGACAGAGTTTTGATCGAGCCGATCGCTGCAGAAACTAAAACAGCTTCAGGTATTATTATTCCGGACACCGCAAAAGAAAAACCTCAGGAAGGTACTGTTGTGGCAGTTGGCCCGGGCAAAAAAGATGAGCCTACAACTGTAAAAGTGGGTGACAAAGTTCTTTACGGGAAATATTCAGGTTCTGAATTGAAATTGGAAGGAAAGGATTATTTAATTGTAAAAGAGGGAGATTTACTAGGAATAATTGGCTAATAGCTTTTTGCTTCTGGCAGATGGCTTTCCAGCATTGAAAATAGTAAATGAGAGATTTCAAAAAATTTGAAGTTTGGCAATTAAGCCATCAACTGACTTTAAAAATTTATACCTCAACCAAAAATTTTCCAAAGGAAGAAATGTTTGGTTTGACCTCTCAAGTCAGGAGATCATTTGCTTCTATCGGATATAATATTTCGGAAGGAAGCGGAAGAAATTCAGATAAAGAGTTTGCTAATTTCATCAATATTGCGCTGGGATCATCCAATGAAGCAGAAAACCAATTAATTCTTGCTAAAGATTTAGATTACATTAATGAAAATGAATACCAAAATCTTTCAGAAGAATTAACCCTGCTAAAAAAGAAGCTTGTCACGCTTTGGAACAGGCTTAACGGAAATTAAAATCAAATTATAAAAAATAAACCGCGAATTGCTAAAGCCAAAAGCTAAAAGCAAATCGCCAAAAGCTTAAAACAATGGCAAAAGAAATAAAATTCGATATCGAATCAAGAGACGCTTTAAAAAGAGGTGTTGATGCATTGGCTAATGCAGTAAAAGTAACTTTAGGACCAAAAGGTAGAAACGTGGTAATCGAAAAATCTTTCGGTGCACCTCACGTTACCAAAGACGGGGTTTCAGTTGCAAAAGAAATCGAACTTGAAGACAGAGTAGAAAACATGGGAGCGCAAATGGTAAAAGAAGTGGCTTCCAAAACCAATGATATCGCAGGAGACGGTACTACTACCGCTACTGTTTTGGCACAGGCTATCGTAAGAGAAGGTCTTAAAAACGTAGCTGCAGGTGCAAACCCAATGGATTTGAAAAGAGGGATCGACAAAGCGGTTGCAACAGTTGTTGAAAACTTAAAAGCTCAGTCTCAGGAAGTGGGCGATTCTACAGATAAAGTAAAGCAGGTAGCTTCTGTTTCTGCTAACAACGACGAAACTATCGGTGCTTTAATCGCTGAAGCGTTCGGAAAAGTAGGTAAAGAAGGAGTTATTACTGTAGAAGAAGCTAAAGGAATCGATACAACGGTAGACGTTGTAGAAGGAATGCAATTCGACAGAGGGTATCAGTCGCCGTATTTCGTGACGAATCCTGAAAAAATGTTGGCTGAACTTGAAAATCCATACATCCTTTTGGTTGAGAAAAAAATCTCTTCCATGAAAGAATTGCTTCCTGTTCTTGAACCAATTGCTCAGGGAGGAAAATCTTTATTAATTATCTCTGAAGAAGTTGAAGGAGAAGCTTTGGCAACTTTAGTGGTAAACAAATTAAGAGGTTCTCTTAAAATTGCTGCGGTAAAAGCGCCTGGATTCGGAGACAGAAGAAAAGCGATGTTGGAAGATATCGCGATCTTAACCGGAGGACAGGTAATTTCTGAAGAGCAAGGTTTCACAATGGAAAACATCTCTTTAGATATGTTGGGAACTGCTGAAAAAGTTTCTATCGACAAAGACAACACTACGATCGTAAACGGTGGTGGTGACGACAGCAAAATCAAAGGAAGAGTTGCACAGATCAAAGCTCAGATGGAAACGACTACTTCTGACTACGACAGAGAGAAACTTCAGGAAAGACTGGCTAAACTAGCCGGAGGTGTTGCTGTACTTTACGTAGGTGCTGCTTCTGAAGTGGAAATGAAGGAGAAAAAAGACAGAGTGGACGATGCGCTTCACGCTACAAGAGCTGCTGTAGAAGAAGGTATTGTTGCAGGTGGTGGTGTTGCTTTGGTAAGAGCAATCGCTTCTCTTGAAAGCCTTTCCGGTGCAAATGCAGACGAAAATACAGGTATTAAGATCGTGAAAAGAGCGATCGAAGAGCCATTGAGACAAATCGTTGCCAACGCAGGAGGTGAAGGTTCTGTAATCGTTGCTAAAGTAGCAGAAGGAAGCGGAGATTTCGGGTACAATGCGAAAACAGACGAGTATGTAAACATGCTTGAAGCAGGGATCATCGATCCTACAAAAGTAACAAGAGTTGCCCTTGAAAACGCAGCTTCTGTTTCAGGAATGCTTTTAACAACAGAATGTGTAATCACAGAAGTTAAAAAAGACGAACCAGCAATGCCAATGGGTGGCGGAATGCCGGGAATGATGTAATGCGGTCTGCGATCGAGGCAATTTAATATACTAACCGTTCTGATTTCCAGAGCGGTTTTTTGTTTGAATTATGGTTTTCCGTAAGGAAATATTATTTCAATCTTTTAATTTTACAAAAAAAGTTTCATTAAAACCTAAAAAACAATTATTATGAGTGGAAAAATTAGGCAAGGAAGTTCTTCCATGGGAACAGTTTTATTTAACTGGGACAATAAAAATCTGAGACAAGGCAGCTCCTCAATGGGAACAGCTATTTTAAATTTTGACGGAACAAATATAAGAAATGGAAGCTCTTCTATGGGAACTGTTTTATATAATTGGGATGGGAAAAATATTCGTCAAGGAAGTTCTTCTATTGGAACAACTTTATTTAATATAGATGGGAAAAATATTCGCCAAGGAAGCTCTTCCATCGGAACAGTTCTTTTTAACTTTGATGGAAAGAATATAAGACAAGGCAGTTCTTCAATGGGCAAAGTTATCTATAATATTGAAGGTAGCGTCCCTCTCCCATTGTGTGCATTAATTGCAACAAGAAGTATTTAAAAGTTATAATTAAAAAATTCTTTATTATAATTTGCAATCACCGAATTTAAGACCATCGACCTATGACAATAGGTAGTGGAATTCTAAAATGAAATAGTGTAACAGTAAGCGAACGAGTAAATTAATATATAAACCATTCTGATTTTCAGAGCGGTTTTTGTTTGTATTATTCTTTTTAAGTATATTTGAATAAACTAATTAAACCGTGAAAGAACTGAAATTAACTTCTCATTTTACATTCCAAAAGATTTTAAATTAATAACAATCTTAAAATCTCCTATTTTAAGAAATTTAAAATCATTTAATATCAAGCTTTAATTACTCTGCTTCGGCATTATATTTTAGCAAATTCCTTAATTAAATGACACATGTTATGAATTTGATTCAATGTATAAATTGAAATGGATTTGGCAACAAAAACAGAATGATTATTGATAGCACATTTGTACTTCCAAGCCCTACCTTCGCCAAGCCTCAAAGTCACCTACAATCGAATCACCAAATCAGAAATATGATGCAACAGATGTTAAAAATTTTGACAAATTTTAGACAATTTTTTTAAAAAAACTGTAATTAAATTATAAACAAGATATAACTATTTTAAACAAAAATTTTATAAAAATGAAAAGAATCACTATCTATTTATTTGCTGCAATTTTCACTTTATCAAGCTGTAATAACGTCATTGATAAAAAAGTCTCTCTTGAAACTGCTAAAGATGACATCAAAGAAATTAAAGAAAAGTACAAAGATGAATACACTGAAGCAGATTTTGAAGCTCTGTCCAACAAATTAGCAGGGAATGTTTTTGGTACATTTTTATCAAAAGGAGAAGATGCTGCGAAAGGAATTAAGTTTGAAAAAACTTACAAAGAATATTTGGAAGAAGCAAAAAAAGAAAGATTAGAAAAAGAAAAACTAGCAGCCGAGGCTAAAAAAAAGGAAGCAGAAAAAAAAGCGAAAATGAATGCTGCCGCAGTTGTTACCATTTACGGATATAATTTTCATGAAGCGGATTCTAATAATTATGAGTTTCAAGATTATCATATTTTTAAATATGCAGTAAAAAACAAATCCTCAAAGGAAATTAAAGCTATAAAATTTCATTTTAATATTTATAATTCTTTAGGTGACGAGTTGGGAAAAGGTTTTGAAATGAGTTTGACAAATGATAGAATTCAACCTAATTCAACTTTTCAAAATAGTATGATGTTTGATGCTAATTCATATAATTCAGATGACAACAGAATAGCTTCTTCAAATTTTGAAGATTTGAAATTTGAACTTGTAGTAGATAAAATTGTCTTTTCTGATGGATCAATATTAGAATAAACAAAAACTAAACAACCGATAGCGCGGACTTGCAATCCGTCCTAGATGTCGCGGATTTAAAACCAGATATCGCGGATTTACAATCCGTGACATTTCCCTACCAAAGAACTTCGTTCGTGAAAATTTTCAATCTATGCTTTTACAATATGAAAATTAAAGTCACGGATTGCAAATCCGCGACATCGAGTTTAATTTAAACAATTTTAGGATAATATATCGAAATTGAAGAAATTAGTAAAATCTTTAATGGATTATCAAGATGTCTTTTAAACATAAAAATAGAAAATGAAAAAAAGAATAATTATAGTTGCTGTTCTTTCTCTGATTTTAATAAGTTGTGGGAAACAGGCAAATAAAAGTAAGCCTGACCAGACAGAAAAAATTGAACAAGAAAGTCCAAAAGATGAAAAACTATCAAAATTAGAAATAGAAGCTTCAAGATTAAGAGCAGGTGGCTCCGTAAAAACAGTTGAGCTTGAAGGTAAAAGTGCAAAAATCATCTATGTAAAAAACTATGAAGAATATAAAGAACTTAATCCACAATCAGGACTGACCGAATCTGATTTGGAAGGATATTGGGAAAGTGGAGATGCTATTGAAAAAGCACTTGTTGATGGTTCTGTGAGAATTATGAAAAAACTTGAATACATTGATACCGTATCAATTATTTTACCATACAAAGGAACAACCTATACTATATCAGTAAACAAAACTGATCTTGAAAAATTTGTAGGGGCAGATTTACCAACAATTCAGAATAAATGGGACGAGACTTTTTCAAATCCATATGTGTATGATAAAAATGGTAGAAAATCCTTTTTTAACAAGTTTGGGAAGAAAGAATAAAAACGACATACAACATTGCATTGGCAAAAGTGGACTTGGATTCTAAATTTTAGTGTTAGTAATTTTGAGTGATTTGTGCTTGATAAAATTGAGCATTTTCTAAATCAGATATCGTAAACTCCCAATCCATGGCTTTAATTTCAATATCCATATTGTGAAAGCACGTTGACAACTTTAATTGAAAAAGTGTAAATAGAGCACATATACACTTATCCCGATGTCGCGGATTTACAATCAGTGACATTTCCCTAACAAAGAACTTCGTTCATGAAAATTTCCAATCAACGCTTATACAATATAAAAATTTAAATCACGGATTGCAAATCTGCGATATCGAGGTTTACTCATCAATTTTATACTTTTTTATATCAAAGTCAAAATCAAATAATTCTTTTGGATGAATTTGTAATGCTACGGCAAACTTTATCATAGTTTTTAAGGTTAGATTCCTTTTTCCTTTTTCATATTTACTAACTTCTGCCGAATCAATACCTGTTAAAAATTCCAAATCTTGTTGAGTTTGGTTATTTTTCATTCTAATTTCAGAAATGCGCTTTCCTATCAAAATTTGCAGGTCTTTGTGAAAATCCATTAATACTATGTTTTCAACTAAATTGCATTTATAAAAAATAAATATTATTGGGATATATGCCAGTATTGTGATTTTTTGTTATATTTGTCGAATAAAAGCATTTAATATAAAATCAATTGCTTATTTAGAGATTAAAAACACAATTTATCATATACCCTTGGTTTGTATAGGCAGGAAGTTCATAAATTTTTACAACTTCTTCCTGTACAGCCAGAAAAATTTAAAAACAAATAACCAAAACCAAATTTATCATTTAACAACACATCATGATGAATTCAAGAAAACTTAAAATTTATTCAAGATTTCAGAAAAGCAGCAACAAACTCATCATCGTTCCGGAAATCCGCCTCAGAGGAAAATGGCTTGATGAAATAGGCTTCGGAGAAGGAAAAATGGTGAATATTCAGCAGAAGAAAAACAAAATTATCATTACGGTGGATGAATTGTAAACAAAATTCAATTTGAAAAAATAATCTTTATGCTTCTTGGAACTAGATTTTGCTTTTTGAAAATTAAAATTCTTATATTCGGCTCCTTATATTTAAAAACTAAATACGAATGAAAATCGAATTAGAAACCCTACTTTCATTTGAACATGAAAAATTTCCCAAAATTCTTGATATAGATATTGATGAAAATTGCTATCAATTCCCAAAGACTGCTGAAAAGAATTAGGTTCTCAATTGATAATTTTTCATAAAGAAAATTTTGCCTCCACAATATTAAAAAAAACTAATAAAATTACAAAACCATGAGTTTTTATTTCAATATCCAATCAGAAAAAGAAATCACGTACAGACAATTAATCAACGAGCTGCCTCTCGAAAATATAGAATTTGGTCACTTAGAAGACATTGATGATTATATTGGGGAAAATAATTACAAAGCTTTTATTAAAAATAAATCTACACGCGGCGTAAATTTAAGCTATCGCGAACAAAACTATTCCGTAAGCCTGAATGTAATTGCCAGTGAAGCTGATTTTGAAATTGCATTACATATTGTTGAAGCCCTCTCCAAACTTACAGAGACTGAAATATTACCGGAAGACATAGAAAATCCTATTGACATAGTTACCTTTAGAAACAATTATGACAAGAACTGGATAGAAGAAGAAAAATATCTGGGAGTAAGTATTTTCTTAGACAAAATAGGTAATGAAGGAGATACTTTAGAAATAGTATGCTGTTATATGAGTTATCTGGTCGGTCCCAATATTCATAAAAAGCTGGATGCAAGTTCCGAGAAATCTTATTACGAAGGATTAGTAGGCTATATCAGCAGCACACAATTTTGGGACAGAGAAAAATACCATATTCCAAGTGTTATAAGATTTACAGATAAAGATACGGATGAAGATAAGGAGCTTGTTCTTTTATACCAAAATGGAAATCAGTTTCTAAGCAAAGCAGATGAAGTAGTTTTATCAGACGGAGAATCCAGAATTAAAATTCCGTATGATAAAATAAAATTACTGGCAACTGAAAAATTTCATTTAGTAGATGAGAAACAATATGTAGTGGATGAATTAACAGATGAAGAGTATAAAAATATTTATCTGAAGGCAGTGGAAATTTCTTCTGTAAATAAGTCTGAAAATATAACAAAGCCAAAATCTGAAATCAGAATCCAAAAGAAATGGTGGGAATTTTGGAAGTAATAACGGGTTGAAATGATACATTTGTGAAAATTGCTTTATATTTTTAGTAAAACAAAAAAAACAAGACTATGAATTTCAGACAAATTTTATCAAAACCAGAAAAGAAAATGAAAGTAATTTTAACTTATAGGATTGACGAATCTGATATAAGAAATTCTGAATTTGCTAATTTTAAAATTGTGGATTTTTCTGACGTTCTTCAAAAAAACAATTATGATCCTTCAAAAGATTCAGAGCTGAATAAACTTGAATACCTTTCTAAAGTGATCATTAGTTCGGAAGATAATATTGTAATTTACAACACAGGATCGAATCTGGAAAATTTTGATACCCTGTCTGAAATGTTAAAGCCGTACAAATTAATCATCGACAATATTTTGGTACCCAACGAATCCAAAAGAAAACAACAACTTATTGATGGACAAAAAGCGTATAGAGAGCATAATCGCTGGCTGAATTTTTACCCCGGAGAAATTGAAGAGAATCATAAGTACTTTGAACAGAGAATTAACACTTTAAAAGAAAAGTATCGAAATACTGAAACAAAAATATCAGAGATATAAAAATCTGAATCCTGATAATCTACTTTAGACATTCCTGAATGTTTAGAGAAAAGAAAATCCGATAGCCAATTTGCAATCTATGCTTATACAATATAAAAATTAAAATCACGGATTGCAAATCCGCTATATCGAGGAATGAAAAGTTACAATCTCTACTATATCATTATAAATCCACCAGTTCTGAAAGAGAAATTTCCAAAGCAATAGCCAATTCCAGTAAAGTATAAAGAGTAGGATTTACTTTTCCGTTTTCCAATTTTTCAATTGCCTGTCGGTCTTTATTACAGGCACGGGCAAAATCCGACTGTCTCCACCCTTTCTGTTTGCGAAGCCTAATAATTCTTTTACCCAATTCTGTCTTTAGCTGTTCTCTGGTCATAATCCGCGACATCATGTTTTATAGTAAAGAACCTTACATTTAGTTATTTATCCAATTCAGAATAATACTCTTCAAAATCAAAAATAATATCAAATAATTCTTTTGGATGTATTCTTAATCCGGTAGCAATTTCAATGAAAGTACTGAGTTGACAATCGATTTTGTTATTGGCAACATCACTAATTCTTGCCGCTGTAACATTGCACTTTTCAGAAATCTTAGAATAAGGAACCTCCCCTTTTATTTCTTTTATTTTTTCTGAAACCAGTTTTTTGATTTCATCGGTCTTAAATTCATTCATAACTGCACTCTTTTGTGCAAATTGAAATTATTAGTATAAATTATCATTACCGAATTCGGTAATATAAAAATATTTTTACTACATTTGTCGAGCAATTAATTAGAATAAGTTTATTACGTTTGATGAAATATAAAATCATTAAATGCCGTAATAAATTGCTTATTTAGAGATAAAACACAATTTATCATATACCCTTGGTTTGTATAGGCGGGAAGTTCAGGTATTTTTATAACTTCCTCCTGTACAGCCAGAAAATGTAAAACAAATAACCAAAAACAAATTTATCAGATAACAAAACACCATGATGAATTCAAGAAAACTTAAAATTTATTCAAGATTTCAGAAAAGCAGCAATCAACTCATCATCGTTCCGGAAATAAGGCTCAGAGGAAAATGGCTTGATGAACTCGGTTTCGGAAAAGGAAAAACCGTACACATCCAGCAAAAGAAAAAGAAGCTTACCATTACTGTTGCGAAATAGTACAATCCAAAAATGCATTTCGTTTCCGGCAGGTTGCGCGAAACTTTCGGCGTTTGCAGGAAGCGTAAAACAACTTTGTTTGTAATCTCCTGCAACTGCATTTGCTTTCCCGCAGATTGCGCAAAACCTCCGTAGTACTCCGGAAGTATAAAACAACCTTGTTTGTAATCTCCTGCAACTGCATTTGCTTTCCCGCAGATTGCGCAAAACTTCCGTAGTACTCCGGAAGTGTAAAACAACCTTGTTTGGAACTAACGGAGAATACGATAGCGCAGATTTGCAAGCAAATTAAAGTCACGGATTGCAAATCCGCGACATCGGTATTTGACGCAATACGTAAATTTAGACGTTGGTTGTAATTTTACCGAAACACTGTTCCAAACCTCACAGAAAAACAATTTGAACTTTACAGAAAAACAATATCATTGAAGCTGTTTTAATTTTGTTAAATAATTTTAAAATAGAATAAAATGGCAAAGACAGTAATTATCACAGGTGGAACAACAGGTATTGGCAAAGCAACAGCTTTACATTTTGCAAAAAATGGATACAATGTTGTTATTACAAGTAGAAATGCGAACAAAGAAACGGAAGTTTTGGAAGAATTTAAAAAAGAAGGTACAGAGGTAACTTTCTTTCCTTTAGACGTAACGCAGGAAGAACAAGTTAAAAACGTAATCGATAAAACGGTAGAAAAATTTGGAAAATTAGATTCTATCGTGAATAATTCAGGAGTTTCTTTAGGAAATGCTTTATTGGCTGATACAGAATCGGACGAACTGAAACAAATGCTGGAAACTAATGTAATGGGTGTTTATTACGGAATGAAACACGCCATTAATGCAATGTTGAAAACAGGTGGCGGAACTATTGTAAACCTTGCTTCCATAGCAGGTTTGAACGGATTAGTAAGCACGGCTCAATACAACGCTTCTAAACACGCCGTTGTGGGTTTAACCAAAGGCGGTGCATTGGATTACGCTACCAAAAATATTCGTATAAATGCAGTTGCACCGGGAGCAATTAAAACCGATATTTTGAAAAATGCAATTGCTTCGGGAACTTATGATGTTTCGGGAATTGAAGCATTGCACCCGATGAAACGTTTAGGGGAACCGGAAGATATTGCAAAAGGTATTTTCTTTTTGGCTTCAGACGAAAATCCTTTTATGACAGGAACTGTATTGAGTATTGACGGTGGTTATAATGCAAAATAATCAAAATAAATAAAGTCCTAAATTGGCTGTCTGAAAAGAGACAGCCGTTTCTATTTAAAAAATAATAAAAATGGATATAATGCAAAACACGATAAATTGGTATAACGGAGAAATATTTGAGGGAAAATTTATCCTCGCATTTGGATTATTCTTAATCTTAACGGCTTCACTATTTTACTTTTTAGGGAATACTCCAGCCGCAAAAGCATTGCTGATTCCAATGTTGATTATAGGTATATTTTTTTCTATAACAGGTGCAAATATGATTCGTTCCAACGGAAAACAAAAGCAAGAAGCTGCGAAAAAATATAAGCAAAACCCAAAAGAATTTATAAATGCCGAAATTAAACGGGTAGATGATTTTCAATATTTATACCCAATGTCTATCGCTATTAGTTTGGCTTGTTTTCTCATAGCCATTGTCTTGCTTTACTTTACACAAAATGTAAATTTAAAAGCAATCGCTATTTCGTTAATCTTATTTGGGATGGCTTTTGCCGTAATCGATTATTTTTCAAAAGAAAGAGCGACAATTTATTATGAACAATTAAAATCATAATTCTGAAATAATGATTGAAGATAGAACCAGAATTAATATTTTATTTTCTTGCACATCGCAAGAGAAAAAAAATTTTGAACCTTTTGTTCAAGACCACGCTTTGGTCTGTATTTTAAATGGAAAAATGATAATTAACGACGGAATAGAAATCTTTCAGTATAACAAAGGTGATATTGGTTTTGTATCAAAAAATCAATTAGTGAAAACCCAAAAAATCCCTCAAGACAATAAGCCCTTTATGAGTATCAGCATTTTTTTACCCAAAGAAACGTTGTATAATTATTCAAAAGAGCACCATATTTTACCAAAAGGAAATTATTTAGGAAAACCTAATTTTATATTTCAACCCGACCCATTTTTAAAAGGGTTTTTCGATTCTATGCTTCCTTATTTTGAAAATCAAGAGGCACTCACCAATAATTTAGCGACTATTAAAACCTTTGAGATTATTGAACTTTTGCTTCGGTATACCACAATTCAAAATTTACTTTTCAATTTTGAAGACGATTTTAAAATTGAGTTGGAAGCGTATATGAACAAAAATTATATGCACAATATTCCGTTGGCGCAATTTGCAAAACTCACTGGCAGGAGTATTTCAACATTTAAAAGAGATTTCCAGGAAATTTTCAACCAGACCCCTAACAAATGGCTTATCAAAAAACGATTAGATTTAGCCCATTTTTTAATATCAAAACAAGGCAAAAAGCCCAACGAAATTTATGACGATGTTGGCTTCGTAAATTTTTCACATTTTTCAAGAAGTTTCAAAGCAGAATTTGGAATAAATCCTTCAGAAATAGAAAAAGACCACAGCTAAAAAGAGCCCCAATAGCGCGGATTTGCAATCCGTGACATCGGTAAAGGAAAAAAAGTCAATATTCAGCAGAAGAAAAAGAAACTGATTATTACCGTTCATGAATTGTGAATAATCGCGAAACACAGAACTCAGCTATTGTTTTAATCAGTGAGAATTATACTGCTTTTGTGAACCGTTTTTACAAATAATCTAAAGGACTTTTGACTTTACTTTTGGAAATATCTGTAATATGGTTGTAAATTTCTGTGGTTTTAATATCATTATGCCCTAAAAGTTCTTTAATTATTCTGATATCTGTACCGTTTTCTAAAAGATGTGTTGCGTAAGAGTGGCGCAATGTATGAACGGTTGCGGGAGAACTAATGTTTGCCTTTTTTAAAGAGTTTTTAAATACCTGCTGCACACTTCTTTTTGAGTATTGTTCTGTATTTTGACCTTCAAACAAATACGTTTTCGGCTGATACATTTTAAAATACACTCTCAATAATTCCAGCAATTTGGGAGAGAGGTTTACAAATCTGTCCTTCTTCCCTTTTCCCTGTCTGATTAAAAGAACAGATTCCTGAGATTTTATATCCGATATTTTCAGTTCCAGAACTTCACTTAATCTTAGACCACATGAATAAATTGTAGTAAGGAGAGCTTTATGCTTTATATTTTCGGTACATTCAAGAATCTTTTTTACTTCTTTGCGGGTAAGAAACTTAGGCAGCTTTGTTTCTCTTCTTTTAGGATACAGATGTTTAAGATTGATATCCTTACCAAATAATAATTTGTAAAATTTAGCAATACTCGAAAGAATAATACTTTGATGCGATGCAGAAATATGATGTTTATTAATTTTCCAAAAGATAAATTTTTCAACATCTTCTAAAGAAATATCAAGCGGATCTGTATACTTTTGAGAAGCCATACTCAAAAAATTCTGAAGAGCACTTGAATAGTTTTTTACAGATGATGAACTGTATCTTTGAATAATTAATTTCTCTTTGTAAGAATCTACAAGCGAAATAATTTCCATGGTTAAGTTTTCATCAAATATATAAAACTTCACCCATACAAAAAAAAAAAACCTCAAAAAACAAACTTTAAAAGCTTTAAATCAGCGATTTAATCAATATTATTGAGTTCATTATAAAATGAATGGACGCATGTTATAAATCTTGTATTTGCGCAATGTGTAAATTAGAGATTTTGGGCAAATTATATAAACAGACATGAACCAAGAATATCAACTTTACAGAATTTCACAATTACTTTCTCGATTTAGAGAACAAGTAAAAATATTGAATTCAAATGGGGAGTTTAGCATCAATATCCACGCTGAAAACATTTTAATAAATGTATTAAATGAAATTTATGACTGTAATCTGGAAAACGTCAATTATGTTGAAGGTAAAATCTATCCAAGTATAGACCTAAGAGATAAAGCTAATAGAATTTCATTTCAAGTTACATCTTCTGCTAACTTAGAAAAAGTTAAACATACATTAAGTAAATTTATTGAAAACGACCTTTACAAGGAATTTGATAACGTTTATGTTTTTATAATAACTGAGAAGCAAAAAAAATATGACCAAATAAAAATTGATAAAATATTAGATGGTAAAATCACATTTAATGTGAAAAACATAATAGATAGAACTGATTTATATACAGAATTAAATAAACAAAACGACCTTGATAAAATCAATTCTGTTTGCGAATTATTGGAAAAACAATTTTCCGACAATAGACCGGAACTAGATAAATGGAATTTATATTGTAAAGGATTAAACGAATATGATTCATTCATTCATAATTATTACAAATTTTTAGATATCAAAGGATTTTCACCTAAAATCAACAACACTCTCGTAAAAATTAATCTAGAAAATATTTATGTCCCTTTAGAGTTAAAAATCGAAAGTGAAATCGGAAAGACAAATGATGAACTACAAAATGAAAAAAAGGAAATAATATTTACCTTAGAAAATGCACTTAGTGATTTTAATAAATTAGTTGTCTTAGGAGATCCTGGTTCTGGAAAATCAACAATATTAAAACATTTAGCCTATAATATTTGTACCAATAGACCTTCTGAAAGTCAATTTAGCGACCTAGTTCCTGTTTTAATTAAAGGAAGTGAATTTGCAAAATACGTTTCAACTACAGCAAAAAACCTCTCGGAATACATCATTGATCACATTGATAAAAAGTATGAGTTTTTGTTTACTCAAAAACTTGAATGCAATCAACTGCTTGTCTTAGTTGATGGAATAGATGAGATAAACATAACAAACCTTCGCCATACAGTAGTAAATCGAATAAATGCTTTTATTGCTCAATACCCAGAAACAAAAATTATTGTATCCTCAAGAATTGTAGGATATAAAGAAACTAGATTAAACGGTTACTTCAATCATCTTGAAGTAATGAAATTTGGAGAAAAACAAATTAAACAATTTATCACTAATTGGTATTTATCGGTAGTATCAAATTCTGATAATGATTTAGAAAAAGCAAAAATAAACGCAAAAGAACTTTTTGATTCAATAAGACAAAATAAATCAGTCTTGAATATGGCAAGTAACCCGTTACTTGTTACAATTATTACACTTATACATTACCAAGGTGGAACATTACCTGAAAGGAGAGCCTCTCTTTACGATATAGCTACATCAACTTTTTTAGAAAATTGGGTTCGTCAAAGGGAGTCACAAAGAAACTCAAATTTTGACAAAGAAACACTTATTGCCATACTTGCTCCGATTTCATATTATATACACCAGAATTTTACTACAGGTCTAATTACGGAAAGTAAGTTAAAAGCACTTTTCCAAAAAGAGTATAGAAACATATATCCTTACCAAAAACCAAGGGAAGAAGCTCAAGATTTAAAGGACATTATTGACTTTCTGAGGGAAGATGCTGGTTTTCTATTTGAAAAGGGTTTAAACGAAAATGGAGAATCCATGTTTGGATTTGTTCATCAAACATTCCAAGAATACTTTACAGCACTTGAATTTAAAACACGATGGAAAGAAGAATGTTATAAGTCCAATTTTGAAGAGTATGTTTTTAATTCGGCTTGGAGCGAAGTTATTAAATTAACCGCTTCATTATTTAAGTATAGTGAACAAAGTCGTTTGGGAAGGCAGTACGCAACTAATTTTGTAAAGGATATTATAGCAGTTAATGATATAATTCCTGAAATGTATCGACCTCTCAAAATAGTTCTTCAAATACTTAAAGATGATACAGAAATTGAGTTTCCATTTTTCATAGAAATAATTGATAAAATATTCAATGAAATATTGACTCATAAGGAACAAAGTCATTCCGAAAAAAATGATCATAATAGAGAAGTATTTATATTCAAGCACTTTATTGAGACCCTAATTGAAACTAAAACTTATCAGAATTATATTATTGAACGGATAATTAAAGAAATTAATAACGAAACCGTATCAACTACTTTGAGAATCAACTTAATGCAAATATTAATGCATAAAGCAGAAGCCGCTATTGTGTATGAGGAATTGATTAAGATACTTAAATCTGATAATACTAAGTTAAAAGAACTACTATTCAATTACAACGTAGTAATGCCAGTTTCGGAAATTGTATTTTCTTCTGAGTTTCGAGATGAGATTGTAAAATATATAAACTCAGTTCAGTATTTAAAGGAGTATAATGGACATCTTCCAACTCAATACCATTGTGCTTTTGAATCAATAAAAAGAGGTGATTTTGAGTCTTACATCAAGAACAGAACCGCAGCTGATTACTTTAAAAAAATAAAAGAGGAAAAACTTCTTTCAATTAGACAAATTCAAAATGAAAAAATGCGAATAGATTTTATAAACTTTAACGTTTTTTCAATTGGCATGAGTGATATTGATGACTTGAAAGAATTTGTCAAAGTTTTAAAGCAAGAATATAAAGGCTTAGAATTACCTAAAATAGAAAATCGAATAAAAGAACTTGAGGAATTTAAATCTTATGATTTAAGTGAATATGAAATATGCAACTTTAAAGGAACAAAAATATATTTAAAGAAAAATGACACCTCAAAAATCGCACTAATCAAAGATAATAAAGTTAATTTCATCACTTTTCCATTGAATAAAAAGGAATTAAGTACATATTTTTTGGACGAAACTGAATCTTATCTTAAGTTTCTTGATTTACTGATGTCTATAATATTGAAATCAAAAACTGAATTTGTGATTGATAATTATGAGACACTATTAAATATTATTAAGTATCAAAATACTTTACACTGGTCTACAAATATAGACTTAGGTAATGTGTTAAACTTTGCATTGAAAATTCTATTTAATACTCCAACTGTAGATTCTAAAAAACTCCTTCAATGGATAAAAAATCAAAGAGAAGTACGTCATAAAAAATTTGAATTAGAAGAGGATTTTGATAAACAAAAATTCATTTCAGAAGTTACAGCCTCAAAATTAGACTTATTCGAAAAGCTATACTTAATATACCTTGTTGGAGAAAAATCAGATTATGATAATCTAATAATACCGACAATTGAAAGTATAAAAAAGGAAAAATCTGAAAATAAAAAAAATAAAATTAGAGAGATTTTGTATGAAGTTTTATAAAATAACTTCCGCGGTTTAATAGTCAAAAATAGTTGGTAAAATTCTTTGCATTGTCGATTGTTACTGATGATACATAAAGTTTATTGAACTTTGTTTCAATAAACTTTTTTTATGGCTGGAAATTCAAAAAAAATCGTTGTTGGAGTTGCAAAAGTCTGGATGTGATTTCTTGGGGAAAGCAAAACGGAAAGCGTCGTTTTAAATGTAAAAACTGTGGCATTCATTTTACTTCGGAGAATAAATCTGTGGGCCTAAAAAACAAAGAAATTTGGTTCAAAAAATGGATTGTTGGGAAACAGACTTATGAGCAGATTTCAGCAGAATCTGGATATTCGGTAAGTACTCTTCAACGGTATTTTAACGTGATGCTTAGTAAAGCTCCAAAACTCAGTTACAACCAGAACAAGGAGGTTTATTTACTGATTGACGGCACTTATTTCTCCAATGAAATCTGTTTGGTGGTTTACAGAGATAATGTTTTTAAGCAAACCCAGCTTTACAGAATTACTGACGGTGAGCATTATGAAGAACTCAAAGAGGATTTGGAAAACATCTTGAATTTAGGAATAAAAATTGGCGGGATAACCTGTGATGGCGATAAATCTCTACTGAAAGCCATCCGAAAAGTTTGTCCTAAAGTTCCTGTTCAGAGATGTCTGGTTCATATTCAAAGGATGTGCAAAATATGGCTTTCCGCCTATCCGAAATCTGTAGCAGGTTTTGAGTTGCGTGAAATTGTCTGTAAAATTCATTTTATTGACAACGAAGTTAAAAAGCAGTATTGGATCAAAGAGTTTTTGGATTGGTCTGAAAAGCATAAAGAATTTTTGAATGAAAAATCATACAGCCAGGAAACCGGAAGATATTGGTACACGCACAAAATGGTGAGAAGATGTTTTTCGGTTATCAAAAAAGCTTTGCCAAATATGTTTTCGTTCCTGCAGGATCCTAAAATCCCGAAAACAACCAATGGAATAGAATCTTTTTTTGGTCATTTAAAAGGTCATCTAAATATTCATCGGGGGCTTACAAAAAGTCGGAGGAAAAAGTTTATCCAGTGGTATCTTTTTTATAGAAATCTAAAACCATAAAGGTTTTTTTAGCCATAGAGCTGTTCCAATAATTTACAAAAAAAGGATGGTAAAAACCATCCTCTAAACTATTGTTTACAGCGTTGATTGTATTGCTGGTAAGTTGCTCCTCAGCATTGCTCACTTCCTCTTCCAATCAACCGCAAAATATTACGAATTATTTCTGACAAAAACACCAACTATTTTTGACCACATTACCACTTCCGCTAACAAGCAATTTGTCACAATAGTTAATAACATGATTAATCAAGTATTGTGCATTTATTAAACCATTAACATTTACTTGCCTGAAAGCGAAGTGCTATGAAATTCGAGACTACGCAAGCTCCAAAACTTTATTCTATTAGCCAATAAATTAAAAAAAATACCTCTTCCTCCCCTCAAAACTTCTACCCCACTTCAAAATCAAACAATTCTTGCGGATGTACTTCTAACCTTTCGCTAATTCCTGTATGGTAGAAATTCTAACATCAACTTCTCCTTTTTCAATTTTGCTGATATTACTATGGTCGACATCACATTTTTGAGCTAATTCCCGATAGCTTAATCCCAATTCCTTTCTAAATTTTTCAATTCTTTTCCCAAAAGCTATTCGAAATTCAATTCTATCCATTGTAAATGTTGACGTAGTTATTCAGAAAATTTCTAACTTTTTTAATCAAAATTAATATTCAACAAATCTTTAGGTGGCACATTTAGACCTTTAGCAAGATCAATTAATGTAGTAAATGCAAAATTTCTTTTTCCATTTTCTATATCACTTATTGTAGCTTTAGTAATTTTGGAGCTGTTAAGAACAACATCATCTTGCGTAAGTCCGGATTTAAGTCTTAAATCTTTAACGTGTTCTCCAAATTTTTTTAGTATTTCATCTTGTAAAACGTCCATTTGTAAGCAGTTTACACAAAGGGCGTAATTTTTTTTATAAATTTTGTTACAAGAACTTATAACAAACGGTAAATTTCGTATATTTGAAAAAGAATATTATTCAGAATACTAAAAAGATTCTGATATAGAATTGTCAAAATTTAATAAACAATCAATTGCTTATTTAGAGATCAACAAAACACAATTTATCATATACCCTTGGTTTGTATAGGCAGGAAGTTCAGGTATTTTTATAACTTCCTCCTGTACAGCCAGAAAAATGTAAAAACAAATAACCAAAACCAAATTTATCATTTAACAACACATCATGATGAATTCAAGAAAACTTAAAATCCATTCAAGATTTCAGAAAAGCAGCAACCGACTCATCATCGTTCCGGAAATAAGGCTCAGAGGAAAATGGCTTGATGAACTGGGTTTCGGAAAAGGAAAAATGGTGAATATTCAGCAGAAGAAAAACAAACTGATTATTACCGTTGATGACTTATAAATACAGTACGATGTATTTGTTATTCGCAACATTTAATGATGAAATTCAATTATAAAAAACTCAAATTTTGCACTCTTTTTGGTAAAATACTTTCCGTACCTTTGATTACATCTGAAAATCATCAATAATAAACATCACAGAATGAAAATACTCATCATTGGCGGTAACGGAACCATCGGAAAAACAGTAGCAGCACATTTTAAAGAGAACAACGAAGTTGTAATTGCCGGAAGAAACTCAGGAGATGTAACGGTGGATATTGCAGACAGCCATTCCATTAAAGAAATGTTCGAAAAAATCGGAAAACTGGATGCCATCATCTGTATTGCTTATGAAGCAAAATGGGCAGATTTCAAAGACCTTACCGAAGAAGATTATTATATCGGACTGAAAAGCAAACTGATGGGGCAGGTTAATCTCGTCCGTATCGGAAAAGATTATCTAAATTCCAATGGTTCTATTACTTTATCTACAGGAATTTTAGCGGACGACCCTGTTGTACAGACCGCAAGTGCTGCAATGGTGAACGGCGGAATCCACAGTTTTGTACAGGCGGCAGCGCTGGAACTGGAAAACGGAATCAGACTCAACGTGGTATCTTCCGGAATGGTGGAAGACGCTTACGAAAAATACAGAGATTATTTTCCGGGACACAACCCTATTCCCATGAAAAAAGTAATCAACGGTTATATAAGAAGCGTGAACGGAAAAGGAAACGGCGAAGTTATCAGAATTTATAACTAAAAAATAAAAGATTTAATGATGAATAAACTGCCGAAATATTTAAATAATCTCGAAGAAAAAATCTCAAAGCATACTATTTCCAATCCTGAAATTTCGAAATCCAATGTAGGATGGCAAATCGAACATATCTTGCTTACAATTAATGCCATCATCGAAAATATAGAAAAATCTGATCCCAAAAATTATAAATGGAGCTTCAAACTTTCGAAAATTATGGTTTTTGCGTTGAATAAAATTCCGCGAGGCCGTGCAAAATCGCCAAAAGTAGTCACTCCGGGACATTATGATGAGCAGACTTTGGAGCAGCATTTGCAATTCACCAAAACGAAAATCAGGCAACTGGAAAATATTGATCCCAATAAATATTTCAACCATCCTTTTTTCGGAGATTTAAAACTGAAAAAGGCAATTAAATTTCTGGAAATACATACCAATCATCATGTGGAAATCATCAATGATATTCTGAAGAGTAAATGACGAATAACAATCAACTCTTCCACATCATCTGGACAACCTATAACGAATATCCTGTCTGGGATAAAAATGGGCGTTGGAAAAAACTTACTGATACTTACTCGAAATTACGCCTGCAAAATATAAGCTACACTTTGTCTCATGAGTTATCCGATGAATATGTAAATAAAAATCCACAAAACAACAGGATTCTTTTACAGGAAAAATCTATAAACCAATTGAGAATTGATATTCATGAATTTTGCAGGGAGAACAGCGACAGGATAATTGACGGACTTGAAATTAAAGCGCTTCATATTAACGAATCAAAAGTTGAAATACTCGTGCTTTCTAATATAAAAGTACTGAATCAGAAAATTTCAAGACTGAAAAGCAAAACCTCTTCTGCCTTATTACGTTCAAAATATACCGAAGAATTTTCCGGAATAAGAATCTGGGGAAAAGGATTTTGGTACTCAACGATTTTAAATAAAGAAGAACTGGTGATTTCAATAATTCAGGATGGTTTTTCTAAAGAATTTTGAGGAATAATAAAGATCAGTCGCCCACCATTTAGAACAAAAGCAAGATGCAGAAGCCAGATAAAATAATCGACTTAATTTTCAACAACAGAGCATACAAAGTTGAAATTACAGGAAACGTAGATAAATCGGACGGATTTATTTATTACACGTTTAAATTTGATGAAGAAAATTTCATTGTCATTTCAAAATTTGATGGCGACCAATGGAAAATCGCAAATATGACCGATGATTCTATTGCTGAAAAACTGGGCAAGTGGATTGAAGCGTTGGATTGAGAATCTGAAAATCTGTAGTTCGGTTAAGTTTATTTCCTACCAATATTGCCTACAATTTAATAAATTCTATATTATATGATTTCATAAGTTTTATTATTTTCAAAATAAAACTTTCTTATAAACTTTTAATTATATTTGCACTCAATTTTCTGTAATTCAGTACACATACCACATAAATTACAGGGAATAAAATGAGTACAATTAAAAACTAATAATCTTACATTTTGAAGAAACAACTTCTTATTATATCTTTTTTGAGTTCACTGCTTTGTAATGCTCAAACACTTAGCTTCCAAAATCTTGCAGATATGTCATACGCCAGAGGAGCAATTGCAAGCGCTATTGTTAATGATAACATCTATGTAAGCAATGGCTATACAACTAACGGCGATTCTAACATTATTGAAAAATATAACATCACCAATAATACGTGGAATATTCTCAACACAACTCTTGCCGCAAAAAGGTTTGCCAGTTCAGAAATGTATAATAACAAAATTTACGTTTTTAACGGTTGGGGAAACAGTGGATTGGAAATTATAGATCTTACAACAAACACGGTAACTAATGGCGCTGTAAATCCTTTTTATACAGGAAATGCAGGTTCTGCCATCTACAGTGGAAAAATATACACCTTTGGAGGAAGCGGTTTAAATGGAAGTTCTACATATTCTTACTCAAGTAAATTTCAATACTATGATATCGCATCAAACACATGGAATTCTTTACCGGATATGCCCGTTGCCAAAGAGACGAAAGGAAAGATTGTAGACAATAAACTCTATGTAATTGGTGGTTTCAATGGAACCAATTCTAATCTCATTAACGTTTATGATTTTACTTTAAATGCGTGGACTGACCAATATACTATGCCTGTAGGTGTTTCCGGTCATTCGGTCGCGGTATCAAACAATAAGATTTTCATTGTCGGAGATTATGATAACCAGACTTTTTTAGCTTATTTCGATACAACTACCAATCAGCTTCATCAATTATCTTCCAATATGATTGGGCGAAGACATTCTGCAGCACAAGTCTATAACAATAAGCTTTATATAATGGGTGGGAATACTACTGCTTTTATAAATTCATCCATTGCAAGTGCACAAGTTGCAGATATTAGCGAAGGAATACTTTCTGCGAATGAAGATGCAGCCTATGTTTTTCAGATAAAAGCATATCCAAATCCTTTCAGGGATCATATTGTCGTCAGTAACAAAAAAGATGATGCATTCGATTATATTATTTTCTCTACAGAAGGAAAACAAATTTCAAAAGGCTCTTCAAATTTCAATAAAAACATAGATCTATCAAGTCTGGAAAAGGGAGTTTATATTTTCAGCTTCAAAAACGACAAAGGGATTTTACAGCAAATTAAAATTATTAAAAACTAAATATTAAAATTAGAATCATGAAAATAACCCGTTTATTTTTATTCTTATCATTATTGTTCTTCAGTTTTGGTAAGGCGCAGCTTTCTGCATTTATCAATGGAAAAGAAGTTAAATCAGGAGCAACCATTTCAAAAAACGATCTGGAAACACTAGAGGTAAGCTTTAAAAAACCGAAAAATGTAACCATTTATTCTGGTTACAGCAAATTATATGTAGAGTTTTCAGATAATACCAAAACCTATATCAACCATTGGGGTATTCAAAAAGAGGGCTATACTGCTATGGAAGATTTTATTAAAAACACACCTGCTACAAAGAAATTCAGTGTTTGGGGAGGCAATGATTTCGAAACCAGAGGAAATAATCTTGAATGGATTTTAAATGGTGCAAATGGAGTAGAAAGCAGAAAAGTATAAGAGTAGAAATAGGATTTTGGGTTAGAGAAGAAACAGGATATAAAGAATATGGACCAACAGTTAAATTATTAGAACCTATCTTTTTTAATGTTCCTATTTGGGAACCAAAAAATCTATATTTACCTTATCTTGATGTAACTATAGATAAAACTAATATAAAGGAGGATATTAATACCAGCCAGACAGGAAGCACAGACAGGAGTGATACAGAAATAGGTTACCAAATAAACAAAAATCAAGAAACTTATAAAATTTATGCCTTCGAAAAATCTGCACACCCAGGTTTGACGGTTGATGAATTAGCTAATGATTTCATTCATAGAGTTACTTATCATTCAAATAACGATAAAGTAAAAAAAATCCATGAATATGATTTCCAAAAATATAATTTACCTTGGTATAATATCTGTGTACTTTTTCGAGATGAACAAATACAAAATGTAGATTATTTTATAAACAGTAGATTATTTTATAAACAAAGATGTGAAATCAAAAGATTTAATGAGTTTATATGAAAAAGTGGAATTCGGAAATATGAAAGGTTATTTATTTCACTCGGGCTTATATAATATTGGCAGACAAGATGGAAAAGTCCATAAAGACGTAGGTCAGTTTGAAATCTATATTCTAAACCACCCTACAAATACAGACTTAGTATTAATGATATGTAATGAGATTGGAAGAGGTACAGAAACTGCACAAGCTATTGATACTTATATGCAAACTTTTATAAAAAGTATAAAACAATAATTACAGAATCCCGGACTTCAGATCCGGGATTTTTATTTCTGTATACTTAACGTTTTTCCTTTAATTGTTTTCGATATATTTGTTTTTCAGATTAGCTTTCTGAAAGGCTAAAACTGATACCCGAAAATAAAATAACCAAACTCAAATATGAAAATTGCTCTCTTTTCAGACATTCACGGTAAAATCCTGCTACCTTTCAAACTTGTTGATCTTTATCAGAAAGAAACAGGCAGCAAAATTGATTTCATCTTGCAGTGTGGAGATTTGGGAGCCTACCCTATTATTGAAAATCTTGATAAAGCAACGATAAAACACGCACAATACGACAGAGACGAGCTCGGTTTTCATGATGATTTCACGAAAGAAAACCCCGAGATTCAATCATTTTTGAATGAGCTGAATATTAATATGATCTGCGTCCGCGGAAATCATGAAGACCACGATTTTTTAGACCGTCTGGAAAAAGAAAATCCGGATGAAAGTATTTTTCCTATTGATATCTATGAAAGAGTTTTCGTCTGCAAATCGGGTTTAGAACAAACATTGGAAACGGAAGATGAGGTTTTACATTTTGTAGGAATCGGCAGAATCGGAGACCGGAAAGGCAGATCCGAAAAGCGTTTTATTCAGGATTACGAAAGATTTGAAATTAAAAAACTGCTGAAAACAAACAATACTTTTGATGTCCTGATTACTCACGATAAAGACGACAGCCAAAGCGGTTACGGAATGACTGAGATAAGAGAAGTATTGGACAATGTAATTTTTCAATATCACTTTTACGGACATACCGGAGAACCGTTTAGAGAAGAAACGGATGTTAACGGCATTACACAATCTATAAAAGTAAGAGAGCTGGAATTCAATGAAAACGGAATGTTGGAAAAAGGCTGCATGATTATTCTCACAAAAGAAAACGGTGAACTGAACATTGAAATTGTCGACGAGAATTTCACGAATAAAATGACAAAATTTAACTGGAAAACTCAGTAACCAGACTAAAATACTATACGAAATGGAAGAAAAGCTTACCCATCTTATCATCAACTGGATTGAGGTAGATTATCACATGATTTTGGTTGGAGCAACCGACAATATACACTGGAACCTGGAAAAAGAATTTGGAGGTTCCGGAGCAGATGCAAAATCTTCTGTCTGGGTAACTTTAGAGGAAAATGGGAAAGGCAGGAGTTTTTCTGAAGAAGCTCATTTTTTCTGTTTTCCCGGAGATCCTGCCCGATCTCTCGCAATGTCTCACGTATTCGATTTGTTTGAAACTGCGTGGAGTATTAAAAATGCAAATATGAATCTCGATGAAGCCAGAGAAAAGTTCTTCGGAAAAATTATTGAGGCAGTTGCTTAAATAAAAACCTTATTAAAATGAAAAACATACAACTAATTGATCTGGATAAACACAGTAATTCTAAATATGAAATAGCTGAAAATAAAATCTATAAAAATACAGAAGAGGACATCTATGTTTTTGCAGTAAATTTTGATCTGGAAGAAGAGGAAGATTCTCAATACCCGCTTGAAGATGTATTGGATAAATTCTACCTGCACGTTTCTGATTTTATTGATGAAGATGCTTTTTACAGCTCAAAAAACATCAGTCTCGAATTGGCAGGAGCATTAGCAGACGTTCAGAACGCCATTCAATCAATTATCGGAAAGAGAGTTTATAATTCCGAGTATATCGGAGAAGATGGAATTACTTATGTGAAACTGGTGATAGAATAAAATTTAATTTGAAAAATTGAGTCTTATCACCACAAAATCTATTAATTATCATAATCTGTAAATAAAAAATGATCCCAAAAATTTTAGAAAAATATAAATCCGAATTAGAAAGTCATAGAAGAGATTCAATTATCATTAGTGAAAATGAGCTCAATCTTTTAAGTCCAGATCCTTTAGATTTTAAAACCAGTAAATATCTGGGTTATCCTTTTATTCCTTTAACGATGGAATATCCTAAAGATAAAAACGGGAACATCTTAATCCCTACAGTTCAGATTAATTTTGCTGAAATACCAAAATCTGATCTTTTTCCGGAAAAAGGAATTTTGCAGATTTTTCTTAATCAGCACTTCAATTTTGGAAAGGAAGACTGCTTTGTACAATATATTACAGAAGAACAACTTGAATTACCCTGCATTGAAGATTTTTCTTTCTTAAAAGATGAGTTTTATTCAAATAATCCGTTTAAAAATATTTATACATTAAATTTTGGAAAAAGCTTTTCGTGGGCAAGTGCTACGGACAGCCAGTATCAATTTCAATGCGAAGAGTTTGATGATCTGTCTATTGAAGAATATATGTGGGAATTACTAGATGAAGATGAGGATTCTTATGATGAATTCAGTGAGTTTTTCACCGGAGAAAGTATGGGCAGTAAACTCGGCGGATATGGATATTTTATACACGGAGATTTTAGAAAAATTGAAAATCGTATAAAAGATTATATTTTGCTTTTACAAATTGACGGAAGCGATGAAGCTGTCTATAACGGAGAACAATACGTTTACTTACATCTGTTTATTTCAAAAGAAGATTTAAGTAATTTAGATTTTAGCAACGTTTATGTGGATTGGGAAGTAAGTGATAATTGATAGAAAACATTGAGCAAAAAAAGAACATTTATTATTTCAAACTTAAATCACAAAAAATGAACAACAATTTTACAATAGACGATTTACAGGACATATGGCAGAAAGTAAGCATTCTGCACAACGGACAAACGTACGGCGGACAAAACAAAAACCAAAAAATAGAATACATCAACCACATCGGAAGCGTGGTATTTGAAATCATCAATGCTTCTAAAAATACTCCTGATTTTAATTTTGATCTCGCCATCAAATGTGCGTTTTTGCACGATACCATAGAAGATACAGATTACCCAATTGAAGATCTCGAAAAAGAATATGGTAAAGACGTGAAAGAAGGTGTTCTTGCCCTCACAAAAAATACAGAGCTTGAAAAGGAACACCAAATGAAGGATAGCTTACACCGAATAAAGCAACAGCCCAAAGAAGTCTGGGCCGTTAAAATGGCAGACAGAATCTGCAATTTATATGCTTCACCCTATTTTTGGAAAGAAGCGAAGAAAGAAAAATATCTTGAGGAAGCAAAAATTATTTACGAACATTTAAAAGATGGTAATGATTATTTAGCCAAAAGATTATCCGAAAAAATTGAAGCTTATAAAAACAAATGATCAAGATTGAAATACATACTCTCGCAGGACAAATTGATATTGAAATCAAAAAAAACGAAGATTTTTATATCCTTTTAGTTATTTTATCCAAATCGCAATATTTCCAAGAAGATGGCAGAGTTTGGAGTGGAAAAATTGAGGAAACAGAAAAGCTTTTTGAAATCGTAAACCTTATAAAAGAGTGTTACAGAAAACCATCTGTACCCACAAGAATAACGATTAATGATGGAAGATTAATAAAAATCAATCTAAAAGATGACGAATCGCAAATTGCATTGCGACTGGTAGATATCGATAAAAATACCAACGAATCTGAACTGATACAAAAAATTAAAGAATTCACAATTGAGATAACAGGCAATGATGCTATTCTACAGGATTATTTAGATATTTTTATGTATTAGCCTGCTTTTATTAAAAATACATTTTATTAAATATGACGTATAATGAATTTTACAATTGCATCAATCGCAACAACAATATAGAAAAAAGAGATTTAGAAACATATCTTCTAGCTTTACTGGAGCTTGTGGAACAGATAAGACAAAAGCCTTTAACTTCCGATTTACTATCGAAAATTCTAAAGGATGCCTATACTTCGGAGCCAACAAAATTTGATAATGAATGGCTGAAAATTGTAAAAGCACCTGACCCAAAAGCAATTTACAGCATCTTTGAAGGTAAAGCAAAATATGCTTCAGAAGATCTTGGAATTTATTATACCCTTGCCGTCATAAAGTTTCAGATTGCAGAGCTGCACAAAATGAAAGGAAAACAGTTGGAAGATGAATGGCGTTATTTTGGAATCGATTCTGAAACAGGCAACCGATGGTACAATTTTGATCCGGATTCTATTTTGGAATGTGGTATGAGATGTTACTTAGATCATGGCGATGACGAAAGTAATAATGAAGAGTTTGAAGTAAGTTGGCGAACTTTGGGCGACTTATTAGAAATGGGCAGAATTTACGAGTAATTAAATTGAACAAAAACATAATAACCATCAATATCTATGGGACTTTTCAGCAGAAAAAAAGCATTTAAAATAAGAGATGTAGAATTTTATTCCGACAGCGAATGTCATTATTCCAAAGGACTAAAACCATACTTACATAAAGAGATCAAGATCGTAAAACAGGATCTTTCCTTAGAAAATCTGGGGCATATCCTTCAATATCTTGTGGAATTCATCCAGGATGAAAAACCCGATATTAAAAGTGGAGATAAAGTCACCTGTTTCACCTGGAACATTATGTTTCAGGAAGTTTCTTCAGGCTTTTTTGAGATTTTTGAACTTATTCCTGAAAAACTTGGATTCGAGCCGGGACTGATTCGTACTCTTTTCGTACTTAATCAACAGCTTTTAGTATGCGACCAGCTAAAAGCAGAACCGGATTTCCCGGATATTAATCAGATTGTTTTAGCAGATCCTCTAACCAAAACAGGATTGCCCATCCATTTATTTCGCTGGAAAAGGGAATATCCGGATTCAGGATGGATGGTGATAACGGATGGTTTTGATGAAGAAGCAAACGAATTTGAAGAAATGGCACTTGGGCAGTTCATGATGTCAAGACCGGAAATTGTGAAGTTTATGGCACTTCCGGCAGGATTCAAAATTATTTGGAAGGATAATGATGCCAATATTGCATTTGATAATTATCTTGTGGAAAATTAAATAATCATTTTTACATGAAAAGTGAAAACAGTCCACAATCACTTAATAAATTTATTGAAACACAAATGTAACAGACATGGGAGAATTGCATGGAGTAACACAGCTAAAACCAAGAGTAATTATAGGTGGTGCTATTTTGAAGGTAAAAAAAGAAAAAGAGCAGGAATTTTTAGAAAAATATTCTAATGAACAGACTCATACCGGAAAATGGGGAATTTTCAACCAGACATATGTAAAAATTTCTGACAATGGCTTTGTCGAAAGACGTGCACTATATTATGAACAAAAAATAATTGATTTTAAAATATCGGGAATATACATACAGATAGAGGGTTTAAGCAAACATGGTCCCGATAGTTACAACTATGTAGATTTCATGAATAATTTGTCTTATTTTTTAGAAAACGCTCTTTTCTATGTTGACTATTTTGATAGTATTGATCGGTATGAAATTATAGATGGTATTTTGCAGTTCCAAAAAAGAGATGAAATCAATAATTTTGAAGATTACTTTATTTTAAATTATAATTCATCTCCTCAAACTATTGCCAGATATTATGCTGAAAAAGTTGATGAAATGAAAAGATCCAATGAAGATATGATAAAAATGAATAGTGATCCAAAAGAAATATATGATCCCGAAGATTATGAAGAACTTCTGGAAAAGTTGAATAACTATAAAGATTTTCTGCCAACAGATGAAGCAGAAGAATGTGTATCTTGGTTAAAAGAACAAATAGCAAGCTATCAATAAAAAAACAATGAGTGAATTTTCGGGGTACGAAAAAATGCCCAACAACTTAAAAAAATTAGGTCTTAGCGAAAGCGATTTTTCCAAGATGGAAAAACTGAAATGGGTGGTTACGGAAAAAGTACACGGCGCTAATTTCAGCTTTGTCTATGAAAACGGCAGTCTGAAATTTGCCAAAAGAAAAGAATACCTCAACTGGACCGACGATTTTTTCGGCTTTCAGCTCGTGGTCAGTACACTGGAAAATAATATTCTCCGTCTTTTTGAAAAACTTAGCAGCGACATTGCCGCCGAAAAATACATCATCTACGGAGAGCTTTTCGGAGGAAAATATCCACATCCGGAAGTTGCCCCTGTAAAAGATATTCATGCCGTACAAACAGGAGTATATTATACGCCCGATATCGAATTTTGTGCTTTTGATATTGCTATTGAAACCGATGGTACTGCTTCTAAACATTATCTGGATTATGAAAGTGCTGTTGCTTATTTTGATGAATTTAAAATATTTTATGCAAAACCTTTGCTGATAGGAAAATTTAATGAAGCGATGAATTTCAATATCAGGATCAATTCTGCTGTTCCCAAAGAATTTAATCTTCCGGAACTGAACGATAATTTAATTGAAGGCGTCGTGATAAAGCCTTTTAATCAATTGGATAACAATGAATTTCAAAGACCTATTATCAAATTGAAAAACTCGGAATTCGATGAAGAGGAAAAGTTTCATGAAGCTGAAAAATGGTCGTTCATCCCGAATGTCTCTTCCAAAACGGAGGAACTCTCCTTTATTGTAGACGAACTGAGAAACTACGTTACCCAAAACAGACTGAAAAGTGCTGTTTCTAAAATCGGGACTTTAGATTTAAACAATCATTCTAGAGTTTCCGAAATTAAAAAGGAATTTCTGGAAGATGTGATCACCGATTTTAATGAAAACAACGACAACCTTTTAAACGATTTATCTCCCGAAGATAAAACGTGGATTGCGGAGAGAATTAATGCCGAGATTAATAAAATGATTACGGCAATATGATCGACCTGAATTTTGCTCAACAAATCATTGAAAAGGAAATAAGCCCCGATTTTAAAATTGCCGAATACTTTGATACGGAAGAAATGATCATATTTTTCTGGACACATAAAATATATGATCCGGATGATGAAAGAGGGCACATTATCGGTCCCGGTCCTTTAGTGTATGATAAAACTACAAAGGAATATCGAGTTATGGGTTCAGGAGAATGGTTCAGCGAGGAAATCTGCAAACTTTTTGAAACGGAGGAAAGAAAAGAAAGAACACATGATCATGATTACATAATGAAGTTATTTGAAAATCTACCGGAAGATACAGCGTACACCAATTCACTGATTGAAAAAATCAAATCAAATATTCTTCGTAGGAATTACGTTAATTCTGATGATGTCGATCTCCTTTCAATTTTAACAGGAGCCAGAAGAATAGACAAAGAATATGATCTTATTTTCAGACGTGAATGGAAACATGAAGAACACATCATAGTAGTTTCAGATGACAGTAAAGCGAAAGAAAAATTAATTGCCATTTGGAAGGAAATTGGGTATGAATACAAAATATTATCGGACAATGAATTATTGCTGTTTCGTTTAACATCTCTCACTCAGTATTAAATTTAAAATAAAGTTTGTGATAACTTCTTATATAAAAAGATGGCTGTCATTACAACAGCCTTTCTCATTACGATTACTTATAATAAACATTTGTGTTACACTATTACAACCTGCAGCGAAATCCATCGGGTTCCGTCACTTATGATTTTCCACTGCGAATTATTTTGCCCCGTTGAAATTTCATAGTTGCTTAAAGCACTTCTGGAGCTAAAACTGTTTGTATCAGTAAGTGCAGAATGCATTGCATAATTGGTATAAACATTTTCAGCCGTTGAAGAACCTACTTTATCACTGTCATTAATAAAATGCAAAACTCTTCCCGGACAGGTTGTAGGATCCGGAAGCTGCAAATTCGCAGCATTGTTAAGATATGGACTTGTAGTGCTTACGTTTGCAGAAGTATTTCCTCCGGTAGAAGCGGTGCTGTATCTTAAAATCAAAATATAATCGTCCGGTTGTACTACATAAGGTGTGGTAGGAGAGTAAGTTCCTGTAATAATTTTAAAACCTTCCACCACTCCGGAAGATGAATTTCGGATATTATACCATCTGCTGGTAGGAGCATCATAAAAATACAATCCTACGGAAGTAACGTTAGACACTTTGTTTATTGCAGATCCGTCCAGAGTCGTGACAAAAACAAGAGTTCCATTCTGATTGTTTCCGTAAGATGCATCTTTTGCTGAAAGCTGTGCTCTCGTTAATCTCGGAGGTGTAAATCCGTCGGGAACTGCAGAAGAAGCCGCCTGTCCTTCGATCTGTACTGTAACTTTAGGATCATTTGTGCCTATTCCTACTCTTCCTGCATCAGTTGCAACAAAATCTGTATTGCTGCTTCTCGCAGAGCCGTCAGACTTTGTCCCGATTTTTATCATCGTTCCCGCAGAATCATTGGTCCATGCATCATTAGTAGCATCCAGAGCTGTCCAGGCAGTTCCGTTCCAGTAATGAAATCCTTTTAAAAAACCATAAGCATCCGCAATAAGATAAACCAATTGTCCGTTTACCGATCCGTTTACAGAAAGAGCATTAACTCTAGGTACTAATACTCCATCTCCCGATGTTACGGCTCCCGGAGAAGATCCTGAATGGTTTTTTGCACGAATATCAAGGCTTGCATCCGGAGAAGTGGTATTAATACCAACTTGCCCATGTAAAACTGAGGTGAACACATAAGCTGTAAAAAAAGCTGTAAATAATTTTTTCATTTTGTTTATTATTAATTGTTGTTTGTTGAAATTATTTGAGAATAAATCTGTAAGAATACGATTTGAATACTTTTACCCCGAAATTCAGATTTCAGGAAATAATTTCTTCCACTTCGCTATCGAATTTCTGCTTATCTTAAAATGATTTGAAATATCTGTATTGGTCATCTTGTTCTTTTTCTGATAGGTCAGAATCTGCAAAATTGATTCACCATCGTATGCCCGAAATTTTCCGTTCTCTTTTTCATCAGGAACACCATTGGTTTCAAAAATTATTTTTTCAAGTTCGAAAATATCCATCACCGAGAGTTTTGCCTTACTAAGCACAGTTTCACATTTTCTTCTTTTATCCACATATTTCATTTCAATCATATCGGTATAAATTTTCCTGTAATCCGGAGCATTTATTCTGAATTTCGACTGTTGTATTTTTCTATCCATTTGTAAAGTGTTGTCTTAGGAATTTTATATTCTTCTGTGATCTCTGTTTTGGTTTTTAGCCCGCTATTGAGGAGTTCCAGAACAAAATTTATAATTTCTTTGGTATACACATTCTTTCTGTAAGAAGGCAGTTTCTGTGTTTCCTGTGCTTCAGTTTTACTTTTTTCAGAGGGAGAAAAAAGAATAATGTGCTGCACATAAATTCTGAAAAAATCATATTTAAGCAGTTTACTCCATCTTAAGAGAATTTCGGTATCAATGCTTGGTTTTTGGTACATAGAAAAAATTTCTTCTTCACTGCATTTCAAAAACTTCTCTATCCGGTACATATCGATTCCTTTTTCATTTACTTTCTGATGGATAAGTTTTCCGATATGGATTTTTTTTACATTGTAAGACATAACTCATAATTTTTTTATCTTATTTTTTGTGTTATTGATTATTATATTTTTTCCGTAATCCATATTTCATATCCCAACTTGACATCAACATTATCGTATCTACAGACATTTCAAATGCTTTTTGATGATACAAATATAGATTCCCAGGTAAACTGATTGATAAAAATTTTAACGTTTTAAGATCTGGTTTAAATAATCTCAAATATTTAATAATCAATATATTAAATAAACTATTTTAGAAATTAACTTATTAGAATTATTGTATTCTATTAATTATTATCTTAGTACTGAAATTTTCAAACTTTGTAAAGTAAAAAAGGAACGGTTTCAGACAAACACAATTAACTCATGAAAACTAATTTTTACCAGAATACAAAACCGGACGGAACTCCTGGAGAACATCTGATTAAAATGTTCTTTTTCCATTACAATTTGATGCTGATGGTTATTTTATTTATTCATACCCTCATTTTCTATTTTGAAGGGAATGAAAATATTGTAGTTTTCTTTTTTGCAACGGTTTTGCTTTTAGGATTGGTAACAACCGTTAATTACCGGTTGGAATACCAAATCCTGAAATACTTTCTTGATTATTACCTTGTTGCAAAAATCACATTGCTTTTTGTATTACTTTTTATGTTCTGGAAAATCGCTCCCGAAACTATTTTATTTTTTGCCCTTCTTCCTTTAGGACTATACAATCTTTACAGTTTCAGAACCGTGCTATTGGTGACATCTCTTATCACACTGCTTCTTGTTATTATGGTAAATCTTCCATTATCCTACTTTCCCGATATTATCGTCAACAAAAACGCTCATCTAAGCAAAGTAAAAGTTTTATTAACATTTCTGCCAATCTCTTTATTTCTGATATTTTACAACATAAAGATTTTTGAAAAAAAACATCAGTACAAAGATTCAAAAGCTACCCCCGAAAACGAAGACACTGCATCTGAAAAAAGCAAAGCAAAAGAAAGTGATGAAGAAAATCTTCAGATGTATACCGAAATTTATCACCGTATTAAAGAATATCTGGAATCTGAAACTCCATGGAAAAATCCGGAATTTGGCATTCAGGATCTTGCATACGAATTCGGGATCAATACCACCTATCTCTCTAAAGCGATCAGCCAGAATTCTGATACTAATTTTAAAAACCTCATCAATACCTATCGTATTAATTATATCAAGGATGAAATGAAAGTAAATTATCCAAAATATACTTTAATGCATATCTATATTTCTGCAGGCTTTAAGCATCAGTCTACATTTAACAGAGCCTTTAAACAGATTGAAAATAAAACACCTTCAGAATATATGAGATCAATTGGTATAGATGCATATGCAATTTCTGAGTGATAAAATTTATTTTTTTTGCTTTTGTATAAGCTTACACAAAAGGGTAATTGCCATAAAAACTTACATAAACTAATTTTGATATGAACTTTTAGCTGATATTAATATTGGTATAATAAAAGTTTAAAAAAAATTACTGTTATGTTTGATCTTGATCTGTTTAGCTATTTATCTACATTATGTATTGGCACTTTTTGCCTTTTTGCCCTTATATTTATAGTGTATTTAAGTTATCGATTTTTTGATATTAGAAAATTAAATTCTGAAGCCTTTGTTAATTATCTTACAACCCTTCTGAGGAATGAACTAAAACAAACAGGATATACAATATTTGCATTGATATGCGTATTTACCTTGGGAGTTCTTACACAAGATTTCACAGATCATTTAGCAGATAGTGAAATCAGTAGAAATCCTCTTGTAAAATTTTTTAAGGATAAAAATGTTTTTTGTACAGAGGGAGAAATAAGAATGGAATCTCTAGTTAAAAATGAAAAAGAGCTTTCTGGATTAGGAAAACAGATTTTCAAAAATAAGCAACTCAGTGGTGATATGATAAGAAATTCCAATAACACTTTTTTCAAAGATGATAATGTTGAAGATTTCTGGAAAAACAACGGAACTGCTATATTGAATCATAAAATGAAGAAAAAAGCATTCATCAGTTATGTAAACGGAATTTATTATACATGTAAAAATTGGTGTTATCTCAAATCCGACCCTATAAGAAAAGAATTGAATGAAATTCAGATAAGAATAGATTTAGCAAGATCATTGGCAATTATTTCTTTACTAACACTTTTTTGCGTTTTAACTTTATATATAGTTTATATCTTCGTAGAGTTCTCAAAAGGAAAACATAAATTTAAAATTCTGGAAACGGTTAATAAAGGTAAAGAGAAAAAAACCGTCGTAAAAAGGAAAATATTCTTTCCATTAAAATCAATAATTATTTTGACATTAATTTTTTACGTAAGCCGACTCTGCTATCATGTTGCTGAAAATAATTTTAATGAAAGAGCATTTGGCTATTATGCTGATCATTTAAAATATGAAAATTAATAAGTGCTTTTTAAAATTAATTTTCACTCTAAAACTTAAATTTAGTTTAGCATTTCCCATTACAAAACTTTTCGAAAATTATAATTTGTGTATTGAAGCTGTTTTAAAATAAAAAAGATAAAACTCTATGGAGTTTTATCTGTCTAGAAATCATATTTACAAGATGTTCGGCGTTCCGAGGAACGCTATCTTTAGAATATTTATCGTATTATAGATATCAATCCTACGGATTGATTGATGGGTTTATTCTTATTTCTACACAGATTCTGCTCCTAAAGGAACAAAATTATTTTTTATTTTAAACATTCTTATTTAATACACAGATCAGCTATTCTTTTTTGAGCGGCTTTTTTTATATTTTTTTATCCTAATAGAGAATTTTATTTACCCAAAATCTCATTTTGCCTATAAAAAATTTATTCTTTAAGATTTATTGAAAATTTTAAAATAAAAAACACATTCTGAACGTAACTTTTTGATTATCTTTAGTAAAAAATCGAAAATGAAAAAAATTTTACTATTGATGTTGTCATTTTATGGAGTGTGCAACGCGCAGACTACCGTTACCAAAACCTTTAACGATCCTGTTTCCGGAGATAATCCCAATTATCTTCTTGCCACCGGAACTCCCAACAATTCCGGGACGGGAGCGAATATCACGTTTAACAATTCTTCATTGGTATTAAGCGGTTCCGCACCCGCAGCCTACTCCACTCCTTCTGCGTCTGAAATTTCAACCTTCCCCGGTTCTACTCTGAAGCTCACCGGAAGTTCAAATACAGTGTATTACAAACAGTCGGCTTCAAAACTCGAAATTACGGGGCTTGTAACCACGGATGCCACGCTTAATTTATCATCCAACAACGGAACATTTATCTCCTATCCCGCTGCTTACGGATACAGCGAGACAGATCAGGCACAGGGAACATTCACGTCTACTACTGCAAACGGTCTTTGCAAAGGCACAATTACCCTTACCGCCGATGCGTGGGGAAATCTGCTTTTGGCTTCTTCTACCTTTACAAATGTTTTAAGGGTAAAATCTGTTCAGAATTTCAATCTTTACCTTCCTAACGATACCTCTTTTTTATTTCCCATAGGAACTATCGTAAACACTTCTTATTCCTATTACGGAAGCTTATATAAATTTCCGCTCCTCACCACCAATGAAACCGTGGTAAATATTCCGGTAGCAGGAATTAATAACCAGACAACGAACTCGGCACAGGCTTTAAATACGACAGTATTGGCAGCCGGAGATTGGTCTGCTCAAAAACAGAGATTGGAAATATACCCGAATCCGGCTTACGATTTTATTAATTTTAAAGGAGACACCCAAAATTACACTCAGGCAAAAATTTACAGTCTGGATGGAAAACTAATCAAAACATCAGATTTAAAATCCGGAAAAATACAGGTTTCCGAACTTCCTCCTGCATCTTACTTCATCGAGATTTCAGGAAAAGACAATAAACAGGAAACTGCAAAATTCATTAAGAAATAAAAATTTGAACATAAAAAATAAAATCTGTCCGGAAAATTTTCCGGACAGATTTTTAACGATTAAACACTGAAAATCAAACCATTGCCAAAACTTATCTCTCACTGATCAGCTTTACATCCATTATCATTCAAACAATCATAGAGAAGTCTTCTGCAAAAAAAGGAATTTCATCCGTTATTATTTACCATGCAACTCATATATTTTTTACAGATAAAGGTCTGAAAATATAGTATTATTTATTTTTAATCTGCTACCTTTAGAGTTAGAAATTCATTCTAGCAAATAATTATATTATCACTTTTAAATGAAGTTTTTTATTGAGGAAAAAAATTCGTAAAAAACAGGCATCTGTCAGAACAGCAAAATTGAATATTTCATTATTTAAGTTTACAGAAAAGATAAAAAAAGTATTAAATATTTTGTTTATAGATTACAAATAAAATTTTTCAGATGACAGGTAAAATCATTGGAATCGGTAACTGTATACCTTCCGAAACAGTTGATAATTTATTTTTTAACAATCATATCTTTTTAGATGATAAAGGAGTTGTCTTAAAAGATGACAATTTCTCACTTACCGAAAAATTAAAAAAAATTACCGGTATCGAGGAGAGAAGATATGCATCCAGAGATCAGGTTACCTCTGATCTTGGGTTAATTGCTGCGCAGGCTGCGATAGAAGATTCCGGTATAGATCCTGAAACGTTAGATTATATTATTTTTGCCCATAATTTTGGCGATGTCCGCTACGGAACAGTGCAGTCGGATATGGTTCCGAGTCTTGCAGCACGAGTAAAACATCTTCTGAAAATTGAAAATAATTTCTGTGTGGCTTATGATATTCTGTTTGGATGTCCGGGATGGATAGAGGGTGTCATTCAGGCAAATGCTTTCATCAGATCCGGCATAGCAAAAAGATGTCTGATCATCGGAGCAGAAACACTGTCCAGAGTAGTTGATATCCACGACAGAGACAGCATGATCTATGCAGACGGAGCAGGAGCCGTTGTGCTGGAATATAATGATCAGGACAATTCCGGTATACAGTCTCATCTTTCGGCTTCTTACACACTTAAGGAAAAAGATTATCTATTCTTTGGTAAATCCTACAACAACGAAGCCTGTCAGGACACAAAATATATAAAAATGGAGGGCAGAAAAATCTATGAATTTGCTCTCGTACACGTTCCTGATGCTATGAAAAAGTGCCTTGACAACAGTGAATACACCATTGATCAGGTAAATAAGATCATTATTCATCAGGCGAATGAAAAAATGGACGAAGCCATTGTAGAAAGATTTTACAAATTGTACGGACTAAAAATGCCCGCAGATATCATGCCTATGGTAATCCAGAAACTCGGAAACAGCAGCGTTGCAACCATCCCATCTTTGCTTACCATGATTTTAAAAGGAGAACTGGAAAATCATAATATCCGGAAAGGTGATGTTGTTCTGTTTGCCTCAGTTGGCGCAGGAATGAATGTTAATGCGATTGTTTATAAGTTTTAAAAGAAACCTCGTTAATTATTCTGGCGGTCGTGCTTTTTCAGCTCCCTTTCAATTTCATTAACTTCTGTAAGAGGAAGCTGATACGTGTTCTCGATATAGCTGATAAGATTTTGATGGGGTTGAGAGCCCATTTTTCTGATGAAAAGATGATTTCCCGCTTTAAGAGATTCAATAAACTGATGAGTATAAACATCTCTGCTGAAGAATGTTTTCTCAAGAACTGCCCTTTTATCGTCATTTACAATAATATCAGAAAAATCAGTGTTCATTAATACGGTCTGAAAGAAAGATTCTGCCGGAAGAAGGGTATGAAGATAATAATCTTCAAAATCCATCACACTCTTGTTATTTGTTAAAAACACACAGGTCTCTCTGGTAAACATAAACCATTTTCCACCGATGTAAGGCACCACTCCTTTCATAAATTCTCTTCTGTAAACATAGGATGAAATTTTGTGGGTAAGCTCTGTAAAATGATTTTGTATCCGCTGAAGCGTATCTGGTCTGTAAAATTTCTGGTCGTAGTAAAAAATATAATTCCTTCCTTTATTCACGGTAAGAAACTGCCGGATAATCTGCTGCGATTTCAAAGGAGAATCTTCACCGCTTAAATTGATGAAATAATCCCACTCAACACTTGCATTCAGAAGATATTCCATCGCATTCAGTTCCGTCTGGATCATACTGAATCCTCCGGAAACGATATTTACACTTTCTAAAATATACACATTGGGAAACCGTACAAGATAATTCTGTATTTCCTCTGTTAGCTCCGCCTTCGCTTTACGGTCTATATGAATAAGATAAAACTGATCTCTGGTATAAATTTTTTCAAACAGTTCTTTAAATACAGCCGGTTTGTGATGAATCATAATGAAATAAGCGATCCTTACCTGTCTTAAAGACCCGGAAACAGATTCCTTGGGTTGCGCGAGAATGGCGCCTGAGTGCTCTTGCATACGTATTGGATTAAAATTATCCGCATGATGCAAACAATTCTGTTGTGTGCGGAAGGTAAGAATAAAATTTTGATAATCAACTAATTAAATCAAAAAATATTCATTTATTTTATTGTATATTTGCCAAAGCATTAATAAAACAGGTTTCTGCCTTCGCTATTCTGTATTAGTTTAAGATCACAATTTTTCTTTCAGTTTGCCTTTTCAGCCACCCGATTATCAGAGCGATTTCAAGTAGAATTCAGACATTTTTTTTATTTGAAAGATGATATGTCATTGTGTGCTGTTCACATTATTTCACGAAAATAATATCAACGCAATACAATAGAATGTTGAGATAACAGAAGTACAAACTGTTGTTTCTCAGCCATAACCTATTCAAATTCTTAAAATGAATTTGCTTACCATAACGGGAAACCGAAATTATTATGATCAGTTTTAAAAATTTAAATTTAATTAATCCTATTGTAAGAGCTGTTACAGAGGCGGGATATTCTAAACCAACCGAAATACAGGCTTCTGCAATCCCTCATATTTTAGCCGGAAATGATATTTTAGGCTGCGCACAGACGGGAACAGGAAAAACAGCCGCATTTGCGATGCCTATTCTTCAGCTATTAAAAAAATATACTCCGGAACATAACTCAATCAGAGCATTAATCCTTACTCCAACAAGAGAACTTGCGATACAGATAGAAGAAAACTTCAAAATATACAGTAAATATTTACCCCTTTCGCAACTCTCCATTTACGGAGGAGTGTCTGCCGGAGCACAGCTTTCAGCCCTCAGAAAAAGAGTGGACATTCTGGTTGCAACTCCCGGAAGATTGCTTGATCTTGTGAACCAACGGTATATTGATCTTTCCAAAATTGAAATATTTGTTTTAGATGAAGCAGACCGTATGCTTGATATGGGATTTGTAAATGATGTGAAAAAAGTTATTCAGATGCTTCCTAAAAAAAGACAGACTTTGTTCTTTTCTGCAACCATGCCGGAAAGCATCAAAAATCTTTCGGAAACGATACTGAATAATCCTGAAAAAATAACAGTAAATCCGGTATCTTCTACAGCAAAAAGCGTTCAGCAGTCTGTATATTTCGTAGAGAAAAAAGATAAAACAGGGTTACTCATCAATATTCTGCAAGACAAAGGAAAAGAACGCTCACTGGTTTTTACAAAAACCAAACACATCGCCAACAGACTTGTGGAGCAGCTGGAAAGTGCAGGAATTTTTGCGATGGCAATCCACGGAAACAAATCTCAGACTGCAAGACAAACGGCACTCAACGATTTTAAGAACAGCAAGATAAATGTTCTGATTGCTACCGATATTGCAGCAAGAGGAATAGATATTGATGAACTTCCTAACGTGATTAACTATGAACTTCCCAATGTCCCTGAAACCTATGTACACCGGATCGGAAGAACCGGAAGAGCGGGAGCTGAAGGAACAGCGGTTTCATTTTGTGACGATCAGGAACGTACCGATTTAAAAAACATTCAGAAACTGATAGGATTTACAATGCCTGTCGTTTCGTTTCAAAAATAAAATCTGTGAAGTCGACAGATTTATAATACCATAATTTTAATACCAATTACCATGCAACAAGGCACAGTAAAATTTTTTAACGAAGCAAAAGGCTTCGGATTTATTTCTCCTGCAGACGGGAGCAAAGACATTTTTGTACATTCTTCAGGACTAAGCACAAGAGAAATCCGTGAAAACGATAAAGTGAGTTTTGAAGTACAAAAAAGCGAGAAAGGATTAAACGCAGTTAACGTTAAGTTAGTTTAATTCAGATTACCTGATGAAAAAAAATCTCTAACATAATTTTACAAGATAATCTGTAAATTCATATAATGTTTGACCATATTAAGATTTACTTTTTATTTTTTTTATGTTCATCGACCTCTTGTGAAAACAAGAGGTTTTATTTGTGATATACTTTTGCATGGAGATTCACAGAATTGAAATCACGCATATTCAATATATGATTACCATAAATCTTTTCAAATCTGAAATTATCATCAAAAAGACTTAAACCATCAACAAATCTTTAATTTTTCACACGAAAGTGTATTTTTTCATTTTTTTGCCCGTTTTTTGCTCTCTGAAAATTATCACCTACTAAATATAAGATCATGAAAAAATACTTCTTCCTTCTTTCCTCTTTTATCTTTTCAGGATTTTCTGCACAGGAAACTACTGCTCCTGAAACTCCTGCTAAAAAGGATATCATTAAAATGACAGCACCTGAAAACCCGGATAAAATGAACATTATCAAGACAAATGTTACGGCTTATGTTTTCAGAAACATCAATCTCTCTTACGAAAGAGCTTTCAACCAGTGGTTTTCTTTAAATATGGGATTCGGAACCATGCCTGAAGGGAAAGTTCCTTTCATCAATTCATTTCTGAGCGATGAAGACGAAAAAAGATTTCAGAATCTCGAAGTAAAATCGTTCAACTTTACCATCGAACCGCGGTTTTATCTCGGAGCCGGTTACGGAAAAGGATTTTATGTAGCCCCTTATTACAGATATTCCAAAATTACTTCCAACACATTCGATTTTTATTATGATTATACCTTCAGCGGAACGACCTATCAGATTCCTCTGAAAGGAAACGGAAGCGCACACGGAAACAGCGGCGGCGTAATGGTGGGCGTTCAGTTTTTCCTTACGCCAAGCAAAAATTTAGTTCTGGATTTCTGGATCGCAGGAGCGCATTACGGAAAAGGACAGGGCGATTTTACCATGACGAGTGATGTGATCCTGACTCCCGATATGCAGGCTCAGCTGAAAAAAGAAATTGAAGATCTGGATATTCCTTATGTGAATTACACCGTAGAAACCAATGCAAACGGAGCCAGAGTAAATGTAGACGGACCATGGCTTGGCTTCAGAAGCGGATTGTCTCTGGGATATCGATTTTAAAAATTTTTACTGCCTACTTAAAACCGTTCTTTCTGGAGAACGGTTTTATTTTTATATTGGTCTGAAATAAACACGCATGTATTCATCTCACGTTTCCGTTCACTATGCTATTCAGTTTGTTTTAGGTTACAGGTATTTCATTAAATATGATAAATTATCTGAAAGTTCTTTAAACTGTAGTGAAACGGAAGATTTTTACAGACAGTTCAAACAAAAAGGGGCATTAAACTTAGCATTGATTCCAGAAAATAAAATAGCCGAGAACTTTATTGTCCGAAAATTTTCCCGCTTCGATCATAAACCATTAGTTGAGGTCATTTATTCCGGATATTCGGAATACTTTTATATTTCGCCCGAAAGAATTGTCCCGATAAAAAATTACAGAAAACAATTTATCCTGAAAACTGAAAATCATCTATACGAGAAAATTTACAACATCATTAAATATTATTATGAAAGTTCTTTAATAGAAACTAATGATCCCATGTATCAGCATTTTTATGCAAGTGCATTCTCTCATCTTACCGGCAAAACTGAGGATGATATACCTGAAATTTATCGACTGATGGATGAAAAAAACTATCATTTGATGATGGCAATGTTTAGCATCAAAGGTGTTGGAAATATGGAAATGCATAATGGATTGCAGGGAATGGAGTTTTTAGCCAAAGACGAAAATTTAAGGACATATATGCTTCCTGAATGGGGAAGTCAGTTTTTGTATACAATTTTCAGATAAATTATATCTAAAATACTTTTCACAATTAAAGAAAAGAAATATCTTTCCTGCATGAATTCATCACAAATCACCACCACCCAAAGAATCAAAGCAATTGTAGGCGGATCGATCGGAAATCTGGTAGAATGGTACGACTGGTATGCTTACGCTGCCTTTGCCATTTATTTTTCAAATGCTTTTTTTCCGGATTCGGATATGACGGCACAGCTTTTAAACACAGCCGGAATTTTTGCAGTCGGTTTTCTGATGCGTCCCGTAGGAGGATGGCTTTTCGGAAGTATTGCCGACAGAGTCGGAAGAAAAAAAGCAATGACGCTTTCCGTTTTGCTGATGTCTTTCGGGTCTTTACTCATTGCTTTAACGCCCACTTATAAAACCATTGGTGTCTTGGCTCCTCTTCTGTTATTAATCGCAAGGTTATTGCAGGGACTGAGTGTTGGCGGAGAATATGGCGTTTCGGCAACCTACCTCAGCGAAATGGCAACTTCAGACCGGAGAGGATTTTATTCCAGCTTTCAGTATGTGACTTTAATTGGCGGACAGTTAATTGCTTTGGGAATTCAGCTTATTTTACAGAAATTGCTTTTAACGGAAGTCCAACTCGAAGATTGGGGATGGAGAATTCCTTTTGTGATCGGAGCCTTGCTTTCTGTCATCGCTTTATATTTAAGGGCCAATCTTCATGAAACTGAAGCTTTTGAAAACAAAAAAGATCTGGGTGAAAAGAAAAAAGGGACTTTAAAAGAACTGCTTAAACATCCGAAAGCATTAATTACCGTTGTAGGATTAACATTGGGCGGAACGTTAGCTTTCTACACCTACACTACGTATATGCAGAAATTTCTGGTGAATACCGTTCATCTTACCAAAGAAGAATCTACCCTGATCTCTTTTATTTCTCTGTTTATTTTCGCTTGCTTACAGCCTGTTTTCGGAGCGCTGTCGGATAAGATCGGAAGAAGACCTTTATTATTGGCATTCGGAATTCTGGGAACCCTCTTCACCTATCCCCTGCTAAATGCTTTAAGCCACACCACATCCATGTGGGGGGCGTTTTTCCTGATTATGTCGGCTTTAATTATCGTGAGCGGCTACACCTCTATCAATGCCGTAGTAAAAGCCGAACTTTTTCCGTCTGAAGTAAGAGCTTTGGGAGTCGGGCTACCTTACGCTTTAACGGTTGCCGTTTTCGGAGGAACGGCAGAGTATATTGCACTTTGGTTTAAACAGGCAAATGTGGAACATTATTTCTACTGGTACATTACAGCCTGTATTTTCTTTTCCTTCGTGATATATATCAGAATGAAGGACACCAGAAAAACCTCTACACTGGATAAGGATTAATTGATGATAAAAAATTCGCGGCTCAGGTTCCCTGAGCCGCGATTTCTATTTAATGATAAGCCTGCTTAAATTTCTCTAAAATATTGTCCAGATTATGCCTCTGAACATAAACGCTCTTCACATCTTCATACCTTGGCGATTTATAAAAAACTTCGTGGAAATCCATACTGCCGTTCCCTACTTTCACCACTTTCTGTACTTCGATATTCAACTTTCTTAATTCGTCTTTAAAAACCTGAAATTCATCTTGTATATTCTTCATCTATATTTTTGGATTTAATTAAAATTACCTCTTTACATCAAACACCCTACCAAAATAAAGGGGTCGTGTTTAAATTCTGAATAAAGTTAATAAAATATTCCTTATAAACATAAGATTCAGGCAATATTTTACTAAAATATTTACGACAATCGAATTTATTTTACAAAATGTATACATTTTTAACAGATTTAACGTTTAAATAAATAATTCAAAAACTTTATACCCACGACGCTCAAAACAGCTTTTACAGCATTCCTTTTATCACTGTTTAATTTTTTTCAGGCACAGAAATCTGAATTTAAAACTCCCGATTATGCTTCAATTCAGTAAAATCTTCAAGATGAAAAAATCCTGATTTTATTATCCAAAAACTTCTGAAAAAATGTGAATGCTGGTAAATTTCACAAAAAATGAACTTTCATTAACGTTAAAATTTTAATTTCGTGCTTTAAAAATTACTTCGTGAATTATTTACAAAGATTGAAACGTGATACCAAAGATCTTTTACAGTTTATAAAAAAGCCAGATGACGTTCAGATTGAATTTTCTTCAAAAAGAAAATTTCACTTCATTTCCAATCTGCTGATTATTGAGATTATTTTCTTTTTGGTTTTAGTGCTTCCTTTAAACTATCTCGCGGAAAAATTTATCACTTTAAAACCATCCGATGCTTTTGAAAATCTAACATGGTTTCAGGCGGTCTTTTTAATGGTAATTTTTGCTCCGCTTTCTGAAGAATTTATTTTCAGATACGTTCTTCGTTACAAAAAGCTTTTTTCAAACTTTATCAGCAGGGAAAAATGGAACAGAATTTTTCCGTTTTTAGTCTATATTTCTTCAATCATTTTCGGATTTGTACATCTAGACAATTATGTAAACGACTCGTGGAAATTCTACGCCCTTTCTCCTTTCATTGTGGCTTCTCAGTTATCGGGAGGGCTTATTTTAAGCTACATTCGTGTAAGGCTGAATATTTTTTACAGCATGCTTTATCATGCGTTATGGAATCTTCTGTTCGGAATTTCTATTCCTTGCATCATGTTGCTTTTTATGTCTCCTTTTGCTGAAAAAACACAGGATTACGATATAAGAATTGAGCAGAAAGCTTTTATAAATGACAACGAACCTGTATTATCTGAAACGAAAATAGTTGATGACAGAATATACAGCATTGAAACCAGACAATATTCACTTCAGAGTTTATTGGATCATCTTTACAGAAAAGATCAGTTTACTACAGACGAAGGCTTGATGAATATTCATTTCAAATCCGAAAAAGGAATCTCCAAGGATGAATTTTTGAAAATTTTACAGAAAGAATACGAAATCAAATAAAAAAAGGTTAAAACCAATCGATTTTAACCTTCTTGTATCTACAACAAATTACTTCTTAGTTTCTTCTTCCAGTTCCACTTCAGGTCTCAACTGAGCTTTATAAAGCGTGGAGTAATAACCGTTTTTGTCCAGAAGTTCAAGATGTTTGCCTTCTTCAACAATTTTTCCATGCTCCATGACGATAATTTTATCGGCTTTTTCAATGGTTGAAAGTCGGTGTGCAATAATGATCGACGTTCTGTTTTTCGTAATTTTTTCCGTGGCTCTCTGAATTAATTTTTCACTTTCGTGGTCGATGGAAGAGGTAGCTTCATCTAAAATCAGAATTTTCGGATCAGACAGATAGGCTCTTAAGAAAGACAGCAATTGTCTCTGTCCCAGAGAAATGGACGAACCTCTTTCACTTACCACATAATCATATCCTCCCGGAAGCTGTTCAATAAATTCATCAACTTCAATTTCTTTTGCACCTGCTTTTATTTTATCCAGCGTAATGCTTTCATCCCCAAACGAAAGATTTTCAAAAATACTTCCGTGGAACAGGAAAACATCCTGCAGAACGACTCCGATGTGGCTTCTTAAATTATAAAGCTCATAATCTTTCAGATCCACATCATCTATTAAAATATTTCCGGAATTAATATCATACAATCTTGTAATTAAACTGATGATCGTAGATTTTCCGGCTCCGGTTGCGCCAACGATTGCAACAGTTTCACCCGGATTTACTTTAAAATCAATTCCCTTTAATACTTCCTGCTTTTCATCGTACGCAAAATGTACATTTTTAAACTCTATTTTTCCGTCAAAATGATCTTTCCTTACTTTTCCGTTGTTCGACATCGCATTGTCTTCATCCATTAACCCTAAAACTCTTTCTGCACCTACAATTCCTCGCTGAATATTGTTGAAACGGTCGGCAATCTGTCGTAAAGGACGGATCAGCATCGAAATATACTGGATAAACGCAATCACAACTCCCGCACTGATCGTAATATATCCTCCGTAAAAAAGGATAAACCCGATGAAAAGAGACGAAATTAATTCCACCACAGGAAAAAACAGAGAGAAGATAAAAACCGTTCTCAGCAACGCACTTTTTAAAGTAATATTAATATCATCAAACTTTTTAAATTCAGCTTCCTGCCTGTTAAAAACCTGAATGATCGGCATTCCCGCCAGTCTTTCCTGAACGAAAGAGTTTTGGTTCGAAGTCCAGTTTCTTTCATCTCCGAATGCTTTTTTCAGCCTTTTCTGGAAAAATCTTGTAATGACGACCATTAAAGGTAAAATAGCCAATGTAATATAACTGAGATGAACATTGGTACTGAACATCATTACCAGTACAAAAATAATTCTCAGTACATCTCCGAAAACCATCAAAAAACCATCCGTATACACCGTTGCAATGGTTTCTACATCGCCAACCGCTCTTGTCACCAATTGCCCGATCGGAGTTTTATCGAAGAAAGATGTTTTAAAATAAATCAGCTTATTATACAACCTCTCTCTTATGTCTCTGATTACATTCTGAGAAATAAAATTGGAGAAATAAACCAGAAAAAAGTTTAAAATGGTCTCTGTGAAAACCAGACCGATTAGAAGATAAATATGCTTTAGCATCAGCGCTTTATCTTTCAGTTTGGTAATATCATTATCCACCACTTCCATGGTAAGATAAGGACGGTAAGTAGAAACTATTGCCAGAAAAATGGAAATCACTAAAGTAAGGATGAACCAAGAACGGAACTTCATTCCGATAAAGAACAGCCTCTTTACAATTCCCCAGGTATCTTGTTTTTTCATTGTACGAATTGAAGAAAAGAATTATATAAAATTCTATGCAAAAATAAGACTTTCAAATTTGTCAGCCTTTACAAGTTGTGAAATACCAATGAAAAATTCAGATTGATGTTATTTATGGTATAGATGAATCTCTCATCAGTTGATTCTAATTTCAGGAGGTTGTCATGCTGAAAGCATCTCAATACAGCATTACAAATTCGATTCCTTCCTGAAAAAATTTTTACCTCATCAAAACAACGTAGAATTGTTTCACATAAGATCAAAGATTACATTTTACCTTGTAAGGGAAAACATAAGCCTCAAAAATCTTTTATTTTTTTTTCATTTAAACACAAATTACACCCATATTTTTCACAAATGACTCAAATCTAATAAAGAAAATCTAAAATTATTTGTGAATATTCGTGGAATTATTTGTGGAATTTGTGTTTAAATATTACTCCGTTCATGATTTTCGTTTTTTTGTTTTCTTTTAAACACAAATTACACTAATATTTTTTCACAAATGACTCAAATCTAATAAAGAAAATCTAAAATTATTTGTGGAATTTGTGTTTAAATATTACTCAAAATCATATCCAACATCCACGAGATACAATCCGTGAGCCGGTGCAGAAGTTCCCGCAGAGTTTCGGTGTTTGTCTTCAATGACTTTTCTTACGTCTTCAGGCTGTAATTTTCCTGAACCTACCTCAACCATAGTTCCCACAATAGCTCTCACCATATTTCTCAGAAAGCGGTTCGCAGAAACTGTAAATTTCAGTTCACTTCCATTCTGTTCCCATTCTGCTTTGTACATTTTGCAGAAGTTGGTTTTATTGTCGGTATGTAATTTTGCAAAGCTGGTAAAATCCTCATATTCAAATAAAATTTTACAGGCTTCATTCATTTTATCAATATCTAAAGGTTTCCTCCAGTGCTGCCACGCCGATTCTTCCGTGAACGGATTTTTTTCAAGCGAAATATAATATTCGTACGTTCGGTAAGTAGCGTCAAAACGCGCATGGAAATCATCTTTTACAGGAAATATTCTCTTAACGGAAATATCCGCCGGAAGAAAACTGTTCAGCCTTCTCACCAGTTCCTGATCCAAAATTTTCTCCGTATCAAAATGAGCAAAAATTTTCTTCGCATGAACACCCGTATCCGTTCTCCCCGCTCCCGTTGTCTTAATTTCTTCTCGTAAAATCGTGGAAAGTGCTTTCTCCAGTTCTTCCTGTACAGAAATAGCATTCGGCTGAATCTGGTAACCGAAATAATTCTTGCCGTTGTAGGAAAATTCTATAAAATATCTCAAGGTAAATAAAAATAACTCTACAAAAATACTTTAATTTGATGATAATCAATAACAGATTTTTTAAATAAATATCGAAAAGTAGCTCCCATATTCATCCAAATCCCTGCGAAATTTCCTATTTTTGCAAACGTATGAAAAGATGGTACCTCTATCCTTTTTCCCTCGGCTATCACATGGTAACGGGTATCCGAAACACAATGTATGATCTGGGAATTTTTAAATCTGTGAAATTCAAAACGCCGATAATCTGTGTCGGAAACCTTTCTGTGGGCGGAAGCGGAAAATCGCCGATGGTGATGTATCTTGCTCATTTCCTGTCCAAACATTACAGAACCGGCGTGCTTTCCAGAGGATACGGAAGACTTACGAAAGGATACGCTGTTACGAATTATGAAAGTAATTACAAAACTGTGGGCGATGAAGCCATGCAGTTGTTTGAACGCTTTAAAAACCGTTTCGTAATCGCAGTTTCCGAAGAAAGAGTTCCCGGAGCCAAAAAAGTAATCAGCGATATGGATCTTGATGTTCTGGTTCTGGATGATGCAATGCAGCACAGAGCGATAAAAGCAGGATTCAATATTATGATGACCGATTTTAATGATCCTTACTTCAAAGATCATCTTTTACCTGCGGGAGATTTGAGAGAATCAAGAGCAGGATCCAAAAGAGCGGATATCATCATGGTGAGCAAATGCCCAGATGAACTTACCGAGGAAACCAAACAGTATTACATTTCCAGAATAAGACCGAACCGTACGCAGAAAGTATTCTTTTCATCCATCGGATACGACGAAAATGTATACGGAAGAGAAAAAATGCTTCCCGACAACAACCTGAATTATTATGATATTCTTTTAATTACAGGAATTGCCAATCCGAAACCTCTCCTTACCCATCTTGCGAAATTTTCGCAAAGGGTAAAACACTTAAAATTCAGAGATCATCATAATTTCACGGAAGCAGACATCAAAAATATAGTAGCGGAATATAAAAAACTAGGGGAATATAAATTGATTTTAACCACTGAAAAAGACTACGTGCGCCTGAAAAGTTTTGATTATCTTAGAGATATTGTGTACTACTGGCCGATCAATGTAATTATTGATAAAAAGGAAGAATTCAATCAAATCATCTTAGATTATGTTAGAAAAAATTAAGCAGACCGCAGATTTCGTTAAAAACATCATTAAAGAAACTCCCGATTTTGCCATTGTTTTAGGCTCCGGCTTAGGCAAACTGCAGGATGAAGTGGAAGCTATTCATACTTTAGAATACACTGAAATCCCCAACTTTCCGCAGACTACCGTTGCAGGACACGGCGGAAAACTGATCTATGGAGTTCTGGAAGGGAAAAAAGTTCTGATGATGAGCGGTCGTTTTCATTACTACGAAGGGCATTCAATAGAAACGGTGGTCTTTCCGATCCGTGTTTTTTATCTGTTGGGAATTAAAAATCTCATTCTTTCCAATGCTTCAGGCGGAATTAATCCAGACTATAAGATCGGAGATATTGCAATCATCCGGGATCACATCAATATGATGCCTGAACATCCGCTTCGCGGCAGAAACATCGATTCTTTCGGTCCCCGATTTGTGGATATGAGCGAACCGTACAACAGAAAAATGATCTCCGTTGCACAAAATGTTGCTTCTGAACAGAATATTACCGTCCACCAAAGTGTTTATTTAGCTTTACAGGGACCCACTTTCGAAACTCCCGCAGAATACGGAATGATTAAAGCCATTGGCGGAGATCTTGTGGGAATGAGTACCGTTCCGGAAGTGATCGTTGCTAAACATATGGGAATGGATGTTTTCGGTATTTCCGTCGTGACCGATTTAGGCGGTCCCGATATTGCCCACTCCGTTTCTCACGAAGAAGTTCTGAATGCAGCCAATAAAGCCATGCCGAATGTAATTGCTGTGGTAAAAGGTTTGGTGAAAAATTATTAGTAAACCTAAGATTATTAACAATAAACTTGTTTAAACTAATTTCAGAATTAACCGCAAAAGCGACAAAAGATAATGTTAAAGCGAATTTCCAGAATAATCAAAGCGCTCAAAAGAATAAAAATCAAAGATTTTTAAAAACTATTGTTTTCTTTTTCATTTATAACAATCAACTTTAAATAAAAAATTTAGTAGATCTTTTGTGACTTTTGCGGTTAAATAAAGTTTAAACAGACTTAATATTTGTCGATGTTTTCAGAACGATAAAATTTGTGAATTTTTTAATTGTAAATTCAATAGAAATCTTCAATCCCATCAATTCTTATAAAGTCATCAAAAAATCAGTACAGATTGCACGGCATTGTCTAGATTTGCATACATAATTTTTTTGAACATGAAAAAACTGTTGTTACTATTAATGATGGGAATTTTCGGATTAGGCTGTTCTCAGCAGACCCCGAAAGTCCTGAAAAAAAGTTTCTCCAAACAAGCTTTGGCGCAGAAACTGGAAGATGAAGACGGAAAAACGGTTACCATTCAGCAGATTCTGGATCAGCATAAAGGTAAAGTTCTGGTTATTGATTTTTGGGCAGGATGGTGCAGAGACTGTTTAAATGCGCTTCCGAAAGCCAAAGAACTGGAAGAAAACAATAAGAATATAGATTTTGTATTTCTATCTTTAGACCGTTCCAAAGAAGGCTTTGAAAGAAGTCTGGAAAAATTTGAGATGAAAGACAAAGAAAACTATTGGTTCTCATCCGGCTGGAAAAATGATTTCAACAATTACGTTGATCTGAACTGGATTCCGCGTTATATGGTGATCGATCAGAAATCTGCCATTGCAAAATACTACGCTATTACTCCTGAAGATCCGGAAATTCAAGCGACCATTGATCAGCTTTTGAAATAATTAAGATTGAGGCTAAAGGATCATTGAACATGAGACATAAAACCTTAAACTTATAAATCATACAATAAAAAATACAGGAATCCATATCTTTGCGGTATGGATTCTTCTTTTCCCATGCGCAAAATAATTCACGTCGATATGGATGCATTTTATGCTTCTGTGGAACAGCATGACAATCCTGCATTGAAAGGAAAAGCACTTGCCGTTGGTGGTGGACATCGCGGTGTGGTTTCGGCGGCAAGTTACGAAGCCAGAAAATTCGGAGTCCGGTCTGCAATGCCCAGCAAAACGGCAAAAGAAAAATGTCCGCACCTTATTTTTGTACCTCCGCGTTTTGCGCGTTACAAGGAAATATCAAAAAAAATCCGTGAAATCTTTTACGAATACACCGATCTGGTAGAACCGCTTTCTTTGGATGAAGCCTATCTCGATGTTACAGAAAATAAAAAAGGAATGGAATCTGCCAATCAGATCGCCAAAGAGATCCGTCAGAAAATTTTTGAACAGACCGGACTTACTGCTTCCGCCGGAATATCCGTAAATAAATTTTTAGCCAAAGTCGCTTCAGATATCAACAAACCGAACGGACAAAAAACCATTCATCCCGACAAAATCGAAGGTTTTCTGGAAGAACTTCCGGTAGAAAAATTTTATGGAGTAGGAAAAGTAACGGCTAATAAAATGTTCAGTCTGGGCATTTACAAAGGGAAAGATTTAAAGAAAAGATCCATTGAAGATTTAACCAGACTGTTCGGAAAATCCGGAGCTTATTATTACAAAGTGGTTCGCGGAATTCATCATTCGGAAGTAAAACCGCACCGCATCCAGAAAAGTGTGGCAGTAGAAAGAACTTTTTTTGAAGACCTTTTTGATGAACAGCAGGTTGACGAAAAATTACAGAGCCTGAGCGAAGAACTGCAAAACAGATTGCAGAAAAATAATATTCTGGGAAGATCTTTAACTTTAAAAATTAAATACAAAGATTTCTCACTGTATACTCGAAGCATCACCAAAGAAGAATATTTTTCCTCTGCCGAACAATATTTCAATACCGGAAAAAAACTTTGGGAACTGAGACCTTTCGATAAGCCGGTGAGACTGTTGGGATTATCTCTTTCCCAGCTCAACACTGAAGAAAAAAAACAGGTTTCCATTCAACTAAAAATCCCGTTTAAGGAATTCGAAGATCAATAATTCGTTTTTTTTCACTAAATTGTAGTAACCAAATTTTACAATTTATGAATGAAACGATGATTCAGTATTTCCACTGGTATACAGAAGGAGACAGCAAACTGTGGAAAGAAGCAGAACAAAACGCAAAATATTTAGCCGGACTCGGCATTACCTCAGTCTGGTTTCCGCCCGCTTACAAAGGCGCAACAGGAGGTCATTCTATTGGCTACGATGCTTACGACCTCTATGACCTCGGAGAATTTGATCAGAAAGGAACAATTCCCACCAAATACGGCACGAAAGAAGATTACCTGAAAGCGATAAAGGCGCTTAAAGAAAACAATATTAAAGTAATTGTAGATATTGTACTTGGACATAAAGGCGGAGGCGATGAACTGGAAACCTTTAAAGCATTAAAAGTAGACGAAGAAAACAGAGAAAAAATTATCTCGGATGAAATAGAAATACAGTCTTATACCAAATTCAACTTTCCCGGAAGAAATAAAAAATATTCTGAATTTGAATGGAACTTCACCTGCTTTAGCGGTGTGGATTATGCAGAAGGAATGGATTCGCAGATTTTTAAAATTAAAAATGAATACGGAACCGACTGGGAAGAAATGATCGACGATGAGAAAGGAAATTACGATTACCTGATGTACAATGATGTAGAACACAGAAATCCTTTCGTGCGCGAGGAACTGAACAACTGGGCAAAATGGTATTTTGATGAAACCGATTTCGACGGCGTGAGACTGGATGCCTTAAAGCATATTTCATTTGATTTTTATAAAGAATGGCTTACTTTGCTTCGTTCCAATACCGGAAAAAATATTTTTGCGGTCGGCGAATATTGGGCTCCCGGATATCTGAATCTCTTGCAGAAATACATCGATGTTACCGAAGGATGCATGAGTCTGTTCGACAGTTCGCTACAGAATAATTTTCACACCGCTTCCAACGAAGGAAATTCTTACGATTTGCGGAGAATCTTTGACGAAAGTCTTACTCAGGCAGATCCGCTTCACTCGGTAAGTCTTGTGGATAATCATGACACGCAGCCTTTACAGGATCTTGAAGCTCCAGTTGAAGAATGGTTCAAACCTTTGGCGTATGCATTGATTCTGCTGAGAAAAGACGGTTATCCGTGTGTGTTTTATCCGGATCTCTACGGAGCGCATTATGTGGATAAAGATAAGGAAGGCAATGATCAGGAAATATTTTTAAATAAAGTGGATGGCATTGAAGAACTTCTGAAAGCCCGAAAAAACAATGCTTACGGTGAACAGAGAGATTATTTTGAGGATGCCAATTGTCTTGGATGGGTTCGTGAAGGCGATGAGGAACATTCCGGATGTGCGGTAGTTTTAAGCAATAAAGATGCTTACGAAAAACCTATGGAAATGGGCGAAAGATATATCGGACAAACGTTCTATGATGCTTTGGGAAGATTTGAAGATAAAATTACCATCGATGAAAACGGTTGGGGAAATTTCCCGGTTCCGGCGGGAAATGTGAGTGTCTGGCTTGCTGAATAATTTGAACACAAATATCACAAAAGGCTTTCACAAATGACATGAATACTTTTGCAAATAGCATAATTTTAAATGAAGCTATCTAAAATTCAATTGTATTATTCATGAAAATATTTTTGACACTTGTGTTTAAAAAATGTAGAAAATTCGTGGTATTCGTGTTTAAAAATAAAACTAAACTTTTCGGAGTTCAAGAATTTCCGGTCGCTCAGAGTGATCGGAAATTTTTCCTGTTCTTGCAAATTCCGCCCACAATGCGCGAAGTTTTTTTCCGTTTTCCTGAATGTGTTTCCACGGAACATCTTTTAAAAGTTCTGCCGATTTCCATGCTTCCTGATTTTCGAAAATCAAAGGAAGATCTGCACAGTGAGAAGCTCCGATATAATTATTTTTCAGAACAGAATTAATTTTAAACTGATAAATATTTCCACCACCCGAAGCATAATTTTCAGCAAAAATCTTTGCCGGTTTTTCATAAATGGATTCTGTTGTTTTACGAACAATTTTGTTGAGAATCTTTTCGTGGAGATAAGTGTAAAATCCTTCCTGAGCCGTTTTTACATAAAAAGCTGTTTCGTCATGATTGGAACCGATCAATACATCATATTTCTTCGCATTCGCTTTCCATTCTGGTAAACTTTCCTCTTCTGTGCATAAGGGGGCAAAACCATATTGCGTACAGAAAGGCATGGACGTTTTTAAACCATATTTTCTGAATGACGGTAAAAATTTTACGTATTCATCCACCATTTTCAGGGGATCTTTTTCATGTTTCAGAAAATTGGTCTTATTGAAAAATTCTAAAGACATTTTGCTTCTTTTCATCCTGAAACCAAGCGGTGCGCTGTGGATAATGGCTCTTTTAAACAATCCATCAATTCCTTCGGAAATCATCAGATGCGCAATCGCATCGCCTCCGGAAGACTGCCCGAAAAGGGTAATATTTTCCGGATTTCCGCCAAAACTGTGGATATTTTTCTGAATCCACTTCAGAGATTCCATGATATCAAACAAACCTAAATTGGCAGGTCTTTCTTCGTTTCCTCCCAAAAATCCAAAAAGTCCGAGACGATATGTAATGGAAACAACGATAAGATTCTGTTCTTTTACCCAAACCGAAGGATCGGAAGTGGGCAGATCTCCACAGCCAATTTCATAGGAACCTCCGTGAATCCACACTACCACCGGAAGGTTCTCATTCGCCACAAAATTTTCCGGACGGGTAATTGTTAAAAACTGAGGAGATTCATCGGGTTCGAAATGCTCCACATTCGTTTTCTGGATCAATCTTTCCAGCAGCGGGCTGATGTGTTGAGGACAGACCGGTGTTTTATCCGGAATTTCGTGAGTCTGAATATCTTCTACAGGAACGGGCTTTTTATATCTTTCTGATCTCGCGTAACGGATGCTTTTCGCTTTGATCACCCCGTGTGTTTTTATTGCAGAGATTTTACCGATAGAAGTATGAAAAGTATGAATTCCTGTATTTTGCTGTAGCGTCATGATGAAACAAAATTTTTCTGCTTTTTAAATGTAGTAATTTTCTCAATTTAATGAAACATCAATGTCCCTGTTTTAGACAATTTTTCACAAATAAATTCTTAAAATCACTTAAGTAAGCAATGAAATATTGTTCTGGTTTTTGCTTCAACCAATCAGTTTAAAGATTTATATTCACTTGGGGAAACGCCTACTTTGCTTTTAAAAAGCCTTGTAAAATGCTGCGGATATTTGAACCCCAGATTGTACGAAATTTCACTGATGGATTTGGCGGAATCGAAAATCTGGTCTTTTGCCACATCAATCAGTTTATTGTGGATGAATTCCTGAGCGGAAACCCCCAGTTCTTTTTTAATTAAATCTCCAAAATAATTCGCTGAAAGATTAAGCTGTTCTGCAAAATAATGAACCATCGGAAAACCTATATTCTTAGGCTTTTCAGAGGTAAGATAATCGTTCAGCAGACTTTCAAATTTTCCGATGACTCCCTGATTGATGTGATCTCTGGTGATAAACTGACGGTCGTAAAACCGCATGCAGTAATTCAGGAAAAGTTCAATATTATTTACAATTAAAGATTTACTGTGTTTATCAATTGTCTGTTCCAGTTCATGCTTTATATTTTTAAAACATTCGAGAATAATTTCTCTTTCTTTTTCTGAAAGATGCAGTGCTTCATGAACTTCGTAGGAGAAAAAATTATAGTCTTTGATATTTTTTCCGAGGTTGGTTCCTTTTAATAAATCAGGATGAAAAATAAGAGCAAAACCGGCTGGCTGAATGTAGGTACCTGCATTAGAAATTCCGTACGTCTGTCCGGGAGCAATAAAAACCAGTGTTCCTTCCTGATAATCGTAGCTGTGTTTTCCGTACTGCATATCGCCACACATCACATCTTTTAAAAAGACCGTGTAAAAACCAAACTGTCTCAAATGCTGACAAATGGGATCGGATTTGGAAAAATCGATTACACTTACCAAAGGATGTAACGTCTCGTGATTCAGCATTTTATTGTATTCTGAAACCGTATTGTAGATTTCAACCTCCTGATTTTCCATGAAGTAAATTTTAATTGCTATTCAAAATTACCACTTTTAATCCTACGTTTTATTTCGTCTGTAAAATTGGTACATCTTTCCGTAATTTATATAAGATGATTTGTTCTAAAAGGTTCGAATTTTGCAGCTAAGAAAATAACGAATTCCCTATTCTGAATCAAAGAATAAACTAATCAAAATAATTAATACTAAACAAAATGAGTACATTCACAGTAAAAGCTTACGGAGCAGAATCCAACACTGCCGATTTACAGGAATTAAATATTGCAAGAAGAGAAGTAACCGCAAAAGACGTAGAAATTGAAATTCTATACTGCGGCGTTTGCCACTCCGATCTTCACACCGCAAGAAACGACTGGGGCGGATCGATGTATCCTGTAGTTCCGGGACATGAAATTGTAGGGAGAATTACAAATGTAGGAAATGAAGTTTCTAAATTTAAAGTCGGAGATCTTGCGGCAGTCGGCTGTATGGTAGATTCTTGCGGCGAGTGCGAAAGCTGCAAACACGATCTTGAGCAATATTGCCAGAATGGTTTCACAGGAACTTACAACGGAGCCGACAAACATTTAGGAGGTCATACTTTCGGCGGATATTCTCAGAAAGTAGTTGTAGATGAACATTTCGTATTAAGCGTTCCTGAAAACTTAGATTTAGCGGCTGTTGCTCCCCTTCTTTGCGCAGGAATTACAACATGGTCTCCGTTAAGACACTGGAATGTAGGTCCTGATTCTAAAGTTGCTGTTGTAGGTTTGGGAGGTTTGGGACACATGGCGATTAAACTGGCAAAAGGTTTGGGTGCTGAAGTAACATTATTCTCGCGAACTCCGGGAAAAACGGAAGATGCTAAAAAACTGGGAGCAGATCATGTGGTGATTTCTACGGAGCAGGATCAGATGGATGCTGTAAAAGGGAAATTTGATGTGATTATTGATACTGTTCCTTATGAACACGACATTAATCCTTATATGCAGACTGTTGCTTTAAACGGAACTCTGGTTATGGTAGGATTTGTAGGGGAATTCGAAAATGAAGCTCCAAGTACAAGACCGCTTATTTTCCAGCGCCGTTCTGTTGCCGGATCTTTAATCGGAGGAATTGCCGAAACTCAGGAACTTCTGGATTTCTGCGGAAAACATAATATTGTATCTGATATTGAATTAATCAAAATGCAGGACATTAATGAAGCGTATGACAGAATGCTGAAAAGCGACGTGAAATACCGTTTCGTGATTGATATGCAATCTTTGTAATTCTTTGTATATTGTTAACTAAGGCTCTCTTCGGAGGGCTTTTTTTGTTTACTGTTTATGGTTTGGTTTATGGTTTATGAAAATTAAGTTTTCTGATGGTTAATTTTTACAATGTTACATTTCTTAAATGATCATATTTTCCCTCCATGTGTTTAAATGCCCATTCTGCCATGGAACTGATAACCGGAATTAAACCTTTTCCTGCCTCACTCAGTTCATAAGTAACATGGGGCGGAACAACAGGCTTTGCAGTTCTGATGATCAGTCCGTCATTTTCTAATTGCTTTAAATGCTGAATCAGCATCTTTTCGGTTACCGCAGGAATGGCGCGTTTCAGTTCGCTGTACCTTTTGTCTCCGTTGGAAAGATGATATAAAATAATAGGTTTCCAGAATCCGCCGATTTTTTCCATGACATACGTTACGGGACAGGAATCCAGTGCGTATTTTTTATTCTGCTGAATGGTGGATGTTTCTTTTATGGCTGTCATAATGAATACATACTTTAGGGTAAGTACTTGTATAAAAGTAAGTACAAATATACCTTTGTATCAGGAAATAAAAAAATAATTATCAACAAAAAAATAAAAATTATGAAAATCATCATCACCGGTTCATTGGGAAATGTAGCAAAACCTCTTGCAGAGCAATTAATTGCAGAAGGACATGATATTACCGTTATCAGCAGCAGCGAATCTAAAAAAAGTGAAATTGAAAATCTGGGAGCCAAAGCCGCTATAGGTTCTATTACAGACCTGAACTTTTTGGTTGACACTTTTAAAGGAAATGATGCCGCGTTTCTGATGACTCCACCCAATATGGGATTTGAAAATCTTGTTGAAAATACGACGAACGCAGGAAAAAATTATGCTGAAGCCGTTCAACAAACCGGAATCAGAAGGATTGTGATGCTAAGCAGCATCGGAGCAGAATCTCCTGTGGAAAACGGACCGATAAAAGGTCTTCATGCTATTGAGAAATTCTATAATGAACTGGAAAATACATCCGTCACTTTTTTAAGAGCAGGATATTTCTACATCAATTTCTTTAATGATATTCCGCTGATTAAAAACGCCGGAATTCTTGGCGCGAATTATCCGGATCACACGGAAGTTCCATTGGTTCATCCCAAAGATATTGCAAAAGCTGCTGCTGAAGAACTGATAAAAAGTGCTGAAGGCAAACATGTAAAATATATTGTAAGCGATGTTCGCAAAGCTCAGGATTTTGCAAATATTTTCGGAGGTGCCATCGGAAAGCCGGAACTTCCTTGGATAGAATTTAAGGATGAAGATTCTTTACACGGAATGCTTCAGGCAGGAGTTCCGCAGGAAATGGCAGAATTGTATACGGAAATGGGAAGAGGAATCCGTACCGGAATTGTTCAGAAGGATTTTATTGAACATGGTTCTGTAGTGGAGGGAGAAATTAAACTTGAAGATTTTGCAAAGGAATTTGCGGGTAAATTTAATGCTTAATGTTATTTTATAACTTTTCTTTTGTCTTGAAACAAAAGAAACAAAAATTCAAGACTCGGAAACTTCCGCTAAAAATTAAAATTTAATCCTAAAATCCCCAAAACTTGCGCGAATTAAAGATTTGCCTTTTGATTTAATATTTGTCTCGCGCTTCAAACAGTGGGAATTTCTTAACGGACTAAATTTAAATTTTCTTAACGCTCCATTTTCCTATGTCATTTAATCATTACATTCAAATCAGTTTCGGCGAGCCTTTGGCTCGCCGAAACTGTTATCAATAGATTATTTAAATTTAATCTTTACCTCAACCTTGGTTTATTCCTTTTCTTTCAAAATTCCCTTCAAAACCTTCAATTTCCCGTCAATAGGCTGATCGATTTTCAACCCTAAAATATCTGCAACCAAAGGATAAACGTTAATGTTCTGAAATTCATCAATCACCAAATTATTTTTGAATTCCGGTCCCCATGCAAAGAATGTGGCTTTCATTTCAGGAACTATCTGCGGATTATAGCCGTGCTTTCCAACCGATGATTTTTTTCCTTTTTCCAAAAATATTTTGGGAGCATTCGGAATTAATAAAATCTGTCCGATTCTTTTATACCGGTCATCTTTTGTTGAAAAATGAAGATATTTGGGGAGCTTTTTATCCAGATAAACTTCATAATCTTCTGTTTTGTTAGCTTTTAATTCCTTATAAACCCTTTTAACCTCATCTGGATTTTTAACGTAAACCCTCAATAAAGTCTGCGGATTGTAAAAATCAAATCTTTCTTTATTAAAAAGCATTGCGGGAATTTCTAACGGACTTCCTCCATCCACTTTTATCATTCCGTGATCCGAAACAAAGACAAAGTTTACATTTTGTAATCCTAAATCATGAACTTTCTGAACCAGTTCGCCAATAGCTCCATCCACCAGATGAACAGCATCTTCGGTTTCTCTGGAATCCGGACCGAAATGATGTCCGCTTGCATCAACTTCAGGAAAATACAATGAAATGAAATGTGGTCTTTTTTCCATTGGCAGCTTTAGCCATTCGATTACTTTGTCCACTTTTTCAGATGGTGAGAATTTTTCGTGGTAATGATAATAATAAGTAGGTCTGTTTCCTCCTGCATTGCTTGCAGAACCTACCCACATTAACGAAGCGGAAAGCATTCCCTGTTTTTCAGCGAGTCCCCAAAGCGGCGTTCCGCCGTACCAGCTTCCGTCTTCGGCATTTTTCTTATCGCTCATGGCGTAGCTTTCCTTCTTTTCATAATCGTAGAAATAATTATCGATCAGTCCGTGATGAGAGGGATACAATCCGGTAATCAATGTCCAGTGATTGGGAAAAGTAATGCTTGGATAACTGGGAATCATCGCTTTCGCCTGAATTCCTTCATTGGAATATTTTAAAAGATTTTCTGCGTTGTATTTTTTAGCATAATCATAACGAAACCCATCTGTAGAAATCATGATGACATAAGGTTTCGTCTGAGCTTCAGCCGTATTGTAACGATCAGGAACTACAACTTCTTCTGTATCAACATTATCTTTTTGGGCAAAAACTGTCAGTGAAAAAATTAACAGTAAGAATTGAAGGCTTTTCTTCATGATTTATATTTTCTGCAAAATTAGGATCTAGAATCCTGAAAGAAAAGATTCTCCGGTTAAAAAAAGATTAAAAGCATTTTTTAGAATGAGTGTAAATAAAGAATATTTATATTTGGTTAAAATATCAAATATTGGAATTTTTGCTGGATATTTTAGGAAATTTTGTTCGCTGGATATTTATTTACCACTGCGATTCTGAAAGAATGAACGAGAAATACAGTTCCTATCCTAAATCTGAGGGATTAAAAAATACTTTAGCAGGAATTATATTAATCGTTTCTGTCACAATTATCATTTTATATTTTTCATAAAAAAAGACCACCTTTCAGTGGTCTCCGTTTATTCTTTGATTAACTGTTCAAAAGATGTTGAACCGTCTTTTAACGTAATTTCCAGATAATAATTTCCGGATTTCAAGTCGGAAATATTCACTTCTTTTCCATCAGCTTTTATGGTTTTTACCTTTCTTCCGGTAGATTCGAAAACATCAATATTTTTTATTTTATCGGCATCTTTGAAATTAATGGTTTCTTTTGCAGGATTTGGATAAAGAACTACTTTTTTACTTTGTGCAGCGACTTCTCCGGTTGCTAAAACAGCTCCCATCGTAAGAGAAGCGTAGCCCCTGTTTGAAGAATGGTAAGATATTCCCGTTCCTCCTGCAGTTCTTGCATAGAAAATATTAATGGTTCCTGCAGAATTAGGAATGGCAAAGTCTCCAGTTCCTCCGGCAAGGGATCTTGTAGCCACTACTGTTCTTGTACTTCCCGAAACGGTGTTTGAAACCTGAGTCCAATCCTGCGTAGCATCTGCAGAAGGTGAGGAAAATCCTACAAATGTATAATCTCTGTTTGAAGATGAATTGTAAATAAATCCATCTGATCCGTTTGCCATTCCGCTTGATCCGAAACCGATTCCGAGCATTGAATTGCTGTCTCCAGTTAAAGTAAGCGTAGCGGTAGTTGCATTCGTATCTAATTTCACCGTCATTGCAGCAGCCGATAAATTTACTGTACCCGACGAAAACTGCGCTCCTACAGAAATCGCAAGAGCCATTGATAATGTGAGTAAAACTTTTTTCATATTTTAATTTTTAAGTAGATTAATTATTTCTTTATTGTTTGTCTGTAAAGCATACTCGAAGGGAGTCATTCCCTGCGCGTCTTTCAGGGTTTTGTCGGCTTTGTATTTCAGCAGTAATTCCGTCAATTCTTTATTTCCGAATTTTACTGCCCAAAATAGCGGGGTCGATCCTGTAGCATCCGCAATATTAGGATCTGCTTTTTTCTCTAAAATATAGGTTACCAGATCTTTGTTATATTTTACGGAAAGTCCCGACAATGCAGTTCCTTCACGGCTTTTATAATTTACATCTTTCACATTGTCCATCAAAAATTTTGCAACGTCTACATTTCCTCTGTAGCAAGCCAGAATTAAAGGAGAAAAACCGCTTTCATTAGTTTGGTTAATGATGTCTGGATTCTGTTTCATCATGTCCTTCACTTCAGCAACTGTACCGCTTCTTGCCACATCAAAAATAGATTTTGCTTTTTCCTGAGCGGTTGCCAAAGTAAAACTGAGAAACATTCCTAACAATAAAATTAATTTTCTCATTGTTTTGTAAGAACATAATTGTATTGAACATTCACGTTTTCAGCAATCTTTTTAGATACCATTTTCGGAATGGTTACTTTATGATCTGCGGTCTTGGCAACAAATCCTCCCGACATATAAATTTTCCCGTCTTTGGCATAAATGGTTGCCGCAGAATTGTACGCCTTATCTACTCCATGAAAATTTAATTTTCCCTGAACGGTATATTTTTGTGGCGTTGCGGATAATTTGGATTTATCAAAATTCAGAATTTTTCCGGTGAAGGTTGCTTTTGGATATTTTGCGGTTTCGGCATAGCTTTCATTGAAGTGCTCTTCCATTAATTTTGTTTTGAAATGGAAGTTTTTAACGACAGAAACTGATGCAAAATCTCCTGTATCAGCATTGATTACCGCGACATTATTGTCATCCTGTGCAAAAACATCTTCAAATAGAGGTACAGACGCTTCAAACGTTACTTTCCCTGTTTTAGCCATATACTTTTGCGCAAAAGCAAAATTGGTAAAGAATAACGCTGTAATAAGTAAAACTAGCTTTTTCATTTTAAATTTTTAGTTTTCGAGAAGCCCGTCGGCTTTCCATTTCGTGATGATAGTAATTTGTGAAGGCGATAAACTTCCTCCTTGAGGCATTTTCAGAGGGTCTCCATTGGCTCGGCTTATTCTGTTGATGACATTATCGATATTTGCTTTCACCTGAGAATAATTTGAAAGAGCCTGAACTCCCGGTGAATGACAACTGACACAATTGGCATCAATAATGGGCTTTACGTCTTTATTGTAAGTTACCACTTCCGCAATCGGAGTATTATCTGAGATTTCCTCATATGTTCTGCTTTCACAAGCCGTTAATACCACTGCTGATGAAATGATGTACATAAACTTTTTCATACTTTAAAATACTCTGTAAAGATTAAACCCAAAGAAAATCTGCCCTTTCTCCCATTTTCCGGCTGCATTGGTTAAATAACCGATGTCCGAATTCAGCTGGGAATTGGTGAACAAAAGCTGGAACACGTGTCCCCCGGTTTCTATATCCATTCCTAAAGAAAGCGGATTTTTATAGAAACTGTGATTGTCGAAATTCACAAAATATTCTGCATTAATGGAAACTCTTTTGGAGATTTTATAACGTCCTCCCAAACCTGCAAGAAACTGATTTTTATCTTCAATAGTAGGTTCGTAGAGATTTTTGTGAACGTAAGATGGTGTTAACTGAAGAGAAAATTTATCGCTGAATCTTCTGGAAATTAAAGCTTGTGTAAGGTAAGAAAGTCTGTCCCCAAACTGAAGATGCGGATAATTATCTTTACTGAGATCTGTATTTACAGCCAGAACATTGTAGCCTACAACGTCTACGGGAGAGTTTTCGCTCTGTTTTACGAGCTTGTATTTTATTCCGCCTTCGAAAGTTTTAAGGTTGGTTTCTCTGGAAAGGCTTACTGAGATTCCGTCTGTAACGCCATAGATTACACCGAGTTTTGTAGAAGCGTCATCCAGTCCGAAGAAGTCTTTAAATCCTTTGCTTACATCGCCGAAACGGTGTGCCACAACAATATACCATTCATTCTTTGCGGGAAGTTTGGTAGATTGCCCGGTCACAATTTGTAATGCTTTAAAAGCGGGCTGGGAAACGTCGGTGTTTTTGGTCTGAATGGTATCAATATCTTTCAGCAGATCTTCCTGTGCAAAGGAAAAAACTGAAGCAAACATTGACAAAAATAAGAGAGTTTTTGTCATACACATTTATTTAAATTAGTATAACAAACTTATCGACTTATCGACTTACAATTGTGTGATAAAAGTCACCGACTGAATTGTTTTTATCAATGAAAATGTTAAAATAATTAAATATCATTTATTAGCCTTGACTAACATTTTCATTTACAGGTATTTTTATGCCTTCTTTGGTCTGAACAATTTCGCCTTCGTTTTCAATTTTTTTAAGGACACGGCTTACCACTTCTCTTGAAGTTCCCAAACTGTTTGCAATTTCTCTGTGGGTAAGTTTGATGGGATTGTTTCCGGTTGCTGAAATCTGCTGTTTTACATAGTTTAAAACTCTTTTATCCAATCTGTGAAAAACCGCATCATTTACCATATTCATGACGTCTATAAATCTTTTATCATATTCAGAATAGAAAAGTCTGTTGATTTCAGGGAATTTAATGAGCCACTCATGGACAACGGATACAGGGAACAGCAATACTTCGGAATCTTCTTCCGTAACGGCATAAATGCGGCTTGTATAATCTGTAAAAATTGAAGAAAATGTCATGAGACAGCTGTCATTAGAACGGATATAATAATAAATCAGCTCGCGACCGTCATTCAGGCTGAAAACCCTGATGGAACCTTTAATAAGAAACGGGACAAATTTATTTTTCTGTCCTTCTCTTACGATCTCGGTTTTTGCTTTAATTTCAGTAACAACAGCATGCTTATCCAGCTCTTTTAAAAAATCATTTCCTAAAAAGCCAAATTTGTTAATAATAAACTGATTATTGATCATATTCTTTATATCCTTTCTAAAAACAAATTTAAAAAAATATCAATACAATAATGAAGATAATTATTGAATTATTATGTCTTCCTCATTTATAAAAAAAGCTGCTCCACATTTGTGAAACAGCTTTCTTTATTTTTTAGAGTAAATCTTAAGCGTTTACGTTGTTTCCTCCTAATACGAAAGGTTCAACTTCTTTGATTTCTCCGAATTGCTGCTCGTAGTTAGCAATGTTTTGCTGAAGAGCAGAAAGTACTCTTTTTGCGTGAAGTGGAGCAAGAATAACTCTTGATCTTACTTTTGCTTGCTGTACTCCCGGCATTAACTGGATGAAATCTACTACAAACTCAGATGGAGAGTGGTTTACCAAAGCTAAATTAGCATAGATCCCAGCTGCTACCATTTCGTTTAATTCGATGTTGATGTTTCCGTCTTGTGGATTTTGATTGTTGTCCATTGTTATAAAATATTTTTTTATTCGAAATTTTGAGGTTGTGAAAATATAAAAATAAATTCAAACCTCAAATTTCCGAATCATTATTTTTAGTTAAGATCTTCGAATTCTTTTTTAGAACCTACGATCACATTTTGGTATTCTTTAAGACCTGTACCTGCAGGAATTCTGTGTCCTACAATTACATTTTCTTTAAGACCGTTAAGATCATCTACTTTACCTGCAACTGCTGCTTCGTTAAGAACCTTAGTTGTTTCCTGGAATGATGCTGCAGACATGAAGGATTTCGTCTGAAGAGCTGCTCTTGTAATACCCTGCAATACAGGCGTTGCCGTAGCCGGTAAAGCTTCTCTTACCTGAACTAAAGCCTGATCTTCACGCTTCAGTTTAGAATTCTCATCTCTTAATTCTCTTGCAGTAATCATCTGACCCGGCTGGAACACTTTAGAATCTCCGGCATCTACTACTACTTTAAGACCGAATACTCTGTTGTTTTCTTCCAAGAAGTCATATTTATGCTCAAGAGCTCCTTCAAGGAACTGAGTATCACCTCCATCAACGATAGATACTTTTGTCATCATCTGTCTTACGATGATTTCGAAGTGCTTGTCGTCGATTTTTACCCCCTGTAGACGGTAAACTTCCTGAATTTCATTTACTAAATATTCCTGAACCGCAGTTGGACCTTTGATTCTTAAGATATCGTCCGGAGTAATGGAACCGTCAGAAAGTGGCGAACCAGCTCTTACGAAGTCATTCTCCTGTACCAAAATCTGGTTGGATAATTTAACCAAATAAATTTTTCTTTCTCCAGTTTTAGCTTCAACGATCAATTCTCGGTTACCTCTCTTGATTTTTCCGTAAGAAACTACCCCATCGATTTCTGTAACCACCGCCGGGTTTGAAGGGTTTCTTGCTTCGAATAATTCGGTAACTCTCGGAAGACCTCCGGTGATATCCCCTGCTTTTGCAGATTTTCTCGGGATTTTGATTAAGACTTTACCAGCCTTAATTTTTTCACCATCATTTACCATTAAGTGGGCTCCTACCGGTAAGTTGTATGCTTTCTGCTCAACTCCTTTAGAATCTACCACCTTCAATGTAGGTACGGCTTTCTTATTTCTGGATTCGGAAATTACTTTCTCTTCAAATCCTGTCTGTTCGTCAATCTCCAGTTGGAATGAAACCCCTTGGATGATGTCTTCATATTCTACCTTACCGGCAGTTTCTGCAATGATAACCGCGTTATACGGATCCCACTTACAGATTACATCGCCTTTCTTCACTTTATCACCTGGTTTTACAGATAATATGGAACCGTAAGGTACGTTAGCTACCATTAACGGAGTTCTGGACTCGTTATCAGCAACTAATCTGAATTCTGTTGAACGGGAAACTACAACTTCAGCAGTGTTACCGTTTTCATCTTCAGAAGTAATTGTTCTTACCTCATCCATTTCAACGATACCGTCTCTTCTTGCAACGATTGATGGGTTTTCTGATACGTTTCCTGCAGTACCCCCTTGGTGGAAGGTTCTCAACGTAAGCTGAGTTCCCGGTTCCCCGATGGATTGCGCTGCAATTACACCTACTGCTTCACCCATGTGGATCATCTTCCCTGTTGCTAAGTTTCTACCGTAGCATTTTGCACAGATTCCTTTTTTAGCTTCACAAGTAAGTGGCGAACGAACTTCAACTGCTTCTAATCCTGCTTCTTCGATTCTCTTCGCTAACGCCTCACTGATTACCTGATCTGCTTCAGCAATTAATTCATCACTTTCAGGATCATAAATATTATGTAAAGAAACTCTTCCTAAGATTCTTTCAGAGATTCTTTCAACGATCTCATCATTTTTCTTAAGTGCAGTAACTTCTGTTCCTCTTAAAGTTCCACAGTCGTCTTCTGTAACGATAACGTCCTGTGCAACGTCTACCAATCTTCTCGTTAAGTAACCTGCATCGGCAGTCTTAAGAGCGGTATCCGCAAGACCTTTACGGGCACCGTGGGTAGAGATAAAGTATTCTAGGATGGAAAGACCTTCTTTAAAGTTAGCAAGAATCGGGTTTTCGATGATCTCCGCTCCGGTAGAACCGGCTTTCTGCGGTTTTGCCATCAAACCTCTCATCCCTGATAACTGACGGATCTGTTCCTTAGAACCCCTTGCTCCGGAGTCAAGCATCATATATACAGAGTTGAAACCTCCCTGATCGGTTTTCATTCTGCCCATAATCATCTCCGTAAGGTTTGCGTTGGTTGTAGTCCAAACGTCGATTACCTGGTTATAACGTTCTGTATCTGTAATAAGACCCATGTTATAGTTGGCTCTAATTTCATCTACTGTTCCGATAGAATCTGCAATCATCTGCTTTTTCTCAACAGGAACCACAATATCTCCTAATGAGAAGGAAAGACCTCCTTTGAATGCGTTTGAATATCCTAAGTCTTTCATTGCATCCAGGAACTTCACAGTTGTAGGGAAATCTGTATCTGCAAGAATTTTACCGATAACGTTTCTCAATGATTTCTTCGTTAAAAGCTCATTGATATATCCTACCTGCTTTGGTACAATCTGGTTGAATAAGATTCTACCTACCGTAGTTTCGATTAATCTTGTTACGATTTCTCCGTTTTCTTTAACCGGAAGTCTACATCTTACTTTAGCATTTAAAGATACTCTTCCTTCCGCATAAGCGATTTCCGCTTCTTCAGGAGAATAGAATGCCAAACCTTCACCTTTTACTTTCATATCTTCTGTAGAACTCAATTCTTTGGTCATGAAATAAAGACCAAGAACCATGTCCTGAGAAGGTACTGTAATTGGAGAACCGTTTGCAGGGTTTAAGATATTTTGAGAACCTAACATCAATAACTGAGCTTCAAGGATCGCTTCAGGACCTAACGGTAAGTGTACCGCCATCTGGTCACCATCGAAATCGGCGTTGAATGCTGTTGTTACCAAGGGGTGAAGCTGGATTGCCTTACCTTCGATCATCTTAGGCTGGAAAGCCTGAATACCCAGTCTGTGAAGTGTAGGTGCTCTGTTCAGTAGAACAGGGTGACCTTTCATCACGTTTTCAAGGATATCATACACTACCGGCTCTTTTCTGTCGATGATTCTCTTTGCAGATTTTACTGTTTTTACAATTCCTCTTTCAATCAGTTTTCTGATGATGAACGGTTTGTACAATTCCGCAGCCATATCTTTAGGAATACCACACTCGTGAAGCTGCAAGTTCGGGCCTACAACAATTACGGAACGCGCAGAGTAATCTACCCTTTTTCCTAATAAGTTCTGACGGAAACGACCCTGCTTCCCTTTCAATGAATCTGAAAGTGATTTCAATGGTCTGTTTGATTCAGATTTTACGGCTGAAGATTTTCTTGTATTATCGAATAGTGAATCTACAGATTCCTGAAGCATACGCTTCTCGTTTCTCAAGATTACTTCAGGAGCTTTGATCTCCAATAATCTCTTCAAACGGTTGTTTCTGATGATTACTCTTCTGTAAAGGTCATTTAAATCGGAAGTCGCGAAACGTCCACCATCCAACGGAACCAATGGTCTTAGTTCTGGCGGGATAACCGGAAGTACACGCATGATCATCCACTCAGGCTTATTGATCATTCTTGTATTGGCTCCTCTTAATGCTTCTACAACGTTCAATCTTTTTAAAGCCTCAGTTCTTCTTTGTTTTGAACCTTCGTTGTGTGCTTTGTGTCTCAGGTCGAAAGACAATGCATCAAGATCGATTCTTTTTAATAATTCCTCAACCGCTTCCGCTCCCATCTTAGCGATGAATTTGTTCGGATCGGAATCATCAAGATACTGGTTCTCGATCGGAAGAGTTTCCATGATATCAAGGTACTCTTCTTCAGTTAAGAACTCCATGTTTTCGAAATCAGAACCGTCTAATTTTTTAGCAATACCCTGCTGAATCACTACATATCTTTCGTAGTAGATGATCATATCCAATTTCTTGGAAGGAATTCCTAAAAGGTAACCGATTTTGTTCGGTAAAGAACGGAAATACCAGATGTGAGCAATTGGAACTACCAGATTGATATGTCCGATTCTCTCTCTACGTACTTTTTTCTCTGTAACTTCTACTCCACAACGGTCACAAACGATCCCTTTGTAACGAATTCTCTTGTATTTACCACAAGCACATTCGTAATCCTTTACAGGACCAAAGATTTTTTCACAGAACAAACCGTCTCTTTCAGGTTTATGCGTTCTGTAGTTAATAGTTTCCGGTTTAAGAACCTCTCCTCTCGATTCCTGAAGAATCGATTCCGGTGAAGCTAAACCGATGGTTATTTTATTAAATCTACTTGATTTATTTTTATTTGACATTTGTTAGATTTTAAATTTTAGATTTTAGATTTTAGATTAATTTCCGAATGTTTACATTCAGCATTTATAATTTAAAATTTAAAATTATTCCTCTAGTCTTACGTCTAATCCAAGACCTTGTAACTCGTGAAGTAGTACATTGAAGGATTCCGGAATACCTGGTTCAGGCATCGATTCACCTTTTGCAATGGCTTCGTAAGTTTTCGCTCTACCAATTACGTCATCCGACTTCACAGTAAGGATCTCTCTCAAGATATTTGATGCTCCGAATGCTTCAAGAGCCCAAACCTCCATCTCTCCGAATCTCTGACCTCCGAACTGAGCTTTACCTCCTAACGGCTGCTGAGTAATCAATGAGTAAGGACCGATAGAACGTGCGTGCATTTTATCATCAACCATGTGACCTAGTTTCAACATATAGATTACCCCCACTGTTGCAGCCTGAGTAAATCTTTCCCCGGTACCACCATCGTAAAGGTGAGTGTGACCGAATTTAGGAAGCCCCGCTTTCTCAGTGTATTCAGTAATCTGGTCTAAGCTAGCTCCGTCGAAGATAGGCGTCGCGAACTTCAATCCTAATTTCTGACCAGCCCATCCAAGAACTGTTTCATAGATCTGACCGATGTTCATACGCGAAGGTACCCCAAGTGGATTCAATACGATATCTACCGGTGTTCCGTCTTCAAGGAATGGCATATCTTCTTCACGAACGATTCTCGAAACGATACCTTTGTTACCGTGACGACCCGCCATTTTATCTCCTACGTTCAGTTTACGTTTCTTAGCGATGTACACTTTAGCCAACTTCATGATACCTGCAGGTAATTCGTCTCCGATTGAAATTGCAAATTTCTCACGGTTTTTAACCCCTTGAATATCGTTGTACTTGATTTTGTAATTGTGAATTAACTGTTTGATTAATTCGTTTTTATCGTTATCAACCGTCCAGTCTGAACCGCTAACGTTTACATAATCTTCAACTGAAGTTAATAATTTATGAGTGAACTTCACGCCTTTACCGATGATTTCCTCATCAAGGTCGTTTTTAACTCCCTGAGAAGTTTTACCGCTTACAAGCGTGTTTAATTTTTCAATTAAAGTGTTTCTCAAATCATCAAACTTAGCCTTGTAAGTGTTTTCAATTTCTTCAAGCTTAAGTTTTTCTTCAGTTCTTTTCTTTTTATCTTTAATGTTTCTAGAGAACAATTTCTTGTCGATCACAACACCTCTTAATGAAGAATCTGCTTTTAATGAAGCATCTTTTACATCACCAGCTTTGTCACCGAAGATTGCTCTAAGAAGTTTTTCTTCAGGAGTCGGGTCAGATTCACCTTTTGGAGTAATTTTACCAATCATGATATCTCCAGGCTTCACTTCAGCACCGATTCTAATCATACCGTTCTCGTCAAGATCTTTAGTAGCTTCTTCAGAAACGTTCGGAATATCTGCTGTCAATTCTTCCATACCTAATTTGGTATCACGAACTTCCAAAGAATATTCATCTACGTGGATTGAAGTAAACCAGTCTTCACGAACTACTTTTTCGTTGATTACGATCGCATCCTCGAAGTTGTATCCTTTCCAAGGCATGAACGCAACCACTAAGTTTCTACCAAGAGCCAATTCTCCTTTTTCAGTAGCATAACCGTCGCAAAGTACCTGTCCTTTTTCCACTACATCACCTACTCTTACGTTTGGTCTTAGGGTAATGGTAGTACTCTGGTTGGTTTTTCTGAACTTAGTTAAGTTATATGTTTTAGTAGCAGATTCGAATTGTACTAAATCTTCGTCTTCGCTTCTTTCATATTTAATAACGATTCTGTCGGCATCTACATACTCTACAGTACCTGTACCTTCAGCGTTAATTAAGATTCTTGAATCTCTTGCAACCTGCTGCTCAAGCCCTGTACCTACGATTGGAGCTTGTGGCTTCAATAGAGGAACTGCCTGACGCATCATGTTCGATCCCATCAACGCACGGTTCGCATCATCATGCTCCAAGAAAGGAATTAATGAAGCGGAGATACCAGAGATCTGGTTTGGTGCAACGTCGATAAGGTCTACCTGAGATGGCTCAACTACAGGATAGTCACCATCTAATCTTGCAATAATTCTGTCTGTTTCGAATTCACCGTTGTCGCTTAATTCAACGTTTGCCTGAGCAATTACTTTAGATTCTTCGTCTTCTGCATTCAAGTAAATAGGATCTGCATTAAGATCAATCTTGCTGTCTGCTACTTTTCTGTACGGAGTTTCGATGAAACCTAATCTGTTGATTTTCGCATAAATACCTAAAGATGAAATCAAACCGATGTTTGGTCCTTCCGGAGTTTCAATCGGACAAATTCTTCCGTAGTGGGTATGGTGAACGTCTCGAACCTCGAAACCTGCTCTTTCTCTTGATAAACCTCCAGGTCCCAGTGCAGAAAGTCTACGCTTATGCGTGATTTCTGATAGCGGGTTGGTTTGGTCCATGAACTGAGAAAGCTGGTTGGTCCCAAAGAACGAGTTAATTACTGATGTTAATGTTTTTGCGTTAACAAGATCAAGCGGAGTAAAGATTTCGTTATCTCTAACGTTCATTCTTTCCTTGATTGTTCTTGCAATTCTTGAAAGACCTACCCCGAACTGTCCTGCTAATTGCTCACCAACCGTTTTAATTCTTCTGTTGGATAAGTGGTCGATATCATCAACCTCAGCTTTAGAGTTTACAAGCTCGATTAAGTGTCTTACGATCGCGATAATATCTTCTTTTGTAAGAACCTCAGTTGTCGTAGGAATGTTCAGCCCTAATTTTTTGTTTAGTCTGTAACGTCCCACTTCACCAAGTGAGTATCTTTGCTCAGAGAAGAATAATTTTTCAATGATTCCTCTTGCGGTTTCCTCATCTGGCGGATCTGCATTTCTTAACTGACGATAGATGTACTCTACTGCTTCTTTTTCAGAGTTAGTAGGGTCTTTCTGTAATGTATTCTGGATGATAGAGAACTCGTTGCTGTTTTCTTTGTGAATCAAAATAGATTTCACACCCGCATCAAGAATAAGATCCAAGTGTTCTTTTTCAAGAATTGTTTCTCTGTCTAAGATGATTTCGTTTCTTTCAATAGAAACAACTTCACCTGTATCTTCGTCTACGAAATCCTCGAACCAAGTGTTCAATACTCTCGCAGCCAATGTTCTTCCTTCTACTTTTTTAAGGGCAGCTTTAGAAACTTTCACTTCTTCAGCAAGGTCGAAGATCTGAAGGATGTCCTTATCAGACTCATAACCGATCGCTCTTAATAAAGTGGTTAATGGTAATTTTTTCTTACGGTCGATATACGCGTACATTACGCTGTTGATATCTGTCGTAAATTCCATCCAAGATCCTTTGAAAGGGATAATTCTTGAATAGTACAGTTTGGTTCCGTTTGCGTGGTACGTCTGTCCGAAGAATACACCCGGTGAACGGTGTAACTGGGTAACGATAACTCTTTCAGCACCATTGATGATGAAAGATCCACTAGGCGTCATATAAGGAACCGGACCTAAGTATACATCCTGAACCACAGTCTGGAAATCCTCGTGTTCAGGGTCTGTACAATACAATTTAAGTCTTGCTTTAAGAGGAACGGAATACGTTAAACCTCTTTCCACACACTCATCGATTGAATAACGTGGAGAATCTACCAGATAATCCAAAAATTCCAATACGAATTGGTTTCTAGAATCGGTAATCGGGAAATTTTCCTGAAAAGTCTTGTAAAGACCTTCATTTTTTCTGTCTTCAGGAAGCGTATCAAGCTGAAAAAACTCACTGAAAGACTCGATCTGGATATCCAGGAAGTCCGGAGTGATGATTTTTCCTTTCGCTGAAGAGAAATTTACTCTCTGATTTCCCCTAGTTGTAGGTGTTGTTTTACTCATAAAACTTTTAAGAAAGGTTAAAAAATATTTTGATTCATTAAAAAATATCAGAAAGAAGAATTTGAGAGGAGAAAGCTGTAAAAGACCTTATAATGTTGGCGCTATTAGAAACAGTCTTATATTTTTTTCTCTTGATTCTCAGAATCTTATTCCTAACTGCAACACTGGTATATCTTTTCACAGCGTAATGCAAAATATTTTTATTACTTTTGAGGCAGATACCGCCGTAATATCTATACACACGAAATCCCTTTCATCATAATGAAAGAGGTGATATTCAATATTTTATAGATTTACAAACAATTATTCGCGCCAAAATAGACTGCAAATTTACAACATTTTATTTTTATATACAAATAAAACAACTTCATTCTGAATATGTTAATTATTTTATTCTGCATCCGGAAAATCATATTCATTCCATAAGATTTTTCTTTTTATAGACTTTTCAAACAAAAAGGTCATCCAAAAATATGGATGACCCGCCCTTAATAAAAAAACTCAATCTTAAAATTAATTACAATAACCTAAGATTTAGCTGTATTTTGATGCTGAACAGATATCATTGAAATTGACTTTAAAGCCTATAAAATTCAAAAATACTGTTATAATCTATATTTACTGATAGAAACCGAAAATAATCTGATGTTTTTAACTGCAATACTTATTATATAAAGTTAGTTAAAAAATATCAATAAAACATTTATTTTCAAATATTTAAAAACATAAGTCATTCTTGCGAATGACTTATGTGCAGAAACGATTTATTTATTGAAATTACCTCACAATAACTTTGTATGATTTTACAGTTGTTTTTGTTTCTACTTTTATGATATACATTCCCGCAGGTAAAGAAGAAGTACCGATTTCGGCATTTCCTGAAAATTTACCTGAGCTGATTAATTGTCCCTGAGCTGAAAACAATGTGTATGTACCTTCTTCATCTGACTTCACATTTAAATTTTCACCCTCCTTTACAGGATTAGGATATACTTTTACATCATTGGCAACCGTTTTTACTTCTCCTGCCGAAGCTTTAGCTGTTATACCACTGTTTTTAGCGAAAGAAGAATATGGTGAAAGAGGAGAATTAGGCGAACCTTTCGCAACAAGATCCGTATCCACAACCGCCTGAATTCCATCTGCATCCGCATCATTTATTCTCGAAATAAATCCTTCTCCAAGATCATCCAGATTATCTTTTCCGATGGTATAAAGATCGAAGTCTACATTATTGGATTTAAGATCTACAAAATCCGGCTTATCGTCTCCATCTGTATTTTTTAAAGGATATTTCATGATTCCTGAATCCGGAGATGTTTCCAGAATATCTGCAATTCCGTTATTTCCTGCTGCAACACCGCTGTCGATAATTCCGTTGTGATCTGCATCGATCTGATCAATCACCGAAGTTGGAATTCCAGATTCAAATAAATCTAAAATACCGTCGTTATCAGAATCAAGATCAAGGTAACTAGAAATTCCGTCTCCCAGTTCAGCAATTACCAGTTTGTTTCCGTCTACGTCATCATCTTCAAATTTTCCGTTTGCGTTAAGATCTTCCCATGCATCAGGAATACCGTCATTGTCAGAATCATTATCGCAAGCATCTGCAACACCATCTCCATCGCTGTCTATAGCAGAAGATTTATCATTTACCACAGAACATCCTTCTGCACAATCTGGAATACCGTTTCCGTTGTTATCAATACTGTCGTTTCCGTTCGAACATTTATCGTTACAGTTCGGAACACCATCCTGATCATCATCAAGCTGAACAAATGCATTATAAATGTAGTATTGCTGCGCCAGAGTGATTCCTATTCCCGGATTGATCTCAATTTTCATCCTGTCAAACGCTTTTGTTGCCGTAAAACCAACATAAAACTGATTGGAAGCCGAAGTAATAAACTGTCCACTGAATAATCCACCCGAAGTTCTGGATTCTGTTACTGTTGTCCCTTTATAGAAAGTAATGGTGATATAATCTAATGCATTTATCGTGAATAAATTGGCACTTTTCGTTAAGGTAAAACCTCCGAAAGTTCCGGCAGGATATTCTCCTGTATTGCTTTTAACCGTTAACCTAACTGTGGGAATTAGTAAATTGATCGGAGATAAATTTACCGTTGCAAAGTTATTGGTGTTGTTATCTACTACGTTTCCTGTGTTGGTAATATTGGTTAATCCTAAGATTGTTCCCGAAGCGCCCGTCCATGAAGCTCCCTGTACAATTTCTCCCAGTCTTGAAGTTCCTGAAGTCTGGATATATTCATTACAATCGCAGCCTTGAGGCTCTTCAAAGGCATAAAACACTTTTAAAGCTCCGAAATTCACTCCTACAGTCTGAGTGATTTTTAGTCTTACTTCATTAAAAGGCTTGGTTGTATTGAGGGAAATTTTCTGTTTATTGGAACCGAATCTTAATACTTTGATATTAATCAGTCCGCCTCCATCAAATAAGTTTTTAGAATCCTGCAACTGCCCGAATAAATAGGTCTCAATTGTTATATTTTTCAAGAATTCAGCGCTTAGCAATTTACCCTGATCATCCGGTTCAATAACGAACCCTGCTTTATTTCCTGCTGGATAAACCTGGTTTTTATCTAAAACCCCTACAGAGTATGAACCTAACAAACCAGCCGGTAAAACGATGGAGCCGTAAGAACTTTTATCTCCGTCGCCAATCTTTGCTCTGTCATTTACATAAGAAAGCGGTGCTAAAAAGCTGCTGCTTCCGGAAACATTTCCGTCTACACCGTTTCCTGCAATAATATCATCACAGATTCCATTATTATCTACAGGAACTTTAGTCGGATCAAAAGCAAATGCATAATAAATATTCAGGGCACTGAATAGAGAAAGAGCATTAACCTGATACAGTCTTACTTCATCAAAATTTTTAGTAGTTTTAAAATGAAGGAAAATTCTTGTTTTTGTTCCTCCGAATGCCGGAACAGACAATAAAGTAGTATTATTTGAAGATTCCTGAAGAACTCCTGCTTTATAGGTACTGATTCTCAAATTGCTTAAAAGACTTGCCGTAAAAACGCTGGTTCCCAAATCTACATTAAAACCTGTAATGTATCCTGCAGGATAGGTTGTATTTGTATTTTTAACAGAAACTCCGTTTCCGCTTACCAAAGTGGTAAAACTTCCCATACTGACGCTGTTATCCAAATTGGCATCAATAAGAGGATTTATGCTTCCGCTGTAACAAGCAAGACATATTCCGTTTGCATTCAGCGGTTTTGCTTCCACTCCCATTCCCCGAATCGGGGTGTAACCCTGTCCGAAAATCTTCACAGACAGCAGAAACAGCATGAGAAAAGCTGTAATTTTCGCAAATAATTTTTTTGTCATTTTTAATTGATTTTAAGTTTGTGTATTTTTTTTAAAATTGTTGCCATGCATAAACTCCTGCGGAAATTCTGCATCCGTAAAAGTTTCCTGTATTTCCTGATTTGCCGTAAACAATGGTTCCTTCATTACTTGCATTACAGTCTGAAGTTACAGGAACACCGGTTGCTTTAATTAAAATTCCTTTACTGATTTCAAGATCAGGAATATTGGTTCCGTTTGGAGTCATATTCACTCCGACGTCTGTAATTGCGGTTCCAATCGAGCCCTGTCCGGAAAAAGCATGGCTAGTATTTGCATAAACGGTCTGGTTGGCTATGGTTGCACTGGCACTATTCCCGAAGGCAATTGCACTTACTGCTCCACTTGCAACATTGGCATTTCCAAATGCGTAATTATTGCTCGTTACATTATTTCCTGTCCCAAAAGCAAAACCTCCGGAATTCACATTGGAATTCCCAATATTAATTCCACTGACATTAGTTCCTGATGTTCCGTTATTATTTCCCAAAACAATGGCATTGGCTCCTGTTGCAAAATTGTTGTTTCCTATTATTTTTGCTCCACTTAACGCACTGTTCGTAGCTCCGATTGCCACTCCCGGAAAATTAGCAGCCTGTGCAGCAACGGTATTTTCTCTTCCTAAAGCGATGTTTGATGATGTATTGTTTGATAAGGTATTGTTTGATCCCCATGAAACCGAGGCATAAGGCGAGGAAGCATTAGAATTTCCGCCTCTTAGATTTCCATTAACATCGAGAATTGCTTTTACCGTATTGTTTGTTGCTAAAACTAAGCTCTGACTATCTGTTGTTCCTAAAAAGTTACCGGAAGAGACTGCAGTTCCCAAACTTGCCGCAGTAGCTGTTGTTCCTGAATTTCCGGTAATTTTCCAGCCGGAAGGCTGTGGCTGATTTACCTGAATCCAGACAGATCCATCAAAATAATAATATCCTGCATTAACCACATTAACCGTCTGAGACGCCGGAGCAGTATCGGCAGCGGTCACATAGACCAAAGCACCTGTCTGAGCCGCCGTATAACTTTTCGAACGAAGCTGATCTCCTGTAAGCCTTGGCGCAATAATTCCATCAAGCTTACTTGAAACCGAAGGCGAACCGACTACATCCAGAGTTGCCTGTCCCAGATTAGTATTAATGCCTACCTGCGCGTTTACCATGCATCCAAAAATTGCCAGTGCTGACAATCCGAATAATTTGTTTTTCATTTTAGAATATTTGTAGTTTTTTTTAAGAATAAATGAAATGAATCTTCAGGTACAAAGATGAACCTGACAATATAATAGCTAATCAATAATGTATTGGCTAATTTATTGTTTGTTTTTTTCTGAAAAATTTAGAATTGTAAAAAGGAGCCGGACTTAAAGATAAAAACTTAGCTTTTTTATTAATCCGAATGAGTATAATGCCGTAAAGCATAATCGGGACGTAAATCCCTAAAAGAAAATAATTTGTATCCAAAGTTGTGTGTGTTTTTGAGATTACAAATATACTACATTTTCAATTAAAAAATTATTTATCGTTAAATAATTTAAATAAAATTACAATTTAACAAATAATATTTATTTAAAGCATCTTAAAATTACAAATTAATCAACAATATAAATTTATAAATAAATAAATTGATCACATAATTGATTATGAATAATAATAAGCAAAGCAGATAAACAATAAAAAAGCCTGAACAAAATGTTCAGGCTTGATATTTTTAAAGTAAACTGGAATTATTTCAATTCTACTTCAGCACCAGCTTCTTCTAATTGCTTCTTAAGAGCTTCAGCTTCGTCTTTAGACACACCTTGCTTCAATGGAGCCGGAGCACCGTCTACGATGTCTTTAGCTTCTTTAAGACCAGCACCAGTTAAATCTTTTACTAATTTAACGATCGCTAATTTAGAAGCACCTGCAGACTTAAGAATTACGTCGAATTCAGTCTTTTCTTCAGCAGCTTCACCTGCACCACCTGCAGCAACTACTACTGCAGCAGCAGCTGGCTCAATTCCGTACTCATCCTTAAGGATAGCAGCTAATTCGTTTACGTCTTTTACTGTTAAGTTTACTAGCGTTTCAGCTAAATTTTTTAAATCTGACATTGTTGTAATGTTTTTGTTGATTATTGATTATTTTTTGAGTGTAAATTATTCAGCAGCTGGAGCTTCTCCTTCAGCAGCTGGAGTTTCCGGAGTTTCAGCAGCCGGAGCTTCTTCTACTGCAGGTGCAGCTTCTTCAGCTTTAGCTTCTACTGTCTCAGGTTTGTTTTGAAGAGCAGAAACAACTCTCTGGATTGGAGACTGAAGTAATCCGATGATTTCACCGATCATTTCTTCTCTAGACTTGATGTTAGCCAACATTTCTAGGTTATTGTCACCAAGATAGAAAGTTTCCTGAACGAAAGCAGACTTTAACGCCGGCTTCTCTTCTTTCTTTCTGAAATCTCTGATTAATTTTGCAGGAGCACTTGCAGTCTCAGAAATCATAATTGCTGAATTTCCTTTGAAAGACTGGAACATCTCGGAGTAATCTACTCCTTCGATTTGCTCCATTGCTTTTTGTAAAAGTGTATTTTTAACTACTTTTACTTTGATATTTTGCTTGAAAGCCTGTCTTCTGAAGTCAGAAGATTTACCTGCGTTCAAACCTTGTAGATCTGCAACGTAAACTACTTTAGCATCCTGAAGCAAATCTTTGATCTCTTGTATTGCTACAACTTTTTGGTCTTTTGTCATTGTCTTAGGATTTATAATTAGTTAACAGATTTAGTATCGATTGCAATACCAGGACTCATTGTAGAAGAAAGATAGATCGACTTCACATAAGTACCTTTCGCAGCAGTTGGCTTCATTTTGATCAAAGTAGAGATCAATTCCTGAGCATTTTCCTTGATTTTAGCAGCATCGAAAGATACTTTACCAATACCAGCGTGGATAATACCGTATTTATCAACTTTGAAATCAATTTTACCAGCTTTCACTTCAGTTACTGCTTTACCAATTTCCATAGTTACAGTACCTGATTTAGGATTTGGCATTAAACCTCTTGGTCCTAATACTCTACCCAATGGTCCTAATTTACCCATTACAGTAAGCATTGTTACGATAACGTCAACATCAGTCCAACCATCTTTGATTTTTTGTAGATATTCATCAAGACCTACATAGTCAGCACCCGCTTCTTTAGCCTCTGCTTCTTTATCTGGAGTTACTAAAGCCAAAACTTTAACATCTTTACCAGTTCCGTGAGGAAGAGATACAACACCTCTTACCATTTGGTTTGCTTTTCTTGGATCTACCCCTAATCTTACAGCGATGTCTACAGAAGCATCAAACTTTGCAGTGTTTACTTCTTTTACAAGAGCTGAACCTTCTTCAAGGTTATAGATTCTTCCTTTTTCTACTTTGCTTAAAGCTTCTTTTTGCTTCTTAGTTAATTTTGCCATTTCTTTAAGTTTTAAGCGTTAAAAGTTGGTTTAGTTCCTGTTACTCTTAATCCCATAGATCTTGCAGTACCTGCAACCATAGAAACAGCTGAATCCATTGTAAAGCAGTTAAGGTCTGCCATTTTATCTTCAGCAATCTTTTGAACCTGAGCCCAAGTTACAGCACCTACTTTGTTTCTGTTCGGTTCTCCGGAACCACCCTTGATCTTAGCCGCATCCATTAACTGGATTGCTGCAGGAGGAGTTTTAATAACGAATTCAAAAGATTTGTCTTCGTATACTGTAATTACTACAGGTAAAACTTGTCCTGGCTTATCTTGAGTTCTTCCGTTAAATTGCTTACAAAACTCCATGATGTTCACACCTGCAGAACCCAATGCTGGACCTACTGGTGGAGAAGGGTTAGCTGCGCCACCTTTCACCTGAAGTTTTACCATTTTAAAGACTTTTTTAGCCATTGTTTGTTTTTTAAATTTGAATAATTAATGAGTTTGGAAGCATTATTATTCAGTAGGTTACCCATTCTCACCTTAGATAATCCTACTTTTCGGACTGCAAAATTATGAAATATTTTTGAAATAGCAAACGGAATTTGTTGATTTTTAGAAAGATTTAATAAATTATTTTTCACATCACAATTTAACTCTACCGCAAAATATAAGGAGTATAGGATAACCCATACTCCTTATAGTAAAAAATTTTAACTTTAATTGAATTAATAATCATTATACATTGCATGCGCCTGAAAAGAAGTTCCGGAAAAATTACCTCCCTGAACGCAGTTAGCCGCTGCTGCAAAGTCAAAGCATGTACCCAAAATCTCAATACTGTGTGTTCCCGCACCCAGTAAAGTTATATAACTTCCGGTATTATAAAAAATTCCGGTGAGGTTAGTCCCAGTAGATGTACTATTGGTATATGCATTGGAAGATCTAACAACATTGGTTCCATCAACGTTCAGATGTGTTCTTAATAATTTCATTCTGCCGTCTGAAGCAGCAGCTGATAACGTAACAGGTACAGAATAATTGATGATTACAAATGCCGGTTTAGTTAACGTAACAGATTGGTTACTGATACTTACAGGACTAACTGCACCACTGCCCCCAACATTAACACTGGGTAAAGTAGTTAGGCTGAAAATTGTGTCATCTGCTGATTAAGAAGATTCTTTTTTACATAGTCTACGTTTCCATTCGCATCGGAAATCATCACATTATCATAAGAACTATTTGAAGACTGATCGGTTTGGGTTCTTACTCTTAAGGTACCGTTAACATCTAAGGTTCTGGAAGGAGATGTTGTATTAACCCCTACTTGTGCATTTGCAAAAAAACTGCAAAGTGAAAAAATAATGATGTTTCTCATATATTTGTTTTAAACCAAAGTTAACACAATATTTAACAAAAAACAAAGCAAAAATGACCAAAATCAAATAAATATTCAATTTTTAATTAAAATATTAATGAAATACACAATGCAAAATCTTTTATATTAAAAAATACTCAATATTAAAAATATACATTAAAATTATACTGTAAAAACAATTAATCCCTAAAAAAAGATATAGATTAAATTTTACTGATCAGAATCAGCTTATGGTAGTAGAACGAAAAAAGACCGCTTGAAGCGGTCTTAATTTTTATATTTTTAAGTAAATATTATACTTTTTCTACCTGCATGTAGCTAAGCTCCATTGGAGTTTTTCTACCAAAGATTAAAACAGAAACCTCAATTTTCTTTTTATCTTCCAGGATTTTTTCTACGGTTCCGTTGAATCCGTTGAATGGTCCGTCTATCACTTTAACGTTTTCGCCCACTACATAAGGAATTTCAACATCGCTTGCAAATTCGGAAAGCTCATCCATTCTTCCAAGCATTCTGTTTACCTCCGCTTTTCTCATCGGAACAGGATCTCCTCCTTTTGTTAAACTCAGGAATGAAATAACTCCCGGAATATTTTTAATAACGTGAGGAATCTCTCCCATCAAATCAGCTTCAATCATTAAGTATCCAGGATAGTAAGGTCTTTCTTTAGGAACTTTTTTACCGTTTCTGATCTGAATAACCTTTTCCATAGGAATAACTACCTGAGTAACGTACTGCTCAAACCCTAAACGTTTGATTTCCGTCTCAATGTAGTTTTTCACTTTATTTTCCTGTCCGCTGATCGCTTTCAGCACATACCATTTCAATTCGCTCATTATTGGGAAAATACTTTTATTATTAATTGAACAAGTTGATTAGCATTCCAATGATGTTGCTGATTGCTTTAGAAAACAATTCATCAACTCCAAAAGTAAATAACGCCAAGATTACTGTTGCAACAGTTACTACAATTGTAGAAGATTGCAGATCAGACCACTTCGGCCATTCAACTTTATGTCTGAATTCGTTATAAGAACCTTTTAAAAAATCGACAAATGAACTCATAATTGTTATTTGCACGGGCACAAGGATTCGAACCCTGATCAACGGTTTTGGAGACCGGTATCCTACCATTGGACGATGCCCGTAGTTAAAAAAAAAGCTTCCGTAAAGAAGTTCCCTGCGGAAGCTTTTATATTGTGTTAGATGATTAGTCTAAGATTTCAGTTACCTGACCTGAACCAACTGTTCTACCACCTTCTCTGATCGCGAATCTAAGACCCTCGTTAAGAGCGATTGGCTGTAACAACTCTACAGTGATCTCTAAGTTATCACCAGGCATTACCATTTCTACACCTTCTGGTAAGAAGATCTCACCTGTAACGTCAGTAGTTCTTACGTAGAACTGAGGACGGTATTTGTTGTGGAATGGAGTGTGACGTCCACCTTCTTCTTTAGAAAGGATATAAACAGATGCTTTGAATTTTTTGTGTGGCTTCACAGAGTCTTTCTTAGCGATAACCATACCTCTCTTGATGTCAGTTTTTTCAATACCTCTCAACAATAGACCTACGTTATCTCCAGCTTCACCTCTGTCTAGGATTTTTCTGAACATCTCAACCCCTGTAATTGTAGAAGTTAATTTTTCATCACCCATACCTACGATATCTACAGGATCACCAGTGTTGATGATACCAGCCTCGATTCTACCAGTTGCTACAGTACCTCTACCTGTAATAGAGAATACGTCTTCGATTGGCATCAAGAATGGCTTATCTGTATCTCTTGTTGGCTCTTCGATCCACTCGTCAACAGCATCCATCAATTGCTCTACAGACTTAAACCACTTGTCATCAGAATTACCTTCTGTAGCAGCAGTAAGTGCACCAAGAGCAGAACCTTGGATTACTGGAGAGTTATCTCCGTCGAATTCATAAGTAGATAATAAGTCTCTAAGCTCCATTTCAACAAGCTCTAATAACTCAGCATCATCTACCATGTCAACTTTATTCATGAAAACAACGATTCTTGGTACGTTTACCTGACGGCAAAGTAGAATGTGTTCTCTTGTTTGAGGCATTGGTCCGTCAGTCGCAGCACATACCACTATAGCTCCGTCCATCTGAGCAGCACCTGTTACCATGTTCTTTACGTAATCCGCGTGACCTGGACAGTCAACGTGAGCATAGTGTCTTTTTTCAGTTTCGTATTCGATGTGAGCTGTATTGATAGTAATACCTCTTTCTTTTTCTTCTGGAGCAGAGTCAATTGCAGAGAAGTCTTTTTTCTCAGCAAGACCTTTGCTAGCTAATACAGCAGAAATAGCAGCTGTAAGAGTAGTTTTACCATGGTCAACGTGACCAATAGTACCAATGTTCAAGTGTGGTTTGTTACGATTAAACGTTTCCTTTGCCATGATTTAAAATTATTTATTTATTGTTTTTCAAATTTTCGGTGTGCAAATATAATGAATTTTTAAATACCAAAACCTTTTTATTAAAAAAAGTTTCAATATTCAAATCCAATGAAGTACAAACCTTATATTTCAATGTATTGAGATTGCAAATTTACACATTTTTCTCAATTTAGAAAATCAGCGGTACACCTTTTGACCAAATTATAAACTATCTCTTTAATTATGAATACAATAAAATTGACTAAAGAATAATATTCAGAAAAAATTACAGTACGCCAAAACCATAATTTATCTTTTATCGTAGATAGAATTACGAACCATTAAAAATAATATATTATGAGAAAATTATTACATTTATGTACCGTACTGTTTAGCATTACCATCCTTTTTTCATGCGATGATTCCGACGATATGATGTCGATGGACATGAATATGCCGGTACAGGGACCCGATCTTATGGCGTACGGACTTACGGCGAACAATGAGCTTGTGGCTTTCAACGCCAACAATCCTAAAATGTTCAGCTCTAAAACGGCAGTTTCAGGAGTTGTTTCCGGAGAAAAACTGATGAGCATCGATTTCAGACCTGCTACAGGAGAGCTTTATGCGTTATCCAATGCAAGCAAACTGTACATCATCAACACATCCAATGCTTCAGCAAGAGCGGTAAGTACATCGGCATTTTCACCGGCTGTTTCAGGAACGATTGCTTCGATTGATTTTAATCCCACTGTGGATAGAATCCGTTTGGTGAGCAACACGGGACAGAATTTAAGACTTCATCCGGAAACGGGAGCGGTTGCGGCAACCGATATGAACATTAACGGAGGCGGAACTCCTTCTGTAGCGGGAGTTGCTTATACGAACAGCAAATCCGGAGCTTCAAGCACAGTTCTGTATGATATTGATATCACTTCAGGAAAGTTATTTAAGCAGGATCCGCCTAACAACGGAACACTGGTAGAAGTCGGAAGTCTGGGAACTACTTTTACAGGACAGGCTGCTTTTGATATTAAATATGATAACAGCGTTGCTTTATTAGCTTTAAATAATAATCTGCATTTATTGGATCTGAGTAGCGGCAAGGCTACTAATATAGGAATGCTTCAGCAACAGATCATTGATCTTGCGATTCCTACAGAACCGGTTGCTTATGCGGTGGATAATTCAAACAATCTTCAGATTTTCAATCCGAACAGTCCGATGCCGGTTTCAAAGGGAATTACGGGACTTCAGAGTGGTGAAAGTATTTTAGGAATAGATTTCAGACCGTTAAACGGACAGCTTTATGCTTTGGGAAGTTCAAGCAGACTCTATACTATTAACTTAGGAACTGGAGCTGCAACTGCAGTGGGAACTTCTCCTTTTGCAACGTTACTTGCCGGAACAGATTTCGGATTTGATTTTAATCCGACGGTTGATAAGATCAGAGTTGTGAGCAACACGGGACAAAATCTTCGTCTTGATCCTGTAACAGGCGGAATAACGGCAGCAGACGGAATGCTGAATCCGGGAACTCCGATGATCGGAGCGGCTGCTTATACCAATAATTTTGCAGGAGCTACTTCAACGACTTTGTTCGTTATCGATCATAATACAGACAAATTGTATCAACAAAATCCTCCGAATAACGGAACTTTGGTAGAAACAGGTTCTTTAGGAATCAATATTACCAGTACAAACGGTTTTGATATCGGAAGCATGAGCCAAAAAGCTTATTTACTGGCAACAGTGGGAACGGCAACAAAAGTATACAGTATTAATACTTCAACAGGAGCCGCCACTGCGGTTTCAGATTTTCCAAATACAGTAAGAGGTTTTGCTGTGGGATTAGGATTCTAAACTCATAATAATTATTTCAATAGCGAGAATCGCGGAAAACTTTGTTTTCCGCGATTCTTTTTTAACCGAATGTTTATTAGCCGCAAAGGCAAAAGATTTCGAAAATATATTGATAGTTTATTATTAAGGTGAAGACAAGAAAACATAAACTCTTTCTTTAAAGTTTTAGTTATCTTATTTAAATATCTTTTGCCACCTGTGGTTAAATAAAAGGCTAAAGTAAAACTTGTCTAAATTTTTTTACCGCAAAAGATGCAAAAGATTGTAACACTTTAGTTATTAAGTTTACTTCTTAAATGGAAAAAAGAGCACATAAGTTAAAAAAAGATCAAAGATTTTTTCTCTTTGCAGACTTTTGAAATACTTTAAATAAATCCAATAAAGTCTTTTGTCTTTTTTGCGGTTAAATTTAAAATGAGTTTAAAATATAATTGAAAGAAATGATCAGATCTGTTGAGATTTTTTAGTTCGGTTGAAAATCCAGAAAATAATCGGGAAAATCAGCAGGGTTAAAACAGTTGCCGTTATTAATCCTCCGATAATGACGATTGCCAAAGGTTTTTGGGATTCTGATCCGATTCCTGTGGATAAAGCAGCAGGCATTAATCCGATGGACGCCATTAAAGCCGTCATAATTACAGGACGCGTTCTGGATTTCACCCCATTCAGCAGTGAGCTGTCCAGATCCATTCCGTTTTTAACATTCTGATGAAATTCTGTGATGAGGATGACTCCGTTCTGAATACAGATTCCCAAAAGGGCAATCATTCCGACTCCGGCTGAAATTCCAAAATTAATTCCGGTAATGTGCAATGCGATAATTCCGCCAATTAAAGCAAAAGGTACGTTTGCCAAAACCAGTAAAGAATCTTTTATGTTTCCGAAAAGAATAAATAAAAGAAAGAAAATTCCTAAAATACTGATCGGAACAACCTGCGTCAATCGTTTTGAAGCTCTCTGCTGATTTTCAAACTGACCGGTCCATCCTACAGAATATCCGTCCGAAAGATCAATTTTAGAAACAGCTTTCTGCGCATCGGCAATCGTACTTCCCAAATCACGGTCGCGGATGGAAAATTTAATCCCGATGTATCTTTTAATATCATCTCTGTAAATAAATGCAGCTCCGTTGTCTTTTTCAATCGTGCTGATTTCTTTTAACGGAATTTTAGCACCGTCCTGTGTAGGAACCATTAAGGCAGCAATATCATTTTCATCCTTCCTGTACTCCTGCGAATAACGGAGACGGATCGGAAATTTCCTTTCGCCATCAAACATTTCCGAAGCGGTTTTACCTCCGAAAGCCATCTCCAGAACAGACTGCGCATCATCGGGCATTACTCCGTAAGCCGCCATTTTATCTCTGTCGAGCACTACACTTACTTCCGGCTGACCGATATTTTTAATAATTCCGGCATCTTTTACGCCTTTAATATCCTTTACCTCCTTTAAAACTTTTTCGGCAAGTATATCCAAAGTCTGAAGATTATCTCCGTAAATTTTAATTCCGTTTTCTGCCTTGAAACCGGCAACTGCTTCAGCCACATTGTCTGAAATCGGCTGAGAATAATTGAATGTAATTCCCTGATAGTTTCTTAATTTTTTATCAATTTCTTCAATCAGTTCTTCATAGGTGATGTTCCGTTTCCATTCTTCTTTGGGTTTAAGATTCACGGCAAACTGTACGAACCCAAAACCATTCGGGTCGGTTCCGTCATTACTTCTTCCCGTCTGCGCGAGAACATCTGTAACTTCCGGAAAACTCATAATGTCTTTCTTGAGAAGATCGGCTGTATTTAAAGATTCTTTTAATAATGAACTCATCGGCATTTCGGCAGTAATCCACAATGAACCTTCATTTAACTGAGGTAAAAATTCGGTTCCTAAAAATTTCCCTGAAAATAAAGTCACGGCTAAAAATGAAAGAGAAACAATTAAGCTGAGTTTTTTATGTTTAAAGGTAAAATTGAATCCTTTTAAAACAATTCTGTCCCAGAAATTCACGAACGGATTATTCTTTTCCTTTACATTTTTATTTAAAAGGATGTGCGAAAGCACCGGAACGAGCGTTAAAGTGAAAATTAAAGCGCCCATTAAAGCAAAACCTAACGTAAAAGCCAATGGCGAAAACATTTTTCCTTCCACTTTCTGGAATGAGAAAATCGGGATCAGGGAAGTAATGATGATTAATTTTGAAAAGAAGATTGCTTTTCCAAGACCTGTTCCCGTCTGCTTGATCCAGCCTGCTTTTGCCAGTTTATTGAACTTTTCATCACCGTATTTGTGGGCTTTATGGTCGAGCATCACAAAAAGTCCTTCTACCATGACGACGGCTCCGTCGATGATAATTCCGAAATCTACCGCGCCGAGTGAAAGTAAATTTGCGCTCATTCCCGCCAGTTTTAAACATAAAAATGCAAATAATAAGGATAAAGGAATGATGATGGAAACGATAAGCGTTGTTCTCCAGTCTGCCATGAAAATCAAAACAATCACAGTAACCAGAACAATTCCTTCAATAAGGTTGTGCATTACGGTGTGCGTGGTGAAATCCATCAGATTATCACGATCGTAAAAAGTGACCATTTTTACATCTTTCGGCAGCACTTTTTCGTTGAGTTCTTTAATTTTTGCTTTTACACCGATCAAAACTTCACGCGGATTTTCTCCTTTCCGCATCACGACAATTCCTTCAACAGTATCTTCCTGATGATTAAGTCCCGCCTGTCCTACTCTCGGCATCGAGCTTTCGTGTACTTCTGCAACATTTTTAACAAGCACAGGGTTTCCGCTGTCGTTCTGGATGGTAATATTTCCGATATCGGCAACAGATTTCACCAGACCGATTCCACGCACCACATAAGCCTGTCCGTTTTTCTCTATAACATCACCGCCGACATTCAAATTACTTTTTGTGACGGCATCATATACCTGAAGCGGCGTTAAATTGTATTTATCTAATGCTCTCGGATCGATGCTTAATTCGAACACTTTGTCCTGACCTCCGAAAACATTGATGTCTGCAACACCGGGAACTCCTCTCAAAGCACGGTCGATTACCCAGTTTTGTAAGGTTAACAGTTCTCTGGAATCTTTGGTTTTGCTCTGTAAAGTATATCTGAAAATTTCCCCGGTCGGTCCGTAAGGCGGCTGAACTTCGGGATCCACTTCATCAGGAAGACTCACGGTCCGAAGCTGATTATTGACCTGATTTCTGGCAAAAATATCGTCTACTCCATCGTCAAACAGAATCTTAACAATGGAAAGTCCGAACATTGTGGTACTTCTTACACTGGTTTTCTTCTGAACCGGACTCATTGCGAGTTCAATGGGTGTGGTAACGAAACGTTCTACTTCTTCGGCACTTCGCCCGTTCCATTGGGTGATGATGACAATCTGGGTATTGGTAACATCGGGAAAGGCTTCAATGGGCATGTTTTTGAAACTTATGAATCCCGAAACCGCCAGAATCGCTACCCAAATAAAGGTGAATGCTTTATTTTTTAACGAAAAAGCAATGATATTTTTAATGAATTTGTTCATGATGGATTTTTTTTGACCTAAAAAAGTCGTTGAATTTGTTTTCTTTTGTTTTTAACGCAAGGAGCGCAAAGCTTTTTTGACAAACCATATATTTTTTAAGTTTGCAACGGTGCTTCGACAAGCTCAGCATAAACTATTCACTCAGCGAAGATCTTTTGATTTTAACCATTAAGGATATGTAAGGAGTTAAGAATTATTAAGCGACTTGTAAACGATTTTAAAAACCGATGTATAAAAAATCTTCAGATATTTTCTTAATTCGACTTAACTTCTTAATAAAATCTTAATGGTTTAAATAAAATCAGCTATTCAAAGAGCGATAAATCAACAACTGATTGTTTGTGATTACCTGTTCTCCTTCGGATAACCCTTCGGAAACATAGGTAATGTCTCCTACCTGTTTCAGAACTTTTATTTCTTTCACTTTTACGTCGGTTCTGGATTTATAGATCACCACAAAACTTCTGTTGTCATCAAAAATAACGGCTTTGGAAGGAACTGTAAGTGCTGTTTTATTCTCAGAACTTGTTACTTTTATTGTTGCTTTGCTTTCCGGAATCAGCAATCCATTTTGGTTATCAAGCACTACTCTCGCCTGCATCGCATTGGTTTGTGGATCGATGATTTTGAAAATTTTATCAATTTTTCCGTCAAAAACTTTATCCGGATACGATAATGTGGAAACCTGGGCTTTCATTCCGAGACTGATTTTATCAATATCAGATTCATTCACGTTCATGATTGCCCAAACGTTGGTGGTATTGGCAACATCAAAAATATTATCACTTCGGTCACTTCTCAACTGCATATCCTTATTGATGTTTTTCTGAACAATATATCCGCTGATTGGCGCAACCACACTGTAAATATTTCCTTTTTTTACATTATATACCGTACTCACTGCACTTGCCCGCTGCAACTGATCCTGTGCTTTCTGAAGCTGGCTTTTGGCTTCCAGAACGTCTCTTTCGGTATTCAGTTTTCCTTCATACATTTCTTTTGCAACGCGAAGATTGTTCTGGGCAACAACCAAATCTGTTTTTGCATCGCTCACATCTTTCTGTACTTCTGCCAATTCTGTACTTCGTATGGTGGCGAGAACCTGCCCTTTCGTTACATGATCGCCCAGTTCAACATTAACGCTTAAAACATTTCCGCCGACCAAAGGATAGACATCGATGTAGCTGTTTTTGTCTGCTGAAATCTTTCCGTAGAAATTGTAATCGTCTTCTATATATTTTTTTTCAACTTTTGCTAAATCGATTGAATTCAGCATGGTGTTGCTCAGTTCAAAACCTTTTTTTGCCTGCGGTTTTGCTTCTTCCTCTTTTTTGGAGCAAGATAAAACAGACAGGGCAATCATTACCGGAATTATATAATTTTTCATGTTTAATAGAAGATTTTCGTTTGTACTAGTTGATTCAATTGTTCTGCAGACTGCATGATCCCGTTTTTCATATCGTAAATCTGAAGCGCCGTTTCGCGGTAACTGTCCATAAAGTCTGTAAATTCAATAAGACTGATGTTGCCTTTTCTGAAATTATTCAGCATCCCGTTGTAGACCAGTTCCATATTATTAAGATCGGTAGATTTAATCTGGCTGAGCTGATCGTATTGTGTTTTCCATATTTTGTAAGCCGACAGTACTTTTGTTTCGAGATTCAGCTTTTGAAATTCTGCATTTTTCTGATTCTGCTGAATGGCAAAATTGGCCTTATCCACATTTCCTTTATTGGATTTCCAAAGCGGAAGAGGAATTCCGATCATCAGATTGACTTCATTTTTGAAGGTTCCGCCATTCTGGTCCCACCCTGCTCCGAGATTAAGATCGGGAACGTTTAAAGATTTCTGCCATTGCGCATATAATTTACTGTTGTCGATTAATTTTAAATTATATTGATAATCGGCATTGTTTTCGAGTGCTTTTTTCTGAAGTTCCGCTTCATCGCCAAAAGGCTGAGCGGCAAGAATTTCTTTCGCTTCAGAATCGGAAAGCTGTGGTTCTATATCTTCGGTGATTCCAGTAAGAAGTTTCAGAGTCTGTTCAAATTCAAGAATATTTTTATTGATTCCTACTTTATCGTTATTCAACTGAATGACAATGCTTTGCAGTCTAACTTCGTCTTTCAGCGAAACATTTCCTTTGGCAGACTGTATTTTGTAGGCAGCCAGAAGATCGTTCATGTAACCCAATTGCTTATTGGTATTGTCGAGTTTTAGTTTTTCGTAGTAAAGTTCAAAGTAAGTGGAACGAAGCTGGGATTTGAGATCTACCAAAAGCTGGGCAAACTGAAGTTGCGCCAGTTCCTTATTGGATTTTGCGAAGGCAATTTCATTCTTTTTTTTGCCTCCCATGTAAATTAATTGGGTTACCTGCGCTCCTTTTGCGTGTCCCGCATCGAAAACTTTTCTATCTTCGGGGTTGTAAGCATTGATTTGTCCGCTTAGCTGCGGAAGTTCCCAGATTTTAGCCTGCAAAATATCTGCATCAGCCATGTTGATGTTGTACTGTTCGGCGAGCAGTTGTAAATTGTTCTTCTGGAAAGCTTCTTCGCAATCCCGAAGCGACATTTGCTGTTGTGCCGTCATGAATGAGGAAATGACGATGAACAGCCCTGCAAATTTGTTCATTTTATTGATTTTATGATACAAAAATGCCTTTCTGCTATTAAAATGCTCTTAAAGAATGCTTAAAAAAAAATTAAATTTGTTAAGCAACAATCCATAATTCTCTCATTTAAATTAAGTTATGAGTTCATTATAGTATTAATTCAACTCATGTAAACGCTAAGTTTGCAAAGATTTATTTAAAATTTTGGGGAATATTTTCGTTCGCAAGAGCCGAACTACGTAAATGTTTTTAGATTAATTTAAAAAATTATTTCACAAAAATCACACTGAACTTATTGAGAAGATCTGCCGGAGAAGTATAGATAATTTGTGCGCCGTGATATTCGAGAATCCGTTTAACGATTCTTAAACCCAATCCGGAACCTGAAATATTCTGAGAATTTTTTCCTCTTTTAAAGGCTTCAAAAAGTTTTGTCTGTTCTTCTTTCGGAATGGTGTTTCCATGGGAAATGACGTCAACAATCAGATGTTCGTCATTTTCTTTAATCAGTACATCCACTTCCACATCATCGGAATAGATGGCTGCATTTTTAAATAAGTTGATGAAAACAATATCGAGTAAAGACTGAATTCCTTTAATGGTTAAAAGTGCATCTTCAGAAGTATCTTCGGAAATAAGAAAATCCAGTTTTAATTTCGGATAGCTTTTTTCAACCGCTTCAAAGGATTCGAAAATGACTTCATCAATTCTCACTTCTTCGTAAATACTCTGGATGTTTTCCCTGTCGAATTTGGTAAGCAGCAAAAGTGAATTGGTAAGATCCGAAAGCTGATACACATCCCTTTGAATCTGCTGTAAAGATGATAAAGTTTCAGAAGAATGTTCTCCGAATTTTATTAAATTTTCAAGCTGAAAAGCCATTCTGGTGATGGGTGTCCGTATTTCGTGGGAAGCACTTGCGGTAAAATCTTTCTGCGACTGGAAAACGTCGTCCAGCCTCCCAATCATTGTGTTAAAAGATTTTGCCAGAACATCAATCTCATCATTAGAATTACGAACCGGAATCTGTGTTGTTAATTTATGTGCCGTAACTTCAGAAATTTCCTGATTAAGATCTTCCAGAGGTTTTAAAAACTGCCCCATGAAATAATAACTGAAAAAACCGATGAGAAGCGCACTCATCACATAAGCTGTTATTAAAAGATATTTAAGATACGCCAGTTTTGATTTTCCGTTGGTGTCGAAAGCACTTGTTAAAATATAATAGTTTTCTCCGTTGATGGTTCTTAATGCCGCATAAATTTCAGGAACCGTCTTTTCGGAATAGATTACTTTTTTTTCGTCGAGTTCTTTCAGAAGTTCATTATCCCAGGTTACATTGCGGTCTTTAATGGTGCTGTAGATCAATTCTTTTTGCCCATTAAAAATTAATATGGTTTCATTTAAAAGAATGTTATCTGAATTTTCATTAAAAAAGACAGGTGCTTCCTCTTCAAAATCTTTAGATTTGGCAATGAAATGGGAAGTGAACTCCAGTCTCTGCCTGAATCTTTCTTTGAATTCTTCTCTGCGAAAATCATTAAAAGACATATAAATAACTACCATTACAATAGCAAAAAGCAATGAAAAGGCAATACTGAGATTGAGCGCGATCTTTCTTTTTAAAGACATTCTATAACGGGCTTAGATAATATCCGAAACCGGAACGGGTGTGGATAAGTTTTACTTTAAAATCTTTATCGATCTTCTTTCGTAAAAAATTGATGTAGACTTCCACGGTATTGGTGTTCGTATTAAAATTATGTTCCCAAACGTGTTCCGTGATCTGCTGCTTGGAAACCGTTCTTCCCTGCGCTTCGGCAAGGTAAACCAGCAACTGAAATTCTTTCAGGGTAAGATTGATTTCATTTCCGCCACGATAGACTTTCTGTTCGGTTTTATTTACTATCAGATCATCGATTCTTATAATTTCCTGATCCATATTCTCAGAAGGCGCTTTTCTTCTCAGCAAAGAATTGATGCGCAATAATAATTCTTCAAACTGAAAAGGTTTTACCAGATAATCATCCGCCAAACGTGTAAAGGCATCTTTTTTATCGGAAAGATCTCCGTAAGCCGAAATAATGATGATGGGCGTATTTTTATCGAAAGAACGGATGGTCTGACAAACGTCCAGTCCGTTAATTTTCGGAACATTGATGTCCAGAAGATATAAATCGTAGGAACTGTTCCTGATCTGGCGAAGAAATGTTTCCCCATCATAAATCTTGTCGCATGTAAAGTTATTTGACTCCAGAAATTTGCAAAGTTCCGCTGAAAGAATTAAATCGTCTTCCAATAAAAGAATGTTCATCGAAAATTATTTTATACGAATGTAACGAAATTTTTGATGATGGTAAAGGAATTCCACACTGCAGGAATTACTTTTAATTGAATTTTAAGATTTGTACTGAATGCTTCTGAAAATTTTAATCCTGAAAAATAAAATAAATTCGAATTGCTTTTTATGCCAAGTGTTTAACAGAATCTATAAGGTAAGTGTCACTATTTTTAATTTTCCCGAAAGTTTTTAAAATTTCAGACGAAATTCTGGCAAAAAAATATCCCGAATAAATCGGGATATGATGAGAGCCAACTACGGGACTTGAACCCGTGACCTCTTCCTTACCAAGGAAGCACTCTACCGCTGAGCTAAGTCGGCCTAAACTAAAAAATCACACCAAAAAGCGTGATTTTTATTGAGCGGAAGACGGGGGTCGAACCCGCGACATTCAGCTTGGAAGGCTGACGCTCTACCAACTGAGCTACTTCCGCAATTTTGTTTCCAAAATTATTGGTAACGCTGTGCAAACTTAAGGAAAATCCTTTATTTATGCAACTTTTTTCTAATATAAAATGTGGGGAGAGCAGGATTCGAACCTACGAAGCCGAAGCAACTGAGTTACAGTCAGTCCCATTTAGCCACTCTGGAATCTCCCCAGATATTTTATATTAAATTGAGCTTCCAGAGGGATTCGAACCCACGACCCCGAGATTACAAATCACGTGCTCTGGCCAACTGAGCTATGGAAGCATTTTAATAAATGGACTGAACGCTGTGAGAAACTCTACTCTACATCATTTCAGTAGTAAAAAAAATCACGCTTTTTACGAGTGTGATATTTGAGCGGAAGACGGGGGTCGAACCCGCGACATTCAGCTTGGAAGGCTGACGCTCTACCAACTGAGCTACTTCCGCAATTTTGTTTCCAAAATTATTGGTAACGCTGTGCAAACTTAAGGAAAATCCTTTATTTATGCAACTTTTTTCTAATATAAAATGTGGGGAGAGCAGGATTCGAACCTACGAAGCCGAAGCAACTGAGTTACAGTCAGTCCCATTTAGCCACTCTGGAATCTCCCCAGATATTTTATATTAAATTGAGCTTCCAGAGGGATTCGAACCCACGACCCCGAGATTACAAATCACGTGCTCTGGCCAACTGAGCTATGGAAGCATTATTAAAAAAGAATTCAAAAGATCGCTGTTCCCTTTTTGCGAGTGCAAATATAGAACGGATTTTTTGAATTCTCAAATTTTTTAATAACTTTTTTTAACTTTTTTTTCTAAGCCATTTCTTTTTTCTTGATTAATAGCTTTTTAGCAGTATCAACACATAGGTCTAAACTTTCTTCAAAACTTGCAGAGGTCTTCTTTACCACGATATCGTCTCCCGGAACCGCCAGAATTATCTCGGCCGTTTTGTTTGCTTTATCCGAGTTGTTCTCTACTTTTAAGAATATTTTACACTCCTGAATTTTGTCATAAAAAGTATCCAGTTTGCTTACTTTTTTTTCAATGTGTGATTCTAGTGGTTCGTGTGGAGTTAAACCAATTGATTGTACTGTGATCTTCATAATTCGTCATTTTTTGAGGCTCTTGGATGAGCCCGATTAAACACTTTTTTCAATTGTTCTATATTAGCATTCGTGTAGACTTGTGTACTTGCAAGGCTGGAATGTCCTAATATTTTTTTTACTTTAGAGATCTCTGCCCCATTATCCAAAACGTGTGTAGCAAAGCTGTGACGAAGGATGTGAGGACTTCTTTTTTCTTTTGTTGTTACAAGACTAAGGTACTTATTAACGACCACATAAACAAATTTTTCAGTGAGTTTTTTGCCTTTGGTATTGACAAAAAAATATAAATCATGTTCAGGCAGTGGTTTCCTTATTTTCAAATAACTTTTAAGCAGATCCGAAAGTTCTCCGGAGATGGGGATGTATCTTTCTTTGTTTCCCTTTCCTATTATTTTCAGTTCGTTTCCGCTAAGGTTTACATTTTCAAAAGTCATACCACAAAGCTCTGCTTTCCGGATTCCCGTCTGATAAAGCACTTCAACGATACATTTATCCAGAATATCGTTAATTTCTTCAAAAACCTGATCATTAAGTGTTTGCATTTCTTCTTTTGATATAGGAATTTGTTTTTCGGGATAAAATTTTAATGAAGAAATACTTTCTGTGGGAGAAATTTTTATTTCACCAATCTTTAAAAGAAAAAGGTAAAAGCTGCGAAGCGAAGACAATTTTCTGTTGATACTCCGTTTGGAAATATCATTTTCGCTCAGCTCTACGATAAAATTTCTGATAATTTTTTTGTCGGCTTTGGAAATATCTTCCGAAGCTTCTGTCTTCAGAAAGAAATGGGAAAAATCTTCAAGGTCTTTTCGGTAGCTTGTAATGGTGTGAGGAGAATATCTCTTCTCGAACTGTAAATATTCCAGGAATTTGTCCAGCATCATTTAGTATATAAAAACAAAAATTCACTCTTCAAATATAAACATTTAAAGAGTGAATTTAGTATGTGTGTAAGAAAATTCTTAAGCCTGTTCTTCTTTGCTAAGATTTCTTTGCTTGTGAGCAGCCTTTAATCTAGCTTGTCTTAAAGTTACAGAAGGCTTGATAAACTGTTGTCTAGCTCTTAACTGACGAACTGTACCCGTTTTATCAAATTTTCTTTTATATTTTTTTAATGCTCTGTCGATAGACTCTCCGTCTTTTACTGGAATTATTAACATATATTACATCTCATTTTGGATTGCAAAAGTAAACATTATTTATGAAACCGCAAAACTTTATTCAATAAAAATCTTTAAAATCATACAACTTAAATTTTCAAAATAACTTATTAATAAAAGCATTTAACATTTTATTCGTAATAATTTAAGTGTATTTATAAAAAATTATTCAACAAATTATATGGTTTTGCATTCTTTATTTATTTAGATTTGCAGATTATATTAAACTGCTTAAAACCAAACAGCTATGATCCTATCCCATTACTCCTTTTTTATAAGGACTTTTCTGTTTTCACAGCCTATAGAATCTAAGTTTTGATTTATTTCGAGTAAAACCATATTCCCTTCAACATGCTTAAAAAATTACTCTTTTCTATCGTAATGCTCTTTTCTGTTTTTGTGTTTTCACAGGAAGATTGCGTTTCCGCCATTACTGTCTGCGGAAATTCGGGCATTAATTATACTCCTGTAGGAATCGGCAACACCAATGAAACTCTGGGAGGATGCCTTTCTTACGAGAACCACTCAGTTTGGTATAAATTTACGATTGCCACTAGCGGAACACTTACTTTTGACCTCGCTCCTACCGGACCGGTAGATTATGACTGGGCGATTTACGGACCGAATGTAACCTGCTCCAACAGAGGAACTCCGGTAAGATGTAACGCTTCCGGATATTATACCAATACAGGGATGAACATGACGAATACCAATACCTCATCCGGCGCAGGAAATACAGATCCTTACTGTAAATATATGGATGTTGTTGCGGGTCAGACGTACTATTTATACATAGATAATTGGTCTACAACAGTTTACACCTTTAATTTAACATGGGGAGGAACGGCAACTTTTGTATCTCCTTTTACCAATTCCACGATTGCTCCCAATCCTTTTGTGCCGCCGGGAAATCCGGGACCAACCGCAAGTTCTCCGAGAGAAATAAATATTTGCGGAAGTTCTACTACATTTAATTTCAGTGCCTTATCGCCGGGAATATTAAATGGAAATCCTAATTTTTATGTTTCCTATTACAGTACAGCGAACAACGCTGCTACGGGAACGAATCCGATTACCACACCTATTACAGTAAATACAGGAACTACTTACTACTATAATATAAGTTATCAGGATCCTAACAATCCCAATAATTCTATTAATTCCTGTAAACAAACGAATGCTATCGTTTTTAAAGACAAAAGTATAACGGCATCTATAACTGCATCCTCCACAAAGTTATGTCCTAACGGAAATGTTACTTTAACATCGAACAATGCGACAGGAAACACGTGGTCTACAGGAGCGACAACCCAGTCTATCACTGTAACTATACCCGGAACTTATACTTTAACGAGCAGCAACGGAATCTGTACGAGTCCACAAGCTTCCGTTACCATCACCCAGGACACAGATCCAAATGCGCAGATCAGCGGAAATCTGACATTGTGTGAAAATACTTCCACGATCCTTACTGCAACTTCAACGGGAACAGGAAACACCTATTCATGGTCTACCGGAGCTACAACTCCTTCAATTATCGTAACTTCTCCCGGAACGTATACCGTAACTGTAAAAACTCCGGCGAACTGTCAATACATAAAATCCGTAACGGTTGTACAGGGTGCGGTTCCTGTTGCACAAAATGCGACTTTAACCAATTGTTCCAGTACAAGCACCGCAATTTTTAATTTAACAACAGCACAACCCAACATAAGCACGACTTCTGGAGTTACTTTTGATTATTATGTGAATCAGGCAGATGCCATTGCCGGAAATACAAATACCATTGCAACGCCGACCGCTTATACATCGGGAAACGCAACTATTTATGTAAGAGTAAAAACAGCAACGTGCTCAAAGGTAGTTTCGCTTCAACTCAATGTAACCCAGCTTGCCTCTACAACGATTACAAGTTCATCTTTGACGATCTGTTTTGGCGGAAATGTAACGCTTACTTCAAGTGTTCCGACCGGAAATACATGGTCTACCGGAGCAACAACACAATCCATCACGGTTACATCCGGAGGAACTTATTCTTTAACCAACACCAACGGAATATGTACAAGTGCGCCGGTTTCAGTAACATTAACGACAGAAAGCGATCCGAATCCTCAGATTACGGGAAATTTAATTGTCTGCGGGTCTCCGACAACCTTAACAGCAACGTCTAACGGAACAGGAAATACATATTCATGGTCTACAGGTGCCATAGGAAATTCAATTTCAGTTTCAACGCCGGGAACTTATATGGTGACTGTAAATACTCCTGCCAACTGCCAGTACACAAAATCTGTGACAGTAGTTCAGGGAGCAGTGCCTGTTGTACAAAATTCATCTTTAAGCGTCTGTTCAAATAACAATACCGGAACATTTAATTTAACATCAGCGCAACCTAATATCAGTACAACGACAGGAGTAACATTCAGCTATTATCTGAATCAGGCAGATGCATTAGCCGGAAACAGCAATACGATTGCAAATCCTTCGGCTTATATTTCAGGAAATGCTACGATTTATGTTTTGGTAAAATCAGGCTCGTGTTCGAAAATTGCTGAATTACAATTAATTGTTAATGTAAAACCAATTCCGACAATTACTGCTTCATCGAATGTAATCTGTAACAACAATCCTGTTACCCTTACTTCGGGTTCAGCAACAGGAAACATATGGTCAAACGGCGCAACGACACAGTCGATCAGCGTATCTGCTCCGGGAACTTATACTTTAACCTATAATAACGGAACCTGCACAAGCGATCCCGTTTCCGTTACGATCACTCAGGGAACAGATCCGAATGTTCAGATTTCCGGAAATTTAAATTTTTGCGAAGGTGCTTCAACAGTTTTAACAGCTAGTGCAAACGGAACTGGAAATACTTTTTCATGGTCAAACGGAGCCACAACTGCCACAACCACAGTAAATGCTTCCGGAATTTATACGGTAACGGTAACTACGCCGGACGGTTGTCAATATACAAGATCTGCAACCGTGACAATGGATCCGGCCATCGTCATTAATATTAATCCTCCGGCAGAAATTAACTGTACAAATGCTCAGGTTACTTTAAACGCAACGACTTCTGTTTATCAACCCGGATCTACTTTCTTATGGACCGCTACAGGAGGAGGAAATATTGTTTCAGGCGCTACTACATTAACGCCAATCGTAAATAATGCAGGAACCTATACTTTAACGATTACGAGCCCTACTTCCTACGGATGCGTAAAACAAGGTTCTGTAACGGTTATTAAAAATATCACACCGCCGATCATCAGTGTTTCGGCACCAAAAATATCAATCTGTAAAGGGGAATCTATTGCTCTTACAGCAATGGGCGCAGCAACGTACACATGGACGGGATTAACAGGAAACGGCAACACACAGATTGTTTCCCCGACAATCACTACAACATATACGGTAACAGGAATCGGAACAAACGGCTGTTCTGCAACGACTCCTGCTACAATTACCATCACGGTTGTTCCGGAAATTGTTTCTACGCTAAAAAATATTGAAATCTGTAAGGGGGACAAAGGTATTCTGGATGCAGGAAGCGGTCCGAATTACTCTTATTCATGGAATACCGGAGCAACTTCTCAAACCATCAATGTAGACACCGCGGGAACCTATTCGGTAACCATCAGTAACGGAGTCTGTTCTAAAACGTTTACTGCAACGGTTGGATATATTGTAACCCCTCAAATTAAAGAAATCACTTACAAAGATCCATTCTTAACGATTATTGTACAAAATAACGGAAATGTACCTATAGAGTACTCCATAGACGGAGGCGTAACGTGGCAGGCTTCCAACACTTTCCAGGTACTAAAAAACACGAAATATTCGATAAGGGTAAGAAACAGAGGAGCAACCTGCGATACCACGGCCGATTATTATACGTTCTTTATGGCAAACGTTATTACTCCGAACAGTGACGGAAGCAATGATGTGATTGATTTCAGCGAGATCAGCAAATACGGAAATTTTGAAGGGGGTATTTTCGACCGATACGGAAAAGAAGTTTTCCGACCGACCACCAAAACACCGATCTGGGACGGAAAATACATCGGAAGACCTCTTCCAACCGGAACCTATTGGTATAAATTACAATGGGAAGATAAAATCATTAAAAAGCCTGTTCAGCTTTCGGGATGGATTTTACTGAAGAACAGGGATTGATGAGGTTGAAGTTAAGACTGAGATTGAGGTTGAGATTAAGATTGAGGAAAGGATTTAGATGAATTATAGAAGTGTCGGGTTTTTTCCGGCACTTTTTGTTTTTGAGGGTTATTTTTTTGCTGTTCAGGCTTTTGTTCTTTGCTTAAAAGTTTTTTTGTCTATCATTTATACTTACCCACTTCCACCTTAGCCCTGATTGTAGAGAAAATCCCGGAATGGAGCGGCGGAGCGAAGCGGAGCCGCGTAATGAGGAATTGCAACGGAAAGCAGGATAAAGCTTCAAATAAAATACATGAAATCCCATTATTAAAATGACTGAAAGAATATGAACTGAATTTGAATAAAAGTGTTATCTTTGCATTCACTTTATTCATGGGGTTGACTGGTTTCGACAGCAAGGTCAATGGGTAAGTAAGCATGCAGAGAACCGTAGCGCGATCTCTATAATCCCTTGCTACAAAATTTTAACTGGCAACGAAGAGTTCGCTCTTGCAGCTTAATATCGAAGTATAGTAGATCAAGCGTTTTCCCGAAGATGTTAGTAGGGAAGCAAGATATTCCACAAATGCTCTGTTCTGCGGCGTTTGATTCTGGGATATAGGAATGCGGAAATAAGGCTTTAGACGCTTCGGCTAAAGCTCGAAAACCTCAGAAGATAAGCCGGAAGTTGGGTGTCTGCTCTCTGCTTCCCGTCGAAAACCAATAGCAGAATAAGCATGTAGAAAGCTTATGTATTGCTTGTTTGGACGAGGGTTCGAATCCCTCCAACTCCACCGGAATGAAAGGTAATGAAACCTTTTAACAACTAAAAACCCTTTATATTAATGATATAGAGGGTTTTTTTAATGATCCTTTTTGTTACATAATATCTCATTAGATATTATGTTGGTGGTAACAATGGTTGTAACAAGAATAAATCTTATATTATGTCATAAATATTTTCCTCATTATTATCCATTTTATGTATTATATGTATATTTGATAAAACAAATAACCTTTAAATTAGTTATGCCGATTCCTGATTTTGATCACAATCACGTCATACCACCACACTTAGGAGATCCCTCAAAGAGAGGTGATACTTCTCCTTTTGAGTGTACAACATTGGAGTTATGTCAAAAATTCAGCACATCAAAAGAAAGAATTGAGATTCTACAAAAATTTTTAGATTTTAGAAAAAGAACTATTAATAGTGGTGTAAAGGTTGGTTTTCAATGGTTAGACGGTAGTTTTTTAGAAAACATTGAGAAATCTGAAGGCAGAAATCCAAACGATATAGACGTAGTTACTTTTTATGGTGGATTATCATTGACCGATCAATTTATGGCACATAAGTTTTTTCCAGAGTTCTTTAGTCCTAAACTGGCAAGAGATAAATTTTTAGTTGATCACTTCGCTGTTGATTATAGTCACGATCCAGATTTTACAATAGATCAAGTAAGATATTGGTCTCAATTGTTCACTCACAAAAGGAATGGAATTTGGAAGGGAATGTTGAAAATTCCTTTAAATACCCTGAAGGATGATGAAAATGCATTAAACTACCTAAAGTCACTCTGATGAGTTTACATAATAAAATTCAATATTTAAATACGCAACTAATAGATTTAAATCGACTGTTAGAAAAAGTTGGTGATCATCCATTAATGGCAGAAGGACTTAAAGAAAGAATTGAGATGATAGAGGATGAACTTAAATCGATTCCCTTAGAATCATTTGAACCATCTCTTCAACTTCTCTTCAGTGGTGATGCTGTTTTAGGTTCAAAAGGTATAAAATCAACTTTTTTAAGTAAGATAATGCCTCCACTCGAAGCTTTAGTAAAAACCCAATTAGCATTTAACAAATATGGAAAAGTTGGAAGGCGTGGGAGAGCAAGAAAAAGTTCTAATGCCGAATTATTCCTAACTGCCCTACCAAAAGGATCTTTCGGGATTGAACTATCACGATTAGATTTTGATGAGGAAGACTTGTATGATATAGTTGACACTTCTGATGCAATGAAAGATGTTATTACCCTGATTGCAAATACTACCGAGAGTGACCAATTATTTGAGAGTACAATCGAAACAACTCCAAAAAGAAACCTAAATAATCTGAAAAGGTTTTTACAGGAGGTTTCAAATGAAAGATCTATTTTAAAAATGGATAGTGGTAATTTACATATTGAATTATCAAAGGAAAAAATAGATAAGGCAGCTAGTAGAGTATCATTTGCACTAAAAGAAGATAATGAAATTTTTATTACCGGTATTTTTCGCGGAGTGCTATTAGATTCAAATAGATTCGATATTCTTGATGATGAGGGACAACAAATTTCAGGATCAATAAGTCATGATCTTGATGAAGAACAATTGATCGAATATGACAAAAAATTTTTGAATCAATATTGTAAAATTCATTTGATAGTTTATAAGACAAAATTTAAAACATTGAGTGAACGTACAGACTATGAACTATTAGAAATCACAGAGATTTAGATCAATCCGAGAATATTTGAGTTAATCTTTTTTATTATATGTTGGATATTCAAATGAACATCACGATATTTGCAGACTGTTCTTCTGGAAATTTCATACCCTCTTTTATTCAAAGTTTCACACAATTTAATACCTGTGTAGCGATTTAATATCTGTGTAGCGATGTTTTGAATCTTCATTAATTATTAAATCAAGCATTATACTCGAAATTTCGAATGCTGAATTACCGTCTACACCACCGGAATGAACAGTGATTTTAAATTTTTTAAATATTAAAGAGTTTTAGTTTTATTGCCCACCACCTTCTTCCTCCTGCTCTTTCGGTATTCCCAAGGCGAAACCGCATTCTTATCCATCCACAAACCAAGCTTTTTTGCTTTGGCGGTATCCTGTAATTTTTGCAGGTCAATATTCTTAGAGGCTTTAAAATACCACCATCCGAAACCTGCCTTTATGATTTCTTCGGAAAGATATTTATTATGATCGTAAAAAATTTTGGCAACGGTTCTTTTGTATCGGTCTTTTCCCATCCTGTAGAATGTTACCGTTTTTCCAAATACAGCTTCACAGGTAAATTGCTTGGCATTTTTTCCAAACGCCTGACCTTTTTCAGGACAATCGACTTCCGCAAGCCTTAATGTTTCCTGAATATTGTCCGATAATAAAACAACAACAGTATCACCATCTTTCACCTTAATTACTTTTCCTTCCGTCTGTGAAAAAATAAATACTGAAAATAAAAGAAACTGGATAAAAAGGATTTTTCTCATGAAAACAAAGAATATATAAAATAAAAAGAAGCTGCAAAAGTATAAATAATAAAGCTCTGATATAAAAAATACCATTTAAAATGCTCAATCAGACGGATTCTGTATTCAGGATAAAAAATGATGAATGATAAAGTTAAATAAGACAATGAAACGTTAAAATATAAACCCCTGAAAACTAAAACACTAAACCCATAATTTACAAAATACTCTCATGCAAACCACAAAAAAGACTAAAAAAATGTTTTATCGTAAAGAATTTTATATATTTGCACCATCTAACAATTAAAAAAAAATTTACTATGTCAGACATTGCATCAAGAGTAAAAGCTATCATCGCTGATAAGCTTGACGTTGAAGAAACAGAAGTAACTCCAGAAGCTAGCTTCACTAACGATTTAGGAGCTGATTCTTTGGATACAGTTGAACTTATCATGGAATTTGAAAAAGAATTCAATATTCAGATCCCTGATGATCAAGCAGAAAAAATTACTACTGTAGGACACGCTATCGCTTATATCGAAGAAGTAGTAAATAAATAATATTCTTCAACAAATAAGAAAATTAAACAAAGTTTATGGAATTAAAAAGAGTAGTTGTAACCGGTTTTGGAGCAATAACACCAATTGGAAATAATGCAAAAGAATACTGGGAAAATCTTGTGAAAGGTGAGAGCGGTGCTGCTCCTATTACTCTTTTTGATGCCACAAACTTTAAAACTAAGTTCGCTTGCGAAGTTAAAAATTTCAATCCATTAGACCATTTCGACAAGAAAGAGGCTAAAAAAATGGATAGAAATACACAGCTTGGGCTTGTTGCTGCAAGAGAAGCAGTAACCCACTCAAGAATTATTGAAGATAACGTAGACAAAAACAGAGTCGGCGTAATCTGGGGTTCAGGTATAGGAGGTTTAGAGACTTTTGAAACTGAAGTTTTAGGATGGGCAAACACGGAAATACCGAGATTCAACCCGTTCTTCATCCCTAAAATGATTGCAGACATCACACCGGGACATATTTCTATTGAATATGGATTCCATGGTCCGAATTATACTACTGTTTCTGCATGTGCATCTTCAGCAAATGCATTAATTGATTCCAAAATGCTGATCCAGCTTGGAAAAGCAGACGTTATTGTGTGTGGAGGCTCAGAAGCAGCCGTTACAGCAAGTGGTGTCGGTGGTTTCAATGCAATGATGGCACTTTCTACAAGAAATGATGATCCTAAAACCGCTTCAAGACCTTTCGACAAAGACAGAGATGGATTTGTTCTTGGGGAAGGAGCAGGATGTATTATCCTTGAAGAATATGAGCACGCCATAAAACGTGGTGCTACAATTTACGCAGAATTAAAAGGCGGAGGTCTGAGTGCAGATGCACATCACATGACAGCACCTCACCCTGAAGGTTTAGGCGCTTATCTCGTAATGAAGAACTGTCTAGAAGATGCAGGATTAACTGCTGATGAAGTAGATCACATCAATATGCATGGTACATCTACTCCATTAGGAGACATTGCAGAATCTAATGCCATTTCAAAATTATTGGGAGAACACGCTTTCGATATTCAGATTAATTCTACAAAATCAATGACCGGCCACCTTTTGGGTGCAGCAGGAGTTATTGAAGCTATTGCTGCGTTGGGAACTATTATTCATGGTATTGTTCCTCCTACCATCAACCATTTTACTGATGATGAAAATATCGATAGCAGACTGAATTTCACATTCAACGAAGCTGCTAAGAAAGATGTAAAAGTAGCCATGAGTAATACTTTTGGGTTTGGTGGGCACAATGCCTGCGTTCTATTTAAGAAAATCTAAATCTACTGAATGGAGTTACAGAAATACTTTTCTAAATTCCTTCTCAAAAAAAGAAAAAGACAACTAACGGAGAGAGATTATTTTCTCATTACTGAACTCAGCAAAATGCTTGGAACTGAGGTACAAAATGTTGCCCTCTACCGCGAAGCTTTTTCTTTAAAAAATTCTTCTAAAAATAAAGACAGCAATTACGAAAGGCTGGAATTTTTAGGAGATTCTGTTTTGGGTACAATTATTTCTTGTCATTTGTTTCATACCTATCCTCAAGCCAATGAAGGATATCTGACGCAGATGAAATCTAAGATTGTTAATAGGAAAAATCTTAATAAATTAGGAGAAGACTTAAAACTTACCAATCTTCTGCAGAAACAAAATTCTGTGGTGGCTTTAGGTGAAAACATCTCCGGAAATTTATTTGAAGCTTTAATTGGTGCTGTTTATTTAGATTTCCAGTATGAAACCTGTAAAAAGATCATTCTGGAAAGATTACTTACGCCTACAGAAATTAACAAACTAGAAAATAAAATTGTAAGCTACAAAGGTCTTCTGCTGGAATGGAGCCAGAAGAAGAAACTGAATATAAAGTACGAAACTTGCGAAGAAATTCAGGTAAATAAATCGATTGTTTTCCGATGTCATGTTTGGCTGGGAGAAGAAAAAATCGCGAATGCCACAGAAACTTCCAAGAAGAAAGCCGAAGAAAAGGCAGCACAAAGAGCATTTTATATTTTAAACAAAAAAGAAAATATACTTGGAAATCCAAAAACTTTATGATATAGATGATATTGAATTTGAAGATATTACCATCGGATTGGTAAGATTAGCAAAGAATATACCCGATCATGAGTTTTTCTACAAAGTAAATCAAAACAACGATCTTACATTCAAGAGGATTGAAGATGTTATTCTTCACGGATCTTATTATGATTACTTTTTTCCAAGATTTGAGGCTTACCACAAATTTACAAAGACTTGTTTTACCTTCATTTCGAACAGATCTGCAGAAAGTAAACAAAAAAAATTACAGACTGAACTCTTCTCGGAAGAAGAAAACATTAAATTTTTATTAAATAATCAGGTAGAAGTGCAATATATTTTGCACAGTTCGGAACAGTTTCCTGATTTTTCCGTAATTTTGCTCCCTGAAAATCTTGTGTTTCCGATTCAAGATTATACATTAGGTTCTGAGGAAGAACTTTATCAAATTATCCAGTATTATGAATAAGTATTTAAAGAAGACAAAAATTATTGCAACGCTTGGTCCGGCTTCATCGTCGAAGGAAGTAATGTTAGGGTTAATGAAAGCAGGTGTTGATATTTTCAGAATCAATTTTTCACACGCTGATTACGACTTAGTTCGTTCAAATATCGAGATCATCAGAGAACTTAATAAAGAATATGGCTTCTCGGTTGGTATTTTAGGAGATTTACAGGGTCCTAAACTAAGAGTAGGAGTTGTAAAAGAAGGTTCTTACCTTAATCCGGGAGACATCCTTACTTTTACCAACGAAAAAATTGAAGGAGATTCTACAAAAGTGTACATGACGTACCAACAGTTTCCACAGGATGTGAAGGTTGGAGAAAGAATCCTTATTGATGATGGTAAACTCGTTTTGGAAGTTACTGAAACCAATGAATTAGATACTGTAAAAGCGAAAACCATTCAGGGAGGACCATTGAGTTCTAAAAAAGGGGTAAACCTTCCCAATACGAATGTTTCTCTTCCTGCTTTAACGGAAAAGGACATTCAGGATGCCAATTTCATGCTGGATCAGGAAGTAGACTGGATCGCTCTTTCATTCGTTCGTCATGCACAGGACATTATTGATCTTAAAGAATTAATTTCAAAACATCCGAACGGAAAATTCAAAACGCCGATCATCGCGAAAATTGAAAAACCGGAAGGGGTAAAAAATATCGACGAAATCTTATTGGAATGCGACGGTTTGATGGTTGCACGTGGAGATTTGGGAGTTGAAGTTCCGATGGAAGAAGTTCCTGCTATCCAGAAGACTCTGGTAGAAAAAGCAAGATTCTATTCCAAGCCGGTAATTATCGCTACGCAAATGATGGAAACAATGATTAACAGTTTAACGCCAACAAGAGCGGAAGTAAATGACGTTGCAAACTCTGTATTGGACGGAGCAGATGCCGTAATGCTTTCAGGAGAAACTTCTGTAGGAAGATATCCGGTTCAGGTAGTGGAAAATATGGCGAAAATTGTGAAAAACATTGAAACTACTCATTTTTACCAGCACAAAAACGAGCCTATCGAAAAAGATTTCAACTGTATTGATGATCGATTTATCACCAACAGAGTTTGTCTTGCAGCCGTAAGAATTGCGAAAACCACTAATGTTTCTGCGATTGTTACTTTAACGAGTTCAGGATATACAGCATTCCAGCTTTCTGCACACAGACCCAATTCCCACATCATCGTATACAGCGGAAACAAAAGAGTTATTACCATGCTGAACCTTCTTTGGGGAGTTCACGCCTATTATTACGATATGAAGAAATCTACTGATGAAACGATTATCCAGGTAAATATGCTGACACATAACTACGGTTATATCGAGGCTGGAGACTTTGTAATCAATATCAATGCAACTCCATCTTACGAAGGCGGAAAAACAAATACCTTAAGATTAACGACAGTTTAATTTAAACAAAGTCATTATAAACAAAAAACTCACGAAAGATCTTTCGTGAGTTTTTATTTTTTTTGAGCTAAAAGCGGAAAGAATAAATATTGAAAGCGCATTAAGCAACACTTTTATAAACTTCCATCTCCCCTCTTCCAACTTCCTTATTTACTCATAATTTCCTACAACAGTTCTTGCCGTTACAAATTCGCGTAAAGCCAATAAAGACAGCTCTGTCCCATATCCTGAAGCTTTTGATCCACCGAATGGAAAACGCGGATCAGAACTTGTCATTCTGTTGATATTAACGGTTCCCGATTCAAGATTTTCTATGAAGAATAGTTGTCGTGACTGATCTTTTGTCCATACGGAATTTGAAAGTCCAAAAGGAATATCATTCGCCATTTTTAAAGCTTCTTCGTCATTTTTAGCAATCATCACCATTCCCAAAGGTCCGAAAAGCTCTTCCTGTAGAATAGGATTTCCTTCCTGCACACGAATTAAACCGGGTCTGAATTCATTTTCAGAAATTCTTTCCAGAGGAAGAATGATTTCAGCACCATGTTCCAGTGCTTTCTGAAACTGTTTTTCCAGTTCATCTGCCAGATCCGGTCTTGCCATTCCGGCAATTTTGGTTTCTTTATCCATCGGATCTCCAACCTCATATTTTTTATATTCTTCAATAAATATAGGAAGAAAGGCATCTTCAATTTTTTCATCAATGATGAATCTTTTCGCCGCGGTACAGGTTTGTCCGCAATTCTGAAGTCTTGATTTTACCCCTGCTTTTGCCGCTTCATCCAGATCTCCGTCGTCCAATACAATAAATGCATCACTTCCGCCAAGTTCAAGCAATGATTTTTTGATATTTAGTCCTGCAATAGAAGCAACTTCTCCTCCGGCTTTTCCGCTTCCTGTAAGACTGACTCCTTTTACCGCATCATGTTCGAGAATTCCTTTTACTTCTTTATGGCTTACCTCAAGATTCTGGAAAATTCCTTCCGGAAATCCGACTTCCAAAAGTACTTCTTCGATAGCATTTCCGCTTCCGAAACAAATTGAAGCATGTTTTAGCACAACGGTATTTCCGGCTAAAATGGCAGGAACGGCAAATCTCAAGACCTGCCAAAAAGGAAAATTCCATGGCATTACTCCTAAAATTACCCCTTTTGGAACATAATGAACTTCAGAATAAGAGAATTCGGACTCGATTTTCTCTGGTTTTAAAATATTTTCAGCATCTGCATAATAATTCATCATTGAAGCACACTTTTCCACCTCAGCAATAGATTCTGAAATAGGTTTGTTCATTTCCTGAGTAATGATCGTTCCAAATTTTTCAGAATTGTTTTTTAAGATTTCCGCTGCTTTAGCAATGAGTTTCTGTTTGTCTTCGAATGGTACTTTTTTCCATTCTGAAAATGCCTTATCTGCTTTGATAAGTTTATTTTCAATTAATTGTTCCATACTATAATTTCTGTTTTTAAACTCAGACTGTGCCGAATTTAATTAATGCTTTTCTTCAAGCATCTTGGAAGCAACAAATCCTGTTCCTTCGGGTTATATAAAATAATGATTTTTTCTATCGGAATATTGTTAAATTTTATGTTAAATCATAAACCACTCATTCATAAGTGTTGCGGCTAATCTTGCAGTTCTTTCCTGTATGTCAAACTGAGGATTTACCTCCGCGACATCGAGTGCCATAAGTTTTTCACTTTTCAGAATATGTCTGTAAAAATGCATGAATGCGGCATCAGCAAAAATTCCGTTATAAGCGGAAGCGGAAACTCCGGGAGCAATGGAAGCGTTGAAAACATCCATACAAATCGTAAGATACAGATAATCTACACTGTCGAGCAGATCATTAATTCTTTGGTAAACGGAAGGTAAATTTTCAAAGAAAAGTTCATCGGTAAGAATATATTTCATTCCGTACTGATGAGCGGTATCAAATAATTTCAAAGTATTTGAATTTCTCTGAATTCCGATATGCAGCGAATGAATTTCGCCTTCCTGAGCAATTTGCCAGAATCCGGTTCCGGAACTCGCTCCTACTCCATTTTCAGGCTGTCTGTTATCAAAATGAGCATCAATATTAATGATTCCTATCTTCTGTTCGGGATAAGCTGTTTTTAAGCCTAAATAATGTGCATAAGTCACTTCATGACCTCCGCCTAAAACTACAGATCTCCCTCCTTTCAGCAACACTTTGGAAACATTTTTGGCAAGACTGTTTTGCGTATTCTCTAAATTCCCGTCTTCACAGGTAATATTTCCAAAATCCAGCAAAGAAAAATCAGGACGGATTACAGGAAAATTCGACATATTTTTACGGATAATATCCGGAGCATCTTTTGCGCCCTGTCTTCCCTTATTCCGTCTAACGCCTTCATCTACAGCAAATCCATGTAAAACGAAATCTTTAGGTGAAACAAGATCATAATTATTTTCTTCTTTCACCCTCTGAAATATTCTGTGGAAAAGAAGCTCTTCTCCGTCTAATCTTCCCTGCCAAATATTATTCATACTAATTTATGTTTTGTGATTTTGTTATTCTTTATACCTATAAATACTTATGAGGAATTTAATGATAAAATATATTATTAAAATAAATACAATTAACCAAATTATTAAAATCGCTACATTTAAAATATTATTGGGATTGCTTTCTATTTTCTCAGTAAAAATTGCAAAGACGCCAACAAAAGATAGAAAAATAAATAATATTATTGATACTAAAATCAATAGGAAATTAATGATTATCTTTTTCATCTAACCTTAATTTTTAGCTTTATAATTTAATTATTTAATCCTGCCAACTAAATTTATGAATGCACTTTTTATTATTTGGAAAATACATCTTATTAAGAAATAAAAAGATATTAATAAAAGAAAACTTACAAAAACAAACCCTGAATATATAAGATTCAAAAACTGTCCTACGGTTTTTATATTTCCAATATTAACCCAAAGAGCTTGCAAGATAGAAAGTACGTTTAATGATATTATAAGAAGTACGAAATAAATTAGCAGATTTTTAATTCCCTTCAGCATGGCAAAGTTTTTATAATAATTTACCATCAATATAGACATTCTCCGCTTCTAAGCTTCCCTGATTATAAAGAACATTCTGGAAATTATTGGTTTTAAAAGTCACAAAATCCGCTTTTTGTCCTTCTGTTAATCTTCCTCTATCTTCCAGACCAAGCGCAAAAGCTGATCGGAAAGTCATTCCTGCTAAAACTTCTGCTGTCGTCAACTTTTCAAATGTTGCCAGAATGGAAGCCTGAGTAATTAAATTTCCCATAGGCGCAGAACCGGGATTCCAGTCACTTGCGATCGCTACAATCGCTCCTGCGTTCAATAATTTTCTAGTAAGCATAAATTTTTCTCCCAATCCTAAACTTGCACCGGGTAAAGCAGTGGCTACCGTATCTGATTTTGCTATAAATTCAATATCGTCATCAATGGTGGCTTCCAGATGATCGGCAGATTTTGCCCCCACTTCAACTGCAATTCTTGAACTTCCCGGAGTAAACTGATCTGCATGTACGGTAATTTCAAAACCCAATTCTTTAGCTTTTAACAAAAAGTTTTTGCTTTCTTCGGGCTGAAATGCCGATTTTTCAATGAAAATATCAACCCGCTTTGCCAAATCCTCTTCTTTTACTTTCGGTAAAATTTCCGTTACAATATAGTGCAAGTACTCTTCATTTCTTCCTTCAAAATCTCTTGGTTTTAGATGTGCGGAAAGACAGGTCGGAACCAGAGTTGCTTTCGTCTGTTCCTGCGCTTTTTTAATGATGCGAAGCATTTTCAGTTCGTTTTCTGCGTCTAAACCATAACCGCTTTTTACTTCAATGGTTGTAATTCCAAGAGAAATTAAAAAATCAATTCTTTCCAGCAAAGTTTTTAACAATTCTTCCTCCGATGCATTTCTTGTATGCTGCACCGAGCTCCAGATTCCTCCCCCGCTTTCGGCAATTTCGAGGTACGTTTTTCCTGCGTTACGCATGGCAAAATCATTCGCACGGTTTCCGCCAAAGCAAATATGCGTGTGGGAATCTACGAAAGCAGGAAGAACAATCTGCTCTCCTTCTACCGTTTCAATTTCTATATTCTGGTTTTCGGATTTTACAATCTCAAAGTTTCCAACCTTTTTGATTTTATTATTATCGATTAAAATTCCTCCATCGGGAATGATTTCAAGCTGTTCGTCTGAAAGTTTTCCTCTTAAAGGAAGGTTTGCAAGTGTTACAACCTGCTTGAAAGGACCAATTAGTTTCATTTATTTAGTTTAAAGCTAAAGTTTAGATCAATAGTTTGATTACTTTACTTAGATGCTTTCAGCATGACAAAAAATCTGCATAAAGTTTGTCATTCCGTAGGAATCTCAGCTTAGAATAGTTAAAAAAAATTTTAACTTGTTTTTTCTCTCTCAAAAATACTTAAAATATCTGTTGTTCTCAAATCTTAATTTTTAATGAAATCAACCTTACTCTTAATCTCAATTTTCCTATCTTTACGGTAAATGAAATTGAATTAATGCCCGATTTTTTACATCCCGATAAAGAAAATTATTCCCGCGAAGAACTTGCGCAGGAAGAGCAGATTCGTCCCCAGAGTTTTAAAGATTTTGCCGGACAGAGAAAAACATTGGAAAATCTTGAAGTTTTCGTGACGGCTGCAAAAAGGCGTGGCGGAGCGCTGGATCATGTTCTTTTACACGGTCCTCCCGGTTTGGGAAAGACCACTTTGGCCAATATCATCGCGAATGAACTTGGGGTAAACTGCAAGATAACTTCAGGACCTGTTTTGGATAAACCCGGAAGTTTAGCCGGTTTATTAACCAATCTGGAAGAAAATGATGTGCTTTTCATTGATGAAATCCACCGTCTTTCTCCTGTTGTGGAAGAATATCTGTATTCTGCAATGGAAGATTATAAAATTGATATCATGCTGGAAACCGGTCCGAATGCGAGAAGTGTACAGATCGGGCTGAATCCTTTTACTCTGGTGGGAGCAACAACCCGAAGCGGAATGCTGACCAAACCGATGTTGGCAAGATTTGGAATCCAAAGCAGACTTGAATATTATACGATTGAACTTTTGTCGATGATTATTATCCGAAGTGCAAGAGTTCTGGGCGTAAAAATTTATGAAGATGCCGCAATTGAAATTGCCAGAAGAAGCCGTGGAACACCGAGAATTGCCAATGCTCTTTTGAGAAGAGTAAGGGATTTTGCAGAAATAAAAGGCAATGGCGAAATTGAAATTAATATTACAAAATATGCTTTAAATTCATTAAACGTTGATGAATTTGGTCTGGATGAGATGGATAACAAAATCATGCGTGTCATGATTGAAAATTTTAAAGGAAAACCTGTGGGAATTTCGGCTTTGGCAACATCTATTGCAGAAAACCCTGAAACTCTGGAAGAAGTTTATGAACCTTTTTTAATTCAGGAAGGATTTATCATCAGAACTCCAAGAGGAAGAGAGGTTACCGAAAAAGCATACAAACATCTGAATATTGCGGTACCGAGAAATCCGGGTGAATTGTTTTAAGTTTAACTTGATTTCGAAGTAAAATTTAGATTTTCATTCAAATAAAAAATAAACAACATTATAAAAAACTCAATATTATATGAAGCTATATCCAATACAATGCGGAAAATTTAAGCTCGACGGCGGAGCGATGTTCGGAGTCGTCCCAAAGAGTCTGTGGGAAAAAACCAATCCTGCAGACGAAAGAAACCTGATTGAACTGGGAACCCGTTCTCTTCTTGTGGAAGACGGAAAAAAATTAATCTTAATTGACTGTGGTCTTGGAAATAAGCAGGACGACAAATTTTTCGGTCATTATTCGCTTTGGGGAGACGATAATTTAGACAAAAACTTAAAGAAATATGGTTTTGTAAGAGAGGATATCACCGATGTTTTCCTTACTCACCTTCACTTTGATCACTGCGGTGGCGCGATTGAATGGAATGATGATAAAACAGGTTACAGACCTGCTTTCAAAAATGCACAGTTCTGGACGAATGAAAATCACTGGAAATGGGCAACGGAACCTAATGCAAGAGAAAAAGCGAGTTTTCTGAAGGAGAACATTATTCCGATTCAGGAAAGCGGACAATTAAACTTTTTACCCCTTCCTGCAACCGGAAATTATGGTTTTGCACCGGATTTAAAAATGGATGTGATTTTTGTTGACGGTCATACGGAAAAGCAAATGCTTCCTGTGATTCAATATCAGGAAAAAACAATTGTTTTCGCGGCAGATTTAATTCCGACTGCGGGACATATTCCTCAGGTTTATGTGATGGGTTACGATACGCGTCCTCTTTTAACTTTAGAAGAAAAGGGTAAATTTCTTAAGCAGTGTGTGGATAATGAATATTTGCTATTCTTTGAGCATGATGCACACCACGAACTGGCAAGTCTGAAAATGACTGAAAAAGGGGTAAGATTAGACGAGACGTTTAGTTTTAATGATGTTTTTGGATATTAATTTTTGATTATGGAGGAATTACATTCAGAAACTCAGAAAGCAGAACCTGATCCCTTATCTGCACCCAAAATTATTGGCTTAACAGGCGGAATTGGCTCGGGAAAAACTACGGTTGCCAAATTCATTGAAGAGTTCGGATTTCCGGTTTATTATTCGGATGACAGGGCGAAAGATATCGTAAACGACAACGATGATTTAAAGCTGAAAATCAGGGAACTTTTAGGAGATGAAGCCTATGACGAAAACGGATTTTATAATCGGAAATTTGTTGCTGAAAAGGTTTTTAATGATAAAGATCTTCTTCAGAGCTTAAATGAAATTATTCATCCTGCTGTAAGAACAGATTTTGAAGAGTGGGTGAAAAAACAGACAAAGTATCTGGTTTTTAAAGAAACAGCTTTATTGTTTGAATTAAAATTAAACCAGCAATGTTATAAGTCTTTACTTGTTACCGCTGAAGATAATATCAGAATAAAAAGAGTAATGGACCGGGACGGAAAAACCTACCGCGAAGTTCAGGCAGTGATGGAAAAACAGATGCCGGAAAAAGACAAAATAAAACTTGCAGACTGCATTATTTATAACAATACCAATCTTGAAGATCTCAAGGAACAAACCGAAAAGATCGTCTTCGATATCGAATAAAATTAAGCTCGTTGGATTATTTCTAACGAGTTTTTTATGCTTCTGTTCTTCAGGTAAAAAAACAGGCTCTCAGAAATGAGAGCCTGCTTAAGTTGATTAATGATTAAATATATTATTCTTTAATAAATTTCTTCTGAACAGAAATGGTGTCTCCATCCAAGATGTCTATTACATAAAGTCCATTTATCAGGTTATGAACGTCAATCTTGTTGTTTAAGATAATACCGCTTGACAATAATTGTCCTGCTGAATTATAGATCTTATAATTCGCTTTTTTGCTGATATTTTTAACATACAACACTGAGCTCACCGGGTTCGGATAAATCATAACATCTGTCTGATTGATCGAATTAGCAACCGGAAGTTTAGAAATTCTTACCGTGTAATCTTCTACTTCTCCATCAGGGAAGCTGTTACAATTTACCGGAATGATATCTTTGCCCATTGCCACTCTCATCACTACATATTTGTAGTCTACCAGACTGATGAACGCATCTGCAGGTACTGTAAACGTCGTACTTGCTGTAGGATTGCTGTTTGGTCCGTCAGCAAGGATTCTTTCGTTGATATCGAAATATCCGTTTCTGTTGAAATCGATCCAGACTGCAACTCCTGCTTTATTGTTTCCTGCTAATTTTTTATCGATCACGATCTTGTTGTCCGTAGATCCCTGGATCAATTCAATAAATTTAGCCGGAACACCTGTATAATCTGAATAATTAGATCCTACAGAAATATTCGTCATCTGAGGTTTACCGTTTGGCGTTACTGTAACTTTAGAAATATATTCTGAAGTTATAGCCCCTGTAGATGCCATCTGACAATACACAATAGTTGGCGTTGTAAAGTAATAAGGCAGTGTATACGTTCCCGGAGTTCCGCTACAAACGTTTGCCACCTGCATTTCATACTGTGTCAATTCAGATAAACCTGTAAGGGTGATCGTATTGGTATTAGACGGCACCATTGTCCAGCTCGGAATTCCTACTTTTCTGTATCTCAAGATATAAGTAGCACCCGGGAAAGGATCCCAAGTTACCTGAGCTGTTGTCGGTGTAATCGCTGTAATAGTAAGTCCCGGAGGAGGCAACTGACAAGTTCTTTCCGTAGTAAATACCTTAGGATTAGACCAAGGATTAACAGTTGTTTCTCCGTTACAGATATTTGCCACCTGTACTTCATAAGTTGTATAAGGGCTTAAACCTGTAAGAGTATACGTATTTAATGGTGCTGCAGTAACGTTCACTGTCGTCCATGTTCCTGTACCTACGACTCTGTATCTGATTACATAAGTAGCACTTGGTACAACTGGAGCCCATGTTACTACTGCTGAATTTGTGGTAACCGTTCCGATTGTTACATTCGGAGGGGTTGGATCACATCTTGTTGTGAATGTCTGAGTTGGTGTAAATGTTCCAGGAGTTGTTCCACAGCTTCCAGCTATCTGTACTTCATACGTTGTAGTAAGCGTTAAACCTGTTAAAGCCAATGGAGGATTACCTGTTAATGTTGATACAACCACCTGAGTCCAAGTAGTAGTTCCCGCTACTCTGTATCTTACGATAAATGTAAGACCACCTGTAGGTACTGTCCATGTAACATTCGCAGAAGTATGAGTAATGGTATTGAAGGCTAAGTTAGTTGGTGTTGTAGTAGAACAAGGTCTCAATTTCACCGCATAATCTTCTACTTCTCCATTTACTGCATTCTGACACATAACAGGAGCACTTGTACGTTTAAGAACAACTCTCATTGTCGTTGTTAAAGGTCCGTTATATGCTGTTGCAGGAACGTTGAACAATGCTGTAACAGGAGTTGTTGTACTTGCTGCAGAAGCCATAATTTGCTCTGTGGTTTCAAATACGCCATTTCTGTTAAAGTCGATCCAAGCCGAAACAGCATCATTTTGTGCTCCGCCTTTAGCTACTGAAATCTGGTTCCCTGTAGAACCTATTTCTAAGTTCACCAATGTAGCCGGAGTGGTATAACTGATATAATTTGTCTGTACAGAAGTATTACTCATTGGAGGAATACCCGGATTCACTGAAGTTATTGTAACGTTTGAAATAAAGTCGGTAGTTCCTGTACCCGTCATATTACAATAAGTAATTGGCGTAGTCGTAAACAGTACAGAACTAGACCAAGGTCCCTGAACTCCACCGCAAATTGTAGCTACCTGTACTTCATAAGCAGTCTGTTCAGTAAGTCCTGTAATATTATACGTATTTCCTGTAACGACCAGAGAAGTATTCCAAGTTCCAACCGGGTTAGTAGTTCTCCATCTTACTAAATAAGTTGCCCCTGTAGAAGAGATCCAGGATACAGTAGCAGTAGTCGCACCAATGTTAGTCATTGTAATACCTGTAGGAGCAGCCGTAGTACAAGGCTGAATATCTACAAATTTAACCTGATAGTCTTCTACCTCACCATTACTTGTAAGTGGTGAACAAGCATCTGTAGGGGTTAAATAATAAACAATCACACGCATTTTCACTTTATTCGTACCAGAGTAAGCTCCGGCAGGAACAGGGAAAGTAGCGGTAACCGGCGTAGTGGTGGAATACCCTAAGTTCATGATTCTTTCTCCACCTGCAACAGTTGTCGGGTTATTATTAAATATTCCGTCACCGTTAAAATCTATCCATGCATAGGTAGAATATGTATTTGTTGATAACATCGTTCTACCCACGGAAAGTACATTGCCTGTAGAATTACGAGCTAATGTAATAATCTTCGTTACATCATTAGAATAATCTGTATAGGTACTCGCTCCGGAGTTGTTAGACATCATCGGTGTATTAGTACCTGTAACCGTAATATTATTGATGTATCCGTCAGTTACAGTTGCAGTACCTGAATTACAATACGAAATTGCAGGGGTTGTAAAGTTGGTAGACGCAGACCAAGCTCCTGTAACACCACCACAAATAGTTGCAACCTGTACTTCATAAGTAGTAGCTGCGTTTAAGTTTATAATACTATATGGATTGGTTACCGGTGCAGCAATTACCGTCCAAGCACCAGTACCTGTTCTGTATCTTAATGTATAAGTTGCCCCTGTTGCATTGATCCAAGAAACCAAAGCCGTAGAAGCAGTAACGTTTGAAACAACAACAGGAGTTGGAGGAGCTGTAGTACAAGCTGCAAGATCAATGATCTTAACTGCATAATCCTCAATTTCTCCGTTTGCAACCGTTGCACAAGGATCTGTAATTGTAGAAGTAGAGAAAATAACTCTCATTCTAAGTGTTAACGGACCATTATAAGCAGTTGTAGGAACTATAAATGTAGCAGTAATTGGAGTCGTTGTACTCGCTGTAGTATTAATTACTCTTTCTCCTGTTTCAAAAATACCGTTTCTGTTAAAGTCAATCCACGCACCAACAGCTAATGAAGATGTTGTGGTTGTTAGCCAAGATTTAGAAACAGAAATTGTGTTATTCGTAGAGTTACGAACCAATGTTACCAATTTGGTAGGATCCGGAGAATAGTTCGTATATGAATTGGCTCCTGAATTATTACTCATTACGTAAGAATTCGTTGGAGCAACTGTCACGTTAGAAATATAACCGTTCGTATTATTTGTAGAAGTAATATTACAATAGGTTACCGCCGGCGTTGTAAACTGATAAGGAGCAGTAAACGTACCTGTAGTTCCGGAACAAACATACGCTACCTGAACTTCATATTGAGTTTGCTCAACAAGGTTGTTTATGGTGTAAGCATTCGTAGTTAAAGGAACTGTAATCCAGGTTGAAGAACCTACCTGTCTGTATTGTAATATATATGTTGCTCCTATCGCAGGATCCCACATTACATAAGCTGAAGTTGCTGTAATATTTGTTACAGATAAATTTAGCGGCGCATTACTTGTACAAGGAATTGGCTGAATTAATTTAACTGCATAGTCCTCAACCTCTCCATCACCAAAACTTTGACACATTACAGGAGATGTGATATATCTCATAGCCACTCTCATCCTTGTAGTTGCAGGTCCATTATAAGCTGTTGCAGGAACGTTGAAAGTTGCTGAAACTGGAGTTGTAGTGCTTGAAGGTGAATTCATTACCTGCTCAGTCGCTTCAAAAACTCCGTTTCTGTTGAAGTCTATCCATACACCTACTGCTTCGCTCCATACTGTACCAGGGAAGAATTTTGTAACAGAAACAGTATTTCCTGTAGAACCGATTACTAAGTTTACCAAAGCACTTGGAGTAGCAGAATAATCAGTATAAGTAGATCCCGCAGAGTTATTACTCATTACAGCAGCACCTACAGGAGTTACCGTTACATTAGAGATATACTCTGAAGCAAAGTTACTGGATGTCATTGTACAGTAGGTAAGACCTAAAGTCGTAAAGTTTGTAGAAGCAGAGAATGGTCCCTGTACTCCATTACAAACTGTAGAAACCTGAACTTCATATTGAATACCATCAGTAAGACCTGTAAGGTTTACTGAGTTTGTTGCAGCATTCACTGTGATCCAAGTTGTACTTCCTACCGGACGGTAGCGAACTACATACGTGGAGTTCGTCGTAGCTGCCCATGTAACTGTAGCTGTAGTCTGGGTAATCGCAGAAACAACAATACCTGTAGGAGCTGCTCCGGTACAAGTAAGTAAAGAAGTTACTGTTGCACTTCCGATGGCATAGAATACATTTCCAATAGCACTTACTCTGATCTTAACTGTTCCTCCCGCAGTAAGTCCCGTTAAGTTAAGAGACTCACTTCCATCGTTAGGTGTAGAAGCAGAAGCTACTGTCCAGGTTACTCCGTTATCTGTTGTGTAATCAATTTTTACATTCGCCGCATTATATGGAGCAGCGGTAGTATTAACTACGTCCCAAGTTACGTTTGTTGCACCATTATTATAAGCATTGGTTGTCGTTACTTTAAACGGACCGTCATTTCCAACAATAATCTGCTGATTGGCAAACTCGGTTTGCTGTTGAGTAGGAACCGGATTATTATCTCTTACCGTTACTCTGAAATTCGTTGTTCTTGCAATAGTGGAAACAGATTCCCATCCATTGTTAGAGTTATTTAAAACTCCAGCCAATACAGAAGATAATTTAGGGAAATATCTTGTTGGACTTGTCGTTGGATTAAATGATCTGAACGTAGCACCACTTGCAGTAGTTCCTAAGTTATTCTTATTAATTGTTACACTGGCATTATCTACTTGTTCCCAACAATATGTCATCGGATCATTTTCAGCATCTGTAGCAGAAGCTGTTAAAACAAACGCCGTTCCTTTAGGAATATTATAAGTAGGCAGTGGTGCAATTACAGGAGGGTTGTTTGTAATTGGAGTTTCAACATCACACGTTCTGCTGATTAATCTGTTCTGTACCTGAGTAATGCTTACTGCATGGAAGTAAGGATCAGAGTGAGCCTGAACATCAGTATTTGCTCCTGTGATTCCTGCATATCCCATAATTGTTGAACCGGATCCCGGCTCAACGTTTACTCCGGCTGTTTCCAAACCATGGGAGAATGTATGATTTGCACCCAATTGATGACCTATCTCGTGGGCTACATAATCTATATCAAAATTATCTCCCTGAGGAATGCCATCCGCAGGAGAAGTATATCCTGATCCTTTCTGTTGAGAAGTGGGACCTGTAGGATCTACACAAATACATCCTATACATCCTGCATTACCTCCACCACCGGAAGCACCGAATAAGTGACCGATATCATAGTTGGCATTCCCGACGTTAGCAGTAAGTGTTTGCTGAAGTTCCAAATTCCAGTTATTCATCTGGGCTGCAGGCGAATAAGGATCTGTTGCAGCATTGGTATAAATTACATTTGGAAAATTCTGTAAATTAAGATGTAATGCAAAATCTTTTTCAAATACCCCATTTACTCTAGTTAGTGTTGCATTGATTGCTGTTAAAGCATTAGCAACGGTACCGCCGAAGTACTGCGTGTATTCACCTGTTACAGACATTGCCAGTCTCATCGTTCTGTACTTTTTGTCAGATGACTTGGCAAAGTTTGTTGTCTGATTGGCAAATGATTTTCCTGCTGAATAAAGATTTGCTATCTCTTGCTTGGACAGCCTGTCTTCGTTCATAGAACAAAGGAACCCTTCGTTACTTTTATCAGTTTTTGGATGCACACCATAAACTGTCTTGTCTTTATCAGCAGGTTCTATAAATTCATATTTACCATCCTTGATGATCATCGACTGAAAATCATCCGGCGCTAAACTGAATCTCAGATATTTGCCGGGGTCATCTACCCCAACTCCTACATAAGAGCCTAGTTGATACTGATCTGCCAGTTCTTTCACTACCACAGGGAAGCTGTAAACGGCAAATTTTTCAATTTTCCCATCTAAAGTTGGCAAAGAAATCGTGACGGGTTTTGCATTTTTTCCCGTTTCCTGAGCTTTCGCCAATTGAGACTTTAGCAGAGAAATGTCCAAAGAGTAATAGTTCTTAATATCAGAACTAGCTCTGGCTTTTTCCCCTCGAAATGTCGTGGGACTCCATTGTGCACTGGTAATCGCAAACAAAAAGAGGAAAAAGAAAGAAGTAAAATTTTTCTTCATAACTTTCTCAATATATTAATTATACAAATCTAAACAAATTTAATTATTAAATTAAAAATATTTCTATTTTTTCCATACAAACTTTTCAACAATTCAATTCAAAGCATTGGGAATAACCAACCAAACTAGTAATATATATGAAATTGAAAAACTGAAGTTATCTTATCTTTACCATATTTATACTATACATAATACAACTGAAACCCTACAATTTATTAAAAATCAATTACAAAAAAATCCCCAGGCAAACCTGAGGATTTTATTTATTGAAAGTTACTTTAATTATTTTTTGATGAATTTAGAATTGAAAGATTCTTTTCCTTTTTCTTCAATAGTAATTACGTATCCCCCTTTAATTAATTCAGAAACATTAATCTGTCCGTTATTGATATTTCCCTGTTTTACCAATTGTCCAGTTGCTCCATAAATTTTATAAGTCGCTTTATCTGAAACTTTGGTAATATTTAAAATATCTGATACCGGGTTTGGATAAATCTGAATATCACTTTTAGGGTTTGCTACATCATTAGTTGCTAACTGAACCTCAGAAACAACAACATTATAATCTTCATATTCCCCATACGTATTAATAGTTCCACAAGAAGAATTATGAACATATCCAGAAGTACCATAATACAGTAATCCGATTCTCATTCTTAATCCTAAACCAGATACTGCAGAAGCAGGAACTGTGAATGATGAAGTTACAGGATTAGCTGTTACTGTATTTGCACTTTGCATAATTCTTTCAGAATCTTCGAATGTACCATTTCTGTTGAAATCAATCCATGCAGTAATCATTTCCGGAACCGCAGAACTTGTCCAACCTTTTGTTACAGATAAAGTGTAAGTATTGCCTTTAATAAGATTTACCTGAAGAGCTGGATTTGACACATAACTTGTATACGTACTTGGTCCTGAAGTATTGGTCATCGTTCCTAAAGAAACCCCTGCAATATGATCATCTGTAGCATTGTTAGTAGCTACCGCACAATAAGTCCCCATCGTAATGGTAGTAAAATTCACAGAAGCAGAGTATGGACTCGGCGTGCCAGAACAAACAGCAGCAATCTGAACTTCATAAGCAGTTCCGTCTGGCAAGTTTGATAAAGTAACACTTAAAGCACTTGTATTAATTATAGTCCAGGTTGTTTCTGAAACCTTCTTATATCTTACAATATAAGTAGCCCCTGAAATAGGAGCCCAGCTTATATCCGCCGAACTTACCGTAACATTATTTGCAGTAATAGAAGTCGGAGCATTACCGTTACAAGGCGCAAAAGCAGTTACAGAAACCGATTTTACAGCATAGAATACATTTCCAATAGCAGATACTCTTACTTTTATTGTCTGCCCATTAAGAGAAGATGGTAAACTTACGTTTTCAGAACCATCATTTGGAGTTGAAGCTAAAAGTACAGTCCAAGACGCTCCATTGTTTGTTGTATAATCAATTTTAACATTTGCTACATTGTAAGGAGCCGCATTTGTATTTACAACATCCCAAGTAATTGGTGAAGGAGCGGCACTGTTTGCAAACTGAGAATTTATTTTAAATGGTCCGTTATTTCCAACAATTATCTGTTGTGTTTTCGTACTTGTTTGCTGTTGATCTGCAAATGGGCTATTGTCTCTTACGGTAACCGCAAAATTTGTTGTTCTTGAAACTTGAGAAACAGCCTCCCAAGTATTATTGCTATTATCCAAGTATCCGTTAAGTACCGATTCTAATTTAGGGAAGTAACGAGTTGGATTAGATGTTGGGCTTACAGATCTAAATGTAGCTCCCGTAGTAGTTGTTCCTAAATTTGTTTTATTAATCACTACATTGGTATTATCAACTTCTTCCCAAGTATACGTCATTGGATTATTTTCAGGATCTGTTGCAGAAGCTGTTAATACAAACGCAGTACCTTTAGGAATGTTATAAGTTGGTAAATCATCAATCACCGGTGGAAAATTATTAGTAGAAGTTTCTACATCACAGGTTTTTGTAATTAAGTTAGCCTGAACCTGATCGATACTTCCTTTAAAGAAATAAGGATCTGAGTGCGGCTGAACATCTGTGGTTGTACCTGTAATACCTGCGTATCCCATAATCGTAGACCCTGAACCCGGTTCCATTTGCACAGGACTTCCCTGCATTGTATGAGCAAAAGTATGATTGGCTCCCAATTGATGGCCAATCTCGTGAGCTACATAATCAATATCGAAATTATCACCAGAAGGAGGGTTTGCTGCAGATGGCAAAGTGCTTCCTGTAGCAGGAGAAGTAATACCTGATCCTTTACCATATCCTACAACAGAGTCATACCCTGTACCAACAGGACTCATACAAACACATCCGATACACCCTGCGTTACCACCACCTCCGGAAGCACCAAATAAATGTCCGATATCGTAATTAGCCTGTCCTACATTATTTGCTAAAACATCTCTAAGAGAAGTATTCCATGTAGCAGGTGGAGATGAGGCACTTGTAACAGCATCATAAGGATCGGTAGCCGGATCTGGATAAATTAATGCAGGATAACTTAATAGATTTAAATGAACAGCAAAGTCTTTTTCAAATACTGCATTTACTCTTGTTATGGTAGCATTTATCTGAGCTAATGCTCCTGCAACACCTCCGAAAAACTGAGTATATTCTCCAGTAGTAGACATTACTAATCTTAATGTTCTGTACTTTTTATCAGAATTTTTAGAGAAATCTGTTGGCTGATTAGCAAATGAATGTCCCGCTTTTAGCATTTGATTTATTTGCTGTTGCGCAGCCGGGCCTTCTTCTGTAGAACATACAAAACCATTTTCATTCTTTTTAGATTTCGGATGAATAGCATAAATGGTCTTATCCGCTTTTGTAGGCTCAATAAATTCATATTGTCCGTTATTGATGACCATAGATTGGAAATCACCAGGAGCTACTGAAAATCTAAGATATTTAGCCGGATCGTCTATTCCAACTCCAGCATAGGAGCCAAGCTGATACTGTTCAGCAAGATCTTTTGCCATAACAGGAAAACTGTATACGGCAAATTTTTCGATTTTTCCGCTTAACGTAGGCAAAGAAATAATTACAGGTTTTGCACTAGGACCCATTTCCTGAGCTCCTCTAAGTTGGGTTCTGATCTGATCGATATCCAGCTTATAATAATTCCGTTCAAGAGATAATTCCATTTTAGAACTTCTCTTTGGCGTAGTGGGAGACCACTGAGCCATAGCCGAACCGCCTATTAAACCGAGTAATAAAGCAGTAAAAAGTTTCTTCATAGCTTTTTAAATTAAATTTACCCGCCAAATATAGCTATTTTCAGATCATAAATATTGTATTGACACGCTTTTTAACCTAAAAAATATTTTTTAGCATCGTAATTTGATAAAAAATAAATAATCTCCAGAAATATCTGGAGATTATTTTATCATTAATAATTAGATTAATTTCTTATTATTTTTTAATGAATTTTGACGTAAATAATTCTTTACCTCTTTCTTCAACGGAAATTACATACCCACCTTTAATTAATTCAGAAACAAAAATTTGTCCATTTTTAATATTTCCTTGTTTTATCAACTGTCCGGTAGCTCCATAAATTTTGTAACTAGCCTTATCTGAAACTTTAGTTACGTTTAAAACATCTGATGCTGGGTTTGGATATATTTGAATATTACTTTCCGGATTACTAATATCGCTTGTTGATAAAATAGTAGATGTAACGAATACATTATAGTCTTCAACTTCACCAAATGTATAAGATGTACATGCTTCTGGTGATGTATTATAACGTAATGCAACTCTCATTTTAAGCATTTTATTTTGAACTGCTGTGGACGGCACTGTAAACGTAGCACTTACTGTTGGAGTTGAATTTGCTGCTGCATTCATTACCAGTTCACTTGTATCAAATGTTCCATCTCTATTAAAATCAATCCATACTCTTACTGCCTCAGAATATATATCAATAAGCCAAGTTTTGGTTACGGAAACTGTATTATTATTAGATCCGCTTAGCAGATTTATAATTTTTGTAGGGTCAGTTCCGTAATCCGTATAGGTACTTGCTCCTGAAGTGTTATTAAGATTTGCCAATGTAACATTAGAAATGTACTCCTCTGATGGATCAGCTGATGATATTGCACAATATGAAACTGATGATTGAGTAACGAATTGATTATTCGCAGAGAATGTACCTAAAGTTCCTGAGCAAACTGCTGCAACTTGTACATCATATTTAACTCCTTCTTCCAGACTATTTAAAGTAACAGTATTGGTAGAGGAAGTTGTTTGCTGCCATGCTGTTTCAGTAACTTTTTTATATCTTATCTGGTAAGTAGCATTTAAAATTGAGTTCCAACTTATCACAGCAGAAGAAGTTGTAACATTAGAAATTGCAATACCAGTAGGTGCACTTCCATTACATGTTGCAGCACTTGTTACCAACATTTGTTTAACTGCATAGAAAACATTTCCTATTGAAGAAATTCTCAATTTAATATTCTGTCCGTTTAATGCAACTGGAAAAGTATAAGTTTCCGATCCGTCATTAGGTGTAGAAGCAGAAAGAACAGTCCAAGTTGTTCCGTTATTTGTTGTATAATCAATTTTTACGTTTGCAGAATTATACGGAGCAGCAGCAGTATTTGCTACATCCCATGAAACAATTGATGGAGCATTGTGATAAACCTGAGTAGTGTTGATTTTAAATGGTCCGTCATTACTTACCGTAACCGTTAAAATATCACTTTGTGTTTGCTGAGATGTTGTGGTTGGGTTATTATCTCTTACTGTTAATACAAAATTGGTAGGTCTTGCAACATTCGAAACAGTTTCCCAGTCTGCAGGAACTGTAAGGTTTCCGGCTAATACTGAAGATAATTTTGGGAAATATCTTGTATTTCCTGAAGCCGTTGGAGACAAAGATCTAAACAATGCTCCTGTTGTATTATTTCCTGTTACACTTGTTACCGGAATATCTGTATCATCAAATTGTTCCCAAGTATAAGTCATTGGATCATTTTCAGGATCTGTAGCTGTTCCCGTAAGAACAAATGCAGTTCCTTTCGGAATTGTATAATCTGAAAGGGCCCCTATTACCGGAGGATTATTTGTAACAGAAGTTTCAATATCACAGGTGGTGGTGGTAAGATTATCTTCAACCTGTAAAATACTTGCAACATGGAAGTAAGGATCTGAGTGCGCCTGTACATCTGTAGCCCCAGTAATACCTGCATATCCCATAATAGTAGAACCTGATCCTGGTTCCATATTAACCCCTGTTCCTTCTACATCCATAGAAAATGTGTGATTAGCTCCTAATTGATGCCCCATCTCGTGAGCTACATAATCTATATCAAAATTGTCTCCCTGAGGAATTCCGTTTGCAGGAGAGGTGAATCCGGATCCTTTACCTTCTGGTTCAGCAGTAGTAGGATCTGTACATACACAACCAATACATCCTGCATTTCCCCCACCTCCGGAAGCACCGAATAAATGACCAATGTCATAGTTCGCATTTCCTACATTTGCTGTTAAGGTATTTTGTAATTCAAGATTCCAAGCACCTCCTGCATAAGCAGACGCAGCAGAATATGGATCTGTGGCAGCATTAGTGTAAATAACTCCCGGGAAATTCTGTAGAATTAAGTGCAATGCAAAATCTTTTTCAAAAACACCATTTACCCTAGTCATTGTGGCATTAATCGCAGTAAGAGCTCCAGCTACCGTTCCACCAAAAAACTGCGTATACTCACCTGTTACAGACATTGCTAATCTCATGGTTCTGTATTTCTGATCAGAAGATTTAGCAAAGTTAGTAGGGTTTTTATCAAATGTTTTTCCTCTTGAATATAAAGCGTCTATTTGCTTTTTCGATAATACACTTTCATTCATACTACAAAAAAAACCTCCTTGAGCCTTATTAGTTTTAGGATGTACTCCGTAAATTGTTTTATCAGCATTTTGAGGTTCAATAAATTCGTAAACTCCATCTTTAATAACCATTGACTGGAAATCATTTGGAGCGACGGAAAATCTCAAATATTTAGAAGGATCATCAATTCCTACACCAACATATGATCCCAATTGATACTGATCTGCTAATTCTTTTACTACGACCGGAAAGCTATACACTGAAAATCTTTCGATCTTACCATCCATCGTTGGCAATGAAATTTCTACGGGTTTAGCATTTTTTCCTGATTCTTGTGCATCTTTAAGTTGGCTTCTTATTTTTACAAGATCTAACTTATAGTAACTTCTAACATTAGAAGATTTTTCCGATCTACCTGCGAATGTAGTTGGAGTCCATTGCGCAATAGCTGTACCTCCAATTAAACTACATAAAAAAGTAGTAATGAGTTTTTTCATATTAAGAACATTTTTAATATTTCAAAAATACTCATAGATTACTTAAAAATCAAAGAAAAAATATCAAAAAAATCAACTTTAATTAAAAAAACAACATAAAAATCATATTTATATATTAATTTTAACAATTAACATGTAATAGATTAAAAATTTTATTTAAAATATAACCCTTTAAAAATTCAAAAGGATTACTTTGCTTAATGTGCTGATTTAAAATTTATACGCCAGATTCCACGCGAAGCCCATTCCGAATTTAGAAGAGCTTCTTCCGAATCCCGGAACGATCATGGGCTGGATTTCGTCCTGTTTTGTGGTATACACCAGATATCGCGGCTGAAGATTGACATCAATGTAGAAATTAGTTTCAAAAAGCTGTACTCTTCCTCCCAATGTTCCTTCCAGCCAATAGGATGACTGTGTAGAAGAAGGAAAGGATATTGCAGAGCTGCTTCCGCCGTAACCACGAACCGGAACTGCCATATATTCCTGCTTATAAAATGAACCGGCTACTTTTCCACCCGCATAGAAACCATTGAATTCATTTTCAAGGTCTTTTGCCAGCATATAAAAGGCTCCGATCTTCACGAAAGGACCGTTTGCTTTTCCGTCATAACCGTTTTTCTGGTAAAAATTAGATTCAAAACCGGCTTCTGCTATGGCATGAAGATTATCTTTCAGCTTTGAAGATACAAAACCCTGATACAGCTTTCTGTCTGAAAAGAAAGAAACTCCCGTATTCAGAACATCAAAACCGATCATGAAATTGGGTTCATATTTCCATTTTTCCTTTGCAGTTTCCTTATCTTTCTTCTCCTGAGCAAAACCCAGAAGACTGATTGCACTAAAAAAGAAGGAAAAGATTAGTCTTGTCTTCATTCTCTATAAAATTTTGTCCGGCCTGGATTTCCTTTACCGGAGTCGTTGTGTTTGGATCTAATACTGAATTTAAATTTTCGTAGGTAAGCTTTATTCCGCAACCCGGAGAAACATAAGCAGATTTTGTGGTATAATTTATCCTTACTTTAGATTCAGAACCTTTGTTGGTAATTCTGAAATAAACATCCGTATAAGTTGAATTGTCCACTCTTAAAGGAATAACCCTTGAAGTAATTTTAGCCTGTCCTCCCAACTGTACTTTTCCGGAACCGTAATCTACCGCTACATACAGAGAATCCAGCGTTCTTTCCTTATCGGTTGCCTGTGTTTTGAAAGAAACTCTCATTCTCGGAGTTCCTTCCCCGCTTTCACAGATATCATTATCGCCGCCACATGAAAAAAGCAGACTGATAAAAGAAATGGCGATTAAAAATTTAAAATATTTCATCTGAACATTTTGTTTTACTTTACCGGACAAATCCGGCATTTCATCTTAAGATTTGATTCCTTCAAAAGTAATTAAATTATTTCTTAATCAGCAAAGCAATATTTTCTACGTGATGCGTCTGCGGGAACATATCCACCGGTAAAATCTTTACCACATCATACTGTTCTTTCATTAAGGCTAAATCTCTTGCCTGTGTAGCAGAATTACAGCTTACATAAACCACTTTTTCAGGAGACAGTTTTAAAATCTGCTCAACCACTTTCTGGTGCATTCCGTCTCTTGGAGGATCTGTGATCAGGACATCTGCTTTCGGATGATTCGCCAGAAAGTCGTCATTGAAAATGTCTTTCATATCTCCGCAATAAAACGTTGTATTCGTAAGACCGTTCAGTTCTGCGTGTTCAATGGCTGCATCTATGGCTTCCTGTACAGATTCTATTCCGATGACCTGCTTTGCATTTCTTGCGACATACTGAGCAATTGTTCCTGTACCTGTATAAAGATCATACACAACTTCATCTCCTTTTAAATCTGCAAATTCAAGCGTTTTTCTGTATAATTCCAGCGCCTGTTTGTAGTTGGTCTGAAAGAATGATTTTGGACCGATTTTAAACTTTAAACCATCCATTTCTTCCATTAAATAACCTTCCCCGAAATACACATTGATATCCAGATCATAAATAGAATCGTTGGCTTTCGGATTAATCGCGTAGACCAAAGTCTTGATCTGCGGGAATTTTTCAAGCAGGAAGCCGAATAGTTTTTCTCTGTTTTCTTTTTCTTCTCTGAAAAGCTGAAAAAGAACCATCCATTCGCCTTTCGAGTTTTGTCTCATCATTAGAGTTCTCAAAAAGCCTTCGTGATTGCGAACATCAAAGAAGTCTAAGCCTTCATTTACAGCATACTGTTTCACTGCCAATCGGATCGCGTTTGAAGGATCTTCCTGAAGAAAACATTCTTTAAGATCTAGAATTTTGCTCCACATCCCCGGAATATGAAACCCTAAAGCATCTCTGCTTCCGAAATTTTCTTCGGAACTGATCTCGTATTGGGTAAGCCAACGGGAATTGGAGAAAGAAAACTCCATTTTATTTCGGTAAAAATACTGCTCTTCCGAACCTAAAATCGGAACGGTCTCAAAATTTTCAATCCCTCCGATTCGTTTAATATTATTGTACACTTCTTCCTGTTTGAAAGAAAGCTGCTTTTCATAGCTCATGTTCTGCCATTTGCAGCCTCCGCAAACTCCGAAGTGAACACATTTCGGTTCTACTCTGTAAGGCGATTTTTCCAGAACTTCCAAAGCTTCCCCTTCAAAGTATTTGGACTTTGCTTTTTTCACTCTTACATTCACCACATCTCCCGGAATTGCTCCGGAAACCATAACCGTTTTCCCTTCTTCCGTTCTTCCTATTGCCACTCCTTTAGCTCCTGCATTTAAGAGTTTTATATTTTCAAGAATTAAATTTTTCTTATTCTTTCTGCTCATTATACAATTTTCTATTTTCCTAATGAAACTTTTACGTTTCAGTCTGCAAAAATACAATAAAAAAAACCTTATCCGAAGATAAGGTTTATATCTGTACTCAATTTAAATTATTTTGTCTGAGCCGGCTGAGGATTTGCCTGTTGCTGAGGAGCCTGTTGTGCTGCTGCCTGCTGCTGAGCGGCTACCACTGCAGGATCCATTCCTAATCCCGGTTGTAACTGAACGTTAGGATTTACTTTTGGAGCGGAAAGACCTGTTTGCTTGTCTAAAACCGTTACCAATTCCGGATCTCCTAAGTTGAAGAACGGCTTGCTTGCAATTTTACCGTCTTTATCTACCACGATAAAGCAAGGTAATTTAAATCCGTAAACTCCGTATTTTTTAGCAATATCAGAATTTAATCCGTTTTCACCGTAAACGTTAGTTCCGGTAATTCCTTTTAGTAAAGAGCTGCTTGTTTTCACAAACTGGTCTTTTGTATCGTCAACATTTACAAAAACAAAATTCATTTTAGATTTGTAAAAATTTACTACTTCTTTCAATACAGGAATGGTAGCCTCTCCGATATAAGGATTCCAAGAAGCATAAAAAGATAACAAATATGGTTTTCCTTTATTTTCAGAAAGATTGTAAGATTTTCCGTCTGCTTTTACCAAAGAAGCTTCAGGAGCCTGTTCTCCAATTTTGAATCCGTTGATGGCAAACTGAATTTTCTTTAGATCTTCTTTAATGGTAGCATCTTTAATATCTTCGTCGATAATTTTTTTGATCTTCTCAACTGTTTTTTCAGGTGAACCCGGATGAATATCCGACTGCGCCATTACAAATGCCAATAAATAGTCTTTAGCTGTCTGTGAAAGATCTTTCTGATTTTTCTTTAGATATTCTGTAAATAATTCTGAAGTGGTAACATCCGTTTTCCCTGCAGTTTTTGCCTGAGCATATTTCTGAAAATCAGGGCTCATTTTTGTTAAAAGATATTCTCTGTATAAAGGATGTTCTTTTACCAATACATCTTTGTTCTCTTCCAGTTTATTAGTGAAATCTGTAAAAGCTTTCGTTACTTTAAATGAAGGATTGCCCATTTGCTTGTGCCCCATTTCGTACTGGTTCAGGATGGTAAGCAAAGTTGTTGAAAGATCGTTTTTCTTCCACGTAACCACTTCATTATCCGGACTAAACTTCTTAACATTTTCATCGATGTTTTTATTAACATCTGCCTGAACTTTTTCTATTCCTTTAAGGAAGGTTTTTTCATCTTTCGTCATCAGCTCATTCATATTAACTGTCTGAGCATACGTTGCAAGATATTTCTGGGTAGCCATGAAGAAATCGTTATTGTTCTTCGCATCTCCCGTGATCACATATTCAGTCGGGAAAGTCATTGCATTACCTGAAATTTCAAGTTTCTGACCGCCTTTAAGGTAGATTAAATTTCTTTTTCCCCCGTAAGAAAGCAGATACATTCCGCTTTTCGGAGCATCGAAATTTCCTGTGAAAGTTCCGTCTTTATTTACCCCGATATTCATTAATGGTAAAGTTGCTACTCCCGAAGCTTCTATTAATTCGATTCTCTCCAATGGAGAACCTCCCGTGATTTTTCCTTTTACTTCTACTTTTTTAGAGCAAGACATCGCAAAAACCGCGATGATAAACAATAAAAGATATTTTTTCATTTTGAATTTTATAATTACGCAAAAATAGTTTTTTCATTAAACTAAAAGCAATTAAATATTACTTTTATGAAAGATTTAACTAAAAAAAATCGCCATCCGGTGAGGAGACGATTTTTTATGTTATCTCGATAGATTTTATCCTCTGTCAGCAAAAGCTGTGATAAATTCTCTGTTCATTCGGGCAATGTTTTCAAGAGAAATTCCTTTCGGACATTCTACTTCACAAGCTCCTGTGTTTGAACAGTTTCCGAATCCTTCTTCGTCCATGGCTTTTACCATGTTCAGCACTCTTCTCTTTGCTTCTACTCTACCTTGCGGTAAAAGTGCGTACTGAGAAACTTTAGCTCCTACGAAAAGCATTGCAGATCCGTTTTTACAGGTAGCCACACAAGCTCCGCATCCGATACAGGCAGCAGCGTCCATTGCTTTGTCTGCATCTTCTTTAGGAACAGGAATTGCATTGGCATCCAAAGTATTTCCTGAAGTGTTCACCGAAATGAAACCACCTGCAGCCATTACTCTGTCGAATGCGCTTCTGTCTACCATTAAGTCTTTAATAACAGGGAAAGCCGCACTTCTCCAAGGTTCGATAACGATGGTTTCACCGTCTTTGAACATTCTCATGTGAAGCTGACAGGTTGTAATTCCTGTATCCGGACCGTGTGCTCTACCGTTGATGTAAAGGGAACACATTCCGCAGATTCCTTCACGACAGTCGTGATCGAAAGCTACCGGCTCTTTTCCTTCGTTAATTAAACTCTCATTAAGGATGTCCAACATCTCCAGAAATGAAGAGTCTGTAGAAACATCCGATATTTTATAAGTCTCAAACTGACCTTTAGATTTATTATTTTTTTGTCTCCAAATTTTCAGCGTAAGATGTAAGCCTTTTTTTGCACTCATAATTGTATATTTAAAAGATTGGAGATTATTTGTAACTTCTTGTTTTAACTTCGATGTTGTCGTAGATAAGTTCTTCTTTATGCAACACTTCCGCGTTGATATCGCTTCCCTGATATTCCCAAGCTCCTACATATTTGTAATTTTCGTCATCTCTTTCTGCCTCTCCGTCCGGAGTTGAGTGATCTTCACGGAAATGTCCTCCACAAGATTCGTTTCTGTGCAATGCATCGATAGCCATTAACTGTCCAAGCTCTAAGAAATCGGCAACTCTGAACGCTTTTTCAAGCTCAGTATTCATTCCGTCGTTATCTCCCGGAACTTTTACGTCTTTCCAGAAATTGTTTCTTACTTCTTCAATTTCTCTGATGGCTTCTCTTAAACCTTCAGGCGTTCTTCCCATTCCTACCTTATTCCACATAATGTTTCCTAACTGCTTGTGGAAATAATCTACCGAATGGGTTCCATTATTATTTAAGAAGAAATCAATTTTTTCTTTAATTCCTTTTTCAGCTTCGTCAAATGCGGAAGAAGCCGTAGGAATGGCTCCCGTTCTGATATCTGCAGAAAGATAATCTGCAATCGTGTAAGGAAGTACGAAGTATCCGTCTGCAAGTCCCTGCATCAAAGCAGAAGCTCCCAATCTGTTTGCTCCGTGATCTGAGAAGTTCGCTTCCCCGATAACAAAACATCCCGGAATAGTAGACTGTAAGTTGTAATCTACCCAAACTCCACCCATAGTATAGTGAACCGCAGGATAAATCTTCATCGGAGTTTTGTAAGGATCGTCTGCTGTAATTTTTTCGTACATTACGAAAAGGTTACCATATTTCTCCTCAACCCACTTTTTACCCAAATCATAAATCTGCTGATCTGTAGGATTGCTGATGTGTTTCTCAATAGCTGCTTCTCTACCTTTTTTCATGATCTCTGTAGAGAAATCAAGGTAAACACCTTCCTGAGTATCGTTATTTTCGATTCCGTATCCGGCGTCACATCTTTCCTTAGCCGCTCTTGAAGCAACGTCTCTAGGAACAAGGTTACCGAATGCAGGATATCTTCTTTCCAGATAATAATCTCTGTCTTCTTCTTTAATATTTTCAGGTCTTAATTTTCCTGCTCTGATTGCTTCTGCATCTTCAATCTTTTTAGGAACCCAGATTCTTCCGGAGTTTCTTAAAGATTCAGACATCAAAGTAAGTTTAGACTGCTGTGTTCCGTGAACCGGAATACACGTCGGGTGAATCTGTACATAGCAAGGATTTGCGAAATACGCTCCTTTTTTGTGAATCTTCCATGCTGCAGAAACGTTAGAACCCATTGCGTTTGTAGAAAGGAAATATACGTTTCCGTACCCTCCCGAAGCAATAACCACTGCGTGTGCAGAGTGTCTTTCGATTTCACCTGTCACAAGATTTCTTGCGATGATTCCTCTTGCTTTTCCGTCTACGATCACAAGATCCATCATTTCATGACGGTTGTACATTTTAATTCTGCCTTTACCGATCTGACGGCTCATTGCAGAATAAGCACCTAATAATAACTGCTGACCTGTCTGTCCTTTTGCGTAGAAGGTTCTTTTTACCTGAACCCCACCAAATGAACGGTTATCTAACTGACCTCCGTACTCACGCCCGAAAGGAACTCCCTGAGCAACGCACTGGTCGATAATATTTGCAGAAACTTCAGCCAATCTGTAAACGTTTGCCTCTCTTGCTCTGTAGTCTCCCCCTTTAATGGTATCATAGAACAATCTGTACGTAGAGTCACCGTCTCCCTGATAGTTTTTAGCTGCGTTGATACCTCCCTGAGCTGCAATAGAGTGCGCTCTTCTTGGAGAATCCTGATAGCAGAATGCTTTTACGTTATATCCCTGCTCAGCTAAAGTAGCTGCCGCTGAACCACCTGCCAAACCTGTACCTACAACAATAATATCAATCTTGTCTCTGTTGTTTGGTGCAACAAGGTTCATATGGTCTTTATGATTTTTCCATTTATCCTTAAGAGGACCCGCTGGAATTTTTGAATCTAATTTACTCATATTAGTATATTGATATTATTGAGTTACAAAGTGAAAAATTGCGATAATGATAAAACCTGCAGGAATAAGGATAGAATACCATTTTCCGAAAGCCTTAATTACCGGCGTATATTTTGGATGTCTTGCCCCGATTGACTGGAATGAAGACTGGAAACCGTGAGCTAAATGTAATCCTAACAAAACGAAAGAAATTACATACAAAGCCACTCTCCAGATATCTGCGAACTTCTCATGAAGTTCCGGCCAGAAACGTTCAGAATCCGGAGTAATTTGCTCAACATACTTGTAGTTGATCTCATGCCACCAGAAATCATAGAAGTGAAGCGCCAGGAAAGCCAACACTACAGATCCGGAAATAATCATATTTCTGGACATCCATGAAGAATTTGCAGAAGCATTGTTTGCTGCATACTTCACAGGACGTGCTTTGTTATTCTTAATTTCAAGAACAAATCCCATAATGAAATGGAAAAGAACTGCAAAACCAAGAATAGGCTGCATTAAGAACTGCACAAAAGGATTATAGCCCATGAAATCTGATGCGGTATTGAATGCATCACGGTTTAGGACTGATAACAAATTGGTCGTCAAATGCAGTATAAGAAAAATCAGCAAAAACAGAGCTGATAATGCCATAGCATATTTTCTACCTATCGTAGAACTCGTTAAACCTGCCATATAAGTTTAAATTTGATTTTCCACAAAATTAAGAAATGTTAACAACATCAAAAAGTGAGAAATCTCACAAAAACCCAGTTTGTAATCTTTCTAAATAAGAGTTAAAATATTATAAATAAAGGAAAAACAGAAAATGTAATGATTAATTAAAGTTATAAATTTTGCCATTATAAACTACTTTTCATACCTCTTTCCTGCAAAGCTGAATTTAAAATTTCATCATCCTATTCAGAAAAATATTTAAATCAACTGTAGTACACTAAAAACATGCAGTACTCGAATAAAAATATAGTGAGTAATAACAAAAATGTAGTGAGCAATGACAAAAACACAGTGAGCAATGGCAAAAATATACTGCACTAAAATAAAAATACACTGTACTAAAGTAAAAATACTGAGAGCTATTGTTAAAACATAGCGGAGTAGAATAAAAATTAAAAGAAGTATAATAAAACGCCATTGAGCATTCTAAAAAAACATCTGTTGTAAGAAAAAAATAAAGTATTACAAATCATTAACACAGTGTATTTTAACGGAAGTAAAGAGATATGCGAAAAAAAATCTTTTTCGCAAAAATTGTCTGAAAAAATGAAGGAAAAATTATTACAAAATAATATATTTATCGCTTAAATTTTTAATAAAAAAGCACTATGGGAATACAAAAGGAAGAGTATGTACCGATCGCGGACACATTACTAAGAAGTTTAGCAAGGGATATAGAAAATTTTGAATCTGCCAATCATTTATTCGATTCAGCCTACCTTACAGCAATGTAAAATAAAACAGATCAGGTGAGGGCAAAAGAGACCGGAGATGCATTGCTTGTACAGCAGAAAAAGGCAACACAGGATCTGTATGTATTGGGAAATGAACTTAACAAACCCATAAAACTTCTGGATCTGGTTGTAAAAAAAGCCAATGTAAAAACAACCCTGCCCAGTGATGTCCTGAAAAAAATAAAGAACAGAAATTTTGAAGGAGCTCTACTGGCTTTAAAAGCGCTGAAAGATGTGGTTACTTCTCAGTCTGATGTATTGATTTCAAACGGAATGAAAGCAGACACCGTAACGGTTTTAGAAAATGCATTTTCCGCAATAACGGCTAAAAGCAATGAACAGACGAGCTTTCAGCAGCAAAGAAAAGCATTTACTTCGGAAAATAAAGGACTTTATAAAGAACTGTATACCTATATCAGCGAAGTGGCAAAACTGGGGAAAATTATATTCCAGGGAGAGCAGAAAGCTTCGGAATACACCCTCGAAAATCTTATCGCAATGGTACATTCTTCAAAAGGAAACAGCGGAGGGAATCCAGCTCAGGAGAAAAAACCTTCGTAAACAAAAAAAATATCTTATATTTTTAAGATCTGCATGATATAGTAAATAACCATTATAATTTTTCTATATTTTTCGTAATATAATTTTTAACGAAACAAGCGTAAGGCTATCAATTTGGAACAAAGAAAACCGCTAATCTTCTAAAAGACCAAATTTTGATAGACTTACGTAATGTAAGCGTAACAGATTCAAATTTATTTTTCTGATAAAATTTTAAACAAATCATTGTAAATAAAACTCGCACCGTACGCTTCGGCTCCGCTCAGCGTACTTCAATACGACTTCATTTTAAACAGATCATTGTAAGCCAAACCATCACCGTGCGCTGAGCGGAGCCGAAGCGTACATTAAAACATACACTTTAAAAAATATCACCATGATTTCCAACCTTTTTCAAAAAAAAAGCATCCTTTAAAATAAAGCGACATGTTTTGTCGTTAATGGATTGTAATTTTGCACAAAAGTAAAAAGAGGAGGATTTTCTTTTTACCATTCTGAACAAAAAATTAATAAAAACAAGCTGTTAAAAGCTCATAAAAAAACTAAAAAGCCATGATTAAAACAAATAAATTTCGGACAGGTTCTGTCAAATTCAGTATCTATTCTTTAAGAATGCGGGTTTCCTTATTTTTCTAAGCATTCCCTTTCTTAATTTCACCTTTACAATAACGTTAAAATTACACTAAGTATGAAAAAACTCGGCATGAGTATGCTCACTCTGTGCAGTATTCTGAGCGTTTCCGCTCAGGAAGTGGTCTGGCAGAAAGACATCCGGTCTTCTACGCAGGACTTTCTTTCACAGGTCACCACGACCATCGATCAGCAGTATTTAATTACCGGAAGCAGCATTCGGGGTAACAGCCAAAAGATCACAGGCAGCAGCTTTCCTGCAACCTCCGGTCTGCCTTCTGCCACCTCGCAGCAGAACAACGGCTACGATTTCCATCTGGTTAAGCTGAACCAGCAGGGCGAAGAGATCTGGGAAAAATATTTCTCAGGAAAAAATCATGATTTTCTTTCAGCAACGGTCAATACGCAGGAAGGCGGATTTCTTCTGGCGGGTTCCAGCTATTCAGGGAAAGGGCTGGATAAAAAAGACGATTCCAAAGGCGGATCGGATTTCTGGCTGATCAGAATCAACGAATTTGGCGATGAATTATGGCAGAAAACCATAGGCAGTACTGCGGATGAAGAAGCGCGGGCGGTGATTCAGACGACGGATATGGGGTTCTTTGTCGCGGGAAATACAACCCTTCCCTTCGACTCCGCTCAGGGTAAACAAGCTCAGGATCCGAAAATGAAGGGCTATGGCTCCAAAGATGTTCTGGTAGTACGGCTGGATAAAAACGGGAAGGAATTATCCCAATTGGTATTAGGCGGAAAAGGATTGGATGAAGTGGAAAAAATGATTCCCACCAAAGACGGCGGAGCTTTGTTAGGGATCTATTCAAGAAGCGCAGCTTTGGCAGAAAGCGGAAAGACGCAGGCCGGAAGTAGTAAAACCATCAACTGTCAGCCAAAAACAAGCAACAATTATGGCGAAGGCGATTACTGGATCGTGAAACTTTCGAAAGACGGAAAAGTGGAATGGGAAAAGAATTTCGGAGGAAAAGGCGATGATCATGTAAGAACACTGGCGCTGACTTCAACCGGCTACCTGATCGGTGGGGAGTCCAGATCGGAAAGATCGGGAAATAAATCAGTCGGTATTGAAGAGGGAACGGACCTCTGGTTACTCTCCATTGATGAAAGGGGCGAAGAGCTCTGGCAGAAATCCTACAATTTCAAGAACCGCGACGTTTTGATGGGGATGAGTGTGATTGCCGGGAAGCAGGAAGACGGAAGCGGGAAGTCCAAAGGGATTCTGCTGGGCGGTTACACACAGGCGGAAGGCAGGATTGAAAATGATGATGAGACTTTCTGGATGCTGTATCTGGACCAGAACGGAAATGAGCAGTGGAGAAAGCACGTGAAGGGAGAATCCCGAAAGAAAGAAGAGAGATTATCTGATATTAAGCTGAACCGTGACGGATCGATTGTACTCGCAGGAACCAGCGCAGAGGAACTGGGAAAAGAAAACTGGAAGATCGTGAAGCTTGGGGATAAACAGGTTGACCAGCTGATCGAAAAGCAGGATATTAAGATCTACCCGAACCCGGTAACGGATTATGTGTATGTGGAGCTTGGGTTTGAGGGCTTGAGAGAGGGAGCGTTTGAAGCTGAAATCGCGGTGTACGACATGGGCGGAAGAAAGCTTGAAACCGTGAAAACGAAAAATAAGATCACCAAAATCAATACCCAGCCTTTGATTCAGGGGGCGTATCTGGTGGTGGTGAAAACCAATGACAAAACGGCGAATGCCAAAATGATTAAAAAATAAGACAAATGAAGAAAATAAAACTAACTGTTTTTTCCCTGTCTCTGCTTTATGGAGTGGCAGCGGCACAAAACACTGCAGTGGCAGAGCCTACCACCGGATCATTATCCAATTACATCAATACGGCAGTATCTCCTGCAACGGGAGTTCCCAATATCGGTTTCCCTATTTATCAGCTGGAAAGCATCCATAAAGATCTTCCGGTAAATATTGCTTTATCCTATCACGTTTACAATGCCAAAGCCCACATCCCTGCCAGTGAGGTAGGACAAGGCTGGTCGATGTTCGCTTCAGGGATGATAACGCGGCAGATTGTCTCCGAGCTGGACGAAATTACCGACGCTTCTTTCATAAATGAAGAACAGGCAGATATCTTCTTTTACAATATCCCGGGGCATTCCGGCAAATTTAAAATACTGAAAGATGCGGCTACCGGAAATTTTATGGTCAGCAATCTTACAGGTGAAAAAATCCGGATAGATTATGAAAGAAATACCTCAAGCAGCAAATTCATCATCAATAATTTTACCATTACCGATGATCTGGGATATCAGTATCTATTTCAGGATTATAATGTAGGGGTTATTAAAGATATCAGCTATAAGAATTACAAAACCTCATTCTTTCTTACAAAAGTAAAAGATCCTAACGGCACAGAGTTCATTAATTACAGCTACGATAAGAAGATCAAGTACATGGGTACGTCTTCCATCATGAAGTACCAGTACTGTAAGATCAATACCATTTCTACGGCAAAAGGCAAACTGAAGTTCAGTTATCTTTATGACCAGATGAATGACGGAGAGATCGTGACTACCGATCCCTATACCCTTACTGCAGTAAGCCTCACCGATCCTGCAGACAGGCTGATCTCCAAATACCAGTTTACCTACGGAACCTCGTATGTTCTGGAAGACAACCTGCAGGGTTCCCCTTCGTGGAAAATCAGCGGAAGAAAGGCGCTGACCGGAATACAGAAGCTGGATAAAAACCTCGCACCAACGGAAGAAACACTTTTTGAATATGATGCAGACGGCTCTGACAGACAATACGGATACTACAGCGATACACGCTACGGGAACTTTCTGTGCGAAGGAACGCAGCCTGTAAATCCAAAAAAATACACCGTAGGACTCCTGAAAAAGATCACCTTTCCTACGAAAGGATCTGTAGTGTATAATTTTGAAGCAAATATGGTATATGTTGATAAAACAGCTCCGGATTATGCACAAAGTACAGATGACCTGGAAATCAATTACTACGATACCACGAACGTTATTCCTTTTGATACCAATACCTCAAGCCATTATTCCTTTACGGTAACAGGAGGCTATCAATACCTGATCCCGGGAGTGATGGAGGTGTACAACCTTACCAATCCCCATGGAGATATTATCCCTTTCACTTATACGGTGAGAAATGCCGCAAACCAGACCTTAACAAAAGACAGCTCCTGCAGTACCGTTCCTATCTTTACCCTGTTCCCCGGAACCTATACGGTAAGCATGACCGGAGGAGGCAATGGTTTTCTCAGCCTCTACAAAAAGAAAACAATGCCCGCACCCTACAGGAACGAACATCCTGTAAATGCAGGGGCAAGGGTAGAAAAGATCCAGTCTTTTGACGAAAACGGGGTGCTGGTGAAAACAAAAATATTTGATTACCAGTTGTTTTCAGATGCTTCGAGTTCAGGTGGGACTTTTTTCCAGAATGAGCTTGGAGATCTCAACGGCTTTCTGCTGTATAAGAATGTAAAGGAAACGGAAATAGCAGGAACCGAAAACAACGGCTACATCAAATATTACTTCAAAACACCCAATGATTATATATTGCCTACCAATACTGGATATGCCCCATATTACAATTTAACATCTCAAGGTATTCTTGAAAAAAAGGAAGTATATAATAAACTGAATCAGAAAACCGAATCTTCACTGTACGAATATACATTTCAGGAGATTCCGGGAGCGCCTGAAAGCTTTATTGAATTAGGAAGTACAAAACCCGCATGGCTGCAGTACAGCAAACAGACGGAGATTGTCTATCCGGATAATAACTCCTCTTACGCTACCATTAAAGAAAGTACCTTCCATCCGGGCAATTTTCAGGAAATGCTTGTTAAAACGACAGCTCAGGACGGCACCGTGAGTGAAGCTTCTACAAAGTATGCCGCAGATTTGGGGAATACCCGTCTGGTAAATAAAAATATGCTTTCCGTCCCTTTGCAGACCGAAGTGAAAGCAGACGGCACCGTGATGACCAGAATTACCACGAAATATGACAGCAGCAGCCATTTTTATCCTAGCTCTATCGAAACAACAGACCTGAATCAGACGGCGGAAACTTCCGTGACCTTCGATCTCTACGACAGCAACGGAAACCTCGTGCAGACCACCGACAAAGCAGGAAATTCCGTAACCACAATATGGGGATACCAGAACAGTCTTCCCATTGCACAGATTGCCGGAGCGAAATACAGTGATATTTCTTCCCTTTCTGTGATCTCTGCCGCCATATCGGCATCCAATGCCGATGCGGCAGACCCTGCCAATGAAGGAGCTTTGCTTACTGCGCTCAATGTCCTGCGCACAGATTCCCAGCTTCAGCAGTATTCCATCACGGTGTACACCTATGATCCGCTGGTTGGGGTTACCAACTCTGTATCGCCTAACGGCATCAGAAACACCTTCCAGTATGATGATTCCGGAAGATTGCTGCGGGTGAAAAACAGCGAAGGACAGGTGATTAAAGAAAATCAGTACAACTATAAACATTAATGAGCATGAAAAATGAGGAATTAAAAATGAAAAGTTCGGGAAAGAATTTTCTAAAGGATAAAAGTTTTATTTTCAGTATTGATATCATAAACCTTTATAAAAAGCTGGTGCAGAATAAAGAATTTGTGCTGTCTAAACAGATGCTTCGCAGCGGAACTGCAACGGGAGCGCTGATACGGGAAGCTGAATTTGCCCAAAGCAAACCTGACTTTATCAGCAAACTCTCCATCTCACTGAAAGAAGCAAACGAAACCCGATACTGGCTGGAACTTTTGCATCATACAGACTATATTGGTAAGGACGATTTCGATAAATATGTGACGCAAAATGATGCGCTTATCGGTATGCTGGTTGCCAGTATCAAAACTTCAAAATCTACACTCAACAAATGATCATCATGAAAGAAAAAATAATCAATAAGATTGAAAAAGGAAAAAATAAAAGTGAAAAACAAGGGAAGAAAAAATACCTTTCACTTTTCACACTTCTTTTTTCATTCACCCTATATGCACAAACCACGGGGCTTTCCACAGACCAGAACTTCATCTATACCAAAAACTGTCTGAATGAAGACTGCAGCCGGAAAACCGAAGCCGTACAGTATTCCGACGGGCTGGGAAGGGCGAAGCAGGTCATCAGCATCAAGGCATCCCCTAACGGTAAAGACATCGTGATTCCTTCGGAATACGACAGCTTTGGAAGACAGCTAAGATCTTACCTTCCTGTTCCGCAGACGGGAACCCAGAACGGGGCAATCTATACAGATCCGAAAGCAAATGCTGCTCAGGCTTATGGCTCAGATCCGTATTTCTACAGCGAGTCGGTACAGGAGAACGCTCCCGGCGGTAAGCTCCTTTCCCAGAGAAAACCGGGATCGGATTATCTGGGGCATTCCGTACAGTATGGCTATGGGGTAAATGCCGCAGACGAAGTAAAAAAATATACCGTAACGACCTCATGGCTGAACGGAGCAACCAGCAATGCGGTTTCTCCTGCCGGAACCTATGGCGCAGGAGAGCTGATGAAAACTTCCGTTACGGATGAAGACGGACACCAGACCACCGAATATAAGAACGGAAAAGGACAGACCGTACTGGTAAAAAAACAGAATACGGAAACCTACTACCTCTACAACAAATACGGGCAGCTGGCTTATGTAATTCCTCCGCTGGCTGTCTCTCAGCCGTTAACGGGAACAGTGCTGGATGAGCTTTGCTACCAGTACCGCTACGACAGCAGAAGCAGGCAGGTAGAAAAGAAACTCCCGGGAAAAGGATGGGAATACATCGTGTATGATACGCAGGATCGTGTGCTCATGACCCAGGATGCCAATATGGGAGCTTCCCGACAGTGGCTTTTTACCAAGTACGACAGGTTCGGAAGAACGGTATACACCGGAATATTCACCAGTGCACAGAACTATGGCAGCGAAGGAAGACAGGCAGAGCAGAATACTGCCAATGCTGCCGCCGTCTCTCAAAACGAGAGCAGAAACCCCGGAGGATTCAGCGCCAACGGCGTAACGGCTTATTACACCAACAGCGCATACCCCACCGCGTTTACCAAGATCCTGAGTATTAACTATTTTGATACCTATCCTGCGGAAACACCTGCAAGACCTTCCCAGGTATTTGGCAAAAACACTATTGGCGATAACCTTGCCATGGCGGTGAATACCAAAAACCTTCCTACGGCTTCTTATGTGAAGAATATAGAAGACGATAACTGGACGAAAAGCTACATCTGGTACGATGAAAAAGCAAGGGCGGTAGGAACCTATGCCGTTAACCATCTCGGGGGATATACCAAAACAGAATCTCTTCCGGATTTTGCAGGAGTGGTACAGCAGACCAGGCTTACCCATGCGAGACTGGCTTCGGATCCCCCGAAAGTGATTACCCAGACCTTTGAATACGACAGCCAGAACAGGCTGAAAAAACAGTGGCATCAGGTAGACAGCAATCCTCAGGAGCTTTTGTCTGAAAATATATACAATGATCTCTCGAGGCTGATCCAGAAAAAGGTTGGCAACAGTCTGCAGAGCATAGACTACACCTACAATATGAGAGGAGCCACCACCAGGGTAAACGATCCTGCCAACCCGGGAAACGACCTTTTTGCCTATGCTCTGTCCTTTTTTGATCCCTCAGACAATATCACAGGGAAATACAGCGGCAACATAAAGGAAGTAAGCTGGAAATCTGCGCAGGACAATATCCTGAGAAAATACGCATACCGCTATGACGATCTCAACAGGATGACACAGGGGATTTACTCTGAGCCCGATGCTTCTCTTCCGCAGAACAATTTCTTTAATGAAACCGCAGCGTATGATCTTGGCGGGAACATTACTTCCCTGCAGAGAAATGCTAAAGGACAGTTTTCTGCTACAGCAGAACTTATTGATAACCTTACCTATACCTATACAGGAAACAGGCTGAGTAGCGTTACCGATAACTCCACCAATTACAGAGGGTATCCTGATACTTCCGGAAATAGAATCTCTTATGATGTCAACGGAAATATGATCTCCCACAGAGACAAAGGAATTCTGCAGATTGATTATAACATCCTGGATCTTCCGAAGTATATCAAATTTAACGAGGCTGTGCCAAGCAGAGGCGGAGCAAGATATGTAAATACAACCTACCTATACAGTGCTTCAGGCAGTAAAGTAAGAAAGATATACCAGTATAAAGACGGTACCAATGCTTATCTTGCATCTAAAACTACAGATTATCTGGATGGTTTCCAATATGAATCTGATGCTACTCTGGCAAATCCTGCCGCTCCTTTTATTTTGAAATTTGTACCAACTTCGGAAGGATATTATAATTTCGAAAATAATAAGTATATTTACAGCTATACAGACCATTTGGGGAACATTAGAGTAAGTTACTTTAAAAACACAAATGGCAGCGCAGAAGTTCTTGAAGAAAACAATTTCTATCCTTTTGGGATGAAGCATGAAGGGTATAACCAGACGACAGGAAATCCTTCTTACAACTACCAATACAGCGGAAAAGAGCTGCAGAAGGAAACAGGCTGGAGCGATTTTGGAGCAAGAATGTACATGAGCGACATCGCAAGATGGGGCGTTATTGATCCTTTAGCTGAAACAACAACCAGAGTAAATCCGTATAATTATGCACTGAATAATCCTGTGATGTTTATTGATCCGGATGGGCGAAAAGCTTTTGCTCCCGAACCGGTTGAAGATAACATACCAAGAGGAGGACTTGTTGATTTTTATTCAAGGGGAGGAAATGGATCTTATAATGAGTTCTTAGGAAAAGATATGCTTCTTTTCTACAAAGGAGCCAATGGTGCTTATGGTGGTGGAGGAAGTAGCACTCCGAAAACTTTTGGAGAAACCCAGTTGTACAAAGACATCATGACGTATCTTTCTGAACCAGAACCTGAATATTTTAAAAATATTGATTTTTCTAGATTTGGTTTGGATGACGGTGGAGGTAGTGAATGTCCTAAATGTCCTAAAAAAGCTAAATATGGTGATTCGTATTATGATGGTAAAAAGGTCTATTTATATTTAGGAGGTTGGAATGAAATGAAGGTTATAGGTGGTGCTGGACCTTTAGAATATATCAGTGGTGCTGGAGAGTTAAAATATTTGCTGGCTAGTAAAGATGCTTTGCAAACCTTTAAATCAACAGAAATATTAGCTCAAAGTTCAGAAAAAGTACAAAAAATAGCTAAATTAATGCGTGAAGGAGATTTAGGAATATATAGTGAAAAAATAGTTGTTTACTTTAAAGATGGAGAAAGATATATTCTAGATGGGCATCATAGAATACAAGCTGCAATACAAGAAAGTAAGACTTTAGAAGTTATTGAAGTTTCTGGAAAAAAGGCTTTAGAAATGTTCAAAGATAAAGTACAACAAATTAATGCTGGATTATTTAAATAAAAAGTATGGATACAAGAAAAAAATTAACAGAGTATATAGATTTCATACAAAAATTTGAGGAAACAGTAAGAAAAGAGGATAGTATTCCAGATAATGTAAATATATGGAGTTATATGATAAGTAATTCTAAGGTAAGGGGAACTGTTGCTTCATATAAATATATTTTGCATGGTTCTGGATTTATAGTTGAGAAAGATACTTTTATTTGTGAATATGATAAAGCTCCTTTAAATGAATTTGATATCAAATTTTCCTTTTGGAAATTTAAAAGCTTTATTGAAAGTAATTATAAAGGAATAATTATAGATGATGATATGTTAAAAAAAGATCTTTCATATATGATTAACAAAAATGTTTTAGCATGGCTAATTATAGATGGAATTAACTGGAATATTTATCAAACGAATTTTACGAACCCCGCTCTCGCGGATTTGTAATCCGTGAGCAACAATAAAGAACCCACCGCAAAACGGTGGGTTTTGTGTTATAATGCAGCAATATAAAACATGAGTCACCGTTAGGACTTAGATCAGCGGGGAAGAATGCAATAACCTCACCTGACTTTGCAGGTTTATTAATAGACATATGAAAAAATATTTAAGCAAATGGGTCATGAACAGATTGATCATAAATTGAAAAACAAAAAAAGTAATGATTAATTAAAGTTATAAATTTTGCCATTATAAACTACTTTTGTTACTTCTTTCGGGAAGGTTTTAATCTGATAATTGCTAATGCGTCTTGAAGAACAGTAAGGATTGATAACAAACTGAATAATTTTGCTTTGATCTGAATTTTCTTCAATCCAAAAACAAGCGTTGCTTCCCTTTTTTACAGACATCATTCTCGCTTTGGAAAAATCATGAAACAGAACTTCCTCACGCTCGTTTTCGTAAGAATTAAACCCAATTCTTAAAATATAAAAAGCAAAAACTGCTGTCATTACGATTGTAAAATTTTTCAATTTCGGTTTCAGAATAAAAAATCTCAGAAAATAAACGATTAGAAATAAAGCAAAAACTTCAACAACATTCATCGCTATATTTTCATGGAACAATAGATCGAAATCTGCAAACCAATGAATAACTTTTAATAATAGTTGAATGATGAAATTATACGCAACATTCATCAAATTAAAATCAAGATTTAAAGCAATGAAAATGGTCATTAAAAATGAAAAAATAATGATTGCTTCAGAAAAGGGAACAATAAAAAAGTTCGCAGCAATTGAAATAAATGAAAACTGATGGAAATAGTACAGAACCAGAGGAAGCGTTGCCAATTGGGCAGAAACAGAAATCGAAATTGTATTAAAGATCAGTTTTTTAAACCTATTATCCTGTATCGGAAAATAATTTAAAACCTATTGATTCAGCCAGTAAATTCCGAGAACCGCACAAAAGCTCAACTGAAAACCGACATCAAAAAGCTGTTGAGTATCAAATATTAAAATCACAAAAGCAGACAGGGAAAGCGAATGCAGCAGATCGGGTTTTCTCTGAAGCAAAACATATACAAAGTAGATACTCAACATAAGACCTGAACGTACAACAGAGCTTCCGAATCCTATAAAAAAGGTAAAAAGCCAGATAAAAATTAAACTGAAAATAACCGCATATTTTCTAAAACTTAAAGGTAAAATTTTAATCAGCAAAAAATAGAACAATCCGAAGATGACGACAATATGTGTTCCCGAAATCGCAAGAAAATGTACCAATCCGGAACGGTTAAAATCCTGAACCGTCTGCGCATCCATTTCCGTTCGGTCGGCAAGAATAATTCCTTTTAAAAATTCTTTTGACTTTGAAGACATTCCGGTTTCATCAATTCTTTGCAAAACTTCCAGTCTTTTCTGGGAAAACTTCTCTGTGAAGCTTAGATCTTTCCTTTCTGCTTCCTTAATTTCATTATTGATATAACACTGGTATTCAATATTTTTCCTTAAAAGATATTTCGAATAATCAAACTGAAAATCATATTGTGGCGGCTTCGGCTTTAAAATGTAAGCCTGAGCTTGATAATAGTGCACGAAATCAAGTTCCTTTTCGCTTTTCGGAATATAAACAACAGCATTGAAAGTTTGCTTTCCGGCTTGTATCACACCTTCACACTTCATATACTTCTCACTGAAATTCAGTTTTTTAGCTATTTTAAAAACAATGGTTTCATTTTTATAAATCGAAACATTTCCGGATGCAAAAGAATTGAAAAAATGCAGGATAATTCCGACCCCGAAAAACATAAAGCCGAGTAAATAAGGTTTCGCTTTATGGAGGTAGTAATTTTTAAGAAAAGTAATGGCTAAAATGAAAGCACAAATGATGATAATGATGTAAACAAAATTTTCATCCAAAGAAAAAAAATCCTGAACAAAAATCCCCAAAATAAATGAGATGGCAAGAATTAAAATCGGCTGTTTATTCAATTTCAAAATTTGTGCATCTCAAAAATATTTAATTGAATAACAATCGGCAAATCAAAATTTTAAAATCTTAAATTTTGACTTAAATTCATGATATAAAAGAAAAATCGCAGAAAAATTTTCTACGATTTTTTATAGTTTATTTGATTTTTTAAACCTTTAAAATGACATCCGCCGCATTTTCACTGGCTCCTTTTCCGCCTAATTTTTCTCTCAACAAATCGTAATCTCTTAAAAGCGGTGTTCTTTTCTCGGTTTCTAAAATCTTTTTCAGTTCTTCCACCAGATTATTTGTGTTAAGATCATTCTGAATCAGTTCTTTAACGACTTCACGATCCATAATTAAATTCACCAGAGAAATATATTTGATGTTTTTAACGAGCCTTTTCGCAATTGCATAAGAAATTTTGCTTCCACGGTAGCAAACCACTTCCGGAACATTCAGTAAAGCAGTCTCTAACGTGGCAGTTCCCGATGTTACCAAAGCTGCTTTCGAACATCTCAGCAAATCATACGTTTTATTGGAAACAAAATGTACATTTTCGTCTACATAATTCTGATAAAATTCTTTCGGCAAACTCGGCGCTCCTGCGATAACGAACTGATATTCTTTAAAGTAAGGCCTTACGGAAAGCATCATTTCCAGCATTTTTTCTACTTCCTGTTTTCTGGAACCCGGCAAAAGCGCAATAATTTCTTTTCCGTTTAAATTATTTTCCTTTTTAAATACTTCAACATCAATATTTTGCAGCGTTGAAATCGCATCCAACAACGGATGACCTACAAAATGCGAATGTACCCCATGTTTTGTGTAGAAATCTTCCTCAAACGGAAGAATCACCATCATTTCATCCACATATTTTTTAATGATCTCTACTCTACCCTCTTTCCATGCCCAAAGCTGCGGCGAAATATAGTAAACGACTTTAATGCCTAATTCTTTGGCAAATTTTGCAATCCTTAAATTGAATCCGGGATAATCTACCAAAATTAAAACATCCGGTCTGTTGTTTTTAATATCTTCTTTGCAGAATTTAATATTATTCAGAATGGTCCGCAGATTCATGGCTACTTCCAGAAATCCCATGAAAGCAAGATCGCGGTAATGTTTCACCAAAGTTCCGCCCTGTTGCTCCATTAAATCGCCACCCCAGAATCTGAATTCGGCAGTGGAATCTTTCTGCTTCAAAGCTTTCATTAAATTGCTTCCGTGCAAATCTCCGGAAGCCTCTCCTGCAATAATGTAATATTTCATTTCTATAATCAGAATAGAGAACAAATAAGACGTTGTACGATCTTAATTTGTAAATTTGTTCAAAGATAATGATAAAAAATGTCAGAAGAATTTGAAATACGGAATAAAGTTGCGGAAAGCGGTTTAATCAATTTTGATCTTACGGATCTTGTTCCGAAGGGAGCCAGAAAGGGAATTGATCTTAAAGATTTTCTTTTCATGGAAATGGTCTTAAAGGAAAAAGATTTCCGCGAAAAAGTGGCAGCCATTGATGTTGAAGAGTATCGTGATGCGTATGTGTACGTCTACAATTCTGCGGATGCGATTGTTCCGCTTTGGGCATATTTCCTGATTACAGCAAGACTTACCGAAGTAACCAAAAAAATAGTTTTCGGAAACCGTGAAGATCTGGAAGTTATTTTAATGCACAACGCCATTCAAAGCCATGATTTTGATGAAATGCGCGGAAAAAGAGTCTTGGTAAAAGGCTGCTCAGACAAAGAGATTCCTGAAAACGCGTACATCGAACTGGTTGAACAGCTTCAGCCGATCGTGAAATCGCTGATGTTTGGTGAAGCATGTTCCAATGTTCCGATCTTAAAAAATTAATTATTGATAATCAATAACTTATAGGTAATTTCAAAAATAAATCTCAATTTTTGATTAAAAAAAATCTTTGGGGAATATTTTTTGATAACTTTGGTTGACTTAACAATAAAATAAACACAAACTATGAGTTTAATCGACCTACTTACAGGGAACATAAGCAACCAGGTTGCTGAACAGGCTGAAAACAAATTTGGGATCAGCAAAACGCAGGTAATTGCTTTACTGGCAGTTGCGGCACCGCTTATCATTTCTTACCTTAGAAACAAATCTCAGGACGCGAATGAAGCTGAAGCTTTAAATAACGCTTTGGATAAAGATCACGACGGAAGTATTCTGGACGACGTTTCTCAGGCAGATGCGAGACAGGCTGAAGGAGGTTCTATATTAAGCCATATTTTTGGTGGAGATAAATCGAATGTAGAAAATCAGCTTTCACAAAATACAGGAATTTCCATTGATAAAGTGGGACCTATTTTAGCCATGCTGGCTCCGGTAATTATGGGCTACATCGGAAAAGAAAAGCAACAGAACAATGTAGGAGCAGGAGGTTTAGGCGATCTTTTGGGAGGAATTCTTGGGAATGCATCCAATCAGGCTCAGCAACAGCAGTCTAACCCTTTAAATGATATTTTAGGAAGCGTTTTGGGCGGCGGAAATTCTCAGTCCGGAAATCCTTTGAATGACATTCTGGGAAGCGTTCTTGGAGGAGGCAATCAGCAGAAGCAGCAAGGCGGAGGCGGATTGGGAGATATCCTTGGCGGATTTTTTGGAAAATAATTTAATTTTGTTACATAAAAAAGACCGGAGAAAAAATAATCTCCGGTCTTTTTATTTTAATTTTTAGTTTTTTCTTCTGAAGCAGCAACTGTTTTCGAAGCTTTTCTCGGTCTTCTTTTTCCATAGCTCCCATTGTTGATCTTACCTCTTCTAGATTTTTTGTCTCCTTTTCCCATAGAAATAAATTTTAGTTGATTGACTACGAAATTAAAAAATACCCTGTAAAAATCAAAGATTGAAGCTGTTAAAATTTTTATAATTCTGTAGCCGGAGTTGGAAGACAGGGTTGGAATTTTTTTAAGTAGATTTAATGATTATCCGTTATTAATCATTCTGCTTTTTAACGCTAAGATCGCTAAGATTTTTTATATACGAACTGTTTTTAAGTTCGCAAAGGTGCTTCAACAAGCTCAGCATAAACTATTCATTCAGCAAAGAGCTCAAAAGTATATTTCAATTATGACAAATTACGGAAAATCATTTAGATTCATGCCTCATTTTTAAACTTCCATCATCCATACTTTTTACACTTTTACCGTTTTCCATTTTCCTTTTTTAAACAAAATAAAAGCAACAATAGTAATTAAAGTTTCGGTTACGGGAATCGATATAAAGACCCCTTTCGGTCCCATTCCGAAATATTTGGACAAAAAATACGCTAAAGGAATCTGGAACAGCCAGAATCCACATAAATTTACCCAAGTCGGAGTCCATGTATCTCCTGCGCCATTAAAAGCATTAATCATCACCATTCCTATTCCGTAGAAAATAAATCCTACCGCCATAATATGCAAAGCATTGGTAGCAATAGTTTTAATTTCAGGTTCGTTGGTGAAAAATCCGACTAAAAAATCTCCCATAAAAAAGAAAATAACACTTACGGTTACCATAAAGATCACATTATACTTTATAGTTTTCATAACGGACTGTTCTGCTCTCAACATTTCGTTGGCTCCCATATTTTGTCCGACTAACGTTGATGCGGCGTTGCTTAATCCCCAAGCCGGAAGCAAAAAGAACATCATTAAACGCAGAGCCGTCTGATATCCTGCAGAAGCATTTTCACCGCCCGTTGTTGCGACCAGTTGAGCCAGAAAAATCCAACTGCAGGAAGCAATTACAAACTGAAAAATTCCGGGAGTTGCAATTTTGATAACCGATTTAATGATTTCAAAGTCGGGTTTAAAATATTTTGACTGAATTCTGATCTGCGTATCTGCAATCAAAAGATGATATAATTGATAGATCACTCCAATACTTCTTCCGATGGTGGTTGCCAAAGCTGCTCCCGTTAATCCCATTGCGGGAACCGGACCGAAACCTTTGATTAAAACCGGACATAAAATTATATTCGCAATATTGGCGATCCAAAGAGATTTCATCGCTATCGCGGCATTTCCTGCTCCTCGAAAAATTCCGTTGATTAAGAATAAAAGCATAATGATGACACTGCTTCCCATCATAATTCTCGTGAATTCTTTTCCGTACGCTGCTGCTTCGGGCTTTGAACCCATCAGAATTAAAATTTCCTCAGCGTAAATTACTCCCAACAGACTCAATAGAAAAGTGATGACAAAGGAAACCAATACAACCTGCGCTGCGCTTCTGGAAGCCTGTTCCGGATTCTTTTCCCCTACTCTTCTTGCCACCACTGCTGTTGCAGCCATACTCATCCCGATTGCGATGGAATACATCACAGAAAGTACAGATTCTGTTAATCCCACTGTCTGTATTGCAAATCCGCTTTCTTTAAGATGTCCTACGAAGTAGAGATCCACCAATGCAAATACAGATTCCATTGCCATTTCCAGCATCATAGGAATGGCGAGAAGAAGAACCGCACTTTGTATCTTTGCTTTGGTATAGTCGACTTCTTCACCGCTTAGCGCTTTTTTAAGAAAATTGAAATATTTTGACATGGATTCGGTTTTATATTCCGCAAAAATATAGATTCAAAAATGATTATAACTTGGCTTATGGAAAGTTTATGAAAAAGATTCTGAACAGATCAGTCGAAGCGCATTTATCAACTCAGAAAAATAAAAAATAAAAATTTCAATAATTTTTTATCGTAAAACAATAAATAATTATATATTTGCAATAATAAAATAACAAACTCATGAAAATTATCGGGAAGAATTCTGTTTCACAATACATCAGTTATCTGCTTTTATTTCTGGCAGTTTTTTTTGCTCTTCAGCTTATTTACATTACCATTGGTTTTGCTGTTTCTTTTTATAATTTCAAGACAGCAAATAATATTCTTTCAGACTTTTTTATCATTGGAACAGATGTAGGCTGGTCTAAGAATGAATGGACACAACCGATGGAATATATGATGAAATTTAAGTTCTTTATTCCTTTCACCGAGCAGAATCTTCTTACTGGACTTTTTAATCCGGGAAGTGTGCTGAGTCATATTTTCAACGAAATTTTTATAACCCTTCTTTTTTTCATCAGTTATAAATTTTTACGAGAAATCAGCAAAGAAAATGTGTTCAATGCTAATGCTTTACTTTGGCTGAAAAGATTCGGCTGGCTTAATATTATTTATACAGCCATTACACTGGCTATCGTTCCTTTTACGGTAAAAAGTTTCTTTGCGGTAACATATTCTGTCGTAATATTCTTATTTTTCGGAGCCTTAATATTATTCATCGTCGAATTCTTCAAAAAAGGACTGGAACTCCAGGAACAAGTAGATTTAACAATTTAAAACTTCAACAAAATATGAAAATAATAGGCACAAATTCTCTTTTATACTGGCTTAGAATACCATTTGCCATATACGTTATTGGCTTTATCATGAGTTCTCTATGGATGACAGGTTTAATTGGATTCTATATTTTTTCAGGAAGTGAAAATCGTTTCATATGGAAAAGCAATTGGGAGGTTCCAAATAATAATGAAACTATTGCTTCAGAAATTATTCAGTTTAAGTATCCATTCTCCAAAATGTGTCTGGCTACAGAAAACTCAACCGAAGGAATTCTTTTGGCTTTAACAGGCATAATTTCTTTCAGCTATATTCTTTTTTATGCACTTCGCATAACTCTCAAGCTTTCTAAGGATAATTTTTTCACAGCTGATATTGTAAAAGATTTGAAATTTGCAGGATTTGGATTAATTATATTCGGTTTTGCAATCTTATTGATAGATGTTACGAATGGTTTTAGTAAATACTATAATTCTTATGATTTAACTCCACCTTTCTTCTATCTTCTTTTTGGTCTGATTTTAATTTTTATTAAAGAAATTTTTCAAAAGGCTAAAAACATTCAGGAAGAAAACGAACTTACCATCTAAATTATGCCAATTATTATTAACGTAGACGTAATGCTCGCCAAACGCAAAATGCAGTCTCAGGAACTTGCCGAAAAAATTGGCATCACACAGGCTAATCTTTCTATTTTAAAAACAGGGAAGGCTAAAGCTATAAAACTTTCAACTTTGGAAGCCATCTGTAAAGTTCTGGATTGCCAACCGGGAGACTTAATTGAATATAAACCTTGAAAACATGCTATCATGAAGAAATTATTTTCCGCTTCATTTATTTTATTGTTACTTGCTACAATATCTGCACAGGAGATTACTTCGGAAATCAAAATGATGTTTAAAAATGATGACATTACAAATTTTAAAAAAATTATTAGTCCTGAGATGATTAATAAATGTTATTCTATTGAAAATTCTTCATATTCATTATTGGCTCTTTCCATTAAAATGGACAGACCTAAAATTTTCAATAAATTAATAGAGGAAAAAGCTAATCTTCATTTAATTTGTGATGATAAATCACCGTTGATGTATGCCGCTAAATATGGAAATGCAGATTTTACACAAAAACTTTTAGAAAAAGGTGTTGACAAAAATCAAAAATCGGCAAAAGGAAATACGGCTCTTTACTATGCCAATAAGTACAGCCATTCGGAAATAATAAAAATGTTACAGTAATCTGAACATCATATTTATAAAAAAAATATCGATACCCATTCTTTATAAATCTTATCAAGATAAAAATTAATATTCTTTAAGATTTTAAAACTAAAAAATTCGTTAAAAATATTCCCAAACCTCACAAACTTCCTTAAAACCATTATTCACAAACAATAATATCAGATCTGTCTTTTTAGATTTGACAAAAAAATTTAATCACTATGAAAAAATATTTCATCGTCCCATTTCTTCTATGGGGAATGACTTCTTTTGCCCAGCAAAAAATTGAAAATCTCGATTTTGAAACCTCGGAAAACAATTCTCCTGCCTTATGGAAATTAATGGGAAATAATTCTGCAAAAGTATTTTCAGATTTTAATGAAAAACAGCAGGGAAAGGCATCTGCCGTGATAGAATCTGAAGGCACAGAAGGCTTCAGAGCAATCATGTACACACTTCCCAATAATTATGCAGGAAGAAAAATTACGCTTTCCGGATATCTCAAAACAGAAAATGTAACGGATGGATTTGCGGGATTATGGATGAGAATTGATCCTGAAGTTGCTTTTAACAATATGCAAAACGTTGGTCTGAAAGGTACAAACGACTGGAAAAAATATGAGGTTACCCTCAATATGTCTCCGGAAAACACGCAACAGATCGTTATCGGAGCATTGCTCTCAGGAAAAGGAAAAATCTGGGTAGACGACTTAAAAGTTTCCATTGACGGAAAGGACATTGAAAATGCTAAAATTTTCGAAAAAAAATTAACGAAAGTTGAGCTTGATAAAGAATTTGATAAAGGCTCTAAAATATCCAACATCAACCTCGATCAGAATAATATTGAAAACCTTAAAAAACTGGGATTAATCTGGGGGTATCTGAAATATTATCATCCAGGCGTAGCCGAAGGAAATTACAACTGGGATTACGAACTTTTCAGAATTTATCCTAAGATCGAAAATGCTTCTTCTGAACAGAGAGATCAGATTTTAACAGACTGGATCAAAGGTTTAGGTAAATTTCAGACAGCAAAAAATTCTGAGCCTAAAAATGTGAAGATGAAACCGGATCTCGACTGGATTACCAATTCCGGCTTCTCGAAAGAACTTACAGAGCTGCTTTTACAACTGAAAGATGCCAAAAGACCAAAAGTCAATTATTACGTCGATTTCTTTCCGAATGTAGACAACCCTGATTTCCGGCATGAAAATCCTTACAGAGAGATGAAGTATCCCGATGAAGGTTTCAGACTGCTTTCTCTTTACAGATACTGGAACATGATTCAGTATTATTTTCCTTACAAAAACCTCATCGAGGAAGACTGGAAGGGCGTACTCAAAGAATTTATCCCAAAATTCATCAACGCAAAAGACGAAACGGAATACAATCTCGCTTCTCTGGAACTGATCGGAAGAATTCACGACACTCATGCCAACATTTGGGGAAACAGCAAATCGCTTGAAAAATATTTTGGCGAAAGATATTCTCCGGTAAAATTAACTTTTGCAGAAAATAAACCTGTGGTTGAAGGCTTTTATGACGAAAATTTAGGAACACAGACCGGATTGAAAAAAGGAGATGTTATCACGGAAATTAATGGTGAAAATATGGACAACATCATTAAAAATATGCTGAAATATCTTCCTGCTTCCAATTACCCTACTCAACTTCGGGACATTTCGAGAAAATTGTTGCGAAGCAATGCAGAAACCATCAATCTTACCATTTTAAGAGACGGAAAAACGGAAGAAAAAGCCATCAAAACCTATGCTTATTCAGACATTAAAATAAAAAAAGAGCCGAAAGAGTTTTTTAAAATGCTCGATGGCAACATTGCTTATGTTTATATGGGAAGTGTAAATGCCGATTTTCTTCCTGAAGTTTTTGAAAAAATTAAAAACACAAAAGGTTTGGTTATCGATTTCAGAAGCTATCCTTCAGATTTTGTGGTTTTTAAAATGGGAAAACTGTTAAAATCAGAATCCTCGGATTTCGTAAAATTCACGAATACAAGCAACAGTCAGCCGGGACTTTTCACTTTTACACCAAGCTTAAAAACTCAGGGAACGGGAAAAAAATCTTATCAAGGTAAAATTGCCATCTTAATTAATGAAACCACGCAAAGCAGTGCGGAATATCACACCATGGCTTTCAGAACCGCACCAAATGCAAAAGTTTTCGGTTCTACAACGGCAGGAGCCGATGGAAATGTTTCTGATATAAAACTTCCGGGTAATATTTCCACCATGATCAGCGGAATCGGCATCTATTATCCCGACGGAAAAGAAACCCAGAGAATAGGAATTGTTCCCGATGTAGAAGTAAAACCTACAATAGACGGAATAAAAAACAATAAGGACGAAGTTTTGGAAAAAGCAACAAAATGGATTAATAATTAGCAACATTGATCGAAAAATTTTATTTAGCTTTGTATATTCTTTAGATAAATCAAGTTTTATGAAAAAAATAATTACAGCAACTTTGCTATTCGGACTTTCTGTTTTTGCCAACGGATTATTTGCACAGGAGTTATCAGCAGAACAATTGAATACGTTCCGTACCGATAATCTGGAAAGTTTTCAGAAAGCTTTCAGCCAGGAAGATTTTTCAAAATGCTATACGGTAAATGGTACAAAAACAGATTTACTTTCTTTGAGTGTAAAAGAAAACAAAAAAAATGTGTTCAATTATCTGGTGAGTAAAACTGACGTAAACAAATCATGCAGCGATGTTACTCCTTTGATGAACGCAGCAGCTTCCGGAAATATGGATGCCGCAAAAATGCTGATGAAATTCGGGGCTAAAAAAGAGGCAAAAGACAGCAAAGGCAAAACGGCAAAAGACTACGCTGTTAAAAATAAACAGTCTGCAATGGCAATGGTTCTTTAATTTTTTTAGAGATAAATAATTTAAAACTTCCTTCGGGAAGTTTTTTTGTTTTTAAAACCTGCAAAAATCTTATCTTTGCCAACGGAAAATTCAAGGTTCGGATCTGAGCCTTATACATTGAACTTTAAACAAATAATTATGTTTCGATCGCACACAAACGGAGAATTATCTCTTAAAAATCTTAATGAAGAAGTTACACTTTCAGGATGGGTACAGACTATCCGTGATAAAGGATTTATGATTTGGATAGATCTTCGGGATCGTTACGGAATTACGCAGCTTGTTTTCGACCAGGACCGTTCTACGGCAGAACTGATGGAAAATGCAAAAAAACTGGGACGTGAATTTGTGATTCAGGTTACCGGAAAAGTTATCGAAAGAGTAAGCAAAAACCCCAATATTCCGACAGGAGAAATTGAGATTTTAGTAGAAAAACTAACGGTTCTTAATGAATCTCAGCTTCCGCCTTTCACCATTGAAGACGAAACGGACGGTGGCGAAGAATTGAGAATGAAATACCGTTATCTGGATATCAGAAGAAATCCTGTAAAAGATAAATTGATTTTCCGTCATAAAATGGCACAGAAAGTGAGAAATTATCTTTCAGACAACGGATTTATCGAGGTTGAAACTCCGGTTTTAATTAAATCCACTCCGGAAGGTGCGAGAGATTTCGTGGTTCCGAGCAGAATGAATCCGGGACAGTTTTATGCTTTACCACAGTCTCCGCAGACTTTCAAGCAATTATTGATGGTTGGCGGAATGGATAAGTATTTCCAGATCGTAAAATGTTTCCGTGACGAGGATTTAAGAGCCGACAGACAGCCGGAATTTACACAAATCGACTGCGAAATGGCTTTTGTAGAGCAGGAAGATGTGATGAATGTTTTTGAAGGAATGACGAAAACTTTATTGAAAGATATCACTGGTCAGGAATTCGGAGATTTCCCAAGAATGACTTTCGCTGATGCGATGCAGAAATATGGAAACGACAAACCGGACATCCGTTTCGGAATGGAATTCGTGGAACTGAATGAATTAGTAAAAGGAAAAGATTTCAAAATATTTGACGACGCAGAATTGGTTGTCGGAATCAATGTTGAAGGTTGTGCAGATTATACAAGAAAACAGATCGACGAGCTTGTTGACTGGGTAAAAAGACCACAGATCGGAGCTTCGGGAATGGTTTGGGTGAAATTCCAGAATGACGGGGTAAAAACGTCTTCGGTAAATAAATTCTACAGCGAGGAAGATTTAGCAAAAATTATTGAGAAATTCGGAGCTAAAGAAGGAGACTTAATGTTGATTCTTTCCGGAAACGAAAATAAAGTAAGAACGCAGCTTTCAGCTTTAAGAATGGAACTTGGAAACCGTTTGGGATTAAGAAAAGGAAACGAATTCGCGCCACTTTGGGTAGTTGATTTCCCTCTTTTGGAATTTGATGAAGAAAGCGGACGTTATCACGCGATGCACCACCCTTTCACGTCTCCAAAACCGGAAGATATTCATTTGCTGGAAACAGATCCGGGAAAAGCCAGAGCAAACGCTTACGATATGGTGTTGAACGGAAATGAAATCGGCGGAGGTTCCATCAGAATTTTCGATAAAGATCTTCAGTCTAAAATGTTCGATCTTTTAGGATTCTCCAAAGAAGAAGCAGAAGCACAGTTTGGTTTCTTAATGAACGCCTTCAAATACGGAGCGCCGCCTCACGGTGGACTGGCTTTCGGGTTTGACCGTTTGGTAGCAATTCTGGACGGAAACGAAGTGATCAGAGATTATATTGCTTTCCCTAAAAATAACTCAGGACGTGATGTGATGATCGATGCGCCTTCTTCGATTGCTGATGAACAGCTCGATGAACTGGAACTGAAATTAAATTTAAAAGCATAAATTAGAAGCGGGGATTTTTTCTCCGCTTTTTTTATGAAAACACTAATTTCTCTAATAGCCACTTTAGGATATATTTCTGCAATAGCCTGTGCAGTTTATTTCATAATCATATTTATAAAGAAAATACTTTATTACCCTCCAAACGTAAAAGAAAAAGTTTATGAAGAAATAATGAAGCTCTCTTACATTTCAGGATTATTGCTTGTATTTAGCTCAACCTGCTTTTGGGTAGCTAAAGAAATTGTAGAATATGATTTTAAAAGTACGTTGAGAAAACACACTATTGTTTCAGCAGAAATTGAAAACATATTTTTCAGTCAGGAAGATATGAGAGGTATTTTTGATCATTTCGAAAATGATGAAGGACGTTACAGGTGCGAAAGCTTTAGCGGAATTATTAATCTGGATAACAACGAATCGATTTCTGTTGAAATTATAAAGCATTGCTATGAAAAGAACAGATATATTATTGTTTCTAAACAATACAGCGTAGAATCTACCATTGGAGACATCAACACGGATAAGTTTGATTATTTAAAAAAGAATATTGATAGTATTCAATAATTTTTAAACATACATCTCGTTAATAAAAGAACCATTTCTTTTTGTCATGAAAAAACTAATACCACTATTCTTTTTATTTTTTATCCATTTATTCAATTGTCAATATGCAGAAGGACAATATTATGAAAGTGAAATTTATAAACTAAAATTAAGAATTGAGAAAGGTGACAAAAAAGCTCTCTATGAACTAACGCCTTATTTTGACAGCTCTAAAAAACTGGCAGAATATCTTGGGCATCATTATCATGAAACTGAAGAATTCTATCTTGCAAAAAGAGTTATTGAAGAAAATTTCATTTTTCCTGAGCAGGCAATTAATCTTGAAGAAATAAAAAATTCTGAAACTTATTCTGATTTCTTTAAAAAGAACGAACACAAAATTAAGTATTCTCCAGAATTAAAAACATTTTATATTACCCCTCTCAAAGACAGAAAAGATTTCATAGAATTTCGGGAGCTTCCGATTGCAAAACTACAGAAACTTATTAAAAGACGCTCTGAAATCATCACTAAAGATTGGATAAAAGCAAGAGGAATTGATGTTTTAATACGCCAGAACAATCCCGAATCTCTTGTAAAAATTTGTGAAGAATTTTATCGTTTAAGAGATAAATTTAACTTTTTCAATCGGGATCAGGAAGATTTTCCGGAGCTTTTAAAATTGCTGATTCATAAAGATATTGGTTCTGTCGGAAGAAATGATTACAGAGTATGGGAGACTGATGATCCTAATTTTGATAACAATGCAATCCTTAATTTGCTTATTTATTTCTCAAAAAATTACAAAAATTTTGTTTGGGACAATTCATCCCATTGTTTTATCAACAAATCTTTACAGTCTAAAAATACAGATGAGATCGCGAATCTTTTTGAAGAACTCTACAATGATAATGACTCCATAGCTTTAAATACATTCATTAAGCTTTCGCAAAGCGACACTAAAAGAGTAAACGAAATTAGTGCAGAAAAAGGAAGAAACTTTCTAAGCAGTACTAATCCTATTATTCCAATGTTTCCCTATAGATTTCTTAGCCAGCTATCCCTTCTTACATTGTATTATAGACAAAACAATATCGATTTTCAGGGAACAAAAGACCTTCATACGCACATTGAAAAATTAAGTTCGAAGATTTCTTTTAAAGAAAGAAAGGAGTACGAAAACTATTTAATAGACCATCTTAATTTACAGGATATCCCTCCATTAGAATATTGGTCCTTGATTTATGAAAAAAGACCCAAATTATCAGAATCTGTTTCACGAATTTTAGACATTTATTATACTAAAAACTGGGATACAATTCTCAATGATGAAAAACAGTTAGAATTGTATCTAAAAAAATCTTTATTATACGGAAGAATTGGCATTAACGGAAATATTAATTATTATCTTTTCAAATTCACAGGAAACGGAAATGATGTAATAAAACTTTTAGATAAAATTAAATCAGAAGATCCTGATATTGTTTTTCAAATAGAAAATGCGAAAAAAATGTGTCTGAAAAGTTTTGACTATACCATTTCACCTCAAAAAGTATCCGGTGGAAACTTTAACAGTGAAAAAGTTGATCTGAAAGATGAGACTGAAAAAATAAAAGTTACAGCAAAAGACAATGATGATTTTGAATATAAAATCTTAAAACTTTTTTCAAAAGTGGGGTATTCACAGATTCCTGAAGCACTACAGATTTTAGAAAAATTAAATTTCAAAGAAAATAGCTACAATAACAAATATTCAATGTTTGAAAGAGATTTCGGCTTTTTTGTAATTGAAAACTGGAAAGATAAAAAAGTAAGAGACCAATTTTTATCCGTCTATCAATCACATACGGAAAAAGAGCTTTATAAATATTATCTTGATCTTGCAGGAATTGATTATAAAAACCAGGATGAAAGTTTAGATTACGATAAAATTTATGAAATTCTGAAATTCGATATTGTGACACCTTTCACAGGCAGTCAGGAACTTGAAAATGAAGTTGGCGCTATTGTTAAACTTTTAGAATTAGATCAAAATACAACATTAGGTTATCCGGATAAAATTTGTAATTCTGCAGGAATGTACATTTGTCCACCTTCCGACCGGGCTTGGGAATGGAGAAAATATTTAATAGATAAAAAATTACTTAGAAAAGAACACTCCAAGATCGTTTCATTCAATTATGGCTACTACATCGATAAAATTCTTGTTTACAGAGAAATAAACTCAAAATAAACCATCAAATATTCATCAAACAGCACAACCCTTATATAACTAAATCAATATAAAAAGGAACACTTTAGATCCTTGAATATTTCATTAATCTATAAAAATAAAAAGGTCTGAATTTCTTCTGACCTCTATTCGTTTTTTCTCAGCTCATTTATGAGGATGATTATTATGTTGATGTAATGGGTGTATTTTAAACAGTGATAAGAAAGCTTTTGCAAAAACTGAAAATCTTTTTATAGAGAATAAAAAGATTTGTCAGTCTTTGTGAAGAAATGAATTTTTAATTGATAAAAGAAAATTTATTTACAAACATATTACCGATAAGCGGTAGTGGAGTTTCTTTTTCATTTGCGGCATTTATTATTCCTAAAATCATTAAAATAAAGAATAAATAGCCAATGTAACTTAAAAAGTGCAATGACGGAACAATAGCAGCAACTATCGTCAGCGCAATATTAAATAACGTGGAAACAATTGCCAATCCCAAACTCTGGCTGAGATGAAAATTAACCAGCCTGTCTTTTTGCGATTTGTCTCTTAAAAAAAATGCGATAAGCCATCCGACAAGCGTGATATACGAAATAATTGCTAAAACTTTGTTGTTCATGTTTTGAGTTTTTAAATTTCTGAATAAAATTATTTTCAACCCGGCAAAGATATTATCGGCAAATCAGCAACAGCAATTTTGAATGTCTATAAAGTGTCTATGAGGAAATTAAAAACGTCTACAAAGCGTCTACAATAAAATTAACACGCTTATTTTAAACTAATTACAACTAAGAAAGATGCTGTATAAACTGATCCAGATCTTCGTGTTTCCCCAGATTAAGCTTCTGCTTTATTCTGTAACGCGCCATTCTTATACTTTTGGGCTCAACATTCATCTGGGATGCAATTTCTTTGGTGGAAAGTTTCATCAAAATAAAACCACAATATTTTAAATCCAGTTGAGTAAGATTCTGGTTGGCTTTTTCCAATAATTTATTGAAAAATTCAGGATAAATGGTATTGAAATTAGATCTGAACTTTTCAAAATCATCATCTACCAAAATCCCTTCGTCTATCGCTTTAAAAATCTGATGATCTATGACAGAAGGCGCGGCAGATTTTTTTTCCATCAGTTTTTCTTTAAGATTATTCAAAATTTCATTTTTCTTTTCAAGATGAAGCACACTGCCGATCAATTCTTTACGAACCTGATTTTTCTCAATCTCTAATTGCTTATTTTTCTCCGAAATAAGATGCATTTTCAGCTTATTATTCTTCTGATACTGAAACCAGATGATCAGCATTAATACCATCACAACAATCATGATCAGGATGTAGATTCTCTGGTTGAAATTTTTAGAAGTCAGAGTTTCTATTTTTTCTTCCTTCTCTTTCATTTCATATTTTATAATGCTGTTTTGTATCGCTTTGTTTACATTTTCATCGTTTGCTTTCTTACTTGCAGCCTGAAAAAGCTGGTCGATCCTGTAGAATTCTTCCCAATCTTTTTGCGTCGCTGCGATTTTCTTCAGATCATCATAAAATAAAAGCTCTGTAACAACATCCGGATAAGGCATTTCCTGTGCTTCCTTCAATCCCCGATAAAAAAAAGCTTTAGCTTCATCTATTCTATTCTTTTCCAGAAGAATATCTCCTTTTGCGCCGTAATAATTCCTATATATGGACAGATAGTTATACTTTTTAGCAAGCTTTAATGCTTTATTGAGATAAACATCGCCTTCCGGATTTTTCTTATAAAAAAGCAAATTATATCCGTAATTAAAATATAATGATGCTAAAGCAAATTTTTGAGTGGTTTCATTTTCATTCTGTATCAGATCTGCCGTTTCCTGTAGATATTTTAAAAGCTGATCCGAATTGTATTTTGAAGCCCGGTTAGTATTAAAATCATTCTTCATATAATTGGCAAATCCGCATCTGGCATTAATAATTGCTCCCACATCTTTGCTTCGATCCGCCAGTTCAAGAGATTCGTTCAAAATTTTCACATCCTTATAATTGGAAATATAGAAAACAGAGATTCCTGCATCACTTGCCATTGCAAAATTTTCATTCAGCTTAAAAAGCCTGAAACTCTTTAAAAAATAATTAATTGACTTGTCATTAATCTCAAGGATCATGTACAGCTTTCCTGTTGCAAAATTGTAATAGGCTTCTCCTGAAGAATGCCCATTTGTATTAGAAAATTTTTCAGCTTCGGTAATATACTTTTTCGCAGATTCGTAATCTTTTTTGGTAATGTAGGTTAATGCCAGTAAAGAATTCAGAAGCAGTTGGCTTTCATTAGCTTTCGCAGATTTCTTTAATACAGATAAATCTTTTACTGCTTTGTTTAAATCTTCGTTTCTGTTGTTAAAAATATCAATAGCTTTTTCGTTCTGTGCTAAAAGCAAAGTCTGAAATAAGAATAAAAAAAATACTGTGATTAGTTTAAATTTCATGGAATTTTACAGATATATCTTACTGTGATTAAATAAATGTTACAGTAAAGGTAATATTATACTTCCGGATTCTAACGGAGTATTTCTTACATAACCTGCTCCTAAAAAAACATAAATAACTCAATTGTAATTATTTAAAATATCAAACGACAGTTACACGGCACAATCATTGTACGTTTTACCGAAAATAAAGTACAATGAAAGCAATCTGGAACGGCGCCATTGGCTTTGGATTAGTCAATATTCCTGTAAAAATATATTCTGCTACCGAAACCACCAAACTGGATTTGGATATGCTTGATAAGTCTGATTTTTCGAATATCAGATTTAAAAGAGTGAACGAAAATACAGGCAAGGAAGTGAAATGGGAAAATATTGTAAAAGGATATCTCATGGACGACAAATACATTATTCTGGATGAAGAAGATTATGAAGCTGCAAGTCCTGAAAAATCCAAAATCCTTTCTATTGATCAGTTTGTAAAAGAAAGTGAAGTAGATTCTGTTTATTTTGAAAATCCGTACTATCTCGAACCTCAGAAAAATGGTGAAAATGCTTATCGCCTTTTGCTGAAAGCTCTGGCAAAAACAGAAATGGTGGGAGTAGGAACATTTGTTCTGCGCGAAAGTGAAGCCATCGGAATGATCCGCCCATATAACAATGAAGTGTTGGTTTTAAACCGATTGAGATTCGCACAGGAAATCAGGGATTACGGAGATCTTAAAATTCCGGCGGCGAAAGCTCCGAAACCTGCTGAATTAAAAATGGCAGTAAACCTCATCGAACAGCTTTCACAGGAATTTGATCCTGAAATGTACAAAGACACGTATTCTGAAGCTTTAATGAAGATCATCAAACAGAAAGCGAAAGGTAAGAACATCAAAACGAAAAAAGCCGAACCTGCAAAAGAAGGAAAAGTAATTGATCTGATGGCGCAGCTAAAAGCCAGTTTACAGAATACCAAATCTAAAAACGCATCATAATGGCTCTAAAAGATTACAACCAAAAGCGGAAATTCGATGAAACCAGCGAACCGAAAGGAAAAACAAAAAAGAGCAAAGATCAGCTTATTTTTGTGATTCAGCGGCACGCTGCATCACGACTGCATTATGATTTCCGTCTTGAAATGGATGGCGTTCTGAAAAGCTGGGCAGTTCCGAAAGGTCCTTCACTGGATCCTAAAGACAAACGTCTTGCCATGATGGTGGAAGATCATCCCTACGATTATAAAGACTTTGAAGGAAATATTCCGGAAGGAAATTACGGAGCCGGACAGGTGGAAATCTGGGACAGCGGAACGTATGAACCTCTTGACAACAATTCCAAACTTTCTGACGAAAAAGAGCTGCTAAAAGAGCTTCACGCCGGATCTTTGAAATTTATTCTTCACGGAAAAAAGCTGAAAGGCGAATTTGCTTTGGTAAAAATGAAAAATACAGAAGAAAATTCATGGCTCTTAATCAAACATAAAGACGATTTTGCAGAAAGTGATTATGATGCAGAGGAAAATACCGCGAAAAATTCTCAGGTCACAAAATTTTTAGAGGAAAAAAAAAGCCTCAAAAGCAGCAAAAAAAAGTCATAACCTCAGAAATAAAGCCCAAATTCAAACGGTACAATTCTTTAGTTGACGAAAAGAAAATTGAAAACTTTATCAAACCCATGTTGGCAAAACCGCATGAAGGGGCTTTTGATGATGAAGATTGGCTATTTGAAATCAAGTGGGACGGCTATCGTGCCGTTGCCGATTTAAGCACCGATCAACCTCTCTTCTACTCCCGAAATGGGATCTCTTTCTTTTCAAAATTTGAAAAAATATCACGGGATTTTGAAAATCAGATCCATCATATGATTCTTGACGGTGAAATTGTTGCCTATGACGAAAACGGAAAACCTAATTTCCAATGGCTTCAGCAGATCGGGGACAATCCGGATCTGGCTCTCACCTATCAGGTTTTTGATATTTTATGGCTTAATGGTCACTCTACCGAAGAACTTCCTTTGATTCAGCGGAAAGAACTTTTAAAAGAAGCTTTAGTGGAAACCGATGTCATCAGATATTGTGATCATGTTTCGGAAAAAGGGACTGCATTTTTCAGTCAGATGAAAAAGATGAAGCTTGAAGGGATGATTGCCAAAAAAGCCAACAGCATTTATGTAGAAAATCACCGAAGTTCCGACTGGCTGAAAATAAAATTTACCAATACTGAAGAAGCCATTATTTGCGGTTTTACAGAACCACGGGGTTCGAGAGAAGGTTTCGGAGCTTTGATTTTAGGAAAATATATTGATGGAAAGCTTACCTACAGCGGACATACCGGAACAGGATTTAACCGTGAACTGATTCAGGAAATTCTTCGGAAATTAGAAAAAATTACTGTCTCAAAATCACCTTTCGAGATGAAACCCAAAACCAATATGCCGGTAACATGGACAAAACCTGAACTGGTGTGCGAAATCAAATATTCTGAAATTACCAAAGACGGAATTTTCAGACATCCTGTTTTTATCGCGCTCAGAGAAGACAAAAATCCTGAAGATGTTGAAAATACTTCCGAAGAAACAGAAACTATTTCCCAACCCAAAATGACTAAAATGACAACTTCAAAAAAGATAAAATCGTCTGAAAACGAGCAAGAAATTACCCTAAACCGACATAAGGTAAAACTGACCAATCAGGACAAAATATATTTTCCGAAAGATAGTATTACAAAAGGTGATGTCATCGAATATTACCAGTCGGTTGCAGAGTATATTTTACCTCATCTTAAAAACCGTCCGCTTTCGCTAAACCGTTTCCCGAACGGAATCGAAGTGCAGAATTTTTATCAGAAAGACGCAGGTGACAGTATTCCGGACTGGATAAAAACAACGAAGGTTTACTCGGAATCGAACGATAAAGACATCGATTATATTTATTGTAACGACAAAGCTACTTTGGCTTATTTAAACAATTTAGGCTGTATTGATATGAATCCGTGGAATTCTTCACTTCCCGATCTCGATCACCCTGACTTTTTGGTTTTAGACCTTGATCCTTCGAAAAAGAATACGTTTGATGAGGTTATTGAAACCGCTTTGCAGGTAAATGAAGTTTTAGAATCTGTAAAAATCGACGGATACTGCAAAACTTCCGGAAGCACGGGAATTCATATCTACATTCCGATGGGTGGAAAATACGAATTTGATCAGGTAAAAGATTTTGCGCACCTTTTAATGAAACAAGTCAATGAAAAATTGCCGAAACTCACGACACTGGAAAGAAGCTTACAAAAGCGTGACAACAAGAAAATCTACCTTGATTATCTTCAAAACAGAACCGGACAGACTTTAGCAAGTGCTTACAGTTTGCGTCCAAAAGAAGGAGCTTCCGTTTCGATGCCTCTGGAATGGAAAGAACTGAAAAAAGGCTTAAAACCGACAGATTTCAACATTCACAATGCTTTAGACAGAATTAAAGAAAAGGGAGATTTGTTTAAACCTGTTCTGGGAAAGGGAATTGATATGATGAAGGCGTTGGAATTGTTGCAGGATGCTGAATGAAATTAATGCTTTAAATTTTCAATCAATTTTAAGCAAAAATCGATGCTATTTTCATCTCTTAAATGATTGATGAGTAGGTATAAATTGTTAACAATATCATCAACAGATAAAATTAAATCATCGTTAAAAAATTTTCTCCGCATTAAGTACATTTCCAAATTAATATAAATATATCTCAGATACTCAACATTATTAATTTTTGAAAAACACTCGCAGAAAACGTAGGATGATTCATATTTTCCTTTTAATATAAATTGTGTAAAATATAAAAAAACTGCAAAAAAATATAATTGATGATCTTCCCATTTAAAAATTTCTTCTATAAAATCATCATGCTGTTTTGCTGTAAAACGATCTAAAATATTTTCAAGGTACGGAAAATGATCATATTCAAAACTTTCCGAACTGTCATAAGAGCTTATATTGTCAATATAAGTTTTAATTTCTAAAAACTGATCATTCATAGTATGAGTTAAGGAAGTTTCGCCACCAGAATTTCAGGCAGCATTTTCAAAATCAGATAAATGATTTTCCATTTGAAATTCGGAACAATAGTGAAAGAATTTCCTGCGTTTACGATATATTTTGCTACATAATCAGGTTCCATCATTAAAGATTCATTCAACTGTAAGCCTTCATTGATTTTTGTACGGATGTAGCCAATCACCAAAGCATTGACTTTTATATTTCTTGAAGCCAGTTCCTGCCTTAAACCAGCTAAATACGTGGTAAAAGCAGCTTTTGTACTGCCGTAAACAAAATTGCTTTTTCTCCCGCGAACTCCCGAAAGCGAAGATAATCCGATAATTCTTTCCAGATTTTTATTGTTCTTATCCGTCGCAATAATATTCAGAATAGAAACGGCTCCCATATAATTGACCAGCATCATTTGCTGAGCTCCTTTGAAGTCTATCAAAGCGGTTTCATTATCCACTAAAAAACCTGCGGCATACACCACAATATGAGGTTTTGCAGGAAGTTCAGCATAAAATTTCTGATGAGAATCAAAATCAACAGCATCGAAAGATAAAATCTTCACTTTGGAATTCAGATTGTGTTCTGAAACAAATTGTTCTAAAGATTTTGTATTTCGGGAAGCGGCAATAACGGAAAATCCTTTTTCAACGTATTGTTTCGCTGCTTGTTTTGCAACATCGGAATTGGCGCCTAAAATGAGAACGGTTTTGTTTGTGTTTTGATTCATGGGGCAAAGATAGTTTAAACCACAAATAACACAAAGATTTTCACTAATGGCACAAAGATTTACCGCCATTTTTGTAATTTCGACGAAGGAGAAATCTATTTTTTACCATTAAGATTTTAGTTGAGAAGTTAAGATTATTAAGGTAGAAGCTTCGCTTTTGATTTCCCGGAGATTTTTTAAACACTAATTGCACAAATGGTTTTCACGAATAAACACAATTGCTAAATGCTCTCCTGGCATTTCGACGAAGGAGAAATCTATTCTTTTAACCGTTAAGATTTTAGTTGAGAAGTTAAGATTATTAAGGTAGATTCTTCTCTCCGCTTCGCTGCGGTCAGAATGACAATCCTACGTTAAAAATAATTGCAGCTTAGATTCCTACGAATGATAAATTTTCCAGATATTAAAATAGAAAAATATTCATATAAAAAAGTTTCGGCGGGGTGAGCTTTGCTCACCCCGCCGAAACGAAATATTTTAAAAACTTAAAAATTATTTTTTCTCAGTTTCGATTTCTTTTTTGTCTTCCGCTTTATCAGAAGTTTTGGATTTATCTCCAAAACGCGCTTCCGTAAATTCTCTTGAAACCGCAGCTTTTTCGAATTTCAGCTTTCCTGATAATGTTTCAATGACGAAACCATCGTCCTGAACCTGAGCAATTCTTCCGTGAAGTCCGGAAGTAAGAACCACCCTTGTTCCCACTTTCAGAGTTTCCTGAAAGTTTTTCTCCTGCTTCTGCTTTCTCATCTGAGGTCTGATCATCAGGAAGTAGAAACCTACCACCATCACCCCCATCATGATCATCATCATTCCTCCGCCACCTTGTGGCTGTGCCTGTAAAAATATGGATAATAAATTCATGATCTTATGGGTGAATATTAGCAGTGAAATTGATTCGGATCGGAGCTTTTTCTACGTTTGCGAAAACATCAGCAAATTTGTTAACATTTCCGTCGAAGTTTGTAGAATCGAAATGCAAAGTAATCTTTCCTTTTTTACCCGGCATAATCGGGTCTTTTGTAAAATCAGGAGCTGTACATCCGCATCCGGGCTTTACTTCAGAGATTATCAATGGATTTGTTCCGGTATTGGTAATTTCGTAAACGTGCTCTACTTTATCGCCTTTTTTAATTTTTCCGAAATCGAAATTGCTTTCAGAAAGGGCAACCGTAGTGAGTGGCTGATTGGAAGCCGGAGCAGCAGTTGTTTCTCCCGAAACCGGAGCTACAGCAGCAGAGTCTCCCGTTGTTGCAGGCATTGAAGCTACAGTAGAATCTGTTGCAGCAGTTTCTGTTCCTGTAACCTCTTTATTTTCTTTTTTGCAGGAAACGAATCCAAAGCCTATGACAGACAAAGCAATGATGGATAATGTCTTTTTCATATGAAGATAATTTATATTCTGTTTAAATCTTTACAATATTTATCTAAAATTCCATTAATGAAAATGTTTGAACGGTCGGTAGCAAAAACTTTTGCGATCTCGATATATTCATTAATGATGACTCTTGAAGGGGTGAAAGGAAAATTGTCCAGTTCCGCCATTGCCGTCGATAAAATGACTTTATCCATGAGAGAAACTCTTTCAAGATCCCAGTTTTCCAGTCTTTCTTCCAGTTTCTTTTCATTGTTTTCCCAACTGTCCAACGTGTTTCTAAGAAGTTTCATCGCGAAAGTTTTATCGTCTTCGTCTTTAATCATTTTAATTAAAGTACGGCTTTCTTCATCTTCTTTCAGGAAACCGATGGTTTTCTGCACCATTGAGTTCGCAATGTGAATATCATCATACCATGAAAGTTCTTTATCGCTCAGATAATCATGGAAATCGTCGTTTTCAGCAATGTATCTTAAAAATAATTTCCCGATAAACTTCTGATCTTCTTCAAAAGAATATCCTTCTTCTTTCATAAAATCCTGATAACGCTTTCCGGCAGACATTCTCTGGAAAGTTTTTACCAAAAGATCATCATGCAGGTCCCATTTCAATTGCTTGTGCTGTCCTGTGAAAAATAATCTCTCAGGATTTTCTTCCAATTTAATTAAAACTTGATTGTTGATGAATTTTTGGTTAGGATTAATCTCAGCATCGGTTTTGATGTATTTGTTTTTACCGATTTCAATCTGGTTTTCCGCCAGTTCTTTCAGTGCAACCAAAAAGTTCAACTGGTAGATGTAGAGATGATAGATTTTCTCTATTCCGGCGAACATATTTTTCTCTAATACATCAAACTTTACAGGATTCTGGTAATAAGAATACACAGTCTGTACTACTTTTTCACGGATTTGTCGTCTTCCTAACATTCAAAGAGCTTTTTTATGGGTGCAAAGATACAAAATTTAAAATTTATGAAATTCGTAGTCTGAGGTGATTTTTGTAATTTTGTGAAACTTTATGAAAGCGCTAAAAACATTAAACCCCTATTTCTGGAAGCACAAAATATTGTTGTTCTGGGGAGTATTATTCATCATTGCAAGTAATTTTTTCAATATATATAAGGTACAGTATGTAGGAAAATCTGTAGACGAGCTTACGAAAAACGGGAATTTAGGCTTCAACAGACAGGTTTTAGTCTATGTTGCCATTATTGTCGGCTGTTCTTTACTCACCGGATTTTTCACTTTCATGATGCGACAGACGATTATTGTGGCTTCAAGAAGAATAGAATATGAACTTAAAAATAAAATCTACAGACATTATCAGGATTTATCTTTAACGGATTACAAACAAACCACGATCGGAGATTTAATGAACCGTTTGAGTGAAGATGTGGTTGCAGTAAGGATGTATCTTGGTCCGGGCGTGATGTATGTTGCCAATCTGATCGTTCTTGTGGTGATTACCGCAATTTATATGCTTACCACGGATGTCTCGATGACGCTCTGGACTTTGCTTCCCCTTCCGATTTTATCCTTTGCTATTTATAAAGTAAGCTCAATAATCAATCAGAAATCAAAGATCATGCAGAAAAGCCAGTCGGCGATTTCTACTTTTGTACAGGACAGTTTTTCGGGAATCCGCGTGGTGAAATTTTTTGCAAGGGAAAATTATATCAAAAAAAATTATGGTACGAAGGTAACCGACTATCAGAACAAAGCTTTGGATCTGGCAAAAACTGAAGCTTATTTCTTTACGATTATTTTATTCGTTATCGGTTTGCTGAATGTTGCCATTATCTGGATCGGCGGACAGAAATACATTGCCGGAGAATTAAGCATCGGTAAAATTGCCGACTTTTTCATGTATATCAATACGCTTATTTTTCCTTTCTCAATGGTTGGTTGGGTTACATCTGTGAATCAGAGAGCAGAAGCTTCCATGCAGAGAATTAACGAATTCATGGATAAAAAATCTGAAATCGTTAATAAAAACTTCGACAAATATGAAATTAAAGGCGATATTGAGTTCCGAAATGTTTCTTATGTCTATCCGAATACGGGAATCAGAGCTCTGGATAATCTAAGTTTTACTCTGAAAGCCGGAGAATCTTTAGCGATCATGGGAAAAACCGGAAGCGGAAAATCTACGATTGCATTGCTTCTCTGCCGTTTGATTGATCCTACTGAAGGTGAAATTTTAATTGACGGTAAAAATTTAAAAGAACATAATTTAGAAAACTACAGAAATTTCATCGGATATATTCCTCAGGAAAGTTATCTGTTCTCAGATTCCATTGAAAATAACATCGGTTTTGCCATCGACAGACCCTCTCATGAAAAAGTGGTGGAATATGCCAAAATTGCTGATGTCGACAAAAATATTGTTGAGTTCAAGGAACAGTACAAAACTATGGTTGGAGAGCGTGGTGTAATGCTTTCCGGAGGTCAGAAACAGCGAATCTGTATTGCCAGGGCTCTGATTAAAGATCCTAATATCATTATTTTTGATGATTCCCTGTCTGCTTTGGATACTGAAACAGAACAGAACATTCTTGAAAATATAGACCGTAAAATCCGTAATGCAACCTCTATAATCATCACACACAGAGAGTCTAGCGCACAGCGTGCTGATAAGATCCTTAACTTAACCGAAATTAACAATTCCGTAACCGCATAGCAGAATCGTTCACAAATGTTAAATAAATCATAAAAAAAATTTTGTGATTAAAAGAAAACTTTTATATTTGTTCTTAACAAGATTAAAAAATATCTAACAATGAGTGAATACAAGGAACGCCATGAAAATGAAATTTTCACGAAGGTGTTAAAAGCAGGGAGAAGAACTTATTTCTTTGATGTGCGCGAGACGAAAGCAGGAGATTATTATCTTACGATTACAGAAAGTAAGAAGAATTTCGGAGAGAATGGAGAAGCTACATTCGAGAAGCATAAAATTTACCTTTATAAGGAAGATTTTAAGAGTTTTCAGGAGATGTTTAATGAGTCCACAGATTTCATCATTAACGAGAAGGGTGAGGATGTAATATCAGAAAAACACGACAAAGACTTCAAAAGCAGATCTTACACCATCGATTCTGACGACGAAGTTTAAAAAAGAATAATTCTAAAAACACAAGCATCTGAAAAAGGGTGCTTTTTTTGTGCCTGCATTTTATCTGAGCAGAGCATATTTTTCTTTTTCCTGAAGAAAATAAATTATCCCAAAATCTAAAATCCGCCACACAAATAATTGTGAGACGGATTCTTATATTACAGGCACGAATTATCAATTTGTGCTATCGGTTTTTTTGATTATTAGAGCTTATATTTATGGCTAATAATACTATCTTTTTTATGGATGCTAAAAACCAACTCGCCTTTCTTCTTCACAATAGTATCACCAACTTCTATTTCATTTTTATATGAACTCCACCATCTATTATAGTGATTACACTCGCAGGGTTTCTTAGTTATCGGGTTGTAGCCTTTAGTTTTAAACATTTCAGAGGTATATGATGAAGGTGGTGTTTCTACTACTAAAATACATTGTTCCTCTGCAAGTCTCTTTGCATTACTCTGATGATCTATACGATTTGTTAAAAGAAAAAAAATCAGTACAATTATTAAACAGATAATTAAGCCTATTTTTCGTTTCATAATTTAATTAAATTGAAGAGGAGATTTAATATTTTTCTAAAGCCATTTACCAATCGATGATGGAGCATCATTAAATTGTTTTTTATATAAATAGTATATGTTCTTGAAACTCCTACATCATATCTGGTAACTAAATTAAAACCTGTAGTTAGAGTTCTATAAGGGACTTACATGACACTTTTTTAATCGGATGTCGCGGTTCTATTACAGGCACGGATTACAAATCCGCGCTATGGGATGATTTATCTTATAAGAACCTATTTCATCAGATTTTTGACATAAAGCTACAACCCTTGCAAATTAATATCCTTTGATCTGATAAGCTCTGATAACATTCTTAGAAATTTCTTTTTATTAAGAGAAACAACCCCAATTTCATCATAAGAGACATCATCTGATATTAAAACATTATCCGCTACAATTTCAAAAGTAAATCTATTAAAGTTAATAATATCATTACTATTTATTTTAGCATATAATTGTTCCAATAGTACTTGATCATAGCTCAACAAGTCATGAAAAAATTCTTCAAAAAAATCTTTATTCATTATTTAATTATTATTTAGGATATGCTGACCTAACATTAAAACTAGCATCTAAGTGAATTTTTGCATTTCCATGCATATCTGTCCCAATTGTCTTCTCGGATGTCGCGGATTTGTAACTGAGACTATATCTCATAAAATCTACTTCAATATACTATCTAAATCTGCAAAATTTCTTGCTGAGTTAAAATAATAATTCTCCGGCATTATCCCTATTTTTCTTTGATGTATATTTCTTGAAATCTCTCATTATTTCGCTCATCCTATATTTACATTTGCTCTAAAAGTTAATGTAATAACTATGCAAAAATAGTAAGTCTTTTTATGCCTGATAATATTTTAGAGATTCTATAATTGCATTTTTTGTGAAAGCCTTGTAAAAATATCTATTTAAAACAAAAACTTTGCAAATTGCAAAGTTTTTGTTGCTATTACTGACACGGATTACAAATCCGCGCTATGGGGTACCTATCGGGAACCCATTATTTTTTAACCAATGAAGACTCTTTGATTACTTTAGTATCAAATAACGAATTATTATATTCTATTCTCAACAAATAATTATCTCTAATAACTGTTCTTGTCAAATGAGAATCGTTATTATATCCTATCTCGTGCACTTTATTATTCATTAAAAACGCTATTCTATCGAATCTACCAGATATAAAATTAATTATTTTACAATCTTCTTTAAAAACAATATTTTCCTTAGAATTAATAATTATTATGTTTAATGGAATTTTAATTGCAAAAGTAAAAAATAAAGAAAAGAATATTATAGCAAACAAATTAACCCAAAAATTCATTTTTCCTTTCTTTCTTTTTTCATAATAAAAATTTATAATGAATAAAATAATTACAATAAAAACAAATATCATGTAATTTAAAATTTTGGAAAAATCAATAATAATTTGAGTTTGTCTACTATATATTATAATTATCAAAACAATTAAAATATATGTTAACTTGTTTTTTAATAAATCTTCTATAAGTAGCATTACTTTTGTTTTTGAATTATTTTTCTTATTTGATTAGACGTTTTAGATAAAGTATCAGATGTCGCGGATTTGTAATTATGACTATATCTATCCTATAAAAACGACTTCAATAACCAATGCACTATCTAAAAATTTCTTGCTGAGTTAAAATAATAATTCTCCGGCATTATCCCTATTTTTCTTTGATGTATATTTCTTGAAATCGCTCATTATTTCGCTCATACTATATTTACATCTGCTCTAAAAGTTAATGTAATAACTATGCAAAAATAGTAAGTCTTTTTATGCCTGATAACATTTTAGGGATTTTATAATTGCATTTTTTTGAAAGCCCTCTTAAAAACCAAAACTTTGCAGATTGCAAAGTTTTGGTTGCTATTACAGGCACGGATTACAAATCCGCGCTATCGAGTTCCCCCGAAGGACAGCCTTTATTTATTAAGATCCAGAATAGGCAATCATAATGTGTCTATCATTTATGAAAATTATCTTTTGATCACTTTCACTGTTTTCACATTCTTGTCATAAGCATCTATTTTCACCGTGTAAACTCCCGATAATAAGCCAGAAACATCAATGGCTGTGTTTTTATCATTGATTACTTTGGTTATTATTAATTGTCCTGATGCATTGAAAACTGTTATCAAGATTATTTTTTGATCAGAAGAGATATTCAATATATCATTTACCGGATTTGGATAGACAGTTGTAATAAGATCTCTTTTTTCGAAATTAACTGCATCTAAATTTTGGCAAGCAATAAATATAGGACTTGCGGTACTATTTATAGTCCCATTTCCTAATTCTCCAAATTCATTATCTCCCCAAGCCCACAAATTCCCGTTATATTTTAATGCAACTGCATGATAACCATTAGTAGAAATTTGTTCCCAATCATTTGCTGTTCCCACTTGTGTAGGATTAATAGTAGTTGTATAATTACCAAGTCCTAACTGACCATAAGCATTATATCCCCATGACCAAATTGTACCATCTGTTTTTATAGCTGAGCTATATTTCGGTCCAGCTTCAACGCTTTTCCAATTGTTAGCTGTACCTATTTGTATAGGATAAAATACTGTTGAATAACTACCATTTCCTAATTGTCCGAAATCATTGCCTCCCCAAGCCCAAAGAGTTCCGTCGGTTTTTATGGCAAGTGTATGATTATCTCCGCAGTTTACACTTTTCCAATTGTTAGCAGATCCCACCTGAATTGGAAGATATTGAGACACACCACTAAAGCCTAATTGTCCTGAAAGATTATATCCCCAAGCCCATAATGTACCATCAGATTTTATAGCTACAGTATGATAGGATCCTGTTGAAACCGTTTCCCAATTGTTTGCTGTTCCGATTTGAACAGGCACATATCTATTTATTGTAGTTCCATCACCTAATTGTCCAAAACCGTTATATCCCCAAGCCCACAAAGTACCGTCTTCTTTTATCGCAACTGAATGACTGCCATAATTTGAAATAATCTTCCAGTTAGCTGCTACACCAATTTGTGTTGGCATAAGCTTTTTTACTGTCGTGCCGTCGCCTAAGCCTCCATATTCATTTATACCCCAACCCCATAATGTTCCATCTGTTTTTATAGCAAATGATACGCTGTATCCAGCTGTAATATATTTCCAATTAGCAGCATTCCCGATTTGAGTTGGTATGATTTTATCAATTGTTGTACCATCACCCAAAGCACCGTTAGCATTATGCCCCCAAGTCCATAGTGTCCCATTGCTTTTTATGGCAAGGTTATGATATGCTCCACCAGCTATTTTTTGATAACAACCTGAAACAGTGGCTGACTGAACATTAATTACATTTTTAAAAACAGGTCCCCAAACTCCAGAATTATCTTTAACACGAATATTAAAAACATGTAATCCCGCAGATGGTAAGCTGATTCCTGTTTTGGTTAGTTGTTCATAAGTACTGTCAAAATTCCCATCAGTTGCTAAAACAGGAGTTCCATTTCCTGTTCCGGGATCTGTATCCCAGAAGTATTCGGCTTGTGAAACAGCCATTATTGTGGATGTATTATTTTGCTGAACACTAATAATATTAGTGAAAACAGGTCCCCAGACTCCAGTATTATCTTTAACACGGAGACAGAATTTATGTAATCCATTTCCAGGCGTTGAAATGCCTGTTTTTGTTAAATATTCAAAGGCACTATTGAGATTCCCGTCTGTTGCCAAAACCGGAGTACCATTTCCTGTTCCCGGATCATTATCCCAAAAATATTCTGCCTGACTTACATATAATTGCGCAGAGCACAATGTTACCATAAGCAAAGCAATGATACTGTAAATATATTTTCTCATACTTTATATATTTAAGAATTATCTGGAAAATGCTGATCCACTAATATTTAAAGTACCACTAGAAACAGATCTAGGAGTTAAAAGATAATTAACCTGTGGTTTGCCGGCATTATCTATCGGCCAATAATTAGACCAACTGTTTGAACCTCCATAGTGTCCAATATCATTTCTTGTTAAATCTAAATCAGTATACTCTAAATCGGGATTTCCTGCATTTACATTCATTCCTGTTACAGTATAATTAACATTACTAAAATTCATGTTAGCAGATCCTGTATTATTACTTTGTGTTACATTACCATCTGTTAAAAATGCATTAGTAAACATATTATATGTTGCCGTTACTATTGCGTTATTGTTATTATAAATACAGGCATTTGTCACACTAGACACGAAGGAAGATGCATTATTCATGATGGCAATATTTCCTGTATTTCCATTATTTAAATTGATGTAGAATGGAGCCACATCAGTTCCATTAGGATTATAAACGGTATTATTGATAATCTCGTTAGAACTACCCGTTTTAATTGCAAGCACCGTTATTGCGCTTAAAAAATTATTGTAGAATTTAAAATTATAATTAGATTGTGAATGTGTAATACCAAAACTTGATATATTGCCATAAACTTCTACATCTGAAGTGGCGAGATTTGTATCTGAGGCTGTAGAGTTTATATTAATATTTTGTGCTTTGTTTGCTGTACATCTTCCGTGCGAAAACGCAATTGCCCCAGAAACGGTACATCCAGAAATATTTGTAGTCGTATTAGCTTGGTTAGTATTCACATTATTCAGGTAACAGTTAAGAAGATTGATTGTCGTTCTGCCTCCTGTTGTTGCTCCACCTGCAACTATATTATAAATAGTAAAGTTACCAGAGCTTAAACTGCTTATGGTTACAACTCTTCCTGCAGCAGGACTAATAGTAATTGTTCCCTGTATAAAATATCTATTATAGGCGGTTTCGGAAACAAATGTTAAAGATTTGTTTATTGTAAGATTTTCAACATAAGCAGAACCGTTTGTTTTCGGCTGAATAATGATACGATCTCCTTCTGCAGCCGCATTAATAGCAGCTGTTACAGTAGAATAAGCTCCTCCTGCTCCTCCATTCCTAACATACAAATCTGCAGCAAAAGCTTTTGTGGTGAATAGACTCATCAATACAACAATAAATAATTGTTTTGTCATAATTGTATAAAAATTAATAGTTAAAATATTTAAAGTAAAAGTGTTTATTAAAGAATTATTGATTTATATTAAAAATTAGAGATCTGGCAGTTTATTCCAGCTCAAACTCGTTAAAATTTGTACAATCTCATAAATATAAATACATTATCAATGCAGTAATGTAATCTTACATTATTTAAATTAGGAAGTATTAAGAAATTTATATTGACCTTTTAGAAAATATTAGACAAGAAATTGACTAAGTTGCATTCTTTGCCAACTTTAAGAAAGTTATTGTAATTAACAATTTTCATGTTTATAAGTTTCTGCAAATATAATTAATATAAAATAATTTTTTGTTAGAAAATTATCAACGTTCATTTTTTAACATAGAAGTTGTTTAAACTAATTTTAAATTTAACCTTAAAGGATACAAAAGACTTTATTGGATTTATTTAAAATATTTCAATAGTCTGCAAAGAGAAAAAATCTTTGATTTTTTAAAACTTAGTTGCACTTTTTTTCCATTTAACTATTAAACTAAACTTAAGAAACTAAAGTGTTTAAATTTTTTGCTCCTTTTGCGGTAAAAAAGTTTAAACAAGTTTATAATTACCTTTTTAATGTAATTTTCTTTTATAAAATAAAGTCTAATCTTTAAAATTTTCTACACAGCTTACCATTATAAAAAAATAATAAGAACAGTAAATTGATTATAAAAATATTATTCTATCCTAAAAGATTCATCTGATTAAAAAATGATAGGTTTTTCTTCTTTTTGGTATTCTGCTTCTATACCTTTTAATAAAAATGAATTTTTCAACATCACAGTATTGTCTTCAATTGCCTGTAGGCAAGCGTATGTAATCGCAGAAATAATTTGAGCGCCGGTTAAATCATAATTTGTGGCAATTTTATGTAAAATATCAGAATCTTCTAAAGTAACATTCAGGGGAATCATTTTTTGCCAAAGCAATAATCTTTCTTCAGCATTGGGTTTATTATAACTTATTAAACAATTAAATCTGCGTAAAAAAGCATCATCTATATTATTTTTAAAGTTGGTAGTGAGTATAACCAATCCGTTAAAATTCTCTACTCTCTGCAATAAATAGCTCACTTCCTGATTAGCATACCGGTCATTTGAAGATTTTGTCTGAGTACGTTTTCCAAACAAAGCATCTGCTTCATCGAAAATCAAAATCCAGTTTTTATTTTCTGCCTGAGTAAAAATTTTTTCAAGATTTTTTTCTGTTTCTCCGATATATTTCGAAACGATTTGCGATAAATCTACCCGATATACTTCCCTGCCAAATTCTTTACCCAATAAGGTAGCTGTTAATGTTTTTCCTGTTCCGGAAGGTCCGTAAAATAATGCCCTGTAGCCCGGAAGAAGATGCTTTCCCATTCCCCAGTTTTCCCGTAAAGTACGGTGATGCTTTATCCAAAGTCTCATTTGATGAATCTGATTTTGAATAGTGGGACTTACCACCAAATCTTCCCATTGTAACTGAGTGGAAACTTCTTTTGCAGGAAAGTCTTGGCTAAATTTAGGTTTCAATTTTTCTCCGTATAACAATAAATGTATGATTTCAGGCTTTAAAATAAGCCTTCCGCTCATTGAAGGCTCACCTTCTTTTACAGCATCTAGGGTAATAATCTGGTCTTTAAAAAACCAATGAGTGCTATCAAAAAGCTGTTGAATTTTCAGACGATTTTCAATATTTTCTTTTGCTAAAATATATTGTGCTGTTTCACCTGTTGGCAACATTCCTCTGTGGTTTTCTAGTCTTACACCGCCTAATTCTGGAAATTCGCCTCCTTCAGGATGTACTTCTTTAATAATGTCATCAAAAAAATGCGGCAAAACATGAGGGACTAATGCCAATAATAAAATCACAGCTTCATCGTGAGTGGTTTCTCTCCTCAAAATATCCGAAAAAGTATTTTGAAAATTATAATTTTCGAACATTTCTCCTTCTGTTTGAGAAGTGAAAGTATTAATTATGAAAGATTTTAAATTTTGAAAGAGCATAATAGCATTGTTTATTCAATTTTGTATGCTAAAGATTACCACTAAGTCAATCTGGAAACAATTTCTTCAACATAGTTTCTCATTTGTCCAGTTATTCTCGGTTCATCCTTTATATCGTTCCAATCATAATCTCGAGAAGAAGCCGTAGATAAAAAACTGTTCGCAGCGTCTCTTACTCTCCTAAAACCACCATTATAACTTGCAAACACCATTTTCTTTAGTTCATCGCCCGAAGGTTTATTACTTGGCAACGCAGCAAATAATAAATCTGTTGTTCTCCCAATATAAGCAGCAGTTAACAAAATTGACGTTGCTGGTGTTCTTCTAGGGTCTGGAGTTGCAGCTATTGTAACACCATTTGCATTTGCCCAATCAATAGCCTCGTCTCTTGCACTTGTTGAGTGTTGACCAAGACCAACAAAACCATGTCCATTACGTCTATTGGAGCGAATTCCTGATTTTGTCGAAGAAATACCATGAACGGCTGTATTAGTAAGATCTCCCGTTTCTTGACTTATTAGAGCTTTTACGTCAGCCCTAGTAAATCTCGCAACAGATATTGCCGAAAGCAGTGTTCCTACTTGTGGATCATTAAAAAGAGTATCAAACCGAGCATATTCAATTCTTTCATCTGCAACGGTTTCTCTGTTATTTAAAAAAGTAGTAAGACTGCTAATAAATTCAAGTATAGCAGCACGTAAAATTCTGTTTGACTGTCCAGTTAATGCACTTCTGTCACTTCTTTCGTCGGCAACTGCATTATCAATAATAGACTGAACTGGTAATCTTACTGTAGCAGAGTTGGTAGCTGGCGCAGATAATAATGTGCGAAATGTTCCCCATCTACTTTGCATATTTAATAATAAGGTCTCCTCTGCAGAACCAGAAGCGACGAGACTTAATCTTTGAGTAATTAAACGATCTCTCTGACTAAGTTTTGCCCTTAAATTATTCCAACTATTGGGAATTCTTACAGATTCAAATTGTTCAATTTCAAGACTATCTACTGAAGCTGCCGTAGTATGTGCAAATCTTTGCACTTTCCGCCCAACTCCACCTGTTTGCTGCACCGTATGCGTCAACTCATGCGCCAACAAATGTTTTCCCGAATCTGAAGTTGGGTTGTATTTTCCTTCATTAAAATAAATATCATTTCCTACAGCAAAAGCTTGTGCGTTCAGTTCTCTGCTCATTTGTACTGCTTCGCTTCCTGTATGGATTTTCACATTGGAAAAATCTGTTCCGAAACGGCTTTCCATAAAGTTTTTTGTTTCATGATCCATTACGCTTCCTCCTCCTCTGCTGGAATTGATTTGGTTTTCTACGTGACTTGGTGCAACTCCGCCAATTTCTGATGACGAGCGTTGGATAAGTGGCGAAATACTTTCTGCTAAAGGTTTCATCTGGAGTTTTTCTTCTTCTTCACAGGCTGCGCATTTTCTTTGAAGCAATGCTCCAGTATGGATAGTTTGTGGGGAAGGTTCACTCATTTTCATTACTTTATCTGCAACCTGATCGGCTTCTACTTCGTAGGAATCGTTTGCAGAACCTACACTCAGTTTTTTTTGAATAGCAGGTTTGAAAAATGTTGAGTTATTCTTTTTTGATGTTTGTTTTTGTTCTCTTTGAAGGTTTACTGCTTCCATGATCTTATTGTTTTTAGTTCCAATAGCAATGTAAAAAATGGTCCATCCAAGGTGTCTGTATCATGCCAATTCCCCATGGTAAGCTGGATAACAAAACATCTACTCCTTTTTCTTCCACCCACAGTTCTGAAGAATGGACTTCGGACACGGATAATTTTCCCGCTCTTTGTAAAAAAGTTTCTCTAAGTGCTTCTACCGATGTGTTTTTCATCACAGACCAATATTCTATGACGACTAACAACAAATCATTGCAAATTTCTTTTTCTTCTTTGCTGAGCTTTTGTCTGGTATCGATTACATTTTCAACAGGAAAGCCACACATCAGTTTATTTAAAATCAATTCATTTTCAAAGAAAATTTCCTGACCTGTAATTAAATATTGTGTTAATAAAACAGCTTTGTGCTGACTTTCTTTGTCTGTCCAAATCACTCCTTTACATAAATACAGTTTCTGGAAAAGGTTTAAAAGAAAAGGATGCAGAATAACAAGACCTGCATTGTCTATGTAAAGAGATGAAATCTGTAATTCTGAAGTATCTTTTCTTATATTTTCACGAATATCTTGTTGATCTTTTTTCGGGTTTTGATAGTTGTTTTCATTAAAGTTAGCACTATTTTCCTTATCACTTTCAGGGATTTCACCCTTATTCAGAGAAAGTTTTTCGTTACCAACTTCATTTGAACTCTTTTCCTTATTTATTATCTCTTCATTATCAGATTTAATTGTCCCTTCTCTGTTTTTTTTAATTTCATTAAAATCGTATTGCTCTTTATCTTTATTTTCAGAGAGATTTTGCTGATTATGAAGCCGCTTTTCCAGCTCTTCAACGGTAGAAAATTGAATTCTAGAGTTAAAAAAATCTTTTAGAACATGAGAAAGCAGTTGTTTTGCGTTCGAAAGCTTTAAAATTTCAAAATTCACTTTTTCTTTAAAAGATTCTTTAGTATTAAAATAAAATCTGATTAATGCAGTTTTGCTTTGATCAAAAATATTGATGATTTTTTCACAAAACTGTTCTGTAATTTCTATTGCTTCAACAATTTCATCTATATTTTTCGAGTAAGAATTTTCTGCAATAATTCCTGTTTTCAAATATTCAAAAAATAATTTCTCGGAAAATTTCGCATGTGATTCAAATCCGAAATTCCTTAATTTTTCTTCGGTTTTATCTAATTCTAAAACAGGAAAATGATTTTTCAGATATTCTTCAATTTTAAGTAAAGTTTGGTAAACAAGCTCTTTTCGCCATTCTTTTTGAGAAATATTGGGTAACTCAATCGTCAGATTTTCAATTTCCCATTCGTAATTTTCTACTGAATATTGGTCTAAAATGACTTCCAGTTTAGGATAAAAATCTTTCTCCAATACATCGGATAATGTATTTTGTATCTCTTTTCCAAAAACTTGAGAAGAGCATTGAATATCGACAATATGTTGTAGGAGAAGATGCATCTGTAATCGATTTTAAATTAATCTTTACCTTTTAGAAAACTAAATAGAGGACAATGGAAAGAGACCGAAGAAAAAGCATTTCCTTTTGCTATCTCTATTTCAGATTTTCTCTCGCTTGCTATAACATTATTAAAATCAAAAATGATATTATTCTCCTGAAAATAGATACTTGTGCTAAGTGGGTAATCTATTCTCTGTTCATTAATAAGAGTTGTATACGGAACAATAAATCGTACATTTTTTTTATTAAGAGGCATAATATTTTTTAGATATTCTAACACTTTTATATCTTTTTCATTTAAAGGGAAAGAAAATATATTATTTGAAAGTCCCTCTGAGGATTCATTATTATTAATCTGTATACGAAAAGTAATATTTACCCACTGATCTTTTATTCCTTTTATCGAATACCACAAAACGTTTTTTAGGTTATCTATAACAGGATTATCTTCTGTCCAAAAGTGAAAAAACTCTACATTTTGAGTCGGAGGAAATGATATATTCTCTGTATAATTTAATAAATCTGTAAGTACAGCACGTACTTCTGCTGCGGTATTATTTCCGCCATCATTGATGGTTTCTATTTTGTCTTCTACTTGCTTTCTTGTTGTCATGATATTTCGTTTTTATGGTTATTATTTTTGCGTATCAAAGTCATTTTCATCAAAATCAGGATTGTTAAAATCTCCGATTTTTACGATGATTTGTTGTGTATTTGAGCAGATTTCGCCTAATTGTTTGATATTTACAGTAAAGATTTTCACTTTTTCGTTGAATGGAAAAATATGTATTACAGATTTTTTATCGGTGGTCATTCTATCAGATTTATCACCAAAATCGATCTCATATTCGTGCTTATCTTCCTGATTAGAATTAATGAATTCAAAAGACGTAATATCTCTGGAATTCCTTACAGCGCTCCAGTTGGCAATTTCTTTTGGTTCGGAAATCTCAACTTCTAAGCTGTTGCTCAATTCGCCTTCAAATTCATACTGTAAAGTGTATTTTCTTGCTTTTTTAACGGATGTATGATTTGGTTTTAAGAAATATTTATCACTTTTCTGAACAATTGCATCTTTTGCCGTTCCCGAAAAAATTCCGCCGGATTTTCCTTTTATCACAACTTCATACTCTTTATCATCTGTATTGCAATATTTTAGCGTTTTCATTGAAATAGACAAAGGTTCAGATTTTTCTATTTTAATTTCAATCGTATTTCCTTCACCACAACATAGATAAGGAAGAAAAAAATCTGCGATCACCAGTTGCTGATTAGGAATATCGGTCGCTGTATTCACCTGAAACTGCATTGCATGAGAGAGATTTCCCAATAAATAAGATCTCATTTCTCTTGTATACGTCGGAGACATATTAAAATCTGCCAGTTTCAGAATATTTGCTTTAATATTTTCGGTTTCCTGTTTGCATTTATCAAGTTCTTCGATTGGCGGATTAATGATTTGTGTGGTGTAATCTTTAAAATTGATACTTGCTTCAATATCCTGTTTTACACTTACCGGAACCTGAGTAAAATTATTCTGATAATTCTTGAGTAAAGTCAAGATCTGCGTGTAAGGCAAAAGTGGTTTTACAGCTTTGAAAATCGTAGAATCTACATATACTAAAATGAAAGTTCCGCCTTTTGTAACACCCGCTTTATGTTCTATTCCGGGATGTTTCTGAATAAAAGTCGAAAAGAAAATATCTTTATAAATCTTCTGCCAACGAATTTGAGATTCTTCATAAATTACAGCAAACGGATCTTCCAGAAAGAGTTCATTAATATCATCAAATCGGTCTATAAGATCTTCTGCTGTGATTGACAATTGAGATCTTGTAGACTGAATACACCATCTGTGAATAAGGAAAGTCTGATTTAACTGTTTGAAAACCTGATTGAAATTAACAAAATTGGGAAGAAAATCTTTCAAATCATTCGGCAGCAAGTTTTTGATCTGAATTAAAACATTTTTTAAATTATCAATACTTTCTGCTGCCAGTAAATTTTGTTTAACGATTTTTGTTTTATTATTTGTAATCCAGTTGACTACAAATTCTGTGATGTTGTATAATCTTTTTCTTGCTAAATCATAATCGGTTTCCAAATCGTCCCATCTTCCCTGAAATTTCGAGATATCCAATACTTTTCCTACAAAATCAGTTGCATTCAAAGCCGTGATTTTAAACGGCAGATTGTAGCTGTTTTTCATAATACTCAGCTCTTCCACTACATCAGTATATTTTTTCCCAATATGCCCTTCAATCCTAAAGAAATTATACGGTTCAATGTCATACAGCAAAGGTTTTTTTACACAATCCAAAGTGGTGTAATAAGCAACTTCAGAATGGTAAGAAAGGATTTCGTTATTTTTATTTTTTCCGGTTTTCTTAGGACTCCATTTTTTATTTAGTTCTAAAATATAGTCATAATAAAAAGGGATTGATTTTTTAGAAAGCGGGAAATCTCCGTAAAAAGAAGGCGTAACCTTTATTACATGATCTTCCGTAATCCAAAATTTTATGAGATGAACTAATCTTTCAAATAATAAAGACAGCTCTTTTCTTTTCTGTTTGTTTTTTAACGAGCTGTTTTGAGTGGAAAAAAACGGAGTTCGGTAATTAATATTATCATCATCTGCTTTTCCTAAAACAACATGGAAAGGAAACATGGTTTCATCTACACAGTATAAAGAAGGGTTTCTCTCATTAAATTCTATAATTTCGTTGTAAGCGGAAGAAATATCCGACATCCAATCCCATAAATACTGTACATGAATGCTGTCTTTATTGGCGTTAATTACCGTTTCCAAAGCGGTTTTAGGATTATTCAATACATTGAAATCAACGGTATTACTGATGATTGATTTGTAACTTTTGTAAACCAGACTTATTTTCTCTGAAACATTACTGATTACGGAATCTGCCAAATTCTTTTTAAATTCATTCAAAACATCCGAACCTGTTATCAGTTGATTATGAGGAACATTATATCTCGGTAATGAAATTTTTTCAAAGTTCATCACTTTCGGATATTCGGGAAATAAATAAGGATTTAACTGATTAATGGAAATTAATAACGGTCTTATTTTAAACTCAATTCTCTTACCTTTATCGTCGCAATTGGTTGTTACACAGTTTTTTTCGTCAATCAGTGAAGTTTCCAGCAGCAGAATGACAATTTTATCTTTGAAAAAATTATTCGGGATCGTAATTCGGTCAACTTCCAGCGTATTGGTCGGTAAAAGTTCTATCGAATTTTTTAACGGCTCATATTTTTTGGCAAGAGGTAACGTAAGTTCCAGATATTCACCATCGATAAATTTCGGAGCGAGAAAGTCAGCAGATAATTCGATCGAATGATAATAACTGAACGTTTTTTCTTCCCAATTGATCTGGTATCCCAATGAAGTAATGGCTGTACCGCAGCTTATGGTAATCTGGTTCGGTTGTGGATGCGAAATTTCCAGACCACAGATAATACCAACTCCGATGCCTCCGACACGGGTAAGCCGGTCTTGTTCTTCAAGGTAACTGATGGCGCGGTTCAGATGTTTCTGGCTTAAAACCTGATCGGCTTCAAAAACAGGATATTTAGATGGGTTTTGAGTTTTCATGATGGTAAAATTTTTAAAGAGTTCCTAATGAGGTGTTGCCTAATACAATCGGATTGGTGGTTTCGCTGAGCTTACAATCGTATAAATTTCCTTCAGGGTAAATCGTGTTGAGTTCTTTCAGTTTTTCAATCAATACTTTATGATACTGATAAAAAGTTGTACAATCTTTTTTAGTTAAAGTCTTGCTGCAATATTTAAGTCTGAAATGTCTGTAGTTTTCCAGCCAGTTTTTATACGCTTTCTGAAAATTCAGCATATCTTCATATCCTACCCAGCAAATTTTCAGTAAAACATGAGCCGGAGCTTCCTGACGGAAAATCTGCTCTGCATATCTTCTGAAAGTAATATTTTTAAATCTCGATAAATATCCCGGCAAAACAATGGTTGCTTTAAAGGAATAAGGATCGTTATTCGCTTCGTCTTTACAGTCATCTTTGAGACAAACTGTTAAAAGATCTTCTTTATCATTATTAAAATAAGGAAATGGTCTTACTAAAATATGTTCCAGACAGTAGAAATTTTCATACGCTTCGTTGAGTAACTGAATCAGCTGATACAAAAATTCCGAGGCTTCTTCATAGCTTTTAAAAGTCTTATCTATGGCTGCTGTTTTCTTAGGATTTTCGCCTAAATAAATGCAAAATCCGCTGCCTTTTTTATGGATAAAATACACTTCCGTATCGAGCAGGTTTCGCTGTGTCCATTTCCATTTTATTTCCAGATCTGTTGCAGGCTGCACAATTTTGCAGATAACAGACTGATGATTAATTTTTAAAGGTAACATCCATTCTGCCCGAACCTCATCTTCTGTTACAATATCTTTTAAACCGACGTTATTGATTCCCAATAATTTTGCAGTTCTTTTTTCATAACCTCCTCTGTGATCTGTTTCCCAGAAATCCTGAAAACCGAACTTATCCTTGGTAATTTTTGCATTGAGATAATCTATTCCCAAACCTCTTTCGGAACTGATCTCGGCGTAATTTTTTAAAAATTCTTCTTTATCGTGAACCAGATCCTGCGGCTGAAAAGTCATTTCTCCCAAACCTCCGGAATCCTGACTTACTTTGTACATCATAAAGACATAATCGTTAAAACTTTCGCTGAAACGAGCCATCAGATGATCTAAAGCACGGTTTCTTCTGTCATTGAAAACAGATTTCGATTCTTCCAGAGAAACATCAAATTCTGATTCGCCGTGTAATAATGCATTTTTAAATTGATTGCTGTAAATTTCTTTTGCATAAAAATCTTTTCCTGTTTTCGGATTTTTATCCAGATAATTAGGAAAATACGTGTTTTTTACAGGTTCAATATCCAGAATATTTTTAGCATGATACAACTGACTGAAAAAATCTGCCAGTACTTGATCGTAAAAATGCAGATACGCTTTCAGTTGTTTTACCTGAGCTTTTCTTTTTTCTGGCGCTTGATCAGAAATTTTGTTGGCTCCCAATCCGTAATTCACCGGAAATTCTTCCTGAACGCTGTAATATTCATCCAATTGATAAAATTTTCCTTCCGGAACAGGGAGATCGCTTTGAACTGAATATAATTTATAATTTTTGATCTGAGCTTTAAGCTGCTGAACTTTCTGACCGACCAACATACGGCTGTTTTCAGATAAAAGGAAAGGAATGTTTTTCTGAAACAGCAATATTTTTGATTTCTCAGCAGAAAACAAAGGTTTTTCTTCGCCTGATAAATGCAGACACCATTTTTGGTTCATACTTCCTGTAATCGGTTGTCCCAAAGAATTATAAGCTGTCATCAAAAGGTTTTCAACAGACACAATTCCTTTAATTTCCATTATGGCGGCAATAATATCTGAAGCATGAATACTGGTCGGAAGCTGAGCTTTCTGCAGTTCTTCGTCATTGAGAAAACCGTGTTTTAGTTTTGGTCCTAAAAATATTTCGGTGGAATTTAAACCTTGTTCCATTAATTGCGAAAGGGTATAAAACCGAACCGGAGGATTGAGAATTTTTTCAATCGCCATCTGAATCTGCGCCATTGCTTCTACAGAATCGGTTTCCTGAGCTAATTCTACATCTACACAAAAACTTATTTCTACATTCTGAACGGTTTCCACACAAAGAAAATCTTCGGTAAGGTTTCTGTTTTGCTGCAGCTTTTGCTGAATGGTTCTGAAAATCTGTTCAATTCTTATTTTTTTATTCTTTTCTTCTGTACTTCTATCTTTTAATAATCCAATAATATCACAAATTGGTTTTTCTGTGCTAAAATGATCTTTTACCTGTTGAAGTTCGTTCTTATCAAAAGGTTCGATGATAAATTTTAAAGTATCATTGATCTCTGTGGTTCTTTCAACAACAATAACCACTGTATTATCTTTTATCTCTACTTTTTTGTTTTTTATTTTGGAAGGTTTATCCATTTTATTCAGAAGAGGGACTTTAGGATTATTCCATGAAGAAAATTCAGGAGTAATTTTCACCTTTACCCATTTTCCGAGAGTGGAGAATAAAAAGTCCAGTTCTGTTGTAGAATCTTCAACAAGATCTTCATCCAGCTCAATGAGAATTTTGTTTAATCCTCTTACGGAAAGCTGTTCTAATGATGTATTGTTTTTATCTTTAGCATCAAAACTCAATTTATCTTCTAAAACATTGATGTATAACTTTTGTTCTGCGGGATGGGGTGTATTGTAACCAATTTTGGCGGATGCTTTTTGGGTTGCTAAACACCATGCATTTGTAACACCCTCAATATCAATTAAAATCTTTCTGTAATCCAGTTCGGTCAATGCAGAATTGGTCATTATTTCTCTTGCAGGGAAAAACGAACCGTTCAGGATTTTTCCGTTTTTGTTGGTCAAAAGATCTTTAGTCTCAAAATCTGTTCTGTATCCCAATTCCGTTATCACATAAGAAAGTGCTTCCAAAATGGTAATTCCCGGATCGTGTACATTATAATCTGTCCAGAAAGTGTTTCCCAGTTTCTCAATATATTTTAAACCTTCTTTTCGCAAAAAATTATAGTCCTGCGAAGGCTTCAGTATTCTTTCTGACGGTATGTAATATTCGGGATTCATGGTTAACAGTTGTTTTTGAGTTCTTTAATTTCATGGGTATCATTCGGAATAAACAAAGTGTAATCTGTCTGCGGAACAATTTCCTTTACATCTGCCATTGTTTTGATGACTGTATTTTCTTCATCATCCAGAATGAGGTGATTGACTTTAAAATCAATAATATAATCTACAAAAGACTGATTGTCGATCAACTGAATCAGTGAGGATAATTCTATTTTTTTTCCAAAGTCAATGTCGATATCACTGTAAGCCCAAGGACTGATGTAGCGGTTAATTGTTTCTGCAAGCATTTTAGCATATAAACGGATATCTGCTCCGGGAATATCCTTATATTTTACTTTGCAGCCAATCTGGATTTTTTCTAAAACAGGAGGTTTTATACACAAACGAACGTGCGGAGAACACAATCCCATGATTCTGTTTTTGATACGTTGTAAAGTACTTAAACTTAACAATGGTTTCCATTCCCAAACAGTGGATGAATTAAGCGATTTTGCAACCGGAATCAACGTTACATAACCCGCAGAAACATTGGAAACATTTTCTGAATCATACCGGTAATGGTTTAAGCATTTCACTCTGTACACTTCCGGAAATTCCTGTAAAATGAGTCTTTCATAATCCCATGAAGTGATCGCTCTTTGTTTGTGTCTCAGTCTTTCGCTGCTGCGTTGGTACAATTGCGTATCTTCTTCATGCTTTTTCCCTCCGAAAGAAGGATATGGCTGTTTTACTTTTTTAACAAAAGGATTGGGTTGATATAGTTTTGAAACCGTCTCTTTTGGTGTAACCTCCAGAAAACCGCTCCCGTTATTTTCAAAATCAAATAAAACGGCTTTTAAAGCCTGTTCGTGAATGCCTACAAAATGACAGATTCTGTCGAATTCATTCACTGAAATTTTTAACCAAAACAGGTTTTTAGGTAAAACAACAGTTTGCGAATTATCGAAATGAGGAACGGTAATGTTAATGATTCCGGATTGCAGTAGACCGAGTGTTTCGTCTCCAATATCGTATGAGTCTATTGGTTTCCACTGATTGTCTGACAAATATTCCCAAGAGATTTTGGCGGGTTCTTTTCTCGGATTGGCTGTTCCTTCTGCCATTTGAACAAGAATGCTTAATCCGTTTCCGGGTTGTGCATTTTCAAATCCGATATAGATTTCTCCTTTTTGTGGCAAATCCGGAATTAATGACAACGAAGAGTTAGGACGTAATTTTTCATATCCAAAAGGTAAAAGATGATAAAATTCTAATGTATTAAGAGCATCATCTGAAGCATTAAAATTATATTTTTGAGTGAGAGAATAATTCATCACCAAAGACTGAATAACAGGAACTTCTGGCAAAGTTATTTTTTCCTGAGCCGCTTTTATATAATTTTCTAAGAATTTTTCTTTCTCGTATTTACTATCATTTAGCTGAATTCTGATGTATCCGGAAATCGTTTCCTTGTTAGGAATTTCGTCTTCCAAATATTCTTTTACAGGATTGTTGTTGGTATAAACAGAATTGAAAGTTTTATTTCCTTCATTACTAAATTTCCCATCCTTCATTTCAAATAATAAAGAATTGTCAACAAGACGACGATGAGAAATATTGGCTCTATGAATCGTCAGGTTTTGAAATAACAAAGCTGTATTTGTTGCTGTTACTGATTGAATTGCCGAAACTTTATTAGAAACCTGAGCGTTGTTTGATGTTATATTTGAATTTACCAAGTTAGAATTTACCGTCCCTGCTAACAAATTAGACGACAACGCATCGCTCTCGATTGAAAATTTTGCGGTTGCACCTTTCTTCATGAAAAATTCGTTGCATCCGATAATAAATCCGTTCCCGTTTTTAGGGAAGTCTCCAAAAGGTTTGAAGGGTTTATTAATATCTACAACTCCTGTGTCGGTCGCAACAATCAGGTTTTTTAATCCGTTTACAGCGATTCCTATTTCAAGGGTTTTGCAATCAATCTTTTCGGTGTTGTTTTTAGGAATTATTTTAAGAATCGGATGTATGGTTTCAATTGCTTCTCCTTCATGAATTTCTTTATTAAACGGAACAATCGCTTTTTCGGAAGCAGGAATGGTAAGTTTAATATATTTATCCTGCGTTAATTCTTTATTTTCCTGAGTAATTTCTACCCATTTTTTTTCTCCGGTCATCCAAAAATCAAATGAATTCGGATCTAAAATATGAGGATCAAATTTCAAAGTAATAGTTCTTGCTCCGCCTTTCATGTAAAATAACGGACTTGCCAAAAGCAAACCTGTTTCTGTATTTTCTGAAGACTGAAAAGCAGAAAAAGGAGTATTCTTAGCGTTTAAGGGAAATAAATCTGTTTTTTTCCAGATATTCTGATCAAAATGATGGCTTAGAAATGATTTAATTTTTACAGAATTAATCGTATGATCTGAAGTGGAAGCGTAAAATTTATTTTTTCCCAACGAATTTTTTCCTGCCGAGAAAATGGTGTTTTTCGGTAATAGAAAAGCGTTTTTGTTGGCAGCAGGTTCTATCAATACATGAACAAAATCCGGTTGTGCTTTCTGCGGAAGCAATTGTAAAATGTCTTTGTAATAAAAATCCAGATGTCTTTTTGTAAAGTCATTCAGGTGATTTTTTGCAATGCCCAAAAGTTTTAAAAAAGCCAGAAACAAAGCATAATGCGGAGTGTGGGAAGGATAGCTTTCTAATTGTTGATTGAATGCTTTTTCAGTGCTGTTTTTCCAATACAAAAGCAATCCGAAAAGATTCTGAATATTTTTATTAAACTGATAATTCTGTAATAAAGTGATGATTGATTTTTCGTCTGAAATCTTTGAAAGTACAGTGCTTAATTGTTTTTCAATCTCTTTTTTGGAGCTTAATAAAAATTCTTTTACTGAAATCTGATGATCTAAAGTGTCGATTTTGTTTGTAAGGCTGGTAAAATCTTTCTGAATTTTTTCAAAAATTTCTCTGATCCGTTTTTTCTGCACTTCATTATCATTAATTAATGCAATAGATTTTCTAACATTTTCGTATTTTTTCTCATAATCTTCAATATTCCATTTAAAGATCCGGGCTAAAATTGCGGTAGATTCATAAGCAAAAAATGATGACCAGTCGCTTTGTGCAATATTAGAATCAGATTCATTAAAATAGTTTAGGTATTGAGCCATTTTCTGAGCCAATACAACATAATCTATCTCTTCTCTTTCTTCCAGAAGAAAATATGAGGGTTGTAAGGCTGATAAAAACCTTGCATTTTGGGTTGTTCCCGTTCCCTGATGGATTGATATTTTTGAAGAACAATTTTCCATGATGTCAGATTTTAATATGAGTTCCTTCTTCTAGATAGTATGGGAATACATAGTTCAGCCTTGAGTTGGTTGCACGAATGGTGTATTCAATCTCAATCCTGATAATCCCTTTTGTATCATTGGTTTCTGAACCAAAATAAATATCATTTATATCTATTCTTGGTTCATACGTTAAAATGGCGTTTTCAATAATGCCTTTAATTTTTGTGAGGAGCGTTACCGTAATGTTTTCAAACAGAAGCGGGGTGAGATCACAGCCAAAGTCTGAACGCATGATTCTTTCTGTAAGCTGCGTACTCAGTAAAATCTGTAGACTTTCCTGTATATCTTTCTCGCCGGAAACGGTTTCAACTGTTCTGGTAACAGTATTGAAAGCAGGAGGAAATCCCCATCCTTTTCCTAAAAAGTCATCTGTTTTCATAGTTTTTAATTTTTTAATCTCCTATAATCACTGTGGGACAACCTAAAACAATCGTTCCTCCGTGTGCTGTAGAATCTCCCATTCTTGCGGCAGGAACTCCGCCAATAAGCACCGTTGCTGATCCTTTTACAATCGTATCGGGCGGTCCTGTGCAAACGCAACTGTCTCCTACTACCGAAGTAAGCATTCCGCCAATTAATACGGTAGAATTTCCTCCCGGTAAAACAGGACCTCCAACATGTGGTACTGTTCCTGTAACCATAGGGCAAACGTGCATGTCGCCGGTTCTTGCTGCTGCAGGCATAATTTAATTGAGTTTTATGATTGATCCTTTTACATCCATTGTTGCAGACGCCGAAAGCGCTGCTTTTGCCGAATCCATTTTGAAATCCATTCTGGCTTTAAGAATAAGATCTTTGCTGCTGTCTAATGTAATTCCGTCTGCATTCATCAATATTTTGTTTCCATTTTCGTCTTCCAGTACAAAGCCTTTTTCATCATCGCTTATCAAAAGCTTATTGCCTTTTTTTGTACTGAGCTCAATAGATTTTTTCTCGTCGTCTAACTGTATTTTTGTACCTTCTTTGGTTACAAATGCTTTCGTATAATTTACTTTTTCAATCGGAAACGGCATCGCATTTTGAGAACTGTAAAGACTTCCTAAAATAATGGGTGTATCGGGATTATTTCCCAGACATCCTACAATCACCTCATCATTCACGTTAGGGATAAAAAAGCTTCCCATTTCGTTCCCTGAAAATACATTGGCTAATCTCGCCCAGACTCCTTCTCCGCTTTCAGAAAGTGTGGGTATTCTTACTTTTATTCTGAATTGATTATCCGGATCTTCTTCGATCTGAGTAACTACGCCGATCTGTAATCCGCTCACCGAATTGGTTTGTCCGGTTTGCGCCTGTTGAGCAGGAACGGATGGCGAATTGATTTCAGTAAAAGACTGTTCTGATTCTACCCCAAAAGTGTATTCGGTTTTCCAACTGGCATTTTCGAAGGTGTGGTATTCTTTACGGATTAATAATTTCTTTTTATCAATTTCTTTATTGACTTTATTACAAATCAAAAAATCTCCTGCTTTGGCTGCCAGATTTCCGAAGGTTGAAAGTTCTCCCTGAATGACAGCGTGATTGCTTCTTTTAAGAAATGTATTTGCCATTCTTGTCATTGTAGAAGTTAAAAAACGGCTTTCATTAAGAGTAAGTGTTTTTATATTTTTTTCAGCTTCCTGTTCTGCTTCTATTTTTTCCATTGACTGGGAAGACGAATCCCAATATTCAATCGAAGCTTTGCTTAATTTTTTTGATTCGTCTTCTCTTCCTGAAAACATGAATACATTGATTCCGTTTTCTGCTGCATATTTTTCTTCTGGAACGGCTTCTAAAATATCCAAAGTACTGAATTCTCCGTTTCTTACATTCACCATCATCCCGATTGAGTCTAAAAATCCTACCAGATAATCCCACGGGATTGTATGAGGATTGCGGGTGATGTATTCTTCTTCCCAGCTTTGTCCCTTTGATTCAATTTTATTTGTAATATTAGCCTGAGAGAAAAATCTATCTAATTTTGCTTTGAAAGTTTCAGTACTGTCATCAGATTCATTAGATGGTTTCGTTAATTGATAAGCCTGATCTTTACATTCTATTTTTACCGTAGTAGAGCTTTCGCTGATGCTATTTTCAATAGACTTAATAAATCCTCTGAACAAAGTCTGAGGTTTTTTGTTTACCGTTACTTTTAGTTCTATTTTCTGTCCTTTTTTAAGTAAATCTGTCGGTAGATCTGCTGTCGTATCTACATCGGGATTTGAGGCGATAAAAGTAAATTTTGCAAAAGGTATTTTATTCAGTTCAAAGGTAACCTGTGCTTCTTTAAGTAAAGCGTCGAGCCCATTATCTCTTCCCTCTGTTAAAAATTCCAGCTTTAGAAGATCATCCGTCGGTATATAAGGTTGAACTGGCATATCATTTTATTTAATGGGCGGAAACGAAATGTTTTGCCCGGTTTCTGTTTTTCTGAAGCTTAATAATTGATTGGCTTGAGCTACATCTATATAATAAGAAGGATTTCCGTAGATGTTTTCTGCCAACAAAGCCAGCTTGTCATTCATCGTAACGGTTCTGAGATGTGTAAGATCCGGAGAGGTTTTGTTCTGCTGTGCAACCATGATCTGATGAGTTGTGGTTGCTTTAAAAACACATTTAACTTTAGCTCTTACAGGTCTTCCGTCTTTTCTGAAAAGTGTGTATTCTATGTCCATACTTTTCAGACGGCACTGCAACTTGAATCCTCCCCAAAGAATCTGCAAATAAGATGTTTGATGAGTATCGCCGTTGTAGCCAATGGTAAGATTCTTAAATGCTTCAACGTCTTCTTCCACAGATTTTACTTCTGCAAAAGGATTGACAATGGCGGGTGAAAGTGCACCAAGGACATCTCCTGCTTTATCCAGCAAAGACATTTCTCCTTTTCCGTCTTTTATTTTTCCCGGCGGTACTACCCCCGAGCTGTCAAAAACAAAATCAAACGTTACTTCCTCCCCTTCTATTTTATTGAATCCCAAGTTGCCTGAAGATGCTCCTATCGGTTGGTCTTCAGAAAATACGACATTGTTCCGGCGGGTATATTTCTCTGGATTAAGCTGTACGAAAATGGTTTTTTTAGGGGTCTTTTTATAGTCGCTCGTTTCATATACTTCTATCCTCATTTTGTCTATAATTCCTAATGCTGCCTGTATCATCTTTCTTTTCTTTCTTTAAGTTTTTCCAATACTTCACGGGTACACTCTTTAATGAGCTGCGATTTTAGTTCCTGTATTTTTAAAGGATCTGTTTGCTGAGAACGGGCAGAATTTACCGGCTCTTCTTCAATCTTTACTTTGATGTGTAATTCTTTAATCTGAATAGCCATTTTTTAATCATTATTAAAAATTAGGAACCGGAAGTTCTTTGAAAAAGTTATACTTCAACGTAATGGTCTCAATGACAATTTTATTCTGTTCGGCATCGAAATCACTGAATTCATAACTTAACGGAATGGCGTGTGATACATACCAGACTTTCAGAGGATTTCCTTTTTCGTTTAATAAAGAAATAATGAGATTGGCAGGATAGAAAACAAAATCTTCCAACGCCTGACTGCACCACATCGATAAACCAGACATATCCGAGGTAAGTCCTCTTTTAAGAACCAAATCCTGATATCCGGAACGTAAGGGTAAATGATGCTTGAATTTATTCTGTCCGCCTTCCGTGTAAGGTTCAGTTTCCATAGTAACTTTCAGTCCGTTAACACTTTGAAATTTTGTATCCACACTAAATTGCGGCAATAATTCAAAGATTACAGAAAAGTAAAAACCGGGAATAGGATTGCTCTCAGACATGATGTTTAGATTTATACGTGTTCTATGGTAAATCCGTGATTGGCTATTTCTACAGTATCTATGGCTGCTTCATTGGCATCAGATTTCATATCGGTGCATTTTAAAGAAACTATAAAACAGTCTTTTACTTTCCAGACTACTTTGGGTTCGTGGTTTTCGTCCAATAAAGAGATCGTGATATTGCGGCGTTCTACGGTATTTAATGCAACTGTATTGTACCAGTCGTAAAATTCATTATCTCCTGCAAAAACTCCTCTTTTAAGTGTAATATTGCTAAGTTTAAGCAATCCAGGCATTTTTTTCTTAAAAAATTCCGGGCTTGAGCCGACGCGATGTTCAATAACATCCATTTCTTTGTTTAATCCGGAAACTTCTGTAAAAGCTATTTTGCTACCGCCCCATTCTACACTGAAGTGAAACTTAGGTAGCGGAAAATCTGTATTTGGCATGATGTATAGTTTTAGAGTTAATAATTAAGATTTTTGTTGCATTTGTTTGAATTCCAAAATGATAAATTCTGCTGGTCTTGAAGGAGCGTATCCTATTTTCACAATCATTTTGCCATCCAGAATATCCTGTGCAGACATGGTTTGGTTTAGTCCGACTGCCACAAAAAATGCGTGTTCTGGTTTTGCTCCTGCCAAAGCACCGTCGTTCCAAAGGGTTGTTAAATAATTTTCGATCATTCCTTTCACATTGATCCATGTTTGTGCTACGTTGGGTTCAAATACAAACTGCATACAGGCTTTTTTGGTGGCTTCTTCAATCATATTCGCTAAACGTCTTACATTAATATATCGCCAGTCGTTGCTGTTTCCGTCCAATGTTCTCGCTCCCCAGACAAGGGTTCCTCTTCCTGTAAATTTCCGGATGGCATTGATGGATTTTCCTGTTTCGTGGATGTTCATTTCCTGTTGATCTTTATCGTTGAGATCATCTGTTAAACCTAAAATTCCGTTTATACTTACATTAGCAGGAGCTTTCCAAACGCCTCTTGTAGCATCTGTTTGAGCATAAATTCCTGCAATGGCTCCCGAAGGTGGAACGGTGTTCAGTTTTTGGGAAAGTTTGGAAATAATTGTAGAGTATAATGGTATTTGTAAAATTAAATTGCGTTCATTTATTAACTCAAAGTCCTCAATTGAAACAAATGCCTGATTTATGGAATTCATAATTTGAATATGAAGCTTATTAAGTACAACCTGAATTTTAGTAAAATCAGGAATGTCATGTTTCGGAACAATGGGATCAGGTGCTACGGTCGCCTGTATAGTATTACTTAGTGCTCCGTCATATCTATTAATTGGAGCAGATTCTGTGATGGTTGAGATAGTTCCCCAATTACCTTTATAATCAGCATCCGTAATTACGAGAGCCAATGCAGCAACTGGAGAATCATCAGCTACTGATTTTGATAATTTTTGATATGCTTTTCTAAAATCGACTAAATCCTGTGTGTAAGACAATAATTTAAGAGTTATTACTTCCTCATTTATATATTGTTTTAGTTTGTCGGTTAAAGCTGTTGGATTTCCAAAAACTTTTAATAAATTCCAACATTTCCCAAGATTTGAATTTAATTCGGCTGCATTTAAAGTAACCCAATCCAATTTTTTGTTAGCGGCTAAAATAGTAGTCCAACTTGATTTAAGGGTTATAATGTCTGTATATAAATTTTTAAACAAATCAATTTTATCTTTTAAATCGGCATTGTTGGGATACAATGTTTTAAATCCATTTGGGATTGCTTCATTAATGTCTTTAAATCTAAATGTACTTGGAAAATTAGCCTGTAAATAAGGATAATAAGCCGCTCCGTATTTCAGGAACTGATTTCCGACTCTTGTTCGGAATTCACCGCTATCACTATCAAGGTTTCCGGCATTATTCTGAACTTTAGTTTGTTTTACATCCATAATGGTAAACCTATCCATAAGATTACTACACTGCGTTAATGCTTTAACTTGAACAGTTCCTAAATCTGCTGCAGATAAACTTACTGCGTCTGGAAATAGTAATAAAGTAGGTTCGTCTTTTTTTTCTAACGCATCTAAACCTGCAGTAAATAATTTAGGATCGGTAAAATTTAGATTATCCTTATATAATCCGATAGAAACAATATAGCAAATCCCACCACCATTGGCGTAGAAAAGCCGTAAACTGTTGTAGAGTTTATAATCGCTTTCTGTAACCTTACATTCATCGGTAGGCTGGTTGTTTGCATCTAAAACTACCGTTACATTTTTGGGTTCTGGTGCACCTCCAAAAATTTGTTCGTACTCCAGCATAGAGGTTATCTTGACGGGTTCATTTTGTTGAGGAGCCTTTTCTGTAAATCCTACAAAAGCAGGTATGGCGGTTGCCACATTGGCAATGGAAGGAGGAAATGCATCTTTCTCGTCGATGTACACTCCTGGTGTTTTAATTGAGCTAATATTCATGATACAGTATTTATTGGTTTATATTTATTTTTTTTCTACGGGAACTATTTTCCAATCTTCTTTGGGTAATTTTTCGTCTTCTATTTTATATTCTCCGCTTTCTGATAATCCCGCCAAATCTTCTTTGTCATTTTCCCACAATTGGACTTCAGAGCTTTTAATAACTTTTTTATTCTTAAGACTTTCTTCCTTCTGGATAGGGATCATCCTCACCTGATACAAAACTGAAGGCATATATTTTGATCCGAGATAAGACCACATCTGATTCAGTTGATCGATTTTTAGGCTTACGATTTCAAAAATTAACTTTTCATGATCGCCTTTTGGTTCGTCTATCAATAAATTATTATTGGGAGGCTGCCAATAAAAAACCCGGTTGTTTTGAAGGTATCTAATTACCACTTCTAATTTTTCTATTCCTGTAGCGTAATCGGATTGTTTTATGTTATAAGAGGTGAACAGAAGTGATAAAATTAAATTCTGTGCAGGATTTCTGTATTTCGCTATGGTACTGCTTTCCGGAATATAATTTTTATATAAAGTCTGATTTTTTAATATCTTATCTTCTTCTATATTTACAATCGACAAAATAATGGAAGATTTGGAAGAAAGAAATTCATCTCCTTCATTAAGCGTAGCAATGTTTGCCAGTTCAACGATTGGTGTTCCTGCTATTTCTGCATTGATTGCATCAACAATTTTTGAAAGGAACTCTATGATTTTCATTACATTAGTTTATAATAACGAATTTATAAATCATAATAATATTATACCGTAGGGAAAACACTGATTATACAATGGGGAAAACACCATTTTTTTTATTAAAGTCCTTGATTTTCAATATAAAAAAAACGTAAAAAACGGTTAAAATGGCTCTTCAAAAATCTTCGCAATTAAATCTTGATATGCAGAGTTGGCACCTATAATTTGTCATTGATCTTGCTTGTAATTGTCCTGCTGAGTTTAGCCTGCAAGATTCTTTAAATTATACCTCATCAGATTTCACAGCGTAAAATTAGTATTCGAAAAAGTTTAATGTACCGCAAAAATTTTAGTATTGGAATATTGCTTCAGCTTGGGGATATGACATTAAAACCGTATTTCCATGTATCGTAATTCCTGCTATTGTTGGCGTGTTTGATTGGATATTACAGCCAAATGAAAGTAAAAAAAGAAAATTTAAAAAACGATCACCCCAATAGCTTAATAAGTCTGAAAGAAACTGTCTCATTCTCATTTAGAAAGCTTTTTCTTACTGACTTAGATTTTTATTGTTCAGCGCAGGTTTTTAAAACGCAAGTTGCATTTTAAAAACCCTATTTGTTGGAGGAACTCTGAACATTTTTTTACCTGATCCCAACACTTTCATGTAATTTTTTCCACTTAGAAACAGTATTCTTGCTCATTTTAAAGTGGCTTGCAAGCTGATGATTATTAAGATTATTCTTTTTTTGATATTCTAAAATCTCCATTATGCTTTCTTTGTTATAAGACCGAAATTTTTGGTTGACACTATTGTTATTATTCCCAAATATTAAATTGTTCAGTTTAATAACATCCATGAAAGATAGTTCATCCTTTAAAAGCAAACTTTCGCATAGTTGTTTTTTTTGCGGATATTTTTCCATTAATAAGTCATTATAAATTTGTTTGTAGTTTGGCTTTCTAAAGTGTTTCATTTATTGTTTTTTTGTTTGTAAAATATTTGTTAATTAAAAATCATTATATAACTTATTATAAATCAATTATATAAATTCAAAAAGTTATTTATTGAATCGTTATAATATTTTTATACTTCCTAAATGAAGAGACCATGTATTATATAGTCTTCTTCAGTCATTTTTATCATATTTAGAAATCCATTTATAAAGTGTTGTTTTAGGGATATTATATTTATCCATAATCTCTTGTTTAGACATATCGCCCTTTTTCAGTTTTTCGAGAATAAACTCAATAATTTCTTTTGTGTAAATACTCTTTCTGAAAGCAGGCATTTGGGATAAGTCATTCTGAACGAAAGCCAGATTATTAATACTCCGTGGTGGAGAATACAATATAAGATGCTGAGTATAAATTCTAAAAAAATCATACTCCAGTAATTTTGACCATTTCAGCAGATCATTGCACCGTAAATCTTCACTATTAAATTGCTTGACAATATCATCTTCATGACATTTAAAAAAATTGCACGCTCTGTTCATGTCTACATTACATTCCTGCATACGCATCTTTATAAAATTTCCTATATGAATATGTTTATATATCATAATACTATTTGTTTTTTTACGAAAAATGAAAAAGTGAAAGGTGAAAAAACATCATCTCTGATAAGAAATGATTTAGTTCATTATGAACTCAACCCCGTATGGTTTTAGTTATTGAAGTGAAGTATTTTCTATGAGGATGCAAATCTATTTTAAAAAACATATTTAATAGAAACATACATTCCATTAATTATAATTTTGTTGAAGATTATAAAATTCATCTGATCATTTTACCCTTGAAATGGGATAATAAACAAAAGCGCTCATAATCATCACAAAACCCTTTAAATCAGTATTTTAAAATCATTTTTCCACTATACAAAATCATAATTTGTTGATCCATTTGTTTATTTCAGACTTTCTTAAACTGTAATTTTGCCGACGTTTTAAGCACTTAATGTATCCCCTGTTCATTTGCTGTCTGCATCTGAAAATCGTCAAAATCAAGAAATCATAAAAAAATAAAAACATGAATAGAAAAAATGTATTACTAATCGCATTATCTGTGACGGGAGTTTTAGCTCATGCGCAAACTTCTCTGGGAAAAGTAGGGATTAATACTTCTTCACCCAATGCAACCCTTGATATTACAGCTAGTCCTAATGATAATAACACCGCCGATGGATTACTGGCGCCGAGACTTACCGGCAACGAATTAAAAGCCAAAGATTCTCTTTATGGTACTGACCAAACAGGCACTTTAGTGTACGCCACAGCAGCAGTTACAACTTCTTCTCCCAAAACAGCAAACATAACAGCAGCAGGATATTACTATTTCGATGGCTCTGTCTGGCAAAAAGTGAATACAGGAGCAGGAAACTTCTGGGGACTTACCGGAAATTCGGGAACCACAGGAAGCAACTTTGTGGGTACTACTGATGCACAAAATCTTGTATTTAAAGTAAATAATATAGAATCTGGTTACATTCAGCATTCCGTATCCTCAACAGGCAGCTTTGATTATAAGACTTCTTTTGGCTACAATACTTTGTCTGCAGTTACAACAGGCGATCACAACACCGCATTTGGTCATGGTTCCGGTGCGGTAATTACTACAGGATCAGACAATACTTTAATAGGTTCAGAATCCGGTAAAGCGATTACCGGAGATGATACTTCTACCCCAAGTATAAAAGAAGCTGCTAGAAATACGGCTGTAGGTTCTCGTACGCTATTTAGTGCAACTACAGGATATGATAATACGGCAATAGGAGCTTACGCTTTAGCGTCTAACACCACAGGAGTTAGAAATTTAGCAGTAGGTTCTAATGCTTTAGTAGATAACACAACCGGTGATAATAACGTAGCTGTGGGTGACACTTCATTAAATGCCAACACCACAGGCAGTCAGAATACGGCTTTAGGGCAAAGAGCATTAGCTTCAATGACTTCCGGAACAGGCAATACGGGTATTGGTGCTGCAACAGTCATAAGCAATGGTTTAACCAATGCTACAGCAGTAGGCTTCCAGGCTAATGCAACCCAAAGTAATAGTTTAATTCTGGGAAACAATGCCGATGTAGGTATAGGTACATCCACTCCTTCTAATAAATTACATGTTTCAGCCTCCGCTAATCCTGTCCGTTTTGAAGGCTTACAAACTACCGCTGTAACGACAGGTGAGGAACTTTTATTGGTAAATTCCAGTGGGGTTGTAAAAAAGGTAACCTTAGGTTCCGGACTGGGTATATCCGGAGGAGCTCTTATCGCTAATCCCAAATCAGGTGTGACGGCTTTAAATTCCAGTGCATCGGATCAGGTTGTTACCCAAGCTGCCGGATTTACACAATTGACTTTAAATGCGGAGCAAGCGGACGCGATCAGTAATTTTGATCCTACTACGGGAATTTTCACGGCAAGCTATACCGGTGCACATCTCATTACATTACCCTACAGAGTTACCAGTGGCGGAAACAGCATTTCGTTCGAGCTGTTTAATTCAACAGACAGTACTTCTCAAGGGACAATTACGATTACCAATGCAAGTAATACCAATTCCAATACCTATAGTACTGTAGTTAATCTAATAACAGGAAAAAATTATTTCATCAGAGTCAGAGCCAATACTGCTGCAAGTGTTACAATAGACAGAGCTAATACTTACTTTTCTATGATTCAGTTATAAGCAAGTATTAAAGTGGATAAAAAATGAGTATAAATCTTTATTAAACTTATCATCAATTCGCTTTTATGTTTTCATTACCGTTATCAAACTCGTAACACAACAAACATAATTTTAAAATCAAAATATATATTCGATGAACAAAAGCCATGTCATGGTGCTTTTATTATCTTCTTCCTTAGTCTTTGCCCAGCAGGAATTAAGGACAGAGAATTATGAAAAGTATCCTACCACGCAATCCGTGCGTGGAAAAAAGCAACAAAGCCGCAAAGACGGTTTGCTTGTTGCGGAAGGTATAATGTCGTATCCGGGCTATGGAACGACTACTAAACATTTTGTAATAGGACAATCGGGAATCGCTCAATGTATTTCTACCAAGGTTTCAAAAGAAGAGGGTACATTATTGGTTTCTTTTATGGTAAATTTTTCCAATGTAGATGCATCAAAAGAGCTTACTCTATTGGATCTGAAAGTCCCAACCTCTGCTTACAAAGGCAACAGCTTTGCAAAATTGGCAGTAAAAAATCAGGGAAGTCAGTTTGCAATGAGTTTAATAGACAGCAAAAATCCTGAAAACAGAGCCAACCCTGTAAATGGTTTTACTTACAACGAAGACCATTTAGTGGTATTGCGTGTAAGCAATTTCAACACTGCAAAAGCGACCTGTGAGCTATTTGTAGATGAAGCGATTAATAATCTCAAGGGAAGTATTGCTAAATTGCAGGGCTTACAATTACCTTTAAAAAAGCAACACGAAGCAACCGGAGAAATTCTGTTTACTTCTGTGCTGCACCAAGACAAAAAAGGAACTACTACAGACGGAAAAGCAGGACTTCTGAAAATAAGCAGAGGTACGGAAAAAAGCATCAACGATTTGGTAAATGCAGAATCTACCAAACTGGTAGCGACGAATGCCAGACAAGGAGTTTTGCAATTATTTACGAACAATACCTATCAAAACGCAGAGATTATTATTTACGGTATAGCAGGGAATGTCGTACAACGACTATCTAATGTAACCATCAACAGAAACACACAGGAATTGCGGATTAATCAGTTACAGCAAGGCGTGTATATGTTCAGCATACAAGATTCTAAAAACCAATATCAAACAAAATTTATTGCTAAATAAAATTCCATTTTAAAAAATTAATTAAATAAAAAAAGATGAAAAAATCATTATTCATTATAAGTGCTTTTGCACTTTTATCGGTATCTAATATAAAAGCACAATCTACTTTAATTGCGGATAATTTATCTGCGGGTTCACAATTTACTTCCACTTTCAATCCGGATTTAACCAAAATAGCATCATTTCAGGATGAGCCCGCTACCAGCAATGGAGTATTTATCCATCATAGTGGTTCTACAACGATGGGTAATAAAAACACAGAAAACAGTAAAGCTCTTTTAGAGCTGTCTTCCAACAACAAAGGTTTTTTACCCACCAGACTCACTACTGCTCAAATTGAGGCATTGGGTGCAGCAACATCCGAAACAGGTATGGTAGTATACGATACTACAAAAAAATGCCTTTCCATATTCGATGGCACAAAATGGAACTGCGCAGGAGGTGCAGGAGGTGCTGTTGTTCTCAATCATAAAATAGTGGGTACCGGAGAAACTTATAATGCGAATAATAATCAACAGGGTTATGCGCCTTATACAGTACAGGCAGATGATCATATCATAGAATGGCAGGCTAAATCTACCAATGCTCTTGCTTACAATCATTCTAATGGTAATCTTACACCTTACACTTATCCTTTAGGAGTAAATGCGGCTGCTAATTTTATATTACCAGATCCTACGACTTGCAAAGGAAGAGAACTAAAGATCTATAATGCTTCCTATGAAGCAAATTATCCATCTGCAACATATGCACATATTTTCACCAATTATCCTATCTACAATACCGTAAACAGCAGCCAGGTTCCTTATGGAAAACCAGCTATTGGGAACTACTTTATCTCATGGGCTGCCGGTGTAAATAAAGTTACTATTACAAGTAATGGTACATATTGGGTATCTGAAAATTATTCCAATTAATAAATTATTGAAGAAGTACCCGGTTACAATATAACAGTTGAACACATAAACACCTCAATTTTTTTGAGGTGTTTATATTATGATGATTCAAAATATTAAACAATCAGTTTAATACCACGATTTCTTTAAAGATGTAATATAAAATAACGACTTAAAATATATCGATTGTTGTTATTTACATTTTTTTTAATGATAAATTTAATTTCATTTTCTTTTTTCTCCTGTTTTTTGCACTGGATAATAAAGAATTCATTTCTTTGATTTATATTTACTTACACGCCCCAGATTACTCTTTCTGTTTATCATTCGATATATTAATTTTTTATTGAATATTTAAACTCTTATCCTATATACAGTTTTATATAAAATCATTAATTGAAAAAATATAGTATGCATTGTTAATGAACCAATTACTCATAAAAGATAATTTTTTAAAAAATTAATTCTGTACCCTATAAAAACAATTTATAAGTTTTTAAAACCATGTTTTACAATTACTTAAATTATACCTGCTCAAATAAACGTATCATCATAGTATTGTTTTTTTTCTGTTTTCACATCCTGTTTTCACAAAAAGGAATACTGCCAAAACAAAATAAAAATGATTCTCTGAAAAAGTATTCTGTAGGTGATCTCATCAGAAAATCTTATTCTGAAAAAAATCCTAAAATCTATTGTGATGAGATGGCAAAAAGAAATTTGTCTGACAAAGATAAAATGAAATATTATAGAATCTGTGGAGAGATTTATTATCTGGAGATATTAAATAACTTCGATAAATCAGTACAGTTTATAAAAGTTTCTAATTTTTATGCTCAAAAAGAGAGAGATTTTACAATGTATGCCAACAATTTGAATATGATAGCATTAATATATGCTCTTCAAAATAAAAATGATTTGGCATTGTCCTGCCTGAAAAAAAAGAGGATGTATGAATCCAGAGACAAGTCTAATATTCAAGAATTGATTTTTGGAGGTGATGAAGGTTTGGTTTATGGCGTGATTGGTGATTTTGACAAGAAAATAATAGGCTACATAAAAGCAATAAAAGATTTAGATGATTATTTGGCTAATCAGAAAAAAATCGCACCGGAAATTATTCTAGAAATAAATCGTGCTAAGCGGGAAAAATATAACAGTATTGTTGATGCCTATCTGCTACAGAAAAAATTAGATTCTGCTGCTCTTTATTTAAAAAAAATTAAAAGTCTGCCTTTATCCTTAAACGATTTAGATAGCGAAGGAATACGTGATAGTGAGATTCATTACGATATTTTATCCGGAAATCTGGATGGTGCTATTGAAAAGGCAAATAAAGATTTGAATCAGTTTAGAGATGACAAAATAACAGTTTTTTATGATTCGTACTATTTAGCGCAAGCATATATTCTCAAAAAAAAATATAAAATCTCATTAGCGTATTGCGAACAGGCACTTAAATCCAAACAAATAAGTTTTGGATTCATCAACCACGAACTGGAACTTTATAAAATCGCAATGCAGGCAACTGATAAAATGGAAGATGAAAAAGCCTACCTTAAATATTCCCGGTTTTACGAGAAAGCAAATCAAAAGTTTGATTACAATTCAAAGGCAGATTTCATTGCCAAACTCTATAATTTAGACCAAATACAACCCCTTAAATATGAATTGAATAACTCTAAAAATTTCATGACTTATCTATGGCTGATTATACTATTCCTATTACTATTCACAGCATATCTCATCAACCGTTTCTTTACATTAAGAAAGTATAAAAAAAGATTTATAGAAATTAATGCCCGGTTAGAAAAGAAAGAAAAAGAAGTAGCTTTATCTCCCAAAAAGGCTGAAGAACTAATTAAAACAGATAAGAACATCTTATCCCTGAAAAAAGAAAATGAAATTTTAGATAAGCTAAATAAGTTTGAAAAAAAGCAACAGTTTTTATCATCCACCCTATCACTGAGTTCTTTGGCTTCCAGCATGAATGTTAATTATAATTATCTTACCCTTACAATTAAAAAGTATAAAAAAAATAATTTTAATGGCTATATCAACCAATTAAGAATCGACTACATTATTTTGAAGCTGAAACAAAACCCCGAATACCTTAATTACAAAATAAGTTATCTTGCCGAAGAATGCGGTTTTTCTTCTCATACTGTTTTTACCAGAATATTCATAGAAAAAACAGGCATTCCTCCTTCTAAATTTATTGAATATGTAAAAAAAGAAAATACGAAAGTAAATATTTAGAACGCCACTCTGGATTACTCCTGACCTTCGCACTTTTTTTCAAAAACTGAAAAAAAGTGCGGAAGTCAGGAAAAAATACCCGTGAAATTCCCAACTTTGAGGTCTGACTCCAGTTTTTTATACTGATCCACAAACTTTTATAGCAAAAAATAATGAAAATATGAACTTAGATTTGGTATAAAATAAAAAAGTACACTTTTGAAAAGTGTACTTTTATTGGGTGAATGATGGGTCTCGAACCCACGACCTTCGGAACCACAATCCGACGCTCTAACCAACTGAGCTACAATCACCGTTTTGTGAGTGCAAATATAGGAAAGATTTTTTAATTACCAAACAATTCCGTCAAAATTTTTCAAAGCAATTAACTTTTCAGACGTAAATCCCTCTGCATAAGCTACTCCCGATAATCTGCCCAAATCCATTGCGCGATAAGTTAAGCTGTCTAAAAAGTTTTTTGAAGTAATCGGGGTTTCGGGTTCCTTAGAATCCGGATCATAAAACTGAGTTTTAAATGCTTTGCATGCCGCAATTTTTGCATCCAAAAATTCAGAAATATCAATAACGAATTCAGGCTCTACATTTTTCCATTGCATATAGTTAAAAATATGCTTTGGTCTCCACGCTTCCTGAATCTCCCCTTCCAAAACCGTTTCAATTTTTCTTAATCCAGACAAAAAGCACGCATCCGATACTAATTTCGCTCCTTTTGCATGATCTGGATGTCTATCATCAATTGTATTGGCAAAGACGATTTCCGGCCTGTATTTGCGAACCATTTTTACGATCCTCATCTGATAGTCCTCGGAATTTTCTAAAAACCCGTCTCTCATCTCGAGATTTTCTCTTATAGAAACACCTAAAATTCTTGCAGCATCATTGGCTTCCGCCTTTCTGGTTTCTTCTGTTCCTCTCGTTCCGAGTTCTCCTCTCGTAAGATCAACGATAACGCAGGTCTTCCCTTCTGAAACCAATTTGGCTATCGTTCCTCCGCATCCCAATTCTACGTCATCAGGATGCGCTCCAAAAGCTAATATATCTGTTTTCATACAATCAAAGATAGGATTAAAATAAAAACTTCCCAAACATTACGAATGGGAAGTTTCATTAATTATAATTTAAAGTTTAAATTATTTGTTGATTTCTGCATTCAACTTTACTGCATCCTGATAGGTTGGATCCAACTGTACAGATTTTGCCACATAGTCTTTTGCTTTCGCTACATCAGAATCCTTAGACATATACGCTACAGCAAAGTAAGCATAAGCTAAAGTCTGTTTATTAGCTTCCTGCTCTGCAGGTTTTACCGTACTGATGAATTTCTCATATGCCATTTTAGCCGCATCATTATTTCCAGCCTGCTGATAAGAATATCCTAAGCTGTAGTAACCCGGAGCCCAATCTGGTAAAAGGGCATTCATTTTCTGCCATGTAGCTATAGCACCATTCCAGTTCTTTGCATCCTGATAAGCTGTTGCAAGTTTGAATAAAGAATCTGAGTCCTGAGCATTTGCAGCTACTTTCTGCTTTAATCCTTCAATCGTAGGGTTTGTAGGTCCTGCATCAATATCTGCCTGAGAAGCTCCTCCTCCTGCGATTTTCACCAATTCCATATCCCACTTCAAGGTTTCATCTTTAGCCGCTTTTGCGATGGCAATTTTCTGCTGTGCTTCAGTAGTTAAAGCTGTTTTTTTAGCAGCATCCGTTTCAGTTTTAGCTAAACCTGCTGCAATTAACCCCTGTAAACCTTGGTCTGCAGGCTGTACTCTTGATTTATCCGCCTGAGAAACAAAGCTATCCATATTTTGTTTTGCTTCAGCATATTTTCCGTCAGCATACAATTGGTAAGCTCTCAGCTTAAATTTAATAGGATCATTAATCTTATCAAAAATCTTATCTAAAACCTGCTTGGAATTCGCATAATCTTCATTGGTAAAATAAAGCTTAGCAATTTCTAATTGAGTATATGGATCTTCATCGGCATATTTTGTATAATTGATCAAATCCTGAGTCGCTTTCGCATTTTGCTGATATCTGATATCATAAGCTGCAAGAGCTTTATACGCTGGAGCATAAGATGGATCTGTGGCAATTGCCTTATCTATACTTGTTTTAGCCTGTTGCCACTGTTGTGCAGCCATCCATAAAGTCCCGATTCTTGTATAAACCGATGCTTTATTTTTAGCTAAAGGAAGCGCTTTGTCATAAGCAGACATTGCATCTCCGGGCATTCTTTTTAGTCTGTAAGCATCCCCTAAAGTATAATAGTAATGAGCCGGAACACCTTTTTTCTCTGCTCTTTCAATCGCTTTATTCAAATACTGAATAGCCAAATCCGGAGAGTTATTTTTCTCAAATAAAGTTAAAGCTTCTGCCGCTCTGAAAAGAACTTCTGCATCTTTTTCTTTTGAATCGGTAACGATTTTCTGAATTTCCGCAATAGCCCCCTTATCTCCTTTACCCAGTTTTACAGTTGCCAAACCTAATTTATTTAAATAGCTTTTGCCATCTGCTGCAAGACCTTTGTTAAAACTATCAGTTGCTGCCGCATAATCTGGCTCTCCCTGCTTAAGATATGTATTTCCTAAATAGAAATAGTTTTCTGCAGTAGGCGCCGAAGCGATCATGTTCGTAAAATTAGTTTTTGCCTGAGCATATTTATCACTGTCTATACTGTTGATACCATCCTGTACAGTTTGTGCAACGGCAAAGTTGGTAAAAAACACTACAGCCGCTCCAAAGGCAAGCTTCTTTACATTCATATTCATTATATCTTTCATTTTATATTTTCTAATCTAAATTTCGATTTAAGTAATACACAATTTTCAGACCAAAATAATACATTTATTTTGGTTAAAGGATTAATTTAATACTTTTTAACGCATTTGAACTTCTCTTCTGTAAAGATTGTATGGTTGCAATCCTTCTTTTTGAACGATCATCTGCCCAAGCTGAGTGCACGAATACCTTATAAAACCATTGGCAATATTGAAGTTTCCTTCGTTTGTTAAAAAATACAAAACTCTTGTAAAGGGATAATTCATTTTGCGGAGGTTTTCAAAATCTGTAGTGTAAAGTTTTCCTTTGTCTTCCACAGGAAGAATTTTTACCATATTTCTTAACTGTTCAGACTCTTTATCATAAGGACGGCTGAATGTATTAAGACCGATAACCCCTATTTTATCCGGGTATTTATTGAGTTCTTCAATAATATTCTTGCTTCCCGGAATAACCGAAAACTTTAAATCTTTCGGCTGTTTTTTAAGTCTCTGAGCCACAAAATTCAGATTGCTGGAATTGGCTCCGTCGAAAATAAATTCTTTATTATCCGACTGCAATCCTTTCTGAATTTCCTCCATGGTAATACTTTCTTTTGGAGAATCTTTCGGAACAATAAAAATAACAGCATCTGCAGCGAATTTTGCAGGTAAAAACTTCAGTTCGATCTGTTCTTCGTATGTCTTAATTTCTTCCGGCATAAGATCTCTGGACATTACCACGATTCTTGTCTTATTGTTTAATAAATCAATGAATCCGAGATCTTCTTTTTTGGTAGCGACTTTGATCTTTGTTTCGGGATAATTAATCATATATCCTTCTGCTAAAGCTTCCGTAACACTTTTAAAAGATTCATCCGTAAGAATCGTCATTTCTCCTTTATGGTAAGATGGAGATTTTTCTTCTTTTTTACAACCAACTGCTATTATGCTAATGAAAAACAGCATTAGAAGCTTAACACTATTCTTCATTTCCTGAATTTTTAATTTTTGTAACCGCTCTGTAAATTCTGAAAATTCCATACAAAATAAGAAGTCCGCCTAATGCATAAGCAACTCCGGGTTCCAGAACTGTAAAGAAAAACCTGTAGTACATTACTACGATTCCCAGAACGATATAAAATAATCCCGTAACGAGGGATAACCAATTGAACATCATATAACAAAAATACCAAAAAAAATAAAAAGAGAAGCAAATGCTTCTCTTTTTTAATTATTATTTAAAGATAAATCTTATCCTTCAAAATTCATTGTTAAAGGTAATCTGAATCTATAACGTACAGATTGTCCGTTAATTTTAGCAGGAGTCCATTTATTTTTAATAGACTTGATGGTTCTGATTGCTTCAGCATTGAAGTCAGAGTTTCCACCGCTTGCTTTAACGTCCGTAATACTTCCGTCTCTTTCTACAACGAAAGTGATTTCAGTTTTTACTGTACCTTCATCTCCGTTCATCGCTGAACCATCGAAGTTACTGGATACTTTATTTCTGAAAGCATTAATACCTCCAGGGAATTCAGCAGTCTGCTCAACTTCTGTATAAACCTGAGTATCACTTACCTGAGGTTTTACTTCTGCTGTAGACGCCTTTGTACCTGTTGATGGTGGCGGTGGCGGCGGAGTGTAAGCCGGAGCTTTTACCCCTTCCTGATTTACCAGACCGGTTGTTGTTTCTAACTGCTTAGAAATTGGCGGTGGTGGTGTTTCAATTTTCGGAGCTTTTACAGGCTCAGGAACCACGTTCTGGATAATTTCAATTTTCTCTTCCTCTTTTGGTGGAGGTGGTGGAGGTGGTTCTTCTTCTTTTGGCTGCTCAATAACTTTATCTTCCTGAAGAATTTCTACCAAATCTGCTTTAACTTCTTGTTTTTCAGGTTCAGTAAGTCTCTTAATGGTAAGATAGATAAATGGAGACAAAGCCGCAATAAGGAATAATGCTGTTCCAACGATGAAAGATTTTGTCAGAAGTTTTGGGTACTGATGTCTTAAATCGTATGCACCATATTCCTTGTTTCTATTTTCAAATACAATCTCATCTAAGGTAAGATTAGGATCGTATACATTTTCGTTTGCCATAGATTTACAATTTTATGGTTTAAATTACTTAGTAGCCGGAGCTGCAGCAGCACCAGAATTACCCACTTTTCTATCGTAAATAGCTTTTTCCCAAGGTTTAAGATCAGTAACACCGTACTGCTCACTCTTAGTAATTGCCATTTCGTCCAGGATATCTACGAAGTTTTTATATACAGCATCGTCAGTTGGCTTAATAATAACTGTAAATTTAGTTTTATCAGCCGCATTTGCTTTTGCCTGCTCAATTACTTTTCGGATTCCCTCTCTATCGAAAGTAGTTTCATTAAGATTCTGATCCGTTAAAGACGTATTGTCCTGCTGATGCCAGAAGATCTTATTGTTTTTACCTAATAATAAAGATATAGAGTTCGAAAGTTTAATTTCTGTTGGAGGTGGTTTTTTTGTTTCATCCTTCGGTTTTGCCGGAAGACCCAAATCCATTACATTCGGTTTAGAGAATGTGGTTGTGAACATAAAGAAGGTAATCAATAGAAAACCCAAGTCCACCATCGGAGTCATATCGACTCTGGTACTCTGTTTCTTGGAACGTACCTTGCCGCCTTTGGCGCCCTTTTCCTGTACTTGTACTTCTGCCATTTCTAAATGATATTATTCATTAGGTTTACCTTCTTGTGATGTAATCAACCAAAATTTAAGAAAATCGATATCTCTTAAACCCTCGAATAAGCTTTTAACTTTCGGATATTCTGTTGTAACGTCTCCTTTGATTGCTAATTTGTAATCAGGATTTACGTTCAAACTTTCTTTTACCCAGTCTACTAACTGCTTATTCGTACTATCCATAGGAATCCCTGTAGGACTCTTGAAATTCTTCTGCTCGTCATCTGGCAAATCAAGATAGCTTTTAAGCTGGTTCATCGGAACCCCAATTGCTTGTACTTTCTGGAATGCAGCTTTTTCATTATTGTCAAAAGTAACGCCGTACTTTTTTCCCATATTGTCTAAAAGCTGTAGTCTCTCTGATGCATTTTCTACAGGCTGGAAATAAAATTTTCCGTCCGGAGTAGCGTTGATGGTCATCAAACTTGCATCAGGAAGTAACTTCTCTGATATTGAAGATGGCGGTTTAATCTGCTCCACATCAGGTTTTTTAAACTGAGTGGTCAAGATAAAGAATGTAAGCAGTAGGAACGCAACGTCACACATTGCCGTCATATCCGTCACTACTCCATGTCTTTTTGGTTTGACTCTCGCCATTATTATTAATGATTTTTAATTAAACTTCTTTTTACTTACTGCAAATTCCTTGCTACAATTCTTAGTTGAATTCAGCGAAAGACTGTTGGATGCTCATTGCGATCTCGTCGATCTTATAAGTTAATCCGTCGATTTTAGAAGTAAAGAAGTTATAAAGGATGATAGCGATTGCTGAAGTACCAATACCTAAAGCTGTGTTAATCAAGGCTTCAGAGATACCTGTAGAAAGTGCAGCAGCATCCGGAGTACCCCCTCCTGAACCTAATGCGAAGAACGCCTTGATCATCCCGATTACCGTACCTAAAAGTGCTACTAACGTTGCAACAGTACCTAAAGTAGAAAGGATCATCATGTTTTTCTCAAGCATTGGCATTTCAAGAGTAGTTGCTTCTTCGATTGCTTTGTTAAGCGCTACCATTTTTTGCTCTTTGTTAAGCGTTGTATCGTGAGATAAAGCTTTGTAAGTAGTAAGACCTTCTTTTACTACGTTACCAACAGAACCTTGCTGTCTGTCGCACTCTTCTAAAGCTTCATCAATTTTGTTTTGGTTTAGTAAGCTTCTTACCTGTACAACGAAGTTGTCTAAGTTTCCTTTTCCGGCAGCTTTGCTAAGAACGAAATATCTTTCAAAAGAGAAAACGATTACCGTGATCATGAAAGTAATCAAGATTGGTACAATTACCCCTCCTTTGTAGATAATACCTAAGAACGATTCTGGGTGAATGTCTTTCCCCTCCTTGTCAGCAAAAGCAACAGATGCTCCTCCTAATTCATTAGCATCTTTAAAGTTTCCTGGGTTACCTAGAACGAATAAATAAATACAAACTCCTATTGCAAAGATAATAGGAATAATTACAGCTGGGTTTAAACCTCCCGACTTTCTAGCAATTACTTGCTCATCATTTTTTGAAACATTCATTTCCATATTTAACTAAATTATATTGTTTTAAAATTTTACAAGGTGTAAATTAAAGGCAAAAATAATTAAAATGCAAGAGTCTTAAATAAACATTTGCCATTTTTTTGATAAAGAAATTTTAATACACTTTCGATATTACAATTATTTTCTCTTTTTTTGGTAATATTTTTCAATTTTAACATTTACGTTAAAAAATCAAAAAATTTAGGCCTTCATTTTTTTTAATTTGCCAATGTTAATTTTTTTTTAAATTACTATATTCACAATTCTGTGAGGCACTACAATGATTTTCGTCGGAGTCTTCCCTTCCAGAATCTGCAGCATTTTTTCGTCTTTAAGTACCACTTCCTCCACTTCTTTAGGTGAAAGCTGTGCGGAAAGTGAAATTTTAAACTTCATTCTTCCGTTTACACTTACCGGATACAAAATCTCATCTTCCACTAAGTAATCCTCGTTCAATACAGGGAATTTTTCAAATTCTATAGAATCCTGATGCCCCAATAAACTCCAAAGCTCTTCACAGATGTGAGGTGCATACGGAGAAATGATAACGGCTAAAGGTTCTAAAATATTGCGTTTGTTGCATTTTATTTTTTGCAGTTCGTTTACAGCGATCATAAATGAAGAGACAGACGTATTGAAAGAGAAGTTTTCAATATCGTAAACCACCTTCTTTATTAAGGTATGTAAAACTTTGTATTCCGCTTTGGTTGGCTCTTCATCGGAAACCGAGAACGTATCTCCGTCAAAATATAAATTCCAGAACTTTTTAAGAAAACCGTAAACTCCACTCAGACCTTGCGTGTTCCAAGGCTTTGATTGTTCCAACGGACCTAAGAACATTTCATACAATCGTAAACCGTCTGCTCCGTATTCTTCGCAAATATCGTCAGGATTTACCACATTGTATTTTGACTTGGACATTTTTTCTACTTCACGACCTGTGATGTATTTTCCGTCTTCCAAAATAAATTCCGCATCTGCGTAATCCGGTCTCCAAGCTTTGAAAGCTTCAGTATCCAGTTCATCAGAAGTTCCTTTTAATAAAGATACATCAACGTGGATTGCCTGAGTTGTATAATCTTTTGCTAAATTTTTAGAAACATATTGATTAGTTCCGTCAACTCTATAAACAAAAGCACTCATCCCCAAAATCATCCCTTGGTTAATCAACTTTTGGAACGGCTCATCCTGATTAATATATCCTCTATCTTTTAAGAACATATTCCAAAAACGAGAATATAACAAGTGACCGGTTGCGTGTTCGCTACCTCCAATATATAAATCCACCTGTCCCCAATAATCAGCCAGTTCTTTTTTAACAAAAACCTCATCATCATTAGGATCCATATATCTAAGGAAATACCAAGAACTTCCTGCCCAACCCGGCATTGTAGATAATTCTAACGGGAAAACTGTTTTTTCATCAATTAAATTGGTATCGACTACTTTTTGGTTGGCTTCATCCCACGCGAATGTTTTCGCATTTCCTAATGGTGGATCTCCGTCTTCAGTCGGCAGATATTTTTCAACTTCCGGAAGTTCCAAAGGCAAAGCGGAAGTCGGCAATGTATAAGGCATTCCATCCTTATAATAGATAGGAACCGGTTCTCCCCAATATCTTTGTCTTGAGAAAATCGCATCACGCTGTCTGTAGTTCGTTGTTCCGTGTCCGATTCCTTTTTTCTCAATAGCAGAAATAATCAATGCTTTTGCATCGTTATAATTTAATCCATTTAAGAAATCAGAATTTACACAAACTGAATCTTTAGAATCGAAAGAAGCTTCCTGAACATCTTCGTCCGTTTCCACTACTTTTTTAATTTCTAAATTAAATTTCTTTGCAAATCTGTGATCGCGCTCGTCATGTGCAGGAACTGCCATTACAGCACCAGTTCCGTAACCCATCAAAACATAATCTGAAATATAGATCGGCATTCTTTCTCCACTGAAAGGGTTTAAAGCATAACTTCCCGTGAAAGCGCCTGAAACATTTTTCACGTCCGCCATTCTGTCACGTTCCGTTTTTTTGGAAGTTTCTTCAATATAAGAATCTACCTCAGCTTTTTGCTCTGCAGTTGTGATGGTTTCCACCAAAGGATTTTCCGGAGCCAGCACCATAAAAGTCGCTCCGAAAATCGTATCCGGTCTTGTAGTAAAGACTTCAACGATCTCGTCATGTCCTTCCACATTGAATCTCACCTGCGCTCCCTGAGATTTTCCGATCCAGTATTCCTGAGAATCTTTCAAAGGTTGTGGCCAGTCCAGAGTTTTTAATCCCTGCAATAATCTTTCAGAGTACGCAGAAATCCTCATGCTCCACTGCATCATTTTCTTTTGGAAAACAGGAAAACCTCCTCTTTCGGATTTTCCGTCTTTTACCTCATCATTTGCCAGAACGGTTCCTAAAGCAGGACACCAGTTGACGGTGGTTTCCGCTCTGTAAGCCAAACGGTAATTTAATAAAATGTCTTCTTTATCAATTTCTGAAGCTTCTTTCCATTCTTCCGCCGTGAAATTTAATTCATCGTTCTGATTGGCATTTAATCCTTCCGTACCTTTTTCTTCAAAACGTTTAACCAAAGATGAAATAGGCTCCGCTTTATCAGTATCTTTATTATACCACGAATGGAACAGCTCAATAAAAATCCACTGTGTCCATTTATAATAAGAAGCATCGGAAGTTCTTACTTCTCTGCTCCAGTCGAAAGAAAAGCCAATTTTTCTTAACTGCTCTTCGTATCTTGTAATGTTTTGCTCTGTCGTAATCGCAGGATGCTGCCCTGTCTGAATCGCGTACTGTTCAGCAGGAAGCCCGAAGCTGTCGTAACCAACAGGGTGGAGAACATTAAAACCCTGATGTCTTTTGTACCTCGCGTAAATATCGGATGCGATATATCCAAGCGGATGACCTACGTGAAGTCCTGCTCCGGATGGATACGGAAACATATCGAGAACATAAAATTTAGGTTTGTCTGTGTTATCGGAAGTTTTATACGTTTGATTATCTTCCCAGTACTTCTGCCACTTTTTTTCTATCTGCTGATGATCGTAAAACACTTTTTTATAGATATTAGATGTTAAGATATTAGATGCTGGATTCTTTTAAATTCCTTTTCTAATTTTCACAAAAATAATGATTTTAAAAGAAATGGAAATTTAAATTTGACGAAATAATGCATAAAAAAATCTCATCCGCAGATGAGATTTGTATTTTATATTGATAATTCAGACTATTACTGAGGTATTCTCTTAAATGTATAGGTTTCAGAATGGAATTCGGTAGGATCTGATTTGTCTTCAAACATGATGTTTAAAGCAGTATCGCTGATGCTGATGATTCTTCCCTGATCCGGCTGTACAATTCCCTGATATTTTATCTGAATAGCTTTGCTGTCTTTATCATAAGTATAAGTAAATGTTCTGTCGAAAGTAGGTGTACAGGTTCCCGGCGTTGCGCTGTCTCCCATATCTTTTCTTGTTCCTGCATTTCCGGAAGCGAACGTCCATCTTGAAGTCTGCTGACAAGTGGTATCAAAAGAAATACCGTCCGAAACAGGAACTTCTCCTATTGCAACTACGGTTACTACTTTTTTCACGGGCTGCCAAACTCCCACTAACGGAGCTTCCTGTACCACTTCGTCGTCGTTATTACATCCTGTTGCTACAAATAATGATAAACCTGCAAATAATAATGCTAATTTCTTCATATATCAATTTTTTCAAGCGCTAAAATTATGATTTATTTATATTATTATACAATTTTTTTAAAAAAATATTGTTAAAATTTATTATTTTCTGTGTATCGGCATTTCAAAAGCGTTGTTTTTCCTTTATTCAGCAAACATTCATTACCGGAAATATGATCTTTCTGCGAAAAAAACTATTTTTGTAACAAACAAATGCAAATGCAAGACCTTACGAAAAATAATTTTGATTTTATCCGTGTTCTCCTCGCTTTCATCGTTTTTTTAGGGCATCTTGGAGCTTTAAGCGTTTCTCCGGAGCTGAAATTTCTGGAACACAGCCCTATCGAAATTGCCGTTTTCGGATTTTTTGTGGTGAGCGGATTTCTCATCGCCAGAAGCTATGAGCGTTCTTCCAGCCTTAAAAGCTATATTAGCAAAAGAATCAGGAGAATTGTTCCCGCTTATTTATTGGTTGTTTTTCTCTGTGCCATTTTACTCAGTCTTGTAAGCACTTATTCATTCAGGGAATATTTTAGTAATACGCAGGTCTACAAATATCTTTTCTGGAATTCCATTTTTTTAAATTTCAAAGCACCGTGGCTTCCCGGAGTTTTCGGAAATCAGGCAGTCAACGGAGCGCTTTGGACACTAAAGATAGAAATGTGCTATTATTTTGCTGTTCCGCTGATGTTTCTACTGTTCGGAAAAAACAACAAGTATAGGAACATCAGTTTAATGATCCTGTATTTTCTGTCGCTTGTTTATCTTAATTATTTTGAACATCAGGGAAAAATTTCAATGGCGAAACAGCTTCCGGGAACGCTGTCTTATTTCATACCGGGAATGCTGATTTATTTTAATTTTGATCAGTTCATTAAATATAAAAACACCCTTTTTATCATTGCCATAGCCACAGTGTGGATCGATTTATTTACAAAGATTCAGCTTTTTTCTCCGATGATGATCGGGATTATCGTCCTGTACATTGCATATTCCTTTAAGTTTTTAAATAATTTCGGAAAATATGGAGATTTTACCTACGGAATTTATATCTTCCACTTCCCGATCATCAGAACTTTTACCACACTGGGATTATTTAAAGATTACAATCCTTACGTGATGGCTTTTGCATGCATGATGGTGGTTATTGCCGTTGGGGTAAGCTCATGGCATTTTTATGAGAAAAAATTTTTATAAAACACAAGATGAAAGAATTAGTTTCGATAATCACCCCCTCCTACAATTCGGCGGAATTTATAGAGGAAACCATACAGTCTGTACTCAGCCAGACGTATGAAAACTGGGAATGGCTGATCTCGGATGATCGTTCTAAAGACGACACGGTTGATCTGATCCGAAAGTACAATGATCCCAGAATAAAATTACACGTTCTTGAAAAAAACGGCGGCGCAGGAAATGCCCGAAATAAAAGTCTCGAAAGAGCGGAAGGTCGTTATATTGCCTTTCTGGATTCCGACGATTTCTGGTATCCGGAATATCTTGAAGAGATGATCCGGTTTATGGATAAAAACAATGCAGAATTGGTGTACTGTAATTATTCCAGATGTGATGAACATACGATGGAGCCGGTTCTAAAAGATTTTGAAGCCGATACAATCGTCACCTTTTCCAACCTGCTTAAAACCTGCAGACTGGCTCCGGTTTCTACGATGTACGATACCAAAAGAGTGGGAAAATTCTTCTTCCCCGTGAAAAGCAAGCGCGAAGATCATGTGATGTGGCTGAATCTTCTGAAAAAAATCCCGAAAGGCTATCCGCTGAATAAAACACTTGCTAAATACAGGATGCGCGAAAACAGTGTTTCCAGAAAGAAAAAAAACATCATCAGAGATCAATATCTGGTGTATAAAGATTTCATGGGATTTTCTACGGTTAAATCTTTATACTATACCGCAAACTGGGCATTCAACGGATTTTTGAAATATTCGAAAATTTTTAATTAATTTTATTGAATGGAATATTCAAAAGAGTTCAAAACTGCTCTGAGCAATTTTTCTTCTGTAGAAAAAGACCGCCTGATTTTCAGATTATTAAAAAAAGATAAACTTTTATCTAAAAAACTATACTTCGAACTTATTGATCCTGAAACCACAGACAATAAAAGAGATGCGATGGAGGAAATTGTTTCCGAAAAAGTTTTACTGGCATCAAAATACATCAGCAATCAGAAATATTTCCTTGGAATTATCCGCAAAATAAGCAGTGAAATTACCGAACACGTAAAAGTAACGACCGATAAATTCGGAGAAGTTTCTCTTAATTTATTGTTGATTAATAAGATTTTAGAATATAACGAAGATCTGAGCCGACAAAGATTCGATAATGTTTATAAACTGTATCTCTACATCATTAATAAAGTGGTGAAAGCTTTGCTTTTAACCAAAAAACTGGATGTCGATTACTGGATGGAAATTGATGAGCATCTGGATAATTTAAAAGATAAAATCCTTGAGAATACATATTTATCCAAACTTTTCATTAACAACGGGATCGATTTTAACTGGCTGACCTGCGATAAGATTCCGGAAAATTTTGATCAAATCATCAAAGACATTAAAAATCAGGGATTTTTACGATAAGATTTTCTGTAAGATCAGTTCCGTAGAATTGGGTTTTTCAGAGACAAATTTTTCAGCATTTTCAGACATTGCCTGAAGGGAATCTTCATTATTAATTAAAAACAGAACAAAATCTGCAGCAAGACCTGCATTTTCAAAAGATCTTCCTCCATCCGCCGAAATAAGACCGTCTGCTTCAGGATTTTTTCTGTACTGATTTCCGAAAATTACCGGAACACCAAAGGTTGCCGCTTCCAGAATATTGTGAAGCCCCGCATCATGAAAACCTCCTCCTACCACCGCAACATCGGCGTAAGAATACAATTTTGAAAGCAAACCGATGCTGTCGATAATTAAAATATTTGAGTTAAAATCATCAACAGAATTTTTAATTTCACTGTATAAAATTGCTTCCGGAAAAAGCTGTTTCAAATGAGAAACCCTCTTCAGCTCATGCGGAGCAATAATCAGTTTTGCGTACGGACTTCCCTGCGAAACTTCCAGCGCAATTTTTTCTTCCGCCTGCCAAGAACTTCCGAAAACCACCGTTTTATCTTCGCCAATAAAATCTTTAATCCAATCTACGCAGTTGTCTCGATATCTCAACTGTTTTACACGGTCAAATCTCGTATCTCCCGTTACCGAAGATTTCGTTAATCCAATGCTTTTAGCCAGAGCAAAGGACATTTGGGTCTGATGAAAAAACCAGTCGATATTTTTCTGAAGCTGCTGTACAAACCATTTTCCATACGATGTAAAAAACGACTGACGATCATAGAACAAAGCTGAAATCACATACGTTTTTGCGCCTTTATTTTTAAGCTCATCAAGAAGATGATACCAGTAATCATACTTCACCGTAAAAAATAGTTGAACATCAAACTGGTCTGTAAATTCTTTTACAGCAGATTTTTTATCAAAAGGAAGATAACAGATCACATCGGCAATATTTTTCTTTTTCACCACGTTTTCATAACCGGATGGAGAAAAGAAGGTGACTAAAATTTTATGATCCGTAAATCTTTCTTTCAACTGTTCCAAAACAGGCAGTCCCTGTTCATATTCTCCAAGACTTGAAGCGTGCATCCAGATCACTTTATCAGATTTTTTAAAGCCGGATTTCACCTTTTCCAGAGATTCTTTTCTGCCTTCAACGCCTTTTTTAGTTTTATCATTGAATAACGCAAAAACCTTCATCCCGAAGATGAGCAGATGGATAAATATGTTGTATAGAGTTTTCAATTCTTTTAAATTTATAAAATCTTGGTCTTTATTATTTCTATTACTTTAGCATAATAGTCTTTAACAAAAAAATTAACTTCTACAGAAATGCTATTATTCCAAATACATATAACTTCACATAGAGGATCTAACTGAACAGCAAACTCTATGTTGTCTAATTTATAATATGCTATTAAGTCTTCAGGTTGATTTATCGGCTGGTAAAATTGGAAGTTATTCAGATTTAAAGATAATTCGGATTTAAAAAACTCAAAAATTTCACAGCCAAAACCAGAACACCTGAGTTTAGCTTCCATATAACTTTCAGCTTTTAAATTCCAACTATTTAAAATATTCGCAGTCATAATATCTTTTAATTTCCATTTAAAGCACAATTCTATCATCATCAGTCGAAGGACTGGAAATGACTAAAAAATTCCAGATCTTCGTCAGATTCATTAGCAATATAATGTTTAGATTTTGGGAGAATGATAATGCTTTCGCCGTTTTTTACAGACCACCTTTCGCCATCAATAAAAAAGACAGCTTTCCCTTTTAAAATATAAAAAAACTGTTCTGCGAGATGATGAAAATGCAGTTTTTCTGAAGTTCCGGAAGGCATAACTTCCTGCTTGACGGATAATTGGGCATCATTTTTCAGAATCCAGCTATCGCAGTTGTCTCCCCAAATATAATGTTCGGAATTACTTTTAGACTGTATCATTTAAATTGAGAGCTAATCATTAGAACCGTTATCACACTTCCCAGAACAGAAAGAATTGCTGTTGTTATTTTAATTTTCGGCTTTGCGTTCTCATCAAAAGAATATCTGAACATATAGTCCTGACTGTTCAGAAAAATCATCATGATTAAAACATACAGCCACCGGATGAAAATTTTCATGATGAGAAACTGGGCATATTCATTTTCCGGAGTAATTTTCACCGGAAAATTTGAAGATCCCGGATCGCGAACCGTATAGGCGAACAAAATGTAAAAAACCAAAGCAAAAACAGGTAACAGAAAAGCAAATTTCTTACTCCCGAAATTATCTGCCTTCCCGTCTAAATCAAAATGAATGGGAATGATATGAGGCAGCGATTTATAATGTTTCACCGTAAACCACCACAGAAAAACCAGTAATCCAAAATTAAAAATATCAAAAACAGTAAAGAGAATATTTTCCATTTCAGACAGATTTTAAGTTAAAGCAAACTTTTAATTACTCTTAGCTTATGGGTATGTTTATTCATTTCTTTGTTAAAAATTCCTGTAGAATCCAGCGTGTCGATTCGCACTTTTCCGGAAGCGTGAATAATTCTCTGGTTATCCAGCATGATTCCGACGTGGATGATTTTTCCTTCCGGATTTTCAAAAAACGCCAGATCTCCCGGCTGACTTTCTTCAACAAAGCTTAATGATTCTCCCACCTCAACCTGCTGTGAAGCGTCTCTCGGTAATTTTATGTCGTGAATTTTGTAAACCAACTGTGTAAAACCTGAGCAGTCTACCGCAAAAAAGCTTTTACCGCCCCATAAATACGGCACATTCAGGAATTCTTTTGCCGTTAAAGCAATACTTTCTCGCACGTCGTGACTTCTTCTCGACGCAACCGCAGGAAATTCAACTTCCGAACCCATGGAAAGAAGTGTTTTTCCGTCATTCATCAAGACAGAAGAAAAGTCTTCGGTTACAACGGTTACTTTCCGTTTAGCCAGATATTCGTCTGTTACAGGTTTAAGCTGTTTCGTATCCATCCATCCTTCATAGCCGTCATAATGCATTTTTATTCTGGTCCAGTTCTTATTCACTTCCAGAATATCTGCACTTTCCCCAAACAATATTTCCGTAACAATTTCTGCTCTGTCCGAACCTTCTGCACGAACAGGAGCTACTGTAACAACACAAATTCCTTTATCCATTTATTTTTCTAATTAAAAGGTTAAGACTTCGGTTCAGGTTGAGAAAATACGCTGTAAATCTTAACCTTAAACTCAACCTCAAATTACTTTCTGCGTAAAAAATTCAGCCCGTCACGCAAAGGTAAAATAAGATTTTCAAAATCATCATCTTTTGCGATCAAATCATTCAGTTCCTTAATGACCTGCGTAGATTTCTGTTTCGGATTTTCTTCCAGAACTTTTCCGTACCAGAGAACATTATCAAACATTACTACCGAACCGGATTTTGTTCTTGGCTTTATTAATCTGAAATATTCTGCATAATTTTCTTTGTCGGCATCAATGAAAACCAGATCAAAAACCTCATCGGTTTCTCTTAGAAATTCCTTCGCATCCTGAAGCCTGAAATGAATCTGAGAAGCGTATTCGCTTTCCGCGAAATACTTTTTAGGAAGGTACGCCAAATCTTCATTCACATCCAAAGTGGTAATTTTTCCGTCTTTTGCCATTCCTGTTGCCAGACAAAGTGTTGCATAGCCTGTAAAAGTCCCTATTTCCAGAATATTTTTCGGCTGCATCATCTGCGAAATGATGGTTAACAATCTTCCCTGCTGATAACCGGAGATCATGTGTGGCTGTGTGGTCTTCTGATACGTTTCTCTTCTCAGTTTTCTCAGAATTTCAGGCTCCAATGAAGCGTGTGTTTCAAGATACCTGTCCATTTCCGGAAGTTTTTCTTCAAAAAAGCTCATGCTGCAAATTTTATTTCGGTCAAATTTACTTAAATATAACAAAAAAGCGGGAACAATCCTAAAGATTCCGGAAAGATGGGAAAATCCCCCAGTTTAATTACCGTAAAAATACGGATGGTCTCGTCTGCGAATAAGCCTAACTTTGCATTGAAGGGTAAAAACACACGACATAATGCTTGCGGGAAAAAAACAAATTAACCAGAGAAATCAGAAGACTACAGTGCGTAAAAGCACTGTGGATTCTTTTTCTAAAAAAACTAAACCGGAACTATCCAATTCATTTTTTCAAAAAATTATTTCTTTGCTGAAAAAAGAAGAACTAATTTGATTAATCACAAACAACAAATCCCGAATTGCTTCGGGATTTGTTTTGTATTGACTGAATGTTGATTGTAAATTATTTCTTTGGCGCGATATCCATCAGTTTCATAAACTCATCCAGTTTAGGCATGATGATGATCTCTGTCCTCCTGTTTTCCGCTCTTCCTGAAACACTCATATTGGTTGCTTTAGGATTATATTCTGAACGTCCTCCTGCTGTAATTCTTGCAGGATCTACTCCAAACTGAGTCTGAAGAACTTTAGCAACCGCTGTTCCTCTTAAAGCAGAAAGATCCCAGTTGTCTTTTGGTAAATTCGGAGAGCTTAAAGGAGCGTTATCTGTATTTCCTTCGATAAGGACAGAATATTTATCGTAATCGTTAATTACTTTAGCTACTTTTCCTAACACTTCCTGAGCGGCAGGTAATACGTTGTAATCTCCTGTTTTGTACAACATTTTATCTGAAAGAGAGATCATTACCACTCCTTTCAGCACTTTTACCTGAACATCGCTGTCTGCTACGTTATCCAACGATCTTTTCAGTTTGTTTGATAATGCTAAATTCAAGCTGTCGTTTTTCGCATTGCTTGATATAAGCTGTTTGATATAAGAGTTTGAAGAATTGATTTCTCCAACCAGCTTGTCGATATTGGCAGAGCTTTTCCCTGAATTCGAAAGACACGCATCCAATGAAGATTTCAAAGCATCATGCTGACTTTTCAATAAATTATTTTCACTTGTTAAAGCTGAATTCTGAGACTTCAGTTCCTGAATTTCTCTCTGTCTTTCACCTACGTTTTCAATACATTGCTTGTAATTTGAGCTCAATGCATCATACTGCTTTTTGCTGATACAAGATGTCATTCCCAACACCATTGCAGATACTGCTAAAATTTTAAAAATTTTCATAAATAATCATTTTTAGACGAACCAAAGGTAACGAAATTCATTTTAATTATATGAATTATCTTTGCATAAAAGAAATTCCGGACATCCATGCTGAACGTAGACAACTTCCAAAATCAGCTTAAAAACATTGTTGATTCCCCCGAAAACCGAAGCTATCTTCTTGCGGTGAGCGGAGGTGCAGATTCTATGGTTTTAGCACACTGTTTTAAGGACTTAGGCATTCATTTTCAGATTGCCCACATCAATTATAAACTTCGTGGAGAAGATTCGGATCTGGATCAGAAAACGGTGGCGGATTTTTGTGAGAAAAACCATATTAAATTTCATTTATACAAAGTTTCAGAAAAACACCAGAAGCCGGAACATTCTATCCAGCTTTGGGCAAGAAAACTGCGGTATGAATTTTTCAGAAATATTCAAAGAGAAGAAAATCTGGAATTTTTAGTCACCGCGCATCATCTGAACGATCAACTGGAAACTTTCATCATCAATCTTTCAAAAGCAGCCGGAATTAACGGATTGAGCGGAATTCCGGCAAACGACAATCACATTTTAAGACCTCTTTTAAATTTTACAAAAGAAGAAATCTACAAATTCGCAGAAGAAAATAATATTGAATACCGTGAAGATCTGTCTAATAAGAAAAGTGATTATTTAAGAAATAAAATTAGAAACGAAATTGTTCCGAAACTTCTGGAAACCAACGATTATTTTCTGGAAAATTTCAAAAAAAGCTCTTCTTATTTAAACCAGACCAAAGATTTTGTCCAGCAGCAGATTCAGGAAATAGAAAACAGGATTTCGGTTTTCAACAGAGAATATACAGTTTTATCCAAAAGTAAGCTGAATGAAGAAAGTGATTTTGTGAAATTTGAGATCCTTAAAAAGTATGGTTTTAATCAGGAAGAAGAAATTCCGAAAATTTTTAAAGGTCAAAACGGAAGTTCTTTTTTCTCAAAAGATTATCTGCTGATCGTCAATTATGATGAACTGATTTTAAGCAAAAAGACGGAAGATGGAAAATGGAAGTTTGAAAAGCGCAGTGATGATGAAATTCTTCTGATGGAAAATTTTGACTTTTCTGAAAACCAGATTACCATTAATCTCGAAAATATCATTGAAATTGAGCAAATCAATAACCGTTTGAACTGGGCATTTGATGCAGAAAAACTTTGTTTCCCACTGCGTTTAAGAAGGCAGAAAGACGGTGACGAATTTTTTCCGGCAGGATTTTCGGGGAAAAAGAAAGTTTCTAAGTTTTTTAGGGACGAAAAAATATCTATTTTAGCAAGGCAGGAAATCTGGCTCCTTACCGACGGTGAAGATTCGGTTTTGGGAATTATTCCTTTCAGGCAGGACCGAAGATGTATGGCAACGAAAAACACAGAGAAAGTTCTGAAGATTACATGAACAAAAGAACAACAAACACTTTAGCAATAGAAGATTTCCAGAAGGACAACAATGTTGCCTTTGGTATTCTGTACAGGAAATATTTCGGCTACACCAAAAAATTTGTTCTTTCCAACAAAGGAAATTCTGAAGATGCAGAAGATGTTTTTCAGGACGCTTTAATTATTCTGTACGAAAAATTATATGATGACGATTTCAAAGCCTACACTTGTCTTGCGAACTACGTTACCGGAATTTCCAAAAACCTTTGGCTGAAAAAATTGCGCAACCGAAACTTTTTTGTGGAAATGCACGAAAGCTATTATTTTGAAAACAAAGAAGAGATCAACCAGGCAATAGAAAACGAAAGGAATTATTATGATAAACTTAATGATTACATCAATAAAATTTCTTCGCACTGCCAAAACCTCATCCACGATATTTTTATGAAGAATAAAAATATGGAAGAAATACAGGAAAAATACAAGTATTCCACCAAGCACAATGCGCAAAATCAAAAGCATAAATGTGTGGAACAAATCCGAAAAATAAAAAAAGATGATAATTTTTAAAACTGATTATCAGTACTTTAAATAAAATAATTAAAAAAATCACCTTTTCGCCGGGTGATTTTTTCTGCTTTTGGGAACTTCATAATAAATACTTTATCTTATGTTCACCAAAATAATTTATACGTTCTTTTTCTTGGTTGCCATTTCGTTCAATGCACAAAGCAAAACCGGAATTCAATTTCAGGCTAAAAATTTAGAAGAAGCCAAAAAACTGGCACAACAGGAAAACAAACTCATCTTCATCGATCTGTACACGACTTGGTGTGGTCCCTGTAAACTAATGAAAAAGAATACGTTCCCGAATCCTGAACTGGGAGAATTTTTCAATAAAAATTTCATCAGTCTTTATATTGATGCCGAAAAAGAAGGAACAGAACTTGCCAAAAAATTTAAAATCGTTAATTATCCTTCCTTTCTTTTCTTAGACCAGAACGGCGAACTGGTGCAGTACGAATATGGATATTACAACGCTGCACAATTTTTAAATATAGGACAATCGGTTATAGAGAAAAGAAATTCAGACAAAAAAACACCGACAATCAGCGAAGTGAAGGGCAAAATGGTGGGTGAAACGATTCCCAACTTTACAGCAAAAGATCAGTTTGAAAAAACATTTTCTCTGTCTCAGGAAAAAAAGAAAACCGTGGTGGTTTTCATTCGTGGACAATGGTGTCCGTATTGTAATAAATATGTTGAAAGCCTACAAAATCTTGCGCCTGAATTAGAATCCAAAAACACAAAACTGGTCATCATTTCTCCCGAAAAACCTGAGTTTATCGCAAAAACCATCAGCAAAACCAAAACCGCGTATTCCGTTTTGTATGATGAAAACTACAGAATAGCAGAACTTTTTGATGTGCTTTATACACCAGAAAAGAAAACGACTGATTTCTACGAAAAACATCTTGGAGACGATTTCAAGAAAAGTCGTTCCGATGATTCCGGAAGACTGCCCGTTTCTGCGACCTATATTTTAGATGAAAATCAAAAAATCATCTGGAGACACTTCAATCCCGATTACAAAGAAAGAGCTTCGCTGGAGGATATTGTAAAACAGCTTTAATTAAAAATTTTCACCGCAAAAGTGGCAAAAGAAATGACTAATAAAAAGAAACATAAAAGAAAACAAAAACGCATATTTTGAAAACTTTTGAAAATCTAAAATCCAATGCAAACTTTTGATTCTTTTGCGGTTAAAACATTTTATCTAAACAACTTTAATTAAAAAATTATGAAAAATACAATCACGCTCATTCTCGTATTTCTGCTTCCTTTTTTGGCATTTTCCCAAAAAGCAGAACATAGAAATTTAGAAAACAAACTGGCAATTCAGGGTTATGATCCCGTTTCCTACATTGAACAGAAAAAAGCGGTAAAAGGGAAAAAAGAATTTGCGGTCAATGTAAACGGAGCCATTTATTATACTTCTTCGGAAAAAAATAAAGAACTCCTGAAAAAAGATCCCGCAAAATACGAACCTGTTTACGGCGGTTGGTGCGCTTTTGCAATGGGAGATGATGGGGAGAAAGTAGAAATCAATCCCACCACTTTTAAAATCATTGACGGAAAAACACACCTGTTCTACAATAAATTTTTCAACAATACCCTGACTTCGTGGAACAAGAACGAGGCAAAACTGAAAAAAAGTGCAGACCAAAACTGGAAAAAACTGACCAATTAATCCTCACAAAAAAAAATAAATATCTACATATGAAAACCTTTAAAATTTTCCTGGGAACTGCATTTTTACTGCTTTTGCAAAGCAATCATCTAGTTGCACAGGGATGCAGTGACGCCGGATTCTGTACGGTTAACAGTTTTCAGCCAAATAACAATGACAGCATCAAAACTTACCATAATCAGATTAAAACCGGAATTTTCTTTGGAAAAGCAGATAATTCGATTTCTGTTTTTGGAAATTACGTAGAATATAACAGACAAATCAATGACAGATTTGGCTTTGATGCAAAATTGACTACTTTGGCACAAAGTGGCAACGATGTTTCCACCTTCGGACTTTCGGATATTTTCCTGAATGCAAATTATCAGGCAAATAAAAACCTGAAGTTTACTTTAGGTGCAAAAGTTCCTCTTTCAGACGCGGGAAACTCCAAAAACAATCTGCCGTTGCCAATGGATTATCAGTCCAGCTTAGGAACGCTGGATTTAATTGTGGGAGTGGGTTACGAAATCAAAAAAATCCAGTTAGTTGCCGCTCTACAACAGCCTCTAACGCAGAATGAGAATCAGTTTTTGGCATCACAGTATCCCGCAAGTTCAGCACTGAGAGGATTTTTATCCACCAATAAATTCCAGAGAAGCGGCGATGTTTTGCTGAGGGTTTCTTATCCTTTAATGATTCATCCAAAAATAAGACTTACGCCAAGTATTTTGCCTATTTATCACCTGAAGAACGACCGTTTTACCAACCAAAACAATGTAGAACTGGAAATTAACAATTCGAAAGGACTTACACTGAACGGAAATGTCTATCTGGATTACGAAATCAACCGGAGAAATGGACTTCAACTTAATGTGGGTGTTCCTTTTGTCGTGAGAACATCCAGACCCGATGGACTGACGAGAAGCTTCATTGCCAATGTTGAATACAGAGTTAAATTTTAAATTCTTTAATCAGAAAATTTACAATCAAATAAAAACATCAGAAATTATGAAAACAATGATCACCTTTATTTTCGCGTCCTTTCTCTTGGTTTCCTGCGTCAGAGAAAGCACTGCAACAGAAGATTTAATGGAAATGGCTCCTGAAAATTCGGTCTTAAAATATTCCGGAGATTTTATGCAGGGACCTTACGGAAATAACGTTAACGGAAAAGCGGAAATCTATGAAAAAAACGGAGTCTTCACATTGGTTTTAAATGAAAACTTCACCATCAGCAACGGTCCGGATCTTTACGTGTATGTAAGCAAAGAACAGCAGCCATCGCAATTTGTTTCTTTAGGTAAATTGAAATCTGTGAACGGCGGACAAACCTATACTTTTACGGGTTCCGTAAACTTCGATGAGTACAAATACGCAGTTGTTCATTGTCAACAATACAATCATCTGTTTTCTTACGCTTTACTTGAGAAAAAATAACATTACAAATATGAAAAACTATATCAATTGGGCATTACGATTAATTCCCGCCCTAATTTTACTGCAGACTTTATTCTTCAAATTTACGGCTCATCCGGATTCTGTCGCCATTTTTTCTAAGCTTCACGCAGAACCTTTCGGAAGGATTTTTTCAGGAGTATTGGAACTCATTACGGCAGTTTTAATTCTGAATCCGAAAACGACTTTTTGGGGAGCCGTTCTGGGACTTGTAACGATGATTGGAGCAATTGCCTCACACATTTTCATTCTGGGAATCGATACCAATAAAGATGGCGGAAAATTGTTTTACCTTGCGCTTACCGTTTTTGTTTTCTGTGTGATTCTTTTAATTAAATTTAAAAAAGGAAAGTATGAATAAAGACCAATCGGTTTATGAGATCTTACACGAGATCCTTACCGAACAACAGAATTTACTGAGAAAAGTTTCGGCAAAAATGTACACTCAGAGTATTCCTTCTCTGGACGGTTCTACCATTGGCGGTCACACAAGACATATTATTGAGTTTCTGGAAATTTTACGGAACTCTTACCATACGAATCAGATTAACTATGACGAAAGACAGAGAAATCCGGAACTGGAACAGAATCCTGAAAAGGCGATAGAAATTATTTCCGAAATACTTTTCAGCATTAATTTACCCAACAAAAATTTGACAATGCATCAAACGGTGGGAACTATTTCTTTGGAAATTCCGACCAATTTCTTTCGGGAACTTTTATACAATATTGAGCATTGCATCCATCATCAGGCGTTGATAAAAGTAGCTTTTAACGAAATTAAAATGAGTCATTTACTCAACAAAAATTTCGGAATTGCCCCTTCAACGATTCAATACAGAGAAACTCAAAATTTAAACTAAATGTGTACTGTAACGTATTTTCCGCTTAAAAATAAAATTGTTCTGACTTCCAACCGGGACGAGAAACCCAATCGTTCTGCACAGGAAATTCATCGTGAAAAAGGTATCTTTTATCCGAAAGATGCTACCAAAAACGGAACGTGGTTTGCGGTTTCAGAAAACGGAAATGCCCTTATTTTATTAAACGGTGCTTTTGAAAATCATCCGGTAAAAACAAATTACCGGAAAAGCCGTGGACTGATTGTTTTGGATCTGATAGCGGAAGAAGATATTTTCAAGTCAATAGAATTAATTGATTTGGAAAACATTGAACCTTTTACGCTGGTGATTTTTCAGGAAAAACAATTGGCGGAATTTCGCTGGGACGGAACAGAAAAACATTTTAAGAGATTAGACGCTCATCTTCCGTACATCTGGTCTTCCGTAACTTTGTACGATGCAAAAGCACAGGAAAAGAGAAAGGAAATTTTCAAAGAATTTCTGCAAATCGAGCCGATTTCCGAAGCAGATATTTTAGATTTCCACCATCAGAAAACCGATGATCTGGAAAACGGAATTACCATCAAAAGACAAAATACGATACAAACCATCAGTACGACACAGCTCGTTATTTCCGATGAAATGACACTGAAACATTACGACCGACTGAACCCAGATTCTAAACCCGAAAAAATTTCCCTCAAAAATGAAACTCAAACATCGCCTTCATAAAATTGCACATTGGGAATACTGGTCTACTTTTTCCATTTACCTGCCGCTTTTTCCGGTTTGGCTGTACTGTGCATATAAAGCAAGAACGCTTTTGTTCTTCCACGGAGCGAATCCTTCTATAAAATACGGAGGAATGGCAATGGAAAGCAAAAAAGAAATCTACGATCTGATTCCCGAAAACTGGATTCCGAAAACGGTTTTTGCGTCTTCAGAAATTTCATTTAACGAAATTTTATCTGAATTAAAATCACAAACCATCAATTTCCCCGTTATTGTAAAACCCAATATCGGATTGAAAGGTTTGGGCGTTGTTCAGGTTGAAAATGTAAACGAACTGGAAAATTATCAAAAAAATAATGACTGTGATTTTTTAATTCAGGAAAAAATAAATTATCAGCATGAAGTCGGGATTTTTTACCACCGTTTTCCGGACGAAAAAAAAGGAAAGATCACAGGAATGGTGAAAAAAGAATTTCTTTCCGTAAAAGGAAATGGCAGAAAAACGTTGAGAGAACTGGTGATGGAAAATCCCAGAAGTGCGTTCCAGATCAAAGCCATAGAACAGAAAATGGGAAGCGAAATGCAGAAAACAGTTCCTGAAAACGAAGAAATTATTCTCATTCCGTTCGGAAGCCATACGAGAGGCGCAAAATTTATTGATATTTCAAGTGAAGTTACAGAAAAGTTAGAACAAAAAATAGATGAAATCTGTACCAAAGTGAATGGCTTTTATTTCGGAAGACTGGATGTCATGTTTGAAAATTTGGAACTTCTAAAAGAGGGAAAGAATTTAAAAATCATCGAAATAAACGGTGCTAAAAGCGAACCAACGCATATGTACGATCCGAAACACTCCTTATTTTTTGCATGGAAAGAAATTGCAAAACACTGGAACATCATGGCAGAAATCAGCAGAAAAAACCACGAAACAGGATTTCCTTATCTGGATATCAAAGAGGGATTTTCTGCGCTGAAAAACAATCTTGCCATAGAAAAAAGGCTGAGGAAGATTTCTTCGGTTGATTAATCTGCAAAAAACAGTTACTTTTGTAGTAAAGTATTTACATAAAATTACAATATGAAATTCTCTTCGATTTATAAAATCCCGTTGCTGCTTTTCTTTTTTATTACCCTTGCAGTTTCGGGACAAATCAAAAATCCTGTAAAATTTAAATTTACCATCAACGAACTAGGCGACAATCAATATGAAGCCGTCCTGAATGCCACGATGGAAAGCGGTTGGCATATTTACTCCAAAGATATTCCGGAAGATACGGGAATTCCTACCGACTATAAAGTTTCAGGGAAAAACATAGAACTGATCGGGAAATTTACCGAAGTGGGTAAAAAGCATGAAGAATTTTCTGAGGCTTTCGGCGGAAAAATTATTTTCTACTCCAATACCGCAGGTTTCAAGCAGAAATTTAAGCTGAAAGACGGAACAAAACCGGGAGATGTTATTGCTGAAATTACGTATCAGACTTGTGACGACAGAGTCTGTCTTGCTCCCAATACGCTGGAATTCAACAAACAGGTTACGCCAAAAGGTGCGGCTGAAGAAGTAAAAACCGATGAAAAAACAGCGGCAAAAGATTCTTTGCAGCCTGTTGTGGATACGTTGGGTAATGTTGTTCAACCTGCTATTCCAACTGCAGAAACCCAAAAACTTGATCCTAAAAATTTAAAAATAGAATCCATTAATTTCCAGAAACCATTAACGGACTGCGGAACAGGATCATCAAAAATCAGCGAAAACTACTGGACGTATCTTTTATTAGGATTTATCGGAGGTTTAATTGCTTTATTAACGCCATGCGTTTTCCCGATGATTCCTTTAACGGTTTCGTTCTTTACCAAAGGAAATAAAAATCCGGCAAAAGGAAAAAGAGATGCTTTGATCTATGGATTTTTCATTCTTTTAATCTTTGTTTTACTGAGTGTTCCTTTCCATTTAATTGATGGAATTGCAGGAAATATTTTCAACGAAATTTCAACCAATGTCTGGCTGAATATTGCGTTCTTCATCATCTTTATTTTCTTCGCGGGAAGTTTCTTCGGCTATTATGATATTACTTTGCCAAGTTCTATTGCCAATAAATCTTCAAAAGCGGAAGAAGCGGGAGGAATTATCGGAATTTTCTTCATGGCTTTAACGCTCGTTATCGTTTCTTTCTCCTGTACGGGTCCTATTTTGGGAAGTTTATTGGGAAGCGCGATTACGGGTTCTGCTAATGTTCCGATGCTGCTAACTTTTGCTTTGGCAGGATTCGGATTGGCTTGGGCGATCGTTTTTGGCTTGCTGGCTTTATTTCCGCAGGCGCTGCAAAGTCTTCCGAAATCAGGAGGCTGGATGAATACGGTGAAAGTTGTTTTAGGATTCGTGGAACTGGCTCTTGCTTTAAAATTCTTATCCAAAGCAGATCTGGTTTCTAAAACATTCTTCATTAAAAGAGAACTTTTCATCGGAATATGGATCGTTGTAGCGATTGGTTTAGCCATTTATTTGTTCGGATTGATCAAATTTCCGCATGACGACAAGAAACCGAAAATTTCTGTTACCAGAAAAATTTTAGGGGTTTTAGGAATTGGTTTTGTGGTGTATCTGGTTCAGGGACTAATTCCTTCCGATCGTCCAAAACTGCAACTGTTAAGCGGAATTTTACCTCCGTTAAATGTTAGCTATTTCCATGATGAAAAAGACGGAATTCTGGGAATGCATCCTGAACACGATTTCTTTACCGCCATTGAATTAGCGAAAAAAGAAGGCAAACCGATCTTAATTGATTTCACTGGTTACGGATGTGAAAACTGTAGAAAAATGGAAGAATTTGTGTGGAGCGAACCGGATATTTTACCGATCCTTCAAAACGATGTGGTTCTTGCTTCTCTTTATGTGGATGATAAAGAAGAACTTCCTGAAGATCAGAAAACAAAGATTGATCTTGGTGACGGACAGGTGAAAAAAGTAAAAACCATCGGTGACCGATGGAGTCTTTTCCAACAGGTTAATTTTAATAATAATTCCCAGCCGCATTACGTTTTATTAACGCCGGACGGAAAAGTAATCAACACGCCGGTTTCGGGATATATGGAGAAAGAAAAATTCAAAAAATTCCTTGAATGTGGTGTAAATTATTATAAACAGAATAAATAATATATTCAATTCTCATAAACAGCCTTATCAGTTTTTCTGGTAAGGTTTTTTTAATACTTTTTTTTAAAATAATCTAATTTGGTGAATTTCATTTAAACGCAACGATCACAAGATTTAATATAACTATGCTTTTTTATTTTTGGTTCGCAAGGGCACTTCGTTCAGAAAATGATAACATAAAGCCATGGCTGAGTGAAACGCCCTTGCGAACGGAAAAGTATTTTCACGTTATTCAAAAACTTTCCGAGCATTGCGTTTAAATGAAAGTTGCCTGATTAAAAAATCAGGGAGATTTAATATAACTATGCTTTTTATTTTTGGTTCGCAAGGTACTTCGTTCAGCTAATGATAGCATAAAGCCATCGCTGAGTGAAACGCCCTTGCGGACGGAAAAGTATTTTTCAAGTTATTCAAAAACTTTCCGAGCATTGCGTTTAAATGAAACTCATCCTGATTAAAAAATCAGATAATCACAAATAAAATATTCATAACAAAAAAAACGATTGATATAGATAATTATTAAACGCAACGATCACAAGATTTAACATAACTATATTTTTATTTTTGGTTCGCAAGGGCACTTCGTTCAGCAAATGATAGCATAAAGCCATCGCTGAGTGAAACGCCCTTGCGAACGGAAAAGTATTTTCACGTTATTCAAAAACTTTCCGAGCATTGCGTTTAAATGAAAGTTGCCCTTATTAAAAAATCTGGTAATCAAAAATTTATCACAAACATACAAGATTTCAAAAAAATAAGATTGATATAGATAATTATTAAACGCAACGACCACAAGATTTAATACAACTATGTTTTTATTTTTGGTTCGCAAGGGCACTTCGTTCAGCAAATGATAGCATAAAGCCATTGCTGAGTAAAACGCCCTTGCGAACGGAAAAGTATTTTCAAGTTATTCAAAAACTTTCCGAGCATTGCGTTTAAATGAAAGTTATCCTTATTAAATCAGGTAGTCATAAATCAAATACTTATTACAAAACCCCTTATCAGTGTTTTCTGCTGACAAAACCTTTTTAATTCATTGATTTTAAACACATTTAAATTTAAACACCAATTAAAATGTTAAATTAATACCATTTTTAAAATTTAGGTATAAACTTTGTATTGATTCCAAAACAAAAACAAAGATACAACACCCTTTATTGAAAATTGTTTAACATTTTAAAAACTATTAATTATGGCTGAAGTTATTGCACAAGAGAAGCAGGGAGGAAGCAAACAAAGAAAAAAACTGATCCGTGTTGACATGACTCCAATGGTAGACTTGGGATTTTTACTCATCACCTTTTTTATGTTTACCACGAATTTCACTAAACCCAATGTGATGGATTTAGGATTGCCTGTGAAGGATCCACATCCACCAACAATTAGTGATGTTGTAATTGACCAGAAAAATCAAATCACCTTTATTTTAGGAAAAGATAATCGAGTTTTCTATCATCAAAGTTATAAGGAAGAATTAAATAAAAACAATCTAAAAGAAACAAATTTTAGCGGAATTAATATCACTAAAATTATTTCTGAAGCCTACAATAAAGCTCCAAACAAGGGAAAATTCACCATTATCGTTGAACCTACAGACGACGCAAATTATAAAAACTTTGTAGATGTTCTGGATAACATTGCCATTTCGAAGAAAGAAAGATACGGAGTTACCGACATTAAACCTTGGGAAAAGAAAGTTTACGAAGAATTAATCAAATAAAATAAGAAGGGCATTTTTAAAATGCTCTTTTTTTTATTTACTTTTGAGTATAATTTATTCATTAATGAAAAACTTTTTAACCGCAGTTATTTTAGCAGCTTTTATTGTTTCATGCTCCAAAAAGGAAGCAACTTCTACTTCCGATAAGACCGACAGTACAAAAATCATCGATTCGATTAACGCGGCGAGAACAAAAATCAACGACAGCATAAAATCTAAAAATCATTTTAAAGATTTCAGCGGGTCTCATAAATTCACCCATAATTCAATTAAAAATTCAGGTTCTGTAAATTTCAAAAAAATTGATGGTGAAAGAGACCATTACGACGTTTCAGGAAATATCAGCTCCGGAAAAAACACTGTAGAAATAAAAGGATTTATGGCGGTTGTTTCAGACAAACACATGAATTTTACAGGAGAAATTACAGAAAGTATTTCAGCAAACGACAACGGAAAACCTTATACCAGAAAAGGAACAAAAACCTTCCTGTCTAAAGACGGCGGAAAAACATACCGACTTCAGGATATGGTAAATGGTTCAGGATTTGTTGAATATATTGATATCCACTTTTAATTACTGAAATATGTTAAACTTCGAGAGAAAAGGAAACGGAAAAGAAACGTTGGTTCTGCTTCACGGCTTCATGGAAAATCTTTCTATCTGGAGCGATATGGAACCTCATCTTTCCGACAATTTTTCATTGTTAAAAATAGATCTTCCCGGTCATGGACAATCTGAAATCATTGCTGAAGTTCAGACGATGGAAATGATGGCGGAAGAGGTAAAAAAAGTTTTGGATCATGAAAATATAACCAAAATTCACTTACTCGGACATTCGATGGGAGGGTACGTTTCTCTGGCTTTTGCAGAAAAACATCCTGAATATCTGAAAAGTTTAACTTTATTTTTCTCCACGTATTTTCCGGATGATGATGAAAAAAAAGAACAGCGCATCAAAAGTTACCGCATCATCAAAGACGCTTTCGCGCATTACGCAAGAGCGGGAGTTCCGAATCTGTTCAATCCCAATGAAAAAGATATTCTGGAAGGAAAAATAGAAACCGCACTGGAAATTGCCCTTTCTACGAATAATCTCGGAGCATTGGCTTCCATAAAAGGAATGGTGGAACGAACAGACAAAAAGCATATTATGGAAAATCTTGAGGCAAAAATTCTGGTTCTTGCCGGAAAACATGACAACGCGGTGAAAACCGAAACCATGATTAAGCATCTTCCCGACCGCACCAACATTAAATCCTACATTCTCGATTGCGGACACAACGGACATTGGGAAAAGCCTGCAATCTGCGCAGAGATCATCAATACGGAGCTTCTTCACAATATGCCGAAACATTTGGTTTTTTAGTATGTTGGATTTTTTCTCTTTCAAAAAAAAGAAACCCGTCATCGGTCTGACTCTTTCAGGCGGAGGAATGCGCGGAATTGCTCACATTGCGGTTTTAAAGGCTTTGGAAGAGTATGATCTGAAACCGGATATTATTTCAGGAACCAGTGCAGGATCTATTGTAGGAGCGTTTTATTCTTTCGGGAAATCTCCGGATGAAATGATGGAAATTGTAAAACAGACTACTTTTTTTTCGAGATCTTACCTTAAACTTTCCAAAAACGGAATTTTCAGTTCTAAATTTATTCTAAAACTCTTCACCGATCATTTTCAGGAAGATGATTTTAACATTTTAAAAATTCCTCTGTATGTTGCCGCCACTGAAATGACGCACGGAATTGTAGATTTTTTCTCGGAAGGTGAACTTTTTGTTCCGTTATTGGCTTCTTCGAGCGTTCCTTTTGTTTTGCCTCCGGTAAAAATTGGCGAAAAAATTTATGTAGACGGCGGTGTTTTAGACAATCTTCCGATTGAACCAATTGTAGACAAATGCGATTTTCTGATTGCTTCTCACGTGAATTCTATCAGTTATGACAGTCTTGAAAGAATGAGCTTAATGAAAGAATTTGACCGTATTTTACACTTGGCGATCGCAAAATCTGTATATTCCAAAGCCAAGACCTGTGATATTTTTCTTGATCCTCCGAAAATGACGAAATTCAGCCTTTTCAACAAAAAATTCTTAGATATTATGTTTCAGGAAGTTTATGAATACACCTGTAAAGAGCTTGAGGAAAAGGGATATTCGAGGGGTTAGAGTTAAGGGTTTGAGGGTTTTAGGGTCTTAGAGTTTTAGTGTTGAGAGTTTTTAGAATGTGAGTGAGTCTTATTGTGAACAGACTGAAGGTCTGCGAACGTAGTTCGAACGAAGAAGCCATCTCTTCAAAAGAAGATTTAAATTCTGCGTTGATTATTTTTCAGGAATTTAAAGATGATAAAATAAATAAATTCACATTCAGATTCTTCACTTCACTTTATTCCGTTCTGAATGAAAATTATACGCAGCTTTCTAAGCCTTAAACTCAATCTTAAACTGAACCTCAATCTTAGCCTCAACTTACAAACTCTCCTCCCCTTCTATTTTCACTTTGAATGTTTCAATGGTTCCCTGCAAAGATTCGTAAGATTTTCCTCCGGCTGCATTGATGTGACCTCCTCCATTGAAATATTTTCTTGAAAATTGATTCACATCCATATCATCCTTACTTCTGAAAGAAATTTTAATAAAATCTTCATACAGATCTTCCATAAAGAATGCTGCCATTTTTACGCCTAAAATACTCAGACCGTAATTAACGAAACCTTCTGTATCACCTTTTTGGAAACCATATTCTTTCAGTTCTTCCCTTGTTAAATAAAGAACAGCTATTTTTCCGTCTTTTACCACTTCTATTCTTCCCAAAATCAGGGCTAATAAATGAAGACGGGAAACGGTATTGGTATCCCATGTATTGGAAGTAATCATTGCAGGATCTGCTCCGTGTTCGATAAGATTGGCAATAATCCTGTGCGTGGTTGCACTTGTAGAACGAAATCTGAAACCTCCTGTATCCGTCATAATTCCGGTATAAAGACATTCTGCAATATCATTATTCACAAGATTTTCATCATTCATCGCTTCTATGAAATGATAAACCATCTGACAGGTCGCAGGAATTACGGTATCGGAATAAACAAAGTCAAATTTCTCAGGCTGCTGATGATGGTCGATAAGAATTTTTTTCGCTCTGGAATTGGTAAGCCAGTCTCCCAAAATCCCTATTCTGGAAGGCGCATTGAAATCCAGACAGAAAATAACATCTGCATCATAGATAAGATCAGAAGCTACTTTTCTTTTGTAGTCTGCAATCAGAACCTTTTTTGCTTCCGGCATCCATTTCAGAAATTTAGGAAAATCGTTGGGAACAATTACCTCTGCATGAATTCCTTTTACTTTAAGATAATGTTTTAAACCAAGGCTGGAACCAATAGCATCGCCATCCGGATTATAATGGGTAAGAATTACAATTTTATGTTCCGGAGTAAGTAACTTGTTGATTTCTAAAAGTTCTGCTGGTGTAAACATCATGATGTTTATTTTTTCTTTAAATTTGAGTTTCCAAAGATAGAGCTTTTAAACAAATCATTGTGCATTATTTTTGAATATCTGGAAAGTACGCATCCCATCGGCATTTGCAAAGAATGCATGAAAAAACAGTGTAAATTTTTTAAAAAAAGATTTGTAAAGTTTGCAACTTTTAAAAAATTCCATATCTTTGCAACCTGAAAATTAATAGATAATTACGATTTAAACATATAGTAATGAGTAAAAGAACATTCCAGCCATCAGAAAGAAAAAGAAGAAACAAACACGGTTTCAGAGAAAGAATGTCTACGCCAAATGGAAGAAGAGTTTTGGCTGCGAGAAGAGCTAAAGGCAGAAAGAGTTTAACTGTAAGTGCTTCACGCGCTAAGAGATAATCTTTTTATTATCATATACAAATCATGCTTGAAAAGTAGTTTTTCAGGCATTTTTTGTTGTTAAATTTTCCCAAAATTTAGGTTATTTATTCTTCTTTTTCCTATTTTTAAAATCTGAAAAAATTTTAAGAAAAAGTACTTTAAAACTGAATTATGCCACATACAAATATCGCCGGAGACAATATCATCAGCCTACAGCACGCGAAGATTGCCCAAAAAAACTTCACGGTTCTTTCTGATGTGAATCTGAACATCAAAAAAGGAAGATTCTGCTATCTTATCGGGAAAACAGGTTCCGGAAAAAGTTCCCTGCTGAAAACTTTGTACGGGCATATTCCTTTAGCTTCCGGACACGGTGCAGTGGTAGGTTTCGACCTTGCCAAACTGAGAGCTTCCGATGTTCCAAACCTGAGAAGAAAATTAGGAATTGTTTTTCAGGATTTCCAATTACTTTCTGACAGAACGGTTGAAAAAAACCTGAAATTCGTACTGGAAGCAACAGGATGGAGCGATAAGACAAAAATGGAAGACCGCATTAACGAAGTTCTTGGCAGTGTAAACATGAAAAGCAAGAAGCACAAAATGCCGCATGAACTTTCAGGAGGAGAACAACAGCGTGTTGCTATAGCAAGAGCGCTTCTTAATCATCCGGATCTCATCCTTGCGGATGAGCCTACAGGAAACCTAGACCCTGAAACTTCCAATGAAATCATGACTTTACTAAAGCAGGTTGCCCTTGAAAACGGAGCGGCAGTAGTAATGGCAACACACGATTATCATATGATCCAGAATTTCCCGGGTGAAGCCATAAGATGTGAAGACGGAAAAGTTTCTGTGCTTGATACAGCGGAATTATTTGAATAAAATTTAACCATTAAAAATAATTTAAGAAGTTAAGTTTCTTTAAGAAATCGATTAAATTTAAATTATTGATTTCAAAATAAAGATCACTTAACACCCTTAACTCGTTAACAACCAGCCCAATGGTTAAAAATAGGTTTTATTTTCTAAAAACATGAAACTCTTTGGTGAGTTCAAGATATTGGTCCGAGTATTGTCTCGGACTTTTTTCTATGGTAAACTCTAGTTCTTCGTACGATTGCTCGTTTAAAGAAAATTCAAGAATCAATCTTTTTGTTTTTGAGTTTTCAATGCCTTTAATATTGATTTTTTTAACTAAAAACAACTGATTTTCACTTGCAATCTGAATAAAATCGTTTCCGGCTTCAACAGGAATAATGACTGAAAATATTCCTTTTTCCGTTAGTAAAGAAGATGATTTTGAAATGAGCTGTCGGAAATTTAATTCCACGGTCTGCCTTGCGATTTTATCTTTTTCAGAGCCGGAAGCTTCAAAATATGGCGGATTGGAAACGATCAGACCAAATTTTTCTTCGGATTCGAAATATTTAAAGTCCTGATGAATATTTTTTAATCGTGAAGCAAAAGGTGAATTTTCAAAATTAAGTTTGGTGAGATGTGCCGCTTCTTCATTGATGTCTATTCCCAAAAATTGCGCCTTCTGATTTTTTTGCGCTAACATCATCGAAATTAATCCGGTTCCTGTTCCGACTTCCAGTACTTTAGAAGCGTTATAAACACAAGCTAAAGCACCCAGCAAAACACCGTCCGTTCCTACGCGAAAGACGTTTTTAGACTGCTGAATTTCAAATTGTCTGAATGTAAAAGACTTCACTATAAATTTGTCGGTAATGTGATGGTAAAAGTCGATCCTTTTCCGACTTCAGATTTCACGGTGATTTCTCCTTTGTAATCTTCCACCATTTTTCTTACCATGGAAAGACCAAGTCCCATTCCGCTGTTTTTTGAAGTGAAATTTGGTTCAAAAATCCTTTCATAAATATTTTCCGGGATTCCGATTCCATTGTCCTGTATGGAAATCATCACACGTCTCTGATGCTGCTCCAGATCTACATTGATGATTAATTTTCTTTCATCACTTTCCGCCTGTCTTGCATTCGTTACAAGATTGGTAATGATTCTGGACAGATAAATCCTGTCCATATTGATCATGATATTGTTTTTATTGGAATGCATGAAAATACCGTCATCATTAAAAACACGAAGAATATCTTCCACTTCAGTGTTCAGATTGATGATTTCATTGTTTTTTTCAGGAAGTTTGGCAAATTCCGAGAATGCAGAAGCTACGGTAGCAATTAAATCGATCTGATCGACCATGGTTTTGCTCATCTGCTTTACTCTTTCTCTGATATTCGGATCTTCGGGATCAAATTTTCTTTCAAAATTCTGGATGGTCAGTTTCATCGGCGTTAAAGGATTTTTCACCTCATGCGCAACCTGTTTTGCCATTTCTCTCCACGCTTCTTCCGAAGCTTTAAAACGAAGCCTTTCCTTCTGATCCTGAATCTGGAGAATCATTCTGTTATAGGCTCTTGCCAAAGCATTCAGTTCGTCATTTTTATAGTAACGGATCGGTCGCATTTCATTTTCAAACAATGTAATGCGCGTAATCATATCCGAGAATTTCGTAATATTTTTTGCCAGATTATTGGACATCACCCAGCTAAACCACACACTGAACAAAATCAATAGAACATCTACAAGAACAATATACTTTACATAAACATTTAAGACATCAAAATATGCAGCTTCATCGTGATAAAGCGGAATGTATACGATCCCTATAGGTTCTAAATCATTATTTTTCAACAATAAATATGAGGACGTAAGAACTGCATCCTTGGCGGAATCATACCCTTTGATATCAACCCTTGCTTTGGTTGCTAAAATACGGTTAAGAATATTTAAAGGAACAGGTTTTTTATACTCCGAATTTCCTTCCACACTGGAAAGAAGATAATTTCCCTTTAAATCATAAACAACAACAGGATGTTTGTTAATATCGGCTATCTCATATATTTTATTATCCAGAAGCTCAGGAAGATCGCTCGTTTTTACACGTGTCCTGCTCAGTTCATAATCCAGATAGCTCATTACAGTACCCGTCTTATTCTGCATATCAATCTCACTCTGTTTTTCGTAATTTTCTTTCAAAACAAAGTATGGAACCAGCGAAGAAGCGACAACACTTAAAAGGCAAACCAATAAGAAACCGAAGAACACACGGTTCCTTAAGCTATATCCTTTATACATATTAATTGACATCCGCTATTTTTTAATTAACCTAGCAATATACTTACCAATTATATCAAATTCCAGATTAACTTTATCTCCAATTTTTAAATATTTCATATTTGTGAATTCCCATGTATATGGAATGATTGCTACAGAAAACTGCGTATCCTCACTTTTCGCCACCGTTAAACTGATCCCATTCACCGTAATTGAACCTTGTGGAACGGTTACAAAATTTCCGTTATCTTCATATTTCATGGTAATAAAATAACTTCCGTCTTTATTTTCGATATTTACCACTTCACCTGTTTTATCAATATGCCCCTGAACAATATGTCCGTCGAGCCTCCCATCCATTTTCATGCAACGCTCAAGATTCACCACGGTTCCCTCCTGCCATTTTCCAAGATTTGTTTTTTCTAAAGTTTCATTGATGGCGGTTACCACATAACGGTCTCCTTCGATTTTCACAACCGTAAGACAACATCCGTTATGCGCAAGGCTCTGGTCGATTTTCAATTCATTGGTAAACGGGCATGTTAAGGTAAAATCTATATTGCTTCCGTTTTCTTCGATCTTCTCAATTACTCCAACTGCTTCAATAATTCCTGTGAACATATTATTTTTTGCTAAATTTGTAAAATTATAATGTTCAAAGATAATCAAAATGAGCCCAAAAAACCATAAAGTACGAGTAGGAATTTCAATTGGAGATTTCAACGGCATCGGTCCCGAAATCATCATGAAATCTCTTGCAGACAAAACCATTACGGATTTTTTCACACCTGTAATTTTTGGTTCGGGAAAATTATTTACCTATCAGAAAAATATTTTTAAGTTAAATTTAAATTTTAACTACATCACCGAAGCTTCGCAGGCTCAGGCAGCAAAACTGAACATGGTGAATCTGGTGAAGGAAAATTCGATGGTAGAACTGGGAACACCTACTGAAGAATCCACCAAAATGGCGATCGATTCTCTGGAAGCGGCTACCGAAGCTTTACTAAAAGGGGAAATCGATGTTTTGGTTACGGCACCGATTAACAAAGATGAAATGGTGAAAATGGGCTTTAAACACGCTGGTCACACAGGATATTTTGAAGAGAAATTCAATAAAAAAGGATTGATGTTTTTAGTGACAGAAGATCTGAAGGTGGCAGTTTCAACGCATCATATTCCGATTGCACAGGTTGCTGAGAATATTTCCAAGGAAAAGATAAAAAAACAAATCCGGGTTTTAAACCAGACGCTGATTGAAGATTTTAATATTACCCGACCTAAAATTGCTGTTCTGGGCTTAAATCCTCACGCAGGAGACGGCGGAGTAATCGGAAAAGAAGAAATTGAAGTTATTGCTCCGGCAATCAAAGAACTTTCCGATAATGGAGTTCTGGCTTTCGGGCCTTTTCCGGCAGACAGTTTTTTCCAGCCCGGAAAATACAAGAGCTTCGATGCAGTTTTAGCCATGTATCACGATCAGGGACTGGCTCCGTTCAAAACTCTGGCGTATGAAGAAGGCGTAAATTATACGGCAGGACTTCCATTCATCAGAACATCTCCGGATCACGGAACAGCTTATGACATTGCCGGAAAAAATGTTGCCGATCCACAGAGTTTTACAGAAGCTATTTTCACTGCTATCAAAATTTTCAGGAACAGAACGGAATACAACGATCTGATGAGCAATCGTCTGCAGCCAAGAAAAATGGCAGTAGATAACGGAATAGACGAAGATCTGCCGGATGAAACTGAAGGATAAATCTTTAATAAAGATTTTAAATTAATTTGTTAGAAATTTTATTTGTTATTATAAAAAAATTGCATATTTTTGCACACTCATTTTATGGACAAGTTAAGAAACTATGACGTAAGCTTTTCCGGGTTAAAAACCGGCAAGCACGAGTTCAGGTTTGAGATAGATAAAGAGTTCTTTCAATTATTTGACACTGAACAGGAATTTACAAATCCTAAAATTGCGGTGGATGTCTTATTAGATAAGCATTCTACCTTTTTAGAATTTGAGATCAAAGTAAACGGAACAGTAGAACTGGTTTGTGATATTTCGAATGAAAATTTCGATCATCCTATTGAAAACCAGATCAAAGTTTTGGTAAAATTCGGGGAAGAGTATGATGACAGCGAAGAAGATGTAATCACGATCCCGACTTCAGATCATGCGTTTAATATCGCTCAGCTGATTTACGAAAACGTAGCACTTTCCATTCCGATGAAAAAGATTTCCCCGAATGTAAGTGATGATGATCTTGCTATTCTGGAAAAGTTCAGCCCGAAAGAAATTCAGGAAGAAGAGGAGGAAGAACATGAAAGCGACCCGAGATGGGACGCACTAAAAAATTTGAAGAATAAAAATTAAATAGTTTAATGATGAGATGATGAATCTCATCGCTCATCAATTAAAAAAGTTATTACAAAATGGCACATCCAAAGAGAAGACAATCGTCTACAAGAAGAGATAAGAGAAGAACTCACTACAAAGCTGTAGTTCCTCAATTAGCTAAAGATGCAACAACAGGAGAGCTTCACCTATACCACAGAGCTCACTGGCATGAAGGAAAACTTTACTACAGAGGTAAAGTAGTATTGGAAAAAGAAGTAGCATCTACTGAAGAAAACTAAGAGTCGATTTTCCTCGAAAAACACTCATTTTAATACAAAAACCGCCCAATTTTGATAAAATTTGGCGGTTTTTTGTTGTTTTTTATGTTTTTTTGGTATCTTTGGAACAAAATCAAATATCAATTTTATGGACATTAAAGACATACAAAATCTTATTAAGTTTGTATCTAAGGCAGAAGTTTCTGAAGTAAAGTACAAAACTAAAGATTTCGAAATCACTATTAAAACTCCATTGGCTGGAAGTGAAGTTGCTTACGCTCAACCTGCGGTTTACCACACTGCTCCACAACAGGTAGCTGCTGCTCCTGCACCGGCTGCAACTCCGGCTGCTGCACCTGCTGCAAGTACAGAATCTGCTTCTGACGACAGCAAATACGTGACCATTAAGTCTCCAATGATCGGAACTTTCTACAGAAAGCCATCTCCAGACAAAGACGTGTTCGTAAATGTTGGTGATGAGGTTTCTAACGGAAAAGTAGTTTGCGTTATCGAGGCAATGAAGTTATTCAACCAGATCGAATCTGAGGTAAGCGGAAAAATCGTTAAAATTTTAGTAGACGATGCAACACCTGTAGAATACGACCAACCTTTATTCTTAGTAGATCCATCTTAAGGAATTTTAGATTAAAGATTATAAATTTTAGATGAAGCTTTTCATTTAAAATAATTTAAAATTCAAAATTTATAATTTAAAATTTCGGAGAGATGTTCAAAAAAATATTAATAGCCAATCGTGGCGAAATTGCAATGCGTATTTTACGTACTTGTAAAGAAATGGGAATTAAGACCGTTGCGGTATATTCTACTGCAGATAAAGACAGTCTTCACGTAAGATTTGCTGATGAAGCTGTTTGTATCGGTCCGGCAATGAGCAAAGATTCCTATCTAAAAATTCCTAATATTATTGCTGCTGCGGAAATTACCAATGCAGACGCTATTCACCCGGGTTACGGTTTCTTATCTGAAAACGCTAACTTCTCCAGAATCTGTCAAAAGAACGGTATTAAATTCATCGGTGCGACTCCTGAGCAAATTGAAAAAATGGGAGACAAAGCAAATGCTAAGGCAACCATGAAAGCGGCGGGTGTACCTTGCGTACCGGGTTCAGACGGTTTGATCGAGTCTTATGAAATCGCTGCAACAACTGCTGAGGAAATTGGTTATCCGGTGATGATCAAAGCAACTGCAGGAGGTGGCGGAAAAGGGATGAGAGCCGTTTGGAAAGCCGAAGACCTTAAAGACCACTGGGAATCTGCAATTCAGGAAGCTGTAGCGGCATTCGGAAACGGAGGAATGTACATGGAAAAACTGATCGAAGAGCCAAGACATATCGAAATTCAGGTTGCGGGAGATCAGTTTGGTAAAGCTTGTCACCTTTCTGAAAGAGACTGTTCGGTTCAGAGAAGAAACCAGAAACTTACGGAAGAAACTCCTTCTCCTTTCATGACGGACGAACTTCGTGAAAAAATGGGAGAAGCGGCTGTAAAAGCTGCAGAATTTATTGGATATGAAGGGGTGGGAACTATCGAATTCCTTGTGGACAAGCACAGAAATTTCTATTTCATGGAAATGAATACAAGAATTCAGGTAGAGCACCCTATCACCGAGCAGGTTATTGATTATGACCTGATCAGAGAGCAGATCCTTCTGGCTGCAGGAACTCCGATTTCAGGAATCAATTATTATCCGAAATTGCATTCAATTGAGTGCAGAATTAATGCGGAAGATCCTTACATGGATTTCAGACCTTCTCCGGGGAAAATCACAGGATTAAATATTCCTGGAGGACACGGAGTGAGAGTGGATACACACGTTTATTCAGGATATACAATTCCTTCTAACTACGATTCTATGATTGCAAAACTAATCACAACGGCTCAGACTCGTGAAGAAGCGATTGCAAAAATGAGAAGAGCATTGGAGGAGTTCTACATTGAAGGTGTAAAAACAACAATTCCTTTCCACAGACAACTGATGGATAATGAGGATTACCTTTCAGGAAACTACACTACAAAATTCATGGAGGATTTTGTAATGGACAGAAAATATGATAATCACTAAGATTGATTATCTAAAATATTTGAACCGCCTCATTTTTTGGGGCGGTTTTTTATTAAAAATCAAAACGAAAAGATATTTAAACTGTAATTGATAAGTGATTGGAATAATAATTTCTAAAACATTCTGTTCTATCATTAAATTGTACTTTTCCCACGAAATTTTTCAGTAGAAGATTTCTGTTTATTCATATCAATTATAATGTTTAAATTTGTACAAAACCTAAATTTATGTCAACAGTAGAAACAGTAAAAGACTCACAATATTTCATTGATCTTGAAGACCGACACGGAGCCCACAACTACCACCCTCTTCCGGTTGTTTTAGATAAAGGAGAAGGTGTTTTTGTCTGGGATGTGGAAGGAAAGAAATACTACGATTTCCTTTCTGCGTATTCTGCTGTGAACCAAGGTCATTCTCATCCGAAAATTGTAGGAGCATTATTTGAGCAGGCTCAGAAACTTGCTTTAACGTCAAGAGCTTTTTACAATTCGAAATTGGGGGAATACGAAAAAAAGATCACTACCCTATTTGGTTTTGATAAAGTTTTACCGATGAATTCCGGTGCTGAAGCAGTGGAAACGGCGGTAAAATTAGCAAGAAAATGGAGCTACGAAGTAAAAGGAATTTCTGAAAATGATGCAAAAATCGTAGTTTGTGAAAATAATTTCCACGGAAGAACCACAACAATTGTTTCGTTCTCCAATGACCCTGATGCGAACCAGAATTATGGTCCGTTTACGCCCGGATTTATTAAAATTCCTTACAACGACCTTGAAGCTTTAGAAGAAGTTTTAAATAGAGAAGCAGAAAGTATTGCGGCATTTCTGGTAGAGCCTATTCAGGGTGAAGCCGGAGTATATGTTCCGAATGACGGATTTTTAAAAAATGCTTCTGAATTGTGTAAAAAGCATAATGTTCTTTTTATTGCCGATGAAGTTCAGACAGGAATTGCAAGAACAGGGAGATTAATCGCCTGTCATCACGAAGATGTACAACCTGATATTTTAATTTTAGGAAAAGCCCTTTCCGGAGGAATGTACCCCGTTTCAGCAGTTTTGGCGGATAATGAGATCATGAATGTGATTAAACCGGGACAACATGGTTCTACGTTCGGAGGAAATCCAATTGCGTGTGCAGTAGCTGTTGCAGCTTTAGATGTTGTAGAAGAAGAAAAACTTTCTGAAAGAGCGGAAGAACTGGGAAAATTATTCCGTTCTGAAGTTGAAAAAATTATTGAAAAAACAGACCTTATCACAAAAGTTAGAGGAAAAGGTTTGCTGAATGCTATTTTAATTAACGACACTCCTGAAAGTTCCACCGCATGGAATCTTTGTCTGAAGTTAAAAGAAAACGGACTGCTTGCAAAACCTACCCACGGAAATATCATCCGATTGGCTCCGCCTTTGGTGATTACAGAAGAGCAATTGCTGGATTGCGTGAAAATTATTGAGAAAACTATTTTAGAATAGACCTGTTTTGGTAGAAATTATTATTCCGATATACAAAAAAACACCTGATGCAGATGATCTGATTTCGATAAATCAGGCATTCCATGTTTTAAAAAATCACAAAATTACGTTTATTCATCCCAAAAGTTTGGATGTGAGCAACTATGAAAAGTTCACATCCAGATTTTTGGCTTTTGATGATGTTTACTTTAAAAATATCCACGGCTACAACTGTCTTATGCTGAGTGTAGATTTCTACAACAGCTTTTCGGAAAAATATTTACTGATTTATCAGACCGACTGTTTCGTGTTTAAAGACGAGCTTCTGGATTGGTGTAATAAAGATTTTGATTATATTGGCGCTCCCTGGATCAGAAGTTCTGAGAAGATATCTTTGGTCAAACTGATTTCAGACCGAGGTTTGGCAAAATTAAAAGCTTTAATCAACTTCAAAGGCAACGGAAAATCGCAGAAAGACAAATCTTTACTTTATAATGCAGTCGGAAACGGAGGTTTATCTTTAAGAAAGCGCGAAAAATTTATCGAAGTATTAAAAAATCTTTCAGATGTTAAAGATGTTTATCTGAAGAAAGAAAATATAAGTGAATTTTATGCTGAAGATGTATTTTTCAGCATAGAGCCGGAAAGAAATGGAATTAATTTTTCTAAACCAGACTATAAAGAAGCGTGCGGATTTTCTATTGAAAACAAGCAACAGAAAGCACTGGAGATCAATAACGGCAGGCTTCCTTTTGGCTGCCATAGATGGAATAAAGAGAGAGAATTCTGGAAACCCTACTTTTCTAAAGCAGGATATTCTATATAAAGCATGAATAACTTCAAAGATAAAAGCATCATATTAGCAGTTCCGGATCATTTCGGACTTCCTCAGGTTTTTAAAGAAAATCTTGAGTTTTTGGGCTTTACAGTCTATCTGGTGAAGCACGATAATTCCAAGATCAAACTTAATACAAAAGATTCTCTCATTCATCTTTATAAAAAAACATTTACCAACAATAAAACGCACAAAGCAAGAATCACGGCACTTGACAAAGAGCATCCACAGATCTCTTTTCTTGACGGAATTGAATCCGCAGATTATGCTTTGGTGGTAAGACCTGATCTTTTCAGTGAAAATGTGCTTCAAAAAATCAAATCAAAAAGCAATCATACCGTTGGTTATCAATGGGATGGAATGAAGCGATTTCCGTTGGCTGAAAATATGATTCCTTATTTTAATCGTTTTTTTGTTTTTGACAGTAACGATGTAAAAAAGTATCCTAATGTACAACCTATTAATAATTTTTACTTCGATTACCTGCATCCGAAAAAAGAAATTAAACAGGATATCTTTTTTGTAGGAACTTTTATGAAAGACCGTATTAATGAATTACTGCAGCTATCTTTAATTTTTAAAAAGATTGGTCTTAAAAGCAGCATTAATATCATATGCAGCAAATCAAAGTATTATAAAAAGTATAGTGACTTTCCTGTCCATTTCACAAAATCAGGGATGGATTTTAAAGACAGTATCCTTAATACGCAACAATCCAACGTGATATTAGATTTTCAGAATTCAATGCACAACGGAGTCTCCTTCAGGGTTTTTGAAGCGGTCGGATATCAGAAAAAACTGATTACCAACAATCCTTTGGTGAAAAATTATGATTTTTATAATCCTAATAATATCTTTGTATTCTCGAATGAAAACATTCATGAGGCAGAACATTTTTTAAAACAGGATTTCGTGGAACTTCCCAATGAAATCAGAGAAAAATATTCTTTTACCCATTGGATAAAACAGATTCTGAATAGTAATTAAAAAAGATTTATTTGAAAACTTCTGTAGCGGTTTGTACCTATAACGGCGAAAAATTTTTACAAAAACAAATTGATTCAATCCTGAATCAGACTCATCCTGTTGATGAAATCATCGTATGCGATGACGGATCGACTGATGCTACAGTAGAAATACTAAATTCTTACAAAGAAAAATATCCTGAAATATTTCAGATTTACATCAATGAAAAAAATTTAAGAAGTGTAAAAAACTTTGAAAAGGCAATTTCTTTGTGTACTCATGAAATTATCTTTCTCAGCGATCAGGACGATATCTGGGTTGAAAATAAAGTCGAAAAATATCTAGATTATTTTGAAAATCATCCTGAAACAGAAGTTATTGCTTCTAATGGTTTTGGGATTGATGATGATGGAAAGCTTTTGGACGTAATCACCATTTGGGATGTTATAGGTTTCATGAAGGCAAAAAATATTAAGATTGACTTTTTTGAGATTATAAGTTTTTCGGGAAATATCGCAACCGGGGCAACAATGGCAATTAAAAAAGATTTTGTAAAAAAAACAATTCCTTTTCCTATTGTTCCGGAGTTTCACCATGATGAATGGATTGCATTAATAGCAGCTTCTGAAAATAGATTTGATTTCATTGATGATAAAATGTTTTACTACAGACAGCATCAAAGTCAACAGGTAGGAGGTGTATTTTTTGATAATAACGAAAGGAAGAAAAATACGTTATTACGATTTTTCAGCCTGGATTTTAATGTACAGACCTTTTCAAACTATAAACATCTGTTAAAAAGAATTGCCAACTCGTATCAAAAACATAAACATATTTTGGAAGAATCTCAGGTTCATCATGATATTTTCAGTAAAAATCTGGATCTTTTCAAAAGCCTTTACTACAAATATAAAGAGGAAATGAAAAAGAAATATCCTGTTCGTTTTTTCATTTTAAATATTGTCGACAAAATCAAAAACAAAAGACAACTGGAAAAGTAATAATAAAAAGGCTACAGCAATCTGTAACCTTTTTATTCTTAATTCCTGTCATATTCATCCTCGAGTCTCACAATATCGTCCTCTCCGAAATACGTTCCGGTCTGTACTTCAATAAAAACGACCGGCTTATCCGAAAGATTCATTATTCTGTGTTTCGCACCAAGAGGTATAAAAATACTTTCACCGTAAGATAAACTGATCTCCTTATCATCCAGAACGATGGTCGCATTACCTTCAATAATCGTCCACTGTTCCTGTCTTTTATGATGATACTGGTAAGATAATTTCTGCCCCGGATTTACTTCTATTCTTTTCAGCTTATAATGTGGTTCATCCGCTAAAACATAATATTTTCCCCAAGGTCTTTCTCCGATTTCTAGCATATCTGTCTAATAATTTTTAGCGAATGTAGTCAAAATATTTTTTCAATACCAAAAGTGATATTAAATTTTCAACATTTTTATCATTAAACTGCGCTCTGTATTCTTTGGCATTTCTGATTATTTCCAGAGCTTCATTTTCATGATCGATGTAATACTGAAGCTTTTCCTCAAGATTTTCATAATTCTCATCAATCCCGATAAAATGTACATCTGGCTTTAAAGTTCCTTCCATATACCATGTTTCCATCTTTAAAGGCGGCGAAACGGCAATAGAATTAGAAGACATGATCCATTTTAAATTCGTGGCAACATCATTTCCTTCAAGGCTTAAAATAAATTTACTTTTTAAATGCTCCCCGATAGAAATCTTAGGTTTTATCCATTCCTGATTTCCGTTTTTGTTTACCTGTCCCAGATCACAAAGCGGATTGTTAAAATATTTTTCATAAAATCTTTTTCGGTGTTCCTGATGAACTGCCGCTCTGCCGATCATGATATTTTTCTTTTCAGAAAAATTCAGACTGTCTTTTACAGATACGAAATGCCTCGCCTTATCCAGATTCAGTAAAATATTGTTTTCATTATTTCCGTGAATAGGACGGCTTTTCGTTATTTTGGGAAAATCAAGGATGGTATTAACATCACCAAATGCAAAATCAATCTTTAAATCTTTCGGAAAATATCTTGCATACTCATAAGTATCAAAATAGTAGGCTTTCGGAGTTTTAGGCTTCAAAAGATCTGCGATTGTAGTTCCGGAATGATTTACTTGGGTTTCCGATGAAATTTTGTTGTAGTAGTCTACTCTTCTTTCAACTGTTGTAAGCTGTTCTTTGGAAACGGTTTTATAGAGATCATCAATCTTTTTTTCGAAAGATTTTACTGGAAATAATCCTCTTGCAAATCCCTGAATATAAAAAGACAACTTATTCTGTTTTTTAACTTGTGCCATGGTGAATTTAAAACTCCACAAAAATACAGCATTATATCTGTTATTTTTCGAAAAGGAAATTATTTTGAATGATTTTTATTATCCGAAAATTAAATCATTCAAATACATTATTAAATATGGTTATCCGAAATTGCCATCATTGAAAAACTTTTGAGTTCTTTGCTGAGTGAAACGCCTTTGCGAACTTAAAAAAGTTAGTAGTAAAAGAAAACTTCGCGGACTTTGCGTTAAAATTAAGTATTCTGATGAATTAAGGATAAGCAATTAAATTACTTTATCGCAAATAAATGTACCTTTTTATATTAGTTTAAGTAAATTTGCAAAAATTTTTATTTAAAATGGACAAAGTAAGAGTACGTTTTGCTCCAAGTCCTACGGGACCTTTACATTTAGGAGGCGTAAGAACCGCATTATACGATTATCTTTTTGCTAAAAACCAGGGAGGTGAATTTGTATTGAGAATTGAAGATACAGATACCGCAAGATACGTTGAAGGAGCAGAAGAATACATTGAAGAAGCCCTTGAATGGTGCGGAATTATTGCCGATGAAAGCCCGAAAAAAGGAGGAAAATTCGCTCCGTACAGACAATCTGAAAGAAGAGATATTTACTATAAATATACAGAGCAGATCTTAAAAACAGATTATGCTTACATTGCTTTTGATACCGCTGAAGAACTGGACGCGATCCGTGCAGAATATGAGGCAAGAGGAGACGTTTTTTCTTATGACAATAAATCAAGAAACCGTTTGAGAAACAGTATTGCACTTTCTGAAGAGGAAGTTCAGAAATTGCTGGATGAAAAAACGCCGTATGTCGTGAGATTCAAAATGCCGATCGACAGAACATTAAATCTTGTGGACATCATCAGAGGGAATTCATCTGTGAACACCAATACTTTAGATGACAAAGTTCTGGTAAAAAACGACGGGATGCCGACTTATCATTTCGCCAACATCATCGATGACCACGAAATGGAAATTTCTCACGTTATTCGTGGTGAAGAATGGCTGCCTTCTTTAGGACTACACACTTTATTATATGAAGCAATGGGTTGGGAAGCGCCTCAGTTTGCCCATCTTTCTTTGATTTTAAAACCTGATGTTTCAACTTTAATTAATAAAGAAAATATCGATGAAATTACTAAATCTTTCACAGAAGAGTTTGTAGCAAAAAACAATCAGTTTTCTTTTGATGAATCTGCAACAATTATTAAATCTTTCTTTTCAGAAGTAAAAAGTCCAAGATTTAAATCAATGTTAAGCGAAAATGATAAGGACAATGAAATATTAGCTTCTGTAAAACAATTTCTTAAAAAAGGAATTTCCGGAAAACTAAGCAAAAGAGATGGCGATAAATTCGGGTTCCCTGTATTTCCTTTAAATTTTACAGATCCTGCAACAGGAAATGTTTCCAAAGGATACAGAGAAAGCGGATATCTGCCTGAAGCATTCATCAATATGGTTGCGCTTTTGGGATGGTCTCCTGCAGACGATAAAGAAATTTTATCTCTGGATGAAATGGCAAAAGAATTTGATCTGAACAAAGTTCATAAAGCCGGAGCAAGATTCAGCAAGGAAAAAGCAGAATGGTTCAATCATCAGTACATCCAGAAAACTTCGGATGATGAATTATTGAATATTCTTAAAAATTCAGATTTAAATTTAACATTGTCAGACGACAAACTGTTAAAAGTGATTAAGCTGATGAAGGAAAGAGCTACTTTCCCAAAAGATATCTATGAAAACGGAAAGTTTTTCTTCGAAGCCCCCACTTCTTATGATGAAAAAGCATCTAAAAAAGCCTGGAATGATGAAACTTCGGCAATTTTAGGGGAATTGGCTTCAAATCTTGAAGGGGCTGATTTTAATGCTGAAAATCTTAAGCAAATGGTTCATGATTTCGCGGAAAATAAAGGTCTGGGGATGGGTAAAGTGATGATGCCGTTGCGATTATCTTTAGTAGGAGAACTGAAAGGACCAGATGTTCCGGACATCATGGAACTTCTTGGAAAAGAGGAGACTATCTCCAGAATAAACAATGCAGTAAATAATTTTAAATAGATTTTGATAATTTTTCATAAATTTGAAAGATTTAATTTACTTCAAGAATGGAATATTTAAGTTTCGAACTTCCTATAAAAGAATTAATGGACCAATACCAAACCTGTTCTTTAGTAGGAGAAGAAAGTGGTGTTGATGTAAAATTAGCATGTAGCCAGATCGAGGATAAAATCATAGAAAAGAAAAAAGAAATCTATGGAAATCTTACCCCTTGGCAAAGAGTACAACTTTCCCGTCATCCGGATCGTCCTTATACACTGGACTACATCCACGGAATGGTGGATAAAGGCAGTTTCTTAGAACTTCACGGAGACAGAAATTTCGCAGATGATCCTGCCATGATCGGTGGTTTAGCAACCTTGGACGGTCAGAAAGTAATGATCATCGGAACTCAGAAAGGAAGAACGACAAAAGAAAGACAGCACAGAAGATTCGGAATGCCGAATCCTGAAGGATACAGAAAAGCTTTAAGACTGATGAAGCTTGCAGAAAAATTCAGAATTCCTGTAATTACTTTGGTAGATACACCGGGAGCTTATCCTGGTCTTGAAGCGGAAGAAAGAGGACAGGGAGAAGCAATTGCAAGAAACATTTTTGAAATGACGATGCTTAAGACTCCTATTTTCACCTATATCATTGGTGAAGGAGCGAGTGGCGGAGCTTTAGGCATTGGTGTAGGAAACAAAGTATATATGTTGGAAAACACTTGGTATACGGTAATTGCACCGGAAAGCTGCTCATCCATCCTTTGGAGAAACTGGGATCATAAAGAAGATGCGGCAAACGCTCTGAACCTGACTCCGAAAGATGCTTTAAGAGAAAAATTCATCGACGGAATTGTGGAAGAACCTCTTGGAGGAGCGCATTACGATCCGGAAACAACGTATCTGAACTTAAAAAATTCAATATTGCAGAACATCAAAGCATTTTCAAAATTCACTGGAAAAGAACTTGAAACCCAGAGACAGGAGAAATTCATCGCGATGGGGCAATTTAAAGGATAAAAAAAATTAAACCGGTTAAGAAAAATCTTCTTAATTTTTTTAGCTCTTTTCTCTATTCAATTATTCACTCAGATTCAATTCGATCTCAATATCTTTATTAATCTTTTTCAGGGACGAATATTTGGCATCACAAACCATTGTGGTTAAAATATATTCTCCTTTTTCTACCAATAAAAAATTCTGTCCGTTTGCCGGAACATCCAGATTGTAGTATTTTTTCCCGTTGATTTTTACAATCAAATTACATTTAGACCTGTTTTTAATATTGATATACGCTTCCTTATCCATCGGATCATTATTAAAAAGATGCGTTAGCATGGCTGCTGTCTTTTTGTTCTGTTCGCTTGCTCCGGAAGATTTTTTATTCGATCCGGCAACACTCGCGTAGTTTACGGTTCTTTCCGCTTTAGAAGCATTGGCTGCAATGGTTTTAGAATTATTCAGGCTATTGTTATCCAAAACCATCTGCTTTATTTTATCTTCACTCAACGCTTTAATGGTTGGCTTGGCTTCAGGAGAATTTCCTGCCGTAATGATGGCAATCAGTTTTCTTTTGAAATAATCTGTTTTGGCATGTCCGGGATTTTGTTTCAGAAATCCTGCAATCACTCTTGCTTCCGCAGTGGTTTCCGCATCATTTTCTGTATAAATGATGGCGGTTTCCTTTTCCACGATGCCTTTGGATTTCGTTTTTTTCTTTTTTTGCGAAAATCCAAGAGTGAAAATGCATAAAAATATGAGGAGAAATATTTTTTTCATTAAGTAAGCATTTAAAAATTTATTAAATATACAAATAACGCAAAAAGTCATTTTTTAGTTTATCATTAAAATCATTATCTTTGCATCGCTTTAAAATTAAGCTAAAAATTAATACTAATCTTAAATAAAAAAAATAATAGATATTATGTCTTATACACCAGCTGCTGCAGACGTAGCAAAATTGAGAAACCAAACAGGTGCAGGTATGATGGACTGCAAAAAAGCTTTAGTTGAAGCTGAAGGAGATTTCGAAAAAGCGGTAGATATCCTTAGAAAAAAAGGACAGAAAGTTGCTGCTAACAGAGCTGACAGAGAGTCTACTGAAGGGGCAGTAATCGCTAGAGTAAACGAAGATAACACGTTAGGTGCTATTATCTCTTTAAACTGTGAGACTGACTTCGTAGGTAAAAACGAAGCTTTCATCGAGCTAGCTTATGAATTGGCTGAAATGGCAATTTTTGCTGCTTCTAAAGAAGAATTATTGGCTACAGATTTCCACGGAATCACTGTTGCTGAAAAATTAATCGAGCAAACAGGTGTTATCGGTGAAAAAATCGAGATCGGTGCATTCGAAAGAATTACAGGTCCTTATTTAGGAGCATACATCCACGCTGGAAATAAAATTGCTGCCATCACTTCTCTTTCTGCAAAAGTAGACGGAGCAGACGAAGTTGCAAAATCTGTTTCTATGCAGGCTGCTGCGATGAATCCAATTGCTCTAGACGAAACTTCTGTTTCTCAGGAAACGATTGATAAAGAATTGGAAATCGAAAGACACAAACTTGTAGAAGAAGGTAAACCTGCAAACATTATCGATAATATCCTTAAAGGTAAAATGCAGAGATTCTACAAAGACAATACTTTGGTACACCAGGATTTCATTAAAGACAGCAGCATGTCTGTTGCTGATTATGTGAAGTCTGTAAACGGAGATCTTAAAGTTACAGGATTTGTAAGAGTAAGCTTATAATCTTTTTCAGGATTAAAAATACAGTCCCGGTGATTTTTCATCGGGATTTTTTTATGTTAAAAAAACAGCAAACCGTCTAAATATTAACGCATTATTAAATATTTAAAATTTACATTAAATGGAGTTATTTGGATAAAAATCATCATAAAAAATTGATTATTAATGCTTAGATTTGCAGCCCTTATTATTAGACATGAAAAAATTTCTACTAATCTTTTGCTCTTTTTTTTATTTTATTCTTAATGCCCAATTGGATACAGAACACTGGTTTGCTCCAATGTCGGCAAGTTCACTTCAGGGTACTCCGGAATGCTACCTGTATTTATCCACCAATGAAACAACTCCGTTTTCGGTTCAGATTTACAATAACAATACGGTGTTTTCTACCGTTCAGGTGAGTAAAAACAATCCGGTACAGGTTACAGTTCCGAACAATTATATGATTGCCTCTACTCCATCCAATCTTTTTACACAAAGATCAATGGGATTACAGGTGAAAGGTTCTAAAAAATTCTTCGCCAATTTCAGATTTGCAGTTCCCAATCAGGCAGAAATCATCACTTCCAAAGGTTTGGCAGGAATCGGGAAAAACTTTTTCGTAGGCGTTGCCCCGAATACAACCGCAAAACCTTACGTTAATTCAACCATTGGATTTATTGCGACGGAAGACAATACAACCGTAACATTATCCGGCTACAATCCGAACGTTATTTTCTCCGACGGTACTTCATCGCCCACAAGAACATTTACCATCAATAAAGGGAAATCATATATCATTGAAGCGCAGAGTGATTTGTCCTCAAGTAATTTAACAGGATTAGTAGGCGCAAAAATTACGGCGAATAAACCTATTTCGGTAACCAACGGTAATTTCAACAGTATTTATACCACCCAAAATAACAGCAATGTAGATATTCTGATGGATCAGGCTGTTCCTGTGGAAAGATTAGGAAAAACATTTGCCTTGGTAAAAGGAAACGGACCTGCCAATTCCGGAATGGAAGCTGCTTTAGTAATCGCCACGGAAAACAACACCAAACTTACAGTAAACGGAAACCTTTTAGGAAGTGTTACACTGAATGCAGGACAATATTACATTGTTCAGGGAACCAGCTATATCAATCAGGGGAACGGACATTACAACATGAGTATTTCTGCCAATAATAATGTCTATGTTTACCAGCTTCTTGCAGGAACTTCAGGAAGTACGGTATATGCAACAGGCGGAATGAATTTTATCCCTCCTTTAAGCTGTTTTTTACCAAAAGAAATTAACGAAATCGGCTTTATCAATAAAATAGGAAGCAATTCTTTTGATACCAAACTTAATATCATTACCCAGACAGGAGCCAATGTAACGTTTAACGGAAGTGCCATCGGCGCGATCAGCGGACCTTATCCTGTAACGGGTAATCCGGGTTGGGTAACCTATTCTCTTCAGGGAGTTAACGGAAATATTACAGTAAATTCCACGCTTCCTGTCACGGCAGGAATTGCAGCAGGAAACGGCGCGGTAGGTTACGGTGGATATTTTGCAGGATTTTCATCTGTTCCCGCCATTACAAAAACCGGCGACTGCTACGCAGGAATTCTTTTGCAGGTTGATAACAATTACGACACTTATCAATGGTTTTTAAACGGAAATCCAATTTCGGGAGCCACTTCTTTCTCAATCAATCCAGAATTATACGGAGCCGGAGATTACACCTGTTTAATTACAAAAAACAACTGTGAAACAAGATTAACCGGAGTTTACAGCTATACTTTATGTCCTCCGATTTCCACTACAACCTACAATATCGGGTCTTGTAACACAAAAGTGATTACTCCTGCGTTTACGAACTCTACACAGACTATCGTTCCATCGCTTACCAGTATCATTTCACCGCCAACATCGGGAACTGCTACGCTAAATCCAACAACAGGACAAATTACTTATACCCCCAATCCTTCTGCAACGAACACTACCGATAATTTCATTTATTACGTTCAGGGGAATGGAAATTCTTTTGATTTTGAATATTTTAAAATCATTGTTAATACAAATGTTTTACAGGTAAACAACGGTTCTCTGGCTTCCTGTGCAGGAACCAACGGAAACGGAACTTATAATTTAACAACAGCCAATGTTTCTTCTGATCCGGGAACTACGGTAACCTATTTTACCAACTCAAATTTAACCGGACAGATTACTAATCCTGCGACGTATTCCGGACCGGCAGGAACTGTTTATGCCAATGTGACTTCACAGTACGGCTGTTCAAAAACCGCTCAGATTACATTAACTTTAAATGCTTTACCGAATGTTAATAATGTTTCTCTGGCTTCATGTACGGGAACAGGTGGAAACGGAATATTCAATTTAACTTCTGCCAACGTTTCTTCTGATCCGGGAATTACGGTAACGTATTTTACGAATTCTAATCTGACAGGACAAATAACTAATCCTGCAACCTATTCAGGTCCTTCAGGAATTATTTATGCGAATGTGACTTCCGCAAACGGATGTTCGAAAACCGCTCAGATCACTTTAACGGTAAATTCTTTACCCAATACGAATAATGCGACTTTAGCATCTTGCGCAGGAACCAATGGAAACGGAACGTTTAATTTAACTTCAGCCAGCGTTTCTTCTGATCCGGGAATTACGGTAACTTATTTTACCAATTCAAATTTAACCGGACAGATTACCAATCCTGCGAATTATTCGGGGACTTCAGGAATTATTTATGCAAATGTAACTTCTGCAGCAGGCTGTTCAAAAGCAGCTCAGATTACTCTAACGGTAAATCCTTTGCCTAATGTTACGAATGCCACTTTATCGTCGTGCGCAGGAACCAACGGAAACGGAACTTATAATTTAACAACAGCCAATGTTTCTTCTGATCCGGGAACTACGGTAACGTATTTTACCAACTCAAATTTAACCGGACAGATTACTAATCCTGCGACGTATTCCGGACCGGCAGGAATTATTTATGCAAATATCACTTCTGCGAATGGATGTTCCAGACAGGCACAGATTACATTAGCTTTAAATGCTTCTCCGAATGTCAATAATGTTTCTCTGGCTTCATGTGCAGGAACAGGCGGAAACGGAACGTTCAATTTAACGGCAGCAAATGTTTCTTCTGATCCGGGAATTACGGTAACGTATTTTACCAATTCTAATCTAACAGGACAAATTACCAATCCTGCAACCTATTCAGGTCCTTCAGGAATTATCTATGCGAATGTGACTTCTGCAAACGGATGTTCTAAAACTGCTCAGATTACTTTAACGGTAAATTCTTTACCCAGTACGAATAACGCGACTTTAACATCTTGTGCAGGAACTAATGGAAACGGACCTTTCAATTTAACTTCTGTCAACGTTTCTTCTGATCCGGGAGTGACAGTAACTTATTTTATCAATTCTAATTTAACAGGACAGATTACCAATCCTGCGAATTATTTGGGAACTTCAGGAATTATTTATGCAAATGTAACTTCTGCAGCAGGTTGTTCAAAAGCAGCTCAGATTACTTTAACGGTAAATCCTTTGCCTAATGTTACGAATGCCTCTTTATTTTCGTGTGCAGGAACCAACGGAAACGGAACTTATAATTTAACCACAGCCAACGTTTCTTCTGATCCGGGAGTTACGGTAACCTATTTTACCAACTCAAATTTAACCGGACAGATTACTAATCCTGCGACGTATTCCGGACCGGCAGGAATTATTTATGCAAATATCACTTCTGCGAATGGATGTTCCAGACAGGCACAGATTACTTTAACAACCACTCCTTCTCCAAATATCAATACGGCTAATTATAACGCCAGTCTTTGTGATGATAATTTTGACGGTATCGTTAACGTGAATTTTTCAACCGTAACCCCTCAGATTGTTACCAATGCTGCGAATTTTACGGTAAGATATTATTTGAATCAGGCAGATGCAAATGCCGGAAATGGCAACACTCTGCCTGTAAACTGGACGTATACAGCAAATACAACCGTTTATGTAAGAGTAGATACAGCGGGAGGAAGTTGTCCTCCGGCTTTCGGACAGATTAATTTTAAAATCGGAAATAAAATTACGTTGCTTACCAACGTCGTGAATATGGATGTTTGCGATAATGATCTTAACGGTTCTGAAAATGCAAATCTTAATGACTATAAAAATTTATTTACCACTAATCCTGCCATTACTTTAACTTTTCATGCCACTTTAGCAGATGCTCAGAATGGTATCAATACAATTCCTGCAAACCAAACCATTACTTCGCCAAAAACGTTCTATGTAAGATTTGTGAGCGGAACTGAATGTCCGAATACAGGAATTATTAATGTAACGCTTAGATCGCCTAAAAAATCCAGTCAGCTTAATGACAAAGTGGTTTGTTCCACAGAAAAAGTGGTATTGGATCCGGGTGCGGAATTCAATTCATATACATGGAGTACGGGAGCAACTACTCAGACAATTCTTGCCGGTGCGGGAACGTATTATGTAGATTTAGGTTTTAACGGATGCGTTTATCGTCAGTTTGTTAATGTAACGACTTCGCAGGCTCCGACAATCACCAGCATCAACGTAACGGCTTCTAATGCAACAGTAAATGTTACAGGCGGAACTCCTCCTTATCAATACTCATTAAACGGAATAGACTATCAGACTTCCAATACATTTATGGGTCTTGCAAGAGGAATTCATACCGTTTATGTTTTAGGAAAAGACGGTTGTTTACCTGTGGTTAAGGAGTTTTTAATTGTAAATATTATCAATGCAATTACTCCGAACGGAGATGGCATCAATGATGTTCTCAATTATTCTGATCTGAAAATAAAACAAAACGTGTCGATTGAAATTTCAGACAGATATGGAGCTGCTGTTTATAAATCCACAGATAAAAGTTATACCTGGGACGGAAAATCAGGAGGGCGACCTCTTCCGACCGGAACTTACTGGTATATTTTAAAATGGATTGAACCCGATACAAAACTTCCTGTTTCCTATTCCGGATGGATTTTGATAAAAAACAGAGAATAACTTTTTACTTTACCCAATACTATTGATCCTGATGAATTAAATCATCAGGATTTTTTTATTGAAATTATAATATATTTCCAATTATTAAAAAAATATTAAATATTCAACAATATTCATAATTATAGAAATTACTAATTAAATTTTATGTAAAAAATTGACTTTTAATACTTACATTTGCATCCCTTATTGAGAAATATGAAAAAACTTTTACTAACCATTTGTACATTTCTTTGTTTATTATTCAATGCACAGCTTGATACCGATCATTGGTTTGCTCCAATGGCTTCAAAGTCTGGTACAGGGAATCTTCAGGGATATTTATATTTATCCACCAATGAAACCACTCCCTTCAGTGTGCAAATTTATAATAGCAATGCTCTTTATACCACAGTACAGGTGAGTAAAGGAAATCCCGCTCAGGTAAGTATTCCAAATAGTTTTTTAATCACTACTAATCCATCGGATTTATTTAGTCCGAATTCAATGGGAGTTTACCTGAAAGGAACAAAAAAATTCTTCGCCAATTATAGATTTTCTGTCCCAAGCCATGCTGAAATTATTACCTCTAAAGGTTTAGCAGGATTAGGAAAAACGTTCTACGTAGGAATGGCACCTATTACCGGTGCTGCAACTTATGTCAACTCTACTATAGGAGTTACTGCTACAGAAGACAATACTAATGTTGTGATATCAGGATATAATCCCAATGTTGTTTTCTCAGATGGCTCCTCAAGCCCCACAAAAACATTTACCTTAAATAAAGGAGAATCCTATATCGTAGATGCTTTAAGTACAGATTCTGCAGTGAATCTTGATGGGTTAATCGGGGCGAAAATACAATCTTCGAAACCGATTTCTGTTACCAACGGAAATTTTAACGGAATTTATACCAATTTAAACTTCACCAACAACGATATCCTTATGGATCAGGCAGCTCCTGTAGAAAGACTGGGAAAAGAGTTTGTTGTGGTGAAGGGAAACGGAACCATACTTTCCGAAATGGAAACCGCGCTGATTGTGGCAACACAAAACAACACCCAGATTACAATTAACGGGATTGCTACAGGAATCACTTTAAACGAAGGACAATATTACATGGTTCCAAGTAATAATTATATACAGCACGGAACCGGAGATAATTATAACATGAGCATTTCTGCCAATAACAACATTTATGTTTATCAGCTATTAGCAGGAGTTTCTTCTACAACCGGAGGCAATGAATACGCTACAGGAGGGATGAACTTTATTCCTCCGTTGAGTTGCTTTATGCCCAACAAAGTAGATGAAATAGGATTTATCAATCAAATCGGGAATCAGACATTTAACACCCGCCTCAATATTATCACCCAAACCGGGGCAACCGTAACTTTAAACGGAAATCCGATTGCTACAGCTAACGGACCTTATCCTGTAAACGGAAATCCTAACTGGGTAACCTATACTGTTCCTAATATTACCGGCACCATTACCGTTAACTCTACAAAATCCGTAACCGCAGGAATTGCAGCAGGAAGCGGCGCAGTAGGTTATGGAGGCTATTTTGCAGGATTTTCTTCTGTACCCGTAATTTCAAAAACTGGAGATTGCTATCTCGGAATTTTGCTTCAGGTAGATAACACGTACGATAATTATCAATGGTATCTTAATGGAAATCCTATTTCGGGAGCCACTTCATATTCCATCAATCCTGAATTATACGGCGCAGGAAACTATACCTGTATGGTTTCTAAAAACAACTGCGGTTCTTTGCTTACTGATGCTTATTCCTATACATTGTGTCCTCCGATCACGACTACAACATACAACATCGGATCATGCAACACAAAGGTAATTTCTCCTGCATTTACAAATTCTACACAAACCATTGTTCCGGCGAATACAAATATTATTTTAGCTCCTACTTCCGGAACAGCAACCGTTAATTCAGCAACGGGGCAAATTACCTATACTCCCAATGCAGGACTTACAGCAGATACAACAGATAGTTTCATTTACTATATAGAAGGAAACGGAAGTCCTGCAAGCTTTGAATATTTTAAAATTATCATCAATACAGATGTTTTGCAGACAACAAACGCATCATTAACTTCATGTGCAGACACGAACGGAAATGGAACGTTTAACTTAACCTCGGCTAATGTAACGCCAGATTCAGGAACTACAGTGCAGTATTATACCAATGCGGCGTTATCGGGAACTCCCATTGCAGCACCCGGAAATTATTCAGGACCGGCTGGAACGATTTATGCAAACGTAACATCTTCTTACGGGTGTAAAAAAGTAGCACAGATTACTTTAACAACAACTCCTTCTCCAAACATCAACACAGGCAATTATAACGCAACGCTTTGCGATGATAATTTTGATGGCATCGTGAATGTAAATTTCCCAAGCATCACTCCTGTTATTGTGACCAATTCTGCAAACTTTAATGTAAGATATTATTTACTTCAGGCTGATGCCAATGCAGGTAATAACAATACGCTTCCTGCAAACTGGACTTACACAGCCAATACCACTGTTTATGTGAGGGTGGATGCACTTACCGGAAGCTGTCCTGCTGTTTTTGGTCAGATTAACTTTACCATAGGAAACAAAATTACCTTAATTACAGGAAATGCAGCAACAGATATCTGTGACAGTGATATCAGTGGCTCTGAAGCGGTAAATTTAAATGATTATAAAAATCTTTTTACGGCGAATGCAGGAGTAAGTCTTACGTTCTACTCTACATTGGCTAATGCACAGGCGGCAACCAATGCTATTTCACCGAACCAGAATATTTCCGCCATAAGTACCTTCTACATCAGATTTACTTCCGCTACAGAATGTCCAATTACGGGAGTTTTAACAATCAATTTAAAAACACCGAAAAAATCTACCAGACTTGCCGATAAAGTGGTATGCCTTAATGACACAACAACACTAGATGCAGGTGCAGGATTTACATCTTATTCCTGGAGTACCGGAGCAACTACACAATCCATTATTGCCGGAGCAGGAAATTATTATGTAGACCTTGGATTCAACGGATGCGTGTACAGACAGTATGTGAAGATCACAACAGCTGAATCTCCTGTTATTTCTAAAATTGAAGTTTCCGGATATAATGCTACTGTTACCGTTACCGGAGGAACTCCTCCATATCAATACTCACTAAACGGAATAGATTATCAGACTTCTAATATTTTTACAGGTCTTTCCAGAGGAATGCATACTGTTTATGTTTTAAGTAAAGACGGATGCTCTCCGGTTGTTAAAGAATTTTTAGTATTAAATCTTATCAATGCGATTACTCCGAATGGAGATGGACTTAACGACATACTGGATTATTCCGACCTAAGAATTAAACAAAATGTTTCAATCGAAGTCGTAGACCGTTACGGAGCTCCGGTATACAGATCGTCAGATAAAAATTACACCTGGGACGGAAAAATTAACGGTAGACCCCTGTCTACAGGAACATATTGGTATTTATTAAAATGGAATGAACCCGATACTAAATTACCGGTTTCATACTCCGGATGGCTATTGATTAAGAATCGTTAATATTTTTTAAACTTTCTTTTATTTTTCGTTAACATTTATTAAATATTATTTTAAATTTGTAGAAATCATAATTAATTGTATATGAGAAGATTTCTACTGTCTTTCGTATTGATATTTTGTACGATTAACACGCTTTTTGCCCAAAGAGACACCGATCACTGGATTGCTCCGTTTTATACATCGGTTACAGGATATAACAATGCTGTATATCTTTCTACGGACTCAACCACTCCGTTTGACGTAAGAATATACAATAACAATAACCTGATTCAGACAGTTTCCGTTGCAAAAGGAGCACCCGTTTCGTATGCTATTGCCGTCAATCTTATCAATGGAACTAGTGCCGCAGATGCCTTTACGGTTGGAACAAAAGGATTATACCTCAAAGGAGATAAACCGTTTTACTGTACCTTAAGATCCGCTCAGACGGCACATGGAGAAATTATCACGTCAAAAGGTAAAGCAGGAATCGGAAAAAAATTCTATGTAGCAGCAACTCCAAGTACAGCGAGCAGCTCCACTAACAATTTTACGGCAGGGATTTTGGCTACGGAAGACAATACATCAGTTACCGTATCCTGGAATACTGCAGGTTTAGTTTTTATCGGAGGTACACCCGGAGGAAATTCACAGACATTTACTTTAAATAAAGGACAGTCTTATATCTTAGCAGGAAATCATTTAACATCAGCTAATTTAAACGGCTTCATCGGTGCCAAAGTCGTTTCAGACAAACCCGTAACCCTTACCAATGGAAATGCTAACGGAAACTTTGCGACAAATACTTCCGATGGTTCAGATTTAATTATGGACCAGTCGGTTCCGGTGGAAAGACTGGGGAACACATTTGCCATGGTAAAAACCAAAGCAACCAATCCTACCTTGAATATGGAAGGTGGAATTGTTATTGCCACAGAAGACAATACCCAGATTTTTATTAATGGAGCCACAACACCTGTTGCCACAATTAATGAAGGGGAATGGTACAGAATTAACGAAACAAGTTATGTAGAACAAACCGCGGGAAGCGGACATTTCAATATGTTCATTTCCACTTCTAAAAATGTTTACTTGTATCAGTTTATAGGGATTCAGGGATTCTCATACAATGGAGGTTACAATTATATTCCACCATTGAACTGCTTTCTTCCGAGAAAAATTGACGAGATCGGAAAGATCAACGAAATGCCGGGTGTTTCCGGAGTTACTCTGAAATTAAACATCTTAACTGAAGCAGGTGCTGCCGTTACGTACAGCATCGACGGCGGAGCTGCTACCACTCCAACCGCTGCTCAGGGACCTTATCCGTTAACCGGAAATACCAACTGGGTAACCTATGCCATCGATAATCCTACAGGAAATGTAGTGGTAACTTCCACCAAAGCGGTAACAGCAGGAGTGAACGGTGGATACAGCACTGCAGGGTACGGAGGATATTTCGCGGGATTCTCTTCCATTCCGATTATTGCGAAAAAAACAGGCGAATGTGTCCCGGGAATTATTCTTGAGGTTGACGACAGCTATGAAAGCTACCAGTGGTATCTGAACGGAAACCCGATCACCGGAGCAACACAAAACGTTTATACTCCTACCGTAGCAGGAAACTATACCGTGAAAGTAACCATGGGAACCTGTCCGCCCGTTACCACTCCCATCTATAAAGTTTTTTCATGTGTAAGAAATACAACAGCAGCTCTTAATGCCTGTGCAACGAAAGTCATTACGCCCGCTTTCTCGTTCACTACAACACAGACGCCTGTTGCAAGTACGGTAACCATCCTTACCTATCCGACAAACGGTACAGCAACGGTAAACGGCGCAGGACAGATTACCTATATTCCGAATCCGGGATACTTAGGTCCAGATACTATTGTTTACCAGTTCTGCGGAAATGCTCCCGAATTTATTGACTGTGAAAAGGTAACTTTAAATCTTACGGTAGTTCCGTTTATTTTAACGGACACCACCATCAAAGCATGTCAGTACAACGGAAAAGGATTCTTTGATCTTACCGCAGCCAATGTAACGACATATTCACCGGTGGTGAAGAAATTCTATCCTACCCTTGCTGATCTGAACGCAGCAACCAACGAAATTACAACTCCTGCCAATTATCTTTCCGCAGCAGGAATTGTCTATGTAAAAGTGACGACCAACGAAGGGTGTACAGGAAATGCAAAAATTACTTTAGCTTACCTGCCTACTCCCGTCGTAACAGAAGCTACCATCAGCGAATGTTATCTTGAAAACAATGAAACAAAAGCAGCTTTCAACCTTTCGCTTGCCAATGTTTCCACAGAAACGCCGATTACAAAAAAATACTACCCTACTTTTGTTGATGCAAGCAACGGAACCAATGAAATTTTAAATCCTTTAGCATACATTTCAGGGAACGCAGCGGTTTACATCCGAGTATACAATTCAAACGGATGTTATGCAATTGCCAAAGCCAACTTAGTGGTGATTCCTCCGAAAAGATCTCCGATCCTTGTGGATAAGATTATCTGTATCGACGCAAGAACGAATCTTGATGCAGGACCGGGATATCAGTCTTACCTGTGGAGCACAGGAGCAACCACTCAGGTATTATCAGGAGTTCCGGTAGGAGATTACTGGGTTATTCTTAAAGACAACGGATGTTCCGTAAAACAGTTTGTAAGCGTGAAAAAAGCAGTGGATCCTGTTATTTCGGAAATTGAAATTTCAAACAATACGGCAACGGTAAAGGTAACCGGAGGAAAAGCACCTTATAAATACGCCGTGGATTCGCCTACCAACTGGCAGGATTCCAATGTATTTACAGGACTTTCAAGAGGACAGCATATTTTCTATGTGAAAGACGCCTACAACTGTACCCCGATCTTTGTTGAGGTAACGGTTCCGAATTTGTTAAACGCCATCACGCCGAATGAGGATAATAAAAATGACTTCATCGATTACAGCGAATTGGCGTACAAGGAAAATTTAAGCTTCGTGATCTACGACCGATACGGAAATAAAATTTTCACAGGGAATAAATTCAACAACTACAAATGGGACGGTAAACATTTCGACAAGAAAATACTTACAGGAACCTATTGGTACCACATCAACTGGAATGAACCCAACAAGGAAAAAACACCGATTAAATATTCAGGATGGATCCTTGTTAAAAATATTGACTAAGCAAACAAAAAAGCTGAATCCTAAAGCCATGATTTTTTATCGTGGCTTTTTTACGTATTTACAACCATTTTTTTGGAAATATTATTAAGAACATATTAAATATTCTGTTATTTTTGCAAGAATCCTAATTCTATAATTATGAATAAAATTCTACTGTCTTTTGTACTGATGCTTTTCAGCATAAGTACTCTTTTTGCACAGAGGGATACAGAGCACTGGATTGCACCTTACTATGCATCCGCAACAGGATATACCAATGCGTTATATCTTTCAACAGACTCTACCACTCCTTTTGATGTAAAAATTTATAACAATAATACTTTGCTAACGACCGTTACCATCAGCAAAGGAAATCCTCAATCGTATACCGTTCCTCTCGCTAATATAACAGCTACAGCTTCAGCCGATGCTTTTACGGTAGGTACAAAAGGTTTATATCTTAAAGGAGACAAACCGTTTTACTGTACATTGAGATCTGCACAAAGTGTACACGGAGAAATTATTACATCCAAAGGTAAAGCAGGAATCGGGAAATTATTCTTTTCAGCTAATGCACCCAATACAACCGCAGGAACCGGATCGGGTAATAATTTCACAGCAGGGATTTTGGCTACGGAAGACAATACATCAGTTACCGTAACCTGGACAACATCAGGAATTCAGTTTATCGGTGCTCCCGCCACTTTTACAGGAAATACTCAAACCTTTACTTTAAATAAAGGACAGTCTTATATTTTAGCCGGGAACAATAGTACTCCGGCAAATCTTACCGGATTTATCGGAGCCAAAATAGTTTCCGATAAGCCCATCAGTTTAACCAATGGAAGCGCCAACGGAAACTTTGGAGCAGGAAGTTCGGGCGGTTCAGATTTAATTATGGACCAGTCGGTTCCGGTGGAAAGACTGGGGAATACTTTTGCCATGGTAAAAACAAGATCTACCGCTCCTGCCGAAAATATGGAGGGAGGAATTGTTATTGCAACAGAAGACAATACTCAGATATTTGTCAATGGCGGAACGACTCCATTAGCAACAATCAATGCCGGAGAATGGTACAGAATTAACGAAACTAATTATGTACAGCAAGGTACAAGCGGACATTTTAATATGTTGGTATCCACTTCTAAAAATGTATACCTTTATCAATTAGTGGGAGTAGGTACTTCAAACAATACAGGAGGCTACAATTATATTCCACCATTGAACTGCTTCCTTCCGAGAAAAATTGATGAGATCGGAAAGATTAACGAAATGCCGGGAATTTCCGGAATTACTTTAAAGTTAAATATCTTAACTGAAACAGGAGCTGCTGTTACGTACAGCATCGACGGCGGAGCGGCTACCACTCCAACCGCTGCTCAGGGACCTTATCCATTAACCGGAAACACCAACTGGGTAACCTATGCCATCGATAATCCTACAGGAAATGTGACAGTAACCTCCACCAAAGCGGTAACAGCAGGAGTTAACGGTGGATACAGTTCCGCAGGGTACGGTGGATATTTCGCAGGATTCTCTTCCATCCCGGTAATTGCAAAACAGACAGGAGACTGTATTCCGGGGATTATTCTTGAGGTTGATGACAGCTATGAAAGCTACCAGTGGTATCTGAACGGAAACCCGATCACCGGGGCAACACAAAACGTTTATACGCCTACCGTAGCTGGAAACTATACCGTGAAAGTAACCATGGGAACCTGTCCGCCCGTTACCACTCCCATCTATAAAGTTTTTTCATGTGTAAGAAATACAACAGCAGCTCTTAATGCCTGTGCAACGAAAGTCATTACGCCCGCTTTCTCGTTCACTACAACACAGACGCCTGTTGCAAGTACGGTAACCATTCTTACCTATCCGACAAACGGTACTGCAACGGTAAACGGTGCAGGACAGATTACCTACATTCCGAATCCGGGATACTTAGGTCCAGATACTATTGTTTACCAGTTCTGCGGAAATGCTCCCGAATTTATTGACTGTGAAAAGGTAACTTTAAATCTTACAGTGGTACCGTTTATTTTAACGGACACCACCATCAAAGCCTGTCAGTACAACGGAAAAGGGTTCTTTGATCTTACTGCTGCCAATGTAACGACTTACACTCCGGTGGTCAAGAAATTCTATCCTACCCTTGCTGACCTGAACGCAGCAACCAACGAAATTACAACTCCCGCCAATTATCTTTCTGCAGCAGGAATTGTCTATGTAAAAGTGACGACCAACGAAGGATGTACAGGAAATGCCAAAATAACTCTGGCTTATCTTCCGACTCCGGTGGTAACAGAAGCTACCATCAGCGAATGTTATCTTGAAAATAATGAAACAAAAGCAGCGTTTAATCTTTCGCTTGCCAATGTTTCCACAGAATCGCCGATTACCAAAAAGTATTATCCGACTTTTGTTGATGCAAGCAACGGAACCAATGAAATCCTGAATCCGTTAGCATACATTTCAGGGAATGCTTCGGTTTACATCCGAGTATACAACTCAAACGGATGTTATGCAATTGCCAAAGTAAACTTAGTGGTAATTCCTCCGAAAAGATCTCCGGTTCTTGTGGATAAGATCATCTGTATCGACGCAAGAACGAATCTTGATGCAGGACCGGGATATCAGTCTTACCTGTGGAGCACAGGAGCAACCACTCAGGTATTATCAGGAGTTCCGGTAGGAGATTACTGGGTTATTCTTAAAGACAACGGATGTTCCGTAAAACAGTTTGTAAGCGTGAAAAAAGCAGTGGATCCTGTTATTTCAGAAATTGAAATTTCAAACAATACGGCGACGGTAAAGGTAACCGGAGGAAAAGCGCCTTATAAATATGCCGTGGATTCTCCTACCAACTGGCAGGATTCCAATGTATTTACAGGACTTTCAAGAGGACAGCATATTTTCTACGTGAAAGATGCCTATAACTGTACCCCGATCTTTGTAGAGGTAACGGTTCCGAATTTGTTAAACGCCATCACGCCGAATGGAGATAATAAAAATGACTTCATCGATTACAGCGAACTTGCGTACAAGGAAAATTTAAGCTTCGTGATCTACGACCGATACGGAAATAAAATTTTCACAGGGAATAAATTCAACAACTACAAATGGGACGGTAAACATTTCGACAAGAAAATACTTACAGGAACCTATTGGTACCACATCAACTGGAATGAACCCAACAAGGAAAAAACGCCGATTAAATATTCAGGATGGATCCTTGTTAAAAATATTGACTAAGCAAACAAAAAAGCTGAATCTTAAAGCCACGATTTTTTATCGTGGCTTTTTTACGCTAATATGTTATTATATTTAAAACATAATTTGAATATGTATTAGAAAATTCCATTATTTTTGCATGAATCCTAATTCAACAACTTATGAATAAAATTCTACTGTCTTTTGTACTGATGCTTTTCGGCATGAGTACTCTTTTTGCACAGAGGGATACAGAGCACTGGATCGCGCCTTATTATGCATCCACCACAGGATATACCAATGCGTTATATCTTTCAACAGACTCTACCACTCCTTTTGATGTAAAAATTTATAATAATAATACTTTGCTTACCACCGTTACCATCAGCAAAGGAAATCCTCAATCGTATACCGTTTCTGCCAATCTTATTAGCGCAACCACCACTTCGGAGGCGTTACAGATTATTACAAAAGGTCTTTACCTGAAGGGAGACAAGCCTTTTTACTGCACATTGAGATCTGCACAACCTTCGCACGGTGAGATCATCACATCCAAAGGTAAAGCAGGAATCGGGAAATTATTCTTCGTAGCCAATCCGCCCAATACCAATGCAGGAACGGGAACTTCCAATAATTTTACAGCAGGGATTTTGGCTACGGAAGACAATACACAGGTTACGGTTACATGGAATACGTCAGGATTGGTCTTTTTAGGAGGAACTCCTTCCGGTACCAATACCCACACTTTTACCCTGAATAAAGGAAAGTCTTACATTATGGCCGGAAATAATGGCACCGCAGCAAACCTTACAGGATTTATCGGAGCCAAAATTGTTTCTGATAAGCCCATCACATTAACCAACGGAAGTTCCAACGGTAACTTCGGTGCTTTAAGTTCAAGTGGTTCAGATTTAATTATGGATCAGTCGGTTCCGGCGGAAAGACTGGGGAATACATTTGCCATGGTAAAAACAAGATCTACCGCTCCTGCCGAAAATATGGAAGGTGGAATTGTTATTGCCACAGAAGACAATACCCAGATTTTCATCAACGGCGCCACCGCTCCCATTGCAACGATTAATGCAGGGGAATGGTATAGAATTAATGAAACCAATTATATTCAGCAGGGAGGAGCAAGCGGACATTTCAATATGTTTATTTCAACCTCTAAAAATGTATATTTATATCAGTTAGTAGGAGTAGGAACAGAAAATAATACCGGAGGATACAACTATATTCCGCCTTTGAACTGTTTCCTTCCAAGAAAAATCGATGAGATCGGAAAGATCAACGAAATGCCAAGTGTTTCGGGGGTAACCCTAAAGCTTAATATTCTGACAGAAGCAGGAGCAGCAGTTACCGTAAACGGAGCAACTCCTACTGCCGCTCAGGGACCTTATCCTTTAACCGGAAATACCAACTGGGTAACTTATGCCATTACAGGAATTACAGGAAACGTAACGGTAACCTCCACCAAAGCGGTAACAGCAGGAGTGAATGGAGGATACAGCACGGCAGGTTATGGAGGATATTTTGCAGGATTCTCTTCCATTCCTTTAATTACAAAACAAACCGGAGACTGTATTCCGGGAATTGTTCTTGAGGTTGACGACAGCTATGAAACGTATCAGTGGTATCTGAACGGAAACCCTATTCCGGGAGCCAATTCAAACAGTTATACTCCGACAGTAGCAGGAAATTATACGGTAAGAATTACAGTAGGATCTTGTGTTCCTGCAATAACTCCTGTTTATAAAGTCTACACCTGCCTTCAGCAGTCTACAAAAGCGCTTACGGTTTGTGAAGGTTTTCAGGCTGTGGTTCCGTCTTTTACAAATTCTACCCAGACCTATGTTCCGAGTACAGTAACGATTGTTACACCTCCTGCAAACGGTTCTGCAGTTATTGATCCGAACGGCGTAATCATTTATACTCCAAATTTCGGTTTTACAGGTACAGATACTATGGTTTATAAATTCTGTGGAAACGATCCTGATTTTACGGATTGTGAGCAGGTAACTTTAACGTTTACCGTTTCTGCAAGTCCTACAGTAACAGACGCAACACTGAGATCATGTTTTATTCCGGCTAATCCTGCTACGGCATTATTTGACCTTACAACGGCTCTTGTATCTACCACTACAGGAATTACAAAAAAATATTATCCTTCTTTAACGGATGCACAGCTCGGAACCAATGAAATCATCAATCCGGTAAACTATATAGCACCAAACGGAGTGGTTTTCGTGAAAGTAAGCAATGCAAACGGATGTTTCAGAATAGCAAAAGTTACTTTAATTGTTCTTCCACCGGTGTATTCGAGTGTTTTACAGGAGAAGATTATCTGTATTGAAAATAAAACAACTTTAGATGCCGGTCCAGGATTTACAGCGTATTTATGGAGTACAGGTGCAACAACACAGTCGATCAGTAACGTTACTACAGGAACTTACTGGGTAGATCTGAAAACTGGAAATTGTGTAACAAGACAGACAGTAAAAGTCTATGCTTCAGAACAGCCTGTTATTTCAAATATTGATATTTCAAACAATACCGTTACGGTACATGTATTGGGAGGAACAGCTCCTTATCAATACTCCATTGATAATATTCACTGGCAGGATTCTAATGTATTTACCAATGTTCCGAGAGGAAATAATACATTCTATGTAAAAGATTCTTACAACTGTAATCCAATGCAGGTAGAAGTTACCGTACCGAATCTTATTAACGTAATTACTCCGAACGGAGATGGCGTAAATGATGTAATTGATTATTCTGCGTTAGGAAACAAGAAAAATCTTGTATTCAATATTTACGACAGATACGGCACAAAAATGCATGAGGGAAATAAAGAAAACGGATACAAATGGGACGGCGCAGTCGGCGGCAAAAAAGTACCTACAGGAAACTACTGGTATGATGTAAGCTGGAATGAGCCAAACGGTAAACAGACCCCTATTAAATATTCCGGATGGATCTTAGTGAAAAACAGAAATTAATTTTAAATATCTCTTTAAATAATACTCTGAAAACCATGATTTTGATATCATGGTTTTTTTTATTTTTTTAAGCTTAGAATGCTTTTTATTATTAAATTTGTGTTAAAGGCAATATCTGAATGAAGAAAATTCTATCTTTTCTGTTTTTACTTCTGTTTTTCACCTCTACTTTTGCACAATTGGATAGAGAACACTGGTTTGCGCCGATGGTAGACCGTACAGGAAATTCAAATCCCAATCAGAAACTGTATCTTTCTACTAACCGTACTTCGCCTTTTCCGGTAGAAATTTATAACAACAACACTTTAATTGCTACGGTAACGATCAGCAAAGGAAATCCTCAAAAAGTTGATATCTTAAGAGATTATATTATTACGTCACTGCAGACAGATCTTTTTACGACGACAACTAAAGGACTTTATGTAAAAGCAGAATTTCCCTTTTACGCCAACTTAAGATTTTCAGTGTTTAATCACGCTGAAATTATTACATCTAAAGGAATTCCTTCCACCGGAAAAACTTTTTACGCAGCCAATGCTCCCCTCTCTGTAAGTAATTCTATCCTGAATTTTATGACGAGTGTTCTGGCAACTGAAGACAATACCACCGTTACCATAACAGGATATAAACCCACTGTACAGTTTTCCAACGGAACAACGGGAGCAACCAATCCTACCATTACGTTTAATTTAAATAAAGGGCAATCCTACATCATCGACGGAATCGGAAATAATGCGGGAAATTTTGACGGATTTATCGGAGCCAAAATTACAGCCAACAAAAACATCAATGTTACGAACGGAAATTTCAACGGGCAATATGCAGGCAATTTTCCTTCAAGTTCGGATATTTTAATGGATCAGGCGGTTCCGGTGGACAGATTAGGAAATGAATTTGCTTTGGTAAAAGGCAACGGAAGCATCGGTTCGAATATGGAAGGTGCTTTGGTAATTGCCACCGAAGACAATACGGAAATCCGTGTAAATAATGAAGTCGTTCCTGTTGCCACTTTAAATACGGGGCAGTATTTCATGATTCCGGACTCCAAATATCAGCTTCAGGGAAGCGGACATTATAATCTATACATCAAAACAACCAAAAACGTCTATATTTATCAGGTTCTTGCAGGTGCAAGTACCGCAGGGAACGAAGTGGCAACCGGTGGATTCAATTTTATTCCTGCATTGAACTGTTACTTACCGAAACAGATTAACGAACTTGGATTAATTGATGAAAACTTTGTGTATTCCAACGGGAATCCCAATGGTATTTTAAATGTTCCCACGAAATTAAATCTCATCACAGAAAGAGGCGCAGTAGTTACCGTAAACGGAATTACCCCTCCTATTTCAACAGGTCCTTTCAATATGACGGGAACTCTTAACTGGGTAACTTACGGAATTCCGAATACTGCAGGAACGGTAACCGTTGTTTCATCTAAAGCGATAACAGCGGGAATCAACGCAGGAAGTGACGCAGTAGGATATGGCGGTTTTTTCGCAGGATTTCCTACACAGCCTGTAATTTTAAAATCCGGTGGAGACTGCGCTCCGGGAATAATACTTACGGTAGATCCTGTAATTTATGACACCTATCAATGGTACGTCGGCGGAGTTTTAATTCCGGGAGCTACAGGAGCTTCTTACTCACCGACTCAGTCCGGTTATTACACCTGCTCAGTAACAATGGGAAGCTGTGCTCCTTTAATCACGGCACAGTACAAGGTACAGAACTGTACAAAACTGTCTACCGCGACCTATGATGTCTGTACCACAAAAACAATTACTCCTGCATTTACCAGTTCTATCCAGACTCCGGTTCCTTCTACAGTCGCAGTGCTTACGGCTCCGACTTTGGGAACGGCAACCGTAAATGCAACGACAGGAGTCATTACTTACACCGTTACGAATCCCGGAACTGCAGGAACAGACACTTTCACGTATACATTCTGCGGAAACAACCCGGATTTTCCTGACTGCGAAACTGTAACCGTTACCATTAATATTCAGGTTTTAACGGTGAATAATGCAACATTAAAAGTCTGTGATAACGGATCGGGACAGGGAATATTTAATTTAACAACAGCCAATGTTACCACTAATTCTCCGGTAACCATTACCTATTATACGAATCTGTTGGATGCCCAGAACGAAACTCCGGGAACCGCAATTACCAATACGACTTCTTATACCGCAACAAACGGAACCATTGTGTATGCCGTGGTAAAAAATACACTTGGATGTAAAGCCATTGCCCAGATTACGCTTAATCTTTATCCTTTTGCCAACGTTCTTAATAATTATACCGGAACTTTTTGTGATGATAATCTGGACGGCGTGGTGAATGTAATTCTGCCTAACATCACCCCTCTTGTTTTAAACAATCCGACTTATTTTACGAATGTAAGATATTACGCTAACTTAGCAGATGCCAATGCCGGAAACGCAAATACTTTACCGAATAACTGGTCTTACACAACCACCACTACAATTTATATAAGAGTAGATTCTCCGGACGGTTGTCCTCCTATTGTAAAGCCGCTTGTTTTTGTTATCGGAAATAAAATTTCTTTAATTAAAACCACACACGCCATCACCATGTGTGATGATAATCTGGACGGTACAAAAGTGATTGATCTGATGCCTTATATCAGTCAGTTTACAACAGATCCTTCTGTTACCGTGACTTTTCACCCTACGCTTCTGGATGCACAGAACAACACGGCGCAGATTGCAAACCCAATGAATTTATCGGGAACCCAAACGGTTTTTATAAGATTTGAGAAATCCGGAGTCTGTCCTAATATTGCTTCAATTACTGTTACGATAAAAACTCCGAAATCGTCACTTATTCTGAAAGATAAAGTAGTTTGCCCTAAAACACTGACGACTTTAGATGCAGGACCGGGATTCGACAGTTATCTATGGAGTACCGGAGCAACCACCTCTTCAATCGGAAATGTTGCCCCCGGAAATTATTGGGTAGATCTTACCGCAGAAGGCTGTACCTACAGACAAAATGTAACCGTTACAGAATCTTCTCTTCCGGTTATCACGATGATTGAAATAAACGGAAGTACAGTAACGATCGGAGCAAGCGGTGGCACTCCGCCTTACGAATATTCTCTGGATGGCGTAAACTGGCAGAGTTCAAATGTTTTCATGAATGTTCCGAGGGGAAATCATATTATCCACATTCGGGACACTAATCAGTGCGAGGAAGTGACCAGACCATTTGTTATTATTAATCTTATCAATACAATTACGCCTAATCTTGATGGCTATAATGATGCTATAAATTATTCTGAATTAATGAATAATGACAACATTGTTTTCAGAATTTTTGACCGATATGGAGCGGAAGTATTTCAAGGAGCGCCTTCCAACAGATTTACCTGGGACGGAAGAGTCGGAGGAAGACTCGTAAATACAGCAACGTACTGGTATTTCATCAGCTGGACGGAGTTCGGTGGCACAACTACTGTAAAATATACGAGTTGGCTTTTGGTAAAGAATTATTAATCGGGATGAAAAATCATTAAAAATTTTCACACATTTTATATTTAAATGCATCCTTATAACATTCATTAACAATTCCGAATCAAAGTTTAATATAACTTTAACCTGTTTTCACTACTAAAATAGGTATAGTTTGTTGGTTTTCTGCGTAATTTTGCGGTATTATATGAAGAAGCTATTTACTCTGCTGCTGTTGGTTTTTCTGGCAAAAATTAACGCACAAACATACTCCGGAGAAGTTTTTCTAAAAGATAATTCTGTTTTGTATCTGAACCAGATGTATGTTACGAATCTTAATACCCTGAAAACTGTTTTAAGTGATTATAATGGTGATTTTTCTATCTCTGCCAATCCGGGAGATGTGATCCGTTTCACGTCGATTATTACAGAGCGAAAAGATATTAAGCTGACGCCCCAGATGATGGATCAGAAAAATCTGGTTGAGCTGAAAGTGGCGTATCACGATATTCAGGAAGTCATCATCAGCAGGTTTAAGCCTACCGGAAACTTACGTTATGATGTAAATTCAATCAGAAAAGAAGATAAGGCTTTAGCCATTAAAAAAGTAATCGGCCTTCCGGAACCTAAAGGAGACGGAACTCCGCCGCAGCTTCCTGTTGCAGGTCTTCGCGATGGCGGACTTACCTTCAGCCTCGAAAGTATTTATGATATTTTATCCGGAGAAAGAAAGAAAAAGCAGCGCTATGTAGCCTACGAAAAAATGAATAATTCTGTAACGCAGATTAAAAATTATTTGGGAAAAGATTATTTTACAAGATTCAAAATTCCTGAAAACTTAATTGATAACTTCCTGCAGTTTGTCTATACTTCAGAAAATATCGAACCTTATGTTCTCGCCGGAAACTTTGAAGCTGTAAAAATCCCTATAGAAAAATATCTTCCGATTTACCAGAGAAGATTAAGGAATTCTCACCTTCAGGATGTTCTGAAATAAAATTTCTCATTATACAAATAAAAAAAATGTACATTTCCAACTGGGATGTACATTTTTTTGTTTTACTTAAAATAATTTTTAAATTTAGAAAAAATTGATTGTTCATTACAGTTGGTGTAATTTTCGCTGCAATTTTGGATACTAATGCCTTAAAAATAAATCAATTAAACGAGAAAATATTTTACTTTTACACTTTAATACCAGTGAATGAAAAAGTTATTTATATTTTTTAGTATGATTCTGTGCATCACTCTTTCCGCTCAGTCGAAAGGGAAAGATTACAGTGAAATTTTAAAAAGTAAAAATATTTACGAAATTAATGCTTTCCTGAGAGATGCTCATCCCGATGATCCGCGAAGATCTGTGCTTAAACCCCGCGTAATGGAAATGATGAAGGAATACATAAAAAATGCCCAACCCGGTGACCAGAAAGTAAAACAGATGCAGGACTGGCTTGCTATGCTGAAGCGAAGACCTTCTACCAAAATATCTTTTGACGAGATGAATGCCCTCATCAAGCAGAAACAGATTGCAAAATATCAGAAAGAACTGCAGGTGGGGCAATCTGCGGTAGTGTACACACCAAGCAATCCTAAAAACGCATACATTGCTCCTGCTACTCCTGCTGCTGCTTCAGCAACATCTGCAAACACTAAACCTGTTGCTGCCATTCCTGATGCAGAAGCTTCTGAATTTAATATGCTGATGGCGGAAAATCCGACGGAACATAAAAACAAAACGGTAAAAATCCTTAACTCTCTTTTCGATAACGACCCCAATGCGAAAGAATGTATTGTGATGATCGAAAATAAATCGGACTGTAATATTATTGTACGAATAGAAGGAATCGGAACTACGAAGTACAGGCTTCCTGTTCCTTCGCACGGCGACAATTCGATTGTGGTACAGAAAGGTGATTATCTTTTTACGAGTATTGTCTGCGGAGCTCAGTACGCCTCACAGAAAACCATCCAGAAACCCATCATGGTTGCATTGGGAAGTTCTATGAGAAAATAACGCAGTTAGCTGTTATTTTCAGGTTTAAAAATGAAGCATTTGCTTAAAATTAGTTATTTTTGCAGGATTTTATAAATGTCACATGGGTAAAAATAAATTAGCAAGATTCGCAGAAAACAAGATATTACCAAACGTTATTCAGCCAACGCGGGAAGATGCTTTAAATGGTTTCGATCTTAAAGGAAAATGGAGAACAGATTTCTTTAAAAACGACAATCCTATTGTTTTAGAATTAGGCTGCGGAAAGGGAGAATATTCGGTAGGTCTTGCAAAAACATTCCCTGAGAAAAATTTTATCGGAATTGATATTAAAGGGGCAAGATTCTGGTTCGGAGCCAAGGAAGCTGTAGAAAACGACATGAAGAATGTGGCTTTTCTGAGAACCCAGATTGAACTCGTTGATTATTTTTTCGGAGAAAATGAAGTGGATGAAATCTGGATTACATTTCCGGATCCGCAAATTAAATACAAGCGTACAAAACACCGATTAACGCATCCTGACTTTTTAGAAAGATATAAGAAATTCTTAAAACCCGGAGGAATTATTCACCTGAAAACAGATTCTGAATTTCTTCACGGCTATACTTTAGGATTTTTGCAAGGGGCAGGTTATGAAATCATTACCGCACACCACGATATTTACGGAGCTTTAGAATATGATCCGAATACTCCGCATTTAAGGGATATTAAAACGTACTATGAGGAGCTTTTTTCTGCTAAAGGAAAAACAATAACGTATATTAAATTCAGAATTAACTAAACAACAAAACACATCATGAAAAAAAATTCAGTATTTCCAGACTCTTTACAAATTTAACTTATCGGTAGTTTTTTAAGTGATAAAATTCACATAAACAATTAAAGGCTGTAATATTCTACACCCTTGCATTTTCACGTACAAACACAAAATTATAAAGATAAGTTATGAAAAAATTAATGTTGATTATTTCGACGGAAATTCTTGTATGCTGTAACACGGCTCAGGTACAAAATAAATCCCAGAATATTTTAGAAAGCAAAAATATCAGTGAAATAGAAGAATTCCTGAAAACAGCGCATCCGGATGATCCGAAAAGAAGCGTATTAAAATCCAAGGTGATCGCCTTAAAGAACTCGGAGTGGACAAAAGGAAAAAAGGATGCTAAACCGATGGAAGCAAGACCTGTTATTTCCGAAATTTCTTCCAACCTAATGAAGAATTCTAATGCCTCGGAAACGGAGGAATTTAAACGCCTGATTGCTTCTACACCCGCTGAACATAAAGACAAAACAGTAAAACTGCTTAATGCGATGTTTAATGAAGATATCAGCAGCAAAGAAGTTATTCTTTTGTTTAAAAATAATTCTGACTGTAATATCGTTTTAAGAATTCAGGGAAAAGATTTCTATAATCTTGCAGTACCGGCGAAAGGAGAAAATTCTATCGTAATTAATAAAGGAAGTTATACTTTAACGAGCCACGTCTGTGATGTTTTATATTCCTCACAGAAAGAAATTAAGAAAAGTATTTTTTTAACCATTAATAATCCTGTTCAGACTGGAAAATAAATTACGACGGGCGAGTAAGTAAAAGTTTTAAATTTACACCAAGAAAATTTTGTTATGAAAAAGCTTTTTCCTTTTGCTGTTATGATCATCATTGTCTTAAACAGTTGTGAGACTACTCATTACAGGACAACCAGCGGTTCTGTAAAAAATCTTAAGACAAATTCAAACGCAGGTAACAGAACCTTTACTGCCAATCAAACAGAATTAGAATATCAGACTTTACTAAAAACGTACAAATCTGAAACGGCGGCAGTTTTAACGGATCTTTTAAACGGCTCTGAAGACAGCCCGAATACATCAATTACTGTTGAGAATAATTCCCGCTGCAATATGGTTCTTACGATTAGCGGAAATAATTATTTTAAGAAAATCCCTATTGGTGCCAATAAAATTGGCTCGGCAATGGTTCCGAAAAATCAGAATTATAATATTTCGGGAATGGTTTGCAATTCGGTATACCAGAAAACAAAGTTTATCAGTTCGTCTTATAATGTAACGCTTTCCAACTAAGAAAAAATATTTTATCAAAAATAAGTGATATATTAAGTAATTTATTACATTTGAATAAAATCATTGCGGAATCCGAAAAGCATACAGAGTAGGAAAATTACAAATTAAAAAACTATGAAAAATTTGAAAAAAGTTTCAAGAAAAGAATTGAGAACAATTAAAGGTGGTTACAGAAAATGTAGTGACGGTTGTAATGAAGAAACTGAAATATGCTGTTCTGGTGTTTGCAGAATAGGTGTAGATAATCCAAATTTTCCAGGAATGCTTGTTTGCCCTTAATAAGATATAAACAAAAAATCGCCGAATCTTTGATTCGGCGATTTTTCTATAGTAAAGAAAATCTTTAATTATTCAGCATCAAAGTCAGCATCTTTATCAGCAGATACTACTTCTCCTTCTTCTTTAGATTTTTCTTTATCAGCTTTTCTCTGAGACTGACCTTCTTTGATAGATTCAGAAACTACGCTAAGAATCATATCGATAGATTTAGAAGCATCATCGTTTCCTGGGATAACGAAGTCTACTTTTCTTGGGTCAGAGTTGGTATCAACAATACCGAAAACCGGAATACCTAATTTCTTAGCTTCAGTTACCGCGATGTGTTCTCTCATGATATCTACTACGAATACAGCAGATGGAAGTCTCACCATGTCAGCGATAGAACCTAAGTTCTTCTCAAGGTTAGCTCTTTGTCTGTCTACCTGTAATCTTTCTTTTTTAGATAAAGTTTCGAACGTTCCATCTTTTTTCATTTTGTCGATAGAGTTCATTTTCTTAACAGCCTTTCTGATAGTAACAAAGTTTGTTAACATACCACCCGGCCATCTTTCTGTAATATAAGGCATATTAAGTTCAGAAGCGTGTTTTGCAACCACTTCTTTCGCCTGCTTCTTAGTAGCTACGAAAAGAACTTTTTTACCTGCAGAAGTTAATTTTTCTAAAGCGTTACAAGCTTCATCCAATTTAACAGCTGTTTTATGTAAGTCTACAATGTGAATACCATTTTTCTCCATAAAAATGTATGGAGCCATATTTGGATTCCACTTTCTAGTCATGTGACCGAAGTGTACACCAGCCTCTAGAAGGTCTTTTACATTTGCTTTTGCCATGTTTTTTGTTTTTGTTAGTTTACTTTCCGTCTTTTAAACAATCAACAACTTCTTTAGATGGGAGAAGCGTTTGGATGCTAAACGTAACGGGCAATTGGCGTTTTGCTTTTTGCTTGTGGCAATTGGCTTTTCGCCGAGATTAAGTTTAAATAAAAATTAATACATTTCTGTAGCAAACAACCATAAGCCATTCGCCAACAGCAAATCTTAACGTTTTGAGAATTGGAATCTCTTTCTTGCTTTTTTCTGACCTGGCTTCTTTCTTTCCACCATTCTTGCGTCTCTTGTAAGTAAACCAGCAGGCTTCAATGCTAATCTGAACTCAGCGTTGATTTCGCATAAAGCTCTTGAAATACCTAATCTGATAGCTTCTGCCTGACCTGTATTTCCACCACCGAATACGTTTACGGTAACGTCATACTGACCAACAGTTTCAGAAAGGATAAATGGTTGGTTTAATTTGTAAACCATTACATCTGTAGAGAAGTATTCTTTAGCGTCTTTACCGTTTACTGTAATGTTACCAGTTCCTGGCTTTACATAAACTCTTGCTACAGAAGTTTTTCTTCTTCCGATTTTGTGAACTGTAGACATATTAATTATTTAAATTCGTTAACATTAATTGTTTTAGGCTGTTGAGCTTCATGTTTGTGCTCAGTTCCTTCATATAAGTAAAGATTCTTAAGGATCGCAGCTCCAAGTCTGTTTTTAGGCAACATCCCTTTTACTGATTTTTCCAATACTTTTAAAGAATCTTTCTTTTGAAGTTCAGCCGCAGTCATAGACTTCTGTCCTCCAGGATAACCTGTATGCCAGATATAAGTCTTGTCGTTCCACTTGTTTCCGGAAAGAGTTACTTTCCCAGCGTTCAAAACGATTACGTTATCACCACAATCTACGTGAGGTGTGTAGTTCGTTTTGTGCTTACCTCTCAAAATCTTTGCAACCGTAGAAGCTAGTCTTCCCAACGGTTGTCCTTCAGCGTCTACCACAACCCATTCTTTATTAGCAGTAGCTTTGTTCGCTGAAACAGTTTTGTAACTTAATGTATTCACACGTTTTAGTTAAAGATTAAACATAATTTTCCCCTAAAAGGGTGTGCAAAGGTACAAATTATTTTTAGAATGCAAAAACATATTTCGTTTAATCTGTTGATTATGTGTTTAAGCCTAAGTATCTGAAAGACTTAATCGTACAGAAACCAATCAAAAAACAAGGAAATAACCATTTAAAAAATTCATGTATAAATTCGAAAACCATTTAAAAATCGAATAAATTTTAAGGGTAATTATTAATTAAATTTAATATTATCCTCAAAAACATATCAATATGATTATTTAATTTCTTTAAATAATTATATTTGCTGAAATCCATATCTATATCATGAGCCACGGAAAAATTAGAGAAGATAAAACGTGTCTTAACTGCGGACACCTTGTTGAAGAAAGATTCTGCCCTCATTGCGGACAGGAAAACACGGAGCCCAAACAGCCGTTCCATTATCTTTTCACTCATTTCATTGAAGATTTCACGCATTATGACGGACAATTCTGGAAAACAATAAAATATTTACTCATTCGTCCCGGGAGATTAACTAAGGAATATCTTGCCGGAAAGAGACAAATGTATGTGGCTCCTGTAAAACTGTATATTTTTATCAGTTTTATTACTTTTTTCCTCCCTACTTTATTTTCAAGTTCGGAAGAGGAACTTTCAGACCATGAAAAGAAAGAACAGATTTTAAAAGAAAAAGAACAGGACGAAAAGATTGCAAGATTCACAGACAGTCTGAAACATTCACTCCAAAAAGATCAACTGATAAAAGAAAATATATCTCATCCTGAAACGGAAAAAGAGATGAAAACTGTTGCCCCGAAGGACAGAAACGATCCTGAAGTGGGTACTTTTGGAGAAACAGCAGACGGAAAAATGAGCATTTTGGGAGCTACTACCCTAAAACAGTATGATTCTTTAAGCCTAAAAAGCAAGGATAAAAAAGCTACATTCGCATTTTTAAAACCTTATGCAGAAAAAATATTTCATTTTCAGGAACAGGGGCTGAAAAAAGACCAGATTTTTGAAAAATTTGCTGATAATATTGTTCACACTCTTCCGAAAGCACTATTTATTTACCTGCCGATTTTCGCCTTTCTACTTTGGCTTTTCCACAATAAGAAGAAATGGTGGTATTTTGATCACGGAATTTTTACGCTTCACTATTTTTCCTTTCTGCTTTTAGGAATCCTGATCATCATAACGGTCTCAGAACTCACTTCACTGCTTCCGGATAATACGATCTTCAACACCTTCAGTTTTTCGCTTTATTCTGCGGCAATCATTTATATGCTTGTGTATTTCTTCGTTGCGCATCACAGAGTTTACGAAAACGCACGGAGCATAAGCGTGGTAAAAGGAATCCTTTTATTTATTGTGAATTTATTCGGACTTGTCTGCATGTTCCTTATATTAATGTATGTAAGTTTTATGACGATGCATTAATTGCGCAATGTTTTGTTTGTTCTGAAGCTTGCAATTAAATAATACGCCACAAAAACCGTCGAAAATTTCAGAACGGAAGGGATAGCCAGTTCCAGATTAAAAATTAAAGTTCCCGCAAGAACTAAGATTCCCATGGCAACAAAAGATAATCCTAATTTCTGAGGCAGAGTAAAATCCGGGGTATCTAAATAATAAGCAATTCCCCATGCGAAGCCAAAAGCAAAAGCATAATAAATATCGAGTCCGATGTTTTCCGAACTGTAAAACAAATAATTGATTAAAAAACTCAGAACAGTTCCGAGCATGAAGTATAACATTGCTTTTTTCATAATTTTTTTTAAAATTCTAATTCTTTATTACGATTTTTCATATAATAAGAAGGTCCGATTCCTGTAATTTGTTTAAACGAATTAGAGAACGCTCCCAATGACGAATATCCCAAATAATCTGCAATATATGTAAGTTTAAATTTACGAAATTCACTTTCACTGTCTAATTTTTGAATGAAATGCCTGACACGCAGATCGTTAATATACCAATTGAAATTCATATTTTTTTCAGCTTTTATAAAATCAGAAATCGTTCGGGAACTGATATCGAGCAGAGAAGCAAGTTTTGCTGAAGTAAAGTTTTTTTCAAGAAACAAAGTTCCGCTTTCAAAATCCTGCAAAGCGAGGCGCAAGCGTTCGGTTGTTTTTTCTGAAACCATGAGTCCGCTTTTAACAGCAGTTTCCGGAGAAATTTCTTTCCCTGAAGCACTTGCAGATGTTTCCTGAAGAGAATCCTTTAGGTTTGAAGACTTATTATCTGTGTTTCCTATACTTATTTTCTTTCTCAGTTCCTCATACTTCTTTTGATTTTCTTTCGATCTGTAAAGATAAAAAACGGTAAGCAATATCATGATGATGATTAAAGAAATAAGCAATCCTGAATACACGGAAACTTCTGTATTCTGATCCTCAATTGTTTTGTTCTTTTCCTGAAGTGATTTTTCCAGACTATGAAAGTTTTTTTTATTTGAAACTGCCGAAAGTTTTTTAAGCTCTTGGGAGTATTTAATAAAATTTGACTGATCTCCGTTTTCAGAATAGGTTTGAGAAAGGTTTTTTAGAATTTCTATCTTTTTATTTACAAAATCATTATTATCCGGCAGAATAGCCAACGCTTTTTTAAAATACATAATGGCTTTCTGATAATCTTTGGCTCCCATATGCAGATAGCCAATATCATGATTAATGGCAGCCTGAAGATAAAAATTATCCGGCTTTACAAGACTCAGTGCCCGTTGAAAATAGACATTTGCCGAATCCGGATTTTTCAGATCAGCATAATTGTATCCGATATTAGTATATGCCGAAACCAGTTGGTTATTACGAAGCTCCGGATCTTCAATATGTCGGAATTCTTCTACAACTTGCAACGAAACAGCAAGTTTCTCTTTTGTAAGCTGCGGTTCCTTACCATCTCCCAAAACAATCAGTTTTGAATTAAGAATCAATCCTCTTACCTCATAAGACTCCTGAGACCTCAATTTTTTTAAAATATTCAGCCCGTGTTCAAAGTTCTGCATCGCAAGATCAGAAGCCTCCATTTTTGCATACTGAGTTCCTAACATTCTGTAGGCGAGAGCCTGCCCTTCTTTATAGTTTATGCTCTCTGCAAGTTCCAGAGATTCTTGTGCATTCTCAAAACAGCTTTCCGGATCTCCATTCAGCAGATAAGCAAAACTTTTAAGGTATAACCCTTTTACAACAAACTTTTGCTCTCCTGAATTCCGGGCGTTAAGAATTAATTGGCCGGTCTGTTTTAAAGCAGAATGAATATCACTCTGAGCCAACTGTTTCAAACGATTGTACTCATCTTCAAAATGGATTTGTTTTTGAGCTTTCCCATAATGGAAACCCATAAAAACTAAACACCAAATACACTTTATGACAAAAGCTATTTGTTTTTTGGACTTTTTCATACGTGTTTTTGTTTGTAAAATTCTGTATCCTACAAGTAAGATGCAAATTATACTTTTGCAAAATTCCGCAATTTGCAAATATGCCGTAAGTTACATTAATGCAAACCATTATCCTAATAATAACTTTGCAAAAAACATAAGATAATAGAATGAAAAAATGTAAGTTTCTTTTAATAACAATACTGTTATTTTTTCAGCTGTGTAATTCTCAGGTAGGTATTAATACCAGTAATCCTCAAAAAAAATTTCACGTAGACGGAAACAGGGACAATCCTGCAACAGGAATTCCTAACAATATCCAGACTGCAAATGACTTCACGATAGATTCAAAAGGAAATGTAGGAGCCGGAACAATTACTCCGCTCGTAAAATTGGATCTGCGTTCTGCAGGAAGCAACAATTCTTTAGCCATAGGAAATACCACACAAACAGCAACACAAGTCTCCGCTTATGCTGTACGCTATGCCCCTGTAAACGGAGGGGTAATTCAATATTCCGACGGAACGGCATGGTTTCAGCTAAAAACGCCTGATATCGAAAAAACAAATGTGGTAGCGAGAATCCGTGCAGCTGCCTTTCAGGCACAATATCAGTTTCCTTACAATACGGAGAAAAAGGTTACCCAATTTGAAGAATTTACAGATAACAAAAATGCATTCGATCCGTCATCCGGAGAGTTTACGGCACCCCGTAACGGAATATACCTTTTGACATTCACTTACGATATGGTGAGATATTGGGTATTGAAAGGAGGTGTCATAGAAGTTGATTTTGTAAAAATCACAGAAACCGGAGCTACCTCTGTCGAAAAAAGATGTGTCCGCAGTTTAGCCTCTTACGGTGATAATTCCGGTGTTACTTATGCCCGTCAGTCGCAGATAGGAGGATCCTGTGTAGGCGCAATACCTCTTACTACCAACGAAAAAGTTTATGCAACCATAAGACAGACTACTTATAACGGAAATCTAAGCATGAGACTTCCCTCCTCCACCGCAGTAAACGATCTCTCCAATCCAGAGCAGGGTTTTAACCATTTAACGATAACCGAACAATAATGATGAAATATATTATACTGATAGGATTTTTACTATTTGGCAAGATCTCCGCACAAAATGTAGGAATAGGTACGTCAAATCCCGAAAATGTTTTACACGTAGATGCCAAAAAAAATAATCCTCAAATTCCGTCAGCTGATGCAAGTTATTATTATGATGATGTAGTAATTAACGAAAACGGATTTCTGGGAATAGGAACCAAAAACCCTGTAACGCGGGTTGATGTACGCTCAAAAGGAGACAATAATGCCATTGCTGTCGGAAACACTTCCCAAACCGCCGCAAATGCGGGCTCAGGCGCAGTTCGATACAACGGAACCAATCTAGAATATTCTGATGGAACAACATGGATTGTATTGCCCGTAGTAACCCCCAATGCATTTGTCCTTGCGGGTAAGGTTTCCAGCCAGTCTGTTAATGACAATACTACTTCAACCGTGGTAAACTGGTCTGAGAACAAAGATTTAACGGAGAGTTTTAATCCCGCCACAGGCATCTTTTCAGCAAATAAAGACGGGCGATATCTGGTTACTTTCAATTTCGAATTTCAGACAGCGACTTTAGGAACCAATGCATACGTAGAAGCTATCATTACCAGCAACAGAACCAATAATAATATACAGACTTTTAAATGTGTTTCTTCTTATCCTGGAAGTTCCAACAGCAATATTTCTGCTTCAGGAGCGTGTACCGCCATTTTTAACCTGAAACAAAACGACACAGTAAATGTGCAGGTAAAAAATGTTACCGGCGGAAACAAAATTATTGCTTCCGACCCGGCAAAAACAACATTAACGATTTTCGGAATTTAAAAAAAAATGAAAAATGAAAAAAAAATATCTCTTACTCCTCATTATTTTTGCATTTCAAGATATCTCCGCTCAGTTGGGTATTGACACTTCTGTACCTGTAGGAATATTTCATGTTGATGCTTCAAAAAATAATCTCAACGCAGCTCCTACAAGCACCACTGTTGTGGACGACTTTATCATATCAAATTCAGCAGGTACAGAAGGCTACATCGGTATAGGAAACAGTTCGCCAAAAGTAAAACTGGATGTAAGGACTACAGCAGGAAACAACAGCGCCATAGGCATCGGCAATACTACTCTTACCGCAGACGCAGCCAAAGAAGGCGCTTTGCGGTACAACGGAACTATACTGCAATACAGCAACGGCTTAGAGTGGGTAAACATAGAAAGTACCACAAACTCTAACAAATCTGTAGTTATTGCAAATAAAACAGATACACCGAATATTCCTCACAGAACGTCTTATTATTTCGGATGGAATAAAATTTATGATTCTAATAATAATTTTACAGCAGGATCAAACGGCGCCGGGGAAACAAATCCTACGGGAGGATATTTTACTGCACCTCGGACAGGAAATTATCTGGCAACTTTTACTTTTGCAGCCAATACATTGGTTCAGGCTTTTCAAAATACAACATTTGACGATCCTAACCAAATTGAAGCTATATGGGAAGTAAGAAGTGATGCGACAACTATCCTAAACCGCCTGAAATGTGCCAACAATTTTCCTGCAAACAGCCGCAATTCAAGTGGAACTGTTATTTCTACGCTTGTCGGCAGCAACTGTACCGTTACTGTACATTTAACAGCTGGACAAAGACTTTATCCTTTGGCTTGGGTAGACTTGAACCCCGGAATCGGAGTTAATCTGATTAATGATTCTTCATATAACACTCTTACAATCGTTGAGCAATAAATGTAGTGCAAAATTGATGACACAAAAATATAAATATCAACGAATTTCACTGAAAACCGGAACTATGACTCAATAAGTGGATAATTTTAACAATTTAAAAGCGATTATTCTTATTTTAAAAGAACACAGATACTATATACTATTAAAAAAATCAGCAAGAGGGAGGGAGTATATTTCCTCCTTTTTAATGTAAAGTACCTTGATACGAAGTTTAAAAACGCCTATCTTCTCTTTATCATTTTACTGCGATCAAATAAATCTGCATTTATGTGAGCTCCTCTGATCAATTTTTTTATCTTTGAAAAATTCAGAAATTTTCTAAATCTTTTATGGAAACCCAAAAATATACTCCAAAAAATAAAGTCAGAATCGTGACGGCTGCGTCGCTATTCGACGGTCATGATGCTGCAATTAATATTATGCGCCGTGTGATTCAGGGAACAGGATGCGAAGTTATCCACCTTGGACACGACAAATCGGCAGAAGAAGTAGTAAATACTGCGATTCAGGAAGATGCAAATGCCATTGCATTAACCTCTTATCAGGGTGGTCACAACGAATATTTCAAATATATCTATGACCTTTTAAGAGAGAAAAACTCTCCGCAGATCAAAATTTTCGGTGGCGGAGGCGGTGTTATTCTGCCCGAAGAAATCGAAGATATCATGTCTTACGGAATTGATAGAATTTATTCTCCGGATGATGGCCGTGAACTTGGTTTGCAGGGAATGATCGACGATTTGGTTCAGAAATCAGATTTCGCAACAGGAAAAGATATTGATGTAAAAGATCTGGATTCAATCAGTTTTGAAAATTCTACAAGCATTGCTAAAATCATTTCTGCCGTTGAAAACTTCTCGGAAGAAAAACCGGAATTAGTAAAAGCCATTGACGAAAAATCAAAAGACTTACATATTCCGATTATCGGGATCACAGGAACCGGAGGAGCCGGAAAATCATCCTTAACAGACGAATTGGTAAGACGTTTCCTACGTTCCAATACTGATAAAAAAATTGCGATCATTTCGATCGACCCTTCTAAAAAGAAAACGGGAGGTGCACTTTTGGGAGACAGAATCCGTATGAACGCGATCAATGATCCAAGAGTGTATATGCGCTCAATGGCAACCAGAGAAAACAACGTTTCAGTTTCTCCATTCATTCATTCTGCATTAAATGTGCTGAAACTGGCTCATCCCGATGTTATCATTCTGGAAACTTCAGGTATCGGACAATCCGGCTCGGAAGTATCTGATTTTGCAGATGTTTCAATGTATGTAATGACTCCGGAATACGGAGCTTCCACACAGTTGGAGAAAATCGATATGCTGGATTACGCAGATTTGGTTGCTTTAAATAAATCTGACAAACGTGGCGCTCTTGATGCCCTTCAAGCCGTAAGAAAACAGTTCCAGAGAAACCATTTGCTGTGGGAACAGCCATTGGATGAAATGCTTATGTATGCGACAAAAGCATCTCAGTTCAATGATCATGGAACAACAGAATTATACAACAGACTGGTTGCAAAAGTCAATGAAAAATTTACTGATTTAAATTTACAATCGTTTGTTGAACAGGAAATTACAGACGAAGTAACCATTATTCCTCCTAAAAGAGTACGTTATCTCTCTGAAATTGTTGAAAACAACAGACAGTACGATGCGAATGTTGAAAAACAGGCTGAACTGGCAAGAAAAATGTATCATATTGAAGGGGTTAAAAATTTCCTTTCCAATGAAACTTTAGATGCTGAATATCAGAAAGCTGAAAAAGAACTTCAACAGGAAAACATCGACTTCCTTAAAACATGGGATGATACGAAAGAGGCTTTCAAAGCTGAATTTTATTCCTATTTCGTAAGAGGAAAAGAAATTAAAGTGGAAACCTCAACAGAATCTTTATCCCACCTAAGAATTCCGAAAATTTCTTTACCGAAATACAACGACTGGGGCGATCTGATTAAATGGAAAGGACAGGAAAATCTTCCGGGAAGTTTCCCTTATACTGCGGGAATTTATCCTTTTAAAAGAACCGGGGAAGATCCTACAAGAATGTTTGCCGGAGAAGGAGGTCCTGAAAGAACCAACAGAAGATTCCACTACGTTTCTGCGGAAATGCCTGCAAAACGTTTATCTACGGCTTTCGACTCGGTAACTCTTTACGGACAGGACCCTGCTTTACCGCCGGATATTTATGGTAAAATCGGAAATGCGGGCGTTTCTATTGCCACTTTGGACGATGCTAAAAAACTATATTCAGGATTTGATCTGGTAAATGCATTAACTTCGGTTTCAATGACAATTAACGGACCTGCACCGATGTTGTTGGCTTTCTTTATGAATGCAGCCATCGATCAGAATGTGGAGAAATATATTATTGAGCATAAGCTTGAGGCAAAAGTTGAGGAAGTTTTAAAAGCAAAATTCGACGATAAAGGTTTAGAAAGACCAAAATACAACGGAGAATTGCCTCCTTCCAATAACGGTTTAGGTTTAAAACTACTGGGAATTACAGGAGACGAGGTCATTCCGGCTGATGTGTATGCTGAAATTAAAGCTAAAACAATCGCAACCGTTCGTGGAACTGTTCAGGCAGATATTTTAAAGGAAGATCAGGCGCAGAATACGTGTATTTTCTCTACTGAATTTGCTTTGAGATTAATGGGCGATGTTCAGGAATATTTCATCAAAGAAAAAGTAAGAAACTTCTACTCTGTTTCCATTTCAGGATATCACATTGCGGAAGCAGGAGCCAATCCGGTTTCTCAGTTGGCATTTACATTGGCAAATGGTTTCACCTATGTTGAATATTATCTTTCAAGAGGAATGGACATCAACGATTTTGCACCGAACTTATCGTTCTTCTTCTCCAACGGAATTGACCCTGAATATTCAGTAATCGGACGTGTGGCAAGAAGAATCTGGGCAAAAGCGATGAAACTAAAATATGGAGCCGACGAAAGAAGCCAGATGTTGAAATACCACATCCAGACTTCGGGACGTTCGCTTCACGCTCAGGAAATTGATTTCAACGATATCAGAACCACTTTACAGGCGTTGTATGCAATTTACGACAACTGTAATTCATTGCACACCAATGCTTATGACGAGGCAATTACAACTCCTACTGAGCAATCGGTAAGAAGAGCGATGGCAATTCAGTTGATTATCAATAAAGAGTTAGGATTGGCGAAAAATGAAAATCCGCTTCAAGGTTCATTTATTATTGAAGAATTGACGGATTTGGTGGAAGAAGCCGTTTACGCGGAATTCGACAGAATCACGGAAAGAGGTGGCGTTTTGGGTGCAATGGAAACGATGTACCAACGTTCAAAAATTCAGGAAGAATCGATGCATTACGAATGGCTGAAGCATACCGGAGAATATCCGATTATCGGAGTGAACACGTTCTTAGGTAAAGACGGTTCGCCAACGGTTCGTCCGGGAGAAGTTATCCGTTCAACAGAGGAAGAAAAGCAATTCCAGATTGAAATGCTTCACAACTTCCAGAAATCCAATGAAGACAAATCGGAAGCCGCTTTGAAAACCCTGCAACACGCCGCAATCAATCAGCAAAACTTATTCGAAGTGATGATGGATGCTGTGAAATACTGCTCTCTTGGACAGATTACCAATGCTTTGTTTGAAGTGGGTGGAAAGTACAGAAGAAATATGTAGCTTCGACTTTGATCAGCTACCTTTTTATCATTTATAAATCAAACCTCAGGGAATTTTCTTTGAGGTTTTTGTACTTCTATAGACTAATCATCCATTTAAACCGTTAGTAAAATAAAATAACAACCATCATGAAAATATTTTTAAGAAAAAATGTACTATTTGTATTCCTATGTTTATCTGCCATTTTATTCGCACAGAAGCGAACGGAAGATTTTACGATTACCCCGCCTTTTCAAAAAGCAGAGAAAAGCTATTATAAAACCATTACAATTATTGATGCCAGAATTGATACAACAGCCGTTGGAATTGTGCAGCAGGGCGCATTGAATGCAAAAGCCAGAGTGGTTCCTACATCTCCCCTTTCTGATCAGTTTCAAAATGTTCTAAACAGCATAAACGGAGAAAATGCAGAAAACGGAAGTCTGGTTTTATATCTTAAACAATTGTATTTTGCTGAAGTCTCAAAAGCATTTACAGAATTTGGGTATTGTTATTTCCAGGGCTTTCTTTTTGCTAAAAATGATGACGGAACCTACTCTTTGCTCGAAAAAACAGATACCGTAACAGAGCATAAATCAGCCGATGTAACGAAAGAAATTTTAAGAAAAGGCAGTGAAATGCTGGGAGAATTTATTGCTAAAAATGCATCCAGAAAACCTAATACAACAGAGCATTACACATGGGAACAGCTTAAAAATTTTGATGATGCCTATAAACAATCAATCAGTCTCTTTAATTCTTCTGAATTGAAAGACGGACTGTACAAAGATTATACTTCTCTGAAAAACCAGCAGCCTCAACAGGAAATCAGCAGCGTTAAATTTTACGGAAACCAACCCAAAATTCACAGAATATTTGAAACAGCAGACGGAAAAGAAAAAGAAATAAAGAAAGATGATGTGTATGCCCTTGTTTACAAAGGAGAATTGTATGTTTATCTTCCTATCGAAAATCTTTTCACGAAGGCAGAAAAAAGAGACAACGATTATTATTTCGTCGGAAAATTAAGATCCGGAAGTCCCAATATCGGAAATTTGAGCATCGGAATGTTTTTCGGCGTTGTGGGAGTCTTAATGACATCAAATCCGGCTTATCCTTTTGAACAGAAAATAGATTATATTAACGGAGCATTTATTCCCGTTAAAGAAATTCAGTCGAAAAAATATTAACAGTAAATAAATTCAGGTAAAATTCTAATCTTAAATCTATATGAAATATTATCCTTCAAAATCTTGGAGGATTTTTTATATTTGATGCCAATTAAATAAAAACATTCCATGAAAAAAATTCTTTTGCTGTTCGTTTTTTGGCAATCCTTTATTTTTGCTCAAAAGAACAATGAATTATTGGTTTTAAGTGCAGTCGTTAAAGACAAAGTTATTCCCAATGCACAAATTATCTTCCAGAAAAACGGAGAAACTTCAGAAACGGTCAATACGGATGCTTCAGGAAAAGCCGTTATTCCTCCACAGTTTGTTGATGCCAACAATGAGATCACTTTAATCATCAAAAAAGAAGGCTATTCCACACTGGTTACAAAAGGTCCTTTTGGCGGTTTGACGTATGCTTTAAGCCCTGTTATGGAAGATCTGGACGGAATGAGAATTGTTTTAAGCTGGGGAAAATCTCCTTCTGATCTGGATTCGCATCTTTCCTATCCGAACAATCATATTTGCTATTATCACAAAGAAGGAACCAACGCCAATCTTGATGTAGACGATACAGACAGTTTTGGTCCTGAAACTATTACGATTGAAAAAAGAGCTCAAAACCAGAAATATATTTATGCGGTTCATGATTACTCCGATAAAAACAGAGTGGATAATGATAACCTTTCCAATATAAGCAATGCAAAAGTTTATGTTTATATAGGAAATACCCTCATTAAAAGTTATGATGTGCCAAAATATAAAAAAGGGACAGTTTGGGTTGTTTTTATGATTGATGAATCCGGAAACATTATTGATATCAATAATTTTGAAAATTCTGCTTCATGGGAAGGCGTGAGAAGCTTATTAAGCAACTACCGGTCTTCTTCAACACCAAGTAATTCTATCACCGAAAACTACAGACAGACAGCGCTCGACATCAATAAACAGGGCGAAAATTTTTATCATTCCGGCAGAATAGAACAGGCGGTTAATTATTATCAACAAGCGTTGGAATATAATCCTTTTGACGGGCAGATCTACAGTAATCTCGGACTTGCATTCAGCAAAATCGGAAGAAACGCAGAAGCGATCTGGGCAAATCGTGAAGCCATTAAATTTGCAACCGACAATACGATTAAAGCAAATTCTTATTATAATATTGCGAAAATTTACGAAAACAGCGGACAATTTTCTGAAGCCCTTTATTATTATGGCTTAGCGAAAGAAAATAAGGAAAATCCGGTCTACGATAAAGCTATTCTGAGAGTAAAATCAAAAATGAGATAATGAAAAAATTACTTTTATTGTTCATACTGATTTCAGATTTTATCTTCTCACAAGGTCCATCCAGCATTGCGACAGCCAATCGTGATCTTTGGAAATTACCCATGAAAAGCAGTAAAGATTTTGATATTGCCTCTAAAATGGAAATGTTGGTATTTCTACAGACATTCAATGAAATTAATTCTGTCGGTGAGACAGAGTTATTTAAAACTTTGGGGGTGAAAGACGGAACTTCTGAAGGGATAAAAATATGGAAAAAGCAGACTGAGGATCGGCTGGTTGCTAATTTTAAAAATCTTGAAACAAATGCTCTTTCCGAAGTAATTTCCGTGAAAGTAAATCCTACTTATCCTGAATTGGTTTTAGCAACAAAAAAGCTTTCAGACGAATTACCTGAAAATCTAAAAAACTGGTATCGGAATTCTAAAAATTTTTATAAAACATACATTTTAGAATGTCTTCGTCTGGCTGCAAAATCCAATAAAAGAACTAGTGAAATCAATACATTAGATCCCACTGAGAAAAATGGTTTTGAATTAAACGACAAAAATTATCTTCTCACGTTTGATGATGGCCCGACTCCGAAAAATGGTCATACAGATCAATTGATTAACATCTTAAAAGAACAAAACCTAACAGGCATTTTCTTTTTATCGGGAGATAAATTACAACAGAGAATTGCTGCAAACGGCAAAAGCAGTGTTTCATCAATGTATGGAGAAAACTGGATCGGCTCTCACAGTATGGTTCATAAATCGCATCAGTATCTTCCCGACTGGAAATTACAGATTGACGAAAGCAACGGTATGATTAAAGATGTTTTTGATTTTAATCATAAGACGTTTTATTTTCGTCCGCCTTATGGACAAAGAAGCAAGGAGATGATACAATATCTATTAAAAAACAAGCAGCCTGTTCTTTTGTGGAATATCGATTCGCAGGACTGGAGTGAAAAAATTTCTTCTCAGGAAGTCTCTTCAAGGGTTATTACTTTAATGCTTTTGTGGAGAAAGGGAATTATCTTATTTCACGACGTTCATCCAAAAGCATCGGCAGCACTTCCTGCAATTAACGAATACTTTAAGGATTGCCAGATCAAATGGCTCAAACCCGAAAAAATATAAAAATTAAACCCCTCAGAGAAATTCTCTAAGGGGTTTAGTTTATTTAAAACCATCTTAATTTTGGCTTAGCAAAACAATATTCAGCGAAGCATCCGAAATATTAGCTGCTGCTCCGTCAGAATATATATAAAGTCTTAGCTGATCGTTTTTATTAAAATAAGCAATTCTTGTATAAAGCATTGTCCATCGGTTTCCGGGATTCGTGTCCCAGATTCCTTCAGGAATATCCGAGTTAGATGTATTTACTGCCTGAAATACATTCCTACTTGCGCTTCCGTCTATCAGTCTTATACTCGATTTGATGAGATACGTTCCTGAATTAGGCACGGTATACGTGTTGGTTGCGGGAGTCCAGATTCCTCCGCCTACATTTTTACTGACGGTTGAAAGCGGAACTGTTGTAAATGCTCCGGAATTAATTGTAGCCGCCGTAGCAGAACCGTCTCCGTTTCCTAAAGAAGCAATAAAAACCGCGGTCCCTGTTTTGGCAACTACCGACTGCCATGCAGTACCGTCAAAATAATAATATCCAACCGTCGTAATCTGTGCTGTAGCAGCTACGGTAGAACCACCTGCAACACTGGTAATATAAAGCAAAGCTCCTACATGATTGGAATTATACCCTGTTTTTGCGTTCAGTTGGGCCAATGTTATTCTGGGAGCTCTCATTCCGTCGGCTTTAGCTACGGTAGAAGCCACTCCGTTTACATCCAGAGTCATTTGCGGGGTAACGGAATTAATCCCCACATTCTGAGCATTCATCTCGCTCAAAAATAAAATAGAAAGAATAAAAAAAATCTTTTTCACGGTCACAAAAATTAGCAGGTGCAAATATATAACATTATTACCCACCATAAATCCTTATAACTGACTAAAATAAAATTATATATGAACTTTTATTAACATTTAATTAAAATAATCTAATACAATGCAAACAACCATAATTTCAATAAATATGTACAATTGTCAACTGACTTTTGAATCAATCTGATTATTTTTGAAAAACATTACCTAAACAATGAAACCGAAAGCCATTTTCAACTGGAGCAGCGGAAAAGATTCCGCTTTAGCTTTATATAAAATTTTAAAGGAAGAAAAATTTGAAGTCACGTCTCTGCTTACAAGCATTAATAAAGAATTTCAGAGAATCTCCATGCATGGCGTTCATGTTTCGCTGTTGGAAAAACAGGCAGAAAGCTTAGGCTTTCCTCTCATTAAAATGGAACTTCCGAAAGAACCTACAATGGAAGAATACCGTGAGCTGATGAGCAAAATGATGAATGATCTGAAATCTCGGGGCATTACCCATTCTATTTTCGGGGATATTTTTTTGGAAGATTTAAAGAAATACCGCGAAGACCAGTTACGCTCCATTGGAATGGAAGGAGTCTTTCCGTTATGGAAAATCAATACAACCGACCTCATCCGTAAATTTTTAGATCTTGGCTTTAAAACCATTGTTACCTGCGTGAACGAAACCTATCTCGATAAAAGTTTTGCCGGAAGAATTATTGATGAAGACTTCATTAAAGATTTACCTGAAAATGTAGATCTATGCGGAGAAAATGGCGAATTTCATACTTTTACTTTTAACGGACCTCTTTTTAAAAATCCCGTTGAGTTTGAAATCGGAGAAATTGTAAAAAAAACATATCCGAAACCGAAATCTGATGAAAACAGCGAAGATGACGAATATGTTTTCTGGTTCTGCGATCTGATTGTAAAATAATTCCGCTCTTTCTCCGTTCTCGTTTAAACTAAACCAATGAGACCTTATCTTAGAATTGAAAAGCCTTGTGAAGAATCTCTGGAAAACATGCGCGATATTCCGGAAGGAAAATTTTGCGGTCTCTGTTCCAAAAAAGTGTATGATCTTACCAAGCTTAGCCACTCGGAAATTTCAGATATTGCAGAACGAAATCATGGGGAAAAATTCTGCGGAATACTTGTGAACAAAAAGCCTGAACAAAAATGGGAAGAGATCATTTCAATTCCTGAAAATATTTCCCACAGAAAAAATACTTTTACAAAAGTTGCTGCAGGAATTGCATTAACAGCGAGTTTGGCGAATACGCTTCCTGCGCAGACCAAAGATGTTTCAAAAACTCAGGTTGTCCTTTCCGGAAAAAATTCATCCACAGAGAAAACTCAAAGAAAAAACACGGACGGAAGTGAAAAATTAACCGCCTTCGGAAGAGTTATAACCAACGAAGAAGGAAAACCGGTTAAAGCGTATGTCAGTTTAATTACCATCAACAAGATATATTCTACAGAAACGGACGAAGATGGTTTTTATTCACTGAAAATTCCTCAGGAATTAATTCAGGAAGAGAATTATCTGTTAGAATTCAGCCCTTTTTCTTATAGCTTCGATCAAAAGCTGAAAGTATTCAGCAGAAATGAACTCAGACAGAATACAGTGATCAAACTTCCAGATAATGGAACTTATAAAGAGTTGGGAGAAGTCAGTTTCGGTCCGCCGTATGCAGAAGAAAATTCAATTGTTTTTCTACACGGTAAGAGACTGGATTACAAACTGTACAACAAAAGTTATTCTTTGTACAGCAGCAAATACGATATTCATTACATCCCGAAACCTTATACTAAATTTTTCACCGAAAGTGATCTTGTAAAAGACATTTTTATTGTTTTTTTAAAATAAGAATCCTTCAATAAAAATTTATTTTAATTAAATATTTCTCATTCACCGACACATTTTTACTGTTTACCTCAAATTATTTTTTCAATGTTAACTAAAAATTAATTTTGGAATTTAAATTAATTTGACAATGAAAATAGCAAAACCTTTCAGTAAAATGATGTGTTTGCTTTTATTTGTGTTTGCTACAGTTTCCTTTGCACAGACAACAATAAAAGTTACCTATTACACGGGTTCCACACAGAACTACACGATTGAAAACAGCGGAAAACTTTACTTTTCAGGCAGCAATTTGTTGGTAAAAACCGCGAGTTCCGCTTCCGATATTTCTATCCCGACCGGTATTATCCGGAAAATTACTTTTTCGTCAGCTATTTTAGCCACTCAGGAAATCGGGATAAATAAAGACCAGATCAGGTTATACCCGAATCCTTCCGCAGAATTCATCAGAATAACATCAGACAAAAAAGAATCTTTAAAAGTGAAAATCTATTCTGCTGAAGGAAGGCTTGTTCTGTCGGGAACTTATCAACCCAATGAAGACATCAATATCAGCAGCTTCAGAGAAGGCTTTTATCTGGTGCAGGTTAACAACACAACTTTAAAACTGATCAAAAAATGAGAAAGTATTTATATATAGTAATTGCGTTTATTTTGTCTTTTGGATTAAAAGCCCAAAGCAATATTGTGGCGCATAATTCGGGAAACAATATGTACGCTTCCCCTACTCCGGTTGTCGACAGCATTAAATTTGACTCAAATTATACAAAATTTCACATTAGCGGAGCTGCAACAAGTTTAGACTTACCGAAAAGCATCGTTGACAGTTTAACCTTCTCCCCTACTGCGGTTAGCTTAACCAAAATTTATATCATTTACAAAGGTTCGGAAAACGCAACCATTATCAATCCTTATTCTAATCAGGGGGTTAATATTACGGCAACAGGCGGAACGGTGAATGTTGTTTCAACAGCAACCATCAGTAATTTAGAATATAATTTACTGGGAACAAGCACAACAGGAAGTCTCACGATGAGCTCTTCTCTTCCCGCAAGTTTTGTAATGAATAATTTAAATCTTACCAACGCTTCCGGATCTGCCATTAATATTACGGGCGGACAAACTCATACATTTGCAATTCAGGCAGGGACAACAAATTCGTTAACAGACGGTTCTTCAAGCACAAAAAACGGGACATTACAAACCGACGGAAAAATAATTTTTACAGGAACAGGAACTTTAAGCATTAAAGGAATTAAAAAACACGGCGTTTCCACTTCGGCAGGAATTGAAGTTCAGAACGGAAATATTACAGTAACTTCCGCCGCATCAGACGGTTTTCATTCGGAAGGTTATGTCATGAGCAGCGGAACGGTAAACATCACAGCAACCGGAGACGCAATTGATGCAGGAGATACAGCGATCTCTATTTCGGGAGGAAATGTAACCGCAACTTTGGCTTCAGCCGATGTAAAAGCGATTAAAACAGGGACTTCAACCATCGGAATTTCGGGAGGCACATTTAATTTAACTTTAACAGGCGCACAATCGAAAGCCATCAGTGCAAAAGGAAATATTACTTTCGACGGTGGAAATATTACTGCTTCACTTTCGGGAGCAGCCGTTCTTACCGCTTCAGGAAGCGGCTACGATCCTTCGTATTCCACAGCCATAAAAACTGATGCAAGCGTTATTGTAAACGGAGGAACCTTCAATCTTTCTTTAGCTTCTACGGCAAACGGAGGAAAAGGAATTTCAGCCGCTCAGAATATCACAGTCAATAATGGAAATTTAACGATTACAACGGCAGGAAACGGAGCTACTTACACCAATACAACGGGCGTTTTGGATTCCTATTCTTCTTCCGCCATTACCGCAGACGGAAATCTTCTGATTAATGCCGGTTCGGTGACGACAACAAGTTCGGGAACAGGAGGAAAAGGCTTAAAAGCAGATGGAACGATAACGATAGGAAGTTCAACGGGGAATCCTGTTTTACTGATTAAAACGACAGGAGCCAGATTTTTAGTATCCGGAACAGATTACAGTCACCCGAAAACTTTGGTCGCAACCGGAGCCGTTACAATCAACAATGGAAACAACACCTTTAATTCTACAGATGACGGGATTCATTCGGATGCATCGGTTACCATAAATGGAGGAACAAATACGGTTTCTGCAATTTCTTCCACTTCGGGAGTCGGTGAAGGTGTAGAAGCGCCGATCATTACTTTAGCAGGCGGAGTAAACAATATTGCGGCTTCCAATGACGGAATTAACGCAACCTACGGAACGGTTGCCGGAGGAACGGAATCTAATGACAACAGCCATCTGTACATTACCGGAGGAATTAATATCGTAGCAGGAAGCGACGCGATCGACAGTAACGGAAATATCACCATTACAGGCGGAACAACTATTGTAAACGGACCGACAAGTCAGCCGGAAGAAGGAATTGATTACAACGGAACTTTTTTAATGAACGGAGGTTTTCTGATTTCTGCGGGATCAAATGCAAGTATGACTAAAGCAATGGGAGCTGCTTCCACACAGATAAGTATGTTTCTGAAATCCAGCGCACAGCTTGCAGCCACTTCTATGCTGCACATTGAAAATGCTTCGGGAACGGAAATGGTAACCTTCAAGCCTAAAAACGGAGTGTATTATTTCCATTTTTCCAGTCCGAATCTCGCAAACAGTACTACTTATAAAGTTTATTTTGGCGGAAGTTATACCGGCGGAAGCTATGTAGGAGGAACTTCAGGATGGGGATTGTATACAGGAGGAACTTATTCTACTTCCGGAGGAACGCTTAAAAGTACCTTTACCACTTTAGCAACCAATACCGTAAATACAGTATCATTCTAATTACCATTTTAATAATTTACAACCAGCCTCTTAATGAAAATTAGGAGGCTTTTTCGTAACAGGGGCATAAAAATTGCTTCCTGAAAGAAAAACAATAAATGATTAAAAAATTACTTTTCTCTGCTCTTTGTGCTTCTATTTCTGTCAGTTTAATTTCCTGTCAAAAAGAGATTCCATTTATTCCGTCCGAAAAAAAAGTGGACAAACAGGCAATTGCAGACAGTACGATCATTGCTTTTGAAAAAAGTCTTCTGAAAAACCAGATCGATTCTGTTTTCAAAAAATATCAGTTTAACGGAAGTGTGGCGGTTTTCAAAGATTCGGTTGAGCTGTACAGAAAAAATCAGGGCTTTGCAGATTTTAAAGATCAGTTAAAAATGAATGACAGTACTGTTTTTGCCATCGGTTCTGTAAGCAAACAATTTACCGCTGTTTTAATTCTGCTTCAGATGGAACAGGGAAAACTGAATGTAGACGATAAAGTTTCAACGTATTTAAAGGAGTTTCAAAATAAAAATTACGAAAACGTTACCATTCATCAGCTTCTGAATCATACTTCGGGACTGAATACTTTAGGCGGAAAGCTCCAGTTTAAAAGCGGAACAGATTTCTTTTATTCCAACGACGGTTTTAATACATTGGGAAAAATTGTGGAAAAAGTTTCGGGTAAATCGTATGACGAAAATGTTTTGGATTTATTTAAAACAGCCGGAATGAATCATTCTTCAACTGCAACTTCTTTTGAGGGAGAAAACTTTGCCGGAGCTTATTTAGGCAACAGAAAAAAATTCGAAAAGATCCAGAATATGCCGAAAAGACTCGCCAGTAAAGATATCGGAGTTCCTGCAGGCGGAATTTTATCCACCATTAACGATCTTCATGTCTGGAATACTGCTTTATACAGCGGAAAAATCCTCCGTCCTGAAACACTGAAAAAGTTTGAATCTAAAAGCGCCGAAAGACATCATGCGATTTTCGGGAAAATGGGTTACGGCTACGGAATTATGAGCAACATCGGAAAACCGTGGGCTTTTTTCCACAGCGGTTACGTTAAAGGCTCACCTTCATTAAATATCTTTTATCCGGAAACAAAAACTTCGGTTATTATTCTTTCTAATATCGCCGATGAGGAACAGGGAAAAGGATTTACTTTTAAACCTCACGTTGAGATCAAAAAAATTACAGATGCTTTGGAAAGTACTATTTCGGAGATGAATTCTACAAAAGGAAATGCAATGAAGATGTAAATTATTCAGCAGAAAGATTCAGGAACTCTTTCATTTTTTCTAATGATTTTTTATGTTCAAAAAAATTAATCATCACGAAAATAATCATCACCTGAACAATAAAAGGAAGGATTAAGGTGATCAGAACATAAACAATTTCATCGTGGTTATGTTCTCTGAAATACAGATACGGATAATTTCCTTCTTTAGAAACGATCTGTCCCATAATTCCGATCATGGAAATAGTGACTGCCGCATTCTGCTGATACATGGTATAATATAATTTACCTTTGTATTTGTAATCAGACTTAATGTATTTAAGCATTTTGTAATGCAGAGCCCAGATCGCGACAGGAAACAGAATAAACAGCCCGTTCTGTATTTGGAAAAATAAAGAATAGGTTTCGGCATCCTTCATCAGAAAAACAGATGCAAAATTCACCGCAGCTGAAACCAACCCCAACAACAACGATTTTTTGAAAATACTGAAATACCTTTCTTTTACGATTTTCTTCACAATTACAGGAATCTCTTCTGAAAAAAATGCGGAATACGTTGTACGTTTAAACTCACTTTCCCACAATTTCTGGGTTTTATGAAAAGCATTCTGAAAATTTAAATTTTCTTCCGTCTGAATATCTGCAACCTGAGAAATCATGTGATCTTTTACCTCCAGCAAAATATCCAGAGGAAGCTTATGAAGCATAAGATAATCTGTAATTTCCTGTTCCTGTTCTTTTGAAAACATCTTATTTTATTTTAAATCTTCAACTGATTAAATCGTTAAAAAATTATTCATCTTCGTCATTGTCTTTTTATGTTCAAAAAAATTAATCAGCACGAAGATCACAGTGGTATGCAGTATATAAGGTATAATTAGGGCAATCAGCAACGAAAATACCGATACAGGATCATCTGTTCTGAAAAACCGGAAAACATATTTATCCTCCCGTAGAATAAGCTGAAAAGAGATATTAAGCGTCAAAACAAAAAGCCCCAGATTCTGCTGATAGATCGTAAAGAAAGATTTTCCCTGATATTTAAAATCTTTTTTTACATATTTTCTCAAATTTTTATTAAAAAGCCATAATAAAAAAGGAACCATTACAAAAAGTGAATTATACAGCCTGAAAAGATCACTGTAAGTTTCCTGATCGGTTGAAAAATAGATCAAAAGGAGATTTAGTGTAAAAGAAGCCAGCCCGAAAATCAACGATTTTTTAAAAATGCTGCGATACTTTACCTTCGCAATTCTCTTTACAATAACAGGAATCTGTTCTTTGTAAAAAATAGAGTAACGCGTCATTTTAAATTCACTTCCCCATAACTTTTTCGTTTTAAGGAAAGCTTCATCGAAACCCACATTTTCCTCCATCTGAATATCGGCAATCTGAGAGATCATATGATCTTTCACCTCAACTAAAATGTCCAGAGGAAGCCTGTGAAAAATAAGATAATCCGTAATTTCCTGTTCGTGTTCTTTTGAAAACATCATTTTAAATTTTAAACTAAAACATTAATTTTCTTTGAATTGAAATACAATAACTGAAGCTGAACCGCCAAAGAATATACCGACAGAAATTTTGAAACATTCATATCCATGATTTTCCAGTTTTCTGCTGTTATAAAAGATCCAAAAGCAAAGATCAGCAATCCGAAAAGAAGATTTCTAAGCAGTAAAGGATGAAAGCTCATGGCGATATAATTGGAAAATTTCATCTTTTTAGCAATGAAACTGTATGCTAAAAGAATTGCTAAGCTTCCCAACAATACAATCTGAACTGTAAAAAAAACATCCGTATTTAAAAACATTATGAATGTTGCTGCTGTTGCAAGAATGAAAGAAAAAATACCAATCTTTCTAAACCTCTGCTGTAAAATAACTCTTTCGATTCTTGCTACTTTTTTGAACGAAAGAAAATCTGCGTTTACCATTTCCAGCTCATTCTTCCAACTGATTTTAGTTTTCAGAAAAGCCTCGGGAAAACTTAAATTTTCAGACAGCATCAGATGACTGATCTGGGAAATAAAATGATCTTTCACTTCAGCTAAAATCTGAGCAGTCAGTTTTTTTGAATTCAGATATAATTCTATTTGATGTTCCTGTTCTTTGGTTATCATATATTAAAAATCGTATTGAGGTTAAATAAATAATTTTTCATTTCTGCTTCCTGTTCTGCCTGCTGCTTTTTCCCTTTTTCGGTCAGAAGATAATATTTCCGGTCTCTTCCGTTGATCTTCTGGATTTCAGACAAAATCATTCCTTCCGCTTCCAGCTTATGCAAAAGCGGATACAGCGCACCTTCCGTCATTTCCAGTTCGCCCTGCGTAAGTTCTTTGGCGCGCTGCGTGATCTGGTATCCATACATCTTTACTTCCTTGGCAAGAAGCTTCAGGATGATGTTTTGGAGGGTTCCTTTATACAGACTGTTCTTTTTCAATATCTCATCTTTTATACCTAGCAAATCTATACATAATTTTCTTATGCATCATAATTAATTTTAAAATTCTTAATTTCAATCAATGAAAAAGATGTATTTCATCGCCATTTATCCGCCACAAAAAATTATTGAAGAAATAAAAATATTCAAACAGGACTTTGTATTAAATTTTGACAATTCCAAAGCTCTGAAAAATGAAGCGCACATTACTTTGTTTCCGCCGTTTTCCAGAGAGGTTACTTTAGAAAATGACATTCTGGAAGCTTTCCAGAAGATTGATACCGCTGTTTCTCCTTTTGAAATTGAACTGAATGGTTTCGGAAGTTTTGCCCATCCTAAAAATCCCGTAGTCTTTGTGAAACCTGAAAACAACGAACAACTCAATGAACTTTATCTTCGGGTGAAGGAAATATTCAACTTTATGAATTATTCTTTCCATCCTCATGTAACGGTGGGTTTTCGAAATCTGACGTGGGAAAACTATCTGAAAGCATGGGAGAAATATCAAGAAAAAGAATATAAAACTAAATTCTTAGTTGATAAAATCACTTTGCTTCGACATGATGAAAACTGGATTCCTATTGCAGAAAAGAAACTGGGACTGCTGTAAAATATGATTCAAAAAAATACATTCTTAAAAGGCTGAAAGTTCATATCTTTGAAGCAATGATTGCAGAGAAGATTATTTTAGGAATCGACCCGGGAACAACCGTGATGGGTTTTGGAATTATTTCCATAAAAAAAGGAAAAATGGAAATGATTTCCATCCACGAATTATTGCTGAAAAAGTATCCGAACCACGAAACCAAGCTTAAATATATTTTTGATAAAACTTTGGCGCTGATTGACGAATTTCATCCTGATGAGGTTGCTCTCGAAGCTCCTTTCTACGGAAAAAACGTTCAGAGTATGCTGAAATTAGGTCGCGCACAAGGGGTTGCGATGGCGGCAAGTCTTCACAGAAATATCCCGATTACAGAATATTCTCCGAAAAAAATAAAAATGGCGATCACCGGAAACGGAAATGCCAGTAAAGAACAGGTTGCAGGAATGCTCCAAAGTCTTTTAAATCTGAAAGAATTTCCCACAAAATATCTCGATGCCTCCGATGGATTGGCAGTTGCGGTATGTCATCATTTCAATTCTGGAACGATTGCAGATACAAAATCTTATACCGGCTGGGAAAGCTTTTTAAAACAAAATCCGGATCGGCTGAAATAAAAATCACTCACAGATAAATATTTTGTGAGTGATTGATTGGTTTACTTTGTTTTGTATTCTTCGGGGGTAATTTTAAAATCGGCGGTCGGTTTTCCGTTTTTATCATAGTAACTATATACCATGGTAACATCATTATCCCTGAATTCTTTAATCTCCGGCGAAGTTTTAATAACTCTTAAAGCTCCTTCTTTTGCATTGTTTTTAAAAACTTGAATTTCTTCAGGACTTACACTTTCTTTTACATCGTCGGTTAGGGTATAATTATATTTAAAAATTTTCCCCGGCTGTACGGAAACGCTGTCGAGACGCACTCCGTCGGCAAGATTCTGTGGTGTCGTTTTGTTGATGTTTGCGGCAACTTCTTTCAGATCATCATCTATCGATTTTTCTTTGGTACAGGAAGTAAGCGCGAACGAAGCCATTGCCAGAGAAAGGCAGATTACATTTTTCATATTCTGATATTTAGTGATTATACATAAAGATAAGAATATTTTATTTAATAAATTTAATTGATTGATTTACAGTAAAATAATAAAACAAACCTATATACTTGGTAAAACATAATACTATCTTTTACATTGGTATGATTTTTAGTAGTACATTTGTATAAATTTTTCTATCATGAAAAACAACCAACAAACTATAAATCAGGTGAATCATAAAATAAACTGGTTCCAAAAGTTTCTGATGGTCTGTTCCGGAGGAAACATTCATATTTTGAGAAAAACTCCGAGCGAATGGAATAAATTCGCGGGAATCGGAGGAATTGTACTTTTTACCGCTGTATTTGCAACACTTTCCGCAGGTTACGCGATGTATACGGTTTTCGATGATATCTGGACAGCAATTGGCTTCGGTGTTTTATGGGGTTTAATGATTTTTAATCTGGACCGATACATCGTTTCTTCCATCAAAAAGACAGGAACATGGTGGAATCAGATTCTAATGGCAATTCCCAGATTAATTCTGGCGACTTTTTTAGGAATTATTATTTCGAAACCTCTTGAGCTTAAAATTTTTGAAAAGGAAGTAAACAAACAACTGAATACAATCATTCAGAGAAATAAAAAACAGCTTCAAGGCGAGATGAACGGAAGAATTCTTCAGCAAAGCGGACCTTTTGAGACTGAAAAGAAACAAATCTCCGATAAAATCGCCAACTATCAAAAATCTTATGATTCCGCTTCTGTAGAGCTTGAAAAAGAAATTTTAGGAAAGCAATCCGGATTAACAAGCGGGAAAGAAGGTTTTGGTCCCAATGCAAAACGAAAGCAGGAACTGAAGGAGCAGAGAAGACTCGATCTGGAAAATTACCAGAAACAGGTTTCTCCCAGACTGGAATATTTAGATAAAGAAATTTCTAAAGTATATACCAATTTAGAAACGGAGAGAAAATCTACCGAGACTTTTGAAGATAAATTCAATGGTTTTGCAGCAAGATTACAGGCTTTGGATGAACTGGGAAAAAATTCAGCCATTATCGGTTTAGCTGCCGCTTTTATTATGGGACTTTTTATCTGTCTTGAAATTTCTCCGGTTTTGGTAAAACTAATTTCCCACGTCGGACCTTACGATTATCTTTTAGAAAAAACAGAAAATGATTTCAGATTATATTCAAAAGAAAAAGTGGAAAAAGGCAATGCCCTGACAGATTTCAGGATCGATGATTTTAAAAATAATTTAAATAAATAATTAAATATCAATTAAAATATTTCAACCTTTCAGCCAAGTCTGAAAGGTTTTGTTATTTATAATTAAAATATACAGAATAATAGTTAACTTTACAACACCTAATTAAAACTAATTTATTCGTCATGAAAAAACTTGTATTCGGATGTACTCTGCTATTGAGCATTGCATCTACTTCTGTTTTAAAAGCACAAGCTTCAGAGCCTTTCCTAGGACAAATCGCATTCGTACCTTACAATTTCGTTCCAAAAAACTGGGCTGCCTGTAACGGACAACTTTTACCAATTGCGCAAAATCAGGCTCTTTTTGCACTGTTAGGAACCACTTATGGTGGTAACGGAACTACAACATTCGCTTTACCAGATATGAGGGGAAGAGTTCTGGTACACGAAGGACAAGCTCCGGGAGGACCTACCAACTACACGATGGGACAAATCGGGGGAACAGAATCTGTAACACTTCAGGTAACACAAATGCCGCCTCACTCGCATACAGTAAATGCTGTAACCGCTGAAGGAAATCAAAATTCGCCTACGGGTAATCTTCCTGCAGATACAAAAGGATTAGATAAAGAATATTCTGATGCTGCTGCAAATACAACCATGAAATCGACTATGGTAAACCAGACAGGAGGAGGACAGCCACACGAAAACAGACCTCCTTTCGTAACTTTGAAATGTATTATTTCCTTACAAGGTATTTTCCCGACACAATTTTAAAATATTATGAAAAAACTTTACCTGTTATGTCTGGCTTTAGGCAGTTCTGCCTTTGCACAGACGATCACCTTTAACGGTTGTCATAATATATTTGATAATCAGAATTTTGTTTTTACAAAAACGGGAGTAGACGCCTTTAATAAAGGGATATATATTACAACACCTTTAGACGGACAACCTTGTGGCGGCTTAGGAACCTGCGAATTTAAAATTCAGTGGAATAATACATTAAGCAGATGGGAATTCCTTGCTGATGAAGGATACGGAACTTTTTCAAGCCCAAACTTAATCTACTATAATTCTACGGGTAACAATAATTTCGTACAAAATCCACCATCAATTACTTTTGGAACCTGGGTTGAGAATACATCATTTACTTCACAAGCCGGAGGTTGCGGAGGAAATCTTACGACTTCCAATGCGACCATGACGGGAGATTTGCACAGTACATCTCTTGCAGCTTCAGATGTCAGAAACAATGATTCTAAAATTCAGATCTTCCCCAATCCGGTTGCTGAGATCATTAAAATTTCAGGGATAAAAGACGGAAAATCTGTACAGATCTACAATATGACTGGACAAATTGTAAAATCTGAAGAATTTAATGAAAAAGTAAACGTTTCTGAACTAAGCGCAGGAATCTATCTGTTGAAAATTAATACTAAAAATTTCCAGACTCACGAATTTAAGTTTGTGAAGAAATAAAAATTTTATTATATGTGATGAGCCTTCGCCAAAAGCGGAGGTTTTTTATTGAAAATTAAATAATTCACAACTTTAAGATTTTTTAAAAATGAGAAAATATTTTTTATATATTTGATATGATACAAATCAAAATTAATCTATTATGAAAAATCTTAAAAAAATTTCAAGACAAAGCTTAAAAAGCATTAAAGGAGGATTCAAAATGTGTGATGCAAACCAGGAAAACTTCGGATGCGGAGATTCATCTATTTTTTGTTGCGGACCTGGAGGATGCAGAAGAATTCAGGATCTTCCGCCAGGATCTTGTATCGTTTCTCCGTTTTAATAAGATTAGAAGCCATTGCTGTTGCAGTGGCTTTTTATTTTCAATAAAAATTATCCGATTATCTGTTATTCATCACAATTCTTAATTTTAAACCCAAGAATCACAAGTTCTTTAATTATCAACTGTTTATTAAATTCACAAGGATATTCTACCCGGTAATGAATTAGAGGATTTTCTAAATTATGACAAATTACAGATATCTACAAAATTATAATCAGGACAAAAACCAAATAAAAAAGCTACCTCAACAGTGCTGAGATAGCTTTTAAAATATATTTAATTTATTATTATAAAGAGTAATTCGGAGCTTCCTGCGTGATGATGACATCGTGCGGGTGAGATTCTTTCAATCCGCTTCCTGTGATCATTACCATCTTGGTATCGTTTTGTAACGCTTCAATATCTTTAGCACCGCAATATCCCATTCCTGCTCTCAGACCTCCTGTTAACTGGAAAATTACTTCTTCCAGAGATCCTTTGCTTGGAACTCTTCCTTCGATTCCTTCCGGAACGAATTTCTTAGCCTCACTCTGGAAATATCTCTCTTTTCCTCCTCTCTTCATCGCAGAAAGACTTCCCATTCCCTGATAAGTCTTGAATTTTCTACCCTGAAAAATGATTTCTTCACCCGGAGCTTCATCAGTTCCTGCCAAAAGCGAACCTAACATTACGGCTCCTGCTCCACTGGCAATCGCTTTTACGATATCTCCGGAAAGCTTGATTCCACCGTCTGCAATTACAGCTACGTTCTTTGTTTTAGCATATTCGTAAACATTGTAAATTGCGGATAACTGAGGAACTCCAACTCCTGCAACCACTCTCGTTGTACAGATTGAACCGGGACCTACTCCTACTTTCAGAACATTTGCTCCGGCTTCGATCAGATCTTTAGCCGCTTCAGCCGTTACGATATTTCCTCCAACGATATCCAGATCAGGATAAGCCTGTCGGATTTCTTTAATTTTATTTAAGACTCCGATGGAATGTCCGTGAGCAGAATCGATTCCAATGATATCAACGCCTGCTTTTACAAGCGCCTCGATTCTTTCCAGTGTATCTTCTCCTACTCCAACTCCCGCTCCAACGATTAATCTTCCGCTCTGATCTTTGTTCGCGTTTGGATATTCTAACTGATTGTCGATATCTTTTATGGTAATTAATCCTACCAGTTTATTTTCAGCATCTACGATCGGAAGCTTTTCCACTCTGTTTTTAAGAAGGATCTCTTTCGCTTTCTCCAGATTGGTATTTTTATCAGAAGTAATCAGCTTTTCTTTCGTCATGATCTCTTCCACCTTCATTTCAAGATTTTCCTGATATTTTACATCTCTGTTGGTAATGATCCCGATTAAAGTATTTTCGGCATCTACTACAGGAAGTCCTGAAATTTTATATTTCGCCATTGTTTCTTTAGCCTGAGCCAAAGTATGATCTTTTGAAAGCGTAACAGGATCTGAAATCATTCCGTTTTCCGAACGCTTTACACGATTAACCTGTGCAGCCTGTTCAGCGATCGTCATGTTTTTATGAATAAATCCTAAACCGCCGACTCTTGCCAGTGCAATTGCCAGTTCAGCTTCTGTAACGGTATCCATTGCAGCGGAAACAATCGGAACATTAAGCGTAATTTTGTCGGTAAGTCTTGATTTTAAAGAAACCTGATTAGGTAAAACTTCTGAATAAGAAGGGACTAGAAGCACGTCATCGAAAGTGATGGCTGTCTCTACAATTTTGTTATGAATAGACATCTTTACTTTCTTGCAAAATTAAGGTATTTTACCGAAATACGAAAATCGATTTTCATAGTTTAAATAAAACTTAATAATCAATAACTTAAATCAAAAAACCGCTCCTTTTTGCGGAACGGTAGTTTGTATAAAAAAACAATTTAGTGATATGATTTGAATATGAAGCGCTATTTATCGGATGCTGATGAAATCATTTTTGAAATATCATTGGCTGTAAAATTTCCTCGAACATCCACAAAAACCAACTCTTTATCTGAATTTACCGTAATCAGCATATTTTTAATAACATCATCTTTCTGTTTCACCCGGATATTTACATTTTCTCCGTCATGTTTTATGGTTGCCCATTCTTCATAATTATTGTTATTTAAATACTTCGCAAAATCATTCAGCATCGATTTATCTCCGTTTTCTACAGTTAAAACTTTAATTTTTGAAACTTTCCGGATCAGCCGGATCACCTCTTCATTATCTTCACCGTCTTCTCTTAATGCTTTTTTAATAACAGGCTTTGCTAAAAACATCGGAACATTGATGGTGGTAAATTTTGCCCCTTTAAAATCGTTCCCGGAATCTGAAAAGTAAGCCATTTTACCGGCTCCCGAAGAAACTATACAGGATTGTAACATGAACATCGCACAGGCGATAAGAAAAAGATGTTTTAATATTTTCATGGCAATTTGGATTTAAATTAAATCTTTAGTTGATGGGTTTTAAACTTCCGCCTGACATTTTGCTGATGTCTGAAGTAATTTCCGGATTTCCTCTGTATCGGATGGTTCCGCCTGATGAAGCCTTCGCTTTTAATTTATCTACCGCATTTACAGAAAGGTTAGATCCTGAAGTAGATTCCGCTTCCACCTGATTTGCCTGAAATGCTTCGCCTTTACAAACCGCACCGCTGCTTACATCAAAAGCTGCTGTTTCTGCCTCACCTTGAATACTTGCATCTGAACCGCTTGATCCTTTAAATACTAAGCTTTTGGAATTTACCTCAACTTTCACGCTTGTTCCTGAAGACGCTTCCAATAAAGCATTATTCGAAATATTGAATTTCCCTTTCACTACAGAACCTGAAGATGCATCAATGGTAAGGTTATTTTCTTTTACAGAATTAATCGTGGTGAAAGTTGCTCCCGAAGACGCTTTAATGTTATCCATTCTTGGCGAAGAAACGTTGACACTGATGTTTTTAAATTTTAAATTTTTCTGTCCTTTGTTATCAACATACACTTTCAGAACCCCGTTGTCAACTTTTGTAACAATGTACTGAAGCTTATCGGCATCGGCAATTACCTTTACATTGGTAGGACTTTCCTGCTTGAACACCAGATTAACACCTGTACTCACCTGAATTCCTGAGAATTCGCCTACATTTCTGGATTCGCCATTCAGATAAGAAGAGGTATTTTCCGAAGTGAGGTTATTTCTGGTATTGGTAACCGGATTTGTTTTTGTTTCTGTAGAATTGATGATTTTATTGATATCATTCATCGAAAGTTTTCCGTCCAGTTTTACAAGGATATTTTCCTCTCCTCCGCTATCGATGCTCAATAACAGATCATCCAAAATTCCGTTTTTCTCTTCTGCTGAAAGAAATTTTATTTTAGCTCCGTTACTGTTCATTGTCATGATTTCACTGTACTTAAGATTGCTTAAATAAGAAGAAATGTCTTTGTTGATTTGCGACAGTTTCTGTCCTTTCGCAGAACTTCCGTCCTGTGGTTTTTCGGCAATGAAAACTTTCAGTCCGTTAATTTTGGATAATAACGGTTTTATCTGATCCAGTTCAGCATCTCCCAAATCCAGATTGCTCAGCATTCCGAACATCGGTTTGGCAATTTTAATGGATGTTACTCCTTCCACTTCCTGATATTTATCAAAAAGCTGATCTAACTTATCTTTTTCCTGCGCGTAAATATTAAAGAAATGGGAAAAAGCGAGTGCGAATATTATGAATACTTTTTTCATGAGTCAATTTTTTATTTTGGACTATTAGTGCCTGATCAGGTGCATAATCTTTTAAGGTTAATTAATAATCGTCATCCACGACGGTTGGTTTTGCTAATTTTTCACTAACGTTATTTGCAAATATTTGAAATGAATACTTAGTCACATTAATCGCTTCTTCTACATTTTCGATTCTTTTTCCGTTGACGATAACATAAGAATCTTTATATCCTGTAGAATCTGAAGCTTTAGAGGAGTTATATACATACTTCGGCTTTCTTTCTTTCTTCAGCCTTCCTCTTTTCGGTAAAATTTCATCCAGATAATCTTTCTCGGCAACCGGAGTTTCATGAAAAACCGAATCTTTTTTCGCTCCGGAAACTGAATCATTCGGCAGGTTTACCGCTACCTGTTCCGTATGTTCACTGTTTTCTTCGATGAAATTATCTTTTTGCTTCTTTATCTGGTTTTCAACCAGCTGAGCCTGATTTTCCACATTTGAATTGTGAGTATAATTAAAAATCAGACCAACACTCAACAGCAAAACTACGCTTGCAGCCATCCAGAACCATTTCGGGAACGATGGTTTTGTTTTCGTATCGATAGGGACGATCGGTGTTATATTTTCCTGAACCTCATCATTTTTTTCTTCCGTTTTTTTCAGAAAATCATTAAAATCCCAGTTCATTTTTTCTTCCTTTAAATTCTGGAAGATTTCGTCGTATTTATCTTGAAATTTGTCGTTGCTCATAACTCATCAATTGTGAAATTTGTTCTTTTACCTTTTGTCTTGCCCGCATCAGATTCACTCTTACTGCGTTTTCCTCCATTTCCAGCATTTCGCCGATTTCCGAGACTTCATATTCTTCTACATCCTTCAAATGGATTACCATTTTTTGTTTTTCCGGAAGCTGATTAATGAAACCAATGATGTGTTCCTTTAAATTATTGACTTCCATACTGTAAAGTTCAGAACGGTGAAGCTGCATATCTGCAAATCCCAGCTTTACATCGTGATGCTTCAGTCTGTTCAGGCACTCGTTCCGGACCGACTTCAGAGCATAGGATTTTAAATTCCCAAACTGCTCCAGTTCTTCTTTCTTCTGCCAGAATTTAATCATAAGATCCTGCACCACGTCTTCTGCTTCATCACTGCTCATGACAAACCTTTTCGCAAAGCGATACATCTCATCTTTGAGAATGAATACCGTACTTCTGAAAGTTTCTTGGGTCATAAGTTTTGTTTCTATAAGTAAGACAACCGGATTTTACATTTTATTACATTAAAAATAAAAAAACTTCAAAATAATTTGAAGTTTCCTTTATTGATCGCATTAATACGCATCAAAAATATGTTTAAAAATAGCCTTATCTTCATCCGTTAAAGGCACTTTCCTTCTTGCCATTGCCCGTTCTGCAACTTCGTAGGCTTTGTCTAATTTAAATTTCTCATCTCCTTTAAAACCGCCCCACGAAAAACTTTCCACCAGATTCGGCGGAAAACCTTCTTTGAAAATATTGGAAGCAACACCTACAACTGTTCCTGTATTTAATTGCGTGTTGATGGCTGTTTTAGAATGGTCGCCCATAATTAAACCGGCAAACTGCAATCCTGTATCTTCAAAAGATTTGGTTCTGTAGTTCCACAATTTTACAGGAGCGTAATTATTTTTAAGATTGGAAGAATTGGTATCTGCTCCCAGATTACACCATTCTCCGATCACCGAATTTCCTACAAAACCGTCATGACCTTTATTAGAATAGCCAAAAATGATGATATTATTCACTTCTCCGCCCACTTTGCAATGAGGACCAATTGTTGTTGCCCCGTAAATCTTCGCGCCTAAATTAAATTTAGACTCTTCGCAAAGCGCAATCGGACCACGAAGATTACAACCTTCCATTACCTCAGCATTTTTCCCGATATAGATTTTGCCTGTTTTTGTATTGATGGTCGAAAATTCAATTTGTGCTCCTTCTTCTATAAATAGATCTTCTTTATTTCCCAAAAATCCATTGGTCGAGGAAAGTTCCTGAGAAACCCTGTTTTTTGTAAGCAATGCAAAATCGAAATCAATAGCTTCTTTATTATAGGTAAAAAGATCCGTCGGTTTTTTAAAGAAAATAAGCTCTTCTTTAATGTCCGTCATTTTCTCGATCTGATGCAGAGAAAAACCATCCATATTGATTTTTGCAGCGACTAATTCATCTTCATACACCAATGCTTCTCCCTGTTTCAGGTCTTTGATCTGCTGAATAACATTTTCTGTCGGTAAAAAATTCGTCACCAGAAAAAGACTCTCTTTTTTTGCAGGCTCAGGAAATTTTCCCTGCAGATACATTTCCGTGAAGAAAGAAATCTCGGTGTTTTCTAAAATTTTCTGCCATCTTTCGGAGAAAGTGAGGATTCCGCATCGCATTTCTGCAACGGGACGCGTAAAAGTAAGCGGAAGAAAATCTTCCCAGTATTGTGCATCTGAAAATACTAATTGCATCGTTCAGTTTTTAGTTTAAGATTCAAAGTTTAACGTCTAAACAAAAATACAACAAAAAAGTCCTCCGGAAACCGAAAGACTTTTAAATATTATGATCACAAAAAATTACTTAGCGAATTTTTTGTATTTGTTCATGAACTTATCAACTCTACCTGCAGTGTCAACTAACTTCACTTTACCAGTGTAGAAAGGGTGAGAAGTTGAAGAGATTTCCATTTTAATCAATGGGTATTCTTGTCCTTCGTACTCGATAGTATCTTTTGTTTCTGCAGTAGACTTGCAAAGAAACACCTCGTCGTTACTCATATCTTTGAAAACAACAAGTCTATAATTTTCTGGGTGGATTCCGTTTTTCATAATACAATTTTTAAAAAATTAAAGTTTGCTTTCGAAATAGTAATGGATATTTCTCTGCTAATTTTAGGGTGCAAAAATACAATAATTTTTTAAAATTACAAATAGACGATCAATATTTTTTTCTTCATAAGAAATTCAAAGTATTTTCGTTAAATTTGAAATCTATTTAAACTTTAATTTCGATGAAATTCAAATTATTACTGGCTTTTTCTTTCTGGATGCTTGTTATGGCTGTATCTTGTAATAAGGACGACATCAGTTTCGATGCTCCTTCGCAGGAATTAAGCTTTTCCAAAGACACGGTTTTCTGCGATACGGTTTATCATCAGGTTCGTTCAGAAACGTATGCGGTAAAAGTATATAATAATGAAGACAAAGACATTCTGATCCCTCGAATTCACCTGCAAAAAGGTGCAACCTCTTTGTATAAGATCAATGTGGATGGCAAACCGGGATATGATTTTAAAGATGTACCGTTAAGAAAAAAAGACAGCCTGTATATTTTCGTTGAAATTGCACCGGAAGCAACCGGTCCTGAAGCGATTGCCGAAGATAAAATATTATTCCAGAGCCCAATCGGACAACAACAGGTTGTATTGTTCTCCGTGGTTCAGGATGCGGAATTTTTTATAAAAACACCTACAAATCCGAATATCATTACTTCAGATGCAACATGGAATAACAATAAGGCTAAAATTATCTATGGAGATTTAACGATTGACCAGAATGTTATCCTTAATATTCAGCAGGGTACAAAAGTGTATTTCCACAAAAACAGCGGAATGAAAGTGCTTTCTGGAGCCACACTGAACATCAACGGTACTTTAGCCAACAATGTTACGCTTCGCGGAGACAGAAATGATCCTGCATACGATACGATTCCTAAAAACTGGAATTCTATTAAAATGGAAGCCGGTTCTACCCTTAATATGAATTATGCAAGATTATTCGGAGGAACAAAAGGTCTTGACATGAAACAGACCAATGCCAATATCAGCAATTCTTTTATCCACACCTTTCAGGAATATGGGATTTATGCCGTTGCATCTACCATTACTGCAAAAAATCTTGTGATGAATAATTGCGGAGAATCTGCGGTAGGAATTTTCAAAGGAGGAACGCATAATTTTACCCACTGTACGATTGCCAATTATTCGGATCTTCTGCATTCTTATAACCGAAACGGAATTTTAGCCGCCAACGAATGGACGAATGCATCCGGAGTAAAAGAATACGGAGCACTGATCTTTAATTTAAGAAACAGCATCGTGTATTCCGACCGTGACAATTCTGTTAATTTTGAGCAGACTCCGCCAAACTTATTTAATTTTACCATTCAGAACTGTCTCATTAAATATTCCGGAACTTCGGAAGCCGGTTTTGATTTCAATACAAGTCCGGGAGTTATTCAGTCTCTTAAAAATTTGGATCCGCTGTTTGTTAATTATTTTGCAGCCCAGATGAATCTGAGAGTAAAACAGAATTCTCCGGCAATAGGAAAAGGAAGTACAACTGTTGCGGCAACCGTTCCAACGGATATCGCAAATGTATCGAGAACTTCAAATCCTACAGTGGGAGCTTATCAATATTTTTAAAAAATGGATTTTGATATGGTAAACATCGGGGCTTTTGCTGTTTTGATTATTGTGTATGTCACGGTAAGAAAACTTCTGAAAAGATTTGCAGACTTTACCGAGAACATCGGCAATTCCGCCTATCATGAAGAAGAAATAAAAACACTGGAAGCGAAAATAATTGTATCAGAGGAAAAGATCAATAACAAACCATAAATGGAAATTACACATCTGCAGCAGCAAGTTGACGAATGGATTAAGACCATTGGCGTTCGTTATTTCAATGAACTGACCAATATGGCAATGTTGACGGAAGAAGTAGGCGAAGTGGCGAGAATCATCGCCAGAAGATATGGAGAACAAAGCGAGAAGGAAAGCGACAAAAGTAAAGATTTAGGCGAGGAATTGGCAGATGTTCTGTTTGTAACGTTATGTTTGGCCAATCAGACCGGAGTTAATCTGCAGGAAGCTTTTGACAGAAAAATGAAGATCAAGACGGATCGCGATAAAGACCGCCATCAGAATAATGAAAAATTAAAATAGCTGGATGCCGGAAGTTGGAAGCCGAAAGTTTTTAAACTAAACTTTTCACCTCCATCTTCCAGCTTCGAGCTTCCAACTTAGACGAACAATGAAGAAGCTAGAAAAATCAAAATTACAGGAAAACAAAACCATACAGATCAGCGGTTCGAAAAGTATTTCGAATCGTTTGTTGATTTTAGAAAGTCTGTTTAAAAATATAGAAATCGGGAATTTATCGAATTCTCAGGACACACAGCTCCTGAAAAAAGCCCTATCCGAAGATTCGGAGATCGTGGATATTCATCACGCGGGAACGGCGATGCGTTTTCTTACGTCCTATTATTCTATTCAGGATGGAAAGACAACAATTCTTACAGGTTCCAAGAGAATGAAAGAAAGACCAATTAAAAATCTGGTTACCGCTCTGCAAAATCTGGGTGTCGAAATCGAATATCTGGAAAATGAGGGATTTCCGCCTCTTAAAATTCACGGGAGAAAAATTACGGAGACCACAGTAGATGTTCCGGCGGATATTTCCAGCCAGTTTATCACCTCTCTTCTTCTGATTGCCGGAAAACTGGAAAACGGACTCGAAATAAATTTAGTCGGCAAAGTGACTTCACGGTCTTATATTGAAATGACGCTCAATATTTTAACCCGATTCGGAATTAAAAGCAGCTTCATCGAAAATACCATAAAAGTTGAAAAATTTGATGTGAATAGTCAATCGTCAATTATCAATTATGAAGTGGAAAGTGACTGGAGTTCGGCATCTTACTTCTACTCTTTTGCTGCGTTGGGAAGAAAAACCATTCGCCTGAAAAGTTTTTATCAGGAATCTACACAGGGAGATTCGGCAATTGTAAAAATTTATGAAGAATTTTTCGGAATTAAAACGACTTTCACGGAACAGGAACATAAACTAAAGCTTGAGCCGATGGAAGGATTTGAATTTCCCGAAAAGATCGTTCTGGATATGAATAATTGTCCGGACATCGCCCAAACACTTTGCGTAACCGCAGCAGCCTTGAAAATCCCTTTTGAAATTTCAGGATTGGAAACTTTGCGTGTAAAAGAAACCGATCGTCTTTTAGCTTTACATAATGAACTAAAAAAGCTGGGTACGGAAACAGAATTTACAGATCTTACGATTAAATCCACTAGTTTCAACGAACCTCAGGAAAATATTTCCATTGCAACGTATCAGGATCACAGAATGGCGATGAGTTTTGCACCATTTTGTTTAATAAAGGAACTGACTATTGAAGAGGAAAATGTAGTGGAGAAATCGTATCCGATGTTTTGGGAGGATTTGGAAAATTTATTAACTAAAGAATAATATTTACACATAATATCAATTTATAGTTGTCATTTCGACGAAGGAGAAATCTAAAAACAGATTCTTCATTCCACTGAGTTTCATTCAGAATGACAACAGAGTTTAAATTTACATACAATCAGATGTCACAACATAAAACCATCATCATCACCGGAACTTCCTCAGGAATTGGTTTCGTGTTAGCAGAATATTTCGGGAAGAAAGGTCATAAAGTTTATGGCTTAAGCAGAAAACACACCGAAAGTCAGTATTTCAAATCGATTCCGACGGACGTTACAGATAATGAAGCCGTTCAAAATGCGATTGCTGAAGTTTTAAAAACAGAAAACAGAATCGACGTTCTGATCAACAATGCCGGAATGGGAATGGTAGGAGCTGTGGAAGATTCTTCAAAAGAAGATATTTTGAAACTGTTTAACCTGAATTTGGTCGGAGCTGTACAAATGATGACTGCCGTAATGCCGAAAATGCGCGAAAATAAATTCGGACAAATCATTAATGTTTCCAGTATCGGAAGTGAAATGGGACTGCCTTTCCGAGGATTTTATTCGGCTTCAAAATCGGCTTTGGATAAAGTAACCGAAGCGATGAGATATGAAGTTTATCCCTGGAACATTCACGTTTGTTCGCTTCATTTGGGTGATATTAAAACAAATATCGCAGAAAACAGGGTGAGAACAAAGGTTTCAGAACCTTACAAAAGTGTTTTCGATAAAGTATATGCTTTAATGAATTCTCACGTGGGCGACGGAACAGAACCTCTGGAAGTTGCAGCATATGTAGATCAGCTTTTAAGCAAAAATAAATGGAAAGCACATTATTATTTTGGTAAATTCGGACAGAAAATCGGAGTTCCGCTGAAATGGATTCTTCCGCAGGGAACTTATGAAAATCTGATGAAGAAATACAATAAACTGGCTTAGTTTCAGTTATTTTAAAAAAAATTAATCTAATGAATATTTAAAAAGTTGTTTGATTATCCGTCATTGATCATAATGCTTAATTTTAACGCAAAGATCGCTAAGATTCTTTTTATATACCAACTGTTTTAAGTTCGCAAAGGCGTTTCACTCAGCAAAGAATTCAAAGGTTTTTCAATGATAACAAATTACGGACAATCATTAAAAGTTAAGATCATTCCTAAGAAAACTTATTCTGTTATCCTAAATGTGTAAAATTTAAGTTTAGCTTACTATTCTTAACTTCTTAAATAAAATCTTAATGGTTTAAAAATGTAACATTGAAATTAATTCTAAAAATATTTTTTATGCTGTTTTGCGTTTTTGTACAGGCGCAGAAGAAGCATTATTTCCTGATCGATTCTGAAACCAAGGTGAAGAAAAAGGTAAAAGATTCTGCTTCAGCAGTGAAGTTTCTGGATTCTCTGGCTCAGACCAATTACTTTTTCACCCAACTGAAAGAAGTCAGAAAAAAAGGTGACAGCACAGAAATATTTTATGATAAAGGGAAGAATTTCAACCAGACTTACGTCAATCTTTCAGATTCAATTTCAAATAAAACGAAGATTCAGAAAGAATTTTTCACTAAAAATTTAGATTCAACAAAAAGAAGCATCAACAAAAAGTACATTGATGAAGGCTTTGCATTCAGCAGAATAAAATCGAAATACAAAGGACAGAAAAACGGTTATCCTATTGTAGAACTCGACATCAACAAGAACGATAAAAGAACCATCGATAACTTCGTGGTAAAAGGCTACACCAGTGTTCCGAAAAGATTCATTAAAAATCTTGAAAAGGAATTTAAGGGAAAAACCTATGATGATAAAAACCTGATTGCCATTAATAAGTCTTTCCAGAGCCATCAGTTTGTTGCTTTGGAGCGTCCTCCGCAAACGTTATTCACCAAAGATTCCACGAGCATTTATCTTTTCATGGAAAAGAAAAAAACCAACAGTTTTGACGGGGTCATTGGTTTCGGAAACGATAAAACGGATAAATTTACCCTGAACGGAACTTTGAATGTAAATTTCAGAAATATTTTCAACAGTTTTGAGCTCATCAATCTTTACTGGCAGAGAAATCCGGATAAAGGACAGACTTTTGATCTTCAGACCGATATTCCTTACCTTTTTAAATCCAATGTAGGTCTTAATATGAAGGTGAATATTTTCCGTCAGGATTCTACTTTTGCCAATGTGAAGGCTCTTCCCGCATTTTATTACCATCTGAACTCCCGAAACAAACTGGGACTGAGAGGAACTTTCGAAAGCTCCAGCATCATCGATACGTTGTATGTTCAGGGTAAAGATTACAACAAAAAAGGAATCGGAATCTGGTTTGAAATGGTAGAACCGACCGATATTGATCTTTTCCTTTATAAAACAAAAATTAATGCGGGATACGATTATTTAACGACCACTTATACCAAAGACAATATAAAATCTCCGCAGAATCAGTTTTACTTCTTTGGAGAGCACAATTATCATATCAACGGAAATCATTTCCTCAACATCAAAGCGGAGGGAGCGATGATGGATTCTAAAATAGACTTTTCTGCCAATGAATTGTACCGTTTCGGGGGCTGGAATTCCATGCGGGGTTTCAATGAAAACTCTCTCGCCGCCGATTTTTATTATTACGGAAGTTTAGAGTACCGTTATCTCATCGGAAGTCAGGCATTTTTTGATGTTTTCGGGCAATACGGACAGCTCAACAACAAATCTCTGAATGTAAAACCCAAACTCTACAGTGTCGGGCTCGGTTTCAATTTCTTTATCCCGATCGGATTGATGAGTTTCCAGCTTTCCAACGGTAACGAGTTTGGAAATCCTTTTAAATTCAACGATATTAAAATCCATTGGGGAATTTTAAGCAGGTTCTAACCTTAACTTTTCAACAGAGTATTTTCAGTTCATTTTAAATAAAATGGATGAAGCCTCATGCAAAATCAGTTATGACTTTTTCTTTTATACTGAGGCAAATCATAAAATTTCACACTCAAAATAATTAAACTAAATAAAACATTTAAATTATAAATTATTGATAACGAATTAATAATGATAAAAATTTATTATTAAAAACTTTTCATATTACATTTTAATTTATTAACTTCACTCAACAAAATATATCACCATGAAAAGATTTAAATTCAGTTTAACTTTGTCTTTAGTCGCCCTTGCTGCATCTGCGCATTTGAGCGCCCAAGACACCAATACCGACAATCACACCATTACGATTTCCGTTCCGGAAGTAGCCTTGGTAGATATTGAACCTGCCGCCAGCAAAAACATTACTTTGGGCTTCACCGCTCCTACAGAAGCCGGAAACCCGATTGTCGCAAACGCAGCCAATACCACTTTATGGCTTAATTATTCTTCTATAAAATCTGTAGCAGATCCTACCCGCAATGTTTCCGTAAAACTAAATACCGTTATTCCGGGAGTTGATATCAACGTAACCGCTGCAGCGGCAACAGGATCGGGAGGCGGAACTTTAGGAACTCCTTCTGCACAGCTTACCTTAAGCGCCGCAGACCAAACCATTATTTCTGGAATCGGAAGCGCATATACCGGAAACGGAGCGAATAACGGACACAATCTTACCTATGCTTTAGCTCCCGGAAGTGGTCCCGGCGGAGTTGCTGTCTACGCAGATCTCACAGCGGCGGCTACTACGGTTGCAACCGTTACTTACACGATCTCGGACAATTAAGAAATACATTTTCCGATATACAGGCAGGAAGAAGTTGCAAAAATTTCTTCTTGGTCTTGTATAGCCTTTTATCAAACTTAAAACTTTACATAGATTATGATAAAGCAGATCTTGCTATTTTCTTTTTTGATGCTTCAGTTTGTATTTCTGAAAGCAGGAATTGTAGTACTGAACGGACTTTCCCATACCTATAAAGTGGAAAACGGAAAAATCTATAAAGGCAAAATTGCTCTTGAAAATACAGGGAGCCGATCCCAAAGTGTAAAATTGTTTCTTCAGGATTTCAGTTATCAGTCCGATGGAACGATTCAGTATTCTGCTCCTCATACCAACGTTAAAACCAATACAGACTGGATTAAAATGAACACCAATCTGGTTACGCTTAAATCCAAGGAAAAAACAGAAATCTATTATGAAATTACCGTTCCTGATCAACTTTCTGAACCCGGAAGTTACTGGAGCGTTATTATTGTAGAACCTGTGGAAGAAATAAACCCTGATGAGAATAAGCAGGGAGTGAGCATAACTTCGATCATCCGTTATGCCATTCAGGTGATTACTGATCTTGATGCAGAGCAAGCAAAACCAGATCTTAAATTCGAAGGAATAAAGATTGAAAAAGAAAACGGAAAACAGATTTTAAAAGTTGCCATTGCCAATAAAGGAAACCTGTATTGCAAACCGACATTGGTAATGGAAATGTATGATAAAAAGAGCGGACAGAAAACAGGAAGTTTTTCCAGTCAGGCAATGGGATTGCTGCCACAAACCTCAAAATCCTTTCATATTGATCTGGAAAAAACGCCTCCTTCCCTTTATAAGGCTGTTCTCATCGCAACCGATGAAGATGAAAATGCTTTTGCCCTCAATGTGGAATTAGAAGTAAAAAATGATTAAAAACTGTGCATCATATATTTTCATTTTATTTCCGGCAGTAATTTTTTCTCAGACAAAAAGTTTTGCTGAAAAAAAAGACAGTCTGATGCCGGGAATCACCACTTCTATTCCATTTACCATAGAAAATAATTTTTCTGAAAATAAAATTTACAAGCTCTCTGTTGAAACTTCTAACCAGAACATCGTTCCCATTTTAGCAAAAGGAGAAATCGAAATCTCATCAGGAGAAAAAAGTGTCTACCTTGTTCCGGTAAAAATTGCATCCGAAACTCCTCAGGGAACATATAAAATTACTCTTTACGGAACGGAAAAGAAAACAGGCGATCAGTTTTCAAATGATTTTGAATTTGTTATTTCCGGAAACCGAAAACTTTTACTCACTGCTTTAAATGCTCCTGAATTTGTAAGAGCGGGAGAAACTATCATTTCCACTTTTCTATTAAAAAACAGCGGAAACTTTAAAGAAAATCTGATTCTGGAAAGTAAAAATGCAGTGATTGATCAAAATATCTCATTGATGTTATCTCCCGGCGAACAAAAAATCATTACTATTTCAAAAACAACCAGTCCGGATTTAGGTAAAAATGAATCTCAAAACATCATACTTTCCGTTTACTCGCAAGAACATCCGAAAGAAAATCAATCTGCTTATGCAAGTGTGAAGATTATTTCAGTAAAACCATCAGAAGAAGATGTCTTTCACAGGCTTCCTGTTTTTGCCTCTCTTGCTTTTACAGGAATGGAAAACCGAGGCGATTACCAAAATGGATTTCAGGGAGAAATTTACGGCAAAGGCAGTCTGGATAAAGAAATTAAAAATCTCATCGAATTTCATGCGGTAACGAAAAATCCTGTCGAATTTAACTCTTTCACGAAGTATGAAGAATATTTTGTGAATTACAAGAGGGAAAACGTATTTATTCATCTCGGAGATAAAAATTATTCCTCTTCATTTTTAACGGAATATGCCCGATACGGCCGCGGTGCAGAAGTTCGTATTGACATCAAGAAAATAAGTTTCGGAGGTTTTTATAATCACCCCAGATTTTTCAGAGAGATTCAGGATGAATTTAATGTGTATTCCAAATTTAAAATTGCAAAAGAGTCTGAAATTACAGCCGGATATTTATATAAAATTCCCCGTAAAGACAATACCGTTTTAAGTTTCACCAATTTCAGGCTGGATTCTGATGCAAAGCTTCCTTATGTAACAGGAAAATTTAAATTAAATAAAAATATTGAAGTTTCCGGAGAGATCTCTTACAGCAAAACTCAAAAGACAGAGGGAAACGCTTTCATGATGCAGACGGTTGCGAATTTTAATAAAATCAGCGGAAATGTCATGTATATGCGTACAAGTCCGCAATATGCAGGATATTTTAACAATACCAGTACTTTCAACGGAACTCTTCAGTACAGGATTTCAAAAAAAGTAGATCTTCTCGCCAATTTTGTTCAGGATGCAAAAAACTTTCAGCGGGATACCCTGTTTCTTGCCGCACCTTACAGAAAATACCTTCAGTATGGAATTCTATACAGATATGCAAAAAAAGGATCTTTCTCCGTGTTCAATGGATTTCAGCGATACGAAGACCGCCTTATTCCAAAGGAGTTTGATTATAAAGAAAAGTTTTTCAGGATCAGCATCGATCAGCAGTTCGGCATTTTTCAATTCAATGCAGAAGGACAATTCGGAAAAACAAAAAATTACCTGTTGAACTTTTCAGGCAATTCAAGTTTTTATACGGCAAACATCGGCTTTGAAAAATTCAGAACTTCATTCAATATCTATGGAAGTTATGCCGTTACTTCAAGATACCAGATGCAAAATCAGAAGCAGGTTTATTACGGAGCGAGAATTCTGAGCAGGATTTCACAAAAGACAAGTTTTAGTTTATTTTATCAGAACAATTATATGCCTGAAGAATATTTTGCCGACAGAAATTTATTTGAAGTATTGTTTCATCAGGAAATTTTCCGGGGACATGAGTTCGATCTTTCCGGAAGATACACATTACAGCGCGGAGAATTGGGGAATAAAGATTTTATCTTCTCCCTTCGATATACCGCCAGACTGAATATACCCACACAAAAAACAGCGGATTATACTTCTCTTTCCGGAACAATTTCCAATTTAGGCGTAAAAAAAGTGCAAGGAATCAGAGTGTTACTGGGGCATTACTTATCTGTAACGGATAAAAATGGAAATTTTGTTTTTAAAAATGTGATTCCCGGAGATTATATTCTGGAAATCGATCGCTCTACAACGGATATTAATGATATTTCAGACATTAATCTTCCTGCTTCTTTGCAGTTAACCAATAAGGAAAATGTTTTCAATTTCGGATTAACAGGTGCCGCAGGAATTCAGGGAAAAATTGAATATTCGGAAAATATGCAATCCAACTTTATCGGATTATCCAACAAAAAAGACCGTAAGAAAAAAGAAAATATCATCATCGAAGCCTCAAACGGAAATCAGATTTATCGCAAAATAGTGATGATCGGAGAGAATTTTGATTTCACCTATTTGCGACCCGGAGAATGGAAAGTAAAAGTTTACAGAAACGGATTGGATAAAAAGTATAAAATTCCCGTAGAAAGTTTTGATTTAACGTTAAATCCTTCAGAAATAAAAAAAGTAATCATTAACGTCATAAAGCAGCAATCGGAAATCAAATATCAGCAGGAATCCATCAAAGTAACTTACAACGAAATAAAAAAATGAATTATTCAAAATCTATATTTTCAATCTTACTGATGATATCCTTTCAACTATTTTCTCAAACGACAGGAAGCCGAAATGTTGCTGTTGCCCTACCTGTCGTAACACTTATGGATATTGAACCTTCCGGAACGATCAGTTTAAATTATACTGCCCCAACAGAGGCCGGAAATGCCATAACAGCGCCCATTGCAAATACATCAAAATGGATTAACTATACTTCAGCCATTGCCCCTTCCGGATTATCACGCAGAATCACGGCATCCGTTAACCAGATCATTCCGGGAATCGATATTAAAATTCAGGCAGCAACAGCATCAGGTTCAGGAGGAGGAATATTAGGAGTACCGTCTGCACAGATTACCCTTACAACGGTAGCTCAGACTGTAATCAGCGGAATTGGAGGAGCTTTTACAGGAAATGGATCCAATAATGGACATCAGCTAACAGTAACTCTTGTAACCAACAACTATTCCAGTCTAAATGCAAGATCGAACACGCCGGTTATCATTACCTATACCATAACAGAATAAAAGGAAAAAATGATTGATCTAAAGAAATTTATTGCTAAAAATATATTTATTGCCATTCTGGTTGTATTTTCTCAGTTACAGTCACAACGCACATTAACAGTTGGCGGAACAAACTGGACAGTTACAATTCCATCTATAACCGAAGCAGGAAATAATTACACCGGAACCTACGAAAGCTCTACCAACCAAATTATTCTGGCAGCAAGCGTTCCGTTATTACTAACCAGTGGTAAAGTAAGTATGCATTATGTTGCTAATCCTACCTGGAATTCTAATCTTATTTTAAGCGCCAGACGAACCGGAGACGGAACCACAACATGCGTTGGATGTTCAATCTCAGGAGGTACAACATATACCGTTATCCCACCAACTACAGATATAGAATTTTTTAGAATTACAGCAGTACTCGCTTTAGCATCCTATTCGAACATCCCTGTACAATTACAGCTTTCCGGAGTATCGGTTACCCTTCCTGCCACAAGCTATAACAGCCAGATTATATTTACAATAAGTGCTTTATAACAATTTGTTCTCTTAAACGCAGATCATCTTTTCAGGAGCTTTATCCCGCTATCCACTCTTACTCCTCGCGCCCTGCTTCCCGGGTTAGTGCCCTCACTTTTCCCAATCCCGCTGCGGGGTAACCGTTTCTATCGCGGCTAGGAATGGCAAACAATATTGATGAGTAATGGGTAATGGGTAATGGGTAATGAAGATAATTGATAATTGATAATTGATGAATGATGATTGATTACATTCTCCGGCTTCTTTACTTGTTACTTTTCTCTTTTTACTTTTTACTCTGTTCTATTTCCTTTTCTCCTGGTTCTTTTTACTTTTCCTTTGCTTCTTTCCTTTGATAAGGGAATAGATTAAGATGAGAGAGGGAGAGTGTTGTGGGCAAAAAAAAAAAGTCTCATAGAATTTAATCTATGAGACTTTTAAATAAAAACTGGCGGCGACCTACTCTCCCGCTTTCGCAGTACCATCGGCGCTGGTGGGCTTAACTTCTGTGTTCGGAATGGGAACAGGTGAGCCCCACCGCTAAAACCACCCTAAAGGTTGTATATAGCTGTTGGCTATTGGCTTATTGCCATTGGCCATTAGCTTTTTATCGGTAAATTTCATCACAAAGGCAAAACCAGTGTTGCACTTATAAATACTTAAGCTAAGTTATGATAAGCATGATTGCTCATTACCTATTACTCATTACTTATGAATAGGCTATAAATCTACGGGTAATTAGTACTACTCGGCTATGCTGTTACCAACTTTACACCTGTAGCCTATCAACGTGGTCATCTCCCACGACCCTTAAAAGATGTCTCATCTTGAGGCGAGTTTCGCACTTATATGCTTTCAGTGCTTATCTCTTCCAAACATAGCTACTCAGCGGTGCACCTGGCGGTACAACTGATACACCAGAGGTTTGTTCAATTCGGTCCTCTCGTACTAGAATCAAGCCCTCTCAAACATCTAACGCCCGCAATAGATAGAGACCGAACTGTCTCACGACGTTCTGAACCCAGCTCGCGTGCCACTTTAATGGGCGAACAGCCCAACCCTTGGGACCTTCTCCAGCCCCAGGATGTGACGAGCCGACATCGAGGTGCCGAACCTCCCCGTCGATGTGAGCTCTTGGGGGAGACTAGCCTGTTATCCCCGGAGTACCTTTTATCCTATGAGCGATGGCCCTTCCATACGGAACCACCGGATCACTATGTCCTGCTTTCGCACCTGATCGACTTGTTGGTCTCACAGTCAAGCACCCTTATGCCATTACACTCTACGCACGGTTACCAAGCGTGCTGAGGGTACCTTTGAAAGCCTCCGTTACTCTTTTGGAGGCGACCACCCCAGTCAAACTACCCACCACGCAATGTCCTTCTGAAAGAAGTTAGGCTCCAAGTAAGTAAAGGGTGGTATTTCAACGACGGCTCCACAAACACTAGCGTGCCTGCTTCAAAGCCTCCCACCTATCCTACACATTACTTACTCAAAGTCAATACGAAGTTATAGTAAAGGTTCACAGGGTCTTTTCGTCCCATTGCGGGTAATCGGCATCTTCACCGATACTACAATTTCACCGAGCTCGTGGCTGAGACAGTGCCCAGATCGTTACACCATTCGTGCAGGTCGGAACTTACCCGACAAGGAATTTCGCTACCTTAGGACCGTTATAGTTACGGCCGCCGTTTACTGGGGCTTCAGTCAAACGCTTCGCTTACGCTAACGCCCTTCCTTAACCTTCCAGCACCGGGCAGGTGTCAGACCCTATACAGCATCTTTCGATTTAGCAGAGTCCTGTGTTTTTGATAAACAGTCGCCTGGGCCTCTTCACTGCGGCCAACATTGCTGTTGGCGTCTCTTCTTCCGAAGTTACGAGACTATTTTGCCTAGTTCCTTAGCCACGACTCACTCGAGCACCTTAGGATTCTCTCCTCGACCACCTGTGTCGGTTTTGGTACGGGTTGCTTCACTTCGGCTTTTCTTGGATCCGATTTCACTATAACAGCTTCGCCCGAAGGCTAGGCCTTGACACTTCCGTCCGTCTTCAATAGCTACGTCGAACCGTCCCCTTTTTAGTGTGAGCAAGTATGGGAATATTAACCCATTGTCCATCCACTACCCCTTTCGGGTTCGCGTTAGGTCCCGACTAACCCTCAGCTGATTAGCATGGCTGAGGAAACCTTAGTCTTTCGGTGAGGGGGTTTCTCGCCCCCTTTATCGTTACTTATGCCTACATTTTCTTTTCTATAAGCTCCACAATACCTCACGATACTGCTTCTGCGCCGATAGAATGCTCTCCTACCAGATATAATTAATTATAAATCCATAGCTTCGGTATTCTGTTTATGCCCGATTATTATCCATGCCGGACCGCTCGACTAGTGAGCTGTTACGCACTCTTTAAATGAATGGCTGCTTCCAAGCCAACATCCTAGCTGTCAATGCAGTCCAACCGCGTTGCTTCAACTTAACAGAAATTTGGGGACCTTAGCTGTTGGTCTGGGTTCTTTCCCTCTCGGACATGGACCTTAGCACCCATGCCCTCACTGCCGTAGAACATTTATTAGCATTCGGAGTTTGTCAGGAATTGGTAGGCGGTGAAACCCCCGCATCCAATCAGTAGCTCTACCTCTAATAAACTTATATACGACGCTGCACCTAAATGCATTTCGGAGAGTACGAGCTATCTCCCAGTTTGATTGGCCTTTCACCCCTACCCACAGGTCATCCGAAGACTTTTCAACGTCAATAGGTTCGGTCCTCCACTTTGTGTTACCAAAGCTTCAACCTGCCCATGGGTAGATCACAAGGTTTCGCGTCTAATCCTACTAACTATGCGCCCTATTCAGACTCGCTTTCGCTCCGGCTCCGGACCTGAAGTCCTTAACCTCGCTAGTAAAATTAACTCGTAGGCTCATTATGCAAAAGGCACGCCGTCACAGAATTAATCTGCTCCGACCGCTTGTAGGCGTACGGTTTCAGGTTCTATTTCACCCTTCTATTCGAAGTGCTTTTCACCTTTCCTTCACAGTACTTGTTCACTATCGGTCTTTCAGGAGTATTTAGCCTTGGAGGATGGTCCCCCCATATTCAGACAGGATTTCACGTGTCCCGCCCTACTCATTTATCATCTATGTATGCCTTTCAAATACGGGGCTATCACCCTCTATGGCTGTTCTTTCCAGAACATTCTTTTAAACATATAAAGACTTTTGGGCTAATCCGCTTTCGCTCGCCACTACTTACGGAATCTCTTCGATTTCTTTTCCTCAGGGTACTTAGATGTTTCAGTTCTCCTGGTTTGCTCCCATTGCTGGGTGACATGTCTTCAACATGCCGGGTTGCCCCATTCGGACATCTGCGGATCAATTCGTGTGTGCCAATCCCCGCAGCTTTTCGCAGCTTACCACGTCCTTCTTCGCCTCTGAAAGCCTAGGCATCCGCCATACGCCCTTAACGATTTCTTTCCTATTTTTAGGTTACTCAAGCACTTATAAGTGCTCGGTTTTCTCTTTGTGATGTCTTTACCGTTAATGTCAATGATCTTAATTTCTTCTCTTCTGTCTGATGAACAATTGTTGTTTTTGGCTCCAATCGTAACTTTTAAATCAAACTTCCAAAACTGTGGAGAATAAGGGAGTCGAACCCTTGACCTCCTGCGTGCAAGGCAGGCGCTCTAGCCAGCTGAGCTAATTCCCCCTCTAGGTGCTGTTGGCTTCTTGCTAATTGCTTCTGGATTTTTTGCCATAAGCCATAAGCGATTTGCCAGCCGCCTTAATTAGTAGTCTCGGGCAGGCTCGAACTGCCGACCTCTACATTATCAGTGTAGCGCTCTAACCAGCTGAGCTACGAGACTTTGTATGAGTAATGAGTGATCAGTAATAAGTAATATACTTTTCCCCTTCTTCATTTCTCAATCTCTTTCCCTTTTACTAATTTCTAGTGGGTTTTGTATTTATATATATTTATAAGTAATAAGTAATCGGTAATAAGTAATTTTTATATTCCTCACTTTTACACTTGGATCTTTTTACTTTTAACTTTTTACTTTCCTTATAAACCAACCAAATAAAAAACTAAAGCTTTACTTTAAGTAAGTACTTTGTGTATTGCTACACTAATTTTGTTTAACGTTCTTCAACGCTCTAAAATGAGATGTTCCAGCCGCACCTTCCGGTACGGCTACCTTGTTACGACTTAGCCCTAGTTACCTGTTTTACCCTAGGCAGCTCCTGTTACGGTCACCGACTTCAGGTACCCCAGACTTCCATGGCTTGACGGGCGGTGTGTACAAGGCCCGGGAACGTATTCACCGCGCCATGGCTGATGCGCGATTACTAGCGATTCCAGCTTCATAGAGTCGAGTTGCAGACTCCAATCCGAACTGAGACCGGCTTTCGAGATTTGCATCACATCGCTGTGTAGCTGCCCTCTGTACCTACCATTGTATTACGTGTGTGGCCCAAGACGTAAGGGCCGTGATGATTTGACGTCATCCCCACCTTCCTCTCTACTTGCGTAGGCAGTCTCACTAGAGTCCCCAACTGAATGATGGCAACTAGTGACAGGGGTTGCGCTCGTTGCAGGACTTAACCTAACACCTCACGGCACGAGCTGACGACAACCATGCAGCACCTTGAAAATTGCCCGAAGGAGGATCTATTTCTAAATCTGTCAATTCCCATTTAAGTCTTGGTAAGGTTCCTCGCGTATCATCGAATTAAACCACATAATCCACCGCTTGTGCGGGCCCCCGTCAATTCCTTTGAGTTTCAAACTTGCGTTCGTACTCCCCAGGTGGCTAACTTATCACTTTCGCTTAGTCTCTGATTCCGAAAAACCAAAAACGAGTTAGCATCGTTTACGGCGTGGACTACCAGGGTATCTAATCCTGTTCGCTCCCCACGCTTTCGTCCATCAGCGTCAGTTAAGACATAGTAACCTGCCTTCGCAATTGGTGTTCTAAGTAATATCTATGCATTTCACCGCTACACTACTTATTCCAGCTACTTCTACCTTACTCAAGACCCGCAGTATCAATGGCAGTTTCATAGTTAAGCTATGAGATTTCACCACTGACTTACGGATCCGCCTACGGACCCTTTAAACCCAATAAATCCGGATAACGCTTGCACCCTCCGTATTACCGCGGCTGCTGGCACGGAGTTAGCTTATGCTTATTCGTACAGTACCTTCAGCTATTTACACGTAAATAGGTTTATCCCTGTACAAAAGAAGTTTACAACCCATAGGGCCGTCGTCCTTCACGCGGGATGGCTGGATCAGGCTCTCACCCATTGTCCAATATTCCTCACTGCTGCCTCCCGTAGGAGTCTGGTCCGTGTCTCAGTACCAGTGTGGGGGATCACCCTCTCAGGCCCCCTAAAGATCATTGACTTGGTGAGCCGTTACCTCACCAACTATCTAATCTTGCGCGTGCCCATCTCTATCCACCGGAGTTTTCAATAATAAGTGATGCCACTCAGTATATTATGGGGTATTAATCTCCCTTTCGAAAGGCTATCCCCCAGATAAAGGCAGGTTGCACACGTGTTCCGCACCCGTGCGCCGCTCTCAAGATTCCGAAGAATCTCTACCGCTCGGCTTGCATGTGTTAGGCCTCCCGCTAGCGTTCATCCTGAGCCAGGATCAAACTCTCCATTGTATGTTTGTCTGACTCACTCAAAGTTTTTAACGCTTTAGTTTTTCCTTACTTGGTTGTTATATTGTATGTCAATGATCTTCAAATCTTTCGCTTCCTACAAAACTAATTCTCTGTCGTTTTCGTTTCGTATTTGCGAGTGCAAAAGTAATACTTTATTTTATTCTGACCAAATGTTTTTGAAGAAAATTTTAAAGTTTTTTTTTACTAACCTTAACCCCTCTCTGCCATTCAATCTCTAACTCCTGCGCTTCCCCGTTTAGGGACTGCAAAGATACAAATCTTTTTATTCTGAGCAAGTTTTATTTTAAGTTTTTTCTAAATTAATTTAAAATAAAATATCCCCCTGATCCGTATCCTTTTAATACCTTATAAAAGTATTACCCAGGCATTTTATTAAAGTATGTCGCTTATCTAAAAGCTCGTCTCCGCTTACTGATCCTATTTCGTTTTTCAGTGCCGCAAAGATAGAGACTTTAAGCATTACAAAACAAGTTTTGTTAACTTTAATTTCATCTTGTATTCATATTTGGACATAAAACGCTGATATGATGAGAGAATAATTTTATACTTTTTTAAACTAATGTTTGTTTTTTTGATGTGGAAGTGTTGTTAAAGGAAAGGTTGATAGGGATTTTTTGCAATAGTATTGAATAATTGAGGAGGAAAAAATGAGTTCACGGTAAAAAATTTAATCTTCATTAATTCAGTTTTGATCTTTTAGGGTATTAAATGATTTAAATAAAAAAATAATTGAAGGTGTTTTCATTTTTAAAATACCGGAATATGATCTTTTTTAAGAATAATTAAATTAATTGACTTATTCTTTATTAATAAAGGCTTCGGACAGGCTTAGCCTGACAATGTTTAAATATTACGGTCAATTCGAGAGTCTCCCTGAGATTGCCGAAGGGTCTCCGTTAGAAAACCGTTTACTAATCGTAGTTCACAATGAGTTTGCTTAAACTTTTTATAATAAAAATATTCTTGTTGGAAAACGTAAAGATGCAAGATTTTTATTCGTCTCAAATCTTTAAGGCGCAAGAAAATCAAAGGATTGATGCTTATTTTATCGTAAATAAAATCTTTGTACCTTAAGATAAGGCTATATTTAATGAATATTTTGCACCTTTTCGATGGTTATAGCCAGAATATTTTAAGATCGATCCATGATTCCATTGTTTTGCAATGACAGAAAATAATTTTCTGTTTACTGCTATTGATGGGTAATGAGTAATAGGTAATGAAGATAATTGATGAATGATTACATCCTCGGGCTCCTTTACTTTTCTCTTTTTACTTGTTACTTTTTACTTGTTACTTTTCTCCTGGTTCTTTTTACTTTTACCTTGATTCTTTTTACTTTTCCCTTGCTTCTTTCCTTTGATAAGGGATAGATTAAGATGAGAGATGGAGAGTTATGAGCAAAAAAAAAGTCTCATAGAATTTAATCTATGAGACTTTTAAATAAAAACTGGCGGCGACCTACTCTCCCGCTTGCGCAGTACCATCGGCGCTGGTGGGCTTAACTTCTGTGTTCGGAATGGGAACAGGTGAGCCCCACCGCTAAAACCACCCTAAAGGTTGTATATAGGTTTAAGGTTTATTGTTTATTGTTCAAAGTTTTGAACCATGAATCTTAAACATTCAACCATGAACCGTTTTTATCGGTAAATTTCATCACAAAGGCAAAACCAGTGTTGCACTTATAAATACTTAAGCTAAGTTATGATAAGCATGATTGCTCATTACCTATTACTCATTACTTATGAATAGGCTATAAATCTACGGGTAATTAGTACTACTCGGCTATGCTGTTACCAACTTTACACCTGTAGCCTATCAACGTGGTCATCTCCCACGACCCTTAAAAGATGTCTCATCTTGAGGCGAGTTTCGCACTTATATGCTTTCAGTGCTTATCTCTTCCAAACATAGCTACTCAGCGGTGCACCTGGCGGTACAACTGATACACCAGAGGTTTGTTCAATTCGGTCCTCTCGTACTAGAATCAAGCCCTCTCAAACATCTAACGCCCGCAATAGATAGAGACCGAACTGTCTCACGACGTTCTGAACCCAGCTCGCGTGCCACTTTAATGGGCGAACAGCCCAACCCTTGGGACCTTCTCCAGCCCCAGGATGTGACGAGCCGACATCGAGGTGCCGAACCTCCCCGTCGATGTGAGCTCTTGGGGGAGACTAGCCTGTTATCCCCGGAGTACCTTTTATCCTATGAGCGATGGCCCTTCCATACGGAACCACCGGATCACTATGTCCTGCTTTCGCACCTGATCGACTTGTTGGTCTCACAGTCAAGCACCCTTATGCCATTACACTCTACGCACGGTTACCAAGCGTGCTGAGGGTACCTTTGAAAGCCTCCGTTACTCTTTTGGAGGCGACCACCCCAGTCAAACTACCCACCACGCAATGTCCTTCTGAAAGAAGTTAGGCTCCAAGTAAGTAAAGGGTGGTATTTCAACGACGGCTCCACAAACACTAGCGTGCCTGCTTCAAAGCCTCCCACCTATCCTACACATTACTTACTCAAAGTCAATACGAAGTTATAGTAAAGGTTCACAGGGTCTTTTCGTCCCATTGCGGGTAATCGGCATCTTCACCGATACTACAATTTCACCGAGCTCGTGGCTGAGACAGTGCCCAGATCGTTACACCATTCGTGCAGGTCGGAACTTACCCGACAAGGAATTTCGCTACCTTAGGACCGTTATAGTTACGGCCGCCGTTTACTGGGGCTTCAGTCAAACGCTTCGCTTACGCTAACGCCCTTCCTTAACCTTCCAGCACCGGGCAGGTGTCAGACCCTATACAGCATCTTTCGATTTAGCAGAGTCCTGTGTTTTTGATAAACAGTCGCCTGGGCCTCTTCACTGCGGCCAACATTGCTGTTGGCGTCTCTTCTTCCGAAGTTACGAGACTATTTTGCCTAGTTCCTTAGCCACGACTCACTCGAGCACCTTAGGATTCTCTCCTCGACCACCTGTGTCGGTTTTGGTACGGGTTGCTTCACTTCGGCTTTTCTTGGATCCGATTTCACTATAACAGCTTCGCCCGAAGGCTAGGCCTTGACACTTCCGTCCGTCTTCAATAGCTACGTCGAACCGTCCCCTTTTTAGTGTGAGCAAGTATGGGAATATTAACCCATTGTCCATCCACTACCCCTTTCGGGTTCGCGTTAGGTCCCGACTAACCCTCAGCTGATTAGCATGGCTGAGGAAACCTTAGTCTTTCGGTGAGGGGGTTTCTCGCCCCCTTTATCGTTACTTATGCCTACATTTTCTTTTCTATAAGCTCCACAATACCTCACGATACTGCTTCTGCGCCGATAGAATGCTCTCCTACCAGATATAATTAATTATAAATCCATAGCTTCGGTATTCTGTTTATGCCCGATTATTATCCATGCCGGACCGCTCGACTAGTGAGCTGTTACGCACTCTTTAAATGAATGGCTGCTTCCAAGCCAACATCCTAGCTGTCAATGCAGTCCAACCGCGTTGCTTCAACTTAACAGAAATTTGGGGACCTTAGCTGTTGGTCTGGGTTCTTTCCCTCTCGGACATGGACCTTAGCACCCATGCCCTCACTGCCGTAGAACATTTATTAGCATTCGGAGTTTGTCAGGAATTGGTAGGCGGTGAAACCCCCGCATCCAATCAGTAGCTCTACCTCTAATAAACTTATATACGACGCTGCACCTAAATGCATTTCGGAGAGTACGAGCTATCTCCCAGTTTGATTGGCCTTTCACCCCTACCCACAGGTCATCCGAAGACTTTTCAACGTCAATAGGTTCGGTCCTCCACTTTGTGTTACCAAAGCTTCAACCTGCCCATGGGTAGATCACAAGGTTTCGCGTCTAATCCTACTAACTATGCGCCCTATTCAGACTCGCTTTCGCTCCGGCTCCGGACCTGAAGTCCTTAACCTCGCTAGTAAAATTAACTCGTAGGCTCATTATGCAAAAGGCACGCCGTCACAGAATTAATCTGCTCCGACCGCTTGTAGGCGTACGGTTTCAGGTTCTATTTCACCCTTCTATTCGAAGTGCTTTTCACCTTTCCTTCACAGTACTTGTTCACTATCGGTCTTTCAGGAGTATTTAGCCTTGGAGGATGGTCCCCCCATATTCAGACAGGATTTCACGTGTCCCGCCCTACTCATTTATCATCTATGTATGCCTTTCAAATACGGGGCTATCACCCTCTATGGCTGTTCTTTCCAGAACATTCTTTTAAACATATAAAGACTTTTGGGCTAATCCGCTTTCGCTCGCCACTACTTACGGAATCTCTTCGATTTCTTTTCCTCAGGGTACTTAGATGTTTCAGTTCTCCTGGTTTGCTCCCATTGCTGGGTGACATGTCTTCAACATGCCGGGTTGCCCCATTCGGACATCTGCGGATCAATTCGTGTGTGCCAATCCCCGCAGCTTTTCGCAGCTTACCACGTCCTTCTTCGCCTCTGAAAGCCTAGGCATCCGCCATACGCCCTTAACGATTTCTTTCCTATTTTTAGGTTACTCAAGCACTTATAAGTGCTCGGTTTTCTCTTTGTGATGTCTTTACCGTTAATGTCAATGATCTTAATTTCTTCTCTTCTGTCTGATGAACAATTGTTGTTTTTGGCTCCAATCGTAACTTTTAAATCAAACTTCCAAAACTGTGGAGAATAAGGGAGTCGAACCCTTGACCTCCTGCGTGCAAGGCAGGCGCTCTAGCCAGCTGAGCTAATTCCCCCTCTAGGTGCTGTTGGCTTCTTGCTAATTGCTTCTGGATTTTTTGCCATAAGCCATAAGCGATTTGCCAGCCGCCTTAATTAGTAGTCTCGGGCAGGCTCGAACTGCCGACCTCTACATTATCAGTGTAGCGCTCTAACCAGCTGAGCTACGAGACTTTGTATGAGTAATGAGTGATCAGTAATAAGTAATATACTTTTCCCCTTCTTCATTTCTCAATCTCTTTCCCTTTTACTAATTTCTAGTGGGTTTTGTATTTATATATATTTATAAGTAATAAGTAATCGGTAATAAGTAATTTTTATATTCCTCACTTTTACACTTGGATCTTTTTACTTTTAACTTTTTACTTTCCTTATAAACCAACCAAATAAAAAACTAAAGCTTTACTTTAAGTAAGTACTTTGTGTATTGCTACACTAATTTTGTTTAACGTTCTTCAACGCTCTAAAATGAGATGTTCCAGCCGCACCTTCCGGTACGGCTACCTTGTTACGACTTAGCCCTAGTTACCTGTTTTACCCTAGGCAGCTCCTGTTACGGTCACCGACTTCAGGTACCCCAGACTTCCATGGCTTGACGGGCGGTGTGTACAAGGCCCGGGAACGTATTCACCGCGCCATGGCTGATGCGCGATTACTAGCGATTCCAGCTTCATAGAGTCGAGTTGCAGACTCCAATCCGAACTGAGACCGGCTTTCGAGATTTGCATCACATCGCTGTGTAGCTGCCCTCTGTACCTACCATTGTATTACGTGTGTGGCCCAAGACGTAAGGGCCGTGATGATTTGACGTCATCCCCACCTTCCTCTCTACTTGCGTAGGCAGTCTCACTAGAGTCCCCAACTGAATGATGGCAACTAGTGACAGGGGTTGCGCTCGTTGCAGGACTTAACCTAACACCTCACGGCACGAGCTGACGACAACCATGCAGCACCTTGAAAATTGCCCGAAGGAGGATCTATTTCTAAATCTGTCAATTCCCATTTAAGTCTTGGTAAGGTTCCTCGCGTATCATCGAATTAAACCACATAATCCACCGCTTGTGCGGGCCCCCGTCAATTCCTTTGAGTTTCAAACTTGCGTTCGTACTCCCCAGGTGGCTAACTTATCACTTTCGCTTAGTCTCTGATTCCGAAAAACCAAAAACGAGTTAGCATCGTTTACGGCGTGGACTACCAGGGTATCTAATCCTGTTCGCTCCCCACGCTTTCGTCCATCAGCGTCAGTTAAGACATAGTAACCTGCCTTCGCAATTGGTGTTCTAAGTAATATCTATGCATTTCACCGCTACACTACTTATTCCAGCTACTTCTACCTTACTCAAGACCCGCAGTATCAATGGCAGTTTCATAGTTAAGCTATGAGATTTCACCACTGACTTACGGATCCGCCTACGGACCCTTTAAACCCAATAAATCCGGATAACGCTTGCACCCTCCGTATTACCGCGGCTGCTGGCACGGAGTTAGCTTAATGCTTATTCGTACAGTACCTTCAGCTATTTACACGTAAATAGGTTTATCCCTGTACAAAAGAAGTTTACAACCCATAGGGCCGTCGTCCTTCACGCGGGATGGCTGGATCAGGCTCTCACCCATTGTCCAATATTCCTCACTGCTGCCTCCCGTAGGAGTCTGGTCCGTGTCTCAGTACCAGTGTGGGGGATCACCCTCTCAGGCCCCCTAAAGATCATTGACTTGGTGAGCCGTTACCTCACCAACTATCTAATCTTGCGCGTGCCCATCTCTATCCACCGGAGTTTTCAATAATAAGTGATGCCACTCAGTATATTATGGGGTATTAATCTCCCTTTCGAAAGGCTATCCCCCAGATAAAGGCAGGTTGCACACGTGTTCCGCACCCGTGCGCCGCTCTCAAGATTCCGAAGAATCTCTACCGCTCGGCTTGCATGTGTTAGGCCTCCCGCTAGCGTTCATCCTGAGCCAGGATCAAACTCTCCATTGTATGTTTGTCTGACTCACTCAAAGTTTTTAACGCTTTAGTTTTTCCTTACTTGGTTGTTATATTGTATGTCAATGATCTTCAAATCTTTCGCTTCCTACAAAACTAATTCTCTGTCGTTTTCGTTTCGTATTTGCGAGTGCAAAAGTAATACTTTATTTTATTCTGACCAAATGTTTTTGAAGAAAATTTTAAAGTTTTTTTTTACTAACCTTAACCCCTCTCTGCCATTCAATCTCTAACTCCTGCGCTTCCCCGTTTAGGGACTGCAAAGATACAAATCTTTTTATTCTGAGCAAGTTTTATTTTAAGTTTTTTTCTAAATTAATTTAAAATAAAATATCCCCGATCCGTATCATCTTAATACTTTATAAAAGTATTATCCAGGCGTTTATTAAAGTATATCGCTTATCTAAAAGCTCGTCTCCGCTTACTGAGTCTCTTTCGTTTTTCAATGCCGCAAAGATAGAAACTTTAAACCCGCTCTTCCAAATATATTTAACATAATATTTACACTAAAGCAGTAATTGTGGGTAACTTTGAATCCTAAAACACTGGTTTATTTGAGTTTAAATGGTTATCCATAGTTTTCCACATTACTCGATTAAAGTTTTTTGCTCCATGAAAACGTTGGATAAGGAGTGGAAGATTGGATTTTGAACCAAAGTTTCGTGGATTTGAGGGAAAAATAGATGGGTTTGAGGGGAAGTGTTGGAGAGGAGAGAGTTTGTGGTGCAAAGAAAAGAAGATTATTTATAAATGAAAAAGCAGAGTTTAATTACTCTGCTTTTCTTTATTATATATGGTGCTTAAAAATTCTCCGTAGGATTTTTCTAGACCGATGATATCGCCACTTTTTAGATTAAGTCCGCCTACTCCACTTTCGTCTGATTTTATTTTTGTAGCCGAAATCTGGAAATACTGATTAGAACTATTGTCTTTAGGCTGGATTTTGATGGTTGAGCCTAATAACTTTTTAGTTGAAATTGTATAGACTTCACCGGGAACCGTTTTCAGTTTCAGGTATGATCTTGGTGAAAGTACATAATCGGTCTTATTGATCGCTATTTTCTGATCTTTTTCTGAAGAAGCGAAAATATACATATACCCTGTCTGATCTTTGAATTGATCTTTTGGAAGAAAATAAAGATTTAATCTGTAATTGGAAGGGTTGAAATTCTGAGGAGTTCCATCAATATTTTCAAAAGGTTTCCATGAAAATGCATTGGCCCCGATTTCTTTTGCCTTCTTATACATTAATGAAAAAACTTCATCGTCGTATTTCCAGAATCCCTGGACTTCGACTTCACCCAAATATTCAGCATCTTTTATTTCTTCATTAATTTTGTACAGGAATTTATCGGTATTCTCTTTCGTTTTTTGAACTTTCGTAAGGTACACATTTTGTGCGCTGCAAAGCTGAGTAAGAAAAGCGAAAGCAACAATGATGAGATTTTTCATTCTATATATATTATTGTGTAAGAATGGTAACGCATTCTTCGAGACTATTTTCCCAATATTTGGGTTCTATTTTATAAACTTCTTCAATTTTATCGAGAGACATCGTGCTTCTTTTCGGTCTTTTTGCCGGAGTAGGATATTGCTCGGTAGTTAAAGGATTTAATTTAACTGAAGATTTAGAAAATTCAGCTATTTTTCCAGCAAATTCAAACCAAGTTGTTTCGGGATAGTTTGAGAAGTGGAAAACGCCATATTTTTTTTCTTTTGCTTCAATGATGTTCATAATGGCCTCAGCCAAATCGTTTGCATTGGTAGGTTGCCCGAACTGATCTGCCACAATTCCCAATTCGTCTTTCTGAGAAAAAAGATTGAGCATTGTTTTCACAAAATTTTTATTGAACTCAGAATACAGCCATGAAGTTCTTAAGATGATTGTTTTCGGATTAATCTCCAATGCAAGCTCTTCACCTTTCAATTTGGATTCGCCGTACACTCCGATCGGACTTGTAAAATCGTCTTCGGAATAGCTTAAATTGGTTTCTCCATCAAAGACATAATCTGTAGAAACGTGGATAAAAGTCGTTTTAGAGTCTTTACACGCCTGCGCAAGGGAAGCCACTCCTTCTGCATTTACAGCAAAAGCCTTTTCTTTTTCAGTTTCGGCAAGATCTACCGCTGTATAAGCTGAAGCGTTGATACAGTAATCCGGTTTGTTTTCCGTAAAAACAGTATTGATCTGATCTTCGTTGGTGATGTCTAAAGTCTGTGAATCTGTAAAAATGAATTCATAATCCAGCTCAAAATCCGGAGCAATTTTTCTGATGCAGTTTCCTAACTGCCCGTTTCCTCCTATTACTAAAATTTTTTTCATCATGAGTTTCTCGCGTTTTGTGATCTTAAATATTTAACTCTCGACTGGAAATCTTTCTGTTCCAAATCTACATAAAACTTATTGAATGTTTCTTTAATTTCTTCGGGATGTACTTCCGATTTTCTTGTTTTAACATTAAAGTAGATTACCGTAACCCACAATACGGCATGAATTGTTTTCTCGTCTAAACTTTTCATCAGGATTTCCACTTTTGCCGTTCTGTCTGCCACTTCAATGGTTTTGCTGCTGATAACAACCGAGGTATTGTATCTTACTTCTTTTAAATAGGCTATTTCATTCTGAATCGCAATCCAGGTGCATCCCGTCATTTTAGTGTATTCTTCATACGTGAAACCATAAAATGTTTCTACGTGATCTTCTCTGGCGTTGAACATGTAGTCCAGATATTTCACGTTGTTTAAATGACCAATGGGATCGCAGTCGCTGAATCTGACCTTTACCGTGGTTGATACTTCTTTTTCCATTCCGCAAAAATAAAAAAACCACCTCGAAGTGAGATGGTTCATTTTTATAAATATTTATTAATTTCTAAAAAATTACTGAATATTCAATTCTTTTTTCACCGCAGCTGTAGCATCTGGTCCTCCTTTGAATACGAATGCTGAAGAATTTGCATCCATAATGTAATCATAACCGTTAGCTTTTGCTACTTTAGAAACCGCCTCGTTCAGTTTTTTCTCGATTGGTTCGTAAGCAACATCCTGCTTAGCCACGAAGTCTTTCTGAGCTTTATCGTTCATCTGCTGGATTTCTTCCTGCATTTTTGCCAATTCTGCTTCTCTTGCTTTGTTTTCTTCAGCTGTTTTCTTTGGAGCTTCTTCAGAATACTGCTTTAATTTAGCCTGTCCTGCGTCTGCTTTTTTCTTGATTTCTGCCTGTTTAGTATCTAAGAAAGTTTTAAGATCCGCATCTGCTTTTTTCTTTTCAGGCATTGCGTTAAGAATTCCTATAACATCTAAAGTTGCAATTTTTTGAGCTTTTGCCATACCTACCGATACAACCATCATTACCGCTGCAAATAATACACTTAATTTTTTCATAATTGGTAAATAAATAATTTAATTTGTTTTTAGATTTGTAAATGTAATAAAAGTTAAACTTTTATTTTTTTGTTTTGCCTTTTTCTTTCGGTTCGGCATCTTTTAACAAGATTGCCAAAACTTTATCCGAATAATCGGATCTTTTCTGAAGAAAAATAACATTATTGCTTGTTTTATCTAAAACTATCGCCAAACCGTTCTTTTCAGACATGGTTTTGATAGCTTCCCAGATCTGATCCTGAAAAGGCTGAACCAGATTTGTTCTCAGTTTCTTTATTTCTCCGGTGGCACCAAAACGTAAACTCGTTGTTGTTTTGATGTTTTTTTCCAGATCCATTACTTCTTTTTCTCTCAATTTAAGCTGATCTCCGATTAAAAGAACTTTTTCACTTTCAAAAGCAGATCTTTTTCTTTCGTATTCAGACTGCAGGTTCTGAAGTTCGGACTGCCATGTATCAATCTGTGCATTCAGTCTTGCTTCAGCTTCTTTATATTGAGGCATTTTATTCAGAATATATTCCGTGTCTACAACGCCCACTTTCTGTGCATTGCTTAGACCGAAAAGCAGGAATAAAACAAATGATAAAACAATTCTAAAATTTTTCATATCGTGGATTATAATGATTGGTTCATCAAGAAGTGCGTCTTCCATCCTGAAGGCTCAGTTCCTGAAACTGTTTTGTCGAATCCGTAAGCGAAATCAAATCCAATTAAACCAAATGCTCCCATATAAACTCTCACCCCAATACCCACTGATCTTTTCAATTGGAAAGGATTATAATTTCCCCAAGAATTCCACACGTTACCTCCTTCCGCGAACGTTAATGCATAAATCTTTGCAGTTTGGTTCAATGAAATCGGGTATCTTAATTCTAACGTAAATCTGTTGTAAATAGTACCTCCTCCTGTTGGAGTAATATCTTCGGAAGTTCCTCCGTACGTAGAAGCATTTTCATAACCTCTTAACGGAATTAATTCTCTACCGTCATATCTACCTCCGAATAATCCGGTACCACCTACATAGAATCTTTCAAACGGCGGAGCTCCTAATTTAGAGTTATATCCATCCATGAATCCCATTTCAGCTGAAGATCTCAAAACCAGTTTTCCAATAATTTCATTGTATACATCTGCTTTGAACTTCACTTTATAGAATTCCATCCACTTGTATTTCTCTGTAGGACTTAAAGTAGAATAATCTTTATTGTTGAATGCAGAATATGGCAATGTAAATTTCACCGAAAGGTCTATGTTTGAACCTACTGTCGGGAATATAGGATCAATACCTGCAGAGTTTCTGCTTAATCCTAAGTTGATACTTAAGTTGTTGGCAGAACCATAATATTCTGTAGCATCACCAAACTGGAAAGGATAGTTCTTAAAGTCATACTTTTGGTACTGAAGACCTGTATACAGTGAGAAATAATCATCCGGCCATCTCAAATATCTATTCAAACCTACTGAAGCTGAGAAAATATTCAGTTTCTGTGCATTCCCGTAAACATCCGAATATTTTACTCTTGAGTTATTTAAACTTACAGAAAGTGCAGTCGGTCTTGTTCCGAACAACCATGGTTCTGTAAATGAAATTCCGTAATTCTGGAAATATTGTCCTGCCTGTGCCTGAAGCGATAACGTTTGCCCATCACCTTGAGGAACCGGCTTAAAGTCTTTGAATTTAAGGAAATTCTTTAACGAGAAGTTATTGAATGTTAATCCTAAAGTTCCGATGAAACTGTTACCTCCGTAACCTGCCTGTAACTGAACCTGAGAAGAACCTTTCTCCACCAGTTTCCAGTTGATATCTACCGTATTATCCTGCTGATTTGGCTGGATATCCTGCCCAACTTGTTGAGGATCAAAAAACTGCATTCCGGCTAAATCGAAATATGTTCTTTTGATATCACTTTTAGCGAATAAATTTCCCGGCTTTGTTCTTAAAGCTCTAAGAATAACGTGGTCATGAGTGGTTGTGTTTCCTTCCCATGTTACTTTATTCCATGTAGCTTTTTCACCTTCGTTGATACGGATTTCAAGATTGATTTTATCCCCATCTACAGATTTTTCAATAAGCGTAACGTTTGAGAAAAGGTAACCGTTGTTCATATAACTGGATTTGATATCAGAATCGTCTTCTTTACCTCCGTCTTCACCTACTTTTTTGTTAAAACCTACTGCATCGTAGATATCTCCTCTTTTATATCCTAAAAGTCTTTGTAAATAGTCTGTAGAATAAACGGTATTTCCGGTAAATGTAATATCTCCGATGTAATACTGTATTCCTTCTTTAAGCTTTACATTGATCTCATAATTGTTTCGCTTGTTTCTCCAAACAGAATCTGAAACAATGGCAGCATCTCTGTATCCTAAAGAGTTATAATAGCTGATCAGGTTTTGCTTGTCTTCCTGATATTTATCTTCAATGAATTTTGAAGATTTCAGGATTCCGCCAATACCGAATCTTTTTTGTTTTGTTTCTTTAAAGGCTTTTTTTCTAAGTTTTCTGTCTGATACATACTGATTTCCTTCGAATTCGATATGATCGATTTTGATTCTTTTGCCTTTATCTACATTAATCGTCCAGTCTACTAAATTAGGATCTCCCGCATTTACTTTTTCCTGAATGGAAATTTTAGCATCGGCATATCCTTTTTTAATGAAATCTTTCGGAACATTTGTTTTAAGACTTGAAACTAAGTTCTGTGTAATTTTTGTTCCCGGCTTCAGATTGTTGTCTTTGGCCATTTTTTCATTTTTGGACTTCCCGATTCCTTTACCTGTAAATTTTACTTCTCCAAGATCTTTCAGATCCTGCAGGTAAAACTTCAGAATAACCGTTTCGCCTTCAATACTTTGTACGTAAACCTCCACTTCAGAAAAAGATTGAGTGTCCCAAAGTTTTTTTACAGCATTGCTGATTTTTTGCCCCGGGATATCCACAGATTCTCCCTTTACCAAACCTGTAAATCTCAGGATCTGAGTAAGCGTATATTTTTTAACCCCATCTACAACGATGTCTTTTAAGGTGTATGTCCCTGCTTGGTTTTCTGCGTGTACAGAATTGCTCACCTGTGTGCTGTCCTGTGGAGTTACCTGTCCATAAAAATGTGCAGAAGCAACAAACATAATGATGGGTAATAGTCTAAACTTCATTTTATCGTAGTCTTTCTTTTCTTAAATTTTACTGAATTTTTATCTGTTCTCCGGTCATTCCGAATCTTCTTTCTTTGTTTTGATAATCTACAATACACTGAAAGAAAATATCTTTTGAAAAATCCGGCCACAGAACGTTTAAAAACTGCAGCTCTGCATAGGCGATCTGCCAAAGGAGAAAATTACTGATTCTGATTTCCCCACTGGTTCTTATTAAAAGATCCATAAGCGGAAAATCTTTTGTGTACAGGTGACTTTCGAATAATTTTTCATCAATATCTTCAATATCTACCTTTCCTTCCTTTACGTCTTCGCTGATGCTTTTAACGGCATTTAGTATTTCATGCTGCGAACCATAACTGATTGCCAGTACCAAATTGCCTTTTGTGTTTTCTTTTGTAAGTTCCACCACGCGTAAAAGCTGATCTTTTACAAGTGAGGGAAGTTTTTCGAGATTTCCAATAACGTGCATTCTTAATCCTTTGCTGAAAATTTCTTCCGCTTCAAGCAATAAGGTCTCTACAAGTAAATTCATTAAAGTATTTACTTCCTCTGCGGGACGGTTCCAGTTTTCCGAAGAAAAGGTATAAAGAGTTAAATACGGTATGTGTATCTCATTACACGCATTTATGGCATTTCTTACCGCATCAATGGCATTCTTGTGACCGAAAGTTCTTTCTTCGCCACGAGATTTTGCCCATCTTCCGTTACCATCCATGATGATAGCCACATGCTGTGGTAAATTCTCAGGATCTATTTTATCTTTTATCAACGACATATTAATCACAATAACATGGAGGTCTTCCGAACGAATAAGTAAGTCCAAGACTCACGGTATTCATCCAGTCTTTAGACTTAAAGTCTCCAACGTTCCTTTCTCCTATAATCGCAGCTTCTCTTTCTTTAGACACTACATAATAAGCATCTGTCTGCAAAAGAGATCCGCCTGTAACGGGGCTCAGAATATCTCCGTTATATGTAGCAACTACATCCTTGCTCTGAATTCTGCTGTAATCCAGCTGATCCGTAAGCGTATATCTGAATGTAGCTTCTGCAAAAATCGCCCAGTTATAATTAAATTTATATTTTAAACCTACTCCAAAAGGAATTTGCATTGTAGTTTTGGTTCCTGTAGAATACACCGGAGTTGTTGTAAAATCCAGTTCATTAATAGGAGCCTGAGCCACACCATCCGCATCTCTTCTGAAATCATTAATCACCGTAGCTTTAGGAGCATCGAACATTAAAGCTCCTACCCCACCGAAAATATACGGACTCACCATACTTTTCTGCTCATTGTTTACCGGGAAGAAGTTGTATTCAAAGATCAAACTTGCTTCATATACATTATTTTTCCCGAATGAGTTTCTGTTCTTTCTATATTCTTCTTTCGCCACCTTGTCATTAAACTGGATCTGATTATATCCTAGATCCAATCTTACAGTCTGGTGAGGATTAAAATTAAATCTGTATAAAATTCCACCATAAAAAGGAACACCCCAATCTGACGCTTTACTTAAATCCAATGGCTTTTGTAAAATATAATTCGTTCTCCCTATATCCCCAACTAGGTTACTCATACCTAGACGAACTCCAAGTTCGTTTCTTTGTGCTTTAACACTTACCACAGTTCCTAGAGCGGCAAGGAAGCTAAACAATAATTTTCTATTCATAAAAGAATATGGATTTATGGTTATTTTAAAATTTAATTTTTGCAAATATAAAACTTTTTTATATTAATGATAATCTTAATGTTTAGTTAAAAATAAACAAAAAAACATAATTTGTTATAAAGTAAACGACAAACTAGCAAAATTATTCTTTTTTTAATAGAATCAAAATTATCATGATATAATAAACCCCCATTAAATGAGGGCTTAAATGTATTATTTTTTATTGAATATTGACTGTACTTTATTTCTAATTCTTATCAGCAATGGTTCTTTGTAATTTTTGTCTTCATCAAAATAGCCGTATCCATAGCCATAACCGTATCCATAGCCGTAACCATAACCATAGCCCTGCTTCGTATTATAGTCGTTATACACAAGACCTAAGTGCCCAATTTCTCCGCCATGATACTTTTCCGTGATCATTTTCAGCATATATTTCTCCGTATACTCGTGTCGAACTACATAAATATTGGCATCTGAGTGTTTCATCAGCTCGTAAGAATCTGCAACAAGACCTACCGGAGGAGAATCGATGATGATAAAATCATATATCTTTTTAAGGTCTTCAATGAACTTGATATTTTTATCACTCATTAATAACTCGGACGGATTCGGAGGAATAGGTCCCGAAGTCGCCACATCAAGGTTCGGAATTCTTGTTTTGTTGATAATCTGGCTCATTTCCACTTCTCCTGTAAGGTAATTTGAGATTCCAAATTTATTGTCAATCTTAAAGTCTCCGAAAATCTTCGGCTTTCTTAAGTCCATTCCCAAAAGGATTGTTTTCTTATCACTTAACCCGAGAACAGAAGCCAGATTGATAGAAACATAGGTTTTTCCTTCACCCCCAACGGAGGAAGTTACCAAAATTACTTTGCTGCCTCCACCTTCTCCGGATAAGAATCTTACATTGGCTCTAACCCCTCTGAATGCTTCCGAAACGGAAGATTTTGGCTGATCCAGAACGGTAAGCATATTCTCATGATTATTGTTTCCGATAACCCCAAGAAGCGGAATTTTAGTTGCATTAAGCAATTCTTTAATGTTTCTGATTTTGCTGTCCAGTATTTCTCCAAGGAGAATAAACAGTAACGGTAAAGCCAGAAGACCTCCGATAATCCCCGCTTTTGCTGCCTTCACATTAGGTCCGATCGGTGGCTGTCCTACATTTTTTGCAGGGTCAATCACACTGATGTCCGATTGGTTTGCCGCCATTCTCAGCTGCGTATCATTCTGCCTTGTCAGCAAGCTGTTGTAGGTAGCTTCAATCATGTTGTAGCCTCTCTCTGCATCTAAATATTTTCTCTGTTTTTCAGGATATGTTGCCAGTTCGGAATTTGCATCCCCAACTTTTTGGTTAATTTTATTAATTTCTGTGTAATACGCTGTATAATAATTTCTTAAAGCCCCATTTGAACTGACCTTTGCTTCATCAATCAGTCTGTTGATTTCTCTCATCGGTTCAGAATTTGGCTTGTAGATTAAAGCCATTTCTCTTCTTTTAAGATATAAAGCTTTTAGCTCTGCTACAGAAGCACTGAAAAGTCCATCCTGAAAACCTGCAGCATTGGTACTGATCATTTTTTCAAAATTCTGGCTTTCCAAGCTGTTTTTAATCTGATTCAGAGAGCTTATTTTGCTTTCAATATCAGCTTTCTTTGCTTCAAGATCTTTAATTTCTGTTAAAGATTTTTCATCCCGGTCTTTTATGTCGTACAACTTTTCAGTTGTTTTCATATAATTAAGAACATTGGCACTCGAGTCTAATTTTTTTCTGATATTATCCAGGTTTTCCTTTAAATACACACTGGTATTCTGATCTATCACAACTTTATCCGCCTGTCTTTTCTTCTGAAGCTGTTTTACGGACATATTAAGGAAGTTCACTGTACTGTTAAGATTATAACCGGTCTTGCTGATAATCATAATCGTATTAATCTCCTTATCAAATTCCACATTTATGGTAGAAACAATATCATTAACGGTCTGGTTAACAGTATTTAAATTAACAATAATATTGGTTAATTTAATTTTCGGTTTTACAGGATTTTTTAACAGCCTGAATCTCAGATTAGGAGAAGTATACCAATCTCCGACACGAATAATTTTATTGGCAGGTCTTTCAAACGGATTAATGGTTGTATAACTTTCAGATTCAAAGCTATACAGGTTGGGCGATTGCCCTTCTTCCGGCAATACCACTTCATAAGAATCTCCGCCTTTAGGAACCAATGTGATTGGATAATTTACCTGTTGCCCATGTTTTCTGTCGATCTGTAAAAATACAGGAGAATCGTCCTTATCCAGATAGGTTGATTTAATGACTCCTTTTGTAGAGTAATTTACAAACAAATCAAGCTCTTTAATCAGAAATTCATTGTGGGTTCTGGATAAAAGCATTTTTTTAAGGTAAACTCCGTCCTGATTTCCACCTTGTCCCCAAATGAAGTTAATAGACTGGCTTGGGGTAAAGTAGCTTGAAGTATTATTGGAAATACTTAAAGATAAATTGGATGCATAAATATTCTGAGCATAATATTTACTGTACATCCACGAAATTCCGTAGCCTACAAAAAACATTAATACAAACCAGTACCAGTTTCTCAGCACTCTGCGTAAAAAGTGTTCAATATCGAACAAAGCAAAACTTCCATGTTTCTCTTTCTGCGACTCTGCTTTTTCTACCTTTGTTTCTTTTCCTGGAATCATAATATTAAAGGTTTTTTAGAAGTAGATAGATCGACAATGCTGTTGTAATCACCGAAACTCCGGTTGTTAAAGTCTGGATAGGGTCTTTGCCCAATCCGTTGAGACTTTTTGCTCTTGTATTCAGATAGATTTCATCTCCGTTCTGCACGTAATAGTAAGGAGAATTCATAACGTCTTCACGGGTAAGATCGATGATCGCTTTTTTAATTCCTTCCGGTAATTTCCTGTGAATTACGATATTTTTACGATCTACTGTTCTGTTTAATCCACCACTGATTGCTAAAGCTTCCGTAATGGTAAGTGTATTTTTATGAACTACTTTTTCATAAGTAACTCCCGTTGTTTCCACATCTCCTAAAACATAAAATGTAATTCCGTTGGTGTTTAAACGTACTTCAGATTTACCCTCCTGAAAATTTTCATTAACTTTATCCTGAATTTCACTGCTGATTTCCGCAATGGTTCTTCCTTCGGCTTTTATAAATCCTATTCCGAAAACATTAATATCTCCGTTGGCATCTACTTTTAAACCGTTAAAATAAAAAACCACATTTCCTCCTGTATTTCCTCCACCGGAAGACATCATACCTCCACCAGTGGCAATACTGTTCGTAGAAGGGGCTGTAGCAGAGCCAGAAGTGTTCATGGAAGAATAAAACTGTGCCGCATCTCCTTTAGGAGTGGTCACAATATTAAGATTCAAAATATCGTTTTTTGTAATTCTGTAAACCGGAATATTATAAGGGATCAAACCTTCTTCATTAATGACAAGGCTTTCACTGGGCTGCATATATCGTACATCTTTTGTGGTAATACAAGATGTAGTGATTAAAAGAGGCAGAGCCAGAAGTAATAAATGCTTACAATTCTTCATCATATTTTTCAAGTTGTTTGCAAAAGTAAAGATTTAATTGATAGTCTTTTTATTATTCTTCAAAAGATAAATAAAATCCGGAATATAAGCTCCCAAAAAACCAAGGAAAAGTATAATCAATAATAAAAGATTTACATTTATATGTCTGAAATAATAAGCTATTGTAATAATAAAGAGATAATATACAACAATATAGAAGCTTGATCTTCTATGGGTAAGGTTAAGCTTTAAAAGCTTATGATGTATATGATTTTTATCCGCATCAAAAGGCGATTTCTTGTTAATTAACCTTACGATGATAACATTCAGGGTGTCTACAATGGGTAAAATTAATATGGCTACCGCCACTACAGGAGCAGACTGAAGATGATATCTCGGAACTCCGGGAAGTTTTTTGTCGATAAAAATATCGATAAAACAAATAGAAGTAAAGGCAAGAAGAAATCCTAAAAGCATAGAACCCGTATCGCCCATAAATATTTTATTGGTTCTGTAATTCGATAAATTATAATACAGAAATGCCAGAACGGCGCCGATGATAATGGCAGATAAAACAACCAGAGGATAATTATATTCTCCCAATCTGTAATAACTGATTCCGAAAAGGGCACTGCATATTACAGAATATCCTCCCGCGAGACCATCAATTCCGTCGATGAGATTAAATGCGTTGATCAGGATGATGAAAGTAACAATACTAAACATAACGCTTATAAAATAGCTCATCTCGTAGATCCCGAAAATCCCGAAAAGACTTCTGATCCTTATATCTGAACCGATTACTATAAACGCCGAAACCACAATCTGTGCGACCAGTTTTTTATAGGCTCTCATTACCACAATATCATCCATCACTCCGATGTACAGGAGAATAACGAGAGAAGCAAATAAAAATTTATAGAGATCGAAAAGTTCGTAAGCGAAAATAGAAGCACAGATTCCGATAGAATAAAAAATGGCAATCCCTCCAAGATTAGGAATTTTTCGGAGGTGGGAACTTCTTATCCCCGGTTCGTCCATTAAATTTTTCCTTCGGGAAATTTTAATGATGGTGGGAACGGAAAAATAAGTGATTAAAAAAGAGAACAAAAAACCAAAGCCTACTTTTACGTAAAAAATAGGAATCCCCGACTGGTTTAAGAACAATTCAAAATTCTTCATTTTTTTCTATTCAAGTACTTAAAAGGTTTGGCGACTAAAAACCTTTTGTCCGGCTTATGAGCAACGCAACACAGTACTTCCATTTGTGTTTACACTAATTTTCTTATCAGCTTTTTCTGCCCTGCAAAAAACAACAGATAAAATATCTTTTTTTTCAGTGGCAAAGATAGCAGATAATTTTTATCAAAACGACTATAATTCAATATATCTTTCAATTTCAGCCCTCTATCTTTGATAAATAACTCCAATTCTTCCGACATACTGTTAAAAATCTCCCTGTCTTTTACAAAAGCGAGGTAAGCGAGAAAAGAATAAACCCCTTCAAAAATCTGAAAATTTTTAAGTTCTTCCTTTCTGTCCGCATATTTGGATTCCGCAAACACCCTTTCCACATCCATTACGGCTTTCAGAATATCAAGCCCTTTTTCCGTGTGGGTTTTGGTAATAGAATCGGTACGTTCCAGATACTGATAATGGAAATTCTGGGTCTGTGAAATCGTATCACACTCCAGCAAAAGCTGCGGAATAAGCTGGATATCTTCGAAATGAACTCCTTTTTTAAATCTCTTTTCCCGGAAAAGTTCTTTTTTAAACAATTTATTGCACGCAAAATAGCTGAGATCGGAAAAAACAGAAAGGTTATTTTCGAGATCAATTTTTTCGGGCATATTGGGAATCTGGGTGAGCTTTTGTGTAATATTTCCGTTTTGATCAACCTTCTGGATGTTGCAGATCACCATTTTCGACTGGTGTTTCTCCGCAAGATAAGCCATTTCTTCAAACATGGAAGGCGCAACATAATCGTCACTGTCTACAAATCCAAGGTAATCTCCCGTTGCACGGTCGATCCCGAAATTCCGGGCATCACTCAGTCCGCCGTTTTCTTTAGTAAATGGCCTGATTTTTTCGGGATATTTCTGAGCATACTCCTGAATAATCTTTTCCGAATCGTCTTTGCTGCCGTCGTTGATGACCAGAATTTCGATATTCTGATGGGTTTGATTAACTAATGAATCCAGACATTTTGCCAGATAATTTTCAACGTTGTAGACGGGAACAATAATAGAAATTTTTGAGGGAACAATTTTCATACATTATATTTTCGTCAGTCGTGCATTCAGCCAGCCTTTTTTGGCATCATCAAAATCTTTTCGGGAGCAGGGAACGCAGTTTTCTATATTTTCATCCTCCCCGAAATACCAAAGATTACTGAAGGTATCGCGCTTGAAGGCATATTGCCGGTCGTCTACCAAAACATAGAACACTTCATAATGTCTTTCTTTCGGGTGTGACCGCTGAATATTGATTCCTTCGATGAGATACCAGATCATTTGTGCTAAAAGCTGATGATTAAGCTGGTTTTCGGAATAAATATTATAATTAAAAATTCCTACCGATTTTAAATTTTCACTTAAGCCGATTTCCTTCATATACGCACAGACTTCTCTCCGGTTCAGTCCGTTTACCTGCGGATTTATGGAAAAAGGTTCGCCGAAACTTTCAATGGCATCACAGTTTACCGTCACCAGATCCGCTTTTCTGAAGAAGGGTTCTGTTTTTTCGGTAGAATTCATCATTTCAGCAAGACGGATGATATCAAACTCAACTTCTTTGATTAATCTTACCGAATCTGCTTCATTCAGATGTTTCTGATAGCCTAAATGATGATAATTTTTTATGGAAAAAGTTTTCGCTCCGAAAATCTTGCTTAAAAAGGTATGCTCATTGATCATTTCGCCCTGTTTGAGCGAAATAATATTGCTGACCTGGGTATAATTGATGCTTTTGGTATGGAAGTTAAGCGCCGAAAAAAGCGAAAAGGCAAAATCATTGGAACCGCCCACAATTACCGGAATGGCTCTTTTGTAATGACAAGCCGACAATACTTCCTGCAGAATATAGTGAGAATCCTGAACAGATTTTCCTGAAACAAGGTCTCCAAGATCCACAATCGGAATTTCAAAATCCAGTTGCGACAGTTTGTAAAACTCGTTCCTGATTCCTGAAAAATCCTGAACTTCCGCATCACCGTTCGCGCCTCTGTAATCCGAAACGAAAAGAAGCACAATACTGTCTTCCCTTATTTCCTTCGTGATTCCTGCCCCGATTTGCCAGTTTTCTGTCCTGAAATTTCTTGGGGATATGATAAAATCTTCAAAATTCATAAATTACAATATGGTAATTTTTTATATTAAATTATTTTACTTCTATATATTTGGGTTCTGCTTTCCATATTCGATATTCAATATTCATTTTTTTAGGAATATAAAATACATAAGGAATTTCGGGTCTATATTCCTCAAGTAATGGATAATTATACACTTTCTTATCCATTTTTTCGCCGCAATTACCGTTCGTCATCACTACAGTTTCAAAATTCTGGTTCTTTACTTCATAATAAACATATCTGTTACCTGAAAGCAGATATTGTCTTTCTAACCTAACTGATGAACTAGAGGTATCACATTTTGTAGCTTTTGTCATAAAAGTTACAAAAACTTCCACCTTGTAATCTCCATAATTATCTTTTTTTGGCAATTTAAATTCAACTTTCTTAAAGCCTTCTTTAGCATCAGGATATTCCACTTTTTGCGAATAACAAAGAATAGTATAAAATAACAAGGTAAAAAAGCAGATTCTTTTCATCAAATATGTTTTCACAAACTTACAAAAATATTAGAACTCTTATTTATCTCATTTTAAATGCTAAACCACATCAAAAAAAACAAAATGGTCTATTCTTTCAAACTGATAAAAATTTTAATCTTAAATTTCAGATTCTAAATTAACCGTTAAAACCAAAATACATGAGCAATACGAAAAGAGACGAATTAAAAAAACTTTTAGCACCCATCAATAAAGAATTAAGAACACACGGCGGAAATGAAAATAAAATTAAACTCACCGGATTAAAAGAAGGACACATTGATTTTCTGTTAGAATTAATTAATGTTCATTTAGAAAAATACAAGGATTTTGCAAGAGCTGATCTTGAAGATTTCCATGCAGAGGATATCAAAGGACTGGTGAATTACAAAATGCCTGTTAACATTCATAAAATTGATCTCCCGGAGCGTTTCAGCGATCCTGTATCCTGGGAAATAGCAATTGGAAGGCTTAGATTTGGTTCCACACAAGTGATCTTAGAGATAAACAACTGGGAAATTACCGACAGCACACTGGTTGGCTGATTGATTTTGAAATCCGTTCCGCATGAATGAAATGTATAAAGACAAATTTGAAATATTGCAGCAGCGCATCCCGATCGGAGACAGACAGGGTTTTACCTTACTGGAAAAAACCGAAGGAGATACAGATGAAGCTGAAAAGTATTTTACAGAAGAACGCATCTCGATCATTGTGAATAAGACCGGAATACCATCTGAAATTACTCTTCATCATCTCCGGGAAAATAATTTTGATATTAAGCAGACCATTAAAATAATTGAAAATAAATATTTTACCGCAACAGAACTTATTCTAAAAAAAGACAATGATAAAGAGGAAGTTTTGGATAAAATCTTTTCAGCAATTGTAAAAAAATATGATTGGAAAAGCAGTTTTCTTAATGATCCCAACGAAATAAAAGACATTCCTCATGAATTATACAGCTTTATGACTGTAATGGAATGGCTCTATTTTGAAAACTGGGAAAATTATGAGAGTGCTTTATTTTATCATCTCGACATGGTAACGGAACAAATGAGAACCAAGCTGAATCTACCTCAACTTGCAGATTATCTGGAAAAAGCCAGATCCATTGCCAATTCTTTTTACGAGAAATACGAAACGTCTAAAGATCATAATAATTACACAAAAGCCACCAACGAGCTGCGCAACAATAAAGAATTTATAAAAACTGAAGAGAAATTTAACCACCTGAAACCGCTCCTTGAATAACGTCTTTATGAATTTGTAAAAAATAATATAGAGAAGTTTCCTTAGAGGATTCTAACAACAAACAGCATTAAAATGACAGAACTAATTTCGGCAATTGATGAAATTATCAAATACGGAATGGAATCCAATGTTAAAAATGAAAATAAAGAAAAATCGTTGGAACGCAATCTGGTAAAGATATATCTTCATTATTTTGAAATTGCAGATCCGTTTAACAGTAATGATTATCCAAAATTTGACAAATCCAAACTTCCGGATATAAGAAAAAATATAATACGCAATTTTAGCAGCTTTGGTTTCTACAAAACAGCGTGTAACATAAGAGCTATTGATAGCACAGAAGATCTTACCATTGAAGATGCTGTAGATGATTTAAACGATATTATTCTTGATCTTACTGAAACTAAATGGAGAATTGAAAACAACAGTCTGCCGGATGGTCTCTGGTTTTTCAAATTCATTTTTGAAAGCCATACACAGCAACACATTCTAAATCTGTTAAATTACATGAAGCAGAATTCGTAACATAAAAAAATTAAACTAAAAATTTAAAGCATGGGATTTCAGTCAATAGTACATGGCAGGATTGTCATTGAAAATAAGCATGAAGAAGCACGAGAAATCATAATAAACTTAGGAAACGAAGACTGGATGTTCAGGACTGAAATGTTTGGTTTGGGAATTTCCGAGTATTCATACTATGAAGATCCTGTTATAACATTTGGAGCGACTTATAAACAAATTGAGTATCATTGGAAAGAATTTATCATAACCTTTGAAAGCATCTTAAAACAACTGCATTTTGATACTGCAAAAATTCAGCTGGAAACGGAGATTCTTGGCACTTATAACTTCTTTTGGAAATCAAAAAGAAACAGTACGGTTAAAGAAAATTTTGATGAAAAAGATAAAATGATTGAGACTGAATTATGGTTTTTCGGATTTGGGAACCGGGATCGATGGGGACTTCTGGAAAGTGAACTATTGCCCTCCGAAATCTTTAAAATAGATCATTTTAAATATCCGGTGGAAGACTAAAAGTAATTTTTAATTTTGAAAAAAGCACAGACCCAAATCTGTGCTTCTTTATTATTTTTCGGTAGACTTTAATTCTATTTTAAATTCATCTTGAAAAAAGCCTCAATTTTATCAAATGGAATTTTATCCATCTTATCATACAAATCAACATGATTAGCATTGGGAACAATATACAATTCCTTTGGTTCGGAAGCTGATGTATAGACATCTTCAGAATAGTAACGGGAATGTGCTTTTTCTCCTGCAATCAACAAAATCGGACGCGGTGAAATCATTTTTATATTGGCTGCCATAGGAAAATTGAAGAAGGCAACCGGCGTTGTAGCCGTCCATGCTGTTGTAGAATTAACAGATCTCGGATGAAATCCTCTCGGCGTTTTATAATAATCGTAAAATGCCGCTAAAACAGGATTAGAATCGGGAGGAAGCTGATCCGGCAATCCGCTTTTTATAATGATTAAGTTTCCTTTATCATCAAACGGAATTTCATGCAAAGCCACATCATATTTACCGTTTTTCGCGTCTGTCCAGCGTTGCTCACTCAGATAATCGATAATTTTGTGACGCTGTTCATCTGTATAAGAATCGGCATATCCCTTTGAAATGCTTCGGGACATATCGTACATGGAAGCCGTTGCTACAGCTTTTATCCGGCTGTCGCTTGTCGCAGCAGTTAACGCCATTCCGCTTAATCCGCAGATTGCCATAACCCCAATTTTTTCACGGTCTACATTCGGCAATAATCCTAAATAATCTACTCCCGCCGAAAAATCTTCAGTAAAAATATCGGGGGAAGCGACATTGCGGACTTCACCACCGCTTTCTCCTGTGAAAGAATTATCAAAAGCTAAGGTGATAAAACCACGGGAAGCCAGCTCGTTCGCATATAATCCTGATGACTGTTCTTTCACGGCTCCGAAAGGTCCGCTTACCACCAATGCAGGAAGCGCTTTGCTGTCTGTATTTTTTGGAATATACAGATCTCCCACAAGGGTAATTCCGTAACGGTTTTTGAAGCTTACTTTTTTGCGTAATACATTTTCGTGCAACCGGAAAGTATATTGGTCTGCCTGTTCCATTGTGTTTAATTTTTTAGTTTTTGACTGCTGAGCCTGGCTGAAGGAAATTCCTAAAGCGAATAAGGTCATGATAAATATTTTGACTCTATTTTTCATTATAAACGGTTTCATATGGTGAGTCTGATTCAAATTTTACGAGTACATTGTCTGAGCCTAAAGCATCCGCCAAATCATCTGCATGATCTACATTTCCAATTTTGGTATAGGCGTAAGAAGTGGAGAACGTTTTATAAAACAACACTACAACATTGCTTCCATAAAGCATGAGATCTCCATTCTGAATGTTCCCGGGATCGGATGCTTTAACAGGCAAGGATTCAGCCAATTCCGCATACTTTTCATTGCTGTTAAGCTCCTTCATATCAAGCGTAAGAGGCAATAATTCCTTAAAGGCTTTAGCAGTGGCGTTATCCTGTAGATTAACCTTAAATACTTTGCTGTTTATTGTGATCTTAAGATTCATTTTTTCTGTATTTGATTTTTGATCTTTGTGCTTATCCTATTTTAAATGAATAGTTTGCCTGCAGAAACGTTCAGAACAAAAAACTCGTTTTAGTAAAAATAGAAAGTCAGCAATACTACTGGCTTTCTATTGCGTAAGGCTTAAAAAGATTGTTCTGTTTCTGTATAGATAATTTCCTGAAAGTGAGGAAACATCGGGAAAGACTCCATTACTTTTTGGGCTTCTTCTGCATTTACATTTGCTAAAACCAATACGGCTCCCATATGATCATCCTTTATAAACAGATGTTTTAAAGTTCCCTGTTCTACCAGTTCTGTTGCTCTTGCCATTTCTTTAGGCATTAATTCGTCCAGATTTGGAATTTTAGCTAAATCGTTAATTACGTTTGCGATTACTGTTTTCATTTTTTTATCATTTTAAATTGTTATCAACTGTTTTAATACTGCAAATTTAGGCTGCGTATCGGCTTCTTACCCTTAATCTATCTTAAGAAATACGTTTATATTTTACAGGGTAAGCAAAAAACTACACCATAGATTCTTCCCACGAACCTTTGGTATCTACACCTGCTTTTGCGGCGAGTGTTTCGAGGGTATCCATTTCATCCTGAGACAATTCTATAACGGACGCCTTTACCATTTCCTCTACCTGATCGATTTTAGTAACTCCGATAATCGGCAAAGTTCTTTTTGCGATCGCCCACGCGACAGCAATTTGTGCAACTGAAGCATTTTTACGCTCTCCGATGGTACGCATTGCATTCGTCAATTCTTCCAACTGAGGAAGTATCTTATTGTATGTATTGCCTCTTCCGCTTCCTTCAGGCAAAGGATTCTGCGTATTGTATTTTCCAGACAAAGCTCCCTGTTCAAGAACCATGTACGCGAAAAACGTGATATCGTTGCGGTTGCAGTAATCTAAAATTCCGGCATCTTCCGAAGAACGGTACAATAAACTGTAATGATTCTGAACGGCAGAAATTTTAAAGCCTTCTTTTGCCAGAATATCATTCGCCTGTTGTATTTGCTCCAGATTATGATTGGAAACTCCCACATTCTTCACCTTTCCGCTTTTCAGCAAAGGAATAAGACCGGAAACCCATTTGGGCGCTCCTACGGGATTGTGAATCCAATAAAAATCGACATACTCTGTCCCTAAGTTTTCAAAGCTCTGATGAAGCATTTCTTCCACAGGATTCGCCGATTCTTTTGCAAACTGAGGGGTAAACTTGGTAGATATAAACAGATCTTCACGCGGATAATCCTTTATAAATTCGCCCACCACTTTTTCGGAAGATCCCATCCCGTAAACCAGTGCAGTGTCCCACAAGTTCAGTCCGGATTTCACGGCGGCATCAAATACCGGTTTTAACTCACCGGTGGTTAAGTGGTTTCCGAAAACCTGATCACTTCCGGCAAAACCTGCTCCCCAAGACCATGTTCCCAATGCTATTTTTGGTAAATTTTTCATTGTTGAATTTTATTTGTTGCTATTCGTAAGCTGTTTTGCCAGCTCTTCTCCTACCCCTCCCGCGGAAGCCGGATTTTGTCCTGTAATAAGACGTCCATCTGCAATTACGTTTTTTGCCCAGTTGGATGCCGCGTGATGCAATGCTCCATGATCTGCCAAAGCGGTTTCCAGAAGAAAAGGAACAATATCCGTAGCCTGAACTTCCGCTTCTTCGTCATTGGTAAAAGCAGCTAATTTTTTACCGTCTACCAGATAAGTATTGTCGCTTAATGTAACATTCACTAATGCTGCAGGACCGTGGCAAACCGCAGAAACAACGCCTCCGTTTTCATAAATTTCTTTCGTAACTCTCTGTATGCCTTCGCTGTCTGCAAAATCCCACATGGTACCATGACCGCCTGCAAAAAATATTGCGGAATATCTGGAAGCATCTGCATCATCGATCTTAATGGTATTCTTTAATTTCTGCTGAAATTTTTCATCGTTAAAATAATGCTCATTTACAGCATCAGACATATCCAGGCTGTCTTTATCAATGGGAGGTTCTCCCCCTTTTACAGAAGCCAGCTCATACTGTAAACCCGTTTTTTCAAGCTGGTCTAAAACGTGCGTTAATTCGCTTAACCAAAATCCTGTCGGAATACCTGTGGATCCTTTTACATCGTTGCTTGTAACAACGCAAAGAACGGGTTTTAATAATGTATTCATCTTTTTGTTTTGTTTGAATTTATTTTTCAGTTTGTTATATCAATGTAATTTCTATGAATGAAATCTGTTTTTTAGTCTTTCTTAATCAGTAACCCCTCACTCACTACGGTAGCTAATCTGTTGGCATGGTCTTTTGCTTTCGCTTTTACCATTTCTAAAGTTTCGATCGGGTAAACACCGGGGATATACTGCATTCCCGTAGAATAAACAGGCTCCTGAATTTCCATCTGGCAAAGTTTGGCAGTCTGAATAAGCGGAGGCAGAAAATCATCAACCGGATAATTCATCGCTTTGCCATAATCATACAGATCTTCGGAAGCACCTGTCGTAAATGAAAGGATCAGTTTTTTGCCTTTCAGCTGATCTCCGCCTGCACCATGTGCAAAACCAAAAGTATATACATCATCAATATACTTTTTCATCAGAGCCGGAAAAGAATACCAGTGAAGCGGAAACTGCCAGATAATGAGATCCGCATTAACCAGTTTTTCCTGCTCGGATTTTACATCGATATGAAAATCGGGATAAAGAAGATCTAACCGACTGATTTCCGCATCCGAAAAGAGTTTTAAAATATTTTCTAAAACGGCTTTATTCGCATGAGATGTTTCTAAGTTGGGGTGTCCTGAGACAATTACTATATTCTGCATTTTCATTTATTTAATTGATAATGCAAATGTAGAACGGCACGGTGCCTCTTACCCTTAATGTATCTTAAGAAATAAAATGTCTGGGTTTGGTAATATCTTTGCGTATTTTACTTAAATGCTCCGGAGTAATGCCCAAATAAGCCGCAATCTGGGTTTGCGGAAGCCTGTTGGCAAACTGGGCATACGTTTTCAGGAAAGCCAGATATCTTTCTTCACCGGTAGAACTCATGTATTGCAGAAGCCTTCTTTGAATGGTCGTTAAATGTTTTTCCAGCAGCTCACGAATAATATAATTGAATATCGGAGCTTTTTCATATAACAACTTTAAGTTTTCCGGAGTAATGTACAGAACTTCGGAAGCTTCCAGTGTATCAATACTGAGGTTTGAAGCAGTGCGCTCTCTGAAGCTCAATGCATCAACAATAATCCAGTTCTCAGCAGCGAACTGAAGAATATGAGTGGTTCCTTTTTCATCCACCATATACATCCGCATACAGCCTTTTAAAATAAAACAGAACTTGCTGCATATTTCTCCTTCACGCAGCAGCAATTCTTTTCTTTTATAGCTTTTATGGACAAACAGGTCTTTAAGAAGATCTTTTTCGGTTTCATTTAAAGCGGCAACGCGTTCAAAATAATTTATAATCTGCTGATACATACTTTGTGTTTTTTTATGTACTTGTTTTATCAAATTTATGAAATCATTTGATAAATAAACCTGCATCCGATTAAAAGAGAAAGAATTCTGGTTTTAATTTAAAAATGAATTCATATGAAAGCAAAAAGCACAGACCCAAATCTGTGCTTTTCTATTTTTTACAATCATCTACTTTTTTGCGGCAGGCTTTTTCGTTGTAGTTGCCTTTTTTGTAGTGGTGGTCTTTTTAGCGGTTGTAGCTTTCTTTGCCGCAGGTTTCTTTTTCTCTGCAAAAGCTTTCGGATCCTGATCGGTAATCCATTTTTTAACCTCATCAAGAGAAATTTCTTTTAACTCCTCTCCTTCATATTTGGTATCATCCGCTTTTTTCGGAATCTTGAACATCGCTTTTCCAAATTTAATGAAAGGTCCCCATCTTCCGTTTTCAATGGAGATCTTTTCTTTTTCCCATTGCTGGATGTATCGGTTCGCTTCTTTTTCGAGTTTGGCATCAATTAATTCATTGATGTCGCTTTGAGAAAGGTTTTCAAAATCGTATCGCTTCGGAACGTTCACAAAAATATCTTTGTACTTGATGAATGGTCCGAATCTTCCGCTTCCTTTCGTTACCGGTTCACCTTTGTAAGTGGCAATCGGCGCATCTGCGATTTTCTTTTCGTTGATGATCTCTTCTGCACGTTTCTGATCTACAGAAAGCGGATCTTCTCCTTTAGGAATGCTGATGAACGTCTCGCCCCACTTCACATAAGGTCCGAATCTTCCTACTCCCACAGAAACGGGCTGTCCGTCTACTTCACTTAAATCAAATGGAAGCTTGAACAGTTCCAGTGCTTCTTCAAAAGTAATGGTTGCGATATTCTGTCCTGCCATTAACGAAGCGAAAACCGGCTTTTCTTCATCGTCTGTTTCCCCGATCTGGATCATTGCCCCGAATCTTCCGATTCTTGCGTGAACATTTTTCCCTGTTTTCGGATCTACTCCCAGAAGTCGGTCTCCGGTTGCACGGTCTGCATTTTCTTCCACATCTTCAATTCTCGGATGGAATTTCGAGTAGAAATCCGTCATCATCTCTTTCCATTTCTGGTCACCGTTTGCAATTTCGTCGAAACTTTCTTCTACTCTTGCCGTAAAGCCGTAATCTAAGATTTCTTTAAAGTTATCCGTCAAGAAATTACTTACCACTTCACCTGTATCGGTTGGAACGAATTTATTTTTATCTCCTCCGAATTTTTCGTCGAGGACTTCTTTTTTAATGGTATCATTTGCCAAAGAAATTTTCACCACCTCTCTTGTTTGCGGTTCAATCTCTCTTTTATCCACATATTCACGGTTCTGGATGGTCTGAATGGTCGGTGCATACGTCGATGGACGACCGATTCCCAATTCTTCCAGTTTTTTTACCAGACCTGCTTCGGTATATCTTGCGCTCGGTCTTGTGGATTTTTCGGTTGCGGTTATTTTTTTATAGTCTAAAATTTCTCCTACGGTTACTTTCGGAAGCAATTTTTCGTTGTTTTCTTCGTCATCCTCCTCTGCTTTTACAATTCCGTAAGCCTTCAGGAAACCGTCGAAAATAATGACTTCACCCTGTGCTTCGAAATGCTGCGGAAGTTTTGCGTTCCCGATTTCAATTACCGTTTTCTCAATTTTAGCATTTGCCATCTGAGAAGCAAGTGTTCTCCTGTAGATTAACTGGTATAATCTGTTCAACTGGGCATCTCCCACTGTTTTCACAGCGAAATCTGTAGGACGGATCGCCTCGTGAGCTTCCTGTGCAGAAGCCGATTTTGTGGTATAATTTCTCGGTGCAGAATATTCCGCTCCGTATTCTGAGATAATTTGTTTTTTTGCGCCTTCAATCGCTTCCTGAGAAAGGTTTACCGAGTCGGTTCTCATATAGGTAATGTATCCTTCTTCGTATAGTCTCTGTGCAAGACGCATGGTGTTGGTTACATTATATCCTAATCTTGAAGAAGCTTCCTGCTGTAATGTAGAAGTGGTAAAAGGTGCAGAAGCAGAACGTGTTCCGGGTTTTGTTTCAACATTTAAAACTTTAAACTCGGTGGTTTTTGCCTGTTCAAGGAATTTTTCAGCCTCTTCTTCTTTATCAAAATCTTTTTTCAGCTTCGCAGAAATTTCCTGCTTTGTTTTATTTAAAAAGATTCCGTCCAGTTTGAAACTTGCTTTCGGCACAAACTCACGGATTTCTTTTTCTCTTTCTACAATTAATCTTACGGCAACGGACTGTACTCTTCCCGCAGATAATCCCGGTTTTACTTTTTTCCAGAGAACCGGAGACATTTCAAAACCTACGATCCTGTCGAGAACTCTTCTTGCCTGTTGAGCGTTTACGAGATTCTGATCAATATCTCTGGGATTTTCAATAGATTTCAGAATAGCATTTTTAGTAATCTCATGGAAAACAATTCTTTTTCTGTTTTCGGGCTTCAGTTTCAGTTCTTCTGCCAAATGCCATGCGATTGCTTCTCCTTCACGGTCTTCATCGGAAGCCAGCCAAACCATTTCGGCTTTTTTCACGGCAGCTTTAAGTTCGGTTACCAATTTCTTTTTGTCGGCAGAAACTTCGTAATCCGGACTGAAGGTCGACAGATCAATCCCCATTCCTTTTTTAGGCAAATCCCGGATGTGTCCGAAGCTTGATTTTACCTCGAAATCCTTACCTAAATACTTTTGAATAGTTTTTGCTTTTGCCGGTGACTCAACGATTACTAAATTTTTCGACATTCCAGAAATTTTTGCAAAAGTAAAGTTTTTTTATTAGATAGTTTTTTTGAATTACATTTTATTTAATAATTCAAGCGGCGCAACGAAGACTCTGTAGATAATTCCTTCGAAAGTAAAGCCCTTTCCGGACATCTCTACTCTATATAATAATGAGAAAATAATAATGAAAAGCGTGATGTAAAATTTACGGCTGATCACAATGGGTTCGAATGCGTAAATGCTGCGTTCTTTCCTTAACAGCAAAGCGAAAAGGACAATGATCAACATCATGTGAATATACATCCATCTTCCCCAATCGATGGCGAGATAAAACAGGGGAAATGAAAACAAAAAGGCTCCGATTAATAATATAGATAAAATCTTTCGGTTGTTTAGAAATTTTAAATAATAACCGATATGAAAAATACTTATCGCTAAACTTAAAAAATAGAGAATATATTCACTGCTGTGCTGTCTGATGTAATCTCTTTCATTAATGTTCCAGTAAAAAATTCCGTAGGTGGGATGAACTCCTCTTTCACAAAGAATCTGAAGAGATCTTCCTTCGTTTACATTTTTACCAAAAGCCAGGATTAAAAGTGTGGGAATTCCAACGGAGAGAAAATATTTGAGATATCTTTTAAATTCAAATTTTCCTGTTTTCAGATATAAAGCGATCGCAAAGTACGGGACGTAAAACAAAACAACTTCGTGCAGAAAGGTCGTTACGAAAAGTGCAATACAGAAAAAATATTCTTTGTTCTTCGATAGTTTGCCGTTGTCTAGCAAATAGGCAAACCATGTAAATAAAAGAAAAACGATAAATTCTTTTTTTCCGACATAGGTTACCGTATTTAAAAGTCCCACAAAACCAATGGAAGACAGTAAAAGTGAAAAATAAAGCAAATCGGTGGCTTTATACCGGATGAGTTTGGTATACAGCCAGAAAAATCCGGAAATAATTAAAAACTGTACGAAATAGACCAGATAATTTAACCGCAATCCAGTAAGATCCTGCAAAAGAAAGAAAAAGCTTCCGGACAATCCTCTTCTTTTAAAACCTCCATCCTGATAATTGATGAGCCAGTCTCCAAGAATATATCCGTCGTCCTTAAGATTGTAATAGTAGGTGAATACAAGCGTATAAACAGCCGTAACGGCAATTAAAAAATAGATACCAATTTTAATATTGAAATTCGATACGACTTTTTCTAGCCTCATAATGTGTTTTGAAAAATTTGGAACAAAAAAAAGAGAAACAAAACAGCTTTCAGTTTGTTTTCATTATTTAAGACTCAAAAATAATGATTTTAACTTAATTACGGTTTTATTTCTCTTAAGGTTGCTATTTTATATCAATTATTCCTTAATGATTTTTACAATTTCTTTTGAATTGTTGATTCTCAGCAAATAGGTTCCGGTAATCAATGACGAGAGATTGGTTTTCCCGTTTTCAAATTTTCCGGATTTTACCAGTTGTCCGGACATATTGTAAATCTGATAATAATATCCTTCTCGGTTATCCGGTGTTTTGATGTACAGTTCCTCTTTTACAGGATTCGGAAAGAGTGAAATTTTATCTTCCTTGATTGCCTGAACATCATTCTTACTTAAAAGAGCAGAAGGCTTTGAAGCCGGTAAAGAAGTGATCTGAAGCTTAGGAATTACCCCTTCTTCATTTCCTTCGGCATCATACTTAATTTTTACACAACGGCAGCTCATCCCGAAATACGGATCGTTGTTATCATGAAAAGCAATCATCCGGTTGGCGGTAGAAGCGGCATCAAATAAAATATTAACCGGTCTTCCGATATAATTTGAATTCAGAGCAGCAGTCCACACTCCGGGATACTGATAATTGATGAAATTATAAGTTCCTGCTGCCGTTTGGTTTGCCGTTACACTTCTGAAACCACGCGATCCGGAATTAGGATAATTCCCGGTTTTGTAAGACGAATCGTTAAACATATATCCGATGGTATAACTCGCGGAAGCACTTCTTCGTACTCTCTGTCCCAGATAATCTGTAATGATGCTGTATGAAGTGGCTGCATTCTTATCTTTTTTATACCAAGGCGTAAACCCGAAATCCTGCCCTGTTGATATCATGACTCCGGTAAGATCAGGAATTCTCCATCCTTCCGGACAAGGATCAAACGGTGATTTTTTGCCTCCTCTTCCCCATCGTTCAGGTGCAAGATTCGGCTCATTGGCAAGCCAGTCGGTTCCGTTGGTGTACAAAGGATTTGATGAATTATACGGCGCAAACGCACTCGGAATCATATAAACCAATGGGTTTTTAACAGAATACGACAATACTTTTGATACTTTATCTGAAATTTTATCCGCAGCCGAAACATTAGCATTTGCCGGATTGGTGTAGGTGTTGTAAGGTACAATGTAATTTCCGGCGAGATCGTTGTAGGAAGCCGCTGAAAGTGTTGTGTAGGTTAAAACTCCGTTTGAGGTATTTCCAAGATAAACAGGATGAGACGTTCTGTCGTCTGCATACTGGAAGATCGGCAACGGATCTTTTCTTCCCCACTGATAATGCAGTCCTGTGGAAGCTTTAATTTTTGCCAGTTCTGCTGCAGTTGGCGTTAACGGATTCGCTACAACAGGAAAGGCATCGGTCGCGCCAAGATTTCTGTCCATGAATTCCGTCTGAAATACGTTATCTGCTTTCGGAACATAATTTACGTAGTTCGTCACTGAAGTTACAGGCAGTTCGGTTGTATAATTATAAGAACCTACCGCCGTGTCTGTTACCCAAATGTGCCATGACCAGTATACCGGATTTGTGATGCTTCCGTTATGTAAAGTAACGACCGCATTTCCGCTTTGGTTAGGATTAATGGTAACTGCAATTTTGGAGGAAGAAATTGCTCCCAGAGAAACAGGTGAAGGATTAACAACGGAGACACTGTTCACCAAACCTGTGTTGGTGGTCCAAAGAATATTGGCTTTAAGGTTATTAAAATTAACTGAATTTAAAATCTCTTTATTGTTCAGAAGCTGACTTTGTACAGAAAATGCCTTGCTTACAGGAATCTCCACGGTAAAAGCTGAAGTATTTTTTACGACCTGATACGTATTCGGATTGTTGATTCCTTCCCGATATTCAGTTTCAGGAACGATATATTCTGTAGGGAAATCATATTCGTTTACGACATATAAAGGATCTTTTATACATCTGCAACCTGCGGCATCCGTTGTAGAATTTCCGGCAAGCGGAAAATACCAGTATCTCCCCTTCACATCAGGATAACCGGAATCCGGAATATCCGGCTGCATTTTATCCGGAATTAAAAATAACGTTCTCGCTCCAACAGACGGCGTTGTATCAAAATGTCTTGCCATAGTTGCCGTCCATAAGGTGGTCTGATGCTGATCTGTAAACTGTCCTTGGTGCGCATTCAGAACAATAGCTCCTGTACCGGGAAAAATTCCCATATTTAAACCTCCTGCATTCGAAAGATCAAAACCGAAATTAGGATACAGCTTAAAATTGGTCATAAAACTTGGCGTTCCCGAATCCGTAGGCTTTATTTTATGGTAATTATTACTTTCAAAAACATTTTTAGGCATATTCGTTCTTACGCCAAACGGAGAAAAATCCACCCGAATATCATCAACATAAGTAGGAGAAGCCAGATTGGCAACTAATGCTGATGGTACTCGCCATCCATTCGGACAAGGATCATAGGAAGATTTGTTTCGGTAAGGCTGTGCTGCTGCTTCTGCATTATATCCTGAAGTAACTTTTCCCTGAGAGTTATCCGACCAGAGATTGAGCTCCGGGAGCTGACTGTCATTCAACCCCGGCATTTTACCAAACCAGTTAACCATCAGATTCGCATTGTTGTTATAGTATGCAATCCCTGTGTTATCGTCTTTATTTACATAGATTAAACTTAAAGGATTTTTTACCGAAAGCTTCAGATTATTGGAGACCGTAGCATTAGACAGCAGGACAAATTTTCTTAAATTATCAAAATTTGCTGCTCCGGAGAAGTTTTTTGCGCCGCGGTGTCTTATCCTTCCTATTGATCCTGAAACTTCATAGAAATCATTCCCCCTGTAAACCAATGGCGGAATGGGATCTTTTCTTCCCCACTGATACAGCAGTCCTCCGTTTCTGTTCCAGTCGTTTGCCGTTATAGAACTGCTTACTGCACCGAGATTTCTATCCATCCAGCCCCATTCTTCATCGGGAATGGTTTCGATGGTTCCGTCTGCTTTTTGTCTTTTCACATTGGGATAACTTTTGTAGGCAGATCCGTTCGAAGGATCATCTGTAACCCAAACGTGCCACGACCAGTAGATTTCTCCGTCTACCCTGAAAGCAATTACCGCATTTCCTTTTTTAGATTTATTTACCGGAACTTTAATTTTGGCATTTTCACCGGAATCTATTATTTCGAGCCTGTAGGCAGGATCTGATTTTATTAACCCATGAACATCTTCCCAAAGAACATCGGCTGTTATCTTACCGGAAGGAATTGGTTTTCCGCCCAGTAATTTATCCTCTCCCCACATTGCATAGGCTTTTTTTACCGGGATATAAATACCGTTGCTGTTTTGGCTGGGATCAAAAATATAACTGTTGGGCGCTTTCTTCCAGTCCGGAACAAATAGCTTTCCGTTATTGTTAATAAGAAGATCATCTTTATGCAAAGATTTCACTAATGAATCTGAATATGTGGAATATGCTTTTTCTGATATTGTCCAATCATCAGATTTATTTATCTTAAAGCTTTGTCTGGCATCGATTTCATGCGCAAGCAGGCAACCTAAAAGTGCCGCGAGATTTGTAAATGATTTTTTCATATCCTTTGACTTTATGCTGTTGCAAACACAATACAACATTTAAACCCTTGTTAAAAAAAATCAATTTATTTTATAAATAACCCCACAATAAAAGGAATTAATATAAGAATAATCTACAATTCGGAATTATAGATGCTAATATCTCATTTTCAAACTCAGGTTCTGCGAAAATACATTTTTTTCTCTAATTTTTTCATAATAAATTGTAAGTTGAATTAATTTTTAACATTCTGATAATTTGACAGATAATTGAAATAAAAAAGACAACGCTTTTCAGCATTGCCCCAGTATATTGATAGCATTTTTAAGCTTTTCTACGGTAAAATATGATTCTTATACAAATCCCATGTAAATCTTCCGTTTACGATATTTTTAAAGCTAGAGAATACAACAAAGTTGAAAACAGTAAGGGCGATGATAAAAGAATAGATCATCTTTTTTGTGCCTCCTGAAACCACATACATTGAATTGGGAATAATAATGTAGGCAAACCCAATGAATACCCCTGCAAGACGCGAAGAGAAGATAGGATTATCCCTGAAAATGAAATAAAAACAAACCCCGATTACAACGTAAGCACGATGGTATTCGTAATAAGGAAATTTTTCTTTCATCTTTTCATCAAAAACAAAAAGGAAAAAGGTAAGAATCGCCATCATCACTTCAGGAATACCGATCGCTCCGTTAAGCCTTTCCACCGTTTCATCTACATAACCGTTAAAACCTATGGAAACGGTACTGTCTGAAGCAATACTCGTCATAAAATCCCCAAAGACACGATACACTTCAAACGGAGACAGGAAAACAGAGGTAATAATCATAAACAGCATTACAAATCTGTTCAGCGGTATTCTTACCAACCAGTACATCGGTATTAGGATATAACAAACCGTATGTACTCCCGCTGCAAGATAAATACAAAGAAGATAAGCAATCAGCTTCCTTTCTTTAATATATCTCATTCCGAAATAAGCGATAAACGAAGCCAGATTCTGCCTGATCTGTCCGCTTTCCCCGATAAAAAACCCGGGAATAAACATAAAAAGCATAAAAGTAAAAGGATAAAATGTATTATCCTCTGTATATTCTACTTTGAAATAAATTGCGAGAATGGCTATAACCAAGGTGAGAATATAAAACGGCGCGTTAAAAATATTCAGTAAAATTTTATTGATGAGTACATACAGCCACTCTACTTCGATCGGTTGAGGTCCCTTCATCCCCAAACCTTTCATAATGAGCGAGATGTAATCTTTGGTATCGGAATACACGTAAATTCCACGGTAACTTCCGTAATCCGGACCGACCTGATCCCGAAGTCCTGCAATAATCATGAGATAGATCCCCAAGAACCAAAGCCATTTTTTTTCAACTTTACCATGAAAAACTTCCTGATAACTGAAAATCAGCATATAGACAATTGCAATGATGTAATATGGATGCAGTAAACTCATCTTTCCGGTAAACTATTTTTAAACTGATAAGAAGCCGTCACGATTCCCGTAATCAGCAAAGGCATAAACAATCTGGCTTCCCAGAAAAGCCCCACTAAAGTAATCATTAAAAGATACGGCAGCGCAAAAAACAAATATTTTTTCATCATCATCTTTCCGGTCTCATCAGAAAAACCATAACTGAAATAAACGCCTAAAATTCCGAACAAAAGTCCTGCAAGATTATAAGGACTTGTAAAATTTTTAATTAAATAAATTCCCTCCACAAAAGAAGCTTTCTGCGGAATAACCAGCCTCAAAGCAATATAAGGAAGAATAAACGCAATCACCAGCAAAGAAGTTTCTTTTACGAAAGCGAACTTTCTGTTCTTCAGATTTTCAGGATCAATAAAAACCGCTGCAAAGAAAGCGATATTAAGACAGGCGGTTTCCCGCACAAAAGTCGAAATAAATATAACGATGCTTAATCCCAATAAATCCGTAGGTTTTTTATGCTGTAAATATTTTAGTGTTAAAAACATCCCTAAAACATAGAAAAACAAAGCAATACAGTCGCAATTGGTGGGAACATACTGAAGAATGACGATAAAAAACACCGCAATAAGATGAACCATTCTCCTTACTTTTTCGTTGGAAAGAATTTCTACCGGTTTCAGTTCTAAAATTTTATGCAGAACAAGTGAAGTGAGCAGAAAAAAGAAAACGTTGATTAAAAAAGTACTGTGATAAAACAGCGAACCCTGCTTCAAAAGAAAACTTTTTGCAAAAGGAAGATAGTTATTCACCACAAAAGTCATTATCTCCGTTACATGAACACTCAGGTAATTCGGGATTACTCGATATGCATAGACCGACGAAAACATAAAATCCGGCGCTTTTTCCCAGGATTTAATTCCTACAACGTAAGAAGTCTCAAATCCATAATAGGACATGAAGAAGAGGAGGAAAGGAAAGATTATAATAAATAAAAATCCGTTTATTTTTTCATCAAATAGTTTAAACATATCAAAACCTAAGTTTAAGACTTAGTCAATTTTTGTTTTAAAACAAGCTTCATCAATTGGGAACTTTTGCAAAAGTATATTTTTTTTTCATTTTGTGTAAATATTTTATTGATTTTCAGATAAAACTTATTGATAAAACATTTTGAACTCCCTCTGAAAAATTTAAATTTGCAAACCCGATTTTTATAATGTAATGCATCGTTTTTTCATATTTTTATACTATCTGATCTCTAAAAACAAACTTTTGTCCGTATTTTTTGCGGTCGGAATCGCCGTTTTGTGTCTGTTTTTCGCTTCAAGAATCAATTTTGAGGAAGACATTAATCAGATCATTCCAAAAAACGAAAAATCCGATCTTACCGCAAAAGTTCTGAAACAGCTTAATTTTTCAGACAAGATCATCGTGATTATCGAAAACAGATCCAAAGAAGAAAATTTTCAGCTTTCGGAGACTGCAGATTCTTTTTTACATGAAATTGAGCCTCTGCAAAAATTCATCGGTTCGGTTCAGGGGAAAGTAAATGATAATGAAATTTCGGAAACCTTTGATTTCGTCAATCAGAATCTCCCTTTATTCCTCAATGAAAACGATTACAAAGAAATTGAGAGAAAACTCCAGAAAGACAGCATTGCCAAACAGGTTGAAAACAACTACGTTTCTCTGGTTTCGCCCACGAGCCTCGTTACCAAAGAATTCATTAAAAAAGATCCGCTCGGAATTACTTTTCTGGGAATTAAAAAACTCAACGCTTTAAACATCAGCAAAGATTTTAAGCTGGAAGACAATTACATCGTTACCAAAGACGGGAAAAACCTGCTGCTTTTCATTGATCCCAAAAACAAAAGCAACGACACCAAAAACAACGAAGCATTTGTTAATCAGTTAAATACCATCAAAGAAAACCTCAACACAAAATTTAAAGGAAAAACAGAAATCAGCTATTTTGGTTCGCCTGTCATTGCGGTTGCGAATGCACAACAGATCAAAAAAGATATTCAGAATACGGTTATTATTTCAATGACTGTGCTTCTTCTGATTCTTATCTATTATTTCAGGAATGTTTTTACGCCGATTATTGTATTTCTTCCCACGGTTTTCTCGGTTTTACTCGCTCTTTTGATTTTATACTTCGTTAAAGATAAAATTTCAGCAATTTCTCTGAGCGTGGGAGCCATATTGATAGGAATCACCATTGATTACGCCCTTCATATTCTGACGCATTACAAACACAACAACAATATTGAAGAGCTTTACAAAGAAATTACGCAGCCTATTATTTTAAGCAGCGCAACAACGGCGGTTTCTTTTTTATGCCTTGTTTTTGTACGTTCGGAAGCGTTGAAAGATCTGGGACTTTTCGCCGCAATAACGGTTATTTTATCTTCCGTTACGGCTTTAATTATCATTCCGCAACTGTATCATCCGAAGAAAAAAGAAAAAGCAGTCAATACAAACTTTATCGATAAAATCGGTTCGTATCCGTATGAGAAAAACAAACCTTTAATTATTATCTGTTCGGTTATTATTATTGCGTGTCTTTTCGGATTCAGGAAAGTAGGTTTTAATGAAGACATCGGCGATCTGAATTATATTCCGAAAGATTTAAAAATAAGCGAAGCAAAACTTCAGAAGTTATCCGATATTACGTCAAAATCCATCTACACGATTTCTTACGGCGATTCCGAAGAACAGGCTTTAACCAGAAATTCTGAGCTGAGCCAGTTTTTAGAAAAAGAAAAAAAAGAAGGAAAAATTTTAAGCTACAATTCTCTCGGGAATGTGGTTCTTTCTGAAAAAGATCAGCAGCAAAGAATTGAAAACTGGAAAAAATTCTGGGACGAAAATAAAAAAAATCAGACAGTTTCTGAATTAATTAAAAACGGAAATCAATTCGGATTTAACAGTTCTGCTTTCGATCAGTTCAATGAAAATTTAAATAAAAGCTACTCTACGTTAACTTTAAAAGACTACGAAAAGGTAAAAGCACTCCAGATTTCTGAATTTCTGAGCCAGGAAAACGGATTTTACACAGTTTCCAATGTTGTAAAAGTAGATGAAAAGAAAAGAGATGCATTCATTAAAGACGTTGAAAAAAAGCATGATGCTTTGGCAATCGACCGTCAACAGATGAACGAAAACTTTTTGGGCTTGCTGAAAAATGATTTTAACACGTTAATCAATTATTCCCTTTTAGCGATTATTTTAACCATCATTGTGTTCTTCCGTAATTTTGAATTAACGGTTCTCACGATGTTTCCGATTGTTTTAACGGGAGTGGTTACAGCGGGAATTCTTTACTTTTTAGGTCTGGAACTGAACATTTTCAGCACCGTTGTCTGTACTTTGGTTTTCGGAGTCGGAGACGATTTCAGCATTTTCCTTACACAGGCAATGCAGAAAGAGCACACTACCGGAAAAAACGAGCTTCCTACCTACAGAACATCCATTATTCTGGCGGTTTTCACGACCATTTTATCCATCGGTTCATTAATTTTCGCCAAACATCCTGCTCTACATTCATTAGCTTTGGTGGCTTTAATCGGGATGTTCTCCGTAATCATCATCACCTCAACCTTATATCCGTTCTGGTTCCGTTTGCTGATTACGAACAGGGCTAAAAAAGGACTTTCTCCGGTTACCTTCAGGTTATTTTTCAATGCAGTATTGTCTTTTCTGTATTACGGATTAGGCGGATTGCTTTTTTCTGCCATCGGAAGCATCTTTGTAAAGCGATCAAAAGGCAAAACATTAAACTTTATTAAATTAATTTTAGCGAAGTTTTTAACTTCTGTCCTCTACACGAATCCATTTGTAAAGAAAAAGCTCATTAAAAACCCGAATGAAGATTTCAGCAGACCCGCAGTCATTATAGCCAATCATACTTCGTTTCTGGATACTCTGGCTTTGGCAATGACGACGCATAAGATTATTTATCTGGTAAACGACTGGGTGTACAATTCTCCTGTTTTCGGAAAGATTGTGAGAGCATTAGGATTTTATCCCGTTTCTCAGGGTATTGAAAACGGAATGGAAAAGCTGAGAGAAAAAGTAGATCAGGGTTATTCTCTGGTTGTTTTTCCGGAAGCAGAACGGTCTTATACCAACGATATCAAAAGATTTCACAAAGGAGCTTTTTATATCGCAGAAGAATTCGGACTGGATGTGGTTCCGGTTTACATTCACGGAAATTCTGAAGTACAGCCGAAAGGAGACTTTATTATCTATGACGGTTCAATTACCGTAAAAGTGGGCGACAGAATTGATAAAAATGATGAACGCTTCGGGAAAAACTATTCCGAAAGAACGAAAAAGATCAATGCTTTTTTCAGGGAACAGTTTGCGAAGTTTCGAAGTGAGCTGGAGGATGAAAATTATTTTAAGAAAAAACTCTTCCTGAGCTATCTGTATAAAGATAACGAAGTTGTACAGGAAGTAAAAGAAGATTTTAACAAAAACAAATCGGTTTATTTTGAGCTGAATAAACATATTCCTAAAGATGCCAATATTCTGCACATTGCAGATGATTTCGGGCAGAAAGATGTTTTACTCACGCTTCAGCAGGCGAGCCGAAGAATCTTCAGCTTAATGAAAAATGAAGAAAAAAGACAAATCGCCGAACAGATTTATTTGGTAAAAAGAAGGAAAATTAAATACCTAAAAAACAGTACGGAAATTGATAAAAAGATAGACGTTCTTCTGGTTTCGGATAAAAACTTCAAAGCAGACCGAATGGAAAATCTTCCTGAAACCATCATTTTTATGAATGTGGAAAATACGTTACCGGAAAATAATAATTATACACTGAAATTCAGTTCAGAAGCTTTAAAAGTATTTCGTTCTGAAAAATAAATATGAAAAGCATATTTTTGTAAATGAATAAGGAGAACCCATGCAAAAAGATATACTCGTTATATATTATTCACAAACCGGACAGCTTACCGATATTGTAAAAAATATTGCCCGCCCTTTTGAAGCCAAAAAGGAAGAGTACCGTGTAACGTATTACAACATTACGCTGAAAAAAGACTTCCCTTTTCCGTGGCCGAATGATGTATTCTTCAATACCTTTCCGGAATCTTATCTTCAGATCCCGAGTGAAATTCTGCCGCCGCCGGAAGAAGTGGTTAACAAAAAGTTTGATTTGATTATCTTTGGTTATCAGGTTTGGTATTTAACACCCTCCATCCCGATCATTTCATTCCTGAAAAGTGGTTTTGCGGAAAACATCCTGAAAGACACTCCGGTTGTTACCGTTTCGGCGACAAGAAATATGTGGATGTATTCTCAGGAAAAACTGAAGGTATATTTAAAGAACTTAAACGCCAAATTGGTAGGAAATATCGCCTTGGTAGACCGACACGACAATTACACCAGTGTTCTTACGATTCTTCGCTGGCTGACTACCGGAAAAAAAGAAAAATCGGGAATTCTTCCTGCCGCCGGAGTTTCGGAGGAAGAAATAAAAGGCTCTGTAAAATACGGGGAAATTATTGAAAAACATTTCAGCAATAATGATCTTGATACTTTACAGCCTGATCTGGTGAGAAACGGAGCGGTGGAAATCCGCGCTTTTCTGGTAAGGGTAGAGAAAGTGGGAAACAAAATTTTCACCATCTGGTCAAACCTCATCATGAAGAAAAAAGAAAAACGACCATTGCTTATTAAATTCTTTAAGGTATATTTGATGGCTGCGATATGGATCATTTCACCTATCGTATTGGTTTTACACTTATTAACAACACCTGTTTTCTGGTTTAAAAGAAAGAAACAAAGAGAATATTTACAAGGAATTAATTTAAAATAGAATGTACGACGTATTTATAACAAAAGCATCAAAATACCTACCCAATGAGCCGGTTTCTAATGATGAAATGGAAACGTATCTTGGTTATATAAACGGTGCAAAATCTAAAGCGAAAGCTCTTATTTTAAGAAATAACAAAATTACGACAAGATACTACGCGTTAGATAAAGAAGGAAATCCTACACATACCAATGCCCAGATTACGGCAAAAGCCATTGAAGGACTTTTTGATGAAAACTTCAAAAAAGAAGACATGAAACTATTGTCTGTGGGAACTACTTCTCCGGATCAGATCCAGCCTTCTCACGCATCCATGGTGCACGGTGAACTGAACATTGGGAAATCTATTGAAATAAATACCGCAACAGGACTTTGTAACTCGGGAATGAATGCCCTGAATTACGGATTTCTTTCTGTAAAAGCAGGAGTTCAGGATCAGGCAGTCTGCGCCGGTTCCGAGAGAATGTCTGCATGGATGACGGCGGATAAATTCAACCACGAAGCAGAAAATCTGGTTTTGCTGGAAGAAAGACCCATCATTGCTTTCAAAAGAGAATTTTTAAGATGGATGCTTTCCGACGGAGCAGGCGCTTTTTTACTTGAAAACAAACCAAGAGAAAATGCTACGAATCTTAAAGTAGAATGGATTGATTTCTATTCTTACGCACACGAGATCGAAGCCTGTATGTACGCAGGATGCGAAAAGCAGGAAGACGGAAGCCTGAAATCATGGGCAGATTATCCGTCTGACGAATGGCTGAAACAGTCTATTTTTGCATTAAAACAGGACACAAAAATTTTAGATAAATATATTCTGGTAAAAGGTGCCGAAAGCTTAAGATCATCTTTCGACAAACATCAGCTTGATCCGGAAACCGTTGATCATGTTTTGGCACATATTTCTTCAGGATACTTCAAAGAAGGTCTTAAAGAAGAATTTGCCAACGTAGGTTTGGATTTCCCTTGGGAAAAATGGTTCTACAACCTTTCAGATATCGGAAACATCGGTGCAGGTTCTATTTTTGTAGCTTTGGAAGAAATAATGAATTCCGGAAAGCTGAAAAAAGGAGAAAAAGTACTTCTTTGTGTTCCTGAAAGCGGAAGATTTGCTTATTCCTGTGCTTTGTTAACGGTTTGCTAATGGAAAACAGACTACCGACATCCGATCAGAACTTTGTAGAAAGCTTAATTCCTCAGCGATTTCCTTTCGTCATGGTGAACAGCATTTCAGAATATTCCGAAAGCCACCTGATTTCAGGTTTTGAAATTAAAGAAGACAATATTTTTGTTCAGAACGGAATTTTTCAGGCTTCGGGAATGATCGAGCATCAGGCGCAAAGTGTTGCTTTGCACACAGGCTATCAATTTTATCTGCTGGGAAAAGAAGCTCCGACAGGTTATATTGGTGCCATTAAAACCTTTGAAGCTACAGCATTACCAAAATTGGGCGATACATTAACTTCAAAAGTTTCTATCATCAATGAAATGATGGGCGTAACTTTAGTAGATATCGTAACGAAACTGAACGGTGAGGTTATTGCAAAATCTCAGATGAAAACTGTTGTCATGTAAATTATTAAATATTTGAATTAAAATTTGCGCTTTTTGCGATAAAAAATAAATTCAGAAACAAATAGATAATATAATGGAAATCAAGGAAGAAAACATCATCAATATCCACAACTTTCTCCCGCATCGCGAACCGATGTTAATGACGGACTATATTTTGGAATTGACTAAAGAAAAAGTAATTACTTCCTTCGAAATAAAAGAAGACAACATTTTTGTTCACCATAACGAATTCGTTGAAGCAGGACTAATTGAAAATGCAGCACAAACCTGCTCCTCAATTTTAGGACAGAGCTTTTTTGAAAATCCGGAAGCAGAAACAAAAGTTATAGGCTTCATTACCAACATCAAGAAAATTGAGATATTTACCTTGCCCAAAGTCGGCGACAAAATTATCTCAAAAGCCTCATTGATTTCGCAGTTTGAAAACATCTGTCATATTTTTTGTGAGACTTTTCATAACGAAGAACTGCTCATAAGAAGTGAAATTAATTTATTCATTCAGGAAGTGAAATCATAAATAAACAAAGAAGCTGTTCCAAAAGATCAGCTTCTTTGTTTTAATCCCTCTTTTCATTAATCAATTCTGATGATATCCAGTTTAGATTTCATAAAATTTCTGGTTCTCCGCAATACACCATAGCCGTTTTCACTTCCGTCTGCATTAGTATTTCCTTCAATGGTTTCAAAAACATCTCCGCTGCTTTCAATAACAATCCCTGTATGAGTCCAGTCTCGGCTGTTTGCACTGCTCTGCAAAAGAAAAATATCGCCCGGCTGAACATGGTATTCATGACTCCTCACCAAAGTATAGCCAATAAAATTGCCTCTGCGCTGTGCTTCTCCAGCCACCGTATCGCAACTGAAGCTTCTTTTTACAATATTGGTAAAATTGCCTCCTATCTGACTTATTGCCTGATCTAGAACGGTCTGCACAAATCCCATACACCAAAGCTGATCTCTTCCTTCACTGCCATCCATATAAGCTCTCACCCATGGTCCTCTGTTTCCTTCCCCTTTTATGGTAAGCTCTCTTGCTCCGGCAATCAGGTGCTGTTTTGCGGCATTCACCATCAATTCCCTTAATCCCGTTCCCGCAACACGCTGGGTAAAAGCTTTAATCATAGGATCTGCCATTCTCCGGAAAAGCTCTTGGGTTACAATACCATCTTCAGGAAGTCCGTTTGCTTTTTGGTAATTCCTCACCGCTTTTTCTGTAGCCGGTCCGAAGTCACCATCAATCCCGGTTGAAGTTCCCTTTGAAGAATTTAAAAAAGCATAAAGGTTAAGCCAGCTTTGTATTTTTGATACTTCTTTGGAGGAATTCGCAGCTCCTCTTGACTGTGTTCCTGAAATCTCGATTTCTCTTTGGAAATAATTTTTAATCATGATCAAAAGAATTTATGGTTATTAATTTTATTTAAAGATCATAACAAATGTAAATTCAAAAACAACACTCGGAAATAACCATTTTGGGTACTATTTTTCAAAAGAAAAAACCTGACATCCTTCTTAAAAACATCCGAAAACACAATAATACGATGTTGCACATTTTTATTATCTTAGCGAACTCATTCAAACCATCTTTCAATATTAATTTCAGATGAAAAAACAAGACCTTCCACAAGACGAAAGCAACTTAAAGTCAGCGAATATGACTGAGGTTTTGTATGTTACAGATGAAAACAACAACTACACGACCGCAAACAGCACTTACTGGGAAGCCAAAAAAGCAGCTTTGGACGAATCTTTGGCTTTAATTAATGAAAGAATTGAAGAAGCAAGACAAAATGTTGCCAACAATACAGCAAGCCCGATTGTCTATTTCATGGAGCTGAATAAAATGGATCTGCAGGTTCTCGCAGCGTATGTAGGAATGTGGCAGTGGCGCGTGAAAAGACACGGAAAACCAAAAATATTTAAAACACTAAGCGATTCTGTACTGAAAAAATATGCCGATGCTTTCGGTATTTCGGTGGATGAACTAAAAAACTTCAAGGGTTAAATAATTCGTTTTAAGTAGAGAGCTACTCAGCTTGTCATTCTGATAAAGGAAGAATCTCTACAGTATGAAACATACATTATTTCCCGCGATAAAAAGAGAAGAGACGAATGGAACTTAATTTTGAACATCACCAGACTGCACATTGCGAAAACGGTGTTGCCTCCAATTTATTATTGAATAAAGGACTGAAGCTCAGCGAGCCTATGATCTTCGGAATCGGTTCCGGATTATTTTTTGTGTATTTACCTTTCCTGAAAGTTAATTTTGCACCGGGTTTCAGCTATCGTCCGATGCCGGGAGCCATTTTCAGCAAAGCCGCAAAAAGACTGGGAATTAAAATTAAAAGAGAAAAATTTTCCAATCCTGCAGAAGCTCAAAAAGCTTTAGAAAGAAATCTGGAAAATAATGTTCCGACTGGTTTACAGGTTGGTGTTTTCAATTTAACCTATTTTCCTGAAGAATATAAATTCCATTTCAATGCCCACAATTTGGTGGTTTACGGAAAAGAAGATGGGAAATTTCTGATCAGTGATCCCGTAATGGATTATACAACAACTCTTACCGAAGCCGAACTGGAAAAAGTAAGATATGCAAAAGGCGCACTTCCGCCGAAAGGTCACATGTACTACCCTACCTATATCCCTGAACACGTAAATCTGGAAGAAGCCATCAAAAAAGGAATTAAAGATACCTGTAAAAATATGTTGGCTCCCGTTCCGATCATTGGGGTAAAAGCAATGAGATGGGTAGCAAAAAGCATCCCGAAATGGGCAGCCAAAAAAGGAACAAAAACCACCAATCATTATCTGGGACAACTGATCAGAATGCAGGAAGAAATCGGAACCGGTGGTGGCGGATTCAGATTTATTTATGGTGCATTTTTGCAGGAAGCCTCTGTTATTCTTAAAAATGACGAATTACGAGAACTTTCCAAAGAAATCACGGCGATCGGTGATCTTTGGAGAGATTTTGCGGTGGATATTGCAAGAGTGTACAAAAACAGGAACTCCAAAAGCGATATTTATAACCAATTATCAAAATCAATGCTTCACATTGCCGATCTGGAAGAAGCTTTTTATAAAAAACTGAGAAAAGCAATATAACGTGGAACATTTCATAGAAATAAAAAATCTCTACAAAAAATATAAAAATGCAGAAGACTTTTCTGTAAATGATATTTCGCTGAGTATTGCCAAAAACGAAATCTACGGAATTCTCGGACCTAACGGTGCCGGAAAGACAACTTTGATTTCCATGCTTTCCGGATTGATAAAACCGACTTCCGGACATTTTACAATTGACGGACTTTCGCCTCAGAAGAACGGTTTCAGACTGAGACAAATCATTGGAATTGTTCCGCAGGAATATGCTTTATATCCAACTTTAACAGCAAGAGAAAATTTAATGTTTTTCGGAAGCCTTTACGGGTTGAGTCACAAAAATTTAAAGAATTCGATCACTGAATCTTTGGAAATCATGGGTTTGTCGAAATTTGCAGACAAAAAAGTGGAACAGTTTTCCGGAGGAATGAAGCGCCGCTGTAATCTGATTGCAGGAACCCTTCACAACCCGAAAGTTTTATTTCTGGATGAACCTACTGTTGGTGTGGATGTTCAGTCTAAAAAAGCGATTATCGATTATCTTTTGGATTTAAATAAAAAAGGAACGTGCATTATCTACACTTCCCATCACCTTTCGGAAGCGGAAGAATTCTGTACCAAAATCGCCATCATCGATCATGGGAAAATCCATGCTGTCGGAACACCTGAAGAATTAATCAGTAAGGTTTCCAATGCAGAAAATTTAGAAGACGTTTTTATATCATTAACCGGAAAAGAATTACGAGATGTTGTTGTATAAATTGTGGCGGAGTTTCATCAAGGAGATTCTTTTGCTGAAAAGAGATATCGGAGGAATTGTCATCATTTTTGTGATGCCTTTGCTGCTGATTATCACCATTACTTTAATTCAGGATTCTACCTTTAAAAATCTGGAAGGCACAAAAATTCCGATTATTTTTATTGATAACGACAAATCTGAGATTTCACAAAACATCAAAAAAGAGTTCGAAAATGGTAAAACCTTCGAGCTTCTTACGAATTTCACCGAAGAATCTGCCGAAAAAGCAGTTTTCGGAGGAGATTATCAGATGGCGATTGTTATTCCGAAAAATTTAACGAAGAACATCAATTCCAATGTAGAATCTAAAGTTCAGGCAATCGTCAGTTCATTTGGACTTGAAAATGACTCGACATCTGTGAAGGAAAGTCCCGTTAAATCTGATGATATTCATCTATATTTTGATCCGGCAACCAATATCGGGTTCAAAAACAACGTGATGACTGCCGTCAACAAAATGGTTTTTGAGATTGAGAACAAAAAAATCTACAAAGCCTTTCAGGATCAGTTGGGAACTACGGAAGATCTCGGAAAAACTAAAAATTTAATCAGCTTTAAAGAAATCACTCCGAAAAAAGGCAAAACAGACATCATGCCGAATTCCGTTCAGCATAACGTTCCGGCTTGGGCGCTGTTTGCGATATTTTTCATTGTCGTTCCTTTGTCTATTAACCTTGTGAAAGAAAAAAGTCAGGGAACAAGCGTAAGAGCAAGAATCAGCCCGACTCCGTATTTCGTTCATATTTTAGGAAAAACATTTACGTATCTCATCATCTGTGTCATCCAGTTTTTACTGATGGTTGCTGTGGGAATTTATCTTTTCCCTTACATGGATCTTCCACAATTTGATGTTACCGGAAAAATGTTTCCGCTTATTGTCGTGACCATTTTTGCAGGTTTGGCAGCCATCGGATTTGGCGTACTTCTGGGAACGGTTGCCAATACGCAGGAACAGTCGGCTCCGTTTGGTGCGACTTCGGTGGTGGTTTTAGCAGCAGTCGGCGGAATCTGGGTTCCCGTATTTTTAATGCCTGAATTTATGCAGACCATCGCCAAATTCTCTCCGATGAACTGGGGATTAAATGCTTATTATGATATTATTTTAAGAAACAGCGGAATTGTAGGAATTGCGAAAGAAATCATTTTCCTTTTTCTATTTTATATAGCCATGGTCGCTATTTCATTATTTTATGAAAGAAAACAAACTGCTGTTTAAGGTTAACCACTAAGAGCACAAAGTTTTTCACAAAGAGCTCAAGCATTTATTTTATGTCCCTTGTGGAACCTATTGTGACCTTTGTGGTAAAAATAATTATAAAACACAAAATGAAATGAATGAAAATGAAGTTTCAAAAGTTATCTTTGATGCAGGATTAAAAGTTCATCGCCAACTTGGAGCCGGACTTTTAGAAAGCGCATACGAAGAATGTCTGTACTATGAGTTACAGAAATCCGGATTACTGATAGAAAAACAGAAACCAATGCCATTAATTTATGATGACATAAAACTTGACATTGGCTATAGGATTGATTTATTGGTTGAGAGAAAAGTTGTTGTTGAAATAAAATCCGTAGAATCATTAAATGAAATTCATATTGCTCAAGTTTTAACGTATTTAAAATTAAGCAATTGTAAATTGGGTTTATTGATTAATTTTAACTCAGTTTTATTTAAAAATGGGGTTAAAAGATTAATCAACGGAACGATATAAAATTTAGAATATTTATTGTGAACATTGTGTATAACTTTGTGAACTTAGGGGTTTATTCACCACGAAAAACACAAGTTTTTTAACACAGAAAAAGAAAATGTGAAAAATTTATTTTGTGAACCTTGTGAAAACCTTTGTGCCCTTTGTGGTAAAAAAAGAAAACAAAATGCAGTCTAAAGAAAATTTAACTTGTACGGAACAAGTCCGCGTAAGATTCAACGAAACAGATCCGTTGGGAATTGTGTGGCACGGACATTATATCGTTTATTTTGAAGACGGAAGAGAAGCTTTTGGAAGACAGCATGGTTTGACGTATCTTGATATTCAGAAAGCGGGATTTGTAACGCCGATTGTAAAAAGCACCTGCGAACATTTTCTGCCTTTAAAATATGGCGAAACCTTCAGAATTGTCACAACGTTCGTCAATTCAAATTCTGCGAAATTGATTTATAAATACGAGCTTTTCAACGAAGAAAATAAATTGGTCTGTTCAGGTGAAACCATTCAGGTTTTTCTGGATTCCGACAACAATTTATGCCTGTATAATCCTGAGTTTTTTCAGGCATGGAAAGATAAAATGGGACTCTGATGAAGAAAGAAGTTTACATTACAGACTATAACTGTATCACGCCTTTAGGTTTTGATGTTTCTTCAAACTGGAATGCTCTTGTAGAAGGAAAATCCGGCGTAGGTTTACACAAAATCATCGAAAATCAGGAGCCTTTTTATGCTTCGATGATTGATTCTGAAAAATTAGATGAAGAATTTAACAGATTCTTAAACTCCGCACAGAAATCGGAGATTCAGCGTTTAGCCAATGACAACGTGAGCTTCACAAGACTTGAAAAAATGCTTTTGCTGAGTTTAATACCTTTGGTTGAAAAACACTCGATTTCAGAAGAAACCGCTTTTATTTTATCTACTACAAAAGGAAACATCAGCTTATTAAAAAATCAGGAAACATTACTCGAAAGCGTTTTTCTTTCTAATTTAGCACAAAAAATAACTGATTTTTTCGGGTTTCAAACAAAGCCCATTGTTGTTTCTAACGCCTGTGTTTCGGGAGTGATGGCAATTGGTATCGCTAAAAATATAATTTTGGCAGGAAAATATAAAGATGCTTTTGTTGTTGCCGGAGACGAAATTTCAGAATTTGTGATTTCAGGTTTCAATTCTTTTCAGGCAATCGGAACCGAGATTTGCAAACCTTACGATAAAAACCGTGACGGAATTAATATCGGCGAAGCGGCAGCGGCAGTATACATTACTTCAAAACGAGACAAAAACGAAAACTTTAGTTTTAAAATTCTGGGAGACTCTGCAATTAACGATGCAAACCATATTTCCGGACCTTCGAGAACGGGAGACGGATTGTTTGCAAGCATCAACAATGCCATGACAGAAGCTCAGCTTTCAGCAGAAAAAATAGACTTCATCTCCGCACACGGTACGGCAACCATTTATAATGACGAAATGGAAGCGATCGCTTTTAACAGAATGAATTTACAAAATATCCCTCTAAATAGTTTAAAAGCGTATTACGGGCACTGTTTGGGCGCATCGGGATTGCTGGAAAGTATCATTTCCATGGAAAGTGCATTGCACAAAATGTTAATCCCATCCAAAAATTTTGAAGAAACCGGAACCTCCCAATCTTTGAATATTATCAGAGAAAACCAATCCGCAGAAATTAAATATATTCTGAAAACAGCTTCCGGTTTTGGAGGATGCAATGCCGCGATTGTTTTGGAAAAATGCTGAAAATAATTTTGTAATTTTATAAAATTAAAGTTTTAGGAAATGGAATCCACCGTAGACATCAGAAAAAAAATTCACGATTTCATCGATATTGCCGATGAAAGAATTTTACGCATTTTCAAAGGAATTATTGATGCTGAAGAGGGAGATCAAGAATTAGAATCTTCAGATTATCCACAAGTTCCTGATTATATTTATGATCGAATTGAGGAAGAACGCGAAAAGTATTTAAGTGGCGAACTTAAAACTTCTTCATGGGAGGAAGTGAAGGAAAGACTGATGAAAAAATTATGATTTACCACTTTTCTTTATCTCCAAAAGCTGAAGCCGATTTACTGGAAGCTGCATTATGGTATGAAAGTCAGCAAACCGGACTTGGTGAAAAATTTATAAAAAAAGTTGAATCTTATTTTTTAAGAATTCAAAATCATCCATTTCACTTTCCCTTAAAAAAAGGAGACTTGCGTGAGGCTTACATTCAGAAGTTTCCTTATGTTATCATTTATCAAATTATCGGGGATAATATTATTGTTTTTGCTGTTTTCAACACCCATCAAAATCCAACAAAAAAGCCTTAAACTTTATTCATGAAGAAAACAGACATCTGCACCATAGAAAATTCAAAAATAGTACTTAATAATGACATTATTTTTGAAACCCCTACTGAAAATTTTTCAGACTTTGCGAAAGAAGCCTACAAAAGTTTAGCATTGAATTATCCTAAATTTCATAAAATGGATCATTTAAGCAAACTCGCTTTTCTCGCTTCTGAAATGATCTTAAAAGATGAAGATCACAGCAGAACCGCATTGGTTTTCGCGAACAGATCATCAAGTTTAGACACGGATTTTAAATATCAGGAAAGCATCAATTCTCAGGAAAATTACTTTCCGAGTCCCGCGGTTTTTGTGTATACTTTACCGAATATCTGCGTGGGTGAAATCAGCATCAGACACAAAATGCAGACCGAAAATGCTTTTTTTGTTTTGGATGAATTTAATGAAGAATTTTTAAACAATTATTCAGCACAGCTTTTACAGTCCGGAAAGGCAGATAAAGTATTGTGCGGCTGGGTAGAACTATATCAGGAAAGTTACAAAGCTTTTGTATATTTGCTGACATTATAAATTTGATAATTTGAAAATGCGCTGATTTGAAAATGTAAAATCATATCAATAAGGCATAACATTTAATACATTTTCAAATTGTCTCATTAACATATTTTCAAATTAATTTTATGGAAAACTTAAGAGAAGAATTAAAACACAAAATCATCGAAGTTCTTAATTTAGAAGACGTTGCAGTAGAAGAAATTAAAGACACAGATCCTTTATTTGGAGGAGGTCTTGGTTTGGATTCTATTGATGCTCTGGAGCTTATCGTTCTTTTGGATAAAGAATACGGAATAAAATTAGCCGATCCGAAAAAAGGAAAGGAGATTTTTACGTCCATCGAAACCATGGCAAAATTCATCGAAGAAAACAGAACAAAATAATTCAATCTAACAATGTATCAATTTAGCAATGTACCAATATTGTTATGCTGTTAAACTGATACATTGGTACATTATTAAAAGATGGGTCAAAAAATTGCCATAACAGGAATGGGCATCATTTCCGCCATTGGAAACAATGTGGAGGAAAATCTGAGTTCGCTGACTTCCGGAAAGCACGGGATTTCGGACATTACTTTGTTTGAAACACGTCATAAAGGAAACATCAAAACAGGCGAAATCAAATTGTCTAATGAGGAACTTGCCGCAAAACTTCAGCTCAAAGAAGATCATCATGCAACAAGAACCGCTCTGTTAGGAATGATGGCGGCAAAAGAAGCTGTGGAAAGTGCCGGAATTTCGGATATCAATGAATATAAAACGGGACTGATTTCTTCGACCAGCGTTGGCGGAATGGATGTTACCGAAAAATATTTCTATTCCTACGAAGACTTTCCTGAAAAGCAAAAATATATTGACTCTCACGACGCGGGAAATTCGTCTTTGTTAATCGCTGATTATCTCGGATTAAAAGGTATGGTTTCCACCATCAGTACCGCGTGTTCATCGGCGGCAAACGCCATTATGATGGGCGCAAAACTCATTAAAAACGGTGTTTTAGACCGTGTAATTGTCGGCGGAACAGATTCTCTTTCAAAATTTACTTTGAACGGTTTCAATACGTTGATGATTCTTACGGATTCTTACAACACGCCTTTCGATAACGACAGAAAAGGTCTGAATCTGGGTGAAGCTGCCGCTTTCATCGTTTTAGAATCTGATGAAGTCGTAAAAAAAGAAAATAAAAAAGTTCTGGGTTATCTTTCAGGATACGGAAATGCCAATGATGCGCATCACCAAACTGCTTCTTCGGAAAACGGACAGGGAGCTTATTTAGCGATGGAAAAAGCATTAAAAGTTTCGGGCTTAGATAAAGAAAAAATCGATTACATCAACGTTCACGGAACGGCAACGCCCAATAATGATCTTTCGGAAGGAATTGCAATGATCCGGATTTTTGGGGAAAACAATGTTCCGGAATTCAGTTCTACAAAAGCGTTTACCGGTCATACGCTGGCGGCGGCGGCGGGAATTGAAGCCGTGTATTCTCTTTTGGCGATTCAAAATAATATCATTTTCCCGAATCTGAATTTTAAAACAAAAATGGCAGAATTTGATTTAACGCCGGTAACGGAACTTAAAGAGAAAAACATCAACCACGTTCTTTCCAATTCGTTTGGTTTTGGAGGAAATTGTTCAACTTTAATTTTCTCAAAATCATGAGTGCCGTTTACATCAACAGTGCAGCCTGTATTTCAGCTCAGGACACTTTAAATGAAGATTTTTTCCGGAATCTCAAGCCTGAAAATTCAGTTCAGGTTTTAAAAGCTATTGAACCTGTTTACAAAGAATTCATTCCTCCGGCAATGATCCGAAGAATGTCTAAAACGGTAAAAATGAGTTCCGTAGCTTCTCAATACGCTTTAAAAGAAGCAGGAATTGAAAATCCAGATGCGATCATCACAGGAACAGGAATGGGCTGTTCTCAGGATTCTGAAAAGTTTCTGAAAAATGTTCTGGATAATCATGAAGAGTTTCTGACTCCGACCTATTTTATTCAGTCTACTCACAATACGGTTGCAGGACAAATCGCTTTAGGTTTGCAATGTCACGCGTACAATTTCACGTATGTAAACACTTCGTCGTCTCTGGAATTTTCTTTTTTAGATGGAAAATTACAGATCAATGACGGTGAAGCTGAAAACGTTCTGGTCGGTTCCACAGACGAACAGACCGAAAGAGTGATGGAACTGTACCAATTAAACAAAACCATTAAAAAAGAAGAAAATCTTCCCGTTGATTTTCTGAATTCTAAAACAGAAGGCGTCATTTGGGGAGAAGGCGCAAGTTTTTTTGTCTTAGGAAAAGATAAAACAGAAAGCTCTTACGCCCAATTAACGGATATTCAGATCACAAACAAATTAGATTTGGAAGAAACTCAGCAGTTTATTGAAGATTTTTTAGCTAAAAATAATTTGACGAATAAAGATATCGATGCGGTTATTTTAGGTTTTAGTGGAGATGTAAAATCGGATGTTTATTATAAAAATGCAATGGGTCTGTTTGAACATTCGGCTTTGCTGTATTATAAACATTTGAGTGGTGAATTTAATACGGCGAGTGGTTTTTCGACGTTTATGGCTTGTCATATTCTTAAAAATCAGGAGATTCCGGAAGTGATGCTAATTAACGATCTTAAAAAAGAAGAAATTAAAAATGTTCTGCTTTACAATCATTTAGGAGGAAATGATCACAGTCTGGTTTTGTTGGGGAAGGCTTAAAAATTAAAACCTCACAGGTTTTTGAAACCTGTTAGGTTTGGAATATAAAAAAAGTAAAAACATCTTGTTTTACAATTATTTAAGAGAAAACGATCACACTACTGTTTTGTTGGGGAAAGCTTAAAAGTAAAACCTAACAGGTTTTTGAAACCTGTTAGGTTTGATTGAAAATAGGCTCCGTTCGCAGGATTAGTATTCTATTTAGCAAAGAAAAACAGCATAATTGTCATTTCGACGAAGGAGAAATCTCTTAATAATCTTAATTTCTAAACTAACACTTAATGGTTTATTTTAGCGTAAACATTAAGAATATTAATTTGAGACTCTTCATTCCGCTTAGCTCCATTAAGAATGACACCATGGATACAGATTCTGAATATTTTAAACCCAATATTTAAAAACAATAAAGATGAAGCATTATCTATTTATCCTATTTTATCTTTTCTGCAACGTTTTCATTTACGCGTTTCACGGAAGTTTTTGGGTGTATCTGTTCTGTTTTTTGCTGTTTTCTGCGCTTGTAATCTGGGGTTCTTTCGATATTGAACTGGGATATTTTGTCAACAGCATTACCCATAAAAAAACGAAAATCAGAGAAGTAGCGCTGACTTTTGATGACGGTCCGACTGAATTCACCCCCAAATTTTTAGATCTTTTAAAAGAAAACAACGTAAAAGCAACCTTTTTCTGCATCGGAAAACAGATTGAAAAATATCCTGAAACTTTTCAACGAATCATTGCGGAAGGTCATACCGTTGGAAATCATACTTTATCGCACTCCAACAACACCGGTTTTTTATCGACATCAAAAATGACGGAAGAAATTGAAAAATGTGATGAAGTCATGCTGAACACCGGAAATATAAAGACGAATTTGTACAGACCGCCTTTCGGAGTGACCAATCCGAATATTGCCAAAGCCATCAAAAAAACCGGCAAAAAAAGCATCGGATGGAACGTCCGCTCTCTTGATACGATGACAGAAGATGAAAAAAAAATCTACCAGAAAGTAACGAAAAATTTAAAAAAAGGAAGCATTGTCCTTCTTCATGATACTTCACAAAAAACGTACAATGTTTTGGAGGATTTATTAGTATTTTTGAAGCAGAAAAATTATTCAACTTTTACAATTGATAAATTTGAAAACCACTAAGTCCAAAAGGATTTCCAAGAATTATTAATAAATATTCTTTAATCGTGTCCTTTGTGAAACCCTTTTCATCCTTGTGGTTAAATTTAAAGACGTTAAACAATGATTAAAAATATAGCTTTAAGCACTCTTTTATTAATTTCGACTTTTGTCTTTGCTCAAAACACGGCAATGTCGGGAGCGGAAGCGAAAGCTTTTGTAGCTAAAGTTTCTTCGGAAACCAAAGAAATAAAAACGTTACAGGCAGATTTCATGCAAACAAAAAAAATGGATTTTTTGGATAAAAACATTGTCACCTACGGAAGAATGTCTCTGAAAACACCGAATATGCTGAGTTGGAAGTACACAAAACCCTATCAATACAGTATTGTTTTTAAAGACAACAAAATATTGATTAATGATCAGGGTAAAAAATCTTCGGTGGATGCAAAAAGCAAAACATTTGAAAAAATCAACAAACTTATTATAGGAAGCTCTAACGGACAGATGTTCAATGATCCTGAATTCTCTGTTTCTTACCTAAAGAACGCGACTTCGAATATCGCCAAATTTACTCCGAAATCTGCTCAGCTTTTAAAATACATCAAGCAGATCGAGCTGCATTTTCCTAAAAATCAATCTACGGTTTCTCAGGTTAATATGACGGAAGCTTCCGGAGACACCACGAATATTGTTTTCAAAAACACCAAGATCAATGCGCCTGTTGCAGCTTCGGAATTTAGCTTATAGCCTGATTTTCATTCTGTTTACATCGTGTAAAACGTATACGCTAACTGATGTAAAACCGATTCCGTCTTCTGAAAAAGCGGTGGAAAATTTATATTTTTCATCCAAAGAAGATTATGTGTATAAATGTCAGATGGATATTTATAAAAATCATGTGAGCGGAATTTTAATTATCAAAAAAATCAGCGAAACGACCCATCGTGTGGTTCTGACTTCTGATTTTGGGAATAAACTGATTGATTTTGAGATTTCTGAGGATGATTTTAAGCTTAATTATGTTCTTCCTGATCTGGATAAAAAGATTGTGATTAATTTTTTGAGGAATGATTTTCAGCAGCTTCTGAAGCAGAAATATCCGGTAACAGAAAGTTTTGAAAACGAAAATTCAAAAATTTATCTTTCTAAAATAGATAAAAAAGGGTATTATTTATTCTTTAACAAAGAAAATAATCTGTTAAAACAAATCGTTTACACGAAAAACAAGAAGGAAAAGATCGATTTTACATTTGATGCAAAGAAAAATACGTTTGCAGACAGTCTTAATTTACAGCATAAAGATTTTAAAATCAATATAAAACTATTCCAGATCACCGAAAACCAATAACCTTACATGAAAACAAAGATTTTTGCCTTGCTGATTCTGATCTCCGGATTTTTATCAGCTCAGGTTACTTTCAATCCCGGAATAAGAGCGGGAGTAAATTTTGCCAATCTTACCAACCGAAGTAATGAAACCTTTTATCTCCATGAAGATGAAAACCCGGAAAAAGTAACTCATACAAGCCTGAAAACAGTAACCGATTTCTACTTTGGATTACAGGGAAACATTAGATTTACAGAACGTTATGCTTTGCAACCGGAAGTCAACTATTCCAGACAGGGAACCAATTTACAGTACACTACAGAAAACGGAGTTCTTCCGGAAAAAAGACTGCATTACAATTTTATCGGAGTACAGCTTACAAACAAAATTTATATCAAAAATTTCAGTGTTTTTGCTGGTCCATTTCTGGATCTTGCTGTCGGCGAAAACAATTCCGGACTCGATCTGGGTTTTTCGGGGGGTCTTGGTTATGATATTTTTAAAAATCTGGGGGTTGAAGTAAGAATTAAAAAAGGTTTTGCATCAATGCTGGATCACGAAAATTCCTCCTTCCTGTTTTCCAATTCAAATATGGTTTTTCAGATTGGCGGTTATTACACGTTCCATTTTAAGAAATAGAATTGATGTTGATGACCAAAACAATTTTCTTTTCCTTTCAAAAAAACATATCTTCGCGAAGGTTTAAATATTAAATTTTTTGAAATTTTGAAATTTTAAAATTCAGAAAAAGATTTCAAATAACTGAAACAGAATACATCATGCAGACAATACTTACAGACTTTTATACGTTACAATCCTACGAAAAAACGGAAAGCGGAAGTTTCACCGCCCAGATTTCCCTGAATAAAGATCACGATATTTTTAAGGGACATTTTCCGGGAAATCCTGTAACACCGGGAGTTTGTATGATGCAGATCGTGAAGGAACTTACGGAAGAATTTACCGGATCTTCATTATTTTTAAAAACGGCATCGAATGTAAAGTTCATGGCAATCATCAATCCTTTTGAAACTCCGGATCTTAAAATTCAGCTTGATATTACTGAAAATGAAGGCGATGTAAAGGTAAAGAACACGACTTCTTTTGGCGAGACTATTGCATTAAAAATGTCGGTAAATTATCAAAAATTGACATAATGAAAGTATTATTTTCACTTATCGCCGCTTTTATGCTTTTTTTTCAGTCGGGTCTTGAATCTCTGAGAGAAAGTTATGCCAAAGCAAGCAGCTCTAATGCCAATACAGAAGCATTCATCAGTTTAGCCGAAAAAACATCGGGATCGGATGCGGCAATTCAGGGATATAAAGCGGCGGCGCAGATTATGGAGGCAAAAATTTCCAAAAACAACAGAAAAGCTTTGGTAAAATCGGGAGCAACCAACCTTGAAGCCGTTATTAAAAGCAATCCGAATAATGCTGAATTAAGACTGATCCGCATGAGTGTTCAGGAAAACATTCCGAAAATTGTAGGTTACAGAGGAAGTCTTAAAGATGATAAGGTATTTCTCATCAATAATTACAGCAAACAAAATTCAGCTTTAAAAAGTTATATTAAAAAATTTGCAGCACAGTCTAAAACCATGACGGAGACTGAAAAGGAAAGTTTTAAATAAAACATTATTAATCAGTCATTTACATGAATCTTTCTGAAGTACGAAATGCAATCTCTGAAAAGAAAATTTGTGTTTTAATTCCTACTTATAACAATGAAAAAACTCTGAAAAGGGTAATCGACGGTGTTCTGGATTATACGGAAGACATCATTGCTGTAAATGACGGTTCCACAGATTCTACGAAAGAAATTTTAAGAAGTTATTCGCAGATCGAAGTTATTGATTTACCGGAGAATAAAGGAAAAGGAAATGGTTTAAAAATCGGTTTCAGAAAGGCTAAAGAACTGGGCTACGATTATGCGATCACGATTGATTCCGACGGACAGCATTATCCGGATGATATTCCTGTTTTTGTGGAGGCTTTGCTGAATGAAAAGGAAGATGTTCTGCTCATCGGAAACCGTAATATGTCTCAGGACGGAATTCCCAAGAAAAGCAGTTTCGGAAACCGCTTCTCTAATTTCTGGTTCTGGTTTGAAACGGGAATCAAGCTTGAAGACACCCAATCCGGCTATCGATTATATCCTCTGCATAAAATTCCTAAGAAATATTTTACGCCAAAGTTTGAATTTGAAATTGAAATCATTGTAAGAACAGCTTGGAGACACATTCCGGTTAAAAATATTCCGGTGAAGGTGCTTTACGATCCCGCTGAGAGGGTTTCTCATTTCAGGCCGTTCAAAGATTTTACGAGGATCAGTATTCTGAATACCATTCTGGTAACCATTACTTTGCTTTATATTATTCCGCGAAACTTCGTGAATAATTTCAAAAAAAAAAGCATTAAAAGATTCATAAAAGAAGATGTTCTGGAAAGTGACGGAAGCAACAGAATTAAAGCTTTTTCGATTGCTCTGGGCGTCTTTGTGGGCTTTTCTCCGTTCTGGGGATTTCATACGCTGATTGTTATTTCTCTTTCTGTACTATTCAAGCTGAATAAAGTGCTTGCCTTTTTTGCATCCAATGTAAGTTTACCGCCTTTTATTCCCTTCATTATTGCCGCTTCGCTGTTTTTGGGTTCTCCTTTTGTACATGGAGACAGCAATATTTTCAGTCAGGAACTGAACTTCGATCTGGTGAAAAATAATCTGTTGCAGTACGTTATCGGAAGTTTCATTCTGGCGACTTCTGCCTCTGCGATTTTAGGGGTAGCAACTTTTCTTTTCCTGAATAAAGTAAGCCCTGATAAAAATTAAACCCGCTATTTCAGTTTTCTTTCTGTTTTTCTCAGATATTTCTCCACATTTTCTCTATCCGGAACGGTGGTAATTTCTTTGGTTAAAGCCTTTTTAAATTCTGTTTTTGCTTTTGCATATTCTTTCTGACTATAATAATATTTTCCGGCATGATAATAAACAAGCCAGAAATCCGGATTTAAAGACTGATAACGGGACAGAAAATCGTCAGTGAGCAAAACATCTCCTTCAATTCCTTTTTCTACCTCTTCACTCATCATTTTGTACCGTTCGTAATTTTTAAATTCCGGAGAGTCTAGGAAAGGATCTTTTGCAATATTCAGTTCAGATTTTGCAAACTCACCGCTTTTTAATCTTTTATCCGAAAAAATTTCATTCAGATCATAACAGACAAATTCTCCCAACTGATAAGGATTTGCAGAAACCCAGACCAGTTTTTTCTGTGGTGAAAAAATTACAGCGTGATGCGCAATAAGCTGATTGATTGCTTTTTCGTTTCCAAAACCTATGTTCTCTCCTTTCAAACCGGATTTGTCTCTTAAAATCGCAGACATTTTTTCGGGATTGAGCTTTTTATTTTCCGCTAAAAGTTCCTGCAGCTTTTCATAACGGTATTCTGAATGGCTTTCCGCAATATGTTTCTGATTTCTTTTATCATTTTTATAAGCCTCCGACTGGAAATGATTGGTACAGAAAATACGGCTTGTATTTTTCACTTCATACACTCCGAAATTATCCGGAGAAACTTCAATAATCACCGCATTTTTATCATTCGCACTTCCGACCAGAATAGATTCCGAGACGAAGACTTTTCTCTTTTTCGCAATGGCAATTGCTTCATCAATGGTTCTGGCATATTGTAAAATTTCTCTTGTCACCAGAGAAATCGGTGTTTTTGCGGTCAATGGAATTTTAGATTTTCCGGCATTAATGGTAACGGTAATTCCTTCTTTGTTCATGCCCGAAACTACACCGATCATTCCTGCCCAGGTTACAGAAAGATAAGGGATTCCGTCATCAGGATGAACGAATTCAATGATTTTATTTTTAGCAAAATCGTCTCCCACGTAAAAGTCGAAATTTCTTCCAATAAGCAGATCTCCGTCTTCTGTATTTTCATTCCAGACCGCAAGAGAAGTGCAACCCACCATCATTAAATCCTGCATGGCATGACCAATGTCGTGCGCACCGTGGAGATACATACTTCGCAGAAACTTTGGCGCGATGAAATTGTATTGATCCGAAGAATATTGAGACATTCCATAGATTTCTGCCTGAAAATCCTCCCTTACGTTAAGATACATTTTCCGGTTGTACCATTTCAGGAAACCTCTCAGTAAGTTTTGCTTAAACTTCGACGGGACAAATCCTTCAATTTTGGAAAAGAAAATTTCTTCCTGTTTCTGCATCAGATTTTGGGTTAAAGCTCCATTATTATAACCTAATTGCAGAGGATTTCCCTGAATATACAATTCCCAGATCTGCTGCTTATTTTTTGTTAAATAATTCTGATTGAAACTGAAAGTTGAATCGTTTATTTTATTAACCTTCGGAATATCAAGCGAATATTGTTTTACATCGGGAATATATTTGATGGATTTTCTTATTCCGCAAGAGTTGAGGAAAAGGATAAGGTTTAGACTGAGAAAAATTAAGATTAGTGATCCGCTATTTCGAAAACATTGAATCTTGTCATTCTGACGAAGGAAGAATCTCAAAAAAAACAATTTAGATTCTTCACTCCATTTAATTTCGTTCTGAATGACAACAAACGGCATATCATTTTCGCTATTTTTCACCTTTATTTTTATTAATCAATTGTGTTAATCTTTCAGCAATCAGCTCTTTTCCGAGAATTTCTGCGCAAGTGTTGAATGCGCCAATTGTACAGCCCAAAATTCCGTGCATATTGACAGACTGTCCCGTAAGAAAAAGATTGTCGATTTTCGTGCGTGGAGAAACCATGGTTTTCAGAGGATTTTCGGAACTTTTCATGTAACCGTACATATTTCCGTTAAAACTTCCGATATAATCTCGATAAGACAACGGTGAAGAGGTATAAAAACGCTTAATCGATTTTCTTAGATCGGGGAATTTTTTTTCTAAAGCGTCGATCATTTTTTCAGCTTTTTCAAGCTTGAATTTTTCATACAATGCTCCTCTTTCATATTTGTCTGCAACGGTATTGACGGTTCCCTTCCACTCTTCCACTTCCTGAAAATCCATGTAGGAAATGGCGGTGAGACTTTCTGCAAAACCGGGATTGTGTTTGGATTCTGTGGAAGAAAGCATATACGTTTCGGGCCATTTTTCTTTTTGATAACGGTGGGCATTCCAGACCATTTTCTCATTGGCAAAATGGTAAATATTATAATTAAAATTCTGAAAAGATTGCGGTTTCATTACCAGATAAACGCTGAAACATGATGGAACTGGTTCCCAGCTTACAATTCTGTTGACAAATGATTTTTTAAGCCTTTCTTCCCCAAGAAGTCTCAGGGTTGTACGAATTTCGATGTTTGAGATGAATTTTTTCGCAAAATATTCTTTTCCTATTGAAGTTTTTACTCCGGATAAAATATTGTAATCATCAAAAATAAATTCGGAAACTTCAGCATGTTTGTGTACTTCTGCTCCATACTCACGAAGCCTGCGAATCAGCAGTTTTGAAATCTGGCTTCCTCCTTTGATGCATTTGTAAGCACTTTGAATATAAGAATTTACGGTGAGCGCATGAACGTAAAACGGAACGTTTTCAGAATCTCCGGCATACAGAAAATTGGATCCTAATAAAACAGACTGCAGCTTTTTATTCGAGGTTAAAGATTCAATAAATCTTTTGGTATTTAAGTGAAGAATTTCCTCGTTATAATTGTCTTTTCCCACAAGATTATATCTGGGAAACTGACTGCAAACTCTCTGAATTTCTTCGCAATAGTCTTCTAAATTATCTTTTTCTTCGGGAAAGTATTTTGATAGCTGTTCAACAAAATTTCTGTAGCCTTGTGCGTGAGGATATTCGGTTTCATCGTCTCCGAAAGTGATTTTATCGTAGCCGTTTTCGTCCATCTTATGAAGCTGAAGTTCATCCATAATTCCCAGATAGGAAAAATACTGATGAAGATTCTGCCCTTTGGAAAGTCCTCCTAAATAGTGAACTCCGGTATCGAAGATGAGCTTGTCGCGGGAAAAGGTCTGTAAATTTCCGCCGTACTGATTGTTTTTCTCCAGAACGCATACCTTTAAACCTTCCTTCGCCAGAACAAGCGCAGAAACAAGACCGCCCAATCCGCTGCCGATTACGAGTATGTCGAACGTTTTTTTCAAGGAGGAAAGTGTCTTTAATGATTTTGAATTTTAAAACGCAAAGTCCACGAAGATTTTTTTTTAATCACTTCCTGTTTTTAAGTTCGCAAAACGAAGTTTCGCCGAATCCAATGAATCAATCATAAAATTGAGGCAAAGGCGTTAACACTCAGCAAAGATAAAAGGAAACTCAGGACTTTATTTTAAATCTCTAAATCATTTAATGTTTGAGTTAAATATTAGTTTTCTGAAGGTAAAAGTAGGAAATTTAATTAATATCGTCCCAAAAATCAAAATAATTGAACCATTGGAGCGGATATTTTCGGATCATGGATTCGAGATTTTGGGTATAGGAATTCAAAAGTCCCTGTGCATCGCGTTTTTTGACGTTTTCGGCAACTCTTGCGTATAAGTGGTAATGCAGATTTTTTTCTTTCATCACATACACATACACGACTGGAACGCCTAATCTGGAAGCAATGAGAAAAGGTCCTGCAGGAAACTTCGCTGTTTTACCCAGCAATTCGCCCTCTAAAAACTTGGATCCTTCAAAATAACGGTCTCCGGTAAAGCAAATGAGCTCATTTTTAGACAAGGCTTCATTGATGTCGAAAATATGGGACATATCGTCTTTCACGTAAATAAATTTAATGCTACTCGCTTTTACAGAAACACTTTCAAGATATTCTTTAATAATTGTAACTTCCTGATCTGTTGTTACTAAGTTGATCTGACAGTCGAAATCGATATCCGCAAAGAAATGTTCGGCAATTTCAAAATTCCCGATGTGCGCACTGATGAGAACGCCGCCTTTTTTTTCGGCTAAAAGATTTCTGAGGTTTTCAATTCCATCGAATTCGTAGGTATATTTGTTGCGCAATCCTGCTGAAATGGCAGTTTTATCAATAAGAACGGTTCCGAAAGTGAAATAGCTTTTAAACAGAGAAAGTTTTGTTTTCCAGAAGCCATACTTCAGTCTTTCTGAAAAATAATAACGGTAGTATCTGTTGCTGTTTTTTTCGAACAAAAAGTAATAGAACGCAACAAAGTAAAGCACTACATATGAACTTCTGATCCCGATATTTCTAATGCACCAGACGAAAATTTTGTAGCCCAGAATCGTCCCTTTAGATTTACCTTTCCACTTGTTCATATTTTTTGTTCTTAACGCAAAGTTCGCAAGAAATTTTTAACTACTACCTTTTTTTTAAGTTCGCAAGAGCGTTTTACTCAGCAAAGAAGCTAAATCAGTTATACGCTTTTTTCAGTAATCTTGTTTTCGATCACGGTATAGAAATCGTCAAAAGTCACGATGTTTTTGAAGTCTGCTTCTCCTAATTTCACTCCGAAATTAGATTCGATAACCACTACAAGATCAATATAATCTAAGCTGTCTAAACCCAGCGTTTTTTTAAAGTTTGCATCATTGCTGATTTCATCGCCGTCTACTTCAAATTCGTTGACTAAAAAGTCATTGGCAATCGCAATAATCTTTTCCCTTTCCATGTTTTTAATTAAATTTTTTAACAATTAATGCAGAGTTGGTTCCCCCAAATCCGAAAGAATTCGACAAAAATACATCAATTTTTTGACTTTTTGTTTCAGCAACCAAATTTATCCTTTTCGCCTCATCATCAGGGTTTTCCAGATTAATATTCGGGGCTACAAAATCGTTCTGCATCATCAGAATAGAGTAAATAACTTCGCTCGCACCTGCCATCCAGCATTCGTGACCGGTCATTGATTTTGTTGAACTTACCGGAACTTCGCTTCCGAAAATTTCGTAAATGGCTTTCGCTTCATTGGCGTCACCAATTGGCGTTGACGTCGCATGAGCATTAATATAATCGATATCTTTTACCTGTAAACCAGACTGTTGCAAAGCCCTGTTCATGGCTAAAGCCGGTCCGTCTACATTGGGTGTGGAAATATGTCCTCCGTTGGAAGAAAATCCATACCCGACAATTTCCGCGATGATATTGGCTCCTCTTTTTTGGGCAGATTCTAAACTTTCAACAATTAAAGTTGCTGCTCCTCCACTCGGAATTAATCCGTCTCTGTCTTTATCAAAAGGTCTTGATGCTTTTGTGGGCTCATTTTCGCGTACTGAAAAAACACCCAATCCATCAAAGCTCGCCATCGAATATTTATTGGTTTCCTGTGCTCCTCCGCAAATAATCATCTCCTGAAAACCGTTTTTAATCATCATGTAAGCCAGTCCCAAAGAGTGAGATCCGCTTGCACAGGCTGCACTGATGGTTAAATTGATTCCTCTCAGTTTAAAAATGGTCGAAAGGTTCATGGTAACCGTAGAGTTCATGGATTTAAAAATAGCTCCTGAACCCATTAACGTTGTATCTTTTTTCTCTCTCGCTATATCGATAGATTCTACCACTGCCTTGGAAACACTGTCGTTTCCGTATAAAATTCCGACTTCGTTGTGGTCTAAAAAATCTTGGTCGATATTCGCCTGTTTTAAAGCATCTAGTGTTGCGATGTATGCATATTCGCTTTCTTCGCCCATGCTTACGCGCTGTCTGCGGCTGAGAAGATTTTTGAGATCCGGCTTCGGAACCACGCCCGTTAATCCCGATCTGAAACCAAATTCTTTTCTTTCGTCTACTAAATGAATTCCGGATTTTCCCTGAAATAAAGATTCTTTTACTTCTTCCAAAGAAGTTCCGATGCAGGAATAAATTCCCATTCCGGTAATAACAACCCTATTTTCCATGTAATGTTCAAGGTTTTAGGTTTTAGGTTTTGGGCTGCAGCTCACAACTGCTCCCTTTTATCTGCCACCTGATTTTATGAGTAGATTCCTCCGTTAATATTGATGACTTCGCCTGTAATGTACGATGACTTTTTAGACGCTAAAAATGCGACTAAATCTGCCACTTCTTCCGCTTCCCCGAATCGGTTTGCAGGGATCATTGCTTTCAATTCGTCTTCATTGAATTCCTGCGTCATGTCTGTTTTTATGAATCCCGGTGCAACCGCGTTTACGGTGATGTTTCTTTTCGCCACTTCCTGAGCCAGCGCTTTTGTAGCTCCTACCAAAGCACCTTTCGCCGCAGAATAATTGGTTTGTCCTGCTGTTCCCTTTACTCCGGAAACAGAAACCATATTGATGATTCTGCCGTATTTATTGCGTAACAGTTTCTGGATAAAGAAATTCGTCACGTTGAAAAACCCATTTAAACTGGTGTTAATCACCGCATTCCAGTCTTCACTCGGCATCCACATGAACAATCCGTCTCTTGTAATTCCGGCATTGTTTACGATCACCTCAACAACGGATTTCGGATTATTTTCCTGCCATTCTGTTAAAACTTTTTGAGTTTCTTTGGCATTTCCTACGTCAAATTTCAAAATTTCTCCGGTAGATCCCAGTTCTTCCACTTTAGCTAACGTTTCTTTAGCTGCCGCTTCGTTTGAAGTGTAGTTGATTAAGATATGATAGTTTTTTTCTTCAGCCAGTTTTATACAGATAGCTCTTCCAATTCCTCTTGAGCCTCCTGTGACGATTGCACATTTCATGTGTTGCTTATGTAGTTTTAGTTTTTTGTGTATATTTTCCTTTCCTTAAGTATGACAATTAATTTCCTTAAAAAATTACATTGCCTTTAAATATTTCTTCACTTCTTCCAGATAAGGATACATTACCATATCATCTGAAAATGCAGGAATTATTTTTCTTATTTCATCGTACAATTCTTTGGTTGCCGATGAAATTTTATCCTGAAAACCAAGATATTCTATTGCCTGAACAATGGTAATGGCCTCAATCGTCAACACCTCGAATGCATTTTCGATTACTTTTCTGCAAATAACCGCTGCATTGGTTCCCATACTTACAATATCCTGATTATCATTGTTGTTAGGAATACTGTGAACATACATCGGGTTTGATAACATCTGGCTTTCTGCCGTTGTAGAAGTTGCTGTAAACTGAACACCCTGCATTCCGAAATTGAATCCTAATTTACCTAAATTAACAAACGGAGGCAAAATTTCGTTGATTTTAGAATTCAGTAAATAATTCAGTTGCCTTTCTGCCAACATTGTTAATTTGGTGACCACAATTTTCAGCTTGTCCATTTCAAGGGAAATGTAATCGCCGTGGAAATTTCCACCGTGGTAAACGTGCTGATCTTCCACATTGATGATCGGATTATCATTTGCTGAATTGATCTCGTTTTCCAATACTTTTTCCGTATATTCCAACGTATCCAAAACAGGTCCCAAAATCTGAGGAACACATCTCAACGAGTAATATTCCTGAACTTTTTCCTTGAAAACTTTTTCCTGCTCTTCAAAGTGAGTATATAAATGATCGGCTCTTTTTCTGATTAATTGACTGTCAGACAAATGAGCACGCATTTTTTCTGCAATTTTCTGCTGTCCTTCGTGAAGTTTGGTTCCGTTCAGCACTTCAGATAAATGATCGTCATACGCCTGAACAATTTCATTAATTGCGCAGGATAATTTGATTGAAATATCGGTTAACTGATTCGCTTTATGCGCATTAACGACTCCAATTCCGGACATCACGGATGTTCCGTTCATCAAAGCCAGTCCTTCACGGATTTCTACCTGAATCGGCTGTAAATTTTCAATTTCAAAAACGTTCTTTGTTGATTGTCTTTCTCCTTTATAGAAAACTTCTCCTTCCCCGATCAATACCAACGCAAGATGCGCCAACTGGACCAGATCTCCACTTGCTCCAACGCCTCCGTGTTCAAAAATAAGCGGCGTAATATCTCTGTTTATTAATTCTTTAAGTAAATTTACTACAGAATGATGAACGCCCGATTTTCCTAATGATAAGGTATTCAGTCTTGCCAACATACAGGCTTTTGCTTCGTCTGCCGGAAGCGGATTCCCGATCCCCGAAGAATGACTTCTGATTAAGTTATACTGAAGCTGATGGGTATCTTCATCGCTGATTTTGAACTGTGCCATGGGTCCGAAACCTGTGTTCACCCCATAAATTACTTTATTTTTTGAAAATTCTTTTAAAAACTGAAAACTTTCATCCACTCTGGCAAGAAGTGTTTCATCCAGTTCTATTTTCTCATTGTTGATGATGACTTTCTTAAAGTCGCTCAGTTCTAAAAAGTTATTTATTTTCATCAATTAAAAAGTAATAAGATAATTTTGTAATTATTAATTAATTGTCATTAATTTTGCGGCAAAGATAGAAGTTATTATTAAAATAAAAAATCAAAGATGAGTAAAGAATTTGTTGACGTTCTTGTAATCGGCGCCGGACCGTCCGGCTGCGTATCTTCTTCATATTTAAAGAAGAACAACGTCAACGTGAAAGTTGTTGAAAAAACGAAATTTCCAAGACTGGTGGTCGGCGAAAGCCTGATTCCGCGTGTGATGGATCATTTTGATGAAGCCGGACTGTTTCCTGCTCTGGATAAAATAGGCTTTGAGAAGAAATTGGGAGCACGTTTTTTAAGAGGCAACGAGGTCTGCATTTTTGATTTCAGTAATAAATTCGGGGAAGGATGGGACTGGACTTGGCAGGTTCCGAGAGCGGATTTTGATAATGTTTTAGCCCAGGAAGTCATTAATAAAGGAATTGATCTTGAATTCGAAACGGAAGTGATCGGCATTGAATTCAACGGAACAGATTCTGTAACGATTGTAAAAAATAAGAACGGCGAAATAAAAGAAATTCATGCCAAATTTGTGATCGATTCCAGCGGTTACGGTAGGGTTTTACCGAGACTTTTAGATTTGGAAAAACCTTCAAAGCTTTCTCCTCATTCTGCGATTTTCTCTCACGTAAAAGACATTAACCGGGAAGAAGGAACGGAAGGAACTCTGATTTCTTTTGATATTATCGAAACGGAAGTCTGGCTTTGGGTAATTCCTTTCTCCAACGGAAACACGAGCGTAGGAATTGTAGGACCAACTGATTTTATTGATAAACTCTCTGAAAACGGCGATACAACGGAAGCTCTGAGAAAAGCAATTTCCCTTTCGGATTATTATGTAAAACGTTTCGGGGATGTAGATTTTCTTTTTGAACCTCAACATCTGAAAGATTATTCGTGCTCGGTAAAAAAATTGTATGGTGACGGTTTTGCGCTTACAGGAAATGCTTCGGAATTCTTAGATCCTGTTTTCTCTTCAGGAATGGCTTTTGCCACAGAAGGCGGAATGACCGCTGCAAAATTAGCCTTACGACAACTGAACGGCGAACAAGTAGACTGGCAAAAGGAATTTGCCGATTATATTCTGTACGGCGTTGATGTTTTCACAACGTATGTAAAAGAATGGTACACCGGAAATCTTCAGGAATTATTTTTTCACCAGCCGGAAAATCCTGATGTGAAGAGAAAAATCTGTGCAGTTTTGGCGGGTTATGTCTGGAACAAGAAGAATACTTTTGTGAGAATTCATGATACGGCGATTAAAAATCTGGCAGAATTTATTAAAACAGAAAAGCAACAAGCATAAAAACGGTCTGAGATTTTCAGACCATTTTTGTTTATTTGGATAATTGATTTCTAAATCAGTTTTCACTCATGATTCTTTCTTTTTCCTTTTGAAATTCTTCTTCGGAAAGAACTCCTGAATCTTTCAGCTCTTTAATTTTTTTAAGTTTATCGTATTTTGATTCTTTTATAATTTCCTGAATCTGATTTTTTGTTTTAGGTAAAAATTCTTCGGGAACAAGAATTTCACCCGATTTAATTGCATTTTCAACATCCATTTCATAGTTAATTAAACTTTGACCGATTTTCACATAATATACATATCCGTTCTTCTTATTTCCTCTGGTCATTATTTTTTTAACTTTAAAAGTAAGACCTGAATTGCTTCTTCGAAATGAATTCGCCTGATTTGCCAATCCCTGATATCCCGTTGTTGAATAATAATTAAAAAGTGACGATGCGTTTGTCCTGATAAACTTAAAATCCCCGTCACTCATTGAGCCTGTTCCTATTTTTATACTAAGTCCTTCATACACTTTAAATCCTGTTGAAGTCGTTAAAGTATCATTTTCGAACTTTGGTTCATGTTGAGCATGACAGATCAATGTAAAAAGAAAAATTAAAATTGAGATTATTTTTTTCATGTTTAAAATTTTTCTCAAATTTAATTTCTAAGAAAACGATAACCTTACGCCATTCCGTAATCTCCTTTATTTTTTAGTTTCGTAAATCTAAAAAGACAATAGGCTTCCTGCTGTTCGGGTTAAATACCGTTTTAGATAAAACATCAAAATCGACCAGTTCAATTTTCGGACTCACTCTTAATTTTGCCCTGAAATGATCTCTTACTTCATTTACAAAACCCTCGGAATCGCTGTCTGTGCTTACTTTAATGATGATTTCATCCAACCCGATTTCGTTTGACTGAATAACAATCTGATAACAGAGAATATTATTGAAATCGTTCAGGATGTCATTCATTGCAGGCGGATACAATGTGGTGCCTTTGTATTTGATCATCTGCTGTTTTCTTCCGATGACAGGACCCAACCTCATCGTATTTCTTCCGCATTTACACGGCTCATAATGTGCTTTTACAATATCTCCTGTTTTAAATCTCAATAATGGAATTGCTTCAACACCCAAAGTAGTGATCGTTAATTCTCCGCTTTCGCCTTCTTTCGCGGGATTTCCTTCATCATCAAGAATTTCGGTGATAATTAATTCCGGATGGTGATGTCCGCCAATTTGTTCTTCACACTCTGTAAAAGCGGTGCTCATTTCCGTAGAAGCGTAGGTTGAAAAAAGTTTAATATTCCACTTTTCTTTAATTTTCTGGGAAAGAATATTATCTGTAAAATCCTGATTTTTGATGCTCTCTCCGATACAAACTGCTCCATAAACACTGGAATTTTTATAATCTATCCTATGTTTTTCGGCATAATCGATCATTTTTAGCAAAAAAGACGGAACGGTGATTAAATATTTCGGTTTGTATCTGAAAATGGAATCCCATTGAAGTTCCGGAATTCCCGGTCCCATTCTTACCACACTGGCTCCCATTTTTCTGAGTCCTAAAAAGTAAGCAAGTCCCGCCATAAATCTTTTATCGATCGTGGTAATCATCTGTACCACATCTCCTTTTTTTATTCCGGCACACGCAAAAGAAATGGCTTCGTTGTAGGCTAATCTTTCAAGATCGTTATCTGATAATCCGAATGTTACAGGATCTCCCAGTGTTCCGGATGTCGTGCTGTAATCCACAATTTTATCGGGTGTCACACAGAAAAAATCATCGTTATGCTGCTGAATATCGTTCTTCGTGGTGGTCGGAATTTTTTTCAGGTCTTCCAAAGTCTGAATTTCAGCAATATGGATATGGTTTTCTTTGAATAATTTTTGATAAAAAGGTGAATGAGTTTCAAGATACGTTAAAAGTTCCTGAAGCTTCTGCTCCTGAAACTTTTTTATTTCCTGAATGTCTGATCTTTCGATGGATGGATAAAAGTCCAATGGTTTTTATTTTTAAAGGACAAATTTATTAGTTTATTTTAATTTGTAGCAGGTTTTGCTGTTTATGCAGATTTATTTTCCTGCGGATTTCGATGATGACTTGTTTTTGTTATTATTCGTGAAAAGCGTTTTGCGATAATTGTTAACGCAAAGTTCCTGTTCTGCATTCTTTTACTTTAGGAGGTAAAGGCAAATAATTTGCTTTGCGAAGCCTGAAAATATCGCTTATTAAATAAATTTTGCGTTTAAATTTATAAACGAAAATGTAAGTTTCGGTTAAAACCAATCTAAAATATTACTATTGAAGCGGGCTAAAGCCCGCCCCTATCGATACACATCCATGAGAAATCCGCGGTATTTGTAAAAACATTGTGCTATTTAGGTTTAAAAAACTCTTCAAAAGTTTATAATCAACCCCTGATTGTTCACAAAAAATTAATCTTTTCATTTATTTTTCTGAAACAGAAGTTTTTAATAGGAAATATCAAAATAAAACATATATTATAAACCGACAAATTTTAGTAAATTTGCCAACTTAATTAATCAACGATATTGATATATTACAATGAGCCAATTTAAAGAGTACAAAAACCTCAACCTTATTGACGTAGCCGAGAACATCGCAGAATTCTGGAAGCAGAATAAAACTTTCAATAAGAGTGTTGAGATTCGTGAGGGGCAACCTGAGTTTGTGTTTTATGAAGGTCCGCCTTCAGCAAACGGTATGCCCGGAATTCACCACGTAATGGCCAGAGCGTTGAAGGATATTTTCTGTCGTTATCAAACCCAAAACGGAAAGCAGGTTTTCCGTAAAGCGGGTTGGGATACGCACGGACTTCCGGTAGAGCTTGGTGTGGAAAAAGAATTAGGAATCACTAAAGAAGATATTGGCAGAAAAATTTCGATTGAGGATTACAACAAAGCGTGTCGTGAAGCGGTAATGCGTTATACAGACGTATGGAATAACCTTACCGAGAAAATCGGATATTGGGTAGATCTTGATGATCCGTACATCACGTACAAATCAAAATACATGGAAACGGTTTGGTGGCTTCTGAAACAATTGTACAACAAAGATCTGCTGTATAAAGGTTACACGATTCAGCCATATTCGCCAAAAGCAGGAACAGGACTTTCTTCTGCGGAGCTGAATATGCCGGGAACGTATCATGACGTTTCGGACACTACGATTGTGGCGCAGTTTAAAGTAAAGAAAGGATCTACCGATCTGTTTAATGATGTTGAAGGAGATGTAAACATTCTTGCATGGACGACAACACCTTGGACTTTGCCTTCCAATACGGCTTTGGCTGTAGGAAGAGATATTGAATATGTTGTGGTTAAAACTTTTAACCAGTATACTTTCCAGCCGGTAACTGTTGTTCTGGCAAAAGTTCTTCTGAATAAAAATTTCGGAAAAAAATATGCGGAAGGAACAGATGAAGATTTCGCGAACTACACTTCAGAAAGCAAGACCATTCCTTACCAGATTTTAAAAGAATTTACGGGAGAAAAATTAACAGGAACTCAATACGAGCAGTTGGTTCCGTGGTTTACTCCAAACGACACTCCTGAAAAAGCTTTCAGAGTGATCTTGGGAGATTTTGTAACCACTGAAGACGGAACAGGTATTGTTCACATTGCGCCTACTTTTGGTGCGGATGATGCGAAAGCGGCAAAAGAAGCCGGAGTTCCGCCCATGCTGGTAAAAGATGAAAATGATAATCTTGTTCCTTTGGTAGATTTACAGGGAAGATTTATTCAGGGCGAAAATGTTCCTGAATTATTCTCAGGAAAATACATCAAGAACGAATATTACGACGAAGGAACTGCACCCGAAAAATCATGGGATGTAGAACTGGCAATTTTGCTGAAAACTGAAAATAAAGCCTTCAAAGTAGAAAAATATGTTCACAGCTACCCTCATTGCTGGAGAACAGACAAGCCTGTATTGTATTATCCGCTGGATTCATGGTTTGTGAAAATGACGGCTGTAAAAGACCGTTTGGTAGATTTAAACAAAGAAATCAACTGGAAGCCGAAATCTACAGGAGAAGGACGTTTTGCGAACTGGATTGAAAATGTAAACGACTGGAATCTTTCCCGTTCAAGATATTGGGGAATTCCTTTGCCAATCTGGAGAACAGAAGATCTGAAGGAGGAAAAGATCATCGGATCTGTAGAAGAATTATACAACGAGATTGAAAAATCTGTAGAAGCAGGATTGATGACTGAAAATCCGTTTAAGGATTTCATCATCGGAGATATGTCTGAGAATAATTATGCGTCTGTGGATCTGCATAAAAATATTGTAGACAAAATCGTTTTGGTTTCAGATTCAGGAAAAGCGATGAAGCGTGAGAGCGACCTGATCGACGTTTGGTTCGATTCCGGTTCAATGCCTTATGCGCAATTGCATTATCCTTTTGAAAATAAAGAATTAATTGATAATAATAAAGCGTTCCCTGCAGATTTCATTGCGGAAGGTGTTGACCAGACTCGTGGTTGGTTCTATACGCTTCATGCGATCGGAACAGCGGTTTTTGATTCTGTTGCTTATAAAAATGTAATGAGTAACGGGCTTGTTTTGGACAAAAACGGGCTGAAAATGTCAAAATCCAAAGGTAATGCAGTAGATCCGTTTGAAACTTTAGCGGTTTACGGTCCGGATGCAACACGTTGGTATATGATTTCCAATGCGAATCCTTGGGAAAACCTGAAATTCGACATCGAAGGAATTGATGAAGTGAGAAGAAAATTCTTCGGAACACTGTACAATACGTATTCATTCTTTGCGTTGTATGCGAATGTGGACGGATTTAATTATTCTGAAAAAGAAGTTGAGAACAGACCGGAAATCGACCGATGGATTCTTTCTGAGCTGAATTTGTTAATTAAGGAAGTTAAAGCGTTCTACGAAGATTACGAACCGACAAGAGTAGCGAGAGCGATCAATACTTTTGTGAATGACAATTTATCCAACTGGTACGTAAGACTTTGCAGAAGACGTTTCTGGAAAGGAGATTATTCTGAAGATAAAATCTCAGCTTACCAGACTTTATATACTTGTCTTGAAACGGTTGCTAAATTATCTGCGCCAATCGCTCCGTTCTTTATGGATCAGTTGTATCAGGATTTAAATAAAGTAACCGGAAAAGAAACTGCGGAATCGATCCACTTAACGGATTTCCCTGTTGCTGATGAAAGTTTAATTGATGCAGATTTGGTTGAAAAAACACATTTAGCACAGACGATAACAAGTTTAGTTCTTTCCATCAGACGTGCAGAAAGTTTGAAAGTAAGACAACCTCTTCAAAGAGTGTTGATTCCTGTTTTGGATAAGAAAACGGAAGAACAGATTTCCGCGGTTGCAGATTTAATTAAGCAGGAAGTAAACGTTAAAGAATTACAGTTAATTAATGCTGAAGAAGCGTCTCACCTAATTGTAAAACAGATCAAACCGAACTTCAAAGCTTTAGGTCCAAAATTAGGAAAAGACATGAAAACGGTGGGTGGAGAAATTACCAATTTCACCGCAGAACAGATCTCCACTTTGGAAAAAGAAGGAAAAATTGATGTGCAGGGTTACGAAATCACACCGGAAGATGTGGAAATTTCCACAAAAGACATTCCGGGATGGACGGTAACTTCCGACGGAAAAACCACTGTGGCATTAGATTTGACGCTAACAGATGAATTAAAATCTGAAGGTATCGCAAGAGAATTCATCAACAGAGTTCAGAACCTGCGAAAAGAGAAGGATTTCGATTTGACGGACAGAATTACGATCTCTTTGGAAGAAAACGCTCCTTTCATTGATGACATCAAGAAAAATGAAGAATATATTTCATCCGAAGTCTTGTCAAATAAAATAGAAATTGTATCTTCACTTTCAAATTTTAACGAAATCGAAATAGATGAGGTTAATTTTAAGATAAATGTTGAAAAAAATTAACTTATAGTTATTGTTTTTCAAATTCCATTTCATAATTTTATTAAAAAAGAGAAACGAACATGTCAGACGAAAGAGTAAGATACAGTGATGCTGATTTACAAGAGTTTAAAGCAATCATTAAGGAAAAAATAGAAAAGGCTGAAAAGGATTTACAACTGATCAGAGAAAGTTTTATCAACGACCAAAATAACGGTACGGATGACACTTCCCCTACTTTCAAAGCATTTGAGGAAGGTGCTGAAACGTTGAGTAAAGAACAGAATTCTATTTTGGCCGGAAGACAGGAGAAATTCGTACGTGACCTGAAGAACGCTTTGATAAGAATTGAAAACAAAACTTACGGTGTGTGCAGAGTAACGGGTAAACTTATTCCGAAGGAAAGACTGTTGGCGGTTCCTCATGCTACGCTGAGCATCGAAGCGAAAAATATGCAGAAATAACCACAAGGTTAGCTACAATAAATTTGGGTTTATATCGTATTTCGAGGAATACTTTATAAACCTAATTTTTAATATCTACCCATGAGCGAATTATTAATTTTAGGAATTATCGTTGCCGTCGTATTGGCATTTTTCAACAGAGACCGGATTAAAAACAGGTTCTTTCCGGATGAAAAGCGTAATTATACGATTGACGATCAGTTTAATTCTGATAAACGGGAAAGGGAAAAAGAGATCGACCGTCTTCTGAGCAAGATGGGAAAAAACGGAGTGAATGATCTGTCGGCAAAAGACAGAAAAAGACTTGACGAATTGTCTAAAAAGTAAAATTTAAATTAAAAAAAATGGAATCCATAATAGTCCACACCAAAAACGCAATGGAGCTTACTGCCCTGAAAAGTGTTTTGAAAGAAATGAACATTAAGTTCGAAAAATTCCATACCAAGAATACTCATCACAACGAGAAAACGGTAAAGAAAATCGTTGACAAAAGAAACGAAAAGATAGGAAAACCTTACAAACCAAAAGGATTATAATGAAGAAGATAGCATTTGTAACCTTGCTTATTTTATTGATAGATCAGGCTTCGAAAATTTATGTAAAAACGCACTTTAATCTTGATGACAGTATTTCTGTACTTCCGGGGTTTAAATTAACGTTTGTAGAAAACCCGGGAATGGCTTACGGACTACATTTCGGAGGCATTATCGGTAAATATTTTCTGGTTCTGGTAAGAATTATCCTGATCGGCGGAATGATCTATTTATTTAAAAAATGGTTACAGCGGGGAGAATCCAATTATCTTCTGATTCCGATGGCAATGATTTTTGCCGGAGCAATAGGAAATCTGATTGACGGAATGTTTTACGGACTTATTTTTGACAGCGGAACAGTTTATGATGAGAGCATCAACAGATGGATCGGGTATGGAGGGATTTCGAAATTCACCAGTTTCGGGGAAGGATATTCTACTTTCATGAAAGGCTGTGTAGTTGATATGCTGCATTTTCCGCTGGTAGACTGGAACGTTCCTGAAAGCTGGCCTTTAATCGGAGGAAAACATATAGAATTTTTTAAATATATTTTCAACGTAGCCGATTCGGCAATTACAGTGGGGGCGGCTTTATTATTGATTTTCAGAAAAAAAGCATTTCCAAATGGTCTGGAATTTTAAAAGAAGATACTATTGATGAAAAAATTAATTAAAAACATTTTTAAAATTTTCCTGCTTCTTTTTGTGGCAGGAATTATTTTTATTGCCTGGGCGAATTACAGCATTAAAAAAGACAGCGAAGCCTATATATCATACAATATCTCAGAAGTTCCTAAAATGAAAACGGCACTACTTCTGGGAACAGGAAAAACACTGAGCAACGGAAAACCGAATGCCTATTTTTATAACCGAATTCAGGCTGCAGCCGATTTGTATAAAAGCGGAAAGGCGAAATACATTATTGTAAGCGGAGACAACAGCCAGAAAAACTATAATGAACCTGAAGATATGCAAATGGCTTTGATAGAATACGGAGTTCCAAAGGATAATATTTTTCTGGATTTTGCCGGTTTCAGAACACTGGATTCTGTTGTACGTGCAAAGGATATTTTCGGGCAAAATCAAATAATCATTGTTTCGCAGAAATTCCATAATGAAAGGGCAGTATTTTTAGCCCAACAAAACGGAATGGAAGCTTTCGGCTACAATGCTCCCGATGTGAGTAAATATGCCGGTCTGAAGACGAATCTGAGAGAATATCTGGCTAAAGCAAAAGCGTATCTGGATTTAATTTTAGGCGTAGAACCAAAGTTTGGAGGAGATAAGGTTTTGATTCCTTAAATACATGAAGATTCTATGGTTTTTCATATTGTTACTCATTATTTCCTGCCAAAAGGAGAATGTTTACTATTATTCTGATAACCGCCCAATAAAAGACAGTACGGTCATTCGTTTTGTTGAAAGGGAAATGCAAACGCTGAAAATCGACTCGAAAGAAAAGAACTTAAAAATTTTTACAACTTTAGATTCTATTTCCTATAAAAATAATCTGGATTCTATCAGAGCTAAAATTTTAGAAAAAGCATTGTCTTACAATTTAAAACAGGAAGATAAAAAAGCATTTAATGATTGGTTTAGAGAAAAAATTATTGTTGTTGATAATAAAACAAGAAAAACAATCCACTTTTACAGCTCGTTTAAAAATGCAAAATTTGACCGCTATGATGCAAATATCGGCAGTTTAAGAAAGTTTATCAGATTAGGAACTTTTCTTGCTGAAAACTCAGCTTCGGAAATTCCGCAAAATTATTTATTTAATTATGGTTATCAGACAGTTTCCTCAAACAGCCTTACAATAAACGAAAAGGAAGCAAAGTTTTTATCTCAGTTCAATCTCAAAAATTTAAAGAAGGAAGGTTACTTTTATAATAATATTTCCTTTTTAAAAGCTGCTGAAATTTTTCAAACACTCAATAGCGGCACTTTGAGAGAGCCTTTCGTTATCAATAAAATTTTAGATAAGAACAAACCAGTTTATGTTCAGCATTCAGGATCAAGAAAAATTTTCAGCGAAGAATCGGCAGAAAAAATTAAAAAGCACTTACAATATTACAAAGAACATTCTTTCGGAATTTTTAAAAATGAATTAAAAGATACTCAAAGTCTTATCCTTTTTGGAACCAATCTGGATCAATGTTTAATTCTCGATGATGGAAAATTTACGTATCTTATCTATAATTTTCGGGGAATTGTTACAGATATTCAAAAAAAGAAAGTAAAAGAAATTCCTTTTCAGTGGGTGAAAAAAAGTGGAATTCTGTACTATAATGCGATCAGAAAGTAATTTTGCTTAAATTTGCAGTTCATTAATTTTTAAATATAAATTTTAAACAATGTCAAGAATTCTTACCGGCATTCAAGCCACCGGAACACCACACTTGGGAAACCTCTTGGGTGCAATTATTCCTGCGATAGAATTATCGAAACAGGAAGGAAACGAATCATTTTTATTCATCGCGAATCTACATTCTTTAACGCAGATTAAAGACGCGAAAGAACTGAAACAGAATACCTACGAGATTGCTGCGGCTTGGCTTGCTTGTGGATTAGATACCGAAAAAACATTTTTTTACAGACAGAGCGACATCCCTGAAACCTGTGAACTTTCTTGGCATTTATCATGTTTTTTTCCTTATCAGAGATTAACTTTGGCGCATTCATTTAAGGATAAAGCAGACCGTTTGCAGGATGTGAATGCCGGTTTGTTTACGTACCCTATTTTAATGGCTGCAGATATTTTATTATACGATGCGGAGATTGTTCCGGTAGGAAAAGACCAACTTCAGCATTTGGAAATTGCGCGTGATGTAGCTTCCAGATTTAATAATCAGATGGGAGAAGTTTTTGTTTTGCCTCAATCTGAACTTCAGGAAAACACAAAGTACGTTCCCGGAGTTGACGGACACAAAATGTCTAAATCGCGAGGAAACATCATCAATATTTTCCTGCCTGAAAAGGAACTGAAAAAGCAGGTAATGAGCATTGAATCGGATTCTAAAACTTTAGAAGAGCCTAAAGATCCGGAAACGGATAAAACTTTTGCCATCTATCAGTTAATTTCCACTCCGGAACAGACTGAGGAACTGAGAGCGAAATATTTAGCAGGAAACTTTGGTTACGGTCATGCGAAAAAAGAACTTCTGGATCTTATTTTAACAAGATTTGAAAAAGAAAGAGAACTTTTTTCTTATTATATGAACAATCTTGATGAACTTGAAGCAAAACTTCAGGAAGGTGCAGCAAAAACGCGAGTGATTGCTACGCAAACGATGAAAAGAGTGAGAGAAAGTCTGGGAATTTAATTCTAACTTTTAAATATAAAGCAAAAGCCTTTCGATTTGAAAGGCTTTCTTATTTCTCAAGCTATACCGATAGAAATTATTTTATCATATTAAAATTTTATGCATTTTTACTATAAGTAAATTTTTAATGAAATTATAATTTCTAAATTCTTTTATAAAGTAAATTATAATTTAAATAGAAACCATTTCATAACAAATCTTAAAAAAGCTAACAACCAAATCAATTTCAGTCATTTAACATAATAAAATTTTTCATACCTAATCAAAGTAACTTGAAATTTAATTTTATATTTGTCATCTAATTTTAAATTCATAACTATGAAAAAAATGTTATTTACAGCAGTTTTACTTGCTGGAACAACTTTAGGATTTGCTAAAGATAATGTAAAAAAGAACGGAACTGATGTTACTTTAACTGAAAACAAAACTGTAACAGTAGTTACTGAAAATAATCAGAATGAAAAAGGTGAAGATGTTTTCAATTGCACCATGTCATTTATCGAACGAGAATATAACAACTGTGGTGAATATCAAGGTTCATATGTAGAGAGTATTGAATTACCAAGCGCTTTATGTGGTGACATGGATAATGGAATTATTATGCATGTAAGTAATATAAATAACGGTTTTGGCGATTGTTGGAATGGTTAACAAATAAAAAATATGAAAAAGCAATTATGCTTAATTTTATTATTCTGTCTTGTGCTTTTAAAAGCACAAGACAATTTTATTCTATATAATAAAATTATAGACGATACGGGGCAAACTAAAGTTTCTGAAAACTTTTTATTATCTTATAAAAACAATACATCTATTTTCTGTTTTTATAAAAAAGATATTGCAAATAGTCTAAAAGATTTCCTAAATGAAAACATTCCTATAAGAAGTAGTGAGATTATTCGAAATACAGGAAATAATTTTGAAATTAGAAGTATTAGTTTTACAAAGGAGCCTCTATATTCAATAGATAATTATCAGAATTTTAATTGGATAATTTCTAAGAAAGATGTTAAAGATATTATGGGATATAAATGTTTTAAAGCAACAGGTAAATTTAGAGGAAGAACATATATTGCCTGGTTCACTCCAGATTTACCAAATGATGTAGGTCCATGGAAATTTAGAGGTTTACCTGGGATAATATTATCAATATCTGATTCTGATAATATTTTTACTTTTCAGGCTATAGAAATACACTTAAATGCAACCAATAAGTATACTATTTCTGAAAGGATAAATTTTGATAAAAATCAAAATTATATATCATACAAAGATTTCATAGACAAAGAAAATTCTCACATTAATAGTGTACGCAAAAGAATTGAAGCAAATAGATCAACAGGAACGGTTGTAGTTTCACGATCTAATAATAGGGATTTTAAAATAGAAAAATCTTTTGAATGGGAAAATGTTAAATAACAATATACAAAAGATAATTTTTTTATTTTTTATATTTCTACTCACTAATCTTTATTCACAATCCACAGTCATAGTAGGCTCTGTTTTTTTTAATTCAGAGCCTATTTCTCATGCAAATATTCTTTTTTTAGACGACAAAAGCCAAATTGATTCATTTATTTTTAGCGATAATGATGGTAAGTTTTCGTTAACCACCCATTTTAAAGGAACAGGAAAAATAAAGATTACAGCTTTTGGATTTGTAACTTTTGAAAAAGAACTTGTAATAAATCAAGAAAATTTGAATATCGGAAGAATATCTTTAAAAGAAGCCATTAAAGATATACCGGAAGTTATTATAAAAAATAAAAAGCCAATTACTCTAAAAAAGGACACTATTGAATATAAAGCTGCATCTTTTGCCAATGGTACAGAAAATAATTTAGAAGATTTACTGAAAAAATTACCTGGCATCGACATTGATAAGGATGGTAAAATTAAAATTGGACAAAAATCAATAGAAAAGGTTTTGGTTGAAAATGACGATCTATTTGAGAAAGGGTATCAGATTTTAACGCAAAATATGCCTTCAGCACCGATTGAAAAGATACAGGTAATAAGTAAATATTCTAAAAATAAACTTCTTAAAAACATTGAGAATAGTGAAGCAATGGTATTGAATATTACTTTAAAAGATAAATCTTCTAATCGTTGGATGGGAAGTTATCTTTTAGCATCAACTAGCTATGTTGAAAAACTTAGACAGGTGAAAATTAATCTAATGAGTTTCTCTAAAAAGAAAAAAATATATCTTCTTTTTAATACAAATAATATTGGAATTAACGAAATGAAAGGTGTTGAATATTTTATAAAAAATTCAACAGAAAATTCGGTTGAAAATATTGGAAATATAGAAAATTCAACTAAAATTATTAATCTCCATGTATATAACAGTTTATTTGAAGAGAAAAGAACAAACTTTAATAACGATTACTTAGGCGCATTTAATTACATAAAAAATTACGGAAGTGGATATTATTTAAAAATCGCAGGAATCTACAATAAAATTGGAAATGAAAATCAAATTAACAGTGTTTATAATTTTGATTATGATGGTTTAAAATTCAGCAATAAAGAAGAGAAAATTTGGAAGCTTAAACAACAAAATATTGTAACAAAACTAGAATTAACTAAAGATTTCAAGAATAATTCTTCTGTCAATTTTTATAATAAATTGAGTTGGATTGATAACAATAATGATAACAATTTTATATTTAATAATGAGTATAATCCGCAATATGGATTAAATAAAATATTTTCCAATGAAAATAAATTAGTTTACACAAAAAAAATTGACAGTTCCACAGCTATTGTAGGAGTGGGGAGATTTATGCTACAGGACAGACCTTATTCCCTTACTGAGAAGAATAATCTTGTTCAAAAAATTTTTAATCATCCAGCATCTGAATTTTTACAGCAAGATATAGACTCAAAATATTCTTATAGTGGATTTAAAATCTCTTATATTAAATCATTTGAAAAGCATAATATTGAATTACCAATCGGTGGAGAAAATCAGATAGATAAATTATTATCTAAAATACGCCTATTAGATAATAATAAAAATGAAGTTTGGGCTAATAAAGACCTAAATTTTGATAATAATTTAGAAATAATAAAAACCAATTTTTTCATAAATCCAACTTATCAATACAAAGCTGAAAAATGGAAACTTAAAGTAAGTGGAAATAGCAGCTTTCTAAATGTAAAATCAGATAATAAAAATACGTTTAATGATTTTTTGTTTTCTCCTACTTTTACAATTCGTTACGAGAACAAATCTACAGGGAATTTTGCATTAGAGTATATTAAAACTTTTTCAAACACCGAAATTACAGATATATACAATGGGTATATATATATGGGAAATAGAATTTTTGCAAAGAGCAATACTGATTTCAATATATTACCAAATTATAATATCAATTTTGATTACCAATTAGGGAATGTTTTAAAAGAAAGCATGAGTTTTAATATTAATTATTTACACAATAATGACTATATGTCAAGCAACTTTATTGTTAATTCGGATTATACTTTTAATCAGAAAATTATACTTAAAAACAACTATTATTTAAATGTAAATTTGGAACTTAAAAAATTTATTAATCTAATTAATTCAAGATTTAGTTTAATTAATAAACTCTCAAAATCTTCTTATGAAAATAGTGTTAATGATAGTAGGATTCAAAAAACCAGGTCTACTAATTACACATTAGGCTTTGAACTAAAATCAGGTTGGCTGAAATCTATTAATTATGAATTAGGTTATAATTGGGTATTTAACTATTTGACGTTTACAAATAATAAAAGAGATTATATAAATCAAAACGGTTATTTTAATTTATACTATAATCTTTCAAGCAAGTTATTTATAGATTCAAATATAGAGTACTATTTATTTGGACAGTCTAATCAAAAACACAGCACTTTTGTTGATTTAAAAGCTTCATATAAACTAATTGATAGTAAAATGAATATATTTATTCAAGGAAGAAATTTGTTAAATACTAAATATATTAGTGGATATAGTATAAATAATATTAGTGAAAGTTTTTATACCCAAAAATTACTACCTTTAAGTATTTTAATTGGATTTAATAAAAATTTTTAGAACTCTAAGGACTCAAAATTTTCTAATAATAGTTTTTTCATTACATGGTTAGCGAGACACTATCCTAAATACTCTTTAATCTGCAAAAGATGCGTAATTACTTTCAAGCCTTCTTCAGATTTGTTTTCCTTTAAAACATCAAAGAAAATAACATCCATACCAAAATTCTGAGCACCGACAACATCTGCAACCCAGTCATCGCCAATTAAAATACTGTTTTCTTTTGTGGCTTCTGAAAGATTCAGAGAATATTCAAAAATTTCGGGACGTGGCTTTCTTACTCCGACTGTATCTGCGCTTGTGATAGTCTGAAAATATTTATCAATGCCGGATAAAATACACTTTCTCTCCGTCACTTCTTTGAAACCATTTGAAATAATATGCAGGGTATAATTTTTTGCTTTAAGATATTCCAAAATATATTCTGTCCCTTCTACCAGCTCATTATGATTGAGAATTTTATCTAAAAAATGTTCTTCAAAATACATCGACAATTCCGGATCATCTACTCCAAAACGGTTAAAGGTATCGTAAAAACGGTGTTTCCTGAGATATTCTTTATCGATAATTCCATCGCGGATATCTTCCCAGAGTTTTTCATTAATTTCATGATAAACAGAATGGAATTCTTCAAAATTGATGTTGTACTTTAACCCGATTTCTTCCTTCTCAAAAAGATCTTTTATCGTTAAATATGCATTGCGGCGGTGATCCCAAAGTGTATTATCGAGATCAAAAAAAATGTGCTGAATTTTCATACAGCACAAAATTAATAATTTTAATTCTTGGATACCGGATAATTTTTGCCTTTGGCTTTCACTACCTCGACGCTCTTTGAAAAGTTGAGTAAAAACTCAATGGTTTGTTTCTTAGGTTTCAAAGCTTTCACTTTTAAGGGATCATTTTTTCTCATAGGCGAAAATGTTTTCCTTAAAAACGAGAATTTTCCGAAATTATTATCTAGCGTGTTAAGATAATATTATTTTCTTCCATGATTTTTCTCAGGTTAATTAAAGCATAGCGTACTCTTCCCAGTGTAGTGTTAATACTCATGTCGGTATGATCTGCAATTTCTTTAAAGCTTAACCCGTCAAAAAATCTTAATTTAATGACTTCCTGCTGATTTTCAGGCAGAAACTGAAGCATTCTTAAAAGATCTTCCTGAATCTGATTGGTAACCAACTGATCTTCGATATTTTCGGAAGGCTCTCTCAAAAGATCAAAAACAGAATATTCGTCCGTTTCAAAAGTAGTTTCTGAAACTTTCATATTTTTAGATTTCAATCTGAAATGATCGATAATAAGATTGTGAGCAATTCTTTTTGCCCAAAGAATGAATTTTCCTTCCTCGTTATAGCGTCCTTCCTTCAGCATAATGATAATTTTCATGAAGGTATCCTGAAATACGTCATTTGCTAAATCTTCATCATTAATTTTGTAAAAAATGAATGTAAACAATTCTCTTTGATGGCGATGTATAAGGGTAGACAACGCCTCTTCGTCTCCTTTTTGGTAAAGGGAAATTAGTAAACTATCCGATTTTGATTTCATAACTTCTTCTCAATAAATAATGCTGACTATAATTTTTCCAGATATTTTATCTGGCTTCAGCTGTAAATACAAAACAATTCTTCAGAGTAAAGTCGAATCAATAGGCGGATACAATTTTTCTATGGTGTAAATATAATAAATTTTTAATAACTGTTAACCATTTATTAATTTTTTACGAGAAAAATTTAAAAAAACCTATTTAAACATGTCATGAATGAATACAGTAGGGATATTTAGTGTAAAATTAACATTCACCCCTTTCAGTTCTTTACCATTGATTCCGCTGTTTCCGATCGGAAAAGCATAACCTCCGGTAAGATCCAGAATCCCGAAAAGCGTAACGCCTACTTTTGGAGCAAAATATTTATTGGTTCCTTCTGCTCCCATCAGAAAATAATAGGAATGGTTGAAGTCTACATTTTTTTCAAAATTCAGTAAAACATCCGCGGAAATTTTGGGCATAATCGCAAATTGGGAATGCGCAGAACCCATCAAAGCAGAACCTCCCAAACGGTAAATAACATCATCATTTTTTAAGAAAAGCAGCTTCCCTCCTATTTCCCCGAAACTTTGGTTTTGGTAAGTATATCCTACACTTATCATTTTGTGTACCGTTAACTGTGCTTTAGCAAATGTACTCAGGAAAAATACGGAAAGGATTGCGATTGCAGATCTGGCGTTTATCATCTTCAAATTTTATTTAATGTAAAAATAAAAAAAACTGCCTTATCAAAAAGATAAAGCAGCCATTTATATTGTATCTGTTTAAAATTAAATTCCGAAAGAAGCTTTAATCTCTTCTACTTTGTCTAATTTTTCCCATGTAAAGAACTCAAGATTTTCCAGAGTAAGCTCATTTTTATGACCTTTATTGAAAGTTTTGCTGGCAATATAATGCTCTTTTCCCATGTGTCCGTAAGAAGCCGTTTCCTGATAGATCGGGTTTCTCAGCTTTAAGTTCTGCTCAATGGCGTAAGGTCTCAAATCGAAGATGGTAGACACTTTTTTAGCAATTTCTCCATCGTTAAGATCTACTTTTGCCGTTCCGTAAGTATTGATATACAATCCACAAGGTTCTGCAACCCCGATTGCGTAAGAAACCTGTACCAAAACTTCATCGGCAACTCCTGCAGCTACCAAATTTTTAGCAATGTGTCTTGTTGCATAAGCAGCACTTCTGTCTACTTTTGAAGGATCTTTTCCTGAGAATGCACCACCACCGTGAGCTCCTTTTCCTCCGTACGTATCTACGATAATCTTTCTTCCTGTAAGACCTGTATCTCCGTGAGGGCCTCCAATTACGAATTTACCTGTCGGATTGATATGATATTTGATCTGATCGTTGAATAACGCTTTAATTTCTTCTGTCTGTAAAGCAACTACTCTAGGAATCAGAATATTTTTAATGTCTTCTCTGATTTTGTTCAGCATTTCTTCTTCAGATCCGAAATCGTCATGCTGTGTAGAAACTACGATAGAATCGATTCTGATTGGTTTGTGATCGTCAGAATACTCAATCGTAACCTGAGATTTTGCATCAGGACGAAGATATTTAATTTCTGAATTTTCTCTTCTGATCGCAGAAAGTTCCTTAAGAATAGTATGTGCAAGATCCAGAGCCAAAGGCATATAATTTGCCGTTTCGTTGGTTGCATATCCGAACATCATTCCCTGATCTCCTGCTCCCTGTGCGTTTGCTTTAGCTTCGAAAGACTCATCATTTACCGCTCTGTCTACCCCCTGATTGATATCCGGAGACTGCTCATGAATTGCAGAAATAACCCCGCAAGAATCTCCGTTGAACATATATTCTCCTTTTGTATATCCGATTCCGTTGATAACTTCTCTGGCAATTGTCTGAACATCAAGATAAGCATCCGATTTTACTTCACCTGCCAAAACCACCTGTCCGGTTGTTACAAGAGTTTCGCAAGCTACCTTTGAATTTTTATCGTATGCTAAAAAGTGATCGATTAATGCGTCGGAAATCTGATCGGCAATTTTGTCCGGATGTCCTTCTGAAACGGATTCAGATGTAAATAAATAAGACATATTATTCTGTTTGTTTTTTAGATTAAAAAATATACGAAGAAAAATAAGAATAAATTGTCTAATGAAGGTCTAAAAAAGAATACTGTTTTAGCATATTTTTATAGAGGTTGCAATCAGGTCAAATTTTTCCTCGTTCGTAAACGTTGGCAAATTTAAGTACTATTTTTTAATACTCAAAATTTTTGTCTACTTATTATCTCTTCTTTAAATTAATGATTTGATGATATTTAACATAAAACACTATTGCGGTTTTATGCTTACAAATTCTTTCGGATTTTCGTGATAATTCAGTTTTTTCTCTAAAGAATTTCTGATAGAATGCGATAATTCATCAATAATTTTCTGCTTAAAGGTCGGTTTGTAGTAAATAATGCTGATTTCTCTGTACGGGAAAGGCTTCTTAAATCTGAAAACATTCTCCTTCTGTACATCAGAAAGCTGATTAAGAGCCAGCTCCGGCAAAATACTGATTCCTCCTACTTTATCCACCATGTGAACCAAAGTCTGGATATTAGAAGCGAGAAAATCTAAGTTTTTAGGCTTTAATGTATTTTCTTTTAAATGACAGATATTTTCGAATTGGTTTCTCAGACAGTTTCCTTCTTCAAGCAGCCACACTTTTTCTACATTCAGTTCTTCAGGAACCACATAAGAGTTTTTCTTGTTGGCTTCTTTCTCAGAACTGTAAATCATCAATTCTTCATTAAATAAGAAATCCTGATAAAATTCATCTGCCGCATCATAAGGTGTGGAAATAATTCCGGCATCCAACTCTCCTGCTTTCAAAGCTTTGATGATGTTGTCTGTCGTCATTTCCTTTACATTCATCTGAATTTTCGGGTTTTCTTCCAAAAATTTGAAGATTTCTGTAGGCAGGATGAAAGAAGAAACGGTAGGAATAATTCCGATGTTGATGGTTCCTCCTAAAATATTGTTTAAAAGATTGGCTTTATTTTTAAGTTCATTGACAGATTCTATAATCACCTTCGCCTGATCGATGATCTGAAGCCCAACATCTGTGGTACGGATCGGGTGCGTTGTTCTGTCGAAAACCTTCACATCCAGTTCATCCTCAAATTTCTGTATCATTGCACTTAATGTAGGCTGCGTAATGAAGCATGCTTGAGCCGCTTTCCCAAAATGTTTGTACTTATCAACCGCGATAAGATACTCGAGTTGCTGAATGTTCATCTGATTAATATTATCTATTACAAAGATAAAATGTTTTTGCCATTTGCAATTAAAAATTCAAGTAAATTTGATATTTAGTACCTTTACATAAACAAATACAGTTAAAAAATCATTCACAAAAATCATAAATCTATGGATTCTAAAAAATTAACCTTAAGTAACGGCGCTCCCTATTACGAACATCAGGATTCACAAACAGTCGGTCCGAGAGGTCCGGTATTGCTGCAGGATTTTATTTTACAAGAAAATCTTGCTCATTTTGTAAGAGAAAGAATCCCGGAAAGAATTGTTCATGCAAAAGGAACGGGAGCTTACGGAACGTTTACGGTTACCCACGATATTACCCAGTATACAAAAGCAAAATTATTTTCTAAAGTTGGCAATTCATGCAGAATGTTTGCCCGTTTTTCCACGGTAGGCGGAGAAAAAGGAAGCGCAGATACGGCAAGAGATCCAAGAGGTTTTGCCCTGAAATTTTATACAGAAGACGGGAACTGGGATCTGGTTGGAAATAACACGCCGGTATTTTTCATTAAGGATGCGAAAAAATTCCCGGATTTCATCCATACCCAAAAAAGAGTTCCGAAAACGAATCTGAAAAGCGCAACCATGATGTGGGATTTCTGGAGTCTGAATCCTGAATCTCTTCATCAGGTTCTGATCTTAATGTCGGACAGAGGAACACCTTACGGACACAGACACATGCACGGTTTCGGTTCTCACACGTTCTCTATGATCAATGCTCAGAATGAAAGAGTCTGGGTGAAGTTTCATCTGAAATCCAAACAGGGAATTAAAAATTTCACCAATGATGAAGCGGTAAAAATGGCAGGAGAAAATCCTGATTTTGCGCAGGAAGATCTTTGCAACGCAATTGAGGAAGGAAATTTCCCGAAATGGACAATGTATATTCAGGTAATGACGGAAGATCAGGCAAGAGATTTCAGATGGAATCCTTTTGATATTACCAAAGTATGGTTCCAGAGCGACTTCCCGTTAATTGAAGTCGGAGAAATGGAATTGAATGAAGTTCCGGTTAATTATTTTGCGCACGTAGAACAATCTGTTTTCTCGCCGAGTAATTTAATCGACGGAATCAGCTTTTCACCCGATAAAATGCTTCAGGGAAGACTATTCTCTTATCCGGATGCGCACCGATACAGAGTGGGCGTAAATGCTCACCTGCTGGAAGTTAACCGATGTCCTTTTGCGGTTAACAACTATCAGAGAGACGGATTTATGGCAGATTCAAGCCATTATCAGGATAAGCCAAACTATCATCCGAACAGCTTTGATGATATTAAGCCGGATCCTGCCTACAAAAGTTTCGAATATGAACTGGACAGTGCTCATGTAGCAAGTTACAACAGAAATGAAAATGATGACGATCATTACACCCAACCCGGATTATTGTATACTAAAGCAATGAATACGGAAGACAGGCAAAACCTTGTAAATAACATTGTTGGAAGCATGAAAGGAATCACGGGACCGAAAAAAGATGAGATCATTAACAGACAGTTATGTCATTTTTTCAGAGCTAATATTGAGCTTGGAATGAAAGTGGCATCTCAACTGAATGTGGTTATTGATGCAAATATGATGAACCACACGAAATAAGTATCTTAAACAATAATTTCAATCAGAAGGAAAAAAAATCAATATTTCTTGCTTTTTTTTATAAAAAATTCATAATTTGCACAGAATAATATTTTAAAGTGGAAAATGGGTTACGAAAATATATTATTAAATAAGGAAGATAAAATATCTATTATTACAATAAACCGACCTGAGAGTTTAAATGCGCTTAACGCTAAAACAATCAGCGAATTAAGTTCAGCTTTGGACGAATTAGATTCAGACCAATCCTGCAGGGTCATTATTCTTACAGGAAGCGGTGAAAAATCTTTCGTTGCAGGAGCAGATATTAAAGAATTTAGTGATTTTGGACAGGAAAAGGCAGAAGAACTTGCCAAAAACGGACACAATACTTTATTCAACAAAATTGAAAATATGACCAAGCCAGTAATTGCAGCCGTAAACGGTTTTGCATTAGGCGGAGGTCTTGAGCTTGCCATGGCTTGCCACATCAGATACGCATCGGAAAATGCAAAACTGGGACTTCCGGAAGTAACTTTAGGATTAATTCCCGGTTACGGAGGAACCCAGAGATTACCGAAGCTTGTAGGAAAAGGCATTGCCAATGAAATGATCTTCTCTGCCAAGATGATTCCTGCTGCAAAAGCAAAAGAAATCGGACTGGTAAATGAAGTATATCCAATAGAAGAATTATTAAACAAAACAAAAGAATTAGCCAACGTTATTGCCCACAATTCACCAATGGCAATTTACAAAGCAATTCAAGCTGTAAACTTATCGGACACGGATAAAGGTTTTGAAACTGAGATTAAATATTTCGGAGAGCTTTTTGAAATGGACGACAAAAAAGAAGGAGTTTCTGCTTTTCTTGAAAAAAGAAAGCCGGGCTTCTAGCCTTTTTTACCCTTAATACAAATTATTTCGAAACAAACAAATGCGGCGGTATGAATAAGTTTGACAAAGCTTATCTAAAAATGGCTCAAGAATGGGCAAAACTTTCCTACTGTAAACGAAAACAAGTAGGAGCTCTTATCGTAAAAGATAGGATGATTATTTCAGATGGTTATAATGGTACTCCTTCAGGATTTGAAAACTGCTGTGAGGACAATGACGGGAAAACATACTGGTACGTACTTCATGCAGAAGCCAATGCTATTTTAAAACTGGCAGCTTCCACGCAGTCTGCAAAAGGCGCAACACTGTATTTAACGCTCTCACCCTGTAAAGAATGCAGTAAGCTCATTCTTCAGGCGGGAATCACCAGACTTGTCTACATCAATGAATATTCGGATGACGACGGGATATCATTTTTAAAAAACCACGATATTGAAATAGAACAAATTTCGGAAAGTGAACTAAAAAAATAACACAACATGACTTGGGATGAAAAAATTAAGGATTTTGAGATCTTTCTTCGATTCGAGAGAAACTTTTCAGAAAACACTCTCGACGCCTATATTCGAGACATCAAAAAACTAAAAGAATACGCAGAAGAAGATCTGGACAACGTCGGACCGGATACTATAGGCTACGAAAATCTGCAGGAATACATCTTCAATCTTTCCAAACAAAAATTCAGCGAAAGATCTCAGGCAAGATGGATCTCTTCCATTAAAGCATTCTTCAAATTTTTACTGGAGGATGAATACCGTGAAGACAATCCCGCTTCTTTGCTTGAAGGTCCTAAACTGGGTCTTTACTTACCGGATACCTTAAGTCTGCCCGATATCAATAAGATTATCAGCGCGATTGAGGTAAATTCCGACCTTGGAAAGAGAAACCAGTGTATAATCGAAGTTCTGTACGGATGCGGACTCCGTGTTTCGGAACTTATTGATCTGAAAATTTCCAATATCAATTTTAAAGAGCAGTATATTAAGGTAAACGGAAAGGGAAACAAAACACGTTTCGTTCCTTTAGCGGATTATACGGCAGATCTTTTGGAAAATTATATTCAGGAAGTACGTTCTAAAAGTAAAATTAATAAGAAATACGAAGACACTTTATTCCTGAACAGTCGCGGAACGTCGATGTCCAGAGTAATCGTATTTTTAATTATAAAAGAATTAACAGACAAAGCGGGCGTAAGCAAAAAGATATCACCGCATACATTCAGACATTCTTTTGCAACCCATTTGCTTCAGAATGGTGCAGATCTTCGTTATATTCAGGAAATGCTCGGTCATTCCAGTATTACGACGACAGAGATCTACACCCACCTGAAAACAGAAGAGCTGCGTGATGTGATCTTGTCTTATCACCCGAGAAATATTAATGTAACTCAATGAAAATATTGAAATATTGCCCCAACTGCGGCAAAGAATCTTTACAGTGGGATGGAGAAAGAAAATGGAGCTGCCAAAACTGTGGTTTCACATTATACAACAACGTTGCCGGAGCGGTAGCGGTGGTAATAAGATATAATGATGAAATTTATCTTACAAGAAGAAACAGAGATCCTAAAAAGGGAAAACTCGATCTTGCAGGAGGTTTTGTAGATCCGAAGGAAAGTGCAGAAGAAACCTGTAAAAGAGAACTTTTTGAAGAGCTGCAGCTGGATGTTGATATTTCAAATTTAAAGTACTTAACGAGCCTTCCAAACGTCTATCAGTACAAAGAGATTGATTATAATACCATTGATCTTTTTTATGAATACCGCGTTCCGGAAAAATTTGAAGTGGATCTTGAACTGTCTGAAATTTCAGAAGCAGTCTGGATTCCTTTAAAAGAACTGAATCTCGAGGATATTGCTTTTGATTCTCAGAAAAAGTTTTTTGAAGAGTATCTGAAGAATATTTAATATTCCTGAAATATATTCTCCCCCAGATTTTACAGACATCTACTGAATATGTGAAATTTGCGGGAGATTTTTTATGCTCTTGTATTGCATGATCGACCTAAACCAACTACTCTTATAGTTGACTTTCAAATCTGATTATTTTATCGCAGAGGAAAACGGAGAAGTATTATATTCTATGAAATGCTTTTAAGAAATGATTGACTGCTGAATAGAATAAGCAGAATGAAAATCAAACAGTTAAACCATTCATCTTTTTAAATTCTTATACCGATTAAGTATGATTAATAGGTTTTGGATTTCAGCATCTGATCAAAATACTGAATCAGTAAAGCTCTTTCTGCTTCGGAGAGATTAGCTTCCTTATGATAAACAATATAACCCGGCATCGGCATCGTTTTATTCTGAATGGTCTGGATCGACTTACTCAGCATACTCTGCTTTAAATCTTTATTATATGTTTCCCAAATTGAAAAATTAAGATGTTCCCGTCCTTCATTGATATGGCTTTTCACAGACCATGAAATCGGAGCAATGTAGGCATATTTAGGATAGACGGTTTCGTTGGAATGGCAATCGTAGCACGCTCCTTTCAACAATTCCTGAATTTTTGCAGGTGTTTTTTTAGCGTCAACAAAATTCACTTTGTGATCAACCGGAGGATTTACTTTATCTGTTGAAATAAACTGAATTAAAGCAAATCCCAACAAAGTCCAGAAAAATATTTTCTTAAATGTTTTCATATTTATCTTGAAGGCGTTACCAAAGCATCATTTCCTTTCAGATCAAGCTTATTAGCATCTTTCGGCTGAGATTTCGGCTCTGCTTTCGGTGTGCTGATTTTTGAAGGATCCAGAACTCTTGTATCTTTCAGATCCCAGTTTTCGTTGCTGTCCCAAAGCGGTCTTACGATGGCTGTTTTGTAGTAAATGTAGGAATCTTCCGCGAAAGTTTCGTTCTGGAAATCTGCTTCATCCCAGAAGCCGTTTTCGTTATTATCTGCCAAAATCCTTACGATGTATTCTCCGGGTTTAAGAATATCAAATTTCACCTCGCTTCCTTTGGTATATTTCTGGAACAATACTTTATCTGAATTATCCAATAACTGAAGCCAGTAGCTTGATTTCGGAGCATTCTGAAGGATGAATTTTAAACTTCCGAAATTCTCAACTTTATCCACTTCAAAATCGAAACGTTTCGACTGATAATTTTTAGCAAAGAATGATGAAACGGTTTCTTTCGGAATGGTAAGCTGATATTTTTTACCTGAAATAAAATCCGCTTTCACCAAAATCTGATACGGATTTTTCTCTGAGATTTTTGCGGTAAAAGGAACAGTGTTCAATGAGTCTCCTGCAACTCTGAAAATCCATTTATCGGTATTTATTTTATCCACATAATAATTGGAAAGGATTTTAAAATCTTCTTTCGGAGGAAGCATGGCACCGCCGTTATCACTGTTGATATCCATTGCGTTTTTCGCATTGTATCTGTAAAACAACGAAGCGTTGTAAAGGCTGTCTTTTTTTCCGACACCGGCATTGTACCCGAACTTTAAATTCTCGTTTGTAGTCTGTCCTACATCACTCTTCACGGCATCAAACCAGATTCTTACGGAATCGGACTTCGGAGCGTGGGTTACCTTGTAATCCTTTATTTTTTCGTTTAAAGGTTTTACGGTTACTTCATTAGGTTTTCCTTCGAAAGTCATGAGAACTCCTCCCGGAGCTTCTTTCATTTCAAGATATTTCACCGGTTTTTTAGAAGGATATAATTTCAGATTTAATCCTGAAACCGATTTTTCTACGACAACAGGATCTTTCTGGAAACCTACTTTTTCTTTTCCCGGATCGTAGATGGAATTTCCGTTTTCATCTTCAAAAGCAATGATTTTATATTTTCCGGCAGCAAGATAATTCAGTTCAAAATAGCCATCATCATCAACTTTTGTTATATAATACGGCTTTTGTTTGTAATTGATGGTATCTTTTACCTGATACAATCCGACAACAAATTTATTTTCACTGGCTTTTTTAATAGATAAAGCATCTCTTACATCCCCGCTTACATAAAGATCATCAAGCTTATCTCCCGTCGAAAAAGCAAAATTGTAATATCTCAGAATATTGGCTTCATTATTATCTGCAATTGAATTTCCGAAATTAAAATTGTACGTTGTATTCGCCTGTAAAGTGTCTTTCCACTGGATCAGGATAAACTTATTAGCAATATTGGAAGGAACAATTCTGGTGATATTTTTAATCGGCGGAGAAATATTTAGGTTTTTGTTGATGTCTTTTAACGTAATGTATTCGTCAAAATCTATTCGCAACTGCTTTATATCTCTCGGAACATTTACTCTTGAAGAATCTATATTTGAGCTTAAAAATTTCGGAGCCAAGGAATCTTTTGCGCCCCCGATAGGAGAACCTACTCTTGCACAAGACTGCAAAAGAAAAGCGAAAACCAATAAAAAAAGAATTCTTTTCATGAAGATATTTACGCAAAAATAAACATTATTCTCCATAAACTTCACCATGACCTTTCAATGTATCGCGATCATCGCTCATTACGCTGTGAAGTTTATCTTTCTGAGGCGGAAAATCTTCAAATAATCCCGATAAAGCCAAAGCGGTATACACTCTGTTGGAATATTTATTTCCGATAGCAATAATGGTAACTTTAGATTTCAGAAGATGCGCAAAAACAGAATTGGTTCCGTGCCACCAACCGTTGTGATACGTGAGTTTTTCTCCGTTATCAAAAATTTTCATTCTGAAGCCGAAACCGTAATTGTTCATGCCGAATTTTTCATTGCTGTAAGGTGTGAAAACCTGCTCCATCAATTCAGGCTTTAAAAAATCCTTCGAAAACATTGCTTTTGAAAAACTGTATAAATCTCTCGGTGTGGTATATACATTTTTGTCTCCGTAAATTAAATCCAGCCTGTCTAAAGGATACAGTTTATTTCCTCCGTAATAAAAAGACTGTGATGCCGTAGGAATATCTTTTTCCTGAAAAATATAGGAGTTTTTCATTTTCAGAGGATCAAAAACCATTTCTTTCATCGCCTGAGGAAAAGGAACTTTCGTTACTTTTTCAATAATTAAAGCCAACATGGCAAAATTCGTGTTACAGTACATAAATCCGGTGTCTGTTTCTCTTGCCAGATCCGGTTTATATTTAATGATCATATTCAAAATATCCTCATTGGTAAGGAACGTTTTTGAAAGTTCTGCGGGAGCCGGCTGAATTTTCGTAATGAAGTATTCGTATTTCGGAAGACCGCTTCTCTGGTCTAGTAACGTTTTAACGGTGACATTCGGATAAGGGAAACCCGGAAAATATTGGGTAAGATGATCGGATAAATTCACTTTTCCTGCCTCAACGAGCTTCAGCATCGCCATTGCGGTTAATGTTTTTGAAACGGAAGCCACATGAAGCGGTGTATTTTCACCGATCGGGTCCTGATTTCCTTCTCTGGCAAAGCCTCTGTAATTTTCGTAAATAATATTATCTCCTTTCGCGACTAAAATTCCCCCGCTCAGATCGCCGATTTCCCAAACTTTCTGATAATAGCTGTTGATATAATTTGCCAGTGAAGCCTTATTGGCAACCTGATTTTCGGCAGGTGTAAAAACGTTGGCTAAGTCTACATTTCCGTAATTGGGAAGATTGGTCGTGCTTTCAGTGACACTGTCCTGATTTTCAGATTTTTTTTTGCAGGAAAAAAGAAATAAAAAGGCAGATAATACAAGGATAAAATTACGCTTCGTCATGAGTTTCGAAAATGAGCGGCAATTTAATAAAACTCGAAATAATTCGTATCTCCTGAATAGAAATTATGAATTATTTAACATAAATAAAAATGAAAAATAATTCATAAAATAGTATTGTGAAAATTTGTTATTAATCTTACTGAATTTCAAGGCTAAGCAAACTGTTCCACAATTTTATCTACAATCACCTGCGCCAGTTTTTCCTTGCTCTGAACCGTCCATCCTGCAATATGCGGAGTAACAATTACTTTCTCGGATTCCAGAAGGTATTGAAGGTCTTCATTTTCTGTTTCCAGATTTTCGAAAGAGGATTTTTCGTATTCCAGAACATCAAGACAGGCACCTTTTACTTTACCTGCTTTTAACGCCTCAACTAAACTTTTCGTTTCAACATTCTTTCCTCTTGCTGTATTTACAAAATAGAAATTGTTTTTCATCTCAGAGATAAACGAACCGTCCACCAGATAATACGTCTGTTCCGTTAAAGGAATGTGTAAGCTTACAACTTCAGCTCTTTCCTTTAATTCTTCCAAAGAAACCTGTGTTGCAAATTCATCCGAAAGATCCGGCAGAATATCATGGAAAATCACGGTACAGCCAAACCCTGAAAGTCTTTTTGCTGTGGCTTTTCCCATGTTTCCGTAACCGATAAGTCCCACTGTTTTTCCCAACAGTTCGTCGCCTCTGTTTTCTTCACGAAGCCAGATGCCGTTTTTCACTTCCTGAGAAGCGATAAAAAGCCGGTTCATTAAAATCAGCAACATCCCGACAACGTGTTCCGCAACAGAATCCCTGTTTCCTTCCGGAGAATTGATCAGTTGAATTCCCAGTTTCTCAGCAAACGGAATGTCTATATTTTCCATTCCCGCTCCTACTCTTGCAATGAATTTCAGATTTTTAGCTTTTTCTAAAAAATTCTTATCCAAAGGAATTCTGCTTCGGATGATAATTCCGTCGTACTTTTCAATTTTAGCGCAAACCTCATCATAAGAAGAGCTGAAATCTTCTTCCAGAATAAAGTTTTTAGCTAAAAGCTGTTCGGTAATTAAGGGATGGTTTTTATCGAGGAGTAAAATTCTCATGGAAGACATAATTCTTTATATTTGCTGATGCAAAGGTAAGATTCAAAGTTTTAGAAACCGCTTTTGTGAAATAGAATTTTTCAATTTTTCCATCAAAATGAAATTATATAAAGTCATTTTCAGTTTCTCCATTTTGCTGTTTTTGGGTTACCTAATTTTTTTAGCGGTAAAATTTTCTTCAATTCATGAAACGATTCCAATTCACTATTCTTCTGAAGGTGCAGATGGTTTTGGGGATAAGATTTTTCTGTGGTTTGAAGCAGCAATTAATGCCATCATTTTAATTTTTATTGGTTTAATCTTACTCTTTCCTGAAAAAATGTTCAGAAAAACGGATGAATATTTAGAATCATCATTGGAAGCAGCAATAAAAAACCGACAAATATTTCTGTCGGTTCTATCTGTATTGGTAACTATAGTATTCTGCGGATTGTCTTTGAAAGAAATTATGCCTTAGTATCTTCTTGGAAAAGCTTTTTAAGCTCAATAGATTCAGAAGGTTTCATTCTTCCGGAAAGAATCAGGGAAAGTTCTTTTCTTCTTAATGCCGCTGCATATCGTTCTTTTTCAAGATCTGTTTCAGGTTCCATATCTGGAATTGGGATCGGTCTGTTGAACTCATCTACCGCAACGAAGGTATAAATTCCTTTGTTGGTCTGAATTTTTTTATGATTGATCGGATCATCCAGCCAAACATCTACATAGATTTCCATTGAGGTGGAAAAAGCTCTGGAAACTTTGGATTCCATCACAACAATTCCTCCTTCCGGAATCGGATGATCGAATGAAACGTGATTTACGGATGCTGTTACCACTCTCCTTTCGCAATGTCTTGTTGCGGAAATCGAAGCACATCGGTCCATTCTTGCCAATAGTTCTCCTCCGAAAAGGTTTCTCAACTGGTTGGTATCATTCGGAAGTACAATATTCGTCATCACCGTCAGAGATTCTGACGCCTTTTTTATTTTTGCCATTTCGTTGTCTTAGTGTTGTTTTGAGTTGCCGGAACTTTTGCCGCATTTTTCACTGCGGGCTGAACCGCTTTTGGAACCACAGAATCTTTCTTTAAAGAATCCGTAACCGGAGCAGGATTCATTTTTGGCTGCGCTTTTACAGTGTCCTGAATTCTGTGTGTTTTTGTCTGTACAGAGATATTGGCTTTGTCAAAAGATTTCTCTCCGAAAAGAAGTTCCTGCTGCGTGTAAGCTACGTATACGATTCCTAAAATCGGGATGATAATCAGAAAAGCCCAAAGAATAGATTTATTAAACTGATAATCTTTTTCGGTATTCAAAGAAGTTTCTGACTGAGTGTTTTTATCGCTGATATCGGAAATCTTAATTTCTTCAAGACCATAAAAATCCGGATGATCCGACTGCAGTCTGTTTCCTTTGAAGTGCGTTTTGCCGTCTTCTACAAAAAGGACTCCTAAACCCTGAATTTCAAGGGTCTGATCTGCCTGTAATTTTTTCTTCCAAAAATCGGTCTGAATCTGAAGATCTGTTTTTGAAGCTTCCAAAGTCATCTGTTTCTGCCCCGCAATAAAAGATGCCAAATCATCAGATTTCGCCTCATAATCGGAACTGTAAACGATTTTGCTTGCAGGAGGAAGAATGCTCCCATTTTCGGAATTGATAATGGCTTTGGAATTTTCCAAAGAAAAAACGCCAAAATCCGGAACAATAACGGTCCCGAATTGTTTCAAATATTCTAAAATGTAAGCTGAAATATTCATTTGGCAGCAAATTTATGACTTTTTCACGACTTTTTGAGAGATTTATTGATTATGAATTTGTGTTTAGAATTATGAATTATATTTTTGGATGAAACAAATTTTACAGAATTTAATTTTGAAAACACGCTAAATCCCGCACCTATTGATTTTGAAAACTGAAATACAATAAAAAGACTGCCGAAGCAGTCTTAAATCTAACTTTACATTCTATAATTAATCTTAAATATAGCCTGAATGTTTACTGAATTTTCCAGCTGATCCCAAACATAAAATTCGTTCCTGCCTGAGAAAAATAATACGGAGAACCGTCATAAACAGCTCCGTTGTTCACATACTTTTTATTGAATAAATTATTAACCAAAAGCTTCAGGGCAATCTCATTATTTTTAATTTTAAACTGATACTGTGCATTAAAATCGGTTAAAAAATAATCTTTAAGCTGTAAATTTTCATCTTCCGAATTATCCAGATATTGTTTTCCGACATACTGATTCATCAATGCAAACTGGAAATTCTGCGTTGGATTGAATTTCAAACCTAAATTGGCAATCACATCCGGAGAAAAAGAAATCTGCGTATTTCCGAGATCTTTAACACCAGCTTCTGTTTCCACTTTAAAATCTAAATTTCTGTTGTTGCTGAAACTCACATTTCCAGAAAGCTCCCACTGTTTAGAAAGCTTTGCCAAAGCTCCAAGCTCGATTCCGCTTCGGTAGCTTTTCCCCGAATTTGTTCTGATGAAAGCCCCCACATTATTCAGTTCGCCATTTAAAACCAACTGATTTACATAGTACATATAATACAAGTTCGCAGTAAAAGATACTTTTCCGAACTGCTTTTCTACTCCGGCTTCAAAATCGTGCAGCTTTTCAGCCTTTACTTCATTGTTTGCCAACAGATCATCTCTGTTTGGTTCGCGGTGCGCATGAGCATAAGAAACGAAAATTTTTCCTGCTGAAATTTTATAATTGATTCCCGCTTTTGGATTAAAGAACAGCCAGTTTTTATTTAAATCAGCGCCTTCTCCATCTCCTGCCGTGATGATTTTTGTATCATAATCTACATTTCTCAATTGCAGGTCTCCGAAAAATTCAAAATCATTCATTCTTACCAATGCTTTGGCAAAACCTGAAACTTCATTTTTCACAGAGCGGTTTCTGTAATATTCATGCTCGTCAATCTGGGGAAGAAAAACGCCGGTTACATTTCCGAAATGTCTTCCGTAATATTGATTGGCAACGGCTCCGAAGTTCACGTCAACTGTACCCAATTTTCCGTAAAGCGTGGAAACAACTCCGTAAAAATCGTTATTCAGCCATTTCTTTCTGATGAAATCCGTTCTCGTCAAGGTTTGAGAACCGTTGATGAAGTTAGGAAGATTATATTTCGAAAATTTGGCGTCCTGTTTATAGTTTTCATAATATCCTTTTCCTTTGGTGTAATGTACCGTTGTTTCTAAATTCCATTGAGCATTAAATTTCTGCTCCCAAAGCAACTGATAATGGTTCTGTCGGTAATTATCCGTTTCATTATCGTAAAATCCGACAATATTTTCCCAGTTTGAGTCGTAAATCGCTCCTGAATAATTAAATTTAGGATCGGTTTCCCATGTTTTTCGGTCGATTCCGTTCCACGCCTGATACGTTTTTTCTTTTCCTCCGAAAGCCATCAGACGAATTCTTGTATTTCCTTCCTCATACAAAGCGGTCAGATTGTAAGAATTTAATTTTGAAAAAGCGCGGTCTATATATCCGTCAGAATTGATGTGGGTATATCTTCCCATTACAGAAAGACGGTTTCCCCAGAATTTCCCGGAACCTATTTCCGCAGAATATTTATAGGTGTTGAATGATCCGTAACTGTCGTCTGTTTTAAAATAAAACTTCTCTTCAGGATCTTTGGAAAGCACATTAATACTTGCTCCAAAAGCCGCAGAACCATTATTGGAAGTTCCCACCCCTCTCTGAATTAAAATCTGTGATGCCGAACTTGTAAGATCCGGAACATTCACGAAAAATGTCCCCTGACTTTCGGAATCGTTGTACGGAACACCGTTCATCATGACATTGATGGCACTTCCCGCAACACCACGAATCCGGAATCCTGTATACCCCACTCCGTTTCCGGCATCTGAAGTTGAAATGATGGAAGTCTGATTCTTCAGTAAAATCGGGAGATCCTGTCCTAAATTCCTGCTGTCCAAATCTTTCTGAACATTGATGATTTCTTTGGCAACAGGAAGTCTTTTGGTAAAATTAACGGCTTCAATTTCCCTTACTTTCAGGGAATCGGAATTCTGCGCCTGTAAAAAAGCGAAAGAGCCAACGGTGAGCCCTAAAAAAAATAATCCTTTCATTCTATAAATCTTTAAAATTTAATGAATAAAAGGGGCGGATTATGATGAGTAATTAGTAATCGGTAATATGATGAAGATTACTCATCGCTCATTACCTATTGCTCATTTTTAATTTCCCTAAACGGCATTACCCGTTCCAGGTTCATTGGGTATAATCTCAGCTTGCTACAGCACCCCTTTATTTCAGCCGCGAAATTACGAAAAATTTACCAACTGTAGGAAATTACGTTTTTCAACCTATTTTTTCACCAAGATCATTTTGATTAAAGGTTTGTGCTATTTGTAAAAGATTCGTGCAATTCGTGTTTAAATCTAATAGGTCTTATTCTTCGAATCTACATAATAATAATTCTTACTGTCTTTTGAAACCTCGAACATTTTACCAAGCTTCCAGCTAAAATTTCGTTTAATATCAGAATATTCAAACGGAATAACCACCTTACCATTCACATCCACGACTCCGAAAATATTATTTTTTGAAGCAATAATCATCGGATTAGCAACATCATCACCTTCTAAAATAAAAAGGTAATCGTATTGAGGATAAATTTTAAACTGTTTGTAATCATACGGATTTTCAAACGTTGCTTTTTCGATGATTCCGAAAAAACCATTCATCGTATATACCTGAAAAAGCTGTTGAACGTATTCTTTGTGAGGACATTTTGCCAAATCAGACTGTTTGTACTGATATACTCTTTTTCCTGTTCTGTCTACCCGGTAAGAAATTTCATCTTTTTCTACTGTCGCATAATCCGCAGTCCCGAATTTTCTGAGTTTTACATTAGGAGAATTTAAAAGATTACAGTCTTCGTAGAAAAATACGGCAATATGATATTCCGGCTGAATGATAAATTTTCCTTTTTGGTTCACATATCCGAATTTGCCGTCCTGTTTTTTCGGAATTAAAAGCGGAAGCTCTTCATTGATGATGGGAAAATTGCTATTCAGCTTTGTATTTTCTGGTAATTTTTTAACCACAGTTTCAGAACCCGTCTTCGAAGGCAATTTCTTCACTGTTTTAGCCTGAGAAAAAACAAAAACCGAAATAAAAAGGAATAAAACCGAAGCTGCATTTTTCATAATCATCAATTGTTTGCAAAAATATCGCCAAAAATAGAAAATATAAAATACATATTTATAAAGAATCTAAATAATTTAAACTTGAAAAAATTGTAAAATTCCGTAAATTTGGGCACGTTTTCAGGCATTTATTATGACAGATGTCTTAAAGAAGTCATTTTTAATACACTATCTAAAAATTTCAGCTTCTTGTTTAGATCAAATAAACAAAAAAATAATAATTCTGCCGGAAAACACACGATGATAATCTTCTCGTGAATAATGTTGATTATCATTCGATTAAGATTGAAAAGATTTCTATTATTATGAATATTTATCAGGATTACATCCAAGAGATTGAAGAAAGAAAAACTCAGGGGCTTCATCCAAAGCCGATTGACAGTGCAGAATTATTAAGCGAGATCATCGCACAGATTAAAGATACAGCAAACGAATACAGGGCTGATTCTCTTAAATTTTTTATTTACAACACCTTACCCGGAACCACGAGTGCAGCTTATGTAAAAGCTAAATTTTTAAAAGAAATTATTCTTGGTGAATCTGTAGTAGAAGAAATCTCTCCGATTTTTGCTTTCGAACTGTTATCCCACATGAAAGGTGGAAAATCTATCGAAGTATTGCTGGATCTGGCTTTAGGAAACGATGAAAACATTGCAAAACAGGCTGCAGAAGTACTGAAAACACAGGTTTTCCTTTATGAAGCAGATACAACCCGCCTGAAAGAAGCCTTCAATACCGGAAACGAAATTGCAAAAGAAATTTTGGAAAGCTATGCAAAGGCAGAATTCTTCACAAAACTTCCTGAAGTTGCTGAAGAAATTAAAGTGGTTACTTTCATCGCAGGGGAAGGAGATATTTCTACCGATTTACTTTCTCCGGGAAATCAGGCACACTCAAGATCAGACCGCGAATTACACGGTAAATGTATGATCACGCCTCAGGCGCAGGAAGAAATTAAAGCCTTACAGGCAAAACATCCGGATGCAAGTGTAATGCTTATCGCTGAAAAAGGAACAATGGGAGTTGGTTCTTCGCGTATGTCCGGTGTAAACAACGTTGCACTCTGGACAGGAAAACAGGCAAGTCCTTATATTCCTTTCGTAAATATTGCTCCTATCGTTGGAGGAACTAACGGAATTTCACCAATTTTCCTTACAACAGTAGACGTAACAGGCGGAATTGGAATCGATCTTAAAAACTGGGTAAAGAAAGTAGACGAAAACGGAAAAGCTGTTCTTAACGAAGAAGGCGAACCTATTCTTGAGCAGACTTATTCTGTTGCAACGGGAACGGTTTTAACCATCAATACCAAAGAGAAAAAATTATACAACGGAGATCAGGAACTTATCGATCTTACAAAATCTTTCACTCCGCAGAAAATGGAATTCATTAAAGCGGGTGGATCTTACGCTATCGTTTTCGGTAAAAAATTACAGACATTCGCTGCTGAAGTTTTAGGCATCGAAGCTCCGGTTGTTTTTGCACCTTCTAAAGAAATTTCTCACGAAGGACAGGGGCTTACTGCGGTTGAAAAAATCTTCAACAGAAATGCAGTAGGGAAAACTCCGGGTAAAATCTTACACGCAGGATCTGATGTACGTGTGAAAGTAAACATCGTAGGTTCTCAGGATACTACAGGTTTAATGACGGCTCAGGAACTGGAATCTATGGCTGCAACGGTAATTTCTCCGGTAGTAGACGGAGCTTACCAGTCCGGATGTCACACCGCTTCAGTTTGGGATAAAAAAGCACAGGCTAATATTCCTAAATTAATGAAATTCATGAACGAATTCGGTTTAATCACAGCACGTGATCCGAAAGGAGAATATCACGCAATGACAGACGTTATTCACAAAGTTCTTAACGATATTACCGTAGACGAATGGGCAATCATCATCGGAGGAGATTCTCACACGAGAATGTCTAAAGGAGTTGCTTTCGGAGCAGATTCAGGAACTGTTGCTCTTGCTTTGGCGACAGGAGAAGCATCAATGCCAATCCCGGAATCTGTAAAAGTTACATTCAAAGGAACCATGAAAGAACATATGGATTTCCGTGATGTGGTTCATGCAACTCAGGCTCAGATGCTGAAACAGTTCGGAGGAGAGAACGTATTCCAGGGAAGAATTATTGAGGTTCACATCGGAACACTTCCTGCCGATCAGGCGTTTACCTTCACAGACTGGACGGCTGAAATGAAAGCAAAAGCTTCCATCAATATTTCTGAAGATGCTACTTTAATCGAGTCTCTGGAAATTGCAAAAAGCAGAATCCAGATCATGATCGATAAAGGAATGGATAACCACAATCAGGTTCTTCAGGGATTAATTGACAAGGCTAATAAAAGAATTGAGGAAATCAGATCCGGTGAAAAACCTGCTCTGACTCCGGATTCCAATGCTAAATATTACGCTGAAGTTGTTGTAGATCTTGATGCCATCGTAGAACCGATGATCGCCGATCCGGATGTAAACAACGAAGATGTTTCTAAAAGATATACGCACGATACCATCAGAGATTTAACGTATTATGGTGGTGAGAAAAAAGTAGATCTTGGTTTCGTCGGATCTTGTATGGTTCACAAAGGAGATTTAAAGATTGTTTCTCAGATGCTTAAAAACATTGAAAAACAAAATGGTACGGTAGAATTTAAAGCACCGCTTGTGGTTGCTGCTCCTACCTATAACATCATTGATGAATTAAAAGCTGAAGGCGACTGGGAATTTTTAGAAAAATATTCAGGTTTTGAGTTTGACGATAATGCTCCTAAAGGCGAAGCTCGTGTTGAATACAAAAACATGATGTATTTAGAAAGACCGGGATGTAACCTTTGTATGGGGAATCAGGAAAAAGCAGCAAAAGGAGATACGGTTTTAGCCACTTCTACACGTCTTTTCCAGGGAAGAGTGGTTGAAGATTCTGAACGTAAAAAAGGAGAATCTTTATTAGCTTCAACTCCGGTAGTTGTACTTTCTGCGATTATGGGAAGAATTCCTAGCATCGATGAATATAAAACAGCGGTTGAAGGGATCGACCTTACTACTTTTGTTCCTTCTATTAAAGAACTTACAAGTACAAGCGCTTACTAAAAAGCTTACAAATAAGCCGTAAAGGCTGTTTTAACAATTTATAGAATTGAAAGATTTTACTCGTAAAGATGTAGAATCTTTCAATTTTTTATTTAGAATCTTTCCATTTAAAGATTTGCAAAAATTATTTTAACTTAGATCAATCACAAAAATTTTATTTTTTCTTAACTTGAAGGTTGGAAATTTCAGAATTATTTATCATTTTTTATCCTTTTTAAAAGCATACAGGAATAGAATTTGATAATTTAATGATGTTAATTTATTTAATAGCAAAGAGCAAATAATTAAAACAGAAGAAAAATAAATTCAGATATGACTTTTGATATTGATATGATCAAAAAAGTGTACGAGCGTTACCCGGAAAGAATTGCTGCGGCAAGAAAAGTAGTGGGAAAACCTCTTACCCTTTCAGAAAAAATCCTTTATACCCACCTTTGGGAAGGAAACGCAACACAGGCACACGAAAGAGGAAATTCTTATGTAGATTTCGCACCGGACAGAGTAGCGATGCAGGATGCAACGGCACAAATGGCGCTGCTTCAGTTTATGCAGGCAGGAAAAGCAAAAGTGGCTGTACCTTCAACCGCTCACGCCGATCACCTTATTCAGGCAAGAGTAGGTGCAGAAGCAGATTTACAGGAAGGTATCAACAAAAACTCGGAAGTTTTCAATTTCCTGAGTTCGGTTTGTGATAAGTACGGAATTGGTTTCTGGAAACCCGGAGCCGGAATTATCCATCAGGTTGTACTGGAAAACTATGCTTTCCCGGGAGGAATGATGATCGGAACGGACTCTCATACTGTAAACGCAGGAGGTTTAGGAATGGTTGCCATCGGAGTTGGTGGTGCAGATGCTGTAGATGTAATGGCGGGAATGGCTTGGGAACTTAAAATGCCGAAATTAATCGGGGTAAAACTAACCGGTAAAATGTCCGGCTGGACTTCCGCAAAAGACGTGATCTTAAAAGTAGCAGGAATTCTTACCGTAAAAGGAGGAACTGGCTGCATCGTAGAATACTTTGGAGAAGGAGCTGAATCTCTTTCTGCAACAGGTAAAGGAACCATATGTAACATGGGAGCGGAAATCGGAGCAACGACTTCCACTTTCGGATATGATGATTCCATGAGAAGATACCTTTCGTCTACCGGAAGACAGGATGTTGTAGATGCGGCAGATCAGATTGCAGAACATTTAACAGGAGATCCTGAAGTGTATGCAAATCCTGAACAATATTTTGATCAGCTAATTGAAATTAATCTTTCTGAACTGACTCCTCACTTAAACGGACCTTTCACTCCGGATCTGGCAACGCCTGTTTCTGAATTCAGAGCAAAAGCAGAAGCCAACGGATGGCCTTTAGAAGTAGAATGGGCACTGATTGGTTCTTGTACCAATTCGTCCTACGAAGATTTATCAAGAGCAGCTTCTATCGTGGAAGACGCAGTAGCAAAAGGAGTAAAACCAAAAGCTATTTTAGGAATTAATCCGGGTTCTGAGCAGGTGAAATTTACCGCAGAAAGAGACGGTTTCCTGAATTCATTCAGAAAGTTTGAGAATGCAAGAATCTTTACAAACGCCTGCGGACCTTGTATCGGACAATGGGACAGAGAAGGTGCTGAAAAAGGTGAAAAGAATTCGATCATTCACTCTTTCAACAGAAACTTTGCAAAAAGAGCAGACGGAAATCCAAATACCCATGCTTTCGTAGCTTCTCCGGAAATGGTAGCTGCTGTGGCAATTTCGGGCAGACTGGATTTTAATCCGATTACCGATACTTTAACCAACGAAGCCGGAGAGCAGATTAAATTAGACGAGCCTAAAGGTTTTGAATTACCGGAAAAAGGATTCGCTGTGGATGACAATGGTTATCAGGCGCCTTCTGAAGACGGATCTTCTGTTCAGGTAAATGTAAGCCCAACTTCAGACAGACTTCAGTTACTGGAAGAATTTCCGGCTTGGGACGGCAAAAATATTACAGGAGCAAGACTTTTAATAAAGGCCTTTGGAAAATGTACAACCGACCACATTTCTATGGCAGGACCATGGCTGAAATACAGAGGTCACCTTGATAATATTTCAAATAATATGTTGATCGGCGCAGTTAATGCGTTCAACATGGAAACGAATAAAGTTAAAAATCAGCTTACAGGAGAATACGGAGAAGTTCCTGCTGTACAGAGAGATTATAAAGCCGCAGGAATTCCATCCATCGTTGTGGGAGACCAAAACTACGGGGAAGGTTCTTCAAGAGAACACGCAGCAATGGAACCGAGACATTTGGGCGTAAAAGCTGTTTTGGTAAAATCGTTTGCGAGAATTCATGAAACCAACCTTAAAAAACAGGGAATGTTGGGAATTACTTTTGCCAATGAAGCAGATTATGATAAAATTCTGGAAGATGATGTGATCAATTTCCTGGATCTTGATCAGTTTGCTCCGGGAAAACAACTGACTTTAGAATTCATCCATTCAGATGGAACGAAAGACATTGTGATGGCAAACCACACTTACAATGATCAGCAAATTGACTGGTTTAAGGCAGGTTCTGCTTTGAATCTGATCAAACAACAGGAGAAAAATTAATTGTTAGATTTAATTAATCATAAAAAAGCAACTTCAGATTGAAGTTGCTTTTTGTTTTATATTGATTTAGCTTATTTTTAGGCTTTAAAAACTAAGAGTAAAACTGAACTATGAAAAAACTTTTACTGCTTTTATCGTTTCTTCCTCTACTCTCTTTCGCGCAGGAAAACAACGAAGTAAAAATTAATGCCTTTGGAATATTTAAATCAAGAATTGATATTGGATATGAGCGAATTATCAACTACAATGCCGGAATAGGAAGTTACTTTATATACCAATGGAAAGAAAAATATACGGTTATGCCATATTATAGATTTTATACGGATAATGATGGCATTGCAAAAGATTTTTTTATTGAAGCATTAGCTATTTACAACAGAAACAAATATTCTCCGCTTGACGATAATGGTCAGACTTTAAATAATGAAAAATGGGGATCATCTTTAGGAATCGGAGCCGGAGTTGGAGAAAAATATGTATTTCTATCAAATCTCTTTGTGGAAGCTGGTCTGGAAGCCGGAATTGTTAAAAATTTATCTGCTTCAGACAGAGATCAGTACGGCGGATTATTCCGCCTCTTTATTTCAGCAGGGTATAGATTTTAAATTTAAGTGAATAAAAATGTAACAAAAGTACTTTTTTCATTGTCTAATAGAATATCAGAAAGACATTATGAAAAAAGCAATTATTGCGTTATCACTTTTGGGCAGCATCTTTTCTTTTGCCCAGGAAAAAACGAATAACCAGGCAACCAAAGAAAAACAAATTGAAGGAGTAACCATTACCAAAACTAAAAAAGCCGTTGAACAAAAAGCCGACCGTACGATTTTCGATTTTTCGGAACAGCCGCAGCTTAATAACGGAAACGTTCTGGAAGGCATCAAAAAACTTCCCGGATTGGTTTCTACCGATATCGCAGGAATGATGTATCAGGGAAAAGTTCTGGATGTTTATTTAAACGGAAGACCTTTGAACATTACTTCCAATGAGCTTAATTCTTTTCTTGAAGGAATGCCCGCCAATTCTGTAGACCGAATTGAAGTGATCACACAGCCCGGTGCGGAATTTCCTGCCACTTCCGGAGGCGCGATCATGAATATTATTACGAATAAGAATGCGAATAAATATTTAACGGTAACGTATTCCGGAAATTATTCGTTTACGAATTATGATAAATTCAGAAGCAGAACAAGCAACTCTCTGAATCTGAATGCGAGAAATAAAATTTTCGGATGGCAACTGAATGTCGGGCAGAATTACCGTGAAAGTATGCTGAACAGCAATCAGGACAATCTGATGTTAAGCAATACGGACAGAGTGGGAAGAGGATATTTTGCAAAATCCGGGCTTACTTTTGATCTCGGACAGGACAGATTGCTTTTAAATTATGATATTTACCATAACAACAATGATAATTATACAGCCAGCAACGGACTTGCAGATCTTCCGTATTATCTGAATCCAAATATTATCAGAGAAGGAAATTTTTCATCCTTTGATGCAGCTCACACCGATAATTTGAGACAGGAAGCTGTGGTAACCTATCAGAAACGTTTTACAGAAAAATCCCAAAAGCTGGATTTCCAGTTTGGTTTTACAAAATCCGACAGTAAATTTATTCAGGATAACATTTTTACAGATGTCGTTTATACAAACCCTGTTGAAAATAGTCCCAGAATTCCTTTTTCTAATAAACTGAACAACAAATCGGATATGGAAATCGCCAATTTTAAGGTAGATTATTCTCAGCCCTTAAAGATTTTGGACGGCGGAAAAGTAAGTTTAGGAGGATTGTATGAGCATCAGAATTTTGATACGGAAAGCAAAGGAATTACGAATTTAGAATACACCAGACAAACAACGGCAACTTATCTGGAGTTTCAGGCTAAGCTGAAAAAGTTTGATTTTATTTTGGGAACGCGTGCTGAAAATTATGATATTTCCGGTGTTACAAGATATTACAACAACAAAAATCTTATTGAGGCAGATCTTCTTCCTTTTAACAAGTTTAAATTGTTCCCAAATGCAAGTGTTCAGTACAATCTGATGAATCAGGTATACGTAGCAGCGAATTATAATAAAAAGATCAATTTGCCGAGTATTTCTGCCTTAAACCCAAACAACACCACATTTCAGGGACCGAATACGCAGGTAACGGGAAACCCGAATCTTCAGCCAACGATTTTTGATAATTATGAAATAAAAATTTCAGCTTTCGATTATGCATTTATCGGATACAGTGTAAGTTCAGCGAAAAATCAGGTAGCGCAGATCATCAGAAAAGACGGAAAAAATCTGTTCAACGAGCAGATTAATATTTCTGAAATGAAAATCCATAATTTCAATGTCGGATTACCGGTTCCTTTCATGATTTTCAGCAAACCGCTGAGCGAAATTATGAAGTTTAATTTCAATCCGGATAAGATCAACTTCATGTATATTTACGCAGGTTATCAGAAGCATGATATTGACAATCTGAACAATAAAGGATTCTGGATTCTGAATCTGATGACGCAGATCATTTTACCGAAAGAGATCAAATTAACCGCAAATTACAGTTATCTCACCCCAAAAGCAGGGTATTTTTATTTCACCGCAGAAAAACCATTCAACAATTCTGTGGATCTTACGCTTACGAAGAAATTTATGGACAATCGTTTGACGGTTTCTGTTTTTGCCAATGATATTTTCAACGGACAATTGATGCAGGTTCGCTCGAATCCGCCTTCCGGAGAAACAGTTATGCTGAGAACGAAATACGACTCAAGAAATTTCGGATTATCAGTTAATTACAAAATCCCGACGAAGAATAAATTGGCAAAAGAAGATGCAAACATTCTGAATCAGACGAAGAAAGATGAAAATGGCGGTGTGATGCAGCAGGGACAGTAGTTTTTTGTTTAAAAACAAATTGCACGAATAATTTTGATTTATAATGATTAAGCAAAATTGAAACTAATAAGTATTTATTTTATCAATAGGAGCGGACTTTAGTCCGCTTTTTTTTACGCCCCAAAGAAAGGCTTTAGCCAAAACTTAGAACATTTGTACGATTTGTGCAAAAACATTTGTGTCATCAGTGTTTAATCGATACGAGCGGACTTTAGTCCGCTTTTTTATGTCCAAAGAAAGGCTTTAGCCAAAACTTATAACATTTGTACGATTTGTGCAAAAACATTCGTGCAATTTGTGTTCAAGTTAAAAATCAACAGTCTGAAAACGCCAGTTCAACGTATCAATCAATGTTAACTGATTCAACTGCAATGGTAAATCTGTAATGATTTTCAAAGCTAAATTCGCCATCATGCTTCCTACAATTCCCGGTAATGCTCCTAAAACTCCCAAACTGTCACAATCCGGAAGTTGTTCATCAAAAGGCGGTTCCGGAAAAATGTCTCTTAAATTTTTACTGCCATTATAATTAAAAATCGCAACCTGCCCTGAAAAACCAAGAATGCTTCCATAAACCAAAGGCTTTTTGAATTGTACACAGGTATCATTAACTAAATATCTCGTTTTAAAATTATCAGAACCATCAATAATGACATCAAATCCGGAAATCAATTCTTCGGCGTTTGATTCATCTATTTTTTGTTCAATTCCGATGAATTTAATTTGATGATTTAAGTTTCTGACAAATATTCCGGCGCTTTTTACTTTAGAAATTCCAACCGTTTTTTCATTGTGAATAATTTGTCGGTTTAAATTATGGAGTTCCACCTCATCAAAATCCACGACACCCAAAGTTCCTACTCCCGCTGCAGCCAAATATTGGATAACGGGGCTTCCCAAACCTCCGGCTCCGATTACCAAAACTTTAGAATTCATTATTTTTCTTTGACCTTCCAGACCGATTTCTTCAATGAAGATCTGTCGGCTGTATCTTGCGAAGATGTCTTCTTTTTTCATTGATTATTTTTATTTGAACCATTAAGATTTTATTAAGGAGTTTAGAAAGATTAAGTATTTGCAAGCAAATAAAAATAAGCTGAATTACTAAAAAAATATTTTTAAATATTTTCTTAATTAAACTTAACTCCTTAATAAAATCTTAATGGTTCAAATTTCTAATTTAAATTCCGCTATAAACCACATCCCAATCTTTCATTACCGGATCGTAGCCTGCTTTTTTAATGATATTTTTGATTTCCTCCACGCTTCTTTCATCACTGGTTTCGAACTGCTCCAGCGACTCTTTATCCACCGCATAACCTCCCGGATTGGTTTTAGAAGCAGCACTCATTGCTGTTGCGCCCAATGAAATAATGTTATTTCTGAATTTTTCATTTTCCCTTGTGGAAATAGAAATCTCCAAATCTTCATTCCAGATCCGGTAAGCGCAGATGAGCTGTAATAAATCTCTGTCGGACATGATGAAATTCGGTTCAATAATTCCTTCCGCCGGTCTGAGACGCGGAAATGAAACTGAATATCGGCTTTTCCAGTATTGCTTCTGAAGATAATCGATGTGTAATGCGTTGAAAAAACTGTCTATGCGCCAATCTTCAAGTCCCAATAAAACGCCGAGTCCTATTTTATGAATTCCGGCTTTTCCAATTCTGTCGGGCGTTTCCAGACGAAATTCGAAATTCGACTTTTTTCCTTTCGGATGATATTCTTTGTAAACTTCCTGATGATAGGTTTCCTGATAAACCAAAACTGCATGTACTCCTGATTCATGAACCCGTCGGTATTCTTCTTCCGATAAAGGCTGTACTTCAATCGAAATATTGGCAAAATGAGGCTTTAAAAACTTTATGGCATTCAGAAAATAATCGATTCCGACGGTTTTATTGGCTTCACCGCTTACCAGCAAAACATGATTCACACCCATTGATTTTAAAACGGAGGCTTCAATAAGAATTTCGGTGTCAGAAAGTGTTTTCCTTTTAATGGAATTATCCAGACTGAAACCACAGTAAGTACAGATATTCTGACATTCATTACTCAAATACAGCGGCGCATACAACTGAATGGTTTTTCCGAAACGTTTTTGAGTAAGCTGTTGAGTCATTTTTGCCATCACTTCCAGTTTTTGAGCCGCAACTGGCGATAGAAAATTCAAAAAATCCTCGATGGTTTTATTCTTTTTCTGAAGGCTTTTTTCAACATCGGTTAACGTTACTTTTTCAAGTTTCGTTTTTACCTCATCCCATTGGTATTTTTCAAAAAAATCTTTAAAACTCTTCATTATATTTAATTTTAATCAAATAAAAAGGCAGTCAGCGGACTTGAAGCTTCTGCGTGATGTGATATTGCGCCCAAACCGGATTCAAAAGCTCTTCTTCCGGCAATCACACCCTCTTTAAATGCCAATGCCATATTTACCGGATTCTGCGCCACCGCAATTGCTGTGTTTACCAAAACCGCATCGGCGCCCATTTCCATTGCTTTTGCCGCATCGGAAGGCGCACCAATTCCCGCATCCACCACAACCGGAACATTACTTTGGGCGATAATGATTTCTAAAAAATCCAATGTTTTTAGTCCTTTATTGGTTCCGATTGGCGCTCCTAAAGGCATGACAACGGCTGTTCCGGCATCTTCCAAACGTTTGCACAGAACAGGATCTGCATGAATGTAAGGCATCACGACAAATCCTAATTTTGCCAGTTCCTCTGTTGCGTACAATGTTTCAATAGGATCGGGTAACAGATATTTCGGATCGGGATGGATTTCCAGTTTCACCCAGTTGGTTTCCAGTGCTTCTCTTGCCAACTGCGCCGCCAAAACGGCTTCTTTTGCTGTCCTCGCTCCAGAAGTATTGGGTAAAAGGTGGGATTTTGTCGGTTTTAATGCACTTAAAATATCATCTTCCGAAGAATGAGCATCAATTCTTTTCAAAGCCATGGTTACCAATTCGCTTTCAGAAGCGATAATGGAATCCGTCATTTCCGACAGGCTTCCGAATTTTCCTGTTCCCAAGAATAATCTCGATTCAAAGATTCTGTCGGCTATTTTTAAAGGTTGATTTTTCATATTTACTTTTTAATTTAGATGTTTGTAATCGTTAATTGGATTCTAAAATGTTTCTGAATTCTCTAATTACAGAAGGCTGACTGGTAATCTGCCCGGAAACAGCAACACCATAAATTCCGATTTCCTGTAACTGTCTGATATCCTCCAAAACCACTCCACCAATGGCAAAAATTTTTGGAATCTCAATAGATTTTTCTTTTAAGTTGTTGATGATTTCACCATAACCTTCAAATCCTAATATCGGACTTAATTGTTCTTTGGTGGAAGTAAATCTCAACGGACCTAATCCGATGTAATCGCAGCGTTCGACCATTCTCTGAAGAATATCTGAAAAAGTATTGGCTGTTCCTCCGATGATTTTATTTTCTCCCAAAATGTATCTCGCCTTTTCTACTGACATATCTTTCAATCCCAGATGAACTCCTTCCGCATCAACGTCTTTCGCGATCTGAACATGATCGTTAATGATACAAACAGCCTGATGATCCAAACATAATTTTTTTGAAATTTCACAGAGTCTGATGAAATCTTTTTCGGATGCATTTTTCCAGCGAACCTGAATCCATTTTGCGCCAGAATCGAGAGCTTTTCGGATGTTTATCTCCTGATCTTCTAATTTTGAACCTTGAGAGATGTATTGTAATTTTTCCATTTTTTAATTTTGATTTTAACACTAAGAGCGCTAAGATTTTTTTAACTACTAAATATTTTTTTAAGTTCGCAAAGGCGTTTCACTTAGCAAAGACCACAAAGTTTTAATATTAATTTTCAGGAGTGAAATCCTAACAACATCTGATTGCTCGCTAAAAATTTTTCAATGTATTGTTTTCCTTTTCGGCAGGCATTTTCTAAGTTTTCTCCTTTTGCTAAATGACTTGCAATTGCGGAAGAAAGTACGCAGCCTGAACCGTGTTTCGGGTAAAATACTGAGGTTGTATTTTTAGGTTCGATTGAAATTTCTTTTCCATTTTCCCATAAAATATCTGTCCCGATTTCATCTTCCCGATGTCCGCCTTTTATTAATACGGAACATCCATTTTCTGATGGTTCAAAAAGATGATGTTCTTTCAAAACGCTGTACTCATAATAGTTGGGTGTGATTAAATCAATCTTGTCTAAAACATTTTTTAAATCTGAAATGGTATTCAAATCAAAAAAGGAAAATTCCGATGTGCTTTTTAAAACCGGATCCCAGACAATTTTTACTTCAGGATTAATCGATTTAAGCTTTTCTACAATCTGAGCTAAAAATTTGGCATCTTTTACCACTCCGATTTTCACCGCTTCAACTTTATATTTTTTCATCAAAACATCGGTAGCTGATAAAATTTCATCTATCGGCTGCCATTGAAGCGTATAAAATTCGGACTCGGTTTGTAAAGTCATTGCTGTACAGACAGCCAATCCCTGAACTTTTAACTGTTCAAATGTTTTAATATCCGCCAATACACCCGCTCCGCCACTTGGATCGAAACCGGCAATGCTCATAACGAAGGGACGCTCTTTCTGCATTTTCTGAAAATATCTAAAGGATTATTACTTTCCCAAATTGCTCCCAACAAAGCCACTCCGTCTACTCTGCTGTTGAAAACTCCACTAACATTGTTTTCATGAATCCCTCCTAAAGCAATCAGTTTTACGTTTGGATGATTCCGTTTTTGAATCTCATTCGAAATATTCGAATTTTCTCCGTATCCTTTTTTTGAAATACTCGGAAAAACCGGACTGATAAAAGCATATTCCCAATCGTCACTTAACTCATTAAAAGTCTCAATATCATGAACAGAAGTTGAAATCCTTTTATCTGCGAAAGATTTAAACAAATCATTCCGTCTGTCGGTTTCTCTGAAATGAAATCTTGAAATATTAAAACGTTCAGCTAAATCGTGATGACTGTGCAAAACCAATTGATGATGAAATTCAGAATGTATGTTTTGGATAAAATCTGTCATTTCTTCTGAATGGATAAAAGGTTTTCTGATATGAAGCAAATCCAGCCCTTCCTGAAATAATGCATTGATAATTTCAGTTTCATTCTGAACCAATTCTTCAGGAGTGATAACGATGATCATATATAGATTTCCTTTCCTTTTTCGATGAATTCCTGCGATTTATCCAACATTCCCTGTTCGGCAGATTCACGGATTTCCTGGGTAATTTTCATGGAACAGAATTTAGGTCCGCACATCGAACAGAAATGGGCTACTTTTGCTCCGTCTGCCGGAAGCGTTTCATCATGGTACGATCTCGCGGTTTCGGGATCCAAAGAAAGATTGAACTGATCTTCCCACCGGAATTCGAATCTGGCTTTGCTCAACGCATTGTCTCTGTATTGTGCTCCGGGATGTCCTTTTGCCAAATCTGCAGCATGAGCCGCCAATTTATACGTAATCACTCCCACTTTTACATCTTCTTTGTTCGGAAGTCCCAAATGTTCTTTCGGCGTAACGTAACACAACATGGCACAACCAAACCAACCAATCATTGCCGCCCCGATTCCTGAAGTGATGTGGTCGTAACCCGGTGCAATATCTGTTGTTAAAGGTCCCAAAGTGTAAAACGGAGCTTCAGCACAAACTTCCAACTGCTTCTCCATATTTTCTTTAATCATATGCATCGGGACGTGACCGGGACCTTCGATCATCACCTGAACATTGTGTTTCCATGCGATTTTCGTTAATTCGCCTAAAGTTTCAAGCTCTGCAAACTGCGCTTCGTCATTGGCATCGGCAATTGAACCGGGACGAAGACCATCACCCAAAGAAAAGGCAACGTCATATTTTTTCATGATTTCGCAGATTTCCTCGAAGTGTGTATATAAGAAGTTTTCTTTGTGATGAAATAAGCACCATTTTGCCATAATTGAACCCCCTCTGGAAACAATTCCTGTCACCCGTTTTGCTGTTAAATGGATATATCTCAGTAAAACTCCTGCGTGGATTGTGAAGTAAGAAACGCCCTGTTCTGCCTGTTCGATCAAGGTATCTTTAAAAATCTCCCACGTTAAATCTTCTGCAACGCCTTTTACTTTTTCCAAAGCCTGATAAATGGGAACGGTACCAATGGGAACCGGACTGTTTCTAATGATCCACTCTCTGGTTTCGTGGATGTTTTTTCCGGTTGATAAGTCCATAATGGTGTCTGCGCCCCATCGACAAGCCCAGACTGCTTTTTCCACTTCTTCTTCAATGCTTGATGAAACGGCACTGTTTCCGATGTTGGCATTAATTTTAACTAAAAAATTCCGCCCGATAATCATGGGTTCGCTTTCGGGGTGATTAATGTTGTTGGGAATAATGGCTCTTCCCGCTGCGATTTCGTCTCTTACAAATTCAGGAGTAATTTTATTCTTTGGCGTTTTGGCACCAAAACTGTTTCCCGGATGTTGGAAAGCCATGTCTTTTGAAACGGAATCCAACTGCTCAATTCTCTGGTTTTCCCTGATGGCAATATATTCCATTTCGGGAGTGATGATACCCTGTTTTGCGTAATACAACTGGGTGACTTCTTTTCCTTCTTTGGCTACTTTAGGTTTATGATTATATGAAAAGCGCAGTTGATCTAATTTTGAATCTGCAAGGCGGGCTTTTCCGTACTCTGACGTAATTCCGTCGAGAATTTCTACGTCATTCCTGTTTAAAATCCATTGCTCGCGGATTCTTGGGAGTCCTTTTTCGATATTGATTTCAAAATTTTCGTCGGTGTAAGGTCCTGATGTATCATAAATGGTAACAGGAGGATTTCCATCCATTTTTCCGTTGCTGAGTTTTGTCGGACTAAGCTGTATTTCGCGCATCGCTACATGGATCGGGTGAATTTCCCCTTCAACATAGATTTTCTTTGAGTTCGGAAACGGTGAACGTGTGATGTTATGAGCCATAAAAATATTTTTTTAACCACCCTGAGTGGCTATGATAATTAAAACTGAATCTTTGTCGTTGAGGAATGTTTCCGCCCAGAATGACTGCGGAATGATACGGTTGTTGAGTGCTACAGCAATTCCTTTTTTCTTTTCAGGTAATTCCATAGCAAGAAGCGCTTCCAGATTTTCGGGAAGTTTTTCGAACTTTTTTGTCGTGTGATTGATTGTGAGCTCCATTCCTAAATTTTTTAAAACACTTTAGGAATGTCCATGATTGTACAGTAGAATGTACAGCAAAGTCATCTCACTTTTCCCTACGCTAGTATGATCTAGAAATCAGGTTCAAAGGGTAAATTCTCAGCCCATCTGTTCAACGGACACCCCTAAAGTATGGGACGAAGTTAGACATTTTTTTGAAATGGGCAAAATTTTGTGAGGTAAGGAAGTTGGAAGTTTTTGATTTTGCTGATGATAAAAGATTTTTGATTTCAACGCAAAGAGTTCTTATTTAGGATTCTTAATTTAGTAAGCAAAGGCAAATAAATTTGCTGTGCGAAGCGTGAAAATATGAATTGATGAATTGATTTTTAATTTTATATCTCGCTGATTTTGCGGATGATACAGATGTTTTGATTTTAACGCAAAGAATTCCTATTTAGGTTTCTTAGTTTAGTAAGCAAAGGCAAATAAATTTGCGGCGCGAAGCATGAAGATATTCTTTTATATCTCGCAGATTTTGTGGATTGTGCGGATGTTTTTTGATTTAATTCAAATACTGAAAACAAACGACCGCAATCTAGCCTCGATTGAGCGGCGTGTCTGAGCTCTTTTCTGGATTTCGGCGGCGGCTTCGCCGCCGCCGAAACCCAGAAAAAGCGAGTAGCGAAAGCGGGAAATAGCTCCTAAAAATAAAAAAGACCATCTCCGGATCAAGATAGTCTTTGGTGTTTAAGACAATATATTATAAAGAAAATTAACAGCCACACATTCCTTTTTTAGAATAGAAATAGGCTTTTTTTCTGTAAATGATTTTTATTGAATAGATTTTATTTTCAATACAGGATTCTCCGTCTTTTACTGATTTCGTTTCGCGGATGTAAATTTTATAGGTTTTGTTTCCGAACGCTTCAGGATATTCTTTTGTTCCTTTGATGGAAGGAAAAATTTCATCTTTTCCGTTAAAATTGAATAATGCTCCTTCATCTTCAGATAAGTTGGCAACCGGATTATTCTTCCCATCGATATAACAGCCTGCATGCATTTTGGGATCTTTCAGATCATGAAGAACAGGTTTTTGGGCAGAGAAGTTATTGATCAAAAGAAAAATGACTAAGAATAATAGATTTTTCATGGCAATTGTTTTAATTAAAGGAAATAACTTAACCCAGCTTTATAACGGTTCAGTCTGTCGGGCAAGCCGTTGTACCCTCCGTTAATGGCTTTTGTGATTTTTTTGAAAACAACCAGATTATTTCCGGTATCAATACTTTTGGTAATGTCAATCTGATCTGCCAAAGCATTTAATTTTCTGCTATTCCAGAACCAACCCGCACTTTCTGCTGCGTTTTTGAGTTGGACAGCATTACATTTCGTAACATTTTTACCTCCTAAAAATGTAGGATTTGTTACAAAATCAGTTCCTAAAGCCAATGAAACGGCTTTATAATTGGCTCTTCCGGTAATCTGAATGAGCCCTCTTCCTTTAAATTTTACCCCATCTCCTTTCTGGGTATTTCCTAAATCTGCTCTCCCTTCATAAGCGCTTCCACTCGCGAGTTCTTCGGTGTAAAATAATCCACCGCTTTCGTGACCGACCTGTGCAAGAAAGTTAAGCATTCGTGAAGGCGTGTTGATGGAAAACTTATCACATGTTGCTGTAACGTACGGTAAGAATTGCGAAGCATATGCAGTTTTTGAGCAGGTAGCTTCTTTAAGTTGTCCCAATGTAAGCATGATTATTGTTCTTTAGATTGATAGTGTAAAACTATTTCTAAAAAACAATAATCATTACAGTAAAATCCCTGTTTTTGGGTAAGTGTTTTTACGGAAATTTATTCTTCGCAGGCTCTCCAAATGACATCATTTTGCGGAACAGGAGCCGTAATTTCTATTTTTTCCTTTGTAACAGGATGAATGAACTCGAGTTTTCTGGCGTGAAGGTTAATTCCACCATCTGGATTGGAACGCGGCGAACCGTATTTCAGATCGCCTTTAATGGGAACTCCTGTTTTTGACAACTGCGCCCTGATCTGGTGATGTCTTCCGGTTTCAAGATCAATTTCAAGAAGAAGATAATTGTCTAACGTTTTAATTACATTGTACGTAAGAATAGCTTCTTTTGCTCCTTCGGTTGCTTTTGGAAAAACAATGGCTTTGTTATTTTTTTCGTTTTTCTTTAAATAGTGAACCAGTCTCTGCGTTTTGGGAATCATCTCTTTTGCGACAACTGCCCAATATGTTTTTTTCACTTCACGGTTTTTCACCATCTGCGTGAGACGGGAAAGTGCTTTGGAAGTTTTAGCATAAATAACAAGACCTGAAGTCGGTCTGTCAATACGATGAACCAAACCGAGAAACACATTTCCCGGTTTGTCATCTCTTTTTTTTATAAAATCTTTGATTAATTCCAGTAAAGAATCATCGCCGGTTTTGTCTCCCTGTACAAGCTGTCCGACTTTTTTATTGATTACAAGAAGATGGTTGTCTTCATAAACAATCTGTTCTTCCATGTTCTACTGACGGTAATTGGATCTGTTGGCAAAAGAAATAATTACCCCTGCCAAAAGACCGATGGTTTTCATTCCTGTAAGATTCGATTCGTAAGGTAAAAATGCGCCAATAATGCACAGTGCTGCAGCGGCATACATCGGATAAACAAATTTCCTGTTCAGCAATAAAGGAGCCTGTAAAATGAAGCTCACTCCTACGATGATGTAAAATATTCTCTTTGAAAGAAGTTCGTTAATATCGGGAGAAAAAAGATTAAACCATCCCACCGCAAGACAAATTACGGCTAAAATGGAAATAACCCCCTGAATAGTCTGAAGTTTTTGGCGATCCATTAATAGCTTTCGTTTTGGTTAGGAAATTCCTGAGTTTTCACATCTTTCACGTATTGCGCAACTGCTCCGGTGATTTCTGTATACAAATCCAGATATCTTCTTAAAAATTTTGGGCTGAAGCCTTTGTTCATTCCCACCATATCATGGTACACCAAAACCTGTCCGTCGCAATGCGCACCCGCACCGATTCCGATGGTTGGAATAGAAATAGATTCGGTTACTTTTTTAGCTAAATCTGCCGGTATTTTTTCTAAAACCACCGCAAAACATCCTAATTCTTCCAAAAGTTGTGCATCTGCAATTAATTTTTCAGCTTCTGCCTCTTCTTTGGCTCTTACTTTATATGTTCCGAATTTGTAGATTGATTGCGGTGTTAATCCCAAATGTCCCATTACAGGAATTCCTGCGTTGATAATTTTTTTGATTGATTTTGAAATTTCTTTCCCGCCTTCAATTTTCACTGCATGAGCTCCGCCTTCTTTCATCATTCTTACAGCAGATTCCAAAGCTTTTTCGGGATTACTCTGATACGTTCCGAAAGGTAAATCGGCAACCACCAAAGCTCTGTCGGTTCCTCTGACTACACTTTGAGAATGGTAAATCATCTGATCCAAAGTAATTGGCAATGTAGTTTCAAAACCCGCCATTACATTTGCCGCAGAATCTCCGATCAAAACCGCATCAATTCCTCCCGCATCCACCATTTTCGCAGTGGTATAATCGTATGCCGTAAGCATCGTTATTTTTTCCTTGTCGAATTTCATTTTACGCAAGGTTTCAGTTGTAACTTTTTTAATTTCAGAATGAACAGACATAATGTATCTATTTTTAAAAGTTAAAAGTCGGCATTTAGCCGACTTCAAGTTTGTATGATTTATAAAACTACGTGACCTAGTTTCATTAATTTGTCGTGGTTGAGAATTTTGATGTTTCTTCCGTCTACTTCGATGAGATGGTCTCCTTTGAATTCGGAGATCAGACGAATTGCACTTTCGGTTGCGGTTCCGATGATATTGGCGATTTCTTCTCTTGTTAAAGAAATTTTGATAAATCCTTCCGGATCAACTCCTAATTTCTGTTCTAATAAGAGTAGTATTTCCGCGAGTCTTTCTCTTACGGTTTTCTGTGCAAGGAAAGTAATGGTATTGGAAGATTCTCCCAGTTCATAAGCTATTTTCTGAAGCATCACAAAGGAAAGCTGGGAATCTACCTCCAACAGATACATAAAAATATCCGCCGGTAAAAAAGTAGCTTCAATATCCGTCATGGCTTCTGCTTTCGCCTGAAAATTTTCTCCGCAAAGCAAAGAACGATAACCGATGATGTCGCCTTCTTTAATGAATCTCAGAATCTGATCTTTCCCGAAAGCTCCCGATTTTGATAACTTCGCTGCTCCTTTTTCCAGAACGAACACACCTTTCGGCGTTTCCCCGTCTTCGAAAATGGTTTCGTGTTTTTGAAAACTTAGTTTCTTTTTAGCGTTAATGTATTTTTCAAAATCAGCACTGGAAAGCCTTTCCTTGAATGATTTATCATTAAAAACTCTTGCGAACCTCTCCTCGATTGCAATTTGTTGTTCCTGCGACATTTTATATGACATTTATCACAAAAATAGAACTTTTTAACTCGATAAACAAAAAAAATTGTTATAATTTTGTAGTTCAATAATTTATGAAGGTGAGCGAGAACTGTTTTCATTGTGGTCAAGGGATCGAAAAAGAAAGAATTTTGTTTGATGAAAAGACTTTCTGCTGCAACGGTTGCAAATCTGTTTATGAAATTCTGAATACGAACAACTTAAGTAATTTTTATGAATTAAATAAACGTGCAGGAATCCGTCCGGACGAAAGTTCTTCACAGTTTGAATATCTCGACACTCCTGAAATTTTTGAAAAGGTAACGGATTTTTCTGAAGGAAGCACAAGTTTAGTCACTTTTAAAATTCCTGTAATCCACTGTTCTTCCTGTATATGGCTTTTGGAAAGTCTTCATACATTAAACAAAAACATCAAATATTCTCAGGTTAACTTCACCAGAAAAACCTTACAGATCTCTTTTAATCATAACGATTTAAAATTAAGCGAATTAGCTAATTTTTTAACAAATTTAGGCTACAAACCGGTCATCAGTCTGGAAACCGCCGATAAAAACGTTGAAAATTTAGACAAATCATTACTTGTAAAATTTGCCATTGCGGCTTTTGCTTTCGGAAACGGGATGTTCCTTGCTTTTCCGGAATATGTAGGCGGAGAAGATTACTGGATGGAGCATTATAAAGGTCTTTTCAGAGCTTTGATGTGCCTTTTGGCAATTCCTGTCGTGGTATATTCTGCTTCAGATTATTACAAATCGGCTTGGTACGGTCTGAAAAATAAAATCGTGAATATTGATGTTCCGATTGTTTTGGGAATTATTGTACTTTTCGGACGAAGTTTATATGAAGTTGCCACGAATTACGGTCCCGGATATTTTGATACTTTGTGCGGACTTTTGTTCTTCATGCTTTTGGGTAAAATCTTTCAGAAAAGAACTTACAACGCGCTTTCATACGACAGAGATTACAAATCTTTCTATCCGATTGCCGTTACAAAAGTTGATTTTGAAGGAAAACAGGAAAATATTCTGCTTTCTGAGGTTAAAGTGGGCGACCGGATTTTGGTAAGAAATCAGGAGATTATTCCGGTAGATGCTATTCTGATTAATGGTGAAGGAAATATCGACAACAGTTTCATTACCGGAGAAAGCGAGAGCATCAGCAAACAGCCGGGAGATAAAATTTTTGCCGGAGGAAAACAGATCGGATCTTCATTGGAACTTGAAGTTATTAAGAATGTTGACCAAAGTTATCTTACCCAGCTTTGGAATAAAGAAGCCTTTAAGAAACATGAAACCGGACTTGATACGTTAACGAATAATATCAGTAAATATTTCACTTTCATTATTTTAGGAATTGCACTGCTTTCAGCAATCTATTGGTATACCGTAGATCTGGAGAAAATGTTTCAGGTAATTTCTGCGATTCTTATCATTGCGTGTCCTTGTGCACTTGCGTTGTCTGCTCCGTTTACATTCGGGCACATTATGAGAATTCTGGGCAGAAATAAATTTTACGTAAAAGACACTTTAACAATTGAGAAAATTGCCAAATTAGACACGATTGTTTTTGATAAAACCGGAACCATTACACACAGAAAAAAATCAAATATCAAATTTGAAGGCGCTGAAATAAAAGAGTTTGACTTATTGAATATCAAAGCATTACTAAAAAACTCCAATCACCCGCTTTCAAAATCGCTGTACGAATTCATTGAGGTAAAAGATGAATATTTCCCGGTTGAAAATTTTCAGGAAATTTCAGGAAAGGGTTATGAAGCAAACGTAAGGGGAAATGTTTATAAAATCGGTTCTGCGAGATATAACAATCAGGAATCAAAAAATCTTGAAACCGCAGTTTACATCAGTAAAAACAATGAATTTTTAGGGAAATTCATCTTTAAAAATGAATACCGCGAGAATTTAAAAGATTTGTTTAAAAAACTTACCCATTACAAAGTTTTCATTCTGAGTGGCGACAATTCTTCAGAGGAAAATCAATTAAAGGAATTGATTCCGAATTACAAAGGAATGGCTTTCAACCAAAATCCCGAAGACAAGCTGAACTATATCCAAAACCTTCAGAATCAGAACATGAAAGTTGCGATGCTTGGTGACGGACTGAACGATGCCGGAGCTTTAAAACAAAGCAATGTAGGAATTGCGATTGCAGATGATTCCAACAGTTTTACTCCTTCTTCCGATGTTATCATGAATGGAGAGAAAGTGGTAAGCTTAGATAAATACCTGAATGTCTGCAAAGGATCTATCACGATTGTGAAAATCACATTTATAATCAGTTTTCTTTACAACATTGTTGGTTTAAGTTACGCAGTTACAGGACACATGCATCCTCTTTTCGCTGCTTTAATTATGCCTGCAAGTTCTATTACAGTGGTTTCATTCACTACACTTTCGACCTGGATTCTGGGAAGAAAATACTTCAAAAAAGGGGCTTAGAAAGACTTATTTAGATTCGTTTTAAATTAGCCAAAAGCCGTATTTCGTGATGAAAGTCATTATTTTTCACTAAATTTGAAACCCGAAAATACGTTAATTTTGTTGTCTAATGGATATTCTATATTTAATGATCCTATGCAGTGTTTCTTTGGCTGCAGTTTTCCTGGTCGTGTTTATAGTGTATGCCAGAAAAGGACAGTTTGAAGATGATGAATCTCCGGCTGTACGAATACTCTTCGACTCCGATGAGATAAAGGAAAAAGAAGAATCTGGCAACAAAGAGGGCGATGATGAAAAAGGAGAAAATAAAAAAATTGAAGAAAAAAGTGAATAGTTGATATGGAAACACAAAAGTTTAGTTATGACAACAGTATTGTTCGGGCATTCCTCTATGCGACCGTTGCTTTCGGGATCATAGGATTTCTGTTCGGACTTACGGCGGCATTAATGCTTTTCTATCCTGAGCTTCCGGAATTCTTTTTTGGAACAGACGATACAACCATTAATAGTTTAGGTGGAAGTATCCAGGGATTGATTAATACTCATGGAGCGTTCGGGTTCGGAAGAATCAGAATGTTGCACACAACCACTGTAATCTTTGCGTTCGTAATGAATATCGTTTATGTGGGAGTTTATTACTCTTTACAGCGATTACTGAAAACTAGAATGTACAGTGATACATTGTCCTGGATCCACTTCTGGACATGGCAGATTATGATTCTTGTAACGTACGTTACGTTCTTTATGGGAATCAACACTTCTAAGGAATACGCGGAACACGAATGGCCGATTGATATCTTGATCGCATTCTCATGGATCATTTTCGGAGCCAATATGTTCTTAACGATTGCTAGAAGAAGAGTAAGACACCTTTATGTAGCCATCTGGTTCTACATCGGTACATGGATCGCAGTTGCAATGCTGCACATCTTCAATAACCTTGAGGTACCATTATCTTTCACAGGATGGAAATCTTATTCGGCTTATGCAGGGGTAAAAGATGCCATCGTACAATGGTGGTATGGTCACAATGCGGTAGCATTCGTATTGACGACTCCGGTTCTTGGTTTGATGTATTACTTCTTACCAAAAGCTGCAGACAGACCGGTTTTCTCGTATAAACTGTCTATCATTCACTTCTGGTCATTAATTTTCGTTTATATCTGGGCTGGTCCTCACCACCTTCAGTATACGGCTTTACCAGCTTGGGCACAGGCGGTGGGAACAGGTTTCTCTATCATGCTTATTGCTCCGTCTTGGGGAGGTATGCTTAACGGTCTTCTTACCTTAAGAGGAGCTTGGGATAAAGTAAGAGAAAATCCTATTCTTAAGTTCTTTGTTGTGGCAGTAACATGCTATGGTATGGCAACTTTTGAAGGTCCGCTTTTGGCGACAAAAAACATTAACAAAATCGGTCACTTTACAGACTGGGTTATCGGTCACGTACACTTAGGTGCATTAGGATGGAATGGTTTCATGGCATTCGGTGTAATCTATTACCTGATCCCAATCTTATGGAGAACGAAATTATATTCTACAAAATTAGCTAACTGGCATTTCTGGTTAGGAACATTAGGTATCATTTTCTATGCGGTGCCAATGTATATTTCAGGTTTCACTCAGGGGTTAATGTGGAAACAGTTCAACCCGGACGGAACTTTGGTTTGGAAAAACTGGTTAGATACTGTAACAGCGGTTATTCCTTACTTCAAAATGAGATTCGTAGGAGGATTATTCTATCTTTCAGGAGCAATCTTAATGGTGGTAAACTTAGTGGCTACTGTAAGAAAAGGATCATTCCAGAAAGATGTACCTGCTGAAGCACCTGCATTGGCAAACATCAGCGGAAAACGTAAAGAAGGAGAAGGAACTCACCTTTGGTTAGAAAGAACTCCTGTATTATTAGGTATTTTATCTTTATTAACGATTTCAATCGGTAGTATGGTAGAAATTATCCCTACCCTGTCTCTTAAGAAAAGTGTACCTACTATTTCAGCAGTAAAACCATATTCTCCATTAGAATTAGAAGGTAGAGATATCTATATCAGAGAAGGATGTAACGCTTGTCACTCGCAAATGGTAAGACCATTCAGAGATGAGATCGTAAGATTTAACGGTAAAAACGGACAGTACTCTAAAGCAGGGGAATTCGTATACGACAGACCGTTCCTTTGGGGATCTAAGAGAACTGGACCGGATTTGCACAGAGAGGGTGGTAAAAACCCAAGTTCTTGGCACTACAAACACATGTATAATCCAAGATCTACATCTGCAGGTTCTATCATGCCTCGTTACCCTTGGTTAATTGCAACTGATTTAGACAGATCTAAAATGGTTGACAAAATGAAATTGATGAAGAGTGCTTTCGAAGTACCTTACACAAAAGCTGAAATAGATTCTGCCAACTCTTGGGCAAACAATCAGGCTTCAAAAATCGTAAGAGATATTATGTCTGAAGCACCGGATTTGAAGGAAGCTTATGCGAAGAGACCTAAAGGAGAATTAGAGAAAAAAGAAGTTGTAGCGCTTATCTCTTATCTTCAAAGATTAGGAACAGATATTAAGACAACTGAAATCAAAACAGCAAGTAATAACTAACATATTAAAAGGTTCACATCATGATACCTCAGAATTTTAAAGACATCTTATCCAATACCGAAAATGCTGGTTTTTACCAGACTTTGGCTCTGATTTTCTTTATGCTGTTCTTCATCGCTCTGGTAATCTATGTTTTTAGCAAGCCTAAAAAGTATTATAAAGAGGAAGAGGAAGCACCTCTGCAGGATGACAATGATGACGATTTTAATTTAAAAAATTAAACTACTTATTATGAAACAAAGAACACTTATTGTTATAAACATTTTAATAATAATTGGACTTTTAATAGTTTTTTATTATCTGTTTGTACAAAGCTATGATTTCCTATCTTCTCCTTATTTCTGGGGAACTGTAGTAATCGGAGGTATTTTAGCGTATATCCACAGTGCAATCGGAGATTTAATTGAGAACAATAAATTCAAAAAATTATCTCCTGAAGAAAAGGCGGCTTATTTAGCTGAAAAGAAAGTACCTTACTTTACAAGATTATATAATGCAGCATTCAAAAAGCAATCTGCAGCAGAAGAAAAAGACATCCTTATCGACCACGGATTCGACGGAATCATGGAGCTGGATAACCAATTGCCAAAATGGTGGGTAGGTTTATTCTATTTTGGGACTGCTTTTTGTATTGTGTATGTAGCAGCATTCTCTTTTACAGATTTCGCACATCCGTTGAGCGAATATGAAAAGGAATACAAAGAACAGTTGGCAGCAATTGAGAAATACAACAGTGAGCAGCCTCCGGTAACGATTGAGACCGCTAAATATTCTGCTGACAATATTGCTGAAGGAAAAGAATTGTTCAAAACAAACTGTGCATCTTGTCACAAAGAAGACGGTAGTGGAGGTATTGGTCCAAACCTTACGGATAACTACTGGATCAACCAGCCGGAGAAAACGTTATTCAAAAACGTATTCAATATGGATTGGAATGGTTCTCCTAACAATCCTGCGATGAGAGCATTTGGTAAGAACGGAGAAGTTTCGGGTGCTGAAATTGAAAAGATTGCAGCATATGTATATCACATCAACCAGGAATTACCTCCGGTAACACAGGCTCAAGGTGGTGCAGCTCCTCAGGGAACAGAGGCACATTGGGAAAAAGAATAATTTAACTTAAATAAATTAAAGCATATGAAAAACATAGTTTGTTATTAAATAAAAAATAGTAACGAATTATGTTTTTCTTTTTTTAAAAACTATCACAAATGTCAGATATAGAAGAAACAGAAGTACGCGGCGGACAGGGACAAGTTCTGGACCCTGAAACTTATAGAGATTCTATCGGGACAATGGAACAATCCGGTAAGAGGAAGTGGGTTTTTCCCAGAAAACCAAAAGGGAAATACACCAACTATAGAAACATTGTAAGCTATGTTTTACTGCTGATTTATTTTGCAGTGCCATTCATCAAGATTAATGGCAATCCTCTTATTTTATTTAACGTAATTGACAGGGAGTTCTTCATCTTTGGACAGCCTTTTTATCCACAGGACTTTTTCATCCTTACGCTCGGAGCAATTACCTCTTTAATATTCATCATCATTTTTACGATGGCTTTCGGAAGAATTTTCTGCGGATGGATCTGTCCTCAGACAATTTTTTTAGAATTTATCTTCCGTAAAATAGATTATCTTATTGAGGGAGACCGAAACAAGCAGATGAAGCTTGACCGACAGGAGTGGAACAGCGAAAAGATCTGGAAAAGAAGTCTTAAATGGACGATCTTCATGGTAATTTCATTAATTATTACCCACTTCATGTTTATGTATATTGTGGGATATGAAGAAGTGTTCAGAATAGTTTCTGAAGGACCGTTTGCCAATCCTACCAACTTTATTGTGATGATTCTTCTGACGGCAGCATTTTACTTTGTCTTTGCATGGTTCAGAGAACAGGTTTGTACGCTGGTTTGTCCTTACGGAAGATTGCAGGGAGTTTTAATTGATAAAGATACCATTAATGTTTTCTACGATTTTAAAAGAGGTGAAAACAGAGCGAAATGGAGAAAAGGAGAAGACAGAAAAGCCGCCGGAAAAGGCGACTGTATAGACTGCCATCAATGTGTGGTGGTTTGTCCTACAGGGATTGACATCAGAGACGGACAACAGCTGGAATGTGTAAACTGTACAGCCTGTATTGATGCCTGTGATGAAGTTATGGAAAAAGTAGGTCTTCCTAAAGGACTGATAAGATATGCCACTGAAAATGAAATAGAAAAAGAGACCGAGTTTAAATTTACCGGTAGAATGAAGGGCTTTGCGGTGGTTCTTTTACTGCTTACAGGATTTTTAGGGTATCTTCTGACGAGCAGAGCCGAATTGGAAGCCAAATTCATTAAGCCCGCGGGAAGTACTTTCTTCGTGAGAGACGGAAAAATTACCAATACTTACAATTATACCTTTTTAAATAAAACCAACGAGAAAAAGATTGTAACCATCAAAGTTATTGAGCCGAAACATGGAGAGGTGATCTACAGCGCATCTAGCAAGATTCCGGTAGACAGAGATAAAATTACCAAAGGAACCATCAATATCAGTTTTCCTGAGAATGAAATGACGCTGTCCAAGCAGAATATTACGATCGGGGTTTATGATATGAAGGGCAATCTGGTAGATTCATACAAAACATATTTTGAAGGACCATTCAAATTACAATTTTAATTTTTAGAAATGAAAAACTTTAATTGGGGACACGGTGTAATTATCGCTTTAGCGTCATTTATGATCTTTATTTTATCCATGATGTTTCTTTTTCCGAACGGACAGAAGAATTCTGAAATGGTAACCGATAATTACTATGAAGAAGAACTGAAATATCAGGACGTGATTGATGCTAAAAAACGGGCAGATGAATTAAAGGAAAAACCTGCTTACAGCCAAAATCCATCAGGGATCAGAATCACTTTTCCGAAAGATTACAATAATTCTAATACCAAAGTGAAATTTGTGCTGAACAGAACCGACGATCAGAATCTGGATGTTCACAAAACAGTTCAGCTCGATGCCAATCAGTCTTTTTTAATTCCTGCACAGGTTCTGAAATTGGGGAACTATACCCTTCGTTTGAACTGGACAAAAGATAAAACGGACTACAGAATGGATTATGATGTGATATGGAAATAGCACTTGTAATATCGGCAATCGGACTGGGTTTTGCATCAGGATTCCACTGTATCGGAATGTGCGGACCTATTGCATTGTCGATGGGATTAACAAAAAAACAGGCAACCAACTTTTATCTTCAGAATCTTACTTACCAGTTCGGGAGAATTTTTACCTATTCCCTTTTGGGAGCAATTCTGGGAATTATCGGGGAAGGTTTTGAGATGGCAGGTTTCCAGAAATATCTTACGATTGCTGTGGGAATTCTGCTAATTATAATGGCTATTTTTTCATTTGGGGGAAAAGATTTTGCTTCAAAAATTCCGTTTTTCTCGAAATTTTTATTCAAAGTAAAATCCAATCTGGGAAGACTGCTTCAAAAGGCAGATTACCGCTCAAGATTCACCACAGGTCTTCTGAATGGATTTTTACCCTGCGGAATGGTGTATATGTCTTTAACGGCAAGTTTAGCAAGCGGAGGAATATGGCAGGGCGCTTTATATATGGCTTTATTTGGTTTGGGAACACTTCCGTTTATGTTTGCAGTTGTTTTGGTCGGAAATCTCATGAATCAGGCTTTTAGGGTAAAAGTTTTAAAAGTGATTCCGATTGTGATGATTATTCTGGGCGGACTTTTTATTGTGAGAGGTATGGAACTGGGAATTCCTTACATTTCTCCAAGAGCGGAAGCCATGACCATTTCAAAAGATAATCAGGGAGACTGTCATTTGCCGGGAGATCACAGTACTCACAATCACGATAATACGAATTGTCATTAGTAGTAAATAATGCCTAAATTTAAAAGATTAAACCCTCTGGATAGACTCCGGAGGGTTTTAATTATAGCTCTGAAAGAATCAACCTGAAGATTAACATTATACAAATCACATACATAACAATTTATTAAGATAAAAATTGTATTAAATATTTAATACAATTACTAATATTATTTTTTAAATACGATTTTATTATACAATCAATTTCGTATCTTTATTGTAACTAAAAATTTAATATATGTATATAAAGCTACATTTTCCCACATTTCAGAAAATTCAAAAACATCAAACACTAGGCTACCTTCGTAAAATGGCATGTCATGCGTTTACGGTTGGTACTATTTTATTTTTTTCAGCAACGAAAGCCCAAACTTCAGTAACTGTTCCTAATTTGACTTCAACAGGAGCCTTTACAGGGCCGTTTGCCAATTCTACCAGAACTTATCAACTGATTATTGATGACTCTCAGCTTACTGCTTTATCTGGAAAGTATCTTACTTCAATATCACTTAGAATTCCTACAAGTGCAGCCTCTGCATGGCCTGCCTCAAATACAACCTATCCGGATTATCAGATTTACCTTAGTGACGGCGTAGAGCTTACTAACAGACAGCTTAATTTTGCAGCCAACGTAGTAGGAGCACAGACACAGGTTCGTTCGGGAAGTCTTTTAATACCATCAGGTGCCGTTACGAACAATGGAAGTTTCAGTTTTGATATAAATTTCAATACTCCTTATTTATACACAGGTACTAATCTTGTAATAGAAATACGTCATACCGGAAGCAACGGAACAACAACTTCTGTTGATGCAGTAGGAACAGGTGTTTCGGGATATGGTACACTTTTTACCGCTTGCTGGTCAAGCTCAACCTCTGTACTGCAAGGAAACTTTTCTTATGTGAAAATTAATTCCGGAAGTGTGCTGGGTGTGAAGTCTGTTGAAATAGATGGAGGCTCCTCTGTTTATCCTAATCCTGTAAAAGATCAGTTATATGTAAAATCAGCTAACGATATAGTGGAATTAAATATTTTCAATATGGCTGGCCAAAAAATTTATTCGCAAAAAAATTCAGTTAAAAATCCACAGCTGAATGCATCAGGTTTAGCCAAAGGAAATTATATTTTACAAATGATTGATAAAAACGGAAACTCAACGTCAACACGATTCATTAAAGATTAATAATGAATTGATTTCAAATGAAATCGTTTAGATAAACCAAATAAAAAAAACCACTGAACAACAGTGGTTTTTATTGTATATAGACAAAAATTTTCTTTAGCTGATCAAATCAAACTTCGCATATTCAGCGACTTTCTTCGGAAGTTTAATTCCTTCCTCTGTCTGATTATTTTCCAGCAAAGCTGCCATAATTCTTGGCAATGCCATTGCGGAACCGTTCAGTGTGTGTACCAACTGAGATTTTCCGTCTGCTTTATAACGGCATTTTAGCCTGTTTGCCTGAAAGGTTTCAAAATTGGAAACAGAGCTTACCTCAAGCCATTTTTCCTGAGCTGCACTCCACACTTCGAAATCATACGTCATGGCAGAAGCAAAACCAGTGTCTCCTCCACAAAGTCTTAAAACTCTATATGGCAATTCAAGGTCGCTTAAGATTTCTTTGATGTGTTCTACCATTTCTTCTAAAACTTCATAAGAATTTTCCGGTTTTTCAATTCTTACGATCTCTACTTTTTCAAACTGGTGAAGACGGTTCAAACCTCTTACATGCGCTCCGTAACTTCCCGCTTCTCTTCTGTAGCATTGAGAGAATGCTGTATTTTTTACCGGCAGATCTTTTTCCTCAAATAATACATCGCGGTACAAATTCGTTACCGGAACTTCTGCGGTAGGAATCAGATATAAATCATCTAATCCGATATGATACATCTGTCCTTCTTTATCCGGCAACTGTCCTGTTCCGTATCCAGAAGCTTCATTTACAACGTGGGGAGGATTCACTTCCATGTATCCTTTTTCAACATTTTTATCAAGGAAATACTGAACCAAAGCTCTCTGCAATCTTGCGCCTTTTCCTAAATACACCGGAAAACCTGCTCCGGCAATTTTTACGCCCAATTCAAAATCGATAAGATTATATTTTTTTGCCAGTTCCCAGTGAGGAATTGCTCCTTCGCCAAGACCTTCCACATCGTGAGACTGATAAATGATTTCATTGTCATCCGCAGAAGCACCATTTTTTACTTTTTCATGAGGAATGTTCGGCAATTGATACAAAATATCCAGTAATGCTTTTTCTTTTACATCTAACTGAGCTTTCAATTCCGACGTCGACTCTTTGTACTGTGCTGTTTTAGATTTTGCGGATTCTGCTTCTTCTTTTTTTCCTTCTTTCATTAAAAGCCCGATTTCTTTGGAGATTTTATTGATTTCGGAAAGTTGGGAATCCAATTCAAACTGAATTTTCTTTCTTTCTTCGTCGGTAGCAATAGCCTCGTCTACCAACTCAAGATTCTTGAATTGTCTTTTTTTAAGACCTTCTAAAACGCGCTCTTTATTGTCGCGCAAAAAATTGACTTGTAACATTTTATTTAGATGTTAGTTATTAGAATGTTGAACATCAGAATGTCAACAGTTTTGCAAATGTATAAAATTATTTTACGATAGTAACAACATTCGGGGAACCCGGTGTTTTTGTAAACCTTAAAGTATCGTTGTAATAGACTTTCGAGACCTCGAAAACCGAAGGCGTCATATGATACTGGATTTTCAGGGTTTCGTTAATGGTATCCAAAATGGTATTATTAAGTCTTTTCACCAGTGAAACCGTGATCACCGACTGATAGGTCTTGTTATTCGGATCTAATGTATCCAGCCCTACTCTTTTGGCGCCTGCAATATATTCAATAAAAAGAGTGGAATCTGCCGTTGCCCGCAAAGTACTGCTTACCGGAGAAACATCTTTAGATCCGTTAACATCGTTCAGAGAGTACGTAAAATAGGTCTGATCTTTTTTCGCATGAAACAGATCTCGTCCTGCTCCGTTCTTCATATAAACATTCAAAATCTGATCGATTTTCTGCAAATCTTCATCATCCGTTCTGCAGCTCAGAAAGGCACAAAAAATGACCAGAAATCCAAAAACAATATTTCTCATGTTACAAAGATAATTCATTTCAATGTTCTAAGATAAACGAAGAACGAAAACATCATTAAAAAACCAATAACAGTTAATGTTGCCGCTAAAGAAACCGCCATTCCTATAACTCCGTTTTCTGGAACTAAAAAAAAGGAAAATCCTGCCAAAAGCAGCAAAGACAAAATGGAATAAAAGGTATTCCTTTTCATGAGACCTACTGCAGAAAGCATATTTCCGTAAAGGTTCCTTAAAAGCATGCTTCCGCAAAATGCTCCTAATAAAAGACAGAAAGCAAATGAATTGTCTACATATTTTATTCCGAAAAATAATTTAATTAAAAAAGTACTGAAAAAACATCCGAGCGTAAATATTAAGATAGAAACAGGAATAAAAACTTTATAGTAATTAATAACATAACTGATTAAAAAAGATCTGTTATAAGAGTTTTTTGCTAAGACAGGATAATCGCTCTGCATAAAAGAAAGCGCTAAAAAAGTAATATTGGATGGAAGAAGCAGAACGACTTTATAATTAGCAACTACACTTTCATCTTTAAAAAAGTTGAGGAGTAAAATATCTGCCGAAAAAAAGGCATCTGACAACAAAGCTGTTACAGAAGCATGAAAAGCAAAATTCCAGATCTCTTTCTTTTGAAATTTTATCGTGGGAGCCGCAATCTTCCACAACGGCTCTTTATACCAGAAAAGAGAAAGAAATGGAGCGATTAAATTAGCAAGCAAATATCCGTAGAGTCCCCCAAAAAAAGAAAAAGCAATCATCATGACCAATCCTCCAATATTCACGATATTATTAAGCATGGCATATTCGCTGTTCTTCATATGTATGCGAAGCTCAACCTGTTTGTGACTAAGAAAATACACCCCGATGAGCCGTACAGCAAAGAAAAAAAATATATAAAATATGTAGTAGTAATGATTTACATAAAGAATCGCAATTAAAAAAAATACGATGCTGAGAAAAAGCTGATACAGAAACCCTTTTTTAAAAAGATAAACAGAAAGGTCTTTTTTTTCATTTTCAGTTGGGCATAAAGAACCATAACGTATCAAACTCTGAAAACTGCCAAAACCGCTGAAAGGTACAAAGATGGCAAAAACAGACGCCACAATGCTTAGTATTCCGAATTCTTTTTCAGGCAAAAGCCTGATCATCATTACAGATCCTGAAAATGCACATATTTTCGCTATCAAAAGAGACAGAAATACATACTGTCCTTTGTTGGCAAAAAATGCTTTAATAAAATCCTTTAAGCTATTCATATTAGTTTTGTGGCTGGAAATTTATGCTTTTTAAATTAAAAATCATTTAAACCACTTTCCTGTAAATCTCATCGAATTTTTCCGCTATTTTCAACATAGAAAAATTGTCTACAATGTACTGGTGAAGTTCCGTCGGGGAATCCGGTTTATAGGTCTCATTTAAAACACTCTTCATTGCAGCATATAATTCTTCTTCAGTCTTTCCAATGATGATTCCGCAGTTATTTTTCACAATCTCAGGTACACCTCCTACGCGGGTTGATATTACCTGTATGCCGGAAGAAATAGACTCAAGAAGTACACAGGGTAAATTTTCATATTCGCTGAACAATACAAAACAATCGCTGTTCTTCATTTGTTGGGCAACTTCATCATGGGTAAGTTCTCCAAATGTTGTTATGAAATCCTCCGCTTTATTTTCCTTAATGATTTTGTTTAATCTTTCTATGTTTCCGTCACCTCCAATGCTGAGTTGAAAGTTTTTAAACTCTTTTCTCAGCTGAATTGCAGTTTTTATAATAATATCCGGATTTTTTAAAGCGATCAGATTGGAGATATGAAGAAATCTGAAAATATCCGAATGATGTTTTGCAGGAGTAAAACGATTTGTATCTACAACATTTCCAACAACTTTAAATTTCTCACCAATTTTCAGCTCTTTTAAGTTATTCATTAAATTCTCACTTACCGGAAAAATAAATGATGCTCTTTTTGCTATAAATCGGGCAACAGATAACGTTGCAAATGAGAGTCTATTTCTGTTGATTTCAAGAAATAAAGACCAGTGTTCTGTTACAACAAAAGGAATTTGATATTTTTTTTTTAAATAAACCGCAAACAGCATAGATTTATCCAAAATATTCACATGCAACAAATCTGGTTTCCGGAGTTGTGAAAAACCCAACTTATAAGCCCGAAGTCTTCTTACAAAATTTAATGCCGGATTTTTAGATTTTTTATAGTAAACTATAATCGTTTTTATTCCATTACTATGATTTTCCTCGAAAATATAGCTTTCATTCTGTTCAGAATCCCCTATTGCATGTAAAATTTCAACATCGTGCAATAAAGAAACGGCTTCCGCATGTCTCTGTACGAAATTTCCGTTGGTAGGCTCTAATTTGTTAGGAAACCAAGACGAAATAAAAAGGACCTGCATGAATTATTACTTTATAGAAGCCGCCCAACTTCTATCGAATGGCAAAAGAAAATTCCCTATAAATTCGAGATAGGTATTTTTAGAAAAATCAAAAACCTGAATGTCTTTAGCAATTTCTCCGTTTCTTACTTTTGACTTAAAGTCATTCAGCTTCAAGGTTTTTACTTCTCCATTTTCTATGAAGCTGGCTTTCATTCTGTCGAATAATCCCAATTGATATTCTTCATCAATTTCTCTCATTACTTTCCCAAGTGCATCAATACTGCATCCGGAAGCCATTTCCTTCTCTTCATCCACACAGATGATAATAAACTGATTTTTCTCAATTTTAAAAGACGATGAAAGCGGTTTTCCGTGTGCTGCCCAAGTTGCCAGAAAATCAAAAAGTTTCTCTGTTATCTGTTTGGCTTCTTTTGTTTCAAAAGGTCTTGATGCAGGATATATTATTACTCTGTAGTCGTTTGCTTCTACGATATTAGATTCTTCAATCTTCATTTTAATCAATTTAAAAGGTAAAATTACAATTTTTTCTTCACACATTAATCCGACACTACAGAATTATCATAAAACAAAAAACTCAGGAAAAATCCTGAGTCTTATACTTTTGAGCTATTTTTTTATAAATCTTCAGCTTCCGCTAAAAGTTCTACAATATCTTTCACGGCAACTTCATCATTTTTATTAAAATGTTTTACACCGTCCGTCATCATCGTATTACAGAAAGGACATCCTGTTGCGATTACTTTAGGCTCGAAAGACAGAGCTTCTTCAGTTCTTTCGATATTGATGTCTTTTTTTCCTTTTTCAGGTTCTTTAAACATTTGTGCTCCTCCTGCTCCACAGCAAAGACCATTGGTCTTGCAACGCTTCATTTCTACCAGTTCGGCATCCAGTTTTTCCAGTAAAAGTCTCGGCGCTTCATATTCTTCATTGGCTCTTCCCAGATAACAAGGATCATGGAAGGTAATCTTTTTACCGCTGAATGCGCCACCTTCAATTTTCAAGCGCCCTTCTTCCATTAATTTTTTAAGGAACTGAGTGTGATGCATTACTTCATAGTTCCCTCCTAAATTCGGATATTCATTTTTAAGCGTATTAAAGCAGTGTGGACAAGCCGTAACGATTCTTTTTACTTCGTAAGCGTTCAGAATTTCGATATTGGTTAAAGCCATCATCTGGAAAACGAACTCATTTCCGGCACGTTTTGCGGGATCTCCTGTACAGCTTTCTTCCTGACCAAGTACCGCGAATTCAACGCCTATTTTATTTAAAATTTTGCAAAATGCTTTCGTGATTTTTTTAGCGCGGTCGTCGAAACTTCCGGCACAACCTACCCAAAATAAAACTTCAGGCGATTTTCCTTCGGCAGCATATTCTGCCATTGTTTTTATATTGAAATCCATTTTATATCAGTTTATCAATATCACAATGTAACAGTTTTCAATGAAAAGATTGCTACATCGTTACATTTTAGATTGTTACATTAATTAGTCTTTTGCCCAGTTCAGACGGTCTGCCTGATTGTATTGCCACGGTGCAGCGTTGTTTTCTACATTCGTCATCATAAGATTCAGTTCTTGTGGTGCAGCAGATTGCTCCATAACAAGGAATCTTCTCATTTCGAAAATGATAGAAAGAGGATCTAACAATACAGGACAAGCTTCTGTACATGCGTTACAGGTGGTACAGGCCCATAATTCTTCTTTGGTGATGTAGTCGTTCAACAGTTTTTTTCCGTCGTCTACAAACTTTCCGTTTTTATCAATGTTTTTGCCGACTTCTTCAAGACGGTCTCTTGTCTTCATTAAAATGGCTCTCGGAGACAATTTTTTGCCGGTAATATTTGCCGGACAAACTGCAGTACAACGACCGCATTCTGTACATGAATAGGCATTTAACAACTGAACCTGATTAAGATCGAAAATATCTTCTGCTCCGAATTTTGCAGGCGTTTCCGCCTCTCCTTCTGCCGGAGCTGCGTAAGGATCTGCATTCGGATCCATCATCAGTTTAATTTCTTTCGTTACAGATTCAAGATTATTGAATTTTCCTTTTTCTTCAAGGTTTGCATACCAAGTGCTCGGAAAAGCAAGAATGATGTGTAAATGTTTTGAATAATAAAGATAATTCATGAAGAATAATATCCCTACAAAATGGAACCACCAAGCTGCTCTTTCAACCCCGAATAAGAATCCGTTATCAAAACTGAAAACTTCAAGAAACGGAACGAACGTCATTTCGCTGATCGGGAAAGATCCTACTTTTACAAAATGACCGTAACCATTTGACTGGAGAATAAAGTCTGAAGCGTTCATGGTAAAGAAAGCCATCATCAAAGCAAATTCGATAATCAGAATCCAGTTTGCATCTTCTTTTGGCCATCCTAAAAGTTCTTTCATCGTTAATCTTTTTACTCCGTAAAAATTTCTACGGATAAAAAATACAACGACGCCAATTACCACTAAAAGTGCCAAAACTTCTAAAGTAGCGGTAAAGAAACCATAAACGGTATTTCCTAAAATGGTTGATAAAAATCTGTGTGTTCCGAAGATTCCATCAACCACAATTTCGATAAGCTCGATATTGATGATGATGAAGCCTACATACACAAAAAGGTGTAAAATTCCGGCTACAGGACGTTTTGTCATCTTACTCTGCCCCATTGCAACAGTTGCCATTGTTGCCCATCTTTCTCCTCTTCTGTCGCTGCGATTGATCTCACGTCCTAATCTGATGTTTCTATATATCTTCTGCAGACTTTTTACAAAAAGTCCAAAACCTGCAATTAATAAAATCAGAAAAATAATATTAGGGATATAATGCATGGTTTAAAAAATTAGTCTTTATTATTTTTTCCGAAAACGGAGAAGTTAACATATTTTTTTGGGTGCGCTTTCAAATCTTCGATCAAAGAATTAAGATTGTTTGAAGCGGCATTCAGATTGTTGTAAAGCTGATCGTCTTTCATAATTTTCCCTAAACTTCCTTCCCCTCTGTCGATTCCTGAAACCACATTATTTAACTGTCCTACTGTAGCATCTAAATTAGCGATGGTAGCATTCAGCTTTTTAGTATCAATGCTTTCTGCTAGATTTCCGTACTTATCCAAAGTAACTTTTCCGCTCTGCATGGTAATACTTGCATCATCCAATACTTTCTGAAGCTTAGGATCGTTGTGACCCACTAAGGAATTTACGCTTCCTGCCGTAGTCTGTAAAGCGGCAACCGTTTTGTTAAGATTAGCCAGTAATAATTTAATTTCCTGTCTGTTTTGCGCATCAACAAGCTGATTGGCATTCGTCATCAGAGAGTCTACTCTGTGTAAAACAACCTGTAATTGATCTTTTACAGGACCTACCTGTGAAGAAAGGCTTCCTAAAGTTCCCAATTTAAATGCTCCTTTTAAAGTATCTCCGTCTTTTGCCGTTGGACCTCCGTACATCAGGTTAATTCTCATTTCTTTTCCTCCCATTAAACTCGGTTCAAAAATTTCCAATGTTGAATTTTTTGAGAATTCAAAATTATTATCAACCGTAATTTTTACAAGAAAATCGATTTTACCGTCCTTAGATGTATGAGGAATAATTTTATCGACCTGTCCTACCTTTAATCCGTTAATGGAAACAGGGGAAGATTGTGCCAATCCCTCGACGTTATCATATTGTGCGTAAAATATATTATCGGTAGTAAAAAGGCTTCTGCCTTTCATAAATTGAAAAAGCACCACAAAGCCGACAATGGCCAATAGTGCGATCACACCAGCTTTTAATTCTTTACTGAACTTCACTTGCTAAATTTTTTCTAATGAGCAAATATACTACATTTAAATGAATGTTTTTCTCTATTGCTCTGCGTTACACACAAAAAAAGCGGCAAAAACTTTGCCGCTTTTTATCTATCTGAAAAATTATTTTTATTGTTGCTGAGAACCTAGCTTGTTCCAGATCTCAATTCTGTAATCTTCGATATCCGAATTGTCCTGTAAGCTCTTTAACCAAGCCTGCCCGAACATTCCGCCGTTTCTCTGGGTAACAGATTCTGTAAACTGTTTAAGATCTCCGGGCTGTTTGTTTGTGATCTCATTCTTTTTAATAAGAACATAAACTCCCGTTCCTCCTTCAACCGGCTTAGAAAGCTGTCCTTTCTTCACTCCGAATGCAGCTCCGGCAACTTTTGGCTCCATAGAACCTGCTACTGAAGGATTTAATAAGTTAACCTGTGCAGATTGTTTTGTAGTTCCGAACTGCTTAGCAATCTGATCTAAATTTCCTGCTTTCGCGATTTTCTCTGAAATCTGTTTTGCAGCCAGTTTATTTTTAACCACTACTTCAATCTGATCTCTTACAGATTCAGGATCTGCAGTTCCTTTTTCCTGCTTCCCGTTTAAGTAAACTACAATTTTATCTCCTGTTCCGTCTACTGTAAACAATTCAGTATCTCCTTTTTCTCTTTTCTTGTCAAAAGCCCATGCAAGGATTTCCGGATCTTTGTCTGTTCCTAATCCCTGAAGCTGTCCGTCGAATCTCTTCGCCTGTTTAGGATTAGAGAACTGATAGTTTGCTTTTTTAGCAATATTCACGAAATCGTTGAAAGATTTCCCCTGAACCTGCTGAACGAATCTGCTTGCTTTTTTGTTTACTTCTGCTTCCGTAGCATCAGAAGGTTTAACCGCTTTTACCAAGTTTGCCACTTTATAAGCCATTGCTCCCGGTTTTTTATCTTCAATGTTGATGATATGATACCCGAACTGTGTTTCTACAACACCTGTCGCACCTTTAGGGTTTTCAGACAGATATTTTAAAAACTCAGGAACGAAAGGTGTTTCAGGAGTTGTCCATCCTAAGCTACCACCTTGTGCAGCAGAATTTGGATCGTTTGATAATTTAAGGAATTCTGTAAATTTCCCCGGATTAGCTTTTACAATTGCTCCGATAGAATCTGCCAGTTTCTTAGCCTGTTCTTTGGATCTTGTAACTCCTTCTCCCGCAGGACTTCCTTTGAAAGCGATTAGAATATGTCTTGATAATGTAGAATCTGAAGTCTTTTTATCTAAAAGTTTAGAAACTACATAAAAATTCTGCTCTTTGTAAGGACCAAAAGTCTGACCGATCGCTGCTGTCGGAAGCTGCGCCTGAATCGTCTGAGGCAATTGGTTTGGCTTCAGATACTGTGGATTGAAAGGCATATCAGAATTCGCCATGATGAACATAGAGTCGTTCTTTGTATTCTGGAAGTTTTCAGAACCTCCGCTTGCATCGCTTCCTACAGAGAATAATTTATTGATTTCTTTCTGAGCCGCCGCATCATCTGCAGGACTTGGCTGAGAAGGGAAATAAACGATTCCTATATTTCTGCTTTCTTCCGCTTTGAACATTATCGGATGCTGCTTGATATAATTTGCTAAATCTTCAGTGGTAACTTTAATGTTGTTTTTTTGAAGATAAGCTGCATAATCTACTTTTACGAAATCGATATCAGCTAACTGATCTCTTTCTCTCATCAACTCTTCAGCTTCTTTTTTACCTGTAGTGATTCCTGTAGAAACATTAGCAAATACCTGTCTCGCCATCAATCTGTACTCGATTGATTTTCTGGTTTTCAACCATTGGTTGTACCCTTCCGGCGAAGCCGCTTTCATATCTTCTATCTGTTTTTTAAGCTCCTGGGTTTTGAAATTACCTTTCTCATCAAAAAACTGCTTCTGCTGTGCAAACATCTGATCGTACTGGATCTGGTTCCAGAAGTAATCGTCCGTCATTTCGAAGCCCATTTTCTCGAATTGCTGTTTGATCAGCTTCGATTGCACAAGCAATTGCCAAGCCTGCTCTTCAAGACCATTTTTTGGTTGACCTTGCTGTTCAGCCTGTTGTTGCAGTACGAAAAGTTGATCGTTAAACTCTTCACGGGTAATTTTCTCACCATTCACTTTTCCTAAAACATCAGGATTTTTACCAAAAACCTTATCAATACTGTCGGGGTTTACAAGGAACGCCAAAAGCGCCAGTGCAATTACTCCCATCAAAAGCCAAGGTCTACTCCTAATTTGTCCTAAAATTGCCATTATATAAATTATAGTTTTTTATCAGTTTGCGAAAATACACATTTTTAAGAAATTACGGAAATACAAGACCTTTATTTTAATTTTTAAAATTTAATTTTTATAAAAAAGGAAATTTTGACCGTATTTTTTAGTAAAAAACAAATGGCATAAGTCTTGTGCATTTTAAGCACACATAATATGGATTGCCTTTTCAAAACATATTATGAAATTTCACGTTAACGAATTAAAACGATAATGACAATTTGTCATTCGATTTACTATGACAGAATTTGAAGATATTAGTTTAGAAGAAATGATAAGCGACGGATTTGATATTGTAGCTCAGGAAATCAACATTGATGATCTTGCGGAAACAGAAAAAAATTCGGAGCAAAAGATATTCCCGATCCTTCCTGTAAGAAATATGGTGATGTTCCCCAATGTTGTGATCCCGATTACTGCCGGAAGAAAAGCATCTATCCAACTGTTGGAAGAAGCCCAGAAAAATGGCGATTTCATCGGAATCGTAAGCCAGAAAAATTCTGATCTTGAGCAGCCTTCCGAAAAAGATTTATACCAGACCGGAACTTTAGCAAAGATCATCAAAATCATTAAACTTCCGGAAGGAAATATTACTGCGATTACGAAAGGTTTTCACCGATTCAAAATCAAGAAAGTGGTTGAAACACAGCCTTATTTTAAAGCAGAAATATCAAAATTAAAGGATTCCAAGCCTAAAAATAAAGAAGAATACGAAGCTTTACTGGAAAATGTGAAAGATCTTGCCCTGAAAATCATTGAGCTGGATCCGAACATTCCGAATGCGGCTAACTTCGCCATCAAAAACATCAACAACAATGATGACCTGTTGAATTTCATTTGCACAAACGCCAATTTCCCTTCTTCCGATAAGCAAAAGCTTCTTGAAGAAAAGAATCTGATGGAAAGAGCCAACAAGTGCTACGAGATGATGCATGAGGATTTCAGAAAGCTGGAACTGAGAAACCAGATCCATCAGAAAACTTCAAAGGATCTTGATAAACAGCAGAGAGAATATTTCCTGAACCAGCAGATCAGAACGATTCAGGAAGAATTGGGAGGCGGTACAGAAGGCGACATAGAAGATCTTATTAAAAAGGCGAGAGAAAAAAAATGGAGTGATGAAGTAGAAGAACATTTCCAGAAGGAAATCAACCGTTTGCAGCGTCAGAATCCTAATTCGCCGGATTACAATGTTCAGAGAAATTACTTGGATTTCTTTACGGATCTTCCTTGGGAAACCTATACCAAAGATGTTTTTGATATTGCCAAAGCGGAGAAAATTTTAGATAAAGCCCATTTCGGTTTAGAAGATATCAAGAAAAGAATTCTGGAACATATGGCTGTTTTAAAGCTTAAAAACAACATGAAATCCCCTATTCTTTTGCTTGTGGGACCTCCCGGAGTCGGTAAAACGTCACTGGGAAAATCTGTTGCTGATGCACTGGGAAGAAAATATGTAAGACTTTCTTTGGGTGGTCTTCACGATGAAAGTGAAATCCGTGGTCACAGAAAAACCTACATTGGTGCAATGGCGGGAAGAATTCTTCAGTCTATCAAGAAATCCGGAACTTCCAATCCGGTGATTGTTTTGGATGAAATGGATAAAATCGGACAGGGATTGCATGGTGATCCAAGTTCGGCACTTTTAGAAGTTCTTGATCCTGAACAAAATAAGTCTTTCTACGATAATTTCTTGGAAATGGGGTATGATTTGTCTAAAGTAATGTTTATTGCAACGGCAAATTCATTATCTACCATTCAGACTCCTTTGTTAGACAGAACTGAAATCATTCAGATTGCAGGCTATACTTTGGAGGAAAAAATTGAAATCGCCAAAAGACATTTAATTAAAAAACAGCAGGAAGAAAACGGTTTGGATGCTAAATCTTTTAAACTCGGAAATGCTGAATTAAAACATATCATCGAAGCGCACACTTCGGAAAGCGGCGTAAGATCTCTGGAAAAAAGAATTGCAGGAATCGCGCGTTGGGTAGCTTTGCAGACAGCTTTGGTTAAAGATTACGATCCTAAAATCTCGATCGAAAAAGTGGATGAAATTTTAGGTGTCCCGAGACCGAAAAGCCTGTCGGAAATCACAGGAGTTCCGGGGGTTGTTACAGGTCTTGCGTGGACGAGCGTTGGCGGAGATATTTTATTCATTGAAAGTATTTTGAGCAACGGAAAAGGTTCATTATCCATGACCGGAAATTTAGGAACCGTGATGAAAGAATCTGCAACTATTGCACTGGAATATATTAAAGCGAAACATGACGAACTGGGAATTTCTCAGGATGATATCGAAAAGAAAAACATCCACGTTCACGTTCCGGAAGGTGCAACGCCAAAAGACGGACCTTCTGCGGGAATTGCGATGCTAACTTCTATGGTTTCTTCATTTAAAAATAAAAAAATAAGACCTCATCTTGCCATGACCGGAGAGATTACTTTAAGAGGAAAAGTTCTTCCGGTGGGCGGAATTAAAGAAAAACTTCTTGCTGCAACTAGAGCGGGAATTAAAGAGGTTATTCTTTGTGAAGCCAACAGAAAAGATGTGGAAGAAATTAAAAAAGATTATCTGAAAAACCTGAATGTACATTATGTAAACAGAATGGAAGAAGTTATCGAAATCGCGTTGGAGAAGTAAATTCTTTTTCAATAAAATTTTAGAGTAAAGAAAGTAATCTTTAAAATAAATTTAACAGGCCATAGCAAAACTCAATTGCTATGGCTTTTTTTTCTTTATAGACGGATAATTTTGAATTACATAAGTTAAGCAACCACTAATTAAAATTACAAATTCCTTAACTATAGAGAAAACAGATTAGAGGATTACTTAAAATATCGAAATTTTAAACAATTATTATCTACAGAACAACGAAATATTTCATAATTTTGTATTACACAAACACAAAATAATCGTATAAAAAAACATAATGTTACTAAAATTATATTCGGAAAAAAGATGTATAATAAATTTATTTCATATTTGAATGGATTGTTAGCTTCGCCTCTCAATCCCGAAGAAATTAAGATCATCAAAGAGGTTTTCAAACCTAAGACTTTATTAAAGAACCAGTATTTTCTTCAGCAAGGTGAAATATGTAAATTAACCGGATTTATCGTTAAGGGAGCTATTAAACAGTATTCTCTTGATGAAAAAGGTAAAGAGAAAGTTCTGGGTTTACTTATAGACAACTGGTGGGTCGGAGACAGGGAAAGCATGTTGAAAAATATACCTTCATCATATTATATTCAGGCATATCAGCGTTCCGAGCTGTTGATATTTACAAAAGAAGATTTTGAAGAGCATCTTATCAATCAGCCTTTTATTCTTGAAGCGCGCAGGATTCTTTTTGAAAGACAGTCTTTACAGCTTTTAAAACGGCTTTATGCGACCAATATGCTGCCTGCAAAACAAAGAATACAGGAACTTGAAAACTGTTATCCGGATTTTTTTCAGAAATTCCCGCAACATCTTATTGCTTCTTATCTTGGTTTAACCAAAGAAACTTATAGCAGGATTAAAAGCAATATGCTGAAAAACCAGTAAATTCTTATAAATTTTATTCAGTATTATAAAAAACGTTGATTTAGATCAACGTTTTTTATTGATATAGATCAACAATAATTTTTCTTTTTTATAATGAACTTTGTGTAAGCAAAAACATTTTAAAGTTTCAGCTTTCAGTTAAAAACTTTAAAAATCTTACAGATTTTCACCAGCCACCAGACCCGACATTTAAGAAATTACCATCATCCATTGTTGGACGAAGCCCAAGTAGGTATTTGGCTGTATCAGATTATTTATAACAAATTGAAAAACTAGCGATGAAAACAAAAATTATTTTATTGTTCTTTGGTCTTCTTTCGTTTTTGCCAAACGCTCAAATAGGGATTTCGAAAGACACTTCTTTTCAACCGGATTCAAGAGCAATGCTGCATATAAAGCAGGATAATTTCGCAGCAAGGATTCCGAGATCCAATACAGCATTATCTTTGCCCGTCTCCGAAACGGCAACTACCGGAACAGGAACTCAGGGATCAATAATATTCAACCGAGAAACCGGAAGTATTGTACAGAATGACGGCACAACCTGGAAAATATCGGATCCTATTGTAAGCACCATGAAGAGCAATAAAATGGCAAGATTCATAAGATCCGGCGTTGTAACTTCATCTTGCGGAACGTGCGGATTAGCCTGCGCGCTTACCGTAAGAACCTGCTCTACGGAAAATATTCTTTTTACAAACAGCAGTCCTGTTTTTAATGATATTTCTTCGAGTGTTGCTCTTGCCTCTACGAACAGCAATGTGATTAATATAAATGAAAAAGGTCTTTATAAGATTTCTTTTAAAAGCGGCGCGATTGATATAAGTACGCCTTTGTGTGCAGGAGTTGTTATCAATCTTCAATCGAGGGTAAATCTGGAATTAAGTTCTTCTACAGATGCAACGTGGAGACCTATTAATAATAATTCAAGCAGCTCAACATCCGGAGCCTTATCGGTAACTACCTTAGCTCCAGGTGCTATTGACGTGGGACAGGCACTTTCTTTTACCTACGTAGGCGTTTTCAATGCAGGTGATAAACTGAGACTGACAATGAACGGTACACAAAACATCGGAACGGGCGTGTGTACAGGAGTATTGGGAGGAAACAATATGTTTTTCTCTATGGATAAAACAGGAAACTCTGTTTCTGAAATTATTATAGAAAAAATAAACATGTAATGATGAAAAAAAATTTATTATTTGCCGTAATATTTTCCCTCCAGCTATTTCATGGACAAATAGTAATCGGCGGAAATGATATCAGTACAAAAAACATTGTAAAAATCGTGGATGGATCCAAAGGTGTTATTCTTCCCTTTTCCAATACCTATACAACCTTCCCGAAATACAATGCGTCTGCAACGGATATTTTTGATGATTATCCTAATCTTACAGGAAGTCTGATCTACAGTAAAAATGATGATCAGTACTATAAATACGACGGATATTCCTGGAATCCTGCAAGACAGATTCAGGCGATCTATCAGCCGAAAGCTTCCCGTTTAGGAGTCTCTTCAGGGATTACGATTCCCTGCATTTCATTTGGGATCGGATTCTGCTTCGCCGGAAACACGCCTACTTATCTGGCTGCAGATAACCGAAGCCAGGTGCTCGTAGACAATTTAACATTAAAAAACACAGGAAATGTAACTATAAAACAATCCGGCATCTACGATATTGCTGTTGCCTTAGGCTTTACAGGAGGTAGTTTCGGATTACAGGCAGGAATTACAGAATTTAAAATGAGTCTTCAGGTAAAATATACCTCAACATCAGATTGGGAAACTGTAGTTACCAAGACCAATTATTCTATTATTTTTGTAATCGACACACAGGGAAACAAGACTTCAAGCTTTTCGCAGACCGTCTACTTACCTTCAGGAGCAGAGCTCAGAGTGGTTCCGGAAATCAGCTCAAATGCTATTTCGGGAGGCTCTTTATCTGCTTACGGAACAGATTCTAATGCTCTTTACTCGTATTTGGCAGCGCGTTTAATTAAAAACTATTAATGATGAAAAAAAATATTTATTTACTATTTATCTTTTTACTGAATATTTGCAGCGCTCAGATTAATTTCACCAATCTTACTAATCCCGACTTAAATGCGAATGGCTCTGATCAGGTAATGCTGTACATCACCAATGCTAGTGAAGCGACAGGAGTAAAAGGATTTGGTCTTCCCGCTGTAGAAACTGAGACGGATCTGCCTTTTACAGGCAGCAACGCACCTTCTGCCAGAATAGAAAACCTGAGAGGAATGCTCTTATTTGTAAAGAGTACAGGACAGACGATGGTTTTTGACGGATTGGCATGGAGTAAAGCATTTGAAGTGGAATCTGATAATATTTCAAGATTTCAGATTAATTCTGTAAGTACAACTTTAGGATCAACTCTGCTTCCGATAAATTCTTTAATTGATAAACCGAATTTTCTTGCAGATCCGCTAAAGCTGAAAACGAATGTGGGAACTGGAGGAGCCAATATCAACCGATTGTATATTCGGCAGACCGGATTATACAGAATTAATCTTAATCTTACCTTCACAGGTCCTGCAGGAACTTTCAGCAACAGACTCGGAGCAGGATTGTATGTAAATGATGCGCTCCGATGCCAGTTGCTTGAAAATACAGTAAACTTCGACGGAACAAACAGGAAAATAAACCTTGATTTTTCCGTATACATGGTTCAGGGACAGTATATTACCCTGGAAACAGTTTCAGAAATAGGAGGAACTGTATCTTATACCGTAACCAATAACAGTTACGTTACCGTTGAAAAAGTTTTATAAATATCATTAAAATTATCACAAGTTCTCATTTTTGGGAACAAATTAAGGACAGAGACTTATTTCTGTCCTTTTTTCTTTGGTAAACTTAAGAATACAGAATCCAATAATAATGATCTTATACATTGAATAATCCGGGACACTGAATTGAAGTTATGTTAAACAAATTGAAAAATAGCCCTTCTGTTACAAGTGTTTTTACTAATTTTATAGAAGTAAGATTTTAAATTATGAATACAGTTCGGCTCCCTTTTCTTGTAAAACTCACGCTGGTTATTATTTCCATCATCGGATTGGGATATCTTCTTGCTTTGGGGCAGAGTATTTTAGCTCCGTTTTTTCTGGCATTTTTAATGGCGATGCTGTTTCTGCTTATTGCCAATTTTCTGGAGAAAAGATTAAGATTTACAAGATCCATGTCGACCATTGCTTCTGTTTTAATGATGCTGTTCATTTTAACGGGATTAATTTACTTTTTCGGATCACAGCTTTCGGATTTCAGTAAAGATATTCCACACCTTAAAAAGCAGTTCACCTCGGTCGCGGAAGACATTCAGCACTGGGTTTCCAGAACTTTTCACGTAAAAATAGATGAGCAGCTTAATTATATTGATCAGGGACTGAATAAACTTCTTTCTTCATCTGGCGTTATTCTGGGCTTTACTTTTGGGATTTTTTCCTCGAGTTTAGGATTCTTTGTGTTTTTTATTCTGTTTTTTATCTTCATCTTAAATTACAGAAGAGTTTTAAACAACTTTATTATTACCGTTTTTAATGAAAAACATAAAGCCAGCGTTCAGGAAGTGGTAGGCGAAGTAAGAGTGATGACCAAAAAGTACATTATCGGATTGTGTCTTCAGATTTTAATCGTTTCCGTCCTTACTTCTATTGTTCTTACGATTCTGGGAGTAAAATACGCCATTCTTTTAGGAGTTCTTACGGGCTTGTTAAATGTAATTCCGTATCTGGGAATCTGCATCAGTCTTTTGATTTCATGTTTTATCGCTTTCGCAACCTCTACTCCATCTACCTGTATTTATGTGGCAATGGGCTATATTGCGGTTCATATTGTAGACGGAAATATTATTCTGCCATTTGTGGTGGGTTCCAAAGTAAAAATCAATGCTTTATTTTCATTTATAGGAATTCTTATCGGGGAACATCTTTGGGGAATTGCGGGGATGTTTCTGTGCATTCCGGCTATCGCCATCATTAAAATAATTTTCGAAAGAGTTCAGGGACTTCAGCCTTGGGGAAAATTGCTGGGTGAAGAAGAAAAGCCCGATAAAAAGAAGAAAACCTATAAAATTTCCAAGAACATTACTTTAAAGGAAATGGATTGATTATCAAGCATTAACTATAAAAAAGAAAGCCTTCAAAATCGAAGGCTTTTATTTTTACAATGCACAAAGCGGCTGTAATCCATTTGGGCAGGTTTCTGTACAGTAGATATACTGACCGCTGTCCGGACAATATCCTACAGGATCGCCAGGATTTCCCGGATCTCCTCCTCCACCTAAACAGGGATCGCCCGGCGGAATTTTACAAGGACATCCAACAGGTCCGATATCGCATTTTTCTGCGCCTCCACCTCCTTTAATTTCTCTTAAATCTGCACGATTTAGTTTTTTAAGATTTTTCAGCATAATATTTAGTTTTATTTGTCTTGCACAACAAATATATTAAATCAATCCATATAATTCAATAAATATTTCTCAAAACCGAGAATTTATTTAAATTTCATTTCCTTTTTAATCAGCCGATTATATTTTTATTTAACTTTAATAAAAAATCATAACATGAAAATCGTAAAATTTATCCTTTCCCTTCTTTTCGGATTGATGTTCATTAATGCCGGATTAAACAAATTCTTCAATTATATGCCGATGGAAAAGCCGACTCCCGAACAAATGAAACTTTTTGCCGCATTTGGAGAAATCAGTTGGCTGATGCCGCTTACAGGAGTAGTCGAAGTTATAGGCGGTCTGCTTTTTATTTTTGCTAAAACGAGAGCTTTGGGCGCCATTATTATTCTTCCGGTAATGATCGGAATTGTCTGTCATATCTTTACCTTAGACAAATCTCCCATGGGAATGTCAATTGCCGGAGTTCTTTTCCTTATCAATATTTGGATGATTATCGACAATAAAGAAAAATATAAAACCTTAGTGAAATAATAGACTAAATGGTCAATGGTGAATTTTGCTACGCACGTGAATTTTAAAATTGCCAAACAAAGCGAATTGACCATTGACCATTCACTTTTACATCATCATACAAATGCACTGAAACCTGTAATTGATCTTCCTACGATAAGGGAGTTGATTTCTTTTGTGCCTTCGTAAGAATAAATAGCTTCTGCATCAGCTACAAATCTTGCCACATCATATTCGAGCAGAATTCCGTTTCCGCCCATCACTTCACGCGCTCTGGAAACAATATCTCTGGTTCTCATGGTACAGAAAACTTTTGCCAGAGAAGCGTGTTCATCTTTTAAAATTCCTTCATCCTGCATTTCAGAAAGCCTGAAAACCATGGTCTGCATTGCCGTAAGATTAGAAAGCATCTCTACCAAGTGCCCCTGAATCATCTGAAAAGAAGCAATCGGTTTTCCGAACTGTTCTCTTTTTCTGGTGTAATCCAACGCACTTTCATACGCTCCTCTTGCGCATCCTGTAGCCATCCATGCTACTCCTGCTCTCGTCATTCGCAAAACTTTTGCGGTGTCTTTAAAGGAATTGGCATTCTGCAACCTGTTTTCTTCTGTCACCAAACAATCTTTCAGCGTAATCAAACCATTCTGAACAATTCTCAACGCCATTTTTCCTTTGATTTTCTCAACGGAATACCCCGGATTGTCTTTTTCAACAATAAATCCTTTCACTTCGCCATCATCAAGATCTCTTGCCCAGATAATAATTAAATCTGCAAACGTTGCATTTCCGATCCATTTTTTCTGTCCGTTCAGAATCCAGCCTTCAGGTGTTTTTTTGCAAGTTACCGTTAATCCTCCCGCTGCTCCGGAACCTACTTCGGGTTCTGTTAATCCAAAGGCTCCGATTTTTTCAAACTTCTGCATCTGTGGAAGCCATTTCTGTTTTTGCTCTTCGGAACCGCAGATATAAATGGAACCCATCGACAAACCGGACTGCACTCCGAAAAAAGTAGCAATAGAAGCATCAATTCTAGCCATTTCCATCGCAATAACACCTTCCATTAGAAAAGGCATTCCGGGACAGCCGTACCCTTCGTAAGTAACTCCGCAGATATTCAGTTTTTGAAATTTTGGAATCAGTTCGTGAGGAAATTCATCACGCAGCCAGTAGTGATTAACAAGCGGTTTTACTTCTTTTTCCATGAACGCTCTCACTTTTAACTGAATTTCCCGCTGTTCAGGACTTAATGTGTGATAGATGTCGTAGAAATCGCCGTCTATATCAGGAAGCTCTTTCTTCTTTTTATTCGGATCGAGCATTTTCATCATTCCGTTAAGCTGTTTATCGTCTAATTTGGAGAAATTTTCCATCAGCTTGGGAAGATTTACTTTTTGAGAAATAGCACTCAACTGATCAAAATCTATGGATCTGAATAATTCTATGGCGTTTCGGATTTTGGAAAAAGTATTTGACATAATAATTTGTTGTGTTTGATTTGTAAAAGAACAGCAAAAATTACTCCGAAAATGAGGTAGCTGAATAGCCCACAATTTACAAAACAATGAATTACAACCACTTAAAACAGAATTTCTCTTTACAGAATTTTTACGTTTCATTTTCAAATATTACAAACGATTCTGTCTGAACTTTGGGATAAGCAAACATTAAAAAATCTATATCTATGAAAACGAAGTACATCAGACTAAGCATCGCAACAGCACTTTTACTGGGAATTTATTCATGCAAAAAAGGAGAAGTTTCTTCCGAAAATCTTGAAAAATATGCATCTGCTGATTCGGCAATAGCAATATCTTCGGACAGTGTTTCTTCTGTGGCAACCATGAAGGTAAAAGACAAGCAGTTCATTAAAACCGCAGACGTGAATATGGAAGTAAAAGATGTCTATGACGCGACCATATCCATTGAAAAATCCGTTCAGGAATTGGGAGGCTTCGTAACGCACAGCGACCTGAAAAGCAATGTGGTTTCTGAGGAAACCTACAATACATCGGATGAACAGGCAATGCTGATAAAAAAATATCAGTCCGAAAATGCCATGCAGGTAAGAGTTCCTACAGAAAAACTGGGCGAACTGCTGACTTTAATTAATAATAAAAAACTGTTCCTGAATGCAAGATCGATTAATGCGGAAGATGTAACGGCAAATATAAAATATTCGGCTCTGGAAGCTCAGCGCAATAAGAAAACAACCGACAATATTGCTCAGATGAAGGTAAATAAAGACAAAGTAACCATGAGCGATGAAAATATGAAGGAAGGAAACAGCCAGCAACTGGAAAGCATGAATATGACCGATATGCTGAAATACAGCACTGTTGACATTTACATTAAAGAACCCAAAATAAGAGTCGCAGAAATTGCAGTTACCAACACACAAAGCATAGACGATAAGTACAAATTTGATTTTCTGTACAGCGCAAAATCAGCTTTCGTGGAAGGATATTATCTGATCCAGAAAATTGTAGTAGGACTCATCACAGTCTGGCCAATTGTATTAATCGGAATTGCCGCTATTTATTTTGTAAGAAAAAGAAAACCTGCTAAAAAACAAGCTAGTACAGAAATTTAGCGATCCTAACTTCGGTTATCTATATATATTTTAAATTTTACAATAAACCTTCGGTAAATCCGGAGGTTTTTTGTGTTTAAAACTTTCTTTTCAGAATTTCCGGTTTTGTTTTATAGAGATAAAGAATTAGTTCTCCAAACAATGTATTTGCCCATGCAAACCAAGCTCTTGTAAAGTCTTTCGGATTATCTACATCAAAAGATTCGTGAATAAATCCGGTTCCGGCATGAGTGGCTTTCAGCATTTTTAAGCAGGAAACAATTTCTTCGTTATCATCCGTTGTCAAAGCCTGCATAATCAAACCCAAAGGCCAGATTTTATGCTCTCCGATGTGCGGTCCGCCAATTCCTTTGGCAAATTTACCTTCGCTGAACCACGGATTCGCCTTGCTCAGAGAAAATTTTCGGGTATTTTTATAGATCTCGTCTTCTTTGGATCTGTAACCCAAATACGGAATGGATAATAAATTCGGGACATTGGCATCATCCATAAATAAAGCATTTCCGAAACCATCGATTTCCAAGGCATAAATTTTCCCAGCTTCCGGATGATTTAAAACTGCATATTTCTGAATGGCTTCATCCACTTCTTTAGCTAAATTTTTAAACTGAGCGACGGTATTTTCATCTTTAAAAATTTCAGAAAAAATTTCCGCAGTCTCCCTCAAAGAAACCACCGCAAACATATTGGAAGAAATTAAAAACGGATAAAAAGTCGCATCGTCCGAAGGTCTGAACATCGAATGAATCAGCCCCACTTTCTTTGTAGGATTTCCATAACCTCCGGCAAATTGTGTGTCCAGAGGATTTCCGTTGGATCGCTGAAATTTATATGGTCCTTTTGAATCTTTTCTTTGCTGTTCTTTAAAAGTCTGCAAAATTAAAAGCATCGCTTTTTTCCAGTCGGAATCAAAAACGGAAGAATCTCCTGTTATTTTCCAATAGTTGTAAGATAATCTCATAACATAGCAAAGTGAATCGATCTCCCATTTTCTTTCATGAATTCCGGGTTTCATCTGGGTAGAATCATTTTTCCATTCACTTACTTTATTGGCATCATTGAAAAATGCATTGGCATAAGGATCAAGAAGAACGCATTCAACCTGCTTATTAATGACGCCTTTCAGAAGATTTTTCAGTTTTTCATCTTCGTTAGCGAGACTTAAATACGGATAAACCTGCGCGGAAGAATCCCGAAGCCACATCGCATCAATATCTCCTGTGATCACATAGGTATAAGGTTTATTATTTTTCTGGTAAAATTTTACCGTGGTATCTAAAGTATTCGGAAAACAGTTTTCAAACATCCACGCCAATTCTTCATCAGCAATTGATTTTTTGATGGTCTTGATGGTTTTCTCAACAGCCTCAGAAGTGAATTTTCTTTCGCTCAAGGGCGGTCTTTTAGAAACGTAATCGTTTGCAAATAAAAATCTTGCAGAAACAGGCAAAGCAAAAAATCCTACTCCCAAAGATGACTTTTTAATAAAATTTCTTCTGTTCAGCATGATGTCATGAAATATTATGCCTAAAAATAAGCATTTTAAATTTTAAAAAATTCATTTGTTACTCAACATACATTTGATTTTTAATCATCCATTAATATGATTGAACTAAAATTCCGTAAATTTGCAAATCAATAATTTTACATGAGGATTTGGAATTCAACAATCCTGAATCCGAAGTCACAAAACCTTAATTTCTAAAGATATGCTATCAAAAATAAATCCTACTCAAACCAATAGCTGGAAAGCACTTGACGACCAATTTGCGAATAATGATTTTGATTTAAGAAGCCTTTTTCAGTATAATCCGAATCGTTTCAATGAATTTTCAATCAAAAGACCTAATTTTTTGTTTGATTATTCTAAAAATTTAATCGATTCTAAAACGAAAAATCTTCTTTTAAATCTTGCGGAAGAATGTGAATTGAAAGATGCGATTTCCAAAATGTTTTCGGGAGATAAAATTAACGAAACGGAAGGAAGAGCAGTTTTGCACACTGCTTTGAGAGATTTTTCAGACAAAGAAATTCTGGTTGACGGAGAAAATATCAAGCCTCAGATCAAAAGAGTGCTAGATCATATGAAATCTTTTTCCGAAAGCATTATTTCAGGGGATCACAAAGGTTTTACAGGAAAAGAAATTACAGATGTGGTGAACATCGGAATCGGAGGTTCAGATTTGGGACCTGTGATGGTCGTTTCGGCTTTGAAGCATTTTAAAACAAGGTTAAACGTTCATTTTGTTTCCAATGTAGACGGAAATCATCTGGCGGAAACTGTGAAAACTTTAAATCCTGAAACCACATTATTTATCATTGCTTCCAAGACATTTACCACTCAGGAAACAATGACGAATGCCAACTCAGCCAAAGACTGGCTCTTAAAAGCGGGAAAACAGGAAGATGTAGCAAAACATTTTGTCGCTTTATCAACTAACGTTCAAGCAGTTAAAGACTTCGGCATTGCAGAAGAAAATATCTTCGAATTCTGGGATTGGGTTGGCGGAAGATACTCATTGTGGAGTGCGATTGGCTTAAGTATCGTTCTTGCAGTGGGTTACGAAAATTTTGAACAACTATTAAGAGGAGCTTACGATACAGACCAACATTTTCAGACGGCAGATTTTGGAGAAAATATTCCTGTTTTAATGGGGCTGATCGGAATATGGTACAGAAACTTCTATGCAGCAACCACTCATGCAATCCTTCCATACTCGCAATATTTAGACCGTTTTCCTGCTTATTTCCAGCAGGGTGATATGGAAAGTAACGGAAAATGTGTGGACAGAAACGGTGAGTTTGTAGAATATGAAACCGGACCGATTATCTGGGGAGAGCCGGGAACAAACGGACAGCACGCTTTCTATCAGTTGATTCACCAAGGAACAGAATTGATTCCCGCGGATTTTATTGCGTATGCGAAAAGTCCGAATAAAGTTTCTGACCATCAGGATAAATTGTTGGCTAACTTTTTCGCTCAGACTGAAGCACTTGCCTTCGGAAAAACAGAAGAAGAAGTTGAGGAAGAATTAAGAAATTCAGGAAAATCTGATGAGGAAATTGATTTCTTGTTAAACTATAAAGTCTTCCACGGAAACACTCCAACTAACTCAATACTAATCAATGAATTAACTCCTTTTTCATTAGGACAGTTAATTGCGTTATATGAGCATAAAATTTTCGTTCAGGGGGTGATCTGGAATATTTTCAGTTTCGACCAGTTCGGTGTGGAATTAGGAAAAGTTTTAGCCAATAAAATTTTACCGGAACTTGAAAGCAACGAAACAGTTAGTTCACATGATTCTTCAACCAACGGATTGATTAATTATTATAAAGCAAACAAATAAATTATTGCTGATTTTCGTTAATTTTGATTAAAAATACAAAGATATGAGTACTATTACCATTCATCTTAAAAATAAAGAAGAAGAAACTTTAATGGAAAATCTTTTGAAAAAAATGAAAATCAGCTTTGAAAAAAATGAGGATGATTTTGAGCTGACGGATGAAATGAAAAGGGTGATTGATGAAAGAAAATCTAAAAATCATAAAGAGTTCACTCCGGCTAGAGAATTTTTAAAAAAGTTGAAAAACGATCATGGCATTTGAGATTTTTCAGTATCCTGAAGCAGATGACGATATTTTGGAAGCTATAAATTATTATAAAAAGATTTCTAATTCTGTAGCATCCAACTTCGAAAAACAACTTTCAAAAGCATATGATCAATTGGAAAGAAATCCTTTTTTTCAAATTAGATATGATGATGTCAGAGTGCTTCCTCTTAAAAAGTTCCCTTACATAATTTTATTTCACATCGATGAAATTAAAAAATTGGTTTATGTAATTTCCGTCTTCTGCACACACCAGAATCCGGAAAAATATCCATAAAAATCTAATAAAAAGTAATAAAAGTAAAAATGGCAGAAATTCTTGACGGATTAAAAGTATCCAAAGAAATAAAACAGGAAATCAAAGCTGAAGTAGAAAAAATTCTCGCCAACAAGAGAAGAGCACCGCATTTGGTAGCCATTCTTGTGGGAAACAACGGAGCAAGTAAGGCTTACGTAAATGCAAAAGTAAAAGATTGTGAAGAAGTTGGATTTCAATCGAGCTTAATTAAATTTCCAAGCACCGTTTCAGAATCTGAATTATTGGAAAAGATCGATGAATTAAATAAGTCGAAAGCAGTAGACGGATTTATCGTTCAGTTGCCTTTACCAAAGCAGATTGATCAGGAAAAAATCATCAACGCAATCGATCCGAGAAAAGATGTTGACGGTTTCCACCCTGAAAATTTCGGAAAAATGGCTTTGGAAATGGATACGTTCTTACCGGCAACACCGTTTGGAATTTTAACATTACTGGAAAGATATAATATTGAAACAAAAGGTAAAGACTGTGTAATTATCGGAAGAAGTAAAATTGTAGGAAGACCGATGAGCATTCTGATGGGAAGAAAAGATTTCCCGGGAAATTCTACGGTAACGTTAACGCACTCTTACACAAAAGACATCGAAGAATATACTAAAAAAGCAGACATCGTAATTACCGCTTTAGGTGATCCTCACTTTTTAAAAGGTGAAATGATAAAAGAAGGAGCTGTAATTGTGGATGTAGGTATTACAAGAGTAGACGACGATTCTCTAAAAGGATATTATTTGGCGGGTGACGTCGATTTCGACAGCTGTGCAGCAAAGGCAAGCTGGATTACGCCGGTTCCGGGAGGAGTTGGACCTATGACAAGAGCGATGCTGATGAAAAATACCATCATTGCTTATAAAACTTCGGTCTATAACGACTAATTTTAAAATGAATTTAACAGAAGAAATATTATTAAAAGAAGGTAAAATGCTCCCTGTAATGGAGCATTTTTACACTCTTCAGGGAGAAGGAGCGCATACCGGAAAAGCAGCCTATTTCATCAGATTAGGTGGTTGCGACGTCGGTTGCCATTGGTGTGATGTAAAAGAAAGCTGGGATCCGAATCTCCATCCGTTAATGAATGCAGAAAAGATTGCCGAAACTGCAGCTAAACACTGTAAAACGATTGTTTTGACGGGCGGTGAACCTTTGATGTGGAATCTTGATATTTTAACCGGAAAGCTAAAAGAACTGGGCTGTTCCATCCATATTGAAACTTCGGGCGCTTATCCTATGAGCGGACAAATCGACTGGATTACGCTTTCGCCAAAGAAAACAGGGCTTCCGAAAGAGGAAATTTACGCCAAAGCTCATGAGCTTAAAGTAATCGTTTTCAATAACAATGATTTTAAATTTGCAGAGGAACAGGCCGCAAAAGTTTCGGAAAACTGTACTTTGTATCTTCAGAGCGAATGGAGCAAAAGAGATGAAATGTATCCTAAAATTACAGACTTCATTTTAGAACATCCGGAATGGAGAGCCTCAGTTCAGACCCATAAGTACCTGAATATCCCGTAAAAAATATGTAACTTAGCCTTTCGTATCCGAAATACTGATAGATGCAGAGAATTCGATACTCCAGATACCTGAAATCGATCATCGTTTTGCTTGACCTTATGGTTATTGCATCTATTTTTATATTCTTTTTTCTGAGCAGAAATGAAAATTTAAAATACAATCAGGAAACCTGGTATCAGAATTTATTTTCTCTGGCATTATTATTTCTGTTCTGGATGCTTCTCAGCGGCAGGACAAAGATTTATAATATTCCGAGAAACCTTACTTATACCTTATTCTTAGAAAGGCTTTTAATTCATTTTTTGCTTTTTATTATCGGAGTTTTACTCATCGGAAAAGTTAGTTATAATGTATTTTTCAATTCGGATATTTACTGGCTTTCGTTTTACCTGTTCTTCTTTATTTTCCTTGCGAAATCTTTAATTTATTTTGGAATTAAATACTTCAGAAGTCTCGGAATCAACCACAGAAATGTCATGTTCCTGAGCGAAAACAGCTCTACAGAAGTTTTAAAGAATATTTTAAAGGAGAGAAGAGATTACGGTTATAAAATTTTCGACTATAAAAATTCTGAAATTAAAGCTGAAGAGCTGATTGATTTCTGGAAGACAAACGGAATTCATACCTTATTTATTCCGACCGAAAATATATACAACGAAAAACAGGAAAGAGAGATTTTCAGATTGGCAGAAGCCAATAAGGTACATATTTCCCTTATTCCAAGCATTGTTCAGAACAATTTTTTTCTGTATGATATTGGCTATATTCAGACGCAGCCTGTCCTCAATCAGGCAAAATATCCTTTAGATTATCATTCTAATTTCCTGCTGAAAAGAACTTTCGATGTTATTTTTTCAGTAATTGTTTTGGTGGGAATCTGTTCTTGGCTTTTTCCGATCATTGCAATATTAATCCGTTCATCTTCTAAAGGTCCGGTTTTTTTCATACAGGAAAGATATGGTTTCCATGAAGAAGTTTTCAGATGCATCAAATTCAGGACGATGGTTGTGAACGATGAATCGTCTACCAAAACCACTTCGGAAAATGATTCCAGAATTACGAAAATCGGGAAATTTTTAAGAAAAACAAGCCTCGATGAAATGCCTCAGTTCCTGAATGTTTTGAAAGGTGAAATGTCTATTGTAGGGCCGCGACCGCATATGTTGGCTGTAGACGATTATTACAAACCTAAAATCGGAAGATACAGTTTAAGAAGTATGGTAAGTCCCGGAATTACGGGTCTTGCGCAGGTAAACGGACTTCGCGGTGATGCAGGAGACGTGGAAGTGGAAATGAACAAAAGAGTTTTGGCAGATGCTTTCTACGTAAGAAACTGGAGTTTCTTACTGGATCTTGTTATTATTTTGAAAACAATTTTATTGGTGGTAGGCGGAGATAAAAATGCAAAATAATGTTTTTGGTCTACATTATGATATACTAAATTTAATATTAAAACAGAGCTTCAGTCTTAGTCTCAAGTTTAATTTAATTCAATAAAAAAAGTCTAATTTAGCAGAATGTTAAAAAAGTTTTTTACAGCAGTCGGAGAATACATTCTTCTTCTTGGTAAATCTATTCAGAAGCCTCAGAAAATGAAGGTTTTCTGGAAGCTGTTCATGAGAGAAATCAACGATTTGGGCGTCAACTCTTTCGGGTTGGTGATCTTTACTTCAATATTCGTGGGAGCTGTTGTTGCCATTCAGATGTTCAACAATTTTGATGCTTCCGATTTCCCTATTCCTCCATCATTTGTAGGATATGCTACGAAAGCAGTATTAGTTCTGGAGTTTTCTCCAACCATCATCAGTTTGATCCTTGCCGGAAAAGTAGGTTCCTATATTGCTTCAAGTATCGGAACGATGAGGGTTTCCGAGCAGATCGACGCACTGGACATTATGGGAGTAAACTCCCCAAACTTTCTTATTTTACCTAAAATTATTGCCTGTGTTATTTTTAATCCTCTGTTAATCGCCATCAGTATTGTTTTTGGTATCGGGGGCGGTTATGTTGCTGGAATTTTAACGGGAAACTGGACAACCAATGATTATGTTGTGGGAATTCAGATGTATATGCCTAATCTGTTTATTTATTATGCATTTACCAAAACAATTGTTTTTGCCTTTATTATTGCTACAGTTCCATCCTATTTCGGATATAATGTAAAAGGAGGCTCTCTGGAAGTAGGTAGAGCGAGTACTCAGGCGGTTGTCTGGACGATGGTATTTATTATCCTTTCGGAATTATTATTAACCCAATTAATTTTAAGCTGATGATTGAGGTAAAAGATCTTAAAAAGAGTTTTGATGAAGTTGAAGTACTTAAAGGAATTTCAACAACTTTCGATAAAGGAAAGGTAAATTTAATTATCGGGCAGAGTGGTTCCGGAAAAACGGTTTTCCTTAAAAGTTTACTGAATGTTTATCAGCCGACATCGGGAGAGATTCTTTTCGACGGAAAAGACATCAATGTAATGACGCGTGAGGAAAAACAGCATCTTCGTTCAGAAATCGGGACTGTATTTCAGGGAAGTGCTTTGTTTGATTCTTTAACGGTGGAAGAAAATATTATGTTTCCACTGGATATGTTTACCAATTTAACATTCAGAGAAAAGAAAAAAAGGGTTTTTGATGTTATCGGAAGAGTACATCTGGATAAAGCCAACCGAAAATTCCCCTCTGAAATCTCGGGAGGGATGCAGAAACGTGTGGCAATTGCAAGAGCTATTGTCAACAATCCGAAATATCTTTTCTGTGATGAGCCAAATTCCGGACTGGATCCTTATACATCGAACGTCATCGATGATCTTTTGCTTGAAATTACCAAGGAATATAACACAACAACGATCATCAATACCCACGATATGAATTCGGTAATGACGATTGGGGAAAAAATTGTCTATCTGAGACTTGGAATTAAAGAATGGGAAGGAAATAAAGACGTCCTGATTACGGCGGGCAATAAAAACCTTATTGATTTCGTTTATTCATCAGAATTATTTAAAGAACTGAGAGAATATCTGCTTGAGAATAATAAAACTATTGATAATACCATTACAAAAATAGAAGATAATGAAAAAGGCACTTAGTATCGCATTAATAGGTTTTTCTATGTTTGCTTCTGCACAAATTTCCCTTGCAGGAAAAGCAAATTTAATTTTTCCTACGGGATCTCCTTCATGGAAAAACATTAAAGGAACCGTAAACCAGGCAATTGAAGGAGAAGGTAAAAATAATGTAGGCTTCAATATTGGTCTTTCTTTAAAAGCGAATCTTCCTGCATCGTTCTTTCTAATGCCGGAATTGTATTATACAACTTTTAAAAGTGATTTTACAGATCCTGCATCCAACACCACTTTTGATATTAAAAATAACCGTCTGGACTTACCTGTATTAATCGGACATAAAGTTTTAGGTGACTTTTTAGGGGTGTATGTAGGTCCTGTTGCAAGTTATAATTTAAGCAAAGAAGATACTTTTAACGATTTTCAGGAAAATGCAAAGGATAATTTTACAGTAGGCTATCAATTCGGGGCACAGCTTGAAATTAAAAAATTTCTTGTCAATGCCAAATATGAAGGAGCTTTCAGTAAAGATTCCAGAAACTTTATTAATAAGGTTTCCGGTCAGGAAATCAGATACGATAACAGACCTAACTTGTTTATGGTAGGTGTGGGATATAAATTTTAACCGGCGAAAATAACAACTGATAAAAAAATCCTCAGATCATTAGATTTGAGGATTTTGATTTTCACGACTGCGAAGTTCTGCTTCACGTCTTGCAATTTCTGCAGCCTGCTGTTCAAGATCTTCCTTATCTTTCTGCAACTGCTTAAATTCTTTTCTTTTCTGCTCAGCTTTTATGGCACTTCCTTTACTTACATACCCTACCATTCCACCAATAATTAAGCCGATTCCAATCCCTCCTAAGATTCCCATAATATGAGACATCTGAAGATCATTAATGGTAAAATTATTAGACGTTAAATAAAAAAGCAGGATAGATAAGGCTAAGAGTACAAGCCCGATAATGGTTAAATTTTTCATAGTGTTGTGTTTAAGTGTTTAATTAAAAAGCCCCATCAAATTTATTAAAATTCAACAAGGCTTTTACTCAAGATTAAATTCTTTATGATTTATATTTTTCCACCTGCAGCCTTGTAATATTCTAAAGCTTTAGGCAAATTTTTATTAATATCGGAGATTCTTGTTTCAGGATTCGGGTGAGTGGAAAGGAATTCCGGCTGTCTTGCTCCTGTAGATGCAGCTTCCATTCTGTTCCAGAAAGGAATTGCTTCTCTTGGATCGTAACCTGCCATTCCCATTAAATATAATCCCATCTGATCTGCCTCAGACTCCTGATTTCTTCCGTATTTCAATAAAGCAACCTGAGATCCAATTGGATAAACCTGCTGGAAAACGCTTGCCCACTGAGAATTAGAAATAGATCCTCCCAAAATCTGTCCGCCATATTGTGCAATCATAGCCTGAGAAATTCTTTCGTTTCCGTGTCCCGCCAAAGCGTGAGAAACTTCGTGTCCCATTACCACAGCCAAACCGTTTTCATTTTTTGTAACCGGTAAAATTCCTGTATATACGGCAACTTTTCCGCCCGGCATACACCATGCATTGAGCTCGTTGCTTTGAAGAAGATTAAATTCCCAATTGTAGTTCGCAAGATCTGCGGAACGCCCGATTTGCTGATAATATCTTTCGGCAGCAGATTTTATTCTGGAACCTACACTTACCACTTTTTTCGCATCTGCAGTTCCGGAAATCACTTTAGATTTTCCTAATGTTGTTTTGTATTCCTGAGCAGACATGGTCATAATTTCTGAGTTATTTGCCAGCTGCAGAGAAGATCTGCCCGTAATTGGGTTTGTAGTACAAGCAGCAACCGACAGGGCAACGGCTCCAATTCCAAAAATGTGTTTTATTTTCATAGTGCGAGTGTATACGTTCAACCTTTACAATTTTTGTTCCAAAATAATTTTAAACAATATATTTGCATATAATTTGCTATATAAATTTAACAATTATTTTAGTATTATGAAAAAGTATATTTCGATTATATTTGTTTTTGGATTTCTGATGGTCTTCCAAAACTGCTCTTCTCAAACCGCTACGGATCCTTCCGCTGTAACAGCACTTGTGAATTCCGAAGACTTCTCGTTTCATGCAGAAAGAGCCACGCCCACCAATTACGACGTTATTAATGTGATGGGTTCTCTTCCCAACGCTACAGCGTCGAGAATTCTTGATCTTTCGGGAAGCAATTATTCTATTGATCTGAGAAAAGATAAGCTTGAGGTTGTACTGCCTTATTTCGGAAGAGTTTTTAATCCTACTTACGGAAATACGACCCAAAACAGTTACAGATTTACTTCAAAAGATTTTACCGTGACGAAGTCTCAGGGAAAAAAGGGAAAATGGATCGTAAAAATTAAAGTGAATGATCAAAGTTCTGTTGATGAAATCAATATGGAGGTTTTCAAAAACGGAAAGGCTTTTACTTCTATCAGAAGCAACGACAGACAGCCGATTTCGTATGATGGATATATTACGAAAAATGAAGAGGAGAAAGAAAAGCTTTAATTAAAATTATTCTTTAGACAAAAATTTATCTACAAATAGTTTTGCTTCGGTGCTTGGATTTGAAATCATGGCTGAAGCATTTTTTTTGTGCAGAAGATATGCTTCTTCCACGGAATTATTTTTTTTCATCATGGACAGAATATATTCCTGAACCCAATATTCAAACCGTTTTTCTGCCTGTTGGATTCTTACCTCTTCGAAACGGTTGGTTTTCTTTTTAAGATTAATAAAATCATTAATTTTTTCAAAAACATCGTTCAGACCTTCATTGCTTAAAGCAGACCCTAGTAAAACAGGAACTTTCCAGTCTTTTTCTTTTGGCGGAATAAAATCTAAGGCTCTTTTTAATTCCAGTCTTGTATTTTTGGCTTTCTGAAGGTTGTCCTGATCGACTTTATTGATGAAAATAACATCCACCATTTCCATAATTCCGCGTTTGATGCCCTGAAGTTCATCTCCGCCGCCAATGATTTTTAAGAATAAAAAAACATCCGTAATATCGGCAACCAAAACTTCAGATTGCCCTACTCCAACGGTTTCTATTAAAATATAATCGTAACCTGCCGCTTCGCAGATCATCATGGTTTCAAAAGTTGTGTTTGCCACTCCGCCCAGAAATCCGGAACTCGGGGAAGGTCGTATAAATGCATTTTCTTCTTTGGCAAGTTCTTCCATGCGGGTTTTATCGCCCAAAATGCTTCCTTTATTGATGGCTGAACTTGGATCAATGGCTAAAACTGCCACTTTTTTGCCATTGGCAATGGCAAGTCTTCCGAAATTTTCAATGAAAGTTGATTTTCCGGCTCCCGGAACGCCCGTCACACCTACTCTGGTTGAGTTTCCGGTAAAAGGCATGATCTGTTTGAGGAGTTCTTCTGCCTGTATTCTGTGTTCGGCTTTTTTACTTTCAACTAATGTAATGGCTTTTGCGATCAGGCGTTTGTTTCCCGATCTTATTCCTTCTATTAGTTCTTCTGTAGAAAATTTCATTGTTTCAAAAATAGACAATTAAACGGGAATGGTCAAGAGGGAATTTATTGGATTACGAAATTTTTAAGTTGAGTTTTTTTAGGTTTGTCTTTCATTACAATGCATCAGAAATATTGTAACTGAACTCTGATCTAGCCCCGATTGAGTATTTGTCTGAGCTCATTTTAGGGTTTCGGCGGCAGCTTCGCTGCCGCCGAAACCCTAAAATAGCGAGTACGGAAAGCGGGAAACAGCTTCAGATAAAATATTTAGAATTTAATTTACTCTAACCACCCCGTCAAAAATTCTTCCGAATTTTTGACACTCCTCCAGAGGAAGGGAATTTCTTCGAATACTTTTTATTCATTTCATTATTAATAATTAGACATTGAAAACAAACTTTCTGACGGGTGTTGTAATTTTTATTTCTTCTAAATTATGTACAATTTTATCAATGGAAACGGTAATTTGCTACATTTGTTTGAATAAACAGTTAAAAAACATGAAAAAACTTATCGCTGTAGCATCATTTGCTGCCGTTTTACTGGCATCCTGTACTCCAAAAGCTTCAACAGCAACGGCTCCTGTAGCTTCGACTTCTACAGCAGAACAAATTGCACAAGGAAAAACAATTTTCGAAAACTCTTGCGGAAGATGTCACAAATTACCGGATCCGGCTTCCCATACTTCTGTTCAGTGGGTCGGAATTATGAATTCAATGGCTCCGAAAGCAAGACTTACCGATGAACAGCATCAGTGGGTGTACGATTATATCGTATCTGCAAAAAAATAAATCACAACAAAAAATAGTAATATGAAAAAACTGATTTTGGGTATGACGTTAGCTTCTGCAACCATCGTCGTATCGTGCGGACCAAAAAGTGTAGCCGTAACCGGGCCAAAATACACCTCATCCGAACAATTGGCTCAGGGAAAAACCATCTTTGAAAATTCCTGCAACAGATGCCACAAATTGCCGGATCCTGCAAAACACGACGATCAGGGCTGGATAAAAACATTAAGCAGAATGGCTCCGAAAGCGAAATTATCGGAAGATCAGCATCAAATGGTTTATGATTATCTGATTTCAGCAAACAAAAAATAGGCTTCTTTTGAAGTCTATTTTTGTTTTGCGACTATGAGTTAAATGCTAATTGCAAAGATTTTAAAAATTCACTAACAAAGTGAATTGACGATTCATTATTCACTTATTTAATCATGATTCCCAAACCTGATTCTGAAGATAAAATAATTTTTCCGTTTTTCACAAAACTTCCTACTGCATAATCATTTGAGATTAAATTAGCTCCGTCTAAATCGGCGTAATCTGCCATTCCTGTTAAATTACAGGCTGCTGAAATTCCCACGGTAGATTCCGTCATACAGCCGATCATGATTTTGTAATTCAATGCTCTTGCTTTTCTGATCATTTCTAAAGCAGGGGTTAATCCGCCACATTTCATTAATTTGATGTTGATGCTTTTATAGTAGGGAATTAATTTGTCTAATGAATCCAAATTCTGACAATCTTCATCTGCCATCCAGTTTGCAAAAGATTGTTTTTCTAAAATTCCATAATCGTCAATTGGTCTTGGCTGTTCCAGGTAAGAAAACTTCTGAACCTCATCATTTTCCTGAAGCCAGATACAATCTTCATCCGTAAAACTTGCATTGGAATCAAGAGCGATATGTCTGTTAAGTTTTAATAATTTTTCAACGTTGTTTTTATTTAAACCTTTGCATTTCACTTTGAATTTATTCCATGAACTTTTTTCGATTTTTTCAATCTGATGATCGATTTCACCGACAGAAATGGTGATGGAACTTTCAACTAAATGATCTGATGGAAGGTTATTTAATTCAGTAAAGCTTTTATTTTCCAGTTTACCGAAAAGATCCCAATAAGCGCAATCTAATGCAGAGAGTAAAAACGGATGCAGATTTAAATTCAACAGATACTTGAAAAATTCTTGAGGATGAATAATTGTACAGCTTTGAATCTGAGACTGAATTTCTTTTAATTATAAAACAAATCTCTGAAGATCAATCTGATAATAATCGATCGCCACACATTCTCCGTAACCTTTGCAATTCTGATGAGATAATTCTATGAGCAAAGCTTCTCTTTTATCATAGTTCCCGTAAGCAATTGAAAATGTTTCTTTTAAATATAACGGTCTGCGTTCAAATCTTAATTCCATTATTAAATGTACAAAAAAGGAAGCCTAAATGACTTCCTTCTTAAAATTATTTGATTGAATAATTTATCTAACAATCAGTTTTTCTGTCTGAGTTTTTTCACCCTGTCTGATGTTTACCATATAAACTCCTTTTTGTAATCCTCTGGTTGAAAATGCCTTTTTGGAAGTATTTTCACGCGTATCGGAGAACACTAATTTTCCAGACATATCGAAAAGTTTTACCTTAACGTCTTCCTTGGATTTATCAATATTTCCTACAAAGAATTCATCATAGGTAGGATTTGGAAAAACGACATATTTTGTTTCTGCGTTTCCGGCTTCCTGAGTTGCCAGTACAATATCACATTCTGCAGGATAGGTAAGACTTTCTACCTGATCTGTTCCTACGGTTTTGCTTCCGGCAGAAGCTCCTGTTCCCAAACCTCTTTTAGCAAAGGCTTTCCAGATCATACATTTGTCTGCTCCTCCTGTTTTAACCTGATCTGCCTGAAGAATGGCATCTCTTCCGTCAATAAATGTAGGACTGCAGGCCTGAAGTTTCAGCCCGTCCATTACCAATTGCAAAATTCTGGCATTTCCTGAATTCGGATTGGCTAAAACATCACTGTTATAGCCATATTTTTCTACATATTTCCACGTAAGATCCCAAAGCATGGAAGCCCATACAAATCCTATCGAGTGAGAATCTGTCATAGAATTTGTATTGTTATATGTGTAACCGTTTACTGTAAAGTCTGGTGAATATTTTGCGGGTCTGATTCCGTTCCCTGTTGTTGCCTGTTCCGCAACATAGGTTGCCATTCCTCTTGCCAGAGAAGATGTATCTCCCGGTCTGGTCGTAAGCATCAAGGCAAAATAATCTGACCAGCCTTCTCCCATCTGTTCGGTAGAGTTGGTTGAAGAAAGGCAACTGTATCCCTGTCCTGTTAGTCTGTTGGAAATTCCGTGACCATATTCATGGGCAACAACTCCATTATCTAAACTTGAATGTTTAAATCCGTTAAAATCATTAATTAAGGTCGCGTTTATTGTATTTCCTCCCGAAATCTGTGCTACTAAAAATTCTCCTTCGGTTTTCCCCATGTTAATTGAAGGAATTGTAACCTGATTTCCATAGGTTCCTGCTCCCATAGTTGTTGGAGTATCTGTACTTGGTCTGTAAACAATAACGCCTACTGCACCTGCATTCTGAGCGTTTAGAACTTTAAGACTGTATTCGCAGGTAGTACTGGTTACAACCGCGATTTTTCCTGTAAGACTTCCTGCTGCAGGTTGTGTACAGGCATCCGCTTATGAAGAAACAGCAAGATTTCCTGTTACGGACTGACCTTCGAACAGCAAAGGCCCAAAAGAAGCGGCACTGGTTAAAACTTTTGGACGGCTTGCAACCGTAGAGGGAGAATTATACTGATACCGTGAAATAGGATCTGCGCTTGTCTGTGCTCTTGACCAAAGATACATCTGCATTCTTGGCGCAAGAAGGTAAGTTGTCCCGCTGATTACCGTTTCATATCCTGAATTGAAATTGGCGTTATTCAAGCCGCTTCCGTCGAATGCTTCTGCATTTACTGCATCTCCGCTAATCCCTCCGTTTCCAAAATTATTTGTTTGAAAATTTCTTGCCGACTCTGTAAACCCAAACTTGTAAAATACATCATGAACCTTATTGTTCATGTAAAAAAGATTGGTAATGGCTGCATCTTTATGCGTAAACGGATTGATGTATCTTCCTTCTGCGAATGTGAAGTCAAAATTTCTTGAAGCTCCGCCGTCCGGAGAATATCCCGGTGTGTTTGCATTTGCCTGATCGGAGTAAGCGTACACATTATTTCCTCTTGTATTGGTATAGCTTGCTGTACCTGTAGAATGCCATCCTTCAGGTGACGCCGTGAGATCCCAAGGATTATTTAAAACAGCGCGCGATCCGAAACTTGGAGCTTCTACCGGTAGAGGAAAAACATTATAAGAGGCATTAGACGGAACTAATAATGAAGTCGTTTTCTGAGAATCTGAGCTTTCAGTAGTAAATTTTGCCGGTTCCGAATAAGAGTTCTCTTCACGGCTTTCATTATGATCAAAATTACAGCTTACCGTAAGATTGTCTTTAGTAAGTATTTCTCCTGTGGAAGCATCTGCAATTACGTGCCATACATCTGAAGATTTCTTGTCTGATACAAAAATTTCTTTAGCCAGTACAAATACATTATTCTTTTCAAAATAAACATTGGGTAAGTACTCTATTCTTGAAATTTCCTTCAAGTTTAAATTTTGCTTTAACGTTTCTTCAGGAATTCTTTCCTTCGGACTTCCCTGATTTCCGATAACAATCTCTTTTTTGAAATCATTTTTTTCAGAGATAATTTTTTCATCTTTTATCAGAACTTTACCTAAAGCATTGTACACACGAAGACCGTTGTAAGTCTGCTGTACGTTTACAATATTTGCACCAAGGCTTTTGGAATTGTCTTCATTAAGAATAATAAATCCGAGCTTATTATCAAAATTATTTTTCTGAGTAAGCTGCGCATTTTTTTTATAGTAATCCTGAATCAGTGATTTAGAATTTTGCGCATTTACTGTACTGTAAGCGAACATCACCGCTACAGAGAGTGGTATATAAAATATATTTTTATTCATGTGGCTGATTTTAAGCAAATCTAAGATTTTTTATGAATGGCTGTCAAAAAAATATATTATGTTAAAAAAGGAGGCTTATTTCGTCTCCTTCTCTTTTTTCATCTTTTTTTTCTTCGGCATTTTCGATTTGATGAATTTCTTTCGATTCTTTACCACATTCAAACTGTATTCTGTAAAACAGTACTTTGCAGATTCATCTAAAAATTTCAGGGCATTCACAAAACTGCCGCGCTTTTCAGAAAGTAAAGATCTGTAAAACCATAAGGTTGCTTTATCAATTCCCTTGATTTTCAAAGAATAATCGATCAGTTTTTCGGCTTCGTGATAATCTTCGTTATCAATAAGACAGCTAATGTAATATTGAGGAACATTCAGGTTGGTAACATCACACTGCATGGCTTCTTCAAAGTACAGCTTTCCTTTTTCATAATCTGATAACATTTCGCTGTATATTCTTCCCATCAGACAAAGACTGTCTGCGTCTTGAGGATCATAAGACAACGCATAGTTCAATGCTTCCAGACATTCCGGCAAACTGTACGGATAATTGTCTAAAGCCTCAAAATAGTATTTATTTTTAGTTAAGGTCATTTTTGTAGTTTTTTAATTCGTTTTTGAGCTGACTTCTCTGTTTTTTAAACGATTTGTCTTCATAATTCTTTTTAAAGTCGGTTCCGGAAAATGTACGTACCGGATTTCCGCGCTGAACATTCAGATGATTGTTCCATGTTTCCTGCATTCTTTTCTGGAGCTGAATGATATTCTGTTCCAATACTTTTCCTTTTAATCTTGTGATGGAAAGTTTCTTATTCTCCAGTTGCGAACGCGAATCCTGAACGAAAACACTTTGTCCTGTCGGAATGTGTGTTGCGCGAACCGCCGTATTCACTTTGTTTACATTTTGTCCGCCGCTTCCCTGACTTCTCGTGGTCTGAAACTGAATATCTTTTTCATTAAAATTGATTTTCTCCAATCCCTCCAGTTCAAAAATGCCGATAAACCAATTGCTTCTTTTATGCAGTTTCCGGAATGTACTTTTGCCAATCCAGCAAATGCTTCCTAACCATGTACTTAAAAATTCATTGAGATTTTTTGATTGTAAAAGCAAAGTCACCGATTTCAAAGTAAGGTTTTCATCGCCATTTTCACGGTGAATAATTTCGTAATCTATATTGTTCTCTTTTGCCTCTTGAAGAAAGTATTTCAGAACTTTTGCAACCACCCATTGGCATTCTAAAGGTCCTCTTCCTGAGGTTATTTGTATGAGTTTTTCCATTTTTGTAAAATTTTTAAAATTGCCTCTCTGTTTTTGGCTTCTTTAATAAATGTCGGTAATCTTTCTACCATTCGCATTCTATAAGGTAATCTTGTTCTTAAATCTGATGAAACATAATTCTCCATTTCCAACAGATGCTCTCTGTTTCTCGCCCAGAATAATTTCCCTTTAAAATCTGCCTGAAAAATAATACGGACAACCGAAAACAGGATCGTGAATTAAACCTTCTTCTTTGGGAAAAGAATTCAAATACTTTTCAGTTTTTGGCTGAATTTGAAACTGAGAATCACATTCATCGCATTTTATATTACTGATTTTAGGCTTTTCTTTTAAGTTGCCCTGCTCATAACGAATGGGATGTGCACAAATCGGGCAGTAAAGATTGACAAAAGCTTTGTACACCACAAGATCTAATGCATTCTTCTGTAAATCGCAATGTCTGCATTTCAGAACTGCCTGTTTATAATTGTGCTCATTTTCCACGACAGCATCTTCACCGCAATCCGGACAGACTACGAGAAGGTTTTCGTAATATCTGAAATGTTCCTGTTTGTATATTTTTTTCATTTTGTGTAATTATTTCTAAAATGAGCGGGATGAATAATATCCGAAAACGACAATCAAAAACAGTCGGATCATCATTACAATCTGTAGAAATAGACCCTGCTTTTAATAGAGCCAATTCATCTGTAACTTCTTCGTAACCGTTTTGTTTCAATATTTTTAAAATTGAACTGTATTTTTCTTTTTCATAAATATCAGCAATTATTAAAACTCGCTCTGTTTCATCTTCTCCTTTTCTAATTATTTCAAAGTTTTGGATGTAATAAAGCTTTAAAAACCAATTAATCCAAACCTTACAACAGTGAAGAGGTTTTCCTGATTCTAAATATGTATCAAAATCCCAATCCTCATAACCTTTACTTTTATCTACCTCATCGATATCTTCATTTAAATAAAAATTCCAGACATCTGAAATGTCTCCTATTTCTTCTTTCGAAAATTTATCAGTTTCTGAAGACAAAGACTGAAAATGCACGACAATATTTATTTTTTTAAATTCATTTAAAAACAAATTGGTTACATTAGGGTTTTTCAAAAATTCGTTTGCTTTTTCTCTTAATAATTTTCTGTTATCAGAAAAATTCTGATTTATAAATTCGAATATTTCTTTTTTAATCTCGTCTTCCATCTTAATTTATTTCGGCATTTCACTTAATTTCGGATGACCGATAGGATCAATCCTTTTCTCCAGTAAATCTTTTGCAGCCATAACTGCCCAACATTTATCGCTGGAATGAATGTTTCTGTAGAACGTGAGCAAAACTTCAGGCTTTACGACGGTAAATCCGTTAGCTTCAACAGTTTCAAGATCATTTCTTTCAAAGAAATCGATTGTGATCCTGTGGAATTTTCCGTTTTCCAGCTCAACTGTTTTCTCATATCTTCGGAAATTCTCTTCGCTCTGAAGATGATCGTACCTTGTCCAGACTTTCTGAAAACCTTCCTGTTGAAGGATTATCACTACTTCTGCTACGTTTTCTTTTTTTACAAAGACATCAATATCCTTATGGTCGTGCGCGTGTTTGTATTCCGTATGCCCGGGTTCAGACATAAAATGCCACGCCCAACCTCCTGAAATAATAATTTTATCTTTTAATTTTTCTAAAATTTCCAGTCCGCTCTTAATTCTGAATTCCGGCCAGACTTCACCGTATCGTTTTATATTATGAGGTGCTCCCATTTCTTTTGTTTTTTGTTGATTGTTACAGCATGATAGTTGCTGGTTAAAAATCTATCAACCAATAACTAAAATCCATAAACTATTTTACCTGTCCATCCTTACAATTCTCGGTTGGAAAGTTCCCAGAATATCCACCAGTTCACTTTGTGCATTCATCACTTCGTTGATGTCTTTGTATGCCATCGGTGCTTCTTCTGCATTTCCGCCTATTAAGGTGACATTCTTTAATTTTAATTCTTTTTTCATATCATTTTGAGTAAAAAGGCTTCTGCATTCGCCTCTTGAATGGGCTCTTCCGGCTCCGTGAGAAGCGGAATTCAGAGAATCCGGATTTCCTTTTCCACGGACGATAAATCCTTTTGCCGTCATGGAACCGGGAATCATTCCCAATTCGTTTTCATTTGCCGGAGTTGCTCCTTTTCGGTGAACGATTACTTCTTTTCCGTTGTGGATTTCTTTCCATGCAAAATTGTGATGGTTTTCGATCTTTGCTTTTACTCTTCCTCCGACTGCTTTTACCAGTCTTCTGTGAATATCGTCATGACACGCAGAAGCGTAATCTCCTGCAAGATTCATTGCGGTCCAATATTCTAATCCGAGGTGGGTGTTCAGATCCAGCCATGCAAATTGTTGAGCTTCTTTTGGTAAAGGACACTGTTCTGCCGCAACTCTGGAATAATACTGGGCAATTTCGGCTCCCAATCCACGCGAACCGCTGTGCGAAAGAATTCCGAGGTATTTTCCTTTCGGAAGCCCGATCTGTTGGTCTTCTTCCGTAATTTCCACTTCTCCGAATTCCACAAAGTGGTTTCCGCCGCCGGAAGTTCCCATCTGTTTGATGGCTTTTCCTTTTAATCTTCTCAAAACCGGAATGAGATCGAAGGTGTCTCTGTCGAAAATCTCGTGGTCGACGTGAGATTTGTGTGTTTCGTACATTCCGAATTTGGTATGTTCAGCAAGTGCTTTTTCGTATTTATCTCTTGCGCCTTCAAGATATGAAATGGGCGTATCCAAAATGCTGAGGCTCATTCTGCAGCCAATATCCATCCCGACTCCGTAAGGAATTACGGCATTTTCTACCGCGAGAACGCCTCCGATCGGAAGTCCGTACCCGCTGTGCGCATCGGGCATTAAAGCTCCCTGTGTTGAAATAGGCAGTTTCAATGCTGTGTACAGCTGATTTTTTGCTTCATCTGAAATATTGTTTCCGAAAATATTGAATGTCGCCCGATGTGTATTGAGCATCCTTTTCTCGGTTTTCTTGGATGAAAGCAAAGCTTCCGCAATCTGTCCGAAGGTTAAATCTTTTTCAAAGTTTTCGGGATTCACCAGAATATCTTTTAGAATAGATTTTACGTGATGGATGTTTTTGGTGGCAAAGTTCCTTTTCATCACTTCCAGCGCAATGTTTACACTCTGGTTATTCGGATAGCCTAATTTTAATATATCTTTTCCTTTAAGTTTTAAATTTCCCATTGTTTTTTGTTTTAAAATTTTCGGACGTAGTCGTCCTCTAAACTTTCTGCAATCTCAGTTGCAGACATTTTGTAGTGAAAATATCTTATACTTTTTATAAGATCAGTTTTATATTCTGTTTTCCATGAACTCGACTTTCCATAAAATTTTTTCTGAATAATTCCCTGAACTTTATATTGCTTTATATAATATTCTAATTCTGCATATTCTTTTTCCAGCTCTGCATTTACTGGTTTGTAATGCGTTATCATGTTGGGTTTTATTCTTAATATAAATCTCCATGGCTCGATAAAATCGTAATAGTCGTAATACATTTTACGAAAAGGACAATATTCTTTTCTTTTTAAAAAGTATTGTCTTTCCCGCTGAGTCAATTGGATCTTTGGATTGTTCCATTCATATGAAGAAAGAGACTTTAATTTTTGGTCTTTTTCTACATATATTCTGCGACCAAGCTTTTTTTTCTTTTTTAAAAAATGCCGAACTTCCGAATACATGAATGTGTTTATCTTTTTTAGAATGCCTTCAAAGAATTCTGCATCTTTCGTTTGCTTTACATCTTCCGTTATGGCGAAAAATCTTACAAAACCTCTTTGATATGGTTCTTCTAAAGGAATCCAAGGAATATCTCTTTTAATTTTCCAAAGCTCATTCTTACGTTTATATTTTTTTCTGATCTGTTTTTCTACATCTTTTTTTATAATTCTTTTTCTGCTTCTCAGACTTCTTATTCGAGAATACAGAAGATGATCTTTTTCCATTTGTTTGCCGGATTTCAGAATTTCTGAACCATTTTTTGCATTAAACCATCTCCAACTAAAACTATAGTTGAATTTACTTTTACCATTCCTCGGTAAGATTTTTCTTACGCCGAAATGATGATAAGGATCCTTTTTTTAGCCCAGATTGCAGCGGCATCCTTTTTTGTTGCGACCGGAGCGAAGCGCAGGTCGTAATAAAAAAGATACAGCGGAAAGCTGGAAATAGCTTCAAATAAAAAATTATCTGCTAATTCGAAAGAAATCCTAAATACTAAAAAGATTTTTCGGGGAAACTGTTTGAGTTTGAAATATTGCGCAATAAAAAACCCGAAATCTCTACGACTTCGGGTTTTGATATTTCATTTTACTGTTATTCTAAGAGTGTACCAAACCACGAAGCCTCGCCTTTGCAAAAGGCAATCCTACTGTTGAAAGCTGATTGGATATGAACATTACTTCGTTGTTTTTAAATGGTTAAACTTTATTTTACGCTGCAAATATATACATTTTTCTGAATATCAAAATTATTTTTCGGTTTTTTACCGAATCTGTAATGTTTTTTTCATAGAAACTGCTTTTTTCATCAATCTCTGTTTGTGGTTTGAGAGCTAAAATGACAAAAAATAAAATTTATTTTACTAAAATAAATAAAAAGGTATAATATTTGCCTACAAAATTTTACATCTTAACAAATAATATTATGAGAAATTTCTTTAAACCTCTACTATTTTCGGGAGTCGCCATGCTGTGCATTATCTCGTGCGACGACAATGATGACAACATGATGACTGAGAAGACCACGTATGAACTGGTTTCTTCAGACAGTAATTTAAGCAGTTTAAAAGCTGCCATCGACAAAGCAGGTCTTTCTGCAACTCTTAACCAAAGCGGAACTTTTACATTATTCGCCCCAACAAATGCCGCTTTTGCAACTTTTTTACAGGCAAACGGATATGCAAGTCTTAATGACGTTCCTACGGCGGCATTAAAAACTTTGCTGATGAACCACGTTTTGAATTCTGAAGTAAAAGCAGCAGCAATTTCTACCGGCTATGTTTCTACTCTTGCTATGGGATCTGCTTCTTCCACAAGACCGATCAGTATGTTTATCAATACGAATGGCGGTGTAAAAATTAATGGGGTATCGAATGTTGTTGCCACAGACATTGATGCCAACAACGGAGTGATCCACAAAGTAGATGCGGTAATCGGTTTGCCAACTATTGTTACTCATGCAACGGCAAATCCTCAGTTTACGTCTTTGGTTTCTGCTCTTACAAGAAGTGATATGCCGAATTTTGTTGGAATTTTAAGTGGAACTGCCAATTCTCCGTTTACGGTTTTTGCACCTACCAACAGTGCTTTCTCTTCTCTTCTTACTGAAATTGGAGCGGCTAATTTAGCAGCGATTCCAAAAACGACTTTGGAAAATACTTTGAAATACCACGTCGTTACCGGAGCCAATGTAGGATCTAATAATCTTACAAACAATATGATGGTTCCAACTTTCCAGGGCGGAAGTTTTAAGATTACCACAACGGGCGGTGCTAAGATTACAGATAACAACAACAGAGTTTCTAATATTATTGTAACCGACGTACAATGCAGCAACGGAATTATCCATGCAATTGATAAAGTTTTGCTACCCTAATTGTTTTTTTTCATATAATATTTAGCAAAATAGGCTGCCTCATTTCTGAAGCAGCCTATCTTATTTTTTAATTTTTACATTTAATCTTTAGATCCCAGATCATCCATCGGATCGTCCATTCCTTTAATGATGTTCGAATGGTAAACTCTTTCTGATCCTAAGAAGTAAATATTGTGCCTTGCTTTTGCTATAATTCCGTTATACTCTTCTTCCGTCATTCCTTCAGGAATATCTGTTTTTTCTTCCGCAGGTTTTCTGTATACCTGCAAAGCTCCGTTCTTATTCAGCACTGAATTTGCGGAAACCGCCTGTTCCAGATTATCGGCATAAACGATCACATTATTTTTTCCGATACTGTGCTTTCTGTAAGCATTAAGCATTTCGTCGTCGTGGGCAAAAGTATATTCGAAAAATCCTTTGGTCTGCTCATCTTCTTGATAATTGTCGGTAGACAGTCCGCTTTCAAGGTTTGATCTGGAAATAATGATATTTGCTTCATCAAAGCCGTTTTCTTTTAAATCTTTTTTAATTTCTTCTGTATCTACCGTTACAGGAAATACGGAAACTACTGTATAAGCCATAATATTTTGTTTTGATTATGGAGTACAGTACAAAAGCTGTGCAACTTATCTGGTCAAAAGGTTAATTTAATTTAAAAATTTATCCAGAATATCTACTGCACACTTAGGAAGGTTGGTTCCCGGACCAAAAATGAAATCGGCTCCGTTTGCATAGAGAAATTCGTAATCCTGCTGCGGAATTACCCCTCCTACAACAATGGTAATATCGTCTGCTCCAAGTTTTTTAAGTTCCTCGACAACCTGCGGAACCAGAGTTTTATGACCTGCCGCCAAAGAAGAAACTCCTAAAATATGAATGTCATTTTCTACCGCCTGTTTTGCCACTTCTTCCGGAGTCTGGAATAATGGTGCCACATCCACATCGAATCCCATATCTGCAAATGCTGTTGCTACGACTTTTGCTCCTCTGTCGTGACCGTCCTGTCCCATTTTGGCAACCATTAATCGTGGACGGCGCCCTTCTTTCTCCTCAAATTTCTGAGTAAGGTGTAAGGCTTTTTCAAAATATTCGTTTTTACCTGCGTTCATGGCGTAAACTCCTGAAATTGTTCTGATGTTGGCTTTATATCTTCCGAAGCTTTCTTCCATCGCATCGCTCATTTCGCCCAGCGTTACTCTTCTTCTTGCCGCTTCAATACATAAGGCTAAAAGATTTCCTTTTCCTGATTTGGCACTTTCACGAATCTCATTTAAAATCTGATGTACCGCTTCGGAATTTCTTTCTGCCTTTATTTTATTTAATCTTTCGATCTGCTTTCTGCGGACTTCCGTATTGTCGATGTCTAAAATTTCAATAGCATCCTGCTTTAATTCTGATCTGAAAGAATTAACCCCGATGATAAATTCTTCCCCGCTATCAATTTTTGCCTGTTTTCTCGCTGCCGCTTCTTCAATCCTCATCTTTGGAATTCCGGCTTCAATGGCTTTCGTCATTCCGCCTTCCTGCTCTACCTCATCGATGTATTTCATCGCTTCTTCAATCATCTGCTGCGTAAGACTTTCCACTAAATTACTTCCGCCCATCGGATCTACGACATCGCAGATTCCGCTTTCCTGCTGAAGAATAATCTGTGTATTTCTTGCAATTTTTGCTGAATAATCTGTAGGAAGCGCAATGGCTTCGTCCAAAGCATTGGTATGAAGAGACTGCGTTCCGCCCAGTGCAGAAGATAATGCTTCAATCGCGGTTCTGGTAATATTATTGAAAGGTTCCTGTTCCGTTAAAGACCATCCTGAAGTCTGTGAGTGGGTTCTTAAAGCTAAAGATTTCGGATTCTGGGGGTTAAACTGCTTTAATAATTCAGCCCAGATATATCTTGCCGCTCTCATCTTTGCAATTTCCATGAAGTGATTCATCCCGATTGCCCAAAAAAATGAGAGTCTCGGTGCAAAATCATCAACATTCATTCCTGCTTTTATTCCGGTTCTTACGTATTCTAAACCATCTGCAAGTGTATAAGCCATTTCCAGAACCGGAGTGGCTCCGGCTTCCTGCATATGATAACCGGAAATTGAGATGGAATTAAACTTCGGAATATTCTGAGAAGTATATTCGAAAATATCTGCAATGATCTTCATGGAAGGTGCAGGTGGATAAATGTAGGTATTTCTCACCATGAATTCCTTCAAAATATCATTCTGGATGGTTCCTGAAAGCAAATCCTGAGAAACGCCCTGCTCCTCTGCCGCCACAATATAGAAGGAAAGAATCGGCAGAACGGCTCCGTTCATCGTCATGGAAACCGAGATCTGATCCAAAGGAATTTCATTGAATAAAATCTTCATATCCTCTACAGAATCAATCGCTACTCCCGCTTTTCCAACATCGCCCACAACTCTCGCGTGATCGGAATCATATCCTCTGTGTGTCGCCAGATCGAAGGCAACGGAAAGACCTTTTTGTCCCGCCGCCAGATTTCTTCTGTAAAAAGCATTGGATTCTTCTGCCGTGGAAAAACCCGCATACTGACGGATCGTCCATGGTTTCTGAACGTACATCGTGGAATACGGACCTCTTAAATAAGGAGCAATCCCCGGAGAAGTCTGCGTTAATTCCTGGTTTTTAACGTCTTCTGCCGTATAAGAAGATTTTAACTGTAAGCCGTCTTTCTCAAAAGGATAGACCTCTGTTTTCTTTTCGGTAATAGTGAATTGAGGAGTTTTATTCTGAACTGCCCTTCTCATAATTTCAGATTTAATAGATGGCTAAAATTACACATTTTTGAGGGAATATTTTTTAAATAAAAAAAGCGAAACTGCAAAACTGTAAAATCGATTTTTACGTACTCACTAATCATAATTTTTTAATATCAATTAAAGAAATAAGTACAAACTACAAATAACTGCTAAAACCTTCTTCTGAAATTTAATGAAGGGGAAAAACATTTCCCTTCTGCAATGGCGGTTTTCATATCTGTACGATATATTCTTCCAATTGTAAATTACATTCTTGCAACTGAAAGTAATATTTTAGCGCCTGTAAGTTATATTCTTGCGCCTGTATTTTATATTCTCTCGTCTGTAAGTTATATTCTTCCTACTGTAAATTACATTCTTGCAACTGAAAGAAGTATTTTAGCGCCTGTAAGTTCTATTTTTATACCTGTAAACCATATTGAGATATACAGAAGTATGGTTTTCATTAGATTCTATATTATTTAATACACTTTTTTACATTTTCGGGAATGTCAGATAAAAAAATAATCCGGATAAAGTTTATCCGGACTATTTTGAATTTATGTTAAGAATATTACTTCTTGATTAACTTAGTACTGTAAGATTTCTCCCCATTTTTAATCGCAATTACATACACCCCTTTTACTAAACTGGATACATTAATAATCTGATTGCTAAGATCTCCCTGAAGTACCAATCTTCCATCGGCACTGTAGATTTTATAATCTGCTTTACCTTTGATATTCTTCACCCCAACAAAGTCTTCTGCCGGATTCGGATATATAGAGATATCGGATTCTGCATTATTTTTAACTTCATCCGTAGCAAGAACTGTATCTGTAATCTTCACTCTGAAGTCCATTGTTCCTCCTGCTGGACTTACAGAACCACAAGCTGAAGTAAGAGGCGTATTAAAATTACCCGCAACTCTCATTAAAGTCGTTTTATCTCCTGAATAAGCAGTTGTAGGAACTGTAAAGCTAGCAGAAACCGCTCTTACACCGGAAGCATTAGGCGTGCCACTATTTGAAAGAACCTTTTCTGAAGCTTCGAATACACCATTTCTGTTATAATCGATCCAGACATTTAGTCCCATCGGATTACTAACATAATCTGAAGTAGACAAACCATATACTGCTACAGAATATGCTGTTCCTTTCACAAGATTAATTACATTGGCAGGAACCTCAGTAATATCTTTATAAGATCTGAAAGTAGCATCTACATAATTGACATTCGCCAACTGAACACGCCCTATTGCTCCAAAATAAGGAAGCGGACTGTTCAGGACACAATAATCATATCCTGTTCTAAGAGCTTTTGTTTTAAAAGTGTAAACTCCTGAGAAAGTCCCGGGAACAGTATTTACCACTGCGGCAACTCTTACTTCATAGCTGGTTTCATCCTCAAGTCCAGTCAAAGAAACTGAATTAACACTGCTTGAAGCTGTCGTCCAGTTTGTATCTCCTACTTTTCTGTAATTTACTGAATATGTTGCTCCGGGTACTGCATTCCATCCTACAATAGCCGATGTTCTCAGTACATCAAGATCTCTTGTTTTCAAACCTGTAGGCGCATTTGTAGTAGAAGTCGGCGCAGCCGCCACTGTAATTTGTGGAGAAACCGCATAGAATACATTTCCAATTGCGGAAATTCTTAATTTAACAGCACCAGTTAAACTAGCAGGCATTTGCCCTGTATAACTTCCTGTATTTGGTGTTGATGCAACTAAGTCCGTCCATGTAGTTCCATTATCCGTTGTATAATCTATCTTTACATTTGTTACATTATATGGTGCAGCATTTGTATTTACCGCATCCCACAAGATTGTATTTGAAGCGTTGTTGTAAAGTACTGTAGCATCAGTAATTCCATTAAATTTAAATGGTCCGTCGTTACCCACTGTAACTGTTGTTTCTGAAGAAGAAACCATTGGTCTTACCGGGTTTTCGTCTCTTACAGTAACTGCGTACTTTAAAACTCGGGGAATATAAGATACTGTTTCCCAATCAGTTTTATTTGTTAAATTACCCGCCATTACCGTTGATAATTTAGGAAAATATCTTCTTCCGCCTGTTGTTCCAAAGTATGATCTTGTTAACGCTCCTACAGGATTAAAGCCCCATCCGCTGTCTCCGGAAATAGAATTGGTTGTTCCTACAGTATCATACTGCTCCCAATTGTATTTAAACACATCATTCTGTGCATCAGTAGCTGAAGCTTCCAAATAATAAGCTGTTCCTTTAGGAATGGTGTAAGCTGTAAGAGGTGCAATAACCGGAGCGGTGTTTGTAGTGATCGTCTGTTCCGTACCACAAGCACTTTTGCTATCAAGATTTGTTAGAATCTGATCAATTGATGAATAGTGAAAATACGCATCAGAATTCAATTGAACGTTATCTGGAGTAATTCCCGCATATGCCATAATAGTTGTTCCTCCTCCGGGTTCAACATTTACAGCCGTTCCTTCTGTAATATTAGAAAACGTATGGTTTCCTCCAAGCTGATGCCCCATTTCGTGTGCAACATAATCGATATCAAATGTATCTCCTACAGGATTTGTATTTTGAGTGAATGCTGATCCTTTTGCTAAAGTAGTGCTTGTTGCAGGATTTGTACAAATACATCCTATACATCCAGCATTTCCATTTCCTCCTGCCGCATTGAAAACGTGACCGATGTCATAATTTGCATTCCCAACTTGAGAAGTTAGGGTTTGCTGTAAATTTAAATTTAAATTACCGGTATAAGGATCTGTCGTTGGATCTGTATAAATAATTCCCGGTAAATTCTGGACAAGTAATTTTATACCAAATTCTTTTTCGAAAACACCATTCACACGGGTCATTGTTGCATTCATTTGGGTTACTGTATTTGTAATTCCTCCTGAAGGATCAAACAGTTTTGTATATTCTCCCGTTGTAGAAAGCGCCAAACGATACGTTCTGTATTTTGTAATAGAAGGTCTGTTTGTAATTCCTACACTAGAAAGATTTTTTTTTCCGTTTTCTAAAAGAGATTTAATATCCTTGATGTTTTTTTCTTCTGTACCACATTCAAACCCTTGGTCGCTCTGTGTTCTCTTGGATTTATAAAAAACGCCGTATGTTTTTTTATCCTTAGTAATAGGTTCTATAAACTGAAATACACCATCTTTAATAATCATTGTCTGTATTTCAGTAGGCGATGTACTGAATCTAAGGTATTTTGAAGGATCATCCACTCCTACACCTACGTAAGATCCAAGTCCGTAGGTATCTGCCATAGATTTTTCCATAACAGGATTGCTATATACCGCAAACTTTTCAACTTTACCCTCTACAGTCGGTAAAGAAATAATAACAGGCTTTGCTCCGTTTCCTGTTTCCACAGCATCTTTCAAAAGGTCTCTGAGTGATGTTAAGTCTACCCTATAAGCATACTTCACCTCCACTTCTTTTCTAATTTCAGAAACTTTCTGAGAAGACGGCTCCCATCTCTGTGCATAAGCAGAGGTAGCAATACCCGCTAAAGCACAAACCAGTAAAATTCTTTTTTTCATAATAGCCAATTAATATTTTTAAATATTCTAAACAAATATAATTTGAGTGGAAAATTACAAAAAAAATGGCTAACATTTAATATATCAGCCATTTTTAACTTTTTGATTATTTTTTCAGGTTTTTAACCCCAACTTCATACAACGCAAAAGAAATCAGATCTGCGTTTTCTCCGATCACCTGTTCCGTAGATCTTCCGGCTCCATGACCTGCGTTTTTCTCAATTCTTAGTAAAATCGGGTTGTTACAAGCCTGTTTTTCCTGTAATTCTGCACCAAATTTAAAAGAATGTGCCGGAACTACCCTGTCATCATGATCACTGGTAATAATCATGGTTGATGGATAACACGTTCCTGCTTTTACATTATGAACCGGAGAATAAGATTTTAAATAGTCAAACATTTCCTTGTTGTCTTCCGCAGTTCCGTAATCGTAAGACCAGCCTGCTCCTGCGGTAAATTTATTATACCTCAACATATCCAAAACTCCCACTCCCGGAAAGGCAACTTTGGCTAAATCCGGACGCATCGTCATGGTAGCTCCTACCAGCAAACCGCCGTTTGATCTTCCTGAAAGTGCCATGAACTGTTTGGAAGTATAGCCTTTACTCTGTAAATATTCTCCTGCTGCGATGAAATCTTCAAAAACATTTTTCTTCTGCATCTTCGTTCCTGCATCATGCCATTTTTTACCGTATTCTCCGCCACCGCGAATGTTCGGAACGGCATAGATTCCGCCGTTTTCCATCCAGATTGCATTTACAACAGAGAAAGCGGGCTGTAAGCTGATGTTGAATCCTCCATAAGAATAAAGGATCGTAGGATTTTTACCGTTAAGTTTTGTTCCTTTTTTGTAATTGATCATCATCGGAATTTTAGTTCCGTCTTTTGAAGTGTAGAAAACCTGTTCTGAAACATAATCTTCCGGATTGAATTTCACTTTTGGCTTCTGATACACTTCTGATTTTCCTGAATCAGCATTAAATTTATACGTCGTTCCGGGAGTGATGTAATTTGTAAATGAAAAATACAGCTCTTTTTCTGTTTCCTTGCCTCCAAATCCGGAAACATTTCCTTTTCCGGGAAGGGAAATTTCACGGATCAGTTTTCCAGTTCTGTCGTACTGTTTTACCTGATCAATGGCATCAATCATGTAAGTTGCGAAGAAATATCCTCCTCCTGTTGTAATTCCTAAAACATTTTCGGTCTGAGGAATAACATCTTTCCATGTTTCAGAAGCCGGATTTTTGATGGAAGTTTTTACCAGACGCATATTCGGAGCATCTTTATCCGTAAAAATATAAAGATCATCGCCCTGCGTATCAACAATGCTTACATTGATATCAAAACCTTTATTAATCTGAACAAAATCGCCGCCGTTTTTCAGATCTTTAATATACAGTTCATTTCCGTTGGTTGCGTTGGCTGCGGAAATAATCAGATATCTTTGATCTTCGGAAACTCCCGCTCCTAAATATCTTCTCGGTGTTTTTTCTCCGCCAAAAATCAACTGATCATCGGATTGTTTGGTTCCCAGTTTATGAAAATACACTTTGTGTTTATCCGTCATTCCCGAAAGTACCGTTCCTTCTTTTGGTTTGTCATAGCTTGAATAATAGAAACCTTCATCACCCTGCCATGAAATTCCGCTGAATTTTACATCAACCAAAGTTTCATCAATCTGCTTTTTTGTAATTGCATCGATAATAATGATTTTGTTCCAGTCGCTTCCTCCTTCCGAAATAGAATACGCAGCCAGATTTCCTTTTTTGTTGAAAGAAAGCTGTGAAAGTGAAGTGGTTCCTTTTTCTGAAAATTTATTCGGATCCAGAAAAACTTCGGTTGCTTTTGTTTTGTTGTTGATTCTGTATAATACCGACTGCGCCTGCAATCCGTCATTTTTATAATAATAGGTATACTCACCTTCTTTGAAAGGAGCCGAAATCTTTTCATAATTCCAGATGTCTCTCAACTGGTTTTTAATTTCATCTCTGAAGGGAATTTTCGAAAGGTAATCCTGACTGTGTTTTACCTCATCATCTACCCACTTTCTGGTGGCTTCCGAATCATTTTCCAAATCACGGAAGGGATCTGCAACGGCAGTTCCGAAATACGTATCGGTTTGGTTTCCTTTTACTGCTTTTGGATAATTCATTTTTTGTGAATAAAATGTTGCCGAAAAAAGAACTCCGGCTGTTAATAAAATGGGTGTGAATTTCATATTAAGCTATTTTTCCAAAAGTAAGGAATCTGTTTTGAATAAAAAAAACCGTCTAAAAGACAGCCTGAATTTTTAATTGAGATTTTTCAGATAAAATTCATTCAGCTTCCAGTTTAATTCCTGTGGACCGCCGTTCCAGTAATAAATGGTTTCGGCAATTTTAACCTGATAAAGATTGAATTTTTGTTCTGTGGAAACAATTTTATCTGCTTTTTTAATCTGATTGGTAACATCAATGAGATATTTTTTCATTTCTCCCGCACCAATATTTTTAATGTCTCCTATATTGAGCATCAGACGATGAGAGGGCACCTTAAAACTTGCTTCGTATGTAACTTCGGAGAACCCGTTTTCTTTAAATCTTTCATCATTTACGGTTTTAATTTCTTTTACTCTATATTTCGCATTGGTAAAATTCTGCATCAAAGCACTGAAATAATTTTTAACCTCAACCGAACATTCAGATGCCACATCTGCAGGAAGACCGGCAAGAAAAAGTCTGGTATAATCGTCTATCCTTTCTTTATAAGTGTCTTTAAGTCTGATTCTGTGGGTACTTTCTTTTCCCAGAAAATTAATAAGATAACTGTTGAGTTCTTTTACAGATTCATCATCATATTTTACAAAAGAATTAAAGTAAAGATTAAAAACATTTTCAGGCTTTAGAATATTTTGGGATTTTAAGCTTTGAAAAGAGAAAAGAAGTATTGCCAGAAAGGCAATTTTAAGCATTTTCATAAGTATAGTTCATTTTCAATTTTAGTGTATAAAAAAGCTCCTAAAAAATTAAGAGCTTATATAAATGTACATTATTTATGCGATCAAAAAAGCTTTTGAGGAAATTATTTTTAAACAAGCATTAAAAATCGCCTGTAATAAACTGATTTAAAACAATTTAAAAAAATTCATATTTTAAACATTCAATTAATATAAAAATAAAAGTCTCCGAAATACTCCGGAGACTTACAAAAGATTTTATGGTAAAGATTTTATAAACTTTCTTCTTCGCCTTTCATTTTTTCGGCGTTTTCTGCCATGATAACGGCATCGATCATCTCAGAAATATCTCCGTTCATGTACGCATCTAAGTTATACATGGATTTATTGATTCTGTGATCGGTAACTCTTCCCTGAGGATAATTATACGTTTTGATCTTTGCAGAACGGTCTCCTGTAGAAACCATTGTTTTTCTCTGTGCCGCAATATCTCCCTGAACTTCCTGCAACTTAATGTCGTATAATTTCGCACGAAGCATTTCCATCGCCAGTTCACGGTTAGCTAACTGAGAACGTGCCTGCTGACAAACCACCACCAATCCTGAAGGTTTGTGCGTAAGCTGCACTTTAGTTTCAACCTTGTTAACGTTCTGTCCTCCTGCTCCACCTGAACGTGAAGTCTGCATTTCGATATCTGCAGGATTAATTTCCACATCCACTTCTTCAGCTTCCGGAAGAACTGCAATGGTAATTGCCGAAGTGTGAACTCTTCCCTGAGATTCTGTCTCAGGAACACGCTGTACACGGTGAACTCCGGATTCGAATTTCATGATTCCGTACACGCCTTCTCCTTCCACTTTCATGATGAGTTCTTTGTACCCTTTCGCCGCTTCGTTAGAATCTGTGATCTCGTGTCTCCATCCTTTCGTTTTGAAATACATGGAATACATTCTGTAAATATCTTCCACGAAGATGGCTGCTTCATCACCTCCTGTTCCGGCACGAAGTTCCACGATGACGTTTTTGTCGTCTGCAGGATCTTTAGGAATTAATAAAACTTTTAATTCTTCCTCTAATCCCGGAATTTTTTCCAGCGCTTCGTTTTTTTCGATTTTTGCCAGTTCCACGAAATCTCTGTCGGATCCGTCGGCAATAATTTCGTCGGACTCTTCAATCGTATCCAACGCTCCTTTATATTGATCGTAAACTTTTACAATTTTCCCCAAATCGCTATATTCTTTGTTCAAAGAAGAATATCTTTTTTGGTCTGAAATAACATCAGGCTGTATAATAAGGTCTGCCACCTCATTATATCTCTGTTTTATAGCTTCTAATTTTGGAATTAATGATTTAGACATTATGAAAATTTTGTGGGTGCAAAGATACGGATTATTAATTCAATTTTAAAACTAATAGTTTGTTGTTCTGAATGAAGCGTATGCGTATTGAAGAATCTTTTTTAACGCAATGTTCACAAGAGTTTTTGAATTTATCGTTTTTTTAAGCGCAATGTCTGCAGAAGCTTTCTTTTTAAATGATTGCAAATATAATTCTGCTATCATTTGCTGAGTGAAACGCCCTTGCGAACGGATTCTTTTCAAAGCTAGTCTAATTATCCTTGCGAACTCTGCGTTAAAAAACAATGCTTAATTGTAATGATTTAACACCAAAATTTAAAAGTCAGAAGTTCAAATAATATTCTTAATGATTCAATTCTTTTAACGCAATGTCCGCAAGGTTTTTCTTTTAAATGTTTGTGATTATTTTCGGTCGCAAAGGCGTTTCACTCAGCAAGTGATAAAAATGTGTAAATGATTTCTTACGTAATAGCTTGGTGAAATTAAGGCGTCTCCAAACGATATCAAAAATATAATTCTGCTATCATTGGCTGAGTGAAACGCCCTTGCGAACATTTTTTTTCAAAGCTAGTTCAATTATCCTTGCGAACTCTGCGTTAAAAACAATACGTAATTGTAATGATTTCTTACGTAATAACTTGTTGAAATTAAGGCGTCTCCAAACGATATCAAAAATATAATTCTGCTGTCATTTGCTGAGTGAAATGCCCTTGCGGACGGATTCTTTTCAAAGCTGGCTCCATTATCCTTGTGCACTCTGCGTTAAAAACAATGTTTGATGTTTTACGATTAATTTAAATCAGCGGGATAATTTCTTATCAATTAAATACAAAACAATTCCCACAGCAACAATTCCTAATCCGATGATGCTTTCTTTAGGATTATGAATGAATGTGAAATACAAAATGTAAATGCTGAACAATAAAAAAACCGTCGGAAAAACGTAAAAAAGATTGGATTTGAATATCTTCCGATCTTCTTTTTTAATGAAATACGCCGTAGAAATTGCCAGAGTGGCAAATAACTGCAGAATAAAAGCGGTATAAACAAAAATCTCTTTAAAACTTCCCGTTAAAATAATCAACGTTGCAATCACGGCATGGGCAAAAATGGCACGGACAGGAATTCCTTTTTTATTTCCGACCGATAAGGATTTCCAGAGTCTGTTTTCTTTTGCAAAAGCCTGTGTTAAGCGGGAACCTACCCACAAATAGCCGCTGATGGTGGCGATTAACTGTAGAGCAATAAAAATATTAACCACTTTACCGAAAGTATTTCCCAGCATATTATTGGCAGCTTCCCCCATCACATCTTCTTTTCCCGCCAATTGATTTACCGGAGCGTGTTTCAGCATGATAAAATTAACCAAGAGATAACTTACGGTTACGAAAACAGTTCCTACAATGAGTGATTTCGGTAAATTTTTCTGAACATCTTTTATTTCTCCTGCAATGTAGGAAGCAGAATTCCAACCCGTGTAAGAATACGTTACGAAAACCAGAGACGTCGCAAAAGCCGGAAGCATAATTTCCTTTTGCCATGAATCATCTAATTTCAGGCTGTTCCCAATTGTTTCCGATTCTGAAATTCCGATTCCGACGATAATGAGAACAATGATGAACGCAATCTTTATCAGTGTAAAAAAATTATGAAATCTGCTTGAAGCTTTTAAGCTGAATGACAAAAAAACGGAAACCAGAAAGATAATTCCGATGGCAAAGCTGTTTCCAAAAGAAACATCGAAAGCAGAAAGGTATTTCGACATCGCCAATGCAGCCAGTGCAACGGGAGATGAAAAACCGATGATGAGGGAAATCCAGCTCACAAGATACCCTAAAAGCGGATGATACGTTTCTTTCAGATAAATAAAATCTCCGCCGTTTCCTTTGAAATGGGAACCTAATTCGGCATAGCAAAAGGCTCCGAACAAAGCAAGAATTCCTCCAATGAACCAAAGGAGGAATATGCTGTAGGTATTCGTAATGTCGGTAAGCTGAAAACCGAGTGTTGTAAAAATTCCGGTTCCGATCATATTCGAAACGACAATTGCCACTGCGGTTTTCCAGCCGATCTGATGTGAAGTTGAATTCATTAACTAAAATGTAAAATTAAGCCTTCCGAAGAAATAGTTTCCGAGAGTTCCCATCTGCACCGGAGCATATTTGAAAACCCCAAAATACGAATTTTCATAAATCTGCAGATCCGGAAAGACATCAAATACATTATTGGCTCCAACGGTTAAATTAATATTTTTTGTGAAATCATATCCTACACTCACATCGGTGACTACTTTGGGATTAAATTCCTGAATTCCTCCAAACGGATATCCGTCGCGGATTACTTTCCCGAAGTAAGTATTTCTCACCAGAAAATTAAATTTTCCGATTCCGTAATTCAGTCCTAAAGAAGCTTTGGTTTTGGGAGACAGACTTTCGATGATATTGATCTGATCCGGTCCGAAAAATTCATTCTGCAGTGTCTGAAGATTAGCAGGGAAATGGAAATCTGTAATTTTTGTTTCGGTATAATTTCCGGCAAGATTGATATTTAAATTTCCTCCTCCTATTTTCCAGTCGTAGGCAACTACCAGATCTACTCCTTTGGTTTCCGTATCAACGGCATTGGCAAAAAACCTTCCGCTTTCCACACCATAAACCGCCAGTCGATCGTCTGTAATATTACTTGTAATCACGATTCGGTCTTTTACTTTAATTAAATATCCGTCAACCGTAATAGAAAGTTTACTTATCGGCTTTAAAGTAAATCCAACGCTTCCGTTCACCGAAGTTTCCTGTTTTAATTTGTCGAAACCAAGTGCTTTTGCAGCTTCGCTGTCGTTGTTAAAAATTCCTTTGGTAACAATTGAATTTCCTGTGGTGGAAATATCTGCGTAAGAATTGTTAAAATACTGCTGTTGAAGAGATGGCGCTCTAAAGCCTGTTCCCACTGCAGCACGGATTGCATAATTTTTTGCAAACTCATATCTTACCGCTAATTTTCCGTTCAGTGTACTTCCAAAATCTGAATAGTTTTCGAACCTTCCGGCAAGATCTACATTTAATTTTTTATCCAGATCATAAGAAACATCGGCATACACTGCAGTTGAATGTCTGGATTTTGAAAGTGCATTTTGTGGTGAAAATCCAATAAACGACTGCGCTCCTCCTGCTCCGGAGATATTATCCTGATTGGTAGTCGCCGTCACAGGATTTCCGAAAATATCATATCTCATATAGGAAGCCTGATCTCCAGCTTTAATGTCGTACTGCTCAAACCTGAATTCTCCACCGAATGCGATATTGAAGTTCCTGATGTTTTTTGAAACGTCAAGATTAATTGTATTCTGAAGAAAACTGTGTGCTCCCGCATAAAAATCTGTTGGTGACTTAGCTCCTAAAGATGCATTGACGGTATTGCTTACATCATAATTGAATGTATTGCTTCCGAATGTATTGCTAAGATCAAAAAACCAGTCGTTTTTATTATATTTTGCTCCGATTGCATAAGAAATGTCATAGATTTTCGAGCCTAAAGTCGGCTGAAAACCGTTCGGATAAATAGAATACACATTGTTTGAAGTTTCGCTCGGCAATCTTCTGAAACCGTAACCCTGCCCTTCTTTGATACTGAAGCCTCCGAAGGAATATATTTTAAACTGATCGTTCAAAGGATATTCGGAATTAAAAAATAACTGCGCCTGCTTTATTTTTGCATCACCGATCTGGAAATTAAAATCATCCCGGGTTAAACCATTGGCAAGAATTTTCTGATCGTCCAGCGCTTTTGCAGCATTAAAATCCGGAGCAAAATCATACGCGAAATTATCACCGTAAATATCAAGATTATGATTCTGCGTTCTTGTTGTTTTTCCTCTTTGGTTTAATTGCAGGGATAAACTGATATAGCCGTCCTTCTTCCCTAAAGAAGTTCCGTAGTTCGCTGCTGCCTGATACGTTTCACCATCATTTCTTCCGGAAATTCCGTAATTAAGACTGGCTGTTCCGCCGAGATTCTTTTTAAGGATAATATTAATGACTCCTGCAATGGCATCAGAACCGTATTGTGCCGCCGCGCCATCTCTCAGAACCTCAATTCTGTCGATTGCGATTACCGGAATAGTACTTAAATCTGTACCTACAGAACCGTTTCCGACTGTATTCTGATAATTAACTAAAGAAGTAGTATGTCTTCTTTTTCCGTTAACGAGAACCAGAACCTGATCAGGTCCCATTCCTCTCAAAGTAACAGGATCGATATGTTCTGTACCGTCTGAAGCCGACTGCCGGACTGAGTTGAAAGACGGGATAACATAATTCAGTAAATCCTGAACGGTAGTTTGCGGTGAAGACTGCTGTATTTTTTCGATGTTGATGATGTCTACCGGAACCGGAGTTTCCAGTTTTGTGCGTTTTGCATTTCGGTTTCCTACAATGACCACATCTTCTATCTGCTGTTCTTTTTCCTGTGCCGATAAAAATCCTATTGCTAAAAGGAGTACGCTTACGCTGAGTTTTTTCATTCTATTCAGTGCTTTAAAAAAATTAATTTAAAATGGTTTGCCGAAACAAACATAAAGACCTTCAAGAAGCTGGAATTCATACGGAATACTGACTCACTTATCTTCCCCCAATCGGGTTGGAATTAGCACCTTTTCATCAGAAAATGTCGGTTGCTAAGGTTTCTCAGGGCCAAATCCCTCCACCTTTCTCGATAAATCTACCGCAAAGGTAGACTAATAATTTTAATCTGCAAAAAAAATTGAATTTTGAATTTTTCAGAAATATAAAAATTGTGAATAAGATGTGGATAACGCGTGAATTACCTATTAGGAACATATTAATTTGATGTTAGTATACAAAAATTAATTGTCGATAAACAATTTTTCAATTGTGAGTAAAATATGAATAACGTATGAGTAAGGTATGAATAAGATATGGACAACCTTCTATTTTAATGTGGAAAACAATGTGAATAAAGTATTGAAAAGCCGTTAGTATCGTATTGACAACCCTAATTTTTATTGCGGATAAAATATGAATAAGCAAAAAAAGAGACCGCTTTCGCGATCTCTCAATATAAATTTTGAAGTTATCCACTGGTTATTTTACCATCATTTTCTGAATCGAAACTCCCGTATCTGATTTTAAATGAACCAAATACATTCCTACCGGATAATTTGTTTTTAATTCATAGGTCCCGTTTTCATTATTTAATTTAAATGAATCCATTTTTTTACCGCTCATATCGTAGATAAAGATTTCCCCATTCTTCGCTTTGTGGTAAATTAATTTTGCCAGACCATTTTTTACAGGGTTATCCGCAATCTGTAAAGAAAGCTTATTTTCAGCATTCACATCCAATGTGGATAAACTTCCTACATAATTTCCAAAAATTCTGAATTCTCCCGGCTGAAGAGTAATCGGAGCCGTTGTAGAAGTTACATTAGAAACAGAGTTATCCATTAGATTCTGCCACTGACCTACATACGGGAAATACGGAACCACGCTTTGAGCTGCCGTTGTGTAATTTGCTAACACCACTACATTTTTCACTCCGTTTGTAATTGCGTTGTCGTAAACGTAAATTCTCGTAATTAATCCATTCGGATCGTTTGCTAAATTATTTGATTCAACAGTATAGGTTTTTGACTTGAAAACCGGATATATATTTTTGAAATTAATAATTTTCGCCCAGGTATCATAAACTGCTTTTCTATTGGTATCTGTATCATATCCCAAAGTAAATGCGATTGGCTTCTCATCGGTTCTGCATCCGTTATTAATGGTTCCGTTCGTACATCTGTTGATGCTGAATTCGTATCCAAGTTCTCCGAACTGCCAGATCATTTTCGGACCGGGAATAGTGAAGAACGTCGCTCCGAAAGCTTTCATTCTGTCTAAAGCTGTATTAAGATTTTTAACATCATAGCTTCCGTTCACCGCTCCGTAAGCAAGGTTTTTGAACATTAACCTTTCTTCATCGTGACTTTCTCCGTAACCTACCGCTCTCATTTCAGAGAATCCATGCAATGTATGATTCATTCTGTCGAAATTACTGTTTTCTTTATAGCCCATTGTATTCTGGTTATAAGATCCGTTCTGGTTGTTCCACATCATCACTCCTTTTCCTTCTGCAACTCTGTAGTTTGCCCACTGCTGTTCTTCGGCATCGGTTCCCAAATGTTCAAAAATCATGTAAGAATTCGGATCAATTGCCCATTGCTTGTCTGCATAATATTTCAGAATATCTACTCTGTCCTGCTGATAAGCGTTTGTACAGGCTTCATCGTTTTCAGTACAGCTTTGTGTAAATCCTTTTGTTAAATCCCAACGGAAACCATCTACATGATATTCCGTTAACCATTGCTGAAGACATCTTTCAACGTAATATTTCGTTGAAGTACTTGTATGGTTAAAATCATTGAATACATTATAAGAATGTTTAGGAACCTGATTGAAGTAAGGATTATTGGCAGCAATATCTCCGTAACCGTCTCCATCCGGATCAACATTCCAAAGTCTTGCGAGCGGAGAACGCCCGGTTGCATGATTGAAAGCAATATCCAGAATTACAGCAATTCCGTTCTGGTGACACAGATCTACAAATTCTTTGAATTTTTCTGGTGTTCCGTACGCTTTGTCTAATGCATAATGGAAAGAAGTATTATAACCCCAGGAAAGGTTTCCTTCGAATTCCATGATAGGAAGCAATTCGATCGCATTAATATTCAGATTTTTCAGGTATGAAATCTTACTAATTAAAGACTGCCAGTTTTTTTCCTGCGTAAAGTCTCTTAACAGCAATTCATACACCACAAGATTTTCTTTTGCCGGACGCTGGAAATTCGTAACCTGCCAATTGTAAGGAGTCTGTCCTGTTTTAAACATAGAAACCTCAAAACCCTGTCCGGCAGGAAACGCCGGTAAATTCGGATAAGTCGTAGAAGAAATGTACTGATCGTCATAAGAAGAAAGAATCTGTGGAGAGTAAGGATCTGCCACTTTTCTTAAATCATTGGTTCTGTACTGGAAAGTATACAATTGCTGAGGCGTTAATCCGCTTAACTCAATCCAGTATAAATCGGGATTTGCAGTATCTCTTTTCATTAAATAAGCATCATTTATTGCCCAATTATTAAAACTTCCGATCACATGAACGAAATTTTTAGACGGAGCATACAAAGCCAATCCTACTTTTGTGTTATCAGTTGGATGATAATTGATCCCCTGTCTTATCCATGACGGAATTGCTTCAGAAATCACATTTCTCGGAACCTGCAAAATAAAAGTTGAGCTTTTTGAAGCTGAACCCTGCGTTGCAATCAGCTCCATATTAGCATCTCCTGTTACCGTGTAGTTATAAGAATATGAAGTTGATGCTGTAGAAGTAGAATTTACAACCGTTCCGTTGGCTTTAAGCTGAAAAGTTGCATTTACATTGGTGGTAGCTGTAATGTTAATAGAATTCCCTGTAGGAACAGATGTTAAACTGTTAGCTGCAGGATTTGTCATCGTTAAATTCAAAATCCCTACATTAACAAAAATATCAGGAGTCGTCTGATGTGCACCGGTTTTATCTTTCAGCAAAAAACCGAACCTTCCGATGCCTGTTCTTGCATAAAAAGTTGTCGGTGTAAAAGATAAGGAATAAGTGTCTGTAGCAGCATTATAATTTAATCGATTAGATTCATTGGAATTGTTCCAACTGCCATTTGTCGGGCAATCCTGACTGTTCTGATAATTGGTATCCAGAGACCACGTCCAGATATAAATGGCATTGTTTGAAACTCCCCACGCCGATTCATCAATCTGATTTCCGGGCACAGTTAACGTTATTGCATCCGTCTCATTAAACGGATTCGGGGTAATTGTATAACTTATCTGCCCAAAAATATGAGCAATGACAAACAACAAAATACCGGAATAGAATTTTTTCATATAATTCATCCTTTTAAGGTTAATTCAATACTAAAGTAAATTATTTTTCGAAAAAAAAATCAACTTTTGTTGAAAAACAGAACTTTACCCCAATTAAATAGTATGCTTTGAATAATACTTAACTGATTGAATTATAGAAATAAAAAAACCACTTAAAAAATTAAGTGGTTTAATATATGTTGTTTTGCTTTGATATTGTTTCCTCAGAATTCAGGTGAGAAAACAATGACAATCAATTAATGATGTCCGTGTCCGTGACTGTCGTGTAAGAATGGTCCGTTTCCTTTAGGATTGCTGTAGATTACTTCTACCCCTTCCTGCTCGTTCAGCTGTTTGCTTCTGATGTCTTCCGGATTAAAAGGTTTTACTTTTCCGAAATACTCTTTCAAACCTTCTGTCAACCACATTGGAATTACCAACCCGAAGAACATAAAGATACACCAAAATCCTACAAGGAACATTGTAATGAAGAAAATTGTCCAAAGGAACTGGTAAAACGGCCAAAATGCTGATAAAATCGTTATCATTTTCTTAAAGATTTTAGGCAAAAATAGGACTTTTTATTTTTTTACACAAAAGATATACGTCCTATTTTATTATTTATTTTGATTTTAAACTATTATACCATTACTTCACGCTGCTAATTTGACTATTTAAAACTAATTGAGCGATATCTTTTGTAATCTGTGTTGGGGAATGACAGTCGCAATTGCTGAATCCTAATACATATATATCTGCATCGGGAATATATACTCCCATAGATTTGAATCCGAAAATGCTGCCACCATGCTCTCTTGTAGGAGTTCCGTTGATCTCTTTTAAATGCCATCCATATCCATAGGTAAACTCTTCTCCGCTGTTTAGTTTATTTTTTGTAAAAAGTTTTTTAGTATGTATTTCATCAAGAATAGTATATCGATTAATAGCATCTTGCCATTTCAGCATATCTTCAACGGTTGACATTAAAGATCCGGAAGCGAATGGAACACTGTAGTTGATAATTGTCTTGTTTACAAACCCATCTTTCTTTTCATGATATCCATAAGCCATGTTTTTGATTATCTTTCTGTCTGTAGCATAAAAAGAGTTGTTCATCCCAATTTTTTCAAAAATATTTTTCTTCACGAAATCTTCATATGTTTCTCCGGAAACTAACTCAATTAAATATCCAAGCAATACATAACCGGAATTATTATAATCAAACTTTTCTCCGGGATTAAAATCAACAGGTTCATTTTTAAAAAAATCAATCATCATTTTGGGAGTCATTTCCTTTTGTGCGATTTCTGAGATTGATTTCATTTTCGTAAAATCTTTGATTCCAGAAGTGTGGGTAAGCAAATGATGAATGGTGATAGACTTTCCATTCGGATAATCGGGAATATACTTAGAAATAGGATCTTTTATATTTAATTTACCTTTGGATTCTAAAAGTAAAATAGAAAAAGCTGTAAACTGCTTGGTCATAGAGCCTATCTGGAATACATTTTGGACAGTCATATCCGTATTCAGTTCCAAATTAGACTTACCAAATGCTTTCTCATAGATAATTTCTCCTTTTTTAGAAACCAGGAAAACACCGCCGGGAGCATCTGAATCTTTAAACTCTTTTTGTATCAAACTGTCAATCTTAGCATCCGTCTGAGCAAAAGATATACTGAAAACAGTTGTACTAAATATAAATGTAAGTAAAAAATTTTTCATAATACTATTTTGTATTGCAAAGATAACTTTAAATAAAGTACCATGCAATACAAAGTAGTAATTATTTATAAACTAATTTTAGTGCGCAAGATCTGCAAAGAAATCATTTCCTTTATCATCCGTAATGATGAACGCAGGGAAATCTTTTACTTCGATTTTTCTTACGGCTTCCATTCCTAATTCCGGAAAATCTACCACCTCAACAGAAAGAATATTGTCTTTCGCTAAAATAGCAGCCGGACCTCCGATGGAACCTAAATAAAAACCTCCATATTTGTTGCAGGCATTGGTAACGTCTTTTGTTCTGTTTCCTTTTGCCAGCATAATCATACTTCCGCCGTGGCTCTGGAATTCATCTACATAAACATCCATTCTTCCCGCCGTAGTCGGTCCGAAACTTCCTGAAGCCATTCCTTCCGGAGTTTTTGCTGGTCCCGCGTAATAAATCGGATGATTTTTAAAATATTCAGGCATTGGCTGTCCTGCATCCAGTAATTCTTTGATTTTTGCGTGGGCAATATCTCTGGCTACAATTAAAGTACCGTTCAGCTTCAGTCTCGTTTTGATCGGATATTTTGAAAGTTCTGCTAAAATATCAGACATCGGCTGGTTCAGGTTGATTTCTACTGCTTCTTCCAGATGTGGCGGTGTTGCCGGTAAAAATCTCTTCGGATCCTGCTCCAGTTGTTCTAAGAAAATCCCGTCTTTCGTAATTTTTCCTTTGATATTTCGGTCTGCTGAACAGGAAACTCCCATTCCAACCGGACAGGAGGCGGCGTGACGCGGCAATCTGATAACTCTCACATCGTGTGTTAAATATTTTCCGCCAAACTGTGCTCCGATAGCACTTTCCTGACAGATTTTCTGAACTTTCGCTTCCCACTCCAAGTCTCTGAAAGCCTGTCCTGCTTCATTTCCTTCTGTCGGAAGATTGTCGTAATATTTTGCTGATGCTTTTTTAACAGCCGCCAAATTGGCTTCCGCGGAAGTTCCACCAATTACCAAAGCCAAATGGTAAGGCGGACAAGCAGCCGTTCCCAAATCTGAAATTTTTTCTTTGATAAATTCTTCCAGAGACTTTTCGTTCAGTAAAGACTTTGTTTTTTGATACAAAAAGGTCTTGTTTGCTGAACCTCCTCCTTTCGTTAAAAATAAAAATTCGTAATAATCTCCTTTTTTAGCATAAATATCGATCTGTGCCGGAAGATTGGAACCTGAGTTTTTCTCATCAAACATCGTTAAAGGAACCACCTGAGAATATCTTAAATTTCTTTTTTGGTAAGTATTGTAGATTCCTTTGCTTAAATATTCTCCATCATCAACGCCTGTGTAAACATTTTCTCCTTTTTTACCCATTACAATTGCAGTTCCGGTATCCTGACACGAAGGTAAAGCTCCTTCCACAGCAACCGCTGCATTCTGTAATAAATTATAAGCCACAAATCTGTCGTTGTCCGTCGCTTCAGGATCGTCGATAATTCTTCTTAAACTTTCAAGGTGGGAAGAACGAAGCATGAAAGAAACGTCTGCCATTGCCTCTTCCGCCAAAAGCTCAAGACCTTTCGGATCAATGGTTAAAATTTCTCTGTCTCCTAATGTTTCAACTTTTACGTAGTCTGAAGTCAATTTTTTGTATACCGTATCATCCTTTAGAATCGGATACGGATCCTGATATCTGAAATCCATTTTACTTTTTTCTTTGGGTGCAAAAATACGGCTTACTAAAAAAAGCATGAGTAAAATCAGTAACTTAGATTGATATTTATAATGATTATAAATTGCGAGGGTTTTCTTTTCTCATTAACTTTATACGAAGATATTTTAACCACAAAAGACGCAAAAGCTTTTAAACACTTTAGTTATTTTAAGTTTAATAAATAATGCTTTAGAAGAACACATTAGTTTTAAAAATCTTCGATTTTCATTTTGTGAAATTTGATTTTTATAAAATTTAATAAACCTCTTTGCTTTTGGGGTAAAATCAAAACTAAACAAATTTCAATCACATGAATTACAGAATAGAAAAAGACACCATGGGCGAAGTGCAGGTTCCTGCAGATAAGTTTTGGGGAGCCCAAACGGAACGTTCAAGAAATAATTTTAAGATCGGTCCGGAAGGTTCCATGCCTCATGAAATCATCGAAGCTTTTGCTTATCTTAAAAAAGCGGCGGCATTTACCAATACAGATTTAGGAGTTCTTCCTGCAGAAAAGAGAGATATGATCGCGAAAGTCTGTGACGAAATTTTAGAAGGAAAACTTAACGATCAGTTTCCTTTGGTGATCTGGCAAACCGGTTCCGGAACGCAGTCCAACATGAATGTAAATGAGGTAATCTCCAATAAAGCACACGTTAACAACGGTGGAAATTTAGGCGAAAAATCGGAAATACATGCGAATGACGATGTGAATAAATCGCAATCTTCCAACGACACTTATCCAACGGCGATGCACATCGCGGCTTATAAAAAAGTGGTGGAAACTACTATTCCGGCTGTCGAAAAACTAAGAGATACTTTAAAAGAGAAATCAGAAGCGTTTAAAGATATTGTAAAGATCGGCAGAACACATTTGATGGACGCAACGCCTTTAACGTTAGGTCAGGAATTCTCAGGGTATGTCGCCCAACTCAATTACGGTTTAAAAGCACTGAAAAATACTTTACCTCATCTTTCTGAGCTGGCTTTAGGCGGAACTGCGGTTGGAACCGGCTTAAATACCCCTCAAGGTTATGATGTAAAAGTGGCAGAATATATTTCGAAATTTACGAATCTTCCTTTTGTAACTGCAGAAAACAAATTTGAAGCTTTGGCGGCTCATGATGCGATTGTAGAATCTCACGGAGCTTTAAAACAACTTTCGGTTTCTTTATTTAAAATTGCTCAGGATATCCGATTATTAGCTTCCGGACCTCGTTCCGGGATCGGGGAAATTCATATTCCGGAAAATGAGCCGGGATCATCTATTATGCCGGGAAAAGTGAATCCTACCCAAAATGAAGCAATGACGATGGTTTGCGCTCAGGTGTTAGGAAATGACACGACGATTTCTTTTGCGGGAACGCAGGGAAATTATGAACTGAATGTCTTCAAACCTGTAATGGCTTATAATTTTTTACAGTCTGCCCAACTGATTGCCGATGCCTGTATTTCCTTTAACGATCATTGTGCAGTAGGAATTGAACCGAACTATGAAAGAATTAAAGAACTGGTTGATAAATCTCTGATGCTGGTAACGGCTTTGAACACGCACATCGGCTATGAAAATGCTGCAAAAATTGCCAAAACCGCCCATAAAAACGGAACCACATTAAAAGAAGAAGCGGTGAATCTGGGACTTTTAACCGCCGAACAATTTGACGAGTGGGTAAAACCTGAAGATATGGTGGGAAGCCTGAAATAAACTAAGAATTAAATTGTTAAATATTGTAAAAAACCGCAGGACAAATTTGTCCTGCGGTTTCCTGTTATATATAAATGTTACGTGTTTTTACCATTTGTAAGCAAGACCTATAACCAGAGCTTTATCATTTTCAAATTGATTATCCTTGAAAAAATTACCGAAATCTTTCTTCACGAAAATGCTGAAATCGCTGTATGAAACGGTAAACTGCGCTCCATAAATGAAAGGATTTACCTGATAATTTCCTCTTTCTCTCTGGCTGATTTCTTCGCCTTTAATAATGTTGTTTGTCGACATTCTTACTCCTCCATAAACATTTGCGCCTACTTTAAAGCCTTTCTGATAATCTCTGTACTGGATATCCATTCCTGCACTTTTCAGTTTAGAAAAATTGTACTGCAAACCTAAAGGAACGATGACATAGCCTGTTCGCAATTTGCTTTTGCTTAAATTTTTATCATACGCCGAAAGGTAAATATCCGAATTCATGTCTTTGGCAAAAAACCGGTTATTATCAATATTTAAGGTTCTCCATGAAAATCCAAGCCCGGAAATTAATCCCCAATGACTGGTTCTGCTGAACTGATAATTGAATTTCAGCCCAAATTCAAGATTTCCCGCGTATCCTAAATTTTTATCCAGATCATTATCTGCTTTATTATTGGTGAGAATCATGGCTCCGTAAGAAAAATAGGCGGTGAAGTTCTTGGTCGGACGGAATTTCTTTAGAAGTTTTTCTTTAATTTCTTCGTTGGAAGTTACATCAGAATTCAGAAGAGAATATCTTACCTGCTTTTGAATCACAGAATCCAGATCAAAACCGAGCTCTTCAATTCTCTGATCAATTTTTTCCGAAAAGCGGTCGGCAACAAGCGCCTTTTGTTTGTCGAATTCAGCTTTATCAAGATTCTTAGCCTGAAGAATCAGCAGTTCTGCTTCCATCTGCTTTTTTTCTTCCTGAATAATCGAATCAATTTTTCGGGCATATTCATCTACTTTTTCTTTTACAATCGGGCTTACTTCTGTATCTTCTTTAGACTGAAGATTTAAGGTAAGATTTTTCTGAGAATAGGCTGTACCTGATAAAAGGCACAATAGTCCCATCATGATCATTTTTTTAATCATAGTATTATTTTTTATTTGTTAAAATTTGAAGTATTATTTTCCGTTCAGATCAATGGTTGCCACGTTGCTTTCTTTGGTTTTCATGATAACATCTTTATGCTCTACCGAGAACAGTAATGTAGAAGGATCAACATATCTTTTTCTTTTCCCCTGAGTTTTTGCAGAATCTGACTTTGCCATGATTTTTTCAGGCTCGATTTTAGAAATAGTGCCGATAATTTCCGGAGCATTTTCTTTTGTTAAAGGCATATGTTTTTGCTCAATCATGATCTGCGACTCTATCGCTTCATTCTTTTTCTCACTCGGAATATTTACTATAGCAACAGATTCTGTTTGTTTCTGCTTTACAATTTCAGGAGATGGTACTGTTAGTTCCTGCTCTTTATTTTGAATAACCTGCTTTTTAACCTCAGCAACAATTTCAGATTTTTCAGTTTCCTTATTTTCTTTATTAAAAAACAAAACTGCTCCCAAACTGAACGTTAAAACCAGACAAGCCGCCACCAAATACCAATTTATTTTTGTTTTTGAGTTTTTTCTTTCCGACTGGGTTTCAATTTCAGACCACAAATTTCTAGAAGGAGTAATTTCTCTTTCTGAAATCTGCTTTTTGATATGATGTTCTATATTATTTTTAGTAGTGTTCATTTTTCAGTGCTTTTTGTTGTTGAAAGTAAATTTTTCTCATTTTTTCCTTTGCCCGAAACAGTTGTGTCTTACTTACGGCAACAGAAATCTGCAAAGTATCTGCAATTTCCTGATGCGAATAATCTTCGAGAACATAGAGGTTAAAAACCATCCTGTAAGCATCCGGAAGCTGATCCAAAAGTTCCTGTGCATTGAAATCAAAAGCAATATCCTCTTCATAAATTTCTTCCAGATAAGACTGGTTGATGTCGTCCAGATAAAAAACGGTTTTGCGGCTTTTAATAAAGTTCAGACATTCGTTCACCACAATTCTTCTTGCCCAGCCTTCAAAACTTCCGTCATTTCTAAAGGTCTCAATACTTTTAAAAATTTTACAGAACGCTTTTATTACACAATCTTCAGCCTGATACAAATCTGTAACGTAACTTCTGCCGATGCTCAGAAATTTCTTTACATTCTGATCATAAAAAACTTTCTGCGCTGCCGGTTCCTGCCTTTTGAGGCGGCTCAGCAAATCATCTTTTTTATTTCCAAACAGAAGCTTCATAATTATTTGTTTCTATTAGTAAGACAATTAAAAACGGAAAAGGTTACACCGAAGGAAATTATTTTTTGAAATTTATTAAAAAATATCATTTTAAATATTTTTCATACCTTAGGGACTTATTACAAACTACTATAAAACAAAACATTATGAAAAATCTAAAAAAAATCCAAAGAGAGAACTTAAAACAGGTTTTAGGCGGTCATACCTGTCCTGCCAATACGTACCACATCACATATAACGGATATCATGCGTGCTGTCTTCAGATTCCGAGCGGAAACCCATGTCTTTCTACAAAATGTCTGGTTCCGATGGAAATGTGCGATTCAGAATTAAATTAATAGTACATACAAAAAGAAAACGGTCAGAAATTTCTCTGACCGTTTTGTATTATAAAAAAATCTAAGTCTAACTTAGCATTTTCTGTGCTTTTTTTACGCCTTCTGTCAAAGCATCAATTTCACTGAATGTATTGTACACCGCAAAACTGGCTCTTACGGTTCCTGCAATATTGAAGAAATCCATAATCGGCTGTGTACAATGATGCCCCGTTCTTACGGCGATCCCAAGTTTATCCAGAATCATTCCTACGTCCGAAGCAATTCCGACTCCTTCAAGATTGAAAGAAACAACGCCGGTTCTGTTGGCTTTTTCACCATAAATTTTAATGCCTTCCAATTCCAGAAGCTGTCTCTGCGCATATTCCAGCAAAGCATTTTCATGGTTCTGAATATTTTCCTGCCCTACTTTCAGAATAAAATCCACGGCAGCTCCCAAAGCAATGTTTCCACCTACATTTGGTGTTCCTGCTTCATATTTAAAAGGAAGACCTGCGTAAGTGGTTCCGTCAAAAGAACAGGTGGCAATCATTTCTCCGCCTCCGTGAAATGGTGGCAAGTCTTCAAGAATCTGCTGTTTTCCGTACAAAATTCCCGTTCCCATCGGAGCGTACATTTTGTGTCCCGAGAAAACAAAAAAGTCGCAATCCATTTTCTGAACATCAAGGGTAAAATGAGGCGCAGACTGAGCTCCGTCGATAACGATATAAGCATTGGTATTCTTTCTTGTTTTTGCAATGATTTCTTCAATCGGATTAATAATTCCTAAAGCATTGGAAACCTGATTAACAGAAACAACTTTCGTTTTTTCATTTAAAAATTTTTCAAACTGATCGAGTTGAAGAATTCCGTTTTCATCCATAGGAATGACTTTCAGCTTCGCTCCTGTTCTTTCACAAAGCATCTGCCACGGAACAATATTGGAATGGTGTTCCAGATAAGAGATAATAATTTCATCGTCTTTTTTTAATTTTTGGGTTAAAATATAGGCGATCAAATTGATTCCTTCGGTAGTTCCTTTGGTGAAAATAACCTCAAAATCATGTTCAGCATTGATGAATTTCTGGATTTTTCTTCTGGAAAGCTCCATTTCTTCAGTTGCCAACTGGCTCAGTGTGTGAATTCCACGATGTACATTCGCATTGATTTCTGTGTAATATTTGTTCCAGACCTCCAAAACGGAATCCGGTTTTTGAGAGGTGGCTGCATTATCGAGATAAACCAGTGGTTTACCGTTCACTTTCTGATCTAATATAGAAAACTGACTTCTGATTTCCTGAATGTCAAACATTTATTAAATTTTTAATTAAAACGTTCTTATTTAGAACTCTTCAAATTTACGGCTTTTTTTCTAAAGCAAAGATGATGGATGTCGTCTTGTTGGGCAACAGGCAATAGAAAGATTCAATTACTCAGACAAAGAAAGTTTTATCGGATAGAATAATAAAAAAACCTGCCAAAAAATTGACAGGTTTTCTATATCTCAATAAGAAATTCTTATTCTGCTGCTGCTTCAGTCGCTTCAGGAGCTGCTCCTTCTTCAGTTGCAACTTCTTCTTCATCTTCATCGTCCATTGCTGCTGCACCACCTTTCATTGCATTTCTAGACATCTTAACAGCTACTACCACTGCGTTGTCAGGGTGCATGAAAGAGTATCCTTCAGTTTTGATACTTCCTACATAAAGTTTGTTACCAATTCTTAATGGAGTAACGTCTACAACGATCTCATCCGGTAAGTTTGCAGGGATTGCTTTTACTTTCAGCTTTCTGAAAGACTGACGAAGAACACCACCAGCTACAACACCTTTAGAACGACCAGTGATTCTTACAGGAACTTCCATGATAACTGGCTTATCATCAGATAACTGATAGAAATCTGCGTGAAGAATTTTGTCTGTAATCGGGTGAAACTGAATATCCTGAAGAACAGCCGGAATTGTTTGACCATCAACCTCAATAGATACCGTGTGTGCTTCAGGAGTGTATACTAACCCTTTGAAAGATTTCTCAGTAGCAGAGAAATTCAAAGGAGCTTCACCTCCGTAAACAACACAAGGAACTAATTCAGCATCACGTAAAGCTTTTGTAGACTTTTTGCCCACGCTTTCTCTTTTTGTACCTTGAATTGTAATAGATTTCATTTATAAAAAATTTAAAAAATTGTTTCAAATTAAATTTGCAAACTTCTAAAAATCAGTTAAATAACAAACTTACTGCTAATTGACTGATGCTCATGAACCATCTTCATAACATCCGCAAATAATGGGGCGCAAGATAGCACTTTTATTTTAGATGACAAATTATTTTTAACAGGAATTGAGTCAGTTACAATAACTTCCAATAATTTTGATTTCTCAATATTCTCGTAAGCCTTTCCTGAAAGCACTCCGTGAGTTGCCATTGCTCTTACAGATTTCGCTCCTTTCTCCATTAAGATGTCTGCCGCTTTACAAAGTGTTCCGGCGGTATCGATCATATCATCAATAAGGATAACATTCTTCCCGTCCACATCTCCGATAAGGAACATTTCTTCTACAACGTTTGCTTTTTTTCTTTCCTTATAAGCAATTACTACATCTGCACCCAAGTGACCTGCATAGTTTTTCGCTCTTTTTGCACCTCCCATATCCGGAGAGGCAATCGTAAGATTTTCCAGATTGAGATCTCTGATGTAATCTACGAAAATAGTAGAAGCATACAGATGATCTACCGGAATTTCGAAGAATCCCTGAATCTGATCTGCGTGAAGATCCATTGTCATGATTCTTGTAGCTCCTGCTGCTGTTAAAAGGTTTGCCACCAACTTAGCACCGATTGGCGCTCTGGGCTGGTCTTTTCTGTCCTGCCTTGCAAGTCCGAAATATGGAAGCACTACGGTAATGCTCTTAGCAGAAGCTCTTTTGGCAGCATCAATCATCAGAAGAAGCTCTAATAAATTGTCTGCCGGCGGAAACGTAGATCCAATCAGGAAAACTCTTCCCCCTCTTACGGATTCGTCTAAAACAGGTTCGAATTCTCCGTCGCTGAATGTCTGAAAGTTGATTTTTCCTAATTCTTTCCCATAATTTTGGGCAATTTTCTCTGCCAAGTCCTTACTCGTCCTTGTAGAAAATAGATAACTTAACTGATCGGCCATTTTTACTTTTTAAAGATTTTGCAAATTTAAAAAAAAACCACAAGAATTACTCTTGTGGTTTCTAAGTTTTTATTTATCCAGTTATTATGGGAATTTTACTCCGGAATAATTATTTGGATTTACCTGTGGTAAGGTAGATTTATATTTAGCATTGATTGCTTTAATAAATTCATTGGCAATAATTGCATAGCCTCTTCCTGTAAGGTGAACCCCGTCCAGAGAGAAAGCTCCCCCGGTTACGAATTTTGCAGTGTATCTTATCCCATCATACAAAATTCCGGATTGAGAATTAAGTTCTACCATTTTAGCATTTGCATCTACAAATGCAAGTCCTTTAGCATCTGCAATAGACTTAATTGAAGTATTATAGGCAGTCATAGCTGTTGTGACATTTGCTGCTTCAGTTTTTGAAAGCACATGCTGGTTTTCTAATGGATAAGAAATACCGTATACATTAATGGAAGCCGGAGCATTCGGATTAGTAGATCCGATTACCGCTCTGGTCGTAAGAAGGATATAATCTTCTGCGGTTGCCTGTCTCGCCTGTCCGTAAATCTGTCCGAAAGCAGCAGCTGTAGCAGCTCCTAAAGACGGCGTAAGTGCCGCAGTAAGCTGTGCTGATAAATTCGTTAAAGAAACATCTCTGATCAAAACAGGATTTGAGGCAGTAGAAGATAAAAGATTGATTCTATCCCCCGCTCCAAAAGCTGTAAGCGCCTGTTTAAGCGGACCGTACAGACTTGTGTTTAGCGTATTAAGATTAGCACCTAAAGCAGCCGGAGTTAACGGATTGTAAGGAACCGTTGTAAAGAAAGGAATTGCTGTTACGCTTGGAATATTAGCAATTACTCCTTTCGCACCGTTCGCTGTAAGCGCTGTTACATAAGAATTGATACTTGACGCTACCACGTTAGGATCAGAAATATCATTAGATCCATAAGTTGCAGGATTAATATTTCCTGTCTGAACTACAGCAGGTGTATATGTTGTAACGCCTCCTGTTGTTGTAGAATTTGTTCCTCCACTGGTTGCGTAGCTTAAAATATCGTTATTTCCGATCCATAGAGAGAAGAAAGTAGGATTTTGAGCTACTGCCGCCGCTACAGGACTTACCCCTGTAGAAAATCTTGCATAAAACGGATTAAGAGATCCATAGCTTGCAATACCCAAATGGAAAGATTTCGCTCCCGGAATCCCTAAATTCTGATAAGGTGCACCTGAAGAAATGTTATCTAACGCCGCTGCAGGAGCAGATGGGACCGGTGTAAGTGACCCATTTACTACACTAAGAACCAGCTTTCCTGAAAATCCCGGAAGATTATTAAATCCACCAACGTTATTTGGCATTAAAGGCTGTTTAAAATCACCCCCTCCTGCAAGCTTCATCTGCATTGCAATCATTGAAGGATAAGATTCGTTTTGTCCATCCAAATAAAGAGCTCCGTCTCTATATCCCGAAGTAAGAGAATTTCCTAAAGATACATATTTGGAAAAATTGGCTTCTCCGGAAGTTACTACCACATCCTTTACATCAGTATCGAAGTCTGTATCACAACTTACATTTAACAACAACGCTGAAATAGCGAATGTAGAAATTAATATTTTTTTCATAATTCTTGATTAAAAATTAAAATGCGTTATAAGACAAACCTAACCCAAAGTAAAATGCTTGTGCTTTAGCCTGCCCATAAAGGTTATAAAATGCATTGTTTATATTTCTTGACTTCTGGAAGTTGTAAGCTCCTGAAAGGTCTACTCCTAATTTATTGAGTTTAAATCCAATCCCTCCGGTAATTACATTAGCATCAAAAGATGGTGTTTCCGGACTGAAGTGTGCGTCGTCATAAGGTGATTCGTCATGATAATATCCTAATCTTCCTGCAACTTTATCTGTAATCATATATTGCGTTCCGATTCTGAAAGCTTTAGAATTGTGGAAGTTTTTCGGCGTTACATTTTTGGTAGGATCATCTGCCTGATTTCCTGCCAATGCGTTTTCAAAATCCAATGTAAGTTTATTATACTTCTCCCATCCGTAGTAATTGAAATCTCCGGACACCTGCCATTTCGGTGTTATTTTATAGGTAACCCCAATTGTATATTCATCCACCAAAGGAAGAACAGCCTTAAAATTATCCTGTCCGTTAGCATCTAATCTTACTGAAGAATATAATGCCTGAGAAATATTAAATGTAGCTTTTCCTTTATCTGCATTCATATAAACCGGAGATCTGTAAGCAATACTTACATCCAGTTTTTCTTCAGGTCTGAAATAGAAACCTAAACCAAAACCGTGTCCTGAAGCCTTATCATCTTTTAGATTTAAATTTCCTCCTAATTGAGTAACCGCTTTCGTCCAGTCTACACTTCCTTTAGCATAAATATAGCTCGCTCCGAAAGAGACCCAAGGTGATAATTTCACAGAAACCATCGGCTGAAAATAAAACGCCTTCAGTTCTATATTCTCTACAATTTCTTTTCCAGCCCAGTTATCTGGCCATTCTACCGTACTTCCGTAAGGCGTTGAAAAATTAAAACCTAAAGAAAGATTATCTAAAACTTTGTAAGCTACCGCAGCATAAATAGGAGTTCCCATAGGATTATCCGTAGAATAAGATTCCAAAGTAGTAAGATTCTGATAGGTTACTTTAGAACTTATCCCGAATCCACCCGCAGCAACACTAAGTTTTGAAGGAATGAAAGACATTCCCGCAGGGTTAAAGAACGTAACACTCGCATCTTCAGCATGTGCACTGGTATGCGCCATTGCCAATTGTTTCACCCCTTGCAGAGAAACCCTGAAGCCTCCTGCATAAGATAATACACCTGCCAATAAAGCTGTTGATATCAATATTTTTTTCATAGACTATTATTATATAATCCAAATATAAAATTATTTTAGATACATCTGTTAATAAATCATAAAATTTTAAACATCAACGCAAAAGAAAACTATGTTTAAAATAGCACTTTAAGTAAAATAAGCTTTAAAAACATCATTATTAAATGATTAATTCAAACTATCTTCATAAAATAACATTTTGTTTAGTCTTAAACAAAACGATTCCCGAATATTTGATTATTTTAGACCTCATAAAGATAAAAATCATAAATTTGCAAATTAAATATATAATATATGAGTTGTGGATGTAAAACATCCGGCGATTCTGCACATTCTTGCGGACCCAAGAAGACCGCGAATGGCTGTGAAAATGTAAATACCTGTGGTAATAGTTATAAATTAAGTGTTTTTGACTGGCTTTCTAACATCAACAATCCCGCACCAAACCGATGTGATTTTGTAGAAGTTAGATTTAAAAATGACAGAAAATCGTTTTATAAAAATGTAAACAATATCCCCTTACACATAGGTAGTGTAGTAACAGTAGAATCGAGTCCCGGACACGATGTAGGTGTGGTAAGTCTCACCGGAGAATTGGTAAAGATTCAGATGAAAAAGAAAAAATGTTCTGAAGAATCGGCACTAAAAATATACAGACAGGCCAATCAGAAAGATCTTGAAGTTTGGCAGGAAGCAAGAAAAAAAGAAGACAGCGTAAAAATAGACGCCCGAAAAATAGCACACAGATTAGGTCTTGAAATGAAGATCACCGATGTGGAATATCAGGGAGACGCCTCTAAAGTCACTTTTTATTATACGGCAGATAACCGTGTAGATTTCAGACAGTTGATTAAAGAATACGCCGGAGCTTTCCGTACAAAAATCGATATGAAACAGATCGGTTTCAGACAGGAAGCCGCAAAAGTAGGCGGAATTGGATCTTGCGGAAGAGAGCTTTGCTGTTCAACTTGGTTAACGGATTTCAGATCTGTAAACACCAACGTGGCAAGATATCAGCAACTGAGTATCAATCCTCAGAAACTTGCCGGGCAATGTGGTAAACTTAAATGTTGTCTTAATTATGAATTAGACAGTTATCTGGATGCTTTAAGCAATTTTCCGTCTTCTTCCACCACTCTGGATACCGAGAAAGGAAGAGCTTTCTGCATTAAAATCGACGTTTTCAAAAAGAAAATGTGGTTTGCTTATGTAGAAAATTCAATTGCGTGGTACGATTTTGATATTGATCTGGTTAAAAAACTGATCTCCAAGAATAAACGCGGAGAAAAAACACTTCCACTGGAAGAGCTGAAACAGCCGGAAACACCTTTTGCAAGCATCGACCTGATTCAGGAGAACAACGTAGACCGTTTCGAAAAGAAAAACAGAGGCAACAGAAATAAAAACCAAAACAGACCGAATAGCAACAATCAGAACAGCCAGAATCAGCAGGGTCAGAAGAAAAACAACAACCGACCTGAGAGACAGGAACGTCCTGAAAGAAATGAAAAATCTGTTGAAAAGCCTCAAAGACAGGAAAAACAGCAGCAAAATCCAAAAGCCAATTCTAATAACAACCAACCGAGACCGCAAAAGCCTCAACAGCCAAAACCTCAGTTGGAAAAAGCAGAAGCTGCTGCAGGTACTGAAACTGATAAAAAACCAAGTCCAAACAAAAAGAAATTTAAAAAGAAGTTTCCTCCAAAAAAAGATAACAATGCGTAAAATTTTAGGATTATTTACTCTTATTCTTTTCTTTAGCTGTAATTCTTCCACCGAAGAAGAAGTTTTTATGAATTCCGTTGATAACAAATGGAATAAGAAAAGTGAACAAAAATTTAATCTTGAAATTTCAGATCCGCAAAATCCTAAAAATATTATATTTGTTGTAAGAAATAATAACAATTATCCTTACAGCAATATAAGGTTTATTGTCAATTTTACCGACCTTCAAAGTAAGAAAAAGCAAACGGATACGTTGAATTATGTATTGGCAAAACCTAACGGAGAATGGCTCGGAACAGGATTTGGAGATACGAAGGAAACTTTGTTTCAATATAAACTGAATTATAAATTTCCCGCAAAAGGAAAATATGAAATCGGTCTTACTCAGGCGATGAGAAACGACAACCTTCCGGGAATTGAAGACATTGGAGTAAAAATAGAAACGGCTAAACCGTAATCATCAATGGAAGTGAACAAACAAAATACTGGGAACAAAGGGAAAACCTTCCCTCTTCCTCCTAAAAAGAAAGACACTGCCTGGAAAAGGTGGGTTAAATTTATCTGGATCGGATTCTTTGCTTTGGTTTTAGGAATTTCAGGGCTATTCTTTGCCGTATCGCAAGGTTTCGTAGGAGAAATGCCGGATGTAAAAGAGCTTGAAAATCCAAATATCTATGTTGCCTCACAAATCTACTCTTCAGATGGGGTACTATTAGGTAAATTCGAGAAAGAGAAAACACAACCTATATTGTATAAGGACTTGCCGCCGTATTTAATTTACGCATTGCAAGCGAAAGAAGATGAGCGTTTTAAAGAACACTCTGGAATTGATTTAAAATCAATACTTAGAGCAGTAAGATATGGTGGAGATAGAGGCGGAGGCTCTACAATTACACAGCAGCTGGCTAAGCTTTTATTCACAAAACAGCCATCAAGAAATCCAATAACAAGAACCATTCAAAAATTAAAAGAATGGGTTGTTGCTGTAAGTCTTGAAAAAAGATATACGAAAGAAGAAATTGTTACATTATACTTTAACAAGTTTGACTTTTTGTATAATGCTAACGGAATTGAAATGGCTTCGAAGATTTATTTTAATAAAAAAACTTCTGATCTTACTCTTCCTGAAGCCGCAGTTTTTGTTGCTATGTTGGAAGCTCCAAAAGCTAACAATCCTTTAAGAAACCCTGAAAGAGCAAAAAGAAGAAGAGATGTTGTTCTTTCACAAATGCTAGAAACTGGGTATATTGATCAATCTACTCACGACAAAGCAGTAGCGACACCTATCACAGTTGACTTTCACCCCATCAAGGATATCACAGAAGGCTATTCTGCTTATTATAAGTTTTATCTGAAAAAAGAAATCGACAAATATCTTGACGATTACGAAAAAGAAACCGGTAAAAAATTAAATCTTTACAAAGACGGTTTAAAAATATATGTTACTCTTGATTCCAGAATGCAGAAATATGCAGAAGATGCCATCAGAGAGCATTTAACGGATCTTCAGAAAAGATTTGATGCTGAACAGAGAGGAAGAAAAAACTGGCCATTCTATTATCTGAATGATAAGCAGGTTAACAATTTGATGCTTCAGGCAATGAAAAGAACTGGACGTTATAAACTTCTTAAAGAGGATGGAAAATCTGAAGATGAAATTTTAGCAGAATTCAAAAAACCTGTTAAAACCTCACGATTTACTTGGGCTGGAGAAGAAGAAGTAGAAATGTCTCCTTGGGACTCTATCAGATGGCACAAGAAAGTTGCTCAGGCAGGATTGATGTCTGTAAATCCGGGAACAGGAGAAATTAAAGCCTGGGTTGGAGGAATCGATTGGCAGCATTTCCAATATGACCACATTAAGCAGGGTAAAAGACAGGTAGGTTCAACATTTAAGCCTTTCGTTTACGCAACTGCGATTATGAAACTAGGTTTAACACCTTGTTCTACTATTTCTAATGCAACATTTACAAAAGGAAACTATCGTGTTCCGGGAAGAGGCGGAATGCTTACTTTAAAAGATGCATTGGCACACTCACAAAACCCTGTTGCACTTCGTCTTGCCGAAATGACGGGAACACAAAGCGTAATACAAACCGCGAGAGATTTGGGAGTAACAGAAGAAATCTCCACAAGCTTACCAATGGCTTTAGGAGCTTCGGATATTACCATCTACGAAATGGTAGGAGCTTACAGTACTTTTGCAAACTACGGAAACTACAACAAACCGGAAATGATCTGGAGAATTGAAGATGCCAACAGCCGCGTAATTAAGGAAGTAAATGTAGAACCTAAAGAAGTGATGAATCCGCTGTACGCTTATACCATGATTGAACTGATGAAAGGTGTGGCACAATACGGAACCGCTTCTGGAGAACTGGGAAGAAAAGGAATTTCAAAAGATATCGAAATTGCAGGTAAAACAGGAACAACCCAGAACAACTCAGACGGTTGGTTTATGGGAATCGTACCGAAACTGGCAACCGGAGCATGGGTTGGATGGGAAGACAGAGCCACCCACTTCTACGGAACAGGAGAAGGACAGGGAGCTAAAATGGCATTACCGATCTGGGCAATCTACATGAAGAAAGTATGGGCAGATAAAAGCTTAAAAATCTCTCCGGATGATAAATTCGTCAAACCTTCGGAGTGGAAAGACGGCTGTTCAAATCTTAAAGGATTAGGCGCAGGTTACGGAGATGATGGCGGATTACAGACGCTTGATGAGATCAAAAATCCGAAGCCTGCAGATCCAAGCGGACCCAAAACATCCGGAAAAAAAGAAGAAAATGTAAACGAAAACCTGAATACAGGTGAAGACATAGACTTCAATAATAAATAAATTCTTTTTTAGAAATACACAAGACCTTTCAATCATTTGGAAGGTCTTTTCTTTTTAATTAATACCTTTGAATTATGAATCTTGAAAACATACAACAACCCTTTATAAAAAAATTTCCCGGAGATTTTTCCGGCAATACCCTACAGAGAAATACTCCGAAGGTTTTATTTTCCACTGTTCAGCCGGTTGGTTTTGATCATCCAAAATTAATCGCTTTTAACGAAAAACTTTCAGAAGAAATCGGGCTTGGAGCGCTTGAAGAAAAAGATCTTAATTTTTTGGCAGCAACACATCTTCCCGAAAATATCAAAACCTACTCCACTGCTTATGCGGGACATCAGTTTGGGAACTGGGCTGGACAATTAGGCGACGGAAGAGCCATTCTTGCCGGAGAAATTGAAAACAATTCAGGAAAGAAAAACGAAATACAGTGGAAAGGAGCCGGAGCAACGCCTTATTCCAGACACGCAGATGGAAGAGCGGTTTTAAGATCTTCGGTACGTGAATATCTGATGAGCGAAGCGATGTTTCATTTAGGAGTTCCTACAACCAGAGCATTGAGTTTAGTATTTACCGGAGAAGACGTCGTAAGAGATATTATGTACAGCGGAAATCCGGAACTGGAAAAAGGAGCGGTAGTCATCAGAATCGCAGAAAGCTTCCTACGTTTCGGTCATTTTGAATTGATGTCTGCCCAACAGGAATACAAAACATTGCAGGAACTTGCAGATTATACCATTGATCATTATTTCAAAGAAATTTCTTCGGAAGGAATTCAGAAGTACAAAGATTTCTTCGAAAATGTATGCAGAAGAACAGCAGATCTTATGGTAGAATGGTATCGTGTAGGATTTGTTCATGGGGTGATGAACACAGATAATATGTCGATTTTAGGTTTAACGATCGATTACGGACCTTATTCGATGATGGATGAATACGATTTAAATTTCACCCCGAATACCACCGATCTTCCCGGAAGAAGATATGCTTTCGGAAAACAGGGACAGATTTCTCAATGGAACCTATGGCAATTGGCAAATGCCCTTCATCCTTTAATTAAAGATGAAAAATTCTTGGAAGATGTTTTAAATGATTACGGAAGCTATTTCTGGGAATCGCACGACAGAATGCTGTGCAGAAAATTCGGTTTTGATCAATTGTTAACCAGCGATGAAAAATTCTTTATCACATGGCAAAGTCTGATGCAGGATCTTCAATTAGATTATACCTTATTTTTCAACGAACTCGAAAAATATGATGACCAGAAAGATCTCAGACAGCAATTTGAAAACGTTTCTTACACATTTTTAAATGATGAGAATCTTTCGAAACTGGAGGATTTTATGAAAGCTTATCAGTCAAGACTAGAAAAAAATATTATTTCAAGAGAAAAATCTTTGGAAATCATGCATAAAGCCAATCCTAAATTTATTTTAAGAAATTATCTTCTCTACCAGTGCATTGAGGAAATTAATGAAGGAAAAACAGAAATGCTGAAAAAATTAACCCACGCTTTAGAAAATCCGTACCACACTGTTTATCCGGAATTTTCAGCAAAAAGACCTTCAGATTATGATGATGTATCGGGATGTTCAACTCTTTCGTGCAGTTCGTAATTTTAAAATCATAAAAATCAATACAAAAACTCATCAGATTTGGTGGGTTTTTTATTTTACTTTTGCAGAAAGTTTTTGCAGGTGTCAAAATTCAAAACAAAATTTATCCATTTTTTCAAATTGCTTTTTCCGTCAACGGGAATTGAACTTATTGTTTTTCTTTTCTTTCTCGTCGCTTACGGATATATGGGATCATACATTGCGATTCATCACAAAATTATCTTTGACGGAAGAATTCCCTGGGATGCGTATTTCAGCTTCGATAACAAATCTATTGTAATGACTGGCGGAAGTTTTGAAAGACACCCGCTCTCCTACTATTTTTTTAACTGGATCCGCGAACTGGCTTTACTTTTCTCCAAAGGAAAAATGGATGGAAATTTCCGTTTCGCTTTAGCCTGGATGAGTAATCTTGCGGTAAGCTTAAGCATCCTTCAAGTGTTTAAATATCTTAAAAACATTACCCGTCTTCCTTTAGTTTTAAACCTTTTACTAATTCTGTTTTTCGGAGCATTTTCAACGAATATTCTCCTTTCTTTCACGCCGGAAAACTTTACCTACACTTTATTTTTCCTGACCCTCTTTCATCATTATTCAGCTATAAAATTAAAGAAAGAGGAGAAAATTCCGGCTTTAGCTTTGGCTTTTTCAGGAGTTACCATCGGAGGCTTAACGGTAACGAATATTGTTAAGGTCTTCATTCCCGTCGCTTTTGAAAAGGGAGTTTTCAGAAACTGGAAAAAATTTGGAGATGCGGTTTTCAGAGGACTTTTTACCTGTGTCTGTTTTGTTTTATTATACTTAAACCGAATCGATTTTAAATATCAGAATATATTCAGCAAAACCAATGAACAGTACGAAAAATTCTCCAATGTAAATTCTACTCCTACATGGGATATGATCCTTTCGTACTTTTTCGGGGGAAATATACTTTTTTCAAATTTCCTGATCCGCGATAAACATAACATGAGCGGTTACCACTATAAAGGGATTATAATGACTGTTTATTCATCATGGATTCCTTATATTTTTATTGCCGTTTTATTGATCCTGATTTGTTGGAGTTATTTTAAAAATTTCAGAAATAAACTCGTTCAGGTTCTCATGATTTCTTTTCTGTTTGACATTGTTATCCACTGCGTTATGAGATTCGGACTTCACACGTCATACATCTACGGAGGTCATTTTGTTTTTGTGTATCCACTGTTATTAGGATGGCTATTTCATTACTACAGGCAATCACCAAAAATTCTATCTTTTTTAACGATGATCTTTCTCATTTTATTCGCTTATCTCATCACAAATAATTATTTAAGGATGACTGAATTCTTTTGGTTTTTAAATAAATTTTATTAAAATTTTACTTTTTATTTTGAAAAATTAAAATTCAAAATCAATAAAAAAAAAGCTGAGAAATAATTTTTCCCAGCTTTTTACTTTATGCTAATTAATTTCTACTATTTTGCTTCCGCACAGAAAATTCTGTACTGTACTGCAAGTGCAGATTTAAAATATTCTCTCACTCTGGAAAGATCAGAAGCCGCACTTTGTTTTGTGAAATAACTCCCCGCTAAAATTTTATAATTTGGTCTTAAAGAAGCATCCGTTTCCACTTTCAGGTTAGGAAATCTTTTTCTGAAATAAGCCTTTACCTCATTGGCTTCTTCATTACTTTTTACCGTTGTAATCTGAATTTTATACCCTAAAATTCTTGGATTTTTTCTGCATATCTCAGCGTTGGTAAGTTCCCTGTTCGGAACATAAATTTTAGTTGGTTTTGATGGGCTGTAATCTTCGTCATCTTCCCTTGAAGAAGTTGCCAAAGTTGTTTTGGAACACTTATCCTCTATGCTTTCCAGAGCCGCATTCACCTTAGAATCCATCGTCATGGTAAGTTCCGTTCCCGCCAAAGTATCTTTCCTTACAACTTGTTGTGCATCAACACCATAAAATGCAAGCACAGACAGCATCGAAATTATTTTGATTAAATTTTTCATTTAAACTTGTTTGCGCAAATTTATACAAATTAAAAAATTATACCAAACATGGTTATTTAGAATAATTACAAATTAAACGGAAATGACATTTTCCCCTTTCCATATACCGTTAAATTCCTGTTAAAAATATTATTTTTGCGGGATTGATTGAATGTTCAATATTTACTAACATAAGATAATTTAAATGATTAGTTGGAGAAAGCATTATAGACAGACGTTGATCGCAATAGGCTTATTGCTATCGACCAGTGCTTCAATTTACGGGCAGGACGGCGATCCTAAGAATGGTGAGAAGCTTTTCAAAGCGAATTGTACTGCATGTCACGCACTAGACAAGAAACTGGTAGGTCCTGCTCTTGGAGGAGTAGTTGAAAGACTGAAAAAAGATCAAAATCTAGACATTGACTGGTTTCAAAAATGGATAACCAACAATGAAAAACTTAGAGCTTCCGGAGACAAGTATGCCAATGAAGTATACGAAGCCAACGGAAAAGCGGCAATGCAGGTTTTTGAAGGGAAACTTTCAGAAAAAGATATCAACGATATCTTGGCATACACCTCAAATCCTCCGGCTGAAGAGCCTAAAAAGGATGATGCAAAAGCAACAGCAGCAGCAACTGATCAGGCTGCTCCTGCAAACAACACTACAACAAGCGTAGTAATCATTTCACTTTTAGCAATCGCAGCGCTATTGGTTTGGATTCTGGTAAAATTAAGACAGTTGGTAAAACTGGGTCAGTCTGAGGACTTAGCCGGTCTTAATGAAACAAGAGTAAAATCTTTCAGCGAAATCTATGCAAAATATCACTATGTAGGAAAAGGATTAATCGCAATCCTTGCTCTTCTGGCAACTTACGGAATCTGGAACTGGATCATGTGGATCGGTGTTTACAAAGGATATAAGCCGGAACAGCCTATTTATTTCTCACACAAAATTCACGCTGGAGAACAGAAAATCGACTGTCAGTTGTGTCACTCCAGTGCCAAATACGGAAAAGTATCTGAAATCCCTTCTATGAACGTTTGTATGAACTGCCACAGAACAATTTCTGAATACAACGCAGATCACTACATGGAGCCAGGAAAAGATAAGGCTTTCTATGACGGAGAAATCAAGAAAATCTATGCCGCTACAGGTTGGGATCCTGAAAAACAACAGTACACAGGAAAAACTCAGCCGGTTGAATGGACTAGAATCCACAACATGCCGGACTTCGTATACTTCAACCACGCACAGCACGTAGTAGCAGGTGAGCAGGCGATCATCAATTCTTTCAACAAAAAGAACCCTAACAACAAAATTGATGTTGTATGTAAAGCTTGTCACGGAAAAATCGATACAATGAATGTTGTTCAGATGGCTAACGATTTTACAATGGGATGGTGTATCGAGTGTCACAGAACTACAGAAGTTGACATGAACAACGGTTATAATAAAGAATACTTCAAAAATCTACACGACAAGTTGAAAAAACAATACCCTAAAGATGGTGGTAAGATTACGGTAGATGCTATTGGAGGTCTTGAGTGTGGTAAATGTCATTATTAATAACTAAAAATTAGAAGTATCAAATGGCTTCAAACAAAATACAATTCAGAAGTATTCACGAACTTAAAGATCCGGCTTTAAACAATAAGCTGGCTCAGAAAGAGTTCCAGGAAGAAATTCCGGTAGAAGATTTCCTTGATGATGCGGAAAAAAACGGTTCCGCAACCTCAAGAAGAGATTTCTTAAAACTATTAGGTTTCTCTACTGCAGCAGTAACACTGGCTGCCTGTGAAGCTCCGGTAATCAAAACGATTCCTTATGTGGTAAAGCCGCATGAAATCATTCCGGGGATTCCAAACTATTACGCTTCAACGTATTTCGACGGTTTCGATTTCGCAAGCGTATTGGTAAAAACAAGAGAAGGAAGACCTATCAAAATTGAACCAAACCCGGCAGCAGGAGATTTAGGTAAAACGAATGCAAGAGCTCAGGCAAGTGTACTTTCTCTTTATGATAATGATAAAGTAAAGCAGCCTAAATTTGAAGGGAAAGACGAAACTTTCGACAAAGTAGACAGCTTCGTTATCAAAGGACTGGATGAGGCTAAAGCAGCAGGTAAAAGAATTGTTTTACTATCTCATTCTTTTGCATCCCCTACTTTCAAAAAATTATTTGCTGAATTTAAAGCTAAATATCCTACAGCAGAATTAGTAACATATGATGCTTATCCTTATGCTGCAGCATTAGACGCGGCTCAGGAAGTTTTCGGAACAAGAGCATTACCAATTTACGATCTTAAAGGAACTGAATTGGTGGTTGCATTCCAGGCTGACTTCTTAGGAGATTACAATGCGGGAGGTTTAGAATCTTCTTACGCAGTGGCAAGAACTCCGGGAAAAAATATGTTGAGACACGTTCAGGTTGAATCCAATATGTCTTTAACAGGAGCAAACGCAGATTCAAGAATCAGACTAAAACCAAGCCAGGTAAACAAAACTTTAGTTGAAGTTTACAACGCAATCGTTGGTGGTGGTACTTCTGACAAAGCTGCATCTGAAATCGCAAAAGAATTATTGGCAAAAGGAAGCAAAGCAGTTGTTTTCGCTGATGGTTCTAAAGGAGCTCAGGTTTTAGCTCACTTAATTAACCAAAAATTAGGATCAGTAGCTTTCACCGGGAAAGCAAACTTCTTAAAAGATTTTGACAAAGCAAGATTCGAGGAATTCCTTGGATGGGTGAACGGAGGACAGGTTGGTGTATTGATCGCTAACAATGTAGATCCTATTTACTCTTACCACAAAGGAGAAGATTTCAAAAAATCGTTATCTAAAGTTCCTTATGTAATCGCTGTTGCAGATAAGAAAAATGAAATGTACAAAGCAGCGAAAGCTGTAATTCCTGTAGCCAACTGGCTGGAATCTTGGGGAGATATCGAACCACAGACAGGAGTATATTCATTAATGCAGCCTACGATCCAGAAAATCTACAAATCAAGACAGATTGAAGAATCTTTATTGGTTTGGAAAAACGGTAAAAACAATGCTGCTAATAATTATTATGATTATTTAAAAGCAAATGCTACTTCTATCTTAGGAGCAACTTCTTTCAACAAAGCTTTATATAACGGTATCAATGCTTCCTCAAATGCGACAACATTATCGTACGCAGGAGGAAACGGTGCACAGGCTGTTGCTGAATTAAGCGGCTTCAAACCTTCAGATTTAGAATTGGTATTGTATACGAAGACAGCAATGGGAGACGGAACTCAGGCAAACAACCCTTGGTTGCAGGAATTACCGGATCCAATCACAAGAATGTCTTGGGATAACTACTTAACAATGTCTCCGAAAGACGCAGAAAGATTGGGTATTGATAACGATCTTAACGCGAGAATGCAGTTAGACGGTTCTCTTGTAAACCTTACTGTAAACGGAGTAACAATAAAAGACGTTCCTGTATTCGTACAACCGGGACAAGCAGACGGATCAGTAGGTCTTGCGCTTGGATATGGTAAGAAAGACTCAGGAGCGACAGCAGATACCGGTGTAAATGCTTATCCTTTATTCGATGGTTCTAACTTAGTTGTTTCTAATGTTAAAATCGAAAAAACAGGAGAAGATCACGAATTCGCAGGTATCCAGCTTCAGAATACATTAATGGGACGTTACGAAATTGCTAAAGAAGTACCTTTGGCTGATTTCTTAAACGTAGCATTTGATGATGAACACGACGGATGGAACAAACCTTTGGAGTATCACACCATCAGCGGAGCTCTTCCAGCAAGAAAAATTGACCTTTGGGATGCTTTTGATGATACAGACGGACCTCACTTTAACTTATCAATTGACCTGAACTCTTGTACTGGTTGTGGAGCATGTATCATTGCTTGTCAGGCAGAAAACAACGTTCCGGTTGTAGGGAAAGAAGAAATGAGAATGTCGAGAGATATGTACTGGTTAAGAATTGACCGTTACTATTCATCAAGACAGAAGGTAGAAGTTTATGAAGGATTAAAAGAAGGAATGGCTGTACCGGAATTGTATGGTACTGCGTTCGGAGACGGTGGAGCATTGAACCATCCTGCGGATAATCCTGATGTAATCTTCCAGCCGGTAATGTGTCAGCATTGTAACCATGCTCCTTGTGAAACAGTATGTCCGGTAGCGGCAACTTCACACGGTAAGCAGGGACAAAACCACATGGCTTACAACAGATGTATTGGTACAAGATATTGTGCAAACAACTGTCCTTATAAAGTAAGACGTTTCAACTGGTTTACTTATAACCTTAATGACAAGTTCGACTTCAACATGAATAACGATCTTGGAAGAATGGTTCTAAACCCGGATGTTGTGGTAAGAACGAGAGGGGTTATGGAGAAATGCTCTATGTGTATCCAGATGACTCAGACTACTATTCTTGAAGCTAAAAAAGAGAATAGAATCGTGAAGGACGGAGAGTTCCAGACAGCTTGTTCTAAAGCTTGTTCTACAGGTTCAATCAAGTTCGGAGATATGAATGACAAAGAATCTGAAGTTAGAAAGCAGTACGCTTCAAACAGAAGATATTATTTACTAGAGGAGATCGGAACAAAACCAAATGTGTTCTATCACACTAAAGTAAGAAACAGAGTAGAAAAATAAAGTTTAAATAATAAATAGGTAAAAAATGTCAGGACATTACGAAGCTCCGATAAGGGAACCTCTAATTATTGGTCACAAAACTTATCACGATATCACGGAAGATATTGCACGACCTATCGAAGAAAGAGCAGGTAAATTATGGTGGATTTCATTATATGCAGCCTTAGTTCTATTCATCTATGGATTCGGATGTATCGCTTACACTATCGGAACAGGTATTGGAGCATGGGGACTAAACAGAACTATTAACTGGGGATGGGATATTACTAACTTCGTATGGTGGGTTGGTATCGGTCACGCCGGAACCCTAATCTCAGCGGTATTATTATTATTTAGACAGAGATGGAGAATGTCTGTAAACAGATCTGCAGAGGCGATGACGATCTTTGCGGTTGTACAGGCGGCAATCTTCCCGGTTATCCACATGGGTAGAGTTTGGGTAGGATATTGGGTATTCCCTTTACCAAACCAGTTCGGTTCTCTTTGGGGGAACTTCAACTCTCCTCTACTTTGGGACGTATTTGCGATCTCTACGTATTTCTCGGTATCAACAGTATTCTGGTTCATGGGATTGATCCCTGACTTTGCAATGATCAGAGACAGAGCGAAAACGCCTTGGACTAAGAAAATTTATACTTTCCTTGCATTCGGTTGGGGTGGTAAAGCAAAACACTGGCAAAGATTCGAAGAACTATCTTTGGTTCTTGCAGGTTTGGCAACTCCGCTTGTATTCTCTGTACACACTACCGTATCTTTTGACTTCGCGACTTCGGTTATTAAAGGATGGCACTCTACAATCTACCCTCCTTACTTCGTTGCCGGTGCGATCTTCTCAGGATTCGCAATGGTACAGACGCTATTGTTAGTTGCAAGAAAAGTATGTCACCTTGAAGATTACATCACTATGTATCATATCGAAATTATGAACATTGTAATCATCTTAACAGGTGGTATGGTAACTGTAGCTTACGCCACTGAATATTTCATCGGATGGTATTCCGGATCAAGATTTGAAGATTTCACATATCTTTCTCCTGGTGCTGCTGTTGGACCTTACTGGTGGGCTTTCTGGTCACTAATTATCTGTAACCTTGTTGTTCCTGCTTCTTTCTGGTTCAAGAGACTAAGAACGAACATTATCTGGACATTCATCGTTGCATTAATCATCAACATCGGTATGTGGTTTGAGCGTTTTGACATCATCGTAATCAACCTTTCAAGAGATTACTTGCCTGGTTCTTGGACGATGTTTAAGCCAACAATCATTGATGTGGGAGTATATTTAGGAACAATCGGATTCTTCTCTGTATTATTCTTATTATACGCAAGAACATTCCCTGTAATTGCACAGGCTGAATTAAAATCGATTTTGAAAATCTCAGGTGAAACTTATAAAGCAAAAGAAGGAGATGAGCACCACTAAAATTGTATACGGACTTTATGCGGACGACGACGATTTAATGAACGGCGTTAAAGCATTCAACGATAAAGGAATCAAAATAAACGAAGTGTATACTCCGTTTCCGGTTCACGGACTAGATAAAGCTTTAGGGTTAAAGAAAACAAGAATTTCTGATGCCGCTTTTATCTACGCTTGTTATGGAGTTACAATCGGTGCTACTCTTACATGGTATGTAATGAACCACGACTGGCCTCAGAACATTGGGGGTAAACCAGCTTTCGACTGGGCTCACAATATGCCGGCTTTCGTAGTACCTATGTTCGAGCTTATGGTATTCTGCGCAGCGCACATGATGTCATTAACTTTCTTGGTAAGAAACAAAATGTATCCCGGAGCGCCTGCACAAAACCCAGATCCAAGAACAACGGATGATAAATTCATGATGGAATTTGTAACTGAAGATGTAGAATCTGTAAAGCAGTTGCTTATTGAAACTGGAGTTGAAGAAATAACTGTTAAAGATGCTTAAAATGAAAAAGAATGTATTAAAAATTACAGCAGTTTTAGGTTTAACAACAGTTTTACTTAACTCTTGCGGACCAAAAGAGAATACTCCGCTGGTATATTTCCCGGATATGTATTTTCCGGTAGCTTACGATCCATTGATGAAAGCTCAGGATGCTTATTCAGATCATGAAAATGAAATTCCTGCTTTTGTAAAAAATAACGGTGCGACAGGTCTTTCTCCGGTAGAAGGATCAGTAGCTCAGAATAAAGACGGTATTTTCGAAGAAGGATTACTTCCAAAAACACCGGATGAATACAATGCTGGTTATGATGCTTCTAAAACAGTAACTGCTTCTCCTTTAAATCCTGCCAATGCAGCAAAAGATCTTGAAAGAGGAAAAAGTCTTTTCGAGAAAACATGTTCAGCTTGTCATGGTGTCGGAGGAGACGGACAGGGGCCAATCGTTCAGTCCGGAGCATTCTCTGGTGTACCCAACTATGCAGACAGAGATATTACTGTAGGATCTGTTCATTATGTAATAACCAACGGTAGAAACGCAATGGGATCTTATGCCGGGCAACTTAACGCTGGAGACAGATGGAGAGTAGCCATGTATGTGATGAATGCTTTCAAAAAAGGAGCTGCAGCACCCGCTACAGCTACAGCGGCAACAGCTACGACAGCAGCTGCTCCTGCTAAATCTGAAACGATGACTACCGAAACTAAAAAATAAGAAAAGAAATGTATAGTTTTTCACCAAAATTAAAATCAACTTCTATAATCCTTCTTGTTGTAGGTTTAGTTCTTTTTGCTGTTGGTTTCTTTATGAATAAAGGAATCACTACTGAGAAAATAGAACATATGATGGAGACGGTTCATGCTTCTGGTCATACAGCTCCTACGCATTCTAGTGAAATGGTAGGACCTCAGGATCATGCAGCTCACCTTGAGCATGCTACTCTTCAGGTTCACAACCAGCCTTTAGCGGCAATACATTTTGTAGCTGTATTTTTCTTTGGAGTAAGCTGCTGCGTATTATTCTTCTATTCTATTCAGCACGCTGCACACGCAGGTTGGCCAATTATCATTACAAGAGTAATGGAAGCTATTGCTTCTTATATTCCTTACGGTGGTGCTATTTTAATTATCTTAATGATTTTAAACATCACTCACCAAGGTCACCTTTTCCATTGGATGGATCCGGAATTGACAGACCCAAATTCTGCTCATTTCGATGTGATCTTATTTGAAAAAAGAATTTTCTTAAATATCCCTTTCTATGCAGTAAGAACTTTCATCTATGTATTAGGTGCTTCTTTCTTCGCTTGGAAACTGAAAGCTCAGTCTAAAAAAGTAGACGAAACAAAATCAAGAGTAGAATATCAAATGCTTTACAGATGGGCAGTAGGATATATCGCATTCTTCGGTTTTGCTTCTGCAGCTTGGGCTTGGGACTGGTTGATGTCTATTGATCCTCACTGGTATTCTACTATGTATATTTGGTATTCAATGGTAAGCTGCCTTTCAAGTGGTATTGCGGTAATCATTCTTCTAAGTGTTTATTTAAAGAAAAACGGATTCCTTCCGCAGTTCAATGATAACCACTTACACGATTTAGGAGTATTCCTATTTGCAACAAGTATGCTTTGGACGTATACCTGGTTTGCACAGTTCATGTTATACTGGTACGCAAACATTCCGGAAGAGGTTAACTATTTCTTCGGAAGATTCCAGCACTACTCTCCTACTTTCTTGCCAATGCTTATTGTAAACTTCTTATTACCTTTATTGGTATTAGTAAGCAGCAGCATCAAGAGAAACTACAAAGTGGTTACAACAATGGCAGTAGTCGTAATTTGTGGTCACATCTTAGATTACTTCAACATGGTAATGCCGGGAACTGTAGGACCATACTGGAAAACTCCTGAAGTATTTATCTTAATCTTAGGAGCAATCTTATTCGTAGTTGGATTATTTATGTTCACAGTGCTTTCAGCATTATCTAAACTTAAACTGATCCCTACAGGTAACCCTTACCTTCACGAATCTGAAATTTATGAATATCCTTTCTAAGGAATTTGTAACAAGATAAAAACAAAAAAGACTGATTGTAATGATCAGTCTTTTTTTTGCTTTTTTGTGCAGAAATAAAAAAAACAATGCAACCTTTTTAAGTTTTCGTTGTCATATAACCAAAGAATGATTTAACTAAAAAAACATTAATTGTATCAATCATGAAAAAAAATCTCCTGTTATTATTTTTAACAATCCTCGTAAACTTCATCAATGCACAAAGTATCACTTTCGTTTCAGAAAAAACCAATAAGCCCCTTCCTAAGGTTTCTGTGTTTGGGAAAGACGGGAGCATTTTAGCTTATTCGGATATCGACGGAAAAATCGACAGGCAGTCCATAAAACCGGATCAGGAAAAGTTTCAGCTCATCTACGATAATATGTCTGTTGCTACTTTGTCCTATGCAGATTTCGACAAAGAAATTATTAAAGTGGATGACAGGGTAAAAGATATCGAACGTGTTGTCATAAAAAATAACAAACCCGCAAAATACATTTTTGTAAAAGGAAACTTTAACACTTACGTTACCGTAAACAATAAACTAAACTGTTACACAGACGGAATCATTACTTACATTTTTGATAATAAAACAAAAAAACTGAAAAGTGCCAATGTAGAACAATACAGAGCATTCAGGATTGAAGACAAAAATGTTGATAAAAAACTGACAGCTTCCTTTGATTATGGTAAAATGATGAATGTTCCTGAGATGAAAGATGTCGGAAATATTCAGGAATATAAAAAAAAGAATGCCGTCATTAAAGAACTGAAAGGAGACCGGAAAGATCAGATCGAAATTGCTCACAGTGCTTTACAGGAAAAAGAAGTAAATTTTTTAGGATACCGTTTTTACGATGTAAGAGTAATCTCAAATGCTTCTTACGAAAAAGAAAGCAGTAAGACCTTAAGAGAGCTTCTGGAATTTAACGACATTCGATTTATCAAATTAAAACACAAAAGTGAACCGGACTACAATCAGTTGATTTACTACAGCAATTTTTATCCCGCAGAAATAGAATTCAGAGACGATAATGATATCGAAAGTGTAAATTTGAATACCAATAAAAGCAGCTATACAACAAAATACTGGGAAGATTCATCTTTTCCGAATATGCAGACTGTTTTCAGCTCGTTTTTCAGAGATCAGCTCAAAGAGCAACAAAATAAAAAATAAAACCCGCTATTAATAAAGGTTTTATTATTTTTGTGGTAAACCGAAAAAAAATGAAAAAGTTTTCTTTTCTACTAATTTTCAGCCTGTTTCTTTTCACAGCATGCAAGAAAGATCATGTAGATGCTACCAATACTAAAACTTTGCAGTCGAGTATCAATGATATGACGGCAAGTTTACCTACCATTAAACAGATTAAATTTAACGAAGCGCTTTACATCCTAAAAACTTTCGGAGTGGAAGCCGATGGCGATGTTGCCGAACTGAAAGCTTTAGGACAATTGATTGACGGTAAAAAAGTGCCCGAAATTATGGCAATGGCAGATCAGGTAGCCCAGAAAAACGGAATTGAATGGGCAAGTACAGCACCGCCTTCATTAGGAGAAATGAATATCTTCGGAAACGAAACAGCTAAAGAAAGCGACCCGAATGACGTAAAAGCCAATTCATTAAGCATTACAACAAGACCGACTGGAGATGACGGAACAGGTGCGCCTACTGCGCTTCAGATCGTTCCGAGATTAGTTGATAACGCAGGAAATCCTGTATCCTTTACAGGAGCAGGTCTGGAAGCAACGCTGGAAGTTTTCAGCAATGGAGTAAAGCTTTCTACGGCTAAAAATTTAATGCAGGATAACAATTTCAAAGGATTTAATTTAAAATTCTCTTCACTTCCTGCAGCTCAGGTTGTTGATAATAAAATCGACATCACGGTTTCTGTAAAAACCACTGCGAAAACTTTCAAAATGACAAAAATCGGATTAGACGTAAATCCTCTTTTACTGAAAGTTCCGGCTGCACCGAAAGTAGATTCAACAGCAGTTATTCAGGATCCCGCTGTAATCGATCCTAATAATCCGAATGCAACGGTTCCTTCCACAACAGATCCAAATGCAGCCACGCCAACAACTCCTGCAGCGCCAAAACAGCCAGCTTCAGATCCGAAAAGTACTGTTTCAGGATTTTTAAATAACGTAAGCGCTCAAAACCTAAAAGCTGCGTACAACTCTGCAAGCAACCCGAGTTGGGGAAGCTATGAGTCATTCTCAAACCCGACTTCAGGATTTGGTTCGGTGAAAAACGTAAGCGTAAAAAACATCACCACCAATGCTTCCAATGCAACTTCTGCAAGTGTGAGTGCAACGTATGATGTAACGGATAAAAGTGGAAAAACAACTTCGCTGAGAGCAACTTTCGGACTTAAAAATGTAAACGGAGACTGGAAAATTTCCAGCTACAAAATCAATCCATAAAAAATGGCATCGCAGCAGCTCATCACGAAACTGGAAGAAACCATTGAAAATATACCTGATTTTCCGATTCCGGGAATTCAGTTTAAGGACATCTCTCCTATTTTCCTGAACCCGAAACTGTATGAAGAGGTGATTGCAGATCTGGTACAATTCAGCAAAGGAAAAGTTGATGCAGTATGCGGAATTGAAAGCAGAGGTTATCTTTTCGGGATTGCCATCGCTGTTGCATTAGAAGTTCCTTTTATTTTAATCCGAAAAGCAGGAAAACTTCCGCCACCCGTCATTTCAGAAAAATATGATCTGGAATATGGAAGTGCTGTTATTGAAACCCGTGAAGGACAGTTAAAATCCGGACAAAGAGTCCTGATTCATGATGATCTTTTAGCAACGGGAGGAACAACGGAAGCCGCCGCTAAATTGGTTGAAAAACAAGGCGCAACCGTTTCCCAATTCAGTTTCCTAATTGGATTAAAAGATTTAAAAGGCGAAGAAAAACTTAAGAAATTTAATGCGGAAGTATATCATATTTTAGAATATTAAACTGAATTAAATATAGATGCTTCGACAAGCTCAGCATGACATCTCTAATACTATATGTATTGATGTAACGTTAAATTATTAGCGTTGTCATGCTGAGCTTGTCGAAGCATCTTTTTAGTAAATTCACGATTCATAATTAACAATTCTACTTGATTAGTTCAAATAAAATCAACAATACGCACAAAGTATTTTGTAAATCATTCAGAAACAATTAAATTTGCATTTCAATTTTTAATAATTTATGGCAAAAATTACAAACGAGCAGGAAGGTAAAGAAACAGTTGAGTTTTTTAAAGATCTTGACAGAGAAGCTTTAAACACAGAAAGGTTCCTTGAAAAATATTCAAAACCTTTGGGAATTGTTTTCGGACTACTTATTTTAGGGGTTCTGGGTTTCTTCGGTTACAAACAATTTGTTGTAGCTCCTAAAAATGCAGAAGCTGTAAAAAGTTTCCTGGCTGCTCAGAAAAATCTTGCTGACGGTAAAGATAAAGAGGCTTTAGGCGGAAAATCTGCTGCAAATCCGGGTTTCTTAGGAACTTATAACGAATATTCTGCAACCAACGTAGGAAAGCTTTCCGCTTACAACGCTGGATTGGTGAAATTCAAGGAAGGAAAATTTCAGGAAGCTTACGATCTTTTAGACAGTTTTTCATCCGACAACAAAACGTTGATGGCAATGAAATACGGAGCTATGGCAGATGCAAAATCCGGTCTTAACAAAAATGATGAAGCACTTCAGTTATTAGACAAGGCTGCTTCAGCTTCAGACGATCCTTACACAACGTATTATTTTACAAGAAAAGCAGGTATTTTAGCTTTAGGATTAAAGAAAAATGCAGAAGCTAAAAAGTATTTTGCAACAATCGACGAAAAATATCAGGACTACGACAACGGAATGTCTGATTCTTATATTGAAATGACTAAATATTACTAAACAATGGCAACAGTTAATCTTTCTGATTACAAGCCACTTAACATAACCAATGCCGATGATTTTTCTATCGGCATTGTTTTTTCTGAGTGGAATGATTTTGTAACCTACAATCTTCGTGATGCAGCTCTGGAAATCCTTCAAAAAGAGGGAGTAAAATCTGAAAAAATTTCTCTTTTTCCGGTTCCGGGAGCGTTTGAGTTAAGCTACGCAAGTATGCAGCTTTGTAAAGAAAGAACCTTTGATGCAGTAATTGCGATCGGATGTGTGATCCGTGGTGAAACGCCGCATTTCGACTATGTCTGTTCGGCGGTTGCACAGGGAATTAAAGATTGTAATATTTTGACGGATACTCCGACGATTTTCTGTGTTTTAACAGACGATACAAAAGAGCAGTCGATTGCGAGAAGCGGCGGCGATCTTGGGAACAAAGGAGTTGAAGCGGCTGTTACGGCTCTGCAAATGATTGATTTTAAAAAGAATCTTTCAGGCAGAAAAGGAAATATCGGATTTGGAAATTCGTAATTTTCAAAATAAAAAATATTTGAAAGAACTATTGAAGAATAGTTCTTTTTTTGTCCCCGAACAGTTACCTCCTGAATATTATATTGTTAAAATAATTTTAAATATTTATAAACTTTCTAATTATTGTGGTATTTTAAAAAAATATACGTTCAGATAATATTCAATACTTATTTTTGTAAGAATTCATATTCAAATCATAACAATGTTTGTTCAGAAAACAAAACCATTCCTTTATTTAGGAATCTTTTACCTTATCATTTCTTTAATCATAAGGATTGTATTTTTCTTCCATCCCATTACCACAGCAAGTTTTGGAGTGTTTGAAGTTTTAAAAATAATTTTGGTGGGTGTTCTCAATGATGCTTTGGTTTTTGTTTTAGCCAGCACTTTTTTAGCCCTCTATTTTTTATTTCTCTCCAATTCAAAATATCAGAAACCTTACGGACAGATTATTTTGGGAATTTTAGTGCTCTTTTTCCTGTACATCCTTCTGATTCCGAACAATATTTTCAAACAATACGGTGGCTCAGTTGCAGAAATTACTCTGGCTTTTATCGGGTTAAAAATTATATGCTTCGCATTAATGCTTTTCCTCCCGAAACAACGTTTGAAAATAAGAAACATACTTTATTTCATAACGCTTTTTCTGTACGTTCTACTTATCGTATTCAACGCAGTAAGTGAATATTTCTTCTATAACGAATTCGGATTGAGGTACAATTTCATCGCGGTAGATTATCTCATCTATACCAACGAAGTGATTGGAAACATCATGGAAAGCTATCCCGTTGTTCCTCTTTTCTCGGCAATTTTTATCGTAACACTTTCCATTACATTCTTCATTTTTAAGAAAACCAAAAAAGAACTTTCAGATCTTCCGAATCTGAAGCAGAAATTTATTTTACTGGGATCGTTTATTCTTCTTGTAGGAGTAAGCTTGTTCGGATTAAATTTCACAACAAAAATGAAAGGAAACAGCGTTTTTGAAGAAGAGATTCAGGCAAACGGTCTTCCTAAATTCTATTGGGCATTTACCCACAACGAGCTGGATTATTTCCAGTTTTACCCTGAAATCAATCAAAGTCAGGCAGAAAAAAACTTTTTAAGCCAGTTTGCTCCACCTGTCCTGAAAAGAAACATTGTACCTGCGGAACCGGAACTGAAAAAAAATGTGGTCTTAATTTCTATTGAAAGTTTATCGGCAGACTTTTTAGCACATTATGGAAATACACAGAAAATTACTCCTTTTTTAGACAGTTTAGCCGATAAATCATTAATGTTCACCAATCTTTACGCTACCGGAAACAGAACCGTTCGTGGTCTGGAAGCATTAACACTCTGTATTCCGCCTACAGCCGGAGAAAGCATTATTAAAAGAGAGAACAACAAAAATAAATTTACCACAGGAAGCGTTTTCAAATCAAAAGGATATGATGTAAAATTTTTGTACGGAGGATACAGTTATTTCGATAATATGCAGGATTTCTACGCCGGAAACGGTTATGACATTGTCGACAGAAATAATTTCAAGCCGGAAGAAATCACGTTTGCAAACGTTTGGGGCGTTGCCGATGAAGACATGGCAAAAAAAGCCATCCAAACCATGAACGCCGAAGCAAAATCCGGAAAGCCGTTCTTCAATCACTGGATGACGGTTTCCAACCACAGACCTTTTACCTATCCTGAAGGAAAAATTGATATCCCCGGAAATGCAAAATCCCGTGAAGGCGGTGTAAAATACACAGATTATGCTTTGAAAAAATTCTTCGAAATGGCTAAAAAACAGGATTGGTATAAAAATACGGTCTTTGTGGTCATTGCAGATCATTGCGCTTCCAGTGCAGGAGATACAGAACTTCCAATGGATAAATACCGAATTCCTGCGATGGTTTTCTCGGAAGGATTTATCCAGCCGCAGAAATTTACCCAAACCATGTCTCAGATCGATGTGATGCCGACTGTTTTAGGTTTGCTGAATTTCAGTTATCAGTCGAAATTTTTAGGTCAGGACGTTTTCAGCAAAGAATTTCAGCCGAAAGCTTATGTAGCAACGTATCAGGATTTAGGATTTGTAAAAGATAATTATTTAACAGTTATTTCTCCTTTAAGAAAAATTAAGCAATACGCTTTGGTTCAGCAGAAAAACAATCTCGCTCCGGAATTTAATATTTATTTTGATGAAAATCCTTTAAAAGAAAAGGAACAGAATAAGCCGATGGTGGATGCAACGATTTCAGCATATCAGTCGACTTCTTTCTGGCTGAAAAAAAATCAGCTGAATCGATAAATATTTTGAAAATATCATAATCCGCACAAAAATTGTATGGTTTAAATTTTTAAATTTACCAACAAATAAAAAATACAAACTATGAGATGGACGGACGACAGAGGCGGTAATGTGGAAGACAGACGCGGACTTGGCGGCGGAGCCGTTGTAGGAGGCGGACTGGGAACGCTTATTATTGCTGCAATTATATTCTTTTTGGGAGGTGATCCTTCCTCGATTCTTTCTTCGGGAGCGGGTTCCGGATCTCCGAGAACGGAACAGCGAGAACTGACTGCGGAAGACAAAAAAATCGGAGAAATGGTAGACATGATGGGAAAATGGAACATCACGACATGGGATCAGGTTTTTCAGGAAAACGGAATGCAGTATACTCCACCGAAAATTATCCTTTTTTCGGAAACTACACAGTCCGGCTGTGGCGTGGCACAGTCTGCAATGGGACCGTTTTACTGTCCTGCAGATCAGTCTGTTTACATGGACATGAGCTTTTTTAATGAACTTCAGCAGAGATTCGGAGCTAAAGTAACGGAATTTACGGTAGCGTATGTTTTGGCGCATGAAGTGGGACATCATGTTCAGACGCTTTTAGGAACAACGCAAAAAGTAGATCAGCTAAGAAGAAGCGGAAAATATTCTGAAGCAGAAATGAACAGGGTTTCTGTAGCCACAGAACTTCAGGCAGATTTTTATGCCGGAGTATGGGCAAGAAGAACAGATGCAGAAAAGCACATTCTTGAACCCGGAGATATTCAGTCGGCTATTGAAGCGGCTGAAGCGGTAGGTGATGATAATATCCAGAGAAGATCACAGGGATACGTTAATCAGGAAAGTTTTACGCACGGATCCTCTGCGCAGCGTAAAGAATGGTTTATGAAAGGATACAACACAGGAGACATCCGACAGGGAGATACTTTCAACCAGCTTTTGAAATAATTATTTAAATCAGCCAAATAAAAAACCCTGAAGAACCAATCTTCAGGGTTAATTTTTATTGTAATTCTATCGGGTTGCTGTTTCTTTTCGCTTCCTCTTTTACTCTTTCTTCCATCCTTTTTCTGAAATCTCCGGAATTTCCTCCTCCGAATCCACCACCGCCACGGTTTCCTCCACCGCCGTCAATTCTCATAAGCGCACCCATTCCGCCACCCTGCGTCATAAATGACATCGGATCTTCCATGAATTTTTTCTGCTGTTTTACATAATCGCCTCTTTTTACTTTAATGGTATTTCCGAACTGATTCATTGTTGGGAAATCTGCGATTTTATAATTTTTCATTAAATCGAAAGAATATTCTCCTTTATCATCTTCCACTTTTACAATCAGTCCCGGAAGTCCACCAAATTTATATGGTCCGTCCTGATAAGGCAGATCTGTGGTAAACCATGCCGTCCATTTTCTTCCTCCAAAATCTGTTTCTGCTTTCTGAACTTTATAATCTCCTATTTTCGTGGTTTCCGAAGAAATTTTCCAGTTGATCGGTCGGTCTTCTTCGTAAGTATACATATCTCTTCCGATTCTGTCTTTGAACGTCATTTTCTGGCTTTTCTTATCTTTTTCAACAGAATAATTGATGTTGGATCGTAAAGCTTCCATCTGATCCCTGTTGAAACCTCTCGCTCCTCCACTTTGCATTGCTGCCTGAATTACAGAATCTCTTTTAATTCTGTTTTCGGAATAAAAAACAGATTTTTCCGGAGAAATGTCCAGATACGCATTTTCTGTTTTCGTATCTGTTTTATTGGACGCATCGGGTTTCATCGTAACCTGATATACAAATCTGTTGGTCTGTGCAAAAGCCGTCTGCATGAACAAAGCCAAAACAAGAATGCCTAATTTTTTCATTTATAGTATATTTTTATTGTAAACTGTAATTTTAAAGACTACACAAAAAAACAGTGAAATCTTTGTTTTATTTATAGATTTAAAATCCCGATCAAAGTTAAATCAAAAACAGGCTTTACGACGTCTATTAAGAAAATTTAAATATTTTTAACAGTAAATTCATCACTGAAATACATCTATTAAGAACAGAATCATCAAAATAGATATCTTCGATTTGAGATTGCGGAAATTAGTTCGTATTTTTGCATCATTAAATCATTCTAAATAAATACAATGATAAAAGTATCAGATCAAGCAAAAGCAAAAGCCATTCAGCTGATGACAGAGGACGGTTTTAAGCCTTTTGAAGACTATATAAGAGTTGGGGTGAAAAGCGGAGGATGCTCTGGTTTAGAATATGTTCTTAAGTTTGACAACGAAAAAACAGATACCGACCAGATTTTTGAAGACAATGATATCAAAATTATTGTAGATAAAAAATCAATCCTCTATTTAGCAGGAACCATTCTTGAGTATTCGGGAGGTTTAAACGGAAAAGGATTTGTTTTTAACAATCCGAATGCATCCAGAACCTGCGGATGCGGTGAGAGTTTTTCTTTGTAAAAAAAGACATTGGATGCAGATTTCAGATTTTGATAAAAAATCAGATCTGAAATCTGTCTTCTAAAATCTTAAAAAAAAATAATGAATAAATATACTGAAGACGATCTAAGAGTCGATCTGGAAAATAAAAAATACGAATTCGGCTGGGAAACAAAAATCGATTACGAAGATTTCCCAACGGGTTTAAATGAAGACATTGTCCGTGCAATTTCTGCTAAAAAGGAAGAGCCGGAATGGATGACGGAATGGCGTCTGGAATCTTTCAGAATCTGGCAGAAAATGACGGAGCCGGACTGGGCAAATATTAAATATGAAAAGCCGGATTTTCAGGCGATTAAATATTATGCTGCGCCAAAAGTAAAACCTGAGCTGGAAAGTCTGGACGAAGTAGATCCTGAATTGCTAAAAACTTTCGAAAAATTAGGAATCAATATCGAAGAACAGAAAAGACTTTCAGGTGTTGCGGTAGACATCGTAATGGATTCCGTTTCTGTAAAAACTACTTTTCAGGATACTTTGATGGAAAAAGGAATTATTTTCTGCTCCATTTCCGAAGCAATAAAAAACCATCCTGATTTAGTAAAAAAATATCTTGGAAAAGTAGTTCCAAGAGGAGATAATTTCTATGCAGCTTTAAATTCTGCTGTATTTTCTGACGGAAGTTTCTGCTACATTCCTAAAGGCGTAAGATGTCCGATGGAATTGTCTACGTATTTCAGAATCAATCAGGCAGGAACAGGTCAGTTTGAAAGAACACTTGTGATTGCAGATGAAGGAAGTTATGTTTCTTATCTGGAAGGTTGTACAGCACCGTCAAGAGATGAAAACCAGCTTCACGCAGCGGTTGTTGAGCTGATTGCAATGGATGATGCTGAAATTAAATATTCCACTGTACAAAACTGGTATCCGGGAAATGAAGAAGGAAAAGGAGGGGTTTTCAATTTCGTAACGAAAAGAGGACTTTGCGAAAGAAATGCAAAAATCTCATGGACTCAGGTTGAAACCGGTTCTGCGGTAACATGGAAATATCCTTCATGCATTCTGAAAGGAGATCATTCCATCGGTGAATTCTACTCTATCGCCGTAACGAATAATCACCAATATGCAGATACAGGAACTAAAATGATTCACATCGGTAAGAATACCAAATCCACCATCATTTCCAAAGGTATTTCCGCAGGAAAATCCAATAATTCCTACAGAGGTCTGGTAAAAGTAATGCCTTCTGCAAAAGGAGCTAGAAATTTCTCTCAGTGCGATTCTTTACTGATGGGGAATGAATGCGGAGCTCATACTTTCCCGTATATTGAAATTAAAGATCCAACTGCACAACTGGAGCACGAAGCAACGACTTCAAAAATCGGGGAAGACCAGATTTTTTACTGTAACCAGAGAGGAATTGATACAGAAAGAGCTATTGCTCTGATTGTAAATGGTTTCAGCAAAGAAGTTTTAAATAAACTGCCAATGGAATTTGCCATTGAAGCCCAGAAATTACTGGAGATTTCTCTGGAAGGTTCTGTAGGATAATGTCTGTTCTCAGGTTTGACACATTGTTTGTCATTCTGAAAGAAGCAAAGCGGAGTGAAGAATCTAAGTTAAAATAGATTTCTCCTTCGTCGAAATGACAAAACAACGCATTAAAGATTTGTTTAAATTCTTAATGTTTAAAATAAATAAAAATAGTATTTCATTTGCAAGTGTAAGTACTTTTATAATCAATGGTTTAGGATTATAAAAGATAAATGTTAGTCTGCCCTTGCGATAAATTTGAAAATATGTTAGAGATAAAAAACTTGCACGCCAAAATTGAAGACGGCGACAAAGAAATTTTAAAAGGAATTAATCTTGAAATAAAGCCGGGTGAAGTTCACGCTATTATGGGACCGAACGGAGCCGGAAAATCTACGCTTTCTTCTGTTATCGCAGGAAAAGAAGATTATGAAGTTACAGACGGAGAAATTATTTTCGGAGGTGAAAACATCATCGAAGATGCTCCTGAAGAAAGAGCCCACAAAGGAATTTTCCTTTCTTTCCAGTATCCGGTAGAAATTCCGGGAGTTTCTGTAACCAACTTCATCAAAGCAGCGATGAACGAAAACAGAAAAGCTAACGGATTGGGAGAAATGCCGGCAAAAGAGATGTTGGCAATGATTCGTGAGAAATCTGAAAAATTAGGCATTAAAAAAGATTTCCTTTCAAGATCTTTAAACGAAGGTTTTTCCGGAGGTGAGAAGAAAAGAAACGAAATTTTCCAGATGATGATGCTGGATCCTAAACTGGCTATTTTGGATGAAACCGATTCAGGATTGGACATTGATGCGTTAAGAATTGTTGCAGATGGTGTAAATGCTTTCAAAAACGAAGGAAATGCAGTTCTTCTGATTACCCACTATCAGAGATTGCTGAACTATATTCAGCCTGATTTTGTTCACGTTTTAGCCAACGGAAAAATCATCAAAACCGGTGATAAATCTCTTGCGTTGGAGCTTGAAGAAAAAGGGTACGACTGGCTTTTAAATTAATTAAAAGATTAAAAAATTCAGAGATTTTATCTGATCTCTTAGTTTAACAATTTCAGCCAAACAAAAAAAGAAAAAATGGTGCAAACCACAGATATACCAGTAATGGCATTAAAAGAACAGATCATACAAAACCATAATGAATTTTTGGAGAGCCTTCGTCACAGATTTCTGGATGAAGATCGTAAAGCAGCTCTTCAGAGGTTCGAAAAAGCTGGTTTTCCTACAAAAAAGGACGAAGAATACAAATATACCAACCTAAAGGAAATTACCGAGAAAAACTACAACTTTTTCCCGAAAGAAAGTCACAACATCACCAAAGAGCAGTTGGATCAGCTTCATTTAGGTGAAGAGAATTTCGACTGGATTACTTTCGTGAACGGTAAACTTCATAAAGAGTTATCTAAAGTTTCCATTGAAAATGTTGAGTTTCTTTCATTCAATTATGCATTGAATGATGAGAAACACAGAGATGTTTTCGAGAAATATTTCAACACGATTGCTGAAGATCAATCTGCTTTCACGAATTTAAATCAGGCATACTGCAAATACGGTTTCTTTCTTAAAGTTCCGAAAAATGTAGTGATTGAAAAACCGATTCATGTTTTTTACATTTCTCAGAATCAGGAAGAAAATACGTTCTACAATACGAGAAACCTTTTAATTGTAGAAGAGGGCGCCAAAGTGGAAATTATTGAAAGTCATCATAATTTTGACAGCACGTATGTGTTAACAAATTCTGTTACGGAAATTTTCACCTATCCGAACGCAAAAGCGGACTGGCATAAAGTTCAGAACGATAATGATACTTCTTATCTGATTGACAATACTTTCGCAAAACAGGAAAAAGACAGCTTAACGACTGTAAATACATTCTCTTTCGGAGGTAAGCTGGTAAGAAATAATTTAGATTTTATTCAGAACGGATCGAATATCAATTCATTCATGAACGGAATTACCATTATCGGAAAAGATCAGTTGGTAGATCATCACACGGCGGTTCACCACAATCAACCGAATTGCGAAAGTTACCAGAATTATAAAGGTATTTTCGACGGAAAATCTCACGGGGTTTTCAACGGAAAGGTTTTCGTAGATAAAATTGCCCAGAAAACGAATGCTTATCAGCAAAACAACAATGTTTTACTCAGCGAAGGAGCAACGATTGATACCAAACCTCAGCTTGAAATTTTTGCAGATGATGTAAAATGTTCTCACGGCTGTACAGTAGGACAATTGAATGAAGATGCGTTATTTTATCTGAGAGCAAGAGGGATTTCTAAAAAGGAAGCTCAGGCGTTATTGTTATACGCTTTTGCGAACGATGCCATGCAGAACATTGACATCGAGCCATTAAAAGAAAAAATTTCAAAACTTCTGGCAGAGAAGCTTCAGGTTGATATAGAGTTTTAACAATATATAATTGATCAATACGAAGGCTGTTTCATTTTTGAAGCAGCTTTTATTTTTTTTTACTCTTAAAAATTGTAATCGTAAAGAATATTTTTTAAAATCAATTTCTGTGTTCAAAGAAAATCAATGAGGTTGGATCGTAGTTTTCAATAAAAACTTCTACAAAATCTGAAAATGTATTGGTCGTTTTACAATAAAACTCATCCCTCATATCGGGAAATTCTGTATAACCTTCCATATCTAACCCATAAACTGGTGGATTATCTCCCTCATCCAAAAATATGTAATTGATAAATATCGAACCATCCATCTCGGAAACAACCCAAAAGTCTTTAGAAATCAGTTTTTCTAATCCAAAATCTTTTAGATTGGCTTTTGCCATTTTAGTTTTGTCATTAACAAACTCAAACATAGAACTTAGTCCCGTTGAACTAATTGGTTTAAAATACTTTCCTGTTAAGGTTAAATCATCATCAATATACTTATGAATAGTTTAAACAAAATGAATATCAATGTATTACAATTTTTGTCATGTACTTAAAATTTATTATTTAAATATTTAAAATATAGGAAATGTAGTTCCTATCTCTCCAGTTGTATTGTTAATATAAAAAGTAACTTCTATATTATTTGTAGTTGTTCCAATAAACTTATCAGTACTATTAGGATCTACAATTTTATTCTTTCTTCAAATTTAAGACAAAAAAATACGGCAACTTTTGGCTGCCGTTAAAATTGTATCTTTCATTATATGCTCCGAACTTCTATTTTTTAAAAAAAATCAGTAAAAGAATTAGCAATCTTCTTGGATTCTTCATCAGAAAAATAAATATAAATTTGCCCAAAATTATTTGATTGATAACCCATTGCTATATACCCTCCGACTAAAGTACCAATTGATAATAAGTTTGGATATAAGAATTCATGCTTACTTTGATAATAACGTTCAATATTACCTGTTCTATATTTTATTGGAAAAAAACTACCAAGTAAAACTTCGCTATCTCCAAAATCAATTACATATTCTTTTTCGACAGGAACGAAACCTCCATTATACTTTAACATATGTTCTTTATAATCATCAGGTAGTGAGTTGCCTATTAAGATTTCTAAATTATGGACATCTGTCTGATGAATCGAATCGTATATTTTAATAAACTCTAATATGTTCTTTTAAAGGCATCGATTTGTGTGTTTGTCTTGTGAGAAACAAAAATACGGCAACTTATGGTTGCCATTAAAATTATAAATCATCAATAGACTTTATTTCTAAAAATTCCTCTAAAGTATTGTTGTAAAAAATTGGCTCCATTTCATCATGACGGAAAAGATAAATTTGTCCATTTTTACTACCATTTCCTACATAAATGCATACTATGTGACCAACTCCTGTATTGGCAAAAGGCAAATACTCATAAAGAGGTGCTTTTTCTTCTACCTTTTGTTCCGCTTCTTTTACAGCCTGTTCTGTTGCTTCTTTGGTTTTGCCAGATTCTAAAGCTTGGCGGTTTTGGAGATTTGTTTGGCTTCATCTATAAAAACAAAAGGGCTATTTCTAGCCCTTAAAAATTAATAATCTTTCTCCCACATCTGGGTTTCAGGATTCCAGCCAAAAGTATCGGAGTAATCTTCCATGATTACTTTTTCTATCCCTGTTTTAAAATCGTCGGAAACTAAACATGGAAAATCTCCAGACATGTAGACTTTGCCATCAGCATCACATTCTAATCCTGCATTATCCAATAGATAGTAAGCAATTGGGAAAGTAAAAGTATTACCATAATATCTAGGATTTTTTAGAAAGCCTTCAATTTTATAAATACCTTTTGTTAATGCTTTAAAATTCATAATTCCAGTGACATCATTTTTATTGTATTTATGTGTTTCGACCTCTAAATCTCCATATTCATATAAAAAATCTTTTAAGAATTGTGGAAAATTTTCAAATCCTTTTATCTTATCAAATTTTGATTTTACATTTCGACCTTCAAACCAGCCTGCTTTTTTAAATTGCTTTTGTACTTCTTTTTTGAATTCCATGGTATATTTAATTATAAAAAGGGCTATTTCTAGCCCTTAAAAATTAATATTCATCTACCCATTGTTTAATCTCTGGATTCCACTGTAAAGTATCGGAATAATCTTCCATAATTACTTTTTCTATTCCTGTTTTAAAATCATCAGACACTAAAACTGGAAAATCTCCCGACATATAAATTTTGCCGTCTGCATCACACTCTAATGTGGCATTATCTAAATCATAATATGCAATAGGAAAGGTAAATTTCCCACCATAATATGCTGGTTCTATAAGATATTTATTTACTAAAAAATATCCTTTTGCAAGAGCATTAAAATCTAAGCTTCCATCTGCATATTTTGTTAAAGTTTTTAATTTTAAACCTCCATACTCATATAAAAAATCTTTTAAAAACTGTGGAAATTTTTCAAATCCTTTTATTTTATTGAAAGTTGTTTGGACGTTTCGCCCAGAACTCCATCCTGCTTTTTTAAACTGTTCTTGTACTTCTTTTCTAAACATAATAATACTATTTAATTTCTGTAATTTTAAAATATTTCAACATTGGATTACATGATTCACACGCTTTTTTCGTAAGTCCGTGTATTAATTTATCATTTTTTCCATTGGGAATCGCAACAGCTCTACTCCTTGTTTTGCTTAAAATTTCCCTTGCTTGTTCTATTTTCATACTGTTCTTAGGCATTCCAAGTCTTTTCTCTGCTTCAAACAAAAACTCTGAAATACAGACGGGTTCTCCACACATTCCATGAGGTCCTCTTAACCGTAATTTTTCATCAGCTATTTTGGTTAACCATTCTTCTACTAACTTATGTCTTCTGGTAGACATACTGGCTTTTCTTATTCCTTTAGAAGAATAGCTTACTGCCTGATAGGTTGTATCTTTAATTTCACCTTCTAATACTGCTACGGCTCCTGGCCGTAAATCAGGATTTTTCCATTTAGTAAGAGCATCATCTGCATATTGCCGAAGCAGAACATTCATATCTATTTTTTTAAGAAAAACTTTTTTCTCTTTAGAAAGTTTCTTTCTTTTACTAGTTACTGTTACCTCCTCAATCTCCTCATAAATAGGAGCTTTTTCTTCTAACTTCTGCTCTGCTTCTTTTACAGCTTTTTCTGTTGCTTCTTTGGTTTTGCCTGTTTCCAGAGCTTCTTTAGCAGATTGGGAGATGTGTTTTCCTTCTTCTTCTGTTAATTCCTCTACCGTTTCTTTCACCAACTTTTCTTCGGTTTCTTCTATGATTTCCTCTACCGCTTCTTTTTCTACTACTGTACCTATTCTTGCTGCTTTAGAACCTTTTAAAACAGGAACAAGAAACATTATAATGTCCGGAACCAGTTCTCCTAATTCTTTCAGCAAAAAGTAACTTTTCCCTTCATACGTCAAATACCATTTCCCAAAATCCAACAATATTTTGTAAAACTTTTTGCAAATTTTATCCAGTAATTCAAAAGTATTATAAAAAAGGTCATTAACAAAATTTTCAAATTTTTCGGTAAGCTTATCCGTCATTCTGAAGCCGAGTTCATCTCTTAATATCAGTATGACTATCGCAACCAAATCACACAACCCAGCCACAAATTCTAATATTCCGTTGTAAAGCCCTACATAAAAAGCATGATAATGTTTTATAATGGTTTGAAAACTTCCGTCAGGAATATAAATTTTAGCAAGATTTTCAAGATATCCATCTGTTATTTTTTGGCATTCGTCTATATTTTGTACAAGCCATTTTTTTACCACTTTGGAAACGGGATCGTCATGAGTAATTTTCTTATCAATCTCTGATTTCAAAGCGTCATAAGGTTTATGAAAATATTCTTTCAACGATTTCACTCGGTCTTCCTGCTTGTCATAAAAAAAAGAATTAGGTAAAAAAGCGGGAGTGTATTCTTTTTCGGGCAAATCGCCATTCCAATATTTATCTTCTTTGTATTTTTTGGTTCTTAGCCAATGTCCAATTCCAAAAGCCCAATTTGGTAAACTAAAATCTAAATATTCTCCCCCTTTCACAATGAGCATAAACCAAGAAAAATCATCAAATTTGTGATTATCATATTCATACTGAATAGCTTTAATCATTAGATCTTTAAAATCTGGTGTATTCTGTTCTTGTTCCACCGCTTGTACTGTTTGTGCTGATACACTAGCTTTCCATGCTCTTTTAATAAATTCTTCTGCAATATCTTTAGGATCATTATCATTCCATGGCAGCTCTCTAAAATACTTATCCTTTAAATCGTCTAATACAGCTGGTCCAAATTTTACCCTTACAATTTTCCCAAAATCAAATTTACCATCGTCTGTTTCTATGAAAACTAAGACTTCAAAAGGTCTATCAGAATTAGGTATATTCTGTGGGTCTTCATACATTTTTATGACTTCTTCTCCATCAGGATGAGCATATACTATAAAATTATACTTAGATGTATCTGAAAAAGCACCATAAGCATCTGCTTGGCTATATGACACCCTTTTTGAAATATCAGCAATGGTAAGATTTCTTTTTTCTATTATTTTTGAAGCTCCAAAAATATCTTTTGCCCATTCATGAATTTTTTTTTCCCAATATTGCCCAAAAAGACTATTCTTGAAAGCACTCATTTCCTCAAAAGACTTACTAGCAATACCCTGCAATGGATTTTTATTTCCTTCAAACCCTTGTGTTACTTCTTCAAAAGACAGTATTTTGTATCCGGATAAATCTCCGAATTCGTCATCAAATTTTTCCATTTTCTTCGTTTTTAGTTGTTAGACATTCTAATTCATTCAAAGGAAAAAGTTCTTTGGTTTTCATATTCTGGATAAATCTTTCGGTTTGGCTTTCGTCCAACACCAAAAGATCTAAGTGATAATCTTCATCTAACAGAACTCTTGCATTTTTCAGCTTGCACCTGGTTTGCACCAAAATATCCCAATCTTTTCCTTCCAGTTCGCTCCAGCGTTCCAAAGGAAGCCTTCCTCTGCTCCCAAAAAGTAGAATCTTTTCTACCGCAGTAATCTCGCTAATCTTGTCTTTAAGACGCGTGAGGATATAAGGCAGCACTTTATCGTGCTGCCAAATAGCCTCGGGTTTTACCCGACTCATTTCTAGAAATTTTAGATTACACCAAGAATTTGCTTAAAGGAACTTTATCCAAATATTCCGCTTTTGGAATAACCTGACCGTCTTTATCCAAAATTCTTTCAAAGCCATACTTGTCGTATTCAGGGGATGCTATTTTCAACGTTGAATTTTGCAAATCCACAGAGAATTTTAATAACTCATGTCCTCCTACAGAATCATCTCCACCCGGTTTTGTGAACGTAAAGTTTTTAATTTTACTTATGTTGATTTTGAAAGTGATTCCATTGTTGCCAGTAGAACGCGCTTCCACGCCTTCAATTTGAGAAATTTCTTCAGCCAAAGTCTTTAATACAATTTCTGACGATTGAGTTCCTAACCAAGATGCATCCCTGTCAATGTTAATGATATTACCTAAACATTCGTATTTTCTCGGAAACACCTGGTAATTATCCATATCTTTTATGGTATTAAGATAATTATTCAATCCTCCCTGAAAACTAATCTCCATCCATTTGTCTCCGGATTGTCCGATTTGGTTTTCGTTCAGTTCAAAATTGCTTCCGCACATTTCACCCAGATTATCATCAAACTTCACTCCTGGTTCGCAATTGCAAGGCAATGCTTTTTCAACTCTTAAGCCGATGGAATCTGCCTGAAGAATGGTAAGTGATGTAGGAATTTTCTCTCTCCATGGTTCTCCTTCTTTGGTAGCTTTCGGAGATCTCATTTCGTCTACAATAGACAAGAACAACGGATCATCGATTACAGGAACTTCACCGCCATTCCAGATTTGTCCTGTTGCCAGGAAGTGTCTTACGGCTTCTTCAAAGCCTGGGCGTACTGTTACAATCACTCTTGCCATCCCGGACTGCATAAATGCTCTGAATGTAGGATCATTATCATCAAACTGATACAAATCTGCCCACGATTTTCTCTCTCCCCAATAATATGGATAGAAATAGTAGCTCATGATTTCCCACTCAAAGGCTTGTTCCATAAATTTCACAAACGCAGCATACTGATCCAGTTTTCCGTCTACTTTAATATCTGTATTCAGGAAGGTTTCTTCTCCGGAAGAATATCCGTTGTTGTAATACTTCCCTCTACCGAATGTAAGATCTACACTAGGATTTTGTTCCAGCATATACGAAATACAGTTTCTTCTTAAGATCGTGTTTTCTATTTTTCTGTAGAAGCCCGGATTTGAGCCTTTGATCTGTACTCCCATTGCTTTTGCGTCTGCTAATGCTTGTTCGTACTTAGATAACTCTGCCTGATAGGCTTCAATAATTTTGTTGAAGGCTTTTTGTAACCAGGCATTTTTAAATTCCAGCGTAGGAGTACATTCAGCAATTACAGTTAATGCAAATGTTCCACAGTCGAATGCTTTATAGGAAACTGCCATATTCTCTCTGATTCCCCCCAATCCGCTAAAAGCAATATCCTGCTGATTAAAGTGTCTTTCCCATTGTCTGTTATAGTATTTATTACCAATACAAACAGAAACTCCGGATCCTTCCATTCCATCAGGGTGGAAATCGAAAGCAACACTTGCTCTTGCTGTATGAACTTCATATCCTTCAGGTACTACAATATTATCACTTCCTGTTGTAAAATATCCCGGACTTGTATAATTTCCATGAAAACCTTTCGAAACATTAAATTTTGCAGATGGTTTCTCATCTATTTCTACATTATAACGCCCTAACCAATACTTTAGAATAGTTTCTCCTGAAGTCCCATCCAAAGACATGAAGTTTTCCATTTTATGGATGGTTGATTCTCTTGGATCTACCGGCTTTATTAATTGGTTTTCCGTATTTTTGGAAATCTTCATTCCTAAACTGTGAAGTTTCGCCGGTTCGGGAATCATAAATTCGAACATCATACGTTTGCCATAGTTATAGATCTGGTTTTTCACTACCTTATCTACCCAACGGTAAACTCCCACTACGTGATTGCTCCCTTTGGTATTGTCAAATCCGTGCTTGTTGTTTTCTTCATATTCTTCCAGAATTTTGTCAATTCGCTCTTCTTTTACCTTGGTAACAATTCTGTCCAACGCTCTTGCAGTGATATCCTTGGCTTCAGTCACCGCCTGTCTGTTACTTTCTTCTTTCGAATTATGAGTAGCAAAGTTTGCTCCCACGTTTAATCCGTATTCTCCCGTTGTGGATTTACTTCCCCATTTTGCACTAAATCCTGCCTGTACTCCAAAGTCTCTCGATTCCTGTAATATTTTGGCAACTTCACTCTGCATTTCATGTCTTTCAGTAGAGGTAGTATCTGTCAGTTTTTCTTTTTCTGATTCTGAAGATTTTGTAGTTTGAGATTCGTTACGTTTTAATCTTCTTGTCGCTCTTTCTTTATATTCCCTTGCCATGATGTTTTCAATGTGCGCCACATCTCCTTCCACATAGCAATAGGTAGATTGTTCTACTTTTTTGTAATCGGTAATTCCGATATTTTTCATCCCAAATCCTGATGGAATAAATGCTCCCGCAGGAGTAACTGTAGGATTTTCCGGGTTCTCAGGATTTTCCGGGTCGACAGGTTTCTGTACAGGAGTAAATGCTGCACTTCCTTTGAAAACACCTTGCTTAAGCACTCTGTCAATATCAGAATTATCTCTGATCAAAGTAACATCAAGGTTGTAGGTTTTACCATCATCTAAAACCACTTCCCCCTTTAGGATAAACCCATTTGTATTAGCCGTTTGTGAAGCAGGGATTCCCGTTCCGTTATAAAAAAGGAAATTGACTCCGTTTACTGCCTGAAATATATTGGTGGAGGTAATCTCCGGTCCGTTAATGGTTACTTTATAAGATCCGGAAACAATATTATGGGTATAATTATCTACCGTAAGCATGATAAACCATTCTGAAGTTCCTCTGCTATATGTTTTTACACTGTACGGAATCCACCCATTGGTATTGGCAGAATTGGTTACCGGAATAACTACACCTCCTACCATTGTAGAAACCTGCTGATTAAGCATCGTATTGTCTAAAATGGTTTGCTGTAATAGCTGATTATTTTGTGTAATACTTTGGGAAAGATCAGCAAAAGAAGAGATATCGGACAAAGCTGAACCCGGCTCTGAAGTTCCTAAAACTCTGCTTAATGCAGAAATATGTTCTTCATTTAAGTTTCTTAATAATTCTTCTGCCTGTATTTCAGGTCTGAATTGAAAATCAAATTCAGGAAGCTCAGGAGCTGGAACATAAGGAAGTTTTGTCAATTCTTCTTTATTTCCCGCCTCAAGAATTAACTTCTTTTGATATTCTAATTCTGCTAAACGGGCTTGATATTCTTTTCTCACAGGTTTTACTTCTCTTTCGTAAGAACTTAAAGCCTCTTTATGAGCCGTCTGGTATTCTTTTTTGTAAGTTTTTTCCAGTTTTTCTAAAGCAGCAGATAAATTTTGATTTTCCTGAAGCTGAATTTTAGCTTCTGCAAACTTCATGCTTTTATCATTATATGCTACCTTTGGAGTGCTTTGTGCTATTTTAGAAGCTGTTCCGGATAACGCTGAAGATCCCTTTACTACTTTGAAAAGCTCTTTTGGAAGTACTACTTTGGCTTTGATGACATCATTATATATATCTTCATTTCCGTCAGTATATACAGTAAGAATGTGGTTAAGGTGCAGAAACTGCATCAGCGTTTCCTTAGCATAGAAATCTTTTTGTGTGGTTACCTGATAAACCAAATTATCCCAAAGACCTGAATCTATTACAAGCATTGCTTTTTTAGTTGTTATCAGGTAATTTCTGTATTCCGAAATTTTTGCATCAAATTCAACTTTAGATGCTGTTGCTTTATTTCTCGCTACCCACACCGCCAAATCATAAAATACAGTATCTTTTGCTTTTAGGGTTTGTTCTGTTTCTATTGTTAACGGAAGAGAAGATGGAGACTCACAAAGTTTTTGCAAGGAAGTAGATGCGTTCAGCTTTTGGTCAAATACTCCTTTCTGAGTATCTTTTCTAAAGATAAATCTTCTTTCTAAATTTTTAGGGTCAGATAACTCCGCATTTCTACTGGTCGCGAATCTAAAAAGCGTCTGCGATGCGTTATTATTAGTATTTAAATTGTTTGTTGACATTTTTTTGTAAATTTGTTTTGGTTTTTATAAAGGTTAAGATTTGAAGCCTCTTTTTAGTAGAGTTACTTCAGGTTTTAGCCTTATTTTTTTAGGTGGTCTTCAGGCTAAATTATATCCACCTTGAGTTTTAAAGTCTAATTTCATTTCTGTGTTGTTTCTATAATGCAAATATCCATCAGGGAAGCGACAAAACTTGACGTATTAAATTCATTTTCAGATGTTTTTGTTATTTTTTTACAGTTTTCTGATAATCAGTAAGAAAGATTTACAGAATGTTTTTTGGAAAGGTTGAGAAAGAATTTTTAAACTTTAAAGTAAACTTTACTTGTGTTATTTAAAGCATATAAGCTACCTATCTTCTGATTTTTTTATATCTATTTATATTGATTATTAAAACTTTATTAGAAAACCTAAACTGTAAATCATTAATTTAATTGCCGGAAATCAGACTTGATTTTTTTTCATTCTTAAAAATTTTAATTACAAAAAATATTTTTTTCAGCTGATTGATCTATTGAAAGAAAAGTCTGATCAAAAACTGAATATTAAGGGAATTATATTTTTACTTTTAAATATTCAGGTAAATTCTTTTAAGAAAATCATTATTTAAAAATTTTTCTACATTTACGGCAAACACATAAAAAATGCTGATTAAAGTCTATGGAAGTGCCATTCACGGTGTGGCGGCACAAACCATTACGATAGAAGTAAATGTAGATACAGGCGGAGTTGGTTATCATCTTGTCGGGCTTCCGGATAACGCCATCAAAGAAAGCAGTTACAGAATTTCTGCTGCTCTGAAAAACGTCGGCTTTAAGATTCCCGGAAAGAAAATTACAATCAATATGGCTCCTGCAGACCTCAGAAAGGAAGGCGCCGCTTATGACCTGAGTATTGCCATCGGAATTCTTGCCGCTTCAGATCAGATTGTTGCCGAAAATATTCAGGAGTATGTGATTATGGGGGAACTTTCCCTTGACGGAACTTTACAGCCCATAAAAGGGGTTCTTCCCATTGCGATTCAGGCTCGTGAAGAAGGTTTTAAAGGAATCATTCTGCCCAAACAGAACACCCGCGAAGCAGCAATTGTTAACAGTCTTGATGTTTTTGCCGCCGAAAATATCAAAGAAGTTATTGACTTTTTTAATGAAGGAAAACCACTCCCAAAAATCGAAGTAGATACACGTAAAGAATTTCAGGAAAAGATTAACGATTTTCCTTTTGATTTTTCTGAAGTGAAAGGACAGGAGGCTGCAAAAAGAGCGATGGAAGTTGCGGCAGCAGGAGGACACAATATCATCCTGATCGGACCACCCGGAAGCGGAAAAACAATGCTTGCCAAAAGAGTTCCGAGTATTTTGCCGCCTTTAACTTTAAAAGAAGCGCTGGAAACAACCAAGATTCATTCCGTAGCCGGAAAGATGGGTACGGAAACGTCACTCATGACGGTTCGTCCTTTTCGATCTCCACATCATACGATATCGGATGTGGCATTAGTTGGCGGCGGCGGTTATCCGCAACCGGGGGAAATTTCACTGGCTCACAACGGGGTTTTGTTTCTGGATGAAATGCCGGAATTTAAAAGAACGGTTCTTGAAGTGATGAGACAGCCTTTGGAAGATCGTGAAGTTACTATTTCAAGAGCCCGATTTACGGTAAATTATCCTGCCAGTTTTATGCTCGTTGCTTCGATGAATCCGAGTCCGAGCGGATTTTTTCCCGACGACCCGAACAATACTTCCTCAACCTACGAAATGCAGCGATACATGAATAAGCTTTCCGGACCGCTTCTGGACAGAATTGATATTCATATTGAGGTTCAGAAAGTGGAATTTGAACAGTTGGCGGAACGCAGAAAAGGTGAAAAAAGTGAAGACATACGAAAACGGGTTCTCATTGCCCGCGAAACTCAAAGAGAGCGATATAAAGATTTAAAAATCAGCTATAACGCTCAAATAGGACCAAAAGAAATTGAAAAATTCTGCGAACTGGATGCCGCATCTTTCAACCTCATCAAAATGGCTATGGAAAAGCTTAATCTTTCCGCACGAGCTTACGACAGGATTTTAAAAGTATCCCGCACCATCGCAGATCTTGAAGAATCTGAAAATATTCTTTCTCATCATGTTTCGGAAGCCATCCAATACAGGAGTTTAGACCGTGAATTCTGGAGTGCCTGATCATAAAATATCTCTTTGTTTTAATTATAATTTTTTGTGGTTTCGGGGCAGCAAAGCTGCCCCGAAACTTTTATTAAAATATTTTTTAATACGACAAGTTTTGTCGTTATAAAGATTCTTTTTTGCATAAAGATCAAGTAAAACTCAAAATAAAAAATGAAAACTGCTGTAGAAATTTCCGAAACAGATGCTCAGGAACATCATTTCAAATCTGTCATTCTTCTGTCAAAAGATTTTGCTGCGCATGAAAGTTCGGTAGCAGAGATCGACACGGCCATCCTCAAAAATGATTTCGGAATCTTAATCATTAAAAACAATCAGGATCAGACGGCAGAATTTTCATGGCAGAAAAATATTATTTCTTCCAATACGGAAAGTGGCTATTTTAAGGAAATAATGAATGATCTGGGAGTAACCGTTCATCATAATGAAGATTCTATTGCCATAATTAATGGTGGAGTGAAACAGTTTCTGACGATTCATTTTATGATTTAATTGTAAAAAATTAAGCTAAATAAAAAAGTCCGCCAAAATAATGAGCGGACTTGTTCTTTATGATAAAACCTGTTCAAGGGAGAACTGCATTTTTTAAATTCCTTTCTTTCCATACAAGATCATTCTTATCATTTTTACTTTTCTGTTTTCTCTTGTTTCCGGCTTTTTCGCTTCTTCAATCCAGCGGATATATTCCTTTCTGTGGGTATAGCTCATCTTGTCGAATAATACTTTCGCATCAGGATTTTCATTAAAAAGCAATACAATATCTTCCGCAATCTCCACTATCCTTTCTTCTTTGTCTTCCGTTAAAGAAACGGAAACCTCATCTCCGAAAGATTTTCCGATCTGTTTCCTGATTTCCTGAGTTAAGCCTAAAATATGACACTCCGATTTCATTTTGGCAAGGCTTCCCCGATATTCAACTTTATCGTCAAAAACAGCTTTTATTTTTACCTGACCTTTTTTACCAAATACCTCTTCCGTGGAAAAAGGAAATTCTACAAAAGCCGCATTCATTTCGCCGTTTTGCTTAATAACTGCTTTAAATTGTACAGAATCTGTTTTCATACATTTACATTTAGCACAATAACCACCACAGATTAAAATTATCCAGTTTTCCGTCTTTAAAATAGAACATAAAGGAATCTTCTATCTCCTTTCCCACCGGAATGCTGAAACGTTGAATATTCTTCTGATCGGTATTTTCGATTTTCAGTTTGGGAAATAGCTTTTGGAAATCTTCAACAGTGGTTTCCTGTGTAAGAATAATATGATGCGACTTGATCTCAAAACGGTTGTTTTCTGATTTCGCACTGCTGAAAATGACGGTATGATTGTTTGAAATAAATTCAGCATTGTTGGTATAGAAAGTGGTTATTTTCCCATCAAAGCTTATAAGATCCTTTCCGTATGTTTTTTCCATCCACGTTTTATCAAGCCATTCAAAAGGGCTTCCGCAGTCCCATGGTTCAGTTTTTACAGAATCATGCTTTGGATAAAGTTTTTGGAATTGTTCTTGGGATAAAATAATATCATTTCCATTCACCTGAACGTTTTCAATTTTCAGGAAATCATCTGTAAATGCTTTAGGTGTTTCATTTCCCGATATCGTTTCATTATGTAAACTGTCTTGTTTGATAATCGTTTGTAAAGAATTGTTGCCTTGTAAAGATTTTAAATTCTCCTTTTCTTTTTTCTGACAGCTCCATAATGCTAAAAACATCAGCAAGGCAGCGAAAATTTTACTTTTCATTTTTAATAATATATTTTTTGATCGGGTTAAAATAGTAAAATTTCAGCATAAAAAAACCGCGAAAGTAAACTTTCGCGGCTCCCATATCTGTTCAAAGATTATTTTTTCTTTCCTTTTGCAGGAGTTGCTTTTGGCATTTTTGTTTTGGTGTCTGCAGGAGTGCTCTCGTCTTTTACCAATTGTAATTCGTCGATAAGTCTTCTTGCACCCGCATATTTGTCGATCGTCCAAAGAACGAAACGAACGTCTACGTTAATGGTTTTCTGCCATTCCTGTTCGAAAACGATATCACCGCTTAATGCTTCACTGTTTCCGTCGAATGCAATACCAATTAAGTTTCCGTCTGCATCGATCACCGGAGAACCGGAGTTTCCTCCTGTAATATCATTGTTGGAAAGGAAGTTTACCGGCATATATCCTTTTGCATCTGCATACTGTCCGAAATCTTTCAGGTTATAAAGATCGATCACTCTCTGTGGAAGATCAAACTCTTCGTCCCCTTTCTTATATTTCCCTACAAGACCTGTCATATCAGTATAATAGTTATCGGTAATCCCGAAGTAGTTTCTGTCTGATCGGATTGGCAGTTTATCTACCGTTCCGTACGTTAATCTCATGGTAGAGTTTGCATCCGGATAGAATTTTTTCTCAGGCATTGCCTTCATTAATCCTGCTAAGAATAATCTGTTGTTTTTAGCAAAATTATCATCAATTTTTACGAATCTTTCTGCAGAAGCTTTTTGGTCTGCCATAATTCCGTTTGCAATTTTCCAAAGCGGATCTGCATCCAGTTTCAACGGATCCGGATTCAGCATAAAGTTCGTTGCAGAAGTTTTGTTGGCGAAGATGGAAGAATACGCTACATTCGAAAGATTTTTAGCATCCAGTCCCATAATGGTTTCAGAAGCTACATCTTTGTTTACTCTTGTCTGGTAAAGGTTTACCATAGAGTTCATCATTTCTCCTTCAAGCTTGATATTGATGTTTTCGTAGGCTGATTTCAATGCCGCCTCTACTTTTGGTTTCATTGCCAGTCTTCCTGCCATATCCTGTTTTGCATATGCCTGCAGAACGCTTCCTACCTGCAATGCAAGTGCAAAATATTTAGAATTTCTGGAAAGCTGCGTCATGTACATTCTCTCCACATTTCTGTCTGAAGTCTGCTTGTAATAAAGTCCGATATCTTCTAAAACTGTTTCGTACTCAACCACGTTTTCAGGTTGTACCGCCCAGGTTTTAAATCTTTCTTCAATCTTTTGCTTGTCTGTAATGGTTCCGTTTTTAATAACGGCATCAATGGTACCCTGTCTGTTTTTCCAGTAGTTCGCAACAGAAGCATATTGGGAAGCATAGTTCAGCTGAGTTCCTTTGTCTTTATCCATGTATTTTTTCATTACATCCATGGCTAATTTAGAAGCTTCAACCCAAGCCGGATAGTCTTTGTTTACCATCTGCTGAATTCCGTAAGAAGTCAGGTAACGGTTGGTTCTTCCCGGATATCCCAAGATCATAGAGAAATCTCCGGGCTTTACTCCTTTCAGAGAAACCGGTAAGAAATGTTTTGGTTTTAAAGGAACGTTGCTTGGAGAAAATTCTGCTGGATTTCCCGCCGCATCAGCATACACTCTGAAAACAGTAAAGTCTGCGGTGTGTCTTGGCCACTCCCAGTTATCGGTATCACCTCCAAATTTTCCCAGTGCAGAAGGCGGAGCTCCCACTAATCTGATATCTTTATAATCCTGATAAACGAAATAGTAGAATTCGTTTCCGTTGAAGAAATCTCTTACGACTACCGTGTATTTTCCGTTCTCAGAGTTTTCAGACTGGATCGCTTTTGTTTCAGCGTCAATCACAGCTTTTCTCTCTGCAGCGGACATATTGTTGTTTAGTTTAGCGTTGATTCTTTGGGTAGCATCATCCATTCTTACCAAAAATCTTACGTAAAGATCTTTTGCATTGAATTCATCCTTCTGCTTCATTGCCCAGAATCCGTTCTTCAGATAATCTTTCTCCGGTGTAGAAGCGGCAGCTACAGCACCATATCCACAGTGGTGATTGGTAAAAATAAGACCCTGATTGGAAACAATTTCTCCTGTACAGAATCCTCCAAAGCTTACGATTGCATCTTTTAAGCTTGAATTATTGACAGAATAAATTTCTTCCGGTGTAAGATGCAATCCTTCTTTTTGCATGTCTACCCCATTCAGTCTTTTCACGAGCATTAACAGCCACATTCCCTCGTCTGCCCTCATCTGGACAAAACTTAAAAGGAAAGTGAATAGTAGTAATATTCTTTTCATTTTATAAAATAATTTTTGTGTCGCTAATTTAGTAATTTTTTTACTGTCTGATGTCTGAGAATGGTATGAAAATGGATTCCGGTGGCTTATGAAAAAGATATTCACTGCAATTTTAACAGTTTTGTGCCTGAGTTTTGTTTTAAACTGCTCTTCCGCAGCCGTAAAAAATCCACAGATCCAGAGAGAATGGATGCTGGTTTCTTTTGGCAGTTACTCTAAAGAAGAATTAATAAAAAGCAATGCTAAAATTGATCTTACTTCTCCTGCTGACAACGGGAAAATAAAAACTTCCGCCTTTATGGGATGCAATAAACTGTTTTTTACATCTGAATTTAAAAAGAAGAGTCAATTAAAAATTTCGCAAGTTGTCTCAACAGAAATGGCGTGCCCGAATATGAAACTGGAAAACGATTTCTCCCGGAATATCAAAACAATGAATCATTACAAAGTGGAAGGACATTTTCTGACTTTAAGTGATGATCAGGGAAATAGGATGAAGTTTATTGCGTCTGACTGGGATTGATTTCTTTGTTCTTACTTAATTTCTTCGTCTTCATTTTATCTTGCTAAAAAATTTTTATCATTTTTTATCATTTTGCTTTACCCGCTTTTTTCGGTTAGCTGACTTAAAATTACCACAAAAATGTCCATTTTCCACCACCATAAAAAATTCTGATAGGTTTTGAACGGTTTTGACTGCTTTTGACCGGTTTGAAAACCCATTTCTTCGGATCATGTTCGGGTCTTCTTCGGATCGGCTTCGGAAAAATAGGATTTTTTCCGAAGGATGACCGAACAACAGTCGAAGGATTTCGGGAGAATTTTGATTACCGTATTTCTTTAATTGTACGCTTCGGCTCCGCTCAGCGTACTTTAGTGCGATTCCATTTAAACAAATTATTGTAAATAAAACCCGCCACCGTGCGCTGAGCGGAGCCGAAGCGTACACTATCCTCCCCAAAAAATTCGTTTTGGATTTTTTCCTGAAAAATGGTATCTTGTAAATCTCACAAATACAGACAGAATTTAATGCTAGAAAAGAAAGAACATAATTACGAAAAGGCAGTTTTGGTAGGGGTTGTTACACAACATCAGGATGAGGATAAACTTCAGGAATATATGGATGAGCTGGAGTTTTTAGCCTTTACAGCCGGAGCAACGGTAGATAAACGTTTTACACAGAAACTCACACAGCCCGATTCCAAAACCTTCATCGGAAGCGGTAAAGCTCAGGAAATTAAAGAATACGTAAAAGAAAACAACATAGGAACCGTCATTTTTGACGACGAATTATCTCCTTCACAGCTTAAAAACCTGGAAAGAGAAATGGAAGTCAAAATCTTAGACCGAACCAACCTTATCCTTGATATTTTTGCACAGAGAGCAACAACCTCCTATGCAAGAACTCAGGTGGAGTTAGCTCAATATCAATATCTTTTACCCCGACTAACAAGAATGTGGACCCACCTTGAACGCCAGAAAGGGGGAATTGGGATGAGAGGTCCCGGTGAAACGGAAATTGAAACCGACAGACGTATCATCCGCGACAGAATTTCATTGTTAAAAGACAAACTGAAAACCATCGATAAACAGATGGCAACCCAGAGAAACAACCGTGGAAAAGTAGTTCGTGCCGCTTTGGTAGGATACACCAACGTCGGGAAATCCACTTTGATGAATGCATTGTCCAAATCTGAAGTTTTCGCTGAAAATAAACTATTTGCGACATTGGATACGACAGTAAGAAAAGTAGTGATCGGAAATTTACCTTTCCTTTTAACGGATACGGTTGGATTTATCCGAAAATTACCTACCCAATTGGTTGAATCGTTTAAATCTACGTTGGATGAGGTTCGGGAAGCCGATTTGCTGATTCACGTAGTGGATATTTCGCATGAAAGCTTTGAAGACCATATTGATTCTGTCAATCAGATCTTAATGGAAATCAATGCGCATCAGAAGCCGATGATCATGGTTTTCAATAAGATTGATGATTTCAGCTATGAGAAAAAAGACGAGGACGATTTAACGCCTTCCACAAAAAAGAATATTTCTCTGGAAGAATGGAAAAAAACATGGATGGCAAAATCCAAATATCCGACGGTTTTCATTTCGGCGCTTACGAAAGAAAATTTCCCGGAAATGAAAAAGCTGATCTATGACGAAGTGATGAAGATCCATATTTCCAGATTCCCGTACAACGATTTCCTTTTCGAATATTTCGATAACGATGAGGAAGAAAGTGCAGAAAAAGATCATGAAGAGCAATAATTCATGAACAGGATGTTTTCCAACAACACATTCTATTACTTTTTTCTGATCGTGGTAGGAATTAATTTTTTGGGAAGCATCGGAGGAATCAGCAAAGAAACGGATATTCTGATATTAAAGATTTTAGGAATGATAACAGTCGCAGTTTGCCTGTTGGCTCTGTTATCATTCTTTACAGATCTTAAATTTAATCATCTTTTCTTTAAAATTTATCTCTACGGTAAAGGTTTGCTTTCTCCTTTTTGTTTATTGATTTATTTTCTTTACGAAAAAATAACCAACGACCTATATGTTTCCGGAACCTATTTTATGCCCGCTTTGTTCCGGCTGGTTTTAGGATTTGTCATGCTCGTTTTATACAACAAATACAAAATAGAAAAGAACCGATGAAACATCACTTTTTCCTCTTGTTCCTGCTGATCTCAGTTCTTGGTTTTGCCCAGAAATCAAAAATAGATTTCAAAGCTATTGAGAAAGATCTTAAAAGCGAAAAGTCTCAATACAACTACAACAAGCTGATTTTTAAATACAAAGCCTATCCGAAATCTTTAGATACGCTTGAAGCACAGCATCTTTACTACGGAAGAAATTTCAGGGAAGACCTGCTCTTTACAACGGATGAAGCGTTTAAAAGTTTAGCCGATGCTTTCAAGAGCAATAATTTTCAGGACTGCATCAGACAGGGAAAAGCTTTGTACGATAAAGATCCTACCAATCTGGATATTCTGCTGATTCTTCTGAAAGCATATGACAGCATTAAAGACGGAGAAAATTTTCTGTATCATCTCAGTCAGTTCCGTGCGTTAACCGACGGAATGAAGGCTTCCGGAGACGGAAAAACAGAAAAGACACCCTATCTCGTGAATTCAGTAGGCGACGAATACATTCTGCTGAACATTCTGAATCTCGGAAAGGAATATACACGAGGATCAAAATCCGCAAAAGACGGAATTCTTGATATCTGGGAAAAAGACAGCAACAAAGTTTACATCAAAGTATTATATATCGATTATTAATCACAAAAAATTTTAAACACCAAATTAGTGGAATTATACTATTCATTTTCAGCCTTAATTGTTTTAGCATCCATATTTTCATACCTTAATTACAGATTTCTGAAGCTTCCGAGTACCATCGGAATTATGGTGATCGCCATTGTGGTTTCCATTTTCTTAGTTTCTTTTGGAGAAACGGTTTTGCCGATAACTTTCGGACACCTTCACAATTTAATGACGGGGATCGACTTTACAGAAGTTCTGATGGGAGCCATGCTAAATTTCCTTCTGTTTGCGGGAGGAATTCATATTAATATCGACGATCTCAAAGAGCAGTTTGTTCCTGTCGTGATTTTTTCAACGGCAGGAGTCGTGATTTCTACCTTTGTGGTGGGTTTCGGCATGTATTATCTTTTGCCTCTTGTCGGGATTTCGCTGCCTTTTATCTATTGTCTGCTTTTTGGCGCACTCATCTCTCCTACTGATCCTGTTGCCGTTCTGAGTATCTTAAAACAGGCAAACGTTTCAAAATCTCTGGAAACCAAAGTTGCGGGAGAATCACTTTTTAATGACGGGATGGCGGTTGTGGTTTTCACGGTTGTTCTTCAGCTTGCGATCGGAAACGAAGTAACCCTGAATATGGAAAGCATTGGTCTGCTGTTGCTGAAAGAAGCAGGTGGCGGACTTTTACTCGGGGTTGTTCTGGGATGGATTACTTCCCGACTGATGCGTGAAGTGGACGATTATATTATTTCCGTTCTGGTAACGCTTTCTGTAGTAATGGGAGGGTATCTTATTGCAAGACAAATGCATATTTCGGGACCTTTAACCATGGTTGCCGCCGGATTATTCATGGGGAATTTTAATGTAAAATTCAAAATGAAATCTGTGACACAGGATTATCTGATCAAATTCTGGGAACTTATCGACGAAATCCTGAATGCAGTTCTATTCCTTTTTATCGGCTTTGAATTACTGATGATCAAAGACTTAAGCCATTATATGATTCCGGGATTATTGGCCATTGCGGTGGTTTTACTGGCAAGATTTATTTCAATTTGGGGACCTACTAAGTTCATGTCTTTCAGAACAAGATTCAGTCCGCAAACAGTAAAAGTTTTGGTTTGGGGCGGAATCCGCGGCGGAGTTTCGATTGCTCTGGCTCTTTCTATTCCGAAAAATGAAAACAGTACCATTGTTTTAAGCATTACTTACTGTGTGGTTGTATTTTCAATTATCGTTCAGGGACTTACGATTGCTAAAGTTGCCAATCCGAAGAAGATTGCCAAAGAGGAAGAAGAACAGGAAAGTGTTGCTTTACATAATACTGATTAAATTATTAATTATCAAATGAATGACATTTTAAAAGAAATAAAAGAAGCTTTAGTTACCTTATCAATTCCCGAGAAAGCAGAATTTTTCCCGAAGTTCTTCAAAACCGGAAAAGGAGAATACGGAGAAGGCGATTTGTTTTTAGGAGTAAAAGTTCCGGATCAGCGTTCTGTTGCAAAAGAATTTTACGCCAGAATTTCGATGGAAGAACTCAGCAAATTACTGTCTTCCCAATATCATGAACACAGATTGACGGCTTTATTCATGTTAATTTCTAAGTTTGAAAAAACAAAAGACAAAGCGGTAAAAGATGAAATTGTTGAGTTTTATCTGAATCATTTACAGCACATTAACAACTGGGATCTGGTAGATTCAAGCTGTTATAAAATTCTGGGACGCTATGCTTTTGAAAACCAGAAAGATGAATTACTGAGAACGCTTTCGGATTCTGAAGAAATGTGGCATAAAAGAATAGCTGTTGTGGGAACGATGCATTATGTAAAAAAAGGATCGTTTGATCTTACCAAAGAATTCGTTACTAAAAATCTGAAACACACTCATGATCTGATGCACAAAGCCAACGGCTGGCTGCTTCGAGAAATGGGAGAAAAAAACGAAGCGGAATTAATTAATTTTCTGAATAAACATTACAAAGAAATGCCCAGAACAAGCCTTCGATACGCCATTGAAAAACTCGACGAAGATCTCCGGCAGGATTATCTGAAAGGCAGAATTTAAACATTTAGTCTGCCTAAAATTTTATTTAAAGTTGAAAATTATAAATAAAAATGCTCTCAACAATTTTAAAAATCTTTGATTTTTAGAAGTTGTTATGCAGGTTTTAATTTGTCCTCGTTAACTTTAAATAAAAAACTCTCAACTTTTGTTGGTAAATTTGAAAATTATTTAAAAACTCAAATATGAAAAACATTATTAAACAGTTGCTTTTATTATTGCCTCTGTTGCTTCTTACAAGCTGTTTTGATATTTTAGACAAAATCAACGTAAAAGCAGACGGAAGCGGAGAATATTCGCTTATTCTGAACGCCAGTAAAAGCAAGACCCGATTGGCATCCATCTCGAAAATGGAAACAATTAACGGTAAAAAAGTTCCGAAAAGGTCTGAAATTGAAGCTAAAATTAATGATGCAGCAAGAATTTTTAAAGCAACTCCCGGAATTTCGAATGTGAAGACTTCAATGGATTTTGATAACTACATCATCAAATTAAGCTGTAATTTCAAGAAAATTGAAAACATCAATGCTGGACTGGAACAACTGAAAGCGAAAAATATCGTAGGAAAAATGGTTCCTGTACAGCTTTACAGTCAGAGCCCGGAGAAAAAAACATTCACCAGAAATAAAGTGAGCAGTTTTAAAAATGATTACGACAAGATGAGCAAAGCGGATAAAGAAGTCTTTAACGATGCGAAATATACTTCCGTGATGCAGTTTGAAAATACCATAAAATCCCAGACCAATAATGCTTACCTGCTTTCTCCGAACAAAAAAGCAGTAAAACTGGAAGCCAACGTTCTGGATTTTATCCTTCAGAAAAAACAACTACAAAATACCATTCTCTTTCAATAATTTCAATCGACAACCATGAAATCTATTTTACAAAAAACACAAATTTTACTTTTACTTTTTGCTTTCAGCTTCGTCTTTTCACAACAGAAAATGAAGCTTCCGAAAGACGTTCTTTTTTACATGGAAATCAACGGGAAGCAGCTTAACCAGAAAATCAACTGGCAGAAACTGAATCCTTTTCTGCTTGAAGTAGCCAAAGAAGACAAAGAAAAACAGGCTTCGTGGAACGATTATTCCAAAACGGGGATAAAATATGATGCCACACAATATCATTATGCCAATTTCAACGATTCCGTAAAAACCTATACGGCTCATTTTCTGCTGGATAACAAAGAAAAATTTCAGGAATTCATTAATTCATCCAAGAAAAAAGGACTGGAAATTTCGAAACGAAAAAATTACTCGTACGTTAATCTTGATGATGAAATGTTCGTTGCCTGGAATGATAAGCAAGCGGTTCTGAAATTAATCAGCTATGAAAAACCTTATAAAATCGACTGGAATGATGAAGCGATGATAGACAGTGCCGCTGCAACAATTGACAGTGCGGCAATTGTTATGGACAGCGCAGCCGTTGCGGTTGACAGCGCATACGTAGAAAAAGCATTCGATTACAAGGAAGAAATCAAATATCTGAAAGATGATATTCAATATCTAAAGGAAGACATTAAAGAATACAAGGCTGAAATTGCCAAGAAAGAAAAAGACATTAAATATCTGGAAAAGCACCACAAATATCCTGAAGAAGAAAAAGATTCGAGTGACAAAAATTATTCTGAAAAAGAAAGCGAATACACACTTCCGCATATGGAGGAAGAAATGGATGAGGAGACGGAAGAAGACAGCATTTATCTGAAACAAATGGATTCTCTGAAGATCGAAAAGTTTAAGATCACCAAAAAACTGGCGGAAAAGGATTTTGATGATTATTTCAGTTCTGCACCGGAGCTTGATGTTTCCAAAGAAATATTGTCTTTCCGTGATGCGGATTCCGATGTTTTTGTGTATACGGATTACGGAAGAATCGTAAATAACGGAGCTTACGGTAAAATTATGAGCCACTACCCTTTCGGAAATCTTATGGGGAAAGCATACGATTCGAATTCTTCTTACAATCTGTATTTTGACAATGATAAAGTAAGACTGGTGAACAGTTATCAGCATAAAAATGAAGCGGTTCAGAAGAGCATCAATTCTGTTTACAGAGGGAAAAAGAATAAAAAGCTGACGGCTCTCATCAACGATAAAAGCATCGGATATTACGCCATTAATGTAGACGGAAATAAGTATTTTGATCTGATGTACAGCCTGTTGAAAGATTCCGGAGAAGGCGATTATCAGAAAGAAATGGAACTTTTAATGGAAACCATGAAGATTGTTCTGGATGAAAAGGCCATTACCAAGATCGCACCAGGAAACGGAATTTTCGTCCTTAACGAATTGAAATCCAAAACCGTAGAATACACGGATTATGAATACGATGATGATTATAATGAAAAGGAAGTGAAGAAAACCAAAGAAATCGCTGTTCCGAATTTCACGTTTGCTTTTGCTACGGAAAATGAAGGGTACTGGAACCGTATTTTCAATCTGCTGACCACGAATAAAGTAACGGCTAAGAAATTCTCTAAAAACGGAGATTTCTATGCCTTCAGTGAAGGAAAAAATGACGGATATTTCGACAAGTTATTCTTTACGGTAAAAGACGGAATTGTCTACGCAACGACCTCAACAGAGAATATTTCAGCTAAAAACCAATCGGAAATCTCTGAAAAATGGGCAAAAGATTCGGCGAAATATCCTTTGTCGGGAAGGTTTGACATTCAGAAACTAATGGTCGGACTTGAGAAAGAGTTTAAAACTCCGTCGGAAAGAAAAACACTGGATCTTCTGAAGAAAAATCTGGGCGAAGTGTATTTTAAAACAGAAGCCAAAGGAGAAAAGATAGAAACAGAAGTTAATTACAACATTAAAAATGCTTCGGAAAACAGTTTAATGTATTTCTTCGATGTTTTTGATGAAGTATATAAAATGAAAGAATCTGATAAAAAGCAGCCTATTTTATAATGAAAAAGAAACTTTTTGTCTTCGTTCTATTACTTTTTGCGGGGATGATGTATTTCGTTTTTTACCATAAACAAAATACGAAGATTTTTTCTCCGCAGGAAGCAGATGCGATCATTCTGATTGATACAAAAAAGCTGACAAGACAATATGTTTACAGCCTTATAGAGCATCCTTCTTTATGGTTTGAAAGCAAAGGAAAAAACAAAATATCTTTTAGAAAATCGGGAGTGGAAATTCCCGATTTTTTGCAGGTTTTCCATCTGAAAAATTCAAAAGTTTCGAACTGGTACAGTGTTTTTGAACTGGAAGACACGAAGACTTTTTTATCGTTTCTGAAACAGCAGAAGTTTACGGATCTGGGAAATCAGATGTTCAGGAAAGATCAGGTTTTTATTAAAATCCTTGGAAAAAACCTCATTATCGGAAGTTCCAGTGATGATTTTGAGCGAATTAACAACCAGTTATTTCACAGTTCTCAGGCAAATCTTTTTGATGCAGACGCGCTCGTTACCAATGGATTAGGAAGTATTATTCTGAACACAAAAAAAGGCAGCCATAATCTTTCTATCGAATTGAAACATGATGAAATTGAAATCAGGAATCAGTCTGATTCTTATGATCCCTCTCCGGCTATTTCAAAACTATTGAAGACCGATTCTTTTTTAGAAACAGAACTGGATGCTGAAAATATTAAAATTTTTAGTTCTTTTTTTGATAAAACTTTTGCAGATTCTTCATCCATTAATCAGATGAAAGTTTCCGTACATCTGGAAGAGGTGAATGACACGATCATTACTTACAGCTACGATGACAATTTTAATGAAGTTGAAAAGAAAACATTTCAGAAGATCATTCAGCCGAATTATATCATTGATTTTCAAAGCTTAAACCCTGAAAAGACGGAACTGTATTTTCAGAATAAAAAATGGATCAATGCCCAGAATCAGTTCACAGCAATTCCTTTTCAGCCTAACCTCATCACTCAGAATAGCAAAGGTTTTAAAATAAAATCTACAAGAAAACCAGTTCAGCAGTCTTTCAATCTGAATGAAAATTATATTTTTGTAAAAAATAATCCGTTATTGCTGTCTTTTTTAAAAACATTATCACCTAAGGAAAAGAAAATGATTTCCGATATTGATTATATTTTTTACGGAAACAGAGATCAGGATTATTGTCTGAAAGTACAGTTTAAAAAAGATGACCTTCCTTTGATTTTAAGGTGGTAAAAAAATAAAAATCAATGGATGCTTTGCATATTACTTTACTAAAACCCGTCACGCATTATTTCCTGCATTTTGTTTTTCCCGTGTTTATTGCTCTAATCTTTTACAGGAAGAACTGGAAAAAAGTGTATCTTATTTTGCTAGCAACCATGCTTGTAGATGTGGATCATCTTTTCGCGAATCCTATATTTGATCCTAACCGCGGAAGCATCGGTTTTCATTTTTTGCATTCTTATTATGCGATTGCGGTGTATTTTTTGATGCTTTTTTTTAAAGGAAATATCAGGATTGCAGCCATCGGATTACTGCTTCATATGTTGACGGATTTTCAGGATTTTTATTTCTGGAATCATTAAAATACCATTAATATTTTCTTTTGATATTTCAAAAGTCATCGATTTTTTGTATTTTAGGAACAGTTATGAAATTGAAAGACTTTTTACATTATACGTATATTTTTCCCATTCTTGCAGTTGGTTATTATTTTTCCGGACTTATGGGGACGGGTGTTCTGTCTGATGTAATTGCCGGAATTTTATTAACGGGCAGTGTTTTATCTGCAGTGCATCATGCAGAAGTTGTCGCACATAAAGTAGGTGAACCTTTCGGAACTATTATTCTTGCGCTGTGTATTACAATCATTGAAGTGGCGCTGATTATTTCACTGATGGTTGCGGGAGGAGATCAGGCGATTACGCTTGCAAGAGATACGGTTTTTGCTGCGGTAATGCTTATTCTCAATGGAATTTTAGGAATCTGTATTTTGGTGGGCGGCGTGAAATATTACGAACAGTTTTTTGCAAGAACTTCCGCCACAACTTATCTGGTTAGTATTGTTTCCATCCTGATTTTGACTTTGGTTCTTCCGAATTTCACCTCCAGCGTAAACGGTCCTTTTTATAATCAGGCACAACTGATTTTTGTTTCTATTGCCTGTCTTGTGATTTATGGAGTCTTTCTGATGGTTCAGACGATCCGTCACAGAAATTATTTTATCGTTCCGGAAGAGCAATCAGAAGAAAATTATATTCCTTCGGTTTCAAAAACGGCAATCAGTTTTACTTTTCTGGTGATTTGTCTGGCGATTGTTGTGATGATGGCAAAAGGTCTTTCTGCCACAATTGAAAATATGGTGCAGAGTTTGGGCGCTCCAAAATCTCTGGTCGGAGTCATTATCGCGGCGGTAGTTCTGCTTCCGGAAGGTGTTGCGGCGATTCGGGCGGCTCGAAGCAACCAGATCCAGTCGAGTTTAAATCTTGCTCTGGGTTCTGCTTTAGCAAGTATCGGACTCACGATTCCTGCGGTTTCTGTGGTTTGTATCCTGTATGATATTCCGCTGGTTTTAGGTCTGGACAAGAAAGATATTATTCTGCTTTCTCTTTCTGTTTTTATCGTGATGCTTTCTTTAAGCCGCGGAAAAACAAATATTCTCTACGGAACGGTTTTATTGGTAAACCTTGCAGCCTACATTTTCACGGTAATTGTTCCGTAACTTAAAAAAACACTGAACTCACAACAAAGAACTTTAAACCATTAGAGTCTTCTTGCGAGTTCCATTTTGAAAGCCATCAGTTTGGCAATGTTTTCAGATTTGTAAATTGCCAGATCTGCGTTTTCTCCCACAAAATTTTCTTCAACCGTTGTTTTCCAGAGATTCAGCCAACGATCGAAATGATGCTGTTCCATCGCCTGAATTTCATTGATCGGAAAATGAACGCCCATCGGATTTCCTTTGTACGACATCTGTCCGAAAAGAATGGATTCCCAAAACGAATACATCTTCGGCAAATGACTGTCCCATTTTACTTTAGCAATATCATTAAAGAAAAAGCCAATAACCTCATCTTTAACGACTTTGGCATAAAACGAATTCACCAGATATTCAATATCTTCTCTTGATTCTAATTTTTTCATACACCAAAGTTAGCATAAAATTGTGTGGAAATGTTTTGTGGCTGGATTGATACATTTCAGGTTTGGGATTTTGTTTTTTACGAAAACAGTATTCAATTTTCTGTAAATCAGATTAATTTCTTATCAGATAAAAAACTTACCAAATCTTCAATGCTTTTAAGATATTTTCCGGATATTCTTTTTTTATTGATATATAACTCGATCTGATTTGAAGTATCAAAAAACAATTCTACAGATTTATTTTCTTGAAATTGATACGTTAAACAACTAACTTCTAACCATCCGTTTTTTATTAAATATTCTGTAAAAGAGTTCTTCATTTTAATAAATTTAAATCTAACAATATCTTCCCGCTTCGTATTCCTGAATGTAATATTCGATCGTATTGCCGGAGCCAGATTCTATAATTTCTCCATCACCATTTTTGACTAAAAAAGAAACATTTCAACTAATGTATTATACTTTTCATCTCTTGTATTATAAAATTCTTTGCTCACATAGAAAAAAATTATTCCATAACTTTTTTTAATAGTAGATTATTTGAAAAGAGAAAACTTAATCCCCGATTTTTCACTGGATTTATCAATATGATTTTGAGCTATTTGGATAATTTTCTGTTCTGTTAACATAATTATTTTCCAGTTTTTACGATTTTAATTTACGAAAAACAAAAAGATTGCCTCTTTCTGAGACAAACTATTTTTGTTCTTATTTATTTTTTTAGATTCAATAAATCTCTAATTCTAAGGACTAAAAATACAAGAAATAACAAGGTATTAAAAATATATAAGTAATTCTCATAGCTGTTATATTTCTGATTGTAGTAAAAAAGTTCAAAAATGTTAGACATTAAATTTAAATAAATCAAGAAATAAAAAAGAATGCTTACATAAATATATTTTTTTACACTGCTTCTAAAAAATAGAAAATAAAGAAGTAAAAAACTATTTAAAGGTAATGCTAAAATCCCCCAAGAAGAGTTAATATCATTCCAATGAAATATATTTATACCAGCAATTAGCAAAAGTGTCCAAAAGTCAATCTCTTGTTCTACATGCTGATTTTTTCTTTGCACTAAGAAAAAAATAATATAAATAATGGCTAAGATTATTGTATGGATTTTAATCCATCTTTTTACCACCTCATAACATTCTGTAAATCCATCGCCACAATATAATCCGTAATCTATAATGTCACTTGAATAAAAGTAAATATATCCGAAATAAGCAGAAAAGCCTGCTGATAAGATCAATAAAATAAATAAAAACTGTTTTTGTCTCATTTGTTTTTAGAAATAGCAAAGCAATATTAGCTACTTATGTTTTATTATTGAGAGAGCTCGTAATTTCGGCTTGAATTGAGCATTAGTTTCTCAATGGTACAGGGACTTTTCAGAAATCAATTTATTTTATAATTGATGATCAATTCAAATCGAAACAAGGTGGTCTGTGCTACTGATTCTTGCAATAACGCCAAAAGACTAATGAGAATTAATCGTATCTTCTGCATTTATGGAATGAAATATTCTATTTCTTTAGCATATGCAAAATCTCCAAAATCTTGCTTCTCTTTTGAGGAAGGTTCTCCTTTGAAGCGTAGGAGCTTTATCATTTTATTTTTCGTTTTTAAATACACTATAGCATTTAGTTTATTTTGCTCTAGCTCTATCACAAAATTACTGTAGGTATGATTTTTATCCGCAATATAAGTTTCTTCAAAAATTTTTTTTAGATTTTTGGGCATAACAATATTAGTATCATAATATTTTCTATTCTGCTGATCCTGCCATGATACCGAAAGATGAACGGGAATTTTTCCTTTCCAAGTATTGTTTGTTATTTTATCAAGATGTTCTGAAAGATCTTCTGTATAAAAAGAGGAATACCAGCCATCAGATGAAACTACATAACTTCTATCTAATTTAGTCTCATTGTTTTTTGATACAAATTTAAATCCGTAATTATACTCTTTCTCATTGTTTGCCCAAGCATCATAAGGGATTCCGTGATATTGCCAGTAAGGCGTTGAATTTCCCCAGTTTTCTAAATTTCCAAAATGTTTATTAAGATTAGGATCTTTGTATGAAGGCAATTTAGCTTTCATAATTTCTACTTTATCAAAATCACCATTTCCTCTTATCCAAACCCTTATCCAGCCACCCGGAGCCATCCCCACAATCAGCTCGAAATAATTACTGGGTTTAGGTATGTTTTCTATGGCATTATCCTCTTTTTCTCGGGGAAAAAATTCAATTTGTTTCTTTATAGTCTTTGTTATCTGCTTGGGATGAGACTGCTCACGAAATATGGCAAGTATTTTTTCTTTCGGGAGCTGTAGTGTTCCTTTATATGATAAGGAATCTGTAGCCGTTGCATATTCTATACTTACTTTTTCAGGAACAGGTTTATATTTATCTCCAGAAATATAATTTCCTGCTGTATCTCCCCAACCAGGCTCTATTGTTGTATGGGTACTTGCTCCAGCATATTCAAAATCAACTGAACCAGCAGCAGGATAAAACTTGGGAGCAGAGATATTGGCAGACCAGTTATAGAGGTCTGCCTGTTTTTCTTTTTTTTCTTGTTGGTCTTTACAGGCTAATAGCAAAAGACTAATGAGACTTAATTGTATCTTTTTTAGATAATTTCGGAGTGTAGAATAGCCGCTGATAGGGCTGCTTTGTGCGATTGTTTTCATTTTCATTAAATTGAGGCTCGTTAGCATAAAGCATTGGAATATGATCTATTGCATCCGAAGTAGCTGCATTTACGTATTGATCTGTTTTATCTTTTGCTAATCTTCCATTATAACTTGCAGATAAATGTACATATTTTTTGTTAATGAGTTTATAATCATCAGGATTTAATTTGTATATTCTTTGTTCATAATCAAAAAATAAATCTCTATTTTCTAGCACTTTACCACTATTATCTTTTTTCCAGCCTGTTTCTGCAACAGCTTTAATGGTATCATAATAATTTTGCAGTTCTTGCGGAAGTTCATATTCAAAAGGATACTTTACATCTGGTTTTGCTATTTTATGGTCATCAAAAAAAGGAACTCCCCCATATTGCATTGCCATGTGGTGCATTACTTTCAATGCTACAACAGAAAGCTTATTGCTTGGTACTCTCTCTGCATTTAATTTATAATGATATGCAAAAAGGTTATATTCTATTTGCCCTTCGGTTTTTGTAATTTGTGATCCCATAAATTCTTTAGGCTTTATGATAATTTTCGTTTTTGGAATAAAATAGTTTTTATCTGTTGCCAATATATGATGATATTCGTCCCATTTTATTTTACTATCTTCACAGTAGTAATTATTGATATACCAATTTCTTAGGTCATTTCTTTCCTGTTGTGCCTTTGCTTTTTTTTCAGAACTTGCATTTACAGAGACATCCATAAAATGAAGTACTTTTTCTTCTACTTTTGCATCTGCATATCCTCCTCCTATATCACTGTGGGCTCCCAACATCCATATTTGTCTGCTATCAAAAGCATCCGTAACCGGAGTTACAGGAAAATTCTTCCGCCAGTCGCTACTTGCCATTATATGAAAAACTTTTTTAAGGTTTCTGTGTTTAAGATATGGATTTGCCTTTGGCAAATCTGCCACTTTTTTATTGAGTTTAAGCAATTTTTGTGTAATGATCTCTCCTGCGAGAGGAACCAGAGGCTTAAGCACATTAGAAATTGGGGATGGAGGTATAATCATTTCACATCCTAATACGCCAACTTTTTCAACTATTTTCACAATATTTTTGTTATCTTCTATGCTTTTAGCCACATCAATGATATTGTTTTTTTCTAGCATTTGTGAAATCACGGTATCAAAAATTCCTAAAAACTCAACAGATACTCTATCAACAGGATATTCCATTTTAATTTTATTTTGAAATAAGTATTGCATATAGCTTCCTGTATCACTAGGATGAAGCATATTATCTAATGGCTTTTTCAATGTAATGTCTGTTTCTTTTTTCAGCAAATCTTTGTTGGTAGGAAAATCATTTTGTTTTTTTTGATCCTTATTCTGTTTATTTGTTATGGTTTCTGCTATTTGCTCTCTTTTCAATACTTCATTGCAAAAATGTCTGGCTGCTGCTGCACCCCTGCTGAAACCAAATACATCAAATTTTATTTCTACAATTTCCAAAGGAAACTTATTTACCGAAGAAGCTTGTATTTTTTTTAACTCTTCCTGTAATTGCTCTACAATTTTTTCGCATCCCTCTTTTACCCGTTCTACTATCCCTCTTTCTCCTTCTCCAAAACCAGAGCCGAACACATCATCTTCCTCATATTTTTTTGTTCCTATTCCTTCTACATATTGTCTGAGTTGTAAATAATAGAATGCATATTTATCTGTTTTTTCTTTTATATCTATCTGATACAAATCGTGCAATAGTGCAACGTTCGAATAATTATTCCAATAGCTACTGCCCGACTCCGGAACAAATCCATTAAATTTATTCTTTGGAAGATTATTTTCATCAATGGGTAGAGGTAATTTATAATATTTGGTATCAGAATTATACTTGTTATTCCCTGTACCATCGAAGAATACTCCAATACGAAGTTTTACTTTTTCTGTTTTTTCAAATGCTTTATATTTTCTTTTGTCTGTTCCATACACATCAATATCTTCTACACCAATATCCGCAAGGTTTCTAATTCCTATATTTCCTGTTTTCATTTTTGTTAATTTTAAATGTTAGTAAAAAAGAAAGCGGTGGTTTCCCACCACTTTCAAAACAAAGTTTAACCGTTGTTATACAGGTTTAATAATTGTACTTGGCAGCGTTGTCGCTCCATCACTATGAGCCAACTGCGCCTCTGTATCCAATTTGAAGCTAGTTTCAAACTCCAGTTCCTTAGGATTTTCACAATTTTCCGGATAATCTTCACGGAATAGTGGAAGCGGATGCAACGGATCAACCGGTAATCCTGTAGAAGATGCCTGAAGAATCGTCAACGTTGTAGGAACTCTTGTGATCCAGTATTTCCCTTGCGGAACTCCTGTCGGCTGTCTCATCTCGTCTACAATAGACATATACATTGGGTCTCCAATCACAGGAACTGCTCCGCCGTTCCAGATAATCCCTGTTTCCATAAAGAACTGTACAGCAGCTTCAAAGCCCGGTTTTACGGTAACAATGATTCTCGCCATCCCTGCCTGAAGGAAACTTCTGAACAGAGGATCCATACTTTCGGTAAGATAGAATTCCTGCCAGCTTTTACGGTTCGCCCAATAGTACGGATAGAAGGTATAATCCATGATTTCCCACTCAAATGCCTGTTCCATGAACTTCGCCAAAGCAGCATACTGATCAAGATTATCATTAAGATATACTTGGAAGTTATCCATTTTGGTATTATCATTTAATGCGTTTGTCGATTCATAGCCCAGTGTATTTGAGTTAAGGTAATCCTGCAACAGGTAAGCGATACAGTTATGCTTAAGGGTATCATGCTCCATATAACGGTAGAAGTTTCCCTGTTTTTCTTTTGCTTCTGCTTCTTTAGCTTTTTGCTCGTCGTCTAAACGTTTTTGTTCTTCCTGAAACTTTTTGTACGCTTCTTCATAGGCTTTAATAATAGCATTAAAGTTTTCTGTCTGCCATTGAAGCATAAATGCATCCGAAAGTTTGCAATACAACGTCACGTTAAGCGTTACATCTTCAATATTTCTGCCTCGGTACAGAAAGTTAAACGTTCCGGAAAGGTTTAAGCCATTTTCCCAAATCGTACTCTGATTGATTCTGCCTCCAAAATTTAAGTTTCTCTCTCCTCCTTTACCGTTGCTGCAATAAAACTCACTATTATGAAATCTGGTATTTCGATCCATATAATATTGGATCTTCATATCTTTGGCAGCATAATTTTGTGTAATATTGATAGGTGTTCCTACCGCACCGAATGAACCGGTTGAATTTGGACGCCCAACAATTTCCTGATATACTTCCACATTTTCTTTTGGAAGGTCGGTTAAAGTTACTCCGTAAATATTTGCCCAATGTTGAAGTAAGTCTTTCGTTGCAGCTTTCGGACTTGCCATATTCCATGGCTCCGGAGCTGTTCTCGGATCTACCGGAGCTGTAAGCACCTGCGCTTTTGCAACGGCAACCGCCAGACGATGCAGTCTTGAAGGTTCAGGAACCATAAATTCAAACATAGTACGTTTACCATAATTGTAAATTTGGTTTTTCATCTTCTTATCGATCCATCTGTAAACCCCTGTAATATGTTTAGGCTGCGCTGCATCGGCATTATCCGTTTTAGTTACCCTTCCTCTGTTGTCAAATTCATGAACATTGGTTTCCGTGTATTCTTTAATGATCTTTTGTACCCTTTCTTCAGAAATTTTGGTCAATACTCTTTCCATCGCTCTTTCCGTGATTTCCTGAGATTTAGCAACCGCCTGTCTCGTGCTGTCATGCTGCGCGGTGTTGTTCGCATAGTCTGCCCCAATATCCAATCTATAACCGGGGTTATAACTAAAGTGAGCATAAGCGGTAATACTTTGCTGCTTTTCAAGTTCTTTAGCCACCTCCGTCTGCATATCCGTTCTGGAGGTTTTGGTCGTATCGGAAATTTTTTCTGTTTCCTGAGACTTGGAAGTAGTGTCGGTAATTTCAGAATAATCCCTTGCTACGGAAGATTTGTGTCTCAGCTCACTTGCCATCACGTTCTCAATATTGGAAACTTCTCCCGGAACGTAGGCGTGAACACTCTGCACGACTTTCAGATAATCGGCAACCCCCAATCTTTTGATTCCGAAGTTTCTGCGTTTTTGGATTTTTACGTTTTCAGGTTCTTCCGGATTTTCCACTACCCCTCTTGTCAGAGTAAGCATGCCCGTAAGCCCCAGATTTCCTTTCGTGTACAGCTGTCCAAGATCTGCGGATGCCTTACTTCCGTTATCAAAAATAATTTCGATTCTGAAATTAATACTTGCCCTAAACTTGTTAACAAGACACACAGGGAGCGTAATTTTATCATTGATCACGGGAATGTTGCTGAAGTTTTCTTCAAAACTTCCTGCCTTATCGGTTGTGGCAATAATTTTTGCAGAAGCCACGCTCCATGAAGAATCTGCGACTTCAAAAGAAAAGTTAACAAATCCTCCTGATCCCGAAAATGCTGATGAGCTGTGTGCATAAAAACTATATGCCATTGGTGTTCTTGCGGTGCTTTGCACCACCGGAACAGACGCTCCTGCAAGGTTAACATACTGCTGCTGCTCAAGCGGAGAGTTTTCCAACGCAGTCTGCATAGAAGAAGAAATATGACTTCCAACAATATTTAAGGCATCTGAATAACTTTCTAATTCCTCATTAAGCGTGATGTTTTGGGAACCGATTCTTAACGTATTGTCAGAAATAATTGTAACTTTCTCTTTTTCCGCTTCTTGAGAAGCCCTGTCCATATCAATCTCTGTGAAAAGTTCGATAAAGAGATCAAAAGATTCCGGGGAGAGTTTTTCCTGTAGATCAGGCAAATTGATTTCGTTTTTATAAGAAAACTGAAAAGGAGCGACCTCAGATCTCTTCAACTCCTCATACATACGGTTTTTTTCTTCTTCCGGAGTTCCTTCGGTGATCTTACTTTCGATTTCTGCAAGTTTTCTTTCGTAAGCATCCAGTGCTTCTCTGTTTTCTTCCTGATATTTTGCATATTCATCCTGATACGCCTGGTAAGAGGATTTGTGATATTTTTTCTGAAGCTTTTCCAGTTCTGTAGTAAGCTTTTCCAGTGCTTCTTTTCGATGAAGCGCTTTGTTGGCTGCCAATAAAACCTGTGCTTCAGATTCTAATCTCTGCGAAGTTCTTGCACTCAAAGCGTTAGCCGATATTCCGGAAGCAGCTCTTGAAGAAACAGACCCCGCGGTAACAGCATCTTCAGAGAATAAAAACTTAGGCAAAACGATTTTTCCGTCCAAGGCTTTTTCCAATGGTTTTGGTCCGTTAACCTTGATAATTTCAGGATCCGCTAAATTCATACTTTGGGCAAAGCCAATATGGATTGCCATTAAAATATGGCTGATTGCTTCTTTCACATAGAAATCTCCCTGAGTAACGATCTGGAAAATATAATTGTTCCAAAGAGTTGAAAAGACTTTGATTCCATCTGCTGTAAGCTCTCTATTGTTATCAATAAGATGACTGTAATAATTTTTTACATCATTTAATTCATTGGCGTTAAGCTCTTCTCTTTTAGAAATCTTTCTTCCGATGATCAGAAGTTTCCCGAATTCTCCCTCTTCAATTTTCTTTTCGGTTTCAAATCCGGAATTACTGAATGTTCTTGCCGCATTTGCCATTTCCGAGAGCTTCGATGCTCTTGAAGATTTTCCTGCAATGGCAGTATCGAAAATTCCGGTAGCTCCTTTTGGTCTGTGGATAAATCCTAAATTTCTTTCTTTGGTTTCTGTAAGCTGTGGATTTCTTAAGCTCACGAATCTGAAAAGCGTCTGAGACGCATCGTTTTTTCCTGACATTTTGTAAATTTGTTTTGCATTATAAAGGTTAAGATTTGAAGCCTCTTTTTAGTAGAGTCACTTCAGGTTTTAGCCTTATTTTTTTAGGTGGTCTTCAGGCTAAAGCATGTCCACCATGAGTTTTAAAGTCTCTTTTCACTTTCTGTTTTTTTCTATATAGCAAATATCGTCCGGCGTGGCGACAAAACTCGTCGTATTAAATTGATTTATAATTATTTTCGATAAAAATTCATAGATAATTGAAAATCAATGAGAAAAATTTCCGAAAGGTTTTTCGGAAAATTTGAAGAGAAAATTGTTTTATTTTTTAACCTTTTTCAGAAAGAAATGAAAGAATTCTACGAGCTGCTTTTTGCCATTAAAATCAAGCTGAAATTTTCATATTTTAACTAAAAATTTTCATAAAGGCTTTTGCAAATTTCATCACAACAATATTTTATCTTTGTATGTTCATTTGAATTCAAATTGATAAATAGGTAGATTAACTTGTTTTTCAATTTTAGAATCAACAGAAAAAGTAAAAACAAAATGATATAAAAAATGGCACGGGGATTTAGAAAAAAAATTCAGCAGAAAAACACCGAAAACAGTGGTTTTGGCAGCAATGTTTCGGGAAGATTCATTAATAAGGACGGTCTTCCGAACGTTAACAGAAAAGGAGTGAATATTTTCAACAGATACAGTTGGTATCATACGATGCTGGATTTATCCACATTCAATTTTCTTTCTTATCTGGTGATTGCGTATGTTTTAGTGAATTTATTTTTTGCTTTAATTTATTATCTCATTGGTGTAGAACATTTAACGGGAATCGATAAAAGTAATCCGGTAAATGAATTCATCGATGTGTTTTTCTTCAGCTCTCAGACGTTTACCACGGTAGGATACGGAAGAATTGCTCCGGTAGGCTTCATGGCAAGTCTGGTGGCTACTTTTGAGGCTTTTTTAGGATTGCTTACCTTTGCCATTGCCACGGGACTTTTCTACGGAAGATTTTCAAGACCGAGAGCGTATCTGAAGTTTTCTGATGTTGCGGTTGTCGCACCTTTTAAAGAAACTTCAGCATTAATGTTCAGGCTGGCTCCCTATAAAAACAATGCATTAACGGATGCAGATGTTGTTATTACTACCGCCATTGAGGTGATGGAAAACAGCTCACCGAAAATTAATTTTTATCAGCTGAAAACACAGCTCAGCAAAATCAATACTTTGGCTCTGAACTGGACAATTGTACATGAAATTGATGAAGAGTCTCCGTTTTACGGGTTTTCAGAAGACGATTTCAAAAATACAGGAATTGAAATTATTGTTCATATCCGTGCTTTTGACGAGGTTTTTTCAAATACGGTAGTACAGAGAACCTCTTATGTAACGAAAGAAATTGTATACGGTGCAAAGTTTATCCCGATGTATTATCCTGATAAAGATAATCTTTCCACGGTGCTGAATCTGGATAAAATAAGTGACTATCAAAAAGAAGAACTTCCGGTATTCATGGAAGAAGAAGAATAAATGGATTTAGAATTTTATAAAAAACAGGCATTACAAAAACAAAAGGAACATAAAAAATTTCTGGACGGGCTGAAAAAGAAACCGCCCAAAAATCTGGATTATATTGTTCAGGAAACGCATGAAGAGGTTTTTGAAAACATAGACTGTCTGCAATGCGCCAATTGCTGTAAAACAACAGGACCGCTTTATACCGAAAAAGATATTGAAAGAATTTCTAAGCATCTCCGCATGAAACCTGCCGATTTTGAAGCAAAATTCCTGCGTGTAGATGAAGATGATGATAAAGTTCTGCAAAATTTGCCGTGCTTTTTTTTAAATGAAGACAATACCTGCTCTATCTATGAGGTTCGTCCGAAAGCGTGTAGAGAATATCCCCATACCGACAGAAAGAAGATCTACCAGATCAATAATTTAATGATTAAAAATACTTTCATTTGTCCCGCCGCATATGAATTTGTAGAGCGAATTATGAAAAATTTAGGAAAATAATATATAATTCAAAATCCGTCTTAAATAATTATAAAGTCCGTTAAATAAAGACTTCACGCATAATATTAGATAAAATGCCGGCGTTTAAGTTAAACAACCATTTAAATATTAATATTATGAAGAAGTTAGTTTTAACAGCAGCGTTTACATTAGTCGGAGTAATCGCGGTATCGGCTCAGACGGGAACATCACAACAAAGCCCGTCACAAAATTCTAATAATCCATCGACCACTCAAATCCAGCAGAATTCACAGGCAACCACAAACTGGGAGACAACTTCCGGAACGTCAAGCCAAAATCAAAATACAGGCACCACTGCCACTGTTGAAGCAACAACACCCGCCACAACAGCATCCGCAGAAACCACTGTAAATGCCAATACAGAAGCAGTAGCAGACACCACCAAATCTACAGACGCTATAAAAGAAGAAAAGAAATCCAAGAAGAAAAAGTCGAAGTAAGTATTTAAATTTTTAAGAAGTAGAAAGAAGATCCTGAAATGTAATGTTTCAGGATTTTTTTATATAAATATCAAACAATATAATTTATCTTAAATAATTATAAATCAAGTTAAAAGAAGTAGAAACAATAAACTTTGTATGAAAGTTGTATTTAACATAATATCAAATTTTGAATAAATAATCGATATGCAAATAAAGAGAATCCTGAATCATATTTCAGGATTTTTTGTGATGTATTTCCTCAAGTCTGAACTGAACAATTTTCTTTATTAATTCTTCAGGAAGATCCTCATTTACAGGAAACTGTACGGCTCCTTTTGAAAATTTATAATTGCTTTTTTTAAATTCAGCCTCAAATTCTTTTATTCCTTCTGCTCCGGGATAAAATCCGATATGTTTTTTATACCCTGCAAAATACACCAAGGGTTTATTTTTGTATCTGAAAGCGGGCATCTGATAGCCAATATACTCTTCAATTTCAGAATTTTGCAAAAGAATCAGTTTTCTGAGATTTTCTAATTTATCCCGAATCTCCGGAAACAGAGCAATATATTCATCAATATTTTTAAATGTATTTTTCATGAATTAAATGTAATGATTTTTCACTTTTTTGGCAGTTCTTATTATCATTCTGAACGAAGCGAAGTGAAGAATCTGACTTTAGTTGAGACGTTATAGATTTCTCCTGTGTCGAAATGACATGAAGATGTTAATTTCATTTGAATTAAAATGATTATCATTAGCTGAATGAAATGCCTTTGCGATCGAAAATATTCAGCATCATTCGAAAACAAGACCTTTCGAACGAACGTAGCGTTAAAAATAAAAAAAGCGCTGAATAATCAACGCTTTCTCCTTTCACTTTTTACTTTTTTCCCATTTATAATCCCGGGAACAGGTTATATGAAAAAAGGTCGGGAATTTCCCAACCTTTGTATTTTATACTACTCCCTGAGCTAACATTGCTTCAGCAACTTTCACGAATCCGGCGATATTGGCACCTTTTACGTAGTTTACATAGCCGTCTTCTTCTTTTCCGTAGTCTCTGCACGCTTTGTGAATTCCGATCATGATCTCTTTCAGTCTTGCATCAACCTCTTCAGAAGTCCAGTTCAGACGGATTGAGTTTTGCGTCATTTCAAGACCTGAAGTCGCAACACCTCCTGCGTTAGAAGCTTTCCCCGGAGAGAACAATACTTTATTGTCTAAGAAATAGTTAATTGCATCAAGCGTAGAAGGCATGTTTGCAGCTTCTGTTACACAAACGCATCCGTTTTCTACCAACAATTTAGCATCATCAAGATCCAATTCGTTTTGGGTTGCAGAAGGGATGGCAACATCACACTTCACTTCCCAAGGACGTTTTCCTGCAAAGAATTCTGCAGAAGGATATTTCTTCACATAATCTTCCGCTCTGTTGTTTCCGGAAGATCTCAATTCCAATAAATAATCGATCTTATCTCCGTCGATTCCATCTTTATCATACACATAACCGTCCGGTCCGGAAATCGTTACTACTTTTCCTCCCAGTTCGTTAACTTTTTTAATAACTCCCCAAGCTACGTTTCCGAAACCTGAAACCGTTACCGTTTTATCTTTGAAAGTCTGTCCGATCGTTTTAAGCATCTGCTCTGCGAAGTAAACAACACCGTATCCTGTAGCTTCAGGACGGATTAATGAACCTCCATACGCAAGACCTTTTCCTGTAAGAACTCCCGTAAACTCGTTTCTGATTTTTTTGTATTGTCCGAATAAATATCCGATCTCTCTTGCTCCTACTCCGATGTCTCCCGCAGGAACGTCTGTTTCAGGACCAATGTGTTTGCACATTTCCGTCATGAAAGCCTGGCAGAAACGCATTACTTCCATATCCGATTTTCCTTGCGGATCAAAGTCTGAACCTCCTTTTCCACCACCCATAGGAAGTGTAGTTAAAGAGTTTTTAAACACCTGTTCGAACGCTAAGAATTTAAGAACAGAAAGGTTTACTGTAGGATGGAAACGGATTCCTCCTTTGTAAGGTCCGATCGCAGAGTTCATCTGGATTCTGAACCCTCTGTTTACCTGGATCTCTCCTTTATCGTCAACCCATGGAACTCTGAAGATGATAATTCTTTCAGCTTCCGCCATTCTTTCAAGAAGCTTCATTCCCGTATATTCCTTTTTCGTTAAGATAAACGGAATTACAGTTACCGCAACTTCTTTTACTGCTTGTAAAAATTCTGGCTCATTAGGGTTTTTTGCCTCAATTTTTGCTATAAATTCTTGGATTTTCTGGTCAATATTATATTGTTCCATATATTAGGGTTGAATATTATTGCCAACAAATTTAATTTTTTTTTCAAGATTCACAACACCCTAAATAATAATTGTTGAAAATTTAATAATATAATGACTTAATATTATTAAATCCACAATTAACGCATTAATATTATTAAAAATTAAATGTTATGTTTAAAATAATGCAATATTAAGAAATCGTTAATTGTCAGGTTGCTAAAAATTGTCTCCCCGAAAGTGATTTTACCTTCCCCAAAAGTTCCAATTCTAAAATTACCGGTAAAATTTTGTGTGAGGCAAGTGCTGTTTTATCGGCAAGATCATCCAGAGATATCTGCGGATTCTCATCTATTATTCTGAATATTTCACTTTGATTTTCAGTTAATTGGATTGAAATTTCACTGTGAGGAAATAATTCTCCAGTTCTTCCCTTCGGATGATTAAATCCTAAGTTTTCAACCAGATCTTTTATCGTGGAAATTGCCGAAGCTTTGTTCTGAAAAATCAGATGATTACAGCCCTGGCTCTGCTTGTCAGTAATTTTTCCCGGAAGCGCATACACTTCACGGTTATACAGATTTGCATAAGTTGCAGTGCTGATTGAACCTCCGCCAAAAGCAGTTTCCACCACAATTGTCGCAGGAGAAATTCCGGCTACGATTCTGTTTCTCTGGATGAAATTTTCACGATCCGGCTTTCTTGAAGAATTGAATTCTGTAAATAACACCCCTCCTTCCTCAAGAATTTTTTCTGATAATTTTTTGTTTTTTGAAGGATACAATGTGTGAAAACCATGGGCTAAAACGGCAACCGTAGAAACCTGATGAAGAATAGACTGCTCATGAACTTCTTTATCGACGCCTAAAGCCAGACCGCTCACCGAAATAAAATTACCGGAAGACGATTCCTGAAAAAACTCTTCAATAAACTGCTTTCCGTAGGAAGTCATATTTCTTGTTCCTACCATGCTTACTTTTTGCTTAGAATCATCATAATTCCCTTTCTGATAGAGAATTACAGGAGCATCATCGCATTCGTTTAAGAGTTTGGGAAGATCATGGAGATGTCTGAGATTAATTTTGATATGGTTTGCCTCACAAAACTTCAGTTCATTTTCGGCAAACTTCAGATGAGCAGGATTTCCGATGTCTGAAATCATTTTAGATCCGAATCCGTCCAGCTTTTTGTATTCCTTTTTGGCGTTTTCCCAAGCGTTCTTGGCACTTCCGAAAGTACGGACAAGCTTATAAAAATTGATATCCCCGATTAAATTACACTCGCGCAGAGCGATAGAATAAAGATGTTCTTCAGAATACATTTGTGTTGTTTTCGCAAATGTAGAAATTTTTAAAATTATTTTCCTCTCAGTTCATCCAGTCTTTCCCAGATATCGTCTTTCTTTTTGTAAGGCAGCTCCATAAAATCTTCAGGATGGTTTTCTTTGTACTCCTGCCATAATTTATCATCTTTTTCGCTGTAATAATTTGGAAATTCCCAAATGAATTTTTTCTTTTTATCTCCTACTTTTTTAAATAGCAAAGCCAGAATTACTCCCACAATTGCACCTGCAAGATGCGCCTGCCATGAAATTTTACTGGGTTCCTGCAGATTAGAGAACAGTTCTTCGGGAAGCATTCCCCACACAAGACTTCCGTAGTACAGAACAACCAGCAGAGAAATAGTCAGCAGTTTTGTATTCCATTTAAAAACCCCACTGAAAAAAAGGAAAAAAGCAAGAACATACACCACTCCGCTTGCTCCGATGGTACAGGTGTAAAGATAATCTCCCGTCATAATGTCAATCGGCGGAAGAAGCCACACCAAAAATCCTGTAGCGAGCCATCCTGTGATAAACACTTTATTGGCAACCAAAGGATAAAACTGATATAATAAAAACATAAGCACCGCGATCGGGATAGAATTTCCTACGATATGCTCCATGTTTCCGTGTAAAAGAGGTGAAGTTATAATTCCCAGCAAGCCTTCTGGCAACAATGGAATAATCGCCCCGAAACAGCTCTGAAAAAAGCCTTGCATCTGCAGAAAAAACCCCAGCCACATCGCTGAAAGCATCAGCAAAGGATATAAAAGAGCCTTTTTGGAAATTATATTGTTTTTTAACATGAAGATTCTACGTCAAATGAAAAGCCAACGATAAATTTCGGAAAAATTGGCGATGAAATCTCTGTTCAGAAATTTATTTCAGCCAAAAAGTAATGATTTTCACTGCTTTCGAAGGAATTCCTTTTATTTTGTCATTGAAAACTTCAAAAAACAATTTCAAAAACCGGATAAAAGCCTGATCACATTCACTTCTTAAAGCTGGTTTTACATTCATAAAAATTATATTTAATATTTTTGTAAGGAATTTTGTACAATGAAATCCTGAACTCATGAAGAAGTTTTTATTAATTCTCTCTCTTTCTCTGGGAATTTTCGGCAACGCACAGGTTGTCATTACAGACACCGCAACCATTAAAGCAGACACCATTAAACACTGGTCAGTTTTAGGAAAACAGTCCTTAATGATCAATCAGGCAGCCTTCTCGAATTGGGTGGGAGGAGGAGCAAACAACGTAGGGTGGCTTGCTGCACTGGATTACAACATTACGTATGAAAAAGACAGTGATCTTTGGGAAAACATCATCCTTTTGAATTACGGACAAAATGATACGAAAGGAGTTGGTGTAAGAAAAACTCAGGACGTTATTAATGTTTCCACAAATTATGGAAGAAAGTTTTCAAAAAGCTGGTATCTTTCTGTAGGAGCGGGACTGATTTCTCAGTTTTCTGCGGGATATGAAGACGGAAATAATCCGGAAGCAAAAAAAATATCCAATTTTATGGCTCCCGGTTATCTGAATGTCGGGATGGGGATTACGTACAGACCAAATGATAACGTAAATATTACCCTTCGTCCGAGCAACGCGAGATGGGCTTTTGTGCTGGATAAAGATCTTCAGCTTGCAGGAAATTACGGTTTAAAAGCAGACGGAGATTCCTCAATATTACAATACGGTTTTCTGGGAACGGCTTATTATAAATTTAAGCTGATGGAGAATGTGAACATCACCAATACGGCATCTGTTTTCTCCAATTATCTCGATCATCCGGAAAGACTGGTTTTGGCGTACGGAATGATCTTAAATTTAAAGGTTAACAAATTTATATCGTCCAACATTACTGTGGATTTAATGTACGACCATAATCAGATCCAGAAAACACAGCTTAAACAGACGTTGGGCGTTGGTTTTGCTTATACTTTGAATAATGGCGTAAAACGTTCCGACAGAAAAGACAGCCAGTGGTGGATTAAAAAGTAAAATCATCAATGATCATATTTTTCCCTCAACAGATTTATTGAGGGATTTTTTTTGAATATCCTTTAATTTTACTGAGTTCAATGTAAAGATTCCGAATCAAAATTGGCTAAAGCCATTCCTATTGATGTTTTTATATTGTTTCACATCGAACCCACATTAATGTTTTCTGGTTCTCTTGTATTTTCCCTTGTAAAAAACCGGGATAATCTTTTGATTTTAATACATTTGTTAAAACATATTTAAAGATGAATTTCGAACAGGTTGCTTTACATTTAGAAGCTTACAGAGAACACGACCAGATCATTGATGCGGCAGAATACATCATCCGCTCTTTCAATCTCGAACATGAAAACTTTAAAGGATTTGGTCTTCGCGATGAGGTTTTCCCAAATTCTCTCGTTCTAACGGCAGAAGGCGTTTTAGGAAGCCCGCAAAAAGTAATGATCCCTAAAAATTTATTCGATTTTGATCTGAATCTGGTTTTAAATTTAATTGCCCACGAAATGCTGCATGTAAGACAGAAAGCTCCGGGACACGTTATTGAAGAAAAAAGCGAAAGGGAATTTCAGGCGTATTACGAAATGCTTTTTCATAAGGTTTTTCCTCAGATTCCCGAAGTATCCGATTTTTACAAAAAAGACTTCGGCAGCAAAGCTCTTGAATATTATAAAAGAATGGGCGAAGGTTCTGAACTGCAGAAAAAATATGCTGAACAGAAACTTGAAGTAGAACAGTTAATCAACACATTATCATGATTGTAAAACCCGAAATTTCGTGGGAAGATTTCGAAAAAATAGACATCCGCTGCGGAACCATTGTTTCTGTAAATGATTTTGAGAAAGCAAGAAATCCATCTTATCAGCTCGAAATAGATTTTGGAGATTTAGGCATTAAAAAATCCTCCGCTCAGATCACTTCGTTGTATCAGAAAGAAGAATTAATTGGTCAGCAGATTTTGGCTGTCGTTAATTTTCCTAAAAAACAGATCGCCAATTTTTTCAGCGAATGTCTGGTTTTGGGTGTTTATGGAGAAGATAAAAAAGATGTTACCCTTTTAACCCCTTCATTACCCACAAAGAACGGAATGCAGGTAGGATAATGTCTTTCAAAAAATCTAATGAAAATATTGAAACCTGTGAGGTTTAGTTTCAAACAAATTACGAAGAAGTAAAAAATGATACAAAATATTCCTTTAGAAAGAGTTTTATTTCTTGATATCGAGACGGTTCCGGGATTCGGATTGTGGGAAGAACTATCGGAAGCCGAACAGATGCTTTGGGATAAAAAAACGAGATTCCAGAGAAAAGATGAGATTTCTCCTGAAGAATTTTATGTGGAAAGAGCCGGAATTATGGCAGAATTTGGGAAAATCATCTGCATCACGATCGGAATGATCGAAAAGAATGATACGCTGAAGATCAAAAGTTTTGCAGGTGACGATGAAAAGAAGCTGCTTCTGGAATTTGGTGAAATTTTTAACAGTCCGAGACTTCGCGACGTCATTTTATGCGCACATAATGGAAAAGAATTCGATTTTCCGTGGATTGCCCGAAGATATTTAATTAATGGGATGATGCCTCCTACTCCGTTTCAGATGTTCGGAAAAAAGCCATGGGAAATTCCGCATATCGATACCATGGAACTCTGGAAATTCGGAGATTATAAAAGTTTTGTATCGCTGGAATTGCTGGCTCATGTTTTCGGAATACCGACTCCAAAAGACGATATCGACGGCTCAATGGTTTCATCAATCTACTACATAGAGAAAGACTTGCAAAGAATAGTTGACTATTGTGAAAAAGATGTCTTAACTTTGGCGAATGTTTTCCGGCGTATGCGTCAGGAAGATTTGTTGAAAAGGTACATCAATTTAGATTAAAAAATGAAATTTACAGACGATCAGATTGCTGACATCGGTGAGGAAATCATCGGTGTTTTAAAAACCGTGTATGACCCTGAGATTCCGGTAGACATCTACGAATTGGGGTTAATTTATGATGTTCAGATCTCCGATGAAGCGGACGTAAAAATTATCATGACGTTAACGACGCCCAACTGTCCTGTTGCAGAAACGCTTCCGCAGGAGGTAAAAGATAAAGTTGGTGAAGTGGAAAATGTAAAAAGCGTAGACTTAGAACTTACTTTCGAACCTAGCTGGAATAAAGATATGATGAGCGAAGAAGCTAAATTTGAGCTTGGAATGCTTTAAAATTTTATTTCTTTAAGCAATTTTCCATTAAAAAATAATTGGCTGTTTCATTTTGAAGCAGCTTTTTTTATTTTCCGTTTTTTCCCCATACACATTTCGTGAAATCCCTAACATTCAGATTATTAAGTTGATATAATTTTGGTTTCAGAAATCAACAGTATGAAAGCCAATACCATCATCGTATCGTTTAATAACGGAAGTGTTCCGCCACAGTATGCTTACCGATATCAGATCGTCTTTTCCGAAAAGGACGGAAATGCAGATCTGAAAGTCTTCAGAGGATATGACGCGGATGAAAAAATGATTGTATCCGAACAAAGAAAATTCAATACAGAAATTTTTCTTCAGCTTCTTTCTTTAATCAGCAAAATAGAGGATTCTGTGAAAGATCCGGCAATGGTGGGAGGAAGCCAGAGAATGATTGAGGTGAATTCAAGAAAAATCATGATCGAACCCAATGATGATTTTGGAATTTCTCTGTTCAACCGGCTTTTATATCTGTATCATCCCGATTTCATTAACCAGATTAATTCTAACCTTAACCTTTAAAAACCAATTATCATGGACAAAGCACCTAAAGAAATGTTTGTAGGAGTTATCAATCCTTATGCATTAACTGAAGCCATCACAGGAAGAACCTTCGACTGGAAAGACGCAAAATCTTATCAGATTCTTGAAGAAACCCTGGAAAAAAACTATGCAGAACTTTTCGACATTAAATTCAATTCTCCCCTTTATGCCGGACTTGAACTTAACAGCGACAACACGGTAAAAGCTTTAAAAACCGAAGATATTAAAGTAAGAGCAACAGATAAACTGGAAACCGTAAATCTCTCGACGATTAAAACCCTGAATGACTTATCCGGTACCGGAGTAAAAGATCTGAATAAGGTTGTCGTAAAAAATGCAAGACTGGATAAGGGTGAAGTAAAAGTTGTTTTGAACATTCCAAAACTGAACAACACTTTTAGCAATAAACTGATCTCTCCATCTATTAGAAATATCATTTTCGGAATGATGAATGCCAACGGATGGACTCCCGCCGGAACTTCATGGAGCGACAGAGGAAATTTCTTCAACGACGTTACGGAATACAATGACCCAATTCAGGGATCAGTGGGCAACTGTTATTTTATTGCAGCCATTGCAGCCATTGCATGGGCAGATCCTTACACCATTCAACATAAAGTAAGAGCAACCGGAACCGGAGAAGCAGACCGTACCAATGCCATCCAGTTTTTCACGAAAGGCGGAGGAAAAGATGCGGCAACAAGACTCGTGGAAGTTACTGATAATACAATCATTAACTCGTCCAACAATCCTGTGTACTGCAGAAGCAATGATGCCGCAGAAATCTGGTAAGCTGTTTACGAAAAAGCCTTTGCCAAATGGATCACGAACGTAAATGACGATAAACCGGACATCTCCAAAACTGCTTTCGGAGATCCTGCCAAAGCTGTTGCACAACTTACGAACAAAACCCCGTATTATTATTACACTTCACCAAGAACAGCGCTTGATCTTTTTGGCGTGGTAAGAGAGAATTCGATGAGCTTTAAAACCATCAATCCAATGGTTGCATGGACGTACGGATCGGGAAGAGATTACACAGGTTCGAATATTGTAGGAAACCATGCTTATACCATTTTGGGATGGTCAACTTTCAATGGTAAAAACTACATCATCCTGAGAAATCCGTGGGGAGTTACCGAACCGAATGGTTTAAATTCTTATCAGGGACTCATCAGCTTCTTCGACGGAAGTTTCTGGAGACCGATCAACATGATTGGAAACGACGGAGTTTTTGCACTGGAAATCAACGCATTCAAATATTATTTTGAAGGTTTGGCTGTGACCAAATAGAACTAAAAAATAACCTTTTTATTAACCTACCCTTCAGCTTCTGCAGATTTCGGTCTGTGGAAGTTTTTATATTTCTGTAGCAATTTCTTTATTTTCTCTTCTGCTCCACTCGCTCCATGATCCTACATACAGATTCGGGATTTTAAAGCCTGCGTAATCCAAAGCGAGAATGGTATGACAAGCCGTTACTCCGGAACCACAATGAATGATCAGATTTTCGGGTTTTCCTTCCAGTAATTTTGAATATTTTTCTCTTAAAATTTCCGGTGACAGGAAATTTCCGTTTTCATCAAGATTTTCAGAAAAAGGAATATTAATCGCTCCGGGAATATGTCCTGCAACAAGATCAATTGGCTCAGATTCACCTCTGTAACGGTACGCATCTCTCACATCAATTACCGTTGATGATTGGTTCGTTAATTCATTTTCAACAGTTTCCAGATCTGAAACAGGAAGAAGCCAGTTTTCTTTATGAATCAGATCCGCTTTTTCGAAAGATTCTTCGCCGGAAGAAAATTCAACCTCTTCTTTTTCTGCATTCTGAAAACCGCCATCCAAAACCTGAACTTTATCAAAACCGAAAGCTTTCAGCATCCACCAAGCTCTTGCCGCGGCATTTGCCCCGTTTTTATCATCGTAAATAACAAGATGGCTATTTTCTGAAATTCCAAGATGGGAAAGTGTTTCTGCAAATTTTTTAATTTCCGGAAGCGGATGTCTTCCTCCAAAAGCAGCGTTATCCCCGATTTCAGCAAGGTCTTTATCCAGATCAATGAATCTCGCTTCTTTAATATGTTTACTCAAATAATTTTGATAAACATCTTTTCCTGCTCTTGCATCAAGAATGATAAGATTTTCTGTTGGAAGATTTTTTAGTTCTGAAGGTGAGATGATGGATTGCATATTTGTTTTTTAATTATGTTCGAAAGAAGCCGCAACTCTGTATTTATTATTAAGAACGTCCGTAATTTTCTTTCTCAGATCTTCCAAAGTAAAACTGGCATCTTTAAAACCGATCGGATAAGTGGAATGTCCGCTTTTCGTTTCTTCACAAATGACGAATTGCGGATCTGTTTTTTCTATCTGAACCGTTTTTTCAATTTTGAATTTACGCTCCACTTTGTCTCCTTTTTCATTAATTAAATATAAGACATACAAAGGCTGAAGCATCTCTTTTGGCTTTTCAAAATATTTATGGATGTTCACAACCTGATTTTTCCAGTTGAACTGATCCACATTAAGATTTTTAAACTTCATTTCATCCTCCGGAAGCTCTTTATTTTCATAGAACGTTCTCATTTTCTCAAAATAAAAATCTGCTTCTGAAAATTTGTTCTGAACATTTAAAGATTTTATCAGCTTGGTGTACAATTCATATTCTTTTGGTAATGATGCCAAAGCTTCTTTATAGATTTTCTCAGACTTTGCATACTCTTTCTGAGTATAATAGAAACCGCCTGCAAATAAAACTATTTTTACATACCAGTTATCTTTCTGACGCGATTTTTGAAGGGCTTCCAAAAACGTTTTTTCCTGATTAACAGAATCTTCTCTGATGCTGTAAATCCGTAATTTTTCATAATAAAATTCCGCCAAAGGATCAGACTCCAAACCTGTATTTATATTTTTCAGAGCATCATCATACTTTTTCTGATACATTTGAGACAATCCGATGTGATAATATACAATAGAATTATCAAAACCTTTTTTTAAAGCTTTGTTGTAATATTCTATTGCTTTATCATCATTTTCCTCCCTGAAAAAAGCAAATCCCAAATAGTAAAGCTCTTCTCCTGTAAAAGAAGGGCTTTCGTTTTCAAGTTCAGTTAATTCCTTAAATTTTTCTTCGTTGAACAGTTTTTCTACTTTCTGGGCAAAAACCGCAGAAGAAAAAACAATCAGTATGGCGACAAAAAGCTTAGTCATACCTCAAAAATGAAAAATATCTTTCGCTTTGTTATAAGAACTTTCGAAGTTCAGCAGATTCAACTTATGATCCGCTTTTTCTACGCTCATAAAATTGATCACCTGTTCGGTAGGCATATTTCCCACCAGATCGTCTTTCGCCATCGGACAGCCTCCAATTCCTTTGATGGCACTGTCGAATCTCGTACATCCCTGATCGTAAGCGGCTTTCAGTTTAGCATAAGAATCTTCATAACGGTTATGAAAATGTGCTCCAAAATTTATTTCAGGATATTTTGAAGGAATTTTTCCGAACAAAAGAGAAATGGTTTCCGGAGTTGCCGCTCCCGTAGTATCAGAAAGTAAGATTTCTTTAACTCCAATTTCAGAAAATCGCTGAGCCCAGAAATCAACCTCTTCCCACTTCCACATTTCGCCGTAAGGATTTCCAAAAGCCATTGAAAAATAAATATTTAGCTGCCTGTTTTCATTTTTTACCAGTTCCATCATTTTAATAATCTCCTGAAAAGCTTCTTCCTGATTTTTATTCGTATTTCTATGCTGGAAAGTTTCGGAAATGGAAAACGGAAAGCCGATAATATCCACCGACTGATGTTTTAATGCTTTTTCAGCTCCTCTGTAATTGGCAACAATCGCAGAAACTTTGGTATTGGATCGGGATTTATCGATGTTTTCCGCCACCTCATCAGAATCTGCCATTTGCGGAATTGCTTTCGGAGAAACAAAACTCAGACAGTCCAGAACATCAAAACCCACATCCATAAGAGAATTGATGTAATCTATTTTTTTATCAGTCGGGATGAATTCTCCCCACCCCTGCATTGCATCACGCGGACATTCTGTAAGAAACATTTTTTACGTTTAGGTTTTCTCAAATATAATAAAACTAAACAAGTTTATCTAAGATTAAAACAAAGCAATCATTATTTTGATTTTCAGCATTTTATATCATATTAATAATCTCAACAGCTTCTATTCAGTCACAAATAAATTATTCTGAGCATCAAATTTGCTAACTTTACAGGAAATTTATACCAATATAATGAGCGCAATAGAATTCAGCCCTTTGTGGAAAGAAAAGCTACTGAACCGTTTTCTTAATTACGTAAAAATCTATTCAACCAGCGACGCAGAAAGCGAAACCACTCCTTCTACAGAAAGACAGTGGAATATCGCCAACTACATCACGGAAGAACTGAAAACGATAGGTCTTGAAAATGTATCGATCGATGAAAATGGTTATATCATGGGATACGTTCCTTCTAATCTTGAGAATAATGACAAACCGACTATCGGATTTATTTCGCATTACGATACTTCACCGGATTTCAGCGGAGAGAATGTAAAACCGCAGGTTTGGGAAGATTATGACGGACGAGATCTGGTTTTGAATCAGACAACAGGATTTACTTTATCGCCATCAAAATTTGAAAGCTTAAAAAAATATATCGGTCAGACCTTAATTACCACAGACGGAAATACCCTTCTTGGAGCCGATGATAAAGCAGGCTGTGCAGAAATTGTAACGGCTGCGGAATATTTAATGGCTCATCCGGAAATCAAGCACGGAAGAATCGCGGTTGGATTTACGCCTGATGAAGAAATCGGAAGAGGGGCGCATAAGTTTGATGTGGCAAAATTCGGGGCAGAATTTGCCTACACGATGGACGGCGGAGAAGTTGGCGAACTGGAATATGAAAACTTCAACGCGGCTGGAGCAGTGGTAAAAATCCACGGATTGAGCGTTCATCCGGGTTATGCGTACGGAAAAATGATTAACGCCGCTTTACTGGCTTCTGAATTTGCACAAATGCTTCCTGCCAACGAAACCCCTGCAACGACTAAAGGTTTTGAGGGTTTTTATCATTTAATGGACTTAAATGCAGATATTTCTGAGGCTAAATTGCAATACATCATTCGTGATCACGATGCTGATAAATTTGAGGCAAGAAAGAAATTCATGGAAGAAAAAGTAGCTGAATTTAACGAAAAACACGGCGAAGGAACTGCCGAAATTGAAATTAAAGAGCAGTACAGAAACATGAAGCAGCAGTTTGAAGGAAAAATGCACATCGTAGATCTTGCCGCAGCAGCGATGAAAGAAGCAGGAATCGAACCAAAGATTAAAGCAATCCGCGGAGGAACAGATGGAGCGCAGTTATCTTACATGGGACTTCCTTGTCCGAATATTTTTGCAGGAGGAATCAATTTCCACGGACCGTATGAATATGTAGCCTTGGAAAGCATGGAGAAAGCGATGGAAGTGATCCTGAATATTGCGAAGGCTTAAAAATCTTATTTATATAACTAATCCGGCTTTGTTGAGCCGGATTTTTATTACATTTTTAGCAAATCTTTCCTAACATGCTCCAAATCTTGAAAAATTCTCTCTACCTTCATTTACCAATTAAAACTTCTTTCAACATAAGTATTTTCAAAAATATTCCAGGGAATACTATCTGTATTTTTTAGAATTATATTGTTCTTTTTATGAACAAAAATTTTTATTAATTCTCCTGCATGATGATGTCCGTTTAAAACAATAGCATGAATGAATTCCGAATCCAGAAGACTTAAATATTTTTTAAACTTATCCGCTTTTTCATCCTCAAGAAAGCTTAAATCTAAATCATCAAAAATTACCGTATGATCAACTATGATTTGGGCTAAATGTTTTGCGTTATTAAAAGCTGTAAAACTCTTAAACATTTTTTCTGTAGAATTAATATCAGACTCTACGACATCCAAATACACTTTCCTTTCGGAATTCAAATTATAATCTTTCTGATATTGTTTCATTCCCTTCTGAACTTCTATTTCGTATCTTCTGAAAGCTCTTTTCCATTCATCTATTTTAGACAGAATATTGTCCTCTGAATATGCCCATAGAAACGAATAAATCTTATTGTCTTTTTCAAAATAATCATCAATATGCAGATCTTCATTCCGATCATAAAAAATCCAGGAGGTGGTATAGTTGAAAAAGATTGATTCATCTAAAACTTTAGATAAAAAATAATTTTTCTCATCAATAAAGAATCTCATTTGTATATCATTTGATTGTTGCAAATTAAACAAAAAACATTACAAAAGTACCGGCTTCACAATATTTAAGTCCTCTTCACAATACATTTTTTTGATTATAATGCTTCTATAATCCCTCATTAATAAATTATTCTGAAATTTTATAAATTAATGGCGTGATTTTTGACAATAAATTATAAAAAACATTCTTATAAATGAAAAAGAGATTATTTTCAGCAGCATTGATTCTTTTATTCGGAATCGGAGTATCTGCACAAAAAACGAATTCTGTAAAGCAAGAGGTAAAAAAAGATGCCAAAAAAGCAGGAACCGCTGTTAAAGACGGCGCCGAATGGACCGGCAAAACCGCAGAAAAAGGTTATGATGCTACCAAAAAAGGTGTTAAAAAGCAACAAAATGGACCAAAAAAACGGCTAAAAAAGGTGCAGATGCGGTAGACAAATCCTACCAAAATGTAAAAGCAGACATTAAGAAAGATTAATTACTAAAAAAACCACCGCTATTGCAGTGGTTTTTTTAATATCTAAATAATAAGATTATCTATCCTTGCTGATTTCCCAAAAAAGCGTCCCAACCCTGCGCTGTTAAAGCAACCAGCTGATTAGAACCTCTCGCCACCATAAAATTTCCGTCTTCTTTTTCAACGGCATGACCAATGATGGTAAAATCCGGGTGGTTTTTAATTTTATCAAAATCATTAGGCGAAATCGTGAATAATAATTCGTAATCCTCTCCTCCGCTTAAAGCTGCCATCACAGGATTTAAATTGAATTCATCCGCTGTTGTAATCGTTAAATTATCCATCGGAATTTTTTCTTCATACAATCTGAATCCTACTTTCGACTGATCTGAAAGGTGAAGAATTTCAGAAGCCAGACCGTCAGAAACATCAATCATAGAAGTTGGCTTGATATCCAGTTGTTCTAAAATCCCTTTTACATCGGTTCTTGCTTCGGGCTTCAACTGTCTTTCCAGAATATAATCGTAGCCTTCCATTTCCGGCTGCATATTCGGATCGGCCAAGAAAACAGCATGTTCTCTTTCCAGAATCTGAAGTCCCATATAAGCGCCCCCTAAATCTCCGGTTACCACCAAAAGATCGTTTGGTTTTGCCGTACTTCTTTTCACAATATGTTCATCATTCTCCATTCCGATTGCCGTAATACTCATTACCAAACCGGCATTGGAACTTGTTGTATCTCCGCCAATTAAGTCAACTTTATATCTTGCGCAAGCGGTCTGAATCCCGGAATAGATTTCTTCCAGAGCTTCCACCGGAAAACGGTTGGAAACGGCAAGAGAAACCAAAATCTGAGTTGGCGTTGCATTCATCGCTGCAATATCGCTGAGATTTACAACAACCGCTTTATAGCCTAAGTGTTTCAAAGGCACATATCCCAGATTGAAATGAACACCCTCCGCCAAAACATCTGTTGTAAGAACCACTTTCTTATTTCCGGGATTAATCACTGCCGCATCATCTCCCACTCCAAGCTCCGAAGATTCGTTGGATAGAGGAAAATGCTCCGTTAAATGTTTAATTAAACCAAATTCTCCCAGTTTGGAAATTGGCGTTAATTCTGGATCTTTATCTTCAAACATAAATTAAAATATCATTGATGATTCATAATTGATAAATGATGTCTAAAATCAGGCATCATTTATCAATTATCATTTATTTAGTAAATACTGCCGGATCAACATTTTCCGGACGGAAAGGAAGTTTTTTGAAATCTTCTCTTGTTAAAATTACTGTCTCCGGAGATTTATATTTGTTCATGGCTTCCACCACATCATCGGGCGGTGTTGTCATTTTTCTCAGCATCGTATCGATCCACACTCCCGTTGCTTCTGAAGTTGCACAATGTTCTCCGTCCGTTGTATAAAATTTGTGTACAAAACGGTAAATAGAACAGTCATCTGCACAACCGTCAATTTCAAGACTTACGATCACCGTCTGGTCTGCAAATATTTCTTTGAAGAAAGAAAATCTTTCGTGCATGATTACCGGACCGATTCCCCATCGGCTCATTTGGGTAACGCCCATTTTTTCCTGCTTCATAAAAGCCATTCTGGTTTGCGCACAATATTGTACGTAAGATGAATTTGCCAGATGTTTGTTGGCATCAAGATCGCTCCAGCGAACTTCGAATGTATGGTAGAATTTCATTTACTTTTTGTTTTAAAATATAAATTGTGTGATTTTTTATCACAAAAATCATTTTTTGTAGTCAATAATTTCACTGTAAAAATGAAAAATTATATTCTTCAAAATTACTCAAATAAGATGGTTTATAAAAATTGTAGTTTTGCAAAAGTAATCTTGAGCATAAGATTAAAAGTATTATGAAGCAAATTATCATTATCGGAGGTGGTGCGGCAGGTTTTTTCTGTGCAGCCAATCTGGACGAAACAAAATATAAAATTACCATTCTTGAGCAGAATTCGGATGTTCTTCAGAAAGTAAAAATTTCGGGAGGAGGACGCTGTAATGTGACTCATGCCTGTTTTGATCCCAGAGAACTGGTACAGTTTTATCCCCGCGGAAACAAGGAGTTGCTGAGTGTTTTCACCAAATTTCAGCCGGGAGATACGATGGATTGGTTTGAGCAGAGAAATGTTCCATTAAAAATAGAACGTGATAACCGCGTTTTTCCGGAAAGCAATTCTTCGCAGACGATCATCAATACTTTTCTACATGAAATTCAGCAGAAAAATGTTGAAGTGAAAACCAAATGTTCTGTAAGAGAAATTGAAAAATCAGGCGAAAAATATATCGTTAAGACCAGTTTAGGTGATTTTGAAGCTGATTTTATCATTTATACAACCGGAAGCTCGCCAAAATCTTTGAAAATGATCGAAAATTTAGGTCATAAAATTATTGATCTGGTTCCGTCGCTTTTTACTTTTAACATTAAAGATGATTTGCTGAAAGATTTAGCCGGAACAAGCTTTGAAATGGCGGAAACTTCCATTCCGAAACTGAAAACCGAAGAAAGCGGACCTTTACTGATTACGCATTGGGGACTTTCGGGACCTGCCATTCTGAAAATTTCAGCTTGGGAAGCGATTAATCTGGCGAAAGTAAAATACAATTTTGAAATTGAAGTCAATTTTATTTCCAAATCAATCGATGATGCGGAAGAATTATTTCTAAACTTCAAACAATCGAATCCAAAGAAAACCATCGGGCAATCAAAGATTTTTGATATTACCAACCGATTCTGGCAGAGAATTCTGGAGGTTTCAAAAGTGGATCTGAATAAACAGGTTGCCCAGATTTCAGGAAAAGAAATGCAGACTATTCTTGAAAATCTATGCAAAAAGAAATTTAATGTCACCGGAAAATCGACTTTCAAAGATGAATTTGTAACGGCGGGAGGCGTTGATTTAAAGGAAATTAACTTTAAAAATATGTCTTCGAAAATTTTGCCTACCTTTTACGTTGCCGGAGAAGTCTTAAATATTGATGCAGTAATAAGCGGATTTAATTTTCAGGCTTGCTGGAGTGAAACTTGGCTGATTGCGCAGGATTTGAATCTGAAATAATAATTTAAACACAAATTGCACGAATCTTTTTTCACTAATAACACAAATTATTTGTGACCATTTGCGGGAAATTGGTGACATTAGTGTTTAACTTAAAACACAAATTACACGAATCTTTTTTTCACTAATTACACAAATTATTGTAACCATTTGTAGAAAATTGGTGACATTAGCATTTAACTTTGAACACAAATTAAGCGGATACTTTCACGAAAAACACGAAATATTTGTGACCATTTGTGAGAAATTAGTGATATTCGTGTTTAAATACAAAAAATGCTTTCAATTAAAAAAAATATTTCGAACACCTTTAAAATCCTTTTGATGATCGGGTTTGGGTATTTCTTTTGGCTGATGCTGAAAATTTCGCTAGAATATATTCCGTTGCGCTCTGATGTGAGTTTTTTAATGATCAAACAGACGGAAGTTACCAACAGACCGGAATATCTTTATTTTTTCTATACACACGTCTACACAAGTATTTTTGTTTTGCTGACTGGATTTTTAGCGATTCTCAGAAAAGATTTCGGCATAAAAAGTTTCCACAAAAACACCGGAAAGATCTACATTTTTCTGATTTTGCTTTTCGCGGCTCCGTCTGGAATTTACATGGGAATTTTTGCCAACGGCGGAATTTTATCGAAGGTTTCCTTTGTCATTCTCGGCTGTTTGTGGTGGTTTTCCACTTTTAAAGCGTATCAGTTGGCCCGACAGAAAAAATTTAAAGAACATAAACAATGGATATGGCGTAGTTTTGCGCTGACACTTTCCGCGGTAACATTAAGAATGTGGAAGGTAATTATTGTATATTTATTCCAACCGAATCCAATGGATGTTTATCAGATCATAGCATGGTTGGGCTGGATTCCGAACATCTTATTAATTGAATATTTAATTGCAAAAAAATACATATGAAAATTTTAAAATTATCGTTAATTTCCTTATTTACAATTGGTTTAACCGCCTGTAAAAAGGATGTAAAAACAACAGATCCTTCAAAAGACAGTCTTACGGCAAAGAAGGATTCTGTAGTTGTTCCCGAAGTTTACAAAGAATATTACGGAATTTATATGGGCGATTTTGCCGGAAAAGGAATGGTAACCTCCGAAGATGGCGAAGAGTATGAAGGTGACATTTATAAAAAAATTGCCCTGAAAATCAACAGGATTACCAAAGATAGTGTGTACGGACAAAGTATTGTTGATGGAAATCAAAGACCATTCAGAGGAGTTTTTAACGAAACTTCAAAATCCTTTATTCTGGATGAACCCGGAAATGATAAAAAAGACGGACGATTTGAGGTAAAATTAAACAACGACAGTCTTACCGGAAGCTGGAATGCCTTCAATAAATCGGCGGTAAAAGCTCCGAATAAGATTTTAAAGCTTGTGAAAAAAGAGTTTGTATACAACCCGAATTTCATGCTGAATGAAAATAACGACCTCATCGATTGGGAAAATCCGAAAGATTTCGTAGAAAAATATACCGACGAAGAAACCGGAAAGACTGAAACCTACACCGAATCCAGAAACAGAATTGCTTCAGATGCCGTTTTCAAAATCAATGCCTCCAAGCAGAAATTAACGGAAAAAGATCTTAAAAACCTCAGAAAACTGGATATGGAAATCATTAAAAACGCAGTTTTCGCGAGACACGGTTATGCTTTTAAGAAGCAAACGTACCGAAATTTCTTTGAGCAGACCGACTGGTACATTCCGGTTTCCAATAATGTAGACCGCGAGCTTTCTCCTCTGGAAAAGGAAAACGTAGCTTTACTGAACCGCTTCATCAAATACGCTGAAGATAAATACGACAGTTTCGGAAGATAGTTTAATGTGTTTTTTGAGGATTTGTCTGAAATTTAACAAAAACAAAAAGCAATAAACATCCAACTAAGTAACACAGAATATCAATCCACGAAAACGAATTTCCGATCACGATATACATCAGGCTTCCTTTCTGGAAGCCTAATTTTTCAGCAATATTGAAATATTGGGCAAATTCTATCAGAAAAGAAAAAATCAGGATACTGAGAATCAATTTTTTATTATCTTCAATTCTGAAAAATGTTTTGATGAAAGTATAGATCAGCATCACAACAATCACATCTCCGAGATACGCTCTCACAAAGAAAATATCTTTAAGTTTGGTAGCGATTAAAACTTCCGTCAGAAATATAAAAACGGTAGCCAGAAAATATGTATAATTAAATGTAACCCGAAATGCCAATCCTTTTTCTTCCACTTGTAGTCCTTTTTATGTATTATGTAGGTTTTATAACCCTTACAAAATTAAAAATAAAGCAGATTGATAACGATAACAAAACTCATTTCTGAGATTTTTTTCAGGGTTTATCGTGATGGCTCTTCTTGCTTTATTGATTTTACTGATAAGATGGATCATCACACCACATCAACCCAATGACTTTCACTGATTATTATTAAAAAATCAATTTTCATTCGGCTTTATTTTTGATGCTTTAAAATATTATTTCTCATAACACAATTATATGAAAAAGCTGATTATTTTTTTAGGCTTATGGTTAAGTTTCTCATTATCTGCACAGACCAAGCAGTATAATTCCGTAAAAGAACTTCCGGATTACGCAGTTCTAAGGACGAAAATGAAGCTTGATGATGTCTACACCAAGGCAGATACTCCGGCGGAATTTCCCGGCGGAATGGAAACGTTCAAAAGGGAATTTTCAGAAAAAATGGACGTTATCGATGTAAAATCAAAAAAAATAAATACCCGAGTTTATTTGATTGTTGAAAAAACAGGCTATGTAAGATATGTAACTGCATTAGGAGACGATCCGAAACACTCCAAAGCCGCAGAAATTGCTGTAAGAAGGCTTTTTGTAAAGTGGAAACCTGCAACAATTAAAGGGGAACCGGTAAGATTTCTTTATACTTTTCCGCTTACTTTGAAGAAATTTGATTAAGTTTCAATATGAAAATTTTCATACAAAATTTCGGATTAAAACGATGGCTGGTTTTATTTCTGATGATTAATTTCGGTGCCCTGCTTTTCGCACAAAGCAGCAATATTCCTGCTCCATCCCAACCAAAAGAAATTGAAAAAACCCCAATTCCGATAATATGTTACGATTCTCCGGATCATGAAGCGTATTTTCCAAAGGGTACAGAAGCATTTATTAAAAAAGTTGAAAATCTTATTACACTCGAATCCATCAAAGTAAAAAAACGTGAAAAAACGCTTACTGCAATGCTTAATTTTACCGTTGAAAAGGATGGAAGTCTTATAGAAATTCGGGCTTTAGGATCAAATACCAGCTTTAATGCTGCTCTGGAAAAAGCCGTAAAACATGTTCAGGGAAAATGGATTCCGGCAAATCAGAATGGTTATCTCGTAAGAAGTAAGATTCAGATTCCTGTAAGCATAAATCTCAAATAATTTACAAAGAACAGAAAAACTATCCGCCAATCATTTTCTTTATCGCATTCAGCTTCATCAACGCTTCAATCGGCGTTAATGTATTGATGTCGATTTTCGTTAATTCTTCTTTGATGCTTTCCAGAACCGGATCATCTAACTGAAAGAAAGACAGTTGCATATTTTCTTCCGTAACGCGCTTGATCTTTTCAGAAGAACCTCCGCTTTGGGAACGGCTTGCTTCCAGCGTTTTCAGAATTTCATTGGCTCTGTTCACGACTTTGGAAGGCATTCCCGCCAGTTTTGCCACATGAATACCGAAACTGTGTTCACTTCCTCCCGGAACCAGCTTTCTTAAAAAGATGATATTTCCTTTATTCTCCTGAATAGAAACGTGGAAATTTTTCACGCGCTCAAAACTTACGGTCATTTCATTCAGCTCGTGATAATGCGTTGCAAACAACGTTTTTGCCTGAGTCGGATGTTGATGAAGATATTCCGCAATCGCCCATGCAATGGAAACTCCATCATAGGTAGAAGTTCCGCGCCCGATTTCGTCGAGTAAAATTAAGCTTCTCTCGGAAATATTATTCAGAATATTCGCCGCCTCGTTCATTTCCACCATGAAGGTCGATTCGCCTGCAGAAATATTATCTGTTGCGCCTACTCTTGTAAAAATTTTATCTAAAATCCCGATTTCAGCGTGTTTTGCCGGGACAAAACTCCCAATCTGAGCCAAAAGACAAACAATCGCTGTCTGACGAAGAATCGCCGACTTACCCGCCATGTTCGGTCCGGTTACCATGATAATCTGCTGAGAATCTTTATCTAAGAAAATATCATTCGGAATGTATTTTTCGCCTAAAGGAAGTGCATTTTCTATGATCGGGTGTCTTGCTTCTTTTAAATCGATGGCAAAACTGTCATTTAAAACAGGTTTGGTATAACTCTCAGAAACAGCCAATTCCGACAAACCAACGGCAACATCCAATTGTGCAATAATTTTAGAGTTTTCCTGAATCTGATCGATATGAACCATCGTTTCAGAACATACATTTCTGTACAGTTCGTTTTCTAAAATTCCGATTTTTTCTTCGGCTCCAAGAATCTGATTTTCATACTCTTTCAGTTCTTCTGTGATGTAGCGTTCTGCATTTACCAGTGTCTGTTTTCTCAGCCAGTCATTTGGAACTTTATCTTTATGGGTGTTTCGAACCTCAATATAATAGCCGAAAACATTGTTGAAATCAATTTTCAGACTTGAAATTCCTGTTCTTTCGATTTCTCTTTGGCACATTTCGTCCAGAAAACCTCGACCTTTGGATTGTAATCCTCTTAAGCGATCCAGTTCTTCGGAAATTCCTTCTTTAATGACGTTTCCTTTCGATAAATTCACCGGAAGCTCATCATTCAGATGGTTCTGAAGGCATTTTATCAATTCATCCTGATCATACAAAGGATCCAGCCAAGCCAAAATATCGGCATGAGGATGAAGCAACGCTTTGATTTTATGAATATTAATTAAACTCTGGCGAAGATATCCCAGTTCTTTCGGTGAAATTTTTTCCGCCGCCAGTTTTCCCATCAGCCTGTCTAAATCGGAAATCGACTTTAATAATTGGGAAATTTCGTATTTAAGATTGTCATTTTCATTTAAAAAATCAATTAAAGACAATCTTCTGTTGATTTCATCCACAGATTTTAATGGTAGAATAATTCTTCTCCTCAACAATCTTCCTCCCATCGGAGTCGAAGTTTTATCGATAATATCTAATAATGATTTCCCCTGCGGATTGCTTGGATATACAATTTCAAGGTTTCTCAGTGTAAAATTATCCATCATCAGAAAATCTTCCTGCGGAATAATCTGAATTTTGGTGATGTGAGACAGTAAATTATGATGGGTATCTTCCACCAGATAAGCGAAAATCGCTCCTGCTGCGGTAATTGCCAATGGCTGATTCTCTACTCCAAAACCTTTTAACGAATTGGTTTTAAAGTGATTCGTCAGTTTTTCGTAGGCAAAATTATACTGATATGCCCAGTCTTCAAGTTTGAAAGCGTTTTTATTTTTAATCTGTTCCGGAATCTGAACACTTCGCTGGTAAATAATCTCACTCGGATCAAATGTATTGACGATATGAAGCAGTTTTTCCAGATTTCCTTCACTCACTAGAAATTCTCCCGTAGAAATATCCACCAAAGCAATCCCGAATTTTTCCTTTTCTTTATGAAGGGAAAGCAGGAAATTGTTCTTTTTTGAATTTAGGACCTGATCATTAAACGTAACTCCCGGTGTTACCAGTTCCGTGACTCCCCTTTTAACGATCCCTTTTACCATTTTCGGGTCTTCCAACTGGTCGCAGATCGCAACTCTCATTCCCGCTCTCACCAGTTTTGGTAGGTAAGAATCTACCGAATGGTGCGGAAATCCTGCCAGTTCGATATGACCTTCACCGTTGGCTCTTTTCGTTAAAACAATTCCTAAAATCTGTGATGTTCTTACGGCATCCTGCCCGAAAGTTTCATAAAAATCCCCCACTCTGAATAGCAAAAGTGCATCAGGATATTTCGCCTTGATGGTATTGTACTGCGTCATTAAAGGGGTTTCTTTCTTCGCTGCCTTTGCCATTACAATCGTTCTTAAGAATTAGGTCGGTAAAAGTATGAAATAAAATAGTAGAAGGAAAGTGCTTTGTATTTTTCCCATAGATTTCACAGATGATTTGGCATATTTTTTAAATTTATAAATTGACTTTATCCCTTTACTAATAAAGGCTTCGACAGGCTCAGCCTGAAAATGTGTAAATCTTTCTGTTAGTATTAGAGATGTCATCCTGAGCTTGTCGAAGGAACTCTGTTAGAAAACCGCTTACTAATCGTTATTCTCCAATATTAATTAAAAAGATAAAGACAATTAATAAAATATCAACTTATTCATTACAATATAACGTATCGAAATCTACATTTAATTGTGTTGATCCTGAATGATCCATTGATATCCATTTATAATTGGTAAGAATATATGCATTTCCTTTATCCAGCTGAACCCACTCATCAATTCCTTTTGCTGCATTTTTTAAATCATTTTTAGCAAATAGACCGGCAGGAGCCGCATAACTCCTTCTTTTTGTTAAATACTTACACTTATCTGTAGAAACCAAGGAATCAACTTCACTTTGTAGAATCAGCTTTGATTTTGTAAGTGTTGGAAGCACCTTATTCATTTTTGCGGGGGTATAAGAACTTTGACAATTAAAAAAAGATATTGAAAATGTAAAAAATAAACTCAGATAAAGTAATTTCATGATCTTTTGTATATTAATTAGACACATTATTTAATAAAATTCAACACAAGCATCTGTGAAATCTGCGGGAGAAAAATGATTAAATTTTCTTCAAAGCTTCCGAACTTTTCTTATATGCCCACTTCTGTTTGTAATTCACCCACTTTGCTTTAAAAATTTTTCGCATAATTTTATCGGTATATCGCATGATAAAAACATGATACAACATATTGGCAAAAACATTCGGTTTATTGGGCAATGCACGAAGCGACATTGAAAATCCGGGTTCCAGATAGCGATTAAAATGCCAGAATGCTCCCGGAATAAAAAGCGCATCACCATGCTCCATGAAAATTTCAAAACCTTTGGCGTGTTTCAGGGCGGGAAATTTTTCATAGTCAGGATTTTCATAGTCTATATCATAAATGGTATGAACCGATAACGGAACTTTGTATAAAAAAGCGGATTGTTTCTGATCGAATAACAGAATTCTTTTCTTTCCTTCAAAATGAATGTGCAGAAAATCTCCCAAGTCCACATCATAATGCATCAGAACATGCGCTTCACTTCCCCCGAAGAACAAGGTCGGAAGACGTTTGAAAAATTTCATTCCCAAATCCGGATACGTAAAGTTTTTCAGCAGTTCCGGAAGCCGGTCTGTAATGATATAAAAGAAAATCCTGAGATCGGAAGGTTTACTTTTGATCGTATCAATATAATCCTTCATTTTCATTCTGGTAACTGGAGCATCGCTGCTTTTATTCGCGTCGGCAGGCTTATTATCGTACAAAGGAACTTCCTGTTCTCCAGCCTTTTCACGGATAAAATCGAAATTCCATTTGTCGAAGGCGTCCCAACGGCTTGCAAAATTTTTAATCAGAAGCGGCTTGTGCTTTTTGAAATAATTTTTCTGAAAATCTTCTTTACTGATGTCGTTAACAATATCTACACTTTCGAGAATCATTTGGTGTGTATTTTTTAATGCGAAATAAAAATAGTGTTTTTCTGAAATTTGGTGAAATTTTGAAGATAAATTAATCTCGACTGGATTTTTAAACTTGAATTTTATGGGATTTAAAATGAAGCAGAGTTTCTTTAATGCAATGCTCGTAAAGATTTTATTTCAATTTTTTCATGCATATTTTTTTGATCGCGAAGGCACTTTTTTCAGCAAATGATAGCAATAAGCATTAGCTGAGTGAAACGCCATTGCGAACGGAAAATATCTGCAAGCATAGAAATTTTGTGAACCTTGCGTTAAAAATAATCTCATGTACTAAAACCAGCATCCTTAAAATCATAATTTGTAAGATTTAAGGTATGAATAAAGTCAGGATAAAATGAAAAAATTATATTTGTAAGACGAACGAAATCTATGAGAGTTTACAACACCAAACATTTCCTGAAAATCCTTTTCAGCTTACATAAAAGCGACACTTTAAAAATATTATTTCCAAGCATGATCCTCGTCGGATTGTATTCTTGGGGCGTAGAATACCTTGAAATTGAACATTTCCGGCTTAATTCGAAATCGGGAATCAGCAATGTGGGTTTAATTCATTCTCTATTGGGCTTTGTGCTTTCTTTGTTGTTGGTTTTCAGAACAAACACTGCATATGACCGATGGTGGGAAGGCAGAAAACTGTGGGGAAAACTGGTTAATGACACCCGGAATTTTGCCATAAAAGTCAACACTATTTTGGGCGACGACAGACAGAATGCCGAGCAAATTGCAAGATACTTAAAGTTCTTTCCTCACTTTTTAGCAAAACATTTATCTAAAGAATCTACCCGACTGGCTTTGGATGAAGATTATTCCGAAATCGAGAAAGAGCTGAAAAATCATGGACCAAGTGAAATTATCATTCTGATGAGCCACAAATTAAATCAGTTAAAGAAAGAAGGAAAAATCTCAGATATTGAAATGCTGTATCTCGACACCCAGCTTTCCGGTTTTCTGGATGTTTGCGGCGGTTGCGAGAGAATTAAAAATACGCCGATTCCCTATTCTTATTCATCGTTCATTAAAAAGTTTATCATTCTGTATGTTTTTGCGCTGCCGATTGCTTACGTTATCAATATCGGAAATTACATTATTCCGCTTACGGTATTCATTTATTATGTTCTGATGAGTCTTGAGCTGATTGCCGAAGAAATTGAAGATCCATTTAATAATGATGAAAATGATATTCCGATGGAAACCATTGCCCAGAATATCGAGAAAAACGTTCATCAGATCATGGGTACTAAAAAATAACAAAATCCGTTTTTATCTGAAAATCGTAAATATTTATACCTAATTTTGACAAAAAAATAAAATTGGTACAGAAATTAAAACTGGAAGAACTCAACAGAATTGATGTGGAAACCTTTAAATCGGTTGAGAAAATTCCTTTGGTAGTAGTTTTAGACAACATCAGAAGCATGCACAATGTGGGTGCAACGTTCAGGACGGCAGATGCGTTTTTGGTTCAGAAGATTATCCTTTGCGGAATCACGCCGCAGCCGCCACACCGCGAAATCCATAAAGCTGCTTTGGGAGCTACGGAAAGCGTAGACTGGAGTCATGAAAATGACATTAATACGACCATTAATGATTTAAAATCTCAGGGATTTGAAGTCGTGGGAATCGAGCAGACGACCAACAGCCAGATGATCACGGATTTCACCATAGATAAAACAAAAAAATACGCGGTGATTTTGGGAAATGAAGTGGAAGGAATAAGCGATGAAGCGTTGCCGAATATTGATTCTTTCCTTGAAATTCCTCAGTTGGGAACCAAACATTCTTTAAATGTAAGCGTTTGCGGAGGAATTGTGATGTGGGAATTTGCAAAGGCTTTAAAATAAAAAAACTGCATATGTCTAAGAGACAGTGCAGTTTGAAATAAATCTAATAAAAAGTAAAAATGAAAGGCGACAAAGATACCCTTTTTTTTTACACCAACAAATTTTAAAATTATTTTTTTTTATTTTCCTGAAAAAAAGTATCATTTTCGGAAAAAGTTTCGTTTAATTTTTTATAAATTAGCACAATGTTTATCAAGGATTATATCTCAAAAGACTTCCCGTGTTTCAGCCTTTCTGACTCGATAGAATCAGCGAGGGAAATGTTAGAGGCATTTGGATATTCTCATATTTTCATCAAAAAATCCCATCATTTTTACGGTGCAATTGCACAGGATTTCCTGTATGAAGAGGAAGGGATGCTGAAAAACCTCGAACATCAGATCGAGCGTTTTGCCATTCTGGAGGATAACAATATTATGGACAGCATCAGAATATTCTATACCTTCAATTCCAACGTGATTCCTGTTATTAATAAATCCGAGAAATATCTGGGATACATCAGCTGTGAGGATATTTTTCAGGATTTTTCAAAATATCCGCTGTTTTCCGAATCGGGAGCCATTCTTACGGTTGAAACGCCGGCAAGAAAATATTCGATGACGGAGATCGCCAATATTGTGGAAAGCAATAATTCCAAATTTTACGGCGCGTTTATCAGTTTCATGTCGGATGAAGTGATCCAGGTGACGATAAAGATCAGCAATGAAAATCTGAGTTCTATTGATGAAACATTCGACCGATATGATTACCGCATCGTACAAAAGTACTATTCTGATGAAAAATCAGACTTATTGCAGGACAGATTCGGGTTTTTCCAGAAATTCATAGAAATATAAAAACTAATGAAGGCAGCCATTTATTCTCAGAAAAAAGATCTTGATACTTTTTTATATTTAAGCAAATTTATTTCCGAGCTGGAAAGCAGAGGTGTAAAATCTGTTTTGTACGATGAGATGGCTGAAGCGCTTCAGTTTTCAAAGATTTTTGAAACATTTAATAATAAAAAAGACCTTCTGGAGAAAGAAGTGGATCTTTTCTTCACTTTTGGCGGGGACGGAACGATTGTGAATTCTCTCACCTTTATTGAAGATCTTGAAATCCCGATCGTTGGGGTAAATACCGGAAGATTAGGATTTCTGGCAAGTTTTACCAAAGAAGAAGCATTTAAAGAGTTGGATTCTATTCTGAAAGGCGATGTTAAAACAAGCCGCCGTTCTGTAATTCAGGTTGTTTCACCTGTTCTGGAGGATTTTTTCCCGTATGCTCTAAATGACGTTACGGTGTCCAGAAAGGAAACCACTTCCATGATTACGGTAGATTCTTATATTAATAATGAATTTCTGAACGTTTTCTGGGGAGACGGTGTTATCGTTTCCACTCCTACAGGTTCTACAGCGTATTCTTTAAGTTGTGGAGGTCCCATCATTTCTCCGAACAACGAGAACTTCGTTATCACTCCTATCGCACCCCATAATCTCAATGTGAGACCTTTGGTGGTAAATGACAGGGTTGAAATTAAATTCGGAGTTGAAAGCCGCGTTTCACAATATTCTCTTTCTCTGGATTCGCGGTTGATTCATATCGAAACAGATCAGGAAATTGTGATTAAAAAAGCGGATTTTCAGATATTACTCGTTCAGCCGAATAACTTAAGTTTCTACGAAACCATCCGCCAGAAGCTACTTTGGGGAAGAGATAAAAGAAATTAAGAATATTTTAAAAATTATTACCTTTACAGGAATTTAAAAACACCCTAATAATTTATATTAAAAAGCAAAACATGAGCAGAATTTTCCCGGCAGGAGTTGCCACAGGTCAATTAGTTACTGATATTTTTCAGCATGCTAAAGAAAACAAATTTGCATTACCAGCAGTAAACGTAATTGGTTCCAGCAACGTAAACGCGGTTTTGGAAACTGCAGCAAAACTAAACTCACCTGTTATCATTCAGTTCTCTAACGGAGGAGCTGCTTACAACGCAGGAAAAGGGTTAAGCAACGACGGACAGAAAGCCGCTATTTTAGGAGCTGTAGCCGGAGCAAAACATATCCATACCCTTGCAGAAGCTTACGGAGCAACGGTAATCCTTCACACAGACCATGCTGCAAAAAAATTATTGCCTTGGATCGACGGATTGATGGATGCTAACGAAGAATTCTACAAGCAGACAGGAAAATCTCTGTATTCTTCTCATATGCTGGATCTTTCTGAAGAATCTCTGGAAGAAAATTTAGAAATTTCAGCAAAGTATTTTGAAAGAATGGCTAAACTTCAGATGACTTTAGAAGTAGAAATCGGAGTTACAGGAGGTGAAGAAGACGGTGTAGACAATTCGGATGTAGACAATTCTAAATTATATACGCAACCGGAAGATATCGCTTACACTTATGAAAAGTTAAAAGCTGTTTCTGATAACTTCACGATTGCTGCTGCTTTCGGAAACGTACATGGAGTTTATAAGCCAGGAAACGTGGTTCTTACGCCAAAAATCCTTGATAATTCTCAGAAATACGTTCAGGAGAAATTCGGAACTGCTGAAAAGCCGATTAATTTCGTATTCCACGGAGGTTCCGGATCTACTTTGGAAGAGATCAGAGAAGCAATTGATTACGGAGTAATTAAAATGAATATTGATACTGACCTTCAGTTCGCATACACAGAAGGGATCAGAGATTATATGGTAAACAATATCGATTATTTAAGAACTCAGATCGGAAACCCTGAAGGAGAAGAAAAACCGAACAAAAAATTCTATGACCCAAGAGTTTGGGTAAGAAAAGGTGAGGAAACTTTCTCTAAGAGACTGGTTCAGGCATTTGAAGATTTAAATAACGTAAATACGCTAAAATAAAAATCATTAATGATAAATGATGATTGATAATTGATTTCTATTAAACAGTTTTTTCATCATTTATCGTTTATTTTTCATCAATTATATAAACAATATGGCATTCGAGTGGTTTAAAAGAAAAGCACAAAATATTACGACATCTACTGATGAGAAAAAAGACGTTCCCAAAGGTCTTTGGCATCAGACTCCATCAGGAAAAGTGGTGGAGCATGACGAATTGAAGAGAAATAACTATGTTTCTCCGGAAGACGGTTTCCATGTAAGAATAGGAAGTGCAGAGTTTTTTGAGATCCTTTTCGATGAAGGCAAATTCACGGAACTGGATGCCAATGTTGAAAGTATTGACATTCTGAACTTTAAAGACACGAAATCTTACACAGACCGTCTGAAAGAAGTAAAAGCCAAAACTAAACTTACCGATTCCATCAGAAACGCGGTAGGAACCGTAAAAGGAACAGAAATGGTGGTTTCCTGTATGGATTTTGCTTTCATCGGCGGATCTTTAGGTTCCGTAATGGGAGAAAAAATCAGAAGAGCGATCGATTACTGTATTGAGAAAAAACTTCCTTATATGATTATTTGTCAATCCGGTGGAGCAAGAATGCAGGAAGCAACCTATTCTTTGATGCAGTTGGCTAAAGTACAGGCTAAACTGGCTCAACTTTCAGAAGCAGGACTTTTATACATCGCTTATCTTTGTGATCCTACTTTTGGCGGAATTACAGCTTCTTTCGCAATGACAGCAGATATTATCATGGCTGAACCGGGAGCTTTAATCGGTTTCGCAGGACCAAGAGTTATCCGTGAAACCATCGGAAGAGATTTGCCGGAAGGTTTCCAGACTTCAGAATTTCTTCAGGAAAAAGGTTTTGTAGATTTTATCGTTAAAAGAACAGAAATCCGAGATACTGTTGCTAAAACAGTGAATTTATTAGCTGTAAAAGCATAATAATTGTAACAAAATAACATAATCTCTCTCTAATTAGGGAGAGATTTTTATTTATGAGAACTTTCAAGATATTTTTCAGCACCATCCGAAGTATGAGTTTTAAAAAGATTATCCGTCTTTTAACGCTTGTTCTTCCTCATCCTGTTTTCTCATTGCTCAGTTTTCATGCCACCGTTCAGGCATACACCATTGCTCAGAAAAAATTCCCTAAAACTGCATCTACCAATGGTGTGGGAAATGCATTCAGACACGCTCTTTGGTGCTGTTTTATTGCGATGTACTGCTCCAAAGTCTCTTCGCCTCAGAAAGCACTGAAATTCTGTAAAAGAATCACCGATATGCACGAAGAATTATTCCCGAACAAACCTCTGGAAACCAAAATGGATCTTCACAACAATAAATTCGGAATGGATTACTTTAAAGAGCTGCTTCCGGGAGTTCACCGCCAGTTTTTCGAGAAAAGTTTTTTCATTGAAGGCTTAGAAAAGAAAATGAAAGATGCTAAAGTTCTGAAAAATCTGGATGATGATTTTGAAGGATTTCTGGTTTATCTGGATTGATATGATTATATTGTATTAGTTTTTAAAACGAAATAATTTCGTCTTTAAATATTAATTTAAACTAATACACTATGAACGAAAGATACTCAAGAAACCGACTTTATGTAAACAATAGCGAACAAAGTATTATTAAAAATTATCCTATTCTTCTCGCAGGATGCGGAATTGGGAGCAATATTGCAGAATGCGCTTTACGTTTTGGCTTTGAAAATATAACCCTTATTGACGGGGATATAGTCGAAAGATCTAATCTTAACCGACAGAATTTCACCGAAAAAAATTTACAACAAAATAAAGCACAAACTCTTTATAAACGGTTAAAAGAAATTAATCCGGAAGCGGACATCAAATATATAAGTGACTTTATTGATCATAATAACGTTAATAAAATCCTAAAAAATATAAAGATTGCTTTTAATGCATTAGACTTTACTTCAGACATTCCTGTTATTTTTGATGAAATAGCACAAAAAAAAGGAATTGTTATCATTCATCCTTATAATTTAGGTTGGGCAGGCTTAGTAACCGCAATACACCCAAATGGACAAAATTTTCAAATTTTGGGTCACAATAAACAATTGAATGAATTAAAAGTTGTAGATTTTGTTATGGAAGAATTAGCTCAAAAAGAAAAAGAAGTATCATGGCTTGCTAAAATAGTAAATGATTATAAAAATGAACAAGAAACTCTTCCTCCTCCTCAACTATCAATAGGTTCATGGCTCGTTGCCGGGATGTGTACTACCCTTTTGTATAAAATAGCAACTGAGAAAAAAAGCAGGTATTTTCCAGAATTTTACTTTAAAACTATTGCAGATTAGCTAAATAAGCTTGTTATTGGTTGCATAAGCCAAAGCTTCTGTAATATTTTGTACATTAATTTTATCAAATAGCTTTCTGCGATGAAATTTTATTGTATCTGCTGTAAGATACATTTTTTCTGCTATTTCATTAATGGTAAGACCCTGCGCATAAAGAAGCAAAATTTCTGTTTCTCTGTCTGAGAGTTTTATCTTCTTACTTTTTTCCCATTTATTTGACGATAGCTGGAATAACCAGATATCATCACTTCCATCTTTAAAAATCTGAATATTTCCTGACGTATTATTTTGCGAAAGAGAGACAATACACATTGCTTTCCATATCTTTCCTTCTTTATTAAGAAATAGAGGTGTAAGCTTATGATTAATCAGTATACTTTTTCCTGAATCTTTTACCAGATGGAAATCATAAGAAATTGTATAAAGTTTTCTTTCTTCAACAGGAATATTTTCATAAAAATTAAATCCTACTTCATTAATTTTCAGTAACAACTGGAGATCATCTTTTTTTACATGCTTAAAATAAAAGGCATAACCCAACTCTTTTACTTCGTCAGGAGTATGACCGCATAAGAAAAGAGGGTTATCCGAAACATAATCAAAACTTTTTTTCTGATAATCTATTATATAAAGACTTTTATAGGTAATTCGGGCAAATGCTTTTACAGGTTCCAGATAATCAAAAGTCTGTAGAAGTTCATTCTGCGAAAGATTATTCACAGTATTTCTATCAGAAAAGAACTGGTTGATTTCATCCATACAATATTTTTATATACAAAGCACACTACACTCGAGTGTAGTTTTATGTTTTTGATAACAAATCTACACAAAAGTGTAGTAATATCCCATAAAAATCAAAATAAATTTAATCAAAAATCACTAAACCATGAAAACTATTAAATTTTCAGTCTTAGAAAAGTCCGAATTGAGGAAGTTTGCAGAATTTGTTGTACAGGAAAATTTCTCACACCACAATGAAAATTTTTGTCATGATCCAAGTTTTATTAGAAAGGAAATTGAATATGTTCTGAATGAAGAAAAAAGTTTTTCCAATTCAAGAATAATTGTTGCACAAAATAATAATCAAATCATTGGGTCCATAAGAACTTTAAAATGGAACATGAAAGATATATTGCCTATTGAAAAAATGTTTTCTGTTAAGTTAAGCAGTTTTCTCGATAGTGAGCAGTACAATATTTGGCATATCGGAAGGTTTGCAATTAAAAAGGGGCGTAAAGAAGGTGGAATCAATTTATTTAAAACATTAATGACTTTCGCCATTCAGGATGTATGCAGTGAAGAAAATACATTAGCCATTGCTGAATGTGATGCTAAACTTTTAAAAATTTTAAAAATTTTAGGTATAAATGCTCATCCTATTACTAATTCTATTCACTATTTAGGCTCTGAAACCATTCCAATTATTTTAGAACATGAAAGTCTAAAGAACTTTCTTAAAAAAAATATTTATCTAGTAAAAAATTATGACTTGGATATTCTACACAGAAGTGTAGTATTTGCAGACTCTATTAAAAACTACACTTTTGTGTAGCTAATAAAAAAAATTGGCTCATTATCTTTGATATTAACCATGAAAAACATATTATTTTTTTTAACATTTATTTTCTTCGGAATTTTTATAAAAAGCCAGACAATTGGCGGCATAGTTGTCAATTCCCAAAATCAGGGAATTGCATACGCAGAAATATCCTTAATAAAAGAAAATATAAAAAAGAATACAATAAGTAATAGTAACGGAAATTATGAAATATCTGTTCCAGAGAAGGGCACTTATAAATTATCAGTAGTAAAGGACGGAGAAGTAATTATAAAAAAAGAGATTAGTATTACAGAAAATAAAACCGAAAATTTGATTTCAGAACTAAAAGAATCGCAAATACAGGGCGTAAGTATTGCTAGTAAAAAGAAATTAATTGAAAGAAAAATAGACAGATTGGTTTTTAATGTAGAAAATTCTATATCCGCAAGCGGTGGTGACGCCTTGGAAACTATGGGAATTATTCCTGGTGTAAAAGTAGTTAATGACCAGATAGGCATTATTGGCAAAAGCAAGGTTTCTATCATGGTAAATGACAGGCTTATCCAGCTTTCGGAAAATGATCTTCTGAGCTTTCTGAGAAGTATTAAATCTGAAGACATTAAAAATATTGAAGTAATTACAAATCCTCCATCAAAGTATGATTCGGAAGGAAACAGTGGTCTCATTAATATCAAACTAAAAAAAGCAAAGGAGAATTATCTTAGTGGAAACCTTAAAACCAGCTATACCCAAGCTACCTATTCTATGGGAAATTATGGCGCAGGACTTAATTATCAAAAGAAAAAAGTTACCCTCACTACAAATTTTGATTATGAAAACGGAAGTACAGCACCTTATCAGGAGTATACACTTTATTATCCGAACTATACATGGTTTGAAACTAATAAATCAAGAAGTTTTAGAGATAATTTAAGTGGCCGGTTTTCCTTGGATTATGAGATAAGCAAAAAAACGACTATTGGGATACAGTATTTAGGAGGTATAAATAATCCTATTAGAAAAGGGGACAATTCTTCTCAAATAAGCTCTAAGAAAGGATTAGACTCCCTGATAATTACTCCTTCAGATTTACGCGTGAGAAAAAATAATCATGCAGTTAATCTTCATACTATTACAAAACTAGATAGTATTGGCAAAAAGATATCTTTTGATGTAGATTATTTTACGTTTAATTCTAATGCAGATAATCAGTTTTCTACATCGTCGTATTTACCGGGTGATTATAATGCTAAGACATTTCTTTCGGCAAATAATTTAAGTAGCCAAGATATTAAAATTTATTCTTCAAAAGCTGATATAGAATTTCCGTTAAAATGGGCAACTCTATCTTTTGGAGCGAAAGTTTCATTTATTAATAATAAAAGTGATGTTTTATATTTTAATACAACAAACGGAAATCCTTTTTTAGACTTTGGTAAAAGCAATACTTTTGATTATAAGGAAAATACGCAGGCAATATATTTATCTGGAAGTAAAAAACTATCAAAAAAATGGGAAACGCAGCTTGGTTTTAGACTAGAAAACACACAAACAAAAGGCTATTCTGAAACATTAGACCAAACAAATAAAAATAATTATACTAAACTGTTTCCCACTTTATATATTAATTATTTAATGAATGAAAATAGTGTATTTGGGTTTAATTATAACAGAAGGATTGACCGCCCAACTTATTCTGATCTGAATCCTTTCAGATTTTATACTACAAAATATAATTATGGAGAGGGAAATCCTTTTTTACAACCTTATTTTACAGATAACTTTGAAATATCATACAGCTATAAAAACAATTATGCTTCGGCATATTTAAGCTATATCAATAATGGTTTTGATCAGGTTACATATGTTTCGGCAGATAATCCCGTTCAGGCGATCATACCGAGTAACTTTTATAAGCAGATAAATCTGGGAATACTGGAAAGTTATCTTTTCAATAAATGGAAATGGTGGGAAAGTAATAATCAGGCAAATATTTTCTATACAAAAACAATGTCAGATATTCCCAATACCCTGACAGACCTTTCAGGATGGAGCGCATCAGTAAGCTCTAACAACAGCTTCACTTTGAACTCCGCAAAAACATTAAAAGCAGAACTTGGTTTTAACTACCAGTCTCCTTCAATTGCGAACAGCTATAAAATGTCATCTTTTTATTATTTCAATACTGGATTAAAATTGTCACTTCTGGAAAAAAAACTGCAGATAGCATTAAACATAATGGATATTTTTCGAACCTATAAAATGACATTTACACAGGTTGTAAATGGTATAAAACAGGAAAACTTTGATTATCGTGATACTCAAAAAATAAGAATCTCCGTAAATTGGAATTTTGGAAAAACACTAAAAATACAATCCAGAAAACTAAGTAACGAAGAAGAGAAAAAGAGAGCCAATTAAAAAGATTTGATTGTAGTTCTTCATATAGTGTACAATGTATGAAAACTACAAATAAATATCCCGCTTGCAAGCAAGAGTGAAAATCTAGGAATTATACTCTTTAAACTATGATTCTACTGTTTAACCTAAAAACTATTTAACATGTTTACATTCAACAAAAAAGAAACTAAGAACTTAGCAAAAAATTCTGGTTTAATTAAGAACAATGTTCTAAAAAAAGCTGTTTTACAATTGGATTCTGAAAACAGGATGGGAGCTGCAGGACCGGTAGTAATCGGTTATTCTGAAGTGGTTTATGATAGAATTATCCACGAGAGAACTATTAAAACTTTCTTCTAATAGATATGAGAAGGATATGCTTCTTATGTATATCCTTCTCTTCTTTTTTATTCTTAAAAACCTAGTAACCAATGAATATAGAAGCACTTGTAGTAAAAGTAGCGGGAAGATGCAATATCAACTGTACATACTGCTATATGTATAATCACGCAGACCAATCTTATAAACTTCAGCCAAAATTTATGTCTAAGGAAACGATTCTGGCTCTCAAGGAAAAGATAAAAAATCATTGCCATAAGCACTCATTAAAAAAATTCTTTGTTGTGTTACATGGCGGAGAGCCTCTATTAATGAACATAAAGGATATTACCTTTTTTCTTCAGACGCTACATTCTTTACATAATGATGATATAGAAATCCTATTTGCTATGCAGACTAATGGAATGCTTTTAAGCAAAGAACACTGTGAGTTATTTAGCAAATATCGTGTTGGGATTGGAGTAAGTTTAGACGGAGGAAAAGAAGTTAATGATAAATTCAGGATTGATAAAAAGGGAAAAGGTACATTTGACAGAGTGAAGAAGGGAATGGATGTTGCCAATAAATATTTAGATTACAAATTAGGCTGTTTATCTGTTATTAATTTCATGTCTTCTCCAGTTGAACTTTATGAAACATATAGAAATTTAGGTTTTTCCATTATCAATCTTCTTTTACTGGATGAAAACTATGATAGTATAGATCAGGTTCCCAAACTTAAAAATGCAGAATGGCTGATAGAATTATTTGACTATTGGTATAACCTCAAAGATGATGAAAACAAAGTTTCTGTAATAAAATTTGAAGATTATATTAATTACATCTTCGGATCAGAAAACGGTACTGAAAGTTCAGGAAAGGGATATAACAAATTGGCTGTTATTGAAACTAATGGAGATATAGAGTCTTTAGATGTATTAAAAATATGTGGCGAAAGCTTTACGAAACATAAATTTAACCTCCACACGAACGAATTCGACGATATTTTCCAAAGCGATCTTATTGACGTATATTATAATAGTAAGCAGATGTTACCAAAAAAATGCTTGGCTTGCCCCATTCATGAAGTTTGTGGCGGAGGATATTTACCTCATCGCTACAGCTCTAAAAACGGATTTAATAATCCTTCTATATATTGTAATGATCTTCTAATGCTTATTACACATATTCAGAATAAAGTTATAGATTCATTACCTGAAGATCTTATAAAAGAAACAGGTATTCAGAAACTTACCTATGAAGAAGCCTTAAAAATAATCGATGAAAAACTTCCTACTATTCAGGAACCATCTTACGTGAAAAAACTGGAAAGTTTTGCCATGAATTAATCATATTTCCTCACAATAAAAATATATTTTTAGTTGAAGTCAATCAATTCGCTTAAAAATCATAAAAAAATTGATGAAAAGTTTCCCTTTTATAAAACAACTAGATAGCCAGGATTGTGGTTTAGCTTGCCTTAAAATGGTTAGCAAATATTATGGTGTTTTGCTATCTGACTCTGTTTTTTCAGAAAGTAACATTTCCAAAAGAGGGATTACCATATCTGATCTCAAATATACCTCCGAAGAATTAGGCTTCGATGCCTTACCAGTAAAGTTAAGTTATGAAGAAGCATTATCAAATATTAATGTTCCTTCTGTCTTTTTCTGGAATCAGAATCATTTTATTGTTGTTTATAAAATGACTCCAAAAAAAGTATACGTAGCAGATCCCGCCTTTGGAAAAACTGTTTACACCAAAGAACAATTCTTAAAAGGCTGGACTCAGGAAAAAGAAAAAGGAATTATATTAATTCTCGAACCTACAGAAAATCTGCATGAAAAATCCGATGAGCACAAAAAAAATACATCCAGAAATCTTCAGTATATAACTCAATATATTAAAAAGCATAAAACTCAATTTTTACTAATTGCCATTACTCTTTTAGTTTCATCATGTATTGAGCTTATATTTCCATTTTTCACACAAAAAATTTTAGATAAAGGAGTCGCTTTAAAACAAGTTAATCTAATCTATCTAATTTTGGCTGCACAAATTGGGCTTTTTATAAGCAGAGTAGTGTTAGAATATTATCGATCTTGGTTATTCATTCATATTAGTAGCAGAATAAGCTTATCGATTATCTCAGATTTTTTAGCAAAGCTAATGAGGCTCCCTTTGAAATTTTTCAATAGTAAAAACACAGGAGATCTTTTACAAAGAATACAGGATCATAAAAGAATTGAAGAGTTTCTTTCTCAGGATCTTATCCAGACCGTTTTTTCATTTTTCAGCATTATCATTTACTCTGCAGTATTACTCTATTTTAATTCAACAATATTTATTATTGTATTGATAGGAACTTCGCTAGAGTTGACTTGGATTTTTAATTTTTTTAAAAAAATAAAAATATTAGATCAGAAAACGTTCTCTCTACAATCTACCGATCAAAATAAAATCTATGAGATTATTAATTCGATGCAGGAGATTAAATTAAATAACCTTGAAGAATATAAACGCCAAGAATGGAGTTCAATACAATCTAATATCTATTTAAATAATATTGAGAAGCTTAAAGTAAATCAAAAATATGAAAGTTATAAATTTATTAACTTCTTTCAGAATATATTGGTTGTTTTTACATCTTCTTTAACAGTCATGAACGGACAAATGACAGTAGGAACCATGCTTTCAATCGTCTATATTATTGGAGGAATGAATAATCCTATTTCACAACTTATCACTTTCTTTCTGCGCTATCACTTAGTGAAAATAAGTTTTGAGAGACTCAATGAAATTCATAATAAGGAAGATGAAGAAAACATTAGTCAGATAGGTTATTTAGAGCGAATTTTTGATATATCCCTAAAAAATGTGAGTTTTTCATACGACAACTCTCATTTTATTTTAAATGATATTGACTTAATTATTCCAAAGGGAAAAACAACAGCAATTGTAGGAGCTAGCGGAAGCGGAAAAACCTCACTTTTAAAACTGATTTTAAAGTTTTACACTCCGCAAATGGGGAAAATATCCTTGGAAGAAATTTCTCTGAAAGAAATTGAAAATGTAGTATGGAGAGAAAAGTGCGGGGTTATTCTTCAGGATAGTCATATTTTTTCAGATACAGTTGCTTATAATATTGCCTTGGAGAAAAACCCTGATCAAAGCAAATTAAATACAGCTGTTGCTTTATCTAATATTTCGGATTTTATTGATATGCTACCTTTAAAAATCGATACTATAATAGGCTCAGAAGGAGTCGGTCTGAGTCAGGGACAAAAACAAAGAATTCTTATTGCAAGAGCAATATATAAAAATCCCGATTATCTATTCTTTGATGAAGCCACCAATTCTCTTGATGCTAAAAATGAGAGAATAATTGTTCAGAATATTGATAATTTTTTCAAACATAAAACAATGATTGTAGTGGCGCATAGACTTTCTACTGTAAAAAATGCGGATCAGATAATTGTTCTAGATAGTGGAAGAATTGTTGAACAAGGAAATCATGATCAACTTATACAGATAAGAGGAAAATATTTTGAACTAATACAAAATCAATTAGAGTTAGGATTATAGAGATGAAAAATGAGAAAAATCTAATGGATAAAATTCCATCCCATTTTACACTTTTAGGAGTTATAATAATACTTTTAAGTATTATTGCTCTCTATTTCGCAGCTAAAGTTTTGTTTTTTTAATTCATTGCCAGAATAAATACTTTTGCTTAAAAATTACTACATTTAGAACCAAAATAATCTTAAATAATGGTTCTCAGCAGAATTTGGTCGGCATTCATTATCATTGCCATTGCCATTGCAGGTATAAAATACGTTTCATCAGGCAACTACAAAACTATTTTCAATGATATGGTTGTAGGTAAAGGCGGTGATACCGTACAGATTGCCACTCAGAAAATGAATGCACTCTCTCCTATTGTGCGGGACAATCTCATGAAAAAAAATGATTTTGCGGACAGTAGAATTCACTACAAAACAGATTCTTTAAGGCAGGATGTAAAAGTGTACCGTGTTCAGGAATCGGATGGGGTAATCGGAACTTCTGAAACGGCAGTGAAAATCTGTCTCGGACTTATCGGAATTATGACTCTATTCATGGGGTTCATGAGCATTGCGGAAAAAGCAGGAGGAATCAACCTTTTAAGCCGGTTAATTCAGCCTTTTTTCTCAAAATTATTTCCCGATATTCCTAAAAACCACCCCGCTTTCGGGCATATGCTGATGAATTTCAGCGCCAATCTTCTCGGTCTGGATAATGCAGCAACACCTTTTGGTCTAAAAGCGATGGAAAGTTTGCAGACTTTAAATCCGAATAAAGACACGGCAAGCAACTCCCAGATCATGTTCCTCTGTCTTCATGCAGGAGGAATGACTCTAATTCCGGTTTCCATCATTGCGATCCGCGCCTCGATGGGTTCAAAAACGCCGACGGATATTTTTCTTCCGTGCATGATCGCTACATTTGCGGCAACTTTAGCCGCGATGATCGTGGTTTCTTTATATCAGAAAATCAACCTTTTAAAACCTGTAGTTCTTGCCTACGTTGGCGGAATTTCTGCCATAATCGCATTGCTGGTTTTATATCTTACTCAATTAAGCAAGGATGAACTGGATGATTTCAGCAAAGTGCTAAGCAACGGTTTAATTCTTTTCATATTTTTAGCCATTGTTCTTGGCGCTGTTTATAAAAAAATCAATGTTTTTGATGCTTTTATTGAAGGAGCAAAAGAAGGTTTTACAACCTGTGTAAAGATTATTCCTTATTTGGTCGGAATGCTTATTGCCATTTCGCTATTGAGAACTTCCGGAGTATTTGACGTAATTATCGACGGGATGAAATGGGTTGCTTATTCTGCAAATTTAGATTCGAGATTTGTAGACGGGCTTCCGACCGCTTTAATCAAACCTTTGTCGGGTTCTGGAGCAAGAGGAATGATGGTTGATACCATGACAACTTTCGGCGCAGACAGTTTTCAGGGAAAATTGGCAGCCGTTCTTCAGGGAAGCTCAGACACGACGTTTTATGTCATTGCTGTTTATTTTGGAGCCGTAGCCGTAAAGAATACAAGATACACAGTAATTGCTATGCTTCTGGCTGATTTGGTGGGGATTATTACTTCTATTATTCTAGCATATCTTTTCTTTGGATAAGAGTTGCTGGTTAATGGTTATTAGTTTATTATTCTAATATAAAACACATATGAGTTATACAAAACTTGATATTTATAACATTTCGTTTGAATTATTTATTGAAACCCATCGGCTTTCTTTTAAATTGCCAAAATATGAAACTTATGAATTAGGAAGCCAGCTAAGACGCTCTTCGGATTCTATTGTTACAAATATTGTAGAAGGCTATGGAAGAAAAATTTATAAAGGTGAATTTATTCGCTTTTTGGTTTATTCACAAGGCAGCTGTGATGAAACAGTTTGTCATTTATCAAAACTATCCAGACTTTATCCTGAATTAAATTCAGATTTTGAAAATAAAGCACAAGAATACAAACTTCTGGGAGGAAAAATAAATAACTTTATAAAATATGTCCAATTAAACTGGCGTACATAGACAAGCAACCACAAACCAATAACAAGAAACAATTTATGATTACAGATAAAGAATTCACCCTACGATTAATACGCCAGTTAACTCAGGCGTTAGAAAAGCTGATTTTGGATAAGCCTGAAGAAAGCTTAATGCAAAAAGAGCTTGATTTTGAATCTTTAATGAAAGACATTTTTAAGTTTGATTTTACAACGCTTTCATCAAAACCGAAAGAGGAAATCATAGAAATTGTTAATGAAAGACAGGAAAGAGACCATAAAGATTACTATGAAATGTTAGGAAATCTTTTCTATTTTAACGGAAAACAATCTGATAACAAAGATTTTTTAGATAAAGCAAAAACATTCTACGAACTGTATCTCCAAACGAGTGGAATATTTGCGCTTCCGGTTATTAACAGAATTTCAGAAATAAAAAAAGCACTTGAGTAAAGTGCTTTTGTATTTTTTAGAATGTAATTTTATATGATCCTGTGGAAGAAACACTCGCTTTTTCTGCTTTTACATATTTCTTAACCCACGATATCGCATTCGAACTGATGCAGGGATCGGAAGTTCCCCCCGATCTTCTCGCCGAAACAACGTTTCCTGCTTTATCTACAGTGTAAGCAATGGTAATCGTTCCGCTCGCTGTACAGCTATTCGCGGGCTGTGATCCGCCTCTTCCCATTGTTCCGGGGATAAATCCTACCAGTTTTCTGTCGATTCCGACTTTACTGTCACCATTTCCATCACCACCTAAAGGATCTCCAGCATTTCCGATTCCGTTTCCATCGCCTTGGCTTCCTGCTTTTGTTCCGCGTCCTCTGATCAGATTTCCAATGGCAGCATTTCCTTTTCCGTCACCATTTCCAGTCTTGGAATTTGCGGTTGTGGCTCCTGATTTTTTAGTGTTTTTGGTTGCAGAGGTACTTGTGGAAGTCTTTTTAGTTTCTGCTTTGGATTCTTCTTTTTTTGGAACCGAAGTTTTAGTATTGTTTCCGGTTATTACCTTATCTTTCGCTTCTGTTTTTTTGGTTTCAGGCTGCGGATCCGGCTGGATAACCGTCTTGGTTTCAGGAACAGCAGTTTCTGCAGGTTCAGAAGCGACTTCTTCTGTCGCAGCAGCAAGGCTTCCCGGCTGATCCGCCGGTTCTTCTACCCCGTTTCCGTTTCTGTTATCTCCAAAATTTACCAACATGGTTGTAATAACTTCTGGCTGTTCATCGAGTTCCGGTTTCAGTTTATACAGAAAAACAAATAAAAGAATGGCAGACCAAATGAGAATAGAAAGCACCGCGCTTTTTATCCTGTCTCTGTTTTGCTCATCTTTACTGATTATATGGCTTCTCATTTTAAAATGCTCCTTACTTCGAAGAGTTATTTATCTTTAACGGTTGCAATGGCAATATTGAATTTATGTTTCTCGGCAATTTCCATTACAAAAACCACGTCTTTATGGAGGGTATTTTCGTCTGCTCTTATGGTGAAAGATTTATTCGCCTGACCTGTTAATTTATTGACAATGGTCTGTTCCAATTCTCCTCTGTTCACAGGATTATCGTCTACAAAATAAGACCCATCCGGTTTTACGCTCACCACCAAAGGATTCGGAATATTGTCTGCTGCGGTATCTGCTTTCGGCAATTTTACATCGATCGCACTTTGGTTGGCTGCCGAAGAAGTTACCATAAAGAAGATCAGCATCAGCAAGATAACATCTGTCATCGCTGCCAAACTGAATTCCGGGTTTGCTTTATTTCTTCTCTGAATTTTCATCTGTTGATTCTGATTTTATGTTTGTCAGATGGAACCTTTCGGTTTCATAAGAAAAAATTATAACGGTTTATTGATAAGGTCCAAAAATTCTCCGGACATGTTTTGCGCCTTCAATACAAATTTATCAATTCTTGTTAATAATAAATTGTAAAAAAAGTTTGCCGGAATTGCTACAGCAAGACCTACTGCTGTTTGTCCCAATGCAGTATAAATACCTTCAGACAAAGTTTTCGGAGAGAAAGAACCCGTTGCATGAGACAAATTGAAGAATGCGATAATCATCCCGATTACCGTTCCCAGAAGTCCCAACATCGGAGCTATACTTGGAACCACCGCCAAAAGATTCAGATTTTTTTCCATGTTGGCAACCTCAACCTGAGCCTGAGATTCCATCGCACTTACGATATCCGAAACAGGGCGCCCCAGTCTTGAAATTCCTTTTTCTAAAATTCTTCCTTCTGGAGAATTCTGTCTTTTACAGTAATCTGCCGCAGACTCTATTTTACCATCTCTGATAAAATCTTCGATATTATCCATAAAATTGGCATCTGTTTTTGAGGTTAATCTTTTAATAAAGAAAAAGCGCTCAAAGAAAAGATATACGGAAAATACACCGAGCAACAACACGGTTACCATCACTATTTTAGCGAAAGCTCCTCCGTGGAACATGATTTTCCAAAATGAGAATTCTAAATCGTCTGCCGCTACTGAAGGTGCAGCAACCTGGGCAAATAAAATCTGAGTAAGTTCCGTTAACAGCATTAAAGTGTATTTATAAAAGTTGTAACGACAAAAGTAATGGAATATTATGAATTGAACTCTTAAAAATTGCTTAAAAACAACTTAAAGTTTGTTATTTTCATAAATAGCAAATTTCTTTCCAAAAATGATTTGAAAAGAAATCTGATATAAAAATGGGGACAAATAAAGATGATTAATCTTCGTCTACCTCAATTTCTTCCTGCTTGAATTCACATTTCAGTCTGAAAGGAATCGGCGTGTCTGATCCTGTATAAAAATCATCAATCGTTCCTTTCCAGATTACCTGAAGTTCTCCTTCTTCATTTTTCTCAAACTGAAGCTCATTATCATAAATAAAGGCTTCCTCGTCATCGAAAAGATCTACTTCGGTATATGTATCTTCATCAGAATCATTAATCGTAATGGTTTTTCCTTCTATTTCCGCGGAATCGATAGGGAAATCGAACACTTCAAGAGAAAGCTGCGGAAAGTTGTACTGTAATGAATCATCCTCTACATGATCCAGACTGTCATCCGTAATAATTTCAACTTCCAGAAAATGTTGTTGGTTGCTGTAAACCGCCTTGCAATAAGTATTTCTGATATTGTACTTTAGCGTTTCGTCCGGATGGTAAATTTTTAAAATCCCTTTCATTATTTCTTAAAAAAAAGAGCGGTAATAATATGATTGTTAAACGTTTTCAACAAAGATAAAAAATAGATTGAACGTGAAAAATTTTTTGAAAAGTATTTTTAAAAAATCTCTTTTAAATTAATATAACAAGCCTTTAAAATTTTAAACTTATGAAAAAGTGCCGCTATATGATAACGACACTTTTAAAAAATTTTAATTATTAAAATAAGTTATTCAATTTTTTCGGCTTTAAGCTGAGTCGTATTTAATCTTGCATTGCTTGGTGCATTTGCAGATTTTTCAAATTTCAGTTCAGAACCATTCCAGTGAACAGGTTTTCCTTTTGAGGAAGTATCTGCTTCATTATGAAGTACGGCAGTCATATTTTCGTCATAATCCTTTGAAAGAATTTCTTTCGGAACTTCAATATTTTCAAGACCTTTTCTCGTTCCCACAGCAATGTATGAGAATTTTACAGCATTGCTATCATCCGTTTTGGCACTGAATCCTGTTTTTGTAGGCTCCTGCTCAAGATAGATCTGAGAGCCTTTCCCGATCGGAGTAATGGTTACCACTACAGAATTTTCCGCAACCAGATCAGAGAATTTTCTGTCAAAAGAAACACTTACCCTTCCGCTCGCATCAAGAGTTGCGGTTCCTCGTGTATAAATGTCTGCAGTGGTTGATGTAGGAACATACGTTGTAACTCTTTCTGTGCTTCCGTCTACAGTACTTACATTAGCAATTACATTATTAGTATAAGTGGCACCATCCACATACATCCCGTAACGGCTTCCACTTGCGTTAATCCCGTAAACATTACCCCTAAAAGCAGCTCCCATAAGATCTCCTACTCCCATTACCCCAAATCCTGCTGCCTCAGAACCCAACGCGGATCTACCCGTTCCTGTAGACATTGCGGCATTTCCATACACTCCTGCATTCGCAGAAGCAGATGTTCTGTATCCTAAAATTCCAAAAGTCCCTGCAACCTGTGAATTCCCCAACACTCCACCCGACCTGTCGACTGCTGCGGCACTTGCTACAGAAAGAACTTCTCCTAAAACACCAAAAATGTAGGCATCATCAGTTGCTATAGGTTCTGCATTCCCCATTGACCCGTAAAGAGTAGTATGCGCTAAAGTGGTTGCGGCAGAACTTGGCCCTGAATAGCCACTTCCTGAATTACCCGCAGCAGCACTTCCTATCGTTCTGCTTCCCCAAATCATTGACCTTCTTGTAGAAGATGCTGTTGTAGCATCTGCGCCAGCAGCGTTTGCAGATGCAAATACCCCACTTCCCGCTCCACTATGCAAAATGTAAACACCTGCATTATTATTTGCTGTATTGCTATTCTGGACTCTAAAACCTTCCCCTGTTCCATTATGATTAATAAAACCTCCTACTCCAGGATTACCAGAAGCCATTGTAATATTTAACCCTCTTGAATTCGTAGCCGTTCCGTTTTGAGTAATTACCAACGCCCTGTCGAGAGTAGCTGAACTCATATCAATGAACATTCCTTTTGATCCCGTACTTGCTAAACTTCCGGTATCTGCTGCACTGCTCGACTGACTTATAATAGCTGCAGGCTGATTGGTTGTTCCTGATTCCAAAATGTGAATTTTTGCAGAAGGAGCTGTTGTTCCGAATCCTGAATTTCCATTATTAAGAAGAGACATTCCACTTCCTGCAACATTACTTGGCTGAAACCTTGCGAAAATACCTGTTGCATTAGAAGGTGCTGCATTATTGATAATTCTCACCAATCCATTTGTTGAATTTAAGGCTGTACTTGTAGAAGTAATATCCAGTAAAGTTCCTGTAGTTAAAGCATTTGCTCTTAAAGTAAGAGGAGTCTGTGTACTTGCTGTGGTCCAATCCCAACTTTGTGCGAAATTCTTACTGTCTATCGAATTATTCTCTGTTCCGTCGATAAGTCCTGAAATCGGCGTTTTTGCAGCCGTCCCGAAATTATTAATAGCAACCCATTTTGCCAATCCGAAATTATAATAATAAAATCCCGGAGCTGTAAGATCTACGGTACTTGCCGTAAGACTGGTTGCTGCACTCGTTGCGTAAATCATCATAGAATTTTGAGAACTCCCCAGAAGAGGCTCCATATTTTTAATCTGATCTCCTGTTAATCTTGGAATTAAGATACCCTCCGGTCTTACACCATTGGTTTTAGAAACAATGTCAAAGGTTGTGTTTGGCGAAGTTGAATTTATTCCAACTTGGGCATAAAAAGCCGAAATGCTTGAGAAAGCAATTGCCAGGTTAAGTAGTTTTTTAGTCATATCAATTAAAATTATATTTTCACATTAAATTAAACAATAATTAAAATAATTCACAACACTTTTACTTATTATTTAATTAATCGCTAATATAGAAAAAAACTAATAACACAAAACATATCATACGAATAATTATTTTTTTTTACACATATACTAATTATATATAAATTTTTAAATTAATTAAGCAATCAATAACACATTTTTACCAAATCATCTAACTTTAAATTAAAAAAACACAATTATCAATATTATTTTATGTGTAAGATGTGATTTGAGGTAAATATTTTCATTAAAATAAATTAAAAACAAATAATTTTCTTGTTTATAATCTTAATTTTAGTTGATTGAAAATTTACGTTGATATTATATTTATTTTTGTTCTCTAAAGATTCCGGAATGAAAAACATCATATCAAAAAGTATTTTAGGATTAGGTCTGATCATCAGTTTAGGCTCATGTAAAAAATCCGATTCGCCTTTAACAAAAGTAACACCATCCAACCTGGATTCTATTGCTTCCAATTATTATGAACAATATCTGAAATTATATCCTCTGGATGCAACTTCGCAGGGAGACTTGCGTTATAACGATCAGCTTCCGATTAACATCGATAAAGATTTTATCTCCGGAGAAGTCGCTTTTTACCGTTCTGTAGAAAAGCAACTGGAAAACGTGGATTATAAAAATCTTTCAGACGAAGATAAGGTAGTTTATGATGTACTGAATTTTACGTTAAAAGATAAAATTGAAAACTATAATTACCATCCGGAATATATTCCTTTTACACAATTTGGCGGTCTGCCGCTTAATTTTCCTTTGTATGGAAGCGGAGAAGGAAGCCAGCCTTTTAAAACAGAGAAAGATTATACCGACTGGCTGAAAAGAATGGAAAAATTTCCGGAATGGATGAATGCAGCGACCGATAATTTCAGTGAAGGGATTAACAATAAAATGGTTTTGCCTAAAAAACTGGTGGTAAAGATGATTCCACAGATGAGAGCCGAAGAAATTACGTCTGCCGATCCGGATAAAAACATTTTTTACGGACCGATCAGAAAGTTTCCGAAAAATTTTACAGACGAGCAGAAAGAAAAATTCTCTAAGCTTTACAAGGATGCCATCGTACAGAAAATTATTCCCGCTTATACTAAAATGGGCAACTTTTTAGAAAAAGAATATTTACCAAAAGCAAGAGAAACAGACGGTTATAACAGCTTACCAAACGGAAAGGAAATTTACCAATACTATGCGAAAAGCTGGACAACAACTAATAAAACGCCGGAGGAAATTAATAAAATCGGACTTCAGCAGGTAGCAATGCTTCGCGCCGAAATGGAAAAAGTAAAACAGCAGGTTGGTTTTACGGGAACACTGGAAGAGTTCATCAATTATGTAAAAACAGACCCGAAAGCAATGCCTTACACGAGTTCAAAAGAAGTTCTGGCTGCATTCAATGGAATTTTAACGAAAATTACGCCGAAGCTGAAAACCATGTTTTCAATAACACCGAAAACAGGATTTGAGATCAGACAAACTGAAAAATTCAGAGAGGCAAGTGCAAGTGCAGAATACATTCAGGGAACTCCGGACGGAAAAAGACCAGGAATCTTCTACGTTCCGCTTCCGGATCCGTCAAAATTCAACGTAACTTCAGGTATGGAATCTTTGTTCTTACACGAGGCTATTCCAGGACATCATTATCAGGTTTCTTTACAGCAGGAAAACACCAAACTCCCGAAATTCATGAGATTCGGCTGGTTTGGAGCTTACGGTGAAGGATGGGCGCATTATTGCGAAACATTAGGACCGGAATTCGGGCTGTACACAGATCCTTATCAGAAGATGGGCTACCTGAGCGACCAAATGCTAAGAGCAGTAAGACTGGTAGTAGACACGGGTCTTCACACGGGAAAAATGACCAGAGAACAGGCAATCAAATATTTTCTAAGCAATATTTCTTATGACGAAGCCGGAGCAACAGCCGAAGTAGAGCGATATATGGCAATGCCTGGACAGGCTTTAGGCTACAAAATCGGTTCGCTGAGAATCCGTGAGCTGAGAGAAAAATATCAGAAAGAACTGGGAAGTAAATTTAATTTAGCCAAATTCCATGATGAAGTTTTGAGCCAGGGTTGCCTTCCTTTGGATGTTCTGAACAGGAAAATGGAACTTTGGGCAAAAAAACAGAAATAATTTTTGCCGAAATCACAAAAAACGCAAAGTTTTTCATTGATTTTTATTTTTTAATTGTAAAATTTGTCTAAACTTTTTTACCGCAAAAGATGCAAAAGATTGTAACCCTTTAGTTGTTTAAGCTTAATACTTAAATGGAAAGAAAGAGCGCATAAGTTTAAAAAAAATCAAAGATTTTTTCTCTTTGAAGGCTTTTGAAATACTTTAAATAAATCCAATAATGTCTTTTGTCTCTTTTGAAGTTAAATTTAAAATGAGTTTAAAAAACTTATAATTTGCGCCTTTGTAATTAAAATTGAAAAACAAAAAAATACAACGAAAAAAGATGTTTACAGTAGAACAAATTGAATCTGCTCACGGCAAAGTAAAAACTGGAGCAGATTTTCCAAATTACATCAAAGAAATTAAGGAATTAGGCGTGAAATCTTTTGAAACATGGGTAAAAGACAGCCATACCGAATATTTTGGAGAAAATGATTTTAAAACAACCTCAGAACCTCAATATAAAGATTTAGTAATCGCTGATGATTCTGACCAGGAAAAGTTTATTCAGCAGCTTAAAAGTCATCAGAGAGGAGAGACGGATTATATGAAATTCTGTGAAGACTGTGCAGAAACCGGTATTGAAAAATGGATTGTAGATCTGGATCAATTTACCTGCATTTACTACGATAAAGCCGGAAACGAAATTCTGACAGAAGAAATTCCTCATTAAAAACTGAAGTCACAAATTAATTTTTGTGGCTTTTTTGTTTAGCTTTATGTTTTAAAACAGAATATGATAAAAGCATTTCTCTTTTTTATCACTTTCATTTTTGGATTGTGTTTTTTAAGTTGCAAAAAGGAAAACAGGGCAATCTCACAACCTGAAAAAATTACTGTTGATGAAAATTTAAGTAAAAATGATACATTCAAAATTCTATCAAAATATCCTGAGCTTAAATTATTTAACAGTGAAAAAGTAGAAAGCCTAACAAGAACCGCTCATATTGTACAAGAAGATGGTTATTATGAAAGCTTTTTCTATCCTCGAAGAAAGCAATACAGATTTTTTCAGTTCAGCGATTATAAATGCAAAACTGAATATAAAGGAGACACCATCAATATTTGGCTTAATAATTACAACGGATATTTTGGAAACGGAGTTTTGGTAAAGGTTTTTAATGATCAGTTTTTAATTCAAGATATTGACCCTAAAGCCTTAAAAGGTGAGATTAAATTTATCAATTCTTATCCTGTTTATCAGAAATTGGTTCTTAATAAATACACCTTTCAAAAAAGCGACAGTATTTATGGGTTTATCGACTATGAAACGAAGCTGGATTCTCTGGTTACTAAAAATTTCAGAGGATATTTTAAAACAAAAATTAAATAAGAAAAATAATGACAGAAAGTCTAAAATCGCTATTCCTAAGGGATTTAAATAAGCTGAAACAGGAAATTGAATCTTATAAGAATGAAACAAATCTCTGGAAAACAGAGGCAAACATTTCAAATTCGGCAGAAAATTTAACGTTGCATATTGTGGGAAATCTCAGTCATTTTGTGGGAGCTGTTTTGGGAAATTCCGGGTATGTAAGAAACAGGGAGCTTGAATTCTCATTAAAAGATGTTCCAAGAACGCAATTAGTTCAACAGATTGAAAAGACGATCGAAACGGTGACGATTACGCTTGAAAGGCTGTCTGATGAAGACCTCCAGAAACCATATCCGCTTGAACCTTTGGGTTATGGAATGACGACGGAATATTTCCTAATCCATCTTTTCGGGCATCTGAGTTATCATCTGGGACAGATCAATTATCACCGAAGATTGTTGGATTGATTTGCTTCTTCATCTATTTGACCACCCCGTCAAAAATTCTTCCGAATTTTCGCCATCCCTCCAAAGGAGGGGAATTCAGGCTTCGGAAAAGACTGTTTATTTTTCGAACAGCATTTTGGTGATGAAATCTTTGGCTCCGTTTCCTCGCGCGGGAGAATATTCTCTTCCGTAGAAAATAATCTGAAGATGAAGTTTATTCCACACTTCTTCTTTCCAGAGTTTTTTGGCGTCTTTTTCGGTTTCTACTACGTTTTTTCCGGAAGTGAGCTTCCATTGTGTCATTAATCTGTGAATGTGGGTATCTACCGGAAAAGCAGGAAATCCAAAGCCCTGACTCATCACAACGGATGCGGTTTTATGTCCAACTCCGGGAAGCGCTTCGAGTTCTTCGTAGGTTTGCGGCACTACTCCATTATGTCTTTCCAGAAGAAGTTCTGCCATTCTTTTGAGATTTTTGGCTTTGGTATTGGCTAGTCCTATTTCTTTGATTAATTCTTTAATCTGATATTCCTCCAGTTTTGCCATTCTCTGTGGGGTTCCGGCTACGCTGAAAAGTTCGGGCGTTACCTGATTCACCTTTTTATCGGTTGTCTGTGCAGATAGTGCTACAGCAACCATTAAAGTGTAAGGATCGGTATGATCCAACGGAATGGGAACTTCGGGATATAATTTTTCTAATTCGGTCTGTACGAGTTCGGCTCTTTGCTTTTTTGTCATGGAAGCATTAAATTTGAACAAAAATAAATCATTATGTTGAAAGTCGGAGATAAATTACCTCAATTTGAAGGAACCAATCAGGATGGCGAAACGGTACATTCTGAAAATCTGATCGGTAAAAAGCTTGTTGTCTTTTTCTATCCGAAAGCCAATACACCCGGCTGTACTGCTGAAGCGTGTAACCTGAGAGACAATTATTCTGAACTGAAGAAACAGGGATTTGAATTGTTGGGAGTAAGTGCAGATCCTGTAAAAAATCAGAAAAAATTCAGTGAGAAATTTGAATTTCCGTTTGATATTATTGCCGATGAAACGCGTGATGTTATTGAAAAATTTGGCGTTTGGCAACTGAAAAAGTTTATGGGAAAAGAATTCATGGGAATTGTAAGAACCACTTTTGTTTTTGATGAAAACGGAATCTGTACAGAAGTTATCGATAAGGTAAAAACGAAAGATCACGCTGCACAGATTTTGAAATAGTTTTTACTTTAGACAACTTCTTTATTTAACCGCAAAAGGCTCAAAAGAATAAAAATCAGAGATCTTTAGAAGCTGTTGAATCTTTTTTGTGGCTTTTGTGGTTAAATAAAGAAGTTGTCTAAAGTAAAAACTATCCTAATCTGTTTCGTAATACATCAGTTCCTCCGGATCGTTGGGAATGGTGACGAATTTTTGGAATTTTAACCCCAGCTTTTCAATTAATTTCTGAGAAGAAAAGTTGTCTTTTGTTGTAATGGCAGAAATCTTTTTCAACCCGAAATCATCCATTCCGACTGATTTTATCTTTAAAGCGGCTTCATAAGCGTACCCTTTTCCTTCAAACTCATCTAAAAGCGAAAAGCCGATATCCACAACATCCAATCCTTCCCTTTCGAAAATTCCAACTCCTCCGATTTTATGATTTCCTTCTTTGGTAAGCATTAAATAATTTCCATAGCCCAATCTTTCCATTTGAGGAAGAAAACGGTTTCTGATATAATCTTCTGCGTCAGAAAGTGTCTTCAAATTACGATCTCCGACAAACTGAATGAATTTCGGACGGTTGTAAAGATCCAGAATAAATGCTGCATCTTCCAAAGACATCGGACGAAGAATCAGACGTTCTGTTTCGTAAGAATTATTTTCGTTTTGTGGATCTTGCGGGTTTCTTTTTAGGCTCATCTTTCGGTTCTTCTTTTTTCTCGATCTTCAGCAATCTTGGGTTATTGGTGCATTTTTTATTATAAAGCTCAATATACGAACCATTATCTTTCGCTTCCGTAATTATTCCTGTTGATTTACTGATGGTTAAAGTAAAATGTTTTTTCTGATAAGGACATTCTGTAGAAGTCAGCTTTCCTAAATTCAGATAATAATTGGATTTATCTTCGTAATAATTCGCCGCAATATCTCTGAATTCTTCATCGATAATATAACCGTCTGTTGCCGCAGAAATGGCAGCATCCTGAATGTCATCAGGTTTTCCCACAAAGTTTTTAAGCCCTTCAAGAGTGGTAACATATTCTGTTTTTCCTCCGGATACATAGACGATGAAATAAAATTCATTTTCTTCCGCAATTCCGATATTGAATCCTGAGGTTTGTGAAACATAATCTATCGCCGCTCCGGACTGTTTCAAAATACGGTCTTTCCCATAACCGCTGTGAATCAGCAGCCAGGAAGAGGCTTTAACATTCGGAATAATGTTCTGTAAAATACTGGAAACATTAGAAAAATGCTTCTTTTCCTGCGCGTAAGAAAATATTCCCAAAAACAAAAACCCGAATACCCAGAATTTTCTTATCAATGTTATCATAGTTATAGAACGAGGAAAAAAGAAAAATATTTTACATGAATTTATCTCCTTTCTTCAGGTTTTTAAGGTCTAAAACATAGTCTTTTATCAGCTGATCGTGATCTCTCGGGCAGATTAAAAGAGCTTTATCGGTATCTACAATGATGTAATTTTCCAATCCGTCGATAACCACTGCTTTATTGTTATTTTTCATACGGATTACATTTCCTTTTGCATTATAGGTAAGAATCGGCTGTTTAGATTTTACGGCATTCAGATTCTCATCCTTGTCTGCATTTTCATAAACGGAAGTCCATGTTCCCAAATCGCTCCAGCCCAAATCTGCCGGAATTACATAAACGTTCTGTGCTTTTTCTAAAATCCCGTTATCAATAGAAATTTTCTGGACTTTAGGATAAATCAGTTCAATACAGCTTTTTTCACTGTCTGCATTGTATTCGCAAGCCATAAAATGCTGCGTCATTTCCGGAAGATACATTTCAAAAGCATGATGGATGCTTTTTACACTCCAGATAAAAATGCCTGCATTCCAAAGGAAATCACCGCTTTCCAGAAAGCTTTTAGCAATTTCAAGAATCGGCTTTTCCGTAAAGGTCTTTACTTTATAATAATCTGAATCGTGTTTGTCTACAAACTGAATATAGCCGTATCCTGTGTCGGGTCTTGTAGGTGTAATTCCTAATGTTACCAGATATTCGTTCTTTGCAGCAATTTCAAAAGCCAGTTCTACTTTTTTCAGAAAAGTTTCTTCTTTTAAAATTAAATGATCTGCAGGAAGCACGATCATGGTTGCATCGGGATCTGTTTCAGCGATTTTATTCGCCATGTAAAGATTACACGGAGCCGTATTTTTAAGCAAAGGTTCGCCTACAATATTTTCCTGCGGAACTTCCGGCAACTGCTGATGCGAAAGCTCTACATACTCTTTATTCGTAATCACAAATATATTTTCATTAGGAATAATTCTGCTGATCCTGTCATAGGTCTGCTGAATCATGGTGCGTCCCACTCCTAAAATATCCTGAAACTGTTTCGGAAATTTCTGCGTACTCATAGGCCAGAATCTGCTTCCGATTCCACCTGCCATAATGACGCAATATCTGTTTGATTTTGACATTCTTATGTGTATTTTTCTACCCTTGCCAATGGTTTGAAAGAATACTTTCTTCCTGTAGCCAAGTTTTTACAAAGATAGTTTTTTTTAATTAGACCTTCTAAGAGGTACTTTTCGTTCCGGTAAATAAAAAGATCTCCTTTTTGAAGCGTTTCAATAAACACAAGCGTATCGTCCTGTTTCTCAATGTGAAAATATTTTACCAGCTCCGGACTTGCCATAAAATTGGCTTTCGGAGATTTCGAAAATTTAACAATGACGGGTCTTAAATCTTCTTCATATACTTCAAGACTCTGCAAAAGCATCTGCCGGAAAGTTTCTTTCCATTCGTTTCCGTGAGGAGAAATTCTTCTGCCGTATTTTTCAAAGGCAATAAGATGCGCCAACTCATGGGTTAACACAAAGAAAAATAATTGCGGAGCCAAAGTGGAATTGATCGTAATCTCATGAGAATGATCCGGAAGTTTACGATAATCTCCCAGTTTGGAATTCCTGTTGCGTGTAACTTTTATATGAATATAATAGTCTGCAAACCAGATTTTTAAATATTGAAGCGTATTTTGCGGTAAATATTTTTCTAATGACTGAATAGACATTTTACAAACTTAATGGAATTCCGGCATAGAAATTCAACAATTTAAGACTGAAAACATAATTATATTTTGCCTGAGCTACAGAACCCTGTGCATTAGCATAATTATTTCTTGCAATATTTACATCATAAATGGTAGATCTTCCTGCTGCATAACTTTTATCTGCAAACTCCAATGCAAGTTTGGTGCTTTTCTCTGCCTGAAGTGATGAAAGATAGATTTCATAATTGGCATCCACATCAAACTGCGCTTTCTGAACATTCTGTCTTACGGTCTGTTTCTGCTGTTCCAAAGTTACTTTAGCCAGACTTTCATTCAGTTTAGACTGTTCTACCTGAAGTTTTGTAATTCCTTTATTAAAAATAGGGATATTGACAGAAAGAGCTGCCTGTTGTCCGAAATTGTCTTTATATTGAGAAAAGAATCCCTGTTCTTTTACATAGAAAAGAGCGGAACCTACATTATCTGTATTTAAAAGGTTATTGTAGAAAGATCCAATTCCTGCACTTGCCGTAACAGTAGGCCAGAAAGCCGTTTTGGAAACTTCGGTCTGCGCCTGTGCTGCTTTTATCCTGCTCTCCGCTGCTTTTACCTGCGGCTGAGTCTCGTAAGCTGTTGTTAAAACCTCATCAACTGATTTTAACTGCGGAGCCAACTGATCCGGAACATTTACATCTTCCACATCAAAATCTTTATATTCCTGAAGCTGTAAAAGCTGCGCTAAAGCAAATAAGCTTCTTCCCACATTAATTTCAGCGGTCTTCAGGTTTTGTTTTTCTCTTGCCAGTCCTGCCTCTGCTTCTGCTAAAACCGTTTGTGCCGTTGTGCCTATTTCTGTAGTAATTTTTGATCTGTCATATTGTTTCTGAGCATTTTCAACAGCCGCCTGAGAAATTTTTACAATTTCTTTATTCAGTAACGTTGTTAAATACTGCTGTGCAATCTGAAGAGAAATATCATTTTTAATGGTTTCAATATCATACTGACTTGCTTCTACATCGAATTCTGTTTTTCTGATGGTTTTTTCAAGTCTGCCGTTATTGTATACCAAAATATCTGCGCCAAGATTTGCACTGTTACTGAATCTGTCGTTTCTTAAACTTCCCGTACCAAAAGAAGTCTGCCCGAAACTCACCGTATTCCCCACAGAACCAGAAACAGAGGGAAGGTAATTTTTCTTTGCAATTTTCAGATTCAGATCCTGAGACTGTTTCGAATATTCATTTTGGATCACCTGAAGATTATGTTTGGTCGCATAATCCACACATTCTCTCAAAGACCATTTTTTCTGGGCATTTACAGCCAGACAAGATAATCCCAAAATAATAGTCAAAACCTTTTTCATACTCTATATATTTTTCCCTATTAGACGAAGTAAATATAAAAAAGTTACAGTTTTAATATTTCTTTTTAAAAAACTTTTGAGAATTTTGTATCATGACAAACGAACAGTATCAGGAAGCGGTAGAATGGCTTTTCGTTCAGGCTCCTAATTATCAGACAGACGGGCAGAAAGCTTACAAACCGGGATTGGACAATATTATAAAACTTTGCGATTTTTTTGGAAACCCTCAGGAAAAGATAAAATGCATTCACATTGGCGGAACAAACGGCAAAGGTTCTTCCAGTAATATGCTGGCTTCGGTTCTGCAGGAATCGGGATATAAAGTAGGTCTGTATAATTCTCCCCATCTCATTGATTTTACAGAGCGAATTAAAATGAACGGAAAAAACTGCGACAAGGAATTTGTATTTAATTTCATCCGGAAACTGAAAAATCTTCCTGAAAATATCCGTCCTTCCTTTTTCGAATTTACCACGATCATGGCTTTTGAATATTTTTATCAGCAAAATGTAGATTTTGCGATTATAGAAGTCGGTTTAGGAGGCAGACTGGATTCTACCAATATTATCAATCCTTTGGTTTCAGCCATTACGAATGTACAGCTGGATCATCAGAATATTTTAGGAGATACCATTGAAGAAATTGCAGGAGAAAAAGCAGGAATCGTAAAAGCGGGAGTTCCTGTTATTTCCGGAGATGAAAACGAAGCCGTAAAAAATATCATTAAAAATAAAGCTGATGAAGAAAATGCAACTTTTGTTGATGCTACCCTGCTAAAAACAGATTTAGAATCTGATTTAAAGGGAAATTATCAAGAGAAAAACATTAAGGTCGTATTATGTTTAGTTGATGAATTAAGAAAATTAAATTACACCATTTCCGATGAAAATATTGAAAAAGGGCTTCTTCATGTTCACCAAAACACAGGATTTATCGGTCGATGGTTCCAGTTTTCAGAAAATCCATTGACGATTTGCGACACAGGACACAATCAGGCAGGTCTGGAATATGTTTTTTCACAATTAAATTCCATCGATAAGCACAAACATATTATTTTAGGCTTCGTGAATGACAAAAAAATAGACGACGTCATGAAAATTTTACCTGACAATTCTCAGTTTTATTTTGCAAAACCAGCCATCCATCGCGGAAGACACCCTGAAGATTATGAAAATTTACTGATTGATGCGAAAATTTTTTACAAAATTTTCGATTCTGTACAACAGGCGTATCTTTCTGCAAAAGAGGAATGTACAAATGAAGAAATGATTTTTATCGGGGGAAGTAACTTTGTAGTGGGAGAATTTTTAGAAAAAAATTTGGAGATTTCTAAATAAGTCGTATATTTGCACCACTCTAATCGAGGAAATAACGATAAAGAGGGTTCTTAGCTCAGTTGGTTCAGAGCATCTGGTTTACACCCAGAGGGTCGGGGGTTCGAATCCCTCAGGACCCACAGAAAAGGAAACGAAACCTTTCAAAAAAATTCGGGTTCTTAGCTCAGTTGGTTCAGAGCATCTGGTTTACACCCAGAGGGTCGGGGGTTCGAATCCCTCAGGACCCACAAAAATCTCTCTTTTTTAAGGGAGATTTTTTTGTTTTATACAACTTCCCTCCTATTCATGGGAGTTTACAGTAATTCTCATTTAAATCCTAAGTTTTTCAAATCTCAATATTTTTCAATTTAAAGGCAGTATTTTAGGTTACCCATTTTCACTCTAGGTTACCCATTTATGTTTTTAAACAGTTTGCATTCATTTTTATCTTAAAATTAAAGTTAAAAAGAGGAAAAATTTGCTTCCAAAAATCACAAAATAAATTAGACTCAGGTTACCCATTAGGTTACCCACTTCTAGTCTAGGTTACCCATTCAATCCCCCATTAATACTATGAAATTATCAATACTATTTTTACTAAGAAGAAACAAAGCTAACATAAAAGGGCTTTGTCCTATTGAATGTAGAATCACTTTAGACAGTCAAAGAAAGCCTTTTTCAACTGGAGTATTTATCAACCCAGAATACTGGAATGCTTCCAAGCAGAAAGCACATCCTCCTAATAAAGGAAACACTCAAATCAACACTCAACTAAGCCTGATTAAACAAGACATTAATCAGGCTTTTTTATTCCTACAAGTTCAGGAAAAGGACTTTGATGTAGATGATATTTACAGACAATACAAAGGAGAAAATATTAAGCAGGATAAATCAATTACTGAAATGTTTCATTTACATATCACTAAACAGGAAAAGTTGATAGGTATTTCTACTACTAAAGTGTCTGTAGCTAAGTTTTATCAGACACAAACTCATGTAAAGTCTTTCATAAAGTACAAGTACAATAAATCAGATTATCTTCTAAAAGACATGACAATGGCATTTATTACTGAGTTTGAGTTCTATCTTAAAGCTGAGAAACAGTTTAAACAGAATACAGTTCATAAGACTATACAGAGGTTCAAACAGATAGTAAAGTTAGCTGTAGGATTAGATTACTTAGCTAAAGACCCTTTCCTACTCTACAAGAACAGGAAGCCTAAGAAACAAGTTGTGTTCTTATCTAAAGAGGAATTGGAAGCATTAGAGAAACATCAGTTTGCTTCTGAAAGATTACAGCAAGTTGCTGATATGTTTATTTTCTGCTGTTATACAGGTTTAGCATATACAGAAATGTCAAATCTTAAAGCAAGTGATATTCAGACAGGTTATGATAGTAATAAATGGATTCATATTCACAGACAGAAGACTAAGAGAGATTATGATATTCCCTTGTTATCTAAAGCAGAAAATATTTTATATAAGTATAGAACAGAGACACAGCTCCTTCCTATTATTACTAATCAGAAGTTCAATTCTTATCTAAAGGAGATAGCTGAGATTGTAGGTATAAATAAGACTCTTACCCATCATATAGCCAGAAAAACCTTTGCTTCAACTATTCTACTTTACAATGATGTACCTATGGAGATAGTATCTGAGCTTTTAGGTCATTCAGAAATAGGAACTACTCAACAGCATTATGCTAAGGTTGTAAAGGAAAAAGTTGGTGAACAGATGAATAGGTTAAAAGATAAGCTTAATTTATAGTGAAATCTAAATAACAGTGTTATATTTATTAATTATTTATAACACTGTTAATTTTAATATTTATGAATGTTAATGACCATTTTAATAATTTTCCAATAGATTATTTTAATCTTGAAGTTCTTAATTTTATTGATAATGCAGGTTTTAGAAACACTGAACAAGCTAATGCACATTTGGAAAGATCTGAACAATTAATAACAAAGGAAGAACCTCTAGAGCTTAATTCTAATGGATATATTAAAGATTCTCTTGCAGAAAAGTTAAACTTAAATGTAAGGAATACCTCTGTCATAAATTGTGCTGTTGGGCAAGGAAAAACAACTGCAATTTTAGAAATAGTTAAAGAACATATACTTAGCAATGCTAACACATATATAATCATAGCAGTGCCTTTAGTGAGCTTAATTTCTCAATATAAAAAGGATTTATTAAACTTAGGATTCACAGAAGAACAAATATACTCCTATGAAAACATTAGAAATAAAGATCAAATTGATTATCTAAATCCTCTTTTTAGAATCCATTTAGTTACAGTCAATACTTTATTAGGAAATCCTGGAGACAATGCTCCTTTACAATCTGAAGCTAAGAATTCTTATTTGCAGAAACTTTCAAAACAATTTGGAGATAATAATAAGAAAGTAATATTTATTTATGATGAAATACATGAGGCTATCAGAAATTTCAGCAAAATTGGAGAGGCTCATTTATATTATTTTTCCAAAGTTATAGCAAAAAATATTTTATTAAGTGCTACCTATAATGTACAATCTATTCCAGTAATAAAAATGCTATCAAAATTAACTGATAACAAGATTCAAATCCTAGAGTCTAAAAGAGAGGTTATAAATGAGCAAAGCAGGTTATATTTACATTTCACAAACTCATACAACACATCAAACCATACTCCTATTTCACAATTAGTCAAACAGTTAATCAGAGAAGATAAGAATATAGACATTTTATGCTATTCAAAAAAACTATGTAAGAACCTTCTAGACCCTAATACTGAACCTGGAAACTTACTTACTGAAAAATTTGGTACACTAAGAGATTGTACATCAAATCTAGAAGATAACCAGAATAATACTGATGAAGATATTTCTACTAATAGATATGACAATAATTTTTGTAATATTGGAACCAACTTTAAATCTGGTGTAAGCATAAATAAAGAGGATCATGCTTTCATAATAATTCTTCCTCCTAAATCTAAAGGCCCTTATTTTTCTAACAATGGAATCTTCACAGAAGGAATAAATTCTGTTATTCAATCCATTGCAAGACAAAGAACAATTGGAGAAATACATATTATTTTACCACATCCTATTTTAATGGATTATAGTTCTTTAAGAAATATGTCTGAAGATCAAAGGAATCACTTTATGCAAGCTTATAATGAAATAGCTATTGATCCTAACAGAACTAGGAATAGAAATGGAGTAACTACACCACTAGTTAGATATATCCCATTTTCAGAACATTTTGAGATTATCAGCAATAAGTATTCTGAGTTAATAACAAGATTAATGATTCCCTATTTAAGAAATTCTAACTTAGACATTCCTGACCTTTATGATTATATCATGGAAAATGGAGAAATGATTCTAACCTTAGAAGGATTTCTTGGTAAGAACCTATCCAGTTTTGTGACTTATTCTGCCTTTACTAATCAATTTTACAATGCAAGGTTAGCTGAATTTTATTATGCTCCTGCATTAGATGAAGAAGAATTTAGAGGAGTTATGAGAATAGCATATGAGGAATATAATGAGGATTCAAATAACACACATAAACATTTGTCAGTTATATATAAAGAACTGAGAGATAAAATAATTGGCTCTATTCCATTAAGCTATGATTCAAATACTGTAGCAAAATTAAAAACAGAAATTTATAAGTATGTGACAACACAAGCTGAAATATCAGGAATACTCCCTAGAAAACTACCTTTGAAGTATCTTGCTGTTGAATATGCAAATTTTAATGACAACTCTACTCCTGAAAGGAGAAATTTCTCTGAAAGAATTAAAACTTTTATAGACAAGGTACATAACAGTATGATAGCTAGTGTAAATAATGAGCCTGCATATTTTAAAAACTATGAAGAAGTTAAAATCTTTGAAAATGAAGAAAATGAACTTTTAAACTTAATTCAAGAGATTAAAGAGAAAAATCCTGCATTAAAATTAAATGGTGCTAATTTCTTCAGAAACATAAAACTGGAAGATATTGCCCCAAAATTTTATGATTATATTATTGATTCATTCTATGAAACTGCAAGTTATAGACCTAGAGATGGAGAAACACAAAAAAATTACAAAAGAATAGTTTAATAAAATGAGTTGCTTTTTGTAATCTAACATATATAAGTAATTACAATTTTTTACTCATACATCATGAACACCCAAGAGTTGGGTGTTTTTTTATGTCCAAATTCTAACAATTAAATTTTAAACATATGCAATTAAAACAATCACAAAAACAACAAGTAAAGCTCAGATTAGGATTATCTGGGGCTTCTGGGTTTGGAAAAACCAAATCAGCTTTATTATTAGCCTATGGAATGACACAGGATTGGAGTAAAATAGCTGTTATAGATACAGAAAATTCCTCTGCTTCCTTATATTCAGACTTAGGGAATTACAATGTACTGGATTTACAGGCTCCTTATTCTCCTGAAAGATACATACAAGCCATAGAACTATGTGAAAACTCTGGAATAGAAGTAATTATCATAGATTCTATTACCCATGAGTGGAATGGCACAGGTGGATGTCTTGATATTCATGAAAAACTAGGTGGAAGATTTCAAGACTGGGCTAATGTTACACCAAGACATCAGGCTTTTATTAATAAGATATTACAGTCAACATGCCATGTCATAACCACTACAAGAAGAAAGATAGACTATTCTCTAGATGTAGCTAGTAATGGTAAAACCCAAGTAGTAAAGCATGGCACTAAGGAAATCACAAGAGATGGCTTTGAGTATGAATTGACTATTAATTTTGAGCTAGTGAATGAGAATCATTTAGCTAAGGCTAGTAAAGACAGAACAGGGCTATTTATGAACAGACCTGAATTTATCATCACCTCTGAAACAGGAAAGGTGATTTTAGATTGGTGTAATTCAGGTATAGAATCTGAAAGTAAATCTATTCCTATGGAAATTCCTCCCCAAATTCAGCAGAGAGTCTCTACAGAAGAAGATGTATATAAAGCTATTCAAGGCTGTAATTCTATAGCTGAACTTTTAACTTTATATAAAGAGTTTCCCCAATATCACAAGACTTTAAAGCCAGACTTTGAAGCTAGGAAAACATTATTAATCCACACCACTAACCCTAATAATCAATTCAGTAGAAATGGATATGAAAAATAAAACTAAACCTTCTTCTCTAGAGGAAGCATTTGATGTAGTGACTTCAAAAACTACTAACACAATAGAGATAAATAATAGGACTACTCCTATCCCACCTGACTTACAGCTTAAGAGAGTGAATGATTTATCAGATAAGAAATCTCTAGATGATATTTTCCTTGATAATGAAGAGATTGAAGATGCAGAAATATTCTATCCAAGCAGGATGAATATTCCTGACCAGCCCAAAAGTGAATCCAGTACAGTAGATAATAAGCCTGAATCTTTAAATATAGTTCAGGCTTCTTTTATGCCCAATCCCAAAGTAGAAAGCTACCCTAGTGATATTACTGCTGGAAATAATCAGCCCAGCCCATTTATTATGGCTAATACACTGGAAGCTACATTACATCACTTACAGAATGATTGCATCATTCCTGTATTCTCTAGAGACAATGAGAAAACTATTGCACATCAGGAATTTATAGAATGTATTATTAATGCTGTAAATAAAACATTTCCTTACCACAGCATTACAGCCCCTGAAATTAGAGTATCTCATCAAATCAAGGGTAGAACTCCTTCAGCTATTTATAAGCCTGTAAAAGAGCTTCTAGAGCATGAAAAAACTATCTATTATGAAAGAATGGCTTTTATTATTAAAGTTCCTTCCATTACTGATATAGTGAATGGTAATGAACTTTCTCTAACTATTGGTGGGGTAAGAGCATACAATCAGGAGAATCTCTACAGTAAGAAATCTTTAGAAAAGTTCAAGTTCTTTATTGGATTTCAGAATAAAGTATGCTGTAACCTTTGTGTATCTACAGATGGGTTCCTTGAAGATATAAGAACTTCTAATGCTGATGATTTATACAATAAAGCAGTAGAAACTATACAAAGCTATAATGCAGAGCTACATCTCATGGAGATGAAGGAACTTACACAAGATTACTTTTCAGAACATCAATTTGCCCAGCTTATAGGTAAGAGTAGGCTATATCAACACTTACCCAAAACAGAGAAACAGAATATTCCTTTACTTAATTTTAATGACAGCCATATTAATACTATGGCAAAGGATTACTATGAGGACAAGAATTTCTGCAGAGAAGATGATGGAAGCATTAATCTCTGGGATGTTTATAATCTCTTCACACAAGCTAATAAGAGTAGTTATATAGACACTTTTCTTGACAGGAATTTAAATGCCTTTGAGTTTACCAAGGGTATTCAAAAAGTACTCAATGGTAATTCAGATTATCATTGGTTTTTGAGTTAACTTTATCCATCTCACAATTTTGTGGGGTGGATTTTATTTTTTATAATTGTTGGTATGCAGGAATTCATTACTTATAACTACATTAGAAATAAAATAAAAAAGTTCAGTAGAAAAGAACTATTGATAAGTCTATATTCACTTTTAAAAAGAGTTGATTTAAAAGATGACAACAAACCTTCTGCTATATGGCAAGTATTTCTTCTAATAAAATGGACATACCTTAATGGGGAAGAGCCTTATAATCCTAAAAAGCTTTCAGATAATGAAATTCTGCAGTTACTTAATTATATAGAAAAGTTTGAAAGTATAACCCTTAATCCTTATGTTAAAAAGCATGATTGGGATAGCTTTTTTCAAATAATTGGTTATCAACAACTCTATTTACAAAAACAAATTCATTGGGTGTATTTTGCACAACAACTTAAACTTTACACATCTATTACTTCAAAGTATGATATTGAAAAATCATTTCTAAGTAAAACAGGAATAACTATTTATGATTTTCTAGCTACTTCTTTTATACTTTGGATGTACACAAATATGAATTCTATTTTAAAACAATATACTTACAATGGTTTTATTGGTACAGATGTTTATGAAGCTTATTCTTACTGCTTGCCTATTGAAACACTAGATAAGTACCTAAAACTTTTATTATTAGAAGATAAGAATGCTCAAAAAATAATTAATTCATACAAGAAATCTCTTATTAAAAATGAATTTCAACCATTTGAAATTTCTTTTTTTACAATGTTCCCATTTCAGAATTTATCCAATAGCATCAATATTATTCATAAATCAATATTTGCTCACACATGCTGCTATTATATCTATGATTATTTGAAAGAAAATGATGAGAGCTTTACAGAAGAGTTTGGAAAAAGATTGGAAAAGTATATAGAGATAGGACTGTTAGAAGCTAAAATAAACTTTATAACAGAAAATGAATTAAGGATATTGTATGGTAAAAATGAAAAAGTTGTTGATTATTTAGTAGATGACTGTGTTCTTATTGAATGCAAAGGAATTGAACCAAAACCTTTACCATCAGTAAATCCAGCAATAAATCTAGTTTATAATGCTCTTAAAGATTCAATTATAAAGGCATATACACAGCAAATGCTTAATGTAATAAAGAATAAAAAAAATGAAAAAGAATACTTTGGGATTATTATAACATATAAAACATTTTATTATTCTTCTTTACAAGATTTATGGGAGATATTGAAAGATGATGTTGAAAAGTTCTGCACCAAAAATAATCTTAAAGAAAATCCTCTCCCTCCAGAAAATGTATTTATAGTTGATCTCTTAACTTGGGACAAAATAGTTCAAATACTAAAATGTGAAAATATCAATCTCTTTGAAATTTTAAAACAAGCCAAAAACTCTAATAATATTGAAAAATCATTATTATTTAGTAGCCATTTAGATAAGTTTGAAAATGAATCCTGTGATCTTAATTATCTACAAGAAGAATATAGAAAATTTGATATATTATTCTCTAAGAATGAATCTTAACAATATTCCTGTCAGATTAAATTGTGACTATCTCAGATTATCATTGGTTTTTGAATTAATCCTACCTTACTAAAGCTGTAAGATGGGTTTATTTTAGCAAATCAATGTCATATTCTGGTTCCTCATTCCATTCTTGACCTAATAAAATTCTTCCATTAGCTTTTTTACTTCTTTTTACTCCATCAGCTCCCCATGTTCCCCATTGTTTAAAGAAAAATGCAACATTCTGTTCATCACATTGTCTTTGAATATCAATTGCCCATTCAGCCTTCATAGGTCTTGCTTTATGACCACTTTCACCACCAACAATTACCCAATGTATATCTTCAAGATTTAGCTTTCCTACATCAGATATAAGAGGTTCTACTGATAAAAATCTTACTTCAGCATCAATTGTCCTTAATACATCAATTCTTTTCTTTGTAGCAGCATGTTCCACTGTTACCCCCAACCAAACATTTTTGGGAACAGCTCTAGTTGAAAAATAATCTGCTAGAATATTTTCTCTTTTGGTTAAAATTTGATATTGATGATGTGGAGTTTTTTTTATTGTATCAAAAACTTGATCCAAAAATTCAAAAGGCATTCTTTCATGAAATAAATCACTCATTGAGTTAACAAAGAATTTTGTAGGCCTTTTTATTTTAATTGGAGCATCAAGTCTATCTGGCATTAATGTAAAATCAAAACCATTTTCATACCCTGGAGCCCCCATTGCTTTTAATCTTTTAGCCATTACTTCTGCATAACAGAACTTACAGCCAGATGTAATTTTATTACAACCAGTAGAAGGATTCCAAGTTGCATCAGTCCATTCTATTTTAGATTGTTTCATTTTTTAATTAAGATTTCTACATCAGAATATTTTGCTAAAGTATGGATTTTTTCAGACTTTAATTTTCCATCTATAACAATTCTTTTTTCTTTCTCTAACTTTCTGAGATAATCATTACAATGCTTAGCTAAGCAACCAAACTCCAGTGTTTTAACATATAAATTATAAAGAGAATTCTCATTCTTTTCAAAAATATTTCTTTCTAATTTTTTATTGAGTAATTCTATTTTTTTAATTGTATTATACTCTTCAAACAAAGAAGCTATTCCCTCAGCTATTGTTTCACCATCTATATTGTAATTTGCATCTCCAGTATGAGGATTTATATTCCATCCTACTTTTAAAAATTTTTCAAGTCCATAAGTATGATTAGATCCAAATATTAACCCATAAATATTAATTCCTTTTTTAATTGAAAATGGAGCTAATCTATAATCATTATTTATCAATGATTTATAGTAATCAAATACAACTCTGTGAGAATGAAATGGTTTGCTTTCATCAAAATCTTTTTTCTTTATTTTTATATAGTTTGAAAACTCAGGAAGCTCATTAAATCTTCTTACAAATGATGATGATATGAAAAATACAAAGTCTGTCCTTTCTAAGGCAATTAGTTTTTTAAAAATTTCTTCTGTAATTTCTTTTATGCCAAACTGATCTAAAATCATTAATCTAGGGATTTTAGGCTTTTTAGACATTAATGGGAAAATCTCATTAAATAAGGTATTAAAAGGCTTATTATATAAAACAACTTCAATTTTTTCTCTGTTATATTCAAAGCTGTTAATATTGTTTTGTAATTGAATTAAAGAACTATAATTTGCCTCATTAAGTATAACTTTAATTTTTACACCAGTAGACTTAACTAAATCATTATATTTATTTAATATTTCTAAAATTAGTAATGGACTTCCATAATTTCCTTGGACATCTTTGCCTTCACCTGCAAAAAAATCATAAATAATAATATTCTCCCAGTAATTATTATTTTTAGAAGATATAAAGACAGGCAACCATTCTGTAAGATATTTTTTAAAAATCTCTAGCTTTGCTTTTGTTCCATCATCAAAAGGCTTTGAAAAGTGTTTTTTTGCTTGCATTATTAATATTATGTGAAATACTAATTTAATCAAAACTTATAAAATTATCAAAAAATACCTAATTGAATTTATATTTATTAAAGTAATTGCTATTAAAAATAAAAAGTCTGGAAATATCCAGACTTATATTATTTTTAATTTTTTTAAAATGACTTAGTATTATTCAATACATATTTTATTAATGAATCTCTCTCTCTTTTCTTAATCTGATTGAAACCTTCATCAATTGAAATTACTCTTCCTTCAGCTTTTCTAGATTCAACTTTAATAGACATTTTCTCAAAATCAAATCTTAATTGCTGACTTGTTACTTGTGGCTTAATTGGGGGTTGTTTTTTCATAATTTTGAGCTAAAGAGTGAACTGCTTGTTGTTCTAAGGTTGATAATGCTTGTAAGGATTTGGCTGTCTTAGGACTTATATTCTTATAGTTACTTCTTATTAGTTTGCCTTTTTTGTCTTTTCTTTCTGCAAAATTAGTAAAAAAAGTAAGATATCTTCTAGGAGCAACTCCATCAAACATTAAAATCTTAACTTTATTTGTCTCTTTTTCATTCTCTGTCATTGAATCACTATGAAGAGTTAAGCATAAACTCTTAACATAAGGCTCAATGAAGTAAACTTCCTCTATTCCAGCTGCAACTATGTGTCTAGCACAGTTATGACAAGGATAAGTTGTACAAAACAGTTTTCCTCCTATCATTTTATCACCAGTAGTTTGACTACCCTGTATTATAGCATGCATTTCTGCATGAACTGATCTAGAAAATTCAATTAGATCTTTAACTTTTGTATCTTTTATACTTTTTTTAACTTCATTTAAAAGATCATCTTTCAGATCACCATTATCATCTTTAAATATAGTCTTAATTTTATCATTAGTTAAAAATCCATCAATAATATTTTCTACTAACCTTTCTTTATGTGCATCATTACTACAATATCCTTTATTATAACATCTATTATCAAGAGATGTGCCAGATGAAGAGTATAAATTTCCTCCATATTTAGGAACATCATTCCATCCTGTAGAAAGTAAATTATTATTACTATCAATTATACATGCACCAACTTGTCTTGATAAACAGGCTGAGTTTCCAGATGCAGATTTTGCATTATACATTGATAATTCTTCTATAGTAGGAGTGACTATTGCACTTTCAAATATTAGGTTAAGATATCTTTCTATTTTCCTATTAAGATCAGGTATATTTTCTTCAGAAATTCTAACAAAAAAGTCTCCATCAACAAATGTTCCTCTTACATTTTGGCCATATTCTAGATTTTGTTTGTCATCTATCTCTATAATTCTCACTATTTCTTCTGGACTAAAACCTTTATTTTTAAGATTTTCTTTCCTATCATTTAAAGAAGAAAAAACACTTATTTGATAAAAATTATCAGTATAGACTTTTCTTAATAATTTTAACTCATCTGTTGTTTTCAAGGAGTCAATTATATAACATTTTCTTCTTGATTTAAAATCTTCAGATTTTGGCTCATCTATACCATTTTCTTTAGCTTCTCTTAATCTAGACAAATGTATTTCTTGGATAGCTAATTCAGCTAATATAGTATTATTCTGATTTTTTCTTATAATATTTCCTTTACTAATTTTTTCTAAATAGTCATTAAAAATTCTACTTTTACCTGGCTCTTTAATTATTTCTTTTTCATCCTCACTATCTACTTTATAAGAATTTATAAATTCACTTAATTTTATAACTTCTACAGTATACCCATATTTAACAAATAAGTTATATTTTAAAGTCTCTATTACATTCTCTTTTAATGAGCCAATTGGTGAGCATATACCAAAAAATAATTCTGCTGTTAGAGTATTATCTACTTTTTGTAGTGTTGTACTATTCTCATTTTTAAAGCCTTCCTGGCTTATTAACTTTACTGCAGCTTGTGTTTTCATAAGTTCATTAGTTACAAAAACTAAAATATAAAATTTTTAATTAATATAAAATAAAATATGAATATACAAGTTCCCTCATATCAAACATCCCCTTTTTCAAAAAAGTAAATACCCCCACCCCCTTCTGAACTACTTAGATAAATTCTCTGGAGAGAAATAAAGATGTTCTGATTTATTTTACATCTTTAGAATCACCTCATATCTTTTTACTCTAGCTCACTGCCCCCCACAACTTTCTATCATCTCTGACATATTTTGAGTATTAACTCAAAATTATATCAATTATGAAAAGACAATTTAAATCATTTGTGGCAAAGGTTGAAATGTTAAAATCTGAAAAAGCCAGTGAAGATAAGAATGGGCTTATGCCAGTAATTCTAATAGGTATTGCAGGGGAAATACCTAGTAAAACTGTTATTAGTGGTACTGTAGCTCAAAGAATGGGAATATATGAAGGAAGTATATATCTGTTTCAGGCTAATGAAATAGAATCAGATCCTTTGTATGGAAGACAATTTAACTTCATGGCAATATCTAAGGAATTATCAGCTATAGAGACATTGCAAGCCAGTGATTTTGTAGGTAAGCTGAGGATAATAAAGGTAGATTCCTCAGAGGATTTTGAAGAATTTGTAGCTGATACTCTACAGCTAGAAAATGCTTAATAAAATGCCACCTTATTAATTTAGGGTGGTATTTCTTATTAAATCTTATTTCTGTACCAAGTTTTGTAATCATCTATATAAGTAAGATCACAAAATCTGGTACATATTATCATGGCAATGTCATGAATGTAATAGTATATTTTACCCTAGAGACTCACATGTAGATTCAAAATAGAGGGAATATTGTGTGAAAATTCCTTTACCAAAATACAAAGGATATTATATTGATAGCCTTTTTAAGCTTCTGTAATTTCTATATCAAAGAATTCCTTAGGGTGAATTTCCAAAGCATGTGCAATTCTGAAAAGAGTATAAACTGTAGGATTAGTCCTTCCTTGTTCAATTCTTGAAATATTAGTTACATCAATATTACCTTCCATTTTTCCTACAAGATCAAGCTGAGAAAAGCCTTTACTTTGTCTTATCTCCTTAATCTTATTCCCAACTGCTTTTAAAATTTCTAATTTTTCCAACTTGCCATATATGATAAGTCAAAGATTGTGAATATATTTGTTTATAATATAACCATATATGGCAATAATAAAATTTTAACTATGAAATATACCTATTACTCAATCTTACTTATTTCTTTTATCATAGTAGGGCTATATCAATCTTTAAAAGGTAAAATAAAAGATGAAGTTGGAGAAGAGACCACAGAATATTTTCTGGGACAAATTAAAATTATAAAACTATTTCAAATATTATCAATTATAACTCCCTTGATAATATTATTACTAAATGAAAAGTGGTATTGGGCTTTCCTGAAATACATTGTATTATACTTCTTAATATCTTTTTTGACAATAATTAACACACTTAAAACCAATAACAAATCAAAAATATATTTAATAATTATTCTAGGTCTGATTAACATTTTATTATTGATAACATATATTAACAATTAAAAAATCAAATATGAAAAACAAAACTAAAATACTTACAACAATAACTTTATTTGTCTTAAAATTAAGCTTTGCTCAATCTAATTTTAGTAAAGGATATAATTCTGGATATTCATCAGGATATTGTCAAGATAAGCCAAATTGTATAAGCCCTATTTCTCCTATTCCTCCTATACCTACTATTGATGAAAGCCCTGATTCTTATAAGGATGGATATAACAGAGGGTTTAAAGATGGCTTAGGAAATAATACAAAAACAGACAGAGAAAGATATAAAACCTCTAAGCCTAAATTTTACAACTATGAAAGAAGTTCCAATAACACAAATGAACTACTACTTATGTTGCTACAGAAGAAAAAACAAGCAGAAGAAAAAGTTCAACAAAACTTTCAGGAAGCATATTCAGAAATTCAGGATTATGAAGATAATGACTCAGAAGAAATTAAAAAAATTAAATCTACATATCTAAATAAAATTGAAAACTTAGCTAACAACTCTGCTAGTATTTTAACAAAAACAAATGGAGATTATAAATATTTAATCAGCTTATTACAAAAAATTTATGATGAATTCTATGATGAAGTCAATAAAAAATAAGATCAGAACCACTCAAAACAGAGTGGTTTTTTAATACTTAAATCTTTATGAAACCAAAAATACCTTTTAGAATAGGTTACCAATATGATAATTGGGAGCTAAATCTAATGAGCATAGCAGACAGTATACCTAACAATTCTTATTGTAGCTATTTGTGGGTAGGAAGTGAAATAAAGAAGTTTTTAAACTTTACTCCTCACAGAACAGAACTTATATTTTATTGGGATATATTAGATGTTGTAATACTAGAGTTTGATAAGAAATCTGAACATTACTACAACAGGATAAATAAAGCCTTATCTGATAGAGTTACAAGAGCAAATTTTGAAATTCTTCCTGATGGTATGATCCTACACAAGTTTATAACTAGTAAAGTTCATTATTGGAATATCTATTTTCCTGCTAGTAGAGAAATAAGACTGATTTACTATTCAAATTCTTTTTCCTATATCAATGTACTTTTAGAATGAAAAGGCATACTTTTAGGCATACCCAAGAAATGAAATCCTTACAAAGTATAATGAATACAGAGAAAATAAGAATTATGGAGAATCCCTCAGGACCCACAGAAATCTCTCTTTTTTAAGGGAGATTTTTTTGTTTTATATTTTCTGTGTAAGACTGATTAAAAAAAGCCTCCACAGAATCGGAAGGCCCTATTTATAAAATCTTTTCCACTACTCTCTGCACATGCAACTCTTCCAGACAAGCCCAGTCTCCACGATAACATTCTTTATCCCCAAAAACAGAACAGGGTCTGCAAGTAAGGTCTTTCACCTGAACCACATCTTCTTCGCTTTGTCCAAAGCCTAAAAAACCTGCAAAAGGATGAGTCTGCCCCCACACGGAAACACATCTTGTTCCCATAAGACTTGCCAGATGCATATTGGCAGAATCCATGGAGATCATTAATTCTAATGTAGAAATTTTATTTAATTCTTCCTGAAGGCTCAATTTTCCCGCTAAACTGAGAGTATTCGGGATTTCTCTCTCCCACTGCTCCAGCGTTTCAGCTTCAGACTTTCCCCCTCCGAAAAAATAAATCGTCTGTTTTTGTGCTAAAATTTTAGCCAGTTCAAAAGATTTTTCAAGAGGAAGCATTTTTCCACGATGCTGAGCAAAAGGCGCAAACCCTATTCCTGATTTTTCTCCGGAAACCGGTCTCAATGCATGAGAAAGCTCAACGTTAAAGCCCATTTCCCGAAAAACATCTGCATAACGCTCTACCGTTTTTTTTAATTGGGTTTTATTTAAATTCCAAACATTCGTGAGATCTTCTTTTTCTTCTTTTCCCTTATTGATTTTGAATACTTTAAGTCCTTTTCTTCTGTAAATTTTGTCGAGAATCTTCGTGCGGATAACATCATGAAGATTTGCAATAAGATCCGGATGAAATTCATTAATTAATTCATTGGCAAGACGTCTCAATCCGAATATTCCTTTATAGTCATCAAGGTTAACTCCTTTGAATATAACGTTCGGAATATCAGCAAATAAAGCTTCAAAATTTTTTCGGGAAACCATCACAATTTCTACATCGGGATTTTGTTCCAGAAACTCACGGAAAACAGGAGCTGTCATCGCAACATCCCCAAAAGCAGAAAAACGGTATGCTAAAATTCGGGTCACAGATTAAGACTTCAGTTGATATGCGACTGCGTAAAATTTAATCTGCTTCGTCATTGCCATCAAACCATTGGCTCTGGAAGGAGAAAGAAACTCCTGCAGACCAATTTCAGCAATAAATTCGAAATCAGAATCCAGAATTTCCTGTGTAGAATGACCGCTGTAAATGCTTACCAGAAGCGAAACAATACCTTTCGGCAAAATCCCGTCCGAATCTGCCTCAAAAAACAGCTTTCCATCCTTAAATTCAGCATCAATCCAAACTTTACTCTGACAGCCTTTGATCAGGTTTTCTTCCGTTTTTTTGTCTTCAGAAAGACCTTTCAGCTCTTTTCCAAGATCAATAATATATTCGTATTTCTGCTCCCAGTCTTCAAGAAAAGCAAATTCGTCGATGATTTCCTGCTGTTTTTCTTTAATAGTCATTGTAAACTGATTTCTTTCTGCAAAGATAGCCAAATTAAAAAGATGTTGAATTTATTTGAAGCTATTCCCGCTTTCTGCTGTATCTTTTTTGCCCGTTCTTATCCCCATGCAAAAAAAAGGATGTCGCGGCAATCGGGGCTAAAATTAAAGTCATCAATATCAAATATTTGGATAGAAATTTAAAAAGAAGCCTTTTCAAAAACCTGCAACAGTTTTATTTCTTCGTTTTCCCAGCATAGAAGATGAGCAGCTTTTTCAAGTTCGGGAAGATAATTTTGTCTTCCTTTATCTAAAACCGATTGAATGGCAAGCCCAATATGTTCCGGCTGATGATCTTTTATAATTTCACCAATGTCAAATTGTCTTTTAATATTCTGCATTTCAGGAAGATTTGACAGAATCAGAGGAACTCTTGCCTGAATACAGTCTAAAACCTTATTGGGCAAAGAATAATAATAGCTTTCTCCCCCATTCTCTTCAATGCTCATTCCGCAGTCTGCAGTTAAAGTAATCTTTCGCAGATCTTCCGGTAATAATTTTCCTAAAAACTGAACCTTATGCTGAAGATTTTCCCTGATAACCAATTCTTCGTATTCTTTTTTCATCGGTCCGTCTCCTGCAATTCTAAAGATAACATCATCCAAATGTTTCATTGCCAAAATTGCCTTATCAATCCCGCGAAAAGGATTAATAACTCCCTGATAAAGAATTATTTTCGGACAGTTTTCCGGAATTTTACCTTCAAAAACAAATTTTCTGGGTGCATTTTGAACAACAACAGGCTGAATTCCGTAGTGGGATTTAAACCAATTGGCGTATCCGGAACTTGCTGTAATCATCAATTTCAGATCAGGAATCAGCTTTCTTTCAAGATGTCGCCACAATTTTTGTGACATTTTGCCTTGAATCGCAGGCATTTCGGAAAAAATTTCATGACTGTCAAAAACCAACGGAATATTTAATTTTTTAGCAATTAAATAATTAGGCAGTAAAGAATCCAGATCATTTGAATGAAGAATCGTGTTTTTATCCGCTTTTTTCTTTAATTCCCTGTACAATTTCCAGTTGAATTCGAAATAAGCCGTTTTCAAGCTCTTTGAAATTAATTTAATCCTTAAAAAAGAATAAGGTCTGGACATTTCTCCGGCTCCGTTCCAGTCATTCCCTATCAGATCAATCTCATAGCCTTTTTCATGTAAAGTCCTGCAAACCTTTTCGATACGCTGATCTGTATACAAATTACTGAACGCAGAAGTAATTATTTTTCTTCGCTGCATTATTTTTCTTTCGTCATCAGAAGATGATAAATTTGTATAAAACAGATTAATCCGTTCGGAATAATTACCGGCCAGAGCATTCCGCTGAAAATTCCGTAGATAACAAAGCAGATGCAGCCGATCATATTCACGATCCTTATTTTCCTGATGTCTTTCAATATGAAGCTCAGCACGATGAAAAGTGACGCGGAATATCCTATGTAAGTGGCTATTTCAGGATTCATGAGAAATTTTTAAGGACAACAAACTTAATCATTTTCAATAAGATAATAAAATTTTTTCTGCCATAAAGTCATTTATTGCTTTTTGGTAAAATATTTGTAATTTAGATAATGAATAAATGGCAATGTTGCTTTTATTCTAATGAGATATATTATGGATTATAAGTTTTCACAAGGTTTGAGCCAGGTGTTCAAACAAAGCAAGAGCGAAGCAAAAAGGCTCAAAAGTGAATTTCTTAATACAGAACATCTACTTTTAGGTATTATAAAAACAGAAAACTCTGCAAAAGAAATCCTTCAAAACCTTAATGCGGATCTAACACAAATCAGAAGAAAAATTGAAACTTTAAATACAGCAAGTCTTAATCCTATTTCTGAGGAGGTTACCAATATTTCTTTCACGAAAATGGCAGATCATGCCATTAAACGTGCTGAACTTGAATGCAGACAATACAAAAGCAATGAGATTAATACCGTTCATCTGCTTTTAGGCATTCTTTATAAATATGAGGACCCTACTTCAAACATATTAGGAGCTTACGACATCGACTATGAAGGAGTTTCAAAAGAATATCAGACCATGCTTAAAAATTCCGGACAGGCTCCACAGATGAGTGCTTACGACGACGATGACGAAAGAGAAGATTTTGAGCAAATGAGAAAGCCTACAGGAAATTTAGGCTCTGCTAAAAGTAAAACACCAACACTGGATAACTTCGGTAGAGACTTAACTTCTCTGGCAAGAGACGGGAAATTAGATCCTGTTATCGGTCGTGAAAAAGAAATTGAGAGAGTTTCTCAGATCCTTTCAAGAAGAAAGAAAAACAATCCTTTGCTAATCGGGGAACCGGGAGTTGGTAAATCTGCCATCGCGGAAGGTCTGGCTTTAAGAATTCAGCAGAAAAAAGTTTCCAGAGTCCTTTATGGAAAACGCGTGATCACTTTAGATCTTGCAAGTTTAGTTGCCGGAACAAAATACCGTGGTCAGTTTGAGGAAAGAATGAAGGCGATCATGACGGAGCTGGAGAAAAACAGAGACGTGATCTTATTCATTGATGAGCTTCACACCATTGTTGGTGCGGGTAGTTCAACAGGAAGTTTAGACGCATCCAATATGTTCAAACCGGCTTTGGCAAGAGGTGAAATCCAATGCATCGGAGCGACTACTCTGGATGAATACCGTCAGTATATTGAAAAAGACGGCGCATTAGAAAGAAGATTCCAGAAAGTAATGGTGGAACCTACTTCTATTGATGAAACCGTTCAGATCTTAAATCAGATCAAAGATAAATACGAAGAGCATCATAATGTAATTTATACACCTGAAGCAATTGCTGCGTGTGTGAATCTTACATCAAGATATATTACAGACCGTTTCCTACCGGACAAAGCGATTGATGCGATGGACGAAGCGGGATCACGAGTGTATATTAAAAACATGAAAGTTCCTACCGAAATCATCGATTTTGAAAAGAAAATCGAAGAAATTAAAGAATTAAAACAAAAAGCAGTAAAAGCGCAGGATTATCTGGAAGCGAGAAAACTGAAAGATGAAGAAGAAAGACTTCAGATGGAACTGAATTCTGCTCAGGATAAATGGGACAAAGATGTAAAAGAGAAAAAAGAAACCGTAACAGAAGAAAATGTAGCGGAAGTAGTTTCTATGATGAGCGGTGTTCCTGTTACCAAAGTTGGTAAAAACGAGCTTGATAAACTTGCCGGAATGGATGGAAACCTGAACGGAAAAGTAATCGGTCAGGAAGATGCGGTGAAAAAAGTTGTGAAAGCAATTCAAAGAAACAGAGCCGGTCTTAAAGATCCGAACCGTCCGATCGGTACATTCATTTTCTTAGGAACAACAGGGGTTGGTAAAACCGAGCTGGCTAAAGTAATGGCAAGAGAACTCTTCGAATCTGATGAATCTTTGATCAGAATCGATATGAGTGAATACATGGAGAAATTTGCCGTTTCAAGATTGGTAGGTGCGCCTCCGGGATATGTTGGATATGAGGAAGGCGGACAATTAACAGAAGCGGTAAGAAGAAAACCTTATGCTGTAGTTCTTTTAGATGAGATTGAAAAAGCGCATCCTGATGTATTCAATATCCTGTTGCAGATCTTAGATGAAGGTCACGTTACAGACAGTTTAGGAAGAAAAATCGATTTCAGAAATACGATTATCATTCTTACTTCAAACATCGGTACAAGAGATCTTAAAGACTTCGGAGACGGTGTTGGATTCGGAACTTCTGCGAAAAAATCAACAACAGATTCCAGAGCAAGAAGTACGATTGAAAATGCGCTTAAAAAAGCATTCTCACCAGAATTCCTGAACAGAATTGATGATATCGTTATCTTTAATTCTCTTGAAAAAGAAGACATCAAGAAAATCATTGATCTTGAACTGAACAAATTGTATTCAAGACTTGAAAAATTAGGATATAAAGTAGAGCTGACTGAAGAAGCGAAAGACTTTATTTCTGAAAAAGGATGGGATAAAGATTTCGGAGCAAGACCATTAAAAAGAGCGATCCAGAAATACATTGAAGATTTATTGGCAGAAATGCTCGTAAACAAACAATTAACAGAAGGAGAAACCGTAGTTCTTGATCTGAATGAAGCGAAAGACGGTTTGGCAGGGAAAACTTCGAAGCCAAAGAAATCTGCCGCTGAAAAGTCCTCTTAATCGTAAGTAAATAATTTAATCATACCAAAAAGCATCGGAAAACTCCCGATGCTTTTTTATTAGTTAGTTTTTATTCTAATTCTGTAGTGCTTATTTGTTAAAAAATTTGTTCGTTTGCGTTTAAATTTTATTCGCGCAGATTTTGCAGATGTCGCTGATCTGAATGTAGTGATCTTAAACCGCACCTTTCAGAATACAAACTAAAGCCCCACTACAAATCCGATATTCGGAACTAAACCACTTGAGAAAATACTCGAATTTTCTTTCCATAAAACGTTATACATCAAGCCTAACTGTAAATAAGAATTATTCCCGATTCTCTGCATATAACCGCCGCCAAGATACAATGCATCTTCGTCTGCATTAGCTTTAAAATCATAAAACTTGTCTTTATAATTGATGAAATAATGCTGATAATTGGCACTTACGAAAAACGTTCTTGCAATATAATAATTCAGAAAAGGACCAACTCCGAACATCGTAGAACTGTAAGCATTTGATTTCTGCCAGGAAACACTTCCCAAAACTCCACCTTCAAGATCCTCCGTAAGTCGGTAACCCACTCTTGGAGCCGCTGAAAGATTAAAGTAATTGTTGCTTCCAAAACCAAAGCCGATTCCGCCGCCGAAAGTCCAGCGATTATTATTTTCAGGAGAAGCATTTACAGCAACCTGAGAAAACAGCAAGCCTGAACATGAAACACATAAAGAAATAATCAGTTTTTTCATATTTAAATTGTTTTTATCGATGTTTAAAATTATCACTTTTTTGCGAATCTTTTTAATTGTATTTTTGCAGCGTCAAACTAAGAACTCCCGTTAAGAGTTTCGTAAAATTGAAATAACATGAAAGTAGTAGTAGGATTATCCGGAGGAGTGGATTCCAGTGTTACAGCGTATCTGCTGCAACAGCAAGGTCATGAAGTAGTGGCTTTGTTTATGAGAAACTGGAACGATGCTTCGGTAACGCTGGAAGATGAATGTCCGTGGATCGAGGACAGCAATGATGCCTTAATGGTGGCTCAAAAACTTGGAATTCCGTTTCAGGTGATTGATATGAGCGATCTGTACAAGGAAAGAATCGTAGATTATATGTTCGACGAATATCAGAAAGGAAGAACTCCGAATCCTGATGTTCTCTGCAACAGAGAAGTAAAATTCGATGTTTTTATGAAGACGGCAATGTCTCTGGGCGCAGATAAAGTCGCAACGGGTCATTATGCAAGAGTAGATTCAACGATCGATGAAAACGGAAAAGAAATTTTCCATCTTCTTGCCGGAAAAGATAACAATAAAGACCAGTCCTACTTCTTATGTCAGTTAAGTCAGGATCAGTTGTCCAAAGCATTATTTCCGATTGGAGAGCTTACAAAACCTCAGGTTAGAGAAATTGCCAAAGAAATCGGTTTGGTAACAGCAGATAAAAAAGATTCTCAGGGATTGTGTTTTATCGGAAAAGTAAGTTTACCGCAATTCTTACAGCAGCAATTGGTTCCAAAAGAAGGTGAAATCGTGGAAATTTTTAAAGACTCTCCCCTTTTTGCTGAAAAAATGCCTGAATTTTCGTCAAAACAGGAAGAATTAGAATACCTAAGCCGAAAAATCAATTACAAAAAGACAGACGGTAAAGTTATCGGAAAACATCAGGGAGCTCAGTTTTTCACGATCGGACAAAGCAAAGGACTTGGAATCGGCGGACATAAAGAAAGCTGTTTTATCATCTCCAGAGATATGGAAAACAATATCCTTTTCGTGGGAGAAGGACATCAGTTTCCGGGACTACTTAAAAGAGCCTTAAAAATTGATAATTCTGAACTGCATTGGGTTCGTGAAGATCTGAGACTGAAAAACGGAGAATCGATGCAAGTAATGGCAAGATTCAGATACAGACAGCCATTGCAGAAAGCAACTTTATATCAGTTTGAAGAAGGATTCTATGTGGAATTTGAAGAACCGCAGTCTGCCATTGCAGAAGGACAGTTTGCATCGTGGTACATCGGCGAAGAGCTGATCGGAAGCGGAGTTATTTCCTAAAATAAATCTTATCTAAATAATAATCCCGAAGCGTTTTAGTTTCGGGTTTTTTGTTTGAAAAAACATCAATTTCTATTTTATTTTATGGTTTACATAGAACAAATTAAGAAACACAGATACAATAATTTCCAATATTAAAATCATCATTAAATAACCGATTGGTTTTCCTAAGAAAATTCCTCTGGCTAATTTTACAACTCCCAATAGAAATATAGAAATCAGGAAGTAAAAAGTTGTTTTCGAAATGGTTTCTCCAAAAAATTTCAGCGCAAAAACAGAGGCATAAAATCCAAGGACGAGAATGAAATAGAATTTGAGAAAATAGTGTCCTTTCAAAGAAATCGGATCTAAAGTATGGTTGATTGTAATAAGCCAGATCAGACTTATGAGCACCGGAATTGTGTGGATAAGGATTTTTTTCATGTGTATTCTATTTCGGTTAATCTCCTCCACCTCCGCAACCACCGCATCCGCTTCCACAACTGCTTCCGCAGGAACTGCCGCAACCGGAACCTCCGTCACCGTGTGAACTGTTGCTTCCGCAGGTGTAGAAAAAGCCGCCGTCACTTCCGTTATCTCTATTATCTTTATTGGATTCGTTATTTGTACTGAATGCTTTTATAATCATTACGATCAGCACGAAGACGAAAATAAGAGTCAGGAATATTCCCCAACCTCCGTTATTGTTTTCCATACAGGAATAGATCACCAAAGAACTGCTTAAAAGAATAAAAATTTTAACAAAAGGCGATATTTTTCTCTTTTTTGAAGGAATTTGAGTCGATTTCCAGATATCTTTCGGCGGTTCCTGCTCAAATATTTTCTCATAATTTTCTAAAGTTTCCGCAAACCAGCTTTTATGTTTTTCATTTTCGCTTTCTCCGCCTTGTGATGGTTGATGATGCAGTTTCTGCTGCAAAACTTCCGGACAGAATTCTTCCCAGTAGTTTTGCGTGTAAATGAGATGCAAATGCCATACTTTGTCTATAATTTCGCTCGGCGAAGCACCATTTGGAAGTTTACAGCAGAGGTAGACGAATTTTTTGTACTCATCAATTGCTTTTCGGGCAAATGTTTCTGTCCAGTTTTCTTCTTTTGCCAGTTTCTTTGAGAAAGGAAAATCGGCAGCAGATTCATCCAATGAGAATTCCTGAAGCCTGTTCCAGAGAGGATCATTTTGTAATACGATTTTTGTTTCCATTGTTTTAACTTTTAATTTCTACTCAAATATCGTTGGATGTTGAGATATAAAAGTCTTGTAACAGTCTCATTTAGTTTTAAAATTATCTTATATTAGTCTTATAAATTGAAACATGAAAAAAGAAGATATACTACACATAGAAAAACTGATGAATTTTCTGGCGTTGTATTTCCTGAAGAAACCTCATTGGGAAGATGTATCCAAAACCGAATGGTCTTATATTGTTTCAGAACTTAATGATCTGATTATTCAGGAAACCTCAGAGAACAACAGTAAAAAAAGTCCGGATCTTTTAGGTTCAAATTATCTCTATGAGCATTTGATTATCAATAAATTAAAGAAATATTACCAGAATGAAAATGCGATGTTGAGCAAGCCAAATCTTGCCAAACTCAGCACGATCGTAAAAGTCTTAGGATATTCCAGTTATATCGATTTCATCAATTCCAATACGGAATCATTCAATTTTAATGATCTGAGAATTGATATGAATAATGTGAAGCCAAATACCGTTTTGCTGGACCGTCTTGTCGGATGTTGGTATTCCTACAACAGAAATCTTCCGGAAAATCCATTACAGGCAAAAGAAGACCGAATCTGGCGTTCTGCAACGGAAATCTACAAATCTGAAACTTCCGGAGAATATTTCGTCGAAAGAAGCGGCGGCGACCGTCATAAATATTTTGGAAAAATAACAGCCTATTCCGATTATGTCTTTATCATCATGAACAGCAATACGTTCATCCGGCAGCGTCATTTTATCTCAAGAATAAAAGACATCAAGGAAAAGCTGAAAAATCCAGAGTATAAGCTCCATGAGTTGCATTTTATAAGTACGTGTATCAGTTTTAATCAGGAACCGATTGCCCTTTTCGAAATTTTCCAGAAAGCAGACCGGAAAACCTTTATTTCAGACTCCATCAGTTTTCCGATCGACAGCGATGAAATTCCGAAATCGATTATCAAACAGCTTGAAGACACGGAATCTAACCGTATCGATTACAGGTAGTTGATTTTGGTTGATGGATTCTGGTTCAGAGTTTTTTGTTTTGGGTTTTAACTTACCAACCAGTCTTTAAAATCTTTTACGCGGTCGCGGCTTACGGTAATTTCTTCCTGTGGCTGAAATTCCAGTTCAACCCTGTAATTGGGTGAAGTGTGGATATTTTTAATGTAATCTGAACTGATGATAAACTGCCGATTTACGCGGAAGAATTTCTTTTCATCCAGCACTTCTTCCAGTTCGTCCAGTGTGAAATCCGAAGGATATGTTCTTTCCTGAGTCTGTAAATAAACAATTTTATTTTCGCTGAAAAAACAGCTTACTTCGTGGGTCTGTACAATTTTCAGGTTGTACCCGATCTTTACTAAAATTCTGGAAAGCGTGCTTTTCTCCTTTTTAATTAACTGCTTAATTTCGTGTGAATTGACGGAATTATCTGAAGGAATAAATGATTTGAATTTTTCGATCGCTCCGGCAAGATCTTCATCTAAAATCGGCTTCAGAAGATAATCGATGCTGTTCAGCTTGAACGCTTTTAAGGTATATTGATCAAAAGCTGTCGTGTAAATGATAAATCCTTTTGTCGGAACTTTTTCAAAAATATCGAAAGAAAGACCGTCTCCCAAAACAATGTCTGAAAAGATGAGCTGCGGATGTTCATTTTCCGAAAACCACTGTACTCCTTCTTCTACGGATTCTATTTTCGCAACGATCTCAATTTCAGGAAATTCGTTAAGCATTCTTTCCAGTTTCCTTGAAGCGGGTTTTTCGTCTTCGATAATAACAGTTTTGATCATTGAGTTCCTGTTTTAGTTTTATAATTTCGAAATAAAAGTAATCAAAAATTGTCAGTTTTAAAACTTCAGCGGTTCTTTCGATTTTCTCATTTCTTTTTCCATCACTTCTCTTTCCCATTCAGAGTCCAGAAGGAAGAGTTTTACGGCTTTTACGGTTAAAATAATTCCCCAGATAGAAAGAATGATCGATCCGTTCCACAATGAAAAATCAAAGATTCCTTTTTCTAAAATATCGTCTCCGAAAATAATTACTGCCACGATCCCAAACCATAAAAGGCTTTTGTAGAATTTTTTAAGCTCGTGTACTCTTTCCTGTGCCTGATTGTAGTTCATAATAATCTGTTTTTAAAGTTAAAATTAAATGCTATTTATAAAGACTTTGTGTTTTTTCTTTCCTCGTCCATCAGTTGTTTGATCTTTCTTTCTTCCCAGTCTCTTCCGATCCCGAAAGTACCCGCTGCGTGCGCTGCAAGACCTAATCCCCATCCTAACATCGGCCAGAAGAACCAAAGATACTGTGGTGATGTTAAAAGATTCAGCACAGCTAAAAATGAAATCACAAGGCAATACGAAGTAAGGTTCCCGTAAAATCCTTTCAGTTCTTTTACTCTTCTTGATGCTTTTTCGTATGCTAATTCTTCTTTGTTGGTGTAAGTTTCCATATTTTTTATTTTTTAAGATTAATTGTTTGTTTTTGTTGAGACAAATGTAGGACAGAAAACAGCCACAAATCAATTTTAAATGACCGAACCGTAGAATATGCATCCTGAATTGTAAAAATCCCGACTCAACGGAGAATCGGGATTTTTTGATTTTATGTTTTTAGTTGTTTGGTTAGGAATACCGCGAAAGTATAGTGTGTTTTTTAGCTAGAATTTGTAATCAATTTCTATATCAAATGATTGTTAAACTGACTAGATTTCTCCTTCGTCGAAATGACAGTGCAAGGATTTTTAATTATGGAGTTAAGTGTTTGCTCCTTTAGGAGCAGAATCTGTGTAGAAATAAGAATAAATCCGTCAATCAATCCATAGGATTGGTATCTTAAATACGATAAATTTTCTAAAGATAGCGTTCCTACGGAACGCAGAACGCCTTGCGAATATGCTGTTTACACAGATAAAACTCTATAGAGTTTTCTACCATTTTACTTTAAACAACTTTCCTGATTTTGTTGATTAAAAATCAGTAAATAAGTAACTTAATAAACAAAAGGAATCAGCTTTTTCGTTTTTCTCCGGTAATCAAGATATTCTTCTCCGAACTGCTCGATTAAAGCCTTTTCTTCGACATTCATTCTGTAGCTGAATGCAATAAAGGGAATTAAAAAAGCCAAAGCCAATGAGAGCCAGTTGTTTAAATACAACCCCAAACCCAACGAAGTAAGCAATGAAAAAGCGTAAGACGGATGTCTGAGATATTTGTAAAACCCTTCTTTCTTAATTTTATGATCTTCTTTAATCGTAACGTCAACCGTAAAATATTTTCCCAAAGAACGAATGATGATGAACCTTAAAATAATTCCGATCCATATCAGAACGGCTCCTGAATAATAGATCCAGACCTCATCAGAAATGGGAAACCGTATAACGTAAGAAACCGCAACGGCACTTACAATTGAAAGCGGAATGGCAATCCATAACAGGTTTAGAGTAGATTTATCCTTTTTATTGTCTTTTTCACCGGATTTCAGGATGTTTTTGTAGAGAAATTCGCTTAAAAACCATGCGGCCATAGAAATGGCAAAAAGAATCTGTAAAGTTTTCATATCAAACGGTATTTGGAAGTGATGAACAATTTATCTGCCGTTTTTTTCCTTTTCCATCAGTTCTTTAATTTTTCTTTCTTCCCATTTATTTCCCAGCATAAACCCCGGAATAAACGTTCTCATTGCCGAAATGGCAACTCCGATTCCCCAGAAAAAAGGAAGCGCAAAAAATTTTAACTGAAAAATAGATTCATTGGGTTTTAATTCTGTGTAATTCAGATATAAAATGAAAATATTAACCGCAATATAAATGAAGACGGAAAAGTAAAATCTTTTGATTCTTTTTACCTGTCTTTCCGCTTCTTTATATCTGAAATCATCTTTGCTTATCGGTTCCATGATGCTTATTTTAATGTTCTGTTTTGTTTTTCTAAAATTTCCCTGATCTTTCTTTCTTCCCAGCTTTTACCAATAGCGAAAACACTCATTCCGTGAGCAACAAGCCCGATTCCCCAACCTAACATCGGCCAGTAAAACCACAGACGATCCGGACTGGTGATGAGATTTAAAATAATTAAAAAAGGAATGATAATGCAGTAAGAAATGAGATTTCCGTAGAAGCTTTTTATTTCTTTCACCCGTTTGTGCGCACGTTCGTAAGATTCATTTTTAGTTTCGGCTATTTCACTTACAACATCCGGTTTAGAAGAAAGTACCGGAAGTTTTACTTTAAAGTAATCTTCAGATTTTTCTATAAAAACATTTCTTTTGGTGAGTAAAGAATAGCGCTGTACAATATTTGCAAGACCGATCCCTGAACTTTCTTTGATCTGCTCTCTTACCTGTAAATTATTTTCAATGCACAACGTATCATTTTCAGAGAAAATTTTAATGATGAGAGGTTTTGAAGAAGTGGCAAAATTATGCTTGATGCAGTTCTCCAGAAGAAGCTGTAAAGACAGCGGAACGACAAATCTTCGGTAATCTTCTTTTTTTACATCAAAATCAAAATCTACGCTGTCCTCGAATCGTGTTTTCAGCAATTCGCAATAGGTTTTGGCAAATTCCAGCTCATCTTCTACGGTAACCAGTTCTTTGTCTTTCTGCTCCAAAACGTATCTGTAAATCTTTGACATTGAGGCAGTAAACTTCTGCGCCTGTTTCGGGTTTTCATCAATTAATGAGCTTAAAACATTCAGAGAATTGAATAAAAAATGTGGATCTAACTGGTTTTTAAGACTTTCAAACTGTGCATTGGCAGATTTGGCAATTAACTTCTGTTCAACCACTTCTTTTTTGGACGTTTTCCGAAGTTCTTCCATGAAACCTTTGGCATGAAGAAAAGCCGAAATAAGCAGGGCAATATTAATCATGAACCAATTGGAAACATTGTATTTGCTGGAAAAGAACTGTTCTGAGGTTGTTGCCTTCTGAATCACCACGAAATTCATATAATTACAGAAATACACCAAAATGGTATTGGCGATGAGAATGGAAATGATGCTTATGATCGCTCTTGTTCTTGTGGTTTCAGACCATGGGAATTTCCTGTTGAGAAAATCGTTGATGATACCGTTTCCCAGTCCCAAAACGAATGAATACATGGTGGAAACCAAAAGGGTAATGGCAAAATTTTCAAGTGTTTTTTCATCATTAAAAACGAAAAAGAAGAAAAATGCTGTTGCCAGCGATATCCAGAGTAATATGATGATGCTTTTGTATTTCATTGTGGGTTTTCTTGGTTCAAAATTAGGCTTTAATAAAAGTATTAAAAATAATTTTTCGCCGAACCGTCATTTTTTGTGACTGAAGGGCACAAAAAAACCTTCCGCGAAGAAGGTTTTTTTAAATTTTAAGGCACAAAAGACAATGTTAAAATGAATTTCTATAATAATCAAAGCGCTCAAAAGAATAAAAATCAAAGATTTTTAAAAACTGTTGTGTTCTTTTATTCCTGGGCTTATTAACTTTTTAAAATGCATCAAAATCTTTTGTGGCTTTTGTGGTTAAATAAAAGTTTAAACAGACTTTTCACATTATTTTGCAGCTCCGCTTACAAAATATTCAGCTTCTGCTTTTCCCCAGTTGGGAGCGATTTTAGATTTTGGAACGTAGGTTTTAAACTTCGTTAAAGCATCTTTAAACTGTTCCATCCCTTTTGTTTTGCTTCCTCCAAACTGCTCCGGAGTGAAGTAAGTGTCTTCCGCTTTTATCAGGGCAATTCTTGGATTTTCGGGATCAAGGTTTTCCGCTTTTTTCAATTCTTCTATGGCTTTCATTCCGTCTGTCATGTATCTTTCGGTAGGATTTTCCATCATTTTAAGGGAGTACGACATTTTTCTCAGCAGGTGAATTTCTGCATTGTCTTTTCCGGCAATGTTTTCCGCCTGATCCAGATATTTTTCTGCAATATTTGCCTGTGTTGAAAGCTCAGACATTTTACCTTCTCTCATTAACATTCTTCCCTTTTGAATGTATGAAAACGCGGCATAATATGCAGGAAGCCATTCTTTGGTTTCTTTTTTCCCGATTCTGTCGAAGTCATTCGCCAGAGTCTGGAATTCGTCAAGAGATTTACAGTTTTCAATTTTGGCAATTTTATCAGACATTATTTTTTCATAATCTGTCTGGGCAAAAGCAGTTAAACTCATCAGACTTAAAGCAAAGATTAATAGATATTTTTTCATGTTTTCTAAATTTTTAAGTTAATTTTTGTTTTGAATAAAGATATATTTTTAATTGAATTGAAATAACTTTTACAAATTATTATTAATGGCATCCTGCGTTTTGTCGACTCCGAAGCTGATGAATGCGCCTACAAAAACAAAGGTATTTACAGGCGGAACAACCGCTGAACTCCTTGATCCGTCCATTGAGAAATTGTAACCGTATACATTTTTCGATCCTAAAATATTGGATACACTCAATACGAGAACGGTAAATGTTTTTGAGTCTTTCTTTCCTAAATTGGGAAGATAATTTACACTGAAATTTAAGGCGTTGTAATCTTTCAGACTGCCTTCGTGTCTTACGAAATATTTCTGTTCACCATTCACATCCTGTGTTGCGATGTCGTAGTACGGACGACCTTTTGCGTAGGTGTAGGAAATATTGAAGCCTGTTTTCCATTCCGGAACAAATCTTTTGGCTACTGCGGAAAGGGTGTGTTCGGAAGCGAAATTCGGTTTTAAACTCATCGGATAATTCATAAAATCTCTTTTTGAATCTAAAAATGAATAGCTGACCCAGTAATCGATATTGTCGAATGTTTTTTTATCTCTCCAGAATAACTCTAACCCTTTTGCATAACCAAAACCGCTGTTGTTATCCGCTGTCTGAACAAATTGATTCTGTCCGTCGATGTACTGTAAGTTTTTTACCTTCAGAAGATCATCATATTTTTTGTAAAAAGCTTCAAATCTCAGGCTTCTTCCTTCCGTTGTTCTCTGCACCTGAAAGATATAATGCTGTGATTTCTGGAAGTCTAAATTTGCAGGACCGTTGATGTATCTGCTTTCGGGATTCTGATAAAAAAGTCCGTAAGCGAAAGAGGTAGTCCAGTCTTTGGCAAGACGATATGCTAAAGCCAGACGCGGTGCAATATTGTTTTTCCCAAGATAGGAGGAATGCTCTGCTCTCACTCCTATTTTTGCTGATAACTGATTGCTGAATCCTAAATCTGTTTCTGCAAACGCTGAAGAGATCAGGTCTTTGTAGTTTTTTGTTACAAAATCGTTAAAATTTAATTTTTCGCTGGTACTGTTGAATTCAAAACCTCCTCTTAATGCGCTGATCTTATTTATTTTTCTTTCTAAAACTGTCTTGAAATTGATGTAATTTCCGTCATTCAGAAGTTTTGTGCTTCCGGTTTGGGTTTCTCCTTTTTGGGTTGAAAAATCAAGGTCTGATTGATTATAGGAATAAGATGCTCCTGCATTTAGCAAATATTTTCCGAATTTCTGCTTGAAAGAGAGATTATGATAGGTATTTTTTCCTTTCAGTTTCACGAGAGACAGGTCATAATCTTCCGGTTCCAGACTTGGAGTCTGCACTGCCATTCTGTTGGAATCATATTTTCCGTAATATTTGAAAAATCCGCCTGATTTTGTTTTAAATCTGAAATTCAGATCGCTGTTTATACTTTGTGGAGCTTCGGAAAAATTGGTATTAAAATTGAAAATTTCCTGCATTAGCTTTAAGTTTGAATATCCTAAACTGGCTCCGTAAGAATAGTTTTTATTATCGCCCAATCTCTGAAATCCGGCGTTTAAAAAGATGGGAGAAACACCGAAATCGTAAGAACTCTGATCCGGAAGATCTACACTTTCCAGCATCAGTGCCCCCGAAAGAGCCTGACCGTACAATGCAGAATATCCGCCGCTTGAGAACACATTGCCTTTGAAAAGAGAGGTATTGAAACGGTCTCTTCCTGCAATTCCCGGAACTGAATTGGAAAAATAATTGTTGATTAAACTTCCATCCATGAAAATTTTTGATTCCGTTCCTGTTCCGCCACGGATGAAAAGACCTTCTGTTTCGCCCACTTTCTGAACTCCGGGAAGATACGTTAATGCCGATGTGATTTGTCCTTCCGCTCCGGCTGTTGTGTAAATATCAATCGGCGTAAGTAATGTTGTCGATCTTTTTTTGTCGCTTGCTTCGATAGAACCTGCCGAAACCACTACTGCATCAATTTCATTAATTTGCTCTTTCAGTTCCGCATTTACAGAAACTTCCTGATTTTCAATCACAATCGGTTTTTCAACATCAATGTATTTCGGATGGGTAAAAACTAAAACACGGCTGCCTTTTTCTGAAGTTTCAAAAGAGAAATTTCCGTTGGAATCGGTTGTGGCTCCATCGTAGGTATTTTTCAGGGTAACATTTACCTCTCCCACTCCTCTATTTTTGTACGTAACTTTTCCCGAAATTCTGGTTTGGGCGAAATTTAGTGCAAATGATAAAAAAGTGATAAGAAATAATAATTTTGTTTTCATAGCTGTTTTATTTCGATTCAAAAGTATGACGAATTTTGGTTGTTTTTAAATTTTTGTTGCTGAGTGGTCGTTTTTGGAATCTGAATGGTTGTTTTTGATTTTATGATGATAAGATTTATTTTAGGAAAATATATTGACCACCCCGTCAAAAATTCTTTGAATTTTCGCCACCCCTCCAAAGGAGGGGAATTTTACCACTAATTGTATTATTAAACTGCGTTGAATTTAATTGATGGGAATGCAGAAATCGACGAGCATTTTTCCTTCGGGGTGTTCTTTATAGTTGGTATGGTAGATTTCAAAAGGATAGGCTTTTCGTACTGAATAATGGTTTTCATTCATCCAAAGAAAAAGGGAAACCCAGCATTTTTCAAAGTCATTTAAAGTGACTTCTCCGCTTCCGAGAATGAATTTTCCGGCTTCAAGGGTTTCGGGGAAAATCTGGTTTTCCTGCTGTTGTAATTTTTCCTCCAAGAGCATACAGGCGTGAATTTGTACTTTATCTGGCGGAGTAACTTTAAAGCTGTCGTGATAAACGGAAATCATTTTTAGATTCTCTCGGGGAAATAGTATTTTCTCGGTTGCCCAATCTATTAAGGTGTTGTAAGAGGATTCCACGTTGGCAATTCCAAGGCTCATCACTGCTGCCAGATTCATTTCCGGAAGTTCGGTAATTTTAATTTTTAAATTCATTGTTGTCCATTTTAACAGGTTTTCTATATTGCAAATGTATTGTTGAAAAACTGCATCCATTTGTCCGTTCTTGCTTTGTCTTAATTGAATTTTATGAAATTTTTCGGGAGCCGATTTTCTGAATTCTAAGGGAGATTTTCCGTAATGCTTTTTAAATGATTTGTTAAACGCAGAATGGTTGGAGAAACCTAATTCAAGATAAATATTTTTTACACTTATGTTCTTTTTTACGGCTAAATAAAAGGCACTTTTTTCAATTCTTTTGCGGATGATATAGCTTTGAAGGGTTTCATTGGTCATAAGTCTGAAAATCCTGTGAAAATGAAAGGGAGAATACGCTGCAACTTCCGCAACTTTTTCTAAAGAAAGTTCGGTATCGAGATTGTTATCAATGTACTGAATAGCTTTCACCATTCTTTTTCTGTATTCTTCCAATTTAAAAGCATTTCCTGCAAAGGTATCGACATCGGATGAAATTGGTTTGTCTTTTATTGCTATTTATGAAAAAAGACAGGAATCGTAATGCGCTTTGAAAAATGTTGTCTAACTTTATCCGACAATCACTTTAAATCATTTAAAAATGAAAGGTACAACATTAGCATTATTGGCAGGATGTGCGTTTTTTGCGGTTTCATGTGGAACAACAAATACGTATCAGATCCTTTCCAAAAGCAACACACAAACGGGCGGAACGGCAAAGTTTACCCAAAAAGGAGATGAAGTTGTCATGAAACTGGATGTTACGAATCTTACTCCGGGAATTCATGCGGTACACATCCACGAAAAGGGTGACTGTTCTGCAGCAGACGGAACTTCAACGGGAGGACACTGGAATCCATCGAAAAACGATCATGGAAAATGGGGTGCTGAACATTTCCACATGGGAGATATCGGAAATCTTACGGCCAATCAGGATGGTGTGGCAACGCTGACTTTTAAAACCAATAAGTGGTGTCTCGGATGTTCTGATGAGTCTAAAAACATCATAGGAAAAGGAATGATTATTCACGCCGCAGCCGACGATTTTCATACGCAGCCAACCGGAAATGCAGGAGGAAGAGTGGGTTGTGTGGAGATTAAGTAGTTTTTCGCTTCTATCAATAAAAAATACCGCTAACAAAAAGTAGCGGTATTTTTATATTTCGATCTGAATATTAAGATTTTACACTCATGTCTGTAATGATGTTCATTGCTTCCTGAAGGTAAAGGTCTTTCTTAAGATTTTTGATCCAGATTTCAGATTTTTTCTTGAAGGCTTCATCTTTTTTCTCTCTTTCAATTTCATTCTGATACAAAGTAAACTGAAGACCGTTTTCAAATTTCGTCAGAGACTTGAACTTCTCGATCTGTGCTTTTCTCTGCTTCATCAATTCATTGAATTTATTGATATTCAAAGTAATGGTCTCTTCTTTATCCAACTGTTCTCTCCACTGAGCGGATTCTAACAGCAACTGATATTTTGCATTTTTAGCCATTCTGTCGTTACTTGCTTTTTCTAACGCCTGAATGTTGAAATAATTAAGCTTCTGGAAGCTTGTGGAAGGAATTTTATCCCAAGCCAGAGCATAATCATCATATCTTTCTCCTACTTCTGCATACGAAAAAAGATCTTTCATTTTAATATCTGAAACAATTCCTTTTCTCTGGGTAGATTCTCCTGTAATTCTGTAGAATTTCTGGATGGTAAGTTTTAAAGATCCGAAATCGTCTTCTGTATTTAAGAATCTGTTTAGATCCACAAAAGTCTGCACTGTTCCTTTTCCGAATGATTGAGGCGAGCCGATAATCATTGCTCTTCCGTAATCCTGCATCACACCTGCTAAAATTTCTGAAGCTGAAGCGGAAAGTTCGTTCTGCATAATCACCAATGGTCCTGTCCAGATCGGAGTTTCATTTTTATTTTTTAAGGTCTGAATTTTCCCGTTTCCGTCTTTTACCTGAACATAAGGTCCTGCCTGCATGAAAAGTCCCATGATGTCTCCCACTTCCGTTAAAGAACCTCCTCCGTTGTTTCTAAGATCCAGAACAATTCCTTCTATTCCCTGAGCTTTAAGCTTGATGATTTCGTTTTTAATATCATCAGAAGCATTTCTTCCGTTGGGATTTTCAAAATCTGCGTTGAAGCTTGGTAAATTGATGAATCCGTATTTTTTACCATTCGGAGAGTTTACAATAATACTTCTTGCGAAAGTATCTTCAATGGCAACTTCTTCACGAATCATGGTAACTTCTTTTATTGTTCCGTCTTTTTTCTGAACGGTTAAAGTAACCGGAGTTCCTTTTTCTCCTCTGATGAGTCTTACGGCTTCATCAGAAAGCATTCCCACAACATTTACGGCATCTTCTTTCGGTTTAGATTTTACTTTTAAAATTTTATCTCCTTCGGAAAGCTGCTTGGATTTCCACGCCGGAGCGCCGATCGTTAAAGCTCCCAGATAAAGATTTCCTTTTTTCTCCTGAATAATGGCTCCGATTCCGATCACTTTTCCGGTGAAATTGGTATCGAAATCTTCTTTATCCTTTGGAGAATAATAGTTGGTGTGCGGATCGAAAACTTCTGTATAGGCATTCATATACACTGTAAACCAATCCATTTTCTTTCTCTTTTTGAATCTCGTAAAGGTTTCTTTTACAAGATCTTTCACCTCATCAGTTGCTTTTTTAAGCTTCTGATCCGGTGCAAGAGGCTGATATTTTATGGTATCTTTCAGGTTGTATTTCTGTACAGAATCTTTTTTCTCTTTCTGAGCTTCTTCTTTGCTGTTCATCGATTCAATTTCCTGAAGAATATTGTATTTGATGAATTTTTTCCACTCATTATACTGCTCCTGCTTGTTTGCCGGAACTTTTTTCATTTTCGGTTCTAAAATAAGCGTTTCATCTTCTTCCAGATTAATCGGCTTACTGAAGATATCCTGTGTAATTTTATCGATCTCGTCTACTCTCTGGTATAATCTGTCGATGGTAAGTTTGTAGAAAGTAAGATCTCCCTGATTGATGTAATCATCCAGTTTCGTTTCGTGTTTGCCGAACTCATCCATATCGGACTGAATGAAATATCTTTTTCCCGGATCTACCATTTCGAAATAATGCTTATAAACATCTTTAGAATAGGCATCGTTAATGGGTTTTGGGCTGTAATGCAAATAAGAAAGTGTATTTTTTACGCTCACCATTATCGTCTGCATCTTTTCGTCATCATTCTTTGGCGAGTTGAAACAAAACATTAGACTTGTTAATGGAATTAGGAGTAAAAATTTATTTAGCTTAAAATTTTTCCACATAAATCTGTAATGTATTTTATTAATTTTAAAAAAGTATTTTAATGAGTAGTAATTTTTTATTTTCCGTTACAAACTATCAAATTTAATACCTTATTTCTAAATATCTGTCACTTTTAAGAAATTTTATTAAAATCCGTTTTCCGGTACATTTTTACCGTTAAGATTGTACTTAAAAAAGATAATTAAACGTTTTTAAAATTTAGTTTTCGGAAAAATGAATAAAAAAGCATAAACATTTCATACAATAATTAAACGCAAAGTTTTTCCGAAGAAACTCTTTACACTATATTTGTTACAATTAAAAAATTTATATGGAAAGACCACTTATTCTGGTTACAAATGATGACGGAATTACAGCACCGGGAATCAGAAATCTTATCAGTTTTATGAACGAAATCGGAGAAGTAGTTGTTGTAGCGCCCAACTCTCCACAAAGTGGTAAAGGTCATGCGATTACCATAAATTCTACTTTAAGTTACGAAGAAGTACATCTCGACGGTCCGCAAAAGGATTTTTCGTGCAGCGGAACTCCTGTCGACTGTGTAAAGATGGCTCTTGACAAAATTCTTCCGAGAAGACCGGATATTGTGGTTTCAGGAATTAATCACGGAGCAAATTCTTCCATCAATGTTATTTATTCGGGAACGATGTCTGCTGCTGTTGAAGCGGGGGTGGAAAGTCTTCCTGCCATCGGATTTTCTTTGCTGGATTTCAGTTGGGAAGCAGATTTTACACAGGCGAAAGAATATATTCAGAATATTGTAAGAAAAACTCTGGAAAACCCAATGCCGAAAGGAATTGTTTTAAACGTGAATATTCCGAAACTTCCGAAAGAGGAAATAAAAGGCGTAAAAGTATGCAAACAGGCAAATGCAAAATGGGAAGAAAGCTTTGATGAAAGGGTGAATCCTCACGGAAAAAAATATTACTGGCTTACAGGCTATTTCAACAATATGGACGAATCTGAAGATGCCGATGAAACCGCTTTAGCCAATGGCTATATCTCCATTGTTCCGGTGAAATTCGATCTTACAGCTTACGAGTATATGAATACGCTGAATGAGGTAATGAAGTTTGATTAAACATAAATATTGAGGCGTAAATTTTTTTACGCCTTATTATTGTCCTTTTGTCTTGAAACAAAAGAACGAAAAATTCAAGACTTGGGAACTTTCGCTAAAAATTAATTCTGTTCTCTAAAAATTCTAAAACTCGCGCGAATTCAAGATTTGTTCTTCGGTTCAAACAGTCCTCTCGCGCTCAAACAGTAGAATTTTTTTAACGTTCACAGAAGTAATTTTCTTAACGATCCATTCCCCTATGTCATTATTAATACAAAAAATTCATAAATAGCGGTGAAATTTGTTGAAAGAAATTAAAACAAAACTCTATCCTCTTTCCTCAATTCCTCCAGATATTTGCTTTTATCATCACGGTAAAATAAATTCATGGTTTCGAAAGGAATCATTTTAAGGTCTTTATTCACGATATGAACGCAGGATTTTTTCACGGCACGGACATCAAAATCGTGCGCATCCATAAAGTTCATGATGATAATTCTGAACAGGTTATCGTAATCCAGATTGGGTGCGGAAACGTCGGGAAGACAGCACAATAACTGATTAACTTTAGGTTTTACTTTATCCACAGAAATTCCGGTACTGAAAATATCCAGAAGCTGCATTTGCAATCCGGTATCCTGTTCATAAACAATGGTATTTCGGGTTTCATTGTTCAGTAAATCAGCAGGATTGATGTATCGTGTCAAAGGAATCGTTTCGCCTTCCAGTTTCAGAATATATCCCATCGCCAAAGCATCGGGATTGCACGGAACCGGAATGATATCATCTGAATTCAGTAAAGGATACTGATTGAGAATTTCCTGTCTTACTTCTGTTAAAGTAATTTTTTCATGAGCTGAATCTTCACGGTTTCTTCCTGCAATTTCTACAGGCTGAAAAGTAATTCCGCGGACACATTTCTGTTTAAGGGCAAAATCAATGATTTTTCCGATCTCGTCAATATTTTTATCCTTTTGCAGAACAATAACGAGGGTAGTCGAAAGATTTAAAGAATTCAATTTCTCTAAAGCTTTCATTCGTACGTCTGTTAAATCTTTTCCTCTGAAATCTTCCAGAACTTCCGGTTTAAAGGAATCAAACTGAAGATAAATTTCAAATTCAGGAGCATACGTTGCTAATTTTTCGGCAAAACCGGGATCGTTGGCAATTCTTACACCGTTGGTATTTAACATTAAATGTTTGATGGGTTTCGACTTCGCAATATCCATGATTTTGAAAAATTCCGGATGAATTGTCGGCTCTCCTCCACTGATCTGAACAACATCCGGTTCGCCTTCATTTTTAACGATCACATCAAACATGGCTTCGATCTCTTCCAGACTTCTGTGGCTTCCGTAATGCGGTGAAGACATCGCATAGCAGGTAGGACAGGTAAGATTGCACCGATCTGTTACTTCCACAATGGAAAGGCAGCTATGTTGCTCATGATCAACACATAAACCACAATCATAAGGACAGCCATATTCTACATCGGTTACAAAATGCACCGGAATTTCTGATGCTTTATTGTAGTTTCTGATATTTTTATAATACTGAACATCAGAAGCAATTTTAGTTTTGAAAAATCCGTGATCCGGACATCTTTTCGTCATGAAAACCGATTCATCTTCAATAATGATCTTTGCTCCCACTCTTTTCAGACATTCCGGGCAAAGACTTATGGTATAATCGTAATACGTATAATTTCTTACTGGCATAATTTCGTTTTTACAGGCTAAAACCACAGATGCATCCTCCCGCAATAAACGTAAGAATTCCGATAAGAATTCCGATCAAGGGAACTTTAAAACTGTACTTTTTTTCAGAACTTGTCGCAGACATAATTCCGATGATGATGGCAATTAAAATGGAAATTGCAAAGATGATAAGTCCCAGACAAAGAAATAATATTCCCAATCCGTTAAGCTGACTATTTCCAAAATTACCGACTTCTAATAATTTCATGATTATTTTTTTTCAATAGATAAATATAGTAAATGATCACTAATAAACATACGATTTGTATTGTGCTCAGATTCAAAATGATATTAAATTTAGGCTTAATAAAATCCAGTATGAATCTGAATGAGAAATAAGAAAGCATAAAAAGCTGGAATAAAGCTCCGGATCTGTATGTATAATTCTTTTGAAAATATTTCAGCGCGATAAAAACAATCAATAAAAAGAACATTTCGTATAAAGCGACGGGATGTCTGCTGATATGATCTCCTAAATCCATTCCGAACATTGAACGTGTTGGTAATCCGTAAGTTTCCTCGTAAATCCCTGTACAAAAACATCCGATCCTTCCTATAAACATAGCGGTAATTAAAGGATAAACCATTTTGTCACCCGTACTTTCTTTTTTGCCTATAATTTTCTTCATAAGCTCCACTCCAATGAGACCACCTGCCAAACCTCCCACAATGGTATTATTCAGCCAGATGTACATCCAAACATTTTCAGCTTTCATCAAATCGTAAGGTCTTTCCAGCGAACCAATGATATGGGAACCGAGCAGCGCACCCAGAGTGGCAGCAATAAGAATCAGCAATGAATTGACACTGCTGAATTTCTCTTTATCTTTTCTTTTGGCAAAAGTATAATAACGCATTCCTATAAAAATCCCTAAAGATTCCGTAACGGGATGCAGTAAAACTTCTTTGCCTAAAATATGAAGTGTCACAGGAAATTCCATGGTTTCAAAAGTATTGTTTTTAATTAAAACTTATTCAATTATTAGCCTGATTTTAAAATTGATCTAAACATTTTCTTTAAAATTTTATGTGTGGTCCTTTTGTCTTGAAACAAAAGAACGAAAAGTTCAAGACTTTGAATCTGAATGCTAAAAATTAAAATTCATTCCTAAAATTCCCAAAACTTGCGCGAATTCAATTGGGGTCTTTTGATTAAAAATTTGCCTCACGCTTCAAACAGTGGGAATTTTTTAACGGAATAAATTGTAATTTTCTTAACGCTTCAGCTTCATATGTCGATTTTTGTGATCGTATTTATGATTTTGTAAGCTTCTGAATCAAGATTTAAATTGTATTAAATAATTTTTGATTATCCGCTATTAATCATACTGTTTTTTCTAACGCAAAGGACTCGCAAAGATTCTTTATATACTAACTGTTTTTAAGTTCGCAAAGGCGTTTCACTCAGCAAAGAACTCAAAGATTTTTTCCAATTATGACAAATAACGGACAATCATAAATAATTTATAAAATCCTTTTAAATAAAGATTAGAATCAATCTTTTTCATAATTTTAATTAAAATAATTATCCGAATTATGAGAATAGAATATGATATTAAACTGGGTTTTAAGGATGTAATGTTCCGTCCGAAACGTTCTACCCTGAAATCCCGTTCTGAAGTTGATCTTGAGAGAGAATTTACCTTTAAACATACCCGAAAAAAATGGCAGGGCGTTCCCGTGATTGCTGCCAATATGGATACAGTGGGAACTTTTGAAATGGCAGTGGAACTGGCAAAAGAAAAAATCATCACAGCGGTTCATAAGCATTATTCTGTGGAAGAATGGTCAGAATTTTTGAATTCTCAGCCTGAAAACATTTATCAGTATATCGCATTAAGCACAGGAACCGGAAAAGCAGATGAAGAAAAGATAAAAACCATCCTCGAAAGACATCCAAAAATCGAGTTTCTCTGCATTGATGTAGCCAATGGTTATTCTGAGCATTTTGTGGAATTTGTGAAGAAGGCAAGGGCAAATTTCCCAGATAAGATCATCATTGCCGGAAATGTTGTAACCGGAGAAATGGTGGAAGAACTTCTGTTAGTTGGCGCAGACATCATTAAAGTCGGGATTGGCCCCGGTTCGGTTTGTACGACGAGAGTGAAAACCGGAGTGGGATATCCTCAACTTTCGGCAATTATAGAATGTTCCGATGCAGCACATGGTTTAGGAGGTCATATTATTGCAGATGGCGGCTGTAAAGTTCCGGGAGATGTGGCGAAAGCTTTTGGCGGCGGTGCAGATTTTGTGATGCTGGGCGGAATGTTTGCAGGACACGATGAAAGCGGTGGCGAAATTGTGGAAGAAAACGGCAAAAAATACAGACTTTTTTACGGAATGAGCTCGAAAACAGCCATGGATAAACATTCAGGCGGTGTTGCAGAATACCGGGCTTCGGAAGGAAAAACTGTAAAAGTGGCTTATAAAGGTCCGGTTCTGGATACGGTGAAAGATATTTTAGGCGGCGTTCGTTCTACCTGTACGTATGTGGGCGCTTCCAAACTGAAAGAACTGTCGAAAAGAACGACTTTCATCAGAGTTCAGGAGCAGGAAAATCAGGTATTTAAAGATTAACAATTGAACAAAATATTTAATATTACAAATGGTGATTGTCTCGCTGAGCAATTGGAGGAAACAACGATTTCCGGCGAGATGATTATCTGTAGAGAAGCTTTAGTTGCAGGTTCTTTACAGGCTGAAAATCTGGATGTTTTCTGGAAGGTAAGATCAGAATTCATTGCTGAAAATTATGGTGATACAAAAGAAGATTATTACCGTAAAGTGGTTTCAGAATGTAATAAGATGATGCAGATTCCGGAAAATTCTGAGGTATATCTTTGGTTTGAAGATGATCTTTTTTGTCAGGTTAATATGTGGTTTTGCTTAACGCTTATTCCGAAGGATAAAAATATCAACATCTACAGGATTTTTCCAAAAGCATCGAAAGAAAACCAATGGAAAGGATTTTCGGATTCTGACCGTTTTGATTTGGAAGAAACATTAACCTCAAGAGTTTCATTTAAACAAAAGGATCTTGAATTGGGACTGAATTTATGGGAATCTTATCAAAGTAATCATCAAAATAAATTAAAACAACTTTCTGAAATTCAATCAGATTGCTTTCGTTTTTTACCTGAATTGATTGCAACTTATCAAAACATTAATCCTGAATTTTTTATTCAAAATTTAATACAGAAAGGCATAACAGATTTTAGTGAAGTTTTTGAAAAGTTCCGTGATGAGCTGGGAATTTTCGGATTCGGAGATTTGCAGGTGAAGCTTATTTATGACAAAGTTTTTCAAGAAAAATAGCACTTATTTTACAACAATGCTTTTCTTGTTGAAATATTTTTCCAACTGATCATTAACGTATTTTTTCTCTTCTTTTGCGGAAGACAATTCATCAAAGTACAGTATTTTGGGTACTTCTCTTATTTTATCAATCTTTAAAGAGTCTTCTTTTGAATTTTGAATTAAAGAAATTCTGCTTTTTATTTCTTCATCATACGCTTTCAGATCTGTTACAGCAATTTCCTGAACGAAATTATTCATGTTATAATCTATATTAAAACCCGAATAATTCTTATTGAAAAAATCTGTTTCCGGCAGAAAGATGACTAAAAAGCTGATCCAACAAAACTTTTTTAAATTCTCCTTTTTGTATAGTAAAATGAAAGAAAACGTGCTTAAAAAGAAGATGACAATGTTATCGTTCTGTCTTCCTACAATATTGATCAGATAGCCCAAAAACATTAAAGGCAGCAATGAAATCATGCAGATTATACAGGCTTTGGTAAAGTTAATTTTGCTTTTTAAGATCGTAAATTCTTCAAAAAATAAGGCAGTAAACAAAGGAATAAGAAATACTGTTTTTATAAAAATATACCCAAAATTAAAAGTAAAAAAAGCCGCTCTTTTGGTCCATATCCAATAAAAAGCATCATCAGATTTTACCATTCTGTTGAAGTTTCCGGGAGCTAAAAAGCTGATAAGAAATCCGATAATTCCGATGGCTAAAAGAATTTTATTTTCCTTTGATGTTTTCTCAAAACATATAAAGCTCAATGCTCCTAACAAAAGCAGCGCGATGATTTCATTTGCCCCCATCAGAATAAAAATGATAACAGCGCTTAAAAAGAAGAACAGTTTTTTGTGTGATTGCTGAAACTTTCCATAAAAAAAGAATAAAAAACCTGATAAAATAACCGGTAAAAAGTAGACATTAGATCCCGTAATCCAAAAATAATGTTCTGGTAAGCTGATTAATCCAACAGTGTAAATAAAAAATAATAACAGGCTCTTTCTGAGCGCTTCAGCAAAGGAATAATTAAAATACAGTCTGAAATTTAAAATAATGACTGTAAGAAATGATATCAGTAAAAATACAGGATAAATTTTCGGGAGTATATTGAACGGATCTTTAGAAACAGGATTCAGCATATTAATAGTATAGCCAAAATATCTTCCTCCCCAATGCATATAAAAATCGCATACATTCCCTAAAAATCCTAACTTCTTTGTTCCGTAGGAATAGATATAATCATCGGTCTGATACACATTAAAAAAAGAAATGTAAACCAGACCGATTAGTAGTAAAACCGACAAGAATAAGGTAATATTCTGTACCGTTTTCATATTTTTATGTCAACAGACCTCCGTCAACGTTTAACGTCTGTCCTGTAACGTAAGAAGACATTTCGCTTCCTAAGAATACACACGCATTTGCGATATCTCTGGTCTGTCCCAGTTTTTTCATCGGGATGGCTTCGTTCCATTTTTCTTTTGCTTTATCATCTAAAGCATCCGTCATTTCAGTCTGGATGAATCCCGGAGCAATTGCGTTGCAACGGATGTTTCTGGAACCCAATTCCAGCGCTACAGATTTTGTAAAACCAATAACTCCCGCTTTAGAAGCTGCATAGTTTGCCTGTCCTGCATTTCCGCTGATTCCTACTACAGAAGTCATGTTGATGATCGATCCTGCTTTTGCCTTCATCATGGGCTTAATTACCGCTTTGGTAAGATTGAATACAGAATCCAAATTTACTTTCATTACTTTATCCCAGTCATCTTTCGACATTCTCAAAAGCAGATTATCCTTCGTAATTCCTGCGTTATTTACCAAAATATCAATTTTCCCAAACTCAGCGATTACTTCATCCACTAAAGTCTGAGCCGCATCAAAATCTGATGCATCAGACTGATACCCTTTAATTTGAGTTACAGAACTTAAAGTTGCTTCCAATTCCTTCGCTTTTTCTACAGATCCGGCGTAAGTAAATGCTACTTTTGCACCCTGTTCGGCGTACATTTCGGCAATTCCTTTTCCGATTCCTCGTGTAGCTCCCGTAATTAGCGCTACTTTTCCTTCTAATAGTTTCATATATGACAATTATTTTTCTTTATAACGTATTCGCCTTTTGAAAGTTGGCTAATATACAGTATTTAATTTTACAGAAATAAAACAGTGCGCAAAGATATTACAAAATGTTATTCAATGCATTTTAAATCACTTTTTTAGCGAAAATTTATGCCTGTTTTTTATCATGAACGCACATCATGTACGTTAATCGATAAAACTTCTGTCTTTTTGCTCTGTAAAATAGATGAATTCTGTTTCTTTTCCTTTGGTAAGTTTAATGCCTTTTTTATCCGGAAAAAACTTATCGTAGACAATTTCCGTTAAAGGTTCATTTTTATCGTTGGTAACGCCGAATTTATTATCTTTTTTCACCACAAATTCGTTAACTCCCAAAAATGTTGTGATGTCATCGTAGACAAAAGGTACAATTTCATTTCCGCTTTCATCCATCATCCCGTAAAAATTATCTATGTTTTTTCCGACTAAAGTAGGATAAAGTTCAAAAGGCTTTACTTCTTTAAATCCTTTCAGCTCTTTATAATTTCCGGTTTTAGGAGAAAATGTGTAAAAGGTTTCGTTTTTATTGACAATCAGTGTATTGGGGAATATTTTTTCGATTTCGTAATCGTCATTCAGAATATTTTTTAAATTTTTATCCAGAATTTTTTCTTCGTCATCTTTTCTCAGATAGAGATATTTTTCTCCGGCAATGTTCAGACCTTCTACCCTGTCGTATTCCTTCGGAAAAATCACTTCTCCGTTTAAACGGACAACGGCAGTTTTTGGATTTTTCTGATCCTGCGAGGTTTTAAACAAACCATTGAAAAGTGGGTTTACATAATGATAATCAAGATCATACACCTTCCCTTCCTTCTTAGAAAAAATACTTACTTTATCTTCTCTGGTAAGGTAAATGAATTCTCTTCCCACGAAAGCCTGTTCATACATTTCATCGGCAATGATGTTTTCTTTTTCATCAATAATTCCGTATTTATTTTTAGAAGTATCTAAAGTTACCAAATAAGGAAACGCATTGATATTGTCTACGTTATGTTCCGAAATGGTGCTTAAGGTTTTACCATTATTATCAATAACTTCTCCGGATTTTTCACCTTTCGAAAGATAAGCCCTGCCTTTGTAGAAACGAAGATCATCTGTAAACGGTCGGTCTGAAATTTTCTTTCCGTCAAAATCATAAATCAGCCACATTCCATTATTTTTAACAAAAAATCTGTTTTCGCTTCCAAAAACTATCTTTTCTGAGAACGGGATAATTTCTTTCCCGTTAAAATCGTACACACAGTCTTTTCCTTTTTTTGAATAAATAAGCCTGTCTTTATTTTCCCAGGTTCTGAATTTGAAAAGATCCATCGGAATAACTTCCTTTCCGGAAGCATCGATAATCGCTGTTTTTCCATTGGAATTTCCCGCTTTTACCCTCAAAACAAACCTGTTTTTCCATAAATGCGAAATTTCACTTTTTGAAGGATACTCAAAAGTGATATTGCCCAGAGAATCTACAATTCCGGACTTTCCGGTTTTGGCATCAGAAATCATTCCGTATCCTTTGGAATAGAAACGGACTTCTTTGCCTATTTTTTTTGTTAAAAGTATCTGTTTGTACTGGTCCGTCTGCCCGAAACAGACCGACGAAAGCAGCACGAAAATTAAATTTTTCAATTAAATGGAATTATTTACGATGAGAACAATCTCACCTTTTAACGTTTTGCTTTTGGAAAACTCAATGAGTTCAAGAATTGTTCCGCGTTTGGTTTCTTCAAACTTTTTGGAAATCTCACGGCTTAAGCTAACCTTGGTTTCTTCGCCGAAAAATTCTTTAATCTGCTCCAGTGTGGTATTGATTTTATGCGGACTTTCGTATAAAACAATTGTTTTTTTCTCTTCTGCAAGCTGTTTCAGCTTCGTTTGTCTGCCTTTTTTCTGAGGAAGAAATCCGGCAAATAGAAATTCGTTATTCGGTAATCCTGAAACCACCAAAGCCGGAACAAAAGCGGTTGCTCCCGGTAAACAGATCATTTCAATATGATGATCGGAACCTGCTTTTGCCAGCAAATAACCCGGATCTGAAATTCCGGGAGTTCCTGCATCAGTAATAATCGCGATATTCTGACCGCTTTTAAGGTCTGTAATCACTTTTTCCGTTGTCTGATGCTCGTTGTGTAAATGATAGGATTTTAAAGGCTTGGAAATCTCGAAATGCTTTAAAAGAATTCCGGAAGTTCTTGTGTCTTCACATAAAATATAATCAACCTCTTTCAGTACATTTACCGCTCTGTAGGTCATATCTTCGAGGTTCCCGATCGGTGTAGGAACAAAATATAGGATTCCGCTCAAAATTTAGTTTATAAAAATTTATTTTCCACCAATATCCAAAGTCTCTGCGCGTACTCATCCACTTTATTCCATTTTTTGGCATAATAAAGATCGCTCAGATATTCCTTAGCATCTTCCAGTGTTCTGAAACTGTTCAGGTTATTCACAACTTCATTCAGTTCCGTCTGGCTTCCTCCAAACAGTGTTTTTGTGAAAGCAATCCTGTCGTTTAAATCAAGTTTAAACTCAGGCTTTTTCTTTTCCGCTTCCATAAAATCGGTTGGAATATTGGTTTTTAAAATGCTTCCTGTCTCTTCTTTTTTCTCAGGAACTGTTTTTTCCTTCGGCATATCTCTTTCAAGATGATCATCATCAAAAAGCGACTGTACCGCTTTCAGTCCTTTGATATTTGCCAGTTTTATCTTTTTATCATGATGATAGGCTTCGAGATTTTCAAAGCTTTCATCAGATTTTAAATGTTCTTTCTCTTCCGAAACAGGTTTGTTGATCTCAACAATTTTTCTTCTGTCATTAATTTCCGCTAAAACTGAAGTCTCCTGTTTTTCTTCTACAGAAGCTTCATTTTTAATTTCGTTTATAATGTTTTCAGCATTTGAAATATCGGTCGCCAATTCGCCCTGTTCCATCATTGTGTGAGAAGAATACTGATTATCATTTTCTTCCACTAAAATTTCTTCATTTTCATCTAAAACTTCCCCGTCGAAAATACTCGGGATTTTTTCAGATTCTTCTTCATTTTTATACTGATAATTGTTTTGAATTTTTTCTTCTTCATCAAAATCATTCAGAATATCTCCACGATTGTTCGAAATTTCGTTTTCAAATTCATCAATTTCATTTAACTGATGATTAAAGATAACTTCTTCTTCCGTTTTGTTTTCATTAAACATTTCTTCTGAGATTTCTTCATCATTTTCAGGTTCAGAATTTGCCAGAATTCTTTCTTCATCCACAAAATTCAGATCCGCTCCGTTGTTTTCAGAAGTTTCATATTCATCAAGCTCATTTAACTGAGCATTGAAAACATCTTCATTCTCTTTCAGATCATTCTGAATTTCATCCTGCGAATTTTCTTCTGCAAAATTAATTAAAGTTTCGTGAAGTTCACCTTCTACAATCTCATTTAACTGATTGTTAAAAATTGCCTCTTCCTCAGTCACTTCACTTGAATAATTTCCGGCTTCGCTTCCCTCAATTTCATTAAGCTCATTATTGAAAATGGCTTCTTCTTCGGTTACTTCACTGCTGAAATCATGGACTTCCTGCAAAGGAGCGGGTGTAGAAAAATTTTCTTTATTTTCTGAAATCAGCGAAGAATTTTCACTTCCGAAATACTCGATATTTTTTTCCAGCAGCCGGAGAAACGAAATTCTGTTAGCAAGCTCTTCCACAAGATCCTGCTTTGACGAAAGTTCGTCTACGTTGCTTATTTTATCCAAAATACCAATGATATTCTTGGATTCAAAAAAAATCTTTTCCTTTAAATCTTGGATGTTCTGCATAGAAGAATCTTGTTAAAATTGCTTACTTTTGATCTTAAAAATATACGGCTAATTTAACAAATGTTTTTAGAAAATACAATTAATCATTCCAAACAAAGTGGTTGGATGGAAGTTATTTGTGGCTCAATGTTTTCCGGAAAAACTGAAGAGTTGATCCGAAGGCTTAGAAGAGCTGAAATGGCAGGGCAGAATGTGGAGATTTTTAAACCAAAACTGGATACGCGCTATTCGGATGAAGATGTGGTTTCGCACAATCAGAATAAAATCCGAAGCACGGCGGTAGAAAATCCCAGCGAAATTCTTTTGCTAGCTTCCAATTGTCATGTAGTAGGAATTGATGAAGCACAGTTTTTTGACGAAAGCATTGTGGATATAGCCAATCAATTGGCAAACGGCGGAATAAGAGTGGTTATTGCAGGTCTGGATATGGATTTTCTCGGGAGACCTTTCGGACCAATGCCGAATCTGATGGCAACTGCAGAATATGTTACAAAAGTACACGCGATCTGTAGAAGAACAGGAAATCTTGCCAACTATTCCATGAGAACTTCCGCAGGAAAAGATCTTGTAGAACTTGGAGAGACAGAATCTTACGATGCGGTAAGCAGAAGAGTTTTTGTGGATGAAGTTTTGAATAAAAAAGAGATTTAATATCAAATTTATTATTAATTTTGTTTAAAATTTAATAGTGAAAACTATCAGAAAATGATATTAGAAATTAAAAATTACATCAAGATCAGCAATTCTATTGACGAGATTCTGAAAAATTCGCCTTTCAAAATGAAATACATCATCGAAAAGAGCGGAATTTCCGAGCCTACGTTTTTCAGAAAAATGAAAGAGAAAAAATTTCTTCCAGAGGAACTGCTGAAGATTGCGGAAATTATAGAACCGGAAAAAATTTCGCATGATGATATTCTCAATGCTATTCAGGAAGGTTTAGACGACGTAAAAAACGGACGGATAACCGAACATATGGCAGTGATGAATGAAGCAAAGGAAAGAATTGCAAAAAAGAAAAATGAATATTTTTTGGACAAATAGAGCCAAATCGGATTTAGAAATTTTAGAAGATTTTCTCATTGAAAACTGGGGGTTCGATGTTTTGGAAGATTTTTATGAAATTTTAGAAAGAAAAATTTCTCTGCTTGAAAATGGAAATCTTATTCATCAGAAATATGAAGACACAGCGTTTCACAAATTATTAATTACGAAACACAACTCTATCATTTATGAAATTTCAGGAAATCAAATAAATCTTTTAAATATGATTAATAACTTCCGAAATCCTGATTCTAATTATAACCTAATTACAGAAAAGTAGTTTATGAACTACACGACAAACCATATCGCAGAAATTACCAATGCGAAGATTATTGGAGACAAAAATATAATAATCAGGAATATCGCTTTCGACAGCAGAATTATTTATTCTACTAAAAATACTGCGTTTATAGCGATCAATACTCCAAAAAATTCCGGAGAAAGGTTCATTGAATCTGCGATCGACCGTGGAATAAATGTCATCATTTCCGAACATCATCATCCGCAGTTTGAAAATATTACGTGGATCATTGTTGAGAATTCGGTTGAGTTTCTTCAGAAATTAGCTAAATTTCATTTTGAAAATGCTCATTTAAAATCAATCGGAATTACAGGAAGTAACGGAAAAACGATTTTAAAGGAATGGCTGTATCAATGTCTGTGGAATGAATTCCCGACGGTAAAAAGCCCGAAGAGTTTCAATTCCCAAATCGGACTTCCGCTTTCTCTGCTTCAGATTAATAATTCACATCAATTAGGAATTTTTGAAGTAGGCATTTCAAAGCCAGACGAAATGGAAAAGCTCGAAAATATTTTCCATCCGCAGATTGGTTTGCTTACCCACATCGGAACTGCTCATCTTGCCAACTTCCAATCGGAAGAGGAGCTGATTGATGAAAAAATCAAATTATTCAAACATTCTGAAACGGTTATTTACAACGGGGATAATTCTTTGGTTGACAAAAAGATAAAGGCATTATATTCAGGTAAAAAATTAATTTCTTACGGCTTTAAGGAAGACAACGAAGTTTACTTCAAAAACAATATTTCGAAAAACGAAGATGTAACGGTACATTATTTCGACGAAGAAATCTCTTTTCCGGTGCATCAGAGAGATGAAGCGACTTTAACGAATGCTTTGGCGCTTGTAACGGTTTTAAAGGAACTTGGTGTTGAAAACGAAAAGATCGTCGAAAAAATCAACGCTTTAAAGGCCGTTGAAATGAGACTTGAAGCGATTGAAGGAATTAAAAACAATATCATAATCAACGATTCTTTTAACCTTGATCTTGATTCTCTGAAAACCGCGCTTCAATTTCTTAATGAATACAATAAACCGAAAAAATCTCTGGTTCTTACTGATATTGTAGGGGTAAATTCCAATTCGAAAGAACTGTATGAAGAAGTCTCAGAACTTGTAAACGAACAGAAATTCGATTCTGTTTTTCTAATCGGTGACGAAATATCAAAATTTAGTGAATTATTTAAAACTAAAACTTTTACTTTCATCAATACTAAGGAATTGATTGAAAGTAAATATCTTACAGAAATTGAAAACCAGATCATTTTATTAAAAGGAGCAAGGAAATTTGAAATAGAAAGACTTAAAGATCTGCTTGAGCTCAGAAAACATGATACGGTTTTAGAAATTAATTTAAATGCTATTCTTCATAACATCAATTACCATAAATCTTTATTAAAACCAACCACAAAAATGATGGCGATGGTAAAAGCAAACTCTTATGGTTTAGGAAGTTATGAGATTTCGGAATTTTTGCAGCATCATCACATAGATTATCTTGGGGTTGCTTTTGTTGATGAAGGTGTAGAACTCAGAAAAAAAGGAATTACGGTTCCTATTGTGGTTATGAATCCTGAACAGCATAGTTATGAAACGGTGATTGCGTATAATCTGGAACCGGAAATTTACAGTTTCAGAGTTCTGGAATTATTCTATGAAGCCGTTCAGAAATCCGGATATGATAAAAAATATCCGATTCACATCAAACTGGAAACAGGAATGCATCGTCTTGGTTTTAAAGGCAATGAACTGGATCAGTTAAGTGAGACTTTAAATTCCATGAATGTAAAAGTTCAGAGTATTTTCAGCCATCTTTCTTCTTCAGATTTGCCGAATGAAAAAGAATTTACTTTCCATCAGCTTGAAACTTTTGAAAAAAACTCAACCTATTTGATAGAAAAATTGGGGTACACTCCTATCCGACATATTTTAAATTCTTCAGGAATAACCAATTACACCAATCATCAATATGATATGGTAAGAATCGGTATCGGGATGTTAGGAGAATCACCAAATAGTGAAATACAGAAACAACTGAGATCCGTAGTAAGCTTTAAAACGGTAATCTCTCAAATTTCTTTGGTAGAAAACGGAGAATCAGTTGGTTACAGCCGTCGATTTAAAACAGATCATCAAACCAAAATAGCCACCATTCCTGTAGGATATGCCGATGGAATCCCAAGATTAATCGGAAATCAGGTCGGTAATGTAGGAATACACAAAACCCTTGCTCCAATTGTAGGAAGCATCTGTATGGACATGATGATGATTAACGTAGATCATATCCCCAATGTAAAGGAAGGCGATACTGTTACCATTTTTAACGCAAAACCAAGTTTAAAAGAATTCGCAGACTACTGCAAAACAATAACCTATGAAGTTTTAACCTCCATTTCGCCCCGCGTGAAACGGATTTATGTAAAAGATTAGCCTATGAGAAAGCTCCTGATGATTTTATTTGCCTTTCAATTGATTATGATTCATTCTCAAGTAAAGAAAGATCTCGTAATCCCGAAAAATCCTAAGATAGGACTTTCTCTCGCAGGTGGCGGAGCTAAAGGATTTTCTCATGTTGGTGTTCTTAAAATACTGGATTCTCTCGGGGTAAAAGTAGATTACATCGCAGGAACAAGTATGGGAGCCATTGTCGGCGGACTGTACGCTTCAGGATATTCCGGAAAAGAGATAGAAAAGATTGTAATGGACACCGATTTCTATTCTTTAATTACAGATCCCAAAGCAAAACGACAGGAAACAACTTTCTTTAATAAATCTGTTGACAAATATCTATTGTCTATTCCTCTCAAGAACGGAAAAATTACACTTCCCTCTTCCATCAGTTCCGGACAGAAAAATGTCTATCTGCTGAAGGAACTTTTCAAAAATGTTTCCAATATTGACGATTTCTCCAAACTCCCGATTCCTTTTATGTGTGTCGCGACCAATCTGGAAAGCGGCAATATGCAGATTTTTGAAAAAGGAGATCTGGTACAGTCGATTATGGCAAGTTCTGCATTTCCGTCACTCATGGATCCCGTAAAAATAAATGACAGTATTTATATTGACGGAGCTATGACGGTGAACTATCCTTCCAAACCTTTAAAAGATAAAGGAATTGATATCGTTATCGGGGTTGATCTCAATCAGGATCTTTCCAAACGTGAAGATCTGAACAGCATTATCGCCATCCTGAACCAGGTCATCGATTTCGGAATTAAAAAAGATACCAAAAGGCAGTATCAGTATACCGATATCAACATTAAACCTAATTTAACGGGCATGACAGCCACAAGCTACGATGATAAGAAAAAAATTCTCGACAGCGGCTACGTAGAAGGCTTAAAATACGTCGATATTCTCGATCAGCTACCCAAGAGACCTTTCGACAGAATAAGACAGCAAATGAGTCCTATTTACTCCAATGTTTATAAAATCGACAGTCTCGAGATCGAAGGAAGCAGAATTTACGGTAAAAATTATGTTTTAGGGAAAATGGGACTGCGGCTTCCTTCTCTTCAAACCTACGGAAGCATCAATAAACAGATTGATAAATTGGTCGCCACCAACAATTACAAATTCATCAATTACGATATTATTTCCGGAAACAATTCAAATTACCTTAAGCTCTACGTTACCGAAGACGATACAAGACATTTTCTAAAATTCGGATTGCATTACGACGAAATTTTCAAAACAGGACTTCTTTTAAACTATTCAGCAAAACGACTTTTATCTCGAAATTCAAATCTTTCGCTGGACATTGTTGTGGGAGATAAACCCCGATATTATTTAAACTATTTTATTGATAACGGATATATTCCGGGCTTCGGAATTTATTCTTCGGGAATGAGCTTTAATTTGAAAGATGTCAATAACAATGAAGTAGACAAATGGATCTGGCTGAGAAATGAAGCTTATATTCAGTCGATCTGGAAAGATAAATTTGCAATCGGCGGCGGAATCAGTCACGATTATTTCGAAGCAGAATTCAACGGAGACAATAAAAGATACAGCAGATTTCTCAATCCGTACGTATTTCTGAAAAGCGATACACAAAACGACAGAGACTTCCCTACCCGCGGAATTTACATTAACGCAGAAGGAAAAGTAATCGACCTTTTAAAATCGGAAGTAGAAAAAAGACTCGTTCAGGTAAAAGCAGACATCAGAATAAATCTTCCTCTTTCAAAACAGTTTTCCTACAGACTCAATCTTTACGGAGGAATCACGATCGGAGAAAACCTTCCCGACTTCTACAAATACAGACTGGGCGGAATTTTTGAACAGAATATCGTAAACTACAGAAGCTTTTCGGGGTTCTATTTTGCTCAACTGAACAGCAATAATGTGGTTTTAATTTCAAACGACCTTCAGTTTAAATTCAATAAAAACTATTTCCTGAGCGGAAACTTTTCATTTGCCAATCTTTCCAATGATATAACCTTTGAGGATGCGGTAAAATTAAACTTCAGTTCAATAGGATTAACGGCTGGATACAAATCTCCTTTCGGGCAGATCAAAATCAACTTCAGCCATTCACTTAAAAACAATCAAAAAGGCATATTCAGTGTTATCTTAGGACACTGGTTTTAATTACAAAATGATACAATTTTTTTACGAAAACTTACCCGAATCGGTAAACACAGAATACAAAAAATGGCTGGAAGACCTTATTCTTTCAGAAGAAAAAAAATTGGGCGAGATCAATTATATTTTCTGTGACGACGAATATTTACTCAAGGTAAATCAGGATTATTTACAGCACGACTACTATACTGATATCATTACATTTGACTATGTAAAAGGGAAGACCATAAGCGGCGAGATTTTTGTATCTTTGCAGCGCATTTCAGACAACGCTTCTACCCTATCCAGAAATTACGAAGAAGAATTACGGAGAGTTTTAGCTCACGGTATTCTGCACCTTTGCGGATATAAAGATAAAACAGAAGAAGAAGAACTGCAGATGCGAGGAAAAGAAGATCATTATTTAGCAAAATACCATTAAGTTTTTTTTAGAGCTTAATCCCGCTCTCCGCACTCGCTATTTTCTTTTTTCAAAAGAAAATGAGCTCAGACAAATGCTGCGATCGGGGCTAAATAAAGCGCAACAGAACAGATTTAAGACAATAAAATTTATAAATGTTTCACGTGAAACATTTATAAAAAAGAGTAAAAATTAAGGCTTAAAACAAGCAAAAAAAAATGATTTCAGAAATATATGATGTAATCGTAGTGGGTGCCGGTCACGCAGGATGTGAAGCCGCCGCTGCAGCAGCCAATTTAGGTTCAAAGACGCTGCTTATTACAATGAATATGCAGACCATCGGACAGATGAGCTGCAACCCTGCAATGGGAGGAATTGCAAAAGGACAGATCGTAAGAGAGATTGATGCGATGGGAGGATATTCCGGAATTGTAGCAGACAAATCTGCGATCCAGTTCAAGATGCTGAATCTTTCAAAAGGTCCTGCCATGTGGTCACCAAGAACACAAAACGACAGAATGCTTTTCGCGGAAGAATGGCGTTTGGCTTTAGAAAATACACCCAATCTTGATTTCTTTCAGGACATGGTAAAGCAGCTTATTATCGAAAATAATAAAGTTGCCGGAGTAGTTACTTCATTAGGAATAGAGATCAAAGGACGTTCTGTAGTTCTTACCAACGGAACTTTCCTCAATGGTTTGATCCACGTTGGAGACAAACAATTAGGAGGCGGAAGAATGGGCGAACCAAGAGCTTTTGGAATTACAGAACAGCTCGTTTCTTTAGGCTTTGAAGCAGGAAGAATGAAGACCGGTACCCCACCCCGCGTTGACGGAAGAAGTCTGGATTATTCTAAAATGGAAGAACAGAAAGGAGATGAAAATCCTCAAAAATTCAGCTATTTAGACACACCTAAATTAACCAAACAATTAAGCTGCTACATTGTTTATACCAACGAAACAGTACATGATATTTTACGTGAAGGTTTCGACAGAAGCCCAATGTTCAATGGTACAATTCAAAGTTTAGGGCCGAGATACTGTCCGAGTATTGAGGATAAGATCAACCGTTTTGCAGAGAGAAACAGACACCAGTTGTTTGTAGAACCCGAAGGTTGGAAAACGGTAGAGATCTATGTAAACGGATTCAGTTCTTCCCTTCCGGAAGATGTGCAGATCAAAGCAATGAAACATATTCCGGGATTCGAAAACGTAAAAGTATTCCGTCCGGGCTATGCTATTGAATATGACTACTTCCCTCCTACCCAATTGAAGCATACCTTGGAGACAAAATTAATTGATAATTTGTACTTCGCGGGACAGATCAACGGGACAACGGGATACGAAGAAGCAGCCGGACAAGGTCTTATTGCCGGAATCAACGCTCATAACAAAGTAAAAGAACAGGATGAATTTATCCTTAACCGAGATGAAGCCTACATCGGAGTTTTAATTGATGATCTTATCACAAAAGGAACAGAAGAACCGTACAGAATGTTTACCTCAAGAGCAGAATACAGACTTCTTTTAAGACAGGATAACGCAGACATCAGATTAACACAAAAAGCCTTTGATTTAGGTTTAGCTAAAGAAGAACGACTAAAAAGAGTGAATGAAAAAGTCGCTCAGAGCGAAGAACTTGAAAGCTTTCTTCGGGAAACCTCTTTAAAGCCCGGAGTAATCAATCCTATTCTGGAAACTATCGAAAGCAGTCCTGTTGATCAAGCTTACAGAGCAGCTCAGATTCTTACAAGACCGAATATGACGTTGGAAAAACTGGATCAGATCGACTTTATCAACGAAGTTTCTTCTAAATTTGATGATGAAGTAAGAGAACAGGCAGAAGTGAATATCAAATACAGAGGCTATATTGAGAAAGAAAAAGAAAATGTAGCAAAACTGAACCGTCTGGAAAACATTAAAATTCCGGAAGATTTCGATTATACTAAGATCTCAAGTCTTTCTGCTGAAGCAAAGCAGAAGATGACGAATGTAAAACCAAAAACAATTGCACAGGCTGGAAGAATCAGCGGAGTTTCGCCTGCAGATATTAACGTTTTATTGGTCTATTTAGGACGCTAAAACGAAAATGTTTCACGTGAAACATTCATAAAAATACAATCAAAAATTAAGGTATTTATGAGCTTATACAAAGGTCTGAATATCTTAATTTTTAATTTTAAAGAAAAATCAAATGAAAATAAAAGATCATTTTCTATCTCAGGAAATTTTTGAAATTATTGAAACAGATACCAAAGGAGTTTTCAAGACCTCCCCTATTCCATCCAATATTTCGAAATATTATGAAAGTGAAGATTATATTTCCCATCATCAGGATTCCGGAAGTCTTAAAGAAAAACTGTATAAATTTTTGCAGTCCTTTAATTTGCAGTACAAAAAAAATATCCTTTTAGACCGAATCAGCAAAGGATCAAAAGTATTGGATTATGGTTGCGGAGCCGGAGAATTTGTAAAGTTTATAGAAAATGATTTCGAAACTTTCGGTTTTGAACCGGATGCAGATGCAAGAAAAGCAGCCCAGAATAAAATTTCAAAAGCTACTATTTTAGATAATATTCATTCCATTGAAGATAAAAGTCTGGACGCAATTACTTTATGGCATGTTTTTGAACATATCGAAAATCAGGACGAGATGCTGGAAATTTTCAACCGTAAACTAAAAGACAAAGGACTGTTGATTATTGCCGTTCCCAATCCTACTTCTTACGATGCGATACATTATAAAGAATATTGGGCGGCGTATGATGTTCCGAGACACGTCTATCATTTTTCAAAAAACGGTATGGAAAATCTGATTGCCAAAAAACCAAATTGGAAAATGAGAAAAATCAAACCTCTAGTTTTGGATTCTTATTACATCTCTATGCTAAGCGAAAAATATAAAAAATCATCCCTATTTTGGCTTAAAGCAACGATCTACGGAACGATTTCTAACGTAAAAGCCCTTTTTTCGAACGAATTTTCAAGTTTGATATACATTATCGAAAAAAAGTAGAAAATCGAAATTTAAGCCATTTCTGAAGGTCAATTTTTCAGAATTTGAGCCTTGAAAATCAAAATCCCGGGAAATTCTCCGGGATTTTATTTTTTATTACCTCCTCTACTCGATTCAATTTTCTGAATATTTTTTTCACAAGATTAAATTTTGGAAAAAATCAGATTAGAATTTTAAAATTTGTTAGTAAAAAGTTAGTAACTCAAAATTTAACTCTATTTTTCTTTACCATTAAACTTTTCATACAAAGCATATTTTAATTTTTTTTGAAAATTAGAAAACTAACAATAGTTTTTAAAAACTTCAATTTTAATCCTTTTAGAATTTTGAAAATTTTAATCATTATATCATCATCATATTTTTTGACTTTTCGACTAATTTTGAAATTAACTCCAATATGAGCAATTAAGTAAAAAATGAATCAGCAAAAATTTTTATCCATTTCAGAAATTTCAATTCTCTGGAAATTTTCAGGATTTGAGAATTTATTCTTTGATAAATCAAAAATGAAAATTTTTAATTTGTTCTTCGTATTTGAAAATTAAAAATACTGATCGTTTTTTAAGAACAATATTTAAACTTTAAAAATAATTTATAAAAATTTTAAAGCTTCATAATAAACTTTTATATAACAAAAGATTTAAACACTTTAGTTTCTTAAGTTTATTACTTAAAAGGAAAAAGAATACATAAGTAAAAAATCAAAGATTTTTCTCTTTGCAGACTTTTGTAATACTTTAAATAAATTCAATAAAGTCTTTTGTATCTTTTGCGGTTAAATTTAAAATGACTTTGAGCAAGCTTAAAATAAAAAGTCCGCCGAAAAAATCAGCGGACTTAAGATATACAAATTAATTTTCTTAATTGTTAATGGCAGCAACACCTGGAAGTTCCAAACCTTCCAGACTTTCCAACATTGCTCCTCCACCGGTAGAAACATAACTTACTTTTTCTCCGTAACCGAATTGCTTCACAAACGCAACACTGTCTCCTCCTCCAACTAAAGAGAAAGCTCCCAATTTTGTAGCTTCGGCAATACTGTCTCCCAATGCAACAGTTCCTGCCGCAAAATTCGACATTTCGAAAACTCCGATCGGTCCGTTCCAAAGAATCGTTCTGGAATTTAACAATACATCATTGAACTGATCTCTCGATTTCGGACCTGCATCCAGTCCCATCCATCCTTCAGGAATTTCGTAAATATCTACTTCTTTTCTGTCGGCATCATTACTGAAACTTTCAGCAATTACTGTATCAGACGGAAGATAAACTTTTACTTTATGTTCCTTCGCTTTTTCTAAAATCTCCAGTGCTAAAGGTAACTTATCTTCTTCCACTAAGGAGGTACCGATCTTTCCGCCTAAAGCCTTAATGAAAGTAAACGCCATTCCGCCTCCGATGATTAAATTATCAACTGCCGATAAAATATTTTCTATAATGGTAATTTTAGTTGAAACTTTAGAACCACCAAGAATAGCTGTAACAGGTCTTTCACCGCTTTTTAGTACTTTATCAATCGCCTGAAGCTCTTTAGCCATCAATAAACCGAAAAATTTAGTTGATGGGAAAAATTTAGCAATAACCGCTGTTGAAGCGTGCGCTCTGTGAGCTGTTCCGAATGCATCATTCACATATGCATCTGCTAATTTAGAAAGCTGTTCTGCAAAAGCTTCATCGCCTTTTTCCTCTTCGTTATGAAAACGCAGATTCTCCAACAAAAGAATTTCTCCCGGCTTAAGCTCAGAAGCAGCCTTTTCAGCCTTTTCTCCAACACATTCGTCCACAAACTTAACTTCCTGTCCTAAAACCTCAGAAACCTCGTCTACGATATGTTTTAGCGAAAACTCGTCTTTAACCTCTCCTTTTGGTCTTCCCAAGTGAGCCATCAGAATTACAGAACCACCATCTTTAAGGATTTTATCCACGGTCGGTTTTACTGCAACAATTCTCGTATTGTCTGTAACTTTCAGCTGGTCGTCCTGCGGAACATTGAAATCCACTCTTACAAGCGCCTTCTTTTCATTGAAATTGAAATCATTGATTGTTTTCATATGTACATTTTATATTTTTTCGGGTGAAGTGAACCGACTTTGAGAATCCATAAGCTTTAATTTTCCGGCAGGTCGGGTTCATTCATTTCGTTCAAATTTTGTTTCACAAATGTAAGATTTTAAAATTTTCAGAACGATTCAAGCTTTGAAAAGTTTTCAAAAAGTTTCCCGCAGACTCATCATTCATCAATCAACATAATTTCTTTTCTCTTAAAAAAAGAAAAATGATACTGTTGTTGAGTATTGTTAGTTTAGGGGATAAATTTTAATGAAATACTTTACCACATTTAATTTTAAGCCAATTCACAACTTATATACATTGTAATCCATTGATTTCATAGTATTTCACATCGTTATTAACAATTGTGGGTAACTTTCAGAATTTAGTATTATTAATAAATATTTTATGGAAAAGACTGAGAATTCTCCCCAATAACTTTGTGTAAAAAAATGTCGGATCTATGAAAGTAAAATTCCATTACAAAATTTTTCAATGTTACGAAACTTTAGTTTTAGAACTTTTTTCAACAGTTACCCACAAGCGTTTTCACAATTAACTCGCAAAAATTTAAGACTTATCCACATTATACTTAACTTTGTGTGGAATAAATCTATTAAAGGCTTAATACAAGTATTATGAAAAGAAAAATAGCAATTGCTGCAGACCACGCAGGCTATGAATACAAGGAGATTGTTAAGAACTATCTTTCAGAACGTTTTGAAATTCAGGATTTTGGCACGTTTTCCACAGACAGTGTGGATTATCCGGACTTTGTACACCCCGCTGCTACATCTGTTGAAAACGGTGAAAATGAACTGGGAATTTTGCTGTGCGGAAGCGGGAACGGCGTTCAGATCACTGCCAACAAACATCAGAAGATTCGCTGCGCACTTTGCTGGATGCCGGAGATTGCTTCCTTGGCAAGACAGCATAATGATGCCAATATGATTTCGATCCCTGCAAGATTCATATCAAAGGAAGTGGCTATCGAAATTGCTGAGAAATTCCTTTCTACAGACTTTGAAGGAGGTAGACATCAGAGCAGAGTAGACAAAATTGCATTCTGCTAAAAGTATAAAGGCTTGTAAATCAATTTGCAAGCCTTATTTATTTTTTATTTTGTATATTTGCAGCGTCCAATAGAAATTACCATCTATTATTTCCTTACAAGCCTGTAGAAAATTTAAAAACACATTATTAAAAGGTTTTTCTCCACTCTTCTCCATATTTGTATTAAATTTATACAAAACTAAAACTTCCGTTGTAGAATAAATGGAAGGAAAATTGATGGGTTTTTACCAATAAACTAAACTTTAAGATTTAAAAAATCTCTTGTTAGAGGATGATTTAAATCCCTCTGATGGGGAGATCAGAATTGAAAATTTAACGAATTACAAATTAAAATGGCAAAAAAAAGAAAATATATAAGTCAGAAAAATGAACATAAACTAAAGGAAATCGGAAGACTGATCCTTAGATTTATGAATGAAAATTCTACGAAAGTCTACAACTATAAGCAGATTGCAGACGGAATAGATTATAAGAATCCAAGACAGAGAGAGCTTGTGATTCAGGCACTGCACAGATTGCAGGCTGCCGAAAGAATTAAAGAAACAGAAAAAGGAAAATATATTGTTAACCTTAATATCAAAGGAACGTTAACAGGAATTATCGATTTCAACCAGTCCGGTAATGCTTATGTAAAGGTAGAAGGTCTTGAAGATGATATTTTTATCCACTCCAAAAACGTAAAAGATGCTTTGCAGGGCGATAAAGTATTAATTGTAACCTATACCTATAAAGGCAAAAAACTGGAAGGTTCTGTTCTGGAAGTCTTAGAAAGAACGAGAACAGAATTTGTGGGAACTTTACAGATAGTTCCTCACAAAGATTTTGGTTTTGTGGTTTGTGATAAAAAGACCATTAATACTGATATTTTTGTTCCGAAACCTAAATTTGGAGGTGCGGAAGACGGCAATAAAGTGATCGTAAAAATGACGGAATGGAGATCGGGAGATAAAAATCCGGAAGGAGAAATTATCCAGGTTTTAGGAGCTCCGGGAGAACATGAAACGGAGATCCACTCTATTCTTGCCGAATATGGACTGCCGTACGAATTCCCTGAAGAAGTGGAAAGAGATGCTGATAAAATAGACAGAAGCATCAATGAAGAAGAAGTTGCAAAAAGATGGGATATGCGTGGAATTACAACCTTCACCATCGACCCGAAAGATGCAAAAGATTTTGATGATGCTTTATCCATCAGAAAATTAGACAACGGAAACTGGGAAATCGGAGTTCATATTGCGGATGTTTCGCATTATGTGGTTCCAGGAACGATTCTGGATGATGAAGCTTACCAGAGAGCCACTTCCGTATATCTGGTAGACCGTGTTGTACCGATGCTTCCGGAAGTTTTAAGTAATGATGTCTGTTCGCTGCGTCCGCACGAAGATAAATTTACTTTTTCAGCCGTTTTTGAGCTGAATGACAAAGCTGAAATCAAAAAACAGTGGTTCGGAAGAACGGTAATTCATTCAGACAGACGATTTACGTACGAAGAAGCGCAGGAAAGAATTGAAGGAAAAGACGGTGATTTTAAAGAAGAAATTCTGGTTTTAGATCAATTGGCGAAAATCATGCGTCAGAAAAGAATCAAAGACGGAGCGATTACTTTCGACAGAAGTGAAGTACGGTTCAATCTGGATGAAAACAACGAACCGGTGGGAGTTTACTTTAAAATAAGCAAAGATTCCAATCATTTGATCGAAGAATTTATGCTGTTGGCGAATAAGAAAGTATCGGAATTTGTTTCTCTGAACAAGAGAGGGGAAATTTCGCAGAATACTTTTATTTACAGGGTTCACGACGATCCGGATCCTGCAAAACTGGAATCTCTGAGAGATTTTGTGTCGACTTTCGGATATAAAATGGACTTGGCGAATACCAAAAAAGTAGCGGAATCTTTAAACAAATTACTGCACGATGTAAAAGGTAAAGGCGAAGAAAATATGATCGAAACTCTGGCGATGCGAAGCATGAGCAAGGCGGTTTATTCTACAGAACCTATCGGTCACTACGGATTGGGATTTGATTATTACAGCCACTTCACCTCTCCTATCCGTCGTTATCCGGATTTAATTGCACACAGATTGTTGCAGCATTATCTTGATGGTGGAAAATCTCCGAACAAGGCAGATCTTGAAGAAAAAGCAAAACACTGCAGTTATATGGAAAGACTTGCGGCAGATGCGGAAAGAGATTCTATAAAATTCATGCAGGTGAAATTTATGGAGAAACATTTGGGAGAAACTTTCAACGGGGTTATTTCAGGCGTGGCGGAATTCGGTTTCTGGGTAGAAATTCCTGAAAACGGTGCGGAAGGATTAATCAAATTAAGAGATTTAACCGACGATTCTTACTCTTATGATGCAAAAACTCACGCCGTGTACGGAAACAGACATGGTAAAAAATACCAGTTGGGAGATCAGGTTCAGATCAAAGTGGTTAAAGCAAATCTTATTCAAAAACAATTGGATTTCAAGATTGTGGATTAGATTTTACAACAAAGAACTATATTTAGGAACTGCAAGAAATTGCAGTTTTTTTTATTTTACTTAAAATTTATTTGATGGGAAAATACTGTTTTAGAATTATAAGAAATATGAATACTGTAGCTCTTTTACTGGGCTTGCTATTATGTATTGAATGCAAAAGAAATGAACAGAAAATAGTTACTGAAAAGAGCGATCAGTCGCATTTTATAAAAGACAGCTTACCGTACAGTCCGTCTCTGAAATCAGCTTTAACCCGAATTAAAAGTTTTGATGACGGTAAAGGATCTGATGTCGATGTAATTAATAATTTTAGAATTGAAGAAAATTCCTGGAAAGAAGAAATTGAAAATATTTATCTAAAACTTCATGAAAAGATCAGAAAAAATGATCCTGAATCTCTTTCTTCACTTGAAAAATACCATGAAAGTTGGAAGAACTATCTGAAATCATATTATTCCTTTAAAAGAAATTTTTTATCGCATTATATCTATTCTAAGCAATGGATTTTTTATGTTTTTCCGAAATTGAGACAGGAATACAAAGATAAACTTATAGAATATTATGAATTGTATGAGTTTGATAAGTATTAATTGATCCGATGCTTTTCTTATTTGCTTTTTACAACATAAAAACTAACTTTGTATAAATAGATGAAATTATTTCATTGAAAACACCACTGAATGTTTGAACTTATATTATCTGCCATCGTTTTAGGATTCATGCTGAGTCTGGTTTTTATAGGACCTATTTTTTTCCTTTTAATTGAAACCAGCTTTTCGAGAGGTCCGAAACATGCTTTAGCACTGGATTTAGGCGTTATTTCTGCAGATCTTCTGTGCATTTTGGCAGCGTATTATGCGAGTGCAGATATTGTAACACTTATCGATAAACATCCCGGATTTTACAGGATTACCGCCATTCTGATCTTTGTGTACGGAATTGTGATGATGGTTACCAAAACCAAGATGCATATTCCCGGAGAAGAAAAATTCATCAATCAGAACTATTTTAAAACATTCGTTAACGGTTTTTTCTTTAATCTTCTGAATGTCGGAGTCATCCTTTTCTGGCTTGTAACCGTTATTTCGGTAAGAAATCAGTATCCGGATACCAGTAATTTCATCTTATACATCGGAATCGTCATCGGAACGTATCTCTTTATCGATCTGGTAAAAATATTCCTTGCGAAGCAGTTTCACGACAGACTTACCCAAAAATTAGCCAACAGAATCAGAAGAATTGTTGGCGGAATTCTCATCATATTCAGTTTCTTTATCTTCTTGCAGAGCTTTAAAAAATTCAATCAGTTTGATAAAAGACTGGAAGAAGCAGAGAAAACCGAAGTAAAATACAAAAAGACAAATGAATAAAACAATCTTTCCCAAATCCCTGAAAAAAGGCGATAAAATAGCCATTATTTCTCCTGCGGGAGCCGTAGAATCTTCCCAGCTTGAAAAGGGAATCGAAATGATTAAAAGTAAAGGTTTCGAACCCGTTTTGGGAGAACATCTTTACACGATATATGCAAACGGATACAATTACGCAGGAACGGATCAGGAAAGATTAAAAGACATGAACTGGGCGCTCAATGACAGCGAAATTTCCGCAGTCTGGGCTTCAAGAGGCGGTTACGGTTGTCAGCATCTCATTCAGCATCTTAATCTTAAAAACTTTGCCAAAAATCCAAAATGGTATATTGGGTATTCAGACAATACGGTAATCCAGAGTTATCTGCTGAAAAAAGGTTTTGCATCGATTCACGGACAGACTGTAAAAACATCGAGCTTTGGCGTTACCGAAGAAAGCTACGATCTTATTTTTAATGTTTTAAAAGGAAAACCCCTTAAATATACCCTCTCCTCTCATCAGTTTAATAAAAAAGGAAACGTCGAAGGACAGTTGGTCGGTGGAAATTTAGCCTTGATTTATGCGCTTTTAGGAACGAAATATTCCTTTGATTTTAAAGATAAAATTCTTTTCATTGAAGATATCGGCGAAAACTTTTATGCTCTCGACAGAATGATCATGAGTCTTGAATTAGCCGGAGTTTTTAATAAAATTTCAGGTTTGATTATCGGCGGAATGACCAATATGGGCGATGAAAAAGAAAATAAACAATACGAAGAAAGCTTTGATGAATTTGCCTACAAGTTAATTGCCGACAGAATTTCAAAGTATGAGTTCCCAACAGTTTTCGGTTTCCCGAATGGACACATCAAAGACAACAGACCGTTGATTATTGGTGGAAATGTGAGATTGGAGATTAAGAGTAAGGCTAAGATTGAGTTTTAAAAACGGACAAAGTGAAGAGAGCATCTAAATGAACATTTTGGATAAAAATATAATTAAAGGCATTCTCTTTATATTATTTCTGATAGCTTTGAGTGTATATTTTATCTTTTTTAAAAGAAATTTGAAGTTAGAGTACACAGAGAAATGTCCTTGTAAAAACCAGCACTATACTTTATATCAATATAGAGACACAGGGAAATTATTTGATGATAGTAAATTTGATTTTACACATTATAAAACCTTTAAATTAGAGAATAATTTAGGTTTTACAATTGATAAATTAATTCACATTGATGCAAATAAATTGGATGATACAATTTCATTATATTCAAATCTCGAACAGTCTAGCCTTTCTACAACGCAATTTTACTGGGATTGCAAAAATAAAGAGGTTTGGATTTCAAGAAAACAGAAATTATCTTTTAAGTAATGGCAGATCACAACGATTTTGGTAAAAAAGCAGAAGAATTGGCTGCTGAATATTTACAGAAAAACGGCTACAAAATTTTGGTAAGAAACTTTCGGTATCAGAAAGCAGAACTGGATTTGGTTGCCGAAAAAGATAGTTTAATTGTGGTCGTTGAAGTAAAGGCACGTTCTACTGATGTGTTTAATCTTCCACAGGAAGCTGTAAACAAACGAAAGATTAAGTTGATTGTTTCTGCTGCCAATTATTTCATGGAAGAATACAATAAAAATCAGGAAGTACGATTTGACATCATTTCCGTTCTTCCCGACGAAAATAAAAATCTGGTGATCGAACATATCATCGATGCTTTTGAAGCATTTGACGCCAACTGATTATGCAGAATATACATTGGGAAACAATATACAACGCTGTAGGATACGTTTTAAAGAATTATCCTTTAAAAATTGTTCTTTTCTGCTTCCTTTTCCTTGTTTTAGGTTTGCTGATAAGTTCCTTTTTGGTCATCATCCTAAAAAAATACAAAGCTTTATCGCGCAGACAGAAATACTACAACTGGTTTGTTAAACTTTATATTCCTGCCATTTTTATTGTCAACATCATTTTTTCTTTAAAAATTGGATTATTTTTCGGAGTGTATTTTGCATTAAAGAAAGACAGTTATTCCATTTCTGAGCAGGTCTATAATTCCAGTACATACTATATTTTTAAAGACAACAGGTCTAAAAAAGTTTTTATTGAAGATCTCAGAAAAGCTGTTAAAGATCTCAGTCAGAAAAATAACAATGCAAAGATTAAAGTCATTGATATCGCGAAAGCATACCACATTAAAAATGATATGATAGATCTTCCAAAAAACTGGATGGCTTCCATGTTTGTGAATCGGTATGGAGATAAAATCTATTCATTCATTATATACGGAATTTTGGATTCTGTTCCCAATGGAGGCATTACGAATGAGCTTTCTTATGGAGAGTTTGATGCGATATCAGAAAAACTTGTGGTACTGAACCCTGGAAATATTGAAAAATCCATCGTTCAGAAAATTCAGAATCTGTTCTTAATGATTTTAAAATCGCAGTTTAAGACCATTTTAAAAGGAATTTTATTAATTTGGGTGCTTTTAATGTGTATTCCGTGGTTTGAATTTTGGATCTATACACTTCTGATGAAAAGATTAAAAGACCATAATACAATTCAAAAATAAAAAGTAAAAATGAAAACAATATTAATCACCGGAGCAACATCCGGAATCGGAAAATCTACCGCCGAACTTCTGGCAAAACAGGGAAACAGAATAATTATCTGCGGAAGAAGGTCTGAAGTTCTTGAAGATTTAAAAAATGAACTTTCACAATATACCGAAATATTTAGTTTAAAATTCGATGTCAGAAATCTTGAAGATGCGGAAACAGCGATCAGTTCTCTTCCTTCAGAATGGAAAAATATTGATGTTTTAATTAACAATGCCGGAAATGCTCATGGATTAGATCCTTTGTCTGCCGGAAAAACGGATGATTGGGATTCTATGATCGACGGAAATGTGAAAGGACTTCTGTACGTTTCTAAAATGATTATTCCCGGAATGAAAGAACGAAATTCAGGACATATCGTCAACATCAGTTCCGTTGCAGCGAGACAGACTTATGCAAATGGTGTGGTTTATTGTGCTACAAAAAAAGCAGTGGATGTTATTTCCGAAGGAATGCGTATCGAACTCACGGAATTCGGAATTAAAGTAACAAATATTCAGCCGGGAGCGGTAGAAACAGATTTTTCGATGGTAAGATTTAAAGGAGACAGCGAAAGAGCTGCAACGGTTTACGCCGGTTACGAACCTCTGAAAGCCGAAGATATTGCAGATTCCATTGCTTACTGCATCAATGCTCCGAAACACGTCTGTATTTCGGATATGACGATCTACCCTTCTGCTCAGGCGGAACCAAGAACCATCCACAGAAAGCTATAATCTGAGTTTTGAACTATGAAACTTTTACTCTTCTTACTGTGTTTCTGTTGTATTTTAGGATATGCCCAGAAGTATTCTAAAGACGAAAAACAACTGCTTTCTCAGACGGTAAAACTGGATTCTCTCATACAGAATAACGATTCCGGAGTTTTAGATTTGTTCGAAGACGATGTTTCTTTCGGACACTCCAATGGATGGATTCAGAACTATTCGGATTTTAAGAGAGATTTCGGCTCGAAAAAAGTAATTTATGATAAGATCGAACAGATTGAAATTTCAGAGCTTAAAAAAGATAAAAATATCTGCTCACTGAGAAGAAAAATAAAAGTTTCAGGAACCTACATAAGCCAGAAATTCGAAATGATTCTTGCATTGCTGGAAATCTGGAAAAAAGAGAAATCGGTCTGGAAACTCTGGAGCAGGCAAAGTGTGGAAATAAAGCCATAAATTTGCACTGAAACAATCAATTTGGATTTTGTTGTTGATTTTAAATTTAAAAAATGAAAATTCTATATCTCGAAACCTCGTCAAAAAACTGTTCCGTAGCCATTTCCGATAATGAAAAACTGTTGTGTGTAACGGAAGAAGTTTCTGAAAACTACAAACAGTCTGAAAGTCTGCATACATTCGTAGAATGGGCTTTGGAAGGAGCCGGAATTTCCATGAAGGAAATTGAAGCAGTTTGTCTGGGGAAAGGTCCCGGTTCGTATACCGGATTGAGAATTGGTGCAGCTTCTGCAAAAGGTTTCTGCTACGGACTAAAAATTCCATTGATTGCGGTAAATTCTATGGAAAGCATCATAGAGCCTTTTTTAGACCAAAACTACGATTTGATAGTACCAATGATCGATGCGAGACGAATGGAGGTTTATACGGCGGTTTATGACGGAAAAACAGGCAAAGAAATTTCTGCAACTGAGGCTAAAATTCTAGACGAAACTTCTTTTGAAGAATTCAAAGACAAAAAAATACTGTTTGCAGGAGATGGAACCAAGAAAGCAAAAGAGATTTTACAGCTTCCTAATGCCGTATTTGATGAAAATTCCTATCCTTCTGCAAAATATTTAGTAAAAAAAGCACTTGAAAAAATAGAGCAGAAAGAATTTGAGGACATTGCTTATTTTGAGCCTTTCTATCTCAAAGATTTTCATGGAGTAAAGAAAAAAAATAAAAGCGAAGAGTAGTTCTTCGCTTTTATTTTTATTGTGGTTTTGCCGGAACTGTATTCACAGGAGGCTGCTGATTGTTATTTTGTTTTTTGGGCGGCTTGTTTCCGCTGTTGTTCATCGGCTGGCTCTGCTGAGGATTATTCATCATATTATTTCCCTGCATTTGTAGAGAACTGCCGATTCCGTTATTCTGCTGTGTCGGTTGTTGCGGAACATTGTTTACCATATCTCCCGGATTTTGAGGCACCGCATTTCCTTTATTATCGGTAGCCTGGAAGCTCAGGTCACTTTTCAGATAATTAAGCATTTCTTTGGCTTTTTCGCCTTCAGGTGTTTTACCGTAATTCAGGGCAATCTGTTCCAGTTGAAGAATCATTACCTCTTTCCCACTTGCTTTTCCTGAGTTAAATGCATTCAGCAAATATAATTTCGGAACCAGGGCATCCTTCGGATTTTGCTGGATCGCTTTTTCAATGAGATCTTTACTTTCCCCGAACTTCTCAGATTCATAAAGCGCAAAAGCCTGTTTGTACTGGTTTTCCACATCTGCGGAAGATTTTACGAAAGAACTGCTTTTAGGATTTCTTGCAAATTCTGCATACGATGTGTAAGGATAGTCTTTTAAGAGGATTTGTTTTGCTCTTTCGGCTGCCTGTGGATTTTTTTCATAATTCATGGCGAAAATCTCATACAAAGCCTGTAACATTACTTTTTCTTCAGGTTTTACATCCACCAGATCATACAGGGTTTTTGTAGCTAAAGGCGTATTGGTAAAATAGTTCTGATACATAACTCCCAAACCTAAAGAAGCGGTATCTCTGTCTTTTTTAAGCTGATCCAGTTTTGCAACATCTGTCGGAATCTGCTCTATGTAGAAAGCCGGTTCAAAACGTCTCGGATTTGGTGCAGCAGTGGTTCCTAAAGCATCATTTTTAAGATCTTCGATTGTTGCCATTTTCTTGGAAAAACGCCAGTTGTCTACCAAAGCTCTGTCTCCCCAGGTTTGCTTAAAGGTCTGGGTTCCTTTGGAAACCGTCCCTGTATTGCTGAAATAGAAACCTTTGGTTGCCACTCCGAAATCTTCAAAAGAATTTGAGCTGTTGGCAAATATGGAAGTTGCATTATAATCTCCCGTATCAAAACCTTTGCTTCTTTCTGCACGTTTTCTTTCCAGTTCTTCCCTTTCTTCTTTTGCCTTGATTTTAGCAATGTATTTATTGAAAAAATCTGTTTTCTGGTCGATAGCCATTTTTGCCAGATTCAGGATACTGTCGTTCTTTTTGATCAGATAATAGTTTCTTGAAATCTTTTTGATGTACGTAGACTGATCTGCCAAAAGGACTTTTGAAGGTTCGTAAGTCATTACCGCCAAAGCAGAATCATAATACGCTCCGGCTCCGATGTAATCATTTTTATCCAGATAGCCCTTCCCGATTTCATAGTAAGCAAGACCCCGAATTTGCCCGTCAGACACTTTTTCCTTCAGAGATTTTCTGAAAAATTCCTGAGCTTCATCCTTTTTTCCGGCTTTGTTTGCCATCAGTCCCAAAGCATAGTAAAATTCGTTTTTTCTGGATCCGTAAGTTCCTTTTTTACTGATGTCTTCAAGGTATTTTCTTGCTCCGCTGTAATCTCCGTTTCCGTTGAAAGTTTTGGCAATTTCGATCTGGGATTTTACCTCAAATTCAAAATCATTGGCGTATTTGTAAGCAGCCATAAAGCTTTCGCGAGCCTTTTCATTCTGGTTAAGACCTTCTAGAACCTGCCCTCTCAGATAAGCAATTCGGCTTTTCAGCTTTCTGTTGCTGTTCAGTTCAAAAGCATTATCCAGTTCTTTTATGGCTTCTTCTTTTTTTCCTGCATCCAAAAGAGATTCTGCATAGTAAATACTCAGTAATTTCTCATATTGCTTGGAAATTTTGTCACCTTTCAGTTTGGCAAAAGTTTCATGAGCTTTATGATAGTTTTTGATCTGATCATACGCTAAACCCTGATAAATTCTTGCCAGAGGAAGTCTTTTATCATCCTTCATGTGCGTGAAAACATAATTTAGCGCATCAAGTGCTTCCAAAGATTTCCCTCTGTAAATTCTCGCCTGTGCAAGAATCATGTACGCATCGAAAATCTGCTTGTTCTGCTCTTCACCATGTCGGATCACAGAATATTTGTTGATAGCTTTTAAAGCCTTTGCTTCTGCAATTTCCAGTGTGGTAGCCCCTTTCTGTTCCGGCTGACCGGATTCTCCAGTAGCCATTCCCGTTGCACCCGACATCGGATTTCCGGGCATTCCTGAAGGCATTTCGGGAGGACGGCCGCCACGAGAATCCGTGTTTTGCTGAGGACGGTTGATCTCTCCCATTTTCATGGAGTTTTCTGCAAATGCAGCAGACTGTCCCAGATCACTTCCCAAAGGCTGATCTTCATACGTAAGAATCGGGATATAAGGCGCATAAAAATTGTCTTTATGCCCTTTGTCGCGGGTCTCAAACTCATTATTTAAAGCATCTTTTGCATTAAATAACGTGTTGTAATATGTGGTAAATCCTTTCATAAACTTAGACCGCTGTTCAGGCTTTTTTACCTTTGTGGCGCATGAAGCAACGATACAGAGTATCAAAAGGAATAAAATATTCTTTTTCATTATTAAATATAACTCGCTAATCTACTTTTTATTATCAGTAGGATTGATGATTTTGTAAAAATAATAAAATTTTATGGGGAAACTCGTTATATTTCTTTCAAAATTTTGTAAACCAAATGAGTAGGAAGTCCCATGATCGTATAATAGCTTCCTGTTATTTTTTTGATTTTTGCCATTCCGAGCCATTCCTGAATACCGTAGCTTCCGGCTTTGTCGAAAGGTCTGTAATTTTTAATATAATATTCTGTTTCATCGTCTGTAATTTCATCCAATTCCACATCGGCAACATCGGTCTGTGTGATGGTTTTATCTGAGGTTTTTATGGTAATTCCGGTGTAAACCTGATGAGTCTTTCCGGAAAGAAGCTGAAGCATCTGTTTAGCTTCCTTTTCATCTGATGGTTTTCCCAGAAACTGATCATCAATGGCTACAACGGTATCTGCGGTTAACAATACTTCATCTTTTTCAAGACTTCGGAATGCATCTGCTTTTAATTCAGATAAATAAGCAGCAGACTCCCCTACTTTGATGTGTTCTGGAACAATTTCTTCACAATCAATCTTTACGACTTCAAATTCAAACCCTAAACTGGTTAAAAGTTCTTTTCTTCTCGGAGATTGTGAGGCTAGTAATAATTTCATTTACAGTAAATTAAGTAGATTGTGTGTCATCGTCGTCGAACCAGTTTCCCTGAACTTTCATCACCTGTTCGATGACGTCTCTTACAGCTCCGCTTCCGCCTTTGATGGGCGAAATATAATCGGAAATGGCTTTTATTTCGGGAACTGCATTTTCCGGACACGCAGAAATGGCAGAACTTTTCATGATCTGAAGATCCGGAAGGTCATCACCCATTGTTAAAATTTCATCGTACTTCAGATGATTTTTTCTTCTGAAATCCTCAAAATCTGCCATCTTATTGTGGGATTTTGCATAATAATCTTCAATACCCAGATAATTGATTCTGTGTTTTACCATTTCATCATTTCCTCCGGTGATCACTCCGATTAAATAATTGTTTTTTAATGCTTTAACTACGGCGTATCCGTCCAGAACATTCATTACCCTGCACATATTTCCTCCGGGCATAAGATACACGCTTCCGTCTGTAAAAACGCCATCTACGTCGAATACAAACGCTTTAATATTTTTTAATTTCTCTTTATAACTCATACATTTTCTGAATTGAGTGATTCATTGTCTTATAAATTTCCAGACTTTCTCCATGCAGTAATTGTTCGTGCAGCTCCAGTATTCTTTTGTCGTTCCTTACTGCGGGACCGGTCTGGGCAGATCGGGGCTCAATTTCGTAAATTTTTTGTACAGTCTCATCAATCAATGGTAAAAAATAATCAAAAGGAATTTCCTGAGAATCTGAAATTTCTTTGGCCCTTGCAAACAGATGATTGACAAAATTGCAGGCAAAAACTGCGGTAAGATGGATATATTTTCTTTTTTCATGGGTACTTTCCATCACGTTTTCTGAAATCTTCGAAGCAATTTCAAAAAGTGTTTTTTTATCCTGCTCATTTTCTGTTTCGATAAAAAAGGGAATTTTAGAATAATCAAGCTCCTTAGATTTTGAAAAGGTCTGCAAAGGATAAAAACTTGCCTTCCGATAATCTCCTTTTAAGCTTTCTTTGGGTAACGATCCGGAAGTATGAACAACAAGACAGTCTTTTTTGGGAATCATTTCTGAGACCTCTTCAACGGAGTTATCACTTACGGCAATGATGTATAAATCTGAATCGACTAAATTTTTAGTTGAATAATTGATTTCTAATTCTTCGGAGATTTTTTTTAATTCCTCCTCATTCCTTCCAAAAATCTGAGCCAAAGGAATCTTATTCTGAACGAATGCTTTTGCCAAATGATAGGCTACATTTCCTGATCCGATAATTACAATTTGCATAAAACAAATATAAACTTTCTGGTTTGATTTAAAAGTGAATATTTAATTTTCAAATCTAAATCTGGATAACGATTATTGTATGGTGAATTTTTTATTCAGAGCCATAAATTTCTTTATTTTAAAGTAATTCTAAGGATATAAGATTATCAATAAATAAGAACACAATGAAAACGTTTAAAATAATTCATATATTTAATAAAGATATTTGGACTAAAAATTGAAGGAGTAATTTAACTTTCAGTTATTTTTGTAATCCAAAACAATGAAAGCATCCTATGAAGATTAAAGACACGGAAATTATTTCGTTGATGCAAGATCCGCGAACTCAGGAAAAAGGAGTTCGTGCACTGATGGATGCTTATCAGAGTAGATTGTATTGGCACATAAGAAGAATTATTGTGGACGGAGATCTTGCGCAGGACACTTTGCAGGAGACTTTTATTAAAGCTTATCAGAATTTTCATCAGTTTAAAAATGACAGCCAGTTGTACACATGGCTGTACAGAATCGCCACCAATGAGGCGCTTCAGCAGATTAATAAACTGAAGAAAATGCAGAAGACCGATGAAGATCCCGAATATCATATGCAGAATCTTATTGCAGACAATACAGACGGAGATGCAGAAGAGATACAGATTTTGCTGCAGAACGCCATACAAAGTCTGCCGGAAAAGCAGAAACTGGTATTTATGATGCGGTATTATGATGATTTGCCTTACGAAGAGATATCTAAAATTGTAGATATGTCCGTAGGAACATTAAAAACAAATTATCATTATGCCAAACAGAAGATAGAAGAATACATCAAAGAGAATTACGAAAGATAATTTTTGAGAAAAAACAGCATGAAAGATTTTGATCTGGAAAAATTAGAACGCAAAAACATATACAAAGTCCCCGAAAATTTGTTTGAAAATATTCAGGGAAAGGTATTGAGCGGAATGAATGATTTTGATCTGGAGCAATTGGAACGCAAGAATATTTACACCGTTCCTGAAAAATTATTTGAAACCGTTCAGGATAATGTCGTAAAGCGTGTTCTGCCTGTAAAAAAAGCACCGATTTTCAAACTTAACTGGGCTTATGCAGCGGCGGCATCACTTGCTTTGATTTTTGGAGCGACTTTTGTTTTCAATAACGGAGACAATGAAAATGAGGTACAGCAACAGGTTGCAGCAAACAAGCAGGAACCAAAACCTGAAAGCCAGATTGCTTATGAAACCTTAAAATCTGATTTAACTTCTGTTGAGAATAACAATCAAACAGGTAGCATTCAGGAAAACAATAAGTCTTTAGCGAAAGAAGAAAAAACGGCTAAGATGGCAGATGAAACAAGACCAAAATCTTCACCATCTGTTTCGAAACAAAATGAGGCTCAGATGAACGAGTATCTGGATTCCTTCTCAAATTCCGAAATTTCGGAACTGGCAAGCAATTCTACACAGGACGTTTATTTGGACTTGTATAATTAAAAGAAAAATGAAAAAGATATTATTTACGCTTTTTATTATCTATAGTTTTGGTCTGAATGCCCAAAGGACAGATTATGACTGGAAGAAGATGGATCCTAAACAGAGAAAGGAGATCATCAATAATCTTTCTCCTGAGGAAAGAAAGAATCTTCTGATGAAGTTCAGGAATAATATGGTGATGGATAATCTGGATATTGATCCCAGTGATAAGGAAGAGTTTACCGATATTTATAATGAATATCTGGAAAGCCAGAAGCAGATAAAAAGTCAGTTTAATTCTGATTTTAATCCTGAAAACTTATCGGATGAGGAGGCAAAAGCCAAGCTTCAGCAGAGTTTTGAAGTAGGGCAGAAGCTGCTCGATAACAGGAAGAAATATGCAGACAAAATGCAGAAAGTAATACCATGCCAAAAAGTTTTGAAGCTTTTCCAGTCTGAGGGAATGATGAGAGATAAAATGAACGAAAGAAAACCTCACGGAAATAATGGCAGTAATAACGCTTCAAGACAAAACCCATAATAGTTTATTTTTTTAATGTTGGACGACCCTTGCAATTTATTTGTGAGGGTCGTTTAATTTTAAATTAAAACTATATTTTTGCGGAAATTTTTAACGATGAAGAAGATAATTCTGTTTTTGATGTTTTCGTGTATTTTAACAGCGCAGAAAACTGAATATATAAAGCTCAACCAAAGTATTAAAGATAAATTCTCACGGGTAAAGTCTTTAACCCTGATTGATAACAGAACTGAAAAAGATTTAGGAACTGTAACCTATAAAAAAGAAAATGTTCAGTTGAAGTTTGAAAATGAGGATCTTAAAAAATATGTAGAAGGCTGGTTTGCAAACGATAATAAGACCAAAGGAAATAATAACGATATTGTTTTGTTGTTGGAAGAAATCAGGATTGATGATTTTAAAAACACAGGCTTGGCAAATGCAAAGGTTAAAATCAGCAGTTTTATCAACAGGAACGGCAAATATTATTTCATTAACCGGTACAACAGTACGGTAGATTTCAATTCAAAATTAACGCCCAACATCCCAAGAGTAATATCTGTAGCCATAGAAACTATTTTTTCCACTTTAATTAAAGATTCTTACTCGCATATCGCTTTGAGTACTCCAATTGCTGAGTCTGATCTTCATAATTATGAGGAAATCGTAGGCAAAAATATCAAATATCTTACAGTCCCTGAACTTACAAACGGAGTGTATAAAGATTTCAGATCTTTTTCTCTTCAAAAGCCGGAAGAAGGATATTATGTAGATAAAAATAAAAAAGGAAAAGTTATCGGGATTAAAAACAGGGAAGATCTTCTTTTATCCGCCGAGTATGTTTTTGGATATGTGGAAGACGGAAAAGCATACCGACTTACGCCTGTTGGCTTCTTAGAAATGCAGAAAGACGATAAAGGATATTATGTAGTTTCTTCAAGACTTGAGCTGTTTCCGCCTCAGAATGTTAATAACGGCGTTATGATTGGTGTAATGATGGGCGGAATTGTCGGCGGAATGATCGGGGCGGCACTCGATTCCGGAAAAGCCGCAAGAGATAAACCTGAAAATTTGTCTAATATTTACATCGATCCGCTTACGGGAGAATATATTTTTACGAAGTAATTTTAATTTAAAATTTTAATGATGAAGAAGTTTTTGCAGGTTATCATGACTTGTCTGGTGATTGTTTCTTTTGCCCAGAATAAAGAAATCATAAAACTGAAAGGCAGTATTCCCAATAACGGAGAAGGAGATTACAGCTCATTAATTGTTATTGATAACAGAAAAGATAAAACCATCGGAGTTCTGCCTTTCGGAGACAGCAAAGAAATGAGAGAAGTTTCGTTTCAGACCAGTCCTGAAGACGATCTTTCCGAATGGTTCCGTAAAAGCAATCTGAAAGGAGGGAAGCAGGATCTTGTATTAGTTCTCAATGATCTTAAATTATCTGTAAAAGAAACGTACGAAAGGAAAAACATCGGAACCATGAAATTTTCCCTTCAAAGCTTTGTGAAAGAAGAGGGGAAGTATCATTTTCTGTATAAAAAAGACACCACATTTATGTTCAGTCACAGAGATGTTGCCGATGCGATGGTGAGAAATATGCATCATCTTTTTTCTTTGTATCTTGAAAAAACATACAAATCCAAACCTTCAAAATATGATCTTACCTTAGATGATATTTCCAATTATCAAAACTATGTAAATAATTATCCTGCCTTTAAAAATGAAACCTTGAAAGAAGGAATTTATCTGGATTACAATTCGTTTTTCAGGCAGACTCCAGAAGAAGGCTACACTTTGGAGCGATGGGAAAATGGAACATTAGACAGGGCTGTAAAAACCGAAAACGGAAAGAAAATGAAAATTCCTTCCCGTAAAATGTTTATCTATGTAGAAAACGGAAAAGCGTTTAAAAATACCTATTCAGGATTTCAGGAACTGTTAAAAAACGAAAAAGGATTTTACATCGTCGCAAAACCTTCAAGTTTATTTCCGCCTCAATATGATATTAAATTAGGAATCATGTTTGGATTGGCCGGCGGAATTGCAGATGCATTACTTTTTAATCCGAATAAGCTGAGTCATAATCCTCAGGAAATTTACATCGATCCGATGACAGGCGAGTACGATTTTAATGATATTTTTGATGAATTACCATAAAAAGAGAAACAGCGCGTCTCTCTTTTAAACTTTCTGTGAATTAAAAAGATTCTTTACTCAGCAAAAAAAATATTCAGCACTTTATGGCTTGTAAATTGATACTACAAAATTTACCGAATTTCAGATGGTAAATGAACAAGTCGATCGTAATTTTAGCTCTTATTTTTAATTGTTTCTTCTTTTTTCACGCACAGGAAAAAAAGGATTCAATCTATTATAAAATTGAAAAATTTTCAGATAAGAGAAAATTTACCAAATTCCTTCACCGTTTTATATTTCGTAGAGAAGCAGATTCCGTTTCTGTAAAAACAACCACCGAAAAAGTGGCACAGGAAACACACGACGGAAAATACATCAGAAATATTAAAATAGAAACCATAGATCCTTTCGGATACGGTTCTCAGGATAAAAAAGAAAAATCCAGATGGTACGATTGGTTTACCAATCATCTTCACTCCAATACGAGAATTTCAACCATTAATAATTATTTACTTTTCCAAAAAGGAGAGGAATATAATGCCCAGAAAATCTATGAGTCTGAACGTCTGCTGAGAACAATGCCTTTTATCAACAGAGTGAACATCAGTATTTCCGACAGTACTTCCACCAAAGATTCTATCGATGTTATCGTAAAAGTGCTGGATTCATGGAGTCTGAAACCCAGAGCAAGCTATTCCGGAAGTAAAATAGGGTTAGGCGTTACCGAAGAAAATTTTCTCGGTCTGGGACATGATTTAAGTTTTCTGTACCGTAACGATTCCAAAGAAAAACAGAATTATTTACTCGGAAGTTACACCGCATACAATTTATGGGGTTCCTACATCAATGCACAGATTTTGGGAGAAAGAGATTTTGCCAGAAATGAAAGAATCAGCCTCAGTGCAACGCGCGATTTTTTCTCTCCTTTAACGAAATGGGCGGGAGGATTTAATTTTGAATATTTTATGCGCCGGGTTTTGCTGCCGATCGAATCCAAAACCGTTTTTCCTGAAGCTCAGATTAAAGTGTACAGTCAGGATTTATGGGGAGGTTACCAGATTCCCATTGCCTCAAAAACTTCAGAAAAAGTTTCCAGCAATATTGCTTTAATCGGAAGATTTCAGAATTATCAGTACAAAGACAATCCTGCAATAGACAAGTACGATTACTTTACCTCTTACAGCAGTTTTCTGGCGTCTGTAGGATTTATACAGCGAAAATTCTCCGTGCAGAAGAACATTTTTCAATACGATCTTCCGGAAGATATTGCGTATGGAACTTCAGTGAGTCTTACAGCGGGAGGTTTATCAAGAAGCAACAGAATCATTCCGTATGCAGGAATTTCCGTGGCATACGGAGATTTTACCGACATCGGATATTTCAGTGTGAAAGCACAATTCGGAAGATTCTTCAACGAAGACAGACAAAACCGCGAATCTTTCCGGTTAGACGGAACCTATTTCACCAATCTTATGGATTGGAAATTTGCCAGTGCAAGACACTTTTTTTCGCCCACATTAGCCTTGGGAAATCCGCAGCAGAACTATTCTTACAGAGACCGCATCAATCTCTCCGCAGGCGATGAGTTTCCGGTGTACAGTGCAGATTATATCGGGACAAAAAAACTCGTTCTGCGATATCAGCTTCAGCTTTTCGTTAATAAAACCTGGAAAAACTTTCATTTCAGTCCTTATTTAACAGCAGCAGCAGGCTGGTTGGCAATGCCCGATGAAAAATTATTAAAAACAAACGTCAATACAAAAATAGGAATCGGTGTTCTCATTAATAATCCTTTTCTGGTCTTCAACCGGATTCAGATTTCCTTCACCTATTACCCAAAAGTTCCTTTTGACAATAATTCATTGTTCGATTTCAACAGCACCCGGAACAACCTTTTGCCAATGAACGGCTTTACCACAGACATTCCGCATTTCGTGAATTTTGGAAATTAAAAAGGCTTAAAATTAAATTTTTGTTCTTCAAAATTTACACTAAGGAATTATCCTGCATTTTGTTATCTTTGCAAATTACAAGATTCTTAAATGAAAAACATACGAAATTTTTGCATAATCGCCCACATCGACCACGGTAAAAGTACTTTGGCGGATCGTCTTTTGGAATATACCAATACGGTGACTCAGAGAGAATTGCAGTCTCAGACACTGGATGATATGGATTTGGAGAAAGAACGTGGAATTACCATAAAATCCCACGCCATCCAGATGGATTATGAATACAAAGGAGAAAAATATATTTTAAACCTTATTGATACACCGGGACACGTAGATTTTTCTTACGAAGTTTCCCGTTCCATTGCTGCCTGCGAAGGAGCGCTTCTTATTGTAGATGCGGCACAGAGTATTCAGGCACAGACAATCAGTAATTTATATTTAGCATTGGAAAACGATTTAACCATCATTCCTATTCTGAATAAAATCGACCTTCCTTCCGCAAATCCTGAAGAAGTAACCGACGAAATTATGAACCTGATCGGTTGCGACTATGAAGATGTTTTAAGGGTTTCCGGAAAAACAGGAGAAGGAGTTCACCATTTGCTTGAGCAGATTGTAGAAAGAATTCCGGCTCCGGTAGGAGATCCGGATGCGCCGCTTCAGGCTTTGATCTTTGATTCAGTTTACAATCCGTTCAGAGGAATTGAGGCTTATTTTAAAGTGGTAAACGGAAGTATTTCTAAAAATGAAAAAATTAAATTCTTCGCAACCGGGAAAGAATACGGAGCTGATGAGGTAGGAACACTGAAATTGAAGCAGGTTCCGAAGAAATCGGTAGAATGTGGAGATGTAGGATATCTGGTTTCCGGAATTAAAGATGCTAGAGAAGTAAAAGTAGGAGATACAATCACTTCTTTTGAAAAACCTGCAGCAGGACCGATTGAAGGTTTTGAGGAAGTAAAACCAATGGTTTTCGCCGGAATTTATCCGATTGATTCTGAGGATTTTGAAGAATTAAGATTCTCTCTTGAAAAATTAAGACTGAATGATGCTTCTTTGGTTTTCGAACCTGAAAGTTCTGCGGCGCTTGGTTTCGGTTTCCGTTGCGGATTCTTAGGAATGCTTCACATGGAAATCGTTCAGGAAAGACTCGACAGAGAATTCAACATGAACGTGATTACTACGGTTCCCAACGTATCTTATTTCGGATATACTAAAAAAGAGCCTGAAGTTCCGATTATGATTAATAACCCATCGGAAATGATGGATCCTACCACGATGGACAGAGTAGAAGAACCTTATATTAAAGCTTCTATCATTACAAAATCAGATTTTGTGGGTTCTGTAATGACGCTTTGTATCGAAAAAAGAGGAGAAATCGTTAACCAGAGTTACCTGACTTCAGACAGAGTAGAATTAATCTTCAATATGCCTTTGGCAGAGGTGGTTTTCGACTTCTACGACAGGCTGAAATCCATTTCTAAAGGGTATGCTTCATTCGATTATCATCCGATTGGTTTCAGAGCTTCCAAGCTTGTAAAAATGGATATCCTGATCAACGGAGATATGGTGGATGCCTTATCATCATTAATTCACGATTCCAACGCTTATTACATCGGTAAGAAAATGTGCGAAAAATTGCGTGAACTGATCCCGAGACAACAGTTTGATATTGCCGTTCAGGCAGCCTTAGGAACGAAAGTTATTGCAAGGGAAACCATAAAAGCGTTAAGAAAAGACGTTACCGCAAAATGTTACGGAGGAGATATTTCCAGAAAGCGTAAACTTTTGGAAAAGCAGAAAGAAGGTAAAAAGAAAATGAAGCAGATTGGTAGGGTAGAAGTACCGCAATCGGCGTTTATGGCTGTTTTGAAGCTGAATGATTAGTGAAAGAGCCAAGTAAAAAGGCAAAAGATAAAAGTAAATCCGCAGAAATTTTTCTGCGGATTTTTTATAAGATTTTTATTTTTTCGTGAACTTGATTTCCATTGTTTTAAATTCTTTTCCTGTTTTAGAATCCGGTCCGTACATTTCCATTTTTTGGGTGTTATCATCAACGAAAGTGAAAACTTCTCTTACGTCACAGTCTTTTCCAGGTCTTGATGGATCTGTCATTTTTCCTTTAAATTCAATAGATTTTGTTGACGGATTCCAATCGCCTTCCATATTCATAATTCCTGTTCCCATATTGTCGATCCACGTACTTACAAATTTCTTTTTAGAATTGTCATAAGCCAAAATGCTCATTCCTTCAAATGGCATTCCCATGAAGTTTCCTTTGTGATTGCTTACCTGATAACGACCATCGAAAACCATTTTGTTGGTAACTTCAGATTGGCTTATCATTGGTTTTCCGCCGTTTTCCATCCACATGGTATTTTCTCCAGACCAATTTCCGTCAGATTTTGCTAACATTTTGTGCATTTCTCCCGGAGTTGCATATTCTATCCAGTCTTTTGTTGCAGTTGCAGAATCTACTGGTTTCCATTCTTCATTGGTTAATGAATCTGTTTTATCTGAGTCTGTTTTTGCCACAGTTTTGCCTTTATCACAAGAGAAAAGTAGAAAAAAGGTACAAGCTGTAAAAAATAAATTTCTCATAATTGTTTAGTTTTAAGTTGATTATAAATTTAAATAAAAATTGTCTACATAGAATAATTATTTTTATGTTGATATTGATGATTCAAAATTGTAATTTTGTGTATTCATAACGCAAATTAAAACAATGGAGTCTCCAAAAAAATTACAGGATATAAAAGTGGCTGTAGATGCAGTAATTTTCGGATATTTTGATAAAAAAGATCTGCAGATCCTTCTCATTAAAAGAAATATCGAGCCTTTCAAAGGAGGTTGGGCGCTTCCCGGAGGTCTGGTTTTAGACGATGAAAATCTTGATGATGCCGTAAAACGCGAACTCCACGAAGAAGCAGGAATAAAGCCTGATTTTTTGGAGCAGCTGTACACTTTTGGAAACGTTGGTCGAGATCCCCGAAACCGCGTAGTTTCCATCGCTTATTTAGGACTTGTCAATCCATCCTATCATGAATTGTTTGCCGATTCTGATGCCGAAGATGCACAATGGTTCAGTGTCAATCAGCTTCCGAAACTGGCTTTTGATCATCAATCCATTATTGATATTGCCTTAAAAAGACTTCGCACGAAAATCCAGTATCAGCCGATCGGTTTTAATCTCTTAAATGACGAATTTGCCTTTTCTGATCTTGAAAACCTATACAAAACCATCATCGGTAAAGAAATAGACCGCCGTAATTTCCGCAAAAAGATCATGAGCTACGGATTGCTTAATGAAACCAATAATCTCAAAAAAGAAGGCAGCGGAAGACCCGGAAAACTCTTCACTTTCAATCAGGAAAAATACAAGGAACTCGAAGAGCAGGGATTTTATTTCGAAATCAAATAGTTTTTCTTTAACACAAATAGCACAAATATTTACACGAATTTTCACGAATGATTCTTTTGCGTTCGCTGTCATTCAGAATGAAGCGAAGCGGAATGAAGAATCTTTAAAAATTAATTTGAGATTCTTTGAACTTCATTCGCATCACTTAAGGCTGTGTCAGAATGATACAATGTGTGTAAATTTTACCCTCTATATTAATTGATTAAAAATTTGCGCCATTTGTGAAAAACATTTGCGTCATTCGTGTTTAAATAAAATCAGCTTACCAAGTCAATTACGATCACGATTTCAATATCATTTGAAACGGACTTTAATCCGTTCTTTCAATTAAAAGATTTCAATTGGCTTTAGCCTAAACATAAAACCAATAAATACTTGCGTCCTTTGTGAAAAACATTTGTGCTATTAGTGTTTAAATAAAATAATTTCAAACCAGCTTTAGCCAAAATCTAAAGTATAAATAAAATTTGCGCCATTTGTGAAAAACATTTGTGCCACTTGTGTTTAAATAAAAATAAATTTTTAACACTGAAAATCAATCAATTAAAATGTTTAGCGTAAAAATAACACAAATAAATTTGGAAGATAAAATCATATTCCTTTAAATTTGTGTAAAAATAACGCAATAATGAAATATACATTAAGTAATACCATCGAAAAATTTCATCAAAAAGAAAACCCGGAATTTCTTTTCTTTTGGGGACATACCGTGAAAGATGAAATTACAAAAGCCTGCTTCAGTCAGTGGTTTCCTTTTGAGTTTGAAGAAAACGGAAACATTTACAAAACAGCAGAACATTATATGATGGCTGGAAAAGCGAGATTATTTAATGATCATGAAATTTTAGAGCAGATTTTAAAAGCAGAAACTCCGAATCAGGCAAAAAGTTTAGGCAGAAAAGTCAGAAATTTTGATCCGGAAATCTGGAACGAACATAAATATGAAATTGTAAAACAAGGAAATCGATTAAAGTTTTCACAAAACGAAAAATTTAAAGAATTTCTGCTTTCAACAGACGATACAATTTTAGTAGAGGCAAGTCCGTACGACAAAATCTGGGGAATCGGAATGCTGGAAACCAATGCAAAAGCCAAAGATCCGTCACAATGGAATGGTGAAAATTTGTTAGGATTTGCTTTAATGGAAGTAAGAGACGAATTAAGAGGGTAAAAACACAATAACCGTAAACCAATTAGGAATCATGAAAAAAACAGAACTCCATCCTCAGATATTTTTAATAGAAAATTTCCTTTCGGATCAAGAATGCGATCATTATATTGAAATGACGAAGGATAAAGTCTTTGAGGAAGCGAAAATTAATATGAGAGGTCGACAGGTTATGAGCAAAGGAATCCGAAACAACGATAGATTGATGATTTTTGATAATAATTTAGCCGAAAATCTTTTTCAAAGAGCAGTTGAATTTCTTCCTCAGATTCATGAAAATGATGAAGTTTCGGGATTTAATGAAATGTTCAGGATTTATAAATATTCTCCGGGACAGCAGTTTAAAATGCACCACGACGGAAGCTACATCAGAAATGAAAATGAGAAAAGCTTCTATACCTTTTTAATCTATCTGAATGATGATTTCGAAGGCGGAGAAACAGAATTTGAACACTTGTTTACTGTAGCTCCGAAAAAAGGCTCTGCGTTGGTTTTCTATCATCCTTTGAGACATGAAGGGAAAACACTCATCAGCGGACAGAAATATGTTTTAAGAACAGATGTAATGTATTTAAAGACTTAAAAATGAAAAAGATTTACGTTTCAGGAAACGGAAATGTATCCTGGGAAAAGTTTCAGCAGTTTTATATCGAACCGTTAAAGAAATTCAATCTTGATGAGTGTGAGTTTATTATCGGAGATTTTTCAGGGACCGACACATTAATGATGGAATTTTTAAAAGATAAAACACAGAAGGTAACCATTCTTCATGTCGGAAAAAGACCGAGATATTTTGCCAATTCTTTTAAAACAAAGGCTGAAAAATGGAAAGTTATCGGAGGATTTACTTCAAATTATGAAAGAGATACCTTTGGAATTGATCTATGCACTCATTTTCTGGCGGTTGATTTCAATACCGATGAAAAAAGAAAAAGCGGAACATTAAAAAATATCGAAAAGTGTTTTGCTCTGAATAAAATAAAAGTGTAAAAAATTTTACCCATAATTTGCGTAAAAAATACACGAAAATTAACAAATTGTTTCACTAAAAATCATAAAGCTATGTTTGGATTTACACACATCAAATTTGATTCTATGACGTACGTTCTTCATTTTAAAAATGGAAAGATCGCCAGAGAAGGAAGAGGCTTATCGTTCTTTTATTTCGCTCCCAATTCGTCTATTGTGGCGATTCCGTTGGGAAGTAACGATCTGCCGTTTATCTTTAATGAAAACACGAACGATTATCAGACCGTGAAAATTCAGGGACAGATCAGCTATAAAGTGACCGATCCGAAAGCTCTTTCCAACACGCTGGATTTTACCGTGGATGGAGAAGGAGTTTACAAAAAGAATGACATTGAAAAGCTGAACCAGAGAATCATCAATCTCGCACAGACAGCGACTTCATCATTCATTCATCAGCTCAATTTAAAAGATGCTATCCGTTCTGCCAAACAGATTGAAGATCATATTCTGAAAGGATTAATCGATTCCGAATCCATTAAAAGCATGGGAATTGAAATTCTGGGAGCCAATATTTTAGCAGTTCAGACCACTCCGGAAATGGCAAGAGCACTGGAAACGGAAACCAGAGAAAAACTGCAGCAGCAAGCCGATGAAGCGATTTATGAAAGAAGAAATTTTGCGGTGGAACAGGAAAGAAAGATCAAAGAATCTGAGCTGAATACGGAAATTGCGGTTGAAGAAAAGCAAAAGCAGATTGAAGAAAAAAGGATGGAAACCGAAGTTCAGCAGGAAGAAAACAACAGGATTCTTCGTGAAATGAAAATTGCCGCCGATATTTCTGCAGAAAACCAGAGAAAAAAACTGATTGAGCAAAAAACGGAAAACGACAGAAAAGAAGCAGAAACACAAGGTTATATTCTTGAAACTTCCTTAAAACCATACAAAGAAATCGACTGGAAAGTCCTCACTGCTTTAAGCGGAAGACAGGATGCGAGAAATAACATCGCTTTAGCGTTCAGAGAATTGGCAGAAAACGCAGGGAAAATCGGAAACTTAAACATCAGTCCCGATTTGTTGGATAGTATTTTGAAAAAGTAAGAGGCTGGAAGAGGGAAGTTGGAAGCATTTAACTGTCTCAAAAAAAGGATAAAATAGGTTATCGTCTTTGCTGAGCAGAGCGCCTTTGCGAACTTAAAAACAGTTAGTAGTAAAATAAAAACTTTGCGGACTTTGTGTTAAAATAAAAACTTCTGAATAATTAAAAAAATGAAAGTAGAATACGCCATCATCATCAAAAATAAAACCCGTCTTGAATCTCTGGTCGAAAGATTCAACACGCAGGCTCAGGCGAAGTTTTATATTGAAAGTTCCGGAGGAAATTTTCAGGAATATGTGGATGAACACGAAAAATTCGGTCAGTCATTTCTGGAAGTTCAGACCCAGCTTTCCAAAATCATCAAAAATAAAGTGATTGAAAGAGAGTTTGTTCCCTCCTATATTTTCTCTGAAAACAACCTGATTGTGGTAGTCGGACAGGACGGTTTGGTAGCCAATGTTGCCAAATATTCCAAACACATTCCGATTATTGCGGTGAATCCCGATCCCGAAAGATATGACGGCGTTTTACTTCCCTACACCGCAAAAAACTTTTTAAAAGGCGTACAAGCTGTGATGAACGGAAATTTTAGCTCAAAAAAAATGAAGTTTGCCGAAGCAGTGCTGAATGACGGACAAAAATTACGGGCAGTGAATGATTTATTTGTAGGAATTTCTTCCCATTCTTCCGCACGATATAAAATCATGCTGAACGGAAAACAAGAAACACACTCTTCCAGCGGAATCATAGTTTCCACAAAAACAGGAAGTACAGGTTGGCTGAGTTCCATTTTCAATATGGCGTTCGGAATTTTAGGCGAAACAGCTTTAAAATATCCGCAGCTGAATGAAGAAGATTTGTATTTTGCAGTAAGAGAACCTTTTAAAAGCATCCGAACGCAAACCGATATCTGCAGTGGAAAATTAAAAAAAGGAAACAAATTAATCATCGAATCACTAATGCCGAATAATGGTTTTATATTTAGCGACGGAATTGAACAGGATTTTCTACAGTTCAACAGCGGAGCAACAGCCGAAATCAGGCTTTCTGATGATGAAGCAGTTTTAGTTTTAAATTAAAAACAACCATGAAAACTATAAAATATTTGAAAGATAACACAACAAATTAGGTATTATCAGAAATTTAAAATCTTATGTAGGAAAAATCTTTGAGAGCTTAGCTAAGTAGAACGCCTTTGCGAACTTAAAAACATTTAGTAGTAAAAAAAACTTAGCGGGCTTTGTGTTAAAAAAATAAAAACAAACCATGAAAACAATAATATATTTAAAAGTCGACGCAACAAACCCTCAAGTTGAAGTGAATAAATCATTATTCAAAATTATAAATATAGCAGAACTCTGAGATCTTAGCTGAGTAGAACGCCTTTGCGAACTTAAAAACATTTAGTAGTAAAAAAAACTTAGCGGGCTTTGCGTTAAAAAACAGATTAAAAACAATAATTTATTTAAAAGTTAAATGCAAAACAACAAACATTGAAATTTGAAATACTTTGCGATTTTAAAAACATTTAGTAGTAACAAAAAACTCTGCGGGCTTTGCGTTAAAAAAAGAATAAGTTAAGAATATAAAAAAGCACAACATGAAAACAACAACTTTATACAGACCCGTCGGAGAAAAAGAAATGCTCTTAATCATCGAAAGCAATTATAAAAAATTCCCTCCAAGATTAAACTGGCAACCCATTTTCTACCCCGTTCTGAATGAAGAATACGCTTCCGAAATCGCAGAAAAATGGAACACGCGGGACGAAGCCGGAAATTATCTCGGTTTTGTTACGAAGTTTAAAGTTTCTGAGGAAATAGTCAGTAAATATCCCTCACAAAACGTAGGAGCCAGAAATCACAACGAACTCTGGATTCCTTCCGAAGAACTCGAAGAATTTAATCAGGCAATTGTCGGCAATATTGAAATGACTAAAGTTTTCATGGGAAAAGACTTCAAAAAAGCAGCAAATGAAGAACTGGAAAATCTATTGGCAAACATTAAAAAACTAACAATGACAAATAAAGGAATGGCGAAAGATACACTGGAAATCTTAGCTAAAAAATATTATATCAACGAAAACAACGAAAAAATCAGCATAGAAAATGAAATGCAGAATTGTATTAAAGAAACCGTTTTGTATTCCTCGGAAGAACTGTCGGAAATGACAAAAAAAGAACTTCCGGAAATCCACTTCGAGACTCAGTTTGAAGTCTGGAGATGCAGTTCCCTGAAAGCCATTTTACAGTTAGCTGCAGAAGAAGATCAGGAGAAGCTCATGTGCCTGAATTTTGCATCAGCGAAAAATCCGGGTGGCGGTTTCATTAACGGAGCCGAAGCGCAGGAAGAAAGTCTGGCAAGAACTTCCGGACTTCACGACAGTCTGCTTCAGGGTTGGGAATATTACGAAACCCACCGTGCAATGGAATCATGCTTTTATACAGATATGATGATTTACAGCCCGAAAGTTCCCGTTTTCAGGAAAGATAAAGGAGAATTGCTGGATCAGCCTGTTTTGTGCAATTTCATCACCTCTCCCGCAGTGAACGCAGGCGTTGTAAAACGTCAGGAACCGGAAAGAGCGGATGAAATCTTCGGAGCAATGGATGTAAGAACAGATAAAATGCTTGCTTTAGCTTTAAACAAAGGAAATGAAACCTTAATTTTAGGAGCTTGGGGATGCGGAGTTTTTAAAAATGATCCGAAAGAAATTGCCGAATTATTCAAAAAGCATCTTCTTGGGAAGTATAAAAATAAATTTAAAAGAGTGGTTTTTGCCATTCTCTCGAAAAAGGAGGAAATGATAAAGCCGTTTGAAGAAATTAATCAGTAAAAGCAAAAAAATTTAAGTATGTTATTATATAAGTATAGAGGAAATGTAGGTTTGGATAATAATGACTTCATTAGAGACATTGACATGATTTCCAATAATGAAATTTGGTGTTCAAAAATTCTGAGTTTAAATGATCCGACAGAAGCTTCGTTTTCGTTGAAACAGTTTGAGAAAAATTTAACTTTAGGATTGAAAGCTGTTTCATTGCTGAAAATAAAAAAGGATGAACAAGAAAATGTTGATGCGTACAAAAATGCTTTAGAAAACTTAATGAAAGTACACTATGAACATAGTGGAATTTATTCTCTTTCTAAAGTTTATGATAATGCGTTGATGTGGGCACACTATGGTAATTCGCACAGAGGATTTTGCATAGAATATAGTTTTAATGACTTAAAAGAGTTGGATTTGAAACATATTGAAGAAAATAGTCCTTTATCACGTCAATATAAATTTGACAAGGTAAATTATTCAGATAAAATATTTAGTCTTTCGAAAATAAATCCTAAGAATGATGATCTTATCAAATTTTTATTCAATAAATCAAAGATATGGTCTTATGAAGACGAATATAGGATTGTCACATATCTTAATGGAAAATTTACATATAACGAAAACTGTTTAAAATCAATAATATTTGGATTAAACATGAAACATGAAGAAAAAGAATATATTATTAATAAATTATGTGGCAAAGAAATTAGGTTTTATCAGATGATGAGAAAAAAAGATGAGTTCAAGTTTTATAAAGAACAAATCTTATAAATTGAAGAGAGATAAATTAAGGTTAAAATAATGAAAGATAAACTCTTACTTGCTTCAAAATCACTTACGGGGATTTCCATTGGTGATGCTTTTGGTGAAAGCTTCTTTGGTGAAGAAAGTATGATCAGAACGCACATCCATCAAAGAATAATTCCTGAAAGCGCTCTGGATTTTACGGATGATACCATTATGGCAATTGCTGTTTTCAGATCATTGGAAAAATTCGGACAAATCAATCAGGATTTTCTGGCGGAAGAGTTTACCCAAAATTATTATCTTGATATTAATCGAGGTTACGGACCTTCAATGCATCAATATTTCAGAGCAGTAAAGGATGGTGAAAAATGGAAAGAAGTTTCCTATTCAAAATTTGGAGGACAGGGTTCTATGGGAAACGGAGGAGCAATGAGAGCCTCAGTAATCGGAGCTTATTTTTATGATGATCTGGATCAGCTTAAAACAAATGCAGAACTGTCCTGTGAAGTTACCCACGCCAACAAAGAAGCGATAGAAGGCACAAAAGCCATTGCATTAGCCGCAGCTTTTGTCATTCAGGAAAAATTAGGATTGATACAGTTGAATCAGCAGGAATTTATTCAAAAAATTCAGACTGAATTGAAGGATTCTGATGTGAAAAGTAAACTGAACAAAGTCTTATATTTAGACGGAAATCCAAGCATTAAGTTATTGGTCAAAACACTAGGAAACGGAATAAAAATGACCGCTCAGGACACCGTTCCGATTGTACTCTGGATGCTTTCGAGATACCGGAACAATATTGAAGAATGTCTTTGGAATACAGTTTCTGCGTTAGGCGACAGAGATACAACCTGCGCAATGGCAGGAGGAATAAGTATTTTAAGCTGCAATGAAGAGTCAACTCCTGATTGGACAAAGAATGTTGAGGATTGGAAAAAAAGCAGATTTTATGAACATTGAATTAACAAAAGGCGATATCACCAAAATAGAAGCAGACGCTATCGTCAACGCAGCCAACTCTTCCTTATTGGGCGGTGGCGGAGTAGACGGAGCCATTCATCGGGCAGGAGGAAAAAAGATTCTTGATGAATGTATAGAAATCCGAAACCGACAGGGCAAATGCAAAACAGGAGAAGCCGTCGTTACAACCGGCGGAAATCTCCCTGCGAAATACGTCATTCATACCGTTGGTCCGGTCTGGAACGGAGATGAAGAAAAAGAGTCGAAATTACTGGCAAATTGCTATATAAATTCATTGAAATTGGCAGAAAGTCTGGATGTGAAAACCATCGCTTTTCCCAACATCAGCACAGGAATTTATCGCTTCCCAAAAAAATTGGCTGCAAAAATTGCCATAGATGAGGTGAAAAACTTTAAATCGGAGATCATAGAAAAAGTTATTTTCGTCTGTTTTGATGATGAAAATGAAGCGATTTATAACAAATTTTTAAAAGAAATAAGATGAAAGGCTTTGTATTCGGGAAATTTTATCCATTCCACATCGGTCATCAGAAAATGATTGAATTTGCTTTGGAAAAAGGAAGCATAACAGTTTTGATATGTGCGGAAGAAAAAGAAAAAATAGAAGGAAATATCAGAAAGCAATGGATAAAAGACACTTTTCCTGATAACAGAGACCTGAAAGTGAAAGTTTTTAAATATAAAGAGAATGATTTTCCTAACACTTCGGTTTCAGATTGGGACGTTTCTAAAAAATGGAGCGAGGTTTTTAAAGAATATTTCAAAGATGAAGACTTTCTGGTAACTTCCGAAGAATATGGAGAAATGCTTTCCGTAATCATGGATATTGATCATTTTATGTTTGATGAAGACAGGGAAAATATTCAGATTTCGGCTTCAGAAATTCGCGGAAACCTATTTGAAAACTGGAATTTCCTTCCGCGCTCTGTTCAGGAATATTTTGCTTTAAAAGTGGTTTTTCTCGGAACGGAATCTACCGGGAAAACAACAATGACGAATAATGTAGCGGAATATTTTAAAGCCAATAAAGTCTCAGAAGCAGGAAGGGATCTTATTTCGGATTCAAAGAAATTTGAGTTTGAGGATTTGGAAAAAGTGTACACAGAACACGCCCGAAGAATTGAAAATACGGATCACAGCAAAAGCTTTTTAACGCTGATTGACACGGATATTCACATAACTCAATCCTATGCTGAGTTTATTTTTGGAAAAAAATTATCCGTTCCGGAAGAAATTATTGAGAAGAATAAAGCTGATCTCTATCTTTATTCCACCAAAGATGCAGAATACATTCAGGACGGAACAAGGCTTGAAATTGATGAAAGAAATAAACTGGACGAAAGCCACCGAAACCTATTAAAACAAAACAACATTGATTTTCTGGAAATTTCCGGAAGCTGGGAAGAACGAGAACAAAAAGCAATTGAAAATATTGAAAAACTTATTGCAGAAAAGAAAAAACTTTAGAATAAATACTCTCTGAGGTCTTCGCTGAGTGAATAGTTTATACTGAGCTTGTCGAAGTACCTTTGCGAACTTAAAAACAGATAGTAGTAAAAAAATCTTCGCGCTCTTCGCGCTTAAAAAACTAAAATAACAAACAAATGAAAAAACTAACCATATTAACCGGTGCAGGAATCAGTGCCGAAAGCGGAATAAAAACCTTCAGAGACGGAGACGGTCTTTGGGAAAATCATAGCATCACAGATGTGGCAAGTCCGGAAGGATGGCGAAAAGACAGAACTTTGGTCCTTGAATTTTACAACCAGAGACGAAGACAGCTTCACGAAGTAGAACCGAATGAGGCACACCGATTATTGGCAGAACTGGAAAAACATTTTGAAGTTCAGATCATTACCCAGAATATCGATGATCTGCATGAAAGAGCAGGCTCAACCAATATTTTACATTTACACGGCGAATTATTCAAATCCTGTTCATGCAGCAATAAAAACCTGATATATGAGCAGAAAGATGACATCAACATCGGCGATAAAGCAGAAGACGGAGCGCAGTTAAGACCATTTATTGTTTGGTTCGGAGAAGACGTTCCGCTGATGAGAGAAGCTACGAAAATGGCAAAAGAAGCCGATATATTTTTAGTAATCGGAACTTCTTTACAGGTCTATCCTGCAGCGGGATTAATTCACGATATCAAGGATGACTGTCTTTTAATCGTAATCAACCCTAACGAAACAGGTTTCGGATATGGACAAAGAGCCGTTGTGATGAAAGAAACCGCAACGCAGGGAATGAAACTGCTTTTTGACAAACTGGTAAATCTTGCATAATGGAAAACACAATAAAAGCCGGAATTTTCGGAGTTTGTGTGGGTGACGCATTGGGCGTTCCGGTGGAATTTAAAACCAGAGAAAATTTAAAGGCGTTTCCTGTTGAAAATATGCGGGAATTCGGATCGTGGAACCAGCCGAAAGGAACGTGGAGCGACGACAGTTCGTTAACGCTTTGTATTGCCGAAAACCTAACAAAAGGATATAATCTGGAAAAAATCGGACAAAGCTTTGTGAAGTGGGTAAAATACGGACATTGGACGGCTCACGGAAGATTGTTCGATATTGGCGGAACAACAAGGCATTCTGTTGCAAGATTAATAAAAGGAGAAAGCGCAAAATTTTCGGGAAATATTTTCGAAGAAGATAACGGAAACGGTTCGTTAATGAGAACACTTCCGTTGGCTTTCTACCTTAAAGACGAAGAAAATATTGAAAAACTCTATCAGACGGTAAAAGAAGTCTCTGCAATCACACACGGACATTTTCGCTCGGTGTTTGCCTGCTTTATTTATGTAATTTTTGCCATTGAATTAATCAAAGGAAAAGATAAAAAAGAAGCGTATCAGTATACGCAGAAAGTAGTTTTGCAATTTGCAGAAATTCAGGGTTTTAACCCGAAAGAAGTACAGCTTTTTGACAGGGTTTTAAAGAATGATATTTCAGAATATCATGAAGATTCCATCAGTTCAGGAGGTTACGTTCTTCACAGTTTAGAAGCTTCATTATGGTGCTTTCTGAATTCAGAAAATTATGCTGAAGCCGTTTTAAAAGCCGTCAATCTGGGAGAAGACACCGACACAACCGGAGCCATTACAGGCGGAATTGCCGGAATATATTATGGTTTTGAAAGTATTCCGAAAGAGTGGATTGATGTTTTGGCGAGAAAGGAGGATATTGAGAAATTGTGTGAAAAATTTATGAATGTCCATAATTTGTTATGAATCAGTTTTTAGCAGTTTATATGTCATTTCGTAAAAATCTCAACACATTGAAATGAGGGAGGTTAGATTCCTTCGGAATGACAAAATTACTTTTATAATTTAATGAAAAAATGAACGAGCAACATAAAAAAAGAATAAGCAAATACCTAAGCTTGGTACTTAGACATAAACCCGAAGTTATCGGGCTGAATTTAGACGAAAACGGATGGGCAGATGTGGAAGAATTACAGGAAAAATGTGCAAAACAGAATCGCGCTTTCACACTGGAAGAATTGGATGAGGTCGTAGAAACCAACGATAAAAAACGCTTTATTTTAAACGAGGATAAAACCAGAATCCGCGCAAATCAGGGACATTCGATTGATATTGATCTGGCGCTGAAACCACAACGGCCACCGGAATTTCTCTATCATGGAACCGCAGAAACCAATCTTGCATCCATTTTTCAAAAAGGAATTGAAAAGAGAAACAGACAGCACGTTCATCTAAGTCAGGATAAAGAAACCGCAACCAAAGTCGGGATGCGTCACGGAAAACCTGTCATTTTAACCATTGCAACTGGAAAAATGCACGAAGACGGAATCGTATTCTATCTTTCCGAAAACAAAGTCTGGCTGACAGATTTTGTGGATGCAGAATATATTTCGAAATGACAACACAGGAATTTGATGAAGCCGTAAAAGGCTTTTCTCCGGATAAAGAGAATCTAAAAGAAAAGGTTAATGAATTATTTGGAAAAGGAGCGGGAACCGTAATAACAATACATTTTATTATTGAACATCTAAAGTGTACTTTATCGGAAGCGATGGAAATTGTGGAATCCTGCCCAAATTATCAGAATAGATTTAAATGAAAAAAACATTAGCAATAGGCGACATTCACGGAGGATTCAAAGCATTGACGCAGGTTTTGGAAAGAGCCGCTGTTACAGAAAACGACACCCTCATTTTTCTCGGAGATTATGTTGATGGCTGGAGCGAATCTTCGCAGATCATTCAGTTTTTAATTGAACTTGCCGAAAAGCAGGAATGTATTTTTATTAAAGGAAATCATGATGCATGGACGGAAGACTGGCTTGCTTTCGGGAAAAGTGAAGATGTATGGCTTTTCAATGGTGGAAAAAGTACGGTAGAAAGCTATTCAGATTTCTCTTTGGAAGAACTTGAAGTTCATCTTGAATTTTTCCAGCGGATGAAAAACTATTATGTCGACGATAAAAACCGACTGTTTATTCACGCAGGCTATTCGTCCATGCACGGTCCCGAAAAAGAAGTGTATTCCAGCAATTACCGTTGGGACAGAACATTGTGGGAAACAGCCGTTGCAATGGACAAAACTTTGGCGAAAGACTCCGAATTCTATCCGAAAAGGCTGCTTTTATACCACGAAATTTTCATCGGCCATACACCAACGCTGCATTTGGGAAGTAAAGAACCCATCAACAAAGCGAATGTCTGGAATTTAGATACCGGAGCTGCCTTCACCGGAGCATTAACGATTATGGATGTCGATTCCAAAGAATTCTGGCAAAGCGATTCCCTTCCGTCATTATATCCCGATGAAAAAGGCAGAAATAACGATACTGTTAAACCGAAAAACCGATAAATATCTTCTCTAAATTGGGAAGATATTTTTTTTGATACTTAAAATCAGCGCCATCAGCAAAATCAGCGGGAGCAAAATACACATTGGTCATGTCATTAAGAATATAAACCGCATTTTTACGAGCGTAGTTCAGAAGGAGAGTGAAAAAGCTTATTCAGAGATAGATCCTTTCTTCATGAGATTTAGTAAAGTGAATGACAATTCTGGAAAGCAACATCTTTGCTGAGTAAAACGCCTTTGCGAACGAAGAATATTTTCAAATTTTTTAATAAAATCTTTACGGTCTCCGCGTTAAAAATAATAGTTTTCACAAACTTTAAGTAATTTTAAAGCCCAAAATACCACTCAATGAAACTGAAATATCTTTTCCTGCTGCTTACTTCTTCATTTCTTTTTGCCCAGAATCAATTTCAGACCCCTTTTGAAAAAGGAAATGGAAATCAGACCGTTACTTATGATGAAATGAACAGCTATTATCAGAATTTAGCTAAAAATTTCAACACCATTCAGTATCTTAAAAAAGGAGAAGACGACAACGGAAAAGCAATATATGTGGTCATTTACAATCCTTTTCCCGAAAAAGACCTTGATAAATTGAGAAAAAACAAAGCCGTTTTGTTCATCAATAACGGAATTCATCCCGGCGAACCGGACGGAATCGATGCGACTATGATGTTGATGAAAGATCTGGCAACTCAGAAAATCAAAACACCACAGAATTTCATTGTCGCAGCCATTTCAGCGTATAACGTAAGCGGAATGCTCAATCGCGGATCGTTTTCCAGAGCCAACCAGAATGGTCCGGAACAGTATGGTTTCAGAGGAAATGCCAGAAATTATGATCTGAACAGAGATTTCATTAAAGCTGATACTAAAAATGCCAGAAGTTTTCAGGAAATTTATCAGTGGCTGAAACCGGATGTTTTCATTGACAATCACGTAAGTAACGGAGCAGATTATCAATATACATTTACTTATATTTCTACCTTTAAAGAACGTCTGGGAAATATTTTGGGCGAATATTTTTATAACAGCTATCAGGCGAAAAATTTAAACGACTTAAAAAAACAGGGTTACGAAAGTACGCCTTATGTCAATATTCATGGTGATATTCCGGAAGTTGGCTTTGCTTCGTTCGAAGATTCTCCGAGATATTCTACAGGATATACTTCGCTGTTCAATTCCTTGGGAACCGTTCCTGAAACGCATATGCTGAAACCTTACGACAAAAGAGTGGATGCAACGTACAAATATATGCTGGTGAATCTTCAGAATTTAGATCAGGATTACCAGAAAATAAAGCAGCTCCGAATCGAAAACCTGAAACAGTACAAGGCCGGGAAACAGTACGGAATCCGCTGGAAAATCGATTCTGCAAAATACACGACCATGGATTTCAAAGGTTTTGAAGGCGTGTACAAACCCAGTGAAATTTCCGGAAAACCGAGACTCTATTACGACAGAAGTAGACCCTTCACGAAAAACATCAGGCTGTTTACAACTGCAGTTCCTACAGGTTACATCACCATTCCGAAATATTATGTCATTCCACAGTCGCAATATCTTGTTATTGAGGAATTTAAAAGAAATAAAATTGAGATGAAGCCGATTCAGAAAGACAGCACGATTGCAGTGGAATCTTACAGAATCAATGATTTTAAAACCGTTAAAAATCCTTACGAAGGTCATTATCTCCATTTTGAAACAACCGTAGATAAAGCGAATAAAAAGATAACTTTTTCAGCAGGTGATTATATGGTTTCGACCGATCAGGAAGGCGTAAAATATATTATTGAAACCCTTGAACCGGAAGCGCTGGATTCCTTTTTCAACTGGAATTTCTTCGACGGGATTTTAGCCCAGAAAGAATATTATTCTGCTTACATTTTCGAGGATACCGCCGCAGAATTGCTGAAAAAAGATAATGATTTAAAACAGAAATTCGAAGCCAGAAAAGCAGCCGATAAAAAGTTTGCGGACGACGGAACTGTCCAGCTCGACTGGATCTACAGAAATTCTCCCTACTTCGAAGAAAAAACATTCAGACAATATCCGGTTTACAGAATCTTATAAATTTCGAAAATTGATTTAATTTATTGATAATCAGTATCTAAATTCCGTATTTTTCCCATGTAAAATTGTTGTTTTTACGGACTGGATTTCATTTTTATAAATCGAAATTTGGTAAACAAAACCAATAAAAACGACAATTATGGCAACCAAAAAACAATTTTTCGTTTCTCTTGAAGGCGTAGACCTTACCGACGAACAATTAAAAAACATCGACAAGGGAATTCAGAATGTAGTGCTTTCCGAACTGTCTAAAGTAGACAACACTCAGGCTTTCGGCGCGCACAGAAATTTCAGAGAACTGACTAAACCCTTAAAAGTGAAAGACTGGTTTCCATGGGGAATCATTATTTTCAAACCAGGAATTGATATTACCAAGCAGGTTACAGACATCCATAATCAGATAAAAGCTTATGGAGGCTAGTTTTAACTCTTCAAAAAAGATGTGTCCCAGCTACGTTGGAAAAGTTGGGGCGCAGCTTTTCGGAGTCGTCAATAAAGACGGGAGAGTTCAGTTTATAACCCCTCTTACCGTTACAGAAGAATTTATCGAGCAGAATGAAAATCTGGAACAGCGATTCCGTTTCACCGGAAAATGTGTAGAAAAAGGATGCGGACAATGGAATAATGAGGAATCAAGATGTTCTTTATCCAAAAAAGTTCAGGATCTGAATTTTCCAAAAAATACAGAACTTAGCTTTTGCCCGATCCGTTCGCAGTGCCGATGGTTTTCTCAGGACGGCAAAGAAGCCTGTTTTTCCTGCAATGAAGTCACCCGAAATATGGAAGAATTGCTTGTTAACAGTTCAGCACAATAAAAAATCCAACGATAAAATTGGCGGCATATACTTTGAATAGTTGATTATTAAGATTTTATCTGAACATCAATTTTTCAAACTTACTATGAGGAAACTTCTAACCGCAGGTATCGCAGGAATTTCAGCATTTGTTGCTGTCGTTCTCCTTTCGGGACACGGATATATTTTTAAAGCTTTAGCCATCAATTTAAAAAAAGGACCTTTTACTCCTTCAATAGACGATGAGGAAAAATTTCCTTCACGGATTATTCGCAACAGACATCCGAAACGATGGAAGAAACACATCAGTTACAATAAAAAGGAACTTTCAGGACGAGTTTTGGACGAGCTAAAAAAGACAAGGGCATCTTCTCTTCTGATAATTCACGACGGAAAACTTCTTCACGAAGAATACTGGAAAGATCATGATGCTTCTTCTTTAATGAATTCCTTTTCAATGGCGAAAGGCGTTCTTTCAATCTTAACGGGTTGCGCGATTGATGAGGGATATATTGAATCTGAAAACCAGTTGATTTCCACCGTTTTTCCACAATACCAAAACAGCCGTTTCGGAAAATATCTCACCTTTAAACATTTGATGACGATGCAGGCGGGATTGGATTGGGAAGAAGAATACCATCATCCTTTTGCAGAGAATTCCAGACAGTATTTTGTAGACGATCTTGCGGAGCAGGCTTTCGGAATTGGGTTCAAGGAAATGCCAGGCGAAAAGTATGAATATCAAAGTGTTGCTGCGCAATTATTAGGACTTGCGTTAAGAGAAGCAACGGGAAAAGATCTTGCTGTTTATCTTTCAGAAAAAATATGGCAGCCTTTAGGAATGGAATTACCTGCAAAATGGAGCATCGACGAAAAAGGCGTTGAAAAAGCGTTCTGCTGTATCCATGCAATACCAAGAGATTTCGCAAAACTCGGACAGCTTATCATGCAGAAAGGAGAATGGGAAGGAAAACAGCTCATCAGTAAAGAATATTGTGAAAAACTTTTATCGCCCACAATAGAGAACGATGCATTTTGCTACACCATTTGGGCAGATGACGAAAGTGATCATCAATACAGATTTTTTTACGGCTTTTTAGGACAGTTCATTATCATGGTTCCCGAAAAAAAGATGGTGATCGTGAAAACCGGATTTTACAACAGGTTGGATGTCGATAAAAAGAAAAGACCGCTTCAGGTAAAGCTTTTAGTAGAAGAACTTACAAAACTGATATAAAAAATTAAGCTGCAGAATTTCTGCAGCTCATTTTTTTGATAGTAAACTTAGAATGAATCTCTGTAGTTTAGATTTCCTGTTGCTCCCTGTGGAAGAAAAACAACTTTTCTTTTGATGCTTTTTGCTTTTTCCAGAGCTTTAAGTGCTTTTTGACGTTCAACTTCCCTGTTGAAGTGAGAGTTGATGTTCTCAGATTGTGCAGTTGCTTTCATATATGTATATTTTTGGTGTGTTACAGTGAGCTAATCTAAAAATATGCCGTTTTTAGGGTAAATCTTCTAATGAGGTATCAAAAACAAAAAAAATATTTTTTTTCAGTTCTTTCTTATTCTTGGCATAGTAGTTGAATACCTAATTGCAACTATTAAAAAATAAACAAATAAGGGATCTTAAGTATTTCCCGGAGCAATTCGGGAATATTTTTTATCACTCTTCAAAGAGAAAACACCAATCACTATAAATATTAATACTTTTGACTAAATCCTTGGTTATTCCGGGGATTTTTTCTTATGCTTTTATTTGATACCTTTACAGAAAAATAGTTCATGGCTTATATAATTAAAACAACATCAGACGGTTTGATCTATGTGAAAGCGTCGAACGTTATCCACGTAAAAAAGCCAAATGCACTGGAAGGAGCAAAGGTTATGGGACAGCCATTGGTTATTAATGTGAATCATATTGGCTTTCTGAGCTACAATATCGAAGGTCATGTTACATTCTTTATGGCAAGCGGGTTTGAGATCTCAATGAAAATATTTTACGAAGAAGCAGAAGAAGCTTTTAACTGTGCAAAAGGAAATATTGAGAAAATAATCAGGTAATTTTAATCAATAAAAAAAACGTTTCAGCCGAAACGTCTTTTTTTATCTTGGTAAGCCTCTTTTCAGGGCGATTTCTGCTCTTTTTACAGCGACTTTTTCCTTCCAGTCCATGTATTTCTTCTTGAAGTTCTTCTTCATGATATCATCAAATTTACGCTGCACGGTAAGATTCCATAAAGAATGTGCCTTCACCGCCCAAGATTTGTCCCATGCTCTCAGCGAGATAGAAAAACTTCCGTCCAGATATTTCATCCAGTGCCACCATCCGGTTGGCATAAATAAAGTGTCTCCGTGCTCAAGATAGCATTCAATACCTTCTACGCCGTCTAAAGCAGGGAATTTTGTGAAGTCAGGATTTTCAATATCATAATCTTCCAGCGCATATGTTGCGTAAGGAATCTGGTATAGTCTTTCTTTCCATTTGTAATCGAAAAGGAGAATATGTTTTCTTCCGTTAAAGTGGGTATGGAAAATATGCGCCATATCAATATCAAAATGCAGGAACGTTACAGAACCTTTACCTCCGAAAAACATATTGGGATATTTGTCCAGAAATCCGCCCATGAGTTCTTTAGGAGAAATATAATCTTCAAGAAGTTTTGGAGCAAATTTTATAGGGTCAAAAAGAAAAATTCTAAGATCGGTAGGTTCTCTCTGGATAAGATCGATGTAATCTCCGAATTTCATCTTGGCTGCAGAAGCATTAATGGGAGCTGCAGGATCTGCCTTCGAACTGTCATACAACGGAACTTCCACATCTCCTACTACTTCTTTCATGTATTCCATAGTCCATTTCTGGTACGCGGGCCATTTTCTTGCCATGTTCTTAATGACAACAGGTTTTCTCGGCTTCAGATATTTTTCAATGAATTCTTCCTGAGTAATATCATCTACAATATCTATAGGCTTTAAATTAATTCCCATTTCTTAAAATTTAATGTTACAAAATTATTAAATAAAAATATATGTTAACAGATTTAAGCTTTTTTTAATCTATGATTCAAATCATTTTTAACTATTTAGACTAAGATAAAGTAATGCGAAATATTTCTATAAGCACAATTTTTTTAAAAAAACACCCTGCAAAAAAGAATTGCAGGGTAAAAACACAATTTGATGAATAAAAATTCATTTCTTCCGGCTAAAATAAAAAAATATTTATAACTGGTTTTTACCCTGAAGAGAATAATATAAGGGAAAAGATAGAATTTTTTCTATCTCATTCTAAAAAAGCAATGAAAGGTATTCAATTATAAAACGCAAAATAAATTTTAATGAATTTTATTAATTTTTAAAATAAAATTTTTTTTGTCATGCCTAAAAAATGAGGCTTAATTTGCCGATTTTCTTATGCAATAGTTTTACATTATTATTCATAGTTTTGTGATATGACACAAATGGAAATTCGCGAAACATTTTGTGATACGAGCGCAGAATGTATTTCTTTAAAGTCATAATGATGCATCATCCGAACTGTACATTTATTCTAGGCAAAATTGTATAGTTAGGGAAAAATTAATTATTAACGATTCTAAAAGAAAACAAATTTTATGAAAAAGAAAATTTTATTCAGCGCCATGATGGGTATTTCAGTGATGGCGTTTGCGAAAACACTTCAGGCTGTTTGGACTTCAACCTGCGGAGTGAAACATTATACAACATTTACCGGAGATTGGAGTCAATCTGATATGGCTTTATGGATTGCAGAAAAGAATGCAGACGAGTGTGGTAATTATCCTTCAAGTGTAACTTTTAATCCTTAAATTAAAAACTCTGTCTCAAATTATTATTTTGGGACAGAGTTTCCAAATTATTACATCATGAAATCAAAAAAAATATTTCTTTTACTTGCCATCTTTTTTAGTTTTTTTTCTTTTTCACAAAAAATTTCTTTTGTTCCTTCTATAAGAGTTACATATGACTCCGCTTTAAACTTAGGAGAAAATTTTAAAAAAGAACAAAGATTTGTTTTGATAGGAAATTCACAGGATTATTATTTTGGAGCAAATCAAAATTATTTAAATGATACAGGACAATACGAAAGTAAAGGTGTTGATCTGAGAGCAATCAGCGATTATTTTCAAGAAAGGATTATTGGGAAAAGCGGAATAATCAATACCTTTTTAACAGTTACCGAAAATAAAATAAGATATCAGGAGGCTTTAAAATTACAATGGGTTCTTTATTCTGATACAAAAGTGATAAATGGAGTCAAATGCCAAATGGCGGCAACAAACAAATTCGGAAGACGATGGATTGCGTATTTTTCTAAAGAATATTCTCAGTCTTTAGGTCCCTATAAATTTAATGGATTGCCGGGTTTAATTTTTGAATTGTATGATACCCGGGATGATTATCATTTTACAGCATCTAAAGTAGAGAAGTTTGATGATGAATTTAGTTTTAATATAGGTGCATTTAAAAGATATAACAAACAAGATTACTTAAAAGCTTCTTTTAATCTCAGGTTTACATCAGCTTCTTTACCTGTTTTGCAGGGAGAAATGAGAAAGGAGTTTGATGATATGATGAAAAGAAAGCAAAAAAGATTTAACAATCCTCTCGAATTAAAACCTTTTGAATAATACTTTACATTCCTACAAAAGATAAAAAGAAAAGAGCCCTAAAACTAATGCTCAAAACACAAATGTACCGACTTATCTTTTCAAAATTTTTATCAGTTCTTCAAGCTGAGAACTGATTACTCTTGCTGCTTCAGAATCTGTGATATTGATAATAATTCCCTGTTGAAAATCTTTTTGACCAATCGAATTATCGTGCATTTCAAAATTGTCCTGTGAATTTGAAACTGTTGATTTTTGACCATCTTCAAAAAGGTCTTGAATTTTCACCTGAAAAATTTCAGCAAGTTTCGGAATATATTGAGACTTAATATCGGTAATTTCATTTTCCCAGTTGGTGTATGTATTTCTGTCTAATCCCAACATATCGGCAATTTGCTGTTGAGAAAATTTGGTTTTGCTTCTCAGCCTTTTAAGATTAGTTCCCACTCCCATAAGTGAAATTGTTTTTACGAATGTATAGATTTAGCCAAAGAATTAATAATAAAAAACCTCAAAAAGTCAGTTCTTTCGTGAAATATGGCTTGATAACAAAATCCAAAGAAAATTTTTCATTCGGGAAAAATTTTTCCTTTAAAAAATAAAGCTCAACACATCAAAAATATCACTATGTTTGTAGTGATAAAAAAGAGGTTTAACTTTTGGGCTTAAATACAATCTTTATACTCGTGTAACAAAACGCTTTAACCATTAACTAATTAAGCAAATAATAAATTATGAAAAAGAGAATATCTTTATTCCTGATGATTTTTTTCTCTGTGATCGTTTTTGCACAGAAAACGGTTTCGGGGAAGATCACGGATGAAGACGGGGTTGGAATCCCAAGTGCAAGTGTAACGGTGGAAGAGCCGGGAAAAGATGCCATTCTTGCCTATGGAATTACCAACTCGAAAGGAGAATACAAAGTCACCTTCACTTCAGGAGAATCCAATGTAGACCTTAAAGTAAAGGCTTTTAACCAAAGACCTTTAACGAAGCAGATCAGCAACAGCGATCAGACGCTCAACTTCAAAATGGATTCTGAGGCTACGGAAATTAAGGAAGTGAAACTTAAAACAAAAATGGTTACGGCAAGAGGAGACACCATTTCCTACGATCTTAAAGCGTTCGACAGCAAGAGCGACAGAACATTAGCCGATGTTTTGAAAAAAATGCCGGGAATTGAAGTTAATACAGATGGAACGATTCTTTATCAGGGAAATGCGATCAATAAATTCTACGTCAACGGAAAAGATTTAATGGAAGGAGGATATGGAACCATCAACAACTCACTTCCGAAAGATGCAGTACAGAAAGTTGAGGTACTGGAAAATCACCAACCCGTAAAAATCTTACAGGATAAAGTGCCTTCCGATCAGGCAGCCATCAATATCAAGCTGAAAAATTCTGTTACCATGACGGGAAGAGGAGAAGTAGGAGTAGGAGGAAGTCCGCTTTTATGGAATGTAAAACTTACGCCGATGTTCTTCGGGCAGAAAAGTCAGTGGGTAGTTAACTACAAATCGAATAGCGAACAGGTAGAAAACGAAGGGAATATTCTGTCTTTTGGAAACAGATTCGAAGGAAGAAGAATCAACGCAACCCAAAACGACTGGCTGAATGTAGAAAATGCAAGTACCCCGAATCTTCCGGTAAAAAGATATCTGATGAACAGCGTTCACTACGTATCTGCAAATTACCTGACCAATATCGACAAGAAAAAAGAATGGGAACTGAAAGCCAACGCCAATTATACGAATAATGCGGTGGAAAGAGAATCTTATAATGAGCAGGAGCTTTTTGCAACTCCCAACAGACAGGCATCTACTATATTGCAGAATATCCACAATAATTTTTATACAGATAAAGCAAAAGGAGAATTAATCTTTACCAAAAATGCAAAAAAAGGATTCTTTAAAAATACCACAAGTTTTTCTCAGTACTGGAATGCAGACAGAGGGATTGTAGACAGAACCGTTAGAGGCTCTGCAAGTAGTTATACCGCACATGGAGATGAAGCGGTGGAATCGCCTACAACATCTTTCCAAAACTCATTGAGTACTATAGTTCCCTGGAAAGAAAAAATGGTAAATGTATTATCGTATATCAGTTATCAGACAGACAGACAGACTTTGGATGTTTCACCGGCTTCCTATCTCGCAATTCCTGGCTTTCTTCCTACTTCTACAGATTTTGTGAGACAGAATTTAAGACTTAAAACTTTTGAGGCGAATCATTCTGCCAATATTGGTTTTTCTACAAAAGGATGGACGTTTACTCCGGAAGTTGGATTTAATTTTAAATCGACCGATTTAGTTTCTGGTTTGTCAAATATTATAACAAATCCTTTTACCAGTCCAAATCCTACACCCGCTTCACAGTATAGTAATGATTTGAAGTATACTACCGCAACACCTTATGGAAGTTTAGGGGTAAATTATAAAAGTGATTCGTGGATGTTGTATGCTAATTTCCCGGTGAACTCGAATAATATTAAAGCAGATGATCCGATAAGACTGGTTTCGAAAGAAGTAAATAAAGTGACATTTGAGCCAAGTATTTTTGCGCAATATACCTTTGCTTCTTTCTGGAAAGCTTCCGTAAATGCTAATGTTAATAATAATTTTGGAGAAATAAACACAGCCTATTCAGGGTTTTTAATGACTTCTCCGGCGGGAATCAGTGCGATGGATATTAATAATCCGATTCCTCAGAACAATAATAAATCTGCCGGAACGAGAATAGAATACAGAAATCCGTTAAATAATTTATTCTTTAACATCAACTACAGATTTTCTGATGCAAAAAGAAACTTAATTTCTAATCCTACGATCAATGAAGCAGGATATACTATCATGCAGTATAAAGAGCAGGACAACCATGTTTTAAATAATGGATATAACCTGGAAGTAGGAAAATATTTTCCGAAGTTTAAAACGAATGCTTCCGTCAGCTACAGCAATAATACAGCAAAATCTGATGCTTTTCTGGATAATGCTTCCTACACGAACAAGAATAACAGTCAGTCATTTGGCGTGAAATTTAACAATACCTATTTCAGTTGGATGAGCATTGATTATAATGCAAGTTTCTCAAGAACAAAGCAGACAAGTACAGGAAGAGTGGTTTCTGATGCTGCAAGAAAAGGATTCACCCATAATTTAGGACTTTTCTTCTATCCGATAGAAAACCATACCATCGGCTTCAACTGGGATCAGGTGAACACCAATGCAGTAGATCAGAAATACCACAACGGATTCTACGATCTTTCTTATCAGTTCACATGGGCTAAAAAGAAAATTGATTTTGAATTAAAATGGATGAATATCGCGAATAAAAGAGTATTTGAAACCTATGAAATTAATGCAACAAATACCAATTACACAAGAATTCAGCTTCGACCAAGTCAGGTCATGTTTACTGTAAAGTTCAACTTTAAATAAAATCAAAACCAGTCTTCAAAGGCTGGTTTTTTTATTTGATAAAAGAAAATTCAGAAACAAATTAAAAAAAATATGTAACAAAAATCTGAAACCGCTAACTAATTGTATAAACATTCTATTTAAAATGAAAAAACTATTTTCAATATTTCTGGTTGCATTTTTTGCATTGGTAAGTGCACAGGATAAAGACTCTAAAGAAACTGCCAACCGTTTTTTTTATGAACTTACTTTCAAGCCGAAAAGCGATTCTGCAAAACTGGAAAAAGTAATGACGGTTTTAGACATCGTTAAAGACAGATCCGTTTACAGAGATTATACCATGCTTGCTCAGGATTCTATCATGAAAGTTCAGATTGAAGCAATGCAGAAGTCGGGAGTATTCAAAGATATGTCGAAATCTATCAGAATGCCGAAATTCTCAGAAAAAGTGGTTAAAACATATCCTGATATGAAAATCCAGTACATCGAAAGAATAGCAAGCGGATTTTCACCAATGGGAATTGCCTACACAGAAACTCCGAAATTCGACTGGAAAATTTCTAACGAAAAAGAAAAAATAGGAGTTTACAATGCTCAGAAAGCTACGGCTGAATTCGGAGGAAGAAAATGGACAGCATGGTTCACCACAGAACTGCCTTTTCAGGATGGTCCGTATAAGTTTTCTGGACTTCCGGGCTTGATCGTTAAAATAGAAGACGATGCAAAAAACTATTCTTGGGTGCTTCAGGGAAACAGAAAGGTACAGAACTGGGAAGAACTTTCTTATGCAGAAAAAATTTCCAACATGAGCTTAAAAGTAACAGAAATGCCGCGGGAGAAATTCGAGAAAACATTTAACGAATTCAAGAAAGATCCTTTCGCCACGGCAAGACCAATGATGACGCAGGAGATTATGTCTAAAACAATTCCGGGAATGGACGGAACGATCGGTGATATGATGAAAAAGCAGGAGAAAATGTATAAAGATTTCTTCAACGCAAACAACAACCCGATCGAACTTACCCAGTCTGCTTCTACAGACAAAAAGAAAAAGTAACATTCATATTTACTAAATTATATTTGAATCAACCCAAATGCTATCACGCATTTGGGTTGATTTTTTTCATAGAATACGTTATTTAGATTAAATTTAAATAGCGTATATTTGCAGGTACAAAAATATCGGCTTTGAAACATAAGGATTTACATAAGTTGAGCGGATTTCCCAAAAACAGACTGGGGAAAATAGTAGGATATGATAACGACAGCCTGAAAATGCCCAACAAGATCATCGAAATGGGGCTTCTTCCGGAAACTTTCTTCAGGATTTTGTATCAGGCGCCGTTCAGTGGTCCGATGTATGTGGAATTTGGTGATGAAAAAAGCCGTATTGCTCTTCGTGAAGAAGAAGGAGATTATATCATCGTTGAAGAATTGAATTAATGCAGAGCGCTCACAAAAAACAGATCCTTTTAGTCGGGAATCCAAACGTCGGAAAATCTACGGTTTTCAATGCTTTAAGCAATAAAAAGCAAAAGACCGGAAATTACGCGGGAGTTACCGTAGCAAGCCATTCCGGAACATACAGTTATAAGAACGAAGAAGTTGAAATTATTGATTTACCGGGTTCTTACAGTATTTATCCAAGTTCGGAAGATGAGGCGATTTTTTCCAAATTTCTTATTGATGAACAGCAAAATTATGCCGGAGTTATCTATATTCTCGAAGCATTAAGCTTAAAAAGAGGATTGCTTTTATTTCAGCAGATTCAGGATCTGGGAATTCCAATGATTTTGGTCGTCAATCAGATTGATCAGGCAGAAAGAAGAGGAATCACGATCAATATCAATAAATTATCTGAGTCTTTAGGGATAAAAGTTTTTCAGACCAATGCCAAAGAACAGATCGGGATTGAAGAAATAAAAGAAGCCGTTCATCTTAATCAATTTGTAACAACCGAGAAAATTTCTTTTGAAACCCCTCCCGAACACAAAGATTTCATCAGAAAATTATCCCTTCATAAAGGATTTGAAAACGAATATAAAGCATGGATGAGCCTTTCTCTGGGAACAGATCTGGAGAAGCTGGAATCTATTGTAGGACTCATCAACGAGCCGGACTCAAAAAGTCTGGTTCCGAAAAGACTGCAGGTTCAGGAAACGGTAAGAAGATATCAGCATGCAGATAAAATTCTGTCTGATGTTATTTCTAAAAAACCGCAGTTCAAAGAACTTTTAACAGAAAAATTAGACAAAGTTCTGGTTCATAAATTCTGGGGATACGTCGTTTTCCTTTTGATTTTATTAATTATTTTCCAAAGTGTATTTTTCTTAGCCGAATATCCGATGAACTGGATCGACAGTTTCTTTTCTTGGTTAGCAGCTTTCACTTCAGAACATTTACCGGAAGGACCTGTCAATTCATTGGTTTCGAACGGAATTATTCCGGGAATCGGCGGAATTGTAGTGTTTGCACCACAGATCGGAATTTTACTGTACTTCCTTTATCTTTTGGAAGATTCGGGATATATGGCGAGAGTGGTTTTCCTGATGGACCGTATTTTAAGACCTTTCGGACTGAACGGTAAAAGTATTGTTCCTTTAGTTTCCGGAACAGCGTGTGCAATTCCGGCAGTTATCTCAACAAGAAATATCGAAAATTTAAAAGAAAGGCTGCTTACCATTTTGGTTACGCCTTTTATGACGTGTTCTGCGAGACTTCCGGTGTACAGCATCATTATCGGGCTTATTATTTCAGACGGAACGTTTTTAGGAATAAAATACAAAGCTTTGGTTTTAATGGGAATGTATTTACTTGGATTTTTAGTCGCATTATTTTCCGCAGCCATTCTCAAAAGATTTATCAAAAATAAAGGGAAAACCTATCTTGTGATGGATTTACCGACATACAAAAAACCGCTCTTTGCCTACGATTTTAAAATGGTTTTAGGCAAAGTATGGGAATTCATTACTGGAGCCGGAAAGATTATCTTCATTGTAAGCATCATCATCTGGTTTTTAAGCTATTTCGGTCCAAAACAGAAGCCGGATCAGTTTGTGGCAACCAATGTGGAACTGGATCATTCCTACCTTGCCAAAATGGGAAAAGGAATTGAGCCGGTAATTGCTCCTTTAGGCTACGACTGGAAAATGGGCGTCGGAATTCTGACAAGTTTCGTGGCAAGAGAAGTGTTTGTAGGAACTATGTCTACCTTGTACAGTCTTGAAGATGATGCTCCTGAAGTAAAAGTAATCGATAAAATGAGACGCGATGTAAAACCGAACGGTGAGAAAGTATTCAGCTTTGCAACCGGAGTTTCCGTCCTCTTATTTTACGCATTTGCAATGCAGTGCGTTTCTACACTTGCAGTAGTCTACAGAGAAACCAAAAGCTGGAAATGGACCGGCTTACAGGTGGCAATGATGACCGGTTTGGCATATTTTGTGTCGATGATAGCCTATCAGATTTTAAAATAATGGATACTTCCTTACTTTTACAATATGTCATTGTCTTACTGATCGTTGCATTCGCGTGCTACTCTTTATTCAAAATATTGAAAAAGAATTTTGCACCGAAAAAGTTCAGTTCCAAAAGAAACGGATGTGATAAAGATTGCGGGTGTTCGTAAAAAATAATGTTCTTTGTGGAAAATTAAATATTTTCTAAATTCAAAAATTACTTAATTTTGTGATAGTTGATACCACAATTAGTATGAAAAAAGAATTAATACAAGAGCTTTTTCTAAAATTCGAAAATGCATCACATTTATACAATGATATTGAATGTTGGAGCGCTAGAAACTTACAAGAAATTCTAAATTACAGTAAATGGGATAACTTTTTAAAAGTTATTGAAAAAGCAAAAAAGGCATGCCAAAACGCTGGGGGAGATGTATCTGATCATTTTGCCGATATCAGCAAAATGATCGATTTAGCAAAAGGAGCACAACGAGAAATATCGGATATAGCTTTAACTCGATATGGATGTTATTTGGTTGCTCAAAATGGAGATCCTTCAAAATCTGAAATTGCTTTTGCTCAAACATATTTTGCGGTTCAAACAAGAAAACAAGAAATTATTGAAAAAAGATTATTGGAAGTTGAGCGAGTAACTGCTCGAGAAAAATTATCAAAAACTGAAAAAAAGCTTTCAGGGATTATTTATGAAAGAGGAGTTGATGAAAAAAGTTTTTCAATAATTCGTTCTAAAGGTGATCAAGCTTTGTTTGGTGGCTTTACTACAAATGACATGAAAAAAAGATTAGGAGTTCCACAAACACGTCCCTTAGCTGATTTTTTACCAACATTAGCAATAAAAGCAAAAGATTTTGCAACTGAATTAACCAGTCATAATGTGGTTGAAAAAGATTTAAACGGAGATTCTCAAATTACTAATGAACATATTGAAAACAATTTAGCGGTAAGAAAAATTTTGGGAGAGAGAGGGATTAAACCTGAAAACCTTCCTGCATTAGAAGATATTAAAAAGGTTCAGAGAAAATTGGAAGGCGATGAAAAGAAAATATTAAAGCAAACAAAGAAAAAATAAAATGTCACTAATAAAAAGCATTTCAGGAATCCGAGGAACCATTGGCGGAAAAGTAAACGATAATTTAACGCCGCTTGATGTGGTAAAATTCGCTTCCGCATTCGGAACCTGGCTTCAGAACAATAAAAATAAAAAAGATTTAACCCTGGTTATCGGAAGAGATGCAAGAATCTCCGGACAAATGGTGTCTTCTCTGGTAACGGCAACTTTACAGGGACTTGGAATTAACGTAGTAGATTTAGGTCTTTCCACAACACCCACCGTTGAAATTATGGTTCCCGAACTGAAAGCAGACGGAGGAATTATTCTCACTGCTTCTCACAATCCAAAACAATGGAATGCTCTGAAATTATTAAATGATAAAGGAGAATTCATCAGCGGAGAAAACGGAGCTGAGGTTTTGGCTTTGGCAGAAAGCGAAGATTTCAACTATGCAGAAGTAGACGATTTAGGAAAATATGAGACAAGAGAAGATGCTTTTGATATTCATATTCAGCAGATTTTAGACTTGCCGATGGTAGCTGCAGAAGCTATTAAAGCTAAAAATTTCAAAGTAGTTTTGGATGCGGTTAACTCTACGGGAGGAATTGCAATTCCGATGCTTTTGGATAAATTAGGATGCGAAACAGTAAAATTATACTGCGAACCGACCGGGCATTTTCCCCACAATCCGGAACCGTTAAAAGAACATTTGGGAGACATTTGTGAGTTGGTAAAAAAAGAAGGCGCAGATTTCGGAATCGTTGTTGATCCGGATGTAGACAGATTAGCTTTAATAGATGAAAAAGGCGAAATGTTTGGCGAAGAATACACATTGGTTGCCGTTGCAGATTATTTGCTGAAAAATAAAAACGGAGTGGCGATTTCCAACCTTTCTTCAAGCCGTGCTTTAAGAGATGTTGCAAAAACCCACAATTCAGAATATTTTGCCAGTGCAGTAGGAGAGGTGAATGTGGTCACTTTAATGAAAGAAAAAAATGCAGTGATTGGAGGAGAAGGAAACGGAGGAATTATTTATCCGGATCTTCACTACGGAAGAGACTCTTTGGTAGGAGTTGCTTTATTTTTAACCCATTTGGCAAAAGAAAATAAAACCGTTTCTGAACTGAGAGCAGGCTATCCAAGCTACTTCATGGGTAAAAAGAAAATCGAATTAACGCCGGAAATCAATGTAGATGATATTTTATCCAAAATGGAGAAAGAATATCAGAATGAAGAAGTTTCTATCGTTGATGGCGTGAAAATCGACTTTGAAAATAACTGGGTTCACCTCAGAAAATCAAATACAGAGCCGATCATCAGAATTTATACAGAAGCTAAATCTCAGGAAGAAGCTGATAAATTGGGAGACGATATCATTGCAAAAATTAAAAGTTTAATTTAATCTGAAATAATAGCGGAGCTTTTTAGCTCCGTTTTTTTTGATGGAATGCTAAGAAATGGTAAATATCAGAAGAGAAGTTCAATTCCTCTAAAATGCTTCCACTATTATGTTAAATTAACAATAACTCCTCCTTTTTTATCCACAATTCTTTGATGATAATGATCTTTTCACTATCTTTCAGATAGAAATTTACGAAAATAAATGTCAAAAAAATTTCGCAACTTTGCATACATTTTGAATCATAAATTTCAGAAGTAATATTAATTTAAAAAGTTTGTCGAGGTTTGCAAGTAGATTCAGACATTGGCCGACGAAGGATGTGAGTATTGGAAGAGTATTTTGGAAATGAACTTGTGAAGAAGTTCGAAGAAATGATGGAAAATAATGATGAATTCTACTTTGATACAGAAGAATTGGAAGACATCATTGTTTATTACCTGGAGCTGGGAGACTTTAATTACGCCGATATGGCAGTGAATTACGGTTTAAAGCTTCATCCCAATTCTTTGGACATTAAGATTAAAAAACTTGAAGTTCTTTTGGAATGGGAAGATTATAATGCGGCGAAAGATCTTATCGATGAGCTGAAAGGTTCTTCAATGGAAAATACTGACTTTTTGGTATGCTACGCAAAGTATTATTCGAATCTGGGAAATCCTAAAAAATCTATAGAAATTTGTAAAAAAGCACTGGAGCTGAAGGAAGAAGAAAATTTCCTTCACAACTTTATTGCAGACGAATATGTGAATTTAGGAGACCCCTTTAACGCTCTTAAACATTACAGGAAAGCACTGAAAGAAGATCCTACGGATGAATATTCGCTGGAAAACTGTATGGTGTGCTTTGCGGATCTTAATAAGAGCGAAGAGGCAATTGCCTTTCTGAATGAATATCTGGACGAGTTTGCCTATTCTGAAGTAGCATGGTTCGAATACGGACAGTTCTACTTCAACAGGAAAAACTACGAAGAAGCGATAAAAGGATACGATTATTTATTGGCGATCAATTCCAACTCTGTAGGAGTTTATGCCAATAAAGCGGCATGTTATGAAGCTTTAGGACAGTATAAAAAAGCAATCGAAGTTTACGAAGAAATGCTGGAACTGGAATATACCAAAGCGTTTACCTTCTATAAAATCGGATTGTGTTATAAAGCTTTAAAGCAGCCTATTGTTGCCTTAAACTTTTTTCAGAAATCGTTAAGAGAAGATCCTCAGTTTTATCTTGCCATGATGGAACAATCGTATCTTTACGAAGAGATGGGCGGAATGACGGAAGCATTGCATTTTGCAAGAGAAGCGACTTATCTTAACGAAAATAACCTTGATTACCAGAAAAGATTGGCTTTTCTCTTCATCGATTCCGGAAAGTTTGAAGAAAGCCTTTCCTGCCTGAAAAAGCTGGTGGATGTAGAACCTTCAAGATTTTACAACTGGTACGCTTATTCGGAGGTTTTGATGCTTCTGGGAGAATATGAAGAAGCGATTATTGTTTTAAAAGAGGCTTTAAAATCGCATAACAGAGCAGAATTGTATTATCAGCTCAGCAATTGCTATCTCAACCTTAAAGAACAGGAAAAAGGCGTTGAATCCCTTCATAATGCATTAGAACTTGATCCTTCATTAGTAACGGATATGCAGAAAAAATATCCTTTCATTAAGGATGAGGTTAAAAAAGTAAAGGCAAAAGTTAAAAAGAAAAATTAGTCATTTGATTTTTTGATGACGAAATAAAAATCCTGCAGCAATGCAGGATTTATTTTTTGATCATATTTGTTTTTGTCCTTAAAAAAATAAGTCCGGCAATAATGATACTCGCACCCACAAACTGTAAAGCAGAAAGCTTTTCCCCATCCAGGATTCCCCAGATAATCGCGACAATCGGCATCAGTAAAGTTACCGTTGATGCAAATAATGGCGTTGAAACTTTTAACAGGCGGTAATTCATCATCATAGCTAATCCGGTTCCGAAAATTGATAGAAGACTTACAAAAAAAAGTCCGGTCAGATTGCTTTCATCAAAACTGAATGTCGAAAAAAATCCTGTAAAAGATAAAGCAATTAAGGAAGGAAAAAATAAAACAAATCCAAACACAAAAGCTGATAAAACGGTAGAAGAAACATCCATAAGCTTGGATTTAACCGTTGTTGTGCTCAAAGCGTAGCAAAAAGTCGCAAGCAGAAGCAGCAAAATAGGAATCAGTTTAAATTTTCCGTCTTCTCCGTCTCCGCCAAAAGCCAGTAAACAGACTCCGCTGAAACTTATTAAAGTCCCGATAAGCTGTTTTTTTGTTGTTTCAAACTTCCAGATCAAAGCGCCCACAATAATTACAAAAATGGGCATCATTGAGTTGATGATTCCCGCAATGCTGCTGCTTACTTCTGTTTCAGCAATCGGAAACAGAAACATCGGGAAAAAGTTGCCCGTGAAAGCCGCCAAAAGCAGCCATTTCAAATGTTTCTTGGGAAACAGCTTGTATTTTGAAATTGCAACAGGCATCAGAATAATTCCTGCAATGAGTACTCGTAAAGCGCCCACCTGATAAGGACTGAAATGCTCTAAAGATTTTTTGATCAGAATAAATGACGATCCCCAAATAATACTGAGTACAATCAGGAGGATCCATTTTTCTTTATCTGCGTTCATTATTTTTGTATAAAATTTTTAAAAAATCCTTTTTGGGAATCATTCTTGCTCCCAGACTTTCAAGGTGGTCTGTGTGAGACTGACAATCGATAAGTTCAAGGCTGTTTTGATATTTTTTGGCAAAATAAATAAATCCGGCTTTGGAAGCATTGCTCACTTTGGCAAACATGCTTTCGCCGCAGAAAACATTCCCAATCTGTAAACCATAAAAACCACCAACCAATTCTTCATCCTGCCATACTTCAATGCTTTTTGCCAGTCCGTAATCATGAAGTTTGATGAAAACGTCCATCAACTCGTCCGAAAGCCACGTTCCGGTCTGTCCTTTCCTGCTAATTTCCTGACAGTTTCTGATAACCTCTCTGAAATTTTTGTTTTCCGAAAAAGTAAAAATATTCCTGTTGAGAATTTTTCTCATCGACTTTGAAACCTTAATCTCTTTCGGGAACATTACAAATCTTGGATCAGGACACCACCAGAGAATTTCCTCATCGGGATTATACCATGGAAAAATTCCCAGCTGATAAGCAAACCATACCCTGTCTATTGAAAGATCTCCTCCAAAAGCGATAACTCCCTCGTGTCCGTCATAAACCTGCGGATCGGGAAATGAAATTTCGTTTTCGTCTAATCGAACCATTTTCAAAAAAAATCCCACTTGATAAAGCAGGATTTGTATTTTCAGTGTTATCTCTTAATTAGAAAGGCAGATCGTCGTCATCGTCATCTGCGAAAGGATTCTCGTTAGAAACCGGAGATGCAGACTGAGATGGTGCTGCCTGTGTAGGTTCTGAAGCGTTTTCAAAAACTTTTTCTACTCTCCATCCTGTAATGGAATTGAAGTATTTCGTTTCTCCTTGTGGAGAAACCCACTCTCTTCCTCTGATGTTGATTCCTACTTTCACATTCTCTCCTTCTCTTAAATTATCCAATAAACTGATCTTATCAGACAAAAATTCTATGTTTATCGGTTGTGGATACTGCTCCTGCGTCAGAATCACCATTTCTCTCTTTTGGAAACCGCTCGCAAAAGTCTGAGCATCAAATATTTTCTTTACCGTTCCTTGTAATTCCATATCATATTAATTAACGCTGTAAAAGTAAGAAAATCAATCGTAATAAAGGCTACGTGAAAAAAAAAATGTAAAAATTTTAATTTTTTTTCCTGAAAAGTTTGGAGGTAAAAGAATTTATCCTATCTTTGCACCACTGAAAACGACAAAACGAAACAAGTTCTTTTAAAAATAAGTTTTCTTTAATAAACAACGCGGATGTGGTGTAATTGGTAGCCACGCCAGACTTAGGATCTGGTGCCGAGAGGCGTGGGGGTTCGAGTCCCTTCATCCGCACAGTATGCGAAAATAGCTCAGCTGGTAGAGCACAACCTTGCCAAGGTTGGGGTCGCGGGTTCGAATCCCGTTTTTCGCTCCACGCCTGCCCTGGTGGTGGAACTGGTAGACACGCAGGACTTAAAATCCTGTGCCTCTTTTGGCGTGCGGGTTCAAGTCCCGCCTGGGGTACTAAAACCTCTGAAGTTTTTTGATTTCAGAGGTTTTTTCTTTTTAGGGTGGTCAAAAGGTTGGATATTTATTTTGAGGTATAATATCTAACAGTAAACATTGCTGTCCATCGTTATGTTGGATCAATCGCAAAAGTTGGGGGCTATGCAAAAAGTTTAGTTAATCTGAATAGAAAGAAAGTTCTGTCTTTTACTCCCCGCAGCTGCATTCTGAAGCTTTTTATTTTGGCATTGAAGGATTCCGCAGCGGCATTGGTGCTTCTTTGATGAAAATAGTTTAAAATATCCCTGTAATTATTCATTATTGTTTTTCTTAAGATAGAAAAAGATTTAAAATCTGCTTCTTCCACCTCTTTGAACCAATGCGCCAGTTTAGTCATCGCCAATGATTTTGGAATATTCTGATTATAAATCTTTCGCAGTCCATCGGTCAATTGATATGCTTTCTCCAAATCGGGATACTGAGCAAAAAGAATAGCAGCTCTTTGTTTTTGGGAAAGTGTCCATTTTTCACGGCTTTTATAAAGCAAATACAAGCTTCTTGCTAAAAGCTGTTTGCGTGAATCACCGTTTTCAAATATTTCTGTGCCTGAGTTTTTTTCTTCCCCCAGTCCTTGCGTTACCGTATTTTCCATTTCAATAGCATCCCAACGATGTCTGATCCTGATTTCCTGAAGGGCTTCTGTAGCCAGCTTCTGAACATGAAAGCGGTCAATTACCGGTGTTGCACCAGGGAAGCAGCGTTGGGCAATACGCTTCATGGAACCCGCCATATCCAAAGTAATTTCATTTACCTTCATCCGAAGTTTTCTGCTGATCTTTAAAAGATGTGTGATGACAAAATCACTTCGGGTACCTTTTATGATGGCAACAATGCTTCCTTTCCTGCCTCGTGCAGTCTTGGAGGTAAGCAGCGTGTAGAGTTCTCCGTCAGAGAGTGCCACTTCATCTAAGGATAAAGATGATGAGAGATTTTCAGGGTAAATGATCCAGTCTTCTGCGTGTCGTTTCTGTTCCCAGCTATGATACCCGCTGAGTTTATTCTTGTATTGCCTCTGAAAGGTCTTGCCTTTGATCCCGAAAAATTCTGCTATGACTTTTAGGGGAAGAGCTTTAGTGTCGGCTAATTTTTTTAAGAAGCCTGCTAAATCCTTTGTCATGCGTGTTCCTTTCGCTACCAGCTGCCAGTCTCTTTGAAGGATTTCACCAGAGGATTTATCAGTCCATCTTCTTCTTTTCACATGAAGTTTTACGATTTTACCCCGTAATGGATAATCATCTATAATGATTTCAGGTAAAAAGCCCTTCGATTCCAGCTGTCTTTCTTTAAATTCATGAGGAATACTGCTTTTTTCTTCAAAATAAAGATGAAGTTCTGCATCATGAGTTTCTGCTTTGAGGATATCAAAGTGTTCAACTAAAAATTCAGGAAGTAACAATTTAAGAAGTTCTTGTTCGCTTAGCATTAGGCAAAGATAAAACTACTTAACATTCCCCCCAACTTTTGAGCCTGATCCGTTATGTTTTTCTCAAACTTAAAGAAAAGATCTTCATAATTCCATTCTCTAATATATTTACTTTCAATACCCATTCCTTTTCTAAGATCATAATCATAGTAGATTTTATTGTAAGTATCTGCACCAAAAAAATCTATTAACTTTCTTATCAAAACTTCTATTTCCAGATAAATTATAAAATTAAAGCTTTGATGTCTTTGGCAATAAAGTTTAGTTTTTTCATTTGAAATACTAATTCGATTAAAATAGCTGATTTTAGGACAGGTTGATGAATGAATAAATTTTGAGCAAAGGAACAATCAATGACAAGCGTTTTGAAGAAACAAACAGTATGAGGAAGTGCGAATGAAAAATTTATTTTAGAATTCAATACTTTCAGAAAATACTAGAGGCGAACATTACTTTTAAGCCAAAACATAAAACTTATTTTCTTTTAAAGTCTTTCTTATACTTTTATTGTCACAAAAATTATATCTAAATCAAAATCAGACTGTACAGCAGATTTAGGCAAAACTCTTTTGGAAAAAAATGGTTTTTCTGGCATTCTATGGATGCTGATCCTTTACATTGAAAAGCCGAAAGATCAGCTATAACATCTCATGAATTTTTTCTGCTGATTATCAGAAAACTGCAAAATTTTCTCAAAAATATCTGAAAACGAATTTAATACGACGAGTTTTGTCGCTTTCCAGATGGATATTTGCAGTATAAAAATAAAACAGAAATGAAAATCGACTTTAAAACTCAGGGTGGACATATCTTAGCCTGAAGACCACCTAAAAAAATAAGGCTAAAACCTGAAGTAATTCTACTAAAAAGAAGCTTCAAATCTTAACCTTTATAAAACCAAAACAAATTTACAAAAAAATGTCGACAAACAATTTAAATACTAATAATAACGCATCGCAGACGCTTTTTAGATTCGCGACCAGTAGAAATGCGGAGTTATCTGATCCTAAAAATTTGGAAAGAAGATTTATCTTTAGAAAAGATACTCAGAAAGGAGTATTTGACCAAAAGCTGAACGCATCTACTTCCTTGCAAAAACTTTGTGAAGATCCATCTTCTCTTCCGTTAACTGTAGAAACAGAACAAACCTTAAAAGCAAAAGATACTGTATTTTATGATCTGGCAGTGTGGGTAGCGAGAAATAAAGCAACTGCATCTAAGGCAGAATTTGATGCTAAAATCAAGGAATATAGAAACTATTTGGTAACAACTAATACATCAATGCTTGCAATATATTCAGGGCTTTGGGATAATTTAGTTTATCAGGTGGTTACCCAGAAAGATTTCTATGCAAAAGAAACACTAGTTCATTTTTTGCATCTTAATCATATTCTCTCTGTTTACACCGATGGAGTTGAAGATGTATATAATGATGTCATCAAAGCAAAAGTAGTCCTTCCTAAAGAACTCTTCAAAGTAAATAGTGCTGTATCATCAACTACTTCAGGAACTTCAAGAATGGCAGATCAGCCTGTTGTTGCGGCTCCAAAAGTAGCCTATAATGATAAGAATATGAAGTTTGCAGAAGCTAAAATGCGACTGATGGAAAACCAAAAGCTTTCAGAAGCTTTAAATAGGCAGGAAAGAGCTTATCTTAATGAATATCAGGAAAATTATCAAAGAGCGTATGATAGCTACCAGGCAGAAATAAACCCGATTCAAAAAGAATATCAGAACAGAATTTCTGCTGCTGAAAACAGAAAGAAGTATCTGGAAGGAAGAATTCAGTATCTTACAAAATTCAGTATTGCCAGACCTGACTTTTTTATTAAAGACGAGCGAGCTCAAGAAGAATTAAGAGCCTTAAACGAAGAATTGTCAACTTTGTATGTTTCCTTGCCGGAATTGCCGGAATTTAAGTTTGAATTCCGCCCGGAAATATCTGTAGATACTTTGGTGAGAAATTTAAACCAAGAAAATGCATCAACTTTAGCTAAGATTTTCGGGACAGCTTCTTTTGCTTCAGAAATGTCCGGAATCACAACTTTTAACGATCTCAACGAAATTATTTCTCAAAATAATCAAAATCTTCAACAGCAGGTTCTTAACAATACTATTGTTACTCCTCAGGTTTCTACATCCGTAGGGGGTGTTGTTGTTCCGGTAAATAATTCTCTTAACACAAACGGATCTATTCCTTATAGCGTAAAAACATATAACCGAGGAAATTCTGATTGGTTTATTATGCTGACAGTAGAAAATTATACCCATAATATTGTTTCCGGATCCTACAAAGTAACAATTAACGGTACAGATATCCAGTCAACAAACGTTTTTTCAATGGTAAACGGTGTTAATGCCCTTTTCTATAATGGAACAACAATTCCAGCATCTCAAACGGCAAATACATCAGGATTTGTTTTACAAGGGGAAGTGGTATTAGATGATGGAAAAACCTATTCGCTCAGCGTAACGCTCACCAGAGATTCGTCAGAAATCGATAGAATTCTAAAACAGGGAGTTTTCAAAGGAAGCGCAGTATTTACACCGGTACAAAAACCTGTAGAACCTGAGAATCCAGAAAACCCGACAACACCTACCGTTACTCCTGTAAATTCCGGCGCATTTATTCCTTCAGGATTTGGAATGAAAAATATTGGGGTTGCTGATTATCTTAAGGTAGAACAATCATTACAGGGATATATTGAAGGAGAAGTTGCTCATATTGAAAACGTAATGGCAAGAGAACGTCGAGAGAAGTCTACAAAAAAAACTTCAAAAAGTGAGATCACGACAATGGAATCTTCTGATACCGAAAAAGAACAATTGCGTGATACATCTTCTACCGATCGTTTTGAATTGCAGAATGAAATCTCCAAAGCTATACAGGATGTAAAAGACGCCAATGTTTCAGCCTATGTAAACGGAGAAAATACTTATCCAAGCGGATCTATCAATTATGGTGTTGCCGGAGGATTCTCCACTCACAATTCAAAAGAAGAAAATGTGAGACAAGCAATGACCCAGGCAAAGGAAATTACTCAGAAAGCCACAGACAGAGTCGTAACCAAAGTGCATAAAGAACGTACTGAAAAAATGATTGAAGAATTTGAAGAAACCAACATTCATGAGTTTGATAACAGAAAAGGTGATAAGCATGTGGTAGGAGTTTATCGTTGGGTAGATAAGGTTTACAAAAACCAGATCTACAATTACGGTAAGAGAATGATGTTTGAATTTATGATTCCCGAACCGGCTAAGCTTCACAGTCTTGGAATGAAAATTTCAAAAAATGCAGAAAATATGCTGGTAAAACCTATTGATCCTCGAGAGTCTGCTGTTCATCAGCTTAAAGACTTTACTTCTCTAAATGATAGTGTTGCATTGAAATATTGGTTAAGCAAATACAATGTAATTGTTGATGACGAGATCAAACCGGATTTTACCTATACAGGAAAGTCATTTGCATTTAAAGCAAATGAAGTTATTGCTAATAATTATGAGAGATATGGTGAGAGTTTCGAATTAGAAATAGAAGAAGGGTATGAAACAGTTTCAGTAACAGCCGGATTTGAAGAAAGTTGGGATGATCCATTTAATGATACAATAAAAATTGTTGTTGGAGATCAAAGGGTTTTCAAAAATGCTAGTCCTAAAGATATCTCAGGATTCAGAAAGACCGTACCTATTTCTTATTCAGCATTAGGACATCTTTCCGGGAGTTTAGCGGTTAAAATTTTACTTAAGTTAACAGACGATGAAAAGATAAAACAAAAACAGGCATTATTCAACAAAATTATTGCAGCATACGAAAAAGCAAAAGCAAAATACGACCAGGATCTGGCAGCAGTACAAGCTCAAGGAGTAGAAATAAAAGGTTCAAATCCAGGATTCTACAGACAAATTGAGAATACAATTCTACGAAGAAACTGTATTTCTTATATGATTGACCAAAATCCTTCGACAGCACTTACTTTCGGTAAAAACAAGTATTATAAAACAGATAATGCAGAAGAAAGTTTCCTGAATACGGAAGTGAAACTGGATTCAACACTCGATCAGTATGCTTCTTTTGTGAAGTTTATGGAACAGGCTTTTGAATGGGAAATCATGAGTTATTATTTCTATCCTTACTACTGGGGGAATAGAAATAACTGGGATAAAATGTATCAGTTTGATGATAATGATCCTACTTTCCGTGCCTTTATGCAATCCGGAATGGCAAGGGTAATTGTTACCGTGAGACCAGGATTTGAAGAGGCTGTAAGACATTATCTTGCTACAGGACAGATCTGGAATGGTGGTGAAGTTCCGGTAATTGATGATCCATTATTCTTATCTATTGTAGATGAGATGCGTAAAACAGAAGGAGAGAAATACGGTAAAGCTTGGGCAACACGTTTACCGACAGCCCTTACTCTACTTCAGGCACAGTCTATTGGTTTAAATGTAACCAAGGCTCTTCCTTTTGACGATAATCTTTCAGATTATGAAGATCCTACCAAAGTACCACAATCTTCTCAGATTGTACCTACCGATGCACAAATGGGAGGCGAAACCGAATCTCTAAAAGTTGGTTCTGTAGCAGGACACATTGAAGGATTGAAAGGCTTTGCACCGGAAATTATGCTTAAAAATAAGGATAAATCACCTGTAGATTTTACCAATCCTAATGATAAAGGAGATTTCTGGCTGGAAAATATTCCGGTGGGTAAGTATGAAATCTGTCTGGATGAGAATGATGATTTTGATAATCAGTTTGATGTTCTGGAAGGGAAGGTAACAAGAGTGGTTGAAGTAAAAGAAAATGCAACCACAGAAGTAAACCTTGTTGTGAAAAAAATCTAAGTGTTTAATCTGCCTTTGGCAACTGGCGGTTGGCTTTTGCTAACCGCCAAAGCCAAAAGCCAAAAAACAATTATAAATGAAACCAGCAACCATAACCGCTATAGAAATAAAAACAACTCCCGGAAATCTAGTTTCCCAAAGAGTGTTTGTAGCCAGACAAAACTTTGATCCAGGTAGATACCGCATTATATTACGCATCAACGGAAAGTTCTATGATCAATTGAAAAGCTATTTTATGCAGGATGTTATTTTAGCTCCTGAAAATCCGGCCAAAAACAACCCGTTTGCTTTGTTCCTGCCCAATCTCAGCGAGCACATAGAAATATATGCACAACTGTACGACTACAAAGAAGATAAAATAGTACACACCAAAAGACAGAGATTTAGATTTGTTAAAAACCTGCTCTCATGGCAAAAAGAAGGAATATTGGATAAAGTAGGTGATGCTTATTTCAATCTTTTTTGGAACAACAGCCGAAGAGTAGCCAAAGTGGAAGGTCCTTTTGATAAAGATGGAAAGCTGCAAACGGAGGTAAAACCCGGTGAAAGATATTACTTTACTGCACTACCCAACCAAAAATTACACAATGTAGAACTCTTATCAGTAAAATGGTCATACCGCTATGATGATGGAGAAATTATCCGTTTCAAAAACCATAATGAAACGACCAAGAATGGATCTAATATCATGGATTGTACTTTTCACAATGAGCCAAAAAAAATAAAAGTATATGCTCATTTCTTTGGTCCCAGTGAAAAAGTAATGGTAGATTTTGCTAATTTTGAGAAAACAGAAAATGCAGAACAGGAGGAAAACCAAATAGAAGAAAAACCTGTAGAAAATGTAGAGGAGAAATCTAAGAAAGAAGAAGAAAAAAATTCTACACCCTCTTTAATTTGGAGCAATAAAGTTACATCTGAGTTTTGTGATAAAGTAGTAGAAATAAGTAAAAGACAAAATTTTGATCCAAATGATTTAATGGCTGTAATGAAAGTAGAAACTTCTGGAACATTCTCTTCGTCAAAAATTGAGTTAAAACCAACCAAGGAAAAGCGTAAAGACGGCAGATTTAAAAAAGACTATCGAGGTTTAACACGGTCTGAAATCATGCAATTACCAGAAAACTTTACCGGTGCTGTTGGGCTTATTCAATTTACGCCAGTTGCAATAAGTTCTTTAAACAAGAACTATAATTTGTCTTTGACAAAAAGAAAATTAGCACTGATGACTCAATTAGAACAGTTAGATTATGTTGAAAAGTATATTGAACTATGGAGAAAAATAAAAAGTATAACAAATAAAATTTCTATTTCTGATCTTTATGTTTTAGTTTTTGCTCCAAACTATTTTGGGGCGAGTGATAATACAACGTTATATACAGAAGACTCAGATTATTATGAGGCAAACAAAAGTGTTGATACCGATGGTAAAAACGGAATTACGAAAAAAGAGATTGCGGCAAGAGCAATTTTAGCAAGAAAGGAGGGATTAGAAAGTAAAGAAAATTTTAAAAACAAACAACCAAACACAAATTCAAGTGATACAAAAGTTATCTCAGATGCAGATATTGAATTCCATATTTTCAGTAATGGAGGTGAGATTCAATACAAAATAAAGAATGAGAAAAGAAGAATTGCAGAATACTTTTATCATGATGAGAAAGGCGTTATGCATAATATCGGAAAGCAAACATTAAAGAAAATTTCCAATAAATATGGAACCAAATACAAAGATCGAATTAAAGGCAATTCTGTTTATTTAGTAGATATAAGACATTTAAAGAACTATAACAATGGAATTACTAAATTTACTTTAAAAATGAACCCTAAAACAAATAGATTTTTCATGAATGATGTAACATTAGCAGCTTTAATTGGCGCAATGTTAGATTGTGGCTTTGATGACTTTATGTTTAATGGATTTAGTGATTCCGAAGGTAGATCAATAGGAGGAAGCGAATCTCATAAAAATGGCATGAATGGTGATTTAAGATACTTAAGAAAAGATAAATCGGGTCAAAACATCCACTTATCTTTTTCGTCAGAAACAGGTGATCCATGCGGTTGGAAAGGCTTGGACGAGATAAGACAAAATCAATTTAATGATGCTTTATATAAATTTGGCTGGAAAAGCATGCTTTCGTGGCAGTTTAACGGTCGATTATTAAGACACTGTATTCAATATGATGATCATTATCACCATTTGCACGTACAATCATTCAGACCAAAATTAAAAGAAATTCAGCAATGAGAATAACGAACTTATATTACATTTTTTTTATTTTTTTCTACTGTCTTGCTTCATGCAAAGATTTTGAAAAATACCGGCATATTAGAATGAATCATAAATCATTATCTGATACAATAATTGTAGTTAATAAAATAGATTCATCTATGATTCAAGAAAAATTAAATGTAAACAAGGAAAAAATAGTAAATTTATTTTTTAATTGTTTTTCTAAAGACGATCATCCAAGTTATGTTGTTTTTGATCAAGTTAAAAACAATCATCATCTTATTGATATTAAAAAATATAAAGATTTAGAAATATCTGGAATTAATTATCCAACTTATTTAATTTCTTTTTCTTACGAAAATGATGTTCTTTATCAATCCTTACTTTTAACAAATATAAAAAATACTGATGGTTTAGTCTTGTTTGAAAAAGTAATAAATGAAGGGGAGTATTTACGAATATCAAAGATTAATAAAGACAAAATCACAAATGTTCAGTACAAAATAGAGTATTATGAATATGATAATGATGGAAATATAATCAAGGAAAAGGGTAAGAGAGATTCATTGGCTATTCTTTCAAATGTTTTCGAAGTTAATAATGAAATGATCTTGAACTCTCTTTTTAAAAATCTAAATGCAACAAAATCAATTTCAAAAAAATGGTTAGGTATTTATAAAGCAAGGTTTAATTATGGAAAAATTGGAGGAGTAAATGCTGGCTGGGATTTAGAAATAAATGTGAATAAAGCAACTATAACCGCATCAGGGAATGGCTATCAAATAGGTTTTATGGATGAACTAAATGCAGTAGAGAAAGATAATAAACTAGTTTTAAATTATAAAAAAAATATAGATGGTCTTTCCCTTGGTGAAAATATGAATCCTGAATTTATTATTACAGAAGAAAATGGGAAATATTATATTCAGTCAGAATGGATTGATGTGGATGTTCTTACAAAACCGAAAAAAAATGGTTATGAAATTTATAAAAAATAGTGTTTTTGGAATTGAATATCAAGAATAAGTTATAGAAGCATCGTAATCAATAATAATATTGTTGCTACAGTTAAGGTTTAAAAATCTGAATAGTTTTTTATTTTAAGTTAAAAATAAACTTGCAAAATCCATCTCTAAAATTTTAGAGATGGATTTCTTACCTTAAGTTGTTGGAGATAAGTATTTTCCTTTTAGGAAAATGAAGCAGGTTATCCTATAATGGTGGGAGTTGATCATACTTTAAACTATGGATACAATGAATCAACTAATACTAGTGATCATTATGTAATAATAGTTGGAAGATTTTGGGATCAAAACATTTTAAAGTATAGATTTTGGGACGTAGCAACAAAGAGAGGTGCAGAGGGTGATTTTAAATTCATTTTGTTATCTGATAAACTTTACTCTAATGAAGTATGGAAACCAAACAGAAGCTATACCTTAACACAAGTTAGAAGAAATTTAAATAAAAAAGGAAAACTAATACAATTTTAAAATGAAGAATCACTTTTATTTAGTATTTGCATTTATGATGTTAATAAACTGCAAAGATCAAAAAGAAGAAAAATTACCTTTCTCTGAAAATAAAAATTCTATTTTAGATAAGACCTTTCTTGGAATAACGATGAAAGGCAATAAGTATAATGTAATTGATAAATGTGATGGAGGTTATCCTTCTTTGAAAATTTCGAAGGAAACTCTATATTTCTATTATCCTCAAGAAGGAGCTTTATCATACAATAAAGAATATATACACAACTAAAAATGGTGAATTTAAAATCATCACGGACGGCTACTATTATTTCAAGGGGGATCTGCCAATACCAGAAAACAAAAAATGGACGTTTCTTAAAAAGAATGATTTAATATGGGAGCTATCAGCCCCAAACGATACTAGGAAAATTTTATTTTCTGACAGCTTAAATTTGATTAATAAAAAAATTAATTATATAAAATATCCTTGTGATGAAGATGAGCAAACAGAAAAAAAACGTATAGAAAAAGCATATAATTATTCTGGTGATGGAAATTGGAAAGTTAACTGTGAAAATGGAATTGCCAATTTAAGCATAGAAGGTAAGAATGCATTTTTAGCAGTTCTATTCAATGAAATTTATATTGATATGGTTGAAATTAAAAGAGATGATTTTGAAAAAGGAATAGCATATAAACTTAAAAATATTCCCGAGGATTTAGGATCAATGGGAAGTAACCTCAATTGGAAGGAGTATTTGAATGATGAACCTATTGCTTACATAAAAATTATTGATGATAATACAATAAACTTCTATTGGTATGGATTTTATAATAAAAAAACAAAAAAAAGAGAATTTAAAGATAACAGTTTTTACCAAGAAACACCGATAAAAGATATTATATTAAAAAAATGTAATTAAAAAATAAGCTACAGATAGCGCAGGTAGTGTTCTAGATGTGTTGGTTTTATGTTTTCAATACAGTGGAGAAGCAATTGGAAAAGTTGGAGATGTCAGAGAGAAAAAACAGGTTACTAATAGTAGATATCGTGGAACGCGTTGTTCAAGAATAGCAAAGTATAATTGTTTAGGGAGTGCTCTTTATTGGCACAAAGGCTGGGCAGGATACTTCAGTCCAAAAATAATTACAAAAAAATGATATTATAATGAAGCTATTTTTTATGGCGGTAATACTAGAGTTGACCCTGAACAATTTATGAAAACGAAATTTGATGAAACAATAAAAGGAAACCCTATAAAATAATGAAAAATATAATTTTTTTTGTATTATTATTGACAGCTACTATTTGTCAAGGACAAACAAATGAACAAAAAAGTAGTATTGCTGTAAGAGAAGTAGTTTTTGAAAAAGACAAAAAAGACCAATGTTTAAAAATAGATTTTTTAGATAAAAAATATCAAAAGAATGGTTACTCTGTCAATGATGATATTAATGGGAATTTGTATCCTTCATATAGCTATTATGATAAAAAAATAGGCTCTTTTAGTGTGAATTATATATCTAAAAGCCTCATTAAACAAAATTTTTGGAATGTTGATAACAAAAAAGGTTTTTTTTCAAAATATAAAAATCCAGAAGATGGATCACATGATTCTAAAAACATCCTAAAATATTTAAATCCAAGTGATTATTATATTATAGTGGAATACTTGCCATCAAAATATATTAAATTTATTGGTGGTACAGATGAAGAGTTTGATGTTAAAGTAAATGCAATGACACAGTTTTATCTTTATGAAAATAAGCAATGGATTAATTTAGGAACAATTGAAACAAAAAAGATTCCTGAAAAAGAATATCAATATTATATTACACTCATACAACATCATAATAAAGATCGAGAACTACCAGTCCTGTATCTAGGGAATTTTTCAACGTCTGTAAATACAGAATCAACGACAACAGGAATGGCAAATATTACATATAATTTTAAAATCACTCTAAAAAATATAATATTAACTGAAAATACATACCACGAGCCTATAATATGTGAAGGTTTTTATAGCTCTGTAAAAGAAGAAAATATTTTGAAATTGTATTATTCGGGAAATGATATGGATTGTGTCTCTATAGAACCAAAATTTAGAATAAAATATGAAAAAGGCAAGTATTATATCGAGGGAATAGGAAGTTTATCTACTAGTGATGAGTGGATTGAACTGATAAAAAAATAATATTATGAATTAGTCAATACTTGGCTGACATTTATGGGTAAAAAAACCAGAATAATTTTTGCATTCTGAGTTAAAAAACTTCTGAAAAACCATCTCTAAAATTTTAGAGATGGTTTTTTTGTCTTTTAAGATTACATTCACATGATTAATTAACTATAAATTCAGGGATTAAGTTGATGTTTATTGTAAATTTATTGGTGAGAAAATTTTTTGCAAGAATCCAAAGACAAAATATCTTGGATGACATGGGCAAGGAAATAATTTAGAAGATATGCAAATTGACGATTGAATTAATGGACAATGGGAAATCGCCAGACAGTATTATTGGTTACAAGAAGAGTATGTAGTTAAAGAGAGACCGCTTGTTAACTTAAAAGGATTTAATCACAAACAAAGAAATGTTTCAACTTGTATATATGACATGAATAAAATTCTTACATACTTTAGAAAACATCCCGAACAGTTCAAATCTCCTGTTAAAAAAATTCTATATTACGAGGATAAGCTATAACGTATTAGAAAATGAAAAAAAGATTTTGGAATAGTCACAGCTTAATAATAGTTTTTCAAAATTTTATTAATACATGAAATTATTTTTCATTTTCTAAAAAATAACTTTCTATTCTTCAATTTTTTATTTCATTACGCTTAAAATACAATCAAAAATTTTCAGGGAAAATAAAATAATGCAGATAATATTTGGTGAAACTGTAATTTTTAATATATTTGAAAAAGATAGATCCTTGCTTTCTTTTTTAAGAAAAGATGATGTTTCGTCATCACTGTAAATTTGCTTAGCTTACGGCACTACATACTATCTTTAATGGGGAAAATGGTACTAGTGGGTACCTTTTCAGTTCATTTTCCGGGAAAATAAAGGTACCCACTAGTACCATTTTCTGGGAGTTGATAGATATAGTCCTTGGAAAATACGAAGGTTTATCCAAACAAGCCCTATAAACGATAGGGCTTTTTATTTATAAAAAACACAACCATGTCACAAAACCTGAGCAGGCAACAAATTTATGACCGTATAAAAGCTTCTTCCAAAGACAGCTATATTTTAGAAGAAATGAAAAGGCTTGGTTTCTGGCAGGAAACTTCTACGCCTTCCCTGCCTGAGCAGCTTATCCAAAAAGAGGTCGTTTTACAAAAAGAACTGCAGGAATTACTTGCGAAAGACCGGAAATACGGCAATCAGGAAGCAATGCTTCGCGAAATGCGCAAAAAGCGGATGCAGGAAGCAAAAGCTAAAAGGGAAGTAACCAGGCAGAAAAACGAAAAAAAACGTCAGGAAAAAGCAGATCGCTGGAAAGAATTGCAGCAGCAGCAGATTATTTATCTGGGCGAAAATGTTTCCAAAGGGCTTCATCAAATGCAGTCTGATACGGAAAAACTGCATCAGTTTTCACTTCCCGTTTTCGAAAATATATTAGATTTTAGCCAGAAATCGGGATTTAGTCTTTCCCAGATCAGATATCTTGCTTTTAACAGAAACGTTTCGGAAAAATCACACTACCATACTTTTGAAGTTTCAAAAAAATCGGGAGGGAAGAGAAAAATATCAGCTCCAAAACCAAAGCTCAAATTATTTCAGCAATGGATTTTAGAAAATATTTTAAACAGAATCTCAGTAGGAGAGGTTGTTCATGGGTTTACGCCTAACAAATCAATTGTTACCAATGCAGAACCCCATCTTGGGAAAGATATTGTGATTAATATTGATCTGCAGGATTTTTTTCCTTCAATAAGTTATAAACGGGTAAAAGGACTGTTCTCAAAATTCGGATATTCTGAACAATTATCTACTGTTTTTGCGTTGATCTGCACACAGGCTAACACAGAAGAAGTTTTGCTGGACGGGGTTAAATATTTTGTTCACAAAGGAGAGCGGTTTTTACCGCAAGGTTCCCCTGCAAGTCCGGCAATCAGCAATAGTATTGCCTATAAATTAGATAAAAGATTACAGGGGCTTGCTAAAAAATTCGGATTTGCATACACGCGTTACGCAGACGATCTTACCTTTTCTGCTGGTCAGAATTCAGAACAGAATATTAACAGGCTTTTATACTTTGTAAAGAAGATTATTAAAGATGAAAATTTCACGATTCATCCGGATAAACTTCACATTATGAGACGGAAGCATCAGCAAAAAGTAACAGGAATTGTAGTTAACGAAAAGCTGAATGTGGAACGGACAAAGCTCAGAAAATTCAGGGCATTGCTGCATAATATTGAAATCAATGGATGGCAAAACCAAACGTGGGGAAAAGCCTATCATCTTATCAATGCTATTGAAGGATATATTAATTTCGTTAATATGGTAAATCCTTCCAAAGCATCAGTTTTTAAAGAAAAATTAAAAACAATTGTAGCAAAACACAGAGTGCCTTTTGTTGAAGTTCAAAAAGTGATCCCAGACGTGGTAGAATTGCCTGAAGTTTTAGAACCGGAACAAGATGCGGTTACACCAAAAGAGGAAAAAACAGATTGGTGGAATATCTTTTAATCTGAACCGAAACACATAAATATCAACATCTTAATTCATAAGATAGATGAAAATCATTAAACAGACCAAACTTTTTTTCCACGAAGGAAAATCTGATAAAGTTTACGAAATAGACCTTTGTGAAGTAAATCCCGATGCCTTCATCGTCAATTTCCGTTACGGAAGACGCGGTGCAGCATTGAAGGAAGGCAGCAAAACGCCCACTTTCGTTTCCAGGGAAAAAGCAGAAAATATTTTTGACCAGCTCGAAAAAGAAAAAAGAAATAAAGGCTATCAGTCTGAAATCGAAGTTTTTGTAGAGCTTCCTTCATTGGATGCACTGAATATGAATTCCGCAGAAGGCGTTATTTTAAAACGTCTGGAAGATGCGACACAAGGAATTAATTCTTTTAAAACCGAATGGAAAACTTCGCGGGTTATTTGGAAAGCCGCTCAGATGAAAATCAACGAAGCCGTTCCTTATATATTAAAACTGGCAACAAAAGGCAGTGAAATGCAATTGTATGCTTCTGTTTTTGCCATCAGAACCTTAAAAATTACTCAGGCTTCGGAACTTCTTTACAGTATTGCGCGCAGTTCCAGACACAAAAAGTACATCAGAAATGTTGCTTTTGATGCGCTTTTAGCAATAAGTGACACTTCCGGCTTGGAAAAAATTGTTTCAGAATTACTGGAGAGTCTGCCCTCTGAAATAAAAGATTTTATTGATCAGGGAAATTATGATGGTTTAAAACAGTATTATTTCCAAAAATTTAAGAAAAAAGAGAAAGCAGACGAGTTGGTTTATCTTTATCTTTTATCAAAAGCGTATCCTTCTTTGGTTCGGATGATGGAAGAAATAATATGGAAAATTCCGTTCGCATCGCCGTATTTCAGAAATATTCGTGCAATTTATAAATTAGCCCGCTTTCGGGATGATGCCCAGATTTTAGGAATGCTTTCCTATTTATTCGAAAAAAAATCTCCGATGTTCAAAAGAACAGCCAGTCTGGATAAAGAAGCATGGAATCAGAACCAGTATTTTTACCAGATCGGAACTTCTGTGAATGTAAGAAAAGAGCTTTCCGGAGAAGAAAGCAGAATTGCATTTTCAAATTTTACCAAGCTTTATTTTCAGAAAAACAGTTTTTATTATTTAAAAGAACTGGGAGAACAGAACAAAGGAAAAGAATATCTGAGATTTGCTGTTAATGCGCTTATCCAATATACCGATGACAGTTATCTTCCGGCTCGCAAAAGCCCTTTAACTCATTATGGAACTTATAATTGGAAGGAACGAAGATATTATTATACCGTTGTAGAATCTCCGGAATGTTACCGTTCTCCACTTCTTACAATCATACTTTTCGGAAGAGATAAGAATCGCAAAATGGATTCAAATCTTGAATTCTACATAAAAAAAGAACAATTCTGGAGCACAGAATACTATTATCAGGCAAATAAGATCAACAAAGTGGAGCAGGAAAATTCAGCAACATCTGAAACCGCTTCAGATAACAAACAGTCGGGATCTTTACATCAGATAATCAATACATTTAAAAATATTTTTGGCTCAAATAAAGAAAAGCCGACACCTTCTCCTCAAAAACAGGAAGAATCTGTTATAAAATCTGAGGAAAATCTTGCAAGACTGGAGCTTTATCCTGAATTTTGGGATGAAATGCCCGAAGCTTACCTGCAGCTTCTGATGCAGGCAAAAATGGATCTGGTAATGAAATTTGCATACGAAAACGTTTCTGTTCACTCTAAATACAGAGATTTGCTACAAAAAATAGATCCTGAAATGATGGTTTCGCTGCTTAATAAATCCTCTGAATATCCTCAGAAATTAGGACTCGAAGTGCTATCTGAAAAACAGGAGGAGCTGAAAAGAAACGAAAGTTTTGTGGCAAAACTGTTGGTGTGCGAGACCGAAGAAGCAAGAAATTGGGCAAAAACAGCAATCGATAATAATACAGGATATTTTCTGGCTTCCACAGATTTTATGATGCATTTAATCATGAATTCACGAAAAGAATCTAATGAATTTATCAATAATCTGCTTCAGAGTGCATCTTTATCCGAAGAAAGACAGAAAACACTGCTTGGAAAAGTAATTATAGAGCTGCTTTCGATGGAAAATAGCGATAACAATAATGCTGTCGCGGAATCTGCAACGAAAAAGCTTAAAATAACCACTTTAGATAATTTTTCCGAGATCAGTTGGGAAATCGTTGCCCAGTTATTGACTTCTCCTTTAAACAACAACAGGTTTCTGGCAAGTGAAATCCTGCTTTCAAAGTCTGAAAAATATTCTGTAACGGAAATTCCTGTTTCAATTATTGAGCTCTTGCTGAATAACACCAACGAATCCATCAGACAAAACGGGATCAGTCTTTTAGCACAGTATCCGAAAGAAGAAATCACAAGAAACTGGCAGGAAATTCTCCCCCTGCTTTCTTCTGAATATAAAGAAGTTGTGGAATGTATTTTTTCACAAAACGACCGATTGGATTCTCAGTCTGAATCTCAGATGGAAACGTTTGAAAAGCTGTTTGATCTTCTGATGAAAGAACAGAGATTTGAAAATTCTCATCAGTTGTTTAGAGAGTATCTTGAAAAAACAGCATCAATATATATTAATGAAATTCCGGTAAAATGGATTCTCAGATTACTGTTTGCGGACAGCGTGAAAAATCAGCTTTTTAGCTTCGAACTTCTTAAAAAGGTAGAAGACAATAGTAAATTCACCTTAAAACAGGTCATTGCTCTTGCCAATCATGAATTTTTAGCCGTAAGACAATGGGCTTGGAATTTTTATAAAAAGAATGTTGAAAGGATAAAATCCGACCGTAATCATGCGCTTGGCATTTTGGATGCAAAATGGGACGACAGCCGCGAATTTGCCTTTCATTTCTTCAGCACTGAATTTACAGACGAAGACTGGGATACAGATTGCTTGGTAGGAATTGCAGATTCTGTGCGTTCTGATGTAGAAAATTTCGGTAAAAATCTTATCATGAAATTTTTCAGAAAAGAACACGGATTGGAGTACCTTACAAAACTCAGTCAACATCCAAGCCAGAATATGCAGCTTTTTGTAACCTCTTATCTTGAAGAATATGCAAGTGATAAACCGGAAAAGCTTAAAGAGTTGGAGTTTTACTTTAGATCTGTGCTTTCAAGGGTTAATAAATCCCGTACGGCCAAAAACAGGATTTTGGATTTTCTGGAAAAAGAAGGACGAAAGAATAAGGAATCTGCCGAAATCGTAAGCAAAATTCTGGACGATTTGTCGGCAACCAGCGCTGTTCAGGATAAAGCAAAATGCATTGATGTCATTTCCGAACTGAAAATGATTTATCCTCAGCTTAATGTTCATCTTCAATTAATCTCTTAAGCCATGTTATTCGATTATAAATTTCACAAAGATACTGCCGTTACCAATTCCGCAACGAGCACACAAATGAGTTTTTCGCCGGATCTGCAGAGAGATCCCACATTTTTTGTAGGAAAGCTGAATAAAAAGATCCCGTTTCGGGAAGCCATCTCTGCACTACATGATGTGGTGGTTTCTGATCTTCGTTTCAAACCGAAAGACAGGACAGAATACAAAGAATGGGTTTCTGAGCAGGAAAAGCTCTGGCTGAGCGATTATATGGCTGAATTTCAGGTGGAAGAGATCCGGAAAAGAATGGCAGAAGTGAGAGGAGAGCTGGATTTGGTATATAAAGAAAAGAACAGAGTTTTAGGTCCTTTCAATACAGCCAAAAAAGCTTATTTTGATTATCTGTACCAAAAAGACAAAGACGCGTGGTTTGTTCTGGATCCTGTGATCACGGTTCATCCCGATGAAGTTTTCTTTGAATGTTTCAGCCAGGACGAATCCACTTACGGAAAACTGAGCAGCAGTTATAATGTTTTCACAGAGATTAACGAGTTTAAATGTGGAACTACAAATATCGATTACTCGGCTGCGCTTTATAATGAATTCCAAAAAATAAGAGATTATAAAGATACGGAATTTAAAATTGATCCTTCAGGTTTTGAGGCACTTACCACCAATGAAGAAGTGTACAAAGAAGAGAAGATAGATTTGCCGGATTCCTGGGTCAGAGGATTTTTACAGGTAAGTTCAGCTATGACTTTACCCGCGACGACTTTTGATCTTCATCCGATGGATATTTTCAGTATCTGTCAGTTTTTAAGAAGATTTAAAGAAAAAAAAGGACCGAGAGCTTTGCGTTTTATCCTTGAACCCGGAAAACCTGTTCAGGCGGTTTTCGAACCGTGGTACGAAACTCTAACATTTCACCGTTCAGTTTATACGGGATCAGAAAGTAAAACTATCAGGATTTGGGGAAGAAGAAGATTGTTGATTCTGGAAAGACTAATCCCGATTGCTAAAAATTTCAGAGTGGTTTTATTAGGAAACGGATTGCCTTCGTTTTATATTGCAGATTTGGGAGATATGGCTTTCACTCTGGGACTTTCAGGATGGACTACGAATGACTGGAGCAGAGCAGGAAATTTTGATCTTATGGCGCCGAGAGGAAATGTGGATCTGCTTACTCAGGAAAAAGTTTTTAATGCATTAAAAGAAACCTGGTTTGGAACTCCCGCCGAACTTTCAAAAAAATTAAATCTCGATACGGCAACAATTTCTTCTTCGCTTACATCTTATACACAGGCAGGAAGAGTGATTTATGATCTTAATCTCGGATTATACAGGGTTCGTGAGCTCACTCAGGAGCCTTTGGATATGAAACAGTTGCGGTTCTCCAGTCCGCAGGAAGAAAAAGCTAACCAACTGATTGCAGAAGATAAAGTAAAAATAAGTTACATCGCTGAAAATGATATTCTTAAAATTCAGGGAACCATTCAGGAAAGCTATGTAACCTATCAGACGGAAGCTTTTATTGATAAAGACCAGCGACTGACCGACGGAAACTGCCAGTGCGGTTTTTACAGGGCAAACGGATTGAGACAGGGACCCTGCGAACATATTCTGGCTTCAAGGATGATGATTAACAGAAAATAATAGAACATAATTTTTTTTAAAATTTGATAAAGGAGGATTTTTTATTTTTAAATTTCCTCCTTTATTCATGTCCCATCTTTTCCCTATTTTTGTCTAATTCCAAATTTCAAATGAAAAGAATAATCCTTATCGAAGATGAAACCAGTGTGGTGTCCTTTATCAAAAAAGGGCTGCAGGAAAGCGGATATGAAGTTTCTGTGGCTTTTGACGGTAAAACCGGCGTTCAATTGGTGCAGTCGAATGATTTTGATCTGGTGATCCTCGATATTATGCTGCCGGAAATGAATGGGCTGGATGTCTGCAAAGAAATCCGGAAAACCAATCAGAATGTTCCGATTCTCTTCCTAACCGCTTTGGGAACTTCCGAGAACATTGTTTTGGGCTTGGAAAGCGGAGGGGACGATTATCTCGTAAAGCCGTTTAAATTCATAGAACTTGTTGCAAGGATCAAATCTTTACTGAGAAGGAGCAATAGCGGAAATCAGCATGAAAGTACTGAAGATGAAGAAAATAATGAATATGTGTATCAGTTTTCAGATTTGGTTTTAAATGATTATACCAAAAAAGTGACGCGTGCGGGCGAAGAAATTTCACTTACTTCCACAGAATACAAGCTGCTTTTGTACTTTTTAAACAATCCTGAAAAAGTAATTTCGAGAACAGAAGTTTTAGAAGCGGTTTGGGGCGTGAATTATGAACTGGGAACCAATGTTGTAGATGTGTATGTAAATTATTTGCGAAAGAAGCTCGACAATCAGGAAGATAATAAACTGATTCATACAGTAATAGGAATGGGATATGTGCTGAAAAAATCTTAAAAATGTTTAATAAAGTTGTCACAAATCAGACCAAAACGATGGTGCTTCTGATGTTGGTTTTTACCGCCATCATATTGCTGTTCAGTGGGTTGGTATATTTTTCAATTGTCAACTTTTCACATCAGAGATTTTATGAACTGCTGAAAATCCGTACTACGACCATTATTCAGATTGAAAAAGGCAAAGATAATCTGGATCTTCCGGAAAATTATATTCTGAACGGATTAAACGATGAAGAGCTTCCGATGGAGCGGGATTATGTTTTTGCAATTCCGGCAGATTCAAACTTTAAGAAAATTTCGGATGAGGTTCATATTCCCGACTATTTTTTTAAAAGCATTGTAAAAAAAGGCGAGGCGAATTTTAATGACAAGGAATTTTACTACATCGGGCAGACTTTTAAGCATGATGATAAAAATTATATTGCCATCGCATCCGCCAAAAACCATTATGTGGTTTACTATCTCGGTTTTTTAAAAAGAACCCTCATTACCTGTATCGTTCTTTCGCTCTTTTTCAGTATGATTTTTTCTTTTTATTTATCGAAAACGTTATTTAAGCCCATCCTTAAAATTACAGGAAAAGTAAAGGAAATCAGCTCAGAAAATCTTCATTTGCGTCTGGAGCCACAACCCGATAATAAGGAATTAAACGAACTCATCGACACTTTCAACGGAATGCTGAACCGCATCGAAACCTCTTTTGAAACCCAGAATCACCTGATCGGAAATGTTTCCCACGAGCTGAGAACACCGTTAACGTCGATTATGGGTGAAGCAGATGTTGCACTTTCGATTTCCAGAACCAACGAAGAGTATAAAGAAACTTTGGGAATCATTCTGAACGAAGCCGAAAAATTAGACAAAAAAATCAAGGCTTTGCTGATGATCGCACAGACCGGATTTGACGGCAAAATCCAGAAAATGGATAAAGTGCGGATCGATCAGTTGCTTTGGGATGTAATTGAAACCCTCCGAAGGATAGATTCAAGAAACAATATCTATCTCGATATCAGTATGTTGCCCGACAATCCTAAAAAACTGAAAGTTCAGGGAAATGAACAGTTACTGCATCTTGCGGTTGCCAATATTATTCAGAATGGTTGCAAATATTCTAATTTTCAGCAGGTTAAAGTCTCTTTGGGAGCTACGGATTCGGATGTCTACATTATTGTAAAAGACAGCGGCATCGGAATTCCCGGACAGGAAATGAATAAAATTTACGATCCTTTCTTCAGAGCTTCCAATACCAAAAATTATGAAGGCTACGGAATCGGACTTCCATTGGCAAGAAATATCGTGAGAATACATCGCGGAGAACTAATCGTAAGCTCGCACGAAAATCAGGGAACGACCGTTCAGTTGCGTTTCCCGAATTTCTACAGTATGCAGACAGACGGAAAAGAGATCTAATATAATCATCGTTAATTTTTTTAACTGTTAATTCTTTTTAACAGATTCTAATCGTATTTTAATCTCTTTAATCACATTTTAATTCCGTTCCAAAGACGTTCTAATTTGGTCGTTTTAGTTTTGTATTATCAAAAAAGATAAATACAAACCTAAATCTCATTAATATGAACAAGACGATTTTAATAGCCACTGATTATTCTCTTGAATCTTTGAACATTCTGAAAAAAGTAATGAGAGAAAAAGACGCTTCGGAAGACCAGAATCAATATAACATTCTTTTGGTTTCGGGGTATGATATGGGAGATTCCATCAGAGATCTTCTTTTTAATACGAAAAGTACCATTTTCAATAAAATCAGACCGCAGGAATTCTGCGATGCGTATGAAATTATCAGGAATAAATATCCTCACCTGATCAATAAGATTGTGTGCGATATTTTCACCGGAAGTTTCCAGAGAACATTCAATAATTATGTGAAAGCGGAAAATATTGAAGAAGCTTACTATTCTTCTTCTATTAAAAGCAGAGGAAATGGTAAGTTCGATCTTATTCCTTACATCAAAAAATGTAAAGACCTGAAATCTCAGGAAATTTCAGTTGAAGTTCGCAAAAGCCTTCCGGAAAAAGGAAGACTGGCGGAAATCTTTGTGGAAGCTTAACACCGAAGAACTTTAAAAATTTAGAAAAATGCTAAGGAATTATAGTAACAGCAGAACGTTGGGAGACAACATCAGATTAGGAACGCTGACTGCCTTTACGGCAGGTACTATAAACATTGCTTCCCTGTTGATATTTCTCTCTTTTACCTCCAATGTAACGGGACATTATGCTATTCTTGCGGCAGAAATCAGCAAGGCAAACTGGTCGCAGGTTGCGGTGGTGGGAATGTGGATCTTCCTGTTCTTTTTCGGGGGATTTGTGTCGAATTTTATTGTGATTACATTCAATCAGAAAAGTAAATATTTCGCCCATGCAATGCCATTGGTTCTTGAAATTGCCTGTTTATTGTTTGTGGGAATCTACGGACAGTTTTATTACCGGAAAACGCTAGAAGAAACAGAATATCTGGTCGCTTTAATGCTTTTTGCAACGGGTCTGCAGAATGGTTTAACGGCAAGTATTTCTAATTTCTCGGTAAAAACCACCCACCTTACAGGTACCACTACCGATCTCGGGATTTTATTCTCCATGTTTACGCAGAAAAAATTCAGAAAGAACGGTGAACTGGTCGGAAGAGCAAAACTGTTGATGAGCATCATGATTTCCTATGTTTTGGGTGCGGTTTTTTCAGGGTTAACCTATTATTACCTCGAATTCAGGGTGTTTTATGTAATCAGTCTGTGTTTGCTGGTCGTAATCGGGTACGATGCGTACAAAATTCATATCAGACATTTCAATACGAAATACCGGTACAGCAAAATTTATAAGAAACCGAATCTGATGGCGTATTTTTATGATAAAATCCACGGAATTCCGGTGATTAAAGAACAGAAAAGAGACAAGAAAAGGAAGCTTGTGTTTGATGAATGAAAAGGGTAAAAGTTTACTGTAAAAGATCAAAATTCTTGATAACATTTTGAATACTTTTCGTAAAACGGACCTGAATAAACAGACAATGTTAAATAAGAGATATAAATATCAGTATTAATTTTGTGTAAACTAGCTGTGAATCAATCCTCTAATTGTATAACGCAATTGGGGGATTGTGTTTTTAGGAAAACACCGATAACGAGACATTTTGTCTGAATCTGAAGCATGGCTAGAATGTTGATATGTTGATAAATTAATTTTAATTCAGAAGTTTATAGTTTTAATTCTTATTTTGAATGACTATTTTTGTAAGTTGATTTACGTTTTTTATGTCAGATATTATTCAGCTTTTACCCGATCATGTAGCCAACCAAATTGCGGCAGGAGAAGTAGTGCAGAGACCGGCTTCCATTGTGAAAGAACTTTTGGAAAACGCCATCGATGCAGATGCCACAAAAATTGAGTTGATTATCCGGGATGCCGGAAAAAATCTGATTCAGGTTGTAGACGACGGAAAAGGAATGTCTGAAACAGATGCGAGAATGGCTTTCGAAAGACATGCCACATCAAAAATCCGCGGAACGGAAGATATTTTTAAAATCTCTACCAAAGGTTTTCGCGGCGAAGCGCTGGCTTCGATTGCAGCCGTTTCTCAGGTGGAATTGAAAACCAAACAGAAAGACGCTACCATCGGAACAAATATTTACATCGAAGGAGGGGTTTTCCAGTTTCAGGATCCCGTTCAGACGGCGGAAGGTTCTAATTTTCTGGTTAAAAACTTATTTTATAACGTTCCGGCAAGAAGAAAATTCCTGAAAAACAACAACGTAGAATTCAGACACGTTATCGATGAATTTCAAAGAGTTGCTTTAGCGCACGAAACACTTGAGTTTTCCCTGTTTCATGATGATGAGCCGATTTTCAGGTTAAGAAAAGGAAGCCAGATGCAGCGTATCGTGGATGTTTTCGGAAGAAAACTGCAGCCGCAGCTTATTCCCATCAAAGAAGATATTATCTGGTGTAAACTTCACGGGTATGTTGCCAAACCGGAAGGAGCCAAAAAAACTAGAGGAGAACAGTTTCTGTTTGTCAACGGAAGGTATTTTAAAAGTCCATACTTCAATAAAGCCGTTCAGGAAGCTTTTGAAGGATTGTTGTTGCCGGGTTATGTGCCTACGTTTTTCCTTTTCTTAGATATTGATCCTGAAAAAATAGACGTTAATATCCATCCTCAGAAAACAGAAGTAAAATTTGAAGACGAACATCTGATCTTTGCTCTGTTGCGTTCCACCATCAAACGCTCTCTGGGAATTTATAATGTTTCTCCGAGTCTGGATTTCGAAAAAGATCCTCACTTTGATGAAATTATGCACAAAACGTTCCCGAGTAAAGGTAACAGTGGAGGAGGTACAACGCTGAAAATGCCGGAAATAATCGTAGATAAAGACTACAATCCTTTTATTGAAGAACGTGAAGTTGCGCAGGCGGAAATTCAGAATCTTACGGAAATGTACCATCAGAATATTACCGCAGAACCTTCCAAGATCAATCTGTTTGAAGATGAAGATTTTGATGAAGATCTGATGAGGTTACCGAACGGATACTGGCTGTTCAACAAAGGGGATGAAACTTTAATGCTCGATTTGGGAAGAATGCACAGACTCGTGGTTTCTGAAAATACAAAACCTGTAAAAAAAGGAACAACCAACGGTCATGCTTTACTCTTTTCTCTCGAATATCATATGAATGAGATTGAAAAGGCGAAATACAATTCCATTAAAAAATATCTTCCGGAGCTTGGTTTTGAAATGAGCATTGCCCACGAAAGTGTGTTAAGAATAGATGCGGTTCCGGAAGGACTGAAAGAAACGCAGGTTATGAAGTTTCTTGAAAACCTTTTTGAAATTCTGGAATATAAGTCTGAGGAAGAATTTATGCAGTATTATCAGAATCAGTGGAGTAAGCTTCAGTCGAAATCACGATTCGATTTCATATACAAAAAAGATGCGGAGCAGCTTATCAAGGATTTTACCGCTTTAGGCTTTCCGGAATTTTTACCCAACGGAAAGAGATGTTTCTACGAAGTTCCGTTTAATGATTTTAAAAACAAATTTTAGAAACTATGTTTAACAGTATACCTCCGGTAACAAGAAATATCATTATCATCAATGTTGCTGTATTTGTTATAGCCAATTTGCTGTTTCAGGATAGATTTGTAGGATATCTTGCTGCTTTTTATCCTTTCTCGCCATTTTTCAAATCCTGGCAGATTGTTACGCATATGTTTATGCATGGAAGCTTCATGCATATCCTTTTCAATATGTTTACTTTATTCAGTTTCGGACCTATACTGGAAAATAGCTTAGGAGAAAAAAAATATTTAATTCTTTACTTTTTAAGTGGTTTGGGAGCCTTTTTCCTGTTCAATCTGTGGAATTTTGTTGAAGTTCAGCAAATTTCCAACGAATTGCAGCAATTAGGATTTAATCTGAATGAATATCTTTCAGGTTCCTCTGTGCAGTACTCAGGTTCTTCTCAGTCTGTGCTTCGACAACAGGAATTGGTTGGAGAACTCAACGGAATTATGGGAACTCCGATGGTAGGAGCTTCCGGAGCGATATTTGGTGTTGTGGCAGCATTTGCAACACTTTATCCGGATGCAAAAATCGGAATTATGTTTATTCCGATCCCGATGAAAGTTAAATATGTATTGCCGGTAGTCGTTATTGGTTCTATTTATCTGGGTGTTTCCGGAAATGGAGGCGGAATTGCGCATTTAGCTCACGTCGGAGGTGCGATCGTAGGTTTTATTCTGGCAAGAATTTGGAGAAAGCATTTGTACAGATTTAATTAAAACCTCTTGAAAATCCTTCGCCTTATTTTTCTCATCCTTCATACCGGAATATTTCTTTTATTATCCGGGATGTTAATGAATGCTTATGTTTCGCCAAAAATATTTCCTTGGCTGAATTTACTTTCTTTAGGTTTTCCCCTATTGATAATTGCTTACATTTTGCTTACTATTTTCTGGATCATCAGTTGGAAGAAAAGAGCGTTTGTCTTTTTTTTTGCAGGACTGCTGTTTTTCAATCCTGTTTTACGATGGATCAATTTTTCTCAGCCAAAAGATGACAAAACAGATTTAAAAATCGTTACTTTCAATGTTAAAAACGGTGTTTTAGGAAAAGAAAATATCGAAAATTTTATCAACAGTCAGGATGCGGATGTTGTTCTGTTTCAGGAGATGGTTAATAAAAAATATGATTTTAAAGGTCTGAAGCAAAGCAGCAAAACCCTCCTTACAAGCGTTTTTACAAAACATAAAGTCGTTGCTGAGAAAAATTTGCTTGATGGCGAATATGAAAACGGCAATGCAACCCAGACAGATATTGAGATCAATGGAAAAACCTTCCGGATCATCAATGTGTATCTGCAGCCCTTCAGATTTGATAAAAATATGGTAAAACTGAACGGCGACAGTGAAGAAGATGAGCAGAAACTGAAAGATATCGTTAGAAAACTGATTCCCACATTTAAAATACATCAGGAGCAGATTGTTCCGATCAGAGAAAGCATCGAAAGTTCGCCTTATCCGGTTATTGTGGCTGGAGATTTTAATGCAGTTCCTAATTCGTATGAATATTATGAATTGTCAAAAGATCTTGAAGATGCTTTTATGAAAGCAGGAAGCGGAAGCGCAACCAGTTTCCATGATTATAAATTCCCGATCAGGATCGATTATATTTTTACTTCAAAATCCGTTAAAGCATTGAGCTATAAGGTCGACCGTTCTGCAAAATTATCAGACCATTATCCTGTTGTATCGACATTTAAGCTCAGTAATTAAATCATAAAAACCGTTAATTTTTCTCGTGTGGTAGGATTTTTGCTGAAAAGCTCTATATCCCTTAGACTGTTTTCATGAAGCCGCGTCAAGTATTGTTATTTTTCCATATTATTGTTGGTATTTTACTCCTGTGTACATTGGGGAACGCATGGATTCCGCCTAATCTGTTCGGAAATCTGAATCTTCTTTCTCTGGGTTTTCCCTATCTTATTTCATTACATATTATTTTTACACTGATCTGGATTTTCAGAAAAGAAAAAATTGCCATTGCATTCGTTTTGGGAACATTTTTATTTTATAATCCTATCCGAAGGTGGATCAATTTTACGCCCAAAGCAGAAAGTCAGAAATCAATAAGAGATATAAAAGTCATTACTTTTAATGTAAAATATGGCGATTTTGGCTGGGATAAAGTGAAAAAATATATTCAGGATCAGAATGCAGATATCATTCTGGTTCAGGAAAAAGATACCAACCGTGCCTTGAGACAGGATCTGGTGAAATATCCTTCGGTTATTTTAAAAACCAAACATAAAATTGTAAGACAGGAAGAATTAATCACAGATAAATCGCGAGGAAATTCTTTCTATGCAGATGTAGATATCAATGGCAAAATCGTTCGGATTGTGAATGTTTATCTTGAGCCTTTCAGACTGCATAAATCGATGCTTCAGTTCGATGGGCTTAAAAAGGAAGGCGGAAAAATCAATACATTGTTATCGCACATGATTCCTACCTTTAAAGCACACGAAGATCAGATAAAAAAAATCCGAAAAGCGGTAGATCTTTCGCCGTATCCTGTAATTCTGGCGGGAGATTTCAACTCTGTTCCCAATTCTTATGAATATTATAATCTGGGAAAAGATCTTCAGGATGCTTTCTTAGCGGCGGGAAACGGAAGTTCTTCAAGTTTTCACGATTATAAAGTTCCATTGAGAATCGATTATATTTTCAGCTCAAAATCAATTATTCCTTTAAGCTATAAAGTGGATAATTCTGTAAGATTATCGGATCATTATCCTGTAATTGCAGAATTTCTGTTAAATTAGTTCCATGAAAAATTTATCTTTTGCCGCTATTATTTTTTCAGCCTTTGTGATGTCCTGTTCAAAAAAGAGCTTAAGCAGATTTTTATCCCGCAGACAGCCCGAAAGCAAGTTATGATACTACCGCAATCGATTCTTTCTCGAATGGCGCGATTTCTGTAGATGTTGCAAGGCAGATCAGAATGTCTTCAAAACAGTATCAGGATTCGGTAAAAGAGGCATTAAAACTTCAGGAGCAGGAAAAGAAACTGAAAGAAGAACTTGAAAAGGAAAATAAAAAGAAGGCGGAAGAAGAAAAGAAAAAAGCAGACGAGGAGAAAAAGAAAACATCTGGGCCTTCTGCAGAGGTAAAATCTGCATAATATAAATCACAAAAAAACGTTTTTAAAAAAATTATAAAGTATGAAAAAAAGCATTTTATCTGTACTGATGATCGCAGCCGTGGTTGTGTCATGTACAAAGTCAACATCAAAAACAGAAACTGTTGAAAATCCTGACGGATCAACTACTACCACAACTACTGTTTCTGAAAACGGAGTCGGAGTGGATACTGCAAAGATTAATGATGTGAAGGAAAATACTCAGGCAAAAATTGATGCTGCCGGACAAAAGATTGATAACGCTGCAGAAGATGCAAAAAATAAAATAGACGCCACTGCAGACAAAACAAAACAGGATCTTCAGAAAGCAGGGCAGGACATCAAAGAAGGCGCTGATAAAGTAGGAAAAGATGTGAAAAATGCCGCAGCAAAAGGAGCTTCCAAAGTAGAGGAAGGCGCTAAAAAATTAAAAGAAGATTTAAGCAAGTAAATTAAATTCTTCTGATAAAAATGAAACCGCAGTTTTTCTGCGGTTTTTCTATTTATTCAGTTCCAGTAAAGGATCAATATATTCTCGGTCGTTGCTTAGCCTCGGAACCTTATTCTGTCCGCCAAGTTTGCCTTTGGATTCAAGCCAGCCATAAAAAAGATTAGGCTTTGCAATATGTACAATCGGTCTTTTCAGGGTCATATTGTTGTAACGTTTCGCTTCGTAGTCGGAATTAATCGATTTGAGATGATTGTCAAAAACGTCTATAAAACGCTCTAAATTGTCAGGTTTTTCACAGAATTCAAAAATCCACTCATGAGCTCCGCCTTCGTTCTCTTTCATGAAAACAGGGGCTCCTGTGAAGTCGGAAACAGATGCATTGGTTTCTTCGCAGGCCTTGGTGAGCGCAGACTCAACGTTAGTAATCATCAGTTCTTCCCCAAACGCATTAATGTAATGTTTCGTTCTTCCGGTAATTTTTATTCTGAACGGATTGGTGGATGTAAAAACAACGGTATCGCCAATGAGATATCTCCACAATCCGCCATTTGTCGTAATTACCATGGCGTAGTTTTTCCCGATTTCCACATCTTCCAGACTCACGACTTTCGGATTGGAAAAATGGAACTGATCCATCGGAATAAACTCGTAAAAAATACCGTAATCAAGCATCAGAAGCATTTCATCACTGTTGGATCTGTCCTGAATTCCGAAAAAGCCTTCGGAAGCGTTATAGATCTCGTAGTAATTGATATTTTTCCCGATAATCTGTTTGTACTGTTCTCTGTAGGGTTTAAAGCTGATTCCTCCATGGAAAAACACTTCAAGATTAGGCCAGAGTTCTGAAATGTTTTTAACATCTGTTTCCTTCAGCACTCTTTGCAAAAGCACCATCATCCAGCTTGGAACCCCCAGAATACTTCCCACATCTTCATTCTTCACTTCGGAAGTAATGGCTCTGAGTTTGCTTTCCCATTCTCCCATCAGAGAAACTTTCTTGCTGGGAGTCGTTGTTATTTCTACCCAGAAAGGGAGATTGTCTATTAAAATCGCGGATAAATCGCCGAATTTGGTGTTGAAATCCGCATACAGCTCTGAACTTCCGCCCAGACGCAGATTCTTATAATTAAAAAGCTGATTTTCGGGGTGGTTGTTGGCGTAAATGGAAACCATATCTTTTCCGGCTTTCATGTGGCAGTATTCAAGGCTTTCTGCAGAAATCGGGATGAATTTGCTTTTGGCGTTCGTGGTTCCCGAAGATTTTGCAAAATGTTTGATGTAACCGGGCCAGCTTACATCTTTCTGTCCCTGTCTTGCTTTTTCAATATAAGGCTCCATTTCTTCGTAGGTAACAACCGGAACTTTGTTCTTAAAGTCCTGATAACTCGAAATGGAATTAAAACCATATTTTCTCCCATACTCCGTATCTTCTGCATGAAATAACTGGGAAAATAAGATACCTTTCTGTGTTTCAATAGGATGATCCATGAAATTCTGAATCTGATCTATCCTTTGGCGGATAAACCAATTGACCACAGTATTGAAAAGTGCTTTTGTTGCCATTTCAACAAATATAATAATAATTGGATTTTTAAAGAATTTTTTGTGAGGATAAAAACAAAAAAACCGCTACAAAATTGTAACGGTTTTATATCTGAAATTATTATTTCCTAGCAATACTCGTCGTAAGCAGCCTGAAGGTTTGCAGCGATTGCTCCTGCAGGATTTCCTTCAATGTGGTGTCTTTCCAGCATATGAACCAGCTCTCCGTCTTTAAACAGCGCTACGCAAGGTGAGCTTGGAGGGAACGGTGCTAAATGTTTTCTTGCTTCAACAACAGCTTCGGTATCGAAACCTGCGAAAACGGTGGTTAAATGATCAGGCTTTTTGTCTCCTGTTAAAGAATATACAACTCCCGGTCTTGCAGCTCCTGCAGCACATCCGCATACAGAGTTGATGACCAAAAGGGTAGTTCCTGATTGTTTTAATGCTTCTTCTACCTGAGCCGGAGTTGTCAAGTCTTCGAAACCTTTATCTGTAAGTTCAGCCTTCATAGGCATTACTAAATCTTGTGGATACATATTTTTGTTTTTTGTAAAGTACAAATTTAAGCAATTCTTTACTTTTCATCAATATATAAAAACTATCAGTTGTTTTAGAAAACAAAATGTAATGAATATTAATAGTTTAACAATAATTATAAAATTTTACATTAAATATGTTAATTATCAAAAATAATTACTAAATTTGAAATGATTCTGAAAACAGTTGACCATGAAAAAATATTTACACTGATCCCTCTCACTTAAATTTCTTTCAGTTTTTGCTTTTATCTAAGCAGAAATTGATGTCACTCAGAAAAGAATAAATGAAGCCCGGAACTGAAAAGTTCCGGGCTTCTTTAATCAAATCGATATGCAAAGGTTGAATATCCTTATAAAATAGCTGATGTTTTTTGGTTGCTAATTGTAGTTGATGGATAGAAGAGCAATCAACTAAAAATTACCAACGATCAGCAATTATGAAAGCAGCTTTTTCGCCATCTCGGAAATGCTTTTTCCGTCCGATTTTCCGGCTAAAGATTTTGAAGCAATTCCCATTACCTTTCCTAAATCTTTCATAGATTCAGCGCCTGTTTCTGCGATAATGTTTTTCATTTCTGCTTCCAGTTCTTCTGCTGAAAGCTGTTTTGGCAAAAACTGCTCAATCACTTTCATCTGAGCTTCCTCCACTTCGGCAAGATCATTTCTTCCTTGCGCAGTAAACTGTTCGGCAGAATCTTTACGCTGTTTTACCATTCTCTGAAGAATAGCAATTTCCTGTTCTGCACTAACTTCTGCTCCTCTTGCTTCCGTTTTAAGCAGTAATATCTGAGATTTTACAGCACGAAGAGAATCCAAAGCCACTTTGTCTTTGGCTCTCATTGCTGTTTTTATAGCTTCGTTTATTGTATTTTCTAAACTCATGGTTTTTAATTTGATAATTTGAAAAATGAGACAATTTGAAAATGTAATTATTTTAGAATTGAGAATGTATAATTTTCAAATTCTCAAATTGCCACATTTTCAAATTAAATTTTAGTCTACATCTTTATTTAAAAATCTGTTTTCTCTGACCTGCATATTTCCGTTGTTATCAGACAAGTAAGTATTGATGTTCTGGTCGGATGCATTGGTACCTTCAATGGAAATATTTTTTCTCTTGAATGCAGGCACAGATTCAAACTCGCTGGAGCTGTCGAAACTCTGGTAACGGGAGTTAAACTCCTTCAGTTTGTTTCTTCTTTCCATTACTCTTTCCTGATCCACTGTTTTATTCACGAAGGTGAATTCTTCTTCCGCCGGTTTCGGAGCTTCGGTTTCTGTCTTATTTTCAACAACAGGTTCTTCTTTCAGATGCTGAAAGAAATGTTCCACTTTCTGAAACGGCTCTTCTGTAAGCTGATTCACTTCGTTGATTGCTGCAAGTTCTGCTTTTGGCTGTCCGAAATCAGATTTAGGCTCATTCTTTACGGGCTCATTCACGAAGAAGCTGAATTCAACAGGTTTTTCCTCAGAAAATGTGTTATTGAAAGCAGTATTAGACTGTGTTTCTTCTTTTTTATGATCAAAATCAAACTTAAAAGATTCTATTTCCAGATCATTCGGATCTTCTGCTTCTTCGTCTAATGTGAACAAGCTGAAAGATTCTTCCTCATTGTCTTCGTTTCTCCAGTCCTGAGTGTTATTAACCGTATCTTCCTCTTTATCAAAGAATTTTATTTCAGTTTTAGTCTCTTCGTTGCCAATAGTCATTTTTTTTTCAGTAGACGTAACCCCAAACTGTGGATGGTCGTGGTCTTCGTCGTCCAATCTGAAAAGGTTTTTACCTCCGAAATCATAATCCTGCTCCGCATGAGAATGTCTTTCCTCTCTTGTTTTAAAAGGAGACTCTTTTGGGGTATCAAAGCTGTCGTTCAGGCTAATTTTAATTTTCTCTGTTGGTCCTGCAAATTTTTTGTTATCGTTAGAAAAACCTGTTGCGATTACAAGAACGCTTACAGAATCTCCCAGTTCTTCGTCTGCTCCCACCCCGAAAATAATATCTGCGGTGTTTCCTGCTTCTTTCTGTATATGGTCCATGATGACACCGATCTCGTCCATGGTCACTTCTTCCACGCCACTTCGGATCAATAACAGAACGTTTTTCGCACCTGTAATTTTGTTATCATTCAATAGTGGGGAATCAAGTGCTTTTTTAACCGCTTCTTCGGCTTTATTTTCACCGGAAGCAATTCCCGTAGACATCAATGCCGTTCCTGAATTCTGAAGCACAGATTTAGCATCTCTAAAGTCAATGTTTACATCAAAGTAACCTGTAATAACTTCCGCCATTCCTTTGGCTGCGTTCGTTAAAACTTCATCGGCTTTTGAGAATCCCTGCTTGAATCCAAGGTTTCCGAATTGCTGTCTTAATTTATCGTTGTTGATGACAATTAATGAGTCAACATTATTTCTTAATTTATCCAGACCGTTTTCAGCCTGTTCCAGTCTTCTTTTCCCTTCAAAACTGAAAGGGACGGTAACGATTCCTACCGTTAAGATTCCCATATCTTTGGCTACTTTAGCAATAACGGGAGCGGCTCCGGTTCCTGTACCACCACCCATTCCGGCAGTGATGAAAACCATTTTGGTATTCTGTCCCATTGCAGCTTTAATATCTTCGATGCTTTCGATCGCAGATTTTTCTCCCACTTCAGGATCGGCTCCTGCGCCAAGACCTTCCGTAATGGTAGTTCCCAGCTGTACTTTGTTGGCAACCGGGTTATTATCTAAAGTCTGGGCATCTGTATTGCAAATCACGAAATCCACTCCGTGAATACCTTTTTCGTACATGTGTTTCAGCGCATTGTTTCCACCGCCTCCAACACCGATTACTTTTATGATTGATGAATTTCCTTTTGGCAAATCAAATGAAAATCCTTGTGTACCTATGTTTTCCATAATTAGTTTCTTTTAATAATTATAATTGATAAGCGATAAATGAATAATGATTTTGTTTTAATTAAAAATAAATCATCAATTATCACTGATCTTTTATCATTTATATTTTATTCTACTTCTTCAAAGAATTTTTTTACTTTTTCCATCAGCGACTGCCCGAAAGTGAGTTTCGCCGCCTTTTTATTCTCATGCTGTTCTTCTCTAGGCTGTTGTTCCTGTATCGGTGCAACTTCCTGCGGAGCGGATTGTGAAGTTTCAATCGCAGCTTGTGCAGCAGCATTTTCCGGCTGCTCTTTTTCCAAAACAGGAGTGTCTTCCACCGTGTTCAGCTTTTTATCCCTGATTTTTAAACTTTCCATTAACAAACCAATGGAAGTCGCAAATTCGGGACCTTTAAGATACTGATTTTTATCATTCGCCACATACTCATTTGCAAATCCTATTCTGCTGTCGAATCCTGTTGTATAATTGGCAAGCTGACGAAGGTGTTTCAGATTGGATCCACCACCTGTTAATACGATTCCTGCAATCAGTTTTTTCTTTTGTTCAAAAGCTCCGTAAGCCTTTAATTCTGTATTTACCATCTCCAGAATTTCCTCTACTCGAGCATTGATGATCTGTGCTAAAGTTTTCAGGGAAATTTCTTTATCCGGTCTTCCGTGAAGCCCGGGAATGGTAACGTACGTGCTGTCTTTTTCAAGCTCAGGAACCGCAGAACCGAATTTTACTTTCAGTTGTTCCGCGTGTTTCTCGATGATGGAACAGCCTTCCTTGATGTCTTCCGTAATAATTCCTCCTCCGTAAGGGATAACACAGGTATGACGGATGATATTATCTTTAAAGATGGCAATGTCTGTAGTACCGCCTCCGATATCTACAATGGCAACTCCTGCCTCTTTTTCTTCTTTTGTAAGAACCGCTTCAGAGGATGCCAAAGGTTCAAGGGTAAGAGCTTCCATTTCAAGCCCTGCTTCTCTCACGCATCTCGCGATATTGCGAATGCTTCCCATCTGTCCTACAACCACATGGAAGTTGGCCTCTAAACGCTTACCGTGCATCCCGACCGGTTCCTGAATTTCACCTTCGGAATCTACTTTGTATTCCTGCGGTAAAACGTGAATGATTTCTTCTCCAGGAAGCATCACCAGTTTTTTTACCTGATCTTTTAATGCTTCAATGTCGTCGTCTGTGATGAATTTATCCGGATGTTCACGCATAATATAATCGGAGTGCTGCAGAGAACGGATGTGTTTCCCTGCGATTCCTACCGTTACTTTACGGATAGGAACTCCTGCGCTGGACTGTGCTTCAGACACAGCAGCTTTGATTGAATTAATGGTCTGCGAAATATTATTCACAATACCTTTGTGAACACCAAGACTTTTCGCCTTTCCTACACCGAGAACTTCTATTTTCCCGTGTGCATTCCTCCTTCCGACAATCGCAACAATCTTTGTTGTCCCGATGTCCAGACCTACTGAATACTCTTGATTTTCCATTTTTATACCGATTTGATTTTTTCGTTTTTCAGTTCCTGTTTTAATAAGGATCATAGGTTTTCGCCTATGGATATTGATGTTTTTTTATTTTTATTCTATCTTAACTTTTGCTTTAGTTTTCGGTTTTGACGCCGTAGGTTTCTCAGTTTTTTTTGCTTGGGTTACCTTCGGTTTTGAAGGATTCCCCGTTTTCTTAATTTCTTTTTTAACTTCGGCTTTAGGCTTTGGTTCCACACTTTTGGCGACGGCAACCGGAGCTTTTGCCAGTTCTATATTGGCTGCTTTTAAAATACTGTCGTTTTCTTTGTAATTAGGATTTAAGGTGGTTACAATCTGGTTCTGATATTTAATAGAAACCATACTGTACTTTTCCGGATCCTGATACACAAGATATTTTTCTACAAAGGCTTTAAATCCTTTTACTTTAAAATCGATATTATCTAAATCCCCGATCTCGACTTTGTAGTTTCCTTCACTGGTAAGAAGATTATAGTCGCCGTTTCGGTCTTTGGATATTCCGATAAAATATTTTTTGCTGAAATCGTCTTTGTCGATCTTTTCAACCAGTTCAGCAAGCTTTTCATACTCCTCTTTTTTCACATTTCCCGTTACAAGCATACAGGGATGAGAATAAGTTTTGGAGATCGGAAATTCTATACCTTTTTCATCTACATAAAAATCTCTGCCTTCTTTATTTAATCTGAAAACGGGAACCCTCTGTTTGATGTCTAAATTCAGTTTTCCGTTCAGGTTTAAATAGACATTTGCGCTGTCTACCGCCGGAAGATTGTTGATCTTTTTTTCCAGCGCGGGAATATTAAGATCCCCGACTTTTCCAGAAGGGTTTTCTTTTTTTACAATTTCCCGGATATCTTTTTCATCAATGAAGTAAACCTGTGTTTTTTCATTCATTTTCACAGAAATTTTATTGTCCGTAATCTTCTGTCCGCTGAATTTCTTCAAAGAGAAACTCAACAGGAATCCAAGGATGATTATTGTGATGACAATTTTTAATATTCTGTATTTATTTTTCATTTTTGTTTTTTAGCTTTTTTAACGCTACGGGCGCAAGGTTTTTCTTTAAATTCTTGCTTTTTATTTTTATGTTCGCAAAGGCGTTTCACTCAGCAAATGATAGCTGAAAATATTTTTTATAATTTGTTTACTGCTCTTTTTACTCCGTCTTTAAATAAGGTAGAATGAAAATTTAAAATCATCCCTAATTTCATTTCTGTGATTCTTAAATAATTAAGAATTTGGAAAAAATGATATTTATTAATTTCCGGAACTGCTTTTATTTCTATAATTACTTTATTTTCAATTAATAAATCAACTCTGAATGCTTTCTCAATAATTAAACCTTCATAATTGACACTAATATCTTTTTGACTTTCAATGTTCAATCCGCTATTTTTTAACTCGTGAATTAAACATTGCTCATAAACATTTTCATAAAGCCCGATTCCCAGTTTTCGGTGCACTTTCATCCCTGCATCAAAAACAATGTTTGAAATTTCATTTTCTGTCATTGTGTTTTTATATTTACTCTTAAATGATATTTTCAGCTATCATTTGCTGAGTGAAACGCCTTTGCGAACAAATTTCCGTGTTTTCAAAAAATTCTTTGTGTCCGTTGCGTTATATTTAATAATTAAATTTTCTCTATCCACTCACAAACAGGATCATACAGTGTGTCTATATTTCCTGCCCCTACTGTAAGAAGGATGTCAAAATCTTTTTCTTTTATTTTACTGAAAGCTTCGCCTAATGTTGAAACTTCTTTTTTATCTAAATTAACTTTTTCCAGTAACCAATCGGAAGTGATTCCTTCAAAATTTTCCTGAAGTTCTCTTGCCGGATAAATATCAAGTAAAATCAGTTCATCAGATTTGCTTAGACTTTCTGCGAATCCGTCTGCAAAATCTCTTGTTCTGCTGAAAAGATGGGGCTGGAAAACCACCAGTAATTTCTTTTCAGGGTAAAACGTACGGATTGAACCCATCACGGCATTAATTTCTGTCGGATGATGTGCATAATCGTCGATGTAAATTTTACCATTTTCGTAGATGTGTTTTGTATATCTTCTTTTAATTCCTTTGAAATTGGCAATTGCTTTTTTCAGTGTTTCGAAATCTACTCCTAAACTGTTTAAAATAGCCAACGCAACGGTTGCATTTTCTACGTTGTGAATTCCCGGAATTTCCCAGACAAAATCTTTTACCGTTTCGTTTGGCGTATGGAAATCAAAATAAATTTTATCATGATCCATTCTCAGGTTATCTGAATAATAATCAGCCACTTCGTTTACAGCGTAGGTTTGATGAGGTCTTCCGATTTCAATTCCTTTTCTTACAAAAAGCTGTTGGTCTTCGGGAACCAGAGCCGCAAATTGTCTGAACCCTTCTTCAATGGTATTTTTATCTCCATAAATATCCAGATGATCCGCATCGGTGGAAGTAATAACTGCCCAATCCGGAGAAAGGTTTAAGAAGCTTCTGTCGTATTCATCTGCTTCCACAACGGAATATTGTGAGCCGTTGTAGAGGAAATTTGACTTAAAATTCTCAGAAATTCCTCCCAGAAAACATGAAAAAGGCAAATCTGCTTCTTTGCACAGGTGTGAAACCAGAGTGGAAGTGGTTGTCTTTCCGTGAGTTCCGGCAACAGCAATGCAGTCTGTGTTTTCCGTGATTAACCCTAAAACTTTTGCACGTTTTAATACTTCAAACTGATTGGTATTGAAATAATCTAAAATGTCCAGTTTTTTAATCGCCGGAGTATAAATAACCAGCGTATTTTCTTTCTGAAGCGAAGTGATTTTTTCATCTATAAAATCTTCAAAAACAATATCAATTCCCTCGCTCATTAAAGTCTGAGTAAGTTTGGTGTTGGTTTTATCGTAGCCTGAAACTTTCTTGCCCGAAGCATGGAAATAGCGCGCCAAAGCACTCATCCCGATCCCACCGATCCCAACGAAGTAAAAATTTTGATATGTTTCTAAATTGTTCATTTATTATAATTTAACTAAAAAGTTTTATTCCAATCCATACAAAAAAAGCTATTGCAGAGATAATTAGAATGTTTTGTCCGTGGCTTCTGTCTTTTTTAGTAAAGCCATAAATTCTATCACCATTTGGTAAAGCTTTTTTATAATACATTAAATAAGCTCCAACAAATACACCTAAAAATCCGGCAACAAGGGCAGAAGCATATCCAATTATTATTAACCAAGTCGGACTTTCTTCCTGAGTTGAAAGATCTTTAATTCTTTGTTTATTTATCACATTTAAAAGTTCCGGGCTAATTTCCTTTCCTCTTTGTTTTAATATTTTTTGAGCGAGTAAATAATCAAATTTGTTCCATTCTTCTTTTTTTGTTACAATTTCAATCAGTTCTTCATCAGAAGAATCAAAAAGGTAATAGTCTTGATCTACATTTTCAATTTCTTTTTTAACTAAATCTTCTTCTAATTTCTCGACGTGACTAAAATCTTCTTTTTGAATTTTTAATTCAAACTGTTTTGTGTTTATATCGCCTCCAAAACTGGAGTCTAATTGTGAAGAATTATTTGCCAATTCATAAACAATATGATTCTCTTCCAGAATTTTTATTAATTCTAAAGCATCATCTTCGTAAATGAATTTTCTATATGTAGAAAGCTCGTGTGGCATTATTTTATCACTTTAAAAATCTCGTCTACAATCTCTTTTGCCGCATTTGGTTTGGCAAAATATTTCAGATTTTCAGACATTTCTTTTCTTACTTTTTCATTTTCGCATATTTCTAAAAGGGTATTCCAGAATTTTTCCTTCATCTCAGAGTCTTTTACCATTCGGGCTGCATTTTTTTCAACCAGATTCATCGCGTTTTTGGTTTGATGGTCTTCCGCTGCAAAAGGGAAGGGAACCAATAAAACCGGCTTCTGAGCGACTGCCAACTCTGAAATGGCAATTGCTCCTGCTCTGGAAACAATGACATCTGCTGCAGAATAGGCTGTTTCCATATCTTTGATGAATTCCTTAATTTGTATTTGGTTGTTGGTTGATAGTTGCTGGTCGTTTGTATTTCCATCAACTGTCAACTGACAACTATCAACAATTTCGTTATAATCCAATTTTCCGGTTTGCCAGATCAACTGGTATCCTTTTTCTTTAAGGTTTTCCAGATTGTCTTTCCATCCGTTATTCAATGTTCTTGAACCTAAAGATCCTCCGACAGATAAAATCGTCAGTTTATCTTTATCCAAGCCCATTTTTTCTTTTGCCTGAGTGGTTTCCTGTATTCCCGAGATAATATTCTCACGAATCGGGTTCCCCAGAAATTTTATTTTTTCAGCCGGAAAGCCTTCCACTTTCGGATAGGCGGTGAATACGGCTTTTGCTTTTTTACTTAAAATTTTATTCGTAACTCCTGCATGAGCATTCTGTTCCTGAATAAAAATAGGAATTCCCAGTTTACTTGCCTCGTACAAAGCCGGTCCGCTTGCAAAACCTCCTGTTCCCACTGCGAAATCCGGAGCAAAACTTTTAATAATCTTCTTCGATTTGGATAAACTTTTTAAAATTTTAAAAGGCAATCCTAGATTCGACAGAAGATTTCCTCTGTTGATTCCGGCAATATCAATTCCTTCGATTTTATAACCCGCCTGCGGAACTTTTTCCATTTCCATTTTTCCGTTGGCTCCTATGAACAAAAATTCAGCATCGGGAAATCTTTTTCTGATTTCATCCGCAATAGCAATAGCAGGAAAGATGTGTCCTCCTGTTCCTCCTCCGGATAATAAAACGCGGATGGATTTTGATTTTTGGCTATCTGCTGATTGACTATTCATTTCTGTTTAAATCTTTTTTTATCTTAAGCAATGTCGTTAATCTCTGCTATGCTTTGTTTTTTGCCCATTCCTTCTTCATCGTAAATCTGAATTCTGGAGCTTATGTTTAAAATAATTCCCAACTGCAAATATGTTACCAACATTGAGGTTCCTCCGTAACTTATTAAAGGCAGCGGTTGCCCTGTAACAGGGATTAAATTGACGGCAACTGCAATATTTACAGAAAGTTGTATAAAAATCATTACTCCGAGGCTGAGAACAAGCAAAGAGCCGAAAAATGCGGGCATCTTGCTGGCTATCATTACGATACGGATAATCATGATTAAATATAAACTTACCAGAAAAACCGCTCCGATCACTCCGTATTCTTCTACAATCACGGCGAAAATGAAGTCGGAGGCAGACTGCGGAAGCATTTGTTTTAAAGCACTTTTGCCGGGTCCCATTCCTGTAACTCCGCCGTGTACGATGGCTGCTTTTGCCATCATCACCTGATAATTTTTTGCTTTTACACTTTCGTCATCTACGTCTGCAGTTTTTGCTTTACTGGATGTAAATGTTTCAATACGGCTCATCCATGTGTGAACACGATTTCCTCCAATTAAGTTGGTGTTTAAAGCCACAAGTAAAAACAGAACAATTGCAATGAATGATGCAGAGATAAATCCTGCAATGTATTTCCAGTGTAACTGTCCGATAACGAGCACAATCACGGAAACCATTAAAATCATCAATGCGGTTGAACCATTGTCTTTTGCCACCAGAACAAAAACCAGCAGAATCGGACCGAAGATGTACATGATATTCTCAATCGGAAGCCGTTCCCGCGTTATTTTCTTGGTTAAATATCTGCACAGATAAATAATCAGCATTAAAAAAGCAAAGGAAGACGGCTGGAATGAAATCGGCGTTCCGGGAATTTTCAGCCATCGTGAAGCACTGGCTCCATCAATGGTTTGTCCCGTGAACATTGTGACAATCAATAGAATAACCATTAAACCAAGCATGATGCTGCTGAGTTTTCCGATGTATTCGTATTTTACCATTCCGACTACTCTCATGATTCCCAAACCTAAGACCACGAAGAACATATGTTTGATAACGTGACCGGTTGTGGTCCCGTTATTAACGATATATTCGAGATTTGAACTTGCAGAATAAACCGGGAAAATAGAGAAAATGGAGATCACAAGAATGACCATCCAAAGTACTTTATCGCCCTTCAGGAATTCAAATCTGTTTTCTGTGTCTTGTTCGTTCATATATAATGCTGTTGGCTTTTGGCTAATTGCCATTGGCTTTTAATACCTGCTCTTTAAACTGATGACCTCTGTCTTCATAGTTTTTGAATAAATCAAAACTTGCACAGCACGGAGACAGTAAAACCGTATCTCCTTTTTCAGCGAGAGATTTTGAGATCTCCACTGCTTTTTCCATGCTCGACGTGTCGTAAATAAATTCTTTTTTGTCTTTAAAGAAGTTGATAATCTTTTCATTATCAATTCCTAAGCAGACGATTGCTTTTACTTTTCTTTTGACTAATTCTTCAATTTCAGTATAGTCATTACCTTTATCTAAACCTCCAACGATCCAAACGGTCGGAGTTTTCATACTTTCTAAAGCGTAATACGTTGCATTAACGTTGGTTGCCTTGCTGTCGTTGATGTATTTTACACCCTCAATTTCAGTCACAAGCTCCAGTCTGTGTTCAACCGCCTGAAAAGTCATTAATGAATTTCTTATGCTTTCATTATTGATTTCCAATATTTTACCGGCAATTGACGCGGCTAAGCTGTTGGCAACATTGTGAGTTCCCAGAAGAGATAATTCATCAAGTTTCATTGAAAAAGTATCCTTCAGTTTTACTTCAATGGTTTCGCTGTTAATGAAACCTCCTTCTTCCAGTTTTTCTTTGGTGGAGAAAGGAATCATTTTCGCTTTAATTTCTAATTTTTCAAGAATATTTTTGCTCATCTCATCATCTTTATTGTAGATGAAAAAGTTGTCATTTTCCTGATTCTCCGTTATTCTGAATTTAGCCAAAGCATATTCTTCATAGTTGTAATTGTACTGATCCAGATGGTCCTGTGACAAATTCAACAATAAAGAAATATACGGTCTGAAATTCTGAATATCGTCCAACTGGAAAGAGCTTACTTCCAGAACATAATATTCATGGTTTTCATCGGCAACCTGCTTTGCGAAGCTGTACCCGATATTTCCGCCTAAACCTACGTTTAATCCGTCGTTTTTCAGGATGTAGTAGATGAGAGACGTTGTTGTTGTTTTTCCGTTGCTTCCTGTGATGGCGATGATTTTCGCATCTGTAAATTCCGAAGCAAATTCAATCTCAGAAGAAAGTCTTATTCCTTTCTCGTTAATTTTCTGAATCATTTCTGCCTTTTTCGGAATTCCCGGACTTTTTACAATCCAGTCGGCGTTTAAAATTCTTTCTTCATCGTGGCTTCCTTCTTCGAATTCAATTCCATTCTCGTTCAGAAACCGTTTGTAGTTATCCTTGATGGCACCTTTATCGGAAAGAAAAACTTCCATTCCTTTCTTTTTTGCCAGATAGGCAGCTCCGCAACCACTTTCTCCTCCTCCTAAAACAACTATTTTCATATAATTTTTGATTTAATGACTGAATTTTTACTTAGGTAAATCATCCAGTTTTTAAATTAATTTTCTATCTCATCTTCAGAGTAATCAGGCATACAATTGCCAACATTACTCCGATGATGATCATTCTGTTCACTATTTTACTCTCATGAAAGCCTCCCTTCTGATAATGGTGATGTAAAGGGGACATTCTGAATAGTCTATTGTTTTGGGCATATTCAAGCCCGAATTTTCTTTTTCTGTATTTAAAAACGACAACCTGAAGCATTACGGAAATATTTTCGATCAGGAAAATTCCGCAAAGTACAGGAATCATGAGTTCTTTTCTTAAAATGATGGCTAACACAGCGATAACCCCGCCTAACATCAGACTTCCGGTGTCGCCCATGAAAACCTGAGCCGGATAGGTGTTGTACCAGAAGAATCCGATTACGGCTCCTACCATTGCGACTACGAATATGGTGGTTTCTCCCATGTTGGGAAGGAACATAATATTCAGATAATCAGCAAAAATGATGTTTCCAGAAAGATAGGCAAACAAGCCGAGCGTTAATAAAATAACGGTGCTGGTTCCTGCCGCAAGACCATCAATTCCGTCGGTAATATTGGCTCCGTTTGAAACAGCCGTTACGATGAAAATTACAATTGGGATAAAAACAATCCAAGCCCATTCGTGAGCATCTTTATCGTTCATCCAAAACAGAATTCCGCTGTAATCGAACTCATTGTTTTTAGCAAACGGAACGGTAGAAACAGTTATTTTCTCGGTAGGCATAAAGTTTTGCTCTACATTATTTCTGTTTACGACTTTAGCATCTGCATATTTTCTTTTTACGGTAATATCGGAATGAAAATACATGGTAACTCCTACGATCAATCCCAATCCGACCTGCCCAACAATTTTGAATTTACCGCTTAAACCATCTTTGTTTTTTTTGATCTTTTTTAAATAATCATCCAGAAAACCTATCGCGCCCATCCATATCACGGAAACAATCAGAAGAACAATGTAAACGTTTGTGATTCTGGTGAATAGCAAAACAGGAATTAACGTTGCCAAAATGATGATAAGACCTCCCATTGTAGGAGTACCTTCTTTTTGTTTCTGTCCGTCCAGACCAAGATCACGCACCAGTTCTCCCATCTGTTTTGCTCTCAGATAGTTGATGATTCTTTTTCCATACACCAAAGCGATGGTTAAAGAAAACAGAACCGCCATTCCTGCACGGAAGGAGATGTATTTCAACAGTCCTAATCCGGGAACGTGGATTCCCATGCTGGTTAAATATTCGTATAGATAGTATAACATTTCTTAATTATTGATGTTTGATAATTGATGATTGATATCTAACCGATATTAAATAATCTTACTCTTTAATTTGTTCTTATAAGTTGATGTTACTTTCAGAATCTCCAAAGATTCATTCATAAGTTCATCTGTCATTATTTTTGAAGCTATATTAACTTCCTGAATTACTTCCAGCCAAAATACTGTTTCGTCTGCCTCTTCTACGACAATACAAATTTTAGCATATTTCTCTTTATCTGATCTGGCTCTGTACATTGCTCTGTAATTGGCTGCTACAGAACTTGCTGAACGAAAAATCTGTTTCCTGATTACGGATACTTTATCAGAATACGGCAAGTCTGATAAACTATTGATTATATTTATTGCTAAAGTTTTTGTTCTTTGAGCAAAAATCTGATTGTAATTATTTTCCATCATTAATCAATTATCAATAATCATTTATATTTACTTGCTCATAAGCTGCCACAGTTCATTAATCGTTTCTTTGTCGTCAAAATGATGTTTCACTCCGTTTATTTCCTGATAGGTTTCGTGTCCTTTTCCGGCTACGAGAACGATATCTTTCGGTTCTGCAAACTTTATTGCCATTTTGATGGCTTCTTTTCTGTCCGGAATGGAAGTGTACTTGCTGAAATTCTGAGGTTCAACATAAGCTTCGATTTCTTTGATGATTGCTGCCGGATCTTCTGTTCTCGGGTTGTCTGAAGTGATGATTGCCAATGTTGATTTTTTCGTGGCAATATTTCCCATTTCAGGTCTTTTTGAATGATCTCTGTCGCCTCCGCATCCGAAAACGGTGATCAGTCTTTCATTTTTTGTTCTGATATCATTAATGCTGTCCAGAATGTTTTCCAATGCATCCGGAGTGTGTGCATAATCTACGATAAAGAAAATTCCGCCGTCTGATTTAAAGGTCTCAAATCTTCCGGACACTCTTTTTAGTTTGCTGATTGCCTGTAAAATTTCGTCTGATTCAAAACCCAGCTCGGAAGCAATTCCGAAAACCAATAAGAGGTTGTACACATTGAATTTTCCGGTGAGTGTTGTCCAGAATTCTTTTCCGTTGAAATTCAGCAGCATTCCGTTGAAATCCACTTCCAGTAATTTTCCGTGAAAATCTGCCATTGTCTTCAAAGCATAAGATCTTTTTGTGGCTTTTGTGTTCTGAAGCATCACATTCCCGTTCTTATCATCCACATTGGTGATGGCAACCGCAGAATCTTCCAACTGATCGAAAAATCTTTTTTTCGTTTTCAGATATTCGTCAAACGTTTTATGATAATCTAAATGATCATGGGTAAGATTGGTAAATCCGGCAATTTTAAAGTGAAGTCCTTCAATTCTGTTTTGGGCAATTCCGTGGGAGCTTACTTCCATAAAAGCGAATTCACACCCTTCTTCAACCGCCTGAGCTAAAATTTTATTGATGGTAATAACATCAGGAGTGGTGTGTGTTGCCGGAATGATCTTTTCTCCGATTCTGATTTCAACTGTCGAAAGCAAAGCGGAATCATATCCTAAATTTTTAAAAATATCAAAAAGCAGAGTGGAAACAGAGGTTTTTCCGTTAGTTCCCGTTACTCCGATTAATTTTAGCTTTTCTGAAGGGTTTCCGTAGAAATTGGACGCTAAATGACCTAAAATTTTAGATGAATCTTTTACTTTAATATAAGTAGCATTTTCATTAAGATTTTCTGGGAATTCTTCGCAAACAATTGCTGTTGCTCCTTTTTCCACTGAAGATGCAATAAATGAATGTCCATCCACAACCGTCCCTCTCATTGCAATATACAAGGAGTTTTCCGTAACCTTTCTGCTGTCGAACACCAATTCTGAAACTTCACGGCTGTCGTCACCATGAATTTCTAATACCGGAATTCTTTTTAATAAATCATTTAACTGCATTTCTCTGATGCTTTATTTTTTAATTTTCAACAGGGTTTGTCCTGTCTTTATTGTTTCCATAAGTTTCACTTACGGTTATTCATAATTGAACCCTTCGGGTTCTTTTCTTTTTTTAATTTTGCAGAGACAGATAAATTCTCTGGTTTCTGCTTATGGTTGTGCCTTCTGTAGGGAACTGTTCTTTAATTCTTCCTACGCCTTTGTAATCTACACGGTAGCCTAAGTTTTCAAGCTGTGGAATTACATTTTTACCGATGAGTCCTACCACATTGGGCATCTGTTTATTATTTACTGCGACTTTTACGTTAGGTTCCACCATTTTGTTCAGGTTTACCTTTTTGTCGACAAGCATTTCTCTTTCAATATTCTGAGGGGTTTTCAGGAATGTTTTTCCTGCAATTTCTTTAAACACCGGTGCGGCAACGGTAGCTCCATAAAATCCTTTCGATGTATTCGGTTCGCTGATCATTATGTAACAGGTATATTTCGGATTATCAGCAGGATAGAAGCCTGCGAATGATGAGCGGTATTTCATGGGACCTGGAAGCCAGTATTCAAACCTTGCGGTTCCCGTTTTTCCTGCCATTTTTAAATTGGGTGTGAAAATACTTTTTGCTGTTCCTTTTTCAACGGCTTTTGTTAAAGCATTGGTCATCATTTTGATGGCTTTTTCAGATGCCATTTTGTTGACCATTACTTCTGGCTTTGCCGTGTACATCACTTTACCGTCCTTCATAATTTTATCAATAAATAAAGGCTTCAGCATTTTGCCATTGTTGGCAACTCCGTTATAGAAAGTGGTCAACTGCATTAGATTGATATTTGTAGAATATCCATATGCAATGGATGCTAAAGTTGCGGCATTCCATCTTTTGCTTTCGGGAGTTAAAATTTTTGGTTTTGTAATTCCCGGAAGTTCAATATCCATTTTATCGAATAACTTCCATCTTCTTAAATGATCTAAGAAGATCTGAGGTTTTTCAGCGTAATATTTTGTAATTAATTTTGCAGAACCTACGTTGCTGGATTTAGCCAGCACGTCACTGATGTCATACGTTCCGCCGCCGTGACCGTCCGAAATCCTTTGTTTTGCGTACACCCAGATTCCGTTTCCTACATTTACGGTTGTGTTTTCATCGATGAAACCATCATCCATTGCAGCCAAAAGTGAAATGGTTTTAAAGGTAGAACCCGGTTCTATATTGTCTTTCAGGGCGTAATTGTAAGAATCTACATACTCGCCATCGTCATTTCTTCTTAAATTAACCATGGCGCGGACTTTTCCGGTTTCCACTTCCATTACAATTACGGTTCCGTGTTTTGCCTCGAAATTTACCAGCTGTTTCTGTAAAGCGGAATGTGCAATATCCTGAATTCTAAGGTCTAATGTGGTGTAAACATCTTCTCCGTCAACCGGTTCCTGCACTTTCCAGTAATCAATCGGTTTCCATTGGGAAGAATTGATTCTCTGCTCCAGTCTTTTTCCGTCTGTTCCTCTTAAATATTTTGAGAAAGCGCCTTCAAGACCTGCTGTGTGAACGCCGTCGTCCATTCCGATGGTTCCGGCTCCGATTTCTGAGGTAGCCAGTTCTCTTTTATAGTTTCGGTCTACAATGAAGCCCCCTTTGTTTTTGCCTTTTTTGAATATCGGAAACTTACGGATTCTGTCGTACTGGTCAAAATCAAGCCCTTTAGCCAGAGTGTAATATTGATTTTTCTTTTTTCTCTGCTCATCGAATTTCTTTCTGAATTCTGCTCTTGGCTTTCCGAACATTTTGCTTAGAGAATCCGTTAAAGCACCAATGTTGTTGGTGTAAATGGTGTCTTTCATCGTTTTGAAATCCAGATAGATGTCGTAACGCATGACGGTTGTTGCCAGAATAGAGCCGTCTGACGCAAAAAGATTTCCTCTTGCTGCTTTCAGGGTAGCTTCGCGGTAGTTTTTGTTGATGTAATCGTCTTTAATTTCCTGAACGTTCGTATTCTGAAGAATAACGATGCGCGCAAGGAACATTACAAACACGCACAAAGCCACCACTGCAAAGAGGTAGCCCCATCGTAACGTTTTTTTACGTTTGTTGTCGTATTCATTTTGCTTTTGCATCTGTACTGTCCAGTTTTATTAGCAATTTATGAGGATGGTTTTCAAGGGTCATTAAAGAATCCCGTGCAACCTCTTTCCCCAACTCCGATTCCATTTTTACTTTTATCAGCTTACTTTGTGCGTAAGCGTTTCGCGATTTATATTCTTCAGTTTCTTCTTTAAGTGTATTGACAATTTTAATTTTTTTATTGACGAGGTGATTGCTGTAGATCATTGCCATCATCAATACAAACAACAGCAGAAAATACTTGTAATGTATTTTAATCTCATCACGGTTCAGGAAATTTCCTTTTATAATGTCTATAAAAGTTAATCTCTTCTGAGGACGATTTGTTGTTGTTCTTTTTGCCACTTTATTTATTAGTAATTGGTAATGAGTAATGTGTAATATTTAAAAATTGCTTATTGCCCATTGCTCATTATTTATACTTTTATTCCTGTTCTCATTTTAGCACTTCTGGCTCTTGAGTTTTCTTCTATTTCCTTATCATCGGGAATAATGGCTTTGCTCTTTACCAGTTCGAATGCTTTTTTATAATTTCCGTAAATGTCTCTTTCGGGTTCTCCCTCGAACATTCCGTTTTTCAAAAATCTTTTTACCAGTCTGTCTTCCAGAGAATGGTAAGAGATGACCACCAGTCTTCCTTCGGGTTTTAAAACGTTGTATGCCTGTACGAGCATTTCTTTTAAAACTTCTAGCTCCTGATTTACTTCAATGCGTATTGCCTGAAACAACTGGGCATAAAATTTATTTACTTTATGCGGCGGGAGATAACTGAAGAGTTTTTTCAGATCTTCTGTTGTATCGATGCTTTTTGTTTTTCTGTGATGAACGATGTCTCTTGCTAATTTTCTGGCTTCTCTCAGTTCACCGTAATAATAAAAGATATCGGCAAGCTGCTCTTCATCGTAATCGTTAATGACTCTTTTGGCATCAAGACCCTGCATTACGTTCATTCTCATATCCAGCGGAGCGTTGCTTCGTGTAGAGAATCCTCTTTCTGCTTCATCAAACTGGTGCGAAGAAACACCCAGATCTGCCAGAATTCCGTCCACCTGAGAAACTCCGTAGATCAACAGGGAGTTTTCCAGAAACCTGAAGTTCTGATTGATGAGCGTAAATCTCGGATCATCAATTGTATTTTTAAGAGCATCTAAGTCCTGATCGAAACTGAACAGTTTTCCTTTATCCGAAAGTCTGCCCAATATCTCTCTTGAATGGCCACCGCCTCCAAAAGTACAGTCCACATATATTCCGTCTGGATTCGTCACCAAATCATCAACACTCTGCTTCAGCAAAACGGGGTTATGATACATGTTTTAGTTGTGTTTTTTTACGTTTTTATAACGCAGTTATTCTTCTTCGAATGCGCCCATTACATCTTCGGCAAGATTCGCAAAATCGTCTTCACTGATGGAGATCACTTTTTCGTAATCGTCCTTATCCCAGATCTCAAATAATTCTCCTGCACTGGTAATGACAATCTCTTTCTGAAGATTGGCAAAAACAGTAAGGTCTTTAGAAATCTGTAACCTTCCGGCGTTATCCAGCTCCGCAATTTTTACACCTGCCGTAAACATTCTAATGAAATCAGCATTCTTTTTAATGAATCTGTTCAGTTTATTAATTTTGCCCATCACTTTATTCCATGCATTCATGGGGTAAACTTCCAGACAGGGTTGGAACACAGATCTTTTGACTACAAACGCCTTGTCGTCGAAGTTTTCCATCTGTTTAATTAAAGAGGAAGGAACTTTTAATAAGCCTTTGTCGTCAATTTTACACTCATATGTTCCAATGAAACTGTTCATTTGGGACAAATTTATATAATAATTTCTAAAATCTCCCACTTTTTCCCACTTTTTCCCTTAATGTTAATAAGTTTTATTAAAGATTTAATTTTGGTGGTGTAATAGGTTGATATGTTGGACGTTGATAAACCTCTTATTTACGCCATAATAAATAGATTTTCAAAAAAACAGTTAAAAAAGAGTTTGATATATTATTTTTATTTTAAATTAGGGTAATCAAAATATTTTTGAGGTTTAATTTGTATTTTTGCAAGGCTTTATTAAGGCATTTTATGATATTTAGTACAAAAAAAGAAAAGAAATATACTTTCGTAGAAGCGGGGGAAGGACATCCATTGGTGCTGTTGCACGGTTTAATGGGTGGTTTGAGTAATTTCGATAAGATGGTAGATTTTTTTTCAGACAGGGGGTTCAAGGTATACGTTCCTCAGCTGCCGATCTACGATTTGCCGGTACTCAATACTAATCTTACGACATTAGCAAAATATATTGCCAAATTTATAGAAACCCATATTGATGCTCCTGTAACCATTGTAGGAAATTCCATGGGCGGTCATATCGGTCTTATTCTTACACTGGCAAGACCGGATTTAATTAAGAATCTTGTTCTTACGGGAAGTTCAGGGCTTTATGAAAGAACTTTCGGAGACAGTTTTCCTAGAAAGAATGACCGTTCTTATATAAGAAAGAAAACGGAAGAGGTTTTTTATGATCCTTCTGTGGCTACCGAAGCTTTGGTAGACGAAGTGTTTGCAGTGGTAAATGACAGGATGAAGGGAATAAAAACCGTAATGTTGGCGAGAAGCGCGATCAAACACAATATGCTGAATGATCTGCCAAAGATTAAAACACCCACCTGCCTGATCTGGGGAAAGCAGGATAATGTAACGCCTCCTGAAGTTGCGGAAGATATGCACAAATTTATTCCGAATTCAGATCTTTTCTGGATCGATCAATGCGGGCACGCAGCGATGATGGAAAAACCCGATGAATTCAATGAAATTCTTTATAGCTGGGTAAAAGATAAAGTTTAAAATAAAATATAAAACGACCATTAAGAGCTTTTCTTAATGGTTTGTTTTTCTGAAAATATTCAATAAAATGGTTATTAAAACAGCAACATTTGTAAAGAGCAGCGGAAAATGGCAGGATTGCCCGGAACCGAATCTTCCTGAGTATGCTTTCATCGGAAGATCGAATGTAGGAAAGTCTTCGCTCATCAATGCAATGATGAATCATAAAGATCTGGCTAAAACGTCCCAGACTCCGGGAAAGACACAGCTTATCAACCATTTCTTAGTGAACGAAAACTGGTATCTCACAGATTTACCGGGTTACGGATATGCAAAAGTTTCGAAATCGATCAGAAAAGATTTTGAAAAACTGATCACCAATTATATTCTGAACCGAAGAAATCTGGTTAATCTTTTTGTTCTGGTAGATTCCAGACATAAACCTCAGAATATTGATCTGGAATTTATCCAGTGGTGCGGTGAAAGCGGCGTTCCGTTTTCCATCGTGTTTACAAAAGCAGATAAGCTGAAGCCGAATGTTGTGATAAAAAATGTGGAAGATTATAAAACGGAGCTTCACAAAACATGGGAAGATCTGCCGGAATTATATGTAACCTCAGCAGAAAAGAAGGAAGGGGGTGATGAAATCTTAAGTTTCATTCAGAAAACCAATGAGTTTTTGATCAATAATAACGTAAGTTTTGATGAGTAATATTGTCTGGAAAATAAAAACTTTCAACGAATTTACGGTTCCTGAACTGTATGCGGTTTTAAAAGCCAGAATTGATGTTTTTGTAGTGGAGCAGAACTGTCCTTATCCGGATTTAGACGGTTATGACCAAAAAGCAGTTCACATCTGGGCAGAAGAAGACGGCGAAGTTTTGGCGAACTGCAGGATTTTCGATAAAGGAATAAAATATGATGAACCTTCAATAGGAAGGGTTTTAACCACAGAAAAGGCAAGAGGAAAAAGCTTAGGCAGACAATTGATCCAATATGCGGTTGAAACGATCGAAAACCGTTTCCGCACTTCTGAAATCAGGATTTCTGCACAGGATTATCTGCTGAAATTTTATGGAGATTTCGGGTTTGAAGACACCGGTAAAAAATATCTGGAAGATGACATTCCGCATACGGAAATGCTCAGAAAATAAAGAAAAGCGAGGAATTGATTCTTCGCTTTTTTGTTTAGATCATGTGTTGGGTTTTTCGCCAAGACGCAAGAAGTTGAATTTACATATTTTATAAAAGGCGCAAAGATTTTATCTTTGATAAAATTGATTGAAAAATCTTTGATTTTTTTAACTTATGTGTTCTTTTCTTTCATTTAAGCTTTAAACTTAAACCACTAAAGTATTACCATCTTTTGCACCTTTAGATAAGTTTACTATTTAAATCAACTGTAGTACACTAAAATATGCAGTGCATGAATAAAAATATAGTGAGCAACAACTAAAATGTAGTGAGTAATGACAAAAATACAGTGAGCAACAACAAAAACATAGTGAGTAATAACAAAAATGTAGTAAGCAATGACAAAAATACAGTGAGCAATGATAAAAATACACTGCGCTAAACTAAAAATACGCTGTGCTAAAGCAAAAATGCCGAGAACCGAAATAAAAGCATAGCGGACTAGAATAAAAAGTACAAGAAGTATAATAAAACGGTTGGAGGAAGTCTTATAACTCAATGATGTGGGTTGAGAATCGTATGTACAAAAAACCATTCTCAGACAGAAGGTCGAGAAAAAACATAAAAAAAAGGCTGTTTTCACGAGTTGTGATACAGCCTCTAATATTTTTATTTTCCGGAAGTGGCTTTTAAGATAATAGGTTCCAAATTGGAAGGAAGATCCGCAGATTTGATCTGATAATTTTTAATTTTCATTTCTTTAAACCAGTTTTCCCAGTATTCTTTGATGACGGCTTCTTCGAAAGGATTTCCTTTTTCCGGATTGATTCCTAAGACGATGACTTCGAGATTACTCAGATTGTCATTGGCTTTTACAAAGCCGAATTTATTTTTTTCTATAACTTCTTTAAAGTTGGAAGTTGTAAGAAGGTTAGCTTTTATGAGTTTGCCGGTAAGATAAGAGGTTTTGCTTCCTTCCGAAAATTTTGTGTTTTCATGGTACATATATCCGTCGGTAAGAATAAATAATATGTTTCTGTGGTCGTTTTTAATGCAGTAATCTTTTACCTTATTTTTAAAAAATTCCCAAATGTCAGAACCTACATAATTTCCGTCTTTTATCGCTGACTGATAAATCGTTGTCGGTAATTCCGAATATTTTTTATCCACCAGATCAAAATAGTTTCGGGGAGTGTTTTTATCAAAGGAAACTTTCAGCTCTTTGGTAAGTTCATTCATTTTCGGATCTAAAGGTTCCGGATTGAAGAAAACCTGCATCTGATCTTCGTAGGTAATGATTTTTTTAGATTTGATGTGGTTTAAAAATCCTTTTTCAATCGCTTTGATGTACTCGGTATCTCTCTGGAAATATTCCATTGTGGGATTCGGGTTCGTTTTAGGATCAATTCTGTCGGATAAATCAATTAAAATACTGACATTAATATTGTTTGAATCAACTACAACAGGATTTTTTGTTCCCTCTTCAGTTTTGCCGGTTTTATCTTTGCAACATGAAACCAAAGAAATAATCATTAATAAATAAAATATTTTTTTCATATTCTGTAATTTATAAGGATGATAAATAAACAAGGTTCTGATTGTCCGAATTGGCTCCTACAGTTTCCAGATTGGTATTATACGTAGAAATGCATTCATCAATCATGGTCTGTTTTTCCGTTCTGGAAACGGCAATTTTCTCTCCGATAAACGTGATCCAGCCCTGAACATATTCCGAAGCATACAGCTTGTAATCTTTGGTCGGAATAATTACGCCGTCGATAATATTCTGAAGTTCCTCAATTCTTCCTCTTATTTTAATGATGGATTCTTTTATATTTCCGATAGCCGCAAGAATTTCTTCAATTTCTTTCTTTAAAACATTAATTTTTTCCTGAAAAAATTCTACTCTTTTCTGTCTGATTTCCTGTTCGTTTTTAATCTTATCTTTTTCGCGGTGCTCTTTCATTACAAAGTCGAAAACGAGTCCCCAGATAATATACACGATGAATCCTGCGAAGATAATTTCCCAAAACTGATTTTTGGTAAAAGCAATTTTAAGATCAAATGGAAGAGAATCAAAAGTTTTTTCTACATCATATATTTTTTTTTCAATTTCATACGCTAAAATGACATCAAAAATAAAAGTCACCATAAGTAATAAACCGAGTTTGATATAATTGGCTGTAGTTTTATTCTCTCCAAACATATGGATCAAAAAACCTAATCCAAGAAATACAAAAGGAATTAAAACGACAAAAGCAGCTTCGGTTGAACCATCATTCCAGGCTTTAGCTAATGCCTGTGGATCAAAAACACTTTGTATCACAGTGCTTTTTGCGTCAAAACCTTTAAAGAATGCAGAATAGGAAGTTGAAATATAAAATACTCCTAAATATAAAGTTATCGGGATTAAAAGAAATAGCCCAATGATAAATTTTGCTGAAGCTCCTTTTGTGGCTTTTACATTGTATTTTTCGGGATTTCTGGGAAGATCAATGATTTCTGAGTTTAAGGTTTCAATGGTTTGCTGATGGCTTTCTACTTCCCTGTTTTTGGTTTTAAGCTGTTCTTCCTTGGTTTCCTGCGAAACAATGAGTGCTTTAATTTCTGTTTCGCGGTTCTTCTGTTCATTCACATAAGACTCTTTCAGCTGTTGCTGTTTTTCCACCATTTCTTTTTCTTCATTCTGAAATTTCGAGTAAACGGCATCCAGACAGATGGAAAGGGTAGAGTGGTTTCCGCTGGTTCGGGAACTGTCCCGGTAACCGGATTCGTGGTAGGTTCTTTTGCGTGTTTCCTCAGAAGACTCTTCGTCGGTATTCACTTCAGTTTTCGGAAGCTGCTCTTCTTTGGGTTCTGTGGGAACAGATTTTAGTTTAAATAAATTTTTTATACTGGTGGTATCCATGATGGTTAGTTTTTTAGTTCATATAAAATTTCACTTTTAGGCTTTCCTGTTCGTATCGCCTCGATGAGGTAATCTACGATGGCGGTTACATTTTCTTCCATAAACCCGAACATCAGAACGTACTTTTGCATCGTGGTATATTCATTCGGGGAAACAATTCCGTCTGCCCAGATCATGACGGTAAGATCGTACAGATAATCTATTTTTTCTTCGATTGTCTGCGGAATCAGCGACTTCATATTGAGCGGATTCAGAAGGATCTCGTCCAAATTTTTTGATGAAATGCCTCTTTCTTCGGCGCAGTTGTAAAGTATTTTCAGTTCAAGGGCACTGAAATCGTCATCACAGATCGCCATTTGATACAGCCTTAAGAAATGCGCTTTAAGATGTTCCGTAATGTTGTTATTTTCCATGATTGTCTTCTTCCTTGGGTTTTTTAGGATTAATAATTCGGTCTCTGGATACAGCTCTTTGATGGATGGGAACTGAAGGCTGTGAAGTTTCCCCGGTAATTTCTTCTTCCTTTTTCTGCTCGGTTTTTTCGACGAAACCTATCAGCAGAAATAAAATTCCTGTAACAACATCAATCGGAATCCACACACTTTTCCTTAACAGATAAATGGGAAGCACAGGATTGAAAAGAATAAGGATGATAAGGAAAATTATACTGAAGTAATGCTGCTTAAAGGTTAATGTATTGTACAAAACCAATAAAGCTCCTGCGGAAACAAGGATTCTGAGAAAAGTATAATATTCTATAGGAAGTCTGAAGATACCGATGAAACAGCATAACGCACAGAAGGTGAGAAATGGTTTCATATGCTGTAATTTTAAAATCCTGTCCGAAGGTTGTATTTGTAATTAAAACGGCTTTCAGACATGAACAGAAATGCAAAGAAATCAATAACGGAAATAATGACAGGAATAAAAGTCCAGCAAAATAACAGGTAAAGAATTCCCATAATGTTCTGCCCCAGATAAAATCTGTGGATGCCTATTCCTCCAAGGAAAAAAGCAAGTAAAGCGGCGGTAGATTTTGATTTCATAATTTTTTAAACTCGGGATAAAATTTCGTTTTTCTTTGTTTCAAACTCTTCCGGAGAAATAACTCCGCTTTCTTTTAGTCCTTTTAGTTTCTGTAATAAAGCAAAAGGATCTTCATTTTCAATCAGCAATGGTTTCTTCTCCTCCTGAAACATCTGAGGCTGTGTAATAATGGGCGTTGCATTATTTACGGTAACTCCTCCTGCGGAAGCTCTTAATGTCTCCAGATTTTTTTCTCTTCTTACACCCCGCATTCTTTCTTCCACTTCCTGCGCAAACTGGTATAGCTTTCGGGCTTGGTTTTTAGGCAGGTAATCCATCATATTGGTAAAATGTTGTGTTGTTTTTACCATAAAAGTTGAACCTACAATCCCTTCCTTAATATGGCAGTCTGCAACATCTACCCAGCTGTAATCCTGAAAATCCATAGACAAACCAAAGTTTTTGGGTCTGCAGAAAATAATTCTTCTGTTGGTAAGCGCGATGCAGTCCGGAGATAAATTGAGTACCGGTTTTTTCTGAACTGCAATGTATTCCATAGTTTCCTGCGAGGTGAGCAGACTGTTGATTCTCCCTAAAAGCTTTTCGACGGCTTTTGGATCTTGTTCTTCATTTAAAAATTTTTTTAAGTTCATGATGATATTTTGTTTTTAGTTACTTTACATCTTTATAAAAAACATATCCTTTCTTTCCGGAAGATTTTACCTTTACTTTGTACCATGAACCTTCTTTGGAAAGTGGAATCAGCTTTTCGTTTTTGTAAACTCTTACTAGAACGGGAGATTTCATAGATGGCTTTTCGTAAATATTGGTGGTGGCAATTCCGACAATGTATCGGTTGGAACTGAGGTCTACGTTTACCTCATCAATAAAAACTTTTGGAGGTTTATTGGATTTTGTTTTTGAAGAAGTATAAGAATCGGAAGTTTTATGCTTTTTAGTTTTCCTTTTCTTTGCTGAACTTCTGCCGGATGAATAACTTTCTGAAGAGCCGCCGCCGCAAACTCCGCAGGTTCCGCCGCTGCTGCAATGTCCGCACCGCGAACAGTTGGAACAGGCTGTACAATTGGCAGAACCTGTACATCTTCCTTCGTGTCCTATACTGTCGTTTGCTTTAAAGCAAGAGTTTAAAAGAAAAGAACCGAAGGCGATTATGATGAAGGGTATTAGTTTTTTCATGGTTAATTATAATTTTCTAATGTCTGGTGAAGCTGATTTCTATAGTTGTAGATTTCGTCCAGACTGTTTAATAAAACTTTTTCTCCGGCATCTTTTCCGTTGTGGAAAGTCTCCAGATATTTATTAGCGGTATTAAAATACAGTCTGCAAAGCGGTTTGCGGTTGTTGTCGTCGAGTAAAATTCCGAAGTAAGACAACGTGTCTCTGTAAGCAATTCTTGAGGAAGGAATTTTCTCCCGCAGAATGGCTTTTACGATCTGGAAGCCTTCCAATTCTTCTTCTGTGGTTACAATTTTAGACTCGCTGGTTTCATGGATGGGCTGCGAAGTTTTTACATCATCTTCGCGCTGTTCGATCTGTTCATTAATGCTCAAAGCAGATTTTAGCCTGAAACTGATGGATTCATTAATAGAAGTCGTTAATGCTTTTTTGGCATATTCTTTAAACGAGACCATTCGGTTTGCTGTTAAAGGCTTTTCGAAGAAACGGTTCACGAGGAGTTTTACCAGTTCATCGGACGGATTTTCAATTTCCTTTTCGAATTCTTTTCTGATGGCTTTGATGTACTTTAAAGCTTCCGCAGAATCCAGAATGCTTTCCAGATTGTAGTCTTTTTTGGTAAAGCTTTCCAGAATTTTGATAGAGCTGTCTTTAAGATCTTCAATATTGATGGTGAAAAACGGCTTTTCATCCATAATATTGGGCTTTTCCAGATCCGTGTAGAAATTGTAGACAATCCCGTTCGTTAAAACGCCGAATCGTGTTTTGGAAACATGATAATACCGGTGAAGCTGAGAATTGTGGGCATCTGCACTTTCTTTCCAGTGTTTGCATTCGATGATGAAAATAGGCTCGTCATTGTTTTTGATGACATAATCTACTTTTTCACCTTTCTTGGTTCCAATGTCGCAAACGTGTTCGGGAACCACTTCTGTAGGATTAAAAATATCATATCCTAAAATCTGAATAAAAGGCATCACAAAAGCATTTTTTGTGGCTTCTTCTGTTCCGATCTGGTCTTTTAGCCCGATTACTTTCTGGTGAAGCTGTTCCAGTTTAATTTTAAGATCCATGATTTTATTTTTTTAAAGTTTCATCTGTAATTTCTGCTTTCGGAGCATTCTGTTTTACGGAAGCAATGCCGTTTTCCATTCCGGATTTTGTGCTGTAAAGCTGACTTTTCCCAATGATTTCGCCGTTTCTTGCTTTCAGAACGAAATAATCTTTTTTGTTTACAGCCTCTCTTCTGTCGTATCTGGAATCGTCCTGAGAATTAATTTTTACGGATTCAATTCCTTTTATACAGGATGCTTTCTGAACGTAGCCTTCGCTTGTTAAAATAATTTCACCGTTTCCGGCTTTCAGATTAAACTGATACTCTTTGTTTACTCTTTGTGTGATGACGAATTTTCCCATGGTTATTGGTTTTATTGTAAATCCAGTGATTATTTTCTAATCACTGGAAATAATGATTTAAGCATACTGAATTAATTCCCAAGTGACTGCTTTTCCATCATAAGGAGGCATTCTGTTTCCTTTCGATATTGGAGCAGTTGTAGAAGGATTTCCGACTACTTTCCAAACTCCAGACTCTGGGCAGTTCTCTCCAGTTTTTGCTTTTGTTCCTAATGGTTTTTTTTCCATTGTAATAAAATTTATTGGTTTAACACTTCAAAAATATGAGCATTAATTTTCGATCGGTTACGGAAAACCGTAAACGCAGAATATTTAATAAAAAAACCTTCCAGAGTATCTGAAAGGCTATTAGTTTTTCGATGAAGTATAGCATTTAGATGATGCCGATGTCTTTGCACATCACAACAAGTTCGATGTTGTTTTTGGCTCCCAGTTCGTAGCGGAGATCATTCAGTCTTTTTTCGATGGCGCTTTTGCTGTCGGGCGTAATTTTATTTTCTTTAAAATGTTTTTCAATGTCGCCCTGTTTCCATCCTTTGGCAAGGAGCTCGATAAGCGTAACGTCATATTCTGTGAATTCGAAAGACGTATTTCTTATAGAGTTTAAAATCTCCTGCGGAATAACCGTTTCGCCGGAAAATACTTTTTTAATGGTGCTTCTGAGATCTTTTCCGTCATTTCTTCCCTTGCTTACAAAACCATTGATGTTGTGTATTTTAAAAAGATCGTCAATAATTTTCGGTTTCTTCTCAATAGAAAAGGCAATCACTTTCAGATTTGGCTGAATTTTTTTAACTTCTTCAATCAGTTGTTGTCCGGAATTGATCTTCTGCTCAAAATGATCTTTATCAAAAGACAGATCTGTAATCAGCAGATCATAGGAATCAGCAGTTGCAGCGGCTTTTATTTTTTGCAGGGCATCATCACAATAATTTACAAAATCAAAATGCGGAATCTGTAATTCGGTAAGTGCATTTACCACTCCTAAATTTCTGACTTCATGGTCTTCGGCTATCAGTACTTTTTTAAACATATTTCGATTGTATTGGTATGGTTATCTCAATAATTAATCCACCTGTTGGATTTTTTTCAAAAGTAATATCTCCTCCAATGCTTTCAATACGGTTTTCCGTATTATGGATTCCTGTGCCTTTTTGCTGCTCCAGATCGGCGATTCCTACGCCGTTATCGGTATATCTGATGATTAAATTTTTATCATTTTTCTCAAACTTTACGGAAGCCAGCTTTGCTTTGCTGTGCTTTTTCATGTTCACAAGAATTTCTCTTATGATGTAATACAACTCAAGCTGCGTGTTGTAAGGAATGTTTTCCCAAATGCTTTCTTTATAACTCACCGTTAAAACCCTCTGTTCCTCAGAAGAGTAGGAGGTTATCATGTTGATAAAACGCGGTGCAAAATCTTTCTCTGCTATATTTTCGTGCGAAATATCTCTGGATTCTTCGTACATTTTTTCAATATCATTAAGAATCTTGGTCTTATCCATTTCAGGATTGTTCTGAACATCAATCATCATGTGATACAATCCATTCGCAACCACATCATGCACTTTTTTCGACATTTCGAGCTGTGTGTTTTTGACTTCGATTTCTTTTTCTTGTTTTAATTGTTTTTGTCTTTTTATGTACCAATATGTAGTGCCTAATAATAATAAAATTAAAGCAGAAATTCCTGCGCTCTTTATTAAGCCTTGTGAAATTAATCTCTGATTTTCTGCATCTTTTTGTGCCACATCATATCTTACCATTGCAAATTGGCTTTTATGCTTATTTCTTATGGTTTGTAAATTATAATTGATGGAATCAAACTTGTTAAAATTTGAAAGATATTTTTCAGGCTGTAAAGTTATGATTCTTCTTAGTGCCGTAATCTGATCATCTGGACTATTATTTTGTATTGCTTCTTTAAGCATTTTTTGTGCGTACTCTAAAGACAACTTTTTGTCTTTATCATAATAGTATGTTGATAAAGTTTCGAAACTTGAATTTAATCCTTCTCCATCGTTATTTTTTTGTCTTATTTCTAAAGCTTTATAAAACTCGGGTAATGGATTGTAGTTTTTGTCATCAAGATATTTAGCTTTTGCTAAGTTATTTATTGCTCTGGAATAATTAACCGCACTATCTGCAAGAGCTGCTTTTTCTAAATATGTCTTAGCTAATTTAAGGCTATCTAATGTTATAAGTAAATCACCAATGTTATTATAGCAAATATATGTGTTTTCTTTTCCTTCAACATATTTGATTGCAATGAGATAAAAAGAGAGTGCATCATTGAAATTTCGGAGTGCATTAGATGAGATTGCTAAATTATTATAATTTGTTGCAAGTAAATTTTTGTTGATTTTATCATCCTTTTTCTTAATATATTTATTTGCTTCGAGAGAGGATTCAATTCCACCTAAAAAATCTCCTTTTTTTGTTTGGATCATTCCCATATTAATTAATGATCTTGCTGTTCCGACAGAATCATTAATTGTAATTAAGTCGTTTTTTGCTAAATTGTAATAATAAAAAGCGGAGTCATAGGATTGTGATTCTCTACAAATGAATGCTTTCTGAAAATTTACATTATCTTCAGTTTTTTTATTATCTCTTTTACATGAACTTATTATAAGTAGTATAGTTATTAGGAAAAAATTTTTCATGGATTGGATTTAGTTTTTACAAAGTAAAACAAAAGGACAGATTTATGCAATCTGTCCTGTATTAAATTATGGATTGGTAAAAGGAGGTGGAAGTTGTCCTGTATTTCCTCCAACCGGTCCACCGCTTCCCGGTCCATCCGGATCGACTCCGTCTCCCGGATCCGTTCCTGTTCCCGGATCTGCCAATTGAGTGGTTGGCTGTCCGTTATTATTATTCCCGTTGTTATTACATGATGCATTGGCATTATTATTCCCGAATGCTAATGAGATTAGCATTAATATTAAGTTTAACATTTTTTAAAAATTTTATAAGAGTTTGGATAATTTTCTTCCTCTCAGGAGATTACCGAGCTGTACACTGTTAAAATTTTCGAAGCGCTTCTTAAATTTTTTTGGGAAGTGAACCTTTAAAAACGGAAGAGAAACATCTGCTTCCCAACCCGGAGTTTTCTTCCGTTTTATCTGGCAATTTTTGAAATCAGTTTCGTAACTTTGTTGTATTCTGTTGTTTTAATTGTTTGTTTCTCACTGATTTCTATGGCAAAGTAACGGCGAAAGGAAGAGCAAGGGTTAGAAAGTTTTTGGAAAGTTTTTGGAAAGTTTTTTCAGTGGGAAGTACGGAAAACCGTAATGATGTTGATATAAAACTTCATAATTTTCGCACCAATAACCGTTGAATATGTCAAAATTTTTATCTGAGAAAAAAAAATTACTGGAAGATGTCTATGAACAGGCTTCAAAAGAAGCTACAGAGACATCATTTAATGGAATCCTTTTGCATCTTGAAAGAGTACTACAAGATAAATACGAAGGGTTAAGTTATAAAACTTTTGAAAACTATTATAAGGCGATAGTTGAAAAAGGAGAAGATTATAATATAAAAAGATCAACATTAGATAATCTTAGTAAATATTTAGGATATGATGATTTTAGTAAATATTGTTCTGAATGGAAGACAATAGAATATACAATCCAACAAGCAGTTTCTAAAATTGTTATTACAATTATTAATAAACCAATTTTTACAATACCAGATATAATTAAGAAAAACGGGTTAGGTATTTTAGAAATGACTTTTATTCTATTAATGGTTACGGGCGGCGTTGCTTTTTCTGGTAATAAAGGAAAAGGTGTGGGTATTGTTTCAAGCCCTCTTCCTCCTGCTGTTGAAAAACCATATATGTATTGGGATAAAGACCGATATATGGCAACAGACAGCAGTTATTTAGGACCTCAAAAGGATGTGATTCCAATGGATAGAACTCTATTTGTATACTTTAAAAAAATTACAAGACCTGATACACTTAACGAAAAAAACTCAATGCGGAAAGTCTGGTATGATAAAAGCAATAATCACGTAGAATTTTTCACAAATTTTGGACAGCATCCTGAAAACGGAAAAACGCTGAAAGATGTTTCGAAAGGAATACTTGAAACCTATGCAGGAGAAAACGCGATACTGGAAGAAGAATAGTTAAAAAAATCTATAAAATAGCTAACAAAAATTCGGGCGGTTTCCTCTGGAAACCGCCCGAATTCTATGATATTAACGCTCTGTAACTAGCGATATTAAAAATCGTCTGTGCTAAATTTTCTGCGATGACAGATCACGGATAAACAATAAATTATTGTTCATTCAGCATTCCCAGTTCGCCGAAATGCTTTTTAAACTTCTGAATTTTCGGTCCTACCACAGCGCTGCAATACGGCTGAGTCGGGTTTTCGTTATAATATCCCTGGTGATACTGTTCCGCTGCCCAGAATTTATCGAATTTCGTTACTTCCGTTACATAGGTTCCCTGCCATCTTCCGGACTCTTTGGATTTTTCAATGGCCGCTTCAGCTTTTGCCTTTTCCGCATCGTCTTTGTAATAAATAACAGAACGGTATTGCGTTCCGATATCATTTCCCTGTCTGTTAAGCTGGGTAGGATCGTGAAGGAAAAAGAAAACATCCATTAACTGTTCATAAGAAATAACGGCAGGATCATAAGTGATCTGTACCACTTCCGCATGTCCGGTTTCTCCGGTGCATACCTCTTCATACGTCGGATGGTCTTTGTGACCTCCCGAATATCCGGAAACCGCAGACTGTACTCCTTTCAGCATATTGAAACAGCTTTCCACACACCAAAAACATCCGCCCCCGAAAGTAATCTGTTCTAAATTGTTGTTATCCATAAATTAATTATTGTAATTTCTTGTTTTCTCCTGTGAGAGATGGAGAAAAACCTATCAAAAATAAGGAAAAGTTTTTCAATCAGGCGTTCAAAATTCAAATTGTCATGATAGATGAGACAAATTTTTTCAAACACAATCAGCACAAATGTTTTCATCAAATAAAAATCCAAAATCTGCGTTATCCGCACAATCTGCGAGAGAATTTAATAAAGATATTGAGATAGAATAGAGATCCTTCGACTGCTTCGCGCTCAGGATGACAATGCCGCAAATTGTTGCTTATAAAGTCCTTGATATTGGCAATGTCACGCTGAGAAAATTTTTTTCAAACACAATCAGCAGAAATATTTTCACAAATTAAAGCCCGAAAATCTGCGTTATCTGCACAATCTGCGAGAGAATTTTAATAACTATATTGAGTTAGAATAAAGATCCTTCGACTGCTACGCGCTCAGGATGACAGTGCCGCAAATTGTTGCTTATAAAGTCGTTGATATTGGCAATGTCACGCCGAGACAAATTTTTTTCAAACACAATTAACACAAATATTTTCACAAATAAAATCCAAAATCTGCTTTATCTGCACAATCTGCGAGAGAATTTTAATAATAGTATTGAGTTAGAATAGAGATCCTTCGACTGCTTCGCGCTCAGGATGACAGTTCTGCAAATTGTTGCTTATAGAGTCGTTGATATTGGCGATGTCATGCTGAGAAAATTTTTTTCAAACACAATAAGCACAAATGTTTTCATCAAATAAAAATCCAAAATCTGCGTTATCCGCACAATCTGCGAGAGAATTTTAATAATGTTATTGGGTTAGAATAAAGATCCTTCGGCTGCTTCGCGCTCAGGATGACAGCACTGCAAATTGTTGTTTATAAGGCTATTGGTATTAGCAATGTCACGCCGAGACAAATTTTTTCAAACACAATCAGCACAAATATTTTCACAAATTAAAGCCCTAAAATCTGCGTTATCAGCACAATCTGCGAGAGAATTTAATAATGGTATCGGGTTAGAATAAAGATCCTTCGACTGCTTCGCGCTCAGGATGACAGTGCCGCAAATTTGTTACTCATAGAGATTAGTATTAGCGATGTCATGCTGAGCCTGTCGAAGCATCTACAAAGATGAAATAAAAACAAAAAAGCACCCTTAAAGAAGGATGCCTGTATTATTTGAGAATCATTGCGATTTTGCGTTAAAAAATTTAAGAGAAATCAACGCAGATAATCAAAATGTTCCGGTTATTTTTCCCAAACCAAAGCACTTGCGCCTAAAATAGCAGCATCGGCTTCGTCCAGTTCACTGAAAACCAATTTTACCTTGTTTCTGAAAATAGGAAGTAAGTTTCTTTCCATATGAAGTTTGGTAGGTTTTAAAATAAAATCTCCTGCTTTTATCACGCCGCCAAATAAAAGAATGGCTTCCGGAGAAGAGAACATCACAAAATTTGCCAGAGCTTCCCCCAGTTTCTGTCCGGTATATCGGAACACTTCAATAGAAATCGGATCGCCCTGTAAAGCGCATTCGTGAACAGTTTTAGAATTAATGGATTCTTCAGGATACTGATTCAGTAAAGATTCAGGAAATTCAGCTCTCATTTTTTTTGCGGTAATCGCAATTCCGGTTGCCGATGCGTAGGCTTCAAGACAGCCTTCAGAACCCGTGCTCCAGTGTTTTCTTCCGCCGGGTTTTACGATGGTGTGTCCCAGTTCTCCGGCAAATCCGTCGTGTCCGTAGATGAGTTTTCCCCCTGCAACAATTCCGCTTCCAACGCCTGTTCCCAGAGTAATCATGATGAAATCTTTCATGCCTCTTGCAGCGCCGAAAAGCATTTCTCCGATGGCTGCGGCATTCGCGTCATTAGTAATGGTACACGGAAGCCCGAATTTTGCCGACATCAGTTCCGCAAAAGGGATGATTCCTTTCCACGGAAGATTGGGAGCCTGTTCTATGGTTCCTGTATAGTAGTTGGCATTGGGAGCACCGACACCGATCCCATCAAAATTTTTCTCTTTTCCATGGCTTTCGATCAGGGGATGAACCGCCTCGTATAAAGCGTCAATATATTCTTCTACAGTAGGATAGGCATCTGTGCGGATGTTTCCTTTTTCCAAAACTTCGCCTCTGTGGTTTACCACTCCAAATTTTGTGTTCGTTCCGCCGATATCAATTCCCAGCGCAACGTTTTTTGACAAATCTACTAATGACATTCTGTTCTAAAATTCTAAAAGGCTAAAATTATAAAAAAGATCTTATTATTAGACGATTAACCAAAGATTTATTTTAAAAAAATATTATGTTGCTTTTGGGGTTTTCTTTTTTCTTCTTCCCCACCAGATCATGAAGCCAGTGACTGGTAATGAGGCACATATCAAACTTACAATGAAAGCAATGATCTTTGTGGGAAGTCCTAAAATGGATCCGACGTGGATATCGTAGTTGGCTCCCACCGTTTTTTCGCCAAAATTTTTGTCTTTCATATCATGCGTATGAAGCAGTTCTCCAGAGTTTTCATCGAAAATAAGACTGCTGCTTTTGTGATAGGAATAGGAGAGGTGTTTTACATAGACTTCAAAATTCGGATGTTCGTGGTCGTCCATATGTTCGTGTCCGAGATCGATAGAAAAGTTATAGGAATCGGGATATTTTGCTTTAACGGTATTGCTTATTTTGTCTAAAGTTCCTTCGGTTCTCCATTCAATCGGTGTTTTTGTTTTGATTGATGAAAAGTCGGGATAAGCGGTTTTTCCTCCTGAAAAGATGAAATATATTGATGACTGAATGAATAAAAAGGCGTAAAATAATCCGGTAATGGAGAAAATCAGCGCGAAAACGGAAGCGTAAAAACCTAAAACGTTGTGTAGATCATAATTTTTTCTTTTCCAGTTTTGTACATTTTTCCATTTGAAAGAAAAACGCTGTTTTCTTGCGGCTTTATTTTTAGGCCACCACAGAATGATTCCGGAAATCAGCATGAATACAAAAATCAGCACAGGAATTCCCACAACATAGGTTCCCCAGGATTGTTTTAAAAGAAAACTCCAGTGGATCATTTTAACGATCTGAAAAAATCCGTTTTTCTCGTCGTAGGTTTCCAAAACTTTTCCGTTATAGGGATTTACATAAGCTACTTTATAGATGGGAAATTCATCAAAATAATTCCAGCCTTTCGGATCGTGTTCGTACCAGTAGAAAAGATAGGACATCTTTTTATCAATCGGAATGTTCACCCAATGCACAGGATATTTTTCTTTTACCTGCGCCACCACTGCTTTTTCCAGCGTTCTTATCGGAAGAACCTGTTTCTGATCGATGTTCTGCTCGTTATGATAGATCACGTCTTTTCTTGTTGCATTTTCAATTTCATCCTTGAAAACGTACAATGCTCCCGTTATCGAAATAATGAAGATCAGAAATCCAATCCCAAGACCGAGCCACAAATGCAGTTTTCCCGTCCATTTTTTAAAGGCATCTGGCTTTTTTTTGTGATGATGCTTTTTCCTCATTTTTTATTAAACTTTTAATGAAAGAAAAGTCAGCCTCCGGAAAGGCTAACTTTAAGATTGATAGTTAAAATTTATATCCGACAGAAAGTCTCCAGTTTCTAGGAGCATTGTAGATCCATGCATATGAACCGTCGTCTGATCTGTATCCGCTATACAGTTTTCTATTTAAAGTATTATTTAAGAGCAAATTAACATCGAATTTTTTAGCGGCATAAGAAATACCAAAGTTCGTATCAAAATAATCTTCAAGACGTTGATCGTATTTCGCGGTTGTTCCAAACCAGGACTGTCTTCCTCCCTGATACTGATATCCTGCCGAAATACCGAATCCTTTTAGCATACCATTTTCAAATCTGTAGCTTAGCCATGTGTTTTGTACATTCTTGGCATTTCCGGGAGATTGTACGCCAATTCTTGCAGGATCGGTATCTTTTACTGTTTTGGCGTCTGTATAGGCATAATTGATTACTACATTTAATCCTTTAAAAATTTCCCCTTTAATATCTGTTTCAAAACCTCTTGCTCTTTGTTCTCCGGTGGCTACCTGAAATGCGATCCCGTTGTTCTCATTAATGTTTCCGGCAACCAGAATATTTTTTCTTCTGATTTCGTAGAATGCAAATGTTGTGTTCCATTTTCCGTTAAACCAGTCTTTTTTCAGACCAAATTCAATGTTCTGACCTTTGAACGGATCTGTAATTGAGGTGTTGTTTTTGCCTATTCCGGATTGTGGAGCGAAAGTTTTATCAAAAACCCCATATACGGAAAAATCATCTTTAAAAGAGTAGCTTAACCCAACTCTCGGCGTGAATTCATCAGCTTTATCTTTCGGAACAATATTGTTTTCAGAATAAAAAGGATATCCTGCGTATGTGGTACCGTTTGTATATCTTCCTCCTAATGTTAAACGTAATTTATTGTTAAACATTTCTATTTGATCCTGAGCATAATAGGAGGTGTACTTTACACCCTGATCATTGTAAAAAGGAGCGGAAGGATTTAATGTGTAAAAATCGGCAGAAGGTAATGTTGAAGGATCTACACCATACTGAGGATGGTAGATATTTAAAGGATAAACACCATTGGCATACCCGGAAAAATCTGCATTATATTTTCTTTCTCCGTAATCAAATCCGGCAATAATTTTGTGGGTGATATTTCCCGTTTTCAGGCTTCCTCTTACGTATGTCTGGAAAATATGGTTTTTTCCGACCGCCTGCCAGTTGCTTAATGTTCTGTTAAAAATACTGCTGTTCTTAGTGTCGAAACTTCCCCACCACGAACCTCCGTCGTAGTTCAGATCCATGTAAGCATACTGAGTGCTCCACAACCAGTCTTTGGATAGCTTTTGATCTAATGTAAGAAATAAGCTCTGATCTTTTACTTCGGTTTCTTTAAAGTTTTTGTCGTTGAAGTTTGTGTGTACATTTAATGATGCATATCCGTCATTCGACATTAAATACGCTCCCGGCTGAGAGAATTTTAAAAACTGATAATTGTACTGTGCCGTTAAAGTGGTTGTTTTAGTCGGTCTGAAAGTAATAGACGGAGCAACGATGATCTTTTTTGTCTTATCATTTTCTACCCATGATCCGTTGGTGCTTCCCATTAAATTTAAACGGTAATCTAAAACTCCGTTTTTAATAATGACACCATCCAAATCTGCTTCCCCTCTGAAAAGATTATAACTTCCTGTTGTAAATCTCACTGAGTTTTGGAATTTTCCCGTCGGTTTCTTCGTTACAACATTATAAAAACCTGCAGGATCTCCCATAGAACCCATAAATCCTGCCGGTCCCTTTACAAATTCTATTCTGTCTATAATTGAAACATCCGGATTAATCGGTCCCCACGTTGAAGTAACGTTCATTCCGTTCATATAGGTAGCAATACTTGCTCCCCGCATAAACACATTTGAATAAACATTATCCCAGTGCTCTACTTTTCTTGCCCCGCTTACATTTCTTACAATGCCTTCAGACATATTCAGTGTAATCTGATCTGCTAAAATTCCGGCACTAATAGTTTGCACATTCTGAGGAAGTTCAAGAATCGGAGTCTGCAGTCTTAAAGATCCCGAAACTTCATCTAATTTGTATTTTTGATAATATTTCCCCTTTACAATTACCTCTTCAATATCATTTCCTTTAATTGAATCTTTTTCCTGAGCAAACGTTAGCATGGAACCTAACAGCGAAGCACAGATCAGTACATTTTTCATGAAACCTTAAATTTTTCTGCAAATATATTGTTTTTAATTATTCTAAATAAATAATCGAATTGATATTTGTCATAAAAGGAGCGAATAACAGCAACAAAAAAACCGCTACAAACTGAATTGTAACGGTTTTTAAATTATTGTTAATGATTCTTATGCAGGAATTTCACCTTTGTATAAGAATGAGATAATCTCTTTGTTTAGCTTCTCGATCATTTCGCTGAATAAGTGGAAAGATTCCTGCTTATAAATTACCAACGGATCTTTCTGTTCGTAAACAGCTCCCTGTGAAGATCTTCTTAAATCGTCCATTTCGCGAAGGTGAAGCTTCCAGTTTTCATCGATGATGGATAACGTGATGTTCTTTTCAAAATCGTTGATTAAGCTGTCGCACTGCGTTTCATAAGCCTCTTTAAGATCGGTTACGATCGTCATTGTTTTATGACCGTCTGTGAAAGGAACCTGAATCATTCTGAACATTGAACCCTGATTCTGATAAACATTCTCGATAATCGGGAAAGATTTTTCTTTCAGTAAGTTCAGCTTCATCTGATAATCTTCCTGAGCCGCTTTGAATAAAATATTCGTTAAATCCTGAACTGTTTTATTCTTGAAATCGTTCTCAGAAACCGGGGATTCCATCGTAAATGTTTTGATGATCTCGTATTCAAAATCTTTATAGCTTCCTGTCGCCTTTCCTTTTGCTGCGATAGAATTTGCCACATCAAAGATCATATTGGTGATGTCGTACTTCAGGTGATCTCCGAACAAAGCATTCTTTCTTCTCTTGTAGATGACGTCACGCTGTTTGTTCATTACATCATCGTACTCAAGAAGTCTCTTTCTTGTTCCGAAGTTGTTTTCCTCTACTTTTTTCTGTGCTCTTTCGATAGATTTTGAGATCATGGAATGCTGAATCACTTCACCTTCCTTATGACCCATTCTGTCCATCATTTTAGCGATTCTTTCAGAACCGAATAAACGCATTAAGTTATCTTCCAGAGAAACATAGAACTGAGAACTTCCCGGATCTCCCTGTCTTCCTGCTCTACCTCTCAACTGTCTGTCAACACGTCTTGAATCGTGTCTTTCCGTTCCGATAATTGCCAAACCTCCCGCTTCTTTTACTTCTTTGGTAAGCTTAATATCCGTACCACGACCCGCCATGTTGGTTGCAATGGTTACAACACCCGGCTGTCCTGCTCCGGCAACGATTTCTGCTTCCTTCTTGTGAAGTTTTGCATTCAGAACCTGATGCGGAATTTTTCTTAGCTGTAATGCCTTAGATAATAACTGAGAAATTTCAACAGATGTTGTACCTACCAGAACGGGTCTTCCTGCAGCCGTTAATTTTTCAATTTCTTCAATTACGGCATTGTATTTTTCACGGTTAGTTTTGAAAACTAAATCCTGTCTGTCGTGTCTTAAAATCGGACGGTTGGTAGGAATTACCACCACGTCTAATTTATAAATTTCCCAAAGCTCTCCTGCTTCTGTTTCCGCAGTACCGGTCATCCCCGCAAGTTTGTTGTACATACGGAAATAATTCTGAAGGGTAATGGTTGCAAACGTCTGCGTTGCAGCTTCGATTTTTACATTTTCTTTCGCTTCAATCGCCTGGTGAAGACCGTCTGAATAACGTCTTCCTTCCATGATACGACCAGTCTGTTCATCAACGATTTTTACCTCACCGTCAATAACCACATATTCATCATCTTTTTCAAATAATGTATACGCTTTCAACAGTTGGCTCATGGTGTGAACTCTTTCAGATTTTTCTGCAAAATCAGAGAAAAGTCTTTCTTTCGCTTCAAATTCTTCTTCTTTAGATAAATTCTTAGCTTCCAGTTCTGCGATTTCTGTTCCGATGTCCGGAAGAACGAAGAAGTTAGAATCAGAATTTCCCTGAGACATATATTCAACACCCTTGTCCGTAAGATCAACCTGATTGTTCTTTTCTTCAATGACGAAGTAAAGATCTTTATCTACAATCGGCATATCGCGGTTGTTGTCCTGCATATATTGCGCTTCAACCTTCTGAAGCAAAGCACGGTTTCCGCTTTCCGATAAGAATTTAATTAATTGTCTGCTCTTAGGAAGACCTCTGTAAGCCTGAAGCAATTTGAAACCTCCTTCTTTCGTGTTTCCTGCAGCGATTAATTTTTTTGCTTCGTTAAAGATGGTAGAAACTGTTTTTTTCTGAACTTCAACGATTCTGTCGATAGAAGGCTTAAGAACATCAAATTCCTGTCTGTCTCCCTGCGGAACCGGACCTGAAATAATCAACGGTGTTCTTGCATCATCTACCAATACGGAATCCACCTCATCCACGATGGCAAAGTTCAATTCTCTCTGCACCAGTTCTGAAGGTGAAGTTACCATGTTGTCTCTCAGATAATCGAAACCGAATTCATTATTCGTTCCGTAAGTGATATCTGAATTGTATGCTTTTCTTCTTCCGTCTGAGTTCGGTTGGTGATTATCGATACAGTCGATTGACATTCCGTGGAATTGGTACAATGGTCCCATCCATGCCGAGTCTCTTTTCGCAAGATAGTCGTTCACCGTTACAACGTGAACTCCTCTTCCCGGAAGTGCATTTAAGAAAATTGGAAGCGTACCTACCAAAGTTTTACCTTCTCCGGTCGCCATTTCGGCAATTTTACCGCTGTGTAGGATAATACCCCCGATAAACTGAACATCGTAATGTACCATGTCCCAGTTTACAGGCGTTCCTGCAGCGTCCCATGAGTTTTTCCAGACAGCCTGATCTCCCTGAATTTCCACGAAATCTTTTCCTGCGGCAGCCAGTTGTCTGTCCCAGTCTGAAGCCGTTACACGGATTTCTCCGTTTTGTGCCCATCTTCTTGCTGTTTCCTTCACCAAAGCGAAAACTTCGGGAAGAATCTGGCTCAGAACTTTTTCTTCAATTTCGTATGATTCTTTCTTCAGAGACTCAATTTTCGAGAAAAGCGCTTCTTTTTCGTCCACGTTTTTCGAATTTTTAATCTGCTCCTGGATCTGTTCTATCTGAGCTGTGATTTTGCTGGTTGCAGATTTAATATTTTCTTTAAACTCAGCAGTTTTTTCTCTTAAACCATCATCAGACAATTGCTGAATAGCGGGTTCAACAGCTTTGATTTTTGTTACAACTTTTTTTACTTCTTTTAGGTCCTGCGCTTTTTTGTCTCCCAAAAACCCTTTTAGAACTTTGTTTAAAAAACTCATAAATTTTTTGCTTTATGCTTAAAAGGATATCCTTTAAGCGTTTTAAATAACACTTATTGTGTAAAAAATAATATATAAAAAAGGGCAAAAAAGCTCTAAGCAGAGCCTAAAGCTTATTGCTTTTCATTAATATTCGTCTTCGTTCCAAAGATAATCTTCGTCCGTAGGATAATCGCTCCAGATCTCGTCGATCGCGTCATAAATTTCTCCTTCATCTTCGATAGCCTGAAGATTTTCCACTACTTCCATTGGTGCACCAGTTCTGATTGCATAGTCGATAAGCTCTGCTTTAGTCATTGGCCAAGGTGCGTCACTTAAGTATGAAGCTAATTCTAATGTCCAGTACATAATTTTCTAATTTTTTGCAAAAGTATAAAATTAGCTTATATTATATGCTTTTTTATACTTGATTTTCAATTCTTTTTATTAAATTTTGTTCACCGTGTGCCTTCAGAAAGTGTTTAAGGTACTTTCCCCGGCTTACTGAGGTCATTTTCTCAAAAACCATTCCACAAATTTTTTTATGCCATTTTGGAAGTTTGTGTCAGGTTTGTAGCCAATTAATGTTCTTGCTTTGGTAATATCGGCATTGGTTTTCAGGACATCTCCGGGCTGCATTGGCAGATTTTTGCGGATGGCAGATTTTCCCAATGTCTTTTCTATCGTGGAAAGCATTTCATTTAAATTAATCACTTCGCTCTCACCAAGATTAATGATTTCGTAAACGTCTGAATGATTTTCAAGATATTGAACAGATTTCCAGATTCCGTCTACCACATCATCAATATAGGTATAATCTCTCGCAGTACTTCCGTCTCCGTAGAAAGGGATTTCCTGATCTTCGGAAATGAGTTTTGTGAATTTGTGGATGGCAAGATCAGGTCTTTGTCTGGGTCCGTAAACCGTGAAAAACCTGAGCTGGATCATATCTATTTTATATAAATCATGATAAACGTGTCCTAAAATTTCACCACATTTTTTGGTTGCTGCATAAGGAGAAATGGGATTGTCTACATTGTCAGTTTCAGAAAAAGGGATCTTTTCATTATTTCCGTAAACGCTTGATGAGGAGGCGCAGACAAATTTATTGATATTGAAATCTTTACAAAGTTCCCACAGATTCATGGTTCCGCGGATGTTGACTTCTTCGTATTCTAAAGGTCTTTCAATAGAAGGACGGACTCCCGCAAGTGCAGCAAGGTGAATGACGGTGTCTATTTTATGGTTCTTAAATATTTCCTCCAAACCATTTTTATCGCGGATGTCCTGATAATACAGCCTGTAATTTTCTGATTGTGAAAGAGAAATTAATTTTTTAATATCATTATCTTTTCCGGAGTACTCAAAATCCGAAAAATATTGAATAGCGTCTAAAGTATTTTGAATTTTTATCTGATAGCTGTAGAAATCATCAAAATTGTCAATGTTTATGACAGAATGTCCTTTTTTCAATAATTGCTCAGCAAGATGGGAACCTATGAAACCGCTTCCTCCGGTTATGAGATAATTCATTTGTTGGTTTTTAATTCCACAAATTTATTAAAATACTTGGATGCTCTTTTTATACTTTTGCTATAAATATCATAAATGATTAATTTTCAAAAATTATTCACCCTGCCAAAAGAAGAAGAGGAAGAATTTACTTTTCAGGAAATTGAAGAGGGAATCTACTTTCGAGGGCATAATCTCTGGCTTCTGGTGATCTCTATGGGAATTGCCTGCATCGGTTTAAATATCAACAGTTCGGCGGCAGTAATCGGAGCGATGCTGATTTCTCCTTTAATGGGACCTGTTGTAGGTATTGCATTCGGATTTTCAATCGGGAACAGGCATCTGATCAAGCTGGGCATTTTCAACTGGCTTCTGATGATTATCGTTGCCCTTTGTTCTTCCACCCTGTATTTCCTTGTTTCTCCTTTTCATTCTGAGACATCCCAACTGGAAAGTTTTAAAACAGCGACTATTTTCGACTGTTCTCTGGCTTTGTTGGGCGGTTTTGCGTGGTTTCTGGGAATTGTAAGAAAAGAAGCCATAAAAGTAATTGCCGGAGTTGCGGTTTCTACCGCCTGTATTCCGCCGCTTTGTACAGCAGGATTTGGGATTGCCAACGGAAACTTGGAATATTTCTGGGGCGGATTTTATTTTTACCTCATCAATTGTTTCTTTATTGCGGTAGGAACATGGATTCTGAGTCTTGTACTCGGTTATCAGAAGTACTACATGGAAAAAGGAAAGGCGGCGAACAGAAAGAACTCATTAATTATAAGTCTGGCTTCTGTTATTATTCTGCTTCCGAGTGTTTTACTCACCAAAAAGAAATGGGAAAAAGAAACACTGAAAGAACGGTCTGAAAATTACATTAAAAAGATCAGAGAAAATCATCCGGAACTCGCCATCATCAATTATGAACCTTTTAAAGAAGGAGAAAGCAATTTTCTGAGAATTACGGTACTGAATGACAGCGTTTCCCTCAGTAAAAAAAGGCTGGATGAGCATAATGATCTGGTAAAAGACATTCATCTGATCTGGCAATATTCGCCACATTCTGAAAATATGAATAATCCGGACGTAAGAAAACTCCAGAATCAGATTGATGCTTTAAAATCAGAAATCAACCTGATGAAATCTGAGAACAAAATCAAATAAATTTTAATTTTTTTATATTTACTTAAACTTAATACAATGCAGTTTCAAGGGCAAATTTTAAAGATGACGAGCTTCCACGACGAGCCGATCCAATATTACCTTAATCTTTCCGGTGATCTTATCCACATGAACGAACTTTTCGGAAAAGAACTTACCATAAAACATACGGGGTACCAATGCGTAAACTGTGGCGAAAATAAACCGATTTACAGAATGGGCTTCTGCAAAAACTGCTTCTTTGAAAGTCCTTATGCGAGCGATACCATCATTCGTCCCGAACTTTCCACAGCACATCTTGGAATTGCGGAACGGGATTTGGATGTAGAAAAGGAAATTCAGTTACAGCCACATACCGTTTATCTTGCGTACACGGGAGAAGTAAAAGTAGGGGTTACGAGAAATACACAGATTCCTACAAGATGGATCGATCAGGGCGCTACATTTGCGCTGCCGATTGCGAGAACGGAAAACCGATATGAAGCGGGAATGATAGAGGTTGCTTTGAAGCAGCATGTTGCCGATAAAACAAGCTGGAAGAAAATGCTTCAGGACGATTTTGAAGATGATATAGATCTTGCCGATTTTCAGCAGAAGATAAAAGAATATTTTCCTGAAGATTTCCAGAAGTTCTACAGTGAAGGCGAAAATCTGTGGAGATTCGATTATCCGTTTGAAAAACCTGAAAAGGTAACTTCCTTTACTCTTGATAAAAGACCTGAATATACAGGGAAATTAAATGGAATTAAAGGGCAGTACTTAGGTTTCGACGGAGGCGAGTTTATTAACGTAAGAGGACATGAAGGGTATGTAATTGAATTGACTGTTAAAAATTAATAGAATATTGAATTAAAACCAAATCACAAAAAATGAAAGGATGGGTAAAAAAATTATTTCTTGCTCTCGGAATTCTGCTGGTAATTGTTTTGCTGGCAAATCTTGGGCTAAATATCTGGCTGAAAACAAGGCTTCCGAAATACATTAAAAACAATACGGATTACAAAGTCTCCTACAAAAGTCTGGATGTTGATCTTCTGTCGGGGAATATTCTTTCGACAGGAATTACCGTCAACAGCAAAAACCCCCAGAATTTCAATGTTATAGGGCTTCAGGGTACGATTGACACTTTGAAAATAAGCCGTTTCGGCATTTATGATGCCATTTTCAATAAGCAGATCAGCTCATCAGATTTATTGCTGTCCAAACCTAATCTGAATATTATTCTTGCCAAACCGGTTGATACAAAAACCGGAAAGAAGAGAAACCCGGTACGGTTTGACAACATCCGCATCAATGAAGGAAATATCAGCATTTTCAGATTTACGAAGCAGAAATTCTTTTCGGTGCAGGATCTGAATCTGTATGTGGAAAATCTTCAGATGACGGAAGAGTCCGTAGAAGATAAATTGCCAGTGGTTTTCGATCAGTACTCCATTAAAGGAAGTAATTTCTTCTTCCGTCCGGATAATGTGTATGCATTGGAAATCAATAAAATAGAAACGAGAAACGGACAGATGTCGATTGATCATTTTCAACTGACTCCACTCGTTACTTTTGAACAGTTTAAAAAATATTATCCTAAAAAGACGCAGCTTTTTCAGTTTAATATCGAAAAAATGGAATTCAAAGATATTGTTCTGAAAAAGAATAAAGTGTCTTTGGCAAATGCTGTTTTTTATAATCCTGATTTTAAGATTTACACCACCGATGCAGCTCCGGTAAAGCCTAAAAAACCGCTTAATTTTGATATTGATCTCGAAGATATTAAGCTAAACAATGCTACTGTTCAGGTGATGAAACCTAACGGAGAAAAACTTCTCTACGCACAAAAGGCAAACCTGAACATCAATACACTGAGATTTGACAAGGAAACAAGGGAAGAGCTGATTCCGGTAGGATATAAAGACTTTCAGTTTTCAGCGCAGGATATTTTGTACTCTGATCATCAGGATTTTAATGTAAAAAGTTTCACGTTAAATCCGAAAAAAGGAGAAATCCGAAATATTTCTGTCGTTCCGAATGGTTCAGCAGCAGGAAAAACTTCCATGAATCTTGTCGCAAATTATATTGGTTTCAACATCAATAAATGGGAATCTGTTGATAAAAAACTTAACCTTGATGTAAAAGATGTTCTGGTAGATCAGGTGAAAGGAAGCATCAAAGCGGGAGAAATAAAAACAGCGAAAAAAACAGCCAATCTCAGTGGGATTCAGTTTCCGATAATCATCAGAAAAGTAGTGCTGAAGAATTCTGATATTACGTATGAGAAAAACAACCAGCCGTTGAGTTTTGCCCGTCTCAATGCAACCATTAATGATATTCAGCTTACCTCAAAACCCGACAACTCAGGAATCGCTGTTGATGTAAAAAACTATGCGCTTACTTCGGGCAATTTTGCTTACAAAACGCAGTTTTATCATATGACTTCCGGCGCTTTGAAGGTGGATAAAAACAATATCCGGCTCTCTCAGTTTGCGATGAAGCCTCTCGTTTCGAGAGCGCAGTTTATCAAAATGATTCCCGTGGAAAGAGATTTATACGATATTAAAGTGAATCAGATTACGGCAAACGGAACATGGGATCTGTTTTCTGACAATAAATCGATTAATGCTTCTAATGTTACTATTGAGTCTGCCGATGCCAATATTTTCAGAAGTAAAATCCCGAAAGACGATCCTAAAGAAAAACCTTTGTATTCCAGATTGTTACGGTCTATAAAAATTCCGATGGTCGTTAATAATCTGAATCTTAGAAATTCTGTTCTCGTATATGAAGAAGATACGCCTGAAAGTGCAGGACCGGGAAAACTGACATTCAGCAACTTTAATATGAATGTTAGAAACCTCAACTCTGCCAAAATGAAAGGAAAACCGACAAGAGTAGACATTAAAATAGACTGTTCTTTTATGAAGCTTGCTCCGCTTTCGGTCAACTGGAATTTCGATGTTGCCGATCAGCGTGATGTGTTTGCTATTTCGGGAAGAACCACCAATCTTCCGGCGCAGGGAATCAACCCGTTCATCCGTCCTTATCTTCATGTAACGGCAACGGGAACCATTCAGGAAATGCTTTTTAATTTCAGAGGGGATCCGAAAGGGCTGAACGGAAGTTTTAATCTGAAACATAAAGACCTTAAAATTGCGGTGTTAGATAAAAACAACCGCGAAAAGAAAGGGTTTTTAACTGCCGTTGCCAATCTTCTGGTAAAAACAGACTCGGGAAAACTTCCTGAAGATGTACAAGTGGAAGATGTGGAAAGAGATCCTACCAAATCATTCTTCAACCTTTTCTGGAAAGGAATTGAACAGGGTCTGAAGAAAACTTTGATCGGAATTAATATAGACGGTGCTAAAAAGACTGTGAAAAATGTAAAAGAAGATATGAAAGGCATGAAGCAGTCGGTAAAAGAAATAGGTCAGGAGATAAAGAATAAGCCCGATCAGAATAAAGAAGAGCAGCCCAAAAAAGAAACTGAGAAGAAAGGTTTTCTGAAAGGCATATTTAAGAAAAAAGAAAAATCCGGAACTGAATAAGTCCGGATTTTTATCATATTTAAATTTAGAAATTGTAATCGTCGCTTTCATCAATGGTGATTGCTCTTAAAAACTGATCGAATTCTTCGCCGGGATAATTGCTGTCTGCTCCGTAAGAATCGATGATCATTCCCATATTTCCTGCTGTATCTTTTACCAGATAAAGCACTGCATTATCATCAGGATTGCTGTCTCCCTCAAAACGGTACGTTTTCAGAACCGTTAATTCTGAAGGCTTATACACCTTGTCTGAATTTTCAAACTTCATTTCGCACTGTTCATTCATTCTGAACTCACGGTGTACTCCTCTTTGTGCCAATTTTGCCATTACCTGACTTAAGGTTGTCATTTTATCAATATTGTCTGTATTTTCCATAATAATATTTTTGTTTTAAACTACAATAATTAAACCATTGATCGCTTTGTTGTGGTATTGGCAAAGATTATATTTTTAAATTTTTTCAATATCTGTTAACAAAATTTATCGTGACAGAAAATGTTTGGGTATACTTTTTGCAATAACGAGAATATATAAATCAGACAGAATATGAAAAAAGAAGTCGGAGTTTTACTGGCAGGAGGAGTTGGTCTTTTGGCAGTATTAAGTATCATAGGAATAAAAAAAATATTACACAGAAAAGATAAAAAATACAGTGATGCCTATTCGGATTATCACAGACATTTCGAAGACAAAAACTATGACGATGAATATCATGGCGTAGAATTTTATGCACTGAAGTAGTTAAAAAATATATCCAATCATGTTAAAATCCGGGGCTTTTAAAGTTTCGGATTTTTCTTGTGTAAAACTTTAATGTTAAAATTCATTTTTTTATCATCATTCCACTCTAATTTTACATCATCAATGAAGAACGAAAATACCATAAAAGGTCAGGGCGCACAGCGAAATGTAAGCAATCGTTTCGACCGATATACTTTTGAGCCTGAAGATGATGAGTTGGAAACCATAAAAACGTCCTTTACCGAAGTTTTCCCTAAAAGTATCGTTAATCAGGTAAAAAGCGATGATCTTCCGATGGAATATTCCATGAATCCTTATCAGGGCTGTGAACACGGCTGTTCCTACTGCTTTGCAAGACCTACTCATGAATATTGGGGATACAGTGCAGGAATTGATTTTGAAAGGAAGATCATGGTGAAGAAAAATGCGCCGGAACTATTAGAAAAGTTTTTTCAGAAAAGAGGATATCGACCGGCTCCCATTTTACTTTCAGGAAATACAGACTGTTATCAACCCGCAGAAAGGCAGTTTGAGATTACCAGAAAAATACTGCAGGTCTGTCTGGATTACAGGCATCCGGTTCATGTTCTTACAAAAAACGCTTTGGTTCTTCGCGATATCGATATTCTGCAGCCTCTAGCCGAACAAAATCTTGTGTCCGTTTCTCTTAGCATTCCCACCATCAATGAGGAACTTCGAAGAAAAATGGAACCGAGAACCAGCGCTGCAAAAAACAAATTGAAGGCCATAGAAATTCTGTCTGAACATAAAATTCCTGTCAATGTGATGGTCGCGCCGATTATTCCCGGATTAAACAGCGATGAACCTTTAACCATTTTAAAAGCAATCTCTGAAGCAGGAGCGCAAAGTTTCGGATACACTCTGGTAAGATTAAATGATACGGTAGAGCCGGTTTTTGTGAACTGGATTGAAAATGCATTTCCGGACCGTGCTCAGAAAGTTTTAAATCTGATCCGTTCCATGCGGGGCGGAAAATTAGGTGAGAAAAAGTTCTTCGACAGACAAAAGGGAGAAGGAAATATTGCAGAAATGATTCATAACACCTTTAAAATAGGGCGAAAAAAGTTTTTCGATGGAAAAGAATTTCCGAAACTTTCTGCCAAGAATTTTACAGGAGCAAAAGATCAGCAGCTGAGGTTGTTTGATTAACAGTTTCACAAAAATAAAAACCGCTCCAAAAGAAACGGTTTTTTTTATAACTTTTTTGCAGTCTACATATCCGTTACAGGACATTCGAAATCTTTGCTGCATGCAGCGCATACAATGATGTCTCCGCAAACATACATACAAAAATCCGGTTCATCCGGAAAAGACTTAATTCCTCCTGCTCCTTTAATTCCCTTTAATTGGCTTTTGCTTAGTTTTTTTAAATTTTTCATATTGTTTTAGTTAAAAATTTGATACTAATGTAAAAATAATCAAAATTTTAATAAATCAAACTATTGTGGGATATTTTAATTAATTTTTCAATGGAAATAAAATATGAATGAATTTTCATATATTGGTGAATAATATTTTTAGAATTTTATAGTTAAATATTTATCATAATAAAGCGGTTTCCGAAAAGCTGACAGAGTAGGAGTACATCAAAATCAAAAAACTATGAAAAATTTTAAAAAGCTTTCAAGAGAAGACAAAAAAAGAATTTCTGCGGGCTATGGTCCTGCGTATTGCATTGAGGGAGGAGGTCCCGGTTCAGGCGGCTGTGGCGCAAATGAAATCTGTTCCGGCGGAAAATGTGTGCCGTACCAAGATCCGGGAGGAGATCCGGGAAATCCCGGCGGCGGCGGAGATACTTATACCTGTATCTGTCCGTGGGGAACTTTTACACAATCTACTCCATGCCCTGAATTCTACTGTATTACAGGATAATAAAGATTATAAAGTAAGAAAAGGGAAGGTGTTTATTACCTTCCTTTCTTATATTATGTAATCATTTCTTGCTGTCTGAAAGGCATAAAAAAACCGGGTAAATTGCCCGGTCTGTATTTATTTTTTGATCAATCCTAATTCAATTAATCTTTCGTGTAAAAATTCTCCTGCTGTTGTATCTTCATACAGTTTCGGGTGATTTTCGTCTACACAATTTTCAAGAGCATTCAGTGACATGGAGCTCACAGGATGCATAAAGAAAGGAATTGAATATCTTGAAGTTCCCCACAATTCTCTTGGCGGATTTACCACTCTGTGAATCGTAGACTTCAGTTTATTGTTGGTATGTCTCGAAAGCATATCTCCAACGTTAATCATCAGTTCGTCCGGTTCTGCAATCGCATCAATCCATTCTCCTTTGTGATTCTGAACCTGAAGACCTTTTCCCTGAGAACCCATCAAAAGGGTAATAAGATTAATATCTCCGTGAGCTGCAGCTCTTACTGCATCATTCGGCTCTTCCGTGATCGGAGGATAATGAATGGGTCTTAAAATAGAGTTCCCTTCTGCAATTTTATCATCAAAATAAAATTCATCAAGACCAAGATACAGCGCCAAAGCTCTCAAAACATACTGCCCTGTTTTTTCCAGCATCTGGTAAGCTTCTTTACCTACCTCGTTGAATTTTGGAAGTTCTTCAACGATTACATTATCAGGATACTCGCTTTTGTATTGGGAATCATCAGACACATACTGTCCGAAATGCCAAAACTCTTTCAGGTCTCCTTTTTTGAAGCCTTTTGCAGTCTCCTTACCGAATCCTACATAGCCTCTTTGTCCGCCAATCCCCGGAATCTCATACTTCTGTTTCGTTTCCGTTGGCAATTCAAAAAAGTTTCTTACCTCTCTATACAGTTCATCCACCAATTTGTCATCAAGAAAATGGCCTTTTAAGGCTACAAAACCAATTTCTTCATAAGCTTTTCCGATTTCATTTACAAATTTCTGTTTGCGTTCCGGGTCACCCGAAAGGAAATCACGCAGGTCTACACTAGGTATTTTATCCATTTTTAGAAATTTACGAACTGCTAAATTACAGATTTTTAAATTAAAAATTATTTCGTGTTACGCATTTATAAATTAAATTTGTATTATGAAAAAATATTCTTCCAAAAGAAGTATTCAGATACTTGCACACCTTCTTCAGCAATACGGAATTTCAGATATCATTGTTTCCCCGGGATCCAGAAATGCACCTTTGGCGATTCATTTTTCAGAGATCGACAGTTTCAACTGTTACAGTATTGTGGACGAAAGAAGTGCGGCTTTTGTAGGAATGGGAATGGCGATAAGCGAGAAAAAACCGGTTGCCGTTACCTGTACAAGCGGTTCAGCCTCTGTAAATTATTATCCGGCGATTACGGAAGCTTTTTATTCCAATATTCCGCTTTTGGTGTTAACTGCTGACAGACCAACGGATTATGTGGATATTTTCGACGGACAGACGATCCGGCAGAATAATCTTTTTCATCAGCATTCTTACGGAGATTTTCAGCTTTTGGAAGACGGAAAGGAAAATGCGGAAGACATTAATTTTGATATCATTAAAAAAGCCATTGAACTTTGTATTGAAAAACAGGGTCCGGTTCACATCAATATTCCTCTCGAAGAACCTTTGTATGAATTGATTTCTGAATTGCCGACTTTCCCGACGGTTGAAAAAACAATCAAACAGAAAGAATATGAAATTCCTTCTAACCTTATTGCAGACTGGAATACTTCGCAAAGAATCATGATTCTTGTCGGAACCAAAGATCACAGTCCGGAATTAGAGAATCAGTTAACACAATTGGTTAAAAATCATACGGTTGTGGTGTTGAGCGAAGCGAATTCAAATTTATACCACGAAAAATTTTTCAGGCATATCGACCGGTATGTTTTCAATTTCACGGAAGAAGATTTTAAAATGTATGCGCCTGATTTGCTGATTACAGTGGGACAAAATGTTGTTTCCAAAAAGGTGAAACAGTTTTTAAGAAAAGCTAAACCCAAACAGCATTGGCATCTTGATCCTGTCTGGCAACCCGATACCTATTTTGCTCTGACTGAAAAAATTGAGGTAAAGCCGGAAATTTTCTTTTCTAAATTATTGAAATTCGTTAATCTCGAGCCTAAACCTTATTTTAACCTTTGGGATGTTTTAAGAGATAAAAAAGATGCAAAACATGAAAAGTTTTTAAATTCCGTAGATTTTTCAGATTTTTATTTTTTCAATAAAACGGCACAGATTGTTCCTGAAAATTACAATATTCATTTCAGCAACAGTTCAGCAATACGCTATGCACAGCTTTTCGATTACGGCAAAAGAAGAATTTACTGCAACAGAGGAACAAGCGGAATCGATGGTTCAACTTCTACGGCAATGGGCTTTGCAATCAAAAATTCTAATCCTACCTTGTTGATTACCGGAGATTTAAGTTTTTTCTATGACATTAACGGACTTTGGAATCAGTACATTCCTCCGTTTGTAAGGATTATGATTTTCAATAACGGCGAAGGAAATATCTTCAAAATTATTCCGGGACCGGGAAATGCCAATCCGAATACGTTAGACGAATTTATCGCTACAAAACATCATAAAAATGCCGAGTATTTAGCCAAACATTTCGGATTCTCCTACACAAGAGTAGATGAAGAGGTAACTTTAGACCGTGTTCTTGAAAATTTCTTTAAACCGGATGTTCAGCCTAAAATATTGGAAATCAACACGCAGGCATTGCATAATGCTGATATACAAAAATCGTATTTTAACTTTCTGAAAGAAAATTAAAGATCTAAATATTCTTCATTTCCGGGTAAATTGATAATCCTGTCCAAAGGATAAATGAAATTTTCATCAAAATCATTCATCGCGTTAATGATTTGGAAATGAGAAAATTGCTTGATGTTCTGTAAAGTGATCTCGGTTTCTTTTACTTTTTTGTGTTTTAAAAGATTTTGTCTCTGTACACCATTCAGAAGATACGTTGAAGGAGTAAACCAGTCTTTTCCTTTTAAAAATAAAAGGTTGGAGTAGGAAGTATCTGTAATGTGATTGTTTTTAACGATGATGATTTCTTCGGCTTTGGATTTTATCTTCATCTTTTCGAGCTCTTTCCGGTCTTCAAATTTAAAAGAATAATCGTAGCTGTTGTTTTCAACCAGCTGAAAATCGTCAATTTCAGGAATCGCATAAGGAATCATCTGAGTGCGGATTTTCTTATCAAGATCATACACGATTCTCAGCTTGAAAAGTCCGTCCTCATCATGCTCAAGATGTTTATAAATCTTGGCAATATCTATGGTACCTTCCTTTCCAAAATGGGCGAAAGTCTGGTCTACACGCTTTTGATGAAATTCCAATAAAAAAATTTCCTGATCTTCTACTTTAATGCTTTCAATGAATTGGGACATAGATTTTGTTTTTCATTTCCTGATATTCGTCTTCTAACCTGCTCATGTGTGTAATTCCGCCTCCGCTTTTAAAGAAAAGTTCTTCTCCTTCTTTTTCAATAAAACGGATCATTACACAACTGTCGACATTTTTTCCGTCAAACCAACCGCAAACGCCTGTATAATATCCTCTTTCATAACCTTCTGCATCCAGAATGATTTCCAGTGTTTTAGGTTTTGGAGCTCCCAAAATAGAACCTGCAGGAAGCAGTTTTTTCATGATGCTTCCCAGTTTTCCATTAAATTCAGGTTTGATGTTTCCTGAAATTTCGGAACTCATGGCATATAAATCTTTTTGCTTTGTTTTGATGAAATCGATGTACTGAAATTTGTCAACTTTCACATCGTCTGCCACCATGCTCAGATCATTCCGGAGCAAATCTACCACTGTGTAATGCTCGGCTTTCTCTTTTTTATCATTTTTAAGAATTTCCGCTGCATTATCCAGAGAGGCGTCAATAGTGCCTTTCATGGGATAGGTAAAAATTTTTCCGTCGTTGATCTTTACAAAAGTTTCAGGAGAAAAAAATACGAAAAAATCTTTATAAAAAACTTTATATTTCGCCGAAGAATGATAAAATATTTCTTTTAGTGTTAAATTCGTCTCAATTTTAGTTTTTCGGGTATAATTTACCAGATAAGAATTTCCGAAGCGAATATTTTTCTGAACTTTATCGAATCCTGTTTTAAAGCTTTCCAAAGTTTCAGGATAAGAAATCCATTCTAATTTTTTGTTTAAATGAGGCTCTGTTTCTATGTTTGAAAAGTTTTGAAAATCAATTAATAAGCCCGAATTTTTAATTTCATCTTCTTTAAAGATTTCAACATTCTCCGTAAGAAAATCAATGATAAAAAAGTAGGGAACTTTCTGTAGTGAAAGTTCATCCATTTCTATAAATTTTTGATGATTCGCCGAAAACATTCCGCAAAAGTAATTATTGATGTTTACTTTTGCACAAAATTTTTTTAATGGAAAACAAATATCCACAGAAACCGGGATTAGATTTTATACTGAAGCAGGCATTTTTCTACTGGAATAAGACGCTGATTTTTCAGCTGATGTTTTCGGTGCTTTACTTTGCCATATTTTTCACCTCTATGTTTTTCTTTGCAGAAAAATTCGGGGTATTGGAGCAGCAACAGCAACTTATCGAAGCCTATCAAAACGGGATGGATGCTTATCTGGCAAAAGCGGCGGAACTTGGACAAGCGGATAATTCTCGGTATTTCAGCTATGCTTTACTGGGAACACTGGTTTTCCTTTACCCTTTAAATCTTGGGTTTTTTCAGATTTTCAGAAAGATTGATTTAAAAGAAAAAATTGAGATCAGTGATTTACTGGCGGGTTACAACGGAACGAACTTTTTCAGATATATTTCGTACGGTCTGTTTTGGTTTTTGATCTATGCCATGATCTTTAATACCTTAATTTTGCCTGTTATCTGGGTTTGCATTACGATTTTTGTAGCACCGATGATGTTTTTCATGAACCGAACCATCTTCGAATCGATTTCTTTAAATTTTAAAGCGCTGAAGATGTATTTTCTGGAAATATTTGTGTGTGTGATGGTTGCGGTAATTTTTAAATACATAGGATTTACCCTGTTTTTTGTAGGAGGTTTATTTACATTTCCTTTCTGGAATGCGATGATTTATTCGCTTTACAAAACCATTTTCTCCGAAAAGGAATAAATTTGGAGTGATTTTAATATTATTTCTGCCAAAAAAAGATTAATTTGGTAGTAACAACATTAAAAAATCACACCATGTCAGAATTTGATGAATTTGATCAGCAGGGTTCTGTTCCGGAAAGGAATACAGGATCTATTATTTCTCATGCTTTCGAAATCTATAAAGGAATTTTTCTTTATGCGATTGCTGCAATGATCGTTTATGTAATTGGCGATTTTGTATTACAGTCTGTTACAGGTTATAATTCCTGGGAAGGCTTTAGCGGTTTCAAAGATATTGAGGATGGCGATTTTTCTCAATATAATTATTTGACCCGACCGGGAGCTTCTTTGTATTATTCTGTTTCGAGTGTTTTTGGCATTTTGTTTTCTCCTATTTACGTTGGATTAATTTATATTGCCAATAAGTTTAATACTAAAAATGCAATAGAATTTTCTGATCTGTTTATAGGGTATCGTCAAAATTTAGGAAATATCCTTCTGTACTGCTTATGCACTACAATTATTTTTGGTATTTCCGCAGCACTGTGCGGGATCCCTTTCTTGTTTGTTTATCCACTTTTTCTTTTAGGTTATCCTATTCTTTTGTTTGAGAATGCAAATGCAATAGATGCAATCAGCAAGACTTTTAACATCGCAAAAGAAAATTACGGTACGTTTTTAGGTGCAGGTCTGTTGGGCGGATTAATTAGTATAAGCGGAATTGTTCTTTGCTGTATAGGCATCATAGCTACTTTTCCGTTTATCATGATCGTAATGTATTCTACTTACTGTGCACATTTAGGAAAACCAAGACAAATAATAAACAACTAATGAATAAAAATGAACAAATAAGCAGCGTCAAAATAAAGCAGGTGTTTCTGCTGGCAATTATTTTGATATTGGCGGCATTAATCTGTTATAATCTTACTCTTTTTATCCCTTCCGTATTGGGAGCAATCACCATATATGTGGTGTGCAGGAGATATAATTTTTATCTGCAGGAAGAAAAAAAGTGGAAACCGTGGCTTGCCTCATTAACGCTGATGTTTGCGAGTCTGGTTATTCTCATTCTCCCGATTTATTTTATAGGAGATCTTTTAATTGAAAAATTAGGAAATGCGCAGGCTTACATGGATAAGTTTAATGTATTTCTGGAAAAAATTCATACCTATATTTTCGATAAAGTAGGGTTTGATATCTTAAGCAAAGAAAATATGGATAAGCTGAAAAGCAGCGTAGGACAGTTTTCTACAAAAGCCCTCAGTGGAACTTTTAATACAATGACGGTAGTTATGTCGGTGTATTTTATTCTTTACTTCATGTTGGCAAAACCTCGCTTTTTTGAAAGAATTCTATCCTCTTCAGCTCCTCTGAAAAGATCCAATGTATCTATGATCGGAGAGAAAATGAGAAAGCTGATTATGGCAAATGCGATCGGAATTCCCGTTGTTGCTCTCGGACAAGGAATTGTTGCTTTAGTGGGATACTTCATTTTTGGCGCACCAAGTCCGGTTTTGCTTTTTGCATTAACGGCGGCAGCTTCTATGATTCCCGTTGTGGGAGCGGCAATTGTTTATGTTCCTGTCTGCGTTTATATGATTGCGGAAGGAAACACCGGAGCGGGACTTGGGCTGGCTGCCTATTGCCTTATTGTTGTCGGATTAACAGATAATGTGCTGCGTTTTACCCTTCTGAAAAAGCTAGAAGACATTCACCCTTTAAATACGGTTTTCGGAATTATTATGGGAATGAATTTATTCGGTTTTATGGGGCTGGTTTTTGGTCCTATTTTAATTTCATTAACTTTGCTTCTGATTCAGGTATACAGAAACGAATTTTCGGATGATGATACTCCTGATCTGCAGTTACCGGGTAAAGATGATGCCCTGGAGCAAAAAATCGATTTAATGGTATAAAATGGAAGACGGAATAAACCCTGAAATTTTAAAAGAAATCAGTTTCTTAAAAATGCCTTTCGGGAAATACGAAGGAACAGTTCTCGCGGATCTGCCGATAAGCTATCTGGAATGGTTTGCCAGAACAGGAATGCCCAAAGGAAAGTTGGGAATGCAGTTATCAACAGTTTACGAAATAAAATTAAACGGTCTAATGGATTTGCTGACTCCAATTCGGGGAGGAACGGTGAATTTTGAAAAACCTAAAACAAAAACGTATAAATTTTAGCATAAAGTTTCGGCGGCATCTTCGATGCCGCCGAAACTTTTTTCAAATAGATGCTATCTATAAGTATGTTTTCAGCTAATTAATTGATTTTTCAGTAGTATGCTTCAATTTTAATCTAAAGAATTATCAGAGAAATAAAAGAGAAAAAGCCTGAATTCATTAAATTAGAAAGTTTAATTTCATTATTACCTATTAAGCTTAACCCCAGAGTTGTTTATTTTTTTTGTTTTGCCTCTGAAGGTTTAGTTTTTCTGCATGCACATTCATGATGTTTGTTTAGATATTCAATGGTTGATCTGCACATTTTTTCTAAAACAGAAAGATGGATATCAGATAATTTTTTTACATAAATACACGATTTTCCCATTCTATATTTTCCAAGTTCTTCCAGTAAATATTGGGTTTCTTCAGTTGGAGAAAATACATATAGTGAAAATGCGGATTTACGAGGTGAGAAGCTGATCAGAGGCATATCTCCTGCATGTCCGCTTTCGTATTTATAATGATAACTGCCAAATCCAATAATTGCGGAGCCCCACATTTTGGGTTCAAATCCAGTCCAGTCATTCATTAGCGAGATCAGTTTAAAACTTTCCTCTTTCTTTTGTTCATTTTCCACATAGGAGTTGATGAAATTTGTAACATTTACTTCTGTTTCGACTGTTTTATTTTGGGGCATAGAAAATTATATTTTACAATTAATAATTTATTCCTTCAAAGCAGCAATTTCATCCCTTAATTTCGCGGCTTTAATGAAATCAAGATTTTTCGCAGCGGTTTCCATTTCCTTCTGCTTTTGCGCGATTACTTTTTCCATATCTTCAGAAGTGTAGCTTGCTTTGGCTTCAGCAACTTTCTGTAAAATTTCTTTTTGTGTATATTTTTCATCCGGAAAATCTTTGCTTCTTCCGACAAGGCTTTCAGAAATCTTCTTATTTAAAGCCACCGGAACTTTGCCGTGTTCTTCGTTGTACTGCATTTGTTTTGCACGGCGGTATTCAGTCTCATCGAGTGTTGCCTGCATCGATTTGGTGATCTTATCAGCGTACATAATCGCTCTTCCGTTAAGATTTCTCGCGGCACGACCAACGGTTTGGATCATCGATCTTCGGCTTCTCAACATCCCTTCTTTATCCGCATCCAGAATCGCTACTAAAGACACTTCCGGTAAATCCAGACCTTCTCTCAATAAATTTACCCCGATTAAAACATCAAAAAGTCCCACACGCAGATCCTGCATGATCTGGATACGTTCCAAAGTTTCTACATCGGAATGGATGTACCGTGTTCTGATCCCGAATTTGGTAAAATATTTTGTTAATTCCTCCGCCATTTTCTTGGTTAACGTCGTTACCAGAACCCTTTCATCAAGATCCGCTCTTTTCTGGATTTCCTCCATTAAATCATCAATCTGATTCAGTGTTGGACGGATTTCTATAATCGGATCTAAAAGTCCGGTCGGTCGGATAATCTGCTCAATATAAGCACCTCCTGTTTTTTCAAGTTCATAATCCGCAGGAGTTGCCGAAACATAAATAACCTGATTCTGAATGGCTTCAAATTCTTCAAATTTCAAAGGACGGTTATCCATTGCGGCAGGAAGCCTGAATCCGTATTCCACCAAGGCCTCTTTACGGCTTCGGTCGCCTCCGTACATCGCATGAACCTGCGGAACCGTAACGTGACTTTCATCAATCACCATCAAATAATCTTTAGGGAAATAATCCAATAAACAGAAAGGTCTTGTTCCCGGCAATCTTCCGTCGAGATACCTCGAATAATTTTCAATTCCGGAACAGTAACCCAGCTCTTTAATCATCTCCAAATCGAGTTCGGTTCTTTCCTGTAATCTTTTGGCTTCCAGTGGTTTTTCAATAGAATTGAAAAAATCAACCTGCTTTACTAGATCATCCTGAATATCGCGGATTGCGCCGTTCAAAGTTTCTTTTGAGGTTACAAAAAGATTGGCAGGATAAATCTGAATCTGTTCAAAAGCTCCTGTCACATTTCCCGAAACCGGATCAAAACTCTGGATTTTTTCAATTTCATCCCCGAAAAACTGAATTCTGATTGCGTTATCCGCATAAGCCGGGAAAACATCAATCACATCTCCCTTTACACGGAATGTACCTCTTTGGAATTCGTTTAATGTTCTGGAATATAGTGCATTAACTAAAGAATGAAGAAGTGCGGTTCTGGTCACTTTTTCACCAATCGCAATGGAAATTAAAGATTTGTGAAATTCTGTCGGGTTTCCGATACCATAAATGCATGATACGGAAGCAACAATCAGAACGTCCCGTCTTCCGGAAAGTAAACTCGCAGTTGCGGAAAGTCTTAGTTTTTCAACTTCTTCGTTGATACTCAGGTCTTTTTCGATGTAAGTTCCGGTTGTGGCAATGTAAGCTTCCGGCTGATAATAATCGTAGTAACTTACAAAATATTCAACGGCATTTTCAGGAAAGAATTCTTTAAACTCCATGAAAAGCTGTGCCGCTAAAGTTTTGTTGTGAGCTAAAACCAAAGTCGGTTTCTGTACATTCTGCACCACATTGGCAACGGTAAATGTTTTTCCGGATCCGGTAACTCCCAAAAGCGTTTGGTATTTTTCCCCGATTTCGATTCCTTCGGTGAGCTTTTCTATCGCTTGTGGCTGATCTCCGGTAGGTTTATATTCTGATTGAAGTTTAAAATTCATAAAAATTGTGATGTTATCCTAACAAAAATACGAAAGAAATATTTGACATCGGGAACTATTTCACACCACAGATTCATTAAAATAGACGAATGACTATATGTAAAACAAAAACAGCACCCAATCTGAATGCTGTTTTTATTTTTGAAAAATCGATCCTAATTTTGAAAAGACATCGTTAGTGGAATTCTCATTCTGTAGCGAACTTGTTTTCCGTCTTTTTCAGCAGGTTTCCAGGTTATATTTTCATTGGCTTTTTTGAAGGAATTCACTGCCTCTGTATTAAATGCTTCATTGTTTCCCGTGGCTTTAACATCGGCAATATTTCCGTCTTCCAGAACAGTGTAGTTGATTTCAGTTCTGTACGTTTCTTTGCTTACATTAACTTTATTTCCGTCAAAAGATTTTGAAATATTATTCCTTAATTCATTAATCCCTCCCGGATATTGAGGAAGCAGTGTGGGCTCTTCTTTTACCGTTTCATTTGTTGTACTTTGTGAAGTTTCCTGCTTTACTATTGTGTTTTTACCCTCTTTTGGTCGGATGGTATCCTGAACTTCTTTTTCAGTATTTGCTTTTTTTAAAAGTTCTGCAACGTTCTCAGTTTCGTTATGTAAAGCATCATTTTTGAAAACATTACTATTTTCTTCATTATTTTCAATGATCTGATCTTTCACCGGTTCTGATATTGTTTCCTGTGTTTTTTCGATCATCTTTTCGATTGGAGTTGCATAGGTTCTCTGCACAAACAGTCCGAAAGCAATCATTAAAACAGGAATACTTATTACTTTTTTTAAGTCTGTAATTTTTGATTTTTTGGCGTTCATCATAATAAATCGTTTTTTGGTGTTTTTGAAATTGAATGTATGGGTAAGGTTATAGTTTTGGCTTGAAATAATTTCCTCCAGAATTAAATTCTGATAGTCTTTTATGGTAAAATCATTTTTTAAGACAGATTCGTCCGCCAGAAATTCATGATTGGTAATCATTGCTTTTTTGTAGAAATACACAGACGGATTGAACCACGTAAAAGCCTTTATGATTTCAACAATAATAATATCAATGCTGTGTTTCTGTTCCAGATGACTCTTTTCGTGAAGAAATATTCTGGAATCTAATTTGTTGTCAATCAGATAGTTTTTTCCTAAATAAATCGTATTCCAAAAGCTGAAAGGCGAAATAGGTTCATTTGTGATGATGATATTTTGATTCTGATAGATCATTTTTTCACCCTTCAGATTTTTAATTTTTAAATATGAAATAATAGTTCTTATCAGGAAAATCAATGTTACGATTCCGTACAATATCCAGATCAGATTCATCCAGTTAAAACTTTCCTGTTTCGGCGTAATGTCCATAACCTGTTGTGTTGCTTCAATCGTTTTCTGCAAACGATTAACAGGTTTTTGAGCTTCCGATTGAATGGAAATGAACGGAACGGTGCAAGAAAATACAAGGGAAAACAAAAGGTAAAACCTATTGAAACCATACATTTTCTCCTTCTGCAAAAACACGTAATATACGGTCAAAAGCAAGGAAGAACACAGAATTATTTTTAAAACGATCATCATTTTTCGTCGATTTGCTGGTCGATAATTTCACGGAGTTCTTTCAGTTGTTTTTGGGAAAGCTTTGCATTGGACGTAAAAAACGATGCAAACTGCGTTACGGAACTGTTGAAAAAACGGTCAATCATGGAAGTCATTTCTTCTTTGAAATAAGCTCCTTTCGCGATCTTTGGATAATATTCGCGGGAATTTCCATACAATTTGTAGCCAACAAAATCCTTATTTTGCATTCTTTTCAGAAGGGTGGCAATAGTTGTAGTGGCAGGTTTGGGTTCAGGGTAGGATTCTAAAATGTCCTTCATGAAAACTTTTTCTTTTTCCCAAAGAATTTCCATGAGATCTTTCTCAGAATCGGTCAGTTTTATTTCTTTCATATTCTACGGATTGTTATTTGTTTCTACAAATGTAGAATAAAAATTTAAACCACCAAATTTTATGGCATTATTTTTCCATTTGAAATTAAAATAATAATCCTAATTCAATGAAAATCAGTAAATTTTATATTTCAGCAATCAGTTTAATTCTCCTGTTTTCATCATGCAAAGAAAATAAACTTAATGCCCAAAAGCTCGGAAAAGACGGAAGCGTAGAAACGAAAGAGCCTAATTCTCCCGAATATAAACCTGCTTTTGCCGGACAGACCAGAATAAAAGCTGTAAAAACCTCGACGCCTTACAAGGTTGAAGTTTTAAATAAAGATCTTGGAAAACCTTGGGGAATTGTCAATTTACCGGACGGAAGATTTTTAATTACGGACAAAAGAGGATATATGAATGTGGTTTCTGCCGACGGAAAAGAAATTTCAAAAATCGAAGGCTTCCCGAAAGTAGATTCCAAAGGGCAGGGCGGAATGTTAGACGTAGCTTTAGATCCTGATTTTAAAACAAACAATATCATTTATTTCAGTTTTTCAGAACCTTATGAAAATGGAAATCATACTGCGGTTGCAAAAGGAAAACTTTCTCAGGATTTAAAAACGATTTCTGAAATAAAAGTAATTTTCAGAGCAACTCCAACGTACGACGGAGACAAGCATTATGGAAGCCGATTGGCGTTTGATAAAGACGGAAATCTGTTTGTAAGTACAGGAGAAAGATCAGATAAGCAAACCAGAGTTTATGCTCAGAGAACAGATAATTATTTAGGTAAAATCTTAAAAATAACGAAAGAAGGACAGCCGGCTACCGGAAATCCTTTCATGAGAAAAACAGGATTTAAACCTGAAATTTATGCGTACGGAATCAGAAATCCGCAAGGTCTTGCAATCGATCCGAATGGAAATTTGTGGGATGTAGAAATGGGACCGAGAGGCGGAGATGAGATCAATCTAATAAAACCCGGGAAAAATTACGGTTGGGGAGATGTAACCTATGGAATCGAATATTCCGGAGATAAAATCAACAATGGGACAACTCAAAAAGCGGGAACAGAACAGCCTGTTTATTACTGGGATCCTGTGATTTCGCCAAGCGGAGTTACGTTCTATACCGGAAATATCGACGAATGGAAAGGAAATCTGATGATCGGCTGTTTAAGTGGAGAACACATCAACCGAATTGTAATGAAAGATAACAAAGTGGTGGGTGAAGAAAGGCTTCTGGAAGATCAGAACGAAAGATTCCGCGATGTTCTCAATGCAAGCGACGGAAATTTGTACGCTGTTACGGACAGCGGAAAATTGTATAAAATTTCTAAAAAATAAATAGTTTTAACCGAACAAATAAGGACTTCTGAATTTACGGAAGTCCTTATTTATTATTGGTATAAAGATTAAAATTTAAAATTAAATCTTGCAAAAACCTGTCTTCCTGCAAATCCCATCTGTACAGGATCAAAAATACCTCCCGATTCTGTATTTCCGGCTGAAGCCGCCTCTTTTTGCAATGTAGGATATCGGTTGAAGAGATTTTTGCTTCCGATCGTCAGATGAATATTTTTTGAAAATTCGTAGCCGAAAGAAAGATCCGCAGTTACTTTTGGATTGTATATTTGGTAATCATCCGGTCCGTTGTAGCCTACCAGAGTCACTTTATCAAATCTTACCAACTGTAAATTAGCATTGAATTTACTAATCTTATAATTCAGGTTTAAATTGATCTTCGTTTTTGGTGCAGAAGCTAAAATAAAAGCTCTTTCTCTCGGGCTGAGATAAATGTCTTCTTTTCCTTTCAGCCTGTCGGAAGTATTCACTTTTGTGATCTCCATTTCATTGTAATTTCCGGCTAACGTTGCGGTCAGTTTTCCTTTTCCGATATTTTCGTTAAAACTTAAAATAACATCAACTCCTTTAGTTCTCGTGTCTATTGCATTGGTGAAAAACTGCGCCTGATCGATACGGTTTTCAATTAAAATATTTCCAATCGCATCATCATCCTGCGAGAAATTTCCTGTTAAAACAATTCTGTCTTTTACCTTGATGTAGTAGCCGTCAACTGTTGCTGTAAATTTTCCGGTGTTAAAAGTGAATCCTGCACTTCCATTCACAGAAGTCTCCTGTTTAAGCTGCGGAATTCCGACTGCTTTTGCCAGATTACTGTCATTAGATGCCAGTTGAATGGTAACCAGACTTCCTCCCTGAAAATTCGTAAACTGCAGGCTGTAATATTTCTGAGCCAGAGACGGCGCTCTGAAGCCGGTAGAAAAAGATCCTCGGAATGCAAACTGTGGTGTTATTTTGTATCGTGTTGCAAGTTTTCCGTTCAAAGTGCTTCCAAAATCATTATAATTTTCGAATCTTCCGGCAACACTTACCATCCAGTTTTTGGTAATATCGAGTTCAGTATCTACATACGCTGCAAAATTATTTCTGGACTTGTTAATTTCCTGAGAATATCCGGGAAAACCCTGAGAACCACCCGGTCTTACATCTCCGCTTAAAGGATTGATTACCAGTAATGTTGAGGGGGTATTTGCCGTCACGACATTTCCATTCACATCATACATCGCGTAAGAAGCTTCTTCTCCTTTGATGATATTGAATTTTTCATATCTGAATTCTGAACCGAATGCCACATTCAGCCCTTCCAGAACCGAAAACTGTCGGGTTGCATTGAAACCTGTTGTATTCTGCAGCAGAGAATGTCCTCCCGCATCAAAACTCGTAGGTGATCTTACGCCTAATGTCGCATTGATGGTATGATCGATCTGATAGGTAAATCTGTTGCTTCCAAACGCATTATACGCATCCACTTCCCAGTCTGCCACTTTAAATTTTAAGCCATTGTCAAAAGTAAAATCTGAAATGCTTGTATCCTGAACGGGATTAAAACCATTAGGATAAACCTGCGGAATATTTCCGTCTGCATCCGCGCTTCTTGTCCATGCATAAGCGTCTGTATTTCTGTGCGAAAAGCCCTGTCTGGAATAAAATTTTAAATTATCGGATATTGGAATTTCAATATTTCCGAAAAAATAAAAATTCTGTGATTTTGCATCCCCGAATCTTTGTCTCGGAGCATCATATTTTTCAGGATTGGCATTACGGATGGCATATTCTTTATTGACAAATTCTGCCGTAAAATTTCCGAAACCACCTTTAGAACCTATTTTTGTTCCGTAGTTTCCATAAAAATCAAAAGTATTTCCGTCTATTTTTCGGTCAGAAACCACATCTTTATCTCCCGGACTTTTAAAAAGATTCACTCCATAAAAAGCATTGCCTTCAAAACCATGATTACGGTCATTTAAAATAACGTTGATTACTCCTGCAATCGCATCCGAGCCATATTGCGCCGATGCTCCGTCACGAAGAACTTCAATTCTTTTTATCGCACCTACAGGAATCGTATTCATATCCGATCCTGTATTTCCACGGCCTTTTGTACCAAAAAGATTGATTAATGAAGACTGGTGGTATCTTTTTCCGTTGAGCAAAAGCAAAGTCTGATCGGGACCAAGTCCTCTTAATGTTGCAGGATCTACTGCATCCGCTCCGTCTGATCCGGATTGTTTATTGGAATTGAATGAAGGCGCTGAAAACTGTAAAAGCTGGTTGACTTCAATCTGCCCTGTTGACTGGCTTACCTGCTTAATGTCGATGATGTCAATCGGAACCGGAGTGTCTACAACTGTTCTTTTTTTATTCCGGCTTCCCGTAATGGCAACCTCATCAATTTTTCCTTCTTTTGATATGGTGTCATTAATCTGTTGAGAATACAGAACGGAAGAAGCTCCAAGAAAAAAGGCACTTATGTATTTAATTTTCATATTGTATTAGATTTAAATTAGCAATTATATCAAAAATATTAATTTTTGTTTTTAAATCATTAATAAAATATGGTTTTGTTTGATAAATGTATTTAAATTAAATAAAAATTATGATATCATGGAAAAAATGAAGGGTATTTTAAATAAAGAAAAAAAGTTTCCGGGAAAAAGTTTTAGCCTTTTTAATTAAATCGCAAAAGCAGTTAAGTCTGAAATTAGGGTAACACATATTTGAAAAAAAAACGGATTCAAGTTTTATTGAATCCGCTTCTGTATTTTTTAAAAACTATTGATTATTCTGTTCAGTCCTTCGGTGAGGATTTCCTGTGAGGTTGAAAAACAGATTCTTACGTGTCCTTCAGCGCCTTTTCCGAACCATCGTTCCGAGCCGGGAACAATCGCTACTTTTCCTTCTTTTAAAACGTGCTGTGCAAATTCGTCACTCGACATACCGTTGTTGATTTTAGGAAAAATAACAAAAGTGGCTTCGGGAAGATTAGGAATTAGAACGCCCGAATTGCTCAGCATACTGTGGGCTAAATCTCTGTTGTGCTGTAAATGCGTAAGAAAATCATTAAACCACGGTTTTGCTTTATCAATGGCAACGCTTGCTGCAATCTGCGATAATGTAGAAACACCTTCAATGGTAGAATTGAACATGGATTTTTCTGTGAAATCATCCATTAATTCCTGATCATTGCATAAAACGGCACCAATTCTCAATCCTGCAATTCCGAATGATTTTGAAAATCCGAAAACGGTAAAACTTTTCTTTTTAGCATTCTCGGAAACAGAAGAGTAGGTGTTGAATTCTTTTTTATCATACACAATATCGCTCCAGATTTCATCGCTCATCACCCAAAGATCATGAGCTGCCGCAATGTCTGCAATCTTCTGTAAAATTTCTCTGGAATATATTCTTCCGACTGGATTGTGAGGATTACAGATGCTGATGAGTTTTGTTTTCGGAGAAATTAAAGAGACCAACATTTCAAAGTCGATATCTCCGGTTTTAGAATCTACTGCGCACAATTTAATGTTTCCGCCAACCGAATCCACTGTCTTTTTGAAAAGGAAATCTACCGGATCAAAAATGATGGCTTCATCTCCGGGATTCAGTACATATTTGGCAACCATATACATTCCCATCGCGGCACTGTTTACAGCCAGCACATTTTCTGGTGTAAAGCTTCCTTTTTTACCGGTGTTAAAATGCTCTGCAACACTTTTTTTGAACTCAGGAAGTCCAGAGAAAGGACCATAGCTTAAATAGCCGTCCTTAATGTATTCTATGATTCCGTTTTCTATTTCTTTAGACATTCTGAAGTCCGGATCTGCCGCTGTTAAAGGGATAATTCCTTCTTCCAGAGTTGCCCATCTTCCATTGTAGGCCTTTCTTTTTAAAGCTTCAAAATTGATATCGTTGTTTGTAAACATTTTATTTGTATGAAATGGGTAAAGTGTTTTTAGGCTGCTCGTTCAGAGGTAAAAGGAATTGTTCCAGCAGGGCTCTTCCGTTTTTGATGTGGATTTCGATTTCAGATTTCCGGTCTTCTTCGTATTTGCTGAAGGTTTCCTGAAGATCATTTCCTTCGGCTAAAAGTTGGGTTAAAGTGAAAGAGTCTTTCAACGCTGAGGTAACGCCCTGACTTGTAAAAGGAATCAGCGGATGTGCTGCATCGCCGATGAAAACAACATTCTGATGATAAAAAGGATTTAATTTTTCAAGCTCATAAACTCTCCAGATGTGTGCATTTTCATAGCCTGAACCTTCGATGATCGATGAAATCAGAGGATTCCAGTTGCCAAAATTATCCAGCATAAACTGCTTGATGCAATCCGGAGTGTAATCTTCGTTGATGAAATGTTTGGTGATATCAAACTGGCAGTACCAAAGTATTTTTGAGGATGAAAGTTTTAAAACGCCAAAAGTAAGTCCGCCGTTTTCATGATGGAATTTCAGAAAATTGCTTTCGATTTTGCCTGCCAGTTCTTCGTTTTCAATGATGTTTACCACTTCATTTTCCAGAACGGCTTTCATGATTTCATCCTGAAAAATAGTTCTTCTGATGCGGCTTCTTGATCCGTCTGAAGCAACAACCACATCTGCTTCCAGAATAGTATTTTCGTCCAGCGTAATTTCTGCTTTTCCCTCCGAAAATCCATTCAGTGCAACCGTTGAATTGTAAGAAATTTTATCTGAAGGAATTCCTTTGGCAAGAATCTCGATCAGGGCGCTTCTGGAAACTACAAAAACATCATCCAGATCTTTTTCGGAAAGCATTTCTCCGCTTTGGTTATAATGGATGTATTTTTTCAGAAAACTTCCTTTTGCGTAAAGGTCATTAATATCAATAATGGCTGAAAGATGTTCAATTCCTTCTTTGGGAAGGATAAATCCGTGTCCTTTCAGATCATTTGGGGTTCTTCTTTCGTAGAGATGATAGTCGATATTATTTTTTTCCAAATAATTTGCCATACTCAGACCGGATACACCGGCTCCTATGATTGCAACTTTGCCCATCTTTTTATTGTTGTTAGTTTTGTTTTAATTTGTAAAATTTTCATTAAAAATGAATAATCTGCGAAAAAAAATTATTCTAAAATCAGATGTATTCTTTTAATGAAACAGGATAAATGTTTTCTTTAGTGCTGTATTCAGCTAAATAAAGAAAATGATCGCAGAGAAGATCTTCTGCAATAGTATTTAAGTAAAAAAGAAAGACTATTCCGGTGCCTTGAAAATATTATCATCGGAATGGAACCCTGCAACACCGCCGCTTACCGCAAATTTCATTGCCGAAGCCGCTGTCATCCCTACAACGGGTTTAATGTTTTTTTCTTCGGTAACGATTACCCATCCCGAAATAGCATAAGAATGGGGAAGATAGACCGCTACATAATTGTGTTTTTCAACGTCTGCCATTTCTTTTTGTGTTAAAAAACCAATTCTCCATATTTCAGGATTTTCGTTGGTTTTTACCCAGACAGGATCATTGAATTTTTTCTTGTCTCCTACAAATGAGGACATTACATCTTTTGTTGGAGTATAAATATGTTTTACGCCCGGAGTTTTTTCAAGAAGACGGTCCATAGAATCGAAAAAGAACTTTCCGACAACGAATTTGTTTCCTAAAAACCCAAGAAGTGCCGTAATTAAAATGGTTGAAATAAAAACCAGCCCCGGAATTTCCTTGGCAACAGAAGGAATAATATTATCAATAGACGTTACAACATACCAGATAACAAAAATTGTCAGCCCGATCGGACCGATAATCACGAGTCCCTGAAAGAAATTTTTCAGGAAAAAATTGGCAATATTTTCAAACGTCAGTTTTTTCAATGTATCTTTTTTTATCCGTGGATGGTTTCGCCTTTTCCGTAAGACTGAATGACTTTGGCTTCATATTCCAGCCATTCTTCCCAGCGTTTGTTTACTTTTTCTTCGTCTCCGAGCTGTCTTGCAAACCCGATGAAGGTGGTGTAATGGTTGGCTTCCGAAATCATCAGTTCTCTGTAGAAGGTTTTAAGCTCTTCATCTTTAATATTTTCAGTCAGAACTTTAAATCTTTCGCAGCTTCTGGCTTCGATCATGGCTGCAAAAAGCATTTTATCGACAATAAGATCATCTCTGTTACCGCCTTTCTGGATAAAATTCACCAGTTCGTTTACATAATCGTCTTTTCGGGTGCGTCCGAAAGTATAGCCTCTTTTTTTAATAATCTCATGAACCTGACGAAAATGCTCCAGCTCTTCCTGCGCAATCGCAAGAAGTTCCGTTACAATTTCCGGATATTCAGGAAGCATGGTAATTAACCCTATTGCATTGGTAGCGGCTTTTTGCTCGCACCAAGCATGATCCGTTAAAATTTCTTCGATGTTTCCTTCAGCAATATTTGCCCACCTTGGATCGGTAGGAAGTTTCAACTTAAACATGTTTTAAAATTTTCTGTAAAATTAAAATAATTTGCGATACGATTAAAGTTTATTTAAACATTCAGAATGTTTAAAAAATATTTTTCTTAATAATTTAAAAATCTTGGTATTTAATTTGTTTTAACTAAGAAACCAAATTAAAAATATAAACAATGGAAACTATTACCACTTTAAAATCTAAAGCAGGAGCTATACTTTCAGCAATGCTTATTCTATTCATGTCGGCTTTCAGCTTTGCTCAGGAAACAGCAACGGGCGGCGGAACAGTAACCACTGAACAAACAACCACCACGACAACAGAATGGTACACCAATCCAACGTACATCATTATCGGAGCTGTTGTTCTAATCGTTATTGTTGCCCTTATTGCAAGAGGCGGAAGAAGCAGAGATTAATGAGAAGCCGTTTTGCTTCTTAAAAATTCTAATATTTTCCAACCCCATTCATCAACTTTTTCAAGTAGCTGAAATGATGAATGCCAGAATAATATTGATCCCGTAAATTAAAATCATTAAAATCCACCAAGGCATATTTCCCTTCATTGGAACGACTAAAAAGTAAACCAGTGAAGAACTTATTCCTTGTGCAAAATAGAAAAATATCGCGTTTTTACCAATGTAGGTCACCACATTTTCTTTTGTGATCTTTAACCGGTTATAAAAAACAAAAAGCGTTACCAAAGAGAAGAAAGTCCAGATAATGTACGGAATTTGTGGCGGAAATTTATTTTTATTGATTTTGTAAAATATTTCCTGTCCGTAAAAACCGAACAGTCCTGCCAGTGCAACCGCAACCAATCCGTATAATACAGGAATCATCCTGTCCGGAATTTTCTTGCCTTTCATTCTGTTACCAATTAGGAATACAGTCATGTAAAAAGCAACATATCCTACCTGTCCCGAAGGATAAATTTCCGGAAAAATATTAAATAATAAGGTTAATCCGGCACAAAGTCCGATGAACCAGTTAACATGTTTCGGAAAGAATTTTAATATTAAAACTCCGAAAACCGTTAAAATATAATAGACTTTTAAATACCAGAAGCTCCCCATTACCACAGGGAAAGTATCTGCATTGGTGTATTGGTGAAGATACCAGTTGCCCAAATTTTCCCATTGCGGAGCGGTAGAAATACTTGTGGTAGCATACTTTGATCCGAAGGTTGAATAAAAATTCTGCAGCCATTCCAGAGAAAAGAAAGTGAGCCCGAAAACTTTAAAGAAATAATCCAGAAAGAAGAGGAAGGTTACAAAAATCATATACGTGATCTGCAGTTTCAGCAGTCTGTACAATGTTTTTTCGATATTGGAACCGGATGTAATTCCACTCAAGGCATAAAACAGGGCAACATCGAAAACTAAAGAGAAAACCCTTACTTCCGGCTGAATATAAAACTGTCCCGACCAGAAAGCGGTATGGATAAAGATAATGGAAATGGTAGCCAGTCCTTTTGCGAAATCAATATAGAGGTCTCTGTTCATTTGTTACGTATGATGCTTCAAAAGTAAGAAACTTTAAGAATATCCGGATAAAGAAAAGAGACAGGAATAATGTCCTGCCTCCCGAGAAAGATATTTCAAAAATGATGATTTACTTTAAGTTTTTAAATTCTTCAGCAGAAATTTCGCCGGTCTGAATTTGTTTCAGCTCATCAAGATACTGCTTCATGTAAGCATCAAGTTCCGGATACTGGCTGTTTTTTGCCATTTTGTAGGTTCCGTTTAAAACTCCCTGATAATAATAGAAGAAGTTGTAATCGAAATCTGCTGCACTAAGGCTGTACTGTCCTAATAAAAATCCCAGACGAACTGCGGATCTTCTCTGCGGAGGCGTTCCGTGGTGTCCCGGACTTGTGGTCTGATAATCTCCGATGCTCTGTGCAAATTCATAAGCGGCTGCAATCTGTGCAAAACTTGTCTGGTTGTAACCGTTGGGTCTTCTCAGGTAATATCCTGCAAAGCCGTCTGCTTCCAGTTCGTTGGGTCTTGCTGTGGATTCTGTTACCGTAGGAAGTCCGAAAATATACTGTAACTGGTGACCATACTCATGGGCAAGGATCATTGCATTTACAATATCTCCTCCTTTTGCTTTTGCATCATAATAAATGGCATAGCCGTAATAAATTTTTCCTGTAGAATACGAAATGGCATTGTAGGTAGAGTTAAAATTTGAGGGATCATTCACAAACCTTAAGGTTGGATTGCTTCTTCCCCACATACTGGCAATTTTTGTCATTTGGGAATTCATAAAGTTGGTGTCTGCAGAATTCTGTAGTGAAGTAAGCAACACAGATGAAGAACTCCAATACTGATCTACGTAATAACAAACTTTTTCAAGAGCATTCGGCTGTTCCGGTTTCAGGTTTTCTGCCTGTTGTTCTGGCTGTACAGGCGTTTCCATGGTGTCGTCGTTACATGCTGACAAAGAAAGTGCAGCGATGGTTCCCAAAAGAATCGGGAATTGGATTTTTCTTTTCATATATATAAATATTTTGGTGAAAACGAAGATATAAATTTAAACGGAATTTCATATCACTTTATTGTGAAAAATTATTCAAAACATAGTTAAAATTTTATTTTAAAAAAGATTGAATTGAATTTGAACAGATTAGAAAATATTTCTTATATTTGCACCTCGAAATAACTAAAAATCTATAAACAATGTTTGCAATTGTAGAAATAGCAGGGCTTCAATACAAAGTTGAGCAAGACCAGAAGTTGTTTGTAAACCGTTTAAAAGGAGATAAAGGAGGAAAAGTATCTTTTGATAAAGTACTTCTTACTGTAAACGGAGCAATCACGGTAGGCGCCCCAGCTGTAAGCGGAATCACTGTAGAAGCAGAGATCCTGGATCATGTAAAAGCTGATAAAGTAATCGTTTTCAAAAAGAAAAGAAGAAAAGGTTACAAAGTGAAAAATGGTCACAGACAATCTTTAACTCAAATTCAGATTACTGGTATTACAGGATTTGAAGGAGCTAAAAAAGCAGAAAAACCTGCTAAAAAGACAACTAAAAAAGCTGACGCTGAGGCAACTGAAAGCGTAGAATAATTTTTTAAACCAAAAAACCTTAAAATAAAATGGCACACAAGAAAGGAGTTGGTAGTTCCAAAAACGGTAGAGAATCTCACTCTAAAAGATTAGGTGTAAAGATTTTCGGTGGTCAAGATGCTATTGCGGGTAACATCATCGTTAGACAAAGAGGTACTCAACACCACCCAGGTGCAAACGTGGGTATCGGTAAAGATCACACTTTGTTCGCATTAGTTGACGGAAAAGTAGTTTTCAGAAAGAAAGCAAATAACAGATCTTTCGTATCTGTAGAAGCAAACGCATAATTTCAGCGTTTTATAAAATTAAAAGCCTTGGCAATTTTGCTGAGGCTTTTTTTGTGCACTGAAATGAGGAAAAGTTAAAGTTTTTATATTTATTCAATTTAACGGGAAATATTTATATATTTGGTAACTATCAAATAATTAATATATTGCGTAAGCCGAAAAGCAAACAGAGTAGGCGACAAATTAAACCAAACTAATATGAAAAATCTAAAAAAACTAACGAAAAGACAGCTTAAAGCCATTGCTGGAGGAGAAAGATGTCCGATTCCCGCAAATTGGTGTTACGAATGGTGTACGTGGACAGCATGGCAAAAACAACACTGTATTAATTCGGTTATTGATGTAATGCCTTGTGATTGTTAAATCTGAAACTCAAGCCTCATGTCGGGGCTTTTTGTCAACTTTATAAAATCTATTACTATGAAAAATTTAAAAAAAATCAAAAGACAGGATCTTAAAAATGTAATGGGAGGAGCTGCTCCGGATCAGGGATGTTTACCATGCGACGTATATTGCAGCATTCCGGAAGGGCAGAGACCGCCGTGTAAAATTGTTTACATTGTAGCGCATTGCAATAGCTGCAAAGGTTATGGTGAAGAATCTTAAGAAATAAAAAAACTGGTTTAATAGTCAAAAATAGTTGGTAAAATTCTTTGCATTGTCGACTGTTACTGATGATACATAAAGTTTATTGAACTTTGTTTCAATAAACTTTTTTTATGGCTGGAAATTCAAAAAAAATCGTTGTTGGAGTTGCAAAAGTCTGGATGTGATTTCTTGGGGAAAGCAAAACGGAAAGCGTCGTTTTAAATGTAAAAACTGTGGCATTCATTTTACTTCGGAGAATAAATCTGTGGGCCTAAAAAACAAAGAAATTTGGTTCAAAAAATGGATTGTTGGGAAACAGACTTATGAGCAGATTTCAGCAGAATCTGGATATTCGGTAAGTACTCTTCAACGGTATTTTAACGTGATGCTTAGTAAAGCTCCAAAACTCAGTTACAACCAGAACAAGGAGGTTTATTTACTGATTGACGGCACTTATTTCTCCAATGAAATCTGTTTGGTGGTTTACAGAGATAATGTTTTTAAGCAAACCCAGCTTTACAGAATTACTGACGGTGAGCATTATGAAGAACTCAAAGAGGATTTGGAAAACATCTTGAATTTAGGAATAAAAATTGGCGGGATAACCTGTGATGGCGATAAATCTCTACTGAAAGCCATCCGAAAAGTTTGTCCTAAAGTTCCTGTTCAGAGATGTCTGGTTCATATTCAAAGGATGTGCAAAATATGGCTTTCCGCCTATCCGAAATCTGTAGCAGGTTTTGAGTTGCGTGAAATTGTCTGTAAAATTCATTTTATTGACAACGAAGTTAAAAAGCAGTATTGGATCAAAGAGTTTTTGGATTGGTCTGAAAAGCATAAAGAATTTTTGAATGAAAAATCATACAGCCAGGAAACCGGAAGATATTGGTACACGCACAAAATGGTGAGAAGATGTTTTTCGGTTATCAAAAAAGCTTTGCCAAATATGTTTTCGTTCCTGCAGGATCCTAAAATCCCGAAAACAACCAATGGAATAGAATCTTTTTTTTGGTCATTTAAAAGGTCATCTAAATATTCATCGGGGGCTTACAAAAAGTCGGAGGAAAAAGTTTATCCAGTGGTATCTTTTTTATAGAAATCTAAAACCATAAAGGTTTTTTTAGCCATAGAGCTGTTCCAATAATTTACAAAAAAAGGATGGTAAAAACCATCCTCTAAACTATTGTTTACAGCGTTGATTGTATTGCTGGTAAGTTGCTCCTCAGCATTGCTCACTTCCTCTTCCAATCAACCGCAAAATATTACGAATTATTTCTGACAAAAACACCAACTATTTTTGACCACATTACCAAAAAACTCCTTCGCGCTGAAGGAGTTTTGTATTTTAAAAGCCGACCTGAAAACCAGCTTTAATTCCGAAAGTTGAAATATCCGGTCTGTTGAGGTAATTTCCGCGCCAGTTGAAATCCACTCTGAAAATTCTAAGGTTTCCGAAGCCGATATTTTCGATTCCGAAACCGTATTCATAATAAACGTGTTCGCTTGGAGCAGAATATTTGAATCCTTCCACATTAATTGCTTTTGAAGCATCGCTTAATGTTCCGTAAGCTCCTCTGATAAACGCAATTTCTCTTAGTTTTAATTTCTTGATCAAAGGAATATAAGAAAGGATTTTTCCGTTAAAATGATGCTCTAAATGCAGCGTTGTATAAGTGTCTGCAACAAATTCATAATAATTAAGCTGTGCAAACGTATTTTGCGCCAGACTGTACGACTGGTTCCCCGGAATGACGTTCTGCAAAGCCAACGGAACTGTATCGAAGTTCTTTCCGGCTTCAAAGTTAATTAATGTTTTTCCCCAGCTTCCAATTAAGACGGGTTTATAGAACATGAACTGCAGTTTGTTATAATTAAAATCTGACCCGAATAATCCCTCAATTCCTCTTGTGTATTTTAACACAATAGTCGGAGCCAAAGTTCCGTGCTCATAGCGATCGATTCCGGTTTGGGAAAATTTTGCCCCCGGTCTTGCAATTAAACTTAAAGTAAAATGCGAATCGTTGGTTGTTTTTCTCAGATCTCCGTTTTTGTAATACATCAGATTAAATCCGTCTGGATTTGCCGATTTAATGCTTTGCATGGTTCCGTCTAGCCTGATCTGGAAGTTTTTCCATGGTTCAATAGACGTAAACAGGTTGGTTTGATTAACGGAGCTTAAAGAAGCATTTTCTCCCCTTGCGAAAAGTGTTGAAGAAGCAAACGTTCTTGCCATAATTCCGTCGTCATTTGTAAGCTGAACACCCAATTGCAGAATGTCTCTTCTTGTTCCGGCACCTACTGTAAAACGGTTTACTCTGTTAAACATGAATCTTCCTTCAGCACCATATTTTACCTGTTGGTCTTTAAAACCGTAAGCCGTGTAAAACTGAACTCTCCAGGGATCATTTCTTGTGAAATACGTTCTTGCTCCGATTCTTATTCGGTCTCCTTCAACATCATTTTTTCCGTAAACAGAGAAAATCGGACCTAAATCAATTCCTTTTGTAATGTTGTAATAACCTGAACCTAACGTTTCATAAAGCTTTACAATACGGTTGAACTTCGGAGTCTGCTGAAGTTTATCAAGCATATCATAAATTCCCTGTTCGCTTTTTGAGAGAGAATCTGGTCTGGCTTTTACCCAGTAAGCATCATCTTTTTCTACGAATTTATCATCATATTCTTCCTCGTTTCTTTTAAAAATTTTATCCTCAAGAGGTTTGTTGAACTGATATTCCGAATAATCGACGGATCTTTTGGCAATAATGCTCTTTGAGGTTTTCTTCTTGGAAAAAGGAGTCATCTCGATCTCCGTTACAAATTTTCTTGGCAGAAAAGTGTTTTCATCGGGGTTGTCGTATTCCAGTTCTGTAGAAATCCCGTTAATGAAGTTTACATTGATCTTTTGCGTGGATTTTAGGGTTGCTCCCAAAACGGCATAGCTGTCTGTGTCAATATATAAGTATCCCTGAAATGCTAAAACTTCTGTTCTTTTGGGCTGATAACGGATTTTAAAAGCATTTTCTCCCCGCATGGAAATGGTATCTACCAAATTGTAATCATACGTACTGAACCCTGTTTCTCCGACCGGACTTGGAAATCCGATGTCGAAATAATTTAACGTGTTATCGTAAATGTTGATGTCACGATAAAGGTTTTTTGCTGTTAAAGTAATAATCTGGTTATCCTGAAAACCTGATGTCTTTTGAGCAACCAAAAGTCTTTTTGATTTTTTGGAAGGTCTGTTTTCTCCGTAATTTTCATAGATGGCTTCATTCAGGAATACGGGAAGTCCTATTTTTCCGCTTGCGGTAGAATCTTTATAATCGAAAATAAATTCAAGTTTATTAAAGATTTTTCTCTTCATAAATGCACTGTCCAGATTGTTGGCATCAAACTGAATTTTCTCGTATTCTTTATAAGTATAGGTATCGAATTTATCTAAACCGTTGTTTCTTTTTCGTTCCCAGACTTTCTGCATAATGGCATAAGCGGGATTTTCTTTTTTGTTTTTATATTTCGGCTTTTCGTTGTGGATAACGACTTCCTGTATGCTGCTGATTTTTTCCTGAGCCAGTTTTACAAAAATATTGGTGGCATTTTGAGGAGTTACGTCTATACTTTCTAAGGAATAGTTTTTTCTTAAAAACCGAAGTTTATAGATTATGCTGTCCGACTGTACGGAAAAGTTTCCCGAAGTTGTGGTAAGAGCAGCTTTTTCATTTTCATTGATGAAAATATCCACTCCGGAAACTTCTTTATTGGTTTTTGCATCTACAATTCTGCCGTTTGCCGAATTTTGTGAGTATACGAGATCCGCAAAAAATAGAAATAAAAAGAGGGAGTAATATTTGGAATTATTAATTAACATTTGTAGTTTCTTCAAGCTATTTGCATAAACAAAAATTATGCACTTTTATTATAAAAAAATAAATATTATTTAAACTTTTAATGGTTTAAATACAAAACTGCAAATGTAATGAAATAACACCATCGTTTTGATGGTGTTATAGTTATTGTTTTGTTAAAATATGATGATGTTTAAAATAATTACTTTTCAGTTGATTCAACTCATAAAGGATAAATAAAAAAAGACCTACATTTCTGTAAGTCTTTCTGCTCCTCCTGCTGGGCTCGAACCAGCGACCCTCTGATTAACAGTCAGATGCTCTAACCAACTGAGCTAAGGAGGAATTTCCTATTGTTTTAGTGGTGCAAATATAACAGGAATATTAATATCAAACAAATTTTTATTTTAAAAATATCTAAATTTTTCCTTTGATAATGGGTGTTTTGAAGCTATTTGACTATTTATCAGATAATTAAATTTAATGATAATTGCAAAAAAATATTTGATGAGACCACATAAAAAAAGACCTACATTTCTATAAGTCTTTCTGCTCCTCCTGCTGGGCTCGAACCAGCGACCCTCTGATTAACAGTCAGATGCTCTAACCAACTGAGCTAAGGAGGAATGTCCTTTGTTTTAAGTGGTGCAAATATAGGACGAATATTTATACCCTGCAAATATTTTTTTAAAATTTTGTAAAAATATTATAAACTTCCTGAAATCCATTTCACAATGTCGCTTCCGAAGATCAGTAACATCAAGCCTAACAGGAAGATAACACCGATCATCTGTGCGTTTTCCAAAACTTTTTGAGGAACAGGTTTACCCACGATCATCTCATAAAGCGTGAAAAGAACGTGTCCTCCATCCAATCCTGGAATAGGGATCAGGTTTAGAAATGCCAGCCAAACCGAGAACATCGCGGTAAAGCCCCAAAATGCAGCCCAGTTGATCGAAATTTCGCCATTGGCATTTCTGTCTACCGGCATGTTTTTTACAATAGCAATCGGGCCCCCTACATTTTTGTATCCCTGAATCTTAGAATTAAACATAATTTTAAACTGCTTCACCTGCATGGTTAAAGACTCAATGGATCTTTCAAAACCTCTGGGAATAGATTCTCCGAAAGAATATTTTTTATCCGTAATAACGTTCGCTAATGCTTTCTGATCTACACCAACACCTAATTTTCCGTTTTTGTCAACAGATGCAGTAATTGTTTCAGGTTTTCCGTTTCTTACAACTTCTATATTTACTGTTTTTCCTTTATTTTCAGATAAAGAAGAACTTACTTCATCAAAATAAGGCGTCTGTTTTCCATTGATGGCAACAATTTGATCCCCTTTTTTCAGCCCTGAAGCCTGAGAAGCAGGAGTTGCCAGAGAATCGATAATCATTGGAAATCTCGGCGTAATATAAAGTTTGGCTTCTTTTTGTTTTAAAACTTCTGCAACCCCATCCTTATTAACAGGGAAGGTTACTTCTTTCCCGTTTCTAAGTACCGTTACGTTATCTCCCAAAAGAATGTTAATAGAAGCATTTTCTAACCTTTCAGCGGGTTTTCCGTCGATATTAATGATCTTATCACCATTCTGGAATCCCATTTTTTTTCCGGCTTCCGTAACCCCGATTCCATTGTCGAATTTGGTAAGATCTGTGTATGTTTCACCATTAAAAAGCGAAAGGCACGAGTAAATTAACCAGGCTAAGAAAAAGTTAACTGTAACTCCGCCCAACATGATGATCAGTCTTTGCCAAGCCGGTTTTGCTCGGAATTCCCATGGTTGTGCAGGCTGTTTCAACTGTTCGGTATCCATGCTTTCATCCACCATTCCGGCAATTTTTACATATCCTCCGAAAGGAAGCCATCCGATTCCGTATTCCGTTTCGCCAATTTTTTTCTTGGCTAAAGAAAACCACGGATCGAAGAACAAATAGAATTTTTCAACTTTGGTTTTAAAGTATTTGGCGGGTAAGAAATGCCCAAGTTCGTGTAGGATAACCAGGATAGAAATGCTCAATATAAATTGAAACAGTTTGATTGCTATTTCCATTAATGCTTTTTATGTTTAATTTGCAAAGGTAACAATTATCAAAACTATGCCAAATAAAAAAGCTCCCCGAAACGAGAAGCTTTGTCATATAATGTGATGATTTATTATAAATTAATCGAAACTCCGAGACTGCCATTGTTGCCGACTTCTGCAAAAACGCCGATTCTTTCAGTAAAAAAGTACCTCGCTCCGATGTGAGCTCCCAACCCGAAATTGCTGCCTACAACTCCCACATCTGCTCCGGGATAAATATCAAGTTTTTCAGGAAGCTGTAAAGCGTCTTTCAGATGAAAATTGATTCTTCCGAATACAAAAGCACGGTTTTTATCGTCATTGTCTTTGTAATTATCAAAATAAATATTCAATCCGGCTCCTACAGAAATTAATTTATTCAATCCATAATCATAGGTTCCTGTAATTCCTGTTCCGTAACCCCATGAACTGAGTCCGGCATTGATTTTCTGATCTCCTTTTCCTGTCCACGCCTGAGCATTGACAAATGTTCCCGCAAGCATGAGAACAAACATAAAAAACAACTTCTTCATAAATTTTACTTTTTGCTGATTACTAATATGATTTACTTTTTGTTGGTTTATCGCATGAACGTTAAGTTTTGACTATCATGACACTTTAAGACACATGAAAAGCATAGACTATTCAATGATAATTCATTATAAACTTTATCGGCAATAAAATTCTTTGCGATTAACCAAAAAATAAGGCCGATTTCTATTGATTAAATATCCGCAACAAAAATAAAACCGAAATCATTGAAAAATCGTATTTTTAGGGAAGTTTTTTAACAAAGTTTATGAAGATTATAGGACTTAATTTAGATATCATCTGGAAAAACAAAGCAGAAAACTTTAACCTCATTGAAAAGGAATTACAGAATCAGGACGCGGATCTCTTTCTTTTACCTGAAATGTTTTCCACAGGCTTTTGTATGGATGCTTCCGAAGTTTCCGATAGAAATCTGGAATCGCTGGAGTTTTTAAAAAAAATGGCGAAGGAAAAAAATGCAGCGTTTTGCGGAAGTGCTCCGGTTGAAGAAAACGGAAAGTTCTACAACAGAATGTATTTTGTACAGCCCGATTCTCAGATTGAATTTTATGACAAAAGACATCTTTTTTCTTTTTCTGGGGAAGATAAGGTGTATAGTCCCGGAAAAGAAAGGGTGATCGTAAATTATCTGGGATTCAGAATTCTTTTGCAGGTTTGCTATGATCTTCGTTTTCCGGTTTTTGCAAGAAATAATGACGATTATGATGCGGTCTTATATGTGGCAAACTGGCCCGAAAAAAGAGTGGGAGCATGGGAACATCTGTTAAAAGCGAGAGCTATTGAAAATCTGTCCTTCGTTTTTGGATTAAACAGAATCGGGACCGATGGAAATAACCTGTTTTATCAGGAAAGTTCACACTGTTTTTTTGCAGACGGAAAAGAAATTTCACAGAAAAACGGAAATCTTGTAACGGCAGAATTAAATTTAGAAGAACTGACAGATTTCAGAAGCCATTTTCAGTTTTTAAATGACCGCGATTCATTTTCAATTGAATTTTAAAGGAAATATATCAAAATTAAGGCTAAAATTTTCTCAATCTTAGCCTTAATCTTTATTTCTATGAATACTGCTTTAGAAGCTGAGTCAATGTATTTACATCATGCACACCGCTTTCTTTCCACAGCATCTCTCCCTGTTTGAAAATAGCTAATGTCGGAACACCACGAACGCCATACTGATTGGCAAGAGCGGGATACTGATCCACATCTACCTTAATGATTCTTGCCGAAGTTCCTATATTTTCTTTTACGGTATTTAAAACAGACGACTGTACTTTGCACGGTTGACACCAAGTTGCAAAAAAGTCAATGAGAACAGGTCTTTCGGAATCGATAATTTCCTGAAATGCTTGAGACATAGTTGTTGGTTTTATTTTAAAAGAAACACTTTAGTTTAAAGATCCCGAAAAGCTTACCATTTAAAATGACTTAAAAAAACGGGGATTACCGAAAACTTTGTGCTGTTAAATGCTTTTCAGTCAATAAACTAAAGCGCTGTGACATTTATATTTAATGCAAAATTCTAAAAATCTTAATATTACATTGTTTTCGACTGACATACAAAATCCGAAGTCGGGAATTTTTCCGTTTTCTTAATTGCGCCGAAACCTCCTTCTATTTCAGTAAAGTTTCTGATTCCGTTAGAGTTAAGGATGCTTGCCGCAATCATGCTTCTGTAGCCTCCTGCACAATGAAGGAAAAAATGCTCAGAATCATCAATCGTGTGAACCCAGTCACTGATTACATCCAAAGGTTTGTTGTAGGCATTATCGATATGTTCTGCAGAATATTCCGAGATCTTACGGACGTCAATTACTTTTGAATTTTCATTATAAAGTTCTGCAAATTCTGCAGAAGAAATTCTTTTTACCTCATCTGTTTCTTTTCCGCTGCTCTTCCAAGCTTCAAAACCTCCTTTAAGATAGCCAAGAACATTGTCGAATCCAACGCGGCTCAGTCTTGTGATGGCTTCTTCTTCCATGCCTTCATCTACAATAAGTAACAGAGGGTGCTTTACATCCACAATCAGAGTTCCCACCCAAGGTGCAAAATCTCCTTTTAATCCGATATTTACAGAATTCGGAACAAATCCTTTATAAAACTCTCCCGGACTTCTGGTATCTAAAATTAACGCGCCTGTTTCTTCTGCAAATGCTTCAAAGTCTTCAACGGAAACTGCCGTTAAACCTTTATCCATTACCGCATCAAGACTTTCATAACCGCCTTTGTTCATGGCAACATTCATCCCGAAATATTTCGGTGGAGCCGTTAAACCGTCTAAAACTTCACGGATAAAAGATTCTTTATCAGGCTGATTTAAAGCATAATTTGTTCTTTTTTGATTTCCCAGAATATCAACTGTTTCCTTCTGCATATTTTTTCCACACGCAGAACCCGCTCCATGAGCCGGATAAACCGTGATGCTGTCATCCAAAGGCATAATTTTCGTGTGAAGGCTGTCATATAAAATTCCTGCAAGATCTTCCTGAGTAATACTTCCTGCTTTCTGGGCAAGATCCGGTCTTCCCACATCCCCTAAAAATAAAGTATCTCCTGTAAAAATGGCTGTTTCAACTCCTTTTTCGTCGATCAGAAGGTAAGTGGTGCTTTCCATCGTGTGACCGGGAGTGTGAAGAGCTTTTATTTTTACTTTTCCGATTTCAAAAATCTGGCTGTCTTCTGCAATAATGGCTTCAAACTCAGGCTGAGCGGTAGGTCCGTAAACAATAGGCGCTCCTGTTTTTTTGCTTAAATCCAAATGTCCCGAGACAAAGTCTGCATGGAAATGCGTTTCAAAAATATATTTTAAAGTTACACCGTCTTTTTCCAACCGATCCAGATAAGGTTTTACTTCCCTTAGTGGATCGATAATCGCTGCTTCATTCTCAGATACGATGTAGTACGCACCCTGAGCCAGACATCCCGTGTATATTTGTTCGACTTTCATTATGTGATTGTAACCGTTTTAATGTTTTATATTTGAAATACAAAAATCGGATTTATTTTTTTAAATACCACCAAAATAAAAAATGGATACTGATAGAATAAATCTATATAGTCTCCATATTACTGCAATCTGTAAAAAATTTTGTAGAAAATCTCATTGGTATCTTCAGAGATTTTTTTATCAATTTTAAACTGAATATAATCTGCTTTTCTGGCTTCTCCTTCCGGATAATCGATCAAGCCGTGATATTTTTCATAGATATGGTCTTTCAGTCTGCCGTTTTCAGCAATTCTTGTCATTTCTTCAAAATACTTTTTTGTATCCGGATTCATCTTCCAGTCGTTCTCATGAGTTTTGTAAAATTCAAGCATTTTTTCGATAGAATAGATTTCTGAGTCTATTTTCATATCATGAAATCCTGTTAAGATTTCTTTTTTCTCAAGATTTTTAGATAACCATACAATTTTAGCCTGTGCCGCTTCAGTTATTGCTTTCGTCATCATAGAATCTCTTTTTACGGAAGACGATAAGATAATATCGGGAACTTTATGAATGGGAAGAGTTTTTATAGAAGCCAAATCAAGGATTCCGAAATAATTTTCAACTTTGTCTTTAAGGTCTTTCAATTGATCTTTCGTCATATCATCACTGGAAACCCTTGTTTTGAAAGTCCAGCCGCCGCATTCATAAATAGAAAGAAGAGAATTTTTATTAACATATTTTACACCGTTGAAAAAATCCTGTTGTCCCATTGCATTGTTAAATAAAGCATACACAAATCCCACTTTTAAATTTTCATTGGAAAGAGTTCCGAAAAAAGGCTTTATTTCTACATGATCATTGGAGTTCTGGTTTAAGGCATAATCGTAATTGTAAAATTCATCTCTCAGGAGCTGATTGTCAATATACTTTTTGGGATAAATATAAATTGTGAGAACAGTTTTATTTTTTTTTGAAGTTTTCTGAATATAACTCACTCCGACATTAGTTTCGGCTGCATCATAAGAAGTAATACTTTCGCGCTGAAATCCGGACCACAGTTCAGGAAACAGAGTCTGGGTTGCTTCGTGTTTGTAATCTCCTTTTACTTTCAGCTCTAAAGGCTGTTGTCTTTTCTGTGAGAAAACAATTGTGATACTGCACAAGAAAAGTAGTTGTATGTATTTTATCATGGCTTGTTTTTTTAAGAATTAAACACAAACAAAAGTATTTATAAATTATTGATAAAAGATCATGATGATATTATTAGTCATACTGAAGAATATTTTACAAAAAACTTTATATTTATAGGTTAAAAAAGAGCAAATGGCAGACAAAACACAATTCATTGAAGAATTAAATGCGAGATACACTCCCAAAGGAGATCATATTATATTAGGAAAAGGAATGCTGGATGGCGAAGTCGTTCCTGAAGTTAATGTTACCATTCCGTTAAAAACCATCAACCGCCACGGATTAATTGCCGGAGCAACGGGAACCGGAAAAACAAAAACATTACAGGTTTTCGCAGAGCAGCTTTCGCATCAGGGAATTCCGTCTCTGGTTTTGGATATTAAAGGAGATTTTTCGGGGATCGCAGAAGCGGGAACTGAAAATCCTGCCATTCAGGAAAGATATGCCAAAACGAAACTTCCGTACAATCCGCAGGCTTTTCCGGTAGAATTAATGACCATTTCCGGCGAAAGAGGCGTTAAGCTGAGAGCCACTGTTACAGAATTCGGTCCGGTTTTATTGAGTAAAATCTTACAGTTGAATGATACCCAACAAAGCATCATGTCGATTGTATTTAAATATTGTGATGATAAAGGTCTTCCTTTAATTGATCTGAATGACCTCAAAAAAGTGCTTCAGTACGTCACAGAAAATCCACAGGGAAAAGCTGAACTTTCCTCTAATTACGGTTCGATAGCTTCTGCTTCTCTGGGCGCAATTTTAAGATCCATCGTCGCATTGGAACAGCAGGGAGCTTCCGGTTTCTTTGGAGAACTGAGTTTTGACGTTCACGATTTACTGGAAACAAGAGACGGAAAAGGAGTGGTAAATATTCTGAGAGTTGCAGACATTCAAAGCAAGCCGCAGTTGTTTTCAACATTTATGCTTTCCCTCTTTGCAGAAATTTACATGACCTTTCCGGAGGAAGGCGACAGCGGAAAACCGAAGCTGGTTTTGTTTATCGACGAAGCGCATTTAATTTTTGATGAATCTTCAAAAGCTTTGGTCTCACAGATTGAAACCATGGTAAAACTGATCCGTTCAAAAGGAGTCGGAATCTATTTTATCACGCAAATTCCGGGTGATGTTCCCGAATCGGTGCTTTCTCAGCTAGGTTTAAAAATTCAGCACGCATTGCGGGGCTTTACCGCTAAAGATAAAAAGGAAATCTCCAAAGCAGTAGAAAACTATCCGACTACAGAATTTTACGATGCTCCAACGCTGATCCAGAATCTGGGAATCGGGGAAGCTTTTGTTACCGCTCTGGATGAAAAAGGAATTCCGACACCGCTGGTTCATACCTATTTAATTTCACCAGAATCCAGAATGGACGTTCTGAATGACGCTGAAATTTCAGATTTAACAAAAAGATCAGCTCTGGTTGCCAAATATGATAAAGTAGTGGATAACGAATCTGCATATGAAATTTTAGTGGGCAGATTGGAACAGGCTGCACGGGAAGCAACGCAGAGTTCTAACCAGAAAACAAAACCGGTAAAAGAAGAGCCCGGAATTTTTGAACAGGTTTTACAGAGCAGGGCGGGAAGAACCTTCACCAGCACACTGATGCGTGAAGGAGCAAAAGCAATCTTGGGAATGCTTGGTCTGGGAGGAAGACGAAGATAAATATTTTTATTATTTTAGCAGAATTGCCTTATTCCTATTGATGTATTGGCATAAGTTATGTTTCCAGAAGTAAAGGAAATGAATCGTTAATCTAAAAGAAGTTGTAAAAAATTTAAATGTATTCAATAATAGACATAGAAAGTAATGGTGCAGGTTACAGGAAAGAATGCATTATCGATATTGCGGTTTACAGATATGACGGTCAGAAAATTGTGGACCAGTTTATTTCATTGGTAAACCCCGAAAGTGATATTACCCCTTTTGTGCAGAAATTAACCAATATTACCCCGAAAATGGTTAAAACTGCACCGAAATTCCATGAAATAGCCCGAAGAATTGTTGAAATTACGGCAAATACAACTTTAGTAGGTCATAACATAGATTTTGATTACAGAATGCTTCGTCAATCGTTTCAGAGGTTGGGTTATGAGTTTAAAATCAATACTTTAGATACAATTCCTTTAGCTAAAAAACTGATTCCGGATGAGGTAAGTTATTCTCTCGGAAAATTGGTGAAATCTTTAGGAATTCCTCTAACCAATCATCACAGAGCAGAAGGCGATGCAAGAGCAACGCTGGAATTATTCAAACTTCTGATTTCAAAAGACACAGAAAACGAAATCATTCAGAAGCAGCATGATGAAACCAATGCGAAAACCTACATCAACAAAATCAAGGAATTAACGCAGGATTTGCCGAATGAAAAAGGCTTTGTGTATTTTCAGAATGAAGCGGGAAAGATCATTTTTTCCGATCATGTTCAGGATGTTAACAAATTTTCGAAAAAAGTTTTTAATTCCAAATCTAAAAAGTGGGAAACCATTCAGAAAGACGTTGAACAGATCAATTACGAACTTACCGGAACGGATATTATTGCCAAGCTGATTCTGAATTCAAAAGGAATCAAAAAAAGAGAAATCCTTCCTTTCGGTCTGTATTGCAGAAACGGAAAATACGTAGTGGAAAAAAATAAGCTGAATAAACTGGAAAAACCGATTTTGAAATTCAGGTCTTTTACGCAAGGATCGAAAGCAGTACAGTTCATCGCAAAGTTCGAAGAATATAATGATATAGAGGTTTTTAAAAAGAAAATCGAATTCAGAAAACGAAATGAACTTTGGCTAGGACAAGGCAGGAAACTGGGAGAAAAACTGTTTTTGATTGTCGAAAACGGAAAAGTGGTTTCTTACGGTTTTTATGAGCTTTTCACACAGATTCAGACTTTAGGCAAGCTAAATAAATTAAAGATTGATCTTCTTTCACAATCTGCAGATCTTGTAAATGAGCTGCAGTTGGCTTTGCTGAGAGGAGATTTTGAAACCCTGCCTTTGCCGAAATAGAAGAGAAATGAAATTTATCTGATTAATAAGAAACCATTTTAAAATCAGGTTTTTAAAAATAAAAAAGAATTAGTATTTTTGTAAAAAATTAAAAGAAGCAATGCTAAATTTTAAACAACATAAAACCGGTAAAAAGGGAACTGTAAAGTTCTCTAAGGTTTGGAATGTATAAAAGAGTTGTATTGCATAAAAAATAATTATGAATGGCAGACTCTTTTTTCGAAGAATCTGCCTTTTTTATGCTAAAAAGAAATTATGAATTCAAAAGAATTATTAAAGATTGCCAATGAGTTTGGCACCCCGGTGTATGTTTACGATGCCGAATCCATTAAAACACAATACGAGAAACTTACCTCTTCTTTCCTAAAACACACAAAGTTTTTCTACGCAGCAAAAGCGCTTACCAATATCAACATCCTGAAGTATGTGAAAAATCTGGGAGCTTCATTAGATTGTGTATCCATCAATGAAGTAAAGCTAGGATTAAAAGCAGGCTTTACGAAAGAAAAAATACTTTTTACACCCAATTGTGTAGATCTTGCCGAGATCGAAGAAGCGATGACTTTCGGGGTGCACATCAATATCGATAATATTTCTATTTTGGAGCAGTTCGGGAATAAATACGGAAACTCTTACCCGATTTTGGTAAGAATCAACCCGCATATTTTTGCCGGCGGAAACTATAAAATTTCTACAGGACACATCGACAGTAAATTTGGGATTTCCATCCATCAGGTTCGTCATATCGAAAGAGTAATGAAATCTACCAACCTTAATGTGGAAGGTCTTCATATGCATACCGGAAGCGAGATCAAAGATCCGGATGTTTTCCTGCAGGCTTTGGAGATCATGCTAGAATTATCCGAACATTTCCCGAATCTGAAATATCTGGATATGGGAAGCGGATTTAAAATTCCTTATCAGGACACAGAAGAAGAAACCGACGTGAAAACATTAGGGAAAAAAGTGGAAAAAGTAATCTCCGAATTTTCAAAATCAACCGGGAAAAAATTCGAATTATGGTTTGAACCGGGTAAATTCCTTGTGGGAAAAAGCGGATATTTACTGGTGAAAGCCAACGTGATTAAACAAACAACGGCAACTGTTTTTGTCGGGGTGAATTCAGGATTCAATCATCTGATTCGTCCGATGTTCTACGATTCGTATCATGTGATCGAAAACTTATCGAACCCGAAAGGCGCCGAAAGAATTTATACGGTGGTAGGAAACATCTGCGAAACAGATACTTTTGCATGGGACAGAAAGCTTAATGAAGTAAGAGAAGGCGATATTCTGGCGTTCCACAATGCAGGAGCTTACGGTTTTGAGATGAGTTCCAATTTTAATTCAAGATTAAAACCTGCCGAAGTTTTGTTTTTAGACGGAAAAGCACATCTCATCAGAAAAAGAGACGAGTTTGAAGACCTTCTGAAAAATCAGATCGAGGTGTTGTAGATCGGGAAAAAAGCCTTAACTTTATAGAACAAATAGTAATAATTTATGAAAAAAATATTTTCAGTTTTGGCAGTAACGGTTTTTGCCTTTTCATTTTCCCAGACTTATGTAAATGTTTCTTCGGCTAAAAATCAGGTAGAAAATGTTTACAAAGGCGGACAGGAAAAATTTGAATATGATCTCACTAATAATTTGAGATATACAGCAAATGCATTTCAGGCAAACGGTGATTTTACATTGAATTTTAAAGTAAATGAAAACGGAGATATTACCGATGTTAAACTTTTACCTGAGCTTTATGATAAAGGATTTGAAAGAGAAGTGAAGAGAGATTTGGGCAGAATGAAAAAGCATTTTGCAGTAAATCAACCTAAAAATGTTTCCGTAGGATTAAGTTTCGGAAGAGATTTGAAACCTTCAGACGGCAGACTGGCGTTTCAGGGAAGAGATTCTTTTGCGAATCAGAATACAAAATAATCCGGCTCGAAGATATATGGAAGCTCCGCAAAATGCGGAGCTTTTTTTATTGTTTTTTAATATTTATTTTACACTCTTGGCATAATCTTTACATCTCTACATTATCAGTCCATTCCAAAATATTTCTGAAACATCAACACTAAAACATCAAAATATGGCTAAAAATATTGCAGAGCAAATTGTAGAAATGCTCGAAAACGCCAATGTGAAAAGAATTTATGCCGTTACAGGCGACAGTTTAAACCATTTAAATATAGCTGTTAAAAAAAGCAGTATTGAATGGATTCACGTAAGGCACGAAGAAGCCGGAGCTTATGCAGCTGCTGCGGAAGCGGAACTGGATGGTTTTGCGGTTTGCGCCGGAAGCTGCGGACCGGGACACGTTCATTTAATCAATGGGGTTTATGAGGCACACCGTTCTCATGTTCCAATGCTGGTTATTGCTTCCACGATTCCAAGTGAAGAAATGGGGATGGATTATTTTCAGGAAACCAATACCATTAAGTTATTCGACGATTGCAGTCATTACAACCAAATGATTACAAGACCGGAACAGGTTCAGCGAACGGTACAGACGGCAATTCAGCATGCAATTTCCAAAAAAGGCGTTGCCGTAATCGGTCTTCCGGGAGACGTTTCTGAACTGGATGCGGAAGAAGCGGTGACTTCCAATAAAATTTTCAGAACAAATCCTGTTATTTGTCCTTCAGATGAAGAGTTAAAAGAACTCGCAGATTTAATCAACGACAGTAAAAAAGTAACGATCTATTGCGGAATCGGTGCGGAAAATGCTAATCCGGAAGTTGTGGAACTTTCAAAATATTTAAAAGCTCCGGTGGGATATTCTTTCCGCGGAAAAATGTCTATTCAGCCGAATAATCCCAATGAAGTCGGATTAACCGGACTTCTGGGACTTCCTTCTGCTTATCATGCCATGCACGAAGCCGATCTTCTGATTCTTCTGGGGACAGATTTTCCTTACGAGAAATTTATGCCTGTCAAAAACAAAATTGTACAAATTGATGAAGCCCCTGAACGATTGGGAAGAAGAGCAAAACTGGAACTGGGATTAACGGGCGATGTAAAAGAAACCATCAAAGCACTTTTACCATTATTGAAAGAAAAAACAGACAGTAATTTCCTTAAACAGCAGCTTGAGTTTTATGAAAAGGTTATAGAAAATCAGCTAACCTACGTGAAAGATCCGGGAACCGAAAATGCGATTCAGCCGGAGTTTGTTACCCATACTTTGGATAAACTGACAAAAAAAGATGCAATTTTTACCGTAGATACAGGAATGTGTTGTGTTTGGGGCGCAAGATACATCACAGGAACCGGAGAACGGAAAATGTTGGGTTCTTTCAATCACGGTTCGATGGCGAATGCTATGCCGATGGCAATTGGAGCGTCTTTAGCGTATCCTGAAAGACAGGTTATTGCTCTATGCGGCGATGGAGGCTTATCCATGCTTTTGGGAGATATGGCAACGATTTTTCAGTATAAACTGCCGGTGAAAATTATCGTATTCAATAACCGGTCTTTAGGAATGGTAAAACTGGAAATGGAAGTAGGAGGAATGCCGGATAATGAAACGGATATGGTTAATCCTGATTTTGCAATGATTGCTCATGCAATGGGATATCCCGGAAAAAATGTAAACAAACCTGAAGATGTGGAATCTGCCATTAAAGAATGTCTTGATCATAACGGTCCTTATCTTTTAAATATTTTTACCAATCCGAATGCACTGGCTTTACCACCGAAAATTGAAGCCGCTCAGGTTTTAGGAATGACAAAATCCATGGCTCAGCTTATGTTGGGAGGAAAAATGGAAGAAGCGCTCGACACTGTGAAAAGCAATTACAAACACATTAAAGATCTATTGTAATATCCATCATCAGATAATGCTTTTCTCTCATTGGTTTAAGTATTATCTTTGTTTAAGTAAATTTAATTTTAATGAAAAATCCTATGAGAACGATACTAATACTTCTTACGTTTTTTGCATCAAATTTTGCTTTTGCCCAATTTAATGATGTAGAAGAAAGAGACGATAATTTTATAACCGAGAACAATAAAAATATTCTCAAAATAGATATAAAAGAGCCTCTGTTGCAGGTAGCCGTAAAAAACTGTAACGATTTTAAGGCAGCAAGTTTCGAAGGCGGAATTCCCGCTTACAAAGAAATGCTGAGAAAATATATGTACGATTACCTGAATACAGATTTCTATGTTCTGAATGGTGATTTCACATTTACCCTTACCGTAGACCAAAACGGAAAAGTCACCAATATTGAAGGAAGCCCGAAAGTTTCAAACAGTCAGGTGTTTTTTGATGATATGAAGTATGTCGTAAGAAGAATCAAGAAAAACTGGATTCCTGCAAGCTGCAACGGACAGCCTGTAACATCTCAGATCAAAATAAAAATGAATCTGTCTTCCATTGCAACAGATGTATAAGACAACCTTTAATAACCATGAAAAAATATCTTCTAATTTTACCTTTATTGTTTGTTTGCGGTAAAGGCTTTTCTCAGGAAAATACAACTCAGGTTCAGCAGACAGCGGAAAGTTACCAGAAAGCAGAATTTCCGGGAGGCGATCAGGCATTTCAGAAAGAATTCATGAATATGGTTCATGCCTATATTGATATGGCTCTGTATGCCATTCAGGGAAAAGTTACCTTTGTGTTTAATATTGATTCCAGAGGAAAAATCAGCCAGATCGATGTTCTTCCGAAATTCAAAAACAATGAAATGTTTATCGACGATATGAAATATGCGGCGAAAAAAGTAAAAGGAAAATGGACTCCCGCAAAGAAAAACGGCGTTCCGGTCGATTCAAAATTTGTTATGAAGGTGAATTTCAGTACCAATACTTATGACCATGATTAAAAAGTTTTTGAGTTTTTCTGCAATCGTCATCTTTTTTGTATCGAATGCTCAGGTTTTAGATGAATACCCTAAAAATCAGGAATTTTATGAAGGCGGAATGGTGAATTTTTATAAAGAAGCTCATGATTATTTAGCAGTAGCTAACTTTAAAAAATGCAACGATCAGGAAATTTATCAGCCAAGATTTGTGGTAACAAAAGATGCGGCTGTGAAACTGGTGAAAGATAACGACACTGCAAATATTGCAAAAAACAGATGTGCATACGATCTGTCGCTTGAACTTCTGAAAAATCTGAAACACTGGAAACCCGCGGAAGTGAAAGGAGGAAAATTCGGTGCTTTGGCAGAATTCATATTGTATCCGAATGATGTTATGGAAAATTATAAAGAAGGATATAACGCGAATAATTATGTTTTGTCTGCACAGTATCCAAAAGGGTACGAGAGATTTAGAAAGGATTTTCATGATGAGTTTATGAGTTTGTTCACAGACTATCACATTAATGGCAACGTTAATCTGGAGTTTTATATCAATCAAAAAGGAGAAATTACAAATCCCAGAATCTATCCTGAGATTTATGATCCAAAATTTAATATCGATTTTCTGAGAACTTTGTCTCGGCTTAAAAAAGTCTGGAAGCCAGCTTTATATTCCAACATTCCGATAAAAGAGAAAATAGTTTATCCCATAATTTTTTCCACAAATTTCTATGAAAGATAATCCTGACATTCTGTCACAATATTTTGTATCTTTGCAAATTCAATAAGTTCAGAATTTAATGTTTTGAGTTCAAACCTGTATGTGTAGAACCTTAGACGTTAAATTTTAAACCTAAAATTCGATTATCGTGCAGGAAAAATATATAGACGAAACAAAACAGGGAGAAGCTTTTGCTATTGCGGAAAAAGCAGAAAACTCAAAGAAATTATTTTTGGAGAGCTACGGTTGTCAGATGAATTTCTCTGACTCTGAGATTGTTGCATCCATACTTAATGAACAGGGATATAATACCACTTTAAAAGCGGAAGAAGCAGATTTAATTCTTTTAAACACCTGTTCCATCCGTGAAAAAGCAGAACAAACGGTAAGAATGCGTCTTTCTCAGTTCAAAAACCTGAAGAAAGAAAAACCGAACATGACGGTTGGCGTTTTGGGCTGTATGGCAGAAAGACTGAAAACCAAATTCTTAGAAGAAGAACAGTTGGTGGATCTTGTGGTTGGTCCCGATGCGTATAGAGATTTACCCAATCTTTTAAAAGATACAGAAGACGGAAGAGATGCCATCAACGTAATTCTTTCCAAAGAAGAAACATATGCAGATATCAATCCGGTTCGTTTAGGCGGAAATGGGGTTACAGCTTTTGTAACGATTACAAGAGGCTGCGATAATATGTGTACGTTTTGCGTCGTTCCTTTTACGAGAGGGCGAGAAAGAAGCCGTGATCCGCATTCTATTCTGGATGAGTGCAAAAGCCTTTGGGAAAGCGGTTATAAAGAAATTACCTTATTAGGACAAAACGTAGATTCTTACCTTTGGTATGGAGGCGGTCCTAAAAAAGATTTCGCCAAAGCATCTGAAATGCAGAAAGCTACAGCCGTGAATTTTGCACAATTGCTTGATTTGGTTGCGAAAGCCGTTCCTGAAATGAGAATTCGTTTCTCTACTTCCAATCCGCAGGATATGAGTCTGGATGTATTCAGAATGATGGCAAAACACGATAACATCTGTAAATACGTTCACCTTCCGGTTCAGAGCGGAAGCAACAATATGCTGGAAGCCATGAACAGACAGCACACTCGCGAAGAATATTTAGATTTAATTAAAAAGGCAAAAGAAATAGTTCCCGAAGTTGCTTTTTCTCAGGATATGATCGTCGGTTTCTGCAACGAAACAGAAGAAGATCATCAGGATACATTAAGCTTAATGAGAGAAGTGGAATACGACTACGGTTATATGTTCGCTTACTCAGAAAGACCGGGAACTCCCGCTCACAAAAAGATGGAGGACAATATTCCGGCAGACGTTAAACAGAGACGTTTGGCAGAAGTCATTGCTTTACAGGGAGAACTGTCCAGAAAAAGAATGAAATCTTATGTAGGAAGAGTTCACCAGATTTTAATTGAAGGAACTTCAAAAAAGAACGAAAACCAGTGGAAAGGAAGAAACTCCCAGAATGCAGTTTGCGTTTTCGATAAACTGGAAGGTCAGAAAATTGGTGACATTGTGGACGTTTTTGTTTTTGACAATACACAGGGCACACTTTTAGGGGAAACGGTTTCAAAATAAACTATGTCTGACGATTTAACGACAAAGCAACTTTTAAATGATATTTCTGCGTTATTGGAAAATGCCAGAAATAAAGTTGTTGTTGCCGTTAATCAAACCATCGTTCTTACTTATTACGAAATAGGAAGAATGATTGTGGAAGATGAACAGAATGGGGAAGACAGAGCAGAATATGGTAAGGCTGTTCTTAAAGATTTGTCATTACATTTAACAGAAAGATTTGGGCGTGGCTTTTCTGAAGATAATCTTTCTAATATGAGGAAGTTTTATCAGATCTATTCTAATCAAGAAATTTCCGAAACACTGTCTCGGAAATCTCAAAATAATCTAATTTCACAGACACAGTCTGTTAAATTCAACCTTTCATGGTCTCATTATCTGAAATTAATGAGAATTAATGATATAAATGAAAGGAAGTTCTACGAAATTGAAAGTTATAAAAACAACTGGAGCCTAAGAGAATTACAAAGACAGTACGATTCTGCTTTATATGCAAGACTATCTTTAAGCAAAAATAAAGAAGAAATTCTTGAGCTTGCTGAAAAAGGACAGATTATAGAAAAGCCCAAAGACCTCATCAAAGATCCTTATGTTCTGGAGTTTTTAGGTTTATCTGAAAAACCTCATTATTCTGAAAATGAATTAGAGTCCGAATTAATTGATAAACTTGAACATTTTCTTCTGGAATTAGGAACCGGATTTACCTTTGTTGCAAGACAGGACAGAATAACCTTTGATGAAAAGCAATTCCGTATAGATTTGGTGTTTTACAACAGAGTTTTGAGATGTTTTGTCTTAATTGATTTAAAAATCGGCGAACTCAAACATCAGGATATCGGGCAAATGCAGATGTACGTCAACTATTACGATAGAGAAAAACGTCTTGAAGGTGAAAATAAAACCATAGGCATTATTCTTTGTCAGGATAAAAGTGAAGCTTTGGTAAGATATACTTTACCGGAAGATAACGAACAGATTTTTGCAAGTAAATATTTTACCATATTGCCAAGCAAAGAAGATTTTATTAACATTTTAAACTCAGACAATGGAAAAATTTCATAAATATTGCCTAAGTGTATTGTTGGTAATAATCTGCAGCAATATTTCGGCTCAAATTTCCAACGGAACAGCCGAAAGTGAAGACTGTAAACAGCTTTATGAGCTTTATAACCGGATTTTAAATCAGGGTTGTGAAGATTTACAGGAAACCTGTACAAAAGAAAATCCTGTACAGAATATAACGATCAATCAAAAGCATCCTGCAATTGATCTTATCGGTAAAATTTTCTTCCATAAACAAAAGAACAATTTTCATCACCATAAAACAGGAACCGATTTTTCTGAAAAAGAAAAACATGATCAGCTCCTGAAAAATTTTGAAAAGAACAGCAGAGAAACGCTCTTCGCTGAAATTTTATATTTTAAAACCAGAGTTTCAAAAGTCAGAAATAAAGATTATTTGGACGCTGTAAGTTAAATTTAAACTCAATTATTTTTAAACTAAACAGCAGATTTACAATTAATTAATGTAAATCATATTCAAATCAATAATCTAAAAATTTACTTATGAGCAACGAGCTTCAAAATATAAAAAACCGTTTCGGAATCATCGGAAACTTTCCGGCTTTAAACCGTGCTTTGGAAAAAGCCATACAGGTCGCACCAACCGACATTTCAGTCCTTGTTATCGGAGAAAGTGGAGTGGGGAAAGAATTTATTCCGAAAATTATCCATTCAGAATCCAAAAGGAAACATCAGCCTTATATTGTCGTTAACTGTGGAGCAATTCCCGAAGGAACGATTGATTCCGAACTGTTCGGACACGAAAAAGGAGCATTTACAGGAGCTACAGCAACCAGAAAAGGATATTTCGAAGTTGCCGATGGCGGAACGATCTTTTTAGATGAGGTGGGAGAACTTCCTTTACAGACGCAGGTTCGTTTACTTCGTGTTTTGGAAAGCGGCGAATTTATGAAAGTAGGTTCTTCACAGGTTCAGAAAACGAATGTAAGAATTGTCGCTGCAACAAATGTGAACATGATGAAGGCAATTCAGGACGGAAGATTCCGTGAAGATCTTTATTATCGTCTCAATACAGTGCAGATTGATATGCCGCCTTTGCGTGAAAGAAAAGGGGATATTCATTTGCTTTTCAGAAAATTTGCCATCGATTTTGCTGAAAAATACAGAATGCCGGAACTGGAACTTGAGCCAAGCGCAGTACATTACATCGAAAATTATACGTTTCCCGGAAATATCCGTCAGTTAAGAAATTTAGTGGAACAAATGACGGTCGTAGAAAGGAACAGACACGTAGCCGTTGAAAAACTGGCGGAATATATTCCCATGGAATCACATCTTCCGATGGTTGTTAATACACCGAATACACCAAAACAGAACGATTTCGGAAGCGAAAGAGAAATCATGTACAAAATTCTATTTGACATGAGAAACGATATTAATGATTTAAAATCCTTAACTTCGGAATTGATAAAAAATCGCGGAACATCTGATCTGAGCAGTCACGAGAAAAATTTAATCAACAGAATTTATACTCCTGAAACACAGCAGAATGTGGCTCCCGGTTCTTTACTGTATTTTGAAAACAATAATAATCATAATCCGGTAGTTCAGAATCCGACAATTATTTCAGAGCCGGACAACAGTTACGAAGATATTGAAGATATTGAAATTGAAGAAAACAGACCCGAATCTTTATCCCTTCAGAATAACGAAAAAGATTTGATTATCAAAGCATTGGAAAAGCATAAAGGAAGAAGAAACAAAGCGGCAGACGAACTGGGAATTTCCCAAAGAACTTTATACAGAAAAATAAAACAATATAACTTAGAAGAATAATAAACTAAAAATTAAATCATGGTGAAAATTAATGCAAAACCGGTCAATTTCAAATTAGGAGATTACATCAGCGACGGATACGAGTTTTATAAAGCAAATTTTGGAAATTTGTTGGGCGCTTTCTTCCTTGCAATGATCATGTCAATCATTCCTTTATGCGGACTTTTGGCAGTGGGAAATTTTTATAAATATTGCCGTGATTTAAGAGCCGGAAGACAGGTAAGCGCAGGAGATATTTTCAATTTTGATAATTTTACGCCTTATTTGATCTTTCAACTGATTTTTGTCGCTGGATTTTTACTGCTTTATATACCGATGATTATCATAATGCCAATTTTAGCAAATACCGACGGAGATGCTTCTGGAGTGCTTTTTTTCTTTATTCCTTATGTAATTGTTTTATTCATTATTATTTTAATAGTAAGTTTAAAAGCGTTTTATATACCCGCTTTAATATCTTTGGCTAACGTTACAGATATTAAAACGGCCTGGAACATGTCTTCTGCAATGAGCAAAGGAAATCTGGTATCCATATTTTTATACTCTCTGGCTATTGGATTTTTATCTCAGTTGGGAGTTATTGCTTGTTTTATTGGTTTAATTTTTACAGCACCATTTCTGTATGTCTCTCATTATTTCGCTTACGAAGACGCATTAAAACAGGTTACTTATGATGAAATTCAGGAAATTGGAATTAAAAATGAATTTTAAAATTAAAAATATTAAAATAGGACAGCCGAAATTTTGGCTTTTAGTACTGTGCTTATCAGTGCTGAACTCGTGTTACAGTTTTACGGGATCATCTCTTAAAGATGAAAAAACAATTCAGATTAATGAATTTCCCAACAACGCTCCTTTGGTAAACCCTACATTGTCACAGCAGTTTTCTACGGATATCCAGAACAGATTCCTTCAGAGAACCACTTTGAAAGGGACGAAGGAAAATCCGGACATTCTGGTAGAAGGTGAGATTACAGATTATTCCATTACACCCACAACTATTGGTTCCAATACGGTTACCAACCAAAGTACAGGAGGAGTGGTGCAGGAATCCCAGAATAAACTTACCATCACGGTAAAAGTTCATTACGAGAACAAACTTCATCCGGAGTTAAGTTTCGACCGAACATACAGTGATGAAGCAGTGTTCAACAGCAATCTTTCCCAGTCTCAGATCGAATCTTCTCAGGTGAAAATTGCAACGGACAGAATTATAAACAAGATATTTAACGATATTGTAGCGAATTGGTAAGATGAATCATAGAGTTTTAGAATTATTAAAGACCCCGAAAAACATTCAGTCAGAGGATCTCCATCTTCTGAAAGAAGAGATTAATTCTTTTCCCTATATTCAGAATATCAGAGCGTTGTATTTGTATGGGGTGCATCTGTATGATAAAGACAATTATCAGAAAGTACTTTCTACAACAGCCGCTTATACCACAGATAAAAAAATCCTTTATCAGCTGATTAACGGTAAAATTCAGCAGAAACCAAAACCTGAAATAAAACAGGAACAGGTAAAGGAAAAAAATATTCCTTCAGAAAATCCGCTTAAGATTTTGTATCAGGCAAAAGCGGGAGGTTTTCCGCTTAAAAGAGAGGAAAATCCTATCATTGAACCTCAACCGGAAATTGTTGAAGAACCGGTATCGGAAATTGTCAAACCTGAAGAAGCCCGTATTCTTCCGGCTCCGAGAGAAGAAATTAAGCATCTTTACGTAAATGGAGAACGAAACAGAATTCTGTTTGAAGGAGAAGAAAATTTCTTGGAAGATGATACTTTTGAAACAATTGATCTTGAATCTACACTGGAATCCGGTTCTATCGTAACCCAGAAAGCTGAGAAAAAAGAAGAGTCTGCTTCGGAAGAAAAGCCGACTGAAAATATTCCGGCTGTAAAAGAAAATGAGGAATTTATTCCTGAAACTACAGTTGAAGAAGAAAACGTAAATTCTGAAGCTGAACAAGAGGAAACTTCAGATAATTCAGAGTCGGAATCTTTTAAAGAGGAAACTGTATCCGAGATTCAGATTCACGAAGAAGAAAATAAATCAACAGAAGAGCAGTCTGATCAAATTTCAGATGAAGCTGAAAGCGAAGAGCTAAAACCGGAGGAAGAAATTTCAGAATTTACCCCTGAAACCATTGTTGAAGAGGAAAATCTAAATGCTGAAACTGAAAAAGAAGAAGTTGAAGACCTGTCAGAATTAAGCTTCCATGAAACAGAAGCTTTCCTTCCGGAAGTACAGGTCTCTGCAAATGAATCTGTTGAAGAACCAAAAAATGAAAGCAGCGAGTCTGAAAATTCAGAAATAATTTCATCAGAAGAGTCCGCGGAATTTACGCCTGAAACCATTATTGATGAAGATGAAATTTCATCCGAGAAAGAAGAAAAGGTTGTTCAGAATGATGCTGAACTAAGCTTCCACGGAACAGAATCTTTCCTTCCGGAAGTGAAAATTCAGGCAAATACAGAAGAAAAAATTACGGAAGCTCCTCAGCTTAACCTCAATAAACATGAAGACGAAATGCGCCGTCTGATTGAGGAAGTGGAGAAACAGATGAAAGAAAAAGCGTCTGCGGAAGAACATAAAAAAGAAGAAGAGCCTGAAAATATCGGACACGACATCAGTTTTGCCGAAACCCAAAGTTTTGAAGTAAAACCTGTTGAAACGGAAACTCAGGAAGAAATTAGAACGGAAAATCCAGTAGCAGAAAACAGTTCTGAACAGACAGAGGAACCAAAAGCCGAAGTCAGTGAAGAAAAAGAAGAAGTTCCGGCAAAAGAAGAAGAAGCGGAAGTTCAGTCTGCGTGGAAACCAATGTCTTTTGATTCCAATCTTCCGGATTCTCTGATCAGTAAATCTCCCGAAGTTGTTCAGCCTAAAACTGAAGAGCAGAAAGCAGATGAAGCAGCAGAAATTCTTCAATCAGAGATTGCAGAGCAGAAGCAAACAGCAGAAGCCGAAACTGAGTCGGATTCCGACGAAGAAAGCATAGTTTCTGAAATTTCAGAAGAAACAACTGGACAAAATACCGATGAAGATGTTTCTGAGAATTCAGAAGAAAATAAAGAGGAAGTTCCGGTAATGAACGTTTCGTTTTTCGGATCGGGATGGACGATTCCTCAACCAGAAAAAGAAAAAATGACAGAAGAACCCAAACAGGAAAGCAAAGAAGAAAAAACAGTTGAAATTCCTGTGGAAAAACCTGCAAAAACAGCCAAACCGAATGTCTTCGACAGCAATGTTCCGGGATTCATCAATACATGGCAAAGCTGGCTGAAAATCGACAGAACGGAAGAAAAACCTAAAGAGGAGAAACCTGATCTGAAAACAAAAGTGATTGAGACTTTTATCGAAAACAATCCGAGAATCAGTCAGTTAAAAGAAGAAAGTACTTTTGTTGTAAAAGAAAAAGGAGACGATATCTCGCATTTGATGACAGAAACACTGGCAAATCTTTATTTTGAACAGAAATTATACACCAAAGCCATAAAAGCATTTGAAATTCTGATCAAGAAAACCCCTGAAAAGAAAAAATATTACGAAGGTAAAATTCAGGAAATTAAAGATTTCAGAACCAAAGGATAACCTAAAAACGAAACAATGAGCTTATTGTCTGTTAACGCTTTTCATATCCTTTTTGGTGCGGTTGCGGTCATCATCTTATACATTGCGGCAATTGCTGTTCTGTTGAGAACAAAATCTGGAATTCTGTCTTATATGTCGTTAATCCTTTTTCCCGTCATAGGTCCTTTAGGAATTCTTCTTGGAAATTATAACAGGAAAATAAAATAAATAAAAGAGCGGAAAAATTTTCCGCTCTTTATTTTTTATGTCTGTTGAGGAAGTTCTTTATTTTTCCTGAATTTTCGCCATAATCTTCGTCCGAACACGATAACACCTATAACGATTATAATAGCGCAGATTCCTGCAATAATTGGAGCGACCATCGCTAAAAAAGCCATGATTCCCGCTCCGGCTGTTTCTGCGGTTCCGACGACGGAATTTCCCAAACCTCCCGTAGTTGCAGTCGACGCAGCACGAAGCCCCGCAAATCCAGAACTGATGGTGGCTGCTGTTCCGCCTCCCGCAATTAAAGCTAAAGCCCACTGTGGAAAAGTTCCCAGATCTGCAAACTGACTGGCAAACAGAACAGAACCTGCAATCGTTGCCATCGGAACAGAAATTGTGTCCAGCAAATGGTCTATAAAAGGAATGTAATAGGCTAAAATTTCTACAATGGTCGCAATTCCGGTTGTGATTAAAGTGGGAAGTCCGGAAAGCCATTCAAAATTTTCGCTCATGGGAATCCAGTGCATATAAGAAGCAAGACTTACGGCAAACATCGGAAGAAATACCCGGAATCCGCTTGCTGCAGCCAGTCCGATACCAATAAACGCACTCAGAAGATAGGGTAAATAAGGAACGTTGTCTAACATGTTAATTTTCAGATTGATTGTTTTCCCGAAGGTACAAAAAAATAAATTCTGAGAAATTTTCTGATAAAAATACTGTGAATGAAATTCAACTTAAAAAATAAACGGAAAAATAAGCGATAGAAAAGATTAAGACTTCTTCTGAGCCTGACAAAGCTTAATAAACTGTGCCTCTACATCCTGAAATTTTTCGGGCATTTCCGGAGAAGCCCAAAACATCATCGCCATTGTTTTATCGCCGAAAGCTTCTTTAAAAAGATCTTTATTCAGACGGTAACATTCTCTTAAAAGCCTTTTGATACGGTTTCTGTGAACCGCTTTTTTAAAATATTTTTTGGAAACCGAAACCGCAAATTTCGTGCTTTCAACAGGAGTTGCCGGTTTGTTTTTAAGAATAATGATTCTCAGATTCCCATTCGTTCTCCATTTACCTTTTTCGAAAAGTAAAGAGATCTCGGTATTTTTCTTGAGTTTTTCGGCTCTGGGATATCTGAAGTTTGTCATTTACGGACTGTAAAGATAGGATTTGTATGATGTTTTTCCCACAGATTTTAAAAATTCAGGCAAAAATATCCGAAACTTTCGTAAAATCTGCGGGAAAAAATTATTTTTTCTTGGTTAAATAATTGATGACTTCCGCTGCGGCATACAGTCCGAAAATTGCAGGAATAAAGCTGATGGTTCCATAAAAAGACCGTTTATAATTCGTTCCGTCCGTCATTTTTAAACTGTCGTCTTTTTGCAGCTCATCAGAAAAAACACATTTAAATCCTTTGTTTATTTTTTCTTTTCGAAGTCTTTTTCTTACCTGTTTTGCGAGATAGCAGTTCTGGGTTTTGCTGATGTCTTTCACCATCACTTTGCTCGGATCGGTTTTTCCTCCGGCTCCCATGGAACTTACAAGTTTTATTTTTCTCTTTTTTGCTGCTTTTATCAGGCAAAGCTTAGGCGTTACACTGTCGATACAGTCCAGAACATAATCAAACTTTCCGTTGTCAAGAATTTCTTCCATTCTTTCAGGATTCAGGAATTCGTTGATTTTGATGAGGTTAAGTTTCGGATTAATATCCAACAACCTTTCGGCAACTACTTCTACTTTGTGTTTTCCTACTGTAGAATGCAAAGCGGGTAACTGTCTGTTAATGTTTGTAATATCTACCGTGTCACCGTCCACGATCGTCATGTTTCCGACTCCGGCTCTTGCAAGAAATTCTGCAGCAAAAGAACCGACACCACCCAAACCGACAACAAGAACTGTTGCTTTATTCAACTTTTCCAAACCTTCCTCCTTTACGAGAAGCTCCGTTCTTTCCAACCAGTATTTATCCATTTTTTATTGTCTCTAAATTTTCTGCAATCTGTTTGTTTAAATTTTCCAGCGAAATTCCCTTTATTTCAGATACTTTCCCATACAATTCTTCGAGGCTGAAATCGTCGTTGTCGGTTTCAAGAAAGATTTTATCTAAAGGAGTAATTTTCAAAGTATTTTGCAAAGATAAATTATACAAAACCGCTTTTCCAAAACTCAGGTAAAAATTATTTTTCAGAAGATCTTCCGCAATCCTTTCCTTTTTATTAAAACCATGAATAATCATGGGTTGTTCTGCATATTTTTTAAAAGAAATCACTTCATAAAATTTTCTTACACAATGAATGATCATCGGCTTTTTTACTTCATTCGCAAATTGTATCTGTCTTAAAAAAACGTCTTCCTGAATCTTCTGATCAGTCTCCACGAAAGAATCCAGACCGCATTCTCCAATCGCCAAACAGTTTTCAGATACCCTATTTTTCATCCATTCAAACTGCCTGTCAACAGCATTCACATCAATATCTTTCGGATGTATGCCTATTGAGTACGGAACATCCGGCGGAATCTGTTCAATATCCAGATTGTAAATTCCGTTTGGCATATTTTTCTTATGATGATGAAAGTCAAAAAAATCCATTGATCAAAAATACTATTAATTTAGATTTAACGTAAATTTCTTAAACGAACGTTTATAAATCTGTTAAAAATTTCATAACTTTACTCAAAGTGCACTTCATGAAGAAAAAATTTACAGAAAAGCAAATACATATTTTAGATATCGCGGAAGAACTTATTGCAAAAAAAGGATATGAGGGAACCTCCGTCAGAGATATTTGTTCCAAGGCAAATATTAATGTTGCAATGATTTCTTATTATTTTGGCTCGAAAGAAAAGATGATGTCGTATCTTTATCAGTACAGGGTTTTAAAAACAAGAGAGACGTTTTCAGAATTTGCAGATACCATTAAAGACGGGAAACCGGAAATGCAGCTGAAAGAAATTATTAAATATATTGTTTCCCAGTTATTTAAATATAATTATTTTCACGGGTTTGTTACGCAGGAACTTCGCCATACAGAAAATTTAAAAGATGAACTGCTGGATTTTTATCAGCTTTTTGTTAAAAAATTAGACGAAGTCATTAAAAAAGGCGTGGCTTCGGGCGTTTTTACCTTCACTCCCAAACCGGAAGATATTTTAACCACAATTATCGGTTCCACTTTATTTGTGATCCGCAACAGGAATTTTTATGAACTGTATGTTCCTAACAAAAGCGAGGAAACCTATGCTAAAGAAGCCGAGAAAAAAGTGAGAATGAATCTTTTAATGACCGTTTTTGCCATTTTGGGATACGCTGCAGACTAAAATTACGTTAAATAATCATAAAAAAAAATCTATTGGCAAAAAAGTTATATTTTTGCAAATTAGTAAATCGGCTGTGTAATCCGAAAACTGTTGAACTTTTTATATGAAAAAATATATTTTAGGTATTTTTACTGTAGCAGTAGTAGCTTCTTGCGTAAGTAAGCAGGAAAGAGCAATGAAAAGTGCGGATAAAAATCTTATCTTAAAAACTGCCAATGAAAACTTTGCTAAAAAGAAGTGGAAAAACGCTTTGGCACTTTACGACAGGCTTCCGAACCTTGTTGCAGGAACAGATGATGCTCCCAATGTGGTTTTTAATTCTGCGTATGCGAATTATTACGACAAAAACTACAGATTAGCGGGAAATCAGTTTAAAAATTTCGCAATCAGCTTTCCTCAGGATAAAAGAAGAGAAGAAGCGGCATATATGTCTGCTTTGTGTTATTATGAGGGATCAATGGATTACAATCTGGATCAGTCTACAACACAGACGGCAATTAATGAGCTTCAGGACTTCCTGAACAATTATCCGAATTCAGAAAGATCTAAAAACATCAATACCCTTATTGACGAATTGTCTTACAAGCTTGAATTCAAAGCGTACGAAAATGCAAGACAGTACTACAAAATGGCAGAATATAAAGCAGCCAATGTAGCATTTGAAAATGTTCTGGAAGATTTTCCGAGTACCAAACTTCGTCCGCAGATTTACGATTATATTGTAAAATCCCGTTACGAACTGGCAACAAAATCGGTGTATGATCTTAAAGATGAGCGTATAGAAAGCGCATTGTCTTTCACAAGACAGATCGAAAAAGAAATGCCGAACACGGAAGTTTCTAAAACAGCTTTGGAAATCAGAAACAAGCTTGAAAAAGAAAAGAAAGATTTTGTCGTAGTTAAGAAAAATACGGAAGCAAGAATTGCAGCTTTAACGGAGAGACAGAAAAAGCTGGAAGCTCAGAATGCAGAAAAGGCAAAAACAATTCAGCAGGAGAAGGATCAGATCGATGCAGAAAAGAAAGCAATGCAGATCCAGAGGGATAGTGCAGCGATTAGCACACCTCCGCTTACGGCGACTTTCAAAATTAAAAGATAATTCGTAAATTTGCGAACTTAAATAAAATTAATATTCTCAAAATGAGTGTAAAAGATACAAAAGCAGAAGTAAATACCATTACTTACGATAAGGATAAGATTGAAGACAAAGTAGGCTCAATCTACGAAGCGATTGTTATCATGGGAAAAAGAGCAGAGCAGATCAACGCTGAAATTCGCACAGAACTTCACAATAAGCTAGACGAGTTTGCTGTTCATAATTCTACATTGGAAGAAGTTTTCGAAAACAGAGAACAGATCGAGATCTCTAAACATTACGAAAAACTTCCAAAGCCGACTTCTATTGCAATCGAAGAATGGCTGAACGAAGATGTGTACTTCAGAAAAACTGAAGAGAGAAAATAAAAATCAGTGTATTTTTTATATATGAAGGTCATAAGGAAATCTTTTTCTTTATGACCTTTGTTGTTTGGACGGCTTTGTGAGAAAAAATAAGTAATTTAGTATTCTTAAAAAATTAAAATTGAATGAGTCTTTCCGGTAAAAAAATTCTTATCGCGATTTCCGGAGGAATTGCAGCATATAAAATTCATTTTCTGATCAGAGATTTTGTGAAAAAAGGAGCCGAAGTTCAGGTGATTATGACGCCTGATGCAGAACATTTCGTTACCAAACTCAGTATTTCCACTTTATCCAAAAATCCGGTGTACTCAGATTTTTACAGCGATAACGGCACTTGGAACAGTCACGTGGAAATGGCTTTGTGGGCAGATGTAATGATTGTTGCGCCCTGTACCGCAGGGACATTGTCTAAAATGGTTCACGGATTATGCGATAATCTTGTGATTGCAACCTATATGTCTGCAAAATGCCCCGTTTTTATTGCTCCGGCAATGGATCTGGATATGTATGCACATCCTTCCACAACAAAAAATCTGGAATTGGCAGAAAGTTTCGGACACCATATTATTCCGGCGGAAAGCGGCGAACTGGCAAGCGGATTAATCGGGCAGGGAAGAATGGCAGAACCGGAAACGATAGCACAAACAATCGAAGATTTTTTTGACTCCAAAACTGAAAAAACATTAGCAGGGAAAACGGTTTTAATTACAGCCGGCCCTACGTATGAAGCCATTGATCCTGTGAGATTCATCGGAAACCATTCTTCTGGAAAGATGGGGTTTTCTCTGGCGGCAGAAGCGGCAAAAAGAGGTGCAAAAGTAATTTTAATTTCCGGGCCGAGTGCTCAGAAAATCAATAACGAAAATGTTGAACTGCATAAGGTAACCTCAGCAAAAGAAATGTTATCCAAAGTTCTGGAGTATTACGATAGAACAGACATCGGAATTGCAAGTGCAGCCGTTGCAGATTACGCTCCGAAAGAGATCGCCAAAGAAAAAATTAAAAAGAATGACGAAAATTTAACGATTGAACTGGTTAAAAATCCGGACATTCTTAAAACCATGGGTGAGAAGAAAACCCATCAGTTTTTAGTCGGTTTTGCGTTGGAAACTCATAATGAAGAGGAAAATGCCAAAGGAAAGCTGGAAAAGAAAAATCTGGATATGATTGTTCTTAATTCGCTTCGTGATGAAGGTGCCGGTTTTAAAAATGATACCAATAAAATAAAAATATTTACCAAAACGGGAAAAACAGAATTTGATCTGAAATCTAAAGAAGAGGTAGCGAAAGACATTTTGGATTTCGTTGAGGGGCAGGTTTTAAGGCATAATATTGAAAAATAGTTTATGATATTACAGGTGTTCAATTTTGAATCTCACTCGTCATATTCAAAAATTTTTTTGTGATTACCGGTTTTGTCAAAATAGTACCATTCTCCTTTTTTTACCCCATCAACAATTCTTCCGACACAATTTATAATCCAATTTCTGGGATCAAGCCAACATATGGAATTTATGTGTCCGTTAAATGTACTGACTACTTCAAATGGTTTAGGGGAAGTATCAACAAGTCTGAATTCTATTGCATATGTATCCTCAATGCTTTGACTAGAGGTTTCTATCTGATCTACCTTTTCAAATTTAGATAAGCTTACGAAGTCCCAGTCATCTGTATCTATTTTATAGATATTCAAAACCTCCCATTCATAACCGGTGTTGGGAAGTATGTTTTCATTCTGAAGATAGGTGAAAATACAAAAGTCCATTCTGGCAAGATTAAAACTTCCAAATGCTTCTATCATATCACCAATATTTATGTCACTATGATCAATACTCTTGTTTCCTACATAATTATGGTTTCCAAATCTAAACTCATTGTTTAAAACTATTCCAAATCTTATGGTGCTTTCTATGATTAGTAAATATTCATCTTTAAAAATAACTTTGCCTGTAGCTCTATATTTTGTATTTGAAATCGCTTCAATGAAGAATTCATTTGTATCGTCTTTTATATTCAATTTTTCACAATCCAATAATATTTTTGAATTAATTTTATCACCAATATCGTAATAATAATCATCTCCGCTTTCTAATGACCAAGTATTTGTAATTTCTATTATTTTCATAAGTATCCTAATGCAATATAATAAATTCGAACTTTACATTTAACTGGGAAATTAAATAATAACTCTCAATATATAAATTATTGTGAGTTAAATATAATTTCATTTCCTTAAAATAAATAGTTTAAATCTAATATATTATTTATTAAAAATAAAAAGCTAAGAATTAAGAGTATGACTAATTGTTTGTCATTTTAATTTTGGTAAAGTTTATTTAAATTTGAATTCAGATTAATTCAGGATATTTTGTAGTATACTAAGAATAATTTTAATAAATTTCCGTTCTCAATTTTTAGTAGATAATGAAAAAATTTTTAAGCATATTTTTACTTCTGTTTTTATTCAGTCAGAGTTTTTCTCAGGAGTTACTGGCAACGGTACAGGTAAATTCCCAGCAATTGGGAGGAAGTAACCAGTCTGCCTACAAAGCTCTGGAGAAAAGTTTGAGAGATTTCATCAACAATACAAGCTGGACAGGAAAAAGACTTCAGAATTTTGAAAAAATAAAATCCAACTTCGCGATTGTGATCAGCGAAAGAGACGGAAACCGTTTCAGAGGAAGTATTGTGGTACAGGCAGTTCGTCCTGTTTTCAACACAACGTATGAATCTCCTTTGCTTAACCTTCAGGATACAAGATTTTCTTTTGATTATGTGGAAAATGAAAACCTTATCTTCAACGAAAGACAGTTTTCCGGAAAAAATTTAATTGATGTGATCAGTTTTTACGTTTATGTTATTTTGGGAATGGATGCAGACAGTTTTCAGTCGATGGCGGGAACACAATGGTATCAGAAAGCACAGCAGATTGCGCAGAACGGAGAATCTCAGAATACCTATGATGGCTGGAAGCAGATCAATGAGCCGAGAAGCCGTTCTATCCTCATCAAAGAAATCATGAGCCCGAACTGGAGCCAGCTTCGTGCAACCATTTATTCTTATCACAGAGCGGGACTGGATAACCTGTTCAATCAGGACCAGAGTCAGGGGAAAAAAGTAATTTTTGATGCCTTAATGCAGCTGAAACAATACGAAAACTCATTCCAACAGGCATATTTCTTCAATCTTTTTATGGATTCGAAGGCAGATGAGATTTTCAACATCTTCAATTCCGGAAATAACGGAGGAATTGTTCTGGGCGATCTTAAGAATGAAATGATCATCCTTTCGCCAAAAAATACCGAAGCAAGATGGAATAAATGGAAACAGTAATTCTCTTGAATTCTGAAATCTAAAGTTCTATATTTGCAATAGCCAAATAATCGCTATTATCAATGCTTTCGAGAATTTACATTAAAAACTTTGCCCTTATTGATACGCTTGAAGTATCATTACACAACGGTTTACAGGTGATTACCGGAGAAACCGGTGCGGGAAAATCTATCATTTTAGGTGCGCTCCGATTGATTCTGGGTGAAAGAGCAGATGTAAAATCGATCTCAAAAGCAGAAGAAAAAAGCATCGTAGAAACGGAATTTTCCCTGAATAATCAGTTCAAAAAATTCTTTATCGAAAATGATCTGGATTACGAACACCAGACCATTATCCGAAGAGAAATTTTACCTTCCGGAAAATCGAGAGCGTTCATCAATGATGTCCCTGTAACACTGGATATTTTAAAGGAACTGTCTTCTCAGTTGATTGATATTCACTCCCAGTTTGAAACGTCGAATCTTTTTACGGCAGAATATCAGTTTAAAATCATTGACGGACTTTCTGAAAACAAACAGATCATTCATGAGTATCAGAATGAATTTTCAGATTTTCAAAGTCTTAAAACACAACTCAAAAAACTACAGACACAGCTTTCGGATTCCAATAAAGAAAGTGACTATAAAGCGTTTCTTCTGAACGAGCTTGAGGAACTACATCTGGATAATGTGGACTATGAAGAACTTCAGAATCAGCTTTCCATTCAGGAAAATGCGGAAATGATCTCCGATAATCTGGCTCAGGTTTTATCAAGATTTCATCAGGAAGAAGTAGGAATTTTGTCATTTTTTAATGAAGCGAAAAATAAACTTGCCAAAATTGCTGAAGTTTCCCAGAGTTTTGCGGAACTTGATGAAAGGCTTGAAATGTCTTTTGTGGAATTAAAAGACATTATCTCCGAGCTGGAAGATGAAGCGGAAAGCATAGAAGTAAATCCGGAAAATTTAGCGCTACTGGTTGAATTGAACAACAAAATCAATAATCTTTTTGTAAAACATAATGTTTCCGATCTTACGGAACTCAAAGAAATCAGAGATCAGTTAGCCGGAGAACAACAGGGTGCGTCCGAACTGGAGGCTCAGATTGAAGAAGTGGAAGAAAACATTTCCAAAAAAGAAAAAACACTTCAGTCTTTGGCTGAAAAGCTTTCGAAAAACAGAAAAAAGAGCATCCCTGTTTTCATCAAAAAAGCAGAATCTTTGCTCAAAAAATTAGGTCTTGAAAAAGCCAGAGTTGATATTGAACTGCACGATTCTTCGGACTTCAATCCATTCGGAAAAGAAAATATCCAGCTTTTGTTTCAGGCAAACTCAGGATTTCCGTTAAAGCCGATACAGACGGCAATTTCCGGTGGTGAAAGATCAAGGGTAATGTTGGCGGTAAAAAAAATCATTGCAGAAAGCGATGAACTTCCGACCTTAATTTTAGATGAAATCGATACCGGAGTTTCCGGAAAAGTAGCCGAAGAGATCGGAAATCTGATGCGTGAAATGTCTGCGGATATGCAACTAATCGTCATCTCTCACTTAGCACAGGTTGCCGCAAAAGGAAATAACAATTATAAAGTGCTGAAACAGGACATCGCCGGAAAAACACAATCTACCATTGTCCCATTAAGTGACGAAGAAAAACTGAACGAGATTGCACAGTTGCTTTCCGGAAGTAAGATTACCGAAGCGGCTTTGGCGCAAGCGAAAGAGTTGATAGGATAGGTTTTAACGAAATAAATGATATAGGACTTCTGGATTTTCAGAGGTCTTTTTTATATTTGAATTTTATCTATATTCATGAAACAATTATTAATTGTCATATTCTCGCTCTTTTTACATTTAGTGTACAGTCAAAACTGTGGCTGTTCAAAAAAGCCGGAATTAAAAAACTTAATTTCCTGTCAACCGACAGTATTTAAAAATAAAGCAAGAATATATTGGGAATACAACTGCAATGCTTCCTGGATTACGTTTCAAAAAGGGAAAATTCGGCGTAAAATATATTCGCTGGATAAAAAGACAATGGAGTTTACGACCAGATTAGGATACATTCAGTGGACTGAATATAAAAATTCATTTTTAATAGAAAACAGCAGGGCTTCCGGATGTTGTGATCCTCATGAATATATTCTTTACAGCAAAGAAACAGGGAAAAAGATTGCTGAACTGGGAACTGCAATTTTTAGCGATGATTCTTCCAAGAATCCTTATGTATTGACAATGTCGGGAAATGATGAAGTATTATTTACTAATCTCAATACCAATCAATCTTGCAGAATAAAAGTTTCTCAAAAGAAAATTGAAAATATGCTGAAAAACTCGGATTTATTGTATGCAGAAGAATTGTTTGAAAATTTTCAGTTTAAAAAAGGAATATTATCCATACAGCTAAAATATAAAGATTCCGGAAATTTCTGGAAAAAGGAAAAAATCTTTTTAGATACAGCCAAAGATTGTAATTAATTAAGCTCCTGTATATAAATTCTGTAACAATTCTATCTTTATACAAACTAATGTAATAAAAGATGGCTATGTTTTTAAAATTCCTCAGATTAGAAATCAAAAGCTTTTTTCGGGGCAGTTCTTTAGGAATCAATCTGGCAATGAAGATTCTTCGTTTTATCGGGATTCTTTATTTTATGGCTTGTCTTGTAGGAGGAGCTTTCGGCGCATTTTTTTATATACAGGAAGAAATGCATCAGAATCCCTTTAAAGTAGTTTCAAAATTCATGATTGCAGCTTGGGCGGTTGATCTCATTGCCAAATACATATGGCAGGAATTGCCGACACAGAATATCAAGCCGTTTCTTACGCTGAATATTCCCAAAAAGACATTGGTGAATTATATGCTGGGAAAAACATTTCTGTCAGCTTTCAGTTGGTTCAATTCCCTGTTCCTGATTACTTTTTCCATCATTGCATTATTCAACGGATATGATGTTTTAGGCGTTGTTGGATGGCTCATTGGGATTTCGTTGTTATTTTATCTCAATAATTTTATCAATATTCTTTTTAACGATAAAGAAACCATTGCCATTGTTGTCGGATGTGTTTTTGCAGCAGTTGCAGGATTGGCGTATTACAATATTGTTCCGGTTCTGGATTATTCTGAGCAGTTCTTTTATAATTTTTTTGAAAGACCTTATTTTGTAGTGATTTCAATCGGGTTGTTTTTCGGGTTGTGGAGAATCTGCTATAACCATATCCGAAAAATATTTTATCTGGATGAAGGTCTGGAAGCTAAAAAAGAGATCGGAAGAACCGAGAATATTACCTTTCTCAACAAATACGGAGCGATCGGAACGTTCATCAACAATGATATTAAAATGCTGAAACGCAATAAGGTAACGAAAGGGATTTTGTGGGGAAGCATTATGTTTCTTTTCTACGGATTGCTGATGTTTTCGTCACCGATTTACAAAACACCGGCGATGATGATGTTCATGGGATTATTTGTAACCGGAGGATTTCAGTTTATGTTTGGACAGAGGGTTCCCGCTTTCGACAGCTCTTACTATCCTTTGATGATGACGCTGAATGTTCCTTACAAAGAATACCTGAAAGCAAAATGGTGGCTGATGAATATTGTCACCGCTTTTTCCATGATTCTGGCGGTTTGCTATGCCTATTTCGGTTGGGAAATGTATCTTACATTCTTCGCTGCCGGAATTTACAATATCGGAGTAAATTCCCAGTTTACACTTTGGTCGGGAGCTTTTAACAAAACGCAGATGGATCTTAATGCCAAAGAAAAAAGATTCGGACAGAAAAACAGCTTTAACGTGAAAGCGCTCCTGCTTTTAATTCCGAAGATGTTTCTTCCGATGCTTGTTTTCGCATTGATGCAGAAATTTTTCAGTATTACAGCGGGAGTTATCAGTATCGGAGTTTTAGGAGTAATCGGATTTTTTATCAGAGAAAAGATCTTCGATATTATCGTAAAACATTACAAGGTAGAAAAATACAGTACATTAGAAGCATTCAAAAACAAAGATTAATATGATCACCATTAATAATTTAACAAAAACATACGGTAAAGCAACCGTTTTAAATATAGAACATCTGGAAATTCCGAAAGGGGAAACATTCGGTCTTGTAGGAAACAACGGAGCCGGAAAAACCACTCTTTTCAGCTTAATGCTTGATCTTATTCAGGCTTCTACGGGATTTGTAAGCATCGACGGGATAAAAGTAAATGAATCTGAAGCATGGAAAAACAAAGTTTCCGCTTTTGTAGACGATTCTTTCCTCATCGGTTATCTTACACCGGAAGAATATTTCTATTTCATCGGGGAACTGAGAGGGCAGAACAAAGCTTCTGTTGATGCTTTTTTAAAACAGTTTCATGATCTTTTCAGCGGAGAAATTTTAAACTCCGGAAAATACGTCCGCGATCTTTCCAAAGGAAACCAGAAAAAAGTAGGAATTGTGGGCGCCATCATCGGAAATCCCGAAATCATTATTCTGGATGAACCTTTTGCCAATCTGGATCCTTCCACACAGATCAAGCTTAAAAACTTAATTAAAGAACTGTCTAAACATGATGGGGTGACTTTCCTTATTTCCAGCCACGATCTTTCGCATACTACAGAAGTATGCAACAGAATTGTAGTCGTAAACAAAGGGCAATTGGTAAAAGATATTCAGACCAACCCTGAAACGCTGAAAGATCTGGAGCAGTATTTTGCAGATCAGATTTCCAGTCCGATAGAAGAGGATTCTGTATTATAGATAATTCCAATACATCAAATTTGAAAATCGTTGATCTGTAATTGTGGTACATCCGCTAATTTTGTCAGGTTAAAATTTAATCTATGGAATTAATTGAAAAACTGAACTGGAGATATGCTGCCAAAGCAATGAACGGTCAGAAAGTACCACAGGAAAAAGTGGATAGAATAGTAGAAGCGGCAAGACTGGCTCCTACATCAAGCGGTCTACAGCCTTTTGAAATTATAGTGATTACCAATCAGGAAGTTAAAGAACAGATCAAGCCTCATGCATGGAATCAGCCGCAGATTACAGATTGTTCGCATCTGTTGGTTTTTGCAGCGTGGGATACTTACACAGAAGAAAGAATCAATGCAATGTTTGATCTTACCAATGAAGTAAGAGGATTTAAAAATGAAGGTTGGGAAAATTACAGACAAATGTTGTTGAATACCTATCCGCAAAGATCTGCTGAAGAAAACTTCACTCATGCTGCAAAACAGGCTTATATCGGATTTGGAGCTGCGATTATTGCAGCCGCTTTTGAAGAGGTAGATTCTACACCAATGGAAGGATTTATTCCTGAAGAAGTTGATAAGATTTTAAACCTGCAGGAAAAAGGTTTAAAAAGCGTTCTTTTATTACCGATCGGCTACAGAGATGCTTCCAACGACTGGTTGGTAAATCTTACGAAAATAAGAAAACCCAAAGAAGACTTTATTACAGAAATCAAGTAATTATTGATTATTTTACTCATAGAAACACCCTTTCAGCAATTGAAAGGGTGTTTTATTTATTTTTCGCGATCTATCTTTTTAGGATTTTGTCTTGTATCAAAAACATCTGCAATTTTAATCAACTGATTTTCCTCGTCTACAGAGTAAATAATTTTATAGTTAGACTCTACAATGTAGTGATACGGGATGATTCTGTCTTCAAGTAAAAATTCTCTCTGACCCATTTTAGGGTTGTCAATTAATTTATCCGGAGCTGTTAGAACTCTAGTAACAATTTTTAAAGCAACTTTGTAGCTTCCTGATGTTAATTCATAGTAATTAAAAATATCATCAATCTGCTTTTCTGAAAATTCCGACCAAATGATTTTATATTTCACCTTTCGTATTTTGACAGAAGTTCAGAAGTGGTTTTGAATTTTTTATTGTTGAAGTCATCTTCGGATCTTGAAATTCTTTCATTCATTTCTTCTGTGGAGAAAGGCTTAAATTGATTTTCTTCATCCATATTTTTAGCTTTCTTCATGAGTTTTTCAAACTGAACAATCATTTCCTCACTCTGAAGGTTGAGAAAAGCCTGTATAAAAGCTAATTTTCTGCTTTGGATATCCATTTTTAGAAATATTTGATAATCAAATGTATAAAAATTATTTTAAAATTAAAATCTCTTTCAATTGGTTTTTGGAAAGGGATTTTTATTCTATATGTATTTAAATACTAAAACTCAGCATTCGGTTTCCAATCCACCACTGCTCTGATGAACGCTTCTGCATTTTCCACAGGAATATTCGGTAAAATGCCGTGTCCTAAATTAGCAATGTAACGGTCTTTGCCGAAACGGTTGATCATTTCCGTAACCATTTTTTTAATTGTTTCCGGAGTTGAATGCAGTCTTGCAGGATCAAAATTTCCCTGAAGCGTCATTGTATGATTGGTTAAAGTTCTTGCAAACTCAGGCTTAATCGTCCAGTCAACACCCAAAGCAGAAACCGGAGATTGCGCCATATCTTCCAGAGCAAACCAGCATCCTTTTCCGAAAACCACAACGTGCGTTAAAGGGCTTAAAGCTTCAACGATCTGGTTGATGTATTTCCATGAAAATTCCTGATAATCTGCCGGAGAAAGCATTCCGCCCCATGAATCGAAAACCTGAACCGCAGAAACCCCTTTTTCAACCTTTCTTTTCAGATAAGCGATTGTGGTATCGGTAATTTTTTGAAGTAATAAATGCGCCGCTTCCGGTTGTGTAAAGCAGAAAGACTTGGCAATATCAAAAGCCTTGCTTCCTTTTCCTTCCACACAATAGCAAAGTATCGTCCACGGAGAACCTGCAAAACCAATCAACGGAATTTCATTATCTAATTTCTGTAAAGTCAGTTCAATGGCATCAAAAACATAACCTAACGTATCATTCACATCTGGAACCACCACATTCTGCACATCTTCCATCGTTCTGATCGGATTATCCAGCCATGGACCTACAGATTCCTTCATTTTGAAATCAATTCCCATTGCCTGCGGAACAACGAGAATATCAGAGAATAAAATCGCTGCATCCAAAGGAAATCTTCTGATTGGCTGTACGGTAATTTCGGAAGCAAGTTCCGGTGTCTGACATCTTGTGAAGAAGTCGTATTTGTCGCGTAATGCAATAAATTCCGGCAAATATCTTCCAGCCTGTCTCATCATCCAAACCGGCGGTCTTTCTACGGTTTCTCCGCGAAGTGCTTTTAAGTATAGGTCGTTTTTAATCATAATATACTAGACTTTATTGCCAAGAATGACAATTAAAATATCAATTTTTATTTAAAATCTCTTTTCGGATCAGCTTCAGAACAGACAGTAATGTGCTTCCTTCCGAAACCAAAGCAGGCTTTGAAGTATGCTTTCTGAGTTCATTGGCAGTAGTTTCTCCAATGGAAACCAGAATCATATCCCCAAAAGAATTTCGATTTGCAAAACTACGAACTCCGCTCGGACTAAAAAACACTGCGGCATGATATTTTTCATTTATCAACGGATTGATTTCCTCTGTATTGTAGACCGTGATTTTTCTGTAGCTGATGTTTTGAAGAGGAAGATTTTTGTCAAGCACGTCTAATGCGATATTTCCACAGAAATGAAGAAATTTTTCCTGCTGACAGTGCATAATAATAAACCGTGAAAGTTCTTCCGCGTTTTTCAGGACTTTAAACGTTCCGAATCCGTTTTTTCTCAGCTCTTTTTTCGTCTTTTCACCGACGCAATAGATTTTATTGTAGTTTTTTGCCGTAAAATCTTCGTTAGGTTTAAATCCGTTTTTAAAAAATGAACTTACTCCTTTTGCGCTGGTAAAAATTAATGAATAATCTTTAAGATCAAAAGCATCAGTTTTTATAGAACTTGTTTTAATTACCTCAACACAGTCAAACGAAACATCGTCTCCCAATTCTTTGGTTACAATAGCCGGATCTAGGTTTTTGGTAAATAAAATATTCATTACGGTTGGTCTTTTAAATGTAAATCGGCAGTCTGAAGCCTTACTTTGTTCATAAAATCTTTTCCCGGATCTTCTTTTCCTGTGAAATAATTCGGATCAGATTCTTTCCAGAGTTTTGAATTTCTGAAGATTCCGTATTCCGAATGTCCGATGAGGTATTCTATTTTATATTTTTGGGTTAAATACCGTATCAGTTGTGCATTCGCGGAAACCTGTTTGTCCGTAAGCGGTTCTTTTTTACTTCCGATATTTTCAATTCCGATGGCGCAGTAATTCAAGCCAATCGTATGTCTGGCAAACTGATTCGGTTCCATCAACTGGTAAACCGTTCCGTCTCTGTCAATGATGAATTGTGAAGAAACATTCAGCGTACTTTGCTTTTTCAGGGTATTTCTTGCGTTTTCAAGATGCGTTTTGTTGAAATATTTAAAATTGCTTTCCACATTTCCGCCTGCCGTATAATGAAGAACAATCATTTTCGGAACAATCGTCGGTGTTTTCTGAACCAAACCGTGATGCTCTTTCAGATATTCCAAACTTAAACTAACTCTTTCTTCAGAATAATTGATAGGCTTATTGATGATTTTCAGTTCATTTTTTTGAGCTGATGCAAAACCTATCAACATAAACCCCAATAAACAGATTACATTTCTCGTCATTATTTCTGATATTGATAATGTCCTGTAATGGTAAACTTAAACAAACAATCTTCCAAAACCTGTCCGCCTCCGATATTGTGTACTATTAAATACCTTTTTCCGTCCGCCGATTTTCTGTTCACTACAATTCCGATGTGCGTTAAATTTCCCGGAAGATCCCAGGTTACAATATCTCCGGGAACATATAATTCCGGTTTGGTTTCAATAGATTTAGATTTTCCAAATTTGGCAAAGAACACTCTCAGGTTGGGAACTCTGCGATGGTCGATATTCGTGTCGGGCTTTTTCAGTCCCCATTTTTTAGGATATTTAGAAAAATTTTTCGCCATATCTTCATGCACTTCCTTCTGAAGATCAATCCCCAGTTTTCGGTAAGCACGAATCACAACATCGGTACAGACACCTTTGTCTGCGGGAACGTCTCCGTTCGGATACTTGATGTTGAAATAGGCGGGATCATAACTTACACGGTCTTTTGTAAGGCTTAAAGCCGCATTAGAAAGTTTTTGGGCAAACTGATTCTGTGCTTTTCCAAAAAACACGCAAAGAACTACAATAAATATTGAGAAATATTTCTTCATAGAAATCCGGAACCTTAAAAGTTAAAATGTAAAAAGTGAATTTTAGATCTGGCTTTTAATTTCCGCCATCAATTCTTTTCCGCCGTTTTCAAGAACAGTTTTTGCAAATTTTTCCCCGAAATTTTCTTCATTATTATATATGAAGCTTTCATCGGTTGCGATGCTATTCTTACCATCCAGAGAACAAAGCGCTGCCTTGAAACGGATCTGGTCTTCAAAAAGCTCGGCAAATGCTCCGATAGGTGCTGTACAGCCTCCTTCCAGCGTGCTCAGGAAATTTCTTTCCATTTCCACACAGATCTGCGTATTTTTATGATTGGTAAACTGTCTGATGATTTCATTGATTTCAGTTTTGTCTGAATGTCCTGCGACAGCAATCACTCCCTGCGAAGGAGCCGGAATTAAAAACGGAATCATTTCATAATCAATGTCCATTTTCATTCTCTTAATTCCTGCCAGAGACAGAATGGTCGCATCAAAATCTCCTTCTTCCAGCTTCTGAAGCCTTGTCTGAATATTTCCACGAATGTCCGAAAATTCAGCATTGGGGAAGTTTTTCAGCCAGAATGCTCTTCTTCTTAAACTGCTGGTTGCCAGTTTAAGCTCATGAAGTTCTTTGTTTTTTGCAGATTCCTTTCGAACCAAAACATCCTGCGGAAAATCTCTTTCCAGATAAGAAACGATCTCAAGGTTTTCGGGAAGTTTTGTAGGCACATCCTTTAAAGAATGTACGGCAATATCAATTTCGTCGTTTAATAAGGCAACATCAAGATCTCTGGTGAAAACTCCTGTAATTCCTAATGAATACAGGGGTTGTGTAAGGTTTTTATCGCCTGAAGAGACAATAGGAACGATTTCCGTTAAATAATTGTTGTTCTGAAGATGCCTCGCAACTTCTCTAGCCTGCCAAAGTGCCAGTGCAGAATTTCTGGTTCCGATTCTAATGCTTTTCATTGAATTCGTTGTTTGGTTGTTCAACTAATATTTCGTGCATTAATTTACTAATTTCTTCGGCTTTTAAAGGATTATCGATGATATATTTTGCAAAACGGTTGGTAATTTTCTGGATCATTTTATCAGAAAGTTCCATATCCGTGATGTTTATATATTTATTTTTTTTGTAAAAATTATGCATTTCATTGCGTTCCATATTCTTAAGAACCGCTTTGAAATGATGGATATTGGGTGCGAGTTTTCTCTTTTTTTCCCACTCAAGAAAGTCTTTCGTCATTTCCTTGATGATTTTTTCGGCTTTCGGGATCTCTTTTTCTCTCTGCTGAATAGTTTCCTGAATCTGTTTGGAAAGTTCATCCACGTCGATCAGCGTTACATTTTTATTCTCCTTTACATTTTTATCCACGTTATTCGGGATGGATAAATCAATTACCAAAGTTTCTTTTCCGTTCGGAAAATGAGATCTGTTCACGATGGGATGTCTCGCTCCGGTCGCAACTATAAGAATATCTGTATTGCCCAATTCTTTATCAAAATCGGCGTAATCAATATGCGGAATATTGTACTTCTCGGAAATCTTAGCTGCCGTTTCCTGAGTTCTGTTGGCAATTTTTATTTTCGGCTGGTAAACGTGTTTTACCAGATTTTCAACCGTATTCTGCCCGATTTCTCCTACACCAAGCAGAAGAATATTTTTTTCGGTAATTCTTTTCTGGCTGTTTAAAATATAATGAACCGCCGCATAAGAAACAGAAGCCGCTCCGTTGGAAATTCCGGTTTCGTTTTTTATTCTTTTCGAAATCTGAATGGCGGAATTGATGGCTCTTTCCAGATAAGGATTAGAGTTCTGTCTTTCTTTTTTGAAACGGTTGTAGGCTTTTTTAATCTGTCCGATGATTTCAAAATCTCCTATAATCTGGCTTTCAAGTCCGGCTGCGACTCTGAAAAGGTGGATTAAAGCTTCTTCTTTCGTTAAAATATTGGCAAACTGAAGAAAATCCATCAGATTAACCCCGATTGTTTTGCAGTATTCTTCAGCAACAAGAAGATAGTTGGGAGAAGTGGTGTAAATTTCGGTTCTGTTACAAGTCGAAACGACAAATGAATCCCCTAAATCTTCATTATGGATCCGGGTAACGAAATTCTTAATGTTTTCATCAAAAAATGCAAATTTACCTCTTGTTTCTGCGTCAGCTTTTTCGAAACTAACGGAAAGCACAGCAAAATTAGACGTCTGATGTATGTTTGAATATTGTAACATAAGCGTGGCAAATTTACGTTTTTTTTAGCAAACCACTTTCTGAAAATGTATATGATAATTATCGTAAAAAACTATTTCGGAGATGGTAAAATAGGATGCCTTGTTGTTAATAAACGTTAAAATTATTTTTTAAAAAAGATAAATTTTCATCATTTGGATACTCCGTAAAGATATTTCACAAAAAAGAAGAAGTGAAGGACTGCCGTTTTACCTGCATTACGCCTGTGTTTATCTTAAATCCAGCTTAAAATAAATTCTGTAAATGCTTAGAGCAAAAGTTAATAGCCGATTACAAATTTTAATAAAAATTTAACCAAATTATATGCCCGCGGAATTTCTTTGGTAGTCTTAAATTTATATCTTTGTAACTCTTTAAAAAATCAGAAGTAAAAGTATGAGTTTATTCGATATGTTTACGCAAGAAATTGCGATAGACCTTGGTACTGCCAACACCCTTATCATCCATAATAATAAAATTGTTATAGACCAGCCGTCTATTGTCGCGATCGAGCGTTCGACAGGCAGACCGATTGCCGTGGGTGAACAGGCGAAACACATGCAGGGGAAAACTCATGAGGACATCAAAACAATCCGTCCGTTGAAAGACGGGGTAATTGCCGATTTCCACGCTTCTGAACACATGATTAAGGAATTTATCAAAAAAATTCCGGGAATTAAAGGGAAATTTATTCAGCCCGCATTAAGAATCGTAATCTGTATTCCTTCCGGAATTACAGAGGTTGAAAAAAGAGCGGTAAGAGATTCTGCCCAGAAAGTAAACGCTAAAGAAGTTCGTTTGATTTATGAGCCGATGGCTGCAGCAATAGGGGTTGGAATCGACGTACAGAAACCTGAAGGAAACATGATCATCGATATAGGTGGCGGTACTACAGAAATTGCTGTTGTAGCTTTAGGAGGTATCGTTTGCGATAAATCTGTAAAAATTGCGGGAGATGTATTTACGAATGACATCGCGTATTACTTAAGAACGCATCACAACTTATATATCGGAGAAAGAACAGCGGAGAGAATTAAAATCGAAGTTGGTTCTGCCGTTGAAGACCTAGACGTAGATATCGAAGATATTCCGGTACAGGGAAGAGACCTTATTACAGGAAAGCCAAAAGAAATTATGGTGGGTTATAAAGAGATTGCAAGAGCATTGGACAAATCGATCATCAGAATTGAAGATGCGGTAATGGAAACACTTTCTCTTACTCCTCCGGAATTGGCGGCAGATATTTATAAGACAGGAATTTATCTTGCTTATGGCGGTGCATTATTAAGAGGTCTTGCAGACAGATTGCACAAAAAGACAGGTCTTCCTGTATTTGTAGCAGAAGATCCGTTGAGAGCGGTTGTTCGCGGAACAGGTATTGCACTTAAGAATATGGATAAATTCAATTTCTTAATTAAATAATTCTAACTTTTTACGAAACACATCTGAATGGGATTTTTGCTGAGATTATTTTCAAAGAATGCGCTATTTGTTTTCTTTATATTTCTGCAAATCATTGCTCTTGTTCTGATATTCTCTAAAAACGCAATGCAGCAATCATGGATTGCAGGGCAGTCTGCTGCTTTCAATTCTTGGGTTTCGGGATATATCGATGAAGGAGTTTCGTATCTTAAGCTGAAACAAATCAACGAAGATCTTGTGGCACAAAATAAAGCCTTGATGGTGGAACTTTACGGAAAACAAGGAGCGAAAAATCCAATGTTCAGAAAAGTTCATGATACGATCGGAGGCGGACAAATCTATACTTTTGTAGACGGAGAGATTGTTTTCAACAGCATCAACAGAAGAAATAACTATTTTACCATCAACAGAGGTCGCAGAGACGGTGTTTTTCCGCAAATGGGCGTGATGGCTCCAAAAGGGATTGCCGGAATCGTTATTAATTCTACAGACAGCTATGCTTTGGTTCAGTCGGTTTTAAGTGTTAATAAAATCAGAATCAATGCTGCTTTAAAAAACTCAGGATATTTCGGAACTTTAACATGGAACGGAGACAACTCCAGAGTAATGCATTTGGCGGATATTCCAAAATATGTTGCCCTGAAAATTGGCGATACTGTGGTTACCGACGGAAAATCAGCGATTTTCCCTAAAGGCGTACAGATCGGAACCATTGCAGGATATTCTGTGGATAATAAAACCGGATTCTGGGATATTTCTGTGGAACTAAGTGAAAAAATGGGAGCTTTAAGCAAAGTTTATGTGGTGAAAAACCTCAAAAAAGCTGAAGTTCAGAAGATTCAGGATACCATGCAGGCTGTAATAAAAAAGGAAAATGATTAGCAGAACATTATTTACGGATATATTGATTATGATTTTTCTGGTTGCATTACAGGTTTTTGTACTGAACAGGATCACCATTTTCGGAAAGTACACTCCGGTGCTCTATCCGGTATTCGTGATGTTTTATCCTTTTTTCAGAAATAAATTTCAGTTTTTAGCACTAAGTTTTCTTATCGGGCTTTCCGTAGATGCATTTCTCGGAACCTGGGGAATGAATGCCTTTGCAACCACTTTGATTGCTTATTTCAGAACATTGATTTTCAGAACTTCTACGGATACTTCCACAGATTTTTTCTCTTTTCAGTCCCTGCAGTGGGCGCAGTTTTTACTGTTTTTATTTTCAAGTATCTTTTTGCATCAGCTTTTAGTACAGTACATTGAATTCTTCAAGTTGAGCAGATTTTTTGAAATATTGCTTAATGTATTGGTAACTAGTTTAATTTCGTTTATATTTATAGTTATTTACGCATTAATCTTTAAAATCAAACAAAAAGTTTGAACACACGTTATTTAAAAATCTTTTCCGTTCTTATCGTTATCGCTCTGATTTTTGTAGCGAGAATTGCTTATTTACAGTTATTTACGGATCGTTATGCTTTAAATGCAGCCAATACTTCCATTAAAATTGAATACGTTATTCCGCAAAGAGGAGTCATTTTTGACCGCAACGGCAAAATTCTGGTGGGAAACCAGCCTGCCTACGAAATTTCCTTCACTCAGGCTTTAATGCGTCCTGATTTTGATACCGTAGGATTCTGTAACCTGATGAAGATATCGAAAAATGATTTCATCAGAACCATCGAAAATATTAAAAAAGAAAAATATTATTCCAAGCTGACTCCCATGACCTTCATGAAAAATCTAAGCCGTGAAGACATTGCGAGAGTTCAGGAAATCATATTCAAATATCCCGCTTTCAGCATCGTTTCAAGACCTCAGCGACAGTATGAAGTTTCTACGTCTGGAAATCTTTTGGGATATACCAGTGAAGTTAACGAAAGGGAAATTAAAAAGGACTCTGCGTATTACTTACCGGGCGATTTCATCGGAAAAACAGGAGTTGAAAAAGCCTACGAAAAAGACCTTCGCGGAGTGAAGGGAATGAAATACATTCAGAAGGACATCAAACTGAGAAATGTAGGACCTTATAAAAACGGATCTTTAGATAAGGACGTCATCACAGGAAAAGACATCACCCTTACCATAGACTACGATTTGCAGAGAATTGCCGAAGAAATGCTTGTCAATAAGCATGGCGCCATTGTAGCAATTGATCCCAATAACGGAGAAGTTCTGGTGGCTGCAACCGGACCGGATATCGATCCGAATCTTTTTACAGGACCGAATAAATCTAAAAATCTATACGCTTTATCCAAAGATACAATTTACGAAAACAAACCGACTTTCGACCGGTCTTTACAGGCGGCTTATCCTCCCGGTTCCACATTTAAATTGTTAACCGCTTTGTCTGCAATGCAGATGGGCGTAATGGACGAAAATACAGTGTTTCCTTGTGGAGGCGGATTTAATTACAGAGGGTTGAGAATTAAAGGTCACGGTGGCGCAGATCCGCTGATTCCTGCTATTCAGGTTTCGAGTAACTGTTACTTTTCGTACGCTTATTTAGCAATTCTCAATAAATATCCCGGAAATCCTTCGAAGGGAGTTGACGAATGGAAAAAGATCATGAGCAGTTTCGGAGTAGGGGAATTTTTGAACAATGATTTTGCAGTAGGTGCAAAAGGAAGAATTCCAACCGGAGAATTTTATGAGAAAAGAATGGCTTCTATTTATAAAGCAAGTGGTTCTAAAAAAGATCCTAAAAACTGGGATCCTTTGGCAACCGGGGCTGTTTTCAACGGAATGGGACAGGGAGACGTATTGGTAACTCCGCTTCAGCTTGCCAATTATGTGGCTGCAATCGCCAATAAAGGATGGTATTACACTCCGCATATCGTGAAATCGATCGACGGAAAACCCAATCCGGATCCGAGATTCAAAAAGAAGCATCAGACTTTGGTTGATAAAAAACATTTTGAACCTGTGCTGAAAGGAATGGAAGCCGTAGTTTTAAGAGGTACGGCACATGGCTTAAAATCCAACGATTTTACCCAGTTGGCAAAAACGGGAACCGCACAGGTTCCGCAGGGAAAAGATAATTCCATTTTTGTTTTGATTGCTCCGGCTGATAAACCTAAAATTGTGGTTGCGGCGGTAATGGAACACGCCGGATTTGGAGCGACTTGGGCAGGTCCAGCCTCAACGGTAATCGCCGAAAAATTTATTACAGGTGATCTGAAGCGTGAAAATCTCTACAAAAAAATGACTTCCTCAAGCTTTATGCCTGAATATAAAAGACAGTGGATTGCTGATCTGAAGCGTAAAGGTTTATACAAAGAGCCAGTAGATTCTGTTAAGCAAAAAAGGATACAGGACAGCCTGAAATTCGTAAAAGAGCAGAAAGCAAAACTGCAGAAACAGATAGACATCGAAACGAAAAATAATAAAACAAAACCTGCTAAACAATGAAATGGGCAGAAGGAATAGATAAATTAGGTCTTGGCTTATATTTCCTGCTTTGTGCTTTTGCCATCGCAAATATTTATAGTGTAGACCAAAAGTTAGGAGAAAAACAGCTTATTTTCTTCTGCATTTCCCTGTTCGTCGGATTGGTGATTTTCGTGGGACGAAGCAAGTTCTTCGAAAATATGTCAGGAATTATTTACATTGGAGGTGTTTTACTGCTGATCGGGCTTTTTCCTTTTGGAAAAGAAATTCTCGGGCAGAAAAACTGGTATAAATTCGGAAGTTTTACCATGCAGCCTGTTGAGTTTGCAAAAATTGGAACGGCTTTAATGCTCGCAAATTATGTTTCCGGACCGGAATTTAATCTGAAAAACAGGAAGTCATTACTAACCACTTTGGCTATTGTCGGAATTCCGGCTGTTGTGGTTCTCGCCATTCCCGATGTTGGTTCCATGTTGGTTTTTATCGCCTTCTTTATTGCCTTGTATCGTGAAGGATTGAGCGGAGTTCTGTTTGGAGTAGGATTTCTTTTTGCAGGGGTTTTCCTCGTCTCTTTGGCGATAGATCCGATCTGGGTTGCGATTACCATCATCCTGATTATCGGAGGATACATTGCAATGAATTATTACAAAATGTCGTGGAATATTATTTCCATCTCAAGTATTGCGGGTTCGGTGCTGCTTTTATGTGGTCTGGCTTTCGGTGCGCCTTATATTTTAGAAAAACTGCCGAAACACCAGAGAGAAAGAATTGAGGTTCTTTTTAAAGGTGAAAAAGCATTCAGGGATACTTCCGGATATAATTTGTTGTATTCTAAAACCGCTATCGGTTCCGGAGGTCTTTGGGGAAAAGGATACCGTGAAGGTTCCGTTACGCAGGGGAAATTTGTTCCGGAGCAGGAAACCGACTATATTTTCTGTACTGTAGGTGAAGAATGGGGTTTTGTAGGAAGCGCCGTTCTTATTCTCTGTTATATGGTGTACATCGGAAGGATTTATTATCTCGCCGAGCAGCAGAAATCGGGCTTTAACCGCGTTTTCGGATATTGCTTTGCCTCGATTCTTTTAATGCACTTTACCATCAATTTAGGAATGGTAATGGGGCTATTCCCAACCGTTGGTATTCCGTTGCCGTATTTCAGTTATGGAGGAAGTTCTTTACTGGCGTTCTCAATGATGACTTTTATTTTCTTTAAATTAAATTATTCGGATAAGAATAGTCTGGTTTAAAAGCTGGAGGATAGAAGTTGGATGATGGAAGCTTAAAATGGTATGTTTTAATTTTCATAATTGAGATCTGCGTAACCTGCCAAATTCGCGAGATAAAATAACTCTCAACAAAGTTTATGAAAGAATCCTATTTTTCAAATCAGCATTTTGAGAACAAAAATTTAACGCAGCTTTTAGACAAAGGCGAATACGAAAACTGTACTTTCCGAAACTGTAATTTAGAATACGCGAATCTTTCAGGCTATAATTTTAATGACTGCGAATTTATTGGCTGCAACCTCAGCATGATGAATCTGGTTTCAACAGCTTTTCGCGAGGTGGTTTTTAAAGAGTGTAAAATGTTTGGACTGCATTTCAACGACTGCAACGAATTCGGATTATCGTTTACATTTGAAAGCTGTCTTCTCAACAATTCCATATTTTATAAAACATCAATTAAAAAAACACTATTCAGAAGTTCAAAATTAATTGAGGTTGATTTTTCTGAATGCGATTTATCGAACGCAATATTTTCCGGATGCGATCTCTCCGGAGCTGTTTTCGACCATACCAACCTCGAAAAAGCGGATTTCCGTACATCGTTCAGTTATTCCATCAATCCGATTTTAAACAGGCTTAAGAAGGCTAAATTTTCGCTTTCTGAAATTCATGGACTCCTTCATCAGTTCGATATTGAAATTGATAAAAACGGATAGACTACAGTTGATGGTTAATCGTTGATCGTTTGCTGTCTAATACCATTTTATCTTTGGAATTTCGTTACATAAATATTCGGTAATATCTGTGTAGTATAAATGAAGAATGCAGAATCAGAACTCCGCAGTAGTTCAATTTCACAGTAATTTTAATAACAAAATGAGATAAAAATTATCTAAGCTCTTTTATGAGTGAAACGGCTCTGTGAAACTAAAAGCAAATTATTTATCTTCTTAGTATTAGAAAAAAGCAATTCCCCTTCTCTGAAGAGGTGGATTTTGCAAAGCAAAAGACGGGGTAGTCAAAAACGGAACAATAAAAAAACCATCAAAAATTTTGATGGTTTCATTATTTAAATCAATTATTTAAAATTAAAAACTTGCTGCGTTTGCTGCCGGAGTTGTTGTTGCAAGATTATTGTAAGCTTCTCCGTTTTCGTTGATGATTCTCTTTCCGAATCTGTATTTTGGACCCCAATAAGAATCATTTAATGAAGAAATCATGACTCCTTTTGAAGTTGCGGCGTGAATGAACTTCACTTCCCCCTCTTCTGTTACGCTTTCTACGATTCCTACGTGAGAAATTCTTCTTCCGTGAGAAAAGAAAATCAAATCTCCTTTCTGAAGGTTTTCTTTTTCTATTCTTTCACCTTCTTCAGATTGTGAAGCAGCTACTCTTGGTAAGCTAAGACCTGCTGCAGCACCGAAAACTGAAAGTACAAAAGCTGAACAGTCAATCCCATTTCTTGTCATTCCTCCGTAACGGTATGGCGTTCCAAGATAAGTCTGTGCTTCGTTTAAGATGTTATCGATTGTTGCGTTATGTTTGATTGCTTTTGCAATCTCAGAATTTTTGATAGAATTTTTTGCGTTAGCTAAAGTAGCTGCCTTTTCTGCAAGAAATGAGTTGATTAATTTCTGCTTATCCTGCTCCATTTTGTTTGTTTCAAGAGAGGCAAGTTTGGCATCTGTTTTGTATTCTTTAGCGTAAGTTGCTGGTTTTGAAACTACGTAGTTTGTAACACACGATTGTAACGATACAGTAGAGACGAAAGCAACTAGATAAAACAAAACTCTTTTCTTCATATATATTTGATTACCGTGTTAAAAAAGGATAGTATATTTTCAAAAGCAATACAAAAATATAGAATCCAAGTAAAAGAGCCCCGATATGACAATTGTCAGCTTCTTTATTTAACACATTTTAACATAATTTTTACGTATGTTAAAAAAAAATAAACCGCAACCGCCTGTTTTGGGTAGGTGTGCGGTTTTTTTTATTAAGATTCTTTAACAAAATTATTGCGGATTATTGTAAAATAAAGGATAGGCAATCAAATTAATTCAAAATACCCCATTATAAATTTTGTTAATAAATGATTGGTTTTTCGGTTGTTTCAGGTTTTTAACTCTACTTTTTAATGCTTTTATAACGGCTGTTGTTTTCGTTTTAACAAAGCATTCATACCTCATAAAAAAACTCCCCGATCAATCGGAGAGTTTCACTAATATGGAACTTTACAAATGTTACTTTGTAAATAACATTTCTCTGTATTTCGTCATTGGCCAAAGCTCATCGTCTACCATCATTTCAAGATCGTCTGATGCATCTCTGATGGTGTCGAATAAAGGTTTTACCTTATTACAGTATTCTTCAGCCTGTTTTTGGCTCTCGGTAACTGCTTTTGCCGCTTCTCTTGCTTTAATAAGATCTTCAACGCCTACTTTAATTTTAGAAACATTCTCGGAAATGCTTGTAATTAAGCTCATTTGTTCTTTTGCCAAAGACTTGAATTCTTTGTCTCCGAAAATTTCTTTTAACCCTTTTACGTTCTCAATCAGTCTGTTCTGATAATTTAACGCGGAAGGGATAATGTGGTTTCTTGCGATGTCACTTAACACTCTTGCTTCGATATCAATAACCGTAGAATATTTTTCTAATTTAATTTCGTTTCTTGCTTCAACTTCTCTGTGCGTGAAAATTCCCATCTCTTCGTAAAGCGCTAAGAATTTCTCATCCATTTCCTGCTTAAGAGCTTCGGGAGTTGTTTTTAAGTTGTTTAAACCTCTCTTTTCCGCTTCTTTAGCCCAGTCATCAGAATATCCGTCTCCTTCAAACATAATGTTTTTACACTGCTTGATGTACTCTCTCAATACATTGAAGATTGCTTCATCTTTCTTAAGACCAGTTTCAATTAAAGCATCTACTTCTTTCTTGAAGTCGTTTAATTGTTTTGCAGCAATCGTGTTCATTACCGTCATAGATTCTGCACAGTTTGCAGAAGAACCTACCGCTCTGATCTCGAATTTATTTCCTGTAAATGCAAATGGAGAAGTTCTGTTTCTGTCTGTGTTATCCAACAGGATTTCAGGGATTTTTCCAACTACATTTAATTTTAAATCTGTTTTTTCGTCCGGAGAAAGTTTTCCTTCCGTTACTTTTTCAAGCTCTTCCAAAACTCTGAACAACTGACTTCCGATGAATACGGAAATAATTGCCGGCGGAGCTTCGTTTGCACCCAATCTGTGGTCGTTGCTTGCAGAAGCAATACTTGCTCTTAAAAGATCTGCATATTCGTGAACTGCTTTAATTGTGTTGACAAAGAACGTTAAGAACTGTAAGTTTTTCTTAGGATTTTTTCCTGGGCTTAAAAGGTTTTCACCTGTATCGGTTGCTAAAGACCAGTTATTGTGCTTTCCGCTTCCGTTTACGCCAGCGAAAGGCTTTTCGTGGAACAAAATATGGAAATGATGTCTGTGAGCAATTCTTGCCATAACGTCCATCAACAAAGAGTTGTGGTCAACAGCAACGTTTACTTCTTCAAACATTGGAGCCAATTCGAATTGATTCGGAGCTACCTCGTTGTGTCTCGTTGTTACAGGGATTCCTAATTTCATACATTCGATTTCCAACTCTTTCATGAAATTCATGACTCTTGTAGGAATTGAACCGAAATAGTGGTCATCCAACTGCTGCCCTTTTGCAGGAGAATGTCCTAATAAAGTTTTACCTGTTAAAACCAAATCAGGACGAGATTGATATAAAGCAGAATCTACTAAGAAATATTCCTGCTCCCAACCTAAAGTTGGGGTTACTTTCGTTACATTTTTGTCGAAATACTGCATTACATTGGTTGCAGCTTCATCTACCGCGTTCAAAGCTCTTAGAAGAGGAGCCTTATAATCTAAAGTTTCTCCTGTGTAAGAAATGAAGATCGAAGGAATACATAGAGTAGTTCCCATGATGAACGCAGGAGATGTAGGATCCCATGCGGTATAACCTCTTGCTTCAAAAGTGTTTCTGATACCTCCATTCGGGAAAGAAGATGCATCCGGTTCCTGCTGGATCAGTAAATTTCCGCTGAATCTTTCGATCGCTCTTCCACCTTCAATTGGTGTGAAGAATGAATCGTGCTTTTCTGCTGTAGAACCTGTTAAAGGCTGAAACCAGTGTGTGTAGTGCGTTACACCTTTGCTCATTGCCCAGTCTTTCATGGCTACCGCAACCTGATCTGCAATGTGTCTCTGGATTTTGCTTCCTTTTTTTACCGCATCCATAATAGACTGGAATGCTTCTTTCGTTAAATATTCTCTCATCGTTTCTTCTGAGAAAACATTCTGACAGAATAATTCTGATAATTTCACGGGAACTTCTACAGAATTATCTCTTCTGAAGTCCTTGAATGGTAAAGTTTCTAACGCTTTGAATCTTAAAGTTGACATATTAGGTTAATTTTTACGGGGCAAATTTACAAAAAAAATGAATTGAAAAATATTTTACCCTGAAAATTTAAGGGGTGCTTTTGAAATTTAATATAATTTTAAAATATAATGAGTTTTTAAAGGGGCTTGAATTCCCAAATTGAAATTTTTATACCTATTAATATATGAGAAAGTGAATCGAACTTTAAACTGTAACTTTTAATATTAAGAAAATTTATTGCTGATACATTAAAAAAGAACACCTCAAAAATCTTAATTTTAAGACAGAAAAACAATTTTTGTTTGTTACGCCAATTGTGTTAAAATGCTGGTTAGCAAATTAATAGTATCATTTAAAATATTTTTCGTAACTTAGCAGACTTTTTATAAAAATTTTAAATATATGACAAATTCTAGAGCAAGAGAAACCACCGAGGCAATTGAAAGACTATACATATCTATGAGACACCTGTTTTATAGAGGTTTTTTCAAGCCGAGCGGAGTTTCAGGAGAAAGCATTAGAAGTTTGTTGAAGACGATCAATCCGGAAATTTACGGTACCATGAGTATGCCCAGCAAAGTGGAGCTCGATGGTTTGATGTATGTTTTAGACAGACTTCCAGAAGGAATCGAAGAATGCGCCTTCATTCATCTTACATCAGACGAAGGTTTTGATAAAGGAAGTTTCGAACCGATCGTTCCTAAAAAAAGAAGAAGAAACTGTTACAGAATCGATGAACACCAGATGAACATTGAAGTTCTTTTGGGGCGTTCGGAAATTTATGATATTCTTACCCACCTTACCTTTTTATTCATTGAGGCAGATAAAGTTCGCAATCTGGCTTTCATTCAGGATGAAAACTGGAAACCGACAAGAGCCTTCAAAATTATCGAAGAAGTGGTGAAGGGCGAGAAAAAATTCAGCAGAAGAGAAAAAGAAGTTGCCCTTATTCATTTGTCTTCTTTAATAGGAAGAACGTTTGATGAAACTTTAAAGGCTTATAATACTTTCGGGGATGATGAAAATCCTGACCGTTTATTCAAAATTATCTACAACCTTGCGAAAGTAAGTCTGGAAGATGCAAAACAGACCAGAGAAAGAGAAATTCATTTCAGTGCTATCTTAAAGGAAAGAGTAGGACATCACTATTTTGGTGAAAAGTGGGCGAATAAAGTAAAAGAAGTGCTATTTGAAAATAATCTTCACATGAGACCGCTTCACATCATTTCTGCAAATATGCACTCTGTGAAAAATATGCTGTATGCCAACGAAGCATTGAAGAAAAAAGATCACAAAGAAGTAGATTATAAAATGTACGGAGAAATTTCCGACAAGAAAGAACTTCGCGATAAAGTTTCAAAATACGCTTTGGAACAGGGAATGATCTACATTAATGACAAAAGCGGAAGTAATATCGATGTGCAGATCATCGACCTCAGCAAAACAGATCTCAGAAATACACCTTTTCAGGATATTAAATTTGCAGGTGATGATGTTGTAATGGTTTTTGATTATGCATTCGGAGAACAGGCTTACGAAATAATGGACGAATTGCTGAGACCTTACGAACATAAAGGGGAAGTGTATATGATGAAGGTAAAATCTGTTTCCATCATGGGGAAAGCGGGAATTCTTGCCGGAGGAAAAGGAGACATCATGATCCCGACTTCACATATTTTTGAAGGAACAGCAGACAATTATCCGTTTGAAAATGCCCTGAAACTGGACGATTTTAAAGACGATGAATTAAAAGCTTTCGAAGGTCCGATGATTACCGTTTTGGGAACTTCGCTTCAGAACAGGGACATTCTTTCGTATTTTATGAATACTTCATGGAAAGCGATCGGTCTTGAGATGGAAGGAGCACATTATCAGAAAGCAATTCAGGTGGCATCTAAAATCAGACATCACATTACTCCGGATTTATTCGTGATGTATGCTTATTACGCATCCGATAATCCTTTGGAAACCGGAAGTACGCTTTCTTCGGGAGGTTTAGGATTGACAGGGGTAAAACCAACCTATCTTATTACCTTAAGAATCTTAGAAAAGATCTTACAGAGCGGAAAGAAAGAATCTTCAGCGAAAAAATAATTTGATTAATTTCAATTACATATAAACCTCGAATGTTTTCATTTGAGGTTTTTTGTTGAGACATGAATTTCTAAGATGATTATATAAATTTATGTGAATCTATAAACTTACTGTTAAATAATAATATTTTGTAAATTATCCAAATGTCTAATCTTAAAAAATTTTAGCATTCAAAATACATAACGTAAAATAAAAAAGAACATCTTATTTAGGACGCTTTTTTATTTGCTAAGTATGTTATAAGTTGAACAAAAGCAAGAGTTATTAAAAATTCTATTGCTAAAATCCACCAAAAATCAAGTAAGTCTAAAGCGAATACAACTAATCCTGCACAAAGTACAATACATTGAAAGTAAATGATTGATCTTTGAATTTTATTTTTACTATTATTCAGCAAGTCTTTTAAAGCATTGTAAAAAATCATCTCAATCAGAATAGAGAATATAATAAATATAGCTTTTTTCCATATTTGATCGAAGTGATAAATAACATTATCCATCCAAAATAAAATGAATGTTGATGCATACAATAACGCAAAAATTACTTTAAGAAAAATAATTAGCTTCTCTTTGAATGTTTTCTTTACTTTAGGCAAGAAAATATGAGTGAAATTAATATTCATTACACTTTCACAAGCTATATACATTAAGCTTCCTCTTATAGGTCTTTCTCTATCTTGATTTGAATTATTTAAATCATTATAGCTGTATCTGTGTGCCTCTTCTAAAATAACCGATTTTATACTATTATTCTCATCTACTGTATAATCATTCAGATATCCGGAGTACATAGTTTTTTCTGAATTACCATCCTGAGTCAGAACATTTACTTCTGTGTAGAGATATTTTTCCTCTTTTATTCTATTACTGTTCTTGCCTTTTACATGATAATGCCATTTGTCATTAAATTTAAATACATTAAGGTATAAATCTAATTTAAAAGTAGTTACAAGCATATAAGAAAATGCTCCCAGTATTCCTGAAAGAGAAAATAAAAGCATTAATAATATAGTGAAGTCCTTGTAAGTTTTAGTAAATATCTTTGGATCTGGTAATTTATTATCTTGTAAGTCATTCAGTACGTTAAATACCGTAGTGTATGATATTGATGGCAAAAATGGAATATTTAATACATCTCTCAAGAATAAAATTATTCCTCCCGAAGTCATTAATGATATTACACTTAAAAATAATGTAATAATAAATCTTTCAAATAAATTACCATTATTAAACTGCTTAGTGAAAGGTCCTATATAATAAAACTTCCTGAAAAGAACTCCAGGAAATATAAATATTAAAATATAGACAAAGCTACTTAATGCTATGTTGTAATTCATTAACCGATTGAAATTAGAATTTTACGATTGTCTGATAGTTCAACTTCTTTATTCTGTACTTCAGAATGTTTTTTAAGATAATCAACTGCCTCCTCAACACTCTTTCTGTCAATATCGTTATCTAAAATTTCACGTCCTTCATCACTGATTAATCCATTGTCGTTTCGGAAAGTCTTAGCTAGTACATCCCCGACAACACTTACAGTCAGCTCTAAATTGTTAATGTAATTAATTATAAAACGTTTCATTATAGTTATTTTAATTATTCAAATTAATATGATTAGAAATATTATAATATTACAAATATATACAAATAGCATACAAAACAATATGTTTTATTATTATTTATAACTATTTGACATATTTAATTTGTTATATATTTTATTTTCAACAAATCTAATACTATAATGCGCTAAAACTTGACGCATTAAAATTTTTCTTTCATATTTTCAACTTTTATGTAAAATAATTATCTAAATTAATTAAATCTATATTATAAACAAACACAAACTAATCAAAACTTCATATTTGAGGCTTTTATTTTAAATACTTATCTTTAGAAAAAATAAAATTTTAAATGAAAAAATCGGTTGCAATCCTGTTTGCATTTATCATTTCACAGTTTCATGCTCAGCAGGGAGCTTATTATCAGCAGAGTGCGAAATACAAGATGGATATTGATGTGAATGCTGAAAAGTTTACCTACGAAGGAAAACAAACTTTAGATTACAAAAATAACTCTCCGGACGAATTGAATGTTGTCTATTTCCATTTGTACTGGAATGCTTTCAAACCCAATTCGATGATGGATCAGAGAGTTGCAGGACAGGGAAAAAACGGAGATTCCAGACTTCAGAAAGATGGTGTTTCAAGATTGGCTTCGATCCCGAAAGATCAGGAAGGGGCGCAAAATATCCATTGGATCAAACAGAACGGGAAAATACTGAAGTTTGAGATTCAGGAGACGGTAATGAAAGTTTACCTTGCAGAACCGATTAGACCTAATTCGTCCACTACATTTACTTTAGAATGGGATGCGGTAATTCCGCAGCAAATCAGAAGAAGCGGAAGAAATAACAGGGAAGGAGTGGATATGACGATGACGCAATGGTATCCGAAAATCGCAGAATACGATTACGACGGTTGGGCGACATTTGATTATATCGGAAGGGAATTTCACGCGCCGTTCTCGGATTTTGATGTAACCATTAAAATCAATAAAGAGTATGTAATCGGAGCGGGAGGAATTCTGGAAAATCCTTCTGAAGTAAAAGGGTATGATGCTAATGCTAAAATTAAAGCAGATAAAAATAAAGCAACATGGAAATGGAGCGCTAAAAATATCCTCGATTTTGCCTGGGCTGCAGATAAAGACTATATCGTAAAAAGTTTTGACGTTCCGCAAGGTCCGAAAGTTTTTTTAGTATATCAGAATAACGATAAAACAAAAGTCTGGGAAGAAGCACAGCCTTACATCACAAAATATTATCAGTTGATGAATTCCCATTTCGGGAAATATGTGTATCCGACATATTCTTTCATTCAGGGAGGAGATGGAGGTATGGAATACGGAATGTGTACCATGATTTTAGGTGAAGCAAATGATATTGAAGGATTGATGGGATTAATGGCTCATGAAGGAGCGCATTCGTGGTATCAGCAAATTCTTGCGACCAACGAACCGATGCGTCCGTGGATGGACGAAGGATTTACAAGTTATGCGGAAGGATATGTAATGAATCAGTTGTTTCCTCCTGCAAAAGAACTTCCGAATCCTTTTGCCAATTCATTAAATGCTTATAGAAATTTTGTAAAAAAAGGTATCGAAGAACCGGCAATCTGGTTGGGAGATCATCATGATAACGGAACTTCCTATACGTATGCTTCTTATGTAAAAGGAGAATTATATCTGGTTGAGTTGGGTTACATTATGGGGGAACAGAATCTTGCGGAAACATTGAAGCAGTATTACGATCAATGGGCGCTAAAACATCCTTCAGACAGAGACTTTTTACACATTGCCCAGAAAGTATCAGGAATGGATCTGAAATGGTTTCAGAATTATTGGATCAATACCACAAAAACAATTGATTACGGAATCAAAGACGTAAAATACGATGCAAAATCCACTACTATTACTTTGGTGAATAACGGACAGGTTCCGATGCCGATTGATTTCAGTGTGATAACTACGGACAAAAAAATAATCAATTATCAGATTCCTATGAACATGACTCGTACGTGGAAGGAAAAAGATGCTTACGGAGAATTCAAAACAATGCCTTACTGGCCTTGGACGCAGAAAGAATACTCCATCACCATTCCTTATACAAAATCACAGTTATCGGTTTTAGGAATAGATTTTAGTCAAAGACTTGCTGATGTGAATATGGCGGATAATTTCGTTGAAGTGAAATAAAATTAAATTTAAAGAAGCATAAAAAATCCCTGAAGAGTTTTTTTCAGGGATTTTTTTATATGATATTACGTGATAATTGAAAGTGAATTTTTATTGAATTCCAAATTGCTTTACCATCCAGTGGTTAGAATGATTTTTAACCAAATCATTTTTTAGGACTTCATCATTGGTATTGAGATAATGATAAACTTTTAAAGGAACAGAATCGGGATATTCTTTTAAACCCTGCGCAGCAAATGCTTTAGCTTCGTCCTTCTTGTTTGCACTGTCCAAAGATTCATAAGTATAAATATAAATGATGGCAGGAATTTTCCCATATATTTTTTGAAATTCACTATTCAATATCTTCATTGTTTCTACCTGAAACTCAGAATTAGGCTTTTTGCCAACCATTGCTGTCTGGCTTATATGCTGTTGATACATCAAAAACAACATCAGCAGATGAATATTTTTTGTAGAAGGATCGGAAAGCAGACTCTGGATTTTTTCAATGGTTTCCGTGGTCATTTCATCATTTTCAGCCTGTAAGCTCTTGTTGTAGAACTCGTCCAGAATATGGTAAACCGTCTTATCGCTTCCGTCGATCTTTGCTTCTTTTTTTATTTTTTCAAATACTTCTTTTGCGCCGGCGGCAGTCTGTGAGAAAGCGTTAATTCCCGAAAGAAATAAAAATAGCAGAATCAGTTTTTTCATGAAAATTTGAGTTGAAGTGATTTTAGGTTTAAATATAAATAATTGTTTCTTAAATACAAGAAAATCTAAACCGTAGTTTTACTAAAATCAGTAAATTTAATGCCTTAAAATTAATCGGAGATTTCCATCTTTTTGAAAATAAATAAATGAAGTCAATTGTAATAAACATAGGAAACAGCAATATCAGATTCGGACTTTTTAACGAAGACAACTGTGATATTTCCTGGGTAATTAATACAAAACCATACAGAACGGCAGACGAATTATACGTACAAATGCTGATGCTGTATCAGACCTATAAAATTGAGCCTGCAGAAATCAGTAAAGTCATTATCGGATCTGTTGTACCTCAGCTTACAAAAGTGATGAGTGCAGCAATAAAAAAGATCCACAATATTCATCCTGTGATTGTTGACAGAAATACGCCTTCCGAAGTTCAGGCAAAATCTAAACAGATGGGAACTGATATTTATGCAAACCTTGTTGCGGCTCATAATATGTATCCCGACAGAAAAAAAATTGTACTGGATTTCGGAACTGCACTCACGGCAAGCTGTGTTGCAGAAAGCGGAGAAACTTTGGGAGTAATTATCGCTCCGGGAATCGTTACTGCACTTAATTCTCTGATCAGCCAGACTGCTCAGCTTCCGGAAATTGAGCTGGTAAAGCCAAAAACCGTTTTGGGTTTAGATACGGTAACCTGTATGCAAAGCGGAATGGTCTACGGATTTCTGGGAATGGTAGAAGGATTTATAGACAGAATAAACGATGAGGTAAACGATGATTGTTTTGTGGTGGCAATAAGCGGAGTCTCTCATGTCTACAAACCTCTAACGGATAAGATTCACGTGATGGACAGATTGCATACTTTGAAAGGGTTATATTTTCTGGGGAAAAATTTATAGTAAAAGCTTGAGGTTCAGATAAAAAAACGATTGATAAATATTATCCTAAACCTCAACTTTTATATCATCTTTTAGATTTAAAGAATTCTTTCACAATTAAAGAACATTCATTTTCTAAAATCCCGGTAACGATTTCTGTTTTTGGGTGAAGAGAAAGGTTCTTATTGATGAACCCCCGTTGTTCATCTCTTGCCCCGATGACAACTTTTGAAATTTGTGACCACGACAATGCACCGGAGCACATTACACAAGGTTCCATTGTGACATAGAGTGTACAGTCTCTTAAATATTTTCCGCCCAGAAAATTGGCAGCAGAAGTTATTGCCTGCATTTCTGCGTGAGCCGTTACATCGTTTAAGGTTTCAGTAAGATTATGGGCTCTTGCAATCACTCTGTTATTGGAAACTATTACGCATCCGATAGGAACTTCATCTTTTTCTAACGCGGTTTCAGCTTCATGAAGAGCCATTTTCATGAAATATTCGTCGGTAAACATTTATGGTTCAATATTCATGGTTAAAGGAAGCCGGAAACGATATCGTACCGGACCACCATTGATGATAGCCGGAGAAAACTTTTGTGAAACAGAATAAAGAGCAATTTCTGCCTGTCTGTTGAACGTGAAATTATCTCCTTCTGCCTGAACATTGCTGATGCTGCCATCTTTTTCTACAATAAAAGCCACATTAGTTTTTACGGTTTTTACATCAGAATATACACCGCCAAGATAAAACAGATGGGCTACTTCTTTTCGCAGCTCATTAATTCCTCCGGGATAATCTGCCATTTTATCAATAACTACCGAAGGAGCCGCAGGAGCTTCGGGAGACAAAGTTTTCAGTAATTTTAATTTGCTGAGATCTTCAAGGTTTTTGGTTTTTAATAAAGCTCCGGTAAGCGCGACATTTTCTACACTGTCCATTTTCTGCATGAAAAGCATATAATCGAGCTTTATGGATGCCTTATGATAATTATCTGTCTCTGCATCAAATTTTTTCTTAAACTCTTTGCTGAGCATAGAACGATGCTGGTTATAATAGTTTTTAATAAGCTTGAATTCATCGGTCTGTTGCGAAGAACAGAAAGAAAAAACGCAGCAAAAAAGAAAAACAAAAAAAGATTTCACTTTGATATATTTATGTAAATGTAATCAAAAAATCTTGATAAGTTTCAGCTTTCAAGATACCTGTTTAAAGACTCCTGAAGATTTTTGCGGATATCGTCAACTAAAAGTTTAGGTTCAATTACCTGAACTTCTTTTCCAAAGGAAAGAATTTCCTGCATAAAATCGTAAGTAGGATGCAGGAAAAACTCAAAAAATATTTCTTCTGGCGTTTCTTTGGTTTCTTTCTGAGACTGATGAAGCGGAAAACTTCTGATGTATTCTCCCTGATGTCTGCTGCATTTCAGAACAATTTTTTGCGGGTTTTGCTCTGCAAGATTCATCACACCAAAGGCGTTTTTAAAGTGTTCTCTGAAATTGTATTTGTATTTTTCCCTGAAATTATTTTTAGAAACATCCAGATAATTAATTCTGTCTAGTCCGAAAGACTTCAGCATTTTATCTTTGGTATCAATAGCAATAAGGTACCATCTGTCTTTGGATTCTTTCAAAGCCAACGGATGAACTTTTCTGGAAGTCATCAGTTTATTTTTATAGTTGTAGTGCTCAAAGGAAACAATTCTTTTGTTACGGATGGCAAAGAAAAGATCATAAAAATGTTCAACACCTGTCGGCTTTCTGCTTTCGAAAAAGATAAGGTTAGAAAAATCAGGATGAAGATTCAGAGCGTTGCTTACCTGAAAAGACTCCAGTAATTTCTGGTTGTATTCATCCACTTCCATAATCGGGCGGCTCTCAATATAATAACGATTGTCTCCCTTCTTTTTATTATGAATGGAGAGATTGAAAAGATCTGAAATTTCCCTGATATCTCTTTGCAAAGTACGGATAGAGTAGCCTTTAATCCCTGCATCCTGAAATTCAAAGGAGTTAAGCAGATACTCTTCCAGCTGCGAATAGGTAGCCGGAGAACTTTCCAATCTTTTTATAATTAAAGCGTATCTTGTAAGATAAAAATCTTTTTTCATTGCTAAAAGTTTCTACCACAAATATATGCGGTTAATGCGACAAAACTTGTCGTGTTTTATTTTTTATGAGATTAATTTTTAAATATTATTTTTATTTAAGAATTAATCTAACTCCTTTTTGAATGATTGTAGGCTTATTATAGTCAAAAGGATTATGGGTTGATACAACGGTAGCATAAAAATATCCAGAAGTCCAATACGATTCTGTGTGTGTAGATTTTGGTATCGTAATCGTAAAAGGTAAAATCATCTGGGAAACGTTAAAAGTTCCTTCGCCGGTTGTGTAGGAGAAATTACTAAGATACCAATTGTCCCTGTCTGCAGAAGTTCCTGCAATTTCAGTATTATTCACAAATACTTTTAAATATGATCCTATACCCGCATTTCCCCCAACTCCATCTTTCATGCATAAATATGCTGTACCTTTGATATAATAATTTTCGTTATCATGTGTATAGGTTAATTCGCTCATGTAGGAAAGGCTTCTTAAATCATCAGATGTTTTGTTTTCCCATCCAAATGTACCGTCTGGTTTTGCTACGATATTTTTGGAAAACTCGGAACTTCCCTGAGCATTTGGCATGTATTGAGAGGGGATTGTTAAAGGAGCGTTAATAGATAGTCTGTTATTGGGCAGCTCTCCGTATATAATTGCTTCCGATGAATTAATCCTGCGCGATTTATTTGAGCCAATTACCAAAGCATCTACCTGATTAGGTAAATTAATACAGTTACCAATGATGATTGAGTTATTCATTGCAGAGTTTGCCGTCCTCATATAATTTCCTGCACCAATTACAATATTATTAAAATTTCTGTATAACGTATTATTTAAAGTTGACGCTCCGATAATAGTTGACATGGCTGCTCTTACAGGAGTACTTCCGTTACTATTGATAACCCCACCCACATAAGTGTTTAAAGAAGAATTAAATGATGTACCGTTGTATCCCGATAGCGCAACTTGTTCTTTCATATAGGCTGCTGCTGCGGGAGAAATATTTACTAAATCCGATTCTAATATTTCTGATCTTAAATTAAATCCTGTATAATGACCGATAAATACATTTGTAGATGATCTATTTAGCTGATATGCAGTAGCGTATCCAAGGGTTGTGTTATTGCTTCCTTCTGAGACTTCAGAAAGACTATAACAGCCGACAGAGGTATTATAGGATCCTGAGCTTAACTTTTTTAAAGTATTAATCCCGAAACCTAAATTATTACTTCCGGTATGCTCGGGATTCATGTCACCAAAATAATATCCGGAAGTTTTTTCATTAAATCCAAGTGCGGCAGATCTTCCTTTTGCAGAAGCCAAAACGATTTCATTCTTTGTTGTAGAGTTCCCTCTATTGGTTATGTTATCAAATGTATCACTGCTGTCAGCAGATTGTTTTGAAATAATTCCATTATTATCGGTCACAAAACGTTCGTGTGATCCTTCTTTTCTCTGAACCAGATATATTTCAAGGGGCTCAAAAGATTTAATTTCGTCCTGATTATTAGTATAATTGCCTTCTGCAATATTTATACTTTTTACTATAATTTCTCTAAATTTCATAATTGATTATTTTGAATTATCCGGAAAGATCCAGACTCCGCCGTCATCTGCTCCAATTTTTTCGTTCACGTAAGTTAAGGTTGCAAATTCAGAGGTATCAATTATATCTGGCAGAGAATCCAAAGCTATTTTCTCTTCTTTATGCCAATAAGAATCCATCCATTCCCAGAAATGCTCTTGTTTAGGCTGGTCTCCCTTTTCAAAATAAAGTTTTAATTCTTCTTTTGTTGTCATTTTTTAATTTTAAAGTTATTCTGGTAAGTCTCTGTATGTAATTACTGCTGTTGCAGGAATTCCGGCGGTGCTAAGATCTAAACCGGCAGGTGCAGAGACGGTTTGTAATGAAGGAATGAAAAAAGCGTTTTGTCCTACTGATCTTACAGAGTTTGGGATGTATAGGTTTTCGACTTTTGCTTTTGAACCACTAAATGCATATTCCTCAATTGTTATTAATCCTTCATTCAAGATAATTTGCTCTAAGATACCTGATCCCCTTTGATTTCCCTGATTGGAAAAAGCATAAGATCCGATAGATTTAAGAGAGGAAGGAGTTTTAATGATTTGGATATTTTGACCATTAAATGCTTGTTGTCCTATTTCTTCTAGGCCTTCGTTAAAAATGACTTTGGCTATCTGATAATTAAATCCTTCATATAGGTATGCCGCTATTAAAATCTTTTTTGTATTCAGGGGTATTGTTAATTTAATCCCAGATCCGATTAAATTATCCCCATCAAAAAGCGGAATTACTTTTTCAAATGTTTCAACAGCGTCCTGCGGAATTTTCTCTTCTTTATGCCAGTAAGAATCCATCCATTCCCAGAACTGATTTTGTGTGGGTTGATCTCCTTTTTCAAAGTAAAGTTTTAGTTCTTCTTTTGTTATCATAATATATGTAATTTTTATTTGTTGATTTATAGATGTTTTAATGATGATTTTTAAACACAGTTCCGGCTGTTCAACATTTGAAAAATGAAGAATTTAGAAAAACGAAACAAGGATAGTAGTATACCAGACTGCTGAACAGCGGCAGAACTTGATGTGTTTAAAAATTAATTGATATATATTTTCTTAAAGGTCATCATTTTTAAAAATCCGTCGTAAGAGGTTTGGATGTCATTAAGATAATTGTCGTAATCTGTTTCGGCATTTTCAATATCGCTCCATTCTATGGTGTAACGGGTTCTGTCGAAGACAATGTCAGAATGATGATGTTGTGTTTTCATTTTGTTTTTTTATTTGGTGTTAAAAATTGAATATGTATTTATCGTAAATGTTGAATTCAAAATTTATTTTAATTGTTCTTCTGCTCTGTTTTATTTTATATTTCAAATGTAGGAGCAGCAAACGTCAAAACTTGACGTATTATTTATTATTTTCAAAAAAATTAAAATTTTTCTGCAATATATTTTCTGATGAAGATGAAAAATAGAATGGTAGAAACAAAAGCTGCGATTACCGAACACATTACATTTTCAATCGGCATATATGGATGCCCGTCTTCTGTAATCGGAGGATTAAACCAATCGAACAAGAAATAAAAAATGAAGCAGTAAGCAATGAAAGATAGAATGTTGAGTATAATAAATGTAAATATTGTCTTCATGATTGGTAATGATTAGTTGTTATTTAAATATAATTAAAAAAGCTTATATTGATTTATTATAAGTCTTATAGCTTATATTTTGTTTTTAATCAGTTTTTGTACTATCTGGTTTAAAGTTTCTCTGTTTTCGTCGATATAACATAATCCCGCCTGTATAAGATTTTCAATATTCGATCTTTTTACATTATCCATTGCAGGAGAAGCATTTTTTAATGAAGGATTAAGCCGGTAATAATTTTTCTGATTTCTCTGTCCTAAAGTCTGAAACATCTGACCCAACTGATAATCCACTGTTTCCGCATTGGCAGACATCAAAATATCGATTATTGGGTTCACCCAGCCGATTTTTCCGGATTTTTCCAGTTTTTTGAAAGAATAAGATCTTGCCTCGATGCCTGTTCCGATGGAAACGACAATCATATCATTTACGCTCGGATGATTGGCTTTCTGATGATTTTTCAAAACTTCTGCAAAAGGAATTTTTCTTGCTTCTGCGTACGCGCACAAAGCCGGATTATTCGCAAACATTCCGCCGTCAATTAAGCTGAAAATCTGTCCATACATGGATTTTATCTGAACCGGACTAAAATATGTAGGTGCTGCCGAAGTGGCCCTGCACACATCTTTTACATAAAAATTATCTGTACTCAGATTGGCTTTCCAGGAATTGAAAAGCTTTGCTCTTCTGTTTTCTATATCGTAACTGGTTATTAAACAGGGTTTTATTAGTTCTTTTAATTCTAAATTTCCAAAAAAATCATTCAGATTTTTTTCCAGCGCTTCCTGAGAGATTTTTTCGTTCAGAAGTCCAAAAGGATTTACCAAACGTTCCCAAAAAGAAACCTGAAAGATATCGCCACCTTTTTCAGCATACAATTCTAATCCTTTCTGGATAGAATATTTTGCTTTTCGGTGTTCGTCGGGACAAAGAATAATAGAAGCAATCAGTCCGCCGGTGCTGCTTCCCGCAACAAAGTCGAAATAATCACCAAGTCTGGCGCCTGGCCTATCATAAAACTGAAGCTGCTCTTCGATGTAACGCAGAATAATACAGGTGATAATTCCCCTGATTCCGCCCCCGTCCAAAGAAAGAATGGTTGTCTTTTTCATATGATTTTCACTTTTTTAAAAGAAACATCTAACAACTTTAGACAAGTAAAACCAATAGATTTCCGGGAAATGACTATTGGTTTTAGCTTGATATAATAATTGCTTTGATGTTATCTTACTGAAGCAAAGATAGATGGGAACAGCGACAAAACTCGACGTATTAAAAAATAATTTTCAAATAAAAGAGAATTAAAATACAGGATAATTTTCTTTGTCTCTGGGCATTTTATAGAGCGTTCTCCAGCTTGTTTTTACCAATCCTTTTTTTGTTACAATATTTTTCTTTTCAAAATGCGGAAGATCTTTAAAGGTTTTCCAGTTTCCGCCCCAGTCCCAGCCGTATTTTGCGAAAATCTTTACACATTCGTACCAATCGGCAACCTTGTCGTTATCCCAATCTTTTACAGTGTCCCAGCTTGCTGTTTTTCCATCGATCGTTAAACAGATGTCGACAGCCAATCCATAATTATGGATGCTTTGTCCCGCTTTTGCGTTAGTTACTTTTTTCCCTGAAGTAATTCTTCCGATTGCGTAAAGTTTTTCCTGCTCTTCAAAACTTCTTAAGCCTTGTGTAATTCTGATTTTTGCTTTTCCCGTTAATGCTTCGTTGCATTCTTTCACAATCTGTTTCACTTCTTCCCTTACATAGGGATGAAGTTTTTCAATTCTCTGTAAACTTACTTTATCCATTATTTAAAATTTTATGATTTTGAAATACAAATCTATACCTCGGAAACGCCAAAAGGTGACGTATTTTTTATGAATTTTTAAGTTGTTGATAATGATCAATTCAAGTAAGATCATATTCAGTTGCTTTTCAAAATATTAAATCTTTTTGTCTGAAATTTTAGACTTTTAGTTTTCCTGTATTGAAAAAATAATTTTTAATACGTCGAGTTTTGGCGTTTCGCATCTCAATCTTTGCGATTTAAAACAGCTTAGTTATTAAGGATAAATTTAATAGGAAAGAAACTTAAAAACTCTGATTTGTTTCCTTAAAACAACGATAAAATATCAATGAACAAAATCAAAAAATATGGAAAATAGTAACAGCTACGAAAATTCTGCACTTGCTTTAGACAGTATTTACAATGTCTTAAGCTGGTACGACAGGGTATCTCTTCATTCTTATATGCAGGGAGGGAGTTTAGTAACGAAAAAGGCGACACAACTTTTAAAGTTTGTAAAAACATACGAATGGTATCCTCCTAAAATGAGATATACTCAAAATAATGTATTGGAGTATTATGAACCAAAACAGAAAAGCTGGTTAAAAATTGCACAATACATGAAAAATCACCCTAAACTGACGGTTCAGATTCAGGAATATCTTAATTAAAAATAGACACAAAAAACAAATTATTTATTATGAGTACAGACAAAAAAGAATTAAAAAGTTGGTTTTCAGAAGGTTTAAAACCTACTCAGGAGCAGTTTTGGGAATGGATAGACAGCTATTATCACAAAAATGAGTCTTTATCTATACATACTGTTAATGGATTAGAGAATGCTTTATTAATTAAAGCAAATAAAGATGCTTCAGACTTCTCTCCGGAAGATATTGAATCTTGGAAAAGAATTCTTGGAGTAAATGACATTCCTGAAAATATTGCCACTAATGACATTAAATTAGGGAATGGAGAATTAATTTCAGGAACTTCTTACACTAAGGAGCAAAGTGATGTTCAATATTACAAGAAAGTGGATGCAGGATATTATAATTCTAATTACGTACTTCTTGCAGACGGAACACCTAAAGCAGCTGGAGATTTGGGGAAAAATATTGCGAACTCTTCTTTAACTTCCGTAGCCGGAGCCGGTTTAACGTTAGGAGCAGACTGGACAGTAAATACTTCAGGACTAAAATATTCAATCACAGGATTAAATGATGTTACCAATGATGCGACATTCACTACATTTTTATCTCAAAACGCAGCAGGAACAATTGGACGGTCAAATGGAGTAAAACCTTTTCTGAATATTCCGACAATAATGTCTGAAGCTGAGAAAACAGCATGGAAGACATCTATGAATGGAGGATGGACGACTAATGCGATGAATGTGGGGCTGATTTATCCTTCAGTCGTTCCAAAAGCAACTATTTCTAATAATTTGACATTTATTACTTTAATTGGCTCTAATCTTAATTTAAATCCAAGCAATTTCAGTATCAAAATTATCAATTCATCAGGAGCTGTAACAGAAACTATTAATAACTCCAGAGTTACTTTAGTGAATGCAAATATGATCAGTTTTTCATTTAATACCCAGACTTATGAATTAGGAGATTATACTATAAGATTATGGAATGGAGTTGCAGATTATAACACATCTGTAAAATTGACAGTGTTTGATAATAGCTCGGCAAATGAAGTTGATATCAGCCGAAATGTATGGTCCAGAGTTACAATAGGAAATCTTCCGTTTGATAATGAACTGGTAAAAACTCCAAATGAACTGAATATAGGATATGATGCCGATTTATTTAATGCTGCAGGACAAAATGACAATGTTGTTCTCTTAGCGTATTACATGCAGTCTTTTCTTTCTGCAACCGATGATTTTGTAATTGAAGGAGTTATTACAAAAGTAGGAACAAACTACAATCCTTTTGGTGGTGCAATAGGATTCGGAATTACAACATCTCCTAACGACACACTTACATCTGAAAAAAATTCAGGTGCTGTTACTGTAGGTAATAATTCTGCTCATTATGCTTATTTTACAACAGGAGGATATGGCGGAGTAAATGTGGGAATCAATGATAATATGAAGTTTATTATCTCTAAAAAAGGAAATTTTGCAACCACATCTATCTATAAAGACGATGGTAGTTTCAGTGTTGCTACAAATATTATTGATAATAACCAGCCCACACCTGTAAGATTTAAAATTTTTGCCACCTCATTTCAATATACGACAAATGCCACTTTAGGTGTTAAAATATCAAGCATAAGAAAATTATAGAATATTAACTTACGTATTTTTTAAGCCCTGTTATGGGGCTTTATTATTGCCTGACCACTAATCCTAAAATCAAATTATTCAAATTAAATATTGCTTCATTAGAAAACAATTTGCCAATGAGTTTTTTTATGTACTTTATTTAACCGATCTCAATATGGACACTTTTATTTGTGGAAAATAATTGGAATCTATACTGTACAGTTTTGAAAAATATAAATTAGATGGTCAGTTATTTAAATATTTTAATTCATTCTATAAATTATAAAATTTTGTAAATAATATATTTGTTTCTTATTTTTTTTACAACTATTCTTGTATATTTGCTTTTTAATTAGGGAATTACTGATTAAAATACGAAAAAAAAACACTAAATGAAAAAGAATTATTTAATAATCCAGGCATTATTATTGTTATGTACCCATCTGTGCTATTCTCAGGTAGGTATTAACACAACTTCTCCAAAAGCCACTTTAGAAATAGTAGGAAAAAATTTAGGAGGAGCGGTAGATTCTAAAGACGGGATAATAATTCCCAGAGTAAATCAGGTTTCCAATGCATTCGGTACTACACAAAGCCAATTGGTTTATCTTACTGCTAATGATGGCAGTTTGGTTCCTGGATTCATATTCTGGGACGGTACAGTTTGGAAACAGTTAGGAGGTGCTTCCTTGACTTTATCAAATTTTTCAGCAACATCACCGCTGGCTTATAATAATTTAACGGGGGTGTTTTCAATTTCTCAGGCAGGATCTTCTGCTAATGGATATCTGTCATCTGCCGATTGGAATATTTTCAATAATAAGCAGAATGCCTTAACTTTTTCAACAGGACTTACGAATACGGCTAATACGATTACACTAAATCCGGCTACAGCTTCTTCTATCGGAGGCGTAAAAATAGGCAGTGGATTAAATGTAGCGGCGGATGGTACTATCAGTGTTCCTTCAAATGTGAGCAGTTTCAGTGCAGGAACTACGGGATTAACTCCTTCTGTTGCAACCTCAGGAGCTGTTACCTTGGCAGGAACCTTAAAACCATCCAATGGAGGTACCGGAAATACATCAGTACCCGGTGTCGGAACTATTTTGCAGGGAGATGGTGCTGTTTACCAGCCTCTTTTACCCGGAACGGCAGGACAGGTCTTAACATCAAACGGAACAGGAAATCCCTTAAGCTGGTCAACTCCTTTTACTTCAAGTGTCGCAGAGATATATGATGCAGCAGGAACACAGACTTTTGCTACAGCAGCTGGATTTACAACGATGTTAATAACCACAGCCGGAGTTGTAGATAGCGGTTATACTGCGGGTTCAGGAACAATCACTATTACCAATGCAGGAAGGTACAAAGTAACTTATCGTATATCTGCATCTGTAACTACAAATTCTCAGGCTACCGGAGAATATAAACTACAGGTAAACGGAAGTGATGTTGCGGGAACTTCAGGCTTTACATTTCATAGAAATAATGCAGATCCAAGAGGTACCGTAACGGTAACTAAAATACTGAATCTTAATGCTAATGATGTTTTAAGAGTACAGGGGAAAGTATGGAATACTACCAATAGAACTCTTCAACTGGTCGCTAACGGATCATCTTTAATGGTAGAAAAACTGTAATTCTTCAAAAATGAAAATTTTAAATTTAGGGAAAATATTCCTTGTTGTATTGAGTTTAGCAGCTGTTAATTCTTTTGCACAGGAGACTATACCAACGGCAACAGGATTTGCAACAGCAGCTGAAGGAAATTTATACAGAGCAACGGATGATGGGCAAATATATATAGGCTTACGAAATGGAACTTTAAAATTAGTGGGAGGAAATATAGTTGTAGACAATGTAACACTTTCCGGAACGGGTGCTGCAGCAAATCCTATTAAATTAGCACAAAACGGAGCAGCAAACCAGCAGGTTATGACTTGGGATTCTGCCATTAATAATTGGAAGCCTGCAACGCCTGCAGCAGCATCCAACTGGCTGATTACCGGAAATGCAAATACCACAGCAAGTAATTTTCTGGGAACGACTAATGATGTAAAGCTTCAATTAGCATCAAACAATACCCCTATGTTGGAAGTAGGACGTAGACAGACTTTAGGATTGTATGATTCAAGCAGTACGGGGCTTTATCCTTATAACCAACCTGATGCATCAGTGATGTACGTTCGTGGAACAGGAGGCAACTCAGCACTACAGTTTGAAGCAGGAGGCGCAAGTTTTTACAAGCCTGTTTTTTATACAGACAGTAACGGAAACTTCAGGCTAAGAGGTTCTTCTGCAGGAACAGATTTCTTTGAAATGGGAAGCAGCGGAGCATCCAATGCCGGAAGATTCGATTTTATCATCGGGGATGATGGAGATGAACCTTTTGTTTTTAATAAATACAATGGCACTACAGCAACTACTGTTGAGTTAATGCGCTTATCCGGAAATGGGCTTAATACCAATGTAAGGGTGGGAATAAATACCGGTGCTTTAGCCAATTCAACATTACAGAACAACGGATCGCTATCCACTCCAACCATTACAACTACAGCGGCTTTAACACTTACTGAAAGTCACTTTACAATAATCATCGGGGGAAACCACGCCATCACCTTACCGGCTGCAAATACCTGTACAGGAAGGATGTATGTGATTAAAAATCCTACAACCAATACTCCGGCAATTTCTTCCTATAGAAACTTATCAGGAACTGCTGTAACTGCACTTACGGCAAACTCTATTTTATGGCTTCAGAGTGATGGTACTAACTGGCAACGTATAAATTAATGAAAATGAAAGAAATTTATTCTGCTATTTTTATCGTCGCGATAAATATCTTTTCTTTCGGACAGGAAAATATTGCATCTGCTTCTACCGCATCTGCGGCAGCAGAAGGCAATCTATATAGGGCAACTGATGATGGGCAGATCTATATAGGTTTGCGAAACGGTACAGTAAGTGCATTAAGTCCGGTTTTTGCCGCAACCCTATTTTCTGGTAACGGAACACCATCTAGCCCATATTATCTGGGACGGATGGGAGCGACTAATGGTCAGGTTTTAAGCTGGAACAGTACCACAAATACATGGGCGCCTTCTACAGATGCTGCCACCAACAATTGGTTCCTCGCGGGCAATGCAAATGCTGCGGCAAGCAGTTTGTTAGGCACAACAAATGATGTGCGTCTGCAACTGCGTTCCAACAATACCGAAATGCTTGAGTTAGGAACAAGGCAGACTTTAGGTCTTACAGAAAGTTCAAAGCCCAGTCCTTATAATTCCACAACTGCATCTACGATGTATATGAGAGGGACATCAGGAAATTCGGCACTGCAATTTCAGGCAGATAATGCCACGATCTATAAACCAGTTTTCTTTACAGACAGCAATGGTAATTTCAGAATGAGAGGTTCTGCAGCTTCCAGTGATTTTTTTGAACTTGGAAGTAATGGATCATCAGAGAATGGCAGATTTGATTTTCTGGTAGGAGATGACGGCGATGAACCTTACCTTTTTTATAAATACAACTATACCTCTCAGACCTATATCGAAATGCTTCGTCTGCAAGGAACGGGATTGAACAATACAGTCCGGGTGGGAATTAATATGGCTGGAAGTGTTCCTAATTCAACACTGCAGATTTCAGGATCATTTTCTTTACCGATTGTTACTACTACCGCATCCTTAACATTAACCGAATTAAACTTCACAGTCATTTTGGGCGGAAATCATAATATAAGTCTTCCTTCCGCAAGTTTATGTAACGGCAGAATGTATATCATTAAAAATCCGACTACGAATACCCCCTCAATATCAGCTTATAATAATATTTCCGGAGGAAGTACTTCAACTATTGCTGCAAACTCTGTGATTTGGTTACAAAGCATTAATAATCAATGGGAACAGATTAATTAGAAATTTAAAAAATTTGCCGAATAAAGTTTTAATTCTTCAATTTATCATTCACTTCTTTAATATCTCTTCTTAACTCCAGAAACATATCTTTTAAATTATAATTATCAAAATTATCAGGCTCAAAATCTTCCGGAAAAATTCCAGATGCATATTGCCAGATTTCAACAATTTCTCCCAAAGGAATATCATAAGGTTTATAAAATGAATTGTCTGAGGCTACTGTTATTGCTTTTTTCTTTTTGGTTTTAAATCTTTTGTAAGAAATACCGTCATTCAGAGTCACAAAAACATAACTTTTATTCGGTTTTAGATCTTCAATATTTTCAACATATTTTCCGATGATATAAGAACCGTCTTTAAAAGGAGGCATTGAATCTCCTTTTGCGGGAAATGCCCTGTACTTCCCGTTAATTAAGAAAGGTAAGGAAATTCGCTGTAAACTCTCAATATATTCCGGATCACTGTAACCGGATAAATAACCCATTGATGCTTTTTGAGGAACAATTTCAATGCTGTTGTTTCCCGATTGATCCACTACAACCGGAAGAACAATTCTGTTATCCGGAAGTTTTAATACATCTTCTATCGGATATTTGCGGATATCTACCGTAAGAAGCAGATCAATACTTATATTGAAATACTTCGAAATTCTGATGAGCAGTTCATAAGGCGGTTCAGAACGCCCATCCTCGTATTTGGAATACCGGACGCGGCTCATTGATGTTTTGTCCGCAAGTTCCTGCTGCGATAAATTTTTCTGGGTCCTTAAAAACCTGATGTTATCTGAAAAAATTGACATTGATACAAATTGTATCTGTAAATATACTAAAAATGATACAAATAGTATCTAATTTTGTTCTGCAGTATCCACTATTATGTATGCTCTGGTAGATTGTAATAATTTCTTTGTTTCCTGCGAAAGAACGCTTGATTCGAAGCTTGAAAATAAGCCCGTTGTAGTACTTTCCAACAACGATGGCTGTGTAGTGTCCAGAAGTAAGGAAGCTAAAGATCTGGGAATTCCGATGGCGGCTCCGGCTTTTAAGTACAGGGAATTATTTAAAGAACACGATGTACAATGTTTTTCCGCAAAATTCGAATTGTATAATTTTAAAAGTCAGCGTGTTATAGAGATATCCACAGCGTATGTGGATAAGTCTGATTATGAGGTCTATTCGATTGATGAACTTTTTCTGGATCTGAAAAGCTTCAAATATATCGATATTTACGAGTACTGTCTTAAAATCAAAAATGAAATTGATGAGCAGGAAAAGATTCCGGTAAGTATAGGAGTTGCCCCTACCAAAACACTTTGTAAGGTGGCAAACCGCATTGTCAAACAATTTCCCGAAAAGTTTAACGGAATTTATATTTTAGATACCCCTGAAAAAATAGAAAAAGCCTTAAAATGGTTAAAAATTGATGACGTTTGGGGAATCGGAAGACGTCTTGCTGTAAAAATGCATGATAATGGAGTGCATAAAGCATGGGATCTTCTTCAAAAGCCTGAAATGTGGGTTCGGAAGATCATGGGAATTCACGGAGTAAGAATGGTGAACGAACTGAAAGGAATCCGTCAGTTGGAACTGGATGCTCCGTCTCCCAAAAAATCCATTGCCGTCACCAGAAGTTTCATGGAAATGCTTACCAAAAAAGAAGACGTTCGCGAACGTGTGGAAACCTTCGGAATGTACTGTTCCGAACGCCTGAGAAAACAGAATACCTGCTGCAAAATGGTAACGGTTTTTGTACAGACCAACCGATTCAGGAAGGATCTTCCCGAATATCGGAATGCCGCAACCCGAATTCTTCCCAATCCTACCAACTCATCAATTTTAATTGGCAGAGTCGTGAATGAGCTGTTCGAAAATATTTTCAAAGAAGGATTTCATTATAAAAAAGCAGGCGTTATTGTGAACGATTTTGTGCCGGAAGATCAAAGATTGATTAATCTTTTTGAAGAAGATACCCAGAATCTGCATTTGCCGGTGATGAAAGCAATGGATGCCATGAACAGAAAATACGGCAAAGATAAAGTGCGTCTCGGAAGCATGAGCGGCGAAAATACTTTCGGACGAAAACAGATGTCTCCCGAATATGAAGCTTTTTTAAAAAACAATACACTCAAAGAGGCTAATTTCAGATTTCATTAGATATAAAACTACCTTTTTTCATACTTCCAGTTTCTGCCTTTTCCTTCAGAGATCCACTCTAAAGCCTGATCCATTCTTTTGTTTCTGGTTGATTCCGTTTTAGCTTCTGTGATCCAGTTGATATATTCTTTACGGAAAGAGGGCGAAGCTTTTTTAAAAATTTCCAGAGCTTTTTTATTTTCATTCAAAGCATTTTGAAAATAATCAGGAACCTCTGTTTCTGTTTTCGATGGAGCTGCTTTTTTCAAAGTAACGCCCATATCTGTCAGTTCCATCGCTTCAGTAATCATCTTTTTAAGCTGAGGTTTTGAAGGAAGATTTTCTGTTTCTGTAATTTTACCCAAACTGAACATATTCGTTTTTTCGGTATCTGTTTCAAATTCTTTCAGCGATGACATCTCATCATGAAGCCAAAATCCCATGCTGCAATACTGTTTAAAAGCAACCATTGAACAAAGAATCTTCCCTTTATACAGGAATGTGGGAAACTTCCACTTTATCGCTTCTTCTGCATCAGGACAGAATTCGTGGACGGTTTCTCGGATATAATTCAGAATAGGTTTTGCAAAATCCTGAGATTTTTCAATGTATTCATCAACTTTCGGGCTGTATTTTTCCATATTTTTATTGAAATAATTTTACCGTTTCATTCACCAGAAATTTCACCTGATCCGGTCTTCCTCTGTCGTTTTTCGGAAGATTATTATAGCTTCCTGTCCTTACAATCACCATATCATGTTCCGGAATCATAATGATGTATTGTCCCTGAAGTCCCAAAAAATAATAATGCTTTATAGGATTGTCATGGTTGATCCAGAATCCCATTCCGTAAATTTCCTCAGAATTTTTAGTCGGAGTCCGCATTGTATTGATGAAGTCCGGATTTAAAATCTGCTTATCCTCAACTTTTCCATCATTAAGAAATAACTGCCCCAGTTTTGCAAAATCTCTGGAATTGGAATGAATGCAGCAGTATGTTTTTTCCATTCCGCTTTCGTCCGTGCTCCATGTTGCATTTTGCTCCATTCCCATCGGAATCCAGAATTTTTCGGATAAATAACTTGCCAAAGACTGTCCGACAGCTTTTTTAATGGCAAACCCTAAAAGCTGCGTAGAACCGCTCTGATATTCAAATCTTTCTCCCGGATTTTCTTTAAATTTCCTTGAAAAAGTGGCGTTCATTAAATTTTTTCCGTAATAAGCTTTCGCATTGGGAAGGAAAGGATTTTTGTAATTTTCATCCCAGTCCAGTCCCGATTCCATCTGAGCCAGATTTTTTAACGTTAAATTTTTAGCAAAATCTTTATTTTTAAATTCCTCAAAATAATCCGAAAACTTATCATCAAGACTTTTAATTTTTCCCTCTTCCAATGCTTTGCCCAAAAGCATTACCGTAACTGCTTTTGCCATAGAGAAAGAATTGGTTTTCGATAGCTGATTGTAGCCGTTCCAATACTCTTCGTGAAGCAGCTTTCCGTTTTTCACCACAATAAAAGATGCGGTATTGGAATGTGTTAAATCTTCAACGATATTTTTCGGTAATTGTTTTTTGTTGTATTCGGGAGATTCCTCCCAAAGTTCAGGAGATTCTGTAGCGATGAGGTTGCCGGAAAACAATGTTCCGTCATCAATATTGGCGCTGAGTTTTCCCCTTAAATAGGTTTTGGATATTCCGTTGAAAATATAACCATATCCCAAAACATAAAAGAGAAGTACGGCAATGACAATAAATGTCACAAAATAAATAAGAATTGTCATAGCAATTGATCTTAAACAAATTTAAAATAAATTTGAAAACATGAAATGAAATGATTTATTTTTGTGATTATTGATGTAAAAGATGATGAAAAAACTAATTTCCTTATTGCTTATCCATTTCGTTATCACCGCTTTCGGACAGATGTATAAACCTCTCGATACGGCAGATTATGCCCAGAGAAAAGAATTTCTGAGAAATTTCACGGCGAATACAGAAAGTTTAAGCAAAAAAAGCAGATCCGATTATCCCGGAAAGACGGGCAATGAGCTTTCTAAAATTTATAAAGAATTCGACAAAGAATTTGAAAAAAAAGTGAAGGAAAAAGATTTTGCTTTCAATTCTGTGTTTGATGCAAAGGTTAAAAATCTTATCGAACGGTTAAGAAAAAACAATTCCCAGATTCCTCAAAATTTAAAAATCCTTATCGCCAAAGACAACACTCCGAATGCATACTGTTTTGCAGACGGAACTTTTGTCATCAATATGGGGCTTTTCAACTGGCTGAATAATGACGATCAGCTTGCTGCCGTAATTTCCCATGAATTAGGACATAAAATTTCCGAGCATACGCTGAAAACTTTTCTGAGCATGATCGAACAGGATAAAATGGACAGAATGGTGGTTCAGGATATAAAATCGACAAAGGAAAACCGTAATCAGAGGGCTTTTGATGTGATGAAAAACAGAATCTACAGAAAAGGGGCTGAAAACAGAAAGCAGGAAATGCAGGCAGATTCTCTAGGATATGTGGTTTTTAAAAACAGCGATTTTAAGAAAACTGAATACGTTAATGCTCTGAAAAGACTGGAAGATTTTGATACCATTTCGCCAAGAGAGCTGAAAGTGGAAACCTATAAAAAATATTTCAACCTTCCGAAGCAGGAATTTAAAGACAAATGGCTGAAAAAAGAAGATTTTTCTCTGTATAATTACAATCATTTCAAAGAAAAACTGAATAAAGATTCCTTGAAATCGCATCCTGAAATGGTTTTAAGAATCAATAACCTCAAAAAATTGTTTCCTGAACTTAAAAATGATGTTCCGGATGAAAAACCTTCCGATTCTTATTCTACGGTAGAAAAAATCGCAAGAATGGAAACCTTGCCTAATTTTTATCATTCTGAAGATTACGGAGTCGGAATTTATGCAAGTCTTCAGTTTTTGCAGGATAATGAAGAGGAAAAGTATTACAAAAACTGGCTCGGAAAATGTTTCGCCAAGATTTATGAAGCGAGAAAAAACTACAATTTAAATCGATATTTAGATCGGGTAGATCCCAAAAATCAAAGTGAAAGTTATCAGCAGTTCCTGAACTTTATGTGGAACCTGAGTCTCGATGAAATTAAAAATATTGCAGATTATTATCAAACGACAGAATCCTGACCGAAGGTCAGGATTCTTATTGAGTATAAAATTTAAATCAACGCTTAATAATTCAGTCTCTCCAGACGGATTTTATTGAATTTTTCTTTTTCATTGAATTCACGAAGCAGAATGTAGCCTTCTTTCGCTACATACGGCGTTACCACATAATTATCTTTTTCTGAAATAGGAACGACTTCCTGTTTGAATTTCCCGTCAATAATCGTATTGATGAAAAGATTCCACTTCTTTTCTTTGGTTACCTGATCTTTCTGATAATCGCGGAAGAAAAAGACAACGTCTTTACCATCATTCAGATATTGAGAAAAAAGATAATCGCTGTTTACCCACTTCGATTTTTCTTTCTCAAAAACCTGTACATCTTTTACCTTAAAGTCTTTATCGGTGTTAATGTAAACCAGATCAGTTGTTTTCGGAGCATTGTACTGTCCCGCAGGTTTGAATTTCTCCGAAAGAATTCCCACACTGCCGTCGCTCATAAAATACGCGTCCTTCGTCTGAAGATAATAGCCGTTTTCTACGCCTCCGTCTGCGCTCAGTTTTGGAATGTGGTTGGAAAGATCCGGTTTGTAGCTGATGGTTTTCAGATCTACATTATAATTGTTTTTATCAAGGATAAATCTTGCAAAGCCTCTGTTCTCTTTGGAAATATAATTTCTTCCCAGCAAAACTACTTTATCATCAAAAGTTTTATCATTATCAATTCCGCTTAAAGCATCAATATTATAAATGGTTTCCGGAGAAAGTCCCGTTATCGGCTTGTTGGAAAGTTCTTTTCCTGTCTTCATATCAATCACTACAAGAGAGAATGTTTTGTCGTCATCATTTACCTTTCTCAGGATTCCGTAGATGCGGTTTTCGTCCTTTTCCAAAATGGAAAGGTCGGAAAATACTTTTTTATCTCCGTTTGTATTGTAGCTGTATCGCCAGATTTCTTTCTTATTGTCATCAAATTTTATCAGGCTGTTTTTATTGATGTATTTTCCGTAATCGTTGTATTCTAAAGCCAGATAACCGCCTTCTTTAATTTCTCCGACTACGGAAACATAATTGTATCCTTTCTCTTTCTTCTCGGCGCGGTTTTCTTTTCTTTCTTCTTTAAAAGTTTTGGGCTGTGAGATTTCTTTAAACGTTCCGTCTTCCTGATAATCGTAATACACTTTGGGCTTTACTGTATTGGTTTTAGGATCAATAACCATGGAAACAGGAGCCGCTGCATCTTTGGAAAAAGCCTGAAGATAATTGATGTCCGAAGGCTGAAGAATAATCTGCCCTTTAAAATCCACATATCCGAAGTAATTGGAAACCAGAAGTCCCGCTTCAAATTCTTTATTGGCAACCGGATTCAGGTTTTTATCCAAAATAACGTATTCGAATTTCTGTTTTTTATTGTCTGTTTTTCCGTAGGCATAAATAGAAACATAGCCGTAAAGATTGTCTTTGGTATCAAACAGCGCATTCATTCCCACATTTTTTCCCGATGCTAGAGAAGCCAGATCCTGAGTCTGAGAATATGCAATTGTCTGAATAAGACCAAAAACCAAAAGTGTTAATTTTTTCATGGTTAAAATTTGAATTTCAAAAATAGCAAATTCGGGGATATGTTCTAAAAAAAATAAAAGCCCTGATTTCTCAAGGCTTTCGGTCTATATTTTAGAAAGTAAATTTCTGAAACTTGTCTTTTCGTCAATAATTCTTCTCAACTCTGAAACCGGAACTCTTTCCTGCTGCATTGTGTCTCTGTCTCTTATCGTCACCGTGTGATCCGTTAAAGAGTCATGGTCGATCGTAATACAGTAAGGTGTTCCAATTGCATCCTGTCTTCTGTAACGTTTTCCGATTGCATCTTTTTCTTCGTAGAATAAGTTGAAATCATATTTCAGATCGTTGAAAATTTTCTCTGCGTATTCTGCCAAACCATCTCTTTTCATTAACGGAAGAATCGCTGCTTTAATTGGCGCTAAAGCCGGAGGTAAAGATAAAACCGTTCTCTCGGAACCATCTTCCAAAACTTCGTCTCTTAAACAATGAGAGAATAAAGCCAAGAACAATCGGTCTAAACCAACCGAAGTTTCCACCACATACGGAACATAGTTTTCGTTTCTTTCCGGATCGAAGAACTGAAGTTTTCTGCCTGAGAATTCTTCATGCGCTTTTAAATCGAAATCCGTTCTTGAGTGAATACCTTCCAGTTCTTTGAAACCGAAAGGGAAATTAAATTCAATATCCGCGGCAGCATTCGCGTAGTGAGCCAGTTTTTCATGATCATGAAATCTGTAATTTTCGTCACCCAAACCTAAAGCCAAATGCCAGTTCAGACGCTTTTGCTTCCATTGCTCGTAGAATTCAAGTTCTGTTCCCGGAGCTACGAAAAACTGCATTTCCATCTGTTCGAATTCACGCATTCTGAAGATAAACTGTCTTGCAACAATCTCGTTTCTGAACGCTTTTCCGATCTGTGCAATACCGAAAGGCAGTTTATGACGGGATGTTTTCTGTACATTCAGGAAATTAACGAAAATTCCCTGCGCAGTTTCCGGTCTTAAATAAAGATCCATCGCAGAATCTGCAGAAGCACCTAATTTAGTCCCGAACATCAGGTTGAACTGTCTTACCTCCGTCCAGTTTTTAGAACCGGTATCCGGATCAGCAATTTCCAGCTCTTCAATTAACGCTTTTACATCAGCAAGATCCTCATTTTCTAAAGATTTTGCCAGTCTGGAAAGGATTGCTTCCCTTTTGGCTCTGTATTCCAAAACTTTTGGATTCGTTGCCACAAACTGCTCTTTATCAAAAGCCTCACCGAATCTTTTCGCTGCTTTTTCAATCTCCTTGTTCTCCTTATCTTCAATTTTAGCACAGTAATCTTCCACCAAAACGTCTGCTCTGAAACGTTTCTTAGAATCCTTATTATCAATCAATGGATCGTTGAAAGCGTCTACGTGCCCCGAAGCCTTCCATGTAGTCGGGTGCATCAGGATTGCCGAATCAATACCCACAATATTTTCGTTAAGCTGTACCATCGCTTTCCACCAGTATTGCTTGATATTATTTTTTAACTCGGCTCCGTTTTGTCCATAATCATAAACAGCGGATAAACCATCGTAGATCTCACTCGAAGGGAAAATAAAACCATATTCTTTAGCGTGAGAAATCACTTTCTTGAAAACATCTTCTTGCTTTGCCATAATTTTTTAACGTCTGAAAGTGCAAAAATATGAATTTGAATCCCAATTCCATGAAATTCAATAAAAAAAGCCGTCAATAGACAGCAAATATTTACATTTTTAATTTTCAGGAGTCGGGAACCTGCTTTCACTACTCGCTTTTTTCTGTTTTCAGCGCGGCTCCGCCGCCGCGCTGAAAACAGAAAAAGAGCTCAGACATGCCGTTCAATCAGGACTACTAAGAACAGCATAAAAAAAGCAGTCGTAAAAACTGCTCTTGTATATCTTAGAAATTGTAGGATAATCCGATGCTGTTTCCTGTGATGTCTAACCTGTAAGAAGCGGTTTTTGCTTCTCCGCCTTCCGGATTCTGGTTTTGCGTATCAATAGCTTTCTTCAGATTTTTTCCGGAACTGATCGCGAAAGGAATCCCGATTCCCACAAATCCTGCTCCGATTCCTACCAATCCCCAACCGCTTTTATCTTTTACTTCGTAAGCTACGCCATTGTGATAAGCTGTTTTGGTGCGTAATATCTGTTTTGCTAATCCGAAACCGATAAAACCACCGCCAATCGCTCCGAAAATCTGAGAAACCGTACTGTTCGTGTTTGCTTTCTTCATATAGCTCAGCGCTTCAGGATTGGTGAACACTTTTTTATACTCGGAAAATTTAAATTTCTGATCCCCTTTGATGAAAAATTCCCTGTTGGATTTTCCCAACTTCAATGAATCTGAATTCTGGGCAAAAGAAATTAATGGAAAAATACTCAGCAGTAAAGTAAATAATAGCTTTTTCATAGTTAAAAATTTGCGCGAAAATAAAGATTCTCTCTTTTATCAAAAGAATTTAAAATGTTAATTTTTTTCAATATCAGAGGGATGAAATCATTTTAATTATTATTGTCTTAATTTGAGACAATTTATCGTAATTTGCTTTATCAAAATTGAATCATGAAAAAATCAGGATTATTAATTGCCGTTTTTCTTTTGGTAAGTCATTTGTTTTTTGCGCAGAAAATTTCAGAGGGAAAGATCGTTACAACCTATATTACTGCTAAAACATTACAGAATAGCGCCGGAGAAAATCCTAAACGAAGAGTAACCGTTTATCTTCCGCCGGATTATGAAAAATCCTCCAAAAGATATCCCGTTATTTATTTTTTACACGGTTTTTTCTGGAGCGACAGTTTGCTGGTGAGCAACGATAAGATCAATCATATTTTTGATCGGGCGATTTATTCAAAAAAGATAAAACCCGTTATCGTTGTTATGCCCGATGAAAGTACCGTTTTTAAAGGAAGTTTTTACGCCAATTCAAAATCTTCAGGAAACTGGTCAGATTTTACGTCTGTTGAGTTGGTCGGTTTTATTGATAAAAATTACAGAACAATAGCAAATAAAGACAGCCGCGGAATTTCAGGGCATTCCATGGGCGGAAACGGAGCGCTGAGAAATGCCATACTTCATCCCGAAGTTTTTTCTTCTGTGTATGCACTGTCCCCCGGAATTTTAGACGCCCGTTTCTTTGCACTTTCAGAAATGGAACTCTATAAAAATGCTGATCAAATTAAAAACATTCAGGATGTATCCAAACCGGAAAATGCAAGGTTAAATATTGTCTTTGCCATCGCAAGAGCTTACAACGGAAATAAAAATAAAGCTCCCTTTTTTGCAGATCTTCCATTTTCTTTTGAAGGTGAAAAGTTAAGGATTAATTCAGCCATTTTAGACGAAATGAACAGGAATTCCACTTCAGAACTGCCTTTTTCACAATATGAAAATCTGAAAAAATTAAAAGCCATAAAATTTGACTGGGGTAGAAACGACGAGCTGAAACACATTCCGCCAAGCTGCCTGAATTTCAGCAAAACACTGGAAATACTCGGTATAAAACATGAAGCTGAGGAATACATAGGAACGCACGGAAGCGAAGTAAGCAAAGAAAACGGAAGAATTGAAAATCAGATGCTGCCGTTTTTTAATACACATCTTAAGTTTGAAGAATAAGCATAAAACATCTACTTTTGCCGGATGTTAGAAATTCTTTATCACGACGAACATCTTATCGCCATCAACAAACCCAGCGGATTGTTGGTTCATAAATCTTTTTATTCGGGAGAAGCCGATACGTATGCGATTCAGGAACTGAGAAAGCAGATCGGGCAAAAAGTGTATCCTGTCCATCGTTTAGACCGGAAAACTTCGGGTGTTTTGCTGTTCACTTTAGATAAAGAAACGCTGAGAATCATGAGTACTCAGTTTGAGGAAAAAAGGGTTGAAAAAAAATATATTGCTATTCTGCGAGGCTGGACGAAAGAAGAGGAAACAATCGATTACGATCTGGTTAACGAAAACGAAATTACGCAAAATGCAATAACATACTATCGCCGTCTGCAGACTTCAGAGATCGATCTGCCTTTTTTAAAACATCAGACTTCCAGATATTGTCTGGTAGAAGCTATCCCCGAAACGGGACGATTTCATCAGTTGAGAAAGCATTTTAAACATATTTTACACCCGATTTTGGGCTGCCGAAAACATGGCTGCAACAAACAGAATAAATTGTGGCTTCAAACCTTTGATATTAATAAAATGACGCTTCACGCCCATCAGTTAATTTTTAATCATCCTTTTTCCAACGAAAGAATTACGGTAAATGCTACAATAGATGATGATTTCAAAAAAGTAGGGGATATTTTGAAACTGGATTTGAGCGCATATTCTTAATTTCTTAAACTTCCATCAGCATGACAAACTTTGTGAAGACTTCTCACATTTAAATTAATGACCGAGGTTTAGCCCCGATTGTAATGAAAATCCTTTTTTGAAAAAAAAGATTGCAATGGAAAGCGGGAAATAGCTCCTGAAAGCAATTTAACAAACGATCGTAGATTAGCACATTACACAGATCTTATGTTTTATAGATATTGTTTATAATACATTTTCTATAAAATATCATACGTTAACCGGACATTAATTTTAAAATGAGTATTTTTGTAAAACTTTTTTTCAATGTACAAATCGCTCATTCGTCCGATTCTTTTCAAATTCGATCCTGAAGAAGTACACCATTTTACTTTTTCGATGCTTAAAAATTTCGGATTTCTTACCAAATTATTTTTTCCAAAACCTATTGAAGACAAACGTCTGGAAAGAGAAGTTTTTGGCTTGAAATTTAAAAATCCTGTTGGTTTGGCAGCCGGGTTCGATAAAAATGCAGTTTTGTTCAATGAATTGGGAGATCTTGGTTTTGGATTTGTAGAAATTGGAACCGTAACGCCGAAAGCTCAGGCGGGAAATCCTAAGAAAAGACTGTTTCGTTTAATTGAAGATGGCGGAATTATCAACCGGATGGGCTTCAACAACGACGGTCTGGAAGCAGCGATTGAAAAACTGAAAGGCAACAAAGGAAAAATTATCATCGGGGGTAACATCGGAAAAAATACGAATACTTCTCCCGAAAATTACACGCAGGATTATCTGGAATGTTTTGAAGGGCTTCATCCTTACGTAGATTATTTTGTGCTGAATGTAAGCTGTCCGAACGTAGGAAGCCACGCCAAACTGGAAGATGTAGATTACCTTCGTGAACTGATTACGGAAGTGAAAAAAATCAACCAGTCGAAATCTGTACAGAAACCAATTCTGCTGAAAATTGCTCCGGATCTAAATAACAATCAATTAGATGAAATCATTGAACTGATTGCAGAAACAAAGATCGACGGAATTGTAGTTTCCAATACTTCCGTGAACCGGGAAGGTCTGAAAACGTCACCTGAAGTTTTAGCGGAAATCGGAAACGGCGGTCTTAGCGGAAAACCTATTCGTGAAAGAAGTACAAAAATGATCAAATATCTGTCTGATAAAAGCAACAGAGCATTCCCGATCATCGGAGTGGGTGGAATTCATTCTGCAAAAGATGCGCTTGAAAAGCTGGATGCAGGAGCAACGTTGGTTCAGTTGTACACAGGTTTCATCTATGAAGGTCCGGAATTGATTCAAGATATTAATAAGGAAATTTTGACGAGAGCGGGTCGTTTACCAAGATAAGTTGAAACGATAAAAATATAGAAGTATAATAAACTTTTTTACTAAACAGTAATTCAAAAACTACTGTTTAGTAGTTGAAAGTTTTACTTAAGGATTCACAGAACCTGCACAAACACCATTAATGCATGCGCCCGCTAATGTAACTGGTCCTGAATTATTTCCTACAGCACCTGGTCCGAATCTTTGTGGGCAAATACTTTTAGAATTACAAGGACATCCTACAGGAACAATTTCAAGTGCACTTTGACAATAATTGTTGTCAGGATCATATACTACTAAATTTGTTAATCCACCTGTTATTTCTTTTAGAGCTTTTCTTGATAATGGAGTTGCTCCATTTAATAATTTTTTCATATTAATGAGATATTTATCAATCTCGAAAATACTCTTTTCTTTCAATAAGAAAAACAAAAAAAATATAAAATATGTTAATTTTTTATCTTGACTTTGTAATTGAAGCATTTTTCACATCTACAGTCAAATTGTAAAATGAGCCCGATGTTTTTTTAATGTTGAATTTCAAAATTTTTGAATTTTTTATCTTGTTGACTTCCAAAATTATAAAGATGTAAATTAGCCAAATCATAAACTCCCGTTAAGGGAATTTTCTTTTTGTATTTATCATAATAATACCAACCTTTCACAAAATGCTGATACTGATGACAATCGATAATTCCATCATAGCTCAACTGCATTGTGACAGGATTTCCGGCAATCTTTCCTTTGAAAATTTGAGAAGAATCTATTACTTTTTTTAATTCAATTTTCTGGCAAAGTAAAAATGTTAGGCTTAAAGAAAATAACAGTGAGAGTGTTTTTTTCATGGTTTGATTGTAACTTAATTTAAAATGTTCACAAGAAAAAATGCGCAATCGTATAAATAATCAGCCCCACCAAACCACCCACGATCGTTCCGTTCACACGGATGAACTGAAGATCTTTTCCTACTTCCAGCTCCAGCTTTTCGCTTAATTCTTTTCCCTGCCAGTTTCCGACGGTAGAACTGATGAGGTTTCCGAATTGATGGGTATTTTTAAGAATATATTTGTAAGCGGTAACACGAACCCAGTCGTCGATTTTTTTCTGAAAATTTTCGTCATTTTTTAAATTCTGTGAAAATTCATTCAGATTTTTAGATAAATATTTCTTTAATGAAGATTCATCGTCCTGAAGTTCTTTCGTTAACGTATTTTTAATGGAAATCCAGATGTCGTTGGAATATTCATTCAGCTTGTCATTTTTAAGAAGATCATTTTTAATATTTTTAAATTCCTCTTCCCATTTCGGATCTTGTTTGAGTTCATTGGAGAAATCGTAGATTTTCTGGGTGATCAGATTTCGTATTTCGTGGTTCGGATCTTGTTCAATCTCTTTAAAAAAGTCAGAAAGTCCGGAGGTAATTTTATCAGCAATTTTATTATCCACAAAAGCCGGGATAAAAGTATAGCTTCCTTTTTTCACGCGGTCTTTAATCATTTCATCATTTTCAGCGATGTAATTTTTAATCTGAGAAGAAAGATTGGTAATAATCCTCTGATGATCGTTTTTGTCTAAAAGATAGTTGATTCCGCTGCCTAAAATGGCGTTCAGTTTGATGTTATCGGTCATTTCAGACACTTTTTTGCTGATAAAACGGCTTACTTCCGAATCGTCGAGCTTATTTAAAATATCCAGAACAATATCCGAAAGGTTTTTAAGCAAAACATCCTGATTTTTTTCTTTTCCGAGCCATTCTCCCACAAAATTCGAGATTTTTAATTTCTGGATATAAGGTCTGATGTTTTCCGGAGAAAGAAAATTAGTTACGACAAAATTTCCCAGATTGTCTCCCAGTTTCTGTTTGCTGTTTTCAATAAGATTGGTGTGCGGAATCGGTAAACCAAGCGGATGGCGGAAAAGGGCTGTTACGGCAAACCAGTCTGCCAAAGCTCCCACCATTGCCGCCTCGGAAAATGCACGAACGTAACCTATCCAGTGCGAGTCTATGGTTTTTTGCAATAGGGTAGTCCCGATAAACAGAACTGCCATCAACACAAATAATCCTGTGGCAAATGCTTTGTATTTTCTGAGCTGTTTTCTTTTGGCTTCATCATTCATATGCTCAAATTTAGTAAATTTGGTTGTGAAATTTCACCTGTTAATATTGTTGTAAAAATTTTTAATTCGTTATTTTCATTTCTCAAAGGCACCGGTTTTGATGCTTACATTTTGTCTTTGATAAAAAATATTTAAAATTCTATGGAAAACCAAGCAAAAAACAATCCATACTACTCCAGAACAGATACTTCAAAACTCGATATTTCCAATGAAGAATGGAGAAAAATCCTGTCTCCGGATTTATATGCCATTGCCAGAGAAGCCTCAACGGAAAGACCATTCACCGGAAAATACAATGAATTTGATGAATTGGGAGAATATTACTGTGCGGTGTGCGGAAACCATTTATTCCGTTCCACTTCGAAATTTTCTAGCAGTTGCGGCTGGCCAAGTTTTTTTGAAGCAGATAAAGAAGGAGTGTATTACAAAAGAGATACTACCTATGGAATGGAAAGGGTAGAAGTACTCTGTAAAAGATGCGATTCCCACTTAGGACACGTTTTCGATGATGGTCCTCAACCAACAGGATTACGCTACTGTATGAATTCCATAAGTCTGGAATTTGTTGCAGATTCTGAAAAATAATATTATGATGAGCTATGAAAGAAGTTATTAATTTTGATGAACGGAAACCTATTTGGATTGCATTATCTGATCTGTATTTGGATACGGAATTAAAACAGGATTTTCATTTAAAATATATAGCTACCACAATATCCCAAAGCTCGTATACTTTTGATGAGGTGAAAAAAATTAATAAGTATGAAGTTTTTCCTGTACTTTTTTCAAATTTGCTGCTTCCTGCAGGCGAATGGTTTGCGTTTGATGAAAGGATCATTATAAATGGTATTATAGAGTGGATAGAATCAAAAAAACCTTTAGATTTACTGGCTGTTGAATGGGTTTATATGGTATATAAAGACATCAATGAAGAATATTGGGATGAGATTGAATATCTATATAATAAAATAAGAAGTAGCTCATTATCTGGTAGTTAAAATTTCTTAAATTGCGTTAAACTTTGTGGAGTTATTGCGCTTACCCTAATTATGTTTTATACATTTGCTGACTCAATTGGATTTAACATAATAGTGAAATAGTGAATGAAAGCATTGTATAGCTTATTAGGTGCAGCTTACATCGTTACTACTTCATTCTATTTGTCTCCAAAAAAGGCAATCGAAAAGAATGAAATCAGTACAACAAAAATTGTAAGATTAGCCGACACGAAATCTGAGAAATCTGCAGAAAAAGCAGTAAGTTCATCAGAAGAATTATACAGATCTATTGTTTTCGAGCAGGGACACGAACTTAATGAGGAGGTTTTTTTCAAAGCAGTAACAGGTTTTGAAAATATGAAGAAAGCAGGTTTGCTTAACGGGGATTCGCATTTACTTACGGTATGCGATTTTTCTATGTCTTCGAACACAAAAAGACTTTGGGTAATTGACATGAATGAGAAAAAAGTATTGTTTAACTCATTGGTGGCACACGGAAAAAATACAGGCGAAGAATTTGCTACGAATTTTTCTAACACGGAAAGTTCGTTGCAGAGCAGCTTAGGATTTTATATTACCGATGCAACGTATGACGGCGACAACGGCTATTCTCTTAGATTACTTGGAATGGACAAAGGATTTAATGATGCAGCCTACAGAAGAGCTATCGTTATGCACGGTGCAGATTATGTAAGCGAAGAATTTGCCGCAATGCATAAAAGAATCGGCAGAAGTTGGGGTTGTCCAGCCGTTCCGAGAAATTTAACAAAACCGATCATTAATACCATAAAAGGAAGAAATCTTCTTTTTATTTATTATCCGGATGAGAATTACCTTTCCAAATCGGAGTGGTTGAAAGCATAACAGAAAAAGCAGTCGGATTTGACTGCTTTTTTTATTGTATTAAATTTTTCCATTATAGTTGTCATTCTGACGAAGAAAGAATCTACGAAATAGTATTTTCTCTCAGTTAATACAGCCTTTTTATACGCCAATATCAACTCAATCAGTAAGATCTGCTAGAGATTTATTCAAAAAGCTTAAGAAAACTTCTTAAAAATCAACGTGGCATTGTGTCCTCCGAAACCAAAAGCATTACTCAATGCATAATTGATGTTCTTTTCTTTCGCTTCTCCAAAAACAATATTTAAATCTTTAGGAATGTTTTCATCAATATTGTGAAGATTAATCGTCGGCGGAATAATTCCTTTTTCAATCGCTTTGATTGAAAGAATGGCTTCCGCAGCTCCGGCAGCTCCCAGCAAATGTCCCGTCATGGATTTTGTAGCACTGATGTCAAGATTTTTACTTCCTTTAAATAATTTATTGATTCCGTTTAATTCTACCAAATCTCCCATTGGAGTAGAAGTGGCATGAGGATTAACATAATCAATATCTTCGGTGTTGATTCCTGCTTCCTGTAAAGCCAGTTGCATCGCTTTAATGGCTCCGACTCCATCGGGATGAGGTGCCGTCATGTGATACGCATCGGCTGTCATTGCTGCTCCCACCAATTCTGCGTAAATTTTTGCGCCTCTTGCTTTAGCGTGTTCGTATTCCTCAAGAATTAAGGCTCCTGCGCCTTCTCCCATCACAAAGCCATCTCGTTCTGCATCATAAGGGCGGCTTGCGGTGACAAAATCATCATTTCTTGTAGACATGGCTTTCATAATCGAGAAACCTCCAATGGAAGCGGGAGTTATCGCAGCTTCAGAACCGCCGCTCACAATTACTTTGGCTTTTCCTAATCTGATGTAGTTAAAAGCATCCATCAGTGCGGTATTTCCTGTAGCACATGCAGAAATCGTTGTGTAATTGATTCCCTGAAGTCCGAATTTCATTGAAATCATTCCTGAAGCCATGTTGGCAATAAATTTAGGTACGAAGAAAGGATTGAATCTTGGCGTTCCGTCTCCTTTGGTAAATTCCATCACTTCACTCTCGAAAGTCCACATTCCACCCTGTCCGGTTCCCCAGATTACTCCGGTGTCGAAAGGATCCATTTTTTCAAGCTCTAATCCGGAATCTTTTAAAGCTTCCGCTGTGGAATACATCGCGTATTGGGAAAAAAGATCGCTTCTTTTGATTTCGTTATGTGTTAAATGAACTTTTGGATCAAAATTTTTAACCTCACAGGCAAAATGAACTTTAAATTTTTCTGTATCGAAGTGGGTTATTTTGTTGGCTCCGCTAACACCGTTGATGCTGTTGTTCCAGAATTCTTCAACATTATTTCCTAAAGGCGTTACTGCGCCAAGTCCTGTAATGACAACTCTTTTCATTTAATTGCTGATTTTGAATAAATTAGAGGTTCCTCTTGCAATTAAGCGCGTTTTATCTGCATTCCAGATTTCGCACTCTGCGTTTACAAACTGCTTTCCTCTTTTGATGATTTTCGTTTCAGCTACAATATTATCATTTTCTTTTGCTGTTGAAAAATAATCGATGCTGTTATTTATGGTTACGATAAAGTTTTTTTCGTTTAAAGAGAACATGGTGGCTCCGATAACATCATCAAAAATGGCTGCGGTAACTCCGCCGTGAAGATTTCCCATCGGGTTCAGCCATTCCTGCCTTACTTTATATTGGAATTCCAATTTTCCTTCTTCTGCCGAAAGAACAACAGGATTCAGCCATTTCATAAATGGGGAAGGAGATGCTGTAAACTCTTTTCCGATGAATGATTTTATGATTTGTAATTTATCCATATGAATTATGAGATATTTTGTTTAATTTCTTTGTCGATAACCTCTAAAATCCTGTCTAAAGCGATATTGAGATATTTTTCGTCTTCTGTGGTTTTGGATAAAAGAATTCCGCCTTCAATCATCATCACGAATATTGAGGCAAATTCTTCAGCATTAATTTCAGGCTTGAATTCTCCGCTTTTTTGCCCTTCAATGATAATATTTGAGATGGTTTTTATCCAGTCCTCAAAAGAATGCCGTACTTTCTTTCTAAGTTCCGGAAAGGAGTCACTACATTCTGTCGCTGCATTCATTAGCGGACAGCCGCCGTTTTGGAAGACAATTTTCCAGTTTTTTCTGTAAAATGCAATAAAAGCATACAGTTTGGCAAACATCGTAGGATATTCTTCACCAAAAGATCTCTGCATATTTTTCTTCAGCATTCCTGCATTGAACTGATATACTTCAAGAGCCACTTTATCTCTGTTTTCAAAGTTTCCGTAAATGCTTCCTTTGGTTAAACCTGTCACTTTTGTAATGTCTGAAAGGGATGTAGAGGTATACCCTTTGGTATTAAACAAAGAGGCGGTTTTCTCAATGATGAATTGTTTTGTCTTTTCTGCTTTTGACATTTTTCTGCTGAATTCCTGCAAAGATACAAAAATATACCAATCGGTATATTTTATAATAAGATTAAATGTATTCGTTTACATTAAACCACTAAGATTTCTGTTAATAAGTTTAGATTAAATAAGTTGAATATTTTATTTTTAAAATATTGGCTAAAGCCTTATGATTTATTTTTTGAATGAAAAAACGGGCTGAAGCCCGTTCCTATTCATGTTGATATTAAGATTTTAAATAATTTACGTGAAGAGCTTAATTAATCTAAACTTTTTAAATAAAATCTTAATGGTCAAATTCTTAGTTAGCCAAAGTAGCTTCCAAAGTAATTTCGAAATTGAAAGCTGCACTTACAGGACAACCTTCTTCTGCGATTTTTGCATATTTCTGGAATTCTTCTTCTGAAATTCCGGGAACTTTAGCTGTTAACGTTAATTCAGATTTTGTAATTTTTCCTGCGCTCGGATCCAAAGTAATAACAGATTTTGTCGTTAATTCTTCCGGAGTATAGCCTGCCTGAGAAAGTTCTGCACTTAATTTCATGGTGAAACAACCTGCGTGAGCCGCTGCCAGTAATTCTTCAGGATTTGTTCCCACTCCGTCTTCAAATCGGCTGTTAAATGAATACTGAGTCTGGTTTAAAGTGGTGCTTTGTGTCGTAAGATGTCCTTTTCCTTCTTTAATAGTTCCGTTCCAAACGGCTGTTGCGTTACGTCTCATAATGTTTTTGTTTTAATATTGTTATTTTGATGTGACAAAGGTATTGCAGATTTCGTTCCAGATAAATACACAAAAAGAACTAACTATTGTACTTTTTTCCCGAATTGTAATTTTTTTTGAAATTTGCAGGGGTACTTCCGATTTTTTGGGTGAAAAGACGGTTGAAATAAGCCGGATCTTCGTAGCCCAGATCGTAAGCAATTTCTTTCATCGGTTTATCGGTATAAAATAAAAGCCTTTTGGCTTCCAGTAAAATTCTGCCGATGATGAACTGGTTAGGAGATTCCAGATTTAAATTTTTAAATTTATGCGTGAGTGTCTTTGGAGAAATATGAAGCAGTTCTGCATAATCAGCCACATTATGTTTTTCCCGGAAATGAAGTTCAAGCAAACGGCTGAAATCCCGAAAGATATCCAGTTCGTGTGCCGGAATTTTTATTTCATCATTATTGAGATTCTGCTTTTTCCATTTTATGGTGGCGCGGATGATAATTTGTTTAACGTAGGTTCGGATCATTTCTTCTGCGGAAGAATCTTTCCATTCCAGTTCGTTTTTAATGTTTTGAAATAAATGTTGAATTGCAGAATTTTCTTCGACATCGAGCTCAACAAAAGGAATTTCAAACACATTATGAAAAAGCAGTCCGTCGCAGGCGACTTCCTTATCATGAATCTGAATACAGTAAAAATCGCGGTTATAATAGATCATATGCGATTCGTCGCTTCCTTTTTCAATTTGCAGATGCTGATTCGTCAGAAAAAATAAGGCAGGACTTTCTGTTTTATAATTCCTGAAATCTACAGACAGGTCGTATCCTGCAGGAATATAGAAAATTTTAATTTCAGATTTGTACTTGTTGTCTTTAAAATCGTGCAGATTGTTTTCGGAAAAAGTTTCGAATCCCAGTTTCTTGTACTGGTCTTCAAAGATAAGTGTTTGCGACATCCTTTTGCTTTCCTATAAATGTACAAAAAAGCATGATTCCAACACTATTAAATTATTGAAACCATGCTTAATGATATAAACTTGATTGCTGGATTTTCTGAACCATTAAGAGGATTTAAGTGGTTAAGTTTAGTTTAGAAAATCAAATTGATTTTAATAATGATAAAACTAAAAAAGCGAAGCTCATCTTAATATTCTAAACTTCTTAACAGAAATCTTAATGGTTTAAACTAAGTGCAAATAATATTAATTCTGGTTTTTGGCTTACTACTACAACTCACTAACGCTAGAACCCTCAAAATCTCAAACTTAAAAAGTAACATCCAGTCCCACATAAAAATTAGCTTTCATGATCGGAGCATACACCATTCCGCCGTCAAAATAATTTCCGAAAGGATTTTTAACATCAACAATGGCATTTTTCTGATAATAGGAAGTTAAATTCTCTCCTCCAAGATACGCCCTGATTTTCTTATTGAAATTCCTTGAGATCTGTGCATTTAAAACCGCATAGGATTCGGAATAGGAAGGAAGCTGAAATTCCGCAGGATTCAATGAAGTATTGGGAAGTCTCTGTTTTCCGACTGCATTCAGTGTGGTGTCGAAACTCCAGAATCCGCCTTTAGTGTTTTTGTTGGTAGAATAGGCAAAATTCACAAAACCTCTGTGTTTTGCCATGAAAGGAACTTCACGTCTTCCATCCAGATAATCTGCCTGAACATCGTAATATTTGTAAGCCAGTCTCACTTCAAAATTTTTGAAAGGGATAAAATCCCACTGAGTCTGGAAAGAATTGGCAAAAGACTTTCCGTTAAGATTATAGAAAGTTAATTGTTGAGGAGACCGGTCCAGATCCACCATCACCTGATTCTGAAAATCTGTTCTGAAAAAATCGGCTACCACGGTAGATTTTCTTCCGAAAAGTTTGAATTCCTGCTGTAAACTGGCTCCGTAATTCCAAGCAATTTCAGGTCTTAAACCGTAAATATTCCCTCCGTTCTGCAAAATCTGAATCGATCGGTTGGATGCGAAATACTGCTGACTTTCGGCAAAAATATTGGCTGTTCTGAAACCTCTTCCTGCGGAAAGTCTCAAAATCGTCTGCGGGGTAAAATCATATTTAAAATTCAGTCTCGGTGTAAACTGCGTTCCGGCAAGATTATGAAAGTCTACTCTCGCTCCGGCAACTAAAGTGTATTTTAAACCTGTTAAAGTATATTCCGCAAAAGCTCCCGGAACTATCTCGTTTCTTTTGATGGTTGAGCTTAAGTATGTTTCGTCATATCCATCATACATGAAGCTCGCTCCGGCTTTGTATTTATGATTGGTATTTCCCAAAATACTTTCAAAAATTAAATTGGAATAATACGTCTGCTGCTTTCCGGAATAATTTCTCAGTCCGAAAAAGCTGTCCTGCTGATGAAAAGTGTATTGGTTCATCCAGCCCAGGCTCTGGTAGGGTTTTCCTTTAAAAACATAGCCTGTTTTATTCCAGACCTGAAATCTGGAGATGTCAATTCCAACTCCGTACAGCGACTGCTTTTCCTGTGGTATTTTTTTGTCAAACCCGATCTGTCCCGAAGTTCTTTCGTCTTTGATGAAATTAATTCCAAAATGCGAACCCAATCCTGAGTTGTCCAAATCATTGTAATTCAATAAATAAGCTGCGTTTAACTGTGCTCCTTTCGGTCTGTCCAGAAATCCATCATCATTCATATCCGTATCTCCGAAAGTTCCGTTTCCGTGCAGTAAAAATGTCTGCGACCATTTTTTATTGATGGACGAAACACTGGTGATATTGGCTTCCGCTCTTCCGTTAAAATCTGAAAATAAATTCAGTGAAGTCTCCGGCTTTTCGGCATTTTTCAGCAATTCTGTATTTATTTGTCCTGTAATGCTTTCGTAACCGTTCGTCACAGTACTTCCGCCTTTGGTAAGCTGAATGCTTTCAATCCATCGTCCGGGAATGAAATTCAGTCCGTAAGCAGAAGCCAAGCCGCGGATTTCGGGCAGTAGTTCTTTTGTCAGGCTCGTGTATTTCTGATCTAGACCTAACATTTTCAGTTGCTTTGTTCCTGTAACCGCATTGCTGAAAGAAACATCAACCGTTGCGTTAGTTTCAAAACTTTCAGAAAGGTTACAGCAGGCAGCTTTCAGGAGTTCTTTTTTATCAATATTAAAAACCAGTCCTGCTTCTTTTTTGTTTAAAGACGTTGCTGCTTTTGATGCGGTTACCGTAACGCCTTCAATATTTTTTTCATGACTGCTGTGATTTTCACCCGCTTCATGATGATCACTGTGGTCGGTGTGTTCTGAAGAATTGCCTTCTTCCGTATGAACTTTAGGATTCGCTTCTCCGAAAGGAATTTCTCTGTCATACAGACAGCATGAAGGCAGATTTTTATACGTGTTGTCGCTGGATTTATACTTCTCATTATCATGACCAACTTCCGCAATTTTCTTTAAAATTTTGTCTGATGATGTTTTATTCGAATCAAAATTCAGCGTTACAATTTGTCTTTCGGCATCCCATTCTGCGAATTTTGCTCCTGCATCTTTGGCGGCTTTTTCAATTCTTACTTTGCAGGATTCACAATTGCCTTTTACATAAAATTCATTCTCTTTTTTAGCATGATTTTCATGATTATCAATTGTTTGTGGCTGTAAATTTCTGTCGTAATGACAACATCCCGGAAGAGCTTCATACGTTTCAGCAGAGGCTTTGAATTTTTCATTGTCATGACCTGCTTCTGCGATTTTTTTTAAGATTTCTTCAGAAGAAGCATTGTTGTCTGTTTCAATAATTAATGTCTGTGAATCAATTGAATAGGTTGCTGTTTTTGCACCTGCTTTCTTAGCAGTATTTTCGATTCTTTCTTTGCACATCTCACAGTTTCCTTTTACTTTGAACTGATTTTTAGAAAGATTCTGGGCAAAAGTACATTGTACGGATAATAAGAATACACCAAGAATAATCCTGGAAATATATAATTTCATTTTGTTTAAAATTTAGATTAATTAAAGCTTTAATGCTGCAAGGTAAACATCAGGTCGATAACCAGTCATTCTGATGCTGGTAAATCAATGTTTAGTAACATTATTTTTAATTAAGCTATTTTTGGCGGCTGCCAGATTTCTTTTAAACGGCTTGAAAGGTATGGATCAGAATATTCGAACTGTAAATTTTTATTCGATTTGTAATACGAATATTCTAACTGTAAACTCTTGGAAAAAGGAGTTTCTATAAAAGTATAACAGGCTAAACACGTTGAACAGCAATCGTCGTTACAATTTGATTTCTGCTCTTTTTCGTGATGATTGTTTTTGGAATTTTGGGAGTGATCTTTTTTACAGCAGCTCATTTCAGAATCTTTTTTGCAACAGTTTTCCTGCATATTCTGTGCATAGAAACTGTCTTTAGGAACTAAAAAAATTCCCAGACAAAAGATAATGGATAAAAGTTGAATAAATTTCACCATACAAAGGTAGGAAAAATGTTAATGATGATGGTTATTCTCTAAAATTAATTCGGATTTTGGCTAACTTATCTTCAAAATCTTTTTCTTCATATCCTCCAAAATAGCAGGCGAAAAAAGGTTTTCCCAAATGAATTCTTTTAAACTCTTTCTCGTTTTTTTTCCAATCCATATAGTTTTTTAATTCAATAATATCTTCGTTTTCGAGTATTAAAGTTGAATTAAATATTTCTACAATATCTTCCAGATCTCTGTTAGCGGGTACCTCATAGAATCCTGTTTCGGAGCCACGAAAATTTTCAAAACTTCCGTCACCAAATTGAGCAAGAAAGTAATGGGTGGGGTAAAAACTGAATTTTTTCTGAAATTCTTCGGGAAAAGAATATTTACACTTTTCGATCTTCTCAATATCTGACAGAGAAACTGTATTGTCTTGAACTATCAAGCCTTCAATAATCCCTTTTTGAACGTAATCCTGAGGTAATTGGTTTCTGTTGGTTACTCCTGAATAATATGTTTTGTGCAATCTTTCAAACTGTAATTTTATCGCTTTTCCTAGATGTCTTAAAGTCACACAGGGAAGAAACGTCTTGTCTCGCAATGTTACGGAGACATGATATTCAAGACCAAAAAAGTTATGATGATGTGGCTTAACACATCGATCAAGACTATTCATCAGAAAATCTTCATGAATAGTTTCTGTTCCGGTTGGCTTCGTAAATAAGCATAATTCTTACAGGGCTTCTCCAACTTTCTTCGCACAGTCATGCCAAGGCTCTCCATGCGGAGGATTTACCGCCGGCTTCGGACCTGTTGGAGCCGGTGTCGGAGCCGGAGCGGGAGCGTTTTGTGTTATATTTTGCTGTACAGGCTGCTGAACCGGAGTCGGTTTACTGTTCAAAGGTTGTCCTACTGGAATATCGCATCGATGTCCCGGTTCTCCGTGAGGCGGATTCATCCCTTTCGGAGTTTTTACGGTTTTTGCTTTTCCGCTTTGGTCTACGGAAAATTTTCCGGGTTTCAGAGAATTCGGATCAATCTGAATGGTCTGTCCCTGCGGAGCATTTACCGCAACATTCTGAGTTCCCTGTTGAGGTTGTGCAGGAGCCGAATTTAATGGCTGTCCGACCGGGATATCGCATCTGTGGCCGGGTTGACCGTGTGGCGGATTCATTCCGGGAGAAGTAACGGTGGAAGTTCCCGATCCTGTTGTTGTTTTAATTCCCGCCTGATCCAGAATAGAAGCTTTAGGAGTCTGATTAACCGCTACAGGAGCTTGCTGAACTCCGGTTTCTTCTTTAAGATAAGTAGCTCTCTCATCCTTCTTACACGATACAGTAAATATAGAAATGGCAAGTATGCCTAACAATGTATTTTTCATATAAAACAAAATTAGCAAAACATTTTTAAATGCTTTGCCAATTTTATAATAATAGTGATATTTTAGAATTAATTCTTAACCAAAAGTCTGAATCCTTCTCCGTGTACGTTGATGATTTCCAGTCCTTCGTCGTCTTTCAGAAGTTTACGAAGTTTAGCAATATAAACGTCCATACTTCTTGCCGTAAAATAGTTTTCTTTTTTCCAAATCTTTCTCAACGCCAAGTCTCTCGGCATGAAATCGTTTCTGTGGATGCAAAGAAGTTTAAGCAATTCGTTTTCTTTTGGAGAAAGCTTGTATTCGTTATCGCCAACTCTCAGTTGTCTCAGCATAGAATCAAAGAAAATATTGCTGATCTTGAACTGTTCCTGCTCTTCATTTTCCAACGTGGAACTTCTCTGAAGAATTGCTTTAATTTTATATAAAAGAAGCTCTGTATCAAATGGTTTTGTAATGTAATCATCAGCTCCCAACTGATATCCTTTCAATATGTCTTCTCTCATATTTCTTGCAGTTAAGAAAATGATCGGTGTATTTTTATCTATCTTTTTTACGTCTTCTGCTAATGAAAAACCGTCTTTTTTAGGCATCATCACATCGAAAATACAGATATCGAATTCATTTTCCGTAAATTCTTTCAACCCCTGTTCTCCGTCTGTAGCAAGAGTAACTTCGAAGTTATTTATCGTTAAATAATCCTTCAGCACTGCCCCAAAACTCTGATCGTCTTCTACTAATAATATTCTGTTGCTCATAGTTTTAACTATTAATCGTTAATAATTTTGAATGAACAAGTCATTCTCCTCTTTTCTAATATTTGTTTATTGGTTAAATTTTTATCTATGCCATCGGAAGCTTTATTGTAAACGTACTTCCTTTTCCTTTTTGTGAATCTACAATAATCTGTCCTTTATGGAGTTCCACAATCTTTTTAACATAGGAAAGTCCTAAACCCTGTCCTTTCACATTATGAATATTTCCTGTTTCTTCCCTGAAGAATTTTTCGAAAATTTTCGTTTTATTCTGGGTTTCCATTCCCATTCCTTTATCTGAAACTTCAATTACATAAAAATGTCCTTCATTTCTTGTTTTAATAGAGATTTCAGGCGTTTCCGGCGAATATTTATTGGCATTGTCCAAAAGATTTACCAGCATATTCGAGATGTGGAATTCATCAATTTTAAAATTATAATTCGTTGCATTAAATTCTTCTCTCAGTGTACCGTTTCTCTGCTTTACAATAAGGCTGAAAGATTCCGCCGTTCTTCTGATGAGTTCTCTTACATTGGTTTCTTTCAGGAATAATTTCACTTCATTACGTTCAAGTTTAGACATATTCAGAACGTTTTCCACCTGCTTTTTCATCCTCAGATTTTCCTGCTTAATCAGTTCCGAATAGTATTTTACCTTTTCCGGATTGGTTGCAATCTTATCATTCGCCAAAGAATCTGTTGCCACAGAAATTGTTGCCAGAGGAGTTTTAAACTCATGAGACATATTGTTGATAAAATCCGTTTTCACTTCCGCCAGTTTTTTCTGCCTCATCATATAATTAATGGAAATAATATAAATTCCTAAAATGGTAAGAAGCGAAAGAAAAGTTCCCAAAAGCATCGGCCAGTTGTTCATGGCTAAAGAATAATCTTTCTTTGGAAATACCAGAGCGAGACTGTAAAGTGTTCTTTCTTTCTGATCCGTAAAAAGCGGATAACTATACGTATTGTTGTCTTTTTTCTCCTTATAATCTTTATTAAAAACTTTGGTAAGATTATTATTCTTATCAATAATTCCATAGCCGAATTTCGCGCTGATTCCTCTGATTTTTAATTCTTTGGTAATAACAGAATCTAAAATTTTTGCATCAACTCTTTTGCTGATCGGTAAATTATTTCCTATAATCTTCGCATATTCTTTCATCGCGTAATCTCCATTCTCTAAATCCTGATTAATGTCTGCGGTAAGAATTTCACGATTGGTCGTATCTCTTTTTATTTTATACGCAGCTTCGTCAGAATACAATTTTGTAAGCTTGATGGAATCTCCCTGTTTGGAAATCGGAAGCTGACTTTTTTCAATAATATTTTTAGAGTAAATGATCTGTCTCTGCGTTCCGGAATCTTCTACCTGCTGAATCGTCGTTAACGTAGGCTGATCGCTGTTTGCTAAAATATTGTTTCTGAAATCTTTATTGTCAATATTTAAATATTTATCTACTTCAATTTCTTCCATGTTTTTGGAAGTACTTTCCAATGCGGAATACACTTTATTGGAAAACTCCTGTTCCAGTGCACCGTAATAATTTTTCAGCCAATAAAACTGGAGCGTAACAAAGACAATCAGTGAAATTGTCATAAACACCGAAATTATTGGGATGAACTTATTATTCATTTACTTTATTTTAATCGTTTTTGAAATAATGAGTGTTAAAATTAATTATTTTATGACTTGATAAACAAAAAACGCGCCATAAAATTGTGTAATTTTTCTTAAAAAGGTGTTATTTAACATTTTTTTATAAATTTTAACTTAGTTGTACAACAAAAGTCATTGCAAAAAAAATGGAAAGTAAAAATTTACTCTCCATTTTTTTTATTGCTAAAGTATTTCCTCGTCCTGAAAATACTGAATAATTGCTTTCTTCATCAAAAGCTGCTGCTCATTCGGTTTCAGTTCCGGAAGATCTTCCAGCTTATCGAAGTGAGGATATCCATCGTCGTCGTAATGCGAAAATTTATAATATCCGAAAGGCTCCAGTAATCTGCACACTGCAATGTGGATTAAATTCACCTTATCATCTTTTGTATATTTCTGCTGTCCGCTTCCCAGTTCCTGAAGTCCGATCAGGAAAAGGTAGGTTTCTATCGGAGCATTTTTTTCCGTATCGAAATTTTCAATGAAAAATTGCTCTACTTTTTGCCATAGTTCCGCTTCGTTCATCATAATGTATCAATCAATTCTCCGTGTTATTATTTTTGTCCTGCTCTTCAGATGTTGCCGCATCCTGTTTTCTTGCGAGATCCAGAAGCTGTTCGAATTTTTCATTCTTCCTTTCGCGGAGGTATTCCTGTTTTTCAATTCTGTTGATTCTGTTTTTCTGAAAAAGGTAATACACCACTGCAAGACCAAAGAAAATAATCAGGAGTGTCATAAAATCGGTTTAATATTTATTTTCTAATTTCATCAGGAAAGCATATTCCAAAGCATCTTCTTTCAGAGATTCAAATCTTCCGCTCGCTCCGCCGTGTCCTGCGCTCATGTCTGTTTTGAAAATCAGGATATTGTCATCCGTTTTCAGCTCTCTCAGTTTTGCCGTCCATTTTGCAGGCTCCCAATATTGTACCTGCGAATCGTGCAATCCGGTGGTAATCAAAAGATTTGGGTAATCTTTAGCTTCCACATTATCATACGGCGAATATTCTTTCATATAATGATAATATTCTTCGTCATTCGGATTTCCCCATTCGTCGTATTCTCCTGTCGTTAAAGGGATGGTTTCGTCCAGCATGGTCGTTACAACGTCCACAAAAGGAACCTGTGCTACAATTCCGTTAAACAGGGAAGGTTCATAATTCATTACTGCTCCCACCAATAGTCCTCCTGCGCTTCCGCCCATGGCGTACAAGTGCTTTGAAGAAGTATAATTTTCTTTAATTAAAAATTTTCCGGCATCAATAAAATCGAAGAATGTATTTTTCTTGAACAGCATTTTTCCGTCTTCATACCATTCTCTTCCCAGATATTCTCCGCCTCGGATGTGGGCAATTGCATAAATAAAACCTCTGTCTAAAATAGAAAGTCTCACGTTCGAAAAACTCGCATCAACGGTATGTCCGTAACTTCCATAACCATATAAAAGTAAAGGCGTATCCGCAGATTTTGGGGTGTCTTTATGGTAGACCAGAGAAATAGGAACTTTGGCTTCTCCGTCTCTGGAATCTGCCCAGATTCTTTCGGAAATATAATTTTCGGCAAAGAATTTTCCGCCCAAAACTTCCTGTTGTTTCAGAAGCTTTGTGGTTTTTTCCTTCATATTATATTCGTAGGTGGAACTTGGCTGCGTAAGAGAAGTGTAGCCGTAACGTAGAACTTCCGTATCAAATTCCAGATTAACTCCGATGTAAGCGGTATAAGTAGGATCTGAAAAAGGCAGATAATGCGATTCCTGCGTTTTTTCGTCAATAATTTTAATCTGTAACAGACCTTGTTCTCTTTCCTCAAGAACCAGATAGTTTTTAAAGATCTCAAAACCTTCCAGCAGAACTTCCGGACGGTGCGGAATAACATCCACCCAGTTTTCCATTCCGCAGTTATTAATCTTTGTCTTTACAATTTTGAAATTAAAAGCATCGTCTGCGTTGGTAATGATGTAGAATTCATCTTCGTAATGTTCAACCGAATATTCCAGATCATCTATTCTGGCCTGAATAATCGTCCAGTCTGCGAAAACATCATCCGAAGGAATAAATCTGTGCTCATCCGAAATGGTACTCGAACTGGCAATGAAAATATATTCCAGAGATTTGGTTTTGAAAACATTAACGTCGAATGTATCATCTTTTTCGTGGAAAATCAGCACATCATCCGAAGAATCTGTTCCCAATTTATGTCTGTACACCTGAAAAGCTCTTAAGCTTTCATCTTTTCTGATGTAGAAAATATGCTCGTTATCATTTGCCCAGACTGCTTTTCCTGTGGTGTTTTCAATTTCATCAGCAAGAGTTTCTCCTGTCTGTAAATTTTTAAATTTAATGGTGTAGATTCTTCGGCTCACATTATCCGTTGAAAATGAAGCCAATTGATTATCCGGAGAAACAGCAACGCTTCCTACTTCAAAATAATTTTCACCTTCTGCCAAAACATTAACGTCCAGAATAATTTCTTCTTCGTTTTCAAGACTTTGGTATTTTCTGCAGAAAATAGGATATTCTTTTCCCTCTTCATAACGAACGATATACCAGTATTCGTTAAAGAAATAAGGTAAAGATTCATCGTCTTTTTTATAGCGGGCTTTCATTTCCTCAAAAAGTTCCTCCTGAAAAGGTTCTGTATCTTTCATGATGAAATCTGCATACACATTTTCTTCTTCGAGATATTTTATCACTTCCGGATTTTCTCTTTCGTTGAGCCAGAAATAGGGGTCAATCCTTTTATCACCGTGTGTTTCAAGTATTTTTTCTATTTTTTTTGCCTTTGGAGCTTCCATTCAATATTAATTCTTGTTCAAATTTAGTTAAAAAAAAACCATCTTTCCGGTAAGAAAAGACGGTTCCTGTATATTTTTGTATTAAAACTTACTTGTGTAGTGCTTTAATATACTTTTCCAAAGCCATCGTCATGGACGGAGTTTCCTTTGTAGGAGCCATTAAATCTACTTTTAGCCCTGCTTCTTCTGCTGCTGCTGAAGTGGTTGCGCCAAAAACGCCGATTTTTGTTTCTTCCTGTTTGAAATCCGGAAAATTCTGCTGTAAAGACTTTATTCCCTGCGGACTGAAGAAGATCAGCATATCATAATCTTTTACATTAATATCTGTAAGATCGCTGCAAACCGTTCTGTACATGATGGCTCTTTTCCAGTCTACATTAGAAGCTTCCATTGTTTTGGTAATATCCGGGCTTAAAACATCTGATGAGGGCAAAAGATATTTTTCGCTCGGGAATTTTTTAAACAGCGGAAGAAGGTCCGAGAAATTCTTTTCCCCGAAGCTGATCTTTCTTTTTCTGTATACAATATGCTTTTGAAGATAGTTCGCAATGGCTTCCGACTGACAGATGTATCTCATCGTATCAGGAACCGAAAAACGAAGCTCTTCAGCTAATCTGAAGTAATGGTCGATCGCATTTTTACTCGTGAAAATAATTCCGGTATATTGTGTAAGATCGATCTTTTGTGTTCTAAGCTCTTTATTGTCAACTCCTTCGACGTGGATGAAAGGGCGGAAATCAATCTTTATCTTTTCCTTCTTTGCAATTTCCAGGTACGGAGACGACTCACTTGGCGCTGGTTGAGAAACCAATATAGACTTTATTCTCATCATTGACAGTTATTAAAAAAACAATAGTTTCCAAAGCAACAAAACGGGTGCAATTTGGAGCGTGCAAATATACAAAAATTTATAATACCATTTCTCGGGTAAAATGTTGTTCTTATGAAATAAATAGAAAAACACCTTGAAAATGAATACAAAAGAGAAAAAGAAAATGTAATATAAAAACATTTTATTTCTGTCGATCGGGAAATAATAGTGGGTTACACATAAAATTATTAACAAAAAAGACAGGATAAAATAAAATTTTGTAGAGGTAAAATAAAAAACAGTCCATTTTTTTCCGTCACCAATGCTTTGGAAAAATAAAAATCCTAAAGTTGATTTTACTGCATAAAAAAGAATAACCGCAATTAAGCAAAACCCGAATTTATTAAGCTGATATCCCAAAACCTGAAGATCGGCAACATATTTGGGAACAACAGGAATGTACTGCGAGATCAGAACCGAAAGCGTAAGTGTAATAACGCAGGAGGTGATTACCCAGCTCGGAAGGTTGTTACTGGCATCAAAATATTTTTGAAGCAGAAAGTCTTTCAGGTTGGCTTCTCTTTCTACGACGTTCATCATAAAAAGGTATAAAAAGATACAGCCCAGCAATATAAAGATTACCCAATCGTTATTTTCAGGTATTCTTACATGATTTATAAATGTTTGTGATAACGGCAACGGAATTTTTTTGCAAAATTATAGATTATTTTGTATAAAATAAAAAGGTTAAATAAACTATCTTTGCAAACTGAAATGAAAAAACTGGTCATAATTCCGACTTACAACGAAAAGGAAAATATTGAAAATATTATTTCCGCAGTTTTTGCATTGGAAGATGACTTTCATATTTTGGTAGTGGATGATTCGTCTCCTGATGGAACGGCGGATCTGGTGAAGGATTTACAGAAAAAATTCCCGCACTATCTTCATCTTTCGGTACGAAAAGTGAAAGATGGTTTGGGAAAAGCATATATTCATGGTTTTAAATGGGCAATCGAAAACAAGTATGACTATATTTTCGAAATGGATGCCGATTTTTCGCACAACCCGAATGATCTTCCTAAACTGTATGAAGCCTGTTTAAACGCAGATATGGCAATCGGTTCCCGGTATTCCAAAGGAGTAAATGTGGTAAACTGGCCAATGGGACGCGTTTTGCTTTCTTATTTCGCTTCAAAATATGTGCGGTTTGTTTTAGGACTTCCGATTCATGATACCACGGCAGGTTTTGTCTGCTTTTCAAGAAAGGTTCTGGAAGAAATTGGTTTGGATAACGTAAGATTAAAAGGATATGGATTTCAGATCGAAATGAAATTCAGGGCTTTTAAAAAAGGATTTAAAATTGTAGAAGTTCCTATTATTTTTACAAACAGAATTCTCGGAGAAAGCAAAATGAATGGCGGCATCATTCATGAAGCCGTTTTTGGAGTTTTAAATTTAAAATGGAAATCCATCATCAACAGATTATGAAAAAACTGATCTTCATTTTCGTTCTGATGTGTCTGTTTTCATGCGGAGACTACATCGATAAGCCTAAAAATCTGATCCCGAAAGATCAGATGGCAGAAATTATGGCTGATCTTTCCATTAACGATCAGGCGACTTTCATGTATCCCAACACGAATCTGGAGGCAGGAACAAGATATATCCTGAAAACGCACAACGTAAAATCTCAGGATTTTGTGGAAAGCTTCAAATATTATGTAGTAAAGGAGCAGATGAGCGGTATCGCAGATGATGCCCAGAAAATAATATTAGAGAAAGATCCGAAAGCGGATCAGTATGTAAAGGATAAAAAAAATAAAACAGGAAATCTTCAGAATCCTCCTGCTTTATCGAGATAATTTAAGATGCAAAAGTTTTTTAATATAGAAAAAACCTCTGAGGGGAAGGCGAGAGCCGGAGAACTTACCACAGATCACGGGACAATTCAGACGCCTATTTTTATGCCTGTAGGAACCGTTGCAAGTGTAAAAACAGTTCATCAGAGAGAATTAAAAGAAGATATCAAAGCCCAGATTATTCTGGGGAATACCTATCATTTATACCTTCGTCCGGGAATGGAAGTCATGCAGGAAGCAGGAGGTTTGCATAAATTCATGAACTGGGATCTGCCGATTCTTACGGATTCGGGAGGTTTTCAGGTGTTTTCACTGGCAAGCAGCAGGAAAATGTCTGAGGAAGGAGCCCGATTCAAATCTCATATCGACGGAAGTTACCATATGTTCTCTCCGGAAAAATCCATGGAGATCCAGAGACAGATCGGAGCCGATATTTTTATGGCTTTTGATGAATGTGTGGCGTATCCATGCGAATACAATCAGGCAAAAACCTCCATGGAACTTACACACCGTTGGTTAAAAAGATGTATTGAATGGACGGAAAACAATCCTGAGTTGTACGGTCACAAGCAAAGACTTTTCCCCATTGTTCAGGGATCTACTTTTTCAGATTTAAGAAAAATTTCCGCAGAAGTCATTGCGGAAGCGGGTGCTGAAGGAAACGCAATTGGCGGTCTTTCCGTAGGCGAACCTGAAGAGGAAATGTACAGAATTACGGATGAGGTTACCGATATTCTGCCAAAAGAAAAACCGAGATATTTAATGGGAGTGGGAACTCCGTGGAATATCCTGGAATCCATCGGTTTGGGAATCGATATGATGGACTGTGTGATGCCGACAAGAAATGCCAGAAACGCAATGCTTTTCACATGGAAAGGAGTAATGAATATGAAAAACGAAAAGTGGAAGAAAGATTTTTCGCCTCTGGACGAATTTGGAACAAGTTTCGTAGACAGAGAATATTCTAAAGCGTATGTAAGACATTTGTTTGTTTCTAAAGAATATCTGGCAAAACAGATTGCTTCCATTCATAATTTAGCCTTTTATCTGGATCTGGTAAAAGTGGCAAGAGAACATATTATGGCAGGAGATTTCTATCAGTGGAAAAATTCTGTGGTTCCAATTCTTCGTCAGAGATTATAATTAAAAATAAAAACGCAGTAAAATGCTTAAAATAATAGACCGATATATCGTTAGAAAATACCTTGGAACATTCAGTTTCATGCTGATATTGCTGTCTATTGTTGTTTTGGTGATCGATGTTCAGCAGAAAATTCCAAGAATTGAAAATGCAACAGCATTAGACCCAAAACTTAACGTTACCTATTTCCTGATTCACTTTTATCCTTTCTGGATCGTGAATCTGGTGATGACGTTCCTTTCTATTCTCGTCTTTATTTCGGTGATTTATTTCACCTCAAGAATGGCAAACAATACAGAGATTGTTGCCGTCATCAGCAGTGGAGCGAGTTTTCACAGGTTTGCAAGACCTTATTTGCTTACGTCGTTGTTTATTGCTGTTTTGTCATTGGGAATCAATCACTTTCTGCTTCCGTGGGCGAATATTCAGAAAAACCAGCTTGAAGCCTATACCTACAATGCAACCAATAAAGAGAAAGTTTTAGGGACGGCTCCGGTTTCTGCGCAATTAAGCAAAACCGAATATATCTTTATCAATTCCTGGAACAAAAGAGACAAAAGAGGTTCAGGATTCGTCTATCAGAAGTTCGATAAGGACAGAAGAATGACGTACGAGCTAAAGGCTTCCGATGTTTCGTGGGATAAAGACAAGAAAGAATTTGTCCTGAATTCCTACACGGAAAAAACCATCAATAAAGACGATACCGAGAAATTATCCAGCGGTTTCGATCTGAAGAAAAAATACGGTCATGATCCGGAAGAACTTTTCCCGAATGAACTTTTAGGGCAAAATAAAACAACACCGGAACTGATAAAATTCATCAAAAGAGAAACAGAAAAAGGAAACAGCAACTTAAATGCACACTTAAATGAGCTTCATCAGAGAACCTCAATGCCTTTTTCTATTGTTATTCTTACTTTTTTAGCACTGTCGCTTTCTTCGCAGAAAAAACGCGGAGGATTGGGGATTAACTTAGCTTTAGGGATTTCTTTAGCCTTTGTTTTCGTATTTTCCTTTGAAGCTTTAAAAGTGGTTTCGGAAAATAAAAGTATTTCTCCGGCTTTGGCGATGTGGCTTCCCAATATGATCTTTCTACCGCTTGCTGCTTTTCTTTACATTAAAAGAGCCAATCAGTAAAGTAATTTTACCTCTTTGTGATAGAAACGCTGTAGTCCGTCATTTTCAAGATCAATCCAGAGTTCACCTTTTTCGTCAGCCTTTTTGATGATGCCATTTTGGCGTGTTTTTTCAATTTCGAAAACAGATATTTCGTCTTTCCGGAACAGGTTTGCATTGAAAAGCTTGAGGATTTCCTCTTCCGAAGGAATATTTTTCAGTTTTTCGGTTAAAAAATCATGAAGTTCCAATGTAAAATCATTCAGGTTAAAATTTCTTCCGGTCTGCGTTAAAAGCGATCCTGCATTGGAAATTTCAAATTTTTCCTGCAAAATATTGAATCCGGCTCCGATGAGGAAATAATTATTCTGGTTGATTTTTTTCTTTTCAATAAGAATTCCGACGATTTTTTTATTTTTGAGAATCATATCATTCGGCCATTTTATTTTCACGTCACAGTCAGTCAAATTGGCAAGGAAATCCCGTATTGCAATTGCGGTATAATAATTGAACATAAAATCCGAGACTGTAAAGTTTTCAGCCTTTACAGCAAGAGTATACGCCAAATTTTTTTCAGCCGTTGAAGACCATGTATTTCCGTACTGTCCGCGACCTTTCGTCTGATTGAAAGTATGAACTGCAATAAAATCTGAATCTCCGTAAAGTAAAAACTTAGATATTTCGTCATTAGTAGAAGAACATTCTTTCAGATAAAACAGTGCACTCATTTAAGAAAACTTTAAGACTTTAAAAGGCTAAAAATAAGGCTAAAGTAAAAGAAAAACAATAAATTTGCAGATTATAGTATTTTTTAATGAATAAAACAGTAGAAAAACAAGCGCTAATAGATAAAATTGTAGAGGCTATCCAGGATGTAAAAGGTGAAGATATCATGATCTTTGATCTTTCCAATATCGAAAATTCAGTAGCAGAAACGTTCATCATTTGTAGCGGAAACTCAAATACGCAGGTTTCGGCGTTGGCGGGAAGTGTAGAGAAAAAAGTAAGAAACGACCTTAAAGACAGACCTTGGCACGTAGAAGGTACCGAAAACTCCATGTGGGTTTTGGTAGATTACGTTTCCGTGGTAGTCCACATTTTCCAGAAAGAAGTAAGAGAGTATTATGATATTGAAGAACTTTGGGGAGATGCTGTGATTACGAGAATCGAAAATTAATTATAAATTTTAAAAAGTATAAATGAACAATAAAGGATTTAACTGGTTTTTTCCTATCATGATTGTGGCACTTGTGCTGTTCTTTGTTGCCAATTCTATGGGCGACAGCACAGGTAAGACAATTGATGAAGACGGTTTCTTCAGAGAAATGCAGGCAGGAAAAATCCAGAGAGTTTTAATTGACAAACAGGCTCAGAAAGCTGATGTATTTTTAACGCAGGCTGCCAAAACAGCTACCGTAAAAAAAGACGATAAATCTAATCCTTTTTCGGGGCTTATGATGGCTCCAAAGGCAGATTACTCGCTTAAATATGGAGATCTTAGGCTTTTCCTTGAAAAATTTGATGCCATCAGAATGCAAAATCCGGCGATAAAAACGTCTAAAGATTATGCGGAAGGCGAAAGTCCGTTAACGAGCTTTTTAATTCAGGCTTTAATCTGGATTGCGATTTTAGGAGTTTTCTATTTCCTTCTTTTCAGAAAAATGGGAAGCGGAGGCGGACCGGGCGGACAAATTTTCTCCATCGGAAAGTCTAAAGCAAAACTTTTTGACGAAAAAGAAAGAATTCAGGTAACATTTAAAGATGTTGCAGGTCTTGAAGGAGCGAAAGAAGAGGTTCAGGAAGTTGTAGATTTCCTTAAGAACTCAGAAAAATATACCAAACTGGGAGGTAAAATTCCGAAAGGTGTTCTTTTGGTGGGTCCTCCGGGAACCGGTAAAACATTATTGGCAAAAGCAGTAGCCGGAGAGGCAAAAGTTCCTTTCTTCTCGCTTTCAGGTTCAGATTTTGTGGAAATGTTTGTTGGGGTAGGAGCTTCAAGAGTAAGAGACCTTTTTGCTCAGGCTAAAGCAAAATCTCCAGCGATTATCTTTATTGATGAGATCGATGCCATCGGACGTGCAAGAGGAAAAAATAATTTCTCAGGCGGAAACGACGAAAGAGAGAACACGCTGAACCAGCTTTTAACTGAAATGGATGGTTTCGGAACCGATACAAACGTTATTGTAATGGCTGCAACCAACAGAGCGGATATTCTGGATAAAGCTTTAATGAGAGCCGGACGTTTTGACCGTTCCATTTATGTAGACCTTCCGGAATTGCACGAAAGAAGACAGATATTTGATGTTCATTTAAAGAAAATCAAACTTGATGATAATGTAGACAGAGAATTCCTTGCAAAACAAACGCCGGGATTCAGTGGAGCAGATATTGCGAATGTTTGTAATGAAGCAGCATTAATTGCCGCAAGAAATAACCATACTTCGGTAACGAAACAGGATTTCCTTGATGCGGTTGACAGAATTATCGGGGGTCTTGAAAAGAAAAATAAAGCTATTAAACCTTCTGAAAAAAGAAGAGTTGCTTATCACGAAGCGGGACACGCTACGATTTCATGGTTGGTAGAACACGCTTCACCGCTACTGAAAGTAACTATTGTTCCGAGAGGACGTTCTTTGGGGGCAGCTTGGTATCTTCCGGAAGAAAGACAGTTGACGACTACAGAGCAAATGCTGGACGAAATGTGTGCAACATTGGGTGGTAGAGCTGCAGAGCAGGTAATATTCAACAATATTTCTACAGGAGCGCTTTCTGATCTTGAAAGTGTAACCAAAAGAGCTCAGGCAATGGTAACCATCTACGGTTTGAGTCCGAATATCGGGAATATCTCTTACTATGACAGTTCAGGGCAGTCTGAATATTCTTTCGGAAAACCTTATTCTGAAGAAACAGCGAAGAAAATTGATATTGAGATCAAAGGAATTATCGAAAATCAGTATGACAGAGCAGTTCAGATTTTAACTGAGAATAAAGACAAGCTTGATGCTTTGGCAAGTAAGCTGTTAGAAAAAGAAGTAATCTTCCGTGAAGATCTTGAAGAAATTTTCGGAAAAAGAGCATGGGATCCCGAATTAACAGAGAAACCTGTTACCAATACGATTCCGGATGCTAAAGAACCGCAAGAAGAGATTCTAATCAAAGAAAAAGAAGGAGACAGCGAAATTCAGGCTCCTGAAAGCCCTACACAGCTTTAAAATTTCTTAGAATTTAAATAACACAAAACCTGACAGTTCCAAAATTGTCGGGTTTTTTTATATTTCTCGGTATGTTTTTGGATTTCTATATGATTAATTTATATTTTTGTATAAAGTTGACTAAAAATAGATCAAATTGAATTTATTTAAGAAGATTGTAAGCAAACTTACCAACCAGCCTGAGCAGGAAGAAAAGCAGAGTCTGGAAAAGTTAGGAGATTCCCTGAAAAATGCGGATCTCGACTATAAGTTTGCCCAACTGTTTACGCATTCCGGAGGTTTTTTTAACTACTGTGCTGATGAAGCGGAGGCGTTACAGACTTTGAACCAGATTATTAAAATTGAAGGAATTCACAATATATTCTGTTGGGATAAAGACCTTCAGAATTTCCTGAATGTGGTAAAAACACCGTATACCTCTGAACTTCAGAGCAATAATGATGCAAGTTTCATTACCTGCGAATATCTTATTGCGTACGATGGAAGAATTATGCTTTCTCACAATAATATCCTTCATTATCATTCTTCCAGACTGCCGGATAAAATTATCATTATGGCGAATATTTCACAGATTGTGAACAACCTGAATGATGCCATGGGAAAAATCAAGAGAAACGGGAATATTAAAAATCTTACTTCCATCAGCGGTGGACAGTCGAAAATGGATACTTCTTCCCATACCAACACAAAACTGTTTTTATTGTTGCTTGAAGATTAAGCATCAGATTTAAAATTTTAACATCTTGGACAAAAATCTCATTCAAAGAACCTTATCAGGAATTGTTTACGTAGCAGTTATTATTCTTTGTACCACTCCGCTTGGAGCTCATTTAATCAACAGTATTTCGCCGGATCTTGTGAAGCAGCAGTATCTGTATTACGGATTAATCACTCTTTTAATGGGAGTCGGTTCTTGGGAATGTTTTAAAATCATGAAATTCGGGAAAGGCTATGAACGGTTTGTTGTTTTTCCTTTGGTAATTTTTATTTTTTATGTCTTCTCGAAAAGGTATTTCAATTTTGATTTCTTTTTCGCTTTCAGACTGAGTGAAATCCTTGCAATGGTTCTTATTGTAATTGCTGCCGTTACGTTATTTAAATTCCCGAACGAATTATATTTTGACAGCGGAAAGCTTATTTTCACCGTAATTTATGTGGCTCTGCCTTTCAGCTTTGCTTTGGGACTTCCTAAATTTACAAGCTATGACGATAGTTTTTCTTTAGAAGTTCTGTTTCTGTTCATCCTGATCTGGAGCAGTGATACCTTTGCTTATTTAACCGGAAAATTCTTCGGAAAACATAAAATGGCGCCTAAAATTTCTCCTAAAAAAACATGGGAAGGTTATATTGGCGGTGTTGTTCTTACTTTAATCCTGTCTTACTTTGTAGAACATTATCATCCGGATCTTCGCGGAAACTGGATGGTGGTAGGTTTTCTGGTTGCTGCCTTCGCTCCGATCGGGGATTTGGTGGAAAGCCAACTGAAAAGAAATTTCGCCGTGAAAGACAGTGGAAACATCATTCCGGGACATGGAGGCGTATTAGACAGGCTGGATAGTTTCATTATTTGTGTTCCTGTCGTATATTTGTACTTTATTTTAGAAAAATTTATTTAATCTCATGAAATTACACAGAGAATCAAAAGGAACCATTACCGTTGCCACCATTCTGTTCATCATTTTGGGCGCATTGGCGATTTATTTTCTTGAAATGTTGTCGTTGGTGATCATTCTGCCATTACTGGTAATCTACAGTTTAGTATTTTGGTTCTTCAGAGTTCCGAATCGTGAAATTCTCGATCACAAAGAAAATGTGATTGCTCCGGTAGACGGAAAAGTAGTAATGATTAAAGAAGTTGAAGAGGATGAATTTATCAAAGGAAAAGCGATTCAGGTTTCTATCTTTATGTCTCCGCTGAATGTTCATATCTGCCGATATCCGGTTTCAGGAAATGTAATTTATAAGAAATACCATCCGGGAAAATATCTGGTAGCTTGGCACGAAAAGTCTTCCACAGAAAACGAGAGAACAACGGTTGCAGTGGAAAGTTTAACGAATCATAAAGTGGTTTTCAGGCAGATTGCGGGATATGTTGCGAGAAGAATCGTTTTCTACTGTAATGAAGGCGATACTGCAAAAGCGGGACATGAGTTCGGATTTATTAAGTTCGGCTCCAGAATGGACGTTTTTCTACCTTTAGATACAGAAATTGTCTGTAAGATCGGGGACATTACCAAAGGAGGTTTGGATGTTATCGCGAGAATGAAGGAAGAATAAAAATTAATACAAAATTATAAAGATACAGAGAGAGGTTTTTTAGCCTCTCTTTTTCTTTTTCAAATATCAATATCTAAAAGGGTTTCTAAATTTTTTTGAAGTTTAAAATTAAAAAAAGTTTCAATTATTTTAACCTATCAAAAATGATAGGTATTGTTAGAGATTTAAATATGCTATAATTTTGATTCGTAGTAAGAGTAAGACAATCAATGGGATAATGGATTTGGTGTGTTTTGCGTGCCCAGTTTTTAATTCCATCATAAGTTATATTTATACAATCGGCTGTAAATATTTCTGATAATTTAATAACCCTAACTTAAAACACTACGAAATGAGAAATATTTATATTTTTTACCTGATCGGGCTAAGTTGTTCATCTTTTGCCCAGGTTGGAATACATACCTCTTCTCCTCAGGCAAGCCTTGATATTAGAGGAAAGAATGATACAGGGACTTTAGGAGTCGCAGTGCCCGGAGTTGTAGATGCTGCAGACGGGATTCTTGTTCCAAGAGTTACAGCGCTCAATGTAAACGGAACTGTGAATGGACAGTTAGTATATTTAATAGCCAATTCCGGCTCTTTTAATAAAGGATTTTACTATTGGGATGGAGTGGCTTCGTGGGTAGGTTTGGGTGGAAGCGGGACTGCAGGAGATTTAACAAACGATGCTTTCATCAACGACAATACCAACCAGATGGTGAAACTTGGAACCCAATCTGATGGATCTACTGCAAGACCTGCCAATAAAGCATTTGTTATAAAAGATAACGGAAATCTGGGGATTGGAACTGAGACTCCGAATACATCAGCATTATTAGATTTAACAGCGGCAGATAAAGGTATTTTAATTCCCAGAGTTGCCCTTACAAGTACTACAGATATTGTTACCATCCCTAATCCATTAACCAGTATGTTAGTCTATAATAACGGATCAGCAGGTTTAGTATATAAAGGATTCGTTTTTTGGAATGGAACAGAATGGAGAACAATTAATAATCAATCTACAAAAGCACCCACTGTTACTTCTTTGACCTGTAATGCTGCGACTTTATCTCCTGCAACCTATACCAGCGGGGTAGCTTACAATGGGATTTTAAAAATCCCGTATACAGGAGGGAACGGCGGTCTTTATCAGGAGGGAACTACAGTTACCGTAAATGGATTGAATATAAAACTTCTTCCGGGAGAGCTTGTATCAGGCAGTGGTCAGCTTTCTTTCTCAGTCTGGGGAACACCTTCTGTTTCTTCCCCTACAGCAATTACTTTTCCTATACAGGGGAGTTCCGGTAATGGTTTAGTGCCATTTATTACCAGTGGTCAGAATTGTAGTGCTACAGTTGGTGATCAGGTTGCAGCTGAATATACCCAATCGATTACTTTGGGACATTTGATTTCAACAAACGATCCTGCTCCCGGATATCACAAATATGTTACGTCTCCCGATGGAAAATTTTCTGTCAGAATATTCATACAAGATGGTATTAGTAATCTATCTTCAGGTGTTAACTTACAAATAAGAAGCAACTCAGGTACGCCAAGTATTTTCTGGAATGGCTCAACCCAACGTACTTCAGCGGGTTCCTCAGAAACTGTATCTGCTTATAACGATAATCCTTTTCCTCAGGCAGGAAAATGGTATGGAGGGGATGGGACTGCTTTTGGAGGTCCTTTTCAGGAAGGTGTTACAGCCGCTTGGGGAATTGCGAATCTTTATAATGGAAATAAGCCTGAATTAAGAACCTACACATGGACCACAAATGATAACGCTCAGGTTGCCTATGTATTAACGTGTATGTTTTCAAACAATGATGCTGTTGCGATTGGTTTAGATGCCTCTACATGCCCAAATGGCACTTGTCCAACGACAAAGGTATATCTTAGAATAGAACAGTTCAGGGTTCCTTAAAGATAAAATAAAAACATAAATTTTGAAAAAAAATGAGCTCTTAAAGATTTTTTTAAGGGCTTTTTTATTTTTATGCTTAAGAAAATGTAAAAGTTTATCTGCTATTTTCGTTTTGTTGCTCTAATATAAAACTTCCCCAATGATCCACAGCTTCTAATACCGGAATAATGGTTTTACCCAGATCCGTTAAACTGTAAATAACTTTTAACGGAGGTTTTCGTCCGTAGGATTTTCTGGAAATAAGATTATCGTCTCGTAACTGTTTTAAATATAAGCTTAATGACATATCGGTAATAAAAGACATCTCATTTTTTAGTTCAGTATAGCGTTTTTCACCATCTTTTAAATGGTATAAAATCACAGCCTTCCATTTACCTCCCACCAGATCCATTGCTAGACTTATCGTGGAAGGATAGACTTTACCATTTATTTCAATGCTTTTGCTCATTATTCGCGTTCAGTATAAAGTCAGGTAAATGCTTCAAACGTATTCCGAAGAAAAAATTATGAAGAATACTGACAAATTAATCTAAAATCCTGTTTGTATTCTGTTCCGTAAAATTGATATTCTTATATTAAAGACTCAATGAGTATGTTAAAATACGATTGTAGTTTTAACAATATATGGATGTAAGTTGTGATGATTATTCAATGGTAACATTTTACATTAACATTATAAATATATCAGCGTTAATCTTGTTTTCTAAATATTTTTGTAAAAGTAAATACAAATAGAAACTAAAAAGTAAAAATAAATATCGTATTGATATATAAGTTTATTTTATTATTTAATGTGTTGATTAGTAGTGTTTTTTAAGTATCTGCTTTTTGTTATAACAGCATTTTAATTCTGCATTTTTTACTAATTAGCTTATTTTATCCGGCTGAAAAAAGTTCAATTTTTTGAGATAATCTTAAAACTGTTATTTTTGCTTTAATTATTTTTTAGATATAATTTTTTAAAGCTTATTGAAACTTTACTCCAAAATCTGTAATGAAAAGAAAGGTGATTCTCCTTATTGTTATATCATTAATATATATTGCCGCCCAAGTAAGTATTAATACTTTTAATTCGAAAAACAAAAACGATGTCAGTTTTAAAAAGGATTCTGATCGAAATATCACAGACAACAGCAGTTGGTAGATGGGCTAAACTTGCATCGGAAGCCGATAAATTTACTCGTAATGATCTGTAGAAAATCATTTGTAAACCAAAGATGATTGCAGATAAGTTATTGATTCAAAACAGCAGAATAAATACTTTCATCAGTCATACTGATAGATATTTTTAAGAACTCCATTTCACGATATTTATGATTAAGTTTTCTGTTTATTTAATAAGGTATAGAGACACTTATAATTATGAATTATAATAATGAAATGCTGCATAAAAAACGTAAGGTATTCATCAGACAGTATTTGTGGATTAAATTGTTCCTGGATTTAGTAATTATAATGATAAAAATATTAGATTATTATTTCTACGGCATTATTACCAGATACAATACGATACTTGCCGTGGTAAGTTTTTTATCATCTTTAATTTTATTGTGGAAAATAGATTTTTTAGATAATTTTAAATTTAAGCATCTCGTAAATTTTAATAATTGTGTTCAGTTATTATTAATTGTGTACAATTCGGTATCTAAATTTCCGGATTTCCCGATTACTCTAATTTATTTAATATTATTCCCCATATCTTTTTCTTATGTAAATAATTTTAAACAAACTTTCCTTTATTCTGCATTTTTTTTCATTATATTTTTATTCGTTTACAGCGGTTTCGAGTGGAACAGTTTTCCCAGCTGGAAAAGTAAAGATGTTAATACCGTCTTTTTCCTGTGGATCTACAATTTATTTTCCTTATACTTTCACTTCTTCTTTTTCCTTTTTTTGTTAACGTTTCATATATATTATGCCATAGAATTTAAAAGCGTAAGAATACAGAACAACTTTGAACAGAAAAATGAAACCGTAGAGCCAGAACCCTCATTGTTATCCGACACCGAAATAAAAGAAGATAAATTGATGATTTTATACAGACGAATCATCGAGTATACCGAAAAGAATAAATTTTATCTGAATTCTAATGCCAGTATTTATGATTTAACACAATCTTTAAATACAAACAGAACCTATATTTCAGCAGCTTTAAACCAAAAAGGGAAAACCAATTTTAATGATTTTATAAATTCCTACAGAATAAATTTTGTAATACAGGAATTTCAAAAGGACATTCATAAAAAGTATACCTTAAAGGTCATCTACACAAGTGCGGGTTTCGTACATCAATCCCAGTTCAACAGAGCTTTCAAAAAAATTATGGGCAAATCTCCCAGAGAATATCTGAAAGATATAAACAGTTGAAATATCAGTAACATAAATTTTAGCCCTCAAAACCCTCAGAAAAGTTCCAAAATAGTGCGTTTTACTACTCATGCGTATAATTAAGGGGATGAGTATGTGTGAGAAGAATCCTCATTTGCTAATTTTACCTGAAATTTGTACCGTATAGTTTTAGCTAAATTTGGTTAAATACTATTTTTCCCGATGATGATACATTATGCATAACAGCATTTGAAATCATCTTCATCTTATTTGCCTTAAAATTTATTCTTAAAATTGAAATTCAGAGGGTTTAAGATCTATAAGTTAAGATAAAAATAGATTAATCAGGTTTTAAGTATATTTGCAATGTCGAATTTAAAGGGATTACTCAGTTAAATTCGATTCTAAAAAAACACACACGCAATGATTTACAAACTTTTCTTCGATAAAAAGGAAAGAGGTAATAATAATTTTGAAAATGATTACAATCATTTACTTAATCGTTATTTGCTTTTTCTCTTTTTTATATTCTTATTCTATTCCATATTTATTATTACTTTTTACAGAGATATTATTGCTTCTGTTTTTCTTACACTAATTGCCTTATTCTGGATATTGATGATTTCAATAGAAGATAAGGTGAAAAAGTTTCATAAAAATCTCAAAATAAGCGTCGTAAGTATTCTTGTGATGCTTACTCTCATCGTAAGTTTTTTTAATATCTACACTTCAAAAATGGTGGGGATGGAGTATTTTTATTTCAGTATTCTTTTCGCAATTCCTTTTTTCTTCAATTATCGCAAAGACAAAACTGAAATCTATTTTTTGGCTTTTTTCATCAGCTTTAATTTTATAGCCTGTCTCTACTATGATTTTAACTTTTTACCGAGAAGTAAATTTTTAGAAACAAAGGATTATATTACGATAAAGCTGTTCAATATTATATTTTCCATTGTTTCTTTCTTAATTGATATGGTATTCATAAGCAAGAAAGATGAACTGATAAACGGATTAATAAAAAACACAAAAATTAAAGACTCAACTATTGAAGATCTTATGAAAACCAACACTCAGCTCATGAAAAACCAGATGTTGGTAAATCATCTTACGGATGAAAACATTGAGGAAATCTTCAGATTGGCAGAGAAAAATTCATCTTTGTTTTTTGAGAAATTTCAAATCTTCTTTCCGGGTTTCATTCCCGCTATTTTGAAGATTAATCCAAATCTGATTCATTCTGAACTCTATTTTTGTGCATTAATGAAGCTGGATTTCGATACGAAAAAAATTGCACAGTGTACCAATAACAGCATAAGAGCTGTAGAGAGTAAAAAATACAGAATACGGAAAAAACTGAATATTCCTTCTGATACTAACATCAACAGCTTTCTTCTAAGGATATAGAGCCACAATGTAATTTCAGATTTTTATCAGCCTGTGCAGTGAATTTCTGTTAAAGCATTAACAGCCTGTGAGTTTTACTACGCGTGAGTAGTATTGCGTATTAAAATTTTGTAATATCATTTTTACAGAGGCTAATTTTGCAGAGATTATAATCTTTTACTTAAAATTTTAATCCAAAAAAAATAGAAAATGATGAATACAAAATCGACCAAATGTATAGCAAGATTATTATTGATTGCTCTCTTCTTTGCTTTTGAAAATTTTTTTTCGCAATACAATGGGGCAGTAGGGATTAATACTTCTTCGCCCAATTCCAATGCTGTTCTGGATATTGTTTCAGGAAATAAAAATAAAGGAATCCTTATTCCGCGCCTTACGGAAAACCAGAGAAATGCCATAGTCATAAACTCGGCAACCGATGATGGTCTTACGGTTTACAATACCACGGAAGACTGCCTGAACTACTGGAGCCTTGCAGACAATGAATGGAAAAGCGTCTGCGGACAGATAGGGAAATCTGTATTTACAATAGACTGTGCCAATACAAAAGCGAACGGGACTTATGTTGAGGGGAAGACTTTAAACACTTCGCATTATCTTACCGTTACCGTAAATGTGACCAAAAAGGGAAATTATACCATTACAGGGACAACTTCTAACGGATATAATTTCTACGGGACAGGCGTATTTTTAAGTACAGGGGTACAAACCGTACAGGTTCAGGGACAGGGAACACCCTCTGTGGTTCAGTCTGATACCGTACAGTTGTTTGCTAATGGAGTAAGTGTATCTTGTACTCCTGCTGTAACCGTTAATGTACTGAGCGCTGCGGGAACCTACTCAATTTCTTGTGGAAGCGCAACTGTGAATGGCGTTTATACAAAAGGCGTTGCTCTTGGAGCAGGTAATACAATAACATTGCCTGTTACAGTAACTGCTTTGGGAAGTTATTCCATAACAACAAATACTGTAGACGGAATCTCTTTCAGCGGTTCAGGAACCTTCACTTCTACAGGAAATCAGAACGTAACCCTATCCGGAACAGGAACACCAACTTCAACGGCAGATAAAGTAATGACAATTACTTCCAACAGTGCAGACGGAGCTTCTACCTGCAACGTTACCGTTGTAATGACAATACCTGTAAAAAAAGTTTTACATATAGGGAATGAAACGGTATATGGATACAGCGCTTTTACAGGACCATCCAGAAGTTTAATGGATTCGCAGACAAACTTTGGGACTACTGCTTCAAGTGTAGTAAAGTCAGGAGGATATACACACACTTCTTTGGGGGCGTCTCCTACAAGTGCAGCGCTATTAGCCGCTTTGAATAATAAGCCCGATCTGGTAATCATAGGATACAGCTATACACCCACTGCTTTAGAGGCATCTTACATTGCAAATTATTTAAACAAAAAAGGAGTGGTAATTGCTTTTCAGGACGAGGCATCATCTTCGCAGAATATGATGAGAGCAATTTTCTCGGATCCTACGATTTCTGCAAACGCCGGAGCCGGAGCCGGTTCTGTATATGCCCTTACCAATACAAATGATCCAATTCTTAACGGACCATTTGGAGATGTAAGAGGAAAGAATTGGGGAGAAGATGCATCAGGAACTATTAATGTAACGGGACTTACCAGCGGCTTTATTCCGTTCAGTTATGCACAGCCTATTAACAGCACCACTTCCAGAACCGGAATTACAGGTTTAAGACACAGCTCGCTGAACTTTATCTGGTTTGGAGACGGAGGATTTTTAAGCAATGAAAATGCCAACGGAAATCAATATACAAGTAATACAATAGAGCCTTTTGTGGCGCCAAGTTCAGGAGGATATTTTCCGGTAGAAAAATCAACATACGGATATGCAGGAAATGGATATGCGGCTGGAAGTATGCAGGTTCAGAATTCTATCATCTTTGCCAATGCTTTAGCTTGGGCTATAAAACAGGCAGAAACCAATGGTATTAATACACCGTAACAAATAAAATAATCACAATTACATAGTTTTTAAAGATAGCTTCTGCAGCATTCGTGTTGCGGGAGCTTTTGTTATGTAGCAGTAACAATAATAAATGCAGCCATAAATCAAAGTTTAAAAATTTGATTCAGAAAAATACTGATTAAAAAGCCCTTTTGAATTTTAAAAGTTAACATTAAACTAGTTTAAACTAATCTTAGAATTAACCACAAAAGGCAAAAAAGATAATGATAAAGCGAATTTTCAGAATAATCAAAGTAGCCAAAAGAATAAAAATCAGAGATTTTTAAGACTATTGTGATCTTTTTCATTGATAATCACCAAATTTAAATAAAAGTTTAGTTGATCTTTGTGACTTTTGTGGTTAAGTAAAGTTTAAACAGACTTATTTAAAAGTTTTTAAATCTTGCATTGAAATTGAATCCGTTTAACAAAAAAAGAGTATTCCTAAGGTTTTAAACTCCTTTCGAAATACTCTTTCTTAATTTTATTGTAAACAGAACTAATCGAAATTCTGCAATTCTACAAGTTTGTGGTAAACTCCTTTTTTCGCAATAAGATCATGATGGGTTCCCTGTTCCACGATATCTCCTTTTTCCATCACTACAATCCAATCTGCTTTCTGAATGGTGGAAAGTCTGTGGGCAATAACCAAAGACGTTCTGTTTTCCATCATTTTTTCCAGTGCATCCTGAACAAATCTTTCCGATTCGGTGTCCAAAGCAGAAGTTGCTTCATCCAGAATCATAATCGGTGGATTTTTCAGTACGGCTCTCGCAATGGAAACCCTTTGTTTCTGACCCCCTGAAAGCTTTCCTCCGTCATCTCCGATGTTAGAATCATATCCATCCGGAAGATTTGTGATAAAGTTATCTGCATTGGCAATTTTGGCTGCTGCAATTACCTCTTCTCTTGTGGCTTCAGGTTTCCCCATGAGAATATTATTGTACACCGTATCATTAAATAATACAGATTCCTGGGTAACCATCCCGAGAAGTTTACGGTACTCTTTTAACCTTAAATTTTTAATATTTACGCCATCAATCAGAATTTCACCTTCGGAAACATCGTAAAACCTTGCCAAAAGATTCGCGATCGTTGTTTTTCCGCTTCCGCTTTGTCCGACAAGAGCTACCGTTTTTCCTTTTGGAATGCTTAAAGAGAAATTTTTAAGAATGGCATGTTCTTTATCATAATAAAAACCGATATTTTTAAATTCAATGGCTTTATTAAGCGTTGAAATACTTACCGGATCGGCAACTTCCTCAATTTTCACATCAGCTTCAAGGATTTCCAAAACCCTGTGCAAAGAAGCTTCTCCTTTCTGTACGTTAGAAATCGACTGCGATAAACTTTTTACCGGAGGTAAAATCTGGAAGAACATTCCTAAAAAAACTAAAAAATCCTGTGGCGCAATGCTGTGTTCCACAACAATCTGCTTTCCGCCATACCATGCAATAATTAAGAACGTAACAGAACCAAGGAATTCACTGATCGGCGATGCCAGTTCTTTTTTTCTTCCCAATCGTATTGAGCTGTTGATCCACCTTTGCATAGAGCCCATAAAACGGCTGTCCATGATCTTTTCTGCACTGAAAATCTTAATTACTTTTGACGATTTTAAGGTTTCATCCACAATAGAGAAAATGGTTCCCATTTCATTCTGGGCTTCGTGAGAATCTTTTTTAAGACTTTTTCCGATTAAGGCGATTAAAGTTCCCATCACCGGTAAAACCAGAAGAGAAAAAAGCGTTAATTCAGAACTTAGCAGGAACAGACTTATTAAGGTACTCACAAGCATAAACGGAGCGTTAATCAGCTCCACTAAACTTCCTAAAATACTGCCTTCCACTTCGCCTACGTCATTAGACATACGCGACATCATATCTCCTTTTCTGCTCTCTGTAAAAAATGAAACTGGCAAAGCTAAAACCTTACGGTACATTTCTCCGCGCAGATCTTTCGTAACGCCTACACGATAATTAATCAACAGGAAAGATCCTAAATATCTGAAAAGGTTCCTCAGCAAAAACATAAATGCCGTGATGACGCAGAGCCATGCTAAAACATTCAGCGTACCATAATCATCCACCAAAGTCTGGATATAGTAATTGGAATAGTTTTTCAGATACGGAAATAAATCTGTAAGATTTCCGGAATATACAGGCGGAGATTCAAAATCTTCCCTTTTAATAGTTCCGAAAAGCATTCCCAAAACAGGAAGAATCGTTCCTAAAGAAGCAATCTGAAATACAGAATATAATAAGTTGAAAAATAAACTTCCGAAAATATATTTCTGGTGTGGTTTGGCGAATTTTAATATTTTTTTATATTCGTTCATTCAATGAAAAAATTGGATAGCAAAATTACGTAATTAAAATGATAAGACGTTTTTAATCGACTTTTACTTTATAATAAGTTGATGCACCACGTATTTTGTTACAGATTTTCGGGCAGATATTTCTCAGAAAAAACAAAGCCACCTGAAGAAAGGTAGCTTTAGATATCGAATTTTAAAATTTCACTTTATCGTTATACTTCGGTTCAAAATTCTTTGGTGAAAGTTTGTCTAAAGTTTTTCCGAAATTATTGATGATGGTGGTTAAATTCTCGAAATCCACAACATTTACATCATCGTTTTCATGATGATAATGCGTCGCTTTCGTCATGTCTACCGTGGAAAAAGAATGGGCAATAATTTTCTTTTTTACAAAGCTTACGTTGTCTGATCGGTAGAAAAGCTGTTCCGAAGCATAAGGATCGGGATTTATTTTTAAGCCGTTTGCCGCATTTTTATTAAACAATTCATCAAGATCCGAAAATTCATCACCCGTCATAAACAAAGCATTCTTTCCGAAAGCAGATTCTGTAGCCACCATTTCAAAATTGAAAAGAGCAGCCATATGATCATAAATTTGATTTAAATTTTCGTCTTTTGAAATAGCTCTGGAACCGAGCATTCCTTTTTCTTCTCCGTTAAATGCCATGAAAACCAAAGAAAACTCAGGTTTTTTATTTTTGAAATAATCTGCAATTCCTACCAGAGTGGTAATTCCGCTTGCATCATCATCGGCTCCGTTGTAAATATTGTCTTTGGGGTTATTGCTGGTTCCGATATGATCAAAATGTCCGGAAAAGCCTAAGAATTTATCCGTTTTTCCCTTTTTTACTCCGCAAACATTATAAACGGTTTTTTCTTTGTATATAAAAGGAACCAGATAAGAATTTCCGGTGCAGAAATCTAAATTGTTTTCTTTAAAAAGCTTTGCAATATAATTGGCGGCATTATCATTTTCCACAGTTCCGATTTCTCTGCCTTTCATTTCATCTGAAGCCAGTGTTGAAAGTATATTCCGTACTCTTTCTGAAGAGACTTCCTGCGCAAAAGAAAATATTGAAAACAGCGTAAAGGTAAGATAGGTGAGTTTTTTCATTTTTAATAATTTATAAACAATCTGTCGCAGTATAAACGGAAATGTTGCATACAAATATATTTAATTGAAAAATAATAGGAAAAACATCTCTTAAAGACGAATAATTCTGAAAATATACAAAATAAAAAACAGCTCCTGAAAGAAGCTGTTCTCACTCAAAAAATCGTTGTAAGGTTATCGAAGTCTGTCCACAGATTTTACGAGCCTCTCATCTTTTTTGATGTAAATGTTTGCAATAAGCAGACAGATCACCGCAATTAATGAGAAAACCGGCTCAATACCCTTCTCAGGAAAATCTATTCCTCCGGATAATTTTAGTAACCAGTACATCAATACACCAATCAACAAAGCGTTTATAATAATGCTGATGTTGTTCAGCAATATTTGTCTTTTTCTGTTTTTAAAGCTGAAAATACTGAGTACTCCCACCAAAACAAGGACGATACATCCGATATTGATCACAGGAAAGCTGTCTGAAATTACAACATCTTCTCCTGTAATGAACAGAAATACAGCAGCTAACACTGCTAAAAAAGTCCATATAGTCTGTATTCTTTGTAGCATTGAATATTAAATTCTACGCAAAAGTAATATAAATTTTGCACAATTCAAAAATAAGTGTAGATTTGCATTATACGAATGTACTTGAAAACAACAGTCACCTGACTTACTTTTCTTATTCACAATTAATTACATTTTTTACACTAAATATGTTTAACATTGAAACGTTAAGGTCAAAATCCGTAACGGAACTGACTAAAATCTTAAAGGATTTAGGCGTTAAAGTTGCAAGAAACAGCACTGAAAATGACAAAATCTTTGCAATTCTTGACTTTCAGGCTTCCAATCCAAAAGTAGCAAAAGAATATTTCAACGCTACTGAAACCAGTATGAATACTGAGGAAAAACCGGCAGAAAAACCTGCGAAGGCTACTGCCAGAAAAGCTGCTCCGAAAAAAACGACAGCTAAAACAAAAGCTGAAGCAAAACCTGCTGAAGAAACAAATCCTAAAGCAGAGGAAAAAGCTGAAGCAGAAGTAAAAGAAACCGTTTCTGAAGAACCTAAACCCGAAGAAACCAAAGCAGAACCTGCAGCAGCAACGGAAGAACAGACGGCAACAGGACAGGCTAAGAAAAAGAGGAAAAGAGTTTCTCCTGCCAATACAACCAACGCAGAAGCGCCTCAGGAAAAAATAGAAGCTCCCAAAAACACAGAATCCCAAGAATCTGCTCCAGCAGAAGAAAAGCCGAATAATACCCCTCAACATCAGGCTAGATCCCAAAAAGGACAAAACAACAATCCGAACAACAACGGAAACCAGCATAGAAATCAAAACCATAACCAAAATCCGAATCAAAACCAAAATCAGCATCAGAATAAGCAGCAACAGCAGCATTCTGAGAAAACGGAGGAACAGTACGAACAGCCTAAAAAGGAGTTCAGTTTCGACGGAATGGTAAGCATTGAAGGGGTTTTGGAAATTTTACCGGACAATTACGGATTTTTACGTTCTTCAGACTTCAGCTATATCTCTTCACCGGATGACGTATACGTTTCTACGGCACAGATCAGAAATTACAGCCTGAAAACAGGAGATACCGTAAAAGGGATTGTAAGATTACCGAAAGAAGGAGAAAAGTATTTTTCCTTATTAAGACCCACAGAAGTTAACGGACGTGATCTTGCTTTCATTAAAGACCGTGTGGCTTTTGAATATTTAACCCCGCTTTTCCCACAGGAAAAATTCAATCTTGCCGGAAAAGGCTCTACTATTTCTACCAGAGTAGTGGATCTTTTCGCACCCATCGGGAAAGGACAGAGAGCAATGATCGTTGCACAGCCGAAAACCGGTAAAACCATGTTGCTGAAAGATATTGCCAATTCTATCGCAGCCAATCATCCTGAAGTTTATATGATGGTTCTTCTGATCGACGAACGTCCGGAAGAGGTTACCGATATGGAAAGAAGCGTAAATGCAGAAGTTATTGCATCTACTTTTGATGAAGCGGCAGAAAAGCACGTAAAAGTGGCTAACCTTGTTCTGGCGAAAGCGCAGAGAATGGTAGAATGTGGACACGATGTGGTGATTTTATTAGACTCCATCACAAGATTGGCAAGAGCTTACAATACCGTAACTCCCGCATCGGGAAAAGTTTTATCGGGAGGTGTTGATGCGAATGCGCTTCACAAACCGAAAAGATTCTTCGGAGCTGCAAGAAAGATTGAAGGAGGAGGGTCTTTAACAATTATCGCAACGGCTCTTATTGACACTGGTTCTAAAATGGATGAGGTGATCTTTGAAGAATTTAAAGGAACAGGAAACATGGAACTTCAACTGGACAGAAAAATTGCCAACAGAAGAATTTATCCTGCTATCGATCTCGTTTCTTCAAGTACCCGTAGAGACGACCTGCTTCTGGATGAGGTAACTTCCCAGAGAATGTGGATCTTAAGAAAATATCTTTCTGAAATGAATCCAATCGAAGCAATGGAATTTGTAGACAAAAACATCAAAGGAACGTTGAATAACGAAGAATTCCTGATGTCGATGAATAAATAAATTGAATTTAATTTGTTAAAAGAAAGCACGGACGTTTAATGTTCGTGCTTTTTCGTTTTTAGTTTGAAATTAAATTATTCTTTTGGAGCTTTATCTCGCTTTCCGCACTCGCTATTTAATGATTTCGGCGGCGGCGAAGCCGCCGCCGAAATCATTAAATGAGCTCAGACAATTGCTGCAATCGAGGCTAGGGTTTTTGTCTGATATTTCAGTACATCATTGGATCCACAAAATTTGTGATCCTGAAAGAGTTCAATATAGCATTAAAATAAAGTCTGAAAAAATTCTTGTTTGAACCCTTTGATTTGTTATCAGCTTTAATTCAAAAATAAATTTTTCAAAATTGATAAGCTTCCGTCATTAGACTTTCTTACCATGAAAATTTAATTCATTCTAAATCAATATATCAATGTTAAAGATTTATTAAAGTAATCCCCATTTTTTGAATATAGATTAAATAATGGCTAAATTTGGGTAATAACATTAAAAATAAAATTATGTCATTTGAATTACCAAAACTAGGATATGCTTACGACGCATTAGAGCCGACAATAGATGCAAAAACAATGGAAATCCACCATACAAAACATCATCAAGCATATGTAGACAATTTAAATAATGCGATTAAAGGAACTGATCTTGAAGGAAAATCTATTGAAGAAATCTGCCAGACAGGAACTGATAAACCAGCAGTAAGAAACAATGGAGGAGGACACTTTAACCATACTTTATTCTGGGAAATTTTAACTCCGGGCGGAAGCAAAGAGCCTGTAGGAAATGTAAAAGCTGCTATCGAAGCTTACGGAGGTTTTGAAAAATTCAAGACAGATTTTTCTGATGCTGCTAAAACAAGATTCGGTTCAGGATGGGCTTGGTTGGTAAAAAATGCTGACGGTTCTGTTACCGTTTCTTCAACTCCAAACCAGGATAACCCGCTAATGCTTATTGCAGACGTAAAAGGAACTCCCGTTTTAGGACTTGACGTTTGGGAGCACGCTTATTATTTAAATTACCAAAACAGAAGACCTGATTATGTATCAGCATTCTTCGAAGTAGTAAACTGGGATAAAGTAGAAGAATTATTCAACAAATAATTATTCAACTATTTCATAAAAAAAGGTTCAGAATTGCTCTGAACCTTTTTTAGTATCTTGTGGTATCACTTCCCGAAAGTCCGTTCATTTTTAAACCATATTTCCAGTTTACATACGCAAAAACCTGATACAATTTGTATTCGAATTTAATACCGTATTTTTCTTTCGGATCATAGTCAATGGATGATTCTATCACATTTCTGTATCTTCCGGAACTATAGTAGGAATTCCATTCTGTGACCAGAAAAGTATTTCTGTTTTTCAGATAAGATTCAGAATATTGGCTGATTGGCTTGGCAATGGCATTCAGAAAATAATCAAACTGAGTATCGATTACCGTAAGATCCCATTCTCCATCATTATTCTTTGATGGTTTCATTTCCGACTTTTCTTTTTCATTTTTAGGATTGCTCTGCGCAGAGCAATAGACTGAAAATAAAGAAAGTATTAATAGTAAAACTAAATTTTTCATCTTATAAAGTTACAAAAAAAAAGACACTCAATCTGAGTGCCTTGTATTTTTATGGTTCTTTCTGGAGAACTACAAATGCCGGGAAGTGGTCGCTGTAACCGCCGGTAAACTGGTCGCCGTTCCATGATCGGAAAGGATATCCTTTGTAATTCCCTTCTTTATTCACTAAGTAAGCCGGAGCAAAAATTTCAGCCTTATAAACCGAATAATCTTTTGTTACCTGATCTGAAACTAAATTTTTAGAAACAATAATCTGGTCAAACAAATTCGGTGCATCCTGATACGCTAATGAAGCAACTCCTTTTTTATACAAAGGGTACATTAAGTTAAGATAAGGATTGGCATCACTTAAATCTTTCGGGCTTGGCTGTGCTTTCAGGTGATTTTTTAAACTTGCACTTACAGGATCATCATTAAAATCTCCCATTGCAAATAATTTTGTTGAAGGATCTGCTGCTCTTACACTGTCCATCTGTTGTTTCAGTAAAGCTGCTGCTGCATTTCTCTTAGGAAGAGAAACGGCTTCACCCCCTCTTCTTGAAGGCCAGTGATTCATAAAGAATGCTACCTTTTCATTATCAAGGAAACCTGTAACCACCAAGATATCTCTGGTATATTCTCTTTTTCCTTCGTCACCGAAAACTTTCAGTTCTTTTTTCAGAGAATTGGTAGGGGTAAATCTTCTTTTCTGATAAATCAAAGCCACATCAATTCCTCTGTAATCATAAGAATTGTAATGGATAATTCCGTAATCATATTTTTTCAGTGCCGGTTCATTAATAAGATCCTGAATAACCTGCCTGTTTTCCACCTCAATTAAACCTACGACTGCAGGAGCCGTTTTAGTGTATTGCGCTCCCATTTCAGAAATTACTTTGGCTTCGTTGGCAAGTTTCGCCTTATACACTTTCGTATTGTAGTTTTTAGCACTTTTTGGAGTGAATTCTTCCGAGCCGCCTTGGTATCTTACTACTTTTTTACCGATTAAAGCGCCATCGCTCCATGGTCCGTCGTATTTTTCAGCTTCTAAAAACTTAACGGAATCCAAAGGGATACTTCTGTGGAAAGCCGGATTTTTAATATCTTTAGTCCCGTCGATATAATCTGCTGACTGAATGGTGTCCCAAAGGTTTTCCACATTCAAAAAACCTACAGTAGCCACCTTTCTCAGTTTTCCCTGCTGTTGTGAAAATGCCATTATCGAAAAAATGATGGCAAAAAAACTCAAAAATTTCTTCATTCTCTTAGAGTTATTATTAATATTATTTAATCTGCAAATTTACTTTTTTTTAACTTCCCGCTATTTTAAATATTTGTAAATTTAAAATGTGGTATTTACGTTTTTATTTATAATGATTCTTAAAAGCTTGCAATGTTAAGAAAAAATAACGTAAAAAAAGTTGTAAATTCTAAATTTTGACTAAATTTGCGTCCCCAACTTTTAAACTGTTGAGAATTAACAAGAAAAGTATTTAAAAAAATAAATATACTCATGATTAAAAAACTATCATTAGTCTCTTTATTTACTTTACTTCCAGCATCATACTATTTTGCACAGACTACGGTTTCTGCCTATTTAAAAGATGCTGAAGGAAAGCCCGTTGAAAGGGCAGAAGTAGATCTTAAAGGGAATGACAATGATGTAACGGCTGACAAAATCGGATACTTCCAGTTTGTAGACCTGAAGCCGGGGCATTACCAAATTGTGATTACAAAACCGAATTACGAAACCAAAGTAATGGAGTTTGATGTAATGGACAGTGAGAAGAAAAAGGATTTAGGGACAATCACCCTATATTCTGCACTTACAAGCGCGGACCAAGGTTTAGCAATCATTGACAGTGATGGAGACGATGAGGACAGCAACAGCGGACAGGCTTCTACAGTAGGCTTACTGCAGTCATCTCAGGATATTTTCAGCAGAATCGCAGCGTTTGATTTAGGATTTTATTGGTTCCGTCCAAGAGGAATCGATGGAAGATTTGGAGAAACCATGTTAAATGGTGTTTCCATGATCAAGTCTGATAATGGTAATGTAGATTTTGGAAACTGGGGAGGACTTAACGAAATTACAAGATACCCTGAAATTTCAGCAAACCATTCACCTTCGGAATATGCTTTTGGTGGAAACAGCTCGGTAGTTTATAAAAATACTAAAGCGAGTGAATACAGAAAAGGATTTCAGTTTACTCAGTCTTTAACCAACAGAAATTACAGAAACAGAACATCTCTACGTTACAGCTCAGGAATGAGCAAAAGCGGATGGGCGTTTACTGCAATGGGAGCAAGAAGATGGGCGGAAGAAGGTATTCAGGAAGGAACCTTCTATGATGCTTACGGAGCTTATTTGGGAATTGAAAAGAAATTTAACGATAAGCACACGATGACTTTCAACTTTATCGGTGCGCCTTACAGAAGATCTACCGCGAGTCCGAGTACTCAGGAAGTGTACAACTACAGAGGAGTTCATTACAATTCTTATTGGGGATATCAGGACGGAGAGCAGAGAAGTGAAAGAGTAAGAAAAGGTTTCCAGCCGATCTTCCAGATTCAGGATTTCTGGAAAATTAATAAGAATAATACTCTTTGGACATCTGTATCTTACCAGTTCGGAAAAGATAAAGGATCCCGTTTAGACTGGCAGAATGTACAGAACCCTTCTCCTACATACTACAGAAATTTACCAAGTTATTACGATTCATTAGATCCTAATGCATCTGTAACGCTTCCAACGGGAGTAACGGGAACAACAGCTCAACAGGCTTTTCAGGCAGCTATGAACGGATGGACTTCAAACGATCCGAACTTTACACAGCTTAACTGGGACAGATTGTACCAGAGAAATATGCAGCAGCCTGCAGGAACTTACTATGGACAGACCGGAAAAAGAGCATTATATTATTTAGTAAATGATGTAAGCGACGATAAAATCTGGAATGCATCTACTCACTTTGTTCACAACTTCAACGATAATACAAAATTCTTATTAAACGTATCTTATCAGAATTACCGTTCTGAGCAGTACAGAGAAGTAAACGATCTTTTAGGTGCTGATTTTGTACTGAACAGAGACCCGTTTGCAGCAACAAACCAGCCCGGAAAATCAGGATTATACAATCAGGGTGAAGAAAATGTAACGAAGAAAGTAGGTGATAAAATGACTTACGACTACATTTTCAGAAGACAGGAAGTAAAAGTAAATCCGGGGGTAAGATTTACAGCAGGAGCTTTTGATGTATTTGTATCTGCATTGGCGGGATATTCTTCTTCCAACAGAGAAGGTCTTTTCAATCACTATTTATATAAAGATTCCTACGGAAAAGGAATGGATTATAACTACTGGAACTATGGTCTGAAAGGGCAAGTCGTTTACAGGCTGAACGGTAGAAACTTCTTTGTGTACAACGGAGCATATTATAATCAGGCACCTTATTTAGAAGATTTATTCGTGAATCCTAGAGTAAACGGATCTGTAGCACCCAACGTGAAGAGCATGACGGTAAATGCTAATGATCTTAGCTATGTTATTTCTTCTCCTTTCTTAAAATTAAGATTAACAGGTTATTTAGTTGATACAGACAACGAAACTACGGTTCAGAGATTCTTTGCAGACGGTATTCCATTAAACAGTGTGGATGCAGACGGTAACCAGACCAATGTTCAGAGTGCTTTCGTATCTCAGGTAATGACGGATGTTAAGAAAAGAAATATGGGAGTTGAACTTGGAGTTGATGTTAAGGTTTTACCTACATTATCATTGCAAGGTTTAGCGAGCATTGGCCAGTATACTTATAAGAATGATCCGAGAACTTATTTTGCATCAGATGCAGTAGGCGTTTTTGCAAACGGTCTTCCGTATGTAGATCTTGGAAAATCATACATTAATAATTATCGTCAGGGAGGAACTCCTCAACAGGCTTACTCAGTAGGTTTCCGTTACAACAATCCTAAATATTGGTGGGTAGGTGCCAACTGGAATTATTTTGATGAAAATTATCTGGATCCTGCTGCGTTGGTAAGAACAGAATCTTTCGTTCAGAATAATGTTTCCGGAACACCATACTACGGACTTACAGAAAGTGATCTTAGAAAAGTGCTGGAACCAAACAAACTGCCTTCATCATTCTTCCTGAATGCGAATGCAGGAAAATCTTGGGTAATCGGTAAATATTATGTTTTAATTTCTGCTACGGTAAACAATATTTTAAATAACAGAAAATATATTACAGGAGGATTTGAACAGACTAGAAATGCGGTTTATCCAAGCTTTTCTGAAGATTTAAGCAGAGAATATACTTTGTTTGCACCAAAATACTGGTACACTCAGGGAAGATCATATTTTGTAAATTTACAGTTTAGATTCTAATAATCAATTCACTAATTATTCTAAAAAATTAATAAAATGACAATAAAGAAATACTTAAGTTTAGTAGCAGGAGTTGCATTCGCAGCAATTTCTATTACATCTTGTGTTCAGAAAGACGAGTGGGATACTCCGCCAATTAAGTGCGAGAACAGATTCCCTGCTCCTACCATGACTTTGGCAGCATTCAAAGCTCAGGCTCCTTCTACAGGATACGTTTTAATTTCAAACGACCAGATTTTTGACGGTTATGTAGTTTCTTCAGACGAAAACGGAAACTTCTATAAAACAATTTCTTTCCAGGATAAGCCGGAAAACCCGACTGCAGGTTTGCAGATTGAGGTAGACAGATCTAGCAACTATGCAGATTTCCCGGTAGGTGCACACATCAGAATTAACGCGAAAGGTCTTAGATTAGGTTTAGACAGAGGTACGGTGAAAATCGGTTCTGTAGATCCTACTTACGCAATCGGAAGAGTGCCTGCTTCTTTGTTAAGCAGATATGTTTCAGGAGTTTGTAACGGAAACGGTCTTGAAGTAGTTACCATCAAGCCTTTGGAATTACCAAATCTTGCTGCTGCAAAGAGTGATCAGTACATCAATACTTTGGTAAAAGTTCCTAACACACAGTTTACCATTGCAGATATTTATCCTACAGCAAAAACATTTATCGATTATGTTGCAGGTGCAGGAGTAGATACAGACAGAACTTTGGAAGATGCATCTGGAAACAGTGCAGCTTTAAGAAACTCAGGTTTCTTCTCCGAAGGATCTAAAACATTGCCTACAGGAAACGGAGATGTTACTTTCGTAGTAAGCCGTTATAATTCAACTTGGCAGATGCTGATCAGAAATACCAATGATATTAACTTCAAAGGAACAAGAGTAGATGCAACTCCGCCAAAAGGAGGAACTGCAATTACGTATTCAGGATCTTTCCTTGAAAACTTTGAAAGTTATGCTACCACTCCGGCTAACCTTGAAGTATATCCTAAATATGTAAACGATCCACTTTTAGGAAACAGATACTGGCAGTTAAAGACTTTCAGCGGAAACAAATACATCCAATTGGGAGCGAATTCAGGAACAGGACCTTATGTAACGTATTTCGCAGTACCTGTTGATTTTACAGCAGCAAATACACTGAAATTTGACGTAAACGTAGGATTTTTTAACGGTAATGCTTTAAAAGTATACTATACTACCAACTATACTCCGCTTGGAGATATTACTCAGGCTACAAAGACAGATATTACTTCTGCGTTTACAATTCCGGTAACACCTACAAGTGGATACGGAACAATTGTACCTGCAGGAAGTTATAGTTTCCCTGCTTCTTTAACGGGTAACGGATTTGTATTATTCGAATACACCGGAAACGGAAGTGGTGTTACTACAACAATCCAGTTGGATAACATTCAGGTTCAGTAAGAATTTTGAAAATTTAAATAATAAAGGCTGTCTTTTTAGACAGTCTTTTTATTTTTGCCCAAACCCATAAATCATGCAGTACTTCGTTTACATTTTAGACCACACCTATACAGATGAAACCCACACAGATTCTAAAAGATTAGGATATTTTAGCGACTTAAAAGAACTTGAAGAAGTAAAAACCAAGGCTATCCGATTATCAGGTTTTAAAATGTTTCCGGAAAGTTTTGTAATTCGGAAATATATTTTAGATAAAGTTAACTGGAATGATGGATTTACCGAAGCTATAGGAGAGATCGGGCGAGATTATCAGGAATCTGGAGATGAGGTTGATGCAACTATAATATCAATAAAAAAGCTGGGATTAGAATCGGTTTTTTGTCTGAGTCATATTTATACAATTCATACTTATCTGGATGATGAAAGATATATCGGCATATTTTCAAGCTATGAAAATGCTCATAATGTGATGAATGAATTAAAGGATAAATCGGGTTTTAAAGATTTTCCAGATAATTTTATTCTGGAAGAGGTAGTATTAAATGCAATGCATTGGACAACCGGATTTTATTGGGAAGATTAAAATCAGATGCAGCTCCAACAAAAAACCACCGCAAAAGCAGTGGTTTCATTATTAATTGTATTGTCTTTAAAAAGATACTTCGTTTACCTCTTTTCCGCGCTGGAAATTCATTGTTTTCTGGCTTCCTTTATAAGCAATATTCACAAGGTTGATCTGCTTAGGAAAGGCGCTTAAAAGGATCGTATTTTTTATTCTTAAGGTACTGATGTCGGAAACGCCTCCCGTCTCAAAATATACCCATACAGTTTCTCCGCTGACCTGACTTCCCGTAAATGTTATTGTTTTCGGTGAGCCATTGACGTACACATCAAAATTATTGTTTACATACTTTTTAACCTCTGCTTCAAATCCTGCCGTATTCGGGTTGATCTTTATCGCATCAGAAATATGATTTGTATTCATTTTTGTGGTGAACTTCAATGTTTTGCTTCCATCAATATAATCCACTTTAGTCATTGAAGAGAAAAAGTCTACATACGTGAAACTCATTAACACAAAAAATGTTAAAATTCCTGATATATATAAAATTTTTTTCATCTTAGATAATAGATTTACAATCATGATTGTTAGTTTTAAGTCACAAATAATGTGCCAATTAAAAGTTCACGTTTACGGAATATTTATCATAAAAAGCTTTGATGTGCGCTACCGCTTCATCAGCACTGTCTACCACACGATAAAGCTCAAGATCTTCTTCGTGGATCATCTTTTCTTTCAGCAAAGTGGTTTTAAACCAATCCAGTAATCCACTCCAGAATTCCGAACCGACCAGAACAATAGGGAATCTTCCTATTTTATTGGTTTGAATCAGCGTTAAAGCCTCCGTAAGCTCATCCAGTGTTCCAAATCCTCCCGGCATTACAATAAACCCCTGAGAATATTTCACAAACATTACTTTTCTTACAAAAAAGTAATCGAAATTCATCGAATATGATTTATTGATGTAAGGATTAAAATGCTGTTCAAAGGGCAGATCGATATTCAGACCAATTGATTTCCCCTGAGTGTTGAAAGCACCTTTATTTCCGGCTTCCATAATTCCGGGACCACCTCCGGTAATGATTCCGAAGCCTAATTTTGTAATTTTCTCAGCAATTTCCACCGCCATTTTGTAGTATTTGCTTTGTGGCTTCAGTCTTGCAGATCCGAAAATAGAAACACACGGACCAATTTTAGCCAGCTTTTCATAGCCATCCACAAATTCCGCCATTACTTTAAAAACCATCCAACTGTCTTTCGTAATGGTTTCGTCCCAGGTTTTTTGTCTGAGGCTGTTTTGTAATTTCGTTTCGTTACTGTCAAATTCAGGATTTACCAGACTTTCATCCCTCGTTCCTTCAATTCCCATTGTACAATTATTTAAAATATTTTTCGGCTTCCGTTACAGATTCCGGTCTTCCGACATCGATCAGAATACTGTCGTGAAGGAACCCATGGATATGCTCGGTCTGCATAAGATCCAGATATTCTTCCATAACAGAAAATTTGCCTGTTCTTTTTATTTTTTCAAAGATAAGCGGATTGATGCAATGTACTCCACTGAAAGCCAAAGCTTTGAATCCTTTGTTGAATTCTGCCAGTCTCTGCTCTCCGGACTGTACATTCAGCCATCCTCTTAATACCATATCGTCGTTAAAAAGCAGTTTTCTTGAGCTTTCTCTGTCCGATACAGCTAAAGTAGCAAAATCTTTTATCTTTTTATGATATTCTACAAATTCTGTAATATTAATGTTGGTAAGAATATCGGCATTCATGATCAGGAAATCTTCTCCATGATCGAGAAATTTTCTAGCAAAAACTAAGCCGCCTCCGGTTTCCAGAAGCTCTTCGCTTTCGTCGGAGATTTCTATTTTACATCCGAAATTATCGTTCTGCTTTAAAAAATCAACTATTTGATTTCCAAAATGATGAATGTTTATGACAAAATCGTTTATTCCGAAATTTTTTAAATATTTAATATTTCTTTCCAGAAGCGGAACTTCATTCACCTTTGCCAAAGCTTTCGGATGATGGTCGGTGAATGGTTTCAGTCGGGTTCCTTTTCCGGCTGCGAAAATAAGTGCCTTCATTTTTTATGGGTAATGAGTAATTGGTAATGAGTAATAAAATGATCGTGTAAAAATTAAAAACAATAAGTAGTAAAATATCAACGAATTTAAAAATATTACTTATTGCACATTACTCATTACTTATGATTAAGTTGATGCTGTTCGTCATGATGAAGGCTGATTTCAACTTTTTCACCATATTTTTCTTCAATAAAATGAGCGATTTTTATCGCAGAATAAACCGATCTGTGCTGTCCTCCTGTACAGCCGAAGTTGATCTGGAGATTTTCAAATCCCCTTTCCAGATAATTGTCTATATTAATGGAAACAAGATTCTTGATTAATTCCAAAAATTTAGGCATTTCGGTTTGAGTTTCAAGATATTCCTGAACACCGATGTCGTTTCCGGTCTGGGTTTTATATTCTTCCACTCTTCCCGGATTTAAAATTCCGCGGCAGTCAAACGTAAAACCTCCTCCGTTTCCTGTTTCATCTTTCGGAATTCCTCCTTTTTTGTACGAAAAACTGTGTATGTCGATGTGTAGCATTTTTTTAATTTTATAATTATTTATTTATTTATTTATTTATTTATTTATTCTTAAACCGTTAAGATTTATATTTAAGAAGTTAAGTTTATTTAAGATTTTTGATAAATCAAAATTTAGTTTGGAAGCTCTTTAAAATACTCATTAATAAAAGGTTTTAAAGATTTGGTTATGTTATCGGTGAAGAAATTGATTAACAGACCTTGAGGCTTTTTCAAAACTTTCATGTAAGTTAATAATTGAGCTTCATGAATAGGCAAAATTTCTTCGATTGCTTTTAATTCTACTATAACAGCATCATTTACAAGCAAATCAACAACCAGTTTCGTTTTGATATCAACTCCTTCATAATTAATGGTTGTAAAAAGTTGTTGTTTTACATCATATCCATTGTTAATGAGTTCAATTTTTAAACATTCTTCATAAATACTTTCAAGCAAACCGGGTCCAAGTGTTTTGTGAACTTTTATTGCAAAACCGGTAATTTCATAAGATAATTGTGTAATTTCTTTTTTCGTCATAACACTTAACTATGCTTAACTTCTTAAATATAAATCTTAATGGTTTAATATTTCTTCAATTTTCAATTTTATTTTATCTGAACTCAATTGTTTAATCACTTTTACCAGTTCGGGATAATCGTTCATATTTTCCCAGTTTTGCGCAAATGCAGTAATGTTTTCGATTCCTTTTTCTATGCTTGAAATAAAATGCGGTTTTCTCTGAATTAATCCCCGGAAACCGTAAGCTCCCAAAACCTGAAGAAACCTCATCAGTTGAATTGGTTTTACCGAAAAATTTAGTTTGTATTTAATTTCCTGACTTTCAAACTGATTTATATACAAATTCAGCATCTCATTTTTGAAATCTTCCGGAAAGTTTGCTTTTGCCTGAAACAGAAAAGAAATGACATCATACATCAACGGACCTTTCATTGCCGATTGATAGTCGATAAACGAGACTTCTTTCTGATCATTCACCATGATGTTTCTTGCCTGAAAATCGCGGATCATCAATCCTTTGGGTTCCAGACTTTCGATCAGGGCAACAATTTTTTTAAATTCTTTCAGAAGGGTAGATTTGTGATATTCCAGCTCCAAAACATCCGCCACGAAATTTTTAAAATAATACAGATCGTGCATTACCGGAAGTTCATCATAGCTCTCATATTCGAAAGTTTTGGTGAAATCTATTTTATTCTGTGTTGAAATCTGTAACTGATACAGTTTTTGGAGGGTTTGCTTTACCAAAAATTTTACATGTTCAGATAAACCTTCCTTTGAGATAATTTCAGAAAGGGTATTGTCTCCTAAAAACTCCTGAATATACATTTTACGGTCATCCGAAACGGCAAAAATTTTAGGAGTATTAAGCTTTAAATCTGAAAATATTTTCGAATAATGCAAAAAACTTTCATTTTCCGCTATATTTTCGTTGTAGGTAATGATAAACTTTTTATCAGTTTTCGCAATAAAATTTACTCTCGCGGAACCACTTTGAGCTAAATTGATCAACTCAGAAGGTTGTTTTCCAGTATAATTTTCAAAAAAATTTTGGGCGTATTCGGAAATCATAGATGTCACAAATATAATAATTTACAGGCTAATTTCTATATTTGCATTATGCTAAAGGATTTTAAACCTGTTTTGGGCATTCTGCTGCGCTTCATCATCATTTATCTGGTGCTGCTTTTTGCGTATCAGTTTTTTCTGAACAGTTTTCAGAAAGAAGGTCTTGATCCCTTTTCGAGAATGATTGCAGAGCAGGTGAGGGATATCCAGAACTTTATGGGTTTTTCAACACAACTGTATGATGATGTTAAAGGCGAACAGGTGTATTTTTATGTCCGGAACGAATATCCTACGAGAATGGTGGAAGGCTGCAATGCCGTTTCTGTGATGATTCTTTTTGTGGCATTTGTTTTTGCCTTTTACAAAGGAAAAAAGACCTTTGTTTTTGTAATTCTAGGACTGGTTTTGCTTTATATCATTAATGTTTTAAGAATTGCAGGGTTGAATATTGTGATTCTGAATCACAAAGAATATGGCAAAATAGCACATGATTATATTTTTCCGGCGGTTATTTACGGAACGGTAGTGTTACTATGGCTGGTCTGGATAAAATTTTTTGCATTAAAACATGAAAAATCTTAACTGGGTTTTAGTCATATTGGGAGTTTTAGGTCTTGTAAGTGTAAGAATACTTGAAGACAGGATTTTCTATGATCCATTTCTCAATTACTTCCATGAAGCCAATAAAAATATTCCTTTTCCCTCTTTTGAATGGGGAAAATTAATTTCCGGATATCTTTTCCGGTTTATTCTGAATCTGTTATTTTCATGCGTTGTTATTCACTTTTGGTTTAAAAACAGGCAATGGACAATTCAGGGTGCTATTTTAATTACGATTATTTTTGCGATCACTTTTCCGATTTATTTATACTGTATTTATGACAGATTTGAAATCGGGTATCTTTTTTCTTTTTATATGAGAAGGTTTGTCATTCAGCCTTTGATTTTACTTCTTATTATTCCCATGTTTTATTACAGAAAACAAATCAGTCAATAAAATTTTTAGAAGTTATATTTTAATTGTCTTCAATGGAATGCTTATCCACAGAAGTCACATTTTCCGGAGTCCAAACCACCCTTTTTACAAAATCTTTTTCGCGGACAGGGCAATTTGATATTTGACAAACGGAACATGAAATTGGTTTACAATCATCCATATGAAAATTAAATTCCACTGTTCTTTTTGTATTTTTTGCCAAAAGGATGATCATTTTTTCCATTTCATTGTGTGCATCACGAAGGCTGTAATACCAAGGCAAAGTAATATGTGCATCAATATGAAGATGCGCTCCGAATTGCTGGATTTTCATGTTGTGAACATCAATCCATTCCGTTTTTCGGTTTTCTTCTAAAACCTGTATGATTTGTTCCAGAAGATCGGGATCCTGCTCGTCCATAATTCCACTTAAGGATTTGCGGACTATTTTGTATCCCACTACGATAATATATATACCGAAACCTAAGGCAACAACGGAATCCAGCCAATAAATTCTGGTAAAGTATACTACAATTAAACTCACGACAACGCCAAGTGTTGTTAAGGTGTCGGATTGCAGGTGTTTTCCGGATGAAATAAGAACGATAGAATTTTCGGCTTTCCCTTTTTGAATGGAAATATAGCCTAATAAATAGTTGATAGCGGCAGTAGCGGCAATGATCCAGATTCCGAGATCTATTTTGCTTAAAACTTTTCCGACAATTAAGCTGTTAATGCCTTCGTAGATAATCATAACTCCTGCAATGGCAATTAAGGCTCCTTCGATTCCTGAAGTTACGAATTCTACTTTTCCGTGTCCGTATGGATGATCGTCGTCTCTTGGTTTTGCCGCGAGATACAGTGAATAAAGCCCCATAAAGGCACTGATGACATTTACAATACTTTCCATGGCATCAGAAAAAACAGCGTCGGAATTCGTCAGTTTCCAGGCGATAATTTTTCCGATAAAGAGAATAACTCCGAAAGCGGCTATAAGTTTCTGAAAGGCTAATTTATCTTTACTTTTATTCTTCTGAACGTTCATAGGTTTGATAAAAAAAAGAATCTCAATTCTGAGACTCTTTTTATGTTTGTTAGTTTATACTAAGTTATTTTCTACAAGGTATTCTGCAATCTGTACCGCGTTCGTTGCGGCTCCTTTTCGCAGATTGTCTGCCACGATCCAGAGATTCAGAGTTTTGGGCTGCGAAAGGTCTCTTCTTATCCTTCCTACGAAGACTTCGTCTTTTCCTTCCGAGTACAGCGGCATCGGATATTCGTTGTTTTTCACGTTATCTACCACTACAACTCCGGGAGTTTCAGATAAGATTTTTCTTACCTCGTCAAGATCAAATTCGTTTTCAAATTCAATATTTACACTTTCAGAATGTCCTCCCTGAACTGGAACTCTTACTGCGGTTGCGGTTAAATTAAAAGTATCGTCCCCTAAGATTTTCTTAGGCTCTTTCATTAATTTAATCTCTTCTTTCGTGTAATCGTCGTCTGCAAAAACATCACAGTGCGGCAATGCATTTTTGAAGATCTGATAAGGATATACTTTTGCAATAGAATCGTCTCCGCTGATTTCTCCGTTTAACTGATCTACAGCAGCTTTACCGGTTCCTGTTACGGATTGGTAGGTGGAAATAATGACTCTTTTTAAATCGTATTTTTTGTTCAGAGGTCCTAAAACCATTACTAACTGAATAGTGGAACAGTTCGGATTTGCAATAATTTTGTCTTCTTTCGTCAGTACATCTGCATTGATTTCCGGAACCACCAGTTTTTTATCAGGATCCATTCTCCATGCTGAAGAATTGTCGATTACTGTTGTTCCTGCTTCTGCAAAAAGAGGAGCGAATTCAAGAGACGTTCCGCCACCGGCAGAAAAAATAGCAATATCCGGTTTGGCAGCTATAGCGTCTTTCATGCTTACAATCGTAAATTCTTCCTGTTTATACTTCACCTTATTACCTACAGATTTTTCGGATGCTACCGGAATTAGTTCGGTGATAGGGAAGTTTCTCTCTTCGAGAACTTTAAGCATAACTTGTCCAACCATTCCTGTTGAACCTACTACAGCTACTTTCATTGATTTAATTAAAAATTATTTTGTTAATATATTTATGCCCCGAAGACTCTCGCCCATGGGAACGCGAATGCAAATAAACCTACAGCAATTAATCCCATAATTACGACTCCTAAAGAAATCGTAGGGTTTGTTTTTACTTTTTTGTTAACGATCGTCATTAAAACAGCGGCGATCAGCATAGAAAACGGATGTTCTACGTATTGAAATCTTAATGCTGAGTTTTTCATCACTTCACCCATATTTAAACCATTAGAGAAATTGATAATCAGCATTACCAATCCCAATAAGAATTGAACATGGAAAAAGATCATCGTAAAAAGAGTGGTCTTCTTAAGGAAGTTATTTACTTTTCCACTGAATCCGAACATGGTTGCTAAAAGTGCAATAACAAACAGCGTCACTAAAAGAATTTCCAGATATCCGAATCCTTTGTGAGCATTAAGTAAAATGTTGTAAAAGTCCATATTTATTTTTTTCTGTTTTTCAGACACAAATATAGCAAAAATCCCGGCGAAAAGCCGGGATTGATATTTATAAAATCTAATTTATGTATTTATTAGAAGTTGAAAGACAGGGTTGCAGACCATGTTCTTCCGTATCCGAAATAAACCTGGTTTTGTTGGCTTACTCCATTCCATGTTCCTGCCGCCTGGTACGCCTGATAGTTAGACGTTAATGTTGCAATCTGAGCAGTGGTTAATGGTGTTGATTGAAGAGGTTTATTTACTGCAATATACTGATCTAGAGTTAATCCAGTTTTGATGTTTGTATTAGATTCTGCAATGTAAGTCTTATCCAGCAAGTTATAAACATTACCTCTAATCGTAAAGAATTGTTTAGGATTGTTTAATTTAATTTTAAAAGATATTCCTAGATCAACTAAACCATAAGAAGGTAATTCTAAAGCACCTTGGTTTCCTGCATCCGGATTGGAGAAGTTAAGAAGGTTTAAGTTAGCATATAAATTTTTAATTCCTCTATAGGTTCCGTCGAATGAGAACCAGTCTGTTGGCTTGAATGTAAATCCAACTGCTGCTGAAGTTTGTGCTGCTCCACCAACTTTAACTTTATCTATATAAAGTGTCTGAGTATCTGCACTGATTAGTTCATTTGTTTCACTAAATACATTTCCTTGTGCATTACCTTTATAATACCAGTCACCTACAGAAAGCATACCGAACAGGCTTAACATTTTGTGAACGTTAGCATTTGCTTCAATTTCAAATCCTTGGTGGATTTCTGTGATTCCCTGAAGGTTTGAATAAGCAGTCGTTGTTGAAATTGTTGAACTTGGATTAGCCGGATCAGGATAAGTATAAGATAGATTACCTCTTCTTAAGAATCTGTCTCTCCACTCAGTTCTGTAAAGGTTCAAATTAGCTGTGAAGATACCAGAACGGAATCCATATCCTGCCTCAACACCGAAGATTTTTTCATTCGTTAAGTTCGGATTTAAGTAGTTTTTGTTATTTGGGTAAACAGCATTAAGGAAAGGCTGCTTAGAATAATATCCGATATTTACAAAAACGTTGTGCTGATCATTAATGTTATAATTAGCACCTGCCTTTACATTATATCCTACAATATCTTTAAAGCCTGTTTTTTCATACAATAATGGATTTGTAGCGGTTGGCTGAGCAATAGCGGTAGATGTTGCTGAGTTTCTGAAACCTGCTTGCTGACCATTTAAAAGGGTAACTCCATCGATGATAAAGTGATCGATTCTCTGGAATGACTGGTTAGACAATGCCCCTGAAACAAATGCAGATAATTTATCGTTAGAGTACTCTAATTGACCAAATCCTCCATACCATAGAACTTCACCATCATTGTTATATCCTACCATATCATCCATGCTGTTTCTTTTTCCTCCGAACGGATTGAAAGTAGGTTCAGCTTTAAATGTATTGGAAACTACTCTTGGAGTTACAGTATATAGATTTCCTGGAGCAGTGTAAAAGTTTTTATTCGTATTATCTTTGTATCCTGCTGCCCCATAAAGATCAGAAAGTACCTGATAATGATATCCGTAATAATATCTGTCGTCTGTACCAATTGTGAAGTTTAAGTTATCATTAATTTTATGATTAAAACTAATAATTGCTCCAAACCAGTTATGAGAGTTGATAGATGATCTTCTTACTAAAGTGCTACCTGCTGCAGCAGTGTTTAGATTAACATTTGCGTTTGTAGCAAAAATTCTGTCATACGCAATTTGTCCGTTTGCATCAACGAAAGAGTTTACCCCTCCTGTTGCAGTACCTACACCTGTTGGAATTCTACCTAAATCTCCAGTTCCTCCACCTCTACCGAAAGAAGCATAGAATACTGAATTTAATTTAGATTTTGAACTGATATTCCAATCCCAGTTTAATGACATTACTGGTTTGTGATAGTAGTTTACTCTGTTTGATAAAACTTCACCGTTTCTCCATCCCCAGTCTGCGTTGTATCTTCTGTTAGGAGTTCCGTCATTATCAGAATTATATTTAATGTAATTTTGAATAGTAGAATAGGTTGTTCTCTGATTGTGCCATTGAGGAGCTCCCGTAATGGTAAACTGGAAATCATGTTTTTTATTTGGCTGATATCCTAAGGCAAAATAATAGTTGTATCCTTCAAATTCTGTTCCGTCTGCATACATCGATCCTGCAGTTCTGCTCATTAAGAAAGAAGAAGACCATCCTTTCGCAGATTTACCTGTATTATATGCAAATAAAGTTTTTAAATAATCATTATTACCAAGACCCAAAGAAACAGTTCCTCCCTGCTTTTTATCAGCAGCTCTTGTTAATACGTTAATTGTACCTCCAACAGAAGCAATGGCTAATTTTGAAGATCCAAGACCTCTTTGTACCTGCATTGCAGAAGTTACATCAGAAAGTCCAGACCAGTTAGACCAATAAACAGCTCCGTTTTCCATATCATTCACGGGAACACCATTTACCATTACAGCAATGTTTTCCTGTGCGAATCCTCTAATGTTAATTTTAGAGTCTCCAAAACCACCACCCGCTTTTGTAGCATATACAGATGGGGTTGTATTTAAGATTTCAGGGAATTCCTGATTTCCTAATCTTTCAACGATTTGCGCTTCTTTGATTGTTGAAACTGCTACAGGAGTTTTTCTATCTTTTGCGATATCAGCAACTCCAATTAACACTACCTCGTCAATGTCTTTAGACCTTGTATCTTTTACAGTGTCCTTAACCTGTTGAGCATAATAAACGCTAGCTGTGGATAATGTAATTATCGCAGTTAGCATTGATTTGTTGATTAATTTCATAATCGTTAGTAATAGTTAGATTTAATTTTCTGCAAAATTGAGGAAATTTATTTTAACTAATATTAACTGTATGTTAATTTTTAAAGGTTCTTGATAAGGTTTAAAATATTGATTTACAATGTATTGAATAATAATTGAGATTTCGCATGAAAAAAATCACATTATTGAATTTTTAACAAATCGGCATCATTTTTAATAAAAATTCAATGCTATTTCACGGCTTTGAGGCTTAAATCCATATTTTCTGCTGAGTGGGTAAGTGCCCCTGCAGAGATGTAGGTAACGCCTGTAGAAGCGATTTCTTTAAGCTGGTCACGGGTAATTCCGCCTGAAGCTTCGCTTTCACAGGAACCGTTAATAAGCTTTACTGCTTTCTTCATAGTTTTTACATCCATGTTGTCGAGCATGATTCTGTCTACCTTTGCATCAATAGCTTCCTGAACTTCTTCCAGATTTCTGGTTTCAACTTCTATTTTAAGTTTTTTCTTGTTCTTTTTGATATAATCTTTTGCCATTTTTACGGCATTCGTAATGCTTCCGTTATAATCAATATGATTGTCTTTCAGCATAATCATGTCATAAAGACCGTATCGGTGATTGGTTCCGCCGCCAATGGCAACAGCCCATTTTTCGCATACCCTGAAGTTTGGGGTTGTTTTTCTGGTATCCAGAAGTTTTGTTTTTGTGCCGATAAGTCTGGAATCCCAGTCATGTGTTAACGTTGCAATTCCGCTCATTCTCTGCATACAGTTTAAAACCAGTCTTTCCGTTGAAAGGATTGATCTTGCGCTTCCGGTTACGATAAAAGCAATATCCCCAAATTTTACTGCATCTCCATCCTTTACAAAAGTTTCAACTTTTAAGTTTTTATCAAAAGTTTTGAAAATAATTTCAGCGAGTTCTACTCCTGCAAGAATGCAATCCTGTTTTACCAGTAGTTTTGCACTTTGCTCCAGATCTTTCGGAATCGTGGAAAGCGTAGAATGATCGCCATCCTGAATGTCTTCTTCAAGCGCGTTTTTAATAAACTGTTTTAAAACTTTATCGGTTACGTATGCCGGTCTTTTCATATTTTTTTAAGTTTAATAATATATGGATGAGAATTTCCCAAATAACAAATCATGAACTATAAATAATAGCAGAACTTCATTTTCTTCAGCATCTATTTTTTCGAAATCAATAAAATCTTTTATTTTCTCATTATTTTGATTAATTCCTTCATATTCTAATATTTGAATACTATTTCTTCCTTGAGATTTAATTTTATATCTCCATCTAAAGTTTTCCCAATCATATTCTTGTGTAAAATAACGAATTTTATTTTTATGAAAATCTAAAATGGGATATTGAGGATTATTAATGTAATACAGTATTAATGAAAGATTGTTGTCTTTAATAAAATCATCAAGATTAATATTGATATTTTCTTTTTGGAGCCGCTTTCTTCCAAAACCTAACATATTACAAATGATATTTAATATATAAGGATATTTTGATTTAGAGGTAAAATATATTCTTAGTAAAACACAACCTATTTGTCCTAACAATAAACAGAAAAGTAATAATCCAAAAACCAAAACTGCGTTGAGTGTTTGATTTTCAACCATTTTTCCATTATTTGTTATAAATAAAATAAGACCACCAAAAATTAATGAAATAACTATCCTTGAGTAAAATAAAATGTTCGTTACCGTAAGAATATTTAAATTGGAAATCCTCATTAAATTGGAAGAATTTTTAAACCAGATCTTTATTATAAAACGCACCCTTATTTTCCGTCATTTCCATAGACTGCGTAATGATGAGGTGGGCAACGGTTGTTAAGTTTCTAAGCTCCGATAACTGTGGCGAAAGGATAGAGTAGTGGTAAATTTCGTTCACTGCGGCAGCGATTTCCTGATGTTTTTGCAAAGCCATATTCAGACGGCGGTTGCTTCGTACAATTCCTACAAGATCGCTCATCATTTCCTGAAGTTGCTTTCTAAGATAGGAAACGATCACCATTTCGTCCATGATTTTCATTCCTTCTTCATCCCATTCCGGAACGGCTTTAAGATCATCGAAGTTGAAATTATTTTCATTTAAAAGCTCAACGGTTTTCATTGCAGCATTGTGCCCGAAAACCAGTCCTTCCAATAATGAGTTGGAAGCCAGTCTGTTAGCTCCGTGAAGTCCGGAATTGGTACATTCTCCTACCGCAAAAAGATTTCGGATAGAGGACTGTCCGTCACGGTCAACTTCAATTCCGCCCATCAGATAATGACAAGCCGGAACTACAGGAATGAGTTGGCTGAAAGGATCAATTCCTTCGTCTTTGCATTTTTTATAAATATTCGGGAAATGTTCAAGAAATTTTTCATGATCCATTTCACGGCAATCCAGACCTACAAATTCGTCTCCCGTGATTTTCATTTCCTCATCGATGGCTCTTGCAACGATATCCCGGGAAGCGAGTTCTTCACGCTCATCATATTTATGCATGAATTTTTCGCCTCTTTTGGTTCGTAATTTGGCTCCGTCACCACGAACGGCTTCCGAAATTAAAAACAGCATTCCGTCGAGCTTGCTGTACAGAGCAGTCGGATGAAACTGATAATACTGCATATTGGAAACCTTTCCTTTTGCTCTTGCTACGAAAGCAATTCCGTCTCCGGTTGCGATCGTCGGATTAGTAGTGTTTTTGTAAACGTGTCCCGCTCCTCCGGTTGCAACAAGGGTTATTTTTGAGGTAATTTTTTTAATGGTTTTGGATTTTTCATCCAGAATATAGGCTCCGTAGCAGTGGATGTCGCCTTCATTCAGTTCTTTTCCCGGAACGTGGTGCTGTGTAATAATATCAATTACGTAGTGATGATCGAGAATCTCAATATTCGGGCTGCTTTTTGCGGTCTGTAAAAGGGCTCTTTCGATTTCAAAACCGGTAATATCTTTGTGGTGTACAATTCTGTTTTCGGTATGTCCTCCCTCTCTTCCTAAAGCAAATTCTCCGTTTTTTTTGTCAAAATTTGCCCCCCATTCTACAATTTCGTTGAATCTTGCAGGCGCTTCCGTAACCACCATTTCTACGACATCGCGTTTGTTTTCGCCGTCTCCGGCACGCATCGTATCAGCAATATGTTTTTCGAAGTTATCATTTTTAGAATCTGTAACCACCGCAAGACCGCCTTGTGCATATTTGGTATTGCTTTCATCTTCGTCCGATTTTGTTACGATGATTATTTTGGCATCAGGAAGCTGCTCAGAAATTTTTATGGCATAGGAAAGTCCCGAAATTCCGGAACCGATTACTAGTACATCCGCTTTTATCATATCCTTGGTTTAAGACAATTGTCTAAATAGTTAAATAAATTTAAACAATTTTTCGTTTGGTTTTCTTACTTTTTTCATGTGCTGAAAATGATCTTCCTCCGAACGGTATCCCAAAGCGAGGGTTACAGTTACTTTTTCGGTCTCAGGATTTATCTCCAGAATTTCTTCGATAATTTCCTGGCGGAAGCCTTCCATCGGGCACGTGTCTATGTTTTCTATCGCTGCTGCGTACATAAGATTCGCTAAAACAATGTAAGACTGTTTTTCTGCCCAGTTGAAAATTTCATCCTGTGTTTTTTGATTAATATGCTGATTGATGCTGTTTTTAAAAAGATCCAGCTTTTCCAGCGGTGTCTCCCGCACTTTTGAAATGTGCCGGAAATATCCGTTGATGTAATTGTCGTCTACTATTTTTTTGGAAACAATAACAATTAAGTGAGAGCAGGTGGAAATCTGTGACGGGTTGTAGAACGCGGGAATTAATTTCTGCTTCATTTCCTCACTTTCCACGATAAGAATTTCGTAAGGCTGAAGACCAAGAGAGCTTGCCGATAATTTTCCGGATTCAAGAATATTATGCAATGTTTCCTGAGGAATAATTTCGTGATTAAATTTTTTTACAGAGTATCTTCTGCTTAAAGCCTCTAAATAATTCATAGTTCAAATTTAAGAATTGAATGCGAATTAAGTATGCTTAAAACAAAATATTTCGTTCTAAATATGGCATAAAAAAAGATCACCCCAAAAACTAATTGAAGTGATCTTTTTCACAGTATCTTTTATCTTTTATGGACAGCTTATGGATGCCGAAGAAAAGCTTCCTGAATTATCTACGGTTACTCTCCAGCAATTTCCGTCGGGAGATTTCATAATAACGCCATTTCCTATGGTTTCTAAATAGACATCTCCTGAAGTAATGTGCAGTTTCGTTTTTGGCGCCGTGGTTCCAATGCCTACATTTACCCCAAAAGCGCCGGTACTTCCTAAAATCAGACTATTGCTTTGGGTTGCAGATGCATTATATCCTATAGCCGTTGCGTTGGTTAAATCATCAGATATCTGAGTTGAGGCTCCAATGGCGGTATTTCCTGTTCCGGACTTCATTCCGGCCAGAGAAGATTGCCCTAAAGCGGTATTGTATGTTGCGGAGGTTGTACTGTTTAAACTATTTAATGAAGTATCGCCAATGGCAATGTTGTTACTGCTTATTGTATTGCTAAATAAAGCATTAGAGCCAAATGCCATATTTCTTGTTCCGGAGGTATTCAGTGCTAAAGTATAAGCACCTACAGCGGTGTTGTCGTTTCCGGTGGTTGTACTCGATAGTGATCGGGAACCGATGGCGGTATTTCTTGCTCCTGCTGTTAATGCGGCTCCGGAGCGGGCTCCGAATAATGAATTGTCATCTCCCGTTGTAATGGCTGCTCCTGCATTGTAACCATAGCTTGTTTTATAATCAAAACCGGCGGTTGAAGTTGTAGATCTTTGAATATATCCCGATTCTACATTATTTACTTTAAACATTAGGTTTTGTGCATCGGTTGTCCCCAAAAAGTTGGTTCCTGTTGTGGTTCCTGCGTTCCCTGAAAGGCGCCAGAAATTTCCATTTGTCCATTTTGCACCATCGAAATAATAGTATCCTGCTTCAGTAACATTGGCTGTTTTTGTAGTTCTGGGGCTTGCTGCGGCTGTTACATATAGCAGGGTAGCCGTCTGATTAGCGCCATACAGCGGGTCTTTTAGTTTTAATTCGTTGCCGGTAATTCTGGGAGCGATCATCCCATCAGTAGCATTAAGATTGTTGGGTGTTCCCGTAACATCGAGCGTGGCGTTGGGTGATGGTGTATTAATTCCTACTTGGGAAAAAACGGACGAAGAAATCGTAAGGATTCCCAGAAATATAAATTTTTTCATTTTTGAAGTGTTTAAAATAATATAAAAATTGATGCTTCAAAGGTATAAGCAGGATCAATACTGTCATCACACTAAAACGGGTTGTTTTTTCCTCCCACAAAAAGGGGGATTCATGAAGGATTGGCGAAAGGGAAATTTCCTGAGATTAATGTTCCGCAGGAGTTTTCAAAAGTTATATTTCCGTTTAATTTTTTTATTCTTTGCATAATATTAGAAAGACCATGACCTGAATCTGCATTTAATTTCTCTGCATAATCGAACCCTTTTCCGTTATCTTTTATTTTAAAACAGCAAATAGAATTTTCAAAGCAGATGGAAACTTTTATGGTATTGCACTGAGAGTGTTTTATGGAATTCCCAATACATTCATTCAGAATAAAATAAAGCTCATTTTGTTGATCGATATTCAGATTTCTGGTTACTGCCAATTCATCAATATCGGTAATGAGATTCAAATTAGAGTTGTGATATTGTTTTTGCAAACAGGACAGGAAGAATAAAATATCGTACTTTTCTTCATCCTGTCCACCGTATAATTTTTGAATGTAGTCTCTTACCTGCATATAAATACTGTTAAGTTCCTGCTCAATATCCTGAAGCAGAATTTTCTCAGAATTTTCTTTAGCCTGAAGTCTTTTATCGCTGATGTAAAACTTCAGTCCGGTAATGGCATTGCTGATTCCATCATGGATGTCAATTGAAATGCGTAACCTTTCAGATTGTCGGCTTTGGTAAACCAGTTTTTGGTTGTCGATTTCCTGAAGCAGTATTTTCTTTTCATGCTCAAGATTCTGCTGCATGATCCGGAGTTTTTCTTCCCATTCATTTTTCACTTTGATTCCCAATGCCAGTAAGAACATGATTAATTCTGAAAACCAGCCCATCGATATGATGGAAAGATTGGTAAATCCGAAAAAATTTTTAGAAGGATCATCAAAAAACGAAGCAATAATATTAAAAAGAAGTAAAAATATACTTCCGAGATATAAGTACTTGTAATACAGGAAAGATCTGCTTTTGTATAAAAAAAGGATAAAAATAACGGAAACACCCAGCATATACAGCGAGATGAAAATGTAAATAATGCTGAACAAATCTTTATATTCTTTAAAGAAAACGTGTGTTATAACGTACATTACGAAACCCAGCATCAAAATAATCTGAGAAATTTTTACAAGGTGTTCAAAAAAAGATTTTTTGTCTTTAAAATCTACCGTGCTGTAAATAAACCTTACATAATACACAAAGCTTCCCCAAATAAAACATTCGCTTAATAAATAAAGAGGCAAAGGTGTTTGTGTATATTTAGGAACGAGGATCATTTCCTTCATCACAAGATACAGGAAACAGAAGCAAAGATAATTACGGTATTTCCTGAATACAGGCTCTTCTACATAATGAAGATAGAACGAGAAAAATAAGATGACGATTACAATAGCTCCCATTGTAATATAAGGAAAGACGCTGTCCAACAGAATATCATTCATCACTTGTTTTTTATGCAAATTACTACTTAATTGACTATTTTATTTCCCTCAATCGTAATAAAATACACTCCCTCCAATAGGGGGGTATTAAATTCTGATATTTTTATGATAGTTTTGTAACATATATACACAAAGATGGTTACCGCAATAATAGACGATCATAAAATGATTGCAGAGGCAATAAAGAGCTGTCTGCTCTCTCAGAACGTTGCTTCCGAAATCTTTACGTTCAACAGCGCTCAGCTTTTTTTTGACGGAATTGATTCCGGAAACCTGCCCGGAATTATCATCACAGATTTATTAATGCCCGGAACAAATGGTGTCGAGCTATTCAAAGCTTACCAGGAATTTTTTAAAAGTAAAAATAAGAAAGAGTATAAACTTATTGTTTTATCCACCATTTCAGATCCTCAAACCGTTAAAATGGCAATGCGTTATGGCGCAGATGCGTATCTCTCAAAAGAGTCTACCATAGAAGAGCTTATAGAAGCTATTCATGAATGTATGAGAGGAAATAAATACATCGGAACAAAACTGCGGACAAACATCATCAATAATTTTATTTCTGATGAGCAAATTGTCTATCATCTGTCTCCCAGAGAAAAAGATGTTTTACAGCTTATCTGTTCAGGAAATACAATTAAGGAAGCTGCTTATAAAATGAATCTGAGCGTGCATACCGTTAAAAGCTATTATAAAAACATTATGAAGAAATTTAATGTTAACAGAACCAGTGATCTGATTATTTTTGCCGTGAAAAATGGTTTTTATCAAATAAATTCATAAAACTTTTTTAAATAAATTTCAGAATTCACCGCAAAAGTGGTAAAAAACCATCATGCCGCAGTAATTAGAATTTTAAAAGTTCCAAAGAAAAAAGATCATCCGAAAACGGATGATCTTTAAGAGAAGTGTTATTCTATATTTTTTACGAGTACCCATCCATTGTAAGAGGTCTGAGTATTGTTTTTGTCATTTTCATTCCAGGTGATGGTATACCAATAAGTTCCTGTCATTACTTTTTTACCGCTTATTGTTCCGTCCCATTTATAGTTTCGGATTTTGTCCGCTTCGTACATTTTATTTCCGTATCTGTCATACACCGTGAACACTAAATTCTTTTTATACGCCAGTGCGGAATAATCAATATAATCGTTTTTGTTGTCTCCATTCGGGGTAATAGCATTCAGCAGATTCGGCACAGTAATCTGAACATGGATAGGCGTACAGTTGTAGGCATCTTTCACATACACGACCACTTCACCTCTTGCAAGACCTGTGAAGACATTAGAATCCTGCCAGTTTATCCCGTCTAAAGAGTATTGATACGGTGTTTTTCCACCTTTCACATTCACGGTAATCGTGTTGTTCTTAATATCAATCGTTGCAATTACGGGTTGTTGCGAAGGATTTACCCTTACAGTCTGCTGTGTTGTACATCTTCCTGATTTAAGCTGTACCCAGTAGATTCCCGGCGTTACATTCGCAATAGACTGAGTGGTTGCTCCTGTGCTCCATAAGTAACTGTCAAAGCCCGAACCGGCATCCAAAGTGGTTTTCGCATCGATACAGATGATTTTATCTTTTAATACGGAAGAATAAATTGGCGCTAAAACTTTTAATGTAATTTTTGCAAGTGTCCAGCAATTGGTCACATTCGTAATTCTTACATACACTACGGATGATGTGCTTACGTAAGCTGCGGGATTCAGGATCTCATTTGTTCCGGCTAATGCATCTGCCTGTGTCTTAAAATATCTTTTGGTAATGCCTGTTGCAGAAGTTACGTTTGCCTGTGTAAGGTTAAATAAACCTGTAGTCGGTGCATTATCAATAAAGCACGACTCTAAAGTAGCATCAGTAGTGGCAATCTGAGGATAAAATGCTAAAGTAATTGCAGCAGAACCCTGACAGCCAAGTGGAGTAGTTACTTTTACATATACGGTTCCTGCAGCAGAAGTATAAGCGGTAGGATTCGTAATTTCATTCGTTCCTGCGTTCAGATCTGCCATGTTTTTGTAATACTTCTTTGTAGAACCTGTCGGTTCATTTACATTGGCAAGCGTAAGATTGTAGGTTGCCGTTCCTGTATTGTTGTTATTACATTCCGTAAGCGTTGCTTATGTTGCCGTGAACGGAGAAAGATTTAACTGAATTTTCCCGTCCGGATTATCACAAAGCAATCCGGAATTGTCTTTAATTAAAACAGAAACCGAAGTATTCGCGCTGAACTGATAGTTGGTTGGATTCGTAATCGGAGTTCCGCCCACACTGTACGAGAACGTATAATTGGCAGGATTGGTTACAAATTGTCCCTGATAAGATGTTAAATTCACGGTTCCTTGTCCTGTTGTAGGATTCGGGCAGAAAGTATCAGTTACCAAGGTCTGGGTCAGTGCTACTTTATCAATATAAACTTTTACATTTTTAATAGAATGTCTTGCGCTTGCGCCACCTGTAGAAGCGGAAAATCCGAAATAACCGGTTGTCATGGTCGCCGCAGCACCGGAAGGAGCAAATGACTGACTCACAATCGTATTGCCGTCAATTTTAAGCGTGATGATCCAGCTTGCAGGAGCTGCAGGATTTACCTGTCCGTTTACTTCAACGTGTTTGAAAGTTGCTCCTACAAAAGGTTGTGTAGGGTTAAGATCCGGAGAGTGAAATGTACTTCCGGGAGTGTTGTTGTATTCGATATTTGATCCCGCCGTATTATTGGTTCCATATAAAATATGAACCTTGCTCATCTGTCCTTCTGTTGTATTGTTAAAAATGTCAAATCCAACCATCAGACCGGTAGAGTTGGCCGGAATTCCTAATCCTCCACCTGCAGTGTAAGAAGCCGGCGGATTCGCCAGATACCAGAAAGCAAGACCGTCTCCGCGGCCATACGTCGTTGTTCCGTTTCCGTCGATTCTGAAATCAAATTCCACTCTCCATTTATCGCAGTACTTAAGATTGATGGGAGAGTCTAATTTTATACCACCTACCTGACTGATCTGATCTGCGGTGAGCTGTATAAAATCTGTATTTACAGTAGCAGACGGAACAATATTCCAACCTGTAGTATTAACGGGATTTCCGATAAGCTGATAGGTTTGGGAGGAAATTTTTCCGAAACAGCAAACTAAGAAAAGGGATAAATAAAGGAGTAGTTTTTTATTCATTTATTAACATACTTAAAATTAGACGTGTAAATATATTAAATCCTAATTAAATAATATGTATTTAATATTAAATTTACCTTATTTAGTGTTTATTTTGTAATAAATGATAAGAAAAAGAAAGAAATGCTGAAAAATTTTCTCAGCAATCTTATAATTGCTGTTTAAAATAATGTATTGTTTTCGAGATTTTCGAAGTAAGAATCAACTTCTAAATTTGCAGATGCAGCAGCGGTTACGGCAAGTTTGTCGCACAATTCGTTTTCAAAGTGTCCTGCATGACCTTTAATCCAGTGCATTTTGGGCTTATGCACATTATAAAGTACCGAAAATTTCTGCCATAGATCAGGATTTTTTACATTTTTCCACCCTCTTTTGATCCATCCGGCTAACCAGTTTTGGTTAATGGCATCCGCAACATATTTACTGTCTGTGTAAATATGAATTTCATTATCGGGAGATTTGAGTTTTTCCAAAGCCGTAACCACGGCAAGAAGTTCCATTCTGTTGTTGGTGGTTTTCCGGAAGCCTTTTGAAAATGTTTTCTGATAATTTTTTTCAGGAACGCGCATGAGAATTCCATATCCGCCTTTTCCGGGATTTCCGCTGCACGCTCCATCGGTGTATATTTCAATTTTCATTTTTAAATCTTACCCTGAATTTAAAAAGGAAAATCGTCATCATCATCAAAATCATTCATTGAAGATCCTGAAAGTTTTGAACTGTCGGGAAGATCAAAAGCTGCGCCCGGCTGAATGGTTGTTTTAATTTTATCAAAACCGCTCGGTTCCTGTTTTCCAAAGTTTGAAGGATATCCTCCTCCGCTCATTCCTCCGTCAAAAGCAGCCTCAATATCGCCGAATTTCGCAAAATGTTTTAAGAAAGATAAACGCACATCGGCAGTTGCACCATTTCTGTGCTTTGCAATAATCAATTCCGCCTGATTTTCTGTTGAGGTTTCCTGTCCTTCTTCATCGTTGTCCCAAACCGTAATTTTATAATATTCCGGTCGGAAAATGAACGATACAATATCCGCATCCTGTTCAATTGCTCCGGATTCCCTTAGATCGGAAAGCTGAGGTCTTTTTCCCGGACGGGTTTCTACACTACGAGAAAGCTGCGAAAGTGCAATTACCGGAACATTCAGTTCTTTGGCAATGGCTTTTAAAGATCGTGAAATCATGGAAATTTCCTGTTCACGGTTTCCGCCTCCTTTTCCTCCGCTTCCGGCAGTCATCAACTGAAGATAATCGACCATGATGAGCCTTACGCCATGCTGCATGACAAGTCTTCGGCATTTTGCACGGAAATCGAAAATGGAAAGTGATGGTGTTTCGTCAATATATAGTGGTGCGTTTTCCAGTTCAGAAACATTAGAGAACAGTCTTTCCCACTCTTCATCATCCAGTGTTCCTTTTCGGAGTTTTTCTGATGAAATTCTTGTTTCGGAAGCAATCATCCTTGTGATAAGCTGTACCGATGCCATCTCAAGCGAGAACAGAGCCATAGGAATTTTGTGTCCCACTGCAATATTTCTTGCCATCGACAGAAGGAATGCTGTTTTCCCCATCGCAGGACGTGCTGCAATAATAATAAGGTCGGAGTTTTGCCATCCTCCGGTTTCTTTATCTACATCGCGGAAACCGGAAGGAACTCCGGAAAGTCCTTCTTTGTCTTTTAGAGATTTAATGGTATCAATTGCCTGTTTTACCAATGAATTGGCGGTATCGAATCCTTTTTTAATGGTTCCGTTTGTGATCTCGAAAAAAGACTGTTCAGCTTTATCTAGAAGTTCAAAAACGTCTGTAGATTCTTTATAGGAAGCATCAATTACGTTTGCCGAAACATTAATTAAGCTTCGAAGAATATATTTTTCAAGAATAACGCGGACGTGGTATTCAATATGGGCAGAAGAGCTTACTCCCATCGTAAGATCGATGATGTAGCTGTCTCCGCCGGCAGAGCTTAATTTTCCTTCTTTTTTAAGCTCCTGAATAATCGTCATTAAATCGACAGGCTGGTTGCCTTCGTATAATTTTAAAATGGTAGAAAATATGACCTGATGTCTCGGATCGTAGAAAACTTCAGGGGTAAGCAAATCGATGGAATGATCGAGCCCTTTTTTATCAATTAAAAAAGTACCAATCACCAATCGTTCAAAATCCAATGCATTGGGAGGCATTTTCCCGTCTGCAATGGAGAGTTCTTTTGCAAAATTTCCGTTCGTCAAAGAAGATAATGTTTCTTTCTGCGCCATAATAGTGCAAAGATAGTTTTTTTGAAAAGCAAATGAAACGGAGTAACTAACAAAAAATTGTGGATAACTTTTGAAACCGTTATTCAGAAAGGCTTTGCAAAGAGAATAAAAAAATCACCCCAAAAATGAGGTGATTTAATGTTTTGAAAATCAGATTAAATGATTACTGGATGTTTTTTACCAATACCCAACCGCTGTATTTCGTTTGTGTATTATCCTTATCATTTTCTGTCCACGTTATCGTGTACCAATAAGTTCCTGTAACGATTTTCTTACCACCGGAAGTTCCGTCCCATGTGTAATTTCTGATCTTGTCTGCTTTGTAAATCATGTTTCCGTATCGGTCGAAAACCGTGAAAACCAAATCTTTTTTATATGCTAAAGCAGAATAATCGATGTAATCGTTTTTGTTATCTCCGTTTGGCGTAATGGCATTCAGAAGATTCGGAACGGTTACCTGAACACTGATCGGGCTACAGTTATAGGCATCTTTTACGTACGCTTTATTTTCACCTCTCGGAAGACCTGTGAAAACATTGGAATCCTGCCAGTTTACTCCGTCGATAGAATATTTATAAGGCGCTTTTCCTCCTGTTGCATTAATTGTAAATGAATCATTGTTGATGTCTATACTTGTAATTACAGGCTGTACTGAAGCGGTAACCTTCACCTGCTGTAATGTCCAGCATTTTCCTGTTTTCAGTTTTACCGTGTAGATTCCTGCAGACACATTTGTGATAGACTGAGTCGTTGCTCCCGTGCTCCATTCATAAGCATCAAAACCAGGTCCTGCGTCCAACGTTGTTTTATCTTCAATACAGATGATCTTATCTTTAAGAACGGATGATTGTACCGGAGGTAAAACCTTCAGGTTGATTTTTGCAATGGCATAACAGTTTTCTATGCTGATTACTTTTACATAAACCACGGCTGTTGTTGAAATATATGTTGTAGGATTTAAAATTTCATTAATTCCTGCAATAGCATCTGCCTGAGTTTTGTAATATCTCTTGGTGTGTCCTGTCTGTGTTGTTACACTTGGTACAGTTAAATTAAATGAAGCAGTCGTTACATTAGATTCAATGTAGCATTCTTCAATGGAAGCATCATTTACCGTTACTACCGGATTAAACTGTAAACTAATCTGGTTGTAACCTGTACATCCCTGAGGATTTCTTACTCTTACATACACTGTTTTCGGTGCTGCAGAAGTATAAGCCGCAGGATTGGTAATTTCGTTGGTTCCTGCATTAAGGTCTGCCAATGTAGGATAATATTTTTTAGTAACGTTTGTAGATGTAGGGTAAACATCAGGAGTTGTTAAATCAAAGACCCCTGTTCCTGCATTGTTGTTGTTACAAGCTTTTACAGTAGCCGGAACTACAGCAAGTGCTGGTAAGAACTGTAAAGTTATTTCTGCATTTGCAGTACATCCTTCATTGGTGGTAATCTTTACAAAAACTGTTTTTGGAGCCTGAGACGCATAAGCAGACGGTGTTGTAATTTCGTTGGTTCCTGCCGTAAGATCTGCCATTGTAGGATAGTATTTTTTCACAACATTGGTCGGTCCGTATACGTTTGCGGAATTTAAATCGAAATAACCGATTCCTGTATTGTCATAATTACAAGAAGTAATCGTCGCATTATTTACAACAATATTACCTGATCTGAATTTGAATTTTCCAACCTGAAAACATCCGTTTATCGGGTTGGTCGGGTTATTCGGATCTACATATTTAAGTCTGTAATAATAGATTGTGGTAGCATTTACCATGATCGGCGTTGTAATAGGTGCCGTTCCTGTAATCGCATCATTACTTGTTAAATGATAAGTTACCGTGAAGTTTGGATTACCATTGATAATTCCTGTAGACAATGTGCTGAAATCAAACATGGTTGGTAAAGCACATTTTAAAATTTCGTTCGGATCTGCCGGGTTTGCAGCAGGTGTTCCCGGCGTAATGAATGGATTTGGCGTTAAAGCAGGATTGTTGAATGCAGAAGTTAAAGATGCAGTTCCTCCCCACGTTAAAGAAAATCCATACGGATTACTCGGAATATAATTATCAATAAGAAGATAATAAGTTTCTCCCGCAATTACGTTCAGCGGAGTTTCCCACTGGCTTCCCGTGATTGTTGAGCTTAATCCTGTAGGACCGCTGGTTCCGGAAAAGTTACATTTAATCGCGTTTCCAAAATCCCAAGTCGCGCAATTGATGTTGGGTCCGTAAACCGCAAAATCATAATCATAATGCGTTACACCCGGAACGGTATTTGGGGTGATGGTGAATTCTATAGTACCTGTTGTGGCAGCGGTAAAAACATACCATACAGAATAATGCTCATCGGCAAGACAGCTTCCTGAAGTGGCTTCCTGAACGGTTCCTGAACTGCTCGGATTATAAGAAATGTCTGAATTTCCACAAACCGGAATTGCCGAAATACAATCTGATTGCGAGAAAACCATTTGCGACAGGAATAAAATAGTCAGCAGTAATAATTTCTTCATTAGAAAGATTTTAAAAATATATTAGACTTTATGATGTGAAAAAAACCGCTTTTCCCAAGCGGTTTTTTTATTTAATTTCTGGTGTTTATTCTCTGTTTTTAACCATTACCCATCCTGAGAACTTGAATGGTGTGTTTTTCTTGTCATTCTCTTTCCATTCTACGGTATACCAGTAGGTTCCGGTAGGTACTTTTTTACCATTGGTAGTTCCGTCCCATTTGTATCCGTTGAATTTATCAGCCTGACCAACTTTTACTCCGTATCTGTCGAAAATGCTTAGAACAAGACCTTGTTTTCCTGCTAAAGCAGAGTAGTCGATCACATCATTTACACCGTCTCCGTTTGGAGTAATCACGTTGATTAGGTTTGGAACAACTACAGTTACCGTAAGAGGATCACAGTCGTAACCATCTTTTACATAAACGGTATTGTCTCCTCTGGCAACATTTTCGAAAACGTTTGAATCCTGCCATTTGATTCCGTCTAAAGAGTATTTGTAAGGAGCAGTTCCTCCGATTACGTTTACAGTTATTGTATTGTTTGTGATATCGATGCTGGAAATTACCGGCTGTTCGGAAGGATAAACTTTTACAGTCTGTTTTGTAACGCAGTTTCCTGTTTTAAGCTCAACCCAGTAAGTTCCTACGGTTACATTGTTGATTGCCTGTGTGGTAGCTCCTGTGCTCCATTTGTACGCTGTAAATCCAGGTCCTGCATCTAAAGTTGTCTTATCTTCCATACAGATAATCTTATCTTCAAGTACGCTTGAATAAACTGGCGGAAGAACAATTAAAGTTACTTTTGCTACTGCATAACATCCGTTTCCGTTGGTTACTTTAATGTATGCAACACCGTTCGGAGCAGTATAAGTACTAGGATTTGGAATAGCATTCGTTCCGTTGATAGCATCCGTAAGAGACGGATAATATGTTTTTGTTCCTGCCTGAGTAGTTACAGGAGCCAAAGTAAGATCAAAAGAAGCTAAAGCCGGATTGGTATCGAGATAACAAGATCTTAACGTTGCATCTGTTACCACAACAACAGGGAAGAAGTTTAATGTAATTTTTGCAATATCAGAACAGCCTAAATTGGTTGTAATTTTTGCATATACATCTCCTGTAGACGATGTGTAAGCTGCAGGATTCAAAATCTCATTGGTTCCGTTATTGGCATCTGCAAGCGTTGGATAATACTTTATAACGTAAGTATAATTCGGGTTAGGAGTGTATAAGGTTGTTGAGGTCAGGTTATACACGGCAACCCCGTTATTATTGTTGTTACACGCCGTTAAACTGGCATTTGTTGCTTTAAAGGTAACATCTTTAAACTTGAATGCATTAACGTTGAAACATTTATTCGTCGGGTTATTAGGATTCGTTGGATCCTGATAACGAATTGTATAATAATAGGTACTGGTTGTATTTACAACAATTGGAGAAGTAATCGCATTGGTATCCGCTAAAGCATCATTAGATGTTCTGTAATATTTTACATAGAAGTTAGGGTTACCGTTAACAATATTGGCACTGTTAGTCTGGAAATTGTAAGGTGCTGTAATATCACATACTTCGATGATTCTAGGATCTGAAGCGGTAGCTCCCGGAATTCCGATAGGATTGAATGGGTTAGGCTGGATCGCAGGATCGTTGAACGGAGAAGTTAATGTGGCCGTTCCTCCCCAGGTTAATGAAAAAGCCATCGCAGCATTTGCTCCGGACCAGTTATCAACAATAAGATAATAGGTTTCTCCCGGAAGAACATTCAGTGCAGGGCTCCATGCTCCAGAGTTTCCTGTAAGACCTGTCTGTAATCCTGTCTGGTTTGGAAAAGCTTGTGCACCTGCGTAGTTACAACGAATCGGAGCACCTTTTGTACCACAGGTTTTATTAGGTCCGTATACGGCAAAATCATAATCTGCGGTATAAGGAGCCTGAGGAGAAATCGTAAAAGTTAAAGTTCCGGCTGTTGCCACCGTAAACTCGTACCAAACTGAGTAATGTTCGTTTGCACTCAGACAGCTTCCGTTGGCATTTACCTGATCGTCCACGATTCCCGGGCCCGTGGGAAAATAAGAAATATCTGAGTTTCCACATACTCGTATTGCAGAGGCGCAATCGGACTGTGCAAAAAAGAATTGTGAAAAAATTAATAGTAATATAAGGTAGATTTTTTTCATAATAGTAGAATTTTATCTTGATTATGATTATTTAAGAATAGAAAGATAGTAGTTAATATCTTCTTTCCCCCAATTTGGGTCAAGATTGGATTTTTTACTATACGTTTTAAATTTATTTAAAGCAGAATTGAAATAGGTTTTTGCCAGTTCTTTATTAGAATTAAATGCAATTTCGCCTTTTATCACATCAATTCTCGGATTGTTTTTGTCTTCAGATTCTGCTTTAGCAAGATATTCGTTTGCTTTAGCCAAATGAGCAGCACTTTCCGCTGAATTATTTGATGCTTTTAATACATAAATTTGAGACAAAAGAATATTGGCTTCCGCATTATTTGGATTTTTCACAAATACCCCTGAAAGATATTTTTCTGCTAACCCGGAAGTTTCATCAATATTTTGCGTATTTCCTTGTCGCTGAGCGCTGATTTCACTTCTTACCAATGATAAAGCAGTGTAATAATATGCTCTCCAGTCTTCTTTTTTTGTTTCAGTACCTCTGGAAAGGGTATTTACATATTTCATGAAATAATCCTTAGACTGCTGAAAGTCTTCAGATTTTTTAGCAGACTCTAATTTTGTAATCTGAGTCTCCAGTCCTTTCTCAGCGGAGGTTTGTGCAAAGCCATAGGCAGCCACCACTAAAGAAAAGATAATAGATAGTTTTTTTACCATAATAGAAAATATTTTATAGACAAATATAAAAAATTATTAACTTTAATTTGAAGTTTTTAAGATTTATTTAATAAAAACGTGTATATTGCTCTAATATTGCATTTTTCTCAATTTTGGATTGGTCGCCCCTACAATCAGTGCTATCAGCACCGTCATGGTTCCTCCGAAAACTACTGAACGGACAACTCCCAGTAATTTTGCAGATAATCCGCTTTCAAACTGTCCCATTTCATTGCTCGACATAATGAAGATTGAGTTTACGCTCAATACCCTCCCTCTGATGTTGTCCGGCGTTTTCAGCTGAACAATCGTTCCTCTGATTACAACGGAAATTCCATCCAGCATTCCGCTCATCACAAGGAAAAAGAATGAAAGCCAATACAGATTCGAAAGCCCGAAACCGATAATACAAAGCCCGAAACCTGTAACCACGCCAAGTAAAATCTTACCCTGATTTTTTCTTAACGGAATCACCGATAAAATGCTGATAATGCACATCGACCCGATATCAGATGCGGCATTCAGTAACCCGAATCCTTCCGCTCCTACCTTCAGAATATCCGTTGCATACACCGGAATCATCGCTACAGCACCTCCGAAAAGAACGGCAAACATATCCAGACACAGCGCTCCGAGAATTTCTTTCGTCTTAAAAATATACGAAATTCCTTCCCGCATACTATCCATAACGTTAATATTCTCTTTTTTGTATTCGGAATGTTGTTTTTTTAACTGAAAAAAGAATAAAGAAGCCAGAAAGATTAATGAAATGATGACAACCAGCGTCCATTTTACGCCAAAATAGCCGATCAGAAAACCGCCGACCGCGTGTCCGCAAACGGAAGAGATGAGAAATGTTGCCTGATTTAAGGTAACGGCATTCGGAAGATTTTCTTTTTTTACAATTTTGGGAATCATCACCGGAATAATAGGTCCGATGAAGGCTCTCGCAATACCGGTAAAAAAAATAACTCCGTAAATAAAGTAAGTGATCTCATGTCCCGAAAAATGCATTTTAACATTAAAGAAAGCAGGAATCAGCAAAAGGCTGATTAAAAAAATGTAGACGTAATTACAGATCAGTAGCAACCGTTTTTTTTCATTCATATCGATAACATGACCGGCGTACAAAGCGCAGCTTACCGCGGGAATTACTTCGGAAAGTCCGATTAAACCGATTGAAAAAGGATCTTTTGTTAATTGATACACCCACCATCCGAGTAAAGTAGCGAGCATTCTGAAAGCTAAAACGATAAAAAATCTTCCGGTAAGAAGGTTTCTGAATTCGACATTTTTCAATGTCTGTAGCGGGGTAAATGAAATCATCCGACAAAAATAGCCTCAAATATTAACTTGAGGCTATTGTTATCGTCATTTTTTAAATGAAAAATTAAATGAGACTTAAAAGATAAAATCTATTTTAGTCTGCTCTTGAAGCACTGAATACCAAAGCGGCAACTCCTGCTGCTCCGATAATGGTGGCTCCGGTTGCAATTCCTGCCTTTCTGCTGTCTCTTACGGCAGCAACATTGGCTTTAGGAATGGTTACTACTGTACTGTCTTTCTTTCCTTTCGTTCCGATAAGATTATCTCCTTCCACATTACGGAATAACATTTTTTGATTTTTGGAACCATCTCTCATCATTACAGTATACACTTTTCCTGCCTCCAGATTAGAATAATCATTTTTAGCAGTATCCATACTATATTTTGTGGTTGCACAAGATGAAATTACAAATAACGACGTCAATAAAGATGATTTTAAAAGTACAGATGCTTTCATTATTATTTTTTAGTTTTCCAAATTTATAATTTTTTTCGAATATACGTTTCCGGAATCAAAAAAATGTGCTTAAAGTTTATAAATTTCTAATAAATCGGCGATTTTTCTGTCATTCGCAAGTCTCGGTGTTTTGTTTTGTCCGCCCAGTTTTCCCTGAGACTTTGCATATTCGTGGAAAGCATTTTTCTTCAGAGCTGTGAGGTGAAGTTTTTGCAGAATATTTCCCGAAATTAAATCATCATAATAGGTATTGCGCTTTCTGAGCTGATCATCAAGTTCGTTCTTGAACAAATTTAAATTCTCCGGTTCTTTTTCAAATTCAATAAACCACTCATGATAGGGAAGTCCTTCATCGGGATTTACCTGTGGTGCAAGATGAAACTCTGTAATCTGTGCAGGATGTTTTTCCAGCGTCGCTTTCATGGCTTCCTCCACTTCAAAAGCAATCACGTGTTCTCCAAAAGCTGAGGTAAAATGTTTCGTTCTTCCGCTCACAAGAATTCTGTGCGGATTCTTATCGATAAATCTCACGACATCTCCAATGGAATACGCCCAAAGTCCTGAATTTGTTGTTAAAATTAAAGCATAATCTTTATTCAGTTCAACATCCTTTAAGGTCAGTCTTTTTGTGCTATGCTGATCAGAGTCGACGCGCCCGTATTCTTCCAGAGGAATAAATTCATAGAAAATTCCATGATTGGTTAAAAGCAATAAGCCTTCTTTCGTATAGTCATCCTGAAACGCAAAAAAACCTTCCGAAGCCGGAAATGTCTGTACAATATCCACTTTTCCTCCTAAAAGTTCTTCCATTTTGTCGCGGTAGGGTTCGTAATTAACGCCACCTGTAACAATCAGCTGAAGATTAGGGAAAATCTGTTTTATTTTTTTGCCGTGTTTTTCAATCATCTTTTCAAAATACATAATCAGCCAGGGCGGAATTCCGGAGATCAGCGTCATATTTTCCTTTTCGGTTTCCTCTACGATTTTATCCACTTTCGTTTCCCAGTCTTCGATGATGTTGGTTTCCCAGCTCGGAAGTCTGTTTTTCTGCAAATAATCAGGAATATGATGGGCTACAATTCCGGATAGTCTTCCGGTTTTTATTCCGTACACTTCTTCCAGTTCAGGACTTCCCTGTAAAAAGATCATTTTTCCCTGTACAAAATCGGCATTGTTTTTTTTAGCAATATAATGAAACAATGCACTTTGCGCTCCTTTTACCTGAAAAGGCATCCCTTCTTTTGAAATCGGGATGTATTTTGATCCTGAAGTGGTTCCTGAAGTTTTGGCAAAATATTCGGGAGTATCGGTCCAGAGAATATTTGCCTGTCCTTTTTTTACCCTTTCGATGTAAGGTTTAAGATCCTCATAATCCGAAACTTTTACACGTTCCTGAAAATCCTTTACCGTTTTGATGTTTTCAAAATCGTGCTCTCTTCCGAAAAGCGTTTTTTTCGCAGTTTCCGTTAAGGATAAAAGAAGCTTTTCCTGATCGCTTTCCGCATTTTTTTTGAACTCTTCTGCTTTCCGGACGTGGTTTTTCGCCCAGATCAAAGCTGCATATTTCTTTAGGAAGTTTACCATGGTTCAAATTTATAAATAACTGAACAACTGGCGATCATTTTCAGAAAATAAGACACAAAAAAACCGATGAATGAGTGTGCATCGGTTCTTCGAAATTTGATTATGAAAATAACAACTAATAATGTTGAGTTTACTTGTTTTCTTTGTACCTTTTATCAGGAGTACCGTCCTTTTTCAGTTTTTTGTTTTCCTTATATCTTTTGTCCGGAGTTCCGTCTTTTTTCATTTTTGCTGCGGTTGGTGCTGTTGCAGGTTTTACAGTAGCAGCCGGAGCGGGTTTAGCAGGCTTTACTGTTTTTACCGTCTGAGTTTTTGTGGCAGCAGCCGGAGCCGTCTGTTGAGCGGAAGCAAGTCCAAGTCCTAAAACAATAGACATTGCGGTTAAAAATTTTTTCATAGAGAATTTGTTTGTTTTGTTGAATCAAAGGTAGAGAAAAATCTAACTGAAAAATCTATTTTTTTAAACTTAACTAAAGTTTATTACAGCTTAAAAAAAGATTAAATGGTACATTTGATAAGATGAACAGGAACACGCAAAATACTCTGATCGTGATTATCATTATCGGACTAATGATCTTTTATAAACTTCTGTATAAAGATGAAACCTATGAAGAAAAAATTGAAAGAACAGGGATAAAATCTGTTGTTTTAAGGAAGTCTGTTAATTACAGTAATCACGGAATTCATTCCATTGTTTATGAAAAAGACAGTATTATGATTTCTGACAGTTGGGATCACTATATAAGCATCGGAGATTCAATCATCAAACCTGAAGGTTCTGCAAAAATGATCATCAAAAATACAGATAAATATGTTGAGTTTGATTTCAATAATCCGGGTTTACTTCCGCTACCATAAAAAACCTGCTTTCTCCGAAGAAAAAGCAGGTTCTAACATATGTATGAAAAGTTGGCTTATCTTGTACAGTTGGCTGTCCAGGTTTTTCCATCTTTTATGTATAAGATTTTCAGATCGTTATTATCAATTCTGATGTACGATGTTGCGGTAGATCCTACCATAACCAGAGTGTTGTCCCCCTGTTTGTTAAATTCTACTCCGTTAAGATCCGGAATTCCGTTTGAGAAGGCAAAGTTGTACTTTGTACCGCTTGCAATTTTTGTTACAAATACACTTCCGTCATTGGAGCTGATGTTGTTGTCGCTGTCGTTGTAACCGACGCTGCCTTTGTAGGTTCCTGCGAAGAAGTCGTTGTTTGCCGGATCATCATCATCGCTGCATGATACTGCCGTGACTACAAAGAATAGTAATAGGAATGCTCCTAAAATTCTGATTGCTTTTTTCATAATAATATTTCTTTAGTGGTTGTAGAAGGACACATTCAAACGCAGTGCCATGTGGTAGGTATAAAAATTTTTTAACTTTATATTTGAAAAATTAGCAAAAAATTAAGAGTTATAGCGATTTTAAGGAAAATGTGTGCCTGTAAAACTTTATTCAGCATCTTAAAAGAAAAATATTTATCCTTATCTTTGTAAGGCTTAAACGGTTTCGGAAAACTCCCGAAATCGCTTTTGTCGTTTAGACCAAATTATCTATGCAATTAAAAACCATCAACGAAAAATTTCTTCCCGAGCTGCTTCTTAAAGAATTCGGAAAAGAGATTTTCTTTCAACTGGAAAATAATCAACATATTTCTGTAAAAGGAAACGCAGGATCTTCGGTTTCTATTTTTGTTGCCGAGCTGTTTCTTACGCAGAAGAAAACCATTCTTTATATTCTTGATGATAAGGAAGATGCATTGTATGCCAATACGGAAATGGAAGATCTGCTGGGAAAAGAAAAAGTGCTTTATTTTCCCGCGACTCATCTGGAGCCGTATCAGGTTGAAAAAACGCAGAATGCCAATCTTGTCCTGAGAACCGAAGTTATTAATAAAGTTACATCCGGAAAATCTCCTCGCGTTATCGTTGCGTATGCAGGAGCGCTGTCTGAAAAGGTTTTAAAAAAGGAAGATTTTAAGGCGATTTCGCATCATATAAAAGTAGGCGATCAGCTGGATTTTGATTTTGTGGATGAGCTGCTCAATCATTACCATTTCCAACAGGCGGATTTTGTTTCAGAGCCGGGAGAATTTTCTGTAAGAGGGGGAATTGTGGATGTTTTCTCGTTTTCCAATGAAAAGCCATACAGGATCACATTTTTCGGTAACGAAGTGGAAAGTATTAAAACCTTTGATATCGAAACCCAGCTTTCGATTGATAAGGTAAACGAATTTCAGTTGGTTTCCAATATGAATTTTACGGTGACGGGAAGTAGGGTTTCTTTGTTGCAACTGTTGCCGAAAGAAAGTTTTGTAATTTCCAAGAACGGAATTGTGGGAATGCAAAGGCTGAAAGCTTTCTACGAAAAATCATTAGAAAAATATGAAACATTAAGCAAAGATATTGCGCACAGATCTCCGCAGGAGCTGTTTATTTCAGATCAGGAATTTCTTTTTGATTATAAAAAATTCAAAACCGTAGATTTTGGAAGCGTTCCTATTGAAGGACTGATTGAATTATCCGAAATAAAAATTGATCAGACTTCGCAGCCATCTTTTCATAAAAATTTTGAATTACTGATTGAAGATATCGAGGAGAAGCAGAATGCAGGTTTTGAAACATGGATCTCATTCTCTACCGAAAAACAGAAAGAAAGGCTGGAATCTATTTTTGAAGAGCTTGAACACCAGCTTCCGTTCAAAAGTTTTAAATCTGAACTTCATGAAGGTTTTGTGGATAACGATCATAAAATTCTGGTCTACACCGATCACCAGATTTTCGACCGTTACCAGAGATACAAGGCTAAAAATACATTTGCCAAATCGGAGCAGCTTACCCTGAAAGATTTAATGTCTTTGAAAATTGGCGATTATATCGCTCACATCGACCACGGAATCGGAAAATTCATGGGACTGGTAAAGGTGAATAACGACGGAAAAATTCAGGAATGTTTTAAACTGACGTATAAAAACGGAGACTTATTATATGTAAGCATTCATTCTCTTCATAAAATTTCGAAATACAACGGTCCGGAAGGAAGAGAAATTGTGCTGAGCAAACTTGGATCGCCAACCTGGAAATCTTTAAAGCAGAAAACAAAAGCAAGGGTAAAACAATTGGCTTTTGATTTAATAAAATTATACGCTCAACGAAAATCGGCAAAAGGTTTTGCGTACACTCCCGATTCTTATCTGCAGAATGAGCTTGAAGCAAGTTTCCTTTACGAAGATACTCCGGATCAGGAAAAGGCAACCATCGACGTTAAAAAGGACATGGAAGCAGATACGGTGATGGATCGTCTCGTTTGTGGAGATGTCGGTTTTGGTAAAACGGAAGTTGCGATTCGTGCCGCGTTCAAAGCGGCGACAGATGGAAAGCAGGTTGCTGTTTTGGTTCCCACCACGATTCTGGCGTTTCAGCATTACAGAAGTTTTAAAGAAAGGCTGAAAGATTTTCCGGTGAATGTAGCGTATGTAAACCGTTTCAGAACAGCCAAGCAGAAATCTGAAACGCTTGCGGCTTTAAAAGATGGGAAAGTAGACATTATTATAGGAACACATCAGTTGGCAAGCAGCTCTGTAAAGTTTAAAGATTTGGGATTGCTGATTATTGATGAAGAACATAAGTTCGGAGTTTCCGTAAAAGATAAGCTGAAAACTTTAAAAGCTGATGTTGATACTTTAACATTAACGGCAACGCCAATTCCAAGAACCCTTCAGTTTTCTTTGATGGCGGCAAGAGATTTATCCGTTATTAAAACTCCTCCGCCAAACAGACAGCCTGTTGAAACACATTTGATTGGCTTTAGTGAAGAGATTCTTCGTGATGCCGTTTCTTATGAACTTCAGCGTGACGGGCAGGTTTATTTCATCAACAACAGGATTGAAAACCTGAAAGATATTGCAGGACTGATTCAAAGACTGGTTCCTGATGCGAGAGTGATTACAGGGCACGGACAGATGGAAGGAAAACAACTGGAGAAGAACGTTCTGGATTTTATGGAAGGAAAATATGATGTTCTGGTTTCTACAACCATTGTGGAAAGTGGAGTAGACGTTCCGAATGCGAACACCATATTTATTAATGATGCACAGCGTTTCGGGATGGCGGATCTTCACCAGATGAGAGGCCGTGTCGGGCGAAGCAACAGAAAAGCATTCTGTTATCTTATTACGCCGCCTTATGATATGATGACTTCCGATGCCAGAAAACGTCTGGAAGCCATTGAACAGTTTTCGGATCTGGGAAGCGGTTTCCAAATTGCCATGAAAGATCTTGAAATCCGTGGAGCCGGAGATTTACTGGGAGCGGAACAGAGCGGGTTTATTAATGAAATGGGGTTTGAAACTTACCAAAAACTGATGCAGGAAGCTTTGGAAGAGCTGAAAGACGATGAGGAATTTGAAAATCTTTTCGAAAATGAAGAAGAAAGGAACAAATTGTTTAAAACGACAAAAGACGTTAATATTGATACCGATCTGGAGCTGATGTTGCCGGACTGGTACATTTCAAATACTGAAGAAAGATTACTGCTTTACCAGAAACTTGCGGAAATTGATAGCGAAGAAAGTCTGACGAAGTTTGAATCTGAACTGATCGACCGCTTTGGGGAACTGCCGAAAGAAGCTGTAAATCTATTAAAAAGTGTAAGCTTAAAATGGCTTGCTGCAGATATAGGTTTTGAAAAGATTGTCATGAAAAACGGTGTGTTTCTGGGATATTTTCCGGGAAATCCTCAGGATAAGTTTTATCAGACCAATAAATTTAGAACCATCATTAATTATTTAACGAAAAATCCTAAGGAAGCACAGCTTAAGGAAAAGACCGGAAAGGAAGGCAATCAGCTGATGATGAGAAAGGATAAAGTAGGGAATGTGGATGAGGTAAATGATCTTCTGAAAATAATTCTGAAGAGCGAAGTGTAATTGATTGCATTGCCTGATATATTTTGCCGTGTTGTTGTACAATGCGGCATTTTTTATCCGGTATTCTGAAAGATAACTGACGGACAGTGCTTTACAATGGTAATGTTAAGAAAACTTAACATTAAAAAAAGATTAAAAAATATACCGGATGACATGATTTTTGTCGTGTTTTTGTTTTTATTCCTGATCGAAAAAATTGGAGTAAAAAAGGGATTTATTTTAGTCTTAAAAATTTATAAACCCTTCTATTTATCACTGTTTGTGGATAAATTGTTTAATTGGTAATTGTTTTTCCGGTTTATGTAACTGTTTTTATATTAATGAGATATATTTTTTTTGGAATACTAAGATTTTATAAAAATCAGCCTGTCTAATTACTCAATTAGAGACATTAATATAATATTTTATTCAAAATAATGGTAATCCTAACAGTTGTTAGTAGTAATAATTCTACTTTTTATTGAATGCTCACTATGTCGTAATTAGTTAATTTCTATCGGCTTACATTTTTCAACTCTACTTTCTGTGTTGTTTTTTATTTATCTTTGCAGTCCCTTATTATGAAAAAAACTATATATAGCTGTGTAGCCGGATTGTTGTTTTCTGTTACGGCTTACGCTCAGGTGGGAATTGGTACAAGTACCCCCAATGCTGTTCTCGATGTAAACGGGAAAACCACCTTAAGAAAAGAATTAAGAGTAGGAGGTACTTCTACTACGCTGGGTAATCCCGGTTTGAACGGACAGGTCCTGGTTTCTCAGGGTGAAGGTCTTGCACCAAACTGGAGATCGATCAATGTTACCTTTATGGAAGAAGGTCAGTATAAACTCATTAACTCGTATTTATCTTCCGATCAGGTGGGAATCAGTACGCTTTCTAACGGTGTTGCTGCAGACGGAATTTATAAAAATTCTGTCGGAAACGACATTACAGATGTTGCGAACGGGAAATGGGTAAAAATTGCCGGTCTTGAGAATAACTTCATCATTAAAAACGGAAGAAACAGGCTCACGTATCAGTTCCAGACAGGAATTGAAATGAAGGCTCCGGCTGCTACGACTTCTCAGAGTGTTACTTTTGCCTGCGGTATATTCCGAAACAATAAGCTGGTTGCGGTACGTCCGGATAAAATTACTTCTAACAACAATACCGAGAAAGGAGGTTTTCAGGATTATATCTTCACGCTGAACTATACTGAGCAGAATGTTCCTGTAGGTACACAGAAAATTGAGGTTGCCTGCAGAAAAATTGAATCTTCAGATGTCAATACTCAGTTTACCATCGGAAAAAATATCTCGAATTCAAACTCAATTTCCAACGCATTCAATCTTGAATCCGATTTTAAAGTGGATATTATTGAATATGTAACGTATAAAAGTAACTAATCTCACCAATGAAAAAAATATTTTTAATTTTCTGTATTTCTGCAGGAATTCTATCTTCTGCGCAAATTGGTATCAAAACTCCGACTCCAAAATCTACACTTGATGTAAATGGTGATGTTAATCTCAGAGATAAATTGTCTGTTTTCAATCCTACAGATAACAGTATTTCTCAGGGAAATAACGATCAGATATTGGTTTCTCAGGGAGCAGGAAATCCTCCAATATGGAAATCACTCCGTATTCCGGAATATGAACCGAATAAATTTTATTTAATTTTTAATAATTCCTTTTCAGATAAGACGGGGGTTACATTTTCCAGTACAGAAGAATCTAGCAACGGAGCAAGCAGATCTACGACTCTTGTAAAAGATACAAATTACAGCAGTCTTAATCAGTTTAAAAAAATAGCTTCTTTATCACAGCCATTCTTTGTATACAGTACAGAGAGTAAAACGTATTTCCAGTTTGAAACGGTGGTTCAGGCAGATTTTTCCGCAAATACTTCTCCGGATATTTCCATAGATTATGCGTGCGGAATTTTTGTAGACGACAAACTGGTTAATCTCAGACAGAGAAATCTGAAGGCAAGTAGCGCATCCAGCACATTTATCACCCATAACCAGATCGGGATGGTACAGAATCTTTCAAAAGGACAGCATACGGTAAGTGTGGCGTGTTCCAGATTAAAATCGTATAACACTTCGGCAAATTTAGGTATTGGAATTAACGTAGCCAGCAATATTGACAGCTTTATTACCCAGTCTTCGCTTAAGGTAGATGTTTATGAAATACCACAAGTATTTAATTCAATTTTAAACTAAATCATGAAAAAAATAGCTTTAGTAATATTTTCTGCGTTCTCAATAGGATATTATGCCCAAGTCGGTATAAAGACCACAACTCCAGTAGGTTTGCTTGATATCAACGGGGATCTGAACGTCAACAGAGAGATGAGAATGGGCGGAACAAACACTGTAAAAGGTTCTGCCGGAGTAGCCGGAACAATGTTTCATAATAATTCTGAACTTGGGGTAAATGACTGGAAGAGCATAAAAATTGCAGACGGACAAGGGAGTATGGCTTTATTTTCCATGAATACCGTTTCGGATCAGACAGGAGCTACTTTTAGCGGTGCTAATGGTTCTACTTCTCCTTATGCGGAAAATTCAGCAATTAATTCTAACTGGGTGGTACTTACGGGGACTCAGGATACGTATTCGGTAACCAATACAACCAATAAAGTAGTTTTCACATTTCAGACTACAGCACAGAAGACCAATAATTCGAATTCTTCTTCAGGATTTGCCTGCGGAATTTTTGTAGATGATGTTTTAAAAGCTGTGAGAACCGATGTTTTGATCGGGACAGACGGTTCTTATAAAATCTATAACATGAACGCAACGCTTACGAATGTAACTCCGAAAAATAATTATAAAGTGAAGGTTGCCTGTACAAAAAGGAATCTGAACAGCGGAACTCTGGGAATAGGAACAGCAGTGAATACCAACTTTCTGAATTCCGATATGTCTCAGTCTGTTTTAACAACGTCTGTTTTGCAGCCTTATTAAAAACAGATTATTTTTCATAAATTAGAATCTAAAAGCGAAAGTTTTTAGATTTTTTTATTTTAAAGTGATATTTATTTAATGATTTTAAGGCTCTGATAGGAGAAAATAAATTATATTTGACGGCATTAAAAATTAATAATATGACCAAAAATTACATCCTGTCCACTTTTGCTGCAATTGCCCTTGGTTTTGTGGTTTCTTGTGACAATACAACGGAAGATCCGCCGAATCAGAACAAGAATACAACATCCGGTACTACGATTACAGGACCCAGAATTTTATCTAAAGTAAACAATGGGACAAAAGATCTGGAGGAATATGTAACTACAGGAGGCGCGATTTCTCAGGTTTTTATCAGGGATGCCGGATCCAGCAATACGCTTACTTCTACCGTAACCTATTCAGGAACCACTATTTCTCAGATAAAAATTCAGGATAATGTAACTCCGCACGTTACGGATAATACTTACGCACTTACGTATACAAGCGGAAAATTATCTGCATTTACAATGGATCAGACCGTTATGGGGATGGCCAATCACAGTGATTTTACAGTATATTATGATGCGAACGGAGTATTGTACAGGATTGTTGAGAAGAAAAAAATGGCAGGAAGTACTTCCTATACTCATTATACGGAACTTAAATTTACCTTTTCGGCAAATAATATCGTAAAAGCAGATTACACCACGATGTTGATGAGCGGAGGAACTCCTACAGCTTCCACAGCATCTACCACTTCTTATCTGTATGAAAATTACGATACTAAAGTGAACCCTTACACTACGCTTCCGAAGGAATATTTTATGGTATCTTCCACTATGACGCAACTTAACGCTTACATGCTGTCTTCCAACAATGTAGGGAAAGTTACAATACAAAATCCTGCAGGAGCTGCCATTTCTTATCCTAAAGGGTATCTGTATGATTCACAGAATTATCCGGTTTCAGATCAGAGTCAGATAATTAAATACATCTATAAACCGTTATAAGAAGAATTATCTTTTAATAGTTTTATGATAATATGAATAAAAACGTGATTTTTATTCAAAAAAAAAATTATATTTGTGAAAAAATAAATAATCCCCTATTGGAATGAAACGACTTTTTTATTTTGTTTTACTATTGGTAGGTATTTCTACAATTCATTCTTGTAAAGATTTATTGGATGAAGACGGAAATCCTCTGGTGGATATTAATGACAATACAGGACTGAATGGTCCGAGAGCTTTATACAGAGAGATCACAGACTCAGATACTTTAGCAACCTACTATTACAATGGTCTGCAGTTATCGAAAGTAGTAACAGACAGTATGAACTCTACTACAGATTTAGCATGGAGCGGAGACAAAGTAAGCAGAATAGATTTCAAAGGATTTTTGGATCTTAACGGAAACGGAAAATTAGATAAAGACAGTGTTATCTTTACACAGCAGTTTACTTATGGAAGTACAGGAAGAATAGAAACCATTTCAGAAAACAGATCTTTCTTCAAGAGAAGTACTACAGCTCCATATACTCCTTTAGTACCGGGACCACAGACGCTTTACAAAAAGACAAAGACACTTTATACCTTAAAGTATGCTGCGGCAACGGCTAAACTGGATTCAATTATCATGAGAAACGGACCTGAAGCTTCAGGAACTCCATTTGTATATACCTCTTATTCAAAAACAAAATATGAATATGCAGGAGATAATGTTTCTAAAGTAACAAGAAATTACGGACCAATGGGTTCAACTGGTTCGTTTGGTTCTCCGACAACTAAGCTAGGATATGAGTTTACAAACTATGATACGAAAATCAATCCGTTTACTTTAATTCCGAATGCGTACAAAATTTCAAGACTGTTATCCACGGAAGCGAATGATGTAAAAAGCTGGATTTTGTCACCAAACAGCCCTCAGAGATATTCCGTTACGGATTTAGCAACACCAATTCCTACACCGGTTGTATTCTCCACGAATTACAACTACGATGCACAGACTTATATGCAGAAAGGATATGGTGTAAATTACATCTACAAACCATTGTAAAAATTTACAATTAAAATAATAAAAAACTCAATCTTCATGAAGGTTGGGTTTTTTTATTTGAAATCCTTTAATTTTGCAAAAAATTTCTCAATGAAATATTTAATAGTCGGTCTTGGAAATAAAGGCGCAGAATACGAAAATACACGTCACAATATAGGTTTTAAAGTTGCAGACAAATTAGCAGAAACCATGGAAGTTTCTTTCAATACTACCAATTTCGGCTGGATGGCAGATGGAAAATACAAGGGAAGAAGAGTCTTGGTCCTAAAACCGGATACTTACATGAATCTTTCCGGAAACGCAGTTCGTTACTGGATGCAGAAAGAAAACATTCCTCTGGAAAATGTTCTTATCGTAACAGACGATCTGGCTTTGCCTTTCGGAACCTTAAGACTGAAGGGTAAAGGCTCGGATGCAGGACACAACGGCTTGAAAAACATCAACGAAGTATTGCAGACACAGAATTATGCCCGTCTGCGTTTTGGAATTTCTGCCGATTTCTCGGAAGGAAGACAGGTAGATTATGTTTTGGGAACCTGGAATGAAGAAGAAAATGAAAAACTTCCGGAAAGAATTGAAAAATTCTCCAAAGCGTGTCTGTCATTTGTATTCGCAGGAATCAACAATACGATGTCTGCATTCAACGGAAAATAATTCTCCTAAAATAATATGTCAAAAACCTCTGGAAATGGAGGTTTTTTGTTACTTGTACACCACAATATCTTTTATGATTTTCTTTTCGAAGAAGTTTCTTTCATTAAGCGTAAAACGATAATTATGTTCCTGCTCAAAAAATTCTATCGGAGTTACAGGAGCCGTGTCAGCTTTCCATTTAATCACAAAACTTACTTCATTAGGAGAATTTACCTCTTTATCTGAAAACCTGAAAATTGTACTCGGAAGAGCATTTTCCTGATCTTCTTTAATGTCGGATTTTGCTTTCTTAAACTGAAGCTGCGTCATGTCTTTCAGCAATAAAGAAAAAGGTTTTCCAATGTATTTTTGCTTATTGGTTTCAAATTTTTTGGCATATGCTAAAGTATCCGAAACTGGTTTTTGAGCATGCAGATCTGTAATAAAAAACAAAATACAGGTTCCCCAGAATATTTTCATCAGTATTTTCATGAAAAGAATAAAATTTAATAATCAAAAGTAAGATTTTATATACTTTGGTAATCATTTTCTTTGAATTTTTTCTAAAACTGTTTAAATAAAACAAAAGACCACCGAAATCCGATGGTCTTTGCGATTGTACTCTTAAAGCTAATTTCCAATCAATTTATCTAAACTATAACATTTCTTATGCTAACCAGGTTACAACGCCTGTTTCTACATCATAATTGGCTCCCACGATCTTAATTTTTCCTTCTTCTTCAAGTTTTCTAAGAGTAGAACTTTGCTTACGGATATCATCAATCGCATTAATTACGTTATGCTGATTCAGTCTTTCCAAAAGATCTGCATTGGCAGAAGAACGCTCTTCTCCTTCTTCGATAATATCGTTGATGATCGGGTTGAAATGATTGATCAGGTGGTTAAGGTTATCCATTCCCAAACCTTCGATTTTTGCTGCATCAAGACCGCCTTTTAAAGCGCCGCATTTTGTGTGTCCTAATACCACGACAAGCTTAGAACCGGCAACATTACAACCGAATTCCATAGATCCTAAAATATCCTGATTAACGAAATTTCCCGCAATTCTGATGCTGAAAATATCTCCCAATCCCTGATCGAAGATAAGTTCTGCAGAAGTACGGCTGTCGATACAGCTTAATACTACCGCAAAAGGCCATTGTCCTTCACGGGTTGCGTTTACCTGCTCCAAAAGATCTCTGTTAGCCTTTAAGTTATTTACAAATCTCTGGTTTCCTTCCTTTAAAAAGTTTAATGCTTTTTCAGGAGTAATCGTCGATTGCGTTTCGGATGTATGTGCTTTCATATAATTTTTATTAAATTGAATTTTTTAAAGGTATAAAATTTATTGTTTTGAGCTTACATTGCTCTTTTATGCGTAACTAAAATGTGAGATTCTTCGTCTCTTTCATAATCTCTGTAAGACGTTTTAAATCCTAATAATTCAACCGTAATGTCTTCTTCTTTTGCACGGATATTGGCAAAATCCTGAATCATTTCCAGAACATCGGTTGCTATATAAGATGTTTCTCTTGCATCAATAATTACTTTAGAATTCGGTTGAATGTTTTTCAATGTTTTTTTGATAGCCGCTTTATTCAGGAAGGAAACTTCTTCCGCCAGTTTCATTTTTATTTCATCTGCATCATCCAGCTTCTCACGGCTTAAATAATAAGCTCTCTTCATATTTCCCTGAAGAATATAGAATACTGAAATTGCAAGACCTATTCCAACGCCTTTTAATAAATCGGTTGCCACAACAGCCACCACCGTTGCAATGAAAGGAATGAACTGAAACTTTCCTAAATGCCAGAAATGTTTAAACGTAGCAGGTTTTGCCAGTTTATAACCTACCATAATTAAAACTGCTGCCAAAGTCGCCAGTGGAATTAAATTTAAAACCACAGGAATAGACAGAACGCAGATCAGCAATAAAATTCCATGAATAATGGTTGATAATTTTGAAGTCGCTCCCGAATTGGCATTTGCCGAACTTCTTACCACCACAGAAGTCATCGGAAGTCCTCCGATGAATGAACTGATTAAATTTCCGATTCCCTGAGCTTTTAGTTCCAGATTGGTATCGGTAATTCTTCTCTGTACATCCAGTCTGTCGGAAGCTTCAATACAAAGCAGGGTTTCAATAGAAGCGACAATAGCGATTGTTGCTCCTGCAATCCACACTTTCGGATTGGTGAATCCGTTAAAATCCGGCATCGTCACAAGATTTTTAAAATCATCAAAAGACTGGGGAACCGGTAAGGAAACCAAATGCTGGGTCTGGATTTCCAATGAACTTCCTGTCATTTTAAAGATCTGGTTCAGGATAATTCCTGTTACAACGGCAACCAAAGCTCCGGGAAGCATTTTAATTCTTTTAAGAGCCGGAACTCTGTCCCAGGTAATCAGAATCGCTACCGAAATTAAAGTGATGATAATAGCACCCGGCTGAATCGCTCCGAATAATTCTGTAAAATATCCGAAATTAAGACCATTGTCGAATATAGATTCATGTCCTTCATAATCCTTATCAAATCCCAAAGCGTGGGGAATCTGTTTCAGGATAATGATAATTCCGATTGCGGCAAGCATTCCTTCGATAACGTTATTAGGAAAATAATTGGAAATACTTCCCGCTCTTATAAATCCTAAAATCAATTGAAGCAATCCTGCAATGATTCCGGCACAAAGAAAAAGTTCGAATGCGCCAAGATCTGTAATGGCAGTTAAAACAATTGCCGTTAATCCCGCTGCAGGACCTGAGACGGAAATATTCGAATTACTGATGGATCCTACAACAAGACCTCCTACGATTCCGGCGATGATTCCGGACAAAGGCGGGGCTCCAGAAGCCAATGCGATCCCTAAACATAAAGGAAGCGCTACTAAAAATACCACGAGTCCTGAAGGGAAATTCTCCTTAATTCCTCCGATTAATGATGTTTTTTTCATGATGAAAATGCTGTGAATAGTGATCTGTTTTTATGAACAGACCGTTGTAAAGTTTGGAAAATGTAATTTTTAAAGCACGTGTTTATTCAATATCAATGGTATGACAAAGAATAGCTATCAAAAAAATCTAACGGTAAAAATTACGCTTCCGGAGGCGGAGAAAATATGGTAAGCAATGGAGACAGATGAAAAGAATCGTCTATCAGTACAAACGATCTGTCTTCCAGTGAGGGGTCATAAAACTTCAGATAATCGAAAACATCCAGAGTTTTAGGAAGTGTTTTTTCGTAAACTATAAAAGTTGAGGGGTGGGAATGTGGCTCTTCTTCATTAATTACTACATTGGTTCTTGTAAGATCCCAACCGAAAACTGCGGCAATACTCGGTAAAGCCGTAAAGTTGAGAAAAAACAGTAATGTAATAATACTCCAGAGTTTCATTTTACATTCTTTATATAAAAATTATTTGGTCTTTCTGCTCATTACCCAGTCTGAGCTGGTAAGGTTATAAATTTTCTGGATATCTTTTAATATTTTCTCAAAATCGATCTCCAGATCGATGATTTTTCCGGTTCTCAGATCGAAAACCCAACCGTGAACTACGGGATATTCCTCTAAAATATATCTTTCCTGTACACACGCCATTTTGATAACGTTAATGCACTGTTCCTGTACGTTAAGTTCTACCAGTCTATCGTAGCGTTTGTCTTCGTCTGTAATAGAATCCAGTTCAGCCTGATGCAATCTGTATACATCGCGGATGGTTCTTAACCACGGATTCAGCAATCCTAAATCCTGAGAAGTCATCGCTGCTTTTACGCCTCCGCAGTTGTAATGTCCGCAAACAATGATGTCTTTTACTTTAAGGTGTTCCACGGCATACTGAATAACGGCTGTAGAACTCATATCCAGAGTATTCACCACATTGGCAATATTTCTGTGGACAAAAACTTCTCCCGGTTTGGCTCCCATAAGTTCTTCTGCAGTCGCGCGGCTGTCTGAACATCCGATGTAAAGATAATCCGGATGCTGGGTTTTGGCAAGATCATGAAAAAACTCCGGGTTTTCCGCGATTTTAGACTCTACCCATTTTCTGTTGTTTTCAAAAATAGCTTTGTACGACTGTGACATAAGAGCTTTTTAAAGGATTAATTATTTATTTGGTTTAAATTATTTTCAAAATCAATAGACCAAATCGATAATGATACAAAAATATAATTTTTGATGAGATTCTAAATACTTTTAACAAAGTTTAATATTAAAATATGCTTAAAATCATAAAAGAGATCATTAAATTATGTTTTTTATATGGTTTGATGATTCTATGATAAAATTACAAACAATTTGATGACGATAGCTAAAATATTTTTATTTATCAGATCTTATTATTAATATACTCTTCAGTTGCGTTTTCGGATTCATAAATTTTTGCTGGATTGCCCATCACGACAGAATTTTCAGGGACATCAAAATTTACGTAGGCATTTGGCGCGATAAGAACATTGTTTCCGATGGTAATTCCTCCCACGATAACGGCATTGGTTCCAATCCATACTTCATCTCCAATGGCTGGAAATCCCTGATTTTTCCCACGATTCTGCTGTCCGATGGTTACGCCTTGTGCAATATTACAGTTTTTTCCGATTTTAGCATTGGGATTAATCACAAGACTTCCCCAATGTCCCAGATAAAAACCTTCCCCGATTTCTGTTTCGGGATAGATCTGGAAGCCGTACTTAATCTGATAATGTCTTAAAACCAGTTTCCAGAAAATATTCAGCAACGGCGTTTTTAGATATTGCTGGCTCTTTCTTAAAACATAAATAAAATGAAGATTCGGATTGATGCATTTTGCCCAGATCTGAAATGGAGAAAGCCATTTTCCGCTTTCCCGGTAAAAATCTTTCTGAAGAATGGAATAGTTTTCTGCCATACCACAAATGTAATAATTCTACAGGTTTAAATTTTTAATCAGTTACAATTCATCCACAATAGAAACAATTTTGCTTACGGAATTTTTCAGATTAAAAGGCATTTCATAATTCATAAGTCTTTCCGAATATTTGTTGAAAAACTCAGGTTCAGATAATGCTTTCTTCATTCCGTTATAAATTCCTTCTTCAGAATTTTCCACAATGAGACCCAATTCACCATCGTTTAACATTTCATTGGCTCCGGAAACGTCAGTAGAAATAATTTTCTTTTTCAGGGTAATGGCTTCAAAAAGAACTGTCGGAAAGCCTTCGTATCTTGAGCTTAAAATATAAAAATCAGCATTTTTAAAATAAGGATAAGGATTGTCTGTAAATCCTAACATGGTTGCTGTTTGATCGACACCAAGCTCAGATTTTAATTTTTTAATGTTTTCAAAATCATATCCGTCGCCGACGATTAAAACTTTGTGCTGAAAACCTTCATTCAAAAGTTTTTTATGAACTTTCAATAACCTGTCAAAACCTTTTTGTGGAAAAACAGTTCCTACTGAAATAAAGGTAGGAACATCCTGATCAAACTGATAGTTTACAACTGGAAGGTCTGCTTTGGCAAGAAACTCTTCGGTGTCTAAAGGATTGTAGATCTTTACAATTTTTTGTTTTTCAGTTTCATTTTTTGCCAGACTTTGGAAAAGCTGCTCTATCTTTTCAGAAATCACCATAATTTTGTCAAACCCAAAAAACTTACGGATCTCATCGTTGGTATAGCCTTTCACCTGTGAAAGATCATTGTGAATCCAGACAATTTTTTTTGAACTTTTTAAAGGAGATCCTAAAATTTCATCCCGCATCCCATGAATGGCAGCAAACTCTATGTCGTACTGCTTATTCTTTAATTTACCCTTATAAAGAAGATTCGGGAATTTTTTAAGGATCTTTTCATGGATTACACGCGCTGCTTTTCTGGGGATTTCATGAGGACGGTTGGTCGTAATCATTTCGCCTTGATGAAGATGCAGAATATTGATCCAGCCGGGAACTTCAGGCAGATATTTTCCTGAATTCAGATTCAGCAGCAAATCAATCTCATACTTATCGGAAGGCAGATTTTTCAAAAAAGTCACCAAAACTTTTTCTGCTCCGCCATGACGCAGAGAGCCTATACGGATGAGAATTTTCTTTTTTTCAGCCATTTATTTCTTTACGGGTTTGTAAACATGAGGAATGTTTTCTTTAATGTAAGCTTCAAGTTTTGCTCTTTCAGGCTCCAGTTCTCTCGGGTACATTACATTGTTTTCCAGTGCTTTATCTCCATATTGTTCCACCGTGCAAATAAATTTTGCCGGAGTTCCGGCATAAACAGAATTGTCGGGCATACTTGAATTGAGTACAGAACCGGCTCCCAAAATACAATTGTCTCCCATCTGTGATCCGGGAAGAAAAATACAGTTGTTTCCTACAAAACAGTTTTTCCCCAGCTTTATCCTTCCAAAATTTCTTGCATCCTGATATTTTTCCATACTTCGGATGACATACATTGCGCCGTCATGATTAATAAATTTGCAGCCCGCCGTAATTTTTGTTCTGTCGCCGATTTCAATTAAAAAAGGTTCTGAACCAAAATCCGGAGCTTCAACAAAAATTACATCTTTCCCCACCTTCAGTCCTCTCGCAACAGAAATTTTAATATAAATCTTCTGAATGATCTTTTGATAGGTGGTATGAATTTTCAGAATAAGACGGTAAAGGAAAATCATTGTTCTTTTTTTGCTAAATTAATAATGATATTTTCTACAGCATTAAAAATCTTCTGATTATCAAACTGTTCTTCAATATTGATGAGATTTTTCTTGATTTCGGCAATTAATTCGGGTTCTGTAAGAAATTTTTTCATGGATTCATACATCTCTTCCGTTTCATAATTGATGAGGTAGCCTGTCTTTCCGTGTTCTATCATTTCAGGAATTCCTCCTACGTTGGTTGAAATAATTGGTTTTTGAAGGATCAGACTGTCGGCAATAATCAGAGGCCAGCTTTCAGATTCCGAAGGAAGAATGAAAAAATCTGCATTTTTTACATATGGATAAGGATTCAAAGAAGATCCTAATAATTTAAAACTGTCCGTTACTCCCAATTCTTCCGATTGTTTTTTCAGGTTATTCATTTCCTCGCCGTCGCCGATTATGATGATATGATGATCGAAACCATCCTTCAGTAATCTTGCGTGCGCTTCCATGAGTTTATGAAAACCTTTTCGGCTGTGAAGTCTCGCAACAGAAACGAAAACAGGTTTGTTTGGTAAGTCAGGTTTAAAAGCTAAAGCTTTCTGTTTTAATTCATCAATAGGAATCGCATTTAAGATAACCTGATTTTCGGGAATTTTAAGATCAGGATACGTTTCTATTAAAATATCTTTCGTTTGCTGAGATCCAAAAATAAAATAGTCAAATTGAGGAATCTGCTTTAAAATTTCAGGAACCAAAGGCTGAAGTTTCGGCAGAGTAATATCGGAGTGAAACCAGCCTATTTTTTTTGATTTTTTATTAACAGAATGGAGAACCGCAGAAAAAGCAGCGTAAGTAGGAGCTATTTCTACATCATATTCATCATTAAGAATTTTCTGAGCGATGGAAGGATTTCTCAAAGCATTCTGAAGTCTTAATTTTCTTTTTGCTAACTGTAGTTTTTGGATAAGCGGATTTTTTGAAAGATCTTCTCTGCCTTCTGTAAGATAAAATTTTCTTACATGAGTGGGAATTTCATTTCTCAGCTCTCCCTGATTCATATTTAAACAGATCGTCATGTTGAATGTATCTTTGTTAAGATGATTCAACATACTTAAAACTACTTTTTCCACACCGCCCATTTCCATAGAACGATGCCTGAAAAGCACTTTTATTTTATTATTTTTCGTCATTAACTAAAGATTTGTTGGGCAAATATGATCAGTTTCTTTTTAATTTTAAATGAAAGTGAATTCTGATATTCCAAAAGAGTGTAAATTTCCTGAGAACTGTTGTATTCTTTCGGGATTGTCTTTCCGTTTATGGAAGATAACTTTCTGCGTTTCATGGTATTGAAAATGACTTTGGCAAAATATTCCCTTGATTTGGGGCGGTTGTCATTTTGAGAAATACCTCCGGAATGAAGCCTGTAAAGATAATTTACCTCGTTAATAAATTTTACCTTACCTTTTTCATACATTTTTAAATATAAATCCTGATCTTCAGCAATCTTCATTTCCGTGTTCATTTTTTCCGTCTGATTATAAATGCCCTTTCTGAAACACACGAAATGCACAATATTTACAGGGCAGTTGAAAAAAAACGGACTGTTATTAATAACCTGCTGAGCGATTTTAGGAACCTCCAGAATTTTCAGATTTTCATCACATTTTGCAAATTTGCTGTAAGTAAGAACAACATTTTGTTGCTTTTGAAAAATTTTTATGCTTGAAGAAAGCGCATTCGGTGTAATAGCGTCATCAGGATCTACAAAGCCGCAAATATCACCTTCCGCCAGTTCAATCAGTTTGCTTTTTGTGATTCCTACACCGCTGTTTTCTTCATTTCTGTAAATTTTAAAACGTTCATCACTGCTTATTAATTTTTTAATTACCTCCACGGAATCGTCTGTAGAAGCATCATCCAGAATAATCACTTCCCAGTTTTTATAATCTTGTGCTATAATAGAATCATAGCATTCTTTAAAGAATTTTCCATTGTTGTAATTGGCAATCAGAACAGAAAACTTCATCTTATTGTGTTAATAAATTTTTACAAAGATAATTATATCCTAAAGATAACAGAAAAATCTTTATTTTTGTGGCTTAAATTTAACACAGTGAGCGAAATATCCAGAGTTCTCAAAACGTTTATAGCCTATCTTAAAAGACCGGATCTTTACCCTGAATTAGGGCGTAAAATTGTAAAAAATACCGTAAACCGGGGAAATGCCTTTAAAGGCAAAGAAAAAACAAATTCCTGGGCTGCCTCCAGAGCGGTTTCTCAAAAGCAGGCGGTTTCTCAGCTTTTCGGGATCGAAATTGATCCTTTTCAGAAAGATTTCGCTGAAATTTTAAAAGATTCTGAAAGAAGACAGAATGAATGCCCGATTAAAATGGGAGGAGCGGGAGCTTTAGAACTGATTTATTATTCCTGCGAGTTTACCCATGCTAAAAATGCAGTGGAAACCGGCGTTGCATATGGATGGTCTTCTTTGGCAGCATTACTTTCCTTAACTAAGAGAAACGGAACATTATACAGTTCGGATATGCCTTATCTGGCGCAGGATGGCGATCAGTATGTAGGATGTATTGTACCTGAAAGTCTTACCTCCAACTGGAAATTATACCGTTTTGCGGATAGAGAATCTCTTCCTAAAATTTTTGCCGATAACGCATCTTTTGATGTAGTGCATTATGATTCTGATAAGAGTTATAATGGCAGATTCTGGGCTTACAACGAGCTTTACCTGCATTTGAGAAAAGGTGGAGTTTTCATTAGTGATGATATCGGAGACAATTCTGCCTATCAGGATTTCTGCGAAAAAAATAATATCGAAACTACAGTAGTAGAGTACGAAGGAAAATACATTGGTGTTTTTGTTAAATAAAAACTTTTAAGTGTATTTTTGATTCGTGAAAATTAGTCAGATTACATTTACAAGATTTCTTGCTGCCCTAGCAATTGTGATTTTCCATTATGGTGAAGGTGCTCTTGTTTATAAAATAAAATATATTTCGGAGATTTTTGCTAAGGCGAATATTGGAGTAAGTTATTTTTTTATTCTTTCGGGATTTATAATGATTGTTGCGTATCATTCCAAAGAAAAAATAAATTACATTGATTTTTACCGCAACAGGGTCGCAAGAATTTATCCACTGTATGTAATCGGACTGATTTTGTATTTATTTACACGATCTCAGGAAACTGCTTTTTTCTCGATTATTGCATATTTGTCTGGTGTTCAGAGCTGGCTTCCCGGCAAAGCTTTAATTTTGAATTTTCCGGGATGGTCGATTTCTGTAGAATTTTTCTTTTACCTGATTTTTCCTTTTTTGTATAATTATATTTACTCAAAAAATTATAAATTCATCTGGATTACTGGTGTTCTCATCTGGATTGCCACTCAGGTTTTTTGCAACTACTTTATGTTTTCCGGATTGTATGAAGGAAGATTTTCCAAAAGTCACGATTTTATTTCTTATTTTCCGTTATTGCATATTAATGAATTTTTAATCGGAAATCTCGCAGGAATATTTTTTGTTAAAAATTTTAAACAGAAAAACTATGACTGGGCGATATTTCTGGTTTTCAGTTTAATATTATTTTCCCTGCTGTTTGTACCTCTATATTATCATGATGGATTAATGGCTGTGTTTTTTGTTCCGCTGATTGTTTTAATCTCTCTGAACAATGGTTTTTTAACCAGAATAATGTCTATAAAGCCTTTGGAATATATGGGAGAAATCAGCTATGCCATCTACATTGTTCACATTCCTGTTCTGTTTATTTTAAGGTCGTTTTTGTGGGATTATTTCAGAATCTATGATAGAAGTATCATCTTTTGGATCTATATTCCTGTTTTAATAATTATTTCAGGCATTTTTTATCAATTGATAGAAAAACCCTGCAGAGATTATTTAAAGAAGATAAAATTCGGATAAAAATATTTACTTTTGTTAAACATAAATGAATAAATTATGACAGAAATGCTGTTCCCTTTTCCTATTTTCGTTCCTGATAATAGCTGTTTATCAATATATTCTGCATAAGTTTTTCTTAAAATCTTCAATTTAAAAGAATACTATGCTATTTAATTCTATTGGTTTTCTAATTTTTCTGCCAATCGTTTTTATACTTTATTGGTTTGTTTTTAATAAAAAGTACCAACATCAGAATGTACTTGTTCTGGTAGCAAGCTTCTATTTCTATGCCTGTTGGGACTGGAGATTTCTTTTTCTGCTGATGTTTTCTATCGGGCTGGATTTTGTTTCCGGTATTATGATCGAAAAAAGCAAAAGCAAAAAAGAATCCACATTTTGGTTAGCACTCAGTATTATTATAAATCTGGGCTTTTTAGGTTTTTTCAAATATTATAATTTTTTTATAGAAAGTTTTTCAGAACTTTTAGGAAGTTTTGGTTTCCACATCAATATCTGGCTGTTAAAAATAGTCCTCCCTGTTGGAATTTCTTTTTATACGTTTCATGGTCTTTCTTATGTGATTGATATTTATAAAAAGAGAATTTCTGCGGAGCGGAATTTTATAGATTATGCTGTTTTTGTAAGTTATTTCCCTTTATTGGTAGCGGGACCTATTGAAAGAGCAACCCACCTTTTGCCACAGATTCAGAGAAAAAGGACATTTAATTATGAACAGGCTGCAGACGGAATGCGGCAAATTCTCTGGGGCTTTTTTAAGAAAATGGTTATTGCAGACAATTGTGCGCCTCTGGTAAATGAAATTTTCGCACATTATCACACCGAAAGTGCCAGTAATCTGGTTTTGGGAGCCATACTTTTTGCTTTTCAGATTTATGGTGATTTTTCGGGGTATTCTGATATTGCTCTTGGAGTTTCCAGACTTTTTGGAATAGAGCTTCTGAAGAATTTTGCTTTCCCTTACTTTTCAAGAGATATTGCAGAATTCTGGAGAAGGTGGCATATTTCGCTTTCTTCATGGTTCAGAGATTATCTTTATATTCCTTTAGGAGGGAGCAAGGGCGGACTGATAATGAAGATCCGCAATACTTTCATCATTTTTTTAGTCTCGGGTTTCTGGCATGGAGCCAACTGGACATTTATTATCTGGGGCGGATTGAATGCTTTGTATTTTATGCCTCTTTTACTGATGGAGAAAAACCGGCAAAATCTTGAAGTTGTTGCCATGGATAAATTTTTACCTTCTTTCAGGGAGATTTTTCAGATTTTAATTACCTTTTCTCTTACCTGTTTTGCATGGATTTTTTTCCGCGCGGCATCTGTTTCTGAGGCTGTTTCTTATATTGGAAAAATTTTTAATAAGACGATTCTTTCAGTTCCTCCTCATTTTCCATATAAAGTAATGGCTCTTATTGGAATAATGCTTATTGTTGAATGGCTCAACAGAAGCCGCTTTCACGGTTTGGAAATTGAAAGATTTCATCCGTGGCTGAGAAGAGCTATGTACGCAGTGATTATTTTTATCATTTTCCGTTATGCTAATTTCGGGAATAATGAATTTATTTATTTTCAGTTTTAGTATGAAAAAATTTTTATTCAAATTATCATTTTATCTGGTAGGCTGTGCTGTCGTCTTGGCTGTTCTCGGCTCTTTCGCAGATGGAAATACAGACGATAATTATATGCATTTCGCAGTAGAAAAGCCTGAAAATATTATTTTGGGAGATTCCAGAGGTTCTCAGGCTGTTCAGCCGGATATTTTAGAAGGTAAGCTTCATAAAAAGTTTGATAATTTCGCCATCAATGTCGTTCAGTCACCTTACGGAAAAGTTTATCTGGAAGCTCTAAAAAGAAAAATTAAACCGAATACAAAAAATGGCGTTTTTATACTGACTGTTGATCCCTGGAATTTATCTGTCAATAAATCATTTGATGAGTCTAAAGATTTTCCGGAAAAAGAAAATTCTCCATTAGGAAATATGTACAGCTATGATATGTCGCCTAATTACGAATATCTTTTAAAGAATTATCCAAGAAGCTGGTTTAAAATTTTTAGCGAAAGAGAAGAATCGGGAAGATCCAATACTTTTTTACATAAAAATGGATGGCTTGAAGTAAATGTAAGCATGGAAAAAGATTCTGTACAAAAAAGAGCAGAAGCCAAGCTGAAATTTTACAAAGAAGATCTTGCTAAAACACAGAAAATATCTGCAAAAAGAATTCAGGCACTGGAAGATATGATTACATTTCTAAAAGATAAAGGAAGTGTATATCTTGTAAGAATCCCTGCTTTGGGTGAAATTATGAATGTTGAAAACAGATATAGTCCTGATTTCAGTCAACGTATAGAAAATATTTCAAAAAGATATCATGTAGTGTACTTTGATTTTTCTTCAAAAGCTGAAGATTATATTTATACAGATGCAAACCATATGTACAAAGAATCCGGAAAAGTTTTTACCTCACAGATCGCGGATTCTATACTTATAAATTCGAAACATTTAAAATAAATATTCTCTGAAATTGATATTGTAAAGTCCGGAGCGAATGCTTCTGTAGTCTGTAAAAAGATACTTGGTAATCATTCCCCATTTTTTAAGCGTTGGAGCAAGAGCTATTTCGTAGCTTCTGTGCATTCTTTTGATGTGTAATTTTATATCTTCCGGAATGGTGTTTTCCTTCTGTGCCCATTCGTTTACTTCTTTCCACAGCAGAACCCGGGTTATGGCAGGATTTACTTTTTTAGAATCTACTGCTGTAATTCTGTTACTCTCGTGAACGCCTCTCATGGCAACCGCTTTATCCAGAATTCCCGGATAAAGATCAAGATAATAAGATAATCTGAACAAGAATTCTGTATCCTGATGAAGCCTTAAATGCGTTTTGAAAAAAGGATTGAGCTTTCTGACCATAGATTCTCTCCTGATCGTTAAACAATCGATACTGAAAAGCCCAAAGCTTCCTCTCATATTGAGCTGACCCGGAAAAACGTCTTTGGGATCGTGCTTCTTATAAACGGTAGTTAAATTATCCTTAAAAAGGCTGTAATACTGTTCTTTTGCTTTTTCAGAATAGTAATGAACTCCTAAAGCACCATAAACACCTTCTACTTTTGGATCTTTAAATAGTTCTTTTTCGGCATCAAAACGGTTGGGCAGATAATAATCATCTGCATCCAAAAAAGCAATAAAGTCTCCGGTAGCTTTTTCCAGTCCTAAATTTCTTGTTTTTCCCGCTCCGTGATTTCCTTTGTCGGGATGCTGAAAAAGCTTTACCCGATCATATTTTTCTGCTAATTTTTCACATACTTCTAAAGCATTATCCGGAGATTGGTCTTCAATTAAAATAACCTCATATACTTCCTCAAACTGAAGAGCGGATTCCACAGCCTGAGTTATATATTTTTCGGCATTGTAAACGGGAGTTATGACGGAGATTTTCAATTTAGCTCTATGTTAATTGGTTTTATAATCCAGTTGTCCTGGAATACATTTGCAAAATCACTTTTCTGAATAATTTTATTATGTACTCTGCTGTATATTTCAAATTTATTATCATTGAAAAAATTGTACAGATCTTCAGGAGTATAGGAGCCTTCCTCAGAAATCCACTGTCTGTCGTATTCCAGAAAAATTACAGGTCTGTTTTTCAGGATAATTTCCTTATTTCCCAGAATTACTACTGCTTCATATCCTTCAACGTCAATTTTCATGAGATCAAAACGAGTTTCCCCAATAATATTTTCCAGTGTATCTGTTTTTACGATGATTTTATTGGTATGCTCATTGGCTCTGTCTATAAAAGAACTTGCTCCCGCATGATCCTCAATAAAATTGAATTCCTTAGTTTCTTTTTTATTGCTGATTCCGAGATTAAAAGTTTTTATATTCTGAATATTATTTTTAGCAATGCTTTTATTAAATTGTTCATATACTTTGGGGATAGGTTCAAAAGCATATATTTCCTTACAATATGAACTTAATATCAAACTGTGCTGACCGATGTTTGAACCAATATCCAACATTGTTTTGCCTTTATTCAGCTCGTTATACATATCATCGATAATGTCTTTTTCGTAAATACCATTCTTAAAGATCATCATATCGACATACCCGAATTTTCTGTTCAGAATAATCTTGGTTTCTTTTTCTCTGTATTTTATGGTATACGTGGTAACGCTGTCGAGGTAAGAGATATTGAGTTTTCTTTTAACAAAATTGAAAATTCCTTCTCTAAATAGAACATTACTAAATTTTTTTACTGTATTCATGTTTATAATTTTATGCTTCTGTGTTCCGCCTGTAAATATATAAGTTTTTTCTTTTCAATGCTTTTATTAAGGCGTTTTACCAGAGCTTGCGGAGTGAGATAGTCGCTATAATAATCTAAAACATTTTTTCTCATTGCAGCAATTTCGTGTTCCTGTAAAGTGAAAATTTCCTGCTCAAGAATTTGTTCTAAATGATTAAGGTTTTCGAATATAATGGCATTCATTTTATGCTGAAGATTAGGATACATTACCTCAGCATATTCTTTTTGTATAAGAGGAATGGTGCCAACTGACATTGCTTCAATCACGTTATGACAAAGCGGCATTACGACTCCGGGACAACATAAATAAAAGTTGAAATAGGAGAGTAGTTCCCGGATATCCTCCATTTTTATAGGATAATTTTCCTTGATCGCGAAAACATATTTTTCATCTAAATTCTCATTTGAAGAGACGATATCATTTTTACCATAAATAGAGACAAAGTTCTCTTTTTTCTGAAAAAAATCTAAAAGTGTAACTCGTGTTTCCACTGTAAAAGCAGTTCTTTTGATATCTAAATAAGCTTTAGCATCAAAATTTCCATAACAGAAAATAGAATTGAACCTTTTTCTGTCAGTATCCACTTTATGGTTCCATATTTCTTTATTATACATGAACGGATGAAAACTCATAGGAACATGAAAAGCATGTTCATCAATATTCTTATGCTCGAAATAAGTGGAAAAGTAATCAGGACTAAACATTTCATCGTTTATTTCGATAAAATTTTCAGGAAGATTTTTTTTGTGAATGCTTAAAAAGTTTTTTTCCCGGACAATAAGTCCTAAATAGCGGTCTTTATTTCTTAAATTTCTGAATCTTGCAAAATTCATAGGATAAATAATGTTGTATCCTGAAAGCTGATAGAATTTAACCAGCAAATAAAAAAAACGATGGTATAGATTTGGGTTTTTAAAATTGATCAATAAAGTTTTGTCCTTCTTCGGCGGACTGTAAAACTTTAATTTCACATAAGCCAAAGAATCGCTCACAAGCCTTTTGATCTGGTTAATTTTTGTATTAATCATGAGGATTGTTTAAAGCATGAAACCGATATCTTGTTTTCAGAAATTCCGGATTTTGCAGTGCTGTAGCTAAAAATGAAAGCCATTTTTTTAATCCCTTCTGATTCGCTATTTTGAAACTGAAATAATCGAGTGCTATTTTTTTTGCGTATTCTTTTTCTAAAGAATTGGCTTTGCTCCACAAATAAACTGATTCACTGTATAGCAAGCTGTTTTTATAAAATTTTGAAGAATAAGGTTTTATCTTGGTAATTCTGTTGTCATCATGAATTCCTCTCATGGCAATCGCCTGATCGATAATTCCGGACTTTAGATGACAGAGGTATGCCAGTTTAAGATTGAAATCGGAATCCTGATGTACGCGGAGATTTACATTAAAACGAAGATGAACTTTGTCTAAAGCAGATTTTCTCACCGTTAACGTATTCAAATGAAAAAAAGAACCGAATGTCTTTGAAGTTAAACCGAGCAGACCTCTGAAAACCTCTTTTCCTTCCGCAGGATAATTAACAGTAGTAAGAGATGATTCCTTAAATTTTTGCTGAAATTCCTGTTTGCCTTTTTCCGTTAAATATTCCACGCCAATTGCACCAAAAACACCATCGATTTTTGGATCTTTGAAAAGTTCTTTTTCCGCATCAAAGCGATTGGGAAGATAATAATCATCCGCATCCAGAAATGCTGTGAAATCGCCGGTTGATTTTTCAATTCCTAAATTTCTTGTCGCTCCTGCGCCATGATTTCCTTTGTCAGGGTGTTGAAATAATTTAATTCTGGAATTTTCTGAAGCAAGTTCTTTGCAGATTTCCAGAGAATTGTCTGTAGAACAATCTTCTGCCAAAATAATTTCTATTACTTCTTCAAATTGCAGAGCAGATTCCACCGATTTTCTTAAAAATCCGGAAGCGTTATAAACGGGGATGACCACAGAAATATTCAGGTTCATTCTTTTATTTCTAAAATGATACTTTCTTGATAAGGTCGAGCAAATTCCTCCGGAATATCGAAGGATTCCTGGCTTTCCGCTTCATTAACATGACGTCCTTCGATCGCAATTTTTTCCGTAGCTTTTCTCAAAAACCAGATGTATTCAATATCAATATGTCCGATATCGATTGCCCAATAATTGTCTTTAGCCAGATCGTAAGCCAAAATCGTTGCGGAGGGACCTAAAGCCGCCAAAATAAGTCTGTCTTTTCCAAATTCCGCTGCTGCTTCAAAAATTTTATCATAACATCTGAATGCATTCTTTTCGGGACAGATAATCCTTTTAAGAGAAGCTGCATTTTCAAACAGATCATTTCCTACACCCAGTCTGGAATATCTTCCCTCAATTATCAGGATATCTTTTTTATCCCATATCTTTTTGAGAGATTTAATGATGTCTAAATTCCTTTTTTCAGATTTATCTTTATAACCGAGATAAAATCTTGTAATGAATGAATTTCCGTAGGTTTTGTTTTTATCTAAAAAAGGAGAAACTCTGGAACCGTAATTGTTAATGAATTTTTTCCACCAATATTTTGTAATAATATCAAAAGAATGTACTGACGCAAGCGGTTCAGGAAGACATACCAAGTGATTTTTGAGATCTGAAGCAATCACTTCGCACATTTTTTTCCGGATTCTTTCGCTGTTTTCCTGAAATTCCAGTTCGTACTGCGGAAGCATCAATCTGAATTCTCCATCTCCAAACCTGCTTACGGAAAGTTTGTTTTTAATAATATCATCAATAGTATCTTTTATATTCAGAATACGGAAAGACGGAAAGTCAGCACGAAGTTTCCGGGTATTGAAAAGCCACTGATAATAATAGAAACGGGACGTAATTCTTTTTTTCAGACTCATGATTACAGATATTTTTCGTTGTTATGAGCCCAAAGAGCCAGTTGCAGAAGACACCAGTGTTTATAATCTTTGGTCAGTAGATTCTGAGTCGCCTTGAAATCGATGTAATTAAAAATTTTCTGATTGGGATTTTTTAACAGTTCATCGGAAAAGCGGAGAAGGCTGTCTTCTGTAAACCAGTTTTTAACATTCATTCCGAATCCCTGTTTATGTCGTTTTCTAATGGTTTCCGTCCAGTAAGAGCCCATCGATTCGCGAAGGATAATTTTATCGTTATCGTTACTAAGTTTAAGATTTTCCGGAAGCTGAATGCAGAATTCTGCGAAATCCAGATCAAGAAACGGCGTTCTTACTTCTAAAGAGTTTGCCATTGCCATTCTGTCGGATTTTACCATCATATTGGACGGTACAAAGTCTTCAATATCCAGTCGCATGATATCATTTAATGAATCCAGATCTGGGATAAAGCTGTAAGGCTGATCATAATCCGAATGCAATCCTAAAGCCTGTCTTTCTTGCTTTGAGAAAGCTCTTCTTACATAGTTTTGGTGAAAATCGAGAATGTTTTTGTTTTCAATATTCTGTTGACTGATAAAAGAGATAGGTTTTATTTTCTGATACAGTTTTAATCCAAACTGGGCAATAATATTTTTGTAACTGAAATGATTTCTCAGTTTATTTTCAATGGTGTAGAAGTTGTAGCCGCCGAATAATTCATCTCCTACATCTCCCGAAAGGACAACGGTAAGATTTTTCCGTGCATTTCTGCAGATTTCAAAATGCGGAATTGAAGAATAATCTGCAAAAGGTTCATCAAAAAAAGGAGAAGTTTTTAAAAGAGCTGTTACCAGATCTTCTTTTTTTTCGTGAACTTCAATGTGGTTGGTATGGTATTTATCGGCTATTTCTTTGGCATATTTCAGTTCGCTGTCTTCATGATCGTAGCCAAAACTTATGGTTGTCTGTTTGGGTAAAAATTCGGCAACAAGTCCTACAATGGAAGAAGAATCTAAGCCCCCACTCAGAAAACTTCCTACTTCAACATCGGCTACCAACTGTTTTTTCACAGCATTCTTTAACAGATAAGTAAATTCTTCTTTAGCATCCGATAAACTGATGGTACTGTCTTTTTTGGGAAGACTGTAATATCTTGAAACGGAGATATTGCCATCTTTCAAGATCAGCTGATGAGCAGGAGGGAGGGCATGAATATTTTCGTAAATACTCTGATATGTACTTACATAACCATGCTGAAGGTAATGAGAAAGCGCGAGATTGCTTACTTTTGGACGGATAAGCCCTGAAGCGAGGATTGCTTTGACTTCTGAGGCAAAAATAAATTCATTATTGCTTCCAATTGCATAATAAAAAGGTTTTTCTCCAAAACGGTCTCTTGCACAGAACAGTTCCTGTTTTTCGTTATCCCAGATGGCAAAAGCAAACATTCCCGGAAGATCATGGATGAGGTTTTCTTTTTTCCTCTGATACATGGCAAGAATTACCTCCGTATCTGAACTTCCTCGATAAGGATATTCTGGATAATGTGCCTTAATATCCTGATAACCGTAGATTTCTCCGTTCAGTACGATGCATTCGTTTTTTGTAGAGGAAAACATGGGTTGTTTTCCGTTTTCAGAAAGATCAATAATAGAAAGTCTGCGATGTCCTAAAGCTGCATTTTCGTAAAATTCAAAATGAGAAGAATCCGGACCGCGATGGGCGATAGCATCGGTCATTTTTTTCAGTTCTTCCTGATAATTTCTTGCGTTGGTGGTGATGATTCCCGCTATTCCGCACATACCTTTTAATTTTAGTTGATCTTACTTATTTTTCGCAATAGAAAATATCTTCATCAGGATTAAGACCAAATTTCTTATATTTTTCCGAAATATTTATTCTTTTTACTTTAAAACCAACACTTTCCAGCCTTGATACATAATCCTGTCCGTAAATTCTCACATGATCGAACTGCCCGAATAATTCTTCTCTTTTATTTCGATCGGTGATGGTGAAATCTTCATGAGTCTGTTGGCTGTTTTTTGAAATAGGAACCTGCAAAACAGCATGACCTCCCGGTTTTAAGACTCTGTGAAGTTCCTTCATTGCTTTCGTATCTTCAGGAATATGTTCTAAAACATGATTGCAGATGGCAAGATCAAAATGATCATCTTCATAAGGAATATCCATTACATTCATATTTTTTACATGACTTGGATAATCATATCCCTTTGTAAATAAATCTCCGCAGATGTATTCTTTTACATTTGATTTTAAAAATATATTTGAAAGCTTCGGTTCCGGAGCAATGTGAAGGATGCTGAAATTTTTGTTGTCTGTAACTTTCAGTTCTTCAATTAAAAATGCATATAAAAGTCTCTCTCTGTCTCTTGAATGGCATTTGTAGCATCCTGCAGCGCGTCTTCCGCCGCCAATTACCTGTTTGTCTCTTAGTACTTTAAGATCATGTCCTACCACTTCCAGATCTTTAGAATCGTAACCGCAATAGGGACAGTGATAGGTGGAACCTGAATGGGAAAGTAGTTTTATTTTGTTTGCAATTTTATTTATCATTTTAAGTATTTTTAAATATTGAATATGGATTTAAACGTTCAGAAATGAGGGCGATTTCTTTTCCACGATATTTCTGAGTTCAGTTAATTTTTTTTCCTCGGAAACGATTTTCTTATATTTTGATGCTAACTTCTGATAGTTATTTTTCTTTCCGGTAAACATATTTTTTAGCATACTTTGTTTGAGTGCTTTTTTCTCTGCCTTAAGAGAATCCGGAATAGAGGGATTCATGATGTTGGTTTCTATTCTGAGGTCTTCGTATTTTGTATAATCGACCTTAGACAGAGACTGTTTTCCGTCATGTACCACTTTGCTCTCCGGAACAAGTAACGTTTTCTTCTTGTGGAATAAAATGCGGTTTACATATTCTAGATCTTCGCCGTAATGAAAAAAATAAGGGTTGAATCCTCCTACCACGTCAATGGTTTCTTTGGGTAAAAACCAATGAGCAGCATTGATGAAGCTTATTTCGTAAAAGGGCTGTAAAGTCTGGAAATAGAGATCAGAGATCAGTCTTGTTTCAAAATTATGGGCAATGTATTTATCAAGAAAAATATCCAGTTTCTTTCCGGTTCCGTCGATATGCATTGGGCTCAGTATGCCTATTTCTTTTTTGTCAGGATGAAGATTGTAAACATGAAGGAGCTTTTCCAGGCTGTCATTAAAAATCCATGCATCCTGATTCATCAGATAAAAAAAATCGGCTCCTTTTTGATAGGCTTTTTCGATCCCGATATTATTGGCTTTTCCGAATCCCAGATTCTTTTCAGACTGAATTAATTCAACTTCGGGAAAATTTGCCGTAATGTATTTTTGTGTGCCGTCTGTGGAACCATTGTCTACCACAATACAGTGAACAGGAACAGAAGACTGCCTTAAACTTTTAAAGCATTTTTCTGCCCATTTCATGGCATTGTAGGTAACAATAATAAAATAAATTTTAGGCATTTGTGTTCTGTTCTAAATATATTTTTCGGCTAAATTTTTTAAATAATTTTCAGCATCTATTCCGCTAAAGAAATCGTTGACCGATTCATCAAAATCAACTTTATAAAAGTCTCCTTCATCCGATTCCTGATAATTCGCTTCTTTTTGAAGCTTATTCCGTATGGCTTCTACAATTTCCTTTAAATCATAATAATACGGATAGGCAAAGTTAATGGTTTGGTTATTAACATTTGCACAGTTTGATTCTAAAAATTCCGTAATATCATCAATATCTAGCAATAATCTTCTGGCTTTCTGATGCAGCATAAAATTACTGCCCTGTATAATCTGTGTTTTAAGGAAATTAAACAGGGTATTCGGGTTTCCGCCTTTGCCTACAATATTACCGACCCTTAGAATGATATAGTTTTTGCAGTTTTCTTTTATGAAATTTTCAATTTCCAGTTTGTGCAGAACATATGGGCTTTGCTGTTTTGAAAGATCATTCACACTTAAAGTAGAAAAATAAAAAAGCTTTTTTTCCTCATGTGGTATTATGCTGTTTTTTAGAAGAGAAAATTCTCTTTCAAATTCCGAGCTTCTTGTTTCGAGGGAGTTTGAAACTCCGGAAGCAAAGTAAAGATGGTCTTTGGAATCGATATTTTTTAGTGAGTTGGCAATGAGTCCGTTTCCTATAATCATTATGCTTTTATTTGTTACCCTCTGAAAATTTTATTAAACACCCTTTTTGCTAAAGACGTTTTTGGGGAAAGATGCTGTTTTTTTCTCTGCTCATTCTCATTCCATGCATTTGTGTCTTTGTCGGAGTCTTTTCTCTGTACAAAAAGAGTATTGTGATTTTCTTTGAAAGCAATTGCTTCAGATTCAGGTCTGCCGTTGGAATAATAATATAATGCCAATGATTTACGGCTTCTTTCTTCAGGACAGTTTAGAGGATCTGGGTGACCATGATAAGAATTTGATGTTGTTGAGAACATTGCTAATGTATTGAATTTAGGAGCAATTTTTGTTTCACATTTTGTCATATCTTGATTCCATAATTCAAAATGACCTCCGTATTCATCCTTCCATTCTTTATTAAGATATACTAAAACATTAACTCTTCTGTCCAAACCATTGGTTGGGTTTTTATTAAAATCTGCATGAACTTTTAGAAGTCCTCCTTTTTTTATTTCATGAAGTCCTCCTCCTGAAAAATAAGGATCTCCATATAGTGGCTCTTCAATACCGGTAAGTTTATTTACAAAATTTAAAAAAGGTTCCGAATTTAGAAAATACATTAATTCTCTTGTTTTTGGGCCAAAAGATTTTTCACCTTTACCTGCAAATTTTTTCTGTAAAGGATCATTAAAGCTAATTGCATCTTGTTTGGAAAGATCAGGAAATTCTTTCAATACTTCTTCTAAAAATTCAGGATTAAAAAAATCATCAAAAGAAATGCTCGGGAATGGATTTGCATTTTTATATTTTAAAGAATTTTCTTCTGCAAATTTTAATAGGTCTTGGTTTTGGGAATTCAAAAAATTATTCATAGTGTTATATGTGTTTATGTTACGATTGTTTTTGGAGTGAAGTTACTTCTCTTTTATAAACATTTCTAATGGTATGTAAGCTCCATTTAAATATTAAGTATACTTTTTGGGGGTTTAATGTAAATTTAGATAAAAAGTTATAAACAAAATAAGCAAAAGCAGCTTTAAAAAAACGCAATTTCGATATCCCTCTGGAATAAGACATCAATGTGTAATAGAAATAAGCTTTTAATTTCAGGATATCATAATTGGGATTATATTTTTTGATAAATGGTATAATGACAAAATCTTTTGACATAGACTCATAAGTTGTCTTTTTTGAGATACTGTCTTTAAACTGTCTATATGAGCTTAATTGGGCTTCAAAAACTTTCATTTTTCCATAGCATCCAGCCAATAAGTATAGACATCTATCGGCTGAAATTATTTCAGTTGGAAAATCTTCTTTTAAGATATCCTTTCTGAAAAAAAGAGTAGATGTCTGAGCTATCTTTAGGTCAGTCATGTTTTCTTTTGTTAATTCTCTTCCTTTATGTTGCGAAAAAGAATGACTGGGAATGTCTAGGTCTTCATAAATAACTAAAGAATCTCCGGCTGCTGCGGAAAAATCAGAATTATTTTCTAAAAAATCAAATTGCTTCTGGAGTTTTTGTTGATCAATAAAATAATCATCACCATCTAAGACAGAAATGTATTTTCCTAACGCTTTAGAAAAAGAAAATAATGTGTTTTTTACATATCCTAAATTTGGAACATTTTTAAAGTATTTTATCTTACTTCCTTTTGGATGTGATGCAATAATTTCATTAATGATAACTTCAGTGTTATCAGGAGAATTATCATTACATACAATAATTTCATAGGTGCCACTAAACTCCTGAGCGAAAATGCTCTCAAGACATTCTTTAATATATTTTTCGTGTTTATAAGTGGTGATACAAACGCTTACATCCATATTATTATTTTAAATTCTAAATAGATCGGCTATTTCAAGATACAAGTAATTATGACGAATACATCTTAAAACGTATATTTTCTTTTTTAAAAATCCTAGTGATTTTAGATAATTGTCTCTATTTTTAATAAAAACAGAATAAGTTTCTGTTTCTTTTTCATCTTCCTTGGGATTTATTTCCTTGTGTCTTTTCAGAATCTCCAGATATATCCACACATATTCTTTAAAATACTTTTGAGATCCTGTACTGTTTTCTTCTTTTTTATCAGATTTATATCTTAGACCATAGACTTGATTAGGGTGTAATCTGTAGGCAGATAAAGATTTAGGTATGAAACCTAATTTATTTTTTGAGCTTAACTTTTGTACAATGTAATAATCATGGGCTATAGGAAAATTCTCCATTTCGTATTTTCTAAGAGCTTCTTTCTTTATAGATAAGGCACACCCTAAAATAAAACTCCCTTTTTTTACTAATGCCGCAAAAAGCTCATTGTTTTTTATTTCCTGAAAAATATTTTCATGACTTATATTCTTCCAATTTAAATACGATGGAAATGTTTTATTATCATCAATTAATTTTAAATCATGAAAGACTCCATCAAATTGTGGATTTTTCTCAAAAAAATAAATAGTTTGCTCCACTTTATCTTTTTCCCAGATATCGTCCTGATCACTAATTACAATGATTTCATTTGTGCAGAGTTTGATGGCTTTTTCAAAATTTTTAATAAATCCTAAATTAGTTTCATTTTTAAAAACTTTAAAAATTTCAGGATTGTTGTTCTGATATTCGGAAAGTATTTCTAACGTCTTATCGGTAGAACCATCATCACAGATTACAATTTCGTTCACCGAAACAGTTTGAGCCAGAATGGAATCCAACTGTTCAGTCAAATACTCTTCGCCGTTGTATGTACATAAAGCTACTGAAACCTTCATAATTTGAAAAAATTAAAGAATTTATTTATAAGAACGTATCTTTTACTTGCTAATATTTTTTTCAGGTTATTATTTTCTGCGATTATTTTTTGATTATTTCTATAAAGGGTCTGAAAACTTCCAAGCTCTTTTGTGAAAAACTCAATATGCTTTTTATAAATAAGATTTTTAGAAGACATTACTTTAAAAGTACTGTCTGTAGATTTCATTTCTTGAATCATGGATACTTCCTTAATTCTGTAATAAAAACAAATTTCAGGGATTTTATAAACCTGTCCGCCATTTTTCAGAATCGAAATCCAAAATTCCCAGTCTTCCCAGCCATAGATAAGATTAGTATCATAACCATTGACTTTTACCCAGTCTTCTTTTTTGAAAAAAGCGGAGCAGAATATTACGTTTTCTACAGCAAGTGCTTTTGTGCTGAAATTTTCTAATATCCATTTCCCGGTTTCCGTTCCAAATTTTTCAGCTTCACAATAAATAATTTTATAAGTACTATCGAATTGCTTTTCGGCTAATTCTAAATATCTGTTGCTAATTTTGTCATCCGCATCCAAAGGTAAGATCCATTTTCCTTTTGCGACTTCAACTCCTGCATTTCTTGCAGAAGACAATCCTCCGTTTTTTTTATAAATATATTGAAAACGAGCATCTTTTTCTATCCATTTTCTGGCTGCTTCTTCTGTACTATCAGGCGAACCGTCGTTTACAATAATACATTCCCAATCCGGATAAGTTTGATCAAAAACAGATTGCAAACATTCATCAAGATATTGAGCCTGATTGTAGCAAGGAACGATTATGGATATTTTTGGACTCATCTTTTTAAATGAATTTATTTAAAAACAAATAGATTGAAGAAGGGACTTTATATTGTAAAGCCAGATTAAGCCTTTTAATATTAAAAATATAATTATTGTAGGCTTCCAGATATTCTGAAGGAAGTTTTTTTCCGCTAATGTAATATTTTTGGGTAAGACTGTTAATTTTTGACCTTATTTCTCCATCTTTATCAAACATCATCTGAAGAATAAGACCTTCCATATCAATTCTTTCTTTCTTTGAGGATGAAAGATTGGTCGTATGCATTCTGTAATAAGCTAATTTTTTTGGAATGTATGCAATGTAATATAAATCGTTGATTTTTAGCCATCTGTAATAATCTTCAACAAGGAAATCAGACTTGTATTCTCCTGTTTTTATCACGGCTTCTGTACGCATTAAAACCGTTAATGCTGCAATTCTGTTACTTTTTATTAATTCTTTTCTAAAAAGATCCTTATCAATATTTCCTAATGCATTATAATCTGCAATATCCTTAGTAATATCTGAATTATCATTAACAGCATAAGTGTCTGTATAAACCATTCCGTAACTATCACCTAATCTATTTAATTCATTGACACACAGTTGGATTGATTCAGGATGCAGAAAATCATCTGCGGCGATAACTTTTACAAATTCACCTTCAACGAATTGAAGACACTCATTAAGTGTAGTTGCTAAACCTGTATTTGTGTGGTGAAAATTACTTTTAGCAGGATAATTATTTTCACTAAGCCAGTTCTCAAAAACTTTTACAGAATTGTCTTTTGAAGCGTCATCAGCTACAATTAATTGTATGTTCGTATAAGTCTGGGATTTAATACTGTCCAGACATTCTTTAATATAAACCTCATGATTGTAACTACAAACTATTATACTGACTAAGCCTTTTTTTTCCAAATCAAATGTTGTTTTATTAATGCTTTTTATTTTACTTTTTTGCCTAATTTTAAAAGAAGATGATATGATAATCGAGGGATATTATTCTTTAAAGCAAATGATAATCTTTTTATTCTAAAAGGATATTTTAAATATTCATCCTTTAATAATGTTGATATTTTTTCATTTTTACGATATTTAGGAGATATAAAATCAAATATGATTTTTCTGTTGATTCCTGTTTTATCGTATTTCATTCTAAGGTAGATGTCTTCTTCTGCCATTCTCTCATTTCGTGTACTTGTGACACCGCTTGGTAAAACCCTGTAATAGGTCAGCTTTTTATTAATGAAGAGTATTTTATTGATCGCATTGATTTTAAGCCAACGATCATGATCTTCAAGAAGGATCGATGGATCATATTTCCCTGTCACTAAAAGAGTTTTCTTTTTCATAAGAACAGTAGGAGCAATAATACAATTGTATTTTACAAGCTGATCGTCTTTTAGCGAATTATCAGGATTAAAGAAGTCCTTATTTTCATAATTCAGAAAGAAATCTACGGGTTTATTATCGTCATCAACAGTCCAGAAATCCGTAAATACCATTCCAAAATCTTCGTCAGAATTTTCTAAAGCATTTACGCACAATTCGATGGATTCCGGATGAAGATAATCGTCTGCTGCAATTATTTTTATGTATTTTCCTTCTGCAAATTCAATACATTCGTTTAAAATTGTTGCTAAACCAGTATTTTTTGTATGAAAATTAGTAACAGCAGTATAAATATTATCTTTCAGCCAATTGCTAAAAACTTCTACAGAATTATCTGAGGAAGAGTCGTCTCCCACAATAAGCTGTATATTTTTATACGTTTGGTTTTTTATACTGTCAAGATTTTCCTGAATGTACTTTGAATGATTATAGGAAACTACAATGACTGTTACTAAAGGATTTTCCATTGCTTTATTTAAATTCTTTTACTCTAATTGCTCTTTCGCTCCTTCAATACCTAATAAACTCTGTACTTTTTTTCCTTGATCGTCCAATGAATAGATCAATTCTTTTAAATCGCCTTTAATAAGATATATTTCGGATGGAACAATGTTAGCATTATCAATGTTTTCAGGAATAACTAATTTCAAAGTGTAACCATCCAAAAACTTTTCATTAAGAAATTCAGGTTTAATATGTATTGTCGGGTTTAATGTATCTACAGAAACCCTGTTCAATTTTGTAGCAACAAGCTGAGAATGTATCGGACTTAATCCGATACGGAAAAGTTTATGTTGTCTAATGTATTGAAAACCATTTTCTTCTAATGTAACAGGATTATGGAAAACTATCTTTCTCAGATGCTTTAAAAGGCCTTTAGAGTGATAGATTGTACCGTCAACAGAAAAAGGATAAGACCAGTGATGAATGTTAGTGTCAGCATAATAATCCCATTCATAATAACCGTCTCTTTTTTCAAGAAAATCAGGTTGGCCTTCCAGATTTTCTCCTACATATAATCTGTAAGAGGAATTTTCGGGATTATTTCTGATAATATTGAAAACTTCTTCAGGAATATTTACATCTTCATAAAATACTCCATCATCGGTATTGAACATTACAAATTCGCAACCACTTTCACGAATTATTTTTTGAAGTAATCCTTTAAAATTATCTCCGTTTTTATTGAATAAATTCCTCTCCTTAAAAAATTTCCAGTCTTTTTTTGAGTTGAGAGCCTTGATATAAGAGAAGTCAAAAAGTACATTCTTTCTTTCAACAAAAAAAATGCCTTTATTCTCATACTTTCTTTTTAATAAATCGTATCCATCTTTATGCGCTCCTGTTGTATGATAAAGAATCACAACTTTAGAATCAGCCTTAAAGTGTTCCAATACAGACTGAATAAGATAATCCAGCTGCACTGCACGATTATAGGAAAAAATTACATTAAGTATCATGGGTTAAAAGAATTTAAGGTTGTAATAACTTTTGAGACTTCATTATCTGTCATTACGGGAGAAATCGGTAAACTTAATACTTCACGATGAATTTTCTCTGTAATCGGTAACTCCAGTGCTTTAAGATGAGAATAAGCTTCCTGATGATGAGGTGGGATTGGATAATGAATTAAAGTCTGTATTCCGTTTTCCTCAAGATAGTTCTGAAGTTGATCTCTTTTTTCTGTTCTGATCACAAAAAGATGATAGACATGGCTGTTCTCTTCGGTTTTATGATTTGGAAGTATAATTGAAGGATTGACTATTTCAGCAAGATAACGATTGGCAATCTCTTTTCTTCTGTTGTTTTCCTCATCCAGATATTTAAGTTTTACAGAAAGCACAGCCGCCTGAATTTCGTCTAATCTTGAATTATAGCCTTGATACTGATTAACATATTTTTTCTGAGAACCATAGTTGGCTAAAGTTCTGATGCATTTTGCAAGGGTTTCATCCTGACAAGAAACTGCACCTCCATCACCTAAAGCACCTAAATTTTTTCCGGGATAAAAGCTGAATCCTGCTGCATCACCCAAACTTCCGGATTTTTTACCTTTCCAGACAGCTCCGATAGCCTGTGCATTATCTTCTACAATTTTCAGGCTGTATTTTTCGGCAAGGGCTTTAATTTCTTCCGAGAAAACGATACTTCCATATAAATGAACCAAAAGAATAGCTTTGGTTTTGGAAGATATTTTTTCTTCTATTTTATTAATATCAATATTATACGTTTCAATATCCGGTTCTACCAAAACCGGAACCAGTTTATTATCTGTGATCGCAAGAAGTGATGCAATGTATGTATTCGCTGGAACCAAAACTTCATCTCCTTCCTTCATTACTCCCAATTCTATATATGCACGGAAAATCAGCCTTAAAGCGTCCAGACCATTGGCAACTCCTATTGCATGAGGAACATTGCAATAGGCTGAAAGTTGTTCTTCAAAGGTTTTTACTTTCTCTCCCAGCAAATACCATCCGGAACGGAAAGTTTCTAATAAAGCTTCCTCAATTTCCTGTTGATGAGAAAGATTTATTTTTTGTAAGTCCAGAAATTTAATCATTGTTATTTTTCTTTAAAAATTTTGCGGGATTTCCCACCCATATTTCATTATCGGGAATATTTTTTGTTACTACACTTCCGGCTCCTACAAGTGCATTTTCCCCGATTGTTACTCCTGCTAATATTGTTGCGTTTGCACCAATGGAAGCGCCTTTTTTCACCAGAGTTTTTATAAGTTTAAATTCTTTATTTTTTGATTTCGGAAATAAATCGTTTGTAAAGGTTGCGTTCGGACCAATGAATACATTATCTTCAAGAGTAATTCCGTCCCATATTTGTACTCCTGGCTTTATGGTAACGTGATCACCAATTATGGCATCGTTTTCTATTAGTACCTGACAGTTTATATTACAGTTTTTACCAATAGTTGCATTTTTCAAAACCACACAAAACTGCCAGATCATGGTACCTTCACCTATGTTTTTAGATTGAACGTCGGCTAATGGATGTATCATGTTTTATAATTTTTAAACTCATCAAAATCTCTGAAATAATCTTTCTCGTCATATAATTCTGAAGCCAAGCACAATAAAACTGCACTATGGCTGAATTTTATATCTCTCCAAATTAGTTTTGGAATATAAAGTCCTTTGGATGGAGTATCCAGAATAAACGTTTCATTATTCCCTTCCATATCTAATGTATTAAACTCTATAGTCCCGGAAACTGCAAAAATGATCTGCTCAAGCTCTTTGTGTGCATGACCACCACGAATAACGTCCTGCGGCGTGTAATACGTCCAGTAAACTCTCTTTATTTCAAAAGGAACGTTTTTTTGTTCTTCAGCTACAGTAATATAACCCAGATCCTGAGAACCTATTTTAGAAAAATGTATAATATGAGGACTATCCATTAATGATGAATATTGTTTAATGATTCTTGTAAATGTATAAAATTATTAGCAATGATTATTTTTTTTGATCTTTTTAGATTTTTTCAACTTTATGGGTAATTCGCGGAAATAAAATACCAGGCGATTTGATAATTTCTCCAAACTGATTCTGCATTCCATTAACTTCAAAGCCGAATAACTGAGTTCTAAAAGCAATATCTTCTCTGTTAACACCCCAAAAGAAATCGAAATAATAAGAATCTTCGTTTATGGTGTAGGGAGGAATCTCAAAACTAATGGTATAATCTCCTTTTTCTGAGTTTTTATTATTGCTGATCATCAAGCCTGTACTCATCACGGTAATATCATGACTGTTTTTCAGAAAAAATGAAAGATCAATATCTACATTTTCAAGTTTAGACATAAAAGTAACCGTAATTTTAATTCCTGATTTAATATTAATAATGTCTCCGTTAATAGGTTTTGCTTCGTAAGATTTCACCAAAATCTTATCATTTTCAAGTCTTGTGTTATCTTCAGAAAAATTGTAAAAAGATCTGATATCACTATTCTTCTGATATTCAATAATACATCGGTTAATATCATCCCGTGCGATCATGCTTCCTTTCTCAAGTAAAATACCCGTATTGCATAGTTCTTTTATGGCTGTAATATTATGGCTTACAAAAAGAATTGTTCTTCCTTCTCCTTTTGTAACATCCCCCATTTTGCCCAGACATTTTTTTTGAAATTCTGCGTCACCGACAGCCAAAACTTCATCTACAATTAAAATTTCCGATTCGAGATGTGCAGCTACTGCGAAAGCCAAACGCACATACATCCCTGAAGAATATCTTTTGACAGGAGTATCTATATATCTTTCAACTCCTGAAAAATCAACTATCTCATCAAACTTTCTTGTAATTTCTTTTCTTGTCATCCCAAGAATCGCTCCGTTGAGATAGACGTTTTCGCGGCCTGTCATTTCGGGATGAAAACCGGTTCCTACTTCTAGAAGAGAGGCAATTCTGCCATTGGTGTAAATTTTTCCGGTTGTTGGCTTTGTTACTTTACTCAATAATTTCAGCAGTGTAGATTTTCCTGCACCATTTCTTCCGATAATTCCTACGGCATCACCCTGTTCAATTTCAAAATTGATATCTCGGAGAGACCATACATATTCTGAAATTCCTTTTTGAGTTCTGTCGTTGGCTTCACCAATCTTAAGATACGGGTCTTCTTTTCCTCTTACCTTGTACCAAAATCTATTAAGGTCATGAGATAAAGTTCCTGTTCCGACTTGACCAAGGCGATATTGCTTTGATATATTTTCTGCTTTTAAAGCCAGCATATTTTGTGTTTTTAATATTATACGGTATCCATAAATGTTTTTTCCACCTTATTAAAAGTAACCAGCCCGATTGTAAATAGTATAAAAATAATAATCGTGCTGACTCCAAGCATTAAAGGAGAAAAGTCGCCTACACCAAGCCAGCCATATTTGAAACATTCAAAAATACCTGTAAGCGGATTGTAGTAGGAAATTTTTTTGAAAGGTCCGAATAATGCTGATGCCGGATAGATCACGGGTGTAGCGTACATAAATAAACTCACCCCGAACCCCAAAAGCATTCCGAGATCTTTATATTTAGTAGTAAGTGAAGAAAACAGCATTCCGGCTCCCAATGCAAAAATAGCCATTAAGGCGATCAGAAAAGGCGTTGCCAACATCCATAGGTTAGGATGAATTTCATCTTTAGATAAATAATATCCCCAAATAATAACAAATAAAAGAAACTGAACTGCCAATCTCATAAGATTTGAGATAACAATTGAAATTGGCGTCACAAGTCTTGGAAAATATACTTTTCCAAAAATTGAAGCATTTCCTGTAAAAGTATAAGAAGTAAGTGATCCTGCAAAATAGTTCCAAAGCGTTACTCCTGCCAGATAAAATAATAGTGGAGGTGCTCCATCAGTCGGGAGGTTGGCAATCTTTCCAAAAACCACCAGATAAACAATTGTTGTTAAAATTGGATTTATGAAAAACCAGATTGGTCCTAAAATGGTTTGCTTGAAACTGGAAACAAAGTCTCTTTTTACAAACATATAGACAAGATCTTTGTAGCGCCATACTTCTTTAAGCTTCAGATCAAACAAAGAATGTTGGGTTTCAATTGTTTCTGTCCACTTTTGTTGTGGGTCATTCATCTGTGTAAAATTTTAATGCAAATTTAGATTATTTAATTTATTTATCGTTTTCTTTATTGTGAATAATTATTCATTTAAAGTAAGAAAATATCAACTAATATATTAATATTTACTGTTATGAACAAAAAACTATCAGCCGTAAAGCCAATAGTTTTAAAATATATTAATTTAGCCGGTTATTTATTAACTAATTTTTTTAGGTATTCCCCATAACCGCTTTTTCCATATTTGGTTGCCGTTTCCAGTAATTTTTCTTCGTTGATGAATTTATTTCTGAAAGCAATTTCTTCAATACAGCCGATTTTGAAGCCCTGTCTCTTTTCGATTACTCTTACAAATTCAGAAGCATCGTTTAAAGAATCAAAAGTTCCCGTATCCAGCCATGCTGTACCTCTGTCGAGAACGCCAACTTCAAGTTTTCCTTTTTGAAGGTATACGTTATTTACATCAGTGATTTCCAGTTCTCCTCTCGCGGAAGGCTGAATGTTTTTAGCAATTTCAACCACTTCGTTATCGTAAAAGTATAATCCGGGAACGGCATAATTTGATTTCGGCAGTAAAGGTTTTTCTTCGATAGAAACAGCTTTAAGATCATCATCAAATTCTACAACGCCATATCTTTCAGGATCTGAAACGTGGTAGGCAAAAACAACACCTCCATCAGGATTAGTCTTGTTTTTAAGTAAAGTTCCCATTTCTGAGCCGTAAAAAATATTATCGCCTAAAACCAATGCTGCAGCATCATTTCCAATAAACTGATCTCCTAAAATAAAAGCCTGTGCAAGACCATCCGGACTTGGCTGAACGACATATTCTATATTACAGCCAATCTGTGATCCGTCTCCTAATAATTTTACAAATCCTTCCTGATCGTGGGGTGTTGTAATAATTAAGATATCTTTAATTCCTGCTAATAACAATGTTGAAAGCGGATAATAAATCATCGGTTTATCATAAACAGGCATTAACTGCTTGCTTACCGCGATGGTAAGAGGGTAAAGTCTGGTTCCGGAACCTCCGGCTAAAATGATACCTTTCATCGGTTAATCTGTGTTTAATTTTTAATGATACTGTTTTTCGTAGTATTTCTGATAATCTCCGCTTGTTACATTTTCAAGCCATTCTTTATTCTCAAGATACCAGTCGATGGTTTTCGCCAAACCTTCTTCGAAAGTTACAGACGGTTTCCATCCAAGATCAGAATTAAGTTTTGTAGCGTCAATAGCATATCTTTTATCATGTCCCGGTCTGTCTTTTACAAAAGTGATTAATTTTTCAGAGTAGCCTTCTTCTCTGCCTAATTTAGCATCCATTTGCTTGATTAATTCTTTTACCAAGTCGATATTCTGCCATTCGTTGAAACCTCCGATATTATACGTTTCTCCGGTTTTGGCTTCGTTGAAGATCTGATGAATTCCTTTAGCATGATCGATGACGAATAGCCAGTCTCTTGTGTATTTCCCGTCACCGTAGATAGGTAAAGGTCTTTCGTTGATAATATTCGAAATACAAAGGGGAATCAGCTTTTCCGGAAAATGATTCGGACCGTAATTATTTGAGCAGTTTGAAATGATAAACGGCATTCCGTACGTATTTCCGTAAGCTCTTACCAAATGATCTGAAGCCGCTTTTGAAGCCGAATACGGAGATTGCGGATCATAAGCTGTGGTTTCTAAGAAAAATCCTGTTTCTCCTAAACTTCCATATACTTCGTCTGTAGAAACATGGTAGAAAAGATTTGTTCTCTTCTCATCAGGGAATCTTCCGTGGGTGTGATCCGGATTTAACGTCCAGAATTCCTTGCAAAGATTCAGGAGATTGGCGGTTCCGTTCACATTGGTATTAATAAATGCCATAGGATCTGTAATGCTTCGGTCTACATGACTTTCAGCCGCTAAATGCACAACAGCATCTGGATTGTACTTTTCAAAGACTTTTCTAAGTTCTTCAGGTTTTGTAATGTCGGCTTTTTCGAAAACGTAATTAGGTTTGTTTTCGATATCCTTAAGATTTTCCAGATTTCCTGCATATGTAAGTGCATCAAGGTTGATGATCTTTGTTTCAGGATTATTTTTTACAAATTCTCTTACCACGTGCGAACCGATAAAGCCGGCTCCGCCTGTGATGATTATATTTTTCATCTGATTAATTTAAAACTGTTTTACGTCCTATACTTTTATAATAAAAACCATTCTGCTCAGGAATTTCCAGCGGATACATATTTCGTCCATCGAAAATTACCCTATTGTTCATTCTTTTTGCCATCATTTCGAAATTCGGATTTTTGAATTCCGGCCATTCTGTGGCGATAAACAAAGCATCTGCATTGTCCAGAGCTTCGTACATATTTTTTGCGTACTGAATTTTGTCGCCTAATATTTTTTTTACGTTGTTTTCTGCAACCGAATCATAAGCAACAATCTTTGCTCCTTTTTCCAGAAGTAACGCAATGTTGTCTAAAGAAGAAGCCTCACGAATATCGTCGGTATTCGCTTTGAAGGCTAATCCCCACATTGCGACCGTTTTTCCTTCGATATTTCCTCCGAAATACTTTTCAATCTCCGAAACAAGGATTACTTTTTGGGCAATATTTACATTTTCTGTCGCTTCTAAAATCTGAAAATTAAAATCTTCCTGCTTTCCGGATTTTATCAATGCTTTCACGTCCTTCGGAAAACAGCTTCCTCCATATCCGATGCCCGGGAATAAAAACCGATGCCCGATTCTGTCGTCACTTCCCATTCCAAGCCTTACTTTGTCTACATCAGCGCCTACTTTTTCACAGTAATTGGCAATTTCATTCATGAAAGTAATTTTTACTGCCAAGAATGAATTGGCTGCGTATTTTGTAAGTTCAGAAGATTTTTCGTCCATAAAAATAATAGGAACTCCGGTGTTGGTGAATGGCTGATAAATTTTAGCCATAATTTCCTGTGCTTTTTCGGAGCTTGCTCCTACAACAACCCTTGCCGGGTTCATAGAATCCTCTACGGCAAACCCTTCCCTTAAAAATTCAGGATTCGAAACCACGTCAAAAGGAATTTTCGTTTTTGAAGCGATAACTTCACGTACTTTATCGGCTGTTCCTACGGGAACGGTGCTTTTATTGACAACAACTTTGTATTCCGTCATCATTTCGCCAATATCGTTCGCCACTTTCAGTACATAGGAAAGATCGGCGGAACCGTCTTCTCCGGGAGGAGTCGGTAAGGCTAAATAAATAACTTCACTCTTATCCAGAGCTTCTTTTAAATTGGTTGTGAAAAATAATCTTTCAGCCTGTATATTTCTCAGGAACATTTCTTCAAGATTCGGCTCATAGATGGGAACTACGCCGTTTTTCATGCCTTCTACTTTTTTTTCATCAATATCTACACAGTATACTGAATTGCCAAGCTCTGCCAGAGTGGTTCCTGTAACCAGTCCTACATAACCTGTTCCTACAATAGTAATATTCAAAATGTATGTTTTTAAAAAATTCAACCACAAAAATACTAAAAATACCATCACGCCCGTCTTTAATTTCCGGTAAATGAACAATACATATCCTGTTGATAATAAGATGTTTTGCTTTTTTAATAAAAATTCGTATATTTGCAGTGGATTTACGGAAAAAATGGGAAGGCCTTCGCAAGAAAGCCTTTTTTCGTACCGTACATCAGGATTTTATATATTTTATGGAGTTTAGAAAAAGAATTGAAGAATTATTACATGAATTCCTCGAGACCAGAAAAGATTTATTCCTAATCGATTTAAAGATTTCTGCGGGGGATGACATCACCGTGATTTTGGATGGTGACAACGGTGTTTCTTTACAGGACTGCCTTGATGCAAGCCGCGCGATTGAATTTAATATGGATCGGGAAGAGCATGATTTCAGCCTACAGGTAATGTCTGCGGGATTAAGCGAGCCTTTGGCAACTCCGAGACAGTTTGCAAAAAATATCGGAAGAGAAATTGAGATTTTACTGAATGACTCTACCAAAACGGAAGGCGAACTGGCAAAAGTAGATGAAGAAAAGATCACACTCATCCTGCGTTACCGTAAGCCGAAAGACATCGGTAAAGGAAAAGTGGATGTGGAGGAGGAAAAAGAAATTCCGTACTCTGAGATTAAGAAAGCATTAGTAACAATTAAATTTTAAAAGAAAAAAGAATAAATGGACAATATAGCGTTGATTGAATCCTTCGGTGATTTTAAAGACGAAAAAGGGATCAGTAAGATTGATCTTATGGCAATTATTGAAGATTCTCTGAAGACACTTTTGAGAAAAAGATATGATTCGGATGATCATTTTGATGTGATTGTAAACCCTGATAAAGGAGATTTTCAGATATTTTTAAATAAAACGATCGTGGAGGACGAAATGTCTGAAGATGATGATTTGGAAATCGAGATCTCTGAAGCTAAGAAAATTGACCCTACTTTTGAAGTGGGAGAAGATTTTACGATGGAAATTCCTGTTGCACAGTTGGGAAGAAGAAATATTCTTACCTTAAAGCAGATCTTGGCTACAAAATTGCAGGAGCACAACAATGCGATGTTGTACGAGCAGTTTAAAGACAGAATCGGGGAGATTGTAGTAGGAGAGATCCACCATATCCGTCATAAGCACGTGATTTTGCTGGATGATGAGGGGAACGAATTCATTTTGCCTAAAGAAAATCAGATTCCATCCGATTTCTTTAAAAAGGGTGAGAATATCAGAGCTATTGTTGAAACAGTAGATTTCAAAGGTTCAAAACCGCAGATTATTATTTCCAGAACTGCACCTAAATTCTTAGAAAAACTATTAGAGCTGGAAATCCCTGAAATTCAGGACGGAACTATTATGCTTAAGAAAGTAGTAAGAATTCCTGGAGAAAAGGCGAAGATTGCAGTAGATGCTTACGACGACAGAATAGATCCGGTAGGAGCTTGTGTAGGGGTAAAAGGATCCAGAATTCATGGAGTGGTAAGAGAGTTGAGAAATGAGAACATCGATGTTATTCAGTGGTCCAAAAACCCTGAGATTTTGGTGAAGAGAGCTTTAGGAAATGTTACCATCAATAAAATTGACATCAACGAGGAGCAAGAATATGCTTTAGTATACACTCCGGTTGAAGAGATTTCTAAGGTAATTGGAAAACAGGGTCAGAATATCAGACTTGCTTCTTGGTTGACAGGTTATGAGATTGATGTGCATAGAGAATCCAGCGAAGATGATGATGTTGAGCTTACAGAGTTCAATGATGATATCGAGCAGTGGATTTTGGATGAATTTAAGAAAGTAGGTCTTACTACTGCAAAATCAGTTTTAGACAAGGAAACTGTAAGCTTACTGAATATGGTTGACCTTGAAGAGGAAACGATTGAAGAAGTAAAACGTATTCTGAGAGAAGAATTCGAAGATTAAGATTTGTAAATAAATTTTAATAAACAGTAAAAAAGAAATACTTTAATTTTAAGAATTAAAAAAAATAGTAAATAATATAGATGCCAAAAATTAGATTAAATAAAGCGGTTAAGGAATTCAATATTTCGATGTCCAGATTAGTAGAATTTTTACAGTCAAAGGGCATTGAGGTTGAAAGCAATCCTAACGCTCAATTAGAAGAAGCGGCATATTCTGCATTGGAGGCTGAGTTTGCCAAGGACGGCGAGCAACGTAAAGCTTCCCATGAGGTGGTGATCACGAAAGTTCCGGAAGAAAAACTGGAAATTGAAGAAAAGAAAACCCCTGAAGTAATAAGAGCTAAAGCTAACAAACCGGAAACTAAAATTTTAGGTAAAATAGATCTAGAGTCTAAAAAGCCTGAAGCTGAAGAAGTTCCGGCTCAGAAACCGCAACCTGTGGTGGAAGAGAAAAAAGAAGAAGTTGCGCCTGCTCCTGAAGTAAAAGCAACTCCTGAAAAACAGGAATTTAAAGTTTTGGATAAAATAGATCTTTCCCAGATCGAATCCAGAAACAGACCTGTGAAAAAAGATAAACTAAAAGCGGAAGAGAAAAAAGAAGAAGAAAAACCTGTGGCTAAACCTGCAGAACCTGTAAAAGAAACTCCGCAACCTGTTGTTGCTGAAAAACCTGTTGCAAAACCCGTTGAAGAAAAAACGGCTGAACCTGCAAAAGCAGAAGAGGAATCTCAGGAACCACAAAAAATTGAAACGGTTTATCAAAAACTTGATGGTCCTAAAATTGTTGGAGAAAAAATCGATTTAACTCAGTTTGCGCCTAAACAGGGAGCGGGAGCTAAAAAGAAAAGAAAAAGAATTGAGAAGCCGGGCGGAGGAAATCAGCAGGGTGGAAACAATAACCAACAGGGAGGAAATAATCAAGGACAAGGAAACCGTCCACAAGGACAGGGAGGTCAAGGTGGAAACCGTTTTGGAAATAACCAGGGCGCACAAGGAAATCGTCCTCAAGGTCAGGGTGGACAAGGAAACCGTCCTCAAGGACAAGGAGGTCAAGGTGGAAACCGTTTTGGAAATAACCAGGGCGGACAAGGAAACCGTCCTCAAGGTCAGGGTGGACAAGGTGGAAACAGAGGTGGATTCAACAGAGGCGGACAAGGAGGTAACAGACCGGGTCAAAGAACAATGCCTGTTGAATTAACGGATGAACAAGTTAAAAACCAGATCAAGGAAACCCTTGAAAAATTAACCAATAAAGGAGGTAAATCTAAATCTGCTAAGCACAGAAAAGATAAGAGAAACTTCCGTAGAGAACAGGACGAGCGTCAGCAGGAAATTGATGCAGCAGACAGAACATTAAAAGTAACCGAATTCATCACGGTTGGTGAATTGGCGAGTTTAATGAACGTGTCTCCTACAGAAGTAATTTCTGCTTGTTTCTCATTGGGAGTAATGGTTACCATGAACCAAAGGCTGGAAGCGGATACCTTATTATTGGTAGCAGATGAATTTGGATATAAAATAGAATTCTCTGATGCAGATCTTGGAGAATCTGAAGCAGAAGAGGAAATCGATTCTGAAGAAGATTTATTGCCAAGAGCTCCGATTGTAACAGTAATGGGACACGTAGACCACGGTAAGACATCATTGCTTGACTACGTTAGAAAAACAAACGTAATCGCCGGTGAATCCGGAGGAATTACGCAGCATATTGGAGCATATAATGTAAAATTGGAAAACGGACAAAGAATTACATTCTTAGATACCCCGGGTCACGAAGCCTTTACGGCGATGAGAGCAAGAGGTGCGCAGGTTACCGATATTGCCATTATCGTAATTGCTGCCGATGATGATGTGATGCCACAGACGAAGGAAGCAATTTCTCACGCGCAGGCAGCGGGAGTTCCAATGATTATTGCCATCAATAAAGTAGATAAACCAAATGCGAATCCTGATAATATCCGTCAGCAGCTTTCCGGTCTTAATCCATCAGTTTTGGTAGAAGAATGGGGAGGAAATGTACAGGCTCAGGAAATTTCAGCGAAATTTGGTAATAATGTAGATGCGTTACTTGAAAAGGTATTGCTTCAGGCAGAAATGCTTGAGTTAAAAGCAAACCCAGAACGTTCCGCTAACGGAGTTGTTATCGAAGCATCTTTGGATAAAGGTAGAGGGTATGTTGCAACAATGCTTGTACAGACCGGAACTTTAAAAGTTGGTGATTATGTAGTGGCTGGTAAAAACCATGGTAAAGTAAAGGCTTTGCTTGATGAGAGAGGGAAAAACCTTACAGAAGCAGGTCCTTCAATTCCGGCTACCATTTTAGGTCTTGATGGAGCGCCTACAGCGGGAGATAAATTCCGTGTTTACGCTGATGAAAGTGAAGGTAAAGCAATTGCCAACAAGAGAGAACAGCTTCAGAGAGAACTTTCCATCAGAACTAAAAAGCATACGACACTTGAAGAATTGGGTAGACGTATTGCTTTAGGAGAATTCAAAGAGTTGAATATTATCCTTAAAGGTGACGTGGATGGTTCGGTAGAAGCGCTTTCTGATCAGTTACAAAGATTATCAACAGAAGAGATCAGCGTGAAAATCCTTCACTCTGGTGTCGGACAGATCACTGAATCTGATATCAACTTAGCGGCAGCATCTGATGCTATTATTATTGGATTTAATGTAAGAGCCGGAGCAAATGCTAAAGATCTTGCAGACCGTGAAGAAATTGAAATCAGAACTTATTCTGTAATCTATAAAGCGATTGATGAGGTAAAAGAAGCGATGGAAGGAATGCTTTCTCCTGAAATTCAGGAGCAGGTTATCGGTAATGTTGAGATTCGTGAAGTATTCAAAATTTCTAAAGTGGGAACCATTGCAGGTTGTATGGTTCTTACCGGAAAAGTTACAAGACAGTCTAAAGTGCGCTTGCTTAGAGATGGCATCGTGAAATTCGATGGTGAACTTGAAAGTTTAAAACGTTTCAAAGATGACGTAAAAGAGGTAACCAAAGGTTACGAATGCGGATTGAACCTGAAAGGATACAACGATATCGAACAGGGCGACATTCTTGAAGTTTATGAAGAGGTTGCGGTGAAGAAGAAGTTGAAGTAATCATATAATTATTTAAAAAGAAAATAATCCAGTTCAAATTGAGCTGGATTATTTTTATTTATAATTAGTCTAAATTATCTAAAGGACAACCTGTTTTTAAATGTTAAAACATTATTTAATAAAAAAATAATTATAATAATAAACAAAATATAAATTAAATATTCAAAACAGTTATGCTAAGCATTTTTTTTTAATAAGATTTGTTTAGATTACATAAAATATAAAAAGTTAAAAATTTGTTAATGTTAAAATTTATTAACATATTTGCTTTTGTTAAAATATTAAAAAACTGTTAATATGAATGTGAAATTAAAAGTACTAACTATTGGAGCTTTTTTCTTTTTAGGAGAAATAGCATCGGCTCAGCAAAAGAGAAAGGATACTATATCTACAAAAGAGATAGAAGAAGTTGTAGTTGTTGCTTATGGAAAGCAAAAAAAAGAAACTGTTATTGGCTCAAATGTACAAATTGGAAGTGATAGTTTCAAAGATAGACCAGTAACGAATGTTGCGAATGCAATAGATGGTGCTGCTCCAGGAATTCAGGTTTCCGCAGGCTCTGGGCAACCAGGATCATTACCGGCAATTAGAATCAGAGGATTTTCCTCAATAAGCGCAGGTAACAATCCACTATATGTAGTTGATGGAGTAATTTATAACGGCTCGGTTTCCGCAATAAATTCATTAGACGTTGAATCTATTAATGTATTAAAAGATGCGGCGTCTACATCTTTATATGGATCTTCTGCTGCAAATGGAGTTATATTAATCACTACAAAGAAGGGAAGAAAGGGAAGAGATGTAGTTAACTTTTCTTTACAGACTGGTATTTCTCAAAGAGGAGTTCCTGAGTATGATAGAGTTGGGATTGCAGATTATTATCTACTAAATTGGGAAGCTCTTAGAAATGGACGTTTAACTACTGGAGCTAGTGCTACAACTGCTTTAGCGAATACTTGGGCGAGTGACAATTTAATTGCAAATCTTGGTGTAAATGTTTATAAAAATGTTGCAAACAATGCAGTAGTTGTAAATGGTGTTGTAACTGGTGATCAAACTCTTAAATATAATGATTTTGACTGGTCTAAACCGTTATTCAAAACAGGACTTAGACAAAGTTATGATTTAAGTTACGCAGGGGGAGGTGAAAAAACTACATATTTTGCTTCTTTAGGATACTTAAATGATCAAGGATATTTAGTTAAATCTGGACTTGAAAGATTTACAGCAAGATTAAATGTTGAATCACAACTTAAACCTTGGGTAAAAGTTGGAATTAATTTAGCTGCTACTAATACAAAAACTGAAAATAGTTACAATGGAGCTGATAATAATTCAGCAATTATTAATCCATATCGTTTTTCTAGGTCAATTGGACCTATCTATAGCCCTTATTCTCATAATGCAGATGGGAGTAATATTTTTGATTCCAATGGTGACAAAGTATATGAATGGCTAGGAGCAAGAGGAGCTAATGCAAGTCCAGGAAGAAATGCTATATATGAAAGAATTTTAAATAGTGATATTACAAGGGCTAACAATATCACGTCCAGAGTTTTTGCCGATTTTAAATTGTTAAAAGATCTTAAATTATCTATCATTGGAGGTTATGATCTTAGAAATGCTTACAATAGAGAATACCAAAATAATATTTTAGGAGATGCAGCTCCCGCTGGTGCAGCTTCAAGAACAAGCGAGAATACATACTCTGTGAATTTCATTCAATTGTTGAATTATACTAAAAAGTTTGGTTCTCACAATATTGATGTATTATTAGGCCATGAGAATAATAAATATACTTTTGAGTCTTTCTATGGCTATAAACAAGGACAAGTTGGAGCTAATAATGATGATTTAGTAAATTTCATTACTCCTACTTCATTAACTTCATATACGGATACTTACAATAAAGAAGCTTTTTTTGCTAGAGCTAATTATGACTTTAATGAAAAATATCTTTTATCAGGATCTATTAGAAGAGATGCTTCTTCAAGGTTTGCACCAGATAAAAGATGGAATACTTTTTGGTCAGCAGGAGCTGGTTGGAGAGTAAACAAAGAGTCTTTTATGGATAATCTTAAATTTATTGATGAATTTAAATTAAGATCTTCATATGGAGAAGTTGGAAATGATCAAGGAATTGGGTTCTATGCATACCAGACTTTATTTGAATATAATAATAACGCAGGTTTACCAGGAGTCGTCTTTGGAACACAAGCGGATCCAAATATCACTTGGGAAAGTAATAACCAATTTGATGTAGGTTTAGATTTTGCCTTTTTAAATAGAAGAATAAAAGGATCTGTAGAATGGTATAAGCGAGAAACTGATGGATTGTTATTTAATGTTCCTGTTCCAATGAGTGCGGGTGTTCCAAGTAATAATGTTTTTAGAAACGTTGGAGCGATGTATAATAAAGGGATTGAAGCTTCCCTTACTGTAGGGATTATAAATGGTGAAAAAGGAGGATGGGATATTACAATTAATGCTTCGACTCTGAAAAATCAGATTTCAAAAATGCCAAATGGTCAACCAGAAATTATATCAGGTTCAAAAAAATTAACAGAAGGAAGATCCATCTATGATTATTGGTTAAGACAGTGGTATGGAGTAGATCCATCTAATGGTGATGGATTATTCTTATTAGACCCAACTTTGGCTTCTGCTCCAATTGCAGGTCAGGATAAACAAATAAACGGGGTATGGGTTACCAACAGGGCAGCTAGAGCAAAATATGATTTTGCTGATTCTGCTATTCCTGACGTTTTTGGAAGTATAAATAATGAATTTAGATATAAAAACTTTACTTTAACTGCATTAGTTACTTATCAGATAGGAGGCAAGATCAACGATTCTAATTATGCCTTACTTATGACTGGATATCCACAAGGTAGAGCTTTACATGCTGATGCTCTTAATCGTTGGCAAAATCCAGGTGATGTTACTGATGTTCCAAGATTTGATAGTTCTTTATCTGCACAATATGATGTAGCTTCTACTAGATGGTTAGTTGATGCTTCATTTATTAATCTTAGAAATGTTACATTAGGATATAAGTTTGGTGAAGATGTTACTAAAACACTAGGTTTTAGTAGATTAGATATGTTTATAAGTGGTGAAAACTTGTATATTAAAACTAAGAGAAAGGGATTAGAGCCGCAAGAAAACTTCTCAGGAGAGACTACAAACAGATTTACTCCTGCTAGGATATTCAGTTTTGGTGTAAACGCATCTTTCTAAAATAAAATATAAATGATCACTTTATTATCCAAATTTGTGATTCATTTTAAATTGAAACTTAAATAAAATTAAAAAAGATGAAACAGATATTTAAAAAAATTAAATTCAAATATGCAGCATTGCTTTTGTTATTTGTTGCCGTTAGTTGTCAGTCTGATTATTTAGAAACAACGCCTACTGATCGATTGGGTTATTCAGATGTTGTTGAAAAACCACAAGGACTTATGAATATTATCAATGGTATTCACCGAGATATGTACGTTAGAACTCCATATGGGCAGGGCTATAATGGTCAAACAGGAGCTATTGTTATGTTTGATTCTATGGCAGATGATTTAGTGCATACTGGAACTGGTGCAAACTGGCATATTGCAGATCTTAGATGGCTTTCGGCAGATATAGACACAAGTACTGGGACAAACTATCCTTGGAGATTTTACTATAAAATAATAGGAAATGCAAACATAGTAATAGATAATGCTCCTAAGGTTTTCATTGAGCCTTCTAATCAGGTTGTTGAAACTGCTCTTAGAGATAAAGCATTGGGTGAGGCTTATGCATACAGAGCTTGGGCATTTTTTCAGTTAGTTCAAATTTACTCTAAAAGATATGATAAGACTTTAGCTAATAATGATGCTGATGGAGGTGTAATTCTTCGACTTACAAACTCTCTTGATCCGATGAAACGAAGCACTGTAAAAGAAACGTATGATCAAATTCACTTGGATTTGGATAAGGCAATTGCTTTATTAGCAGGTAAGACAAGAGATCATAAATCTCAATTCAATGTAAGCATAGCTAAAGGGATAAAAGCAAGAGTTTATTTAACTCAGCAAGAATGGGCTTTAGCAGCACAATTGGCGAATGAAGCTAGAGGTACTCTTCCTTTGATGACAAATGCAGAGTATGTTTTAGGATTTAATAAGATTTCTAATAATGAGTGGATGTGGGCAAGCGAAATACTACCAGATAATACAGATTATTTTGGGAATTTTGGAGCTTATATGTCTAGAAACTACAATTCAACTACAATCAGAACTGCACCAAAAGCGATTTATAGACCATTGTATGATGCATTTCCGTCTACAGATATCAGAAAGGCAAATTTTGATCCTACTGGAAATCATACAAGTTTAGGATTGCCTTCCAACTATACAAAAAGACCATACACTTCTCAAAAGTTTTTATCAGTTTCAGTATCTGATAGTAGATGTGATGTTCCTTATATGAGAGTGGCTGAAATGATACTTATTGAGGCTGAAGCATTAGCAAGAAACGGACAGGAAGCAGCATCCAAAACAGTATTTGAAATTTTGGCAAAAAATAGAAATCCTAGTTACACTTCTACAAATACAGGAGCAGCATATATTACTGAAATTATGAATAGTAGAAGATTAGAATTATGGGGAGAAGGATTCAGATGGTTTGACTTAAAAAGATTAAACCTTCCTGTAGAAAGAAATAGAATGAATGGCGTAACGGTTCCTACAGCTAATGTTAATCATGTCGCTTCTGTAATTAATAGTACTTATATTATTGCAAATACAGATCCTAGATGGCAGTTTAAGATACCAAGACAAGAGATAGACTCAAACCCATTGTGTAAACAGAATCAATAATTAAATACATTATCAACCCCGCAATTCAAGCGGGGTTTTTTATTCCCTATTATTTCTTATTTTTGCTTTACAATAAAAATAAATGAAATACCTATTTTCCATCATATTTTTCCTGAGTGTAGCAGCTCAAGCCCAGGTCGTCAACAAAACAGACTTCAATAAGCTTCCCAAAGATAAAGACACGCTCGTTATCGATTCCGGGAAAAAAGACTCTTTAAAAATATTTAAACCGACTATTAATGATTATCTCTATCAGAAGCAGTTTTCTGAAAAGAAAGTCTTTGATACGGTAATGACTTTCGATAAAACGTATATTTTTTCTCAGTATAACAATAAAGATAACTTTGGAAGAGCGCAGGTCGCAAACATAGGTGCAGGATTTAATCCGCTTACGTACGAAGTGAATGCTGAACAAAATTTATCACTATTACCAACCAACAAATCATATTGGATTTTAGGCGTTAATGATATCAATTACTATGACGTAAAAACACCGACCGCAACCTTCATTTATCATAATGCAATGAAAAACGGAGCGGCTTTAAGATCTTCTTACACACAGAACATTGGGAAAAGATTTAATTTTTCTTTGGAATACAGCGGATTACGTTCTCAGGGAATGTACAGAAATTCATTGGCATCCAATAACAATACTTTGTTTACAGGACATTACGTCTCAAAAAGCGGAAATTATGAATTGTTTGCGCATTATCTCCATCAGAATGTAAATAATCAGGAAAATGGTGGAATTGCAGTAGACAGTTTATTTCAAAACGGCGACAGCAATTCAAGAAACAGACAGAATATGCAGGTGAATCTTACATCTTCAAGCTCACAGTATTCCTACAGAAGATATTATTTAACCCATCAGTTTGCCCCGTTTAAATCAGAAAAAATTCCTTTTAAAATAAGACATACCATTTCTCATCAGGGAAACAAATATTACTATGCCCAAAGTTCCGCTGAAACTTACTGGTACGATGCTCCGGATGAACTGGTGACAGGAGCTCCGCTTACTTCAAAAAAATATTCAGACAACTTCAGCAATACAGTAAGTCTGGTTTGGGATAATGAAAAATTTAAACTTGATGCCGGTCTCCGTTACCAGATGCTGAAATTTGGCTCCAATGAAATTACCCTTCCGATTTTAGTGATTCCTACAGAAATTAAAGAAAGCCGAATCGGGGCAGTAGGAAATTTACAGATTAAACTTTTTGATAAAATCCAGTTAAATTCATTTTTGGAATTTTCTAACGGAAGCCAGTTTGGAACTTATTTAAAAACAACAAACAATCTGAAATTTGAGCCGGTAAAAGATTACTTTGTGAATGCAAAAGTAAACTTTCAAAGCGCTTATCCGTCCTTCAATTATTTGTTGAATACTTCAGTGTATAATAATTACAACTATTATTTTCAGAACGCCCAGAACCAAACCATCTCAGAAATCGGAGGAAGCGTCGGACTGAAGTGGTTCAAAACAGAATTGTTCGCGAACTATTTCAGAATAGATAATTATACATACTTTGATGCAATTGCAATGCCTCAGCAAAGCGGAAGTCCCGTTAATATTTCGCAGATCGGAGGTGATGCTACTTTTAGCTATGGTAAATTTCATTTAAATACAAGACTGCACTTCCAGAATGTTTTAACCAACAAAGATTTGCTTCCGTTACCAAGTTTTATAGGTCGTGCCAATTTCTTCTTCCAGTCCAAAGCCTTTAAAAATGCGGCGGAAATTCAGACCGGAATTAAAGTATATTATTTTTCGAAATTTGCATCACGGGAATTTTTTCCAATTCTTAACGAATACATCTTACCGGGTTCCAATTCATTTTCTATCGGAGGACAGCCGATTGCCGATGTTTATTTCAATCTGAAAGTTAAAAAAATGTTCTTTTTTATTGAAGGACAACAGGTCGGAACTTTCCTTTCTAACAACAAAGCGTATGCATTTCCAAGTTATCCGGTCTACGATTTCAGACTGAATCTGGGAATTGTATGGTATTTGTTCAACTAAAATATAGACAAGTTGAAAACTATCAATAAAATATCTTTTCAGGATATCCAAAGCATTCCTCAGTTAATCAAAGATTTTTTAAATCATGATATCGAGGGATTTGAAGAAAAAACATTTTCTTTAGATCATTTTAAGAAACAGATCGCGCAGAAACAAAATTCTTTCACGGCGGATCGGAGAAATATTTTAGCAAGCAATTTAGAAAGACAGCTTGCCCATCTTGAACTTTCTTCAAGGCAGAATGAAAATATAGATCATTTAAGACTTCCCAATACCTTTACCATCACCACCGGTCATCAGTTAAATCTCTTTTCAGGACCTGTATTTTTTGTATACAAGATTTTACAGACTATTAAAACCTGTACTTATTTAAAAGAAAATTTTCCTGAATTTAATTTTGTTCCTGTATATTGGATGGCTTCCGAAGATCACGACTTTGCGGAAATCAACCATTTTAAAACCGAGAACAATTTCTACGAAATCAACGAAAAATCAGGCGGTCCGGTTGGAAGAATAGAAATTAACGATACATTTTTCATATCTGAATTTGAAAGAGAATTCAAAGACTATGTTTTTGGGACGGAACTGATTTTAATGCTGAAAGAAGCTTATAAAACCGGACATACATTAACTCAGGCAATCCGGATTTTAGTCAACAGACTGTTTTCAGATTTTGGCTTACTGATTTTGGATGGTGATTCCAAAGCTCTTAAAAATCAGATCAAAGAAACGTTCAAAGATGAACTACTGAATTTCAGCTTATATAAAAATTCAAAAGAAAAAGTAGATTTCTTAACTTGTAAATACGGAAAAGTTCAGGTAAATCCGCGCGAAATTAATTTATTCTACCTTTCGGACACGAGAGACAGAATAGATTTTGACGGTCAGAAATACTTTGTGGTAGATAAAAATATTCAGTTTACCAAAGAAGAAATTTTAAATGAACTTGAAAATTCTCCGGAAAAATTTAGTCCGAATGCACTGATGCGTCCAGTTTATCAGGAAACTATTCTTCCCAACCTTGCTTACATTGGAGGAAATGCAGAAATCATGTACTGGCTGGAACTCAAAGATTACTTTTCAAACATAAATGTTCCTTTTCCGATCCTGATTCCCCGAAATTCAATGCTGTTTTTAAAAGAAAAAACATTGGGGAAAATAAAAAAACTGAATCTGAAAGTAGAAGACTTCTTCCAGAACTTTACGACGGTCATCAACAATAAAATGCTGGAAGATAATTCCATTCTGGAAATGTTGGAGCAAAAGGAAAATACACTCATCAGTCAGTTTGCCGAACTTAAAAAGATTGCCGAAACCACCGAAAAATCTTTCGGAAATATGGTGAAAGCAGAAGAAGTAAGACAGTTAAAATCTTTTAAAAGAATGAAAAAACGTCTTCTTCATGCAGAAAAGATTAAAAAAAGCGAATTGATGGAAAGACTGGAAAATCTGTTTTTAGATGTAAATCCTTCTAAGAATTGGCAGGAAAGGGTTTATAATTTTAGCGCATTTTTTGCAGATCATGGATATCAGTGGTTAGATTTTTGTTTAGAAAAAATAGAAATAAGAGAGTCGGAATTTATAGTTATTGCTTATTAAGGATAAAGAATCTATTATTGCGTTTTAAAAATGAACGTAATGATGTAAAATTCTTATATCTCTCCTACAAAAGAGATGTACTGAAATTCTCAGGATAATAATTTTTAGCTCGAAAGCATGGTATATAATACTGCATATTATTTAGAGCATAACTAAAAAAGTCAAATTCTGATCCGGAGCACACTCCGAATTTTAGTTGAAATTTTTTTCAAAACTAATAATTATTGCCATTTAATTTTAAAGAAGTATTTTTGCATTTATAATCACCGAATATGATAAAGAGGTTTTTTATTCTGTCCAGTTTATGTATGGTTTTGGGTATGTCTGCCCAGAAATCGCATACCGTTGTAAAAGGAGATACTCCTTACAACATTGCTAAAAAATACGGACTTACTGTAGAAGAATTGCTAAAACTAAATCCGAAAGTGAAAGACGGTAAATTGGCGCTTGGAGATGTTCTTACAGTAAAAAATGATAAGGCAGCTTCTGCTTCATCAAAAACACCTGTTGCTTCAAAACCTGTAAATAATTCTCAGCTTGGAAAAATTATTCTTCAGCCGAAACAAACCATCTACGGAATCACAAAACAATACAGAATATCCGAAACAGATCTCAGAAAACTGAATCCTGAACTGGATGCTCACATGAAAATAGGTGATGAAATTACCCTGCCTCTTGAAAGCATTAAGAAATATGGAGGAGAGCAAAATGTTGCGGTACATACTTCTCCGGTAGAAAAACCTGTTGAAACTGTTGCCGAAACTCACACTACAAAAGCTTCAGAAGACGAATATATTGTACAGCAGAAAGATAATTACTACAGAATTTCAAGACAGTTCAATATTACAAAAGAAGAATTGTTTGCCCTGAATCCCGGATTGGAAGAAAAAGGATTAAAGCCGGGGGAAACGATTAAAATAAAAAAAGCAGGAACGAAAAACTCAGGAGCTGATGTTTTTGAAGAAAATTCAAATCCGAAAACCAAAGTAGATTCAGGAAACGAAAGATCTACAAACGGAACAAATACCGTTGCTGATGATGATTATGTAACGTATACCGTTCAGCAGGGAGATACCGTTTTCTCGATTGTGAATAAATTCGGAATCACGATTGATGAATTAACCGCTTTGAATCCTGAACTTTCCAAAGGGCTTAAAACAGGAATGGTTCTGAAAATTAAAAAACTGGATCCTGCCTACGTAAAGAAAAACGGAGATGCATTAAGCGTTGTAATGATGCTTCCTTTTGGCTACAGCACAGGAGAAACACAATATCGTACAATGGCTTTGGATTTTCTTACGGGGGCAAAACTTGCCATTGAAAGAAATGCCAGAAACGGACAAAAATTAGATATAAAAATTGTGGATTCCGGAAACGAAGCTTCGTTCCGAAATTCATTAACCCAGATAAATCCGGATAATACAGACTTGATTATCGGTCCGTTCTTCAAGTCGAATGTTGTAGATGTTCTGGATTTCACAAAAAACCAGAAAATCCCGATTGTTGCGCCATTTGCAAACTCTCCGGAATTGTACAACTACAGCAACCTGATTATTGTGGAAACCAATGATCAGACCTATGCCGATAAAATTGTAGAAGAAGTAAAATCTGCATTCTCGGATCAGAAAATTTATGTGGTTGCAGATTCTAAAAAAGAAAATGCCAATTATATTAAAGCAGGTCTTGAGAAAACACTCAGAAATCCAAATATCACCATCGTAAACTCTTCGGCGGATATTCAGCTTGATAAAAATATGATGACGGGACAGTCTGCTCCGGTGATCGCGATTTTAGCAAGTGATAGTGATACGGCAGGTGAAGCTTTTGCCAACAGAGTAATCGCTTTATCCAAAGAAGTTCAGGGAGTAAAAGCTTTCAGTATGCATTACGCTCCGGTTTTCGAGAAAAAAGTAGATGATCTTAGTCAGGCAAATCTTGTCTATTTAATGGACAGAAAGATCAATACAGACGGAAGCTTCGAAAAAGAAATTCTTGCCGCTTATAAAAATAAATACTGTAAAACACCTCCAAAGTTTGCCATAGTAGGTTTTGATATCGTGAATGATATGCTGACCAGAGAAAACAAAAAAGGAGAAATCTTCAAACAGATGAATAAGGTACAGACTCAGCTTGCCACAAAATTTGAGTTTGTAAAATCCAAAGCAAACGGAGCCTATGTAAACACAGGGTACCGCGTTATCAGATTGGTTCCTTAATCATTTGATTGTGTTTTAAAGAATATTGTTAACATTATAATTATATTTGCATAATATTTTAAATTAATACATGAAAGCACTTGTATTTCCAGGGCAGGGTTCTCAGTTCGTAGGAATGGGAAAAGAATTGTACGATTCTAGAAAAGACATCAAAGATCTGATGGAATCTGCCAACGAAATTTTAGGGTTTGATATCCTTTCGATGATGTTCAGAGGAACGGATGAAGATCTTAAAAAAACGGAGGTTACCCAGCCTTCAATTTTTATCCACTCGGTTGCTGCCCTGAAAGCAGTAAACGGTCTTGGAGCTGAAATGGTTGCAGGACATTCTTTAGGAGAATTTTCAGCATTGGTTGCCAATGGAGTTTTATCTTTTGACGACGGTCTGAAACTGGTTTCCGAAAGAGCAAAAGCAATGCAGGAAGCTTGTGATGCCAATCCAAGTTCTATGGCAGCTATTTTAGGACTGGAAGATGCTAAAGTGGAAGAAATCTGTGCATCAATCAGCGGAGTTGTCGTTCCTGCAAATTATAACTGTCCGGGACAGTTGGTTATTTCCGGCGAAACAGCCTCTGTAGAAGAAGCTTGTGCAAAGCTGAAAGAAGCAGGAGCAAAAAGAGCCTTATTATTACCTGTAAACGGAGCATTCCATTCTCCATTGATGCAGTAAGCGCAGGAAAGATTGGCCGCGGCAATAGAAAAAACAAAATTCAGAAAAGCAACCATTCCGGTATACCAGAATATTACCACCACCGCAGTTTCTGATCCTGAAGAAATTAAGAAAAACCTAATTGCACAGCTTACAGGTCCTGTAAAATGGACGCAGTCTGTTCAGAATATGATTAAAGACGGTGCCAATAACTTCGTGGAAGTAGGACCGGGAAAAACATTACAGGGACTCATCAAAAAAATTGATTCTTCTGTAGATGTAGCTTCTGCAATCTAATTAATAAGAAATCATGGGCGAGATATTTTCACCGGGAAAGCTGATGCTTACTTCAGAATATTTCGCAATGGACGGAGCTCTTGTCTTAGCGGTACCTACCAAGCTGGGACAAGAGTTTTCTTTTAAAGAAATTCACGATGAAAAATCTCTCATTTTCTGGGAAGCCTATCATCAGAACAAATTATGGCTGAAAGCTGTCATCGATTATCAGAACTGGCAGATTTTAGAAACCAATATTCCGGCAAGTGCTGAATTTATTTTAAAGACATTAAAAAATGTTCAGTCACTTTCTGCTATTACATTCAAAAATAATTTTACTTACCATTTAAAGACCAACCTTCAGTTTCCTGCGGATTACGGACTTGGAAGCAGCTCTACTTTAATGACCAATCTTGCCGAATGGGCAGAAATTGATCCGTTTTATTTAAATAAGATAAGTCTGGGCGGAAGCGGATACGATATTGCTGTGGCAAAAGAGAAATCGGCAGTGCTGTATCAAGGTGTTCCTGAAATTAAATATGAAAAGGTAAATTTTAATCCTTCCTTTAAAGATGAATTGATTTTTATTCACTTAAATCAAAAACAGGACAGCCGTGAAGGAATCAGTTTTTACAAGTCTAAAGCCAAGTCCCAAAAAAGGGTTGATGAATTTTCGGATATTACAAGAAATATTTTACTATGCAACGAATTGGAAAATTTTTCTCAGCTAATGTTGATTCATGAGCAAAAAATATCGGATTTTCTTGAAATTCCTACAGTTAAGGCTAAATTTTTTCCAGATTGCCCTGTTTTTGTTAAAAGTTTGGGAGCTTGGGGAGGAGATTTTGTAATGAGCTCAAAATTTGACGGCTTTAAGGACTATTTTTGGGGAAAAGGTTTTCACACAATTTTCGAATGGTCTGAAATAATTAATTGATTTTCAATTTTTTACAAGGTTTATTTTTTATTTGTCATTCTGACTTATATCATTATATTTAACCACCTTTAACAATTAATTAATATTTAATTTTGTTATACCCAAAAAAGAAATAGAAAATATAAGTAAAATGAAACACGCTAAAATCATCCAAGATTTAGAAAAATTAGGGATTAAAGGAAATTACGAAGTAGTGTACAATCCGTCTTACGAAGAATTGTATCAGGCTGAAGTTTCTCCTGAAAATCAGGGCTTTGAGAAAGCTGAGCTTACGGAATCTGGTGCAGTATCAGTAAAAACAGGAATTTTCACAGGTCGTTCTCCTAAAGACAGGTACATAGTTCAGGATGATGTTACAAGAGAAACGATTTTCTGGGACGGAAAAGTAAACTTGCCGACTACTCCGGAAATTTTTGCGTCTTGTAAAGATTTAGTGCTGAACCAACTTGCTGCTGCAAAGAAAATTTATGTAGTAGATGCTTTCTGCGGAACCAATGCAGATACGAGACTAAAAGTGAGGTTCATCGTTGAAGTAGCGTGGCAGGCACATTTCGTTACCAATATGTTCATCCGTCCTTCTCATTATGAGCTGGAAAACTTTGGTGAGCCGGATTTTACCGTAATCAATGGTTCTAAAACAACGAATCCAAACTGGGAAGCACAGGAACTGAATTCTGAAAACTTCGTGATGTTCAACCTCACTGAAAAACTTCAGATCATCGGAGGAACATGGTACGGCGGAGAAATGAAAAAAGGAATGTTCGCAATGATGAACTATTACCTTCCGCTAAAAGGAATGGCTTCAATGCACTGTTCTGCAAATGTAGGAGAAGAAGGAGACGTAGCTCTTTTCTTCGGACTTTCAGGAACAGGAAAAACAACTTTGTCGGCAGATCCTAAAAGATATCTGATCGGAGACGACGAACACGGTTGGGATAACAACGGAGTGTTCAACTATGAAGGAGGTTGCTATGCAAAAGTTATCGATCTTTCGGAAGAAAAAGAACCGGATATTTTCAGAGCCATTAAAAGAGATGCGCTTTTGGAAAACGTTGTGGTAAACAATGGTGTTTCAGATTATACAGACGGATCAATCACAGAAAATACAAGAGTTTCTTATCCTATTTATCATATCAATAAAATTGTTCTGCCTTCAAAAGCAGGACACGCAAAAAAGATCGTGTATCTTTCAGCAGATGCTTTCGGAGTATTGCCTCCGGTTTCTATTCTGGATGAAGATCAGGCACAATACCATTTCCTTTGCGGGTATACATCGAAATTAGCGGGAACTGAAAGAGGAATTACCTCTCCGGAACCGTCTTTCTCTCCTGCATTCGGGGAAGCTTTCTTAACATTGCACCCAACAATGTACTCTAAAACATTAATCGGGAAAATGAAAGAACACGGTGCAAAAGCATATCTGGTAAACACAGGATGGAACGGAACAGGAAAGAGAATTTCTCTGAAAGATACAAGAGCTATTATCGATGCCATCATCGACGGATCTATCGAAAATGTTCCGAAAACAAGAATTCCGATTATGAATCTGGAAGTTCCTACAGCATTGCCAAATGTTTCAGAAGGAATTTTAGATCCGAGAAATACTTATAATGATGCTTCTGAATGGGAAGAAAAAGCAAAAGACTTAGCTTCAAGATACATTAAAAACTTTGAGCAGTACTGCAACACCGAAGAAGGTAAAAAATTAATTCCTTCCGGTCCTCAGTTACAGGAGCAGACAACCAACTAAAAATAGAAATCCTCATCGCAAGATGAGGATTTTTTATTTGTATTCCTGAAAATTTCTCGGGAAATTATTTCAGACTTAAAACAGCCAGTCTGTAGCCTTCCATCCCGAAACCGGATAAAACAGCATCCGTATTTGCCGCAGTTACAGATTTCTGGCGGAATTCTTCTCTTTTGTAAATATTGCTGATGTGAACCTCAACTTTTGGTTTTCGGATATTCTTTAAACAGTCGGCAATAGCATAAGAATAATGCGTAAAAGCTCCCGGATTAATAATCAGAGCATCAAATTCATCTTTCTGAAGCTGGTTGATAATTTCACCCTCGATATTAGACTGATAATATTCCAGTTGATGGGAGGGAAAATCGGTTTTTAGACGATCCAGATAATCCTCCATGGAAACTGTTCCGTAAATTTCGGGCTCTCGGGTTCCTAATAAATTCAGATTGGGACCATTCACGATAAGAATTTTCATTGAAAATAATTTATTCAAAGATAGCACATTTTAAAAACACAATTAAATGGTATTTTTAAGATGTTTCTGGAAATATTCCGAAGGCGTTATCCCTTCAATCTGTTTAAAAGCACGGTTAAAAGTCGACTGGTTCGAAAATCCGGCTTCCGTATACACATACATTAACGTTGCTTTCTGAAAATCGATTTCGGTGAATAGTTTTTTCACATAATTTACCCTGCATGTATTCAGATAACTGTTAAAATTAGGATACCCTTTGTAACGGATCGCTTTTGAAATATAAGTGTTGTTAACGTCCAGTGCAACACTTAAAGCAGAAAGATTGAATTTTACATCTTTAAACAACAGTTTTTCGTTCATGGAAGTTTCAATTCTGGAAAAAAGTTTTTCCATACTTTCTATGTTTTCAGCAGTATTTTCTGTAGAAATATCGGCTGTCTTTTTATCCTCTGCAATTATTGTCTTTTCTGTTTTTTCAAATTCCGAAAGAATTTCCAGCTTTCTTATTTTGTCTTTATAATAAATAAGCAGCGTAACCACTAAAATATTGGAAATAATGATGATAATATCGGTAAACAAGACTGTTTTCTGGGTACGTTCAGGAAATTCCAGATTGAAATTTGCGGTAATAAAATAACTGGCTAAAATAATAAGTACAGTATAAAGCGTATAAAGAAAAACCTCTTTTTTTGAAAAGAAAATGTATGCACCCATCGGAATGGGCAGATACCAGCAAAAACTTACCACCGAATAATCCCAAAAAGCCAGAACAATATAAATATTGAAAAGAGGCGCTATTAACAGATGAAGATGAACAATTGTAGATTGTTTAAATCTTCCTCTCATCAGAAAATAAGTGTACCCAAGAAAAAATAATGCTGATCCCAAATACCAGATCAGAAAATTATCATAAGTGTAAAAAGTAAAAATAAAAATAAAAAAAGCTAAAATGATAAGCATGAGAATTACATACCTGTCCATGAGCTCTTGCTTCAGTTTTTCAATTTGTTCATGTTTTGTACCCATCCGTATTTTTACTTCATTTTATAATCTAAGCAGTCATTTACCATAAATGACTTTTTTAAAGAACTGATATGTAGGCAAATATAATCATTATAAATCATTTTCAAGATTATGATTTACACATGTCTTTTTTTGATTTATCAACGAGAATAACTTTGCAAAACAATTTTTAACTATAAAAATGTGTCAAATCAATTCTCCTTAGAATAAGGTTTTTTCGTGATAAGGTGCAAACATCTTTTTATTTATTACAAACAAAAAGAAAGATATTATTCAAAATTAGAAAAAAATAAATTGATAATGAATATTAAATTAAACACATCGTCCGGAATTCTAGAAAAATCAGTCTAAAACGAAGAATACATTATCAGAGAAAAATTAAACAAGATAAATCAGGTTTACAAAACTCTAAAAACAACAAATGAAACACAATTGAAAAAGACCCCTTTCAAAAACTCTTTAAAACATTATTATGAGAAAAATTATTTTATCCATTACTATCGCTTCTTTTAATCTTTTTTATTCCCAAGTGGGGATTAATACCTCTAATCCAAAAGGGGTTTTCCATGTGGACGGATCGAAAGACAATCCGTCAACAGGAAATCCTACGGCTGCACAACAGGCAAATGATTTTGTGGTAACCTCATCCGGTAATGTTGGGATTGGAACCAACTCGCCAAATTCTTCTGCACTGTTGGACGTGAATGTGGACGGACTGGCTTCAGGAAGCAAGAAAGGATTTTTGGGTCCGAAAGCAGCGCTAACTTCACAGACAGACCAGACAACCATCCCTTCTCCGGCAACAGGACTCTTGGTTTACAATTTAGGAACCGGAGGATTAGTCTATAACGGCTATGTTTTTTGGAACGGAACAGAGTGGAGAACCTTTAATAACGGATCTTTAGCGCCCGGAACAGTAGGGGCAATTACCTGTAACGGAATTACCCTCTCTCCGAGTACATACACAACAGGTGTTCCTTACACCGGAACAATGAATGTTCCTTATACCGGAGGAAACGGAGGAATTTATGCTGCACAGACGATAGGTCCTGTAAACGGACTGACTGCAACTTTATCCGCAGGAAATTTTAACTCCGGCTCAGGAACGCTGAGTTATACCGTTTCCGGAACACCTACTGTAACAAGTCCCATTACAACCACATTTTCTTTAAATATCGGAGGCAAAACATGTAATGCCGTAATTGGAGCAGGAGACGGACTGGCTCCCGGAGATCTCGTATTTTACAAAGCCGGATTTTCCGCAAATGTCTCTGGCTGGATGAGTGCTTTTGTTACAGATTTGCCGATTATCGGAGGGAAAATAAGACTTGATGCATGGTTCAACGGAGCTTCCAACGGAGGAAACGGAAGCGTAACGATGTGGCCAAGACTGGTAAATACATCTTCATCTCCGGTGAAACTGTGGTTTAGTGCCTTAACCAACGTAGACCGTTTTAATGCCTCAAATTATCTTTTGGCTCCAAGCACACCTACAGGTTCAGGAGCTACCCTTGCTCCTTCTGCATACATGGAACTCGATAACGGAATTTACTACGGAGTAGGATATAATGATATCTTAGGATCTACAACACCAAGAACAACAGGAAGCGGGGAAGGCGGACATCAGGAAGTACTTACAATGGACCTTTCTTTAGATGATAAATGGTACAGAGTCTATTATTTTCCTACGGTTGATAATATGAATACAACCAGTACAGCAGATAATATGAGGGTGATTTATCTATCCATCCAAAGATTATACTAAAACTTCAATATTTTTGAAGCAGTGTGTTTTTCAAGAGTGGTTTGTAATGAACCGCTCTTTTTTGCTGTTTAGCTTTTTTATTAAAATCGAATGAACATTCACAGAAACAAATTTTAAAACCATTAACTTTGAAATGGATATTTTAAATAGGATCGTATGAAAAAGGACATTGAGAATAAATTAATAAATAAAAACACCAAGCCTACAAGCATGAGGATTTTGGTATACGATTTTTTGAGTTCTCAGGAAGCCGCCCTTTCTCTTTCGGAAATTGAAAATCATTTCGAAAATGCAGACCGGACAACCATTTACCGCACTCTGAAAACATTTGAAGAAAAAGGAATCGTACACAGCATTCAGGAAAATACGACAACAAAATATAAGCTGTGCCACGATGGATGCGATGAACATACCCACAAAGACTGGCATCTTCATTTCTATTGTAAAATCTGCAAACAGACCACCTGTAAAGAAGATATTTCGTTTCCCGAAAACATTCAGACCCAATTCAGGATCGATGAAATAAGGCTTTTTGCAAAAGGAATCTGCGAAAACTGTCTGGAAAGTTTGCAATAGTATTGCACGGGTTTTGTCTGTAATTTTGAATTAAAATTTAACTTATGGAAGAATGCTGCAGCACAAAACCGAAAAAAGAACACCAACATCATCATGAAGGTCACGACCACGACCATTCTCATGATACAGGAGATCAGTCTGTTTTCAGGATGTTTCTTCCTGCAATCATCTCTTTTGGATTGTTATTAGTAGGAATCGCTTTGGATCATTTCATCAAAGCTGAATGGTTTTCCGGCTGGATTCGTCTGGTTTGGTATCTCATCGCCTATATTCCGGTTGGTCTTCCGGTTTTGAAAGAAGCGTTCGAAAGCATAAAAAACGGAGACGTATTCTCTGAATTTTTCCTGATGGGAATCGCTACTGTCGGCGCTTTTGCCATCGGAGAATATCCGGAAGGAGTTGCGGTCATGCTTTTTTATTCCGTTGGCGAGGTTTTTCAGTCAATGGCTGTAACGAGAGCCAAAAGCAATATCAAATCTTTACTCGATCAGCGTCCCGATGAAGTGACGGTTTTAAAAGACGGAAAATCTCAGATTATGAAAGCCGAAAAAGTAAATATCGGAGATGTCATTCAGTTAAAATCCGGAGAAAAATTAGGATTAGACGGAGAATTATTATCTGAAACCGCATCATTTAACACTTCTGCTTTAACCGGAGAAAGTAAACCCGATACCAAAACAAAAGGCGAAACTGTTCTGGCCGGAATGATCAACCTCAATACAGTAAGCGAAGTAAAAGTGACAACCGCTTACAAAGACAGCAAACTGAGCAAAATTTTAGAACTCGTTCAGAATGCGACTGCTCAAAAAGCTCCTACCGAATTATTCATCAGGAAATTTGCTAAAATCTACACTCCGATTGTTGTATTTCTTGCAATCGGAATCACATTTATACCATATCTCTTTGTAGAAGAGTATCACTTCAGAGCCTGGCTGTACAGAGCATTGGTTTTCCTTGTGATCTCCTGTCCGTGTGCTTTGGTTATTTCTATTCCTTTGGGATATTTCGGAGGAATCGGAGCAGGAAGCCGAAACGGAATTTTATTTAAAGGAAGCAATTTCTTAGATATATTGGCGAATGTTCAAAACGTTGTCATGGATAAAACCGGAACCATGACGGAAGGCGTCTTCAAAGTACAGGAAGTTAATTTTAATGATGAATTTAATACGGATGAAATTTTAAAACTCGTCAATGCTCTGGAAAGTAAAAGCTCTCACCCTGTTGCAACGGCTATTCATCAATATGTGGGAGAAATCGATCATTCGATTCTGTTGGAAAATGTTGAAGAAATAGCAGGGTATGGTTTAAAAGCAGTCATCAACGAAAAAGAACTGTTGGTCGGAAACTTTAAACTGATGGATAAATTCAACATCAGATATGATATTCAGACTGAAAATATCGTTTATACTTTAATAGCGATTGCATATGACAACAAATTTGTCGGGTATTTAACAATTGCAGACGCTGTTAAAGCAGATGCACAATTAACCATCAATAAATTAAAATCTTTAGGAGTAAAAACCACAATGCTGAGCGGAGATAAATCCTCTGTCGTGAAACACGTTGCCGATACATTAGGCATTCAGAACGCTTACGGAGATCTGCTTCCCGAAGACAAAGTGAATAAAGTAAAGGAAATAAAAGCAAAAAATCAAACCGTTGCTTTTGTAGGCGACGGAGTGAATGATGCTCCTGTTGTTGCGTTAAGCGATGTCGGAATTGCAATGGGCGGATTGGGAAGTGATGCTACGATTGAAACTGCCGATGTTGTCATTCAGGATGATATGCCGAGTAAAATCCCGATGGCAATCAACATTGGAAAGCAGACAAAGAAAATTGTGTGGCAAAATATCATTCTGGCATTTTCGATCAAAGCCGTTGTTCTAATTCTTGGAGCCGGAGGATTGGCAACCATGTGGGAAGCCGTTTTCGCCGATGTCGGAGTCGCTTTACTCGCTATCCTGAATGCCGTGAGAATTCAAAGGATGAGGTTTTAATAAGCCGGAAGAGGGAAGTAGGATGATAGAAGTTTATTGTATTGCGCATATATTGCCAAATGAGTTTCCTCATCAATAGGAACGGGCTTTAGCCCGTTTGCAAGGATAAATTTTTCAATTCGGCTTTAGCCAAAATTTATTTTTCGCCAATTCTTTTTAGTCATCATAAAGTATTTTATTCATCTATGAAAATCCGTGGTTTTCGCGGTAGAATATTAATCAGCTTTATCTGCAAAATCCGCGGGAGAAAGAAGTTTCCCGCAGATTATACAGATTTCGCAGATTCCTTTAATCATCATAAAGTATTTTTATTCATCTGCGAAAATCGATGGTTTTTGTTGTAAAATAATAATCAGCGTTATCTGCAAAATCCGCGGGAGAAATAAAAAGTTTCTCGCAGATTATGCAGATTTCGCAGATTCCTTTAATCATCATAAAGCATTTTTATTCATCTGTGAAAATCCGTGCAATCCGTGGTTAATAAATTATGAAAACTCCCGCAGATTTCACAGATACCGCAGATTTTTAATGCGTTAAATTATTTATCCAAAGGGGTGTGATCTGGGAAATCTCTACGAAAATAAAGCGTACAATTAAACCATTACCAAAACTGACTTTCATCATAATCTATCTTAAAAACAAAATTTCATTAGTATATTTGTAGAGTAGAATATAGCATTGAAGTTTTTCGTTTCCATATTTATCATTTTTACGATTGCATTACGTCCCGTTTTGCCTTTGATTAATTATGCCGTTAATTATGATTACATCGTAAAAAATCTTTGCGAAAACAGAAACATTCCGCAATCCACCTGCAAAGGAAAATGCTACGTTGCCAAAGAATTGGCAAAAACAGAAAAACAGTCCAATACCAATCAGACGGTAAAGATTTCAGGACTCGATGTATTTATCTCCCATGAAATACTTTCCTTTTCAGATAACAGTCAGTTGAGTGTTTTAAACAAAAACTCAGACTCGCGTTATATCAATTTCCATACTTCAGAATATTTTTCCAGAATATTCCATCCTCCTTTAGTTTAATATTATTTGCAGCTAATTCATTAACTGAATCAATAATGAATAAAGTTTCTAGCTATCACTCGCTAAGTGTTTAGTTTATGCTGAGCTTGTCGAAGTACGTTCACGAACTTAAAAAGAGGTTACTATTCAAAAACTCTTACGAACTCTGCGTTAAAATTAAGCAATACATGACTGTCCGTAATTTGTCATAATTGAAAAGCCTTTGAGTTCTTTGCTGAGTGAAACGCCTTTGCGAACTTAAAAACAGTAGGTATAAAAAAAAAATCTTAGCGATCTTTGCGTTAGAAAGCATTATGATTAATTAAGGATAAGCAAGAAATTCATTAGTAAGTCTAGTTAAAAAATCAATCATTCAAATATTATTAATTTCAATGTAAATAAAAATGAAATCAAAACTTATTTTAACAACATTATTGTCTGTTTCATTAATGGCATGTGCACAGGAAACCCCTAAAGTAAAGCATAAAAAAGCAAAAACAGCCGCAAATTCCGGAACAAAAACAGTGAAATTTGCCAACGCAGTAGATCCCATCTGCAATATGCCCACCGAAGCCGATATGAAAGATACGGCAGTCTATAAAAATAAAACGTACGGTTTTTGCAGTGCTTACTGTAAAGACGAATTCAAAAAGAATCCTGAGAAATATGCCAAAAAATAAAAAGACCAGCAATTCCAAAAGCAAAGTAATCGTTCCGATTGTAATTATTGCTTTGCTTTTTTTGGGGATCGGTGTCGGAATGGGGTATTTCAAAAAAAATCTGTACACCGTAATGAAAGTTCCGGACTTTAAATTAACGGATCAGAACAACAAAACCGTCACCAATAAAGACATGCTCGGAAAAGTCTATCTGGTAGAATTTTTCTTCAGCAAATGCCCGACGATTTGTCCGGTCATGAATACCAACATGAGAGCCATTGAAGAGGAGATTAACAATCCCGGTTTCGGAATCATCTCCATAAGCATCGATCCGGAAAATGATACGCCGCAAACGTTAAAACAACACGCCGACAGAATCGGAGTAAAATCTCCGAACTGGCATTTTCTTACGGGAGACAGAGATTATATCGGGAAACTGGCAGATCAGTTCAATATCTATGTCGGAGATAAAGAAGACGAGAGCGAAAGCCTTAATCACAGCGGAATGATTGCTCTTGTAGATCAGGAAGGAAACATCCGTTGCCGGTACAATAAAGACAATATGCCGATTTTGTATTATTCAGGATTAAATTATGAAGATCAGGAAGGTAAAACGCCGAAGCTTACCGGAAAATACCACCCCGACAGAGAAATATTAATAGAAGATATTAAGAAATTATTGAAATAGAGATTTGGAAGATGGAAGTTAGAGGCTGGAAGTTTTATGGAGTATGTAGAGAACTTCAGGCTTCCATCACCCATCTCCCATCCAAAACAGAACCACAAAAAACAAAACGTTATGAAGATTTTGAAAGTAGCTGCCCTAAGTGCAGTTTTTGCAGCGCAGTTTGCGTTTGCACAGTTTAAGCAGACACCGTTGCCGTATGCTTACAATGCGTTGGAAGGAAATATCGACGCACAGACAATGGAAATTCATTATTCCAAACACGCAGCAGCCTATGTTGCGAACCTGAATAAAGCAATCGCAGGAACGCCGCAGGAAAAACAGACCTTATTTGAGATCATGTCGAATGCTTCAAAATTACCGGCTGCCGTAAGAAATAACGCAGGAGGACATTACAACCACGAGTTGTTCTGGACCGTTTTAACCCCGGAAAAAAGTACACAGCCTTCTGCAAAACTGACAAAAGCAATCAACGAAACATTCGGAAGCATGGATGCTTTTAAAGCAAAGATGGCAAAAGCAGGAGCCGACCGTTTCGGATCAGGATGGGCATGGCTTTCTGTGGATAAGAACGGAAAATTATTTGTTTCCTCAACACCCAATCAGGATAACCCATTAATGGATGTTGTAGAAGAAAAAGGAACCCCTATTTTCGGGATCGATGTTTGGGAACACGCGTATTATCTGAAATATCAGAACAAAAGAGCAGATTATTTAACCGCGATCTGGAACGTAACCAACTGGAAAGAAATCAGCAGAAGATACGAAGAAGCGACGAAAGCAAAAAAAGGGAAATTCGATGATTGGCAGGCTATGAAAGATTTTCATACCGTGATGTCTCAGACTTTCCATCCTGCGGAAGAAGGCAATCTTCAGCCTATCAAAACAAGAGCAGCAGAAATGGCGGCAAAAGCAAAAGCATTGCAAACTTCGGCTGTTCCTGCTGAATTTAACAAAAAAGGCGTGAAGGAATCCATTGCAAAACTTTCTAAGGACAGTCAGGATCTTGAAAAACAAATCAAGAAAAAAGATTCTGATGCAAATATTACAAAATCTCTTACTGCTCTGCACGATACTTTCCATACAATTGTAGGATTGTGTTCTGCTGAGGATGAACATTAATTGATTGATATAAAAGGCAGCTTATTAACTTTTGTAAGTTGCCTTTTTATGTTTAATATCATATAACAAAACAAAAAGTATTATTAAATTTGCTCCGTGAAATATATCATTTCTATTTTCATGATTATTCAGATGACAATACGTCCGATATTGCCATTTATAGATTATACAGTTAATTACGACTATATAACTAAAGAACTTTGTGAAAACAGAATGAAACCAGAGTTAATGTGTAACGGTAAATGTTACCTTTCAAAAGAACTCTCAAAAACTCAGGAGCAGGGAAACAAAAGCAGTCAGAAAATAAGTCTGAATTCCATAGATATCTTTATCGTAAATGAAAGTTTAAACGACAGCTTCATCCTCAAATCAAATATTCTGAAAAATACTGTCGGTACATTCAGTGCCGATTCTTATCATCATTTACACTATTTTCAGGTTTTTCATCCTCCATTAGTGTAGCATAATCTCTTCTGTTTCTGAAAATGCAGAAGAATAATTTTCCGGACAATCTATAAAGGTTTTTCTGACATTGTTTTACAATGTCAATTTTCAGCAATTGCATAAAATTAAACGTTTAGCTGTAATGCTACGGCTGTAATCGTTTGGCTTTGTTCTTCTTATATTTCAGAGGATACAAAATGCTGAAAATAAAAACTGTGTTTTTTATAAAAATCCTGTAAAATAGTGTTCAGAAAATTCCTCAAAAACATCAACAAAACTTTTTTCTTCAAGAGAATCGGGATCTGCTCATAAGAATGGGTTTAAGAAATCGTTTCGTTTCCATAATTGATTTTTACAGATCAGTTTATTAGAGCATTTTGCCGATTCTCTTATTTGTTTAATATATATCCGGAGCAAAAATATCCCGGATCAAAATTTCATAAAGATATGTTTCAAAAAATATTATCTGTAATAGTTTTCTCTTTTTTCAATCTTATTTTTTCCCAGCAATATTCGTGGAATACTCAGGGGATTACCGTTGCCGGAGGAAACGGAGCGGGCGGTGCAAATAACCAGCTTAATTTTCCTTACTCTGTTTTTATTGATAGCAGCAGCAATCTATACATTACAGACACCCAAAATCATAGAATTGTAAAATGGGATTCGGCATTAAATCAGGGAGTTACTGTTGCCGGAGGAAATGGTTCGGGAGGTAATTCCAATCAGCTTAATACTCCTACTTGTGTTTGGGTAGACGATAATAAGAATATCTATGTTCTGGATTCGTTTAATGCAAGAATTCAAAAGTGGGAACCCAATGCCGTAACAGGAATTACTGTTGCCGGAGGAAATGGAGAAGGAGCAGCACTTAATCAACTAAACAAGCCCGGTGGATTTTATCTCAGAGGAAACACCTTCTATATTGTTGATGCAGGAAACAGCAGAATTGTGAAATGGGCAATAGGAGATTCTTCCGGAACTTTGGCTGCTGCGGGTACTTATGGCGCAAATGCAGATCAGTTAGCCAATCCTTCTGTTAACGGAACCATCTATGTAGACAACAATGAGAATCTTTATGTAACAGATTATATTAACAACAGGGTACAGAAATTTTCTTCAGGCAGTACAAATGCAGTAACAGTTGCGGGAGGCAATGGCTCCGGAACCGCTAATAATCAAATGAAAGCACCCAACGGTATTTTTATGATGAACGACGGAACAATGATTATTGCTGAATACACAGGAAGAAGAATCCTTTCCTGGAAAGAAGGACAGACCAGTGGAAATGTGATTGCAGGAGGAAACGGCAATGGAAGTGGAGCAGATCAGTTCAAAAGTCCAAGAGGAGTTTTTGTGGCGCCAAACGGAGATATTTATGTTACAGACATGGGAAACCACCGCATCCAGAAATTTATCTTCAACGGAACACTTTCTACTCAGGATGAGATTAAGCATACCGTTTCCAGTTCCATATATCCTAATCCGGCAGATGAGGTCATTCATATAACTGCGAAATATCAGATTGAAAGCATCAAAATTTTTGATGGTTCAGGGAGAGATGTTACAGGAAACAATTCCGTTCAAAACAATTCTGTACTTACCGTTCAGAGTTTAGAACCGGGAGTATACTTCCTTCAGCTTTTTGGGAAAAAAGAACATGAAACTTTAAAATTTATCAAAAAATAAACACTAAACAATAATAATTTTTACAATTAAATTTAATCAAAATGAAAATTTACAAATTCTTATCATTACTCTTCGTAGCAATTACATTACTTACCGTTTCATCTTGCAGCAATAATGACGATGAAGAAGTTCTGGACACGACTCCGGGAAATTTACAGCTAAAATTCGAAAATGGATTCAATAATTTGGGAGACATTGTGCTGAACCAGACCACACAAACTTCCGTTAACGGACAAAAACACCAGTTTTCAACCCTGAAATATGTCATCAGCAACGTCACTTTAATCGATGAAAACGGAGGAGAATTCAAATACCATTACAACGATCCCGACAACGGAGCGTTTATCATAGATCAGGCAGAAGCTGTTGCCGGAATTAATTACATCAACCTGAAAGAAATTCCTAAAAATAATTACAAAAAAGTAAGAATCGGTTTAGGCATCAGTCAGTCAGCTTATCTTTTGGGGCAAAGCGGACAGGGCGTTTTCTGGCAGAAAGCAAAAACTGCGGGAATGGCTTGGTCTTGGGCTGCAGGATACATCTTCACAAAACTTGAAGGCAAATACGGAACCTCTTCACCGAATACAGAATTCATGAACCACTGCGGAAACATGGGCAATACTTCAGCCAACAATACACCCGATCTTTACCGTGAAATCATCCTTGACTTTCCTACAACAGCGAGAGTTTCAAAAGAAATTACCCCTTCCGTTCATATTCTGGCAGATCTTAATCAATATTTAAGCGGACAAACTGCTTTAACATTGGACAGTTCCAACGATATGGCAATGGGATCGAACCAGCATCTGGTGAATGTGACGAACAATGTTTCAAAAATGTTTAAAGTAGATCACGTTCACAATGATTAATTGTTTTCAGCAATCCAAAAGAGGGCAATCCGGCTCTCTTTGGATTTTCCTGTTTTTTCTGGCTTTTACATTAACTTCCTGCACAGGCGATGAGGTTATTGAACCTTTGCCAAAAGATGAAGCCTATCGTCTTGACAAACCATCCGGATTTTCGGAAATCACTTTCGATATTACAGGAAATCCGGTCACGGTGAATGGAGTAGCGCTTGGGAAAAAACTTTTTTATGAAGGAAAATTATCCAGAAATAATACCATCTCATGCGGATTCTGCCATATTCAGGAATATGCTTTCACCCACCACGGTCATACCGTAAGTCATGGAATCGATGACAGATTAGGCATCCGAAATGCGCCGCCGATACAGAATATGGCTTTTCTGAAAAACTATACATGGGACGGAGTCGGTCACAATCTGGACGAAAGATCTTTGGTTCCCATCACCACAGATTTTGAGATGGACAGCTCTCTTCCTGAAGCCGTAGCAAAATTAAATGCCGATGCGAATTACCAGAAAATGTTTAAAGCAGCATTCGGGGATGAAAATATTACCGGGGAAAGAATTCTCAAAGCCATTTCCCAGTTTATGGCAACCATGATTTCCGCCGATTCAAAATACGATCGGATGAAAAAAGGAAACGCCGTTTTCACTGCTGAAGAAAATCAGGGGATGGCTTTGTTTCAGAATAAATGTGCGGCTTGTCATTCAGGAGATTTATTTACCGATGAAAGTTATAGGAATACAGGAATGTATTATAATCCGCAGTTTGACGACAGAGGAAGATACCGTGTAACGCTGGACTGGAATGATAATATGAAATTTCGGGTTCCGAGTCTCAGAAATGTAGAATTTACAGCACCTTATATGCACGACGGAAGATTTTACAGTTTAGAAGCAGTCATGAATTTTTATTCTGAAAATGTAGAAAACCAGCCCAATCTGGATCCGTTGCTGAAACAAAACGGACACATCGGAATTCCGATGACAGCTTCTGAAAAACAGAACATCATCACATTTCTGAAAACGTTAAGTGATAAAAATTTTATAACCAATCCAAAATTTGCAGAATAATAAGATCATGAAGAAGATATTTTTAACATTGGGTTTAGCCGGATGTTTTTTTAGTCAGGCAAAAGAAATCCATGACAGTTTATTTATTCGTAAAGAATTTAGTCCGATGGTCTTTGATGATTGCGACGCTTGTGGCTGCGCCGCAGGAAACGGTTCTTCCGGCTTTGAATCTTTGCTGAATCCTCAGTTTATCGGCGTTAAATATTTTGCACAGCATTACAGAGCGAAAGAAAATTTATTCGTCAATGATCTGACGCAGGATCAGTATTTCAATACGGTTCAGCTTTGGGGAAAAATTCCGGTTGCTAAAAATGTAAGTGTGTATGCAAGTATTCCGTTTCAGTTTCACACCAAAAAAACGTTACAGGGAGATATAAAAATTGAAGGAATCGGGGATGCGAATGTGATGGGAATTTACCAGATCATCGATTCCAAAGACTCTTCTCATCAACTGAACGGAGGTTTCGGCGTGAAAATTCCGATCGGAAGATTCGATGAAAAAGGAATCACCGGAGTAAATCCCAGTTTTCAGCTCGGAACAGGGAGCTGGGATTATCAGATGGTTCTGAATTACAAATTTCAGAAAGATAAACTGGCGGTATTGCTGAACACCGATTATACTTTAAAAACAGAAAATAAAAAACATTACCGTTTCGGAAACCAGTGGAATTATGCGGCAACAGGATTTTACAGACTCTGGAAAAATGAAAACAGCATTCTTTCGGGAAAATTTGGGATGCAGGGGGAAGTCTACGACTGGAACAGACAGTTTGGAGAAGTAATGCCTAAAACCGCCGGAAGCGCTTTGTACGGAAAGCTGGGTTTTGAAGCCTCCTACAAAAAATTCAGTTTGGGAAGTGAAGTAATGCTTCCTGCTTACACAAATCTTGCCGGAGGAGACATTGAAGCGAAATCCCGGTTCAGCGTTTTCGTGAATTTTGGAATTTAGATTTAAGATATTCATTATTCTTAAAAACCTTCATTGTATAGTGGAGGTTTTTGTTTTTTCAAATTTAGAATACCGTAATGAAGGATGAGGTGAATTAAATAGTATGAATAAACAAAAAAAGAGATCCAATAATGAATCTCTTTTGTAGCCCGTAGGGGAATCGAACCCCTCTTACCAGAATGAAAATCTGAGGTCCTAACCGATAGACGAACGGGCCATCTAATTTCTACGAATAATCGCAGGGTTAGTTTTTTTGTTTTTATAAGTTTCAACTCTTATTAATTACCAGGTTAGAGTAGTAATTAAGTTTTGTAGCCCGTAGGGGAATCGAACCCCTCTTACCAGAATGAAAATCTGAGGTCCTAACCGATAGACGAACGGGCCAACTATACTTATTAAGCTAGTTTATTAACGTGCTTAGTTAATTTGCTTTTTAAGTTAGCTGCTTTGTTCTTGTGGATAATATTTTTCTTAGCTAATTTATCCAACAAAGAGATAACTTTTGGCAATTGCTCTGCAGCAGCAGCCTTATCTTCTTCATTTCTTAACACTTTCATTGCTGTTCTAGCAGTCTTGTGGTAGTATCTGTTACGAAGTTTTCTTACTTCGTTTTGTCTGATTCTTTTTAATGCTGATTTATGATTTGCCATATCGTTCAAATGTGAGTGCAAAAGTAAAAACTTTTTTTTTATCCTCCAAATTTATTTTTAAAAATTTTTAATTTTCTTCAGATAAATATTTTTTGAGTTTATCTATTGCCTGTTCTATTTTAATATTCTCTTCTTCTCTTTCTAATTTTTTGATGGTGCTCTTCAGCATTACCATCGCATTGTTCCATTCTCCAGTGGTATTGGTGAAGGTAAGTCCGTCAATCGTTACTTCAAAAGTGACCCTTTCTCCAGTCCTGTCAAGTCTGAAACTTATTTTATCATCACTGCCTGTTATCCCGTCTTCATTGATTTTTAAATCATAACTTTTTGGGTTAGAGTGGATTTTCTTAAAAAGCAATTTAGCTTCTTGTATTTTTAAATCCGGCATGATATAAATTTGGTAGCCTATAGGAGAATCGAACTCCTGTTGCAAGGATGAAAACCTTGAGTCCTAACCACTAGACGAATAGGCCAAATTTTGAGGTTGCAAAAGTAATAATTAACTTTTTAACTTCAAAATTATTTTTTTATTATTTGAAAACTTTTTGAATTACGGTATTCTTAATTCCTTTAGCCTCAAGATCTTTCTGCAATTTCACCGCATCCTCCAAAGTATACACTTTTCCGTAGGTATAATAGAAAACGCCGCTTTCTTTGTTTCTTTCCACATCTTTAAGTGTCTGAAGAATGAAAGAATTTCCATTCAGTTTTTCGCCAACATAGACTTCAATGGTATAGTATCCGGTGCTTAATTTCTGGTTCGGCATGAATCCTACCGCATATGCATTACGGAATCCGGCGTCTTTTGCCGTTTTAATGTTGATATCTCTTACAGAAGCAAGGTTGGTAACCCCGTAATAATATTTGTACTGTCCGTTCTCTTTAATAGGCAGAATGTAATTTAACCCTTTTAAAGCAGGATCGCCGTCGTTGTGTTTTTCCGGAGAACTCAACAGTAAGATTCGGAAATCATTTTTCAGCGCTACTTCCGCCAGTTTATCCGGTTCAGGTTTTTTCACCACTGCGGAAACACCCGATTTTCTGTCGATCGCTTTTTTGTAATCAATAATTGCCTGATAAATACTTTCGGAAATTTCATCCTGTCCTTTTTCAGAAGCCAGATAATGACTTTCTTCGGGATGATTGATGAATCCGGTTTCAATTAATACGGAAGGCATTGCATTCATACGCAGAACGTGCAGGTTTTTCTGGAACACACCGCGGGAACTTCTTTTGTCCTTATTCACAAAATTATTTTCTACCAATCCGCCCAGAAGAAGGCTGGATTCCAGATATTTGCTTTGCTGAAGTTTCAGGGCAATTAAAGATTCCGGAGAGCTTGCATCATAAGAACCGAAAGTCTGCTTATCTTTTTCATCCAGAAAGATCACATCATTTTCTCTTTTTGCCACTTCCAGATTGGTATCATTCTGATCCGGTCCCTGTACATAAGTTTCGGTTCCGTACGCGGTTGGTCTTTTGGAAGAATTACAGTGGATGGAAACAAAAAGATCCGCTTTGCTTCTGTTCGCAAGATTGGTTCTGTCCGATAAAGAAGGATATTCGTCGATCTTTCGTGTATAGATTACCTTAAAATCTTTATTTTTTTCAAGCATTGCCCCCACTTTAAGCGTAATGGCAAGCGTTACATCCTTTTCGGAGATCCTTCCGATATCGGTGTAGGTTCTGTTAGCTCCGTAATCACTTCCTCCGTGTCCGGCGTCCAAAACAATGGTAAATTTCTTTTGCGAAAAAATAAAGTTGGTAAACAGGATGAAGAGAAATGATAAAATTATTTTAAAATTTACTTTGTGCATCTTACAGTTTTAAAATTTATATTAATTTTGAGCCTTAATTGTATACATATAAATATAACAAAAAATTGGTCAAAACCGTCTCCAAAAATATATTACAAATTTTAATTATCCTAATTTTTAACAATTTTTTAGCACAGCAAACGTCCAAAAAATTGCCTGAAAATGCGGTTAATGATACTATTTCCAAAAAAGATACCATTGTTCTGAAAAAGGAACCACTGGATGCCGTTCTGCAGACAAAAGCAGACTACCAGAGAAGAGATTTCCAGAAAAAGATGGTGTATCTTAACAAAAATGCGCAGGTGAAATACCAGGATATGCAGATTGATGCAGACTATATTTCGATTGATGAGCAGAAACATCTCATGTACGCACGCGGAAAACAGGACTCTTTGGGAAGAATTATCGAGCCTGTTATTACAACGCAGGCAGGGAAAAAATACGAAACCACAGAATTTCAGTATAATACCTTAACAAGACAGGCAATTGCGTTTAATGCCAGAACCGAAGAAAACGAAGGGGTAATTACAGCAAACAAAACCAAAAAGTACAACGACAGTATCTTTGCGATGAGCCGGGCAGATTATACCACCGACGATTATTACATCAAGAAAAAAGATACCGCGGCAGATTATTTTTTAAGAGCAAGATACCTGAAGCTTGTAAAAACAAAGAATAAATCTTCCATTGTTTCGGGGCCTATCCAGATGTATATAGAGCAGGTTCCCACTCCGCTCATCATGCCTTTTGCTATTCTTCCTTTTTCAAGCAAAAGATCTGCGGGGATTCTGATCCCGAGTTTCGGGGAAAGACAGGATGTCGGTTTCTTCCTTAATGGTTTAGGTTATTATCAGCCGATCGGGGAACATTTTGACCTTAAAATCCTTTCGGATATTTACACCAAAGGAAGCTGGAACCTGCGCCCTGAAATGAATTATATTAAAAAATACCGCTATTCCGGAAACTTTTCTGCGGACATCGGAACCATGGTTCGCGGGATCAAAGGTTTGGACGATTACGGTAAAACAGGAACATACAGAATTGCGTGGAGACATACACAGGATTCAAAAGCCAATCCTTTCCTTACGTTTTCTGCATCGGTGGATATTGTAAGTACAAAATTCTATAACAACACGCTGAACAATAATTATATTTTAAATCAGAATGTTTTAAATACCCAGCAAAACTCTACGGTTACGATTACCAAAAGATTTTTGAAGCTTCCGGTTACGATTACGGGAACCGCTTCCTATTCTCAGAATTTTGCCACCGGTTTATCAGATCTTCGTCTGCCGCAGATGAACGTGGCGATCAACCAGTTTTATTTATTCAAATCCAAAACAGGAGTGCGTTCCGGTCTGCTTGAAAATTTAACGGTAAACACAGGGATTAACTTATCGAACTTTGTTCAGACCAACGAAGGCGAGCTGTTTAAAGCGGCAATGTGGGATAAACTGCAGACCGGAGTGAAAAATAACATTGCTCTGGGAACCAATACAACCGTAGCAAAATATTTCACATTCAGTTTGGGAGCAAATATTGATAATGCGTTAACCACAAAAACCATCAATAAATTCTACGATCCTATTCAGAATAAAGTAATTACGGAAACCAATAAAGGAATTTCAGGATATTCTACGTTTTCAACAACAGCAAGTATTCAGACCACTTTGTATGGACAGGCAAACTTTAAGAAAGGTTCTGCGATTGAAGCCATCAGACACATGATGACACCAAGTATCGGGTTTACCTATTCTCCGGATTTCGGAGGTTCCGGATATGGATATTTTAAAAATTATTATGATGCGAACGGAGCTTTAACCCCGTATTCTATTTTTGAAGGCGGAATTATCGGAAGTCCGACGACGGGATTAGTAGGAGCTTTAGGTTTTAACATCGGGAATAATTTAGAGATGAAGGTAAAATCGAAAAGCGATTCTACAGGAGTGAAGAAAATAAAGATTTTTGAATCTCTTAACCTTTCCGGAAATTATAATTTTGCAGCGAAAGATCATCCTTTTTCCATTATTACGATTACGGGACAGTCTTCTTTCTTTAATAATAAACTCAGCCTGAATACAAGTTTATCTTTGGACCCATACAGAATTATCTATCTTCCGGGACAGGATGCCGGAATAAGGACAGAAGAGTTCGGCTACTTCAGTGTTCAGGGATTCAACGTTCAGATGTCTTATCCTCTGAGCAGCGAAATTTTTGGAGAGAAAACAGATTATGCCAAGAAGTATAAAACGAAAGGGGAGGTAAGGAATGAAAATTATTATTTTGATGATGATAATTACGCGCATTTCGATCAGGCATGGACGTTAAATGTAAATGCAAACTATGCCTACACAAAAAGTTCAGCTTCCAGAACGCCAACGAGACTGGCTTCTGTGGGACTGGACGGAAGTCTTAAGCTAACGCCTTACTGGAACATCAACGGAAGTACCCACTACGATATGGTGACGCAGAAACTGGCATATACCAGAATCGGTTTTGCAAGAGATCAGCGAAGTTTTACCATTAATTTCAACTGGGTTCCTTTCGGGCAGTATAAAGTATATGACTTCTTTATCGGGATCAAAGCCAATATCTTAAGTGATGCGCTGAAGTATAAAGACAGAAGTTTTACACAGCCAAATGCACCTTTCTAATATTTGATTATAGAAATAGAATATAAATTTTATATTTGCACCCAAAATAAATTTTCATGAAAAAAGTAATCAACACCGTAAATGCTCCTGCAGCGATCGGACCATATTCACAAGCCAATATGGCAAACGGAATATTGTATATTTCCGGACAGATCCCTGTAGATCCTGCAACCGGTAAACTGGTAGAAGGAATTGAAAAAGAAACCCATCAGGTAATGAAAAACCTTGAAGCAATTCTTACAGAAGCAGGAATGACTTTTAAGAATGTGGTAAAAGCAACCATTTTCCTTAAAAGCATGGATGATTTTGCGGTAATGAATGATATTTACGCTTCCTATCTGGACGCGGAAAGCTTTCCTGCGCGTGAAACGGTACAGGTTTCCTGTCTGCCGAAAAATGTGGATATCGAAATTTCTATGATCGCACATCAGGATTAATGAATTTTATAAGAAATACAATTGCGGTTATCGTAGGTCTTGGGATTGCAGGACTCATCATTACTCTTGGGATAAGAGCATTTCCGCAATGGGTAAATTTCGATGCTTTTGCTCCGTTCGAGCATTGGCAGAGATTTCTTCAGAGCAAGCAGAATGACGGTGCGTTTTTCGGTTTCCTGCTGTTTATTTCCGGACTGGGAACTACAGTGGGAGGGGTGGCAACTGCCATTATCGTAAAATATGCTAAGGTGGCTTATGCTATTCTTATCGGTTTCATTATGCTTTTTATAGCCATGCTGGATGTTATTGTTTTTCCTTATCATCCTACCTTCTATAAAATCTCTATTTTTCTTACGTTCTTCCCGTTTTCGTGGATCGGAGGTAAGATTGTAGAAGTCATTTATGAACGAAAGAAGAAAAGAAGAATCGCTGAAAAAATGAATAAATCATAGTTATAAAAACGTTGCAGGTTGCAGCGTTTTTTGTTTTTATATCAATTTCCGGAAAGTTTCTTACTAGGGTGTGGGAAGGTTTCCCGCTTTCCGGAAAGTTTGCTGCAGGGGTGAAACATCCTTTCCCGGTTCCCTGAAAAGCTGTTGCAGGGGTGCAGGAAGCTTTCCGGAAGGATGGTTTGCTGATTTCAGTTGCAGGATTTCTTTTTCAATTAAATAAAATGTTTCTGAATATTAAACTAAAAAACTCGGCTGCCTCATTTGAGGCAGCCGGTTTTTTGATATGAAGTGAAGTTTAGCTCTTTTATTAAGGCATTTTAAAGCCTCTCTGATACCCTCTTCCGTAGTCATCCATGTATTTGATCTGGGCAGTTCCGGTGAACTTATTCAGAATGTTTTCTACGTCTTTCTGTGAGTTTACTGGTTTTCCGTTGATCTCTGTGATGATATATCCGTCTACGATTCCTGCTTTAGCCATTTCACCGCCTTCAATTACATTTTTGGCGATAACTCCGCTGTTAAGACCATAGTATGCTTTTGTTTTGTCATCAATACTCTGGAAATCGGCTCCGATTTTTTCCGTTACGCTCAGATCCGCTTTGGTTCTTGTAGAAGTTCCTCCTTTCTGATCTCTTAACGTAACGGTTGTTGTGGAAGGTTTTCCGTTTCTCTGGTAAGTTACCGTCACTTTATCTCCCGGACGTTTGCTTCCGATGGCAATGGAAAGATCTGCAAAATCTGTAATTGGCGTTGTATCAATCTGGGTAATGATATCACCCACTTTTAATCCTGCATCTTCTGCACCGCTGCTTTCTCCGAATCCTGTTACCAGAACTCCCGAACCGGATTTATAATTGGTCTTTTTATCTTTATTGTAAGCGGCAACAAGCTGATCGTCTGAAAGATCTAAAGAAGTTACTCCTAAGAATCCTCTCTGTACGATACCGAATTTTTTGATGTCTTCAACAATCTTTCTCGCTAAGTTTGCCGGAACTGCAAATCCGTACCCTTGGTAATAACCTGTTGTAGACTGAATCGCTGAGTTAATCCCGATCAGATCTCCGTTTGTATTTACCAAAGCTCCTCCGGAGTTCCCCGGATTAATAGCTGCATCGGTCTGAATAAAACTTTCAATCGGATTAGCTGCTTTCCCTTGTGAACTTAAGATTCCGATTCCTCTGCCTTTTGCTGAAACAATTCCCGCTGTAACGGTAGAATTCAATCCAAGCGGATTTCCTACGGCAAGTACCCATTGTCCTACTTCAATATTATCGGAATTTGCAAAATTTAAATAAGGCAATCCTTTTTCTTCAATTTTAAGAAGGGAAATATCTGTATTCGGGTCTGTTCCTACTAAAGTGGCGATATAAGATTTTTTGTTGCTTAAAACCACTTCTAACTTATTGGCTCCTGCAACAACGTGGTTGTTCGAAATGATGTATCCGTCCGGCGAAATAATTACCCCCGATCCCATTCCTGAAGGCATATTATCCGGAACCTGCTGCTTTTGTCTCTGCTGTCCTCTTCCTCCGAACGGATCTCCGAAGAAGAAATCGAACATATCCTGCTCCGAAGCCCTGCTTGAAGTTCTAGACTGATAATTTTTGATGGTTACCACTGCCGGAACTGTCGTTTTGGCAGCTTTTACAAAATCGTCTCCCACTGCGGCAGAATTCATCCCAGCAAAGGAAACATTAGAGGATTTTGTAAAATATGATTGATCTGCGCTGTTGGAATCGTGATTAAGATATTGTAATCCTCCAACGGTAGTAGCACCGGAAATTACTCCCACTACTGCAAATGGTAATAGTTTTTTTAAAGTACTCTTCATTGTATATCTTTCTTTGTTATTTATTGATGTTAACTTTTTCATTTTACTGTAAACAAATTTAATGCTAAATAGGTATGCAATTGGTACGGAATGTTTCATTTTTAACTAAAATTTAACAGCAATTGCAATAATTTATACATTATCCCATAAATTTTAAAATCTCAATTAACGAACCTTAAAAAAATCTTAATGACATTATGGCATATTGATGTTTGTATTGTCATAAAGTTAAATCAGACTGATGATGATTAAGCCAAAAGAGTACCAATCTGAATGTATACCTGATAAATCTTATATTTTTCATTAATCTGAAAATAATTATCTTTGCAAAAATTTTCTCACTTAAAACGTTTATAGCATGCAACTGTACAACACCTTAAGCGCAGAAGAAAGAGCTCGACTAATTGATGAGGCCGGAAAAGAGCGCCTTACCCTATCTTTCTATGCGTATGCCAAAATTGAAGATCCCAAAAAATTTCGCGACGATTTATTTATAGCCTGGAATGCACTGGATGCGCTTGGCCGTATCTATGTGGCGCATGAAGGAATTAATGCTCAGATGAGCGTTCCTGCCGACAACTTTGAGGCATTTCGCGAGACACTTGAAGCATACGATTTCATGAAAGGCATTCGTCTGAATGTAGCAGTGGAGCAGGACAATCATTCATTTTTAAAATTAACCATCAAAGTCAGAAACAAAATCGTAGCAGATGGTCTGAACGATGAGACTTTTGATGTTACCAATAAAGGCGTTCATTTAAGAGCAAAAGAATTTAACAGTTTGCTTGAAGATCCGAACACCATTGTCGTAGATTTCAGAAATCACTACGAAAGTGAAGTCGGGCATTTTGAAGGAGCAATTACTCCGGATGTGGAAAACTTCAGAGAAAGTCTGCCGATTATTAACGAGCAGCTACAGGATTTCAAAGAAGATAAAAATCTTTTGATGTACTGTACCGGAGGAATCCGCTGCGAAAAGGCAAGTGCTTATTTCAAACATCAGGGTTTCAAAAATGTATTTCAATTGGAAGGCGGAATTATCGAATACACCCGTCAGATAAAAGAAGAAGGAATAGAAAGCAAGTTTATCGGTAAAAACTTTGTATTCGACCACAGATTAGGCGAAAGAATTACCGACGACATTATTGCGCAATGCCACCAGTGCGGAAAACCGTGTGACAATCATACGAACTGTGCGAACGATGCGTGTCATTTATTGTTTATCCAGTGTGATGAATGTAAAGCGGCGATGGAAAACTGCTGTTCGACAGAATGTCAGGAAACCATTCATTTGCCTTGGGAAGAGCAGGTTGCTAAAAGAAAGGGTCTTCAGGTAGGAAATAAAGTATTCAGAAAAGGAAAATCTGAAGCTTTGAAATTCAAAAAATCAGGAGATTTACCGGACAAGCCTTTAGCAAAAGCTGAAACAAAAGATATACGCCAGAAAATAAAAGTTAAAAAGACCTTGATCGGAAAGGCGGAACATTATTATTCAAAATCTAAGATTGCTCAGTTTTTAATTGAAAACAATGAACTTGCAGTAGGAGATAAAGTATTAATTTCCGGACCCACAACAGGAGATCAGGAAATAACGATCTCTCAGATTTTTGTGAACGGAGCTTTCAGCGATGCAGCAAAAGCAGGAGATCAGATTACTTTCGAACTGCCTTTCAGAGTTCGTCTGTCTGATAAATTGTACAAAATCCTTGATTCTGAAAACGCATAATCGATATGTTAAAAGCAGAATTAAGAAAAAAATATATGCAAAAAAGAAAAGCCTTGTCGATTGATGAGGCTTTCTTGTTATCTGAAAAGATTTTTAAAAATTTCATTGAATATTTTAAACCTTCTCAAAACCAGAAAATCCATATTTTTATTCCGATTGAGAAGTTTAGGGAAGTAAATACCCAGATTTTCGTCAGCTACTTTTTAAGCGGAAAGATTTGTGTTTTTGTTCCTAAAATTGTCGATACAAGACTGCTTTCGGTAGAAATTTTTGCAGATTCTAAATTTGAGTTGAATAACTGGGGAATTTCCGAACCTGTTTCTGATGAAGATTCTGGTATTCTGGATTTTGATTTTGTAATTACGCCTCTTTTATACTGCGACAGACAAGGAAATAGAGTAGGTTACGGAAAAGGTTTCTACGATGGTTTTTTTGAAAAAGTATCGGAAGAGACAAAAAAAATCGGAGTTAATTATTTTAACCCCGAAGAAAATATCGATGATGTCTGGGAAAATGATATTCCGCTCGACTATTTGGTGACACCCGATGCGGTACTGTCTTTTTCAGGAGCATCAGAGTAAAATTTCACAAAGTAAAATTTAAATTCCTTGCTTTTCTGAGAAGGTTTTGATACCAAAGTGTATTGTGCATTTCGCTCAAAATTTCCCAAAGATTTATTTTTATCCCCAAAATATTCCACATTGAATTTGGCAAAATTCAGCGTGTCTTTTTCCTTAATTTTCTGGAAAACATTCAGATTGCTGACGCGTACTTTTTTTACATTCAGGCTTTCAAGTTCTTTAAAAAGATCCTTAAAGGTAGTAGAATCAGACTTCTGGAAATACTTTTCTATTTTAGAGTAAATTGCCGTATCAATTTCCGTATTTCTCTGTCCGGAAAGATATAACGTAGACAAATCCAGCACATCCTGTACTTTTTGCGAAGTAATGGAATTGATAGCCTGAGTACTGTCCATTTTTACCGTTTTGTTGTTCGTGTTTCTTAGCTTTTCCAGATCACTCTGTCCTCCGTTGTCTTCTTTTTTAATGCACGAAGTCATGGTGAATCCTATTAATATGATAAAAAACAAAAAGTTATTTATTGTTTTCATTGGCTGAGATTTTAAATTTAATAGATACGATTTTCCCTTTGTTATCCGTCTTCATCTCGATAACATTAAGGTTTTTAAGTGATGTTGTAGGTGTGGTGACTAAAGTGATGTAATCTTCCTTATCCAAGGTTTCAAGTCCGTAAATATCACTGTCGTAAACCTGAGTGATCACGGCGTTATTGCTGATTCGGTTTTCCAGTTGTCTTCTTTTTTGGGTGATGAGATCATTCTGTTCCTGCGAATTTTCTCCCTTTACATCTTTTGTTGAAAAATAATAAAGCGCCATCTTATAATCATCGGGTTTCAGCTCGATGGTTTCCTCTTCAGGGGCATTTTCTAAGTTTCGGTTCACTTCCAGATATTCATAAAACGGAGAACTGATCTGCATTTTAAGATTTTTGTCCTTTGTGGCATATCTGAAACATTCTCCTGGTTTTATCCTGTAAAGAATGGGAGATTCGTTTTCCTTGATCACTTTGATTTCTATTTCACGCTGAATACTTAAATTTCTGTCGGCATCCGTAAAACAGTACACATAAGTTTTTTGAAAGATCGCATCTTTAAATCCTAAAAGTCCTGTAAGAATTACTAAAATAGTGGTAACAATTGCCCAAACATTCTTTTTGAAGAAATTTTTCTTGGGTTTTTCAGCTTCTGCTAAGGAAATTTTTTCAGTCTCTGAATTTTTATTAATTAATTGATTTTCAAGTATTGATTTTTGTAAATCGGAGTTTTCAGGGGTTTTAAATTCCTGTTTTTTAGGTAAATCGTCATCTTTTGGCAAATCGAGTGATGCAGAAACTGTTTTTTCCAGTTCTTTAAGTTCATTGTCTTTCAAATCTTCATCATCCTGCAGCAATTCACCTGCAAAAAGATGCTGTTTTTTGAATTCATACCATGAGTCGTAACCTGCATAAATACTGAGTAAATTCAGCATATCAATTCTTGGCAGTTTGGTAACCGGCGAATTCTTAAAATAGGTATAGAAAGATTTTTCGCTGATGTTCCCTTTTGCCTTTTTTCTGAGATCTTCCTGAAAATAAATGATGTCGATACCCTTCCATTTCGAAATATCGTCATAGGAAGGAGTGTATTCTTTCAGATATTGAGCCTGGACATCCTTTTTTAGTTGCTCAAAATGTAATAGATCTAAGTCCGTCAATTTATTTTAAAATAATTAAATTATTGATTATCAGTAATGTTTTTTTGTAAAACTATTTTACAAAGGTATTACAATTATTTTTCCTAAACAAATTTTCTATCTGCTATACCTTTGTCTTGTTCAAATAACAGAACAGAAAAAGATTTTATAAAACAATATTAACAAAATTAAATTTAATTTATTATGAAAAAGTCATTATTCGTAGCTGCTATCGCTGCAATCTCTCTAGTTGCTTGTAAAAAAACTGAAGCTAATACTACTGAAGCTACTGCTGATTCTGCTACTACAGCTATCGATTCTACAGCTAAAGCTGCTGATTCTACAGTAACTGCTACTGCTGATTCAGTAAAAGTTGTTGCTGATTCTGCTGCTGCTAAAGTAGAAGGAGCTGCTAAAGAAGCTAAAGCTGAAGTAAAAGATGCTGCTAAAGCTGCTAAAGAAGAAGTTAAGAAATAATTCTAGCTCAAAAATAAAAGAACCGTTTCACTCAGTGGAACGGTTTTTTTATGCTTATATTGTAATGATTGTCAGTTGATCTGATCACGATCAACGATAAACAATCAAGTAATCTCCAACAGCCAAATTATCCCTTCTTCTGCTTCAGTGTTTCGTAGCACGTAATCGCAACAGCATTGCTCAGGTTTAAAGAATCAATGCTTCCTGCCATCGGAATCAGTGTATTTTTTCCTTTCCCGATCCAGAAATTACTTAATCCCGAATGTTCTGTCCCGAATAAAACGGCAGATTTCTGTTTAAAATCTCTTTTGTAAAGATCTTCGGCAGTTTCATCCATGATCGTTGTGTAAATATTGAAATTATTTTTCTGAAGAAATTCAAACGTTTCCTGATTTTCTGCCTGAAAAACTTCCATTCCGAATAAGCAGCCTACACTTGAGCGGATCACATTCGGGTTATAAAAATCGGTTTTTCCGTCTGAAACAATTAATGCATCAATACCGAAAGCTTCACAACTTCGCAAAATAGCCCCCAGATTTCCCGGTTTTTCAACACCTTCTACAATAATGACCGTAGAATCTTCCTTTGGTTTAAACGCAGATAGATCGGCTTCTTTTGTTTTGTAAATCCCGATAATTCCTTCCGAAGTTCCGCGATAGGCGATTTTTTCGTACACTTTTTCGCTAACGAGATGAATTTTTCCTCTGGGAAGTTCTTTCTGAAAAATAGTTTCGCAGATAAAAAATTCCACGGGTTCAAAATGATATTTCTGGGCGCGGTCATTTTCCTGCTGTCCTTCCACCACAAAAACATCCGATTTCTTACGGAATCTATTATCAGTAAGAAGTTTGATGACGTATTTTACTTTTTCGTTCTGAAAGCTTTCTATTAACATCCTGCAAAATTAGTTAAAATTTACAGTTAAATAAAAAACCTCAGAGCCGATCTGAGGTTGTAAATTTTATTCTTCTAAATTTTCCAGTGCGGTCTGAGAGTTTTCTACCAGACTCTGCGGAAGGTCTTTCTTATTTTTTATCCCCAAAGATTTCAGCTTTTGGGTTTGGATCACCAAATTGTCATTTCCTGTTGAAAGCTGTTTGTAAGCATCATTATAAACATTTTTCGCCTGATCCAGATTTTTTCCTACTTTTTCCAGATTTTCGATAAAACCTACGAATTTATCATACAGTTTTGCCCCTCTTTCCGCAATTTCCATAGAATTTCTGTTCTGGTATTCGCGTTTCCAGAGATCGGCAATCAGTTTTAAAGAAGTAATCAGATTGCTTGGATTTAAAAGCAGAACTCTTCTTTCGTAGGCAAAATTCCAAAGATTCTGGTCTGCCTGCATTGCTGCAATATAAGCCGGTTCACTCGGAATAAACATCATCACGAAATCAAGGGATTTTCCGTAATCATCATATGCTTTTTGACTAAGTTGCGTAATGTGATTTTTAATGGAAGATAAATGCTGATTGAGTTTCATCAGATAAACATCCTGATCGGTTTCGTCTACCAGTTCTGTAAAAGCCGTGAGCGAAACTTTAGAATCAATGATTACATTTCTTTCGTCGGGATATTTTATAACGGCATCGGGGCGCATTTTTTTGCCGGAAAATTCTGAGAACAATGCTTTATTGTCTTCATCGCGAAGCTCATGTTCAAGGAAATATTCTCTACCTTTTACCAGTCCGGATTTTTCAAGAATGCTTTCGAGGATCATTTCTCCCCAGTTTCCCTGCGTTTTGCTTTCGCCTTTCAGAGCTCTCGTCAGTTTTTTCGCATCTTCAGAAATCTGCTGATTCAGTTCTGCTAATTCTTTTACTTTTTCGGCAAGAGAAAAACGCTCTTTGTTTTCCTTTTCGTAGGCTTCGTTCACGCGGTTTTTCAATTCCACGATTCTTTCCTGAAATGGTTCAAGGATGGTTTTAAGGTTGTTTTGATTTAAGGTGGTGAATTTTTCTGTCTTTTCTTCAAGGATTTTATTGGCTAAATTTTCGAACTGCAATTTAGATTCTTCCTGAATTTTTGCGATCTCTTCTTTCTGCGTCTGCAAAGATTTCTGTAAGCTTTCGTTAATCGCGGAAAGCTCGGAGTTTTTTGCAAACAAAGTCTGTTTTTCTGTTAAAAGATTTTCGATCTGAAGATTCTGTTTCGCATTAAATTCTTTCTGTTCGGAAAACTGAGTGTTTAAAGAAGCGTGTTCCGCAGAAATTTTGGCAAATTCATTTTTCAGGTCATTAAGAAGGTCGCTCTGCTGTGCATTGATTTCTTTTTCCCTGCTGATATTTTGTGTTAATTCCTGAATTTTCTGATTGGAATTTTCTAAATCGGAACTGTTTTTAATGTGTAAATTATTGAGTTCATCGTAAGAATTCCTCGAAACGGTAGAAGATTTCTGGGCGAAATATAAAATAACCGCACCAAGAATTCCTCCGGCTATAAATCCTATAATTAAATATGTCATCTCCATTTTTTAGTTTTCTTCATCTATAAGCATTCTTAAGTAAAAATTATGACCATCCTCTGAGAAATAAAATTCTCTTTTTATTGTGTCATAATTTACTATTTTAAAATTTTTAAGCTTTCTTAAATTACTTGAAGTTTTTCGATTAGTTGTAATGATTTTTTGTGCTAAAGATTCACCAATATATAATAAATATTCAAAAAGTGTATCGTGTGTGTCAATATATTCATCAATAATTGCCTCTTCACATTTAAGTAAAGATTTTAATTCATTATAAGATAAACCATTAAATAAAATATTTTTATTTAAGTTAGCTTTTCTAAGTTCGTCGTTCTCTTTGGTTAATCTTGCTATTTCTTCAGCTAATAAATTTGAATTTAGAGCATTGTCACCTCTTATCCACCCAGTTAATTCTTTTGAATAGGCAAATTCGGATAATGTTTTAAATATGGCTAATTGAATGTCTTTCTTGTCGTTACAAAATACAATCATTTTAGATTTTACAAAAGATTTAAACTCTTTTAATTCTTTATTATTGTCTAATTCTAAGATAGATTTGCCTTCTTTAGCAAGTTTTTCATCTATAAATTTATCACTTAAAACAACCGCAAAAAGGGCTTTATTCTTTTCGAGAGCATATTCATATTCAAGTTGAGTATAGCTTTTACCACTTTGGGGTTCAATACTTCCATATCTTCCTCCAAGAATTAACAAGTAGACATCACTTTCATCAATCCATCTTTTAATAACAGTCATTTGGCTTTCATCACCTGCTGAGAATAGTTCCATTCCTGCAGGAATATTTCCTGAGGATAGAATTGCTTCAACGGCTGCTTGACGTTCTGCAATCAAATCAGTAAAAGTTGAAGATACAAAAACCTGCAATTTCTTTTCTTTCATGTTTTCAAAATTACAAAAAGGAAAATTGATTTCTTTTATGGAAAACCGTAAGTTTTTATATTAGAAATTATTTTTTTTAGCCGCAAAACCTGCAAAAGATCATTATAATACGTTGATTACGATATTCAAATCTTTCGGTATAATAAAAAATTAAAAATCTTTTGTGACTTTGTGGTTAAAAATTAATCAACTAAAAGTTTTGGTTTTTCGGGAAAGATATTTGCAGGATCAATTTGTTTTCCGTTATTTCATCTTTTCAAATCAAAAATAAGTTTCATGAAATTCTTAAGCATTGCAGCCGTTATGTTTTCATCCATTTTTTCAGCGCAGGATTTTGCCAATTATGCTAAATATGAAAAGAAAAATCAGGAAGTTGTAGCGAAAAAAATGGCTCCAAATTCTGTTTTTATGGGAGATTCTATTACGGAAGGCTGGTTTTCTACAGATCCTTCATTTTTTACAAAAAATAATTTTGTCGGAAGAGGAATCAGCGGACAGGTAACTTCGCAGATGCTTTTAAGGTTTCGTGAAGATGTCATTAATTTAAAACCGAAAAGAGTCATTATTCTTGCCGGAACGAATGATATTGCCGAAAATCAGGGGCCGATTTCTCTGGATAAAGTTTTCGGAAATATTGTTTCGATGGTGGAGCTCGCAAAAGCGAATAATATTAAAGTGGTGCTTTGTTCGGTGCTTCCTGCTTACGATTTTGGCTGGAGAAAAGATATGCATCCGGCTGAAAAAGTAATTGCCCTGAATACAATGATTGAAGCGTACGCAAAAAAGAACAATATTCCATACGTAGATTATCATTCGGAAATGAAAGATTCCCGAAACGGACTGGATAAAATCTATACCGAAGACGAAATCCATCCTACGGCAAAAGGCTACGAAAAGATGGAAGCTATTCTTATGAAAAAGCTTGGTAAAAACTAAGAGTCTTATTTGGGTCGGATTAAATTAATTGTAAGGTTACATAAGAAACTTAAACATTTTTGGTGGAAGAAAGAATTTCAATGTTTTTTACCACGTCATTGCTTTCGCATTTTTTCAATTCCTTTAATAAAGAAGGAGTGAGGATTTTAGGATTCAAAATTTGGGTGGCAACTTTTGCTGCGGCATAATCAACAATTCCGATCACGTTCTCGCGTAGGAAATTTGGCGTATTTGACGCGATAACGGCAGTTGCCCATGAAGTATCTCTTGCTTTTGAAATAGCAAAATCCAGAACGACGTTGTCTTTTCCGTTCGAAAGCTTATCAATCAATTCTACAGGATAGCATATTTTATTTAGAGAATCCTGAACTTTTTGATTAATGGAGGCAATAACATTGTTGATGTTTTCAAAATCTTTTTTCAGCGGATTGATTTTTCGGTAAGGCATAATGGAAGCAGCGGAAATTCCTAAATCGAGATTGATGTGTGCATTCATGCCTAAGAAAATGTGCTGTAAGATGAGCAGATTTTTGTTTTTTGCGGCTTCAAAAGCTAAAAACCATGAGTTGGTGCATTTTTGTCCTTTCGAATAAGCTTCCCACGCTTCAAGATAACGTGTGGCAAAAGCAATATCCAGTACAATCATTCTCGGATTGTCTTCAAATTTTTTCTGCTGAATTCCTTTCAGAACCTGTGCTGTCATAATTCTGTAGGTGCAGGCAAAATATCCGACCGGACTTTGGTTCTCTTTCGCCCAGATAATGATTTCGTCTAATTTTTTCAGAATTTCTTCTATGGTTTTCATAAGGTTTTGTTTTTTATAAAGATAAGAAAACCTTGCGTAAATTTTTGTGTAAAAATATTTTGTATATTTAAATCTCCGTAAAAGGAATTATTATAGAGATGTCCGAAAATCTTAAGAGTAGGAGCAAATTAAACAAAATACTATGAAAAATTTAAAGTCTTTAAACAGAAAAGAGCTGAAAGCAATTGCAGGTGGCGCTTATGAAAACTGCCAAGTTCCTTTAGAATACGGAGTCTGTAATCCGGGTTATACCTTCTGCAGTAATCCTTATTGTTGTGTACTTGCGCGTAAACCTTACATTTGCATTGATTATTAGAAAAAAACAGGCTGTCAAAATTCTGACAGCCTGTTTTATTTTTCATAGTAAGTTAATTGAATCTTATTGTCTCTTATTTCCAAAATTCCTTTTTGGGGATGTTGGAAATATAATTTGAGATGGTTATCTGCTTTTTTAACAATAATGGGTTCTGAATAAAAAATCTTTTCGGGAAGTTCAGAAACTGTTTCAAACCGGTTGTTTTTTAATTCTGAAATGGTTGTTTTTTTTCCGTCAATACCTGAAATTATTGAATACAGCTTTTTATTATAAACGAAACTTGATATAATGAGAACTCTGGTTGAATCAAGAATTTTTTTTGTTCCTAACGTTGATTCTGATTCATATTCCCGAGTTATAATATCAGGATGATAAACCGGAATTTTCTTTGTAGTTTCCATTTTTTCAGGATCTGCAATTTCAAGAATCTTTGAAAATCCCCGCATATGGGCTAAAGAATTCGAAACGTAATATTTTCCGTTTATTTTATTTACAGAAACGGGACAGGTTGCTACTGCATAATGAACGATTTCATTTTGCAGGTTTTTAAAGTAAACAGTTCCTCCCCATTCACCAGAGCAGCTTTTCCACACTTCGTATTTTTCATCCTTATAAAGTAATCCGGAAAAGTTGGTGTCCTCTTCTTTTAAATGCTTAAGTTCATCAATAATATTTTTTGAAACATAATTTATTTTTACTTCAAATACGGAAGATTTATTCTTGCAGTTGATTAATGATAGTAACAATAAAACATAAGATAGTTTTCTCATTGACCTGAGTAATTAAGGATTTTCTTTCGCAATTTCCTCATGGTGCTTCAGGTACAATGGCAAAGCTGCCGATCCATACCATGGCAAGATTTCATATCCGAAGACTCCTGCTTTTACAGCGGGATCTGTTTTTACCCATGATTCTGCTTCTTCTTTGGATTTTGTATTGAAGATGAACATTCCTTCAAAATTTTGTTTGTTATCTGAGGTAAACGGACCTGCCACTACAACTTTTCCTTCTTTAGCAAGTTTTCCGATATTGGCTAAATGTTCTTTCATTAACTCAGCCATTTTTGTCTTGTCTTCAATTTTTGTAGTTCCTGTTGTCAGCATTACGATTACGTACGGCTTCATTCCGTATTTATCGGCTCCCAGTTCTGTAGCCAATTTTTCGTTGAACTCCAGTTTTTCTATTTTTTTCTGAGCAAATGAAAATGCTGTTGCAAAAATAGAAGCTGATAAGATAATTTTTTTCATCATTTCTGTTTTACTCTTTTATTCTTAAAAATTCTTTAGCCAGTTCAATCATTTTAGGATCTCCGGTATATTTTCCGTGTTCATCGGATAATTTTACAGTTGGAATCCATTCTTTGTTCGGAGCCTGAACACCTATAAGTTTCATGACGATATTCATCGGTTTTAAGCCGACATCATTGGTAAGATTGGTTCCTATTCCGAAAGAAACTCCGATCTTTCCTTTGCAGTAATTGGTGATTTCTTCTACTTTCTCAAGATTTAAACCATCTGAAAAAATAATATATTTGAATAACGGATTAATGCCGTGTCTTTCATAATGAGCAATGGTTTTATCTGCAAATTCCAGAGGATCGCCGCTGTCGTGACGAACACCGTCGAAAAGTTTCGCAAACTTTTTATCAAACTGCTGAAAGAAAACATCTGTTGTGTAGGTATCTGAAAGAGCAACTCCCAAATCTCCGCGGTAAACATCCACCCAATGTTCCAGAGCCAGTTCGTTTGCCATTTTGAAACCATATTCCGCAGCATGGAACATAAACCATTCGTGAGCGTGGGTTCCGATAGGTTTTACACCATACTTCATCGCGAAATGCACATTGGAAGAACCGATGAATGTAGAGTCTTTCTTTTGTGTTAAAGCTTCCATAACCAGATTCTGAACTTTATGAGAGTGTCTTCTTCGGGTTCCGAATTCCGCGAAATTAACGCCCAGTTTCGCCAGTGTTTCAGCTTTTTCCAGTGTTTTGTTCATCACCACTTCATTGGAGTCTCTTTCCAAGTGGTTCATTTCGTAGTGAAGCTCGCTGATAAGAGCTAATAATGGGACTTCCCAAAGAATTGTTCGGTACCAGAGTCCTTCAACAGTTACGGAAAGATCGTTTCCTTCCTGATGAATTTTAACTTCGGAAGGGTCGTAATGATAACCTTCCAGAAAATCTAAATAAGGAAGATCAATATAAGGGCAGGTTCTTGCCATGAACTTTTTTTCGTCTTTCGTCAGCTTCAGTTCTGCCATTTTATTAACCGCTTCTCTTAAGGCAACATCAAAACCTTCAGGAAACTGATGTTTTCCACGGTTAATGAATTCATATTTTACCACAGAACTTGGGAATAATTTTACTACCGCATTCTGCATCGTTATTTTATAAAAGTCGTTATCTAAAATGGAGTTTAATCGTACGTTGTGCATAATTGTGTAATTTATACGCAAATATAGTTATTAAAAATAAAAATCACCTAAATGTAAGGTGATTTTTTTAAATTTTCCGGATATTTTTTCTTTCTTTACTTTCCAAGATAAGAGTTGTACATCCATACTTCTTTTTCCTGTTCTGTAATGTAGTCGCTCATTTGCGAGTTTGTTCCTTCGTCTCCGGCTGCATCTGTAATGTCTAAAAGTTCTCTCTGAAGATCAATTACCACTTTGAATGAATTTAAAATGTTTTCAACGCTTTTGGTAGCATCGCTTACTTCCACGCTTTCTTTTATGGTTGATACTTTCAGGTAATCTGAATAATTGTGAGCCGGTGTAGCCCCCAATGTTAAAATTCTTTCTGCAATTTCATCAATCTTTAGAACAAGACTGTTGTATAGTTCCTCGAATTTAGGGTGAAGCGTAAAAAACTGATCTCCTTTAATGTTCCAATGAGAACCTCTTGTATTCTGATAAAATACGGAATAGTTAGCTAAAAGAATATTTAATTTTTCTGAGATCTTTTTGCAGTCGGTTTCTTTAAGACCGATAATGTTGGCGTTTTTCATATCTATATTGTAGTTTATTTTTCTGAAACAAAATTAAGTAAATATTGTGCCGAAAATGCGGTTTCGTGATTGATGATACTTATCTTTGATATTTTTAGAATGAATTTAAATATGCAAGCTTCGTCAAAGATTAATTTGAAAAGTTTTATCATCTCTCTTCTGTTTTTTGCTGCTGTATGTATAGGTTATTTTTTGATATCCTTATCGAAGACTGACGGACATTATATATATATGATAGACGATGCATATATCCATTTGGCAATGGCTAAAAATTTGGCATTATATGATGTATGGGGTGTTACGAAATATAAATTTTCCTCTACGTCTTCTTCTCCTTTATTTACCTATGTTTTAAGTATTCTAATAAAAGTTTCCGGAAATAACGATCTACTTTCGCTTTGGGTAAATATTTTTTTTGGAGTCGGAACGGTTTATTTTCTCAATAGGTATTTTTCGGGCGTTTTCAATATGGCAAAAAATATCGTGTTTTCAGTGCTTTTTACCCTTTTCTTTTCTGTATTGCATGTACAGATTTTATCTGGAATGGAGCATGTTTTTCATGTTTTTTTATTTGTAGTAAATATTTTATGTCTTTCAAATCTTAAAAGCAGATATTCTGTTTTTGGATTTTACCTCACCTTATTATTGATGGGGTTGGTGCGTTTTGAAAGCATGTTTTATTTTGTGATTCTTGCTTTTCTGTTTCTTTTAATTAAAAAATGGAAGGATGCTTTTGGGATTTTGCTAATAGGTTTTATCCCGATTGTAGTGTTTTGTTATTTTAATTATCAGCATGATGGCTATTTATTCCCGAATTCAGTAATTGTAAAAGGAACGAGGTTTACTTTTGACTCTCATTTTCCACATCAGCTGAAAACTGTTTTTTTGGATAATTTTTTACTGAATATCAGCTTTTATAAAATTGGATTCTTTCCGATTATGATGTGTTTGATTTTCATTATCAGAGATTTTAGAACAAAGAATTTTCAGCTGATAATTAATGATCATTTTTTACTGATTGTTATTTCTTTACTTATGGTCTGTCATTCCATGTTTGCGGATCTTAAAGGGATGTTCAGGTATGAAGCTTATATTCTTACGGGATTTTCTATGGCTTTGATTCCTAAACTGAAAGGCTTGTTTGAGCATTTCAGAACCTACATTAAAAAGGAATTGATAATTTCAGGATTGGTCTTGGCAAATATTTTTTTATTGGTATATAAATTTTCCTTCGCACATAAAATGCTGATTGACGGCGGTAAAAATATTTATGAACAGCAAATTCAGTCTGCAAGATTTCTTCACTCTTATTATAATGAGTCAAAAATTGTCGCTAACGACATTGGAGCAGTTACTTATTTTACAAATATTCATTTGTTGGATATGGCAGGTTTAGGATCAAAAGAAACAATCGTTTTTAATGAAAATAAAAGATGGGCAGATAAACAGTTTCAGGGCTTTCTTACTCAATATACAATTACTAACGATTACGATATTGCCATAATTTATGAAGCCTGGCTGCAGAATCACATCCCTGAAAACTGGAAAAAAGTAGCGGAACTGAAAATAAATAATCCCATTACGGTAGCAAGAGATAAAGTATCGATCTATTCCATTAATAAAAATAATATTGATAAACTTAAACAGCATGTAAGGAATTTTAAGTGGAACCGAAACGTACAAGTCACAATCGTGGATTAAACCGTAAGTATCTGTTAATTAATTTTTAAATAAAAATATTATTTCTGTATAACTGCTTGTTAATTAAAAAAATATTATTATTTTTGCACCCTAAAATAAAAAGCAATTAAATGCCTACTATTCAACAATTAGTAAGAAAAGGAAGAGCCACGCTTGCCAAGAAGAGCAAATCGGCTGCCCTTGATTCTTGTCCACAAAGACGTGGTGTATGTACGAGAGTATATACTACTACACCGAAGAAACCGAACTCTGCACTAAGAAAAGTTGCAAGGGTAAGACTTTCTAACGGTAAAGAAGTTAACGCCTACATCCCGGGCGAAGGACATAATCTTCAAGAGCACTCGATAGTATTGGTAAGAGGCGGAAGGGTGAAAGACCTACCGGGAGTACGTTACCACATCGTAAGAGGTGCATTAGACACTGCAGGTGTAAATGGAAGAACACAGAGAAGATCGAAGTATGGAGCTAAGAGACCTAAACCAGGACAAGCACCAGCTGCACCAGCAAAAGGAAAGAAAAAGTAATCATTAAATAAGGTACAGAAACAATGAGAAAGACAAAAGCAAAAAAAAGACCGTTGTTACCAGATCCGAAGTTTAATGATCAATTGGTAACGAGATTCGTTAATAACTTAATGCTTGACGGTAAAAAGTCAATCGCATTCAAAATTTTCTATGATGCGTTGGATATCGTAGAAACTAAAAAAGGAGATTCTGAAAAAACAGCTCTTGAAATCTGGAAAGATGCATTAACGAACGTTATGCCTCACGTAGAAGTACGTTCCAGAAGAGTAGGTGGAGCTAACTTCCAGATCCCAATGCCAATCAGAGCGGATAGAAAAATTTCTATGGCAATGAAATGGTTAATCAAATATTCTAAAGCTAGAAATGATAAGTCTATGGCTTTGAAATTAGCTAACGAAGTTGTAGCTGCTTCAAGAGAAGAAGGTGCAGCTTTCAAAAAGAAAACTGATACTCACAAAATGGCGGAAGCAAACAAAGCTTTCTCACACTTCAAATTCTAATCTGAAATGGGAAGAGATCTTAAATTTACAAGAAATATTGGTATTGCTGCTCACATTGATGCAGGTAAGACTACCACTACAGAAAGGATTTTATTCTATACAGGTGTAAACCACAAAATTGGAGAAGTTCACGATGGTGCTTCTACAATGGACTGGATGGAACAGGAAGCAGAAAGAGGTATTACCATTACTTCTGCTGCAACTACTTGTAACTGGAATTTCCCAACAGATCAAGGTAAGAAATTACCTGAAACAAAACCTTACCACTTCAACATTATCGATACACCGGGACACGTTGACTTCACTGTAGAAGTAAACAGATCTTTGAGAGTATTGGACGGTTTGGTATTCTTATTCTCTGCAGTAGATGGAGTAGAGCCTCAGTCTGAAACAAACTGGAGATTGGCTGACAACTACAAAGTTGCGAGAATGGGATTCGTAAACAAAATGGACAGACAGGGTGCTGACTTCTTGAACGTTGTAAAACAAGTAAAAGAAATGTTAGGATCTAATGCTGTTCCAATCGTTTTACCAATCGGTGCTGAAGAAGATTTCAAAGGGGTTGTAGACTTAATTAAGAACAGAGCGATCATCTGGGATGAAGCAGGACAAGGTGCTACTTATGAAGTAGTTCCAATTCCTGAAGACATGAAGGATGAAGTTCTTGAATATAGAGAGAAATTAGTAGAAGCTGTAGCGGATTATGATGAGACTTTGATGGAGAAATTCTTCGAAGATCCGGATTCAATTTCTGAAGAGGAAATCAACGAAGCATTAAGAAAAGCTACTATCGATCTTTCTATCATTCCAATGACTTGTGGATCTTCTTTCAAAAACAAAGGAGTACAGTTCATGCTTGATGCTGTTTGTAAATATCTTCCTTCTCCATTGGATAAGGACAATATCAAAGGAACAGATCCAAGAACTGACGCTGATATCGAAAGAAAACCATCTGTTGAGGAGCCTTTCGCTGCATTAGCTTTCAAAATTGCTACTGACCCGTTCGTAGGTAGATTAGCATTCTTCAGAGCTTATTCAGGAAGATTGGATGCTGGTTCTTATGTATTAAACACAAGATCTGGTAACAAAGAAAGAATCTCAAGAATCTATCAGATGCACGCGAACAAACAAAATCCGGTTGAGTATATCGAGGCTGGAGATATCGGTGCAGCTGTAGGATTTAAAGATATTAAAACAGGAGATACATTATCTGATGAAAAGAACCCAATCGTTCTTGAATCGATGATCTTCCCGGATCCGGTAATCGGTATCGCTGTTGAGCCTAAAACAAAAGCTGACCAGGATAAAATGGGTAACGCTTTAGCAAAATTAGCTGAAGAGGATCCAACGTTCCAGGTTAAGACAGACGAGGCTTCAGGACAAACAATCATCTCCGGTATGGGTGAGCTTCACTTGGATATCATCGTAGACCGTATGAGAAGAGAGTTCAAAGTAGAGGTTAACCAAGGTCAGCCGCAAGTAGAATACAAAGAAGCTCTTACACAAAAAGCCAGCCACAGAGAGGTTTACAAAAAGCAGTCTGGAGGTAGAGGTAAGTTCGCGGATATCGTATTCGAAATCGGTCCTGCAGACGAAGGAAAAACAGGTCTTGAATTCATCAACGAAATTAAAGGGGGTAACATTCCTAAGGAATTTGTTCCTTCAGTTGAAAAAGGATTCAGAGAAGCAATGAAGAACGGTCCTTTAGCTGGATTTGAGGTAGAATCTATGAAGATTACATTGAAAGATGGATCTTACCACCAGGTTGACTCGGATCAGTTATCTTTCGAACTGGCTGCAAAGTTAGGTTTCAAAGAATCTGGTAGAGCTGCTAAAGCGGTTATCATGGAACCAATCATGAAGCTTGAAGTAGTAACTCCTGAAGAGTACATGGGTGATATCGTAGGTGACCTTAACAGAAGAAGAGGTACTGTAAACGGTATGGACGATAGAAACAACGCTAAAGTTATCAAAGCTTTCGTTCCACTATCTGAAATGTTTGGTTATGTAACTTCTCTTAGAACGTTATCTTCAGGTAGAGCAACATCTTCTATGGAATTCGAGAAATACGAAGCTGCTCCTACAAACGTTGCTGAAGAAGTAATCGCTAAGGCTAAAGGTTAATATTAAATTAGATTAAAATGTCACAAAGAATCAGAATAAAACTTAAATCTTACGATTACAACTTGGTAGATAAATCTGCAGAGAAAATCGTAAAAACGGTAAAGGCTACTGGTGCTGTTGTAAACGGACCAATTCCATTGCCAACCAACAAGAGAATCTTCACAGTGTTGAGATCTCCACACGTAAACAAGAAAGCAAGAGAGCAGTTCCAGTTATCAGCTCACAAGAGATTGATGGATATCTACTCTTCTTCTTCTAAAACTGTGGATGCTCTAATGAAGTTAGAACTTCCTTCAGGTGTAGATGTTGAAATTAAAGTGTGATAATTGCATACTTTGCAATGATTATATAAAATCCGTTCCTTCAGGGGAGCGGATTTTTTTATGTATTTTCATATTTTGCTTTTGGAAACAAGCCGTACAATATAAATAAAACTCATGCCCTTTTAACTTATCTTTAAACGCTGCTTTTTCGGCGGAGTTTTTGATGTTTAAAAAGTATTAATACCAAGAAAAATGGCAACTTCAGATAAAAGTTTTTTCGAAAAATTTTCAGACTGGGCAACAAAATTTACAGGAAGTTCTTATGCTTTTATCGGAGCTACGTTAATCGTTATTATCTGGGCGGTTTTAGGTCCTGTTTTTAAATATTCCGAAACATGGCAGCTCGTAATCAATACCGGAACAACCATCATCACTTTCCTGATGGTATTTTTAATTCAGAAGGCACAGAATAAAGACTCAAAAGCCATTCAGATCAAATTAAATGAATTGATCGCAGCGAATGAAAAAGCCAGCAACAGGATTGTCGATATTGAAGATTTAACGGAAAAAGAACTCGATCAGCTTCATTATTACTATGAAAAACTGGCAGATTTTGCGGAGGAAGATGAAGATATCCATTCTTCACATTCTATTGATGCTGCCAAAAGAAATCAGGATTACAAGCACGATTTTTTCAGAAAAAAACATGAAGAATGGCTGCAGAAACAGAAACAAAAAAAGGAATCGATCTGATTCCTTTTTTTTATTAAACATTCTATTTCATAAAATACCCGAAATAAGAACAGCTTCCCATCAGATTTTTTGCAGTCTCCGTATCCGCATACTGTGTTTTCAGCATGGCAAAATACGTTCTGTATTTCTGATTTTTAATCTGATCTAACTGCTTTTGGAAAGCATCCGTTTTCTCGCTCCATTTTGGATCCGAGTAATCTACGTTCGAAGGATTTTTAGTTTCATACTGATAATATTTCCCCTGTTCCGCACTTGCCATCTGAAACAGAATTCTTGCTTTTTGCTCTTTATCCGTTGATGTATTCAATGCTTTTTTATAATAATTAATTGCCAGATCAAAATTATCAGGTTCAATAAAAGTAGTACTCGTAAAGTTTTTATAATAGTACTGATAAGGCGTTTCATTGTCGGTGCTCCAGAAATTATATTTTCCGCCATTCGTATTGTCAACATCCATCACAAATAACTGTCTGTAATATCCCAAAGAAGAAGTATTGTAAAGAAGATTTCCAATGAGCTGATTGGCTTTTGCTGATTTTTCGTCCTTACCGCTTCCTATCTTTTTAAGCTGAATTAAAGCTTCTGCCAGTTCAAGCTTATTCATCATAGGTTTAATGAAAGAAAACTGAGAAAAATCTTCCTTCACCATACTTTCTTCAGGTGTACTCTGATAACTTTCCCAAACATTATGTCCGAAAACAAGATCCGAAATACTTCTGAAACCATTATATTCTGAAGCTCCGTATTGATGAGGCGTTTTTTTCTGAGAATTCCCGTCCCAGTCATAATTGATTCTCGGAATTCCTGTGAAATTCTGTGCTTTTGTGTAGTATGATTTAGCCTTCTCAAAGTCTGCCTGTCTCATGGCTCTGTCACCATAAATCACTGCAAAAAAGGCATCGATATTTCCTACATCATCAATATTTTTAGCAATAATCTGTTCTTCGAATTTCGTTTTGTTCGGCTTTCTGTAAAAATCTTCCACACTTTTTACCAGACTGGAGTTGGGGTTGTACTGAAGATCAGAAAGCGTATTGTTCATAAGGAAAGATTTTCCGTCTTCACCCTGCAGGAAATAACGGTTGGCAAGAACATCTTTCAGGAAATCTTTTGTAGAAGGAACCTCACCATAATAATCATATTCTGTTTCCGTACTGTCTTTTTTAGGCTCTTCCGGTTTATCCACAAAATATTCAGCATAATCTTTCATTAAATGATCTTCGAAGTCCGCATCAATTTTAGGCTGCGAAACAATATCATTCAAAACCTTCATTCTTTTAATCTGTTCCTGATATTCCGGATTGCTGGTTTGGATGTCTTCTAAAATCTCTGTACTCGCTTTATAATCTTTTTTAAGGAATTTCAGATAAGCATCTGCAATTTGCCAGTATTCGTCCTTGGATTTCTCTTTCGTTTTGCTTGTGAATTTCTCCAGATCATCTAAGAAATCTTTGGTTTGATTATCATAGTAATAATTATTCTTGTTGAAAACCGGAATTCTGTTCGGGTTGTCCAACAGTTCATCATCGCTCTGTTCGGCTTTGGTTTCAGAAACGGTTTTGTCTTTGATTCCGAATAATTTTTTAAAAAAGCGCACTATTTTCTGCCAGAACGATATTTTTTCTTCTTTAGGAGCTTCCGCAACTTCTGTTTTAGGCTGATCGGGATTCTTGTTTGCAGAAACTTTTACCGCAGATTTTTCATTATTGTTGGTGTAATAATAAATCGGAAGATAGTTTCTTTCCAGTTCATTGATACTTCTCACCGCCATCACTTTCAGAATTTCAGAATCAGGATCTATTTCAAACATTTTTTCCATAATCGGAATCGGATTGTTGAAATCTTCATAGCCTAAAAGAAAATAAGCCATGTTTTTTTCTTCATTCGTTCCCGCTCTTTTCATGATATTATTAAAAGAAGCAGTGTCCGAAAGTTTCATAGAAACGAAGGCAGATTCTTTGCGGCTTTTACTGTTCATAAAAACCTGAAAGAAATTCCAGTTGGCATCACTTTTCAGATCCAGTCCGCGTTGTGCACCCGCCAATTGATCAAGAGCCATAAAATAGATTGCTCCTCTTAACTTTACAGATTCAACATAAGTTTTGAAAGCCTCTACCGCTGCTTCGTAATTTCTTGTATAATGGTTGAAACGCACCAACTGATATCCGTAACGCTGCTTAATTTCAGGATTTTTTGCCGCATTGTAAAGAGAGGTTAATGCAGTGATGGTTTTATTGTAATCAAGATTTGTTGCATTTTGGGAACTTTCGCTTTCACGGTAATAAAATGAATCCGGACTTTCAACGTAGTTGATTTTCATGTACGGTTCAAGATATTTTGCCTCAATCAGATAATCAATCGCTTCCTTATATTTAGAATAGAAACCAGATCCGAGTTTTGTAAGAAGCTGATTGTTCGTGCTGCCATTTTTCAGAGCATTCAGATCATTGAGGCTCATTTTATTCACCAGATAATCTGTTTCCGCGAAAGTCAGTTGATTATTAAAGAATTTTTTCCATGCATCCACATTTTCATTAGGAATCTGGGATTGTTTAAATTCGGTGTAAAATCTGGTAGAATAGCTGTGAAGAAAAGGCAGGTACGATTTATCCTTGATGATACTCTGTGTAAACAGATTGAAATATTCATAATCCGGATCAGACCATGCGCACGCTTCAGTTTTACTGTAAAAAAGCGATAAAACCGCGAGCGAAAGAAAGTACTTTTTCATTTTGTTAATGGTGTTTTTTTAAGTTATAATGGTAATGTATATTTTCAAATTATTCTTACGCTGATCCGTTTAAGAAATCTGTAAGAATTATCTTTTTAAGCATAATGCAATTTACGCAGAATTTTGATTGAGTTTACAAGCTAAAGTTCTGTCCTGTAACAAATTTACTGTCTAACTGATAATATATAATATCGAAGTTGCTTATTTTTTTCTCCAGAAAACGGATAACTTCCTGAAGCTGCTGATCCGAAATTTCTTCAATTTTAATTCTGAAACCTTTGTTCAGATAACTTCCGAAATAAAATCCGTCCTTCTGTATTTCAATTTCTGTGTCGGATATTCGCTTGAAATCGGGGTTTTTAAGATCCTTTTCAGACAAAGCATTAATCAGTTTATGTTTTCCCAAATGGTTGGTTACAATTCCCCACGAATAAATCGGCAGGGCAACCTCAATTTCTTTAAAAGGATAATCTTCCAGCTTGGAAAGATAATTTTTGAGTGTACTCACATCCAAAATAGAATTTTTATCTGAGTTTTCCAGTGGTGAAGAAGTGGAGTAGCACATTAGAAATACCTGCTCAACCGGTGGAATTCCCATGATATTTTTATCTTTTACCTGATGAAGACGAAGTGTACAGGTTACCGATTTTTTAGAAACTTCCTTTAATTTTTTCAGAAATTTAAAATAATCATCGCGGGTTCCTGCAGTCCAGTCGCAGTCAATTTGTATTTCGTTGCCCGTTTTCAATTGATAATCTGAAGCCTTTTTTGTAATTAAATCATTAATGCTTGCTGCAAGAAACTGTATTTCCTCATTGGTGATGTTGAGAAACGCACGGTTTGTAATAAAAACAGTCGGAATAATATTTTTGTCGGTGCTGAAACTCTGATCTTTTGTAATAATTCCGACAGGCTGAAATTTCCCGTCCAATTTATCAACATCAAAAAAACGCGTATATAAATAAGGATCGGTTGCTTTTTGTAAAACGTCTTTCTCTGTTTTGTCTAAAGCCAAACGGGTTTTCCAGTAATAAAAAGTGTACGGATGAGACTGTTTTTTACCACAGGAAACGACGAGAAATAAAATTAACAGAACTTGAGAGACTTTCATCATTGATATAATATTCCTGAGCATTCGCAATTCGTTTTTTCTATTTCAGAAACTGGACAGCAATCGTCTGACTTTTTTACTTTTCCGTTTTCATCGGTCAGATAAATTTTTTCTTTATCAAATTTTACGTAAAATGTTTCATTATAGGTTTTAAAATAAACTTTCATCACTTTCGGATTATATTTTCCGGCATTGATTTCTTCTTTGGTTTCTGTTCCGTCTGCCTGATTGATCTGTACAAAACCGAAATACACATCGCCGTTATCTTTTATGTTGATATAATAGCTTGGTGTTCCGGAGCCATTTGTTCCATCTTCTATATTGAAATCTCTTTTCCCGAAAAACGGAACTTTCAACTGCGCCAATGAAAGTAAGGAGAAAAGGAAGAAAAATAGGAATAAAAGTTTTTTCACAAGTAAATTTTTCTCAAAATTAAAAATATCCTATCAAAAATTACACCGTAAAATCACGGTGATTTCTTTTTGTTAAGCCATTTTATATGTTATCTTTTGAATAATAGATTTGTTTAAACGTTTTATTTAACCACAAAAGGGAAGATGAAATTTTATTTAAAGCTAGAATAGATAACAACAGCTTTAAAAATCTTCGATTTTTATTCTTTTGAGTACTTTGATTACTCTAATTATTGCGGCATAATTATCTTTTGCAGCTTTTGCGGTTAATTTTGAAATTAGTTTACACAAGTTTACATTAAAAAACATCAAATTAATAAAAAACCACCTCCAGAAGAGATGGTTTGTACATTACTAACAATTAATTTTCTAGAATACTGTTGCAGCAAGCTGAATTCTTGCGAACTTATTCGATGGGTTCCACATTGCCATCATGGAAACAGGCAGGCTGTAATGATCTGTGATTTTTACCATTTTACCTGCCTTCACGCCTACATTTACAATATCAAAACTGTTTTCTCCGTTTCCGTAAAGAAATCTTTTGTCATTTAAAGCAAATCCGGCTCCTACAAACGCGTCCAGATTTACTTTTTTATCTTTAATGACAGGATAACTCGCCTGAATATACGTTGAGTATTTATTCTTTTTATATGTTCCGTCAGATTCCAGAACCACTTCTCCTGCATTAGCTCCTCCATACAGCATAATGTCTGCTTCAATATTTAATGGAAAAGAAGCTCCAAATGTATAATTCGTTCTTAAATCAATAATATGCGCTGTTCTCCTGTTGGAATAATTAAAAATATCTTCCGAAGCCACCGCAGTGTTTATATTTCTTGAATTAAATAAATCCCACAATCCAATGTAAAATCTTCCGTTGGAAAACTGTACATAGTAATTGATTTCTTTATAATGCGTATTGTCTTTGTCGTCCGTTAAAGCAGATGCACCCCAAATCCCGACTTTCCATTTTTTATCTTTATCCAGAGCGTAGGAAAGATTTCCCATGACGACTGGTTTATCGGTAATTATTAAACCTCTCCAGAGATGGTTATTCTGAATATTTGCAGTAAAATCCAGTCTGCTTTCTTCCGCTGTTTCTGTGTTTTCCTGGGCAAAAAGATTCCCTGTACCTGATAAAATCAGGCATAAATAGATTAGTTTTTTCATAAAAAAAAGGTGTTGTTAGCTCAGTATTCCGTGAAGTAAAGCGGCAAGTCCTGCTCCGATGATTGGTCCTGCAATGGGAATCCATGCGTAACCCCAGTCACTGCTTCCTTTTACCGGAAGAAGTGCATGCATAATTCTTGGTCCGAGATCTCTTGCCGGATTAATAGCGTAGCCTGTAGTTCCTCCTAAAGAAAGACCGATTGCCCAGACCAATAAAGTGACTGGTAAAGCTCCTACACTTCCTAATCCTATTTTTGCGTTCGGATCATTATTTAAAGTCATGCTTGGATCTGCGAAATGAAAAATCACGAACACCAAAACGAAAGTTCCGATCATTTCACTGATTAAATTGGAAACAGGTTTTCTGATGGCAGGTCCTGTACTGAAACACGCAAGTTTTGCCCCTTCGTCTTCCGTAATGGCAAAATGATCTTTATTGAAAATCCAAACCAAAGATGCACCCAACATTGCCCCGATCATTTCTCCGGCAATATAGGTGGGAACCAGATCCCATGAAAATTTTCCTGCGAAAGCCAGACCTAAAGTCACTGCGGGATTCAGGTGTGCTCCGCTGACAGGTCCTGCGACGGTTACCCCCACAAAAACTGCCAGAGCCCAAGCGGTGGTAATTACAATCCAACCGGAGTTGTTTCCTTTTGTGCCTTTCAAAACAACATTGGCAACTACGCCGTTTCCTAAAAGGATCATCAGCATTGTGCCGATTATTTCTGCTGTAAATGGAGTCATAGTTTTATTTTAAAAGGTTAATCTTCGATCCAGTTTTGAGAACGCTGTACTGCTTTTGTCCAGGTTTTTACCATTTTTTCCACTTTTTCTTTTTCCAGTTGCGGGTGGAAATCTTTATCAATGATCCATTGAGACTGTATTTCATCAATATTTTTCCAGTATCCGACAGCAAGTCCGGCAAGATAAGCCGCTCCCAGAGCGGTTGTTTCCAGAGTTTTGGGTCTTGTAATCTTAAATCCGAATAAATCCGACTGAATCTGCATCAGTAAATCACTTGCAGAAGCTCCGCCGTCTACTCTTAATTCTAAACTTTCCGTTCCGGAATCAGCTTCCATTGCTTTTACAATATCATACACCTGAAAAGCAATACCTTCCAAAGTTGCTCTTGCGATATGTCCGTTCGTAGTTCCGCGGGTTACGCCAACGATATTTCCGCGGGCATACTGATCCCAGTGTGGAGCGCCTAAACCCGTTAATGCAGGAACAAAGTACACACCGCCATTATCTTCAACCGATTGTGCCAAAGTATTTACTTCCTCTGCGGAACGGATTAATTTTAAACCGTCTCTCAGCCACTGAATCGCTGCACCTCCTACAAAAACACTTCCTTCCAAAGCGTAATTCACTTCTCCATTAATTTTCCATGCAACGGTCGTAAGTAAATTGTTTTTAGATAAAACGGCTTCTGTTCCTGTATTCATTAAAAGGAAACAGCCTGTTCCATACGTATTTTTTACCATTCCCGGAGTCGTACACATCTGTCCGAATAATGCAGCCTGTTGATCTCCCGCAATCCCTGCGATCGGAATTTTTGTGGAGAATAATGTAGTAGCTGTTTCTCCATAGATTTCACTGCTTTGTTTTACTTCCGGTAAAATCGCTCTTGGAATATTGAAGAGTTCCAGTAAATCATCATCCCATTCTAAAGTATGAATATTCAAAAGCATGGTTCTGCTTGCATTCGAAACATCGGTGATGAACATCTTTCCGCGCGTAAGTTTCCAGACAAGGAAAGTGTCTACTGTTCCGAAACATAATTTTCCGGCTTCTGCTTTTTCTCTTGCGCCTTTTACATTGTCTAAAATCCACTTCAGTTTTGTTGCTGAAAAATAAGCATCCAGTACAAGACCTGTTTTTTCTTTAATTTTCTCAGCATGACCCTGTTCTTTTAATTCGTCACAATATTTGGACGTTCTTCTGTCCTGCCATACAATGGCATTATACACAGGTTCTCCGGTTTCTTTATCCCATACAACGGTGGTTTCACGCTGATTGGTAATTCCGATGGCAGCAATTTCCCGACCGGAAATTCCTGCTTTGGCAATGACTTCCGCCGCTACGGAAACCTGTGAAGACCAGATTTCATTGGGGTCATGTTCTACCCAACCCGGTGTAGGAAAGATCTGTTCAAAACTTTTCTGAGAAACAAATTCAATTTCTCCGCTGTGATTGAATAAAATGGCTCTCGACGAAGTCGTACCTTGGTCCAGAGCGAGAATCAACTTTTCACTCATGCTGTGATCGTAAATTAAGGTTAAATGGATCTTGGAGAATAAGGAGTCAGTAAATATCCTTTCGCCAATTCGATAAATTCTCTTTCCTGTTCAACTGCCCATTCCGCAGAATGCCCGTTTTCTTTTGCGATGATCTGTGCAATCTTGTGCGCGCTGTCGATTGCTGCTCTTGCATCTAAAAATAAAAGCCGTACTCTTCGTGCTAAAATATCCTCAATGGTTTGTGCCATTTCGCTTCGTATTGCCCAGACTGCTTCTGCCATAGTGAAGGGATGATCAGGATGTATTTTTTCTGACAATTCAGGATTGTTCTGCTGTAGTTTTTTTATTTCCGGAATATCGGCTCCGTAAACATATAAATGATTCGTTCTGTCCACCGTTTCGGGTTTCACATTTCCATGTATCGAAAGATGTTCTGTTTTGGAAGTGGTTATTCCGAGGTTATGAACTTTCATGGCTTCATCAATCGTGTCTTCCGCCATTTTACGGTATGTCGTCCATTTTCCTCCGATAATCGAGATGAGTCCCGTGTCTGAAGTAATGACTTTATGACTTCTGGAAACTTCTTTTGTGCTTTTGCTGCCGTCTTTCGGAGCTGCGAGAGGTCTGAGTCCTGCGAAAACAGATTTTACGTCTTCACGGGTTGGTTTTTTCGCTAAATATTGTCTTGCGGTATTCAGGACAAATTTAATTTCATCTTCTAAAGCTCTTGGCTCAAAACTTTCGTTTTCCAGTAAAGTATCGGTTGTTCCTACCAAAGCTCTGTCGTGCCACGGAACGACAAACAAAACCCTTCCGTCAGAAGTTTTAGGAATCATGATGGCATCATCGCTTTTCAGGAACGATTTATCCAGAACCAAATGGATTCCCTGACTTGGAACGACGAATTTTCCGTGTTTCGGGTTGTTCATATTTAAAATATCATTCGTGAAAACTCCGGTTGCATTGATGACTACTTTCGCTTTGATTTCGAATTGCTGTTTTGTAAACTGATCTTCTGCAACAACGCCGATGATCTTATTGGAGTCATTTTTCATCAGATTAATCACTTTAACGTAATTAACCGCTGTTCCGCCTTTTTCGATAATCGTCTGTGTTAAGTTGATCGCCAGTCTTGCATCGTCAAACTGCCCGTCCTGATAAACCACTCCGCTCGCCAAACCTTTTTGTTCGATGGTCGGAAGTTTCTCTACGGTTTTTGATTTGCTGATGTATTTCGTTCTACCCAAACTTAATTTCCCGGCTAGAAAATCGTAAACCGAAAGTCCTATTTTATAATAAATTCCTTCCCACCAAGTGTAATTTGGAATAATGAAAGACTGGTTTTTTACAACGTGGGCTGCATTTTTTGCCAGTAAACCTCTTTCTTTCAAGGCTTCTTTCACTAAGCCGATATCTCCCTGTGCTAAATATCTTACGCCGCCGTGAACCAGTTTTGTGCTTCTGCTGGAAGTTGCTTTTGCAAAATCGTGAGATTCTAACAGTAACGTTTTAAATCCTCTGCTCGTTGCGTCCAGTGCCGAACCTAATCCACTCGCTCCTCCGCCAATGATGATAAAGTCCCATTCTTTAACGGTGGATAATTTGCTGAGTTCTTCGTTTCGTTTCATAATATTTCGTTATGTTTCGTTTTCAAAGTTATAAATTAAAAACGAAATCAAAAAGAAAATAAATGAAATTTTTCGAATCAAAATAAAAATGGTATTTTTGAGAAAACGAAACGTAATGGAGAAATTGCTTCCAAGGCATAATGATATTTTAAAGGAATTAGACGAAAAAGATCATATTCTGGTTCAGGATCTTTGTGAGAAATTCAATGTTTCGTCGGTTACGATCCGAAAGGATCTGAATTACCTTGAAAGTCTGGGATTGCTTTTCAGAAATCACGGTGGTGCGAGTAAACAGGTACGGTATGCGTACGAAAAAAATGTAGATGAAAAGGAAAATATCAATGTAGAGGCTAAAAAGAATATTGCGAAAGGTGCGCTTTCTCTGATTCAGGAAAACGACTGTATTATTATGGCTTCAGGAACCACGATGCATTATCTTGCACGTATGCTGGTAAATTTTGGACCGTTGACGGTTCTCACATCTTCTTTACGTGTTGCGATCGAGCTTTGCAATAATCCGAACATTAATATTATACAATTGGGAGGGGAGGTCAGAAAAAGTTCGACTTCCATTGTAGGTTCAATCTCTGAGACGATTCTGAAACATTTTTCTTGCAATAAGTTATTTCTGGGAGTAGACGGAATTGATATGGATTTCGGGATCAGTACTTCCAATGCTGCGGAAGCTCATCTTAATCAACTGATGATTGAATGTTCGGACAAGGTGGTGATTCTTGCAGATTCTTCCAAGCTGAATAAAAAAGGTTTCGGAAAAATCGCAGATCTGGATAAGATCGACTTTCTGATTACAGATGGTGATATTTTAGAGGAGGATAAAAATAAGCTTGAAGAAATTGGCATCAGTGTTATTGTTAAATAAATACGGTGTAATTTTTTAATTCAAAATATTATTGTCTTGTTTTTTATATTATTCGCAATTAATTTTGATTATAGAATGTTTATTTATATTTTTAGGAACGCAAACGCGGTCTCCAATCATAAAATATAAATAGGATGTCTTATAAAATTACATTTTTTACTTTTTTATTCTTTTTTACGCTTGTTAATTTTTCCGCTCAGGAAAAGGTAAATATCGATGATGTTGAATCCAGATATGTATATCTTTTGAAATATCAGATTGATTCTCTGGATAAATCCAGTTCTAATGAAGAGTATTTTATTTTGGAGAGGGGAAAAGAGAAATCTCAGTTTATGGGAGTAACTTCATATAACAGAGATTCTTTAGCTGGTGGAGCAAACCGTTTTGCTTTTGGTCTTGATCCTAAAAGTTTACCTAAAACCAATTTTACTTTTCGCGTCATTAAAAACTTTGAAAAAAACAATATTTCTTATTATGATTATATTATTAAGGACAATTTTATTTACGAAGAAAAGCCTGATTTTAACTGGAAGATTACCGGTGAAACAAAAGAAATAGGAAATTTAAAATGTCAGGCTGCGTTGGTTACGTATGCGGGACGTGATTATAAAGCGTGGTTCACGAACGAAATTCCGGTTTCTGATGGTCCTTATAAATTTTATGGTCTTCCGGGACTGATTGTGGAGATTGAGGATTCTAAAAAACAATATACGTTCGAGCTTGTGAGTTATAAAACCTTTTCAGAAAAGCCTAAGATGTGGATTTCCAGAAAGAGAGTTAAAGGAAAAACGGTAAAGAAATCTGAATTTTATAAAGCATTTAAAAATTTTCATGAAAATTTTGTCTCTGAAATTGCTAAAGGAGGCTTCAGTTTCGATTCAGGAACGGAAAGACAGATAAAGGACAGGATTAAAAAGAAAAATAATCCGATTGAACTGGCTCCTTAATTATTCAGTGATTAAGTCACACCATTTCCTTCTTATGGCTATTTCTTTCGTTTTTGCAAAAAAAGTCTGTAAAGTGAATGATTTTGACATCATTTAAAAACTCGTGATCTTAAGATTTTTCTGTAAATGATTAAAAATCAAAATATTTTACTGTAAATATTTGTCAGTTATAAAAATATTCATAAATTTGCACACTCATTTTAGGGGCGTAGTATGCCTATATCAAAAGTAGAAATTGCTTCAGACTTCCGAAAAATGGGGATAAATAAAGGATAAATTTTATTATAACATAAACAATGTCAGGTATTATTGGTAAAAAAATCGGTATGACTTCTTTGTTTGACGAAGCAGGGAAAAATATTCCTTGTACAGTTATTCAGGCTGGTCCATGCTCGGTTTTACAGGTCAGAACCATTGAAAAAGACGGTTATAAGTCAGTTCAATTAGGTTTCGATGACAAGAGTGAGAAGAACGTTGGTAAAGCGTTAGCTGGTCATTTCAAAAAGGCTGGTTCTGCTCCTAAAGCTAAATTGGTAGAATTCTACAGAGAATTCGTTGATGAAGTAAAAGTAGGAGAAGAAGTAAAGGTAGACTTGTTCAACGAAGGAGAATTCGTAGACGTAACAGGTACTTCAAAAGGTAAAGGCTTCCAGGGTGTTGTTAAAAGACACGGATTTGGAGGTGTAATGCAGGCAACTCATGGTCAGCACAACAGACTTAGAGCTCCAGGTTCTATCGGTGCCGGATCTGACCCTTCAAGAGTATTCAAAGGGATGAGAATGGCTGGAAGAATGGGAGGTAAGCAGGTAACTGTACAAAACCTTCAGGTATTAAAAGTGGATCAAGAACAAAATCTTTTAGTAGTAAAAGGTGCTGTTCCGGGAGCTAAAAATTCTTATGTAATTATCAGAAAATGGAACTAGTAGTATTAAATACATCAGGAAAAGAGACCGGAAGAAAAGTAACTCTAGACGAAACAGTATTCGGAATTGAGCCAAATCAGCACGCGGTTTACTTAGAAGTTAAACAGTACCTTGCAGCACAAAGACAAGGGACTCATAAAGCAAAAGAAAGAAGCGAAATCACGGCTTCTACTAAAAAACTTAAGAAGCAAAAAGGATCTGGTTCTGCTAGATATGGTGATATTAAATCTCCAACTTTCAGAGGAGGAGGTAGAGTATTCGGTCCAAAACCAAGAGACTACAGATTCAAATTGAACAAAGCTCTTAAGAGATTAGCTAAGAAATCTGTTTTATCTCAGAAAATGAGAGACAACAGTATTAAAGTTTTAGAAGATATGAGCTTCGAAGCTCCTAAGACTAAAGATTTCATTACTTTATTAGATGCATTAACATTAAACGGTAAAAAATCTTTGTTCATTCTTCCTGAAGCTAACAAGAATGTGTATTTATCTTCAAGAAACTTACCTAAGACTAAAGTAATGAACTTCAACGAAGTGAGTTCTTACGATTTAGTAAACGCAGGTGAGATCGTATTCTTCGAAGGTGCAGTAGAAAAATTCCAGGAAAATTTAAAGAAATAAATCATGTCTATTATCATTAAACCAGTTATCTCAGAAAAGGCTAATTACCTTACAGATTTAAGAGGTTCTTATTCTTTCTTGGTAGATACTAAGGCGAATAAAATCCAGATTAAGAAAGCTGTAGAAGCGGCTTATGGTGTAAAAGTAGCAGACGTTAATACAATGATTTATGCTCCGAAGGTTTCTTCGAAATACACTAAAAAAGGTCTTCAAGTAGGAAAGACAAACAAATTGAAAAAAGCGGTAATCAAACTTGCTGAAGGTGAGGTTATCGATATTTTTGCTGTAAATTAATTATAATTATAAATAATAGTAATGTCTGTTAGAAAATTAAAACCTATCACCCCGGGACAGAGATTCAGAATTGTAAACAATTTTGAGGAAATTACTACTAACAAACCAGAGAAATCTCTAACAGTTGGTATTAAAAAGTCAGGTGGACGTAACCAAACAGGTAAAATGACCATGCGTTACACCGGAGGTGGACACAAAAAGAAATACAGAATTATTGACTTCAAAAGAAACAAAGCAAACGTTGAAGCAACTGTAAAATCTGTAGAATATGATCCAAACAGAACTGCATTTATCGCTTTATTAGAGTACGCAGACGGAGAGAAGAGATATATCATCGCTCCAAACGGTATCAAAGTAGACCAAAAAGTAGTTTCAGGTGAAAGCGTAGAACCAAATGTAGGTAACGCAATGAAATTGAAAAACATTCCATTGGGTACTGTAATTTCTTGTGTTGAAATGAAGCCTGGTCAAGGTGCTATTTTAGCAAGAAGTGCTGGTTCTTCAGCGCAATTAACTTCAAGAGACGGGAAATATGCAATCATTAAATTGCCTTCAGGAGAATCCAGAATGATCCTTACTGAATGTATGGCAATGATTGGATCTGTTTCCAACTCTGATCACCAATTAACTGTATCAGGTAAAGCTGGTAGAAGCAGATGGTTAGGTAGAAGACCAAGAACAAGAGCGGTCGTAATGAACCCTGTAGATCACCCAATGGGAGGTGGTGAAGGACGTTCTTCTGGAGGTCACCCAAGATCTAGAAACGGTAAACCGGCTAAAGGTTACAAAACTAGAAAGAAAAACAAAGTGTCTAACCGTTACATCGTATCTAAAAGAAAATAATTATGGCAAGATCACTTAAGAAAGGACCGTTCATTCATCATACTTTAGATAAGAAGGTTCAGGCAAATATAGAGTCTGGTAAGAAGACAGTTATCAAAACTTGGTCTAGAGCATCTATGATCTCTCCGGACTTCGTAGGACAAACTATTGCTGTACACAACGGGAAATCTTTTATCCCTGTTTATGTTACAGAAAACATGGTTGGTCACAAGTTAGGCGAATTTTCTCCAACAAGATCTTTCAGGGGTCATGGTGGTAACAAAAACAAAGGAAGCAGATAATCATGGGATCAAGAAAACAAGATAGCGCAATCGCAAGAAAAGAAGCTAACAAAGACGTTGTAAAAGCTTCATTAAATAACTGCCCATCTTCTCCGAGAAAAATGAGATTAGTTGCTGATATCATTAGAGGAGAGCAAGTAGATAAAGCTCTTTATATCCTTAAATATTCTAAGAAAGAAGCTTCTAACAAATTAGAAAAATTACTTCTTTCTGCAATTGCTAACTGGCAAGTGAAAAACGAAGGGGCAGACATCGAGGAAGCAAACCTTATCGTTAAAGAAATATTCGTGGATAGTGCAAGACAATTGAAGAGACTAAGACCAGCTCCGCAAGGTAGAGGGTACAGAATCAGAAAAAGATCTAACCACGTTACATTAATCTTAGGTAATAAAGAAAACTAAATCAAGGTATGGGACAGAAGACAAATCCAATTGGTAACAGATTAGGTATCATCAGAGGATGGGATTCTAACTGGTTTGGCGGAAACGATTATGGAGACAGAATCGCGGAAGACTACAAAATCAGAAGATACCTTGAAGCTAGATTATCTAAAGGTGGGATTTCAAGAATTTATATTGAAAGAACATTAAAATTAGTAACAGTTACAATTACTACTGCTAGACCGGGACTTATCATCGGTAAAGGAGGTCAGGAAGTTGATAAACTGAAAGAAGAGTTGAAAAAATTGACTAAAAAGGATATTCAGATCAACATCTTCGAAATCAAAAGACCTGAGCTGGATGCAGTATTAGTTGCAGACAGCATTGCTAAGCAGATTGAAAACAGAATCTCTTACAGAAGAGCTGTTAAAATGGCGATGGCAGGTACAATGAGAATGGGAGCAGAAGGTATCAAAGTTCAGATCTCTGGTAGATTGAACGGAGCTGAAATGGCAAGATCAGAATCTTTCAAAGAAGGAAGAATTCCATTGTCGACTTTCAGAGCAGATATCGATTACCACATCGGTGAAGCACTTACTCAGTACGGAAAACTAGGGGTAAAAGTTTGGATCATGAAAGGTGAAGTTTACGGTAAAAGAGAACTTTCTCCATTAGTGGGACAACAGAAAAAAGGAGGTCAGTCTGAAAGAGGAAACAGAGGAGGAGACAGAGACAACAGAAGACCTAGAAAAAACAACAACAATAACAATAATAATTAAAATTTTAGATTAGAAATTTTGAATTTTAAATTACCGTTACTTTTTTAAAATAAAAAAAATCTAAAATCTAAAATCTAAAATCTAAAATTTAGAAATTATGTTACAACCAAAAAGAACCAAGTTCCGTAGAGTACATAAGATGAAAATGAAGGGGAGTGCCCAGAGAGGTAGTCAACTTGCTTATGGAACTTTCGGAATCAAGGCGACAGAAGGTGCTTGGATCACTGCAAGACAAATTGAAGCTGCTCGTATCGCTGCGACAAGATATATGAAGAGAGAAGGTCAACTATGGATCAAAATCTTCCCGGATAAGCCAATTACTAAAAAACCTGCGGAAGTACGTATGGGTAAAGGTAAAGGTGCTGTGGAATATTGGGTAGCTGTAGTAAAACCAGGTAAAATTATGTTCGAAGTAGGAGGTGTTCCTTACGAAGTAGCGAAAGAAGCTCTTAGACTTGCGGCACAAAAATTACCAGTTGTTACTAAATTTGTAGTTGCTAACGATTTTGTTAAACCTCTTTAATCTTTGAATACAATGAAAAAAGCTGATATTAAAAATTTAAGCGCGGGTGATATTCAAGCTCAATTAACTGAAGCAAAAGCTCAATATTCTAAATTGAAATTGGCTCATGCAATCAGCCCAATTGAAAACCCGATCCAAATCAGAGATTTGAGAAAAACAATCGCTAGACTAAACACTGAGTTAACTAACAAACAATAATTTCATTTTAAAATGGATAGAAATTTAAGAAAAGAAAGAATCGGAGTGGTTTCCAGCAATAAAATGGAAAAAACTATTGTTGTTAGTGAAACTACGAGAGTAAAGCACCCGATGTACGGTAAATTCGTATTGAAAACGAAAAAATATACTGCACACGACGAGAACAACGAATGCACAGAAGGTGATACAGTTTTGATCCAAGAAACTAGACCTATGAGCAAGAACAAGAGATGGAGACTAGTAAGAATCATTGAAAAAGCTAAGTAATAATGTTACAAACAGAATCAAGATTAAAAGTTGCTGATAACACAGGTGCTAAAGAAGTATTGGTTATCAGAGTTCTGGGAGGAACCAGAAGAAGATATGCTTCAGTTGGTGATAAAATCGTTGTTACTATCAAAGATTCTACACCATCAGGAAACGCTAAAAAAGGTCAGGTATCTAAAGCTGTAGTAGTAAGAACTAAAAAAGCAGTAAGAAGAAAAGATGGTTCATACATCAAATTCGAAGACAATGCTTGTGTATTGCTAAACGCAGCGGGAGAAATGAGAGGAACTCGTGTTTTCGGACCAGTTGCTCGTGAGCTGAGAGACAAAGAATATATGAAAATCATTTCATTAGCTCCTGAAGTACTTTAATATTTAAAATTGTAAAAAAATGTCAAAGTTAAAAATAAAAAGAGGAGATAACGTAATCGTAACTACAGGTAAGAAAGGTCTTAAAGGTGGTACTGGTGAAGTTATTGAAGTGATCAAAAAAGAAGGAAGAGACCCAAGAGTAGTAGTTGCAGGACTTAATATCGTTAAAAAACACGTTAAGCCTTCAGCTTCAAATCCTCAAGGAGGAATCGTTGAAAGAGAAGCTTCTATTCATATCTCAAACGTAGCTTTAGTTGGAAAAGACGGAAAAGCTATCAAAGTAGGTTACAAAATCGAAGGAGATAAGAAAGTAAGAATCAACAAAAAAACGGGTGAAACTTTATAATTTTAAATAACACATGGAATATATAGCAAGACCCAAAAAAGCATATAAAGAAACGATTGTTCCTGCAATGATGGAAGAATTCGGATACAAGTCTGTAATGCAGGTACCTAGATTAGAGAAAATTGTTTTATCTCAAGGTTTAGGAGATGCTACAGCAGACAAAAAAATCATCGATTATGCTGTTGAAGAATTAACGAATATCACTGGTCAGAAGGCTGTAGGTACAATCTCTAAGAAAGATGAAGCTGCTTTCAAATTGAGAAAAGGAATGCCTGTAGGTGCTAAAGTTACTCTTAGAGCGAATAAAATGTATGAGTTCTTAGACAGATTAACTTCTTCTGCATTGCCAAGAATCAGAGATTTCTCTGGAATCAAGGCTGATGGTTTCGATGGTAGAGGGAACTACAACTTAGGGATCACTGAGCAGATCATCTTCCCTGAGATCGTAATCGACAAAGTGAAAAAAATCCAGGGGATGGACATCACTTTCGTTACTACTGCGAAAACAGATAAAGAAGCGAAAGCATTATTAACTCACTTCGGTTTACCATTTAAAAAGAACTAAGAAATGGCTAAAGAATCAATGAAAGCGCGTGAGCGCAAAAGAGAAGCACTAGTTGCTAAATACGCTGCTAAAAGACAGGCTCTTAAAGAAGCTGGTGATTACGAAGGACTTCAAAAATTGCCTAAAAATGCTTCTCCTGTAAGATTACACAACAGATGTAAACTAACAGGTAGACCAAGAGGATACATGAGAACGTTCGGTATTTCCAGAGTAACTTTCAGAGAAATGGCAAACAACGGTCTTATCCCGGGAGTTAAAAAAGCTAGTTGGTAATAATTACTAATTAAAAATCGGGACAATTAAGTTGTCTGGATACTAAAGATAAAAATATCAGACCGAGATTTCTGAGGTCTGATATTTTACTCTTCAAGTCCTTACAATACTGATTGTTCTTTAACCAATAATTTATAAAAGAAAAATGGTAACAGATCCAATTTCAGATTTCCTAACAAGAGTAAGGAACGCACAAAGCGCAGGCCACAAAGTGGTGGAAATTCCTGCATCGAAAATCAAAAAGGAGATTACTAAGATCTTATTCGATCAGGGGTATATCTTAAACTACAAGTTTGAAGATAGCGCTGTTCAGGGTACGATCAAAATCGCTTTAAAGTACGACAAACAAACCAACAAACCAGCTATCAAGTCTATCCAAAGAGCTTCTAGACCAGGTTTGAGACAGTACAAAGGTTCTACTGAACTTCCAAGAGTACTAAACGGTTTGGGTATTTCTATCATCTCTACTTCTAAAGGAGTAATGACTGACAAGAAAGCTAGAGAAGAAAAAGTAGGCGGTGAAGTAATCTGCTATGTTTATTAATTTTTAATCACAGGAAAATGTCAAGAATTGGTAAAGCAATTATAACAGTTCCAGCAGGAGTTACTATCACTGAAAAAGATGGTGTGGTAACTGTAAAAGGTCCTAAAGGAGAACTTTCTCAGGAACTTACAGCAGGAATTACTATAGAACAGAAAGATGGAGAACTGAATGTAAACAGACCATCTGATGCTAAACAACACAAAGCGCTTCACGGTTTATACAGAGCGTTAATCAACAACATGATTGTTGGTGTAAACACAGGTTTCGAAAAGAAACTGGAATTAGTAGGGGTAGGATACAGAGCTTCTCATGCAGGTCAAAAACTTGAGTTGGCTTTAGGATTCTCTCACGGTATCGTGCTTGAACTTCCAAACGAAGTAAAAGTAGATACATTGACTGAAAAAGGTAAAAACCCAATTATTACTTTAACGTCTCACGACAACCAACTTCTAGGGATGGTAGCTGCAAAGATCCGTTCTTTCAGAAAGCCTGAACCATACAAAGGTAAAGGGGTAAGATTCGTAGGAGAAATTGTTAGACGTAAAGCTGGTAAATCTGCTTAATAAATTATAAGTATTATGGCATTAAGTAAAGTAGAAAAAAGAATAAGAATCAAAAGAAGAGTAAGAGGAAAAATCTCCGGATCTTCTGAATTGCCAAGATTATCTGTATACAAAAGTAATAAGGAAATTTATGCTCAGTTAATCGACGATAACAGTGGAAAAACTTTAGCTTCTGCTTCTTCAAGAGAGAAAGGAGTTGACGCTAACGGAACTAAGACTGAAGTTTCTGCTGCTGTAGGTAAGGCTATCGCTGCCAAAGCTATCGCTGCAGGAATCGAAAATATTGTATTTGATAGAAACGGATTCGTATATCACGGGAGAATTAAAGCTCTAGCTGATGGTGCGAGAGAAGGTGGACTTAAATTCTAATCATTAAATTTCGGAAAATATGTTAGGACTAGATAATATAGAAAGAGTAAAACCGGGAGGATTAGAACTTAAAGATCGTCTCGTAGCTGTTAACAGAGTAACAAAAGTAACTAAAGGAGGTAGAGCTTTCGGATTCTCTGCTATCGTAGTTGTAGGTAACGAAGATGGAGTTATCGGTTACGGATTAGGAAAATCTAAAGAGGTTGCTTCTGCAATTGCTAAGGCAGTGGAAGACGCTAAGAAAAACCTTGTGAAAGTTCCTGTAATGAACCACACAATTCCTCACCAGACTACTGCTAGATACGGAGGTGCAGATATCTTCTTAAGACCTGCTTCTCATGGTACAGGACTTATCGCAGGAGGTGCGGTAAGAGCGGTACTTGAATCTGCTGGTATTCACGATATCCTTTCAAAATCTAAAGGATCTTCTAACCCTCACAACGTGGTGAAAGCTACTTTCAAAGCGTTATTGGATATCAGAAGACCTGAAGAAATCGCTAGAATGAGAGGAGTTTCTCTAAGTAAAGTGTTTAACGGTTAATATATAAAACAATGGCAACAATCAAAGTAAAGCAAGTAAGAAGCGCTATTGGAAGAACAAAAACCCAAAAGAGAACGCTTGAAGCATTAGGATTTAAGAAACTTCACCAAGTTGTAGAACACGAAGCTACTCCTTCTATCTTAGGAATGATAGCTGCAGTTAGTCACTTACTTGAAGTTCAAAAATAATTTTTAAAATAATTTTAAAATGAATTTAAACAACATAAAGCCAGCTGCAGGATCTACTTTCAATTCAAAAAGAATTGGTAGAGGACAAGGTAGTGGAAAAGGAGGTACTTCTACAAAAGGGCATAAAGGACAGAAAGCAAGAGCTGGTTATTCTCAGAAGATCGGTTTTGAAGGAGGTCAGATGCCTTTACAAAGAAGATTACCGAAATTCGGATTCAAAAACGTAAACAGAAAAGAGTTTAGAGGAATTAACCTGGATACAATCCAGACTTTAATTGAAAATAAATCTATCACTGGAGATATTACAAGAGAAGTAATGATTGAGAATGGTTTAATTACTAAAAACGAATTAGTGAAAATTATGGGTAGAGGAGAATTGAAATCTGCGGTTTCAATCTCTGCTGACAAATTCACTAAATCTGCTGAAGAGCTTATCGCTAAGGCAGGTGGAAAAGCAATTACCTTATAATAATCACTAATGAAAGAATTTATACAAACCCTCAAAAATATTTGGAGTCTTAAAGAACTTAGAGATAAAATTATCTTTACTTTAGGAATTATCCTTGTGTATAGATTCGCATCTTATATCTCATTACCTGCAATTAACCTTGCGGAAGTAGGAGATCTCTTAGAGCATTATAAAAATCAAGGCGGTAACAAGCAAGGAGCAGGTCTCCTTGGCTTGCTTTCGTCGTTTACGGGGGGAGCTTTTAGCCACGCTTCCGTAATGGCGTTAGGTATCATGCCTTATATTTCTGCTTCTATTATTGTTCAGTTGATGGGAATGGCTATTCCTTATCTTCAGAAGCTTCAGAAAGATGGAGAGTCTGGTAGAAATACTTTGAACCAGATCACAAGATGGTTAACAATCGGAGTTTGTCTTGTACAGGCGCCTTCTTATTTAACATCGATCACTCAGTTGTTTTTACCGTATGCTCAGTTCTCATCTGCATATTATGTAGAGCCAAATTCTATTATGTTCTGGTTGCCAAGTATTGTTATTTTGGTTGCCGGTTCAGTATTCGCAATGTGGTTAGGTGAAAAAATCACCGACAAAGGTATCGGGAACGGTATCTCTATCCTTATTATGGTGGGGATTCTTTCAAGATTACCGGAAGCATTCGTTCAGGAAATGGCAGTGCAGAACGGAAAAGGAGGAATGGGGTCTATCATGATCCTTATTGAAGTAATTTTCTGGATGTTGGTTGTTCTTTTAGCAGTAGTATTATCTGTTGCTGTAAGAAAAATCCCGATCCAGTACGTAAGCAGAGCTCAGGCAAGAGGAGGTGTAAACAGAAATCTTATGCAGGGAGCGAGACAGTGGATTCCATTGAAAGTTAATGCTGCTTATGTAATGCCGATTATCTTTGCTCAGGCATTGATGTTCGTACCGGGTTTATTAACGAAAGTAGATGAGTCCAATACTTTTCTTGCAGGTTTCAAGAATGTTTTTAGCTGGCAGTACAACGTATTGTTTGCGCTATTAATTATTATCTTCTCGTTTTTCTATACTGCAATTACAATTCCGGTGAACCAGATGGCTGATGATTTGAAGAGAAACGGAGGTTTAGTACCGAAAGTAAGACCGGGAAAAGAGACGGCTGATTATTTAGATGATATTTTATCAAAAATTACCTTGCCAGGTGCAATATTTTTGTCTATCTTTGCAATCCTTCCAGCAATTGTGCATGGAACCTTTGTTCAGACAGATGCGTTCGCCCTATTTTTCGGGGGAACATCACTATTGATTATGGTTGGAGTAATTTTAGATACCGTTCAACAGATTAATACTTATCTGCTGAACCATCACTATGATGGGTTAATGCAGTCTAAATTATCAAGAACGACTGGATATTAATTTATGGCGAAACAAAAACATATTGAACAAGACGGCGTTATTACGGAAGCACTTTCGAACGCTCAGTTCCGTGTAGAGCTTGAAAATGGGCATGTTCTCATCGCTCATATTTCTGGTAAAATGCGAATGCATTATATTAAACTTTTACCTGGTGATAAGGTGAAATTAGAAATGTCTCCCTATGATTTAACGAAAGGGAGAATTACATTTAGATATTAAAAACAATCTGCCAAATGGAGCGCGTGTTCCATTTGGCTATTGTTAAAAAATAAATACTATCAAAATGAAAGTAAGAGCATCAATTAAAAAAAGAAGCGCTGATTGCAAAATCGTACGCAGAAAAGGTGTACTATTCGTAATCAACAAAAAGAACCCAAAATTTAAACAAAGACAAGGCTAAAATTAAATTATGGCGAGAATTTCAGGTATTGATTTACCAAAAAACAAAAGAGGCGTTATCGGTTTAACTTACATCTACGGGGTGGGAAGAAGCACTGCTTCAGAAATCCTTAAAGCTGCCGGTATCAGCGAAGACAAGAAAGTCAACGAATGGAATGACGATGAATTGGCTGCAATCAGAACATACATCTCTGAAAACGTAAAAGTAGAAGGAGAATTAAGATCTGAAGTGCAATTGAACATTAAGAGATTAATGGACATAGGATGCCAACGAGGAATACGTCACAGACTTGGATTACCTTTAAGAGGCCAGAGAACGAAAAACAACTCTAGAACCCGTAAAGGAAAGAGAAAAACTGTTGCTAACAAGAAAAAAGCTAGTAAATAATCGTTAGGAATTATGGCAAAACAAACTAAAGTAGTTAAGAAAAGAAAAGTAAAAGTTGAAGCTATTGGTGAAGCTCATATTCAGGCTTCTTTCAATAACATCATCATTTCTTTAACAAATAAAAACGGAGAGGTTATCTCTTGGGCTTCTGCCGGTAAAATGGGTTTCAGAGGTTCTAAAAAGAATACTCCATTTGCTGCTCAGATGGCAGCTGAAAATTGCTCTGCTGTAGCTCACGAAGCTGGATTAAGAAGAGTAAAGGTGTTTGTGAAAGGTCCAGGGGCAGGTAGAGAATCTGCTATCAGATCCATCCACAATTCAGGAATTGAAGTTAGCGAAATCATTGATGTGACTCCTATGCCACACAATGGATGTAGACCACCAAAAAGAAGAAGAGTTTAATTTTTAGAATTTACCCATTATGGCAAGATATATTGGACCTAAAACTAAGATTGCTAGAAAGTTTGGTGCTGCAATCTACGGAGATGACAAAAACTTCGAGAAAAGAAAAAACCAACCGCCAGGACAACACGGTCCTAACAAAAGAAGAGGTGCTAAAAAATCTGAATACGCAGTTCAGTTAGCTGAAAAGCAAAAAGCTAAATATACTTACGGTATTTTAGAAAGACAGTTTGCTAACTTATTCGACAAAGCACACAGAAGTAAAGGGGTAACAGGTGAAGTTCTATTACAACTTTGCGAATCCAGATTGGATAACGTAGTATACAGATTAGGTTTTGCTAAAACAAGATCTGCTGCTAGACAGCTTGTTTCTCACAGACACATTACTGTGAACGGAGAGCTGGTAAATATTCCATCTTATTTGCTAAAAGCAGGTGATGTAATTGCGGTAAGAGAAAAGTCTAAGTCTCTTGAAGTGGTTACAAACGCATTAGCTTCTAAAGCAAATTATGAGTGGTTACAATTCAACGATGAGAAGAAAGAAGGTACTTTCGTTTCTGCTCCTGAGAGAATCCAAATTCCGGAAGACATCAAGGAACAGCTTATCGTCGAACTTTACTCTAAATAATTTTTTAATCAAATTTTTGCTCAACCCAATAATATGGCAATTTTACAATTCATAAAACCCGATAAAGTAATTTTACTTAACTCTGATGAATTTAGAGGTCAGTTTGAATTCAGACCACTAGAACCAGGTTTCGGGCTTACAATCGGTAATGCTTTGAGAAGAGTGTTGCTTTCTTCTCTGGAAGGATATGCTATTTCATCTATCAAAATAGAAGGTGTAGAGCACGAATTTTCAACTATTCCAGGAGTAATCGAAGACGTTACCGAAATTATTCTTAACCTTAAGCAAGTAAGATTAAAAGCTACGGCAGAAAACCAGTCTAATGAGCAGGTTGTTGCCAAAGTTTCGGGGCAGACGGTTATTACTGCTGGTGATTTAGGGAAGTCTGTCAACGGATTTGAGGTGCTAAACCCGGATTTGGTGATCTGCAACCTGAACAGTGATGTAACTTTCGAAATTACTTTCAATATAGAAAAAGGAAGAGGGTATGTTCCTTCTGAACAAAATAAGTCAAACAATGCACCGGTAGGTACTATTGCGATAGACTCTATTTTCACGCCAATCAAGAAAGTACAGTATAGCATTGAAAATTATCGTGTAGAGCAAAAAACAGACTACGAAAAACTTGTATTAGATATAGAAACTGACGGATCTATCAGTCCTCAGAATGCTTTAACAGAAGCTTCTAAGATATTAATTTATCACTTCATGCTGTTCTCAGATGAGAGAATCACGCTTGAAACGGAAGCCGTAAAAGCATCTATCCAATATGATGAGGAAACTCTTCATACAAGACAGCTCCTTAAGTCTAAATTAGCAGATATGGATCTTTCCGTAAGAGCCCTTAACTGTCTGAAAGCGGCTGAAGTGGAAACTCTTGGAGAATTGGTTTCTTACAGTAAGTCTGATTTGATGAAATTCAGAAATTTTGGTAAAAAATCTTTGACAGAACTAGAAGAATTAGTGCATTCAAAAGGTCTTAACTTCGGTTTCGACGTTGCAAAATATAAGTTAGACGCTGATAAATAATTAATAATGAGACACGGTAAAAAATTCAATCACTTAGGAAGAACAGCTTCTCACAGAAGTGCTATGCTTTCTAATATGGCTTGTTCTCTAATTGAGCATAAAAGAATCAACACTACTGTTGCTAAAGCTAAAGCTTTGAGAGTATATGTTGAGCCTCTATTAACAAAAGCAAAAGAAGATACTACACACAACAGAAGAATTGTTTTTTCATATCTTCAAAATAAAGAAGCAGTTGCTGAATTATTCAGAACTGTAGCTCCAAAAATCGCTGAGAGAAACGGTGGTTATACAAGAATCATCAAGACAGGATTCAGACCAGGTGATGCTGCTGATACTGCTCTTATCGAATTGGTAGACTTCAATGAGCTTTACAATCCAAATGCGGAAGAGAAAAAAGCGACAAGAAGAAGCAGAAGATCTGCAACAGCTAAGAAAGAAGCTGTAGTAGCGGAAGCTCCTGTAGTAGAAGAAAAAGCTGCTGAGCCAACGGCTGAAGCTGCAGATTCTACTGAAGAAAAAACTGAAGAATAATATTCATCAGATATAAAAAGAAAAACCGTTCAGATTGCTGAACGGTTTTTTTATGTGTTATATTTTAGTTTTTACAAGCTGTATGATGTTGTTCCCTTGATCCAGAATTAAGCTGTCCCTTTTCACGGTAGCCTTCATATCCATTTTTTCGTAAGTTGTTTCATTTCCTTTGGATTCTACTTTATTTAAAATGAAAGTTTTATTATTACTTCTTATGCTCATTGTCTTTTCTTCATAATTAAAAACCACTTTTGCGAGGCTTCCGTCAGTGGCTTTGTATACATAATCTGTTTTTATACTTTTCTTGCCGTTAATATCCGTATCGTAACTTATCGTAGAGTCTACTTTGCCGTTATCTGCCAATATAGCTCCCGAATCGGAGGCTTTTAAAACATTTTTATTCCCTTCTTCACTTTTTTTGCAGCTTATCAGCGACAGAGAAAGCGCTGAAACGGCGATGAAAAGTACATTTTTCATGATGTTAATTTTTTAAGGTATTGATTGTTAAATATTTTCGTTTGTAAAATAATTTTTACTAAATTTAGTAAAAACAAAAACTAAACCAAATAGCCATGAACTCAAACTCTGAATATTACACAAAAGGGTAATTGACTCTGTTTTGTTTTCTGTTGAAATTTGTCTTAAACAAAATTACCGACATGAGCATTTCCATAGCCATAGTAGAAGACGAAAAAAACTACAACAATGCGTTGAAGAAAGTCATCAATTATCAGGATGACATGAAAGTCGTTGCGCAGTTTTTTGATGGAAATGAAGCTTTAAAAAATCTTTCTGACCTTTCTCCGGATGTGGTGATGATGGATATTCAGCTACAGGATATGCTCGGTATTGAAATTATCGAAAAGCTTAGGAAGGGATTGCCGCAAACACAGTTTATCATGTGTACCAGTTTTGAAGATGACGAAAAAGTCTTCAATTCTTTAAAAGCCGGTGCAATGGGCTACCTTGTAAAAGGCGAGAGCATGGATAAAATACTTTCCTCAATAAGAGATGTATACAACGGCGGTGCTCCGATGAGTTTCTCGATTGCCCGAAAAGTTCTCAGCCATTTTGAAAGAAAACTCCCCGAAATAAAAGGCTATGATGAACTTACGGAAAGAGAAAAAGAAGTATTGGAACTTTTATCTCAAGGTCTTCTTTACAAAGAAATCGCCGATAAAAAATTCATCAGCATTGATACCGTAAAAAAACACGTCGGAAACATTTACAGAAAACTCCACGTCAACAACAAAGTGGAGGCAATTAATAAATTTAACCATTTTAAAAACTAAGAATTATGGAAAACCTGGAGAGAAATCTGAGTTGTGAGGAAATTAAGCTAAACTTAATTCAGGAGATATGTAATAAAAGTTGTGAAACAATTTTGAGAGAGAGGGATTTAAAAGATAATTTTTTTAAATTTTATGAAAAGAGAATTAATTATGCAAAAATGTCTTTTTTAAGTAAATCTTCAATAAGTAAACATCCTAAAAATATGTATGACATATATAAAATGTTATATGATTCTGATCCACAAAATCCGTCAGCTCTTACAAAGGTTTTTTGCATCAAGGCGAGCGAATTAAATTATAAAAATGGCTTAATAATTCATTTGGCATTTTTTGAAGGTAAATTTGAATTAATTTTTGAAGATGAGCTTGAAAAAAAATATTATACAATACTTGATATAAGTAATCTTAAAGAAATAAATGATAATGATTTTAGACAATGTATAGCAAATTATGAAGTGAATCTAGGGACATATACAGACAGAATCTTAGAAACGATTTCTTTTGGAAAGTATAAAAATAATACAAGAATTATTAATATACCATTTAATGGAAATTTTGATTTTGAACCAATAACTCCGAATACATATATAGAATTTTATCCAGCCGTAAGCGCAAATTATAATTTAAGGTTTTCATTAATGATTAGACTAATTGATATGGATAATTCTTCACAAATTCCTTCAGATTCTAATTTTCAAGATATTTATTACGACGATTTTTGTTTGAAACCTCCTGGATGTTAATATGCATGAATTTTATTTATTTATAACTTTTCTTTGTCTTGCTTTTTCTTTTAAAAATGAATTGGCAAGACAAAGATTTCTTTATTTATATTTTTTTGTAGTTTTCATGTCAGAACTTCTCATATTTACAAAAGTTTTTGACGGAAATATTTATAAATACACGAAAGTTTATTATATTTTATTTTTTATATTTTATTTTAAAGAACTTTTTAAATTAAGATATAATAGATATATTTTTTTATTTATAATCATTATTAGTGTATTTATAAGAGATATTATTGGAAGCGAAAATTTATTACCTGTTACACAAAGTTTCGTTTATGTTTTTCTAAGTTTGGGATGGATGATTCAACAAATTAAAAACCCTAACGAAATTTCAATCTATAATAAACAGGAGTTTTGGTTCTGTTCTGGACTACTATTATGGAGTAATATATTTCTCATGAGGATTATCCCATCATTATTTTTTGCTGAAAAAGACAGTGTTTTTTTTTATGGTATAAATTGTTTTTATCAAGGGGTTACAATTTTTTGTTATATATTTTTCCTCAAAGGCATTTTTTGCAATAAAAGTAGTTATTCTAAATACACTTTAAAATAAAACTAATAACTCACTTATTAAATTTAGAATGAATTATTTGGATAAAATAAAGCTTACCTACGTTATTGCAGTAATTGTGATGATGTTATTCATAGCGTTCATTATTTTTGTTGTTTTGATGTATAATCGTAAGCAACTCCTTTATTTAAAGGAAAAACAGCTAAATGCTGAACACCAAAACCAGCTCCTCCAAAAAGAACTTGAAAAACAAAAATCCATAGAAGCAGAACGGGAAAGAATTTCCCACGATATGCACGATGATCTCGGTGCAGGAATTTCAGCACTAAAACTTCAGGCTGAGTTTTTAAAACAACGGGCAGAAAATGACGATCTGAAAAATGACATTGATGAACTCCTGAAAACCTCTGAAGAAATGAATCTTTCCATGCGGGAAATGCTATGGAGCCTCAATTCAGGAAACGATACTTTGGGAAACTTCATCGATTATTCAAAGATGTATGCACAAAATTTTTTGAAAAAAACAAAGATTCTCCTGCTCACTGAAAGCGAAGACGTTGTTTTGGAAACGATAATCACCACAGAACAGAGACGAAATTTATTTCTATGTTTAAAAGAAGCCCTGAACAATGCTTACAAACACAGCCAGTCCAATCAGATTAAATTGTCATTCATCCAGAAAGACAAAGAATTCATGATGAAAATCTCCGACAACGGAATAGGAATTAACCACGAAAAATCAGAAGGAAACGGACTCCGAAATATGAAACGGAGAATGCAGGAACAAAACGGACACTGCGAAGTCACTACAGAAAACGGAACACATCTGTTTTTCAGAATCGATTTATAAGAAATTTTAAATATTAAACACAGGCAGCATCATTTTATGGTGCTGTTTTTATTTTAAATCACCCTTTTGTGTAATTGACAGAGATTTGTTTTTAAAGGAACTTTGATGAACAACTTAAAAATTAATAGCCATGAAAACTTTAAATGAAAAAAAACAAATGTAGATTACTATTCTGATACTTTGTGTATTTGTTATGGGGAGTCTGTACATATATTATTATGGAGGAAGAAGTTGTGAATCAAAAGTTTTTATTGCAAAGAAAGGGCTAATTGAAAAACAAGATTCTTTGGATTTAGCCAAAATTTCAAATTTGCTTAAAACTCAAAACACAAAAATTTTAGAGCTGAAGAAAGATTCCACAAACGCAAATCTTAAAACTTTACTGGAAGAAAATTTCAAAGTCAATTATGATGAATACAAAGCTCTTCAAAATAAAAAAAATGAGGACATTTTAAAATATATGAAGGTTGTTTTCGGAAATAATACCCCTTTATTAGTATGTGTAATTATTATTGTTTGTGGCATATTGGGTGGTTATGCAAGTAATTTTTATACCTATCTGAAAGATATTTTAGAAACAACAAAAAAATTGGTAGATAAAGCAGAAACTATTACCGAAGCAACGAATGACAGTAACCAGATTGGAGAAGAGCTGAAGAAAGTGAATGCTCAGTTAGAAGATTTGAAGAAAGACATAAACAATGAAAATAAAACGATTATAGCAAGTATTCTTTTTGGAATTATAGCATCATTTTTTTCCATTTTAATATTAAAAGCAGGAGACAGTAATATCTTAAAATTTGAAACTTATATGGATTATTTTGTTTTCACATGCTATTGCTTATTATCTGCATTATTTGCCAAAAAAATTATTGAAGCAATAATTAATACGGTTATAAAAAAATATCAAAATAATGGCTAATTAAAAAATTAGAATAACCTTAAAACTAATAATCATGAAAACAAAAAAAAATCAATCAGTAAGAATTTTAAATGCTCAAACACAGCTCCTTAATTATAAGATTATGGAAATGAATATGACAAATAATTCTTTATTAAGCTCCACAGAAAAAGACAGTAACTATGTAGTGACTAAAAATCTTCTTTTACCAAATGATAATTCTCAGGTTACTGTTTCAATCTATTTTGGTGGTGAAAATCAATTTGGTTCTGCAAAGATTAAAATTTTAAGAACTAATGAGCCTGTTAAATTTATAAAATCATCTACCGACAATATTATATTAGGGATTTGTAGTGATTTAATTGGAAATGTACTTTGTATTGCAGCAGATATAACAGATTCTAATCAAGTTCCTGAAAATAATAACACTGTTTTAACGGTTAAAATAATGCAACAAAATAGAGTTCTTTATGATGATAAGCATACTGTAGATGTTGGAAATGAGGGGGCTACAGCAAGCTTTACATATTATTTGACATTTTATTAAAATCAAAAATTATGAAAACAATAAAACTCAGTGTTCTTCTAATTTTACTCTTGTTTTCTCATTTGTGTTTTAGTCAAGATGATGATGAGATAAATTTAGATGTTTTACGTGCGCAGGCATCTCCAGGCGCAAACTTATTAGGCATAGCAAATTCAGACATTGAAAAACCTACAGATTTAAAAAGTTTGATGATTTCTCTAAGACAAGGATCAGACAATTTTTCTAATTTACCAGCGGCATTTGCTGTAGATGTAGCACCGTTTAAGTTGAATGGCAAGTATCAAAATTTAATTGATAATTCAAAATTTAATGAAACTTTTAAACAAAGCTTTATAATTTCATTTGGTTTTAAAAATTTGAAAGAAGATGAAGATGCAAATATTGAGGAGAAGTCAAAAATGGGTATTGGAACAAAATTCTCCATAGTAAGGGGGGATTTTAATAAAGAAACTGAAGATATCTTATCTGAAATATATAAATATCATTTAATTAAACAAAAAAGAATTGAGTTTATAGAAAATGATGCAGATTTATTGAGGTATTATAATGAAAAAATGATTCTATTACAAAAATTGAAAAATATTAGAGATACAAAAGGTCTAGAATATCTAGAGACAGATGCTAAGATTACCGAAATAACTATTAATGAAGGTAAACGCATTTCATATTTAGAAGAAAAACATAATATAGAGAATATACAGTTAGATAATAAAATCAGAAAAGATATTGAAAATCTTAAATTAGAACGCTATGGTTTTTTTCTGGATATATCAATGGGAACAGTTTTAGATTTTAATAATAATAAATTTAATAATTCAAAAGTTACAAAAGTAGGAGGTTGGGTTACAGGTGGATATAATTGGGAGAAACATTCTTCAACATTGATTTTTATGGGAAGATATTTATACAATCCGGATTCTCCATTAGCAAATCTAGCACTGAAAAAAGAAAATCTTCATACTTTAGATATGGGATCAAGATTAGTGTTAAAACTACTTGATGAGAAATTCCTAATGAGTGGAGAGTGTATGTATAGGAGTATTCTAAATAAATCTGACTTTGAATCTTCATGGAAATATCTTCTTAATTTTGAATACGAATTGGCAAAAAACCAACGACTTACATTTTCATTCGGTAAAAATTTTGATGGTGAATATGAAAAGAAAGGAAATTTAATTGTTGCTTTGAATCTAATAGTTGGCTTGGGTAAAATTAAATTATAGAATAAAGTAGAGATGATTTTATTTGATGATCAATATTTTATAAATAATTAAAATTAACTAAAATTTAACTCACAATAACCCCATAAATTCCCATTCATTTGCTTTAAAAAGTTAAAAATTGATTAAATTTGTCTGAACTATAAAAAAACGAACAATGAGTTACATTTCTTACATAGAAGCGAGACAAATTTTGGATTCAAGAGGAAATCCTACAGTTGAAGTAGATGTATTCACGGAAAGTGGTGCGATGGGACGCGCTGCAGTACCTTCCGGAGCTTCTACAGGAGAACATGAAGCGGTGGAATTGCGCGACGGCGGTTCAGAATATATGGGGAAAGGAGTTCTTAAAGCGGTTGAGAATGTAAGAGAAGTGATTGCGCCCGAGTTGGTAGGTCTTCCTGTATACGATCAGAATCTTATTGACCAGATTATGATCGATCTTGACGGAACCAATAATAAAGGAAATCTTGGAGCAAATGCAATTCTTGGTGTTTCTTTGGCAGCAGCTAAAGCAGCAGCAGCAGAACTAAAAATGCCTTTGTATAAATATGTTGGCGGTGTCAATGCAAACACACTTCCTGTTCCGATGATGAACGTGATTAACGGAGGTTCTCACTCCGATGCGCCGATTGCATTTCAGGAATTTATGATCATGCCGGTAAAAGCAGATTCTTTCTCTCACGCATTGAGAAAAGGAACGGAAATTTTCCACAATCTTAAATCCATTCTTCACTCAAGAGGTTTGTCTACTGCGGTAGGTGATGAAGGAGGTTTTGCACCAACTTTCAAAGGAACAGAAGATGCTTTGGATACTTTACTTCAGGCTATTGAAAAAGCAGGGTACAAGCCGGGTGACGATATTATGTTGGCTCTTGACTGTGCTGCTTCCGAATTCTACAAAGACGGAATCTACGATTACAGAAAATTCCAGACGCCGGATGCCGCTCAGTTCTCAAGCAGCGAGCAGGTTTCTTACCTTGCTGAATTGGCAGCGAAATATCCGATCATTTCAATTGAAGACGGAATGCAGGAAAATGACTGGGAAGGCTGGAAAATGTTAACCGATAAAATCGGAGGCAGAGTACAATTGGTAGGAGACGATTTATTCGTAACCAATGTTGAAAGACTATCAAGAGGAGTAAAAGAAGGAATTGCAAACTCAATCTTGGTAAAAGTAAACCAGATCGGATCCCTTTCTGAAACAATGGCAGCGGTTCAAATGGCACAGAACAACAGATTCACTTCTGTAATGTCTCACAGATCAGGAGAAACTGAAGACTCTACAATCGCAGATTTGGCAGTAGCAATGAATTGCGGACAGATTAAAACAGGATCGGCTTCAAGATCAGACAGAATGGCGAAATACAACCAGCTGTTGAGAATTGAAGAAGCTCTTGGCGAAACTGCAGTTTTCCCGGGCTTAGAAGCTTTTAAAATCAAAAGATAATTAATCGAATTTATAAATAACGGCAAGCGAAATTTTTAGTTTGCCGTATTTTGTAATAAGTAGTATATTTAGAAAAAAATAAATTAAATAATGTCAGACAACAAGGTAATATTGAATTACGACGGTAATTCATATGAATATCCAATTGTGGATAGTACTATCGGAGACAGAGGAATCGATATTTCAAAATTAAGAGACCAGACAGGTCTAATCACTCTTGATTTAGGGTATAAGAACACCGGAGCTACACTTAGTGACATCACTTACTTAGACGGAGACAAAGGAGAATTATTCTACAGAGGTTATCCGATCGAGCAGATCGCTGAGAAATCCAACTTCACAGAAGTAATGTACCTTTTATTACACGGGGAATTGCCTTCTCAGGATCAGTACAATTCTTTCGAATCAAACATTAAAAAATATAATTTCGTAGCAGAGGAGATGAAAAAGATCATGGATGCTTTCCCTCGTTCTGCTCACCCAATGGGAGTTTTATCTTCTTTAACTTCTGCGTTAACAGCGTTTAATCCAAAAGCGGTTAATGTAAACTCTAAAGAAGAAATGGATCATGCTGCAGAATTGTTAATTGCAAAATTCTCTCACCTTTGCGCATGGACGTACAGAAAAACTCAGGGATTGCCTCTTAATCACGGAGACAACAGCCTGAACTATGTAGAAAACTTCTACAAAATGGCTTTCAGAATGCCAAATCAGGAATTTGAAATCGATCCTGTCGTAGTAGGTGCTTTAGATAAATTATTAATTCTTCACGCAGATCACGAGCAAAACTGTTCTACTTCTACAGTAAGAATGGTAGGTTCTGCGCATACAGGTCTTTTCGCTTCAGTTTCTGCTGGGGTTTCTGCACTTTGGGGACCACTTCACGGTGGAGCAAACCAGGCGGTTATCGAAATGCTTGAACTGATTGAGAAAGATGGAGGAGATGTATCTAAATACATTGCGAAAGCTAAAGATAAAAACGATAACTTCCGTTTAATGGGATTCGGACACAGAGTATACAAAAACTTCGATCCTAGAGCAAAAATCATCAAGAAAGCTGCTGATGATATTCTTAATGCATTAGGAATTCAGGATAAAGCGCTTGATATTGCAATGCAGTTGGAAAGAGTAGCTCTTGAAGACGAATACTTCGTAGAAAGAAAACTATATCCAAACGTAGATTTCTATTCAGGAATTATTTACAGAGCATTAGGAATTCCTACAGAAATGTTCACCGTAATGTTCGCTTTAGGAAGATTACCGGGATGGATTTCTCAGTGGAAAGAAATGAGACTGAAAGGAGATCCGATCGGAAGACCAAGACAGGTTTATCAAGGGGCTCCAAAAAGAGACTATATCGATATGGTTAACAGATAATCAATATCTTACTATAAACAAAAATCCTGAAGCTTGCTTTGGGATTTTTTTTATTTAATATAAATGAATATACGCTTCTTTTTAAAGGGCATAAAAAATAAAACCTGCTTCAAAAGCAGGCTTTAAGTCTAATTTTCTGTTATGGACATTGACATCTGTCGCAAGTCCAGAGTGTACATTTTCCTGTTTCAAAATCATATTCGCAGCAGCGTCTTGCAGCAGATGCTCCTCCGATAATTGATTTTTGTTCTTCTCTGCCTAATTTTTGTGCTTTTAAAAGCACGGCTTTTTTTGTGTTCATGATGTTTTTGGTGTTTGATTGTTAATGTTTTATGTTTTAATTTCTACAAAAATTATATCACTAAGGTAGGAATTTTAATTAAAACTTTTTACATTTTATCAAAAAATAATTCATAACCAATTATTGTGAATAAAATTATCTGATAAAATCGCTTATTTAAGTGAATAAATGCTTTAGTCTATCAATCTGCTGAAGTAAAAAACTGTAAGAAGATTATTTCATAGATTTATATTGCGCAGATCGCCTAAAAACAGGACAAAAGTTTCCCAGATTCAGTCCTTTACTTATATTTGTAGCATTGCATAAATCTTTATGAAGCTAAATATAAAAAACGAAACGGGCAGGCTGAAATCAGTGGTTTTAGGACAACCCAATTCAATGGGAGCAGTTCCTACATTAGAGGAAAGTTATGATGCAAAATCGTATCATTCTATCGAAAATAACATCTATCCGAAAGAATCGGATATCATCCATGAAATGAACGCTTTTGAAGCGGTTTTAAAAAAATATGACGTAGAAGTTCTTCGTCCGGACATCATTGCAGATTACAATCAGGTTTTTGCAAGAGACGTCGCCTTTGTAATCGATGATAAAATGATCATTTCCAATGTTATTGCAGACCGCGCAGACGAACAGGAAGCTTATAAAACGGTTTTTGAAAAAGTGGCGTGGAGAAAAATAATTAATCTTCCGGAAACAGCACACATTGAAGGTGGAGATGTTATTGTCTGGGACGATTTTCTGTTCATCGGAACATGTTTCAGTGAAGATTACAGAAGTTATAAAACGGCAAGAACCAACGAATACGCCATCGAAATTCTGAAAGAATACTTTCCTAAAAAAAGAATCATCGATCTGGAACTGAAAAAGAACGACAGAATACCGTACGAAGGAATTTTACATCTGGATTGTACATTCAACCCCATTGGAAAAGATAAATGTATTATTTACAAAGACGGATTTGTAGACGAGAGCGATTACCGCCTGATTATTGATATTTTCGGTGAAGAAAACTGTTTCCACGTTACAGCGGAGGAAATGTTTGAAATGTTCCCGAATATTTTTTCAATCTCTCCGGAAATCGTAGTTTCCGATAAAGCATTCACCAGAATGAATAATCACCTCAGAAACGAATGGGGAATGACCGTTGAAGAAATTCCGTACCGTGAGATTTCTAAAATGGGAGGACTTTTACGTTGCTCGACAATGCCGCTTGTTAGAGAGTAGTTGAGTTTGAGAGTCTGAGTGTTTTAGAGTTAGGGAGTTTTGGGGCTGAGTTGTTGTTATTTTTTTTTATTTTAGTATAAAATACAAAGATGTCAACAATTAAATTTCACCAAGATTTAAAGGTGTTTCAAAAGTCAGTAGAATTTGCGATGATAATTTTTGAACTCACAAAATCTTTTCCTAAAGAAGAACTCTACTCTCTTACAGATCAAATAAGGCGTTCATCACGATCCGTTTCGGCAAATATCAGCGAGGCTTGGGGGAAAAGAAAGTATGAAAAATCTTTCGTCGCAAAGCTTACAGATTCGGAAGGAGAAGCAAGAGAAACCCAAACATGGCTCTTGTACGCATGGAAATGCAAATATATAAATGAAGAACAGTTTATTAGTTTAAATAAACAATACAATCAAATAATCGGGATGTTGGTAAATATGATGAGTCAGTCTGGAAAATGGTGTTCGTTTTCACAAAATAAGAATGAGTAGTAATTTTACACTAAAACACTAAAACACTCAGACTCTCAAACCCAAAACACCCTCAAACCCAAAGTATGCAGACAACAGATACAGTACTAATGATAGAGCCGATTGCATTCGGATTTAATGCAGAAACGGCAAAGAACAATTATTTTCAGGTAGAGCAGAAAGGTTTCGATACCCAGTTCAAAGCTTTGTCTGAATTTAAAGCTTTTGTTGAAAAATTAAGAAGCAAAGGAATTAACGTCATCACAGTAAAAGATACATTAGATCCACACACTCCGGATTCAATTTTCCCGAACAACTGGGTAAGTTTTCACAAAGACGGAAAAGTAGTTTTATATCCGATGTTTGCTTCCAACAGAAGAGTGGAAAGAAGGGACGATATCATCGAAATCATTAAAGAACAAGGATTTGAAGTCGCTGAAATCGACGACTGGTCTTTTCCGGAAACACAGGGACATTTTTTGGAAGGAACAGGAAGCATGATCTTCGATCACGATAACAAAATTGCTTACGGTTCGGTTTCTTTAAGACTGGATGAAAACCTGTTCAGAGAATTTTGCGAAAAGTACGGTTTTACGCCGGTTGTTTTCCATTCATTCCAAACCGTTGGAGAAGAAAGACTTCCGATTTACCACACCAACGTGATGATGTGTGTAGCAGATAAATTTGTGGTAATCTGTCTGGATTGTATAGATGATGAACTCGAAAGAAGCAAAGTCATTGAAACCATTAAAAACTCAGGAAAAGAAATCATTGAAATTTCTGAAGAGCAGATGCAGCAGTTTGCCGGAAATATGCTTCAGGTAAGTAATAAAGACGGACAGAAATTTTTGGTAATGAGTGAAACCGCTTATAAATCCTTACATCAGGATCAAGTTTCAGCAATTGAAAAGTATTGTGAGATTATCTATTCAGATTTAAATACAATTGAAGTAAACGGAGGCGGAAGCGCACGTTGTATGCTTGCAGAAGTTTTCTTACCAAAAAAATAATATATTTGCTGAAAATACATTGAATTGGAATCATTAACCAGCAAAGGTTTACATATTCTTCTGACTTTGGAAACGGAGTCAGAAGCTTTGTTAATAGACGGTGACGGTTTCTTGGCATTTACCGAAAATATGCTCGCAACAAAAGACGTGGAAATTGTAGGAATTACCAGTCATATTTTTGAAAATAAAAGCTTTACTTCCGCGGTTTGCCTTAAAGAATCCCACCTTTGTATTCATACGTGGCCGGAATTTAAACAACTCACTTTTGATGTTTTTCTCTGTAATTATCTGCAGGATAACACAGAAAAAGTTGAAAAAATTGCAGATGAAGTAATAGAATATTTTAAAGCTAAAACCATTCAGAAACACAAAATTTACAGATAAAAAATGTTTTACGTTTGTCCCGCCTGCGAATCCGGAAATAATCTGGATCTTACTTTCGATATAAAAGAATACGTCTGCAATACCTGTTCTTATCTTATTGATGTCGAAAATAATAAACATCAGAAACACATCAAAGTTCCTACAGAAAATGTTGTATTGGATATCGGGCAGAAAGGAATCATCGACAATACAGAATATACCGTCACAGGAATTATCATCCGCAAATACGGAACAAGTATCTTTTGGAGAGAATATTATTTAAAAGATACAAAGGGAGAAGATGCTTTCTTAAGTGAGAGCGATGGACACTGGACTTTTCTTCATACCATTAATGCAATGGATGTAAAGAAAAAACTGAACGGAAAAGCAATGGAACTGCATGGAAGAAATTTCCGTTGGTACGAAACTACAGAATGCGCTATTCATTCTGCAGCAGGTTTTTTTGAAGATAAACTGGATTTCGGACTGGCAACATACAAGGAATATGTGAATGCGACTCAGATGATTTCGCATGAACACTCTAAAGGTAAAAATGAATTCTTCTTCGGCAAACATATCTCAAAATACAAAGTAAAAAAAGCGTTCGGAATTTCTAACCTTCCCAATTATTCAGGAATAGGAATTGTTCAGCCGTTTTATGTAAATGTAAAACACACCATTAATATTATGGCGGTTTCAGCTTTATTAATCAGCCTGATTCAGTTATATGTCGTTGGGACGAGAACCAATAAATCGGTTTTCGAGCAGGAGATTAATTTTGCAGATGTCCGCAATAAAGAAATGGTCAGCAAAAGCTTTGATTTATCAGGCGGTTCTGCCCCGTTAAAAGTTGAGGTATATTCCAATGTGGATAATTCATGGGCAAATGTCGGCTTAGGATTGGTGAACGAGAAAACCAACGAAATTGTGTTTGCTTCAAAAGACATCGAAGAATACCACGGTTATGAAGACGGTGAAAACTGGAGCGAAGGAAGACGGGATGAAAGTTTTAATTTCTGCGGAGTTGCTCCCGGAAAATACCACTTTATTATTTCGGCAGAAAAACAGGAATCTCCAAAGGTTATGCCTCCATCATATTATGCAACCCAAGACGGAAGTTTAACCTTATCGAGAGATAATAACGGAACCATTAACGTTACCAACAACAATACGATGGAAACAACGGCTTTCGGTAGCTCAAAAATGATTAAGGAAGACACAGTAAGCAGCCTCGGACAGTTTGTTCATCAGACTTTGGGAAAAGCGGATATCGACTCCCTTCTGAATACCAATCTTGCAGCCGGAACTACTACTTCTGCAGTCAGCGAAAATAAATCTGTTAAAATTAAGGCAGAATGGCTTCCTGTTTCCTTCAGGAATTTTGTGTTTATTCTTTTGTTTATCATCGCGTTTGTTGTAGCAGTCTGGTTCGGAAGAAAATCTTTCGAAAGATCAAAATGGTTCAACAGTTCAAATTCACCTTACACCTACTCATAAACGATGGAAACTATTATTAATTACATAAAAGAACACTGGATTCTCTGTCTTATCGGAGTCTTTTTTGTCGGCTGGTTTACTTATCTCACTTTTGACGGCAACCAGTTCTGCGACTGCGAAAAAACAGAAACCTACAGAGACGGAACCACAAGAAGACACCACTCTTCCGGAGTGGGATATTACAGATACTATCACAAATAAAATCTAAAATTATGGATCAGATCAACTTTTTACCGGTCATCAATTCAGTGATTTATTCCTTTCTGGGAATTGCCATATTGCTGGTTTGTTATTTAATTATTGAAAAAATAACGCCGGAAAAAACATGGCACGAAATCGCTCACAATAAAAATACTGCGTTGGCGATTATTTTCGGAGCTTTCATTATCGGGATATCAATGATCATAAGCGCAGCAATTCATGGATAAAAAGAGGATTCCTCTTGAACTGCTGTTGATGTTTTCGGTATTTGTCATCGCAACCTGCGGACTGATCTACGAATTGGTGGCGGGAGCTTTGGCGAGCTATCTTTTGGGCGATTCCGTAAAACAGTTTTCCTTCATCATCGGAGTCTATCTTTTTTCGATGGGAGTCGGATCCTATTTTGCCAAATTCATTAAGGGAAATTTAATTGATAAATTCATAGAAATTGAAATTCTGGTCGGGATCATCGGCGGAATCAGTTCTGTGGTTTTATTTATTCTGTTTAATACGTTGGCTCATTTTGAAGCCGTTTTATACCTTTTTGTATTTTTTACAGGCTGTCTGGTTGGAGTAGAAATTCCGCTTTTAATGAATATCTTAAAAGACAGGGTTCAGTTTAAAGATTTGGTATCCAATGTTTTCGCTTTCGATTATATCGGAGCGTTGCTGGCTTCCATTTTATTTCCACTGGTCTTGATTCCGCAGCTAGGAATCGTAAAAACCCCTTTGTTTTTTGGCTTGGTTAATATTTCAATTGCCATATTTTTATGTTTCTATCTGAAAAAAGAACTTTCAAAACCAGTTTCATTAAGAGTTAAATCAATCGGAGCCTTTCTTTTGCTTGTTATTCTGTTTATTTTTTCGGACAGAATTTTATCATTTTCAGAAGAAAAATTATATGGTGAAAATGTCGTTTACACCAAAAGTTCGCCGTACCAAAGAATCGTTCTTACCAGAAACAGCCGTGAATTCAGATTATATTTGAATAATAATTTACAGTTTTCTTCAGTAGACGAATACCGTTATCACGAAGCGTTGGTTCATCCTGCGATGTCGATGGCTAAAAAGATCGATCATATTTTAATTCTCGGCGGTGGAGACGGTTTTGCAGTTCGGGAAGTTTTAAAATACAAAGAAGTAAAAGACATCACTCTGGTCGATTTGGATGGAGAAATGACAGATTTTTTCAGGAATAATGAAACCATGCGCCAATTGAATCAAAGTTCTTTATCCAATCCAAAACTGAAAGTAATCAACAAAGATGCTTATATCTGGGTAAAAGAAAACTCAAAAAAGTACGGTGTCATCATTATCGATTTTCCGGATCCTTCCAATTACAGTTTAGGAAAATTATATTCTTTACAGTTTTACAAAGAGCTGGAAAGACTGACTACATTAGACACAAAGATTGTGGTTCAGACAACTTCTCCTTACTTTGCCCCGAAATCTTTCTGGTGTATTGAGAAAACAATTAATCAGGTTTTTCCTTTTACTTCCGCTTATCACACGTATGTTCCGTCATTCGGAGAATGGGGATTTTCAATGGCTTCTTTTGAGCCGATCAACAATAAAATTTACCGTAAAATTCCGAATCTGAAATTTTATGATTATAATTTTTCACAACTCTCTTACTTTACAAAAGATATGAAAACCAAAGATATCGAAGTCAATCGATTGGATAACCAGATTTTAGTACGGTATTTTGATGAAGAATGGGGTAAAGTTCAGTAGAAAAGTGTCAATTATTTATTATATTTGTATCATAAATTGATATTTAAATTATAAAAAAATGATAGCTGAAATTGAAAAATATATAGAAATCCAGAACAACATCGATCAGATCCTGAAAGATTCACCATTTAAAATTTCTTACATTATTGAAAAAACAGGGATCAAAAAGCCGACCTTTTTTAAAAAAATGAAAGAAAAAAGATTTACTTCCGAAGAACTGCTTTCTATTGCTAAAGTAATGGAGCCTGTTTATAGAAATGAAACCCATGAAGAGATTCTTGAGTCTTTAAAAAGGGCTGAAGAAGATATTGAAAATGGCAGAACTGTTTCCTTCAGAGAATTTTTAGCAGAGAAAAGAAAAAATTTGATACAGTCTAAGAATGATAAGAGTCGAAATAACTGAAGAAGCTCAACAGGATATTGACAATATTGGAGAATTTCTTCTGCAAAATTGGAATGAAAAGGTTTTGTTGAATTTTTACGATAAGCTGGAGAATGCAATTACAATCTTAGAATCAGGAAAAGTCTTTTTTGAAAAATATGAAGATACCAAGTATAGAAAATTCCTTTTAACAAAACATAATACCATGATTTGTGATCTCAGAGCAGATGTTCTCTATATTTTAAGAATTATCAACAATTTTCAGAATCCCGATGACAATTACGAAAGCATCTCAAAATAACCATTAAATCTTGCCAACTCAGCCCACTCAATTTTCACGTAAAGATTTCCTTAAAACCCTGTTCTTAGGCAGTCTCATGATTCCTTTTTTACACTATTGCAGTAAGAAAGGCAAATCGTTATTGCTAAAAATCACCGGAACCAATCATATTTTAGGGCACAAACTCTGGGCAAAAGATTTTCCTCAACCTACGGAAGAAATTCGCACAAAATACCTTGTTGTCGGCGGAGGAATTTCAGGACTTTCGGCGTGTAGATTTTTCAGTCAGAATCAGGAAAACAATTATCTGTTGCTCGAAATGGAAAATCATTTAGGCGGAAACTCTTCCAACGGACAGAACAAATTTTCAAAATTTCCTTTGGGAGCGCATTATTTGCCATTGCCGAATAAAGAAAATACTGAAATCATCGAGTTTCTGAAAGATTGCAAAATTTATCAGGGAGACGATGAAAACGGCGATCCGATTTTAGACGAATATCAGATGACTTTTCCGCAACAGGAACGGTTGTTTTTTAAAAATTCATGGCAAAATGATATCGTTCCGCAAAACGGAATTTCCACAGAAACAAAAGCGGAATTCGACCGTTTTTTTAAAATGATGGATCACTTTCAGCACAAAAAAGATGCGGAAGGAAAATATTGGTTTGCCATTCCTGTTCACGATTCCAGCCGGGAAGATGAGGTTTTACAACTAGAGAAAATTATTTTCAAAAACTGGCTGAAACACGAAAATTTTGCATCTGAAGAATTACTGTGGCTGTTAGATTATTCCTGTCGCGACGATTATGGTTTGGGAATCGATTACGTTTCGGCTTGGGCGGGAATTCATTATTTCGCAGGAAGAAAAAACAACTGGAGCAAAAAATACAAAGATCAGGTTTTCACATGGCCGGAAGGAAATGCTCGTTTGGCAAAACATTTTTCAAAATATACAAAAGAAAAATTGTTACAGAATCATTTGGTTTTTGATGTGAAGATCAAGGATAGCGATGTTGAGGTTTTAAGTTTCGACAATATTCAAAAAAAGACAAAAAAGATCATTGCTGAAAAAGTTCTGTTTGCGACTCCTCAATTCGTCAACGAAAGAATATTCAACAATAAAAGAGCTGAACATTTTAACTATGTTCCGTGGCTTTTAACAACAATTACTTTACAAAACGATTTCGGTGGAGATGAAGAATTGGCTTGGGATAACGTAATTTACGGTTCTGATGGTTTAGGTTATATTTACGATCAGCATCAGAATGTAAACCAGATTATGGGTGAAAAAGTGATTACCTACTACAGAAGTTTTTCCACCAATGACTGTAAAAAAGCAAGAAAAAAATTATACAGTCTGAAAGAAGAACAGTTGAAAAGCCTTGTTTTGGAAGATTTAAAAAAAGCCCATCCTATGATCGAAGATTTTATCCTGGAAATGCAGTTCCATAAAATCGGTCATGCGATGATTGCGCCGGTTCCGAACCAGATTTTTGGAAATTCCGAAATGGCAAAACAGCCGGTTGACGGAAAAGTTTTCTTTGCCCATTCTGATCTTTCAGGAATTTCAATTTTCGAGGAAGCATTTTATCAGGGATGGAGAACCGCAAAACAGATGCAGCGATCTTAATAAATTGAATATAAATTTAAACCAAACCTAACAGGTTTTTAAAACCTATAAGGTTTCCCCAAAAATAAAAATGAAACAACCTTGGATCCATAACGCAAAAACAGACGGCTGGTTTATTTTATCGCCGCCTTTCATTATTTTGCTGGTCGTTTTATTATTTCAGAAACAGATTCAGGGGCTGGAAAATCATTATTCCTTTTACACATGGCTTTTCCTGATTGTTTTCGTAGATGTTGCGCATGTGTATTCAACCTTATTTAAAACGTATTTCGTTAAAGAAGAAATCAGGAAAAGAAAACTGTTGTACTATGGAATTCCTGCATTGAGCTGGATTTTGGGATTGATTTTATACCAGTTCGGAAGTCTTACCTTTTGGTCGGTGTTGGCTTTAATTGCTGTTTTTCATTTTATAAGGCAGCAATATGGGTTCATGAGAATTTATGCCAGATTTGAACCCAATAACTGGAGTAAAAAATTGGATGAAATTGCGGTGTATTCTGCCACAATTTTTCCGATGTTGTATTGGTTTAAAACACCGAGAGCTTTTACGTGGTTTGTACAAAATGAATTCAACTGGCTTCAGCATCTTCCGGATTATATATCAGTCATTAAGATTTTATATTTCGGGATTTTAATGATTTGGATCGTAAAAACGGTTTATGAAATTTTTAAAACCAGACAATTTAATATTCCGAAAATTGCGTTAATTTCAGGGACTTATCTTTCGTGGTATTTCGGAATTGTTTATTTCAACAACGATTTGGTTTTCACTTTCCTGAATGTCATTTCACACGGAATTCCTTACATTGCTTTAATTTACATCAGAGAAATTCAACAAAAAGAAGATCAAAATCTAAACCGTCTTTCTTTATTCAAGTCTACCTTCGGGATATTTTTGTTTATTCTCGTCATTCTTGCTTTTGCATTTTTCGAAGAGTTTTTATGGGAAATATTGGTTTGGAATGAACATTTTTTATTACATCTGAATGTTTCTTTAGACTGGTTTCAGTTTTTAGTTCCTTTATTAGTCGTTCCTCAGCTTACGCATTACTTATTGGATGGCTTTATTTGGAGAAAACCGAAAAAAGTTAATTAATTTTGTCCTCAAAGTTAAAACATATGAAAATGCAGAAGTGCCTCCTTTCATTCATGCTTTTGTTGGGATTTTTCAGTTTAAATGCTCAGCAGAAGACATTTTGTAACCCGATTAATATTGATTACGGGTATACTCCGTTCGAAGTTTTTTCAAAACAGGGAAAACACCGTGCAACAGCCGATCCGGTGATTGTTAATTTTAAAAACAAGCTCTTTCTTTTTTCCACCAATCAGGAAGGATACTGGTACAGCGACGATATGCTCGACTGGAAGTTTGTTCACCGAAAATTTCTGAGAGACAATAAATATACCCACGATCTGAACGCTCCTGCAGTTTGGGCAATGAAAGATACGTTATACGTTTTCGGATCTACATGGGAACAGGATTTCCCGATCTGGAAAAGTACCAATCCTACCAAAGACGACTGGAAAATTGCCGTCGATACTTTAAAAGTCGGAGCATGGGATCCCGCATTTCATTATGATGAAGACAAAAACAAGCTGTACTTGTATTGGGGATCAAGCAACGAATGGCCATTGTTGGGAACCGAAGTAAAAGTAAATACCCTTCAGTCCGAAGGTTTTGTAAAGCCGACCATCAGGTTAAAACCGGAAGATCATGGTTGGGAAAGATTCGGGGAATATAATGACAATGTTTTCTTACAGCCATTCGTAGAAGGAGCGTGGATGACGAAGCATAATGGTAAATATTATCTTCAGTACGGAGCTCCTGCAACGGAATTCAGCGGATATTCGGACGGAGTTTATGTGAGTAATAAGCCTTTGGAAGGTTTTGAATATCAACAGCATAATCCGTTTTCTTACAAACCGGGAGGTTTTGCAAGAGGAGCAGGACACGGTGCTACGTTTGAGGATAATTATAAAAATTGGTGGCATATTTCAACTATTTTTATTTCAACCAAAAACAATTTTGAAAGACGTTTGGGAATCTGGCCTGCCGGTTTTGATAAAGATGATGTAATGTATTGCAACACGGCTTACGGAGATTATCCGACGTATCTTCCGCAATATGCACAGGGAAAAGATTTCTCTAAAGGACTTTTTGCCGGATGGATGCTGCTGAATTACAATAAGTCGGTTCAGGTTTCATCCACTTTAGGTGGCTATCATTCCAATTATGCGGTGGATGAAGATATTAAAACGTACTGGAGTGCCAAAACAGGGAATTCCGGAGAGTGGTTTCAGACGGATTTAGGAGAGGTTTCTACCATCAATGCGATTCAGATCAATTATGCCGATCAGGATGTTGAGTTTATGGGAAAAACGCTGGGCAAAATGCATCAGTATAAAATCTATGGTTCGGATGACGGTAAAAAATGGAATGTTATTGTGGATAAAAGCAAAAACAACAAAGATGTTCCTCATGATTATGTAGAGCTGGAAAAACCTGCAAAAGCGAGATTTCTGAAAATGGAAAATCTGAAAATGCCCACCGGAAAATTTGCATTAAGCGGATTCAGAGTTTTTGGAAAAGGCGCAGGAGCAGTTCCCGGAAAAGTTCAGAGTTTTGTTCCGTTGAGATCTGATCCTAAGAAATACGGCGAAAGAAGAAGCATCTGGATGAAATGGCAGCAGAACTCTGATGCAGACGGATACGTGATTTATTGGGGGAAATCTCCAGAGAAATTATACGGAAGCATTATGGTGTATGGTAAAAATGAATATTTCTTCACCGGAGCCGACAGAGCGGATGCATATTATTTCCAGATCGAAGCTTTCAATGCGAATGGAGTTTCGGAAAGATCGGAGATTTTTAAGTCTGAATAAAAATATTAATAAACGCTTTGAGTTTTTCAGAGCGTTTATTTTTTGTCGATATTCTTCATAAATCCCTCAATTTTATTGACCAGAAAATCTGCATTGGAAGACTGATCCCAGCCGAGATGATCTCCGGTAAATTCATAAGATTCATGATACACTTTATTTTCTGATAGAACCGAGTCCAGCGTTTTCTTTTGAGACATTGGAACCACATGGTCATTAATTCCGTAATAAGAAAGGATAGGAGCGGAAGTTGGAGTAATCCAGTGAACCGGACTTCCAAAGTCCATTAGCGTTGTTTTGCTGTCAACGATTTTAGGATCAATCAAATGTTTCTCTACAAAAGCATAATCTTCATAATTTTTAAATCCTGAATCGTTCAGATCAGTGGGACCGACGATATTGATAACTGCTTTTACCTTTCTGTCCGGATCAAATTTATAAGCATACAACATTGCTAAATGTCCGCCCGCGCTATTACCGAGAAGAATATATTTGGGATGAATTTTTAAGGTTTTTTCTACATTGTTCATGGCACTGGTAATATCATCTGTTTGACTGGGAAGTGCAAAACGTTTAGATGATGCAAGCCTATAATCCAGATTGACAAAAATATGTTCAGGAAATTTTTTCATCAGATCATAAGTGAAATCCGTAAGCTGAGATCTCCTTCCGCCACGCCAACCGCCACCGTGAATAACGACGAAAACGTCTTTATCTTTTAAAGAAGCCTTAGGAATATAAACGTCCATTTTCTGTTCCCTGTCTTTTCTGTAAGAAATATTTTTTTCTATCGTAAAAGATTTATCACTTCCGAAATCAATGGTGTTTTGTTTACAACCTAAAAGTGTAAGAAGAAATAAACCTGTTAAAACAATTAAACGACTCTTCATCATTGAATTTTAATTAAAAATAAAAAAACTCGCCGATTTCTCAGCGAGTTTACCACAAAAAATGATTTATATGAAGAAATGATTGTTATCTGGTTCTGTTTTTAATTTCGTCTGAAGCACTTTCGATGTTTCTTACCTTTTTCACTTTCTGGTTTCCGAAATTGTAAGTAATGCTTACATTAATGCTTCTTTTGTACATGTCGTTTTTAATATAATTGTAATTTCCGGAAGCCTGTAAATCTTCAATTTCCACGACATTGGTTCTTAAAACATCATTCAGATTCACCGCAAAAGTCCAGTCGTTCCAGTTTTTCTTAATGCTCAGATCTAAACTTGCTAAGTTTTTCAGCATACCAAGTTCTATCTGCTGTTTATCCACATAGAAGAAATTTATGCCTAAGAACCATGTTTTCTTTTTGTCTAAACGGATGGTATTGTTACTGGTAATCACCATACTTGCCGACTTTCTGTTGTTTACATAAGTGTCAAAAACCTGTCCTGTTGTAGGATCTGTATCTAATGTTCCGTTGTTGATGTTATACTGTACACCCGCATTGAAGTTTAATGTAAGATATTGCTTGAATAAAGATTTCTGAATTCCCAGCATGGCAGACATTTCCTGCTTGTCTCCGAAATTGGTTCTGATGTAGGCTAACTGAACTCTTTTTTGATTGGTTTTCGGATCGATATAGCTTCTCTGCAACGGAACCTGCGTAATCTGGTCTTTTTCATAGGTATGATTCAAAATCAGGAAATAAGAATTTTTGTACATATACGTTAGCTCCTGATTGTAGGTAGAAGACGCTTTTACGAAAGGATTATTTTGAGTATAATTATCTTCCGTAATAAGATTTTTTACAGGGTTCAGTTCCCAAAAGCTTGGTCTTCTCATTCTGCTTGAAAAGGAATAGGAAATATTGTTCTTATCGTTAATAGCATAATTGAAACTTAAATAAGGTAAAAGATTATTATAATTTCTTTCGATCTGTTGATTGGTTTCTACATTGTTTTTCCAACTATCTGCGGTTCCTAAGCTATTCGTGATTTCGTATCTTGCTCCGATTTTTCCTGAAAACTTATCCGAAAACTTTTTTTCAAAAGTTACATACAGCCCATAAATATTTTCATTGTAAATAAAATGGTTAAAATCATTTTGAGAAGCTAACTGGTTGCCGGAAAGATCGTATGGATATGAATAATTTTTGGTGTCGTTGTCAGTTTTTGTTTTATTGTAATTTCCTCCGGCAGAGAACGTAAAATCGTTTTTAAATTTCTGAATATAATCTACCGTTCCAGAAAAATTGTTAATAACCTGCGGAAGATCCTGAATTATTTTGCTGCTGTTTTGGGTGAAATTTCCTGCCGCATCCTGAATCAGCGTGTTATTATTCGTGTACTGAAATCTTTTATAATTAAGATAAGCTGCATTCACGTTCAGTTTGCTTCCTAAAGAATCAAGCTTTACTTCATAGTTTAAATTTACAGAATTGTTATAGCTTCTTGCGTCCTCTTTATTTTTAGTTTTAGTATAAGCGGTTGATAGTATATTGCCGTTAGTATCATATTTTGTAATCGTGTTCATCAGATCAATCGTAGAATTGTAGCTTTTGTTTGCCCATGTATTCCATGATAAAGCCAGATTACTTTTGTCATTCAACTGATAATCAATATTCAGATAACCTCCTAAATTTTTGTTTGGATCATCAATGTTACCAACAGATTCATTCTGTACATTTTCAGATCGGTTTCTCAGAACGTATGCTTGTGGATTGATATTTTCGCCACCACTAAGATTCGCATTAATTCCAAGTTTGTCTTTTCTGTAATTGACAGAGAAACTGGCGTTGCTTGCATTGTATTTACTCTGGGTATTAGACATTCTCATGTTTCCGCTGGTTCCGTCGCTCATTTTTTTCTTCAGCACGATATTGATGATCCCATCGGAAGATTCCACCTGATATTCACTTCCCGGAACTGTAATCACTTCAATTTTCTGGATATTTTCTGCGGGTGTATTTTTCAGAAACTGAACCAGAGATTCTGCATCCATATTGCTTTTTCTGCCGTTAATGTAGATTAGCGCATTGTTCTTTCCTGCAATTTTTAATGTCTTATCATCAGTCGTAGACAAAAGGGGAGTCTGTTTCAGAATATCGAACGTTGTATTGCCTTTTGCAATGGGAGATGCAGCAACATCATATACAAAACGGTCGCTTTGTTTTTTGAAAACCTGCTTGGTTAAAGTAACTCCTTCTATGCTTTTTGTTTTTACAGTATCCTTTTTAGTTTGCTGAGCGAAAGATAATCCACTAAAGAATATAGCTGCGATAAGAATGGGCGTTTTCATGTTTTATAATTTTAGAGAGTTTTTTAATAGCTTGTATTTGTTATTATTTAACATTGCAAAGATATATAATAAATTAAGTATCTTGCAATACAAAGTACTTAAAAAGTTTTTAAATTAAATTTAACTAATTGATTTTCAGTTAATAAAATTTTATATTAATTTTTTTGCTTTTATTCCTTTGCTGTTAATAAGACAATTTTGAGCATGATTGTATTACATTTCAGGATGAAATTTCTGAAATGTTATTATGGCGAAAAAAGAAAAAAGAACCGAAAAGGTCCTTTTTTATGTTCAATTGTTATTCTCTGTCGAAACGGGCCAATTTTTTATCAATCCAGATGGTGGCAAACGGGAAGAAGGCAGCAATTAAGGCAAAAACGCTGTCTTCATCGTCCCAGATGTAAATTTTTCTTATCGCGGGTAAAAAGATCAGATAAAGAGAAAAAAAGAAACCGTGAATACTTCCGATGGTACTGATGTAAACAATAGGAAGAATTTCATCGGGATTGGTACGGATCCAGATCATAGCCGTGAAAAGAAAAAACCACGAAACGGCTTCTGCAAGACAGATATTCTTAAACCATTTAATGATTTTTTCCTGAGGGTATTTTGAGAAAAATTTTTCGATGAAGTTCATAGTATTGAATTGAGAATTCGGTTTATGAGTTGAAATTACAGTTATTAATTCTAATCTCTACGTCTGATTTCCTGAATACAAAATTACTTATAAAAACTGCTTCCATCCAAATAATCAAAAACTTCGGGAGGAAGCATCGGTCTTACATTTTTTCCGCTTTTAATCATGTTTCGGATTTCTGTTGCGGAAAGCTCAATAATAAGCGCGTTGACTAGAGAAATATTTTCGTGCTGCAGATATTCGGAATCTTTTTTTTCACCTTCAAAAACCCTCGGATAAACAATGATGTGATGATTCTTAATCAAAGTTTCAGCATTCTTCCATTTATGAAGGCTTTCCAGATTATCTTCTCCCATGATTAAACTAAAAGAATAGTCGGGATATTTCTCGTGAAGATAAGTCAGCGTATCAATTGTATAACTTGGCTGCGGAAGCGAAAACTCCACATTTGAAGCACGCATTTTCGGATAATTTTTTACGGCAAGTTGCACCATATCCAGTCGGTTATGATCTTTTAACAAAGATTTTTTTTCTTTAAAAGGATTTTGCGGACTTACCACAAACCAAAGTTCATCCATATCGGAATTTTCCAGAATGTAATTGGCTAAAATTAAATGACCAATATGAATCGGGTTAAACGAACCGAAAAATAAACCAATTTTTTTCATAAAAAACTTCTAATCCCTGAATTGTACATCTTTAATATTCAGATAATGTGTGACATTTCCTTTCCAGTGATTTTCTTCCAGTGTAAAGGCTAGATCAAAATATTTATTTCTGAAATCATCGGCAAACTGTCCTAATTTGAAGCCTACACATTCTATATTTCTTCCGGTGGACTCCTGCTTAATGTAAAATTTAAGATGATTATTATCTTTCCCCATTGTTTTAATATACCCCGAAATTTTCTGATTGGTTAAGGTAAGAATCGGTTTCATATTGTGAGGTCCGAAAGGAGCTAATTTTCTGTGGAAATTGATAAATTCTCTGTTAATTTCATCAATCTGAATTTCCGAGTCAATCGTAATGGATGGCTCTTTCTGATGTTCTTTGATTTTTTCAGAGACAACACGTTCAAACTTTTCTTTGAAAGCCGCAAATTTTTCTTTCTCCATGGAAAGTCCTGCTGCAGCGTGATGCCCTCCGAATTTTAAGAAATATTCCGAACACATATCCAGTGCTTCGTGAACATCAAAATCCGAAACGGATCTCGCCGAAGCCACCATTTCCCCATTATTTCCATCGGTGAAAACAAGGGTTGGTTTGTAATAGGTTTCAATCAGTCTTGAAGCTACAATTCCGATCACCCCTTTATTCCATTCCGGATGATAAACGATGGTAGTATATTTTGTTTCCTGCTGAGATTCAATAACCTGATTCAAAGCAGAAAGAGTAGAATTCATATCCAGTTCACGCCTTTCATCATTAAGATTCATGATGTCGCTCACAATCTGGTGGGCGTGTTTCAGGTTATCCGAAACCATAAGCTCAACGGCTGCTTTTCCGTGCGAAATTCTTCCGGCAGCGTTAATTTTAGGCGCAATTTCAAACACAATATTTGAAATTTCAAAATGAGAAAGTTTATCTTCGGGAATTAATAATCTTAATCCTAAATTTCTCGTTTTTCGAAGGGTTTTCAGTCCCATTTTAGCCAAAACCCTGTTTTCTCCGGTCATCGAAACAATATCTGCAGCAATGGAAATGGCGAGAAGATCTGTTAATTCAAATAGTTCTGCTTCAGGAAGTTTATAAATCGTATTCAGTCCCTGACAAAGTTTAAAACCTACTCCGCATCCTGAAAGTTCCTTGAAAGGATAACGGCAGTCGCTTCTTTTCGGATCCAGAACGGCAACAGCATCGGGAATTTCTTCGCCGGGTAAATGATGATCGCAGATGATAAAATCGATATCCAGACTTTTGGCATAGCTGATCATATCTAATGCTTTGATTCCGCAGTCTAAAGCGATAATCAAAGAAAAGCCGTTTTCTTTGGCAAAGTCGATTCCTTCGGTGGAAATTCCGTATCCTTCAGAATTTCTGTCGGGGATATAGTAATCTAAATATTTTTTCTGAACAATTTTGCTGAGGTACAGATACATCAGTGCAACGGCAGTTGTTCCGTCCACGTCATAATCTCCGTATACCAATATTTTTTCTCCATTCTCAATTGCAGTGGCAATCCGCTCTACAGCTTTTTGCATATCTGCCATTAAAAACGGACTGTGAATGTCGTTAAGGTTGGGTTTAAAAAATTCTCTTGCCTTTTGATAATTGTCAATTCCTCTGAGAACGAGGAGTTTAGATTCAAAAGTTCCAAAACCAAGAGACGAACTTAATCCATCCACAATTTCCTCATCGGGTTCGGGCTTGTAAATCCATTTTTGACTCATTTCACAAAAATAGGGAATTATAATTTAAAAGAAAAGTTTATTATTGAAGGGGAAGTGTTAAAAAAAACCGTTCAGCAGTTGAACGGTTTTTAAATATTTTAAGAATACATTTTCTCTCTTAATTCTTTTACTTTCTTATCAGCAAGATATTCATCGTAAGTCATTTCTCTGTCGATAATTCCGTTTGGAGTCAGCTCGATGATTCGGTTACAGACTGTGGAAAGCATTTCGTGGTCATGAGAAGCCAATAGAATATTTCCTTTGAAGTTAGACAGTGAGTTGTTCAATGTCGTGATACTTTCAAGGTCTAAGTGGTTGGTTGGTTCATCCAATAAAAGAACGTTAGCTTTCTGAAGCATCATTCTGCTGAACATACATCTCATTTTTTCACCTCCTGAAAGTACTTTACAGGATTTTAAAGCTTCATCACCGGAGAAAAGCATTCTTCCTAAAAATCCTCTTACGAATTCTTCATGACGCTCTTCATCATTTTTGGTGAATTGTCTTAGCCAATCAACCAAACTTAAATCTTCCTGAAAGAAATTTGTATTATCTAAAGGCATATGAGACTGGTTTGTAGTAACTCCCCAAGCAACAGCTCCTTTGTCTGCTTCTACGTTTCCGGCTAAAATTTCGAAAAATTCAGTGATAGCCAATGAATTTTTAGACAAAACAGCAACTTTATCACCTTTTTTAAGGTTTAAATCGATGTTTGAGAACAATAATTCTCCGTCTTTGGTTTTTTCAAGACCTTTCACATCCAAAATCTGATCTCCCGCTTCTCTTTCCATTTCGAAAATAATGGCTGGATATCTTCTTGAAGACGGTTTGATATCATCGATGTTTAGTTTATCAATCATTTTCTTTCTCGCAGTAGCCTGTTTCGCTTTCGCAACGTTTGAGCTGAATCTTGCAATGAAGTCCTGAAGTTCTTTCTTCTTTTCCTCCGCTTTTTTATTAGCCTGAGCTCTTTGTCTCGTTGCTAACTGAGAAGCCTGATACCAGAAAGAGTAGTTACCCGTGTAAAGATTTAATTTAGCATAATCCAAGTCACCGATGTGCGTACAAACCGTGTCTAAGAAGTGACGGTCGTGAGATACAACGATTACGGTGTTTTCATAATCTGCTAAGAAATCTTCCAGCCAAGAGATCGTATCGATATCAAGGTCGTTCGTAGGCTCATCCAGAATAAGTACATCCGGATTTCCGAAAAGCGCCTGAGCCAAAAGAACCTTTACTTTGTCTTTGTTCTCAAGTTCGCTCATCATTTGCCAGTGCATATCATCTTTAATACCTACGTTGGAAAGCATGGTCTGTGCATCAGATTCTGCAGTCCATCCTCCCATTTCATCGTAGATGACGCCTAATTCTCCGGCTTTAATTCCGTCTTCATCAGAGAAGTCTTCCTTCGCGTAAAGCGCATCCATCTCTTCTTTTATCTCGAATAATTTCTTGTTACCTCTCAAAACCGCTTCAAGCACAGTAAATTGATCATAAGCAAAGTGATCCTGCTCCAGAACAGACATTCTTTTTCCAGGTTCCAAAGATACGTGTCCTGTTGTCGGGTCCTGCTTTCCTGTTAATATTTTAAGGAATGTAGACTTTCCTGCACCATTTGCTCCGATAATTCCGTAGCAGTTTCCTTTTGTAAACATAATGTTTACCTCGTCAAAAAGAACTCTTTTCCCGAATTGTAAAGATAAGTTAGATACTGTTAACATATAGTTTTGTAAATTTGCCGCAAAAATACGAAAAGAATTTGGGTATTTCGCAATAATGTAATAGTCAGGTTTTTAAATGTAGCGTATTTTTTATATATTTCAATAGCTAAATTTAATAAAATGCAGAAAATTAATTCACGAAAAAATTAAATTCAACTGCAACCTTATTAAATTTTTACATCTTATAAATACATACGAATTTAACATGAAGATCGAAAAAACAGTCAATATATTCAACCGAAGAGCCAGATTTGAGTATGAAATTCTGGAAGAATACGAAGCGGGAATGGTTTTAACGGGTACAGAAATAAAATCTTTACGTTCTTCCAAAGCATCTATTGCAGAATCGTTCTGTCAGTTTATTGATGGGGAATTGTACATCATTAATATGATGATCGACGAGTACAAATTAGGAACTTTTTACAATCATAAAACAAAAAGGGAACGGAAATTGCTCTTGCACAAAAAAGAGTTACAAAAATTAGAAAAAAAGTTAAAAGATGCAGGGAACACTATTATACCTCTTAAATTATATATCAATGACAGGGGAAAAGCAAAGGTTCTCATAGCGCTGGGTAGAGGTAAAAAACTCTTCGATAAAAGGGAGAGCATAAAAGATAGAGAAAATAAACGAAACCTCGACAGAATATTAAAGAAAAGTTAAAAATCATCTGAAAAACTTTGTATATAAAGAAAAATTATATTTATTTTGCATTATCAATTATTTAATCATTTAATTCTATGAAAAATCTAAAATTAGGAATTTCAGCATTGGCACTTACTGTTGCTTCTACTGTGTTCGCTCAGACTACCAACAATCCGTGGTTAATCGGGGTTGGTGCTCACGCGGAAAACCATATGGCACAGAGAACAAACTTCAGTAACACGTTCTCTGCTAATAATTTGACGAAGACAATGTTCAATATGAACAACTTCTCTATTACTCCGCCATTATCAAAACTTACTGTAGCTAGGAACATCGGTAAAGGTTTGGTAATCGACTGGCAGACTACTGTTGGAAATGTTGAAAACAAAAGATTCAACATGGGTAAAGAGTTTATGTTGATGACAGGTTTAGGTTTCCAGGCGAAGGCTGCAGGTCTTCTTTGGAACGAAGAATCTTGGTTTGATCCATATTTAAGAGTTGGTGCTAACTATTTAAGACACGACTATACTTCTCTTACTTTCCCTAGAACGGATGCTAACGGAGAATATGTTACAAATGGTGACAACGGAAACGAAAGCGGTAAAGCTAACTTCTTTACAGTTGCTACTGGTGCAGGTGCTAACTTCTGGTTAACTAAAAACTTCGGTTTAGGTATCCAAGGAGATTACGTATCAACTCCGGGAGACAAATCTAACGTTGCTAACTTCTGGCAAGCTTCAGCATCTTTAAACTTTAGATTTGGTAACAGAGATAGAGATAAAGATGGTATCTTAGATAAAGACGATTTATGTCCGGATACACCAGGTTTACCAGAATTCCAGGGATGTCCTGATACTGATGGTGATGGAGTTCCAGATAAAGACGATCAATGTCCAGAAGTGGCTGGTCCGGTTGAAAACAACGGATGCCCTTGGCCAGATACTGATGGTGACGGTGTAATCGACAAAGATGATGCTTGTCCTACAGTTGCAGGTCCTGCTGAAAACAACGGTTGTCCTTGGCCAGATACAGACGGAGACGGAATCTTAGATAAAGATGATGCTTGTCCTACTGTTCCAGGTCTTCCAGAATACAACGGATGTCCTAAGCCTAAAGCTGTGACAGCTAAAACTGTTGAAGAAAAATTAGGAAGTGTATTCTTTGATTTCAATAAAGCTACTATCAAAGCTGAGTCTAAACCAGCATTAGATGAAGCTGCTGATCTAATCAAGAAAGATGGTGGTAACTATCTATTAGAAGGTAGAACTGATGCTAAAGGATCTGAAGCTTACAACTTGAAACTATCTAGAGAAAGAGCTGCTGCTGTAGTTGCTGCTTTAGATGCAAGAGGTGTAGATGCTAATGCTCTTAAATCAATTGGTGTAGGTAAAGCTAAAGCTACTGTACCTGCAACGGCTTCTGATATTGAAAGACAAGTAGACAGAAAAGTAGTTGTAACTGCTATCGAAGATGCGGCTCAGTGGAATGCTCTTAAGAAAAGAGACTACGAAGATCCAACTCCGGTAAAAGTAATCAAGAAAAAAGCTCCAGCTAAGAAAAAAGCTCCAGCTAAAAAGAAAAAATAATTAAATTTTTCTAAATATAAATACCTCCAGTTCTCTGGGGGTATTTTTTTTTCGTTCACTTTTAAGTAATTTTGTTGAAAATTAAAAATATAAAATGGGAAGAGCGTTTGAATATAGAAAAGCATCTAAAATGGCCAGATGGGACAAGATGGCTAAGACTTTTTCTAAAATAGGTAAAGATATTGCATTGGCAGTAAAAGCAGGAGGTCCTGATCCGGAATCTAATCCTGCACTAAGAAGATGCATCCAGAATGCGAAAGGTGCAAACATGCCGAAAGACAACGTAGAAAGAGCGATTAAAAAGGCAAGTGGTGCAGATGCAGAAAGCTACGAAGAAATTACTTACGAAGGTTACGGACAAGGCGGAGTTGCATTTTTCGTAGAATGTACTACCAATAACCCTACAAGAACGGTTGCCAATGTAAGAGCTATTTTCAATAAGTTTGATGGTAATCTTGGTAAAAATGGAGAATTAGCTTTCATCTTCGACAGAAAAGGAATTTTCACGATCGATTTAGCTCAAATTAAAATGGATTGGGACGATTTTGAAATGGAAATGATTGACGGCGGAGCAGAAGACGTAGAAAAAGACGAAGAAGAAGTAATGATTACAACGGCTTTCGAAGATTTCGGTTCTTTATCTCACAAGCTTGATGAATTAGGAATTGAGGCAAAAAGCGCAGAACTTCAGAGAATTCCGAACAATACAAAAGAAGTGAACGAAGAGCAGTTCAAGGCAAATATGAAAATGCTTGAGCGTTTCGAGGACGATGATGACGTGCAAAACGTTTATCACAACATGGAAATTACAGAAGAGTTGATGGAAACTCTCTAAAAAAATAATATAACATTCATATACAGTTAACTTTCAAGTAGTTTCTTTGCATAAAACTATGAAAAGAAACGTCGAATTAGTTGTTATATCGGATGTTCATCTGGGAACTTACGGATGTAAGGCTAAAGAATTACTGCGATATCTTAATTCTATTCAGCCTAAAACTTTAGTTTTGAATGGAGATATTATCGATATCTGGCAATTCAAAAAGTCTTACTTCCCTAAACCCCATTTAAAGGTCATCAAAAAGATATTGTCCTTTGCCACAAAAAACACAGATGTTTTCTACATTACCGGAAATCATGACGAGATGTTCCGGAAGTTTACCGACTTCCAATTGGGTAAACTTAAAGTCTGTAATAAAATCTGTTTAGACATAGACAATAAAAAAACATGGATCTTTCACGGAGATGTGTTTGATGCCTCTGTTCAGCATTCGAAATGGATTGCTAAACTGGGAGGAAAAGGCTACGATTTATTAATTGTGATTAATAATGTTGTCAATTGGTTTTTGGAGAAAATGGGAAAAGAAAAATATTCATTTTCAAAAAAAATTAAAAACAATGTGAAGAAAGCGGTAAAATACATTGGGGATTTTGAGCTGACTGCCTCCGAACTTGCCATCGACAATCATTACGATTACGTAGTTTGCGGACATATTCATCAGCCACAGATTCGGGAGGTGATTAATAAAAAAGGTTCCTGTACGTATCTTAATTCCGGAGACTGGATCGAAAATCTTTCCGCACTGGAGTACAATAATAACGAGTGGAAGATTTTTTATTATGACGAACATAAAGATTTTTTAAAAGATGATACCGCAGAGGAAATTCAGGAAATCGATAGTGATGAGCTTTTAAAAATAGTAACCAACTTCAGCCAATGAAAATTTTATACGCCTTTCAGGGAACAGGAAACGGACACGTCGCACGCGCGCAGGAAATCGTTCCGATCCTGAAAAAATATGCTTCTGTCGATACACTTATCAGCGGACATCAGTCGCAGTTAAAGGCTGATTTTGATATTAATTTTAAACACAAAGGCGTTTCCCTTCTTTATGATAAAACAGGCGGTTTATCCTATCGGAAAACGTTTACAGACAATAGTTTTTTAGAAGCCTTCAAAGCGATCCGCGAAATTGAGCTTTCTCAGTACGATTTAGTCATCAACGATTATGAACCTTTAACGGGATGGGCTTGTAAATTTAGAAAACATCCGATGATAGAACTCAGTCATCAGGCTTCCATGTTGTTTAAAGAAACGCCGAAACCGGAAAAAAAAGATTTTTTCGGGGAAATGGTGCTGAAATATTATGTTCCGAGTGAAAGAAGAATTGGTTTCCACTTCGAAAATTATCATCCTCAGATAAAAAAACCGGTCATCAGAAGGAAAATCCGAAACCTGAATCCCAACAAAAAAGGTTTTTATCTGGTTTATCTTCCGAGCTTTTCAGATGAAAATATCATTAAAGTTTTAAAGCAGATTCCGGTAGAATGGAAAGTTTTTTCCAAATATTCCAAATTGCAGTTTAAGGAAAATAATGTTGAAATTTTTCCGATTGATGAAATTCAATACTTAAAAGCATTTGAAAACTGCGATGGTATTCTCTGCAATGCAGGTTTCGAAAGTCCCGCAGAAGCACTTTTTATGGATAAAAAACTGTTCGTAATTCCTATTCATAATCAATATGAACAGGAATGCAATGCATGCGCTTTAGACAAGATGGGAATTCCGAATTCTAATGTATTGAAGCTTGAAGAAATACAGAATTGGGTAAATTCCGATCAGCATCTGAAAGTAGATTATCCGGATGATATTGAGGAAATCTTGGTGAACGAAGTGTTAACGCTGTAAAAAAATATCTTCCACGTCCTTCATTCTCATCATCACAGATCGCGCGTAAGAACAGTGCGGATAGACTTTCCAGTTGTTTTCGCGGGCAAACTTTATGGCTTCTTCTACCAGATATTTTCCCATTCCGCGACCTTCAAATTCGGGGTGAACCAGAACGAAGGAAATAATGAATTTGCTGTCTTCGGGGAAAATAGTGTACGTTAATCTTCCGATTTCTTTTACTTCATTATTTAGAGTAATGACTCCGCCGTTTCCCGATTTATTATTTTCAAATCTCATAACTTAAACTTTTATGAAGTGTAAAATACAAAAACTGCACCGCGAAAGGTTATTTGTATTTTGCGATTTCTGCTTTTAGTGTTTCAATCTCTGCTTCCAGTTTATCGATGTATTTCTTCTGAGATTCCCACAAAGAAAGCGGAATGTTGTAATTATTGGTATTAACAATTCCATTACCTGTAGAATTGTCGTTAAAAATAAAAACTAAACTCTCTTCATTTTCATAAACCTCTTCGAAAGGAACTTCCAATACTTCTGCAATTTTCTGGCATTCCGATAAAGAAATTTTTGCCGTTCCCTTCTCTCTTCGGTTGTAGTTGGAAACATCCATAGAAAGGATGTCTGCCATTCTTTCCTGGCTGATGTTTCTTCTTTTGCGGGCTTCGATGAGTTTTGTTTTTTCCATTTCTGTAAAGTTTAGTGTAAAGATAAATTTTTTGCGAAAAATCGCAATAAAATCGCAAAAAGAAAATTATATTTAATTGTACTAAATTTTTATTTTTGATCTGTTTAACAAATGAAAAAAAAGCAGATGAAAAAATTATTTTTAATTGCAACCGTCTCTTTTGTAGGATTTTTAAGTGCAAAAGACACGGAGGAAAAGAAACCATCCAAGCAAACAGAAGAGACCAAAACTGAAAAATGTGAAAAGGAATCTACTCCGCAGCAGTATTGCCAATCTTATCTGATGGTAGTTTGGTGTAATTCTAGCGCAAATGCCGTAGATACGGTTTGTTATGAACTGGGCGATGCAGATTCCAAAGCACATGCCTATGCCTGTATGAGAGAAAACGGAGCTTTGTACAATGAATATGTTTGTGGTTCGCCTGATTATGGTGGTTAAAATTTTTAAATGATGTCTAAAAAGTTATATCTATTTTTCATATTATTTTGCAATAATTTTTTGTTTTCCCAAAAAGCGGACAGCTCTTATATTGAATGTAAATATTTAGTTACCTTTTTAATTGATACAGCCAATATTAAAACTCAGAAAAAAGAATTTGCATCTTTATTAATCGGCAGGAAATCGTCTATTTTCAAAAGCAATCAAAAAGCATTTGCAGATTCTTTAGGAATTAAAATGATTGAAAAAAGTATGAATAATCCTGTTGATGGACAGGTTGTAATCAATGCTTCTGCTCTTCCTTCGGCTAAATTTAAACCGGAAGTTTTTTATAGTGATGGAAAAGTAACCATTTATGATAATATATCAAGAGATGGATATCGCTATGATCTCAATAATAAAATAGAGTGGAAGCTGGAATCTGGATCGAAGATAATACAGGGCTATCAATGTAAAAAAGCTGTATGTAAATACAGAAAAAAAATTATGATAGCATGGTATACAGACGAAATTCCAATTCAGGAAGGACCTTACTCCTTTAAAGGATTACCAGGTTTAATTTTAGAAATATATGATGATAAAAATTATTTTAATTTTTCTTTAGTTGGCTTGAAAAACACTAAAAAACCTATCGAATCTTTACCCAATGGTATTGATACAACTTACGAGAAGTTCTACAAAAAAAGAAAAGAAAGAATGGATGATCCTTTAAGTTCATTTTTTGGAACTTTCGGAAAACTTCCGCCAAAAGGAAGCGAAGAAGCCATCATCAGGAATATTAGAAATATCAATAATTTTTTAGACTAAATTTAATTAAACAAAAGAGGGCTTTCTAAAATTTAGATGCCCTCTTATCATTTCACAAAGATTCACATTGTAAGATTTCTACAGTTTACAAAGCAAAATCTAATGAATAGGGAACAGAATATCTTATTGAAATTCTGAATAATATTAACATTATAAAAAACTAAAATGCCGGAAAGATCAAATTTAAATTATTTCGCTTATCATTTCTTTTGGCTTCCTGTAACGGTGGGAGCATTGTATATTTCCATTCAGTATTTTGTGGTGTACCATCTTCTGAATTTTGGACATTATGATATTCTTTTTACCATAACATCCTGTTTGCTTCTGTCGTTTGTAAATTTAGGTTTTGCTCTGATTAGTAAAGAAAGAAACCAGTTTGTAAAAGATTTTTCAGAATACGTTATCATTTTATACCTCTCGTGTATGTTGTCTTTTTTCATTCATTTTTGCAGGTTCAATTTTGGAACGGTAAGGCGTTGCGCTTTAGATATTGATATTTCAGAAGTGAAAAATATGCATGATGTGGCGATACTTTTTACATCCGTTATCAACATCATTTTTCTTTCCGTCATCCGTAGATATGAACTCAAAATTAGAGTATTGCATTTTGTTCTGTTTATTTTGGCGATGATTGCTCAGTTCTTTTATACACGTAGTTTTAGAATGATATAAATAAGATTAATGCTAAATTTTATTTTTTTTTTGAATACTTTTTGTTGATTGTAAATATCGATTCACTCAGAAAAGGCTTTGATTCTTGAAAAAGGTTTTTAAGTTTTTAGTTTTTTCAGAATCATCCGCAAAATCTGAGTGATTTTTTAGACACTGCTCTGTCATTTCGACGAAGGAGAAATCTATTAAATATAATCTTAAAGATGCTTTCAACATGACAAACTTTGTTCAGGATTATCTAAACGCAAAGTTTTTTCTTTTGAGAATGAATATATTTAGGGAGCAAAGTGAAGGCAGATTTCATCTGCTAAAAAGCGCGCTTCATCATCCGTCTGCGACGGAGTTTTAATGAGGTGAAAACTTTTTTCTTTGCGTTTAGATTGCAGTTTCTAAATCAAATTAATAAAAATTATTTGACGAATTTTACAAAATCATCCGCAAAATCTGCGGGAGTTTTATAAACAGCTCTGTCATTTCGACGAAGGAGAAATCTATTAAATATAATACTAGAGATGCTTTTCAGCATAACAAACTTTGTTCAGGATTATCTAAACGCAAAGTTTTTATTTTGAGAATGAATATATTTAGGGAGCAAAGTGAATGCAGATTTCATCTGCTAAGAAGCGCGCTTCATCATCCGTCTGCGACGGAGTATCTTTGCTTCTCTTTAATGAGGTGAAAACTTTTTCCTTTGCGTTTAGATTGCAGTTTCTAAATCAAATTATTTGACGAATTTTTCAGAATCATCTGCTAAATCCGCCAGATCTGCGGGAGCTTTTATAAGCAGAGTGGTTTTAAAATATTTTAAAATCGTCTTTCTAACTGTCTTTCCCCGTATAATAATTGTAATCCTTAATAACAACCCCGATGAACTGTCTTTCCGTCATTTTGGTAGGATCTACTTCCAGTTTCAGAATTCCTTTAATTTTATCGGAAAGTTTGCTGATGATTTGTCGGTCGTCCACTCTTAAAGCTTTCAGATAATTATCTTTAATGATTCTCATATCATTATCGCTTAAAGCAATGACCTGCGGAAAAGTAGGAACATAATCTTCTTTAATGTTTTCCAGAATCGTATGCGAAATATTGATGTTGTTTTTTAAGGAAATAACGGCGGTTCCCGATGCAATATCTCCCAAACGCTGGTTGTTTTTGGAAACAATGGCAGAGATAAGACCAATAATAGAAATATCGATAATCCTGAAAACCCAGCGAATCATGTAATCTCCGAATCCCGCCTGATAACCGTCGATTTTCACCACACGGATTTTCATGACCTTCTTTCCCGGAGTCTGTCCTTCCATCAGGCTTTCCAGAACAAGCGGATAAATCGCAGTCGGGAAAAGAAGAATGCTGTAAATAGCAATAATCGACCACTGATCCAGCCCATCCATCACATATCCCAGATTCAGAATATTGAAAAAAAGATACAGAATAGCGATGGTGTACGCAATTTGAATAAGAAGATCGATAATATAAGCAAGAAGTCTTTCTCCAACACCCGCAATGTTGAAATTAATATTTACATTTTGTGAAGTATTTATCGCGATTTGAGACATTATTTTTATTATTTTAGCCTTACAATTATGAGAGAAGTTTATTTCATTAAACAAAATAAAGAAAAATGGTTGGGAATAGAACAGGTTATTCAGGGGAAAATTAAAAAAAATCCTGATGATCTCTCTTCGCTGTACATCAACCTCGTTAACGACCTTTCTTTTGCACAGACGTATTACCCGAAAAGTAATACCACGGTTTATCTTAACCATTTGTCTGCACAGATCTTCCAGAAAATTTATAAAACCAAAAGGGTAGAAGAAAACAGGTTTCTGCATTTTTTCAAAACCGAAGTTCCTTTGCTGGTGTACCAGTACAGAAGGTATTTGGGATATGCTTTTCTGTTCTTTACATTATTTACCTTAATCGGTCTGCTTTCCGGAATTTACGATAAAGATTTCGCCAAAGTTATTCTGGGTGAAGAATATGTGAACCAGACGATTGAAAACATTAAGGCAGGAAATGCGGTAGGAGTTTACCAGAGCGGTTCTACATGGGGAAGTACGATCGGGATTATTTTCAACAATATAAAAGTTGGTGCAAGACTGTACATCTACGGAATTGCAGGCGGAGTAGGAACTTTGTGGGCATTGCTGAACAACAGTGTGATGCTCGGCTCTTTCCAGTATTTCTTTTATGATTACGGCGCACTGAAGGACAGCGCAAGAGGAATCTGGCTTCACGGAGTTTTTGAAATCTTTGCGATGGTAGTGGAAGCCATGTGCGGTCTTATTCTGGGAGCCTCTATTTTATTTCCGAAAACACTGTCCAGATTTAATTCTTTCAAAAGCGGATTTAAAGATTCATTCAAAATATTCCTTAGTACTGTTCCTTTCACCATCTGTGCAGGAATTATTGAAGGATATGTAACAAGACACGCCCTGAAAATGCCTTTAATTTTAAATTTAATTATTATTTTCGGGTCTTTGGCAATCATCGGGTTTTATTACTGTATTTATCCGTCTGTTGTCAGCAAAAAAATTAATAACCAGATTCAGGATGCAGTTTTATAAAAAGAGAGATTTCGGAAGTTTCATCAGCGATACTTTTGCTTTTTTCAAATTATACGGTAAGAATTATTTTAAAAATTTTATTCTGCTGAACGGCTTGCTGCTTATTTTAACCGTTGTTGTGATGGTGGTAGGATTCAGAGAATTCTTCGGAGCCATTTTCGGGTCTAATATGAGCGGACAGAGCTATTATTTTGAACAGTATTTTCAGGATAATTTAGGACTGATTATCATCGCGGGAATTGTACTTTTTGTGCTTTCCACAGCTTTAATGACGGTTAATCTGCTTTTTCCTGTATTTTATGTAAAAAGAGCTGCGGAAGGACAGAAAGAAATAAAAACAGACGATATCATCAGTGATTTTAAAGTGAACTCTAAAAAAGTTTTCATTGCCTATTTCGGGCTTACCTTTTTGGTAATGCCGATTGCAACTGCTATTTTCGGATTCTCTTATCTGTTGGTGTTTTTTTTCATTGGAATTTTTCTGCTGCTTTTTATCCTGCCGAATTTATTCAGCATCATCACCTTTCTCTGCTACGATTATTTTAACGGAAATAAAGGTTTTTTCGAAAGCCTAAGTTATGCCGTAAGATCCCAGTTTTCTTATCCGAATGGCAGAGAAAAATCTCCCTACTGGAAATATTGGGGAGCAACCATTATTTTGGGACTGCTTTTTTATATTGTAAGCGGATTTTTATCCGGAGTTCCGATGATTTTATACATTCTTAAACTTTCAACAACCGCTCCGGATGGGAATTTTGAACAGAATCCTTTCTCCGGAAATTTCGGAATTGTTATATTCTTTATCTACGGACTTTCAACATTGGTCTCAACCATATTAATGAATGTTCTGTATGTAAATTCAGGATTGATGTATTACGACAGCCGCACCGATCTTCATCAGAAAATGGAACTGGCAGAAATAGAAACAATAGGAAATAATGAATAGGCTTCTTCTTTTACTGCTTTTTTTCAGCTTCGGAACTGTTTTTTCTCAGCAGCAGGACGATCTGCCTCCTGAAGAAGCAGTTTTTATAGACTCGATAGAAACGGGACATTACAGGAATATGTACCGTGCAGATTCTGTATTGTATAAAAATCCGGTAACGGAAAACACCGTTTATCCTAAAAAATTTAAAGACAACATCCCTTCAAGATACAAAGACAAAGACTTCGATTATACTACGGTAAAACCCAGAATGTCTTTCGGGCAGAAGCTGATGAAGAAGCTCGCAGAATTGTTAGACAGTATTTTCGGGGAAACCGTATTTACAAAATCCGGAAATTTCGCTGGGATTTTAGTGCGTCTTTTTGTGATTGTTCTTGTCGGTTTCCTGCTGTATTTCATCATTAAATATCTCATAGGGAACGGCGGAATTTCATTCTTCGGAAAGAAAAACCGGAAAGTGGATATCCGCGAAGAAGAGCTTCATGAAAATATTCACGAAATTAATTTCCCGGAAAGTATTCTGAAATTTGAAAAATCGGGCGATTTCCGTTCGGCAGTGCGTTATCAGTTTTTATTTGTGTTAAAAAAATTAAGCGATAAGAAACTCATCGTCTGGAATCCGGAAAAAACCAATAAAGATTATGCGGCAGAGCTGAAAGCACTGCACTTAAAAGAAAGTTTTTACGATCTTGCCTATATTTTCGATTATGTCTGGTACGGAGAATTCTCTATTGATGAAGAAAACTACCTGAAATTTAAAAACCAATATCAATCCTTTAAACCGTAATTAATTGTTATCATGAACAAAACTTTCAAAATATATGCTGTAATCTTCGTCGTGGTGATGATTATTCTGGCGTTGTTTGAAGTCAACAAAACAGAAAGTACGGATTGGAGGAAAAATTTCAAGACTTACCAGAAATCACCGTTCGGATTGTATGTTTTTAATAACGAGATCAAAGATCTTTTTAAGAATAAAGTTAAAAAAATAGATCAGACTCCTTATGATTATTATACCCAGAATAAAGAAAAAGGCAGTCATAATATCCTTGTCATCGAGCATGAAGTAGATACAGAATCGTGGAATAAAATTATGGAAGAAGTTTCCAAAGGTTCCAACGCAATGTTGATTATCAGCGAAATGCCGAAAGAAATTTCCGACAGCATCGGTTATTATGATTCTATGATTTCTTTTCAGGATGAAAATGTTTTAAAACTTACCGACACGAAATACCAGAACGATTTCATTAAACTGGATAAATTTCCATCCGGAAGAGGTTTTACTTTCATTAAACCGGGATCTGAAGTCTTAGGAAAGACAGTGGAAAAAAATAATGACGATCAGGCGAATTTTGTTAAAGTAAAATTCGGGAAAGGTTACTTTTACGTCCATTGCGAACCGCTTTTTATTACCAATTACTATCTTCTGAAACCCGGCAATGTAAAATATGCACAGGACGTTTTTTCTTATCTGGATGATAAAGAAACCTTGTGGTTTCTGGAAAGCAATTCGAAATCTTCCCAGTTTCTGCTGAGGTTTATCCTTTCAAACCCTGCTTTAAAATATGCTTGGTGGGTTCTTCTGGGCGGTCTGGCTTTGTTTATTTTCTTTAATGCCAAAAGAAAACAGCGCATTGTCCCGATTGTGGAACCGCTGAAAAATAACTCGGTAGATTTTGTGAAAAGTATCGGAAATCTTTATCTTCAGGAAGGCGATTTCCATGATATGATGTCGAAAAAAGCCCAGTACTTCCTGAACAAAGTAAGAATGGATCTCCTTATCGATACCCAGAAACTGGATGAAGAATTTGCAAAAAAACTCCATCTGAAAACCGGAAAACCAATGGAAATAATTGATGAAGCCATTGGGCTGATTAAAAAAGGGCAGGATCCTTATGCGCACGTAATGAAGGAAGATCTTGTGAGAATGAATAAAATTTTGGATGAAATTATTTAAAAAAATGTAACAATCTGAAAATATAACAGTGCTGTAATTCTCAAGGTACTTGGTAATTGGATGCACTGTTCTATTGATAAATTATAGGATATGGAAAACTTTGAAAACCCAAACATAGAAAACGAATTTTCTATTAGCTTAGATAAAAAAGAAGATCAGTTTCAGTCGAGAATTGATATGATTGAACTTCGTACAAGTCTTGAAAAAGTAAAAGCCGAAATTGCAAAAGTAATCGTCGGTCAGGAAAACATGGTGGAACATCTTTTGGCAGCACTTCTTTCGAACGGTCACGTTCTTATTGAAGGTGTTCCGGGAGTTGCCAAAACCATCACGGCAAAATTACTGGCAAAAACCATCGATGTAGGATTCAGCAGAATTCAGTTTACGCCCGATCTGATGCCTTCCGATATTTTGGGAACCTCTGTTTTCAGCGTAAAAAATTCTGAATTTGAATTTAAAAAAGGACCTATCTTTTCTAATTTCATCCTGATTGATGAGATCAACCGATCTCCGGCAAAAACTCAGGCGGCTTTGTTTGAAGTGATGGAAGAAAGGCAGATCACGATGGACGGAACCCGCTATCCGATGGAAGAACCTTTCCTTGTGGTAGCAACCCAAAACCCGATCGAGCATGAAGGAACATACAGACTTCCGGAAGCCCAGCTTGACCGTTTTCTGTTTAAAATAAATGTGGGTTATCCGAATCTGGAGCAGGAAATTGCCATCATCAGAAACCAGCACGAAAGCAAGCAGGAAGATAAAACGGAGGTTGTCAATAAAGTGATTACTGCCCAGCAACTGAAAAATTATCAGCATCTGGTAAAAGAAATCATCGTTGAATCTCAACTGATGGAGTACATCGCTAAAATTATTATCAACACCAGAGAAAACCAGTTCCTGTATTTGGGAGCTTCTCCGAGAGCGAGTCTGGCTTTGTTAACCGCATCAAAAGCATTTGCAGCTTTAAGAGGAAGAGATTTTGTAACGCCGGAAGACATTAAAGAAGCAAGTTATGCCGTTCTGAGACACAGAGTTATTGTATCGCCGGAAAGAGAAATGGAAGGCCTTACCGCGGATGAAATTATCAGACAGATTTTAGAAGGAATAGAGATTCCAAGGTAGATTTAATTACATGAACTATGAAAATAAACATTATACTTCTTTCAGCTTTTCTGATTTTTGGAGTGAAATTAGCAGGACAGAAAAAGCTACCTGTTATAAAAGCTGTTTCCGAGAATGTGGATATTAAAGTGGATGGAAAAAGAATAAAAAATGCATGGACAATTGTGCCTGAAGAAAAACTGGATGTTTATACGACTTCCGGAAAAAAAGTTACTTTTTACACAGATTCAGATTCCATTTCATATAATTTAAAACCGGGATCCGTATTTGATTTTATCATTTTAAAAGGTAAAGATTCCGCCAGAACGCAGATTAAATATGAGCCTTCAAGACTGGATATTCTTAAAAATGCCGGAAAATATAATTTCTCTGATGATCGCTTTATTCCAAAATTTGCTTATCAGTCTCAGGATAATGCAGATTTAAAAAGAATCAGAAAAGATCTTAAATTGGATTCAATCGCAGGAAATGGAAGTGAGCTTTCGAAGATTTTTAATCTGATGCATTGGGTACATAATCTTGTAAGACATGATGGAAGCAGTGATAATCCAACGCTGAAAAATGCTATTGATCTTATCCGGGTTTGTAAAACAGAAAATCGCGGTGTAAATTGTAGAATGCTGGCAACAATTCTTAATGAATGTTATTTGTCATTGGGAATTAAATCACGTTACATTACATGTATGCCAAAGGAAACACAGTTTGATGACTGCCATGTAATTAATATGGTATATAGCAGCGAACTTAATAAATGGATCTGGATTGATCCTACTTTTAATGCATACGTTATGGACGATAAAGGAAATCTTTTGGGAATTCAGGAAGTAAGAGAAAGATTGGTCAAAGGATTACCATTGGTTTTGAATGCAGATGCAAACTGGAACAGGAATGTATTGCAGACAAAGGAAGCATATTTGGAAAATTATATGGCTAAAAATCTTTATCGTCTGGAAACTCCCGTTATAAGCCAATATGATTCTGAAACATGGAAGAATGGAAAAAGCATAGAATATGTAGAACTTCTTCCTTTGGATGGACTTGTTCAGGAACCACAAAAAAAAATGGTGAAAAATAATCAGACAGGGGTTACTTTTACCAACTATAAAACCAATAATCCTGATCTTTTCTGGACAAAGCCTTAATAGCTGATCTGGTAAAAAATGAAAAACTTATACCTCAATACACGCTTTTTCTTCACGCTCATCGGAGTGGGGATTCTGTATGTTTTCGCTTTTTTCTTTCCGTTACTCATGTGGGTAGCGCACATCGTTTTACTTCTGATTTTTTTGGCAGCAATGGTGGATTATCTTTTTGTTTTCAACAGGAAAGAAGGGATTTCTGCACAAAGAATTTTACCCGAAAAATTATCCAATGGTGATGAAAATCCCGTAAAAGTTGATATTAAAAACAACTATGCTTTCAAAATTAATGTGAAAGTAATTGACGAAATTCCGTTTCAGTTTCAGAAGAGAGATTTTTTAATCGAAAAACAGATTGAACCGGGAAGAAATACATTTTTTCAATATATTCTGGAGCCAAAGGAAAGAGGAGAGTACAATTTCGGCAGTTTAAATGTGTATGTTTCTTCACCTTTAGGTTTTGTCGCAAAACGGTTTAATTTTCAGAAAGATGCCAATTTGCTTACTTATCCGTCATTTATTCATTTGAGAAAATATGAACTGATGGCTTTGCAGAGTGAATTTCTGTTGGGCGGAATCAAAAAAATCCGTAAACTGGGACATACGATGGAGTTTGAGCAGATTAAAGAATATGTTCCGGGAGATGACATCAGAACGATCAACTGGAAAGCGACTTCCAAAACAAACCGATTGATGGTCAATCAGTTTCAGGACGAAAAATCACAGCGTATTTTTATGCTGATTGATAAAGGACGAACAATGAAGATGCCTTTCAAAGGACTGAGTCTTTTGGATTATTCCATTAATGCAACGATGGCTTTATCCCATATCATTCTGAAAAAAGGCGACCGCGCCGGAATGATGACTTTTTCTAAAAAAACAGAAAATAAAATTGCGGCAGAAAATAAATCAGGACAACTGAGAAAAATTTCGGAAGCCCTTTACAACATCAAAACAGATTTCTTTGAAAGTGATTTTAACAGATTATATCAGGATGTAAAATATTCGCTGAACCAGAGAAGTTTAATTCTGTTATTTACGAATTTTGAAACATTGGATGGTTTAAACCGTCAGTTAAAATATCTTCGTGGAATTGCCAAAAACCATTTACTGGTTGTAGTTTTCTTCAAAAATTCAGAATTGCAGACGTTGATTCATAAAAATCCTGAAAGTATGCAGGAAGTATACGACGAAATCATTGCAGAAAAATTTGAGTTTGAAAAGAAACTGATCATTCAGGAACTCCGCAAATACGGAATTTACACAGTCTATACTTTACCGGAAAATCTGAATATTGATGTCATCAATAAATATCTGGAAATTAAAGCGAGAGGGATTTTGTAATTTTTAACAGGGATTTCATTTCAAAATGAACCGCAAAATTTACAAACGATTTAAGCAAAGTTATAAATGACGAAAATTGCATTGTTTATAGTATGTCTCTGTTGTTTTTTATCCTGCGATAAGAAAATAAAACATGAGGATGATTTTGTCATTTTTAAAGTGAATCCTAAAATAGAAAATGTTGCTTTTTACTGGAAAGATGATAACGGAACAATTCTTAAAAGCATTGCTCATTTAAAGAATAAAACAGAGCAGGAAAATAAAGAATTAATATTTGCCATGAACGGCGGAATGTTTGAATCCAATAACTTTCCCAAAGGATTGTATATTGAAAATTTTAAAATCCTGAATAAAACAGATACTTTATCCGGCAAAGGAAATTTTTATCTTAATCCTAACGGAATATTTTACCTCACGAAGAATAACGATGCTGAAATTGTTGAAACAAAAGCTTTCAGAAACAATCCTGAAATAAAATACGCAACACAATCCGGACCTGTATTGCTGATTGACGGAGAAATAAATCGGATATTTAAAAAAGATTCGAAAAATATCAACATCAGAAACGGAGTCGGAATCCTAAAAGATGGAAATATAGTTTTTATAATTTCTAAAACAGAGGTTAATTTTTATAATTTTGCTTCCGTATTTAAAGAATCAGGCTGCGTAAAAGCTTTGTACCTCGATGGCTTTGTTTCCAGAACCTATTGTCCTGAACAGAAATGGATTCAGAACGATGGAGATTTCGGAGTCATGATCGGGGTTACCGAATCTAAAAAATAAATTTAAAAATGAAAATATCACTTAACCGAATCAACGACGATTTTTTATTTGAATGTACCAATTCTCAGGGAAATTCAATCCTTTTGGATAATACGACACAACCCGGCGCAAAAGGAGTTTCTCCGATGGAAAGCGTTTTGATGGCAGTCGCAGGATGCAGCGGGATAGACGTTGTTTCTATTCTGAAAAAACAGCGACAGGAAATCACAGATTTTAAAGCAGAAGTAGAAGGCGAAAGAATTCCTATAGATGATGCAAAACCTTTCAAATCTATAAAAGTTAAGTTTCTTCTGGAAGGAAATATTGATCCTAAAAAAGCGCAGAAAGCAGCTCAGTTGTCTTTCGAGAAATACTGTTCGGTTTCCAAAACTCTGGAACCGAATGTAGAAATAGGATATGAAGTATTTGTAAACGGAGAGATCGCAGAAGCGTAATCTTTACTTACAATATTAAAAACAAATCGCGGGCAGAAATAAATTTCTGCCCGCGATTTTCGTTACCAATGGTTATTTATTTTTTCATGGTTTTCATACTTTTTACAGAACCATCTTTCATGGTTAAGGTCAGAATATACATTCCGGATTTTATTCCTCCAAGGAATAGAGATGAAGAAGGATTTTCAACAGTTTGTACCACCACTCCCGAAGCATCCGTAATTACTGCTTTTTTCACATTTTCAGGTTTTTCAAGATAAAGAACGTCAGCAAAAGGATTCGGATAGGCAATTCTTTCTTTCTCTTTCGCAGTCACCTCACCGGTTGCCAAAACAACAGGCTGAACAGTTACGGTTACCGTAAAAGTTCCGTTATCCACTTTGTTGTAATCTACGCTGCAACCGGAGCCTCCGTAAGTTCTCCATGCTCGCAGATCAAAATTTACCGTTCCTGTTAAGTTATTGGCAATGTTGAGTCCCGTTCTGTTATAAGAAAACGTTCCTCCGTTTGATCCCGATCCTGAACTTACAGATGATTCTGCTGTTCCGTTAGAAGAACATACCAATAAACTTTTCTGTTCAGACATCCATCCGTTGCTTGCCGTTGTCATCGTATAGCTTACATCTGTAGATACAACTTTGTACCCATTCGGAATATTGATAGATACACTTCCTGCACAGTTAGTTGTTGTTGTATTATCCGGTCCCCAGTTGAATTCCGTACTGATATCTCCGCCTGTATACGTTGCAGAAATTTGTCCCGGTGCAAACTGCTTCATTTTCCAGAATCCATATGATGAACCTCCGCAATAGGATCTTACCCAGAAATAATAGGTCTGTCCTGTTGACAAACTGTTCAGAGTAACTGAAGTTCCCGAAGGTACACTTCCTGTAGGCGTTGTACTGGCTGTTGGTGGAGTAGAAGAAGTACTGTAGTAATATTGATATCCCGAAGACGGCGCACTGGAAGGAGCTGTCCAGCTTAACGTCGCTCCGTTCATGGTAGTAACCGCGGTAATGTTGGTAGGCGCTTCGCAGGGATTATAAGAATCTGCTGCAAAAGCAAAAATATTCGGAATACCTCCCGATCCGGATTTGGTTACCGTAACGCTTTTAATGACTCTGGATAAATTTGTAGGATTTATTGATAAAGGAATCTGGTAAAGTCTGGGATCTGTTCCGGAACCGGATTCAAGATTGTTATTGCTGATGTTGATTCTTCCGATTCCCTGAATGGCAAAATTGCTCCCGTAATACCAGTCGGAAATATTGATGCCGGTAAACGTCTGAGAAGTATTGTCTGTAAAATTTACATCCACATCTACGGTACAGGATCCGCTTCCTCCTGTTGCCAACATATACAGGGTGTTTGCTGAAAGGGGGTTGGAAAATTGTAAAGTTCCGTTATCGCCACTGTTTTGCAGCCTTAAAACATTGTTGGAACTGTAAGATGCCAGTTGATAGGAAAGTCCCGGAGTTGAAGAAACTACAGAATTGATAATTCCATTCACAGGCAGTCCGTAAGTAAGTTGCGAACTTGAAGCCGTTAACTGAAAATCTCTTGAGACAAATGCGTAGCTTACGCCATCAACATCATTATTGGTGGAAGAAGCCGATGGACCCACACCGTTGGCGACTACATCTGCATTATATCCGCTTTGAATAAATAAAGGCTGATAATTCTGCGCTTTTAAATGGGTTGTGAATAACGATGAAACTAAAAAAGTTGCAATAGGTAGTAGTTTTACTTTCATGAAATAATTATTAGATTTTATTCTGCTAATATAGTTATTAGGTGTTAAATTAATAATTATTTTTACTTATAAATATTGATTTTTTATATAAAATGCATAAAAATTTATTTTGTACTAATGAGAAAATAGATTTTAGCTATAACCTTTAACATATCAATTGACGGCATTTATGTTATGTGGTGAATAATAAAAAAAGGATATCTCAAAATTGAAATATCCTGTTAAAATTTATGTTTACTTAATATTACATCAACAATCTTGGCTTCAAAAGCTTGGCAACCGTAGCTGTCCATCCTGTCTGATGAGATGCTCCTACACCGCGGCCGTTATCACCGTGAAAATATTCGAAAAAGGTAATGTAATCTTTAAAATTTTCATCGTAGTTAAATTTAGCATTTCCTCCGTTGAAAGCACGTTCTCCATTCTCGTCTTTTAGGAAAATAGAACAAAGTCTGTTGCTGATATCGTGAGCGACTTCATCCAGATTTTTCTTCTCTCCGCTTCCGGTCGGCAATTCCACTTTCATGCTGTTTCCGTAATAGAAATGAAATCTCTGCAAACTTTCTACAATCAGGAAGTTGATCGGGAACCAGATCGGACCACGCCAGTTGCTGTTTCCTCCGAACATTCGGCTGTCACTTTCTGCAGGCGTATAATAAACTACATTTTCAGTGCCGTGAACAGAAAATTTGAACGGTTTTTCTTCATATACCTTAGACATTGCCCGAATTCCGTATTGGCTTAAAAATTCTTTCTCATCAAGCATTCTGGTCAAAACTTTTGTCAGACGGTTTTTTCTCAGAATACTCATCAGATGCTTTCTTCCATGACCTTCCTCTTCCCAGTGCGAAACAAGTTTCGTGAGTTCAGGTTTGTTTTTCAGAATCCAATCCATTCTGGTGGTAAAGTTGGGCATTTTATCCAACAAATGATGATCGATGATTTCCACGGCAAACATAGGAATCAATCCTACAATACTTCTCAGCTTCAGGGAAACACTGTCACCATTCCCAAGCTGAAGCACATCATAGAAAAAGCCGTCTTCTTCGTTCCAGAGTCCTTTTGTGCCTTCACCCAGATTTTCCATGGCTTCGGCGATATAGAGATAATGCTCAAAGAATTTAATCGCCATATCTTCATACACCTGATAATACTGAGCCAGTTCCATGGCAATTCGCATCATATTCAGAGCGTACATTGCCATCCAGCTCGTTCCGTCGGCCTGCTCCAGATGCTGTCCATCTTTTAACACCATATTCCGGTCAAAAGCCCCGATATTATCTAGCCCGAGAAAACCTCCCCCGAAAATATTTTTTCCGTTTTTATCTTTTCGGTTTACCCACCAGGTGAAATTCAGCAGTAATTTCTGAAAAACCTTTTCTAAAAATAAAAGATCAGGTTTGCCGTTTTGCTTTTCATCAATTTTAAATACTCGGAAGCATGACCACGCATGAACGGGCGGGTTTACATCGCTCAGATTCCATTCGTAGGCAGGAAGCTGTCCGTTCGGATGCATATACCATTCTTTTGTTAATAAAAGAAGCTGCCCTTTTGCAAATTCCGCATCAATAATCGCAAACGGAACACAATGGAAGGCAAGATCCCAAGTTGCATACCAAGGATATTCCCATTTATCAGGCATCGAGATGATGTCTTTATTGTGCATATGATTCCACTCCGTGTTTCGGACATAATGGTTGAAATTTCTCGGAGCTTCAAAATTCGGATCGCCTTTCAGCCATTTTCCGACATTATAGTGATAAAACTGCTTGTTCCAGAGAAGTCCCGCAAAAGCCTGTCTTTGCACGTTTTTTTCATCATCATCAGAAACATCATTCTGAATTTCGGCATAAAATTCATCCGCTTCAGCAACTCTGCTGTTAAAGATCTCATCAAATTCATAAAACGGATTCTCCAGTTCATTAGGAGACAATCTGAAATCAAATGTTTTCGATTGTCCGGCTTCAATCACTTCATCAATTAAAAAAGAAGCTTTTGTTCCTCTCTTTTCAGGATTTACGGTGTTGCTTCCGTAGGTGATATAATCGTTGATGCCATCCTTGTAATAAGTATTTCCCGGATAGGGTGTTCCGTATAATTTCGGACTGTTGGTTTCATTATCACAGAAAACACTTTCCGCAGCAATATTTCTTGAATAAAACTTTTTTATTGGAACACTGTCGTGGTTGATGGTGATGCAGCCTTCATGAGAAGCATTGATTTGTCCTTTATATGTATTGTAACCCCATTTCCAGTTATTTCTGAACCACACCGTGGGAGCCAATACAATCGGAGCCACTATATTGCTTCTGTTGCAGACCGTTACTCTTACTAAAATATCGTTGTATTCTGCTTTAGCGTACTCTGTAAAAATATCAAAATATTCATCCTGATCAAAAATTCCGGTGTCGAAAATTTCATATTCCGCTTCCTTTTTACTTCTTTTCCCATTTTCAGAAAGCAGTTCATCATACGGAAACGCATTAATCGGATATTTGTACACCATTTTCATATAGCTGTGAGTAGGTGTATTATCCAGATAATAAAATAGTTCTTTAATGTCTTCTCCGTGATTTCCTTGTGGATTGCTCAATCCAAAGAAGCGCTCCTTCACCATCTTATCTTTTTTGTTCCAGAACGAAAGCGCAAAACAGAAAAGCTGCTTTGCATCAGAAATTCCCGCTATCCCTTCCTCTCCCCAACGGTAGGCATAGCTTTCTGCGTTATTGTGATTGGCGAAATTCCATGCATCGCCGTTTGGGCTGTAGTCTTCGCGTACATTTCCCCATTGCTTATTACTCACGTAAGGTCCCCAGTTTTTCCAGTTTGTGTCTTGTAATCTTTGTTTTTCAGCAATCATATCTCATCATTTTCATTACGAAGTTAGTTTTTTTGCGAAAAAATTCCAACTCACGAAATTTGAATTATTATTAATATTTCCCTGAAATCCTTCTGTTTATCGGGGTTTGTAAGATTAAATTAAATTTTTATAAATATTTAAAAGAAAAGTTTTATCTTTGCACCATTCGTTCATTCAAATATTGAAAATGTTATCAAGAAAGGTTGAGGGATTAGACCCTATGAAACCTTAGCAACCCTTTGCGCAAGCAATGAAGGTGCTACGTTCTACCAGAATTATTTTGGACAGATAACTCACTGAAGTTCTTTCAGCCATTTCCTGTGGCATTTTCAATTGTATTAAAATAATAGAATTGAAAACAGAACTTAAACATATTAATTTTTCGTATCGTACCGATTCCCAAAAGGAATACAATATCACGTTGAGCTATCAGCTTTTCGGGAAAGACCTGTTTTCTGCCCCGATCATTTTAGTGAATCATGCTTTAACCGGAAATTCCAATGTTTCAGGAGAAAAAGGATGGTGGAAACAACTGATTGGAGAACATCAGGTAATCGATACCGGCCAATATACAGTTCTGTGCTTCAATATTCCCGGAAACGGATTTGATGATTTTTTTATTGATGAATGTGAAGATTTCACGCCTTCAGATATAGCAAACATATTTTTGAAAGGCCTTGAAATTTTAAATATCAAAAGTTTACACGCCATTATTGGAGGTTCTTTAGGAGGCGGAATCGGCTGGGAAATGCTGGTGAAAAAGCCACATCTTGCCGAAATTTTCATCCCGGTAGCCTGCGATTTTAAAACCCACGACTGGCTTCATGCACAATGTCTGGTTCAGAAATTTTTATTAAATCAAAACGATGAACCTTTACAGAAAGCCAGAATTCATGCAATGTTGTGCTACAGGACTCCTGAATCGTTAAATAACAGATTTCAAAACAGATACAGTGAAGAAAAGCAGAGATTAGAGTCGGAAGACTGGCTTGTTTATCACGGAAAAGCTTTAAACGAAAGATTTAGTTTAAAATCATACAAGCTCATGAATCATTTGCTGATGAACATCAATGCCAATGAAGAACATTTGGAAAAAATTCAGGCGCGAATGCACATGATCTCTGTAGATACAGATTTATTTTTCCCCGCCTCAGAAATCCGAATGTGCTTTAAAAAACTGAAAGAGAAAAACAAAGATGTTTTCTATCACGAGATCACCTCAGTTCATGGGCACGATGCCTTCTTAATGGAATATAAACAATTAAATACGATCATTAAAAATATTTTGAAAAATGAGTAAGATTAATGCTAAAGAAATAAAGTTTTTAAAAAACAGATCCATCATCAAATTTGAAGGAGAAGATTTCTTAGGTGAAATCGGGATCGACGGACGAATTTTTAAAGCGCTTACTTTGGCGCGAATCAGTGTGGGAGTAATTTCCCAGCAGGCAATTGAAAACGGAATCTCCATTTTAGTTCATGAAAACGATTCCGAAAAAGCAGTCAATTGTCTGATTGACGAATTTGAACCAGAAAGAAAATCGGGGAAAGTTTCCCAGATTTACAGCATCAATAATGTGTCGGTGTTAGGATTTGTTGCAGAAGACTTTAACAAAGTTTTAGCGGAACTCGCAAGAAATAATGTTTTCCCGTTGCTTTTGAACCAGATTGCAGCCGAAAAACGTGTAAATATCGTTGTGACATCTTCACAGGACGAAAAAGCAAAAAATATCATCGAATCTGAAATTTCCAAAAAACCGAAAACCGTTCATCTGGCAATTATCGGTCACGGAAACGTAGGGAAAACTTTAATACAGCAGGTTTTGGAATCTTCAGAAGAAATTAAAAGACGAAAAAAAATAGACCTGAAAGTAGTTGCAGTCGCCAATTCCAGAAAAATAGCATTCAACAAAAAAGGATTCGACAGCAATTGGAATGATGAGGTTTTAACGGCAGAAAAACCTTCCGATGTTCAGGAACTGATTAATTTCTCCAAAGAAAATCAGCTTGAAAATTTAATCGTTGTGGATAACACCGCAAGCAAAGACTTCGTAAAAAATTACCACACATTGGCAGAAAACGGCTTCGATCTCGTTTCTTCCAACAAAATTTTCAACACCCTTCCCATTTCAGAATACCGTCAACTAAGATATACGTTGAATAAAAACAACAGACGCTATCTCTACGAAACCAATGTGGGAGCAGGTTTGCCATTGATCGACACCATTAAACTTCTACATCTTTCAGGAGAAAATATTACCAGAATTAAAGGCGTTTTCTCGGGAACATTAAGCTATGTTTTCAATAATTTTTCTTTAAGAGACGATAAGTTTTCCACCATCATCAATGAAGCATTGGAAAAAGGATATACAGAACCCGATCCAAGAGAAGACCTGTCAGGAAACGATGTGGCAAGAAAATTATTGATTCTGGCGAGAGAGTTAGACTTAATCAACGAATTTGAAGATATCAAAATTCAGAATCTTGTTCCTGAAAATCTGCTTTCTGTTTCTAAGTCAGAATTCCTTTCAAGACTGGACGAATTAGATGCTGAATATCAGAAAATCAAAGAAAATCAGAAAGAAGGACACGTTTTAAGATATGTGGGAGATCTTCACGGAGATTTGCAGAAAGAAAAAGGAGAACTGGATGTGAAATTAATTTCCGTTCCGGCAACTTCCGCGTTAGGACAACTAAAAGGCTCAGATTCAATCTTCGAAATCTACACCGAAAGTTATGGAGAAAACCCAATCGTCATCATGGGAGCCGGAGTAAGCGCAATAGTTACGGCAAGAGGTGTATTCGGAGACATTTTAAGAGTAAGTGAAACGAAATAATTCTGTGAAAAGTACAAATGTAAAATGTATTAATGATGAATAACAAAGAAAAACTATCAACTGACAACCATCAACCATCAACCAATTTTGAAACCTTTGCCATAAGAACCCAGACTGAAAGAACCCAGTTTGATGAGCATTCCACGCCTTTGTATCTTACGTCCAGCTTTATTTTTCAGGATGCGGAAGACATGAGGGCGAGCTTTGCGGAAGAAAAACCAAAAAATTTATACAGCCGTTTTTCCAATCCGAACGTAACAGAATTTACCGATAAAATTGCCAAAATGGAAGGCGCAGAAGCAGGGTATGCTTTTGCAACAGGAATGGCAGCGATTTACTCCACATTTGCCACTTTGTTAAATGCCGGAGATCATATTGTAAGCTGTCAGTCCGTTTTCGGATCTACGCATACTTTGTTCACAAAATATTTCCCGAAATGGAATATCGAAACAACCTATTTTAAAGCAGAAGACGCCGAAAATGTAGAAAAATATATTCAGCCCAACACGAAAATTTTATATCTGGAAACACCTACCAATCCTGCGATTGAGGTCTTGGATTTAGATTTTTTCGGACAGATTGCGAAGAAACACAACTTAATTTTCATTGTGGATAACTGCTTTGCGACTCCTTATTTACAACAGCCAATAAAATACGGAGCAGACATTGTGGTGCATTCCGCAACCAAATTAATTGACGGGCAAGGTCGTGTTTTAGGCGGAGTAGCGGTCGGAAGAGAAGATCTGATCCGTGAAATCTATCTTTTCGCCAGAAATACAGGACCCGCCATGTCGCCTTTCAACGCCTGGGTTTTGTCTAAAAGTCTGGAAACATTGGCAATTCGTGTAGAAAAACATTGTGAAAACGCTTTAAAAGTAGCTGAATTCTTAGAAAACCATCCCAATGTAGAATTAGTAAAATATCCGTTCTTAAAATCTCATCCAAGCTATGAAATTGCAAAAAAACAGATGAAGCTAGGCGGAAACATCGTTGCCTTCGAAATCAAAGGAGGCATTGAAGGCGGAAGAAATTTTTTAGACAACATTAAAATGTGTTCCCTTTCCGCAAACTTAGGCGATACGAGAACCATTGTAACGCATCCTGCTTCTACAACGCACTCCAAATTATCCGATGAAGAAAGAAACGAAGTCGGAATTACAGCCGGTCTGGTTCGTTGCTCGGTAGGTCTGGAAAATGTGGAAGATATCATTGCAGATTTGAAACAGGCGTTGGATTAATTTGCTTTGGGCAGCTTTATCCGCCTGTAGTTTATCCTGAGTCTATTGAAGGGCTCCCGCTTTTTTGCCTCCGCTTCGCTACAGCAAAAAGAGCTCCGCTCAAGTCGGGCTGCGAAAGATTCAGCATTATAAAACCCGAAGGGTTCAACAATAATAACCGTAGGTGGAACCTATGGAAAAAATATAATAAATGAAAAATTCAGAACAACTATACAAAGCATTATCCGAAAGAATTTTAATTCTCGACGGAGCGATGGGAACCATGCTTCAGCGGTATAAATTCGAAGAAGAAGATTACCGTGGCGAACGTTTCAAAAACTGGGAACATCCGGTAAAAGGAAACAATGATTTGTTGTCTTTAACGCAGCCTTATGCCATTGAAGAAGTTCACAAAAAATACCTTGAAGCGGGAGCAGACATCATCGAAACCAATACATTTTCAGGAACAACCATTGCCATGGCAGATTATCACATGGAAGATCTCGTTTACGAACTGAATTACGAATCTGCAAAAATTGCAAGAAAAGCCTGCGACGAGTACACCGCGAAAAATCCGGATAAACCAAGATTTGTGGCAGGTTCTATCGGTCCAACCAACAGAACGGCAAGTTTAAGCCCGGATGTAAACGATCCCGGATACAGAGCCATTACTTTTGATGAACTGAGAATTGCTTACAAACAACAGTGCGAAGCTTTATTGGACGGAGGATCAGATATTCTTTTGGTAGAAACTATTTTCGATACATTGAATGCAAAAGCTGCCCTTTTCGCCATCGACGAACTTCAGGACGAAAGAAATATCAAAATTCCGATCATGGTTTCAGGAACAATCACGGATGCTTCAGGAAGAACATTGAGCGGACAGACAGCAGAAGCATTTCTGATCTCAGTTTCCCATTTAAACCTTTTAAGTGTAGGTTTTAACTGCGCTTTGGGAGCAAACCAATTGACGCCTTATCTGGAGACTTTAGCCCACAATTCAGAATTTGCTGTTTCAGCTTATCCGAATGCAGGTTTACCCAACGCTTTCGGGAAGTATGATGAAACTCCGGAAGACATGGCAAGTCAGATCAAAGAATATGTAGAAAAAGGATTAATCAACATCATTGGAGGCTGCTGCGGAACAACGCCGGAACATATCAAGGCAATTGCCGATCTGGTTTCGCAATATTCTCCCAGAAAGGTGTCGGTTGTCGGTTGATGGTTGTCAGTTTAAATATGAAAAAAAATATGGAATATACAAGTTTGGAAGTATGGATTGAATCTCGAAAATTGACAAATTTAGTCTATGAAAAAACCAAAAAATATCCCAAAGAAGAGCTTTTTGGATTAACAAATCAAATTAGAAGATGTTCGGTTTCAATACCATCTAATATTGCTGAAGGTTGTGGGAGAAGAACAGCTAATGATACAATACAATTTTTGCATATTGCGAAAGGCTCTTTATTTGAATTAGAAACACAAATTTACATATCATTAGACCAACATTATATTACCGAGCTTGAATTTATTCAAATTTCAAATCAAATCTTAGTTTGTAAAAAATTAATTAACGGATTTATTAGCTATTATAAAAAACTGAAAGATGGAAAATAACAGTATAAATCTGACAACAGAAAACCGACAACCGACAACTAAATATTTAAGATTATCGGGGCTTGAGCCTTTGATTATTACACCGGAAAGTAACTTTATCAACGTTGGGGAAAGAACCAACGTTGCCGGTTCAAAGAAATTTTTAAGATTAATAAAAGAAGAAAAATTCGGGGAAGCGCTCGATATTGCACGTCATCAGGTTGAAGGCGGTGCACAGATTCTCGACGTTAATTTTGACGATGGACTGATCGACGGAAAGGCTTCCATGATTAAATTTTTAAACCTGATTGCCTCAGAACCGGACATCGCAAGAATTCCTCTCATGATCGACTCTTCAAAATGGGAAATTCTGGAAGCAGGATTGCAGGTTGCACAGGGAAAATGTGTGGTCAATTCCATCAGCTTAAAAGGAGGTGAAGAAGAATTCATCAAACAGGCAAAAGCTATCAAAAGATACGGAGCCGCTGTTATTGTCATGGCTTTTGATGAGGTGGGACAAGCCGATACCTACGAACGCAGAATCGAAATTTCAAAACGTTCCTATGATATTTTAGTGAACCGTTTAAATTTCCCTGCCGAAGATATTATTTTCGACTTAAATATTTTTCCTGTGGCAACGGGAATGGATGAACACCGCAGAAATGCTATCGATTTTATTGAAGCAACAAGATGGGTTCGCCAAAATCTTCCGTATGCATCCGTGAGCGGAGGAGTTTCCAATGTTTCGTTCTCGTTCCGTGGAAATGATACGGTGAGAGAAGCGATGCACTCGGTTTTCCTGTATCATGCCATTCAGGCAGGAATGAATATGGGAATCGTAAATCCTGCGATGCTGGAAGTATATGATGAAATTAATAAAGAACTTCTGGAGCTTGTTGAAGATGTCATTCTTGATAAAAGAGAGGATGCAACAGAACGCCTTCTTGACTATTCTGAAAAAAATAAATCTGTTAAAAAAGAGAAAGTTGAAGAACTTGAGTGGCGTACAAAACCTTTACAGGAAAGGATTACCCATTCTTTAGTAAAAGGAATCGACCGTTTTATTGAAGAAGATGTGGAAGAAGCAAGATTGCAGGCAGAAAAACCGCTTCACGTCATTGAAATTAATTTAATGACCGGAATGGGCGTTGTCGGAGATTTATTCGGAAGCGGAAAAATGTTCTTACCGCAGGTTGTAAAATCAGCAAGAGTGATGAAAAAAGCGGTAGCTTACTTACAGCCATTCATTGAAGCAGAAAAAGACGGAACAAAACCAGCCAACGGAAAAATTCTGATGGCAACGGTAAAAGGAGATGTTCATGATATCGGTAAAAATATTGTGAGCGTTGTTTTGGGTTGTAACAATTACGAAATTGTGGATCTTGGCGTAATGGTTCCTGCTGAAAAAATTATTCAGACCGCGATTGAAGAAAAAGTCGATGTGATCGGACTTAGTGGGTTAATTACACCAAGTCTGGATGAAATGGTATACATCGCACAGGAACTGGAAAGACAGAATTTAAATTTCCCTTTACTGATTGGTGGTGCAACAACTTCAAAAGCACATACAGCCGTAAAAATTGATTTAAAATATAAAAATGCTGTAGTTCACGTAAATGACGCTTCCAGAGCGGTAAACGTGGTAAGTTCATTATTGGGCGACCGAAATAAAGAATATGTTGATGATCTGAAAAGCGAATATTCCGAATTCCGTGAAAAGTTCCTGAACAGACAAGTAGAAAAAGACTACGTTTCTATTGAAGAAGCCAGACAGAATAAGTTTAAAATCGACTGGGAAAACGAAGAAATTTTTACACCCAATCAGTTAGGAATTACCGTTGTTGAAAATCAGGATCTGAGAGAATTATTGCCTTTCATCGACTGGTCGCCGTTTTTCAGAAGCTGGGATCTTCATGGCAAATATCCACAAATTTTAGAAGATGAGGTTGTAGGAGCTCAGGCAAAAGAATTGTTCAAAGATGCACAGGTGATCTTAAAAAGAGTTTTGGATGAAAAGTTATTAACGGCAAAAGCTATTTTCGGAATTTTCAAAGCCAATTCCAACGAAACGGATGATATTTTAATTTTTGATGAAAACAACGATCAGAAAACGAAGTTCATCACCCTGAGACAGCAGGCTCAACGTTCAAAAGGGAAAGATTATCTGGCGTTAAGCGATTTTATTGCCCCTGAAAGTTCAGGAAAAACCGATTATATGGGAGCTTTCTGTGTAACAACCGGTTTCGGAACGGATGAACTGGCGCATGAATACGAAAAAGCGAATGACGACTACAACGCGATCATGGTAAAAGCTCTTGCCGACCGTTTTGCAGAAGCCTACGCTGAATTTTTACATAAAAAAGTAAGAACAGAATATTGGGGGTACGCCAATCAGGAAAATTTAACCAACGAAGAATTGATTGCAGAAAAGTATAAAGGAATTCGTCCCGCTCCGGGTTATCCTGCATGTCCGGATCACTTAGAAAAACACGCAATCTGGGATCTACTGAAAGTGGAAGAAAATATCGGTGTTTATCTTACTGAAAGTTTAGCGATGTTCCCGACTGCTTCGGTTTCCGGATACTATTTCGGAAGTCCACACGCCAAATATTTCGGATTGGGAAAAATTGCGGAAGATCAGCTGAAAGATTATTCGGTAAGAAAAGGAATTGCTTTGCAGGAAGCGAGAAAATGGTTGTCGCCAAACTTAGCAGATTAAAATCTATTTTTGTAAATAAAATAGCATCATGAAAAATATCAAAATATTAGAAAATTTAGAAGAAATACAATCAATTGATGACCAAAAAAAGTCAATTGATGCTCATCGACCATTTTCTAAAGAATTGGAAAATAAAATCTTTCAGAAGTTAAAATTAGATTGGAATTACAATTCTAATGCTATTGAAGGAAACCAATTGAGCTATGGGGAAACTGTCGCTTTTCTAAACTTCGGATTGACAGCAAAAGGAAAACCCTTCAAAGATCATTTGGATATTAAAGGACATAATGAGGCGATTGGATTTATGCTTCAATTGATTAAAGAAAATCGTCCACTCTCTGAAAGCGATATTAAAGATTTGCATAAAATAATTTTGGTTGAGCCTTATTTTTCGAAAACGATTTCGCCGCAAGGAATTGAATTTGAAAAAGAAATAAAAATAGGGCAATATAAAAATTCTCCAAATCATGTAAAAACGGTTTCAGGTGATATTCATTATTACACCAATCCGGAGGAAGTACCTTTTGAAATGAATAATCTCTTGGAATGGTACAGAAATGCGGAAGAAGAAAATCTTCATCCGGTAGTAATGTCGGCGATTTTTCATCATAAGTTTACTTCAATTCATCCGTTTGATGACGGAAACGGAAGATTAGCACGAATCTTAAGTAATTTTATTTTATTGAAGCATAACTATCCGGTAATTGTGATAAAAAACAGAGATAAAGTTCAATATTATGCGGCGTTGAATATTGCTGATAATGGGATTTATGAAGATTTAATAAAATTATTTGCAGAAAATATTGGTTACAGTTTAGATATTATGCAGAAAGCTATTAATGGTGAAAATATTAATGAGCCGGATGATTTGGATAAAGAGTTAGAACTTTTTGTGAAAGAATCAAAGATAAACACAGGTCCAGTTTTAGATTTTGAGAAAAACAAAAAAGAACTAATTGAATATTATGTAATTAATTATCTTTTGTTTTTATTACCTAAGTTAAATAAAATAGGCGAACTTTTTCAAGAATCATATCTAATTTATCCACCTTCAAAATTCTTACTTTCTAATTACGAATCATTCGTAAAAAGGTATAGAAATGAAAGTTTTTTTGTTAATAACATATTAGAAATAAAGCTTCCAATTCAATTTATTGATCATATTCACAAAGAATTTGATTTTCTACTTAATCTTAAAATTATAATTAAGAGAAAAACTATAAAATATGTAGCTGAACAAGTCAGCGAAGTTTTTGGTTTTATCACATATGAAAAAGCAGATTTAATACACGATAAGACATATACCTACGATGATACTCCTGATATTATTTATAATGAACTAACAACAAGTATCATAAACTATATTATAGATTTTATAAAAAACAAAACTAATCAAGGTTAATGAAAATCACAGACCATATAAAAAACGCAAACGGAAAAACGTTATTCTCTCTTGAAGTCGTTCCGCCCCAAAAAGGAATCGGGATTGAAGATCTTTATAAAAATATTGATCCTTTAATGGAATTTAAACCGCCATTCATCGACGTTACTACTTCCAGAGAAGAATATATTTATATCGACAAAGGAAACGGATTAATGGAACGTAGAATTACCCGAATGCGTCCCGGAACGTTGGGAATCTGTGCTTCGATTCAGCATAAATACAATGTAGATACCGTTCCGCATTTGCTTTGTGGAGGTTTTACCAAAGAAGAAACAGAATATCTTCTGGTAGACTGTATGTATCTCGGAATCGATAACGTGATGGCTCTCAGAGGCGATGCGATGAAAGGACATCAGTATTTTGAGCCGACTCAGGGTGGTCACGGAAGTGCAATGGAACTGGTTCACCAGATTAACGATCTGGGAAGAGGAAAATATCTCCATAATCAGGATGAAATTTGTGATGAGCATAATAAATTCTGCATCGGTGTTGCAGGTTATCCCGAAAAGCACATGGAAGCGCCATCCATGAATTATGATCTGAAATGGCTGAAGCAAAAAGTGGATGCAGGAGCAGATTATATCGTAACCCAAATGTTTTTCGATAATAAAAAATTCATTGAATTCGTTCAGAAAGCCAGAGAAATGGGAATCACGGTTCCTATTATCCCGGGAATTAAACCAATTGCCACGAAAAAGCATTTAAAGATTTTACCTCAGATTTTTAAAATAGACCTTCCGGAAGATTTAATAAACGAAGTGGAGAATGCCAAAAATAATGAAGCCGTAAAACAAATCGGAATCGAATGGGCAATCGCACAATGCAGAGAATTGCTGGAATTCGGAGTTCCGGTTCTGCATTTCTATTCCATGGGGAAAAGTGATAATATTAAAAAAGTAGCGGGAGCACTATTCTAATAAACTATGCTAATAAACTGAAAAGTGAATTTTTGATTGGAGTTCTGCATTTTTGCAGAGCTCTTTTCAATAGATTTCGGCGGCGAAGCCGCCGAAATCTATTGAATCACAAAACAGGATGCCTCTCAAACTCCTTATTCCTGTCAAAAAGATAACGGTACGTCGCTAATTTTCGGGTGACCGTAGTATCAAGATTTTCCGCAATTTTAATCATCTTAGGGTTAAAATCCCCGATCCACTGCATTTCAGTGATTTTAAAATCTGTATGTTTCCTTAAATGTTGCGTTCCTTCCCAGATCATGTAGCCTTCAACACCTTTCCTTTGCCATTCAGGAACAACGCCGAAAACCAGACCCACCATTTTTTCGTTCTTTTTAAACTGTTTAATCCAGAGAAACTTCAGCTTTTCCCAGATCCCGAATTTCCCGTTCAGATATTTAAACCACTGATTCGTATCCGGAAGATTCATCCACATCGCGATCGGTTTTTCATTTTCGTAAACAAACCATGAAATATGTTCATTAATGATGGGTTTCATCGTTTTAAACATTTTCAGCACTTTAGATTCCTGCATACATTTTCCTTCGCCGTGTGCAGCCCACGCTTTATTATAAATTTCCGTAAAATCTCTGGCAAATTTTTCCAGATTATTTTTTGTCATGGGCATTGCAGAAAGATCGGGATTCTTACTGTGTTTGGCGTGCATAACCGTAAAAAGTCTCGAAACTTCGGCAAAAATAGGTCTTGAAAAACAAAGCTGCTCAAAATAAATTTTAAATCCGTAGTTCTCAAAAAGCTCTTTGTAATAAGGGAAATTGTAATTCATTCCATATAAAGGTTCGATAAAACCTTCAGTTACCAATCCCCAAAATTTGTCGCGCTCCCCGAAATTAATCGGTCCGTCCATTGCTTCCATTCCCCTTTCCTGAAGCCAGCTTTTGCAATAATCAAAAATAAAATTTGCAGTTTCCTGATCGTTTACACAGTCGAAAAATCCGATTCCGCCAGTTGGCTGTTTTTGCTGATAACTTTCGTTGATAAAAACGGCAACTTTGCCTACGGTTTTATTTTCTTTATTTTTAAACAAAAATCTTGCACATTCGCCGTTTTTAAAAAATCTGTTTTTTTGAGGGTTAAAAATATCTTCGATATCAATATTTCGGGGTCTTATATAGTTTTTGTCTTTTTGATAAAGCCTTGCCGGAAATTCTAAAAATTCCTTTCTCTGAGATTGGTTTTGTACTTCTTCAGCAGTAATCATGGTGTAAAATGATAGTGGGGGTAAAAGATAATGTTTTTCGCCCAAATTAAATATGACGAACAGATTTTATCCGTATTTTTGTGCAAATTAAATAAAAATGGTTGATTTTACGGATAACGACGATGATATTTTCACAGGAAAAGAACATACGCCTATTAGGGAAGATGCTTTTGATAAATCACCGGAAGAAAAGATAGAAAAAATTACCGAACTTTTTGGGGAGATCATGGAAACGCTAGGTTTGGACATGACCGACGATTCTTTAAAAGACTCTCCTAAACGTGTTGCTAAAATGTACGTAAATGAAATTTTCGGTGGACTCCTTCCAGAAAACAAACCGGGAATTTCCACATTCTCAAATAAATACAAATACCGCCAAATGTTGGTGGAAAAAGATATCACCGTTTATTCGTTCTGTGAACATCACTTCCTGCCGATTATCGGAAGAGCACACGTTGCTTACATTTCGAATGGTGAAGTAATCGGTCTTTCAAAAATCAACAGGATTGTAGATTATTACGCAAAAAGACCGCAGGTTCAGGAAAGACTGACAATGCAGATTGTGAACGCCCTGAAAGAAGCTTTAGGAACAAAAGATGTTGCCTGTATCATCGATGCAAAACACCTCTGCGTTAATTGCAGAGGAATAAAAGATACCGCAAGTTCTACCATTACCGCAGAATTAAGCGGAATTTTCAGAACCAATCCTATTACAAGACAGGAGTTTCTTCATTATGTAGGAAGCCATGCGAAATTGGATTAAAGTAATTAAATGAATGGACTATCAGATTCTTAAAAATATTGTTGAAGAAGAGCTTCTTAAATTCAAAGAAATTAATGAAGAAGATTGGGCATATAAAATTTCACCTGAAAAATGGTCGAAAAAAGAAATTTTAGGGCATCTTTGTGATAGTGCATTATCAAATATCAGAAGATTTGTAGTCACTCAATATAAAGAAAATGAGAATATTGTCTATGATCAGGATTTTTGGGTAAAAGCCCAGAATTATCAGAATATTCCAACATCGGATATCATTAGTCTTTGGAAATTTCTGAACCTTCAGATTGTAAATGTGGTTGAGAATATAAAGGACGAAGATTTACAGAGAACCTGTAACATGACGAAGACAGAACCTCAGATTTTTACCTTGGAATTCATCATTAATGATTATATTAGTCATTTACAACATCATTTAAAAGCTATTTAATAATGATAAAATTTAAAAAAGTTTCAGATAAAATTTTTATTACAACAATTATTTGTTGTGAAAGACTTATCCTGAATTAAATTAAAAAAATCATTAATTAATCATCAATTATCATTCATAAGAAAACATGCAACTAAAAATATACAACTCGCTTGCGGGAGAAAAAGAAATATTCAAGCCGATTTTAGAAGGAAATGTAGGAATGTACGTCTGCGGACCGACCGTTTACAGCAATGTACACTTGGGAAATGTAAGAACCTTCCTTTCATTCGACTTCATCTACAGAAGTTTAATGCATTTGGGCTATAAAGTTCGTTACGTAAGAAACATTACCGATGCAGGTCACCTTACCGACGACGGCGACGTGAACAACGACAGATTCGTGAAACAAACACGCCTTGAAAAGCTGGAACCTATGGAAATTGTACAGAAATACACAGTCGATTTTCATAAAGTGTTGGATATGTTCAATTTGCTTCCTCCGAATATTGAACCGACTGCAACAGGTCATATCGTGGAACAGATTGAGCTGACTCAAAAATTAATTGAAAGAGGGTTCGCGTATGAAAGCAACGGTTCTGTGTATTTCGATGTGTTGGAATACAACAGAAGAGGCTTAAACTATGGTGAACTTTCAAAAAGAAATATCGAAGAACTTTTTGCCAATACCCGTGATCTCGACGGACAGGGTGAAAAGAAAAATCCGCAGGATTTCGCATTGTGGAAAAAAGCTTCTCCGGCACACATCATGAGATGGAATTCGCCATGGGGAGAAGGTTTTCCGGGATGGCATCTGGAATGTACTGCAATGAGTACAAAATATTTAGGAGAAACTTTCGATATTCACGGAGGCGGAATGGATCTGAAATTTCCGCACCATGAATGTGAAATCGCACAGGGAAAAGCGTGCAATGATGCTTCTCCGGTAAATTACTGGATGCACGCCAATATGTTGACGATGAATTCTCAGCGTATGAGCAAATCCACCGGAAATTATATTTTGCCGATGCAGTTGGTGACAGGAGAAAACGATTTCTTCGAAAAACCTTTCCATCCTTCCATCGTTCGTTTCTGCTTTTTGCAGGCGCATTACAGAAGTGTTTTAGACATTTCAAATGATGCCATGATTGCGAGTGAAAAAGGATACACGAGATTGATGGAAGCCATTAAAGTACTGGACAGCATCACTCCGAATGATGAAAAACAATCCGGTTTCAGTCTTGAAGAGTGGAAAAATAAAGCCTATGATGCATTAACGGACGATTTCAATTCTCCGGTTTTAATTGCACATTTATTTGAAGCGGTAAAATATATCTTTGCTTTAAATGATGGGAAAGAAACAATCTCAACGAAAGATTTAGAGGAACTGAAATCTACTTTAAATGCTTTGGTTTTTGATGTTTTGGGACTTCAGACGATTGAAGAAAATAATAATGAAAAACTGGATCAGACCCTGAAAGTTTTAATCGAGTTGAGAAATCAGGCAAGAAAATCAAAAAATTTCGAACTTTCCGATCAGATCCGCGATAAGCTTCTTGCTGAAGGTATCGAACTGAAAGACGGAAGAGACGGAACTTCTTATGTTTTGAATTAGAATAAAGCTTTACGGCTTTTAATATATCTCCCGCAGATTTTACAGATTGCGCAGATTTTTAACAAATTTATCTGCTAAATCCGCAAAATTTGCGGGAGTTTTTTTATACATAATACTGTCATTTCGACGAAGGAGAAATCTATCAAATATAATCGCAGAGATGCTTTCAACATGATAAATTAGTGAATAACATCGCTGAGTGAAATCGAAGATTCGACGAAGTCAAACGCCTTCGCGAACGAAAAATATGCTCAGACATTTAAAAAAACTTGCGACTTCGCGTTAAAAACTAATTCTTAGAGCTAAATCTCAATCTTAATTTTTTTTATATCCAATCCAAAAATTACGTAACTTAGTCATAATAAAATGATTAAAAATTTAAATGGATAGACTATGAAAAAACATTTATTCCCTTTATTTCTGTTGTTGATGGGCGCAAACGCTTCGGCACAGCAGGATTTTTTTGCTTTGGTCGGAAAAGATACTCAGAGTATTGTTTTCAATGATTTCCGTGCCATCGACGGAACAAGCGGAACTTCCGGAGAACAGATTTTTAATGCAGATTCTTCTGCAAGAGTTTTCTCACAGAGCAGAAACGGTGCTGTAAACGAGGATAAAAATACCTACAATAACGCGCAGGCTGTAAATATGGCAACGCTGGCTTATGATTCTTACAATAATAATCTGATCTATATGCCAATGTTTTCTTCCAATATTTACGTTTTAAATGCAAAAACGAAAGAAATTACTCTGGTGGAAAACAGTGTGGCAAGAGTTACTTCATGTGACATCAATTCTCATGTAACGAGAATGACAACAGGTTACGACGGAAATATTTACGCGATCAACAATTCCGGGACGCAATTTTTGCAGATCAGCAGAAAAGGAAATCAATATGTGGTTAACGATTTGGGGATCATTAAAGATGACGCTTCCAACGGAAAAAATTCTTTTACCACCATTGAAACAGGTTTCGGAGGGGATATGATTGCCGATGCAGAAAATAATTTCTATGTTTTTTCGGCTTCGGGAAATGTTTTCAAAGTTTCACCTAAAGAAATGAAAGCAAAATTCATGGGTAAAATCGCGGGAATTCCTGAAAATTATTCGGTAAACGGATCTGCCGTAAATTCAAAAGGAAAAGTAGTGATTGCAAGTGCAAAAGGTGCTCCTCTTTATGAAGTGGATCTAACTACTTTACAGGCAAAACCGCTTGGAGGAGAACAGAATCTGCATATTTATGATTTGGCAAGTAAATATTTTGCGAATGATAAAGCCATTTCTAATAATAATGCTTATGCCAATCTGGATATTTATCCGACAAGAGTGGATGAAAAGCTGATCAACGTGAATGTTAATGACAAAGCCGTAAAAGGAAACATTACACTGAATGTTTTTGATCTGTCAGGAAAAAATGTAATGAAGCAGAATTTATCTGTAAAAGACGGTTCTTTAAATCAACAGGTTTATCTTAAAAATCTGATCAGCGGAGCTTATCTGGTAAACATTACCGACGAATCCGGAAAAGTATTATTAAACAAGAAAATTTTAGTTACAGAATAATCTTTAACTTTGTATAAAGCTTAGAAACCTTTTCAGACATTTTGAAAAGGTTTTTTTTAATGAATATTTGATATTCAATAAGTTTTATTTTTCAGGATTATAATGTATTTTTATAAAAAAATATAAATGAAGCTATACTTTAATGTAGGTTACAGTGCGAAAGTCGGAGAGAATCTGCAATTGATGATCAAAGATGAAGGCTCTGTACATCAGACTCATGCTATGTTTTACGGAGAAAACGGATTGTGGAAGTGTGAGGTGGATTACTTTTCCAAAACCATATCATATCACTATCAGCTTATCGATGAAAGAGGAAATATTCTTCGCGAGGAGTTTGTTCCGCATCATCTTACTTTTCCGCACAATTACAAGGAATTTGTGGTTTTTGATGAATGGAATAATAAAAATTTTCCTGAAAACTATCTCAATAATAAAATTCTCTATAACAAGCTGAATACATTCAAGCCGGAAAAAGTTTCTGTGCTGAAGAAGCATACGCATTTATTCAGAATAGAAGCTCCGATTTATAATCCGGACTGGAAGATTGTTGTATTCGGAAGTACGGCTTCATTAGGAAATTGGGACTACGAAAAGGCGATCCATCTGTCTCAGACCGATTTTGGAATTTGGGAAACTTCTCTGGAAATTCCTGAAAACGAATTTATTCAATATAAATACTGTCTTTACGATGCCGAAAGGTAAAGTAATCGATGTGGAAATAGCGAAAACAGATTTGCTCTGCCCAATCAGTCGAAGGACGTTTTACAGATTGTTTCGGATCATTATTTCAAATTCAAACTGTATCAGATGTATCACGATGCAGGAGTTGCGGTTCCTGTCTTCTCTCTGAGAACGGAAGACGGCTTCGGTGTCGGCGAATTTTCCGATATGAAAAAACTGGCAGATTGGGCAAAAGAAACCAATCTCGGAATTATCCAGATTCTGCCGATTAACGATACAACGGCAAATTATTCATGGACAGATTCTTATCCTTATGCGGCAGTTTCTGTATATGCGCTTCATCCGCAGTATATTTCCCTTGAAAATCTTGATTTTGCGTTACCGAAAGATTTAATGGAAGATTATCAGGCTGAAAAGTCAGAACTAAATTCATTAGAATTAATCGATTACGAAAAGATGATTTCCGGAAAATGGAAATATCTGAAAGCCGTTTTCAATGAAGATAAAGAAAAGATTTACAAGGACAGAAACTTCAGGAAATTCATCAAAGACAACGAGAGCTGGCTTCTTCCTTATGCAGCATTCTGTGTACTGAGGGACAAATACAAGACTCCGAATTTCAACGAATGGAAAACGCATAAAAAATACATTGCAGGAAAGGTTTCTGCATTTTTTTCAGCAAAAAGTAAAGATTATGATGCTTCTATGCTTCATGCATGGGTTCAGTATCAGCTTCATAAACAATTAAAGGATGCGATTGATTATACGCATAACCTCGGAATTTCCGTAAAAGGGGATCTTCCGATCGGAATCTACAGACATTCTGTGGAAGCATGGACAGAACCTGAACTTTTCGGAATGGATTTTCAGGCAGGAGCACCGCCGGATCAGTTCACCGAATTGGGGCAGAACTGGGAATTCCCTACCTACAATTGGGAAGCCATGAAAGCTGATGATTACAAGTGGTGGAAAAACAGGTTCAAAGCATTGGAACAGTATTTTGATGCGATGAGAATAGATCATATTTTAGGGTTTTTCAGAATCTGGAGAATGCCGGTTTCTGCAACTCAGGGAATTTTAGGATATTTTTATCCTGCCGTTCCTATTACGCTGGAAGAATTCAGTGCAAGACATATTCCTTTTAATTTTGACAGATACTGTAAGCCATTTATCAATGATCAGATTCTCTGGAAATATTTAGGCGAAAACAGCGGAAAAGCGCTTGAATTTATCAATAATAATCAGAACGGAACCTATTCATTTAAAGAAGAATTCAATACACAGCGTAAATTAGCCGACTTTTTTAAGAAAAATCCACAAGGTTCCATTGAAGATCAGTTGATTTCTCTTTGTGCCAATGTTTTATTTTTAATTGAGGAACGAAACGGACAGGTTGTTTATCATCCGAGATTTAATGTGTACAACACAGAATCTTACAAATATCTTTCGGATTGGGAGAAAAAATCGATCTACGATCTGTATCACGACTATTTCTTTAAAAGACAGGATCATCTTTGGTATGAAAAAGCGATGGAGAAACTTCCGATGATTCTTAATGCTACAGAAATGCTGATCTGTGGAGAAGATTTAGGTCTTGTTCCGGACTGTGTTCCTGTTGTGATGGATGAACTGGCAATTATTGCTTTAAAAGTTCAGAGAATGCCTTCAGATAATATTCCTTTTTACAATCCTAAAGATGCAGGCTATCTGAATGTTGTTACGGCTTCCTCACATGACAGCTCAACGTTGAGACAGTGGTGGAAAGAAGATCCGGTGCTTACACAAAAGTATTTCAATCAGCAGTTGGTACAGTATGGAAAAGCTCCGGAAGAACTGGATCCTCATTTAGCCGAAATTATAATGAAACAGCATCTTTATAATGACTCAATGTTGGCCATTTTCCCGATTCAGGAGTTTTTAGCAACGGATAAAAATCTTAGCAATCCTAAAATGGATAATGAAAGAATCAACAATCCCGCAGTTTTTCCACATTACTGGAGATACAGGATGCATCTTAATCTGGAAGACCTGAAAGAGCAGAAAGATTTTAACCAAAAAATAGCTTATTGGATTAAAGATAGTGGAAGAATATAAATTTAACATTTGATTCTCAATTAGTTAATAATAAATTAAAAGAAGTTGGATCGGAAGATTTAACTTCTTTTTTTTATTTATATCCAAAAGATAGAAGAGAAAATTCGACTATATTAACCAATTAACGACTATAGAAATGAAAAAAATATTAATCAGTTTTGCTTTGGGTATGGCGACTTTATCGTTTGCTCAGCAGTATCCGAATAATGGTTGGGAAGATGATGGCTATTATCAGAATGACGGAGGATATTACAGTGATGAAGACGATCAGAATTATTTCCCGGACGATTATTACTACAATTATCCGCAGGATTATTATCCACAGGATTATTACCAGACCAATTACAATGATTACAGGAACAGCATTATAAGCATCAACTGGAATGGCTTTTTTGCCCAAAACAGGCTGAATCGTTGGCAGATCGACCAGATCTTAAGACTGAATAATCTGTATGTAAGTTTCTCCACATGGAATAATTTCTACAGATACAATCCGGACAGATGGTATTATGACAGATTCTATGCTTTGGAAAGAATTATGGGACCGAGAGTTTTCGTGGTATTCCAGAATAATTATTACAGAGGATACAGTCCGGTAGTTTATTTTCAGAACTACCGAAGAACGCATTACGCAGGAATTTGCAGACCAATGCCGCGCTACAGAAATGTAAATATCAATATTTACAGAGTAGACAGAGCCAGATTCCGCAGATATGATAATCCGACCTTTAATATTGTAAGAGGAAGCGACAGACCGAACAACGGTTTCCGTGGCGGTGTAAGAGACGGTAATAACGGTGGTTTCCGCAATCAGACCGAAAACAGAAACAATAATCCGGTTTTTAGAAACGATAACGGAGTAAGAAATAACGGAGGTTTCCGTAGTGGTAATGAAGCGGGGGGAAGAAGAAACAGCGGAGGTTTCAGAAACGACAGAACGGAAAACAGCGGAACCAGAGGTGGCGGCTTCAGAGGAGGAGAAGTAAGAAGAGAAGAAGCTCCGAGAATAGAAAACAATGGAGGAGGTTTCAGAAACAACGGCGGATTCCGAAGAAATGAAAACACTGCTCCGAGAGAACAACAGAACAGAGGGGGAGGAGAAAGCAGAGGAAACGGCGGCTTTCGAACCGGATTTGCAAAAAATTAATTTTCATATATTATATTTAAGTGGTGTGAGGGCAGATATTTATGATCTGCTCTTTTTTTATATTTATCATTAAATATTTTATATTAAAATTTAACATTTTTTATGAGGTTTATCTTTTAACTTTCTTTTTAACTAATAATCAAAAAGATGTATAACAATTAATTAAAAATTTAAAAAAATGAAAAAGTTAGTTTTAGCAATAGCATTTATCGGAATGGGAAGTTTTGCAATGGCACAGCAGACAACTCCGACACCTCAGGACAGACAGGCTAAAAGAGCGGAAATGAAAGAAAAATTTCAGCAGAGAGAACAGGAACATATGGCGCAGATGCAGAAAGATTTAAATTTAAATCAGGCTCAGGTAGATAAAATTAAAGCACTTCACGAAAAAAGAAAAGCTGAAATGAAAGCTGATTTTGAGAAAAACAAAGATCAGAGACAGGCAAAAAGAGCACAGATGGATGCCGATATGAAACAGATTCTTACTCCTCAGCAATATGATAAATGGCAGGCGGACAGAAAAGCAAAAATGGAAGAGAGAAAAGTGGCAATGAAAGAAAGAGGAATGAAAGGTGGAAGAATGCACAAACCAATGAACACGGCGGCTCCGGATGCAAATTAAGTAGTTTATAATTTTGATTTTTTAATGTGTAAGAGGACGGGATTTATTCCGTCCTTTTTCATTAAATTCTATTAAAACTTTTGATTTCGGGGTTTTATTCCCTAATTTTGACTGAAAATTTACGAATTATGGTTAGCGAAAGAATTGCAAAATTAATTAACGAACAAATAGCCCACGAACAATACGCTGCACAATATTATCTTTCTATGTCTGCATGGTTTTCCGGTAAAGATCTGGACGGGATTGCCAATTATTTCCGTGTACAGAGCAAAGAAGAATTAATGCATGCTGATAAGATGTTCGACTATTTAAATGATGTAGGCGGAGAAATCATCATTGGTGAAATCGCAAAGCCACCCCACGAATTTGCAAATGCAATCGACATTTTTGAAAAAGCCTTGGAACACGAGAAAAAAGTAACCAAAAGTATTTTTAATATCGTGAAAAATGCAAATGACGAAGGTGATTTTGCAACAACTTCTTTCCTGCAGTGGTTCATCAACGAACAGGTAGAAGAAGAAGCAAGCGCATCTCAGTTGGTTACCAAAATTAAAATGGTAAGCGATAATCCATCTGCTTTATATCTCTTTGATCAGGAATTGGCGCAAAGAGTTTTTGCACCGGATACAACAGCTTAATATTTATTTTACAGCATAAAAAACGAAAAGAGCAGAAATTTCTGCTCTTTTTTGTTGATAATTATATTTAATTCTTAATGTTTTACTATCAGATGGATAGATTTTTTCTCAGAATTAGCGAGAATACTTACTACGTAAACTCCATTCGGAAGATCGTTAATAGAAAATACTTTTCTGCTGATTCCTTTTCTTAAAGATTCGGATTCGGAAATCGTTTTAAGTGTTTTTCCGTTATAATCTGCCAATACGATATTTACTTTTGCATCTTCAGCCAGATTAAATTCTAAAGTAGCATTGGAAGAAGCCGGATTTGGAGATAATTTCACGTCCTGTAAAATGGCAGACTGAGCTTTTGCCTGTCTGCATTTGTCGTCGCAGAACTGCTCTCCGTCTGAAGGTTCTTTCTGGTTGATGGTAATCAGGAAATGACAAACACTTCCGTACAACTCATCAGGACTTCCTGTAATGGTTTGAGTAGCGGCAAAATCATAGCTTTCCGGTGAGGTAATGCTTGTGTTTTCCTGTTGGAAACTAAGCGCAACAGGGAAATATTCTCCTGCTTTCAGCCTGATATTTTTAAGGGAAGCGTTCTGAAGATCTGTAATGATAAATTCATGTTCATTGTAATTAAGCACCTGCATTCCTTCCATTACTTTTCCTCCGTTTTCCCATCTTTCCCAGGCTATATCATTTAGTTTTACTACAATATTTCCTACGCTTTTGAAAGGTACGTTAGAATCTTTTACCAAATTGAATTTAACATCAAAATTCTTTTCAAAATCAAAATAATTTCCGAAGAAGAATCCTGATTTTTTAGGGAAAGTTCCGCTTAAGCTTACCAGTCTTGTATTTCGGGTTACAACGTTATTGTTATTGGTAACATTTGGCTGAATAGGAGCATTCGGACCCGGATTTTCGTTGTACATCGGATCTCCCGGAGATACAATTCTTCCTAAGAAACAAACCTGATTATCGGTAAGACCTCCATAAATTGCAGGATCTATCGGATTCCATTTGGCATCAATAATGTAAGTTTGTCCCGGAGCCAGAGCCGGAATTTTGAATCCCTGACCTGTTGCATACGTATTCGAAGCATTAAATCCTGTATACGGAGTAGTAAGTTCTCCACCTGCCGAAAAACCGTTAATTAACTGTATTCCGTTCCATGAGTTTGGCCATGTTTCGCCGGTAGATCCCATTGTCCAGTATAATCTTGCAAAACTTGGGGCTGAAGTTGTACAGCCTATATTTCGAACTCTGAATCTCATCACGTTAAATCCTGGTCCAAGATATCCCGGATCCTGATGAGTAAAGTTTAATAGAGAACTGTTGGTACGTCTGTTCCAGATATCAGGACTCTGATAAATATTTGCCCATGTTGTTGCAGAAGGGTTAGGTTCCAGACCGATATCCGCAGAACTGTCGAATGCAGCAAGACTGAATGTTGATTTAGCTCTTTGAACTGCCGCATAAGCATTTACCAATCCATATCCCATCTGGCTATTCCATGTTCCGTTTGGTCTTCCTGAAGTGGAGGCATAAGCGTAAAGATCTGTTCTTACCTTTTGAGCAGTCTGTTCTATAATATCTCTTACCTGTTGAGCGGTTAAACAAGGGTTTGCAGATAAGATTAAGGCAGCTACACCGGCAATAACAGGACATGCAGAAGATGTTCCGTTAAAATTAGGGGTATAGTCTGAAGCATTATAACCATTGCTTCCCTGTCTGTCTGTGGTAGGCATTTTCACACCGGGAGCCATAATGTCGAGCTGACTTCCATAGCAGCTTCCCCATCCTTCTCCGTCACATGAGCCCGGATTTTTTCTTTCACCACAAGGACTTAATGCTCCAACCACCAATATCTGTGGATTCCAGCTTCCAGGATATCTGATAGTGGTATTGTTTTCATTACCTGCAGCAAAAACCACAACCATCCCTTTTCCGCCTCTGCCGTTCACCAAAGCGTTGGTAATTCCGTTTTCGATTATGGTGGAAGGTGCATATCCTCCCCATGAATTGCTGATTACATCTACGCCATTTGCTGTAGCCCAGTTGAAACCATTAGCCAATTGTTGAGGAGTATCGGAAAAAGTAAGATTGATACTGATAGAAATTAATTTTGTATTGGGAGCCACGCCGCTGATTCCTAAATTGTTGTTTTGAACGGCTCCGGCAATTCCTGCACAGGCGGTACCATGACTTCCTCTTACCACAGAAGGTGAAGTATTGGTCTGCGCATCATATCCTGATCCGAAAACATTCGCGGCAAGATCCGGATGATTCATTTCGAAACCATGATCAAAGATTGCTGTTTTCACGTTGGCTCCGGTGGATAAAGTCCATGCCGATTCAGCTTTTATATCAATTCCCGCATAAGAAGCCCCAAACTGTCCTGTATTTTTCAGTGACCACTGATTGGGATAAGAAGGATCTGCCGTAGCTTCCAGATTGTGATACATAAATTCCGGTTCCGAAGCTTCAAAAGATCCTGTTTCGTAAAATAAAGCGGACATTTCTATTGCCGTAGGAAGAGTGGAATTTTTAGAACATGAAATCGTAAACCAAAGTGGCATATATTCGTTATAGCCTAATACTTCCACATTGTTTTTCTGTGCTAATTCATTCAGAAGTTTGAGGTCATTTTTTGATTTCAGTTTTACATAGAAATTATTAGACATTCCCATTTTTTGTTTTTCACCGCTTATAAAACAAGGGGATGCAACCAGTACATTGGGATTTTTGTTTTTTTCAGCGATATTGGCAATGTATTGTTCGTCTGAAATATTGGCGTCGGATTCAATTTCTACATAATAGCTTTTTTTGTCGCTTACCACTTTTTTTCCGTCATTCAAAAGAGAATTTTTGGTAAAATTTTCAACAATCGGGGTGGTTGTTTTAAAATTTCTTACAACATCTGTATTGGTAGTTGAAATGGCAATTGATGATTTGTCTAACTGAAGGAAATATTTTTTCCCTTTGTAGTAATAAAAATACTTAGAAGCTGTTTGTGCGCTTATGCTCAGGATCATGAAGAGCGATAAGATGAATGTAAATATTCTAATTTTCATAATACTTTGTTTAATGGTTAAAAATTTTTTTAATGATCAGGTTTTTAATCTAAGGTGGTTTGAATAGAATTTCTGGCATAATTCATGTATTTGATATTAATAAGAATTTAATTTTTAAAGCACTAATAGTCAATGCTTTAAAATAGATTTTATTAAAGGTAAATGAATTGGGTTTAAACTGCCAGTTATATTAATTAACTGTCATCAGATATTGATTAAGTGTGATGAAAAACAGAATAAGTGTTAATTTATACTTAAGAAAAATAGATCGTAAAATGTCTACGGCGGCACCGAAGGTGCCGCCGTAGACGTTTCTTAATACAATATTTGAGATTACAAATAAATAAGCTGCGTTTTCAAAACCTTTCTACCCAGCTTTTCCAGAATATTTTTATAGTGGGCAATCTGTCTGTCATTTTTTTCAGATTCTTCACCCGTTTTAAAATCTACAATAACGTAGCCTTCGGAACTCTTTAAAATTCTGTCCGGACGATACACGCTGCTTTCACCGTTTTCGGAAATCATGATATCTTTTTCATTGATAACCTGCCATTTTTCATCAAAAAATTCAGCGTTATTTTTTATAATTTCTTCTAAATTTCTCTCAATTTCTGCGCTTTCCTCAATGGTTATCTGACCATCCAGAACGTAGCATTCCAGAACTTTTCTGATGTCTTTTGCCGTATTGATTTGGGATAATAATTCATGGACAAAAAGCCCGATTCTTACTTTTTCAACCCGTACCTGATAATTTTTTGACGGAGTGGCAATCTTAATTGACGTATTTTTTTCGTTGATGTTTTTTAAATTCTGAATATCCTTCGTTTCAAAATGGGAGGTTTTGTCCCTTGAATGCTTTTTCAGCATCTCCGGATTCACTTCATACAGATCAAATTCATCCAGATTTTCCGGATTTTTAGACTGTAAAAACTCCAGCAATTCAAGATTGTTAGACGTTTTATTCGCTTTCTGAATATAAAAATACAATTGCTCTACAGGTCGCGTTGTCGCAACGTATTGCAGACACAGCCTGTCTACAAAGTTTTTGTAAGAATTCTGTAAGTTGAAATACTGAATTTCCTCATCGTACACCTCAAGATTTTTACTGAACTGATTAATATTAACCGACTTTAAAGCACTGTCATTGCTCGTTTCAAACCAATTGGTGAACTCGGCATCACGATTTTTATTAATCATTGGGATAAAAACAATCGGGAACTCCAACCCTTTTGCTTTGTGGATCGTCATAATCTGGATCGCATCAATATTTTCCGAAGCCTGAATCGTATATGCCGAAGCCTCCTCATCCCAATATTTCAGAAATTCTTTCGTACTCGCTCCTGCATTTTGTGTAAAATTGAAAAGCATCTCGAGAAAGTTCAGCAGGAAATCGGTCTCTTTATTTTCAACAGAAAATTCATTAATATAATACTCAACAAAGTTGTACAGATTGAATCTCGGGAAATTGTCCTGCTTAAGCTTCAGAGCGTATTTTTCCTGAATAAAGTGTAATATTTCTTCGTGCGTTTCAATTCCTAAAATTTCCTTCATTTCCAGGGTAAAATCTGCCATCTGAATTCTTCCCAGTTTGTTCAGGTAATACATCATCATGATCAGATTCGGCTTATTCTTAGGATTGCTTTCCCATCGCAGGAATTCAACAACGGCTTTAAGCGTGTTGGATAATTCTAAGGTAAGACCTTTATCGGAAATCGTTTTAATATTCGTTTCCTCTCCTTTGTAATTTATCTTCAGATTTCCCAGTTTTTGAGAATAGCTGAAAATATCAAAATTTCCACGGCATAGAATCGTAATGTCTGAAAATTTAAAGCCGTTATCCAGAATCTCCTGAATATCTTTCCTCATGCTTTCAGACGTATCGTTGTAAAAATCCTCATTCGTAAGATTTTCTATCAGATTTACCTTTACACGTCCTTCGATCGACGATTTCGGATTTTGTTCGGCATCAGTTCCGAAAATATTTTTATGCTCTTCCGATAAAGATTCAGAATGAAATTTGTACAGTTCATTATTAAAGTGAACAATATTCTTCGCGCTTCGCCAATTATCTTTTAAAACCAGCAAATCTGCCTGTTTTGGAGAAAATTCTTTTTTGTTGATGATATCGAGCATCAGTTTACTTTCCCCTCCACGAAATCGGTAAATGCTCTGTTTCGGGTCTCCAACCAACGTAAAAGAAGTATTTTCTGATGAAATGGCATGATCTCTCAAAGGAATAAAATTTTGCCACTGCAATTCTGAAGTATCCTGAAATTCATCAAAAAAATAGTGCTGAAACTGAGAGCCTACTTTTTCATAAATAAAAGCCGAAGGCTCATTCCGAAGGTTTTCGTTAATTAAAATATTAAATTTAGAAAGCAAAACAAGGTCGTTTTCTTCCTCAATTTTTTTTAGCTCATCCTGAATGTCTTTATTTACCTTTAAAGGCAGAAGCGCGGATAAAATTTTCTCTTTTTTCTGGGTTTCTATGTACAGCCGAATAAGCTGCATTCTGTAATCAAGAAGCTGATCGAGAATTTCAAGAATTTCAGCTTCCTTGTTTTTTGATTTTGCCGAAGCTCCTTTCCGGTAGTTATTCACAACAGATTCTTCCGCAGTCGTAGGAAAAGGAAATCCCGGTCTTTTCTGATGATAAAAGTCTAATACTTTCGTAAAAAAGCCTCCGATTCCGTTTTTTCCCTGTGCAAAATCTTCGATTTCAATATTCCTTGATCTGAATAATTCGATGGATCGTGTAGCCAGTTCAATTGCCTGTTTTTTATTCTGGGCAATTTCTTTTCGGAGTGTGTCTTTGATGTTCTCGTAATTCGTGCTGTCGAAATCCTTATTGTTTTTAAGGTGCTCGTAATGAATATCTTTCACGAACTCTTTTGCCGAACCGTAAAGACTTTTGTTCAGGTTTATTCTTTCATTATTTTCCAGACTGTAATCCACATAATCCATGAAAGAGTTGGAGATCACTTCGTTTTCGCCAATCTGATCAAGCATTTTATCAACCGCTTCAATCAGAAAAGGTTCCGCTTCAATTTCCAGATTGAAATTTTTGGCGAGTCCCAGTTCATAAGAAAAACTTCTTACCAGACGGGAATTAAAACGGTCAATCGTTCCGATATTCAGAGTAGAATAATTATGAAGCACATAATCCAGCATTTTTTTGGCGCGGTGATGCAGTTCATCAATCGTTATTTTCAGACCTTCTTCCTCAAATGCCTTCTGAATATTTTTTAAATCCGGATTTTCTGCAAAATTATCGTTGGAAAAATTTCCGAGCCACGTCAGAATTCTTTCCTTCATCTCATTGGCCGCCTTGTTGGTAAATGTCAATGCCAGAATATTCCTGATCGACTGCTGCTGATTAGGATACCGAAGACAGATCATTAAAAGCCTCTGCACCAAAGCATAGGTTTTCCCCGAACCTGCCGAAGCATTAATTACCGTATAAGAATTTTGCATTTCAGTGGAATTCAAAGTGCAAGTTAGCTATTTTTTAAGTGAAATTTTAACAATTTCAGACTGCTATTTAACAGTTTTAAAAATAAAATTCTAAAAGAAATCCTAAAACACGTTAACTGTGGTTAAACTTGTTGTTTAGTTTAAAAATAACTTTAGTTTTGCTTTATAAAAAATAACCTGTGAAAATAAAACTATTCTTTGTCTTAGCTTCTCTATTTTTCATTAACTGTAATGCTCAGAATTATATTTTCGGAAAAGTAACTTCTGAGGATAAAAATGAGATGCCAGAAGTTACGGTGATCAATATCCGGACTGATGAACGGGTTCTGACCAATCGTGATGGTCATTTTATGATTTCGGGAAGGGCAGGAGACGAGCTTCGTTTTGTAAAATCGGGCTATGAACGTACAAACCGTAAAATTACTCAGGAAAACATCACGGCTCCGGTTAATGTAATAATGATAAGAGCGGCAGAACTGATTGCAGAAGTGGAAATTAAGAAAAATGTAACCGGAGATATTAAAATAGATTCTAAAAATCTGAATCCGCCAAGAAAAGTTGAAAAACTGAAGAACGATCTGGCGAAATATATGTCCCAAAAGTCGGCTCCGGGAGTTTTAGTAGCCAGACCGGGAGAATTTGTACAGCCGGTAACCAAAGGAATTTACAGTTTCGGGAAAGTTAAAAACAAATGGGACGATGTGGATCTGATGAATTATCTGCAAAATTCTTTAGGAGATACCTTCTTTGAAGAACTTCAGATTCCTAAACCACAGATCCAGCATTTCATCCTTTATATTTTAAGAACAGGTTTTGAAAGAAAAAATATCCTGAAATACGGCTATTGTACTGAAGCAGATATGAATCGGTTTAAAAATGCTGTGTTGGGAAGAATTTCAGCTTATAAATCGCCGCAGCCTCAAAAATAAATGATCTTATGAACCTCAGATTAGTTATTATTCTGTTTTTTATGTTTGTGAATGTCTTTTCACAACAGAAAATTTCGGGAAGAATTACGGATGAAGATGGCATCAATTTACCCTCCGTTACGGTAATGAATGTTTCTGCTGACAAAAAAACGTATACAGCCAATGACGGAACGTTTTCTATTGAGATCGCTTCTCCGGATGACGAAATCCGTTTTGTAAGAAACGGTTTTGAAAGATCTTCCATAAAAGCGATGTATGGTTTAAACAAAGACCTTAATATTAAACTGACAAGAATTGCAGAAGACATTGAAGAAGTGGAAGTGGCTAAAATTACCGGAGATCTAGACAAAGATTCTCGCGCGGTAGCGAAAACCGATAAAGGGCAAATTGTGGAAGATGCGGTAGGATTGCCGCAACCCGTAGGAAAAATGCGCGAAAAACCGGCAGAAGTGAAGCAGGTTTTAATTCCGATTCTTTTGGGAAGCCTTAATGTTCAGGGATTGTATGATCTCATCAGTGGAGATGCAAGAAGAATGAAGCGCCAATATCGGTATGATGATCTTCAGGAAGATATTTTGTGGGTAAGAAACAGGGTGGAAGACGAATATTTTACGAAAGAAGGCATTCCTGCGGAGCGGATTTCAGAATTTATAGAATTTGCATTTGTGAATAAACCACAAACGCGAACTTTTGTAAGAGCCAAAAATTTAACCGGAGCTTTATCCAGAATGGACGACGCAATTCCTGTTTTTGTTAAAAGAATTAAAGAAAGCAAAATACCATAATAAATGTTAAAAAAATCTTAAAATTTGGAATGAGAATTGATGCAATAGTTTAGTAAACAGACATTAAAATTATTATGGCTGTCCGTAATTTTTCATCATTAAAAAAAACTTTGGGTTCTTTGTTGAGTGAAACGCCTTTGTGAACTTAAAAAGCGGTTAATATTTAAAAACCCTTGAGAACTTTGTGTTAAAATTAGGCATTATGATTAATTAAGGATAAGCGGAAAATTATTGTAACAAACAAATTCACAAATTTTTATGAATAAAAACATTCTTTCGATTGCCATTGCAGCATTAGGTTTCGTTATCGGGCTCGGACTTTTAGGAAATGCGATTAAAAACAGAAACAAATCTGAAAATACCATTTCTGTTACAGGTTTGGGAACCAAACAATTTACTTCTGATCTTATTACGTGGTCGGGAAGTTTTTCTAAGAATAATTTTGACCTGAAATTGGCTTATGATGAACTGGCTTCAGATCGAAAAACCATCAACGATTATTTATTATCAAAAGGAGTAAAGCAAAATGAGATTGTTTTTTCTTCTGTGGACATCCAGAAACAGTTCAAAAATTATACAGATAATAATGGGAATAACGTTCAGAATGAGTTTACCGGATACAACCTTACCCAGACTGTATCGATTGAAAGTAAAGAAGTCGCAAAAATTGAAAATCTTTCAAGAAATATTACGGAAATCATCAACAGAGGAATAGAATTTACATCGTCTTCGCCAAATTATTTTTATACCAAATTAGCTACGGTAAAACAGGAAATGATTGCTTCTGCCACAAAAGATGCCAAAGAACGCGCGGAAAAAATTGCTGAAAATTCCGGAAGCAGTCTGGGAAATCTGAAAAAAGCAACGATGGGCGTTATCCAGATCACGGCTCCGAATTCCAATGAAGATTATTCTTATGGCGGAACCTTCAATACCGCTTCAAAAGATAAGGAAGCAAGTATTACCATAAAGCTGGAATATCAGGTAAATTAGTTTTTTACTAAAAAAATCCGAAGCATTTAAAACTTCGGATTTTATATTTTAATGATAAACAATATCGTAGATTTCGTCTTTTACTTCCTTTAGATTTTCAGGTTGATAATTAGCAAGAAGCCATAAATTCAAAGGATTTTTTCCTTCGCCGTAACTTGGCTGAACATACATTTCATCAATCAGGCTGAATCCGTTTTTCTGATAAAAAGAATAGCGTCTTTTCGTATCTTCTGTTAAATGTCCGTGTTCTATCTCCAGAACAATTCTTGGATAATTTTCAAAAAGATAACGGGTAATGTGAGATCCCAGTTTCTGGCTTCTGAATTCCTCAAACACTTCAAAATGTTCCACAAAAGCAAAATTGCTGAGTTCCCAGATGATTAGGTAGCCTATATTTTTAGCTTCGTGAAGTACAGAAATTATTTTCACTTTAGGGTGTGAGAACAGCGGAGACAATTTGTCCCAGTCTCTTCTTTCGTCTTCGGGAAACGTTTTGCAGTATGCCTCAAAAATTTCCTTAACCCTGTAATCTTCCGTAGAAGTGATCTGTAAAAATTCCATATCTATAAATCAAAAACATTGGGTCTTCTGGTGATAAAAATATCCTTTACCCAAAGTGTGAATGCCAGTCCCAGATAAATTAAAAAGAAAAATCCTGCCGTTGCAAAAGTAGAGTAGATGAAAAAAACTCTCAGTTTAGAAACAGGAATTCCGAGTTTTGCGCCCGTTCTTGTAAGAACGCCAAACCATTCTCTTTCCATTTTATGGCGGATATTGTCAAGCATTTGAAGATTCTTTTAAAATTTTAAATCCAATACCGCAATTTAAGCAATTTTTTTCTTCACAGGAATTTTTAAAATGATAAATCAGACTTTGTGATTCCAGTGCTGTCTTACATTTCATGCCCAGCTTTTTCCAGGCAGCAATAACTGAATTTTTTTCGGACGGAAGGTTTTTGTAAAAAAGCAGGATTTCGTCTGCAATTTCTTCGTTATGATATTGATGATAGGTGTATTTTAGAGGTAAAATTGTGTTCAAAATAATCAATTCGATAAAATCGCGCGATACAACTTTGGGCTGATTTACCGATGATATTTTCCCGAAATTATAATGATCATCCCAGTATTCAGAAGCTTTGATATCACTAAAAATTTCGAAAAGCTCTTCTGTATTTTTAACATGGATGATTTTTGAAAATAAGTTCTGATGCCGGAAATAAAGATTCGCCAACTGCGACAAACGGAGCGTTGGAAAATTGGGTGGTCGTAATCTCAGAAATTTAGGATGAAATTTCAGATCGGAAATGTTGAATTTTGCCTTGATAAAATCAAATTCCCGCTTCCAGATTTTCATCGTTTCATCCTCCGGATTTTCCAGCCAGCCGGAAATACCCAAAAATAAAGCTTCCAGTTGCATTTCATTTTGCCGGATCTTATTAATGATGGTAAAATCTATGCTTTCCGCAATTTGCCTGAAAATAAATGCATTCACCTTTAATCCGAAAGAATAGGCTAAAGAATGAAACAAAACGGCTTCAAAATTATTTTTAAACTGAGCCAAGTTCTTCTCAAATTCTAAAGATTTCTCCGCCAGTTTTTTAAGAACATTTTCTTCATGAAAGTGAACCGGAATTTTGCCGGGATCAAAAATATTTTCGCAGGGAATAAACTGCGTTCCGCCGATCAGTTTTTCATATTTCCACAGAATATTTTCGTCGATATGATCTTTTAATTCCAAGGTGGGAATATTTTTATTTTTCAGTTCCTCAATTTCACAATCGTTATGAAAAACGACATGAAGAATTATATTCTGATAGTTTGGATCGTGTGAATGGTTGTGAAAGATCCAGTCGGAAGATTTTACATGAAGTTCAATATTTCCTGCAAAAGTAATTTCATTGATCTTCACCTTCGCCGCCAGAAAATCCGGACCGGAATCTGTATTCCATTTTCCGAAGTCTAAAATTTCAACGGGATTGCCTTCAAGATCTTTGAAGTCGAAATGCTTGAACACTTTATGGTTCCAGAGATATTGTAAGAGTTTTTCGGTCATGGGTGTTTAATGCAAATATAAAATAAAAATGATTTGAAAATATTAAATATTTGAAAATCAATTAAATAAGAAAATTATTTTATAAATAATTCAAAAGTCATAAATCCTTTCAGAGAAAATAATTATTTGCATGAAAAATATTAATCTTCCAAAACTCGATGTATAAAAAAGCTGCATCCTTTTGAATGCAGCCGTTGTGTTTTTATGGTATAAATCTAACAGGTTTTTAAAATCTGTTAGGTTTTGGTAAGTCAAAACTTTCTTTATATAATGCTATGCTTTGGTAAGTTCACTTTTGAAATTTTCGATGGTGGTTCTGTACATTTCTTCGTAGATCGGAAGAATATTTTTAAGGTCGAATTTTATTGCCTGTTCTTTGGCATTGACTTTCATCTGCGCCAGAAGTTCGTCGTTGCTTAGTAACTTAATGGTGTAGTTGCTCATCGCCTCCACATTTCCGATCTCGGCAAGAAAGCCTGTTTCTCCCTGAATATTTACTTCCGGAATTCCTCCCGCATTCGAGCTGATGACCGGAGTATTGGCTGCCATTGCTTCCAGTGCGGCAAGACCGAAGCTTTCCTGTTCAGAAGGCAGTAAGAATACATCCGAAAGCTGAAGAATTCTATAAAGATCATTTACTTTACCCAGAAGACGGATTTTTGAAATCAGATCCGGATTTTCTTCTAAGAACTGGTTGATTTTTTCCATATCCGGACCTTCTCCGATGATGATAAGTTTGGATTTTACCTTTTTCTGAACATTCTTGAAAATCTGCAATACTTCTTCCACGCGCTTTACAGGACGCAGGTTCGATACGTGGATCAGGATTTTTTCGTCCGGATTGGCAAACTGTGTTCTCTGGCATTCGTTACACTCGTCAAACTCAGAATTATCGATAAAATTCGTAATCACCTGAATTTCTTTTTTAATCTTAAAGAACTGGAGCGTATCTCTTTTTAGACTTTCCGACACCGAAGTGATCGCATCCGACTGGTTGATGGAGAATTCTACAGCGTGTTTGTAGCTTGGATGCTGCCCGACCAATGTAATATCTGTCCCGTGAAGCGTTGTAACCAAGGGAATATCGTTGTCGTCTTCCTTCAGCATCTGTTTGGCTGTAAAAGCTGCGTAAGCGTAAGGAATCGCGTAGTGTGCATGAAGCAGATCCAGCTTATAGAGATTCACCACTCGGTAAATCATCGAACTCAGCGCAATATCATACGGCTGATATTGGAAAAGCGGATAAGTCTGAACATTTACCCTGTGAAAGAAAATATTCGGATTGGTAATATCTAATCTCGCAGGTAGCGCACTGCTGATGAAGTGGACTTCATAGCCTTTGTTGGCAAGCGACATTCCGAGTTCTGTTGCTACAATTCCGCTTCCTCCGTAGGTGGGATAGCAAAGTATGCCTATTTTCATTTATTTTGGTGGTATTTTTTAATTGTTTGTACTGCAATTTTTTTCATAATACTGGCGTAATACTTCCGGATTATTATTTTTAATTACTATTTTTTCTGCTTCAAAATCACTTACTAGTTTCGGGCATATATTTATGAAAAAATTTTTAACCTGTCTTTTTAACATTTGCTTTTTATTAAGAGTGGGAATACTATTGTTAATATAGATAACCTGCGGTTTTTCATTTTTATACTGAAAGAAGAAATATTCATGAGAAGAAGGCGTTACGGAGTAATGATATCCGTTATTAATCCCACCATCGTAGGCGTAAGCAACATACGTTGAAATTTCTCCTGAATTTATTTTTTTCATCCAGCAAAAAGTGGTTTTAGGTTTATCCGATAAAAAGAAATAAATATATTCCTTTAATTCCGCAGTTACTGTCTCATTGTTTTTCGGATTGATGTATTCTACTTTATCCAGTAAATTCATCTTTATCTTCTCCTTTTTTTTAGAGCCGTTTTCTATAAAAGCCAGTTTAGTTTCTTCGTTAGATACCATATCTGCTTTTCCGGTCCTTTTGCTTCCATCCAAAAAGTACAAAGTAGCATCAAACTGCTGCGCTTTTGTGTTGAATGTAACTGAAATAACGATAAAAGCTAAAAGTTGAATAATTTTTGACATCATGTGTTCTTTATTGCATTTATTTTTGTGAATTATTTAAATCCATTCCCATTCCTGCCTTCAAATTATCATTTACCAAAACAGGAAGTCTGCCCTGGATTTTTGTTTTTCCGTTTAATGCATCGGCTGTTGCGTTCATTGAGTCTTCATTGTTTTCATACGAAACCAGAACGGTTGAAACCTTTGAAATGTCAATATCTTTCAACGCGTAAGCGCTTCCGAAAACATTAAGAATGACATTCTGATTTTTCGTAAGCTCGGATAACACTTTCTTTGAAGCGTCTGAAATTTTATAAGGTTTATAAGCCGTGGAATTATCTTTATGGAAACCGACAATCACTGTGGAATTTGCTGGGATCGCAGCAATTTCATCAGCTTTTTTAATGATGATATTTGAACCTAATCGATTGGTAAATGTCTGATAAGGGGCTTCTTCCAATGGAACATAATATATTTGTTTTCCGTTCAGAGGAAGCAGTTTTTTTTCATCCTTCAGCAAAGTGAGTGCATTTGAATAGAGATTCTGAACTAAAGTTTTATGAGAATCATTATTTAAATCTGAATTAATGTTTTCAGGATTTTTAGGGGTGTATTTATCAAGTCCTAAAAAATATTTGGTTAAAAGGATCTTTTTCACACTTTCCTCCACTCGTGATTGTGAAATTTCGCCGCTTTCAATAGCTTTCTGAATTAGTTTTTTTCCTTCTGCAACTCCCTGTGAAAACAGCATGATATCGTTTCCTGCTTTAAAAGCCATTGCATCCAGTTCTCCGGGTTTATATTTGTTGGCAACAGCGCCCATATTTAAAGCATCGGTAATAATTAAGCCTTTGTAGCCGAATTTATTTTTTAAAATACCGGTGATGATGTTTTTAGAAACTGAAGCCGGAATTCCTTTATTGGGTTCTAAAGCCGGAACGTATAAATGCGCTACCATTACACCTCCGATTCCTTTATTCATAAGGGTTTTAAAAGGGGCAAGTTCTACATTGTTCAGTCTTTCAAGATTGTGTGCTACCACAGGAAGATCGGTGTGCGAATCTGTGCTTGTATCTCCGTGTCCGGGAAAATGTTTAATTGCCGCTAAAATAGAATTGTTCTGAAGTCCGTTTGCATAAGCCGATGCAGAATTTACCACATTGCTGACTTCCGAGCCGAAGCTTCTGTTTCCGATAATCGGGTTGTTGGGATTGGTGTTTACATCCACAACAGGCGCAAAATCCCAGTTGATGCCCATCCGGTGACAGTCTTCCGCAATTTTAGCCGACATTTTTTCAATTAAACTTTTATCCTGAATAGCTCCTAAAGTCATTGCCCACGGAAATTTGTGCGCCGCAGCGATTCTCTGGTACAGTCCCCATTCTGCATCCATTCCTATCATTAAAGGAACTTTTGATTTTTGCTGAAATTCATTTACCAAAGTGATTTCTCTTGCCGCATCGTCCTGCATCAGAATTAATCCTCCGATCTTATCATTGGTGACAATACTCCTTACTTTTTCAATTTCATTTTCACCTCGGTTGGTGTAAAGTGCCACGATAAAAAGCTGTCCCAGTTTTTCGTCCTGAGATAAGCTTTTATAGGTTTTATCTACCCATTGGTTTGCCTTTTTCAGATCGTCTTTGGAAATGTTTTTAGGCTGATATTGAGCAGATAGTTTTGAGCTTGAGAATATGAAAATGAAAAGTGAACTGTAAATAAGTTTCTTCATAATTTTTTGAATAAGAACAAAAATACAACTAAAAAAATGATGAAAACAAAGTTTTTGAAATTTTTGGTATATGATTTGAATACGCTTTATAAATAATAAACAACTAAACTTTTATAAAATGAAAAAATTTCTTCCAATTTTAATAATGGCTTTTGTAAGCTTATTTATATTTAGCTGCAAGGACGATACGGATAGTGATACCTATTCTCAATCAAAAGATGTAGTTGGATCATTTAATTCAGGTAATAATTATGCTTTTACTCAAGGAATAAATATTCAAGGAACTGATGTTGTTTTAGTCTACAGAAATTTAGGTGCAGCTTGGCAATTAATCCCTAAAATGGAATATATTCCTAATTCTACAGGAATGCCAACGGATAGAGAATTTCAATATAATTTTGTTTTTGATAGCCAAAATGTTCAAATTAGAATTGATGATCAGAACTTTAATTTGGCAACAGGATTAAATAGCACAGAAGCGAATGAATATTTAAATAATCAAAGATTCAGAATTGTTTTGGTTCCGGCAAGTGCAGGTAAAAATGCTAGTGTTAATTATGATGATTACAACAGTGTAATTAAATATTATAATATCGACGAGTCTAAAATAAAGACTTTTTACGCTAAATAGAATATATCTTTTCAGTTTTTTATAATTACAAAAAAGCTCCGGAATTTCTTTCGGAGCTTTTGCTTTTTTATTTATCGCTGTCATCGAGTAGATGACCAAAATAATCTTTTTTTGTCTGTAAATATCCTTTACTGATTTCGTTTGCCGGAATCTGCAACGGGACTCTTGAGTTGAGGTGGATATTGCTTTCGGTTACATATTTTACTTTTTCAGGATTGTTGGTAAGAAGATTAATATCTTTTACCCCCAATAAATTCAGGATTTCAATAGCAACTCCAAAGTTTCTGTCATCCGCAGGAAGTCCAAGTTTTAAATTGGCTTCTACGGTATCAAAACCTTTTTCCTGTAAAGAATATGCTTTTAATTTATTGATGATCCCGATATTTCTTCCTTCCTGACGAAGGTAGATAATAATGCCTCCATTTTCATGGATGTATTTCATGGCAGCATCTAATTGCTGTCCGCATTCACATTTTTTGGAATGGAAAACTTCCCCGGTAATACATTCTGAATGAAAACGCACGTTTACAGGTTTGGAAAAATCTGTATTTTCTGCAACGATCGCCATGTGAGGCATCCAGTCGTTTTCGTTTTCAGAGAGCGCGATCATTCGGAACGTTCCGTATTCCGTAGGGACGTTGGATTCCGCCTGAATTTTAATCATTAATTCCTAATTGGTTTTTTAGTTTCTTTTTACAGAATCTTCTATAGCAGAAATATTGGTTTTTAATCTAACCAAATATCTGTTGAGAACCTCATTGTCGTCCTCTTTAAGATTCTGTCTTAGCTTTTGAATTTTTTTATAGGATTTTTCAAAGTCTTTTATTGCTCTGTTTTTACCCTGAAGATTACCGGCATCTATAGCATAAAGATAGTTTTGCAGGCTGTACTTTAAAGTAGTGATTTCAGTGTTTAAAGCTGTATTTTTAAACTGCGGAAAAGTAGCAATAAGATTGGATATTTCTGAAGCGTTTACATTGTCACGAACATTAATTTCGATGTTGTTTTTGGCTCCTTTATCAGAATCTGAACCTTTTGTTTCGCTATAAAAACTATTCGACAACGGAGAAAAATTGGGTTTTTCCGTTGCGCAGGAAGATGTTATAATTAGTAGTACTCCAAAAAAAATTATTCGTTTCATTTTTGCTGCCCCTTTTGATAAAGGATTGGGTTAAGACTTTCATCATTGTACATTTTCATTTGTTTGTACACTTTCATCTTAACATCTCCGTTCTCGATATCAGTAAGCAACTGATTAATAGAAGTGGAAAGATCTTCATGCTGGGTAAGAAGAACATCCAGTTTGGCTTTACAAGCTGCTCTGTGCTCTTCTGAAGCAGATTCTCTGTAGGCTTCCTGCGACATATGATAAACCTTTAATGCAAGAATTGATAACCTGTCTACCGCCCAGGCGATTGTTTCGGTATTTATTTTTGCGTCAGGCTTAGGAGTAATATTTTCAAACTTTTTCAGAAACCAACTGTCGATAAATTCTACCAGATCTGTTCTTTTCTGGTTGGATGTATCAATTGTTCTCTTCAAATGAAGAGCTTCAGTTGGGTCAATATTTTCATCTCTAATTATATCTTCCAAATGCCATTGAACGGTGTCAATCCAGTTTTTAGCATACAAAATCCGTTCCAAAGTATCCTTTTCGAACGGGTTATTAATTAGAGTGTTAACGTCATCAGACACGTGATAGTCTTCAATAGCCTGATTGAAGACTTTCCATGCAGTCTCAGTAAAATTCATTGAGTGTAAAGAATTTTTAGTTGCTCGAAGAGTTGTTGTTTGTTGTCTTGTTTTCAGAACCCGGTTTGTCCTCTTCTTTTACAGCATCTTTAAATTCTTTGATACCAGAACCTACACCTCTCATCAGTTCAGGGATTTTTTTACCTCCGAAAAGTAGAAGCAGAATGACCGCTACGATCAAAATGTGTTGCCAAGATAATGACAGTATTGTTAATGTATTCATTTCTAAAATTTTTACAAAGTTAGTCTTTTTTTAATAAGAAACCCAACCTAATGGATCTACCGGAGTACTTCCGTTCCATACCTGAAAATCAAGGGTATAGGTTCCGTCAAAATCCTGTCCTACCACTCCAACCGGTGTTCCTGCGGAAACCTGCTGTCCTTTGGAAACACTTACGCCGGAAAGGTTGGAATAGATGGTAAAATAATTTCCGTGTCTCAGCATAACGGTTTTTGTTCCGTCGCTGTTTGCCAGTACTGAAGATACTGTTCCCGGAAATACAGATTTTGCTCTTGTTCCGGAGGGTACGGAGATTTTTATCCCGTTGTTCTCCTCATCAATATTTTTAAATACAGGATGCGGATGTCTTCCGAAACGGTGCGTAATCTGTCCTATTCTGTCTGCAGGATATCCCAATCTGCCTTTATTATCTGCAAAATTGCTTCCCGCTACAGTAGTAACGCCATAATTGGTCATTGCTTTGCTTTCTGCAGCTTTCTTATCGTCTTCTTTTTTCTTTACCAATGCCGCTTCTGCTGCTCTTGCTGCCGTTAATTTGTCAGACGCTTCTTTCGCTTTTGCATTAGCTTCATCAGAAGCTTTTTTGGCTGCTATTTTTCTCGCTTCATCTCTTGCTGTTGCTTCAGAACGGGCTGCTTCTTCATTACGTTTTCTTTCTTCTTCAGCTCTTTTTTCAGCAAGCTCTCTTGTTTTTCTAGCTTCAACTTCCGCGGCCAATCTTTCTTTTTCCAAAGCTTCTGCTCTGGCTTTAGCTTCAGCTTCAATTCTCGCTTTTTCTCTCTCAGCCGCTATTTTTGCCAAACGGATTTTTTCAGCTTCCGCTTTTTTTCTTGCTTCCTCTTCTGCTTTGGCGATTCGGATTTCTTCGGCAATGATGCTTCTGATCTGTCCTTCCAAAGCTTTAGACTGAGTCTGCTTTTGTCTTAGTTCAGCAGTAAGCTTAGATTCATTTTTCTTAAATTCTGCAACCAGCTGCTCTTTTTGCGCTCTTTCTGCATTAATCGTTGTTAAATCTTTCTGCTGACTTACCAATAAGTTTGCTTTTTCTTTTACAGAGTTTTGTCTTCTGGCAATGGTCTGCTTTATTTTTTCTGCCGCATTGGTAATTTCCGCTGCTTTTTTATCCTGATAATCAGAATATTGCTTTAAATACTGAACTCTTCTTATCGCTTCCCCCAGATTTTTAGCCGAAAGGATGAACGTTACCTTGTTTTGTACCCCTTTATTTTTGTAGGCATTTACCAAAACCTTGGCATAATTGTCTCTTAAAACTTTAAGATCTTTATTCTGACGGTTAATTTCCAGCTGACGCAGGTAAATATCGTCTTCAATAAACCTCTTTTCCTTCTGGGTATTGGTATAGACTTTTTCTCTTAAAGCCAGTTTTTTATTAACGTTATCAAGATAAGCAACCGAAAGTTTAGATTCGGTTCTTGTCTTTGCTAAGTCTGTATTTATTTGTGCAATTTGTTTTTTAAGTTCAGCATTTTGCTTTTGCAGCTGTTCTTTTTTCTGATTCTGCCCATAGTGGAATCCGAACAGTAAAATACCTATTAAAAAGCTAAATTTTTTAATCATTGAATCTCAATTTTCTTATAACTAGATGGAACAGAATAGGGTGTTTCCATCCTCGAAAAATCAAATTTCGTATTTTCTATTAAAATCTGGCTGTTTTTACTTCCTTTTATAATTATTTTAACATTTTTTGGCAACTTTACATTATTCGGTTGAAGCTCCCAATCACTATATACGATTTGCATGGCATCATTGGATTTAGCATCCCTCAAATTTACTGTTGTAAGATCAAAATCATCCGAATATTGCATCATGATTTTATATTCCCTTTCTATATTTTCCGTAGAAATTTTGAGGTTGGAAATGGATTCTACAAGATAGCCGTCATTATTCTTTACAATTTTTGCATTTCTGTCGCTTAAAGTGAAAAATGTTCTTCCTTCTAAAAGTTTTTCGAGATTTTTATAGTCGATAAAGTTAACGTTCAGAAGATTGTTTAAATAATCAAAATCGGAATCGATGTAGTTTTTGTTGTATTTATCCATCGCTTTAATTCCTTCAGGAGTAATTAAGGCTCTTGCTGCATTAAAGAACAGAAAGTCTATTCTTGACCATATTTTTTTATCGGTTTCAATATAAATGACTGCATCCAGCGGACTCACTTTTATGTTGTCTGCCGTTATTTTGCTGGTAATTTTAAGATATTCAAACTGCGGATGAAGATAAATTTTCTGATAAAAATCCATTCTGTCTCCAACGTGATTTTCTTTTTTGTCAGGATCCTTCATATCATTCACAACGAGACTGTCAACATTCTGAGTTTGTTGCATGGCTGTTTTTCTGGATTTACAGTTAAAAAGAAATACAGTTAAAATAAGTAATGGAATCCACTTTTTCATGCCGGAAAATTTGATAAATTGTTGCAATATTAACGCCAAACCACACAAAATGTTTTGTGTGGCTTGAAGATAATTTATTTATGTTAATATTTTATATTTTCGAAGAATTATTTAGACAAAAAGTCCAGAACGGAATAATCTCCCAGAGAAATTTCCCTTGCAACACCGAAATACTGAGCAGAATTACCAATCATTGAATTGGAAAGGTTTCCATGGTTGATTCTTGTATTTTCCTGAATCAGAGAGTTTTCTATATTTGAATTAACGATGATTGTGTTATTCCCCAAAGAAACTCCGGGACCCACTTTTGAGTTTGAAATTTTCACATTTTCCCCGATAAAACACGGCTGAATAATCAAAGAATTTTCGATCTGCGCAGAAGCGGGAAAATGAGACATTGCATCTCTTTCGTATTCAAGAATTTTGCTGTTGGTTTCTACGGTTGCGTTTTTGTTTCCGCAATCCATCCAGTCATTTACTTTTCCAAGCGTGAATTTTGCTCCTTTTGTTCTCAGGTTTTCCAGGGCTGTAGTCAATTGATATTCACCGCCGTTTTTGATATCATTGTCCATGATATAATTAATTTCATCCATCAGTTTCTCGGCACTGTTGAAATAATAAATACCGATAATGGCAAGATCCGAAACAAAAGTCTGAGGTTTTTCCACAAAATCTGTAATGAAACCGTAGTTATCTAATTTAACTACTCCGAAAGCAGAAGGATCTTCTACACTTTTTACCCAGATTACTCCATCTGAGTTTTTATCTAAAACAAAATCTGCTCGGAATAATGTATCTGCAAAAGCAATTACTACATCTCCCGTCATCGACTGTTCTGCACATTTAATGGCATGAGCTGTCCCAAGAGGATCATTCTGATAATAAATGCTTCCTTTTGCTCCCAGTTTTTCTGCAATCTGAATAAGAGATTTTTCAATCTCCGGACCAAAATCCCCGATGATAAAAGCTACTTCTTCAATGGTTTCTCCCGCAACTTTAGCAATATCTTCCACCAGTCTCTGTACGATCGGCTTCCCTGCGATAGGGATAAGAGGTTTTGGTACTGTCAGTGTATGTGGACGTAATCTGGAACCGCGTCCAGCCATAGGAACAATAATTTTCATAAATGATATAAATATGTTTTTTTGTTAGTTCTAATTTTTTATAAAGATAGCAATAAAACCTTTGAGTGGAATAGTATTGCCAAGAGTTTTCAAGTTTTGTCTGATGCAACGCAGAATCCGGTATAAGCAAATTCAGAGCCAGATTTATCGTTTGATTTTTGATAAAAGCATCCCTTTTTCGGAATAGATGAGGATACCTGCAAAAGTTATAAATAAGGCATTACTCATTAAAATATCATAATTAAAATATTTAACAATGATAAAGCTGAAAACTCCCAATAATATCAGAAAGAATGACATTTTTTTCATTCTGTAAGGGATAGGATAATATTTTTGACCAAGTAAATAAGAGACGATCATCATAATAGCATAAGCTCCGAAAGTTGCCCACGCAGAACCGAGCATACTGTGATAATACTTAAGTGCCAAAAGATTAAGGGTAATATTTATTCCGGCTCCAAGCCATGAAATAATGGTTCCTACACTGGTTTTGTCCGTCACTTTATACCATGTTGAAAAATTGTAATAAATTCCGAAACAGAGATTGGCAACCACAATGATAGGAATAATATCTATCGCGATCCAGTAAGATTTATTAGGGATAAATACACTTTTCAGCCAGGAAATATTAGCGATAATTCCTAAAGCAACCACACAGGCAAAAAATGCAAAATACTCAGCTACTTTAGCATATGTTTTTTTAGCATCTCCTTTATCCATTTGTTTAAAAAAGAAAGGTTCAATTCCCATTCGGTAAGCGGTGACAAATAATGTCATTAGTACAGCTAACTTATAGCATCCTCCATAAGCACCGGCTTCTTCATCAGAAATAAGACCTCTTTGAACAGATTTATCGAAATTTTCATTCACCATGAAAGCAAGACCAGCCAACATCAAAGGAAACGAATATTTAATCATTCTGCTAAATAAAGAAGTCACAAACTGAAATCTTACCTTTAATATAATAGGAAGCAGTAATAAAAATCCTAAGGCACTTCCGGCTAAATTACTAAAGAAGGGGAAGTCTACGTTTTGGTCCAATCCAAAGCTTTTAGATACATTTTCGGGGATCCAGAAGAATAATGCTGCTGTAAAAAATGCCTGAAATACAGATTGTACAATTCTTACTGCAGAGTATTTTATCGGTTTATTATGGAAACGCAGCCAGGCAAAAGGGATTACTAAAAGATTATCAAAAAAAGCAATCATTGCAAACCAACGTATGTATTCCGGATTGTTGTGATAACCTGCATAATCTGCAATCGGCTGATTGAATAAATAACATAAAACTAGAAAAAGACTAGAGGTTGAAAATAAAAACCAAAATGAGGTATTAAATGTTTTCTTCTCATTATCCTCTTCAGCAGAAAATCGAAAATAAGCAGTTTCAAAGCCAAAAGAAAGGATAATGTTCACAAAAGAAATCCATGCATAAAGCTGTGTGAAAATTGCAAAACCTTCGTTGGGAATTTTATAAATCAAAAGTGGATTTAGGATGAATAAAATAATTCTTGGCGCTATAGCTCCAATTCCATAGATAATTGTCTGTCCTAATAATTTCTTATACAACGTGTGAAATTTTATGCAAATGTAAATATTTAGAAATTGATTTTTTATCGGCGGCATTAAAATTCATTCATAAACCTTAATTTTGAAGAACTTTGTCAAAGTTTTAAACTTTGACAAAGTTGGAAGCATGACTCCATCTCTAATTTGTAAAAAAAGTAAAAATGAAAACCTTAATCAAAAATGTAAAAATCGTTAACGAAGGAAAGATCGTTGAAGGCGATATTTTATTGGATAACGATTTAATTTCCAAAATAGATTCCCAGATTTCCGAAGAAGCAGACCGGATTATTGATGGCGAAGGGAAATATCTTTTACCGGGTGTTATCGACGATCAGGTGCATTTTCGTGAACCGGGATTAACGCACAAAGGAGATATTGAAACAGAATCGAGATCGGCAATTGCAGGAGGAACAACCAGTTTTATCGAACAACCCAATACCGTTCCGAATGCGGTAACACAGGAATTATTGGCAGATAAGTACGAAATTGCCTCTCAAAAAGCTTACGCCAACTACGGCTTCATGATGGGCGGAACCAACGATAATCTGGAAGAAGTATTAAAAACAAATCCTAGAAATGTTCCCGGAATTAAATTATTCCTTGGTTCTTCCACCGGAAATATGTTGGTCGACAATCCTGAAACGCTGGAAAAGATCTTCAGCAACACAAAAATGCTGATTGCCGTTCACTGTGAGGATGAAGCAACCATCAAAGCAAATACTCAAAAATATCTGGATGAGTACGGAGAAGATATTCCTGTGAAGTTCCATCATCTGATCAGAAGTGAAGAGGCTTGTTATAAATCCTCTTCGAAAGCCATCGAGTTAGCAAAAAAAACAGGGGCAAGACTGCATGTTTTCCACTTGTCGACAGCCAAAGAAACAGAACTTTTCAGAAATGATATTTCTTTAAAAGATAAAAAAATTACAGCGGAAGTTTGTGTTCATCACCTGACTTTCACCAATGAAGATTACGAAACAAAAGGCGGATTAATCAAATGGAATCCTGCCGTAAAAACCCAAAAAGACAAAGACGGACTTTGGGAAGCGTTACTGGATGACAGAATTGATGTGATTGCAACGGATCATGCGCCTCACACATGGGAAGAAAAACAGAATGTGTATACAAAATGCCCTTCCGGAGCACCTTTGGTTCAGCATTCTCTGGTGGTAATGCTGGAAAATTATAAAAATGGAAAAATTTCTTTAGAGAAAATTGTTGAGAAAATGGCTCATAATCCTGCCATTTTATTCAGAATTGAAAAAAGAGGTTTCATAAGAGAAGGCTATAAAGCAGATCTTGTTTTGGTAGATTTAAACGAAAACTGGACCGTTGAAAAAGAAAACATCCTCTACAAATGCGGTTGGAGTCCGCTTGAAGGAACAACTTTTCATTCTAAAGTCACCCATACTTTTGTCAACGGAAATCTTGTCTACGAAAACGGAAAAATCAATGAAGAGAAATTCGGGGAGCGTTTGCTTTTTGAAATCGAATGATAAATATTAAAATAAAAACGATATCAATAGGAGCGGGCTTTAGCCCGCTTTTTCCATTTAAAACGGAAAAATTGGCTTTAACCGAAACTTGACAACACAAAAAAATCCTTGTTAAAGTTCAAAACCTCAGCAAGGATCAAGTTACTAACAGTCGTTAAAAATTAGTCAATACTAATACCCTCAATTGCTTTTTCCAAAGAAGTTTCCATTATTCCGGGGATTGATAAACCTTCAGCACGGAAAACACTTACGTCCGACACTCCGTAAAATCCAAAAACATTTTTTACATAAGGAACATTAGAATCATAAACCTGATAAGGACCTTCAGAATAAATATTGCCGGAAGTAAAGGCAATGTATAATTTTTTATCGTTTAATAAACCTTTGGGACCGTTTTCATCATATTTAAAAGTATATCCTGCTCTCGAAGTAAAATCAAAATACGCTCTGAGTGTTGCCGGAACCGAGAAATTGTACATCGGAGAATCAATCACAATAATATCTGCCTCCTGCAATTCTGAAATCAGTCCTTTTGAATAGTCGCTGATTTCCGTTTGTTCTGCAGAATGGCTTTCCTCCGTAGAGAAGAACGTATTGATGTGCTTTTCTTCCAGAAACGGAACGTGGTCTTTCGTCAGATCACGCTCTTTAATTACGGCATCAGAATATTTTTCCTTAATTTTTTCCACTACGGCATTTCCTAATTTTCTGCTTGCCGACAGTTCAGCTCTCGGACTTGAAATGATATGAAGGATGTTTTTCATTTTTAAAAATTTAAATTTCTTCAGCAAAATTATATACATTTGCTTATCAAAAGTTAGCAGTATACAAAAGGTTAGCGGTAACTTTTGGGTTAGTTACCATCTGTTTTATGGAAAATACACTCGAATTTGAAGGTCCTGCTACAGCGCAGGCCTGTTCAGAAAATCTTTCCGCCATTGAAGATGCAATCTATGTAATCGGCGGAAAATGGAAACTGAAAATCATTATTGTCTTGCAGGATAAAGGGAATATAAGATTCAACGATCTGCAGAGAAATATCCCCGGAATTTCGGCAAGGGTTCTTTCAAACGAATTAAAAGATCTCGAACTGAATGGTTTCGTAAAAAGAGTAGTGCATGCAGAGCAGATTCCGGTCATCGTAGAATATATCTCAACAGATTACAGCAAAACCCTGAAACCTGTTATTATGGCGCTTTCGCAGTGGGGAAAGACGCATAAACGAAAAATTAAAGAAGATTTTTAAATTTTAAATAAAGAGTTGGTTTAAACTTTTTATAAATAAAAAATATTCTTATTGTAAGACGCAGGATTTTTATTCGTCTCAAATCTTTAAGCGCAGGAAAATCAAAGATTATCCACAAGGATTGATGTTTAATTTATAGTAGATGAAATACTTGCACCTTAAGATCAGACCTTATTTAATGAATATTTGTGCCTTTACGATTAACCAAAAACAAAAAAATCATTTCTCAGAAAAACGAAAGCCAATCCCATGAAGATTTTCAATGGAAATATTTTCTTCGCCGGAAAAAACTTTTCGCAGCCTTGAAATAAAAACATCGAGACTCCGTCCCATAAAATAATCATCATCGCCCCAAACCGCCTTCAGAATATCCTGTCTTTTGAGAACGGTATTTTTATTTCGGATAAAAAATAAAAGCAGCTCCGATTCTCTTTGAGTAAGCGTTACTGTGCTTTCCGAATTGTGTAAGGTGTAATTGTTCGGATCGAAATCATAGTTTCCGACCTTGTATTTTGTTGGTGCAGATTCTTTTTTCTTAGATCTCCTCAGGAAGACTTCAATTTTAAGAATAAGCTCTTCAATGCTGAAAGGTTTTACCAGATAATCATCGGCTCCTATTTTCAATCCTTTAATCCGGTCTTCCTTCAGTGCTTTGGCTGAAATGAAAATGATGGGAATTTCAGAATCTTTTTCTCTGATATGCTGTGCAACCTCAAAACCGTTCATTTCCGGCATCATGATATCCAGAAGACAGATGTCGAAACTTCCTCTATTAAACGCTTCCAGAGCAGATTTTCCGTCAGAATAGCAGGAAATATCGTAATGATTTTCCAGACTGTCCTGAATGAGGAACGCGATGGTTTTGTCGTCTTCGGCGTAGAGAATTTTAGATTTTTCCATGATTACACATATTCTTTACAAAGGCAGAAACAGAGTGGTGGTAATTCCTTTATCATTATTGTTTTCAACAGAAATCTTCCAGTTATGCTGTTGTACAACCTTTTTTACATAAAAAAGTCCCAGTCCGAAACCATTTACCTCATCGCTTTTTGAAGTGTTTACCCTGTAAAATTTATCAAAAATATGAGGCAGGTTTTTCGCAGGAATCCCGATTCCGTTGTCTTTGAACTTTAAATATAAACCTTTTGTGTCATTTAAAGAAGAAATAATAATGTGCGGTTGGGTTTCACAGTATTTTATGGAATTGTCCAGAATATTGTAAATGATATTGCTGAAATGGAATTCGTCGGCTATAACGGAAATATTCTCGTCAATGGATAAATCAATCGAAATGTTTTCATTTTTCTGCTTCACGGTTTCTGCAATTTCCTGAATGAAAGGCTTTAAAATAATTCTTTGCGGTTTCAGAGACAATCCTGAAGCATCATTTTTGGCAATATTCAGAATTTTTTCAATATGACTATTCAGTTTATGGCTCTGATCCGTGATAATGGAAGTGTAGGTTTGTAATTTAGGGTTTTCCTTGATCTGTTCCTGCTTGGTTAAAGCTTCTGAAGCCAGCAATATCGACGAAAGAGGCGTTTTGAATTCATGCGTCATATTATTGATGAAATCCCTTTGCAGCTCCGAGAATTTTTTCTGCTGAATAATCGTATAAATAGAATAAACATACACTAAAAGAATAATAATCAGGGCAAAAGTGAGAAGATACCAGAAACGTAAAGAACTGATGAGATACGTGGTTTTATCCGGAAAACGGATGGAAAAATAATACACCAGATTTTTATGCTTCGGAAATTTAATCACTTTCTCATTCGGGCTTTCCTGATGTTTGGATACGAATTTTCCGTAGATCATCTGATCGCTGTGGCAATTGTACAATGCGTAGACATAATCGGTATTGATCTGAAAACGTGTGAATTCGGTTTTCAGGTAGTGTTCCAGAACTTCAGGGTGAAATTCATTGTTAATATTTACCACATAATAATCATTGGAAATGTTCTGAACCGGACTTTCCGTAAAGGACGTTTTTCCGCCGGAAAGTTTTTCAACCACTTCCAGTAAAGCAATGTTTACGGTCTGATTGAATTTCTTGTCTTCAAGATTATAAGCCTGTCTTGTCCATAAAAGCTGTGCTATCAGAATTCCGATAATAGCAACAAAACCAAGCGTTATAATAATATTGAGTTTCTTTATTTCCATTTTACAGGAACAATAATATCCAAAAATATTTATTAATTTCTGATCATTAACAACTTATTAACAAATGTTTGAGACCGGTTAACAGGATTAATATAAATATTCATCTTACATTTGTGAAAACAAAAATAAATCGGTTCTTTTTAATTATTAAAATTTATACTCATGAAAAATTTAAAAATTTCAGCATTATTAGCAGTTTTGGCATTTTCTCCGTTTTTTGCAAATACACTTCCGACTGACAATAATCCGGTTGTAAGAATTCTTGCAGATGTTACATGGAAATCAGAATCTATTGATGTTGGAAATATTCCTCAGGGAAAACCAAAAACCATCAGATTCGAATTTACAAATACTTCAAAGAAGCCTATCATTATCGAAAATGTAGCGCCTTCTTGCGGATGTACAACTGCGGATTATACAAAAACGCCTATTCTTCCGGGTAAAAAAGGATTTGTAGAAGCTAGCTACAACGCTGCTGCAGCGGGTCCTTTCATGAAAACGGTAAATGTTACTACAAGCGACAGCAAAACTCCAAAGACTCTTTCTTTTAAAGGTACAGTTGTTGCTTCTTAATCTGAATAAATTTAATCTTGTTCAATATAAAACAGCCCGACAATTTCTGTCTGGCTGTTTTTGATTTAAAATCTGTTTAAACTAATTTCAGAATTAACCACAAAAGTCGCAAAAGACAATGTTAAAGCTAATTTCAATAATATTCAAAGCGCTCAAAAGAATAAAAATCAAAGATTTTTAAAAACTATTGTGAACTTTTTCATTTATAATGATCAGCTTTAAATAAAAGTTTAGTCATCTTTTGTACCTTTTGCGGTTAAATAAAAAGTTTGAACAGGCTCAACTTCTAACGGTGCGAAACAATAATTTTTCTGCTCATTTCTTCAGAATCTGTATTAATTTTCAACAAATAATTTCCTTCAGGAATTCCCGAAACATTAATTTCAATACGGTTGGATATTGGTTTTTCCGAAGAGCTGTGAATTACCCTTCCGCTCATATCCATTAACTGATACTTTATACTTCCGGATATTCTGCTTTCAAATTCAACATACACAAACTGGCTTGCCGGAATCGGATAAATCTTAATTCCTTTATCGGAAACTACATTCGATGTTCCCAAAGTTGAGCATACTGCATTCGCTTTTTGAGAATTTTTAATCACATCCACTTTTTGATTTCCCGTAACGTAATAATCCAGTTCCGAAGTAATCATCAGACTCGTACTTGCGCCAAGCCAATCCTGAAGAAGCGAAGCAAAAATCTGCCGGTAATCATATCTTCTTTGATTTTGGTTGTAGTAATAACTTGTCTGGTTGGTAAACACAGGATGATCTCCCAAAATTCCTGCGGCTGCGGCGTTTCCAACCACGAAAAACGGAGCAAGATCTCCATGATCGGTTCCCACACTTCCGTTTTCGCGAACTTGTCTGCCGAATTCACTGAAAGTAACCGTCATTATTTTATCTGCAATGCCCAACTGCTGAATATCTGCCTGAAAAGCGGCAACAGAATTGGAAATATCTGCTAATAGATTCGCGTGGGTTCCCAAATGCGTACTTCCGGTTTGTACCTGACTCACATGGGTATCGAATCCGCTTAAATGCACTTGGAAAATCTTGGTCTTGCTGCCTCCTTTAATCATTCTTGCCACTGTTTTCAGTTGTTTTCCCAAAGACGAATTAGGATAAGTAGTCGTGGAATTGTTTCCGGCGTTGAAAACCTGCATCACGCGGTCATAATACGCATCCATACTCGTGGCGACTCCTTTTATATAGTTGAGAAGATCGTTATACTCAGAATTCATTAAGTTTAAATTGCTGAAAACACTCGACTGAAAGCCGGTCATGTTGTATTCGATATTTTTCTCAGTCGTATGTTCATAAAACAGACACGGATTGAGATTTCCCATCTGTATAGCAAGCGGATCAGGATTCAGTGTCGTCGGATTTCCGGCAAGTCCCGGATATAACGCGCCAAGATATCTTCCGAAAATACCGTCGAGAAGATCCGAGTTTGTAGTTCCGTCTTTCCCTGCAAACATTAAATTTTCTGATCGGAAATGCGAATAATTCGGGTTCGGATAGCCAACTCCGTTCATTAAAAGCAGTTTTCCGGAATCGTATAAGCTTTTAAAACCCGTCATAGAAGGATTAAGACCTACAAGTTTACTGGAAGATACCGTGCTGTCTAACGGAATATAACTTCCTGTTCCTGAACTTTCAATTTTTATATTGGGACGCAATGCGGCATAGGTACTGTACTGGCTGATCGGGATTACCGTATTCAGTCCGTCATTGGCTCCTGCAAGTCTCAGAATAACCAAAGAGCGATCGTTAACCGTATCACAGTTCAGTTGAAAATCCAAAAACTGATTCATAAACCTCGAAGGCATTCCGTTAAGATAAAACGGAGCTCCGACTCCTGCAAGAGATATTAATTTTAAAAAATCTTTTCTGTTCATGATCTTAAATTATTTGGAATTCAGGAGATTTAATGATGGCTTTTACAAGTCTGTCGATCGGAATCTTTACATTATTGGCATTTCCTGTACTGAGGTAGTTATTCCACTCGTTCTGCCAGTTGATGGTGCTTAAATTATTCAGAAAAACACCTTTAAAATAATCATAACGGGTGCCGTCCGGAACTTCCACAAACATCATCTGGAGAAATTCTGTTACCAGTGTATCTGCATTGGCAGGATTTGAAAAATATCCGCTGTCTTTTACAAAAGATGCATTGTTCAGTTTAAAGGTAAAGCCATTATAGGTAAGACCGTTGATGAGATAATCTATTGTATTGTTGTACCGTATTCTCAGAGATGAAGTGGTAATCCAGTTTTTATCATAATTCGGACTGCTGGAATATCCTGCATATCCGTTTACCGACTGAGGACTGAAAATGGGCATTCCCATATTTGTAGAGAAATTGCCGACAACATTCATCAGACTGTGTATTGCCGAAGGATTTACGCCATACAGCGGAACCTGAAGATTCAGCAGGGAAAACATATGAAGATAAAGCTCAACAGGATTTCTTACAATATTTCCGATGGTCTGGTCTCCCGTAATGCTGTCTTCCTCATCGTAAAAATGTTTGCTTTTCAGCAGGGTGGTCAGTGCAGGTATAATATTGTAATTATCTGCCTTAAGAGAAGCTGCCAAAGGAACAATGATGTCATTTTCGATCTCGGTGGTAATTAATCTTCCCACAAAATAACGGTACATTCTTCTGCAATATGCTTTTGCCGTTTCATCCTGATTAAAAACCATGTTAATGAAATTCTGAAGCTCGGCTTTAATCGTTGCTTCTGTATTTCCTCCCGAAATTGCCTGATTTCCGAAAGCTGACGAAAATGTTTTGGTTCCCGTATCATGCGTATTTACTTTTACCTGACCGGTGGGAATATTCGTTACCGGATCCAGAGAAGTAAGTCTTGCCGTTTTATCCAGATGAACCGATGAGGTGAGAGAAAATCCGGTTAAAACTCTTGCCGCCTGTTGTACATCTGTTTCCGTGTAATTGGTATAGTTTCCCGTAGCAATCTGCGGTCCTTTTAAAATCGTAAAAAGCTCCAGAAACTCCCTTGCATAATTTTGGTTGGGGCTTGTACTCAGATTCACATTATTGTTCAGGAAAATAAGCATCCTCGGATTCTGCGTTATTCTGAAAGCCAGTTCTTTAAGGCTTCCGTTGGCATGGAATCTAAGAAGTTCCTTGTAATCATAGTTGGTCCAGAAAGAAGTATCATCATCCGTTACAAAAAGAACGTGCAGAAAATAAGCAATTTTATATTGGGCAGAAGGATCTTTCAAAGCGCTGTAAAGCCACCAGTAAAGATCGTTCCTCACGCTGTTTGCTGTGCTTTGCGTATCGGTAATGGTGGGATTTGCAGCCGTCGGGACAATCGTTTCACCTACATTATTAAGCGGAGACGGCGGAACAGGATTGCTGAATGTAAACAATTCCGTAAGCGCCTGTTGTGGAGTTTTGGTTGCAAAATCCAGAATCTTTGCTTTCGTAATGTTATAAGTGGTACGTCTGAGAAGATGATAAGCATTCGAAAATCCCAGCACATTGGTTTTAGGAGTAAGACTTGGCATAATTATGCTTAATTTTTAACAAATGTACAATTTTAATGAATTAAATATAATGTTTTAATAAAATTGCAGAGATTAAATTTAGTATATATTGGAAATGTTTGGGGATTGATTTTATGAAGCTTGGTATAGCGGGTTTTTTACAATTCTATATCGTGCATAGCTTTTTACTCTGCCAAAACAAATATTTATAGTAAATTTACTACTTAACGTAATCTATTAAAACTAAATTATGAATCTTTATACACAGCCGATGCTTCGTGAAGGAGCTTTAAAAGATAAAGTAGCCATTGTAACCGGAGGAGGGAGCGGTCTTGGAAAAGCAATGACCAAATATTTTCTCGAATTGGGCGCAAAAGTAGTCATCACTTCCAGAAACCTCGAAAAACTACAGGGAACTGCAAAAGAACTGGAAGAAGAAACAGGCGGAAAAGTTCTTTGCGTTGCGTGTGATGTAAGAAACTGGGATGAGGTAGAAGCCATGAAAGAAGCTGCGTTAAAAGAATTCGGAAAAATTGATATCCTGCTCAACAATGCTGCCGGAAACTTTATTTCCCCCACAGAAAGGCTCACTCACTCTGCTTTTGATGCTGTTCTGGATATTGTGTTGAAAGGAACAAAGAACTGTACCCTTTCCGTTGGTAAACACTGGATCGATTCCAAAACACCGGGAACGGTTTTAAATATTGTAACTACTTATGCATGGACAGGTTCTGCGTATGTGGTTCCGTCCGCTTGTGCAAAAGCAGGCGTTTTGGCAATGACAAGATCTTTGGCGGTGGAATGGGCGAAATACGGAATCCGTTTCAATGCCATTGCTCCGGGACCTTTCCCTACAAAAGGAGCATGGGACAGATTGCTTCCGGGAAACCTGCAGGAAAAATTTGACATGAGAAAGAAAGTTCCTTTAAGAAGAGTAGGAGAACATCAGGAACTGGCAAATCTTGCCGCTTACTTAGTTTCAGATTATTCCGCTTATATGAATGGCGAAGTGGTAACCATCGACGGCGGAGAATGGTTGCAGGGAGCGGGTGAATTTAACATGCTTGAAGATATTCCGCAGGAAATGTGGGATGCTTTGGAAGCCATGATTAAAGCAAAAAAATCAAATTAATTTTAAATTTTAACCATTAAGAATAATTTTAAGGAGTTAAGATTAGTTAATCCGTTTGTCATTCTGAACATAGGCAGAAAGTCGACGAACGCAGTTCAGAAGTTGAGTGAAGAATCTATTATCGTTTGTAGAGATTCCTCCTTCGTCGGAATGACAATGTGTATAAAAATTTATTTGGATATACTTTATTTATCATGCTTGGATTTTAACCACGAAGAGCACTAAAGATTTGATAAGGAACACAATAGTTGTGAGCTTTGTGGATAACCTTAGTGTACGTTGTGGCAAAAAAATAATAATGATTACAGTAAACAACATTTAATTATAGCATATTGCGGATAATCAGGAAAATTTAAATTGTTTTCTAATTTAAAAAGAAAAAAATCCTTTAAATAAAGCAAAAAGTAGATTCTCAATGGGGAATCTACTTTTTTTATTTGGGTGATTTTACGGTTGAAATTTAGGTGAATTACTGAGACAACTCATCACAGGCGATGATACATTTGCAGTATCAATTTTTAATAACCTAAACAACCAAACATGGAAACATTAAAGTCGGTGTTGGAAGCGAACCACACCAAGAAAACAAAAAGTGAATTAATTGATTTATTAACAGGACTGGAAAAATCTTTAAGTCCCGCAGTCTACGAAAAAGTATCGGGTATTGAAACTTCCGAGCTTTCTTCCCTTTCCAACAAAGAATTGGTAAGCATTATTGAAGACTTCAAGAAAAATTACGATGAGAAGTGGGAAAAATCTTTCGCAGCCGTTTCTTCAGAAATCATGAAAATGATGGCAGGAAGAATGGCGGCAGACGATCAGGTTTTCAAAACTTCAGGAGCCGAAAGCGCAGATTTTGCAGCAGAATTGGGAAGCATCGATTTTGCAACCATCATCGGAGGTCCGTTGGATGCGTGTGTAAAAGCACAGTCGAATGCATCAATCAGCACAGTAAATTTCATCAAAGAAGTAGGATTCGAACAGGATGGAAGCGATAGCAAACTTCGTATGGCGGAATTCAAATACAAAAAAATGGGACCAAACCCAGATTTTGATCCGGCAGAACCCGAAAGTTCCACCAATCCTAAAGAAACAATGAACGATGTTGAAATTTCAGTTCCTTTCATTGCATTATTAAATGTTCCGAGCTTCAGAATTGAAACCTGCGAAGTGGATTTCAATGTGAAATTAAATTCCACCTATACAAAAGATGTAAGCGATGAATTCGGGATCAGCGCAGGAGCTTCAGGAGGTTTCGGACCGGTGAAGTTTAAAGTGGATGTTTCTTACAAAAGAACTTCTGCCACAGGAATTAAAGTGGAAAAAGAATATTCTCTGGGCGTAAAAGTAAGAGCAACCAACGACGAAATGCCTGCAGGATTGGAAAAAGTTTTAGGATTACTCGCACAATAAAAACCCTTTACGAGAAATGATTAAATTATCAGATTACCTGGATTATCTCAACAACGAGATAATTCAGGCTCGTAAAAAAGCAGACGAAAATGCGGTAATGATCGCAAAAGAATATGCTAAACACGAGTATTTAAAGTTTTTTAAAGTTCCAAGATATTCGCTTCCGAGTGTAAAGATGGATATTCCCATCAAAATCACGGATATTGATGCAGATTCGAAGTACAATTTCAAGTACAGCGAAGATCAGCTTGTGGAAGATGTTAACAAAAAAATCCGCCTTGTCAATAAAGAGAAAAACCTCAATATGACGGAGATCAGCAAAAAACAGCTTCAGACCAAAGAATTTACCAGTCTTTTTAAAGCACTTGAAACCGGAGACCAGAAATTTGGTAAAAAACCTTCTGTGGAATTGCTTAAAGTTGATCTCAGACAGAATGTTAAAAGTTTAAATTCCGGAATTTTCCGCGTACAGGAAGGAAACGGCGAAGAGGAAGTGAACGAGCTGAAAGAAATTTTTAGTAATGCTTTGCTGAACAGATTCAGCCTCGTGAATTCTAAAATCAATAACATCTACATCGATCCTAATACCAACTCTGCGGAAGACAAAGACAAACTTTTCGTCAATCTTCATGTGGAAATGGAAGACGAAGGAATCAGAATCGTCTCTTTTAAAGACAAAGACGGCAAAGAAGTCGAACAGATAATTTTTGAGTAATGCAGGAACTCGTTCATCATACGATACAGAAAATTCAGGAACTGCTGGAACATTTTAATAAAGTTCAGGAGCTTTATCTGTCGAAGTCTTTCGATTTTGATGCACAGTTTGAAGAATTTCTCTACGAATTTTTAGATTACCTGAAAACAAAAGGAAATACTACGTACGAATCTGAAGTTTTAAAGGTTATGAACATGATTTCCACTGTAAAAAGAGGATTTAATCCTGTTCAGATGGAAAAAATAGCTTCGGGAAAACGTGAGCTGACTTGGGGATTTTCATTCAGTGCAATGGAAAGTGTACACAAGTTTTTAATGGAAATGTATACCAAAGAGCATAAAAAACTGGATGAAGCAGAAGAAATTTTATCAGGATTAATTGTTTCTCTCTATCAAAACGGAATACTGAACGACGAAATCGTGAAAAGTCTCGCCAATGTACCAAAAATTGAAGACTTCTGGAATTCTTTAATCAAACAAAACACTCAGATTGCCGGAATTAATAAAAAACTCAGATTACAGATGATTTCGGAAGACATTTACCTGCTTCTTGAAAAAGTTCTTTTAAAATTAAACTAATCTGTAATAATTTAAAATCTCTGTGTTTCTTAATTTAAGGGAAATCGAAGATTCGACGTAGCCAAACACCTTTGTGAGCCTTAAAAGCAATTAGTTGTAAAAAAACTTAGTGCCCTTTGTATTAAAATTAAAAGGCTAATAATAGATTTAAAACAAAAACCATGGAAAATGAAAGATACATTGTTGTTCTCGAAGATCAGCATAAAAATTCCCTCAAAAAAATTGAAAATGAATTTGATGTAAACATTACCTCATCAGAATTTCTTTCCGCAGAAAACCGAGCCTATGATGTTATTGATGAAGATAACGGAGTTCTCTACAAAAATCTGGGTGTTCTTGTGGTTGAAAATATGGATGAAGCACAGTTGAAAAGCGCTGTGAAAAACGATTCTAACCCGATCGTTTATTTTGAAAAAGAAAGAGATTTTTTTTCGGCGGATGAACTGTCCATCATCAGTGAACTGAAAAAACAGTCCGCAGAGATTGCAGACAAAATCACCGAGCTGGAAAAATACATTATAAACAAACCGTTACCTCAAAAACCTTTAGTAGAAATGGAATGGGGACTCAAAGCTTTGGGTCTCGGAAATTCATTATACACGGGAAAAGGTATTGATATCTGTATTCTGGATACAGGACTAGAACTTTCTCATCCCGATTTTTTCGGAAGAAATATTGAAGGCAAATCCTTTATTGCCGGAGAAGACTGGAGCCGCGATCCCAACGGTCACGGAACCCACTGTGCAGGAGTTGCAACAGGAAATATAAGACTGGATAACGGAAAACGGTACGGAATCGCAAAAGATGCCAATTTAAAAATTGCAAAAGTACTTTCCGATGCCGGAAAAGGAACCACAAGCAGCGTTATTGATGCCATAGACTGGGCAATTACAAAGAAATTCAGAATTCTGTCCCTTTCACTCGCTTCTCCGGTTCTGCTGAATGAAGCGCCTTCCCCGCTTTTTGAAACCGTGGGTGCAAGAGCTTTGGAAAACAACTGCATCATTATTGCGGCAGCAGGAAACGACAGCAACAGACCCGCTGTTCCGAAACCTGTTTCCATGCCTGCAAACTCCATTTCGGTAATGGCAGTCGGAGCGATTGACGGACAAATGAAAGTGGCTAAATTTTCCAACGCAGGCTTAAATCCTTCAACCGGAGGAAACGTCAATATCTGCGCTCCCGGAGTCGATATCATCAGTTCTTATCCCAAAAATTCTAAGAATAAAAATAGCAATTATTACGCAATGAGCGGAACAAGCATGGCAACACCACATGTTTCAGGGCTTATTGCTTTATATATGGAACAGTTTCCCGAAAAATCGGCAAAAGAAATCTGGGAACTCGTAGAAATGAAGGCAAAACCCATCGAAGGTTTGAAATACAGAGACATCGGAAACGGACTTATACAGATATAATGATGAAAACATACTTAGCAGTTCTCAAAAAAAATACAGATATCAGACAGCTTGAAAAAGAACTGAAAAAAAACAATGTAAAATTGTCTGCCCACTATAAAACCATCGGAGTCGTAAAACTCGAAAGCGAAAAGACTATTTCCGGTAAAGATTTTGAGCAGTATTTTCTTTCTGTGGAAGAAGATAAAGAAATTTAACAAGATAAATGAAGACATCAGACTTTTCTGTCCGGAGAAGTCTTATTTTTGTTTACTTTGTTAAATTAAAAGAATTAATATGAACTTCAAAATTCCAACTCTTGTTTCTGCGCTTGCCGTGATGTTCTTTTCACAGTCTGCATTGGCTCAGGAAGCCCCGAAATACAGCTACGTAGAAGCTTTCAAACCATTTTTCTATACACAGACAGGTACGCCTACAAGATCCGCAAGCGGACAGCCGGGACACGCGTACTGGCAAAATTCAGCAAGTTACAATCTCGATGTAAGCCTTAACGAAGCCAAAAACGAACTTACAGGAACCGCGGAAATCACTTATACAAACAACAGTCCGGATAAATTAGGGTTTTTATGGCTGCAGCTCGACCAGAATTTATTTGCAAAAGATTCAAGAGGAAATGCAGTCGTACCGACTTCGGGAAGCCGAAACGGAGCGCACGGTGAGGAATTTGACGGCGGTTACAAAATAAAATCGGTAAAACTGGACGGTAAAGACGTAAAATATACCATTACTGATACCAGAATGCAGATCGATCTTCCTGCCGAACTGAAAGCTCTGGGAGGAGTCGCAAAAATTAAGATTGAATATTCTTTCCTTTCTCCAAAATACGGTTCCGACAGAATGGGAATTCAGGATACGAAAAACGGAAAAATCTTTACGATAGCACAATGGTATCCGAGAATGTGTGTGTATGATGATGTCATGGGATGGAATACGCTGCCTTATCTCGGTGCTTCGGAATTTTATCTGGAATACGGAGATATTACGGCAAACATTACCGTTCCTGCCAATCATTATGTGGTGGCTTCAGGAGAATTACTGAATTCAAAAGAAGTGTATTCCAAAGAAGAAATCAGCCGATGGGATCAGGCAAAGAACAGTGATAAAACAGTGATGATCCGTTCCGAATCTGAATTAGGAAAAAATAATTCAACAGGAACAAAAACATGGAAATTTAAAATCAATCAGGCAAGAGATTTTGCATGGGCTTCGTCTCCGGCATTTATTCTGGATGCGGCCAAAATTAACCTTCCGAGCGGAAAAAAATCTTTGGCAATCTCCGCTTATCCTGTAGAAAGTGTAGGGAAAGAGGCATGGAGCAGATCTACAGAATACACAAAAGCGGCGATTGAGCATTACTCTGCAAAATGGTACGAATATACCTATCCGGCTGCAACCAATGTAGCAGGAAATGAAGGCGGAATGGAATATCCAGGAATTGTTTTCTGCCATATGGATTCCAAAGGCGGCGATCTTTGGGGTGTTACAGATCATGAATTCGGGCACAACTGGTTCCCGATGATTGTGGGTTCCAACGAAAGATTGTTTGCATGGATGGATGAAGGATTTAATACATTCATCAACGAACTTTCTACGGAAGCTTTCAACAAAGGTGAGTATTACGAAAAGAAAAATATTGCGCAGATGAGCGGATATATTATGAGCGACGGTTTTGAACCCATCATGGTAGGTCCGGATAATATGAAAGAGAACAGCATCGGAGCTTTGGCGTATTTCAAACCGGGAATGGGACTGCAAATCTTAAGAGAATCTATTTTAGGACCTGAAAAATTCGACAAGGCATTCAGAACCTATGTTGAAAGATGGGCTTTCAAACATCCTACACCTTGGGATTTTTTCCACACGATGGAAAATGTGTCGGGTGAAGAGCTGAACTGGTTCTGGAGAGGCTGGTTCATCAATAAATGGAAAATCGATCAGGGCATTAAAAATGTAAAATACGTTAACGGAGACTTTAAAAACGGAGCCCAGATCACGGTTGAAAATATCGGACAGTTACCAATGCCGACCAATGTTCAGGTTAAATTTAAAGACGGAACGCAGCAGATGGTAAAATTGCCGATCGAGGTCTGGAAAAGAAATACGGAATGGACATTCAGAATCAATTCTACAAAAGAAATCGATCAGGTGAAACTGGATCCGAATTCAGAAATTCCGGATGTAGATTCTAAAAATAACGCATGGAGTTCCGCTGATGCAAAACCGACGGAAAAAGTAAATCTTAAAGAATTTACAGGAACTTTCGGAAGCAAGGATCTTCCGATGAAAATTGTATTTACAGAGAAAAACAACCAGCTTTTTGCTCAGGCAACAGGACAGCAGGAATTTCCTTTGGAATATACCGGAAACAATACGTTCAGTCTGGAAATGGCGCAGATTTCTTTAACTTTCAGTCAGGATAAAAAGTCATTTACCTTTAAGCAGAGCGGAAGAGAATTTAAATTTAATAAAGAATAACTTTAATCTTTTGAGCCATTAAGTTTTAAATTGAGAGGGTAAACTGTATTAAGGAAAATCATTTTTTTAAATCTTAAAAATTAGAAACTTAGATATTCTTAACTCCTTAACTCCATCTTAATGGTTCAATTTAAATAATATATGATTGTTCGTAATTTGCCATAATTGGAAAATCTTTGGGTTCTTCGCTGAGTGAAACGCCTTTGCGAACTTAAAAACAGTTAGTATATAAAGAATCTTTGCGAGTCTTTGCGTTAAAAAAAACAGTTTGATTAATAACGGATAATCAATAAATAATAAATCAAAACTTCGGAAAATACTCCGGAGTTTTTTGTTTTTAAATTGAATTTAATATTAAAATTCCCAATTCTAAAGGCTGTTTTAAGGAGAAACCTTACTTTTGTTACTTTGTTAATTAAAATAGATGATTATGAATTACAGATTTTCAATCGTATTCCTGATGGTTTTTGCATTAGGATTTTCGCAGAATCTTAAGGTGATGAGTTTTAATATCAGACTGAATGTAGATTCGGATAAAGAAAATTCGTGGACAAACAGGAAACAGGATGTTGCAGATCTCCTTACCTATTATCATCCGGATTATTTCGGCGTTCAGGAAGCATTGCCGGAGCAGATGAAGGATATAAAAAACGGATTGAAAAACTATGATTATGTAGGAGTGGGAAGAGACGACGGAAAAGAAAAAGGTGAATTTTCGGCTATTTTTTATGATACAGACAGATTGCAGGTTTTAAAATCGGATACCTTCTGGCTTTCGGAAACTCCTGAAAAACCATCAAAAGGGTGGGATGCCGCTTTGAACAGAATTTGTACCTACGCTGTTTTCAGAGATAAAAAATCTAAAAAAGAATTTATGGCACTGAATCTTCATTTCGATCACATCGGAAATGTAGCAAGAGTGAAGTCTTCAGAATTAATTTTAAAGAAAATCAAAGAAATCAATCCTAAAAATCTGCCGGTAACTGTGAGCGGGGATTTTAATTTAACGGAAGATTCAGAACCGATAAAAATTATGTCGCAGAATATGAAAGACAGTTTCTATCATTCGGAAACAAAACATTACGGTCCGAAAGGCACTTTTACAGGTTTTAATGTAAATGAAATTCCGAAGGACAGGATTGATTATATTTTCGTGAAAGGATTTAAGATCAAATCTCACAGACACATCAACGACAGAAGAGAAAATTTGCTGTATCCATCGGATCACTTTCCGGTTTTGGTGGATTTAATGTTTTAAAATGGCTTTAGTCAAATATTTAAGATAATAGATGATTTCTGCTTAATTGTAAGCTGTCAAAAAATAATACAAACGGTAATAATTATATTGCCGTTTTTTGTTACTTTTATGTTAAATAAAATACTTATTATAAAAAGATTTTAATGAAAAAGCTTGTTTTGGGTGTATTGTTTTTAGTTTCATGGCAATTTTCCGCGCAGGAATTGTATATGCCGAGAAATATTAAAAAAGCATACGAAAACGGAACCCGTGATCTGTCGGGCGCTCCGGGTAAAAATTACTGGCAGAATAAAGGGATTTATAATGTTGAGGTAAAGGTAGATGCCAATTCTAAGGTGGTTTCGGGAAAGGAAACCATCGTCTATACCAATAACAGCCCAAATGATCTGAATGATCTTGCCATAAGATTTGTCAATAATCTCCATAAACCGCAGGCTCCGAGATCGGGTGTTGTTTCCAAAGATTTTCTTTCTTCGGGGTTGCATATTAAATCATTTATCGTAAACGGTGAAAAATATAACGTAAACAGCGACGATTGGGGAACGGTTGAAAAAATAAAGCTGAATTCAGCCTTAAAATCCAAAGCAAAAGCTGAAATCCGCATCGAATGGGAATATCCTTTATCTATACAAAGCGGAAGAGAAGGACAGATAGATCCTGAAACATTTTATGTAGCCTATTCTTTCCCGAGAGTCTCTGTTTATGATGATTACAATGGATGGGATATGTTTCCGCATTCCGACAGGCAGGAGTTTTATAATGATTTCAACGATTACAGTTTTGCCATTACTGCTCCTAAAAATTACGTAGTATGGGCAACCGGAGATTTCCTGAATCCCGATGCCGTTCTTCAGTCTGAGTATTTAAAAAGATATAAGTCTTCATTAAAAAGCGACAAAGTCATTCATATTGCGACTGAGCAAGAAATGAAGTCCGGAAAAGTAACGAAGCAGAATAAATGGAATACGTGGAAATTTAAAGCCAGTCATATCACCGATTTCTGTTTTGCTTTAAGCAATCATTATGTTTGGGATGCAGCAAGTGTTCAGCTTAAAACGAAAAGAGCAAGTGTTCAGGCAGGTTACAAAGCAGATGCAAAAGATTTTGAGCATTATGTGGAATGGATGCAGTATAATCTCGACTGGTTTTCTAAAAACTGGCCCGGAGTGGAATATCCTTACAATGCGATGACGGCAATTCAGGGATACGCAGATATGGAATATCCGATGATGATTAATGATACCAGTATTCCGGATGATTTTCAGGATGCGAGATTAACCGCAGATCATGAAATTGCACATACTTATTTCCCTTTTTACATGGGCATCAACGAAACGCGTTACGCTTTTATGGATGAAGGTTGGGCAACGACTTTGGAATATTTAATCGGGATTGATGAAAACGGAGAAGCAAAAGCCAAAGAATTTTACAAAAATTTCAGGGTAAAAAGATGGATCAATGATCCTTCTGCGGAACAGGATCAGCCTATTATTACGATGAGTACTCAGGTAAGCGGAGCAGGGTACGGAAACAATTCTTATGTAAAAGCATCCCTGTCTTATCTGGCTTTAAAAGATTATCTGGGGGATGATCTGTTTAAAAAAGCACTGCATCATTATATGAACAACTGGAACGGAAAGCATCCGATTCCGTGGGATTATTTTAATTCTATGAATACAGGTTCGGGAAAAAATCTGAACTGGTTCTTTAATAACTGGTTTTACACCAATAATTATATTGATCTGAAGGTGTCTTCAGCATCTCAGATGAATGATCTTCTGACGGTAAATGTAGATAATGTGGGCGGTTTTGCGATTCCTTTTGATGCGGAAATCGGCTATGAAGACGGAAGTGTGGAGAAGCTTCATTTTTCGCCATCGGTCTGGGAAAAAGATCAGAAAAAAACAATGCTTACGGTTCCGATTACCAAAAAAGTAAAATCGGTAAATCTTGATGGTGGTATCTTTATGGATTATACACCGAAAGACAATACTAAAACATTATAAATAGATTCCGGCTGTTTCAGAGAAACAGCCGGAATCATTTGTATTAAAATTAACAATAAAGATTAGTATAGTCTTAGTCCTGATCTTGCTCCGTTAGAAGCTACAACAGACTGCATTCTGGTTTTTTGTCCTGCGGAGAACATAAACATGGCAGCATCATCCACATAATCCATGTAATTCATGAACATTACAGATCTCTGTACGCCGCTGCAGGTATTGTAAAGAGGGTAGCTTGGTTTTCCTGTGTTAGCTGTTGTTTGTGTAGGTGTATCGCTTACAAGGTCGTTTCCACAGTTCGCATCTCCCCAGATGTGTCTTAAGTTCAGGTAGTGTCCCACTTCGTGGGTGGCTGTTCTTCCCAGATTAAATGGAGAAGAGGCGCCGGTTTTACCAAAATAAGGAGCGGCAATTACTACACCATCATTCCATAATCCGGAAGATTCAGGGAAAGTCGCATAGCCAAGAACCTGTCCCATATTTCCTACCGTCCAGATGTTTAGATAGTTAGAAGGACTTGTTGCGTCAATTCCTCCGGTAGATGCTTTCTTCATGGCATCATTGGTACCCCAGCTTGTTTTGGTAGTAGATTTTCTCACCACATTTGCCAGTCTGAATCTTACTTTCACATCACCTGCTTTTACCCCCTGAAATTCGGAAGGAATTTTTGAAACATCGGTGTTGGTTCCTGCATAATCCGCATTAAGAACTGCAATTTGTTCTGCAATACGCGCATCAGAAACATTTTCAGCAGTTGTTCTGTATAAGACATTTACCACTACCGGAATTTCAACGGTACCATCGGATAATACTTTTCCCAGCTTCATGTCATTTTCAAATCGTTCAGTTTTGGCTTCGATTTCAGAATATTTCTGTCTCAGCTCCGAACTGTTTTTCAATGCCACTTTTCTGATTTCTTCAGAAGCACAGCCTCTTTGCAGTGCGGTTCCGGAAATGGCAGGCGTGTTTTCAGATTCTTCAGTCTGGTTAGAAACGTTGTCGCTGTTACAAGCAGAAAGGAAACTCAGCATAAGAGCTCCGAACAATAGTTTTTTCATAAAAATACAATATTTTGTTTCGGAGATGAAATTATATTATTTGAAGTAGATATGCAAGTATTTCACTATGTAGTTGAATTATTTTATTATTCAATAAATAGTATTTTTAAATATATGTTGCTGTATTTTTATTTAAACAGTATTTTTGTTGATTATTTAAAATCATTATTGAGTAATGCTTGAATGTTGATTTTATCCTGCAAAACCATTTTTAATAGCAAAAACGGCAAGACCGACCCGCGTTTTAAGATCTAGTTTATCACAAAGCTGATCTCTGTAGCTTTCCACTGTTCTCGGGCTGCAGCACATTTTATCCGCAATTTCTTTATAGCTGAGTTCTGTAACGGTATATTTTAAAAACTCTTTCTCGCGGTCGGAAATTTTTACATTATTGGCAGCATCTTCATTGTTCATGTTGGAAAAAATGATTTTCGAAGCCCATTCCGGATAAAAAAAACCGTCATTGTTAAGTTTCGTCAATGCATTCTCCAGTTCCTTCGGATGTGTATTTTTCAGTAAGTACCCTTTGGCGCCGTTCCGGATCATTTTAATAACGCTTTTATCGTCGCCCTGCATGCTTAAAGCCATTACTTTAATGTTCGGATGATTTTCTTTAAGCCAAAGCACGGTTTCGAAACCGTCCATAATCGGCATACTGATGTCCAGAAGAATGATATCCGGAATTTTGCTGTTGTTTTCGAATTTCTGGATCAGATCTTTTCCGTTTTCGGCAACGTAGATCACTTCAAACTCCGGAAAATTATCAATAATTCCTTCTAAAGCTTTTGCGATAAGTACATGATCGTCTACAATTACTATCGTTTTTTTCATGGCTGTCTTTTTAAAATAATGTTGAGCGTAGTTCCCAAATTTTTCTGACTTTCAAGACAGAAATCTGCCCCGATAATTTCGGCTCTGTTTTTCATATTGGTAAGCCCGATTCCGTTGGATTTGATGTTGGACTGATCGAAACCCACCCCGTCATCTTTAATATTCAGTTCCCAAAGCGACTCCTGAGAAGTATTCAGATTAATCAGAATATTTTTACAGCTCGAATGTTTGATGCTGTTCTGAATAAATTCCTGAGTAATTCTTAGCAATACGTTTTTATGCACAAAGCTGAGATCCAGCTGATTAAAATTATGCTGAAAATCGACATGGCATTTTTTAAACGCATTGGTATTGTCTACTTCTTCCTGAATTAAAGTTACGATTTCCTTTTGATTAATATTATCGTCCGTTAATGTTTTTGAAAGGCTCCTGAGATCGTGAAGCGACTGATTGATGATCTGTGAAACCTGCTCAATTCTTTCGCTTACCTCCGGAACTTTATTCTCATACAAAAGCTGCTGCGTGTAAAGGCTCACTAACGTTAATTTCTGCCCGATATTATCGTGAAGTTCGCGCCCGATCTGCTGCATTGTTGCCTGCTGGATTTCGAGCTGCGTCGCTAACAATTCTTTCTGGTGAATTTCGTTTTTTATTTCAATCTCATTCAGATATTCTTTTTTGCGCTGTTTGTATTTGCGGATATAAACCATCACCGCAGCCACAAACAATACAAAAAAGATATTGAATAGAATTAAAGTTACTAAGAGTTCTGTCTTCCCCATATGAATGAAATTGAAAATAAAAGATACATGACGATTCCTGATAGTAAAAAGTAGGAGAAATAAATATGGTATATCTCTCTATAAACTATGATATAAGCAAAAAACGTCCAAAAAGGTAAAGTTCCAATATAAAATAATGTAACCCCCAGATTAATATAGAACATTGGATTTCTATTGAAATTGAGAATATTCGAAGAATTAATCTGTTTGTAATATTCCATTATCACTAAGCCCATAAGAATCAGGCAGCCAAATGTGTAGCTGAATGACATAATTATTTTCTTTGTAGAAAAAATATCTCCAAAGATCAGAGAAACTAAGTATAAAGCAGATATTGCGTAAAATAATTTTGGCTTTCCAAAAGATTTTGCTGCATAGATCCAGTAAAAAAATATAAATTCTACTGGAATTACAAAATAATTGAAAAAATTTTGTTTATTGTAATCAATAAAATTTTCGCCCCATTTTCCGATGACTTCACATAGAAACATTAAAATTAAATAATACGAAAAGTATTTCCAGTATTGGTTTTTAATTCGGGAATAATATAATATTGAAACCAAAGCAGCAATACCTTCTACCCATATCATTGAATCTTGTAAGATTGTTTCCAGTTCGGTCATCGTGTTCAAATTATTTTCAATAATTTTTTATTTACTAAAATGTTTCAACTTTAAGAGCATTTGGAGGGTTCAGAGAACCATGATTCTGGCAAATAATATCTCCCTCCAAACCGGAATTTCTTGCCGAAGCCATCGCCAAAAACTCACCGCTTCCGCTTGCGCTTAAAGGATTGAAATCATAGCAGAGTTTTTCTCCGTTTTCATCTTCCTGTTTCATGGTAGGAACCAAAACTAAAGTGTGCCTTTGTGCATATTCTGTTCCGATCGGAGTTCCCGACATGATGTTCCAGTCCTGCTCTTTAGGATAAGCCGCATAATAAAATCGTATTCCCAAATCCTGATCTGTAACGCGGGAATCGTTTTTCAATGCTTCATTTTCAATGTCTGAAATAAATTTTTTCAGCGTAGCCAGATCAAAATGAATGGAATGGGCATCATCAAATCCTAAATTTTGGTTTATACACGCCAACTGATTTTTTCTGTAGTTCTCTACAAGAGTTCTGATCAAATCGCAATGAAGGGTGTTGGGATTAGAAATTGATTCGGCAGATTCAAATTCTAAGTTGTCTAAATTTGGTTTTGTTTCCATAAAGCTAGTTTTAAAAGGTGTAAGGTTAGTTGGTATTGCAAATCTCGTAAAATTTCAGGGGAATACGACACGGTTTTTTCCTGATTATTTATGGGGTTTTTACGGATTGTAAATTTTAATTAAAATGATAAAGATTTTGGATAGATTTGCAGCGATTTTAAATTCGTTAATCATAAACAATAAAATTATCAAATGAATAGACAGACTATCGCATTATTTTGCATAGCAATATTTAGTGTTTCATGCGCTAAGAAAGATGAGAACGCAGTGGATGGCAAATACACGGATGATCAGAAAGCTTCTTATTATATAGGTCTGAGTATTGCCCAAAACATGAAACAGGAAGGCTTCAAAGTTGATGCAGATCTTTTGGCTCAGGCTATTAAAGAAGAAATGAATGGAGGGAAAAAGCTGATGCTTACTGAAGAAATGGAAGCTTTTATGCAGGAGTTTATGCAGAAGCAACATGAAAAAAAGCAGGCTGCAGCAGGCGTACAGGCAGATGAAAATAAGAAAAAAGGTCTGGATTTTCTTGCCAAAAATAAAAGCAATCCTAAAGTGAAGACCACGGCTTCAGGTTTACAGTATGAAGTCTTGCAGGATGGTGATGGTAAAACAAAACCAAAAGCCTCAGATGTTGTACAGGTAAAATATACCGGAAAGCTTCTGGATGGAACTGTTTTCGACTCTACAGACAAAAACGGAGGCGCACCAATGGACATTAATCTGGGCGCAGTAATCAAAGGATGGACAGAAGGTATCCAGTTGATGAGCAAAGGATCTAAATACAGATTTTACATTCCTTCAGAGCTGGCTTACGGAGATAATGGTGCCGGACCAATTCCTGCGGGAGCGACTATTATTTTTGATGTAGAATTGGTGGATATAAAATAGATTGTCACTTCGGCAACAATGAGATTTGTCTATTTCACATCTGATATATTACAAATAAAATTTCCGCAGATTTTTTGGTCTGCGGAAATTCTTCAAAAATAATATATATGAAAAAAACTACTTATAAATCTGTCGGTCTGAAAACCAGACCTGTCTCTTCGAAATAATCCAAAGTGATTCTGTCTCCATCATTTACCGTTCCTGCCAGAATCTCTCTTGATAATTTGTTGAGAACTTCCTGCTGAATGACTCTTTTCAGAGGTCTTGCTCCGAACGCAGGATCATACCCTTTATTCATCAGATAATCTACAGCATCCTGAGTTGCCGTCATAATGATATTTCGTTTCGAAAGCATTTCATTAAATCCTCTCAGTTGGTAGGTAACGATTTTTCCGATTTCCTTTTTTCTTAAAGGCTGGAATAATACAACCTCATCAATTCTGTTTAAGAATTCCGGACGTAACGTCTGTTTCAATAAATCAAAGACCTCATCTTTTGTTTTGTCAACAATCTCATCCTGATTTTCATCAGTAATATGTTCAAAATTTTCCTGAATAAGGTGCGAACCTAAATTCGAAGTCATAATAATGATCGAATTTTTGAAATTCACCACTCTTCCTTTGTTATCTGTTAGTCTTCCGTCGTCTAAAACCTGTAACAATGTGTTGAAAACATCAGGATGCGCTTTTTCAATTTCATCCAAAAGAACCACAGAATACGGTCTTCTTCTCACGGCTTCCGTCAATTGTCCGCCTTCATCATAACCCACATATCCCGGAGGAGCACCCACTAATCTCGAAACACTGTGACGCTCCTGATATTCACTCATATCAATTCTCGTCATATTATTTTCGTCATCAAATAAAAACTCCGCCAAGGCTTTTGCCAGCTCAGTTTTTCCGACTCCGGTGGTTCCCAGGAATAAGAATGACCCGATTGGTTTTTTATCATCACTCAATCCCGCTCTGTTTCTTCGGATCGCATCCGCAACGGCGGTAATCGCCTCGTCCTGTCCAACTACTCTGTGATGAAGTTCGGTTTCCAGATTCAATAACTTTTCTCTTTCAGACTGAAGCAGCTTCGTAACGGGAATTCCGGTCCATTTGGCAATCACTTCAGAGATGTTTTCAGAAGTTACTTCTTCTTTAATTAACTCATTCTGATGATTTTGCATTTCGATTTCAAGCTTTTTCAGCTCTTCTTCTTTTTCACGAAGTTTTCCGTATTGGATTTCCGCTACTTTTGCGTAATCTCCTGCTCTTGAAGCTCTTTCTGCCTCTAATTTCAGAGATTCTATATCTTTTTTAATCTGCGTTAAATCTTCAGATTTTTGCTTTTCTTTCAGCCATTTGGCGTTAATTTCATTTCTCTGTTCAGAAATCTTCGCAATATCTTCTTTTAAATGATCGATTTTCGTCTGGTTACCTTCTCTTGAAATGGCAGCCAGTTCAATTTCCATCTGCATTAATTTTCTGTCTAAAACGTCCAGCTCTTCCGGTTTGGAGTTGATTTCCATTCTCAATTTAGCCGAAGCTTCATCAATTAAATCAATCGCTTTATCCGGTAAAAATCGGTCTGAAATATATCTCTGAGACATTTCTACCGCCGCAATAATCGCTTCATCTTTAATTCTTACTTTGTGGTGCGCTTCATACTTGTCTTTAATTCCACGAAGAATAGAAATTGCGGATTCTGTATCCGGTTCTTCCACCATTACTTTCTGGAAACGTCTTTCTAAGGCTTTATCTTTTTCAAAATACTTCTGATATTCATTTAAAGTCGTTGCTCCAATCGCTCTTAATTCTCCTCTTGCTAAAGCTGGTTTAAGGATATTCGCGGCGTCCATTGCACCTTCACCGCCTCCTGCGCCTACCAAAGTGTGGATTTCATCAATGAAAAGAATAATCTGTCCTTCCGATTTAATAACTTCATTCACTACGGATTTCAGACGCTCTTCAAACTCACCTTTGTATTTTGCATAAGCAATCAAAGCGCCCATATCCAGAGAATATAAGGTTTTGTCCATCAGGTTTTCAGGAACGTCACCGCTGATAATTCTGTGGGCAATTCCTTCCGCGATCGCCGTTTTACCAACGCCGGGTTCACCAATCAGGATCGGGTTGTTTTTTGTTCTTCTGGAAAGAATCTGCAACACTCTTCGGATTTCCTCGTCACGACCAATCACAGGATCTAATTTCCCTTCCGCTGCTAATTCGTTGAAGTTTTTAGCGTATTTATTTAAAGACTGATACGTTTCTTCCGAACTTGCAGAAGTGGCTTTCGAGCCTTTTCTTAATTCTTTAATTCCCCCTTCCAGAAGACTCTTGGTAACACCCATATCTTTCAGCATTTTCGAAACTTCAGAATTGGTTTCCAATAAGGAAAGCCATAAGTGTTCAATCGTTACATATTCGTCGCCCATTTTTTTAGCAATGTTAGGCGCATCAAGCAAAACTTTATTTGCTGATTGTGAAAGGTAAATATTGCCCCCCTGTACTTTAGGGAGTTTCTCTAAATTTTCGCGGTTTCGCTCTCTTACCAACGCTGCATCTGCTTCAGATTTTTTTAATAAGAAAGGCGATATATTTTCATCTACCTGAAAAATTCCTTCCAGTAAATGTTGAGGTTCGATCTGTTGGTTGCCAAATTCCATTGCCACCTGTTGTGCAGCCTGAATCGCTTCCTGAGATTTTACGGTATATTGATTTAAATTCATATTTTGTATATTTTTGATTCTTTAATTTTTAGTTTCCAATTTTAGATTTTAGACATCAGATTTCAGACCATAAGAGTCAAATAAATGTTAATTTTTTAATCAGATTTTCTAATTTCTGATGCCCTTAATCTTTATTTAATCATTTAATTCAGGTACATTATCGCAAAAAGTATTCTATTGTTGAATTTTTAAAAATATTGGACAAAATTTCCGAAATCTTTATTTTAAATCTATTTTGGAAAGACAAAATTTCCGATTCGAAGAATTTAGGTGAAAATTATCGGAAGAACCGTCAGATTGGGTTGAATCTTAAAATACGCCTAACCTTGTTTTTTTGATTGGATCATTAAGATTTTAATTAAGAAGTTTAGAATATTTAAGATGAGCTTCGCTTTCCATAATAATGCTTATTAAGAATCTATTTGATTTTTCTCAATTAAACTTAACATCTTAAAATTTTCTTAATGGTTTAAATAATAAGTTTTTTTAAACTCATTTTAAATTTAACCACAAAAGAAACAAAAGATTTTATTGGATTTATTTAAAGTTTTTCAAAAGTCTGCGAAGAGAAAAATCTTTGATTTTTTAACTTATTGTGCTCTTTTTTCATTAAAGTATTAAACTTAAGAAACTAAAGTGTTTAAATCTTTTGTGGTAAAAAAGTTTAATTTTTTCATTTCATCATTTTGAAAAAGCATTATGCAGTGTTTAGCTTTTAATTTTTAGTTTAAAAATCATCTTTTCAAAATCAAATATTAAAATCAAAATAATTACTTTTGCGTTTTTACAAATGGAGCTTAAAGAAAAACAGAAGAAAATTTTAGATGTTGCCGTGGAACTTTTCAAGGAGAAAGGCTACATGGGAAGCTCTGTTCGTGATTTGGCAACCAGACTGAATATCAAAGCGGCTTCTTTATATGCGCACATCCGCTCAAAGGAAGAAATTCTGGAATGGATCTGTTTCGGCATTGCGCAGGAGTTTTTTGATGAACTTCAGCAAGTAAAAAATACCAATATTCCACCAAAGGAAAAGCTCAATCTTTTCATTGAAAAACATTTGTCGGTTGTTCTGAAAAACCGTGATGTTACGCACATTTATTCCAATGAGTGGAAGCATCTTGAAGAGAGATTACCAGAATTTATCGAATTAAGAAAAAATTATCAGCAGGAAGTTGAACAGTTGATTTCTGAAATTTATACCGCTGAAAACTGGGAATTGAGATCACCCGCTTTTACCACGAGATTTATTCTCCATACTTTAAACAACTCCTACTTCTGGTTCAAAAGAAATATAGAATCCGGTTCGGATATCACCGATGAAATAAGGGATAAAATTCTTTTTGGATTACTGGGAAATCAAAAGAAATAAACCGTTTAACTGTCATTCTGACGAAGGAAGAATCTCAACAATTATTTTAAGATTATTTGAAATTGTTATTATCATTCCGTAGAAATTTCGACAGCTATAATGAAAACTTCGCTTATATTCCACACTTTACTTTGTTCCGTTCTGAATAACAAAATTTCATGCAGTAAGCTTTCATTTCGACGGAGGAGAAATCTACTAAATTTTGTTATTCTTACTTCGTCAGAATAACAAAATCCTCATTAAAATCATGCTTAAACTAAACCTCAATCTTTGCCATAATTATTTAGAATCATTAAAAATCTGACGAAAATCATAAAAATTTTGTCACGTTCCAAAATCTTTTTAAATTTACACCTAACAAATGTTAGTTAGTTATGGATTTTGGTGTTGAATATCTTAAGCTCGATCAGTTGAGACAGCTTCAGTCTGAGCGGTTGGCAGATTTGGTAGGCTATCTTGGGGAGAAGTCGGAATTTTATAAGAGAAAACTTAAAGAATCAGGAATATCTCCACAGGAAATAAGGTCGATTGAAGATATTACCAAACTTCCGATAACATACAAACAGGATTTGAGAGACAATTATCCGTTCGGGTTATTTACCGTTCCGAAAAATGAACTGCAGAGAATTCACTGTTCAAGCGGAACAACGGGAAAACCAACGGTGGTGGGATATACAAAAGAAGATGTTGATTTATTCAGCGAAGTCGTGGCGAGATCTTTGAATGCAGCAGGCGCAAAACCGGGAATGCAGTTGCATAATGCATATGGTTACGGAATTTTCACGGGCGGATTGGGATTGCATTACGGAGCGGAAAAACTGGGAATGAGCGTTCTTCCGATTTCGGGAGGAATGACGGCGAGACAGGTTGATCTGATTATGGATTTTCAGCCGGAAGTAATCTGCTGTTCGCCATCTTACGCTTTAACCATTGCTGATGAATTTGCAAAAAGAGGAATCACGGCAGAAGAAATCAGTTTAAAATATGCCGTTTTAGGTTCAGAGCCTTGGACGGAATTAATCAGACATCATATTGAAGAAAGATTAGGCGTTCATGCAACCAATATTTACGGATTAAGTGAAATTATAGGACCGGGTGTTTCGATGGAAGATTTTGAAGAAAAAGGAGGTTCTTACATTTGGGAAGACCATTTTTATCCCGAAATTCTCGATCCGGTTACAAAGGAGCCAGTTCCTTTCGGAGAAGAAGGCGTTTTGGTGATTACGACTTTAACGAAGAAAGCAATGCCGCTTCTGCGTTACTGGACAAATGATATCACAAGTCTTTACTATGACGAAAATGGTAAAAGAACGATGGTGAAAATGCGCCCGATTTTGGGAAGAGCCGATGATATGCTGATTGTAAGAGGGGTAAATGTTTATCCAAGTCAGATTGAAGAAGCATTTTCTCATGTGGAAGGCGTAGTTCCGAACTATTATTTAACTCCTGTTGAGAAGGAACAAATGTGTGTTGCACTGGATATTGATGTTGAAATTGGTGACGAATTGCTGGCTTCGAAAAATTTAAATCAAAATACCGACGATTATGCTATTTTTGTCGGAAACTTTGGAAAAAGTATAGAAAACGAAATAAAAAAGAGGGTAGGAATTACCACAAAAGTGAAAATTCATGCTCAGGACAGTCTTCCGAAATGCGAAGGTGGAAAAATTAACAGAATACTTAAAAAATAAATGAATTCATTTTATAAACTTAAAACGGTAAAAGTTCAGAAAGATACCAACGATGCAGTAAATGTAGCGGTTGAAATTCCTGAAGAGCTGAAAGATAAATTCAGATTCAAACAGGGGCAGTATCTTAATTTCCGAATGATGATCAACGGAAATGAAGAAAGACGTTCTTACTCCATTTGCAATGCGCCGAGTGAAAAAAGCAACACGCTGGAAGTTTTAGTGAAATTATTGGAAGGCGGAAAAGTTTCCGGTTATTTCAACGAGCATCTTCACATGGATGAAATTCTTGAGGTAATGCCTCCGATGGGCGGTTTCAACACGTCTTATCATCCGACAAACGTAAAAACATACATTGGTTTGGCGGCAGGAAGCGGAATTTCTCCGGTTTTATCAAATATTAAAGAAAGTCTTTATCAGGAGCCGAATTCCAACGCATACCTGTTCTACAGCAACAGAAGCATGAATCACGTGATGAAAAAGGCTGAAATCGATAAATTGACAGAGCATTTCAACGGAAGATTGAAAGTAGTTTATCTCGTAAGCCGTGAAAAGCATGAAGACCCAATTTTCGAAGGAAGAATTTCCCCTGAAAAACTGGAACATTTATTTGAAAGATATACCGATATCGATGTAAAAGAAGCCACTTATTTCATTTGCGGACCTTCTGAAATGATCAAAGGAATTGCAGATTATTTAAAGAAAGATAAAAAAGTACCGGCAATTCAGGTTCTATTTGAATATTTCACTGCTCCTGACGAAGAAAATACGGAGGAAATGAGCGACGAATTCAAGGCCATTGCCAACATCGAAAGTATGGTAACAGTAATCATTGACGATGATGAATATTCGTTCCATTTGAATTCAAAAAAAGAAAGTATCTTAGATAAAGCATTGAAAGACAATCTTCCTGTGCCTTTTGCGTGTAAAGGAGGAGTGTGTTGTACGTGTAAAGCCGAAGTTTTAGAAGGTGAAGTCTTCATGGAAAAAAACTACGCGCTTACCGAAGAAGAAGTAGCCCGAGGTTACGTTCTTACCTGCCAGTGTCACCCGACAACCAACGTGGTGATGCTTAATTATGATGTTTAAGACAATTTGAAAATGAGTCAATGTGCTAATTTGAAAATGCCATGATTGTGTTTTAATTTCAAATTGCCTAATTCTCAAATTTTCAAATTAATTAATTTTCAAATTTAAAAAGATGGATTTAGAAAAATTTGTACAGTACGTACACGACGAAAATAAAGTAGAACCGAAAGATGTAATGCCGGATGATTACAGAAAACTATTGGTTCGTCAGATTTCACAGCACGCACATTCTGAAATTGTCGGAATGCTGCCGGAAGCCAACTGGATTTCCAGAGCACCTTCTTTGAGAAGAAAAATGGCTCTTCTGGCGAAAGTTCAGGACGAAGCAGGTCACGGTTTATACCTTTATTCTGCGACAGAAACTTTAGGTGATGGAACCATCAGAGCCGACAGAGACGCAACGTATGAAGATATGCTTTCAGGAAAAGCAAAATATTCAAGTATCTTCAACTATCCGACTTTAAGCTGGGCAGATATCGGTGCCATCGGTTGGTTGGTTGATGGTGCAGCAATCATGAATCAGGTGATGTTGATGGGGAATTCTTACGGTCCTTACTCAAGAGCGATGGTGAAAATCTGTAAAGAAGAATCTTTTCATCAAAGACAGGGTTATGAAATTTTAATGGCTCTTTGCCGCGGTACAAAACAGCAGAAAGAAATGGCTCAGGCTTCGTTAAACCGTTTCTGGTGGTAAGCTTTAATGATGTTTGGTCCAAATGATGACAGTTCGCCAAACTCCAAAATTTCGATGAATTACAGAGTGAAAAGAGAAAGCAACGACAGTCTTCGTCAGAGATTCATCGACGTGACGGTTGCTCAGGCTGAATTTTTAGGATTAACTATTCCGGATAAAGATCTGAAATGGAATGAAGAAAGACAGCATTACGATTTCGGAGAGCTTCCATGGGATGAATTTATGGAAATCTTAAAAGGAAATGGTCCTGCCAACAAAAAGCGTATCGAAACGAAGAGAAAAGCCCAAAGAGAAAATTCCTGGGTAAAAGAAGCGGCAGCAGCTTTTGCTGAGAAGCAGAACGAAAAGGTAAACTAATTTCTTAATTTAAACCATTAAGATTTTATTTAGAAGTTTAGTTTAATTAAGATAAATCATTCTGGTTTTAAATCTAAAAGCGGAGCTAAACTTAATATTCTTAACAACTTAATTGTCCTTAATGGTTCAAAAATTAAAATTTAAAATAATTCAAAATCTAAAATTTAGATAAAAATTAAAATTTGACTATGGCAAATTTAGATATGTGGGAAGTGTTTATTCAGACTAAACCGGGATTGTCCCACAAACATGTTGGAATTGTACAGGCGCCAACAGCAGAAATGGCTTTACAAAACGCAAGAGACGTTTATACAAGAAGAAAAGAAGGAACTTCTGTTTGGGTAGTCCCAAGTAAATACATCGTAACTTCAGAAGGAGTGGATAAAGAAGCATTTTTCGATCCGGCAGATGACAAATTATACCGTCACCCAACCTTCTACGAGATCCCGAACGATGTAAAAAATATGTAAAACAGCAATTGGCTGTTAGCTGCTTGCAATTTGCCAAAAGCTAGACGCCAAAAGCCAAAAGCTAAAACAATGAACCCATTATATAATTATTTATTAAAATTGGCAGACGACAGTTTCATTATGGGACAACGTTTGTCTGCGTGGTGCGGTGAAGGTCCTTATCTGGAGGAAGATATTGCATTAACGAATATTGCGCTGGATGAACTTGGTCAGGCGAACAACTTTTACGTTTACGCTTCAAGACTTTTAGACGACGGAAAATCTGAAGATGATATCGCCTTTTTAAGATATGAACACGAATATGTGAATGCACATTGGACAGAACTTCCGAATGAAGATTATGCCCAGACCATTTTAAAAGTGTATGTTTTTGCAGTATATCAGAAACTGATGTACGAAGCATTGTCCAATTCAGCAAATGAAGAATTGGCGGCAATTGCTCAAAAATCTTTGAAAGAAGTAAAATACCATTACACACATGCAGCTTCCTGGATGAAAATTTTTGCTCAGGGAACAGAAGAAAGTAAGAGCCGTCTGGTAAAAGCCATTGAAAACATCTGGGAATACACTAAAGGTTTATTTGCAAAAACAGAAGGAGAAGATGATTTGGTCGCTTTAAATATTGCTCCGAATACCGATGCTCTTTATGAAGAATTTGTAACGATCACCCAAAAAGATTTTGCAGATTTCCAGTTAGAATATCCTACAAATCCTTTCATGCAGCCAAAATCCAGAACAGGATATCACACAGAATATTTTGGATATATCCTTTGTGAATTGCAATATATGCAGAGAGCTTATCCGGGTTGTACGTGGTAGAAACACAAACCTCACAGGTTTTTAAAACCTGTGAGGTTTAAGATAATAAACCCGCATAACAATTTTGCAGTTTACTTATTATTTATAGCATTTGCAGAGAGAAAAACCTTTCCAAGCTTAAAAACCATAATTGGTTAAAAAATCATAATGTAGTTGCGCTAAAAATTTTCAAAATTGAAAGGTAAATATTTTAATAAATTAATTTTAGGATTAATTATTTTAATTCCAATATTTTGTTTAGGAATTTTTAATTCAAATGTCAGTCTGCAATATGAAACAAATAATCCAGGTGATTGCATTTCACAAATTTCAGGGAAAAATTTATGTCAAGATATAGAACAGGGAAAAATATTAATTATAATTGATGTTATCATCCTTATCCTTTTAATGGTGTTTAGAAAAAAAATAATTAAAGCTTGAAAATCTTTAGGCATATTGGATTTAATCAAAGTCATATTTAAACTGCTGTTGAAATTATCCTTTTTTGGTTTGCTGAGAAGAGTGCCTTTGCAAACTTAAAAGCATTTAGTATATTAAAAAAATCCTAGCGCGCTTTGCGCTAAAAAATTTAGATAAAAAGAAGATTGAAAAATCCTTTAGAAATATTAGAAATGGTTCCCGATCCGGAAATTCCGGTAATTAATATCGTGGAATTGGGTATTGTAAGAGAGGCGAAAATTACTGGCGAGAATTCCTGCGAAGTAATGATTACGCCTACTTATTCTGCCTGTCCCGCCATGTTTACCATTGAGGAAGACATCATCAAAATTATGAAGGAAAACGGATGGGAAGCGAAAGTGGTGACCAAAATGTTTCCGATCTGGACGACAGACTGGTTAACGGATGAAGCGAGAGAAAAACTTCGGGTGTACGGAATTACCCCTCCCGAAAAAGGAGCCGACGAGCATCATATCGGGAAACCGAAAAAATGTCCGCGTTGTGGTTCCATGAACTCAAAACAGATCAGCAGATTCGGGTCTACCTTATGTAAGGCTTCGTATCAGTGTTTAGACTGTTTAGAACCTTTTGACTATTTTAAATGTCACTAAACAATTTGAAAATGTGCTAATTTGAAAATGAGTAAATTAGTGGTGAACTAAAATTTTCAAATTGTCTAATTTTCAAATTAAAAAATTATAAACTATGTATACACAACTCGATATTGAGTCGCATTTCGACGGAAAACTTAAAATTGCTTATCTCAATCAGCCGGATACCATGAACGCGCTTACAAAGCCGTCTTTATCAGATCTGAAAGATTTTGTAAAAGAATGCAGTGAAGATCCTGCAGTAAGATGCGTGGCAATTTCCGGAAGAGGAAGAGCTTTTTGTTCCGGTCAGAATCTGGATGATGCTTTTGTTCAGGGCAATGAACATCATGACAACGATATCATCAGAAAAATTGTAACAGATTATTACAATCCTTTGGTAATGGAAATTACCCACTGCAAAAAACCGGTTGTAGCGTTGGTAAATGGTCCTGCAGTTGGAGCCGGAGCGATGTTGGCGTTGATCTGCGATTTTGTTCTGGCAAATGAAAAAGCTTATTTTGCTCAGGCTTTCTCCAATATCGGATTGATTCCAGATACGGGTGGAACCTACTTTTTACCAAAATTACTGGGAAGACAATTAGCTAATTATTTAGCATTTACCGGAAAAAAATTATCTGCGGAAGAATCTAAATCATATGGTTTGGTTGCTGAAGTTTTCAATGAGGAAGAATTCAGCTCAAAATCACTGGAAATTTTAGAAAGAGTATCCAATATGCCTACAGTTGGTTTAAAATTAACCAAAAAGGCATTTGCACATTCTTATGACAATACGCTGAAGCAGCAGTTGGAATTAGAAGGCGATCTTCAACAGAAAGCCGCAGAAACAGAAGATTTTAAAGAAGGAGTAAGTGCCTTTTTACAGAAAAGAAAACCTGAATATAAAGGGAAATAAGAATTAATATAGCAATGTACCAATGTAGCAGCTTATCAATTAGATGCTTCGACAAGCTCAGCATGACAATGATTGTTATATTGGTATATTGATACACTGTTACATAATGAAAAATGTAGGAATTATCGGTGCCGGAACCATGGGAATCGGCATTGCACAAGTAGCCGCAACGAACGGATGCAAAGTCTGGATTTATGACGCTAATGCAAAACAAGTAGAAACGGCAACCGTAGGTCTGGAAAAAACATTGACTAAACTGGTTGATAAACAGAAAATTTCATCAGAGAAAATGACTGAAATTTTAGCCAATATTTCCATTGCTACAGAATTAAAAGACTTCAAAGATTGTGAATTGATCATTGAAGCCATCATCGAAAACAAAGAAATTAAGACCAAAGTTTTCACAGAATTAGAGAAACACGTTTCAGAAAGCTGTGTTATTGGTTCCAATACTTCTTCCATTTCCATCACCTCTCTTGGTGCGGAATTACAGAAACCGGAGCGTTTCATCGGAATTCACTTCTTCAATCCGGCTCCGCTGATGCCTTTAGTTGAGGTTATTCCATCCTTATTAACCGAAAAATCTTTAGCGGAAAAAATCTACAGTCTGATGAAAGATTGGGGAAAAACTCCAGTTATTGCCAAAGATATTCCCGGATTTATCGTGAACAGAATTGCCCGTCCTTTCTATGGAGAAGGGTTGAGAATTGTTGAGGAAAACATCGCAACGGTAGAACAGGTTGATGATGCCATGAAAACTTTAGGTAACTTTAAAATGGGACCTTTTGAATTAATGGATTTAATCGGAGTTGACGTAAATTTCTCGGTAACCAAAACCGTTTATAACGAATATTTCTACGATCCGAAATACAAACCGTCTCTTCTACAGCAAAGAATGTCGGAAGCCAAACTTCACGGCAGAAAAACGGGAAAAGGGTTTTACGATTATTCGGAAGGAGCCGTTAAACCGGAACCTGTGAAAGACGATGCACTTTATCAGCAAATATTCATGAGAATTATTTCCATGCTGATCAACGAAGCCGTAGAAGCAAAAAGATTAGGCGTGGCGAATGACGAAGATATCGAACTTGCAATGCAGAAAGGCGTAAATTATCCTAAAGGATTATTGGCTTGGGGAAAAGAAATAGGATATGCTAAAATCTCCGAAACTTTGCAGGATCTTTACGAAGAATATCAGGAAGAAAGATACAGACAAAGCCCGTTGTTGAGAAAATTATAAGATGAAGTTTTTTCCTGAAAAATCTGAAGAATTAAAATCTTCAAAAATACTTGAAGAAGTATTATTAAATATCAAAAATAATACTGAGATCAGTTCTTTAACACTGAGAAGATCTGATAAATATTTCAAGGGAAATATAGAAAAGAATTTTTTCAAAATCATCAGTTCAGAAAAGCCTTTAGGAATCTTTTGTGTTTTTGAAGGAAGGCTGGTTCAGAAAGAAAGTGAGACAATAATAAGGTTGGATGCAAAATTTCATAATACATTTAAAATATTAATTTATATATGGAGTTTGCTTCCTTTTTTCACGATTATTATAAATTTTTTAGAATTTGGAGTAAAAGCTTTTGCCATATTTATACCACTTTTAATGACATTTGGATTTTTATATTTTGTAATTAATTTTCTTTTTAAGAAATCTTATGAAAATGGGATTAAAGATTTGAAAAGGATAATCAATCAATAAAATTTAATTTATTTTTATGAGTAGGTCAAAAAGAAAAACTCCGATTACCGGAATAACAACTGCTGAAACAGAAAAGAAAAATAAATTAGAAGCCAATAGAAAGCTTAGAAGACTGAATAGAATGAAAATTCATAAGGGAGATTTTGAATTTTTTCAGCTAAGAGAGATATCAGATGTCTGGTGTTTTGATAAAGATGGTAAACAATATTTAAAACATCCCGACAGAAAAGATTTGATGAAATAATATTATTTAGGATGGATATAGAATCATTCAGAGCCGAACTGGAAACAAGACTTATCATTGAAAAAGAATACATCATTCAGGAACTTTCTTCGATTGAAGATTATCAGGAAAAACTTGAATTATTAGGCAAATTCAATGAAAAATATAAAGAGCTGATTAAAAGATTAGCGAATGAATTTGGAATTGATTTACATGAAAATTTTCAAACAGAAGATCCATCAAATTCCGAAAATCTTTCATACCATCAGATTATTCTTGGCAAAACCATGGCGGTTTACGACAAGTTGGCTGATGAATTATATGAAGAAATAACACATTAATCTGAAATTTAAGCCATGTTTAAAAGAATTTTCGCAAAAAAGAACTTTTTACGCTCATTCATGAATGCGATTATTTTTGTGGTCGGCTTTTCTCTCATCAAATTTCTTTTTTATTATTTGGGATGGGACAATGAAAAAAGCATCAATATATATGGTTTTATAGTTTATTTCGTCTTTATGTTTTTAGCTTTTTTCATTTTGGACGGCAGAGAATACACATGGAAAGATGTGATTAGATTTAAAAATTTAAATAAGAGTAAATGAATCCGAGGCAGGTTGCAGAATATATGTTTGATCAGGATTATTTTTCCCAATGGATGAATATTAAACTGATTGAAGTCAGAGAAAATTATTGTTTAATAGAAATGCCCATTAAAAAAGAAATGATTAACGGGCTGAAAACGGTTCACGGAGGCGTTACGTTCGCTTTTGCAGATTCTGCACTGGCTTTTTCGTCCAACAATTCCGGTGATGCAGCCGTTGCTTTAAACTGCATCATCAATTTTACCAAAGCCGGAAAAGAAGGCGATATTTTCAGAGCAGAAAGTATTTTGGTCAATGAAACCAGAAAAACCGCTGTTTACGATATTAAAATTACCAATCAAAACGAAGAATTGATTGCAAAATTTGTCGGAACAGTGTACAAAATTAATAAGAAAGTTATTGAACTTTAAAGATATTGGATAAGAATAAAATTTTAAAGAAGTTTTCAAGCACTCTTTTCATTGATAAAGAAAAGATGAGAAATTATTTTAAAGATAATAATCTGGAGAACTTTGATGAAGCTTTAAAAGAATTTGAAAATATGCGAACAGACACCTTCAATATTATTTGGAATAAATCTGAGCATTCACAATTTACAACCAAAGAAATTCAAAACTTATCCGAAAAATATTTAAAAGAAAATCATGCTTGGATTAATGAAGATGGAATTAAAGCGGTTAACAGTTATTTACATTGGATGTGTTGGCATGAAGGAATTTTAAAAATTAATAAATAGTATAAACGAAAAAATAGACAATTTAGCATTGCTGGATTGTTAAATTGAATTATTATGAACAACGTATACATCATAGATTACATAAGAACTCCCATTTCAAAATTGAGCGGAGGTCTTTCAGAAGTAAGAGCCGACGATTTGGCTGCTATTGTTATTAAAGAAATTGTAGCAAGAAACCCTGAAGTTCCTGTTGAGGAAATTGAAGATGTTATTTTCGGATGTGCCAATCAGGCAGGAGAAGATAATAGAAATGTTGCCAGAATGGGGCTTTTATTGGCCGGACTTCCGTATAAAATCGGAGGGGAAACGGTGAATAGATTGTGTGCTTCAGGAATGTCTGCGGTGGCAAATGCTTTCCGTTCAATTGCTGCAGGAGAAGGTGAAATTTATATCGCAGGTGGAGTAGAGCATATGACGCGTTCTCCTTATGTAATGTCAAAACCAAGTACAGCTTTCGGTAGAGACAGCCAGATGTTTGACACCACTTTCGGATGGAGATTTGTAAATCCTAAAATGAAAGAAATGTACGGGATTGATGCAATGGGTGAAACGGCTGAAAATTTAGCGGATATGCATAACATCAGCCGTGAAGATCAGGACAAATTTGCCCTTTGGTCGCAGCAGAAAGCTACCAAAGCTCAGGAAAGCGGAAGACTGGCGGAAGAAATCGTAAAAGTTGAAATTCCACAGAAAAAAGGTGAACCGAAAATCTTTGATACCGACGAATTTATTAAGCCGACTTCTTCAATAGAAGGATTAGGAAAACTTCGTCCGGCTTTCAGAAAAGAAGGAACGGTAACCGCAGGAAATGCATCCGGAATGAATGACGGAGCAGTAGCTTTAATTTTAGCAAGTGAAGAAGCTGTAAAAAAATACGGGTTGAAACCAAAAGCGAAAATCTTAGGATCTTCCGTTGCTTATGTTGAGCCAAGAATCATGGGAATCGGACCTGTAGAAGCCACTCAAAAACTATTAAAAAGACTGAATCTTTCATTAGATGATATGGATATCATCGAATTGAATGAAGCATTCGCCGCTCAGGCTTTAGCCGTAACAAGAACCTTAGGTTTAAAAGATGACGATTCAAGAGTAAATCCAAACGGAGGTGCTATTGCAATCGGTCATCCACTTGGAGTTTCGGGAGCCAGAATCGTTGGTTCAGCAGCAATGGAACTTCAAAAACAGGATAAGAAATATGCATTGTGTACTCTTTGTATCGGTGTCGGACAAGGGTATGCGATGGTGATTGAACGGGTTTAATTTGAAAATGTACTAATTTGAGAATTTGAAAATACTATTCACAGCGTTTTAATTTTCAAATTGGCACATTCTCAAATTTCCAAATTGATTTATTTTCAAATTAAAATTATGAATATCTACTCATATCACGGAATTCGACCGATAATAAAACCTTCCGCGTACGTTCACCCGCAAGCGGTGATCATCGGAAATGTGGAAATCGGCGAAGAAGTTTATGTCGGTCCCAATGCAGTGATTCGTGGCGACTGGGGTAAAATTATTGTGAAAGACGGTGCCAATGTTCAGGAAAACTGTACCCTTCACGTTTTTCCGGGTATTGAAACCATACTTGAAGAGTCTGCACACATTGGTCATGGAGCAATTATTCACTCCGGACATATCGGAAAAAATTGTCTGGTCGGAATGAATTCAGTCGTGATGGACAAAGCGGTCATCGGAGATGAATGTATCATCGGTGCTTTAGTTTTTGTTCCGGCAAACTTCAGATGTGATGCAAGAAAATTAATTGTCGGAAGTCCCGCAAAAATCATCCGCGATGTTTCCGATGAAATGATTAAATGGAAAACAGAAGGAACAAAACTGTATCAGGAATTGGCAAGAGAAGGAAAAGATGCTATTTTGCCTTGTGAACCTTTCACAGAATATGTTCAGCAGATTCCTACGAAAGTTGTAGATTACAGCATCTGGGATGATATTAAGTAAAATTAAATAATTTGAAAATGTGCTAATTTTCAAATTGACTCATTCTCAAATTTTCAAATTAGATAAATATGGAAAAGTTAAAAAACTATATCTACGGCGAGTGGATCGAAGGAAACGGAAACGGAATTCCTTTATATAACGCTGTTAATGGAGAGCAGGTTGCTGTTTCCGACACAGAAGGTCTGAATTTTGAGCAGGCTTTGGATTACGGAAGAACAGTAGGCTACAAAAACCTTTCATCCATGACGTTCTACGATCGTGGTGAAATGTTGAAAAAAGTAGCGCTTTACCTTTTAGAAAGAAAGAAAAAATATTACGAATTATCATATAAGACAGGAGCTACTCATGTAGATTCATGGGTAGATATTGAAGGAGGTTTCGGTACATTCTTCACGTATTCAGGTTTGGCAAAAAGAATGCTTCCGAATACACCGTTTTGGGTAGATGGAGATACGCAGAAAATTTCAGCAAACGGAACTTTCTTAGGAACTCATATTTTAACACCAAGTGAAGGGGTTTCCGTTCAGATTAATGCCTATAACTTTCCGGTTTGGGGAATGTTGGAAAAACTATCCACCTCTTTATTGGCGGGGGTTCCATCCATTGTGAAACCTTCTCCGTTTGGTTCTTATTTAACGAATGCCGTCTTTCAGGATATGATTGAAAGCGGAATCCTTCCTGAAGGAGCGGTTCAGCTGGTTTGCGGCGATCCGGGAAATATTCTGGATTATGTTCAGGATGGAGATTCTGTGCTGTTTACAGGTTCTGCAAATACAGGAAGAAAATTAAAATCTTTACCGTCAATTGCAGGAAATGCTGTTCGTTTCAATATGGAAGCAGATTCTTTGAACTGTTCAATTCTTGGATTGGATGCAAAACCTGGAACTCCCGAGTTTGATTTATTCATTAAGGAAGTACGTAACGAAATGACGACGAAAGCCGGACAAAAATGTACAGCAATCCGTAGAATCATCGTTCCTGAAAACTTAATCGGAGACGTTCAGAATGCTTTGTCCAAAGCTTTAGACCAGACAAAAATCGGAAACCCGTTGAGTAGGGAAACAAGAATGGGTTCTTTGGTGGGAAAACAGCAGTATGATGAAGTTGTAAGAAAAATAAATTTATTAAAAGCCGAAACAGAACTGGTTTACGACGGAAAGCACGAATTGATAGATGCCGATTACGAAAACGGAGCATTTATGAGTCCGAAACTGTTCCTGAATGATAAACCTTTTGAAAAAAATATCTCTCACGATGTCGAAGCATTTGGTCCGGTTTCTACATTAATGCCTTACAAAGATGCGGAAGAAGCGGCGGCGTTGGCAAAAAGAGGAAAAGGAAGTCTGGTAGGTTCCATCGTTTCCCATGATAATAATTTCGTTGCCGAAACGTCCTGGAAAATGGCTTCACAGCACGGAAGAATTTTTGTGTTAAACAGAGACAGCGCGAAAGAAAGTACGGGTCACGGTTCTCCGCTTCCGACTTTAATGCACGGCGGTCCCGGAAGAGCAGGAGGAGGAGAGGAAATGGGTGGCTTGAACGGTCTTCATTTCTTCCTTCAGAAAACAGCTATTCAGGGTTCTCCGGATATTTTAACAGCCATTACAAAGATTTATCAGCAGGGAGCTGAGAAAAAATATTCAGATAAACATCCATTCCAGAAATATTTTGAAGAAGTTGAGGTGGGAGATTCTCTGGAAACTGCAGGAAGAACGGTTACCGATGCAGATATCGTGAATTTCTCAAATGTTTCGTGGGATCATTTCTACGCACACACCGATGCAACGAGCTTAACAGGAACTATATTTGATAAAACCGTTGCTCATGGCTATTTCATTCTTTCAGCAGCGGCAGGATTGTTTGTTTCAGGGAAAAAAGGACCGGTTATCGCAAATTACGGACTGGAAAACTGTTCGTTCTTCAAGCCGGTTTATGCAGGAGATACTATTACGGTGTATTTAACGGCGAAAGAAAAAATCAATCGTGGCGTAAAAGGAAGAAACATTCCTTCCGGAGTGGTAAAATGGCTGGTTGAGGTCGTGAATCAAAGAGATGAAATCGTTTGTGTTGCGACCATTTTAACTTTGGTGGCAAAACAATCTCCTTTTATTGATTTAAACTTAAAAAATATTCAGAAAATGCTGAATGGATTAACAGAATCTACTCAGCCAAGCTGGGGTAAAATGTCTCCTCAGCAAATGATTGAACATTTGGAGCATGGGGTTTTGGTAAGTCTTGGCGAACCGGAAGCAGACAAATGTTTCACTCCTGAAGAGCAATTGGAAAAATGGCAGGATTCTTTGTATAATCACCGAAAAATGCCAAAAGATTTCCCTGCGCCGTTTTTAGAGGATGACGAAAAACTATTGGAGTTAAGACATAAAAATCTTGAAGCTGCTAAACAGTCTTTCATTGATAACTTAAAAAGATTTGTGATTTATTATAAAGAAAATCCACAGGCAGAACACATGAATTTTGTCTTTGGAAAATTAAATAAAGAAATGTGGGAACTGATGCACAAGAAGCATTTTACACATCATTTTGAGCAGTTTGGATTGATTTAAATTCAGAAGATGATATAAGGCAGCATTCTCTAACGAATTGCTGCTTTTTAATTGTATAACTATTTGATTAAATTGTTTTTAAATGATTTTATTGCTAACTTTAGGATGCGAAATCCGAAAAGCATAAAGAGTAGGAACAATCATTAAAACTAAATCATTATGAAAAACTTAAAAAAACTGTCAAGACCAGAGTTGAGAGCCATTGAAGGATCTGGTCCAAACTGGTCTTGTACACCAACTTCGTGTCCTAAAGGAAGCTGCTGTATTCCCGGAAGCTGGCCGAGTACTCCAAGAGCGTGCGTTATTTGTGCAGATTCTTAGTCGTACAAATAAATTTCATGTATCATTTTACTTAACCTGTTTCGGTTAAAATAATTCTAAACACCCTTTCAGCTTGTGTTGAAAGGGTGTTTTATAATTTTATGTTAAAAAACTTATGGATAGTTATGTCTTTATTTTTATTCCTTATTTTAAGGCTTAAAATTAAATCATAAAAGAAATGAACGAAAACTGGCTACAGAAATATGAAGAAGTAAAAAATGTTCTCATATGTCCGACGGATTTGGAAACTTATTTTACGTCTGATGAAATTGCAGGGCAGCCATTGGAAACGATGGAAATCGGAAATGTTTCCCTTCCTTCCGGAAAAATAGTGGTGAGAGATCCGCTTGTGAATCTGAATGCCAATCAATCACCTTATTTTATTCAGGCTCCGCAAGGAAATTTTCCGGTAACGGTTGCCGTGGTAAAATCTGAAGATTGGGGAGATAGATATGCTGTTGTAAAAGTTGAATTTGCAAAAGAAAAGCCTATTATTTACAGGGAAGCTTTAGTAGGAATTGAGGAATTGGAGGATGTAAGTGAAGATGATTTCTTTGGTTTTGAGGTAGATGCGGGACTAGGCTGTATTGCTGATGCGGAGGTGCTTCCTTTTGTGGATAAATTTTTTGATGAAGCAGATATTGATAATGTTTACGACGATTATTTTGCCGATTTATTTGAGAAAAGCTATCAGGAAAATCCTAAAAACCAGAGAGATGAAGGAGATTGGATCAACTGGAAGGTTCCGAATACAGAATACAGGATTCCTATGTTTGCAAGTGGTTTTGGCGATGGTATTTATCCTGTTTATTTTGCCTATGATGCAAATGGAAATATTTGTGGATTGTACATTCAGTTCATTGATGTTGAATTGGCCTTAAGCGAAGATGGAGATGAGGATGATGTAGATTAAAAAGATCAGCCAGATAATTTTTTCTTAAAAACCAAATATGACGAAAACTTTTGCTGAAGAAGTAGTAGAATTTAATCGAAACTTACATTACTCCGGAAATCTTCCCGATGATTTTCAGGTTTTAAACCCATATCTCGATAATCCTGAAACCATGATTGTCATGGAAAAGTTTTATCTGAAATATTACAATGACAGCCATCAGAGGAAATTTTTAATCGGAATTAACCCAAGTCGTCACGGAGCCGGAGTTACGGGCGTTCCGTTTACCGATACCAAACGTCTGAATGCTGTTTGCGGAATTAAAATGGAATCTGCTCATACCCACGAAGTTTCTTCGGTCTTTATGTATAATATGATTGGGCAGTATGGTGGAGCAGAAGAATTTTATAAAGAGGTTTATATCAATTCTCCGTTTCCTTTGGCGATTGTAAGAAAATCGAAAGGCAGCTGGATCAATGCGAATTATTATGATGATAAAGAGCTTTTTAAAGATGTAAAAGACTTCATGATCGATTCTTTAAAAAAGCATATTACCCTAAATCTCGACACTTCGGAAGTTTTTATTTTGGGTAAAAAGAATGCAGATTTTATTTCAAAATTAAATAAAGAAACCAATTTATTTGAAAAAATGACGGTTTTGGAACATCCGAGATACATTCAGCAGTATAAATCCAAAGAGAAACAATTGTATATCGATAAATATATTCTCACACTGAAAAATTAAAACTCTCTGAATTTCTCAGAGAGTTTTTAGAACGGTGATATTAAATATCGCCAGAACGAGGGAAAATATGATAATCCCCCGATCTCTCAGGGGATATCATCACAATATTATGCTTTAAAATCTTTCACGGTACAATCGCTTATCCTAATGAATTTCATAGTTATTAGTTCTTACTTTAATAATAAGCGTATTACTTTTTAATAATTTTATAAGATTCTCTGGAAGACTTTACCGTATAAACACCTTTCGGAAGCTCTGAAATGTCTGTTTCATTGATTCCTTTTTGGGTTTCAATTGTTTTTACCAATTGTCCGGCCTGGCTGTATACCTCAAACTTAGTATTTTCGTCAGTTTTTATGGTTAGTGGACCGTTAGTCGGGTTAGGATAAATTCCTGAATCTTTTTTTGATGGTTTTACTTCATTGGCGGCTAATACAAGTCCGGTATCTTTCACCCATGTGAAGGCATCAAGAGCTAGATATTGAAAATTTCCGCCGGCAGTAATTTGTAGCTGATCGATAACGATGTTGCTATAATTCTGTCCGTTAAGGTTAGTCATATCGATTAAAGTATATCCGTTTGTAGTAGCAATAGAACTAACAAAACCTGTAGTTTTTGTCTGAGTAAATTTTGTAATTCCGGATAGCTTTCCTGTAATAGTAAGTGTACCTGTAACACCCTGTGTAAGATTGGATGCAGCTACATAGATCCAAAATCTGTTTACTTTAAACAAGTTGGATGTAGTCTTGATGCTGAAAGACGTTCCGGCTGACTGGTTACCACTTCCTGAATTGTCGATATACCTGTTATCGATTGAAGTTCCGTTCCATCCCGTTCCAGGATAGGCAGCCTGAATATCATAGGTATTTACATGTGACAGGATGTTGAAAATCACTCCGTTATCTGTAAAGCTTGCACTAGCATTAGATTCTGTTTCAAACTGTTCTGTACTGGTTTGTCCAAAAGAAAAGATTGAAGTAAAAAAAACACATAGGGTAAAAAGTATAGTACTTTTCATGATTTTAAATTTTAAGGTTATGATTATTGTCTGGAAGGAAAAATCCCTACCGTACAGATAATATAGTTAAGTCCTAAATAAGGAGGCATATTATTGATAGGCAAATTCTGACCTGTAAAAGTTACTGAAGCCGAATTGATTACCGTATCTGGAGCATTGTCTACAAAACTCGGAACGGCGATAAAATCTCTTCCTGCCTGTGTTCCGGAAACAGCAATTGAAGAAGATGAAGATGGGGTAGAACTCGTTGCATTCGATTTAGAAACTCTTAGCTGGCTCATCATTGATGGCAGGTTTGAGCTTAGAAGAGTGGTCTGAGGATTTCCTGCAGCTTCTCCCAAAACAACGCTTTTTCCTGTATTTGATGTTCCTGCACCAATTGGTGTGCGCCCATTAAGGTTTGGTAAGGCGAATGTTGTTCTTCCGTCACCTCCATAAGTAGTACCCAGAATAGCAAAAAGTGCCTGATTTTGATTGATGTTTAATAATGCGCCATTGCATAACATATATCCTCTTGGTGCAAAATTTCCTGCAAATAATTTGATGGTTCCTATTAATTCTTCGTCCATGATTATTGTATTTGGTTGTTAGTATTTTTAAAATTATGGTCTTGATGGATAAATTCCCTCTACACAGATAATGTAGTTGATTCCTACATAAGGGGGCATGTTGTTAATAGGTAAATTCTGCCCTATATAAACAACAGACTGTGGATATATTACCGTATCAGGAGCCGCATCTACAAAACTTGGGACAGCTATAAAATCTCTTCCCGCCTGTGTACCGCTTACGGCAAGCGATGTCGTAGACGTTGGTACAGCCGTTGTCGCATTAGCCGAAGATACTTTCAGTTGGCTTGCAAAACTTGGCATATTGGAAGAAAGGATTGTATTTGTTGGAGTTCCATCCTCCTCACCAAGATCATAATATTGTCCTGTAGTAGACTGTCCTGTACCAATTGGAACACGTCCGTTAAGATTAGGTAAAGCAAATGTATTAATACCATCACCTCCATAGGTTGTTCCTAAAATTGAGAAAAGTGCAGTGTTTTGAGCAATACTTAGTAAAGCACCATTGCAGAACATGTAGCCTCTAGGTGCAAAATTGCCTGCGAATACTTTGATTACGCCCATTAATTCGTCGTCCATGATAATATAATTTTCAGTTTTTTTAAATTCCTACTCTGTTCATGGCTTTTCGGATACCGCCAAAAAATCTTTAAAAACTTATGTCTTATTGACATGTCAAAGTAACGACAATAGAATAATTCACAGTAGAGTAGAAAATACCAAATTGCAGATTACGTATTTTTACGGATTTGATGTAAATATAATAATTATTTGTTTTATTTAACAAATATATAGTTGTGTAAATTGATTATGTTTGAATTATTATTCTTAATATATGTTTATTGGTTTATATATTGTATTTTTTATATTTTTCATGTTTTTTTTGTGTGAAAGAAAATAGTGTGAGGATTTAGGTGTTTTATTTATTAAAGTTTATTCTCTCGGAACGCGTTCTATTTAGTATTTTTGTGTGAATCCAATTAAAACTAAAAATGAACGAATTTGTAGTATCAGAACTAAAAAACAACATTGCCGAAATTACATTCGGAACTCCGAAAAGCAACTCGCTTCCGGGAGCCATTCTCGAAAAATTAGCACAGACCATTCTGGATGAAGGTGCGAAAGAAGAAGTAAAAGCCATTCTTGTAAAAAGTGAAGGGGAAAAAGCTTTCTGTGCGGGAGCAAGTTTCGATGAACTTCTGGAAATTGAGGAACTCGAAAAATCCACAAAATTTTTCGGAGGTTTTGCCAAAGTTCTGAATGCAATGAGAAACTGCGGAAAAATAGTCGTTGTTAGAGTTCAGGGAAAAACCACAGGTGGCGGAGTTGGAATTGCGTGTGGGGCGGACTACTGTTTTGCAACCAAAGACTCTGCATTAGCCTTAACGGAAATTAATCTCGGAATCGGGCCATTCGTGATCGGACCGTATGTGGAAAGAAAAATCGGAAAGTCTCAGTTTTCGGCAATGGCAATTGATGCGGATTTCAGATCTGCAGAATGGGCAGAACAGCACAATATCTATCATTCGGTTTCAGAAACTATTGAAGAAATGGATACCAAGCTGGAAAAATTCCTTCAGACTCTGGCTTCAAGAAGCAGCGATGCTTTAGCTTTAATTAAAAAGGTTTCATGGGAAGGAACAGATCATTTTAACGAACTGATGCCTGCAAGAATTCATATGAGTGCAAGTCTGATTCTGGAAGATTCTGCAAAAAAGAATATTGAATCCATTAAAGAAAGATTAAGAGCAAAGTAATTTATACATTGAGCCGTTGAGAAATCAGCGGCTTTTTTTTGCAATAAATTCTAAATTTCCCAAAAAAATATTTTGCAGATTCAAAATAAATAATAACTTTGTAATTCAAAGTTCTTTTTATGGAATCAAAAAACTATCACGAAGACTTATCACACATTCGCTCTATGATGGAGCGTTCTTCCAGATTTATTTCTTTGAGCGGGTTGTCCGGAGTTGTTGCGGGATTAGCGGCAATTATAGGAGCAGTGTATGTATATTTTGTTTTTCAGAGAGAGGGAATTGATTATTTTGATGGGGAAAGAAATATTTTCGGACCTTCTTTGGTGAAAGAACTTGTCATCATCGGCATTGTTATTTTAGGGGTTGCATTGCTCAGTGGTTATATTTTCACAGCCAATAAAAGCAAAAAGAAAGGTTTGAAGATCTGGGATGCGACAACTAAAAGACTTTTGGTTACCTTTGCAGTTCCTTTGGTAACGGGAGGTTTCTTTTGTCTGGCGCTTCTTTATCATCATCTTTTTGTGTTTATTGCTCCGGCAACACTGCTGTTCTACGGACTGGCTTTGGTAAGTGCGGAAAGATACACATTAACAGATATAAAATATTTAGGTTATTGCCAGATTGTTTTAGGATTAATTTCCTTGTTCTTTTTAGGATGGGGACTGGTTTTCTGGACGATTGGGTTTGGTGCTTTGCATATCGTGTATGGATTGATAATGCATAAGAAATACAAATAGAATTGTGAAAAAATGGGGGATATTTTTAATCATTATTTTTGCAATGGTCATCTGCAGAACTTATGTATTTTGGGTATTTTTCTCTTACGACACAATTAAAGAAAGAACGGTTTTAGATATTGCCAACGAGAAACTGAAAAATCGGTTAAAGGAAACTGGAAGTAATACATCTGTAGAAGATCTCATTCAGGATTCTTTGAAACAAACTGCTTCTACCCTTAGTTTTTCATTTGATAAATGTGATCATGAAACGGATAAATTAGTAGAAACCAAAAAAGCAAACTGTATCGGTTACTCAGCATTTTTAGCTTCTGTTATTCAGTTTAAATTGAAGCAGAGCGGACTGCAAAATGATTGGAAGGTTCATCATAACGTCGGAGAAATTTATTTAATGAATGAAAATATCAACAGACATTTTAATTCTGAATTTTTCAGAGATCATGATTTTGTAACCGTTGAAAATGTAAAGACAAAGGAAATTATAGGTGTTGATGCAACAGTGTATGATTATTTCAGAATAGACAGGATAAAATTAAAATGATAAATATAAATCAACTCAACAAAGAATTCGAAAGCCGTGTAAGATTGGGCATTATGTCCGTTCTCATGGTAAACGACTGGGTTGATTTCTCAGAAATGAAAAGCCTGCTGGAAATTACGGACGGAAATCTTGCCAGTCACAGCAATGCGCTGGAAAAAGCAGCATATATAGAAGTGAAGAAAGAATTTGTAGGCAAGAAACCCAAAACATCGTATCGCGTAACCCAAAGTGGAAGAGAAGCCTTTACAGAACATCTTAATGCTTTGGAAAAATTACTCGGAAAATAGAGATTAAATTTTTTTATTTTTAAACTTTGAAACACAAAGTACTTTTAATAATTTAAAACAAAAATTATGACTTTAGAAAAACAAAAAACAGCTATCATTTTCGCAGTTCCTGCATTATTAATGCTCACTGCATTTTTTGCCAATCTTTTTGCAGAAGGCTGGAACTGGTCACCCGCTGATTTTGCTGTTGCGGGCGGACTGCTTTTCGGAACCGCATTTTTTATCAATCTGGTCATCCGATCGAAAAGAGCTTTGCCGTATAAACTGCTGATCTGCTTTGTGATTTTATTAGTTCTGGCTTTAGTCTGGATCGAGCTGGCTGTCGGGCTTTTCGGAACTCCTTTCGCGGGAAGTTAACCATGTGAAAAACAGAAAATATATTTCCGGAGAAATTGATCTTAAAGATGGAAAAATGCTTTACATCAACCGCGCTTTGGGACATTCTTTTCAGGTTCGCTTTATGGTGCGTCCGGAAATTACGGTTTTTAAACTTATAACTGATGAAAGATAAATATAACCATATTGCATTGATTTATTTCTCTATAAGTTGGTTAATCGGAATTTTAATTATAGCAGGCATGATATTAAAAATTAGTGATGATCTTGTCTTGACTTTGATTTTTTTATCAGCAATTAATCTGATCATTAATCTAATTTCAATCGTTTTGCTGTTTACTTTTATATTTATTTTTCCTGAAAACCGTGTTCAATTTAAAAATTCTTTGGTATTAATGATGTTTAATTTTCCAATCCTCTCTTTTCTATACTTAATATCAACAATATAAATCAATAAACAATGAATGAAAAAACGATAATAAACATCGGAAAAACTCTGTTTTGGCTTTCATTCGGGCTGGGAAATATTTGTCTTTTCGGATATATTTTGACTAAGCTTGATTATTTTGTGATGGGCGGAATTGTAGTTCTTGAAGGTGGATTTATAGTCAATCTTACCACCACTTTGATTTTGATCATTTATGGAATTTTTAATAAACCTCAAATGAAAGTTTGCTTTAAATCTATTTTAATAATGCTGATCAATATTCCAATAGCTGTAATATATGCATATGTTGGGATTTTCACAGTGTTTTCTAAATTTTAAATATAAATTATGAAAAAAATACGCATACAATTTCTTCTGTTCGTTTACAACAAAACCCAGAAGCTCTACAGGAAATATTTCAAGAAAAAGAAAAGGCAGTGGCAATTTACCGAAAAACAACTGCTGGAGTTTCAGGAAGATTCTCTGGGCAGAAAATTGGGAGAATTTTATAAAAAACATGGTTTTACGATGATTCCCAAAATGGAAAATCACGATGTTCATCATCTTATTACAGGATGCGGAACCAATTTCGAGGACGAAATCGCCATGCAGTTTCTCCTGTTGGGAAACGGAAAATTGAACGCTCATCTTTTGGCTGCGATTGTTTTGGGAAGCATCATTTTACCGGAATACTACAAAATCTACATCAAAGCCTACAAAAAAGGACAAAATATGCGGCCTTTTCACCAATGGGATTTCGAAGCGCTGCTTTGGCAGAATTTTGAGCACCTGAAAGATTTTATTCAGCAAAAAAACACAACTGTACTATACTAAAACTAACCTATGAAAACACATCATTATATATTTCTTACGACCTTGCTTTTTGTCATTGTATTTTATGATCAGAATGTAGGTCTCAATCTCGGAATTATCGGAATTATTTATGCCGTGCTTACTTTCTTCAGGACTCCTGAACGAAACAGAACCAAAACATTTATTTTTCTTTTTGCAACTAGCATTATTTCGAGTGCTGCGTTTGCGTGGTATGGAGATTTCCCTTCATTTTTAGCGGTGGCAACTTCACTTTTATTACTAGGCTACCGCTCAAGAAACCGCAGGACGAAAATCCTTTTGCTGGTTCCTGTTTTTGTGACGAACTGCTTTACTTCATTTTTCAGGATTCTGAATTTCGATGCATGGCTTCCCAAAAGAAACGTTTCCGGTTTGTGGCAGAAAATGCTGGCTTTTGTAATAATTCCTTTAATTCTGATCTCTGTTTTCTTCGGGATTTATTCCGCAGCAAGCGATCATTTTGCCAATTTGTTTAATAATATTGAGCTTGATATTAATTTCTGGCAGCTATTGGTAATGATTGTTTTAGGATTTTTCATTGCCTTTAATTACTGGAATTTTGCGGTTGAACGATTTATTTACAAGAGCAACCGATTGCTGGATAATAATTTCGGGGAGAAAGATAAAATCCAGAAAGCAACCTATTCTTTTCTTGATCTGGATGCAGAAAGAATGAGCGGCGTGATCTCTTTATTTTCTTTGAATATTCTGCTCGTATTTTTCATTTTCACCTACAATTATGAACAGTTTTACGAGTCTGTAAAAAGTCCTGTGAAGCTTTCCGAAGAAACACACGAAAGAGTAAATGCCGTAATCATATCCATCATCATGTCGATTATGATCATCATGTTTTATTTTAAATCAAATTTCAATTTTGATCCGAAAGCAGGGCTGATGAAAATTTTAGCCAAAATCTGGATTTTCCTGAATGTCATCCTCGTTATTTCTACTATGATCAAAAACTCAGAATACATCATTAATTATGGTTTTACCTACAAAAGATTAGGAGTGTATGCATTTTTAATTCTGGCTTTAATTGGGTTGTTTACCACATTTATTAAAATTCAGAAGCAGAAGAGAAATGTTTTTCTTTTCAATACGATGGCCTGGTATATTTACGGAGTAATCCTCGTTTGCAGCTACATCAATTGGGGCGGAATCATCACTTCTGAAAATATGAAGCGTAAAGATTTTGCTTTAAACTACCATAAAACTCAAATTAATTTCAGCGAAAAACAATTATTAAAATATGCGGAAGAGAAACATGATAATACTTTAAAATCCGAAATTTTAAATTTAGAAAGAGTTAAATTCCAACAAAATGAAACGTTTCTTTCTAAAGTTCTGTATTATCAGAATTTGAAATAAGCTGATCGTTGTTCAAACCTCACAGGTTTCAAAAACCTGTGAGGTTTTTTTAATCAATCAGAAAAGATTGTCATCAAAAAATCATCTAAATAATCAATGGAACAATTTTGGCATCTTAATAAACTTTAAAAATCAAGACGGCTTAGATCGTGCTTAAAAATTATTATTATGAAAAAATCCTTATTGCTCATCCCGTTACTTATTGTTTCATGTCAAAAAGAATCTGCTCCGGCAGAAACTCAGAAAAATGATTCAGTAATCGTAAGCGAACAATCTGATACTGCTCCGAAAATGGATTCCGCAGCCGTAAAAATGAAGGATTCTGTGATCAACAACGCGCCGAAAACCAAAGAAGTTCTTAAAACCGGAGTCATGAGAAGTGTGAAGGACGGAAAGATTACCAGAACGGTAGATGCAGAACAGTTTCCGTTAACTTTAGGAGAAGAATTTACAAAAGACGGACAGGAATTTATTCTTAAAATCATCAATTTCGATCAATCTAAAATAAAGGCAAAAATTTCGACCAATGAAAAGGATTTCAACATCCGCTTTAACCAGATCAAACTTCCCAACGGAGATTATGACGGACCTTTCGGAAGAGAAATTACATATGACGTCAAAGGTAAAGGGGAAGTGTGGCTTATGATCGGGAAAAGCAATATGGCTTCCGGAAATACCAAAGGCAGTTTTACCGTAAGTGTAGAATAATTTTCATCATTTTGGTACAGTTTCTGCAAAGACAATCTTAAAATTCATCATTATGAAAAATATATTTTTGACGGCGGCAGTAGCTTCAGTAGCTCTGGTAAGTTGTGGAACGGTGCAGTCGTTGGTTCAGAATACATTTCCTTATACAGCCAATGTGTTAGTTTCCACAGGAGTTCCCGCAGATAAAGAAGTTTCTTCTACTTCCACCGCTTCCAACGTTCAGACTTGGTTTGGAGGAAATAACAATGCAAACATTAAAGACGTAAGAATATCGGATGCAAAAGTTTCTGTTGTTTCTCCTACAGGAGGAAGCCTGAATGCTTTCAAATCCATAAAAGTGTACATATCATCCAGCGGAACGGCCGAAAGACTGGTTGCTTCGAGATCCAATATTTCTACAGATGCTTCAAGTTTGAATCTTGATCTTGCAACTTCAGGATTTTTGGATGAGGTGGTAAAAAGTACGGGGGTTACCGTAAGAACGGTTTATGAACTGAAGAACCAGACAAGTTCTGACATGAACCTTAGAATCGCACTAAATTTCAGCAGCGTTCCTGCAAATTAGTTTTTTTATAAAAGTTTATTTAAAAAAAACGTCTTTCAGATTTCTGAAAGACGTTTTTGCTATTTTTTAACAGGAAAGATTATTTAAAATCTACCAGTTCAACATCAAAAATAAGAGTGGCTCCCGGAGGAATTACGCCACCTGCTCCGTTATCTCCGTATGCAAGATCAGACGGAATGTAGAATCTGTATTTTGCACCTTTCGACATCAGTTGGATTCCTTCTGTCCAGCCTTTGATCACCCCTGAAATATTTAATTCGATCGGTTGTCCTCCGTTTTTATCCGTAGAATCGAAAACGGTTCCGTCCATTAATTTTCCGGTATATTTTACGTTTGCAGAGCTTGAAGCTGTAGGTTTTCCTTTACCGTCACCTTCTTTAAGAACTTCATATTGTAAACCGCTTGCTGTGGTTTTTATGTTCTTGTTCAGTTTATTTTTAGCTAAAAAATCGGCACCTTTCTTTTTGTTTTCCTCTGCTTTTACTTTTGCTTCAGCCTGTTTTTTTTCGTTCTGCTTCTGCATAAAGCCCTGTAAAAAAGTTCCCATTTCTTCTTTCGGGAATAAACTTGGCTTATCTCCGAAAGCATCTTTAAAACCTTGTGCCAATAATTCAGGATCTGCCGGAAAGCCCTGCTTCTTCATGTTTTCAGCAATATCAAGACCGATGTAGTAAGAAGCTTTCTGCTCGTCTGTATAAGATTTCTGAGCGAATGCAAGATTTACTCCTGTTAAAAGAACTAAGGTAAATAACGTTTTTTTCATTGTTGAATGTAAATATATTTTCTGCGAATTTAAGCTTTTGTAACGGAATCCATCACAATTGTTACCGGACCGTCATTAATTAACGAAACTTTCATGTCTGCTCCGAAAATTCCGCTCTCGGTTTTCAGTCCGGATTTTGAAATTTCTTCTTTAAAATAATCAAACAAAGGAATGGCTTTATCCGGCTTTGCTGCTTTAATAAAAGAAGGGCGGTTTCCTTTTTTGTAATCGGCAATCAACGTAAACTGACTGATGCACAATATCTCTCCCTGAATGTCCTGAACGGAAAGATTCAGTTTGCCATCTTCATCCCCAAAAATCCTGAGGTTTAAAATTTTCTGTACAAGCCAGTCTGCATCGCTTTTTTCATCATTTTCATCAATTCCTACCAGAAGCATTAGTCCGTTTCCGATTTCCCCGACAATTTTTCCATCCACTTTTACGCTGGATTCTGAAACTCTTTGTATGACAACTTTCATTACAAATTTTTAGCTGTTCTTTGTTTTCCAGAATTCTACCTGTTCTTTCAGCTCTCGGATGCGTTCTTCATACATTTCAATTACTTTCTCAGATAATTGATTGATGGTGATGTGAGTATCATTGTTAGTATTGTTTTGAATTACAGAATCTGTATCTTGATTATTTTGAATCAAACTATCTGCACCAATGAAAAGTTCTTCAGGTTTTATATCCAATTCTTTACTCAATTTTTCAATATGATTAACCCAAGAGTTTGTTTCACCAGTTTCTATACGGCTGTATGCTGAACGGGAAATCTGTAGTCTTTCAGCCATTTCTTCCTGAGAAAAACCTTTAGTTTCTCTCAATCTTCTTATTTTACTTCCTATCTGAATGTTCATTGTGATCTAATCTAATATTATACTGATAACAAAAGTAACAAAAACTATCTTTCCAATTCATAAAATTTATTCCTCCCGAAAAAAGAGAATAGATTCCCGAAAATAGAACAGTAAGGTATCGGAATAAAATATATATTTGAAGCATCAAATTTTTAATTCAATACAAAATGAAAAAATCTTATTTCCTGATGCTTATGGCATTGGTATTCTTATTGCAGGGATGCAGAACAGAAACTATTAACGAAGAAAACAACCAGTACAACCATGAGGTTACCAAAGCATTGTATGATATGCAGAAGGTTCCGCAATTCAGCTCTTTTATTTCCCGCGCAAAAAGCAAAAAAGAGAATTCCAAAAACAGTCTTAGTGTTGTAAATGATAAGAGCAAAGTACTTGTATAACAAAGCCGGACATTACCTCTTATTCTACCCTTGTACGGAATGCAGATTCTGGCTTTGAAATTTTGGTGTATTCTGTTGATAAAAACGGAAAAGAATCTTTTTACAAAGCAAAATATATCCCTGAAAATAAAACGGTAAATAACAAAATAGAAAATTTTACAGGGAAAGTAGAATTTAGTAACGAAACTGATGAACTTTTACAAACGGTTCGTTACAGCAATGGCGTTGTAGTAAATACAAGTGAAAAAACGGGTATAAATTCCAAATCTTCACCCTGCCATTATTATGTTACCATTACTGCCGTTAGATGTACAGCAGGAGATGGACACGCGCCGGGAGAAGCGTGCAGCGGTACAGCAGATCAGCAGCCTTATTATGATGTATATGTAAGCCAATACTGTAATCAGGAGCAGGACGCCGGAGGTTTTACAACAGGCAGCGGAAGCTATGGAGAGACGGGCGAGTATGGAAGTTATGGCGGAGGATTCAATGCTTTGGAACTTATCATGAATAATACAGATGCCTATCACTGGAATTTATTTAATCAGCTAAGTGCAGATAACAGAACTAAAATTTATGAATTGCTTATGTATAACGCAATAGACGGAAGTATGTATAATTTTATGATTAGTTTTTTTGATCAAAATCCTACTACTACTGTTCAGCAGTTTCAAGATTGGTTTTCCAATCAAAATAGTTTATCCTTCGATAGCACTGTAAATGGAAATAATTCTATTTTATTTAATAATTTACAAGATTTTAAATCAAGTTTAGCATTAAAAAACAGTAATTTAATAACTGAAAGTTCGGTTTTACAAGATAACGGTTCGGAAAAAGTAGTTTCAGCAAGAGTAAAACGAACAGGAGTTTGGGGAAGTGGAGAAGAGGTTAGAATTAAATTAAAAAAAGTTAATAATGTTTGGGCTTTTGACAGTGTAACATCTACTGAATATGGCTTAACTTTGGGTGTTTGGAGTTTCACTCAGCTAGACTATAGCCAAAATACAAGTTCAAATATTTTAACTGTTGAAGTAACTGGTCTTGAAAATTATAATGTATTTTTAGAAGGTTTAGGAACCGTGTATAAAGATAGGGTTATGATAAAAGTTAAAATTAACATTAATACGGGGAATATTGTTAGTATTGAATTTATAGATTTATAAAATATGGAAACAATAAGTGAGTTCAGCTTTGGTTTATTTTTTTTACAGATTATAGCATTAATTTTTCTTATTATAGTCTGCTATTTCGTATACAAAATTTATAAAAAGCTAAAATAAAAACCAAACCGCAGAAAATCTCTGCGGTTTTTATTTCTAATAATAAATATTTAAAATTTTCCCTGAAGGATCATAATTGTAAAGATACGTTTTCGGCTGTACATTGGCTACAGCAGTGGGTTGTCCGGTTAATAAAATCCATTGGGCATTGTCTTTCGGGCAGACAATTCTGATGTTGTCCTGAACTTCCAGAGTCGTATTGTTATCGGGACAAATGTGAGGGGCGTTTCTGTCGTAGGCTTTAAAAGAATTGTCCGATGCTCTTACCACAATTAGTCCCTTCGTTCCGGATTGCTGCTCATTGATGTAAACCCAGCCACCAACCTGATTTAGTGCATAGTAAGCAGGGAGGTTCAGATTTAGCGTAACGTTGATCGGGTTGTTTGGAAAGCAACTTACGGTGTCTTCACGGCTTCCGCAGGAATGTATAGATAAATTACTGAAAATCAATAATGTGATGATAGATAATATTGAAAAAGTTTTTTTCATTTCAATTTAAATTTTTATATATTTGTAAAAATTAAACGATTATTACACGAAAACATTGTCCGGCAAATGTCGGATTATTTTTTTATACTAAAACTAAATTTTGAAAATTATGGCAAGCTATGTTACAAAGGAGGGATTAGAGAAAATGAAAGCTGAGCTGGAACAGTTGGAAACTGTAGAGAGACCAAAAATTACTCAGCAGATCGCAGAAGCAAGAGACAAAGGAGATTTGTCGGAAAATGCAGAATATGATGCGGCAAAAGAAGCTCAGGGAATGCTTGAAATGAGGATTTCTAAGCTGAAAGATGTGATCTCCACTTCAAAAATCATAGACGAAAGTCAGCTCGATACTTCAAAAGTTTCAATTCTTACCACAGTAAGACTTAAAAATAATGCAACCAATCAGGAACAGGTGTTTACACTGGTTCCGGATAACGAGAGCGACCTGAAATCCGGAAAGATCTCAGTAAACACACCGATTGCAAAAGGATTGCTTGGAAAAGCGGTAGGAGAAACGGCAGATATTACTTTACCAAACGGAAACAAACTGTCTTTTGAAGTATTGGACATTACCCTGTAATGAAAGAAAAAGAACTGAAGTTTAATTTCTAATCAAAAACATTTTTAAGTAAAAATGAGCACAATATTCACAAAAATCATCAATGGCGAGATCCCCTCATATAAAATTGCCGAGGATGAAAACTTTATTGCATTTCTGGATGCAATGCCTTTAGTAAAAGGACACACGTTGGTTGTTCCCAAAAAAGAAGTTGATTTAATTTTTGATCTGGACAGTGAAGAATATAAAAATCTTTGGGGTTTTTCTCAGAAAGTTGCCAAAAAAATTAAAAAAGCAATTCCGTGTGTAAGAGTGGGTGTGGCGGTTGTAGGATTAGAAGTTCCTCATGCACATATTCATCTCATCCCGTTAAATACCGTGGAAGACATGAATTTTAAAAATGAGCGTTTAAAACTTACGGGTGAAGAATACACTGAGATTCAGAACTCTATTATTAATTCTTAAAAAATAACAGAAACTCGTAAAGCAGATTTTTACGAGTTTCTTTACTCTATACCTTATTATATATTACGTATAAAAAATGAATTCAAACCAATGTTCTTTCTGCGGAAGAAAGAGAAATGAAGTGCAGATGCTGATTTCGGGTCAAAACGGCTTTATTTGCGAAAATTGTATCGAGCAGGCTCATGCAATCGTGAAAGACAGCAGTTCAAAATCAGGTTATGCTCCGGCAGAAAATATAAACGAACTTAAGAAACCGAAAGAGATTAAAGAATTTCTCGATCAGTATGTCATCGGGCAGGATCAGGCAAAAAAACAATTGTCGATTGCTGTGTACAATCACTACAAGAGATTACTTCACGCTCAGGACGAAAACAGAGAGGTAGAGCTTGAAAAATCAAACATCATCATGATCGGTGAAACGGGAACAGGGAAAACGCTGCTGGCAAAAACCATTGCCAGAGAACTGAATGTTCCTTTCTGTATCGTGGATGCTACGATTTTAACGGAAGCTGGTTATGTAGGTGAAGATGTGGAAAGTATTCTTTCAAGGCTTTTAATGGTTGCCGATTATGATGTGGAAAAAGCGGAAAAAGGAATCGTTTTTATTGATGAAATTGATAAAATCGCCAGAAAATCAGATAATCCGAGTATCACAAGAGACGTTTCCGGAGAAGGAGTTCAGCAGGGATTACTGAAACTGTTGGAAGGCAGTATTGTAAATGTTCCGCCACAGGGAGGAAGAAAACATCCGGATCAGAAATATATTCAGGTGAATACACAAAATATTCTGTTTATTGCAGGAGGAGCTTTCGACGGGATCAAAGAGATCATCGAAAGAAGAATGAACAAGCAGGCAATAGGTTTCAGTTCGGAAAAAATTAACAAAACGGATGAAGACGAGTACATATTAACAAATATTAATGCCATCGATCTTCGTTCTTTCGGTCTTATTCCTGAACTTTTGGGAAGATTCCCGATCATTACTTATCTTGATAAGCTTACGAAAGAAACAATGGTAAGAATTATGAAGGAGCCTAAAAATTCAATTGTCAATCAGTTTATCGAACTTTTTAAAATGGATGGAGCCGATCTGAAATTTACAGACGGGGCTATTGAAAAAATTGTAGAAGAAACTATTGAAAAAGGATTAGGTGCAAGAGGCTTGAGAGGAACCACCGAAAAGGTGCTTGAGGATTATATGTTCTCCATAGGTGAACAACAGGAAATAGTATTAACGGAGGATAATATTTTTGTTAATAAATAAAATATTTTTGTTTTTTAGTAAAAAAAACATAACTTTGCATTTGAGATATTGTATTAACACACAAATATTTATATACAATGAGAAAAAGTTTATTTGCTATTGGTTTATTGGCAGCTACTTATTCTGTTCAGGCGCAGAATGTTCTAGTACACGTAGATGACGCTGCTACTACGTATGTGAGTGAAGGTACTTTGGTATATAGTGGAGGAGGAATCCAGACCAGAGGAGCTGGTATCGTAGATGTTCATGGGAACGTTATGGTAGATGCCACCCCGACAGATGCTTTCAAAACAATTACCACCGGTGGTGCCAACAAAACAGATGGTGGAAACATCGTCTTAAGACTTAATACACCGGGAAGTTACGATTCTTCCACTTACGGTCAGCTTTATATTAATGGTATTTCTGCAGGCAATCTTACCGGTGTGGTAAGTAAGGAATACAGAACCGCTAAGAATGGTAATGGAAACTATTTCCAACAAATGGCATTGCCTTTTGCCGGAAAAGCGTACAGTACTTTATCAACAGAGTTGAACAAGACTTTCGGGACTACAAGAACCCTTAACAATCCGGGATTTGTTAACAATGATTTGATTTTATCATGGAATAACGCAAGTGCGGTTTCTGATCATGTTACAAATCTTGCCAACACAACTCCTAATTCCCCGGCATATTATATGCTAGGATCAAGATCAAACAATCTTGATTTAAGTACTCCGCCATCAACTTTACCAACTATTGCACCTACCCCTACAGGTACTGTTTATACCTTAAACGGAGCTCCTGTACGTTCTGAAGATCTTACAGCAGTGAGTCTGCAGAATGCAGGTAATGTTTCTTTTGGAACAAACGGACTTGGTTACAATACTTATGGAGAGCAATATGCAACTTATCTTCAGGATCAGTTCTCTAATACTACTGGAAAATTCGTAGGAAATTTCGGTAAAAATATTTATCAGTTTGGTAATCCATATTTTACTAACCTTGATTTATCCAGAATAGGATATGTTGAAAGTGGCGGCGTTACAGACGGAAACGCTGTATCTAATATATGGGGAGTAAAATATACTACCGGTACAGTAGTTAGTTACGCAGGAGGAAGCAATGGAGGAGGGGGAACCTATACTACCGGAGCTCAGGTTCAGACGTATACTACATTAGGAGTTCCTGTAGGAGATACAGGACTTATCATCAAGCCGATGCAGACTTTTGTATTAAAGCTTAGAGATAATACAGCACAGACATTGAATTTCTCTACCCTGAGAAGATTCAATAGCACTGTTAGAGCTGCAAATGTAGACTACAATGTAAATGCTGCTAAATCTTCAGCAAATACAACCTTCGGACAAAAAGGAACTACCAATACTGTAAAACAACTTGGTGTAATTGCTCTGGATGCTAATGGTAAAGAAGTTGGAAGAACATATTATGTGGTAAATCCTAATTTTACAACAGGACACCAGACATCATCTGCAACAACAGTTCAGGCTTCTGCTACAGGAGGAGATGTTATCGGTACTTTTGAAGAAGCTCCAAATGGCGGGTATGATAACAATAATCTTAACTATTGGTTGTATATTAATGAAGCTAACGAAGTTAATTTCTTAGGTAAGAACATTAAACTGGTTAATTATAATACCAATGTAGTTAAGTCATATAAATTTGAAGTTAAAGAAAACGGTGAATTGGTAAATAACGGAGTACATCAGTTATCTTCAGGAATCGGATTCTATTATAAGGCTGCTAACGGTAATTTACAGCAAGCTGTTCAGGGTGGAACTACTTCTGCTATTACTACTGAAGCTGATCTATATTATGGAGAGCTTACTGGTGTGGTATTAGCAACAAATGATACTAAATCTCCATCAAGAACACTGGTTGTTTACAACCCTGCAATTGATAACTATATCGTTAGATTTGATCCTAATTGGAAAAAAGCAGACATCGAAGTTTATGATATGAGTGGTAAATTAGTAATCTCTAAAAAAGCTGTTGAGACTTCTAGAGACTTCGTAATTGAATTGGATAAAAATATCAAGAATTCTTACGTAGTAAAAGTTGTTTCAGACAAAGGAGATATTGTTAACACGAAAATCTTAAAATAATTGAATATGAAAACTATTAATAAACTGGTCTCTACTTTTTTTCTTTTTGCACTATCATGGGTGAGCGCACAAGCACCACCAAACCCTGGTGACGGGGGAACCGGAGGATCCGGTTCAGGAGGAACTGTAGTTTCCTCACCGATAGATATGTATGTGTATGCATTAGGAATTATTGCTGTTTTATTCATCGCATTTTTTACTAAAAAGTATACAGCTAAGAAAGCATAAAATTTTATTAAAATACTATTAAACTCTCTGATTACTCGGAGAGTTTTTTTATTTTTACGTTATGAAAAAAATTTTTACAATATCAGCTTTAGCAGCTGCATTTTCATTACAGGCTCAGTTTACAGTCTCCATTCAGGCTCCTGCCGATTTTAAAGATCAAGACGCAATTTTATATACTTTAAATGGTTCTAAGGATATTATTGTAACGAAAGAACAAAGTAAAAATAATGTATGGACTTTTAAATATCCCAAAAATTATATGGGAATGATGAAAGTCTATTTTCCCAACTCCAATAATACTTTCAATTTCATTTCAGAAAATAAAAATGTAAGTGTTAAGCTTGAAACGCAGGCTAATAAAATAAAGGATATCGTTTATCTTGATGAAGCCAATGATGTGATGAGTAAGCTTCAGGAAGGCTCACAGAAGAAAGAACTTATTCTTCCTGCTTTAGCACAGATCAAAGAATATTATAAAGACAATACGGAGTTTGGAAAAGCTTTAAAGACTGAAATCAACAGACTTTCAGGAAGCTCTTCCGGAATAGATCAGGCGCAGCATCCTTTTATCTATTATTACAATACCAATTACAGTAAATTTTTGTCTGGTGATGCTTCTAAAAAAGTAACTCAGGACGAAATCATCAATTTTATTGATAAGTCTAACGATATGTTAGAAACATCATCACTGTTGAGACCAATTTTAGTAAGTTATCTGAATTCGGGTGGCAATACTAATGTTACAGCCTCTGTGGATAAACTTTTAGATATATTAAAAGTAGAAACTCCCCGAGGACAGACCGTACTTTCTGAATTGATCGATATTTTTGATGTATATGATATGCAGGATTTCAAGGATAAATATCTTAATCTGGCTAAAAATCTAAAATGCACAATTACCGACAGGCTTGCTTCCACGTTGAAATCTAATGCCAACGTTGAAATGGGAGCAGTTTTCCCTAATTATAAGTTTAATTCACCGGTTAATACTACTGCTAAATCTTTACAGGATATTAAGGCTGATAAAAAGGTAGTTATTTTCTGGTCTTCCACGTGTTCTCACTGTGAAAGTGAGCTTCCTCAATTATTGGCTAAATACAGCGATTTGAAGGCTAAAAATGTTCAGGTTGTTGGTTTATCTTTAGATGTGGATAAAGATTCTTATTCTAAAAAGATTGCAGCATTTCCATGGGTAAATGATTCTGAACTGAAAGGTTGGAACAGTACTTACGTAGATACATACAATGTTCATGCAACTCCTACGTATTTTATTTTGGATGCTAACAATAAGATAATCAGCAAACCAGAGCATGTTGGTGATGTTTTGGAATATTTTAAGTTAAAATAAATTTGGAGGGAGTAAATATTTTTGTATATTTGCACCACCAAAACGGCGAGGTAGCTCAGTTGGTTAGAGCGCAGGATTCATAACCCTGAGGTCACGGGTTCAATTCCCGTCTTCGCTACATATGAATAAAAGGTTTCAAGAAATATCCTGAAACCTTTTTATTTGATAATCATGGTAGTTTTCTATTTATAAAAATCAGCTATTTTTAACGGAATACAAAAAATAAAACCGAAACAAGGGCGTTCCGGTTTCTATATTTGTATTAGCTTTGATATCCTAATAATTTTCTCATCTGATAAAAGAAGCGCTCAATCAACCTTAAATCCTGAGTAACAATTTCCGCACTTCCTTTTAATTCTTTATCGAAAACCAAGTTTTTATTGTAGCTGGTTTTTAATCCTTTTGGAAGAAGTACATCTACGTAGTAATTTCCTTCTTTATCGGGAGACAGAGAAATATTCTGTACTTTTCCTTCTACGATTCCGTATTCCTGATAACGGTAATTGTCGAGCTTAATCAAAACCTTTTCACCCGAAGCAATCTTACCTGAGTTGGTAGCCGGAACCGACATTCTGCCGACTAGTTTTTCCCGGTTTTTAGGAAGAATAGATAAAACGGCATCTCCTGCTTTTATAAACTGATTTTCGCCGAAAAACTGCTGAAAACTGGCAATACCATCTGTATTCGAAATAAGAAGATAATTTTGCTCCCATTGCTTCAGCGATTTTCTCAATTGTTCAAAAAGCTGTAAAGTCTGGGAAGAGTAGGTAATTTTATCTTTTTCTGTGTTAATAGCTGTTCCGCTTTTTGTTTTATTTAAATTAGAAATTCCTTCTTCCATCTGTGAAAGAGAAATGTTGATGTTTTCTAAATTTTGCTGCGCCTGTATGTATTTTATTTTTTCATTTTCAAGCTCCATGGAGGAAATAACTCCTTGATTGAATAACTCCTGAGAACGGATGTAATTTTTCTTGGTAAGCTCATATTTTGCCTGTTCAAGGCTTTTTTGCTGTTTGGTAGTGGCAATTCTTACCCTGTATTCGGAAAGACTCTGGTTAGCGGCAAGATTTTCCGGAGCGTAAGGCTGCAGTCTTGTAAACAGAGCTTCATCCTGAAAAGCTTTTGCAAAACTGTTATAATCTCCCTGAAGTTCTCCCAATTTGAAATGAGAGGTTTCGCTGAGTGGAAATGATGATAATCTATTGGGTGATAAAGAATCGATTATTTTTTTTAATGCAAGAACATCTTTGTAGTTGGCAGAAGACTGCATGACCATCAATACCTGATCTTTTTTAACTTCCTGATGATCTTTGATAAATATTTTTTCAATTTTAGAATTGGTTCTGGCTTCTAATTTCTCCGGTGGATTTTGTGAAGTCACAATAATAGGCGCAGGAATAAATTCCGGATATTTGATGACGTAGCTCATTATTAAAATAAGCACTAAAATCAAAAATATAATGGTATTTCCCCAACGGATCATCCAGTGAGGAGGTTGGGTCAAAATATCCTGAACACTTTCAGAACGAAGCTCAATATTATCTAAAATGTCTTTTTCCATATTTTAATAGAAGCAATCTTCCGTTAAGAAGATTGCTGTTTTATGCATTAGATTTAAGTTGAAATCTAAAAATTTTTAATTATTTGCAAATTTGCGGTGAGTACATATTCTGATGAATACATGCACTTCTTTTTGAGCACCACATAAGGTTGCAGCCACAATCGTACGGTTCTCCCGGAAGTGGTGGTTCAGGTGGGAAATATGCTCCGCAATCGTTTAATCCTCCTCCTTTAAGATCTTTTAAATCTTTTCTTGTTAATTTTTTTAAATTTTTCATAATTAAAATTTGTTTTAGTTTGTATTAAAGATGGCAGTTTTCTGCACTGTAAAAATTCATGTGTACGCAGGCAGACATTTTTTCACACCATGCAAGGTAATTACATCCGCAGTTATAAGGCTGTCCAGGCATTGGAGGGTCTACCGGAAAATAGTCTCCGCAATCGCTACCTCCTAAACCTTCACCCGGAAATCCGCCTCCGCTCCCTTTTACATGTTTAAGATCTTTGCGCGTTAATTTTTTAAGATTTTTCATAGTAATTTTAAATGTGATTTAAATTGAATTACTGACAAATGGGCGGATAATAATTCCCGTTAATATCCATACACGACTTTTCCTCTGCAATATACCATCCAGTACCGCCGCAGTGGCAATAATAAATAGAGTCGTCCGGATATGAGGGCCCGCCTGCTCCTTTTACGTTTTTAAGATTTTCTCTTGTTAGCTTCTTCATTTTTTTCATAAAATTTGATTTTGTAAATTATTCCTACTCTATAAGCTTTTCGGATTTCGCTATATGATATACCTGAAATTTAATTTCCAAGTTCTAACTGATTCTTTACCAATCGGTAATATTCTCCTCTCAGAGCAACCAATTCCGCATGATTTCCTTCTTCTACTACTTTTCCTTTATCTAAAACAATGATTTTATCGGCGTGTTTTACAGTGGAAAGCCTGTGAGCGATCACAACTGCTGTTTTTCCTTTGAAGAACTGTTCGAGATTTTCCATGATCACTTTTTCATTGTTTGCATCCAAAGCAGAAGTTGCTTCATCAAATAAAATATAATCAGGAGATTTATAAACCGCTCTTGCAATGAAAAGTCTCTGCTTTTGCCCGCCGCTCACTCCCAAACCTTCATTTCCGATTTTTGTGTTGTAGCTTAATGGCAATTCTTCAATAAATTCTTTAATGTTGGCGATTTCTACGGATCTCCTCAATTTTTGCTTATCTACATAATCTTCACCAACGGCAATATTATTGGCAATAGTATCATTAAAAACATATCCTTCCTGCATTACCACTCCGCAATGATCTCTCCAGAATCTCGGGGAAATATTATTGAGTTTTGTATTTCCTAATCGAATTTCTCCCTGAGAAGGTTCGTAGAATTTCATTAAAAGTTTCAAAAGTGTTGTTTTTCCGCTTCCGCTTGCTCCTACAATGGCTGTCGTTTTCTGAAAAGGAATGCTCAATGTAAGATTTTCAAAAACCGGAACATCGGAGCCGGTATATCTGAATGAAACGTTTTCCACCAGAATGTCTTTTTCCGGAATTTCGTGGGAATATTGCTCTTCCTTATTCTCCTCGTCATCCTTATCATGAATTTCACCCAATCTTTCCAAAGAAATTTTAGCATCCTGAAACTGTTTTATAAAATCGATCAGCTGAAGCAAAGGGCTGTTTAATTGTCCGATGATATACTGAACTGAAAGCATCATCCCTAACGTTAAATTTCCTTCAAGCACCAATTTTGCCGAAAGAAAGCTCACGAAAATATCTTTCATCTGGTTAATGAAATTTCCTCCTACAGACTGCCACTGTTCCAAAGACAAAGATTTTATTCTCAGCTTGAATAATTTCACCTGTAGAAATTCCCAGTCCCATCTTTTTTGTTTCTCGGCATTATGCATTTTTATCTCCTGCATTCCGTTGATCAGTTCGATCACTTTGCTCTGCTCCTGAGAAACCTGCGAAAATCTTTTGTAATCGAGTTCTTTTCTTTTGCTCAGGAAAAAACTGATCCATCCGATGTAAGCTGCCGCTCCGATAAGATAGACGATAAACAGCCTGTAATCATAAAATAACAGTACGATACTGAAAATAATAAGATTGACTAATGAAAACAGGGTGTTCAGCGAAGAACTTGTGAGAAGCTGCTCGATTCTGTGATGGTCATTAATTCTCTGCATGATGTCTCCGGTCATTCTCGTATCGAAAAAACTGATCGGAAGCTTCATGAGTTTAATAAAGAAATCGGAAATAATAGAAATATTAATCCTTGCCGAAAGATGAAGCAAAATCCAGCTTCGGATCATTTCAATTCCCATTCTTCCCATAAAAAGCATCACTTGTGCTAAAAGGACAAGATAAATGAAATTAAGATCCTGATTCTGAATACCAACATCGACAATACTCTGGGTAAGGAAAGGGAAAATCAGAGAAAGTAAACTTCCTGCCAAAAGACCTACTGCGAGCTGGATAACCAGCGATTTATATTTTAATACATATTTTGAAAGAAAAGAAAAACTGGCTTTACTTTCCTGATCATCAAATTCTGTTTGAAAAAAAGCAGGGGTGGTTTCTAAAATAAGTACAATTCCCTCTTCTGTTTTTTCATTGGCATTTTCACCGATCCATAACTTGATGAATTCTTCTCTCGTGTAGGTAATGAGTCCGTATCCGGGATCTGAAACGTAAACTTTGTTGTTTTTGTCTATTTTATAAACAACCACGAAGTGATTTTTATTCCAGTGGACAATACAGGGAAACGGAACTTCCTCTGCAAGAGATTCAAAATTAATCTGAACTCCTAAAGAACGGAACCCAAGGTCTTCCGCAGCATCACTCAATCCGAGTAAGCTGCTTCCTTCCCTTGTCGTTTCTGAAAGGTTACGAATTTGTTGGAGCGAGATACTTTTGCCATAATGTTTGCTTACAATACGAAGGCAGGTAGGACCGCAGTCTTTTGAGTCTGGTTGACGATAGAAAGGAAAAGATTTCAATGATTGACGTTTTTATTTATAAATAAGTTGCCGCCGGTTCGACGACAACTATTTCTTTCAAAAAATTAAATTTTTAATTTTTATAGAAGATCTGCATTCCATCCTGCAGGAAAGCAATAGCTTTCTTCTGAATATGAGCAGGTTTTTCCTGTGGCTGCCTCACACTCTGCTTGTGTAGCATATGGACGATAATATGGTGATTTTGGTCCAGGACATCCTTCTTTTACACCTCCTTTTACAGATTTCAAGTTTTCTCTTGAAAGTTTTTTTAGATTTTTCATAGTAATTATTTATTTAAAATGCGCATTGCGTTGCCATTTGTTGTAAACTTCTGCATAATCCGTCGAACTGACCGCCGTTTCTGCAGCATACAGAAGTTCCGGGGCAGTAATCATCTTCGGTTCTGCAAGCAATTCCACCTGTAACTGTTTTTAGTTGATTTCGGTTAAGCTTTTTTAGATTTTTCATAATTTAATGATTTGGTTCTGTTATTTTATCCAAAGATTGGATCAATGCAGAAAGATGGTTTACACTGAGTTCCACTCATGCAAAGAACTGTACATCCGTTCAGACACATTACTTCTGTACGGTTTGGGCAATACCATCCTCCCATTCCGTCACTTACCGGAGGACCGTAACCTCCCTGAATCATTCTGAGATCTTCTCTTGCAATTTTCTTTAGATTTTTCATAGTATAATAATTTGTTTGATTTCCTACTCTTTTTAAGCTTTTCGGATTCCGCTTTAAATTTTTCCTAAATTAGTGAATTTTGTATTACAAAAATTAATTACCCGTTAAATTTCTTCGTCTTCAGACAATTCATCAATAAAATAGTAAATATCTTCACGATCGTATTTATCCGGAAACTGATAACCGTTGATCAAAATGATTGGGGTAAAATTTAATCCAGCATTTCTGTTTTCGGCAGACATTTCCACAAGAGGAGTAAGATCCTCCTGAGCGGAATTCGTTCCTGCTTTTTGTCTTACTTTATTTTCATCTTTGTTTTCAAACCAATATTCTATAAGTTGTAAGAACTCCTGAGATGGTTTATTTCGGTAGGTATACATGAAATCTGAAATCAGATTCGTGAATTTCTCGTTCTGTTTATCCGGAGAATAGTTAAATCTCATCTGCACTGAAATGTCATTTGGATATTTTGTAAGTAAAGTTTCTACAATTTTATGAGCATCTTTACAAAATCCGCAGTATGGATTTGAAACAATCGATAAATGCAGTTTGGCATCTTTATTTCCTATAAAGAAAGTTTCATTATCAGAAAATGTTACTTTTTCTTTTTCTGATAGTTCTCTTTTGAAAAGTTCATAATTTCTTTTGAATCTTAAATTTTTTGCATTCGATTTTTGCAGAGTTTCTCTTTCTTCAAGCGTATTGTTTAAATACAAAACCATTGAAAATACAGCAATCCATAAAATAATACTAAGTAAAGCGGTTTTCAGATCAAAAGAGATAATTGGAAAAAGCAAAACACTGATTAAAATCTGGGCTGTTAAAATAGAAATAATCAAAAGGCAGACACGGCAAAAAGTTTTTTCAACAAATCCCTGAACATATAAAGAATAGCCGATTGCGATAACCGAAGCAAAGGTAAAACCTTTAATAATAAGTGAAGTTGCAGGAAGAAACAATCCTAAAATGGTAAGTCCAACAAAATAGATCAGAGAAAAATCTGAGAACTTAAGCCCTAAAATGCTTGTCTTATCCTGTGTAATGATTTTGCTGCAGGAATTTACAGCCTGATTTCCTGCTGTATCTCCACAAATACTTCCGATAACGGTAGAAGTATTTCCGAATTTCTGATTGAAAAGTTCTAAAGAAATATACACTCCTACCAATGATAAAACATTGAAAACCGCTTCATACCAAGCTAAATTAATTGCTGAATAGATTAAAACAACCGCAAAAATAGCATAAATAAAAGGTTTGTAGCTTGTCACGGATTTTTGCTCAACTTTATCTTTTTCAAACAGCAAAACAAAATCTGTGGATTTTTTGTGCAGTTCTTCTTTATTTAAAGTCTTTGCTTTATCGGAATAAATGGAATATTGTGTGCCGTTTTTTTTAACGAGCGAAAAAGAATTATCTACAATGGTAATAAACTCTTCAGGAAGTTCATCCCAGTATTCTTTATCTAATTCGTACGCATCATTTCGTACGCCCATGAAATTTAATGTGTCGCTGAAAGCTAAAGCAGAAGGATAATTTGGGTGTGAGTTAAACTGAAAAAGAAACTCCTGTTTGTCGAGTTTTAGATAGTTAATGAGTTTGTCCAATAGCATATTAATATTTTTCATCTAAAATAAGCAGATGTTTGAAAAAAACAAATACTTTTTTCATTTTAACGTGATTTATGTTTATTTTATTGCTTATGAATGTTTTATATTCAATTTTATAAGTGATATATACGATTTTACTATTTGCTACTAATAAAATCCTGCAAATTTTTCTCTGAAGATAGACCAACAGTAGACTTTAAAATCTTAGAATTGTTATCAAGAAGAACAGTATATGGAATCGCACCATTTAATTTGAAATGCATCTGAATTTTTTCGTAGTTTGGATCTTTTCCATTGAAGATGAATTGCCTCCAATTCATTTTTTCTTCATTGAGTGCTTTTTTCCAAGCATTTTTATCTTCATCAATTGAGATTGAAATAAATTCTAATGATTCATCTTTTTTCCTGTACATGTTTTTCAAAAGAGGGATTTCCTCTCTGCAAGGTCCGCACCAACTTGCCCAGAAAACAACCAGATGCTTTTTATATTTTGAATCCAAAATAGCAGATTTCTCACCACTGATATTTTCCAATGAGGGAAGCGATGTATTTTTCTCGGTGTATCTTTTTTTGTTGTAGGCGGATAAATTTTTAAAAGTTGTACTTTGAGTAATTTCTCCTTTGAAAAGTTTTAAATATTCATCGACCTGTTGCGGAGAAAAGCTATTTTTATTTTCATTAATCTTGTATAATAAATGATATGAAAAAGGAAACTTAATTAATTTTTCTTTAATAATTGGAAAGGCTTTAGGAGTAATATTATCAAATAAATCACCATCTACATCATAAAAAGCTTCTGTTTGTTGTCCGGCTTTTAAGGGAGGTCCTGTTACTGGTTTTCTGCCCGGAGGAAGCTGAATTCCAACTAAAGTGTCATATTTTAAATTGCCCATAATTTCAATTATCGAATCAGATAAAAATACGCTAGTTCCCCAACCTGAACCTTTATATTTTGCATTTGTCCTAAAAGAAAAAAAACGCAAAACTCCTTTTTTATCAATATGGTCAATTCCAATATAGACAGGCTCCTTTTCAAACCATTTATGAGATATTTTAAATACACCATTAATACTTTTTACACTATCTACTTTATTACTAGGATAATCTTTAAAAAGGTATACAGTTCCATCTGGTAAATTAGGAATATTACCTTTGATTATGGTTGTTTTTGCATGTTTTTCACATGATAGTAACGACAGAAAGAAAATGAACGTTATTATAGAATTAATTTTCATCCAAAATTGCTTTAAGCTTAATGTCAAAATTATTGTCACTTGGTCTGTCAAAGTCATCTGAAATTACCTCAAACTTATTATTGAATAAAAGAAACCTTGGAATTGAACTGATTTCAAAGTATTTTATAAAAGGATGACTAGAGTTGCTGATAATATAATTGGACTCATCATTTATATCCTTTTTTAGGAATACGTTCCATTTTTTTTGATCGTTATCTATACTAATACGAATGAATTTTATTTTATCACTATATTTTTTTTGTGCTATTTTCCAATTAGGTATTTCTTTAAGACATGGTACACACCATGTAGCCCATAAGTCTACTAAAATTAATTTTTCATTTTTTACTGACAATATATTTTTAATGGCAACTTCATTTAGTTTTGCATCTTTAATAGTGGAGTTTAGTATATTTTTAGACAGAACTTTCCCTTTGCTTTTCTCAGTTGCTTTTTTGAGGCTGCTTTCTCGGATATACTTTTTCATAATATCAATATCATTCTTACTTAAAGTATTATCATTTTCCATGTAATCCAAAAGAAAACCATCTAAAGCCTCTGTTTTAAATAATTTTTTATCAAGAAATTGTAAGTTATCAATCAAATGATGATTCTTATTTTTAAATGATATATACCGTAATAAATTTATTATTAAACTTTTATTTTGTACGGCATTAAGTCTGTTTAATATTAAAATATTGTTATTAACTATATCAAAGTATTTGTCTAGTTCTTCAATTACTTTCTGATTTGTAATTTTTGAAAAATCTACATTAAAAAGTTTATTGTAGAAATATATTTCTAAATAATCATTTATCGCCTTGTATTGAAAATCAGTATAATTAGTAGAATCTTGCTTAATTATAGCTAAATTATTGTCATATTTTTTTTTAAGCGACTGTATGTAATTACCAGAATTATCCGGTTCTTCAATAGAATAAATAGTATTATCCGATATTAAGGTATTCAGAATAGCATTTTTCTTATTTCCTGTATAAACGGATCCATTTTTACGAAATTCAAATGTTAAAGTATCATTTTTACTAAAAACCAAATATCTTTGAACTCTTGTTTTTCCGTTAACCAGAGCATAGGATTCAAACACTGTTGGTTTTGTTAGTGTTATTTCTTTACTTTCTTTTACATTTTTTTTAGTTCCAGAAATTGAGAAATTAAAATTTCTATGATTTACAAGAGTATTTAGAGCAAATGTTCCTGTATCATAAAATGAAACATTTGTAATTAAATTCAGTGTATCTATTCGTAATGCATTTTCAACATTATTAATATTTTTAGTGTCTTTTTTTTGACAATTTACAAATACTAATAGAAGTAAAAGGAAGAGTAATAAACTCTTCCTATATTTTTTAATGTCCATATCCATCGCAACCACAATCATAAGAACATCTAGTTCCACTGTTAGGATTTCCAATTAAATTAAGACACTGTTTATTTGCCTGTGTCTGCTGGTTAGAGCAAGAGCTTATTGTAGGGGTGTCAAAAACACCATATCCTCCACCTGCATATTGAACACTAATTCTGCATGATCCCCCTCCAGGTAATCTACCTCCATTAATTTCTTTCAAATCATTTCTCGAAAGCTTTTTCAAATTTTTCATTTGTCCATTTTTTTTGTATTAAATAATTTTTTTTGTCATACAATCCCTGACATAGGGTTCTACTGATCAGTTTTTCATCTATATCTGTACATATATAAATGAGTTTTTTTAAAGCGCTTTATCAATATTGATTTTCAAAACTATGAAAAAATATCTCACGATTAATGGATAAAAATTGCAATTTTCCTGCAATTTTTTTGCAAATTTTGCGTTTGATTTTTTATAAATTTGCAAAATAAACACAGAGGGATGATACAACAAAAACTAAAAGACCTTAGAAAACAAAGAAAACTATCTCAGCAATACATGGCAAAAATATTATCTACAGATCCTTCCAGCTATTCCCGTAAAGAAAATGGGAGATCGAAAATTTATGATGACGAATGGGAGAAACTGGCAAAAGCTCTGGATGTTTGTGTTGATGATATCAAAGAACCTGAATTTTCGGGAGTTGTTCATCATGATAACTCAAGTTTCAATGATAATTCTGAGAATTATTACAATCAAAATTTTAATATTCCAAACTCTGTTTTAGAAAGCCTGCAGGATTATATTTCATTGCTTAAAAGAGATGTTGAATTACTTAAAAAAGAAAATGAGATTTTAAAATCTCAGAAATAATTTTACAATTATCTTATAATTTGTATTCAGTTAAAAAGTTGAGAAACACCAAATGCTTCTCAACTTTTTTAATTTGTGAATTGCTTTTTCTGCAAAATTTTTCCTGAAATTTTTCTAAACCGGAGTTAAAACTCTAAGGCAGTAAGGATTTGTAGGGCAGGTTCTATCCTTACAGCATTTTACGATGTATGGAGATATTCCGCCCGTTAAAACTTTTAATTCTGCTCGGCTCAACTTTTTTAAATTTTTCATAATTCTTTTGTTCTTTACATATTACATTGTCTTGGTAATCGGCAAAGCGTACCACAACAGATAGAACCTCCGGGACAATAACCGTCATCCGTTCTGCAAGCCAGTCCTCCTAAAACCGCTTTCATTTCGTTTCGATCTAGTTTTTTAAGATTTTTCATAATTAAAGGGAATTAACGGCATAGTTCATTAGCTGGTTTACACGTTCCATCCGGACACAATTGCTGTCCTCTTTTACATTTACAGATTGCCGGCGGAAAAGGTCCTCCGCAGTCGTACCATCCTCCATTCAAAGATTTTAATTCTGGTCGGGATAATTTTTTCAAATTTTTCATAGAATATTAATTTTAATTATTCCTACTCTTTATCGCTTTTCGGATTCCGCGTTAGATATTGATGATGATTTGCAATTCATCATATTCTGTTTTTTTTAATTATTCCTTGGTAAAAGATTGCTGCATACTTACGTTTGGCGAAACAATTTCCAGTTCAATCGTATAATTTCCCGATAACAGATCAGATGTATCAATCGTATAGGAATTTGTAGGGCTAATCTGTTGCGCTTTCTTGATATTCCATGCCGAATCATAAATAGTAAATGCGCTAAGATTTCTATTTTGTGGCATTAACTGAATGATTAGTGAGTTCTTGGTTTGTCGGATAAGTAGTTCTATAGCATCTGATGTTGTTCCGCTTCCCTGTCCGCTTGTTCCCGTTGCTTTGGTTCCGTCGCCTTCAGAACTGACTGCCAGATTCAGGGTGCAATCTGTACATGAAGAATTTGACTGACCTGAAAAAGATCCTGGATTTTTTATGCTTTGCCCAAAATAGAAGGAGGAGCCTAAAAAAAGAAGTAATATTGTTTTTAACATCATAAATTGGTTTTGTTTTATCAAAAGTATTATTAATCAACTGTATACACTATCCCATAAATATGGTATATTTACTTTTTATGATGAAACATTTTATTTTATTCTGTTTATTAAGCAGTGTCTTTTTTATGGCTCAGAAAAAGGATACTGAGATTGAAGATTTCCTTACAAAATACAGAAGAAATTTAATCACAGATTTAGACTCTTCTGTGTATTACATCAACAAAGTGAAAATAATCAGTGAAAGAAAAGGGGATAATTTTTATCTTTCTAAAGGATTGTATGGACTGGGATATTGTTTTTACCAGAAAGGAGACATTGAAAAAGCACAATACTATATTAAAAAATCGATTCCTGTTGCTTTTCGTTCAGATAATTTTCAGACTCAGGCTCTTGCTTATAACCAATTGGGACTTATTGAAAATAATAAGAGCAATTACCAGCTTGCAATACAGCTGTTTTTAAAATCATTAAAAATTTCTGAAAAGCGGGAGCTTAACGAAAAAAGCTTTGCCTTAAAAAATTTGGGAAATCTGTTTTTATCTCAAAATGATACTGTTCAGGCAATACAATATTTTCAGGAAGATTATCGGTTTACAAAAGAGAAGAATTTAATTTCTGAGCAGTTTGGAAGCAGTAATAATTTAGGCATGATTCTGCGGAAAAAAAATCCGGATTCAGCATTGATGTATTTCACAGATGCACTTTCGATAGCCAGACAACTGGATCAGAAAAAGTGGCAGTATGACATTCATATCAATCTGGCTGTCTTTTTTATGGGCGATCAAAGGAAAAATCTGGATGCTGCTTTATCGCACCTCAAGGCTGCAAAAATATTGATTGAAGATATTGGAGATTCGAGCTTAAATTTTTTATACTACTATAATTTAGGAGGATATCATTATAAAAAAAGACAGTATTCTGAGGCGATAACTTATTATTTAAAAGCAGAGAAAATTGCAGATAATCCTGCGATTCCGTTGGATTATAAAATATCATTGATGGATGATCTCAATACAGTTTTCAGTAAAAACGGAGACTACGAAGAAGCTTATCAGTACCTGAAAATCTACAATAAATTGAATGACAGTGTTTTTAGCGTTGAAAAAAACCGAAACATCAATGAAATTATTACCAGATACGAAGTTGATAAAAAAAACAGCCAGATTAAGCTCCTGAATCAGCAGAAAGAACTGCAGGCTAAAAAGAATAAATTAGTGGTTGTTACCTCTCTTTTATCTATTTTTATATTAACGGGTTTTTTATATTTCGGATATAAAAGAGCTCAGTTTCTTAAAAAATTAAGGCTTCAGGAAAATATTAATCATCAACAGGAAAAAGAAAGATTATTAAGAGAGCAGGAACTTAAAGAAATGACTGCTCTTGTAAAAGGACAGGATATTGAACGGAATAGAATTGCCAAAGATCTTCATGACGGTGTCGCGGGTGATTTGGCAGGAATAAAACTCTTATTGGCAAAAGAGAATGCGGATCTTAACAATAAAAATTTAGATAAAATTCAGGACAATATTTCTAATTTATTTCAGGAAATAAGGGAGATTTCTCATAATCTGAGTATTAATAATCTGAGAGACAAAAATCTTAAAGATCTTTTACTGGATTTGAAAACCATTTATGAGCAACGCAATGAATTCAGTTTTTATCTTTACATCTATCCTGAAAATGCATTGGATGATTTAAGCGAAATTAAAAAAATAAACCTTTACAGAATTTTGCAGGAATTGCTGAATAATATTTCCAGACACGCCAAAGCAACAGAAGTAGAGTTGTCCGTCAACAGAGATCTTAATGATATTAATATTTTCATTACGGATAACGGAGTCGGGTTTTCTATGAATGAAAAAGGAGTAGGGCTTAAAAATATTCAGGACAGATTGGAAATCATATCAGGTGAAATAAATATACAGTCTACTAAAGACAAAGGAACAACTGTAATTATTGATTTAAAACAATGAGAAGTACAATAAAAATTGCCATTATAGATGATCATCTTATTTTTTTAAAAGGTCTCACTATGCTTCTGGAGCAGGAAGAACATTTTAAGGTAATTTATTCCTGCAATACTTATTCTGATCTGATGAGAAATTTACAATCTGAAATTCCGGATCTGTTGATTACTGATATTTCCATGCCTCAAATTAACGGAATCGAACTGTCTAAAATGATAAGAAAGCTTTATCCGACCGTTAAGATCCTGATTATGAGTTCTTATTCCAATATGGTTTCTACGGATGATGTAGATGGATATTTGCTGAAAGATGCAGATTCTGATGTACTTATTGCAGGTATAAAAAATATGGTCTGGAATGATGCAAAAGTATTTCACAAAGATTTTCAGCCTGCAGCGAAATATGATTTCAACAAAAATATTGTAAGCAAAAGAGAAAAAGAAATCATAAGCTATATTGGAAAAGGTTTTACAACAGAAGAAATTGCAGAAAAGCTCTACATCAGCAAACATACTGTAGAAACCCACCGAAAGAATATTTTCAATAAGCTTCAGGTGAATAATATTGCGGCTCTCGTTAAAAAATCCATTACTTTAGGATTGCTGGATGTTTAATTTTTATTTTTGGAAAAGACATTTTATGACAATAATCTTTTTATCAGCTATTTAGTGTGAATAAAAACAATTTCAAACGAACTCAAAAAAACTTAAAAATTCATAAAGTTTTCATAAAGTTTTTAAAAAAAGTAAAATTACTTTTGTATTTCTGAAAAAAATTGTACTTTTACATCGCCTTGAATGAGGGAACAAGTCAAGGTAATAAATTTTTTTTCATCATTTGTGTTTTTAGAATCGTATCGCCTGATACGATTCTTTTGTTTTTTTATTCCTTTTCGTAATTCATCAGAAGATCAATAAAATAGGAGTAGGTAACCGTACCTTCCTGCTGATTGCTTTTCAGGAAAAGGTTGTTCGTAAAGCCGAAAAAGTCATCCAGCAATCCCTGATGTTTCAGAACAAAAGCCTTTTCATAAGCTCTGTCTTTTTTCATCTCTGGAGAATAGTTTTTCAAAACAGATTTTACAAATTCCGGATCTTTATCTGCGATAAAATTCAACAGGCTTTTTAAGGTAAAATATTCTGTGCTGTATCGCAGATCTGTATTTTCCGAATGAATCCCGATGAGATATCCCACGAAATTCGCTTCCTGCTCTCTGGCAAAACCAAGCTGGTGAGAACTTTCATGTGCAGAAGTGAAAGGAATAAGCGTATTCGGCAATTGTGAGTTGTACTGAGCTTCTGCTGTGAATGGATTGTAATATCCCAGAATTCCGGTGAAATTCATCACGTTTTTAAATAAGCTGGGTTTGAAGGAATTAATTTCAGAAGCTTTTTTACCCGAAATGTTTTCTGGAAGTTTTGTCTGCTGCGAAAGAATTTCTGTCTGAACAGCTTTTAGATCTTTCAGAATAAAAATTCCGTTTTTATCTTCAGAAGTCAGTTTTCGTGTTTCCTTGCATCGCGCGAGATATTTTAAAGCCAATACTTTTGCCTTTTCAACAGTAGGTTCTTTCTGGCTTGGTAGCTTTTTAATAATAGGAGTCTGAAAATAGAGCATTCCCCAGAATATCTGATACGAAAAATAGAAGATATTTATGCTCATTAATATTTTTAAAAAAGAAGAATTCCTGTTTTTCTTTTTAAATGATGTAATGATACAATACACAAGAAAAATTCCCAACAAAATATAAATTACATCTCCAAAGGAAAAAGGAATCCAAGAAAATATAATCTGATGAACCGTTTTCTGAACTTCAAAAAAAGTCTCAAAAAAAGAAATCATGATTTCAGATTTTGAAAAAGCATAAAACAAAAGAAATTGGGCAAGTAATAAACCTGCCCAAAATCTTTTCTTATATTGTATGTTCGTTTTCTTAATGACCACTTCCTTTTGTGATTTTGTCAAGATCAATTCCCTGAGATTTTAAAATTCCGCTTACTCTTATAGCATAGAAAGCAAGATAAGCAAAACAGATCACCCCTACAATATAACTGAAGTGAATATTGGTAAGATCTGCTACATATCCCTGAATAAGGCTTACAATTCCTCCTCCCATAATCATCATAATCAATAACCCTGAACCCTGATTGGTGTGTTTTCCCAAACCATTGATGGCTAAAGCGAAAATACATGGCCAAAGAGTAGAACAGAATAGTCCAACGCTTGTAAAAGCATATACAGAAACCATTCCTTCAGTAAACATACCGGTCAGTAAAGCGGTAATACCTGCAGCCGAGAAAATAAGAAGCATTCTCGCTGGATTTCCTTTACTCAAAATGTCACAGATAATCATTGCAATAATAATTAATCCGTAAACATAGAAATGAGACAGATCGTGCTTTGCAATTGCATTTACCAAAAGGAATACCCCAAAAGCAAGATAAGGAGCTAAGAATCTTAAAATCTTTTTAAATCCTGCACTTACGTCGAAAGCTTCAACAGCACCAGTCCAACGACCGATCATTAATGAAGCCCAGTATAATGAAATATAAGGAGCGACATCTTTTGTTTCAAATCCTAAGCTTTTTTCCATATAAGCAGGAAGATTACTTGCGGTAGAAACTTCCACACCTACATAAACAAAGATGGCAATCATCCCTAAGATAAGCTGTGGATACTGCAATGCAGACTTTCTGTGCTGTCCTTTTACGCTGTCATCCGTATCTTCGGTAATTGTTGGAGTAACTGCCGGAAGCGAAGAAAATTTAAGCATAATCGCAACCAGAACAAAGGCTGCTCCTAAAATAAGGTAAGGAATTTTTACACTTTCAACACTTGCATTATTATTCGATGCAGCTGCAGATCCGAAAATCGCAAAAGAAACAATCAGCGGACCGATTGTAGTTCCAAGATTATTGATTCCTCCTGCCATTGTTAATCTCTGAGAACCTGTTTCAGATGGTCCGACTTCGATGGCTAAAGGGTTGGCAACAATCTGCTGTAAAGAGAACCCCAATCCCACAATAAATAAACCGGAGATCATTAAAGGGAAAGAATGCATATTGGCAGCCGGATAGAACAGTAAAGTTCCTGCTGCAGAAATAAGAAGCCCGACAATAAGCCCGTTTTTGTAACCTATTTTATTCACCAGATCCTGCTTTAATCCCGCAGAGACCAGCATATAAATCAAAGAGCCCACTGTATATGCCACATAGAAGCATATCTGTACAAGCATACTTTCGGTTTGAGATAAATTAAAGGCTTTTTGAAAAACCGGGATCAAAATGTCATTACTTGCCGCCACAAATCCCCAGAAAAAAAATACAGTAACCAATGGGATAAATTGTCCCCAATTGGTTTGTTTAGAATAATTTGACATATTTGTTGAAAATTTCTGAAAACAAATATATATTATTTCTATTAATTATAGTGTTTTAACAATGTTTTTTTTATTGTCTCAAAAGCGGACGATTTAAGGTCTTTCGGTGATTCTGAAGGAGTTAAAATTCCGTTGAAATAAACTTTTGCTTTACCGGGATAACCTTTGGAATTGTCAAACGGGAAAATTTCCTTTAATCCCACGAAAGTAAAGACCACAATAGGAGAGTTGTGTTTTGAAGAAAGCGTAAATGCACCGTCTTTAAATTCATCCAGAATAATGGACGTGTCATCCGGAACACCGCCTTCCGGAAAAATAACAATGCTGTTTCCTTCTTCCATTTTTTCGGCGCATCTCCGGTAAACATCGGCGCGGCTTCTTGCACTTTTACGGTCTACCATCACACAGATCCTTTTATAGATGGTTCCGAAGATCGGAATTTTTACCAGTTCTTTTTTTCCCACAAAGCAAACAGGATGATCTGCACACAAAATACACATCAGCATAATATCCATAATCGATGTGTGGTTAGATATGAAAACGTACTGTTGGTTTTTGTCTAATTTCTGATCAGAAAGCTTCGTAAGATCGTACCGCAGACCCATCCCGAAAAAAATACAGTAGCTCCACCATCGTACAAACCGGTAAGCATATTTATAATGGTTTTTATTGAATGATAAAATATAAACCGGAATTCCGAAAAGAATGGTGAAGACAAATGCTAAAATCAGCATCCAGAATCTCCAGAGGTAATTTAAAACTTTCGTCACAGCCTATCCGTTAAAGATTACTTTTTTCTTGATGGAATAATTTAAAACCGAAACCAGCAGAATGGCAGCAATTTTACTGATCATTTCCGGACTCAGCGTATAAATAATCAAATCTATATTATCCTTAAATATATAGCTGTAGAAAATCTGGAAAAAACCGAGACTTAATAATGTTGAAATAAAAGAAACCATCATAAAATAGGCAAATTCTTTTCTTTTGGAATGCTTTCCTCTTTCGAAAACAAACCAGATGCTCAGGAAATAATTGGTGATGATTCCGCAGCTTGTAGAGAAAATATTACTCAGCGGATAATGAATTCCGTGGAAATTGGTTTCGCGCGGAAAAAACTGAGGAAGGGAAGTGCTGAAGAGTTTAAAACTCCCGATTTCCACAACCGCACTGAGTCCTCCTGCAATGATGAAGAACAAAACCTGTTTCTGACGTAGTATTAAATCTCTCATCCAATTTTTATGATATGCAAATTTATAATTATATGTTAAACCGATAAAAAAAGATGTTAAATATTTTTTTAGATTCAAAATTATTTCTAAATTTAATTTTCAGAATGATGTAAACCTGACCTGATAATAAATTCATTTTCAACTATTTGTGTTGATGGTTTTTTCTATCTTGTAATGCGCGATTAGAAGCATACGATCAAAAATTTTTACGACCACATTTTAATAATATTTGTATGAAACGTCAAAACAAATACAGAAAATTCCAGCTTCAGCAGCAAAATATTGAAGCTCTAGAAAGAGAAAATTCACGCTTCAAACGTGTCTATTCCGAGTATGAAAATATGTCTAATGAACTTTGGAATCTTGAAAATGCAACAGACGAACCTGTTCCCGATGACTTCATCAATGCCATGATTCTTCAGACCTCTTATCTGGAAGATGAAATTGAAGACTGGCTGATCCAGTTTAACGATAAAAAGACCACAGACATAAAACAATAACAATGCATCTGGAAAAAAATTACTGAAAGAGAGCTTTACGAAATTAGTGGGCTCTCTTTTATTTAATGCAAAAAAGATAACAGAATTGTTATACCACAAATAACACATATGTCATGTTCAGAATCCATCATCTTACAAGATAAATTCATAATTTAGCATCCTTAAACTAAAATGTAAAATATGGTTGCTATTGTTGATAGTGGTTCTACAAAATCCGACTGGGTAATTTTGGACGATTTTAAAAAGGTCTTCCTGAAAACAGAAACCATTGGCTTCAACCCAAACTTCATCAACAAAGAACTTATTGTTCCTGAAATTGAAAAAAATACAAGCCTTACCACCGTTAAAAATTCGATTAAGAAAATCTTTTTTTATGGTTCAGGATGTGGTGTTCAGCAAAATTGTGATATCATTATAGAAGAGCTGGGCAAAGTATTCATCGGTGCAGAAATTATTGTTAAAGAAGATCTCACGGCTGCAGCTTATGCCGCTTACAGAGGGAAACCTGCCATTGTCTGTATTTTGGGAACCGGTTCCAATTCTTGCTATTTTAACGGAGAAACCATTAAGATCCAGTTGCCTTCTCTCGGATTTCTTGTAGGAGACGAAGGAAGCGGAAGCGCAATCGGAAAGCAACTGGTAAGAAGATTCTTTATGCAGAAACTTCCCGCAGATCTCTCATCGGAGTTTGAAGAAACGTATAAGCTGACTGTGGAGGAAGCATTGAAAAACATGTATCACACTCCAAGACCCAATGCGTACTTAGCAGATTTCAACAAGTTTGTAGTGGAAAGAAAAGATCATCCGTATTTACAGAAAATGGTGCATGAAGAAATGCTTAATTTTTTCGATTATCAGGTGCTTCCCTATGTAGAAGCCAAAGATGCCGAGATCAATTTCATCGGATCAATAGCCTATTATTACGAAGATGTTTTACGTTCTGCAGCGGCAGAGCTTAATCTTAATGTGGGACAGATTGTTCAGAAGCCTATCGAAAGTCTCGTAAGCTACCACATACAATATATATTATAATTAAATAACAAAATTCATTATATGTCAAGTAAAACCCACCGCGACGAAAAGAACTTTAATCAGGCGGCTTTAGACTATCATAAAGCCGAACCTAAAGGTAAGATCGAAGTGATCCCTTCAAAACCACACTCATCTCAGAGAGATTTGTCTTTGGCGTATTCTCCGGGGGTTGCAGTTCCTTGTATGGAGATCCACGATAAGCCTGAAACGGTGTACGACTACACCGGAAAAGGAAATCTGGTAGCTGTTATTTCAAACGGTACCGCAGTTTTAGGTTTGGGAGATATCGGTGCAGAAGCTTCAAAGCCGGTAATGGAAGGGAAAGGTCTTTTGTTCAAAATTTTTGCGGACATTAACGTTTTCGATATTGAAATCAACGAAAAAGATCCTGATAAATTCATAGAAATTGTAAAAGGTATTGCTCCTACGTTTGGAGGAATCAATCTGGAAGATATTAAAGCTCCGGAAGCATTTTATATCGAACAGAGACTCAAAGAAGAACTGGATATTCCTTTGATGCACGACGATCAGCACGGAACGGCGATCATTTCTGCAGCAGCATTAATCAACTCTCTTCAGATTGCCAATAAAAAGATTGAAGAAGTGAAAATGGTGGTGAACGGAGCAGGAGCAGCAGCAATAGCCTGTACCAATCTTTATATTTCTCTTGGTCTGAAAAGAGAAAACGTATTGATGTGCGACAGTAAAGGAGTGATTAACCACAAAAGAGAAAACCTTACTCCGGAAAAAATCGATTTTGTTGCTCAGACAGACATCGAAACATTGGAAGATGCCGTAAAAGGTTCAGATGTTTTCGTCGGATTATCAAAAGGAAATGTAATGACGACGGAAATGTTGCTGAGCATGAATGAAAATCCTATCGTTTTTGCATTGGCAAATCCGGATCCGGAAATTGCGTACAATGTAGCCCTTGAAACCCGCAAAGATGTCATCATGGCAACAGGAAGAAGTGATTATCCTAATCAGGTTAATAACGTTCTCGGTTTCCCTTATATTTTCCGCGGAGCATTAGACGTTCAGGCAAAAGGAATTAATGAAGCAATGAAACTGGCGGCTGTTCATGCTATTGCAGATCTGGCAAAAGAGCCTGTTCCGGAGGCGGTAATTTTAGCGTATAATATTCAGAATCTGCAGTTCGGAAGAGAATATTTTATTCCAAAACCGTTTGATAACCGTTTAATTACAAAAGTATCCAGTGCGGTAGCAAAAGCTGCAGTAGAAAGCGGAATTGCCAGAAAGACAATCACCGATTTCGAAGAATACGAAAACAGCCTTCTCGACAGAATGGGAAGAGACGAGAAGTTAGTAAGAATGATGCAGAACCGTGCAAAAGCCAATCCGAAAAGAATTACTTTAGGAAATGCGGAAGAATACAATGTTCTGAAAGCGGCGCAGATTTTATATGAAGAAGGAATTGCCTATCCGAGTCTTTTAGGAAATAAAAAATACATCAAAGAGCAGATGGAACATTTCGGGATCAATCTTGATATTCCGATTATTGATCCAAGCGACGACGATCAGAAAGAAAACAGAAAAAAATACAGAGAAACACTTTGGAAACTTCGCCAGAGGAAAGGAATGAACGAATACAAAGCAAAAAGATTCGTTCGCCAGAGAGATTATTTCGGTCCTTTAATGCTGAAACATGGCGATACAGACGGATTAATTGTTGGTTTCTCTAAAAATTATACCTCCGTTCTTAGACCAGTTTTAGAAGTAATTGAAAAAGATAAAGGAGTCGATAAAGTAGCAGCAATGATGATGATTTTGTCTGAAAAGAAACCAATTTTCTTTGCAGATACCTCAATCAATCAGAATCCTACAGCGGAAGACTTGGTAAATATTGCTAAAATGGCAGAATTTACCGTAAAATCTTTTGCCATCGAACCGAGAATCGCCATGCTTGGATTTGAAAACTTCGCAGCCATCTCCGAAACTTCAAAGAAAGTAGCAAAAGCAGTCAGCATCCTTCACGAAAAATATCCGAAAATGATCGTGGACGGAGAAATTCAGCCGGATTTTGCGATGAATTCAGATCACTTAAGCGATTATCCATTCTCAAAATTAGGAACAACGCCTGCCAATACATTCATTTTCCCGAATCTTGAAAGCGCCAACTTATCCTACAAGATCATCAGAGGAATGAAAGTAGCACAGGTAATCGGACCAATTTTGATGGGTCTGAAACAGCCGGTTCACGTTTTACAGATGCGTTCAAGCGTAGATGAGATTGTAAACCTTGCAACCATTGCCGTTCTGGATGCTCAGAGAAGAGAGAAAAAAGATAAGAAATAATAAAAAATCTGTTCTTTAAGATAGAAAGCAGTACACAAAATAACGGTGTACTGCTTTTTTTTGCGTCCTAATTTCACAATTTTGTGATATTAGGACAGGCAAATTTGTATTTTGAAAATCTTTTGAAATACCTATGAATACTAGCTTTTCTAAGGGTGTAATAAATTGTAAAATACATTTTCAGAATTAATTATTTAAATATCTGTTCAACAGGTAGGTAAATTAAATACTTTAGGAGAACCAAAAATTACATTAAGAAAAATTTCAAAAAACTTTCAAGAGAAAATTTAAGACAGATTGCAGGAGGCGGACCCGGAGGAAGGCCATTGCAGTCTCCGGACGGAGGATATTACTGCCTTCCTTCTCAGGGACAATTATGTTTGGTAGGATGTACACCTACCTGCGTAAACGGAGCATGCAACATCAGCATGTGTCTGGATATAAATCCGGTGTAGATTTTTGTAAAATTAAAGTAAGAAAATGAAACCTGTCCATTTGGATGGGTTTCGTTTTTTTTGAGAAATTATTGCATTTACAGTTAAAAATTAAGTTAAAAATCATTCGCGCGTGAAATGAAAACATAACTTAGTTTAAATTACTATATTTGGGAGTTATAAAAATTAATAATGATATTTTCACTTCAAGGCATTGTTCAGGAACTTACGCCTACTTACGCAGTAATCAACGTACAAGGAGTTGGTTACTATGTAGGTATCAGTTTAATGACCTCACAAACCCTCACAACCAATAAAGAAACTTTTCTTTTTATTCAGCAGATCATCAGGGAAGACGCTCAATTGTTATTCGGATTTAACACTCGTTCAGAGAAAGATATGTTCAATCTGTTAATAAGCGTTAATGGAGTAGGAGCCGTTTCAGCACTTATTTTACTGTCTACTTTAAGTCTTGATGAGATCGCTTCGGCAATCCTCTCAAAAAACAGCGCACTCATTCAGAAAGCCAAAGGAATCGGGGCAAAAACAGCCGAAAGAATCATCGTGGATCTTAAGGATAAAGTACAGAAATTCAGCAATCCCGAAGAAAACATTTCCACGTTTGCAAATAATAAAATCAAGGAAGAATCGTTATCTGCATTAGAAGTTTTGGGCATTCCTAAGCGAATGAGCGAGAAACTTGCGGATAAAATCATGAAGCAGGATCCTAATATTTCAGTAGAAGAGTTGGTAAAACAAATTTTAAAAAACATTTAACATTTGGTGGCGAATAATAAATATTTCAATATAATTCTGTTCCTGTCGTTTTTGCTTGTGTCTACATTTACATTTGCACAAAGGCGACCTGCAGCAAAGGTAAGCGATACCGCAATTATCAAAAAAGATTATCAGTTGGCAGATCCTACACAGTATGAAGCCTACTACGATATAAAAACAGGAATGTATTTCGTATATCCTAAAGTAGGAAATACCATAACAGGACAGCCGACTGCGATGTCTCCGGAAGATTACAAAGAGTTCATGATGGAAGCGCAGACGAAGGCTTACTATAAAGAAAAATCAGACCGTTACAGTCTGATGTTCCGGAAAGATAAAAGCGATGCGGCGAGAAAAGGTTTAATTCCTTCATTACAGATCAACAACAGGCTGTTCGAAACCATTTTCGGAAGCAATAAAATCGAAATCATTCCTTCCGGGTATGCTTCTTTCGATTTAGCCGGATTGTATCAGAAGATTGATAATCCACTGATCTTACCGCAAAACAGAAAGAGTTTTACGTTCGATATCGACCAGAGAATTCAGCTTGGTTTATTGGGGAAAGTAGGAGAAAACCTTCAGTTGAAAGCCAATTATGACACCCAGAGCGGTTTCGCATTTGAGAACAGAATGAATCTCGTCTGGCAGGCAAAAGGAAGCTGGAAAGACCTTCAGCAGAAAGGTTTGCAGGATGTAGATAAGCCAAGTGCAGGAGGAGAGGACAAAATCATCAAAAGAGTAGAATTCGGTAACGTTAATATGCCGCTTTCCACCAGTCTCATCCGTGGTTCACAGTCTCTATTCGGGGTTAAAACAGAATTTCAGTTAGGTAAAACCTTCGGAACAGTCGTACTTTCCCAACAACAGGGTGAAGCAAGGAATATTACGGTTCAGGGTGGCGGTGTCATGAATACATTTAAATTAAATGCAATTGATTACGAAGACAACCAGCACTACTTTTTAGGACATTATTTCTTGGATAAATATGATGGCGCCTTATTGAACTATCCTCAGATCAATTCGAAGATCAGCATTACAAGATTGGAAGTCTGGGTTCTGGATCAGGGGAATAGCAACTTACAGTACCAGAAAAGTATTGTCGGAATTAGAGATTTGGGGGATGCTCCCGGAGTTCTTCCCGATAACAATCAGCCGGGTTTCAACCTGTATTCCACGATTAACGGATTACCGGGTTTAAGAGACGCAAGTACTGCATATAATGCCATCAAAGGACAGAACCTTCCTGTTGCGACAGGAACAACAGAAGTTTATCAGGATGGTGAACACTTTATCTTTAATAAAAAAGCAAGACGATTAAATACCAACGAATATACCTTACAACCGCAGTTAGGATACATTTCATTAAACCAGAAACTGAACGATAATCAGCTTTTGGCGGTTTCTTTCTCCTACACGGTGAACGGAAGCAATCAGGTGTACAAAGTCGGGGAATTCTCTGAAGAAAGTACTGTTTTAATGGCGAAACTTCTTAAGCCGAATACAACGGTAAAAACAACTTCGCCGATGTGGAATCTGATGATGAAAAACATCTATTCTCTGGATGCAGGACAGGTTAATCATGACGGATTTATCCTGAATGTGTTATACAGAGATCCACAATCCGGAGGTAAAGTAAATTATCTTCCGGTTGCCAATAATCCACAGGTAAGCAATGTTCCTTTGATCAAATTATTAAACTGGGACAGACTGAATGCCAACGGAGATTTACAGAACAACGGAACTTCAACGGGAGACGGTATTTTCGACTTTGTTAACGGAATTACAATACGTCCGGAAACAGGAAGGGTGATCTTTACTAAAGTTCAGCCATTTGGAAGCTATATCCAGAATGTCATCGGAAGTAACGATCCACAGTACGTGTTCTCAGATCTATACAGCCAGCAAAAACAGGTTGCTACATCCAGCAATCTTGCACAGCGTTACACCATCGAAGGTCGTTACAAAGGCGTTCAGGGACAGGGAATTTCTCTGGGAGCAGTTAACGTTCCTCAAGGTTCCGTAAAAGTTTCTGCAAACGGAGTTCAGCTTACGGAAGGGATAGACTACACCGTAGATTATATGTTGGGAACCGTTACCATCATCAATGAACAGGTAAAACAATCCGGACAGGCAATTAATATTTCACTGGAAAACCAGTTAACATTCAATACCCAAAGAAAGAGATTCATGGGATTGAATTTAGAAAGAAGATTCAATGAAAACTTTATTTTGGGAGGAACCGTTGTAAACTATTCCGAATCTCCGCTTACTCAAAAAGTAAACTATGGTCAGGAAGCTGTTAATAACACAATGGCAGGAATCAATTTGATGTATAACAATCAGCTTCCGTTCCTTACGAGATTAACAGATAAAATACCTTTGGTAAATACAGAAGCACCATCCAATTTGAATTTCAAAATGGAAGCAGCTTATTTACTTCCCGGTTTAAATAAAGGAATCAACGATCAGTCTTATATTGATGATTTTGAACAGACCACTTCAAAAATTACTTTAAAAGAACCTACAGCGTGGAGCTTAGCTTCAAAGCCGGAAAAGAATCAATCTGATCCTTTATTTACAGGAGCAGGAAAAAATAATGATATCACGGAAGGATATGGAAGAGGTTTGTTATCATGGTATAACATCGATCCGAGATTTTACGGTGTGGGAGGAAAAGCTCCAACAGGAATCACGCCGCAGTCGGTTTCCAATCACGCTTCAAGAAGGGTTCAATTCTCAGAAATTTTTAACAACAGAGATTTCGTAGCAGGAGAACAGACGTATACCAATACTTTTGATATTTCGTATTATCCGGCAGAGAAAGGGCCTTACAATTCCAATCCGGCTACAGAAACAACCGCACAGAGATGGGCGGGAATCATGAGACCGATCAGCATTTCCAACTTCGTAAATTCCAATATCGAATATGTTGAATTCTGGATGATGGATCCTTATGCAGATGGCAATACTTTAGGTACGAATCCAAAACTTTTACTGCATTTAGGAAACGTTTCTGAAGATATCCTTAAAGACGGACAGATGCAGTACGAAAACGGATTGCCAACACCTTCGGCTCCGTCTACCACTACGGCTTCAAACTGGGGAACACAGCCGAAGCAGCCACCGATTCTTTATGCATTCTCAAGTGAAGGAGCAGACAGAACCGCTCAGGATTTGGGGTATGACGGTTTAAGTTCGGATCAGGAAGCGGCATTGTTCGGAAATACATTCATCAATCCGGTTACCAATGTTTCCGACCCTGCAGTAGATGATTTTGTATTCTATATGTCTGAAAAATTCACCGGAACTCAGGCGTCATCTTTGGTTCAGCGATACAAGTATTTCAGAAATCCGGAAGGAAACTCTCAGAGCAACTCTTTAGAAGTGGCTTCACAGACTCCGGATGCGGAAGATATTAATAAAGATTACAACTTAGATCAGACGGAAAGCTACAACCAGTATGAGGTAAGCTTAACTCCGGGAAGCCTTACTTTAGGACAGAATAACATCGTAGACGTTAAAACAGTTCAGGCATCATTCCAGAACGGGCAGACTTCGCAGGTAAAATGGTATTTATTCAGAATTCCGGTTTCCCAGTACGTAAATACAGCAGGAGATCATGATGCATCCATTTTGAATAATGTACGATTCGCGAGATTATTATTAACAGGTTTCGATCAGACTTCAACGTTAAGATTCGGAACCATGGATTTGGTGAGATCAGACTGGAGAAAATATCCTAAAAACATTGCCAATACAGGAAATTCAGGAGCTACAGATGAAGGAACAACCGTTGCAGATAATAATAACTTCGAGGTAGGGAGTGTAAATATTGAAGAAAATGCACTGAATCAGCCGCCTTACGTTCTGCCTCCGGGAATAGACAGACAGATTTTAAGCGGTAATGCAGGGGCACAGAGACAGAATGAAGCTTCTTTATATTTAAAAGCGACATCCCTTGCTCCATCTGAAGCGAGAGGAGTATTTAAAAATACTTCTCTGGATATGAGAAGATATAAAAAACTAAAACTTTTTGTGCACGCTCAGGATCCTGGTAAAAGAGTATTCGGTTTTAATAAAGAAACCAAGTTCTTCATCCGTTTCGGTAGTGATGCCACGGATAACTACTATGAATATGAATCTTCACTTTTCATTACACCATCTAACGCTACAACACCGATGGAAATCTGGCCGATGGAAAATGATGTGGATTTAAATATTCAGGATTTTGTTGATGCTAAAATAAGAAGAGATAAAAATCATCCGACGCAAATTGTACAGAGATTAAAAGATGAGGTTTTTGATCCGGGGAATACTTTTAAAAGTCTTTACATCAAGGGACGTCCAAGTTTAGGAAACATTACAACCATCATGATTGGTGTCAGAAATGGTTTCGAAAGAGGAACTTCCGGAGCTGTAGCACTCGACAGGATTCTTTGGGTAAACGAAATCCGTCTCTCTGAAATAGAAAATGACGGAGGTTATGCAGGAAATGCGAGCTTAAACTTCAATCTGGGAGATTTTGCAACCGTGAATACAAGTGCTTCTTATACTTCAGTAGGATTTGGAAATATTGATTCTAAACCAGCCGAGAGAAACCAGTCGACTCAGTCTGCATTCAGCATCAATACCGCAGTAAATGTAGATAAATTTTTACCTGAAAAAACAGGAGTTAAAATTCCGGTAAACTATTCTTATTCTCAGACTATTGAAGATCCGAAGTACAATCCTCTGGATACGGATGTAGAGTTTAAGAAAGCAGCAAACAAAGAGCAGCTTAAAAAAGTAGCAAGAACTTATACACAGCAAAGAAGCATCGGCGTTGTGAATATGCATAAAGAAAGAATGAATCCGAACAGGAAACCTAAGTTCTACGATATCGAAAACGTATCGGTAACGGCGGTTTACAACGACGATTATTACAGAGATATTTATACCAAGAAAAATTACAGACAGTATCTGAGAGGGTATGTGGATTACAACTACACATTCAAACCTTGGGTAATCCGTCCGTTCAATAAAATGATCAGCGATACGGCGAAGTCTACGAAATATCTGAGATGGGTAAAAGAATTTAACTTTAATCCTGTTCCTACAAGATTCTCTTTCAGAACTGAAATCGACAGAAATTACAACGAGTTGCAGTTCAGAAATATTGATGCCATCCTTACAGGAAACTATGGTGATGACTTTGCAGCGATTAAAAACAGAAACTTCTATTTCGGATGGCAGTATGGTTTAGGATTTAATTTTACCAAATCTTTAAAACTGGAAATTAACTCGGCAACCAGAACATTGAATGACAATGTGGACGTTAATACAATGGACAACAGTTCTATTTTCGGAAATGTATTAAGAGCGGGTAGACCTGTACTGTATAACCACAGAGTTCAGTTAAACTATAAATTACCGTTCCAGTATCTGCCATATCTCGATTTCATCGATGCGGAATTAGGTTACGGATTTACCTACAACTGGAATGCAAGATCTACGGTGTTACTGGCAAGTCCGGACGGAAGTTTAGGTTCAATCGGTCAGAATACAAATGTCATTCAGGCAACCGGAACGGCAGATTTCACCAAGTTCTTTGGACAGTTTAAGTATTTCAAAAATATTTCGGCAAAATTGCAGAAACGTAAACAGGAAATAGATTCATTAAACAATGCTTATACGCAACAGTGGGAGAAAAACAGATATGCTTATAAAAGATATAAATTCAAAAACAGACTGACTCCGCTTCAGAGCATGGCGTATTTATTAACATCCATGAAGCAGTTAGATATCAATTATTCTGAAAACAACGGAACAGTGCTTCCGGGATTGCTATCGGCTCCGAACTGGTATGGTTACGGACAGACTTTGGGAGGTCCAACCATCGGGTTCCTTTTCGGATCTCAGGCAGACATCAGAAGAACGGTAATGGAAAACGGATGGGTAAGTGATTCCGAATTTATGACAGATCCTTATGTACGAATGTCGACACGCGAGCTACGGGCTAATTTGCAGGTTATGCCGATGAACGATCTCAGAATAGACATCAGTGCACTGCATAATTATAACCGAAACTTTACCCATACAGGATTTAATTACAGAGATCCGAATACGGGAGTTGCCAATCCGAACTACACATTTGCAAATGATTTGGTAACCTATTCCAACTCGGTTGTTTTATTAAAGACAGCATTCAAAGACGGAGCGGCAATTTATCAGGCAATAAGGCAGAATGCACAGGCTTTATCTCAGCAGAAGCAGGGCGCTTTAGAGCCAAACGGATTCAAAGACGGTTATGGAATTTCAAATGCCTATATTTTGATTCCTGCATTCAGAGCTGCGGTGGAAGGAAAAACAGTAAAAGAAATGACCAACCCTAAAAAGGCAGGACTTCCGATTCCAAACTGGAAGATCACTTACTCAGGGTTGAGAAATATCCCGATCATCAACGGACAATTCTCAAAGTTTGATCTTTTACATTCTTATCAGGCGACTTATACAGCAACAGGAATTCAGTCCAGTATTGATTATTTCAACAGTCTTAATGCTTACGATGCAACGCAGAGAGATATTAATGACGATTATATCAATCCGTTCACTTTTGCTCAGGTAGGTTACGTAGAAAACTTCTCACCTTTGATCGGAGTAGATATGACAATGAGAAACAATATTCAGTTGGGTATTCAGTACAACAGATTAAGAACATTGTTACTCGGATTGGTAAACCATACCTTAACAGAAGATTCAAACAGCGAATATGTAGTGAGAGTAGGATATATCATCAGAAACTTCAGATTAGGAATGACGAATGTGAGAGGACGAGGAAAAGCAAAAGGAAGTGACCTGAACATCAGAGGAGATTTCTCGCTGAGAGACAGCAAGACGAGCATCACCAATATTTTACTGGATGATTCTCAGGTTACAGGAGGTCAGAGATTGATGAACATTAAAGTTTCAGCAGATTATAATGTATCACAGAACCTTAATCTTAGAGTATTCTATGAGCAGATGACTTCTAAATATAAAATCTCAACAGCCTTCCCATTGTCAACAATCAGAGCAGGTATTTCTGCCACATTTACATTCGGAGACTCAGGCGGTTTCTAATTAGAACGAAAATAAATTTAAATGTCCCTCAGTTTTTGAGGGACATTTTTTATATCCGATATTTGAACCTTCTGGAATTTTGAATACATTTGTACAAATAAAAAATTAAAAATGAACACACCATCAGAATTAAAGTACACGAAAGATCACGAATGGATCAAGATTGAAGGAAATGTTGCTACAATCGGTATTACAGACTTCGCACAGGGAGAACTGGGAGATATCGTTTATGTAGATGTAGACACTGTAGATGATGATCTTGAAGGAGGTGCCGTTTTCGGAAGTGTAGAAGCTGTAAAAACAGTTTCAGATTTATTCTTGCCAATCTCAGGAAAAGTGATCGAATTCAACTCAGAATTGGAAGACCAGCCTGAATTGTTAAATTCAGATCCTTATGGGAACGGATGGATCATCAAATTAGAAGTTGCTGAAGGTGCAGATCATTCAGAATTACTTTCTGCGGAAGAATATCAGGCAATCATTGGATAAGATTTCAAAAATATTCAGTAAGATATTGCCCATTTATTGGGCATTTCTTACTTATATGCTTCTCAGACCGGGAGAAGAAAACCATGAGTATTGGTTTATGTTCAGCGGTATTGACAAGATTTTGCATCTAAGCATTTTTGCGGCATTAGGTTTCTTTTTCATTGCCGCTTTTCCAAAAATCAGATTTTACTATTTCATCCAGATCATTCTGCTGTATGCATTTCTTACCGAGATCCTTCAGGAAGAAATGGGATTGGGAAGATCAATGGAAACCTTAGATATTGTTGCCGACACTGTAGGCTGTCTCATCGGATACTATATATATAAATTCTTGGAAAAACGATTTCTTTAATTGCGAAAAAATGTTTCGGTGGTCATGAAGGGGATCAAAGCGACGAAGCAATATCAAAAAAATATCATCTTCATTTTAAAAATTCTTCCTCATTAATAAACTTTTTTTACAAGGAGCTATTTCCCGCTATCCACTTTATCTTTTGGGTTACGGGCTCCGCTTCGCTCCGCCCGCAACCCAAAAGGATGCCGTTTCTATCGGGGCTAGGAATTTCAGAAGCCTTACTGAGATACCGGCAGACTTTTCATTTGTAGGTGCATAAAGAGATACTAATCTTACATCGGATTTTTAAATACATATATAATAAAGAAAAAAACTGTCTAAAAGCCATTAATTGAATATTTCAGAATTTTGTTTCTAAATCTTCAGTGTATATTCTTAATGACATTCTGGATACATTCTCTTTTTCATTTGTAAATCATCTCCTTGCTTTCTCAATAAACTTTTTCTTCTCCAGCTTCTTTTCTTTGCTTACGAACTCTCTCCTCTCCAATACTTCCCATCAAGCCCATCCATTTTCCCCTCAAATCCACGAAACTTTGGTTCAAAATCCACTCTTTCCACTCCTTATCCAACATTTTCACGGAGTAAAAAACTTTAATCGAGTAATGTGGAAAACTATGGATAACCATTTAAACTCAAATAAACCAGTATTTTAGAATACAAAGTTACCCACAATTACAGCTTCAGCGTAAATATTATGTTAAATATATTTGGAAGAGCAGGTTTAAAGTCTCTATCTTTGCGGCACTGAAAAACGAAATAGGATCAGTAAGCGGAGACGAGCTTTTAGATAAGCGACATACTTTAATAAAATGCCTGGGTAATACTTTTATAAGGTATTAAAAGGATACGGATCAGGGGGATATTTTATTTTAAATTAATTTAGAAAAAAACTTAAAATAAAACTTGCTCAGAATAAAAAGATTTGTATCTTTGCAGTCCCTAAACGGGGAAGCGCAGGAGTGAGGGATTAAATGGCAGAGAGGGGTTAAGGTTAGTAAAAAAAAACTTTAAAATTTTCTTCAAAAACATTTGGTCAGAATAAAATAAAGTATTACTTTTGCACTCGCAAATACGAAACGAAAACGACAGAGAATTAGTTTTGTAGGAAGCGAAAGAATGGAAGATCATTGACATACAATATAACAACCAAGTAAGGAAAAACTAAAGCGTTAAAAAACTTTGAGTGAGTCAGACAAACATACAATGGAGAGTTTGATCCTGGCTCAGGATGAACGCTAGCGGGAGGCCTAACACATGCAAGCCGAGCGGTAGAGATTCTTCGGAATCTTGAGAGCGGCGCACGGGTGCGGAACACGTGTGCAACCTGCCTTTATCTGGGGGATAGCCTTTCGAAAGGGAGATTAATACCCCATAATATACTGAGTGGCATCACTTATTATTGAAAACTCCGGTGGATAGAGATGGGCACGCGCAAGATTAGATAGTTGGTGAGGTAACGGCTCACCAAGTCAATGATCTTTAGGGGGCCTGAGAGGGTGATCCCCCACACTGGTACTGAGACACGGACCAGACTCCTACGGGAGGCAGCAGTGAGGAATATTGGACAATGGGTGAGAGCCTGATCCAGCCATCCCGCGTGAAGGACGACGGCCCTATGGGTTGTAAACTTCTTTTGTACAGGGATAAACCTATTTACGTGTAAATAGCTGAAGGTACTGTACGAATAAGCTTACTAACTCCGTGCCAGCAGCCGCGGTAATACGGAGGGTGCAAGCGTTATCCGGATTTATTGGGTTTAAAGGGTCCGTAGGCGGATCCGTAAGTCAGTGGTGAAATCTCATAGCTTAACTATGAAACTGCCATTGATACTGCGGGTCTTGAGTAAGGTAGAAGTAGCTGGAATAAGTAGTGTAGCGGTGAAATGCATAGATATTACTTAGAACACCAATTGCGAAGGCAGGTTACTATGTCTTAACTGACGCTGATGGACGAAAGCGTGGGGAGCGAACAGGATTAGATACCCTGGTAGTCCACGCCGTAAACGATGCTAACTCGTTTTTGGTTTTTCGGAATCAGAGACTAAGCGAAAGTGATAAGTTAGCCACCTGGGGAGTACGAACGCAAGTTTGAAACTCAAAGGAATTGACGGGGGCCCGCACAAGCGGTGGATTATGTGGTTTAATTCGATGATACGCGAGGAACCTTACCAAGACTTAAATGGGAATTGACAGATTTAGAAATAGATCCTCCTTCGGGCAATTTTCAAGGTGCTGCATGGTTGTCGTCAGCTCGTGCCGTGAGGTGTTAGGTTAAGTCCTGCAACGAGCGCAACCCCTGTCACTAGTTGCCATCATTCAGTTGGGGACTCTAGTGAGACTGCCTACGCAAGTAGAGAGGAAGGTGGGGATGACGTCAAATCATCACGGCCCTTACGTCTTGGGCCACACACGTAATACAATGGTAGGTACAGAGGGCAGCTACACAGCGATGTGATGCAAATCTCGAAAGCCGGTCTCAGTTCGGATTGGAGTCTGCAACTCGACTCTATGAAGCTGGAATCGCTAGTAATCGCGCATCAGCCATGGCGCGGTGAATACGTTCCCGGGCCTTGTACACACCGCCCGTCAAGCCATGGAAGTCTGGGGTACCTGAAGTCGGTGACCGTAACAGGAGCTGCCTAGGGTAAAACAGGTAACTAGGGCTAAGTCGTAACAAGGTAGCCGTACCGGAAGGTGCGGCTGGAACATCTCATTTTAGAGCGTTGAAGAACGTTAAACAAAATTAGTGTAGCAATACACAAAGTACTTACTTAAAGTAAAGCTTTAGTTTTTTATTTGGTTGATATATATAAATGATAAGCGATAAAAGATAGATGATGCTACCCATCACTGATCAGACATCGGTTATCAATTATAAATAAAAAAACCCACTAGAAATTAGTATAAGGGATAAGAGATTGAGAAATGAAAGATTGTAATGCGGTATGAATAATATCAATTATTACTGATCAATCATCACTCATAACAAAGTCTCGTAGCTCAGCTGGTTAGAGCGCTACACTGATAATGTAGAGGTCGGCAGTTCGAGCCTGCCCGAGACTACTAATTAAGGCGGCTGGCAAATCGCTTATGGCTTATGGCAAAAAATCCAGAAGCAATTAGCAAGAAGCCAACAGCACCTAGAGGGGGAATTAGCTCAGCTGGCTAGAGCGCCTGCCTTGCACGCAGGAGGTCAAGGGTTCGACTCCCTTATTCTCCACAGTTTTGGAAGTTTGATTTAAAAGTTACGATTGGAGCCAAAAACAACAATTGTTCATCAGACAGAAGAGAAGAAATTAAGATCATTGACATTAACGGTAAAGACATCACAAAGAGAAAACCGAGCACTTATAAGTGCTTGAGTAACCTAAAAATAGGAAAGAAATCGTTAAGGGCGTATGGCGGATGCCTAGGCTTTCAGAGGCGAAGAAGGACGTGGTAAGCTGCGAAAAGCTGCGGGGATTGGCACACACGAATTGATCCGCAGATGTCCGAATGGGGCAACCCGGCATGTTGAAGACATGTCACCCAGCAATGGGAGCAAACCAGGAGAACTGAAACATCTAAGTACCCTGAGGAAAAGAAATCGAAGAGATTCCGTAAGTAGTGGCGAGCGAAAGCGGATTAGCCCAAAAGTCTTTATATGTTTAAAAGAATGTTCTGGAAAGAACAGCCATAGAGGGTGATAGCCCCGTATTTGAAAGGCATACATAGATGATAAATGAGTAGGGCGGGACACGTGAAATCCTGTCTGAATATGGGGGGACCATCCTCCAAGGCTAAATACTCCTGAAAGACCGATAGTGAACAAGTACTGTGAAGGAAAGGTGAAAAGCACTTCGAATAGAAGGGTGAAATAGAACCTGAAACCGTACGCCTACAAGCGGTCGGAGCAGATTAATTCTGTGACGGCGTGCCTTTTGCATAATGAGCCTACGAGTTAATTTTACTAGCGAGGTTAAGGACTTCAGGTCCGGAGCCGGAGCGAAAGCGAGTCTGAATAGGGCGCATAGTTAGTAGGATTAGACGCGAAACCTTGTGATCTACCCATGGGCAGGTTGAAGCTTTGGTAACACAAAGTGGAGGACCGAACCTATTGACGTTGAAAAGTCTTCGGATGACCTGTGGGTAGGGGTGAAAGGCCAATCAAACTGGGAGATAGCTCGTACTCTCCGAAATGCATTTAGGTGCAGCGTCGTATATAAGTTTATTAGAGGTAGAGCTACTGATTGGATGCGGGGGTTTCACCGCCTACCAATTCCTGACAAACTCCGAATGCTAATAAATGTTCTACGGCAGTGAGGGCATGGGTGCTAAGGTCCATGTCCGAGAGGGAAAGAACCCAGACCAACAGCTAAGGTCCCCAAATTTCTGTTAAGTTGAAGCAACGCGGTTGGACTGCATTGACAGCTAGGATGTTGGCTTGGAAGCAGCCATTCATTTAAAGAGTGCGTAACAGCTCACTAGTCGAGCGGTCCGGCATGGATAATAATCGGGCATAAACAGAATACCGAAGCTATGGATTTATAATTAATTATATCTGGTAGGAGAGCATTCTATCGGCGCAGAAGCAGTATCGTGAGGTATTGTGGAGCTTATAGAAAAGAAAATGTAGGCATAAGTAACGATAAAGGGGGCGAGAAACCCCCTCACCGAAAGACTAAGGTTTCCTCAGCCATGCTAATCAGCTGAGGGTTAGTCGGGACCTAACGCGAACCCGAAAGGGGTAGTGGATGGACAATGGGTTAATATTCCCATACTTGCTCACACTAAAAAGGGGACGGTTCGACGTAGCTATTGAAGACGGACGGAAGTGTCAAGGCCTAGCCTTCGGGCGAAGCTGTTATAGTGAAATCGGATCCAAGAAAAGCCGAAGTGAAGCAACCCGTACCAAAACCGACACAGGTGGTCGAGGAGAGAATCCTAAGGTGCTCGAGTGAGTCGTGGCTAAGGAACTAGGCAAAATAGTCTCGTAACTTCGGAAGAAGAGACGCCAACAGCAATGTTGGCCGCAGTGAAGAGGCCCAGGCGACTGTTTATCAAAAACACAGGACTCTGCTAAATCGAAAGATGCTGTATAGGGTCTGACACCTGCCCGGTGCTGGAAGGTTAAGGAAGGGCGTTAGCGTAAGCGAAGCGTTTGACTGAAGCCCCAGTAAACGGCGGCCGTAACTATAACGGTCCTAAGGTAGCGAAATTCCTTGTCGGGTAAGTTCCGACCTGCACGAATGGTGTAACGATCTGGGCACTGTCTCAGCCACGAGCTCGGTGAAATTGTAGTATCGGTGAAGATGCCGATTACCCGCAATGGGACGAAAAGACCCTGTGAACCTTTACTATAACTTCGTATTGACTTTGAGTAAGTAATGTGTAGGATAGGTGGGAGGCTTTGAAGCAGGCACGCTAGTGTTTGTGGAGCCGTCGTTGAAATACCACCCTTTACTTACTTGGAGCCTAACTTCTTTCAGAAGGACATTGCGTGGTGGGTAGTTTGACTGGGGTGGTCGCCTCCAAAAGAGTAACGGAGGCTTTCAAAGGTACCCTCAGCACGCTTGGTAACCGTGCGTAGAGTGTAATGGCATAAGGGTGCTTGACTGTGAGACCAACAAGTCGATCAGGTGCGAAAGCAGGACATAGTGATCCGGTGGTTCCGTATGGAAGGGCCATCGCTCATAGGATAAAAGGTACTCCGGGGATAACAGGCTAGTCTCCCCCAAGAGCTCACATCGACGGGGAGGTTCGGCACCTCGATGTCGGCTCGTCACATCCTGGGGCTGGAGAAGGTCCCAAGGGTTGGGCTGTTCGCCCATTAAAGTGGCACGCGAGCTGGGTTCAGAACGTCGTGAGACAGTTCGGTCTCTATCTATTGCGGGCGTTAGATGTTTGAGAGGGCTTGATTCTAGTACGAGAGGACCGAATTGAACAAACCTCTGGTGTATCAGTTGTACCGCCAGGTGCACCGCTGAGTAGCTATGTTTGGAAGAGATAAGCACTGAAAGCATATAAGTGCGAAACTCGCCTCAAGATGAGACATCTTTTAAGGGTCGTGGGAGATGACCACGTTGATAGGCTACAGGTGTAAAGTTGGTAACAGCATAGCCGAGTAGTACTAATTACCCGTAGATTTATAGCCTATTCATAAGTAATGAGTAATAGGTAATGAGCAATCATGCTTATCATAACTTAGCTTAAGTATTTATAAGTGCAACACTGGTTTTGCCTTTGTGATGAAATTTACCGATAAAAACGGTTCATGGTTGAATGTTTAAGATTCATGGTTCAAAACTTTGAACAATAAACAATAAACCTTAAACCTATATACAACCTTTAGGGTGGTTTTAGCGGTGGGGCTCACCTGTTCCCATTCCGAACACAGAAGTTAAGCCCACCAGCGCCGATGGTACTGCGCAAGCGGGAGAGTAGGTCGCCGCCAGTTTTTATTTAAAAGTCTCATAGATTAAATTCTATGAGACTTTTTTTTGCTCATAACTCTCCATCTCTCATCTTAATCTATCCCTTATCAAAGGAAAGAAGCAAGGGAAAAGTAAAAAGAATCAAGGTAAAAGTAAAAAGAACCAGGAGAAAAGTAACAAGTAAAAAGTAACAAGTAAAAAGAGAAAAGTAAAGGAGCCCGAGGATGTAATCATTCATCAATTATCTTCATTACCTATTACTCATTACCCATCAATAGCAGTAAACAGAAAATTATTTTCTGTCATTGCAAAACAATGGAATCATGGATCGATCTTAAAATATTCTGGCTATAACCATCGAAAAGGTGCAAAATATTCATTAAATATAGCCTTATCTTAAGGTACAAAGATTTTATTTACGATAAAATAAGCATCAATCCTTTGATTTTCTTGCGCCTTAAAGATTTGAGACGAATAAAAATCTTGCATCTTTACGTTTTCCAACAAGAATATTTTTATTATAAAAAGTTTAAGCAAACTCATTGTGAACTACGATTAGTAAACGGTTTTCTAACGGAGACCCTTCGGCAATCTCAGGGAGACTCTCGAATTGACCGTAATATTTAAACATTGTCAGGCTAAGCCTGTCCGAAGCCTTTATTAATAAAGAATAAGTCAATTAATTTAATTATTCTTAAAAAAGATCATATTCCGGTATTTTAAAAATGAAAACACCTTCAATTATTTTTTTATTTAAATCATTTAATACCCTAAAAGATCAAAACTGAATTAATGAAGATTAAATTTTTTACCGTGAACTCATTTTTTCCTCCTCAATTATTCAATACTATTGCAAAAAATCCCTATCAACCTTTCCTTTAACAACACTTCCACATCAAAAAAACAAACATTAGTTTAAAAAAGTATAAAATTATTCTCTCATCATATCAGCGTTTTATGTCCAAATATGAATACAAGATGAAATTAAAGTTAACAAAACTTGTTTTGTAATGCTTAAAGTCTCTATCTTTGCGGCACTGAAAAACGAAATAGGATCAGTAAGCGGAGACGAGCTTTTAGATAAGCGACATACTTTAATAAAATGCCTGGGTAATACTTTTATAAGGTATTAAAAGGATACGGATCAGGGGGATATTTTATTTTAAATTAATTTAGAAAAAACTTAAAATAAAACTTGCTCAGAATAAAAAGATTTGTATCTTTGCAGTCCCTAAACGGGGAAGCGCAGGAGTTAGAGATTGAATGGCAGAGAGGGGTTAAGGTTAGTAAAAAAAAACTTTAAAATTTTCTTCAAAAACATTTGGTCAGAATAAAATAAAGTATTACTTTTGCACTCGCAAATACGAAACGAAAACGACAGAGAATTAGTTTTGTAGGAAGCGAAAGATTTGAAGATCATTGACATACAATATAACAACCAAGTAAGGAAAAACTAAAGCGTTAAAAACTTTGAGTGAGTCAGACAAACATACAATGGAGAGTTTGATCCTGGCTCAGGATGAACGCTAGCGGGAGGCCTAACACATGCAAGCCGAGCGGTAGAGATTCTTCGGAATCTTGAGAGCGGCGCACGGGTGCGGAACACGTGTGCAACCTGCCTTTATCTGGGGGATAGCCTTTCGAAAGGGAGATTAATACCCCATAATATACTGAGTGGCATCACTTATTATTGAAAACTCCGGTGGATAGAGATGGGCACGCGCAAGATTAGATAGTTGGTGAGGTAACGGCTCACCAAGTCAATGATCTTTAGGGGGCCTGAGAGGGTGATCCCCCACACTGGTACTGAGACACGGACCAGACTCCTACGGGAGGCAGCAGTGAGGAATATTGGACAATGGGTGAGAGCCTGATCCAGCCATCCCGCGTGAAGGACGACGGCCCTATGGGTTGTAAACTTCTTTTGTACAGGGATAAACCTATTTACGTGTAAATAGCTGAAGGTACTGTACGAATAAGCACCGGCTAACTCCGTGCCAGCAGCCGCGGTAATACGGAGGGTGCAAGCGTTATCCGGATTTATTGGGTTTAAAGGGTCCGTAGGCGGATCCGTAAGTCAGTGGTGAAATCTCATAGCTTAACTATGAAACTGCCATTGATACTGCGGGTCTTGAGTAAGGTAGAAGTAGCTGGAATAAGTAGTGTAGCGGTGAAATGCATAGATATTACTTAGAACACCAATTGCGAAGGCAGGTTACTATGTCTTAACTGACGCTGATGGACGAAAGCGTGGGGAGCGAACAGGATTAGATACCCTGGTAGTCCACGCCGTAAACGATGCTAACTCGTTTTTGGTTTTTCGGAATCAGAGACTAAGCGAAAGTGATAAGTTAGCCACCTGGGGAGTACGAACGCAAGTTTGAAACTCAAAGGAATTGACGGGGGCCCGCACAAGCGGTGGATTATGTGGTTTAATTCGATGATACGCGAGGAACCTTACCAAGACTTAAATGGGAATTGACAGATTTAGAAATAGATCCTCCTTCGGGCAATTTTCAAGGTGCTGCATGGTTGTCGTCAGCTCGTGCCGTGAGGTGTTAGGTTAAGTCCTGCAACGAGCGCAACCCCTGTCACTAGTTGCCATCATTCAGTTGGGGACTCTAGTGAGACTGCCTACGCAAGTAGAGAGGAAGGTGGGGATGACGTCAAATCATCACGGCCCTTACGTCTTGGGCCACACACGTAATACAATGGTAGGTACAGAGGGCAGCTACACAGCGATGTGATGCAAATCTCGAAAGCCGGTCTCAGTTCGGATTGGAGTCTGCAACTCGACTCTATGAAGCTGGAATCGCTAGTAATCGCGCATCAGCCATGGCGCGGTGAATACGTTCCCGGGCCTTGTACACACCGCCCGTCAAGCCATGGAAGTCTGGGGTACCTGAAGTCGGTGACCGTAACAGGAGCTGCCTAGGGTAAAACAGGTAACTAGGGCTAAGTCGTAACAAGGTAGCCGTACCGGAAGGTGCGGCTGGAACATCTCATTTTAGAGCGTTGAAGAACGTTAAACAAAATTAGTGTAGCAATACACAAAGTACTTACTTAAAGTAAAGCTTTAGTTTTTTATTTGGTTGGTTTATAAGGAAAGTAAAAAGTTAAAAGTAAAAAGATCCAAGTGTAAAAGTGAGGAATATAAAAATTACTTATTACCGATTACTTATTACTTATAAATATATATAAATACAAAACCCACTAGAAATTAGTAAAAGGGAAAGAGATTGAGAAATGAAGAAGGGGAAAAGTATATTACTTATTACTGATCACTCATTACTCATACAAAGTCTCGTAGCTCAGCTGGTTAGAGCGCTACACTGATAATGTAGAGGTCGGCAGTTCGAGCCTGCCCGAGACTACTAATTAAGGCGGCTGGCAAATCGCTTATGGCTTATGGCAAAAAATCCAGAAGCAATTAGCAAGAAGCCAACAGCACCTAGAGGGGGAATTAGCTCAGCTGGCTAGAGCGCCTGCCTTGCACGCAGGAGGTCAAGGGTTCGACTCCCTTATTCTCCACAGTTTTGGAAGTTTGATTTAAAAGTTACGATTGGAGCCAAAAACAACAATTGTTCATCAGACAGAAGAGAAGAAATTAAGATCATTGACATTAACGGTAAAGACATCACAAAGAGAAAACCGAGCACTTATAAGTGCTTGAGTAACCTAAAAATAGGAAAGAAATCGTTAAGGGCGTATGGCGGATGCCTAGGCTTTCAGAGGCGAAGAAGGACGTGGTAAGCTGCGAAAAGCTGCGGGGATTGGCACACACGAATTGATCCGCAGATGTCCGAATGGGGCAACCCGGCATGTTGAAGACATGTCACCCAGCAATGGGAGCAAACCAGGAGAACTGAAACATCTAAGTACCCTGAGGAAAAGAAATCGAAGAGATTCCGTAAGTAGTGGCGAGCGAAAGCGGATTAGCCCAAAAGTCTTTATATGTTTAAAAGAATGTTCTGGAAAGAACAGCCATAGAGGGTGATAGCCCCGTATTTGAAAGGCATACATAGATGATAAATGAGTAGGGCGGGACACGTGAAATCCTGTCTGAATATGGGGGGACCATCCTCCAAGGCTAAATACTCCTGAAAGACCGATAGTGAACAAGTACTGTGAAGGAAAGGTGAAAAGCACTTCGAATAGAAGGGTGAAATAGAACCTGAAACCGTACGCCTACAAGCGGTCGGAGCAGATTAATTCTGTGACGGCGTGCCTTTTGCATAATGAGCCTACGAGTTAATTTTACTAGCGAGGTTAAGGACTTCAGGTCCGGAGCCGGAGCGAAAGCGAGTCTGAATAGGGCGCATAGTTAGTAGGATTAGACGCGAAACCTTGTGATCTACCCATGGGCAGGTTGAAGCTTTGGTAACACAAAGTGGAGGACCGAACCTATTGACGTTGAAAAGTCTTCGGATGACCTGTGGGTAGGGGTGAAAGGCCAATCAAACTGGGAGATAGCTCGTACTCTCCGAAATGCATTTAGGTGCAGCGTCGTATATAAGTTTATTAGAGGTAGAGCTACTGATTGGATGCGGGGGTTTCACCGCCTACCAATTCCTGACAAACTCCGAATGCTAATAAATGTTCTACGGCAGTGAGGGCATGGGTGCTAAGGTCCATGTCCGAGAGGGAAAGAACCCAGACCAACAGCTAAGGTCCCCAAATTTCTGTTAAGTTGAAGCAACGCGGTTGGACTGCATTGACAGCTAGGATGTTGGCTTGGAAGCAGCCATTCATTTAAAGAGTGCGTAACAGCTCACTAGTCGAGCGGTCCGGCATGGATAATAATCGGGCATAAACAGAATACCGAAGCTATGGATTTATAATTAATTATATCTGGTAGGAGAGCATTCTATCGGCGCAGAAGCAGTATCGTGAGGTATTGTGGAGCTTATAGAAAAGAAAATGTAGGCATAAGTAACGATAAAGGGGGCGAGAAACCCCCTCACCGAAAGACTAAGGTTTCCTCAGCCATGCTAATCAGCTGAGGGTTAGTCGGGACCTAACGCGAACCCGAAAGGGGTAGTGGATGGACAATGGGTTAATATTCCCATACTTGCTCACACTAAAAAGGGGACGGTTCGACGTAGCTATTGAAGACGGACGGAAGTGTCAAGGCCTAGCCTTCGGGCGAAGCTGTTATAGTGAAATCGGATCCAAGAAAAGCCGAAGTGAAGCAACCCGTACCAAAACCGACACAGGTGGTCGAGGAGAGAATCCTAAGGTGCTCGAGTGAGTCGTGGCTAAGGAACTAGGCAAAATAGTCTCGTAACTTCGGAAGAAGAGACGCCAACAGCAATGTTGGCCGCAGTGAAGAGGCCCAGGCGACTGTTTATCAAAAACACAGGACTCTGCTAAATCGAAAGATGCTGTATAGGGTCTGACACCTGCCCGGTGCTGGAAGGTTAAGGAAGGGCGTTAGCGTAAGCGAAGCGTTTGACTGAAGCCCCAGTAAACGGCGGCCGTAACTATAACGGTCCTAAGGTAGCGAAATTCCTTGTCGGGTAAGTTCCGACCTGCACGAATGGTGTAACGATCTGGGCACTGTCTCAGCCACGAGCTCGGTGAAATTGTAGTATCGGTGAAGATGCCGATTACCCGCAATGGGACGAAAAGACCCTGTGAACCTTTACTATAACTTCGTATTGACTTTGAGTAAGTAATGTGTAGGATAGGTGGGAGGCTTTGAAGCAGGCACGCTAGTGTTTGTGGAGCCGTCGTTGAAATACCACCCTTTACTTACTTGGAGCCTAACTTCTTTCAGAAGGACATTGCGTGGTGGGTAGTTTGACTGGGGTGGTCGCCTCCAAAAGAGTAACGGAGGCTTTCAAAGGTACCCTCAGCACGCTTGGTAACCGTGCGTAGAGTGTAATGGCATAAGGGTGCTTGACTGTGAGACCAACAAGTCGATCAGGTGCGAAAGCAGGACATAGTGATCCGGTGGTTCCGTATGGAAGGGCCATCGCTCATAGGATAAAAGGTACTCCGGGGATAACAGGCTAGTCTCCCCCAAGAGCTCACATCGACGGGGAGGTTCGGCACCTCGATGTCGGCTCGTCACATCCTGGGGCTGGAGAAGGTCCCAAGGGTTGGGCTGTTCGCCCATTAAAGTGGCACGCGAGCTGGGTTCAGAACGTCGTGAGACAGTTCGGTCTCTATCTATTGCGGGCGTTAGATGTTTGAGAGGGCTTGATTCTAGTACGAGAGGACCGAATTGAACAAACCTCTGGTGTATCAGTTGTACCGCCAGGTGCACCGCTGAGTAGCTATGTTTGGAAGAGATAAGCACTGAAAGCATATAAGTGCGAAACTCGCCTCAAGATGAGACATCTTTTAAGGGTCGTGGGAGATGACCACGTTGATAGGCTACAGGTGTAAAGTTGGTAACAGCATAGCCGAGTAGTACTAATTACCCGTAGATTTATAGCCTATTCATAAGTAATGAGTAATAGGTAATGAGCAATCATGCTTATCATAACTTAGCTTAAGTATTTATAAGTGCAACACTGGTTTTGCCTTTGTGATGAAATTTACCGATAAAAAGCTAATGGCCAATGGCAATAAGCCAATAGCCAACAGCTATATACAACCTTTAGGGTGGTTTTAGCGGTGGGGCTCACCTGTTCCCATTCCGAACACAGAAGTTAAGCCCACCAGCGCCGATGGTACTGCGCAAGCGGGAGAGTAGGTCGCCGCCAGTTTTTATTTAAAAGTCTCATAGATTAAATTCTATGAGACTTTTTTTTGCTCATAACTCTCCATCTCTCATCTTAATCTATCCCTTATCAAAGGAAAGAAGCAAGGGAAAAGTAAAAAGAATCAAGGTAAAAGTAAAAAGAACCAGGAGAAAAGGAAAGAAGCCGGAGAATGTAATCAATCATCATTCATCAATTATCAATTATCTTTATTACTCATTACTCATTACTCATTACTCATCAATTATCAATATTGTTTGCCATCTTCTAGCCGCGATAGGAACAGTTACCCCGCAGCGGGAACAGGAAAAGTGAGGGCACTAACCCGGGAAGCAGGGCGCGAGGAGTAAGAGTGGATAGCGGGATAAAGCTCCTGAAAAGCTATTTCACATATTAAAGACGTTTTATCTAAAGTAGCGGATAATTTTTCTTTCCATAACTTGAGAATTTTCTTTGATTCAATTATTTTTATTCTTAAAATGTAAAATAGACTAAATCTCTTAAGCCCTCTTAATTTATATCGTAAATTTATCATATGAAAGAGCATATTGTAAGAGGTTTTAGGTTTAATACTTATCAGGAACCTGAACTGTCTGTTTTTGACCGATTGCTGGAAATTTTTACTGATTTACTGACTCATACTTCAGGTGATTTTGATGAAGCAATTGACTGGCTTCGGATGTTGGATGAAGAATACCAATTAACCACTCCTGAATATACAATAGATGACTTTATTGAAGATCTTAAGAAGAAAGGATATATTCGGGAAGAGATTAATCCAGATGGAAATGGCAATGGAGTTACCCTAAGTGCGAAAATGGAACAGAATATTCGTAAACAGGCACTTAAACAAATATTCGGAAATCTTGAAAAGAGCGGAAACGGAAATCATAAAACGAATAAAAGCGGAGCAGGTGAAGACTTAACCGGAGAATTCAGAAATTATAATTTCGGTGATTCTGTGGAAAAAATTTCAATGACGGAGAGTCTAAAGAATGCACAAATTAATAACGGGATCGGAGATTTTCATCTTACGGAAAATGATCTTATTGTTGAGGACAGCATACATCAGTCTCAAATGAGCACTGTTTTAATGATCGACATCAGCCACAGTATGATTCTTTACGGCGAAGACCGCATTACTCCGGCTAAAAAAGTTGCGATGGCACTTGCTGAATTAATCACAACGCGTTATCCGAAAGATACGCTGGATATTATTGTTTTCGGGGATGATGCATGGCCGGTAAAGATTCAGGAACTTCCTTACCTGCAAGTTGGTCCTTATCATACGAATACTGTTGCAGGACTTCAGTTAGCAATGGATATTTTGCGCAGAAAAAGAAATACCAACAAACAAATTTTTATGATTACCGACGGAAAGCCAAGCTGTGTGCGCGAACCGGATGGTACTTATTATATGAATTCTTACGGACTGGATGAATATGTAGTTCAGAAATGTTACAATATGGCAGCTCAGGCAAGAAGGCTCCATATCCCAATTACTACTTTTATGATTGCGCAGGATTCTTATTTGCAGCATTTCGTGAGCGAATTTACAGAAGCCAATCAGGGAAAAGCATTTTATACAGGTCTTAATGGTTTAGGAAACATGATTTTTGAAGATTATGAATCCAATCGTAAAAGAAGAATCCGTTAAAATTATACTCAATAAAAATTATCAATTAGATTTAAATACAATGACTGCAAAGCCAGAAATAAAAACGCTTGGTGCGTTAAAAGCATCAGGTTATACATCAAAACATATTAAAGACGAATTACGGGATAATTTAAAAACTAAAATTCGAAATAGAGAATCTGTATTTGAGGGAATCTTCGGATACGAAAACACGGTAATTCCTCAATTGGAGCATGCCATTCTCAGTAAGCATAATATTAATTTATTAGGATTGCGAGGTCAGGCTAAAACAAGACTGGCAAGAATGATGACAAGCTTATTGGATGAATGGATTCCTTATGTGGACGGAAGCGAGATTAATGATGATCCTTTTAACCCGATTTCCCGATTTGCAAAAGAATTAATTGAAAAAGAAGGCGATAGCACGCCCATTGAATGGCTTCACCGCGATGAAAGATTTTTTGAAAAACTTGCCACTCCGGATGTTACTGTTGCCGATCTTATTGGTGATGTAGATCCGATAAAAGCTGCCAATCTTAAATTATCTTATGCAGACGATCGTGTGATCCATTTTGGAATGATTCCGAGAGCCAACCGCTGTATTTTTGTAATTAACGAGTTGCCGGATCTACAGGCAAGAATTCAGGTTTCCCTGTTTAATATTTTACAGGAAGGCGATGTTCAGATTCGTGGATTTAAAGTGAGAATGCCTTTGGATATTCAGTTTGTCTTTACCGCCAATCCGGAAGATTATACCAACAGAGGAAGCATCGTTACTCCTCTGAAAGACCGTATCGGATCGCAGATTTTAACGCACTATCCTGAAAATATCCATATTGCGAAAGAAATTACAAAATATGAATCCAGTCTGGACAGCCGCCAGAAAAACGGAGTGTATGTTCCGGCTTTAGCCCATGATCTTCTGGAACAGATTGGTTTTGAAGCCCGCGAGAGCGAATATGTAGATGCAAAAAGTGGTGTCAGTGCACGTATGAGCATCACCGCTTTCGAAAATTTGTTGAGTACGGCAGAACGTAGGGCTTTGTTGGCTGGCGAAGAAAAAACTTCGGTGAGGCTGAGCGATTTTGTTGGCGTTATTCCTGCGATTACCGGAAAGGTAGAACTGGTTTATGAAGGAGAGCAGGAAGGAGCAGAATCTGTGGCACAACTTTTAATAGATAATGCGGTAAAAACTCTGTTTACCACGTATTTCCCCAAAATAGAAAAACTGGAGAAAAAGAATGTAGACGGACCATTCAGCCAGATCACCGACTGGTTTTTACAGGATGACGGGTTTTTAGAAATTACCGACGAATCTCCGGATGAAGTCTACGCGAAAAACCTAAATCGAATTACTCCGCTTGATGAAATCATTGAAAAATACCAACCCGATACCCAACACGAAGATCTTCTATTTTTAAAAGAATTTATTCTTTGGGGATTGGCTGTGAATAAAAAACTGAATAAAGAAAGATTCAGAACGGGAGTTTTCTTTTCATAATAATATATATTAAAAATCCCCATGATTAAGAACCAATCTATTATGGGGATTTTTTAATAAGCCTCCAGCCAAATTGCAGTGCAGAAAATATTTACAGATAACAACAATTGATTATGCTGAAGGCTACTGATAATATAATATTAAGATTATGGTTTCCAAAAGCTCCATACCGTACCGTTAAATACGGCAAGTTGATGGGCTGTTGTATCATATACCATTATTCCTGAAGATGGGCTAATGATATTAAGATGAGGACTGGAAACTTTTGGTAAGACCATTGCTTTATTTGTATCGGTAAGAACCAGAATACCAGGTGTAGAATCTGTAGCAGCATTTGTACCTATCGAGGTTTTGGCAGAAGATACATCGGTAAGTGTGTTTTGCAGAGAAGTGTCAACAATACCTGTATTATCTATCGTAAGATCAAACCAGAATCCAGCTTTTAAATATTTGATTTTTTTATCTGTAATATCATAAATGATAGTACCATCTACAGCATAAGTAACACTAGAAACAGATGTTACCCAAGGGAGTAATATGCCTCTGTTTTCGTTACCAAATTCTAAAGAAACAGATGGGTTTGTGATATTAGATTTACCTATTGCTACCTGTGAAAAAGAAAGTAAAGAGATAAATAAGAATGCGAATAATATGGTCTTTTTCATTTGCATAAAAATTATTGTTTTTATTGAGACCCTTTGCGGCAGGATATTTCTACCGCAATAGGATCTCTTCTCAATCATTTATGTTTTTTTATTGATTAGGGACAAGTCTGTGTGTTAAAACATTGCCAGCTATATGTTCCACCATTATCAGTAGTGGTATATATTTTAAGACAGTTGTTAGTAGTGTCATATACCATCATTCCCTCTACGCAGTTTGCAGTAGGTATTGCCGCTATTTGTGCTGCTGTTAATCTGTTTACAACAAACCCTTTAGTTTTAGCTTCCAAAGCAATCCATGCACCTTTTCTTACCATAGGCCAGTTGCCATTATTTGCTCCAGCTCTACCAAGTGCAGTAATACCAAGTTTAGTGTCTAGTACAGTTCCAGATGTAATTGCAGGTTTATAACAAGCTGAAAAACAATTAGAAATAGCTACTATTATAGGAGTAGATAAAGGGCTGTAACAATTATTGGTAGCATCATAATAAGTTGCATGATAAGTACCATTACTTACAGCATTAGGAGTATTTATTAATGTACTACTATTAAGTGCATATACATTACTGGTATTATGCCACTGTAAGGTAGTGCCAGATGGAGGAGTACCTGTACCGTGTGTAGTAAGATCTACCGTAGTAGTAGGGCATGTATTCGTGATACATTTAGCTATATAAATAGGTTCACTTACAGGGCTATAACAATTATTGGTAGCATCCCAATAAGCTGCATAATAAGTGCCAGTAGAAGCTGTAGTAGGATTTGATATTTTATTAGCATCAGTAGCAGGAAAGCCTGTATGATAGGTAATAGTAGTGCCAGATGGAGCCGTAGAGGTAACTAATGTAGTTAAATCACCCGTAGCTATAGGGCAAATATTAGCTATTTTATTGCTACCAATAGTAGGTGCAGTATTACCTGCTTGGCATGGAGGAGCTATAGAACATATATTATTAGTAATGGTTTGTATATCGCTGTTTGAGATAGTAAAAGTTGGGCTTATTACAGCCATTCTTGGTGTTGTTCCACTCCCTTCAGGATCTCCAGCATTTGCTTCTACTGCACCTGTGTAAGAGCCTCCAATAGAAGCAATAGCTGCTATTGTCTCTGGAGCGTGATTTGGGGAATATGGCCCCGCATATAAACAGACAAATTTAGCTTGTCTATCAGTTTTAAATTGATTATAAACCCCGAGAGGTGGCAAACCAAAAAATTTAATTATGTAAGAACCGTCCATAGCTCTGGTAGCGTCTGTAAAATAAAATACAACTAATTTATTTGTTGAAGATTTATTTAGTGTCTTTTGTGTACTTAAGATATTATTATTGGTAACGTTATCTAAAGCATTACCTATTAACTCAAGCGACTCAGATGCATAATCATATATTCCTATATCATTAGTCCTCCTCACAAAACTTTTAACAGCGGTTGCATTATTTGAAAAGTCCGATTCAATATATATTTTTGCATGGTCTGGCAATGGGCTAGTTGCCGCATAATGAACTACAGCTATTCTGTTATTAGAGTTACACCCTAATATTTCATCTATTAACGTTTTTGTAGTGTTACTCATGGCAACCCATTCCGTATTGTCTATAGATCCACTATTATCTAACCAGAAAACTACATCTACTCCCTGTGCTTTAGTATTATAGCTCAGTGATGTGAGGATAAATAAAGTAAAGAGAATAATGTTTTTATAAAATTTATTTTTTATCATTTTTAAACTATTTTGTGATTATTGAATACCTGGAGCTGTAGTGCCAGTACACACCGCAGAACAAGTATTTACAGTAACTATTACTGCGTTAGACGCAGAGCTATAACAATTATTAGTAGAATCATAATAAAAAGCATAATAAGTACCCGCTGTAGCAGCAGTTGGAGTTGCGTAAGCTGCTCCTGTATGCGTATTATTTGTAAACCAAACCAAACTAGATCCTGAAGGCGTAGTGCCTGTATGTATAGAATTAAGGTCTACTGTAGTAGTGGGACACGTGTTTGTTATAGTAGTCCCACTTAATGAAGGAGCTGTAGTACCAGCTAGGCAATCACTTAAAGATACCCCCATAGTAAATACATCACCTGATTGTGAAGTAATAGCTTGTGTCCAATACAATGCTTGTCCCTGATTAGGATGCACCCCTTTTATATACACCCTAAAAGTAACACTGGTAATGTTATTCCCATTCACCATTACAGAACCACTCATGGCTCCTGAACCAGTAGCAGCATTAGGCAGAACTGCGCTATTAAGTATTTCAGTAGAATTAGGAACCGAAAATTCTGTAGAGCCAGATAATCTGGTGAGTGATAAGCCTGATGTGATTAATTCAAATTCTGGAGTGAAGTTAATGTTATAAGAACCAGCAGAACCAATAGATCCTCCACATCCTGAAAAATGAATGATAGGGTTATTTACAGCTCTGTTAAATGTAATGACCAAATCTGCGTATTGATGTCTTATAGGGTTACCCACAGTAGGTAATGCCGCTCCATTTTCATATAGGGGACGTAAACTTAAGTATAATGCTACATTCCTATTTGCTGTAACATCTATACCAGTACCAGCGCTAGAGTTACCTGAAGTGAAAATGGTATTTGTAGGAGCTCCAGCTCCATTTACTAAAGGAAATAGAGTGAATGCATTAACAACAGCACCTGTAGAATTACTAGTTGTACCACCAAACATCAAGCCGACATTAGGAGATGGGATCATAGTACGCTGTTGATTCGTTAAAGAAAACATAGCCGTAGTGGTAGGCGTATAAGCGGTAAAAGTATTACCCGTAGGATTATTGGTGTTTTTTTGAAACGTAATCACTTGATTAGCCACTGTGGGACCATTGCCCGTAGGATTACCTGCTCCAGAGGTAAATTCTAAAGTTGCCTGAGCAAATATACTGCTCGGTATAAATGATACGAATAATATATATAAATATCTTATATTATTTTTTAATGTTATTTTTTTCATGCCTCGTTTTAAATTTTATTTAGTTATCTACTGAAAATATTTAATTATCCTAACCTAAAAAGGAATATAAGTTCTGTATATGTAATCAAATTTCAGAAAATGGTGGAGATGCTCTGGAAATAAATGGACTGTAATAATGGTAATACGCTCGTACATAAATATGGGCTTTACTTTCTTTTGAAATAGATAGTTTATACTTTTATAATTAATACTATGGTAATAGATATTTTTATACTCTTTTACTTTTGTTCCGTAATTAATAGTGAGACCAGATTTTACAACAAGGTTTGTAATAAATGAATGATCAGGTAATGAAGAGGCAAACTCGTCCGGCTTAGCTTCTCTTTTTTATTACTCTTTTTGACTAAATATTTATTAAATGATATGTTTGAAGAAAAAACATAATCGCCCACTGTTGCAAACATCTTTTTTTGCGGATCCGATATTGTAATAAAAAATAAAAATGTAAATACAGAAATATGCGTACATATAAAAGTCAGATCTTTTTGTAAAAATTTTGTTTTAAAATAGCTTGTTTTCAGTATGCTGTTTTCTGTATTCATAATATAAAAAATGTATGGCTGCATTTTTTTAAACATATGTTTCAAAGATAAAAGAGATGAGTCTTTGATGAGAAAATTCCATATACTTACATCTACTTTGTGGTTTTGTAAAATATTAAATTGCTGAATTATAGTATTTTATATTTTTGTGTAATATAGGTTTGCTTATTTTTTGAGTAATTTATATTTATTTTTGAGTAGGTAAAATGCTAAATAAGTACAATGAAGTATATTGAAAAACGACACGAAAACGAAGTAGTATGATTGGAAAATCATTTTTAAATAAATAAATCAATTTTTATCCGTTTCTTCAATAAACAAAAAGAGACAGTATTATGAAGTATTTGAATTTTTAAAGCTGAATTTTAATTAACGTGAGTTCGATGAAAAAACAATACAAAATATCAATAGGCTTTAGTTCATTTTACTAATTAAGAAAACAATTGGCTTTAGCCCAAACTTATTCAGATACGGAAAAGATTGGTTAACCATCTCAAAATACATCAAGATTTAAATATTTCACGGACTTTAAATAACTCACAGATTACGCTGAAAAAGATAAATTAAATGTGTAGAAATTGTCGAATAATAATTTTGAAATTAGAAAGATACAACCGCTGATATTCAATCAAAAAAGATAATATTGAATACATCGGTTATATTTATCCTTCGTATAATCAGCTTGTTTTTAGAGTTATTCTTTAAATGATAGCTTTAGATGGATAAGAATCATTAAATCCTGATATTGCAAAAAATACCAAAAAGTTATGGGCAATTATAATTAGAAATTCGAAATAAAAAGAGCAAGATCCTCCTTAGATTCTAATTCTATTTTTTTTCTGATTCTGTACTTCTTATTCTCAATAGACCTTAAGCTCGAGTTTGAATAGATAGCGATCTCTTTTGTTGAATAATTAAGCTTTAGATAAGCACATACCATGATTTCATTATGGGTTAGTGAAGGATAGTTTTTCTTAATTTTTTGAATAAAAAATGGAAAAGTTTGAGAAAATTTTAGAAAAAACAAAGAACTGTTTTCTTTGGCAAGATTATTTAAATCGTACAGATCATCAGGAGAAACATTGTTTTTATTTACAAATTCCTGTAATTTCGTCTCAGTTTTTATTTTAGTTTTATATAATTTGAGAACAAAATTTTTAATATTAAGCATTAATATAGTACTGATAATAGTATTTAGAATATTAAATAAAGTACTTATTTTAAATACTTTAGATTGCAGCTCCTGTGGAACGGAGCGATTATAAAAAAGACGATGGTCTGTACCAAAATTAATTAAAAGTTCGAGGCAGATGAAAATGAAAATAGGCATCATTTTTCTGGATTGCAACTTGAGATTAACAGAATATGGAATGCAGAGTATTAAGCTTATATAGTACAAATCTATACCAGATTTAGTTCCTAGATAAGAGCTTACATAAAATATGATCACTGAAAACAGAGCATAAACAATATACATGAATGTGAGTGAATAATAAATAGCTTTCGAAAAAACTAAATATAAAAGGAATGCTGTACAAGTGAGCAGAATGGCGGTTAAAAAATATAAACCATAAGTATAGAGAAGTATAGTGTTAAAAATAAACACAATACAAAGGCTGAGAGCATACGTATTGAAAAGCCTTTTTAATCTTATTAAAATTCCTTTCGCTTCATGATAAGAAAAATGCGGACTTCTGTAATGCATAATAACTATTTGTGTTTTTTATAATAAAATTATTTTGAATGTCCGTTTAATAAATGAGGTAACTCATTTTCCTTCAAAATAGATAAATCGCTGAATCGATTGATATTCTATTTATAAAAAATCTAAAGGAAAAAACATAAGAGAATTTCTCTATTAAACGGACAGGCTAATTAATCTTGTTGAAAGCTGTTTAACATTTTTCTGTTAAAAAGAATTCTGGCAGATTAATCTATTCATGCATACAAATTACATTTGTAATTAATCAATCATCAAACCTGTATCACTCCCAGATTAAACTTCTCGGTAATCGGAGAATGGTTCGCAGCTTCAATTCCCATAGAAATCCATTTTCTGGTATCAACAGGATTAATAATTGCGTCGGTCCACAACCTCGCTGCTGCATACGTTGCTTCCGTCTGTTTCTTATATTTTGCCGAAATAGAATCCAGAATTTCTTTATGTTCTTCCTCAGAAATTTCTTTTCCTTGCTTTTTCAGAGTAGACTCCTGGATTTGTGCTAAAACTTTTGCAGCCTGTGCACCGCCCATTACGGCAAGATCTGCCCATGGCCACGCAACAATTAATCTTGGATCATAAGCCTTTCCGCACATCGCATAATTTCCGGCTCCGTAAGAATTTCCTGTAATAATCGTGAACTTAGGAACTACAGAATTAGAAACAGCATTTACCATTTTTGCGCCATCCTTAATAATTCCTCCGTGTTCAGATTTAGAACCTACCATAAAACCGGTGACATCCTGTAAAAACACCAAAGGAATTTTTCTCTGGTTACAGTTCGCAATAAATCGGGTTGCCTTATCCGCAGAATCAGAATAAATCACCCCTCCAAACTGCATTTCACCCTTTCCGCTTTTTACAAGCTTTCTCTGGTTCGCTACAATTCCTACAGACCATCCATCGATTCTTGCCGTGGCACAGATAATGCTTTTCCCGTAATCAGGCTTATATTCTTCGTACTCAGAATTGTCTACAAGACATTTTATAATATCGTAGGTATCATACTGATCCGCTCTTGAAACAGGCATAATCCCGAAAATATTCTCAGGCTTTTCTTTCGGCTGTACACTTTCAATTCTGTCAAAACCTGCTTTCTCAGTACTTCCCAAAGACTTCATGATATTCTTAATTCTGTTCAGCGCATCCTTATCATCTTTAGCCTTATAATCCGTAACTCCCGAAATCGAACAATGTGTAGTTGCACCTCCCAGAGTTTCATTATCAATACTTTCCCCGATTGCCGCTTTTACCAGATAACTTCCTGCAAGGAAAATAGAACCCGTTCCCTCCACAATCATCGCTTCATCACTCATAATCGGAAGATAGGCACCTCCGGCAACACAGCTTCCCATCACAGAAGAAATCTGAATAATTCCTGCAGCACTCATTTTAGCATTATTTCTGAAAATTCTCCCGAACATCTCCTTATCAGGAAAAATCTCATCCTGCATCGGTAAATAAACCCCTGCGGAATCTACCAGATAAATAATCGGAAGTCTGTTTTCCATGGCAATTTCCTGAGCTCTCAGATTTTTCTTACCCGTGATCGGAAACCATGCTCCCGCCTTTACAGAAGCATCATTTGCCACAATGATGCATTGTCTTTTAGAGACATACCCCATTACCACAACAACCCCTCCGCTTGGACAGCCTCCGTGTTCCTCATACATCTCATATCCTGCAAAAGCACCAATTTCTATGGAATCAGAATCCTTATCAAGAAGATAGTCAATTCTTTCTCTTGCCGTCATTTTTCCCTCATCACGAAGCTTCTGAAGCCTCTTTTCACCACCCCCCTTTTTAATTTCTGTCAATAAGCGATTGATGTCGGATAATTTTAGTCTGTTCTGATCTTCTCTTTTGTTGAATTCAATGTCCATAAAAATTTCAATTTTTTCCGTTTAAAGATACTATTTTTTACATGGAATGAAAATGGATATAAACAAATGTTTAATAAATTGGTTTTCAGAATTTTATGAAATATTTAACAAAAAATATATTTTTTATGGTTCGTAATTTGCTAACTTTACATTAGAGAAAGGGAGAGTGAAATCTCATCCTTCCTCTAAGTTCCTAGTTTATTTTTTTAATAGTTTATTATTTGAAGGCCCTGAAAGTTGAATAAATTTTCAGGGTTTTTTTATTTTATGTTAAATAGGAATCTTAATTCCTGATTTCCTTCAAACAATTCGCGTTTTAAATTTTATCAGAAAATCAGAAGCTTTACTGAAAAATTATTACACGAAATGTAAAACCTATTTGTATTTTTGCAGAAATAGTAAAAGAAGGTAGGATATGCATAAATTGGCTCTTTTCAGATTGCATTTGATAGTGTTTTTGTGGGGATTTACAGCAATTTTGGGAAAACTGATTCATGCGAATGCAGAAATTCTGGTTTTTTACAGAATGCTGTTTGCGGCGATCTGTCTTTTTGTGTACATCCGTGTTTTCAAAAAAGACAGCATTAAGGTTTCGAAGAAAGTATTTTTCCAGCTGGCTGCAATCGGCTTTTCGATGGCGATTCACTGGTACTGCTTTTTTTATTCCATTAAAATATCGAATGTTTCCATCGCATTAAGCTGTCTGTCTTTATCCACCTTATTTGCATCCATTCTGGAACCTTTGATTTTCAAAAGAAAGATTGACGTTTCGGAAGTCGTCATGGGAGTGGTAATTGTCGCCTGTATTTTGTTGATCTTCAAAACAGAATTTCAGTACAAAGAAGGAATATTTTACGGAGTGCTGTGTGCCATTTTCGGAACCATTTTTTCGGTTTTCAACGGAAAGATGTTTGGAAAAACAAGCTCAGGAAATATTATTTTTTATGAAATATTCTCAGGATGGTTTATTTTATTGATATTTTATCTCTTCTCAGGACAAATTTTTTCGATAAATGAAATAAGTTACCGCGATATCGCGTTAATAGGTTTACTGGCAAGTGTTTTCACAGCTTTCCCGATGCTGGAATCGGTGAATCTCATGAAATATATTTCGCCTTTTACATTAATTTTAACAGTTAATTTAGAACCGGTTTACGGAATTATACTAGCTTTTTTTATCTTTGGGGAATCAGAACACATGAGCCCGATTTTTTACATCGCTTCAGGAGTTATGATACTGGCAATCATTGCTAACGGATTGATAAAAGCTAAAAAACAAAAAACTTTAAATTAAGCATCAATTGATATGATGAAAAAATATTTTTTACTTGCATTCTCTCTGGTTTTCGGGATATCGCAATCCCAGATCATCAGAAAATATTCCAACGAATTTCTGAACATCGGAGCCGGAGCAAGAGGTCTTGCCATGGGAGGTGCGGTGATCTCCAATCAGGATGATGTCTATTCCCCGATGTGGAACCCCGCTGGATTAATGGGCGTGGAAAAAGACTGGCAGGGCGCAGCAATGCACGCCGAATATTTCGAATCTATCGCAAAATACGATTATTTAGCCTATGCAAAAGTTCTGGAAACCGGAGTTTTTGGAGTTTCTGTTGTAAGATTGGGAGTAGATAATATCTTAAATACCACACAGTTAATCGACACCGAAGGAAATATTGATTATGACAAAATCACCAAATTCTCCCAGTCCGATTACGCAGCAATTCTTTCGTATGCATTCAACCCGGGAGGAAATCAGAAGCTTGATGTGGGGATTAACGCTAAAATCGTTTACAGAAATGTAGGGAAATTTGCCAACGGATATGGTTTCGGTTTCGATGTGGGGGCTATTTATAAAATGGACAACGGGTGGAAACTGGGAGGTATGCTGAGAGATGCAACCACTACAGTCAACTTCTGGAGCGTCAACCAGAAAGAACTTTCCACAGTGGTTAACGGAGAAGAATTCAACCCTGCGCCAAAAGATAAAATGGAGCTTACGATGCCGAAATTAAATGCAGGTGTAAGTAAGATGTTTGAAATCAACAGCAGTGTGTATGTATTGCCGGAAGCGGGAATTAACGTAGATTTTGCAAAAACTGCTGCATTGGTTTCTACCGATTTTGCGAGTTTAACACCGTATGCCGGAGCAGAATTAGGCTATCAGAAAATGATTTTCGTGAGATTGGGGGTGAACAGATTCCAGTCGATTACAGATATTGAGGATCTCAGAAGAAAAGTTTCTTTCCAGCCGAGTGCGGGAATCGGGATCAGATACCGAGGTCTTACGCTGGATTATGCAATTACAAACTCCGGAATCGGAGGATCTAATTTCTATTCCAATTTCTTTTCTCTGAAACTGGATATCGGGCAATTCAGAAACGACTAAATTTTAAATTAAATGAAAAAAATATCACTTATCATATTAACAGCCAGTTCGATGTTGGCTTTCGGACAGAAGGTTTCGGATTATAAATATATCTCTCTTCCTTCGAAACTGGAAACTTTTAAAGAAGATTTCGGGTTGAATGATTTATTAACCAAAACCTTAAGAAGTAAAAATTACTCGGTAATTCCGGCAGATAAGTTACAATGGCCCGCTGAAGCGCAAAGTAATCCATGCAATGTTTTGATGGCAGATATCATCAACGACAGTGGTTTTTTGCGAAACAAAGTATTGGTTCAGTTTAAAGACTGTAACGATAAAGTAGTTTCATCCATTAAAGGCGCTTCTAACATCAAGGAATACAAAGAAGGTTATCAGGATGCGCTGAAACAGACTTTTGTTTCCATTTCTCCGGCTAATCCTACAGCACAGCCTGCTTCTCCGGTAAAAGTTCAGGAAACCGTAACAACAAACTCTACGCAGGTTGTTACCAACAGCTCATCTTCATCTGTAGACAATACCGCGTTGAAATTCAGCAACGGAAAGATGGATCTTCAAAAAATTCAGATCGACAATTCTCAATTTATTCTGGTAAATTCTAACAGCTCTTCACCGTTTGCAACTTTCAAAGCAACGACAAAAAGCGATGTTTTCAGAGTAAAACTACAAAACGGAGAATCTACATTAGGATACTACGAAAATGGAAATATTATTATAGAAATGCCTTTGTCCGGCGGTGAGTACGGCAAAGAAATATTTTATAAAAAGTAACGGCATTACAGCATAAATCAAAAAGTCCTCATAACGAGGACTTTTTTTTGTAAATTTAAATATGAAGAAGTTCTTGAGTTAAGTAGTCTTTAACTTCATCTAATTTATAAAAAATATTTAAATTAACAAATATTATAAAAATTATTTTCATAAAATAATTTATTATTTGCTATTTATTTCGCGTTTATCCTTATTCGTTGAAAAAATCGTAAATGATTTTCGCTTTGCTTTTCCCTAAAATCTCCTCCAATGTCTCAAGATTAGATTCCTTGATTCTCTTGACTGATTTTAATTTTGAAAGCAATAATTCAATTGTTTTTTCCCCAACTCCCGGAATTTCCTCCAGCTCAGATTTTATCGTAGAATTTTTTCTTCTGGTTCTGTGATGTTTCACGCCAAATCGGTGTGCTTCGTCTCTCACACGCTGCAAAATCTTCAGCGTTTCAGACTTTTTATCCAAATATAAAGGAATAGGATCTTCCGGAAAGAAAATCTCTTCCAGACGTTTCGCAATGCCTACAATGGTAATTTTTCCGTATAATCCTAACAGTCTCAGACTTTTTACCGCAGAAGATAACTGACCTTTTCCACCGTCAATTAAAATCAACTGAGGCAGATCTTCGCCTTCATCCAGCATTCTTTTGTAACGGCGGTAGATCACTTCCTCCATTGTAGCGAAATCATTGGGACCTTCCACGGTTTTCGGATGAAAAATTCTGTAATCGGCTTTGCTTGGTTTTCCGTCTTTGAAAACAACACACGCAGAAACAGGATTCGTTCCCTGAATATTGGAGTTATCAAAACCTTCGATATGTCTTGGTTCAACCGGCATTCTCAGCAATTTCTGCATTTCAGACATAATTCTGTTCGTATGTCTTTCCGGATCAACGATCTGAACCTGTTTTAATTTTTCTAAACGGTATTCTTTCGCATTCTTTTCAGAAAGCTCAACGATTCGCTTTTTATCACCTACTTTCGGAACGATCAGTTTTACATTCGGAATTTCAATAGACAGGTGAAAAGGCAGAAGCACTTCTTTTGAATGGGAATCGAATTTCTGACGGATTTCCACCAAAGCCTGCTCCATAATGTCTTCGTCGCTTTCTTCAAGGATTTTTTTGATCTCAGTGGTATAACTCTGGATAATATTTCCATTCCTTATTTTAAAGAAATTAACGTAAGCTGCCGTTTCGTCACTTGTCATTCCAAAAACATCCACATCATCAATACTCGGATTCACCACTGTATTTTTAGTCTGATAATCTTCAAGCGCATCAATTCTTTCCTTGATGATCTGAGCATTTTCAAACTGGAGATTGGTGGCATATTTCATCATCTGGTTCACCAGATATTCTTTTGCTTTACGGAAATCTCCTTTGATGATTCCGCGGATGGCATCTATTTTTTCATCATAATCTTCCTTGCTTTCCAAGCCTTCGCAAGGTCCTTCACAGTTTTTGATGTGATATTCCAGACAGACCTTGTATTTTCCTTCATCAATTTTACTCGGAGCTAAATTGAGATTGCAGGTTCTTAATTTGTAAATATGCTTTATCGTATCAAGAAGAATCTTTGCAGGACGTACTTTTGCGTAAGGTCCGTAATATTCGGAACCGTCTTTAATTTTGGTACGCGTAAGAAAAATTCTCGGAAAATCTTCGTTTTTAATACAGATCCACGGATACGTTTTGTCATCCTTCAGCATGACATTATAAAACGGCTGATGTTCCTTAATTAAATTATTTTCCAGTAAAAGTGCATCATATTCACTGTTAACGATCGTTGTTTCCAGTCGCTGGATTTTTCCCACCATGATTTTGATGCGGTACCCTGAAAGATTTTTGTTGAAATAGGAGAGAACCCTTTTTTTCAGATTTTTAGCCTTTCCTACATACAAAAGCTGATCATTTTTGTCATAATAACGATAAACACCGGGCTCGGAAGGTAAAGTTTTGAGTTGTAATTCTAAAGAAGGATTCATATAACAAAATTACGGAATTTAGAAGCACAAAAAAAGCTGTAAAAATGCTACAGCTTTATAATATTTGTTAAAATTGATCTTAATTAACCACAAAAAGGAGCAAAATAATTTATACGCTGGTTAACTTTATAAACTGCTGATTTTTTGTGTATTTTTTGGGTAAAAAATTTAGCTTTGGCTCATTTCTGTGTACTGATACACTAAAAAGCTGAAATAATCCCATTCCACGGAATTCTTAGGATATTTTTTCATAAACTCAGCATTGTCTCCGAAAAGAAAATCATAATTGTCTTCGAAATCATCTTTATGAAGCCACATTACTTTATCTCCTTTTTTTACATAGTAGGATTTTGTAACACCGCCGCCCAATTGTGGAGAACCCATCACCGAAAATCCGCCGGTTTCTTTTGCTCTGGGATCATGATAAATGGAAATGATATCATCAAATTCCGGATTGATGACCTGCATTAAGAATTCTTTGTCGTCCTTCTTATTTTTCAGGGAAACGGTCTGGTTTACAAAGTGAATACGGTCTTTGGTGGTTGAGTTTTTTAATTTCTTGGTCTGATAGTTTCTGATGTTGCCCATGTACTTAAAAACTTTCCCCACTTTTTCAGCCTCATTCGGATACAGGTACATTTCGCTGATGTTATCGGCAACAAATACCGATGGCTTTTTAGAAATACTGTCTTTCAGCGTAACCTCAAAAATCTGACCTTTTTTCGTATCTGTTTTGCTGCAGAAACCTTTATGAGTCGTTCCGTCCTTTAATATTACGGTAGATGTCTTTTTTACAGAGGGAGCGTTAAAACCTTCATTAAAAAGGTACTGTTCCATTTTTTTAATTTCTTCCTTGGAGTATTTTACTTTCTGTCCGAAAGAAGCCGTGCTTACAAGAAACAGCGTAAACACTAAAGTTTTAAGTTTCATGGGATATTAATTTTTATATTTCGGCGGTAAAAATAGCAAATTAATTCACTTATTCTCAGAAAAATACAGACTGTTGAAATTTAGTTTTTCCAATCGTTGCCAAATGTGTAATTTTAAGACAAAATTTTGAGAATGATATACGGTGTAGATGTTTTCAGTTTCCATGATGTTTTGGAGATCTGCAAAACTCCAAATAAAGCTAAATTAAACAAAACCGCTAAAGAACAGATTTTAAAATCCCAGAAAAATGTACAGCAGATTGTAGAATCAGACCGATGTGTTTATGGGATCAATACAGGTTTCGGACCTCTTTGCGATACAAAAATATCGGCGGATGAAACTGCGCAGTTGCAATATAATCTGATTATTTCTCACGCAGTAGGCGTAGGAAAACCAATTGATAAAGAACTTTCTAAAATTATGATGATAGCGAAAGTTCATGCACTGTCAAAAGGTTTTTCAGGAGTTTCTCTGGAAGTGATCGAAAGATTGATCTTAATGCTGGAAAAAGACATCATTCCTGTAGTTCCGGAGCAGGGTTCTGTAGGAGCTTCGGGAGACTTGGCACCTTTGGCGCATCTTGTTTTACCGCTTTTAGGGCTGGGAAAAGTTTGGGTTGGAAATGAAATTTTTGAAACAGCCGAAATTTTAGAAAAAAATAATCTCGAACCTTTGGTTTTAGGACCGAAAGAAGGATTGGGATTAATCAACGGAACGCAGTTTATTCTTGCGCATGCGATTAAAGGATTAGAAAAATTTGAATATTTGCTTGATCTTGCGGATATGACGGCTGCAATGAGTATTGAAGCTTACAGAGGTTCTGCAAGTCCGTTTAAAAAAGAGCTGCATGAGATCCGTCCTTTTGAGGGAAGTAAAAAAGTTGCGGCAAGAATGCTTAAATTTTTAAAGAGTTCTGAAAACCTTAAAGCACACGAATATTGCGACAGAGTTCAGGATCCGTATTCCATGAGATGTGTTCCGCAGGTTCACGGTGCAAGCAGAAACGCCTTCGAACATCTGAAAATAATGGCAGAAACGGAACTGAATTCGGTAACGGATAATCCAATCGTTTTAAGCGCGGAAGAATCTATTTCCGGAGGAAATTTCCACGGACAGTTGATGGCTTTACCTTTGGATTATGCAACTTTAGCTGCTGCCGAACTGGGAAATATTTCAGATAGAAGAAGTTACTTGTTGCTGGAAGGAAAATACGGCTTACCAAGATTGCTAACGGAAAGTTCAGGTCTGAATTCCGGATTTATGATTCCTCAATATACTTCTGCTGCGTTGGTTACGGAAAATAAAACATTGTGTTTTCCGGCTTCTGCGGATTCTATTCCGACGAGTTTAGGACAGGAAGATCATGTTTCGATGGGAAGTATTTCCGGAAGAAAATTCAATCAGGTTCTTGGCAATCTTGTGAATATTTTGGCGGTTGAACTTATGTTTGCAGCACAAGGTTTAGAATTCCGAAGACCGGCAAAATGTTCAAAAATTATTGAAGAAAATTTTGAAATCCTTCGTTCAAAAGTAGCTAAGCTTGAAGATGACCGACTGATTGGTCAGGATATGCTTGCAATCGCAGAATTGATAAATGAAAGAAAATTTATAGTTAATTAAAACAAGATGAAAAAAATTTTAGTAGCGTTTGTTCTTTTTATAGGTGTTACAGGCTTTGCCCAAACATCAAAAGAAGCAAAGATCAAAGAATTAATTGAAGTTACCGGAGTCAGTAAAATGGCGGTACAGGGAGCTCAGCAATTTGTAAATACATATAAAGAAAATTATAAAGATATTCCTGATGAATTTTGGAATGGATTTTTAAAAGAAGTTTCCACAGAAGAATTTTCTAAACTCTATATTCCTATTTATGCAAAATATTATACAGAATCGGATCTTGATGAGCTGATAAAATTCTACAAAACTCCTATCGGACAAAAAACAATTTCTAACATGCCTTTAATCATGAATGAAAGTATGGAAGTTGGCAGAGAATGGGGGCAGAATTTAGCAAAAAAGCTGATTGATAAAATTAACACACAAAAAGGGTATCAATCTCCACCGCCACCAAAAAGTAAATAATGCAAAGGCTTCCGGAAATGGAAGTCTTTTTTATTTTTTAAGATTTAAAAAAAATATTTGTATTGAATTGTGAAAATATGAGTGTTACTTGGGTTAAAAAATATAACCTTTGAAAAAGTATTAAAATTTAAAAACAAAATCTTTAATTTAGCCTAAAACCATTTCCATGACAATCAAAAGAACAGATTCTTCCAATAAAGATTTTCAAAATTTAGTACAGCTTTTAGATGCGGATTTAGCCATTCGCAATGGGGAAGATCATGCTTTTTACGATCAGTTTAACAAAATTGATGCGATCAAAAACTGTATTGTTATTTATGTGGATGAAATTCCTGCGGCTTGTGGAGCATTTAAAAAATTTGACGAAAAAACAGTTGAAATTAAAAGAATGTACACCAATCCTGATTTCAGAAAGAAGGGTTTGGCAACAACGATCGTTAAAGAACTTGAATTTTGGGCAAAGGAATTGAATTATACAAAAGCGGTGTTGGAAAGCTCATTGGAGCAGAATGAAGCCCTTTCTGTTTATGAAAAAAGCGGTTACACAAGAATTCCAAATTACGGACAGTACATCGGAATTGATAAAAGTGTCTGTTATGAAAAAGTTTTATAGCTTAATTTCATAGTATTATTTTAAGCATAATAAATTTTTAAATTCTGTTGTTCGGTAATTCATTGTAAATTAATATCTTGGTTTTACCAATCAAATAGTATTTATATGAGAAAAAATGTTTTTTACCTTTTATTGTTATTCTTTGTTTTCACGGCATGTAACAGAGACGATCTTCAGAACAATGTTGCCAGTACGGAAATTACCCAGAAAGATCCTTTAACGGCAAAACAGATCAATGAAAAAATCAACGAAACCATCAAAACGAAAGGCAGATTTTCATGGAATGAATCTTCCGATCATTTTCTGTGGAGCGGGATTTTTCAGGGAAATAAAATTGCTTCCATCGGATTTGGCTCTTCTTTCGACAGAAGTCTGGATGCAGACAACAAAGCCATTGAAAACGAAATTTTAGACCTGATTAAAAAATATGAAGGAAAGACCGACAGAATTTTACTGTCTTCAGACCAATATCTGAATCAGATCGACGTTGCCATCGAAAAGCAGGAAACGGTGATTGCACTCAGAAAAATGAAAAACATCCGTTATCTGGAACCTGCAGATTACCGTTATTTCGAAAACGAAAAACAATTCGGGGCAACTGCAAAATCCAGCAGCAGTTCTTCAGGATGCGGATTTGAATCTACCGCTTTGAATGCTGCGGATTATACAACCGTTTCTCCTAATGCAAAAGCACCGTGGTCATTTACGAAACACAATATCATTAATGCATGGAGCTACAGCACAGGAGCAGGAGTGACCATTGGAGTGATAGACAGCGGTGTTTCTCCGGAGCAGTCTTTATTAGGAAGCAGCTTTAATAACGGACTTTCTACAGGAAGAACTATCAGCAAAAATGGAGTGTATGTAGATTCAGTCTGGCCGTGGAGTACAGGATACGACGGTTCTGCGGATAAATGCGGCCACGGAACAAGCATGGCTTCTGCTGCAGCCGCTCCGAGAAATAATCAGGGACAGCCGGTTGGTGTGGCTTACAATGCCAATCTGGTAACGTACAGAGCAGCTTCTAATGTAGTTCTGGACGGATATCATGAGCAAAACGGAGTGAAAATAGCGTTTACAGAGCTGGGAAATAATAACAGTGTAAAAATTATTTCAATGTCGATGGGACATATCTTTTCTGTCGGGAAAATTGAAGATGGCGTAAAATATGCGTATTCAAAAGGAAAATTAATTTTCTGCGCAGGAGGAACTTCCACCAGCTTCACGAACTTCGTAGGCGTTATTTTTCCGGCTTGGATGCCTGAAACACAAGCGATAACAGGAGTAAAAGAAAATACGTCCAATCAGAAATGCGATGTTTGCCACTCAGGAAGCGAAATCGATTTTACTTATCAGATGGAAAGAGGTTCAGGAAGCAATATTCCGGTCTTAAGTTACTATAACGGACAAACGGATTATGTAGGTGGTTCTTCTGTAGCAACAGCTTCCACCGCAGGAATTGCGGCGTTGGTCTGGGCTAAAAATCCTTCATGGACGAGAGATCAGGTTATTAATAAAATGAGACAGTCTGCAACCTATTATCCGACTCCGAACTCAGATTACGGATATGGAAATATTAATGTTTTACAGGCGGTACAGTAAAAATTCAAACTAAAAATAGAGGAAAGGGAATATTGTTAATTAACGATATTCCCTTTTTATTTCTCCTGAATCATCATATTAAGTATTTCTACGTAAAGTGAAAAAGTGGTAAATCTACGCTAACCGCTCTAGAGGAAGTGTGGTATCTTTGAAAGGTGATCACAAACAAAACTTAATAATCATGGAGACCAGAAACCATTCAAACGGGGCGAAATCCGAAAAGCCAGAAGAGTAGGAACACAAAATAAAATTAAAACATGGAAACAAAAGAATTAGTAGGAGGCTGGACAGCGTATCATCCTTTAACACCGGAAGATCAAAAAGTATTCGACGAAGCAATGAATGGATTTGTTGGAGTAAAATATCAACCGCAATCTGTATCTACACAAGTGGTAAACGGAACAAACTACCGTTACCAGTGCCTTGCTTCCATGCCGCCTTCTGAGGTAGTTTGGAATGCCGTTGTAGAAATCTATGCTCCGATTGACGGACAACCTCATGTTGTTGGTATTCAAAGAATCTAATGATAGCATTGCCCTTAATAAAAAAGAAACGGAAGAAAATTTCTTCCGTTTCTTTTTATCCTATTCTCACACTCGTCATACTCAGAGATCCTGCAATTAATTCATCATTAAATAAACTCAGGTTTTCAGATTTCTCTTTCAGCCCTAAAGTATAGAGTAAAGGAAGATAATGATCGGGAGTGGGAACCGCATATTGCAACGAAGTTCCCTGTTTCTGGTAATCGATGATGTTCCGGAAATTTCCGTCCAAAAGCCAGTTGTTGGTTTTCTCTCTGGCTTCAATCGCCCAGTCCCATCCGGCTCCGACAGTATTGATATTTCTCCAGTCGATCAGTCTCAAATTATGAACAATGTTTCCGCTTCCGATAATTAAAATTCCTTTTTCGCGGAGCTTATTGAGTTTCTTAGCTAAATCAAAATGATACTGCGGAGGTTTTGTATAATCAATACTCATTTGAATAACAGGAATATCTGCATTCGGATACATATGTTTAATCACAGACCATGCTCCGTGATCCAGTCCCCAGTTGTGATCTTCCTCTACGACAACCGGAGCCAGCAATTCTGCTGTCTCTTTTGCCAACTCAGGATTTCCCGGAGCCGGATACTGTACATCAAACAAAGCCTGCGGAAAACCTCCAAAATCATGAATTGTTCTCGGCATATCCATTGCCGTTACTTTCGTTCCCTGTGTAAACCAGTGTGCCGAAATACAGAGAATGGCATTCGGTTTCGGAATTTCAGCCGCAGCTTTTCGGAAACCCTGTACAAACTGGTTTTCTTCAATAGCATTCATCGGCGAACCATGTCCCAGAAAAAGAACAGGCATTTTCTGAGTATTTCTAAAATTTTCGCTGATGTTTTGTAAATCGTTGAGGTTCATTTTTTTATTCTCAAAAACAGAAAAGAGCAAAGGAAAGTTACATTACCTTTGCTCTTTTACCTTGATTTTTATGTTCTTATGCTTGTTTTACAAACTGTAATTCTCCGGCGATTTTTACTTCCTCGCTTACCATTACACCTCCTGCTTCAAGCGCAGCGTTCCAGTTCAGTCCGAAATCTTTTCTGTTGATTTTCCCTTCGAAAGAGAAACCAGCCTTTGTATTTCCCCAAGGATCAACATTAATTCCGTTGAAATCCACATCAAGTGTTACAGGCTTTGTAATTCCGTTAATCGTTAAATTTCCTGTTACTTCGTTGTTCAGTGCAGAAGATTCGAAAGTAATCGTAGGATTGGCTTCAGCGTTAAAGAATTCGGCAGATCTTAAGTGGTTATCTCTGTCTGTATTGTGAGTAGAGATAGAAGCTGTCTGAACTGTTGCCGTTGTTTTAGCATTTGCAAAAGTATCGTCTTCCGCATCAATTTCAGCCGTAAAATCTGTAAAGTTTCCTTTGATATTAGAGATCATCATGTGTTTTACTTTAAAAGTAATTTCACTGTGAGCAGGGTCTAGGTTCCATTTTGTTGCCATTGTATTAATATTTTTTGTTGTTAATTATACTGCAAATGTATATCAGAAGAGAGGTACAAATCATTGACGTAGGATAAGAAATGCTTTTCGCTGTATTTTTCACAATCCTGTCATTTCAACGAACGAGAAATCTTAAAAATATTTTTAAGGAAAAAGCAAAACAACTCTATTTCTATTACCCTTACACCCTCATACGCTTCAACCCTCCAACTCCCCAACTTTAAAACTCTCAAACTCAATCAGGAGCTTTATCGCGCTTTCCGCACTCGCTATTTCTTTAGTTTCGGCGCGGCGAAGCCGCGCCGAAACTAAAGAAATGAGCTCAGACAATTGCTGCAATCACGGCTAGGATTGAAGCCGGTTATTCATTACACGTCATTGCGAGCAGAAGGTCTGCGAACGTAGTTCTGAAGAGACGAAGCAATCTCAATAAAACAAAAGCCTCTCTTTATCATTCAGCAAAAATCAAACCCGAACTTCAAAAATGGCTCGGAACTACATTACATATTCTTACAAAACAAAAAAGCATACAGTTCATTTGCTGAGTGAAAAGTTTATGCTAAGCTTGTCGAAGTACCTTTGCGACCAAAAATCCGCCTAATCATTAAAACAAAACCCTTGCGTATTTTGCGTTAAAATTCTAACCCAGTCATTGTGACGTAGAAATCTCAATAAAGCAAAAGTCTCACTTTATCATTTAATAAGATTTGAAATTACTTCAAATAAATTCAAAATAAACAACAGCAAACAGCCATCAACAACCAACAAAAAACCAAACTCCATTTTACTTTAACACTTCTTAACCATTGATATTTATTTCTTATTTTTGAAGGATTCAATTTTATACAATGAAATTATATAAATTATCTTTATGGATGCTGGTTTTGGGAAGCAGCGCATTGGCTCAGACCCAAAAATTTACAATGGCGGAGGCAGTAAACGGGATGAGAACCAACTTAGCCGTTAAAAACATCTCGCAGTTTTCATGGTCTGCAGATGGAAAATCTTATATTCAGGCGGTAAAAGGCGGATATTTAATCACCGATCTGAAAACCAACAAGCAGGATACGCTGGTTTCTTTATCCCAGTTGAATAAGAATTTAACAGACAATAAATTCAAAGCAGTTCCACAAATTAAATTCATCAGCAATTCTCAGGGATATTTTAATTCCGGCGGAAAAATGGTATGGGTAGAAAAATCAGGCAGCGACTGGAAAACAAAAAATTCCGTTGCTCTGGACGAAAATGCTGCCAATATGAAGATTTTTGGAGATAACCAGACCTTTGCATTTACCGTAAAGAATAATTTATTTGTTAACAAAAACGGAAAAACCATTGCGGTAACCAACGATACCGATGAAAATATCCTGAATGGAGCTTCCAATGTTCACCGTAACGAATTCGGAATTGATACCGGAATTTTCCCGGCTCCAAATTCTGAAAGTGTAGCTTTTTACAGAATGGATCAGACGATGGTTGCTGATTATCCGATTATTGACTGGTCTGTAACTCCTGCTGTAAATCACAATATCAAATATCCGATGGCGGGAAAAACGTCTCATCAGGTAACTCTGGGAGTTTTCAATATTAAAACTCAGAACACAACCTTCTTAAATATCGAAGGCGAAAAAGATCAGTACTTAACGGCTGTTACCTGGAGTCCGGATTCAAAGTATATTTTTGTAGGCGTTCTGAACAGAGGGCAGAATTACCTGAAAATGAATCAATATGATGCTTCGACAGGAAATTTAGTAAAAACTTTATTCGAAGAAACAAGTGATAAATATGTGGAACCTCAACATCCTTTAACATTCTTCCCGAATTCCAATACAGATTTCATCTGGCAGAGCCAGAGAACAGGGTATAACCATTTATTCCACTACAATCTGGAAAAAGGACTCGTTGCACAGATTACAAAAGGAGATTGGCTGGTAACGGATATTTTAGGTTTCAATGAAAAGAAAAAAGAAATCTATTTTACCTCCACGAAAGAGACTTCGTTGGAAAAGCATTTGTACAGAATCAACTGGACAAATTTTAAGATGCAGAGAATGGATAACGCAGAAGGAGTTCACTCCGGAGTGTTAAGCAGCGACGGAAATTTCCTGTATGATGTCTACAGCAACGCCGATACGCCAAGAGTTGCCAACATCATCAACACAAACACATTAAAGACAAACAATCTTCTGACTGCTGAAAATACACTGAAAAATTATCAGCGCCCGGAAATTAAAAATATCAACTTAAAAGCCGACGACGGAACAATTTTGTACGGAAAAATGATTCTTCCGACCAATTTTGACCAGAATAAAAAATATCCGGTGATTGTTTATCTATACAACGGTCCGCATTTGCAGCTTATTACCAATTCTTTCCCTGCATCCGGAAATCTTTGGTACGAATACATGGCGCAAAACGGGTACATCATTTTCACGATGGACGGAAGAGGTTCTTCTAACCGTGGGTTAAAATTTGAGCAGGCAGTTTTCAGAAATCTGGGAACTACAGAAATGAACGACCAGATGAAAGGAGTAGAGTATTTAAAATCTCTTCCTTACGTAGATTCCGAAAGAATGGGAATCCACGGATGGAGCTTCGGAGGATTTATGACGACAAGTTTCATGCTTCGTAAGCCGGATGTTTTCAAAGTGGGTGTTGCAGGAGGACCTGTAATCGACTGGAGTATGTACGAAATTATGTATGGCGAAAGATACATGGATACTCCGCAGGAAAATCCACAGGGTTATGCAACAGCCAATCTTCTGGATAAAGTTCAGAATCTGAAAGGAAAATTATTAATGATTCACGGAGCACAGGATGATGTTGTGGTTTGGCAGCATTCCGTTAAATTCATCAAATCTGCGGTTGATAATGGTGTTCAGTTGGACTATTTTGTGTATCCTGGACATCCGCACAACGTGATCGGCAAAGACAGAGTGCATCTTATGCAGAAAGTAACAGATTATTTTGATCAGAATCTGAAAAAATAATCCTGAAATATTGATAATGAACTTCACCAAAAAAGGCAGAGTACACTTTCATACGTTCGATTCGTTGAGGTTTCTGTCTTTTTTATTGGTTTTTTTACGCCATTCCCCTGTTCCCGAAGATAGTTTTTTATACTATTTTTCCAAGGAAGGGGGGATTGGTGTTTCTTTTTTCTTCGTACTGAGCGGTTTCCTCATCACCTATATTCTTATTCTCGAAAAAATGAACAATAAGGGAACAATTCCGCTGAAAAAGTTCTTTATGAGAAGGATTTTAAGAATATGGCCGCTTTATTATGCCATGGTACTTTTTGCGATATGTACGCCTTTTGTTCTTGATTTTTTTAATATGTCCTATTCCAACGAAGGATATCAGCCAAATTGGTGGTTTACCCTTACTTTTCTGGAAAATTATATGGCGATGTATACCAATCAGCTTCCCAATGTATCGCCGATTACCGTGATCTGGTCTTTGTGTATCGAGGAGCATTTTTACATTTTCTGGGGACTGGCTTTTTACTTTATTTCCCTTAAAAATATTCCGAAACTTCTTCTGGGAAGTATTGTTTTTTCATTCATCATGCAGATGGTGTATGGAAAATTACAAATACCGACTTTAGATCTCTTTACCAATATTCACTATTTTGCTTTCGGAGCCATTCCAGCGTATATTTTTGTCTTTAGAGAAGATCTAATCCAAAAGCTTGAAACGGTTCCTGCTGTTTACAAATACAGTTACGCTTTTTTGGTGTTGGCATTTATTGTTTTTATAGGGAATTCAAAAATAATTTCAAATCCTGTACTGATTTCATTTCTTTTGAGTGTTTTATTTTCAGGGTTAATTTTATCTACTTTAGGAACAAAAAATGTTTTTAAAATTTCAGATAAAAGTATTTTGGCAAAACTTGGAAAATACACTTACGGACTGTATATTTTTCACACCATTTTAATCATGTTTTTTATAAAAATAGGAAATAGATTCAATCTCAACTGGATGTTAGTCGTTGCGCTGTCATTTATTGCTTCAGTTGTATGTTCCGTGCTTTCTTACCATCTTTTCGAAAAACAGTTTTTAAGACTTAAAAGCAAAATAAGCACTTAATATCCCATTTCCTTTCTTATCAAACATCAATGTATCTGATTTTCAGTTGCCGTAAATTTGTAGTATAAAATCAACAATATGGAATTAGGAATAGGAATGTTTGGCGATCTTGCTTTTGACCAGACAACAGGAAAATATGAAGATGCAGGAGTAAAGATTCGTGAAATTCTGGAGCAGGTAAAATTCATGGATGAGGTAGGAATTGATGTATTCGCAATGGGAGAACATCACCGTCCCGATTATGCGGTTTCTTCTCCGGAAATTGTTCTGGCTGCAGCGGCAAGTATTACAAAAAATATAAAATTAGCGAGTGGTGTTACGGTTTTAAGTTCATCAGAGCCTGTAAAAGTATATGAAGATTTCTCGACTCTGGATTTAATCTCAGACGGTCGTGCTGAAATTTTCGTGGGGAGAGGAAGTTTCATTGAATCATTTCCCTTATATGGATATTCTTTAAACGATTATGAGGAACTTTTTGATGAAAAATTAGACTTATTGCTTAAAATCAATTCTCAGGAAAATGTAACCTGGAAAGGAAAACTTCGTGCACCGATGCAGAATCAAACCGTTTATCCGAGAGCAAAAAATGAAGGAAAACTGCCCATCTGGAGAGCTGTCGGCGGAACTCCGCAGTCGGTTTTAAGTGCCGCAGAATTAGGAATGCCTTTAGTGGTGGCAATTATTGGAGGAATGCCGGTACAATTCAGAAATTTAATTGAATTCTACAAGCAGGAATACAAAAAAGCGGGACACGACGTTTCAAAAATGCAGATTGCTGTTCATTCGCATACTTTTGTAAGTGATGATCCTGAAGTGATTGAAGGATATTTCCACAACTATAAATCGCAGATGGACAGAATCGGTTCTTCCAGAGGTTGGGCTCCTTACACGAAAATGCAGTATGACGGCGGAAGAAGCAAAGAAGGAGCTTTGTTCATCGGTACTCCAAAAGAAGTGGCAGATAAAATTGCCTACCTGAAAGAAATTTTCGGCATTACAAGATTTATCGGACACATGGATGTGGGAGCTCCGGAGCATGATCTTATGATGAAATCTATCGAGCTGTTTGGCAAAGAAGTAAAACCACTCATCCAAGATCTTTAAAAATAAAACCTCCGCTGAATTTCAACGGAGGTTTCTCTTTAATAAAAATCATCTGTAAAAATGAAACAACATCCTGTTGTTTAGAAATTAATCAATATAAATTATAAGGCTTTATAGTAAGCTATTGCAACCTGCGGATGAAAGGCAAACATGAACGTTTCAAAACAGTCTCCTGAAGTATTTTTGCTTAAAAGATACTTATTGTCGATGATATCGATCAGCAACAATTCAGGCGTGTAAAAAGTCAAACCTATTTTATGCTTTGAAGGATCTTCCACATTGGAGCTGATAAGATCCAGCTTAAAATTTTCAATCGGGAAAAAAGTATTTCCCAAAACATCCGGAAGACTTCTGATCTCACCGTTAAGCTGGGCAACATAGTTCACCACTGCTGAACTCAGCAAAAACGGAATTTTTTCCGCATGAGGATTTTTTCTCAGCAATTCCCAGTAATTTTTCACCGGATTTTCTTTATCATCAAAAACCTGATGCTGGATTTTATATTCAAAATACGTATCCTCAAAAATATATTTATCCCAGACAATTTCAGAATTCTGATCAATTACAATCCGGAATCCCAGTTTTATTTTAGCCTTCATCATTTTAAATTTTAATAAAACAGGGCAGTCTTTTTCTGATTCTGCCCTGATCCTAAACAAAATTGATATGAAAAATATCTAATACTCAATAAGTTCAGTTTACAAGCACTTTAAAATCTTCTGTAAACGTTCCCTTCGTATTATCAATCGTAATTTTTGCGACATACATTCCGGATTTCAACTGATTTTTCGTCATTTTGATCTGCTGACTTCCGGATGCAAGTTTTTGCTTGTCGATCACACTGAAAAGTTTTTTTCCGCTCACATCAAACAGTTCAATACTTACTGTTGATCTTTCGTTGAGGGTAATCGGGAAAATAGTCTCTTCTCTGAAAGGATTTGGATAATTCTGTCCCACATTAAAATTTTTGGTGTTTGCTGCTTCCTGAGTTCCTAAAACGGCTCCTGCTACATAAATGGTATGAGTTAAAATATATCCCGCAGATAAAGAACCCGTTACGGTACTCATCTCATTGCTGGTTCCGTCTGAAAATACATTATCACTCGCATTATAGGTATAACCTGTCATGCCTTTTGTATAGCCGTATGAAGTTCCGTTTACATTCACATTATAAACAGCACTGCCTGTTCCCTCCGGAAAAGCAATCTGCGTTACCAGAAGGGAAGTTCCGTCCGCTTTGTAAATATGAACATGAATGTGGGTGGCTCTGCTCTGATACCATCCCGGAAATATGCTCGTGAAACTTACAAGTCCGTTTGCATCTGTGGTCTGTCTTCCGCGAAGAAAATGATTGTTGGTGTAATTTGCAGCCTGCATTGCCGTACCTCCGTACTCGGAATAGTTGCCGTCTTTGTCACAATGCCAAACGTCTACCAGAACTCCTTGATAGGCAGCACAGTTTCCGTTGGTGTTTTTTATATAAATATTCATCGTAAAGGCAACTCCGGTTCTGTCTCCCACAATATTGGTTTGTACCAGACTCGACGGAGTATGTGTAGGAAAAGGACCCTCTGTTTCCGAATTGGTGACACTGCAGGTTAAAACATTTTGAGAAGACTTTTCCGGCAGCATTTCCTCATGAAAAATTTCCGATCGGAAAAGAACAGGTGCAGCAACAGCTATTCCTGCCAGTCCGAATGAGTTTTTTAAAAATTTTTTTCTGTCCATGTATTTAGTTTTTATTTTAAATTAAACTTCAAGGAAAAGTAAAAGCGCATTTTCACTTAATGCTTCAAATTCCAGAGTTTCGATTTCAGAAATGATGATCGCGTCTCTGGTTTCTAAAAGTCTGTTCTGAAATTCAAAAGCGCCGTTAATCACCATTCCGAAAATTGATTTTCCTTTGTGGTGAAGAGCATATTCATCCTCTTTCCTTCCTTCATACAATCCTATGAAATTGGGATATTCCACTTTCTCAGAAATCTGGATCAAATGATTTCTTTTGTTGATCTTGAGATCTTCGACAGAGAAAAAAGTATCGGTTTTTATGCTTTTCAGTTCAAAAATTAAAATATCGGCTTTTTCATCCTGTCTGTTATTTCTGAGGTTCAGGATATTTTCTTCTTCAGATTTTAACGTAAAAATATGCTCCGCAGAAACGGGTTTTTTAAAATCATTAATGGCGATTTCCCCATAAAGAACAATGATGAGAACAGTAGAATTTTTTTGATAGTTAAAATCAAATGTTTCGTTTTCACCGAACACAACTTCAGTTATTGTACGCAATCCTGAATGTTCATCAGGAATCATCTCGTTCAGAATACATGAATTTTCTTTCTTCCAGACAGAAAGATCCGATTTAAAAATACGTGATGGACTTTGAACTAACATTTTGATTGGATTTTTTTTGAGGAATTCCACACTGCACAGATAAACACATCTAATCACTTCACACCCGTGTAAATCTGTGCTTTTTGTGGAAAACTAATAAACTAATAGTAAAACAACCTCTGTTTTATTTTTTTAAGCCGAAACTTTTATTGTATGAGTAAGAGCGTAACCTGCGCTTACACTTCCGGTAATCGTAGACATCTCATTAGACGTTCCGTCGCTGAATACATTATCACTTGCATTATAAGTATATCCGCTCATTCCTTTATATCCTGTACTTGAAGCTACCTGAACCACTGCGCTGTCGCTGCCTTCAGGAAATGCAATCTGCGTTACCAGAAGGGACTGCCCCGCAGAATTGTAAATGTGAACATGAATATGGGTCGCTCTGCTTTGATACCATCCCGGAAATATACTTGTGAAAGAAACTTTTCCGTTGGCATCGGTTGTCTGTCTTCCTCTAAGGAAATGGTAAGACGTATAATCGGCAGTTTGCATCGTCGTTCCTCCGTATTCAGAATAGTTTCCGTCTTTGTCGCAATGCCAGATATCAACAATAGCTCCCTGAAGATTGGCGCAGCTTGCATTTATATTCTGAATGGTAATTGTAATTGTGAACGGAACACCTGTTCTGTCTCCTACAATATTAGTCTGTACAAGTGTAGAAGGTGATTTTGTAGGAAAAGGTCCTTCAGTCTCCGAGTTGGTAACAGAACATGCCGATGAAGATGATCCGGAGGAAGATCCTGAACTTGAAGATGAACCCGTTGTGGTATCTGTGATATCGTCATCACTTCCGCATCGTATCAAAATAGGAGCTGCCACTGCGGTAACACCTGCCAAACCAAGAGTTTTTAAAAACCCTTTTCTGTCTATTGTTTTCATAATATGTTTTTTTAAAGGTTACTATTTGAATGATTTCAATGTCATTCTTTAATTTCCTGTAACAAATGTATTTTGAAAAAAAAAGCTTATGAAATTTATGAGGTAAACAGCAAAAATGTGTCGGTAAATGGATTTTTTTTAAGAAATATTAAGAATAATATGATAGAAGTGAAGGGAAATTACCAAATAGAAATTCGGGATGTCAAAAATTCGAAGAATTTTTGACGGGGTGGTTTAAAGATGAATTAAAATTATTTATTCACAATCTCCATTACCACCCCTTTAAATGTTTCCCCAATCGGAATGATAAATTCCCCAATGTGAATATTGCGGTTTACAATCGTTTTAATAAGTTTTACGGGAACAATATAAGAACGGTGCACCCTCACAAAATCTTTTTCTGAAAGTTTTTCCAGAATATTTTTCATGGAGGAGCGTGCGGTAATCTTGGAATGATCTGCAAGATGGATCTGAACGTAATCGTCTAAACCTTCGATCAAAATAATATCATCAAAATTAATTTTGTGAAGTTTATAATCTGCACGGATGGAAAGATATTTTACATCGGCAGATTCACTACTCACTTTTACTTTTTCCACAGCCGCTTTAAATCGTTCAAACGAAAAAGGTTTTAATAGATAATCTACCGCATTGATACTGAAAGCATCCACCGCATATTCAGAATAAGCCGTGGTAAAAATAACTTTTGTATTTTGAGAAATACTTTTATAAAAATCCATTCCGTTTTTGGAAGGCATTTCAATATCTAAAAAAATCAGGTCAACAGGATATTTATTGAGATGTTTCTGGGCATCGCTTTGTATATTGAAAGTCTTTTCCAGAGAAAGATTTTCAATTTTTCCGGCATAATTCTCAATAATTTTAAGAGCCAGAATCTCATCATCCAGTGCAATGGCTTTTATCATCATGTATCAGATTAAATTAATTTTTAGATCTACATCGTATGTCTTTCCGTCGCTGGTTATAACAAGGGTTTGTTTTTCCCCATAAATCTGTTGCAAATGTTCAATCGTATTTTTCAGTCCCACTTTCAGGCTGCTTTCATCCGTTATATTTTCGTTCACGATATTATTGAATACATTAAAATTTAAAATACCTTCCTGGACAACGGCTTTTACAGAAATTTTGGAATTTTTTTCCGCATTGAAGCCATATTTGAATGCGTTTTCAATAAAATTAACCAAAATGAACGGCGCAATTTTCAATCCTTTCATTTCTCCGATCTCCGTGTAGGAAAAATCCAGACTGCTGTCGGTTCTTATAAGTTGTAAAGAAATATAGTCTTTTATATAGTCAATTTCCTGACTTAATTCCACAAAATCTTTGCTGCTTTCCTGCACCACATACCGCATTACGTTGGAAAGCTTTAAAATTCCGTCCGGTGTATCATCAGACTTTAACAGAGCCAGAGAATAAATAGAATTCAGAATATTGAACAGAAAATGAGGTTGTAGCTGATATTTTAAATTCAGCAGCTCAGCTTTTGCCTTTAATTTTTCCAGTTCTTTCTTTTCGTTGCTTCTGTAAATAAAGAATGAGGATAAAAACGAAAAAAGAAACGGCAGCAGAGAAGTAAATATCATCTGATGATAAGAACCATCATTTCTTTTAGGGGCAAAATTTCTAAATCGCGCCCTTCCTTCCATTGAAGGTTTCGGAAAACTGCCATTTGGATCAGACATTTCAGAAGGACTCATCTGTATTTTCGGATATTCTTCCGGAAACAGATTTTCCGGAGAAATATAAGTAGGAAGAAAAACCATACCCCCAAAACAGAAGAGGACAAAAAGTGTGAAAAGAACATATTTTTTTCTTCGGTAAAATTTTGGAAGAAAGATTTTAAGATTTAAATAAAAGAAAATAATAACCAGCACGAAACGGATAAACTCCCTTTGAAAAGGAGGAACCCTGAAAACAGAAAGCGTTCCGTCGAAATCCGGAGAAGAAACAATCGGGATTGTAAGAAGCAACAGAATAAGGATAATATGCGGCAAAAGCTTTTTCATTGAACTAAATTATTAATTTGAATTCATAATTTGTGAAAAATTATTTAAAAGCATTACTTTTTTTAGTTTCCTTAAAATTATTTTATTTGCCATAAAATACAAATTCTCTACTTTTACGGCATGGAACAACAATCTAAAGATCCTCTGCACGGAAAAAGACTAGATGCCATTCTTGAAGAGCTGGTAGAATATTACAATGGTTTTGAAAAACTTGGCGAAAAGATCAATATCAGATGTTTTACAGACAATCCGAGCATTAACTCTTCTCTGAAATTTTTAAGAAAAACAGACTGGGCAAGAGCGAAAGTAGAAAGTTTATATCTTTTTGTGCAGAGAGAAAAAAAGCGTAATGAAAGAAAAAAAGACAGATAAATATTTCTTCGGTCAATGATTTCAAAAACAGTATCTTTGTGCCGTTAATCGTGAAAGAAATCACGAAAAAAGAATAAAATATGACAATCGAAAACAATCACGTTGTAGCTGTAAAGTATATCCTACATACTATTGAGCCGGATGGAAGTAAAATTCTTGTAGAAGAAACAACAGCAGAAAACCCACTTACATTTTTGTATGGAGTAGGAATGATGATTCCAAAATTTGAGCAGAATATCCACGGCTTACAAGCTGGTGATAAAGCTGATTTTACTATTCAGCCTGAAGAAGCGTATGGCGAAAGACAACCGGATGCAATCGCTCAGTTGCCGATCGATATGTTCCAGGAAGCTGGAATTCCGCCTGTAGGAGCAATTTTACCATTATCAGACAATCAGGGAAATAACTTTCAGGCAATTGTGGTTGAGGTAACTCCGGAAGCTGTTGTGGCAGATCTTAATCACCCGATGGCTGGGAAAACGTTAGATTTCCAGGTTGAAATCTTAAATACACGTCCTGCGACAGAAGAAGAGTTGTCTCACGGTCACGCTCATGGAGTAGACGGAAACGAAGCTCACTAAAATATAAAAAGAATGTCCGGTTTTTAATCGGACATTTTTATTTTCTGGATTTCACAAAAACGCAAAGTTTTATTTTTGTGGGGACGTTTTAAAGTGCAATAAATCAAAGCTGTTCAGAATTCGGCACTGTCAATTTTATCGAAGATAAAATCCTTGCGCCTTAAAATCTTAAAGTATGCTAAAATTTGCGACTTTGCAAATATCAACCAATAATAATAACTTTTTATTCTAAAAATTCACCGCTTACATAAAACCAGCGGTTCTGGATCATTTTAAAGGTAGATAATTCGTGATGAACATGGTTTCCTCCGTTTTCATCAGTGTAAAAAGCCTTGAATTCCACTTTATTCATGGAAGGTTTATTTACAATTTCCAGTTTTGTCCACTCATTAATTTCTCCCCATTCCTGTAAATCTTTTGTATTGTGAAACTGCCTTTTACTCGGCGAAGTGGTTTCCATTAAATATTTTCCGTTCGGAATCGCAAATGCAGAAAACCTTGAACGCATCAATGCTTCTGCTGTTGGAGCAAATTTTTCTTTTGTATGATAAGGTTTACAGCATTCTTCGTAGGTCTTTCCGGAACAGCAGGGACAGTTCATTGTTTTAAATTTTAAGAAACAAATTTACACTTTTTGCTAGCCATGAATTCAAGAATTTTTATCTTTTATAATTTTAAAATCTGTGTCATCTGCGAAATGTTTTATTGAGCTATTTGTCAAAAATATTTGTGTCATTCGTATTTAAATAAAAAGAAAAAAAAGCATCCAAAAAATTGAATGCTTTTAAAAATTTATTTAATAAAACCTCTGTTTCTCAATAAAGGCTTAATATCCGGATCGTGTCCTGTAAAATCTCTGAATGCCTGATTAAGATCAACAGAATTTCCTACAGACAGAATATATTTTCTGAAGCGGTCTCCGTTTTCTCTTGTCAATCCTCCATTTTTAGAAATCCATTCCCAGGCGTCGTTATCCAGAGTTTCAGACCATAAATAAGCATAATATCCTGCAGAATAACCACCGCCCCAAATGTGTGCAAAATAAGGCGTGTGATATCTCGGAGGAACCGTTGCCAAAGTAAATCCGTGTTTCGTTAAAGATTCTTTTTCAAAATCTAAAACAGGGATTAACTGACTTTCATTCGTCACTGTATGCCAATCCATATCTAATTCAGCCGCAGAAACCAATTCCGTGGTCATATAACCCTGATTGAAAGTTGCCGCTTTTTTAATTTTATCAACCAAAGTTTGCGGAATGGGCTGTTTTGTTTCGTAATGTAAAGCGTAGTTCTTTAAAACAACAGGATCTAAAGCCCAGTGTTCGTTGATCTGTGAAGGGAATTCCACGAAATCTCTCGGTACATTGGTTCCTGAAAGCGAAGGATATTTCTGGCTGGCAAACATCCCGTGAATAGAATGTCCGAATTCATGGAAAATAGTGGAAACATCATCATAACTGATTAAAGAAGGTTTTCCGGGAGCCGGTTTCTGATAATTGTAGCAGTTTACAATTACAGGTTTTGTTCCCAGTAAATAAGACTGCTCTACAAAATTGCTCATCCACGCTCCTCCGTTTTTAGAATCCCTCGTGTAGAAATCCAGATAATAAATGGCAATGGATTTTCCGTCATGATCGAAAACTTCATACGTAACCACATCCGGATGATAAACCGGAAGATCCGTTCTCTTTTTGAAAGTTAACCCATAGAATTTTTCAGCAGCGAAGAACACTCCCTTTTCCAAAACGGTTGTAATTTCAAAATAAGGCTTTATTTCACTTTCATCAAGATCAAATTTTGCCTTTCTTACCTGTTCAGCATAAAAATTCCAATCCCATGGTTCAACCTTGAAACCTCCTTTCTGCTGATCGATCAGATCCTGAATGTCTTTTGCCTCACGTCTTGCCGTTTCTACCGCGGGAGTCGCAATCTGATTCATTAATTTTGTTGCAGCTTCCGGCGTTTTTGCCATCTGATCCTGCAATTTCCATTCTGCGAAACTTTTTTTACCTAAAACCTGAGCTTTTTTCAGTCTTAATTTCGCTAATTTTTCAATGGTTTCTCTTGTATCGTTTCCATCCCCTTTTTCAGCTCTTGTCCATGATGCTTTGAAGAGTTTTTCTCTCGTTGCTCTGTTTTTAAGATTCTGTAAAAGAGGTTGTTGTGTTGTGTTTTGTAATGCTAAAAGATACTGTCCCGGTTTTCCGGCATTTTTAGCATCAGAAGCTGCCGCAGCAATTTCATCAGCCGAAAGTCCTTCAAGTTCTTTTGCATCCGTAAAGAAAACGCCGCCCTGCTTTCTCGCTTCAAGCAATTTGTTGGAATATTGCGTAGACAGTGAAGCCAGTTCCTGATTGATCTGCTTTAGTTTCTCTTTATCCGCAGAAGAAAGATTCGCTCCTGCGATTTCGAAATTCTGCTTGTAATATTGTAATAATCTTTTGCTTTCAGCGTCTAAACCATTCTCAGAAATCGCTTTTATTCTTTTATAAAGATTTTCATTCAGATACATTTTATCAGAATGGGCTGCAAAGATCGGAGCATATTCTTCATCAAGAGCCTGTAAAGTCGGGTTTGTATTGGCGCTGGTAAGATTAGAGAATACAATGGTTGCTCTTTTCAGAACTTCACCGCTTTTTTCCAGAGCTACGATGGTGTTTTCAAACGTTGGTGCTTCAGAATTGTTGGCAATTTTTAAAATTTCAGCGTCGTGCTGTTTCAAGCCAAAATCAAAAGCGGGTTTAAAATGTTCATTTTTAATTTTGTCAAATTCAGGAGCTTCATACTGAAGTTTGCTTTTTTTCATGAAAGGATTCGATGAAAGCGATGCGTCCGGAGCTGGAACTTCCTGTTGGCTATCGGTGTTTTTCATTGTTGTACATGATTGGTTGAATGCTAATGCAGAAATTAATAATACCGATGTAATATTTTTCATAAATTAGTTGTTAATAAGGTATAAAGATACTTAAAACTTAATTCATAAAATAATAAACATGAAATCACAGACTATTTTTCTTTTTTCAGTTGTTGCACTTCTGGCTTCTTGCGATAAAAATGACAGACATCATAACGGGAACGATCAGAAAAACTGGGTGGAAAAGGTGACCACGAAAGACAACGGACCGATGAGTCATAAAGAAGTGACGGGCGATTTCGATGAAATCGAAGTTTCACAGGCAATCGAAGCTGAAATTATAAAAGCTGATTTTGAAAAGGTCGTAATTTCTGCTCCCAAAAATATTATCGATGAGATTTTGGTGGATAACAACGGAGGAGAGCTTCATATCCATTACAAACCGGGAATCCGTGTGATGAATACACACAATGTTTCTGCGAGAATTTATACGAAAGATTTTTCAAAATTAAATGCCAATTCTGCAGCCAGCGTTAAAGTGAAGGATAAATTTGTGCAGGATAAAATGGAACTTGAAGTTTCGAGTTCTGCAGCGGTTTCCGGAGATCTTGAAGCAAATACATTTAATATTTCCATAGACAGCAGCGGAAGTTTCGACGGAAAAATCTGGGCGGTAGATCTTGATGTGGATGCTTCATCCGCTGCAAGTGTGGATCTTTCCGGAAAATCTAAAAATGGCAAAATCAGTGGTTCATCTGGAAGCAGTATTTCTGCAAAAGATGTTATTATCCAAAATCTGAAAGCAGAATCTTCCAGTGGTGCAAGTGTAGACATCAGTGCCTCTTCTTCCATCAATGCAGAAGCGTCTTCAGGAGGAAGTCTTACGATTTATAAAAAAGGAAACGTTACCAGTATTACCAAAGACGAAAGCAGCGGCGGAAGCGTAACTATTCAGTAGTGTAATCTTTGCAGAATGAAATGCCATTGCGAACGGAAAATTAAACGTTTGAGATAAAATCTTTGCAGTCATAGCGTTAAAATGATGACTGATTTGCTCATTTAAATCAAACATAAGCTATTAATTTTCATCTTCATCCTCTTCGTCGTTTGAAGAATCTTCCCATTGCTGATTATCAAAATTAAGATTATCATACGCCAGTAATTCCTCCTCTCGCAGGAGGATTTCTTTTGTGGTAAAAAGATGGATTTCATCATCATGATCCGATTTGGCTAATTTTCGGATGGAAGCTTTATCGATGGTCATGAATCTTTGTCCAAGACGTCTCGCTGCGTATTTCCTCATTCCGGTTGCATGAAGTACATCAACTGCCATATCTACGGCGGTTCCCAGAGTTTCACGGTAGATATTATGAATTCCGCTGTTTAAATATTCATAAGAATCTATTCTGTTTTTGGCACGCACAAAAATTTTTACCTGAGGATAATTTTCCCTTACGATATCGGCAACAAATTTATTGTCTTCGGGATCATCAAGACACAGAACAAGAATTTCGGCATCCTCAATTCCTGCTGCGCGTAAGGTAGGAATTTTTGTGGCATCTCCGTAATACACCTTAAAACCGTAGCTTCTCAATAATTTCACACGGTCAGAATCTCGATCCAAAACCGTAGCCGGAATTTTATTGGCTTTTAAAAGCCTTCCTACCGTACTTCCGAAATGTCCGAATCCTACAATGATAATTTTCTTTTGCTGAATATTACCGTCCAGAATATTAAAATCATTATCGGGATCAGGAACTTCTTTTATGAATCTCGGAGTAATAAGTTTATCATTAATAATTAATAGAAACGGTGTGATGCACATGGTAATTGCTGTTACAGCCATCATCTGCGCATTCAGTTCAGAAGGCAAAAGATACAGACTTGAAGCATAATTAATCAGTACAAAAGCAAATTCTCCTACCTGCGAAAGGGCAAAAGCATAAAACAGGCTCTGTGGAGTATCTATTTTGAAAAATTTTCCGATAAGAAATAAAACGACAAATTTTATGGCTAAAACTGCGAAAACGGTGGTGAAAATAAAAGTAGGATCTTTCTGAATGACGTTAAAATTCATCGTGGAACCCACACTTACAAAAAATACGGCAAGCAGTAATCCTTTGAAGGGATCAATCTGTGCTTCCAGTTCGTGGCGGAATTCGCTGTTGGCTAACATGACTCCTGCAAGGAAAGCTCCTAAAGCGGGAGATAAGCCAATAGCAACCATGAGTTCTGAAACTCCGATGACCAAAAATAGGGAAGAGGCCGTTAAAAGCTCCGACATTCCGGATTTTGAGACATATCTTAAAAAAGGAACAAAAACATACCGCCCCAGTAATATTAAAATAACCACTCCCAAAATAACGGTCGCGAACTGCATCCATTCCGGAAGAGTCTGTATAAGTACCTGAATTTCGTTATCGTGATGTCTGGATTTGTAATTGGCAATTAAAGGAAGAATCGCCAAAATAGGAATCACCGCAATATCCTGAAACAGTAACGTGGAAAATGAAGCTTCTCCGGCTAATGTTTTTAAATTGTTTTTTTCCTGTAATGTCTGCAGCACAATTGCCGTAGATGACAACGCAAAACACATGGCAACGGCTATGGCTTTGTCGATTTTCCAGCCTGCCCAGATAAATACGAGAAATAGCAGGGAAATCGTTAAAAGCATCTGCGTTAAGCCGAGTCCGACAATTTTCTTCCGCATATCCCAGAATTTTCGGGGTTCAAGCTCCAGACCGACTAAAAACAAAAGCATGATGACCCCAAATTCACTGGCGTGCATAATGTCGTTGACATCTTTTCCCGTTAATTTTAAAACATAAGGACCAATGATAATTCCGCCTGCAATATACCCGATGACAGAACTTAGCCCGAATTTTCTCGCCAGCGGAACCATAATGATGGCTACGCCTAAGAAAATAAGTGTGTTCATTGCTAAGCTTGTTTCCATAAAATTTTTATTGGTTGAGAAGTTCTACAAACTGCTGTTTGTGTACGATAATTTCTTTTTTTGAGAGCTTGTTGGCTTCGTAAACGATTTTGATATTTTTGATGTTTGCTTTAAAAACATTCAGCGATACGATAAGTCCGCTGATCAGCTCCTCTACGGTAAACCGATAGGTTCCTTCCTTGCTGAACGATCTTTCTTTTCCGCCTGTGGTTACCAGAATGTAAACCTCTTTTCCCTCCAAAGGATTGTGATGATCTTCTTTAAGCCAGTCGCGGTCGAAAACTTCATCAATCCAGAGTTTTAACAAAGGCGGCATTCCGAACCAGATGAGTGGAAACTGGAAAATAAAGCGGTCGTAATTTTTTATTCTTTTTCTTTCCCTGAAAGCGGCAATATGAAAATTAGGATACTCTTCATAAATATCCCGAAGCGTAAAATGCTGATGACGAACATAGAAATTAATGAGCTCTGCATTCGAGTTGGAATGCTCTAAATAAGGATGCGCAAAAACTACCAACGTCTTCTTCATAAACCTGTTTTACGTAAATATAATGAAAAATTTTTGAAGTAAAGGAGGGTTTTGTAGCAGTTTAATAATTTTTTAATAGTAAAAAGGATACTTTTGATAATATAAATGGAATAAATGATTTTGATTTTTAACGTATTAACATTTTATAAAACTGATAATAAAAAAAATCGATCAAAAAATGACCGATTTTTTATTGTATGTGTTTATTTCAATTTAAAAACTGAGTGAATTTAAAGCAGGAATAAAAATTCTACCATCCTCCTGAAGCACCACCGCCTCCGAAACTTCCGCCACCGCCGAAGCCTCCAAAACCACCGCCTCCGCCTCCGGAACTTCCACCACCAAATCCACCGCCGCCAAAGCTGCCCGGAAAAGGGAAAAATCCACCCGGATAATTTCTGCGACCTCTTCTGGAAAGGATCACATCGTCATCGTCATAATTTCCGCCGCCTTTTCCTCCTCCTTTGTTTCCGAAAAGGATGGCAATAATGATGAAGATAACAAATGCAATGATGATAATTTTAAAAATACTTCCGTCTCCATTTCCGCTTTCACGGTTGTTCAAAGGTTTAAATTTCCCCTGAACCGCTTCCATAATTGCAGAAGTACCGCCGTTAATGCCTTCGTACCACTCGCCTTGCTTAAAATGAGGGGTAACAATGTAGTCCAAAATCTGTCCTGCAACAGATGCCGTTAAATATTGCTCCACGGCTCTTCCCTGTTGGATAGCCATCGTATGATCTTCCGTTGCAATAAGAAAAACGATACCGTTATCCACATCTTTTTTTCCGATCCCCCATTTCTCGCCAAACATCGTTGCCAGAAAATTAATGTCTTCTCCTTTTGTGGAAGGAATAATAACCACTTCAATCTCTGTAGAGGTAGAATCTGCAAATGCGATCAGTTTTTTATTAAGCGCATCTTTTTCCTGTTGATTCAATAAATTGGCTTCATCAAACACAGGATAAAGAACAGCCGGTTTGGGCGGAATGGTATATTGTGCCGATACAAAAGTGTAAAAGCATACCAGTAAAAATGAAAAAACTATTTTAAGAGAACGTAATTTCATTAGGAAGTTCGTTGTGGTTTTCTCCCGTTACAGGAAAATATTTTTTAAGTTCCAGGCCAGTTTCCAGAATTCCGCTTTTTAAAGCCTGATAATAATTTCCTTTGGCAAATTCAGACGTAATATAGTCGTGCAGATGATCCCAGTAAGATTGGCTTACTTTTGCATGAATTCCTGTATCTCCGATGATGGTAAGATATTTCTGTTCGAAATTGACATGAAAAAGCACCGCATTTTTTTCTTTGGTTTTATTCAGACATAACTCTTCAAAAACCTTGAAAGCAATTTTTGCATTGTCTTCATCCGTATTCGAATCGATATGCACTCTGATCTCGCCGGTAGAATGCTCTTCTGCTGACTGAATAGCTTCCACAAGGGAAGCTATCTGCTGATTTGTTAAGAAACTGGTTGCCATTATTCTGAGAATACTTCAGGTGCCTTTTCTGCTCCTGCTTCCGCTTTGAACAAAGGTTTTTCTTTAAAGTTGGTGAAATTCGCCAGAATATTATTTGGGAATTGCTTTATAGAAACATTATAATCTTTTGCTGCATCATTGTAGTAAACAGTTTCTGTTCTGATGCTGTTTTCTATCGCAATATACTCTCTTTGGAAATTAATGTATTGCTGATCTGCTTTTAAATTAGGATAAGATTCCACCACTGCCATCAATCTGCTTAAAGCTCCGGATAATTCTCCCTGTGCAGCCTGAAATTTAGCAATATCCTGTTCAGTCATATTGGTAGGATCAATATTGATGGAAGTTGCTTTAGAACGTGCCTCAACAACTTTCGTTAAGGTTTCCTGCTCGAATTTGGAATAAGATTTTACCGTTCTTTCAAGATTCGGGATAAGATTTGCTCTTTTCTGATAAACTGTTTCTACGTTAGACCATTTTGCATTTACAGTCTGTTCCTTGTCTACAAAGCTGTTGTAGCCGCTTTTGCCCCATAAGAAAATGAAAAAGACAATAGCAATGAGAACTAAACCGATAATTATTGCGCTCAGACAACCTTTATTTTTCATAGTTTGAATTTTTTTAATATGTTTTGTGCTAACCAAATATACAAATTATGTGCTAATTTTGTAAAAATTTATTTTAATGACAACAATTGTGGTGGCAATGGGAGAAAAGAACGAAATTGGTTTTGAAAATCAGTTGCTTTGGCATCTTCCGAAAGATCTGAAACACTTTAAAGAAATCACTTCCGGGCATCCGGTGATCATGGGAAGAAAGACATATGAAAGTATCGGGAAACCGCTTCCCAACCGTACCAATATTGTTGTGTCCAGAAAAACCGACTGGTTCGAAGAAGGAATTTTAATCGTCGGAAGCATTAAAGAAGCCGTAAAATTTGCTAAAAAAATAGATGAAGAAGTTTTCATCATCGGAGGCGGGAAAATCTATGAACAGACCATTGATATTGTTGATAAACTGGAAGTAACTTTGGTAAAAGCAGATCTTGAAGCAGATACTTTCTTTCCAAAGATCGATCCTAAAATCTGGAAAAAAACAGACGAAATCTGCCATGAAAAAGACGAAAAAAACCAGTATGATTTTTGTTTTCAAACGTTCGAAAGAATTTAATGTTTAAAGTTCTCAGTTCAGAATTCTATACAAAACTTTAGCCTCTGAACCTTAAACTTTGAATCTTAAATTTCTTATCTTTGCACTTCTAAAATTTAATAATGAATAAATATATAAAAATTGCAGTTGCAGCAGTTCTTATTCTTTTAGGACTATGGATGATTATTTTCACAAGAGAGAAAGGTTGGGGAATTGTAGTTTTCCTTTTGGCAGGAGCTCCTATTCTGCTTTTCTTTAAAAATGAATATATTCTTTTGGCTTTCTGGCAATTAAGAAAGCAGAATATGGAAAAAGCAGGGGAGTGGCTTAAAAATATCACAGATTACAAAAACCAGCTTCATAAAACGCAGTATGGATATTTTCACTATTTAATGGGATTAACTCAAGCTCAGGATCATCCTACAAAAGTGGAACCTTTCATGAAAAAAGCTTTGGAATATGGTCTTAACATGAAGCATGACAGAGCTATGGCAACTTTAAATCTTGCTGCAGCAGCAATTTCTAAAGGAAGAAAACAGGAAGGTCAGAAACTTCTGGACGAAGCAAAACGATTAGACAGTGCAGGAATGATGACCGACCAGATTAAAATGATGAAGGAGCAACTGAAAATGCCAACCATGCAAAAACATATGCATAACCCGAATATGAGAAACAGAGGTAAATTCTTTTAATGAATAACTCCAGTAAAAATAACAAAAGCATCTAATTTTTTAGGTGCTTTTTATTTTGCGAATTTAGGAGGTGGAGGTTCTGGTGATTTAAAGAATGTATCATTAGGATAAATTTTCTTTCGGAGTAATCCAAAACGATCTAATTTTTCAAATCTATCTCGCAGATCATCACTGTAAAAAGATTTTGCTTGGGCTTTGTTTTTATAATGAATGCTTACAATTGCAGAATTTGTTTCCGTTTTTGGTTTATTTTCTTTGGATAAATATTTAAAATAATTCTCAAAGCTCAATTGATTTTTATTGCTTGCGTGGTAAACTATTTTTGGTAATGTCTGTTCTCTTTTTTCAAATGAACTTATTTCCGAATAGGTCTGAAGAAATACAGTATCTTTTTGTTTGATAAAAGTATACAATTCATGAGATAAAAATAGACAGGCTGAATGATTTACACTTACTTCAATAGTATCGCCATTTTTCATTTTGTCTGAAAATTGATATAAATCTTTTTCTAAATCAAAATTACTCTCATGGTGACAAGAGAGAAACAATGAGAAAATCAAAAAAGAAATGCATTTTTTCATACATTACATCTCAGAATTATTCTCATACCCGTAAAATTTCGGGATCTGCCAATGATATTTCACAGCTAAAGTTCTTATGGAAACAATTAATAGAATGGTAAAAATCTGAACAATAGTATACGTTAAAGTAGTAAATTTTGTCAGCAGTAAAAAGGCGGAACCTCCCACAATGCAGGCGGTTGCATAAATTTCTTTCCTGAAAATTAAAGGAATTCTGTTGAGCAATATATCCCTTATAATTCCACCGAAACAACCTGTGATTGTTCCCAATCCGATACAGATTAATGGATGAATATCCGCGTTTAAACCCTTCTGAACGCCAATAATCGTAAACAATCCCAGTCCGAAACTGTCAAAAATAAATAAAGTAACCCGAAAGTTTTTTTCAAAAGATTTAAAAATCATAGTGAAAATACTGGTCAGAATAATCAATGCGCATGTAAGCAAATCATGCATCCAGAAAACCGGAATATCAAGCAGAAGGTCTCTCACGGTTCCACCGCCAACAGAAGTTACAAAAGCAATAATCAGCACGCCGAAAGGATCGAGCCGCTTTTGCATCGCCGCAAAACTTCCCGACATCGAAAATGATATCGTTCCCAAAACTTCTATGGCAAAATTGAACTGTTCGTGCATGTTTTATGAATGATAAATGATAAATGATGAATGAAAAATCAATGATCAATCATCATTTATCAATTATTCTATTTTTTCTCTACTCTCACCGAATCCGGAACCAAAAGCTCATATTCTCCGCCGTGATTGATGATTTCTCTTACAATGCTGCTGCTGATGAAAGATTTTCCTGAAGACGTTAATAAAAATACCGTTTCCAGTTTTTTGTGCGCTAAAGTTCTGTTGGTGTGGGCAATCGCTTTTTCAAACTCAAAATCGGCAGGATTTCTTAAACCTCTGATGATGTATTGTGCATTTTTTTCAAAGCAGTAATCAACGGTTAATCCTTCAAAATAATCCACTTCCACGTTTGGGAATTCCGCAACGGAATTCTGGATGAATTCCATCCTTTTCTCCAGCGGAAACATATATTTTTTCTGGGAATTCTGCCCGATAGCAATAATCAGTTTATCAAAAAGCGGCGCCGCTCTCTCAATGATATCGTAATGTCCTAAAGTAATCGGATCGAATGACCCCGGAAAAACAGCAATTTTCATGCGTGATAAATTATAGTTATAAATTATGAATGATGAGGTGAGAAATATAGAGTGATAAACTTCCGGCTTCTATCCTTCATCTTTCAGCCTTTTAATTTTTTTGTAATGCTTTTTCAACCTCGTTTCCGCAAAGATCTGTAATGGAAATTCCGTAGATTTTTGCCTGCTGCGGAAGAATACTTGCAGGAGAAAATCCCGGATTCGTATTCATTTCCAGCATATAAGGAATTCCGTCCATCAGAATATATTCACTTCTTGAGAAACCACTCATCCCAAGAGAATTGTAAGCTCTTTTTGCGATTTCCTCTACGCGGATTCTTGTTTCATCGTCGATTCTTGCAGGCGTAATTTCCTCAGAAGCCCCTTCATATTTGGCTTCATAATCGAAAAATTCGTTGGTAGGAACGATTTCTGTAATTCCCAGAACAATTGTTTCTCCTTTATAATCGATCACTCCTACGGAAACTTCCATTCCGTCAAGAAAACTTTCAATTAATATTTCATCATCTTCTTTGAATGCAATTTCAGTTGCGGCAAGGAATTCAGCCTTTTCTTTCACTTTAGAAATTCCCAAAGATGATCCCGACTGATTGGGTTTCACAAAAACAGGCAAGCCAAGAGTTTCTATAATCTCATCAACCTTAATTTCTTCTCCTTTTCTTAAATAAACACTCTTCGCAGAAGGAATTCCGTATTTTGAAAGTACCGCTAAAGTATCTTTTTTATTGAATGTTAAAGCACTCTGATAAAAATCGCATCCCGTATATTTCTGTCCGATCGCGTCCCAGTACGCCTGAAGAATTCCGTTTTCGCCCGGTGTTCCGTGGATGATATTGAAACATACATCAAATTTCAATGGGGCATTGTTATCTAAAGTCACAGAAAAATCTCCTCTGTTTATGGGAAATTTCTGCCCATTTTCGCCTAAAAAATACCATTCATCTTTCAGGATAACTACTTTATATACATCGTAAAGATTTCTGTCTAAAGAATCGTAGATTAATTGTCCGCTTTTCAATGATACAACATATTCGTCTGAATAGCCTCCCATCACTACGGCAACTTGTTTTTTGCTCATTTTTGTTTAGTATCAATTAAGGCAAATTTAATGATTTTATACAACGCGTAAACCTAAAACCTGAAATTTTAAAATCAAAAGTGAAATGTGTTAAATTAAAAGCACATTCTAAAATTATTAGTTATATTTGCTGTCTAATTATAGTCATTTTAAGTATGCTTAAATCACTTTTCAATTGGAAAGTTTTACTGAACTTAGTCGTAGCCATCGGTGTTTTTGTGGGGTTGGTTTGGCTTACGTTTCGTTGGTTAGAATATCATACCAATCATGGTCAGGAAATTCCCGTTCCAAATATCGTTAACAAATCTGTACAGGAAGCCATCAAAATATTGGATGATTCGGGATTGGAATATGAAGTGGACAGTTTTAATTATGATCCTAAATACAGACCTTTTCAGGTTTTACAGGTGTATCCCGTTCCGGGTTCCCGTGTAAAAGACGGAAGAGCAATTCAGTTAAGAGTAAATCCAAGAACTTGGGCTAAAGTTGAAGTTCCGGATGTAATCAATAAATATTCAGGTCTTGCTTTCCAGCGTCTGGAACAGGTAGGTCTGAAGGTCGGAGATACCATCTATGAGCCAAGCATTCAGAAAGATGCTGTGATCCGTATATTATTTAACGGAAATGAAGTAAAACCGAAAACAAAACTGGCAAGATTCTCTACGGTGGATGTCGTGATAGGTTCCGGACCAATGAGAAACATTGCGATTCCTAATGTTGTAGGATTAACGGTGAAAGAAGCGAGACAGGTCATTGCAAGAAGTATGTTTGAAGTAGGTCTTGTGGATCATGAAGACGGAAGCAAGGACGAATCCGATGTTATCTATTATCAGGATCCTGCAGCCGGAGATGTTCGGGATCAGGGAATGCAGATTGACCTTTGGGCGAGTAAAAGAACCCTTGCAGAATTGAGCGCTAAAATAGAACAGTTGAATTCTACCTACAGAATGAAAGTAGATACCGCTTTGCCTCCGATTCAGTATCAGGAAATGCCAGTTCGTCAGGAACCTTCACAGGACGTTCCTCCACCACCTGTAACTCCGAGAAGAGAAAATCCTAAACCGTCCACAGATGCGGTAAAGACAGATGCTTCTAAAGCTACTGTAAAGCCCGCTACATCGGTAACTGAAAATAAACCAAAGACTACTACTTCCAATACAGGTAGTAGTTCTGGTAATAATACATCAGCAAATAAACCTGCTGCTGCAACACAAAAACCTGCAGAAAAGCCAAAAGCTAAAAAGGTAGTTGTAGAATAAAACGATAATTATTATAAAAAATACAGGCTTCAACTTTCATTATGTTGAAGCCTTTTGTATAAAAGATAAAACAATGGCAGAAGATAACGAAGATTTTTTGGACGAAGAATTATTAGATCAGAACAGTATTGATAATCTTGATATTGATGAGGAAAATAAAGGACTGTATGAACATCTTAACATAACGGTAGACAAAAGTCAGGAACCATTGAGAATCGACAAGTTTCTGTTGATTTTCCGTCAGAATTCTTCCAGAAATAAAATTTCACAAACCTGCAGAGCGGGAAATGTTATCGTAAACGGTGTTGCGGTAAAACAGAATTACCGTGTAAAACCCGGAGACCAGATTTCTGTACTTTTGGCACATCCTCCGAGGGAAAATGTTATCATTCCGCAAAATATTCCTATCAATATTGTATACGAAGATGATGATCTTATCGTTGTAGATAAAGATCCGGGAATGGTAGTACATCCGGGATTCGGAAACTGGGACGGAACTTTGGTGAATGCTTTGGCGTATCATTTCGAGCAGAATGGCGAAAAATCCGATCTCGACAGGGTAGGACTGGTTCACAGAATTGATAAAGACACTTCCGGATTACTGGTTGTTGCAAAAAACGAATATGCGCTGAGCTTTTTGGCAAAACAATTTTTTGACAGAAAAACGAAAAGGTTATATTGGGCATTCGTTTGGGGCAATGTGCAGGATGATGCGGGTACAATAAAGGGGCATATCGGGCGTCACCCGAAAAACAGGATGCAGATGCATACGTATGAAGACGGAAGCCAGGGAAAGCATGCCGTAACGCATTACAAGGTTTTAGAAAGATTTAAATACATGACCTGGGTAGAATGTAAGTTGGAGACAGGAAGAACCCATCAGATCAGAGCACATTTCAAACATATCGGTCATACACTGTTTAATGATGAAAGATATGAAGGACATACGCCTCTCCGTGGAGTGAATCTTCCTAAGTATAAGCAGTTTATAAAAAATGTGTTCGAAATTTTGCCCAGACACGCGCTTCATGCCCATACTTTAGGATTTATACATCCCACTACCAAGAAGGAATTATATTTTGAAAGCCCAATGCCGAAAGATATGGCGGATGCTGTAAAAAAATGGAGAAATTATTTAGAAAACTAAAAATATATTGAGAATTTTTTTATATTTGTTGAATTGAAATCAAGATTTGTTATGAGAAAACTATATGCTATCGTATGTTTAGCTCTTTTGTCAAATGCATACAAAGCACAAGAAACTTTACCGTACTATCAACAATATCTTTTAGATGGTGAGTTTTTGTTCAACCCGGCACAATACGGAAAGACCGACTATGTGCAGCTTAATCTTAACTATCAGCAGCAATTTTCGAAGTTCAGTGAGTCTCCAAACGTTCAGTCGGTAGGGATCAACGCGAACATCTTTGATAGAGTGGGAGCAGGTTTGTCTGTATTCAGAGACAGCAACGGTCCTATTTCTGCGGGCGGTATTACAGCGGGTGCTTCATATTTTATTCCTCTTAGCAGCGACGGAGACAGAAAAGATCAGTTCTCTTTCGGTACAAGCGTTAGCTTCTACAACATGAATTTTGATTATTCAAAGATTAACACGCAGGATGCTTCAGATCCATTATTGCAGGGAAGTGAAAGTAATATTTTCATGGCGTATGCAAACTTCGGAGCACAGGCTACTTACAGAAATATTTTTGCAGGAGTTTCCGTTAACGATATTGCCCTTACCAACGATGAAGCGATCGTAAACGGACGTGAGCCTTCTCCAATCAAGTTTTTCTTAAACTTAGGATATGACTGGCATATTGGTGATAATATCTATTTCACGCCTTCAGCATTAATCAACCTGAATACGAACTCTACAAGAACGATTGATTATAACTTAATGGCAACGTTCTTCAACGATATCAATGCATTCTCTTTCGGGGTAAGCTACAGATCTGTTCAGAACAGATTCGACAGCCAGCAATTACAGATTGCTCCGGTTGTAAAAGTAAGATTCAACAAATTTATGATTGGAGCTACTTACAACTTAGGTTTGTCTGATATTCAGGAATATGGAGGAAACAGCTTCATGATCGGGTTAGGATATAACTTCGATAACTTCATTAACCACAGAGGTTATAGATATTAATTGATTTAATTTAAATAAATTTGAGCTCTGAATTTTTTCAGGGCTTTTTTTTATGATTTACATTCACATTCCGTTTTGCAAGCAAAAGTGCAGCTACTGCAACTTCCACTTTTTAACATCTTTAAATTTTAAGGATGAAATGCTGGCTGCGATGAAGAAAGAAATCTTTCTCCGAAAATATGAATTGCAAAACAAAAACTTACAGTCACTCTATTTTGGTGGCGGAACGCCTTCCATTCTTTCGCCGGATGAAATCAAATTTTTAATTGATGAGGTATTAAAACATTTTACTTTTGAAAAGGATATCGAAATCACTTTAGAAGCAAATCCTGATGATCTGGATAAAAACTTTCTGAAAGGACTGTCGGAATCTCCGATAAACAGATTATCAATCGGGACCCAAAGTTTTTTTGAAGAAGATCTGAAATTAATGAATCGGGCGCATACTGCAAACGAAGCCGAAGATTCCATCAAAAGAGCGCAGGATTTTGGTTTTGAAAATTTAAGCATTGATTTAATTTACGGTTCGCCAACTTCCAATCTGGAAATCTGGAAAGAGAATTTAAATAAAACCATTGCGCTTGAAGTTCCGCACATTTCTTCTTATGCTTTAACGGTTGAGCCGAAAACGGCTTTAGAAAACTGGATCTCAAAAGGAAAAGTAAAAAGCCCGAAGGAAGAAGAACAGAACAGAGAATTTTACTACTTATCGGATTTTCTGAAAGATAATGGTTTTGAGCATTATGAAGTTTCGAATTTTGCGAAACCGGGTTTTTATTCTAGACACAATTCTTCTTACTGGAAATATAAAGAATATCTGGGAATTGGTCCTTCTGCACATTCTTATAACGGCTTCGATGTGAGAAGCTGGAATGTCGCGAACAATCAGCAGTATATCAAAAAATTAAATTCAAATCTTTTGGCTAAAAAGGAGGAATTTCTTTCTCAAAACGATCAGTTTAATGAAATGATTATGATTGGCTTACGAACAATGTGGGGCGTTGATCTGGGAAGCTTAAAAGAAAAATTTAATGACAGCATTTTAGAACATTTTCAGAATGAAATCAAATCAAGGCTGGAAGAAGGAATTCTGGTAACAGAAAATAACCACCTTAAAATTCCGGAAAAACACTGGTTTATGGCAGACGGAATTGCTTCGGATCTGTTCATCGTCTAAGATGAAAGTCTAAAGCCGGGAGTCGGAAGAACGGTTTGTGAAAAACTTATAACATCCATCTTCCTGCATCCAACAATTTCACTATTTTTGTATAAAATTTCAGCTCAATTTTGAAAACTAAAAAGCAAGATTATTCGCATCTTTTCCCAAACCAGCCTATCGGAATTTTCGATAGCGGAGTGGGCGGACTTACGGTTGCCAAAGAAATAAAAAGACTTCTTCCAAACGAAGATCTGATCTATTTCGGCGATACCAAACATCTTCCGTATGGTGAAAAATCGAAGGAAGCGATTATCGAATATTCTACAAAGATCACCAATTTTCTGTTGGAGCAAAACTGTAAAGCGATTGTTATTGCCTGTAATACAGCAACGGCAAATGCGCTGAATGAAGTGATGCTGTCTGTTGCAGGAAAAGTTCCTGTGATTGACGTAATTAATCCGGTTGCAGAAAAAGTTTCCTATGAAATTCATAATAATGTGGGGGTCATCGCAACAAAGGCAACGGTGAATTCAGGGTTGTATAAAAAAAGCATCAGAAAGCATAATAAATGGATCAAGGTGGATGAACTGGCAACACCTTTATTGGTTCCTGCTATTGAGGAAGGTTTTAAAAATCACCCGATTACCCATGCAATTATATACAATTATCTGAGCAACAGTAAATTAAAGAATATTGAGACTTTAATTTTAGGTTGTACGCATTATCCGTTACTGATAGATGAAATCAAGCAATATTACGGAAACCGTGTCCGCGTAATTGATTCCCCGAATATAGTCGCCAATCATTTAAAAATCATTCTGGATAAGTATCATCTGCTGAATGAGCAGAATCCAAAACCGAATTACCATTTCTATCTTTCGGATTTAACGAAAAACTTCGAAAAAATCTCAAAAAAATTCTTCGGAAAAACAATCGATTTAGAATTGAAAGTATTATAAAAAGTAAAGCTGTCTCCATCTGAAACAGCTTTTTTTGTACATCAATCTGTAATTTTTATCAGCTTGATTTGTCATCCTGAAGGATCCAAAACAATTCATAAAGAAAATATTTCGGTCGAGATTTCTGCGGAATGACAAAACAGGTGTATTAATACTATTGAGTAAGCAGAAATAGCCCCGATTGAAGTTTTGTTTGAGCTCATTTATTACTTTTTGGGCTGCGGCAGCGAAGCTGCCGCAGCCCAAAAAGTAATAAATAGCGAGTACGGAAAGCGGGAAAAAGCTCCCAAAATATAAGCTCTATTAAATTTCCAGAATTACATTTTTACTTTCCAGTCTTCTTTTCGGGGTATGAACCGGCTGGTTTTTGTCGTCTTCAGACTTTACGCCAATCACTACCGCAAAAACACTTTCGTACTTTTCGTTCTTTAAAATAGAATCATACTTTTCAGTTTCAATTCCTTCCATCGGAGTAGAATCTATTCCCATATCTGCACACGCAGAAAGCAAAACGCCCAATGAAAGATAAACCTGATGTTTCAGCCACGATCTGATCTCGGCCTCTCCTTTCGGTTTTACAAAAGTTTTATAATAAGTTACCGAACCTTCCGGAAGATTTTCTTCAATCTGCTTTTCAAAATCTTCAGGATTTTTAAGTGCCTGAAAAACGATAAGGTGACTTCCGTCCAGAACTTTTTCTTTGTTAAAATAAGAGGCTTCGGCAAGCTGTATTTTTGTTTTAGGATCCGATACAAACACAAAATTCCATGGCTGACTGTTAATGGAAGATGGACTTAAATGCAGAATTTCTTTAAGCTGCTGAATCTGTTCTTCACTTATTGTACCTTGAGGATTATACTTTTTTACGGTATATCTCGATTTCATTTTTTCTAAAAAGTTCATAATTTTTATACTATATTTTTTATAGTTGCAAAATTAATGTATGTTTGATATATTTGCAATAACGGTCTAAAATGATAGTATGAAAAAAACGTATTCCATAGATAATAAAGAATATCCGTGCTGTACAACAGTTACCATGAGATTTATCGGCGGAAAATGGAAAGCCGTGATTTTGTTTTATCTGATTGATGGGGCAAAAAGATACAACGAGCTAAGAAAATTAATTCCCACAATTACAGAAAGAACGTTAAGTTTACAGCTAAAACAGCTTGAAGAAGATCATATTATCGACAGAAAAGTGTACACAGAAAAGCCGCCTTTAATGGTGGAATACACTTTAACAGATTTCGGAAAAACGTTGCTTCCTCTTTTAAAAGAAATTGCAAAATGGGGTGAAAGCGCAGTTGTTTCTTCTGAAAAAGTGAAAATTGTTTAAAACAAAAAATCAGGAAAATTATTCCTGATTCTGTATTTCTGTAGTTTCTTCCTTATTCGGTTCAAAAAAGCTGAAACTTACATTTCCGTATTTTCGGGTATCGATTAAATTCGGATGATCAAATTTCATTCGGCTTTGGTGTTCTATCACTAGAATTCCGTTTTCCTTCAGATATTTATTGTTTAAAACCAGAGAAATAATTTCCTGATACTTTTTTTCTTCCATTTCGAAAGGAGCATCGGAGAAAACAATTTCAAAAGATTTTTTGTTTCTGAATTTCTTCAGCCAGTCGAATACATCACCCCGCTGAACATTTACCTGCAGACTGAATCCAAGTTCAGAAGCGGTAGAATTAAGAAAAGACGTATGTTTCGGATTCATTTCTACGGACGTAATATCCTGACATCCTCTTGAAGCAAATTCAAACGAAATAGAACCGATTCCCGCAAAAAGATCCAGTACGGAAACCGACTGCATATCGTAGGTGTTTTCCAGAATACTGAAAAGTGCTTCTTTGGCAAAATCCGTGGTCGGTCTTACATCAAAATTCTTCGGAGCGGCGATTTTCTTGGCTTTCCATTTGCCGGATATGATTCTGTACATAATTGATAGGTTTTAGATTGTAGGTAAAAGATTGCAGATAAACTAAAACCTGCTATCTGATCTTCTGCAACCTAATTTAATATAAAATTTTTAGAAGGAATATTATCAAATACAATTTTCAGATTCTTTACGAATTTCTGAAGCTCTGAAATAAAGGTTTCATTTTCAGTAGTTTCTCCGTACGCGTAGAAATTGGTTTCATTGATTCCGAAACCGATTTTGCTTAACGTAAACATCACGAAATAAAGAAAATCTACTTCAGAATTAACGTCCAGATTGTTGTATAAAATAATTTTTTTGTTGTCTATCGCGAAAAACTCACACTGGTTATGATACAGGTTGATGTGAATTTCTTTGCTGTTTTTATTATTGATGGAATTTAAAAACTTTTCACCGGAAAAATTAAACTGAACAGGCAGCGCGAGTTCTTTAATCTTTTTGTAAAAATGCTTCGGGAATGTATAATAAAACTGAATTTTAAACTTTTCATTAATCGAAAGCATCAGTTCTTCTTTCTCTTTATCCACAGGAGCGTTGAAGGCGATAAGATCGAATCCGGCTTCATGCTCCGAAAAACCTTCCGGCATTAGCGTGAAATGATTGAGTGCGGAAATCACATGGATCTCATCAAATCTCTGCAGAAGAAGCACTTTATCCAGCATATCCGAAATAAAGTTTTCCGGAGATTCTTCATCCACGAAATACGACTTCTCTTCCACAATGCTCTTATTTTTAGCAATCTGGTAGATTAATCCGTCTTTGGTAAAAAGTAAATTAAGTATATTCATAATTTGATTCCTGCAAATTTAGTGAAATTCTACCATTACCGCACCCGATTGATGATGAAGTATTTCCTTATTATAAAAATCCACATTCGTCTGGCTTTCCAATGTATCGAATACCATTTTCTGCAAAACTCCGTCTCCGATTCCGTGTACGATTTCCAGCCTTTTCAGATTGTGTTTTCTGCAAAAGTTGATGGTTTCCACCAATCTTTCTTTTTGGATGAAAAGTCTTTCAAAACTGGTGTAATCATTTGGATTTTTAACTAAATTATGAAAATGAAGATCAAGAACCAAATGATTTTTCTGATGTGCTTTGGAAATTACCTTTTTCGGCTCCGCTTTTTTTATGATAGGAGTATTTTCATAAAAATCCGAAATTTTCGGAACCAGTTTCTCCTTCGGATATTGATGCGTAAAACCGTATTCATCTTTAAAAACCACGATATTTCCCTTCACGGAAGTTACCACCCCGCTTAAATCTTCATCTACTACAGAAACTTTATCGCCTATTTTCATAGTACTGTCATTGCGAGGAACGAAGCAATCTCTTATTATTCTTAACTCCTCAATTTTTTTCTTAATGGTTTAAAAATTATTTTAAAACTTCGGTCCCAATTCAATAACCTCCAAATCCTTTATTTCCGTATCATCGATTACAAAACGCATCATTGTCCGCATTTTATGCCATCCCTGTTTTCCGCACGCTCCGGGATTCAGGTGGAGAAGATTGTTTTTTTCATCAAACATTGCCTTCAAAATATGCGAATGTCCTGAAATAAACAGCTTCGGAGCTTTTTCAGCAATCTCCTGCTTTGCCAAAGACGTATATTTTCCGGGATAACCACCGATGTGAATCATCAGAACTTCTACATTTTCGCACATAAAACGACTCACTTCCGGAAATTCAGAACGGATTTTCGCATTGTCGATATTTCCGTAAACCCCTTTCAGTGGTTTTATCTTTTCAAGCTGCTCAATTACATCCATACTTCCGAAATCTCCGCCATGCCAGATTTCATCAACCTGACCTGCATATTCTAAAATACGGTCGTCGATATAAGAATGAGAGTCGGAAAGAAGCAGGATTTTCGTCATTATTTAAAATTCTCTGCAAAGATAAGATTTGAAATTATTTTTTCTTAAGATTTATAAACATCTTTAATGTTAACTGTTATTATTTGAGGCTTGTAATGATATTCATTAATAAAAACTTGTTTAAGCTTTTTTACCACAAAAGATGCAAAAGATTTTAACACTTTAGTTTTTTAAGTTTACTACTTAAATGAAAAAAAAGAGCATATAAGTTAAAAAAATCAAAGATTTTCTTTTTGCAGGATTTTAAAATTAGTTTAAACCAAATTGTAATTTTAGTTTCAGAACTGTCATTCAGAATGAAATTTTGCGAAACATTATGGAATGAAGAATCTTTTGCAGATAAGTCCTTTTTAAATTTCAGTATTTTGTTTCGAAGAATCAATACAAAGTAATAATTAAAGCTTTAAATAAAAGTTTAAACAGACTTTTTGTTATTGAGTATAATATGAAAAGTTTAAACCGCATTATTTACTACATTTGAAAAAAATTAAAAATGAAGCAGAAACTTTCTTTTTTCCTTCTTCTTTTATCGGTTGGGATTGCGAATGCGCAGGTTGAAGAGAAAAAACTGGATGAATTGGTCCAGAACACTTTAAAAACTTTCGACGTTCCGGGAATGTCGGTTGGTGTGATTAAAGACGGAAAAGTAATTTATTCCAAAGGTTTTGGGGTACGTTCTTTAACTTCCAAACAACCGATGGACGATACTACATTGGTCGGAATCGCCTCCAATTCCAAAGGTTTTACCTGCACCGCTTTGGCAATTTTAGCAGACGAAGGAAAACTGAACTGGGAAGATAAAGTTTCAAAATACATTCCGGAATTTCAGATGTACGATCCGTATGTTTCGCAGAATGTTACTATTAAAGATCTGGTGACACACAGAGCCGGATTAGGTTTGGGACAGGGAGATTTAATGTTCTTTCCGGAAGGCGGAAATTTAACGGTAAACGATATCGTTCACAACGTAAGATATTTAAAGCCTGAAAATCCTTTCAGAACAACTTTAGACTACAATAACATCATGTTTATTGTAGCCGGAGAAGTAATCCACAGAGTTTCAGGATTAAGCTGGGCAGAATTTATCGAGCAGCGCATTATGAAACCTGTAGGAATGACATCCAGTTTCGGAAGCTATAACAGAGCCAAAGCTGTTGCGAACAAAATTGACGCTCATGCACCGGTAGACGGAAAAGCTATTGCCGTTCCTCACGACTGGAACGAAACAGCCAACGCAGCCGGAGGAATTATGAGTAATATTAAAGACATGACGACTTGGGCAGAATTCCTGTTGAATAATTTCACAACGAAAGACGGTAAAAAATTGGTTTCAGATAAAAATGTTCAGCAGTTGTGGAGTTTACAGATTCCGAGTGGTGTGGCGGCGAAAAATCCTTATGATACCAGTTTCTACGGATACGGAATGGGCTGGTTTTTAAGCGATGTGAAAGGTCATAAACAAATTCAGCATACAGGAGGACTGATCGGAACGGTAACGCAGTTTACGCTGATTCCGGATATGAAGCTGGGAATTGTTGTTTTAACGAATCAGCAATCGGGAGCGGCTTTCAATACGATTACCAATACCGTGAAAGATTCTTATCTGGGAATTGCAGACCGCAACTGGCTGAAAACCTACGGCGACCGGATGAAAAAAATGGAGGAAAGTTTTGATAAGCAGAAAAAAGAAGCTTTTGCAAAATCTGAAACATTTAAAAAAGATAAAAATTTACAGCCAAAACCGGAGCAGTTTGTAGGAATGTACAACGACCAGTGGTTTGGTGATGTGGAAATTGCGCAGCAGGGAAGTACCTACAGAATCTCATGCAAAAGTTCTCCACGCCTGAAAGGAGAACTTCTTCCGTATTCCAATAATTCTTTCATCATCAAATGGGACGACAGAAGCTACGATGCCGATGCGTATATCATTTTTAATTATGATGAAACCGGAAAAGCACAATCCGCAAGATTAAAAGCAATTTCAGACGTTACAGATTTCAGTTTTGATTTTGATGATCTGGATCTGAAAAGAAAATAATTCAGGAAAAATCATTCAATATGATTATCAATAGGGACGGGCTTTTGCTCGTCTTTTTGTTTTGAAGTGAGAAAAGGGCTTAGCCAAAATTATTGATTAAACTAAACTTTTTTATTTAACTTCTAAAGGCACAAAAAAGCTTTTAACACATAAGTCACAGAAGAATTTTTTAAACCATTGAAAATATTCAGAACATATTAGAAAAAAATCAAAGATTTTTAAAAACTAAAGTGTTCTAAAATATTCGCAAACCTTATCTTTTATCTTATGTGACTTAAGTGTTAAAAAGCGTGTGGCTATATACTCATCGAACCCTCAATTTAAGGTTAAATTTGAAATTAATTAAATATAGTATTAAACCAAAAATTGATCCTTCATAAATTCACTTATCTACATTCTAAAACCACCCCGTCAAAAATTCTTTCGAATTTTCGCCACCCCTCCAAAGGAGGGGAATTTTTTTCAGACGATTTATTTAATCTTTCCCGGATCGTAGAAAAACAGCAGCTTCTTTTTGGCTCCGTCGAATTCCGACCACGAATTGCAGTCGATCTCGAAACCGGCAACACCGCAGGTTGGAAAATGGAAAATATCTTCGGAAATGGAATTCGCAAAATTGGAAATTCCGTTGTTGTGAGAGAAGAAGGCAACCGATTCGTGGCTGTCGTCCAGATCGTAGATTACGGATTCGAAATTGCTTTCGGAAGGATTATAAAGTTTCTCATTCGTATTAATGCTGATCTGGTAAGTCTGGTTGAAAATTTTGCACGTATTCAGTGCGCGTACTGCGGGACTCGATACAAAGTAATCGATCGCTACGTTATTGTTTTTCATGAATCGGGACATATGCATTGCTTCTTCCAAACCCTTGTCTGCCAATGGTCTGTCAAAGTCTTCCGTTTCTTCCGGCCAGTCGCTTTTCGCATGTCTTACGAGGATGAGTTTCTTCATAATTTTGTTTTTGAATAACTAAAATTATAAAAAAATTAGCGGATTAAAACATTGATTTATAAAAAAAACTGTGTTTGGAATAAAATCATTAAAATTTACTAAATTTGCAAACCTATGGGACAAATCCTTGCAATAGACTACGGAAAAGCTCGTTGCGGCATTGCTGCGACGGATGATATGCAGATTATTGCGAGCGGTCTGGAGACGGTGCAGACTTCATTAATTATTGATTTTCTGACGAAATATTTCGGTGAAAATCGGGTGGATGAAGTGGTAATCGGTCTTCCGACAGATTTAAAAGGGAATGTATCCGAAGTGGAAACAGATATTTTAAAATTCATTGAAGTTTTTCAGAAAGAATTTCCGATGATAAAAGTACACCGCTTCGACGAGAGATTTACCTCCAAAATGGCTTCGTTTTTTATCTCCCAAAGCGGAAAGAATAAAAAGAAAAGACAGGAAAAAGGATTAATAGATAAAGTAAGCGCAACCATCATATTGCAGAATTTTTTAGAACAAAGAACAAGATGATTTTACCGATAAGAGCCTTTGGTGACCCAGTTTTAAGAAAAGTAGGGAAGGATATAGATAAAGATTATCCCGAGCTACAGGAATTGATAGGCAACATGTTCGAAACCATGTACAGCGCCAACGGAATTGGTTTGGCTGCTCCACAGATCGGACTGGATATCCGTCTTTTTGTGATCGACGTAAGTCCTTTGGCAGAAGATGAAGATTATGAGGATATTAAGGATGAACTGGCAGAATTCAGGAAAGTATTCATTAATGCCAGAATTCTTGAAGAATCCGGAGAAGAGTGGAAATTCAACGAGGGATGTCTTTCTATTCCGGATGTAAGAGAAGACGTAAAAAGAAAAGGAACCATCGTGATCGAATATTATGACGAAAATTTTGTAAAACATACAGAAACTTTTTCCGATATTAGAGCCCGCGTAATTCAGCATGAGTACGATCACATAGAAGGAATTTTGTTTACAGACCATTTAAGCGCCTTGAAAAAGAAGCTTGTAAAAGGGAAACTGTCGAAAATTACTCAGGGTGATGTAAGCATCGGTTACAAGATGAGATTTCCAAAATAAAGTTTGAATTAAAATAAAAAGAATATTAAATAGCAAAAGGCGGAATGCCGATTGCAGAATTTACAAAAAATAAAATTATGCTGTTAGAAAAAATAATTTCAATTTCAGGAAAACCAGGACTTTTCAAATTAGTTTCACAATTAAGAAACGGATTTATTATTGAAGACGTTACCACGAAGAAAAAAGTAAGCATTGGAAACTCCAGTCAGGTAAGTTTGTTGGATAACATCGCGATGTTTACCTTTGATAAAGAAGTTCCGTTGTTCGAAGTTTTTGAAAATATTGCTAAAAACTACGATTACAAAGAAGCGATCCACCATAAAGCAACAGATGCTGAACTGAAAGAATTCATGACGGCTTCTCTTCCAAACTACGATACCGAAAGAGTATACGCTTCAGACATCAAAAAACTGGCGCAGTGGTACAACATCCTTCAGAAAGCAGGATACATTACTCCGGAAAGCTTCGTAAAAGCAGAGCCTGAAACTTTAGAAGGTGAAGCAGCAACAGAAGAAGTAAACGTAGAAAAAGAAGCGCCTAAAAAAGCGCCAAAAGCAGAAAAACCTACAGCTCCAAAAGTGAAAGCTACTTCTGCCGCAAAATCTGCTCCTAAAAGCACGCACAGAAAGCAAGGATAATTCATTTACTTGAATTTAAAATATAAAACCTCGTCAGAAATGATGAGGTTTTTTGTTGCATAAATTTTTGAGATAAAAAACTAATTTATCATATATAAATTCCGTATAAATACGGATTGCCGTAAACATGAATAATTTCTTATTATTACATTTGTGAAGGAATGTTTTAAATTAAGTTACTGTTATTTTTACTTAATTTAAATGTGTACTTATTATCATTTTGATTATAAGTAGTTTTTTTAATATTTAAAACTAAAAAATAACTATGGAAATCCCGAAGTCTCTTGTTGATCAGATAAAGACAGGAAATGTTGTTTTGTTTTTAGGAGCAGGTGCATCATATGATGCAATACATCCTGAAGGTAAAAAAATTCCTTTAGGAAATGTTTTATCTGATATGATTGTTGATGAATTTTTGACTGATGATTACAAAGGAGAAGCACTACAAATAGTATCAGAGTTAGCAATCAGCGAATGTAATTTATATGACTTACAACAATTCATTTATGAGGTTTTTGAACCATTCCAACCTAATGCAACACACAGTAAGATTCCAAATTTTATATGGAAAGCAATAGTTACTGTTAATTATGATTACATAGTTGAAAGAGCATATGAGGGTAAAAAAACAAGTCAGAAACTGGCTAAGTTTATAAAAAATGGAGATAGATATCGAGATAAGGTAAAAACTAATAAAGACTTACCATTTTATAAGATTCATGGTTGTATTTCAGATATTTCAGATATTCATACACCTTTAATTCTTACTCCTAATCAGTATATAACTCATAGAAAAAATAGAGATCGACTATTTACAAAATTAGAAGAATTGGCAGGAGAATACTCATTTCTATTTGTTGGCTTTAGTTTTAGAGATCCTGACATTAGAGAAATTTTAATTCAATTGGAACAGCTAAAAGATGGTAAACCTAGATCATATATGGTTGGACCGGGTATTAAAGATTCTGAAGTTAGATTATGGGAAGGTAAAAAAATTACTTCTATTAAGGCGACTTTTGAAGAATTCATAAATGAATTAGAAAAAAAAGTTGATAACAACTCAAATGCTTTAGCATTAAGCTTCGTTCCAAATAAGAAATTTCATAAAGTTTTTGAAAGAACGAGTCTCAGCTTGGAAGAACATAAACCTTCTGAATCATTAATTGATTTACTTGATAATGATATAGAATATATTCATGAAAATTTCACGTCTGTAACAACAGATCCAAAAGAGTTTTATAAAGGTTATTTTGTTAATTGGGATCCAATAATAAAGGATTATGATTCAAAAAGGACAATTACGGATAATATCTTATATGAAGTATTTCTACAAGAAAAGTTACATAGCAAAGAAAATTTACAATTCTTTATGCTTTTAGGTTATGCAGGCTCTGGAAAATCTGTAAGTTTGAAAAGAATAGCATGGGAAGCTGGTATTCAGCTTAAAAGAATATGTCTCTTTTTAAAACCTAATACAGTAATAAAACCTGAACCTATAATAGAACTTTTCAATTTTGTAAAAGAAAGAATTTATATTTTTATCGATGATATTTCTGAAATTTCAACTGACTTAGATGTATTTTTAAGAAAAATTGAAAAAGAAAAAATTCCTGTAACAATTTTAGGCTCTGAAAGAATTAATATTTGGAATACTCAATGCCAAGATTTATCCACTAAAACAAATGATATATATAAACTAGAGTACTTAAATGATAGAGAAATAAAATTGTTAGTTGATAAATTAGATTATTACGATTCTTTAGGATATTTGAAAGAAAAAAGCGAAAGTGAAAGAATAAATGCTTTGTCATATAAAGCTGGTAGAGAACTTTTAGTTGCTTTATATGAGAGTACAATGGGCAAACCCTTTGCTGAAATTGTTGTTGATGAATACAATTCAATACCTGATGATAAGGCAAAATCAGTATATTTAACGGTTAGTATTTTGCATAGATTAGGAGGTCAAGCTAGAGCTGGTTTAATTTCCCGTATTCATAATATTTCTTTTTCTAGGTTCAAGGAACAGCTTCTAAAGCCTTTAGAATTCATTGTTTTTGATAGATTAGATAATCGGCTTGGTGATATAGTCTACATTACTAGACATAGGCAAATTGCTGAAATTGTTTTTTCTGAAGTTTTGAGAACAAAACAATTAAAGTTTGACGAATATTATAGGTTACTATCATTTTTAGATATAGACTATGAAAATGATAGAAATGCATTTTTATCTATGATTAATGCAAGAAATTTGATGGAGTTATTTTCTGATCCTGAAATGATAAGGGAATTGTATCAAGTTGCCATTAAAAAGAATCCAAGAGATGCCAAATTATTACAACAGAATGCAATTTTTGAAATGTCTGCTAAAGGAGGAAATATTAATAAGAGTGAACAATTACTTAACGAAGCAACCAAAATTCAGAAAAATGACAGTGTTATTCAACACTCATTTGTTGAACTGGCTTTAAATAAGGCTGAAAGATCGAAAAATCCTATGGAAATTAATGCTAGCTTAATTGAGGGAGAAAGAAAAGCAAAAGCTTTAATAAATAAAAAGAAAGATGAACCATATCCTTATCATTCATTATTAAAAATAAATTTATTTAAATTAAAGAGTGCTATATCAGGAGAGGACGCACCAACTATTGAAAGGATAATTAAAGAAACAGAAGAATTATTTAGTAACGTAAATCAATTATTTCCACATCAGGAATTTCTTTTAGAAGCCGAATCAAAATTTAATGCCATTTTACAAAATAGTCCTAAAGCAATAGAATTGCTTGAAAAAGCATATAACTTAAATAAAAGAAGTCCATATTTGTGCTTGAGATTAGCAGATATTTATGAAAAAAATGATCAATTCGATAAAGCTATTGATACTTTAGAAGAAACTTTAAAAATTATTCCGAATGATAAAGACATTAATTTTAGATATGCTTTAGTTTTAATAAAATATAAACCAGGAGATCTTACTGCTATACAGCATCATTTAAAAAGGTCTTTTACAAAAGGGGATAATCGTTACCAAGCACAATTTTGGTATGCAAGAACATTATATTTAATTGGGGAAATACATGATGCAAAACAAATATTTAATGACCTTTCAAAAGTTAAAACTACACAGTCAATAAAAAATATGCCTCGTGCAAAAGTTAGAAAAGAAGGAAATTTAATAAGATTTAAAGGTATAATTTCTACAATAGAATCGCAATATGGGTTTATAAAATTAGATAAAATTGGAGATGATATATTCTTCTATAAATATCAGAATAAATCTTCTGAAAATATTTGGAATTCACTGTCTAAAAATAAAAGAGTATCTTTTAATTTAGCTTTCAACTATAAAGGAGCAATTGCCGTCAATATTAGAACTGAATAACTAAAGCCATAGTTATTTAGGTTATAATTCACGATTATAAATTATATACCAACCAAAAACTCCTGAAAAACTCAGGAGTTTTTTTATTCAATCCCCTCAATTCCCACCACTTCACTTTCCATCACCTTTGTTCCGGTTTCGTTGTAAACCTGCTTTACGGTCACTTTAATTCGGTCGTGTTGTGGAGTGGGGAAGTCCATGAGTTCGGAAATAGTTTTAAAGCCAAAAGCTTTTGCCAGTAACGAAATATGGCGGGTAGAGTATTTTTGATGTTGCTTATAAGATTCAACATTTCCTATAAATTTTTTAGCAACTCCCATCTCGATGCTAAGTGTTTCTTGAGACCAACCTTTTGATATTCTTAATGCCTTTACATGTTCAATAAAAGCAAAATCAAATTGATAAGTCTCAAACGTAAATATTTTTTCCATTTTTTTACCCTACTATAGTGTGGTATAAATTATTTTTTTTATATTTGTATCAGCGAATTAGCAAAAGCTTCGAAAGACCTATTGAAAAGACGCATTCCGAGCCGACAACAAAAAGTTCAGCACTTTTTCGTCGGTGAAAATGTGGTCTTTGGATAGGTTTCAGGTACAAATTTTCAAAATACACAGATGATGAAAAAGAAGATCTCAACCCTGCTGTTTTCAGCACCTCCCGAATAAACGGAGTTCTGCTGCAAAACCAACAACAGCGCTACACCGAGACTGCCCGCAAAAGCAGAAAGTAGGAGTACAGTTTTACCCAAAAACCTTTACCCTTCGAAATTCCTTTACGCCAAAAGGAAAGCCGAAGTACGCTAAAAATCACCCTTAAAAGTACTGGCTTTCTTTTAATTTTCCAAATTATTTTCATCCCGAAAGGAATTTAAAAAATGTAGAAGGTTTCTCTGCCAAAGATCGGGAAGCGCTGTTGTTCCATTTGGCAAACTTTTGCCATCAGAATAAATGAATTTCAGAAATTTTTAAAGAGCTTATTTAAGCTTTTTTATAAATAAGAATATTGACTTATCCTGTCAATTAATATTGGAAAATAACGATTAATAAGCGGTTTTCTAATAGTGTCCCTTCGACAAGCTCAGGGTGACATCTCGAATACTAACTGCAATACTTTAACATTGTCAGGCTGAGCTTGTCGAAGCCTTTATTAGTAAAAGGGATAAGCCAATAAAATATTCTTGTTGGAAAAACGCTAAGGCGCAAGGTTTTTTTATTCATATCAAATCTTTAAGACGCAAGAAAATCAAAGATTTTCGATAAAGGATTGATGTTAATTTTATCGCAGATAAAATCTTTGCGCCTTAAAATAAGACCATATTTAATGAATATTTAGCGCCTTTGCGATGTCTATAGCTATTAAGTTAAATTTAAGAATAAGAATCTATATAAATATTGGAAAAACGCTAAGGCGCAAGATTTGATGAAAGTCCTATTCTTTCAAGACGCAAGGAGAAAATCTTTATAATGTTGATGTTTAATTTTATCGCAGATAAAATCCTTGCGTCTTAAAACATACTATTTTAAAACAACTTCGCGCCTTTGCGAAAATCCAACCTATTAAAAACCAACCTGTTGAAATTCATAGAAACCAATAACCCAAAAACAGACTCATGAAAAAGAAAAAAACAAATTTCGAAGCCAAATTCTGGTCAGGAACGAGAAAACATACCGCCATAAGTTTACTGGAAATCTTTTTCCAGTTCAATGATCTTGCTGCAACGAAAGAAATCCTCAATGAAATGGTACAATCTTCAGTACAGAAAAACACGCGAATCGCAAAAGAACCCGCCGAAATTTTCCATTTGTACCAATCGTTGCGGTCATTCATTCTCGCCGCTCATCAGATCGCGAAAAAAGCTAAAAAAGGGAAGTTTAAAAATTCAACGGAAGTCAGTTTTCCCAAAACAGCAATAAGCCTTTCAGAAAAAGAACACAGGAATCCGTTACGCGCATTTCAGAACGCTTTTACAGTCTGCACTTTGCAGGATTTTGATGATTTTCTGTCGGCAACAGTTTATTTCTCGTTAGGAAATTTCAGTTGTGACACGGAAAAGAAGATCATTATTCCCTACTTCCAGCTCATAAAATTACTGGAAGCTGCCCCGCTGATTGTGGAAAATTGCCAAAAAGGATGAAGGGATAAGGTTGGCTGAGCGTAGCGGAAGCCAACCGCAAAATGTAATGAATTGTAATGTTGGCTTCGGCTCCGCTCAGCCAACTATGGTGGTTTGTAGAATAAAACCGAAAATCATAATGGGAGGAGCAACACCGTTGGCTGAGCGGAGCCGAAGCCAACGACAACCTTCATTTATTCCAATACAAAAGAACTTTCACAAAGATTTCCCGTAAATTTGTAAGACTTGAATTCTCAATTATGAATACCAAACAGGAAAAACTGGAAGCTTTCGGAAGATTATTAGACATTATGGACGACCTGCGCGAAAAATGTCCGTGGGATCAGAAACAGACGCTGGAATCGCTCCGCCATTTAACGCTGGAAGAAACTTACGAACTTTCGGATGCCATTTTGCAGAATGATCTGCAGGAAATAAAAAAAGAATTGGGAGATGTACTGCTTCATCTGGTTTTTTATGCCAAAATAGGCTCTGAGAAAGGCAGTTTCGATATTGCGGATGTCATTAATTCTTTAAACGAAAAATTAATTTTCCGCCATCCTCACATTTACGGAGACACGGAAGTGAAAGACGAAGAGGAAGTAAAACAGAACTGGGAAAAACTGAAACTGAAAGAAGGCAACAAATCTATTCTGGGCGGCGTTCCGAAAAGTCTGCCGAGTCTGGTAAAAGCCTACAGAATTCAGGATAAGGTAAAAGGAATCGGCTTCGAATTTCATGATGCGGAAGATGCGTGGAAAAAAGTGGATGAAGAAATTCAGGAGTTTCATGCGGAAACAGATCTGGATAAAAAAGAGCAGGAATTGGGCGATGTATTTTTCTCATTAATCAATTATGCCAGAATTTCAGGAATCAATCCCGATTCTGCACTCGAAAGAACCAATCTTAAATTCATTTCAAGGTTTCAGAAAATGGAAACTTTAGCTTCAGAACAGAATCTGAATCTTGCCGATCTGTCTCTGGAAGAAATGGATGTTTTGTGGGAAAAAGCTAAACGTTTACAGTAAATGAAGGTACAGAACCCGACGCAGAACAGATTTCAGTATCTCTTGGAGTTTAAGCAGACGGAAAGGAAATGGCATTTTCCTTTTCTTGCCGCGCTTTGTATCGGAAGCTGCCTTTTTATCGGATATTTTTTAGGAAAACCGAATTACGGCGCGCTTTCGAGTTTAGGCGCTTTAACGATTTTATATTTTACTTCGGCGCCGATTACACAGAGAATGATTCATCTCGCGATCTGTGCTTTCGGAATTGTTTTCTCTTTTACGGTAAGTTCTTTTTTCGGGTTTAATATTTATTTTGCCGCTCTGTCGGTTGCGGTTATTTCTTTTCTTGCGCATTTTATTTCTTCGTATTTTAAAATTCCGCCGCCGGGAAATTTTTTCTTCATCATGGTCGCAGCAATGGCGAGTACATATAAGTTTGATCTGGAAATGATCCCCACAAGAGTAGGGTTGGTTGCAATGGGAGCAATACTTTCCTGTTCCTTCGCTTTTCTGTACTCCGTTTTTATTGAAAAAAGCAAAGTGGTAACCGTACCGAGAAGAAGTTTCAACAAAAGAAGATATACGAAGTTTGTAGAAAGCACCATCATCGGATTTTTTATGGCGCTAACTTTAATCATAGGTCATCTTCTGGAATTTCAAAACACTTACTGGATTTCCATTGCGGCAGTCGCCATTATGCAGGGAAGGAATTTTGAACACGTGCGACAGAGAAATATGCACAGAATTCTGGGAACTTTCATCGGAATTGGTTTGGCATGGGTGATTCTGCTTTTTAATCCCGAAAAGATCATCATGATCGTTATCATCACCGTTTTACAGTTTATTATTGAATTGTTAATTGTAAGAAACTACGGTTTTGCGGTGGCTTTCATCACGCCTTTAACGATTCTTCTGGCGGAAACGGCAAGTGAAATTCATCATGATGTGGAAATTTTAATGAAGGCAAGATTATTGGATACCATTATCGGAAGTCTTATTGGTTTGGCGGCAGGATTTTTTCTCCATCATCAGCAGATTATTAATAAATTAGAGAAAAATATAAGGTTCTCTTATTTTCAGTTTAAAAAATTAAAAAAATAAATATGTTGCGCATCGTCGTTTTATCGTCATTTTTACTGTTGAGCTGTAATCCCAAAGCTCAGGAAGCTCCCAAAACCGATGATCTGAAGGTTGAATTTTCTTTGCCTAAAAAACTAAAGGAAGTTTCCGGTATTACTTTGTCTCAGGATAACAATACAATCTGGGCAATTGAAGATCAGGGAAATAAAAACGTTATTTACGGAGTAGACCGAAAAGGAAACCTTACGAGTGATGTTCTGGTAGAAAATGCAGAAAACCACGATTGGGAAGATATTACCAAAGATGCAGCCGGAAATATCTACATCGGCGACTTTGGAAACAATGAAAACGACAGGCAGAATTTATCCATTTTAAAAGTTGATTTAAAAGATGCTTCCCAAAAATCCACAAAAGTTACCCAAACCACAACTTTTCACTATGAAGGACAGACGGAATTTCCGCCAAAGAAATCCAACTGGCTATACGATTGTGAGGCTTTTGTAGAGATGAATGGAAATTTCTACCTTTTCACCAAAAACAGAAGCAAAGGTTTCGACGGTACTTTTTTAGTTTTTCAGGTTCCTAACAAAGCAGGAGATTTTGAAGCAAAACTGATTGGGAAATTAAAACTTGATGGAGGGTACAGCGATGCGGCAATTACTTCCGCAACCATCAACAGCACGAAAGATAAAATTGTTCTGCTGAATCATAAAAATATCCAGATCCTCACTGGTTTTTCAGTGAATGATTTCAGCAAGACCAAGATTGAAAAAGTTTCACTCAACCACAATTCTCAAAAAGAAGCCGTTGTTTTTGCTGATGATAAAACTTTACTTATCGCCGATGAAAAGGATGGGAAAGAAGGTGGAAATGTGTATCAATTTAGTTTAAAATAAATGAATTTAGACAGATAAAACGTCATGCAGAATGATGTCATACTGAAAGGATCTCAACAACGCATTTTCAATAATGAACACTATATTTTAATTGCCTGTTTTTATCAAAAAGACTTCGACAAGCTCAGTCTGACACAATCATAAAACAACAGTTAGTATTAGGAATGTCTTGCTGAGCCTGTCGAAGTATCTTTCAAATTATAATATAATGAAATAAAAGAGATTTGCTCCTTTAGGAGCAGAATCTGTGTAGAAATAAGAATTAATGTATCAATCAATCCGTAGGATTGATATCTGTAATACGATAAATGTTCTAAAGATAGCGTTCCTACGGAACGCTGAACCTACTCCTAATATGATTTCTATACAGATAAAACTCCAAAGAGTTTTCTGGCATTTTACTGTAAACTTTAATAACAAAATCCGCAGAAACTTCTGCGGATTTTTATCTTGATTGTATAATGTTTAAAAAGTCATTCCCACGCCTCCTGAAACTCTTCCTCCGTCGCTTCCGTAGAAATAATTCAGTCTTGCGGAGAACATTTCTACAATACTCAGCCAGAATCCTGCGCCTACAGACTGATGCCATTTTTTAGAGTCTTCGTTGTCATTCCACACTCTTCCGACATCATATCCCAGTAAAACGCCCATGTTTGCCGGAACAATATTGTTTTTTACCCTTCCGAAATCCCAACGGATCTCCGAGTTATTGGTAAAATAGGATTTTCCTGAGAATCGGTCGTTTCTGAAAGCTCTCATTCCGTTGTTTCCGCCGATGGCTGCAGCCTGATAAAAATCAAAATTGTTATTGTTGATCCACATTCCGTTGCTGGAGTTGGCAAAAACAAAATTTCCGCGGCTGTCTAACCTGTGATCTATGGAAAGCGTTCCTTTTAAGATCAGAAAATTTCTTTTGGTATCGGCAAGATTGGTTTTCCAGTCTGCATTTACTTTAAATTCCATTCCCATGGTCGGGAAAGCATTGTTATCCAGATTTTTATAACTGAAGGTGTAATTTCCCCCTGCAAACTGCTGATTATCGAAAACTTCAGGTCTTACATCGGGTGAAAGATCCACAAAACGGTCGCCGTTTCGCTGTACTTTATTATTTTCAAAAGTCAACTGAAACTGGTTGAAAACATTCGTCCAGCTTTTTTTGGAAACAGAAGGTGCAAAATTGATCTTTGAAATTCTTGCCCTGTTGAATCTTCTGTCATCTGCTTCCTTATCGTAAATACTTTCATTGGATAATCCGAAGAAATTTTCGGCAAAGCGCGGTGTGGTAAATCCTGCATCGAGATTAAAATCCCAGCTTCCGATGGCTTTTTTAAAAATTCCTTTATAATAGGCATTAAAACCTCCGGTTGCCGTATAGTAATTAACTTTCAGGCTGTGCTTTTGGGTGAAAGGAGAGCGGATAAAATTGTTCACCGTGTAATTAACCAACGCACCGAGAATCACTCCGTCATCCGGATTGTAATCTGCATTCGGATATCCTGCTACAAAATTGTATTTCGGATGTTTGTAGTTGTAAGTATTGATGTCGTAATCGTCGGAAATATTTTTTGTCGCACCGTTTGTATTGTAGGTGTTTTTCTGCGATTTAAAATCGTAGATCTTTACTTTGCTTCCATTGGCAACATTGTAGGTATCGTGATTGTATCCTCCGATAAGTCGGATGTTCATTTTAGGTCTTCCGTCTCCGGAAACTTCGTAGATATCATCATCTTCCAGTCCGTAGATCCAGAGTTCCTTCGTTTTGGAATCGTCGTATGTTTTTTCGAAAACCAGTTCCGAATTTTCTTTGTTTTTGTCTAATTTATATTGCTTTACATTAACGGTGTTTGCCGTTTTTGTAATCACAAATTTATCAGGATTCACCGTTCCGGCAAGAGGAACTTTTTCCTGCAGTACCTCATAATATTGCGAAGCGTAGGTTGCTAATTTTGTCTTTCTCAGTTTCAGTTTTCGCTGAATATCTGCAATGGTTTCATCCTGAACTTCTTTCGGAAGATTGGCAAAGGTTTCATCAATATCTTTATCCGATAAATGTTCCTGAATGTATTTCGCCTGTGCAATCCAGTCTTCCTGCGTAGAACCTTTTAGAAATACCAAATCCAGAGGATAAGGTTCCATAGCAAGCCATTTTACACTTTTAATATCATCTTTAAAGGTTTTCATGTGGCGGATTGCCGGAATATTCATAATGATTTTAAAAGCAGCTCCGTCGTATTTACTGAAAGCCTGATCTCTGTCTTTGGCAATCGGTTTGTAGACTACTTTGTCGCCTTCTTTGTATTCCGCCCATTTCCATTGGTCAGAATGTCTGTCCCAGTCACCGATCAGCATATCAAAAATTCTTGCTCTGATGTAGGTTTCTTTATCTACGGAATATTTGTAATTTTTATTGAAATTCTTCAGAACATCATCTGTGGAAAGAATATCTGTTGCTTTATCCAGCGAAGCCAGCGTTTTCGGATCGGAAGAAAAACGTTCTTCGATCATGTATAATTCGTCCCCGTAGTTCAGATTGTATTCTCCCAGAGCTTTTTGCTTAGGAATATAAAACAAGCGCGGATTGCTGTGGAAAAGATCAATCTTATCTGCCATATTTCCTACCGCAAATGGTGTAAAAGGATGATTGGTCGTATAAAAATCCAAGAGGAATTTCTCAGGAAAGGTATTGTTCAGTTCGTTCCCGAATGTACTTTTCTTAAAAGCCATATTGTTCAGAAAACGGACCGCGCTTTTTTTAACGCCTCTCATCACAAATTCCGGCCCGTCCTGTGCTTTCAGTCTTAAACTGTTAGACTGGTTTCCGCCGCCTTCACGAAATGGTGTATAACCCCCGTCAAGCGTTGAAATATTCGCAGTCGGTGCTTCAATAGGCATTCCGTAATATTTTCGGTAATGTTCTCCCCAAAGCCACGCATAAAATTTTCTTTTTTTCGTTAATTTTTCAGGATAAATGGTTGAGGTTATAGCAGAAGGAAAAGAATTCGGGTAATTATTAACAAATTCTTTCGGCTGATCGATCACCTGAATATGCGAAAGCTGTTCCAGCGTATTATTTTTTGTTGAAAAATATTCTACATCCGAGCTTTTATCTTTTCTGATATTTAGAACTGCAAAACCGCTTCCTCCGTAAGAAAAATCTGTTTTCTCGCCAATTGTTGCAGGATCTACTTTAGAACCGGCTCCACTTACGATCTGTCTGATGTTTCTGAATTCGTGATACTGCAAATTATGATCGTGCCCGGAAACAAAAATGATATTTTCCTTTTCCTGAACAATGCTTTTTATTCTGTTGGCTAAATCTGCATAATGCTGGTTGTTGAGATCTTCAGGACTTACTCCCGATGAACTTCTTACCACATTGATGAGACTGGCAACTCCCGGAGCCGGAATTTTACTTTTCAGCGGAAAAAGATGAGATTTTGCAGAGGTATATCCTGCATGAGTTCCAGTGCTGATAATCGGGTGATGCAGCGCAACGATAATTCTTTTGTCCTGATTTTTATTAATTAAATCTTTAAATTCTGTGAAAAGATCTTCCCGAGTTTTAATATCGCAGTTTTTATTAATTCCCGGATAGTTGTTCCAATTTACCAGAGCCCATTCCGTGTCGATTACAATCAGTTTGATGTCTTTGGTAAGATTAATATCATCAATCGGGCATGAATTTTTAGGAAGGAATGCCTTTTTATCGTTTAAATAATTTTTTACGAGTTCTTCTTGTGCTTTTAAGCCGTCCAATCCGTTGTACCAGTCATGATTTCCCGGAATAAGGAGTGTTTTGCCTTTAAAGTTTTTTACAATGGATAATTGATCTTCCAGTTTCTGTTTTGCCAGTGGATAATTTTTATCAGATTCTTTTGGCATTCCGGAAGGATAGATATTATCGCCCAAAAAGATCAGCATCGAATTGCTGTCTGCTTTTTCAAGCTGACTTTTTAACAGATTCAGGGTGTTCTGAGCCTGTGCTTCGTCTGCATTTCCGGCATCGCCTACGAGAAATATTTTAAAATCGGTGGCAGATTTTATATCAGAATTTTTAATTTCAGATAAGTTTTTACCCTTTTTTACGTTATATGTTGCGCAGGAGTAGAGAACTCCGGCAGACAATGCTACTCTGATCACCAGAGAAGTATTTTTTAAATGAGTTTTAAAGGATAAATTCATAAATTTACATTAATAAAATTTCGATGATGAATATTTTACAAAAAGCCAAAGACTATGTCGAAACCTTATTCAAAGATAAACTATCTTCAGTATATTCTTATCATAATTTTATACATACTACCTTCACGGTAAATAAGGCCGAAGAAATTCTCAGAAGCACTCCTCTTTCTGAAGAAGATCAGGAAAAAGTGATTCTGGCTCTTTGGTTTCATGATACTGGTTACATAGAGTGTGCCAAAAATCATGAAGAGGCAGGTGTAAAGATTATGAAAAATTTTCTGCAGCAGGAAAATTATCCGGAAAGCTATATCGAGGATGTTTCGAAGCTTATTTTGGCAACCAAAATAACGTACGTTCCTCAGAATCTTCTGGAAAAAATTGTAAAAGATGCAGACTGCAGCCATTTTGCAAGCCACGATTATAACGATATTTCCGATGCATTGAGGAAAGAATGGGAGCTTACGAATGTACGGTGCTATTCTAATGACGAATGGAATGCAGGAAATCTTGATATGCTAAAAAATAAGCATCAGTTCTACACAGAGTATGCAAAAAAAGAATGGCAGCCTCTGAAGGAGAAAAATATTAAAAAAATTGAAAAGAAGTTGGAAAAAGACGAGGATAAAAAAGAGAGTTCTGAAAATAAAAAGTCGAAAGAAAAAGAACCGAAATCCGACAGAAGTGTAGATACGCTGTTCAGAGTTACGTTAAGCAATCATACAAGGCTGAGTGATATTGCCGACAGCAAAGCGAATATTCTTCTTTCTGTAAATGCGATCATCATCTCGGTTTGTCTTTCCGTTCTGGTTCCGAAGCTGGATACGCCTAAGAATTCGCATTTGATTATTCCAAGTTTTATCCTGCTTTTATCTGCGGTTCTTACCATCATTTTTGCGATCTTATCCACAAAACCGAATGTAACCAAAGCAAAATTCAGCTTACAGGATGTTGCCGACAGAAAGGTGAATCTTTTATTCTTCGGAAATTTCAACAGGATGATTTTTGATGATTATCAGAATGCAATGAATGTTCTCATCAAAGACCGCGATTATATCTATGATTCTATGGTGAAAGATTTGTATTTCCTCGGAAAGGTTTTAGACAGAAAATACAGGCTTTTATCCATTACGTACAAGATATTTATGGCAGGAATTGTAATTTCTGTTTTGTCTTTCGGATATGCGTTTTTAAGTCTTTAGATAAATACGAAACAAATTAAGAAGCTCACCCGACCGGATGAGCTTTTTTATTGTGCTAAAGAAACTCTTAATGCTAAAAGTCCTGTAATTCCCTGCAAATCTTCTACTTTTAAGAATTCAATATCGTTCTGGAGAACGCCTTTCTTTTGTAACTTATTGATGTAATCCAGATATTCTCTCTGGTTTTCCATCCCGAAATAAACGATGGTTATTTTTCCGGGACAGGTAATTCTGTCGTCTGAATCTTTTACGTGCGCTTTATCAAGACGTTTTTTTATGATTTCATAGTAGGAATTGTAAGCTCCGTCTACATCAAAACGTTTTTCGTCCATTCTGAAGCGGATATCTATTTTTTCGTTATACACAAAAATCAGCGAGGCAATATCAAGACACACCGGAAGATCTTTTTTGAAATTCCTGAATTCAATTTCCATATTGCAGATGGTCTTTAGCTGCCAGTAACGAAGTTTGTTAACAATTTTTGAATGGTAATGAAGATCGGGCGCAATGTTTTGTCCGGTGTACAAATTATGCTCCACCCCGTCTGATTTAAACCGTTCGTAATAGTGCGGAAAGATCTGCTGTGCCTGTATCTGTGCTTCATCCAGAACATCTGCCAGTTTTCTGTTGACCAAAGTTATCGAATCATCCAGACTTTTCCTGTTGGTGTAAAAGAGATCGGTCTGGCTAAAAACCTGCGCAAAATAATCTTTTATTTTTGCCTTTACTTCACTGGAGGATTTTACTTCCAGTTTAGCCTGAAGATAAGGATGAATTTCTTCTCTTACCAATCGCTGGAACCGTTGTTCGGTATCCGCTTTTATTTCATTATTGAGTTCATTTTCAAAAATATCTAAAGCCAGTAAAAACTTTTCCGAATCTGAATGGGTTAGATTAAAAATCTCGTGAAGACCATCAATCTGTTGGTTGAGGTCTTCGAGCATCAGATTATACCTTTTTTCCGAGGAAGAACGGATGTCTGAAAAGCCAAAGAGCGGAGTAAGATTTTTAAATGAAATCTCTTTTAAAGAATATATTTTATTGCCAAGAGAAGCATTGAAATATTTTTCGGCTTCGTTTCTGAATTTCCACACTACACTGTCGTGAATCGTTGTATATTCACGCTGAATGATCGCCTCGATCTGATAATTTTTTTCAAAACTGAATCGGCTCAGCGAGAAAATAATCATGTTGCTGAACGATTCCATTTTTTTCAGTTTCAGACCGTTGAAACTGTTCGGAATAGGGGAGGTAAATTCCATAATAGCCAAAAGCTCATTGTCTTTCACAATCGGAATAACCATAAAGCTGTTGATGTTATTTTCCTTTAAAATGCTGAACGAAGGTTTTGCTTTCGCCTCTTCATCTAGATGATTGAGGTTTGAGATGACAATAGGCTTCGGATTGTAATGCAGATTGATGATTGTACTTTTCCGGGTATTTTCGTCTATGGCATTGATCCAGAAGTTCAGAATATGATTGGTGAAAATATTTTCATACACCGGCATTTTTTCCAGCCGCTGTTCTTTCTTATTGTAAAGCATCAAACCAAAATTCAGCTCTGCAATATCAAAGTAAGATTTAAATATTTCAATAAGGTTTTTATCCTGCGAGAAATTTTCAGTATCTACTTCAATCATGGTAGATTTCAGATCAGACAGGGCTATTTCTGTAGTGCAGTCTACCAGAGAAATAATGGTAAAACCTTTTAAGATCCATGATTCCGGAGGGAAATATTTTCTCCAGAGCTTAAAATCGTCTAAGTTTTCCAGCAAAATATCCAGAATTTCATCCGAAGGTATTTTTGTTCCTTCAGCCGGATAGATTTCTGTGAAATCTGCATTCACGGTAATTTTATAGTGCTTCATGATTCCCTGCGCATTGGGAATGTCATAATAAAAAGGAATGGTACTTTTGATGTCTTTTTTAAAATAGCTCTGCAAAATAAGACAGCAGCAGAATACATAAAATTCGTCGTCATCAATATCACGCATCTCAATTTCAAAGTCTTTTCCCGCATCTTTTAAGATGGCTTTAAAACGGTCTGTATAATTAAAGGTGATATTGGAAACCGGAACGCTTGCCGCTTTTATTTCGTTGTTTGTAAGTCCGGTAGGGAAGAGGTCTGCAAGCAAAAGCTTGATGAGGTCTTCGTTTTTTTCCAGAAAAGATACTTCCTGAAATCCCTCGCGGAATTCGCTGAAATTTTTGGTTTTCTCAATTAGAGATTCAGCATAATTGGCGCGGTATTCCAGACGGTCGTTGTACCGAATGTGTTCCAACACATCCAAATACTTTTTGAACGAAATAAAAACCTGAAATGGAGTGTCTTTTTTATATAGCTGTGACACAAAAACTGAAATTTAGAGTAAAGGTAAAAAAAAACCACAACTTAAAGGTTGTGGTTCTCTATTTTAATAAGATTTTTTATAATCCGAACAGTCTTGCAAACAGATCAGGGAAAACTCCCAGAACAACGATTGAAGCAATAACAAATACTCCTACGATGTTGTACGTGATCATAACTTTTTCTGATGATTTAAATGTGCTTTCTTTGAAGAAGAACATAGAAATAATCAGTCTTAAATAATAAGCAATGGAAACGGCTGAACCTAAAACAGCGATCAACACAAGGAAAACTCCGTGCTGAGAATTCATCGCCTGAGAAAATAAAGAGAATTTCCCCATGAAACCTGCGGTTAAAGGAATTCCTGCCATTGAAAGCATGGAAACTGATGCAGTAGTTGCCAATAAAGGTTCTGTTTTTGCCAATCCTTTGAACGCTCCGAAAGAGGTTTCTCTTTTCAGTTTTTCAACATAAATCAGACACATGAAAACTCCCACTGTAGCCAAAGCGTATGCAAATAAATAGAACGCCAGATTATAAGTAGAAAGACTTGTCATTCCGAAGAATACCAAACCGATGTATCCTGCGTGAGAAACTGAAGAGTATGCCAACATTCTTTTCGCATTTGTCTGAGCCAATCCCATAACGTTTGCCAAAAGCAATGTGATGATTAAAAATACTCCGAAAACATTAATCCAGTTTTCGGTAACTCCGCCAAATCCTATCGTCATTAATCTGAATAGTGCGAAAAATCCTGAGATTTTTACCACACTCGCCATGAAAGCCGTGATTAATGAAGGCGCTCCGTAATAAACATCCGGACTCCACATATGGAAAGGTGCCAATGCAACCTTAAATGCCAATGCACAAAGAATCAGAAGAACGCCTAAGATGAACATTACATCTTTAGGGGTTGAAACTCCGAAGTCCTGAATTTTATATAAATCGAAACTTCCTACACTTCCGTAGATAAATGCGATCCCGAATAACAGGAAACCTGTTGCGAATGCACCCATCAGGAAATACTTGATGGAAGCCTCGTTTGATCTCAGATCTGTTTTGTTAGCTCCCGCCATTACATATAAAGGAATAGAAAGGATTTCAACTCCTAAGAACAGCGTTACCATATTCTGATATCCGAAAAGGATAATCCCGCCACAAAGAGCGAAAAGCATTAAAGCATACAGTTCAGACTGGTGGCTTCTGTGGTTGCTGAATGCAAAACCGCCCAGAAAGAATAACAATAATGTCGTTACGATTGATATTTTTGTGAATAGCGCAGTATTGGCGGTGTAGTCATACATATGTTTGTACTGTCCGAAGAAAGCACATTCCGGCACGAAACTTACCCATAATGCGATGATTAATCCCAAAATCCCAATGTATCTTGCGAATTTCCCTTGTTCAAAAACTCCTGAAAATAACGCAACAACTGCTGTTAGGAAAACAATAATTAAAACACTCATTTCTTAAAATATCAAATTAGCTTACCATTGATTGGTAGATAAACTTCAACGAACTATTCACCATTTCGATTATCGGTTGTGGGAAAATACCAAATAAAATCACAAAAACCGCTAAACTTGCCAATACAGAGAATTCTACTGCAGAAAGATCTTTTACTGTGCTTAAAACAGCTTCATCACCCTGTCCGAACATTGCTTTTCCGTAGAATCTCAATAAATAGACAGCACAAAGGATTACGGTAAGACCTGCAATTACTGCTGCCAATCCGTTAAAATCGTACACCGATTTCAACAGGATAAATTCCCCGATGAATCCATTGGTCAACGGAACTCCCATTGAACCTAATATAATGATCAAGAACAATACGGCAAACTTAGGAGCAACTTTCGCCAAACCTCCCATCTGTCTGATGTCTCTTGATTTAAATCTCTTGTATAAAATATCACAGCAGTAGAACAGACCTACAACGTTAATACCGTGAGCGAAAGTCTGCACCAAAGCTCCTTCAGCTCCTTCTATATTGAAGTTTCCTCTTAAGGTTATTACGGCTGAAGCAAAAATACCTGCCACCATTAATCCAACGTGAGAGAAAGAAGAATATGCAATAATTCTCTTCATATCAGTCTGAATAATCGCGATTAAAGCTCCGTGAACAATTCCCACAATAGCTAAGATAATCACAATCTGTCCCGAAATTCCTGTAATCGGAAGGGGAGTGATCGGTAATAAATAACGCATAACTCCATAGATCGCCATTTTCAGCATGATCCCTGATAAAAGCATGGAACCTTGTGTTGGCGAATAGGTATACGTATCCGGCTGCCACGTGTGGAAAGGGAAAACCGGCAATTTCACTGCAAAAGCAAAGAAGATAAACCAGAATACAACGGTTTGTTGTGTTTCGTTTAACTGGGCATTATAAAGATCTGTCAGCGCAAAAGAGGCAGAGTGATTGTATACATAAATCAATCCTGCTAACATGAATAATGATCCAACGAAGGTATAAACGAAGAATTTCGTAGTGAATTCAAATCTTTTATTTTCCTGACCCCAGATTCCGGCAATGAACCAGATCGGAATCAAAGTAACTTCCCAGAAAATGTAGAACAGCAAACCGTCCAGCGAAGTGAAAACCCCTACAAGACCGAACTGCATTAGCAGAATTAAACCATAGAATGTATTTCTGTAGTTTACATTTTCATTAAAAGAAGATAAAATAATGATCGGCGCCAGAATATTGGTTAACAATAAAAGAAGTAAACTCATCCCATCGATACCGAAGTGAATTTTACTCTTAATAAATTGTGACCAAGGGTAATTGATCTCGTGTTGTAATGTACTATCTACCGTTAATCCAAAATTAAAATCCGATACGATATAAAACGTTACAAGCATCTGAATCAACGCAATTCCCAGTGCCAAATATTTGCTGGATTTATCTTTCCATGCAAAAACTAATCCCGAACCTACCAGAGGTAATAGTAATAGTGTTAATAATAAACCAGACATTATTGTAATATAAAGTTAACAATCAGTATAATTCCCACAGCCAAAGACATGATTAAGATGTAATTCTCAACATTTCCGTTCTGGATACGCTTCATGGCTTTTCCGCTGTCTTCAGCTCCTTCACCTACGAAGTCCACAAAACGATCAAGAATACCTTTATCAAACATCTTTCCTCCGCGTCCTAATCCTTCAACAGTTTTTACAATTAATGCATTGTAAATTTCGTCAATGTATAATTTTTTAGCAGACAGTTTTTCCCATCCTGTGTACTGCTGTTCCGGTAACGCCTGTTTTTTCTTATTCACATAAGTATTTTTAACAAGGAACCAAACGCAGAAGAACATTACAACTGTTGCTCCTAAAAGTATCATTTCAGTTCCAAACGGAACTCCCGAAAGAGTTGCTTCCATTTGTTTAAAGCTTTCCTCTGTAAGAACCGGCTTCAGCCATTCCATTAATTTGGCATAATGACCGTGACCGATGAAGTGAGGAAGGTTAATTAATCCACCCAAAACGGAAAGAACAGCCAGTACGATCAATGGTAATGTCATATTCGAAGGGCTTTCGTGTAAGTGGTGTTTTTGTTCTTCTGTACCTCTGAACTCTCCGTGGAAAGTAAGATAATACAATCTGAACATATAAGTAGCCGTAACAGCCGCTAAAACAAATAAAATTACCCAGTATACCGGATTTTTAGCAAAAGCTGCCACTAAAATTTCGTCTTTGGAAATCATCCCTGAAAGCAAAGGGAATCCAGAGATTGCCAATGTTCCGATAAGGAATGTAGCGTGTGTGATCGGAATGTATTTTTTCAGACCTCCCATAAAACGCATATCCTGTTCGTTGCTCATCGCATGGATTACAGAACCTGCTCCCAAGAATAATAATGCCTTGAAGAAAGCGTGTGTCATTACGTGGAACATCGCTGTTGTATAAGCTCCAAGACCTAAAGCGATGAACATGAATCCTAGCTGAGAAACGGTAGAATACGCCAGTACTTTTTTAATATCGTTCTGACGAAGTGCGTAGAATCCAGCTAAAGCTGCCGTTAAGAATCCGATGAATAAAATTACTCCCTGAACGGTAGGTGCCAAAGTGAATAAGAAGTTGGATCTTACCACTAAATAAATACCTGCCGTTACCATGGTAGCTGCGTGAATTAACGCTGAAACCGGAGTAGGTCCCGCCATCGCATCCGGCAACCATGTATATAATGGAACCTGAGCAGATTTACCGGTAGCACCAATAAATAAACTTGTTGTAATGAAAATGATTACCGTTCCGTCCAATTCAAATTTTCCTGCATTTTCTTTGATTGTTAAATAATCCACAGCATTTGTCTGTGAAGCTAACATGAAAATACCTATTAATAAAGCAAGGTCACCAATTCTGTTCATGATGAACGCTTTTCTTGCCGCTTTACCATACTCTTCGTTGGTGTACCAGAATCCGATCAGTAGATAAGAACACAATCCTACACCTTCCCATCCGATGAACAGGATTAAGTAGTTGCTTCCCATTACCAATAACAACATAGAGAAGATAAACAGATTCAGATAAGTGAAAAACTTATAGAAACCTTTATCGTGGCTCATATATCCGATAGAGTAGAGGTGAATTAAAGATCCGATCCCTGTGATGATCATCACCATCATTAATGATAACTGATCGATCTGGAACCCGAAATTAATCTGAACTCCATTTACTCTGAACCATTCAAAAGCTTTTACAATGACAGGCTGGCTTTCAGAATCAAAATTCATGAAAATACTTACTGCGATGCAGAAAGATGCAAAAACCATTATTGTAGCTAAACTACCAACAACAATTTTTGGAAGATTTTTTCCGAAAAGTCCGTTTATAAGAAAACCTAAAAGTGGTAAAAGTATTATTGCATACACTAAATTTTCCATTCTTATCCTCTTAATTTATTAAATATACTTACATCAACAGAACGGGTATTTCTATACAGCATAGCAATAATTGCCAGACCTACCGCTACTTCCGCAGCAGCAACCACCATAATGAAGAAAACTAAAAGTTGTCCGTCGCCGTTACCTTTGTATGCAGAAAACGCAGCCAGTAAAAGGTTTACAGAATTCAGCATAAGCTCTACACAACCCAAAATAACAATCGCGTTTTTTCTCAGCAATACTCCTAAAACTCCCAAACAGAACAGTACTGATGAAAGTATGATGAAATAATTCAGAGGGACGCTTTGTATAAATGTATTTACTTCTCCCATAATTTTATAGATCTTTTTTACCGATTAATACCGCACCTACAATACCTGCCAAAATAAGGATGGATGCAAGCTCAAACGGCAAAACATATTCATTAAACAAAAGTCTTCCCAGATTTTTCGTCAAACCAACTCCGTTGTCTACATTTTCAACAACGATCTGGTTCTGCTGAACACCTCTGAAAACGCCTAAAACTCCAATTAACAAAAGTCCTGCTGTAAAAACTCCGGCAAATTTTAAAGTATTGCCCTTCTTACTTTCGTCTTGTTTATTAAGGTTAAGCATCATCAGAATGTAAAGGAACAATACCATGATCGCTCCGGCATACACAATAATCTGGATAATCGCAAGGAACTGTGCATTCAGAAGGATGTACATGCCCGCAATAGAAAACATTGTAACAATTAATGACAAAACAGCGTACAGAGGATTTCTTGCAAAAACGAAGTAAACCGCACTTGCCACTGCTAAAAACGCCACCAAGAAAAATAAAAACTGATCCATTATTTTACCGCATTTTTTTGTTTCTCGGATTGTCTTTCTGTGATGTCAATCCTTTCATTTATTTTTTCTACCAATTTATCTTTTCCGTAAATGAAAGAACCTCTGTTGGTTTCCACGTCCACCAATCTGTCGGTAAGATAGATCGCAGATTTCGGACAGGCTTCTTCACACATACCGCAGAAAATACATCTCAGCATATTGATTTCATATACCGATGCATATTTTTCTTCTCTGTAAAGATGCTTTTCTTCCTTGGTTCTCTCTGCAGCAGTCATGGTAATTGCTTCTGCAGGACATGCCACCGCACAAAGTCCGCAAGCCGTACATCTTTCTCTGCCTTCTTCGTCTCTTTTCAAAACGTGCTGACCTCTCCAGATTTCTGCTCTCGGTTTCTGTACTTCCGGATACGAATATACTGCGGGAGCCCCTTTCAATACGGTTCTTACAGCATGCTTAAATGTAATCCCCATTCCTGTAAAAATCGCAGGTAAGTAGATTTTTTCAGCAAGGGTCATTTCTTTATTAGAAACAACTTTTGATCTGTTCGTAAGTTTCATTTTTTTTATTATTAAATGTTAGAAGATGGAAGCCGGGAGATGGAAGTTGATCGCATCATCACATTTTCACATCAGCTCATTTTCAAATTAATTAATTTCCAAATGCTAAAATTACAGCTCCTGTAACCAGCAGGTTAACCAATGCCATTGGAATTAAAGTTTTCCATCCTAAGTGCATCAATTGATCATATCTGAATCTCGGAAGTGTCCATCTGATCCACATAAAGATCAGAATTCCGATGATGGTTTTAATTAAAAACGCCACAATACTCAAAATTCCGGCAGTATTTTCTCCCCAGTTCTGAGTAACCCATTCAATTCCGGGATAATTGTAACCTCCGAAGAACAGAACAACCATGAAAGCATTCGAAATAAACATATTCACGTATTCACCGAACATATACAATCCTAATTTCATGGAAGAATACTCTGTAGAATATCCTGTTACCAATTCAGATTCACACTCAGGTAAATCGAAAGGGTGTCTGTTGGTTTCTGCCAAAGCTGCTACAATAAATACTAAGAAAGCAACTGGTTGGTAGAAAATATTCCAGTTAAGCCCCGAAACCCAAGGAATGAATCCCCATAATTTTCCGTTTGTCTGGCTTTCCGTAATTTCTTTTAAATCTAAACTTCCCGTCATCATAATGATGGAAAGCAAAGCCAATCCCATTGCTAATTCATAAGAAATCATCTGAGAAGAAGCACGGATCGCACCTAATAATGAATATTTGTTGTTAGAAGCCCAACCTCCGATCATAATTCCGTAAACTCCGATGGAAGCCATTCCGATGATGAATAATACTCCGACATCGATGTTTGCCACCTGAAGATCATAAGAAGTACCTGCAATATTTAAACTTTTACCCCAGGGAATAACAGCTCCTGTAATTAATGAAATAAACATTACCAAAGCCGGTCCCAGTACGAAAAGGAATTTTTCTGCATTCGCAGGGGTAAAATCTTCTTTAAAGAAAAACTTTCCACCGTCGGCTAAAGGCTGAAGCAATCCGAAAGGTCCTGATCTGTTAGGACCAATTCTGTCCTGCATAATAGAAGCTACTTTTCTTTCTGCCCAGGTAGAGTAGGCTGCAATCGTTAACGAAAGCAGGAAAAGCGCAAATACAAGTATAAGTTTAAATGTAAGTAAATCCATTCTGAATTTTAGATTTTAGATTCTAGATTATAGATTGTAATTCATTTAAAATCTATAATTTAAAATTTATAATTTAGTATTATTTTTCGTCTTTTTCACTGATTTCCTTTGCCATCGGATTATCTAAAACTCTTAGTTCATCTTTAGGCTTTTCGTAGTGGTTCAATGAAATTACTGAGTGTCTGTCGATATGTCTCGGACCTTCAATATTCCAGTCAGAAAGCTCTTTTCTGTCGAAACGGCAGGTGTCGCAGATAAATTCTTCAACTTCTCCCCACTGATCTTTTCTTGCGGTAACTCTCACGATTTCGTCACCTTTCATCCAGACTACGGCTTTTCCGGAACATTTATCACATTTACAGGTAGCGTTCATTGGTTTTGTAAACCAAACTCTGCTTGAAAAACGTGCTGTTCTGTCGGTTAATGCTCCAACCGGACAAACATCGATGACGTTTCCGATGAAATCATTATCCAAAGCTTTATTTAAGTAGGTTGAAATTTCAGCGTGATCCCCTCTGAATAAAATTCCGTGTTCTCTTTCTCCAGTTAGCTGGTTTGCAGCGAGTACACATCTTGCACAAAGAATACAACGGTTCATATTCAGTTTGATGTGCGGACCCAAATCATCGGCATCGTACGTATTTCTTTCGAACTCCGTTCTGGTTTCAAGATTTCCGTGTTCGTAACCTAAATCCTGAAGATGACATTCTCCCGCCTGATCGCAGATAGGGCAGTCTAACGGATGGTTTACCAAAAGGAATTCCGTAACTGCTTTTCTTCCTTCCTGAGCTTTTTCAGAAGTAAGATTTTTTACTTCCATCCCGTCCATTACGTTGGTTCTGCAGCTTGCTACCAATTTCGGCATAGGACGCGGATCTGCTTCAGATCCTTTGGAAACTTCCACAAGGCAGGTTCTGCATCTTCCGCCACTGGTTTCCAGTTTGCTGTAGTAGCACATTGCAGGAGGTACAGATTTTCCGCCGATTTGTCTTGCAGCTTCCAGAATAGAAGTACCCGGCAAAACTTCAGTAGTCTGTCCGTCTATCGTTATTTTGAATTTTTTAACCTCTTCGCTCATATTCTATGCTTTTCGCTTTTGCCTTAGCAATTAAGCTCTGTTTTAATTATACTTTTTTGTATTAAATGTATACCCGATTCCGGCGAGAACCTGTCCGAAAACAAAATCCTGTCTGGCTTTATCCGGTTTATTATTTAATGTTGTTTTAATGTCCCACATATTGATGTATCCGGCTTTTACTTCTGCTCTCAGCATCCAGTTTTTCCAGAATACAAGGTTAAGACTGGATCTTAAATCGGTTCCCATTCCGGCAATGTGAAAACGGTCGCTTCTCTCGTTACCAAAAAGCTTTACATTACTTTTCGGAAACATAAACCCGATTCCGGCTCCATAAGACCATACCAGATCGATGTTCTTTTTATGAACCAGATTTTTATATTTTTCAAGCCCGACATTTTCATAATTTAATCCGTCGGTATGCTCAAAAGTAAGAAACTTTTCATCGGCAAGATTTACCTGCCCGTTCTGTACCATTGCTGCATATTTCGGATCCGAAATATTTCCTGAAAACCCAACCGTCTGATCCTGGTTCATTACATATTTCATGTGATCAATTCCTAAAACCAAAGCTAAATTATCTTTAATAAAATAACCAAGTCTGAAATTATATTGGGTCACTGTAAACCAGCTTGGATCGAAATAAACAATTCCGAATTTCGTTGGTCTGTCTTTCGCAGATACATTATTTAACTGAAAATCATAACCGTTTCCCGAGAAATGAATGTCAGAATTGCTGTAAGCCGCTCTGTTCCATCCGTAGAAAACGAAAACCTGACCTTTTGTGCTTAAGGGTAAAGGTTTTTCTTTTTTTTCAGCTTTGTATGGAGTCGCCTCCAGTTTATATTCTTTTTCTTCTAATGTATCTTTTTTTACCTGTCCGAAAACAAAACCCGACATCATTAGACCTACTGCCAATATTTTTTTCATCTTAAGCATTCTTCTCAACTGCAGGAATCGGATCTGCATAATGTGCCAATCCGTAGTTCTGAGTCTGTGATAACTCAGGGTTTTTAATGTGCCATTCGAATTCATCTCTGAAGTGACGAATAGCCGCTGCAACAGGCCAAGCTGCTGCATCACCTAACGGACAAATTGTGTTTCCTTCGATTTTTCTCTGGATGTCCCAAAGTAAATCGATGTCTTCCATTTTTCCTTCTCCTTTCTCGATTTTCTTTAAAATCTTGTACATCCATCCCGTTCCCTCACGGCAAGGCGTACATTGTCCGCAACTTTCGTGATTGTAAAATCTCGCTAAAGTCATGGTATGTTCTACGATACACTGATCTTCATCCAAAACAATGAATCCTCCTGAACCCATCATGGTTCCGGTAGCAAATCCACCGTCAGCCAAAGATTCGTAGTTCATGTATCGAGGTTCTCCGTTTACGGTTTTTAATAATAAATTAGCCGGAACAATCGGAACAGAGCTTCCTCCCGGAATACAGGCTTTTAATCTTTTTCCGTCTTTAATTCCTCCGCAATATTCTTCAGAATAAATGAATTCTTCAACCGTAATGGTCATGTCGATTTCATACACTCCGGGTTTGTTGATGTTTCCACAGGCAGAAATCAATTTTGTTCCTGTAGATCTTCCAACTCCTATTTTAGCATATTCAGCTCCTGTAATTTCAATGATCGGAACAACTGCCGCAATGGATTCAACGTTGTTTACTACCGTTGGTCTTTCCCAAAGTCCTTTTACAGCCGGGAATGGCGGTTTCAGTCTCGGATTTCCTCTTTTACCTTCAAGAGATTCAAGCAATGCGGTTTCTTCACCACAGATATATGCTCCACCACCTCTCTGAACGTAAATTTCACAATCGAAACCGGTTCCTAAAATATTTTTACCTAAAAATCCTGCTGCCTTCGCTTCTTCAATGGCTTCTTCCAGAATATCGGGAATCCATGAGTATTCTCCACGGATGTAGATATAAGAAACATTTGAACCTAAACAGTATGATGAAATAAGCATTCCTTCGATCAGTAAGTGAGGAAGAAACTCCATCAGATATCTGTCTTTGAACGTTCCCGGTTCAGATTCGTCGGCATTTACAACAAGGTGTCTCGGAACACCTTCCGGTTTTGCAAGGAAGCTCCATTTCATTCCTGTTGGGAATCCTGCTCCACCACGTCCACGAAGTCCTGAAGCTTTTACTTCTTCAAGAATTTCGTCAGGAGTCATTTTTAAGGCTTTTTCAGCAGCTTCGTAACCTCCGTTTTTACGGTAGGTTTCAAAGTAGCGGATGCCTTCAATATGTGCGTTTTTAAGTAAAAGTTTTTTACTCATTGTTATTTGCTTCTTGCAATAGGCTTTTGGCTTCTTGCATTAATTATGATTAAACGTTAAGTGAATAATTTAAAATCTAAAATGTAGAATTTAAAATTTCTATTAGTCTAAAGCGATCTGTCCTTCTCTGCAAAGATCAAGGATCTCGTCTACTTTTTCTATCGTTAAATTTTCATGGAAAAATTTCCCCAACTGCATCATCGGAGCATATCCACATGCTCCCAGACATTCAGCAGGTTTTAAAGTAAACATTCCGTCTTCCGTAGTCTGTCCGTCTTTAATGTTCAGTTTTGTACGGATATGGTCTAGGATTTTTTCACTTCCCGAAACCATACAAGGTCCGGTTCTGCAAACTTCCAGAACATATTTACCTACCGGCTTCATGTTGAACATGGTGTAGAAAGTAGCTACTTCATAAACTTCGATAGGTTTGATACTCAATAATTCTGCAACATAATCCATTACCGGAACGTCTAACCAGCCTCCGAATTCTTTCTGTGCCAAATGAAGTACAGGAATAAGGGCAGATTTTTGTCTTCCTTCAGGATATCTTGCGATAATTTTGTGTACCTGTGCTAAACTTTCCGGTTTAAAAGCTATTGTTTCGCTCATTTTATTTAATGTATTATTGTACAACGTACAATGTACTAATGACTTATTTATTTTAATCACTGCAAAATCATGAATACATTTTACAATGATACTTCTTACAATTTTATGCGTCTAATTCTCCCGCAATAATATTCATACTACACATCGTAACGATCGCATCTGAAATTACAGAACCTGTAATCATTTCAGGATATGCCTGATAATAGATGAAACAAGGTCTTCTGAAATGCAATCGGTAAGGACTTCTTCCGCCATCACTCACAAGATAGAAACCTAATTCTCCGTTTCCGCCTTCTACTGCATGATAAACTTCTCCTTTCGGTACATCTGTTTCTCCCATTACAATTTTGAAATGGTAAATCAGTGCTTCCATTTTCTTGTAGACATCTGCCTTTTCAGGAAGATAGAAATCCGGAACATCCGCGTGGAATGGTCCTTCAGGAAGGTTTTCGTATGCCTGTTTGATGATTTTTATAGATTCCCAGATTTCCTGCTGACGAACCATGAAACGGTCGTAGGTATCTCCGGAAGTTCCTACCGGAATGATGAAGTCGAAATCCTGGTAAGAAGAATAAGGCTGCGCAACTCTCACGTCATAATCCACACCGGTTGCACGTAAATTCGGACCTGTGAAACCATAGCTTAATGCTCTTTCTGCAGAAATAGATCCTGCTCCGATGGTTCTGTCCATAAAGATTCTGTTTCTTTCTAATAATGTACAGAATTCTTTGAATCTTGGCGGGAACGTTTTAAGGAAATCCTTTAATAACTCATGGAATTTTGGAGTGAAATCTCTTTCAAAACCTCCGATTCTTCCCATATTGGTCGTCATTCTCGCTCCGCAGATCTGCTCATACATATCGTAGATACGTTCTCTTTCGATGAACATATAGGTAAGACCGGTAATTGCTCCGGAGTCCATTCCCGTTACACCGTTACAGATCAGGTGATCTCCGATTCTCGCAAGCTCCATTAAAATAACACGCATATAGTCTACACGTTTTGGAACTTCAACGCCGATCAGCTTTTCAACCGTCATGTGCCAACCCAAATTGTTGATGGGCGCAGAACAGTAATTCATACGGTCGGTAAGGGTAGTGATCTGAGAGTAGTTTCTTCTTTCAGAAATTTTCTCAAATGCTCTGTGGATATATCCCACAGTCTGCTCTGCATGAAGGATTCTTTCTCCGTCCATCGTTAAGATATTCTGGAAAATACCGTGCGTTGCAGGGTGGGTGGGTCCTAAATTGAGGGTGTATAACTGTCCGTCAATCTGTTCCTTACTTTCGTATTGGTTTAGTATATTAGATAATGAGTTATCTTTCATAATGATTGCTTTTAGCTATTTGCTTCTGGCTATTGGCTAGCTGCCATTGGCCATTGGCCTTTTTATCTTCCGAACATGCTGTCGTTCTTGTCTGTTCTTGTTCCGTCTTCCAGACGATATTCTTTCAGCATCGGGTGGTAACCAAGATCTTCCATATTTAAAATAGGTCTCAGATCCGGATGTCCTTTAAATTTGATTCCGTAGAAATCATACGTTTCTCTTTCCATCCAGTTGGCTCCTGCATACAATTCCACTAAAGAGTCTACTTCGATGTTTTCTCTGGACATGAATATTTTCAGACGTAATCTGAAGTTCGTCATCATATTGTGCAGGTGATAAACCACACCGATTTCCTTTTCCGGAAACTCAGGATAATGGATTCCGCATACATCGGTAAGGAAATTGATTTCCAGTGATGAATCTTTCAGATAGTGAACGATTTTTTTCAGATCTTCCTTCTTTACTTCAATCGTCAACATTCCATAAGGCTCTGAACTTGCAATAACAGACTCCGGAAATTCTCTTGTAATTGCTTCTAATACAAATTCGTTTGTCATTTCCGTTAGTTGCTAATGTTGTAAGAATCTAGTAATTTCTGATATTCAGGCATATCTCTTCTTCTGATGCTTTCGCTTTCTGCCAAAGCCTGAACCTGCATTACACCTTCAATAATCTGTTCCGGTCTCGGAGGACATCCCGGAACGTAAACGTCTACCGGAATAATTTTATCAATACCCTGTAAAACAGAATACGTATCAAAAATACCACCGCTGGAAGCACAGGCTCCAACTGCAACCACCCATTTCGGCTCTGCCATCTGAGTGTACACTTCTTTAAGTACCGGTCCTAATTTTTTGGATATCGTTCCGCAAACCATTAACATATCTGCCTGTCTTGGGGAGAAAGAGTTTCTTTCCATACCAAATCGGGAAGCATCATACGTTGGATTCAGGGTAGCCATAAACTCGATACCGCAACAAGAGGTTGCAAATGGTAACGGCCAAAGAGAAAATTTTCTTGCCATCCCGATTACACTGCTCAGTTTTGTTGCGAAAAACCCTTCTCCTTCAAATCCTTCCGGAGTAAGTGCATCTGTTCTTATTACTGGTTTGTTATCTGACATTTTAGTAGATTTTAGATTTTAAATTTTAGATTCTAAATTATTGTTAATGTTAACTTTAATCGAAAATCACCATCTAAAATTTGTAATTTAAAATTTATAATTTCTTATTTATCCCAATCTAAAGCGCCTCTTTTCCATACATAGAAAAATGCCATGAAGAAGATCGCTACGAATGTAAGAACGGCAAGGAATCCTTCCATTCCGAATTCTCTGAAGTTTACCGCGTACGGATAAAAAAATACGATTTCAATATCGAATAATACGAATAATACCGCCGTCAAAAAGTACTTAATGGAAAACGGTGTTCTTGCATTTCCTTCTACCGGGACTCCACACTCCCAGCTTTGGTTTTTCACAGAATTTCCTTTTTTCTGTTTCGGACCTAAAAAATGCGCTCCAAGCAAAGAAATGGCTACGAAACCGATCGCAACACCTGCTTGTATAAGGATTGGAATATAACTTTCAGGTAAATTCATTTTTGCATTATTATCTCAATTTGCAAATTTAGCGAATAAACAAGAAAGCATGAAATTTATGAGGTTAAAAGTGGCTCCAAAATAGGCAAAACGGATAATTTAGAATCATTAAAAATAACAGTTATTTTTTCATTTTTCTGATGAGAGAATACGCCATAAAGGAAATATAGGCAAAAAGGAGACTTGCGTAGATAGTATTCACTGCCGTATTGGTTCTGTCGTCCGCCAACTGGAAAAATAAATTGTATGCAATAAATCCGGCAATTAAAATTCCGAAAATGATGAGTTGTGGTTTCATATTTTAAAACTTACAATAAGTCTACTTTTTGATGATGAAAAATTATTTAATTTCCAGAGCGTAGGTTCTCCTTCTTTTATGGTTCACGGGATTGTAATCCTGCCAAAGAAGCTGAATGCTTTTGTTTTCTTCCAGTTCAGGATTGGTTTCCAGATATTTTACTCCTTTTTTGTTGAAGATATCCCAGATTTCCTTAAAAATAATGGAAGTAACGCCACGTCTCTGATAATCGGGATGAATACCGATCAGGTAAAAATTAGCCCTGTCGTTTTTCTTTCCTGCCTGTAAAAAATGCCACCATCCGAAAGGAAGCAATTTTCCTTTGGATTTTTGCAGAGCTTTTGAATAGGAGGGCATTGTAATGGCAAAAGAAACCAGATTGTTATTTTCATCTGCGATACACACGATGAAATCTTTATCGATTAAAGGGAAATATTTCTCTTTGTAAGTTTTTCGCTGTTCATCCGAAATAGGAGTGTAGGTAGAAAGATGCTTGTACGTTTCATCCAGCAGATCAAACATCGCATCCACATACTGCAGAATTTCTTCTTTAGATTTAAATCTTAGAACTTTCAGATGATATTTCTGGGAAATCAGTTCATTGAACTTGTAAATTTTCTCAGGAAGGGAATCCGGGAACATAATTTCAAATTCCACCCATTCCTTTTCTTTGGTTAAACCCAGTTTTTCCAGATGTTGAGGATAATACGCATGATTGTAAATTCCGATCATGGTTGCCAGTTTATCGAAGCCTAAAGTCAGCATTCCGGCTTTATCAAGATTCGTGAAACCCATCGGTCCTTCAATCTTTCCGATGTTTTTTTCTTTGGCGTACTCAACTGCTTTTCCGATGAGTGCCTGAGAAACTTTTTCATCATCAATAAAATCAATCCAGCCAAAACGTACTTTTCTTATCCCTAGTTCGCGTTCTTCTTTATGATTGATCATTAAGGCGATTCTTCCGACAACTTTGTTGTTTTTGTACGCCAGAAACTGTTTGGCTTCAGAGTATTGCAGCGCAGGATTTTCTTTCGTGCTCCATATTTTAATCTCATCATTAATAAGAGACGGAACGTAATACGGATTGTTTTTGTACAGATCCATGGGAAATCTTACGAATTGCTTTAGCTGTTCGCTGTTTTTTACTTCAATAACTGAAATCTCTGACATGATTTTTTCGTGAAATTATGGAACAAATATAACTAAATTAATACAATACTTTGGCACAGTTTTTACATCATATCGGATGAAAAGTATATTATAAAGATTACAGAGATGAATGGTTATTATTTGATTATTATTGTTTCGATGGCGGTGAGCTGGTTTGTTTCGTGGAGACTGAAATCGAAATTCGAACAATATTCTAAAGTCTATCTTAGAAACGGGCTTTCAGGAAAAGAAGTGGCGGAGAAAATGCTGAGAGATAACGGGATTAACGACGTTCAGGTAATGTCGGTTCCGGGACAGTTAACAGATCATTACAATCCGGAAAATAAAACAGTTAACCTTTCTGAGGCAGTGTATATGCAGAGAAATGCAGCGGCAGCGGCTGTTGCAGCACACGAATGCGGTCATGCGGTTCAGCATAAAGTAGGATATTCCATGTTGCAGTTACGGTCCAAATTGGTTCCGGTAGTAAGCATAAGTTCCAACCTGATGCAGTTTGTAATTATGGGAGGACTTGTAATCATGGCATTTAGTGGAAGTAAACTTGTTCTTACAATAGGGGTTATTATGTTTGCTTTCACGACGCTTTTCGCATTTGTAACACTTCCGGTGGAATATGATGCAAGCAACAGAGCCATGAAATGGCTTCGTGATACGGGAACGGTAACAACAGAAGAATATGTAGGCGTAAAAGACAGTCTGAAATGGGCGGCAAGAACGTATGTAGTGGCTGCAATCGGATCTTTGGTACAGCTTCTTTATTTTATCTCCTTATTAATGGGAGGAAGAAGGGATTAATCTTTGAATTTGAATGAAACATACTGCATCTCGGATCGTTTTTCCGAGATGTTTTTTTGTGCAATAAATGATACTGCAGATTCAATTGAAATTAATATTTTTATGAAATAATCAGAAAACATCAATGCGCGAAAAGTATTTATTAGAAAAGCAAACCAACTATTTAATCAAGGGCATCGCTTTTTTCTGGTTTTTAACCAAAATTGGGAGCTACAAAACTTGGATTACAGAAAGAGTATATCCTGTAATTCCCCCAATAAGCAGTTTAGAAAACATTCCTGCTTTTGTGCATCAGTTTTTATTCGGAGCTTCTCTATCTGCATTATTGCTTGTTGTATGTATTAAACCCAACAGATGGTTGCTTGCTGTTTTATTTTTATTAGAAGTAATGAGCTGTTCTTTGGATACGGTGAGATGGCAGCCTTGGGAATATATGTATCTGTGTTTTTTGCTCTTGGTCATTCTTAATTTCTACAAGCGTGAAAATATTTTAATATTAGGTCATTTATTTTTAGTGTCGGTCTATATTTTCAGTGGTCTTCATAAATTCAGTCGCAGTTTCCTTTCTTTGGTATGGCTAAATATGTTTTTAAGAGATTTTCTTGGGCTGTCGATGCATTTTATTTTAAAGTATAAGCTTTTTTTCGTGGGCTTATTAATTCCTTTTTTTGAAGTTCTTTTAGCATTACTGTTATTGGTTTCAAAGTCAAAGAGAGTGATTAGTTATCTATTAATAGGTATGCACGTAAGCATTCTTATTTTTATCGGACCATTCGGGCTGAAATATAATTCTATAGTCTGGCTCTGGAATTTTGCCATGATATTTATTTTAGGCATTATCTATTCAAAAACCATGGAAGGTTTTAATAAGAAAACCATTGCCACAAATGCATTGTTTTTGGTACTGTGGTTTGTCCTGCCTGTTTTTAGTTTCTGGGGAAGTTGGTATCAGTATTTTTCATTTAATTTATATTCCGGAAAAGGCTATCAAATGAATATCTGTATTTCAGGAAATATAAAAGAATTAAAACCGTATTTTGAAGCTGAACCCAATAATTTTTGTAAAGAAAGTCGGTATATAAATTTACAGGAGTGGGCGTTTAAAGAAATAAAATCGGCACCGATTGCGGAAATTGAAATTCAACGGAAGATCGCAGTTTATTTGAAGAAAAAATATCAGAAAAAGAGTATTCAAATTATACTTTATAACTGGGAAGAAAATAAAATGATAAAACTTTGATCTTAATTGATCTGAGTATCATATAATAACATTACAAAAATATCGATAGGAATTGCCTTTACCTAAACTTATCATCAATTTCAGTTGAAGCCATTTTTTGATTTGCAATCTTTACGTGAATTCCTTTTAATTAAGCACTTTATATTCCACAAATTGCATATTGATTAAGGATTCCAAAATTTCATCTTTGTGTCTTAATTTTATTTTTGCTGAAATTATTGCTCTTTCCTGTGCATCAAAATAGATGATTTTCGCGTCATACTTAGACAGCAAAGTAAAAATTATATTCTGCTGATTAAAATTAAACTGAATCTCAATAGTCGTTTCAAGCTCTTTCGTAACAATATTTGCTTCTTCCAGTGTAATTTTTGCCGATTCTTTGTACGCTTTTACCAAACCGGAAACGCCCAGTTTTGTGCCTCCGTAATAACGGACGGAAATAACCAGAACATTGGTGATTTCATGTGCTAATAACTGGTTGTAAATGGGCAGTCCTGCACTTCCGGAAGGTTCTCCGTCGTCATTTGCCCGATAGTTTTCTCCGTTAAGTCCCATTCTGAAAGCATAGCAATGATGTGTTGCCTTCGGATGTTCCGCACGAATCTTTTCCAAAGCATTTTTCAGTTCTTCCTCATTGTTCACGGGAAACGCAAAACCCAGAAATTTGCTTCCCTTTTCTTTTAATAAAGTATTTTCTACCGGAGATTCTATCGTCTTAAAATTGAACATATATAATAGAGAAAAAATGATTCTGCTGAGAATGTTAGATTTAATTGTTCAAAGGTAAAATTTTTTTAAGAAAAGTCCCGCAAACAGATAACAAAAAAGAGAACCTTTACAGTTCTCTTTAATCCATTAACAAGGAAAGCTTCCTTCCAGCCAAGGTGGAGGACAACTCATACTCGAAGGTGTTTTACAGCATCTTTGTAGGTTTGCAGGATAATAAGAACAGCAAACCGGTGCTATTCCGCCCACAAGATTTTTAAGCTCTTTTCTCGGTAGTTTTTTCAGATTTTTCATATAATATTTTTAAAGTGAAATAGGTGGGTTTAAGCAAGCCTGTCCGATCGGAATACAGACACCATTGCAGTTATATTGCGTGTGGATGTTGCAAGGACACACTTTTGTTCCGTTTTGAAGATAATAACATTTTTCGATTCCTCCCAAAACACTTTTTAGTTCATGTTTTGATAATTTTCTCAGATTTTTCATGATGATGATTTTTAGTTCATCATAAAGCTACATATTTAATTTCAAACTGTGGTGAAAAATTACAAAATATTTATTATGTTAAATTTTTGATTATTAAATATTTAAATGTTTTCTGAAAGAAAAAAATCAACACGGTTATCTCTGATAATTTCAGTTTTAAATGGATTTGACTGGTCAAAAACAGGAGCTTGGGTTCCGTTCTTAAGAAGAAGATGTTCATTGGTAATAACAATCGCTTCGTCCCATAGATTGGCATCTGTAAACTGCTGTAAAGTGAATTTTCCCCCCTCAATAATAACAGACTGAATCTGCTCTTTATACAGAGCTTCCATAAGATTCTGAAGGAAATTGTCCTTTTCAGTTTTAATAAAATGAACATGATTTGCAATTTCTTCTTTTACAGAATTAATCACGATTGTTTTCGCTTCTTCGTTATAAATTTTAAAATCCTGAGGAACTTTAAGATCAAAATCAATTAAAATTCTCACAGGATTAATGCCTTCCACATTTCTTACCGTTAAACTTGGATCGTCATTCAGTGCGGTCTGTGTTCCGACCAAAATAGCGTGTTCATCTGCTCTCAACTGATGTACGAACTGATTTACTAAAGAATTTGAAACTGCGGTTGGTTTAAAATCCTTATCCAGAAATCCGTCTCCCGATTGCGCCCATTTCAGAATGATGTAAGGTCTTTTCTTTTCATGGTAGGTGAAAAATCTTTTATTAAGATCAATACATTCTTTTTCCAGAACGCCTGAAACTACTTCAATTCCGGCATCCTGAATAATTTTTTTTCCTTTTCCGTTCACTTTGTCATGAGAATCCATTGCTCCCACTACGACTTTTTTAAAGCCTAATTCCTTGATTTTTAAAGCACAGGGCGGCGTTTTTCCGTAATGCGCACAAGGTTCTAATGTAACGTAAATAGTGGATTCGGGGATTAAAGATGGGTCTTCAACAGAATTAATGGCGTTAATTTCCGCATGAGGTTCTCCTGCTTTCTGATGATAGCCTTCGCCGATAATTGTACCGTTATGAACAATCACACTTCCCACTAAAGGATTCGGATAGGTTTTTCCGATGGCTTTCTGAGCCAGTTCGATGGCTCTTTTAATATAAAATTCGTCCTGCATATTGAATGAAAAAAGCGAAGTCAAATTGCTTTGCTCCGCTTTCTAATATTTTAAATAGTTTTATTCTCCCGCAATAATGCTGTGAAGATTTTGTTTTAAAGTTTCCAGATGAGCTTTTTTCTCGTCGATAGATTCGTACGTATCTCTCAGCATCGGGTTTTCTCTTGAAGGATTTTTAAAGAATGCGAGATTGTTTTCCAGCTTCACAATTTCAGCTTCAAGATCAGAAATCTGGCTCTTGATTTTTCTTGCTTTGTCTGTAAGCTGATTTTCAGATAATCCTTCTTCTTTAAGTTCCAGCTCGTTGATTTTATTTAATTTCAATTTTTCTCTCAACGTTTTGTTGAATTCTGTATTGATGGAGATTTTATCTCTCGGTACTTTTCCGATGTTGTTCCATGCGGTTTTAATGGCTTCAATTCTTTCGATGCTTCCATCTTCGTTCCCGATTGTTTTTAACTCATCAAGAATTGCCTTTTTATGCTTGTAATTTTCCTTCCAGTTATCTGTAGAAGCGTTGCTTTTTTCACGGTAATTGTTGAAGAACGCATTACATGCATCACGGAATTCATCCCAGATTTTATTCGTCATGCTTTTCGGAACATGACCTATTTTTTTCCAGTCTTCCTGAAGTTTTTTGAATAAAGGAACGGCGATGTCCCACTCTTCATTATTCTGGTTGTCTTTTGCAGTTTGGATCAGTTTTAATTTTTCTTCCAGATTCGCCTGCTGAGAACCTTTTAATGATTTATAATAGGTGTTTTTTGTCGTATTGAATCCTCTCAGAATCGTTTTGAACTCGTTCCAGTTCTGGTTAGAGAGCTTTCTCGGAACGCTTCCTGTTTTCAGAAATTCTGAACGGAGATCTTCCACTCTGCGGATGGCGTTCTGCCAGTAATTATGGTTAGGATTTTCACCGGGCTCAGAAAGTTTCTTGATTTCAGCGATGATCTGATTTTTCTTTTCCAGATTTTCGTTCTGCTCCGTTTCAATGGCAGCAGAAAGTTCAGATTTTCTTTCGTGGATTTTATTTGAAATTTCTTTGAATTCTTCCCATGTTTTCTCACGGAATTCTTCAGCAACCGGTTCCGCTTCTTCCTTCCATAATTTGTGAAGATATTGCAGCTCATTCAGCGCTTTCTGAATCACAGGCTCATGTTCAAGCTGTTTTGCACGCTCAATGATGTGTTGTCTTTTTTCAAGATTGTGGCTGTACTCCTGCTCCAGAAATTCTTTATTCAGATCAAGCATCTGATAAAACTGGTTCAGATGATGAAAATAATTGTTGTTAAGAATCTTGAATTCAGATTTGGCAACCTGTCCCGCTTTGGACCAGTCTTCTTTAATCTCTCTTATCGATTTGAAAAGATTGGTTCCCGGTTCGGAATTCGTATACAGATTTTTAAGCCTTTCGATGATGGTTTGGCGATGTTCCAGATTTTTCTTCTGTTCTTCTTCCTGCCCCTTTTGGTATGCATCGTGCTTTTCTCTGAAAATATTCACCAAAGCAGAGAATTTCGCCTGAGAAGGATGCTCATAACTGAAATTTTCAGGAGCATTTCCCGCTTCGGCATATTCATGCTTTTTATCTTCCACTTCATCATGGATGTAATGACTTGCTTTTTCTTTGAGCTGATTGAATTTTTTGAAATCTTCACCTGCATTGGGTGCATTGATGATTTTTTCCATTTCCTTCAGGGCATCGGCAAGAGAAATTTCTACTTCTTCGTGCTCTTCTTCATGTTCCGTTTCCTCATGATGAATGCTTTCATCCTGAGGTTCTGCAGGTTCTGATGTTTTTTCCTGAGGGACTTCGTTAGAATTTTTGTTTTCCTCGTTTTCAGAAAGGTTGTTTTCTGTAATCATAGCAAATCGTTTATGTGAGTGGCATTAAAATATCCTCTAAATATAGAGCTAAAAAGCTAAATACAGTACTAATTTATGTTATTTTTTTTGAAAATTCCAAATTTCCCAGGCTTTTTCTGCCTGTTGTTCCAGCATATAATATCCGTTCACTGTTTTGGCTCCTTTTTCAGAGGCATTGATGATGAATTTGGTATAGTTTGGGTTGTAAATTAAATCGATAATCAAATGGTCTTTTGAAAGCCCTTCGAAAGGGAAATTCAGGCAGTCTTCCACATTCGGAAAAGTTCCTACCGGAGTACACTGGATAATGAGTTTATGATCCTGTACAAAAGCAGCATCTAAATTGTCATAATTAATTTCCGTGCTTCTGGAAACCGTAACCGATGGAATTCCGTGTTTGTCCAAAACATATTTTACCGCTTTTGCTGCACCTCCGTTTCCTAAAATGATGGCTGAATCATGGTGGGTTTTTTTGTGAAGCAGCAAAGTCTTTTCGAACCCGAAAGCATCCGTGTTATAGCCTGTTTTCTTCCCGTTTTCAATCAGTACACAGTTTACGGCTCCGATGTTTCTCGCCTCATCGCTCAGTTCGTCCAGATAATCGATGATTTTTTCCTTGTAGGGAATCGTTACGTTAAAGCCCAGTAATTCCGGAGCAGAAAAGACATCTTCTACTTCATCAATTTCGTTTAAATCAAAAATGTTGTAAGAATAATCTTTCAACATCAGTTTCTGGAATTTATCTTCAAAGTATTTTTTCGAGAAAGAGTAGGAAATGTTTTTCCCGATCAAGCCTAATTTTTTGTTGGAATCCATAGGATAAAATTAAAAAAAAAGACCGGAAAAACCGGTCTTTGAGATAAATATTTTTTTTGTTTTATTCTACGATAAATTTCGCTGACGAAGAATCTGTTTTCAGAATATAATTTCCTTTTGCCAAACCTTTCAGATGAATTTTATTAGAAGTTCTGAACGGATTTTCAATCGTTTCGATCAGCTTTCCGGACAGATCATAAATCTGAGCTTTCGAAATTTTATTCAGATTTTCTCCTTTTACAAACAATTCATTGTTTTTTACAGGATTAGGATAGATGGTAAACTGATATTTATCTTTAGAAACTTCCGCAGTTGCCAATGTAGTGAAGCAAGTCCAGCTTAAATCATCAATAGAAATTCTTTTTCCTGTTTCAGAATTGATTATTTTAATAACCACATTGTTAGGAACATTGATGTTGCTGATTGTAGTAGTGGTAGCTGAATTAGTAAAAGGAATAGTTCCCGCATTAGTTCCGTTAATCTGTAAAGTCAGATTACCTGCAGAGTCAGAAAACGGTAATTTCGTAGTCACTGTTAAACTTCCGATTCCGCCTGAAATTGTAGAGCTTGTAAGATTTCCGTTTCTGATGGTAATAGCCCGGCTGTTAATTGTCTGATCGGTTCTTGCATCAGTGGCAGTCCATGTAATGCTATTGCTCGTCCATGTTTGTGTTGTGTAGCTTGAAGCCGCCGCCGGAATATTGGAAAAATCCTCTGTTCCGCAGCTTCCGCCCGGCTGTCCTCCTGCAAGAGTTGTTCCTGAAGCGGTATTGCTCACTGTAGAAGCATTTCCTGCTGCATCTTTAGCAATCACATAAAAATTATAGGTAGTAGAAGGATTCAGCCCGGAAACCGTAGCCGTTGTTCCGGTAACCGTAGCATATAAAACGCCGTCTTTATAAATTTCATATCCTACAACACCGATGTTATCTGTAGAAGCCGTCCAGCTTAAAGAAATGGTGTTGGAAGTAGGGTTGCTGGTCGCCAAATTGGTTGGAGCAGTCGGAGCCTGTGTATCGGCAACCGGAGTTCCCCAAATTTCAGCAACGTATTCAGGATGATCGATGTATGGATTTCTGTTTCCCTGATAAGTATAAGAAGCGTTGTTTCTTGCAATTTCGGTAGCAGAAACAGGATCTGCGATATGCCATGCCAATAATTGGTTCAGTTCCCAGGTCTGTAATCCCGGAAATGCGGAACCTCCCAACATATTTCCTGTTCCGAAACCTGAAAGCTGAGTTTCATATCTTGTTACGAAATATAAAACCATTCTCGCGATATCTCCTTTAAAAGCATCAACAGGCTCAAAAACCGTCCCCGAATATCCCGGAGAGACAGAAGTTCCCAGTTTTGATCCGTTTTGAGAAGTGAAAGAAGCCGATCCTACTTTTCCGAAAGGAAAGTTTGATCTCATTCCGTTTACTTTTCCGTCGGTCGGTCTGATGAAATGAATATCTGAAACCATCGGAGCATTGCTGTTGAATAAACTTTGAGGAACGATATGCTCTCTGTTGTAGCAGTCGCCTTCGCTGTTATAATTTCCGCACTGCGCTCCCGGATAGCTGTATGAGTAAGGATCTGTTCCGTTAGGATTCTCGGAATACATGTCTAAAACCGTATTATCGTTTTCCAGTCCCGGAATTCCTGCAATATTATCGCGATCCGTTGTTGCATAACCACTATATAGTGCACTATATCCATTGTCTACGTGACCGTTGGTAATAATCTGTTTCAGTTTGGTTTTTAAAGCAGCTCCGGAAAGACCTGCAGTTCCGTCGTAATATCCCGTAGGAATCTGAGCAAAGGTACTTATCAAGACAAAGCTCAATAAAAAAGAGAATAATTTACGTTTCATTTTTAAAAATTGGGACGCAAAGATACGAAAAAATGAAAGCTTATGTATTAATTTTTAGTAATATAATCTTTGCTGATCTTGGAAAATGCCCATGAAATTCCAAAGCCGAATAAGGATGCGGTAACCGCAACAGTGATGTAATTTTTACCCACTATTTTCACCGGAAAAGGTAAGGTTTCGTTGGCTTTAAAGAACTCTGTGAACTGCTGGAAATAGCAAAGTCCGGTTCCTATAAGTAAGCCTGAAATAATTCCTAGAACGACAATTAAAACTCCGGTATAAAAGTAAACCTGTCTTAAATGACTTAACGGAAAACCTAACGAAATAAGGGATTTTGCCTGTTCTTTTTTATCCAGTTGAAGAATGATGATTGCTCCTGCTAAATTGAAGGTGGTAATAAAGATTACCAAAGCAAAAATTAAATAGATAAAAAGCTTCTCGGTATTGATCATTTTCCAGAAAGCCGCATTTTCTTCCTCTTTGGTTTTTACTTCAATGTTTTTTCCAAGGGAAGAAATAAGCTGTTGCTTTACGGAGTCTGTATTTTCAGGATTCTTTAATTTGATAACGATTTGATAAGCGGAATGTTTTGGGAGATTTAAAAGCTCTTCAGTCAATTCAACAGGAGCAATAATATAATTGTCCAGTTGGTCTTTTCCAGCAAAAACTCCGGAGACGAGGATGTCTTTCTTGTTGTAAATATCTTCTTCTTTATTAATGATTCCGGTTCCCGGTTTCGGCATAAAGATCGTCGCATAATCTGAACTGGATGGTACAGGAATCGAAAGTCTGTTATCCAGAGAGTTTTCCATTAAAACTTCGTTGGAATACTTAAAGCTGGGATAAGCGCCGTAAAAAACATCCTTATTGATGGGGTTCACTTTCGTGTAGGCAGAATCTACCCCTCTTAAATAAGCAATATCTCCTTTGCCATTATAGCTAATGTATACCTTTTCTTCAATAACTCTCGAAAAGTTACTGATCTCTTTATTGTTTTTGAGAACGGAATTAATTTTATCGAAATCTTTCAGTGTTTTTCCGGAAGAACTTTTGAGGGTAAGATCGGCATGAAGATTTGAAATCAATTCTTTATTGAGGTCTTCAAGCCCCGAAAAAACGGAGATAATAACGAACATTGCAGTTACGGCAACCGTCATCGCCCCAACTGCCAACCACGTAATAAACGTAACGGCAGTACTTCCTTTTTTAGACAAAAGGTATCGGGAAGCGATATAAAATGCAATGTTTTTCAAGGGTTACAGAATAGGGTTGTCACCTTCACCTCTCAATTCACGTTCCAGTTTTTCAACGTCGTCCAGAGAAGTGTCTAAGTAGAAATTAAGATTAGGGATTACACGAACCTGCTTTGCCATTTTCTGACCGATGAAGTTTCTGTATTGTGCTTTATTTTCTTCAATTTCCTTCATCACGGCTTTGCGGTGCTCCTGCGGAAATATGCTTAAATAAATTTTGGCAATACCCAGATCCGCCGTTACTTTTACATCCGAAACCGTTACCAGAATGCTTTGTTTGCTTTCTGAAGCCTGTTTGCGGAAAAGTTCTGCGAAGTCTTCCTGTATAATCTGTGCTACTTTTCTTTGTCTGTTACTTTCCATAATTTCTGCAAATTTAGTACTTTTGTTTGAATTGATACTTTGAAATTTGTTTGCTGTATCAAATTTACGACTTAATTTATTTAAATATTTATGAAATTAGAACATATCGGCATTGCCGTAAAATCTTTAGGCGTTTCTGATGAACTTTTTGCAAAGCTTTTAGGAAAGGAATCTTACAAACAGGAATCTGTGGAAAGGGAAGGGGTGGTTACTTCATTTTATGCTGCCGGAGAAAGCAAAATTGAACTTTTGGAGGCGAGTAAAGAGGATAGCCCGATCTCAAAGTTTATTGAAAAAAAAGGAGAAGGCATCCATCATCTGGCTTTTGGCGTCGAAAATATTCTTGAGGAAGTGCAAAGACTGAAAAAAGAAGATTTTGAATTTATCTCGGAAGAGCCGAAAGAAGGTGCTGATAATAAATTAGTTGTCTTCCTTCATCCCAAATCCACGAACGGCGTACTGGTAGAACTTTGCCAAGAAAAGCAATAAAAAATTTTGTAGTGAAAGAAATTTTACTATTTTTGCAAACACAAAATTTAACCAAGTTTTGAGGTCCTATAGCTCAGTTGGTTAGAGCACCTGACTCATAATCAGGTGGTCCCTGGTTCGAGCCCAGGTGGGACCACTTTTTAAATCAAGCACTTACAGAAATGTAGGTGCTTTTTTTATTTTTGCCTGCAACAATACTGCAACATTTTATTATTTTTGAATTGTGAATGATATTTACTATTTCAGACAAATCGAAACTTTGTCAAATTCTGTTGCTAATGAAATTGTACCATTAGAAAAATGTACCATTATTCCGATTGATATAGGTAATTTCAAATTTAAACAATTTTCCATTCCTTCTAACATCCTGAAATTGCTTGGTGAATTAGTAAAGTTATATAATTTAGAAATATTTTCTTCTGATTTTATTACACTTTTAGCTTTCACTCAAAATACATATTTTAATGAAAATGAACATCTATCAATTATTAATTCGATGGATGAAGACTATTTAAATTTATCTAAAAATTTATCTTCACTATTTGATATTTTAGAAGAATATTTGTTCTCTAATAATTATAATTATTTAAAAAGTATTTATTTTAAAAATAAGAATGGTAATAATCTTACTGTTGATAATTTTTTCGTAGTTCAAGATATATACTCTTCAATAATTCATTATTACGGATTTAATAAGGATAATTTCAGCTCTAAGAGAATGCAAATACTGGAAGATGAATCGACTGTTCAATTCAAGAATACATCTGAAAGCTACAAAAAGCAATTCATTAAGCGATTGTATTCTTTTTTAATTGACCAAGATTTAAAAAAATCAGATTCTCTCAGATTTATAGGTGTTTTTCTACATTTTACTCAAATTCAAAGCAATAATAAATATCCTATTGAGATTTACGATACTCTTAAAGAAAATATTGAGAGTATAGATTTAAAGAATCTATACAATTATATTTCCAGATAAATTGAAACAAGATTTCAGTTTTTATTTTTTTTCTGTTTCACAATAATTTTTTCACTATACAGAAATTTGCCATGCAATTGAAGTCCAAATTGAATGATATCAGGACTTCTCAAATTTAAAATTATGGTAAATAAATTAAAAGAAGAATATCCTACGTTACCAACATTTGTTGGAAAGGATATTTTAAGCTTCAAGGAAGCTACCCAATATCTTGATTTATCAGAAAGCTCACTGTATAAATTAACATCTGAATCGAAAATTTCATTTTCCAAACCTAATGGTGGGAAACTGTACTTTAAGAAATCTGATTTAGATAATTGGATGCTCCAAAATGAAAATAAAAGTATAGATGCCTTAGAAGAGGTATTGTTGAACAATTTAAAATTTAGAAAAGATGTATAAAAATTTAGAATATTATTCAATTGGTCATGCGGTTGAAATTGATTATCATGAATTTAATAAAAGGATTTTAAGAACTATTGAAAACTTATCAATTATTGAGACTGCCACTAATGGCTACCTTTATGAAATAGATCAAAAAACTAAAAGAGGTATAACTGTAACGTATTATCCAAAAAAAATTCAAATTTCAATTCCTCCTTTGAGTAGTAAATATGATTATAAATTGGCAGATGTTTTAGTGAATTATTTAGTTTTTTATACAAATGGAGTTTTTTTTGACTCTTTATCTAAAAAAGAACCTCCTTATGATGATAGAATGAAGAATGATAATAAAGGATACTTTATTTTTCCTAAAGTTTTTGAAAGCAAAATTAATATGTAGAGGTATGGAAGAAGTTAAATATAATAATGGAATTGTTAATGAAATGCTTGATGATAAAGTCTTTAAATTATTACCTTCTGTATTGAAAAATCTAACAAATAATTTTGAAGGAAGAGAAAGAGATATAGTATTAGTATCTTCATTATCTGTGTTAAGTGCATGTTTACCTAATGTTTATGGAGTTTATGATAGTGATAAAGTCTATTCGAATCTTTATTCAATGATTATTGCGCCTGCTGCATCTGGCAAAGGCGTTATGAATAAGTCAAGGATTTTAATTGAGAAAATTCACGATAGATTATTGGAATTAAGCATTCAGGAGCAGAAAGAATGTAGAGAAGAAAAGAAAAAAGCGAAAGAAAGAGATTTTGAAAATTGTCCTTCACCTGAAATCAAGATTTTGCCTGCCAATATTTCAACTGCGGAAATGTACTCCTATTTATCTAAATCAAAGAACGGTTTAGTTATAATAGAATCTGAGGCGGATACAATGAGTATTATGCTAAATAATGATTGGAGTAATTATTCTGATGTATTGCGTAAGGCATTTCATCACGAGCCTTTATCAATTAGCAGAAAATTAGAGAATATTTTTGTTGATATAAAAGAACCAAAATTATCAATATTATTAAGTGGAACACCACAACAGCTCAAAAGTTTAATAAAGTCTAAAGAGAATGGATTGTTTTCCAGGTTTATTGTTTATTCTTTTGATGAGATCTCTGGATTTAAATCTGATTTGTTTTTAAAGAAAACAAATGATATCAACACTATATTTCAAAATGAAGCTTCTGTAATATTTGATTTTTATGGGAAGCTGAAAGAATTAGATTGTGAAATAGAATTTTTATTTACAGAGTCACAAAATAAAGCTTTTACAAAAGAATTTGAGATTTTACATGAGACAATTATAAACGGACATTCTCACTCATTTTTATCTAATTTACGTAGACATGGTCTTATATGTTATAGAATCGCAATGATTTTATCAGCGTTAAGAAATTTAGATAAAACTATAGAAGGTAAAAAGTTGCTATGTGAAAATGTTGATTTTATCTTAGCTATAAGAATTACAAAGACATTATTAAAACATTCATTAGTAACATTTAATTCATTTGATGATTCATTCTTATCAGAAAATGATGAGCAATTTCTTTTTTCATTACCATCAACTTTTACAAGAGCGGAAGCAATACAAAAAGGTGAAACTTTAGGTATTCCAACCAGAACGGTTGACGATAAATTAAGCCAATGGAAAAAAAAGAAAATAATTATTCCGGTCAAACATGGTGAATATCGCAGAGATAGAAAGATGGTGTAAACCTGCAATTATTGCAGTTTCTGCAATTTAATTTAACTGCCCAGCTTCTTGGGCAGTTTTTCCTAAACTTTAAAATTAAAATAGATGAATACAAGTATTAAAATAGTGCTTGACAGTAGACCTATGTCCAATGGTCAATACTCTGTTTATTTACAAATCATAAAAGCACGTCAAAGAAAAAAGATAAATATTGGTTTAAAATGCTATAAAGCAAATTTTGAAAATGAACAGTTTCTTAAAGGACATCAAAATTACAAAGCTGAAAATAAGATTCTTAATAAAATTAAAGTCAAAGCTGAAGATATAGTTAGAGATTTTCAGTTGGATGATAAAGATTTTTCTCTCGAGGAATTTGAAGATAAATTTAGAGGAAAACAAATAAATAAAAAATTAGTAATTCCTTTTTTTGATGAAATTATTGATGAACTAACTACAGCTCATAGGCTTGGTAATGCAAGGGCTTATAGCGAAACTAAAAATGCACTTTTAAAGTTTTCTAATGATAAGATTAAATTTACTGATATAACTCCTGAGTTCTTAGAAAAGTTTGAAGTTGATATGAGGTCAAGAGGGAATATAGATGGTGGTATTGCCTTTAAAATGAGGGAATTAAGGTCATTAATTAATAAAGCAATTCAAAGGAAAATAATGTCAAAAGAAGATTATCCATTTGATGAATATTTGATTTCAAAACTAAAAATAAAAACTAAGAAAAGAGCATTAACGGAAGAGGATTTTAGAAAATTTAAAAATGTTGATTTGTCTGATAGACCTGAATTGTTGGAAGCTTATCATTATTTTATGTTTTCATTTTATACACGAGGGATGAATTTTGTTGATATGATGAAGCTGAAAAAATCTGATATTAAAAATAATAGAATCATTTATACTCGTTCAAAAACAAAAGGAGATTTTAGTTTAGAATTGAATAATAAAGCAAAGGATATTATTAATTACTATAGTAATAGAAATAAATCAGAGTATGTATTTCCCATTTTGCTCCACAATGAAATGACACCTTTGCAGATTGAAAATAGAAAGCATAAGATACTTTCAAGATTCAACAATAAGCTTAGGGAGATAGCTAAGATAGCTAAAATTGAAACTCATTTAACTTCTTACGTTGCAAGACATAGTTTTGCAACAATTATGAAGAATAGGGGAGCAAGTACAGATATAATTTCTGAATTGATGGGACATAGCAATGTTCAGGTTACAATGACTTATCTGAAAGAGTTTGGCAGTGATGTATTAGATGATGCTGTAAAAACATTAGATGATTTATAATCTTAACTATTAAAAGTAGGAGGAAAGGTTAGGCAAATTTGCTTAACCTTTTTTCATTTTAAATATTAATCATTAAACAAAAAATATTATGCAATTAAGGCAAAGCGAAAGAAAAAGAGCCAAAATCAAAATGGCTCTGCAAGGTGCATCAGGAACAGGGAAAACTTATTCTTCCTTACTTATAGCACAAGGACTGACAAATGGTGACTTGTCAAAAGTAGCTGTAATTGATACAGAGAATGGAAGTGCTGATTTATATGCTCATTTAGGTAACTACAATGTTTTGACAATGTCACCTCCATTTACACCTGAGAATTATATTAAAGCTATTGAAGTTTGTGAAAATGCAGGAATAGAGGTTATTATTATTGATTCCATTTCTCATGAATGGGATGAACTATTAGATTTTCATTCCAAATTAGCAGGAAACAGCTTTACTAACTGGGCAAAGGTTACACCAAGACAAAAGGCATTTGTAGATAAGATTCTTCAAGCCAATGCTCATATTATTGCCACTATGAGAACTAAACAGGACTATGTACTTAATCAAAAAGATGGTAAATACATTCCTGAAAAAGTAGGTCTGAAATCAGTTCAAAGAGATGGATTGGATTACGAATTTACTTTGGTTTTTGACATTGATATAAAACATTTTGCAGTATCAAGTAAAGACAGAACAGGCTTATTCATGGGGAAACCTGAATTTCAGATAAGTGAATTGACTGGGAAACTGATTTTAGATTGGTGTAATAGTGGAACACCTGGACACCAGCATATTCTTAATGAAGAGCAGATAATTCAACAAATCCAATACTGTAATAATATAGCTGAATTACTGGCTTTGTACAAACAATATCCCGAATTTCAAGAAAACCTTAAAACTCATTATGAAGAGAAAAAGAGTTTCTTAATACAACTATCCAATCCTAAAAATTATTCGACAAATGGACACACTAAGACACATTAAGCCTGCCACATTAGAGCAGGCTTTTGATTTAAGACCAGTCAGCGACACAATAATTGAAATGTTACCTGGAGATGATACATATATTCCAGTTCCAGGTAACTTGCGAATTCACTCAGAATCTTTACAAGCTCAAATTGAATATGCTAACAAACCTTTTATAGAAGCCAATACGCAGGAGATTCATTTACAGCATTTGAAAAATGAATGCATCATACCTGTATTCAGCAAAGACAATGAGAAGACCATTAGTCACCAGGAATTCATAGAAATATCCCAAAATTGCATTGCTAATGTATTTCCTAATCATTCTATCAGTGAACCTGAAATAAGGGTTTCTCATCAAATTAAAGGTAGGACTCCAGGTGCTATTTATAAGAATGTGAAGGATTTGTTAGACCATGAGAAAACTATTTATTATGAAAGGATGGCTTTTATTGTTAAAATACCTGCAATTACAGATGTTATTAACGGTAATGAACTATCATTAACAATTGGCGGAGTTAGAGCCTATAATCAGGAGAATCTGTATAATAAGAAAACTTTTGAGAAGTTTAAATTCTTTGTTGGTTTTCAGAATAAAGTATGCTGTAATCTTTGTGTTTGGAGTGATGGGTTTGTTGATGATTTGAAGGTTAGCTCTTATGAGGAACTACAATCTAAAATATTCCAGGTACTTAACAATTATAATGCAGAGAAACATTTATCCGAATTGAAAGAATTTGCTGATTATTCATTAACTGAGCATCAATTTGCTCAATTGTTGGGTAGAACAAGATTATATCAGCATTTACCTAAAAGAGAAAAATTAAAGATACCATTACTCCAATTTACTGATGGTCATATCAACGCCATTACAAAAGATTATTATGAAGATGAAAGTTTCTGTAGAGATATTTCTGGAGATATAAACCTATGGAATCTCTACAATCTTTTTACACAAGCTAATAAGAGCAGTTATATAGATACATTTTTAGATAGAAATTTGAATGCTTTTTATTTCACTAAAGGTATTCAACAAAGTCTCAATGGTAGTTCTGATTATCATTGGTTTTTGAGTTAGAGGAACTGTCCTACAGAAATGTAGGGCAGAATTTCCTAATAATTTGTAATTTGCAAAAAACTATAACTTGTGCTAAAAGTAATTTTAAACAAAATAAATGAGAATTACATTTCCCTTAAAAATCAGATGACAGAAATTTATTTTAATGCTCTGTCAAAAGCAATTTTTAGTTTGGGAAAAAGAAAAAACAAAATTCTAACTAAAAATAATCCTAATTACAATCATTTAGAAGACCTTACACCATTCATTGTTAAAGAAGATGAAGATAATTATAACCTAAAAACTTATTTAGAGTCTATAAGATGGGGAATTTTAAATCAAAATGTGAAAAATATTGCAATTTCTGGTTCTTTTGGCACAGGAAAAAGCACAATTCTTAATCTTTTCAAGAAGAATAATCCGGAGTTTAAAACATTAGATATCAGTCTTGGAAAGTTTGAAAAAAATGAACAAAAGGAGATTGATATTGAGACAAGTATTGTTCAACAAATTTTGTATTTTGAGAAGAAGAGAAATTTGAAGGATTCAAGATTTGAACGTATTAATAATGATAGATTTATTTTATTAAAAGCTATTTTATTCATTATTTGGATATATTCAATATTATATATATTCTTCGATAAAATATATAATAAATTAATTTTAACTGATAAGATAGAATTTTCATATTATAATCTATTAATAAAATTTATCTTTTTGACAGGCTTCTTTCTCATACTGAAGAAGTTGTTTAGACAAATTTTTAAACTAAAAATCAATAAAATAAGTTTTAGTGACGCAGAATTTGTACCGAAGGAACATAATGATATTTCGATAATTAATAAACATATTGATGAGTTAATATATTTTTTTGAAAAGACTAAAACACAAGTTGTTTTTATAGAAGATATTGACAGATTTGAATCTGCTGCAGAAACTTTTATAAAATTAAGAGAGTTAAATATACTTATAAATAATTCAAAGGATATTCTCCAAAAAGTAACTTTTGTTTATGCTGTGAAAGATGAGTTATTTAGTAGAAATGATGAAAAAACAAAATTTTTCGACCTAATAATTCCGATCATACCAATAATTGATTATAGTAATTCAAGTACACAATTTATTAAAAGACTCAAGAAGGATTTTATCGAAAATAACATTATTTCTGAAGATATTATCTATGATATAGCTCCATATATAAATGATATGAGAAGTCTTATCAATATTATAAATGAGTTCAGAACTTACTATAAAATTAAATTTAACGAGAATTCTGATATCAATGGGAATAGCTTATTTTCATTAGTAGTCTTGAAAAATATATATCCAAATGAATTTAAATGTTTGCAAAACAAACACGGAGTAATTTATTCAATTTTTCAGAATAAAATTCATTTTTATTCTGAGCTGAAAGCAATTTTAGAAAATAAAATCAGTGACCTAAAAATTGAAAATAAAGCAATACTTAACGAACAACAAGATAATATCCAAGAATTACGGAAGCTATATTTATATGAGATATTACTTTTAAGCAAGAATGCAAATATTTATTATTTGGGCGACTCTCAGATTGAATTTAAAGATTTGCTTACTACTGAGAGTTTTGAAAGAATGGTTGAGCTGAATGCGATATCGCATTATCACATAAGGAAAGAATTTCTAAGATTCAGTGATATAGAAGCAAAAGTGTCACCAAAACCTTATAAAGAAAGAAAACAATTAATAATACATAAATCTAATAATAAATTAAAAAATAACGAAATTATTATAGATAAGATTCAAGCTGAAATTAATAATTTAAAAAACTCGTCTATCTACCAACTGTTTCAAAAATCTGAGAGAGCTAAAATTGATAATTATTTTGATGATATCTTTAATAGTTATAAAAAGTTGAATATTGAACAGAAGCCATCATTAGAAAATGATTCTGTAGAAGAAGAATTTTCAAATGAAATTGAAGTTAAAAAAATGGCATTAAATGAAATTAGTGATGAAGAAACTAACCTGCATTATAGCCTTCTAAAGGTTTTAATAACGAATAAATATGTTGATGAAAATTACTCGACTTATGTTTCGTTGTTTTATCCTGAATCAATAAGTGAAAAAGACAATAACTTAAAATTAAGAATTATTCAGGATGGAATAACAGACTTTAATGAAAGCATTGATAAAACAAAGAATTTTATTTCTGAATTAGGTAGTAACAATTTTAAAAAGGAATCCGTACTAAATTTCTATATTCTTGATTACCTACTTATTAATTATAGAGACAATGAAAATATCTCAAGCAAGCTTGATGAGTTTATTGTTGTATTAAGTAGTGAAAAAGATAAATCTGTTCAATTTATCGAAAAATATATTGAGTTTTCCGATTTAAATGGAACAATTATAGAATTTGTAAGAAAAATATCAATATGGGAAGGATTTTGGAATTTAATATATAGTAGAGAAGAATTCACTATTGAAAAGAAAAGAAGAGTTTTAGATATTATAGTGAAATATCTTGATATTGAAACAATCAAACTTCTTAATAAGGAGAAGAAAATAAACGCCTTTCTGAATAACTATGATGATTTTTTACTGAATAATTTTGAAAAAGAAACTAAGGAAAAATTAATTGACAAATTAAAAGTCTTAGGTGTCAAATTCAATAAAATAAAATATGGAGATATTATTTTCGAAATAGTCATAAAAGTAATTGAATATAACCTTTATAAAATAAATATAAGTAATATAAACCTCTTCTTAGAAAAAGTAAATTCTCAAAATATTGATTTGGATTATAAAACAGCAAACTATTCTTATCTATTACAATCAAGCGTTACATACTTAAAACAAAATATTAATAATAATATAAATGAATATGTCGAGCAGGTTTTATTGAAACTTGAAAATAATACTGAAGAAGAAATTAATGTCGTTGTAAGTTTAATTAACAATTCTAATGTTAAACCTGAAAATGTTGATTTATTGATAGAAAAATTAAACTTTAAACTCTCAAATATCTCAGAAATAGAAAATAGTACATTTTGGTCTACTTTAATGATTGAGAAAAAGATAGAACCAAGTTGGAAAAATGTTTTACTATACTATAAATCTAAATCTGAAGAAATCGATGATGTTCTTATTGAGTTTTTAAATTTCAAACCTAATTTTGAAATACTAAGTGATAAATGTATTGATCATTTTTTAAATGAAGAGGAGGAGATTGTATCTGATACTATCGAAAGATTTAATATTTCACTTGTAAATTCTGCGATATCAGAAGAGTCATTTAATAACTTGGTTCATTCCATGACGAAGAATTTTGATGATGCTTCTGTAATTGAAAAATCCAGTAGAATAAATATTTTAATTGATAATGATTTAATTGTTTTTAATAATAAAAATTTATCTGAGTTACATGGTAAAGATTTAGAATTATTTGTTGAAAAGAATGAAGAAGAACTTAAGAACTCATATGATTCATTGGTATTATTGATTTACACTTGGATTACTATTTTGACATCCAATATTTCGGGTTTTTTAAAGAAACAAATCTTTGATCATTTAACGCAAGATAAAAGTTATAGTTCAGAAGACGAAATGTTTTTGATTAAGGTTTTAATAAATTTTTATGAGCAAAAGTTTCATTCCTTTTCTGAGTATTTTTTAAATTGTGTTGTGAAATCTACGTTAAAGCAATCTGCTAAAATTCGATACCTTAATTTTGATAAAGAATATATATCTGGTCAATTAATGAATGAATCAATTGAATTAATTGGTAATCCTTACTCTAAAGTTCTGAATAAGGAAAAATTTGAGCTTCCAAATACAGAAGAAAATGCTGAAGCATTAAAAAACCTTCAGCAAATGGGCTATATTAAAAGAACATATTTAAGAGATAAAGATTCAAAAATAACAGTGAGCTATCATGACTAAAGAGGAATTATTTCTAACTGCTTAGCAATGTCTTTTTTATACTTTTGAAATGGTTTATTACTATTTTCTGTAAAAATATCAGACCCAAATATTTGGGTCTTAATTTCATTCTCGGAAATAGGTTTTCCTTTATCATTAAATAATTTAAAAATTTCCTTAATTTGAGAATCTGAATATATCCGTCTCTTAGAAATAAGTTCATGAGATATATTTTTATGGAAATTATATCTACCTTGTAAATTAAAAACTTTAAAATATTCTGTATAAGGAGATTCAATTTTTACTGAATACTCATTTAGTTCTTTAGGTAAATTTTTATTATCAAATCCTGTCTTAAAGTAAATTTTGAATAGTATGTCACTGATTGTTTTTAAGCCTGTTGGTGAGGTGAATAATAATTCGTCTAAATTCGAATAAATTTTTTTATCATTTTTAAGCTTGGAATTACAACTGTAACAACTTGGTACAAGATTGAATAAACTTAGGCTCAAGTATGGATATTCACTCTGTGGCAACAAATGATCTAAAGTAAAATGATTTTTCTTTTCGTTTTTGAACAAATCAAATTTTAATATACCTGACACATCTGTAAGCTGAAGTAATATCTTATTGATATATTTACTATTACCAGTATTTATATTGGAATGTTTTAAAATTTTCCCTTTATAGTTACTAATAATGTCATCTGATGTTACATCTCCTATACCATGAATTTTCATTAAATCTTCTTTGGTACATTCTTTCATAAAGTGTTCAAAATCTCTGTAATCATTATCTAATGGGATATAGGCATTTATAAAATCAATTCCACAATAGCTACAACCAGTAATATCTAATGATGTTGAATAAGTATTGAAAAATTTTGAGAATTCATCTTGTTGAAATTTTGAGTAATTGAAATATAATCTTAGTTCTTCCTTTTTTGCTTTTTTTTCCTCATCTGATAATCCATCAAATATATCAGTTTCTGATAATGGGGGTAATTTTATTAAATCTTCAAGTGGCATTATTATAAGCTCTTTGAAGGGAACTGTTAATCTAATAGAATTAAGAAAATTTTGGATTTTAAGAATATCAATTTTACTACTTTTCAAAATAAGATTCTGAAACTCTTTTTTAAAATTTTCTAATTTTAAAATATTAGTTGGGTAATTTATTTTGTGCATTTTCTAATTGTGTTTTTAAGTTTTGTAATCTTTCAATTTCTTGATTAAGAGCTTCAATATTACCTGAATATTCAAATTTCTGATCCAATCTTAATAAGTGATTTTTGAGAATTTGTCTTATAACATTCTCCCCAATAAGATTAATAAGAATTTCAAACTTATCTCTTTTTGATAAGTAATTATTTTTTGCATTATCTGCGTACTCGTCAAACTCTAAAAACTCATGAATTTTATTTTTTGCAAATGCTCCCATAGTTTCTTCTAAGAAAAAGCCATTAGATAGAATTTCGTGTATATTTTCACCAAAAGTATTGTCAGATGGGTATTCTTTTGATATTGAAAAATTAACATTTTTATCTACTTCTAAAAATAATATATTCTGTTTTGGAATATCTGATAAAATAAATGGTGAATGGGAAATAATAAGAATATTTATACCTTTCAAATCCGGAAAATTAAAACTTTTTAAGTCTGTTAGAAGCCTATTGATGTACTTTCTTTGATATTCAGGATGAAAATATAGTTCTATTTCATCTAATATAATATTAATATAATTGTATTTTACTATTAATCCATTTTCTTCTTCAACAGAATTTAGATTATTAAGATGATATAAAATTGAAGAAGTTGAAGTAATGAGTTGCATTTCACCAGAACTAATAATATCTAATATATCAATTGATTTATTATAAAAAAGCTTAGTTTCAAATATAGGGGGCGGTAATAACTCTAATAATGCAGTGCCTTCTTTTGATTTTTCAATTAAAGAAGTGGATAGGTCTGATATTGGAATGAAATTCTCTTTCTCTTCCAGAATATAATGCTTCCAAATAGTATCATAATATCGCATAAAATTTACAATTTGTTTTAATTTTACAACAATATGACTATTACTATCAGAAAATTTTTCCAAAAAAGTTTCAAATAAAATATGATAACTTTTTAAAGTACCATAAATACTATCTTCTCCAATAAAATCTTGATATGGAATATATTTATCACAAATACTTGTAATTTTATATAAAATATATAAATCTAATCTGCTCTGTAAATTAGGTATATTTATATGTGAAATTTCAAAGTGTTTTTTAAATTCGTTTAGTAATCTCAATAAATTACTATAAAGTCGTGGTGGAACATCTGTATTACTGAGGCTAAAGGTAAAGGCATAATTTTTTTCTAACAATTCTAAATATGATGCTTCAATATTAGTATCTTCATCAAATATTTTCAAATTATTATTTAAATCAGGTGCATGTGCACGAAACTTTCTATTACTTTTTGTAATTAATTTTAAATTATTAATCCTTAGATTATCGGTAATACTGTAATCTGGGTTTGAAATTATTGTGGCTAACAATCTTTGTTGCAATAAATAGTTTTCATTATTCACATCAATCATTCCAGCCATACGGTCTGATTTTCTTTCTCTTTTAGGATTGATAACAAGAGGTATTTGGTAAGAATCATTTTTATGAAAAAGTTCATCAATCCAATCCCCTAACTCCCAAGAATTAAACGCATAGATAGAATAGTTGATAATGTTTGTGTAGAAAAAATTGTTAAAACTGTGGTTTTGATCTGTACCAATTTCCTTAATACTACACACTGTATCTTTTACCGTAAGAATATAAAATACAGAATCAATTTCATAGAATAACTCACAAAAAACTTTTTCAATTTCTAACTTACCAGTCGTCATTAAATGGGCGGTTGTTATTATTTTACCATCAGATTGTAATTGCAATGCAAATTGATTAAGTGATGCAACTATTAAATTGATTAAAGTACTTTTCCCACTACCATTTTTTCCTACAATTGCTGATACATTTATATTATCCCCAAAAAAATCATTTAATGCTGAATTTGAATTTTCTATTTTATCTATCTCAGAATAAATGATTATGTCTTTATCATAAGAATCTATCCTTTTATTATCTGAGTTAAATATATATTCATTATAAAACTTATAAATTCTATTCGGTTGAAGATTTTTTAAAAATTTTGAGCCACAACCATCAAGAGGGCGAATTGCAAGTAATTTAAATGACATGTTTATAAAAATATTTCTGGTTATTAGTTTTAAAATTATTACACTATTTTTTATTGTAGTACATAAGTATTTAATTGTTGTGGTTATTTATATTGAGGTCATAGTAAAATTGAAAGTATCTTTTATCTTGAACCAATCTATATTGAAATTTTTCAAAATCCCAAATTCTACCACTCCAATGATTATTTTCATCAATTTCTGATTCATCAAAATATCCTTTATCATTACTATCAGTTCCTAAATAATCAACTATAATTTTAACCATCTCTTTAATTTCCTTGTAAAAAACACCCAAACAATTTGTCGGTAACTCTTTACCAAACATAAAACTGATTGAATTTTTATCTTCATCAGAATTGAAAAGATATATTCTATTAAAATATCCAAAATAGTTGAAAGTAGAAAAATGGACTTGGTTTAAATCATCAGGATTATTTTTATCTGAAATATCGTAGAATTTTCCTGACTTTGCTACTTGTTCAAATTTGTTCCAACTTGCAATAAAATCAACCTTTTCAAGATTTTCCTTATAAAAATTGATAAACTCATCTGCTTTTAAAACTTGAGTGAAAATATTTTTTTCTTTAAAAATTGCCTTTGCTTTTTGATAGTTCTTTTTGTCATTTGTAATATAAAAATCACAAGTACTTGCAAATGCAGTGTGGAAAGAATCTTGGGTAGTGTTTTTAAATGTTTTCTTTTTTGTTTCTGTGACTTTAACTTCATCAGAATGAAAACCATGCATATCTAAACTAATATATGCTGAAGTTATATCATCAAACCAGACTGGTGCATTTTTGCCTTTCTCGAAATAATCTTTTTGTAATGGACTTTCCTCAATACCTAATTTTTTGTAAGTTTCATTTAAAACATCAAATGGATTGTTATCAGGATTTGTTAATTTTCCTTGATTAATATTTAAATGTTTAAAAGGAGTTTTTAAGTCTTTATACCCTTCTTTTTCATTAAGGTTTTCCAACATCTTTCCAAATGAATTAAAAAGTCCTTCAAATGTTGGATTGTCTTGTAGATCAGGAAGCATAGAATTCATTATTTCGGCACTTTGTGGGTTTTCAAATGCATCTTTAAACAACCCATCAACAGGAAGAGATTGCAACATTGTTTTTAATGGTGTAACCAACTCAGTATTTTCATTATCCTCATCTAAAATATTGAAGATACTATTGAAAGAAAAATCATCAGTTAATTTTTTGCTTTCAATTTCATTCTCAAATATGTGAAAAGGTTCATTTTGTTGTAAAACTATCTCTTTTCCATTATTAAAAACACACATGCAGTCTGTTATTTCAGCAAGAAATTCTAAATCCGATTGAATGTTTGGATTTTCCTTTTCTTGTGAATAACTTGAAGCTATATCGGAAATATGCGATGTGGAATATACGATGACAAATTTTTCAGATTGTCTAATTATTTTTTCGAATTCTTGAAATCGTCCATTTTTAATTCCATTTAGAACATTCCAATCAATGTAGAGTTTCATATAAATTATATATCTAATTCTATATTATTATTTTCTACCTTATATTGAAAATATCTTAAAGGAATCTTTTCAAATGTGGTTGTAGCAAAAACCTTTATTTTAGGATTTACAGCTTCACTATCAAAATAAAAATTATATATACCCGTAATGTTAGGAAGCTGTAAAATGTTTTTGAGTACTTTGAAAATTTCTTTTTTTAAATAAACATATTCATTGGGTATGTCAATATCTTTTACAACAACTCTTTTAGGTATGCTTTTGAAATTTTGAAATTGATCTTCTATGGAAACTTTTGTTAATTTATATGTATTTTCCATTTTACTCATTTTGAAATATTTTATCCCCCTACCTTTCAACATCTTCATTGTCTTATGAATATGTTCATCAGTTGTTCTTAAACCAAATATTATGGATGTTATAGAATTAAAATTAATGTTAATTAAACCACTCATTTCAAATACTAATCTAAATTCATTTTCGACTTCCCAAGGTTTTGATTTTGTTCCAATTAAAGGTGTGATGTTAAACTCTTTTTTTAAAGATGATAGTAATAAATTGCTTTTTGCAGGTTCATTTCTATAGTCAACATCTACTTCATAAACCAAAGGTATATTTGCATAAAAATTAAAATCAGAAATTAGGGTTGTTAAGTTATATTCTATTACAAATCCCTTATGTGAATCTGCATATAATGCCCACAAAGTTTCATTATCATAATTTTTAGAAAGTGAGTATATGCCTGATTTATATAATTGTTCTAAAACACTATTATAGCTTTTTTCAGCTTCATTACTAAATGGTTTAAAGATTTCAATTATGCTTTTATCTTCACTATCATTAAAAATACCTTCAAAAGGATCATTTAAATTATCATATGTCGGCGCATAAATTTGACCTTTAGACAATGTCTTTAAATCTCTTTTAAAATTACTTCGATATTTATATAATCTCATACTATAAGTTGTTACTTATTTATTAGATATTCGAGGAAGTTTATTGTATTTTGAAGTTTCTCTTTAAGGGAGGGGATATCCTCCCATTTATTATGTCTTTTAAAATTCTCTTCTATGTGCGAACTAACATTTCTAAATGATTCTTCATTAACATTTTGTCCTAATCTGAAAGCGAATTCTTCTGATTTTCCAGCTTTAAAAGGTACAGAATAATCGATGCATTTATTCTTTACATTATCGTCAAGTTTAACTTTATCAAATACGGATTTATCTAAAAACATTCCCGCCCATTGCTGAGATTCTGCTTTATCATGTGCATTAATTAGCCCTTTACCATAAAAAGTATTAATATGATATCCACCTTCTTTACCAGAATAGTTCATATCAAACAATTCATCATATATTAAAACACCTCTTACGGGAAAATGATAACCATTCATTCTCCAATTACATTCATAAGTTGCATTTAAAATTGAATCAAATTCTTCTTGGGAATCACTTTCTGTCCAAAGTATTATCGTGTCTGAATAATTAGCAAAAGAAACTTTCTTATTGGTTAAATCGTTTACAAAAACTCCATTTGGGAGTTGTTTATAATTTCCTGTTTCATTAAGTGCACTATCAATTTGTGTGTACATTTGCGTAATAACTCTATGATGTAATTCAGAATCATTATTAGTTAAGAAATTTCTATATCCTAATAAATCAAAATAAGTAATAAATCTCTTCATAATCTACATGTAAAAAAAATATTTGTTTGGTGGATTTTCAATGTCTTTGGGGAAGTACTGTATGATTTCACCAACTTTTTTCGAGAATTGAATGGTAATTGGTAATCCATCACAATAGCTACAATTATTGAAATTCATCTTTGTTAATGCTAAAATCTCTTTGCAAATATCCACAATAGGTGTTTCCCCAATGTTTTCGATAGAAAGAGGCATGGGCACATAAGCACCTGGATAGGTATCATAATATGGAATAAATCCATTGGTATATAAGTAAGCTTTTTCATTACTAACTTTTAAAAGAGTACCCCGCAATACAGGATAGTCACTATTTCTTAAAAGTCTTAATTGTGAACTTTTGATAGTAACCAAATCATATTCAACATTATCTCCAAGTACTTCTTTTATTCCATCTATAATACCATCGAGTTCATTATAGTCAGAATTAATGTAAGCATCCCAAAAATCTGAGGTTTTATGTATTACAACTCTCTTTGGCGTATGCTTATTTATGAGTTTATATTGATTTAGAACGTTTATGATTAGTTCTTTTGCATAATCATATTTAAGGTGTGGAGTGCTAACTCTTGTTTTTTCACTTCTCCATTCAAATTGTTTACCAGTAAAAACTAACCCCTTACCATCCTTATTAAATGCTTGAGCAATACTTGACCTCAAATGATTGTTTCCATTTTCATTAATCTTGTGGAAACTTATACCTAAATAGCAAGTGTCTGCATCTATATCCTTTATTGTCCATGGTGTACAATTTGCAGTTTTATAGTATTGAGCTACACAATAGTTCCATGCAATCATTGATAAGTCTTGTAAACTTTTTTTAGTTCCATCAATTGTCTCTTCTAATATTATCTGAATAGGTATATTTTTATCTGTAGCTAATATATCAGCTTTTACTTTTCTTCGTAGATTATGGAAGACATTCCCTAATGTAAACGCTCCAATTTTCTTGAAAACATCTTTACCAATTAATACTATAATTATATCAGGTCTTCCTGTAGAATTTTCTATTAGTTCCAGGTAGCATTTAGTATATAATTCAGAAATGTCGATGAGTTTTTGAATCTGCTTTTTATCAGAGTCTAAAATTTCTGTAATATTTTTTGAATTAATAACATAGTCATCACCATCATTTAGAAACTCACATTGAAAACATGAATCAGAATTAAAGCCAGGAAAATCAGGATTTGCTTTCTTGTTTATAATATCACCACTGTCTAAATCTTCAATATAATTTCCTTCAAAATCCTCTTCTCCGAAAAAGGATTCAATTTCTAAGGTTTCATCATCGCTATCATCAGTATTGACCTTCAAAGAGCTTAACTTATAATTAATAGTAGATTCTATCGGATTACTAAATTTTTCAATCCAATTTTTATAATCACTAATTTGTTTTTTAGTTCCAATTACAGAATATTGTATTTGCGATTTATGTGATTTATTACTTATAGAATAAAATCCCATAGCTTCAATACCTTTTTTGGGGTCTTCACATAAAAAATCTTCTGCAAATTCAATTAGTGGTTCTTTTAAGTATTGTATCTCCATCAGTCAAATAATGATAATTGTTGCGTTTCTTCATCAAAAACCTTTTTAGGGTTCAGTTCTCTAATTCCAAAATTTACATCAAAAAATTTCCTTTTAAATCCGATTTCTTCAAAACCATCAGTGGATTTCCAATAATTACCACCTAAATAATTTGTGAGTGAAGTAATGTGGTTATTATAATGTGCATTTCTCTCCGAAACTTTAATTTGATTATTGAGTCTTGTAATTCTTTTTGGATTGTCCAGTGGTATTTTACCATCCTGCGAATAATGATATTTAGGTTCTATTATTAACACTAAAAAATTATCAAACCATTCATACTTTATTTGAAAACCAATATGTTTGAAAAAGAAGGTGTCAAAGTAATAGTATTTGCTTACAACACTTCTTTGATAACGCTTACCTTTACTTGAATATGAAATTTGCTCATAAACTTCTGTTGATTTATTCTCAGACTTAACTTTGGTTTTTAAAGGTTTTTTATTTATTAGCGAGAAATAAAATCTATTGTGCTCTTTATAATAGCTAATCCTCTTTTTGTAAAAAAAGTTTTTAAGATGGGAGTTAATAATTTCTATAATGATATTTCTATGATCTTTCTTTGATTGAATAAATTTTAAAGGAAGATTAGTTTCAATTGCCTTTCTATTTTTAAGAATTTTATCGAGAATAGTTGGTGATATTATTTTTAAATCTGTGAAAGTGTAAAGAAAATTTGATTTGATAGTAAATTTAGGAAAATCAATTCCTTCGTCATTTAAAATCTCATAAATAGCTTTATTGTTTTTAAACTTGCAGTCATATTTATAAATAAACTTTGGGAAGTCTATTGTGAAGATATTTGTAAATATTTTTTCTTTTACTCCAAATTGAATTCTATCAACAAAATTCTGATTAATAGTTTCATTAAAATTTGATTGTTTTTCAATTAATAGATTTGTTTTCTTATCAAAGGTAATTTTAACATTAGTCTTACTTGATGCTAAAGTCTTATCTATTGTTTTAGCAAATAACTTATCTTCTTTTTCAATATATACAACCAAAATTACAGGCAATAAGTGCTTATTCCAATATTCAATGTCATTAGAGTTTGCTATAAATTTAAAAGAATCTGGCTTGTCTTCTGTTATGTAGCTTCCACCATTAACTGTTGATTTCAACTGAATCTTTAAAATTTGTCCTGTTGCTTCAATTTTATTATCATTATTAATTGAGCTTAATTCTACTTCACCATCAATACCAAAATCATTTTTTGATTCTTCTCTAAAAATTAAGTATGGAGAATGATTGACACAAAAGGAAGCAAATTTGACAACTCCCTTTTCCCCTGTTATATGCTGAGGGCTGATTATTTTAGCCATTAGTTATGTTTATTGCTAATTTACAGAATTTTCCATAAAAATATTTTTAAAAAAAAATATTTATTCACAAACTCCCTTGCTAAAAATCCCCCACCCATCTTCAGGAAAAGAAGATTCCCCCCACACCTTTAAGAAAACAAAAATTTTACAGGAACAATATAAATTCAAGTTGAAAGCTGGGTTTATTTGTGCTGTTTAATTTCAATTCTTGTGGTGTTATTTCTAACTCAAAATCAAAAACAATGGTAAGAATTATCAATTACAAAAGAAGAGTAGCAGAGAACAAGGAGTTCTTTGTACTTGAAGTTTCAGGAGGTATTGAGATGGTATTAAGCAAAACTACAGGAATGTATTATGCCACCTCTAAGAAAGCCACTATTACATCTACATTTGATGAAGAAACCTGTCAGTCCCTAATTGGCTCAGAATTTCCTGGTTCAATTGTAAAAGAAGAATGTGAGCCTTATGAGTACACTATTCAAGATACAGGTGAAATCATTACACTATCTCACAGATATGTTTACAGAGCAGAAGAACTAACTACTTCCAAAGTATATTCAGCTCCAGGTAACTTATCAATGGCTGATTAAATTTTCTAAAATGTCCAAATTTTACTGTTGAGTCTTATATAGGTTCAGGTAAAATCTGGACATTTTTATTTTTTAGCTGCACAAAATTTCCTTTTATATAATATAGTGTAAGGAAAAAGTGTGCAGGAGAATTTAATACTTCACCTGAAAATAAATATTTGGAATCCAGATGGAAAGCGAAGATATTCACAATTATTCGTTCCTTATTTGAGTTTTACCTGGAAATATATATATGCTTTGTTGCTCTTATATCAACAAAATACAAACTCATCCTTTTCCAGGTGTTATTTAGAGATAGTTATAAATAGCTAAAACTTACTCAGGTAAAGTTTTGAACTTAAGAATCTCAAAGGTCTCAATTTCTAACTTTTGAGCAATAATGTGCAATGTATATGCAGTAGGGTTGGTATTCCCAGCTTCTAACCTGGACATATTAGACTTTTCAAAGTTGCATAAAGCAGCCAATTCAACTTGAGAAATGTTTTTCTTTTCTCTAAGCTGTTTTATACGCTTTCCTATTGCAACTTGATACTCTTTTTTATCCACTTTGGCTGAATTAAACAATAAATTAGAATACACTTTAACTACGGAAAACCGTAAGGAAATGTGATAAACTCTAACTCAATTTGTTTATTAATATTAATAGCCAAAAGTGGTCATAAAAGATAATTATATGGTTATCATAAATGATACATTTACTATATTTGAAAAACTTTAAAATTTATAAAATGAAGAAAATATTACCCTTATTACTATTCCCAGTTTTTTCGTTAGCACAAACAGCTTTTAATTCAGGTTTCAATGATGGATATAAAGGTGGATATTGCTATGACAAGGGATTAAATTGTCAAAAGCCAATTCCTCCTATTGCTCCTGTTCCAAATGCAAATGAAAAGAGTACCAGCTATTATGATGGTTATAACAGAGGTTTTGCAGAAGGCTTGAATAAAGCAAAGGAATCTGAAACAACTAAATACAAAACTTCTTCTGGTGAATTTATAGAAGACAAAATGTACAATCCTTATCAGAATATTAACAATGTAATTGAATTAGCAATGCTTTTGAAAGAATCAAAAAGAGTTGCAATAAACCACCTGGAGGATGGGAATTATCAAGCTGTTGCTAATATCTGTTATGCAGGATTAAAGGTTTCTCCTAAAGATTCAGAGTTTATGTTATTACTTGCTCAAGCTTATAGGGACAATGATAATTTGGAACAAGCTCTTAAATGGTATAAAAAAGCCTATCAATACAGGAGAGGAGATAATAATCTCAAGGAACTGATTAAAAGCTTAGAGAAGTAATAATTAAAAGTATAGTAATGAATCTTGACTTCAACAATGCTTTATATTACATAAGCTTAATTGTCATTGGTGCTCCTGTGATATACTTTCTTACAAAGTCTGGGTTTTCATATCGGGAAGAGAAAAAGGCAGTTTTAATATCAATCTCTTTAACTCCAATATTAATACTACTTTTAATGTCTGCCATTTTTGGCATAGATGAAACTACTGAAAATATTGGAGAGTTGTTTGGCGATTTTCTACACTTCATAATCTATACTGTTATTGGACTCTTCTTCTTAGGGATTTGTTTGATTATTTTAGTTTTCGTGATAGCAGATAACAAAAAAGAAGTAGTTAATAATATAAAAGATAGAATTTTAAAAATTAGAAAAGGAATTGGAAGAAAAAATAAATAGATCACTTAACTGGCTAAAAGAACTCAATGACAATCCTTTTACATTACAGAAGGTTGCGAATTGGCTGTATGAATATCATGGTTTAAACAAACAAGTTAAGACTTATTCTGAAACTATTTGTGAACAATGTCAGAAATGGAAACAAGAAGGATTGCCTTATGACTGTTTACAAGAAGCTGAGTATTGTACTAAGAGATATAGATATTTTACGAACTTTTACGAAGAAGTTGAATATGGTATAAAAGTTCAGGAATTAGATGCAGTTTGTAAAGTTGCACTTGAAGAATACAATACTTGTAGTAATAATGATGCGCTCCTAAAAGATTGGTTGATAAAGTACTTTGAGATTGGTTATAACAAACTGGCTATTTTCTATTATGACCATTTGGATTATAGTGTTAATGATGATGAGGTAGTTCATCCTCACTTTGGAAACTCGCCAATAGGAGAATTTGGAGTTTGTATTGACAGAAAGTATTATGAGAACCTTATTGAATTTGATGATGTATTTAAAATGCTATTTTATGAGAGAAAAATATATCCAGAAAAACTAAAAGAAATAGAAGAGGAAATGCAGAAGGTAGCTATAACTATGATTCCAATTCCTAAAATTGATTAACAGCCACCTTTTGGGTGGTTTTTTTATACCCTCATATTAATGAAAAACAATATTTATGATTACTTGATTTTTAAACTTGACAGTGAATATACAGAATACGAATTTGACTTAATTTCTATTCCGCCTTATGAATTTATTGAGAATGAATTGGCATTAGAACCCTATGAATACTTTGGTGAGATACATGAAGTCTTAGAACTAAGAACAAAGCACATTCTTATGTACTTTAATGCCGATGTGTTGATAAGAGTAGAATTCCTATATCCAGGTGACATTTTAGATTTTTTAAAACGGAAATTAGAAGAGATGCAGGATATTGAGTTACCAGAATATATGATGTTGATTTTAAGAAAGGATAAGAAATTCTCTGTATTAATGTATCAGAATAAACTATTACAAAACAATTTAAACTAAAAAAAATGAATAACACTATATTAAAAGTTTCTGAAATCCAGGTTTCTTACAAACCTAACAAAGTTGCAAGTTCAAAGATTGCTACAAGCTTTGATGCTGTCCAAATTATAAGAAAGTTTTGGAATGAAGAAACAATAGAAATGCAGGAAGAAGTAAAAGTAATCTTGCTTAATAATTCTAACTGTGTATTAGGAATCTATAATTTATCCAAAGGTGGAATAACAAGTAGTTTGGTAGATGTCAGACTTGTATTATCAGTAGCATTAAAATGCTTAGCTCAAGGTATTATATTAGTCCATAATCATCCAAGTGGTAATTTAAAACCAAGTTCAGCAGATTTGGACATTGTAAAGAAATTAAACGAAAGCTGCAAGATTATGGATATTAATTTGTTTGATAGCATCATCATAACAAATGAAAGTTACATGAGTTTTGCTGACGATGGATTATTGTAGAATTGCAAATATTGCAGATTTTGCAAGTTTACATTAGCTTCAAGAGAGTAATTATTTTCGCTGCAACATTACTGCAACAATTAGATTATGTCAATGAAGAAAAATACAAATAAATGAAAAGGATTTACATTTTATTTATGAGTAAATCATTGAAAAACAGGTGAATATAAATAAATGCAAAAGCATGAAAATTATATTTAATCGTCTCATAATCAGGTGGTCCCTGGTTCGAGCCCAGGTGGGACCACGATAAAAATCAGAGAGTTACAATGTTTTAAGTTGTAACTCTTTTTTTATTTGCACATAATTTGCAAGTAAATTTTGGCTTGTAATGAGCATAAATAGGCCATTTTGATTTCTTTGCAACTTTTTCTGTTTTTTCAAAGAAAATTTTCAGGTTATAATCTAAGCCTCTTTCTATAATTCAATTTTTTCCATATCCTGAATTTGTGTTCATTTTATATGTTTTTTTTAAAATTTCTTGAAAGTGGAATTTCTATTTTCCCGTTTAATACTACAGATTGAAAAGAAATATTTGTAATTAAATTCTTATTCACAATATAGGAGCGATGTGTCTGCACAAAATTAGGAGGCAATTCTTTTATGATTTCTGATATTTTGCCACGTACAAATTCTTTCTTTTTGGATGTGAAAAGCAGCAGATAATGATCTTCTGCCTTTATATAAATGAGTTCGTTAAGATATACCTTAGCTTTGTTTTTCAATACAGTATGATCTTCTATGACCAATTGTTTTACTTTTTCTAACTATTCAATACTCTGAGTATATTCTACCTCCAGCGATTCTTTTTCCATAGATATTTTTTTCCGTCTTATATCTACTTTTTTCCATCTAATGAAAGAGTAGGCAGCCAAAACAAAAACCAGCACTATTAAAGTAAGGCATGGATTTTATTATTCTCATAGTACATAAGCAGTTTCCTTTGAGAATTTATTTTTAACTCTTTTTCATGAACCTTATATTTGGTGTCAATTTCATGAATGGATATATTAAATTCCTGCTCTTTTAGTTCATTTTCGAGACCTGTTTTCTTTCTGAAATAATAATCTGCACTGCCTTTATTTTTTAACTCATTATACACTTTATACAGCCAATCATTCAAAAAAATATTTAATTTAAGCTCTTTGCTGAAATAATTGTTGTGCTCAATACCCTTAAAAGATTACAAAGCCATTTTATAGTTTCCAGATTTATAGTCGGAAACACCAATATTTAAGGTAATGTTTACTAATGACCTTTTTGCATAATACAATGGAATGGACTTATATATATATTCATTGCTTTCAGACTGTTTTCCTTATATAATCGTGGATTTCTCATATTATTGCCACAAAACAGCCCTTTCAGATGATAAATTCTAGCCTGAAAATATTGATAATCTTTTACATATGGTTGCAATGAGTCAAAGCTTTGTTCTATGAGATAATATTTTTTATGATTTTAAAAGTTTTCATTCATTCTGAAAGATACATGGTAGTAGTGATACCAGAATTCATCCAATTAGCAATAACTTCTGTAGGATTTATTGTCAGTTTATTATTGTATTGAAGATATTTTTTATTCCAAAAAACAGACAACTTTCCCTTGCAATTGTCTTACAAAACAGTACGATAAGTCGATGTTTTCTCGTTGAAAACTTAGTTCAACGGCTCGTTCTTTAAACGAGATACTGTAAAATTTCTTATTCATTTTTCTAAGATATTTATTTTACAGATTATGCCTTATATTTTTTGTCCCAACAAAGGGAGCAATTCCATTGAAAAGATACCATAAAAAATGGGGGAAATACGGAATCCTGTACCGTATTTTCCCTATTTCGTATTTTTTTCAAAAAATGTATTTTAGTATGCAGAAATCAGATACTATAATATTTTTATCATTTTCATCAATACCGATTTTACACAAAAGGGTAATTGATCCTCAAAAAATTACGCAATAAATTTGACTCCATAGAAAACATGTAAAAACAAATAAGTATGTCAAGTCTTTTTCCCATCTCATAATCATTTTTGATAAATCTTAACAAGATTTATCAAACTTCATTAAAAGTAAAAAAGATCTTAACAAAATATAAACCTTATAGTTATTGAGAAGAAGGTTGTTGGTTTTGTTTTTTATTTTGTTAGATGTATTAATATTGGATTTAGTAATCGAAAGTGACTAAGATTATTTTATAAATTACTCAATAATGATTAAAAATTATATCCTATGAATTTAACTGTAATTCTCTGTTTCAATTCAATAATGTCCTATGCTTATGAAAATAAAGGTCAGCTTCCGCCTATTGATACTATAAATGCCTCTGAGAAATGGGTGGCACTAATTCCTGTTATTTTTTATTTGCTCATTTTAATAATGGTATTTTGGAAATTACGAAAAGATAAAGTAACACTTAAAGAATTACTTCTTGATAAAGACGCAATGATGGAAGTCGAAATCCAAAAAACCAAGCAACAGCAGGAAATTGCAAAAACAGCATCAGTACTAGATGATGTCAGTAAAAAAGCCTATTTGGACCAAGTCAATTCAGATTCGGGTACCTCATCAGAAGAGATAAACCAAAAGAGCAGTGTAAGCAGATTATTGGCATTTATAAGTGGTTTAGTATCTGTTGGTATTGCCTGTGCAATTACTACATTTTATATGTGGAACTATTTTGATTCAACAGGTGACAAAAAATTAGATTTGAATCAACTATTAGCAGTTCTTCTATCATTGGGTATTGGTGTGATCCCTTACGCCTTTAACAAAATAGGGAATGCCCTTAAAAATCCATAATTTAAAGTTCTAAATATTATGATAGTACAAGAAAAATTAAAAAAGTAATAAATATACAAGAACAACTCATTCCTTATGGTAAAATAATATAGTATGAAAGTTCAGTTTTCTATAAAGTTTATATTTTATACATAAGGATTAGAATTAATTCCAATAACTAACAATTACAAAAATTAAATATGGAATCACTTTCAAACGACCACAATGTTAAAGCTCAAATTGAACGTATTAAACTAAAAGATGCTGAATTAGCAAATGAACTAGAATCAAAACTTAGAGTCTTTCCAAGAGTTTCATTAGCTAAGGATAGGGTATTAGAAGAAGCTGTTGATGATGCCCCACTTATTAACCATCAACCGAGCTTTATTGAACAAGAACGAGTAGAAGAATCAATTGTGCTTGCCCATCTACGTCCGGTTTTGATGATTAGAGACAATAGAATTGTTCCTGAGTTTTCAGGTCCTGACATGGAAGTCTGGAAAAGTCGTTTAATGGAAAAACAATTAATACTTGATTCTGTAATACCATCTGTTGGTAGAATTGAAGTTAATAATAATGTTGTTTATAATTGGGTTGGAACAGGTTGGTTAATTGATACTGATATTGTTGTTACTAATCGACATGTAGCAAGTATTTTTTGTAAGAATAAGGAGGGTTTTACTTTTAAAGTTGGATTCCCTGATGGATTTCAGTCTGCTAAACTTGATTTTTTAGAAGAAGATCAAAGAACTGCTAGTATGGAGTTTGATGTCGATTCAGTATTATGGATAGCAGAGAATGATTCAAAAGAGCCAGATGTAGCATTCATGAGAGTAAAAAGAAAATTAAATGGATCGCCTTTACCCAAGCCAATTGAGCTTGCTGATGAAATAGAAGAGGGTGAAGTTGTTGTTACTATAGGTTACCCGGCAAGAGACCCTAATATCCCTGATCAGGAAATCGTACTCAATATTTTTGGAAATGTTTATGATAAAAAAAGATTGGCTCCCGGAGAGGTTATAAAGGTTGATAACTTCGAATTAGAACATGATTGTTCTACATTAGGAGGCAATTCCGGCTCTGCTGTTATAAGTCTATTAACCGGCAAAGCAGTTGGGTTACATTTTGCAGGGCTGTATTTGCAACGAAATTTTGCAGTGCCGGCAACCATATTGAAAGACTTATTGCAGAAGCTGAAAAAAGGTAAACTACCAAGAATGGCATCTCCTGAATTAATAAAATCAAATGAAAATACAATTCACGACTTTATAAACTTAAATCAAAATTCAACGAATATGTTATCTCAGACTCCAAATAAATATATCATTGAAGCGAATATTCCAATCAAAATTACCTTAGAAATTGGAGGGGCAATAAATTCAGGAGAACAACAAACTCAAGTTAATTTAACTCCTGCAGCAAAAGTCGGTGATAATTATGAAGCTGCTCTTGAGCTGGCAAGACGAACTTTATTAGGAGATACTGAAAGAAAACAAGGAATTATTAGTGTTGATAAAGGTTATAGGTTCAAACGAGGGTGGATAACAGATGAACGGGTTATTGTAGTTGAAGTTCAGGAGAAGCAAAATTTTCCAGATGTAAAAGCATCAGGCAAAAAACTTATCCCACAAGAATTTCTTGGGGTTGGAGTTGATGTTAGAACAGCTTCTTTATTTGATCAGCTTGATTTTATGGGTATTAATATTCCACAACTTGAAACCGTACCCAAGCCAGGTGTCTATAAAGAACCTCCCTATTTAAAACTTGATCCTATTACAGAAAAAGTTAAAGCAATTTTTCATGTAAGCCCAGATTCTGGATGGCCAAATCTTCGTGACTTTTTTAGCAGAATTAAGAAAAATCTAATAGCTACGATTTATGAGTGGGATGCACAGCATATTAGTGATGCTTTGTTTCAAGCAATAAATCCTGATAATAGATGTTTAAAAATGGTAACTCAAAAACCGGGCACTCAAAAAGCTGTACAAGAAATGCAGCAAAAATTAGGAAAGAAATTTGAACATGTTTGGGCTTCTGTAGGTTCTGGTAAAATCGTTCCATCTGCATATCATATCAAAGTGGCTTCTCGTGATGGAGAGGAATTTTGGCTCAGCAGTGGAAATTGGAAAGATTCTAATCAGGCAGATATTAATCCTGCTGCAGAGCATTCAACATACATAACACCTATTAGAAAGTATAACAGAGAATGGCATGTAATTATTGAAAATGAGAAACTGGCAAAACTTTTTCAAAATTATATCGAATGGGATTTTAAAGAAGCTAGCCGCCTGCCATTAGAAGAGGCACCCACACAACCTGAAATATATTTATTTGTACCTGAAACCGCTTATGAAAGAGAACTAGAAAGAAGAGAACTTGCTCAATACTTTGAGCCATTAATTATAGAAAAGACTTTAAACATCCAACCACTTCTTACCCCTGACCGAGATAGTCGAGGAAATCGAATTTTCATTGACTTTGCAACGGATCTGATAGATAGTGCAAAATCTACTATTGATATTGAAAATCAGTCTTTCAGCTTATTAGAAGATAATGAACCTCAGTATGAAAAATTTTTCAATGTATTACTTCGTAAACAAAACGAAGGAGTTAATATTAGGATTATCTTCCGTGATCCCAGAGAGTTTGCAAGTGGAACTAAAGTAGAAGCAGCTCTTCAGAAGCAACTTGATAGGATTAAGGAATTTGGATTAAACACTGATAATATTAAAGTGCAGCGAAAATGTCACACAAAAGCAATTATCATTGATTCTGAAATTCCTGAAAATGCTGCAGTATTATTTGGAAGTCATAACCTTACAACATCCGGTGCTTTGTATAATCGAGATGCAAGTCTCATAATTAAGGATAGTGAAGTTGCAAATTACTTCCAAAAAATTTTTAATTTTGATTGGGAGGTAGTAGCAAGACAATCTGTCGAGGAATTTATAGGGGGAATAAGAATTGCTCATCCGAATCAAGAAACCCCTTCAGGATTTAGAAAAGTTAAATTATCTGAATTATTGGCAGAAGATTAAACGGTTTTGAAATCAATTCATGAAGCAACCTCAATGAAACAAAAAATAAATAACAAAATTAGGAAACAAAAAAATGTAATTGGAAACTTCAAAAATCCATCACTGAGATTACATTCGGATTAGACTCTGAACATTCTTCTTATTCCGGTGAAATTCTTAAGACAAAAACCTCCAGCTATAGTACAGCCGGAGGTTTATTGTATAGGTTTAAATCAATTGTTTTATAAATAGTGCATTGTGTAAAACTGCAGCAGCTTCTTTAATAGAATTTTGTACTGCCGATATTTGCCCTAGAGGATTGAGCATTCCGTAATCGTGTATAAATCCTTTGTATTCTGTAATAGTTGTAGGTACACCCGCTTCGTCTAATTTTCTTGCGTAAGCCACCCCTTCATCGTGCAAAATATCATTTTCTGCAACCTGAACTAATACTGGTGGTAAACCCTGTAATTCTTTTAAAGAGGCTTGTGCTGGAGAAGCATATTTATTTTTTCGGTCATTGGCATTGGGTAAATAATTATCCCACATCCATTTCATCAAAGGCGTTGTTAAAAATCTTTCCTGAGCGAATGAAGTATAAGAGGATCTGCTAAAATCAGCATCTGTAACCGGCCATAATAAAATTTGCTGTGCCAATTCCGGACCTTTTTTATCTTTAGCCATCAATGCCACAACCGCTGCCATATTACCTCCTACACTATTACCCACAACCGCTAATCTTGTAGCATCTACGCCAAGTTCTTTTCCGTGTCCGGCTACCCATTTTGTCGCTGCATAGGCTTGGTTAATCTGTACCGGAAAATGAGCATCAGGAGCTGGTGTATAATCTGGGAAAACTGCTACAGCACCACTGTTTACCACCAGATCTCTCACCAATCTTTTGTGCGTAGGATAATCGCCTAAAACCCAGCCGCCACCGTGGAAAAACATAAATACCGGTAAACCGGCCTTTGCTCCTTTAGGTTTTACAACATGAATTTTTATATTTAAACCGTCTTGTGTAATGGTTTTTTCTGTTTCTTCAATATCAGAATAATCGTAGGTTATAGATTTTTGTGCGCCCACCAAAACTAATCTTGCATCCTCAGGAGACATTTGCTCCAAAGGTTTTCCATCACCACTGTTCAGTACTTTTAAAAATCCCCTGATATCTTTAATAATATTGGGATCCTGAGCTGCATGCACCGTTTGCTGTGCCATAATGTTTGAATTGAATGTGAATAAAGTAATTGCTGATAAGGCGATGCCTTTTAAAAATGTACGTTTCATAACTATGATTTTATTTGTTGTATTTTGATAGAGCAAAGTTATGGCGACGCAGCGCTTTTGAAAAGTCACAAAAGTCGATATTAATTGTACATTTTTCCCTCGATGTTATTTATTCGGTTTTTAATTCTTTTTTGAAACCTCCCGGTGTAATTCCAATTTTCTGTGTGTATAATTACAGCAGCGTTAATGGCAGCTAGGTTTAAACATAATTAATCGATTGCCAGAGATAATTTTATCTTTTGAAACTCCAAAATTTTTTGCAGGACTTTTATAGTAGATGTTCATAGCACAAACAAAATAAAATGTCCCCTTGATATACAGGTGGTTACGGAAATGCTGCAATGACTCATAATTAGGTGTCTTTGGTTCGAGCACAGGTGGGAAGACCCAACTGATAAAGTAGCCAATTGGGTGACTTTTTTGTTTGTAACTATTTGATAAACAGTGATCCGCTCCTATTGATGTTTTTGTGTTTTTTTTACATCGAACTCACGCTAAAATAGATTGTTTTGTTTTTTAGAAAGTTTATCATTTTTCGAAAAGTTTCTCAAAATAAAAATTCAGTTTACTTTTTATGGTTTTGTAACTTGAAATTTGCACAATAAGAGGTCTCTTTTCATTGTACAAGACAGATTTTTGCTACAACAATAAGTTTGCAAATAATGTTTGTATGGAAAGTTATAGCAAAAATGCTTGGTCATATAATCATAAAAACTACGCAACGTTATGACAAAATTTTAGACACAAAAATAAGGGCAGATATGGAAAATTTAAAAATTTCATTAGAGGATAAGAGTTAGTTAAAAAAAATAGGGTGATAATGATGACTTCTGAAAAATAATAATAAATTTATTGCTACATCCATTTTGTAACTTTTATATTAAAGATGATACTATTTAAAAATGAAAGATGAAAAGACTTTTAACTTTTTCTGCGACAAATTAAGTGAAGTATACCCTATGCACGATGTTGATCGGGAGCTTTGCTATCAATATTTTGAATATTTTGAGTTGCCAAAAAATACTTTGTATGAAAAACAAGGTGAAATACCTCAGTATCAAAATTATATTTTATCAGGTTATATGCGTAAATTTTATACCGATGTTGATGGAAATGAAGTAACGGTAGAAATTAATAGTGAACCTCGTTTTGTTGCTTCTTATATGAGTTTGATGGAGAGAAAACCCGCAACAGAAAGTTTGCAAACGATAACAGATTGTAAAATGTTAAGAATTAAAAGAGATGATATGGATATTGTTTTTGAAAAAGGAGTTTCGGTAAAACAATATACCATTCAATTATTTCAAAATATTATTGAAGAAAAAAATAAAAAAGCAGTAGAATTATCTACTTTAACTGCCGAAGAAAGGTACTTGAAATTACTAAAAGAAACACCGCAATTGTTACAAAATGTCCCAATACAATACATTGCATCACTTTTAGGAATGAAACCCGAAAGTTTAAGCAGAATCAGAAAACGGTTAAACAAATAACATCAAAATCTTCTAAATTTAGAAGATTTTTTATTTTCCTAACAAAAGTCAAGAGCATTTCTTTACAAATTAAATCAAATTTGTTAAAAATGAATTTGAAGATGCATATTCTTAATATATATAATTGTGAAAATAGAAAAATCTGTTGTCAAATATTTGAGAGTGGTTCTTCAAACGTTGTTCTCATTATTGCTTCTGCAATGGGAGTAAAACAATCATTTTATCAAGGATTCTCGGAATTTGCCGAAGAAAATGGGATTTCTGTAATTACTTTTGATTACTCGGGAATCGGTAATTCATTGAATGGGAAAATAAAATATAATAAAGATTTTTTAATCAGTTGGGGAAATAGAGATTTAGAAGCCGTAATTAAATATTCAATTGAAAAATTTCCGAATCATAAGAAGGTAGTTCTTGGTCATAGTATTGGTGGACAGTTAATTGGTTTGGCTCCTTCATCAGTCGATTTAGATAAAATTATTTTAATGTCTGCACAATCTGGATTTTGGGGATTTTGGAAAGGGTTTAATAAAGTGAAAATGTTTTTGAATTGGCATTTGTTGTTTCCTATTCTCACGTATTTTATCGGATATATGCCTTCAAAAAAATTCAGTAAAATGGAAAGTTTACCAAAAAATGTTGCAGAAGAATGGGCAAAATGGTGTAGAAATCCTAATTATTTATTTGATTACATTTCAGAGGACAAAACTTTTTTTAACAAAATAGAATGTGACATTACTTCGGTAAGTTTTGATGACGATTTTTTTGCTCCCAAAAAATCTGTGGATTGGTTGAGCGGAAAATTCCAAAATGCTGAATTGAAAAGGAAACATTTATTTCCTAGTGATTTTAATGTCTCAAAAATTGGACATTTTGATGCGCTTAAAAGTGATTTCAAAAATAGTATTTGGAAATTTTTATTAGAAGAAATTAAAAAATGAATAGTAAAAAACAATTTGGTGAAAACGCAGAAGGATATGTTATTCCCGTATTAAATAACCGTGAAATAAGAGCAACAGCAGGAATTATGTTCCTTTTGGCTTTTATTTCGTTGATTTTGATTTTAAGCAATGGAAATTTCGTGCCTGTAAAATATGTATTATCGGTTTTTGTAGTAGAGTTTTTCATTCGCTTATTTATTAATCCTAAATATGCGCCGCTATTAATTATTGGTAGAATTACCGTGAGCAATCAAAATCCTGAATTTGTAGGTGCTGAACAGAAAAAATTTGCTTGGTATATTGGTTTTACTATTTCTGTAGTTATGTTTTTTCTTTTAGTGATTGTAAACGCGTTTAGTCCGATTACGGGTTTTGCTTGTCTCATTTGTTTAATTTTAATGTTTTCAGAATCTGCTTTCGGAATTTGTGTTGGGTGTAAATTGTATGGGGTTATCAAAAAAGATAAAGCACAGTATTGTCCCGGAGAAATTTGCAATATTAAACAGAAGTATGAAATTCAAAAAATTTCAATAAAACAATGGGCAGTTATTTTTGTACTTTTATTATTTATTACACTATTATACGTCTTTTTTCAACCAATTTTTATACTAAAACCTCATCGACTTTTTTAATATGGAACCATCAAAAAAAACAGCAAGAATTGCAGGAATTCTTTATTTAATTGTAGTTATAACAGGAATAATAAGTTTAGGATATGTTCCCAAGCAATTGATAATTTGGGAAGACAAAGCAGCAACTTTCAATCATATTCTTAAAAATGAAAACCTTTTCCGGCTCGGAATTTTTTCAAGCGTGATTTGTTATTTGGCTTTTATTTTTTTGCCACTAGTTTTGAGAGAATTGTTTAAAACAGTAAATAAGTTTGTGGCTAATGTAATGGTAGTATCTGTATTAGTAAGCATTCCTATTTCGTTTTTTAATCTTTATAACAAGTATCTTATTTTAGATATGATACATAAGGAAAGTTATCTAAAAATATATGATGCATCTCAACTGCAATCTTTGGTAATGTTTCACCTCAATCAATACGAATATGGAATTTTCATCGCCACATTTTTTTGGGGACTTTGGCTGTTTCCTTTCGGTTATTTGGTTTACAAATCTGGCTTTATTCCTAAAATATTCGGAATTCTTTTGATGTTAGGCTGTTTTGGCTATATCGTGAATTTTTCTGGAAACACTTTATTTGCAGATTATCAAGAGTGGGGAATTTCAAAAATTATTGGTAAAATTCCTTCTGTTGCAGAAATCGGGATTTGTTTTTGGCTGTTATTATTTGGCGTTAAAAATTCAAAAAAAATAGAATATGAAAAGTGATAAATTAGAATTTGAAGATTTTAAAATTAATATCAAAATTTTACTTGCCGGATTGTGGACTTCAGTAATGTTTCTCTACATCTACGGTGATTATTTTGAATTGTATGTTCCGAAAAAAGTAGAAGGTTTACTTAATGGAAGTAATCTTTTGGATACGCCTTATAAATTGCTGTTTGCAACAATTCTTCTTGCTGTTCCTTCTTTGATGATTTTTCTTTCGTTACTATTAAAGCCAAAGATCAATAGGATTTTGAATATTTCTGTTGCGGGATTTCTTACGGTTTTTACTTTTATGGTAGGGATTTCTTCAATTTCGGAATGGAGAATTTTTTATGTAATGCTTGCTTTTTTAGAAAGCATTATCACTCTTATTATTGTTTGGAAGGCTTGGAATTGGAATAAGATTAGTGTTTAGTAATTTTCGTATATGGAAAAACGTATTTTGTAGATTAAAAGTAAGTGCTATTCAATTAAAAATGTAATTTGAAATACATTTTAACCAAAAAATATATAAAAAATGAAAACAATTAAAACTTTAAGTACATTTCTTTTACTTGCTTTTTCGGCGCTTTTTCTAATATCTTGCAGAAGTGATAGCAGTGATGATAATTCTGGCGGTAGTTCTTACCCGAAACAAGTTTCTATTACTTATAAAATAACAAGTACTACCACATCATCTTTGTTGCATATTAGTTACAAAAATGAAACTGGAGGAACTACTGATGTTAATAATCCATCTATACCTTTTACCAAGACATTTACAAGAACAGTAAACCAATTTGATAACCTTTCTTTGAGCTGTAGTTCTAATACCACTCAAACCGTAAAACTTGAGATATTAGTGGATAATAAAGTAGTAAATTTTACAGATAATACCAGCACTATTTCTTCAGTAGCCTATGTTTTTCCTTAAAATGTAATTATTATTAAAAACAATAGAATATGAAAAAATTATTTATCATTTTCTGTGTATGTACTTGTATCATTTTTGTATTCGGACAAAATAAAATTCTATCTGGTGATAAGTCACTGAACATTAATTTGATTAAAGAAGGGAAATTTACGATGGGATACTATTTTGTAAAAAATGGAAATCCTTTAAAAATTTGTACCTATCAAACAGAAGTTTCTACAAATGGCAATCAACTTCTCTTCAGTTCTAAATTAATTTTTCTGAAATCTTATAAACAGTGGAAAGAGCAAATTGTTTTAGATAAAAATACGCTGAAACCAATCAGCAGAAAATCTGAAAGAGAAACACGTACATTTGATATTAAACATGCTAACATCAATAAAGGAGACTATTTTGATATCGCCACTTATCCTTTGGTTCTTTGTGCATTGCCTTTAAATGTGGGTTATAAAGCCACAATTCCTGTGATTGATTATGATTCATCCAATAAAGATAAAATTCAGAATGTGAATATCACCGATGTAAAAAGCAATATCTACAATTCTGAACTTACAGGAGAACACCAGGTCTGGAAAGTATCCGTAAATGAAGAAAGTACAGGAAATCTCTATGATTATTTTATTGATAAAGCTTCCCGAAAAATTTATAAAATTACTGTTTCTTCGAAAGGCAATACCTTAATGTTGGTAGACAAAGAAACCGATTTTAATCCTTTCAAAAACACCTTTGATAAAGAAGCCACTCTTAAAATGGTTACCAAAGGAAATTCTGTGATTTCTGGAGAAGCATTTTCAAAAGACGACCGTTCTGGTAGAGACGATAGTAAATTTAGAATAGATGTATTAAATGTTAATAAAAAACAATTCGCTCCGAAAGGAACTAAGGCCATTTTGTTGCCTTATACAGAGTATTTCAAAGAATGGATGGAACTCAACAAAAAACAAAAGAAAATAAAAGGAGCGCAACCAATTCCTCTATCAGAAGATGCAAAATCTTGTGTCTTGACTACGGAAATCTATAACGACAAAGGAAATTTTGAATTTACGAATCTTACAGAAGGAGAATATTTTGTATTTATCTCATTTAATTATACTGATACTTTTTCAAGAAGGGAAGTCACAGGAACTTCGGATGTTTATATCAATGGACAATATGCAGGAAATCAACTGAATACAGATATTTTTGATTATGCACAAACTGGAAATGCTAATTTCCAAAAGATTGTCACGATAAAATCAAATGGTGAAACCGTGAAAATTAAACTAAAACGATGGTAATATTTATTTTGAATTGACCAAAAAAGAATAAAATACAGAGCGTACTACTGCTGTCAGGTTTTTTTATTGCAATTTTTATTGCACTCATTTTAGTCTCCAAGAAAAATAAATCTGATGCGGATTTTATTTTATTTGTATGGTTGGTAATTATCGCTACACATTTGCTATCCATCTATTTTTTCACAACATATAGAGGTGAAAATATCCGTCTTTTGTATCATTGTCCATGCCATTATCTTTGGCTCACGGTCCGTTCTTATTTCTCTATGCTTCCAAAAAGACATCAGGTAAAAGAATTACTTTTTATGACTTTTTGCACTTCATTCCATTGTTTTTGTGGTTTGTATTTACATTCGACTTTTATTCTTTTACCACCAAAAAACAAATTGAAGTCTTTACACATCAAGGAAAAGAATTCGAAACTCAAAATGTAATTTAAAAGTAATTTTGAGGATGAAATATGTATCTTCTGATAGGATAAAGGAAGAAATAAATGGTACGACAGCTTTTGTCGCTTCTTCAAAATAAATTTGTAAAATGAAATAAAATACCGGAAAAATACCTATGTTTCCTGATATAATTTTTTCCGATATTGAAGTCAGATTTAATTCGGAAAAGAGTATTGACAAGTTCTTCCTTCAGGAATATTGATCGCTTATTACGGATACCAACAACAAAATGATGATTTAAAATAATGAAAATTAATTTTACTGTTTTGATTTTTATTCTTCTAGGAATAAAAGGATTTTCGCAGATACCTGATTTTCTTGGTATCCCGAATACTAATCCCTCTGTAAATAAAAATCCTGCTCCTAAATCTTCTAACTCTGTAATTATTAATTCCGCACTTCTCCCAACGGAAAAGCTTTCTTTTGATGTAAAGTTTTCCCATCGTGAAAATATTCACTCCCGAAATGAAAAAATGATTGCGGAGGATATGAAGAAAATAGTGAAAGAAGAGGAAATAAGAATACAAAAAGAGAGCTATGAAAAAGCGGAGGAAAAAGAAAACGCTATTTATAATTTCTCTTCTCTCTCAGACAAAGTTGGTACTAAGTCTTATTATGATGCTTTCGACAAGCTTTCCTCTTTAGATACTGATAATTATTCCGTTGGAGAAGCGAACTTCATTGTAGAAAATGCCTACTTCAATAATAAAAAAAGTTTTATGAAGTTCCGTTCCCAGATCAAAGAAACCGTGAAGCTGTTAAAACGGAAAATGAAAGAGCAAAAATTCGATACCCTGAGTAATAGCTCTAAAAACCTGATGCTTTTTAAATTTCTTTCCGAAGACATGAGTATTAAGGGGAAAAATCATAAAGCCCTGAAATATGACTTCGAAGACTACATGGGAAAGAAAGATTGGACGAAAATGTTTGTTGATAAGCTCATGGAAGAAGGAAGCGGGCAATGTCATTCGATGCCCTTGTATTATTTGATTCTTGCCGAAGAATTGGGAGCCGAAGCCTATTTGTCCTATGCTCCGAACCATAGTTATATCCGTTTTATGAATGAAGAAGAGCAATGGATTGATGTAGAACTGACGAACGGAATGTTTACGGGAAATTCTTTGATTTTGGAATCGGGTTATATAAAATCCGAAGCCCTGCAAAACAAAATCTATATGAATAACCTAAATAAAAAAGAGCTTTTATCCCAGTTTTATACTGATTTAGCGAATGGGTATATTCATAAATACGGTTACGATAACTTCGTGTTTAAAACAATAAATAAGGCGTTGGAACTCTCTCCGAATAACATATTTGCGAATATGATAAGAGCTAATTATGATATTTCCCGATTTGAACTCGCCATGAAGAACTTAGGAATTAATCCTAGAAATAGAGAAGAGCTTCAAAATATCCGAAATTATCCTAAAGCTGTTTTTCTTCTGAATAATGCGAACGAAAGACAGGACAAAATAGAAAATCTAGGATATGAGTTTATGCCCGAAGAAGCCTATGAGAGTTGGTTAAGCAGCATGAAGAAAGAGGATAACAAACAAAAAAGTGAAGAAATTGCCGAGAGGATGAAAATAGTTAATGCTCAAAAACAAAAAAAAAGAGCCGAAGCCCTGAAGAAATCCCCACCAGCGAAAAAAGAAGAAAAAGAAAAACCTAAAACCAACGAAATCCCGAAAGCATGGCTTTAATAATGATGAAAAATAAAAAACTTTTCCTACAATTGTTACGATTAAGTTTTCTGATAGTCTTATTTCTCTGTAATCTTACTTCTGCTCAGGAAGTAAAAAATATTTTCTTGGAAAATACCCATAAAGAAAATCAATTTTACGAAGAAGCCTTTCAGAATATAGATAATATGCTGAATGACAAGCAGGAATATAGCTTTAAAAATGCTGTATTTGGTGTAGAAAGTGCCTATTATCAGGGAAAGCTAGATGTACTACAGTTAGAAAGAGAAATAAACTTTTTGAAAGCCTTTTCCGGTTCGATACTGAAAAGCCGAGAATTGAACTATTCTGAAAGTGATAAAAATAATGTAAGTAAATATGCTGCCGTTTTTTCTATTATGTGTCAGTCGCTTCCTGTTATGGTAAAAGATACCGTTATCCAATACAAACCTTTTAATTATGACTTTGAAGATGTATTCGGGCATAAAGAAATCTCTAACCTTTTTGTATCGAAATTATTATTGACTAAAAAAGGAAACTGTAACTCTATGCCGTATTTATATAAAATCCTAGCCGAAGAATTGGGTGTAGATGCGAATTTGGCGTTAGCTCCAAACCATGTTTATATAAAGCATCGCATAAAAGCGGTAGGCTGGTATAATACCGAACTTACAAGCGGAATTTTCCCAGAAGATGGTTGGTTAATGGCTTCGGGATATATTCATTTGGATGCTATAAAAAACGGGGTCTTCATGAAAGCTTTGAATAATAAAGAAAGTCTGGCGCTTTGCCTTTTCGATTTAGCTCAGGCGTATAATAAAAGTTTTCCCGAAAACGACGGAAGTTTTGTTCTGAACTGTACTAAAAGAGCGGTTGAAGTGTATCCTTACTTTGCCAAAGCTTTGATATTGAAAGCTGAAACGCATAAGAAAATGTTTGAAAAGGTAATGAAGGAAGAAAATCTAAGTACCGATAATCCTGAAAATATAAAACTTGCTTTGAGAAATCCGAAAGCAAAAGAATTGTTTGATATCATGAAAAAGGAATACGGCTATATCTATGAAATAGGATACAGACAAATGCCCGAAGAAATGTATTTAGATTGGTTGGTATCATTAAAAACGGAAAGAAGTAAATACGAGAATAAAAAATTAAATAACTTTGTAAAATAAGCACAAAATGAATATAAAAAGATGTTTACAGATTACTCTGTTATTGTTAGTTACGCTAGGGATAAACGGAATTTTTGCCCAGAAAAAGAATCCTTCCCGAACGAAAACCGAAAAACCTTATGTAAACCCCGTAAAGCTTACAAAGGAAGAAAGAGCCAGACCGTACATGGACGAGGTTTTAAAAAGCCATGATGAACTTACTCCCGAAGAAGCGGAGAGAAGAAGAAAAAACATTGAAGCGGGAAACCCTTTTAAGAAATATGGCTATTATCCGAAAGTAGCAACGTTGAGTAAAGGGAAGTATTTAGAATTTCATGATATGGATAGTATTGTAAGTATCGGTTCTATCCGCTACAATAAAAAAACGAAAGATATTGTTGAGTTCAGAGAAATACATTTAAGTAATCCCGATGCGCAACCTTATTTAGATACCGCAGGACGTTGGTTTTCTCCTGACCCTTTGAGTAAAGAGTTTAGTAATTGGTCTCCTTATAATTTTGTATTTAATAATCCTATAAGTAATGTTGATCCTGACGGTAGAGCGCCCTTAACCGATTATAAATTGCTTCAAAATGGTGAAGTGCAAAGACTAAATGCTTTGGATGGTAGCGAAAAAAGAAAAGACGATAGACTATTTACAACAGATGCTTCTGGAAAAGTAACTTCACAAAGTAACGTGTTTACTGTAGACAAGAAAAGTGCGGGTGAGGTTTCTATAATAGGGCAATTAAGCCAGACTAATGACGGAAAATTGAGTGATTCTTTTGGAATGGCATTAAACCCATTTTTCTCTGAAGGATTTTCTAAAAACTTAGATACCGCTTTTAATCTTTATAACTTCTTAGATAACAATACAAATACTGGTATTGAATTTTCTCTTGCTCAGTATAGTGATAAAAGTGGTGATTATTTTCAAATAGCTACTAAACACGCGTTAAATACCTCCGATATTAAATCGAATAGATTTTCAAACGATAATTTAGTTTGGTCGGCGCATAATCATGATGGCAAAATTAGACTTGATTACATGAACGTTGGAAATCAATGGGCACAAGATAAAGTTACTATGAATAGTATCTTTAGAAATAATGCAAGTAAAGGATTAGGATTTCCTAGATTTTTTACTGTAAATGATAATAATCGAATGATAGAAATAACTGGAGCTGGGCAAAATACAAGTAAAACTTATCCGTTTAATGTTCAGTTTTTAAAATCCCTTCAAAGAGTTTATGGTAAATAAAATAAAAAAAATAGTTTTCTTTCTCTCTCTTTTATTTTTATGCTTTTGTAATAAAAAACATAACGCTTTTCCTGCATTTAGTGTTGATGAAAAAAGTACTTTAACTGTAGAAAATCAATTGTTTAATAAAATTAATTTATTTGTTGATTCATCAGATTGTAGAAAGGATAAAGTTATTGCTGTTAGATATCAGAAACTTGATAATAAAGAATTTTTGCAAATATCTTCGCAAAATGTTTTTATTACTGATTCTTTATATGCCCTAAAAGAATATAATGGACATCTTTTGGCTGTTTATAATAAAGAGTTTTTTGATAAGGTAATTATTTCAAACGAACCTGAACGGAGAAAGATGATTAAGAAAAATGATATTTTTGACTTTAATAAAAATAATCAAACTGAAACTAGTATTCCATGTTTCGATTTGTATGAAATAAATAATAAAAAATTAATTGCCGTACCTAAAAATACTTATTATTACAATAATCTTTTTGCTGATCCTCCAATGCTACCACCACCTCCACCTCCTGCAAAATAAAGTTACTTTGAGTAGATTAAATAAATTTTTTAAAGCAGATTGCTTAGAGAAAATGGTTTTCCCTGTTATTGATTTCTGTATTTTAATCTTTTTGGTTTTATCTGTTTTTCTGTATTTAAATGTTTATGTTTTAAAAGAAAGAAGGCAAATAGATACTTGGAATAAAAGAATAGAAAATTTTAGAGATGAATGAAAATATATACAATAATTTTTACTTCTTACTAATTTTAACTTTTCTATTAAATAACTGTTCTATCTATAAAGACAAGACTATTAAAATAGAAAAAGAAATTAATTTAGATTTTCCAAAGATTTCTGAAATAAAGAAAGAAGAAATCTCCGAAAAATCGAAAGATAAATCATTAGGTTATTTTTGGGGAGTGAGTGATGATATTTATCCTTATTTCAGCAATCATAAATTTGAAAATCCTATTTCTTACGAAAGACCTAATAATAATTTTGTTTTAAAAGTTGATTACTTCTTCGATAAAAAAGAACAGGTAAAACTTAAATTCTATGAGTGGAATTATAACGAAAAAGTTGAAACTCCAAGAGAGATTTTCATGGATAAATTTGAGGAAATTAAAAATTTTCTATCAGAAAAAATAGGTAATCCGATTTTTGTGAATTACGAAGATTTAGAAAGATCTAAAGAGGAAACGATAAGAGATGATATAAAATGGAGAGGTAAAAACTTGAATGCTTATCTTTTTCGTTTTAGAGGAAAAGAAGGTTTTAACCAGATAAGACTTGTTTTGTATAAAGATTAACTTCCTGAAGTTTATAATATAAGATATATCTTAAACGTGTATGTATTTAAGATTAAAGAATAATAAACTTCTTAGGGCGATTTTTTCTGATAGGTATTAACTGAATTAGTCAATACTTAATCTGACAGTTGCAATCAAATTGAATAACTTTAAAGGTAATGTGGTCAAAAATAGTTGGTGTTTTTGTCAGAAATAATTCGTAATATTTTGCGGTTGATTGGAAGAGGAAGTGAGCAATGCTGAGGAGCAACTTACCAGCAATACAATCAACGCTGTAAACAATAGTTTAGAGGATGGTTTTTACCATCCTTTTTTTGTAAATTATTGGAACAGCTCTATGGCTAAAAAAACCTTTATGGTTTTAGATTTCTATAAAAAAGATACCACTGGATAAACTTTTTCCTCCGACTTTTTGTAAGCCCCCGATGAATATTTAGATGACCTTTTAAATGACCAAAAAAAGATTCTATTCCATTGGTTGTTTTCGGGATTTTAGGATCCTGCAGGAACGAAAACATATTTGGCAAAGCTTTTTTGATAACCGAAAAACATCTTCTCACCATTTTGTGCGTGTACCAATATCTTCCGGTTTCCTGGCTGTATGATTTTTCATTCAAAAATTCTTTATGCTTTTCAGACCAATCCAAAAACTCTTTGATCCAATACTGCTTTTTAACTTCGTTGTCAATAAAATGAATTTTACAGACAATTTCACGCAACTCAAAACCTGCTACAGATTTCGGATAGGCGGAAAGCCATATTTTGCACATCCTTTGAATATGAACCAGACATCTCTGAACAGGAACTTTAGGACAAACTTTTCGGATGGCTTTCAGTAGAGATTTATCGCCATCACAGGTTATCCCGCCAATTTTTATTCCTAAATTCAAGATGTTTTCCAAATCCTCTTTGAGTTCTTCATAATGCTCACCGTCAGTAATTCTGTAAAGCTGGGTTTGCTTAAAAACATTATCTCTGTAAACCACCAAACAGATTTCATTGGAGAAATAAGTGCCGTCAATCAGTAAATAAACCTCCTTGTTCTGGTTGTAACTGAGTTTTGGAGCTTTACTAAGCATCACGTTAAAATACCGTTGAAGAGTACTTACCGAATATCCAGATTCTGCTGAAATCTGCTCATAAGTCTGTTTCCCAACAATCCATTTTTTGAACCAAATTTCTTTGTTTTTTAGGCCCACAGATTTATTCTCCGAAGTAAAATGAATGCCACAGTTTTTACATTTAAAACGACGCTTTCCGTTTTGCTTTCCCCAAGAAATCACATCCAGACTTTTGCAACTCCAACAACGATTTTTTTTGAATTTCCAGCCATAAAAAAGTTTATTGAAACAAAGTTCAATAAACTTTATGTATCATCAGTAACAATCGACAATGCAAAGAATTTTACCAACTATTTTTGACTATTAAACCACTTTAAAACAGATTAAGTATAAACCGGTTTACATTATATATTTTGTAGAGACTCTTCGATGCTTTTTTCCTTTGGGATGTTCATTTTAGATTTAATTTTACTCTTATAAACACGAACGCTGCCATCGGTGATTTTTTCTAACATTGAAATTTCCTTTGCGCTTAAATTCAGCCTGAAATAAACACATAACTGAAGTTCCTGCTCCGAAAGAAGAGGATATTGTTCGGATAGTTTTTTGATGAAGTTTTGGTTCTCCACAGAGTTTTGTTCAGTAAAATCAATATTTCTTTTATCAATATTGATTAAATTGTTTAAGTCGAAATAAAGCTCTTTAAGTATACTTTCCGGATTGTTCAGGTTAGACTTTCTGGCCTTCTTAATTTTTTCTAAAAATGCTTTTGCGGTTTCCTGCTTTATATTGAGATTAAGATGCAGATTTCTTATTTTCTCTTCCTGCAATTTCAGATTCTGCTGTAAGATTAATTCTTTCTGGTCTGAGATTGTTTTCTGCTGAGCGTTCATTTCTTTTTCTATTTTTCTTTTCTTGAATGTAGAAATGAAAAAGTAGGTTAAAAATGAAATAATAATAATGCCGATAAGAATAATCCATGATCTTTGCACTTTTTGAGAATGTATCTCATTATCATACTTCTGATTAATGCTTTTAATGATGGTTTTATTTAAAGCTTCATTTAAATATCCCATCATTTCCTTGTTGTCTGCTATCATTTCATCTTTAATCTGAAGTGTTTTAAAATGATAGACTTTGGCTTCATTATAATTTTTGAGGTTGAAATAATAATCTGTAAGGGTTTCAGATATAAGTAATCGGGTATCAAAATCGGGTGATTTTTTTTCTGAATTTTTCAGATAATCAATAATAACATTCATTTTTCCTGTATTCTGATCAGATTTATAAACTCCATATAAATCTTTGCAGATAATCACCAGATCCCGCACAAGATCTTCTCTGTTTTTATTTTGGTTAAAAAGATTTTCTAATAAAGCCTGAGCTTCATTTCTGTTGCCGTTTTTTATATACGCTTCTGCAAGATTCTCACTAATATGTAAAAAAAACAAATGTTCTTGATGGGTCATGTTTTTTTTCTTAGTCAGAATTTCTAAAGCTTTTTTAAATTCCTGAATAGCGTTGTTGCTTTCATCTTTTTTTATATAAACCAATCCGAAATTATTGTACATGGATGAGATATATAAATATTGGTCGGGAGTGTACAGCTTAAGGGCTTTTGTGAAATATTCATTGGCTTTGTCATATTTTTTCTCATTGTAATACAGCCTGCCTTTAACGTGATAAAGATGAGGTAAAGATTTGGAGTTTTTAACTTTGAGTTCGTTTTCTATTGATTGATTCAGGTAGTAAAAGCTCAGATTACTGGAATAATTTTCAAAATGCAGAGCCAGAGAAAAATTAACATCGGTGATAACAATAGAGTATTTGTTATTATTTGCTTTCCATAATTCCATAAGAGTAAGGAAATGGGAAATTCTGTCTTTTTTATCCTGATCAAAAGTAAATAATAAGGCATATTTGTAAGACATAAAATAAAGGCTGTCTTTCGTTTTTTCGAATTTATTCTTTTCAAGATCTGCAATTTTTTGGAGTTGTGTTTTATTATCGATATTATATTCAATTCTTTTTTTCAGTTTCTGAAGATATTCTTCCTGTGAAAAGCAAAATATAGAAAAGAACAAAATAAAAAAAGATAGATTTTTCTTCATTGGATTACTTGTTGGTTGCAAACATATACGATAAAAAATTGCTGTAAAACATTATTAACAGTAATGTAAATTTAACTTACTGATTATTAAATCATTAATTTTTTAAAATTAATGAATATTTTAATTATTTCTTCTTTTTATTAATACTTTTTAATACCTCATTTTCATCATTTGCACTCGTAGGTATATAATTTCGCAGACACAACGGAAAGAATAAAGTCTTTCTTCAATAGAAAATGATGAAATTCTGGTTAGGGTTTTTACTGTCTTTTTCCTGCGGGTGTTGGATGCACTCACAGGATGTCGTTAATACCCAAATCATAAAGATGGGAGGCGCAATAATTATTGAGAATTATGATTCAGATCCCATTGCAGATAAAGTAAAAGCAGAAAGAAAATCTCTTTTCGTTATCAGAAAAAAACAGATTAAGCAACATAAAAACATTCAAAAGAGAAATACTAAATTAGGTTCAGTAGACAGCAGAAAAAATCATTCTGAAAAATCAAAAACACAAATAACGATATATAAAGATTCAGATGGTGATTCAATTTTTTCAAATGCATCAGGGAGAAATGTTTCTGCTGTCTTTTATCCCAACTCTCATCCGGATCTCAAAAAAGATCTGAACAACAAAGTAAAATCTTTTTTTGTGTTGTTTCAGGAGCATTTTATTAAAAAAGACACATACTACTATTTATTTTTTCAGGATAACGGAAAGTTATATCAGTTTTTTAATAAGCCCCCTCCGGCTATTGAGTAAAATACTTATTCAGCCAAATATCTCAATAGAATTTGCTTTCTGCTAAAAAATATTTTAAAAGTAAAAAAATACACAAACAATTTTAATCAGACAATTTAATATTCTAAAAACACATGAAAAGAAATGATTTTTTCGCTCTATTATGTTTAATAATAAGCTTTTTAACAAATGCACAGGTTGCTAATGCACCTTGTAATAACTATTCAGAATGGACCAGTAATACGTACTCCATGTCTGTAGTTAGCCAAACCGGTCTGTTTGGTGACAGCTGGAGCAATAAGAATAATCTTATTGACGGAAATACAGGAAATGCGGCTTCCTGGTCGGCAATTTTATTGGGATCTTCGTGGATTGAAGCAAGAAATGCATCTGGCTCTGTTTTTCCTGCAGGTTCTTATGCAGGTTTTGTAGTAGGAGATCTTGATCTGGTTTCTTTGGGAGCTTCTATGAAGGTGGCAACGTATAATGGGACTACAAAACAGGAAGAAGTTAATTTCTCAAGTTTAGTAGGAACCATTTTAGACGGCGGCGGAAAAAGAAAAATAGGTTTTGTTACTACCAAAGCTTTCAACAGAATTCGTCTTACTGTAAATGCAGGATTAACCTTGGTATTTACTGCTAATGCCTATTATGCAGAGGTTGTAAAGCCTTGCGCAGGTGCTGCTCTTGCCTGTAATACGACAACTGATATTACAAGAACTAACTACGGTGCAATCGTAGAGCCTTCAAGAACAGGAATGAGCGGTCTTTCTTTAGGTTCTGTAAGCAATGCGGATAACGTTGCCAATGCCAATGTTTCAGATTTTGCAACCATTACAATTAATGCAGGAGTTGCAGCATCGGGAAGCATATCTGTAAGAGATATCGGAGATACTTTCCCTGCAGGAACTTATGCGGGATTTGATGTTGAAAATCAGTCTTTAATTAATGCTCAATTCTTCAACAATATTACTTTGAGATCATATAACAAAGGAATATTGCAGGAAACAGTATCCGGAAGCAATCTTTTAATGGGGCTAGGTTCAGATGCTATTGCGAGTACGGGAAGATCAGTGGTAGGTTTTCTTACAACCAAAGCATTTGATGAGTTACAGATTACGGTAAACAGTTTGGCAACACTTAATATCGGAAATACCAAAGTGTATAAGATGATTGCAATGAAGCCCTGCCAGAAAACAATAAGCTGTAACAGCAGTTATTATCTTACACAGCCGGATTTCCCTGTCGTATTAAATTCACAGAGAACGGGCCTTGGGACTTTAGCTTGCATCGGATGTTCAGTAAACAGTGCTGATAATGTGATTGATAACGATCCGAACAATTATTCAAGAATAACATTGGCTGCGGGAGTTGGAAATACTGGTTCTATCAGTGTAATGGATCCTACTGCTACATATCCTAAAGGAACATATACAGGATTTACTGTAAAAGACCGTTACTTTGTTTATCAGGGAGACTTTTTAGAATATATTACAATCAAAACTTATCTTAATGGAGTTCTTCAGGAAAGTAAAACATCTAACGAACTGTTTGATCTTTCTTTCTTTATTCCTATCTGGGGTACAGGTACAAAAAATGTAGGATTCTATACAACAAAAGATTTCAACGAAGTTCAGATTCAAACAGGATCTATCGGAAGTGTTGTTAATGTATTGGATGTTTATTCAGCATTTATTGATACAAGAAGTTCAAACGGGGGAAGCTTAAACTGTGTTCAGGCAATTGCAGCTGCAGACGATTCTTATACTATCAATGTAGGAGGAACTTCTACTGCTTCTGTAATAACCAATGATACATATCAGGGAAATCCTGCTACTTTAGGCTCATCAGGAAACGTAGTTCTTACTCAGAATTCAGGACAGAATAATGGGATTACAATAGATCCGAATACAGGTTTGGTAACGGTATCACCAAATACCGCAGCAGGAACCTATCCTGTAACTTATACAATCTGTAATAAAGTTACTCCGGCAAGTTGCGATTTTGCAACAGTAAATGTTGTTGTGGCGGCTGATTCTGTAAACGCGCAGGATGATATATTAACAGTATCTGCAGGAACTACATCTGCACAAAATGTACTTCTGAATGATACTGTAAATGGTTTACAGGCATTATTAAGTAATTTATTACTCACTCAGGTATCTACGGATAACCCGGGAGTTACGTTAAATACTTCTAATGGAACGGTAAGTGTGGCCGCGGGAACTCTTCCTGGAACATATCATATCGTATACAAAGACACCACTCTTTTAGGCGGTAATAGCGATACGGCTACGGTTACGGTAATTGTACCGGGTATTGCACCAGCTCCGGATATGAAAGTGAACATTTCTGCGAGTTCTCCTCAATACTCTGCAGGATCGCCTTTGGATACTTTCTATACTGTTTCGAATGTAGGCAATGCTCCTACAAATGGAAGCCCTGTAAAATTATCTGTAACGATAGTTGCTGAACAGGGAGATTATATCTACACATTACCATCAGGGTGGAATCTTGAGTCTCATGTTGGAAATACTTTTGTGTTCACCACAAATAAAATTTTCAATCAGGGGGATAGTGATACTGTGATACTTAATTATACTTCTACCGGGACAGCTCAATCTGGTACTCCAGCTCTGTTTAATGCTTCTATTTTACCAGCTTCAGGAGGCGATATCAATGTTCTTAATAATACTGCTTCAGAAGTAATAATTAAAGTTGCTGAATAATAAATATGAGATCATCTTTCAATTTTATAATTGGAGGATGATTTATTAAATGAATAAAAAATGAAATATCTATATTTTATATGAGAAATACAAAATTAAACAGCTTAATAGTAGTGGTTTTACTACTGCTAAGCTCTCTTTTATATGCTCAAAACCCCGATCTGGAAATGACGAGTACTTCGCGAGGTGTAGGAAATGGACCTACTTTGAATTCGGGAGATTTCACATTTTTAAAGAATAGCGATAACCCAAGTGGAACTACTTATGCTGCCTATACTCCGGCTCTTACAGCTACTTATACCATTAGCAATCCTCAATATACGGGAACTAATAGTACTTTTGGTACATCCCCGAGAAGTCCTTTGGTCTTTGGAGTTTCTTTAGGTTCCAATGCTTCTATTATAAGTAATTTTATTGGTACACCATTAGATTCCTTTTTTACTGCATCCGGTGCCACAGCAGGAACTGGTATTCTTGCCAGTACCGCAGCAGCCTCAAACAGAGGGGTAAGAATTTACTGTGCTACCAATCCTTTGAGAGAAAATGCAGTACCTACCAATGCGACACCGTACATGGGTGATATTACAATCACTTTCAACAGATCTGTGAACAACCCTATCCTGCATATTTCAGGAAGTGGAGGGGGATCAGGTACACAGGCTTTTTTTGGTGAATTTGAATTAATAAGTATAAATGGCAGTGCTTCTCCGCCAGCATCAGGAACCCTGACCAAATTATCAGGAACTACTCCTATATATGTTTCTGGTAATTACATAGGGAACAGTAGTAATGGTAATTATACACAAGTTTCCGGAGGAGGTGCAGCTGATGGTTCTGGTTCTGTACAGGTTAACGGAACAGGTATTACCTCCTTAACTTTTAAATATTACTTAAAAGGAGCTCCCTTTGATGGTGCTGCCCAATGGGCTGCCTCTTCGACTGGTGTAGCCACTGGTGAAGCCTTAACTCTAAGTGTTTCTACTTTAGAAAGCGATTTGCGGGTTACCCAAAGTGCAAGCACTCTTACCCCGGATTATTGTAATAATATGACCTTTACTGTAAATGCTGCCAATAACGGAGCCTCCAATTCACCTAACACGGTGGTAAATGCAGCTATTCCTTCCGGATACAATTATGTAAGTCATACCGCAAGTGCGGGTACATACGATAGCAGTACAGGTGTTTGGACATTAGGAACATTGAATGATGCTTCTACAGCAACATTAACCATCACTGTAAAAGCAAAAACAACAGGAACATACGCTTTTAGTTCATCCATAAGCGGAGGTAATTCAGATCCCGATACTGCTAATAATTCTGCAACCACAACTCCTGTACCTATCCCCTTATTTGACGCAGATGGAGATGGTGTAGCAGATGCATGCGATTTAGATGATGATAATGATGGGATTCTGGATGTTAATGAAGCTAGAACAGCAGGTACTGCCAATTGGACGAGTACACAAATTACCAATATAGAAACCACTGCATTTACGGCTACAGTTGCCGGGTGTACCAATGTCGGCTTTAAGTTAAATGATTTGACCAATCAGGTCGCAAATGTTGTTGCTAATACAACTGTAGATTTTGGTCCCGTTTTAACTCAAGATTTAGGAGTTAGCACGAGCCTTAATCCTGTTGCTATATTTAATTTAGACTCTCCAAATAATGCAAATCTTGCGAATATAACTTACACAGTACCGGCGGGCAGGTTTGAGAGTTTCAATGTGTATTTAGCAGATGCAGAACATACATCGTTTCTTATTCAGGCTTATGATGCTTCAAATAACTTAATACCTACAACCGATTGGTCATCAGCAACCTTTGAACAGACAAATCCTGCTATTCCGGCCAATCAGTTAGGTGCTATAACATTTAATGCAACATCTGCAAGATATACCGCGATTGATGTGACACAAGATAGAGATGTTTTTAGAATCAGATTTGGTGAGGCTACAATGAAAATTGCCACACGAATTGTGATAACAATGTCAAGAAATGATCAGACAAATACTGCATCGGATGGTGTTTTTTTCTTTGTAAGCGGTGTTTGTTTAGGAGACACAGATGGTGATGGGATTCCTGATAAATTTGATCTTGACAGTGATAATGACGGCTGTCTGGATGCGATTGAAGGAGGAGCAAATATCACAGCTTCACAATTGGTGACTTCAGCGGGAACAGTTTCTGTGGGAACAGGTTCTACAGCTTCAAACCAAAATTTATGTGCAGCGAATACTTGTGTGAACAGCAATGGTATTCCACAATTATCACCATTGCCAACAGGATATAGCAATACCACAGGACAAACGGTTGGTGGTTCTTCAGATGGAACTCCAAGTGCTGATTGTATCACGGTTTGCTATGAATCTCCTACCGATACAGGCAGTTCAGTTCCGGTAAAACACGGGATAACGCTATTAGGAAGAGCCGGAGCAGACAACGGAAACTGGCCTATGCTTAGAAATTCGGCATATACCGTATTGGAATCCAAAACCAAAGGTTTGGTGATTACCAGAAATTCTAATCCTGAAGGAAGCATTGCTATTCCTGTTGTGGGAATGATGGTGTTTGATACCGATGAAAATTCGGGTAAGGGGTGTCTGAAAATCTATACAGGTGCCGGATCCGGTGAAGGCTGGAAATGCTTTAATACGCAGACTTGTCCATAACATTTTAATACCATTGGGTAATGGTATTTATTTACCATGCCCATTGTGTTATTATATATAAATATAAAATAATGAAAAAAATAATCATACTTATCGGAATATACACCTCGGTTTTATCATTTTCACAGGTAAGAATCGGGGAAAAAACAATTAATCCTACTAATTACGATTTAAGCAGCGCTTCCGTTTTACTGGAATTTGGGGATACGAATAATAAAGGAATTGTTCTCCCTTATGTAGAAACAGTTCCTACAGGGACCAATAATGCTAAAGGAGGCACTTTTATTTTTGATGTTTCTTCCCCATCGGAATATAAAATCAAGGTAAAAAATGAGAACACAGGCTGGACAGATCTCAGTGTACAATCAGGCTACAGTACTGCGGTAGAAACGGTAGTGAAAAATCCTCAGGCGGCTCCACTGGCAGACAAAGTTGGAGCAAAAGCTGTGATCGGAAATTCTGCCACAACAACGGACGGTGTTCTGGTTTTGGATTCAGGAAACAAAGCCATGGTTCTTCCTATAGTTACCAATTATACCAACATCAAGAATCCGTCGCCCGGAATGATGGTTTTTCTGAAAGGAACGACTGCAGACAAACATCGCTTGATTGTTTTCAACGGACAGAAGTGGGCATTTTGGAAACCTTAAAAAACTTTAGAATATTATTTCTAAAAACACAAATATATGTATAAACAATTCTTAGTTTTACTTTTACTTTATTTATCGGTCAACTTTAGTGGCCAGGCAACCGTCAGATATCAAAAAAATATAAGAGGTGGAGTAACAATGATTGGTAATTCAAATTACTTACAATCAACAGATTTTAATATTCCCAACCCGGCAATTGTTAATGATATCGATGGAGATCCATCCACCACGATCAGTACATCAGCAGACTTAATTTTGCCTCTTGGTTCTAAAATAGATTATGCATATCTAACCGTTCAAACTGGGTATGAAGCCACACCTGGAGAAATGACAAGTATTAAATTTAAAGTTCCGGGTGGAAATTATCTCACACTTAATAGTTCGTCTCCTCAGTTTATTGCAGCAAAAAGCGTTTTAGATCCTTCGCCAGGAACCAGAAAGTACAGGCAGATTATTTTCGATGTAACAAGTCTTTTGCCTCAAAACGGTTTTGTCTCAACTTCTGCAGGAGGACTTTCGGGCAGATATTTCGTAGCAGACCCAATTCCCAATTTTCCGACCAATCAAAGAACTAACATGGGAGGTTGGTCGCTAATTGTGGTTTACAGCAATACCAACTCTTTATATAGAAACATAACCATCGCAGATAATTGGCAGTTTTTTGGAGGTGGAGCTACTACAGTTAATACAGATATACCCAATATACAAATGCCAGGTTCGGGTGCTGTAAATGTAACTATTGGATTAGCAGGGCTTTATGGTGATCCTTCAATATCCGGATTTCCATGTAATGGCTGTACTGATTTCCTGAAATTTGGAGTAATAGGGACAACACTAACAAATTTACAGGATCCTGTAACTGGTGTAACCAATGACGCATTAAATTCTACAATAGGTTGGTCTGCAAATAACGATGTATCTGTAGATAGTGGAATCTCAATAAGTGGAAATTATACAGCAAGAAACCCTAATTCTGGATTTACACCCGCAAATTATGCTCCTACGGGAACTTGGGGGTCTGCTGATTATGACTCTGATATATTTTCTGCAAATGGCATACTCCCCGCAGACGGTACTTTGAGAAATGTACGACTTTCACAGCAAACTACCGGCAGCGATTATTTAGTAAGTGGATCTTATTTTATATCTGTAGAAACTTCCGCACTTACGCTTTCGAAGAGCTTAACATCAAATTCAATTTTGGATGGAGATATAAGTGCCTATACTTTCTCAATAACGAATAATACTAGTAATGCAGTAAATCAAACCAATGCTTTTTTTACAGATAATCTTCCCTCCAGTATTGTAGTTGCTGCCAATGCAAATATTACATCTTCTTGTAGTGGTGCAAATGTAACGGCTAATCCTGGGAGCAGTACAATTTCTGTTACCAATCTAAATCTTGCACTTAACCAATCTTGTAATATTACTGTTGATGTAACAAATGTTTTAGGACAGTACAATTCTACTTGTTCTCCAGCTTCTACATCATTTACGAATTCAATAAGTAATATTTCATCTTCCAGTAATGTTGTAAGCTCATTTCAGCCAGTATGTCTTATCGTTAATCCAAAGTTTTGCTACGAATCTCCTACCGATACGGTGAGTTCAGTTCCTGTAAAACATGGGATTACGCTATTAGGAAGAGCAGGAGCGGCTAACGGAAACTGGCCTATGCTTAGAAATTCGGCATATACCGTATTGGAATCCAAAACCAAAGGTTTGGTGATTACCAGAAATTCTAATCCTGAAGGAAGCATTGCTATTCCTGTTGTGGGAATGATGGTGTTTGATACCGATGAAAATTCGGGTAAGGGGTGTCTGAAAATCTATACAGGTGCCGGATCCGGTGAAGGCTGGAAATGCTTTAATACGCAGACTTGTCCATAACATTTTAATACCATTGAGTAATGGTATTTATTTACCATGCCCATTGTGTTATTATATATAAATATAAAACAATGAAAAAAATAATCATACTTATCGGAATATACACCTCGGTTTTATCATTTTCACAGGTAAGAATCGGGGAGAAAACAATTAATCCTACCAATTACGATTTAAGCAGTGCTTCCGTTTTACTGGAATTCGGGGATACGAATAACAAAGGAATTGTTCTCCCTTATGTAGAAATGGTTCCTGCAGGAGCCAATAATGCTAAAGGCGGTACTTTTATTTTTGATGTGTCTGCATCATCGGAATATAAAGTTAAAGTAAAAAATGAGAACACAGGCTGGACAGATCTTAGTGTACAATCAGGCTACAGCACTGCAGTAGAAACGGTAGTGAAAAATCCTCAGGCTGCTCCACTGGCAGACAAAGTCGGAGCAAAAGCTGTGATCGGAAATTCTGCTACAACAACGGACGGTGTTCTGGTTTTGGATTCAGGAAACAAAGCCATGGTTCTTCCTCTAGTTACCAATTATACCAACATCAAGAATCCGTCGCCCGGAATGATGGTTTTTCTGAAAGGAGCAACTGCAGACAAACATCGTTTGGTGGTGTTTAATGGACAGAAGTGGACATTCTGGAAACCTTAATATAGAAAAATGAACGGTTTAAAATTTTTACTTTTTAAGCTGTTCATTTCCAACATTGCAACCTCCATATGTCTGAAAAATATAAATATCTCATAGGAAAAACCAAACAGGAAGTCATTTCCATTCTGGGACAGGAATTTAATTTTTTTCCGGCGGATCATTGGAGCTATGAACTGTATAAAACCTGGTGGGGCAAACAGGCAATACTGTATCTGGATTTTCAAAATGATCGGGTTAGAGATTTTAAAGTAAGCTTCAGATATTTTAGATTCTAAGCTCTTTACTTTAAACAACTTGTTTTTAATTGATTGCTTTAAAAAGTAGAATATGAAAAAAATAGTCATTTTATTTTATACATTTATTTCCATTACTATTCTGGGACAAAATTCATTAAAACAGACTTCTTCAGACACTGAAATCAAGATAGATTTTAAAAAGTTCGAAGCTCAGTTTTATAAAAAGAAAGAAACGTCTCAGAAAATGAAGGGAAATATATCAATCCTTCTTCCTGAAAACGGTCTGGTAAAATTTATTTTAAATGAGAATGATCTTATACCGGATAGAATTGCGTCGATTATAACATTTAACGGTAAAAGTGAAGATGGAAAGTTTTCAATGAAACTCTCTTTATACAATAATAGGCTGAGTGCAATTATTAAAACTTATCAGGGTAAATATTATGTATTGGAAAGATCTGGGATCAGTTCTTCAGATCATTACAGAATATACAGCTTAAGTGAAGCCATGAAAAAAGAGGCTTTTATTTGCGGTGCAAATGTCGAAGATTTCCTTTCAAAAACTCATGATGGTTTCACAACATCAAAATCAGTAACCAATTTTCCGATCGGATCACAGCTCAGAAAATATCGTATGGCTGTTGCAGCCACAGGCGAATCGGTAGAATCATTAGGCAGTGCGGATGCAGTTCTTAATGAAATTATATCCAAGATTAATGCAGTTAATCTTATCTATGAATCTGAAGTTTCCGTTACTTTTACTTTGATATCGGAAACACTTAACAAAAGCATTCTTTTCACCAACTCTGCTACAGATCCGTTTACAGGAACCGGAGGAAGTGCAAGTCAGGCAGGTTTTGTAATAATGAATAATTCAGGACTTCTTACTTATAATAAATATGATATAGGACATACGGTAAATATAAGTACTTTGGGAGGTGCAAGCGGAACAGCTGGCGGGCAGCCTTGTAATGATTCTTCAAAAGCTTTGGGGTGGTCTAACTGGGGAGTACAAAACAGTCTGGGATTTGTTACAAATCTTATAGCTCACGAAATGGGGCATCAATTCGGAGCAAGCCATAGCTACAATGCTACAGGAGGAGATTCCCTCGGAGATACTTTTTGCGCCAATAGCTGGAGTAGTAGCGGAGCAGTAGAACCCGGAAGCGGGGCCACTCTTATGGCATACGGAACAAACTGTTCTTATCCTGTAGACCAAAGATATCCTTCTAATAATTATGAATCCTACTTTCATGCAAGAAGTCTGGATCAGATTCTGAACAGAATACAGACCCTTTCTACATGCTATACAGTCGTTGCAAGCAGTAATACACCGCCTGCTGCCAATGCAGGGGCTGATATTACCATACCCAAAAATACACCTTTCAGGCTCTTGGGAACAGGAACGGATGCGAATGATACCAATCTTTCTTATACCTGGGAAGAAAATGATGCTGCTACGGCTAATGATAAAGGTGCATTTGGATCAACATTAAATGGTGCTGGTGGTTATACTGCTGTAAACAGTACTACTGCGCCGCTTTTCAGATCGGTTAAAAGCAATATAAATGGAGAAAGATATTTTCCAAGACTGAATTTCATCCTCAATAATCAAAATGTTCCTCCCATGAATGAGGGAGAAGCTTTGCCCAACGTTGCAAGAAATATCAATCTTAGATTAACTGTTCGGGATAATAATGCTTCAAACGGAGGGATTGATTCAGATGATCTTAATGTTACGGTTGCTGATTGTGGTCCTTTGAGTGTAAGCTATCCAAATGCATCAGGAATAACGCTGAATGCCAATAGCAGTGCTACGATAACCTGGAATGTAAATAATACAAACTCAATAGCTAATACCGTTAATCTGTTTTTATCTATTGATGGAGGTTTGAGTTTTCCTTATATTTTAGCGAGCAATATTTTAAACAACGGAAGTTATGTTGTAACAATTCCCAATATTCCTGCTACAACTAAGGCAAGAATAAAAGTAAGTGCATTGCTCAATCCAAATGCAGAATTTTTTGATATCTCGGATAATAATTTTACCATAGCATCAGCTTGTGAAGCATTTAGAAGTTACATCAGTCCCACTTTTGCTGTAACAACTTATGCAGGATCTGCGGTTGCGAATCTTAATATGACAGGTGCGGCGGCTGCTAGTGAACCTTTTAGTACAAAATCGATCATTTTTAATGCGCCATCTACAAATTCAGCAATACATGGGTATTCCAGTGCAGATAATGTAACACCCATCAGCTTCAATGATAATTATCCCACTCATCTTGTGCAGTTTCGGGTAACGCAGACAGGAAATTATACGATTTCTAAAAATTCCGGTTTTCTTATAACTTCAGTGTATACAGCTACACCACCTAATCTGTCAGGTTTTTTAACATCAAACTCTACAGGGGCATATTATGGAGTTGTAAATGCTTCCGGCTCCACAAGATCCGTAGTACTTAACGAGGGAACAAATTATTTTATGTATTTATGTAATTTTAGTAATCCTGCCAATGCCAATACTTACACATTGACTTTTAACGGACCCGGAATGGTTTATGAAACGATAAATATACCATCAAATTACAACTATACTTATATTGCAGTGAACAACAGTACAAATAAGGTAGAGGCTTTTCATCCGACAGCGGATTTTACAGTATTACCAATAGGCTCTTATACCGTGAAAGGACTTTCATATATCAATACAGCTTCGCCTTCGTCATTTATTGGAAAGACATTTAACGAGATTGTTGCAATGGGTGTCTGTGTTCAGGAAAGTTCCAATAAAAGACAACTTACTATTACCGGAGTATTGTCAACTGCTGATATTAGAAAAACAGAAAGTGATATAAAAGTAGCACCCAACCCTTTAAATGACTGGCTGACTGTAGTAAGCGATAAAAATGTTTCAGAATATGAAATATTGGATTTATCAGGAAGGATTATTATTCCGAAATCAAAATTTCACAACAGTATATTTCTGAAAAGCCTAAGCACAGGATCATATATTTTAAAATTGTTTGATGGTCATCATATCATCTATAAAACAACGATTATTAAAAACTAAAATGATTAAAAATGAAATTTAATTTTAAAAATATACACATAGGACATCTCATAAAAAGTAAAGTTTTGGAGCATGAAGATATAACGCTGGACAGAATTTGTAATTTTTTTGATTGTGATGAGGAAAAAATACAAATGATGTATGCTTCCGAAAATCTGGAAACCGATTTGCTTCTCAAATGGAGTAAATTATTAAAGTTTGATTTTTTCAGAATATATACTCAACATTTGATTCTTTATTCCCCTCCACAAAGTAGTGTTTCAAAAAATAGTAAAAATTCAACTCTTCCTCAATTTCGTAAGAATATCTATACGAAAGAAATAATAGAATTTATTCTGGAATTAATTGAAAAAGGAGAGAAGGATAAAAAAGAAATAATTGACGAATATAGAATTCCTAAAAATACGCTTTATAAGTGGATTAATAAGTATTCTCAGATGTAATATTCAGACAGAAATGTACAATGAAAGTAAATAACCAAAAACTGCATTAATTTAGAATATAAATAATTAATATAATCTTAACTATATTGTAAATGGGAAAATTTGAACAGCCTGATTATAACAAAATTTTCAGAGACATTGTAGAGAAAAAATTTATAAAAAGAAAAGAAGAGCTTTTACCGCTTTTACAGAATCACTTAACGGTATTAGATGTAATAAGAATTAATAAAATTATATTTGGTAAGGGCGATGACAACATAAACAGACTCAATCAGAAACATAAATCCTATGATAAAGAGACCATACTGAAAATTTTAGATTATCAGAAGAAGAATCATTACAACAATGTTGCTCTTGCAAAACATTTTAATCTAAGCCGTAATACAATTGCCAAATGGAAGAAGATTTTTATTAATTAATGGTAATTGAAAGAGTAACCGGAATATAAAATCATGATATCATTGAGATTATTCTGTTTCTTTATAAATGAGTGATATTAATAGTGTTTCATAAGTGTTTTTAGATCAGTTAGTTAGAGGTGTAAATTAATAATCTCAGTGTCTCTGATTCGAACCCGGGTGAAACCACATAAAAAGAGTTTGTATCATAACTCTATGATATGGGTTGAGATTCACTGTACGAAAACCATTCTCCGTCAGAAGGTCGAGAAAAAACATAAAAAAAGTCCGTTTTCATTAGTTGTGAGACGGACTCTTTTTTATTTCAAGATTTAGTTTTTTGATTACAAAAACAGTCATGTTTTTTAACCTCAATTATCATCTCCACACCAGTAAATCACTCAAAACCCTCCCGAAATCCTTCGACTGTTGTTCGGTCTTTCTTCGGAAAAAATCCCATTTTTCCGAAGCCGATCCGAAGAAGACCCGAACATGATCCGAAGAAATGGGTTTTCAAACTTATAAAACCTATCAAAAGCAGTCAAAACCTACTATCTTTTTTACAAGTGCCTGAAATGGGAAAATTCTGTAATACCTTCGCTCTGTTAACCCAAAAAAATGCACATAATGCTACGAGTTACAAAAGGAATCCTCGGAGGATTTTCTGGAAAAGTAGGGGTGATTGCAGGCGCGAACTGCCGTGGCTAGGACATTATGAGAAGCCGGAGACAACATAGCTTGGAATTTGATAATTAATTAAGATTGTTTCTGAAACACAAAAGATGGCTGAGCGGAGCCGAAGCCACCTATTGTATTTTGATTTTTTTAGTACTAAAAGTTAAGAATATTTTGAAAAGGAGAATAAACAGATGGCTGAATATAAAACTAAGGTAACTGAGCATATAACCAGTTGGCTGAATGTAAAACTAAGGCGACTGAGCATATAACCAGATGACTGAACGTAAAACTAAGGTGATAGAGCATATAACCAGTTGGCTGAACGTAAAACGAAGGTGGCTGAGCGGAGCCGAAGCCACTTTTTGAAATCCTGTTGAATAAATATTCACCCCCAAAATATCCCTGTTCACAACATTTTTCTTTTTGCAATTACAAAAACAATAATTTTGCAGAATAAGTATGAGCAAAAGAAAAGTATTTATTTTTATAGGGGTACTGATTTTTCTGTTACAGCCCGTTGTATTTCCTGCGTTTCCTATGGAGAGCTCAGAGCCGCATTATTTTAAGGAATTATCAGAAAATATATTGGGCAATTTGCTTATCCTCATCTTTTTTTACTTCAATTATACTTACCTCATCCCGCGACTTTTATTTCAGAAGAAGTATCTGCAATACGGGTTTTCCGTTTTTGGAGGACTGTTGGTTGTTCTGCTTCTGCCCTGGATGCTTTTCGGCTCCCATCTTCCTCCTGATTTTCCGGAGCTGCCCATCCATCCGAGATCCCATGATCAGACAATTTTTCATAAAATTCAGATGTTTTTTTCAGATGTGGATCATTTGGTATTCCTGTTTGGAGGAACCGTGTTTTTTTCCACATTCTGGTTCGAGAGAATGCAGAATCAAAAAATAAAAAACGAAAAATTGCAGGCAGAACTTTCGCATCTCAAATTACAGATTCATCCCCATTTTTTGTTTAATACGCTCAACAGCATCTATGCTTCCGCCATAAAAAAAGATGATAAAACGGCAGATACGGTCTTGATTTTTTCAGATTTTATGCGGTATTTGTTACAGGATTCCTATCAAAATGAAGTGTTGCTGGAAAAAGAAATTCAATACATCAGCAATTATATCGAACTACAGAAATCAAGATTAAGAAATTCCGTTATAATCGAATTTGAAAAAGAAGGGAATTTTTATAATAAAAAAATTGCTCCCCTCATCTTGTTTACTTTTGTGGAAAATGCCTTCAAATATGGCGTAAATCCGGATGAAAATTCTGAAATAAAAATTGGAATCTCTATAAAGGAAAATGAATTGAATTTTACGGTTTTCAACAGAATCGTAACAACTAAAAATATAGAGTCCAGCAATATCGGAATTAAGAATACAAAAGAAAGACTGATGCTTTATTATCCTCAGAAACACACGCTGGAAATAAAAGAAGATCCAAAAGCATTTGTTGTAAACCTGAAAATTAATTTGATATGATTACAGCAATTGCACTGGACGATGAATTGCCATCTTTAGAGATCATAGAAGCATTTTGCGCGAATATTGATAGTGTTGATTTAAAAAAGACCTTCCTCAAAACCAGCGAGGCAAGATATTTTCTGGAAAACAACCCTGTCGATTTACTTTTTCTGGACATTAATATGCCTGCAACTTCAGGAATCGATTTTTACAGAACAATTCCTCAGGAAACCTTGGTAATCTTCACAACAGCTTATAAAGAATATGCCGTAGAAAGCTATGAAATCGGCGCCTTCGATTATCTGCTGAAACCGTTTAGCTTTCAGCGTTTTAAAATGGCAATCGACAGAGTGGCGGAGCAAAAAAGATTACTCTCTGCCCACGATGAAGGTTTTATCTATTTTCGGGTAGATTACGGGTTGGTAAAAGTTGTTTTCAGTGAGATTCTGTACATTGAAGGACAGGATAACTATGTGAAATTTTACTTTGAAAACCAAAAATCACTTTTGGTAAGAATAACCATAAAAGAACTGCTGGAAAAACTTCCTGAGAACAGTTTTTGCAGAATCCACCGTTCCAGTATTGTTTCTTTGTCGAAAATTACTTCCTTCAGAAACAAAACAGTCTATATAAAAGATATTGCGCTTCCCGTAGGCAATACCTATGAAGAAGATTTTCTTAAAAAGCTGTAATTCAATGCATACATTTTCACCACAACTATTTTACCATTGACCACACTTTCCTGAAATCCATCGGATTATTGATTTTTTTTGTAATGAATTTTAAAATAACATATTATGAAAAAGATCCTTTCGATGGTAAGTATTCTGGGTATTACACTGGGTACGGTTATCGTTTCGTGTTCGGGTGACAGCGATTCTGCAGATTCTGGTAATTCTACAAGCACTACAGGAGGAGGCGCATCCGATAATGCAGTGGGTACAACCGGAGCAGCATCCGTAGCCGCTACAGATGTTACGGCTTGTAGTTCCGTAACAGGCGTTTCCAAAATCGTATGCCTTACCGAACAGTTAAAAGCTACGCTTACTTCCTCACAGCTTGCAGCCCTTCAGTTGGATTATACGTATGCCAACATCAAAACATGGTCTAATCTTCCTGCGGCGATGTCTGCAAGAAAAGGAATTCCTTTGGGAAATCTTAATGCAACACAGGTAGGTATCGCCAAAGCCATCATTAAAGAAATGAGCGGAACCGCTGCTAATGAAGGCTATGATGAAATTCAGCAATTGCTGTATGCCGATAACTATCTCAATGCCAATGGCGGCGGAAGCACCTATGGCTCAGGGAACTTCTATCTGGCTTTCTTCGGAACTCCTTCTGCAACAGGTAAATTCGAAATTATGTTTACAGGGCATCATAAAACCATTGCCAATACCTATAACAATGGTGCTTTGGTGGCTGCAACCCCTTTATTCACCGCTACAGAACCGTTGTCTTTTGCGGTTAACTCTACAACGTATGCCCCGATGGATCAGGAGAAAAATGCTATTGTTGCTTTACTTGGCGGACTTTCTTCCACTCAGCTTGCCACTGCAAAAGCCAGTACAACGTTTACGGATCTCGTTTGCGGACCTAATGCCAACTGGAGTTTCCCGACTGCTTTTTCAGGGCTGCAGTGTTCTGCCTTGGATGCGACTCAAAAAGCACTGGTACTGAATGTGATTAAAACGTATGTAAACGATGTTTCCGATACTAATGCAGCTTCTATTCTGGCAACCTACACTTCAGAATTAGACAATACCTACATTTATTACAGCGGAAATACTTCGATGACGGTAAAAAATGATTACTTCAGAATTGCAGGTCCGAAAGTGTGGATCGAATTTTCCGTACAGGGCGGGATTGTTCTCAGCGGAGTGCACTATCACTCCATCTGGAGAGACAGAGTGAACGATTATGCAACGACTAATTCATAAAAAGATTCTTACTCAAACCTTACAGGTTTTTAAAACCTGTGAGGTTTAAAAATCCACAATAAAAATTAAAAATGAAATGAAAATTCTTTTATTCCTTCTTTTTCCGGTTTTAATATTCTCCCAGAATACAATGAGGGGGATTATCTCTGATGAAAACGGTCATCGGATAGAAAATGTTTTGGTAAAAAATATTTCTAAATCGTTGTATCATACGCATACCGATATTTCAGGGAATTTTTCGTTGGAAAATGTAAATCTGCAGGATAGTCTGGAATTTGTTCATCAGGATTTTGAGCCCCAAAAGATCGTTCTGAAAAATCTGGAAAACCTGAATATTATCTTAGAAAAGAAATCATTTCAGATCAAAGAAATCACCATTACGAAAAATTTAAAAAATTTAAATACCATTTCGAAAATCGATTTGCAGGTACAGCCTGTTGCTTCATCTCAGGATCTGCTGAGAAAAGTTCCGGGCTTATTTATCGGGCAGCATGCAGGAGGAGGAAAGGCAGAGCAGATTTTTCTGCGCGGTTTTGATGCCGATCACGGAACCGATGTTGCCATTTCTGTAGACGGAATGCCTGTAAATATGGTGTCTCACGCTCACGGACAGGGATATGCCGATCTGCATTTCGTGATTCCGGAAACGGTAGAAAGCATCGATTTTGATAAAGGATCTTATTTTGCGGATAAAGGCGATTTTGCCACTGCCGGATTTGTAGCTTTTAAAACCAGAGATTTCATCGACAAAAGCAGTTTAGGATTGGAAATCGGACAATTTAATACCTTCAGAACCAGCGGAATTTTTAATTTACTCAACAAAAACAACCAGTCTGCCTATTTTGCAGGTGAGTTTTTAATGACGGATAATTATTTTGATGCCCCTCAAAACTTCAACCGCATCAACCTTTTTGGAAAATATACCTCAAGACTGAGCGATAAAGACAGACTGTCTGTCTCTGTTTCACACTTTAACAGCAAATGGGATGCAAGTGGACAAATACCGGAAAGAGCTGTAAACAGCGGACTTATTTCGCATTTTGGAGCAATAGACAATACGGAAGGAGGCACAACAAGCCGAAGCAATTTCAATCTTCAGTACGAAAGAAAAATGAATGACGATTCTTTTATCAGAAATCAGGTGTATTTCAACAAATATGATTTTGAATTGTACTCCAATTTTACCTTTTTCCTGAATGACCGCATCAACGGAGATCAGATCAGACAGAAAGACAACAGAACGATTGTGGGATTTCAATCGGAATACAACGGGAAAATAAATGACAATATCAGTTTTAAAACAGGAGGAGGTTTACGAAATGATAATAATAAGGATATAGAACTTTCTCATACCAAGAACAGACAAACCGTTTTGCAATACCTCAGTCTGGGAGATATTAATCAGACTAATCTATTCGGGTACGGCAGTTGGGATTTTTCTTTCGGAAAGTGGCTGATTAATGCAGGATTGAGGGTGGATTATTTCAAATTTAATGTTGTGGATCAATTGGCAGAAAACTATCAGAATCAGTCTGAAGCAAAAGCTGTTCTTAGTCCGAAACTTAATTTTTTATACTCTTTTAATACAGGTTTTAATGCTTTTCTGAAGTTAGGAAAAGGCTTTCACAGCAATGATGCAAGAGTGGTAATTGCCGAAAAAGGGAAAAACATTCTGCTTACTTCTTACAATGCCGATTTGGGATTTTCGTGGAAACCTCTTCCCAACGTATTAATAAATGCCTCATTGTGGTATCTGTTTCTTGAACAGGAGTTTGTTTATGTAGGCGATGAAGCGGTGGTGGAACCCTCAGGAAAAACAGCAAGAAAAGGTATTGATATCGGATTGCGTTATCAGCTGAACAACTGGCTTTTCTGGAATACCGATTTTACCTATACCCATGCAAGAGCCATAGAAGAAGCTAAAGGCAGCGATTACATTCCGCTTGCTCCCAAAACTACCTTTGTCAGCGGATTATCCGTGAAAAATCTTAAGAATTTTTCGGCAGGCATCAATGCAAGATATTTGGGAGACCGACCTGCAAATGAGGATAACTCTGTAATAGCAAAAGGGTATTTTATCACCGATTTTTCTGTGAACTATCAGTTCAGGAAAGTTTCTGTGGGAATTAATATCGATAATATTTTCAACACCAAATGGAAAGAAACCCAGTTCCTCACCGAAAGCCGTCTTCAAAACGAAACCGAAAGCGTGGAAGAAATACATTATACCGCAGGAACTCCCTTTAATGCACGATTAATTTTAAAATACAATTTTTAAAAACAAACTCTTTTAAGCTTATTAACATAGAAATCTTTGCGCTTTCCAAGAAGAATATTTTTAATAAAAAAAGTTTAAACAAACTCAACCTATAATTTAAACACTTATACAATGAAAACACTATTCAGCATCACCGTAGCCACTTCTGTTGCGGCACTTTCATTTTTCAGCTTTTTTAAAAAGAATACAGAAACCCCAAAAGCAGCATTTATGACGAATATTGCCAAGAAAAATAAGGCTGCGAAAACAGTGGTTACCACACAACAGATTATTGATCTGGCAAATGCCTTCAAAGCCACCCTTTCCAGTTCACAGATTTCAACGCTGGAGCTGGCTTACACGTACGCCAATGCAAAAACATGGTCTAATCTTCCTGCTGCCATGTCCCCAAGAATCGGGCTGAAAATGGGAACTCTTACAACGGCTCAGTTAACTGCTGCCAGAAATCTCATTCAGGCTTTATCCGGAACAGGAAATGAAGGCTATAAAGAGATCTACGGACTTTGGATGGCAGACAATTATCTTTCAAACAACGGAGGCGGAACCACTTACGGAGAAGGTAATTTTTATATTGGATTTTTCGGAACTCCATCTTTATCAGGAACTTTTGAAATCCAGATGACAGGACATCACAGAACGGTTTCCAACACCTATATTAACGGAATTCTTGTAGGGGCAACTCCTTCTTTTGTCGCGGCAGAACCTTTTGCCTCTTTTACTTATAATTCGGCAACCTACCAACCAATGATTGAAGAAAAAACGGCTCTTGTGAATATGTTGTCCGGATTATCTTCCGCACAGCTTACTACGGCACAGCTTTCCACAACGTATACCGATTTGGTCTGCGGTCCCGGAAAAGACTGGCTGTTCCCGACCACAAAATCCGGACTGAAAGTAAGCAATTTAACAACAGCTCAAAAACAGCTCGTTTACAATGCAATTGCAACTTACGTAAATGATGTGGACGATACGAATGCGGCAACCATTATGGCAAAATATAATAATGAACTGGATAATACATACATTGCATGGTCTACCGATGCCACACTGAGTAACCAGAACGGTTATGTAAGAATAGACGGACCATCGGTATGGATAGAATATTCTGTACAGAACGGAATTATCCTTACTCCGAAACATCCTCACAGTATTTGGAGAGATCACACTACAGATTACGGAGGAACAGGAAATACCTTATCTACGGATGAAACCAATACTTCCATTTCTAAACCTATGATTTATCCTAATCCGGTAAAAGATTTTGCTACTTTTAACTTTACAGCTTCTGAAAAAGGAAATACAAAAATCAACATCTATGACCAAAGCGCAAGATTAGTGAAGAGCATAGAGAAGAGCAATCTGCCGAAAGGACAAAATTCTGTCTCTGCCGACTTAAGCAGTCTTGAAAAAGGAGTTTATACCTTCAATATACAACACAATGGTACAAAAACAAGCGGACAAAAACTCATCAAAAAATAGAGGGTTGAAGAAACTGTTTTTTTTATTTGTCTTTTTTTCAGTCTTTGCATCGGCGCATCCGCTGCCGGATACGAAGGTCATGTTTCATATGTATCCGAGCGGTGCAGCGATTGATATTACTGCGCCGCTTCGTGATTTTGAAATCGTTTTCAACGGTAAAATAACACCGGATCAGAAAAAAAAGATTCAGGAGTATTTTAAGAATCATATCAAAATTTCCTCTGAAAACAAATTCTGGAATATAGAACTTGTTGATTATAAGATCTCCAGAACACAGGATTCTGTGGTCGGGCTGTATGATAAAATAGATTTCAGGATTACGGCAAAACCACAGAAAAAAGAAGATACCCGTAATTTCACCCTTCATTACGATGCCTTTGTACACCAGATCTATAATCACAAATCGATTATAGGATTGGCTTCCGACTGGGAAAAAGGAGTACAGAATTCTAATCAGATTCTGGGGGTTGCAGCGCGGGATCTGGACGGAAATATTCAGCCTCTGAATATATCATTAGAGGAAGGAAGTTTTTTTACAGGGTTCAAAAGCATGGTCGAAATGGGTTTCAAGCATATTTTAGAAGGGAAAGACCATATTTTGTTTTTAATTTCCCTGCTTCTGGTTGCTCCGTTTTTTGTAGAAGACAGAAAATGGAAACTTCTGCACAATAAAAAATCTGCGGTAAAAAGAGTGGTAAAGATCGTAACCGCTTTTACCATAGGACATTCGCTGATGCTTATTTTGGGAGCCATACAATTAATAAACATCAACCCGAATAATATAGAGATCGGGATTGCGATTACCATTTTACTGTCCGGAATCAATATCTCCAAACCCATCTTTTTCGGGAAAGAAGTTCTTATTGCCCTGCTTTTCGGATTTGTGCACGGACTTGCTTTTGCCAATACCATTACGTTCTTTAATCTGGATATCAGTCAGTTTATATGGAGTGTTTTAGGCTTCAATATAGGAATAGAATTGGTGCAGATCCTGATTGTACTGATAAGTTTTCCCATTATCCTCTATGTTTCCAACAGGTTTAAAAATATCGATCTTTACAGATCTGCCGTTTCAGTTTTTGTGATTGTAATGGCCTGTTACTGGCTGTATGAAAGAGTAGAAAGTTTCCTGTAATAACAAGGAGATGAGGATTTTGTTTTAAAAATTCTGAAAACTTACCCATTCCATGATCTGGAAAATGAAAGAGGTTTAAGTGTTTGATTTTTAGATTTTAATAAAGAGAAGGTGGAAGCATCTTCTCTTTAATTTTTCCTGATGTTTCATCTGATTGCTAACAGCAGATCTTGCGATGGCTGTAAAATTCTTCACAGAAGCTCAGACAGTTTTGAGACTTGGATTGGTTATAATTGATTTTTTTTATTCTGATTTTCAGAAGGGTATCGTTGCATACTATTTGCATTGAGCCAATAAACTCTTTAAAATTCCAAAAAATGAAACAAAATCTTTTTTTTGGAATTTTTTTTCGAAGAAAAAAGTGTAAGTTTTTGAAAATCAATGTATTTTAAAATAAGCATATTTGTTGAATGCGGTCTACTACCTAAAATAGCAGCAAGTATGAAAAATTTATTCTTTTTATTTATTCTTTTTTTAGGGGTAAATAATCTCTACGCAACAGGAGAGCCCTCAACTTATTTTCAAATTTATGTTCCACCGAATAACGATGCCGTACAAAGAAACGTCTGTTTAGTGGTAACGGCTATCTACGATGATACGGAATTTAATATCATTGATGACGGCGCGGACGGAGATACGGATGATTCTAAAACCGGAGTGTTAAAAGCAGGGCAGAGTTACGTCCTGTATATTAAAGACAATGGGATTAATGATGATGCCCGTTATGCTTCCGGTGGTGTTTTAAAATGGGACGGAGACTATTTTATTGTAAAATCCAATAAACTGGTGTATGCTTCCCAAAGTACAAACAGCGATTGGCAGCACGACTGGGTTCCCAGTGTGGATAAAAGCTCTATCGGACAGAAATTCATTGTGTATGCTCCCATGATTACCTCATCAAACAGAGACATCAATGTATTTGCTTATCAGAATAATACGGTAATAGACTTTTACAAAATCTCTACTCAGGCAAAAACAAATACAGGTTTTACAGACGTTAATGCTGAAAATCCCGTTAAAGTTTTTTCCAAAACACTGAACGTGGGGCAGGATTTAATTTACAGCTTTCCGGAAGGAAGGGATGCGATGATTTCGGGAGAAACCTATATGTTGGTTGCCAATAAGCCTGTAACGATGCAGTACGGAGCCTTATTCGGAAATGAGCGGGACGGAGGAGGATATGTTCCTACCTCCAATGGAAGCTCTTCCGGAGAACTGATGTATTTCGCCGTTCCTTATCAGTCGGGTGGTGAACAGGAAATAAGAATTGTGAGCTGGGACAATGCCAATACGGTGAAACTGGATCGTTTTGTAAACGGAAACTGGGTACCTGTACAAACCTTCTCTCTCAATCGGTTAGCCGCGGGAGACTGGGTGGGAAAAACCAATGGAAACGTTTCTTATCCTACCGTCTTCAGAGTTACCTGTTCCGCAGGAAAAAAAGTCTCTGTTTTTGAAGGGAACTGGTTTGAAACCGGTTCTCCGGGAACCTCCGATATGGCAACAATGGTTTCTTCCGAAAGCGGAACAACGGCAGGAAAAAAGTTCCTCACCTATATTGCACCTCCGGGAAATGAAACCAATGTAACCAATCCTTTAACAGGCTCAAAGTATAACGGTTCCTTTTCTCACCTGTATTTATTTTCAAAAACAGGAGCTACGGTTACCGTAAAAGATGCTTTAACCAATGGGACAAAATTTAATAAAACATTTACTATTACTCCCGAGAAATACGCAGACTGCTCCATAAGTCTAAATGAATGGAAAGCATTTTACAACGGAACAGGAACGGCTTCCGGATCGGAAAGACCTTATCTGATCGTGGAAAGCAATAATGATATTGCGGTGATGAACAGTAATTTTAATGATAACTGGATGTGTTATACCGGAAGTTCTTTAGGACATTCTTTCACCCAGACAAGCAACGTAAGCGACGATGCGCTCATCCCGACCGAACAGGCAACCGTAGTTTCTCAGGTTAAAACGGGCGGGGAAGTAACGAATCCTTCGGTAGAAGTTATTGTACAGGAAGGACTTAAAGTAGTAGAATCGAAAATTATTAATCCCAATCAATCCCAAACACAGGGTGTTGTTACGGAACTTAATGACAAAACAAAAGTAGAATATAATAACTTACCGACTTTACAGCCGAACTCTACGTATCAGATTGAAACCAAAGTGGTGGCAACCGTAGGTGCCAATAACGGAGAACTGGTAGGAACCACGCTTAATTCCACCGTTGAAACCGTGATAACAGGAAAAGTGAACGGAGAAACACAACAGTCAACTATTGCGAATTCGATATCTGTACAGACCACCAATACTTCAAAGCTGATATTTTCACGTCTTGAAAATCCGTTGTTTGATTCATTCACCTCCAACTCATGGACCATCAGTTGGGTAGATATCAACAATGATGGATATGATGATATATACATTACAGATATGGGACTTACTGCTCCTAACCGAATTTTTATGAATAATACAGCCGGAGGCTTTACAGCAGGGCAGGTTTTACCTGAAGACGGGGTTTCTATGAGCAGCACCTGGGCAGATGTAGATAACGACGGCGATGAAGATTTATTGGTTCTTAACAATACCAGAAATCCCAATCGTTTCTACAGAAATGACAACGGTACATTGGTCGCAGATAATACCAAATCTTTTACTCAGGATGTTTCCTATTATCATGGCGGTGCCTTTGCAGATTATGATAACGATAACAAAGCAGATGTGTTTATGTGTAATTATTTCCCTACAAAATACAATGAGCTGCACAGAAATACAGGTAGCGGAGGTTTTGTAAAAGAGCAGGCAGATGCCATTCCGCTGGAAGCTAATTCTTCTCTTGGACCAACATGGGCAGATTATGATCAGGATGGACTGATGGATTTATTTGTCCCTAATGGAAGCGGAAATAAGAACTCTTTATTCCATAACGACGGAAACGGAACCTTCTCCAAGAAAAATAACATCATCAATCAGGAAGGCGGAAAATCTGTGGGAAGCTGTTGGGGAGATATAGATAATGATGGAGATTTGGATTTATTCGTAACCAATTCCAACACAACAACCAATTTCCTGTATAAAAATTTAGGAAACGGAAATTTCCAGAAAATAACCAATTCTATTGTTAATCAGGGAGGAAGTTCTCACGGATGCAGCTTTGCAGATATTGATAATGACGGAGATTTAGACTTGTTTGTAACCAATGACAGAATCAGAAAATTCCTTTATTTTAACGACGGAACCGGAAATTTTACCGAAAACAGAGACGAAGCAATTACCTATAATTTCGGACTTTCTTTCGGACACGCATGGAGCGATTACGATCATGACGGCGATCTGGATCTTGCCGTGGCAACCCATTCCAATCAGAAAAACCACATTTTCGTCAATAACGGGAATACCAATAAATGGCTGGAAATTAATCTTAAAGCCACAGAAAGCAATGGTTCTGCCATCGGAACAAAAATATTTGTAGAAACAGGCAGCAGCACGCAGATGAGAGAAGTAAACAGCCAGAGTGGTTTTGGAGGACAAAGCAGCTATACACAGCATTTTGGATTAGGAAACGCCGCAACCATCAATACCATCACCGTTAAATGGGCGAGTGGAATCATTCAGAAACTGACGAATATTTCTGCCAATCAAATACTCGAAATCGTAGAGCCCCAACAGACAAAAGTTTCCGGAATCGTTTATTTTGACACCAATAACGACGGGGTGAAACAGGATAGCGAACCTACCGTTTCAAGAGCGGCTATTAAAGTGGTGCCTACCAATGCCAAAGTATATTCCAGTGATGCCGGTACATTCAGCTTTTATACCACTCAGAATGATGTTGAGCTGAGAATTTTAGAAGAGAACGGATTAAGTACAGGTTCCAAAGTATTCGATCTGACCAATTATCAGCCTTCCCAAAAAATATTTATCGCTGCAACGTCAACCTGTAACGATACAGATTTAAAAATAAATATGGGAGGAACGGCTATCCGAAAAGGATATACCAATAACCAGTTTAAAATTGTAGTAAGCAATCAGTCCCGTAATATATCCAATTCAAGCATTTTAAAATTTACAGTACCTTCCTCTGTAAATATTATCAGTCCGTCATTACCGATTGCGCAGCAGGAAAGCTTTGTTGAAAATTCAAAAAATTATACAAGATATTCCTGGAGTATGGGATCTTTAAATCCTTTTAACAATAAAGTCATCAGTTTTATGACCGGTACAGACGCATCCGTTTCAGTGGGTGATGAATTAGATTTTAAAGGAGAAATTGTAAACTCATCGGCAGACTGCAATATCGATGATAACCTGCTGATGCAAAAATACCCTATTTATGGAGCGATAGATCCTAATGATATTCTGGTTTCTCCGAAAGGCTATGGAACAGAAGGATATATATTACCCGATCAGTTGCTTACCTATACCATCAGATTTGAAAACGTAGGAAATTTTGCTACTCAGAATGTATCCATTATAGATAACATTCCGCAGGAATTGGACATTAATACCTTTAAAATGGTGTCTGCAAGTCATGATAACGTATCTGCGGAAATTATAGATAACAAGATCACATTTAAGCTTGAAAATGTATTTTTACCGCCTACTTCCGTAGATTCAGACCGATCTCAGGGGTATGTTACCTTCTCCATTCTTCCTAAAAAAGGATTAAAAGAAGATACAAAAATTAAAAACAGTGCATTCATTGCATTTGATGACGAAAACCTTCTGAAAACCAATACGGTAACCAATACCATTCAGTCTAAAGCACAGGAACAGGAAATGACAGTCGTTCATCTGTATCCAAATCCTGTAAACGATGTTGCATTTATAAGACTGGAGCACAGAAAAGGTTCGGAATACACAAGAAAAAAAATAATAAAAGCTGAGGTTATTGATGTGAACGGAGTTCTTATTTTAGAAAAGAATTTCAGTGCCTCAGAAGAAGTGAGAATAGATCTGCCTTTACAGATTAAAGGATATTATCTGCTGAAAGTTACAGATTCAGATAATAAAGCGTATACCAAAAAAATGATCGTTAAATTTAGAGAATAATCTTTCAGTTTTTAGGCTCATCCTATTGAGTCAGCATAGAAAAAGCAAAATTTAAATAATTGATTTCAGTCAGACCATTCGAAATTTTCGAATGGTTTTTTTGTCTTAAAATGAAGATACATTTATAAATAATTTTCACCGAAATCATCATTTCAATTTCAATAATTCTCTGAAGATTTTAACTCTGAAAACATAATTTTCTTACAGACATTTTGACGGTATATTATTTTTAAATTCTCAAAAGGGTGAAATTTTAAAGCTGATTTTTCATTTCAATATTTTTATTTAAATGTTAAAAAATGTCGCATCAGGAGATGTAAAATGTTAAATAATTCATAATTCATTTGCTCAGAAATACCCTGAATGTTCTGCCTGAAAATGATTTTATGTATTAGACTTTGTTGTTTAAATTATTGACATTCAGTTGTTTGAATATGTATATCAAATGTATATACATATTATTTATGAACTGATTGTTAACATTTTTAAATTAGGCAGAGACGATTCATCATCAGATGCTGCGTCAGTTTAAATCATAAACCTGAATAGAAATTATATACCATAATGAAAAGAATATTATTTTTTTTAGTCTGTATCGGCGCTCATCTTTCCCATGCCCAATCCCAGAAAGTTGAGGTGGCAAATAACACGGACGGACAAAAATTAGAAGTGAACGGAAAACCTTTCATTGTAAACGGGATGAACTGGGATTACTATCCTGTCGGAACCAATTATAATTATTCCCTTTGGAAACAGTCTGATGATTTCATCAAAAAAGCTTTGGACGATGAAATGGGACTTCTGAAAAATATGGGCGTAAATACCGTTAGAATCTACACAGGAATTCCGGCAAAGTGGATTACTTACATCTACGAAAATTATGGAATTTACACCATGCTCAACCATTCTTTCGGAAGATACGGTCTTACCGTAAATGGCTCATGGGTGGTAAACACAGATTACGCAAACCCTGCAACCAGAGAACTTTTACTGAAAGAAGCAAGAGAACTGGCAGAACAGTATAAAAATACACCGGGACTTTTGCTGTACCTTTTAGGAAACGAAAACAATTACGGCTTATTCTGGGAAGGCGCAGAAACGGAAGATATTCCTATGAAGGACAGAAAATCTACCCAAAAAGCTATCCCGATGTATCAGCTCTTCAATCAGGCAGCTTTAGAAATAAAATCTTTAGATCAGAACCATCCGGTTGCTTTATGTAACGGAGACACCCTGTTTTTAGACATTATTGCCCAGGAATGTAAAGATGTAGATATTTTCGGAACCAATGTATACCGAGGCGTTTCTTTTGGCGATCTCTTCCTGAAAGTAAAAACAGAATACGGAAAACCGGTTCTCTTCACCGAATTTGGAGCAGACTCCTTTAACGAACTTTCTCAAAAAGAAGATCAGGATGCACAGTCTTATTATCTGCTCGGAAACTGGCAGGAAATCTATGAAAATGCAGCCGGCTTGGGAAAAGCGGGAAATGCTCTGGGAGGATTCACATTCCAGTTTAGCGACGGTTGGTGGAAATACAAACAGACCGAAGATCTGGAGGTACACAATACCAATGCATCGTGGAGCAACGGAGGATACATCAGAGATTTCCGGAAAGGCGAAAATAACATGAACGAAGAATGGTTCGGAATCTGCGCCAAAGGAAAAACAGATGCTACAGGACACTATCAGTTATATCCGAGAAGCGCATATTACACACTGAAGCAGGTTCATCAGTACAATCCTTACGAGAGCACTCAGATGAAATCTTCCGGCATGGTTAAAAACTATTTTAATGACATCAATATTACCGATGCAAATCTGAGAGCAAGAGGCGATAAAGCCGCTCTGAAAGGAGAAAGCAGTGATATGATCAGAATCAGCAATCTGAGAGCAGATTTTTCAACCTTCAACACCGGAGGAAGTCTTATCACCACACCAAAAGAAAAAACAGATGCTTATACATCCTATCCGAACAGACAGGGCTTTGATCATATGCAATCCTATTACGTGGGAATAGAAGGAAATCCGACTGCCAATATGAGAGCCAATGTTAACTTTAATATTCTGGGAAATGTGGCAGAAAATCCTATCGACCAGATATTTTACGAAAACAGAGGAAGAGCAATTCAGGTAATGAATGCAGACGGAACCACAACCACAATGAGAGATCTCAACAGAATTCAGGTCTACAACGCAAGTTATACATGGAATCAGAAATATTTTGATCTTCACGGGTTCTACAGAACAGGGCATTACCATTGGGGATACGAAGGCGATCTTTTCGGACTCTATCCTGAAGCCAATTACGGTCCTAATATGGACATCTACAACGGAGAAGCCCCTTTCGGTTTTGAATTCACAGGAAAAAAAGAAATCAACGGGCTGAAAGTCGCTTTCGGACCGGAACTTTGGTGGGGAGCCAACCCTGCATTGTTGGTAAAATACTCAAGAAAAGCAGGGAAATTCGATCTTACAGGAATCTATCATGAAGATCTGGACCAGAGAGGAGATACACAAAGTTCATTTGCCATTCCGCAGCCTAAAACCAGAAGAGTAACATTAGCAGTTCAGAGAAAATTCGGAAACTTCGGAATTGATCTGGGCGGAATCTGGGGCGGACAGCCGCTTAACGGAAGAACATTCCAGTTATACAGAGACGGAAACATTTATCAGGATCAGATCAGCGGGAAAGACAATTGGGGTGGAAAAGCCAAATTTACCTACGCAGGCGGAAAATTCAACTGGTACGCACAGGGAGCGATGATGGGTCTGGTTGCCAATGGAGGAGCAGATTACACACAGACCTTTACAGGATGGAGATTAAAAGACAGCGGAAGCGGAAACCAGTATAACGTTCTTTCAGGATTTACCTACAACATCGGGAATTTCCAGATTGCGCCTAATTTCCTTTGGCAAAAGCCGATCGAAGGACCGGTTCCAATGGACGCACCTGCACCGGGAAGACCAAGAAATATACTGCAGGATCCTTTTGTGGTAAGAGCAAACCGCGAGCAGACCGCAGGAGAAATTCTTTTCACGTATGATCCTACTCCGGCTACATGGATGTACGCGTGGGACAGTGATAAAACAGAAGATGCACCATTTGCATTCAGTACAGGATTTGTATACAGACATTTGCCGACAACACAGGATGCAGCAATAGGAATTTTACCGGACGGAAGAACCACTTTCGCATTTCCGGGAGCTGCACCGGCAGCCAATCTTTGGGAAGCCAATGCAAGAATTGTTTCTAAAGTAAGCTCCGATTTCGGAGTGATAGCCAATATTTATGGCGGAACGGCACAGGCAAATGGAAGCGATACCAGAAAAATCGAAAGATTCGGATTAGAGCTGAGAACCATTTACAAAAAATTAAAATTTGTTACCGCATTCAAACTGAACGATTGGGGACCTTACGATTACCACAGAGATTATAACCTTACTTTCCCGATGCAGCTCATGGGAGATCTCTCCCTTGAAATAGGAAAACCGGAGTGGTGGATCCTTCCGGGAACAAGAATCGGAGTTCGCGGGACCTACAGAACTTTAGATCAGTATTCTCCGAGATATGCACCTACTTATACCATAAACGGTGCCGGAAACTGGGTTCCTGATCCTACCGCAATCGGATTCCCGAACGGAAATGAATGGGAAATAAGAACGTATATTCAAATCAATATCGGTAAATAACTTGTACAAAAATGAAAAATATATTCAGACATAAATTCACCAAAGTATTATTAAGTGCTTCACTTTTAATGGCTTTTGGCTGTCAGAGAGACATCAGCGAGCTTGAAACGGCAGAATATCCTAAAAATCCGGAAGTTTTTATGGATGCCTTCAGTTCAGGGTTAAATTATTCCGCCTTCGGAGGATCCGATGTAAAAGCATTTGATGTAGACACACAGGTAAAATATTCAGGAACCACTTCCATGAAATTTGCCGTTCCGGATTACGGAAGTCCCGAAGGAGCTTATGCAGGAGGATCTTTTTACACCTCTGTAGGAAGAGATCTTTCAGATTACAATGCATTAACATTCTGGATCAAAGCGACTCAGGCAGCGAATATAGATATTATCGGTTTTGGAAACGATCTTGGTGAAAACAAATATCAGGTTTCCCTTTCTGCACTTCCGGTAAATACCAACTGGAAAAAAGTAATCATCCCGATTCCTGATCCTTCAAAACTAAAAATGGAAAAAGGAATGTTTTTCTATTCCGAAGGTCCCGAAAACAACAAAGGATATACCTTTTGGGTAGATGAGGTGAAATTTGAAAAACTCGGAACCATTTCCTATCAGTCCGCATCTATCCTGAACGGAAGCAACAAAACAATTACCTCTTTTGTAGGCGTTAATAATAAAATCGACGGACTTACTGCTTCTTACAGTATGCCCAACGGAGCAACACAGGCGGTGAACCTTACCCCGTATTATTTCAACTTTAAAACTTCCAATGCAGCGGTAGCTTCGGTAGACCAGCTTGGAAATGTAAGTACAGTAGGATCCGGTTCTTCTGTTATTACCGCAACTTTAGGAAGCAATACGGCAACAGGAAGCCTTACCATTAATTCTTCAGGAAATTTTGTTCATGCACCTGTACCGACACAGACGGCAAATAATGTCATCTCTATTTTCAGTGATAAATACACCAATGTTCCGGTGGATTATTACAACGGATACTGGGCTCCATATCAAACGACACAATCAGCAGATTTTACGGTAAATAATGACCATGTGCTTAACTATACCAACTTTAATTTTGTGGGAATCCAGATGACCTCACCTACTGTAAATGCATCATCCATGTCACATTTACGCATGGATATGTACTTACCGAATGCTGTAGCGGCAGGATCATCTTTTACCATAAAAGTAGCAGACTTCGGAGCAGATGGAGTATATGGAGGAACTGATGATAAAACAGGGCAGTACACCGTAAATACCGCTTCATTACAAAGTCAGAGCTGGATCAGTCTGAATATTCCCATTACAGCAATTACAGGGTTAACAACGAAAGCGCATATCGGTCAGATAATTTTTGAAGGAGCCAATATTTCTAATTTTTATGCAGATAATATTTACTTCTACAACGACGGAAGCATAATTCCTGCAACACCTACTGCGGCTGCACCTGTACCAACTCATGCTGCGGCAAGCGTTCTTTCAGTTTTCAGTGATGCTTATACAAATGCTGCGGGTACAGATTTTAATCCGAACTGGGGACAGTCTACACAGGTTTCCCAAACTCCGATAGCAGGAAACAATACCCTGAAATATGCAGGACTAAACTATCAGGGAACCCAGTTTGCAAGTCCGCTTAATGCTTCATCTTATGGATTCATCCATATAGATTATTATACCGCTAATTCTACAAATTTAAAATTCTATTTAATCAGTCCCGGTCCTGTAGAAACGCCGTATGCTTTATCTGTACCTTCGGGAATTGGGATAAATACCAATGGCTGGAAAAGTGTAGACATTCCGCTGTCTTCCTTCTCACCGGTTGTACTCAGCAACATTATTCAATTCAAAGTAGACGGAAACGGAGATATTTTCTTTGATAATATTTATTTCCATAACTAAAATTTTAAAAGAACAATTATGAAATATTTACCTAAAAATAAAATTTTAAAACTTCTGGCTGTTCCTGCATTTTTGTTTTCGATGAGTTCATGCGATCAGGAATCGGTACAAACGCTTCCCGACAGAAGCTTTGAGATGGTCTGGAGTGACGAATTCAACGGTACCGCAGGAAGCCTTCCTGATAATAAAAAATGGACATTCGATTTAGGAAACGGAGATAACGGATGGGGAAATCAGGAATTGCAGTCGTATACCAATTCCACCAATAATGTTTCTTTAGACGGAAATGGAAATTTAGTAATCACCGCAAGAAAAAACGGAAACGCTTTCACTTCGGCAAGAGTAAAAACACAGGGACTTTTTTCTCATGCTTACGGAAAAATAGAAGCAAGAATCAAAACACCTTATGGTCCCGGAATCTGGCCAGCTTTCTGGATGTTGGGCGATAATATCAATACCGTTTCATGGCCTCAGTGTGGCGAAATAGACATCATGGAACTGAAAGGGCATATCCCGAATGTCGTATACGGAACCCTTCACGGTCCCGGATATTCAGGAGGAAATGCAAAAACAAAAGCCTATGGATTACAAAATGCCAGATTCGATCAGGACTTCCATGTCTTTGGAGTAGAATGGCAGGAAAACCAGATAGACTTTTTTGTAGACGGATACCTTTATCATCGCGTAAAATCTTCGGATGTTTCAGGAGAGTGGGTGTATAATCATCCTTTTTTTCTGATTCTTAACGTGGCAGTCGGAGGAAATTTTGTAGGATTTCCAACGGACGGAACCTCTTTCCCTCAAAGTATGTACATCGATTATGTAAGAGTTTACAAAGCAAAATAAAATTTTAAACCACTCAAACCTTACAGGCTTTCAAAACCTGTAAGGTTTCCCGAAAACAAGACTCTCAAAACATTTCAACGAAGGAAATTTTTCCTTCGGAAGGGCTTTACAAACCAATTTTAAAAATAATACATCAAAATTTCATTAATGCAATCCACGATTTCCCATATCGAATCCTCTTTAGAAACTGTAAAAATCAACCACGAAGTTTTTTTTAAAATTTCCGATGCAGAATCGTTGCGTCCGTTTTTTATGACCATCGTAAGCGACTCCAATCATTGGATGTTCGTTTCCAGCAATGGCGGACTTTCCGCGGGGAGAAAAAACTCAGAATTTGCCCTTTTTCCGTACTACACCGATGATAAAATCACCGAATCGGCAGAAATTACCGGAAGCAAAACGATGATTCAGATTCATAAAAAAGAGGAAATTATTGTTTGGGAACCTTTTTCCGTTCGCAATGAAGCGCAATTTCACACTTCTAGAAATGTCTATAAAAACGAATTTGGAAACAAGATTATTTTTGAAGAAATCAACCACGATTTAGCACTCGCTTTTTCTTATGAATGGAATAACAGCAGCGAATTTGGGTTCATTAAAAAATCAAAAATCAAAAATTTAGCGGCTGGAAATCAATATATAACCGTTTTAGACGGACTGCAAAATATTTTACCGTACGGAATCGGAAGCGATTTGCAAAACCGTGTCAGCAATTTGGGCGATGCCTACAAACGCACCGAACTCGATCAAAAATCAGGACTCGGAATCTTCGCATTAAGTGCCATTATTGTGGATAAAGCAGAACCAAGTGAAGCCTTGAAAGCAAACACCGTTTTTTCCATCGGGATTGAAAATCCAACGTATTTGCTGTCTTCACTTCAGTTGAAAAATTTCAGAAAAGGCGAAAAAATTATACAAGAAAACGATATTAAAGGCGAAAAAGGAGCCTATTTTATTCAGCAGGAATTAGCATTAAACACAAATGATGAGAAAGAATGGTGGTTTATCGCCAATGTTAATCAATCTCAATCCAATGTAATCGGTTGGATTGAACGCATTAAAAACGAAAAGAATCTTGCCGAAAAAATCCAGAACGATATAGATTTAGGCACTAAAAATCTCAAAAAACTAGTCGCTTCTGCCGATGGATTGCAGTTTACGAACGACGATCTGCGAGACAGCCGACATTTTTCCAACACGTTGTTTAACATTATGCGTGGCGGAATTTTTGATGACAATTACACCATCGAAAAGTGGGATTTTTCCAAATATTTAGAAAAAGCGAATCAAAATATATTCAATCATTCAAAAGAAATTTTAAATAATCTTCCAGAAAAATTTAGTCTTTTTGAATTAAATGAATCGTTAAAAAATACAGAAGATGCTGATTTCATAAGATTGGCTAAAGAATATTTACCGCTCAAATTTTCCCGCCGTCACGGCGATCCTTCCCGTCCCTGGAACAAATTTTCCATCAATACCAGAAGTGAAACCGACGGTTCTAAAATCCTCGATTATGAAGGAAACTGGAGAGATATTTTCCAGAATTGGGAAGCTTTGGCGCATTCGTATCCGTATTTTATCGAAGGAATGATTTTTAAATTCCTGAATGCAACGACTTTTGACGGTTACAATCCGTACCGGGTAACCAAAGACGGTTTCGATTGGGAAACCATAGAAGCCGACGATCCTTGGAGCTACATTGGTTACTGGGGCGATCATCAGATTATTTATCTGTTGAAGTTTTTAGAATTTGCCGAAAATTATTTCCCAAATTCTTTAGAAACACTTTTAGACAAAGAATATTTCGTGTACGCCAATGTTCCGTATAAAATAAAATCCTACACCGAAATCCTGAAAAATCCGAAAGATACCATTGATTTTGATTTCGATTTGGATTCAACAATTCACGAAAGAAGAAAAGAAATCGGAGCAGACGGTGCTTTGCTTACCGATGAAAACGGAGAAGTGTTGAAGGTAAATTTCACTGAAAAAATATTGGCAACCGTTTTGGCTAAATTATCCAACTTTATTTTGGAAGGCGGCATCTGGATGAACACGCAACGTCCGGAATGGAACGATGCCAATAACGCTTTGGTTGGAAACGGTGTTTCGATGGTGACGCTGTATTATCTGCGAAGAATGATGAAATTCTTCCAGGCTGTTTTTGAAAATTCGGCGTTGGAAAACGTACAAATCTCCAGCGAACTGGTCGATTTTTACAAAAAAATACGAGAAGGTTTTCAGGAAAATCTTCATTTGTTGGAAGGAAATATCAGCAATGAAGACCGCAAAAAAATTCTGGATTTATTCGGAGAAGCCGCTTCGGAATACCGAAATCACGTCTATCAGAAAGGGTTTTGGGGTAAAAAACGAACCGTTTCTTTGGAAGGTTTAAGAAGATTTACCCATCTTTCACTCCAGTTTTTGGAACATTCCATCAAAGCCAACGAAAGAAAAGACGGTTTGTATCATGCCTATAATTTGATGACTTCCAATGAAAAATCCGTTTCGGTTTCTTATCTCAGCGAAATGTTGGAAGGACAGGTTGCGGTATTGAGTTCCCAATTTCTGACTTCCGAAGAAGGCTTAAAAGTTTTGGACGCATTGAAAAATTCAGCGTTGTTCCGGGAGGATCAATACAGCTATTTATTGTATCCTAACAAGCAATTGAAAGGTTTTTTAGAAAGAAACAGCATTCCGGAAAATTTGGTTCAGCAATCAGCATTGCTTCAACAATTGGTTTCCGAAAAAAATACGCAGATCATCGAAAAAGATGTGCTAGGAAATTATCATTTCAATGGAAATTTCAAAAACGCAGGTGATTTAGAAGTAGCTTTGGACGCTTTAAAGGTTGAAAATCAGGAAAAAGCCTTGATTTTAGGAATTTTTGAAGAAGTTTTTAATCATAAAGAATTTACAGGAAGAAGCGGAACGTTCTACGGTTACGAAGGTTTAGGCTCCATTTATTGGCATATGGTTTCCAAATTATTGTTAGCCGTAATGGAAGTTTGCCAAAAAGCCATCAATGAAAATGCTTCACCAGAAACGGTGGGAAGATTATTGGAACATTTCTACGAAATCAACGAAGGAATCGGCGTTCACAAATCTCCAGAATTGTATGGCGCATTTCCAACCGATGCCTATTCGCACACGCCATTTGGAAAAGGCGCACAGCAACCGGGAATGACGGGACAGGTAAAAGAAGATTTACTAAGCCGTTTCGGAGAATTGGGAATCGTAGTAAAAGACGGACAATTGCAGTTTAAACCCGATTTATTAAGAAAAGAAGAGTTCTTAACCGAAGAAAAAACCATCGAATATATTGATGTGAAATCCAATGCTTCATCACTGAAATTACCCGAAAATTCATTGTTTTTCACCAAATGTAAAGTTCCTGTGATCTACGAAATTTCAGAAAACGGAGGCTTGGAAATTTTTGACGAAAACAATGAGGTAAAAACGATGAACGAGCTCATCATCAGCAAAGAAGACTCCGCAAACATCTTCAAAAGAAACGCAAAAATCTCTTTGATTAAAGTAAAAATTGGAAAAGAACAGTTGAAATAATGAAAAAAAAATAATTGTTGTCCGATAAAAATTGAAAAGCAATTAACAGGTCGCTCCTACGGAGCTTTTTACCGAAGAATACAAATTTCCTATTAACAGTAAGTCCCGATGGAACTTAATACAGCTCCTTTAGGAGCGTACTGTTAATCTATCTCATAAACATTTAAATGGTTGAGGTGAAAATTCTTTTTATCGGGCAACAATGAAAAAATTTCAATGATTAATGAAATTATTCCGTGTAATACCAATTCTTATTTTGACCTATTTAATGTCGTGTAACAGTATGCAAAACACAATCAAACATAAAAGTGCATCCGAAATTTTGGGAAATCCTAACTATTTGGCAATGTCTTACGGCGGTTACCGAACCAATTCCAGAAGAGTGCAACCTACCGTTTCGCAGTTGAAAGAAGATATGAAAATTCTTTCGGCGATGGGTGTGAAAATCATCAGAACGTATAATGTACATCTTCCGGAAGCCGTAAATGTGCTGAAAGCGATTAAAGAATTGCGTCAGGAAAATCCCGAATTTGAAATGTACGTGATGCTCGGAGCGTGGATCGACTGTAAAAATGCGTGGACAGGTTTTGAACCCAATCACAACGAAGAAAGCGAAAGAAACGCCTCTGAAATTGCACACGCTGTAGAATTGGCGAACGAATATCCGGAAATCATTAAAGTGATTGCCGTAGGAAACGAAGCGATGGTAAAATGGGCAACCGCCTACTACGTGCAGCCTTCCGTGATTTTGAAATGGGTGAATCATTTACAGGAATTAAAGAAAAAAGGAGAATTGCCGAAAGATTTATGGATTACCAGTTCCGACAATTTTGCAAGTTGGGGCGGTGGAGACAAAGAATATCACACCAAAGAACTCAATGAGTTGATCAAAGCGGTGGATTATATTTCGATGCACACCTATCCGATGCACGACACCCATTACAACCCGTTTTTTTGGGGGATTTCAGAAGATGAATTTCAGTTTTCCAAAGAAAAACAATTGGATTTGGCGATGAATCGTTCCATGAATTACGCAAAATCGCAGTACAATTCGGTGAAAAAGTATATGCAGAGTTTAGGCGTAGATAAACCAATTCATATTGGCGAAACCGGTTGGGCAACATTCTCCAATGAGCTGTACGGAAGCAATGATTCTAAAGCAGTTGACGAATACAAAGCCGGAATTTTCTATCACAAAATGCGGGATTGGACAAACGAAGCGGGAATTTCCTGTTTTTATTTTGAAGCCTTCGACGAACCTTGGAAAGATGCCGCAAATTCAGGTGGTTCGGAAAATCATTTCGGATTGTTTACCGTAGATGGAAATGCAAAATATGCGGTTTGGAATTTGGTGGATGAAGGCGCTTTTAAAAAACTAAAACGGGACGGAAACACCATTCAGAAAACCTTTAACGGAAATCTGAAACGATTGTTAGATTCTGTGGAAATGCCTCCACACCGCGAATTTGAAAAACAATTGTTGAAAACGAAATGATGATTTTTCAGATGATTCAAAAAGGTAATGCTCTCGCAGATTTAGCTAATTGGGCAAATTTATTTAAACTTTTTTAATCTGCGAAATCTACACAATCAGCGAGATAAAAAAACATTTGGAAAAAAATCCAAAAATATGAAAACAAAAATCCTACATATCGCCCTAATAACCAGTTTGATGATGAGTTGTCAATCTCAAAAATCGTGGAAGACAGACATCTACGAAACCTCTGCAAGTGGAAATCAATTAACCAAAATTGATGCGGTAAAACCTGTTGAAAATTCAATTAAAATTAAACTCAATCCTGAACAGAAATTCCAAAAAATTACGGGATTTGGTGGTGCTTTTACCGAAAGTTCTGCGTATTTGTTCAACAAATTAAGCAAGGCAAACCGGGAAAAAGTATTGCAATTGTATTTTGGGGAAGATGGAGCCAATTATTCTTTAACCAGAACCACGATTGCTTCCTGCGATTTTTCTCTGAAACATTACACCTACGCTCCGGTTGCAGACGATAAAGAACTGAAACATTTTTCGGTGAAGGAAGATATGGATGATTTGGTTCCGATGATTAAAGAAGCGCAGAAAATTTCAAAAAACGGGTTTAAAATACTGGCTTCACCGTGGACTTCACCGCCTTGGATGAAAGATAACAATGCGTGGATCAACGGAAAATTATTGCCGCAATACAGCGAAACCTTTGCACTCTATTTTTCAAAATATTTAACCGAATATAAAAAACTGGGCATTCCGATCTGGGGAATTACTGTAATCAACGAACCTCACGGAAACGGCGGAAACTGGGAAAGTATGTTGTTTACCCCAAAAGAAATGACCGATTTCGTGGAAAATTTCTTAGGTCCGAAATTAGAAAAAGACGGCTACGGAAACGTGAAAATTTTCGGCTACGACCAAAACCGTTCTGAACTTAAAAACTGGGTAGACGAAATGTACCGCTCCGAAAAATCTTCCAAATATTTTGCAGGAACAGCCATTCATTGGTACGACAGCACCTATAAAATTTTTGAAGACGAGCTGCAATATGCACATCAGAAAAATCCTTCAAAACATTTGATTCAAACTGAAGCTTGTATAGACGGCGATATTCCGAAATGGAAAGATGATTCGTGGTATTGGAGCGCAGAAGCAACAGATTGGGGATTTGACTGGGCGAAAGAAGAAGAAAAATATCTGCATCCGAAATACGTTCCGGTTTTCCGTTACGCGGGAGACATCATCGGTTGCTTGAACAATCAGGTTGATGGCTGGATCGATTGGAATATGGTTTTGGATAAAAACGGCGGTCCGAACTGGTTTAAAAACTGGTGTGGCGCTCCGATTTTGGTAGATCCCGAAAAAGACGAAGTGTATGTAACGCCTTTATACTACACGATGGCGCATTTCAGCAAATTTATTCGTCCCGAAGCGGTAAGAATTGGTTTTGAAAATCCTGATAAAGAATTGCAAGTAACAGCCGCTAAAAATCCCGACGGTTCAGTGGCGGTGGTAGTTTTCAACCCATCGGAACAGGCAAAAAATATCGAAATTTCCTTAGAAAATCAAAAAATTCCGGCTCGCATCAGTGCAAAAGCACTGCAAACGGTTCATTTAACTTTTTAATTAAAAAAACACACAAGAAAAATGGCAGATCAAATCAAAAAATCAGCGAATAAAGTTCCAATCGGTCAAAAGGTCGCTTTTGGGTTGGGAATGTTGGCGAACCAGATGTTTCCTGCAATGATCGGGATTTTCACCGTTGTATTGGTAGAGAAACTCGGCTTTAGCGGATTTTTGTTGGGCTTAACCTACTTTATTCCCAAGTTTTATGACGCTTTGTTTGATTTGATTATGGGATATGTAAGCGATAATACCAAATCGAAATGGGGAAGAAGAAGACAGTATGTTTTAGCAGGAGCTATTATTTTAGGGATTTCGTTTGCTTTGATGTGGCAGTTGTACGCTGAAAATGGCGTTACGTACAATTTTTGGTACTTTTTGGTGGTTTCACTTATTTTTTATTCCGGACTCACCATCTTCAGTATTCCTTATGTAGCGATGGGTTACGAAATGAGCGACGATTTCCATGAGCGCACCAATATTATGGCAACTTCTCAGCTCATTGGTCAGTTAGCTTGGGTGGTTGCCCCTTGGTTTTGGGTAATCATGGCAGATCAGTCCTTATTTCCATCCAGTGATGTTGCGGTGAGAACTCTGGCGGTTTATGTTGCTATTGGTTGTGCCATTTTAGCGGCAATTCCGGCATTTTTTATTCCAAGCAAATCGACACTCCACGAAAACTACAGCCCGATTGATTTGAAAGGAATTTTAGGAAGTTTTGGCGAAATAAAAGAAGGATTGAAAGCTTCGGTAGAAATTAAACCGTTCAGAAAAATATGTATTGCCACTTTTTTAATATTTAATGCATTTCAGACTACAGCCGGATTTTCCTACTTCATCATCAAATATTATTTGTTCAAAGGAAATGAAGAGGGATTTGGATTATGGCCCACTTTATTCGGAAGTGTAGGCGCAATTATTACAACCGTTGCAGTCATTCCTATTGTGGCAAGAATGTCGAAAGTAATGGGGAAGAAGAAAGCATTTTTGGTTTCTCAGGGCATTTCAATCGTGGGTTATATTTTACTGTATTTACTTTTCGTTCCGGGCAAGCCGTATCTGTTTCTGTTTGCGTTGCCGTTTTTCTCGTTCGGAATCGGGAGTTTGTTTACCTTAATGATGTCGATGACTTCGGATGTAATCGATATTGATGAACTCAACACAGGAAAAAGAAGAGAAGGAAGTTTAGGCGCCATTTATTGGTGGATGGTAAAATTCGGAACCGCTGTTGCGGGATTATTAAGTGGGATGATTCTTTCTCTGGTCGCTTTTCAATCCAATGCCGCTACACAAACCGATGAAACGATGTTTTGGTTAAGAATTTTCTTTGTTGGAATTCCGATTCTTGGAACTTTGACTGCCATTTGGACCATGAAAAATTATGATGTAGATGAAGCCAAAGCCAGAGAAGTAAGAGATTTGTTAGAAAAAAGAAAAGCCCCAAAACCGTCTGGTTACGGCGCAAACAATGTTTTAGAAGGAATGAATTTGGCCGGACTTTCCAGACTACAATTGCAACAGCAATTTCCACAATATTATTTCCCAACGTATGATTATTCTAATGTTGAACGAGTAAAGTCAGAATTTTTAAACGTTTTTAATGGCGGAATGAGTTGCATTTGTTTCAGCGTTTTTACCGAAAAACAATTTCCGGGAGACTTCATTACCGAAGAACAGATCAGAAAACGCCTCGAAGTATTAAAACCTCATACGCAATGGATCAGAGTATTTTCTTCCACCCACGGACACGAAAATATCCCGAAAATCGCCAAAGAAATGGGCTTCAAAGTATTAATGGGAGCGTGGATTGGCAAAGATGAGGCAGAAAATCAGCAGGAAATTCAGTCTTTAATTCAATTGATCAAAGAAGGAAATGTAGATATCGCCGCTGTTGGAAACGAAGTGCTTTTCCGTGGCGACCAAAACGAAGAAACTTTACTCGGTTACATCGGGCAAGTTAAAAATCAAACGCTGAATGTTCCTATAACCTACATTGATGTGTATTATGAAATCATCAATCACCCGAAATTGGTGGTTGCAAGCGATACAATTTTAATTAATTGTTATCCGTTCTGGGAAGGCGCTTCCATTGACCACGCCGGAATGTATTTGCAGGAAATGTATCATCAAACCCAAAAAATCGCGGGCGGAAAAGAAATTATCATCGCAGAAACTGGTTGGCCAAGTAAAGGTGAGGCGGTACAAAATGCAGAACCATCTCCGGAAAATCTGATGAGATACTATATCGAAGCTCAGAAATGGGCATCAAAAGAACAAATTAACTTGTTTTATTTCTCTTCTTTCGATGAGTCATGGAAAATCCATTACGAAGGTTGGGCAGGAACTTCGTGGGGATTGTGGGGTGCCAATGAAAAATTCAAATTTAAAAAAAAGATACAAGACTAAAAGACAGGAAATGCTAGACTAAATCATCATTTATCATTTATCACAACTATAATCTAAGAACATGTCATACAGAGCAGAGCAGTATTTATCCTTACCCAAGCAAAATCAGGATAATTACATCAAAGGAAAAACTGAAACCGAAAAAAAAGATTTGTTCAGAGAAATTCTGTACAACGGCGTTCACGGCTTTTGTTTCAGTTTATATGAAGACGGACAAAAACCCGGCGACATCATTTCCGAAGAGCAGGTTCGCCGAAGAATGGAAATCCTGAAACCGCACACTTCGTGGGTTCGCTCGTTTTCCTGCACCGAAGGCAACGAACACATCCCGAAAATCGCCAAAGAATTCGGGATGAAAACCTTGGTTGGAGCGTGGCTCGGAAACGATCCCGAAATCAACGAAAGAGAAGTAGAAGGATTGATAAAACTTGCCAAAGAAGGTTTTGTAGACATTGCAGCAGTCGGAAATGAGGTAATGTACCGCAAAGATTTAACAGAAGATGAGCTTTTAGAATTCATCAACCGAGTAAAAAAAGAAATCCCTGAAATTCCAGTTGGTTACGTAGATGCTTATTATGAATTCACCATAAAACCAAGAATTACCGAGGCTTGCGACGTTATTTTGGCGAACTGTTATCCGTTTTGGGAAAGTTGTCCCGCCGAAAATTCGCTCAATTATATGAAGCAAATGTACTATCAGGCAAAACAGGCGGCCAACGGAAAACCCGTTATCATTTCCGAAACAGGTTGGCCAAGTAAAGGCGAAGAACTAAAAGGCGCTTTTCCATCAGAAAAAAATGCGCTCGATTATTTCATCAACACCCAATTGTGGTGTATGGACGAGGAAATCGACTGTTTTTATTTTTCCTCTTTCGATGAAAGTTGGAAAGTCGGTCCCGAAGGCGAAGTCGGCGCACATTGGGGAATTTGGGACAAACACGAGAAGTTGAAGTATTGAGGAGTTTTGGTTGATGGTTGTCGGTTAATGGAAGTTTTATTTGGGCAGCTTAATCCACCTGAAGTTTATCCTGAGCCAGTCGAAGGGTTCCCGCTTTTTTCTTTTCCGTTGCCTGAGCGAAGTCGAAGGCAACGGAAAAGAAAAGGAGCTCCAATCAAGTCGGGCTGCGAGAAATTTGAGATTAAAAAATATAGACGTGTTAATCTATAATTTAAAATCTATAATCTAAAATTTAAAAAAATATTATGCTTAAAAAATTACACCATATCGTTCTATTCCTTTTCAGCACACTTTATTTGGCGCAGGTCGATGTCGTGTACAATGATTTGGTCTGGTCCGACGAATTTTCCACCAACGGCGCAGTTGACAATACCAAATGGTTTCATCAAACTCAATTGCCTACAACAGGTGGGTGGTACAATAATGAGCAACAACATTACACCAATCTCATCACCAATTCTTTCGCCAACAACGGCGAACTGAATATTGTCGCCAAAAAAGAAGTGTTTACCGACCAAGGATTTACCAAAAATTATACTTCGGCAAGATTAAATTCAAAATTTGCTTTTAAATATGGCAGAGTAGATGTACGAGCAAAAGTTCCGAAAAATCAGGGAACATGGCCTGCAATCTGGCTTTTAGGAAGAAATGTAAACGAACCGGGTGGCTATTTCGCTTCCACTTACGGAAATACCAATTGGCCGGCTTGCGGAGAAATCGATATGATGGAATACGGAATTTTCCCTTCTGCTCCTGAAAATTTTATTCAGAGTACGTTGCATACACCGTCTTCGTCAGGAAATTCTGTCAACCATGGCGGAATGTTGGCTTCATCGGATATTACCGCCAATTATCATATTTATTCGATGAACTGGTCGCCCAATCAAATTACGTTTTTGCTGGATGGAGTAGCGTATTATACCTATAATCCTTCAGTAAAAAATGCATCAACCTGGCCTTTTGATAAAGAACAGTATCTGCTGCTTAATATTGCAATGGGCGGTGTTGCAGGAACTATTCCTTCCACATTTACCGATGCTTCGATGATTATTGATTATGTAAGAGTCTATCAAAACACCACTCCAGACACGGTTGCACCCACTCAATTTACGGCAACTGTTGGAGCAGTAACCAGCGATTCCGTAGAATTATTACTAAATGCAACCGATAATTTTGGAGCGATTACCTATCAGATTTCGGGTGGTGCGACGCAAACGGTTTACGGTACATCAGGAATACCGAAATCTGTCATAATTTCAGGTTTGAGTCCAACAACCAGCTATACATTTACAGTTTCAGCGAGCGATGCGGCAGGAAATACTGCGGTCAATAATCCTATCACGCTGAATGCAACCACGCTTTCCAATATCAATACTGCTTGCAACGGAACCTCTATTTTAGCTTCGCAGGGCGCGTTTTCTACCGGATACAAATACGACTTTCAAACCATTGGAACCGATGTGAAAATTACGTTTGAACTTTTAGATGCTGATAAGACTGGTGTTGTAGCGTATTTATGGAAACAAACCCCTTTTACAGAAACTCCAATGACCAATGTTTCCGGAAAGAAATTTTCGAGTACCATTACAGGACAAACCGCGGGTTCTACAATTAATTATGCGGTGAAGTTTGCCTACGCAGGAGGAATGTCGGTGACCAAATATTATTCTTACGTAGTTGGTGATGCGTGTATTTCTCTGGGAGTTACAGATTTTTTTAAAGCCAAAGAACTGCTTTATCCCAATCCTGTTGAAAATAGCCTGAATCTGAAATTACCTGAAAACAAAAATACGGTTACACTTTATGATTTTTCAGGGAAGAAACTTTTTGAAAAAAATGTGGGAGCGACTTTGGAGTTAGATTTTAGTTCCTTTACGGCAGGTACTTATTTAATCAGAATTGAAAATTCCAAAGGAGCCAATACGTATAAAATCGTAAAAAAATAAGACAAAAAACGATTCGCGATTTTTAAGAATATCATTTCTGAAAATTAAAGATCAACAATAATACTAATTTTTAAAACTTTATAAAGATGAAAAATTTATCTCTTTTTTTAATGCTTTTGGCATTTAGTTTTGGCTTTTCTCAGCCAACAACTAATGCACCGACACCTACAAAAGCCGCCGCGGATGTGATTTCTATATTCAGTGATGCGTATACGAATGTAGCTACTAATTACAGCCCTTATTGGGGACAAAATCCCCCGGTAACTGTAAACCCTAACTTTATAGCCGTTTCTGGTTCCGGAAATAATATATTGGCTTATACCAATTTCAATTATCAGGGAACTGAACTCACTACTCAGAATGCAGCTTCTATGGAATATCTTCATATTGATGTATGGACAAACACCGCAGGAGCTGTTCTTAAAGTTTCGCCCATCAACAATGGAACGGGCGCCAGTGAATTTTTGGTGAATGTTCCTCTTACGAATGCAGGATGGAGCAGTGTGGATTTGCCAAAATCTGCATTTACGGGAATGACCTGGAATTCTGTTTTTCAGCTGAAATTTGACGGACAGTCAGGAACAAATCCATCTAATATTTATTTAGATAACATCTATTTCTGGAAAAATCCCGTAAATCCTGCGGCAGATGCTACTTTAAGCGATTTAAAAGTAAACGGAACCACTGTTTCAGGGTTCAGTTCTGCGATTCTTTCCTATACATTGGAATATCCGCAGGGTACAACGGCGGTTCCGCAAATTACTGCTGCTACAACCACCAATGCAAGCGCAACAAAAGTCATTACCCAGTCATCGGTAATTCCGGGTACGGCAACTGTTCTGGTAACCTCACAAAACGGATTGGTAACCAAAACATACACGGTAAATTATGTGGTTTCAGGACCTAATGTTGCTGCGCCAATTCCTCCTGCGAGAGCTGCGACAGACGTTATTTCCATGTTCAGTAATGCTTATGCCAATATTCCTATTGATGCATGGTCTGCGGTTTGGGACGATTCCAGTATTTCTGATATTCAGGTAGCGGGAAATGATACTAAAAAAATTATTTTCACCAATTTCTTGGGAGTGGATTTCAGCGGAGCCGGACATCATATCAATGCAACTAATTTCACCCATTTCCATATGGATATCTGGATCGATAATAGTGTGGATATGGTAGGAAAAGTATTCAATCTCAAACTTTCACAATGGGGAGGAACTTCGGGAGAGGTTTCTGCACTGGAACTTCCGCTCAATACAGGAAGTACACCGGCTTTGGTAAAAGGGCAATGGCTTTCTATCGATGTTCCGTTGAGCAGCTGGACGAATAATGCTGCAAGAAATGATATCGCCCAGTTTGTGATTACTTCCAATATCGGAACGGTTTATTTTGATAATCTCTATTTTCATAAAGCTACAGTATTGGGAACCAATGAAACTACCGTTTCCAAAAGCTTGAGAGTTTATCCTAATCCTGCGAATGTTGGTGAAACAATTACGGCAGAAAGTAAAGTAAAAACGATCGAAGTGTACACTTTGTCGGGACAAAAAGTAAAGAGTGAGAGCTCAAACACCATATCCACACAAGGATTTGCCAAAGGAATGTATATTTTGAAAACCACGACAGATAAAGGGGAAGTTCAGTCTTCTAAAGTTATTGTGAAATAATTAAAACCATCAATAAATAATTAGACGTCCGTTGGCAAAACGGACGTTTTTTTCTTAAATTTTATCTATATTTGAGTAAAATGCTGAAACACTTTTTTGTTTACTTTTTATTGTTCCTGAGTTTTTTTTCTAATGCACAGAGCATTTTGGAAAAAGGGATGCCCTTTGTGCAAAATTATCTGCCCGAGAGCTACGGAAATCATGGTAAAATCTGGGATATTAAATCTGCAAAAAACGGCATGATCTATATGGCTTCCGAAGACGGACTTCTGGAGTTTGACGGTAAAACATGGGGACATTTTAAGAGTTACCGTGGCTATACAAGATCTTTATACGCTGCCAATGATTCTACCATTTATGCAGGAGCAGATATGGATTTCGGAGTCTGGAAGAAAAATAAATTCAGAAAATTCAGCTTTACTTCACTGTATCCTTTCAGAAAGAAAATAGGTGGGGTGAATGAGGAGTTTTGGGGAACGTATCAGATTAAAAATCAGATGGTTTTTGTATCTCATCAAAACATTTATATTTCATCATATAAAAAGCTTACCAAAATTTCTGCACAGTCCAGATTTTCCAATAGTTTCTTCGTCAACGGAAGATTGTTTCTTGCCGATGAAAAAAAAGGACTTTTTGAGTACGACGGAGTACAGCTGAAACTCCTGTTTTCTTATCCAGATAACAGTTCTTTGGATGTAAGCGGTGTTTTTTTTAACGGAAATTCTCTACGCATCATTACTAAAGATAGAGGAATTTTTGAATGGAATAACGGCAGACTTACCCCGCTTCAGCTTGAAGTTTCTTCAATGCTGATCAGAAGTAAGGTTTTCAGTTTTATTAATTTGGGAACGCAGTATTACGCTTTCGGAACCATACTGGACGGAATATACATTACGGATCTGAACGGAAAAATCATTCAGCACATTAACAAAAGCAAAGGATTACCCAACAATACTGTTTTGTGCATGAATTACCAGAAAAGCGGTAAACTGTGGCTGGGTCTGGATTATGGAATCTCTTCTGTGGATATTAAAAATGACATTACCTATTTTTACAGTAAGGATGATGATTTTGGAACAGGATATACGGCAGCGTTCAAAGATCATATTTTCTTTTTAGGTTCTAATCAGGGGCTGTATTTTGCAGACTGGAATGAAATGGGAAATCCGGGATCCGGTAATTTTTTACGAATGGTAGAGGGATCCGAAGGACAGGTCTGGTCGCTGAGAAATATCGACGGAAATCTGTATTGCGGTCATGATAAAGGACTTTTTATTCTGGAGAAAAACAGTTTAAAAAAAATCAACAACGAATATGGCGTTTCTGCAATTACCCCTTTCAGGAAAGATTATATTTTAACAGGAAACTATTCGGGAATTTTCGTTTACAAAAAAGAAAACAATACACTCAAATTCATTAAAAAAATGAATTTAATTGTAGGAGCGGTAAGCCAGATTGAAGTGGAAAATGATCATACGATATGGATTAACATCCCTAATTACGGTATTCTGCGGACAACCGTCGATACCAATTTTAATGCGGTTAACCGTCAGATCTTTCCCGACAGTAATTTTAAAGGAAACTTGCCGCATCTTTACAAAATCAAGGAGAAAATAAAAATATTCACTTCATCAGAACAGTATGATTTCAATCATCAGAACAATAAATTTTTTCCTGCTTCCGAAAAAGTACAGCTTCCGGTTATTAACGGTAAACTTCCCGGATTTTATATTCCCCAAAAATTATCTGCGGAATATAACTTTTTCCCTATATACAACGGTTTTGCGCTTGAAAAACTGAATTTTCAGGATAAGAACAGGTTCAGTTCCCGGCTTATTTTCACAAAGGCGCAGATGTTTAACAATATGGGAAATTTTGATCTGGAAGAGAACCAAAAGCTTCCTTACCGGTTCAATAATCTCCGTTTTATATTTTCGCTTCCCAACGAAGAAGGAGTGGAGTATCAATATTTTCTGGATGGATTTTCAAAAGACTGGTCTGTTTGGAATTCTGAAAATAAAATAGAATTTCTTGGTCTCAAAGAAGGAACATACAGTTTTTTGGTAAAAGCTAAAATCGGAAACCAGATATCTGACGTAAAAACATTTACTTTTAGAATCAATCCGCCTTGGTACAGAAGTCTGTATAGTTATGCAGCTTATCTTCTTATGATAGCGGGCTTTTTTTACTTCCTTAAAAAATATCAGGAAAATAAACTGAAAAAACAAAAACTGGAACTTCTGAAAAAAGAGCAGAATGCACTTCGCGAACAGGCAGAAAAGCACAGACAGGAAATGTTTTTTGAAAAACAGCGACAGCTTGAAAATGAGAAAAATAACCTCAAAGAAGAGATCAAAAACAAAACCATAGAACTTGCCACCAAAGCCAAAGAAGATGAAGATAAAAACCGCCTTCTTTCTACCATTAATGAAAAAATACTTGAAATAGAGAACAACCCGAATATTTCTAAAATAAGACTCGGAGAAATCCGCAGAACCCTGAAAACCTATCTGGAAACAGACGATCATACATTCGAAATCCAGATGGATGAACTTCATCAGGAGTTTTTCAAGGCAATGAAGAAGAAATTTCCCAATCTTTCCATATACGATCTGCGTTTATGCGCGTACCTTAAAATTGGGCTTAATTCTAAAGAAATGGCAGATATTTTTCAGGTATTGCCTTCCAGTATCAATGTAAGCCGATCCAGACTGAGAAAAAAACTCGGGCTGAAACCGGAAGATGATCTGTTTGATTTTCTGAATAATTTTGAATAGTTTTTCTAAGAAAAATCCATTTATCTACGTCCCGTAATTTTATTTACAATCCTTTTTTTCCTCTGATTACAATTCGGAGGCTATACTTCTTGTAATCATCATGAAAAAAAATAAAAAAAAACATCTGATTTATATTGTTTGTAATCAATGCTTTATGGTTTTGTGCTTATAAAATGCAACATTTCTTTAAAATTGTTTCCAACGCTTTTCCATTTTTCTGCATCTATATAAATAGAGACAGCTTTAAAAACTAAAATGATATTACCTATGAAAAATTTATATATAAAGATCCTGCTTTTTTTACCGGTTTTCTATTTGGCGCAGATTCCGATGATTGAAACGGGTGATGGAAAGGGAGGTTATGAAAAGAGCAATCAGGTTGTCCTTCAGAAACTGAATATTGAAACCAAAATCACAGGAAGAATTTCTACCAATACCGTGACGATGGTTTTAAAAAATAATTCAGACCGATTGAGAGAAGGGAGAGTTACTTTTCCACTTCCGGAAGGAGTTAATGCAAGCGGTTATGCTTTAGACATCAATGGTAAACTAAGAAATGCTGTTCCTGTTGAAAAAGAAAAAGCAAAAGAAGTTTACGAAACGATTAAAAAAAGAAATATTGATCCGGGAATCCTTGAAAAAGTAGAAGGAAACAGCTTTCGTACAACAGTTTATCCGATCACTGCAAATGGTGGCGAAAGAACTGTTCAGATTACCTATCATTATGAACTGAAAAAAGCAGGGAACTCTTACCAGTATTTTTTACCGTTGAATTACAGCTCGGAGATTCCTGAATTTAATGTTAAAACAACCGTATTTCAGAGTTTGAATTCCCCACAGCTCGAAGAAAAACCGGACGGAAGTTTTCATTTCGTTAAAAACGGAAATATTTGGGTTGCCGATACGCACAAAACACAATATAAGCCTGGAAATAATTTAAAGATTACTTTTCCTCAGGATCATGAAAACCAAAGTGTTTTAATACAGAAAGCTTCTGGTAATTCGTCTTATTTTCTTGCAAATATTGCGGTTAGCTCAAACGAAAGAGCCAAAAGGCTTCCCAATAAACTGGCGATTGTCTGGGATAATTCATTGAGCGGAAAGAAACGCGATCATTCAAAAGAACTGGCTTTACTGGAAGAATATTTTAAGACCAATAAAAACCTGAATGTAAAGATATATTTCATTAATAATACATTCGAAGAAGGACAGACTTTCAGAATTAATGACGGAAACTGGAATCAGTTAAAAGCTTATCTGTTAAAAACAACGTACGATGGCGGAACAGATTTCGGAAAACTGGAGTCGCTTCGTGAAGATGAAATCTTTTTCTTTACAGACGGATTGTCGTCTTTCGGAGAACTGAAAATGATCTGGACAAAGCCGGTTTATACCATTTCCTCATCCAATGCTGCGAATTTTAATCAGTTGAAATTCATCAGCAGCAAAACAGGCGGAGAATTTTTAAACCTGAACGAAAATGATCCTAAAAAGGTGGTTCGAAGTTTATTATTTCAGCCTTTAAAATTTTTAGGAATTGAAAATAATGCTCAGCTTTCTGAAGTCTATCCTTCTCTAACGCAGACCATTTCTGAGGATTTTGTGCTGACAGGTATTTTAAAAGAAAACCAAACAACAGTTAAGGCAAAATTCGGATATGGAAATGAAGTAACCGAAACAAAAGCCATTAATTTAAATATAAATGAACACGCGGTAAAAGACTGGGAAATTTCAAAATTCTGGGCACAGAAGAAACTGAATGAACTTGAAATCTTTGAAAAAGAAAATAAAGAAGAGATTAAAAATATCAGCAAACAGTTCAGTTTGGTAAGTAATAATATGAGCCTGATGGTTTTGGAAAATGTGGAAGATTACGTCCGTTATGATATCGCTCCGCCTGTAGAATTAAAAGCCCGGTTTGATGAGATGGTTAAAAACAACAGAGCTGCGAAAGATGAGCGCGTGAAAGATCTGATGGATGATGCAGAAAGAATGACACAAAACCTGAAGGACTGGTGGAAAACAGAATATAAGAAAAAGAAGGAATTAAAACGATATCCGGAACCTGATTATGATGAACTAATCGATTCTGATAGCAGAACCCAAAGGATTGAGGAGGTGGTAGTTACCGGAATAACTAATCAGGGAAGAGTGAAAGAATCTGTTTATGCTCCGCCGCCAACTGCAAATGTTGCCCCGAAAGTGGATGCTCCACCTGTGCAAGTTGATCGATTAGAAGTACCTGTTTCTAATCGTAGATCTAATGATATTCAGGAGGTGGTGATAACCGGAGCGTTGGGAGTTAAAAAAAGACAAGATGCAATGGTTTCCTCATTGACGGTGATAAAATCTGAACCAGTAAGAAATCAACAGATCAATGTAAGAGGAACTGCTTCTATTGCTTCAAATAATTCAGTTCAGTCGCTTGAAGGGCGAGTTTCAGGAATGAGTGTTAATTCAGGATGGACTGCAAAAACAGATTCAATGAAAACGCAGGGAATTTCCGAGGTAATGAATTCAGGAAGAGTGAATTTAATTGAGGTGGAATCCAGTGCAGATTATATGAAGTTTTTTAATTCTGCTAAAAACCCTGAAAAAATATATGAAGTTTATCTGAAAAACAGAGCGCAATATGAAAACCTGCCTCAGTATTATTTTGATGTTGCTCAGTTGCTGTTTAAAAATAATGATAAAAAATACGGACTTAAAGTATTGAGTTCTATTGCAGATCTTGATATTGAAAATGAAGAATTGTACAAGCTTTTAGCCTATAAATTAAAGCAGGCTGAAGTTTATGATAAAGAACTTTTTGCCTCTCAGAAGGTATTGGAATGGCGACCGTTTGATCCGCAAAGTTACAGAGATTATGCTTTGGCATTGGAAGATAACGGAAAATATCAGCAGGCTCTGGAAAATTTATATAAAGTTCTCACCCAGTCTTATACAAGGGAATTAGCAGACAGAGACGATGGAATAGAGGAAATAGTGATCATGGAGATCAATGAACTGATCAGCAAGTACGGAATCAGACTGGATCTTAAGAACATCAATCCTAAGATTATTGCAGATCTTCCGGTAAATATCAGAGTAGTGATCAACTGGAATAAAGACGATACCGATATTGATCTTTGGGTAACAGATCCCAATAACGAACGTTGTTACTACAGTCATCCGGAAACAGAAATCGGAGGGAGACTGAGCAACGATTTTACAAGAGGTTTCGGACCGGAACAATTTCTGCTGAAAAAAGCAATTAAAGGAAAATATAAAATCCAGACCAATTTCTTTGGAGAAAGACAGGTGGGAATTGCCGGACCAACCGCAATTATGGCAGAAGTTTATATTAATTATGCAACAGGGAAGCAGGAAAGAAAAACAGTAGTGTTTCAGAATCAGAAAGAAAATGTAAGAGGGAATGATGACGGAATTCTGATTGGTGAATTTGAATTTTAATTAGGAACTGTACAAATTCAGGTGATTGTGGTTTTTAAGAATTTGTTCAGGTTTTTTCCGCAGGCGAAGCAGATCTGTATATTTAATTAAGCCTTATAAAACGAATGATCTGAGATTTTAATCAATTAATTGGATAGAAGAATGAACTGTCAGTCTGCGGAATTTTTAGAAAAAAAGAGGGTAAAGCACAATAAAATGGTATGTGGAGAAGTTAAAGTAGTGGTCGATGTATGATGAAGAAGATTGAGTTTGGAGCGTCTGCAGAAATGCGGACGCTTTTTTTACTTTCACAAACCAGTCAGAATCTGAAACTAAAAGTCACAATATTTTGTTAAATCATTAAAATTTTCTCTTCCTGAACAAAAATTATTTTTACTTTTGGAGAATTAACTCAACAGTACAATATATGTTTACAGTTAAAAATTCTATTCTTGGATTCATTTGTGCAATCGGTTGCATTAATTCATCTTTGTACAATGCCCAGACTTCTGTTCAGGTGAAAAATAATCTGAATTTTGAAAGAAATGAAGTGGTTTCAGTTCACGTTTCACAGCTAAGATCTTTTTTAAATAAAAATAAAGAAGAAGAGATAAGGATAAAAAACAGCAAAGGACAATTAATAACCATTCAGTGGATCGACAACGATGGAGACGGAAACAATGATGAATTGCTTTTCATGGCGCACATTGCCGGAAAATCCTCTGAAAAATATACCATTACAGCCGATGGAAAATCTTCGGTTCCTGAAAGTAAAGTAACCACCTATTCCAGATTGGTTCCGGAAAGAGTAGACGATTATGCATGGGAAAATGAAAAAATTGCATTCAGAATGTACGGTCCGAAAGGGCAGAAAGAAGCTTTAGCCGGAGTAAAAGGAAGTACCCTTTCCAGCGGAGTGGATATTTGGCTGAAAAGAACAGAACAGCCGGTTATCAATAAATGGTATAAAGGCTATTTAACCGATCCGATGTATTACCACAGAGATTTTAGAGGAGAAGGCTACGATCCTTATCACGTAGGAGACAGCCGCGGAACCGGAGGAATAGGAATCTGGAAAGACGGAAAACTACAGGTTTCGCAGAATTTTGTTACCTCTAAAACCATTGCTGAAGGACCTTTGAGAACAGTTTTTGAGCTTACATACAATCCCTGGAGCGATTTTGGCGTGAAAGAAACCAAAAGAATTTCTTTAGATGTAGGTTCAAACTTTTCAAAATTCGAATCCACTTTTGAAGCGGAAAAAAAGGTTCCGAATTATACCATCGGAATTACCCTTCACAAAAACGAAGGAGAAGCAAAGCTTAATGACAAAGAAGGTTATTATCTTCATTGGGAAAAAATTGATGATGCCTTTGTAGGAGAGGGAATTGTGGTAAATCCTGAAGCTATTGAAAAATCAATAGCTTTTACATCTGAAATTCCGGATCAGAGCAATTTACTGGTCATCACAAAACCTCAGAAAAAACTTACCTACTACGCAGGATTTGCATGGCAGAAAAGCGGACAGATTCAAACCCGGAAAGATTGGGAAAATCTGTTAAAAAAACAGGCGCAGATCATCGCAAATCCGTTACAGGTAACCATTAAATAAACATCATAAGGATGAAAACAAAACTCTATTTACTGACTTTAGGTTTAGCTGCCGTCAATTTTTCCGCTCAGACAAAAGACACCTTAGCTGAAAAAATGCTGATCTATCAGCTTCCAATCGGAGGTTGGGGAAAACAGCTCGAAGATAAATCTGTCGTCAATTACAATCTTCCTCTCGGCAAAGAACTTTTAAGAAAGATAAAAGCAACAGGAGATGATCATGCAACCATTGATAATAATGCAACTTCAAGAGAAATTAATGCACTCATCAAAGCGTATTCTGTCACCAAAAATCCCGAATATTTAAAATCGGCAGAAAAAGGAATCAGTTATCTTTTGCTGATGCAGTATAAAAACAACGGAGGTTTTCCGCAGTATTATCCCAATAAAGGACTGTACAGAAAGCAGGTTACGTATAACGACAATGCAATGATTAATGCATTAACGGTTTTATATAATGTTGCCGAAGGAAAAAATGGTTTCGATGTAGTGGATCCAAAGCTGAAAGAAAAATCAAAAACCGCAGTTCAGAAAGGAATAGAATGTATTTTAAAAACCCAGGTCTTGCAAAAAAATATTCCTGCCATCTGGGGCGATCAGTACAACGAAGAAACGCTACAGCCGGATAAAGCACGAGCTTTTGAGCCTGTTTCTTTAGCCACTGCAGAATCTGTGGGAATTGTAAGGTTTTTAATGATGCAGCCGGTAACTCCGGAAATCGAAAAATCTGTAAAATCTGCCATAAAATGGTTCAGGCAAAATAAAATTGAAGGCTACAGCTATGAAGTGGCAAAAGTAAACGGAAAGGCGGTACGAACTTTAGCCGAAGATAAAAATTCTGTGATCTGGGCAAGATTTTATGATATCAACAACAATAAACCTCTTTTCGGCGACCGCGATGGAAGCGTAAAATACAATTATTACGAAGTTTCCGAAGAAAGAAGAAACGGCTACAGTTGGTACGGAGATTATGCCGAAAAACTGCTTGGGAAAGAATATCCGAAGTGGCTTGAAAAAAACAGTATTTCTGATTTATAGTTAGGTGTGGTTCATGGAAAGTTAGATCAGTTTTTATTCCATGTTCTGCAGAAAAAAGCGGCTGTCCCGATCAGGACAGCCGCTTACTGTATGAATAGTATTAAAAAGAATTGCAGATATTTCCGGATAATGTAGCTCCCGCATTTGCCGTAACATCAGATTTTACGGATGACAGAGAAAGCGTTGGAATTGTATAAGGAGGCGTGAAAGCTGTTCCGTTTCCTAGCTTATTACCCGTAACGTTGGTAAAAGTATTGTTGGAAGTAACCGTTACTGCCGTATAACCGCTCATTAGGTTAATCGGCTCGTTTACATTTTCAAAAACATTTCCGTCTACTCGGATATTAGCCTGAACTCCTGCTGCAATACATTTGTTGCTTACAGAACTGTTGAAATAGCTGTTCAGGATATGGATTTTTCCGTAGCGCACTCTCGGCATACGTTCTCTGCATCCCGGAGCCCACCAGCAACGAACAAAAGTTACATTCAGTTTTCCTGCATCCGTTGTGGCGCCATCGCTCGAACCGATGAGGTTGGAGAATCGGTGGTCGTCTGTTCCTCCGGATCCTCCCGCTTTTGGAGGTTTTAAATAATGAAATTTCGTGTAGGATACCGTTACAAAATCAGATTTATTTTTAACATCAAAATTTCCGTCTACCCCGTCTCTGAATTCACAATGATCGATCCACACATTTCGGCAATCGTCCAGAATAGCATTGTCCCAACCATCTGTATCATACGCTCCGGGACCTTCAAAGATCAGATTTCTGATGATGATATTGTTGCATCTTTTAATATTGATGATTCCTGAACCATCTTTGGTCTGATCCGTAGAAACCAGTTTCGCACCGCTTGTTCCGTAGATGGTTTTTCCTGTCTGATCCTGAAATGAAAGACGTGCTGAAACCGTAATCGTTCCGGTTACTTTAATCACTTTTACGGCTGAATTTTCGATAGCAGCTTTTAACTGGGCGTAGTTGGTAACGGTAGTTTCAGCAGCAGTTCCGCCTCCTGTAGTTCCACCGTTTTGAGAAGCCCATCCCGGTGCAACACAATTGGCTAACGGAATTACCGCACTCGCAACCAGTTCACTTCTCATGTTCAGGTCACTGTTGTTTTCGGATAAATCGGATTTAATGTCTTCCTGTCCGCATCCGGTTAAGGCAAAAACAGAACAGAGCGCTACCGCAGCAAAAACAGCTTTAAATGTTTTTTTCATAGTAAGTAATTGTTTTTAATTAAGATTAGATTATAAAATTACAAATACGACAACTAAATAATTTATATTTTAACACATCTATATTTATATAATTATAATGTTGATTATTTAATTTGGTTAATCGGTTGCATTTTATTTAATGTTTAAAATTAATTTGGCTTTTAAATGATAAATAAAAATGCCAAAGATAATCCGGCTTTACAGATCAGATCTGCTGAACCGGAAGATCTTCAGGAAAAAATATTAGCTGTTTGGTATATGTTTTATTTAATTGGTAAACAGATTGTTATGGCTTAAATAAAGTTATGTTCTGAAAATGAAATTTAGCCTGAAAACTCATCATTAATAAAATCTTCTCTGAAAGGAGCGAACGAATCAATCAGTTTTCCCGCTTCGAGACATTTTACCCCGTGAAAAATATTGGGTTGCGCAAAAAATCCGTCACCTTTCTGTAAAATTTTCATTTCACCATCAACCGTAACTTCAAATTTTCCTTCTGCAACATAGGTGATCTGAGAATGAAAATGATTATGTAATGCACCGATAGCATTTTTCTCAAATTGTACAATCACCATCATGACCTGAGAGTTATACCCGACAAACTGTCTGGAAACGCCGCCTCCCAAATCTTCCCACTCGGAATTCCCATCAAAGAAAGGTTCTTTTTTGAATTTCATCTTATTATTTTACTTTTTCAATTTTTACTAAACTAATTTTTACATCAAACCTGTCATTTCGACGGAGGAGAAATCTAATGTTTTGATTGATTTTATGTTATTCTCGCGCAAATTTTGCTGATTGAGCAGATCTTTAAAATGATTTTAATCTGCATAATCTGTAAAATCAGCGGGATCTCTATTATTTGATATACTTTTCCAACCCTATTTTTAATGCCTTTAAATTTTTCGCGGCTAATTTAGCCACCGTTTCCGCTCCCAATTTCGATAAATGCGTGTCATCTTCTTTTCCTTTGGGATAATACGGATCTTCGCCTTCTTTATAATACAGATGAAGTTTTTTTGAATTTTCGGGGCCGTAAGAAATTTCCATCTGTTCTGTTAACAACTGCATATCCACAAAAGGAACTTTCAGATCGTTTGCGACCATTCTTACAACCAGAGGATATTCCTTATGCGTATCGATCAACACTCCGTTTTCGTTGAAGTTTCTTCTTACAATGGAAGTCATCAGAACAGGAGTCGCCCCTTTCGCTCTGGCTTCATTCACATATCGTTCAAGATTCGCTCTGTACTGTGTGTAAGGATTGGTGAACTTTGTAGAGTCTTTGATTTTCTGATCGTTATGACCAAACTGTATAATGACAAAATCTCCTTTTTTCAGTTGTTTTTCCACCTGATCCCATCGTCCTTCCGTTCTGAAACTTTTGGAACTTCTTCCGTTCACCGCATGATTCTGTATTTCAATTCCGTTGGTTAAAAACTGAGGCAGAACCTGTCCCCATCCGTGTTCCGGATTTTTGTCCGGATTTTCTTTAGTAGCCATGGTAGAATCCCCGATTAAGAAAAGGGTTGGCTTTTGCTGAGCCAGAAGTAAAGCTGAAACGGCTATGCTAAAGATTAAAAGTATTTTTTTCATTTTAAATAAATTTTTTAATTTATATTCTTTTGTCTTGGAAACAAAAGAATCAAAAGTTCAAGACCTGGAAACTTCCGCTAAAAATTATTTCTATTCACTAAAAATCCTAGAACTCGCGCGAATTTGATGTTTGTCTTTTTATTCAGTATTTTGGTCGCGCTCAAACAATAGAATTTTCTTAACGTTCACAGAATTAATTTTCTTAACGCTCCATTTTCCTATGTCGATTTAGCGAATGGTAATCATTACTCATTATTAATTACTCATTACTTATGTTGAGGATTCCAGCCATCAAAAATTTTTTCCGGCGTATAATTTTTCAGATCTTTTTTTGTGAGCTGATGCGACCAGTTTACGCGCTTCGAAGTATTTCCGCCTTCTCCTTTGCTCCCAAATTCCGCGTAATAGGCTGTTTTTTCTTTATCAGGAAACATTTTGTCGCCTTTCCACGGATTCCAGCCTCCAGGAAGAATATGTTTTCCCATTTCTGTATTGATGAAAACAGTTTTCGCGTAAGGTCTCCACGGTCTGCCTAAATACACTTTGGTAATGCCTTCTTTCGCAGTTAATGTACAGTCGAAAAACACGAAACCATACTTTCTGTCCGATTCCGTTGCGGCTGCCGTGATGAACGAATCGGCTAAACTTTTAATCGTACAGTTCTTAAAAACAACGGTTGCCTGTCCGAAAATAAAATCAGTCGTTCCTTCGATTAAACAGTTTTCAAAATATTGTCTGCTGTGATTGGTTGCAGAATAAACGGTGTCCTGACAACCTGAAATGATCGAATTTTTAATGATAAAACGATCACCTTCCACATGAAGTGAAACCGCCTGTCCTTCATTACAGGAAGTATTCTGAATCGTTATATTGCTGATTTTTATGTCATCTCCCATCACCAATAACGTATAAGAATTAAACGTGGTCATCTTTTCATTGAAAGAATCTGGTTTTCCTGAAAAATCATTGTTGGTAATTATGGTATTATCTTTATTTTCGCCTTCCAGCGTAATTTTATGTTTTGAAGAAGGAATCATCACTTTTTCATGGTACGTTCCGGATTTTATCAAGATCAAAGCTTCTTCCGCACCCAAATCTCTGATGGAATTAATAGCTTTCTGAATGGAGGCGAAATCTCCGCTTCCGTCTTTTGCAACGGTAATTTTGATATACGGATCATTTCCTGCAAAAAGCAAATTTGCCATCGAGATGAGAAGAATTAAAAATAATTTTTTCATAAACTGATTTATTGTTTTCTGACGCAAAGATTTGTTTTATATTACCTTATTTTTAGATAGCAAAGGCAAATCAATTTGCTTCGCGAAGCTATGACGATAACTTCATAAAATCAACTTGTTGATTCATCTTTGCTCCTTAAAATTTAACATATCTATTAATAAAAACTTTGCGTTTAAGATCACTATTTCAAAACTTTATCTAAAAAATCCAATGTCAAATTCAATGTTTCCGTAAACCATGGTTCTGCCGACCAAAAGGAATGCGGTGTGTCTTTAATCTCATGAAACTCTGTCGGAATGCTATAACTCTTCAGTTTTTTCATCATATCGTCTCTTCCGGCATGAAATCTTGGCTGCGAACTGTTGATGAAAAGAGTTGGAGGGGTATTTTTATCCACAAATTCCAACGGAGAAGCGGCTGTCCAGTTTTTTAAATTGCTTTCTCTGTCTCCGTTCAGCCAATAGGAAGCATAAGTACTTTCTTCCGCTTCGGGATGAATAAAAGAAACAATGCCGTCTACATTTACAATTGCCTGAATTTTATTTTTGGATTTCACGCCGACCAAAGTGGCGATCTGCGCTCCGGCAGATTCTCCCAGAACCGCTATTTTCTTTCGGTCTAAAGAATATTTTTTGTGGTTTTTCTTCAGCCATTCAATTCCGGTTTCGATGTCTTCCACTCCGGCAGGAAATTTTGCAACATCAGCGAGACGATAACCGATGGCAATTACCACATAACCTTTTGAAGCCAGTTCCATTGCCATGAATTTTTCGTTTTCCTTACTGCCTGAAATCCATCCGCCACCATGAACCATTGCAATTCCGGGATATTTTTTGTTCTGATCTAAAGGATAATACACATCTGCTTTCAGAGAAATTCCGTTGATGTTTTTATATTCTACGTCTTCATCAATCCCGATATTTTGAGGAACCGGACGGTCAATCGGAGTTACAAACGGATATTTTTTTTTGAACTTTTCGAATGTTCCTTCGTTGGTATAGGGAGTAGCATTCGGTCGATTTATCTGTCCGAATGCCATTGTCCCCACAAAAAAAATAGAAATATAAGTATGTTTTCGGTTAAAAATCATTCGCTTAAGGAATTTTTTTTAATACTATTTTTGTTGTTAGATTATCGCAGAGTCGCAAAGAATTTTATTTACTTTATGCTTTAAGACGCAAAGATTTTATCTTTGATAAAATGTAACACTGCAAAATTTGTTGAAAATCTTTTGATTTTCTTGCGCCTTAAAACATTGTTTAAAATTAAAAAACTTTGCGTCTTTGCGATATCCAACTATTTAACTGCATTTTTCGATACATCCGTTCCGATAGAAAGTGCATTTTTATCAGACGTAATTTCTTTTGGTAATAAGACTGCACCTGTTTTATTTCCTAACACTTTTACAACGGGTTTATTTGCAGAATCAAACTTCACGGTTGAAAGATTGATGTCTTTACTGTTGTAGATCGTTGCTCCCGTTCCTTCGGAATATTTCAGCTTTACATTTTTTAACTGAATTCCGTCTGCATCTACTATGGTTAAAGCTTTTCTGGTATCAAACTGAGAATCTTCAATCACAATATTTTTAAGATTCATTTCAGCTAAACCGAATAAAGTAATCGCTTCATCGGAATTGGTTGCTGTAATGTTTTTAAAGAAAATATTTCTGAAAACCGGCGTTTCTTCCGTTACGGGATATACTTTTTCCGGAGCTTTGTTGCCTTCCTGTTTCTGCCCGTCTTCCAGAACCGGAGATGCGCCTTCGTAGAACATATTGAAACCGATCACCTGAGTCGGAATATTAATCATATTAATATTTTTCATGTAAATATTTTCCACAATTCCTCCTCTTCCACGCGTGGTTTTGAAACGAAGCCCGATATCTGTTCCGATGAAAGTACAGTCTGAAACGTGGATATTTCTTGCTCCGCCCGACATTTCACTGCCAATGACGAAACCTCCATGACCGTGGTACACAATATTGTTTTTAATGATGACATTTTCAGTCGGCATTCCTCTTTTTCTTCCGTCTTTGTCTTTTCCGGATTTTATACAGATGGCATCATCTCCCACATCAAAGGTATTGTCGTAGATCAGAACGTTTTTGCAGGATTCCAGATCCACGCCGTCCCCATTTTGAGAAAACCATGGATTTCGGATGGTAAGATTCCTTAAAATGACATTGGAACACATCAAAGGATGAAGATTCCATGCCGGAGAATTTTGGAATGTCGGTCCGTCCAGCAAAACTTTGTCGCATTCTACCAGACTTACCATTACCGGACGGAGAAAATCTTTCACCGTAATCAATTCCTCTTTGGAAATCTTGTCGGGAACATTGAAGTTGGAGCTGCTTTCCAATCCTTTTTTATAGCTTTCCGAAGGATACCAGTTTTTGCCGTCCGAAGATACAATTCCGCCGGATTTTACAATTTCTTTCCATTCAGATTCAGACACTTTGCTTTTTTTGATGGCTCTCCATGCTTCGCCGCTTCCGTCGATTATTCCTTTTCCTGTAATGGCAATATTTGTTGCATTTTTTGCCGAAATCGGAGACTGGCAACGCGTAGTATTCAATCCTTCGAAACTTACATCTATCAACGGATAATCATTTTTATCTTTACTGAAAATAATCATCGCTCCTTCCTCTACATGAAGATTGATATTGCTTTTCAAGACGATAGGACCTGTAAGCCACATTCCTCGGGGAACGACTAATTTTCCGCCTCCTTTTTTGTTCAGATCTTCGATTGCTTTTTTAAAAGCTTCCGTATTTTTTACATTTCCGCCTGCAATTCCGCCGTATTGTGTTATGGAAACGGTGTTGGCTGCAAAAGAAGTTTCTGCAACCTGCGGCATTTTAAACTCAATATTTTTATAAATATCAGAATTCTGAGCATAGATTTGCCCTGAAAATAGCATTGCTGCTGCTAAACCGATCACTTTACAAGTCTTCTTCATTTTATTATTTTTGAGTTTTAATTATTTTTTTAAATTCCTGATAAACAATGGAAGCCACCACTTTTGCTCCTTCGGGCTGAAAATGAGTGTTGTCTTTCTGACCTTTGGGATAGGCTTCGTATACATTTTCCGGAAGATTCATAAAGTAATGAGTTGTGGTAAAATCCTGTCCTTTTCCGGTAAAATATTCCATAGATAATGTATTCAGATCAATATATGGAACGTTCATTTCTTTAGCAATTTCGATGGGCGCTTTGCTGTATTCACCGTGTACATTTTCCAGTTTTCCGTCTTTCCATGGGTAATTTCTGGCAACGGGAGTTAAAATAACAGGATTTGCTCCTTTCTGTTTCGTCTGCGTTACAAATAATCTTAAAAATTCTTTGTATCCCTGAATGTTTACGTACCGTTCCGGATGTTTTTCAGAACTGTCGTTATGTCCAAACTGCATGATGACATAATCACCCAGCTGCAAATGTTCGTATACCTCTCTCCATCTTCCTTCCTGAAAAAACGTACGCGTGCTTCTTCCGCCATGCGCTTTGTCGATAATTTCCACAGAGTCCGCTGAAATAGCAGGTTTTAAAGAAGCCAAACTGTCTTTCGCAAAAAACGGCTGAAAAACCTGTCCCCATCCTGTAATGGGATATCTTACTTTCATATAATCTTTTCCGGGTTCGTAGTTTCCGGTGTAATCTGCCACGGTAGAATCTCCGATGAGATAAATATGGGTAATTTTTTTAACGTGTTTTGCTGCTGTAGTGTTCTGAGACTTGCATCCCGACAACAGCAAAACGACGATTAAAAATGAAACTATATTGTAAATTTTTCTATTCATTGATTCTAAATAAATTTTTATATACACTGTCATTCTGAACGAAATGAAATGTATTGAAGAATCTGATTATTATTTTTCGTTAACAGATTTTGGAGATGGCGCAGATTTTTTAAATCAAATAAAAATTAATTCTTGGTGATTCTGAACCAGTCAAAATCGGCGTATCCGCCTCGAGGTGCCTTTGATGTACTAATGCTGTACAGCCCAACTTTGGCTCCGATCCATTTTCCGGGTTTTGCCTGAAAAGCGTCACCCGCTTTGATGAAATTTTTTCCGTTTTCGCTGTAGCTGAACTGGCATAAACCATTCGGTTCGTTTACATTTACTTTCAGATAGACTTCGTTGCTTTTTAATTTTGTTTCAAATAAAATCTTTTCTTCGCCGTCTTTATCTGCTTTTTCGGCTCTTCTTAACTGTACATAAAATCCATCCGGTTTATTGGTAATCACGATGGACTGATGATCCAGTCCCATCACCAAAAGTCCTGCAGTTTTTCCTTCTTTGGCATCTTCGGGCGTTAATTTAACTTTTGTGGAAGCTGCAAAATTGGGAGCCGGAAATTTCTGAGTTAACAGATTCGGGACATTCCAGAGATTGTTTTCACTTTCGGGAACTTTTATGGAGAATAATCTTAAAAACTTCTGTCCGGGAAGTTTGGAAGACCATACGATATTTTCATTTGCACTCCACTGCCATTGTAGTCCTAATTTTTCACCATCAAATTCATCAGTTTCGGGCGGAGTAACGATAGGATAGGATTGTCCTACGTTTGGTTTTTTATACGTTAAAACAGGTTCGCCGATTCCGTTTTTGTTAAAATCTGTTCCTATAAAAGGCCAGTCTTTTTCCCACTTCATGGGTTGCAGGTGAACAATTCTTCCTCCCGCATCCACATCCTGAAAGTGATAAAACCAGTCTTCTCCGGAAGGTGTATCTACCCACGCTCCCTGATGCGGACCGTTTATTTTTGTGGAACCCTGTTCCAGCACAATTTTTTCTTCGTAAGGTCCGTATATATTTTTTGATCTCAGAACCAATTGCCAACCTGTAGCAACGCCGCCTGCCGGAGCAAAAATATAGTAATAGCCGTTTCTTTTATACATTTTAGGACCTTCAACGGTGGGATGAGCATCATGACCGTCGAAAACGTGAATGCCTTTATCTAGCACTTGTGTTCCTTCCGGATTCATTTTATTTAATGTTAAAATGCTTTTTACTCCGGCTCGGCTTCCCGCCCAGCCATGAACAAGATAGGCATTTCCGTCTTCATCCCAGAACGGACAGGAATCTATCAGTCCTTTTCCTTGCATTACTAAAACAGGTTCGTCCCATTTTCCCAGCGGATCTTTGGTTTTTACCATATAGATTCCGAAATCGGGATCGCCCCAGTAAATATAAAATTCGCCATTGTGAAATCTCATACTCGGAGCCCAGATTCCGTCGCCTCGTTTTGGGGTTGAAAAATGTTCTTTCGGCAGAATATCCTGAATGGCATAATTCACCAGTTTCCAGTTCACCATATCTTTTGAATGAAGAATCGGCAAACCGGGAGTTTCATTGAAGCTTGAAGCCGTCATGTAATAATCATCTCCCACACGAATCACGTCCGGATCGGAATAGTCTGCATACAGAACGGGATTTTTGTAGTTTTTTCCCTGATCCGCACTCCATACTTCAGAAACGTAGTTTTTTTCCTGTGCTCTCAAATAATTTGATGCAAGGGAAAAAATGGCTATTGAAAATATATTTAAAATGTTTTTTGTTTTCATAAATCAGATTTTTAATCTGGTTTAAATTTTAATGCAATTAGCGCAAAGATTTTTTTAATGGCTTACTTCATATTTTTCGATCGCAAAGGTCTTTCGACAAGCTCAGCATAAACTATTCACTCAGCAAATGATAGTTGTTGAAATTATATAAGAACATTTTTTAAGCATTAAGATTTATTGAGGAGTTTAGTGTAGTTAAAATTAGCTATAGTTTAAGTTTTCTGCTTTGTAAAATGATAGGTTTAACTTAATGAATTCTAAATTCTTAACTCTTATCTTAAAGGTTTTTAAGTATTATTTTTCAAACTCCAGACTTGCCAGAATGAATGGTCCTGTTCCTTTGGCATCATTGGAACGGATCTCTTCGTTAATGTAATATTCGTAAGAACCGTCGCGATAAGGTTTTCCGCCCAAACCCGCAACAGCACAGCATTTATTTAAATTCACCACTCCGTTTTCATCAACAGTGATTAAATTTTTGATGATTCCGTCGTAGCCTTTTTTAGCATACGTTTTATAGGATTTCGGCAAATAACCGTTGTTCACAGATTTGATGATGGTGTAAACAAACATGGATGAGGCAGTTGCTTCGGTGTAATTTCCTTTTTCTCCTGCTTTATTCAAAACCTGATACCACAGTCCGTTGTTTTTATCCTGAACTTTGATGATGGCATCGGTATAAGATTTAATGTAAGAAATTAATTTGGGTCTTCCGGGATGATCTTTTGGCAGATAATCCAGAACATCTACCATTGCCATTCCGTACCATCCCATTGCTCTTCCCCAGAAATTCTTCGACAGTCCGGTTTCTTTGTCTGCCCAAGCTTCTTTTTTGCTTTCGTCCCAGGCGTGATACAGAAGACCTGTTTTTTTATCCAGAAGATGTTCCTGAACAGAATCGAACTGTAAAAGAATGTCGTCATACGCTTTTGCCGCATCGGCTCCTTTCACGAAGTCGTGTGTATAATGCGTGTAGAAAGGCATTCCCATGTATAAACCATCCAACCATACCTGATAAGGATAAATCTTTTTGTGCCAGAAAGAACCTTCTTTCGTTCTTGGCTGTCCGTCTATCTGAAGACGAAGGGTTTGAAGTGCTTTCAGGTATTTTTCTTTTTTTTCTTTTTCGTAAAGATAGAGGAGAACGTTTCCACTGTTCAGCATATCAATATTGTACTTGTCTAGATCGTAAGTAATGATGGTTCCGTCTTCCTGAATAAGTTTTTCGCCAAATTGGCTGATGTAGTTGTAGTATTCTTTTTTACCTGTTTTGGCATACAGTTTTTCTGCACCATCAAGGACAATGGCAGTAGGATACGTCCATTTCGGAGTTTTGCTGAAATCCAGCATCCATGCTTCAGGAAAACGGTGCATTTCGGACAGCAGCATTCTTTCAGACCATTTCAGATTGAGGGGAACTATTTTTCCTGAATTTGAAGATTGTTTCTGAATTGAAGCGTTAACCGGAGTTTTTGTCTGCGCATAGGCTGAAAAGATGCCTGAACTTAAAGCGACCAGTGTGAATAGTTTGATATGCTGATTAATGAAATTCATGATTGTAAACGTTAAAGTTGATTATTTTTATCTAAAATTTCCAGTTTTTGATCCAAATCCTGATAAAAAGCTTCTTCTGTCGTTAAGCCGTTCGGTTCCAGAGACCACGCTCCTAAAAAGTAATAGGAAACGTTCTTTGTCTTCTTGAAAACTACAGTATGCGTAGATTTTGTCTTCACATATTTATCAAAACTTTCAAGAGGGTAGAAGACAGCCATTCCGAGATTGTCGTCTTTTTTGGTTTCGGTCTGGTTACCGTAAGTTGCGATGTAAGCCCATTTTTTATTTTTGCTGATTCCCTGTTTCAGCGGAATATTTTTTATGGCAACAATTCCGGTGCATAACCCTGAAATAGAATTACTGAGATTTAAATCCACTTTTACAAAACGGTCTTTATTGAAAATGGTAAGTTTTGAAGCAAGATCGATGGCATCACCCCATGTTTTCCAGCCTTTGTATTCGATGGTTGCGTAAGACTGTTCTTTTTCATTCACCACTTTCGCGACGGTGCTTTTTACGATTTTAAATGTTTCAACAAAATCATTCTGCTCATCATATCTTCCGTAGGAACCAATTCCGATGGTGCGTCCGGATTTCAGAATATCCTGTCCCCAAGCTGCATCGTGATGATACGATTCAAAACCGTCCTGTCCGACTTCCGGTAAAACCAGAGTGTTGACTTTTTTACCAAAAATATCCGTGGCATTTCTCCAGTCAAGATATAAGCGGTATCCGATCTGGTTGTTTTCCAGACCGATGCCTTCGTATCTGATATAGGTGGAATGATCGGTATGCGATTCCGGAATGGTGAGTTCCTGAACGTTTTTGAAAGTTCCTCCGATGTATTTGTCGCCTTCCCATTTTCCGCCTTCTTTCACTGCAAGTTCTGCATAACAGAACGGAGCTTTAGGATTGCTTCTGATCTTTTGAATAACAGATGTCTGAGCCTGAAAATTTGAGGACACAAATACTGCTGCAGCTATTATTTTAAATACATTCAATTTCATATACATTTTATTAGATCACTGTTTTCAATAAAAGTTTTCATGGTTATTTACTTTTATTGTTGTCCGGTTATATTTTTCACAAGATCATTAAAGTAAACTTCAATATTGTCATAGTTTTTATCCAGATCTTTTCCGTTGGCATTGGCAACTTCAGGATTCAGTCTGTTTTTAATTTCCCATTCATCGGGCATTCCGGCATTATAAAAATTGTGGTGTTTAGAATATTTACTTAAGATTTATAAGCGGATTCCAATTGTCTTTTCCTTTTAAAACCTTTTCTCTTGTATATTTTTTTGCCTCGGTTTTGGTTAGCTGATGCGACCATGATACTCTTTTGGAGTGATCTGAATCGTTTCCTTTGGAGTTAAATTCTGCATAAAACGTGGTCTTTTCTGCATCGGGCTTGTTCCAGTTGTGCCATCCTTCAGGTTGTATGGTGGAATTCATCTCACAATTAAGGTAAACGGTCTTGGCAAAAGGTCTCCACGGTCTTCCTAAATAGACTGAACTTTCTTTTGCGTTTCCTTCTATTTTTGAATTGATAAAAACAAATCCGAATTCGTTTTCCTGTGGAGTAGAAGCTGCGGTAACATAGCTTGCCGATTCTTTGGAATAAATGATGCACTCCTCAAAAACAGCGGTTCCGGCTCCGAAAATATAGTCGGTTGTTCCTTCGATGTAACAGTTTTTAAAATAATTTCTGGAGGGTTTTGTCTTGTCTGATGAATCCTGAACGCCTTTTAAATACAGCGTATCCTGATTTCCTAAGAATCTGCAGTTTTCAAAAGCTATTCGGTCGCCCGTCGTTAAAACAGCAACTGCCTGTCCTACTTTTCCTGAACTGTTTTCGAATGAAATATTTTTTGCCGTAAAATCATTTGAGTAAATAAAAACCGTTGATGAACCTGTAGTTCCAAATTCTTTTCCTTCCGGATTCTTTTTTGATGCAAAATCGTCGTAGGTGATGATGGTTTTTTCAGGATTTTCACCTTCAAGGAAAATAGCGCCTTTTGTTTCCGGAATGGTAATTTTTTCTTTGTAAATTCCTTCTTTTACTACAATTCTTGTTCTTACGGAAGATCCGTTTTCTGCTGCATTGATGGCTTGCTGAATGGTAGTGAAATTCCCCTTTCCGTCTTTTGAAACCACGATGGTTCTATCATTGGCTTTAAAAGAAAAAAAACTGAGCAATACGATCAAAAAAGCAAAAAAAGAATTTAAATTTTTAAGAAAAAAGGAAGCTTTCATTGAATAGTTTTTGATTAAAATACAGACTCCACTTTGGAGATGAAGCCTGTATTTTTCTGATATGAATGTGAACTATTTTCTAATACCCATAATCCTGCGTAAGATTATAATTGGAGTTGATTACGTCTAAAGCAATCGGCAGTAATTCCTTTCTGTTAGCCTGAAAATAATACGCATAACTTTTCACGGGATCTCCACTGATGTAAGGCTGCGTCATCGCCAGTCTCCAGTTTACTTTTGTATATCCGGAAGGCGTTGCAACACTTTGGTTCGGGCTGTAGAAAATATCTGCTTTGGCAACTCCTGTTGCGGTGTAGAAATCGATATCCGAAACGTTTTGCTGTGCCGTTCTGTCTTTGTTATACGCTACTTTTTTGTAGAAGATGTATTCCGGAACGTTGGCATAAGCTCCTGTACCGTTCATAAACTGGGTAAGTTTAGCTCTTGTTTCGTTGATTTTCGTTTCTAAAAGATTCCAGCGGATCAGATCGTATTTTCTAAGACCTTCACCTCCGAATTCCAGTTGTCTTTCTTTAACGATATAATTAAAGAATCCTGTTTTGTCGGTCGGAATAGTTCCTACCTGACTTAAATTTCCTGCATAGGCTCTTTGTCTTACCGAAAGAACTGCATTCACTGCCTGTGCAGAAGGTCCGTTATTAAGCTCATTATCGGCTTCGGCAAACATTAATAGAATATCTGCATATCTCAGCAAAGGCCAGTCGATTCCAAGGTTTTGTGAAGTTCCTGTGATGGAAGTCCACGATTTTCTGAATTTTCCGTCGTTCCAGTTGATGGAAGTCTGAAGTTCTTCCTGCTTTGAAGTATTTACCCTGAAGATGGCAATATTTACATCTCTTCTCAGGTCATATTTTGTAAATTCATAGAAATAAACAGGAATTGCGCTGATTCCTCCGGAAGATTTCCAGTCGGTATCATCATGTCTTAAACCGTTGTAATATCCTATTTTACTGTCTGTTCTGGAATTTCCCCCGAAAGCTCCGATAGCATAAATTACTTCGTTGGATGTATCTGCGCTGTTGGTATGCAGTGATCTGAATAATCCTTCATAACTCGGATTCAACTGATGCTGTCCGGAATTGATGATGTCTTTACATTCGTCATAAGCAATCTGATAATATTTCTGAGGATTGGAACCCTGCATCATCTGTTGTGGGCTTCTTCTTAATGAATACCCGGCTCTTGCCAGTGCAATTCTTGCTCGTAATCCTTTTACCGCTGCTTTCGAAATTCTCTGAGCGGTGGTTCCGCCTTCGGATCTCCAGGGAACTAAACTTTCTGCTTTTAAAAGATCTTCCAGAATCTTATCATAAATAACGTCTCTGTCTGTTTTTGGGAGATACACGCTCGGAAGATCAGCAGAAGGAACATCCTGAAAAGGAACGTCGCCCCAGTTTTTGATCAGATCATGATAGAAGTGTGCTCTTAAAGTTAAAGCTTCTCCCAAATATCTGTCCATTAATTTTTTATCCGCCGCTGAACCCGTCTGATACACAGGAGAAAGCGGAATGTTTTTAATCACCAGATTAGCTCTTTCAATTCCTGCGTACGTATCTAAAAACGGTCTTAAAAGCTCAGTATTCGTTGGAATCGCTCCGAAACAGCTTACTCCTCTTCGGTCGTTTGCGTTATAATCTCCCGAAGTTCTCATGTCGTCTCCGGATTGAGAAAGAATCAGGTTCATTCTCTGTCCGTAGGTATTGTCTCCCATGGTTGCATTATACACTCCGACCAAAGCGAAAAATGTGTCTGCTGCGGAATCAAACTGCTGTTTTTCTGAAGTATTGGATAAGCTTTCTACATCTAAATATTCTTCACAAGAATTCAGAGAATTCAGAGAAAATATTCCGATGACAGAAAAAAGAATGGCTAAAAATTTATTTTTCTTCATAATATTAGGTTTAAAAAGTGATATCAACTCCTGATAAAATAAATCTGCTTCGCGGATACGCTGCATAATCTACACCCGGTGTTAACGGATTTCTTCTCGTGTTGGCTTCCGGATCATACCCGGAATACCCTGTAATCGTGAACAGATTGTTCATCGTAAAATACAATCTGAAATTGGATAATCCCAATTGTTTGGTGAAATCTTTTCCTAAAGAATATCCTATTGTAACGTTGTTCAGTCTCAAGAAAGAACCGTCTTCAATAGCATAAGAATGGAGGAAGTAAGCTCCTGCAGGAGGTGTAAATCCTGTTGTATTGGCGTTTAAAGCGGCAAGAGCGGTAGGATCATTCACTTTATTTCCTGCATCATCAAACCATCTCCATCGGTTGGCAACTTCAGCCAGCATATTGTTGTCCCGGTAAAGATACTGAGTAGAATATTCTATTTTGTTCGCGTTATATACTTTATTTCCTACAGAGAAATTGAACATTAAACTCATATCCCAGTTTTTGTAACGGAAGGTCTGGTTGAAACCTCCGTAAAACTTCGGTTGTGCGCTTCCCAGATCCGTCATATCTTTATTATCGATAATTCCGTCACCGTTAAGGTCTGCAAGTTTAAGATCTCCCGGCTGTACAGCTTTCGCTCCGTTTGCTGCTGCTGCAGAACTCGGAATTCCTGCTTTTAAAGTATAAACCTGAGTGGTAGGATTATAATCGAAATCGCTTACTTCATATCTTCCTGCTGTAATGTATCCCCAATATGTTCCTACCGGTTTTCCGACCTGTACAAGGAAATCGTTCAGGTTGTTTTGCCATCCTGAAGGATATAGATAAGAATTTGCACTTGCGGAAGCACTATTTCCTAGACTTTTAATCACATTTTTGTTGGAAGATAAATTCGCATCAATTTTCCAGTTAAAGTTTTCTTTGTTGATGATCGCGGCGCCTACAGAAAATTCAATTCCTTTATTGGAAGTGCTTCCCGAGTTTTGATACTGATATTCATATCCTGAAGTCTGAGGAATTTTAGCCAGCAATAAAAGGTTTTTTGTATCGGTCTGATAAACATCTACCGTTCCGTAAACTCTTCCGTTGAATAATCCAAAATCTACCCCGATATTTTTAGAAGCCGCCGATTCCCACTTTACATTAAGATTAGACATAATCGCTCCTGTTGTAGCTCCCGGTGTTACATTGTTCCCGAATGCATATCCGTAATCTGATGATGTCGTGAAAAACGTACTGTATAAAAATGCCGGTATTCTGTTGTTTCCGGATAAACCGTAACCTGCACGAAGTTTTAATTCGCTCACTACTTTACTGTCTTTCAGGAAATTTTCTTCATTTACTTTCCATGCAACTGAAGCAGCCGGAAAATAGCCCCATCGGTTTCCGGGCCCGAATACACTGGAACCATCCGCTCTCATGGAAGCAGTAAAGATATATTTGTTGTTAAAAATATAGTTGGCTCTTGCAAAAAATGAAACCAGACGATCCGGTAAAACGTTTGTTTTCGGAATATCCTGAACCTGTCCCGATGGAGGAGAAGCCGCCTGAATATTGGCAAATGCCTCTTCTGCGCTGATGGATTTTGGGAACCATTTGATGTTCATCGTTAAAGATTCTGCATCTGTTTTTACGGTTTCCTGTCCTGCCAGTAAATCCAGCTTATGATTTCCGAAAGTTTTTCTGAAGTTCAGCGTATTGGTATTCGTGATTCTTCTGGATTGAGCCTTGCTCAGGAAAACAATAAGCTGATCGTTGTTTTGTCTTGCAAGAGAAGTAATAAGTCCGGAAAACTGATTCACCATTTCATCTCTCTGTACATATCCGATCACACTTCTGAAAGTGAAATCTTTATTGATTCTGTATTCGATGATTCCATTTAAAAGGAGGTCGTTTCTTCCGTTTTCTTTCACCTCGCTGTTCGCTAAAAGGATAGGGTTTACAAGGTTGGTTTCGTTGGCAAATAAAGGATCGAACTCATCTACATTTACATTGGAACCACCTTCAAACGGCTGATATCTCACAGCATTTCTCAGTCTGTTGGTACTTTGCGAACCGGTGGAAGAAGTTCCTGCTCCGTAGATCATCTGGCGGCTGTATCTGGCATTTAATGTGATGCTGATTTTTTTCGAAACATCATAATCATACTTAAAGTTTGCCATATTTCTTTTAAATCCTGAGCCAATCATGATTCCGTCTTCCTGTACATTATTTAGTGATAATGAGAAAGAAGAATTATCAGATCCGCCTGTTATGGCAAGATTGTGAGTGAAGTTGAATGCCTCTCGTCCGAAAACTTCATCCTGCCAGTCTCTCTTTTTTACGGATTTGTATTTTTCCAGATCTGCAAAAGTTCCGTATCTCGCTTTGAATGCATCAATATCAGTCTGTACACCGCCTTTGTTGTATATTTCGTACTGATAGAGAACATATTGATAAGGATCGAGGACATCTATCGTATTCTGAATTTTTCTTACCCCTAAAAATCCGTTGTAATTAATTGATGTTTTTGCTCTCTTACGACCGCCTTTCGTGGTAATAAGGACAACACCATTGGCTCCTCTTGCTCCGTAAATACTTGTGGAAGAGGCGTCTTTTAACACTTCGATCGATTGAATTTCCTTAGGAGAAAGGATGGAAAGCGCGTTATCCATCTGTACGCCGTCTACAATATATAATGGAGCATTGCTCCCTGTAATAGAGTTTCCTCCTCTTACTACAATATCTACATCGGCTCCCGGTGAACCTTCACTCAGAGACACCTGTACTCCCGCCATTCTTCCCTGTATTGCTTCTGCAGCATTGGTAGAAGGCATATCTTTTATAGCTTCTGCTTTTACAGAAGAAACAGCATTGGTAACGTCTTTTTTAGAAACTTTTGTATATCCCACCAAAACCACTTCGTCGATTTTGGTTTCTTTTTCTTTCTTTGTTTCTTTTTCTTGAGCCATTGCAAGGACAGGAAGTAGAAAGACAGTTAAATATAACCACTTTACTGATTGTACTTTTTTATCCATTTTGTATCCTTATAGTTTTAATTTTGGTTGAAAGTTTTTTTCAATCTTTGTTTTCATTGGTGGATCTTGGAAGTATTCTACTGCTTTTTTAGTGGTAAATATTTTAGAAAATCTTACACTTTCCGTAGTGCAATCGATTGCGTAATTTTTCAAGTCAAAATATTCTCGCTTCTAAACTAATATTATTTTTGAATATGCAAAGAAAAAAATATTATTTTTTCATTAATTTGAAGTGAAATGCTGTAATTAATAATTAATTTTAGAATTTTAAATATTTGTTAATCAGTTTTTTATGAATTTTTGTTTATATTTTTTTTCCTTTAAATTTTTCTGTCCGGATTATAGAATAACTTAAAAAAATCTTAAAATTTACGTGTTTTTAAGACTCCGGATTTCCCCAAATTCATCATCAAGAATAAAAATTAATGCATTTTCCTGATTTTTATCAGTTTTTTAAAAGGAAATTTAGAGTGAAATTTTTTAGTGATAAAATTTAGCTTTATTATATGTATAGAATAAATTTATTTTGAATTATGTTTACAGAATCAGTATTGTTAAAGTCCAACTATTTTTCTAATAGATTTTTATTTCAATCAAATCCTGAAGCATTATTTTGGTTAAATAATGATTAAATTTCTGGTCATATTTTATTAATTTATGAATTAATTTAATCATTTAAAATATTGATTTATAATTATTTATCATATTTTTTGAAATTTTTATTGATCATTTGAATATTAATTATATATTTATCCCGAAAGTATTTCTGCAAATTTTCAGTGTAATTTATGCAATCGATTACACAATGTTTAATAAGTTTTGTTAAAACCGCAAAAATGAATAGTAAAGAAGATGACAAAATCTGAGTTTCGATACGCCCATCATCCCGAAGATGTAAAAAAATATACAACTGAAGACCTGAGAAGGGAGTTTTTAATGAATGATTTATTTAATGAAGATCAGATCAATGTAGTGTATTCTATGTACGACAGAATGATTGTCGGAGGTGCAATGCCGGTAAAAAGCCCATTGAAGCTGGAACCGACAGACGATTTAAAGGCTGAAAATTTCTTAGACAGAAGAGAACTGGGAATCATCAATGTAGGCGCAGCTGGAAAGGTGACTGTTGACGGCGAGGTTTTCGAACTGGGAAATAAAGAAGCTTTATACATCGGAAAAGGAGCAAAAGATGTGGTTTTTGAAAACGGAAACGAAGGACAGACCTTATTCTATTTCAATTCTGCACCCGCTCATCATTCTTATCCTACAAAGAAAATTACAAAGAACGAAGCGGAAATTGTAGAATTGGGCGAAACAAAATACGCAAACAAACGAACAATCAATAAACTGATTGTGAACAGCGTACTGGAAACCTGCCAATTACAGATGGGAATGACGGAACTGCACGAAGGAAGTGTCTGGAACACGATGCCTTCTCACACGCACACCCGAAGAATGGAAGCTTATTTCTATTTCGATCTGGAAGAAGGTCAGGCGGTAAGTCATTTTCTGGGGCAGCCTCATGAAACGCGTCATATCTTTATGAAAAACAACGAAGCCGTACTTTCTCCCGAATGGTCCATTCACTCAGGAGTCGGAACATCCAATTACACCTTCATTTGGGGAATGGCGGGAGAAAACATGGATTATGGCGATATGGATGCTGTAAAAACTAACGAACTCAAGTAATTTTTCCACATGAATTTATTCGATTTATCCGGTAAAGTTGCCGTTGTTACAGGCGGAACTCACGGATTGGGAATGGCAATGGCAGAAGGTCTTGCCGCAGCGGGAGCCGAATTGGCGATCACAAGTACAACACCGAAAAAATTAGACGAAGCTCTGGAATATTATCATTCCAAAGGATACAAAGCAACCGGATATATTTTCGATGTAACCGACGAACGGGAAGCCGCCCAGAAAGTAGCCTTAATGGAAGCTGCTCATGGAAAAATAGACATCCTTGTCAACAATGCAGGAATCATCAAACGCATTCCGGCAATTGATATGGAAGTGGAAGACTTTAGAAAAGTAATCGATGTAGACCTTACCGGACCTTTTATCATGTCCAAATTAGTGGGGAAATACATGATCAAGAGAAAATCCGGAAAAATCATCAACATCTGTTCGATGATGAGTGAGCTGGGACGCGATAACGTCGTTGCATATGCTTCGGCAAAAGGCGGACTTAAAATGCTCACCAAAAATTTAGCAACAGAATGGGCGAAACATAATATTCAGGTAAACGGAATCGGACCCGGATATTTTGCAACGTCGCAGACAGAACCCATAAGAGTGGACGGAAATCCGTTCAACGAATTTATCATCAGCAGAACTCCGGAAGGAAGATGGGGCAACCCGGAAGACCTTGCTGGAACAGCTATTTTCTTAGCTTCAGATGCAAGTAAGTTCATCAACGGACAGATTATCTACGTTGACGGCGGAATTTTAGCAACCATCGGAAAGCCTGCTAATGAATAACAATAGAACTTTAAGAATGAACTCTTTTATTACAGATACCTTTTTATTACAAAATAAATACGCTGAAGAATTATACTTTAACTACGCAGAAAAGCAGCCGATCATTGATTATCATAATCATTTGACTCCTAAAGATATTGCCGAAAACACTGTTTTTGATAATATTTCTAAAGTCTGGATTGCAGGAGATCATTACAAATGGAGAGCGATGCGTACCATGGGTGTGAACGAAAAATTCATTACCGGAGATTCTTCAGATAAAGAAAAATTTGAAGCGTGGGCTAAAACGGTTCCGTATACATTAAGAAATCCTCTGTATCACTGGACGCATTTAGAACTGAAAAGATATTTCGGAATTGATGAATTGCTGAATGAAAACAACGCTTCAGAAATTTATGATAACATCAACGCTCAGTTGCAGACTCCCGAAAAATCAACAAGAGGTTTATTGGAGATGATGAATGTGGAATCTCTGTGTACAACAGAAGATCCAACTGACATTTTGAATTATCATCAGGATTTGGCTAAAAGCAACTGGAAAGTGAAAGTAAGTACAGCGTTCCGTCCCGATAAAGCAATTTTAATTGAAAACCACAACTTTGCAGATTATATTGCCAAATTAGGCGAATCGGCAGGAATTGAAATCAATTCTTACCAGACTTTGTGTGATGCATTATTAAAAAGAATTGAATATTTCCACGAAAACGGATGCAGATTATGCGACCACGGACTGAACAATATTTCTTTTGAAGAAGCTACAGAAGCGGAAGTAAGTGCCATTTTCAATGATAAACTTTCAGGAAAGGTAATCGCTGAAAAGCAGGTGAATCAGTTTAAAACAGCCATTTTACTGTTCTTAGGAGAAGCGTATCACAAATTTGGCTGGGTTCAGCAGTTCCATTTGGGAGCTTTGAGAAACAATAACGAAAGAATGCACAGAATTCTAGGTCCCGATACAGGATGGGATTCTATCGGTGACTTCGTTCAGGCTGAAACTTTGTCTAAATTATTAAACGCTTTAGACGGAAAAGACAAATTAACGAAGACTATTTTATACAATTTAAATCCTGCCGACAACGAAATTTTCGCAACGATGATTGGAAATTTCAACGATGGAAGCATCAAAGGAAAAGTACAGTTCGGGTCAGGATGGTGGTTTTTAGACCAGAAAGACGGAATGATCAAGCAGATGAATGCCCTTTCAAACATGGGATTGATAAGCTGTTTTGTAGGTATGTTAACCGATTCAAGAAGTTTCCTTTCTTTCCCGAGACACGAATATTTCAGAAGAGTGCTTTGTAATCTTTTCGGGGAAGAAATGAAAAACGGCGAACTGCCACAGGATATGGAACACGTTGGAAAAATTATTTCCGATATCTGTTACCATAATGCTAAAAATTATTTTGATTTTTAAATTTAAATAAGAGTAAATCTCTCGCAGATTTTGCAAATTTTGATGATTTAAAATGATCTGCGTCATCTAAATCTGCGGGAGATTCAAAATATTTTAAACCATTAAGGAAGAATTAAGAAGTTAAGTTTTGATTAATATAAAATCAAAGATTTTAATTCAGCAAGAATGCTTAAAGCGAAGCTCACTTAATTTTTCTAAACTCCTTAAATAAATCTTAATGGTTAAAATTAAAAACCTTGCAGATTGAGCAAATTTTGTAGATTTAAAATGATCTGCGTCATCAGCTAAATCTGCGGGAGATTTAAAATATTTTAAACCATTAAGGAGAATTAAGAAGTTAAGTTTTGATTAAGATAAAATCAAAAATTTTAATTCAGCAAGAATACTTAAAGCGAAGCTCACTTAATTTTTCTAAACTCCTTAATAGCATCTTAATGCTTTTAAAAAAAACAATTGAATATCTAAAACTCTTAGTGGTTTTATTTAAGTGAGATAAAAATATACATTGAGTTTAAAAAAGAAAACTTTTGTGCTTTTTGCATTAAAAAATCAAGAGATATTCAAAAAAATTAAGGTTTGTAAAAGTTATGGGTAAAATACTTACTTTCGGCGAAATCATCATGCGGCTTTCCCCTCCCGGAAACAGAACCATGAAGCAGAGCCATGAAATGGAATTTTTCTTCGGCGGAACAGAACTCAATGTCGCTTCTTCATTGGCAACCATGGGATGTGAAGTAAAGCATGTAAGTGCTGTTTCAGACGATTTCGTGGGAGAATCGGCGCTTTCTTTTGTCAAAAGCTTTGGAATTGATACCAATTTTATTTCTAAAAATGAACATCCTTTAGGTTTATATTTCTTAGAAGTAGGATCATCGGTTCGCGCAAGCAGAATTGCGTATAACAGATTAAACGGCTCATTTGCCAACATCGAAGCTGTCAACATCGACTGGAAAAAAGCTTTAGAAGACTGCGATTATTTTCACTGGACAGGAATCAGCCCCGGAATTTCAAAATCTGCGTATGAAAGTCTCAAAGAGGGTTTACATATCGCTCGTGAATTGGGAATTGAGATCACGACAGATCCGGCTTACCGTTCTAACCTTTGGAAATACGGGAAAAACGGAAATGAAGTATTGAAAGAACTGGTTTCTTTATCAACCATTTTCATTGGTGGCGTAAATGAAATCAACGAAATCTTAGGAACTCAGTTTTCATCAGATAAAAACGGATTCTTAGAAGCGTGTGAAGAATTAAAAAAACAATGTCCATCCATTCATAAAGTTTTTGACAAAATAAGAATCGGAGTTACGGCAAGTTCTCAGCAGACGCAGGGAAGAGCCTTACTCAACGGGAATTATTTTGAAACCAAATTTTTAGAAATAGATAATGTAGTCGATAGAATCGGAACAGGAGATGCTTTTGCCGCAGGTTTGATTTATGGATTATTAAATTTTGATGACGAAAAAGCATTGAATTTTGCCAACGCAGCCTGTGCCATCAAACACACGATTTTAGGTGATATCAATTATTGCAGTGCAGAAGATATCCTTGAAGTAATGGCCGGAAATTCCGGAGGGAGAATTAAGAGATAATAGTTTTTAGTTGCTGGTTGGTAGTTTAAGCAACTTATAATCAAAATTAAAACCTTTGTGGTCTTATTTAAGTAAAACGCCTTTGTGAACTTAAAAATATGCATGAAGTTTTAAAAGAAAATCTTTGCGCACTTTGCGTTTAAAACAAAATAGCAAGATAAGATTATTTTCAAATAAAATAATTAAAACAAAATGACAATAATTCAAATCGTTACCAACGCCATCGTTAATCAGGGGATTTTACCGCTGTATTATAATGATGATGAAACGATAACCATAAACATACTGAAATCGCTTTACAAAGCAGGAATTCGGGCAGTAGAATATACAAGCCGCGGAGAATCTGCATTAAGCAATTTTAAAAAAATGATAAAAATCCGCAACGCAGAAATGCCGGAAATGCTTTTAGGAATCGGAACGATTAAAAATCTACAGCAGGCTGAAGAATATTATGAAATCGGAGCAGATTTTTTCATTAGTCCGGGTTTTGTAGCTGAAGTTGCCACATTTTTAATTCCGAAAGACGTATTGTACAGTCCGGGTTGCATGACGCCGACTGAAATCATCACCGCTGAAGCAGCAGGAGTAACATTTATTAAATTATTCCCCGGAAATGCCTTGGGAGCAGGATTTATGAGTGCCATCAAAGATGTGTTTCCCAATCTGAAATTCATGCCGACAGGTGGAGTAGATACCACAAAAGAAAACATTGAAAGCTGGTTTAAAGCCGGAGTTTCTGTGGTAGGAATGGGAAGCAAACTCATCAGCAAAGATCTCATGGCTGCAAAAGATTACGTAACCATTGAAAATGAAACGAAAAAAGTATTGGAAATCATCCAGACTTTAAAGTAATAATGAAAAATAACGCAATACATAGCTTCGCTGAGTGAATAGTTTATGCTGAGCTTGTCGAAGTACCTTTGCGAACTTAAATATACATGAAGTTTAAAAAGAAAATCTTTGCGCTCTCTGCGTTCAAAAAACGCATCATTAAAAATTAAAACAAAAAATAACTAAATTCTAAACAAGTATGAGTTCGGTTAAATCACTTAAACCAAGCGCATTCAGATGGACGATATGCTCGCTACTGTTTATTGCGACGACCATCAATTATCTGGATCGGCAGGTTTTATCATTAACATGGAAAGATTTCATTGCTCCGGAATTTCACTGGAACAATAACGATTACGGAAATATCACTGCGCTGTTCTCCATTTTCTACGCCGTAGGAATGCTTTTCGCAGGGAAGTTTGTCGACTGGATGGATACTAAAAAAGGTTTCCTTTGGGCAATCGGAGTTTGGTCTGTCGGTGCTGTTTTACATGCTTTTTGCGGAATTGCCACTTCAGGAATTCTCACCGGAAACTGGTTTGCAGGTTTCCAGGGATCTAAAGAATTGATTTCTACAGTTTCCAATACTTCTGCGATCATCAGTACAAGTGTTACGTTGTTCATTTTTGCACGTTTCGTTTTGGCAATTGGTGAAGCAGGGAACTTTCCGGCAGCAATTAAAACAACCGCAGAATATTTTCCTAAAAAAGACAGAGCATTTTCTACCAGTATCTGGAATGCAGGAGCAACGGTAGGAGCTTTGGCTGCACCTGTTACAATTCCTTTTATTGCCAAATCGATGGGTTGGGAATGGGCATTTATCATCATTGGTGCTTTGGGATTTGTATGGATGGGACTTTGGATATTTGTATACAAAAAACCTCATCATCATAAAAGAGTTAATGAACACGAATTAACGTATATCAATCAGGATCAGGACGATCTTCCGAATGAAGATACTTCGGTTCCGGAAAAAGTATTTACGTTTAAAGAATGTTTCAGTTACAGACAGACTTGGGCTTTTGCCTTCGGAAAGTTCATGACAGACGGCGTTTGGTGGTTCTTTTTATTCTGGACTCCGGCGTATTTAAGTTCCGTTTACAAAATGGATTCTACTCAAAGTGCTTTGCCATTATTCGTATTGTATATGATTACCTTACTTTCGATAGTCGGAGGTTGGCTTCCCAAATATTTTGTTGAAAAATTAGGAATGAACGCTTACGTAGGAAGAATGAAAGCGATGTTAATCTTCGCATTTTTTCCTTTATTGGCTTTGTTAGCACAACCTTTAGGAACAATTACGTATTGGCTTCCTGTTTTAATTATTGGTATTGCAGGTGCAGCACATCAGGCTTGGTCTGCAAATATTTTCTCGACGGTCGGCGATATGTTTCCTAAAAAAGCAATTGCAACCATTACCGGAATTGGCGGAATGGCAGGTGGAATCGGTTCTTTTTTAATTAATAAATCTTCAGGATTATTATTCGATCACGCACACAAAGCTTGGACAACCGTAGACGGAGTTCCTTTACTGGAAAAATACCCTCAATACATCAACGAAAGATTACCGGATGGATTTTTTGAACAATTGGAAAAATCCGGAGCAATCGTTAAGGACGGAATTGATAAAGGCTACATGATTATTTTCTCAATCTGCGCCGTAGCGTACCTTATTGCCTGGACAGTAATGAAAACACTGGTTCCGAAATATAAAGTCATTAGTAAATAAAACTAAACCTTTAAGGTTTTTAAAACCTTATAGATTTGGCAAAAGCAATATTTAAACAGATTCTTAAGTCCAAATAAAAACTTTGAGATCTTAGCTGAGTGAAGCGCCTTTGCGAACTTAAAAATATACGTGAGATATTAAAAAAATCTTTGCGGACTTTGTGGTCAAAACTCCAAGTCATCGTAAAAAATTGAACCGTTAAGAAATAGATAAGAAGTTAAGAAGAATTAAGAATTTACAAGCAAATTAAATTCAATCTTACGAAATTTATTTCCCTTAACTTTTCTTAAACCCTTAATCAATCATAATGGTTAAAATATATAGAAAGTAAATAAAAACTTTGAGTTCTTTGCTAAGTAGAACGCCTTTGCGAACTTAAAAATATACGTGAGATATTAAAAAAATCTTTGCGGACTTTGTGTTCAAAACTCCAAGTCATCGTAAAAAATTAAACCATTAAGAATAGATAAGAAGTTAAGAAGAATTAAGAATTTACAGGCAAATTAAATTCAATCTTACGAAATTTATTTCCCTTAACTTTCCTTAAACCCTTAATCAATCTTAATGATTAAAATATATAGAAAGTAAATAAAAACTTTGAATCCTTTGCTAAGTAGAACGCCTTTGCGAACTTAAAAATATACATGAGATATTAAAAAAATCTTTGCGGACTTTGCGTTAAAAAAACATCCTGCAGCAAGATTTAGCAGAATTAAAAACGCAATTTAATTCAAATTAGAAAAATGGAAAATCAGATAAAACAAAAATTAAATCGTGAATTAAGCAATACTCAGGAAAAACTTCCCATTAAAATCGTTCAGTTTGGTGGCGGAAATTTCATGCGTGGATTCACAGATTATGTAATTGATAAATTAAATAAAGAAACCGACTGGAAAGGGTGTATTGTCAACTTACAGGCAACGCCAAACGGCTCTATTCAGAAAATGGAAGAGCAGGATAATTTATACACCCTTTTCACGAGAGGAATTAAAAAAGGAAAAATTATTGATGAAAAGCACATCATATCTGCCATTCAGAAATCAATTAATCCTTATACCAATTACGATGATTTTTTAACTTTGGCGAAAGAAGAAGAGCTGGAATTTGTATTTTCCAATACCACGGAAACAGGAATTGCTTTTGATGAAAAGGAAACATCTTACCAAGGTCCGCACAAGAATTTCCCTGCGAAAGTAGCGGTTTTACTTTATGAAAGATTTAAACATTTCAATGGAGCGGCTGATAAAGGATTGAGAATTATTCCCTGCGAATTAATTGAAGACAATGCATTTGTTTTAAGAGATATTATCATCAAATATGCTCAACTCTGGAATTTAGAAGATGCATTTGTGGAGTGGATTCATCAAAACAATTATTTCCATAATACTTTGGTCGACAGAATTGTCCCGGGCTATCCGAAAGACGATGCGGAATCTTACGAAGATCAGCTAGATTATGAAGATCAGATGATGGTTGTTTCAGAAACGTTCTTACTTTTTGTCATTCAGCAAGCCGGAAATTTAAATGACAGAATTCCGTTCAATAAAATCAACGAGCAGATTTTGGTGGTGGATGATATTCAGCCATACCGTTTAAGAAAAGTCAGAATTCTGAATGGCGGTCATACTTTAATGTTGGCTCCGGCAATTTTATCGGGAAAAGAAACAGTTAAAGAATCTGTTGATAACCAATTTATGGGAATGTTCCTGAAGGATGCCATTTTTAATGAAGTGAATCCGACCTTAGGTTTAGATGAAACTGAACTGAAAGAGTTCGCGGAAGAAGTTTTCGACCGTTTCAGAAATCCTTTCATTAAGCATCATTTGGCAAGTATTGCTTTATATTTTGTATCTAAATTTAAAGTAAGAGTATTGCCGAGTTTACTTACCTATGTTGAAAACAACGGAAAATTGCCGGTAAACCTTACCTTTTCGTTGGCAAGTCTCATCAGATTCTATCAGGGAAGTTTCGGCGAAAAAGCGCTTCCTTTAAATGATGAAGAAGGAATCGTTGCTAAATTCAAAGAAATCTGGGCAAACGAAGAATATGAAAAAGTTGCTGAATTAGCGCTTTCTGAAACTTCTTTCTGGGATAGAGACCTTACTCAGATTGAAGGTTTGAAAACAGCGGTGTCAAAAGCATTGTATGAAATCGATCATAATGACATGGAAACTGCGTATAACAATTTTGTAGAATTCAATTCTTAAAAAATCATGCAAAAGAAAGTCCTGAAAGTAAATCCCAAAGACAACGTTATTGTAGCGCTGCTGGATTTATCTGCCGGAGAATCGGTACATCTTGATGGTGCAGAATACACGGTGATAAAAGATATTAAGGCTAAACATAAATTTGCTGCCGTAGATTTTCAAGAAGGAGATCACATCATCATGTATGGTGTCATTGTCGGAAAAGCTAATCAATCCATCAGAAAAGGTGAGGTAATTACAACCGAAAATGTAAAACACCAAAGCGCAAAAGTAGAAGGCAAAACTGAAACTTTAGGCTGGACTCCACCGAATGTGGACCGATGGAAAGACCGTACTTTCATGGGGTACCACCGTGAAGACGGACTGGTGGGAACGGAAAACATCTGGCTGTTTTTTCCTTTGGTATTCTGCGAAAATAAAAATATCGAAACGCTGAAAGATATTTTTGAAAAAGAGCTGTTGCACGAAAAAGCGAGTAAGCATCAGCTTTTATTAAGATCATTATTAAATGGTGGCGAAACCTCCGATACAGCAGTGGAAGAGAAAGAAGACACCAGAGTATTTAAAAATATCGATGTAAGATTCATCACCCATCAAGGCGGTTGTGGCGGAATTCGTCAGGACGCGGAAGCATTGGGAAGGCTGTTTGCAGGATATGTCAACAACCCGAATGTTGCTTATGCTACGGTTCTCAGCTTAGGCTGTCAGAATCTTCAGGTGCAGATTTTTATGGATGCACTTCACGCTTTGGCTCCCGATAATAAGAAACCGATTGTTGTTTACGAACAGCAAAAATCGGGAACCATTGATGAAATGCTGACCGGCGTGATCAAAGATTCTTATGAAGGAATTAAACAGGCTAATAATATCGAAAGAAAACCTGCCTCCATCACAAAGCTGAATATCGGTTTAGAATGTGGCGGTTCAGATGGTTTCTCCGGAATTTCTGCAAATCCTGTTTTGGGTGAAGTTTCAGATATTGTGGCAGCAGTTGGCGGAACAACAATGCTTGCTGAATTCCCTGAATTGTGCGGAGTAGAGCAGGAGTTGGTCAACCGTTGCATCAATGATGAAGACGGTGTGAAATTCCTCCAGTTGATGAAAGATTTTGAAAAATCTGTTGTGGCGGCAGGTTCAGGTTTCGATATGAATCCGTCTCCCGGAAACATCAAAGATGGTTTGATTACTGATGCCATGAAATCCGCGGGAGCAGCTAAAAAGGGTGGTTCTGCTCCGATTGTTGAGGTTCTTGATTTTACAGAATACGCAACAAAACCGGGACTGAATTTGCTTTGTACCCCCGGAAATGACGCCGAATGTACGACTGCTTTAGTCGGTTCCGGAGCAACAGTTGTCCTTTTCACCACAGGTCTCGGAACACCGATGGGAAATCCGATAGCTCCGGTGATTAAAGTTTCTTCAAATACTGTTTTGGCTGAAAAAATGTCTGATATTATCGATTTCAATGCAGGAACGGTCATCAGCGGAGATAAAACAATTCCGGAAGCAGCAGACGAACTGCTCGAATACATCATTAAAGTGGCAAGCGGTGAAGTGAAAACCAAAGCCGACTTACTGAATCAGAATGATTTCATTCCATGGAGACGAGGGGTCTCTTTGTAATGATTTACTTATATTAAATATTAGGGTTGAAAATGCTTTCTGCTTTGTGTGGGGAGCATTTTCTTTTTGGGCGATAGCGCGGATTTGTAATCCGTGCATATTTCCTACTTAAAATAAGTGGCTCTAACATTTTGATAACATTTCATTGAGCGTAAAGTCACGGATTGCAAATCCGCGACATCGGACAAAAAAGAAAGGTATAAGTGATAATATGTAAAAAAATATTCCCATAGCTTCAACAAATAATGAGATGTTTAGGATATGTTTTTGATGTATAGTCTGCAAACCAATAATGCGGATCGTTGCAAAGGGAAAATTCTACTTCATCTTCATCTAAGTTTTTATGTTTTACTATAAATTTTTCACCTAATGTAACGCAGACCGAATGGGGATCTGGATAATCTTCCATAACATCTACAATTCTGTTTCCCGCTTTTATCTCTGCATCCAAAATAGTTTGCATTGAAGGTGGCAATTTTTCTAGCAACAACAACTGGAGAATAAATTCGGCATCTAATTTTCGTATGAGCCTTTTAATGTCAAAATCTTTTTCAGAGTATTTCATAAAAATTGTATTTATTCTTCATCATCATTCTTATACTTATTACATTTCATTTCTTCGATAGCGCGGATTTGCAATCCGTGCTTTTTTTTATCAAGTCACGGATTGCAAATCCGCGACATCTGGTTTTCAAAATCCGCGAAATTGAAAACTAAACTTTGTACTTAATCTTCAGAATTTGCAAACTTGTGTTTTCTGCACTATGAATTTTTGATAAACTCTAGAAATTTTTTTGCAAATTCTGTTATTGACATCATTCCAAATGGCTTGTAGTCAAATTTTCCAAAACCAGAATCTATTAATAAACCTAATGAATAAAGTTTTTGCTTTGAATACAAAAATTCCGCATCATTAATACCATAGAATTCTGCTGTTCTGTAAATATTTACACTTTTATTCTGTTCGCTAATTGCTCTAATTGCGTTTTTAGTAGCATTATATTTTATGACTGCATTATCCCAATCATTGGCAAATCCTTTTTCTCTTAATTCATATTCATTTTGAACATTTTTTTCTAACTCAGGTAGTAATTTTTCATATAAATTCTTTGTATCATATCTTTTATCAAATTTATTATCAAATAATTGATGATTTTTTAATATAGACATATCAATTTCACTCAAATTACTTATCAAATCAAGATATATTTCAGAATTTTCATAATCTAAATTTTCATTAAGGCTGTTTGTTAAAATATCTCTGAAATGCCTTAGCTTTTGTTCGGATTTTGTTTCTGCAACACGCTTTAATATTGCTTCGAATAAATCACTAAAGTCTTCGCTTTGTATTTTTTCAATATTTATTTCAGAGTTATTACCAAAATAATCAGACAATAATTCTGTAAATTTATTTAATCTATTTTGCTTGATTCTACCACGATATTCAAAAAGAGCTTCTGACAATAATTGTCCCACATAAGGAATGTTTGATAAGCCAATTTTTAATAATGATATTCCCACTTCGTTTTTATCTATATGATTATTCATAATATTGCAAATAATATTTGTTTTACATAATCTCTGGATTACAATTTACTGCATAATGTTTATTTTTCGATAGCGCGGATTTGCAATCCATGCTTTTTTTATAGCAAGTCACGGATTACAAATCCGCGACATCTGGTATATTTTAATAGCTTTGCATTGAGCGTAAAGTCACGGATTGCAAATCCGCGACATCGGAAAACATCGGAACATTTAATGTATTTAGAGTTGATTCTATCTCATATTGTAATTAAGATTATTTCCTGTAAAACGATACGGATTAATATTATTATAATAATTTATTAAAATCTGCTCAATACATTCAGCCTTAAACACTCTTCCTATTTCTATATCATTTCCTACTCTTCCCGCATAAACTCCTAAAAATCTACTAATAGAATCCGTACCAGTCATCATTTCTCCTCCTATGCTTGCAAACTTATTTCTAACGCAATAAACTGGTGAACCACTCATTCCTTCTCTAGTTGAGGCATCAATTAAAAACATTGGTTTGTTATCATGATTGAGTTCGAATTCACTAGCTATGTGACCTATTTTCCATATTGGGAATTTTCCTGCTGTACTAATACCTTTTGGAAATCCGACAATACTACAAGTGTCGGTAATATCCATATCTATATTATCAACTATATTGCCTTCCCACATGTTATAAATATCTATATCAATGTAATTTTCAAGTTTTATTGCAACAACATCTATTTCTTGTCCTTTTGGGTGCTCAATATAAAATATTCTACCATTCTCATCTCTTAATCGAATCGTCTTTATCATCCATTCATTAAGACTACCTCTTTTAAGAAAGTGTATATCCATTCTTTCAGGATCAACAACACCGTTTGTCGATAATTGTTCATTTGTTTCAGGATTTCTTCCTGTGACACAATGCCAATTTGTAATTAAAAAATTATCACCATTATTAGTTTTTACAGTAAATCCTGTTCCAATTGCTGCTCGGGTATCACTATTTTCAAAAAGATATAATTCAATAAATACTGAGCATTTTGTTAAGTGATTCATATTTTAGTTTTTTCAAATATACAAAATCCCCCCCCCGATGTCGCGGATTTGCAATCCGTGACTACAACGCACAACAAATCATCCCATAAAAACCACAAAAACATCCAAAGGATTATCGAAGTCTGCATAATTTCGTGCACTACTGAAGTAATAATGCTCAGGTTCTGTCACAATTTTCTGTTTCACAGGATTTTGGTGAATATAATTTATTTTTTCTTTAATCCATTTGTTAGAAAAAACTTCCTCGGCATGATATCCATCTTGCCAAACTTTGAATTTTTGTTCCCGAGATAAATGTTCGCAGGATTTTTTAAAATAATCCAGCATCCATTCTTTTCTGCTTTCAGTTTCAGACTGTATGGTTTCAATGATTTTTTTTGAAGTAAATTTTTTAAAATCACGCATGATTTCAGATAATGTATATTTCCCATCAGCTCTGCAAAATAAATGAAGATGGTTTGACATTAAGCAGTAGGCAAAAATAGAAAGTCCTTTTTGAGCCTGACAATATTTTAAAGATTCTATAATGACCATTTTTTGTGATAATCTGGTAAATACATCAACCCATCCGACGGTAGTAATTGTGATAAAGTAAGCCTGATCAATATCTAAAGCTTTGTATTTTGTAGACATTTGTGTTTTTGTTTAAATGTACAAAATATTTTTTTCGATAGCGCAGATTTGATAGTGTGGATTTGTAATTTGATAGCGGGGGTTTGATAGCATGGATTTGATAGCGCGGATTTGTAATCCGTGCTTAAAACATAGATAGTGTAGTTCACGGATTACAAATCCGCGACATCGTTCACGTTCCAAAACTCAAATTTGCCGTTCCTAGCCCCTCTCGATACGTAAAATATACATACTGACACGTCCCACGAAAGTACCGACACATTCTTCAAAGGTTTCGATACGTTACCCAACCTATCCCGACACGTTACTCAAACATCCATTGAGGTTATTGATATCTTCAGCGAGGTAATGTAAGTCTTAGAATAGATCATGCAAACTATCCGGACAGGTAAAAGATAGATTTGGATAGATAAAAGACCCCTCCGAATCTTTTGTGAAGGTATCTAAGAGGGTAGATGATGTCGTGCGACTATTCAATGACGTATCGAGGTGATTAAATGACCGCTCTGAATCTTTACTGAACGTATGCAGAACAGTAAGTAACGCCTTGACATCATTAAAAAGCGTGTCGGAACAGGTAAAAGATTAAGGCAAAGCATAAAAATACCCCTCCTTAGAATTGGGAGGGGTAATCTGTGTGTTACTGTTTACTTTTTCTCTTCAGGCGGAGCGCTGGAAGTTGAATTTTTCACGAAGAACTGTTTCAGATTTTTGTACTTGTCTTCAAATCCCGGTGCTGAGGTTCCCGCTTTGTAGGTGGTGTACGAATAATCCACCAAAGCCGACTGATAATTGTCGTAATCATGCAGCGTTTTGGAATTTTTAAGTCTCGTAATAATACTTTCAAGCCTGCTGATCATCATTTCCATATTGTTTCGGGAGGTATGATCTCTGTTGAATTCGTCCCAGTCGACTTCGGGAGAACTCAGGTTGGGCTGACTGCTGTTGTAGTCGTAAACTTTGTTCACAAAGAGCTTGTTTTGCTCGTTAATGCTTCCGTAACGTTTACGGTCTTCAGCGGAAAGATTAAAATTAATTTCAGCAAGCGCTGTTTCCAATGCCGTGATGGCATCCTGTGCCGCAGTGATCTTTGCACTGCTCAAATGAACGGAGTTCAGATTCGTTAATCCCATCATTTTTGATTTTAAAGGTTAATACTGTTTATATAAAATCGTGTGTTTTTTTAATGAAAACGAATGTAGTAAAAATTTTTATTCAGACACTAAATTTGTTTATAATAATTATTTGAAAAGTCTTCCTGCTTCTGGAGGGAGCATTTTCTTTTTTGATCAGGCTGAAAACTTTGTATATTTAAAATTCTTACTAATTAGAAATTTATGATATTCAAGGGCATAAATGGTCAAAATGTGGAATTTCGATTAATTTCGTTCGATCCCAAAGAGTTTGAACTTATGACTGGTATTAAACTTGAGGACGATTATGAGCCGTATGATGTAGGTTTTAATCTGATAATTGGGAATAGAGATATGCTAGCAAGTATACTTATTTCTGATGTTATAAAGATTGTTGACTGGTTCGAAGACCTTTTAAATAACAAAGATGTTGATTTAAAGCTTTCCGTTTATCACGGTCAATTAAGTTTTGATTTGTTAAAAAATGATTTTATTAAAAAGATTATTAGAATAACAAACGATGGTTCAGTACCCATTCCCGGTGTTGGAGCATATTCAGGGAATTTGAATGAAATTTTAAAAGCATACTTTGTTGATTGTGAAATGGATGGAAAAGAACTGGAAACAATTATAATGGATTTAAAAAAAGAATTGTATCATTCGTTAAATAGGAATTAGACTAGTTCAGAAATTTTACAGACCAATTATTTTAAGTATTAGCGTTGAAATGATTTCTGCTTCCGCGGAGAGCATTATCTTTTCGTTCATAATCTTTAAAATTTCGGTTTTATATAAAACACTTGTAAGTGATTTAAAAATTTTATACCTTAGTAATCAGCAAATTAAAAATATTCATTATGAAAAATCTAAAAAAATTAAAAAGAAGCCAGCTCGTACTTATCAGCGGCGGCGACGTTGCTTACGCAGTCTGCGACCTGGATGGAAACTGTCCACCCACTGTAGGATCTTATTACTGTAACGATGGTATATGCTACAGAGTAACCGGCGGAGGTGGAGGCGGCGGCGGATGGTGTAATGAACCTATTCGTCTTTGCCAGGAATGGGAAACAGGTTGCGGATGTGTTTACTAGCAAATCTTTGGTAAAAGTAAAGCGGTTTTTTCAACCGCTTTTTTTTGTTTTTAGAATATTAATCAAAAGATGAGGTGTACATTTATCCCTACAAGTTTAGAATACATATAACGTTTTGTAAACCATAATTTACTATTTATTAAACAACTTATCAAAAACCCATTTCTACATATATTTCTGAAAATTTTATTTACTTTTGCCCCCAATAAAATTAATTACCATGATAACACGAAAACTATTTGTATCATTATTAATAACTTTTGGTCTTAGTCTGAATGCACAGATGAAGTTGAATGAGAGTAAGTACAACAAATTTATTAAAGGAGAAAAATATTCTGAAGCATTAGCTTACCTAAAAGAAAAAGGCGGTGTAAACAATTCTAATTATTGGTTTACCAAAGATGCAAAACAATTAGCTACATTCTGCTTTGATCCTAATTTTGATGATAATAAGTACGATATTATTATTAATTATGTAAATAATTGTTTCAAAGGTATGGATAATCAGGAAAGGGGTTCTTATGATGTTGCCAATTGCTATCTGATAAAAACAAATTATTATTTGTGGAAAAATGATTATCAGAATGCAGCATTAGCTTACAAAGAATCTTTGGAAAGACTGGATAAGTTTAAGAAGGAAAATGACATTAATCCTGAGTACATTAAAATGGTAAAGAGTGTTATCGACAGGTATTATTTCAATCAGATAGAAACTCATAAAATGGAACAGATTATACGAAATTTTGATGTGAGTTCTTTAAATTTTTCTGAAGAGCAGGCATTTAAGGCAAGGCAGGAAATTAAAAAAATACTAACTGAGTATGACAAGCCCCGTAAAGTTCATTTTATTGATTATGAGAATAATTCTACCATTAATAAAGGCTTATCTGATTATTATTTTACGATGGGAGATTTTTTCAACAATTATTTTAAAGTTGATTTTTTCTATAACATGCCTAAGAAAGTTAAAAATCAATACTTTCCTACGATCAATGTAAATTATCTTTTGGATGACGAAAAATTTAAAACCAAAGAAGAAGAAACACAGCAGACAGAGCAGAGAAAGGCAGCGCTAATTAAAAAATATGGAAAAACTTTTGGAGAGGCTGTTTTCAACAGTAAAATTATTATTGGCATGACAAAAGCTATGCTGGAAGAAGGATTTAATAAGCCAAGAAGCATAGATGTTTCTGAGTATAGCGAGTATTGGACGTGGTCTGATGTGATGATAAGTATTGATAAAAAGACGCAAAAAGTAACTCATATAACGGATTTGAGATAAACTAAGAAGACTGTTCCAAAAGGACAGTCTTTTTTTATAATTTATTTTGAGGTAGTTAACAACTAAGATTTGATCAATTAAAATACTGAAGGTCTTTGAGATACTAAGCTGCTATTTACGATTTAAGGAGAAAATAATTTAACTATTAAAAAATATAAAATCAATTTTTAGAAAAAAATTACTCACTAATCTTTCTGACATATAACAAAGGTTTTCGTCTTTGGGATTTTCTTTTTCAAATTTAATATTGAGAGTATTTTCGAGTTGGCTGATTATAGTTTTAGAATCATTCATATTTTTCAATTAAATAAGGGCTGTTTTTACGCAATATAAAGCATTTCCATCATATTGAAAATCATTTTGTAAATGTTTTCTGATGAAAATGAACAGGAGAATATTTTAGAAAAAGATAAGAAATTACTTTCTCTTCGAAGACTTTCGGATATGAAGCTGAGGAGCCAGTACTACTTTTTTCTCGATGGAAACACCAAAGCTGTTTTCCTTTACACTTTCGATAAAAACCTGTCCTGCCATTTTCCCCATCGTTACCGGAGTCTGGTCTACAGAACTCATCGGAAGCTCCATAAACTGGGTGAAAGGTTCATTGGAAAAGCCAATTACGGCAACTTCCTGAGGAATTTTGATGCTTCTTTTCTTAAGTTCCTGACAGGCTCCCAAAGCAGCAAAATCACTGGACGAAAAAATAGCATCGGGAACAGATTTTCTTTCCCACAACTTTTTAATAGCATCGATTCCGGCATCAATAGAACTTCCTGTAGAAATAATATTTTCCTCTTTTACAGAAAAATGATGGTCGATGAGTGCCTGTTTATAGCCATTAAGACGGTTGCGGTAAATCTCAAGATTTAGATCTCCCGAAAAATGACAGATGTTTTTGTAACCTTCGCTGATGAGGTGTTCCGTAGCAATATAACCACCCCGGTAATCATCAATCGTAACCGTACTTATTCCCGGAATATCCTTTTTACGGTCGAAAAATATGATCGGCGTATTTGAAGTATCTAAAATATTCTGGATATGCTCCGTTTCAACAGTTGTTCTGGAAACTGACATGAAAATACCGTCAACCTGCGCATTAAGAAGCGTATTCAGATGTTTTTTTTCAATGGTCACATCTTCATGGCTCTGGCAGATAATCACATGATAACCAAAAGGCGAAAGTTCCTCTTCAATGCCGCGTATAACAGAAGAAAAAAAGTTGGTATTGATATACGGAACAATAATTCCCACATTCTTCGTTTCACCGCTTTTTAAGGCTTTGGCAAGATTGTTCTGCTTATAGTTCATTTCTTTGGCAGTTTTTCTTACCAGTTCCTTCGTTGCCTCACTTATTCTCGGATGATCGTTTAATGCTCTGGAAACCGTTGCCACACTTACATTTAGCTTTTTCGAAATATCGTATATCGTGGCACTTTTTTTATTCATAAAAACTTTTTTCAGGATGATGATGTACTTCAAAACGAAATACGTTATTGAGGTAAATTTAATCAAATTATGGAGATTAAAAAGCAATTGAAATGGATTTTATGAAAGACATAACAGGCTTGTGAAAACGTTTTCTCAGGATTGATTTTAAATAATTGATTCTGTTTGTATTAATTGCTCTTTGGTGAAGAGTAAATCAGCGTTTACGGCAGATTTTTTTCTGTATTTTATGCTTATAATTTTCGTGATGTATGTTCCGTTTCAGTGGTTTTGTGTTATTTTTGGGCATGAGCAACAGAAATCGTGGAAAAAATACAGGAGACGATGCTTTATTCGGTTCCGCAAAACAGCTTGAGAAGATGAAATCGGCAGTTCAGGATATGCAGTATTTATTAAGCCGGAATTATGCTGAAAAAGCTTCGTCGGAACTGGTGGGAAATCATTACCGCCTCAAAACAAGACAGATTCAGGCAGTTCGTGGAGCTTCCGCTTCAGAAACTCAGCTTCAGAACAGAAAATCTAAACAACTCGAAATTTCTGAATTGAAAACCAAAACAATATATCTTGATGGCTTCAATGTCCTGATTTTACTGGAAAGCCTTCTTTCCGGAGCTTATATTTTCGAAGGAACGGATGGCTGTTTCCGAGATCTTTCCGGTGTTTTCGGAACATACAAAAGAGTAAATCAGACGCAGAAGGCCATTGAACTCGTTGCTTCTTTTTTGCATAAATCTCATGCAGAAAAGCTGATCTGGATTTTCGATAAACCAGTGTCAAACAGCGGAAGAATTAAACAGATGATCATGGATTTTGCCATTGAAAATAACCTCAACTGGAACGTTGAACTGGAATTTAATCCCGATAAATTTTTAGCAGAAAATGCCGAAATCCTCGTCACTTCTGATGCATGGATTCTGGATCACTGCAAAAGCTGGTTCAATCTCATCGGATATTTAATTCAGGAAGAAAACCTTTCGGCTAATGTTATCAAAATGTGTTGATTTAAACACAAAGGCCATATATAAAACACAAATGGCACAAATAAAAACATTAAAAAACACAAATAATTTATTGTGCTATCTGTGAAAACATTAGTGTTATTCGAGTTTAAGTAAACACAAATTGCACAAATATTAACACTAAAAGCACAGATAATTTATTGTGATATTTGCGGAAACATTAGTGCTATTCGTGTTTAAAGAACATAAGTCGCATAAATAATTTATTGTGATATTTGTGAAAGACATTAGCGTTATTCGTGTTTTAAAAATAAAAACCATGCAATCATTTCAAAAATATACATCATTGTTTTCTGCAGAATGGAAAGAAAAATATCACGCCATTCTAGCCGAAGAACATCTTGAAAATTTACAGGAAAACATTCAGAAATTTAAAAATCAGGCTTTAGATTGGGATCTGCCCTATTTTAATGAAGAAATTAAAATCGACCGTGATGAAAGTTTTAAATTATTCATCTCTGTTTTAGAATCTGAAAATTCAGATCAAAACAAAGCAAAACAATTGGAAGAAATTCCTTTCGAACATTGGCTGAATATTTTAGGACAACGCCTCACTTCGGCAAGCCTTCGTGATGAAAATGCAATTCCGCCTTTAAAAAGTTTACTGATCGAAGCCTGCGAAAAGCCTTTCAACAGCGAAATTACCATTGCGCAGAGAGCGTGGGAAAAACACGTCGGTCGGCTGAATGACGATTTCTGGGGCGAAGTAAAAGGAAATAATCAGCAGAAACAGCAAAAAGTGATGGAGAAAATCAATTACATTCTCGACCACACCACATGGTGGAATGTTTTCTTTCATTACAAACACGAACTGGTTTTTGAGGTCAGGGAAAAAGAAGGTCACGGAATCCGATGGAGCCACGGCGGAAAACATTTGATCGGCTTTCTGGAGTTTTTTATTAATGACGAAAATTCTTTACAATAAGTTTTTGAATCATTTAATATGTCATTAAGTCTCTTACTATAAACCTTAAAATCAAAATGATTTAATCTTAACTGAACTTATCTATTTAAAATTGAATATCCGTTATTTATCATACTTAAATTTTAACCACGAAGAGCACCAAAGGTTTCACAAGGAACACAATAGTTGTGAGCTTTGTGGATAACCTTAGTGTACGTTGTGGTAAAAAAATAATGATTACAGCAAACAACAAAATCAGAATGATTTAATCTTAACTGAACTTATCTATTTAAAATTGAATATCCGTTATTTATCATACTTAAATTTTAACCACGAAGAGCACCAAAGGTTTCACAAGGAACACAATAGTTGTGAGCTTTGTGGATAACCTTAGTGTACGTTGTGGTAAAAAAATAATGATTACAGCAAACAACAAAATCAGAATGATTTAATCTTAACTGAACTTATCTATTTAAAATTGAATATCCGTTATTTATCATACTTGAATTTTAACCACGAAGAACACCAAAGGATTCACAAGGAACACAATAGTTGTGAGCTTTGTGGATAACCTTAGTGTACGTTGTGGTAAAAAAATAATGATTACAGCAAACAACAAAATCAGAATGATTTAATCTTAACTAAACTTATCTATTTAAAATTGAATATCCGTTATTTATCATACTTGAATTTTAACCACGAAGAACACCAAAGGTTTCACAGGGAACACAATAGTTGTGAGCTTTGTGTATAACCTTAGTGTACGTTGTGGTAAAAAAAATAATGATTACAGCAAACAACAAAATCAGAATGATTTAATCTTAACTGAACTTATCTATTTAAAATTGAATATCCGTTATTTATCATACTTGAATTTTAACCACGAAGAACACCAAAGGTTTCCACAAGGAACACAATAGTTGTGAGCTTTGTGTATAACCTTAGTGTACGTTGTGGTAAAAAAAATAATGATTACAGCAAACAACATTTAGTTATAGCATATTGCGGATAATCAGAATTTAAAAAAACTTAATGGTTTAAAAATTTTTATCTCTACGTAAAAACATTGCGCATTACGCAGATAATTTTGTAAGCGTAAAATAAAAAGCAATGGATTTTTCTAACCAAAACTTTACGCAAAACGAATGGGAATCATGTCTCAAGGTATTAAAAGCCCTGAAAGATGAGCCATTTCTTAATCCGGACAACCAAACTTTTTCCGGGTTGATCACAAAAATTCATAAGAACGCCAAAAAACAAAACCGTCTGGAAAGTTATTCTCAGATGAAAACGTACGATCTTGAAATTAATTCAGAATCGGTACTGATGAAAAAAGCTTTGGCGGGAGTTTCTGCTTTTTATGATGATGAAAAAAACGATACCCAACTTACCAGATTACAGATTCCCAAAAACTGCTACTGCTGTAACCAGAGTTATCAGTATGCCCATTCCTTTTACACCAGATTATGCCCGAAATGTGCGGATGAAAACTATGAAAAACGTTTTCTTTCAGCAGATTTAACGGGACGGAATGTCATCTTAACCGGAGGACGTGTAAAGGTAGGTTTCGCAACCGCTTTAAAGCTCCTGAGAAATGGTGCCAATTTGGTTTTGACGACCCGTTTTCCGGCTTTGGCACTGGAAACTTTGCAGCAGGAAGCAGATTATGAAGAATGGAAAGACAGACTTTGGGTGTATGGTCTCGATCTCAGAAATCTGAAGGCAATTCAGGAATTTATAGACTTTTATCAGTCGAAATTTGAAACGCTTGATATTCTCATCAATAATGCGGCACAGACGATTAAATATCCCGATCAGTATTACCTTCCGATCATCAGACGTGAAAACGAAATGCTCGTTGAGTTTAAAAACAATCATAAATTGATTCCGAACGCAACCCCCATTTCCGCAGAGGTCGGAAAACTGGAATATGCGCAGAATGAAGAAACAAATGTCGCTTTAACGCGTTTCGGACAACCGGTGGATAATCGTGATAAAACAAGCTGGAATTCCACTCTGGAAGAGATTTCGATGTACGAATTGGTTGAGGTGAATTTAATCAATCACATTGCGCCGTATTTTCTGATCAAAGAATTAAAACCTTTAATGAAGGCTTCTTCTTTCAAAGAAAAATTCATCGTTAATGTAACATCTTCAGAAGGTATTTTCAGCTATAACAACAAAACGATGTTTCATCCGCATACCAATATGACGAAAGCAGCTTTGAATATGATGACGCTTACTTCCGCAAAGGAGTTTGAAAAAGACCAGATTTATATGACGGCAGTAGATGTGGGATGGATTTCCACAGGTGCGAAGGAAAGTTTAAGAAAGAAACAGTTTGAGCAGGGATACATTCCGCCATTGGATTCTGTGGACGGAGCCGCGAGAATTCTGCATCCTATTGTGGAAGGAATCAACGGAAATTATTTCAGCGGAGTTTTATTGAAAAATTATAAAATTAATGACTGGTAAAATATAAAAAGTTAGCTCAGAGGAAGAGCATCCGGTTGACACCCGGAAAGTCACGGGTTCGAATCCTGTACTTTTTAGAAAGAAACTCATAGTTATAACAGGAAAAACATTGCATCTACTATGTAAAGTTACAGGTTCGAGTCCTGTTGAGTTTCCAAATAGAAAGCGTTAGTTCAGCAGGAAGAATACCGCCATGTCGCGGCGGAGGTCGTGGGTTCGAGTCCCACACGCTTTCCAAAACGGAGATAATAGTTTAATTGGAAAAATGTATTCCCTGCACGGAATAGATGCGGGTTCAAATCCTGCTTATCTCCCCAAACAGAAACGGTAGCTCAATGAAAGAGCATTAGTCTTCCTCACTAAGGGTTGCGGGTTCAAGTCCCGTCCGTTTCTAAGAGCGTATCGTCTAAATGGAAGGACACCGGCTTATCGTGCCGGAAATTCAGGTTCGAGTCCTGCTGCGCTCCCAAAATGGAGACAATAGTAATAAAAATGGAAAAATACATTCTTCTAAAATGAGTTGCGGGTTCGAGTCCTGCTTGTCTCCCAAAAAGGAAATGGTAGCTCAATGGAAGAGCGCTGACCTTCCAAGTCAGAGGTTGCAGGTTCAAATCCTGCCCATTTCACAATGAATACATAAGACAAAAGTTGTAGTTTAATCCGGAAAAATATATTCCGACCGAATAAGTTGTCGGTTCGATCCCGACCTTCTTTTGCCTTATCTTAAAAATAAAAGCCATGTTAAAAAAAGTATTAGTTTTTTTCGGAATTATTGATGAAGTGTATACCCCTGTTCCGATGCAGTGGAAAGAAAGACCGGTTGTTGAAAAGCTTCCTGAAACATCTAAACCTTTGGTACATAAAACAGAAAAAGTCATTTTAGAAACTTTGCCAAAACCTGTTCCCCAATCTGTAGAAAAAACATTGGAAAAGCCTGAAAAAAAAGAAAAAGAATTAACCAGAACTGAAAGAAAAAGATCGGTTAATAATCATCATCCAATTGAAAACTTATCAGAATTCACCAAAGATTTTAAAACTTACTGTCTTGAAAAAACAAGCAACCAGCATATGCTGAAAGCTAAAAATTACAGTATTTATGATAAAAACGGAGTTACGGAAACATTCATTGCTTCAGAGGATTCTTTTATCACGCATAACGAACACAAAACGCTCCGCATCCAAAGCGAATGTTTTGTGAAATATATCCAGCAGGAATATAACCCCATAACAAGACTAATAGAAAATGCATACGACTAAACCCATACAACGATATAAAATATTTTCCGTAAAAGACTTCACGGAAGCTGTTTTTGATGAGAATGCATCTATAGAAATTTATGCTAAAAACACAGCCTTTGATTGTACTGAAATTAAAGGAAATCTAGTATTGAGAGGGGAAGGCTGCAATTTTCCGAATCTTGAGACTGTAAAAGGGAATCTCTCCATAGATGCTCCCGACTGTTCTTTTCTGGAGCTGAAAATGGTAGAAGAAAATTTTACGATGCATTGCCCTGCAATGTTGAATCGGCTGGAAAAAGTAAGAGGTAATTTTAAATGTATTGTTGATTTCAGCTTTAAAAACTTAGCAACAATAGGAGGAAGCATTGAACTGAAAAATGCTGCCGTGTACGCAAAAAGTAAAAAGTTGGTACAGGGAAGAGGAAGAGTTGTTATCCCGATAAACCATCAGTACGAAGTTAAAAATCTTCCAAAAGACGGAATCTTTAATATTGATGTTTTCGGAGACCATATTATGATACCGCATCAGGAAATCCGCGGAAGAATCAACATTTTTGGTAAAGATATTTCCTTTCCGAATCTGGAATTCGTTCATGGAGGGCTTAAAATAGAAATCACAGATTCTTTAGCCGATGAATGTACCCATGATTTCCCTGTGCTGAAAAAAATGACAGGTAATCTTCGCTTTGTGCGGGCAAAACTTTCTTTTCCTGAACTTCAGGAAATGATGGGCACTATTCATCTTGAAAATGGTTCGTATGTTAACTTTTCTGCTTTGGAAATCTCTGGCGGAATTATGATCAATCATCGGTCCGGAGCTTCTTTTCCCGTATTGAAAGAAATAAACGGAGCATTGAAAAATCATGGTTCGGGAACCTGTTACTTAAATGCACTGGAAAAGATAAAAAGTACATTTTGTACCTATCAGATTTCGGCCCCGAATATTGTTGAAATTGGCGGAGATTTAGACATTCATGCATATACTCATAATAAATTTGATCATTTAAAGAAAGTCAGCGGAAGAATACTGGGTTCTTCAAAAGTTCAGCTTAAATCTCTGGAATATGTAGGAATTTTAGATAATGCAAGTTTAGCAGGCTCTGAGTTTCCTGCTTTGAAGGAGGTTACGCATTATTTTTACGGAACACATACCGGACTGGAGAATGTGGCAAAAAATATTTATTTTAGAGTTACGGACAGTCTTTGCATTACAAAAGATCAGTTTATTGTCGGAAGGTCAAATTTTACTTTTGTTTTGAATTTGCAACGTCATTATTTTAAAAAGCTGATTTCTATTTTAAAACTGAGACATAGCAGCTTTCAGAATTTTAAAACACGGGAATTTGAAAGAGAGTGGACGCATTACAATACTCCGGTTTTTAATGATGTTTTAAATAGAATCGAAAAATTATGGGATAAAGTAGAGCCGATCGGTTTTGATGAATTTTTCAATGACAAAGACCGAAACTTTAAGCTTTTCTGTTTCAGTTATTTCGGAGTCGGGAATTTAATGAAAAACCTGAAAGCTGAAAAAATAAATCAGGCAGAAATTGAGGTTAATTATTTTGGATATGATGATAATGGAAATGAATATATAACGAAAAAAATCAATCAGTATGAAGTTTATCAGGTTGAAAATGAAAAACTCGGAATATTCGTGTGGGGTTCCGTAAACCGCTATTCTTATGCTGTAAAATGCTGGTGTCCCTCTACGGAAAAAGAACATTGGCTGTGGATTGAGGAAGCGTATAAAGACAATGCGTTAACGGCAATTGCATCCACTTTCAGAATTCATGAAAACATCATCCCGCACATCAGATGTTTAAAAAGACAGGGAGATCTGCTGATTTGCGAATTGAATAAAAAAATTCCGCCTCGTGGTGCTGTAAGAGCTTTAACCGCTTCAGAATATTTCGGTCTTCTGGAAGCTGAAACCTAATCATAAGGAACAGTAGTTTAATCTGGAAAAGCACTCCGAGCACAGGAGGGTTGCAGGTTCGAATCCTGCCTGTTTCTGTTTTTTTAAAATTTAAAAAGCATTTTAGGATTAATCTTTTTCTCTCGCAGATTTTTTTCATTAAGCCGACATAGGAAGCTGAAGCGTTAAGAAAATTAATCATGCGAACATTAAGAAAATTCTACTGTTTGAGCGCGGGGAAAATATTAAATCAAAAAACAAATACCAAATTCGCCCAAGTCTTGAACTTTTGTTTTGCTTCAAGGCAAAAGAAAATTAAAATGAAAATCATGAAAGAATTACAAACCATATTAAATACAATCCTCAAAGAAAAACAAGGATACATTACTTTCCTTACCGGAGCCGGAATTTCTGCGGAAAGCGGACTTCCGACTTACCGCTCGATCGACGGAATCTGGATTAAAGGAACAAAATATCATCGTCCTGAAGAATTCGGGACGTATAAATATTTCAGCCAGAATCAGGAAGAAGTATGGCAGTATAATCTGTTCTGGAAGAAAATGATTGCTGAAGCAAAACCTAATCCGGGACATTTGGCGATCACAGAAATTGAAAAGCTTTTAGGTGAAAGATTTAAGCTAATTACTCAAAATGTTGACGGGCTTCACCAAAGATCGGGAACGCAGAATGTCTATGAAATTCATGGAAGCAAACAGAAAGTCCGATGTTCAAAAGAATGCAGCGAACCTTTCGATTTTCCTGAAAATATTAAGTTTAAAGAGTATACCGAAGATTTAACAGCGGATGATATCGACGATCTGAAATGTAAAAAGTGCGGAAACTGGCTTCGTCCTCATACTTTGTGGTTTGATGAAAGTTACAATGAAAAATACTATCATTTCGATACAGCGTACAACATTGCAGACCATACAGATATTTTATTTGTAGTCGGAACTTCGGGATCAACGGCTTTGCCTGTAAATATTGTGGAAACGGTAAAAATCCGTGCAAAATGGATCGTCCTGATCAATCCTGAAAGCGATACGTATTTTGATTATATTTTAAAAGGAAGCAAAACATTATTTTCGGTAGAGGAAAGCAGTTCAAAAGCACTTCCAGAATTAAAAATGATGATTGAAGATATTATAAACGCTTAAATTTTTATACGGAAGCAGTAGTTTAACGGAAAAGCGCATCATTCTAAGATGAGTTGCAGGTTCAATTCCTGCCTGTTTCCCTTTTTTTGATTCATTTTGTCTTGCTAGTTAACAGATTTAGATTTAAAATAAAAGATTTATACTTCAGAATTAACCACAAAAGTCGCAAAAGAATGTATAGCGAAATGATAGTATATTTAAAGTATTTCAAAAGTCTGCAAAGAGAAAAAATCTTTGATTTTTTAACTTATGTGCACTTTTTTCCAGTTAAGTATTAAACTTAAAAAACTAAAGTGTTTACATCTTTTTGCATTTTTTGTGGTAAAAAAGTTTAAACAAGTTTCATGTTAAATAAAAGTTTAGAGTAACTTCTATTGTTAAATAAAACGTTTACTGAAAATTATTCCTATATATTATGAGAAACATTTATAATAAAAGTCCTTACAGAGCAAGAGAATATGGTAAAATTCCTCAGTATTTACAAAAATACGGAAATAAGAAATGGAGACGAACTGAAAAATCGGAGATAGAAGATCAGCTTAGTGAAACTGTTAAATTTTTTAAGCAAAGAAAGAAAAGGCGAAAATTAATCTGGGTTAAAATCACAAGAGAAATTAACGGAACAACAGATTCTGATTACAGAAGTTTTTACACGGAAAAATCATTTAAAAGTTCAATAAGCAGAGCACATATAACAAGATACATTTTAATAAATAATAAAACAAAAAAGAAATGAACACATTAATCGATATTGGTATAAACTTAACCAATAAACAATTTTATGACGAACAGGAAGAAATAATCAACCGCGCTCTCGACAATGGAGTAGAGCAGATGATTCTTACAGGAACGAGCGTTCGCGGAAGCCAAGAATCTGCGGAAATTGCAGAAGATTATCCCGAGATTCTGTTTTCAACGGCAGGAATTCATCCTCATGATGCAAAATCTTTCAACAGCGAAAGTATTCCTGCATTAAAAACATTATTAAAACAAGACCACGTTGTTTCCGTAGGAGAATGCGGACTGGATTTCGACAGGGATTTTTCACCAAGACCTGTTCAGGAAAAATGTTACCGCGCCCAGCTTGAATTATCCATAGAAGTCAGGAAACCACTTTTTCTTCATGAAAGATCTGCCTTCAAAAGATTTAATGAAATAACGGATGAATATTTGTCTCAACTTCCAAAAGCTGTGGTACATTGTTTCACAGGAACTTTACAGGAAGCCAAAATGTATCTGGATAAAGGCTTTTATTTAGGATTTACGGGAGCCATCAGCGATCAGAACAGGTTTAAACATTTGGAAGAAGTGATAAAATACGTTCCGCTCGACCGGATGATGATTGAAACCGATGCGCCTTTTATGCTGCCGAAAAATATGCCGAGAATGCAGAACCGCAGAAACGAACCTTCCTTTTTACCGTATGTAGCACAGACGATTGCCCATCTGAAGAAAATCAGCATAGCTGAAGTTGCAGATGAAACCACGGAAGTTGCCCGTCATTTTTTCAGGATATAAAAAAAGAGTTCTACAGATGATGTAAAACTCTTTTTATTTTGGATGATCGATAATGATTACAAACTCTTAATCCCTGCTTCCAAAGCAAGCTCAATCATTGGTTTTAAAGCCTTTTCTCTCTGGTCTGCTGAAATATTTTCGTGGGTAGGAATAATATCCGAAACCGTAAGAATGGTTGCCGCATTTTTTCCTAAATGTTTAGCATTGGCAAACAATCCGAAAGCTTCCATTTCTACCGCCGGACAGTTATATTTTGTAGCAATGGCTGGAATTGCAGGATCTTTTCTGTAAAAAATATCACTGCTGTGGATGTTCGTCGCTTTTGCCGTTAGAGACATTTCTTTTGCCGTTTCGTTGATGGTATTGAAGATATTTCCCTGATGAGAAATGCTTTCCTCTTCAATTCCCCATGCGAATTTTGCGTAGGTGCTTTCACTCGCTGCATTTTCCACATTCAGAAGATCATACACTTTTAGATCTGTGGTATACGCACCGCAGGTTCCGATTCTGATGATCGTATCTACATCATACTCTGTAAAAAGTTCAAAAGAGTAAATTCCGATGCTTGGAAAGCCCATTCCGCTTGCTCCCACAGAGATTTCTTTACCTTTATATAACCCTGTGTAATATAAAATTCCTCTGGTCTGGCTTACCAGTTTAGCATCTTCCAAAAAGTTTTCCGCAATGTATTTGGCACGCAGCGGATCTCCGGGTTGTAAAACAACTTTAGCAATTTCTCCTTTTTTTGCACTGATGTGGATACTCATAATTTTTTATTTGAAAGGGCAAAGATATAAAATTGTGATTTCTTAATCCTTGAACAATGGTTTTTTAATTAAAGATTTATAATCAACTTACCTTCAAAATTTTCAATTCGAAAAGAATATTTTTTATTTTTGTTAAATGATGGAAAAAAAATCAGCTTTTTTAGACACTTTATTTCTGCTTCGAAAAGAAGAATGCATCACCATTTTTTCAGATATTCATGAAATTTCCAAAAAAGAAGAGCAGGATGCCGCAGATTATTTTCAGGCTGAGTTTGAGAAAGAAAGGCTTGAATTTTTATCCGACACACTTGTCTGCGATACAGAAACAGCAGTCTGGGCTGCCAAAATAGTCTATCACAGTGCGCAGCTTCATTTAATAAGAGAAAATACGGCTAAAGATTTAAACAAATTAATTCCGTCTTTCAAAGGGAAAAGAGATGTTTCAGGCATCCTGTCCGCAGATTTATCACTCCGGTTTTTACCACAGATTGTTTCTGCTTTACAGGTTTCAGATCCGGAAGATCCTTTGGTGAAAATGCTGGAAAATATTCTGAAACAATTTCACTATTCAGCAGTAGGATTTGATCTCGATCTCGAAGACATCAACTGGGAAGAAGAATTAAAAGACAAAACCTACCGAAAGCTCTATCTGGAAAGAATTGTAGAAAAGAAATCCTATCGGCTTGCTGAAATTCCTTACCTCAATCAGTTGTTAATTGCTGAATTTGGACTGCATAAAAATGTATTTTGGAAAGAATTAAAAACAACAGATCATTAAAATTTTATGGATTCTGCGTTTAAAAATAAACGATAAACCAGAAGTTCTTTAGAAAACTAAAAAACAATAACCTAAGAGAATGAGAGAAAAAACTGTATTTGATTTTATGGCAGATCCTACAAAAGAAAATTTTTTAAAACACAGAGAATTGATTATCACTAATCCTGATTACGATCCTGATTCTGATGATTTAAAAATCATGAAAAAGCTATATGAAAATAAGGAATATGATAAACTGAATTATTACGTTACCATTAATGTTTTATTAAGTCCAAGAGCACATTTTTTAAAATTTATTTCTTTAAATGAGATAGGAAATACAAAAGCCGCAGAAAGTATAGCATTTATCTGTCATAATATTCTGAATTGTATAGAAAAAACAGGAGACGGAACTATAGAAAATCCTTATATTATTATCAGGGCTTCCGATGAAGATGACCTTCTGGAACTTCGTTTAAGCAAAAAATATCTTCAGAAAAGATTAATTCAGCATGAAGATAAATATTTAGATGTATTAACTCTTGAAGACGGTTCTGAATTGTATTTTGATGTTACTGATGCTTATAAGAGGTCTAAATTTCTCTTGGATAAAGAAAAATCGGAAGAAAAAAAAGCAGAAAAGCCAAAAAAGAAAAGCTGGTGGAATTTTTTAAGTAAAAACTAAATATGGAAATAAATACAGCCTTCGCTCTCGGCATCATTTTTTCGACTTACGGTTTTCTGTTCTGCATTTTTGCTTATTATTTGAGCAGCAAATTTTTAAAGCTGAAAGTAGAGGAAGTGCACGTATTTTCAACATTCGGTAAACCTCTTTATTCCTACAGCCTAAAAAACGGAGTAAAAATAAACTTTGGTTATATTCCTTTTAATTATGGTCTTAAATTCCATCTAGAAGATTTTTCATTAGATTCTCCTGAAGGAAAAAGATATTTCAGAAATTTTGCTAAAAATATGTCTTTATTGCAGGTGGTCACAATGGTTTTAATTATTGTAGTCGGAAGCTTTGTAAGCCTCATGTATGGATATAACCCGATAACTATTTTCAGAGATTTGGTAGAAAATTTTTATGATCTTATAGCGGGAAAGCAGAGTTTCTCAGAATTTAAAGCAATGGTAAACAGCCAATATATAACGTATGGGAAGTATTTTTATCTGTTTTTTGCGACAATGACGTATTTTGTTTTTATATCCTTTCTTTTGGCATTAGCACCATTTTCGGTTTTTACAAATATACTTGTCATGTTTTTGATTTTAGGATCTTATGTTGTAATGGGGCTCAAATATTTTGAACTGCCGATTAGCTTTTATATAGATTTACTGATATCACTTACCATAAGCGGGTTTTTATATTTTTTATCATTAAGATTTTTCATTAAATAAATTAATTATAAATCTTTATTTACTTTGTTAAGTGAAATGCCTTTGCGAACTTAAAAACAGTAAATAATTAAAAGAAACTTTGCAGACTTTGCGTTAAAAACCTAAAATCACCGCAAAAAATTAAACAATTAAGAATAGGTAAGAAGTTAAGACGAATTAAGAATTTGCAAGCAAATTAAAGGCAAGCTTAAGAAATTTATTTCTCTTAACTAATCTTAAACCCTTAATCAATCTTAATGGTTAAAATATATAGAAAGTAAATAAAAACTTTGTTTCCTTTGCTAAGTGAATAGTTTATACTGAGCTTGTCGAAGTACCTTTGTGAACTTAAAAACAGTTAGTTGATAAAAAAACTTTGTGGACTTTGTGTTAAAAACAATGTTTTTTCAAAAAGACAAAAAAACAATAACCAATAAATGAAAACCTACGAAAAAGTATTTGAATTTTTAAGCGATCCTACCAAAGAAACTTTTCTGAAGTGTAGAGAACTCGTTATTAACGATCCGGAATATGATCCTTATTCTGAAGATACAGGAAATGTGCAGAAATTATTAAATGAAGGAAAATTTCAGGAAGTCGTAAAATATGTAAACGTGAATATTTTGCTCAGTCCGCGTGTTCATATCTTTAAATATTTTGCCTATAAAGAATTGGGCGACGAAAAAGCAATGAACATTGAAATGACCATTGCACAGATCATTTTTGAATGTATCGAAAAAACCGGCGACGGCACAGAAGATTCACCTTACATTGTTACAAGGATTTCTGATGAAAGAGATCTCATAAGGTATCACTTCAATAAAGAAGATACGATGCAGATGCTCGTTAAAGGAGAAGATAAAATAATGGATGTTCTCACGCTGAATGACGGTTCTGAAATTTACTTCGATATTTCTGTTCCTTACCGCAGAATTGCTTTTTCATTCAACAAAAGAAATGCAGAGGCAGAAAAAGAAGAAGAAAAAACTGAAAGGCCGAAAAAGAAAAGCTGGTCGAATTTTTTAAGTAAAAACTAATTATGGAAATAAATTCGGCAATTGTAATAGGAATAATTATTGCTTCCTATATGTTTTTATTCTGTGTTATTCCTTACTATATCAATAAATTTTTATTGAAGGAAGACATAAAAGCGATCTCTATGCTGATCCATTTTGGTAAACCTTTATACAGTTATCCTTTAAAAAACGGAATCAAAATTAATTTCGGATACCTTCCCGGAAGTTCAATAGAATTTAAAGATGCAGAGGGTCTGGATGATAAAGAACAGATAAAATATGCTCAGAGAAGATCAAACATCATCAATGTGATCTATCATGGCATACTTGTTTTTGTACTTTTTTCGGTGGCTTTAATTTTTGGGCATAATCCTGTTAAAATTTGCAGAGAGATTTTAGTAATTGCTTACGAGTTGCTTACGAAAAAGATAGATTATAATCAACTGATTCCCATCATTTCAAAAAATTTTCAGATGTATGGAAGAGTATTCTTTCTATGTTTTGTTGTTTTATTGCTGATGATTATTTCTCTCCTGCTAAATTTAACATCATCACTTTGGAAATATTTGGGATTTATAAGTCTGGGTATTCTGATTGTGCTTTATTTTGTATATGATCTGACTTTTTTTATGTTTCCGCTATCATTTTATATTGATATTTTACTTGCAATGACCATAAGCCAGTTTATCTACTTTTTCCTGTTAAGATTTTTTATTAAATAAAACTAAAACTTTTAATTTGAAGAAAAATAACAATAAATTTAGACCTTTGCTCGCTTTGTTAAGTGAATAGTTTATACTGAGCTTGTCGAAAAACCTTTGCGAAATTAAAAGCAGTGAGTAGTTAAAATAAACTTTGTGGACTTTGCGTTCAAAACCTAAAATCACGCAAAAAATTAAACAATTAAGAATAGGTAAGAAGTTAAGACGAATTAAGAATTTGCAAGCAAATTAAAGGCAAGCTTAAGAAATTTATTTCTCTTAACTAATCTTAAACCCTTAATAAATCTTAATGCTTAAAATATATAGAAAGTAAATAAAAACTTTGTGGACTTTGTGTTAAAAAAACAGTTCAAAAAAACAATAATTTTCGTCAAAAAAGAAAAATAACAATAAATTTAGACCTTTGTTTGCTTTGTTAAATGAAATGCCTTTGCGAACTTAAAAACAGTTAGTAGTTAAAATAAACTTTGTGGACTTTGCGTTAAAAAAACAATTGCGATTAAAAAAAGAAGCCAAAAATTATAACATAAAAACAAATGACTCAAAATATAGAAAAATTAAACACCGTTCTTAACCACGTAAAAGAAACCTTTGTCGGAAAAAACGACGTTGTCGATTTATTGGGAATCTGTCTTTTGGCAAGAGAAAACGCCTTTTTATACGGACCTCCCGGAACCGCAAAATCTGCCATTGTAAGAACATTGGCAAAAACCGTAAAAGACGGAAAAAACTTCGAATATTTATTAACCCGTTTTACCGAACCGAACGAAATTTTCGGTCCTTTTGATATCAGAAAATTAAAAGAAGGAGAATTATTAACCAATACCGAAGGAATGATGCCCGAAGCATCCATGGTTTTTCTGGATGAGATTTTCAATGCCAATTCAGCCATTCTGAATTCCCTTTTGATGGCTTTAAATGAAAAGATTTTTAAAAGAGGAAAAGAAACCAAACACCTTCCTGCGCTCATGTTCGTGGGAGCGAGTAACGTTCTTCCCGAAGACGAAGCATTGAATGCCCTGTTCGACCGTTTTCTGATCAGAATTAATGTAGATTATGTTCATCCTGATCTCCTTCATCAGGTGCTTTTAGCCGGAAGAAAACTGGAAGATAATCTGGAAACAGAAACTCCCGAAATTCTTTCCCACGAAATAAAAGAACTTCAGGATTTGTGTAAAACTGTTGATTTAAGACCTATTTACGAAGTCTATTTAAATACCATTATCAGTCTCCGAAATACAGGAATTGCCATTTCCGACCGTAGAGCCGTAAAATTGCAGAACCTTATCGCCGCAAGTGCTTTAATTTGTGGCAGAAACGAAGCGATTTTATCAGATTTATGGGTGCTGAAACATATTTGGGATACCGAAGAACAGATTGAAATTCTTGAAGGCATCATCAACAGAACCATTGAAAAAGATGACCATCCGAAGTCTCATCCACAGGCGTTGCAAAACAAAACGCCGAATCCGGAAGAAGTGATGAAAGACGTAAAAATCTTAGTCGAAAAATGGAATCAGGGATCTTTGAGTTTTGAAGAGCAGAATGTCATTAAAGATAAACTAAGATACCTTCAGACGCGATGCGAATGGATCAGAAACCCTGAGCAGAAACAGTACATTCAACAGGAAATTGAAAGTCTATGGCAAAAGATTCTTCAAACAGTTTAAAAGAATTCTGGGCAGAAATTCCGCGTGCAGATGAAGATGTTCTGGGCTCGATCCGTGACTGGAAAAATGTTCAGATCGCTTTGGAGGAAGATGTAGTCTGGCTGAAAGGTTTTACTGATGAACAGGCGGTTTCACCGGAAATTCAACAGTTGCCGAATTTCCTGCTTTATGAATTAAGAGACGGACTTTTATTCCGGAAAGCCGCTTTGGTTCCCAGCAAAAAAATGAGAACGGCTTTACTGTGGACTCCCATTGATAAAGCTTTGCGCTTAACTTTTCCTTCATTCAATAATAATTTTTTCGGAATTGACGGAAAAATTGAAATTAAACTGAAACCGAGCGAAGAAGAGCATTCCGCAACAGCTTTGTTATGCTCAATGAAAGAAATCAGGGAAGTCATAATTGCGCTGCCGAAATTTAAACTGGAAAAAATCGACTGGATGGTGATTAATGACAATGCCTTATTTATAGGAAGTCCTTTATTAAGTTTTCCGGGAAAAACATTTTGGTCAAAAGAAGGACATCTTTTACCGACAGGTTACGATTTTGAATTTAAAAACATGAGCTCTTTATTGCAGAGAAAATATAACGCAGGTCGCAATCAGTGGCTTTTATGGAACGCAAACGGAAATGTTCTATACCTAAATAAAGAAGATTTCCGGAAATTATCCGTAAGCTCTTTCCGACTGACTGAAAAATCACAGGAATGGATATAATTGCTTATTTCAAATCACATGATGACTACTTTTGGGAGTGGACAACTGATGAAGACATTCCTGATGATACGGGATATAACGAAAACAATCTTATTGTACTAAGTGATTTAAGCGCAATCGCATATCGTCCATATATTATAGAAATTTTAAAAGAGTTGCAAGCACAAGGATTTCCACCTTTTGGAGCTTTGCTATTGGTGTTATATGTAACTAATGATAGTTATATAAATATAGACAGATTAAGAGGGATTATTTATCATCCACTTGTTAGAGAAAAAGTTGATGCTGTTTTACAATTTTTAACTAACATAAATAATTTAAATTCAATTTATAAAAAGGGGCAAAATAAGATTATATTATTTCAAACGATATTTAATGACGCTCATAACTTAATTTCCGCTGCAAGTTCGCAGCAGATCTTAAAAGAATATTACAGACAGCCCAACAAGATTGCGGATTGTATTAGTAATGATAATGTATATGTTCCTACGCTTATTAAAGAGCTTCAGACCTTAGAACTTTTGAGCAATAAATTTCCAACTACAGAATCCATCATTGAAGCCATGAAAGGTTTCAATGATATTCCGGAACTGGAAGATGAAGTCGTGGAAGAAGAAACCACCGTTGAAACCGATAAAGATTTTATTCAGGAACTTATTGAAGAGCCGAAAACATTTCAGGTCGGAAGTTTAATTAAAAGGATCTGGAGCGGTCTGAAAATTCCAATGCGTCATCTTTCGCCCGGAGAACAGCCGATTGGAGGAATCTCGGATATGACGAATAAAGGCGAACTTCACAGGATGCTTTTGTCTGAATTTGCCAATGAAGATGACATTTTCATGAACCGTGTTGCAAACAATGAAGCGTTGTTTATCCAAAGAGAAATTCCGCCCGAAGAAAATATTTTTGAAAGAATTATTTTAATTGATACTTCCATGAAAAACTGGGGAACCCCAAAAGTTTTGGCATATGCATCGGCAATTGCAGTCATCAAACATCCGAAAGCACATTCAGAATGCAAAGTTTTTGCCTTGGGACAGAATATCATCCCGATGTCTCTGGATAAAGTGGATGAAGTGGTGGAAAATCTCAATCATGTAAGTCCGGTTCTGGAAGTTTCAGGCACACTTGAAAAGTTTTTTAATGAAGAACATAAAGAAAAAGATCTGGAAGTTTTTTTCATCACGAATCAGGAAAATTTAAACCATCAAAATCTTCATAAAATCATTCACGAAAACAGAGACCGTCTGAAATTTTTGGTGACAACTTCCGCAAACGGTGACCTGAACTTTTACAAACATCATAAAGGGACAAGAAAGCATATCCAGAAAATCATGCTTCCGCTGCAGGAACTGTGGGCAAACCCGCCGGAACGAAGACAGAGAAGAGAAAATAAATTTTCAGGGAACGGCAAAAAAGCAAATGTTCCGTTCAATTATCCGATTTTGTTTCCTGCGCCGATCAATAAAATTGCAACCTTTCTCTATGAAGGGGAATTTTTTATTTTAAGCAATAAAAAACAGTTGCTGAGAACCTATCTTTCGGACAATTATTACAACCGCAATTATTATGACACGTATAAAACGCATCATGGGTGCGAAGTTTTAATTGATGATATTTCTGTAAAGCTAAAAGGTCAGTTTGCGTTAGCAAAAAATAAGCAGGGGGACTTTATTTTATGCCAGTATCAACCTGATAAAAAGCTGATTTCCAAATTGAATTTAAATACTAAAGAATATTCTGAACTGAATTTGACAGGACATACAATTCAATACTGGTATAAGCTTGTTTATTTTAACAAAGATTTTTATTTGTTGGAGGAAAGAAATCCAAATGTTTACAAAATTAATCTGGAAGGAACTATATCTATTGAAAGTAAAAATGATGTTTATCAGGCTGAGAAAAATAGTATAAAAGTCTATGCAGAACTAAATAAACTAAATCACAGTGGATTAAAAATCCTGAATAATTTCCACAATATCGGAATTAATACAGAAAAAAAACTGGTCATTTCAAATAATGAACTGAATAAGTACAGTGAAGATTCCATCACGTTTTACAAAAATCATTATCCACTGGAAATCTGTGCGGAGCAGAATAAAAACAAATTTACCTTTTCAGACGGAAGCGAAATTATCACGGACAATCGCGGAATACTGACTTTTAAAAGCAGCAACAAAAATATCCCCGAATTTTATATTCCTTCCACAGAATATGGAAATCTGGCGTTGGCAACCAACACGGAATTCGGAGGCTCAGAATATTATCTGCCACAGAATACACTGTTGAAAGTAAGAACAATGGAAGAAATGTATGTTGAATATATGGAACGGTTTATAGATCAAATTTGGGAATATGGAACTTAGAATTAAACCTTTTCCGAAAAACAGCTACCCAAAAAAAGGACTTTTAATCAAAGGTTCTTCACCGCTCGTATGGCTTAATGAAATGGAAATATTAGGAATAGATTTACATGAAGTTCAGTCGTTCCCGATTCCTTCCACAGAACCGAATATTTTATACGGATGTTTTTTGGTGTTTAAAAATCTGGCTCCGAACGAAATTGGCAGAAATTCTTACTTTCAATGCGTCGACAATAGATTTTTCATTCCGGAAAATACGGTCTTTTATCCGAAGATAAATCCTGACGAGTGGCAGAATATCGATGCGGAATATCTCATCATGCATCCTGAATTTGGTCTGGTTAAATTAAATGAAGAAATCGACTGGATTTCCATCATTCAAAATCCGGAAATCTCGGAAGATAAAGTAAGAAAATCCTCGAAAGGAGTACAGATTCCTCAGAAAATCGAAAGCTTTATCGTTGAAATGGACGATGAAAAAGTTCTGGAATCTCTCGAAAAACCGCAAACCGAAGAAGAGTGGATGAAAAATCTTCCGTTTGACATGAAAAAGGTAATGGCGGGAAACAAAAAGGAAATCGAAAAATATTTAAAATATATCGAAAAATATCCGGACAGAGCAGTAGAACTTGGCGTTCCGTTGGATATTATGGGAACTTCTAGAGGAGATGGTTTTGGAATTTTCAAATTTAAAAATTCATGGCTCGAAAAACTCTTTGGTAAAAAAGAGGAAGACAATTTGGATGGAAAATCTTCCGGTAGAAATTACCGTTGGGTATTCTGGGCGGTTCTTTTAATGATCGGATTAGCCCGGGTTTTTATGAACCTTAATAAAGATGGAGATAAAGAATCTCAATCCATTTCTTCAGGTAAAGTCCAGACTCCGGATAAAAAAATGATGGCTCCCGTAGTGGCGTACAAATCAGGAGTTACCGATATTGATATGAAGATCGACTCCATGTACGGGAAAAAGCGGAGAGAACTGATGAAAGAACATATGAGTGCCTCTTTAAGCATGAGCAAACCGGGTGAAAAAAGTTATCAGGAATATCTTAAAAACGGAGGAAGACCGCTTAATAAAATTCAGAATGATATTTTTAAGCTGAATGACAAAACAGATGCGGCAACCGATTCATTAAAAAGAGTATATCGAAAGAAAATTGTAAAATATCTGGCTCAGAATGAAGGAAAGATCCGAGAGAAAATTAAAGATTCCATTCAGAAATCAGGTTCAGGGAAACCTGCCGATGAAGGAGTTGTAAAAACCATTATGAAAAAGAAAGCCATTTTGGTGGAAGATTCTTTGGGAAGGCTGTACGGAACGAAAGAACTTCCACAGACTCCGCCTGCTATTTCGACATTGAACGCTGAAAAAAGTAATCCGGAAGAAAAAAGCCCCTCTTTTACAGAAATTTTCTGGCTGATTGTTGCGATGACAGGAGCAGTAGGACTGTATTCTTTCTTCGTCAAAAGAAAATCACTGAATGTAGGCGGTGATAATGTTCCGGCGGGAACCAAGATTTTCTTAATGATTATTCTGATGGCGATGTTGGCGTATATTTTCTATCCGTTGATCGAAATGTTCGGGTACAACTGGTTTGTATGGATTCTTATTATCGGCATTGTATTGCTTCTTTACCGTCTTTTCAGCGAAGATGAAACCATTTTAAAATCTGATAAGGATGAATAGACAGAAATTTACAGACAAATTTATGGCGGCATTTTTCATTCTCGCCATCATCAAAATAATCGGAATTCTGGCGCAGCTTTTCCATCAGAGTTTTTGGAGTGTGGTGGGAACTTTAGTGATTTTTGCCATTGTTGCGTTCATCATTTTTGTGGTACTCATGCAGTTGGAAAAAAAGGAAAAAGAAAGCAACTCTTCGGGAAAAGGCAGAAATGGAGGAGGAAATTTTTATCTGGAAGCATCCCTTTTCGATAAGATCAGGAATAAATACGAAGAACTGGCTCAAAAATACATCAGCGAAAAAGATTATAAAAGAGCGGCAAAAGTATACATGAACTTGATGAAAGATTACTATCGCGGAGCAAAAACACTGGAAGACGGAGGCTTATACAACGAAGCGGCGGTTATTTATCTTAAAAAATTAAAGAATAAATCGGAAGCTGCAAACTGCTACGAAAAAGCAAAGCAGTACAAAAAAGCAATCGATTTGTACAAAGAACTCGAACAGAAAGAAAAAGTAGGCGATCTTTACAGGAAAATGAATGATGCCAAAAATGCCAATATCTATTATCAGATGGTGGTGGACGATTATGTAAACAACAGTCAGATGGTAAAAGGTTCTTTAATTTACCGTAAAAAAATGGAATTGCCCGATGAAGCACAGAAAATTCTGCTGAAAGGCTGGGAAGAAGACCGTGATGCGTTCAATTGTCTCAATAATTATTTTGCCAATATTTTTGATGTGAAAAAACTCGATCAGCAGATTCAGGAACTTTATCAGAAAACGCCTTCGGAGAAGAAGATTACCTATCTTGAAGCCATGAAACATGAATTTAAAAAAGATCCGAAACTTCAATCGACCACAAGAAATATTGCCTATGAAATCATCGCCGAAAAAGTAGCAACCCGCTCAGAAATCGTGAATGAACTGAAGTATTTCAATCCGGATGATGAAGTGATTTTGAAAGATATTTCCAGGTATAAGACGGGAAGGAACAGGATATTCAGGAATTGATGATTCGTCATTGCGAGGAGCAAGGCGACGAAGCAATCTCAAAGTAAAATGATATCATATAGATTGCTTCACTTTCAGTTCGCAATGACAGAATAAAAAACTTTTAAGAAAAAGATTTATCTTTGCAACCATAAAATAATGACAATACAAAGAGCACATATCAGTTTAAATCTATGCGATCGCCCTGTAATAAAGGGATCGTTTGGGTATGAATGGATGATATCTTATGAGGCGAAATGTGCTTGCTTTGAAAATTATTTACTGTAAAACCGTAAAATTTTTATCAAAATACTGCAAAAACGTCTCGATTACCGAGGCGTTTTTTGTGTTTTTAGAGCAGAAATTATTTAGAATGAAAAAAAATAACCATAAAAATGAAAATTATTTAATAACAAATGAACAATTAATAAGAAAATAGAGCGTGATCAGTAACCCGATGAGAGACAGTCATTTAGGTATTTAAGAAATCTGCAAAGTATTGCGGACGGAAATTCTCTATTCTGAAATTAGCATATAATTAATTGATTTCCAAATATTTAAATGAAAAATAAATTTGCGAGTTAAAAAAAATCATATTTACTTTGCAACCGAAAATTGAAAGCAACAGGTTTTCAAGCCTTTCAAAAAACATTTTTAAAACAACAAGAATAAAATGAAACAATTACATAACATATCTAATTTATATTTAGGACAACGCGGTACAGAACCGATGGGGCAAAGATATGCTTGTGTTATTCTTCTTGATAGTGAATTTGTGGGAAAAAGGTGCTTATATAAATGGGTCAGCTAATGAACTGACACGTCCAGAAATATAAAGCGCCTCCCGAAAAGAGGCGCTTTTTTTATGGTATATGGTTTCTCTAGCTTATTTGGTAAAGCGTCGGTTTGTGGCACCGAAGAACAGGGTTCGATCCCCGGAGATACCCCAAAAATGTGAATAGTCAATAGTGAATTTTATTTCAAGTGAATTCAAAATTGACAAGCAAAGCAAATTGACAATTGACCATTCACAAAATAAAAAAAACAATCTCATGGCTCAATTGGATAGAGCGTTGGTCTACGAAACCAAAGGTTGAAGGTTCGAGTCCTTCTGGGATTACAAAAAAGTGAATAGTCAATAGCGATTTTTATTTCATAAGTAAATTAAAAATTGACAAGCAAAGCAAATTGACGATTGACCATTCACAACATAAAAACAATCTCATGGCTCAATTGGATAGAGCGTTGGTCTACGAAACCAAAGGTTGAAGGTTCGAGTCCTTCTGGGATTACAAAAGATGAATGGTCAATAGTGAATTTTGTTTCAAGTGAATTCAAAATTGACAAGCAAAGCGAATTGACGATTGACCATTCACAACATAAAAACAATCTCATAGCTCAAATGGTTGGAGCATCGACCTGATACGTCGAAGGTTGAAGGTTCGAATCCTTCTGGGATTACAAAAAAGTGAATAGTCAATAGTGAATTTAAAATTGACAAGCAAAGCAGATTGACAATTGACCATTGGAGATTGATCATTCACAATACTAAGGTTCCGTAGCTCAACCGGATAGAGCATGGGTTTTCTAAACCCAGGGTTACAGGTTCGAATCCTGTCGGAATCACAAAAGGAGAGTAGGCAAATACTGGTTTGTTGCGGCTTACTGCTAATGAGTTCTACGACAGTAGTGAAGGTTCGATTCCTTTGCTCTCCGCAAAAGGTCTATTGAGGTAATGGTTAACCTTCCCGACTGTCTCTCGGGCACTGCGAGTTCGATTCTCGCATAGACCGCAAAGATTCACGGAAAATTTCGGCTCCGGCTGTCTCCCGGAAAAGAAAATGAAAGTGAATCTGCAAAACTGGAAAGATAACGGTGGTTGTTTACCCGCCTTGGACGCGGGAGGTCGCAGGTTCGAACCCTGCTTTCCAGACAGTTTGCTCCATTAGCATAGAGGTTAGTGCATTCGGCTTTCTACCGAACGACAAGGGTTCGATTCCCTTATGGAGTACAAAAAAGTGAATAGTCAATGGTGAATTTACTTCGTAAGTGAATTTTAAAATTGATGAACAAATGGGACTGACGATTGATTATTCACCAAATTAAAAACGATTTCGTAGCTCAATGGTTAGAGTATCGGTTTCATAAGCCGAAGGTTGAAGGTTCGAGTCCTTCCGAAATTACAGAAAAGTGAATAGTTAATGGTGAATTTACTTCGTAAGTGAATTTTAAAATTGACAAGCAAAGCGAATTGATAATTGACTATTCACAATTCAAACTAAGTTAATTGTTTCAAAGAGAAAAAGAAAAGGCTTGTCGAGAGAAGAAGATCTTTAGCCAAAAAAACACGATATAATATAGACAGGCTTTTTCTTAACTCAACTGAAAATAGATGAAAAAAGTAGTGACATAATATAAATTTTAGAGAAAATAAAGTTTGTCAAAGCGCAGAAGTTCTTATATCAAACAAAAAAATAAGACAGACTTTATTTTTTAATGAAAATTTAAATAAAAAGAATAATCAGAATATTGGGAAATTACTCATTACCTATTACTGATTACTCATAAAAACGATGGTTCGCCGAAGTGGAAGAGTCGGGGCGGTCTGCAAAACCGTTGCGTAAGCTGAGGGGTTTGAATCCCATAACCATCTCAAATAACTAAAATGAGATTAGTTCCGAAGAAAAAGAAAAAGTTTGTCGAGCGCAGGAGTTCTTACATCAAACTAAAAATTAAGACAGGCTTTGTTTTTCTTCAAAAATTAAAGATTAAAAAGTTAGTTGGAAAATATTACTCATTACCAATTACTTATTACTCATGAAAAAAGGGAAGTACGCCGAAGCTGGAGAGTCGGGGCAGACTGTAAATCTGTTGCTTCATTGCTGAGTAGGTTCGAATCCTACTACTTCCACCACACCGCTGATAATGTAATGGCAGCATGCAGGAAATGTACTCTTGTTGTTCAGGTTCGACTCCTGGTCAGATGGTCAAAGAAAAGTTAATGGTAAATAGTCAATTGTCAATTTAAAAAATGACTGCAAAGAAATTGACGATTAACAATTCATAACAAAAATGCTCTATTCGTCTAACGGTTCAGGACGCCTGCCTTTCGAGCAGAAAACAAGGGTTCGATTCCCTTATAGAGTACAGAAAAGTGAAAAGGTGAATGGTGAGTTTTGCTCCGCAAGTGAATTTTAAGAATTGACTACGAAGTAAATTGACAATTGACAATTCACAAAGAAATAGGTTAAATGGAAAGAGAAAGGTTTGTCAAGCGCAGAAGATCTTTAAAAAACATTACAGGCATAGTTTATAAATATAGACAGGCTTTTCTCGAACCTAAAAATATAAGTAATAAGTAATGAGCAATGAATAATTATTTAAGGTTAATACGAATTATAAATTTATAGAAGATAATTTTTATTACTGATTACCAATTACTTATTACTAATGAAATCCGCGGGAATGGTGGAATTGGCAGACACACTTGATTTAGGCTCAAGGTTTTGGGGGTTCGAATCCCTCTTCCCGTACAGAATATGAGTAATCGGTAATAAGCAATGGGTAATAAATTGCAGGCAAAAAATATTATTGATTACCAATTACTCATTACCTATAAAATTGGAAGAGTGGTGTAGCAGGTCTGCACGTTAGTTTGAAAAACTAAAGGTACAGGTTCGATTCCTGTCTGTTCCGCGAGATATAAGTAATAAGTAATGTGCAATAAGTAATGAATTATGCGCAAAAAAATTACTAATTACCTATTACTCATTACTTATAAAACTGATTCATAGTGTAATTGGTCAGCACACAAGACTTTGACTCTTGTTGTTCAGGTTCGAGTCCTGATGAATCAACAAAAATGAATAGTCAATTGTGAATTTTGCTAAAGAGTGAATTTAAAAAAGCTTTGTGTTCTTAGCTGAGTGAAACGCCTTTGCGAACTTTAATAGCAGTGAGTAGTAAAAAATCTTTGCGGACTTTGCATTAAAAAAGCACCCTGCCGGATTACAGATATTCAAATAATGATTAATAAAAATTTAAATAAAACAAATTTAAAACATGTAGAAAAAATGGAAACGCAACAACAAGTATGGCAGAACATGACAGGAAAAATTTTCCAAAACTCTATCACACAGCTGGTAGAAGAAGCCATCATCCGCGAACAGGCAAATGGATACCGACTGAAGGTTTGTGTAGGTTCAGATTCCCATGTATATGGGGATGCCATTAATTATGCTACGGCAGTAGTATTTATTCGTGAGGGAAAAGGAGCGTTTACCTTTATCAGAAAAGAAAGAGAAATACAGACTATCAGTATCAAAGAACGTATGCTGAACGAGGTGAACAAATCCGTAGAAATTGCTTACGCTATTTGCGCTGTTCTGGATGCTTATGGAGTGGAAATGGAGGTACACGCAGACATAAACACCGACCCGGATTTCAAATCCAACGTTGCCTTGAGAGACGCAATGGGATATATTCTGGGAATGGGATATGTGTTTAAAGCAAAACCTTACGCCTTCGCAAGTTCCAATTGTGCTGATATGATGGTGTGATAAAATAGCTGGAAGTGTGATGATGGAAGATGGAAGTTTTTTAACAGTATGAATTTAATTTCCTTCATCCAGCTTTTAGCCTCTATCCAAGAAATAAAAACCCTAAAAACAAATAACCATGTATTTTTTAGTTCAGGCTAATGTATATTTAGATCCCGACCATTACAGGATTTTTGATGCTTTGGAAGAATTAAATATTGATTACTGTGTAATTAATATTCCTCCAACCGCACAAAAAATTGACTTCGAAACAGACAGAAAAGATGTTTTCGTATACGGTTCGGTGACGATTGCAAGATTGGCAAAGCAAAATACAGATTGGTTTCCCGGTTCTTTTTACGGAGGCAATCATTTGTATGAAGTGTATTCCAAATATTATGGTGAAAACCTTCTTAATCACAAAGTTTCCGTTCATAAAATTTCGGAAGAATTGATTTGGAAAAAAGATGAACTCAAATTCATCAAACCTTACAATGAAGCGAAAATTTTTACAGGAAAAGTTTTCAACGAAACGGAATGGAAAGATTTTGCTTTTAAAGCATTGCAAAATCAAAACAACAGAATTACAGAAGATTCTCTGGTTCAGATTTCTGAAGCAAAACGAACAATAAAAGAAGCAAGACTTTGGATTGTTGGCGGACAGATTATCGATGCAGGATATTATAAATTCAATGATCATGCTCCTTTTGAGGAAAAAGTTTCAGAAGAAGGATTGAATTTCGCCAATGAAATGATTCAGCTTTTCAATCTGGAAGAAGCTTTTGTAATGGATATTTGCTTCACAGATGAAGGATGGAAGATTGTTGAAATCAACTGCATTAATAGTTCAGGATTTTATCCGAATACAAATGTGAAAAGTATTATCAAAGCTTTGAATATTTACTTTTCAAATTAAAAAAATAAGCAATGGAACTAACAAAAAGATTACTGTTTCTGGATGATATACGATATCCTGTTGAAGCGTATCATTATACCAAACAGGATATTTTCCTCAGAAAAGACTGGCATATCGTTCGGAATTACGAACAGTTTGTCAACAGGATTTTGGAAAAAGGACTTCCGGAAATGATCTCTTTTGACCACGATCTTGCCGATGAACATTATTTTAAACCCGATTCTCAGGAATTTGTGGAAAAAACAGGCTACGACTGTGCAAAATGGCTGGTAGAATATTGTATGGATAACTATTTGGATTTGCCAAAATTCTATTGCCACTCCATGAATCCTGTTGGAAAGCAAAATATTGAAAGCCTTTTAAAAAACTTTAAAAAATGGTAATGGATATTTTTAGATTGATAGAAGACATAAAAACACATTTGAAATTCAGTTTTGATGAGGTTGACAAGTGGTTTGATAAAGACAGTAAAACGTTGAATTGTAAGCCTGCAAATGGAAGTTGGACAGTTCAGCAGATTTTAGAACATATTTATCTCACGAACTTTTATCTGTTGATACTCATTGAAAAAGGATCGAAAAAAGCAATGCGGAATTATCTGCATCTTGATTTGAATCTTGAAATAAAAAATTACCGTTTCAATCAGGAAAAGTTTGAAGAAGTAGGCAAGTATGGATCTTTTGAATGGATAAGACCGGAACACATGGAACCGAAAGGAGAATTAAATTTAAATGAAATAAGAAGTTTAATTACTCAGCAATATCATCAATGTTTAAGTTATTTAGACTTGATGAAAAACGGTGAAGGTCTCCTCTGCAAAACAACAATGACGGTGAACGAACTCGGGAAAATCAATGTGTACGAATACATTTATTTCCTGTCGCTTCACGCCCAAAGACACGTTACCCAGATGAGGAATAACGAATTAGAAATAAGTTAAACTACAAATGAAAATCTATGATTTTCTCTTATATGTACTTAATATTTTCAAAGTGTTAAGCTTTAAAAACTTAAGTGTCCTAAAGTGTTAAATCTTTTGTCTCTTTTGTGGTTAAAATAAATTAAAAACTTAAAAAAATGATTTTCAAAACATATAACTCTACAGAAAATGCTTACCAAAACCGCGTGATCGATCAGATCAGAATTCAGGGTTTTTGGGATGAGATTTTCATCGTGCAGGAGAAGGTTCACGGAGCTAATTTCTCTTTCTTTACCGAGGGAAAGGAAATTAAAATCGGCAAAAGAACAGCTTTCATCGAAAAGGATGAAAAATTCTTCAACGCACATCAGATTTTAGAACGTTACAGAAAAAACGTCATCGAAGTATTCGAAAAAGTGAAAAATATTCATCCCGATGTTGAAACGGTTGTGATCTACGGTGAATTGTTCGGTGGAGGTTACAAACACAAAGAAGTGGAGCCTGTAAAAGATGCGGTAAAAGTGCAGAAAGGTATTGAATATGCACCTCACAACGAATTTTACGCATTCGACATTAAGCTGAACGGAACTACTTATCTGGATACTGATGTGGTGAATGAAATTTTCGAAGAAACCGGATTTTTCTATGCAAAAATTCTTTTTCAGGGAACTTTGGAAGATGCTTTGAAGTTTCCGAATGTTTTCGATTCTAAAATTCCGGGCTGGCTTGGACTTCCTGAAATCGAGAACAATAGGTGTGAAGGAACCATTGTGAAAACTTTAAAAACCAGATATTTTGGTAACGGCTCAAGAGTCATTTTGAAAAATAAAAATGAAAAATGGATTGAAAAATCTAAAGTGGTAAGAAAACAGGAAAAAACCGTTCAAAAGCAAATCAGCTTTAGCGAAAAAGCTCAGAATATCTGGGAAGAAATCCAAAAATATGCAACTGTAAACAGGCTAAACAACGTGGTCAGCAAAATTGGTGAATTCGAACCCAAAATGGTTGGGAAAGTGATCGGTCTTTTTGCTCAGGATATTTTAGAAGATTTTGAAAAAGATTTCCCGGAAGTTTTTACCACCATAGAAAAAGAAGAACAGAAAAGAATCAATAAAAAACTGAATTCTTTGGTCATTGATGTGATAAAAGAAGAGTTAATGACTCTAAAAGTGTAGTTTCGGTAATATATTTACCGGAACTTTTTACGTGTTAAATTTTGAACCATAAATTTATCTGTCTAATATGCAGGAAGTTTGTCATTCTGACACAGCCTGAAAGGAGCGAACGAAGTTCGGAGAATCTCAACATCAATTTTTTTTAAAGATTCTTCACTCCACTTCGTTCCATTCAGAATGACAGAAGAAGTAATTAATTATGGTTAAAAAAATTAAAAAAATGGTACAGGCAGAAATAAAAAGTCTTTTAAAAGAAGACATCAGTATATTAATAAAAGTTCCGAATTCAGCAAAGCATTATTTGTGTGATTGCGGTGAAGCAAGTTTGCTGACGGTGAAAGAAGTGCAATCCGTTTCGGCAATATTCATCAGTCATACTCATATCGACCATTTTTCCAATTTTGACGGCATTTTCAGACATCAGATTGGAAGCGGAGAAAAAATCGTGATTTGCGGACCGAAAAATATTCAACAGCAAATTGAAGCAAGATTAAAATCTTACACTTGGAATTTAATTGATGAAAATGCGATTGAATATGAGATTAGAGAAATCGTTTCTAAAGAAGAAATTAATGTCTACAAAATTCGTCCTCCACATTGGAATCTGGAATTGATAGAAACTCAGCATTTCCTTTTTGAAGACGAATATGTGAATGTTGATTTTGCAATTTTGGATCACAAAACAGATTCCATCGCCTATTTATTCAGAGAAACAGATTCGGTGACTTTTAATGAAAACGGTTTAGAATTCAAAAAAGGAAAATGGATCAGCGAATTGAAGAAAGCCTTTGAAAACAACGATTCCGAAAAAGAAATTGAAATCGAAGGAACGGTTTATAAAGCATCCGATTTATTTCACTTTCTGACTCGAAACAAAGGATATAAATTAGGCGTAATCATGGATCACGCGGTCTGCGAAGACAATTATGAAAAGATAAAAAAAGTTTTCAGAGAAGCGGATATGGTGTACATCGAAACATTCTACAAAGATGAAGATCAGGAATTTGCGAAGATCAACTATCACAGTTTTGCTTCTGCATCGGGAAAAATCATGAAAGAATGTGAAGTAAAAGAAGCCATTCCGATTCACTTTTCAAGACGATATGTCGAAAGCGATCAACTGGAAATTGAAACCGCTTTTTATAAAGCATTTCAGGGAAATTAATTAAAACTATTTATTCAATTAAAATTTAAAAAACTAAAAATAATCATGCAAAATAAATTACCTTTTCATTTCGATATGGAAACGGCTGATCCTGATGATTCGATGACGTTGGCTGTTTTGGCAACGCATCCCAAGGTTCATCTCGCAAGCGTATCCGTACATCCGGGAGGAAAAGATCAGATAGGATTTGTAAAACGTGTTCTGCAAATTCTGGATAGGGAGGATGTCCGCGTCGGCGCAGGAACTCCAAGATCTTCGGCGAGCCGTGTTTCGGGTTTTTACCGAGACTGGATCGGAAAATTTGAGGAATCAGAAGCGGATGATACCGCAGCAAACGTTATGAATGAAACACTTCATCAATTTCCAGATTGTACTTTACTGACGGGAGCAGCACTTACAAATCCGCATGCTTTGTGGGAAACCGGAGTTTTCTTTGATCGCTGGTTTTGTCAGGGCGGTTTTGCAGGCGATAATATTGTCCCAAAAGAACATCGGCTGGAAAAATTTGACGGAAAGCTTACCTGTGCGACATTCAATCTGAACGGAAATCCATTAGCTGCAGAAAAGCTGCTTTCAATACCAATGACTGAGAGACGGATGATCAGTAAAAATGTTTGTCATGCTGCTGTTTTTACAAAGAAAGATGCAGAAATCCTGATCCCTTTTCGAAATGAAAATAAAGGATTGAAGCTGTTTCTTAAAGCAGTGGAACTCAAAGAAAAGGCACTTCATGATACTGTGGCAGCTTTATTGGCGATAGATCCGACAAAAGCAGTCTGGGCAGAAGTAATTCCTTACAGACAGCGTGGTGAATGGGGTTCCCGTGAAGTAAAAGAAAGCTCCGGACACAACTCATCATTGATTACAACTCATATTCCGGATTTCAAAGATCTGTGGATGGTGATGAAACCTTAACGAATTAAATATTTATTGAACTAAAATTACAAAATTTATGCATTAAGTTGTCATTCTGACACAGCCTGAAGAGATGCGAACGAAGTTCAGAGAATCTCACATAAAGATTTTAGAGATTCTTCACTCCACTTCGTTCCGTTCAGAATGACAGAGGAAATAGTGAAATATTGTAGTTAAAAAACAAACAATTAAAAAAATGAAACCCAATATATTTTTTACAGCAGACCATCACTTTGGTCATGAAAATATTATAAAATTTTCCGAAAGACCTTTTGAGTCTTTGGATCATATGAACGAAGAACTCATCAAAAGATGGAACGAGAAAATAGGTAAAGATGATACCGTTTATCATTTAGGAGACATCAGTTTAGGCAAACCGGATTTTACAAAAGAAATTCTGGATCGGTTAAACGGAAACATTCATTTGATAAAAGGAAATCATGAAGGTGCAGCATTGACGTATCCAAAACGATTTGCTTCCATCAGAGATTATCACGAACTGAAAATTGATGAGCCTGAAAACAGCAACGGTAAACAGAAGATCATCCTCTTTCATTACGCTATGAGAACATGGAACGGTTCGCACCGCGGCGTTTGGCAGCTCTACGGACATTCACACGGAACATTGCCGGACGATGAAATGGCTCTGAGTTTCGATGTAGGAGTGGATTGCCATAATTTTTATCCGGTTTCTTACGAAGAAGTAAAGGAAATCATGAAAAGGAAAAAATGGACACCGCCGTTTGCACCGAGAAATTAAGTTAAAAAGATATGTAAAATACCTTAAATATGGTATAGGAAATAGGCAGCATTGAAAGTATTTTTGCTGCCTTAACTTTTTACATTTGTTTTGTATAAGTAGTATACAAATCATAAAAACAAACGATGAAAAAAAAATTATTATGTGTACTTATTTTCACAGTACAAACTTTTTTAGCACAAATTATTTCTAAAGATCCTTCATTTGCTTCGAACGGGATTTACAATATTCCGGTTGGAAGCTCTTATTTAGGGGAGTTAACAGAAACATCCAATGCGGTATTTTACCAATCCTTTAATTCCAATACAAATCAAATAACAATTTCTAAAAATACAAGTTACAATGGTTCTTTAGATTTGTCTTTTGGAACTAATGGCAAAGTTACATTTAACAATTATGCACAAGGCTCTCTTGTAGGATTTATAAGACATACCAATGATAAGTTGACTTTACTGCTCAATCGATATGATTCTACCAGCAATACTAATTATTTGGATGTTATTCGATTACTCTCAAACGGACAGCCGGACATCTCTTTTGCAAATGGTGGAATAAAAGTATTTACCAATTTCTTTCAAAACAATTTCGACTTAAAAAGGAATCTTATAGAACAAGGAAATAAAATTCTTGTTTCTGGAGTTGGTGTGGATCCTGTTACCGGATTTCTTGATTATAATACGCATACATTCAGATTAAACTCTGATGGTACATTAGACAACAGCTTTGCAAATAATGGGGAATTGTTATCTTATGGACTTCCTAATATACTTTTAGATAATCAGTCCAATATTATTGTTATGGGTAATTATACAATAAAAAAATATACTCCTGATGGGCAACCTTTGACGGGTTTTGGGAACAATGGAGAGGTTTTGTTTAATGATAATTTTAACATTGTAAAAATAGATTCCAGTAACAGAATCATATATGCAAAAATTGCATCAACAAATCCTGCTGAAATAGGAAGAATTAATTCTGACGGGACACAAGATACTACATTCAGTTATAATGGGACTCTTGGTCTTGAGTTCTGGGATATTTTTGAAAAAAATGGCTATTATTATATTGGAGGTTTTGCTGATTTTAATAATTCACCTGCTTATTATATCACTAAACTTAATCAGAATGGAACTGTTGATCCTGTATTTGGAGAATATATAGAAAGTGATCCTAATTTACTATATCATTATGTTAATGCAATAAAAGTTTTTGATAATAGTATAATTGTCAGAGGAGATGGTTCTACAACTGAAATTGTTAAATATCTTTTAAATGGTAATGCTACATTATTTACAGCAGAAACCGCAAAAAATAATAGTGAAATTACTTTTGAAAACCCTGTAAAACAAAATTTAGTGTATCGGTCAAAGCAGAAAATCTTCAAAATAGATATATATTCTGTTGATGGTAAACTGTTAAAAACAATAAAGGAAAATAATTCCGATGTTTCTGAGCTATTGAAAGGAGTTTATTTTGCGAAAACAACTTTTGAAAATGGAAAAGTTTCTACACAAAAATTTATTAAGAACTAGAAATTTAAGTTGAAATTTTGACTTTTGATATAAGGATCTGTCTAATTTTTTAGAACAGATCCTTTTTTATGCGACAGAAAAACTAATTAATTTTTTACTACGTAAATAGAATGCGTACTCGCTATTTTACCTTTGCACAACTTTAGCAGTTAAAACAATTCTTCTTCAGGGTATTTCTTCCCGCTTCTCCTCCCACATTAGAAACCAAATGCAGATGAATGAAAAATGAATAGAATAAAAATGTAAAAATGAAAACAACAAACGAAATTGTAATTATCGATTTGGAAGCCACGTGTTGGGAAAACGACAGAATTCCCGCAGGACAAAAAACCGATATTATAGAAATAGGAATTTGCGAATTAAACAGAATAACGCAGGAAATTTCAAAAAAACAAAGCATCCACGTAATTCCCGAAAGGTCTAAAATCAATAAATTTTGTACAGAACTTACAGGAATTACACCGCAACTCATCGAAGAAAAAGGAATTTATTTCGAAGAAGCCTGCGAAAAAATCAAAGATGAATATCACTCAGCTCAGCTTACTTGGGCAGGTTTTGGAAACTTTGACAAAGAGCAGATCATGGAACAGTGCGATTATCTCGGTATCGAAAATCCTTTTTCCGAAAACTACATCAATATTATGTATCAGTTCAAAAAATACAATGGACTGTTTAAAATGATGGGTTTAAAAAGAGCATTACATTTTATGAACATGGATTTTGAAGGCAACCATCACAGCGGAGCAGACGATGCTTACAACGCCGCCAGAATTTTAAGAGAAATTTTGAGGTGAATTTGGGCTGGAAGTCTGAAGCTGGAAGTAAATTACACGCCGTAAAAACTTCTATCTTCCCACATCCATCTTCCAACCTTTAACAATTAAATATTACAACAATGAAAACAACAGACAACATATTAATTATAGACCTCGAAGCCACATGTTGGGAAGACCGACCGCCGAGAGGACAGGAAAGCGAAATCATAGAAATCGGAGTGTGTATCATGGATGCAAAAACCGGAAAAATTTCCAAAAATGAGGGAATTTTAATAAAACCCCAATATTCGAAAGTAAGTAAGTTTTGTACGGAACTGACATCCATTACACAACAAATGCTTGATGACGAAGGCATTTTGCTGGAAGACGCATTAGATATTCTGAGAGCGGAATACGATTCCGAAGATCTGACCTGGGCAAGTTACGGAAATTATGATCTTAATATGCTTCAAAATCAGGCAAGAAGATTCAAAGTGGATTATCCTTTGAGCGATGACCACATCAATGTGAAAACTTTATTCGGAGAACTGCATCCCACGATTCGTAAAAGCGTCGGAATGGCAAGAGCTTTAGGCGAATTAAATCTTACACTTGAAGGAACGCATCACAGAGGAGTAGATGATGCCAAAAATATTGCGAAAATCTTACATTGGTGTTTGCAACAGTATTAATGTAACAATTTAGTAATCTAAAAATGTAACAATGACTTCCTTTTTGAAAGGGAGTTTTTTTTTATTTTCCAATTCTGTCATTGCGAGGAGCGCAGCGACGAAGCAATCTCAATAAAAAGACAGATTGGTTCACTTTCAGTTCGCAATGATAAAAAAATATTACAAATTTTCAACAACGCAAAATCATTGCGCAATTCTATTTTTACTTTGCATCATCAAAATGAAACAACACTAAAATTTTGAAAAACAGATTTTAGTCAAAATATCAGGCAGGTCTTGTTGGGTGTTTCGGTATATCACCATTGCAGAAGAATTTGTTGAGAAACATAATTTCGTTCTGTTCAGCTTGATCTGAAGGTTTCGGGATTTCCCAAAAAATCTCAAACGACTCTATGGGTTGAAGGTTCAAGTCCTTCTATCTCTTGAAAAGGGATATAGTTCAAATGGTAGAACAGTAGATTTATGCGTGGGTTCGACTCCCACCCTCACTTCAAATGAGGTAGCTCAGTCCGGTTAGAGCACTACACTTTTAATGTAGATTGGAATAGACTCAAAATCTATTTTTTTTTTGCGAGTTTGAGCGTTCTCTTTAAAAATGTTCATGGAAAAGTCTGGAATTTTTTCAGTTGTTCAATCAACATTTTGAAAAAGCCAGCAAGAAAAGATGTTTTCTGAAAATGAAATGGAGATGAAGAATGAATAATTTTTGAAATGAATTTTCTAAAAAGAACGGTTTTCCGCGTGAGCGATGGTAGCGGATACCCCGCAGTGAAGAGCGCAAGCGATGAACGAGGAGTAGAAGAGGACGTAGCGACCCGAGCTTTTGGTAAAGCCAAGACGAGGGACACGCCCAAAATCTGAATATTTAGAAAATGAGTTTGAAAAATAAAATTCCGAACTCAACGGATTTTTCTGAATTGCTTTCCTTCCGCCGTTTTCGGAATAAGAGATTCCGGATTTTCCTTTTAATTGAAATAGTAACCATTAAAATAGTAAGAAGATGATAAAAAATGTACAAATTAAAGCATACGAAACAGGTTTGGTTTTTAAAAACGGATATCTGATCGATATTTTGAAAGAAGGTAATTTCTGGATTTTTGGAAATAAGTCTGTAAAGATTTATGATATGAAATCTTTGTTTAATTCTGATACTGATCTTCATCTTTTGTTGAAAAATGAAAACCTGAAATCGTTATTGGAAATCGTTGAAGTAAAAGAAGGAGAGATTGTTCTGATGTACGAAAACGGAATTTTCAAAGACGTTTTGAATATTGGTCAATATGCATTCTGGAAAGCAATCTTGGACAGAGAGTTTCAAAAAATCGACTTGACTAAAGTTGAGATTCCACAAGAAATTTCCAAGACAGTTTTGGAAAATATGAAATTAAAAAGCCTGATTAGAAAATTTGTTGTGCCTTCTCACTATAAAGGTCTGCTATTAATTGACGGAAAATTGAGTAAGGTTTTGGAAAGTGGTCTTTACTCTTTCTGGAATAATGATTCTTCTGTTGAAGTTAAAATCGTAGATCCAAACTATGAAATAAAATCACAGTTCGGAGCCCATGAAAACGGAGCTGTTTTGATAAAATCTGAACCTCTTAAAGATTTTTTGAAAATTATAGAGGTAAAAGACGGAGAAATTATTTTGCTATATGAAAACGGAAGTTTAAAAGAAGTATTAAACGTAGGTCTGTATGTATTTTGGAAAGATATTGTGGACAGAGAATTTCAAAAAGTGAATTTGATGAAAGTTGAAATTACAGAAGATATTTCGAAGACTCTCTTGGAAAATGTAAGATTGAGAAATTATGTAAGAAAATTTATTGTATCCAATCAGCATAGAGGATTACTTTTAATTGACGGAAAATTAACCAAAGTTCTTGAAGCCGGAACATACTACTTCTGGAACAACGAAACTTCCATCGAAGTAAAATCGGCAGATATGAGAATGCAGCAAATGGAAATTGCAGGACAAGAGCTTCTGACAAGGGATAAAGCAATGCTTCGTATCAATTTCTATGTACGTTTTCAGGTGGAAAACATCGAAAAAGCGTTGATAGAAAATAAAGAATATGATAAGCAATTATATATTCTGATGCAGTTGGCTTTGCGTGAATTCGTTGGAGCTTTAACATTGGATGAATTATTGTTGAAAAAAGATTCTGTAGGAAAAGAAATCCTTGAAAATCTTGGAAACAAAGCCGAAGATTTAGGTTTGAAAGCTTCCGATGCGGGAATCAGAGATGTAATCTTAACAGGAGAAATGAAGGAAATCATGAATCAGGTTTTGATTGCCGAGAAAAAAGCTCAGGCAAACAGCATCATGAGACGTGAAGAAACCGCTTCCACAAGAAGCTTGCTGAATACCGCGAAATTAATGGAAGAAAACGAAGTCCTTTGGAAGCTGAAAGAGATGGAATATATGGAGAAAATCGCCGACAAAATTGGAGATATTACCGTTTCCGGAAACAGCAACATTGTTTCTCAGCTGAAAGAAATCTTTACAAAATAGAAACTAATAACTTTTATGATAGAGACGGGTTTTGTGAATACAAAGCCTGTCTTGTTTTTTATAGACAATTAATAATTTTTTTCTCTCGCTGATTTTGCAGATAACACTGATTTTAATGAAATTTAATCTATTTTCTTTAATCGGATTTGTGTACGTACATCTGAGAAATCTGTGGGAAAATAAAACAGTTTTATTTCCTTTCCATCCACTCCTCATAAGAAAGCACGCCCAACTCCGGTTTTCCGTCACCTTCTAAAATCGAGATAAATTCCAGTTGATTTCCATCCGGATCATTAAAATAAATGGCCAAAGCAGGCATCCATGCAAAAACCATTGGCTTTTCAATGCCGTCTTTCAGAAAATTATAAGGTTTCAGGTTTTTATTTTTCAGAAATTCGACAGAATAATTCAGAATATCTTCTTTTTCGGAGGTAAAAGCAAAATGCCTTGTTTGAAGATTTTCCTTCTGCTCCCATAATCCCAACATGGATTCCTTGTTTTTTCCGATCCACAAAAAAGCAATTCTTCGGTTTTCTTCTTTATGGGCAAATTCCAATCCTAAAATTTCAGTATAGAATTTTATTGCATTTTCCAGATCACTCACCTGAACATGAGTCTCGTACAGTCCTTTAATCATGAGTTTAAAATTTTAATGAAACAAATCTAGAAAACGTATTTCCATAAATTCCCAATTATTAATTCCTTTATATAAAATGCATGATAGATTTTTTCTAAACACAAATCCCATATTTTCATAAATTTCACAAGGAAGATTGTTGTTATTAGTGCAAGAATTCGTGCAATTAGTGTTTAAATAAAAATTTTTTTCAAAAAAAATATACTACGCAAAAACATTGCGCAATAGCATCCTTACTTTGCATCAGAAATCAGGGAGAAAGTGATAATCCTGAAATGTTTAACAAAAAAACAGTAACCATGAAATTTAATTTTTTAAGAAAAGAAAATAAAGTAGTAACCAACTACGAAGGTGCAAAAGCTTACACGATGACACCTGCAGAAGAATTGTACAGTGCTGTTGTTACAACAGGATTATCCAATACAACCTATGAAAAAGGAAATGAAAGACTCACAAGAATTCAGTCCCTGATTCAGAAAAATGATCCGGAATTCGTGGCAAAACTGGCGGTTTACGCAAGAAAAGATATGTATCTGCGTTCTATTCCGTTGGTTTTGACGACCGAATTGGCAAAGCAGACTTCAGGTACAGACCTGGTAAGCAGAACCATCGACGGCGTGATCCAGAGAGCGGATGAAATTACTGAACTTTTGGCATATTACCAATTGGCAAACGAAAGAACAGATCTTAAAAAACTCAACAAACTGTCAAAGCAAATTCAGAAAGGTCTGGTAAAATCATTCAATAAATTTGATGAATACCAGTTCGCGAAATACAACAGAAAAGCGGAAGTAACTCTGAAAGATGCCCTGTTCTTGGTTCACCCAAAAGCAAAAGATGAAAACCAACAGGCAATTTTCAACAAAATCGTCAACGATTCGTTGGAAACACCTTACACTTGGGAAGTAGAACTTTCCGTTTTGGGACAGACAAAATTTGCCGATGATGCAGAAAGAAAAGCAGCCTTCAAAAACAAATGGGAAGAACTGATTTTCAGTAACAAACTGGGCTATATGGCAACTTTGCGAAACCTCAGAAATATTCTGGAGGCCAACGTTTCTTCGGATGCGATGCAGAAAGTTTGCAGCTATCTTTCGGATGAAAAAGCCGTGAGAAATTCAAAACAATTGCCTTTCAGATTCTTGTCGGCGTACAGAGAACTGAAAAGTATGAAATCACCTTATCTGTCATCAATTCTCGAAGCATTGGAAGATGCGGTTTTGGTGAGTGCCAAAAATATCAAAGGTTTTGGTTTTGATACTTCGGTGGTGATCGCGGCAGACGTTTCAGGTTCAATGCAACAGCCCGTTTCTCCAAGATCTAAAGTTTTGCTGTACGATATTGGTCTGTTGATGTCGATGATGTTGCAGTCACAGTGCAAAAATGTGATTTCAGGTATGTTCGGTGACACATGGAAAAGAGTTCCGATGCCTAAAAATGGTATTCTGAGAAACGTGGATGCATTCTACAAAAGAGAAGGTGAAGTAGGTTACTCTACCAACGGTTATCTGGTCATCGAAGATTTGCTGAACAGACGCGAAAAAGTAGATAAAGTAATGATTTTCACCGATACTCAACTTTGGAACAGCAAAGGAACCCGAAATTCTTTTGAAGATTCATGGAATCAATACAAAAGTTTTCACCCAAATGCAAAATTGTATATTTTTGACTTGGCGGGTTACGGAAGACAGCCTTTGGATATCAGACAAAACGATGTATACCTTATCGCAGGTTGGTCCGACAAAATTTTCGACGTACTGAACGCTTTGGAAGACAAAAAATCTGCCATAGAAATGATTAAAAAAGTAGTGCTGTAAAAGGCACTGCTTTCATAATGATAAATTATAAGCGATAAATGATAATTGATTTTTTTGCTTGTAATTGCTTTAATTTAGGAGCTATTTGATTATATCGAAAAGCTGATATTTAATTTTTATTTGAAGCTTTTTCCCGCTATCCACTTTATCTTTTGGGTTACGGGCTCCGCTTCGCTCCGCCCGCAACCCAAAAGGATGCTGTTTCTATCGGGGCTAGGAAAATATAATGCTTTAATTAGCAGTCAGTTTTTTATTCAGGTATACAAATGTAGTTCATTAGTGAAGAGAAGAATCTCAATCAATATTTTTAGAGATTGCTTCGTCGCTACGCTCCTCGCAATGACAAAGAATAATAGTAAAAAACCGACCTAGGAAATGGAGGCGTAAAGAAAATAAGCTATACGAACGTTAAGAAAATTCTACTGTTTGAAGCGCGACACAAATTCAGAACCGAAGAACAAATAATAAATTCGCGCAAGTTTTAGAATTTTTAGAGCGTGTAGATTATTTTTAGCCGGAATTTCCAAGTCTTGAACTTTTGGTTCTTTTGCTTCAAGGCAAAACGAACAAATGAATAATTATAAATAATGGGAACTATTTTTTACAGAATTGAACAGGATCTTAAGGCGGGAAGAAAGAAAAAAGCCTGCGACAGACTTCGAAATCTGATCAATGAGTTTCCCGATGATCTTTCTTTGAGAAACAAACTGGCGCAGATTTACTATGATTCAGGGTTTAAAGATGAAGCCGGAAAGTTTTGGATCTTATCTGAACCTCAGAATTTCGAAATGAAAGAAGCAGTTGAAATGTACAGGAATTCATTAAGCAATTCCGGAAATGCTATTTTAAAAGATATCGTTTTTCGGGGAGATAAAACTCAGCTTTCGGAATACGCAAAAAATATTCTGAAGGAACTGGAAACCGATAGCTTTAAGAAAACAAAACGAATTCCAGATTTTAAAAGAAAGCAAAGAGAAAAAGGAAATTATGCGGAATCTAAAGATAGCTTTTTTAGTAATGTAGGATTTTATTTGCTCATTGGAGGAATTATTTTGCTTCCATTTTTAGGACTTGTTAAGCTGGGAGAGATTATCGGGTCAATATTTTCAAAATAAATTTTAACTGCGTAAAAAGAATGCGCACTGAGACAATAACTTTGCATCAACAAAAACAGATAACCATGAATTACTATAAAAAATGGCTTAAAGGAACACTGTATTGAGGTTAAATACTCAATACTTATGAAAAAATTTAAAACATTTAAAAAATCTTTCGGAATCAACGAATATGAATTAATTGATTTTCCGAAGAAAATTTCAAATGTGCAGATTTCCAGAATTTTATATGGAAATGAAATGGGGTGTTCTTATTGTTTTCCACATGGTTATGAAACCATTAATTCAAAAGAAATTAAGTTTCAGAGAAATTGGAAAAAATACAGAAAAACCCAATGGAAAACCCAAAAGTAAGTGTCGTAAAACAGAATTACTTCGTACTGAGCAGAGTTGTATTGCAGGTAAAAATCCTGCTTCCAGAATTCGGAATGGTGTAAAAAGAAACACACAACAATAAAAAATTCTGTTTGATTTTTCACCTTACTTAAAAAAAATTACCGGTGCCGTAAGAAAAGAAATCCTTCGATTTCCACTTGAACAAGAGTCTCTTCGTTACATTGCCCGGTTTTAAACAACCAATGTCGTCATCATAAGGGTTCCATCGTCTTACTTAAAATTTGAATTGATATCAAAAACTCTTATACCATGTTACTTGGTTTTTTTTAAAAATAATTTTAACTGCGTAAAAAGATTGCGTACCAATGCAATAATTTTGCAGTAACAAAAAACAATAACCATAAAAACTTAAAAAATAATCGATGCCGTAAGAAAGAGTTCCTTCGAATCCAAACTGAAAAAGTCTCTTTCAAAATTTTGCTCGATTTTAAAATTACTTACAAGTGCCGTAGATAAAAGTTACTTCGATTTGTACAGAGGTTCGAATCCTTTCGCCGAAAGGTGTGGTCGAGTGGTTAGACGGTTTTTAAGACAGCTTTTATCACTGTTTGCCTTGTAATTTTTAAGAAAACTATTTAAAAAACATAAAAAATCAAGTGTCGTTTCAGAATCATACTTCGATATTTAATCTTTGGGTCGCAGGTTCGATTCCTGCCTTCTCTGTTGTAAACGAGATGTAGCTCAGACGGTAGAGCAAAAGCAATGAAGATTCTCACATTATTACCTTGATTTAAAAAACAAAAGAGTGCCGTAGAAAAGGCTTACTTCGAACAGCAATTATTTAGACCAAAAAATCTAAAAAACAAGTGCAATTTCCTGAATAACAGTAGGGATCAGGTGCATGTCTGTCTTTTCGCCTTTTGCCTCTTTTTATTGAAAATTTAAAAATATCGGGTGTCGTAGTACAGAAATACTTCGTTCCAAACCGGAAATACAGGTTCGATGCCTGTCAGTAACTAAAAAACTGTCGTCTAATTTGAGTAAAGACGCCGGAGAAATATCTGTACGAAATTTACCTTGATATAATAAAGAGTGCCGTTAGAGAAAACTTACTTCGGTTAATCTTAATGATGTTGGTTCGACTCCAGAATAAATCTGAAAATGATTTATAATAAAGAGTTTTCTCGTCTTTTGCCTCTTTTTTTAATTTTAAGAACTTACAGATAAGTGTCGTAGAGAAGGGTTACTTCGTAAATATAACGGTCCTAAGGTAGCGTAATTCGGGCGACCGAACTGGTGAGGTTGGGTTGAAAACCAACTGGGCAAAAGTTTTCGAAAGAAAGCGTAAGTCTCTCGCAGATGTAGAATTGCTTACTCCCTGCCCAAATCGGGTAAGAGCGGCGCTCATAAGAGCAAAAATACCTTTTTCGCCTTTTACCTTATCTGTTTTTATAATATACAAGTGCCGTAGAATAGTGTTACTTCGCTCATTACGACGGGGTCGCGGGTTCGAGTCCCGCCTTTTCCACAGTTTAAAAAACACAAAATTAAAATAGGAAAAGTAGCTCAGTTGGTTAGAGCACGACATTGCACTTTCTGGTTGTTGCCTTGTTTTAAAATATAAAGTGTCGTAGAGAAAAGATACTTCGTCACCAATCGAAGGGGAGGAATAATGAAGTCGGCTGTTCCGGCAAGATTATCCGGTTCGACTCCGGCAGAACGATGCCCCGCTTTTCTTTTCCCGTTGGTAATCTTTATATTAAAAATCCGAAAAACAGTATGCTTTTCGGATTTTTTATTTTGAAATCAGTTTTTTGAAGTAATTTTTTCGTACTCCTCTTCAAACGTTTTCTTCCATTTCGCAATGGTTGTTCTGCTGATTTTATACTTTTTCGACATATAATTTGTAGAAAAATTATGTTTGTTCTGGTATTGCAAAAGCTTCAGCATGGTTTTCTTGTCGTAAGTCTTCAATTTCTGATTTTTTTCCAGACTTTCTTTTGATTGCTTGAAAACCAATTCGTTAAAATTCAAAACATCTTCAGTGGTTTTTAAATTTTTTATCAGACGCTGAACTTTGGGGTCGTTCAGTTTATCAGGATCTTTTTCTTTAAGCATATCCTGATAGATCTTCGTGTAATTTGGACGCATAGGATGTTTTTTTAAATTTTTTGCAGCCATCTGTGAAGCGTACTTTTAGGAATAGAATACTCCTGGATGATTTCATTGTGAGTCATCTCTCCGGATTGTATCTTTCCGATTATAAATTCTTTGATCTCCTGAGTATAAATGTTTTTTCGGAAATAAGGAATCTTATCCGATTTTGGATTCTTCACCTTATCAACAGCAGAAGGAGGAGCGTATAAAATAAGGTGTGAACTGTAAATTCTGAAAAAATCATATTCCAGAAGTTTAGAGCATCTTAATAAAAGATCTGTTTCTACTGATGCACTTTCGAAAATTTTATCAATAGCTTCCTCGTCTTTTTTAAGAAAACTGCACATTCTTTCTTTGCTAACTTCCAGTTCGTTAGCTCTTTCTTTAATAAATTGTCCTATATGTATGTCTTTGTATAGCATAGGTGTTTTTAAGCCTTAGTGATTAATAAGCAATTTGCAGTCCGAAATTATAAAATAATGAAAAAATATAAAAACTTTAGCACGATTTATTATGTTATGCCTGTTTTCATAATTGGCGGAATATTCATTTACACTAAAAGACTTTAGATCAAATTTACTGTAAATAGCAGATATAGAAATGTAAATAAAGAATTCATGCTTTTTTATGTTGCAGCACCATCATGTATTTCAGATCCCCATTACTTCAGTCAGTAAGCTTCAATATTCCGGACTTTTCTGTAAGCACCAATACCATTTCCATTACAATATCGTCATGTAAATACTCTTTTTTAATAATTTTAAGATAATTTTCTTTCTGTATTTAATTAATCATCAATAATTGAATTAAATATTTAGAAAAAATACTAACTTCTCTGAAATCAAATATAGAAAAATTTGGATTTAGTCCAAAAAAATGAGGGATAAAATTTTATGAAATACTGTTTTTAGTTAAAATTTAATTAAATATGTGGTAGGTGTAGTGAAATAATATATTCCGTAATATTTGAAGAGACCATAATTTAAACGGAAACATATTGTGAAATATTTAAAGAAGCTGCTGCAAAAATTGTCTGAGAAATTTCTAGTCAATATCTTTGTTGCCATTATGAAAGTAAAAAGAAAAACTTCATCGGAAGTTACACCGCCTTAAGGATTTTATAAAGCTGTTTTCAAAGAATAAAAAACAGAAATCTTTGTTTTTAAAATTATTATTAAATCCTTACACTTTTTTTTCCAATGGAAAATTCTCTTAAACTTTTCGACTTTTCACAAAAAATCAATTTCAAAAACGAACTTCTTGCCGGATTTACGGTGGCAATGACCATGATTCCCGAATCTCTTTCATTTGCCATTCTTGCCGGACTTTCTCCTTTAACGGGATTATATGCGGCTTTTATGATGGGATTGGTAACCGCCATTTTCGGAGGCCGTCCCGGAATGGTTTCCGGTGGAGCTGGAGCAACCATCGTTGTTTTAATTGCACTCATCAAAACTCACGGCGTAGAATATTTATTTGCAACTGTAGCTTTAGCCGGAGTTTTTCAGATGCTGGTCGGAATTTTCAGACTCGGAAAATTTGTGAGACTGATTCCGCAACCCGTAATGTACGGTTTCCTGAACGGTCTTGCTGTTATCATTTTCATGGCACAGGTAGAACAGTTTAAAATTACCGATGCAAATGGTGTTGTGACTTGGCTGCAGGGTTCTTCCTTATATATAATGTCAGGTTTAACGGCTTTAACGATTGCTATTGTTTACTTTTTCCCGAAAATCACCAAAGTAGTTCCTTCTTCTTTAATTGCTATTTTAATTGTTTTCGGAGTGGTTGTTGGTTTCGGAATTCATACAAAAACTGTTTCGGATATTGCCCACATCAGTGGTAATTTACCCAATTTTCATATTCCGAAAATACCTTTTTCATTAGAAACCTTACAGATTATTTTTCCTTATGCTTTAATTATGGCAGGAGTGGGGTTAATTGAATCTTTACTCACTTTATCCATGGTGGATGAAATTACCAATTCAAAAGGAAACACCAATAAAGAAGCCGTAGCGCAAGGTTTAGCCAACGTTACCAATGGTTTTTTCGGAGGAATGGGAGGCTGTGCAATGGTTGCCCAGACTCTGGTGAATCTGAATGCAGGATCCAGAGCCAGACTTTCCGGAATCATTGCTTCCCTCACGATCTTAATTATTATTTTAGTCGGAGCCCCGTTTATTGAAAAAATTCCGATGGCGGCTTTGGTTGGTGTCATGATGATGGTCGCGATCAGTACCTTTCAGTGGGTTTCCATAAGCATCATTAACAAGATGCCGAAATCCGATATTTTTGTCGGAATTACAGTAGCCTTAATTACCATTATTCTTCACAATTTGGCTTTGGCAGTTTTGGTAGGGGTGATCATTTCTGCCCTTGTTTTTGCATGGGACAATGCGAAAAGAATCCGTGCCAGAAAATTGACGGATGAAAATGGGGTTAAATATTATCAGATTTCAGGACCGCTATTCTTTGGTTCAGTGACCACTTTTATTGATAAGTTTGATCCTGTAAACGATCCGGATCAGGTAGTCATCGATTTTAAAGAAAGCCGGATTGTTGATATGAGTGCAATTGATGCTCTGGATAAACTCTCTAAAAAATACGCACAACTAAATAAAAAACTCCATTTAAGACACTTAAGCGAAGACTGCCGCCAAATGCTAAAAAACGCAGAAGCTGTAATTGAAGTGAATATTCAGGATGATCCGACGTATAAAGTGATGCCGGAGAAGTAGGAGGGTTTTTGAGTTGGAGGATTGGAGGGTTTGAGTGGTTGAGAAGGTTTTGAGGCTGGAAGACAGAAGATGGAAGATGGGAGGTGGAAGATGGAAGATGGAAGATGGAAGATGGAAGAGCGATGATGGAAGTTTAGAAATACTTCGCAAACATCTGAAAAAATCTGGGTAACCTGTAGAGAATAAAATTTTGGATAAACTGGAAGTGCGAGGATGGAAGTTTAGAAATACTCCGCAAACATCTGAAAAAATCTGTGTAATCTGTGGGAAATAAAATTTTGGATAAACTGGAAGCGCGATGATGGAAATTTAAAATTCATGCAAACATCTGTGGAGAATAAAAATCTGCATAATCTGCAAAATCAGCAGGAGAAAAAACAATTCATCATTGATAATTCACCTCAATAACCCAAACAAGGACTGCAAAAATAAATTTACAGCCCTTGTCTTTTAGGTAACTAATGTATTTGCGATGAAATCAGGTACCAAAGCATAGTGCGACAACTTCATGCTGATCGAAGCTCTTCCGCTCGTTAACGTTCTCAGATCAGAAATATATCCGAAAGTAGAAGCTAAAGGAACTTCTGCCGTGAAAATTTTTCTTCCCGATTTTTCATCAATTGAGATGATGATTCCTCTTCGTTTATTGATATCCGCAGTCACCGCTCCGGTATAATCTTCAATCGTCTGAATCTCAACTTTCATGATCGGTTCCATTAATTTAGGTTTACAGGATTTTCCGATTTCCCGGAAACCTTCTCTTGCAGCCATTTCAAAATCCTGAGCATGAGAATCATTACTGTGAGTAGATCCGTCGAGAAGCGTAACTTTCATGCTTTCCAGAGGATATCCTTGTAATGCTCCGTTTTCCATTGCTTCTCGGAAACCTTTTTCAACAGACGGAACAAATTCATTAGGAATCACTCCGCCTTTGATCTGATTGATGAATTCCAAACCGATTCCATCGTCATTTCTCGGTCCGATTTCAAACGTGATGTCTGCAAACTGTCCGCTTCCGCCATTCTGTTTCACAAGTTTTTCACGATGCGTTCTGGTTTCCGTTAAAATTTCTTTATACGAAACTTTAGGTTTTCCCTGATTGATTTCAATTCCGTGATTCAACCTGATCTTTTCTAAAGTAACTTCAAGATGTAACTCTCCCAAACCGCTTAATAAAGTTTCTCCTGTTTGTCGGTCTCTTTCAACAACCAACGATGGATCTTCTTCCTGAATTTTCGCTAAAACCAGTCCGAAAAACTTTTCATCGGCATTTGTTTTCGGTTCAATAGAAACCCTGATTACCGGAGCCGGAATCGTAATGGATTCAAGCAAAACAGCCCGTTCAACAGAAGATAAAGAATCTCCGGTTTTCGCATCTTTTATTCCGGTCAAAGCCACAATATCTCCTGCTTTTCCTTCTTCAACCGTTATCGTTTTGTCCGACTGCATCTGCAAAATCCTTGAAATTCTGAAACTTTCACCCGTTCTTACATTCTGAACCGTATCACCTGATTGTATACATCCCGAATAAATTCTCAACATCGAAAGTTTACCCATATGTTTATCAATCACCACTTTGAAAACCAATCCTGAAAAAATTTCCTTTTCATTTCTTTCCAGCTCAACCGTTTCTTCCGTTTTGGCATCTTTTCCTTTCACGGAAGGCAACTGATCCGGCGCAGGAAGATAACTTACAATCGCATCAAGCAAAGGTTGTACTCCCTTGTTTTTGAATGCAGAACCACATAAAACAGGAACTGAATTTCTTGACTGACAAACTCTTTTTATGGCTTCAGTGATCATTTCTTCAGAAATTTTTGTTTCAGAATCCAGAAAATATTCAAAAAACTGTTCGTCAGATTCCGCTAAAGTTTCCATTAGTTTCATTCTCCATTCATGAGCTTCAGCGTTGTAAAGTTCCGGAATTTCCTTTTCAATAATGGTTTCTCCGTTTTCATCCATCCAGCACAGTGCTTTTTGCTTAATTAAATCGATAACACCTTCGAAACTGTCTTCAGAACCCATCGGAATTTGTAAAGCTAAAGGAGCCGCATTCAGTTTTGTTTTAATTTCATTTAAAACAGCAAAAAAATCTGCCCCGATTCTGTCCATTTTATTGATGAAACAAATCTTCGAAATTCCATGTTTCTCAGCTTGGAACCAGACATTTTCCGTTTGTGGCTGAACTCCCGAAGAAGCACAGAAAACTGCTACAACGCTGTCCAAAACGCGTAAAGAGCGTTCAACTTCCACCGCAAAATCAATGTGTCCCGGAGTATCGATAATATTGATATTGAATACATTGTCATCTTTTTTCCACAGGGTAGAAATTGCAGCCGAAGAAATCGTAATTCCCCTGTTTTTCTCCTGGATGTCTTTATCCATTGTGGTATTTCCTTCGTCTACGTTCCCTATTTTGTGGATCATTCCCGTGTAATAAAGAAGTCTTTCCGTAAGTGTTGTTTTTCCCGCATCAACGTGTGCTATAATCCCTATATTTCGTGTGTTGTATTTCATTTTGTTAAATTTAAATTGTTGATTTTAAGGTTGTAAAATGTTTTAAAACGCAAAGTTCTTTGAAAACTGTTTTTTATTTAAGAGAGCAAAGAGTTGCGACAAAGTTGCTGATGAAGCCAGCTTCTTAAAATCAATTTATTGATTAAAATCTTTGCTCACTTTCTTATTCAGTAAGAAAATTTTTCTTTGCGTTAAAAATTAGACAACCTTTCCGAATGTAAAAGCTGAAAAGTAGGGTAGCAAAAAAGACCTATCTGAAACAGACAGGCCTTCTTTATATTTTAGTTTTATAAGGTCGATCGTTATTCAGATAAATATTTAGTGCTACCAAAGTACACAGCTCTGATAGGATTGCTTAAAGTAATTATATTTATCATTTTTGTTGACATTGTTGATTGTTAACCGGTTGCAAAACTAGAAAAAATATTTTAACAGCAAAAACTTTTTTTTATTTTTTTTTAACGACTGAAAAATTGAAAATTTAAAGACATTATTTGCTAAATTATTTTTAACGCGAGGATCGCCAGGTTTTGTTTAATCCTTTGAAAATATTTTTGTTCGTAAAGGCACTTCGTTCAGCAAATGACAGCATCATGACTTGGCTGAGTGAAACGCCCTTGCGAACGAAAAATACCCACAATAATTTTAAAAAAATCTTTGAGGACTTTGCGTTTAAAAAAGAATTTTCCAATAACAAATATTACGGAAAATCATAAAAATTTCTTAAAACAGCAAACTACATTTACACATTAATTTAAAAATTCTATCTTTGAAAGGAATTGTATTTTGAACACGAACAGATGAAAGAAAATAATAACCATTTAAAACATCTTTTTCAAGAAAAAAGCTAAATAAAACTTTTAACTGAACCATTTTGAAAACAGATATAGACATCCACAATCACTCACATTTTTCCTTTGATTTGTGGCTTACTTTAATAAAATCTCATCCTGAATTTAAAGCAAAAAGAGTTGAGCTGTTCTCCTCATTTTTTGACGTAAAAAAACCAATTGATGAAGTTGCGAAAGTCGTAAAATATTATGATGATATTTGTAATTCTATCAATGAGGTAATTGGAGGAAATGTTGACACTTTTGAAATTTATTTATTAATTTTAAATGCACTGGAAGTAGATGTAAAACAATTGAATAAAGATCAGTTAAATCAGTTTTATCAGAAAAGCGAAGATCTGTTTCTGGAATATAAACCTGTTGTGATTTTTGAAAATTTACATCAGTTTTTTGATGAAATTAAAAATCAGGGAAAAACAATCAATATTCTAAGCAACACAGGTTTTATTAAAGGAAAAACCATGAGAAAATTCCTGATCAGTGAAAATCTCGATCAGTATATTGATTTCCACATTTATTCTGATGAAATGAACTGCTCAAAACCCGATCCCAAAATCTTTCAGGAAGTGAAAAATTTACTGCCCAATCAGGATTTAGATGTAAAACAGGTTTTACATATCGGGGATAATCCTGTCGCGGATTATAAAGGCGCAAAGGATTTTGGTTTCAATGCACACTTACTTACACCCAAAATATAATTATGAACAAGAGGTACAGCTTACACCACATTCATTCGGCGGATGAATTTACATTTTCACCCGAAGAATACAGCTATTTCAAATATGGCGATAAGTCGTATGCTGAAAAATTTGCAAAAGAACTGTTCGAAGGATTTATTTCCGGACATGAAGATATTTTAAACACAGATAAAGAAATTGTGGTATTGCCAAGTCCTTACATGGCAATTCCTACAGCGTCTAATTTTTTATGTTTTTACTTTAAGAAGCATCTGGATTTTTATTTGTTTCAGAAAGGAAAAAAATCAAGCATTTTATCGAAAATTAACAGAAATCATACCTACACGACGGATTATGGAAATTTAAGTTTTGAAGACCGTAAAAATCTTATTGCTAACGACACCTATTATCTGGATAAAGATTTTCTTAGAGGAAAACTTTGTATTTTTATAGATGATATTAAAATAACAGGAAGCCATGAATTTACGGTGAACAAAATTCTTGATGAATATAATGTAGAAGCAGACTTTTTATTCATGTATTATGCTGAACTGATGAATTTTGATCTCGATCCTAAGATTGAAAATTACTTTAATTATTACGCGGTAAAAAATGTAGATGATATCGCAGAAGTAATGGGGAAGCCTAGTTTTCAGTTTAATACACGAATTGTAAAATATATTTTAGGCTTAGATTCAGGTAATTTTGAGTATCTTTCGTCTAAAGTAAAAAAGGAACTGATGGATAATCTGCTGGAACTGGCAATCAGCAACAATTATCATTTAATAAAAGAATACGAAAACAATATAAACACTTTAACACAAACCGAATTATATTATGGCTATTAACTTACAGAAAGGACAGAGAGAAAATATAAATGCACCGAAATTTACGGTTGGTCTTGGATGGGATATTAACAATACATCTACCGGAACCGCTTTCGATTTGGATGCTTCTTTATTTTTATTAGGTGAAAACAAAAAGTTAATTTCAGATAATCACTTCATCTTTTACAACAATCTGGAGTCTCCGGACAAAGCAGTAATTCACTCTGGTGATAACCTTACGGGAGACGGAGCAGGAGATGATGAGCAGATTAAAATCGATCTTACTAAAATAGATCCTGCCGTGAAAGAAATTACTGTTGTGGTAACCATTCACGATGCGGATTCAAGAAGACAGAACTTCGGACAGGTAAGAAATTCTTTCATCAGAATTTTCAATACAGATACCAACGAAGAAATTTTAAAATATGAATTAGACGAAGATTTCTCTATTGAAACGGCAGTGGAATTCGGAAGAATCTACAACAGAAATGGCGAATGGAAATTTGAAGCGGTAGGAAGCGGACAGAGAGAAGGTCTTGAAAAATTTGTATCAATCTATCAATAATCTATTATGGACAATCAGGAAAACCAACCTATAGATCCGCTTGGATCGATCGAACCTTTAAAGACATTCGAACCTACTCCGATGGCGCCGCCGCCGAGTATGGCAACGCCAAGTACGCCTCCTGCTCCTTTAGTAGACAGGGATGGAAATGTAAATCTTACGCAGTTACAGGCAGAAGAACGTAAAAAATACGAAGTTCTGGCAGATTCTATCGACGAAACTAACCCGGGATCTATCGTTAACTTTGGAGCCGATCTTCAGAGAACATTGTCGAATCAGAGTGACAGTTTCCTTGGAAATGTAAGGAGATCAAATTCCGGAGAAGTAGGTGAATTGATTAATAATTTATTAGTCGAGCTGAATTATGTAGATGTTGAAGAGTTAAATCAAAATAAATTCAAAAGTTTTTTAAGCAAATTGCCTTTCATGAAAAGTGTCATGACGCAGATTGAGAATTTATTTGCCAAATACGATAAAATCATCAACAATATCGATCAGATTGCTTATAAAGTAAATGCAGGAATCATTACTTCAACGAAAGATAATGCGGTTTTGCAGACGATTTTCGAAAGTAATGTCAACGCGATCAAACAAATTGAAGAACTGGTGATTATCGGAAACCTGAGAATGGAAAAAGCGGGAGCCGAATTAGCGCACATGGAAGCCAATACGCAGGAATTTCAGGATTATCAGATTGCCGATAAGAGAGATTTTATCGCAAGATTAGACAGAAGATTAGCCGATCTGAAAGTGGTTCGATTAATCATGATGCAGTCTCTTCCGCAGATCAGACTCGTTCAGAACAACAACGTTTCGATTGCAGAAAAAGCACAGACGATTTTAACGACGACTTTACCACTCTGGAAAAACCAGCTTTCACTGGCAGTAGCGATGTACAGACAGCAGCAAAGTATTGAAATTCAGCAGAAAGTTTCGGCTACGACGGAAGAAATTTTAAGAAAAAATGCAGAACGTTTGGGGCAGAACTCTGTGAATGTTGCAAGAGCTAACGAACAGACGATTGTTTCCGTTGATGTGTTAAGAGAAACAACGGCAAAACTAATCAATACATTAAACGAAGTGAAGCAGATCCAAAAACAGGGTGCGGAAGGAAGAAGAAAGCTGGATCAGGATTTAATGACTCTGGAACACGAATTAAAAGCAAACGTAAGAGGATAAGAATGAGAGATGAAAAGTGAATGATGATGCTGTAAACATATTGTCGCAAAGCAAAAGAAGATTAACCAAACTTAAACTTCTTGCAAATTTTTTTGAAAATGTTGATATAATTTCGATCTACATTAAGACGGATATTATCCATAATCTTTTTCAGGAAAATAAAGGACTCGATTACAGCAAACTGGAACTTTTTCATCTTCAGTACACCGACAGTCTTATTGAACTTTTAACCAAAATTAAAAGGCAGAAGGAAAATGAGATGTTGGCGGTGCTTAATGAAATTGATGTTAACAGCAAATACATTTCCGGTTTTGAGGAAAAGCGTGTAGACGGTTTCGAAACAGACCGGAAAATGTACAGCGGGATCTTTTCCAATCAGCTGAAAAGTTTGTATAATGATCTTACGGAAGATAAATTTCGGGCAAACTGGGATAATGTTCTGTATTTCTACAAAAAATATGCGGCAGAATTCTACCGTTCGAATGTTGATGAAGAATTGCTGAAATCCGGTTCTTTTCCTGCCTATCAGTATCAGGATTATCAGATTGAAAGGAAATTACTGGGAAGGCTTAATATTCAGAACTTTAAGGTTCGTTTTGTATGCGGATATGTCATCACGGGAAACGAGTATGAATTATTTAAAATCTTCCAGTCCGACGATCACTTCATTTTTGATATCGAAGGCAGAAAAATGTATTTAATTGATCCTAAAAAACTGGAAAAACTAGATACAATGCCCAATGAATCGAATCAGGGAACAATTGTTTATCAGTTAAAAAGAAAAAACGAACAATTGGAAGAGACAATGAACGAAAGAAAAAAAACATTACCGGAGCAGGTGATTTCAGTATTGAAAGATTATCTTAAAAATCTTGAAAATACCGACGTGATGAGCAAAATGTTCGACATCAATGAGGAAACCAATATTCTTCGCGCAATGCTGAATTTAAATTTAAATAATAATTAAAATGGTAAATGGGCTAAAAAGCAGCCTATTTACAATCACAAAATAAAACAAAAACTTAAAAAAATGGCTATTAACTTACAAAAGGGTCAGAGAATAAACCTAACGAAGGAAAACGGAACCACGCTTACACAGGCTTGTGTGGGAATCAACTGGGGAGCAATCGAGAAGAAAGGATTCTTCGGAGGCGTTACAAAAGAAGCAGTAGATTTAGACGGAAGCTGTATTTTATACGATTCCAATAAAAACGCGACAGAAGTAATCTATTTCGGGAATCTGAAGTCTAAAAACGGTTCGGTAAGACACAGCGGAGACGATTTAACAGGAGATGTAAATGGAGATGACGGTCTTGACAATGAGGTGATTACTGTGGATTTCAGCAATCTGGATTCCAATGTAGAACACGTTGCTTTGGTTCTGAACAGTTATAAAGGTCAGGATTTCGGTACTATTCCTTTCGCATCCATCAGAATTTATGAAGGAACGCCAACCAACGTAAGAGAAGTTTTTGCAAAATATGATATTGCCAATGATGCATCTTTCAAAGGTCATGTTGCCATGGTAATGGGCGTTTTCTACAAAAGAAACGGAGAATGGAAGTTCAACGCGATCGGAGATCCTACAGCAGACAGAAAATTACAGGAAACAATAGAAACTGTAAAGCAGAAATATTTGTAAAATATTAATATTCAATAGGAACGGGCTTTAGCCCGTTTGCATTAAAAATAAGTTTCCAATCCGGCTTTAGCCAAAACTTATTAACTGTTGAATGAAATTTTAAAATAAAAATAAAATTTAGCAATACTTGTATCCGTACAAATATTGCTTTTATCGTATAATAAGCACATTTAAAAGTGGACAAACATCAAGGTATTTTAGATCTTCATCCCGGTCTGGTTTGGGGATTTGCGATAACAGTAGTTATCATGTTGCTTCTGGATTTAGGAGTTTTCAACAAAAAAAGTCATGAAGTTTCTTCCAAAGAAGCTACAATCTGGTCAATCGTATGGATCTCACTGTCTATGGTATTCTCCGGTGTGGTTTATTGGGTTTTCAATACAGACGGAAGTCCCGAAAGTCATGCTTTGGCAGTGGAGAAATTCACGCAGTATCAGGCGGCTTACTGGATTGAGAAAGCACTTTCGGTGGATAACTTATTTGTATTCATTCTGGTTTTCGGGTTCTTTAAAGTTCCGAAATACCTCCACCACAAAGTTCTTTTCTGGGGAATTATCGGAGCATTGATTTTCAGGGCAATTTTCATTTTTGCGGGCGTTGGATTAATCAACCTTACTTACCTTCCTGAAATGAATATTTTCGGACATCCGGTAAAAATCAATATTGTAATGACTTTATTCGGGTTGTTCCTTGTGTATGCAGGAATAAAATCGTGGGGCGACGGAGACGATGATGACGAAGAAGATTACAGCAATACAGCAGGAGCACGACTGATTAAGAGATTCTGGAAAGTTTCAGACAATTACGTGGGCGACAAATTTTTCACGGTACAGAACGGAATAAAAATGGCAACCCCGCTTTTGGTTGTTGTAGCTGTAATTGAGTTTACGGATGTACTTTTTGCAGTAGATTCCATTCCGGCAATCTTCGCGATTTCCAATGATCCGTTTATCCTTTACACATCGAATATTTTCGCAATTTTAGGACTAAGATCGTTGTATTTCCTGTTGGCGAATTTCATTCATATGTTCAGCAAATTACCTTACGGTTTGGCAGTTATTTTATCGTTTATTGGAGTAAAAATGCTGATTGCACCATGGATTCATATTCCGTCTCCGGTTTCTTTGGGAATCGTTGGAGGAGTTTTGGTAATTTCAGTGATTTTATCCCTGATTTTCCCCGATAAAAAGGATGACGAAGACCAAGAGAAAATTGAAGAATAAGATCAGTTCTTATTAAAATAGAAAGGCTTTACACAATTTGTAGAGCCTTTTTTATTATTTTATTTTTAGGAGCTGTTTCGCGCTTTCCGCACTCGCTATTTTAAGCTTTTGGGCGGCGCGGCTTTGCCGCGCCGCCCAAAAGCTTAAAAATGAGCTCAAACAATTGCTTCAATCGCGGCTAGGAAAATAGTCTGTATTTCAATATTTGAATTACCCAGTACAGTTTGTCATCCTTTAGAAATCTCAGCAGAATTAAAAAAATAGCGTGGCAAACACGATTTTAGTCTTCATAATTATCATTCAATGAGTGAAATCAAAGATTCGACGAAGTCACCGTTGCGAATAAAAAATACCCACTAAAATGTAAAGCAAAATCTGGTGAAAATTGTGTTAGAATTAAAATAGATTTCTCCTAAAATCAAGAGCCGAATAATCTCCTAATTCAATAAATAGATTGCGTTAGAAATTAAATAAAATAGATTTCTCCTAAAATCAAAGAGCCAAATTATCTCCTAATTCAATAAATTGCTATCATTTGCTGAGTGAAGCGCCGTTTCAAACAAAAAATACTCCCTACAATGTAGAGCAAAACCTAGCGAACATTGCGTCAAAAACTAAATAGATTTCTCCTACGTCAAACAACTACTGGCAGTAAACTTTGAACATAAAACACTAAACTAAAAAAAAACCATTCACTTGCAAACCAAAATTTACCATTCACTTTTCATTATTTGTTATATTTCAACAGCTTATTGATTTTCCGCCTCGTCTGTACAGAAACCTTATACGCTTCATCGCGGAGCTTTTGAATTTTTCCGACGGGCTGAAAGAAAATCTTACTTTCAAAAGGATTAAAAGAAAGCAGCTCACTGTCGCAGGAATTTGGGTTCAGAAGATTGTTTTTTTCAATTTTCACTTCCCCGATTTTAATATAAGGCGAATTTTTCCATTCGACATTAAGTTTATTTACAGGCTGATCTTTCAGGTCATAGCAAAGCTGAATAAGAACATCTGCCGTGAAATTTTCTTCTTTCAGATAACGTTCCACAGCATTTTTTACCTTTAATTTCTTCCCGAAATGTTTGTTGACAGATTGCGGTTTGATTTTAATTTTCATCATATAATCTCCCAGTCTGTACACACCGACAGAATGAAAATCAAATGAAAGAAAAAAATCATTTCTCTTCCTCCAGAGTCTGAATATATTTTTAACAAATGAAGCCGTAACAGTTGAGGGAATGACTTTTAAAATCTGCATCAGTAAAGAAAAAGAACTCCATTTTTTTACAAAAAAACGATTAACGGAAGTGAATAATTTTAGAAATGTACTCACCGAGTTAATCGGAAACAACGGAAAATTTACCAAAGGAAAATTGGCAATCACGTTTCCTTTCTCATCATTAATTTTCACGGCAAAACCATATGCAGGAACATCTCTTTTTCCCTTCATTACTTTTAAATGGGCGTTGGAGAGACGGATGATCAGATCATATTTTTCTTTATCGAAATACGGTTTCAGTTCTTCGGGAATGCTTTTATCAATCAGAAAAGTTCCTTTCGTAACAGCGTATGTTTTAGCATGAGCATTTCTCGTTGCGTAATGAACATCACTCACGGAAGGCGACTGCTCAACAAAATCCGTAATGCTTTTTTTATTGATTTCCAGAAGCTGCTTCTCTTCATCAGTCAGTCTGTCGTATTCCTTTTTATAGGGTAATGGATTGGGCATTTAGTTTTTAAGTCCAATTATAACGCCAAGTTTCGGAAATCCTATTAACAGAATATTAATGATACTTGAATTTTTTAAGCTGAGTTAAAGATGCAAAAAAAATAAAATTTAATAAATTGAAAACTAATGATTTATATGTTTTGAAAATTTTCTATGATTAAAAAACTTCCATCTTCCGGCTATCATTTTCCGGCACAAAGAACTATCTTTGCAAAAATTATCAATTATGGGAGTAGCAGATATGTTATTTAAACGTAAAAAAGAATTGGCAGAAAAAAACCTGAAAGACGGTCAGGAATATATGGCAGAATATGGCAAGAGAGAAAGCGTTGTAGAATTGCCGAGCGGATTGCAGTATGAAATCATTACGGAAGGCGACGGCGAAAAACCGGGTCCTAGATCTACCGTAAAATGCCATTACCACGGAACTACCATCACCGGAAAAGTTTTCGACAGTTCTGTAAAAAGAGGAACTCCGGCTTCATTTCCATTGAATAAAGTAATTAAAGGATGGACGGAAGCACTTCAACTGATGCCTGTAGGAAGCAAGTGGAGATTAATTCTTCCTCCGCATCTGGCTTATGGAGATCAGCAGATCAGCAAAGAGATCGGTCCGAATTCTACGCTTATTTTTGAAGTAGAATTGCTGGATATCAAGAAATAGTTTTATTAAAAATAGCTTAAAAATTTACCTGTTATTCGGGTAAATTTTTTTATTTGCGTAATTTTACCTTTCAAATTAAACAAATATTGGGTTTGAATTTGAAATAATGCAGTTCTTATAAAATTTTCTGCAGGTTTGTAGCTTACAGATGTATAAGAATCCCGAATCACAGAAAACATCGATCAATGAAGAAGATAATTTACTTTGTAGCATTCAGTATGTTGCTTACTTCCTGTGTATCAAGGAAAAATCAGGCAATCAGACAAAATATTCTAACGCTTCGGGATAGCTATTGTAAAGCGCCTTTCAAATACAATTACGGTAATAAACTGCCTTCCTATAATTCAGATTCTATTATTAATGCCAATAAAGAATTAAGAGATAAATTTTCGGATCAGAGTATTTTGATTCTGAATGCTTTAGATAATCTGGATGAAGTTCATGAGATCATGGAGCTTAAAAAAGACACTTCTCTGGAGTCTCAGGTAAAAGTTTTACAGCTAAAATCCAAAATCAACAGCAAAATAACCATTGCTTTAACCGAGCTGGATGCGGTTGCGGCAGAATTCGACTGTGAGGGGGAAAGAGTAGCGCAGATCGGAAATTATGTGGATAATTTAAACGATTCCAGAAACAATAAACTTATTCTGCTTTCGATTGTAACCGGAGCCGCGGCTTCGGTAGCGGGAGGAATTGTAAAGGATAATTCATGGAGTAATGCCATAGATATCGGAGGAGGAGTTTTGGGAGCAGGATTCGGTTTGGCAACTTTAAATCCGAAAGGTAAAAAAGTAGAATTTATCCATCAGAGAAATCTGCTAAGAGATGTATGGAATGGCAAATTACAGTCACCTAACTTTCCGCCGTTTATCTGGTATATGTACACCGAGAAAAAATTTTCCAACAGAGAGCAGCAGTCAATTATTTCGAGCATGAAAGATCGATGGCTGCATTACCAATTTGATGATGATAAACAACGTGCGGATGAATCTGTAATTTTCAGTGACGGGGGATTCTACCGGTCGGATGATCTTCATAATCGGGCGGCAATGCTTAACCAGATGCAGTCGGCAACCAGAACCATCAATCAGAATATTAATTATCTGCTTCTGGATCTGGATCGTCTGATTCTTTAACAAATTTTAATTGTAATAATTTTTGTTACATTAAAAAATTGTATATCTTTGCTGAGTAATTATAATGAACAACACAAGATTTGCCACGGCAATACATATCATGACTTTATTGACGGAAAGTCCACAGGACTGGCTTACCTCAGAATGGATTGCAGGAAGCATCAATATCAATCCTGTGATTGTTCGTAAAGAGCTTGGTGTGTTAAGAGAAGCAGGTTTAATTACAAGCAGACAGGGAAAAGAAGGAGGGAGTCAGCTGGCAAAAAGTGCAGATTCCATACGAATTTCTGAAATCTATCTGGCTGTGAAGAACACCGAAGTTTTAGGAAAGAAAAACAATAATCCCAATCCGGTTTGCCCGGTCGGAAAAGAAATTAATAATCATCTTAAAAATTTGTTTTCAGAAACCGATCAGTTGGTTTTGGATTTTTTAGGAAATAAATCCTTAAAACAGTTCAGCGAACAGTTTAAATAAAATTTTTTGCTTAAAAATGTAACAAAAATTATTACAATTAAATATAAAAAATAAACAGTATGAAAAAAGTAGCAGTAATAGGGGCAACAGGTTTTGTAGGAACTCAGGTTGTAAATGAATTATCCAACAGAGGATATCAGGTAGAAGCCATTGTAAGAGATGCTTCAAAAGTGGAGCAGAACGAAAAAGTAACGGCTAAAAGTGTAGATGTAAATAATGTAGATGAATTATCAGAAGTTTTAAAAGGAAATGATGCCGTAATCAGTGCTTTTAACGCAGGCTGGACCAATCCTAATCTTTATGATGACTTTCTGAATGGTTCCGTTAATATTGAAAAAGCAGTTGAACAATCCGGCGTAAAAAGATTTATTACTGTTGGAGGAGCAGGAAGTCTTTACATTGATGGAAAACAACTGGTAGACGGATCAGATTTTCCTGCAGAAATAAAACCTGGGGCAACTGCGGCAAGAGATTATTTAAACAAAATTAAAGAAAATGAAACCTTAGACTGGACATTTTTCAGTCCGGCAATAGAAATGCATCAGGGAACCGCAGGCGTAAGAACCGGAAAATACAGAACCGCTCTGGAAAATCCTGTTTTCGATGAAAACGGAAGAAGTATTCTTTCCGTAGAAGATGTAGCGGTGGTTTTGGTGGATGAACTGGAACAGAATAACCACATCAGAGAGCGTTTTACAGCAGCCTACTAATTTTTTTAAGATATGTTTTAAAAGTTTCGGCGGCACCTTTTGTGCCGCCGAAACTCTATATTTTAACTCTCATTTTAAAGATTCATAAACAACTTCGGATTTACCGGAGTATTGTTCTTATGTACTTCATAATGAAGATGAGGTCCTGTAGAACGACCGGAATTCCCGGATTTGGCAATCACCTGTCCTACTTTCACTTTATCGTTTACTTTAGCGACCAACTGCGACAAATGTCCGTAAAGAGTTGCCAGTCCGTTTCCGTGAGAAACGATCACACAGTTTCCGTACCCTCCTTTCTGTCCGGAAAAAATAACCGTTCCGGCTGCAGTTGCCACGACATCCGATCCGTAAGCAACGGCTATATCCAGTCCTTTATGAAACTGCATCTGATCTGCTTCTGCAGGCGCATTGTTTTTCTCGGCAGGCTTTTCAGATCCGGCTGCAACAGATTTTGCTGACGAAGCAGGAACCGGAGCAGCAGAAGTCGTTTTTGGTGTTACCATTACCTTTACTTCTCTTTTATTTCCGTAGCTGTCTGTTACTTCTATAATTTTTTCCACGGGTTCAGCTTTTACTTCCGGAGCTGCGGCTGCAACGGCAGCGGGTTTTGCAGCACTGCTTTTTACGGAGGCTAAAACGGTTTTAAAAGGAATAGGATTTTTTCTCACTCCGAAATTAGACGAAATATAACCTTCAGTAGGCATTCCCAAAGGAACTTCCAGTAACTTTTTCTGAAGATTCATCAGATATTGGCTGTATCGGTTTGCCTGTTTTGCCAGATAAATAGAGTTGGAGATACTGTCTTTGCTCAGAATAGTAACTTTCTCGTTGGGAACATCCTTAGATTTAAGGAAAGAATTCAGCTCTGCTACGGTTTGATCCACCAATGTAAGATCAGTTTTCATTTTCAGATAATCTACACTGTCTTTTTCAGTGTTTATTTTTACAAGGTTTACTTCATAATTTTTGTTGTCTTTTTCCGAATACAACTTCGCAATGAAAATACCTTGCGCAAAAACTACTAATAAAAGTCCTCCTAAAAGCACATTTATGTTCTTTTTACTGCTTAGAAATTTCTTCATTTTTCTTCTCTTAGTATAATTACAAAACGGTTTTAAGCCTGCAAATTTAATTAAAAATAAACTTTCAGGCTTATTTTTAACAAAACTTTAGTTTTTTCTGTAATTAACGGTCGATTAGATATTTAATTGTGTTGAAGTGTTAATTTTGTCTAAATTTGGTTTTTATCATGCTCCGAAAATCCTTCTTTCCGTCTTTGTTTTAATATATTTGCAGTTCACATTTCTATTATGGCAAAAAAGAAAACAAATATAGAATCGAACCCGAAGAAAAGCAAAAATGATGTTGCGGTAGGAGTAGTCGGAAGTGGAAGTTTTGCGACTGCTATTGTGAAAATGCTTGTAGAAAACTGCAAAGTCGTGCACTGGTGCGTAAGAAATGAGTACGTAAAAGGAGCGATCGAACAGAGAGGTCATAACCCGACTTATCTTACAGCAGTTAATTTCAATCTTAAAAATTTAAAGCTTACCACAGACATCAACGAGCTTGTTTCTGCGTGTGATATTATTGTCTTGGCAACGCCGTCGATCTATCTTTCCGATACGCTGGATAAAATGACTTGTGATTATCAGAATAAAATTTTTGTTTCTGCCATTAAAGGAATTATTCCGAAGGTAAATGATGTCGTAGCACATTATTTAAGAGACGAATTTAAAATAGGCTTCAGGAATCAGGCAGTTATTGCAGGACCTTGTCACGCAGAAGAAGTGGCAATGGAAAGACTGTCCTATCTTACCGTTGCAACCGTAGAAGATGAAGTTTCACAGAAACTGGTGGATATTTTCAATTCAGATTTTATTAAAATGCATTCCAGCAAAGATATTTTAGGAAACGAATACAGTGCGATTCTTAAAAATATTTTCGCTATCGGAGCCGGAATTGCGAGTGGTTTAGGATATGGAGACAACTTTACCGCGGTTTTCGTTTCCAATGCGATCCGTGAAATGGAAACTTTCCTGGAAGCCATTTACGAAGCGCCGAGAGATGTTAACGAAAGTGCTTATCTGGGAGATTTACTGGTTACCGCGTATTCATTATTCTCCAGAAACAGAAATTTAGGAAATCTTATAGGAAAAGGATATACCGTAAAATCAGCAATCCAGTCGATGAACATGATTGCAGAAGGATATTATGCCGCGAATTCTATTTATAAAACGTCAAAGGAAAAAGGGCTGAAACTTCCGATTGTAGATACGATCTATGGAATTCTGTATGAAGGAAAAAATGCAGAAAAACAGTTTAAAAAACTCACCGCAAAACTCAATTAATTTTCAATTTTAAATAACACAAAAACATCAGAAATCTTCTTCTGGTGTTTTTTTATGTATAGAAATCTTTTTTTTATTTAGAGCTGTTTCCTGCTTTCGCTACTCGCTTTTTTAGGTTTTCGGCGGCGGCAAAGCCGCCGCCGAAAACCTAAAAAGAGCTCAGACATGCCGCTCAATCACGACTATAAAGTTGTCGGATCAAAAAAACGCGAGACAATAATCAACATTTCAGCATCACAGATTTTAAAACAGATCCATAATCCGACAGATTCTGTAAATTAATTTTTTTGATAAAACCCATATTAAAATCGTTTCACCAAACCCTATTTTAAGAAACTTTTCCCGAACTTTGACCTTATAAAATTTAAATTATGTCACAATCGCTTACAAGCAGAACGCCGAAACCAAAATACGACGTTGTTCTAATAGGTGGCGGAATTATGAGTGCCACTTTAGCTACCTTATTACACGAATTTGATCCTGAGCTCGAAATAGCTATTTTCGAAAGACTGGGACGGTTTGCCAAAGAAAGTACAGCAGTCTGGAATAATGCAGGAACAGGTCACTCAGCATTTTGTGAGCTCAATTATACCCCTGAGAAACCCGACGGAACAATCGATATTTCAAAAGCAGAAAGCATCGCCGAACAGTTTGAAATTTCAAAACAGTTCTGGTCTTATTTAATTACAAAAGGTTACATCAGCGAACCTAAGGATTTCATTAATTCCTGTCCGCACATGAGTCTCGTTTTTGGAGAAAAAGATGCGGAATATCTTAAAAAACGTCACGATAAAATGTCAGAATCCGTTCTCTTTAAAGGAATGGAATTTTCAACCGATCACGATAAATTGAGAGAATGGATTCCTTTGGTGATGAGCAAGAGAAACCAGTCGGAAGTAATGGCGGCAACGAAAATGGATATGGGAACAGATGTTAATTTCGGAACGTTAACCAGAAAAATGGGAAGACATTTGCTGGAAGATTCCAATGTTGAAGTTTTCCTGTACCATGAAGTAAAAGACATCGATCCGAAAGAAGACGGAACTTGGGAAATGAAAGTGAAAGACAGAATTCACAGCCACAAACAGGAAGTGGAAGCTGATTTTGTATTTATCGGAGCAGGAGGCTATGCTTTACCGCTGTTAGACAGTTCAGACATCAAAGAAAGCGAAGGATACGGCGGTTTTCCGGTTTCCGGACAATGGCTGGTAAGTCATAATCAGGAATTGGTGGAAAAGCATCAGGCAAAAGTGTATACACAGGCAACTGTGGATGCACCGCCCATGTCGGTTCCACATTTGGATCTAAGAATAATCGACGGACAGAAAGCTTTGCTTTTCGGACCTTTTGCCGGATTTTCAACTAAATTTTTAAAAGAAGGAAGCTATCTGGATTTACCTGAAAGTGTGAATACTAAAAATTTAAGATCGCTTTTCGGAGCTTGGTGGCATAATATTCCTTTAACCAAATATCTGGTTCAGCAGGTGGCAATGACGAAGTCCCAAAGAATTCAGCATTTGAGAGAATTTATTAAAGATGCCAAAGAAGAGGACTGGGAACTGAAAGTTGCCGGACAAAGAGTTCAGATCATTAAAAAGGATGAAAAACATGGTGGAAAACTGGAATTCGGAACCGAAGTAGTGGTAAATAAAAAAGGAACAATTGCTTCTCTGTTGGGAGCGTCTCCCGGAGCGTCAACAGCAGTGTATGCAATGCTGAACGTGCTTGAAAAATGCTTCCCCGAAAAACTTCATGGCGAATGGAAAGAAAAACTACTGGAAATGGTTCCTTCTTATGGGCAAAAACTGGCAGATCATCCTGAGCTTACAGAAAAAGTGAGAAATTATTCAAAAGAAAAATTACAACTCGAATATTAAAAAAAAGTGAGCGCTGAATAGTCAGTTTTTTAAATTAAAGTATTAAATTACAAACAATTGACTATTCACTTCTCACAAAGAAATTATGTCAGAAACACTTATAAAACCTGTGATCGTGAAAGAATTATTAGAATCCCTTCAAACCAAATTTGAGGAGGAACAGCAGGTTATTGTGCATTGCTGTTTTCCGGCATCACCCTTCTTTGGAAACCTCATCAGAATATGGCAGTCAACCTATCTTTTTGATAATCAGTCAGAACATCAGAGCAAACTTATTCATGCGGAAAACATTACCATTTATCCCAACTGGACTCCCGTTCCGTTTATGAAAGATTTTTGGTTCACCTTGGTGTTTTCAGGGTTACCGAAAGACTGTAAAAGCTTTGATTTAAAAGAAGTTATTCCGGAAGAAGGCGGATTTTTTGTAGAATCCATCAAAAGAAATTCATCAGACATTTACCGTGTGAAAATTTCAGAATCTTACTGAAAATTAATCCGCTGAATGGCTTATTTACCGTAAAATCTTTATCGTAAATCATAGTTTTAAGTTCATGAAAAAATACCTACTTATCTTTTTACTTTTTCCACTTCTGATATTTTCTCAAAAATTGTCAAAAGAAGAATCCGAAATTAAAAAATTTCAGAAAGAACTGAATGCAGAATATTTAAACCCGAAAGAAACACCTTTACGCGGCGATAATTTTAAAAATTTCAAACAGCATCCTTTCTTTCCGATCAATTTAAAATACAGAGTTACCGCAAAATTCGAGAAAACAGAAAATGCAGAACCTTTTGATCTTCCCACCTCTTCAGGCAAAACAAAACCTTACAGAGAATTTGGAAAAGCAACATTTCAGTTAGACGGAAAATCATATACATTAACGCTGTATCAAAGCTTAGATTTAATCAAACAGAAAAAATACAAAGACCATTTATTTCTGCCTTTCCGTGATGCCACCAATGAAAAAGAAACCTACGGCGGTGGAAAATATCTGGATTTAACCATCCCAAAAGGCAAAACCATTATTCTGGATTTTAATAAATCGTATCACCCTTACTGTGCTTACAACGCTTACGATTACAACTGTCCCGTTGTTCCCGAAGAAAATAAACTTCCGGTTGAAATTCGGGCAGGAGTAATGTATGAAGACATTTATCATCATTAAATTATGGTAAAATTAAAATTTTACGAACCGAAAGATTTTCCCGGAGTAAGCTATACTTTGGACGAACTGCAGTCACAATACACCGCAACTGCAGAACAGGCATTACAGAAAATTGAAGAGCGGAGCGACACCCTTGCTTTTCCCATCACCATTCTGGAAAATCATCATCCTGCCGGTTTTTTTGTGCTGGATTTCGGGAATGATAAATTAGACCTTACAGACAATCAGAATTCTACGTTATTGCGCTCCCTTTCTATAAATCCTGAATCGCAGGGAAAAGGAATCGGAAAAGCAGCAATGATCCTCCTTGACGAATTTGTTCGGGAACACTTCAAAGATTGCAGCGAAATCGTTCTTGCAGTCAACCAAAACAATAGTTCCGCTTACGAATTATACCTCAAAGTCGGCTACAAATTCGACGGAAAAACAAGAATGGGCAGAAGCGGAATACAATATCTGATGTACAAAAAATTGTAAAACAGAATTTTTGAAAAAATTATCGGTTCAATAGAAAAGAGTTTTTGCATAATCCTTAAAAATCAAACTTTAAGAAATTTTTAATTCAGAATTTTCATGTTTGGCGTGAAACTTTCACCTAAATTTGAGTAACATCAAATAATAAAACATGGAAATATCTCTTCACAATCAGGTCGCTGTCGTTACCGGAGCTTCCAGCGGAATCGGTTCAGGAATTGCAAAATCACTCGCTTCAGCGGGAGCAATAGTTATTGTCAATCACTCTTCGGAGCATTCGTCAGACGAAGCCAAAGCCGTTTTAAAGGAAATCACCGATGCAGGCGGAAACGGAATAACCTATCAGTGCGATGTTTCCAAAGAAGATCAGGTCGTTACAATGTTTCAGGATGTGGTTTCACAATTCGGAACAGTCGATATTCTCATCAACAACGCAGGTGTTCAGAAAGACGCAAAATTCACGGAAATGACACTCGATCAGTGGAATACCGTCATCGGAATCAATCTGACAGGGCAATTCTTATGTGCGAGAGAAGCCATCAAAGAATTTCTTCGCCGTGGTATCGATCCTTCACGTTCCGTTGCCTGCGGAAAAATCATTCACATCAGTTCCGTTCACGAAATCATTCCTTGGGCAGGTCACGCTAATTATGCTTCAAGCAAAGGCGCGATCAGAATGCTCATGCAGACTTTGGCGCAGGAATACGGAGCCGACAAAATCCGTGTCAATTCCATCTGTCCCGGAGCAATTCAGACACCTATTAACAAAGCCGCATGGAGCACCCCCGAAGCTTTAAACTCCTTATTAGACTTAATCCCTTACAACAGAATCGGTCAACCACAGGACATCGGAAATATGGCGGCATTTCTGGCAAGTGATCTTGCAGATTACATTACCGGAGCCAGTATTTTTGTAGATGGCGGAATGACAACGTTCGAAAGCTTTTCAACAGGAGGATAATTCTTTGGGCGCATATTTCCGGCTTTCACTACTCGCTTTTTTGTGCCTTGCTTTTTCCGGAGCTTACAAAAAGAGCTCAGACAGACCGTTCAATCCGGAGCGCATTGCAGCCGAAACATGAATGAACGGTATTAAAACAAATGAATTGTAAATGGTAAACTCGTTTCACTTGTCAATAAAAAATTTAAAGAAATAGTATTCCAAAAATAATTAAAACACCTTTGTTTATCTTAATTTAGAAGAAAAAAAAGATAGAAAAGCTTTGTCTGACTTTGCGATAAAATTTTTAATCATTTATCAGTAATCAACCATCACTTATCAAAACAGCATGAAAGAAAAAGAAAGACTGTCCGACGTTACTTGGAAAAAATGGGGACCTTACGTCAGCAACCGCGAATGGGGATTGGTGCGCGAAGATTACAGTGCAAATGGTGATGCATGGAACTACACCAATCACGACATTGCGGAAGCCAAAACCTACCGTTGGGGCGAAGAAGGAATCTGTGGAATCTGCGATGACCTTCAGAAACTTGTTTTTTCAGTCGGATTCTGGAACAAAAAAGATAAAATGGTGAAAGAACGCTTCTTTGGCCTATCAAACGGTCAGGGAAACCATGGTGAAGATGTAAAAGAATATTTTTACTATCTCGACTCTACGCCTACCCATTCTTATATGAAAATGCTGTATAAGTATCCTCAAAATGCATTTCCCTACGAAGATCTCATAAAAACCAACGCAGAAAGAGGAAAAGAAGATCCCGAATACGAATTAATTGATACCGGAATTTTCGACCAAAACGAATACTTTGATATTTTTATTGAATATGCCAAAGAAAGTCAGAACGATATTCTGGTAAAACTAACGGTCGTCAATAAATCAGAACAAGAAGCTCCGTTAATCATTCTGCCTACAGTCTGGTTCAGAAATACATGGAACTGGGGATATAATAATTACAAACCTCAGATGAATTCTGAAAATTCAGATTGTATCACGATTAATCATCACGATTTAGAAATCAAAAATGTATACGCAAAAAATGCTCAGAAAGTATTATTCTGCGATAACGAAACGAATAATGAAAGACTGTATCACTCTCAGAACCAGTCAAAATATACCAAAGACGGAATCAACGATTTTATTATCAACGGAAATTCCCAGTCCGTAAACCCAAAAGATTTCGGAACAAAAGCATCCTTTCTCATCGACGAGAATTTTAAGCCAAAAGAAACAAAAACGTTTGAATTAAGACTTTCGGATCAGGATTTAAAACAGCCTTTTCAGAATTTTGAGGAAATTTTTGTATCAAGACAAAAAGAAGCAGACGAATTTTATGCAGACATTCAGTGCGGAATAAAAACAGAAGACGAAAAACTGGTTCAGCGACAGGCTTTTGCAGGAATGCTCTGGAACAAAATGTTCTATCATTACAATGTGGAACGTTGGCTGAAAGGAGATCCTTCACAGGTTCCACCCCCAAAATCCCGTGAACACATCAGAAATTCTGAATGGAAGCACCTCAACAATGAACACATTATTTCCATGCCCGACAAATGGGAATATCCGTGGTACGCAACGTGGGATCTGGCTTTTCATACCATCAGTTTTTCATTAATTGATCCCGATTTTGCAAAACATCAGCTCAAACTGTTTCTTTTTGAGTGGTATATGCATCCAAACGGACAGCTTCCGGCTTATGAATGGGATTTTAGTGATGTGAATCCGCCTGTTCATGCATGGGCAGTTTTCAGGGTTTTTAAAATAGATGAATATCTGAAGGGTAATCCCGATCTGCAATTTCTGGAAAGTGCTTTTCAGAAACTTTTGATGAATTTTACATGGTGGGTGAATAAAAAAGACAACAACGGAAATAATATTTTCGAAGGAGGATTTTTAGGACTCGACAACATCGGTGTTTTCGACCGGAATATGCCGCTTCCAAACGGAGAACATCTGGAACAGTCCGACGGAACAAGTTGGATGGCAATGTTTGCTTTAAATATGATGAGAATTGCTCTTGAACTTGCTTTGTATAACAATGTGTATGAAGAACTGGCGATGAAGTTTTTTGAGCATTTTCTGGCAATTGCCAATTCTCTGGACAACATGGGAGAAGAATGTTTCAGTCTTTGGGATGAAGAAGACGAATTCTTTTATGATGCCATTGCTTCGAGCGACGGAGATCATATGTATCTGAAATTAAGGACAATTGTAGGACTTATTCCCATGTTTGCGGTTGAGGTTATTGATGATGAAATGATCGAAAAACTGCCGAATTTCAAGAAAAGAATGAAGTGGGTTCTGGAAAATAAACCGGAACTGGCATCTCTCGTTTCGCATTGGGAAGTAAAAGGAGATGAATCCAAACACTTACTATCTCTTTTAAGAGGTCACCGTTTAAAGAGATTATTAAGCAGAATGCTCGATCCGGATCAGTTTTTAAGCGAATTCGGCGTTCGTGCGCTTTCAAAAGAATATGAAGAAAATCCTTTTACCCTAAATCTCAATGGAACAGATTACAAAGTAAAATACACTCCCGCAGAAAGCGACAGCGGGCTTTTCGGCGGAAACAGCAACTGGCGCGGTCCGATCTGGTTTCCGATTAATTTTTTAATAATTGAAAGTCTGCAACGTTTCTTTTTCTATTACAGTCCCGATTTTTTGGTGGAATATCCTACCGGAACCGGAAACTATTCCAATCTTGACGAAATTGCAGAGGCTTTAAGCAGAAGACTGTCTTCATTATTTTTAAAGGATGAATATGGAAACCGTCCATTTAATTCCCAATATCCCAGATTTCAGAACGATCCGGATTTTAAAGATTATATTTTATTCTATGAATATTTTCACGGAGATACCGGTCGTGGAGTAGGAGCATCGCATCAGACAGGCTGGACAGGACTTATAGCGAAAATTCTGATGCCTAGATTTTCTAGAAAAAATATCGCAGAATCTGAGACTGAAACACCGAAAAATGTGGAATTTTAAATCAATAATATCTTACTTAACGCCAATTCTCAGGTATTAATTATTCAAATATCTGCTGAATAACTTCCAGAGAAGCCGGAATTTTAAAATCGGTGATATGGTAATGATAATACACAAGTATGCTGTCTAAAAAGTCTTTCCTAAAATTGGAATGTATTTTAATGCCGTAAGGATTTTCAGCAGAAAGAATTCTTTTCCAGATCGCTGAAACGTCTTCTGTAAACAGTTGGTGCATTATTTCATGGGTAAAAGTTCCGGTTTCAGGATCAAGAAATTTCCCTTCGTTCAATAATGGTGCAACGCCCTGAATTTTTAGAATTTTAATTAAAAAAATAAGATGCGACTGATAGTTGCGGCTTTCCAGCTCATCCGTAAATTCTTCAAGACAGAAAAAAATATGATGATTTTTGTTTTCATGTCTTAAATTCTGATTTAAAAAATCTGAAATAAAAAACACAACCGTATTACAGCGAATATCCGTATAAATATCGTTGCTTTTAATCATCTCAAATTTTGAAATCGTCTGGATTCCGTTTCCTTTTACAGGATTTACAGAGAAATTAAGTTTGCTTAAAGGCAGAAGAAGGGCTTTTTTCTTATTTTTTTTGGCATAAATTCCTTTCAGAAAATAAGACTGAAACCCGTCTTCTTCGGTGAAACAATGCAGTACTGCATCATTTTCGCCATATTTTATATAAGATAATAAAAATCCGCTTTGTGAATTCATTAATTTACGACAGCTATTTTCGCTGTAGCTTTATCGGAGCCGTCTTCATTCGTCATTAAAACAAAATAAACTCCGGAAGCAACTCTGCTTCCTCTCTGGTTATTGAGATCCCACTCATAATATCCTCCTCTTGCTACCGCAGAATGCACAACGTTTCCTGCAGCATCTGCAATTCGGATGTTGGTAACTTCTGCCAATCCTTTAATCGTAACCTTTCCTTTAAAATTAAAATACACTACAGGATTCGGGTAAACAAGTACATTGCCGAAGTTTGATGTTACATCGGCAACATCACCCTGATATGTTACAATTCCGTCGTAAGAAACAAAATATACTTTTCCTGTTTTTTTATCAACCTTTATATCGGTAATGGTATTCGTCGGAAGCGGAGAGTTTTCTTTGGTAAAATGTTTAATAGTCTGTTGTCCGTCTGCAGAAAGATAATAAACTCCACCACCATCAACAGAAACCCACTTGTGGTCTCCTGCATCCACCTCAATCTGTAAAATCTGCCCGTCTCTGAAAAGTTCTTCGCCCAATCCGTTCTGTTCTATAATAATTGGCTCAACGGTTGCGGAAGAGGGTGTTTTTATAGCAGAAACAGCATTTGGCAAAACTCTTAGTCCGGCATCCGTACCGATCCATGCATCTCCGGATTTATCGACAGCTACAGAAAGCGTTCCACCGGAAGTTGTTGCGAAGCCGTTAGGTTGTGTTAAAATATAGGCAGTATCGTCAGAAGTGCTTTGCGTTTTCTTTGTATCGTAAGCTATAAAATTATTAGTTCGCGGAGTAGGAATAAAAAGAAGCCCTTCACTGTAAAGAGCCTTTTGGGAAGCTCCAAATTGAGAAGTGGTATTTTTTATGACAAAATCATCTCCTGTCCTGTCGTATGCACCGATTGCTGTATAAGGCCCAAGTGCAGCACCGTCACCGGAGAAAGCTATAGAAGCAAAAAGGTTGTTCGAATCATCAAAAGTCAAACCTACAGCACGTCTTGTGAAGATATTAGTAGTTCCTAAATCATACCTTTTGACGAAAGTAAAATCCTTGTTTCCTGCATTGTATTTCATTTTATAAATTCCGCGTGATCCATCCGTCATATAGTTCGCAAAAAATACATCAGTTGGATTTACAGGATCTGCAACAACATCCAAAACATTGAATACGGTTGAATTTCCTTTAAAATAGGAAGGATAGATCCAGCTCATCCCGTCAAAATAATAAAATCCGGGATTTTTTATATTGAAAATAGGGGTATTGAATCTGCTTTCTCTCCCTCCGGTAGAAACCAAAATCTGATTTTCTCCGTAAAGACTGATTTTATAGGCATAATTCTGATAAGGACCATCCGGTTTGAAGGTATTTCCCCCCTCGTTTTTAATTCCTGAAAAAATTGTTCCGCCATAAACACTGCTTCCTACAGTGGTTGCAGTGTTACATTCCTCACCAAAAGTTACGTTTGCGTTAAAGTTTCCGTTGGTCCCGAATGTATACACTCTGCTGAGATCCGTAACTACAATACTGTTATTAGTTACTACGACATCATGAACATTGGTAAATGATTGTGAAAGCGGAGTGAAAGCTCCTCCATTATATACATAGGCTGTATTGGCTGAAGAAAAGCTCAGAACCCCTTCTGAATCGATATGCTTGAATGTACCTGCCAATTCTGTAGTCCAGGTCGAAAAAACAGGGAAAGTAGTATTCATCTCATGGCTTCTAAGACCGGTGTTGGTTACAGAAAATACTTTATTTCCGAAGATAGTGGCTTCATTACTTGCCTGATAAACTCCTCCTGATAAAAAGAATGCAGAATCTTTAAATTCTTTCTTCTTCAGATCGAATATTGAAACACCGTAACCTACAGAAATAACAGCAAGATCTCCGGTAATTGAGATATGGTTGATTTTTTTGCTTCCGTTATATCCGGTCGCAATAGGAATATCAACAACATAAGTAATTCCATCCGGAGTTATGACGTCCAGCGAGCCGTTTTGATAACCTACCAAACCGATTTTGTTCTGCGGATTGTAATCAAAAGCTGAAACTTTAACCTCATGCAAACCGTTTGCTTTAGACAGTTTGGTAATTTCACCGGTAGAAATGGTATAGTAGAAAACCCCGCTTTCTGCTGCTGCAACTATTTTTCCGTTATCTTCTTTCATGGCAAGAACATTATTGTAGGAGAATAAGTCTGCCCATTTTTTTGAAGAAATAGTCTGTGCATGTGCAACTTGCAGGGATGCTAAAATACCAAGAGAGATTAAAGAGAGTTTTTTCATGCTTATGCTATTATGCTGCTGTCTATTACCTGATTGTTCCAGGAAATATGTTTTACATTTTTATTAGTGTCAAAGAAGAAATCTATTCTGCCCAAAAGAAGACCTGCCCATCCGACCTGATTTACCAAAACACTTTTGCCTGCTCTGTTGTTAAAAGTCTGTGGTTCCGGTAAGAAAGTGTGGGTATGGCCGCCCAGAATAATATCAATATTTTCTGTTTTGGCAGCTAAAATTTTATCACTTATTTTACTAGGTTCGTCTTTATAATCGTAGCCGATGTGTGAAAGGCAGATAACAAGATCACATTTTTGTTCATTTTTCAGGAAGTTTGAATAATGTTGGGCAACATCTACAGGATCGGAGTAAACCGTTTCTCCATATTGTTTTTTGCCAACGAGCCCGTCCAGTTGAATGCCCACTCCGAAAATTCCTATCTTGATTCCGTTTTTATTGAATATTTTGTATGGAGAAGTTTTTCCGTCCAGAACGGTATTTTTAAAATCGTAATTTGAACAGATAAAAGGGAATTTTGCATTGGGTAACACCTTCAAAAATCCGTTCAGACCATTATCAAAATCATGATTTCCCATGGTGGAAGCATCATATTTCATCATGGACATTAATTTAAACTCCAATTCACCGCCGAAAAAGTTGAAATAAGGAGTTCCCTGAAAAATATCTCCGGAATCCAGAAGCAAAACATTGTTTTCCTGATTTCTGATCTGTTGTATTAAACTTGCCCTTCTTGCAAAACCTCCCTGATTGGGATTTTTGGTATAGCTTGCGTCAAAAGGCTCTATTCTGCTGTGCTGATCGTTGGTGTGAAGAATAGTAAGTTTCGTTGCGGACTTTAAATCAAGAATGTTTAATTCTTCCGCCATCATCATATTGGGAGCTAAAGCCATTGCTAAAGTTCCGCCACCTATTGCTTTTAAAAAACTTTTTCTATCCATTACTTTTTACCGATAAAATTTAGACGAACATCTGTATTGGGAACCACTTCAGGAGTTTTCTTAAAATAATCGATGAAAAGATCTCTTAATTTAATTCCTGTCGGGATCATTTCCCCTTTCGAGAAAAATTTCATATTGTCGCCTCCCAAAGCCAGATAATCTGAAGTGGCAATATAATAATCCTGTTCCGGATTTACTGTTTTTCCGTTGATTAAAGTTTTGGTTAGCTGTCCGTTATTGGTTTCTATATACAAATGAGACACAGGATTGTTTACCTGATGTTCTGCATAATAATCAAAAAGTCCCTGAAGATCGCTGCCTTTCATTTTCACGATAATCACTTCATTTTCAAAAGGCATTACTTCAAATACACTTTTCAGTAAAATATCTCCTTTCCCGATCGTGGTACGGATTCCTCCGATGTTGATGAGGGCTGCGTCTACATTTTTCTGTATATTTTTCTTTGCCCAAACATCTGCTCCGTCAAAAGTATAGTCTGCTAAAAGATTGCCTAGATTACTGTTATCGCCTTGTTTTGTAAGATCTACATTGGTGTGAGAGATCTTTTGGTTCATCTCTTTATCCAGTTTTTGCTTGTAAGGTTCGATAATTTTTACAAATTCCTCCTCATTTTTTAGCTCATTATTAATAGAAATATTTTTCTGGGTCTTTACCTCTGCAATCTGCATGGAAGAGGCCGATGAAGCCGTCTTACAAGCCGAAAGGGCAGCCAGAGCAATTCCTAATAACAAGAATTTATTTTTCATACGTCGACAATTATATTATTAAGGTATTGGTAATTATCATTCTATTGTATATTGATAAACAATTTAGCTATAACTCCATTATATCTTTTAGTATATGCAAATATAATTATATGTATAATAAAACATTATTAATTATTAGAAATTCTTCTCACAAATGATTAAATTTGGCAAAAATAATTCTAACAGATGAGCATTTTAAAAGGAGTAGGTGTTGCTTTGGTAACGCCCTTTAATGAAGATTTATCCGTAGATTTCGATAGTTTAACAAAATTGGTAGACTACAATATCGAAAACGGAACCAGTTATTTAGTTGTTTTGGGAACTACAGCGGAGGCTGCAACACTTTCTGCTGAGGAAAAGAAACAGGTAATTGAGCATATCATTAAGGTTAATAATAAACGTGTTCCTTTGGTTTTGGGAATCGGCGGAAATAATACTCTTGAAGTAAAGAAACAGATTGAAGAAGCAGATCTTTCTGAATTTACTGCAGTACTTTCTGTTTCTCCTTATTACAACAAACCTAATCAGGAAGGGCTTTATCAGCATTATAAAATGTTGGCTTCAACCGGGAAAAATATTATTATCTACAACGTTCCTTCAAGAACAGGACAAAATGTTGAGGCAGAAACAACACTGCGTTTGGCAAGAGAGTTCCCTAATTTATTCCTGATTAAAGAAGCGGCTCCGAATATTCTTCAGTACTTCGATATTTTAAGAAAGAAGCCGGAAGGTTTCAATCTGGTTTCTGGGGATGATGAATATACGCTTCCTGTAACTTTGGCAGGTGGAGCAGGGGTTATTTCTGTAATCGGACAGGCGTATCCTAAAGAATTTTCTACCATGGTTCAGTTGGCTTTTGATAAAAAAGTGGATGAAGCCTACGAAATTCATAACAAGCTGGTTGAGATCACAAGACTGATTTTTGCTGAGGGAAATCCTTGCGGAATTAAAGTGATTCTGGCAGAAATGGGAATTATCAAAAACTATCTGAGACTTCCGTTGATCGCGGCTTCAGAAGGGCTTCATGCTAAAATTAAAGCTGAAATGGCAAATATTTAAAAGAAAGTTATTAATCTGCTTTATAATGAATGGTGAATTCACAGTAACATTTTAAAGCACTCCAAAATATCAGGTGAAAGAATCAGTTCTTTCACCTTTTTCAATTTTTAAAATTTAATTAAATGAAATTAATAGAAGCTACAGAAAAAGATATTCCGATGATTCAGGATTTGGCAAGAAGATCCTGGGAAAGTGCATATTCGGGAATTATCTCCCATGAACAGATTGATTATATGTTAGGGAAAATGTATTCGGAAGAGGAAATTTCATCCCATTTAAAGAATCCGGATTATCATTATTTTTTAATTTTTGATGAAAATAATAATTCCTTTGAAGGATTTATGGGATATGAAAACGGTTACGAAGATGCCACAACGAAGCTTCACAGGATTTATCTGGTTCCGGAAAGTAAGGGGAAAGGTTTTGGAAAAGAAGCCCTAAGCTTTTTAAAGCAGAAAATTTCTGAGAGTAATGATAAAAGAATAATTCTGAATGTGAATAAGGAAAATAACGCTAAAAATTTCTACGAATCTCAGGGATTTAAAGTATATGAGGAGGTGGTTCTGGATATAGGAGACGGTTTTGTAATGGATGATTATCTGATGGAATTTGTCTTTTAAGACACCACAGATTGGAATTTTATAAATCTTAAACATAATTCTATAAAATGTGATTTATTTATTTTCTGTATCTTTGCTGTACCAAATCACCTATAACAGTACATTTATATGCTTGGTGCTAAGCTTTATTGGCTTTTTATCAGTATATTTTTTTTCATCCTTAGTGTTTAAATTCCTGTATTATTAATGCAGGAGTTTTTTATTTATGCAAAAAATAGCAGATTTTTATTATTTCACTTTTAATTGAAATAAAATTTTTATATTTACAATGAAACATTAAAGGATATATCAAAGATGAAAATGTATGTAAAATTTGACTTCAATACCCTCTGCAAAAAGATACTGGACGAGAAACTTCGGGAGCACGGTCTTAAATACAGGCTTTTGAACTTCGGTGAAGTAGAGTTCTATGAATCTCTTACCCAGGAGCAGCACAAAAATTTTAAAAGAAACCTTGAAGACTACGGAATAGAAATAATTGAAAATCAAAAAGCTGCATTGGTGCAGAAAATTAAAGATGCCATTGTAGAACTTATTTCTTCCGAAGAAGGAATTTCTGTAAAAGCCTCCATTTATATTGCTGAAAAACTCAATCACAGCTACGGATATCTTTCGAATCTGTTCTCGGAGATTACCCATACTTCCATTGAGAATTTTCTTATTATCCGCAAAATAGAGTTTGCAAAAGAATTGATTATCAGTAAGAAGCTGAGTTTTACGGAGATTGCTTACCGTTTAAATTATTCAAGTGTAGCACATCTTAGCACACAGTTTAAGAATACGACGGGAATGACGCCTTCTCAGTTCCAGAAAATTATTTCGCTGAGGAGAAAATTATCTCATACCAACGGACAATATTTGAAGGCTGTATGACCAAAGATTATCTGAATGTGTTTCTTATAGAAGACGACGAAGGAAAGCGAATTTTTTTTGAGAATATATTTACGGATTCAAAAATAGCCATTACAACAAATACTTTCCACAATGTAAAATGTGTCATGGATTTGTTGGATGAAGAAGACATTTTGGTTCCTGAAATGGTATGGATCAATAAGAGTATTCTTGAAAAAGAAAATTCTGAATTTTTGTCAGAAATAAAATCCGATGTGAAATTTAATACTATGGTGATCCTTATCTACTCAGAAAATTTTAAAAATGATGAGGAAGATGATTTTTTGGTGAAAGGAGCCAATATTCTAATGAAACTTCCTGATAATTATAAAGATATGAAGAAGATTGTGAGTGAAATTATCACCATAAACTGGCAATATCACACTTCGGGATTCAATAAAAATAATTTTATCATGAAAGTGTGAAAAATTTGATTAAATTATTTTGGAATTAAAATTAAAGTTTTATATTTGTAAAGTAATACTCACACAAAGGTGATAATTAGGTAAAGAAATACGGATATTATCATTTGAGAAATTACCGAAATTGGAACACAGATTTATTATATCAAAAAACGATAAATGAAGAATGAAAATTGTTTCAGTTTTTGAAAAAATTATATAAATCACAATGTTAGTTAAACAAAATGAATTATAATAATTTCCAATTATAAGCGCAGAAGATCTTTAAACAAAACGGTACAATCATGAAAACTCAGTGCTGCCAAAGGAATATATATCGTTTCATTTTTTAAATCCTTTGTCAGAAACCTAGTTAGTTTTTATAAATAAGCAATTGGAAACTTAATTCATTTTGTTTTTTTTACATTATTTTTTAAGCTTAAACATCATATACATTACCATATTCATCACACCACATCACAAAATATTAAGCGAAAAGCTTACGTGAATTTAAAGAAGTAAAGTAATTTTTCTTCAAATAACAGTTTTATAAGGGGGAACCGCGTGAAGACAAGATCTTTTCGCGGTTTTTTATTTTCAGGAGATTTTACTCCACTTGTTTTTTCCTTTGTAATTTCTCAGATAATCATTTTTAATAATCTGATTTTCCGATCTGGATAATAGCGGATCTGCTTCGAGTATTTTTTCCACCGTCTTTTTTGTTGCCTTAATAATGGCAGCATCATTCACAAGATCCAGTCTTTTAAAATCCACCACACCGCTTTGCTGGGTTCCCAAAATATCTCCGGGACCGCGAAGCTGCATATCAACCTCAGAAATTTTAAAGCCGTCATTGGTTTCCACCATCGTTTTAATACGCGTTCTACTGTCTTTAGACAATTTATCCGAAGTCATCAGAATACAATAGCTCTGTTCCGCACCACGACCGACACGTCCACGAAGCTGGTGAAGCTGGGAAAGCCCGAATCTTTCAGAACTTTCAATGACCATAACCGAGGCATTCGGAACATTTACCCCGACTTCAATAACGGTGGTTGCTACCATAATTTCTGCTTTTCCGGAGGCAAAATAGTTCATGGCGGCATCTTTTTCGTCCGGCTTCATCTTTCCGTGGAGCATGGCTACGTTATAATGTGTGAAATTGTCCATCACATTTTCCAGACCTTCCATCAGATTTTTGTAATCTAAAGTTTCAGATTCTTCAATTAAAGGATAAACGAAATAAACCTGCCGTCCTTTCTGGATTTCCTCGCGGCAGAAATTATAAACATAAGCACGGTCTTTTTCCCTTCTATGAGCGGTAATAATGGGCTTTCTTCCAACTGGAAGTTCATCGATAACCGAGACATCAAGATCCGAATAAAAACTCATCGCGAGAGTTCTTGGAATCGGCGTTGCCGTCATGACCAGAATATGAGGCGGAATTTTATTCTTTGCCCAAAGTTTTGCTCTTTGTGCCACACCAAACCGATGTTGCTCGTCGATGATGGCTAAACCAAGATTGTTAAATTTCACTTTATCTTCCAGAACAGCATGAGTTCCCACAAGAATAGAAAGTTCGCCACTTTCCAGTTCTTCATGAATTTTATTCCGTTCGGATTTTTTTGTAGAACCTGTTAAAAGTCTTATTTTAACTTCCGTCTTTTCTAAAAGTTCTTTAATTCCGTTATAATGTTGCTGGGCAAGAATTTCCGTAGGAGCCATGATACAGCTTTGAAAACCGTTGTCTTTAGCTATAAGCATCGTTAAAAGAGCAACCATGGTTTTTCCGGAACCTACATCTCCCTGCAAAAGCCGGTTCATCTGGATCGGACGTTTCATATCCATCCGGATTTCTTTGAGTACTCTTTTCTGAGCTCCCGTTAAATCAAACGGAAGATGATTTTCATAAAAATCATTAAAATAATCTCCGACAACAGGGAAAGGATTTCCTGCAGTATGGCTTTTGTGATGAAGCTTTTTCAGCCCGAATCCTAACTGAAAGAAAAATGATTCTTCAAATTTTAAACGGTAATCGGCTTTCTCAAAATGCTCCGTATCCTTCGGAAAATGAATATTGAGATAGGTGTGCTGCCTTGATAAAAACTTAAATGCCTTCATCAGATAATCCGGAAAATTCTCATGGATAAGATTCGGGATTTCTTTGCATACATTTCGTAACACAACCTGAAAAAACCGCTGATTCAGTCCTCTTTTGGTCAGTTTTTCAGAACTTGGATAAATGGGTCTTAAACGGTTTTCGGAATCTTTCTTTTCTTCAATTTCTATTTCGGGATGCGGCATAGAAAACTGGTTGTTGAAAACATTGATTTTCCCGAAAATAAAAACTTCTTTATTCACAGGAAGCTGTTCTTTCAGCCATTTTGAATACTGAAACCAAACCAGATCCATCGATCCTGTATCATCATTGAATTTTGCCGAAAGCCTTTTTGTTTTTCCGGTCTGTATTTCCTGAACGTTGGTAATTTTCCCTTTCAGTTGCACGTCTGTGGAAACGTCTCCAAGCTGCGAAATTTTATGAACTTTGCTTTTATCCAGATAACGGAGCGGGTAGAAGTTCAGCAGATCTTCCACGGTGGAAATTCCCAGAACGCTTTTAATGAGTTTGGCTTTTTCCGGACCGATTCCTTTTACGTATTCTATGGAGGTTTCTAAATTCATTTTTAGGAGCCACGAATTTCGGGAAAAATTAGAAATTAAAAAAGGCTCTCATTGCTGAAAGCCTGTATTTTTATTCTTTTATTTTAGATTTAAATTTTTTCTGATAATCTTCCCACTGCTCCCGCGAACGAATTTTCTTGAAAAGATCTTTAGAAATAAATTCCAGGTAAGGTTCTAATTCCTTTGCGGATAATTCTCCCTGCAAAATGGTGATCGGATTACCGCTTTCATCCAGAAAAACCGTACTCGGAACGGCTGCAACATTCATATACTGAGTAAATTCGTGTAAGGAATTTCTTCCTTTCTTATGTTCCGTATTCGGATTAGAAAACTTTCTTCCAAAAATTTCGATCTCCTTTTTATCTTCCGCATTGAATTTTACCGGATAATAACTTTCATTCAGCATATCAGCAATTACCTGATGTCCGTATGTTTTTTTATCCATGATCTTACAAGGAGCGCACCAGTCTGCGTAAAAATCGATGAGAATTTTTTTAGGATTTTCTTTCTGTGCTTTCAGTGCTTCTTCAATCGTCATCCATTTTACCTGCGCAAAACTGAAAGTGACTAAAAAGAGTGCTATTAAACTTATAATTTTCTTCATGATTTGGTATTTTTGAAGTAAATGTAAGCATTTACTTATTTTTATTTTACATCCTGCATTAATTTTTTCACAAGCGGGGAAATCAAAATTAATACCACTCCGGCAATTACCGCGTATAATCCCAATTGTTTATATCCATCGGTATAAGTGATCAAAGCATCATAGTTGGTAGAACCTTCTTTGGTGGTCGCCAAACCTGCCCCGATAATTCCTGCCACATACTGTCCGTAGGCAGAAGCTAAAAACCACATTCCCATCATCATTCCCTGAAGGTTTTTCGTGGAAAGTTTTGTCATGATGGATAATCCGATAGGAGAGAGACATAGTTCTCCCAGAGTGATAACGAGTAAAGCAATGGTGAAGAAATTAAGGGAAGTAATACCCTGAAGATTGGCAAAAAGTCTCGTTGCGAACAAAATGTAGTATCCTAAACCTAAGAAGATGAATCCCAGACCAAATTTAATGATGGTATTCGGTTCAATTTTTCTTTTATTCATCCAGATCCAAAGCAGTCCGATTAACGGAGCTAAAAAGATAATAAAGAATGCACCTCCGGAATTGTTAACGCCATTCGGATCCAATCCCAATAAATCTTTATTTAAATTTTTTGCTGCGAAAATGCTTAATGAACCTCCGCTTTGCTCATAAATTCCCCAGAATAAAATGGAAAACAGGATGAATACTAATGCTGCCCAAAGTTTATTACGTTCAGCAGGGGTTACTTTGGTCATTTCATAAAATAAATAGATTAAAGTAAGCGGTCCTATTGTCCACATAAAATAATCCGTATATTCTGTTTTGGCAACCATCACCATGATAATCGGAACAAAGAGTAATGATAAAGCATACACTCCGTATTCCTGCCATTTTGGAATAGGCGCAGATTTTGTCTCATTTTCAGGATGTCCCGGCTGAAGTCCGATCGTTCCTAAGCTTCTCTGGGTAAAAACAAAATTAATTAAACTGATGACCATTACCACTGCAGCTAATCCGAATGCAATATTCCATCTTAACATTTCCGGAATTACATCTGATAAAATCTCTCCTTTTCCGATGGCAATGCAAAAGTATCCACCCAGTAATGCTCCAAGGTTAATTCCTGCATAGAACAATGAAAATCCGGCATCTGCTCTTGAATCATTCGGTTTATAAAGCTGACCGACCATTGATGAGATATTGGGTTTAAAGAAACCTGTTCCCACTACAGTAAACGCGATTCCCAGAAAGAAAAACTTATGAGGATCTGTTGCAAGAATTAAACTTCCGACAATCATTAAAAGTCCACCCCAAAACAAAGATTTTCTGAAACCTAAAATTTTATCTGCAAATAAACCTCCGATAAAGGTAAAAGCATAGACGAAAGCCTGCGTTGCACCATATTGAAGATTGGCTTCACTTTCATGAAAATTAAGCTGCGAGATCATGAAAAAGACAAGCATTCCTCTCATTCCGTAGAAACAGAAGCGTTCCCACATTTCGGAAAAGAAAAGGCTCCAGATCTGTCTTGGATATTTTCCTTTAAAATTTTGTATTTCGTCTAAAGTTAAACTCATAGGTCAATATGATTAAGATTTAATTAAATTTTCTGTAAAATAACGGAAAAAGTAATTACCAAAGACGATTTGCATTCAAATATTGTTTCGAATTTATATTTGAAGGATATTAATCTATACAAATTTTCAATCTTGTTGCAGGCTTTCAGGTTGAACTTACTTTACCACCTCAATTTTTCCGTCCACAAACAGGGATTTTCTCTTTCCTCTTGTGCTCGATTCGTCTGCAAAACTCCAGAATGCTTTTACGGTTCCTGCTTTTGTGTCGACTATCTGACTTACCGTCCAGCCGTCTTTTTCTATCCAGTTTAAGAAATGTAGATTTTCACTCAGCTTTTGATAATCCATTTTTTCATCGCCTTCGTTCACCACTCCTTTTTTATCTGTTGTTTTCCAGTGAAGGGTAGAATCTTTGTGATAAATTACTTCTGCTTTCATTTCCGGAAAGGTAATCACTGCTTTTTTTCCGAGAAGATCAGAATTGGTTGATAGATTCTGCTGTGGAAGATTTTCATTTTTCTGATTGCAGGAAAGTAAAATGATTGCTGCAGTAAGGCTGAATATTGTTTTTTTCATCATATAAAATTAGGTCATTGAATGAATTACGGTATGGCTGTCTACAAACTGTTCAAAGCTGATGATTTTTCCGTCCTTCAGTTTCCAGATATGAGCAACTCTTGCTTCAAATGATTTTCCTGTAAGATTATAAGTGCCGGAATAGGTTCCATAAGCAACCACCTTATCTTCGCCCGCTACATAATCTTCCGGTGTAAATGTATAGTCTGTCCATTCGCTTCCTAATCGGGCGAAAACATTTTGTGTAATGCTTTCCAGCCCGATGTAAGTTCCTGCGTAAGGAAATCCTTTTGCTTCCGTCCATGAAATATTTTCGGCGGCATATTTTGCAAGGTTTCTGCCGTTTTCTTCTGAATTTTTCCCTTCGTAGGTGCTTTTTACGATCTCTAAATTATTCATGCTGTTGATTTTTTAATTCAGATTTAGAAAGTTTTTTATTGTAATGACAATGGTTTATTTTACCATTTCATTTCTCCTGTATTCACTTTTGCACCGATCTGAAGAGCTGTTTCGAAAGTTAAATCCGGATACTCCTTCTTTAAAGCGTCTGTTAAAGATTCTGAAGTTTTGTTTGTTTTCAGGGCTTCTTCATAAAATTGGATGTAGTTTCTGGTATGTTTTACGGCTGAAATATCAAACGGCGTTTCAGATTTTGCGTGAGCCGGAATAACGATTTCAGGATTCAGATTGTCTATTTTGTTTAATACTGAAGTCCATTCCTTACGGGCTTCCGCAGTTTGTGCATCTGCCATCCATAAGTGAAAACTCGTTCCGAAAACATTGATTCCGCCAACGGCAGCTTTTACAGAAGGTATCCAGACGAAAGTTCTGGACGGAAATTCTTCTAATCCAATAATTTCTAGTTTTTCGCCTTCCAGCTCGATGAAGTCTTCTTTTAAATTTTGAGGAAGAACAACATTCGAAGTCATGTTTTTTCCTAATCTTTCACCCCAGACTTCCAGTTTTTTCTGAGCCGTCTTTTTAATGTGCTCAATGGTTGCCGGTGAAGCATAAGCGGTAACTTCCGGAAAATATTTCTTAAAAATCTCCAAGCCGAAATAAAAATCAGGATCTCCGTGAGAAACATAAATTGCGGTTAGTTTTTTGCCGTCTTTTTTGATTTCCTGTGCTACTTTTTCTGCATCTGCCAACGTAAACTGTGCGTCGATCAATACAGCTTCTGTTTTACCGGTAACAATTACCGATGCAACACCAAAGCTGTTTTCGGATGCGTTATAAACTTTTAATGTAAAATTGTTTGTTTCAATAGTTTTGAAACTTTGTGCTTGTATGTCCATTTTTGAATAGTGATAAAATTGTTAAAAAAAATGTTGAAATAATTCCGATTACTCATGTTTTTTACTTTTGTTGAGTAAAAGTTTTATTTCTTTTCACTGTCTTATTAATGGTACAAAGATGCATTAAACCAAAGCTTTGAAACATTGAACAAGTTCAATAAATGAAGTCTGAATTATTTTTTGTTTACGATTTTTTTTCTAATCCTGCTCACAAATTCATGACTGATACCTAAATATGCAGCGATTTGTACATTGGTTAATCTTTGGTAAAGCTGTGGATATTTTTCAATAAAATCGGTATATCGTTTATCTGCGGTTTTGCTGAGGTTATCAATCATTCTGCGTTGTAAGGCAACGTGTGTTTTTTGCGTCATGACGCGGAAGAGTTTCTCTATTTTGGGTAAGTTTTGATAGGCGAATTCTTTATCGCTTTTAGAAATAATTAAAATTTCACTGTCTTCCAGTGCTTCTATGTTAAGCTGCGAAGGCTTTTCATGGGTAAAGCTGTCGATATCAGTAATCCACCAGTTTTCAGTAGCAAAATTAAGGATTTGTTCTATTCCTTCAGAATCAATATGATATGTTTTAAAAAGACCTTTTATAACGAAGCCTTCAAATTTGCAGATTTCACCTTCTTGTAATAAAAATTGCTTTTTTTTAATTGTTTTTTTCTGAAACAAGCCATAAAATTCTGCTAATTCTTCTTCAGAAAGAGTGATGTGCTGCGATATATTATTTTTAAAAATTTCTGACATTCTATTCTCATTAATGTTTTTGAACTGTGAATATAGGAATTTTTGGGTTTCGGTTCTAAAAATGGCAATTGGCTTTGATGATCATCTGCTATTCTTTTAAGAGATTTATAAAAATAAAAAACCTCCGGCTCAGCGGAGGTTTCATTGTATTTTATTTGATGCGGATTAGTTTACACCGTGCATCATTTTCTTTAAGATTGGTGAAATTAATGCTAAAATTACAGCAGCGATACCACAAAGAACAACGAATACCATGAAGAATTCAAATAGATTGTGGATTTCAAAACCTGCAAAAGTGGGATTAGCCAACGGTAACTGTGCTTTTTCGAAAGCAGCTACCTGATCAGCATTTAATGTTACTTTTTTATCTAAAACATCCTGAAGATTGATTCCCATTTCCTGTGCCTTAGAGAATTTATCTCCCGTTGCAGGAATCAATGCACCCAAAGAACCTGCTAAAGCATAACCTGCAGCATTGGAAATAAAGAATACTCCGTATAATAAGGATGCAAATCTTTTTGGAGCCAGCTTACCTACCAATGATAATCCGATAGGAGATAAACAAAGTTCACCACAAGTCTGGATGAAATACAGTAACATTAACCATTTGATAGCCAATAATCCTGAGTTTCCTAAATCTTTTACGTTATGTGCGATGATGAAGTAACTTAACGCGATTAAAGCCAATCCCATTGCCTGTTTCATCGGGGAAACCGGCTCTTTTCCTTTTGCTCTTAATTTGTCCCAGATCAAACTGAAAGGAACAGCCAAAGCAACAACGAAAATACCGTTGAAAATCTGTACCATCGAAGGAGGCATATTCCATCCTAAAATGTTTCTGTCTGTCTGATTATCAGCGATAAATGTTAATGAAGATCCGGCCTGTTCGAAAGCAGCCCAGAAGAAAATAATGAAGAATGACACGATATAGATTACCCAGATTCTCTGTCTTTCCACTTTATTTTCAGCAGAACTCATGATTAAGAATGCCAGAGAAATCCCTGCTGCATAAATGAAAGGATAAATAATTCCTTTAATCAGCTGTCCCATTTCTACGGCTTTAAATCCGAATTCTCCCACCAGAAGATATCTGAAAGCAAAGAAAAGAATCACGAATAATCCTCCTGTAATTCCTAATGCCGATCCTGAGAATTTAGCAGTCTGTGTTTCTCCTTCTTCAAAATCTGCACTTGTATTGTTTTTAGGTAATCCACCGATAGGTCTTCCTTCCGGAGTAACTACATATTTATTTTTAAGAATAAAGAATGTAATGGTACCGATTATCATTGCAATGGAAGCAGCAAGGAATCCCCATTTGAAGGCGAAAATATCTCTTACACCTGTTGTCGCATCTTTTACGTCTCCTACGTACGGACAGATAAATTGTCCTAAGAATGCACCAATGTTAATTCCCATGTAGAAAATCGTAAAAGCAGAGTCTAATTTAGATTTTTCCTGTTTCGGATAAAGGCTTCCTACCATCGAAGAAATATTCGGTTTGAAAAATCCGTTACCGAAAATGATGATGAATAGAGCAAGCCACATAAACATTTTTGCACTGTCCAGACTTCCTGAGAATGTTGAAGCACTGATGAAAAGCAAAAACTGACCAATTGCCATTAATGTTCCTCCGATAAGAATTGCGTTTCTGTTACCGATATATTTGTCGGCGATGAAACCTCCCAAAAGCGGAGTAAGATAACATAAAGCTAAAAATCCACCATAGATGATTGCTGCATCAGCTTCTTTTATCAATAAGGAATTTACCATGAAGAGCGTTAATAAAGCTCTCATTCCATAAAAGTTGAAACGCTCCCACATTTCTGTTCCGAAAAGAACCCATAACCCTTTCGGATGTCTGGAATTCTTGTTCTCTACAAATTCATCCGGTTTCGGACTCAATGCTTCAGTATTATCCATTTTTATTGTTAATTTTTGTTAAGACTGACAAATATAGTTTTTTTTGTGTTTTCAGCAAGGTTTTAATTTTATATTTAAATAAAAAAGCCGCAGAATAATTCCGCAGCTTGCTTTTCTGTATTGTGAACAGGGATTAATGCCCTTTTTCTTTCATGATTTTGTTTAGTCTTTTCAGCATGGATAAACCTAAAAGGGTTGCAAAGATCAGCAAAGCAAAGTTCACTAAAAAGTAGTTCATTTTATTGTCGTAATTATACCATGTACTGGCTAAAATTCCGGAAAGTTTGTTTCCTACGGAGTTGGCAAGGAAAAATCCGCCCATCATCAACGCTGTAATTCTTGCAGGAGAAAGTTTGGAAACGAAGGATAATCCCATGGGGGAAAGACATAATTCTCCCACGGTAATGACTCCGTAACTTGCAACTAGCCACCACGGCGAAACTTTTACAGCACCGTTATCTCCTGCCCAGACTGCTAAAACCATCACTAAACAGGATAATCCGGAAATGAAAAGTCCTAAAACAATTTTTGTAGGCGTTAACGGCTCTTTTCCTTTTCGTCTTAATAATGCCCAGAAACCAACTACAACCGGCGTTAAAGCAATTACCCAAAACGGATTGATGGACTGAAACAATTCTGTATTGTAAAGATAGGTTTTCGCCCGAGGATTTTTCTCCAGTTCTGCACGTTGTTCGGGAGAAATATTTTTAAAATAAACATCTTTTCCCTTAACTTTTATCGTGTTTCCGTCCTTATCTTTCTGAGACTGAAACTGGTTGTCGTAAACAGGAACTTCTTTGTCTTCATAACTTTTTCCGTCTACCATGTAAATGCTTTCCAAAGGTTTTTCCATGGAAGCAGGTACGCTTCTGTCGGTGTAATAATTTGCCCATCTCGTTAAAGCGGTTCCGTTTTGTTTGAAAACTGCCCAAAAGAACATACTGATGAGGAAAACCGATAATAAGGCTCCGATAGACGATTTTTCGTCCGGTTTTGCCTTGAAATAAAGGGAAGCATAGAAGTAAATAACAGGAATGCAGGCAAAAATAAAGGCATCTGTATTGTCGCTTCCGAAAATATTTCCGGGAATAACCCAGCCGATTGCTCCTGCAATGATTGCCGGTAAGAATACTTTCATTAATATTTCTGACAGTTTTGTATCTCCTTCCTGAACAGGCTTCATCTGAGCGGCATGAATGTAATGTTTTCTGCCGATGGTAAAGATAATTAATCCGACCAGCATTCCGACTCCGGCAGTGATGAAGGCTTCACCCCAGCCGAATTTGTTTCGCATAAAAGCCGCAATAATGTTGCAGATAAACGCACCGATGTTGATTCCCATGTAAAAAATATTGTATCCGGAATCTTTATTGGCTTTATAAGGTTCTTCGGAATATAAATTTCCAAGCAAAGTAGAAATAGTAGGTTTAAAGAAACCGTTTCCGATGATAATGAGTGCTAAAGAAGAATAAAATAAAGTAAGATCTTTAAAAATACCCATTCCGATATATCCTGCAGCCATCAGAACGCCTCCGATATAAATGGATTTGATGTATCCTAAAACTCTGTCCGCAAGAAATCCTCCGATAAAAGGAGTTAAGTAGGTTAAAGCAATATAGGTTCCGAAAATATCGTCTGCAGTTTTGTCCGGAAGTCCGAGACCACCTTTTGCGCCGGTTGGTTCAATAACATATAATACAAAAATTCCGAGGATAAGATAGTACCCGAAACGCTCCCACATTTCCGTAAAGAAGAGGAAAGGCAATCCTTTAGGATGTTTAGTCTTCATAGTTTACAAATTTCAAATTTCACAAATATAGAATTTTAAAAATAATAATCGAATTTTATTAACTTTGATGGAAATAAAGATGAAGAAAATGGAAATTACGTTAAAAGATTTAGAAGACAATATCAGAACACTTCCTGAAAATTTTTATGAAGAGGTGAATGATTTTATTGATTTTTTGAAGCAGAAACATTTCAAAAGCAAGTCTAATCATATTCCTGAATGGCAAAAAGAAGAAACAGGAAGAAGGGCAGAATATTTACGTGAAAACCCTCAAAGTTTTGTTTCCGAGTCTGAAATGGATGATTATTTAAATAATCTCGAAAGTGGCGACTAAATTAATTTACGGTCATTTTGTAAAGCAGGATTTAAAAGAAATCAACGATTGGTACAGGAAAATTGATAAAAAATTATGGAACAGATTTCTTATTGATTTTCGGAATAAAATCGATTTAATAAAGGAAAATCAATTGTCCTTTGAACTTAAATATGGCGACACTCGAATCGTTTTTCTCAAAAAATTTCCCTTTGGAATTCATTATTCTTACAGCGAAGAGAAAAATCTAATTGAAGTATATTCTGTCTTTCACACTTCCAGAAATCCTGAAGAATGGAATGACAAAAAATAAAAAAGCCGAATCTTAAAAAGAGATCCGGCTTTTTTTATGCTTAAATTTTCGAATTATAAATTCTCCAAAATAAAATCAGTCATTTTCTGATACAGTTGCGGTCTTGTCTGTCCGCCATAAATTCCGTGGTTTTTATCCGGATAAGCCATAAAATCAAACTGTTTTTTATTCTGGATCAACGCTTCCGAGAATTCCATTGAATTCTGGAAGTGTACGTTATCATCGGCAGTTCCGTGAATTAATAAGAATTTTCCTTTTAATAAATTCGCATATTCAGTCGGTGAATTCTTGTCATATCCGTCCGGATTTTCCTGTGGTGTTCTCATGAATCTTTCCGTGTAAACAGAATCATAATATCTCCAGTTCGTTACCGGAGCCACTGCGATTCCCATTTTGAAAACATCGGCTCCTTTTGTCATTGCCAGACTCGTCATATAACCTCCGAAACTCCATCCGAACATTCCGATTCTGGATTTGTCGATGTATGACTGATTTCCGAACCATTTTGCTGCCGCAATCTGATCTTCAATTTCATATTTCCCTAAATTCATGTACGTTACTTTCTTGAATTTAGCGCCTTTATAACCTGTTCCGCGTCCGTCGACACAAGCTACGATATATCCTTTCTGAGCAAGCATTTCAAACCATATTCCATTTCCATTGTCCCATGAATTGGCAACCTGCTGAGAACCGGGACCTGAATACTGGAACATAAACAATGGATATTTTTTGTTCTTATCAAAGTTTTTAGGCTTGATGATCCACGCATTCATCTGATCTCCCGCTTCATTCGGAATGGTAATAAATTCTTTTTCTACAAAATTATCAGCTTTTAATTTCTGTAGCTGAGCTTCATTATTCTGAAGTTCTTTTACCGTTTTACCATTTCCGTCCTTTAAAACATAAGTATAAGGTTTTGCAGCCGTAGAAGAGGTTTCAATGAAATAATTATAGTTTTTGCTGAAATTGGCAGAATTATTTCCTTCCGTATTTGAAATCAACTGGGATTTTCCGTTTTCGATATTTACCTTAGAAATCACTTTATTGATGCTTCCTTTTTCGGTAGTCTGAACGTAAATTTCTTTTGATTTTGGATTAAATCCGTAATAATCTGTTACTTCCCAGTTTCCTTTTGTAACCTGTTTTTTCAGTTTACCATCTTTATCATACCAGTACAAATGGCGGTTTCCGTCTCTTTCAGAACCCCAAAGAAAAGAATTGTCCTCTAAAAATTCCAGAGTCGGGCTGTCTGTATCGATCCATTTTTCATCGGTTTCGGTGAATAATTTCTGTACAGCTCCGGTTTTTGTATTGACTTTTAAAACATCAGAAGCATTCTGAATTCTGTCTGAAGTAATCAAAACAATTTCGTCCGGTTTTGCCGTCTGAATAACATTCGGAATATAATAATGTTTGAAACTGTCTAAATTGACGGTTGTCTTTTTACCGTCGCTCAACTGATAAATATGTGCTGAAGCAACAGAGTTTTTTTCTCCTGCTTTTGGATATTTGTAACGCATTTCACTTGGATAAAGCGTTTTACCATAAATCGGAATATAGATTTCCGGAACTTCCGTTTCATCTAATTTTACGAAAAGAATCGCATCCGAGTTCTTTGTCCATTCGTACAGTCTTGCGTGCCCAAATTCTTCTTCATAAACCCAGTCTGCAAGTCCGTTTAAAATTTTATTTTTAACACCATGCTGCGTAATCTGTGTGATTTTTCCGGAATTCAGATCCTGATAAAACAGATTATTATCCACAATGAAAGCTACTTTTGTAGCGTCTGGTGAAAATCTTGGCTCCTGAACAAATTTTCCTTCATTAAGACTTACTGTTTTTCCGGATTTCAGATCTTTTACTTCATATTTTCCTAAAAACGAGTGTCTGTAAATTGGCTCACTGTCTTTCAGTAATAAGATTTTAGATTCATCATCAGAAAATTCATAGCTCTGGAACTGTCCGTCGACAAGATTGCCCTCTTTTTGGGAAGTTTTGTAAGAATATTTTGCAATTCCTCCCTGTTCGATAACCAGATAATTTTCCCCGTTTTTCATGGATGTAATTCCGGCAATGCCTTTTCCACGGTAATATCCTGAATATATTTTATCTAAAGTAATTTCCTGAGCGGATAAACTTTGAAATGCCACAGCAACTGTAAGCGTTAGTAAGAATTTTTTCATTTCTAATTTTAAAAGATTTCAAATATAATAATTTTTAAAATGGTAAAAAAAGCTTTTTAAATCTCTGATTTTGGCAGTAAAATTGGATATATTAAGATACAATCAAATTAAAATATAATTATGGAAACGAATGATTTTAACCAAAAACTGAACCGATACGAGTTAGACGACAAAATTATATATACCGGATTTTCCAGCTATAAAGATGCAGAAGCATGTGCCCATAAAAAAGGAGGGGAACTAGTAGAAGTAGGTTTCAAAGATGGAAATGATAATCCTGAAATCTGTAACGAAGCCGGACTTCTTGAAAAAAAGTTACATTATTTCGTAGATGCGGGAGACGAATATAAATTTATCCATTCGTCAGATCCCGGATTCAGAAAATATGCCGATGAATTGCAGAAAATAAAAGCAAAACAGCAACAGTCTCCACCCGATGAAAGATATATTGCCAATTTTGAAATCGAAAACATTGAAGACCCGATTGTAGTGATAAAAAATGATCATTTTGAATCGGTAACTTCAAGAGAGCGCTCTAAATATCTGAAGCACGCACAAGTGTACGAAATCGGTGTCTCTTTACCCAAATCTTAAAATATCAATAGTATGAGCAAGACAAAATATTCTGAAAAAGCTCAGGAAAAAGTAGGAAAAGTAATGCACGAATTCAAGGAAGGAAAACTGAAATCTTCTTCCGGCGAAAAAGTGACCAGCAGAAAACAGGCGGTTGCCATTGGAATTTCTGAAGCGAAACAGGAAGGCTTAAAAGTGCCGAAAAACAAAAAAGATTAACCTAAAATAAACAAGGCTTGGAAAATTTTTCCAAGCCTTGTTTATTTCATATTTTGAACCCTTAAGATTGATTTAAGGAGTTAAGTCACATTAAGATGAATCATTTTTGATTTTAATATAAACTTAATAATGCTCAACAACTCAATTTTTCTTAATGGTTTAAAAGCTTATTAACAATTAACTTTAATCGTTATACATAATTCTGTAATATTCATCCGCCATTCTGTCGCTGTTAAACTGATCTTTCACGTCATTCATAGAATTGTACTGGATTTTTCTCCACTGATCCGGCTTGTCATAGTACGTAGGAAGAATTTCATTTTCCAGAATTTCATATAACTTGTTAAGATCATAATTATCCTGTTCGTAGATGCTCATGTTGGCATAATCTGCTTTCGGAACCACAAAAGAATTTTCTCCATGTTTCGCAAATTCGGGGATCCATCCGTCATCTGTGGAAAGATTTACAGAACCGTTCATGGAAGCCGTCATTCCGGAGGTTCCGGAAGCTTCTCTCGGAACTCTCGGATTATTCAGCCAAAGATCAGAACCCTGCTTTAAAGATTTGCTCAAAGACAACTCATATCCTGTAAGAACTGCCATATTTTTATGGTTTTTGCTTTCCTCCACCAAAGAATTGAATGTAGAAATCGCAGAATAATCCATCGGATAAGGTTTTCCTGCCCAAATGATCTGAACCGGATATTTCGGATGATTTAACAGCTTGTAGAATCTGTCTTTATCGTGTAAAAGCAAATCGGCACGTTTATATCCTGCAAATCTTCTCGCCCAGACAATCGTAAAAACATTTGGATTGAATAAATTTCCGGTCTGGTCGGCTACGATTTTAAATAGTCTTTTCTTTAAATGCTTTTTACGGTAATCGAAAACCGTTTCGTCGTTTTCGTCTTTTGCATTGTAAAGCGGTTTGTCTGCCCAATATTTGAATTCCTGCGCATTGGTAATTGAAGTAATCTCACAGATTCCCGGATATTTGCTCCACATCGCTCTGGAAACTACCCCATGAAGCTGAGAAACTCCGTTTGCTATTCTTGCCATTTTCAACGCGCAAAGTGAATGGTTGAACCTGTCGTCATCAGAACCTTCGATATTTTTTACCTCTTCCATACTGAATCCTGAAAAATAAGACATATCATAACAAAGTCTCATATTGTGCTTTTCATTTCCAGCTTCTTCAGGAGTGTGCGTGGTGAAAACCAGCTTTTCTTTAACTTTATTCAGGTTTCCGTTGTATTTTTTCAGCAGATGGAACGCCGCAGGAAGTCCGTGAGCTTCATTTAAATGATAAACATCTCTTTCAATGTTCATTTCATCCAGCAATTTAGCGCCTCCTTTTCCTAGAAGAATGTACTGTGCCAGTTTTGTAGATTCATTGGCATCGTAAAGTTTATGACAGATGGTTTTAGAAATGTGGTCATTTTCAGGAACATCCGTTGATAGGAAAAACATTGGAGCCGTGTGGAAAATCTCAGGATCAAGGTACCATACTTTTACCCAAACCGGGGCGCTGTGAATTTCTATCTGAAATTTTATGCCGGTATCTTCCAGAAAGCTGTACATTTTTTTCGTCCATGTCGGCTGTAACGTCTGGTCATGATTTCTTGCCTGATCGTAATACCCGAATTTCCAGAGAATTCCGATTCCGATAAGATCCTGTTTCAGATTGTAAGCACTTCTCATGTGGGAACCCGCCAGAAATCCTAATCCTCCCGAATATATTTTCAGCACCTGCTCAATCGCAAATTCCATAGAAAAATAAGCAACTTTCTTGGAATACTGCGGATTTACGCTAAAAGGTATTTTAAAATTTTTAAAATCCATGTGTAACAGTTTATTAAGTGAGGAGGCAAAGGTATTAATTATGAAAATAAACTCTACATTAATTATTTTATAAATTAACATTAAAAATACTTTTTGAATCTGTTTTTTATTTACCTTTAGTATGTAAATTTTTGATAATCAAAACTTCATGATCTGAAACCGGAAGTTTTATGTCTTCCATAACAATAAAATAATAAGCAGATGAAAAAGGCATTTTCTGATGAAGATTTAATTAAAAATCTGAGCTTATATTATCTGAACCGACACTTGAAAAAGAAGCCGATAGAAAAGTATCACCGTAAGATCGACGAATCTCCGCTTCACGACCGCGAAAAATATAAAAAGAAAGCGGAAATTTTACTGCTCAATTCTTTCATGCACCATTTTCCTGAAGTTAAATTTGAAGATTTAACCTGCGAAAGTCCCGACTTTATCGCAAAATTCAACGACAAGAAAATCGGAATCGAACTTACCGAAGTGATCAATCATCTTGAAATGAAGAAAGTTGAAAGCAATCTGAACAAGATTTTCCGTCAGGCAGAAATTTTATTGGAACAGGAAGACACTACGAAATTTCGTGGTGTTTATTTTTTAGAATTTCACTCAAACATCAAACTGGATTCTCTGGAAAATCAGCAGGAAATTATTTTAAATATCTGTAAAAGCATCAAAAAAGGAAAACCTGTAGGAAATGTGAAAGGAATCCGAAAGTCTTTCCACCGCAGAAATGTTTTTATTACCCATGAATACAATATGAATCTTTTTGATGAATTATGTTCTGAGAAAATTGTAGAGCTGATTGAAAAAAAGAACGAAAAATTTCCTTACTACGATACTTCGGTCGACGAATGTTGGCTCGTTATTGTTTCGGATATGAATTCCATCGCTTCGCGCTATACTTTTATTCAGGATAAAGAACATCTGCAAAAGGTAAAAAGCCCTTTTCACAAGATTTTTCATCTCGAAAATCTTTGCGGAAATATCACAAGTATCAAGTAATCGCTGAAAATATTTCATTTTTAATCAGCTTTTATTGAATTATTTTCGTTGAATCTGTTATTTTTAATTGGAATTGTTTATATTTGATAGACAACAAATTACCTCATAAATTAATAACCAAATTCAGCATGATATGAAAAAAACTCTACTTCTTTTCTTGCTTTTTATTTCATCTTTTATTTTCGCTCAGGCAGACTGTTCATCAGCACTTGCGGTATGCGGAAATTCCAGTATAACGTATTCTCCGACGGGAATCGGGGCAGTTAATGAAAATTTAGGAGGATGTTTATCTTCCGGTGAGCACAATTCAATCTGGTATAAATTTACCATTGCAACAGGCGGAACGCTTACTTTCGATCTCGTTCCTACAGATCCGGGAGCAGATTACGACTGGGCGATTTACGGACCGAATGTGAACTGTGCAAGTCTTGGTTCTCCGGTTCGCTGTAATGCAGCCACCGTTATCGGAGTCGGAGCTTCTACAGGCATGAATATGACAAGCACCATCATTAGTGCTGCAGGAGGATCGTTAACGCCTTACTGTAAATATATGGATGTTTTACCGGGGCAGACTTACTATTTGTATATAGATAACTGGGTAGATGTTTTTAATCCTACAATGGCTCCGTTTTCTCTAAATTGGGGAGGAACAGCAACACTGGCTTCGCCGTTTACAGATCCTAACATTCAGACTCATCCATTTACTCCGCCAGGAGTTCCGGCTGCCAATCCTGCCAATCCGCGAGAAATTATTGTCTGCGAAAATCCCATGGTTTTTAATTTCAGTACCTTGTCTTCCGGTATTCTTAATGGCAACAGCAATTTCCAGATCAGTTATCATACTTCACAGAATGAAGCACTTTCCGGAGCAAATCCTATTGTGTCGCCGATTACCGTTAATACTGCCACAACATATTATTACAGTATCCATTATCAGGATCCTGCAAACCCGAATAACCCTATTAATTCCTGCAGACAGGTGGGAGCTTTCAAATTTAAATACGGAAATATTTCAGGAACCAATGTTACGCTCTACAGCTGTAATAACAACAATGCCGGAACCGGAACTTACGATTTAACTTCCGCTGCTGTTTTTGGAGATCCTACCGCGGTGAAGGTTTATTATAATTCACTTTCAGATCTTAATGCGGGAATAAATTCCATTATGAACACCACTAATTTCGTTTCGGCAGAAGGAACGGTGTATGTTAAAATTACTTCTCAATATGGTTGTGTAGCTATTGCACAGATTATTCTGAAATTTTATCCGGTTGTTGTGGTTACCGAGGCCACTTTAAGAACCTGCTTTATTGAAGCTAATCCTTCAACGGGAGCATTTAATCTCAGTCTTGCAGCCGTCACCACGCAAAGCGGAACGACTAAAAAATATTATCCTTCTTTAGCAGATGCCCAAAACGGAACCAATGAAATTGTATTATTCTCAAATTACATCGCTCCAAATGGCGTTATTTACATCAAAGTATTTAATTCTAACAATTGTTTTGCAATTGCGAAAGTGAATTTAGTTGTCATTCAGCCGGTATATTCCAATGTCCTGAAAGACAAAATCATCTGTATGGAAGACCGAACCACACTGGATGCAGGTTCCGGATTTACGAGTTATGAGTGGAGTACAGGTGCAACAACACAGACCATCAATAATGTAGCAGTCGGAACGTATTGGGTGAAATTAAAAAGCGGCGACTGTATTACCAAGCAAAGTGTAAAAGTGTATGCTTCGGAACAGCCGGTAATTTCATCAGTTGATATTACCAATAATACCATAACGGTAAATGTTTCAGGTGGAACCGCTCCGTACAAATATTCTCTTGACGGAATCAAATGGCAGGATTCCAACGTATTTACAAACCTTCCGAGAGGAGACAGCAGAGTTTTTGTAAAAGATGCCTACAATTGCGAACCGATTGATATTACTGTGGTTGTCCCTAATTTGGTAAATGTAATTACACCAAATGGAGACGGAGTGAATGATGTGATCGATTATTCAGCTTTAGGATACAAACAGAATTTGGTATTGAGTGTTTTCGACAGATACGGAACGCTTGTTTTCAAGGCGGATAAATTCAGAAATTATACGTGGGACGGAACCATCGGAGGCAAAAAAGTTCCAACAGGAACTTACTGGTATTCGGTTTCTTGGAACGAAAATGATAAGAAGAACACCTTTTTCAAGTATTCAGGTTGGGTAATGGTAAAAAACAGAGAATAATTTTCAGAACTCAATAGAAAACCGTTGCCTGTGTAACGTTTTTTGTTTTGTAAAATCCTTATCTTAGATATTCAAACTTACATCATGAAAGATTTATTGATAAAACGTTTTGAATATTACAAAATGCTCGGTGACCAATCTTTTGAGCAGCTTTCAGATGAACAGATTTTCTGGCAGTTTAATGAAGAAAGCAATTCTATAGCGATTATTGTTAAGCATATCGCCGGAAATATGTTATCCAGATGGACTAATTTTTTAACCGAAGACGGCGAAAAATCATGGCGGAACAGGGATGAAGAATTTGTTGATACTTTTAAAACGAAAGCTGAGGTTCTGGAATATTGGGAAAAAGGCTGGAAATGTTTTTTTGACGCTCTGAACCAGATGAATGATGAAAATGTACATTCCATAATTTACATAAGAAATGAAGCACATACGTTTATGGATGCCATTTTCCGTCAGTTGGCGCATTATCCTTATCATATCGGGCAGATTGTGTATATCGCAAAAATGATGAAGAATGAAGACTGGAAAAGCCTTTCTATTCCGAGAAACAAATCGCAGGAATTTAATTCTGAAATGATCAGTAAATTCAGACAGCAGTAATGAAGAACTTTACGATTCAAAATAAAGGAATTATTTCTGATGAATTTTTAAATAGAAAAATTACAGATTTTCATTCTGCGTGCCAATATGTTTCGATCTTGCCTTATAAAAGAAATAATGATAAAAGCAGAACCGAATGTGTTTTTGATGATTTTGGCGGAACCTGCAGCACAAAACACGCCCCCCTGAGAAAACTTGCGCTCGAAAACCATCATAGCGATGTAAAGCTGATTCTTGGAATTTTTAAAATGGACGCAGAATACACTCCGAAAATTAGCGCTACTTTGCAAAAATTTAATTTGAAATACATTCCGGAAGCGCATAATTATCTCAAAATTGATAACGAATATTTCGATTTTACAAACCGCAGCTCACATTATCATCAATTTAAAGATAAACTGCTGATTGAAAAGGAAATAGAATTCAACGAAATTGGGGCTCAGAAAATTTCATTTCATAAAGATTTTCTTGGAAAATGGCTGAACGAGGATCGCATCGCTTACAGTTTAGATGAATTGTGGAATATCAGAGAACAATGTATCAGAGATTTGCAGCAAATTGATGAGCCTGAAATTCATAATTCATTTCCGGTTTGTTACCAGAACAGTCCGGAAATAAAGGATGAATTTAATCAATAGACTGAATCAATTCAGAATTCATCTTAAAATGATTATCTTTGCACCCACAAAATTCAGAATCAATAAATGTCTCAATTTCAAAGAACTGCCGCATTTCATACTCTTGGCTGCAAATTAAATTTTGCGGAAACATCTACCATTGCCCGTCAATTAACAGAAGCAGGTTACGAAAAGGTAAGTTTTGATGAAAAAGCGAATGTGTATGTTATCAATACCTGTTCGGTAACTGAAAATGCCGACCGCGAATGCAAACTTCACGTAAAAAGAGCCATGAAAGCCAATCCGGATGGTCTGGTTGTAATCGTGGGATGTTATGCACAGTTGAAACCGGAGGAAATTTCACAGATTGAAGGGGTAGATTTGGTTTTAGGAGCCAAAGAAAAATTCAATATTCTGAGCTATCTTGATGATCTGGAGAAATCTGAAAACGAAGGGATCGTTCATTCATGCGAAATTGAAGAAACCGATTTCTTTATCGGAAGTTACTCTATCGGAGACAGAACCAGAGCTTTTCTGAAAGTTCAGGACGGTTGCGATTACAAATGTACGTACTGTACAATTCCTTTGGCAAGAGGAATTTCCCGTTCCGATACCATCGAAAATGTATTGAAAAATGCCAAAGAAATTGCTGAAAGAGACATCAAGGAAATCGTTCTTACAGGCGTAAACATCGGAGATTACGGAAAAGGTGAATTTGGAAACAAAAGACACGAACATACTTTTTTAGATTTAATTTCTGAGCTTGATCAGGTTGAAGGGATCGAAAGAATCCGTATTTCTTCCATCGAGCCGAATCTGTTGAAAGATGAAAGCATAGAACTGGTTTCGAAAAGCAAAAGTTTTGTTCCGCATTTTCATATTCCTTTACAATCGGGAAGTGATGAATTGCTGAAAAAAATGAAGCGCCGTTATTTAACGAAATTATATACCGACAGAGTCAATAAAATCCGTGAGGTAATGCCGGATGCAGCGATTGGTGTGGATGTAATTGTCGGTTTTCCGGGAGAAACAGAAGAACTGTTTATGGAAACATATAACTTTCTAAATGAGCTTCCAATAACTTATCTGCACGTTTTCACCTATTCTGAAAGGGAAAATACGGAAGCGGCAGAAATGGAAGGCGTAGTTCCGATTCCCGAAAGAAAAAGACGCAATAAAATGCTTAGAATTTTATCTGAAAAGAAAAAGATGGCATTTTACCAGACCCAGCTTGGAAAAACACTTCCTGTACTTTGGGAACACGAAAACAAAGACGGAAAAATGTTTGGCTTCACAGAGAATTATGTGAGGGTTCAGAAAGATTTCGATCAGGCTTCAGTCAATCAGATTGAATTCTTAAAGCTTGAAAAAATAGAAGCGGACGGAACCGTTTCTGTGATGAATTCTTTTGAGAGTTTTCTCGAGAAAATTTAATATTCTTTTAAACAATTCATTTAAAATAATTCAGACATTGCTATCAGAGTGATGTCTTTTTTTGTTTTAATGAAATCGAAACCTGAAATCATCACATTTAATCCAAAAATAACTTCTTTCATTAGTGTTTTTGATGTTTCTCAAGCCGTTCATATCAATTTAAATTTTTTAACTTTGGTAAAATTCAAAATGATATGAGAGACAAATTTTTGCTTTGGGGAGCTATTATTCTCGTCGTTGCGTGGTCGGTTGCTTTTTTAATAAGGGCAGATTGGTGGATTCCTGTTTTGTTAACCATTGTGTATGCAATCGGAATTTATAATATTACCCAATCTAAACATGCTATTCTAAGAAATTTTCCTGTTTTGGGCTATTTCAGATACTTTTTTGAGAGTATTTCACCGGAAATGCAGCAATATTTTATCGAAAGAGAAACCGATGGAAAACCTTTTCCGAGAAATCAGCGTTCTGCGGTGTACAGAAGAGCCAAAAATTTAAGTGATACTGTGCCTTTCGGAACACAGCTCGAAGTTAACCATAGAAAATATGAAGGAATTAAGCATTCCATTTATGCAAAATCTCCGATGGAAGAGCTTCCGAGAGTCTGGGTAGGAGGAGAGCAGTGTTCTCAGCCTTATCATGCTTCGTTATTTAATATTTCGGCAATGAGTTTCGGGGCTTTAAGCGACCGCGCTCAGATTTCTTTAAACAGAGGCGCAAAAAAAGGAAATTTTTACCACAATACGGGAGAGGGAGGGATTTCCCCGCATCATCTGGAAGGAGGCGATCTTTGCTGGCAGATTGGAACCGGATATTTCGGCTGTCGTGATGAAGAAGGGAAATTCAATCCGGAATTGTTTAAAAAATATTCCACTTTACCCAATGTAAAGATGATTGAAATTAAATTATCTCAAGGGGCAAAACCAGGTCATGGCGGAGTTTTACCGGCTGTTAAAAATACACCGGAAATTGCCAAAATCCGTCACGTCACGCCGGGAATGACGATTATTTCACCGCCTTCACATACTTCTTTTTCCGATGCTGCAGGTTTGTTGAGGTTTGTACAGCAGTTAAGAGAACTTTCCGGAGGAAAACCTGTTGGTTTTAAATTGTGTATCGGAGACACCAAAGAATTTGAAGATATCTGTGTCCAGATGAATGTTCTGAAAATTTATCCTGATTTTATAACCATTGACGGAGCAGAAGGGGGAACCGGAGCTGCACCGCCGGAATTCTCGGATGGAGTAGGAATGCCATTGGAGCCTGCTTTGATTTTTGTTAACAGAACGCTGAATAATTATAATTTAAGAAGTAAATTAAGAGTGATTGCAAGTGGAAAAGTTCTTACAAGTCTAGACATTTTAAGAGCAATCGCGATGGGTGCAGATATGTGTAATAATGCGAGAGGATTTATGTTCTCTTTGGGCTGTATTCAGGCTTTGAGGTGTAATAATAATATGTGTCCGACAGGAGTTGCTACTCAGGATAAAATGTTAATTAAAGGACTTGATGTTACGGATAAAGCGGAAAGAGTGTATCATTTTCATAAAAATACGCTTCATACATGCAATGAACTGATTGCAGCGGCAGGAAGAAGTTCTTACGAAGAAGTAGATGCCACAATGTTCATGAGGGGCGATGAGTTTGATCACTTGGCGGATCTCTATTTTCCGGATATTTTGGGAAATGTAAAGCAGAAAGCTAAGTATTAATTTAAGTAAATAAAAAAGCGCTTCTTATTGGGAAACGCTTTATTTTTTATTGTTCTAGAACAGGTCTAGGTCTTGAATTATAGAGTTGAAAGTTAAATACAAAACAACTGTTTTGAAGAGAATATCCAACATAGTTGTAATGAACATCTCTTGCAAATGCTGCTCTTGAAGGAACAATGATTACGCCCTGCAAATTGTATGCATTACCATCTGGTAAATTATCATATGATTCAAAATATTTTAATCCTTCTTGAAAACCTTCAATTTCGTAATAACTTCTGTTTTTTGCAGCTTCTAAAGTTGCATTACTCAAAACGCTTTGTTTTACATAATAGAAAGAAGGATCTGTTACAGGAGATCCGGAATCGTTTATAGTATTTACTAAAGTTCCAGTAGAGGTAAATGAAACATTTCCATCAACTTGTGTAGCCAAATAATAATTTGCTCTTATCATAGTTTTGATTTGACTATTGGATGATATAGCTTTTCCTGGATTCGGCTGTGCTCCGTTTCTTATAATATAAATAACTCCTGAAGGAAGTTTTACAGGATTTAATTCAGATAATTTTTTCTCATTATCATCAGAAGTATCTGTAGAACTGAATGCTTTTATATTTCCCTGTGAATCAAGGTAATTTCCATCCATAAACTTTTGGATCGCCTGATCATCATATGAATTTCTTACCGAGATGTCTTCCGGTTCTACAAATGTTTCAACTTCATCATCCTTTTTACATGCCGTGAAACAAAGAGATCCAGCAAGGATATATAAAAATATTTTTTTCATTTTTCAAAAAACTTTAATTACTTTACAAATAATATAACGACAAAAGTATAAAAAATTATGAGAATAGATAAATTTTTATGGAGCATTCGTTTTTATAAGACCAGAACCATTGCTACTGAGGAGATTAAAAAGAACAGAGTGTCGATCGGTGCGTCGGTTGTAAAGTCTTCTAAAGAGGTGAAGGAAGGAGATGTAATTAAGATCCGTAAAAATCAGATTGACTATCAAATTAAAGTAATTCAGATTCCTAAAAGCAGGATCGGAGCAAAGCTTGTTCCTCTTCATATAAAAGATGTGACTGATAAGGAACAGTATGAGCTGTTAAAAATGCGTAAAATGTCTCAGGATTATTACCGGAATAAAGGTGAGGGAAGACCTACGAAAAAAGACCGCAGAGATATGGACGATTACGTAGAAAATGATATTGCCTCAGATTTTACGGACTGGGACGATTTCTTTGGCGAAAATGGGGACGACTCTGAAAACGAAGATTAACAATAAAGCTCTAGAGATAGAGCTTTTCTGTTATTTCATTCACAATATCTTCCGGAGTTCTGTTGTCTGTAATTATGCTGATCTGTGCTTTATTATAAAAATCATTCCTTTCGAATAAATGCTTGGCTATAAATTCTGCAAGATTTTCATCAGTAATATTTGCAATTAAAGGTCTTTTTTCCTTCTGTTTAGAAAGTCTTTCTGTTAAAGTTGCAACAGAAGCCCTTAAAAAAACACTTTTTGAATTATGGTTGATGATTTCCATATTATTATAGTAAACAGGAGTTCCGCCCCCCAGACTTAAAATCGTATTTTTTTCGGACGCAAGAATTTCTTCCAATGTCTCTCTTTCCAGCTTTCTAAAATAGATTTCTCCCTTTTTATCGAAGATTTCAGGGATTGTCATTTTGTTTCTTTTGGAAATCTCTTTATCCAGATCAATTAATTTAAAATTGAGTTTATCGCTTAATATTTTGGAAATGTGAGATTTGCCACTTCCCATGTATCCGACTAGTGAAATTATCATGAATTTTTTTTAAACAAATTTGCAAAAAAGTTTTGAGATAAAGAAAAAACTCATATCTTTGCACCACTAAAAACGAGGGACATTATCACTGTGTTAATCGTTAATAAAGTGACCGACTCGGTAGCTCAGCTGGTAGAGCAATACACTTTTAATGTATGGGTCCTGGGTTCGAATCCCAGCCGGGTCACAAGCAAAAAAGATTACTGGATTTTTGTAGTTTTTATTGCCTGCGTGGTGAAATTGGTAGACACGCCATCTTGAGGGGGTGGTTTCCTAAGGATGTGCTGGTTCGAGTCCAGTCGCAGGCACAATGCAGAAAATTTTAATAATTAATAGTAAAGTTTAGAATTTTAATTTTATATTTAATCCTATTAGTTGTGACGACTCGGTAGCTCAGCTGGTAGAGCAATACACTTTTAATGTATGGGTCCTGGGTTCGAATCCCAGCCGGGTCACAAGTTTACTGAAAAGTAAATTTTTTTCATATTAATATTTTGTGATTTGGTGTTTCAAGGGCTTTCTCAAGAAGCCTTTGATTTTGAAAAATAAATTTTGCAGGAACAAAATAATTTGTATCTTTGCAGCTCTTAAAAAAAAAGAATATTACTTTTTAAAAAGTAAATTCAAATTAAGTGACCGACTCGGTAGCTCAGCTGGTAGAGCAATACACTTTTAATGTATGGGTCCTGGGTTCGAATCCCAGCCGGGTCACAAGTTTACTGAAAAGTAAATTTTTTTCATATTAATATTTTGTGATTTGGTGTTTCAAAGGCTTCGTAAGAAGCCTTTGATTTTTTATATAATCTACCTTTATTTATAGGCATAGAGTGAAACTAACAAGCGTTGCCTATGAGAGCAACGCTTGTTAGTTTAAGATGATTTTGAATTTGATTGAATTAATCCAGAGGCATATTGTCGATTAGTCTTACTCCATCCACAACAACTACAATAAATGCACGGAATTTTCGGTCTTTGTAAAAAAAGTCTGTTTCTTTCAGTGTTTCTTCATCGGCGATTAGAAAGTATTCTAATTGCATTCCTCTCTGCTGATCAAAAATATCCTGTACTCTGGATTTGATTTCCGGAACGGTGATGACTCTGAACCAATCGTTTACTTTTTTAAGTGTTTCATAAATAACAGCAGAGGCTACTCTTCGGTCTTCATGAAGTCTTTGGTTTCGGGAGCTTAAAGCAAGTCCGTTCTCTGCTCTGTAAATTGGAACACCCTTGATGTTGATCAGAAGTTTTTTCTTTTCAACCATTTTTTTGATAATCGCCAGTTGCTGGAAGTCTTTTTCTCCGAAATAAGCATTATCAGGCTTTACCTGACTAAAAAGTTCTTCTACAACCGTTCCTACTCCGTCAAAATGCCCCGGTCGGGATTTTCCTTCCATTTCATTTTCCAGTCCGTCAAAATCATAATGCTGGCTTTCTGTTTTTTCAGGATAAATATCTGTAACTTCAGGAATGTAAACAGCATCTACCAGACCGGATTTTTCAAGGATGGAAATATCTCTGTTGATATCTCGGGGATACTTTTCGAGGTCTTCCCGATTGTTAAACTGGGTAGGATTAACAAAAATTGATGATATCACCAGATCATTTTCTTCTCTGGCTGCTTTATATAGTGATAAATGTCCGTCATGAAGGGCTCCCATGGTAGGTGCAAAACCTATCTTCTTGCCCATTTCTTTCTGTCTTTCAATGAAATCCTGAAGAACTTTTTTACTTTTTAGAACTTCCATAGTTTATTTTAATAGTAATTCAAAAATACTAAAAATATCATATAATTATGACACATGATGTCCTAGTTTTAATAATTTTAGAAAGGGAATTATCGTAAAAAAATGTTAATTAAAATAATAATGAATGTTTTTTCGTAATTTTGCACATTAAAGCATTTTTACAAAAATTAGATAGAAATTTATGCCGAATCAAAAAATACTGTACATTACTACAGAGATGTATCCATATCAGGAAGATACAAATATGGCTGCAGTGGTAAACAAAATGGCACTTAAGATGCACCAAGAAGGCAATGATGTAAGAGTTTTTATGCCAAGATTTGGACAAATAAGTGAAAGAAAATTCCAGCTTCATGAGGTGATCCGCCTTTCAGGAATGAATATTATTATTAATGATCTGGATCAGCCTCTTATTATTAAAGTAGCGTCTCTTCCGGGGGAAAGACTTCAGGTTTACTTTATTGATAACGAAGAGTATTTCAAAAGAAAACAATATTATTTTGATGATGAAGGACTGCCTTTTGAGGATAATGATGAAAGAGCAATATTTTTTGCCAGAGGAGTAATTGAAACCATTAAGAAACTGAATTGGGTTCCGGATGTTATTCATCTGAACGGATGGATGGCTTCTTTTGTTCCGATTTATCTGAAAACCTATTACGAAACAGATACTTATTTCAAGGATGCCAAAATCGTTCTTTCATTATACAATGAGAAAGACGCATCTTTAGCTTCCAATATCGACGAAAAACTGAAGTTTGATAATATTTCAGGATTAAAAGCGTTAGATAATCCGAGTGTAAAATCTTTTGTGATCGAAAGCATGAACTACGTAGATATGGTTGTAAAAGGAGATGAATTTTTAGATGAAGACTTAGATAAAGCTTTCAACGAAAGTTCTACTCCCAAATCGGAATATCTTGACGTAGATTCTATAAATCAAATTTATTAAAAAACACATTTTTAATGATTCATACTATTAAAAAAGCAATCACCGTTTTTTCTATGGTGGTTTTCGGAAGTGCATTACTTTATAATTGTGAGCCGGATGCAGATACACTGGGGGAACAATTATTCTTAGATGGTGCTGCACAGGGAAATGAAAAATCTTTTGATGTTACTGCATTCAATATAAATAATAATGATAGTATCCGAAGTGATGCCTCAAAATTAACTTATGCTGTCTTAGGTGCTTTCAGTGAAGGGCAATTCGGAATGCAAAAAGCTTCTTATCTAACGCAGCTCAGATTACCACTTTATGATCCTGATTTTGGAACAAACGCTGTTGTAGACTCTGTAGTTTTGGTTATGAAGCCTAGATACGCTACTGACAGTGTTACAACCAATACAGTAGATGATAATTATACTTACACAACAGCAGCCGACGGAAGTGTTAATGCTAAAAAAGTAGTAAATACATATCCTGTTTTAAAATTTGGTAAAACGAAAAGAACATTTAATTTAAGAGTTCACGAGGTAAATACTTTTTTAAAAGGAGCTTCTGATAGCGTTAAATCTAATCAGACTTTTGATATCGGTGCGGATTTAGGTTCAAAGCAGTTTAAAGGCTATGTAAGTTCTATAGCCATCACCAAAGATGATGGCGGAGCAGCTTTATTCACCGCGTCAACTCCAGGAATTAGGATTCCATTAGATAAAACGTTTTTTCAAAATAAAATTATAGCAAAGAAAGATCAGCCAGAACTTCAGGATGCTTCAAATTTTATTAGATATTTTAAAGGGATTAGAATTTCTGTTGACGAACAGGATGGATATTTATTCCAGTTTTCACCTAATGATATGGATCTTATCATGTATTATAAATATGATAAAACAGAAAACGGGACAACTACTAGACCGCAAACAACATTTTCATTTCCGTTAGGTTCTGCCAATACACATGTTGGACAGTATGAATATAACAGAACTGCTTCTGCATGGGCAGCGGCTACAATTGGGAATCAAAATAATGGTGCTCCAAAACTATTTTTACAGGGAATGGGAGGTCCATCAATAGGTATTAAAATTCCAGATGCAACTATTAATCAGCTTAAACAACTATATCAAAATGATAAAGCTGCTATTATTAGTGCTAAAGTCAGAATATATACAGATCCTACGGACTGGAATAATAATTTTGCTAAACCTAGAGAATTTACAATTTTGCAAAAATATAAAGATCTTACTTCATCTACTCCGGATAAAACTAGAACAGGCTTTACTTCTGATATACTAAATTTAGCAGGTTCTAACAATTATAGTATTTATAAGATTTTTGATTATGATAAAAATCCTACATATTATGATTTTATAGTTACCAAATCGGTTAAAGATCTTGTAGAAACTTCAGCAGATAATACTACAAAATATTTTAGAATTGATATGGGATCTTTCCAGACTAATTCTGATGGTATTAGTTTAGTAGGATATAAGTTCACTACAACACCATATAATACAAATAGAGCTGTTTTTGTGGGATCACAGGCAGGAAATCCAAACAGAGTTCAGTTAAAAGTAATTTACGGTACAAAATAATTTAAAATACACTTGATAAAAATATGTGCGGAATCGTTGGATATACAGGTTTTCAGGACGCTTACGATATTGTAATTAACGGTCTTAGAAGATTAGAATACAGAGGGTACGATAGTGCCGGAATTGTTCTTGAAAATGCGGAAAATAAACTTGAAGTTGAAAAAACAAAAGGCAAGGTAGATGATTTGGTAAATATCTCCAGTCAGTTAAAAGGAGTTGCAAAAATTGGTATGGGACATACACGTTGGGCTACACATGGTGTTCCCAGCGACAGAAATTCTCATCCACATTTATCCAATAACGGAAAAATAGCACTTGTTCATAATGGGATCATTGAAAATTATGATACGATTAAAACGATGCTTACTGAAAAAGGATTTACATTTAAATCTGAAACAGATACGGAAGTTTTAGTAAATCTAGTACAGTATTTTATGGATTTAAATACTGAAATGGATTTTCCTACCGCAGTAAGATATGCCCTTAATGAAGTATATGGAGCATATGCGATTACAGTAATGCATGAAGATTTTCCGGGAGTATTGGTTGTAGGAAGATTAGGATCTCCTTTGGCAATAGGAATTGGAGATAAAGAGTATTTTATCGCTTCAGACGCTTCTCCATTCGTAGAATTTACGAAAGAGGCTATTTATCTTGAAGAAGGTCACATGGCGACGATTTCTCTTGAAAATGGAGTAGACATCAGAACAATCAGTGAGAACTCTAAAATTGAACCGGAAATTCAGGAGCTTAAATTAAGTCTAGAGCAGATTGAAAAAGGAGGGTATGAACATTTCATGCTAAAAGAAATTTTCGAACAGCCTAAATCAGTTCATGATACGATGAGAGGAAGACTTATTGTAGATGAAGGAGTTATAAAAATGGCAGGAATCTGGGATCATATCGAGAAATTTAAAAATGCCAATAGAATCATTATTATTGCTTGCGGAACTTCTTGGCACGCAGGACTTATTGGAGAATATCTAATTGAAGAATATGCAAGAATTCCTGTTGAAGTAGAATATGCTTCTGAATTCAGATACAGAAATCCGATTATTACAGATAAAGATGTTGTTATTGCTATTTCTCAGTCAGGAGAGACTGCAGATACCATGGCAGCTTTAAAATTGGCTAAAGAAAGAGGAGCATTTATTTATGGTATTTGTAATGTCGTAGATTCATCTATTGCAAGAATTACAGACGCTGGATCTTACACGCATGCTGGTCCTGAAATCGGAGTAGCTTCTACAAAAGCATTTACTGCACAGTTAACCATTCTTTCTTTAATAGCTCTGAAATTAGGAAAACATAATGGAAATTTAGGAAATGCTGAATTCATGAGCTTAATTGCTGAACTGGAAGCCATTCCTAAAAAAATAGAAGATGTTTTGGGAACGACTCACGAGTTGGTACAAAATATCGCGAAGGACTTTGTAAGTGCAACAAATTTCTTATATTTAGGAAGAGGATACAACTATCCTGCAGCACTTGAAGGTGCTTTAAAATTAAAAGAAATCTCTTATATTCATGCTGAAGGATACCCTGCTGCAGAAATGAAGCACGGTCCTATTGCTTTAATTGATGAAAATATGCCTATTGTTATCATTGCTCCTAAAAAAGGACATTATGATAAAATTGTAAGCAACGTTCAGGAAATTAAAGCAAGAAAAGGAAAAATTATTGCTGTTGTAAATAAAGGAGACACGCAGGTAAGTGCGATGGCAGATTACGTTATTGAAATTCCGGAAACATCAGAATGTTTCTCTCCAATCGTTGCATCAGTGCCTCTACAGTTGTTGGCATACTATATTGCAGTGTATCGCGGAGCTAACGTAGACCAGCCTAGAAACCTTGCGAAATCTGTAACGGTAGAATAAAAATTACTTGTAAATAAAATAAATTTAGATTTCTTCCGTTATTTCAAAAAAAATCTTAAAAGTTTCTTAAAAAAATTATATATTTACGGCTTAATTATAAAAATTAACATGAAAAGGATATTTCTTTTATTATTGTCTGCGTCGGTAGCATCGGTATCTTGTTCAGGTGGGGGAGCCTCTTCAGTGGGTAAACCGGGAACAAAAGGAGAATTGATACCTAGAGAAAAAACAAAATCATTTGTTGCAGAAAGACCTTACGGAATGGTAGCTATTCCTGCAGGATCGTTTGTTGCAGGATTAACTGATCAGGATTTCACAAACAGTCCTGAAAAGGCTCCGGCAAAAACTGTTACTGTTTCTTCTTTCTTCATGGATGAAGCAGAAACTACTAATGCGGAATACAGGGTATTTATCAATTATGTAAGAGATTCTATCGCAAGAACTTTACTTGCTGAAGCTGCCGGAGAAGGTGGTGAAGGTAAAGGTAAAGGAACAAGCATCGGAGATTATGCATACCTTGCTCAGAAAGAAGAGAATTTAACACCATATCAGGAATATTTAGAAGGACAAGGCGGTGGAAACGAAGGAAACTACGATCCAACGAAAAAAATCGACTGGAAAGTTCCTTTGCACTGGAGTACATCTAAATATCCGGATGTAGAATATGCGGAAGTTTTAGAATCTATGTATTTACCAGCTTCTTCAAGAATCGGTAATGAAAGAATCCTTGACGTTAGTAAATTGAAGTATACTTACAGATGGGGAGATATGGATGTAGCAATGGCTGAAAAAGAAAGAGGAGTAAACTACCTTAGAAGCGAAAGCATTGCCATCTATCCGGATACTACTGTTTGGGTAAAAGATTTCCATTTTGCTTATAACGAGCCTTTGTTTGAGCAGTATTTCTGGCACAAAGCTTACAAAGATTATCCTGTAGTAGGGGTAACCTGGGATCAGGCAAGAGCATACTGTAACTTCAGATCTAAATTGAAATCTGATTATAACGAAAGCTTAAAAAGAAGAAAACAAAGACCATTGCAGTTCAGACTGCCTACGGAAATTGAGTGGGAATATGCTGCAAGAGGAGGAATGCAAAATGCTACTTATCCTTGGGGAGGTCCTTACTTAATGGACGACAGAGGTTGCTACTTGGCAAACTTCAAACCGAAGAGAGGTAACTATATGGAAGACGACAAAAAAGGTACTTATACATATACAGCTCCAGTTAAGAAATTTAAGAAAAATGGATTTGGGTTATTTGATATGGCTGGAAACGTTTCTGAATGGACATCATCTGATTACAACAACTCTTCGTACGGATTCTCATCTACTTTAAATCCTTCTACGAAAGATTTGGCAGATACTAAGAAATCTATCAGAGGAGGATCTTGGAAAGATGTAGGATATATGCTTATGAACGGTGCAAGAGACTGGGAAAGAAAAGACTCTGCAAGAAGTTATATCGGATTCAGAACTGTACAGGATATTCCTGAAGCTGCTGTTAAACCAAGAAAAGTTAACAGATAATTCAATCACCATTATTTTTCGATAAATTTTATTTAACATTAAAAAAAACTAACTTATATGTTTAAGACTAAAGATGCTTGGATGAATTTCTTCTATTCATTCGGTGCTGCAATTGTAATTCTTGGAGCTTGGCTTAAAATTACTCACATTACCTTGGGACCAATTAACGGAAACATGGCCCTTACAGTGGGACTTATTACGGAAGCTATCATCTTCATTATTTTCGCTTTCGACCCGCCAAAATCTGAGGAGTCTTATGCTTGGGAAAACGTTTATCCTGAATTATTAGATAAACACGCAAACCCAAATCCATTACACTCAAATGTATCTAAAAGCAACTCTGCTCAATTTGCTGAATTAGAAAACTCTCTTTCTACCAAATTAGACAAAATGCTTCAGGATGCTAAACTTGATGTTCAGTTATTTGAAAGATTAAGAACAGGAATAGATAAATTTTCAAGCTCAGTAGATCAGATCAACCAGACTGTTGACGTTTCTGCTTCTACTCATAAATATAACGAGCAGTTAAATAAAGCAGCGCAGCACATGGAAAGCATGAATGCTTTATATGCAATGCAAATGGAAAGCACTAAAAAACAATCTGAGTTTACTAATAAATATGTTGCAGATATGCAGAAATCTGCTGAACAATCAGAAAAATTCAATCAGGAACTACAAGGTTTAACTTCAAACTTAAACAATCTAAACAGAGTTTATGGTGGTATGCTAACTGCTATGAAGTCTTAATTTCCCAAACCATTTTTAAATTAACTACTTAATCAAAAAACAAAGAAAAGAGAATGGCAGCAGGAAAACAGACACCTCGTCAGAAGATGATCAACCTGATGTATTTGGTGTTCATCGCTATGATGGCCCTAAATATTGATGCGGAAATCATCAGGTCATATTATGACTCTACTAAAGCTCTTAATGAAACAAGAACTTTAACTGAAAGAAAAAACGAAAAGATTTTTGAAAAAACTCTTGAAGCTAAAGCTCAGCAGGTTCCCGATACTTACGCGCAGCCATGGGCTCAGTATCAGGTTCTTAGAGATAAGATCAATGTTTTGGTAAAATCTGCTCAGGAAATTAAAGATGTTCTTAAGAAGAAATCAGAGTTTCACGATAAAGATGCACAGGGAAAAGATGTTGACGTGAGTGAAAACTTTGCAGCGCTTAACAATAATGAAGCTACAACTGAATATTTTTTCAGAGAAGGAGATGAAAACACACCGTCAAAAGGTGCATTGGAATTAAAGGCAAAAATTGATGATGTAAGAAATTACATTAACGCTACTTTCGGAAACAATCCGCAATTGAAGGATTTGGTTGAAAGAGCTAATAAATCTTTAATTGCCGAATATCCAAAAGGAAAATCTCCAAATGACAAAACTTGGTTCCAAAACAAGTTTTATCATCAGCCGCTAATTGCTGCAATTTCTAACTTAGAAATTATTCAGAATGATGCAAGAAACGTTCAGTCTGATGCATTGGCATTAATGCTACAGGAAAAAGTGGATGCAAGTATCAAATTTACAAGCTATGAAGCAATTGTTTCTGCGCCTGTAGATGTTGTTGCAGGAAAACCGGCTGAAGCAGTTGTAATGTTAGGAAACTATTCAAACAGTAATAAGATCAGTATTTCCGGAGTAAGCAGACAGGAAAATGGAAAAGGTTATGCAAATCTTAATACAAGCGGAATCGGACAAAAAACATTTAGCGGAAATATTACATTAACAGATGCGACTGGAAAAGCTCAAAACTTCCCTTTCACACATACTTATAATGTAATTGCAGGACCACAGGAAGTTAAGCTTCAAAAAGGTTTATTGCTTTCTCCTGATAAAATGAATGTTGTTTACAGAGGCTTAGAGAACCCTCTTTCTGGATCAATCTTGGGTGCTGATAATTCTAAATTGTCTCTATCTGCTCCAGGTGCAGTAGTGAAAAGTGCAGGTCCTGGTAAATGGAATGTAATTCCTTCTACTGGAAATACTCTTAAGCTTACATTATCTGGTACAGATCCATCGGGTAAAACTGTTTCTCAGACATTTGAATATAGAATTAAGAATGTTCCTGCTCCTCAAGGTCAAATGAGAGGTCAAACAGTATTGAATGTTCCTGCTACTTCTATACCAAATCAAACAGTACAGGCAGCAATTCCTGATTTTGATTTCCCAGTTTCATTTACTGTTAATCAATTTATGGTAAAAGTTCCGGGTAGAGCTGCATTATTAATCAAGGGAAGTAGTCTTGATGAAGCTGCAGGATTAGTGAAAAATCTAAGAGCTGGAGATGTAGTATATGTCTTCGACATTAAAGCTACTGCCACAGGTTTAGGAAATCAGACGTTGAAAAATATCTCACCAGTTGTAATCAACGTTCAGTAATTTTAATAAGATAAAAAAATATTATGAAAAAATATATTAGCAGTCTTTTAGTATTGGTTTCGGGGTTTGCATTCTCCCAAACCATCCTGAACGCTTCTTCTCCAGAGGAGTTTAGACAAATGAGAGCTGAAAACAAACAAAAAATTGGTGATAGTATTGTTGACAAAAAGGTAAAGCCTTTGGAATATGGATTTGTTGATGATAAAGACATTCTTAAAAGTATGTTTGTTTGGGAAATCATTGATATGAATGATAAAATTAATCAACCATTCTACTATGATAATCCTGATGGTCTTACATCTAGCCAGACTAGATCTTTATATCAATTGTTGTTAGATGCTGCTACAAGTGGAAAAATTGCTGAAGTTTATGATGATGAAAATTTTGTAACTAAATTGAGTCCAGAAGGTATTCAAAAAAGATTAGAAAGTGTAAGAATTGCTGATGCAGCGATTGACATCTTAAATTCAGGGAGACAATTAACAGAACAGGAGAAAAAAGAATATACTGACGTTTTTAAAACGACAACTGATAAAGTTAAAGTTTTAAAAGTAATGGGTATGTGGTTCATTGATAAAAGAGATGGTCAGTTGAAATATAGACCACTTGGTCTTGCTGCTATGGGACCAGATCCTGCGGTACAAGGAAGAACAGGACCAGATGGACAGCCTTTAGCTGGAGCAGATGAATTGATTGATCTTTTCTGGATTTATTATCCAAGTGCAAGAGATATCTTAGCTAACAATTACGTTTATAACAGAAAAAATTCATCAGCAGATTTATCTTTTGATGATTTGATCAACGCTAGAAGATTCTCTTCTGTTATTTATAAATCATCAGCAGGACTAGGTGATGGAGTCATCAAAGACTATATTCCAAGAGACGCTGAAGATCAGATTGACGAAAGCGACAGAATTAAGGCGCAGATCCTTCAAATGGAAAATGATATGTGGAATTACTAAGATTTCACTTGATAATTATAGAAAACCTGAGTATTTTTACTCAGGTTTTTTTATTATGAAGAATGTAGATTATATTATCGTTGGAGACGGATATGCGGGACTTTTTTTTGCACATCAGTTAATCAGAAACAACAGGTCTTTTGTGATGTTTTCGGAAAGACAGAAGAGTGCTTCGCAGGTTTCTGCGGGAATCATTAATCCTGTTGTCCTTAAAAAGTTCACCACTTTCTGGAAAGCACAGGAACAGATCGATTTTCTTAAAAATACTTTAAAAGAAATTGAGAATTATACAGGACAAAACTATCTTATAGATGCACCTATCCACAGAATTTTTCATGATGAAAATGAACAGGCACTTTGGCTGAAAAAATCCAACAATGATGATCTTTCTCAATTTTTAGATAAAAATTTTGATCTTTTAGAGGTGGTAAAAAATGATTTTCTTTCAGGAAAGGTTAATCAGTCTGCAAGATTAAATGTTAATGGATTTTTTACGGGTTTATTTGATTTTTTAGAAAAAAATGAAAATTTAATCGCTGAAAAATTTATTTATTCTGATTTAGATGCAGAAAGATCAACATATAAAAATTTTACATTCAAAAATATTTTATTTTGTGAAGGAATGGGAGTGAAGCATAATCCTTTTTTTTCCGATATTCCCGTAAACCCCAATAAAGGTCACCATATCAAAGTAGAACTTTCAGAAAAAATTCCTGAAAATATTACTATCAAGAAAAAGCATTTTCTTTTTCCGGTAAATGATCAGTTGTATTTTTACGGCGGTACTTATGACAGAGAGCAGCTGCATCAGGAAATTGACGAATCTGCCGTTGAGCAGCTTAAAAAAGGGCTGATGGAATTTTATCCTCATCCTTTTGAAATTAAAGACATCAATTTTGGATTCAGACCAACCGTAAAAGACAGAAGACCGATTATCGGAAGACATTCTGACCATCACAATTTTTATGTTTTCAATGGTTTAGGAGCCAGAGGGATTCTGAACGGCTGTTATTTTTCCAAAAGCTTATATGATTTTATTGAAGAGGGCATTCCGTTGCATGAGGAAATTTCTTTAGAGCGGTTCAAAAATAAAAATTAAGGCTGAAACTCATAAAAGTTCAGCCTTAATCGCTAACAAATAATATATTTTTAGTTCACTGCCGTAGCATAAATTGTATTTTCTGCCCATCCTCCGGCAAATGCGTCCAGATAGATTGGAGTAGATGAAATTCCACCTTCTGTACTTCCGGCAATATATCGGTACGTTTTTGTTCCCGAAGATGTATTATGGATAAGAATAGTTCCTGTAGCAGTATCATAAGTTCCCGGTCCGGTAACTTTAAAACTCATTAAGGCAGGAGACTTTACATCGGGAGACCTGTTTCCGGCCTGTCCGATTGTAGTAAGATTTTCTTCAGAAAAGGTGCTTCTTACAAATAGCCAGTCATTAGGAGACAGAGATCCGCCCGCAGGTTTTACAAGCTGGCTCACCGTTATCATCCATTTTCCGGGAGGTAACTGAATGGTGGCTCCTGTGTATCTGTATTCGCTGAATTTTATAAAAGGAAGATTATAGCCTCCGTTAGATCCTGAACCTATAATAACCTGTGTGGAAGGAGATACCCAAGTGGCAACTCCATTGGCATCTGAAGTGAGAACTTTTCCTGCTCCCTGTGTACCATCTGCAATTTTTAATGCTCCTTTTGAAGCCGAACGAACATCCAAAACGGTAGAAGGCGAAGTTGTTCCTATTCCTACTTTTCCGGTTTTATTCAAAGTCATAAGCGGATCTCCATCCGGTTTAGCTCCGGAAAAGAGCTGCAGAACATCCTGCGTATTTCCCAATCCATAAAAATCGTCTCCCGCGGGACTGTTCCATAACGCCAGCTTTTTGCCATTCCCGCCTCCTAAATCCAGTTTGTTTTGTGGAGTAGTGGTTCCTATTCCGATTCTGTTATTGGCTGCGTCTACAGAAAAGGTACTTCCGTCCACAGAGAAGGAATGAACGGATGAACCTAAGAACGCCAAAGTATTGGCTCCCTGACTTACCAATCTGTTTCCCGAAAGAGTTCCGTTGGAATTATAGATATTTGAATCTTTATCAACGGTAATCAGCTTTAACCAGACCACACCTGTAAAGTAATAGTATCCCACACTATCAATATTAACCGCTGTACCGGATAATGAACCTGTGGAAATATTGTTTACAAATATTAATGTGGAAACCGGTACATTTTTCATGCTTTGGGCTCTTTGTCTGTCGACACGGGGAACGAGTAATCCGTCGACAGCGGCAGAAGTACCGGTGGCGTTTTTGGCATTTACGTCTAAGGTAGAATTCGGCTGAGCGGTATTAATACCTACTTGTGAGAAAGCCGTAACAGATGAAATAATACATAAACATGCCAGAATTGTTTTTTTCATTTTTAGTGTATTTAGAATCTTTGTTTTTGTTTCGATTAAAAACAGGAAGCAAATATTTAAAGTGGAATGAACTTTATAATATTTACTTTCCTGAACACACATTCACTATCTATTTGCTATAAATTCAGTGAACTATATAACCCTTATTATGTCAAAAATTTAAATGTGAAAATCAATTATTGTGATATGATATTCATAGATAATTTGTGATGCGATTAACGGGGCAAAACTATAGCCAATATTGAAAAAAACAGATACTGCAAATCTACTTTAATTTGTTAATGAGCTGATATTGAGTGTTTTATTTTTTATTTTGAGTAGTTTTTCAGTAGAGTATAAATGACGAAATTATTAGAGTTATCATGGTGATGAAATGAAAAATCCTTAACGAATTAAGGATTTTATTATATTTTACGCTAAAGTTCCATCATCCATTTATTCAGATCAACATCTGAAGGAAGACCTAATTTTTTTCGTAGCCTGTATTTTCTGGATTCTATCGTTCGGATCGAAATATTTTTATACGTTGCAATAGTTTTTGTAGAGAGATTTAATCTGAGAAAACAACTGAACCTGATATCGTTGGGAGAAAGATGAGGATATCTCGTGACTAATGTCTCATAAAACTCGGGATAGACTTCTTTGAATTTCATCAGAAAGAACGGATCATTTGTACTGGCAAGTTTGGTAAGTTCGTCCAGAGAATTATTCAGCTTACTTTTCAGTTTGTCTGTTTCCTGCAATGTTTCCGTGATGATGGCTTCCTTTTCTTTTTGCTTTCGGATGTATCGCTGTCTCAGCCCGAATATAACCGCTAATGCCGACATAATGATTATGGTAATAAGAATGTAAAGCTGGATTCTGTCTTTTCTTTCATTTCTCTTTTCACGGTCGATAATCTTTTTTACAGGGATTACCAAAGCTTCCCTTTCTGCATCATCAATGCTGTCTTTTATTTTGATGTATTTTTCAAGATATTCGCTCTTTTTAGAAATGTCACCAAGCTTTTCATACACTTCCGAAACAAATTTGTAGATGTTTTTTTCGTCGTTTTTTCTGGAAAGCTTTTGGGCAATAACCAGGGATTTATTAAAAAAATCTAATGCTTTATCATAATCCTTTTTAAAAAAATACAGTTTTCCGAAAGCATAAAACGTCATCGATTTTTGGTAATGACTATACTGATCGGATATTTTTAATGCCTTATTTAAATAATATTCTGCAGAATCCGGCTTTTTCAGACTTAGAAATCTTTCTGCTGTGTATACATAAGTAAGAGGCTGTACAACAAGTTTTTTCCGGTTCTTTTGTACGGCATCCGCAGAATCCTTAAGGTGCAATTCTTCAAGATTGGCAATTTTCCAGGTATAATAATAGAAAAGAAGTTTTTCTCTTTGCTTTTTCTGCTGAATTTTTTTAGCGTAAAATATCGCCTTATTTAGATTTGAATTAGATTGATTCAATAACCCGAGAGAAGCATAATTCCTTCCATATTCCCCAAACAGCTTTCCTAAAAGCAAAGGATTTTTTGTTTTTTCTGAAAGATTTTCTGAGGTTTCTAAATACTGCAGACTTACTTTGTAATCATTTAAATACCAGTAAAGTCCGCCAAGATTAATATTGGCGTTAATCACTCCCTCAGTATCTGAATTTCTGGTATAGGCTTTTAAAGCATTTTTATTCAGAATGATACTTTTATTAATATTTCCTTCAACACGAAGCTGATCTGTAATACTGTCAAGAACTGATATTGAATGATTCTGAGCATAGCTTTGAATTCCTAATACCAAAAAGACAATACATACAATATAATCCCGGATGTGATGAAACACCATAATTTATGTTTTATAAAGCAAATTACGATAATTATTATAAATTGAGAAAATCATTATCTTTTTAAAAAGAATTGCTGAATAAAATTCCTAAAAAATAAGTTTATGATGAATTTAGGGAAAATTTTAAAATTATTTTAACAATTGCCATAATTTTTGCTATATCTTAATCAAATAGCAGCTATGAATGAAAATGTTTTAGGAATAATCGCCGGTCTTCTTACTTCTGGATCAATGATTCCTCAATTGGTAAAAGTGATTAAAGACAAAAATGCTGATGATCTTTCTTCGGGAATGCTTATTGTACTTATCTCGGGAGTTTCTCTCTGGATCTGGTACGGCTTTCTGAAAGATGAACTTCCCATCATCCTTACCAATGCATTTTCGGTAGTTGTAAACGTTACATTGCTTATTTACTGCCTCATCTATAAGAATAAATAACCTGAAAAACAAACACTTCCGTCATCAGGAAGTGTTCTTATCTATACTAATCTTTATAATTACTTTAAAGTAAATTTTGCCAAAGGCGCCATTCTGGCTTTGTTAAGAGTTAAAGTATTTCCGTTTACAGAATAATTATCAGCAGAAAGCAGCGCTTGCGTAAATGCACGTTCCGTTTCCAGATCATCACAGGCAATCATAGTAGACATACCCTGGTTGAATTTAATGCGCATGACTTCTGGCTTTATTTCAAAAGTACCGCCTACACCGTTGCAGCCGCCATGACCTTCATATCTCATTGTCGAAGTATTCAGCATAAAATGGGGTACAGCCTTAGGATTTTTAAGCTGAATAGGTTTACCGTTGAGTTCAGTCAATTGCCATGTTTTTCCGGTGATGTCAGAATTATTTTCAGAAGGAGCCGTTGCGGAAGGCTTAGACATGCATGAAGCCGCAAAAGCCGTAAAGAGTAGTGCACAAAAATAAGTGATTAATTTTTTCATAATTTTAAAATTTCGTGATTAATAAGAAGCCATTTTAGTATTGGATGAAGAAGCTTTGCTTTTCTTGTGATGGAACAATACCATATTGTAATCTTTCTTCAGAAAAGTAATCTCACCACGCACATCAGAATATTGATAGTTTGCGTCTCCTGCTGTAAACTCGGGAAGTTCATCGCTTTTTTTAAGCTCATAAGATTTGCCGTTCAGATGCACCACAACAGTGTGTTTAGTTTCATTAAAACTTACCTCCAGCTGTTCTCCGGATTCATCTGTATAAACTTCTTTGGTAATTTTATCAGGTTCCTGTTTTACGGCAGCATTGTTTTCAGCTTCCACAATTTCCTCTTTTACCTGATTCTTACATGCTGTTATGGTGAAGACCACTATAGCTGTTAATGTAATAATCCGCAATAATTTTTTCATAATAAGATGTGATTTTTAAGTGATTCATTGATGTAATGATGCTTAAAATTACAATTTTTTATGATAATAATATGTTAAATTTTTATAAATTAATTAAAACTAAATGCTTTTTTACCGTTATTAAAATATTTTATGTTAAATAAAATAAAGTAAACCCATCTTTGAATAAATAAATAACATCCCATTTAAAAACCAAAAGAGACATTCCGGGAACGTCTCTCTCAAAATCAAAATAATGTGTTTTTAGAATCCTATGGCGCTTTAATCTGATCGATAGTGAAAAATGCTTTGGTTGTACTACACGTTCCGGACGGACAGTTTGTTGCGTTTCCTGCATTTCCGGGAGTAGAAGAACCCATCATATAATACATTTTATAAAATGTTTTGTCGGCTCCGTCGTTCGTGGTCCACGAGTACAAACGCTGTTCCGGCATACCTCCGGCATAGGTTTCAGGATCTCCCCAATAAGGATTGGTAGATGCGGTTTGTATCCTTGCTCCTGTGGTAGCGTCAATAAGAGACGCGCTTGAAGTCGCATTATCTCCTGCCCATGCCCCCACAGGAAGTCTTAGCTGGTTTTGCTGATAGCCACCTGCTCCTCCCCAAAGATAATGTCCGTTGGAGATAATTTCCACTACTCCGGTAGTGTTGTTTCTTATTTGCAGATTTACCTGCGAGAAATTTGTATTTGTAGGAATAAATGTTCTTACCGAAAATCTTCCGTCCGGTGTCGTGATGGAAAGAGCATATCCGGCTCTTCCGTTATCCGACGTTGCAACAAGCGGTCCCATTACGGCAATACTTTCTACACTGGCAAGAGACTGTGTCGAGCCACTTTCCGAAGATGAAGTATTGAAAACCCTCCATTCAGATCCATTCCAGAAATAATATCCGGGAGTAATCGTTGGTCCCGTATTATAAATTAAAAGTCCAGCGGCATTAGGAGCTGATCCAAGCTGCATGGTAGCAGAAGTAAGACTTATTCTGGGACCGAGAATCCCTTTGTTCGTTGAATTCACATCTAAAACTGCAGAAGCATCGGGAGATGTTGTATTAATGCCAACTTGCGCAAAAGAAAAAACAGAAGCAAGAAGGAAGCCTGAAATAAAGATTTTGTTTTTCATGTTATAATATTAATGTCAGTTTTTAATAAGATAAAAAAAGATAAGAGTTTTCGGTGGTATTTTGTAGTAAAAGTAATAAATATTCTTTTATTATGATGAATAATTTAATATAAATGTTATTATATTTTGTTTTTGTCAATAATATGGGAATTTTACAATAATTTAACATAGTTGTGAGCGGTTTGTATGACGTAGAAATCGTATTAAAGAACTTCACAAATAATAGATAAAATTTTTTATAATGTTAATTATTTGGTAATCAATTTTTTTATTCCTTTTAAGATAGGTGTGCTTTACTATAATTAAACAAATTCAGCGAATTTAAAGAAGTGTTAAATATTGTTAATGTAAACAAGTTGTCACACAATTGTCTTGAAACTTAATGAAACTAAAGTCTACATTTGTGCCTTGAAATCATGAGAAACTATATCGTATATTTTTTGACCACTCTTTTTCTGCTTTTTGTAGTAGAAAGCAAGATCAATGTCAAAACTTTACGAAACGATTACACTCATACTTCTCAGAATTTACCCAAAAAAGCAAACCGTTTAAACCAGACCTGCGAAAAGCTTTCTATGCAACAGGCTTCGGATGATGTAAGCAATGCATATACGCTCGAACTTGCCGAAGACGATTTCCAGTTGTCCGATACCTTTCAGGCAATGGTGGCTTTCGCCAGTGTTTTCACCTTGGTCTATATTTTTGGTTTAAAAAGTTTCAAAAGACTAAAATCAGCGATCCATAGCTGTATATCAGAATATTCTTCTGTTAAAAAATTCATTCTGATTCGTTCTATCAGAATTTAAAATCCACATTTTCGAACCCGTTTTCTGCCGATTAGCTATTCGGTGGGAAAATCCTGCGTTGTAATTGCCGGCAATCAATTATTCCGTCGATCCTCTTATTGCCATTTTCATATTTAAAACATTAACGATTTACATAAACTCTAGAATTATGATTAAAAGAGTTGTCGCAAGCATTGCGCTAAGCAGTATTTTATTGTTCACAGGTTGTAACAAGAAAAAAGAAGAAAAAGAAGAAGCCGCTGTTTATCCGGTAACCTCACCCGTTGTGATGGATACTGTGATTGATAAAGAATATGTGGCGCAGATCAGATCTGTAAAGAACATCGAAGTTCGTGCACAGGAAAAAGGTTTTCTTGAGAAAATCTTTGTAGATGAGGGACAGTTTGTTCGTCAGGGACAAACCTTATTCAGAATTATGCCGAAATTATATCAGGCAGAATTACTGAAAGCTCAGGCAGAAGTTGCTCAGGCAACAATTGAGCTGAAAAATGCAAGTACATTAGCCAACAACAACATCGTTTCCAAAAACGAAAGAGCAATGGCGAAAGCTAAGCTGGATGCAGCCAATGCTGAAGCGAAACTGGCACAGATTCACCTGTCTTTTACAGATATTAAAGCTCCGTTTTCAGGAATTATCGACAGAATTCCTTTGAAACTGGGAAGTCTGGTAGATGAAGGGGATTTATTAACCTCCCTTTCTGATAACAACGATATTTATACCTACTTCAATGTTTCGGAGCCGGAATATCTTAACTATCAGAGAAATGTAGCTTCAAGAGGAAGCAATATGGTAGATCTCGTCATGGCAAACGGAGATGTTTTTCCGCAGAAAGGACAGGTTCAGACCATTGAAGGGGAATTTGACAGTGAGACAGGAAATATCGCTTTCAGAGCTAAATTCCCCAATCCGGATAAACTTCTGAGAAACGGAGAAACGGGAAAAGTAAGAATGACGTTACCATTGAAAAATGCTTTAATCATTCCTCAGAAAGCTACCTACGAAATTCAGGATCAGAAATATGTTTTCGTGGTAGACAAGAACGGAGTGGCAAAATCTAAAAATATAAAGATCGCTTATGAGCTTCCTGATGTATACGTAGTTGCTTCAGGGCTTTCAACCGGAGATAAAATCTTACTGGAAGGCGTTCAGAAAGTAAAAGACGATCAGAAAGTTCAGACAAAAGTTCAGGATCCGAAAAAAGTTCTTCAGTCATTAAAATTAAAAGCAGAGTAGAATACGATAATCGATACGTGATCGTGATTATGCAAAAACTTCATAATCATCATTTATCATTCATCATTAATAATTCATCATTATTTTATGTTTAAGAAATTTATTCGCAGACCTGTTCTGTCTATCGTAATCTCTTTGATTATCGTATTTATGGGAGTTTTATCCCTTGTAAAATTACCGGTTACCCAGTTTCCGTCTATTTCTCCACCCAAAGTAAACATTACGGCGGATTATCCCGGAGCCAACAATGAATTGTTGATTAAATCCGTTGTTATTCCATTGGAAAGAGGTCTGAATGGGGTTCCCGGAATGAAATATATGACTTCTGATGCCGGAAACGACGGGGAAGCTTCCATTCAGGTGGTTTTCGATTTGGGAACCGATCCGAATGTAGCAGCAGTAAACGTACAGAACCGTGTTTCTTCGGTGGTTAATAAACTCCCGCCATTGGTTGTTCGTGAAGGGGTGAAAATTACCCGTGAAGAACCCAATATGCTGATGTACATTAACCTGTACAGTGATGATCCGAAAGCTGACCAGAAATTCCTTTTCAACTATGCAGACATCAATGTAATGTCTGAATTGAGAAGAGTAAGCGGGGTCGGTTTCGCAGATATCTTGGGAACAAGAGAATATGCGATGCGTATCTGGCTGAAACCGGATAGATTAACGGCATACAGCATTTCCGCAGATGAAGTAATGGAATCCCTGAATCAGCAGAGTTTAGAAGCTTCTCCGGGTAAAACAGGTGAAAGTTCCGGAAAAAGATCGCAGTCCTTTGAATATATTTTAAAATATCCGGGTCGTTTTAATAATGAAAAAGATTACGGAAATATTATCCTTAAAGCTAAACCCGATGGCGAATTCATCAGATTAAAAGATGTTGCCGATATAGAATTCGGTTCGTCCATGTATGATATTTATTCTACCTTAAACGGAAAGCCTTCTGCGGCAATCACGGTAAAACAATCGTATGGTTCCAACGCAAGTGACGTTATCAAGAATGTAAAATCTTTGATGGAAGAATTGCAGAAAACCACTTTCCCGAAAGGAATGCATTACGACATCAGTTATGACGTATCAAAATTCCTTGATGCTTCTATTGAAAAAGTAGTTCATACGCTTTTTGAAGCCTTTATTTTGGTGGCAATCGTGGTATTCCTATTCTTGGGAGACTGGCGTTCAACCTTAATTCCTGCTTTGGCAGTTCCGGTATCATTAGTAGGTACTTTCGCAGTCATGTCCGCCTTCGGAATTACCTTAAATATGATCTCGTTATTTGCGCTTGTTATGGCGATCGGGGTCGTGGTAGATGATGCGATTGTGGTAATTGAAGCCGTTCACGCCAAGATGGAGGAGAAGCATTTATCTCCGCTAAAAGCGACTGAAGAAGCAATGCACGAAATCAGCGGGGCAATTATCGCAATTACTCTGGTAATGGCATCCGTATTCATTCCGATTGCCTTCATGTCCGGTCCGGTTGGAGTTTTCTACCGTCAGTTTTCCATCACTATGGCTTCTGCAATTATTCTTTCAGGGGTTGTAGCTTTAACATTAACGCCGGCTTTATGTGCTTTAATTTTAAAAAATAACCACGGAAAAGCCAAAAGAAGAACTCCGATTACTATTTTCCTTGATAAATTCAACGGATTATTTACAAAAGGAGCGAACAAATATGAAGGAATGCTAAACAAAACGGTGAAGAAAAAAACAATCACTTTACCATTACTATTAGCTTTCTGTGCATGTACATTCTTTTTAAGCAATTCATTGCCTTCAGGATTTATTCCTGCGGAAGATCAGGGGATGATTTATGCGATTATTCAGACTCCTCCGGGTTCTACACTGGAAAGAACCAACCAGATTGCCAAAGAATTATTAAGAGAATCTGAAGATATCGATGGAGTACAGTCTGTTTCTTCACTGGCGGGTTACGAAATCCTTACGGAAGGTACGGGTTCCAACTCCGGTACTTGTCTTATCAATCTTAAAAGCTGGGAAGACCGTAAAGAATCTGCCGCGGAAATCATAGAAAAGCTTGAAGAAAAAGCGAAGAATATTCCCGGTGCAAATATAGAATTCTTCCAGCCGCCTTCCATTCCGGGCTACGGTGCTGCAGGTGGTTTCGAGCTTCGTCTGCTCGATAAAGCGGGAAGCGGAGATTATCAAAAAATGGAAAAGGTAAGTAATGACTTCGTAAGAGAACTGAAAAAACGTCCGGAACTGGGTTCTGCGTTTACGTTCTATTCCGCGAGTTTCCCTCAGTATATGTTGAGAGTGGATAATGATCTTGCCGAGCAAAAAGGAGTGACGATTGAAAATGCAATGGATAATTTATCCACATTAATCGGTTCCAACTATGAAACCAGTTTCATCCGTTTCGACAGACCTTATAAAGTAATCGTTCAGGCGGGCCCTCAATATCGTGCGCTACCGAGTGATCTTTTGAAATTGTATGTGAAAAATGATAAGGAGCAAATGGTTCCGTATTCAGATTTTATGCATCTGGAAAAAGTGTACGGTCTTTCCGAGATTACCAGACATAATATGTACAATTCTGCCGAGGTGAGTGGTACTCCTGCTCCGGGGTACAGTTCCGGACAGGCGATTGCAGCCATTAAAGAAGTTGCGGATAAAACCCTTCCGAGAGGTTTTGGGATCGATTGGGCAGGTATTTCTAAAGATGAAGTAAGCCGTGGAAACGAAGCGATTTTCATTTTCTTAGTGTGTTTAGGATTTGTTTATCTGATTCTTTCCGCACAGTACGAAAGTTTCATTCTTCCGTTACCGGTAATTTTATCGTTACCGACAGGTATTTTCGGAGCTTTCTTATGTCTGAAATTATTAGGATTGGAAAACAATATTTACGCTCAGGTGGCAATGGTGATGCTGATTGGTCTTTTGGGTAAAAATGCCGTACTGATTGTAGAATTTGCCGTACAGAAAAAAGCGGAAGAGGGAATTCCTGTAGCGCAGGCAGCCATCGAAGGAGCCGCGATTCGTTTCCGCCCGATTCTGATGACCTCATTTGCATTCATCGCAGGTTTAATTCCATTGGTTCTGGCAACGGGACCGGGAGCAATCGGTAACCGTACCATCGGTACCGCTGCAGCAGGAGGAATGCTGATCGGAACTATTTTCGGACTGATGATTATCCCTGGATTGTATTACATCTTCGGAACAATCGCAGAAAAATCGAAACTGGCAAAATATGAAGAGGAAAATCCTTTAACAGAACAAACAGAACCGTACCAACACGACGACAAACATGAAGATTTATAATAAAAGATATATAGCTGCCATTGCCTTATCGCTTGTTTTAGCAGGCTGTAAGGCGCCCATGGCGACTGTGGTAAAAGATGAGGTGAAAGAAAATATTCCTCAGAATTTTAATCAGCAGGATCAGGGTGATGCCAATAATAACAGCGGAACAACCCCTTGGAGACAGTTTTTTACAGATCCTAATTTAGTAGCCTTAATAGAAACTGCTTTAAAAAATAATCAGGAGTTAATGATTACTTTGCAGGAAATTGAGATTGCAAAAAGCGGTGTCTTGGCGAAAAAAGGAAGATTAACACCTACTGTTTCCGCAGGAATCGGTGCAGGAGTTAAAAAAGCAGGGCGTTACACCAGCGAAGGAGCAGGTGATGCCACCACAGAAATAGAACCCGGAAAAGAAATGCCGGATCCGCTTGGAAATTTTGAGGGCGGACTGATGGCAAACTGGGAAGTGGATATCTGGAAAAAGCTGAGAACGGAGAAAGAATCTGCAGTAGCACATTATCTTTCTACCGTGGAAGGGAAGAATTTCGTTCTTTCGAATTTAATTGAGGAAGTTGCTGATAATTATTATGAATTATTGGCTCTGGATAATCAGTTGGATATCATTCAGCAGTACACGAAGTTGCAGCAGAGAGCTTTGGAGATCTCAAAAATCCAGAAAGAAGCTGCAGCAGCCACGGAACTGGCGGTAAAAAAATTCGAGGCGGAACTGGCAAAATCTAAAGCTTCGGAATTTACCATCCGTCAGGAAATTACTGAAAAAGAAAACGAAATCAATGCGCTTTGCGGACGATTTCCTCAACCAATTGTAAGATCAAAAGGAGATTTCATGTCGATGATTCCTCAGACGGTTTATACGGGAATTCCGTCACAGTTACTGGCAAACCGTCCCGACATCAAACAGGCTGAGCTTGAATTAAAATCATCAAAACTGGATGTGGAAGCAGCCAGAAAAGAGTTTTATCCAAGCCTTGAAATTTCTGCAACGTTAGGACTGGAAGCTTTTAAACCATCTTATCTGGTTAAATTGCCGGAATCTATGGCAGCAAGTCTGGTGGGTGAACTAGCGGGTCCGCTGATTAATAAAAGTGCCATTAAAGCGAACTTTCAGACAGCGGATGCAAGACAGATTCAGGCGTTGTACGAATATGATAAAACCATTCTGAATGCGTATCTGGATGTTGCCAATTTAATGTCTAAGGTGAAAAACATCGATCAGTATTATAAACTGAAGTCTGAAGAAACACAGGCTTTGGAAAAATCAATAGATATAGCGAATCAGTTGTTTAAAAATTCAAGAGCCGATTATCTGGAAGTTCTTCTGAACCAGAGAGACGCTTTGGATGCCAAAATGGAACTGGTGGAAGCTAAACAAAAACAGCTGAGTACAGTTGTTGATATTTACAAGAGCTTAGGCGGAGGCTGGAAGTGATTTGTAAATCTTAATGTTTTAAAAAGAAAAGAGGCTGCCCGTAAGGAACAGTCTCTTTTCGATTAAAACTGAAAACTTTAATAAAAAGGTTCATATTTCAGAACCTCCTTCCCAATTTACCTGTAGGATACAGGACTAATTTATTTCTTCACGGTTATTATCTTTTTAAAAAAAATGGTTATTAGCTTTTTTGAAAATTAAATTTTAAAAAACCAGCCTTCCAAAAAAGTAATTTCTCCTGTTAAGGAAGGTGGTGAGATTTATGAATAGAATCATGTTTTTATTAGCTTTTCAAAATTTATCTGCATGTGCTTTTTTAGGGCTTCTTTTCTATTCAATGATTATAAAACGGCTTTAAATAATTTTTGTCTGTTGTTTTGATTTCCGGTTTCGAAATTATAACGTTATGGTGAAATAAAAAAACAAATGCGGTCATTATTCATAAATTAAGACAGCTTGATGTTTTGATTTTTATTGTTTAATTGTTTGATTTTCAATTGATATATTTGTAAAGTAGAAATAATTCTATACCACATTTTAATTCCATATTCTTTGATAAAAAATGATCTATTTTCTGTACTTTTGACGGAGTTTACACATAGGATTATTTAACAGGGTGAAAAAAAAATTATTTTTTATTCTTTTTGTCGGAATTTTTAATTTAGTCTTTTCGCAGGAAGGGTACAGCGATTATTATAAACTCAGGCTGAAATATGAAGATTTTCCGGAAAATGATATGAAGGCATTTCCTTTTATAAAGCCATACATCAATTTGGCGAAAAAGGAAAAGAATTACGGAAAGCTGGTTCAGGGATATAAAGATGCTGTATTTTTTTCTTCCTTAAACGAAAATAAGCTGAAGTATGCAGACAGCATGATCTGGGCAGCCAATCAGACGAATGAGGATGATCTTAAAATTGTTGCCCATATTGATAAAGGCGTTATTTATTATTACCACTATAAAAAATTTCAACTTGCTCTTAATGAATATCTTGAAGCTTATAAATATTCAAGAAATACAAGAAATCAATATCTGAAATATCAGAATCTGTATCATATCGGAGTGGTGAAAAGCTATCTCGGCTATTACGAAGATGCTTCACAGGTCTTTACGAAATGCCTTGTCTATTACAGGGAAAAGGCGAAATCAATCACCAAGCTTCATCCTAATGAAATTTATAACAATAAGAAAGGCTATCTCAACAGTCTTCACCAGCTTATTATCTGCAACAGGCATCTTGGGAAACAAGAAGAAGTGGATGCTGCTATACAGACAGGACTTACGGAGATAGGAGATAATTCGGAATATGCTCTGGAAAAAGGATATTTCCTTTTGTCGAAGGGTATTTCAGAATACAAGAGAAATCAATTCAAGGAAGCGTTAGAAGACTTTAATCAGTCTCTGCCCGTGATCAGAGAAAGCCGTGATTTTGCAAGGCTTTCGGTAAGTTATTTCTACATCGGGAAAACTTATTCCGATCTTAAAAAGACCAAACAATCTATTATTTATTTTAAAAAGATTGATTCCATTTTTCAGAAACATCAGTTTATCCTTCCGGAACTGAGGGAAAATTATGAAATCCTGATCGATTATTCCAAAAAAGAGAAAAACGAGAAGAACCAGCTCTATTACACAAGCCAGTTGCTTCGGGCAGACAGTATTATGTCTAGAGATTTTATTTATCTGTCCCCGAAAATTCATAAAGATTACGATACCGATACTTTACTGGACGAAAAAAATAAACTTCAGAAAATAAATTATCTCGGGACTATTATTATCATTGTGTTAATTATCTGGGCAATCGGTTTGGTTGTTCTGCTGACGAGAAGGCATAAAAAATCCAAAGAAATTCAGAAAAAGTATATTTTAGTTGAAGAGAAGTTCACGGCAAACCATCAGAAAGAAGAAATGGACGAAACCAAAGAACTTGTTCCGCAGATCGAAGAAAAGAAACTGACGATTACAGAAAATAAGGTAGAAGAACTTCTGAAAAAGCTTAAAACGTTTGAAGATAAAAAAGGGTTTACACAAAAAGGATTAACAATTAGTAAATTAGCCGCCCAACTGGGTACTAATTCAAACTATCTCTCACAGGTGATTAACGAATATAAAAAAGCGAATTTCAATAAATATTTAAGTGAACTCAGAATCAATTACATCACCAATCTGCTTTTTGAGGATAAAAAATACTTAAAATACAGCATCGAAACCCTTGCAAAAGAATGCGGAATCGCTTCCCGACAGAATTTTTCAGATCTTTTTTACGAAATCAACGGAATTCGCCCTACAGATTTTATTAAAAAGAGAAAGGAAGAGCTTGAAAACAACAGAGAAGATTAATGCATTGTTTTTATAAAATTCCTGAAACAAAATTTTACTGAAATTGTACTGGGATTCTTTGGGGCAGTTTTCTGTTTTGGTATTTTAAAACAAATCTTAGATCCCAATTTTTCTATATACAAATATTTTGAATAGCATTTCAATGGAATTGTAGTGTATGATAAATATGATTATATGAGTCATTGTCATCTCATAAAAACAAGCGATGATAAAAAAATCTATTTAGAAGATCTTAATATCATCATTTTAATTGATACCGGAGACTCAATCGTAAAAAATAAAAATGTTACGTATTTTATGCTTTACAAAAAAGGCCGCCGCAAAATCTTTTATGATATGTACCTGAAAAAACTGAAAGTTTTAAACTGAAACGCTATTTTAGAAGTAAAATCTTCATTATATTTATATAAAATTAATAATCATGAAGAAGTTTCTTTTAGTCTTTTTGAGTATTATCATTATTCTCATTGCTTTTGTTTTAATCAGAACATTCACCTATCCTTTCAAAAAAACAGATCAGGCAGATTCCGGAGGATGGAAATTTGTAAAGAACGATTCGGTTGTTAAACGTTTTTCCGACGGATTAAAGATCCCAACAGTTTCCACCGGAGAATTAGGGGATTTCGATTATTCCCCTTTTGTAACATTTAAAGAATATCTGAAAAAAGCATATCCAGAAGTTTATAAAAATACAGAATATGTTGAGGTGAATACTTATGGTCTGGTTTTCAGGTTTAGAGGAAGCAATCCAGGTCTCGCGCCCATTATGTTTCTGTCTCATATTGATGTGGTTCCTCCCGGAGATGCGGAGGTGAAAAATACAGCAGAAAATGTTTTCAGACCCAATGATAAACCTTTTCCAGCCATTACAAAAGTTGCTGAAGACTGGGATTTTGCTCCGTTTTCAGGAGCCGTTGCCAATGGAAGAATTTACGGACGCGGAGCAATTGACATGAAAGGAATGCTTTTTTCTCTGATGGAATCCATGAATAATGTAATTAAAAATAAACATACGCCGAAACGCGATATCTATCTGGCTTTCGGATTCGATGAAGAAGTAGGAGGGAAGAAGGGAGCAACACAGATTGCCTCTTATTTTAAGAAAAAAAACATACAGTTTGATGCTGTTTATGATGAAGGCGGGTTAATTTTAGAAAAAGGAAGCATTTCTGGAATCGATTCGGATGTAGCGGTAATCGGCTGTGCCGAAAAAGGTTTTCTTTCTGCCAAAATAAAAGTGAAAGGTTTAGGCGGACATTCGTCAACACCGCCCATGGAAAGTGCGATCGGAAAAGCCGCCGTTATTATGCAGCGACTGGAAGACGATCAGATGAAACCGGTAATTACCCCTTTAATCCAACAGTTTTTTGATAATATAGGAAGTTCCATGTCTTTCCCGAGCAGAATGGCAATCTCCAATCAATGGCTTTTGAAACCGCTTCTTCTTTCTCAGCTTACCAAAAATAATTCTACCAATGCTTTAGTTCGTACGACAACGGCACTTACCATGATGAAAGGAAGTGACGGAACCAACGTACTTTCTCCCGAAGTTGAATTTGTGGTTAATTTCAGGCTGCTTCCCGGAAATACCATAAAAGATGTAAAAGCACATATTGCCAAAGCAACCGAAGGTTTTGAGGTGGAAGTGGAAGAAATTGACAATACCAGAGAAGCTTCTGCAGTTTCATCAAGCAATACAAAAGCGTATCAGCTAATTGAACAAGGAGTAAAACAGCTTTATCCGGCAGCTATTGTAACGCCGTATCTTACACTGGGCGGAACGGATGCCTACAAATATCAGATGGTAAGTAAAAACATTTACAGATTTATGCCTGTTAAAATCAATAATTTTGAGCAACAGAGCATTCACAGCACCAATGAATATCTCAGTGTCGAAAATTATATGAAGATGATTCATTATTTTGAATTTATTATGACGAATTATGATAAATGATAAATGATGAATGATGAATGATAAATTTTACAATTAAATTTCAGGCAATTGGCATTTGCAATGTTTTCCTGAGCGCGAATCAGTGGAAGTATTTTAGATCGTATTCAGTTTATTACATCAATCCAAAATCATCAATTCAAAAAAATTTCAAAACTAAAAAATAACACGTCGAGTTTTGTCGCATTACCGCAATAGCTTTGTCTTATCAAAATTACGAAGCTATGGAACTGCCATTATATCTAAGTTTTAAAGAGTTTGAAAACACCTATTACGACAACCTTGAAAAATGGTTTGAGGAATATAAGAATACAAGCGAAACCGACTATCTGAAAGCACTTTCGGATCTGTACAGCCCTTATCTGTATTACAACTTTGCCAACGACAGACTTCAGGCAGATGCTTCCATACAGATCAAAGACTGCTTTTTTCCTTATTACGACAAAATCGGGATTTCTTTCTGCACAACCTGTGAAAACGGAAAGCCTGCCAAAAATTTGAAAAAAATCAATCATCAGTTCGAATGGAAAACCGTTACGATGATGGAATATGCACAGCATATTTTGGATAAAATCAACAGATACTTGTCGAAAAATAGTAATAAAGAAGATAAAAGCGTGCTGGATTTTATCAACGATTTTGAGATCATCACTTCGCGTGAAGGAGCGGGATACTGTGTAAACTACAACCAGCATCAGGCGACAATTCCTTTTCTGAAAGCCTATCTTCCGGTTCACGGACAAACGGTGAATATTGCGGTATACAGAGATTTTCTCTTTTCCGTTGTTCAGATCGCAGAATATATTGATCAGAAATTAAAAGAAGTACAGGCTTTTGAAAGCATGATCTATTCTAAGCTGAAATCAGACGCGAGATTCAAAGTACAGATGAGCCATCAGTTTTTAACGATGTGCAATTAACCAAAACACCAAAACATTCATATAGCTAAATTGTAGTTTGAAATTAGTTGGTACTTTTTCAAACAGAAAATCCCGGTTGAAAAACTGGGATTTTTTTATGATTTCACGTAAAATTTGATTTTTTCTTTTTCCTATATTTGAAAAAAAACTAAACTATGAAAAAGCTTTTATATATTTTTACAATGATTTCCTGTGGTGATAAATATACTGCAGATATGGAATATACTATAACGTTTCCTTCAACAAATAATGTAGAATTACAAAAAGAACACTACAAATTTGATGCTAAAACCGATCGGGCTGCAAAAATTGAATTTATAGTTACAGCAAATATTTTAAGCAACTTATCAAAAGATATTAAAACTGATTTTAAATCCGGAATTCTCAGAAAGAATGGTGAAATTTTAAAAATTGATTTAGATCAAAAAACAATTGATAGTGTAAACGATAGATCAAAGAAAATGTTTCCAAATGAAAATTTTAAGCCTTTTAAAATTGTTTCTGATTAAGTTGCAATTATACAATAAAGTAAAAATGATTTAGAAAGAATATTGATTAAATTATTTTAGATTTGTGATGGTCAATCATCAAACTATAAACAAAAAAGTCTTAAGTAAAACCTAAGACTTTTATTTGCAGAGAGGAAGGGATTCGAACCCTCGATACAGTTACCCGTATACTACCTTTCCAGGGTAGCTCCTTCAACCACTCGGACACCTCTCTTTGTATTTGAGATTGCAAAAATAGACTATTTTCCGGAATCTGCAAACTCAAAATGCAAATTTATCCGGAAATTTCTCCACAAAGGCTTTGGGAGAAGTTGTCTGCAAAGCTTCCGGTGTAGTTGGGATTGTCAATTAAGTGCATCGCTTTGGTAATTGCACTTTCAGCGGTCATATCTTTTCCGCTGATGGCTCCGATTCTTGAGAAAATATTGCTGTTTTCGTATTTTCCGAACGATATTCCTCCTGAAATACACTGACTAACCACCACGATTTCAGTTCCGTTATCTCGGATCTGCTGCAAAGTTTCCACCGTTTTTTCGCTGCTGAAAATGGTTCCCGAACCAAAAACCTGAAGAATAAGAACCTTCATTTTTGGAATTTCTTTGAAGTGATTCAGGTTCATGCCCGGAAAAATTCTCCAGAAAATAATATCTTCCGAAATATGATCGTCAACGTGAAATTCTCCAGCAGAATGATCCCGAAGAAGATTATCCTTAATAATATTCAGATGAACTCCAGATTGTCCGAGAATAGGGTAGTTCGGACTTGCATAGGCATCAAAATACTCCGCAGAATATTTCAGGGTACGGTTTCCTCTCAAAAGTTTATATTCAAAATAAATCGCCACTTCCTGAATAACCGCTTCGTCATTTTCATACAGACTTGCATAATACAGACTCGTGAGAAGATTTTCTTTCGCATCGGTCCGTAAATCCCCGATCGGTAGCTGTGAACCCGTTAAAATAACGGGTTTTTTCAATCCTTTCAGCATAAAACTCAATGCAGAAGCGGTGTAAGACATCGTGTCTGTGCCATGCAGAATTAAAAATCCGTCAAACTGATGATAATTTTTCTGAATATAATGAGCGATAATTTTCCATTCTTCAGGTCCCATGTCCGAAGAATCCAACGGTTTTTCAAAAGGATGTACAAAAACTTCGCATTCCATCAGCTTCATTTCGGGCATTTTTTCAAAAATATTTCCGAAATCAAACGCACGAAGGCTTCCGCTTTCATAATCTTTCTCCATACCGATCGTTCCACCGGTGTATATCAACAGGACTTTTCTTTTCATACAGGACTTTTCTTAGATTTTTATCCTCCATTCGCAGGATTCCTCAAATTTACGTTAATTTGCAAAGATTTGAAAATGAATGAAAGATTTACAGCAAACTTTTGAGTATTTAAAGCAGTTTTTAACGGAAGAAAGATTACAGAAGATCGAGCATTTTGCACCGGAAAGTTCAGATTTTATTCTTCCGGTGGTGGAAGATGTCTATCAGTTCAGGAATGCAGCCGCAATTGTACGTTCTGTGGAAGCGTGCGGTTTTCATAAAGTAGTGGCTTTGCAGGAAGAATACAGTTTTGAACCCAATCTTCGCGTTACAAAAGGCGCAGATACATGGGTGGAAGTGGAAAAAATGCCCAGAAGCATGGAATCTTTCCAGAATATAAAAGACAGAGGCTATAAAATTGTTGCAGTATCGCTGGAAAATAATGCCAAAATGCTTCCCGAATACGAAATTACAGAACCCATTGCTTTGGTTTTCGGGACGGAAATGGAAGGAGTTTCTCAGGAAATTCTGGATTTTGCCGACGAAACGCTGGCAATTCCGATGTATGGTTTTACCCGAAGTTTTAATGTTTCCGTAGCAGCTTCTATTTGTCTGTATGAACTGAAGCAGAAATTATTAAAATCTGATATCGATTATAAACTGAATGAAGAAAAACTCCTGAGGATGAAAATCCGTTGGGCAGTAAACTCCATAAGAAGCGGACAGCAGATTTTTGATAAATATTTAAAAGATAATGGTCTTGAATTTTAAAAGATGAAATTCTCCATTGTCATAATGCTCTTATTATTGATTTTTTCTTGTTCGCAGAAAGATCAAAATTCTACTTCAAAGAAAGATTCAACGATTATGGCTATTGATTCTGTTGCGGTAAACATTGACAGTTCTAAAATTGAAAATTTAAAACAGAAAGAAGTAGAGTATGAAGAGCCTAAAGACGGAAAATACTCTCAGATTATTAAAGATAAAGATATTTCTGCAGAAATTTTCTACATTGTAAAACAGGGAAGAATTGATTATTACAAACTAAAAGTTTATCAAGGAAAAAGAATACAAAACCTTAAAGCTGTTTCAAATTGGGAATTTCGGAATGTGGAAGAAATGGATTTTAGGTTTCAAGATGTAAATTTTGACGGAATCAATGATCTTACAATATCAAAGGAAGTCGGAATGAATTGGTTTATATTAAATGGATGGATTAACAAGAAAGGAAAATTTATTCCTGAAAAAATGCTTAATGAAATCTACAATCCGATTTTTGATCCAAAGAGCAAAAAAATAGAATCATATCACAGGGTTTCCGGAGTTGGAGAATTTTGGTCGACTTATGAATGGAAAAATAGTAAATTAATTCGTACTTCTTATTCGGAAGATATTGTTGATATCAATTAATTTAAATCATCTGGTTATAATTCCACGCGGCAACAAAAATTCCGGCGGTCTCTGTTCTCAGTCTCTGATTTCCCAAAGAAACTGCTTTGATATTATTTTCAGCTAAAAAAGAAATCTCTCTTTCAGAAAAATCGCCTTCAGGACCAATTAGAAAAGTAATGTTTTTAAGTTTGGGAATCTTATTGAGTTCCGTTCTTTCTAAATTCTCATGGCAATGCGCAACAAACGTATGTTCAGGATCAATATTTTTAAGAAAATCCTGAATTTTCGTTACATCATTAATTATAGGAAAATGAAATCTTAAACTCTGTTTGGATGCGGCAATTGCCTGTTTTCTTATTTTATCGAGATTGATATTTTTACGCTCTGTTTTTTCCGTTTGGAGAAAAGTAATTTCTGAAATTCCCATCTCCACTGCTTTTTCAACGAAGAATTCAATCCGGTCAATATTTTTCGTCGGAGCAATCGCAATATGAAGTTTCGGACTGAAATCAGGAAGATTGTTTTTAATTTCATCCACTTCAATATGGGCTTTTTTGCCTTCAATCATCAGTTTTCCGGAGGCAAGATTTCCTTTTCCATCCGTTACATGAATGGCTTCATCATTTTTCATCCGAAGAACTTTTACAATGTGTTGTTGTTCTTCATCGTTAATCGTTACCGCATTTCCTTCAATTTCTCCGTAAAAAAGTTTCATATTTAAATATTTAAAATCTGCCTGAATTTTCTAATTGATTATCAAAAATAAGTTTCATTTTCGCTTAAAAATGCTACTCCTGTTTTTATCGTTGTATAAATATCGCCTTCACAATCTCTGTAGGAACAGGTGTAAATTTCCTCAATCCATTTATTGTTCATGAAAATCAAGTTCAGATATTCGTTTTTTCTTAAATTATTTTTGATGGATAAATAATCTCCTTCTTTCGGCTCATATTCAAAACTGAAAACATTTTCTGCATTGATCTGTTCGATAATTTCTTCCTTAATATTCTGAACATATCCCGTTTCTGAACTTGCCGGAAAATAATCAGCGAAATCCTCTGATGCTTCATTTTTACCCGTTACCGTTTCTAAGATCCAGTAATATTTTGAATTCTTCTTAGAATGTTTGCCGAGTATTTTTTCCTCTAACAGTATTTTCATAAATCGTATTTTGCGGTTGCTGAAGTTCTCAGATCAGTAAATTCTCCACGCTCAAATTTTAACTGAGCAACCATCGCAATCATCGCCGCGTTATCCGTAGTATATTCAAATTTAGGGATGTAAATATTCCAGCCCAGTTTTTCATGATTGTCCTGCATCGCTGTCCTCAAAGCCGAATTTGCCGAAACTCCTCCTGCAATCGCAACCTCGTTGATGTTTAAATCTTTTGCTGCCTTTTCCAGTTTGTTCATCAGAATTTCAATAATCGTTTTCTGTACCGAAGCACAAAGATCATTCATATTATTTTTAATGAAATCAGGATCTTTTTTTACCTCTTTCTGAATAAAATACAGCACCGAAGTCTTAATTCCGCTGAACGAATAATCGTAATTTTCCAGTTTAGGTTTATTGAAGGTAAAAGCATCCGGATTTCCTTCTTTAGCCAGTCTGTCGATAATTGGACCTGCCGGATAATCGAGATCAAATATTTTCCCGATTTTATCAAATGCTTCTCCTGCGGCGTCATCAATGGTTTTCCCGATAATTTCCATGTCGAAATAATCTTTCACCAGAACAATCATCGTGTGTCCGCCGCTCACGGTAAGACATAAAAAAGGGAACTTTGGCGGCACAGGATTTGCATCCTCGATGAAATGGGCTAAAATGTGCGCCTGGAGATGGTTTACCTCAATAAGCGGAACATCCAAACTCATTGCCAAAGACTTAGCAAATGACGTTCCCACAAGAAGAGAACCTAAAAGTCCCGGTCCGCGTGTAAATCCTATCGCAGAAATTGCATTTTGTTGTATATTTGCTTTTGTTAAGGATTTTTCAACAACGGGGATAATATTTTGCTGATGCGCACGCGAAGCCAGCTCAGGAACCACACCGCCATATTCTTTATGGATCGCCTGATTCGCTGCAATATTCGAAAGAATAGAATTTCCCTTGATGATAGCTGCTGATGTATCGTCGCAGGACGATTCAATACCTAAAATTATAGAGTCGCTCATAATAATGGCAAAGTTAGAGAATAATAACGAGAATGAGAACAAAAAATCAGTAGCTGGTAACTTAGGTAATCAGGTACAGAAAGCTGTTGAGAATGCGGAAGGTGTTGTAAAAGAAACAGTTAAGGAAGCGTCTGAACTTGCTTCAGATGCAATTAATCATCCCATTGAGACGGCTGAAGAATTTGGAAAACAGGCGGTAAAAGACGTTACGAGTTATTCCTGGTGGGCAAAACTTTTACTGATTCTCTTCTGGCTTGGCTTGGCTTTGGTGGCAGCCATTTTTGTAATTATTAATCTTCCTTCCACAAAACAATGGGCGGCAGATCAGGCGTTACAAATTGTTAATCGCGACTTTAAAGCACAGATGTCAACAGAAAGTGTTGAGGTTAATTTTTTCGGAAATGTAAAAATCAAAGGTTTAAAAATCAAAGATTATAAAGGATATGATTTTATCCAGTCCAAAGAATTTATTGCCAATTCCAACTGGCTTTCTTTAGCCTCCAATATTACTAAAAACAATTCTTTAAGCTTCAATTCCCTTACTTTAAAAAATGCGGATGTAAAAGTGATTACGTACAAAGGCGACAGCATTTCAAACTTTATCCGTTTTACACAACTATTCGACAGCGGTAAAAAAAGAGATCCCAATAAACCTCCGTTTCAGCTCGATTCCCGATTGCAGATTCTGGATTCTAAAGTTTCCATCGTTAATCTGAATTCTCCGGGTGAAAAAGGAAAATGGTTAACCGCAACCAACTTTAATCTGATTGCCCCGAATGTAAAAGTAAACGGAAGAAATATTTCAGGATCAATCAATAATATGTCTTTCACCACAACAAGATGGGGGAAATCTCATTTTGTGGATACTTTTTCAACGGAGCTCTCCATGACGCCGGAATATCTTTTTCTGAAAGATCTTACTTTAAACACGGATCACTCGCTTTTACAGGGAGATATTAAATTCAACCTTCATGATGACGGTTCGTGGGCAGATTTTGCAGACAAAGTAAAATGGGACATGAACCTAAAATTGGGAAGCCAGTTAAGCGGTTACGATATCAGTTATTTTGTAACGAACTGGGATAACTTTAAACCTTTCAATGTTTCAGGGAAAATGACAGGTCCGTTGAATGATTTTAAGCTGGATAATTTTCTCATCCGAAATCCTGATGTGAATATTGCCACCAAAAAAATGAAGGTGAATAAACTGCTGAAAGGTAATTTTTTAATCGAAACCAATGATCTTTCAGCAGATTTTACGTATAAGGATCTGAAAGCGATGATGCCTTCATTTGTCGCTAAAAAAATGAAAAACTTTGCGGATGATTTCGGAAAATTAAAATACAACGGAACTGCAAGTGTAAATCCGAACCGTGTCTACGTTTCCAACGGAAATCTGATGACGGGAATCGGGCAGGCAAAAATCACGAATTTTTCTTTAACGGAATACAGCTCTCCGATGCCGAAATATGCCGGAATAGCTGAAGTGAAGGATCTTAATACTTCCGTGATTACAAAAAACAAATCGGTAGGATTAATTTCTGGGAAGTTCAATATCAACGGACAGAGTTTCGATGTGAATACGATGAAACTGACGACGAAATCACAGATTTCGAGCATTGAAATTATGAATAAGGAGATCAATAATCTGTATCTCGACGGATTATTGGATCATAAAAAATACAACGGACTCATCACTGTGAATGATGAACAGGCAAAAGCAACCATAAAAGGATTAATTGATTTCAGCACTTCAAGAATTTCGATGAATGTAAATGCTGATGTTAATTATCTGAATATGAATTACTTTACCAATAAACCCGGAAACCAGATTGTAAGCGGTAAGGTAAATGGTAAAATGGCAATGTCATCCATCAACGATTTAACACTGGATGTGGAAGCCAGCGGAATTAATTTTGCAACGGCAACTCAAAAATATTCCATTCCGAATGCAAAAGTGAAGACTTTTGTTGAAAACGGAGGACGTGTGATTGACGTGGATGCTCCGGGAGCTGTTAACGGAAAAATCTCAGGAAGATATAATTTAGGAGATCTTGCCGGAATGGTAGAAAACGGACTCAATAAAATTCTTGTGGGTCCTGCACCGAGAAAAATGTACAGAGGACAGACTTTTGCCATGAATTTTGATGTGCAGCAAGGTTTGGTAAGCTATTTTTTACCGGATCTTAAAATTCCGCAGGGTGCAAAAGTAGAAGGGCAGTACGACGGAAATTCCAATAACCTGATTCTGAATGTAGATGCGGCTTCACTGAAATATATCATGACGAAAACTCAGGAGATCACAGAAGCGGACAAAGCTCTGGCTGCTGCAAATCCTGATTATAAAATCAACGAAAGGGATAATATTACCAGAGACAGCGCGATGGTAGACAGCGTTATGGTAAGAATTAATACGGCAAATCTCAATGAGCAGATTTATGCTAAAATCAACAGGGTTCTGTACAATAAAAATGTTCTTAAAGATATTACCTTAAGCGGAAGGAACGAGAACAATACCATTCTTCATCTGGCAACGAAATTTAAGCACGGAAGTCCGGAAGATGAGCTGGATGATAATCTTAAAGAATATGCCATCAACGTTAACCAGTCAACCAACGCAGGAGGAGATTTTGTGTTCAGGTTCGAGCCTACTGAGGTGAAGTTTAATGACGTAACGTGGGCAATAGATACCAGTCCGGAACTCAATCATTCCATTACCTACCGTAAAAAAGAGGGCGATTTTGATATTCAGAATCTCAGGATTTTTTCAGACAACAGTGCATTGTTTATTAAAGATGCCCAGTTTAAATCTGCAAAGGATTTTTATGTAGATGCGGAAGTAGATAATTTTGCCATCGAAAAACTGCTGGATATGCAGGGCGGAGGAAACTCTATGAACATTAAAGGTCTTGCAAACGGAAGTGTGAAAATTAAAATGGATAAAAACACGCTGCAGCCTTTGGTGGATATGACGATTGATGATATCATGATGAACGGAAATGATATGGGGGATATTATAATTTCTGCAACCAACAGTTATTCTCTGAATGTCTACGACGTCGATGTAAAAGTAAATTCCGCAGGAATTATCGGAAACAACAGCCTTCACGTAACCGGAACGGTGAACAATAATACTGCTTCTCCAACCATTGATCTTACTGCAGAAATGCGTGATTTTGATGTAGCTTTTGCCCAGCAGTTTGTAACCTCGGTTTTTGGAAATCTGAGAGGAAAAGCAACCGGAGATCTTAAAATTTCAGGAAAATTCAGCAATCTGGATTACAGCGGCGATATTGCGCTTAAAGGATTCGGACTGAAACTTTTGTTTACTGGAGTCGATTATTCTTTTGATGATACTGTAATTCCCTTAACCAAAGGTTTGGCGATTCTTAACAGCGTTGAGGTTCATGACGGAAGGACGAATTCGAAGGGAAATATTTCCGGTGCGATTCAGTTTGAGACACTCTCTTCGATGGGAGTCAACCTCGTGATGAGAGCCGATAATTTACTTATGCTGAATACTACCCAGAAAGATCTGGATTTGTTCTGGGGAAGAGTTTACGGGCAGGGCGATCTTTACGTTGACGGACCTGTTTCCGGTTTGAGTATTTCTACACCGAATATGAAAGCCTTAAACGGAAGTACTTTTACATTCAATTCAGGTTCCACTTCCAATGTTGAGGAATTTAAAATGCTGAGATTTCTGAAAGAAGGAAAAGACGGATTGGTAACTTTAGACGAAAAGAAAAAATCCGGAGCCAATATGAATCTTGATTTTGCTCTGGATGTTGATAAGGGAACTACCGTAAATGTTTTAATTGGCGACGATGTAGGAAATATCATGGTAAAAGGAGCAGCGGAAAAACTTCGTTTCCAGATGAGCCGACAGGGAAATATTGCCATGAACGGAGCCTATAAAGTAGACAACGGAACTTTTGTTTCTAAAGCTATTCTTAATAAAACCTTCCAGATCGAGAAGGGAAGCAGCATCCGATGGGACGGAGATGCAATGAAACCTGCTTTAGATATTACAGCAAATTATACAAGAGTGGTTTCCAATGCCGGAGAATATCTTAATATGGGAAGTCTTCAGCCGATCAGTATTCTGCTTCAGGCAAATATTACCCAATCGCTTATTGATCCTAAAATAGATCTTAATGTAACCGCTTTGGATGTTTCCAGTCAGATTAAAGAAACTTTGGCAGCGAAGATGAGTCAGGAAGGTGAAAAAGTACTTCAGTTCGGGTCTGTATTGTTGTTGAGTACCTTCAATGTTTCTGAGACTGGAGGAGTGAATGTAAATGTGGGAGATGTTGCGCAGACGCAGGGATATAATTTATTGCTGAAACAATTGGGTTCTGTGTTAAATGCCATGAGCAGCGAGTTCCAGATCGACCTGAATTATGTAAAAGGAGACCAGTATTCCAACATTGGAGACAGAGCGAATGCTGGTGTAAGTTTTGCACTTTCACCAAGAGTAAAAGTAAAAACAGGATTGGGAATTCCGTTAACAAAAACCGAAAATACAGACGTTAATTATCTTTCCGGAGAAGGAACGATAGAATATGATATTTCTAAGAAAAATGACGGAAGTCTCTTATTAAGAGGGTATTCCAAGCCTTCCAATATCGGAATGGTGAACGGAGCCGGATCGAACGGAACTGCAAATCAGGCTTACGGAGCGGGGATTGTTTGGTCTAAGAGTTTTAATTCTATATTCAAAAAGAAGAAAAAAGATAAAAAACAAACGGCTGAGCAAACGCAAATAAAAACAGATTCTGTAAAATCAGGGAGTAAATAATCAGAATATTTTAATGATTTTTGTCATATGTGTTAATTATTGTTAATCTTTGTTATAATTTTTTTTGTTAAATTATTTTTTATAAATTTGCAAAAAATATGTAGATTTTTTAAAGAAATTGTAATTTAACTAATATGAACTATCAACTGGACGAAATAGACAAGAAAATTCTTGATTTCTTAGTAGAGAACACAAGAATGCCTTTTACAGAAATTGCTAAGCAGATGGATGTTTCTGCGGGTACAATTCACGTAAGAGTGAAAAAGATGGAGGATGCAGGTATTATTTTGGGATCATCTCTTAATATAGATTACGGAAAGTTAGACTATCACTTCACCGCTTTTATCGGAATCTTACTAACCAAATCTAACAGAACTCAGGAAGTTCTGAAAGAATTATCTACTATTCCAAACGTAATTGAAGCTAGCGTGATTTCAGGAAAATATAATATTTTCTGCAAAGTAAGAGCTAAGAATACAGACGACGCAAAGAGAATCATCTATCAAATCGATGATATTCAGGATGTAATGAGAACAGAAAGTATGATTTCTATGGAAGAATACTTAAGTGATAAAAACAGACTGATTAACGCGATCTCTGTATAATCAAATTTTAAACGAATTATATAAAAGAACTTATGAAATCTCTCATAAGTTCTTTATTTTTGAAGTTATGGAAGAATACAGCTATTTTGATGAAGATCCGAAGAAAGGGTGGGGTTTCATCCTTGCTTTTGCAGCATTGCTCTTGTTTACGATTATGGGATTCGGGATCGATCTTGATGAATATTTGCAGCATGAAACCCTGAATATTCCCGCTTGGTATGCTTACACTGTTTTCGCGATTGATGCTTTAATGGTGGTAAGTCTTGTCCTGATGTTTTTTTACAGAAAAATAGGCATCTTTGCCTTTCCTGCCTTACTGGTTCTGCATTTCTTTATGCACAACTATTACCTGTCTACTTTCCTTTACACCGACGTTACGAATCTTTTCCTTTTTACAGGTTTCGGAATGTTGGCGATTATTCCGAAATGGAAGTTTTTTAGGTAATTTAACAATATAATAAATTGAGAGCGGGCTTTGTCCGCTTTTTTATGGATGTAAAAGACTTCTTTTTTGTGATAGATAAATCTTTATCATCGTTATAGACAGAATGGTCTGTCTGTTTTTGAAATTTTGTATTACCTTTGACTTATAAAAAAACAAAAGAATGGTATCACCTAAAGAAAGAATCATAGAAACTACGTTTGAACTGTTTGCTAAGCAAGGATATAATTCCACGGGAATAAATCAGATCATTGCCGAAGCAAAAGTGGCAAAGGCAAGTTTTTATCAGTATTTTAAATCGAAAGAAGATTTGTGTGTAGAATTTCTGAACGTAAGACATGATTATTGGTTTGATGAGCTCAACAAATTTGTATCAGGCGAAAAAGATGTAAAATCAAAACTGATCGCTTCTTTTGACTTTTTAGTAGAAATGAATCGGAAAGAAAATTTCAGAGGATGCAGTTTTCTTAATATTTTATCTGAGATACCGACGGATAGCCTAAAAATACTGTCTGTTATACAAAGTCATAAACAGGATTTGAGAGATCATTTTTCATCATTACTGGAAGATGCAGATCTTTCTGATCATGTCTATTTGCTTTTTGAAAGCTCAATTGTCGAAAGTCAGGTTTTCAGATCAAATGAATTAATAGAAAAATCAAAAAAAATAGTTAACAATCTAATACATTAAAAATGGAACAGAAACACCCACTTCCACCGTTCACTTTAGAGACAGCCCTTGAAAAAATTCAGCTTGCAGAAGATGCATGGAACAGTCAGGATCCTGAAAGAGTTTCCAAAGCCTACACTTTAGACAGTGAATGGAGAAACAGAGATCAATTTGTAAATGGCAGAGAAGAAATTGTAAAATTCCTCAGCAGCAAATGGCAGAAAGAATTTAATTATAAGCTGAAAAAAGAATATTGGGCGCATGCAGATAACCGTATTGCTGTACGTTTCGAGTATGAATATCAGAATAAAGAAGGAAACTGGTTCCGGGCTTACGGAAACGAAAACTGGGAATTTGACGAAAATGGTTTGATGAGAAAAAGATTTGCAAGCATTAATGATTTAGCGATAAAAGAAGAAGATAGAAAGCTAAAATAATTTTCTTGGAATTTTGCAAGAAGTAAGGTTCTTTAAATTTTGACTCTGCTTTTAAGGTAAGAAAATAAGATTTTACTCAATCAGTTTTATTGAAGATGAAAATCCTTGTGCCTTAAAATGTATGGATTACGAAAAGGCTTCGCTCCCTTGCGAAGATGTTAACAAACGAAAAAGCACCCTTTTTGGATGCTTTTTTATTTATTTTTAAAAGAATTATTTATCTAAAATTCTCTTCACTGCTTCTTTCACGGCAGTAGAATCAATTTTATATTTCTTCATCAATTCAGCAGGCGTTGCAGATTCTCCGAAAGTATCGTTTACTGCTACAAATTCCTGTCTTGTCGGTCTTTTTCTTGCCAACATTCCCGCAACAGATTCTCCCAGACCACCGATGTAGTTGTGTTCTTCAGCCGTTACGATTTTTCCTGTCTTTTCAACAGATTTTAAGATGATTTCTTCGTCCAAAGGTTTAATCGTGTGGATATTGATCACTTCACAAGAAATACCTTCTTTTTCAAGCTCATCTGCAGCAAGCAAAGATTCCCAAACCAAATGTCCCGTTGCAACAATTGTTACATCCGTTCCTTCCTGAAGCATAATTCCTTTTCCGATCTCGAAAGGCATATCTTCCGGAATGAAAACAGGAACTACAGGTCTTCCGAATCTTAAATAAACAGGACCTTCAAAATCAGCAATCGCTAAAGTAGCCGCTTTTGTCTGGTTGTAATCACAAGGATTAATCACCGTCATTCCCGGAAGCATTTTCATCATTCCGATGTCTTCAAGAACCTGGTGTGTTGCACCGTCTTCACCCAAAGTAAGACCCGCGTGAGAAGCACAGATTTTTACATTTTTATTGGAGTACGCAATCGACTGACGAATCTGATCGTAAACTCTTGAAGTAGAAAAGTTAGCGAAAGTTCCCGTAAAAGGAATTTTTCCTGTAATGCTGAGACCGGCTGCAAGACCCATCATATTCGCTTCCGCAATACCTACCTGAAAAAATCTTTCAGGAGCCTTTTCAATGAATTTTTCCATCTTCAAAGAACCGATAAGGTCTGCACAAAGCGCCACAACATTAGGATTTTTATCTGCAAGTTCAGCCAATCCGGCTCCGAATCCTGAACGTGTATCTTTTTTTTCTGTATATGTAAATTTCATGAGGATTTTAAATTTTAATAATTGATTAATGATGGATGATAATTGATGTAAAAATATAATTCATCAATCATCAGTAATCATTCATATTAATAGTCAGCCGGAGCCTCTAAGTATAACTGTTTGAATGCTGTTTCCAGTTGCTCATCATTCGGAGCTTTTCCGTGCCAAGCATGAGTTCCCATCATATAATCTACACCATAACCCATCTCTGTATGAAGAATAATGGCTACCGGTTTTTCTTTTCCGGTTTCCGTTTTTGCTTTTTCAAGAATGGCAATTACCGCCTCAAGGTCGTTACCGTTTTTCTCTTCCAGAACTGTCCATCCGAAAGCTTCCAGTTTTGCATGAAGATTTCCTAAAGAAAGTACGTTATCTGTACTTCCGTCGATCTGTTGTCCGTTATAATCGATGGTAGAAATAATATTGTCTACTTTTTTGGCTGCTGCGTACATAAATGCTTCCCAAACCTGACCTTCCTGCAATTCGCCATCGCCGTGAAGAGAGTAAACCAAAGAGCTGTCTCCGTCCAGTTTTTTACCCTGAGCTACGCCCAAAGCTACAGAAAGTCCCTGTCCTAAAGAACCTGAAGCCACTCTTACGCCCGGAAGACCTTCGTGAGTAGTCGGGTGTCCCTGTAATCTTGAATCTAATTTTCTGAATGTACTAAGCTCCTGAACCGGAAAAAATCCGAATCTTGCCAAAGTAGAATAGAATACCGGAGAAATATGTCCGTTAGAAAGATAGAAATGATCTTCATTTTTACCTTCCATCTTGAAAGGAAGATGGTAGTTCATTACCTTTCCGTAAAGGGCTGTGAAATATTCAGTACAGCCTAAACTTCCTCCCGGGTGACCGGAATTTACAGCATGAACCATTCTTAAAATGTCTCTTCTGATTTGTGTAGTAAGAGATTTTAACTCTTCAATACTTTTACTCATTATATAAGATTTATTTGTATGCGAATTTACAATTTTTTAATGGCTTACGGAAATATGAAAGATTCACGTTTTTAAATCTAAAAATTGCTCAGTCTGTAAAAAATCCAGATACTTAACAAAGAATATGATACCAGATTAGCAATGATAATTCCTTTAAAAATTTTACTTTTTTCAACGTGGATCAATACTTTATTCCTTCTGACTGAAGAATATTCCATAAAGATTGACATGAGATAAGTTATCAGAATACTTATCGCTAAATCAAAAATGATTTCAGAGGTGATTTTTGAATGTACAGGGGATTTTACATTTCCAAAAATAATATCCAAGACGGGAAAATAATCATAGCTATCTAAATAACTAAATAATGAAATACCTAAACCTAATCTGATGATACCCTGAATCATAAAACCTCCAAGAGTCGAAAATATATTCATGATAAAGACATCATGCCAGATTAATTTAAAGCTGGTTTTAAATAAAAATGAAAAAATCAAAGACTCTATAATTACAACGAAGGCAAAGGAAACAAGAATATACCACCATTCATAAAAAAATAATGGTAAAACCGCATTCAGAATAGAAAAATGAATTTTCATGATTAAGCAGAGAACATCAGCTTAGAACAATTGTTCATTATTCTAAACAATCTTCAGATAAGATTTATGTCTTACGATCCACAGTCCAATGAAAGTTAATAACCCGTTCAGAACAATTAATTCTACCCCGATTCTGTAATCCGTATACGTTGTTACCAGATAATTGATAATGTAAGTTGCAACCGGAGCTAAAATCGTTACCGCCAAAATTGAATATTTCCTTGAAATCTGAAACTTTGTGAAAATTCCGAAGGCAAAAAGTCCTAAAAGCGGTCCGTAAGTATATCCTGCAATCTCCATGATGAGGTAAACAATCGATTTGTCATTCAAAGCTTTAAAGACCATAATCAAAATAAAGAAAATGATCGTAAACGTTAAATGAACCTTCATACGAAGTTGTTTTTTCTCTTTCTCCGTTTTGTTTTTATCTTCATTGAGATTTAAAAGATCTACGCAATACGAACTCGTAACGGCAGTTAAAGCGCCATCCGCAGAAGGAAATAATGCCGAAATTAATCCGATAATGAAGATAACGGAAATGATCATAGGGAAATGTCCCTGAAGCGATAAAGCGGGAAACAGGTCGTCTCCCATGATATTTTTAATGTTACCCGCAGAGTCTTTGAACCCGAAAATATTGGTAACGGTTTCTCCGTCTATTTTTCCATATTCTGCGCCGTTCTGCAAAGCAAAAAGATAAAGAAGACCTCCTAAAAACAGGAATGCCAGATTCACAAAAAGCAGTGTTCCTGCGAAAGTGAGCATATTTTTCTTTGAATTTTTAAGATTATCCACAGAGATATTTTTCTGCATCATTTCCTGATCTAATCCTGTCATCGCAATCGTAATGAAAATTCCCCCTAAAATCGTTTTCAGGAAAAATGTTTTAGAATTCGGATCAAAATTGATGAAGTGGGTATAATTTTTCTGTTCTAAAATCGTATATGCTTCGCCTAATGATAAATTTAAATGGGATAAAATATAAACGATACACGCAATCAGACTGATAATCATGAATGAAGTCTGCAAAGTATCGGTAATCACAATTGTTTTTACACCGCCTTCAAACGTGTATAAAAGCACCATTAACAGCAGAACTAAAGCGGTAACCCAGAAAGGAACGCCTAAACCTTCCAGAAGGAAAATCTGAAGAACGTTGACCACTAAATATAACCTTGCCGTTGCCCCAATTGCCCTTGAAATAATAAAAAATATTGACCCGATCTTATGCGCTTCGACATTGAATCTTTTGCCTAAATACGTATAAATCGAGGTGAGGTTCATTTTGTAATACAGCGGAAGAAGAATTGCGGCAACAATAAAATATCCGATGAAAAAGCCGATCACCATCATATAATATTCGAATCCACCGTAGATGTATTCAGTTCCCGTCATTTTTCCGACTGTTCCGGGAACGGAAATAAATGTTACTCCGCTTAAGCTGGTTCCGATCATTCCGAAAGCGACAAGCCACCATTTACTTTTTTTATTCCCGATAAAAAACGACTGATTATCAGAATTTCGGCTTGTAAAATAAGAAATAACCAAAAGTCCGATGAAATAGACAAAAACAAACAGCAAAAGAACAGTTCCGGAATTCATGCTTTAATTTAAATTTTAGCAAATATAGTTTTTTTCTGTTCTGCCTAAAAAGAAAAAACCTTCAGGATATATTTCCGGAAGGTTTTATATGTAATGTTGAAGTTAAGGCTGAGAACTCAGAAGCTCAAACTTAATCTCAACCTTAGCTTAAAACTAAGCCTGTGTCTTATTTACCAGAACATCCTGAAGTTCTTCATGCTTCTGGAAAGTAGCCTTGGCAAAAGGACAAAGCGGAATAATTGTTTTTCCGTTCTTTCTTGCAAAATCTACTGCCGCAAGAAGCATTTCTTTCCCAACGCCTTTTCCGTTGTATGCTTCTTCAACTTCGGTGTGATCGATGATGAATCTTTCTTCTCCAGCCCAGGTGTACGTCATTAAACCTGCATGGTTTCCGTCTATGAATGCTTCAAAATTTCCGTGTTTCGGGTCGTTGGTTTGTTTTACTTCAATCATATTATGAAAATTTGGTTAGTATTTCTATATCGTTTGTAAGAATCTTATGAATCGGACACGCATCCGCTATGGCGTGAAGTCTTTTCAGTTGTTCATCATCAAGATTTGTGCCTTCAAAACTGATGTCTCTTTTGAAAATGGCTCTTTTCGTTAAAGGAAAATTTTCCAGTTCCACTTCAACGTTTATTTTTTCGACGTTCCATTCTTTTCGGTCGATGTACATTCTTAAGGTTGCTGCTGTGCAGCTTGCGAGGGAAGTGGCAAGAATTTCAAAAGGATTAAAACCTTTATTTCCGCCGCCTTTGTCTACAGGTTCATCTGTAATCAGCGTGTTTTCTCCCGCAACAACTTCGGTGTAGTATTTTTCTGTTCCCAGACTTGCTTTTACTGTGATTGCCATTATTTTTTGGTATTGAATTGATAACTCAGTGCTCCTGAAGGACACAGGTCGATTTGGTTTTTAAGTTCTTCTGCGGTTGCATTTTCAGGTTTCAGCCACGGTCTTTCTTTCGGGTTATACACTTTCGGAAGTGTTTTTACACAAACGGCGGCGTGGATGCACTTTTTGGGTTGCCAGAGCACGGTAATCTCTCCGTTTACATATTCGTGTGTTTCCATATCAATTTTCGTTTAAAGTTTTTTCTATTCGTCTGTCCGGAATCAGCCAGAGCAAAGCAACCGTATAATATAGTGCTACTGCAATATAGGGATAAATAAATGAAACAATAATTCCTGAAACATAAAGCACTATGGATGCATTTTCCTTAAAGCGGGAAGCAATGGCCTGTTTCAGCTTAGAGCTTTCCCCTTCGGATTTTATGATCGCATTTTCCAGAATCGTATAGGCAATCGCACAAAGTACCAGTCCGAATCCGTAAGTGGCTACCGGATTTTTGGCAAAATGTGTTTCTCCGATCCATTCCGTTGCAAAAGGCATTAAGGAAAGCCAGAACAGCAGATGAAGGTTTGCCCAAAGAACTTTTCCGTTTACTTTTTTCACTGTCTGAAAAAGGTGATGATGATTGTTCCAGTAAATTCCTACATACAGAAAGCTGAAAATATACGCCAGAAATTTAGGAATAAGCGGTTTAAGGCTTTGCCAGTCATTTCCTTCCGGAACTTTCAGTTCCAGTACCATAATCGTGATGATGATCGCAAGGACCCCGTCACTGAAGGCTTCTAATCTTCCTTTGGTCATTATTTGCGGATCGTATTTTTGAAATTTTCCACTTTACTGTTCAGCTCTTTCAGCATTTCAGGGTTGATGACACCGCTTTCCAGATCAAAATTTTCATAAAATTTAGGAAGCGAGAAAGTTTCTTTGATATCCGCTCCGAAATTCGGGAAAAATATTTTTGCCGTATTCATCACATTTCCGCCGCCGTAACCTCCCGGAGAAGTAGACATCAGAAACATCGGCTTGTCCTGAAAAACCTTCACGTTGATTCTTGAAGCCCAGTCGAAAACGTTTTTAAAAGCCGCACTGTAAGATCTGTTGTGTTCCGCAAGCGAACAAATAATCACATCACATTCTTCTATCGCTTTCAGAAAATGGTGTGCTTCTTCCGGAAAACCTTTCTTTTCACGGTCTACGGAAAAAACAGGCATATCAAAATCATTCAGATCAATCAGATTGATTTCTTCATTCTTAAAATCTTTTAGAACGAATTTTACAAGTTCCCTGTTGATGGAAGTGGAAGACGTACTTCCTGCAAATGCTAATATTTTCATCATGTATGATTTAAAAATTGAATTACGGTTTTCTGTTTAAAATAGCTTTCGGAAGTGGGACATATTCATTTTCATCTCCAGGAACCAAAGGAAAAGCATCGTGGTTCTGGTCGTGCCAATTCACTTTTGCCTGATCGATCAGTTCTTTTTCGGAATTTACAAAATTCCAGAATATAAACCGCTCTTCTTCAAATGGTTCGCCACCGAAAAGATAAACCGTTCCGTTTTCGCTCATGTCAAATTCGCAGAGTTGGGTGTTTTTGGCTATCATCAGTTGTTTAGATCCGTAAGAATTTCCGTCAGTAGAAACAGTCCCGTCCAGAACGTACATAGCCGCTTCTCCATAAAGATCTTTTCCTATGCTGATCTTTTTTGCTTCTTTGGTTTTAATTTCAATAAAAAACAGCTTACTGTGAACAGGAACCGGCGATTTTTTCCCAAAAGCTTCCCCTGCAATTAATTTATACTGAATTCCGTCTTCTTCCCAAACCGGAATTTCATCTGCTTCAATGTGGTGAAATGTGGGTTCAGACTGTTCCAGATGTTTCGGAAGTCCCACCCAGATCTGGAATCCGTGAAGTCTTTTATCAGAATGTCTCAGATATTCCGGAGTTCTTTCAGAGTGTACCACACCTTTTCCGGCAGTCATCCAGTTTACGGCTCCCGGTTTTATTTCCAGAGCACTTCCGATGCTGTCTCTGTGAAAAATAGATCCTTCCAGAAGATATGTTAATGTTGAAAGCCCGATGTGCGGATGTGGTGGAACATCAAGATTCTGATAATCTTTTAAGTCGGATGGTCCCATATGATCGATAAAAACGAAAGGTCCGACTGCTCTTTTTTCACGGAAAGGCAATAATCTTCCGACCAGAAAGTTTCCGATGTCCGCAGATTTTTCTTCTATAATAAGTCCGATGTTTGACATGATGTGCGTGATTTATTTGTATTAAATTTTTGTTTTACTTTGAATCCTTACATGAGGACTTTTGAGGTTGAATGTTTATAGATTCCCATAAACTACGATTTCTTCTGCGAATCTCAGTTTGGAATTGAACCATTTAATCAGATTCCGTAAAAATAATTCTTCATCCGCTGTTTCAACAGGTAATCTTGCGATCTGATTTACAATTTTTCTCATCGTTTCATTTTTATATCGGTTATGACTTGTGATGTCAAACGTTTCAGAATCGGCAGCTTTAAAAATGTCAATTACATAATCGAAATCTTTAGATTGAATGAAGATCCCCTTGTCTGTTGGGATGTAATATTTTTCCAGACTGCTGTTTTCAGCCCATAATATAAATCCTATTTTATGAATTTGCTGATCTGGTGTTGCTGTAAAATATAAGAGTTTTTCCTGAATTTTTTTCATGGCTTTCTCTTCATCATGCTTACAGATATGGTAATATTTTTTTGCAGTTTTATCATCACATTCAGTTAATCTGCATATCGTATTAATTTTGTTGCGATGAAATTCCTGTATACTTAATTCTACATCATTATTGTTTTTCTTCAGGAGTTTTTGGGCTGAATGTAAAGGAATGTTTATTCTGTTTCTCAGTTCTTTAATCGTATTAGTTTCCATGTTTTATTTAATGGCTTGAAATAATTAGTAAATTATCCGGATATTTTCCGAACCATCATCTAAATATATAAAATTAATAAAAAGAACAGCTTGATGATGATTTTTAATTAAAATTAATCTGCAAGATAACCGAATCTCCCTAAATTGAAATCTTCAAAAGCCTGCATAATTTCTTCTCTGGAATTCATCACAAATGGGCCATGAGGAAAGATAGGCTCATTTAAAGGCATTCCGCTGATGATTAAAACGATTGAGTCTTCTTTTGCTTCTATAGTGAAATCTTCTCCTTCATTTTGAAACAGAACGAGATGATTGAGTGGCGCTTTTTCTTCATTATTAATGACAATACTTCCTTCAATCACCAATGTAGCAGTATTGAAATTTTCGGGAAAGGTGAATGCAGCTTTTCCACCATTTTTCAGTTTTGCATTCATCATATGAACCGGACTGAAGGTAAAAGCGGGACCTTTCTGATTTTGATATTCTCCGGCAATCACTTCAATATGTCCGTTTTCTCCAAGATCCACTTTCGTCATATCCGAATTTTTAATTGCCTGATATTTCGGACAGCTCATTTTATAAACCGACGGAAGATTTACCCAAAGCTGAACCATCTGGAAAATTCCGCCATCTTTTGCCCATTCTTTTTCGTGATATTCTTTGTGAAGAACACCTTTTGCGGCAGTCATCCACTGTACATCGCCCTCACCGATAATTCCGCCACCTCCTGCGCTGTCATGATGCTGCACTTTTCCTTTATAGGCTATGGTTACAGTCTCAAAACCTCGGTGCGGATGAACGCCCACTCCGCGAGGCTGATCTGTTCCGTTAAAGTGAAATTTTGAATTGTAATCGAGCATAATGAACGGATCCATTCTTTTCATATCCATTCCCTGAACGCCCGGAATAAAATTATGAACCCTAAAACCGTCGCCCACAAAATGCGCAGGTTTCGGAGATACTATTTTTTCTATTTTTTTAGTTGCCATAATATGGTTGTATTATGAAGCAAAGGTATCTTAAGCAAAAATCCTGTACATTGATCTGTGTTAATAAGGGGGATTGATTGATGATTGATTATTGATTATTGATTATTGATTATTGATGATTGCGCTGAGCGGATGTTTTCAGTTTTTTATTTGGGATTTAAAAAATTCCCCTCCTTTGGAGGGGTGGCGAAAATTTCGGAGAAATTTTTGACGGGGTGGTTCCAGAACTAAAGCTGAAATTTCCCCTTGAATAAAATGTTCTCCACAATTTCATAGCTTATTGAGCGGCATGTCTGAACTCTTTTTTGGGATTCGGCGGCTGCGAAGCAGCCGCCGAATCCCAAAAAAGCGAGTAGCGAAAGCTGCAAAAAGCTCCTGAAATAAATGAACAATTGATTTTTTCTTTGCCTAAATTAGGAAATCGACAAACCGGTTTGTTTTATCAATCCTCCTTCGATTTCATATTCTTCCCATCCGAAATATGAAGCCTGCGGAAAATAAATCCGGAGATGATCGTTAGAATTCCGACAGTAAGAAAAGTAAATCGGAAAGCGTTGTGGATTTCTCCGTGAATAAGATCGGTATTTTCAAAAATTTTAAGCACAATTAATCCGAAAGCAATTCCGAATCCGATGGCAAGCTGCTGATTGACGGATATAAGTGAATTTCCGCTGCTGGTCTGAAAATTTCGCAGATCCGCAATAGAAATGGTATTCATGGAGGTAAACTGAATGGAATTAAAGAATCCCAAAATGGAAATAATAGGAATAAACCAATACAATGAGGTGTTGATATCGGGAATTGCCAGAAGACAGATCAGCGTTCCGATAATAAAAGTATTCGTCATTAAAGTCTGTCGGTAACCAAAACGGTCTAAGATTTTTATCACATACGATTTCCCGAACATTGCGGTTAAAGCCATCGGAGCGATGATCCAGCCGGAAGTTACTGCCGATTGTTTATACGCAATCTGAATCATTAACGGTAAAAGCAACGGAACAGAGCTGATTCCTAATCTGGTGGCAAGATTTCCGACAATTCCGACTCTGAAAGTTCTTACCTGAAATAAATTTAAAGGAAAGATAGGGCTTTCATCACGTTTGGCGTGTTTGTAATAGTAGTAGAGACAAAGAAATCCTAGAATGAAAATGACCAGAACCGGTGTTGTATTCTGTATATCTCCGAAAAGTTCCAAAGCAATGGAAAGCAGGAGAGAGGCTGCTGCAAAGATCAAAAATCCTTTCAGATCAAAATCAACGTCTTTGGATGTGTAGTTGGGCATGAACTTTATACCTAAAACAATTCCCAGAATTCCGATCGGGATGTTAATTAAAAAAATCCAGTGCCACGAAAGATAATCTACCATATAACCTCCCACCAAAGGACCGAGAACGGGACCGATCAGTGCAGGAATAATGGCAAAGTTCATCGCCTTTAATAATTCACTTTTATCGAAAGTTTTAATTAAAGCTAATTTTCCGACAGGCGTCATCAAACTTCCTCCAATACCCTGAATAACACGGGAAATAACGAGCTGTGTAAGATTTTGAGACATGGCACAAAACAGAGATCCCAAACTGAAAAGAATCAGGGAAAATATAAATACTTTTTTGGTTCCGAAACGGTCTGCCAGAAATCCGCTTGCCGGCATAAAAACGGCTAATGTAAGTACATAACTGATGATGGCGTTCTGCATATTCAGCGGAGATTCCTGAAGATCTTTTGCGATGGAAGGCAGGGAAGTATTCAGAATAGTGGAATCCAGCATCTGCATGAAGATAGCCGTTGCAAGAATCAGCGGCAGAATTTTTTTAATCGAATTTTGAGGCTGCGAAAGTGTTTCTGACATGTATTTTTACTGGAAAAGCTTCCAGATTTGTTTGGTTCAAAAAAAATGAGAATGTAATTTTCAGAGCAATTTTTATTCCTTTTAATAAAGACACGATGTTAATCGATGGATTAAGCTGTTATTTCCACGAAGGAAAAATCTATTTGCTGCAATATTTTTCCTGATACTCCTTAACTGTTAGCTATTTTAAGTTTTTGATGATGTTATCAATAACGACATTTATAATATTCTATTTTCTTAAATTTTACGATCAATTGTGAATATTCGTGCAAAAATTTGTGCCATTTGTATTAAAAAATATTCCAATAAAAAAGTCCTGCGAAACTTCACAGGACTTTTTAATTTATTTTCTTGGTTTTTCAACCCCTTTCCATTCTTCGTAAGCTTTTCTGTACTGGCTTAATTCGAAAGTTTTGAAATCTTTTGTTTTGTATTCGATGTTATCTGTGTTTTGCTCAAACGGCATGATGTAGTAGAAATCTGCATCTGTTCTGTCCGTTTTTGTCCCTTTTTTCACAGAAGGAACATATTTTGAGAATTTATAGCTTGGAAGATACTGTTTCACTCTCGCATAGAACGCTTTATTTTCTTTCTCTTCAGGAATAATGTCTACGATATTGAAATCTTCTTTTTCTTTATTGATCCAAAGATAATACGTCTTATCTTCTCCAGTATTTCTGTTGTTGGAGTTGAAAGCATAAAGCTCTTTCGGAACCAGTTCCTTAATTTTTTCTGCATCAACTTTTGTATAATACTGTCCTTTAGAAGGATCTACATACGTTTCCAGATTGTACATTAAAACAGAATTGTTATCCAGATTTTTGTTTTTGAAATACTGGTTTAAGGATAATTCTGCGGTTTCTCTAAGTTCTTTACCTCTTGCATCCAGTTTTTTAGTCGGATTCTGAGGATTCACTTTTTTTACAAATTCATATAAAACTTTCGGTTTTATATCTTTAAGGTGAGGATACGTTTTCAGCTGTTCCGCTTTTACCAGCCAGTAATATTGTTGGTAGAAGTCGTCTTTATCGCCATCTTTCACACTTTTATACACCATTGCCAGTTTTTTGGAGCTAAGATATTTACCATATTTTCCCTGTCCGAAAGCAAAAGTCATGGATAATAAAGCAAATAAGATAGTAATGTTTCTTCTCATTTTTTTATAATTGATATTTTCGTTTTCCAAATATAATTATTTATTAGATAATATATTTGATTAACGGTTAAATTCTGACAATATTATTAAGGTAAATGCAAAAGAAAATCCTGTATTGCTACAGGATTGATAAATTTTTATGTAAAGTTTAGATTTTTAGAGTTCAGGATTTCGTTTCAGAATGCTCATCTTCTATTTGTTAACCAAAAATAGGGAAGAATAAAAAAAATCTCACAAACTCAAAAAACGCTCACATTCTCATACTCCTGAATCTATTCTCCGTAAGAAGTTTCATGCACTTTTACCGCTCTTCCGCTCGGATCGTTCATGTTTTTGAATGCTTCATCCCATTCCAGCGCAATCGGCGTAGAACAGGCAACGGAAGGAACCGAAGGAACTGTTGCGGCCGCAGTTTCACTTGGGAAATGTTCTTCAAAAATTGTTCTGTAACGGTATTCTTCCTTGTTTTGAGGTGTATTTAAAGGAAATCTGAATTTTGCATTTGCCATCATTTCGTCCGTTACTTCTTTTTCAGCAACCGCTTTTAAAGTATCGATCCATGAATAACCGACTCCATCCGAAAACTGCTCTTTCTGTCTCCAGACAATAGATTCCGGAAGAATATCTTCGAAAGCTTTTCTCAGAACCCACTTTTCAATTTTTCCTTCGGCAGCATTTACCATTTTATCTTTTGGATTCACAGTCATGGCAATATCCATAAATTCTTTGTCTAAGAAAGGAACACGTCCTTCAATTCCCCAACTCATCAACGCTTTGTTGGCTCTTAAACAATCGTACAGGTGAAGTTTTCCTAATTTTCTTACGGTTTCATCATGGAATTCTTTCGCATTCGGAGCTTTATGGAAGTATAAATAACCACCGAACAGTTCATCAGAACCTTCTCCCGAAAGCACCATTTTAATTCCCATCGATTTAATCACTCTTGCCAAAAGATACATCGGAGTAGAAGCTCTTACCGTCGTTACGTCATACGTTTCCAGATGATAAATAACATCACGAACTGCATCCAGACCTTCCTGAACGGTAAAATTAACTTCATGGTGAACCGAACCGATGTGTTCTGCTGCTTTCTGAGCTGCTGCCAAATCCGGCGATCCTACCAAACCGACTGCAAAACTGTGCAATCTCGGATACCACGCTTCCTGTGTATCTCCGCTTTCCACTCTCTGTCTTGCAAATTTTGCCGTTATCGCAGAAATTACGGAAGAATCTAATCCGCCTGAAAGCAAAACTCCGTAAGGAACGTCGCTCATCAATTGTCTGTGAACCGCATCTTCCAGTCCTTTTCTTAATTTCTCAATATCCGTTTCGTTATCTTTTACGGCATCAAAACTTTCCCAGTCTCTTTTATACCATTGCTGAAGCTCGCTTCCGTCTTTGCTGTACACCAAATGTCCCGGTAAAAAAGTCTCAATGGTTTTGCAGACTCCTTCCAGCGCTTTCAGTTCTGAGGCAACGTAATAGTTTCCGTTTTTATCCCAACCGTGATATAGAGGACAGATTCCCATGTGATCGCGTGCAATGAGATACACATCATTTTCTGTGTCATATAAAGAAAAGGCAAAAATTCCGTTTAATTTTTCAACAAAATCTTTTCCGTATTTTTGATATAAAGCTAAAATAACCTCACAGTCTGACTGTGTCTGAAATTCATAATCAGGAAATTCTTCTTTCAGTTCTCTGTGATTGTAGATTTCACCGTTCACGGCAAGAACTATTTTTCCGTCTTTGGTAAATAACGGCTGTTTTCCGGAGGTAGGATCCACGATAGCAAGTCTTTCATGAGAGAAAACCACTTTGTCATTCTGGAACACTCCGCTCCAGTCCGGACCACGGTGACGAATTTTTTTAGACATTTCAAGAACCTGAGGTCTTAATATTTCGGTTTTTTGTTTGGCGTTAAACAAACATACAATTCCACACATTTTTTTTTCATTTAATTTGAAACAAAAGTAGAATAGTGGTTTAAAAATAACAACAAAAAAATTAAATAAGTTGATATTTTTAATTAATTAATTTAAAATGAAGTAAAAATTTAATTATTTTAAATTGAAAATATGATTTTAGTTGATTTTTTTAACTCAGATCTCTAATTTATTCATTACATACGAAATTATTATGAGATATTTCTTAATGTATGGTAATTTATTCTACAAATTTTAACCCTTACTTTGTGGCTCGAAATAATTTTTTTTCATCATTTGTGTTTTTACCTTCTTGCAATTCAGTTTGCGAGAAGGTTTTGTTTTTATTCGGAACCTAACAGAACTCCTGAAACGTTCCACGAACTGAAGCTCGTTCCTTCAGTTGGGCCCTGCGGAATTTTTACCTGAATGGTATGTTTTCCGGCTTTTAAATCTCCAAGTTGTATGAAATTTGGATTGGTAACGGTTCCGGGACACCAGTTCGATCTGCTGAGATCGGATGATGAAAGCCCGTCCGGAAAATTTCCTGAAGCCGGATTATAAAGACGATAAGATCCGCAGTCGGTTCTCCACGGCACAAAAGAATAGGTCATTTTTCCGTCTAAAAAGATCGAGTTGGCTTTCGGTACAAATTCATCGCCGTTTTCCCAGCCTCCATGACCGGTAGTTGTATATTTCAACTGGGCATTTTTCAGATCCTTTTTTAAAGTAAACTCTACAAACAGTCCTTTATCATTATTAAACATGGTAGAATAGTCCTGTCCCGCCGTTTCCATGATGTTTAAAGTGTTGAATAAAGGAATAACCGTATTGTTTTTATAGATTGTCTGATCGCTTTTGTGGATGGTGATTTCCAAACTGACTTTATGACCGCCTTTATCGTAATTTCCGATGAATGTTCCGATCCATAATTCCTTTTCAGAAAGGGAAGGCTTAAGGTCTGTGATGTCTTCACGGTACGGACTGATGGTCTGCCAGTTTTTATCTTTTAACTGAATATGATTGAACTTATTGATCCCGAACGCCGTGAAAAATCTCATCATTTCTACTGCAGGATTGTAATTTTCCGTTGCTGTAATTCCGTAATATTGTTTTCCGTTTCCGTTTTCATAAACAGGAAGTGTTTTTACGCCTTTTTCCAGTCCGTCGAAAAACGACTGCGATTTGTCCTGCGGTACAAAAAATACGGTTCCGGTTCTGTCGTAAGCGTCGCCCTTGGATTGTTGTTTTAATTCAACAAAAATATTTTCGCCCTCGGAAATTTTAGGGAACTTAATTTTTTTCAGAATAATGGTTCCGTTGGCGAATCTTTTTATGTTTTCGTCAGATTTAGATTCATCTGAAAAATTAAGGGTTTCATGATCAAAAACTTTAAGGGTAGTGAATCTGCTTTTCCACAAAAGATCTCTGTAACCTAACTGATCGGTTGAATTAATTGATCCTTTCAGAATAGCATCAATGTTAGTTTTCTTAACTTTTTTAATCGATTGAGCGGTGATCAGAGAGTTTTTATTTCTTTCAATTTCCAGAACAAATCCCAGATTTTGCCCGATTACAGAAGGTCCTCCCTGAATTTTCAGATCGTTGGTGTACCAGACTTCAATAGTGTTGGAATTGATTTTGGTAACTGCTTTTTTGCAGGTGTAGCCTAAAATTTTCTTGGTTTCATTGGTAAATTCAAAAGTCTGTTTTGCCACAGATTCTTTGTCTGAAGTTGAAATAATTTCGTCAGATTTTAAAAACGCATAAGAAATTACCGTATTCGAAGGTCTTTCAATTTTCGTAATTTCGAAAGGGAAATCTGCTTTTTGTTCTCTTATTTTATTATTCAGGATAAAATTTTCCTTTTCATTTGCCCAGACTAAAGTGGGAGACTGTTCCGTTAAAACTTTTCCGTTGGATGAACTGAGGTACTGTACTTCGTACGTCTGTGCAAAAGATAAACAGCATAAAAAAGTAAAGAAGCTTACTAAAATTCTTAGATGCATAATTTGAAATGGTTTTAGCAAAGATAATTGTTAACTGAATAGATATTATTTAGAAATTCATTTTTATATTGTTAGAAAATAATTGCCTGTAATTTATCTTGTTGGAAATCTTTGAGTTCTTTGCTGAGTGACACGCCTTTGCGAACTTAAAAACAGTTGGTATATAAAAGAATCTTAGCGATCCTTTGCGTTAAAAAGCAGTATGATTAATATCAGATATCAAATTAAAAAGAAGATATAAAGATTTAAAGATTACGAAATATAAATGTAACAAAAAAACTACCCTGAAAAGAGTAGTTTTGTTCATTATATAAAGAATGTTTTTTAAGAAACTCTTTCAATTAAAGCCATATAGAATCCGTCATAGCCTTCACTTGGCATTACTTTTTCGTCTTTAATCATTTTAAAGTTCGGATTGTTTCTGATGAATTCATCAACCTGCAAATTATTTTCAGAAGGTAGAATAGAACACGTTGCGTAAACCATTTTTCCTCCTTTTTTAAGCATTTTAGAATAATCCTGAAGAATCTGCTGCTGTTCAATTTTAATTCTGTCGATAAAAGCCTGATCGATTTTCCATTTGCTGTCCGGATTTCTTTTTAAAACGCCCAAACCTGAACATGGAGCATCGATCAATAATCGGTCTGCTTTTTCATGAAGCCTTTTGATTACTTTATTATCAGAAATCATGCGGGTTTCAATGTTGTGCGCTCCGGCTCTTTTTGCACGTCTTTTCAGTTCGGCAAGTTTCCATTCGAAAATATCCAGTGCGATGATCTGTCCTTTATTCTGCATCAAAGCGGCTAAGTGAAGCGTTTTTCCTCCTGCACCTGCACAAGCATCAACAACTCTCTGTCCTTCCTTTACATCAAGGAAATACCCGATTTTTTGTGATGATGCATCCTGAACTTCAAATAAACCTTCTTTAAAAGCAGTGGTAAGGAAAACATTCTTTTTTTCCTCCAATTGTACTGCATCCGGATAATTTTTAATAGGGTAAGAAACGATGTTTTCATCAGAAAGATCAGAGATAAGCTCTTTCGTTGTTGTTCTCAGAGAATTTGCTCTTAAAACCGTCGGAGCCTGCTCATTCAGGGCATACATTTCTTTTTCCCACTTTTCACCCAGTTCTTTTTCTAAAGTTTCGGCAAGCCATTCCGGAATAGAATGTTCGATTGCTTTCGTAGGAACGGTTCCTTTTTTCAGTTTGGTAAGAATGTCGGCGATTTTTATTCCGTCAAATTCTTCAAATTTTTTATAGTTCGTTTTGCTCCAAAGAAGATAAGCAATGATTAATTTATAAATATTGTTGGGCTTTACACCTTCCCCCATGTAATATTCAAGGCGTTTTTTCCAACGGATGATGTTATAGAAAATCTCAGAAACCACTGCTCTGTCCTGGCTTCCCCATTTTTTATTCGCTTTCAAAAGTCTTTCGATTACTTTATCGGCGTATTTATTTTTTTCGAAAAATGTTTCCTGCAAAGCATCGTGAATTCCGATTGCCAGGTTTCTGTGTATCAATTCCATAAAATTGGGTTCTGCTATTTTGAATCTGCAAAAGTACGAATTTCTGCTGAGAATTTCTGTTTCAAAATTTTAGTCTGTAAATTCAAAATTTTGCTTTGGGCTTTCTCTGTGGTTAGAAAAATAGAAAAACAACTGAATAATAACCAATACAACGATCATCATAAGTTGCGAATTGGCTTTATCTGATCTTTCTTTATTGATTTTCTGATATTTGTAGATCTGGGATTTTGAATATTCTTTGGATTCATTTAAATTTTGAAAACGGTCGACTTGGGAAATTTCTTCATCAACAAATGTCATTGTGTAATTAGGAATTAAGTCAACTTCATTAAATATCTGAACAAATAACCTGAAAAACAGGACTAAAGAAATAAAAATTAAAAATCTACGTGTATATCTCATGTTATTAAATTTTAATTGAAGATATTAAAAAATTAACTTTGCAAAAAATTAAAAATATGAGTGATACTGTACTTTGTCCAAAATGCAGCTCCGAGTTTACTTATCCGAGCGATAATATGATGGTTTGTTCCCAGTGTTTCTACGAATGGAATCCCGAAGAAGAAAGCGCAGATGCATCAAATTCAGGGAAAATCTTAGATTCTAACGGAAACGAGCTTCAGGATGGAGATTCTGTGGTGGTTATTAAAGATCTTCCCGTAAAAGGTGCTCCAAAACCTGTAAAAGCAGGAACAAAAGTTAAAAATATCCGTCTGAGACCGGACAGCGATCATAATATCGACTGTAAGATCGATGGTTTCGGTTCTATGGCACTGAAATCTGAATTTGTGAAAAAAGCTTAATTTTTAGGATTTTACTACCAGAAGAAGAAAATAAAGCAATAAAAAAAGGAAAGAATTGGACAGGGTAATCTTTCAAGAGACTGCATTGTTTGCCTAGAATAAACGGATTTCGTCTCAGGAGGCAGAAAGAGAATTAACCAAAAATTTCCTTATGCTGTTTACATACAAATGTAAGAAAAAGTTTTAAACCCAATTCTTACATTTGTGTTTTTTTTATCCACAAATCCACAATAAGTTGTAGAGAATGCGATCGTTACGGGATTTTTTCAGGAGCTGTTTCCAGCTTTCGCTACTCGCTTTTTCTTAGTTTCGGCGGCTGCGAAGCAGCCGCCGAAACTAAGAAAAGAGCTCAGACACGCCGCTCAATCTGGGCTATGATATTCAGCTTCGTCATAAATATTCGTCAGAATTTAACCGAATGAAACAGCGATAGTTCCGTTCAGTTTTTCATCAGAATACAGAATAATTTCTTTGTTTTTTACCCTTACTTTATTCCAGTAATGGTTTCCTGCGAAGCGGCTCTCCAGAACTTCCGCCTCAAAACCGTTTTCAGAGATTTTTATTTCTTTCGGATAATAGGAAAATTTTGAAATCTGAAAATCATGCATTTCACTTTCACTGAAAATATTCACTTCTCCGAAAAGTTTGGCAACGTAAGAATTATAAGGATTTTTAAAAGCTTCTTCCGGATTTCCTTTCTGTACTATTTTTCCGTTTTGCAGCACGATAATTTCATCCAGCCACGGAATAATATCCTGAAGTTCGTGCGTGGAAATTACCAGAGAGATGTTATTCTGCTTTACATATCGGAAAAGCTTTTCCCTCAGTTCAATCTTTCTCGGAAAATCCAGATTGCTGAAAGGTTCATCAAGGATCAGAAGCTTCGGAAGTACGGAAAGTGCTCTTGCGATGGCAACTCTTTGTTGTTGTCCGCCACTCAGATATTTAGGTAAAATAGGAGCAAATTCTTCTAACCCGACAACTTCCAGAAGTTCAGAAACCGTTGCCTTCTTTTTTGCGAGATTAATATTCGAAATAAATTTTCCTACATTTTCAGCAACCGTCGCATAAGGCATCAGATCAAAATTCTGGGCAACAAATTTCATCTCAGCTTCTCCCGGAACCAGATTTCCTTTAGGTCCCTGTAATTTTTTACCGTCAAAAATAATGTCACCGCTTTCCCAGTCCAGCAATCCGTAGATCAGGCTCAGTAAAGTAGATTTTCCGCATCCGCTTTCTCCGGCAAGCGCAATAATTTTACCTCCCTCAAAGCCGAGATTGAGGTTCTGAAACAAGGGTTTTTCTTTAGAATAGGAAAAGTTTAAATGATTTATTTCTAATAGCATATTACAAAAGTAATGAATTGAAATGTTTTTAGGAAAGAACAATATTTTTTATTATTTTAGCGGGAGTAATAAAAATTTATAAATCATGAAGAAAAAGCTGTTTTCGCTGGTTATTCCTGCATTTTTCGCGTTAGCTGCAGTGGTTTCCTGTAAAAAGGAAAAGCCCCTTTCCAGCGATAGCAATGAAGTGGCAACTACAAAAGACGGGGCACAATATGTTGTGGATACCCTTAACAGCAGAGTGGAGTGGAAGGGATATAAAATTTTTAAATCTGAAAACACAAGCCATTTCGGAACCATTAAATTCGAAAGTGGCGATGTTACCGTAAAAGAAGGCAGGCTGGAAAGCGGAAAATTTGTTGCAGATATGGCTTCCTTAACTTCTGAAGATCTGAAAAACGATACCGAAAATCTGAACAAACTTAACGGACATCTGAAAAGCGGGGATTTTTTCGAGGTAGAAAAATTTCCGACGGCTTCGTATGAAATTACCAAAGTAACACCTTCTGCTGAAGGAGATTATAATACTTTACTGGATGGGAATTTAACCATCAAAGGAATTACAAAACCGGTTCAGTTTAAAGCCAATGTTTCCGTGAAGGAAGGTCTGGTGAATATTGCTACAGAACCGAAAGACATTATGAGAGAAGAGTTTGGGGTGAAGTTTCAGGCTCCTGCCGAAAATGGCGTGATAAAAGATGAGGTAACTCTTCAAATCAACGTGAAAGCTTTAGAAAAAAAATAATTTTTTTATTTAAGTGAAATAAGTGATTGAAGTCTGCCTCCCCAAAAGAGGCAGATTTTTTAACATTTTTAAGAAAATTATTCAACTGAAAAACCGTATTTTTGCAAAACATTTTGAAAGGGTAAAACAATGATAGAAAAGATAGAAGAATTACTCGTTGAGGTAAACAGCTTTAATGCTACATCTAAGGAGGAGATCGAAAACTTCCGAATCAAGTATAATGGTAAAAAAGGAATTCTGAATGATTTTTTTGAAAAATTCAAAGAAGTTCCCAACGACCAGAAGAAAGATTTCGGGCAGAAGATCAATACCCTGAAGCAGGCTGTTAACGTGAAACTGGAGGATTTGAAAAATGCTTCTGCATCTTCTATTATCGTAGAAAAAGAAGATCTTACAAGATAAGCGTTTCCTTTGGATCTGGGATCAAGACACCCGATCAATTTAGTGAAAAACAGGATCATCGAAATTTTTAAATCTATCGGTTTTGCTGTGGCAGACGGACCTGAAATCGAGGACGACTGGCATAACTTCACGGCACTGAATCTTCCGGAATATCATCCGGCGAGAGATATGCAGGATACGTTTTTCATCGAGCAGAACCCCGATATTTTATTAAGAACACACACTTCTTCCGTACAGATCCGTTACATGGAAGAAAATAAACCGCCGATCAGGATTTTATCGCCGGGAAGAGTGTTCAGAAACGAAGCGGTTTCTTCACGTTCTCACTGTATTTTCCACCAGATTGAAGGATTATATATTGATGAAAATGTAAGCTTTGCAGATTTGAAGCAGACCATTCAGTTCTTTACGACTGAACTTTTCGGAAAATCAAAAATCAGACTCAGACCTTCTTATTTCCCTTTTACGGAGCCAAGTGCGGAAATTGATGTCTATTGGGGATTAAACTCGGAAACAGATTACAGGATCACGAAAGGAACGGGATGGCTGGAAATCATGGGATGCGGAATGGTAGATCCTGCCGTTTTGAAGAATGTAAACATAGATCCGGAGAAATATTCGGGATATGCTTTCGGGATGGGAATTGAAAGAATTGTAATGCTTCTTTATCAGATGAGCGACATCAGAATGTTCTTTGAAAATGATATCAGAACATTAGAGCAATTCAAAACTTTATAAATATTGAAGTTTAAATAAATTTAAATCCTGTAAAAACTTTATTTACAGGATTTTTTACTATTTTTATGCTAAACTAGTTTAAAAATTTCATATTCGAATGATCGTTTTAATCTTTTGACAGAAATTCTTTTTTAGTTAAAAAACACACTAAAAACACTTACTAATAACACAAACAAAAATGGCTAAGAAATTATTGAATTTTAAAGCGAGGAAAATTATTCATTATTCATTACTCGTTTGTATCCTGCTCATCCAGCTTCTTATCGCAGGCTTTTTCTATAACGAGTTTATATCGAAAAAGAATTTAACTTTTTTTGAAAATCAGCTGAAAGAAGTTCATACTCTGGAAAATCTTACGGACAATTCCCGCGGAGAACTCCTGAATGCACAGAGCTTTCTTCAGAAATATATGGTGAGTAATGACAATACCTATCTCAATTCATATTTTACTTCTCTTAATAAACTGGGTAAAAATCTCGACAGCATCGGACATTACGAAAACAAATATCCGAAGCTTAAAAACGTGTTAACCTCCAAGAAAAAAGATTCTATGGAGATAAAAAAGCTGAAATCTCTGATAGACTCTACCTACGAATATTCTACAAAATCGAACTTCAAAGTAGAAAACAGCCTTCCGAAACTGGAGAAATACAGCGTAAACTACGATTTCGATAAATTTAAAGTAGAAACAAAAACAATCTCCGATACGGTAAAGAAAAAAGGACTTTTCGGACGTTTGGGAGACGCTATTTCTGGAAAAGAAAATGTACGGAAGGAAAGTACAATTATCACGGTAAAACAGGGAAAGGAACCCAATCCCGCCAATATTAAGGCTGAATTCGACAGCATTTTTAATGAAGTTAACAATCATTATAAAGGTGAAATTAAGAAGATTCAGGTAAATTTGGTCAGAAACCAGAACAACAGCGGCAATTTCTATAAAATCTTTAATAATCTTCTCGTTTACAGCAACGGTCTGATGAATATTTATGATGTTGCCATTAAAGATTCGAAAGCAGAACTGGAAAAAGAATACCAAAAACAGAATTCCGAAAGCAACAGAATCAGAAAGAATCTGGTATTCGGTGCGATGATCCTGATGTTCATTGTTTCCGTTTTGATTATGTTCCTGACCAGAATTGCATTTATTTATGAGAAAAAACTGAATGCTGCCAATAAGCAGATCAGTGAAAACCTGAATTTCAAAAACAGAATTTTGGGAATGCTGAGTCATGAACTGAGATCGCCTCTGAAAATTATAGGGTTGTTCATCAACAGAATTAATAAAAGAACGGAGGATGAAAAGGTGAAGGAATATCTGAAATCCATCAGTTTTACCAACGATTCTCTGCTGATGCAGGCAAACCAGATTTTGGAATACACCAAAAATCAGGCGGTTGAAAATAAGCTGATTCCGGTGAAGTTCAATCTTAAAAACGAGATCACTTCAATTCTTACTTCCATTGAACCGTACATTGAAACCAGAAACAACAGATTCATTATTGATGAAAATATAAATCCGGATATCAACGTTTATTCTGATAATAAAAAGATCAACCAGATTTTCATGAATATTCTGGGAAATGCAAATAAATTTACTGAAAACGGACAGATAAAAGTCACTGCAAAAACGCAGCCTGTTGACGAAAATACAATATCTTTGATTACGGAAATCAGCGATACCGGTGTCGGAATTTCCAAATCTGATCTTGAAAAGATATTCGAACCTTATTATCAGGGAGTTTTATCAGAAGATGTGGAAAATCTCGGAGCAGGATTGGGATTGAGTTTATGCAAAGAAATCATTGGTTTGTATGATGGGAATATCTCTGTTTTTAGCGAAGAAGGAAAAGGGACAACCGTACATTTTTCTGTTAATTTAAATATCAGTAAATGAGTGGAATAAATTCAGGATCTGTAAGATTTTTGCTTGCGGATGATCATAGCCTGATAAGACAGGGAATTGTTTTTCTTCTGGAAGATATGGATTGGGAGAGTGAGATTTTTCACGCTTCCAATCTGCAGCAGCTTATGATTTCCATACAGGAACAACCTGTGGATATTGCGATTATAGATGCCCATTTTCCTGATGGAAACAGCATTACTGTTGTTCCGGAGATTAAAAAGATGAGTCCGAAAACCAAGATTCTCATTTTTACAGGAATTGAAGAAAGCGCCCATTCTTTAAAATTCTTAAACGCGGGAGCTGACGGATTTTTAAGCAAGCTGAGCGAGGAAGAGGAGATTGCAGAAGCGATTAAGAAAATGTACAGCCATGGAAGTTATATTTCTGAGGTTACACAGGCTTTGTTGAGAAACTCCATAAGCAACCCGACACTCATTAATCCTTTGTTGTCTTTAACGGAAAGGGAACTCCAGATTGCGGAAATGTACGCGGAAGGTCTTGGAAATCTGGAAATAGCCAACCGGCTTGATATTAAACAGAATACGGTAAGTACACTCAAAAAAAGAATTTTCGACAAACTTAAAATTGAAAATATTGTAGAACTTATCGAAGTGATGAAAAATCATTACTAAACTTTAAAATACATTTTAAAATTGAAATCATGAAATTGCAATATTTCATGATTTTTTTTATTAAAATGATTAATTTTTCGATAAAGTATTGAATTGTTTATTGTTGTAGATAAATATCTACAAGCTTAGCGATATATATCTAAAGGATTTATTAGAATTATATACCACAATGTGCCTACATTTGTATCAACAAAAGCAAACAATTATTAACCGATAGTTAAAAGTGATTTTTGATTCTGAAAACACAAATGATGAAAAAAAATTATTTCAGAATCAAAGATTTAAAGCACAAATGATAATATTTGTATCGGGATTGCAGAGCAGAAATGCTCTGTAACAGATACTAAAAAAGGTAGCAAAGGTTAGAAAGCAGCCTAAAAAAACACACACAATGAAAATCAAGCCTCCGAAATTTCGGAGGCTTGACGTTTTTAATTACTGACCTAAGAAACAAAACGTAATTAAAAACAAGATTCTATTGAAAATTTACTACGGTTCTATTTACAGAATGGTTAAACTTCTTTATTCTTTATGATTGTCTTTTGAGATTTTTGACATTGTTGAACTTTCGGTTTCCAGTTAATTTTTAAATTAGTTTTATTAGATTTTAAAAAAATCAATCTAACTTAACGGTTAACTTTTTTTCTTCGTCCAGCTTTTTATCCTGTTGTAATCAATGAAATACGTTAACTTTAGAGAAATATTATTCACAGTAGGTTCACTGAAAAGCATATCATAGTTTTTCTTCACATTCAGCTTCGAAAATTCAAGATAATTGGAAGTTGCGTTTCTGTATAATAAAGTAAGCTGGCTTCCCGGAGCAAACCACCACGAAAATCTCAGATCCACATTCCATGCATTGTAGGTTCCGTTCAGGTTTTTGTCAAAAGCATTTGTCTCTGCAAGACTTCCGTCCTGATTCAGCGTATAAAACTGTTTGTACGTAACATCTGAAAAATAATGTCTGAATGTCAATGTAAGAGCCATTTTTTCGTTAAAAGTATATTTTGAGGTCAGTACATTTTCGTAGGTATTTCTCTGTCTTCTTCCTATGAAAATATCAGTACTGTTTTTTCCGGCAAAACCTGTTTCATTATTGCTGAAACTCGGATTAAAGCCCCAGTTTACATTAAATTTGTCTGAAAAACGGTAGCGCAGTCCAAAATTGGTAAGTACCTGATTTCTTCCTTTTTCATCATATGCATAATAATCGAAACTGAAATTAAGCTGTAATTTCTTTCGGCTGTCGCTTTCAAACCAAATCCACGAATCGAAATATTTAGGAACCTGAAGATGTCTCCCAAAAGTTCTCGGCTCGTAAATATCATTCTGGGTAAAAGGTGTAAACTCTATTCCTCCCCCGAAAACCCTGAAGTTTTTATCCGTAAAACTGTTATTGTTATTAAAAATCAGATTCTGAAAAATAAAAGGTTCCAGTCTGTGAAAATAATTCAGGTTGAAATTCAGATACATATTGTTGAACGTTTTCGTAGGCTGCAAAATTCTGTAACCGTACCAGGCGTTGTAATTTCCGAAATTCGTTCTTGTCGAAAATCCTACATCGTTGATGTCCCAGTCTTTTGTAGTGACATTTCCGTTGATATTAAAACGGTTTTTCCCTGAAATTTTTGCAAAGCCAAGCTCACCTTTAGTCCCGAATTTGGTTTCACCATCCATCACCCAGCTTCCTTTTAAACTTCCGAAAGTATTGTAAGTATTTTTTTTGTTGTTGATATCCCAGAGAATTCCCGTTGCATTGGCATCGCGGAAATCTCCGTTTCGGGTAACGTTGGTATTTACCAAAGAGACAGAAGAATTTCCGTTGAATCGCTGATCAAAAACCAGAACATTGTAATTCGTCCACGGTTCTACAACCTCTCTTCTCACTTCCCCGGTTTCATGGTTTAAAATCGTAGCTTCCATTTTTTGCGTTATTCCGTTAAAAAAACCTATTCCCAATCCTTTTTTTGTTCTTCCAGAAATTTTAAAAGCATTGAATAATTTTACCTTTGAAGGATATTCCGTTACCTCTTCATTGTCATTGGTTGCAGGATATCTCGAAGGTTCCCCGCCAATTCTTCTTGAATAGAACATTCCACCTTTACTGAATAATTCGGTTCCTTCTGTAAAGAATGTTCTCTGTTCGGAAAACTGCTGTTCAAACGGGGTTAAATTTAAAATCGAATTATCAAAATTTGCCTGTCCGAAATCCGGAATCAGAGTCATATCGAAGGTAAAAGCATCATTAATACCGTATTTTACGTCCATTCCGCCGTTGATATTGGCGGTTGTTTTTCCGTCGAAACTGTTGACGTACGTGGAAAAATAAGGCGTGAAAGACAATCGGGTAGGAGGATTGATGTTTTCAATTCCTTTTAAAACACCATCGAATAATGTGTAAGAATTTTTTGCATTATCCACAAAATTCCAGTCATAGGAAGCTTTGATCCGCTGAATCCTGCGGAACATATTCATTCCCCATTCCTGAACATTACTTTTTGGAAATCTCAATTCAGAATAAGGGATTTTCATTTCTACCGCCCATCCTTTTTCGTTGATTTTTGCACCGCTGTACCAGATGGAATTCCAAGTGTCATCTTCTCCGTCCGTCGTAATTTTTGCATCAAACTGAACGCCGGCTGCGGTTACCATAAATTCCAGACTCTGCTGCTTGTCGTTGTACCCGTTTAAAGTAACTCCAAAGAAATCATCATTTCCTACGCCGTCTCTTTCTGTGAGTTCTTTGGCAATTTTATGAGGAGTAGGATCGTACATCTGGGCTCCGAAATAAATTCCTGTATCATCATATAAAATTCTGACTTCCGTTCTGATAGAATCTGCCTGAAGTTTTCCGTTGTTGGGCTCTCTTTCTATAAAACCGGTAGCAACAGGAGCATTCCGCCATTCTGCATCATCCAGAATTCCGTCTATTTTGGGAGATGATGAGGTTTTTGTGATGACGATGTTTTTTCTGACAATCTGCGCATCTTCCTTTTTCTGAGAATAGGTGAGTATGGAAGATAAAGTAAGGCAAATTGCCAGGATCTGAGTTTTCATAGTTCAGTTCTTAATGTTTTAAAGAAGACAACCGAAATCTGAAATCTATTACATCACAAAACAAAAAAATGTCTGCAAAATTTGCAGACACCTTATTTCTAATGATTTACAATGAATTTATTTTGTAAACTTTAAAGGATATTTTACATTTTTATATCCGTCGATACTTGCTTTTAATGATCCGACTGCCAATTCAGCTTTCAATAAAATAGGGATATGGTTGGCGTCGTTGGAAACCCACATCGTTACTCCTTCTTTCTCTTTAAAAACCCTTCCGCTTTTCACAGACGGAATAATTTTTAAACAGTTAATTGTCCCGAATTTGGTATCCAGATTTTCAGTTCCTACCACTTTTAGCTGAAAAGGAAACATTTCATCATCAATCCATACATTCATGTTGATTACTGTTCCGGTTTTCAGTTCAGTGGCAGTTTTACTTCTTAAATAATAGAAGCAGGAAAGCATATCCTGAACTCCTTTTACAGATTTTATTACTTTCGATCCGTTTGCCGGCGTTTTCTTATCCGTTAAAACCAATGTATTGTTGTCGTGGTTGAAGGTTGTTTCCAGATGCTGTCTGTAGCTTCCTTCCCGCACGTTTCTTACATAAAAGCTCGGAAGTTCAGTCTGCATATTGATGTAGCTTTCATAAAAATCTTCTACCTTAAAAAACGCTCTTACTGCTCCCGTTGTCTGTCCCGTTCCTCTTACATGAAGATGCGGAGCTCCTTTGAACGTAGTTTTCTGTGCCGTAAGATTAGCGGTACCCGCATTCAGAAATCCGTAATGGATTCTCAGCGTAATAGACTCTCCGTCTGCAATATTATCAATCTGTCCAAATCCCAGAATGAATATAAATATCGAAATAACACTTAAAAATTTCTTCATAATTAAAATTTTACAAAAACATTGCCAAATTCAATAACTTTAAAATATGAAATATATTTGACAAATCTCAGTTTTTTATTTAGACTGAATTAAATATGCTTCGCATTAAAATTAGTAAATTTGCGCTCACAAGTATAATTAAATTATCTTATAATTATGATAACGACGGATATATTGATCATAGGAGCCGGTCCCACAGGACTTTTTGCTGTATTTGAAGCAGGTTTATTAAAAATGAAGTGCCATATTATTGATGCACTTCCTCAACCGGGAGGACAGTTGGCTGAGCTTTATCCTAAAAAGCCTATTTTCGATATTCCGGGATATCCTTCTGTAAATGCGGGAGAGCTTGTGGATAATTTGATGGAGCAGATCAAGCAGTTTCAGCCGGGATTCACTTTGGGAGAGACTGCAGTTTCTTACACAAAAGTGGATGACGAATGGTTTGAAGTCATTACGAACAAAGGAACGGTTCACAGAGCGAAAGCGATTGCTATTGCAGGAGGTTTAGGAACTTTCGAGCCAAGAAAACCTACCATTGAAAACGTAGCCGATTACGAAGAAAAAGGTCTTGAATATTTCGTAAAAGAACCTGAACATTTCAGAAATAAAAAAGTAGTGATTGCCGGAGGAGGAGATTCTGCACTGGACTGGAGTATTTTCTTATCTAATGTAGCGAGTGAAGTTACGTTGATCCACAGAAGAAACGAATTCCGTGGCGCTTTGGATTCTGTAGAAAAAGTTCAGGATCTTAAAAATCAGGGTAAAATTAAATTAATTACTCCTGCAGAAGTTACAGCAATTAAAGGTGACGGAAAAGTAGAAGCGATTACAGTGGCAATTGACGGACAGGATCCTTACGATATTGAAACAGATTATTTTATTCCGTTATTCGGTTTAACACCAAAATTGGGAGAAATCGGAAACTGGGGACTGAATATTGAGAAAAATGCAATCGTTGTAAACAATGCTTTGGATTATCAGACGAACATCGACGGAATTTACGCGATCGGGGATATCAATACTTATCCGGGGAAATTAAAGCTGATTCTTTGCGGGTTCCATGAAGCGACTTTAATGTGTCAGAGTGTTTACAACAGACTGAATCCGGGTAAAAAATTCGTTCTGAAATATACAACGGTAAGCGGCGTAGACGGATTCGACGGAAGCAGAAAAGAGGCTGAAAAGGCAGTTGTGAAAAAAATTGACTAATTTTGTTGTCTGTTGTTGAATATCATTACATCAACAATCAACTATTAACGATCAACAAAAGATGAGCGATATTAATATAAAAATTACCGATAGGGAAGGAGTTACGCACGATGTTGTTGCGCCAACGGATATGTCTATGAATCTGATGGAAATCATCCGTTCTTATGAACTGGCGGAAGAAGGAACCATCGGAGTTTGCGGAGGAATGGCTATGTGTGCTTCGTGTCAGGTTTACGTGACCAACGATCCGGGACTTGATGAAATGGGCGCAGAAGAAGATGCCATGTTGGGTGAAGCATTCCATGTACAGGAAAACAGCAGACTGGGATGTCAACTGCATATCGTTCCTGAAATGGAAGGTCTGGAAGTGGAGATCGCTCCTTATCCTTAGAAAGATTTTAACTTACCATAAAATAAAAGCCTCCCGAAGATTTTCTTCGGGAGGCTTTGTTTCTATTATTTTACAGGCTGAAATTTTGGATGTCCCACCTGCCACAAAGCAAATGAATAAATATCGGCGTACTCTTTAAAAATAACATCGAAATCACTTGTGAAATGTCCGTTTTCATAGTTTACATACAGCAAAACAGGTTTTTCTGAGGCGGAATCTTTTTGCAGTATGGCTGCAAATTTTCCCGGCTCCCAAGGTTCAACTCTGGAGTCGTTCATTCCGGTGCGGATGATTACAGCGGGATACTTTACTCCCTCTTTTACTTTACTCTGGGCATCCATTTCAAGGAGGTTTTTGGTGTCTTCTTCATTCTTTAAAGTTCCTATTTCCGGAATCTGATTGGGACCATTAGGGGTAATCTCAGAACGTAAGGCATTGGTCATTCCCACTTCTGCTATAGCTACAGCATACAGATCAGGTCTTTCCGTTATGGCTCTTCCAATGAGTACTCCGCCCATACTTACGCCATTTCCTATGAGTTTTGAAGATGAAGTATATTTTTGGGAGATCAGGTATTCCGAACATGCAATAAAATCTTTCCATGTATTCGGTTTTTTTGCTTTCATACCGTCTTTATGCCAGTTTTCACCTTTTTCACCTCCTCCTCTTACATGGGCTATTGCCAATACGACGCCCTGTTCCAAAAGTACGGAAAGTCTTGTTGAGAAACGGGGCTCATATGAAAATCCATAACCGCCATAACCTGTAATATAAGCAGGATTACTGCCGTCCATTTTTATATTTTTAGGATAAATAACAGATAGCGGAACCATAACGCCGTCGTGGCTTTTTACTTCCACCTCTTTTACGTTGTAAAGTGTGCTGTAATCCGGATATTTTGTTTCTGAATTAAGGTATTTACTTTTTACGATATCTCCTTTTTCAGGGTTGTATTCGTAGGTCGTTAATGGAGTCAGCCAGTTAACGTTGTTACAGAATATGTTGTCATTTTCTCTTTGGTTGAGAGATAATGAACTGTTAACTCCGGTTGGAAAATCAATTTTTTTTCCGGCAAGCGTATTGATATTGACCTGATATTTATCTCTTACAATACCGTCTCCTAATGAATAATAAAGATAGTTTTTAGAATTATGAATACTTATGATTACTTTATCCTTGTTTTCCGCAACTACTGTGGTGGCTTTATCAGGGGCAGGATTTGATAAGCTTGTGAGAGTGATTTTATAATTTGGAGCATCTTTATGAGTCAGCAGAAACAATTTGTCGCCGGAAATAAATACATCAGTAATGTCGTCTGATGGTTTTACGATTTGTCTCCAGTTTATTTTTTTGTTTTTTAATTCAGAAAAAGGTGCAACAAAAATCGGACTTTCAGATTTTACAGAACTTAATCTTAAAACAATATTTTTATAGTCATCGGTAAAATAAATTGAGGGAAATTGCTCTGTTAAAGCATTCAGTTCCGGATAATCTTCTCTGGATGCTAATACCTTGTCAGCTTTTGTGTCGGTTCCAATCACATGAAGCATTGCTTTCATGTCTTTTAGAAGCATATTGCTGCTTGGATCTGCGGTACTCATTTTTGTATAAAGAAGAGCCTTATCGTCGGGAGTAAATTCAAAAGCAAATTCACTCCAGATAGGACCGATTTCATCCTTTAAAAATTTCTTGGTGGCAAGATCAAAAATTCTTAAGTTGCAGATTTCCCCACCTGCTTTTGACAGTAAGATGGCAATTTTCCCTGCTTTCGAGTCAAGTACAAAATTGGTGATTTGTGTATTTTTGCCAAGCGTTTCAGGATCAAAAATCAGCGATTCTTTTCCTGTTGCAAGATCTCTTGAATAAAGCTTAGAAAGGTTTTCGCTTTTTTTAGTCTTTGTATAAAAATAAGTGTTTCCTCTTTGATAGATGACGTCGAAAGAATCACCGTTCATTTCCTGTACTTCTTTCATGCGTCTGTAAAGATCTTCACGGTGCGGAATTTTATCAATCACGGTATGGCTGAAATCAGACTGAGATTTGAACCATTTTTTTACTTCCGGATTTTTGATGTCTTCCAGCCATCTGTAATGATCTGTGATTTTTGTACCGAAATAATCATCCACCACCGCTTTTTCAGGAGTTGCAGGATAATTGTACTGTGCGGATATTATTTGACTTAAAAATAATCCTGCTGAAAGAAATATATTTTTCATGGCTGTATTTTTTTTGACAATTAAAAGTCTGTAATGTAAATATACTAAACTTCCTCCCTAGAAATCCATTTTCCAACATTCGGAGCCTGATAATTTTTCATCATTTCCAGTAATTCTTCAATATTTTCACAGATTAAAAGCATCTCACGGTTAATCTGCTTTAAAAATCCTTTTTCCACCATTGTTTCCACCAGTCTGATCAGATCGTCATAAAATCCGTTGATGTTTAAAATTCCAATTGGTTTTTTATGAAGTCCCAGTTGCGCCCAGGTTATCATTTCAAAAAATTCTTCCATTGTTCCGTAACCTCCCGGAAGAACAATAACGCCGTCGCAAAGTTCATTCATTTTGGTTTTTCGCTCATGCATGGTTTCCACCAGAATTAATTCTGTCAATTGTTTGTGGGCAATTTCTTTGGACTGTAAAAAGCGGGGAAGGACGCCGGTTACTTTTCCGCCTTCATTCAGTGCTCCGTCTGCAACAGCGCCCATTAAACCAACATCTGCGCCGCCGTAAATAAGCTGAATTTTTTGTTTTGCCAGAGTTTCACCAAGCAAAGCTGCCTGTTCTTTGTAAATAGATGCAGAACCGAAGCTGGATCCGCAGAATACGGTGATGCTTTTCATATGATTTCAATTTTTATGAACCATTAAGGTAAATTAAGCAATTAAGTTTCATTAAGATTAATCATTCTGATTTAATTAGTAAAACAAATTATACTTAATATTCTTAACAGCTTAAATGAATCTTAATGGTTTAAACAAAAAATATCCAAAATCAAAACGACTTTGGATATTCAATATAGCAATTTTACAATTTTATTTCTGAGGAATGTTGGCTAAAATATCTTTCAGGAAACTCCAGAATTTCTGTGCCGAAGGAATATTTGCCTTTTCATCCGGAGAGTGTGCCCCACGAATGGTCGGTCCGAAACTTACCATTTCCATTTCAGGATAATTGGCTCCGATGATTCCGCATTCCAGACCTGCGTGACAGGCTACCACGTGAGGTTTTTCAGTGAATTTCTCCACGTAGATTTTTTCCATCAATTGAACGATTTCAGAACCCGGTTTTGGTTTCCATCCCGGATAAGAACCGCTGAAAACGGTATTCATTCCGGCAAGTTCAGCAACCGATTTTAACTGTTCAGCCACCGAATCTTTAGATGATTCTACAGATGATCTGGAAAGATTTAAAATTTTTAATGCACCGTGTTTTAATTCAACTCTTGCGACGTTATTGGAAGATTCTACCAGATCTTTTACATCCGGACTCATTCTGTACACTCCGTTATGAAGAGATTTCAATGTTAAAATAATCTTTCTGGAATCTGCTTCCGAAATCGCTTTCTCTGAAGTTGTCGTGTTTTCGATATTGATCTGAAGACCGGCTTCAATGCTTGCAAACTCGTCTAAAATTTCTTTTTTAAGTCCGTTCGTCACTTCTTCGATAAATTCCTGAGCATTTCTTACGGAAGCAACAGCAACGGCTTCTCTCGGGATAGCATTTCTCAATCCGCCTCCGTCAATAGAAATCAGCTGAATGTTTTCTTTTTCCAAAGCCTTATAGAGAAGTCTTCCCAAAATAACATTTGCATTTCCGAAGCCTTTGTGAATATCCATTCCGGAATGACCGCCTTGAAGTCCTTTCACTTCAAATCTTACAATTTGTCCTTTTGCGTCTTCAGTTTCGTAGTTTTGAGAGATCGTTACATCAATTCCTCCGGCGCAGCCGATATCGATTTCATCGTCTTCTTCGGTATCAAGATTCAGAAGGATATCTCCGGTTAACTGTTCTGGTTTCAGACCTAAAGCTCCTGTCATTCCTGTTTCTTCATCAATGGTGAAAAGTGCCTCCAAAGCAGGATGCGGAATATCTGAACTTTCCAGAATAGACATGATCGTCGCTACTCCTAAACCATTGTCGGCTCCCAGAGTGGTTCCTTTTGCTTTTACCCAGTCTCCATCGATTTCCATTTTGATTCCTTCTGTTTCAAAATCAAAATTTACATCATTGTTTTTTTGGCAAACCATATCCAGATGCGATTGCAGAACCACAGATTTGCGGTTTTCCATTCCCGCTGTTGCCGGTTTTTTGATGATCACGTTTCCTACTTCATCTACCGTGGTTTCCAGTCCTAAGTTTTCACCGAATTCTCTGATGAATGCAATTACTTTTTCTTCTTTTTTTGAGGGTCTCGGAACCGCATTTAATTTGGAGAAATTTTTCCAGATAATCTGCGGTTCTATATTAGATAGCTCCATGAAATTTATTTTTATCAAAATTACGAAATAAAAAATGCTTCCGATCATTCAGAAGCATTCTTTTTTATTGTTTTAAATGTATTTTCAGCATCCGCATTCTCCGTAAACAGGTAGGGTAACAACCGTTCCGTCCGGTTTTTCAATCGTAAGCGTACCTTCAAAAAGTAAAGCTTCTTCTCCTTTTATTTTTTTACCTTTTACCGAGATTTTATAGTCGTCGCTTTCAATTTCTTTGCTCAGTTCTTCGTCTACTTCCATATCACTTGAAGAGATCAGGTTCATGGCGAGTCTTTTTCCGTCCAGCTTCATGTAGGCTGTTTTTCCGGCATCATCTGCATAAATATATTTTTCGTTTTCAAAATCCGACTTGCTTTTGGCAAAATAGCATGAACATTCCTTAATTTCTTTCGGAAAAGGAAATGGATCAACGGCAATGCCTGTTTTCTGGGCATCTGTTTTTACAGAATCCTGAACTACCGTTACAGAATCTTTTTTTGCCGAATCGGAAACTGTTTCTTTATCCTTTTTGCACGCAACCAGAAGGAAAGCCGAAAAGAAAATGATTACATATTTCATCGTGTATTATTTAATTTAACCTAAAAATTTTCGAAACTTAAAGGTATGAAAAATTTAATTTATTGATTTTTCTGATAAAGTTTGACCGTTTAAAATCATTCATATCTCATTCTGAATTCATCAATTTTATTCAGAATGATGTTTGTCCAGTCTCCTTCATCCGGTGAAATGATGATGGTTTTAAATCCGAATTTTTTTCCTTCCATTTCAACTCCGGCAGAATCATCAATATGAATATCAATGCCAAATTCCGGAGGAAATTTAGAAATATTTTTGCCTTTCTTTTTTACTTTTCTGTCGTGCAATTGCTGATTGATGATAAAATCAACCGGAATACTGTAAGATAGAAACATCAGCTTAATTTTTAAGATACTCCTGTAAGAAGTAGTATAAATATAAATTGTATGTTTTCTGTCTCTTAATGCTTTAAACAAGGCAACTGTTCCGGATCGAATCCTTTCGCATCCGGTAATTTTAGCCCAAAAAGTCTCTTTTTCTAAAGGAAATCTATGGTTGGAAATAATGGTATCATCTAAATCAAAAGATATTTTCATAGATTGAAAACTGCGGAAATTCTGAGGCTATCCTCTCGCTCTTTCAAGCAGCGTCATCATAAGCAATGAAAGAATGACCAGGCTTTCTTCTTCGTCATCTATATCAACCAGTCTGTCCAGTTGAAATCTTCTTCCGAAGAAAGACGGCATTTTTTTCAGTTTAAAATAAGCTTTTCCGTCTATTCCGGCTACGGTATAGGAAGGATTTAAGAAATATCCGGTAAACATTCCGATCACAGGGATTTCGCTCACCATTCCGTCCAGAAACTTTGTCCATGCGTTGTCTTCTGTGATGGTAAATCTCTCTTTATCGTTACTGTCCAGAACGTTGTAAGTCGATTTCCAGAAAGAACGCATCCCTTTTCTCGCAAGTCTTCCAAAGCTTCTTCCTGTCGCTATTTCAGTTAAAGAATAAGAGGCATTAAAATCAAGCCATCGATCGGCTTTGATTCTGAAAAGTTCTTTAGACTTGCTTTCATCATTAAAAATGATAACGTCTTCTTTCAGTTTGAACATTTTCTGACGCACATAAGCGACGTAATTTCCGTTTTTGTCTGTAATATTGAAATCACTTGCCAGTGTTGAAATTTTAAATTTAAAATCCAGTGGATAGTTTAAATTGTTAAGAACCATTGAGTTTTATTTTTTTAAGTTAATATTTAGATGATCAAATATAAGGTTTTTAATCTGAGCTTAGAAAACGGAACTGTGGAAATGGAGGATTATTAAAAAGATTTAAAATTTATTTTTAGACTCTTAACATAAAAACAACAGGTAGTAAACTGTCAACAATTATCATTATTTTTGTTCTATGGATTACCCGAGTAAAGTTTTAGCGAAAGCAGTGGATGAAATTGCCGGATTACCCGGTATCGGAAGAAAAACGGCTTTGCGTTTGGCATTACATTTATTGAAACAGCCCAATTCCAGAGCAACAAGTCTTGGAAATTCCCTCATTAATCTCGTGAACGAAATAAAATACTGCAAAGAATGTCACAATTTTTCAGATTTTGAGATTTGTGAGATTTGCAGCAACGAGAAGCGAAATGATGAGGTGATCTGTATTGTGGAAGATGTACGCGATGTAATTGCTATTGAGAATACGGGAAAATACACAGGGAAATATCTAATTCTGGGGGGTAAAATCTCTCCGATGGAAGGAGTAGGACCCAATCAGCTAAACATTCCGAGCATCGAAAAAAAACTGAATGACGGAAAGGTGAAGGAGTTTATTTTTGCTTTAAGCGCAACGATGGAAGGTGACACCACGGCATATTACATTTACAAAAAGTTTAAAAATTTTGAGGTAAACTTTTCCAGCATAGCAAGAGGAATTTCTGTAGGAGATGAGCTGGAATACGCAGATGAAATTTCTCTGGGAAGATCGATTATGAACAGATTGCCTTATAACGAAGGAAATTCTTAAAAATTAAAAGAAAAATACTTCATGGAAGCTGCATTTTCAAATATCCCAATATCAGAAAAACTGAAAACCTACAGTTTGGTCTGTATTTATCTTGCTGTAAATTCTCTTTTTATCATTAAATACGGAGAACAGTATAACATCCCGCTTTTGGCAGGATATCTTGTGGTATTTTTAGGATTGGGTTTCTTTTATCTGAAAATTCGTCTGAAGGAATTTTTTTATAAAACGGCTTTTTTCCTGGGAATATTTTTCTTCTTCCTGTTTAGCATGTACCTGAATTACAAAGTGGATGGAAACACGCTGAATGTTGATCGCTGGTCGGCAATGGAAGTCGGAATTAAGGCTGTTTTCAATGGGCAGTATCCTTACCATATTCCGGATCATATGGGAAGAGAATCTTCCAATCTGCCGGTTCTTATTGTTTTTGGGATGCCTTTTTACCTGCTTTTCGGAAGTGTAGGTTATCTGCAGTCTTTTTCTTTCCTGCTTTTTGCGTATTTAATTTTTAAAATTTTTTCGGATTACAGACAGAGACTTGCGGTTTTGGTATTGCTTTTCCTTTCGCCAAGTTATTTGTGGGAAATATATGTTAAAAGTGATTTGTTTTCCAATTTTATTATCATTGTAGGATCGGTTTATTTAATTTGGGAAAAATTCATCAAAGAGAAAAAGATAAATTCTGCGGTTGTATCGTTTTTATCCGCTTTAATTTTACTCACGAGGCTTTCCGCGGTTATTCCACTGACGGTTTTATTGTTTAAAAAATTTGTTGATTTTTCAATAAAAGAAAAACTGCGCTTTACGGCTGTTTTTTTAGTTACAGTGATTGCGGTCTGTTATATTTTCTTTCACAATGCACCAGATTTTAATGTTTTTCTGAAGCATAATCCTTTTGCTATTCAGGGAGCAAAACAACCTTTGATATTAAGTATTTCTTATATTGTTGCAGGCTGTATACTTTCATTTAAAGTAAAATCTTTTTATGAAACCCTGCTTTGGTCAGGAGTTTTACTGTTTATCTGTGTTTTTGTTCCGTTTGCGATGTTTTTTGCAGAATATGGCTATGAGAATATGATCGTTAATTCATATTTTGATATCAGTTTTTTCAATATGTCGATGCCGTTTGTAATGACTGCTTTAATTTTGGGCATTTTTAAAAATAATATAAAAGTATAGATGGTTTCCGTAATTATTCCCATGTATAATGCTGCACAATCCATTGTTTCTGCTTTGGATTCTGTGAAAAATCAGACTTTTCCACTGGAGAAATTTGAAATTATCATTGTAAATGACGGTTCCACTGACGAAAGTGCTTCTAAGGTTACAGCTTACATTAAAGATCATTCTCAGCTTAATATAACTTTATTACATCAAAAAAACGGTGGGGTTTCGAGTGCAAGAAATACAGGTTTAAGAATTGCAAAAGGAGATTATATTGCTTTGCTGGATGCCGATGACGAGTGGGATTCCGCGAAAACGGAAAAACAGATACAGTATTTTGAAAATAGTAATCTGAAAATAGATTTTCTTGCCACGGCGAGAAATAACAATAAAATTCTTTTTCCGTACCGTATAAAAAATGGTCTTGCAGAAATTACCTTTAAAAAGCTTTTGATAAGAAATGAAGCACAGCCTTCAACGGTAATGTTCCGAAGAAAAGTTCTGGAAAATACAGGCTATTTTGATGCCGAACAGCGGTATGCGGAAGATGTAAACTACTGGATGAAGGTTTCCCTGAAAAATAAAATGTACATTCTGAATGAAAGTCTGGTTCTTGTAGGCAAAGGAAAAAGAAGTTTCGGGGTTTCGGGTTTGTCTGCAAATCTTCCCGAAATGGCAAAAGGTTTTAAAAAGAATCTGAAGGAAATGTATGATTTAAAAGAAATAAACTTTATTCAATATACCACATTTAAGCTTTTTTATAAAGCAAAATATTTACTTTTGCTCCTTCGGACTTTTTATTATAATTTAAACAGAACAAAATAAACATTTCACAAGTATCAAATGAAAATACTCATCACAGGAGGAGCCGGATTTATTGGGAGTAAGTTGTCTTTAGAACTTAAGAAGAAGGGGTATGAAGTTACGGTTCTGGATAATCTTTCTTCTCAGATTCACGGAGAAAATCCTGATGAGGATTCGCCTTTGTACAGAAATATTTTAGGGAATGTAAATTTCATTAAAGGAGATGTTGCTCATTTTGAAGACTGGGAAAAAGCGATTGACGGACAGGATGTTATTGTGCATTTTGCGGCAGAAACCGGTACCGGACAATCCATGTACCAGATCGAAAAATATACGGATGTGAATGTTTCCGGAACGGCAAAAATGCTGGATATTCTCGTAAATAAACCCCATCAGGTAAAAAAAGTGATTATTGCTTCTTCCAGAGCGGTTTATGGAGAAGGAAAATATCTTCATCCCGAATTGGGACTGATTTATCCAAGACCCAGAAACGTGGAAGAGATGCGAAAAGGAAATTTCGAAATTATTTATCCGGACGGGCAGATTCTTCGCGCTTTGCCAACGGATGAAGAATCTAAAATACATCCGACTTCTATCTACGGAATTACAAAATATACACAGGAACAGATGGTAATGACTGCCTGTTCTTCCATGGGAGTTGCTCCGGTTGCGTTGAGGTTTCAGAACGTTTACGGAGAAGGACAGTCACTTTTAAATCCTTACACGGGAATTTTATCTATTTTTTCGTCCCAGATTCTTAACGGAAACGATATTAATGTTTTTGAAGACGGAAACGAATCCAGAGATTTCATTCATGTGGATGATGCCGTGGAAGCAACAATTCGTTGTATTGAAAATGATGCGGCGAACGGCGAAGTTTTCAACGTGGGAACTGGGGTTTCTACCGCAGTAACTACGGTAGCGGAAAATTTCAGAAAATTTTACAATGTCGATTTTGAAATTAATGTTTCCGGACAGTTTCGTCTGGGAGACATCAGGCATAATTTTGCAGACATCAGCAAGATTAAATCAAAATTAAATTTTCAGCCGAAAATATCTTTTGAAGAAGGAATGTCTAAGTTTACCCATTGGGTTCTGCAACAGAATATTCAGGATGTAAAGTTCAAAGAATCTCTGGAAGAAATGAAAGTAAAAGGACTTTTAAAATGATTGCTTTAAAGGGTAAAAAAATACTTTTTCTGTCAGTCAGTTTTTTTAAATATGAAAGAGCCATAGCAAAAAGACTTTCTGAACTGGGCGCTGAAGTGGATTTTTATGATGAAAGACCTTCCAATTCCAATTTTTCGAAGGGCATTATCCGTCTTAATAAAAGATTCTACCATCTTAAAATAAACAATTATTATAACCGGATTCTTGAAGAAATTAAAGACAAAGAATACGATTATTTTTTCCTGATAAAAGGAGAAGCCATTCCTGTTTTTTTTCTTGAAAAAATAAAGAATGATAATCCCGGAATGGAAATGATTTACTATAATTTTGATCCATTGACGGAATATCCCAATCTGATTGAAAATCTTAAATATTTCGACAAAAAGTTTACGTTTGAATACAATGATTCGGTAAAATATAACATAAGCTTCAGACCTTTGTTTTATGTTGATGAATATAAAAGTTTACAACAGTATTCTCAGAAACCGGAATATGACATTGTTTTTATCGGAAGCGCTCATACGGATCGTTATATTGTAGGAGAAAAGATCAGAGTAATGGCAGATCGGCTTAATCTGAAATCTTACTTTTATTACTATGCAATGGGAAGAATCGCATTCCGACTGAAAAAGATGATTGATAAAAACCTGAAGCAGTTTGATATTACAAAAGTAAGTTTTGATAAGCTGAATCACCATCAGATCATCGATTTTTACAGAAAGACAAAATCTGTACTGGATATTAATAAACCTTTCCAGAATGGCTTAACCATAAGAACCTTTGAGGTATTGGCTTCGGGAAGAAAATTAATTACCACCAATTCGGATATCAGGAATTATCCTTTTTACTGTCCTGATAATATTTTAATTGTAGACAGAGAAAATATTCAGCTCAATCCTGAATTTTTTGCAACCGATTGTAAAGAAATGGATCAGGAAATTTTATATAAGATGTCTTTGGATTCTTTTATAGACTGCCTTTTTGGGGAAGATCAGAATGATTACTGGAATTCTTTCAGATCTAATTAAACTTAAATCAGTTTATCATAAAAACAAAAAAGCAACTCGACAGAGTTGCTTTTTATATGTAAAAATAAGATTTGCTTACTTCGTTGGTGCAGGAGTCTGAACCGGAGTTGTTGCTGAAGCAGGAGCAGAAGACTGATTAGCCGGAGCTTCTTTTTTTGCAGGCGTCTGAACCGGAGCTGTTGCTGAAGGTTTACCTGTAATTACAACGCTTAAAAGGATAAGAACAATAATTGTTCCTCCTAAAGTCCATGTTGCTTTTTCCATAAAGTCGTTGGTTCTCTGTACTCCAAACTGAGCAGAAGATGCTCCTCCGAAAGTACTGGAAAGACCTCCTCCTTTAGGATTTTGAGCCATAACGATGATAACCAATAAAATACTGGCGATCATAATAAGAACCATCAATAGTATAAATATAGAATCCATTAATTTGATATCTTTTTGAATGGGCAAATTTAATCTTTTTTTACCGAATGACAAAGAAAGATATTATAAATGTTAACAAAAATAAAAAACGGCAACAACTGTTGCCGTTTTTTCTGTAAAAACAGGATGTTTTATTTAAAATCAGAATCTTTAGCCTGATTTACTTCGTAAGATTTTACGTTCATCGTCATGTCCATACCCATTTGGCTTACCGTAATGGTGTAAGGCATTTTTACGCCTGCCACATCTTTGTAATCTGAGTATGTTGTAGGAACAGTCATGGTTTGTCCCATCGCTTTTACTGTTTTTGTTTCTCCGGTTTTAAGACCTGTTTTTACGCTGTAATAGTAAGTGTTATCACCATTTTTTACAACATAAGAATCTTCACCGCCGATTTTTTCAATTCCTGCAAGCTTGTAGTCAGCAGATTTTGCAAAACCAACCTCCGGGAAAAGTTCAGTATTTTTAAGCTTTTCAGCAATTTGCTCAGGCTTCATATCCACTTTATTCCCCATTTGCTCAGAATAACCAGTCTTACCGTCAAATACCTGCTTCTGAACAGTCTGTCCCATTGCAGTAACCATAGTAAGCTCTTTCCCGCCTTTTGCTTTCATCATTTTCAGGTCGATATTCTGTCCCTGCATAGACATGGAAGCATTTACCGTGTAAGAAGAAACTTTATCGATGTTTGCTTTTCCTCCGATAGCGTTAATGTATTTATCTGCAATAGAAGCAACAGTAACTCCGGCATCCACTTTCTGTGTTGTTGGTTTTGCTACAGGATTTGCTTCTTTATCAAAATATTTTACCGGATATCCTAATTTTTCCAGTCCCTCAGAAATGTCAGATGCTTTTCCGGCGATGAAAATTCTGCTCTGGTTAGGAAGAATGGTAGATTTTACAGCATTAGAAACATCGGCAGCTGTTACCTTATCGATAGATTTCAGATAATTGGTATAAAAATCATCAGGAAGATTCTGTACTTTCTGGTTTAAAGCAAATCTTGCAATGGTTGCAGGCTGCTCTAAAGACATGATGAAAGAACCTTTCAGTTTTGCTTTTGCATTTGCAAGTTCTTCAGGCTTTACGGTAGAAATCGCGTTAAGTTCATTCATAAATTCCTTTACCGCTTTATCCGTAACTTCATTTCTTACACTTGCGCTTGCAGAGAACTGCGGAGAATATTTGCTTGCGCTAAGATTAGAGTAAGCGCCATATGTAAATCCGTTTTTCTCACGAAGGTTCATGAAAAGTCTCGCTTCACCGCCACCTCCAAGAATATAGTTTGCAATAGTTGCAGGGAAGTAGTTCGGATCTTTCATTTTCAGCGTGTTCAGGTTGTTCAAAGAAACCACAGACTGTACTGCAGAAGGAACATCCACTACGTTAATTTCCGTTTTGGCAACATTAGAAGCAGGTTCTAAAGGAGAAACCGGAGTATTTGCTTTTTTCCATCCGCTGAATGCTTTTTCAACCATTGGTTTTACCTGATCGAATTTTACGTCTCCAACGATTACCAGATAAGCATTGTCCGGAGCGTAATATTTTTTGTACGTATTCTGTACATCTGCCAATTGAATTTTGTTGATTGATTCTACTGTTTCAAATTCTCCTCTTGATGTATTTTTACCATACATTAAAGCGTTAGAAACCTTTGAAGCAATTGAAGACGCATTTTTCTCTTCAGATTTTAATCCTTCAATCGCTCTGTCTTTAGAATTCTGGATCTCTTCAGCAGAAAATTTTGGATTAATGATCGCATCTGCCATTAAGCTCAATACCTGAGGAAAATATTTTGAAAGGGAATTTGCCGCAGCTCCGTTAGAAGAAAAGTTTAAGTTCGCTCCAAGATAATCCACTTTTTTGTTGAATTCATCCTTGCTCATGTTGGTGGTTCCGTTTTCGAACTGTTCCGCCATGATTTCGCTTACGCCTGCTACACTTCCTTCATAATAAGGCGCTCTGTCCATACTAAGACTTGCGCTTACTCTCGGAAGTTTATTGTTTTCCACCACCATTACCGTAAGTCCGTTGCTCAGCTGGAAAGTTTTTGGCTTTGCAATGTTAATGGCAGGAGTTGGTCCCGGTTTTGGCATTGCATTAAGATCTATCTTTTGTGCTGAAACCATTCCTGCGAAGAAAAATGCTGCAGCTATATATGTTAATTGCTTTTTCATTTGTAAAAATTTAATTTTTAATAATCATTTTAACCTAAATACCGGTAGATTACTTTTTCTCAGGTACGTAATTGATGATTATTCTTTGGTTGGAATTAAGATACTTTTTAGCAGCATTCTGAAGATCCTGTCTTGTAATGCTTCTGTAGATATCAATTTCTTTGTTAATCAGGTTTGTATTGCCCATCAAAACGTGGTTGGTTGCCAGTGAAGCAGCAATCCCCTGAATATTGGAATTAGAATTTACAAACTGGTTTTCAAACTGGTTCTGAAGTTTTTGATAATCTTCCTCAGAAATTAAAGTAGTCTGCAGTTTTTTGATCTCTGCATCAATGTCCGCCTGCAAAGTCGCCTTTGTGGTTTGTCCCATCGGGATCGCAAAGAATGCAAAAATACCGTAGTCTTCAAGACCCTGGTTGAAAGCCTGTACCTGAAGCGCTTTTTTATCCTGATCCACTAATTTTTTGTATAAAACAGAAGATTTTCCGCTGCTTAAATAAGAAGAAAGCATATCTAAAATATAAGCATCTTTCTCCTTGTTACCCGGCGTTCTGTACGCAAATACATAAGCAGGAAGCTGAATGTTCGGATCCGTAGCCGTTACTTCTTTTTCCTGAGTAATAGGAGCATCTTTCGGGAAATCTTTCGGATAAACCGTTCCTTTTGGAATTCCTCCGTAGTATTCCTTAATCCATTTTTTAGTCTGTTCAGGCTTAATGTCTCCCGCTACTACCAAAGTAGCGTTGTTTGGAACATAATACTTTTTATAAAATGCCTGAAACTCTTCTAATTTCGCAGCATTAAGATCCTCCATAGAACCGATTGTAGGCCAGTTGTACGGGTGATTGGTAAATAAATTTTTCTGTACTGTTGTGAAAAGATTTCCGTAAGGCTGGTTATCCATTCTCAATCTTTTTTCTTCTTTTACAACCTCTCTTTGAGTGTCTACACCCACCTGATTGATCACAGCATGACGCATTCTTTCAGCCTCCATCCAAAGTCCCAACTGTTCGTTGTTTGATGGGAAAGTCTCATAGTAATACGTTCTGTCATTCGTAGTATTGGCGTTGTTTTGTCCCCCGTTTGAAGAAACGATCTTAAACCAGTCACCTCTCTTGATGTTAGGTGTTCCTTCAAATAAAAGATGCTCGAAGAAGTGAGCAAAACCTGTTCTTCCTTTTACCTCGTCTTTTGCACCCACATGGTACATTACTCCCGTTGTTACAACCGGAGCCGAGTTATCCTGATGAAGAATTACATGAAGACCATTTGGTAAGTCATACTCTTCGAATTTAATTTGTTGTGCATTAAGGGCCATTCCGAAGAAAGCCGCTGCAGCAACAGAAAGAAGTCGCTTTTTCATAAAGTAGAAATTGTTTTGTCAATTAGTTCCAAAAATACGTTAATTGTTACATTATTATCAAAATAAAATTAGCCTTAAAAGTATTTCTCTGGAATAAAATTATATTATGTTAAAAAGTGGTATCATATTTTCAGTGAAAGTCTAGAATAACAATTACTTTTGTAAACAAGAAATCATTGTCGTGATGAAAAACTTTTTAGACCAGAATATCTCACTAGAATCTTTAGTTACCTTATTCAGCCAGGCTCCCGTTGCGATGTCTTTGCTGATGGGAGAAAATTTCATAATAAAAAATGCCAATCAGCAGATTCTTGATCTTTGGGGGAGAGACGCTTCGGTAATCGGGATGCCCCTGTTTGAAGCCCTTCCGGAGATAAAATCGCAGGGACTTTTTGAAATTTTAGATAATGTGTACAAAACAGGCGAAATATTCAAAGGAAACAAATGGTCTGTTTTTCTGGAAAAATTTGGCAACTACGAAGAACATTTTTTCAACTTTATCTATGCACCCGTTTACAGTGATGAACTTAAAGTTATCGGGGTAAGTGTTGTAGCCACAGAAGTTACAGAACACGTTATTTCAGAGAAAAAACTTTTAGAAAGTGAGTACCGCTTTGAAGACCTCATCAGACAATCAGATTATTCCACAGCCATTTATCGCTCAGAAGATTTATACATAGAACTTGCCAACGACAAAATGCTGAGAACGTGGGGGAAAGATGCTTCCGTGATAGGCAGGAAACTTGAAGATGCACTTCCCGAACTCGAAGGACAGCCATTTATAGGCTTATTAAAAGACATCTTTAAAACAGGAAAAACCTACTCCGCGACAGAAGACCGTGCAGATCTTGTAGTAGACGGTAAACTTCAGACTTTCTACTATAACTTTTCTTATAAACCGCTTAAAAATTCCAACGGGGAAGTGTATGCGATTCTTAATATGGCTGTGAACGTTACAGATCTTGTAAAAGCCAGAAAAGAAATACAGGAAAGTGAAAGAAAATACCGCGATCTGGCAGATTCTATGCCTCAGTTTGTCTGGACTTGCGACAGGCATGGCAAAATAACCTATATGAATGATAATTGGTACAAATACATGAAGTTCAGCAAAGAAGAAGATGCCAATGAAGCCATTAAAAAAGTCATAAGACCCGAAGTTTATCCGAATATTATAAAAATCTGGGAAGAAAGTGTAAACACAGGAAAACCATTTGAAGTGGAATACGAATTTTCAGATCCTCAGAATCCGGATGTTTACAGATGGTTTTTGGGAAGGGCAGTAGCCAGTTTTGATCCGGACGGAGAAATAAACCAATGGATCGGAACCTTCACCGATATAGATGATTTCAAGCAATTGCAGACCCAGAAAGATAATTTCTTGGGCATCGCAAGTCACGAGCTTAAAACACCGCTTACCAGTTTAAAGCTCTACACCCAGTTTATTGAAATGAATCTTAACAAACAGGGCGATTATAAAAATGCAGAGGTGGCAAAGAGAATGAACGATCAGATTGATAAACTGACGGAGCTTGTGAATGATCTTCTGGATGTTACCAAAATTCAGAAAGGACAGATCCAGCTCAATGAGTCTGAGTTTGATTTTGATCAGCTTGTAGAAGATGTTATTGTGGAACAGCAGATGACGGCGAGACACAAAATTATATTCAATAAAAGCGAGATTGGAAAAGTAACCGCAGACAGACACCGTATTTCTCAGGTAATGAGCAACCTCATCAGTAATGCCATTAAATATTCTCCTGATGCAGATGAAATTGTGGTTTCTACCCAGATAAAAGACGACATGATCAATTTCAGTGTCAAAGATTTCGGGATCGGAATTCCGGAAGACAAACAGCATAAAGTTTTTGAGCAATATTACCGGGTAAGCGGAACAAAAGAACATACCTTTCCGGGTTTAGGATTAGGACTTTACATCTCCTCGGAAATCATCAAAAGGACAGGCGGAAAAATTTATGTTCACTCCGTAGAAGGAAAGGGGTCTGATTTTTGCTTCGAAATACCTAAAATTAAAATATAAAACATGTCTACACAAATTTTAGTCTTGGATGATAGTCCTGCAATTGTTGATTCTATTGAAATGATGATGGAGCTTGAAGGACTTACTGTTGCCAAGTTCTATAAAGGATCGGATATGCTCGATGCACTGAATACACAGCCAAAACCGGATGTTATCCTCATGGATATGTGGCTTTCCGGAGAAGATGGAAGAGATATATGCAGAACCATAAGAGCCGATGAAAATTTAAAAGATATTCCTGTGCTTATTATGTCCGCAAGCCGAGGACTGGAGCAGTCTGCGCTCGATGCGGGAGCCAATGATTTTATCGCAAAACCTTTCGACATGGGAGATATGATTTCCCGTGTGAGAACGTATATCAAATAAAAACAGATTTTCTTGAAACATCAAAATCCAAAATTTGAATTCTCCATATAATACACTAATTTTGTGTTCCCAAAAATTTTTTGCAGCATGGAGGATTATCTGAAAGGACTGAATGAATCACAATACGAAGCCGTTACCACATTACAGGGACCATTAATGGTTCTCGCAGGAGCGGGTTCCGGAAAAACGCGTGTACTTACCATGCGTATTGCCCATCTCATTACCAACGGAATAGATCCTTTTAATATTTTGGCGCTTACCTTTACCAATAAGGCAGCAAAAGAAATGAAAGAACGTATTGCAAAAGTAGTGGGACAGAGCAATGCAAGAAGTCTCTGGATGGGAACTTTCCACTCTGTTTTTGCAAGAATTCTGAGAAGTGAGGCACATTATCTCGGCTATCCTTCCAACTTTACCATTTACGATCAACAGGACGCATTAAATGTCATCAAAAAAGTGTTGAAAGACATGAATATTGATGCCGATCTGTATAAACCCAAAAAAGTTCAGGCAAGAATTTCTACCTACAAAAATAACCTCATCACCGTAAAAGCTTATTTCAACAATCCTGAATTGATGGAAGCCGATGAAAAAGCCAATATGAAATTCATCGGGCAGATTTACCAGCGGTATGTAGAGCAGTGCTTCAAAAACGGATCGATGGATTTTGACGATTTGCTGTTAAAAACCAACGAATTGTTAACCCGTTTCCCTGAAGTGTTAGCAAAATATCAGGACAGATTCAGATATATTCTTGTGGATGAGTATCAGGATACGAACCATTCTCAGTATCTTATCGTTAAAGCTTTAGCCTCAAAATTTGAAAATATTTGTGTTGTGGGAGATGATGCACAGTCCATTTATTCCTTCCGTGGTGCGAATATCTACAACATTTTGAACTTTAAAAAAGACTATCCGGATGCAATGACGGTAGCTTTGGAGCAGAATTACCGTTCTACCCAGAATATTGTAAATGCTGCGAATGTAGTGATCGCGAAAAACCTTCAGCAGTTCAAGAAAAATGTTTTCAGCGAAAATGAAGAAGGAGAAAAAATCAAAGTATACCGTTCTCTTTCCGATGCCGATGAAGCGAATTTCGTAGCCGGAAACATCTGGGAGACCAGAAACCGTGAGCAGAGAAAATACAGCGATTTTGCCATTTTATACAGAACCAACTCTCAGACGCGTGCTTTCGAAGATGCGCTGAGAAGAAAAAATATTCCTTACAAAGTCTACGGAGGTCTCTCTTTCTATCAGAGAAAAGAAGTAAAAGATCTCATCGCTTATCTGAGACTTTTAGTCAATGAAAACGATTCTGAAGCGTTGATGAGAATCATCAACTATCCGGCAAGAGGAATTGGAGAAACTACCCAGAATAAATTGGTTGTTTTTGCAGATGCACAGAATGTTGCCGTTTCAAAAGTTTTGGATAATTTACCGATGTATGCGCCACATTTAGGCTTAAACAACGGTGTTTTAAACAAACTGAACGACTTCTGGTCGATGATCAAAGCATTTCAGGTACTGCTGAAAACGGAAACAGCATACAGCGTTGCGATGGAAGTGGCGAAACGAAGCGGACTGATTAAATTTTTAAAAGACGATCAGACTCCCGAAGGAATTTCCCGTGTAGAAAACGTTCAGGAATTAATGAACTCAATGCAGGGATTCATTGAAGAACAGATGCAGCTGGAAGACGGAGATCCGAGCTTACCGAATTTCCTTGAAAACATTGCCCTTTCTGCCGATACGCAGGATAAAAACAATGAAGAGGATATGGTATCGTTAATGACGATCCACCTTTCAAAAGGTCTTGAATTTCCGGTTGTACATTTGGTGGGGCTTGAAGAAAACCTTTTCCCGAGCTTCATGAGTTCTTCCACAAGAGAAGATCTGGAAGAAGAAAGACGTCTCTTCTATGTTGCTTTAACGAGAGCCGAAAAGCAGGTGTTTTTCTCTTATGCCGTATCACGTTTCCAGTGGGGGAAAATTACCGATGCGGAACCTTCAAGATTTTTAAGTGAAATTGATGAAGAATATATCGAGTTTGTAAATCCTGCGATTGAAAAACGTTTTATCAACAATTCGGGCATCAAATCCAATATTTTTGATGAACATCCATCGGAAATGAGAAGTTTCAAAAAAGTGGAAAAGAAAACCATCGAAAGAAGCGACAGCTCAAAACCGATTGCAGAACCACGCAAACTGAAACCTGTAAGTACGGCAAAAATCATCAATCCGAGCGGAGCTTCTTCTCAGGATATTGAAGTGGGCGATAAAGTAAGACACGACCGTTTCGGAATCGGAGAAGTAACTTTCCTCGACGGAACTGATCCTCAGAATATCAAAGCCAAAGTAGTCTTTCAGCATGAAGGCGAGAAAAATCTTATCCTGAAATACGCGAAACTAACAAAGATTTAAAAATTCATTTCAATTTAAAAAAAATCCTGCGATTGAAAAACGTTTTATCAACAATTCGGGCATCAAATCCAATATTTTTGATGAACATCCATCGGAAATGAGAAGTTTCAAAAAAGTGGAAAAGAAAACCATCGAAAGAAGCGACAGCTCAAAACCGATTGCAGAACCACGCAAACTGAAACCTGTAAGTACGGCAAAAATCATCAATCCGAGCGGAGCTTCTTCTCAGGATATTGAAGTGGGCGATAAAGTAAGACACGACCGTTTCGGAATCGGAGAAGTAACTTTCCTCGACGGAACTGATCCTCAGAATATCAAAGCCAAAGTAGTCTTTCAGCATGAAGGCGAGAAAAATCTTATCCTGAAATACGCGAAACTAACAAAGATTTAAAAATTCATTTCAATTTAAAAAAATAGAAGATGATAATATTCATTTTCTGTATTCTTTTAGTCTATTAATTTTGTAGACTAATAAATATAATTTACATTTGCACTTTTAAAACATGAATTTAAAGTGAGGAATGTATGAAGAATAAAAAAACTATTTTTTCGGCATCGGTATTATTTTTCCTGGGAACATTTGCGTACGCACAGGAAAAAGATACAGTAAAAACAAACAACTTAGAGGAAGTTGTTATTTTAGGATCAAGAGGCGGGGCAAGGTCTAAAGTAGACAGCCCGGTTCCGGTGGACGTTTTCAATATCAAAGAATCTTCGGTTATTTTACCGCAAACAAACGTCGCACAAATCCTTAATTTCATTGCACCGTCATTTACATCAACCATACAAACCAATGCAGACGGAACCGATCATTTGGATCCTGCACAGCTCAGAGGATTGGGTCCCGATCAGGTTTTGGTTCTTGTGAATGGAAAAAGAAGACACACTTCCGCGTTAGTCAATGTTAACGGATCTCCCGGAAGAGGAACAGTAGGAACCGATCTTAATGCCATTCCGTCTTTTGCCATTAATAAAATTGAAGTTTTAAGAGACGGAGCTTCTGCGCAGTACGGTTCGGACGCTATTGCAGGAGTCATCAATTTAGGTTTGAAAAGAGATACCGGAAAACTGACGGGACAACTAAGCTATGGCGGAAATCTTACTCCAACAGCCAACGATCATACAGGAGATTTTGACGGACAGAATATTCAGGTGGATCTTAACTACGGAAATAAAATCGGGAAGAAAGGCGGATTTTATAACATTACATGGACATCCCAGTTCAGAAATCCTACCTACAGAGCGGGAACAGAAAGCGGAAACATTTTCAATGCTTATAACGCGATCGAACAGCGTGCTTTAAATAACGGCGTGAATCTTTCATCCCTTTTCACGAATATCAATAATACTCCGAATTCCCAGCAGATCATCAATTATATTCATCAGTATGCACAGGAAGTCAATTATTTTTCTCCGACATTGCAGAACCAGATTCAGTCGGCGAATACAATTTCCGCATTACAGGGAATTTTAAATACGAATGTGACGGATCAGGAGCTGGCTTACAGAGGTTTGTCCAGAAAAGATTTCAATATGCAGGTGGGACAGTCTAAACTGAATAATCATCAGCTTTTTGCCAATGTAGAAGTTCCGCTGAACGACAACTGGAAAGTTTATACTTTTGGCGGATACAGCTTCAGACACGGAACTTCGGGAGGATTTTTCAGAAGACCCAACCAAAGCAGAACATTTACAGGATTGTATCCCAACGGTTATCTGCCGCAGATCGGAACAGACATTCAGGATCTTTCGCTTTCCGCAGGAATTAAAGGAGACTGGAAAGGCTGGAACATCGATTTCAGCAATACTTTCGGACAGAATTCCTTCAGTTATGATATTAAAAATACCGGAAATACCTCTTTAAGATTCAATTCTCCGAATGAGTTTGATGCAGGAGGTCTAAGATTTTCTCAAAATACAATCAATTTAGATTTTTCAAAGAAATATGATGTCTGGAGCGGAGTCAATGTGGCTTTTGGAGCAGAACACCGTTACGAAAATTTCAAAATAACAGCAGGAGAAGAAGCATCTTACGCTACGTATGATGTTTCCGGAAATCTCTGGACCGGAAATACAGTTCGTCCGACCGACTTTTTCGGCGCTTCACTTCCAGGAGGTTCTCAGGTTTTCAGTGGATTTAAACCAGAAAACGCAGTAAATAAAAACCGACAGGCAATTGCAGGATATGCAGATGTTGAATTCAATTTTACCAACTGGTTATTGGCAGATGCAGCCGTGAGATATGAAAATTATTCAGATTTCGGTTCTACATTCAATTATAAATTGGCTTCAAGAATCAAAGTAAATAAAGACCTTAATTTCAGGTTTGCGGGTTCTACAGGATTCAGAGCGCCTTCCATCCATCAGATTTATTATAATGTAACGTCAACTTTGTTTACAAACGGACAGCTTCTGGAAGTGGGAACATTCAGCAACGATTCCGAAATTGCCAATTTGCTGGGAATTCCAAGTCTGAAACAGGAAACTTCAAAATCTGCAAGTGTAGGATTTACCTATAAAATTCCTTCAGCAAAACTTACGCTTACTGCAGACGGATATTTCATCAGAATTGATAACAGAATTCTGCTTACCGGTCAGTTTGCAAGATCTGCCGTTTCTCCGGCAGCGCAGCTGATCTACGATGCCGCAAGAGTAAATGCCGTACAGCTTTTTACCAACGCCATAGATACTGAAACCAGAGGATTGGATATTGTTCTTACACATAATGCAAAATTCTCAAACATCAAACTGGATAATAATTTTGCAGTCAATCTTAACCAGACCAGAAAAGTCGGAGCCATCCATTCATCCGGATTATTACAGTCTTCAAATCTGGAAAATGTTTATTTTTCCGAAGCATCAAGAGTGTATCTGGAAGAAGCAGTTCCCAGAGTAAAAGCCAGCTTATCCAATCAGCTTACGTGGGGAAATGCCATTTTCTATCTTAGAAATACCTACTTCGGAAAGGTAACGAGCGCCGATATTATCGATGCAAACGGAGACGGTGTCATTTCTCCGAACGAACATCAGGAAATTACAGATAAAATCATTACCGATGTTTCTCTTGCTTATCAGTTTACCAAAAATATAGGACTTACCGTTGGTGTCAATAACCTGTTTGATATTTATCCAACGAAAAACCTTCCTGCTTCTTCCAATAACGATCAGTTTATTTACTCAAGATCAACTTCACAGTTTGGGCAGAACGGAAGATTTGTATTTTCAAGACTTAACTTTAATTTTTAAGTGTTTTTTTAATTCTCAATCTGAAATGAATCCGGTTTTTCCGGGTTCATTTTTTATTTGGCTGAAAGACAATTTGTATCTTTAAACCATAAAAGTTATACAATGAAAAGGATTCTGCTATTTTTACTTCTTACCCTGTTTTCCACACCGCTTTTTTCTCAGGAATACCTCACCGAAAACAATATTCATTATTATGATGAGAAAACCAGTAAATCCGATGCTTACATCAATGAAAGATGCATGCTGGATATTTATATTCCGAAAAATGTGAAAAATTTTCCGACGGTGATCTGGTTTCACGGCGGAGGTTTAACCGGAGGTGAAAAGGAAATTCCGGAAGGGCTGAAAAATAAAGGAATCGCAGTGATTGGAGTTAATTACAGACTCTCTCCGAAAGTTAATGCCCCGAAATACATTGAAGATGCAGCCGCAGCAACAGCATGGGTTTTTAAGAATATTAAAAATTATGGAGGAAATGAAGATCTTGTCTTTATTTCAGGACATTCTGCGGGAGGTTATCTTGCCATTATGGTAGGTTTAAATAAGATGTACCTGAACAAATATGGAATTGATGCCAATAAACTGGCAGGAATTATTCCTTTCAGCGGACAGATGATCTCTCATTTTACCACAAGAAAAGAAAAAGGAATTGATGAGCTGGATGCCAGAATTGATGAATATGCACCATTGCATTTCATCAGAGCAGATGCACCGCCTTTGTTATTAATTACCGGAGACCGTGAAAAAGAGCTGCTCGGAAGATATGAAGAAAATGCTTATATGGCGCGAATGATGAAGCTGAAAGGTCATAAAGAAACTACTTTATACGAACTTCAGGGTTTTGATCACGGCGGAATGGCGCAACCCGCTTTTCCTTTGCTTATCAACGAAATTAAAAGAGTGGAAAAGAATAGGAAATAGGATGGAGGTAAGAAGATGGAAGTAGGAACTAGGAACTAGGAAGTAGGTTGAAAGCGGGAGGTTAGAAGCGGGAAGATTTGATGTTAATAAATGTGCATACAGATTTTAAACTTCCATCCTCCAGCTTCTAACCTCCATCTTCCATCTTCTAACTCCCAACTTCTCGCCCAATTATTTTGCAAAGTTTTTTATTTTTTCTTTCTTTGGAGCGAAAATAAAATGATTTCGAACGATGGGTATGTTTTACAACAATGCGGTTTGTGATATTTATATAGGAAAAAGTGCAGGAGCTAAAATGATGCAGGACATCAGAAATGCTCAGAGAAATGTGAAAATTGTTTCCCCTTATCTTTCTCCTTTTTTAATTAAAGAGCTGATTTACCTTCATTCCAGAGGAATTAAAATAAGATTGGTTACCAGCGATGAAATCGAAGATTTTTACGGCTACGACAAGAATATTCACAAACTGATTATTCAGAATAAACACGTTGACGAAAAGGCAAAACAGACAAGAGACAATTTGGTAAGCCTCTCCGGAACTCTATTATTTGCCATGATCGGTTTGGGCGTGGTTTTGCTTCCGTTGATGTATCTTTTAAACAATTTTAAACTTGCTTACGGATTTATTATTGTCATTTTAATGTTTCTTATAAGAGATTCCATCGTCAAAAAAATAAAAAAGACAAAAGTGTATCATTACAGCTACAAACAGCTTTTTCCCTTCAAGGTTTTTGTCTCTCCGAATAGCGGAAATTCTACCAATAAAACCTTCATTCACAGTAAAATTTACATTATTGATGACGAAATTGCCTATCTAGGCTCTCTGAATTTCACAGGAAGCGGCGTGAAAGACAACCACGAAACCAGAATACGAACAACCGATCCGGAAGCCGTTGCTAAAATTATCGAAGAAGTAAAAGAAGTATTTTATCACTCCAATCTTCCGGAAAGAGATATTCAGTTTTGGGGAAGTCAGTTGTATGAAGAACCCATTAATTAATGTGAAAGGTAAATTTGCTTTGCAGTCAATGGTGAATTTTTCATTAAGACTATTCTCAATCATGTTAAATTCATTGCGAAGCGGCGTGAAAGATAAGCACGAAACCAGAATACGAACAACCGATCCGGAAGCTGTTGCTAAAATCATTGAAGAAGTAAAAGAAGTTTTCTATCACTCCAATCTTCCGGAAAGAGATATTCAGTTTTGGGGAAGTCAGTTGTACGAAAAACCCATTAATTAAGGTGAAAGGTGAATTTGCTTTGCAGTCAATGGTGAATTTTTCATTAAGATTATTCTCAACCATGTTAAATTCACTGCGAAGCAAATTGATTATTCACCATTCACCTTAATTAATCACTGCATTTATTTTCTGCCACAAAACATCATCGAAATTCGAAAGAGCAAGATTCACATTGTCTGCAGCATCGCCCATTCTGATGATGACGAGTTTTTTACTTGGAACGACATAAATTTTCTGGTCATTTTTACCTAAAGCACAAAACATATCATCCGGCGCACTCGGAATCAATTTTCCGTTGAACTGAAACTGAGTCTGCGGCATATGATAACTTGTTTTTCCGTTCAGCCACCACAAATAACCGTAGGCTAAATTGATACTTTGGGAAGTATTCGTCGCACTTTGAAAATAATTCGAGTTGATGATCTGTGTTCCGTTCCAGTTTCCGTTGTTTAAAGCCATCAGTCCGAAACGCGCCATACTTCTCGTTGTACTCCAATATACACTGTTGTCACCACTCTGGATCCAGTTTCCTGTCATCCCGATTTTATCCCTCAGTTTGGTATTGAAATATTGTGACCATGTCTGTCCCGTTGCTGCGGCAACCACATCCTGAAGTTTTACATAAACATTATGATACGCCCATCGTGTTCCTGCATCGGCTTTGTACTGTAGATTTGCCGGACTTACATTATCTCCGAGACTATCGTCCAATCCGGAAGTCATCGTCAGTAAATTCCGGCAGGTAATTAAATTTTCTTTTGCCAAAGGAGCGCTTGTCCAGCCAGTTCCGATGTATGTGGAAACTTTATTGTTGATATTTATAAATCCTTCCTGTTCTGCAATTCCCGTTACGGTTGAGGTTAATGTTTTTCCGGCACTTGCCCAATACCAGGATGTGGTAGAAGTATGTCCCGAAAAATAGTTTTCCATAACAATTCTTCCGTTTTGTAGGATCATAAAACTTTTAGAATGTTTGGTTTCCAGATAGGTCAGAAGATCCTGAACTTTGTCCTGATGCCAGTTTAATGCAGAAAGAGATTTCGTTTCCCAAGCATCACTGTTGGAAGGAGGAAAGTACATGGCTTCCGTTGTAGAAACCGTACTGTTCGGATCTGAAGAGGGTTCCGTAATATCATCAGAAGAACTGCAGGATAATGCTAAAAAACAAAATGCAGGAACAGAAAATAGATTTTTTATTTTCATACGAAATTAGTTTAAATTCTAATTTTTAGATCATCATAACAATGAATAGTTAAAAATATTTCATGAAAAATGTTAAAAAGATCTTCAATTGCAATTTAAACTAATTTCAGAATTAACCGCAAAAGATGCAAAAGATAATAATGGAGCGAATTTTCAGAATAAGCAAAGCACTCAAAAGAATAAAAATCAAAGATTTTTAAAAACTATTGTGATCTTTTCTTTTAAAACCAGCACTTTGAATAAGGATTAGCTTATCTTTTGTGCCTTTTGTGCCTTTTGTGGTTATATAAAAAGGTTAAATATTCTTTGTAAAAAAGTAATTATCTTCAATTAGAATTTAAACTAAAACTTTTTACTTTTTGTGCGCATCAATAAAACGGATCATATCATCCGTAAGCTGATCCATATATTTTTTATCAGTTGTTCCGAAACCGTGTGTTCCATCTTCAACGACGACAAGTTCAGCTTCTATATTTTGTTTTTTCAATTTTTTTACCAGTTTTTTAGAATGACTTAATGGCGCCACTTTATCTTTATTTCCATGAAGAATAAAGGTTGGAATTCCGTTTTCCGTCTCATTGATCGGGGAAACCGTTTCCAGATAATCTATAGCTTTTCTTTTTTCATCATTAATATCGTACCCGGAAATTCCATAAACCAGTTTCTGTCTGATCTCAACAATCGGCTTAAAGAACAGACCGACAATAGACACCGGAACTTTTCCCAGTCGTGTATGAAGAAGTTTGTTAATATCAGTCGGCCCGAAATTATCAACCACATAATTCACCTTTGCCGAATAAGAAGATAATTCAGGGCTTCCCAAATATTCATTGTCATTTGTGTAAGCAGCCATCAGAGCAAGATGCGCTCCCGAAGAAGCTCCGAAAAATCCGATATTATCGGGATCAAAATGGTATTGGTAAGCATTTTTTCGCACCCATCTCACCACATCTTTGGTATCCTGAATCGGCAGCGGAAAGTGTACGGTTTCGCTTACAAGCGTATAATCGATGCTTACAACAGCATAATTTTTTTCAACAAGTTTTAAAATGAAATTTTCGATGTAATTGTTGGATCTTACTACTTTATCGCCTTTCGCCCATGCTCCGCCGTGAACATAAATAACCACCGGAAGTTTTGCGGAACCTGCATTTTTTGGTTTGTACAGATCCAATTTGATGGGATTTCCGGAAGCATCATTTTTATACGTAATATTTTCTGAAAAATCCGTTTTTTCGGGAAGAAGAACACTTGGCGGTGTTGGAGTTCCTTCGACCGGACCCTGAGAATAGCCTAATGTAAAAAAGCTGAGCAGAAAAATAAAAAACAGGCTTTTGGAAAACCTGTATGCAGTATTGTCATTCGTAAATTTCATAGAATATTTTTTTGAAGCGTATTATTTTACTAACTCCTCAAAAAGCCTACCAAAAGTATCTTCCAGATTTCTGGATTTCCCGGGATGAGGTCTTGAAGTCTGCACCACAGAACTTCTTACGGCAGTCAGCCAGCGAAATCTTTCCGGGATTTCAAGCTGTGCAATCGGTCCTCCGTCTTTTGCGCCGTCTGCAATTTTTTTGAAGCTTTCCAGATTCTGGACCACGTCTTCGTAATCGATTTTGCTTCGCATCAGCTTAAATTTATTCGGACAGAGATAAAATTCTACCTTTATAAATTTTTCTTTTTTTGAAAACATCACCAGTCCGATATTGAAAAACTCTTCTCTTTCAACCTTCGGAACCAATCGTATTACCGCGTATTCGTAGATTTTATCCTCTTGCATTTTTAGCTTCGTTTAAAAAGATTTCAGAATGTTCTAATCGGGTCTTCAGGAAGTTGAAATAGATTTCACGGATTTCTTCCGGCGTTTCTTCCGCATCATTCCAGTGCAGCCAGTCTTCGGGAATGATATTCACAATTTCTCTAAATACCTTTTCGTTCAGTACTTCTTTGGCAAACAGATCGGCTTCATCCAGCTTTGATGCCTGTGGAAGCAAAACATGGTCTTTTACATATTTAAAAGGTGTTTTTGCTGCCGCATCAAAATTCTGCCATGAGTGATGAAAATAAAAAGAAGCTCCGTTATCAATAATCCACAGTTCTTTGTGCCACATCAGCAGATTCGTGTTTCTGAAAGTACGGTCGATGTTTGTGATAAATGCATCCAGCCAGACTATTTTCGAAGCCAGAAGTGGATCGATTTTCACACTCGGATCATAAGTAATGGAACCTGAAAGATAATGAAGCCCCAGATTAAGACCTTCGGAATTTTTCAAAAGATCCTGAATTTCTTCATCGGCTTCGGTTCTTCCGAAATCTACATCCAGATTCACAAAAACAAGCTCGGGAATTTTCAATCCCAAAATTTCTGTAATTTTTCCGCCGATCAGTTCAGAGATCAGCATTTTTACTCCGTGACCTGCTCCACGAAATTTCAGAACATATTTAAAATCATCATCTGCTTCTGCCAGAGCAGGAAGAGAACCTCCCTCCCGAAGCGGCAGAATATAACGCATGACGGTTACCTTTCTTAAATCCAACATAAGGCAAAAATAAGATATTCCTTTGTCTTTATTTCTATTTATACTATTTTTAAGTAAAAATTGATTGTTTCGAAATTATGATTCTGAATAGACCATAGCGGAATAAAGAATCTGAATATAAATTTCCTGAACGATGCTCGAATCTATTAATGCTGTGTCGGAATGACAAAGAAAAATTTTTAATATATTATTATACAATACAATATGCAGATCACAAAAAAGCAAAATATCATTATTTCCAATCCTGAAACCCGGGATTTTCTCGCCGATTCCTTTTTTTCGGAAACTGAACAGAAATTACCGTTGGTGATTTTCGTTCACGGCTATAAAGGCTACAAAGATTGGGGTGCATGGAATCTTATGGCTGAGAAGTTTGCGAAAGCCGGATTTTTCTTTGTTAAATTTAATTTTTCGCACAACGGAACAACAGTTGAAAATCCTCATGAATTTGCTGATCTTGAAGCGTTTGGAAATAATAATTATTCTAAAGAGCTTTCGGATCTGGGAACCGTGATTGATTACTTCGTTAAAAATGAAAAAGTAGATGCTGATAAGATTATCCTGATCGGTCACAGCAGGGGAGGAGGAATTTCTATCATCAAAAGTTTTGAGGATGAAAGAATTAACGGTTTAATTACGCTTGCAAGTGTAGATACACTGGATCGTTTCCCGAAAAACGAAGCCTTCGAAAAATGGAAGGAAGCTGGAGTGTATTATGTCATAAATGGAAGAACAAAGCAGGAAATGCCTCATTATTATCAGTTTTATGAAGATTTTGAAAATAATTTTCACCGTTTTGATGTCGAAAGGGCAACCGAGATGGCGAAAGTACATTATTTAATCATTCATGGGACAGATGATGAGGCAGTGAATGTAAAAAGCGCAGAGCATCTTCACATTCTGAACCCAAATTCTGAGCTGTATCTTATTGAAAAAGCCAATCATACTTTTGGGGCAAAAGAGCCGTGGGAAGAAGAACAACTTCCGAAAGACCTTCATGAAGTTACTGAAAAATGCATTACGTTTATTACAGAAAGAATTCTATGTTAAATGTTTAATTTACTGAATTTTACATAAAATTTAAAATTGTAAATATTTTTTCATATATTAGTGATAAATTAAATCACCAAAAATCAAGTTATTATGAAAAATTCAGAATTAAAGAATGGTCAGAAATTAAGCAGAGAAGCTCAAAAGCATATTGCCGGAGGAGAAAAAGTTTTAATCTGTGCAAGCGGATGCTATAATTACTACTTAAGTGACGGTCAGGGAAATTGTCTTGTACCTCCATGTCAGTCACCAAATTTCGGAACAGAAACCAATGCTAACGGACGTTGGCAATGTTGCTACTAATCTAAGCAAAAAATAAAGGAGCGAAAAAATTTCGCTCCTTTTTATTTGTTGATCTTGATCGCATTCTTTTTTACCGATTTTAAAAGACTTCTGAAGTTTTTCATCGTCATCATTTCAGTAGACGGTGTAAAGATCGTTGCTTTCTCACCTTTTTCTACAGAAACTTCCGAATAGGCTTTAAGGGTGTAGATTTTTTTCAATGTTTTGATGTCATAAACATCCATCATCGCAAATGTTTCATTTTTGTTGTATTCATACTGTACACCGATCGAATTGTCTAAACCGTTTCTAACTTTGAAAGTATAAATATTCACCAGAAAATTGAAATCGGAATTGTTTTTAAGGTCTTCCAGATCATCCGTTTCCGGACTGAACGGAATATCATGACTGATTAAGTTTTCAGATTTTGCTGTTTTTAAATCATAGGCTTTTCCTTCACTTAACTGAGTAAATAATTTCATGGTTTCTGCAGTCATCATTTCCCGGTGGTGCGCATCAACCGTAGTATTGATATTGTTTATCAGCCATTTTTGATCTTTTGAAAATACGAGCGATTTGCTGTAAATTCCATAATCTTTTCTAACCGGATAGTAGCATGACTGCAAACCCAGCAATATCAATAATAAGAAGAAATATTTTCTCATAAATCCCTTAATAAATCAGAATTTTCCACGCTTCTTCAATTTTACTTTCCAGTAATAATTTCTGAGCTTCCAGATGAACATTCTCATCGGAATGATAGTTTCCTGCCGGTAAGATTTCAACATTCGCTAACATTCCCAGGTCGTTTCCTGTGAATATTCTGCTGAATTTTATTTCATCCGGAAGAAGATCGAAACCGATTCCTTTCGTTACCAGAGGTTTTGGAACTTCAAAAAGATTGTCTGCCGTATTTCTGGAATACCAGTTGCTTCCCAGTCTAGCTACCATGTCCAGTTTTGCCTGATCCAGATTTGCATTTTCATCCAGATATTCATCGCGGATATGAATTTTCTGAACTTCACAGATCACCAGATTTCCTGCACCGCCCTGATCGCCTAAAGATTTTACTTCTAAAACTTTGCATTCAAAATTTACAGGACATTCTTCAATTAATTTAGGCTGAACAAGCTCTGCATCTTTCATCGTCAATCCGGATTTGATAAACTCGTTAACGCCTTCTTCATATTCCGTTGAAGCCAGAGAGATTTGCTGTACAATTGGAAAATTAACCGTTCCGATCACCACTTCCGGAACTTCCAGAACATTTTCCAACGTGTGTTTGATAGTGTTATCACGAACTCTTCTCGAAGGTGAAAAAATCAAAACCGGAGGAACCGTACTGAACATATTAAAAAAACTGAACGGCGACAAATTGCTGTTTCCGTCTTTATCAACCGTTGATGCCAATGCAATCGGACGCGGTGAAACGGCAGTCTGCATAACTGTCTGCAGTTGCACGGGAGTTATTTCTGAGGGGATGAGTGTTTTCATTATTATATTGTTTTTTTAACACATAAGTCACATAAGTTTAAAGTTCAAAATATTGAAAATATTTAGTACACATTAGTTTGAAAATCTATAGATTTTCATTTATAACAGATTTTCAAAGTCTTTATTTACAAATGTTTCCGTCCCTTCATGATAAAGATTATAAACATTAAAATTTACAAGAATTGATTTTGAAACTTTAAGCAAATTCATATAATTCATTGTTTGCGCTCTGTGAATGTTATGAAATTCTGTAACGGATTTTATTTCCAATACTATAGTATTTTCAATTAGAAAATCACATTTAACCTTACAGTTAATCTTTAAATCTTTATAGATTAGTGGAATTTCAAGTTCACTTTTATATTTTATGCCAAGCAAATCAAATTCTCTTTCTAAACATTTATGATATATTTCTTCATAAAGACCGGGACCAACAATTTTATGAACTTCTATACATGCACCAATTATCTTATACGTAAGCTCATTGATGTATTTCTTAGTAAGTTCCATAATTGTGTTTTGCCTTGATTCAATGAAAATCTGTAGATTTTCAAACTAATGTGTTCTCTTATGCAGATAAAAAAATCTTCTTTGTGACTTATGTGTCAAAAATTATCTAAAAAATTTTATATTTAAACAGCAGGAATAATTTTCCCTGAAACTTCACCGAAACCAACTCTCACTCCGTCTTTTTCAGCCCAGGCTTTCATGGTTACCGTATCGTTGTCGTTGATGAATTTTCTTTCCTCTCCGTTGTTTAACTGAATCGGATTTTGACCTCTCCACGTTAATTCCAGCATGGAACCGAAAGATTTCGGATCGCTTCCTGAAATGGTTCCGCTCGCGTAAAGATCTCCGACTTCCACGTTGCAGCCGTTTACGGTGTGATGCGCCAGTTGCTGCGTCATGTTCCAGTACATGTGTTTGTAATTGCTTTCGCAGATCAGGTTTTGCTCTCCGTTTTCAGGCTGAAGATAGACTTCAAGATTGATGTCGTAATTTTTATCTCCTTCAAATTTCAGATAATCCAAAACTTCAGGATCCTGTGTAGGAGAAGCGGTTCTGAATGGCTCTAAAGCTTCCAGAGTAACCACCCACGGCGAAATAGAGGAACCGAAATTTTTAGCTAAAAATGGTCCCAGCGGAACGTACTCCCAAGACTGAATATCTCTTGCCGACCAATCATTGAAAACCACCATCCCGAAAATTGCGTCTTCAGCATCTTTGGTGGAAATACTTTCGCCCATTTCGGTATTTTTATTGATGATGAATGCCATTTCAAGTTCGAAATCCAGCTGTTTGCAAGGTCCGAATACCGGCTTTTCCACATCTGCAGGTTTCATCTGACCTTTCGGACGGTTGATTTCCGTTCCTGACACTACAATAGAGGAAGCTCTTCCGTGGTAACCTACCGGAAGATGTTTCCAGTTGGGAAGCAGTGCATTCGCAGGATCTCTGAACATTTTTCCCACGTTGGTTGCGTGTTCGATGCTGCTGTAGAAATCTGTGTAATTCGGAATATGAACCGGCATCATCATTTTAACCTGATCCAGCTCATAGAAGGCTTCTTCAATGGTTTTTTCATCTTTTGATAAGATAGAATTTTCAAGCAGTAATTCCTGAATTTTTAAACGAACGGCATTCGTTACAGGCTTTCCAAGTTCGATGAATTCATTTAAGGTATAGGCTTCGAAAACGTTATCGCCTAAGCCTTCGATTTCTTCGAAATATCCCAGATCATATAACGTTGCAAGATCGATGATCTGATCGCCGATTCTTGTACAGCATCCGATGTATTCTTTGTTGAAAACCGCTACACCAAACGGAATATTATGGATAGAAAAATCTGAATCTGATGAATATTCTACAAATGATTTCATAATTTTAGAATTTAGTTTGGACTTTATATAAATCCGTTAGATTTTAAATTTTAAATATTCTGAAGGCTTTTTAATCAGTTTAAGCGTTCAAAATATTTACTTTTTAGATTTGGTTTTGTTTTTAACTTTAGAAAAAGATTCTTCGTCAATCCATCTTGCTTTAGTATTCACGTCGATCAGGTACAGAATATTGTCTTGTCTTGTTAAAAGCAATGTTTTGGTAACGGGGATGGGAACTTTTTTGTTTTCCAGAAGATCAGCTCTTAAAGAAATGATGTTCTTTTTATTTCTCACGATATCTCCTGAAAAAACATTCGAACTGCTTTCTCCGGTAGCTTTATCGTCAAAAACTTCTACGTAAGTCGCTTTGTTTCCTTTAATGACAATAAAATCCCTTTCGGTATGGTCTGCTTCATCATTGATGAAAATAAACTTTTTATTGTCAATGTTTACCGCTTCCAGATTTTGGTTGACTCCTTTTCTTTCTTCAAGTCGGGTAAGAATATCATTTAGTGAACCGTACTGCGCTTTTAATCCAAAGCTTGCTCCTAAAAATAACATTCCAATTAAAAATTTTCTCATATTAATGTGTTTTTTAAAAAAAGTTTTGTCAAGACTGTTCATCCTGACAAAACTCAATATTACAAATAAAATTACAGGTTTCCTCTTCTTTCCTGTTCTCTTTCCAATGCTTCGAATAATGCTTTGAAGTTTCCGGCTCCGAAGCTTTGCGCTCCGTGTCTTTCGATGATTTCAAAGAATAGGGTAGGACGGTCTTCTACAGGTTTTGTAAAGATCTGCAGCAAATATCCTTCCTCGTCATGATCGATAAGAATTCCCAGTTCCTGAAGTTTTTTAAGATCTTCGTCGATGTGTCCCACTCTTTCAGGAACCATATCGTAATAGGCTTCAGGCGGCGCAGATAAAAACTCAACACCACGTTTTTTTAATTCTGTTACGGTGTGGATAATGTCTTTTGTAGCAACTGCAATGTGCTGTACTCCTTCACCTTCGTAGAAGTCCAGATATTCTTCTACCTGAGATTTTTTCTTCCCTTCTGCAGGTTCGTTGATCGGGAATTTTGCGTAGCCGTTTCCGTTGGACATTACTTTAGACATCAAAGCAGAATATTCTGTATTAATCTGCTTATCATCAAAAGAAAGAATGTTTACAAATCCCATTACTTTTTCATACCATTCTACCGTTGGAATCATTCTGTCCCAGTCTACGTTTCCTACGCAGTGGTCTACATACAGTAAACCTGCATCTTCAGGCTTGTAATCGCTTTCCCACTTTTCGTAACCCGGCATGAAAGGACCGTTGTAGTTTTTTCTTTCGATAAACATGTGAACGGTTTCTCCGTAAGTATAAATTCCGGACATTCTTACCTCACCATTTTCGTCTGTTAATGTTACAGGTTCAAGATAAGGTTTTCCGCCTCTTTTTGTGGTTTCTTCAAACGCAGAATAGGCATCATCCACCCAAAGAGCCAAAATTTTCACTCCATCACCATGTTTTTTTACATGCTCATTGATGGGAGAATCAGACTTTAGCCCTGTTGTAAGTACCAATCTTATTTTTCCCTGCTGAAGAACATAAGAAGCACGATCTCTTACTCCGGTTTCAGGACCAGCGTAGGCAACAGACTGAAAACCGAAAGCGGTTTTATAATAATGCGCAGCCTGTTTAGCATTTCCTACATAAAACTCAATGTAATCTGTACCGTTGATGGGTAAAAAATTCTCAGCCTGAGCAATTTTTTCGGCAAATGTAAGTGTTGACATATTCTATTTTTACTTTTATATTTATGGGAATGCAAATTACGAATTTCTTACTAATACGAAAAATATTAACAAACACCCGTTAGGTTTATTTAACATAATCGTAAAGAAAAGTTCATTTAAGTATGCTTAAGTTTATTGTTTTGGTAATAATGTTTATAGATTTGTATTGCTAACAAATGAAAAAAAAATATTTCGAAAAACGAAGCCACAGGTTTTCCCTGCGGCTTTCTTTATTTTACATTGTTTAATCTTCCTGCGTCGGGATTATAATTATCCCATATTTTCCAGACATTGTCTATTTTGCGGATGAAATAAATTTGGGTATTCAGCTGATTGACAAAATGCTCTTCGCCTGCCGTTCCTACTTTGAACAGAAGATTCCAGAATTCCTGAGATTCCAGAATTTTTTTGTCAGGTTCATCCGTCACGATATGGATATCGAACACTTCATAATTCGAACGGTTATTTTTCGTTACCAGATGAAAATCCCTGTCGCACAATTCTTTGCTGAAGTGCGATGCTCTTTCCAGAAATGGAGATTCATTAAAAACCAAATCTTTGAAGAGTTCAGTTTTATGATACGGAAACTGTTTATAAAATTCAAAAACGGTAGCGCAGTAATCATACACCATCTGGAAAAACTTCTGGTTGTTGTTTTCTTCATTCCCCTGCCTTTTTTCCTTTACAAACTGTATGTAGGCATTTAAATCTTTATACCCCAGAAAAATACAGATCTTATCCAGTGTTTTCAGAAACCGGAGATCGTTGTGCGTTTTGTCCTGATAATCATTTTCAAAAAAACGCTGAAGGGTAACATGGGAAATCGTATTCCCAATTTCAAACTTTTTTCCGCCTTTAAGTTCTTCAGCCTCAGAAAGTTCATCTTTAATGATTTCAGAAAGAATAATATAATGGCTTCGCTTCCATTCCTGTACATTTCCCAGAACCGAATTTTTCACTTTGGGATGTTTTATAACCTCTTCTCTTATCGAATTATATATCGTTTTCAATGTCCTGTTTTTAAAAGCTCTTTAGCAAATATACTGCCATTTAACTGAATTTTTCCGACTATTTCATTATGTTAAATTGAAGGTGCATTTTTTAAAGGACATAGAAACTGAAAATCTGGTAAAATATTGAAAAAAATTATTGCTTAAACCTTTCATAAGCAGCTTTTTCCAGCATTTCCCTGTCATCGGGATGCGCGATGCTGATTAATTCCTGAGCTCTCTGTCTTAAATTTTTTCCGTAAAGATAAGCAGTACCGTACTCCGTTACAACCCAATGAATATGCCCTCTTGTGGTTACCACTCCGGCTCCCTGTTTAAGGAAAGGAACAATTCTGGAAACTCCTTTTTGGGTTCTCGAAGTAATGGCAATGATCGGTTTTCCGTCTTCGCTTAATGCTGCTCCTCTCATAAAGTCCATTTGTCCGCCGATTCCGCTGTACTGCATCGTTCCGATGGAATCTGCACAGACTTGTCCGGTAAGATCAATTTCAATCGCCGAGTTAATCGCAACCATTTTATTATTTCTCATGATATTGATTGGGAAATTTACCGTACTTACATCATCAAAAGAAAATACCGTATTATCGTCTACATAATCATACAGTTTTCTTGTTCCGAAACAGAAACTGGTAATGGTTTTATTGTCGTTGTAACCTTTATATTTATTATTGATGACATCATTCTGGATCAGATCAATTACACCGTCACTCAGCATTTCGGTATGTACTCCCAGATCTTTATGATTATGAAGACATTTCAAAACCGCATCCGGAATGGTTCCGATTCCCATTTGCAGGGTGGATTTATCGTCAATTAATTCTGCAACATTTTTTCCGACCAGCATTTCTTCCGGACCTACTTTTGCTCCATAATCTACGGTTGGAAGTTCTTCTTCATGCCATACAAGCTTATGAATTCTGCTGATGTGGATCATTCCGTCACCATGCGTTCTCGGCATTAAAGGATTGACTACGGCGACAATTATTTTTGCAGTATCAACCGCAGCTCTGGCAACATCCACAGAAGTTCCCAATGTACAGAAACCATGTTTGTCCGGAGGGGAAACGGTAATTAAAGCAACATCAAGCGGTAAAATATTTTTTCTGAAAAGGATAGGAATCTCACTTAAAAATACAGGGACAAAATCTCCTCTGTCGGAATTCACCGCATCGCGTACAGGAGACGAAACAAATAAAGAATTAACGAAAAATTTGTCTTTGTACTCAGGTTTTGCAATTTCCACATTTCCCTGTTGGGTAATAGAAACCATTTCTACATTATCCAAACGGTGGGATTGCCTCGCTAGTTCGTCGATTAAGTAATTCGGAGTACAGGCGCTTCCGTGAAAGAAAACACGGTTTCCGCTTTTAATGGTATAAATAGCTTCTTCTGCGCTGATGTAATTATGCATATTGAAATTTTTTATGAATTTTTCTTAGTCTTAAAGATAGTTCATATTGTTTTTACTTAGTCTTATTATTCGAAGATTTTTATCATGTTTTAATTAAATTGATTCAAAAAAAGGACTGAAATTAATATTCAGTCCTCAATATATTTTGATAATAATTTCAGTGCTAAAAGCCGTAAGCCAGTCGCCAAAAGCTTCATTACTCCTGAGAACGGTCTTCAAGATGATTGTCTTCGTTTTCCAGCCAAGAGGTTTTGTATGATGTGTCTTCCACTTTTAAAGCTTCTTCTGTAATTTTCAACGGACGGAAAGGATCTACCATTACAGCATATTCTTCCGTGAATTTCTTACCAATGCTCCTTTCCATTGCTCCCGGATGAGGTCCGTGAACGATTCCTCCCGGGTGAAGCGTGAAATCCATTAAGTCGATATGGTTTCGGCTCATGAAATCACCTTCCGTGTAGAACAGAACCTCATCAGAATCGATATTCGAATGATTATAAGGAGCCGGAATGGCTTGTGGATGATAATCATACATTCTCGCACAGAACGAACAAACTACGAAATTATGGGCTTCAAAAGTCTGGTGAACCGGAGGCGGTTGATGAATTCTACCTGTGATCGGCTCAAAGTTTTTGATATTGAATTTATAAGGATAAAAATAACCGTCCCATCCCACAACATCAAACGGATGTGTTGCGTAGATGAAGTCTGTAATCTGGTTTTCTTTTTTTACTTTAATTAAAAATTCTCCCTTTTCGTCTTTAGGTTCCACAAAAGTAGGAGTGATGATGTCTCTTTCGCAGAAAGGAGAGTGTTCCAATAATTGTCCGAATTCGTTTCTGTATCTTTTCGGCGTATAAATCGGGGAATGGCTTTCTACCACGAAGAAAACCGTATCATCAGAATACAGTTCCACCTGATAAATCGTTCCTCTCGGAATAATTAAATAATCGCCTACAGAAAACTCTAAATTTCCCACAAAAGTTTTTAAAATTCCGCTTCCGCTGTGAGCGTATAAAAGCTCATCGCACTCAGCATTTTTGTAAAAATAATCCATTGATTTTCTTGGCTTCGACAGTCCCATTTTCAGGTCGTTGTTCACCATTAAGAACTTACGGCTGTCCATAAAATCGTCTTCGGGAGTTACGTTCATTCCCTTAAACATTCTTGGCGTTACATTTTTTTCAACAGCAATTTTCGGGGCTACATCTTTCGGTTCACCGATGGATTTTATCTGTGTCGGACGGTGAATATGGTACAATAACGAAGAAATTCCATGAAAACCTTCCGTCCCGAAAAGCTGTTCATAGTAAAATTTATCTTCAGGAGATTTGAAAATCGTGTGTCTTTTTTGGGGAATATTTCCCGACTGATGATATCTCATTTTACTTTTATATGTTGATTCTCAAATTTAACACTTTTTCATGAATTCAATTTAATAATATTTTTCAGATGAGTTTTGTGGTTGGAAAATAATTGTTAGCTTTGTCTAACAATTATAATTTCATGAGGCGAATATTATTTTCTGCAATCTTCTTTTCGGGGTTCTGCTTTTCACAGGAAACGGACAGTCTGGCTTTGAATGGGTCGAAAGAGCACGATTCTGCAAAAGTTTCAAATCCAAAAATCAAAACAAGAGATATTGATGATGTGGTGATTACAGGAACGATAAAACCAATCAGCAAATCAAAAAGTCCTGTAAATGTTGAAATTTATTCGCAGAAATTTTTTCAGAAAAACCCGACTCCGAGCATTTTTGAAGCCATTTCCATGGTGAATGGAGTAAAACCTCAGTTAAATTGTTCTGTCTGCAATACGGGAGATATTCACATCAACGGACTGGAAGGTCCTTACACGATGATTTTAATTGACGGAATGCCGATTGTCAGTTCGCTGTCCACCGTTTACGGACTGAGCGGAATTCCGAATAGTCTGGTTGACAGGATTGAAGTGGTGAAAGGTCCTGCTTCCTCTATTTATGGCTCCGAAGCAATGGGCGGTGTCATCAATATCATTACTAAAAATGCTTTGACTGCACCCAAATTAAGTGTCGATCTAATGACGACAACCTGGACTGAAAATAATGTTGACCTTTCCACGAAATTTAATTTGGGAAAGAATGTCGCTTCGCTGTTGAGTATGAATTATTTCAACTATACAAAAAGATTCGATTTTAATAAAGATAATTTTACAGATGGAGCTTTGCAGAACAGAATTTCAGTTTTTAACAAATGGAATTTCCGCAGGAAGGAAAACCGATTGGCGAGTTTTGCTCTGAGATATTTATATGAAGACCGTTTTGGCGGAGAAATGCAGTGGAATACATCTTATCGGGGAAGCAATGAAGTGTACGGAGAAAGTATTTATACGAATAGGGTAGAGGCTTTCGGGGTCTATCAATGGCCTTTGAAAGAAAATATTATGACCCAGTTTTCCTATAATTTTCATGATCAGAATTCTTTTTACGGCAATAATCCTTTTTTGGCGAATCAGAAAGTGGCTTTTACCCAGATGTATTGGGATAAAAAATTCGGAAAACACGATTTGATTCTGGGGGTTACGTTTAAAAAGACATATTATGATGACAATACGCCGGGAACATTGTCTGCGGACGGATTAACCAACGAACCGATGAGGTCGCCGATTTTTGGAGCTTTTATTCAGGATCAGTGGGAAATTAATGAGAAAAATACGTTGCTTTTAGGTTACAGATTGGATTATGACAAAATTCATCATGCCGTACATTCTCCGCGTTTTGCATGGAAATTTTCACCGAATCCTTATCATACTGTAAGATTCAATTTCGGAACAGGTTTCCGTGTGGTGAATTTATTTACCGAAGATCACGCTGCATTAACGGGTTCGCGTGAAGTGGTGATTCAGTCGAATTTAAAGCCGGAAAAATCCATCAACGGAAATGTGAACTATGTATGGAAAATTCCGGTTGGAGATCAATTGATTAATTTGGATGCTTCAGCATTTTATACGTATTTCAGCAATAAAATTGTAGGAGATTTTGATACCGATCCTGCGAAAATTATTTATGATAATCTTCAGGGCTACGGAATTTCGAGAGGAGCTTCTTTAAATCTGGATTATACTTTTGATTTTCCTTTGAGCGTTAATCTGGGAGTGACGTATCTGGATGTTTATCAGAAGTTTGATGGGGAAAATAAAAAATCGCAGCAGCTTCATGCTCCAAAATGGAGCGGGACATATAATCTGAGTTATCGGTTTAAAAATAATCTGACAGTCGATTTTACAGGACAGTTTTACGGACCGATGCGGCTGCCGGTTTTACCGAATGATTACCGACCGGAATATTCTCCGTTGTATACTTTGGCGAATATTCAGATTTCAAAGAGTTTTAAATCAGGATTTGAAGTGTATTGCGGAATTAAAAACCTGTTCAATTTCACTCCGAAAGATCCTTTGATGCGACCTTTTGATCCGTTTGATAAAAATGTAAATGATCCGATCAGCAATCCTTATCATTATACTTTTGATACAACTTACGGATATGCACCGATGCAGAAAATAAGAGGCTTTTTGGGTGTGAAATATACTTTAAAATAGTTGTGAGTTTTTAACGCAAAAGATAAAAAAATAATGGTAAAAAAAAGCTTCAAAAGTTTACAAAATTCAATAGTTTTTAAACTTAGAGCTTACTAAAAAAAAGTAACTATGAATTCAGGTTGGATTTTCGCAAAGTCGCAAAGTCGTTTAAGATAGTATGCTTTAAGGTGCAAGGATTTTATCTGCGATAAAATTCATTATCAGCATTATAAAAGAAAATCTTTGATTTTCTCCTTGCGTCTTAAAAGAATAGAACTTTTATCAAATCTTGTGCCTTAGCGTTTTTCCAATATATTTAAACAGATTCTGAATAGTTTTGTTTTTCTAAAAGGCTTAAAAATCTTTTGCCCCTTTTGCGGTCGAAGAATATATAAAATGAAAAATATAATGAAATTTTTATTTTTAATGTTGGTGCCGTGTTTTTGTCTTTCGCAGATGAAAACCGGCACTTTTGCGGATTTGGAAATTCAGCAGAAGGAAGATCCGAAACCAATCATGATTCATCTTTATACAGATTGGTGCGGTGTCTGTAAAATCGAGAAATTCAATTTAAATAAGGATAAAGAACTGGTTGAACTCATCAATCAGCATTTTTATATTATTAATTTTGAAGCCGAAAAAACAAAAGAGAACATCAGTTTTTTAGGAAAAGAATATCATTATCTGCCTAACGGAAATTCAGGAATTCATGAGCTGGCTCTGGCTTTATCGAAAAATAAAAGTCAGCCGGTTTATCCTTTGTGGATTATTCTGGATAAATATGGAAATTTAATTGAATATCATGAAGGATTGTTTAAACCTGAGGGATTAAAGAAGAAGCTCAAAGAGGTTTTGAACAAATGATTTTGTTTAGCAGATTGATTGGAACTTGTGGATTTCTACGGTACGCTGAGCGGAGCCGAAGCGTACGATATGGTTATTGTAGAAATATCTTCTTACTATACGCTTCGGCTCCGCTCAGCGTACAGCAGAAGGTTACCAATACAAATATTCCTCATCTATTTTATTGGAGAGGAAATTTTTACTTCAAAATGATGAAGGGTTATGAAATCTGCGGGAGGGGTTTTTATTTCAAAAGCACTGCAGCAATCGCCAAAATTGCAGGTAAAGCCTGAACAAAAAATATTTTCTTCGTTGCTGAAATGGCACCGTAAATTCCGGCAACGGCAACGCATCCTAAGAAAAATAAAGCAATATTGGTCTGCCATTTCGGATCTTCGATGAAGAATGACCAGATGAGTCCGGCTGCAAGAAAACCATTGTACAGTCCCTGATTGGCGGCTAAACCTTTGGTAGGTTTAAACATTTCGGGAGGCAAAGCTGCCTTGAAAACTTCTTTTCCTTTGGTTTCCCAGGCAAACATTTCCATCCAGAGAATATAAAGGTGTTCGAGGGCAACAGCGGCGATGAGTATTTTAGCTACAATTTCCATAATTTACGTTTTTGTTTTGTAAAACTAAAAAAATAAAGTTAAGTTTGGTTATACAATTTTCAAAAAAAATGGAAACTTTCAGGCAGCATTTGGAAAAATTTATTTCGGTAACCGATGATGAATTTTCTTCCATTCTTTCATTTTTTCAGCCGATGGATAGTAAGAAGAAACAGAATCTGATGAATGAAGGAGAAATCTGCCGGTCGATGTATTTTGTGGTAAAAGGCTGTCTGAGAAAATTTTTCATCAATGAAAAAGGAGTGGAGCAGACTACGGAATTTGCGATTGAAAACTGGTGGATCACCGATACTTTTGCGTATGAAAGACAGTCTGTCTCGAACTTTTCCATTCAGTCGGTCGAGAAATCAGTCATTTTAAAAATTGATTCAAAAGATCAGGAAGAACTGCTGAAAAAACATCCCGTTATGGAGCGGTATTTCAGGATGATCTATCAGAGAGCGTATGCCGCTTCGGAAAGACGCATCCGTTATCTTTACGAATTTTCACGCGAAGAACTGTATGTGCATTTCAGTACCCAATATCCGTGGTTTATTCAGAGAATTCCGCAATATTTAGTGGCTTCTTTTTTAGGTTCTACTCCGGAATATTTAAGTGAAATCAGGGCGAAATTACGTTCTTAAACCAGTTTAAGATTTTTGCAGACTTCAAACCGGAACTTTGTCTCAGAAATTTAAACCAAAATATTATGAGTGCAAGATTCAACTGGACAACCGTTCATCCTGCTGCGTACAAAGCGGGAATAGGCATGGAAACTTCTCTTCAGAACAGTTTTTTAAGCCCGATTCAGAAAGAATTAATTAAAATCAGAGCTTCGCAGATCAACGGATGTGCTTTTTGTCTGGATATGCATACGAAAGATGCGTTGAAGTATGGCGAAACACCGCAAAGAATTTTCCTGCTGAATGCATGGAGAGATGCAAAAGAACTTTATACGGAGGAAGAGCAGGTTATTCTGATGATTGCGGAGGAAATTACGTTAATCAGTCAGAAAGGATTAACCGAAGAAACCTATCAGAAGGCGAAAGAGCTTTTTGATGAAACCCAGATTTCAGATATCATTATGGCAGGTATTGTCATTAATATGTGGAACAGAATTGCAATTTCTACCCATATGCCGATTGGGAAATAGATTTTTAATACAAAAGGTAAACACAAAAGAGCTTTCCATATCTGAAAAGCTCTTTTCATTATTAAGTCTTTTTAAACTTTTTATTTAACCGCAAAAGTCAAAAAAGATCAACTAAACTTTTATTTAAAGTTGGTGATTATAAATAAAAAAGGTCACAATAGTTTTTAAAAATCTTTGATTTTTATTCTTTTGAGCACTTTGATTATTCTGGAAATTCGCTTTATCATTATCTTTTGTCCCTTTTGCGGTTTATTCTGAAATTAGTTTAAACTAGTCTATTTATTTTTTCAATTCCTTTAGAATTTCTTCGCCTACACTTTTTGCAGACTGAGGATTCTGTCCGGTAATTACTCTCTGGTCGCTCACTGCGTGAACCTGCCAAAGTCCGGATTTCTCAAATTTTGCGCCTCTTTCTTTCAGCTTATCTTCCAGAAGGAAAGGAACCACGTGGGTTAATTTCACTTCAGCTTCTTCCTCATTGGTGAAAGAATTGATCTTCTTACCATCAACCAGATATTTTCCGTTGTTCAGTTTAATGTTGACCAAACCAGCCGGACCGTGGCAGACTGCTGCAACCACACCGCCGTTTTCATAAATTTGAGAAGCGATGGAAGCCAGTTCTGTATTGTCTGCAAAATCCCACATCGCACCGTGACCTCCCGCATAAAATATCGCTTTATATTCTTCCGGATTCACTTCCGAAGGTTTCATGGAATGATCGATCTTGTTCTTATACTTTTCGTTTTCCCAGAATTCTTTATTTACAGGATCTTTCAGATCAAATCCGTCAACCGGAGAAGTTCCGCCTTTCGGGCTTACAAAATCGATTTCATATCCTGCTTTGTGAAGAACTTCCCACGGATGAGCTACTTCACCCAGATAATATCCTGTTTTTTCGCCAGTGTCGCCTTTTGTCCCATGACTGGTAATGACGAATAAAATTTTCTTATCCATATTTTTATATTTTTTGGTTTGTGCCTGTATAAGTCCTGCGGTAAAAACAGCAAGGATGAGTAATGTTAACTTCTTCATGATGTATTCTGCCATTAAGCTGTACTTCAACTTTACTTTTTAATGGTGATTTTGGTCTAAATAATTTCTGTTAAATAAATCTGTGGTTGCTCCTGAAGCTTTTCATTCACCAATTCTCCGAAAGCTTTGATGTAAGGCTGCTCGTTATGTTTTGCTAAACCTTCCTCGTTTTTCCAGATTTCATAAAATATAAACTGGTTTTTATCTTCAATTCCCTGGTGAAGCGTGTAAAGTTCGTTGGCTTCCTCTTTCACCGTCTCTTTTACCATATTCTGAAGAACTTCCAGAACTTCTGCTCTGTATTCTTCTTTGGCTTTAATAATTGCGGTTAAATATATTTTCATTACGCCAACTGGGGTTTTAATTCTTTTTCAAAAACTTCGGTAAGATGCTCTCTGTACAGCTTCATATCTCTTTCTACATCAGCATTTTTTTCGACGTCGTGAAAATGGAAGCTTTCTAATTTTTCAAGAGAAACGAAAGCATTCATACGGTGGAATCCAAATAACGGTCCATTGTCTACACTGGTTTCATTAAAAAATTCTCCCGGAAGCGTAAATGCGGTTGCAGGCGCGTTCCAGCTTGTGGTTACCATGTATTTTCTTCCGCCAAGCATTCCTCCCGTTCCGTAATTAATCTTCGGATTGTCGGCGCTTCTTCCGTCGCTCATATAAATTCCTTTGGCGTGTCCTGCGGTGAAGACTTCATCGATATATTTTTTAAGACCGTTGGGTAACTGGAACCACCAGATCGGAGTGTGGTAAATGATGTAATCTGCCCATACAAATTTTGCCACTTCTTCATTTTTATCATACCCTTCATCTACGTTGGTGATCTTTATTTCTACATTTTCAAAATTTTTAAGCACTTCCAGTGTGTTCTCTGCGATGGTCTGGTTATATTTTCCTCCGGAATGTCCGAAATTCTGTCCTCCGTTGATAATTAATACTTTTTTCATTGCTTTTATGATTGTTTAAATTTTACAGGGACAAAGGTATTGGCTAAATTGCTATAAGAAAAATAATAAAAATCATAGCTAAGTATTATTTAAATGATAATTAGTGTATTGGTTTGTGAATCAGTATTTTAATTTAAATATAGACCGCCTTTATCGCTTTCATTGATGCTGAAAATATCATAATCATGATTATTTGGGTACATTTGCATCATAAAAGTAATACCTATGGTTAATTTAGAATGGTACAGAACTTTTAAGGCAATCTACAAAACAGGAACCCTTACCGAAGCTGCGGATACCCTGTTTATTTCCCAGCCGGGCGTAAGTCTGCATCTCAGTTCGCTTGAAGCGTATGTCGGGTATAAATTATTCGACAGAACCGGGCGGAGAATGATTCCTACGGAAAGAGGAAAGGTCTTGTATAATGCCATTACCGAACCTTTGGCAAAACTGGAGGAGGTGGAGAAAAACTTTCAGAAATCGACAGAGAAACTCACACCTACCATCAGTGTCGGCATGTGTTTTGAAACCTTTCAGACAACACTGGAGCAGTATGTTTCCAGCCTGCCGTTCAATCTGATCATCAGTTTCGGAGAATACCGCGAAATGCTCGATCAATTAGATAAAGGAATTTTAGATTTAATTATTACTCCCAAAAAAGGAGTTTCGCCGAATATTGAGCATGAAGCATTTTCTTCCGAACAGATCATTCTTGTGGGAGGAAAAGAGGTTGATAAAGAGCAGTTTGAAATTATTTTAAATGAAAAGGGAATCGAACACGCGGAAGAATGGCTGAAAAACGAAAAATGGTACGGAACGGCGGGAGATATGGAGCATCTTTTTCAGTTCTGGATTCTGAATTTCGGGCATAAACCGAACTTCCGTCCCAATTATATCGTTCCGAACCTGAATTCAATTGTGCGTTGTCTGAAAGGCGGAACAGGTTTGGCAGTGGTTCCTGATTTTCTCTGCAAAAAGGAAATTGAAAACGGAGAGGTGCAACTGATCTGGGAAGGCGAAAAACCATTAAAAAACACGCTGCATTTCGGATGCCGGAAGAAAACGAATTATCAGACGGAGATCGATCACATCAAAGCACTTTTCAGGAAGATGATGGGGAAAGAAGACATATAAACTAATTATGAAAAAAATTCTTGAAACAGAAAGGCTTATTTTACGTGAATTAAATTCAAATGATGCACTAAGTTTTTATGATCTTAATAATAATCCCAATGTTATTAAATATACAGGAAACTTGCCTTTTGAGAACGTGGAAAAAGCCAGAGATTTTTTGTTGAGCTACAGAGATTATGATGAAAATGGTTTTGGAAGATGGGCAGTAATTGAAAAATCTACAGAAAAGTTTTTAGGATGGTGTGGTCTGAAATACAGTAAGGAAACGGATGAAACGGATATCGGTTTTCGTTTCTTTGAAGAATACTGGAACAAAGGATTTGCAACAGAAAGTGCAAAAGCATGTTTAGAATATGGCTTTAATGAATTTCATCTGAGTAAAATTGTAGGAAGAGTTATGGCTGAAAATATTGCTTCTATAAAGGTTTTAGAAAAATTAGGACTTGTTTACGATAGAGAATTCGATTTTGATGGTCATCAAGGTTTGAGGTATAAGATTGAACCTGCCAGATTAAAAATCTAATGAGAGTTCAAATGAAAATTAAAAAGGTTAACAATCAACAATTATAAATAGATAAATAAAAAGTATGCAACAGAAAACATACACAGGGCAGCCTGTAATTACATTGAACAACGGAGTGGATATTCCGGCTTTAGGTTTCGGAGTTTGGCAGATGGAAGATATGCAGGAATGTGAAAATGCGGTGATCAAGGCCATTGAAACCGGCTACAGAATGATCGACACGGCTTCCATTTACCAGAATGAAACCGCAGTAGGAAATGCGATTAAAAACAGCGGAACAGACCGTGAAGAATTATTCATTACTTCAAAACTTTGGGTTCAGGATACTTCTTATGAGCAGGCAAAAGGGGCTTTTCAGAGAACTTTAGACCGACTGCAACTGGATTATCTGGATATGTATCTTATTCACTGGCCGTATTCGGATTTTAAAGGAGCATGGAAAGCGATGGAGGAACTGTATCAGGAAGGGAAAATAAAAGCAATCGGGGTTTGTAATTTCCCGGAAGATAAAATGGAGGAATTAAAAGCAAATGCAACGGTACTTCCTGTCATCAACCAGATCGAGCTGCACCCGATTTTCCAGCAGAAAGAACTTCAGGTGTACAACAGGGAAAATAACATCATCACGCAGCCCTGGAGTCCGCTTGGAAACGGAAACGCAGGATTACTGGATCATCCGGATCTTAAATCAATGGGCGAAAAATACGGTAAAACGGTGGCGCAGGTAATTTTAAGATGGCACTTACAGGAAGGATTCTGCGTGATTCCTAAATCGGTTACCCCTTCCAGAATTGAAGAAAACTTTAATGTTTTTGATTTTGAATTAACCGACGATGAAATGAACGTCGTTCGTTCTTTAGACACCGGAAAAAGATTATTCTTCGATCCGAAAGATCCGGAATGGGAGCAGAAAATGCTGAAATCGGTAGCGGATATTTAAGATCTGGAATTTCATTTAAATAGTTTTCATTAAAAGTCTGTTTAAACTTTTATTTAACCACAAAAGTCACAAAAGATGTACTAAATTTTTTATTTAAAGTTGATCATTATCAATGAAAAAGCTCACCATAGTTTTTAAAAATCTTTGATTTTTATTCTTTTGAGCGCTTTGATTGTTACATAAATTTGCTTTAACAATTATCTTTTGTCCCTTTTGCGGTTAATTCTGAAATTAGTTTAAAATGTTTTAAATAAAAAGAAGCAGTAAATTATTATTGCTTCTTTTTTTTATTAAAAAATATCATTTAACTTTACGATGATACTTAAAAACTAAAATTATGGATACAAAAGTTAATGATCAGATCACCAATGCCGTAACTCAGGCTAATGTAAAAGTTTTAGGAGAGGCTCCTGCAATGGCAATGGGAAATCTTTATCAGGCTATGGCACATTCTACAGGCATACTTTTTCAGAATGCAGTAAGCGCTCAGAATCAGCAGAATATATTGGCTCAGGCTGCTACGACACAAGGTGTAATGCAGATTTACAGCATCGATACCGCTGCAGACGGCATTGCTGATTCAAAAATACTAAATGGCGGTGTCTGAATATTCAAAAATTTTCAGAGACAATAAAATTGAATATCTTACCGGAATCAGAATTAAAGCAGTGAATTTATTTTATTTTTGCTGACTTATAAGTATTGTATAATTTCATGAACAAAATAATTTTATCCTTTATGCTGCTCTCTGTTATTTCCTGCACCGGAAGTGATGAAGATCAGAACACAGACAATAAATCTTCCATTATCGGAACATGGTATGTCGAAAAAACCGAGATTTACAAATCTTTAAATCAGCAGGTTCTGGTTTCTTTTTCAACGGAATGTCAGAAAATGAGTACCCACGAATTTACTTCTACCCATCTTTTCTCCATTTCTTTTGCCCAGAACAACAATACCTGCGAAAAAGGAAATACTGTAAGCCAAAAATATACGTTTGATAAAACAAACAGTACATTCTGGTTTGAAGGGCAGGAAAAGTATCCGTACTACATCACAAAGCTTAATGAATCTGATATGGTGGTAGAAGACCGCACTCAGGATTTCGATGGCGACGGAGCCAAAGATGTATTGAGACGTTTTTATAAAAGAATCAAATAAAATAATTGATTTATCCCTTTACTTAATATTGGAGAACAACAATGAGCAGGCGGTTTTATAATAGGGTCCCTTCGACAAGCTCAGGGTGACCTCTCGAATACTAATCGCAATATTTAAATATTGTCAGGCTGAGCCTTTCGAAGCCTTTATGAGTAAAAAGGGGTAAGTCAATAAAATAAAAAACTCCTTTCGGTCTGAAAGGAGTTTGTTTTTTATATTCTGTACAGTTATTTCGTAAGATCAAGACCCCCGAAATTTCCGGAGCTCATCATGAGATAAACGCCCTCAGTTTTATCCAGCGTATTCCAGTACGCATTAAGTTCTTCCGCGTTGGTGAACACTTTTAAATTTTCATTCTTAAACTTTTCTTTGATCAGTTCCGGTGAAATCGGCTCCATTCTTTTGATTTTCAGGGCATCTTCAGAATAGAAAACAATCGCTTCATCCAGTCCGTCCATTGCGTGATCGTACTGCTCCAGAAACACAGGATTTAAGCTTGAATACGTATGAAGTTCAAGGAAACCATATTTCTTTTCATTTTTAAACTGCTCACAGAATGCTTTTACGGCTGCCTTTACCTTACTCGGCGCGTGTGCAAAATCTTTATACAATGTTCCGTTGTCTTCTCTTTCCACCCTTTCCAGACGCTTTGAAGCTCCTTTAAAGCTCATGATCGCTTCATAGAAATCTTCATCCATAATTCCCAGAGTATGGCAGATGTGTCTTGCGCCTTCAAGATTTAATAAATTGTGTGCGCCAAAAACAGAAAGCGGAACATCGCCCATTTCCGTTTTCAGGTGAACTTTTCCGTTTACAATTTCGTATTCAGGGGTTTTGTAAGGAATTTTTCTGAAATAATTTTCAGCACTTTCCACCACTTTTACCACTTCCGCATCTTCTTCATTGTATACCAGAACACCGCCTGCCGTTATGCTTGCCACAAATTTTCTGAACTGCTCCACATAATCATCAAACGTTTTGAAAACGTTGATGTGATCCCATGCAATTCCGCTCAGCAAAGCAATATTTGGCTGATACAGCAAAAATTTTGAACGGAGATCGATAGGAGAGGAAAGATATTCATCCCCTTCCAACACCATAAAATCGTTGTCTTCGCTTAATTTCACCATACAGTCGAAACCTTCCAGCTGCGCTCCCACCATGAAATCCACTTCCTTCTGATGGAAATTCAGCACATGAAGAATCATGGAAGTAATCGTTGTTTTTCCATGTGAACCTGCGATCACAACCCTTGTTTTATTTTTAGACTGTTCGTACAGAAATTCGGGATACGAATAGATTTTCAGTCCAAGCTCTTTGGCTTTCGCCAGTTCCGGATTGTCCTGATGTGCGTGCATTCCGAGAATGACGGCATCGATATCCGAAGTGATCTTTTCCGGAAACCATCCCATTTCTCCGGGCAGAATTCCTTTCTTTTCCAAACGTGATTTCGAAGGTTCAAAGATGGCATCATCCGAACCTGTTACATGGTATCCTTTATCTTTTAATGCAATGGCAAGATTGTGCATTGCACTTCCGCCGATCGCGATGAAATGGGTTTTCAACTGTATTTACGGTTTTTTTACATTAGTATTAATGATCTCCTGAAAAGCATTGGTAATGTTCGTCCAGTTTGTTTTGTAATTCGGCATTACCGAGCTTGCATCGGTTTTGCTGCCTTCATTCGGACCTTTTTTTATGTTGATTGTTGTGGCAATCCCGTCATAAATTTTCTGGTGGTCTTCCTGTATTCTTCTGAAATTATTCTGGGAGAGTGTATTGTCCAGCTTTTTAAGATCTTCGTCTGTAATTTTAAAATCCTGCCTGTATTTTTTACCCTGTCCTTCGAAAGAATAATGAGCAGTATTTCCTTTAATCAGAAGATTTTCATACATCGGTGCAAATCCCCCGCTTTTCGAATAGCTGATGTCGAAATCCGAATACACTTTCTGGCTGTTGCATGATACTAATACTATGATCGCGAATAAAATTCCTAATATTCTTTTCATCATTTTATACTTTAATTATCTGACTCTTTTTGCTCTGATTTTTTAGCTTTTAATTCTTCATCATAACTGTGCAGAACATTGAAATCCTCCGTCTGCTCAATCGCTGTCATGATTTTATGCAGAATCTGCTGTGCATTTTCTTTATCGTAATCTATATCAAGAGGCGCTTTAAATTCCATCGTTGGTTTTACACCCGTAACTTTTACACGAAGTCCCTTTTTATCGAAAGCCCTTCTGAACCCGTTGATTTTAATAGGAATAACAATAGGACGTTGGTTTTTTACCAGTTTTGCCGTACCCCTTCTTCCCTGTGCAAATGCTGCCGTAGTTCCCTGAGGAAAAGTAGCTACCCAACCGTTATCCAATGCTTTCATGATATTATCTACCTCACTCATGTCTACCATCCGGTTTACATTTTTACCTTCTGCTCTCCACGTTCTTTTTACCGTTACCGCTCCTGCAATCTTAAAGATTTTAGGAAGAATCCCTTTATTCATGGTTTCTTCCGCGGCCACGTAGTAAAAATCGATTTTAGGATTTAAAAGATAGATCGGATTTTTAATGGTGTTTAAATACCCATTGTTCACTGAGCAGAATGCATGATACATCGCTGCCACATCTGCAAAGTACGTTTGATGGTTGGATACAAACAGCACATTGGAATCCGGAAGATCCACAAGATACTCAGTACCGGTGATTTTTAGTTTATTAAAGCCGTTGAATCTTCTGTAAGATACAATTCCTAAAATAAAAATAATCAGCCTTTTTAAAAAATAAGGAGTTCCGAACGCGTCGGTGAAAATGTTTTTCTTCGCCATCTCTCAATTAAACACGGTATTGCAAAGTTACATTTTTTTCAGCAACTGGCTGAATTCGCTCAGGATCATTGCGGTAGCGCCCCAGATAATATATCCGTTGAAATTAATCACCGGAACTTCATTTCCTGCCGTGCTCGGTAAAACCATCATGTCCGGCTCATCCGGAAGATTGAGAAAACAGGTGATCGGAAATTCGATCACTTCCACTGCTTCACTTTGCTGCAGAATAAATTCAGGATTCTTTCTGGTGTATGAAATATAAGGATAAACATAAAAATTGCTGGGCGGAATGTAGATCGGCGACATCTCCCGGATCATCCGTACATAATGTTTCTCGATGCCGATTTCCTCTGAAGTTTCCCGCACGGCAGTTTCTGCAAAATCCTGATCCGTTTCTTCGCGCTTTCCGCCCGGTAAAGAGATCTGTCCGCTGTGACGGTCGTGCTCATTAATGGTTCTCTGGATTAAAGGGAAATGCCACTCATCGTTTTTCAGGTACAAAACAATGTTTACGGCAGCAAACTTTGGATTTTTTTCCAAAACCTCTTCATACGTAAAAACAGGGCGGGAAGGAGGCGAGAAAACACCGTGCGCATGGATTCCCGGCAATTCCGCAGTTTTTATTTTCTTTAATAAATCTTTTCCAAAACTCATTTTCAAATTTAATCATTTCTTTTGAAGAAAGGAAGAGCGGAGAATGTTAATTAATGGTAAAAGTGGGAGAGTGGTTGTTGGCTGTTTGTTGATGGTTGATGATTGATGGTTGTTGGGGGCTTCGGCTTCGCTCAGCGTAGTGCTTGGTTGATTTGTTTGAATGACTGAATTTATGAAATCTGTTTTTTGCTTGTTTTTGAAGGATGTTTTTTGATGAACGGGTTAAAATTACCGTAGAAATGTCCATTTTCCACCATCATAAAAAATTCTGACCTATTTTGACTGCTTTTGATAGGTTTTGAACGGTTTAAAAACCCATTTCTTCGGATCATGTTCGGGTCTTCTTCGGATCGGCTTCGGAAAAATGGGATTTTTTCCGAAGAAAGACCGAACAACAATCGAAGGATTTCGGGAGAATTTTGATAACAATATTTCTTTAATCGTACGCTTCGGCTCCGCTCAGCGTACTTCAGTGCGACTTCATTTTAAATAGATCATTGTAAACCAAACTCCACCGTGCGCTGAGCGGAGCCGAAGCGCACATCATCGTAAATAATCATTCCTAAAGTTGTTCAAACCCGCAAAGACGCAATATTTTTTAACATGCTCTATCTATTTAAGGCGCAAAGATTTTATCTCCGATAAAATTTTAATGCAGATATTTTTACGCTTCGGCTCCGCTCAGCGTACATCAGCGCGACTTTATTTTAAACAGATTATTGTAAACCAAACATTCACCGTGCGCTGAGCGGAGCCGAAGCGCACATCATCGTAAATAATCATTCCTAAAGTTGTTTTAATCGCAAAGACGCAAGTATTTATTTTTTTAATCACGTTTTAAGGCGCAAAGATTTTATCTCCGATAAAATTTTAATGCAGATATTTTTACGCTTCGGCTCCGCTCAGCGTACTTCAGTGCGACTTCATTTAAACAGATCATTGTAAGCCAAACCATCATCGTGCGCTGAGCGTAGTCGAAGCGCACATCAATAAGACTCTATTTTAAACAGATCATTGTAAACTAAACGCTCCATTGTGCGCTGAGCGGAGCCGAAGCGCACATCAATAAGACTCCATTTTAAACAGATCATTGTAAACCAAACCCTCCACCGTGCGCTGAGCGGAGCCGAAGCGTACATTAAAACATACACTTTAAAAAATATCACCATGATTTCCAACCTTTTTCAAAAAAATTGCATCCTTTAAAATAAAACGACATCTTTTGTCGTTAATGCTTTGTAATTTTGCAGAAAAGTAAAAAAGACAGGAGTTTATTTTTATTATTCTGAACAAAAAATTAATAAAAACAAGCTGTTAAAAGCTCATAAAAAAACAATAGCCATGATTAAAACAAATAAATTTCGGACAGGTTCTGTCAAATTCAGTATCAATTCTCTAAGAATGCGGGTTTCCTTATTTTTCTAAGCATTCCCTTTCTTAATTTCACCTTTACAATAACGTTAAAATTACACTAAGTATGAAAAAACTCAGCATGAGTGTGTTCACTCTGTGCGGCATTCTGGGCGTTTCCGCCCAGGAAGTAGTCTGGCAGAAAGACATCCGGTCTTCTACTCAGGATTTCCTTTCACAGGTCACCACAACCATCGATCAGCAGTATTTAATTACCGGAAGCAGCATTCGGGGTAACAGCCAAAAGATCACAGGCAGCAGCTCTCCTGCCACCTCCGGTCTGCCTTCTGCCACCTCGCAGCAGAATAATGGTTACGATTTCCATCTGGTTAAGCTCAACCAGCAGGGCGAAGAGATCTGGGAAAAATATTTCTCAGGGAAAAACCACGATTTTTTATCGGCAACGGTTAATACTCAGGAAGGCGGATTTCTTCTTGCCGGAACTTCCTACAGCGGAAAAGGTTTGGATAAAAAAGACGATTCCAAAGGCGGATCAGATTTCTGGCTGATCCGCATCAACGAATTTGGCGATGAATTATGGCAGAAAACCATAGGCAGTACAGCGGACGAAGAAGCGCGGGCGGTGATTCAGACCACCGATATGGGATTCTTTGTAGTAAGCAATGTGCAGAACTCACCGAAAGGCTACGGCTCCAAAGATGTTTTGGTGGTACGACTGGATAAAAGCGGGAAAGAACTATCCCAATTGGTATTAGGCGGGAAAGGTCTTGATGAAGTGGAGAAGATGATTCCCACCAAAGACGGTGGAGCTTTGTTAGGGATCTATTCCAGAAGCGCAGCTTTGGCAGGAAGCGGGAAGACGGAGGCTGGAAGTAGTAAAACCATCAACTATCAACCAAAAACAAGCAACAATTTTGGTGAAGGTGATTACTGGATCGTTAAGCTTTCGAAAGACGGAAAAGTGGAATGGGAAAAAAATTTCGGAGGAAAAGGCGACGATCATGTAAGAACACTTGCGCTGACTTCAACCGGCTACCTGATCGGTGGGGAGTCCAGATCGGAAAGATCGGGAAACAAATCAGTTGGTATTGAAGAAGGAACCGATCTTTGGCTAATCTCCATTGATGAAAGAGGCGAAGAAATCTGGCAGAAATCCTACAGCTTTAAAAATAGGGATGTTCTGATGGGGATGAGTGTCATTGCCGGGAAGCAGGAAGATGGAAGCGGGAAGTCCAAAGGGATTCTGCTAGGTGGTTACACACAGGCGGAAGGCAGGATTGAAAATGATGACGAGACTTTCTGGATGCTGTATCTCGACCAGAACGGAAATGAGCAGTGGAGAAAGCACGTAAAAGGAAAATCCCGAAAAAAAGAGGAACGGTTATCTGATATCAAGCTGAACCGTGACGGATCAATCATACTCGCAGGAACCAGCGCAGAGGAACTTGGAAAAGAGAACTGGAAGATTGTAAAACTGGGCGACAGACAGGTTGACCAGCTGATCGAGAAGCAGGATATTAGGATCTACCCGAACCCGGTAACGGATTATGTGTACGTGGAGCTTGGATTTGAGGGCTTGAGAGAGGGAGCGTTTGAGGCTGAAATTGCAGTGTACGATATGGGCGGAAGAAAGCTTGAAACGGTGAAAACAAAAAATAAGATCACCAAGATCAATACCCAGCCTTTGATTCAGGGAGCTTATTTGATTACCATTAAAACAGATACAAATAAAACCGCGAATGCTAAATTAATAAAAAAATAAACATGAAAAATAAAATATTATTAATGATAGCAATTACTTTTTCCTACAGCTTATATGCTCAGGATAAAAAGTTTGATATCAGTTTAAAATCACCGGATGCTTCACAAATTTCGAAAAGCACAGATATGCCTTCTTCAACTTATACAGGAGTTATAAGCAGCAATATTCCTATTTATAATATTAAAATTGATAATGAGAGTTTTCCAATTACTATTAATTATCATGCATCAGGGGTAAAAGTTAAAGAAGTTGCTTCGAAGGTCGGTTTAGGATGGTCTTTATCCATAGGAAACACCTCTTTATCAAAACAGATATTTGGAGAGGAAGACCGTGGCTGGGTGCCTAATATTCCTATGGATGAAAATTATTTTACTCCGAATGATTTACAGTCAACTAGCTATGCATTAGCAGCATCTATTACAGGATTTAACCAAGATACTGGAAATCAGGATTTATATGCTACCAAAAGAGATACTCAACCTGATATATTCTCATATTCTGTAAACGGTGTTTCAGGTGAGTTTCATTATGACCACACCGGAAAAATAATACAGATTCCTTATCAAAAAGTGAAAATTGAAAACGTTTTCAAGATTACAGATGACAAAGGAGTTATATATAATTTTATTGGTGGGAACTCTGTAAGAAATTTAGGTGGCAGTACTCCTACACCTCAGGATATACAGGTTACAGATTACGTAATAGAAAGTATTGTTTATCCTTCAGGTAAAAAAATAATGTTTGAGTACGATCCTATTTCATATGGTTATCTAAGCAACTATACTAAAAAATATTCATACCCAATACAAGATTGCCAAACCACTCTAGGAAACAGTGATGCATCGGCACAAAATGAATATGACGAATATCCAACTTATTCGGAAGTTCTTAAAGAATTTATTCTCAGGAAAATAACCTTTCCTGAAGGCGAAATTAATATAAATTATAGTACCAGAGAAGATATTGTTGATGGAAAAAAAATCAGCAGTATAGAAATTAAAGATAAGAATCAAAGACTTATTCAGAATTACCAGTTTAATCAAAGCTATTTTATTTCTACAGAACAGATTGATGTGCTTAATTATTCCAATCAGACATCTTCATTAATGAAAAAATTAAAATTAAATGAATTGGTGGAGACTATCGAAAATAAAAAATATCAGTTTCAGTATAACGAAGATATGCCTCTTCCGAATCGTTTCTCTAATGCAACAGATTATTTAGGGTATTATAACGGACAAAGTTTAAATACAGGAATTGAATATGTAGAATATAATAATCAAATCTATGGATTAGGTGATAATAAAGAACCTAACATTAATTTTGCTAAGCAGGGAAGCTTAAATAGAATAAAATATCCTACAGGAGGCTCTATGGATATTGAATATGAAAATGACAGCTTTTATTTTAATGATTACGAAAAAAAAATAAGCAAAAATGAACTTATTGTATCGAATACTGATCCAATGCAGACGATTAGCAGTCAAACTACACAAACTCAGATTAATTTCAAAGTAAAGTTTTTATCGACAATAAATCCTCAAGATGATGGTTCTGGAAGTTTACCTGTAGGCCCTCATTTTGTAGGAGAAATTTTAGATGCTAATAACACCGTTGTAAAAACATTTCTTGTAGTGAAAGATTATGATTTTCTGTTACCGGCACAATCTTATAAGGTAAGGGTCAGAAAATCAGGCAGTGTTCCTTCCTCAGAATATGCTTCTTTAGAATTAGAGTGGTTTGATGTTCAAAATCCACTTAAAGATTATGATAAAAATGTAGGAGGTATTAGGATAAAAAAAATAGTAAAAAAAGATTCTGATAATACTAATGCATTGATTCAAAACTATAAATATGTATTAGAAAATAACAGAACATCAGGAGAATATTTAGGAGATAAAATAAATTACTATTATATTTCAACAAGTCCTTATGGTACATTTGGAAATTCATGTTCCAGATTAGTAATTACAAATTCAGGAAATGCTAATCTTACAAGCATTAATGGTAAACCTGTTGCTTATAAAAGAGTAATTACAGAGGTAGAAAATACTTCAGGTACAGAAAATTATAAGACAATAGATTATTTTACCAATTATCCTTCTTCTAATTTTACATTTGCTGGTCAGCCTTTCTTTTTATATGCTAATAATCAGTATGCAAGAGGAATTCTTAATAAAAAAGAGTTTTATAATTCTGCAAATAATCTTGTTGAAAAACAGGAGTTTGATTATGAGTTTGATTATAAACTTAATGAACAATCAGCCGACTATTTATATTCACCTGAGCTTACTATCCAGCCTTATGTGCTAAACATAATTGCCGTTACATTAGATACTCCAACTACTTTTCCTTATTATAAAGCAAGTTTTCAATATTACAGATACTCGATAAATTCAAGTTGGGTAAAGTTGAAAACGCAAAAGAATACTCGTTATCTTAACAATCAAAGTATAGCAACGACTTCAAACTATTTTTATGATACTACTTATAAGCATCTTAATCCAACGTCTCTAATCATTAATATACCTGATTCATCTCAAAAAACAATCTATCAATACGCCCACGAAAAAGGTAACCAAAAATTAATTAATGCTAATATAATTGGAATTCCTTTGGAAACAGAAGTAAAAAAAGACAATAAAACCATTTCCAAAAGCGAAACAAAATATGATGATCCTGCCAATTTATTTCCGACATCTGTATTATCGTATGATCTCCAAAACCCTACAGTTGCTTCCACGGAAGTGACTTACGACAGATACGATGAAAAAGGAAACATCCTTCAGTACACCACCAAGGACGGAATTCCGGTAGCCCTTGTCTGGGGATATAACAAAACCCAGCCCATTGCCAAGGTGGAGGGAATCACTTACGATCAGCTGACATCCTCAGTTCCGGTTTCAGGGATTGTAACGGCTTCCGACAATGATGCCGCAGATCCTGCACAGGAAAGCCTTCTTCTGGATGCCCTGAATAGCTTCCGAAAACAGTCGGCGCTTTCAGGAAAGCTGATCTCCACCTACACCTACGATCCGCTGATCGGGGTAACCAGCATCACCCCTCCGTCCGGTGTAAGACAGACCTACACTTACGATTCGGCAAACAGGCTGAAAGAAACAGGAGTAAGAGGGAAAAACGGCGCAGGAAGCTATATCAACAAAAAAGTGTCTGAAAACAAGTACAACTACAAACCATAACACAAACATGAGAAAATACAGTACAACCAAAGCATTCTCCCTGTTGGGGCTGGTTTTTGCCGCGATGTCCTTCGCACAATCCCAGAACGAGAACTACATACAGTCCCAGAGCTGTCTGAATGACGACTGCAGCCGTAAATCCGAGACCATCACTTACTTTGACGGTCTGGGAAGACCCAAGCAGATCATCAGTGTAAAAGCGGCACCCGGCGGAAAAGACCTGGTAACGCCCATTACCTATGACGGCTTCGGAAGACAGGTGAAAAACATCCTTCCCGTTCCCGCCGCCACCCAGAACTCCTCCATCCATACCGGAATTACCGATGAAACGGCTGCCAACTCCTATTACGGGGTTTCCAACGCATATTCTGAAAAGGAAATGGAAAACTCCCCGCTGGACAGGGTATTGCAGCAGGCAAGCCCGGGAGAGCCATGGAAGATGAGCTCGGGACACACCCAGAAGCTGAAGTACGAAACCAACCTGGGAACAGAGGTGAAGAAATTTATTACCAGTACAACCACCAGTACCGTGAACAATGTTTCCACCACGGTTTCCACGCTTTCGGTTTCTTCAGATAATTCAGGATATTATTCTGCCGCAACACTGTACAAAAACACCGTAACCGATGAGGACGGAAATCCTGTAACGGAATTTAAAAACGGACAGGGACAGACGATTCTGGTGCGCAGAAATGACGGGGCACAGAATGTGGACACGTATTACGTGTACAACGAGTACAGCCAGCTGGCTTTCGTCATTTCCCCGAAAGCGGTAAAACAGATTTCAGATAACAGTAACCTGATTACGGATGCTATTTTAAACGAGCTCTGCTACCAGTACCGGTACGACGGAAGAGACCGTCTGGTTGAAAAAAGACTGCCCGGAAAAGAATGGGAACTGATGGTGTACGACAAACAGGACCGTGTGGTGCTCACGCAGGATGCGATCCTGAGAACAGTAAACAATACCTTCGGAAGCAAAGGCTGGCTTTTCACCAAATATGATGAGTTCGGAAGGGTGGCGTATACCGGTTTCTTCTCCAACACCGCATCGAGACAGGTGATGCAGAATGCCCTGAACAGCATGACTGCCAATGCCTACAATACCGAAAGAAGATCCTCCACCTCCTTTAATCTGCAGGGACTGGAGGTGTACTACGACAAACAGGCATTTCCTACGGGAAGCATGACCCTGCTTTCGGTTAATTATTACGACACCTACCCTCCCGAAGCTCCGGCGGTTCCGGCAACGGTTCTCGGGCAGCATACGATGAAACAGACCCTGGGAAGCAGTGAAGATGCTTCCACGATGGGGATTTTAACCGCTGCCTACGTTAAAAACATAGAAGACAACAACTGGACGAAAACCTACAGCTATTATGATTCGATGGGAAGAGCCATTGCCACCAAAAGCACCAACCATCTCGGAGGATACACCAACACCGAAACCGAGCTGGATTTTGCGGGGGTTCCTGTAAAAACCAATACCTATCACCTCAGAAAGCAGGGCGAAGTCGGGGTAACGGTACAGGAAAGATTTGAGTACGATTCTCAGAACAGGTTGGTAAAACATTACCATCAGGTAGACAATAATCCTGAAGAACTGCTTGCCGAAAACACCTACAACGATCTGTCCCAGCTTGTGAACAAGAAAGTGGGAAATAATCTTCAGAGCATCGATTACACCTACAACATCCGCGGATGGATGACCAAGATCAATGATCCGGCAAACCTTAACGGAAAACTGTTTGGATACAAAGTAAAATACAGTGAAATGGAAGGGCTTGAAACTCCCAATACAGACTTTTCTACTCTGAAAGTAAAACCGAAATACAATGGCAACATTGCGGAGGTAGACTGGAGAACAGGAACAACCACAGGAGACAACCTGAGAAGATACGGCTATGTTTATGATGGAGTGAACAGATTACTGGCAGGATTTTACCAGAAAGATACCAATCCTTCTGCAAAGGAATATTTCGAAAAGATGGAATATGATCTTAACGGAAATATCTCCAATCTGAAAAGATCGGCACAATCTCAGCAAGGTGCTTCTGCATTTAATATTGATGATCTTGGCTATATTTATACCGGAAACAGGCTGACTTCCGTTACCGATTCCTCAACAGATTACAGAGGTTATCCCGATACTTCAGGAAACACCATTTCCTACGACCTGAACGGAAACATGAAAGATCATAAGGATAAAGGTATTCTTCAGATTGATTATAATTTTTTAAATCTTCCGAAATACATTAAGTTCAGTGATTTTGCAAGTTACGACAGGAGCAATAAAGTATATGTAAATACGAATTATCTTTACAGAGCAGATGGCGTAAAGATGAGAAAAGTACATAATTATAAAGATCCTTCCTATGCTTATGCTTTGGGAACCAGAACCACCGATTACTTGGATGGGTTTCAATATGAATATGACTGGACACCATTATCCGGAATACCTACGAATGATTTTCAGTTAAAATTTGTTCCAACTTCAGAAGGGTATTTTGATTTTGTAAAAAATAAGTATATTTACAACTATACAGATCATTTGGGAAATATCCGTTTAAGTTATTTCAACAATGGAAGTGGCGCAGAAGTTCTTGAAGAAAATAACTATTATCCTTTTGGGATGAAGCATGAAGGATACAATACTTCTTTCAGTTTTGGAAGCAGTTACCAGTACAAATACAACGGTAAGGAATTACAGACGGAGTCCGGCATGTATGATTACGGTGCAAGGTTTTATATGGCTGACATCGGACGTTGGGGAGTTGTGGATCCATTGGCTGAAAAGATGACGAGACATAGTCCTTATAATTATGCGTTTAATAATCCAATAAGGTTTGTTGATCCTGATGGAATGGAAAATAAAGACATTCATCTTTTAGGAAATCTGGCAGATAAAGCACTTGAGCAATTAAATGCAAATAGTAAACTTGCTATGACAAAGGATGAAAATGGAAAATTAGCTACTGCAGATTTAAGTAAAGCTGATTATAATAAGCTATCTGCAACAGATAAGGTTTTATATGATGGGATTAAGAATACCAGTATTGATTCAAGAATTATTGCTGATAGTAATAATTTAACACCAAGTGGAGGATTAAAACCGGGAGGTTCTTTTGGAGGAGCTGATTATGATGCTGCTACAAATATGAGTACAGGAACCCAATATACAAATCCTGAAGTATTAGGAAACGCTGAAAGCTTTACAGGAACTCAAAGAGGTACAGGAATGACGCATGAAGTTGTAGAAAATGTACTTATCACACAAGAGTCTTTAAAAACTAAAAGTGATGTTGCTATTGATACACAATCAAATCCAAGTCCTGGTTTCCAAAAAGGACATGACGCTGCAAGAGCAATGATGCCATATGATAATCTGGTAATAAAACCTCGTGTTGTAAGTGAAATACGAGGGATGGAAGTTAAATGGCTTTATGAAATGTATACTCCAAAAGGACAAAGAAATACTAAATCTTATGGAGAAAAGATCCATTTTAGAATTCCAGTCAATAATAAAAACTTAAAGAAATAATATTATGAAATATTTAATATTTTCCATTTCTCTAATACTTATTAGTTGTACATCAAGTAAAATGTTAGATATTGAAAAAGATTCTTCTGTTTATAATGTAAAAATAACTAAAGTGTATGAAAATGAGAAGAGCTATATTTTTGTCACAGATAAAAATGATGTAATAGAATCAACAAAACAACTTACACAAAATTTAAGATGTAAAAAGATTAAAATAGGTGATAGTTTAAAATTTGATGTTATTCCAGTAAGCGGAATGGTTGATGAAGGAGGAAGATTACATATAGAAAGAATGTTTGATGTAAATGATTCTTTATCTATAGGCTATCGAGAGTTATATTTTGCGAAGATTGTGAAAAAATATTGTTGGAAATAATCTTTATATTTTACCCGATGACGCGGATTTGTAATCCGTGAGCAACAATAAAGAACCCACCGCTTTGCGGTGGGTTTTGTGTTTTATAAAGTTGTTTCGCGAAAGCGAGGTTTTATTGCGTAATAATCTGCTGTAGATTATCTTTCATTCTTTTGTTAGAGATTGCTAGATCAATCATTTTAAGCAAAGCCTGTTGTTCGTCTTCAGGGAGCAGATCAATCAATTTTATTTTTTCTAAAAGCGGTAGATTAAGTTCTTTCTGCAAATCATTGTCATTAAAAAACTCACCTATGGAAACCCCGATGACGCGGATTTATAATCCGTGAGCAACAATAAAGAACCCACCGCAATTGTGGTGGGTTTTGTTCCCCGAAAAGATACGGGTATGCCTATGATAAAATTAACAGGTTAACGGCAGGGTTTTACCAGAATCCCCAAAACCCGAACAGTAAAGAGAATACGGAATCTTTAGCGTATGATCTGAACGGGAATATCACCAGTCTTTACAGAACCTCGGTTCTGGAATATGGGAATACAACGCCGACCATGATTGATAACCTGCAATACATCTATGCTTCCGGCAATACGCAACAGGCTTACCAACATCAATGATTATGCACAGAATGCAACAGGATATGAAGGCGGCGGACAAACCATCGGATATGATGTGAACGGAAACATGATCAGTATGCCGGATAAGGGAATCAGTGTGATCAAATACAATCATTTAAATCTTCCCCATCATCTGGAATACAGCAGGGACGGCATTGAAATGGTGAAACTGGACACAAAATACCGCGCCGACGGAACAAAGCTCCGTAAGGTAAACACCACAACGATTTCCGGAATTAACGGCTACACAACCTCTGTAAAGACCATCGATTACCTTGACGGCTTCCAGTATCAGAATATCACTAATTCAGGTGGCGGAGGCGGTGGAAGCTCTTCTTTTTCGGCTTCAAATCTTGAAAGTTCACGAGCGATGGAGACGCAGGCGTTCAGTCTTGTGGACATTGGAGGGCTGGAACCTGTCGGAATGCTGAAGAATTCTGAACTACAGTTTTTGCCGACTTCAGAAGGATTTTACGATTACATAAAAAATCAATATATTTACCAGTATAAAGATCACTTGGGAAATACAAGGGTAAGTTTTGGGAAAAACAGCGCAGGAGTTCTAGAAATTGTGGATGCTAATGATTATTATCCTTTTGGAATGAATCATTTGAAGAGCGGAAATTCTTTCTTCGGAGCGAGTTCGTATAAGAATTATAAGTACAATGGAAAGGAGCTTCAAGAAACGGGCATGTATGATTACAGTGCAAGGTTTTATATGGCTGATATCGGACGTTGGGGTGTTCAAGATTTATTAAGTGAATTTTACTATTCATACTCGCCATATAATTATGTTGGTAATAATCCCATTATCAGGACAGATCCTACAGGAGCAGATTGGTACACAGACAAAGATGGTAATTACCAATATAATTCCAATCTTAATAAAGATAACGCAGATAAGTTCTTTAAAGACAATAAAATTGAAGGAGCAAAATATTTCGCGGCTAGTGGTAAAGCTATTTCTGGATATAATTTAGGAAAAGATAATCAAGAAATTACTTCAAGTTATAATTTAAATAGTGATGGCTCAGTAACTGATAATATTTTAGGTAAAAACATTGATGCTGGTTCAACAGGTCAATTAGGAGAAACAGGTAAATCTGTGACTGCTGTGGATGATAGACCGACAGGTGATTTAAATAAGAATGGTGATAAATTTTATTCGAATGATAAAAATACATATCAATTAAATAATAATCATTGGGTTAAATTATCTGGTCAAATGGTTGATGCAAATGCTCTTCATGCTGGTGGAATGGGATCTATTTATTCAACTCACAATTCTATTACCTTAGTAGATCGTGCTATTTATAATGATAATTTAACAACCATTTTTGATTATACAATTGATTTAAAAGGATTGGCAGTTGGTATGGGTTTATCTTCTATAGAGAAAGGGAAATTTGAAAAACCTTCTATAAAAGGTCTTGTAATTGGGTTTATTTATAATTTTTATTCAGGAACTTTTAATCAATTAAATTCAATAAGAGAACATGATGAAAACGCTGAGAAAAATATAAATCAGAATAAAAAGTAATGATAAACGGTAGAATTATTATAAGAGCAATTATATATTTATTGAAATTTTGTGGAATTATCATAGGGATTGATATTATATATAATATTATAGTGCATCATCAATTAAAATCAGTTAATATAATATTTGATATTATTTTTGGCTTTCTTTTTTGGATACTATTTCTTTTTTCTGACAGATTGCGGTCTCATAAGTAATATTTTGACATATATGATACGTGGGCAATAATAAAGAACCCTGACCTGATCTCGCGGATTTGTAATCCGTGAGCAATAATAAAGAACCCACCGCAATAGCGGTGGGTTTTATGTTATAATGAGCTACATTTTTATTAAAGAAGTCTTTAAATTTTAGTAGTGAGTATTATTTTTTATGTTAATAAATTTTGCAGAAATAATCAATATATTTACCAGTATAAAGATCACTTGGGAAATACAAGGGTAAGTTTTGGGAAAAACAGCGCAGGAGTTCTAGAAATTGTGGATGCTAATGATTATTATCCTTTCGGAATGAATCACCTAAAAAGTGGAAATTCATTCTTTGGATCAAGTTCGTATAAGAATTATAAATACAACGGGAAGGAGCTTCAAGAAACGGGCATGTATGATTATGGGGCGAGATTTTATATGGCTGACATCGGACGTTGGGGTGTGGTGGATATGAAAGCAGAGAAATACAATTCTATGTCTCCTTATAATTATACAGCTAATAATCCCATAATATTTATTGATCCTGATGATAAGGATTTAATAGTTACAACTTTTGGAGATCAACAAAGAGTATTTGATATATTTAAAAATATTATCCAAAATGATTTTGGAAATAATGTAACAGTAAATATAGATAAGAGTGGATTGGTATCTTTTGTACTTGCAGAAGGAGCTGTTCTTTCTGGTGTTCAGCAACGATTATATGATGCATATAGTATGCTACTCGCTCCAGGTTCTAAAACTACAATATCATTGACAGAGAAAAGCAGTAAAACCTTAATAGGTGGATTTGATATTTCTTTAGGAGATGATGGTAAAAAATATCAAAACACTGTCGATTTATGGGATGTACAACATGCTGCAACTGAAAACAATTTAGCATCAACGGATATTTTTCATGAAGCATATGAATCTTTTTTGGCACAGAATGTTCCTGAGGTAGCAAGTTTATCTCAAGATAATGCTTATGACGTTGTACATCCTATGGCAGTTACTAAAGGAGATGAAATACAAGGAGTAAAATCAGGAGAAAATAAAGACGGTAATATAAATACTAAAATAATGAGTTTTACTAATTATCAAAACTTCACTGATAAAAATGGTAACCAAATGCATAGGGTTGTTGTATATCAAAATGGAAATGTAGTTTCTTCTAAAGAGAAAAAAGGGAACATTAACCTTAATGAAATACAATAATGAAAAGGAATTTATTTTTAAGTGTTTGCTTATTATTGTTTTATTCATGCAATTCCAGCAAATTAAGCACTAAAGAAAGTATTGATATTAAGGACTCCATTCAGGTTTCCAATTTTGTGATAAATTCTGGTTTATGCGATAAATTAAGATATATTGAAGATAACAAAAATTATTTTTCAGAAAATATTGGTTACTCTTCGTTAATAATTTTTGATATTAATAAAAAAGAAAAAACAACTCTCAATATTACGTTAGGAAATAAATACAGAAAAACTACCAAAGAAGAAAGAAAGAAGCAAGTTCAGGATTATATTGATAATTTAAAAAATAGAGTGAATTGTAATAAACCACCCGATCTCCTGAAGCAGCTGCCACAAAGGCAGAAATGACAACTCCTGATCTCGCGGATTTATAATCCATGAGCAATAATAAATAACCCACCGCTTTGCGGTGGGTTTTGTGTTATAATAAAGCTGCATTTTTATTAAAGAAGTCTTTAAATTTTAGTAGTGAGCATTATTTTTTATGTTAATAAATTTTGCAGAAATAATCAATATATTTACCAGTATAAAGATCACTTGGGAAATACAAGGGTAAGTTTTGGGAAAAACAGCGCAGGAGTTCTAGAAATTGTGGATGCTAATGATTATTATCCTTTCGGAATGAATCACCTAAAAAGTGGAAATTCTTTCTTTGGATCAAGTTCGTATAAGAATTACAAGTACAATGGGAAGGAATTGCAGGAGACGGGCATGTATGATTATGGAGCAAGATTCTATATGGCAGACATCGGACGTTGGGGCGTCGTAGATCCGCTCGCGGAGAAGTACAGAAGGCATTCTGTTTATAATTACGCTGTAAACAATCCTATTCGATTTATAGATCCTGATGGTCGTGGTGTTAACGATATTGTAATTAAGTATGGAAATAATGAATCAATACGGTTATCATCCGTTAATGATATTCAAAAACTAAAAGGGATTGACAATAGTTTTGTTAAATCTGCATATCAGGCTTTAAATGCTATGAGCACCCAAAAGGATGTGGTTGATGCGTTAAATAATTCTAAAACGACTCAACTAGTAGAATCTTCAGTGACTGTTTTTAATAGTTCGGATCAAACAACTAAATGGAATCCAACTCTGGGAGGGGAAGGATTAACAACAGGAGAAATACTTTCACCAGCATCTTCATTAGTTCACGAACTTAACCATTTTAATCTTTGGAGTGTAGATGAAGGTGTATCGCTTGACGTATACGATCAAACCCCTATTGAAGGTTTTAATAGTTCTTTATCTGAATATAAAGCTGTAGAAGCAGAAACTGCATCAAATAATGGTGTAGCCGTAAGAAACAGTTATGATGATATAAAACCCGTTGTTACAGAAGGACCATTATCGAAAACAAAAGTAAAAGATTACACTCTTCCAGATTCTATTAAAAATCAAAACCAAAGAAATAAACAAATTGAAGCAGAAATTAAAAAAACTATCAAAGGGAATTAATTAAATATTTTAAAAATGAAAATTTGTTATATATTTTTCTTTATCAGCTTATTTCAACAAGTATTTTCTCAATCCTGTAATTGTCCTATAGATGGAGGAAAAATTATAAAGTGTTATAAAAATAATGAGGCTCAACAGGTATATAAAGGAACTTTTTTAAAGGATAATCCTGATATAACTCCTGTTGATTTAACTATTGTAACTAATAATGAGAATGCTATAGTAAGATCAATTGTAAATGGTAAAGTAGTTGATGTTGGTAGTGAATTAGATTATATTGCAATAATATATGATGATAATCAGGTTATTATTTATGATTTAATGAAAGATGTTGTTCTTAAAAAAAATGATATTGTAGAAAAGGGGACAATATTAGGCAAGGTCAAATTAAATAGTTTTACTCCGAAGAATTATAAAGAAATTTTAAATTATGTTGGAGAAATCTACAGTATAAACCTAAGTTTTTATTACATTGATAGTAAAACCGCAGATATGATACACAATCCTATTTCTATGGATAAAATAACTTGTGAAACTATTATCTGTAAAAATTGCCAACCTAAGATTTATGGTATGTAATTTTGATCAGAACATTGTAATGTTCCAAATATATTGGCTTTAAAGTTTTAAAACCTAAAATAAACCACTGCAATCCGCAGTGGTTTTTAGTACGATCGAAATACAATTTCTGTTGTAAATCATCATTTTATAGAATAAAAAGATTTGATTTTGCCTATCGTTCTGCTAAAATACTTTGTAATATATTAACACTGATTATTGCTACGATAGAATCTCATTTTTATTAACTTTTTGTAAATCAATCGCATCATGGATAAACAAACAGCAATTGAAAAATTAAAGGCTATGGCAAATGAGCAAAAAGACAGCCTTAAAAAATTCTTGGCAAAAGAAATATTAACGCACGATGAATCGATTACACCTCAACATCCGCGGATGGATGACCAAGATCAATGATCCTGCAAACCTTAACGGAAAACTGTTCGGGTATAAAGTAAAATACAGTGAAATGGAAGGGCTTGAAACACCCAATACAGACTTTTCTACTCTGAAAGTAAAACCGAAATACAACGGCAATATTGCGGAAGTAGACTGGAGAACAGGAACAACCACAGGAGACAACCTGAGAAGATACGGCTATGTTTATGATGGAGTGAACAGACTACTGGCAGGATTTTACCAGAAAGACACTAATCCTTCGGCAAAGGAATACTTCGAAAAGATGGAATATGATCTTAACGGAAATATATCCAATCTGAAAAGATCTGCGCAATCTCAGCAAGGCGCTCCTGCATTTAATATTGATGATCTTGGATATATTTATACCGGAAACAGGCTTACTTCCGTTACCGATTCCTCAACAGATTACAGAGGTTATCCGGATACTTCAGGAAACACGATTTCCTACGACCTGAACGGAAATATGAAAGATCATAAGGATAAAGGTATTCTTCAGATTGATTATAATTTTTTAAATCTTCTGAAATATATTAAGTTCAGTGATTTTGCAAGTTACGACAGGAGCATAAAGTATATGTAAATACGAATTATCTTTACAGAGCAGATGGCTCAAAGATCAGGAAAGTACATAATTATAAGGATCCTTGCTGTCCTAAACACATCATTAGGATTTTGTTTAAAAGAATCATCAGTATTGATTGCAGATAATATTTTACAGTTAAAGATTTCCTTTTTTCAATCTTATCAACTCGATGAAATGAGATTTTTCGTGAGAAATCATAAGCTCAGCCCGTATTTTCCCCTAATCAGAACCCGTGATGCGGTAAAACCAGCAAACGGTGACAAAACCGTACTGTAATCGGTGATTTTTAAAATTTACCATTTTATTGTGGTTCGCGGAGTTCCTGTACAGCCTACCTTTGTCTTACTATTAACCAATTAATTTTAATAATATGAAAAACTTAGTTACAGGTGTATTTACACTATTGGCCATGGGGTTCACATTTGCACAGGCAAATATGGACATGAGCACTCAAAACGGAAACATGAACGTTGCTACAGTAGACCAGACAGGTCTGATGAACGTAAATCAGTTGAATCAGGATGGTAACAGAAACACTGCGGATATTGATCAGGTTGGAATTTTAAACACAAATGAGGCAGAAAGTTTAGGAAACCGAAATGCTGTAGACGTAGAGCAGACCGGTATCGGAAATTCAAATCTTACAAGCCAGACCGGAAATCGTAACGAAGCTACAACATGGCAGGTAGGTATGCTGAATTCTACACAGCAGACACAGCTCGGAACAAGAAATGAAACATCTTCTACACAGTGGGGAAATATGAATACCGCTGTTCAGTATCAGGACGGGGTAAGAAATGATGCTTCCTCTTTCCAGTGGGGGAATAGCAATGCTGCTACCCAGATCCAGTTAGGACAGAGAAACGAAGCTTCCTCCACTCAGGTAGGTGATGAGAACACTTTGCTGCAATATCAGCAGGGTAATGATAACAGTGCAACAAATATTCAGACAGGCGATAATAACATTGCTGCAGCCTTCCAGGTGGGAGACGATAATATGGCAATGGGAAGCCAGACAGGAGACGACAACCTGTTGGTTCAACTGCAGATCGGGGATGGAAACAGCGCTATGAATACACAGTCCGGTGACGGAAATCTGGCGGCGGTAAGCCAAAGCGGAGACGCACACATCCACGTTGGAAATCAAATAGGAAACAATAATTCTTTAATGGTTAATCAATCAAATTAGTACTTCTGTAATCTGAAGTTTGGGAGAGACTGCGGTCTCTCCTTTTGATTTTTTAACAGCCATTTTCAGTCGGTATTTCTACGTAACTGAAACCAGTGATTTTAAAAGATTACCGATTACACGTGTTTTGTGCCATGTTACATTAGACTAACTTTATCAAAATTAATAATCATGTGTACTCTAAGATGGGGTGTCTTTGCAATGTTCTTTTTCCTATCTGTAAAATCTCAACAGATAGATTGGGACAGGATTAACAGCAATAATGTTCTCAGCGTTATCACTGTACAGAATCAGGATCTTGCAGCTTCCTCCGATATTATTCAGATGGGTAACGGTAATCATGCAGAGCTTTCCATCAATGCCAAAACAGATATTGCGGTGATACAGTCGGGAGACTATAATGCGCTTTACTTTGTGAATTCATTTTCGGAAGCAGAAACAAAAACTGCAGTTACAACTCAAGGCAATAACAATATTATTGATATCACGGGAAGCAACAGTATATCCGAAGGTTTGCAGATCCACGTAAAAGGCGATAACAAAACCATCTTCATGAGGAATTATTAAAAATCAGGTGATGAAAAACAGGTTTTCCTTTATTTTGTGTACTTTTTTTATCCTTCTGTCACACACCACTTTCAGTCAGGAGGATAAAAAAGTCACGGTAAAAATAGAAAGCAAAGTCGTTGAAGACCAGATTCAGCTGAAAGCAGTGGTTGCCAATAACACCTCAATCTATGCAGAACTGAATTATCTTCTGATTTCAATTAAAAAAGGAAACGGAGGAAACCTTTCCAACAACAAGCAGAGCGGTAAATTTTCAATTAATCCCAATGAAGTAAAGGTTTTGTCTGAAATAAACGTAAATCTTGAAAAAAAAGACGCTTTAAAAGCTTTTCTCTATGTAAAAGATGAAGAAACCCAGAAGCTTATTGCGAAAGACAGTCTTGAGCTCAACGGAGATTTGTTCAGAAAGAAAATTGCAGGAATTGAAGAAGATGTTTTTTTCGAATTAAAAGGTTTAACGATTGATGAAACCAAAAGCAAAGTAGGAAAGGACTTCTATGATATGTTTTATATGAATTACAGCCAGATTCAGGATAAACTCAATGCCGCTGTAAAAATTTCAGAACTTCCCGTCCGCGGAACCAACGGACAGATCAATATCGAAATTGAAGATAAAATTATATACAGTTTTATAACCAACCCAAGCGAAGATTACCTGAAAGAACAGTTGGTTGCCACTTTAAAGTATATAAAAGAATTTAATGCTAAAAAAAATCTGATTAAGAATGAATTCATCTATTAATAACACCAGCCATGAAAACTCTTATTACTCTACTCAGCATTTTTGCGGGAATTTTCTCAGGAAAAGCACAACAGCTCGTTTACAAACCCATTAATCCCGCTTTCGGAGGAGATACATTTAATTATCAGTGGCTTTTAAGCTCTGCCAATGCTCAGAATCAGTTTGATGATAAAAAAAGCAACAGCTTACTCGATAATTTTAATTCTCTCGACAGCTTCAGCCAGAGCCTTAACCGTCAGGTTTTGAGTGAGCTGTCCAGAAAATTATTTGCAGACCAGTTCGGAGAAGGAAGTATTCAGCCGGGAAATTACCTGTTCGGCTCCATTTACTTACAGATTACCGCTACCGCTCAGGGACTGCTGATTAACATTTTGGATACCAAAACAGGCGATCAGTCCGAGATTGTTATTCCAAAATAAAGAAGATTACCAATTACTAATTTTTTTGACCATGAGATCCACAACCTATACCAGAATTTTTTTCTGGGTGATAACGCTGTGCATTCTACAGGCATGCAGCTCTTTGCTCGGATTGCCCTCCAGTCCGGAAAAGTCTACGCTTGGCGAAAGCACGCAATACACCACAGAACTTAAAAATTTACCCCTGCCCAAAGAAAAAATCGTGATCGGAGTATACAAATTCCGGGATCAGACAGGGCAGTACAAACCTGCTGAAAACGGAAACAACTGGAGTACAGCTGTTCCGCAGGGAACCACCACCATTTTAATTAAAGCATTAGAAGACAGCAAATGGTTTATCCCGATTGAAAGAGAAAATATTGCCAACCTCTTAAACGAAAGGCAGATCATCCGTTCCACAAGGCAGGAATACCTTAAAGATACCGATAAAAACACTCAGGCATTGCCTCCGCTCTTATACGCCGGAATTTTACTCGAAGGCGGCGTTATTTCCTATGACAGCAATATTATGACAGGCGGACTGGGTGCACGATATTTCGGGATCGGGGCTTCTACACAATACAGACAGGATCGGATTACCATTTATCTGCGTGCCGTTTCTACATTAAATGGCGAAATTCTTAAAACCGTCTATACTTCAAAAACTATTCTTTCTACGAGCGTTAACGGAAGTTTTTTCAGATATATCGATACCGAAAGATTGCTGGAAGCAGAAGTCGGTTTAACGCAGAACGAGCCTGTTCAGCTTGCCGTAACCGAAGCTATTGAAAAAGCGGTAAAAGGATTGATTGTGGAAGGAATTAAAGATAAGATCTGGGGAAAATCAGCCGATAATATCGAGAATTATCAGGCAATACTGGATGAATATGACAGAGAACAGCAAAATAATGTAAACAGAGCGATCGGAAATAAATTTCCGGGCAGTTACCGAAAGAATTTTGCTGTTTTCGGAAACGTGGAAGCACAAAAAATTAAAGACGATTACGTAAATCCCAAAATGAATATTGGCGGAAAACTGGGTTTTAAATATTTCATGAATCCTAATTTCAATCTTGAATTCAATTCAAACGTATTTACATTAGAAAATGAAAACATTGTAAAAAGAACTTTCCTTGTTCCGGAAATTAATATCGAATATCTGCTTTTCCCGAAATATAAATTCACACCCTACATTTATGGTGGAGCAGGAGTGATGTATTCTGAGATCAAACCTCAGTACAAAGCACAGTTTGGCGGCGGCTTCGAGTATATTTTTGCTAAAAATGTAGGCTTAAGAGCATCTTCTCAGTACGATCTGGGTTTTAAAGATCAATGGGAGGGGCTTATCAACGGGCAAAGAAAAGATCAGGCACTGAGATTTTCGCTGGGACTTAATTTTTATATCGGTAACCAATAAACCCTGAACTATGAAAACAATACTTAAAATATTCAGTATAATTATTTTTTCCCTGCTTCTGTTTTCCTGCAATGAAGAGCTTGTAGATCAGGCACAGACAGGAACGCTAAAAGGGAAAGTAGTAAAAAGAGGAACCAATGCCCCGATTGCCAATGTGAAGATTTTCACTTCTCCCAGTACACAGACTGTGTTTTCCGCAGCAGACGGATCTTTTGAAATTACAGGAATGCCTATCGGGAATTATTCTGTAAAAGCAGAACTTACCGGCTACGTTACCAATTATCAGGCGGTTAATATTCAGACCAATAATCAGGCGGTGAGTGTGGTTTTTGAAATGGATGATGATAAATCTTTAAATTCTCCTCCCACAGCTCCGGTATTATTAAGTCCTGTTGATAATGCGGTCAGTCAGCCTTTAAGTGTAGAACTTACCTGGAATGCAAGCGATCCGGATACCAAAGACGAACTTACATACAGTTTAACAATTAAAAATAACGTTAATACAAATGTGGTTCAGGTAAATGATGTCATGGTAAAACATTACACCCTTTCCAATCTTAATTACGGAGTAAGCTATTTCTGGCAGGTTTCTGTTTCAGACGGAATCCATCCTCCGGTGATGAGTGCCATCGGTAAATTTACCACCAGTACAGTTCCAACGAACCGCTATCATTATGTTCGGAAACTCAACGGGAATCTGGTTATTGTTTCCAGTGATGCTTCAGGAACGAACTTTCAGTTTACCAATTCTTCTTTCAACAGTTGGCGTCCGAGAAAAAATAACAATTCAGGGCTGGTTGCTTTTTTAAGAACTGAAGGCGGAAGCAACCATATTTACACTGCAAATCCAGATGGTTCCAATCTTTTTAAGGTAACTACGGTTCCGGTTGCAGGCTTCATGAATGATGAGCTGGATTTTTCCTGGAGTACAAACGGACAGGAGTTTTTATATGCAAATTTTAATAAATTATACAGAATTAATAAAGACGGAAGCGGTCTGAATCTCGTTTACACCACGCCGGACGGAAGCATGATCTCCGAGTGCGACTGGAGCTATGACGGAACTAAAATAGCATTAAAAACCAATGATTACAGCGGTTACAATTCAAAAATTTACGTGATTGATATGCTGGGAAATGTTCTTAAAACCGTTCTCACGGGACTTCCCGGAGCCAGTGGCGGACTGAATTTTTCCGTCGACGGACAAATGCTGCTTTATTCGCGGGATATTTCAGGATATCAGGATACTTCCGGAAATTACAGACAATTGGATTCCCATGTTTTTGTCTATAATCTAACAACAAACACAAACCACGATATCTCGGTGGAAAGCGATAAGGTGATGGGAACCAACGATCTCGATCCCAGATTTTCGCCGAACAATGCTCAGGTAATTTTCATGAATACTTCTAATGATAACATCTCCCAACGGAATGTTATGGTTATTGATCTGAACAGCTCGATGACGGATCTCACTAGAGCTGTTCTTTTCAATAACGCGGAAATGCCGGATTACGAATAACGTTTATGAAATTACTGATCTGTGAATGGCCAATTCAAAGACATTCAGTGCGAATGGTTAGCTGTCAATCCTTAATTACCATTTGCCTGTAAAGTACAATTGGCTGTTCACCTTTTAATCGGAAACATTTTTTGATTTTTTCATGGTTCTTAAAAGGAAATTCCAAACCCGTAAGTTTGGAATTTTTTAATGAAAAAAAGGAGCTGTCGCTTAGTCTATGATATGATTTTCCAATGCATATTTTACAACTCCTACCGAATTTTTTACATTCAGTTTTAAAAGAATTCTTTTTCTGTGTGTTTCTACCGTGTTTATGCTTATGAAAAGTTTTTCAGAGATGTCTTTGCTGCTGAGTCCGTCGCAGATTAATTTCAGGATTTCCATTTCGCGCCTCGTTAACGGATCTTTTATTGAGTTTTTCCCGGTGTCCTGTTCGTTGCTGATGAAATTTACCATTCTGTCTTTTGCATGATTGCAGACATAAATTTCATTGGAAAGTAGGGCTTCTATTGATTTTATAAATTCATCGTAGCTGCTGTTTTTATCCAGGTAGCTTTTGATGCCTTTGTTGAATAATTTCCTGATGTCGATTACATCATAATCGTTTCCTATAATAATAATCTTAATCGCTTTATTTTCGGTGGTAATATTTTCCACAGATTTATATAGTTCCGTAAAAATCAGCATATTGGAACTGATCATGAGAAATTCCGGCGGATCGTCCTTCAAAAGTATTTTTAATGCTTCCGGGCAGTTGCAAATATCAATTGTCGTGAAAATTCCACTTTGTTCGAGAAGTTTTGAGAGCCCTTCCGTATACAACAGAGGTTCGTCGAAGATGGTTAATCTTGGTCTCATCATGATTAGTTTTAGTTTATATAAAAATAAGAAAAAAACATAATATTTTAATAAATATAATCAAAAAATATATGATTATTGTAGTTAAATGTGTAAAATATTTTATTTTTTTATGATTATTTGATAAATAATTCCCTTTAATTTGAGTTTTGAAGCCAAATTGTAGAGTTATTGATGATGAAGTTTCGTATTTATAGCGGTTTTGAATGGTTCATTTCAATTTAGAAAAATATTTAACTAACACTTTTGGGATTTGTTTTACCGGAAAATTTATTGACTGCAGATAAAGAGAATCCATTTCCTGTATGGTTATGTTCTTTGAATTTTATCATCATTTTGATAGTAAAACGTAAAATTTTGAAAAATTAAGAATTTTATACAGTCTTTTCTGAGTTTCTTTTTCGGATAAATTTTTAAACCCAAAATCATAAAGAACGACATCCCTATTCATGAATTTTACATAATAGATCGTGTTTTCAACGGTATTGATAGCTCCCTGTTTTGAATAAAGTGTCTTGAAAGATTCTTTAAAAAGCCTTTTGAGTTCCTTTTTTGTGTATTTTTTGGAAAGAATCTCATATAATTTCGTGACGGTAGGAGAATTTTCATGAACCATCGGTATGGCTGCAATCGGAATCAGAACATCACAGATTTTTTCATCGTCGTGAAGATTGGAATAGCATTCAGAATATAGGTATGCAATATAAGCTATTTCTGAAAATAGTTCGTTTCCGCAGGATATTCTTACCGGATTATTTTGGGCTAAATTAAGATATTGTATGGCTTCCCTGTAATTTTTTTGAATCATCTCAAGATGAGCCAGTTTTTTGTAGAGTTCATACAAAAACTGATTGTCTTCAGAATAGGGTATCCTTACAAAAGGGTCTTTTAAATTTTTATTTTGTTTAAAATAATTTAAAAGTTCAAGATATGATATTTTTGCCTGATCATAATTTTTCAGGGCAAATTGAGTAGAAGCCTTACCGCCTAAAACACTGAATTTATAATCTGACGAAGGAAATTTCACTAAAAATGTTTCATACTGCTCAAACAGTTCTTTGGATTTTGCATTAGCCAAGTCCAGTTTTCCATTCTCTACATCTTCTATAAATTCATTTTCATCTTTAATAATTCTTTCATAGGCTAACGAATCCTCTTTCTGACCAAAAGCAACAAAAAAAGACAACAATAGAATAAAGGAGAAAATGTTTCTCATTTCAGGTATTAGTTTTTATAATAAGCGTGTAAAATTATGAAAATCAGATCATAAAAAATCTCCGTAAAAATACGGAGATTTTAAATTTTATACGTTAAAATTAATTTTTGATAAGTTTTTTTGTTAAGATTTTTCCATTTTCAAAAGTGGTTTTTGCAATATAAACACCCTTTTGAAGCTCGGAAATATTAGAATTGTTTTCTCTAACGGTCTTTAGAAGCTCTCCGTCGATAGAATAAATGTCTATTTTGCCTATTTTTTCTTTCGATTTATAAACTAAATTTTGTCTTACAGGATTCTCAAAAGAAATATCATTCTCAGCTTTTGTAATATTTAGAGTTGATAATGTAGTCGTATTAAATAAATATTTTACAATACTTCCGCCAACATTTGAAATAATATTATTGTTGTTGACTATTATTTCTTCAATACTAGCAAAAGAACTGTCCGCATAATAACCAAAATCAGAAGCTATTGAGCCGCTTTGAGTGAGTTCTGTGAAAAAAACAGGAGATTCATCTGATCCGTAAGGAATATATGGATGAGAAGATTGGTTTCCTCCAATGTAATAATGTCCATCTTTTTCAATAATGCTTTTTGCTAAAGCAGTGGGATGTATTGCAGATAAAGCACAATTAAATGTGGTATCAAGAGTTCCATCAGGGTTAAGTCTAAAAACTTCATTACCGGCAGGATTTGATTTTGAAATAACAATCTTATTATTGCTGTCTATAATTGCTGTACTAAAAGGAGCAAAATCTAAATTAGACTGTAAAACACCATTATTTCCAAAGTTCATTAGCGGCTGTCCATTCGGATTGAATTTTTCAATGATGCTATTACTGTAGGGTGAGTTAATTTTAGTAAGACAAATAATATTAGATTGATTATCTAGTAGTACAAACGCGCCATAGTAAAAGTTTCCCTGAATTGCTACGGAACCATTAACTCCGAATGAGATATCCATACTTCCGTTAGCATTAAGCCTGTAGATAGCAGTAGAATTATAAACGAGTATTTTTCCATTTTGTAAGAGTAGTCCTAAAGAACGACCATTTGTATCACTGTTAAAATCATTAGATATAATAGAGGCTCCATTAGTTCCGAAAGTGGTATCTAGTTGTCCGCTTGGAAGTATTCTGTATATAATTCCTACATTGGCAGAACCGGAAATTCCACCACTCACATTACCGTAACCAAAAATTACAAGTTTTCCATCAGGTTGCATTTTGGATTGACATTGATAGGTGTAATAAGGTAACTGAATTTTTCCATTATTTCCAAAATTCGAATCCAGAATTCCATTAGTGGTAAGCTTATATACAAATGTTTCGTTACCATTCGGCACAGAATAAGATGAATAAATACTGCCATTGGAATCTTGAGTCATAGTCCATGAATAGCTATAATTGGCAACATCAGATAGTCCGTTTGAACCAAAAGAAAGATCTTTGGAAATAATCTGTGCAAAAGTAAGATGTACTACAGTAAGCAGCACAAGAAATAATAGTTTTCTCATTTGTGTTTAAAATTCTTTTGTGTAATCTGATACAAATATATAAAAAAACCTCTAGTTTTCTAGAGGTTTAAAATTTTGTATTAATTAGAATATCCTATCAATTCTTCTTTATTGGAATTGTAAATTCTGTATTCTAAATATTTAAAAGAATCCCTTGGAATAACGGTTACCCACTTTTTGTATTTCATAAACCATTTCATCTGGATGCTTTTTATTCCTTTCGTAAGGTAAGCTTCCACAAATGGATGTACATGCAGGTAAAGTTTTCCTTTTTCCTTTTGCATAATGGTTCTCAGGGTTTCTTCCATTCTTTCCACGATCACGATCGGAGCTACGATTTCTCCGTCTTTGTTCGGGTTTTCTTCTTTGGTGTCGATCTGTTTTTCCGGACGGTTTCTTTGTCTGGTAATCTGTATCAGCCCGAATTTACTCGGCGGAAGAATCTTATGGCGGGCTTTGTCTCGCTTCATTTCTTCTTTCAGATGTTCGTACAGATCTCTTCTGTGCTCTGCGTTGGGCATGTCGATAAAATCGATCACAATAATTCCACCCATATCACGGAGACGCAGTTGTCTTGCGATCTCGGTTGCTGCCATTTTATTCACCTTTAAGGCGTGTTCTTTGTTTACGGCAGCTCCGGTTGTGATATTATTTCCGGAGTTTACGTCGACTACGTGAAGCGCTTCTGTGTGTTCTATCACCAGATAAGCACCTTTTGAGCTTGGGATATTGACGTGTTTTCCAAAGCTTTGTTTGAGCTGTTTTTCAACATTGTAATATTCCAGAAGAGGAATATGGGAATTGTAAAAATGGACAATATTTTTCCTTTCCGGAGCGATAACTTCCAGATAGTTTTTCATTTCTTCCACCATCTGTTCGTCGTCGCAGGTAATGCTCACGAAATCCTGGTTGAAGTTGTCTCTTAAAATAGCTGAAGCTTTATCATCTTCGCTTAAGACTCTGGACGGAACTTTATTTTTCTGTATATTTTTGAAGGTTGTTTCCCACTTCTGAATCAGCTGATTCATATCATTGTGCAGGTCTGCAACTTTTTTGCCTTCGGCTACGGTTCTTATAATAACCCCGAATCCTTCAGGCTTGATGCTTTCGATTAAGGTTCTCAGTCTCTCTTTTTCTTCAAAGCTTTTCACTTTCTTGGAAATCGAAACTTTGTTATCGAAAGGAATAAGTACCAAAAAACGCCCTGTTAAAGAAACCTGAGTGGAAATTCTCGGTCCTTTGGTAGAAATGGGTTCTTTGGTAATCTGAAGCAGAACAAGATCGTCTTTGGCGATTACCTTGTCTACGGTTCCGTTTTTGTCTATTTCGGGTTGTATCTCGAAATTTTTTAAGCTTGAAGTATTCTGTTTTTTGGAAATGGTATCTCGTAAAAATTTTCTGTACGTAAGATACTGTGGTCCCAGATCCTGATAATGCAAAAAGGCATCTTTTTCGTATCCGATGTTTACGAAAGCTGCATTAAGGTTAGGTGCCAGTTTTTTTACTTTCCCAACAAACAAATCTCCAACTATAAAATCGCTTTTGTCCTCTTGCTCATGAAGTTCACATAGTCTTCCGTCTTCCAGCAGTGCAATCTTTGTAAGATCATCCTCATGCGAAACTATTAGTTCTTTCTTCATTTTGTTGTAAGATAAAATTGTTAAGATTGTAGGAAGAGAGTGTTTTTTTCATCAAATAAATTTTAACCTTAAGTTAAGCATAACAATTGAATGAATGATAATTTTTTTGATAAAATATAAAACGTTCTTTTCCTTAGACATCTTATAGTTGCAAAACAAAATATAGTCGGTGAGGCTTTAAAATTTAAAATCACCAACTATATCTTTATATTGTAAATCTCGAGAAAAAGAGATTATTTCTTCTTATGTCTGTTCGCTCTTCTTCTTTTCTTTCTCTTATGAGTTGCAACCTTGTGTCTTTTTCTTTTCTTTCCGCTTGGCATAATTATAATTTTTTAGTAACTAGTTAATATTCAGTTAATGTCTTATTTTACTGTAACTTTCGTTTTTACTTTCTCCACAAAAGATTTTGATGGTTTGAAAGCAGGAATGTTATGAGCAGGGATTTCAATGGCAGTATTTTTAGAGATGTTTCTTCCTGTTTTTGCTGCTCTTGTTTTAATGATAAAAGATCCAAAACCTCTTAGATAAACGTTATCTCCATTATACATAGAAGTCCTGATTTCTTGCATAAATGCCTCTACAACTTTCTGTGTTTCATTCTTTTCGGTTCCCAACTTATTTGAGATGGTGTTTACCAATTCTGCCTTTGTCATTTCCTTATTTTAATTTTAAATTTTAGGTGTGCAAATTTAGTTAAAAAAATTGAATATTAGCAAATTAGTGGTAAAATATTTTTTGATAAGAGGTTGAGAACTCAGTATTTATTCTGTAAGGATGTCATCGTAAGTCACGATTACATACTCGAATTGTAGTACCCATTCTCCACGCAGAAGCGGATGAGGTGCAGTTTTGTCTTCAGTCCGAGCTTTTCCGTAAGGCGGTTAATGTACGTGTCAATGGTTCTCGTGCTGAGATTCAGTTTTTCTCCTATCTCCTTGTTACTGAAGCCTTCATAGCAGAATTTCATCAGTTGAATTTCTGTAGGAGAAAGTTCTTCCTGACTTTTTTTCTGGCGGTTCATATAATCCATTACCGCTAAAGGCTGCTGTTCCCACTGTTTCGTATAGGCTTCATAATCGAAGCTGTCTGAGGTTATTTTTCCTTTGATAATTTCTTTAATAATCGTACTTTTTTTCTGGCAGTAAAAAGTATTGGGAATTTTAGAAAGAATTTCCGCCATATCTTCCTGATACGTTCCGGAATACGTAATAATCGGGGTTTCAGAATCGCTTTTCCGGATATATTTAATGGCTTCCAGCCCGCTGAGAACAGGCATAAAAAGCTCTACAATAAATACATCTTCCTGCCTTCTGTAATTCCTGCTGATCAGTTCATGCCCGTTGTTGCAGTCGTTCAGCAGCATGTAGAACGGATTTTCCGTCAGCGTCTTGATCATTATTTTTTTAAAATAAAAATCACTGTCGGCAATAGAAAATCGCACAGTATTGGTTAATATTTTGCTCACTTTTAATATCGATTTGGTGGATGATAATTAAAATTCAGATCACTAAATTAGGAAAATATGCTGAAAGTGAAAATTAATCTTAATTTAATTCAAAAAATAGAATTATTTAAGGTGAAAACTTAAATTTTGTGCATAAATTATTTTTTTATAATTTCACAGAACCAAACCAAATCACAAAATATGTCTTCGATCAGGGAGAAAAAATTAAACAAAGCAGACGTTAGGGTAGGCATTTGGAAATTTGTTCTATCATTCATTGTCTTATCAGGTGTATCCTTCATCTGTGTCTTTTTCTTTTTTAAAAGCTATGATATCCAGCGGGAAGGAATCAAAAAACAGGCGGATGACTACCGCGAACTGCTCACCAGAAGCGACCTTCTCAGAATTCACGTCGACAGCATCCTGTATCGTATGGATCAGCTCGACATCAATAAAGTGGATAACGATATTTTCCTCCGCAACTACATTATGGATAACGTAAGAGATGCCAAAAACATCATGGGAAAAGACAGTGCCGACAATTTTAAGCATTATTCCATCCTCATGAAGCAGATTGAGCCGATGCTTGCACTGAAAAACCAGATCGTGAACGTTTCTTACAAAGAGCAGAATGCTTTACGGGATCTCAGCGAATGCCGCGGTAAAGTAGGCATTGTAAACCACGAACTCAGGGTAGATCCTACAAGAAAATTTTCGGGAAGCCGACGAAGAAGATAATAACTAAAATTATGCAGGGACAAATCACACTATCGAAAAAAGAAAGGCATTATCAGTTTTTATATTTGATCTTAATGCTTTTTGCAGCGCTTATTTTTCTGGCAATTATCTTTTTAAAAGGTTTTGAATCTCCGTTTTCAGACGAAGACATGATCTCGGTACAGAATCTTGAAGAAAAGGCAAAATTCGATCAGAAGCAGAAATTTTCCTACAAAACCTTAGACAGCACATTTTCTATGATCAATAAGCTGACAGACGAATCGCCGCAGCCTTTCGTGGAAAGCAATATCATGTACGGAATTAACGACGTTGCCAATTACTTCCAGAACGGAGACAATATTTCAGACATCAGAAAAGATGCGTATCCGCAGATTGCGAAATTCTACAAAATGTATTTCAACGACAAAAAAGTAATTTCCAGCAAAACGGAAAATATCAAAAGCTTCGAAAAGCAGTTTGAAGAATGCTCCATAGGTTTCAAAGAAAAGAAAAGCCAGCTTTTTCAGCGGGAAACAGCTTTAAAGGCACGGACTCAGTAAATTTTAAAATCCTTTTCATAAGACACACCAAATAAAACACACACATCACACAATCATTAACTATGAATTATTTTCAAAAAAACAAAAAAAACATTATCATCGGTGTTATTGCGACGCTGCTCATTGCAGCACTGGTTGCATTGTGGCTGCAGAAGAAGGTAATACATTCCGCAGATGATATTGTAGGGGTTGTTTATCCCTCTTCCCTGAAAGTAGGAGACACCCTTTTGTTTGAAGACAAAACCCAGTTTGCGAAAACCAAAAAATGGATCTTCGGAGACGGAACTTCAAGCGATAAAAACAGCGGCTTCCACTTTTACAACAGACCGGGATATTATCAGGTAACGTTGATTATTGATAATAAATATTCCAAATCTTTTCCTGTAATGGTTTCCGCGAGATCAATTCCGAAGCCCGTAGATTCTGCAAAAACAAGAACTTTAATCGACGCACAGACTCAGGCAATGCAGTTTGAAAACGTACAGTTCCGTGCGATTTCCGATGCCAAACAGTTTACCTGGAAATTCGGAGAAACCGGAAATATCGATTCTAAAGATAAAATGGCAATTTATTCCTACAAAAAACCGGGAGATTATGTCGTAACGCTTTACACCGACGAAAGTGCAGAGCCGATTCTTCATCAGATTAAAATTCTTCCCGCTTATGATGCGCTTGAAGAAGAGGTAAGTGTAGAAGACGCCTATGCTAAAATAGATAATGATTTTAAATATCATCTTCAGCAGATTGCCAACGGAAACAGCTTTAATATGCATTACAATTATTTACTGAGAACCTATCTGTGCAATAATGAAAATACCGTAGTAAAAGTAAGTGACAGCAAAGTCAATAATTTTTATATGTACTGTGCAGGTCTTCAGTTTGATAAAAATATGGTGATCCAGACCGTGAAAGTGAACTTCGATGATGCGCAGAACTGCGTAACCAAAGTTGATATTAACCAAAGTAAATAATTTTCCGTTCAGAATTTTTTTTGAACCACCACACCAATCATTAAATAAATCAGGATGAAAAATACACTTCCTCTAGCAGCATATTATATCGGAGTTTCAGTATTGCTCGTAAGTTGTCAGGTAAAACTGCCGTCGAAAAGAACTCCGGAACCCACCCATTACGGACAGGTTGATAATTCACCGGTCGTCAACGGTTTTCCTAAAAAATCAGTTCCGTGGATCGCCATATCCGACAGATCCAGAAATACAGCTTATCTCGATAAAAGCGATGAAAAATCCTATAAAGAAGTTAAATTTCTGGAACCTTTAATGGTGTTAAAAAACCGCGACGGAATGGTAAAAGTAGCAGAATACATTCCGGATGCGCTCATGAAAAAAGTATCTTCCAAACAGATTAAAACCTACGGCTGGATTCCTGAATCTGAACTTCTTTTATGGAGCAATTCCTTAAAAAGCGAAAAGACAGGCTTTCCGGTAAGAGTAGCCATTGTACCGAGCAACAGTGAGGTCATCAAAAACTCAGAAAGATATTACAAGAACGATTCCATCATGGTTTTCAATTCGCCAAGTCTTATTGAACAGGCAAATGTGAAAATTCCTAACGGGCAGATCGTGTACGTCTACAAGCAGGCAGAAAACAACAAAAGATTTCTGGTGGGTAAAAAACCAAACATCGATATCGACAGCATCAGTACAAGTCTCTACGGATGGGTAAGCTCCAACGTAGTTTCGACATGGGGAGAACGTTCTGCCGTAAAAATGAAAAATACCACAGGAATTACAGAAACCACGCTGGGAATTCATGAAGGTTCTCCGGGAGGAAACGATACCGAAAACAGGACTGCTGTTTTGTTGACAGACGTAAACAAAAGAACACCCCTTGAAAATATTTTTCCTGTAACATTACCCTTAAATGAACCGCCCACTCCGGATTCTAAAACGAAGTATTTTACCAATATTTTAGATTACAGCAAAAATTACGTTTTCAATGTATTGGGAGAGCCGATATATTTCGACCGTTATCGCGAGATTACAGAGAAAAATAAAAAAATAAATATCGTATTTGCCTTAGACATCAGTGCTCCGAATGCACCGTATGCTCCGATTGTGAAATCTTTATTACAGGATTTACAGTTGAGATTCGAGAAACCATCTTACTTTAATCAGGTAAAATACGGAGTTGTTTTGTACAAAAATAATTCCTGTGGAGACAATGTTGCGGTTTCAAATTTAAGCACAGATTACAGCAAAATAACCACCTTCATCGATCAGAAAAGCAATGAGATGAACTGTGTAAGCAACAGTGGTTATCAGCCGGTAAACGAAGGTTTGATGGCAGCCGGAAACCTTTTGTCTAACGTTCCGGATGAAACCAATATTGTCATAACGGTGGGAACATCCTCCAGTCAGGGCGGAAATATGTACGGAGTCATCAATTCTCTAACGCAGGCTCAGGCGAGACTGATCATGTTTCAGACCAGTGCGAGATCATCCGATACCTACAACGATTTTGTTTTGATGGCAGAAAATGTGGTAACGAATACGGCAAAAAATATCGCTGAACTGAAAAAACAGAAAATTATTAATCAGAATGATGTTTTAACGAAAAATAATTTCAGTCTTATTGAAGGAGATGAAGGCTTTTTCTCACTCGATTATCCAAAGCAGAGTATGGCACAGGGATTTGTAATTTTTCCTAAAAAAGGAGATATCGCGAAGCCGGGTTATCTTAAAAAATCTGTCGACAGTCTGATTGCGCAGGTTACTCTTGATAATACGACTTTGGATAAATCTTTAAACGATTATTTCCATTCATCAGTAGGAGCAGGAAGAACGGATGTAGATGTAAAATACAAATATCTTTATCCGGGACTTACCAATCCCGTTCCGGCAGGAATTGCCGCACAGCTCATCAATTACGGAAATCCGTTTCTGGTGAAAGGTTATATTCCGAAAGAACTGAAAGATTACAAACCGGGATTAGAGAAAGGAATTTTAATTTCTGAGAAAGAATTTGACAATTTAAAACTTTTCTACACCGAAGTTTATCAGAATACAGGAGCAGAACGATCAGATTTCAGCCAGTCCAGAGCGATCAACGAGTACGTGAAACTGCTGAAAAAGTACAACCCTACTCTGAAATTTTTAGACAAAAGTGATCTTTACAAACAGCCGATGTCTTACTCCGTGGGAATCAGCACAGGTTTTGATAATTCTGATGAAGAGCTGATGTCGAAATATATGCTGAAAGGCTGGAAAAAATCTAAAATTGTGACTAATGAAACGGTAAAAACCTATTTTAAACATTACAAAGATTTAGCCGACAGAATGTTGTCTCACAGAAATGATCCTGCGGTGAAAATCGAGCAGAACGGACAGACTTTTTACTGGCTGAATGAATATTTTATGCCGACCATGATGCCCGTTGAAGAACCGGAATATACTCAACATTAATTCTTTATAAACAGAAAAGCGGAAAATAATTTTCTGCTTTTTTTATTTTTTAATGTAAATTTTTTATCTTTGGATTACCCAAATCACGTAAATATGTCACAGCAATCATCACCTCATGACGGCAAATATTTTGTTGTCCAGAAAGGCAAAGCCCAGTGTAATCAGGGTGATCAGTTCCCGCAGTACAAAGTTACCTCCCATCAGAAACATTTTTGGAACGATTCCGAGGGTAATGCAGATTTTCTTGGCGTTACCGAAGACGATCTTCAGTTTAATCCATCCGGTCCCAGTTTCGGAAAATGTAAACTGAAACCTACTTCAGGAGGTTATCTGCCATGTTCTTATGCACCTGCCGGAAAATGGCAGAAAACATACGACAAAGTAACCATTATGGGGAAGAAGATCGTCACCGAATTTTCTGAACTGCAATGTGTAATCGGAGGTAAAATTACCATCAAAGATCACGGACAGCGTGGAGAAATGAGTAAACAGAATGTGAAAAATGCGGATAACAAAACCGTTCAGCACATCAATCCTTTAGTGAAAATGCAGGATTTTAAAGAAACCGTTCTTGAAAATGAAATTGATGCGTATTAATTAATCCAAAAAAACGTTCTATGTCTAAACAAGGAGTTTCAAAAATCTCAGGAAACCCAAGTCCGGTTGTTGGTGAAAAAACCACTTACATGGTTACAGACTGGTATCCCGCCACGCCCGCAGAAGAAAGAAATCCTGCTGTGGTTACCTGGGAGCTTTTTAAAAAACGTCCCGACGGAAGTTTTACCACAACAAACATCAAAAAAGTGGGGGACGGAAGTTTTACCTTTGGAGAAGTTGCAGCCAAAAATACCTATCGTCTCGAAGCTTATCTTCATCAGCCCGAAGGAAAAGGAAGTACCACCATTGATATTACTCCACAATCGGGAGAAATTCCAAAGATCAATAAAGTGGAACTGCGCTATGCAGACGATTCTCCGGGAACCGTTTTCAGTTATCAGGAAAAACTTGTTGCCAACGCGCAGTGCATAAATCTTGCCGGTAAAAAACTGCTGTTTACGCTTTGGGAAGATGATGCAGCAGGAGAGGGACATAACTCTAAAAATAAATTTGTAGACAGCAAAGAAGCGGTTGTAAGCAGAACCGGAACGGCAACCGCAGAATTCATACTTACTAAAGCTTTGATGCAAAAAGCTTCACAAGGAGAAAGAGATCCTAAAGAACTGGAATTCTATGTAACGGTAGAATATTACAGAGACAGAAAACACGCAAGTGAAAACAGGGTGATAAAAAATCCTGAATACAAACCGCCTGTTCAGCCGTCTCAGGCTCCGAAATCCACGCCAAAAGCCACAGGTTCACCCGCCGCTTCAAAATCTGATTCTAAAAAAGAAACAAGCGGAGTATTTGATTCCTTCACAGAAACCGTAAGAAATGCGTGGAATGAACTTTGGGACTGGGCAGAATCAAAAGGAACGGTAAAACCGGATAAAAAACCCACGGCTCCCAAACCGGAAGGTAAAACGACGAGTGTGGTAAACGGAGAAACTAAGGATTCATGCCTGTGTAAAGAAACCAAATTGTCTTGGGGGAAACATTTTACCTGTCAGGAACGCAAAAAAATTATTGAAATTTCGCATAGACTTGGCTGTAAACCCGATTATCTTACTTCAGCTATGGCTCTGGAAACAGGAGGTACTTTCAATCCCGCAATCGTCAATAGTTTAGGATACACAGGCTTAATACAGATAGGAACTACGGCGGCAGCTGATATCAACAGGAGGAAAGGAACCAATGTAACTGCCGGAAAAAACGGAAATCTGAAAAACATGACCAAGCTGGAACAGCTTACATACGTAGAATATTATCTGGAACCCTATAAAGGAAAACTCAATACACTGGCAGATTTTTACCTTGCTATTTTAATGCCTGTAGACTGCGGAAGAGGGAATGAAAGAAATCATGTTGTTTTTGATAAGAACTTACAGCTGGATTATGATAAAAATAATAAAGTTATTAAAAACACAAAATGGGTAAGGCAAAAAGCTTATCAGCAAAATCCTGCATTTTTTAAAGAAGGAAAAAACGAAACAGGAAGAACGTACGTTTGGGAAATAGCGGAAGAAATAGAAAAATGGTACAATAAAGGGGAAGCAAATGCAGAAACGAGCTTTTCATGCCAGAAATCTGCTGCACCTGCAAAAGTAGAACAGCAGAGTGGAAAATGGCATGATCCTGTTGATAATCCAAGACTTACAAAATATAACTATGGCGGAAATGTAAAACCTTCCAGCGGAACATACGGATGGTGCAGAAGAAACAGCAACGGAAGCAAAAAATACCATTCAGGATTTGATTTCTTTGCCATCCCCGGAAAAGATAAAGTATATGCAACTTTAAAAGGTAACATCCATCAGGTAAGATATTCTGCAACTGCAGGATGGATTGTAAGAGTAAAAATTCAAAATGTGAAAGACCTTTTGGAGCAGGAGAAAAAAGTAGCTTACAAAACACAGTTTACCGATGAGCTAAAAGGAATCAATATAAAAGAGACAGATGACGTCTACTTTATTTATATGCATTTAGACAGTGTTTCGGTAACGGAAGCTGATGCAAACGCCAAAAAAGAAGTGGACGCAGGAACCGTTTTAGGATATGCCGGAGTTTCGGGATCTATTGCAAGCGGAGGAAGAGCGCCTCATTTACATCTTGAAGTGGCAACAGTTTTGGATGCATATGGAAAAGGTGAATCGGTAAGAACGAACCCTGCAAGATTTGTAAAACTGAATTCTTACGATACAAAAGATCAGGATGAAGCAGCCAAAACAAACCATACATATAAAAAATAAGACTATATATGAAGAACTATTCTAAAAGATTATTGCTAATACAGCTTTTGCTGTTTATTTTTATCGGATGCAAAAAATATCAGTCACAGGATCACATCAATACAAAATTTACTGTTGATAAAGAAAATATAAAAGACGATAGCTACAGTTCAAAAAATTTAGATAATCTTTTTGCCGCAAAAGGAAATACTTATTTCGAGCCAGATTATACAGGTACTTCTTTTGACGATTATTACGTTAAAAATATTGTCGTAAAAGACCAAAAAGGAAAGAAATCTAATTACCTGCTTTTCTTTGATAACAAAGATATTTTAAAAGATACTTTGAGAATTGCCGATGATAAAATGTATTCTTTAAATGTTATTTTTGATAGCAACCGGAAAGGAATTGCGGTAGGAACTTTCGATGCAAAACAATCTTACTTTAAAATCGAAAAGAATTTTGAATTGGATAAAAATATAAAGCTTAAACCCATTCCCGTTTCTTCAAAAATTGAAAAATGTCCGCTTCCTGTACAATTGCTGTCTGAAGAAAATGTAGGTCTGGAAGAACATTTTACATTTGGAACACAAAATTCAGACACCAAAAAAGATAGTCAATCTGCACAGACTGTCGTTGATGAATTTTCACAATGGAAAGGAAATTATCAGGCTGACTTTGAAATTTCAAGAACGGATGGAGATTATCAGGTAAAATATGAGGTTAAAATTACAGATAAAAATAATGTTGCCATTACCGAAAAGATTAATGATGAAAGCAATTTAGTTTCAGGAACTTTTATAAATTCTGCATCTGATGATAAAATTGTGATCAAATCCAAAACAGATGATACATTAGAATATATTGTTGCTAAAATTGGCGGAAAATATTATCTCATGGGAAATACCATCTATATGCTTAATCCCCCGAATGACAAATATATTCTGAAGAAAATTTAAAAATAGCAGAGGTTGTGTTTTTCACAATCTCTTTTTTTTGTAAATCTTTTAAATTCATCTCGCTTTTGCCGTTAAATATATTTTGAACATATTCTGTTGTCATTTGCTGAATGAATTTCCTTTGCGAACGCAGTATTAAAATACCACAGTACTTTTCATCTTAAATCATTGTCTGAATCCTTTTTCAGTTAATTTTAAAACAAAAAATATGGTCGGATTAAAATTTATGGTATTTTTGATCTAATAAATACGTCAAAAGTATACCTTATGATTACAAAAAAAATCATTGGAATTTTTTTACTGGCAGGACTTTTCACCATTTCCTGCTCGAAAAATGAAACAAAGAACAAAGCAATAAAAGCAGACTCAATGTCCGTTTCTCAGCCTGTTGAAAAAACAGCAGTTCCTGTTGAGAAAAAAGATTCAGCACAATCTGATGAACAAACAGAAAGTCCGGAAGTAAAAGATACAAAAAAGACCGTCTCCAAAACTTCTGTTGAAGGAAAATTTATCGCAACAACCTGTGAAGGTGCAAGATTTTCAATAGAATTTAAAAATACGGATGGAAATCCAACGTTTAAAATTTTAGATAAAACAAAAGTAATTGCTGCCGGAAATGTTTCTGCGGAAAGCGATGAAAAAACAGGAGAGATCACCAATATTATGATGGGCGAAATTGGCGGTGTGTATGAAGGTGACAAAATTGTGATCCAGAATTACGGAAATGCCATGAACGAATTCGAACACTTCACCCAATGCGGCGACAAATATCTGGAATTCAACAGACAGAAATAATCAAAAATTAATAATTGAAATAGAAACAGCATCCATTTTCGGGCGCTGTTTTTTTGTGGTTAAATTTAAAATGGTTTTAAAAAAGGTTGCATTTTTGGCTGAGTAGAAAACCTTTGTGAACTTAAAAAAGTGATTCACATTAAAAAAACTTGTGAACTTTACATTAAATTAACAGGATAATCAAAACGGCAAAACTATTTTGCTGACTAAAATTTTTCCTCTAACTTAGTTTTAGCCAAAAAACAAAATATATGACCGTTCATTTTATCCTTTCCGGTGAAACGCTGGAAAGTATAGCTGAAGAAATTAATCTCGAAAATCCAAAATACCTTAAAGAATTTCACAATACCCATTGTGCAAGAGAAGATTTTATATATGATGACCTTGTTCCGCGGAAAAAACTTCTCATTCCCGATATTCAAAAAATAAAGGAATACAACAGCCGCAACGATGCCGATTTTAAAGATCCTAAATTAAATCCCAAAATCCCTTTCCATCCTGAAAATCTGGCTAAAATTTATACTGTCGAAAGCCGGGAAACCGAAGAAAATGTGCTTGAAGAAAAAAAGAATGCACTTTCTTACACCGTTTCAGTAAAGTGGATTCGGAAAGAAGACAATGTTCATATTTTTCATCTCTTCAAAAATAATTTTTCGGAAAAATCGGGAAGCATGATGGCAGATCTCGCTTCAGAATCCATCCGTTCACTGAATCCTGTTGAGGTAAGAACTGATGATAAAGGCAGAATTGTACTGATAGCTTTACCAAAAGAAACATTGGATAATTTTACTAAAATAAAAGAACGTTTAGAAGATCTTTTCCCCGATAAATACGCGAAAATGTATCTTGATGAATTCAAACGGATTGTTCTCGATCCTTCACTTTTCCACAGCAGAATGAAGGACGATATTTTCATCAAAAATTATTTTGCCGACCTAAGAAACAGCTTTACAAACGGAAAATCTTATCTTACACAGTCAATCGGCGAAGAAAATACAGAAATTCATATTCAGCAGAAAGTGGAACATTTTGAAGATCATGAAATCGTTCTCCGCCAGAATATAAATTCACACGAAAATGTGCTTGATTTCATCGGAAAATATACACTGCATAAAGATTCTGGATGGGTAAAAGAAATCGGGATTGAATATACTATTTCTCAGTTTGGTGTAAAAAACAATAGTGTTTTTTCTCTTAAAGAATTGCTGTAAGTCATTTATAATAAAGGAATATTACGGCAATATTAAATCTACGATCGTAGAATTACGACATCGAATCGTAGAAATACGACAAAATTTCAAATTGATATTTAAAAACTTTCAGAAGAAAAATTGCCGCTTTATCTTTGTTACACAATCACCGAATCACAAAATAGTAATAACGATTAAAATTTACCTGTCATGGCAGCAAATTCAAGAGGAATCTTAAAATTCAATGGCGGAGAAGGGCAAAAATTACTGAAGCTGAACTACAGCGTTTCAAGATCTACGGATGTTTCCGGAAGAGTAGCTTCAGATCCTTCCAATGCGCTCATCAAAGTAACCGTAGAAGCTACCGAAAAATCAGACATTCTGGAAAGCTTACTGAACGGAAAATACAAACCCACAACCGGCGAAATCACCTTCAACAAATCCCACGAAGAAGGTACATTAATCACCCTTTCATGGAACAACGGATACGTGATCCAGCATGAAGTGGAATTCGATGCCGTAGACGAAAACAGCATGCTCATCAGTTTCGTGGTAAGCGCAGAAACCATCGACTACGGAAACTCCAAATACGAAGGTCTTTGGCCATCAAGCTAAACAATTCATTTCATTCGTATTCATACAAAAGACTGTCACACAAGGCGGTCTTTTTTTACCATTTTTAATTAAATTTTGTTAAAATAATTATTCTAAATCACATTATTAAGACATATTTTTCCGTTTTTGAGAAAAAACAGTTAACTTAGTAAACAATAAAAATTCAGAAGGTTATAGATTCATCCCATAAAAAAATAAGGAAAATCCAAACCCGAAGAACACCAATCACCACACACCAAATATTAATCTGAATAGTACAATGGGAGTATTAGTTACCAATGAGACTGTAAAGCAGCTATTTCATATAGCACAATCCATCGCGAAGGAAAATTACAATGCCACCTACGGAGCTCCGCACATTTTGCAGGCACTCATGCACAAAGACATCGGGCTGAACGAATTCCTTAAAAGCATCGACAAAGATCCCGGATATTTCTACGAATGGGCAGATGTTCGCATTGAAGATTATCCTAAAACCACCCATCTTCCCAACGAAGCCGGAGAAGATGAAACCGTAGATCGTATTGTGGAAGAATCCGATGATATTCGTCTGAAATTAGGTCTGGACGAAATTACCCCGATCTGCATTCTAACGGCAATTGTAAAACCTCAGGTCGCTTTTACGTTACAGCAGCTCAAATCCCTTCCTCTCAGAGAACACGAAATTTTTAATTTATACAGAAAAGATACGCCTTACGAAAGTTCGGAAAACGGAGAATTTTCTTCAATATTTTCAAAAGGTTCAGATTATTCAGACCCGTCTTTTCCTTCCATAAAAAGCTATTGCACAGACAGAACCGCACAGGCAAGAAAAGGAGAGCTTGAAAACATCATCGGAAGAGACAAAGAACTCAGAATGCTGGTCGAAATTCTCTGCCGGAGAAGCAAACCCAACGTCATTATTATCGGAGAACCCGGAGTCGGGAAAACCGCTTTGGTAGAAGGTTTTGCCATTGAAATCACCAAAGGAAATGTTCCTGAAATGCTTAAAAACGGAACTTTGCTGGAATTGGACACCGGAGCATTACTGGCAGGAACCTCTTACAAAGGGGAAATTGAAGACCGTCTGAAAAAAGTCATCAACGAATGTAAAAAGATAGAAAAAGCCATTCTTTTTATTGATGAAATTCATACCCTTTTAGATCCCAAAGGAAGCATCGGAAACGTTGCCAATCTGCTTAAACCTGAATTGGCAAGAGGTGAAATTACCGTTATCGGAGCCACCACTCAGGAAGAATACAGAAAAATTATTGAGCCGGAACAGGCTTTCAACCGACGATTCGAAGTGCTTACCGTACAGGAACCAGATGAAAAAACCTGCGTTAAAATGATCGACGTTTTACTCGAAGGTTACAAAAAACACCACGGAATTGAAGTAGAGAAAACTGCTCTTCCCGAATGTGTCCGTCTGGCAAAAAGATATGCAAAAGGCAAAAAACTTCCAGATGCAGCCATCGATCTCTTAGACAGAACCATGGCGGCGATTAAAATGCTCGACGAACTTTCAGAAAAAGAACTGGAAAGCTGGAAATTAACCTACGAAAAGCTTCAGAGCGAAGATTATTTCGATGAAAAAGACAAAGCAGACGAACTGATCTGGAATTACAATCTGCTGAGAGACAAAATAAGTCCGATTTTATGGGGATCTTTAAGTGAGCAGCCGCAAATCGACAATTCCATGCTTATGGAACAGATTCAGAAAATTATTGAAGACAGCTACGCCGAACTTTTGCAGCACGCCTCAAAGAAAAGAGAAAAAGTAGACCGTCTTGAACTCGCGGCGGTAATGGCGGCAAAAACAAACATTCCGATCGGGAAAATTCAGGCGCAGGAAAAAGAGAAACTGCTGAATATGGAATCTCTATTAATGAACCGTGTTGTAGGGCAGGATCACGCCTTAAAAATCCTTTCCGATGCAATTGTTGAAAACCGAAGCGGACTCAATAAACCGGGACAGCCCATTGGATCATTCTTCCTTTTGGGACCAACAGGAACCGGAAAGACCGAATTGGCAAAATCGATGGCAGAACTCCTTTTCAACGACGAAAAAGCAATGGTTCGTTTCGATATGTCTGAATTTAAAGAAGAACATTCAGCCGCACTTTTATATGGTGCACCTCCCGGATACGTAGGTTACGAAGAAGGAGGAATGCTCGTCAACAAAATAAGACAGCAGCCTTACACTGTGGTGTTATTTGATGAAATTGAAAAAGCCCATCATTCGGTTTTTGATGTGTTTTTACAGATCATGGACGAAGGAAAAGTTCATGATAAACTTGGAAAAGAAGGCGATTTCAGCAATGCACTGATTTTATTTACCTCAAATATCGGAAGCGAAGAAATCGTAAAACAGTTTGAAGAAGGAAAAATCCCGGAATCAAAATCCCTAATGCAGATCATGTCGAATTCAGGACGTTTCAGACCTGAGTTTTTAGCGAGAATTACAGAAATTATTCCTTTTGCGCCAATTACAGAATCCATCGCCGAGAGAATTTTTAATATTCAGTTAAAATCATTGCACAATTCTTTAGCGCGACTTGGAATGAGCCTGAAAATCTCCGATGAAGCCGTGAAAAATCTTGCATTGGGCGGATTTAGCAGCAAATACGGAGCAAGACAGATCTCAGGAGTGATACGTTCTCAATTGGCAAGACCGATCTCGAAAATGATCGTAAGAGAAGAAGTAAAATCCGGACAGACCATTCATGTCGACTGGAATTCCGAAGAAGAAAAACTGAGCTGGAAAGTAGAGTAAGAAAATAGTGAATCTGTTTAAAGAACTTTTCACAAAAGCATAAAAACAATGAACCCAAATCTCAAAAATATTTTTCTAACCGCAATGGTATTGTTGTGTTCTCATTTTACGAACGCACAGTTTCTTGCTGCTTCCGATACTTCGGAAAGCAGTGTGAAGAAATACAAAAGCATCATTAATGCCAACAGAGAAATTGTAGATTTTATTGAATATTCTCTGGTTCAGAAAGGTTTACCGAGACATTTGAGAAATTTAGCCTTAATAGAATCCCATTTCAACAGAAATATAGCTTCCGGAGCCGGAGCAGTGGGAGTCTGGCAATTTATGACCGCTCACGCCAATCAATACGGATTAACCGAACAGAACAGAACGGATATTTACAAAAGCACAAAAACAGCAACAGTTTCCTTAGCCAATCTCTACAAAAAATACAACAACTGGATCACTGTAGTGGCTGCTTACAACTGCGGAGAAGGAAATATTGCCAAAGCCATGACCGCTGCAAACTCTACTCAGTACCATATTTTTTGTAAGTTTTTGCCGGAAGAAACCATCAATCATGTTAAAAAATATCTGAATGCATGCTACGCAACCGGAGAACTCCAAAATGTTCTGGCAAACTATAATTCCTCAAGAATGAACACCGTTTTCTTCGTAAAAGGAGGAAGCGGAAAAAACAGTGGGCAATTGGCAGAAACCGAGATCAATGCAGGATTCAATCTCAACATCATTGCTGATGAACTGGATGTAGATGTAGATAAATTACTTTCATGGAATCCCAATATCAACGATGAACTTCAGAAAAAAGGAGAAGGCACTTTATACCTTCCTACCGATCTGATGCCCGATTTTTTATTGAGAAAAACTAAAATTCTTTCAAGATCCGTAAAAGAAGGAAATACACAAAACACCGCACAGTAGAACACTAAGCGATCATGTTTAACCTACCAAATCACAGGAAATATGAAAACAGAATCACAAAATATACTACAGAATCCTTCCTTCCGCCCATCGCAGAATGCAGACGGAATTTCTCAGAATCATCACACAGGAATCAACCGTCTGGTAAAACTTTCTCTGGTGATCGAAGGAAAAGTGATTAAATATTACAAGCATTTTCAACTTACCCAAAGTACAAAACGCCACCACCAATTCAGCGTGACATTGGCTCATGATGCTTTAGGTGACCGACAGACTCATACTCTTGAAGAAGCCAATAAATTTCTCGGAAAACGTTTAACAGCCGTTATTTCCTACAAAGATATTGAAAGCAGCCCCGAAAGAACCTTTGTCGGAGTCATTACAGGAGTAGGTTTCAGTCAGGAAAAAATGAGCCTTGGAAATATTGTGTTAACAGGGTACAGCCCGACCATTTTACTCGATGGAGCGCCGCATATTCAGAGTTTTGGCGGAAGTTCACCGGTTAATATGGGAATTATTGCCAACGAAGTCATCAAACAAGGGATCGATTCCAGCCGTTTTGATGTAAGAGTGGATACCAACGATTATTCGCAGATTATTTACAGCAGTCAGTACGATGAAACGCACTACAATTATCTGGCGAGGATGGCTGAAGCCTATGGCGAACAGTTTTACTATGACGGCGAAGTATTGCATTTCGGAAAACTTCCGCCTCAGAACAAACCGATCAAATTAACCTACGGGAGCAGCGCCAATGATATTAAGGTTGAATTAAAAGCAGTACACACAAAACCCCAGTTTTACGGTTACAACAGCAGCAAACATGAAAAACTGACTTCGGGCGAAACGCCGGTTCAGCATGTGGGAGATTTGGCAAAAACAGCTTATTCCCACAACGAAAAAATATATAAAACCCCTGCATTACAGGTTGCGCCCATTAAAGCTTCCACTCATCTTGATGTGGAATATTCTCAGAAAAGTGCGGCGGGAAGTGAAGCGGTGAGCGTATTTTCATTTTCAGGAAATACAACCGTTCCTTTTTTGCATCCGGGTTGTGTGGTGGATGTTCAGATGAGAAAATTAGACAGCAACGAATCCGATTATTTTACGAGAATCATGGTGACGGAAGTTACTCATGAAATTGATACCATCGGTCATTACAAAGGAAGCTTCGAAGGAATAGCTTCAGACACCGGATTTTTACCAAAACCCGAATTTAAAATTCCAAAAGCAGAACCGCAGATCGCCACCGTAATTTCCAATACAGATCCGGAAGGACAGGGAAGAGTTCAGGTAAGATTCGACTGGCAAACCAACGATACAACGCATTTTATCAGAATGATGAGTCCTGATGCGGGAGGAACCGATCAGGTGAACCAAAACAGAGGATATGTCGCAATTCCCGAAGTGGGAGATCAGGTGATGGTGAATTTTGTTCACAGTCATCCCGACCGACCCTTCGTGATGGGCGGAATGTTTCATGGCGGAATCGGTCTCGGCGGTGGTGTGGATAACAGAGTAAAATCTATTCAGACGAGAAGCGGTCACAGAATTATTTTTACAGAGGATGAAAGCATCGTCATTACCGATAAATCGGGAAATAAAATTCATTTAGACACCACCGGAAGCAACATCACCATTACAGCTCCAGAAACCATGACGTTCAATTGCCGGAACATGAACATCAACGTCGGCGAAAATATGAGCACCAATGTCGGAATGAATAAATCCGACACCATCATGGCAAACCATACCGAAAGCGTAGGTTCTATGAAATATCTTTCTACAGGAGCCGATTTCATGACGAATGTTGTCGGAAAAATGAGTCATTACGTAAAAGGCGATATGGAAGTCTATGGCGAAAAAGAACATAAATTGACAAGCCTTAAAGGCGTTGAGGTCAACAGTCAGGGAAAAGTGGAACATCACGCAGAAAAAGAAGTTCAGAACAATAGTGGCGAGAAATCTAAAAATCACTAAAAAATGAGCATTGAATATTTTGTAGAAGGTAAAGCGGTCACCCGTTTTGATGGAGATTCCAGAACTTTTGCCAAAGAAGGCATCAGTCATAACAGTGCGGCAACCGTGGAACAGAAGGGAAACGGAACGGGAGTAAGCTATAACAAAGCAGAAACCATTAATCCCGATGATAAACCCGTTAATACCATCGATATAAGCCTTAATCTTTTTTTTGACGGAACCCAGAATAACAAAACCAATACCCGGCTTGGCGGAGATTTCAAAGAAGCAAGCAGCGATAAAGACGACAGTTACAACAACGAGTTCACGAACGTCGCCCGTGGTTATGATACGATTGATCCGAATGCACAGAATCAGGTTTCATGGTATATTGAAGGAATCGGAACGGAGGACAGAAAAAGCGACAGCATTTTAAAAGGTGTTGCACAGGGAACCGGAGATACCGGAGTGGTGGCAAAAGTGGCAAAAGGATGCAAAAGAGGAGCTGAAGCGATCGTGAATAAACTTAAAAATAACACGAAACCCATCCGCGTTCTTACCGTAAATGTATTCGGCTTCAGCAGGGGAGCGGCGGCGGCGAGACATTTTATACACGTTGCAAATTCTCCGGGAATAATTTCTTATGCTTTGGGAAAGGAAACGTTACAGGTTTTTCCTCCCGAATTCATTAATAATGAAACGGTTACAATAAAGGATAAAGATGGCTCCAAGTCGCAGTTCATCATGCGGCACGGATATTTCGGAGCCTGTCTTCTGGCGCAGGATCTGGATGTGAAGGAAATAAAATTCCGTTTTGCAGGACTGTACGATACCGTTGCTTCTTACGGACTTAACCACAGAGGAGGTTTCGGGATTGATGACGATACAAAACAACTTGGTTTAGACACCATCGGAGGCGGAAAAGTAAATTTTGTGCTTCAGCTTGCTTCGGATGATGAATACAGAGATAATTTTGATTTAACGAATATCGACAGTACAGGTTTATATGGGCTGGAATTTACCCTTCCCGGAGTGCATTCTGATATTGGCGGATCTTACGGAGAAGGAGATGAAACTTCCGTTTTATACTGCGATTCTTACGATCCATATAACAATGTAAACACCCACAAAGAATGCGAAGCATTTAAAAAAATTGTGGTCGAGGAAGGATGGTATCATGATGAGCAGTTGGAAATTAAATATTTCAGGCAGAAAGATGTGAATTACGACCGATGGTGGAATAAAACCTCTATGTATTACGGTCTCGTGGGAACCAGAAAGTTATCCAATAAATATGATAAAATCCCGCTGAACCAGATGTTTCATTATTCCAAACAGCATGAAGTGATATATCTCGAAGATCTCATCAACGAAAATCATAAAATAACAGATTCTTTTTTAACCGGAATTTACAGTCAGCTTTCTACTTACACCAACGCGTGTAACCAGCTCAGAAATACCTATGTAGAAGATTTTAAAGCCGGAAAAAAACCTTCAGTTGCCAAATACAAACAGGATATCAAAGCGATTTCGTATTTAGGTCACATTCAGGAAGAAGATCTTAAAAAATTAAGAAACGAATATCTTCACTGGTCTGTAAAAGCCAACCAGATCGGTCTGGATGCACGACCCAACGACAATGCCCCGAAAAGAAGAGGTGCATTGGCAGCACAATACCGCAAAAGAAACATACAGAATGGATAAAACGATAAAAATAGTATTTTTTTTAATCCTCCTTTTTCAGAATATAAGTTGCCAGAAAATGAAAGAAGAACAGTTGCCGGAATTTAACGTAGAAATAAGCAGTCCGAATAACAATATGATTGTAACGCCAGTGGAAGATAAAATCACCACTCTGGAAGGTGTTCCCGCGAGTCTGCCTTATGGAAGTTCGTCGGGAACGTGGGGAAATTCAGGGAAAGGCTGGACAGAACAGAACGGAACTCCCGTCGGAATAGATGTTACTTATTTTTCAAGATATGAAGATACTTTTTATCATCTGAAGGCAGATTTTCCGGTGGAAAAAATTAAAGATTATATGCAGCGTGCGTATGCGCAGCGCGAAGCTTCTTTTTATGATAAACCTTTGGAAGAATATAAAAATCTGGGAAGGAATGAAAAATACAGCAGCGCAGAAAATCCGTACAACAGTTTTACAACGCTTGTTTTTGGTTTTGCCCCGAAAGGGATGGTTGTAGTATGGCTGAGATTCCGAGCCGTTCAGATTGAGCTGGGAAAATTTCAGGCTGAAATGGTAAAAGATGATCAACAGCTTGAGCAGAAGTTTTTCTCGAAACTTTCCGTAACGCGTGAGGAAATGAAAAAGAACAGATTTTTGGATGCGGAATCTAAAGAATGGGAAGACTACAGAAAAAAATACAATTGGAAACCGCAGATTACTTCAGAAAATCCGGCTTTTAAACTGTTCGAATCCAATATCAGTTATTACAATGCCGAAGAGGAAATTATTCTCCGTTCGTGGATTGGTAAAATTCCTTTAAGAGAAAGAGCGGTTCCGAAAGAGCTGAATTTCACATGGGAAACCGCAAAAGGCGAACAGTTTATCGGTAGAGCTTACTTCAACTGGGAAAGGCTCAACAGCGAGTTTGAAAAAGCGGGAAAAGATTTTCAGCTAGATTTTAAAGTGGCAAAAGATAACAGCAGTTTTGATATTTCCATCAAAAATCAGCCTGTGAAAGCAGACAGCATAAGAATATTCAGGACAGACAGGGAATTCCACGATTCCTACCAATAAAATAATTATCAGTTCTCAGTTTAGTTTATAGAATTCCGGTGAAAGATTTTTCATCGGAATTCTTGTTTTAATTTCAATTTTTAACCGTTAAGAAATAGTAAAAATGTCTTAATTAAATCTTAATATTTCCCTTTTTGGTGTGTAAATTTAGCTGTATTTTCATATTTTAAAACATTTTAAATATTTGATTATTAATATTTTAATTTTAAAAATATTTCTTTAATCGTAGAATTACTACACAAAGTCGTAGAACTACTACAAAAACTGAGATTACTGTTTAATTCCTTTTGGGTTCAGAAAAGGTGCCCTATCTTTGGAATACCAAATCAACCAAATCACAAAATATTAACGATTAAAATTTACGAATCATGGCAGCAAATTCAAGAGGAATCTTAAAATTCAACGGCGGCGAAGGACAAAAATTATTAAAGCTGAACTACAGCGTTTCAAGATCTACAGATGTTTCCGGCAGAGTGGCATCAGATCCTTCCAATGCACTGATTAAGGTTACAGTGGAAGCTACTGAAAAATCCGACATCCTTGAAAGCTTACTTAACGGAAAATACAAACCGACAACCGGCGAAATCACCTTCAACAAATCTCATGAAGAAGGGACTTTAATTACTCTGGGATGGGAAAACGGATATGTAATCCAGCATGAGGTGGATTTCGATGCAGTGGATGAAAACAGTATGCTCATCAGCTTTGTCATCAGCGCAGAAACCATCGACTACGGAAATTCCAAATACGAAGGTTTATGGCCGGGAGCTAAGTAATTCAAAACACAACAATCATCTTAGTAAAAATAAAATTGGTTACAGAATAGCATGGCTCAAAAGAGTAGCTATTCTGTTTTTTCTTTTTTACACTGAATTATTTCATCTTTTTCAATGAATTCTTTAAAAATAGAAGTTACATTGAAATTCGATAATAAAAATTTATTTGATGTAAGGTCGGATAAATTTTAGCATTTAAAACAAAACACATCAAATCACAAAATATCAGGCTATGTTTAAGGATGAAAATATGCCCCAAACGCCTTCTTTAACAGGAGAATCTTCGATGCTGATGAATGAGAATTTACAGCCGAATAAACCTGTTTTGGTGGATGAAAAATTCTGGTCTCAGCAGCCGACTTCGAAAATACATAATGCAAAGGCAATTCCCGAAAGTCAGATTCAGGGAATCAACCGCGTGGTAAAGCTGGATATTGTTGTTGAGGGAAAAGCGGTAAAGCATTTTAAACACTTTCAGTTAAAACAAAGTGCGACAAGACATCATGAATTCAGTCTTTTATTAGCACACGATACATTGGGAAGCGCAGAAAATCATAATCTGGAAGCAGCCCAGAATTTTTTAGGCAAAAGAATTACCGTAATTTTTAAATATAAAGACCTCGAAGACGGTCCGGAAAGAAGTTTTGTAGGAGTTATTACGGAAGTAGGATTCAGTCAGGAAAAAGGAAGTCTCGGAAATATAGTTCTTTCAGGATGCAGTCCGACGGTTTTGCTGGATGCGGCTCCACATATTCAGAGTTTTGGCGGTGCACAGGAAATCAGCCTGAACAGCATAGCCAATGAGGTGATTAAAGAAGGTTTCGGACATGGAAAATTCGATTTTCGCGTAGATGCACAACACGGAAATGTTTCCTACAGCTCTCAGTATGAAGAAACCCAATACAATTATCTGGCAAGAATTGCGGAAGCCTATGGCGAACAGTTTTTTTATGACGGTGAAGTGCTGCATTTCGGAAAACTTCCTCCACAGGAAAAACCTGTAAAGCTTACCTACGGAAGCAGCGTGAATGATGTGAAGATCAAAATGAAAGCACAGCACGTAAATCCTACATTCTACGGCTACAACAGCAGTAAAAACGAAAAATTAACAACGGGTAATTCAAAAATCAGTCATACCTCAGATATTGCCAAAAGAGCGTATGAAATTTCAGAAAGAACTTTTACGACGCCATCCTTAAGAGTTGCTCCCATTAAAGCAGCCTCTTTTATGGATATTGATGCTTCACAGAAAGGAACCGCCGGAAGTAAAGCTTCCGATGTTTTCATTACTTCGGGTGAAACTACCATTCCTTTTCTTTATCCGGGTTGTATTGCCGATATTGAGATGAGAAAAACCGATACGAACGCGACTGCTTATTTCACTAAATTAATGATTATTGAAGTTAATCATGAAGTAGATGCAAGAGGATATTACACCGGAACTTTTGAAGCGATTGCTTCAGACACAGGATTTATTCCGCGTCCTGAATTTCAGTTGCCGAAGGCGGAACCTCAGTTTGCCAAAGTGATTTCCAACTCAGATCCGATGAATCAGGGAAGAGTAAGGGTACAATTCGACTGGCAAAACGGCGCAACCACTACAGAATACATCCGTGTAATGACTCCAGATGCGGGAAGCAGCGATAAAGTGAATAAAAACCGTGGTTTTATGGCAATTCCGGAAGTCGGGGATCAGGTGATCGTTAATTTTGTTCATCAGCATCCCGATCGACCTTTCGTGATGGGCGGAATGTTTCATGGTGCAATTGGTGCAGGTGGCGGAGCCGGAAATAATATTAAAAGCTTAAGCAGCCGAAGCGGAAATAAGCTTGAACTGGACGATGGAGCGGGTTCTGTTTTTCTTACCGATCAGGGTGGCGCGAATATGAAATTTGACGGAGCTGGGAACGTAGTACACAATGCAAATAATGACAGCACCAAAACGGTCGGGAATAATAAAACGGATAAAATCGGAAACAATAAAAAACTGGAAGTCGGCTGTGATCATATTGCAGATGTGGGAAATACTCATAAAGTAGAAGTAGGAAAAGGGAAGAGTGTTTTTACAATGGATAATACAGGAACTATTGATTTAACAGGAGTTAAACAGGTTAAATTAAAAGTTGGCAACAGCGAAATTATCATTACTTCTGATAAGATTTCTATTACAGGTGCTGAAGTGGATATCAAAGCGGGAGAAGCTACGGCAAATTTTAAAGGAAATACCAAAATAACCGGAGGACAGGTTGATATTAATTAACAGATGGAGTTTATAAAGTACGAAATTAAAAAGGGTGATACACTGGAATCTATTGCAGCGAAACAGGGCATTTCAGTAAAAGAGCTTGTCGATTTTCATAATTTATATTGTGGAACGACAAATTTTATTATTGGAAACACGCTGCCTATTCATCTTCAGACTCTATGGGTGGAAAAAAAGACGAAGGAGGAAATCAACAGGGCAATAGAAGACGTAAAATTTCCGCGAAAAACAAGATACAGATGCGAACAGTTCAACACCACCAAATTAGAGGACAGAATAACGTTTCACTGCAATACAAAAAAAGAATATGTGGTTGAAAAAGATGCTGCCAGTACAAAAGCGAAAGTCAGGCTTAAGGAATATTTATACAAAATAAATCCTGAAAATATGGCTCTTGCCATAGAAGCGGTAAAAGAACTGGAATTTGATAAAGAAAATGTCATTTTCGAACTGGAATCTGACAATACCATAAAACGCGTACAGAATTTCCCTGAAATTAAAGAAAAGTGGGAACTTTTTAAACCCAGATTAAAATCCTCAGAATTTTACAGGCAGGTAGAAAAAATCAGTCCGAAAGCGGCTGAAGATATTATAAAAGGAGGTGGAGTGGAATTTGAAAGCGAAGCCAATCTGAGAAAAACATATGATAAGTCACTTCTCTATCATGTTCTTTTCAATGATTATGATGCCCGTAAAAAAAGCATACAGAATAGCACGCTAAAATTTATTTCCCAGATATTTGTAGATATTCATATTGAGCTGCAATTGCAACATTCCATTATTAAGGAAGACGATTATTTTATAGAATTCAGAACAGTGGGAACACTTTTAAGAGATAAAATAGATTCTTCATTGCTGGAGCAGCAGTACAATAAGTTTTATAAACCTATTATCGAATATGGTTTCAGCGAATACAACTATGATTATCGGATCAGAAGGATGGTTGACAAAAAAACAGGAATCATCGTCAATGCTTCTGCCTTAATGAAAGAAGAAGTGAAAAATAATTATCAGTTGGTCACCCAGTTTGATTTAAAGCAAATTGAATATTAAAAGTATCTTAGTTATGGCGGATAAAGTATTTACATTCAATAACGTTTTACCCTTTCATATTGTAAAAACTCTTTTGGTGATTATACCTTGTTTAATGGCTTATGGTGCACTCTATTATTGGTTGTTTAAAGGAGTATTCAGACTCTCATTTGCCATGTTCTTTATTCTTTTTTATCTCGGGACCTGTTATCTTATACTGAAAGCAATGTCCGTAAAAGTGAAAATATGGTTTGATGAAAACTCTTTTTACCTGCAAAAAGGAAATCAGTCTCCTGAAAAGTATTCCAAAACAGAAATAGAAGGATTCTACGCTTATGATTATGAAACCAAAGCTCCGGCGTTGCAGAGTTCAAAAATATACTTCAGATTTTGTCTGAAAAATAAGACAGATATTTATTTAAATGATGTTGAATACAGAAATAAATATGAAGAGGAAAAAGGAAATGAACTGAAACAATTCATCAAATCTTCTCAGCAGGAACTCCATTTTTCAAAAAAAGAAAAGAAAAGCCTTCAGAATATTTACTGGTATTCAAAGTAAAATAAGTTAAAGATAGTTAGTATAAAAGAAGTCCTTAGTCCAGACTTACTTGAAAATTGATGATGTTTAAATCAAATAAAATATAACATTATGAGTGCTTCATATATCCCGAAAGATGTTTATGCAGTCTGTACATTTCAAACGGATTCGGAACCCAGACAATTAATTCCCACAAGAGAAACGATCACGGTTTTCTATGGATCAGATAAAACAAGACCTTTATTAACGGTTGAAGACCGCAATATCAATAAAGAATTTCCCTGTAAAAGTCCTAAAAATGCAATGTGGGGATTTCTTTGTTTCGGAGCCGGTCTTATTGTAGGAGCGCTTCTGGTGTTATCCGGTCCTGTAGGTTGGGCGGCACTGGCTGTAGGAGTGGGTGTTCTTGCGTGTGCAGGTGCTGCGGTGTATCATGCCACAAAAATAAACCATTTATGCACCGAATCTTTAGGAAAAGGAAACTGGAAGATTGAACATGAGAAAGTAACCTTTGATAGATCTAAGGCAATCACCCAGAATTCCATACTCGTTTGCGATACAGGAGGTTTGCTGAGTCCGATTTTTAGTTATGCCGTCGCTAAAAAATATGCACAGCAAATTGATAGCAATAACGGAAAAGAAATTCTCCTTAATGCAGCTGCATCTTTTTTCGGAGGAGCAGGAATTGTAATTGCCGGAGCTGAAATGGGAATTGCTAAAACATTATTATGGATGGGCATAACGATGGGTGTAATGAATGAATTAAGCTACTGGGAAAGAGAAGGTATCCGAAATAGTTCACTGGAAGATAACAGCCATTATCAGGATATGAATAAAGAAGCGGATGAAAACAGCAGAATTCCGGGTTATTTAAATGATCTACCGGAAAGCGTTACAGGCATTACTCCTTCAGATCTGGCAAGTCCCGATATTCTTGAGCTTAATGAAAAAGGAGGATTAGCAAGCAGAGACGGAAAAACGCCGGTTTTCTTTAACAGCAAATGGTATATTCAGGACTGGCAGAAGAATCTGATAGAAATAAAACAGGGAACAGCCTTATCCAAAGACTTAACCGCTTTAGAAGGAATAGATTCCCGCGAAGTATGGAAAACTCCCGAAGGAAAAGCAATTGTAGAGAATATTCGTAACGGCAAATACTCAGAATCGCTTGTCGCAACAGCTAAAGACGGCTTAGGAAGAGTACGTCCCCGGAACCTGCCCAACTTAGCCAGAGAACTTCCCACTATAAAAATGCAGAACATCAAAAATATAGGAAAACTCGGCGTAAAAGGAGCAGGATTTGTAGGATTCTTTTTTCCGTTTATTGCAACCTATTTTTCAGAAGATTCAAGAAAAATACTGGCTCTGGCAATGGCGGAAGACTTTGGAAAAGGCATCAATGTAGTGGCGGATGAAGCCTGAAATAAAAGACTTATCTGAGTTTCGTATAAATTCTCGTAACAATAATTCATGATAAAGATAATCTCGAAAACGTTAATAAATGTTATAAAAAATAAATGAACTCAGAAATTTATTATCTTTAATATTCAATTAATTTTAATAAAAATAGTATGGAAGCCTACAATTTTGAGACTGCTATTAAGCCCTTTTTTTGGGTATCCTCAGAAAAAACATATTCAGTATGTTTAAACGCAGGAACGTACAAACCTGAAATTTTCGAATGGAGAAAAGACGAAGGTTTCGAAGGCAACGGTTACGACTGGACTTCACTGGCAAAAGTTTTTGTAGAAGAAAAAAAACCGAACCTGTCGGACGACATTAAATTCGATCCGGAAGCCGATATGTTCTGTGCCTATTCCAGCAATCCGGAAAGCCTGAAAGAATTTATTTCTGAATTCAAAAAAGCCTGCGAAGACGAAATGCTGATTCAGGATCTCTTTTCAAAAGCCGAAATTGATTAAATATCCCTTAAAATATTCAAAAAGATCTCAATTTGAGGTCTTTTTTATTTGTAACATTCCGACTGATTAAACAATTTCGATCCAAAATCTGTTCTTTCTTATCCTGTGAATGAAAATATTTTCAGGAGCTGTTTCTCGCTTTCCGCACTCGCTATTTCTTTAGTTTCGGCTGCGGCGGCTTTGCCGCCGCAGCCGAAACTAAAGAAATGAGCTCAGACAAATGCTGCAATCGAGGCTAGGACAACGGAACCGTTGAAATTTTCAGTAAGATTAGTACTCATTTGTCATTCTGATTGGAATTTTGCGAAGCATTATGGAATGAAAAATCTTTTTATACGAGTGTAATTAATTCAGATCTTCCTTGGTCAGAATGACAGTTCATATTGCCTGAAAATCGACTTCGGAAGCTGAAGCGTTAAGAAAATGAATCAGATGAACGTTAAAAAAATTCTACTGTCTGAGCGCGACAGAATTTTAAACCGAAGAACCAATTTACCATTCGCGCGAGTTTTAGAATTTTTAGAGAATAGGATTCATTTTTAGCATTCAGCTTCCCGGTCTTGAACTTTTACTTCTTTTGTTTCATGACAAAAGAAAAATATTTAGAATAGAATTCAATATTTAGATTTTTTTAGAAGACAATTCGCACTGTTATTTTAATTCAACACAAAAGAAAAAGAAAAGTAATTTCTTATCTTTGTTCCTTATGGAAAATATGGACGCAACACAAGATAAAAGGTTATTTCTCATCGATGCTTATGCGATGATTTTCAGAGGATATTACGCATTAATCAGAAATCCGAGGCTTACAAGTAAAGGTCTGGACACTTCTGCCATCTTCGGATTTACGAATTCTTTAATTGAACTGATCAGAAGAGAAAAACCAACCCATTTGGCAGTGGTTTTTGATGTAGGAGAGGCAAGTATAAGAACGGAAGACTTCTCAGATTATAAAGCGAACCGAAGCGAAACGCCTGAAGCCATTAAAAATGCGATTCCATACATTCACAGGATTTTAGAGGCAATGCACATTCCCATTTTGGGAGTTCCGGGATATGAAGCAGATGATGTAATCGGAACCATTGCCTGCAAAGCAGAAAAAGAAGGCTACGTCACATTCATGGTAACGCCGGATAAAGACTTTGCACAGCTTGTAACCGATAAAATCAAAATTTATAAACCGGGACTTAAAGGCGGCGATATTGAAATTTTAGGCGTTGAAGAAGTTAAAGCCAAATACGAAATCGAAGATCCGAAACAGGTAATCGACTTTCTTGCGATGATGGGAGATGCAGTCGACAATATTCCCGGACTGGAAGGCGTTGGTGAAAAAACAGCCATGAAATTCCTGAAAGAATTCGGAAGCATAGAAAATCTTTTGGCCAACACCAATCAGCTTAAAGGAAAGCTGAAAGAAAAAGTGGAAGCTTCAGCCGAAAGAGGAATTTTATCCAAAAAATTAGCGACCATTATCTGCGATGCTCCTGTAGAATTTCATCAGGAACAATACGATCTGGAAACGCCTGATTTTGAGAAAGTAAAAGAAGTTTTTGAAGAAATAGAATTCCGGAGATTATACGAAAACCTTTATCGTGCTTTTGCTCCGGCTGCAGCGCCAAATGTAGTTACAGAAGTAGAAGTAACCGTTACGGAAACAACTCCTCAGCAAAAAGTTGCACAGGCAGTAGGACAGTTGGATCTTTTTGCCACTTATGAAGATCTCGATCAGGCAACATCCACAAAATCGACGATTGAGCAGAATGATCACCTTTATCAGTTTGTGGATAATCCGAAAGCACAGAAAATTTTAGTCAATAATTTATTAAAACAAAAAGTAGTCTGCTTCGATACCGAAACCACCTCTCTTAATGAACTGGAAGCCGAATTGGTCGGGATGAGTTTTTCCTACAAAAAAGGATTGGCGTATTATGTTCCTTTATCCGAAGATCAGGGAGAAGTTCTGCAGACGCTGGAAATTTTCAGACCGTTTTTCGAGAAAGAAGATCTGGTAAAAGTAGCGCACAACTTAAAATTCGATTATAAAATCCTTAAAAGATACGATATTACGGTAAAAGGAGCCATGTTTGATACCATGATTGCGCATTACCTTTTAAATCCGGACGGAAGACACGGGATGGATTATCTTTCGGAAGTTTACTTAAATTACAAACCTGTTTCCATCGAAACCATCATCGGTAAAAAAGGAAAAAAACAAGGCAATTTCCGTGATGCGGATCTCAGAACCCAGACCGATTACGCTGCAGAAGATGCAGACGTAACCTTCCAGTTGTACGAATTGTTTGCGCCACAGCTTAAAAAAGAAAATTTAGAAGACTTATTCTTCAGTATAGAAATGCCTTTGATGGAAGTTTTGGCAAAAATGGAACTGGAAGGAATTTCTCTTGACGAAAAATGGCTGGCTCAGGAAAGTATTGATCTTGAGAATGATCTAAGACAACTCGAATCCAAAATATTTGAGATTTCAGGAGAAGAATTTAATATGAATTCTCCGAAGCAGCTGGGTGAAATTTTATTTGAAAAAATGCAGCTTGATCCGAAAGCGAAAAAGACAAAAACCGGACAGTATGCAACTTCGGAAGATGTTCTTCAAAAACTGTCTTCAAAACATGAAATTATCAAGCATATTCTGGAATACAGAACCTATCAGAAATTAAAATCAACCTACGTTGATGCATTACCGTCTCAGATTGAAAAAACAGACAACCGTGTTCATACCAATTTTTCGCAAACTACGGCTGCAACAGGTCGTTTGGCGAGTGTAAACCCGAATTTGCAGAATATTCCGATCCGAACTCTTAGAGGTCAGCAAATTCGTGGCGCGTTTGTGTCTGCAGAAGGAAAGAAAATTATTTCTGCCGATTATTCCCAGATCGAATTGCGTCTGATTGCCGAAATTTCCGGGGAAGACAATATGATTAAAGCGTTCCAGAACGGGGAAGATATTCACGCTTCTACGGCGGCAAAACTGTTCAATATTCCGTTGGAAGAAGTTTCCAAAACACAGAGAAGTCAGGCAAAAACCGTAAACTTCGGAATTATTTACGGACAGGGCGCTTTTGCATTGGCAGAGCAGACCGGACTTTCCAGAACGGAAGCCAAGCAAATGATCGAAGCCTATTTTGAAACCTATCCGAAACTGAAAGAATACATGGCGGAACAGGTAAGAAAAGCCCGAGAAGTCGGTTATGTGGAAACACTTTTAGGCAGAAAACGTCATTTGAAAGACATCAATTCCAATAATTTTGTGGTTCGTGGTCACGCGGAACGAAATGCGGTAAATGCGCCTGTTCAGGGAAGCGCGGCAGATGTCGTAAAAATGGCAATGATTAAAATTCAGAAAGAACTGGAAAAGGAAAAGCTGCAGACAAAAATGCTGCTTCAGGTACATGACGAATTAATTTTTGAAGCCCCGATTGATGAGGTGGAAGTTGCCAAAAACATCATTAAAATGGAAATGGAAAACGCAGTTGAAACGCAGGTTCCGCTATTGATTGAGGTTGGAGTAGGGAATAACTGGCTGGAAGCGCATTAATATTAAAAAATTCTGAGATGCTTCGGCAAGCTCAGCATGACATCGCTACGAATGAGCTGCTAAAATAAGGTGGTAAGTATTAGAGATGTCGTGTTGAGTGTGTTGAAGCATTTTTTCTCAAACAATTAGTTTCAAATGTAAGGCTTAGAAAAAACTCAAACCGTGAAAAAAACAAAACTATATATTCTTACTGCATTTTTTATTATTGTAATTTCTTCTGTTTTCTTTTTTAATTTACGTGAAAAAGAACATAATGAAAATGGCTCCGAAGTGAAAAAAATTACTAAGGAAACAAAAGAAAGTGTAAAAGAAGATTCTCTTATTGTTTTTACAAACTTTATTAAAGATTTTAATTCTCATAAAGCTGAAAATATTGATAAATACATTGATGCTGATTTAGGGATGATGCTTTTTTATCATGACGGTCCATATCCTATTCTGAGAATAAATTCTACTTTAGAAGATGAAATTGACTGGTTTAATCAGGAGGTTTTTGAAAATGTAAATTTTACAGATTCTCCCATTTATTTAGGCGATTTTGAATTTTCTAAAACAGGATTTTTCGTTAAACAAAATAAAGGTGATTTTTCCTTAAGAGATTTTGATAATACATATACATCACATTCAGAATCATTTTTTAAAGAAAACAGAAAACTTGAAACATCCTGTAATTTTTCTGCAATAGGAATTTCAAAAAATCAGGGTGGGACTTATCATTTTTATTTTAGACTTGAAGGAAAAAAACTTACGCTTCTTGGATTAAGTACAGAATCGGTAAGTGATTATTTGTTTGCAAATCCTAAGGCAGCATTTATTCCGTTTGATAATAAAAGTGATATCGAAAATTATTTTAAAACTCAAAAATTATTCAGAGATAAAGATCAGAATGCTTATATCGACTTTGATAAAAAGGAAATTACTTATTATGATTTTCCGGATGATCCTTTTGTATTTGAATATTTCGAGATGGGCGAAATTCAAAATGATTCAGATAAAATAAAATCTGTAGAATTAATTTTTTATCCTGATAAATCAAACAAAGAAAATGGGTTTTTTACTTATTTTTCGAATAAAGGATCTTTTGTGGTTCCGTCAATGGGAGTTCGTCCTCCTTATTTTTATGAACCGATCAGGAAATAGATGAAATGAGGCTTATTATTTTTATTGCTGTCAATTTTTATTGCTGTCATTTGAGCTTGTTGAAGTGTCTGAAAAAATAGATATTAAAAAAGACAAACTTTCATATTTGTGAAAGTTTTTTTATTGATCGGTTTGAAAAGATCATTTCTAAGAAAAATTATTAATAATTTTAAATGAACAAATTTATCTGATGAAGTTTTTATTTTTGCTTTTCCCTATCATTATCTTTTCCCAAGCGAAAAAGGATTCTATTTATGAAAATTATATATATTCAAAAGCGAAATGCATTGAAGAAAATAAAAAAGATAAGATTCTGTATGATAAACTAAAGCGTGAAGCTTCCGAAATGGATTTCAATTCTTTAACCAGAACCTTAATAGATGATTTGGATGAGCGACAATTTACCAGAAGATACATTAATTTCAGATACAGTGTTTTTAGATTAGAATGTGGAAGTTTAGATCCTGGCGAATATGAATGTGAAAAATACAATCTCAAAGATCCGTTTTATAATCTTCGAAATTGGACCACTGATGATTTGATTTATTTAGGGAAAAAATTTAAAGATAAATTTATCATTCCAAGTTCGGTTGGCAGTGGTTTGGGATATTATGAAGGATATTATTACGTGGATAAAGAAGATGCAGAAAAATTCAAGAAATTTAGTGTAGGAAAAGTGAAGGAGTCCGGAGCAGAATTTTACTACTATTCCAAAAATAGTAAAAATTCTTTGGAAATCTCAGTAAATACAGGGATGGATTACATACAATTTAGTTTTTATAATCTGCCGGATCATCAGGTAAAAGTTTATCAGTATATCAACAGTAAAAAAACAGTAAAAACCTACGAATACAAATATGATAAGTGGGAAATTATTGAGTGATTCAATTTACATCAAACCTTTCCCTTTCATTTCCTGATAAACCAGTCCCAGACAGCTTTGTCCTTCCGTATTTTCGTCCCAGTACATATCATGAACTTTGATGCTGTAGAGCATAATAAAATCAATAATGCTGAATTTTCCGATAGGATAAACCTCATAGTTGATATTAAACGGCTTATTGGAAGCTCCTTTAAAAGAGATTTCAGAGTCTCCGGCAATTCCGTCTTTTCTGAAGTTGGAACCTAAAGCATCGGCTGCAGAATACACATTCAACCACTGAAGCTGATCTCCGGGTTGGGTTTGGCGATTGTTGTAAAATTCAGGATAATAAGAATTTACAAATTCATAAGGTGTTCCGATAGTGATAATGGCTTCACAGTATTGTAAAGCGTTTTTAGAGGCTTTTATGCCGTAGGGAAAAACATAGTCTAATGCGAGAACACTTCCGAAACTGTAGGCGTGAAAATGAATTTTACAGCCCTTTTCGTTTTCCGTAATATAATCTACAAGATGTTCTAAATTTCCCTGAATCAGCTGTTTTTTTGATCCGTGCTGCAAATAATCGTTGGCGCAGACAAAATTGGTGGCGAGATCTGTGATAATGGTATTGGCGTTCGGAACAAGCAATACCAAGAGCGCTGTAAATAATACGATCATTCGGGAAAGCGAAGTAAAATCAATGTTAATATGATGTTTTTCGGAAAGATCGATAAAAATTCCTTTCATCGAAATATATTTCAGGTCTCCGATGGGAATCTGCTTCCTCAGTTCAGTCATTTTTCCGTTTTCAAGAAACTGACCTGTAGCTTCGAGAACGGCAGGAAACATCAGAACCAAAGAAAGCGATAAAATTAAAAATATGGAGAAAACATACATTAACTGTCCCGGTCTTGAATAGTTTTGGGGGATAAAAATCCGTTTGATGATTAATGGAAATTTCCTGATAACCAATGCGAAAAGCCAGAGACTTTTGTAAATAAGCGTCCTTCCTTTGAAATCCTCGGTGAGAATTTCGTTGTATTTGAAGTCGTAAAATTTGTAAACAGGATTTTCGGGTGATTCTTTTTCGAAAATGCTTACAACGGTACTTTCCCTGTTTTTGCTGTAATGGATTTTTTCGATTTTGGTCTCATACTGGTAACCATTTGTATTGAAATTGATTTCATTTTTTAACCGTTCTGCATAATTTTCAACCGAGTTACTTTTTGAAATTCCCAATCCGGATATATAGATTCCTATTTTCATGGCTGAGCGTTTTTTAAAGAAGTAAAAATTAGATGAAAGGATGAATTAAATATCTATCCTGAATGACGATAAAAAAAGAAGTAATTTATCCTGAATTTTCAGATAACTGATGTTGAGATAATTTCATGTTTTTAGTTTTTAAGGTTATTGAAATCAATTTAAATAACTGATTGTTAGTTTGTTTTAAATTTAGCGATTTTTTTCTTAGAAACTAAATTATTAATGAAAATTATTTTTGAGGATGCAATTCTGTTTTTTTTAATTTCTCAATTTCATCAAGCATCTTTTTGTTCCAGTCTTTACCATTTCGTTTTTCGAGATAAGGCGTTACAATTTCCTCGTATTTATGACGACCTTCATTTTCAATATAATCTACGGTGCAACCTGTATTTTTCAGATAAATCCCATAATGGCTTCTGATACTGTCAATTTTACGATAAGTTTCCTGATCATACATAAAAATAGGCAATCCATAGCTTTTAAAAACAATGCTGTCATTTTTAATATCTTCTTTTGCCTGTTGAATGTATTCATTTTCACTTTTCGTAATCGACTTTCGGGTATTAAAGAAAGTGCTTAAATTATAATAACTTATCCATAAAAGCATTATTCCGCACAAAATGGTGAAAGCCAGAAGAAATCTGTTTTTAGGATTTAAATTCTTAATTCTGATGTGACTTATTAACCACGAAATAAGAACAAAAAAAGCAATAATAAAAAGAAGATAATGCGGTTGACTTTCCGAAATAACGGTCAGGAAATCAAACTTCATAGGATAAAGAATAAGATAATTTCCTAAAGTATAAACAACGATAAGCAGGGATAAAACAGCTATATTGATGCGAAGTAACTTTTTAGAAATCATCTTATTAAGTTATGATAAAGCAAATGTAAGAAAAGCGGTAAACATAATTCCGCTGATCAGTAAGATAAAAATAGCTGACTTTTTTACATCTTCCAGTGTTCTGCCTTCTTTTAAAATCAGTTTTCGGAAATCTCCTGAAATTAAGGTGAGTAAAGCAGTAGTGAAAAGTAATCCCAATGCTGTACAGACTCCCGTGCCAAAAGGCGTTTTTTCATTGTTTCCTAAGAAGAACGGAATAAAATCATATAAAAAAAGAGCATTCCAAACGACTATAACAACGATTTTTACTAAAGGTTTTAATGGAAATCCGCCCTGTTTTTGCTGCTGAACGATCGTTAAATCTTTTTCGGTTGAAGGAAAATTAGTTTTCTCCAAAAATCCGGTCTTTTTAATTTCGCTGATTACAAATTCAGGATCTGTCATTGTCCAGAACACAACGTGCTGATTGTAGTTGTCTACTCTGTGCAGAATTTTGATACCTTTTCCGATGAAGGGAACTGAAGAATAGGGTTTTATCGAAATAATATCCTGCGGCTGAAAGATAAGATTTCCTACCAGTGAGGCATTTATTTTCAGGGTATTTTCGTCTACGTATAAATTTGCGAAAGGGTAGGTTGCATTGGCTCTGCCGATTCTCGCGCCGCCTGTGAGGGAGAATGTTTTCATTTGTGTTATTTTATAATTCTTATGATGGCAAGATCATCAGTCGGTTTAATTCCGTAATGATGTTCAAGTTTTTTTAATTTGAGGGAAAGCATTTCTTCAGAATCAAAATTGCTTTTATCATGCAGAAGATAGTCTGCCGGATTGATTTTTTCGCCGTGATCTGTCTTTTTAATTGGGATGAAAGATGAAATTCCGTCTGTAGCAATAGAAACATCTTTAAGCTTAGTGAATCGTATTTTCTGAGTCTGATTGCCGTACCATTCTTCGAAATCTTCTTTCAAATGATAGGTCAGATAATCCGGTTTGTTGTCTCTTTCAAATTCTGTTGTTTTTCCATTGATACACACTAAACCGTCTCCGATACATATGATAATTCCTTCGTCTTTTTTGGTGTCGTAAAGAAGAACAGTCAATGTGGTTAGAAGTTCTTTTTCATCAAGCATCAAATGATTTTTGACGGTTGAAATTTCTTTGAAGAGCTCTTTTAAAACAGCTTTTAAATCTTCTTCAGGATCAGAATTTTTCTCTGTTTCGTATAATTCTTTATAACCTTTTTCAATGCATATTTTACGCAGGATCTTCCCAAATAGTGCAGAAGCAAACTGACTTTCCATAGCAGTTGAACATCCATCCATTACAGCACAAAGAATCTTATTGCTCCCTATTTTCTTTGTGATGAGAAAATCTTCGCAATGATTAATGTGGTAATCGCCAATCTGAAGAACAGAATAAATGTTCATTAATAATTTGAAAAAGGTTATAAGTTTTTAAATATTTTACGCAGAATATTCAATTCCTCCGATGTAAACCAAAGAGAAAAAATCTGTTTCTACGGAAGTCGGTTTCGGAATCTGCTTATTCAGGAAAATAATGGAATTGATATCAAAATCAAGATTCAGTTCGTTGAGCCTATTGATTAAAATCGGGAGCCACTGTTCGGCAAAAGAATAGTCTGCAAATTTTTCGTAAATGGTTCCGTTTCCGTTTTCATAGCCGTATTCTACAAAATCGTGATCCAGCCAGATGGTGTCCTGAGATTCTGCAAATTTTGAAATAAAAACATCATCAGAATCTTCTTCCAGATAAAAATTTTCATCTTCTTCCACAAATTCATAAAAATCTTCCTCGCTTTTGAAATTTCCTACCCAAAAGTCTAATGTGTCTGTAGTCATTTGCTTTTCTAATTTTAAACGTAATAAAGATCAAAGGTAAAATAATATTTGGAGATTTTTAAAACAGATATTTAAGTATTTCGTTAGCAATGGCAGAATCTTTTTTGGGAATTTGGGTACAACGTGTCTGAAATTCATCACGTGAAATTTTTTTTTCTGAGTATAAATAGTGTTCAAACCACACTTTTCCTTTCGATTTCACAAACTTTTTATCGAGAGCGGGAGCAATTATATAACGGTATTCTGAATGACAGTTCAAACAGTTATTCTCGTAGAAAACAATTCCGGGAGGGGAACTTTTAGTCTTAAAATTTTCCATCTCAATAATTAATGGCTTCTTTCGGGCAGAATTGTTCAGCTTTAATGTTTTAAAAATATCCAAAACCTGCTGAATATCTCCATTTTTATTTCTCATGTATAAACCCTGCGCAGAATCTGTCTTTGGAATATAAACCGAAGCGAAACCTCCGTAATTATTTCGTGAAGTTTCAAAAAGAGCTTCTGTACCATCAATTGGAATTTGTATGAAAATATGATCTTTCAAAGGTTCTTTGTATATCTTCGGATTATAAGATCCGTATTCTATCCAGATGGTATCTTCATCTTTTGAAAGGTAAGCAATGTAAGAATCGATTCCTTGTAGTTTGGTAAATTTCCAGTCAGACGAATATTCAAAACCTATTTCACCAACATTGAATTTCTCAGTAAAAACAGTTTCTTTTTTAGCACAGAATGTAAGCGTTAAAAGTATGGGAATAAATAAAAGGCGAGTAGTCATTTGTTCTTTATCTGAAAGTAAATTTAAGCATTATCTGAAGTGAAAATCATCATCATCAACATCGTTAAAAAATAATACAACAACGTCGAACTGAGAAATAAAATACAAAATATAACATTGAAAGTAAAATAGCCACGAATAATCGGAATGTTTTCCAAGAGACTGTTAATCCCGAAAAGCATTAAGAAATATCCGGGAACAGCAAAGTTGATCATCACCAAAAACAAGCAGTTTTCCAAGCCTTTATATTCAAAGAAATCGGGAGTAATGATAATGAAGTACAAACTTGCCAGAATGGTAATCATGAAAAGTACCATTAAATATATTTTCAGCTTCATCTGCTTATTTTCCCTCCTGAAAAAGAGGAAATAATGGAAATTTGAAATTCCCAGTAAAGCGGCAAAAAAGATTAAAGCTTCCCACATCTCTATAAAACTCTCTTTTCCAGTTCGCTTTCCCGAATTGTCTTTTCCAATCTCGACAGTCTTGTTTTTTCCTGTTTCGCGCTCATGATCCAATGCAGCATTACTTTTTTATAAGAAGGAGCCTGAATGCTGAAAAATTCCCATGCTTTTTTATTGGCTTTAAATTTTTTTTCAAACTCAGGATCGAGGGTTGCAGGTTCTTTTTCGTGGGAATAGATCGCAGATTTTTCCTCTTTTCTCAGTTCAAAAGCTTTTCGTCCGGCTTCGGTCATTAATCCGGTTTTTGTAAGCTCTTCCACTTTTCTGATATTGACTGCGCTCCAGATGCTTGTCGGTTTTCTTGGCGTAAAACGGATGCTGTAACTTTCATCATCAATCGATTTTCTCACCCCGTCGATCCAGCCGAAACACAAAGCCTGATCTACAGATTCCGACCACGTCATGGAAGGTTTTTTCGTTCCGACTTTCCAGAATCCCACCAACAATTCTTTTTCTGTGGTATGATTTTTTTCGAGCCATTTTCGGAAATCTTCTGGTGTTGGGAAAAATGTTGCAGTCATTTCTATTTTGAATTTTAATTTTCTTTCAATCCGTTTTCAGGTTGTTTATTTTCCAAAGCATCTGAAAGTTCTTTGAAAATTATTTTCGAATAATGTTTTCGGGCTTTTACAAACAATCTTATCGTAGAAATATCATCGGAAGTCTGCAATCCGTTGAAATGCAACGTGGTTTGGTTTTCGCCAATACTTCTCATCGCAAAATCTACATTTTTTAAGGTGTCCTTATCAATTACAAATTTTTTGATTGTATAAAAATGAATGTCATCCTGTTTAAAAAACGGGTATCTTTTGTAAGTTGATTCTGACATTGGGTAAATGGTATCGAAAACAATATGATTTTCTTTTAATCTTTCTACAATTTCTTTCTGGGTCATTGCAACTCTAATTACACATTTCCTGCAATTCAAATTGCCGTTGGAGTAGGTGTAAGAAAAACTTGGAGGAGGTGCAGTTGCCATTAGAACAAATCCGGTGGGAAATAAAATGAAAGCAGGATTTATTTTTTGAATTTTAAGAAGATTAAGACGGTTTATTTTCTTAATTAAATAATAAGAAACCGGCAGAAATACAATTACCGAAAGATCAGAATAATCTACAACTCTTGTAATGGGAATCAATGTAAACTTGTTATACATTTCAATTACTTTTCCGGAATATGGAGATTTCCAGAATGCAAACAACAGAGCACTTATCCAGACAGAATGGATTTTTAGTTTCGGAAAAATATAGGTCAGGATCAACGGCAAAATAATAATTCCCACCATATCAGAAAGTTTTCCTGTGAACCAACTGGAAAAAATGGGCTTGAAAAAATGATCGTTTAAAAATAAAATAACAACACAGAATATGAAAATATAATTGAGAATTAAATATTTATTTCTTAGTGGCTTCATCTTAATATTTGATTGAAAGCCGAATTTACAGAAATTCTGATAAAGTAAGCATTCGTGTTGGAGGTTAATTAGTTATTATGGAGGTTTCGGGCGGAGCGAAGCTCCGCCCGAAACCCTTTAACCTTAAGTTCGAAACCTAAAATTCAAAATCTCAAACCATAAAATTTACCCTCCCTGAAACATATTCAGAAGATTTTGAATAGCATTTTCAGAATGAAGCATTTCTGTACTGTTTAAGGTAATCTCTGTAATTTCCGAAGCCCGTTTCAGCATACTTTTCTCGTAATTTGAAAGAGCCGATTTTGCGTCTTTAAAGTCGTTGTCCGTAAGATTTTCTGCTAATTCAAAAGCATCCTGCATTGCCATATTCACACCTTCTCCCGCATAAGGAGGCATCCTGTGAGCGGAATCACCCAGTAAAGTCAAATTCGTGGAAGTTTCCCATTTTTGATCAGGAGGGTAGTGGTATTGAGGACGTGGAATAATAGATATTTCATCGCTCTCAAATAATTCGTGAAAATCTTTACTCCATAAAGAGAATTCTTTTTTGAACCAGTTAAAAACCTGTTCCTTATTATCAAAGACAATTCCGGAATCTTTCACCCAGTTTTCATCGGTTTTGCAGCCTGTATAAAACGTTAATGTTCCGTCTCCTTTTGTACTGAAAAGCAAAGACTGATGCAGATCCAAAGCAAAAATTTTTCCGCCATTCACCAGTTTCCATAACTTCGGAGCGTTAATTTCTGCGTTGTAAATATTTCCTTCCACCATGGTTACTCCTGAATAAACAGGCTTAATATCCGAAAGATAAGACCGGATTTTAGAATTCGCTCCATCCGCTCCGATAACAATATCTGCGTAATAAGACTTTTCGTTTTTAAAATGCAGTTTCCACCCCTCACCATCTTTTTCCATCGAAATAAACTGACTGTCCCAAACCACAGTTTCAGGCTTTAAAGAATCCAGTAAGATCTTTCTGAGCGGTGCTCTGTCGATTTCCGGACGGTCTTCTGCATAAGATTCTTCGGAAGCATGTTCATCCAGGAAAACATTCAGATCTTTATCTAAAATTTTTAATTTTCCTGCGCTAGGACGATAGTTAGCTTTAAATTCATCCATCAAACCCGCTCTTTGAAGAGCTTCCAAACCAGATTCCTCATGAAGATCCAATGTTGCGCCCTGAACTCTTACATCTCTATTTTCATCTCTTTCATATACTTTTACTTCGGCATTCTTTAGTTGTAAAAGTCTTGCTAAGGTTAATCCTCCGGGACCACCGCCAACGATGGCAATTTTTTTGTTGTCTGTTACCATAATTTAAATTTTATGGGACAAAATTACTTCTTGGGCAGAACGGAAAATTGTATAAATCGGTCGTTTTTATTTTGGCTTAATTCTTTTGGCAGAAATCCTGAAAGTTTTTTAATCTCCCTAATAAAATGAGACTGGTCGGAAAAATTTTCTTCAGGAAATAATTTTCCTTCCTTAATGTGCTGAAATGAGGCTCTGAAACGGAGAATTCCACAATATGATTTTAAAGAAATGCCAAATTGCCGGTTAAAGTAACGGTTGATTTGTCTCTCACTCCAGATTACCTTTTCCGAAAGTTCTTTTACCGTTAATGAACCCTTTGACGAATAGATAAGATTAAATAATTTAAGTTTCCTTTCATCTGTTTTTTGCGTGGAAAGCTCTTTTTTTATTTGAATTGAAACCTTTTCACAGAATTTTTTAAAATCATTAAAATCCTCAATATTGAAATTCCAGAAATCGGCAGGTAGAATTTTTGCGCTATTTAATAATTCCGAAATGCTCTGATGCAAAATATATTCCGTTGCCAATAAATTGAAGCTGACCGCAAAAATCTTTGTTTTTTCAGTAATAATCACATGTTCAGGATGCGTTCCGATTCCCAGTAAAACGACATGAAGCGGCTCGGTTGGAGATTGCGAAAAGATCAGATCAATCCTTCCGTCCGGTAAAAGAATGACTTCTTTATGTTCCGAAGGGTTATCCAGCATCCAGAAACTTTCCACAAAATTGGAAAGTGAAGATTCTGGTTTTTGGGATTGAAAAATCAGATTTACTATTTTATTCATCAATTCCATAAATTAAGATCTTATCAATTTCAGGAATATTCAAGTTTTCTTTTTTATTAATTCTGATGAGCTGCTCAGCAAAATATTGAAGTTCTTTTTTTGCATTTTCAATTGCTGTTCTCAACGATTCTTTATCTACTTCAATTTGATTCTCCGAAACCGGATAAGCATAACTTTCCTGGGGCATCGAATGTAAAAAATCGAAAATGATCTTATGTTCCTGTATTTCAACTTTAGGAGATGGATGTCCTGTATAAAAATGATGATTCCCTTCGTCGGAAACAAGATCTTCCCATTCAGTAATGTGTTTAAGCCTTCCGCAACATTGTGGAAAATAGGTGTCTACATCATTAATCTTTAAAATGTAACCGCCGTCCATAGAACACACCAAATCATCAATTCCGCGATTTTCTTCAGTCTGCTGTATTTCAATTTCTCTGTAAATGATTTTCAACAGATCTGCATCAGAAATTTCACTTATTCTGTAAAAAGATGAACTTTTAAAATAAGCTTTGAAACTTTCGGAAAAACCAGTCTTTAGATTCGCGGAAATATTATAATTTTCCCACTCATCCGTAAATTCCAAATAGGAACCGGAAGGCATTTCCAGATCTTCATCGTAATTTGAAACTTCTATAACAGGTATAAGTTCTATTTTCATATTAATAAAATCTGCGGCTTTTGCCTTCTAATGTTTTTTCTAAAATGGAAAGCTGTTCATCAGAAAGATTTTTCAGTATAATTTGACGGCTTCTGTTCATCAGATGATCAGGATAATAAACAAGTTTAACACTTTTTCGGTCAATTTTATATTCTCTGAGCAAAACAGCTCTTTTAGTATTTTTCCTGTTGGAATTTGAAAAAAATAAATTCGTAATACGCCCCGGAATAAAACCGAAACTTTTCAGAAACAAAAAAATTGAATTATCGTTGATCAACAGATCAAATGTACCCAATTCCATTCCCCAACTGAGAAAGCCTTTGTCTGTAATTATTGTTCCGCTAATATTTTTAAGTTCAATTGAATTTTCCTGTCTGTAATTTTTAATAATATTTTTCTTCTGAATGAAATAATAAATACCGACAATAATTGCAGAAAAGATTGATGCAATAAAGAAATAATAAATAGGAACTTCAGGCATTTTCAGATATTATTATTTTGATCAAGTTTAAGAAGATCTGATTGTAGTTTTTCAGAAATTATATTTTCATTAATTAAGTACTTTTTCATCATCTTTAAAAAACTTTTTGATTTTTTGAGAAATTCCTTTTCAAAATGCTCTTCACCGGTTTCTTTAAGATTAAAATATGCGCGATGAATGAAACGTCCTGAACCTTCATAATTTTTTACTTGTAAATAAAGTTCCTATTAAAGAAAGGTATGAAACAAAATTATACTGAAGGTGATTTCTTTTCAGATAATCTGTTGGAAGATCGGCGAACAAATATGAAAACTGTTTAATAATATCAATTCCGTCAATTTGTTTTTCTCTTTCTATTACAAAATAATAGTCCGTGATTTCTCCCTTAAAATCAGCTTCTAAAACATAGTAACCTACAGGATCCCAATAACCAGCTTCAACATCCGATGAATCGTAAAAAATTATTTTGGTATCAATGGTACTTGTACAAAAATGATGGTGAATATTAAATTGATGTCCTCCAAAAAAGATTTTCATTTCCTCTTTCTTGTAACCTCTAAGAAAATCAGAGTCATTTTCATTTTCTCTATGAAGTAATTTTTCAAAGCTATTGAATGCTTTTTCCTTAAGGTTGTACTTTTTACATATTTCGGCTAGTTGTAAAGCAAGATTATTTTTCATCTGTTTTATTATTAGCTAAAAATAGTTATTTTTCTTGTTTTATGTTGTTGGTAAATGATTCCGGCGGAAGCGAAGCTTCCGCCGGAATCATTTTATATTTAATCATCAATCCTTCCATAAACAAATAGCTTATCAATTTCAGGAATATCAAGATTTTCAGTTTCGCTGATCTTTACAAGTCTCCGAGCGAAATCATACAGTTCTTTCTTGACATTTTCAACAGCAATTTTCAGCAAATCTTTATTTGCTTCAATCTGATTTTCCGAAACCGGAGGAGCATAACCTTCCTGAATTGGAGAATTCAAAAAATCGAAAATAATAGTATTTTCGGATTTTATGATTTTGGGTGACGGATGTCCCATGTAAAAAAACGAGTCTTCATCCAAAAACAGATTATTCCAATATTCAATATTCGATAAATCGCCGCAGCACTGTGGAAAATAGCTGTCCACATCATTAATCTTTAAAATATAACCTCCAATCAAAGGAGAAATTAAATCTTCAATGGTAAGGTTATCATCATTCTCATCAGTCGTGATTTTATTTTGAATAATTTTCAGAACATCAGAATCTGGAATTTCACTGATCCTGTACAATGAAGATCCTTTAGAATACGATTGTAAATTTTCAGAAAAACCCGCATCTAAATTGGTAGCAATACGATAGTGTTCCCATTCTGTAGAGAATTCCCAATAGGGACCAAAAGGAGGCAACGGAATATCATTATCATAATTGGTGATTTCAATGACTGGTATAAGTTCTATTTTCATATTAATAAAATCTGCGGCTTTTGCCTTCTAATGTTTTTTCTAAAATGGAAAGCTGTTCCGGATTAAGATTTTTCAAAGTTATTTTTTTCGATCCGAGTATGTGGTCGGGATAATAGACCAATACGGCATTCTTCTCATCAATTTTATATTCTCTTAAAAGAATAGAATGTCGTATATTTTTTCTGTTTTTATTTGAAAATAAGAGATTGATAACCTGTAAAGGGATGAAGCTGAAACTTAAAGCGAACAGAAAGATAGAATTTTCATTGATTAAAAGAGTAAAAGTACATAATTCCAATCTGTTCTTATTTCCGCTATCCGTAAATATTGTACCGTTTATATTTTTTATTTCAATAGAATCTGAATTTTTACAGGTTGTAAGAACTTTCTTTTTTTCAATAAAATAGTAAATGGTTTTTCCGATAGCAAATAAGCAAAATCCGATTACAAAAACCAGAAAAAAAATATTATTCATTTTAAAAGAAATTACAATCACTCAAAACTTTTATTTTCGATTAATAGCGAAATATTGGGAAGATATTCTGTAAACCAATCAGGTAATTGTGATGAACTGATACATGATGAAATATTTCCGTTTTCAATTCTAGCTAAAGGAATGTGTTCAATTCCGGAGGTATCGTAAATCTCAACAGAATCGAAAATTTTAAAGTAAATATCGAGTTTCTCTAAATTACCATAAAAATTTGTAGCCAATGTAAAAGGATCAACATGATGTCCTCCTTCTTTTGTTCTGTAAAGTACCCTCAGCTCAGATAAATCAGTGTTGGTAAGTCCAAAAAAAATTAAATGGATTTTATAGCCTGCATTTTTAAACTTTTGTGGGATCGACCATGTTTCGTGATTGGTAAAATGCCCCTCATAAGCAAAATCTAAGCTGTTGCCTAAAGCTGTTTCTACGAGCTTATCAAAAGTATCTTCAACAATTTCCGCAGCTAATTTTGTACATTCTTTAGAAGATCGGATTCCTTTTTTCCAAAATTCACTTTTCTTCACCATTAATAATTTGTCACCGTCAAAAATAGAATCACTTAGAGCGGCAGGAACATAATGAGGACCGAGTGATGATTTTCCTGCTCCGTTAGAGCCTGTTATAATATATAATTCATGCATTAAAAATCTGAAAAATTTAATCTTTTTCGTAAATGATGAGCTTCGGATTTAGTTAATTCCCGAATAACAGAAAAATCTTTTTTATTCTCCTGAATAACAACAAGCTTTATACTGCCATCAGGATATTCAAGATAGCATTCATTTGTATTAACCTCATTTGTATTAATCATGAAAGGATGTCCGCTATGTAATTTTTGATTGCGAAGTTGTCGCACAATATTAGGAGATATCTTTGTTGATTGCATAATCAAATATACAAAAAATTTAAACCATCGGCAACACAAAATAAAAAGTACTTCCCTGATTTAAAGAACTTTTAACGCCGATTTCTCCGTTTTGTTTTTCGATGAAATTTTTGGAAATTGCGAGTCCTAAACCGGTTCCGTTCTGATGTTCTCCCGGAACCTGAAAATAGCGGTCGAAAATCTGTCGCTGGTATTTTTCTTCAATCCCTTTTCCGGTATCGGTAATGCTGAATTTTATTCCGGATGATTCTTTTTCAACCAAAATCAGGATATTTTCATCCTGAAAAGAATGTTTAATAGCATTGCTCAGGAAATTATTCATTACCCAGACAGTTTTATCAAAATCAGCTAAAACAAAGTCCTTTTCATCCGTCATAAACTGGGTTTGGATCGAAATGTTTTTCTGTTCCGCCAGTTTTTCCACATTTTTTACAGCAGTCTGTACCATTTCTTTTGGAGCGCAGCTTTCGATATTCAGGCGGATATTTCCGGTTTCCACCTGGGATAAATTCAACAGTTCTCCCGTAATATCAAGCAGCCTTTGTCCGTCTTCATTAATGCTTTTTAATAATTCTTTCTGCTGATCATTCAGTTCCCCGAATTTTTGATTTTCCAAAAGCTGAACGCCCATTTTTATGGCTGAAATCGGCGTTTTTAATTCATGCGAAATGGTTGCGATAAAGTTGGTTTTTGCAAAATCCAGTTCTTTAAAAGGTGTAATATTTCGCAGCAGAATAACCTTTCCGATGTATTTTTTTTCCTTTTCTCCCGTCTTTGTAATATTGATCGGGATTACATCCTGCTCAAAATAATTTTCCTTATTGTCGGTTACAATTTTAATAGGATCTTTCTGCGGATGATTGATGTTTTTCAGAAGTTCCCTTATGAGATCATTGTTTACAGCCACTTCATGAACCGTTTTCCCGATAATTTCATCTTTATTGAGATTGGTGATTTTAAGAGCCTCATCATTAATCATATAAATAAAATGATTTTCGTCCAGACCGATTACAGCATCGTGCATATTATTCACGAGGGTTTCAATCCGTTTTTTATCCATAAGCTGTTCAGACAAAGTGCTGCTTTCATATTCCTGAAGCTTTTCTGCCATGATGTTGAAAGAATTGGCAAGATCGTTAAACTCTTCACTTCCCCGGAAATGAACCCTTTCGTTATAATTTTTATTCGCAATCTGCCGGATGCTGAACGTAAGCTGACTGATGGGTTCCGCAATCGTCTGAGGAAGATTAAAAACAAGCGTGATCGCAATTAAAAAACAAATGGTTCCGAGACAGGCGATCCAGAACGTGGCATTTTCTGCCGTAATGATCGCAATATCGCTTTTTCGCTCAATTCCTTTCATATTCAGAGACATGATTTTTACCAGATCTTCACGAATCAGCTTTTCCTTTTCCGGCGAAGGATCATGGATGTAACTGTTGAAATGAAGATTAAGATTCTGGGTAGCTTCTTTCTCTCCGAATTCCGTTAAATTTCTTTCCTGAAGAAGATTATTTTTCTTAAAATCTTTAATGGCAACGGCGCTGTCGGTTTTCATTTTATCCAGAGCCAGAAGCATATTCTGAGAAAATTCCAGACTGTTGTAATTGGCGATAAGAATTTTTTCTGTATCAGATTTCAGTTTATTGATGTAAAAAGACCCGATAACCGATAGCAAAACAATCAGCACAAATAAAAGACCTACTCCGAGGGTGAGTTTCGTTTTTAGTTTCATTGCATTCTAAGATAAAATAATAATGTCGATCTGTCTTTCATTCAGTCGGTTCATTAAAGTGTAAATCCAGCTGTAGCCGAAAATTCTCTGCAAAAGATGAGCGTGCGGTTTTCCGATGCATACTGTGGTGATGTTATGCGCAATCACGTAGTCCAGAATTCCTTTATGAATACTGCTTTCCTTCTGCCGGATCACTTTGGCTCCCAATTCCTGAGCTAAATTAAAATTATTAATCAGAAATCGCTGCTTGTTCAGGGCAATTTTTTCAGGATTTTCTGATGGTTTCTGGATGTAAAGAACGGTCCACGGACTGTTGTAATAACTTGCCAGTCTTGCCGTTTTCCGGATGATATTTTTGGCTATTTTCTCATTGCTGCTGATGCAGGCAAGAAATTTTATGGGCTTAAAATTCTCGGTTTTGATCTCCGTTTCTACCTTTCTTTCAACATGGGTTGCCACTTCTTTTAAAGCCAGTTCCCGAAGCTGCAAAATATGTCCGCTCTGAAAAAAATTGCTTAAAGCCGTCTGGATTTTCTCTTTTTTGTAAATTTTTCCTTCTTTCAGTCGCGTTAGAAGTTCATCGGCGGTTAAATCGATGTTGACCACCTCATCCGCCAAAGCCAGAATTTTATCAGGAACCCGTTCCGAGACTTCTATTCCGGTGATCTTTTTTACTTCTTCATTCAGGCTTTCAATATGCTGAATATTCATCGCACTAATGACGTTGATTCCATTATCCAGAATTTCCAGAACATCCTGCCATCTTTTTTTATTTTTGGAACCTTCAATGTTTGTGTGAGCCAGTTCGTCCACCAAAACAACTTCGGGATGGGTATTAATAATAGTCTGAAGATCCATTTCTTCCAGATTTTTACCTTTATAAAAAGAAGACCGTCTCGGTATTTCTGGGATTCCGTCTGTTAAAGCGACAGTTTCTTCTCTTCCGTGGGTTTCGATGTAGCCAATTTTTACGTCAATTCCGTTTCGCAAAAGAGCATGCGCTTCCTGAAGCATACGGAAGGTTTTTCCTACACCCGCGCTCATTCCGATGTAGATTTTAAATTTCCCTTTTCTGGATTTCTGGATGAGTTCTAAAAAATCTTTTGCTGAAGACATTTTTTGACTTTTTTTATAATGGATTTATTAATTATAAACCTAACAGGTTTTTAAAACCTGTTAGGTTTCCCATCTTAGAATTACTAAACTTTTAAAACTAAATCTAAATTGATGCAGTCTTTTCTCAGAACCAGGCTGCTAAACTGGTGGTGATGAAAAAATTTCCCTGTCTGAAATTGTCGTTTTTCACAAAAATGGCATCTTTGGAAGTAAATCTTCTTGCTTCCGTACGGAAAACCACATTTTTCAGGATCTGATAATCGACATTCAGAGAATATCCGAAAGTCTGAAATCCATTAGGCGTTTCCGTAGCGATGATAACCCCGTTTTTGTCGCTGAAATATTCCACACGTCCCGCAAGACTCCACTGATCGTCAAACTGATACTTCATCAATACGTTTGGAGAATACCAAAGGTTGTAGCTTTCACTTCCTTTTTCTTTCTGTTCGGCTCCGATATCAAAACCTAACGTCGTTGAGAAATGATCCGTCAACTGAAAATTTCCGTACAGATCATGGAAGTAACGCATTCTTTTATCATCCTGCGGTTTATCGTTTCCTATGAATGAACTGCTGTTCAGTGTAATCTTATCGTTGGGTTTAAAAGTTATCTGATGCCCGAAAGAAAGACTTTTATTTCCTTCAGCTTTTGCAATTCTCTGCCATCCGTTTAAAACAAGACCGCTCAGAAACCATTTTCCGTTATCCGAAGTATAAGAAACTTTAGCTCCGGTTTCGAAATAGGGAGAATTTTCTGCCGCGAGACTTCTGGTAAGATTAACGTTATCTTTCCCGATTGCGCTTTCCCAGCCAATGTGTGACGGCATGATCCCTGCATCGATCCACAGATTTTTTGTTTTGGAAATTTTAATCCCGATATTCGCTTCATTTACATATTTCAAAGCGTCCTGTTCCGCAGCCAGATTATCCTGTGCATAAGTTCCCGCCATCAGAGCGAGATTGGCGCGCATCCTGTCGTTTTCATAGTTGGCTTTGATAAATCCTAAATTAAGGTTAACTTCATTGTGCCTGTTGTAGCTGTACAAAAAGTTCTGGCGGTTTCCTCCGGAAGGTTCATTGAAATCATAGGTGTAAAAAAGTTCAGCGTAAGCAGAGATTTTCAGCTTGGCATCGGTTTTTGCAGAGTCTGTGTTTTGTGCCTTCGGTAAGAAAAATCCTGCCAATAAGAATGCCGCAATATATTTTTTCATAAAATTTTACTTTATTTAAGCTGATCCAGAGCAATGTTAAGTTTCAATACATTTACTTTTGACGGACCGAAAATAGATGTTTCTGTTTGATTTTTGATAAGTTGTTCCAGTTTTTCTGAACTGATATTTCTGTTTTTTGCCACTCTTTTAACCTGATAAAAAGCGCCTTCCGGAGAAATGTCCGGATCAAGTCCGCTTCCGCTTGCCGTTACCAGTTCTACAGGTACTTTTGCGTTCTGCATTTCGGGATTCATCATTTTTAAAGTGTCAATTCTTTTCTGTACGGTCTGAAGATATTCCTCGTTGCTTGGTCCTTTATTGCTTCCCGCACTTCCTGCTGCATTGTAATCTACCGCAGAAGGACGACCGTGAAAATACTTCGGAGACGTAAAATTCTGTCCGATATTGGCGTAAAATTTCTGTCCTTTAAAATTAATAATTTCTGCATTTCCCTGAGTTGGTAAAACTTTAGAACTTGCGTAGACAATTCCTAAATATATTCCGACAATTACAAGCATCACCAATGTAAGTCTGGATGCTGATAAAATATGATTTTTCATTTGAATTAAATTTTTGAGTTGAGTGGATAGAAGATGGAAGAAGGATGACGGGAGTTAAAATATTACGTTCCATTTCCAGCTTCAAATTTCCAGCCTAATAAAAAAGACTTATAACTAAATCGATAAGTTTTATTCCGATAAATGGGGCAATAATTCCGCCCAGTCCATAGATCAAGAGATTTCTTCTCAATAATGCGCTGGCTCCGATCGGTTTATAAGCAACTCCTTTCAAAGCTAAAGGAATCAGGATCGGGATGATGATGGCGTTAAAAATAATCGCAGATAAAATCGCAGATTCAGGGCTGTGGAGATTCATAATATTCAGCTTTTGAAGCGCCGGAATAAACGTGATGAACAATGCTGGAATAATTGCAAAATACTTGGCAACATCATTCGCAATACTAAAAGTTGTTAACGTTCCGCGTGTCATCAGTAACTGTTTCCCGATTTCCACAATTTCAATAAGTTTCGTAGGATCATTATCTAAATCCACCATATTTCCTGCTTCTTTGGCTGCCTGTGTTCCGCTGTTCATTGCTACACCCACATCGGCCTGTGCAAGTGCGGGAGCATCGTTGGTTCCGTCTCCCATCATGGCAACCAGTTTTCCTTCCTGCTGTTCTTTTTTAATGTAGTTCATCTTATCTTCCGGTTTTGCTTCGGCGATAAAATCGTCTACTCCGGCTTTTTCAGCGATAAATTTTGCCGTTAAAGGGTTGTCTCCGGTTACCATTACCGTTTTCACGCCCATTTTTCTTAACCTCTGAAAACGCTCCTGAATTCCGGTCTTGATGATGTCCTGAAGCTCGATAACTCCCCAGACTTTTTCATTAACAGAAACAACCAAAGGAGTTCCTCCGTTTTCGGAAATTCTGGTAACGGCTTCCTGTGTTTCGGAAGGGAAAATATTTCCCGCTTTTTCTGTCAGTTTTTTAATGGTGTCATATGCTCCCTTTCGGATTCTCGTGTTTTCAAAATCGATTCCTGAAGTTCGGGTTTCAGCCGTAAAATCGATATAAACCGGATTGGGAACAAGTAAATCTTCGGATTTTAACTGGCTTAATTCGATGATCGATTTTCCTTCGGGCGTTTCATCCGCAACGGAACTCAGTGCCGAAGCTTTGATGAATTCATCAAGCTGAATTCCATTTGAAGGATGAAATTGGGTTGCCTTACGGTTTCCGATGGTAATGGTTCCTGTTTTATCCAGAAGCAGTACATCAATATCTCCCGCAGTTTCAACGGCTTTACCACTTTTGGTGATCACGTTGGCTCTCAAAGCTCTGTCCATTCCCGCGATTCCGATTGCAGAAAGCAGACCGCCAATCGTTGTGGGAATCAAACAAACGAAAAGTGAGATAAATGCCGCAATGGTAATCGGTGTCTGCGCGTAGTCTGCAAAAGGTTTCAGAGTAACGGTTACGATAATAAAGGTTAGCGTAAAGCCTGCTAAAAGTATGGTTAATGCGATTTCGTTGGGTGTTTTCTGTCGGGAAGCACCTTCCACAAGAGCAATCATTTTATCTAAGAAAGATTCTCCCGGTTTGGTGGTTACTTTTACTTTTATTCTGTCGGAAAGTACTTTTGTACCGCCTGTTACGGAACTTTTGTCTCCTCCTGCTTCACGGATAACAGGTGCGCTTTCTCCAGTGATGGCAGATTCGTCGATGGTTGCAAGACCTTCGATAATTTCTCCGTCCATCGGGATCTGGTCTCCGGCTTCGCAAAGGAAAATATCGCCCAGTTTCATTTCGGCAGATTTTTTCATCACGGTTTCTACCTGAAATCCCTGTTTGTTGCTTACGACAACTTTTGCGGGAGTTTCCTCGCGGGTTTTTCGTAAAGTATCCGCTTGCGCTTTTCCTCTCGCTTCGGCAATGGCTTCGGCAAAATTGGCGAATAAAACCGTAAAAAATAAGATAACGAATACTAAAAAATTATAGCTGAAACTGCCTTGAGACTTGTCTCCGGTAAGGCTGAACAGGCTTACAATAAGCATGACAACCGTTCCGATCTCTACGAGAAACATGACAGGATTTTTAAACATGATTTTCGGATTCAGTTTTACGAAAGACTGTTTGATGGCTTCGTTTACCAAATCTTTTTGAAACAATGTCTGAGATTGATTTTTCATTTTGTTTTGAAAGTGTTATATCATTGGAAATCAAAATCAACCATTAAAGCAAATTAATATTAAAGAATAAAAATGGATAATATTAGTTGGGTATGGATGAAAATTGAGACTAGTTTTCTTTATATAATCTGCTTAATGGTTTGAATTGATTTTTGAATTAAATTTTTCTTTTTTGAAGCATTAAGATTTATTTAAGAAGCGAAGTTTAATCAAGAAATTCAAAGAATATTTTAAACTTAATAATTTGATAAGATTAATTTTTTTAACGTCTTAAATAAGTCTTAACGGTTCAAATTAATTTTTAATTATTTAGAAAAATACTTAAGCTGTTCTGCAATCGGACCCAAAGTAAGGGCAGGGAAGAAGGACAGCGCAGCGATCAGAAGAATAACGGCTAATGTCATAAATCCGAAAGTGGCAGTATCTGTTTTCAGCGTTCCCGAGCTTTCAGGAATGTATTTTTTCTGTGCCAGTAATCCTGCGATTGCTACCGGACCGATAATCGGGATAAATCTCGATAATAAAAGCACAATTCCTGTGGAAATGTTCCACCATGGTGTGTTGTCTCCCAAACCTTCAAAACCGGAACCGTTGTTTGCAGATGATGAGGTAAATTCGTACAGCATTTCACTAAAGCCATGGAAACCGGGATTATTCAGCGTTTTGGCTCCGAATTCAGGCAGATAAGCTGTTAGAGCTGTTCCTACCAAGATCAGAAAAGGATGGAATAAAGCCACAATCATGGCGATCTTCATTTCTTTAGCTTCAATTTTTTTGCCTAAAAATTCAGGGGTTCTTCCCACCATTAATCCGCTGATGAATACGGCTAGAATGATGAAAATGAAATAGTTGAGAATTCCGACACCGCATCCGCCGTAGAAACAGTTGATCATCATGGCAAGAAGCTCATTCATCCCCGAAAGCGGCATCGTACTGTCATGCATGGCGTTTACAGATCCTGTTGAAATAACGGTTGTAGCAATGCTCCAGTACGCTGAAGCAGCACTTCCGAAACGGATTTCTTTGCCTTCCATGGCTCCAAGATGAGAATCTGTTCCCATTTGGGTAATCAGAGGGTTCCCGTTGGTTTCATTAATAACGTTCGGAACGGTTAAAGCCAGAAAACCAATCGTCATGACAGCAAAAATCGTCCAGGAAAGTTTTCTTTTCTTCAAATAAAATCCTAAAGCAAAAACCAGTGCAAAAGGAATAATCATCTGAACAATCATTTCTGTCATATTGGTCGTATAATTCGGGTTTTCTAACGGATGAGCCGAGTTGGCTCCGAAGAATCCTCCTCCGTTTGTTCCCAGATGTTTGATGGCAACAAAAGCCGAAACCGGACCTCGTGAAACATCCATTTTGCCTCCTTCCAGAGTGGTAATATGGTCTTTTCCTTCAAAAGTCATCGGACTTCCGTTGGATGAAAGGATGAAAGCAACCACAATGCTTAAAGGCAATAAAATACGGATCACAGATTTGGTGAAGAAATCGTAAAAATTCCCCAGTTCTGTTGTCGTTTTATCTCTGAAAGCTTTGAATAGAACTGCCATTGCAGCCATTCCTGTCGCAGCAGAGACAAACTGTAAGAACATTAAATACAACTGACTGAAATAACTAACTCCCGTTTCTCCGGAATAGTGCTGCAAATTACAGTTGACTAAAAAAGAGATAGCGGTATTGAAGGCTAAATCCGGCGACATATCCGGATTTCCGTCCGGATTCAAAGGAAGCCAGGATTGATTCAGCAAGATAAAAAAGGCAAGAATAAACCATACAAAATTGATGGTTAACATCGCAAACATATTCTGTTTCCAGGTCATTTGACGGTTCGGATTGATGCCTGAGATTTTATAGATCAGATTTTCAGCGGGCTGAAAAATTTTATCTAAAAAGGTTTTTTTGTAGCCGTATACATTAGCAATATATTTTCCGAGAAAAATACCAATCACTAAGGTAATCGTGAACATGGCAATAATGCCTAAAATTTCTGTGTTCATTATTTTTGGTTAAAATTTTTCAGGTTTTATTAATACATAGCAGATGTACACAAAGGCGATAACGGATAGGAAAAATAAACTCCACATAATTTTTATATTTTATCAAAAAATTCAACGGATTTGTAAGAGATCCAGAATAATAATGCGCTGAGAAGAATTAAAACTATCAACATCATACGGCAACAATTAGGGTTAATAAAGTAAATACTACGTAAGATACCATCAGCAGACTCAGTTTTGAGCGCTCCCGTTCTCTGAACGTTTTTCTTGAAATTGTCATTTTATAAATATTTTATTCAGACTGACAATGCCAAAAGAAGTTCCATTGTTGTTTAGATTAATTTAATTAATTGAAAATGAGTGTTTTGATTATGTTTCATCATGTGCCAAAATACAGAAAAGCCTATCAAAATGATAGGCTCGTTATTAAAATGATAGGTTTTATTTTTTTAACCAATAAGTTCTTTCTTAAAAAAACAGACTAAAACTATGTTCCTTTATATTTTTGAAGGCATTTTTTAGCTTAAAGCGAAGCTTCTCTTATGTAATCTTAACTTCTAAACTAAAACTTAATGGTTTAATTCTCAATGTATTTAAAATTAGTTGTAATTAAATGATAATCAATTATTTATTGTTTTAAATAAAATGCTCCAGTATCTACAGCGTGGATTTTAATTAACATTTATCTCAAATGATATTCTTCCAGTTTGCGGTATAAGGTAGCAATCCCGATTTCCAATAATCTCGCTGCTTCTGCCTTGTTTCCTTTGGTGTATTGAAGCACTTTCTGAATATGTTCCTTTTCCAGAGATTTCATGCTGAAAGAATCGTTTTCAGAAGAAACTTTTTCAGAGTAACGCGGAAGACTTTCTGCATCAAGGATATGATCGTTCATTAGGATTAAGCTTCTTTCGACAGTATTTCGAAGTTCCCGTATGTTTCCTTTCCAGTCGTTTTTTTCCAATGTTTTATAGTATTCCGGAGAGATTTCAATATTGGAGATATGAAGTTTTTGAGAAAAAACATTCACGAAATTTTTAGCCAGAGCTTTCAGATCCTCTTTTCTCTCGCGAAGTGACGGAAGCCTGATTTCAAAGATATTCAGCCGGAAATAAAGATCCTCACGGAAGTTTCCCTGCTTTATTTCTTCCTCCAGATCACGGTTTGTAGCGGCAATCAGTCGGAAATCCGATCTGGAAACCTTCGTTTCTCCCATTTTGATAAACTCTTTGGTTTCCAGTACACGAAGCAGTTTTGCCTGAAGCTCAATCGGCATTTCTCCGATTTCATCCAGAAATAGGGTTCCGCCATTGGCTTCTTCCACCAGTCCTTTTTTATCTTTTACTGCTCCTGTAAAAGCTCCGGCTTTATGCCCGAAAAGTTCGCTTTCCAGAATTTCTTTGCTGAAAGCGGAACAGTTGATGGCTACAAAATTATTTTTCTTTCTGTCGCTGCCTTCATGAATGGCATTCGCAAAAACTTCCTTTCCGGTTCCGGTTTCGCCCGTCAGAAGAACGGTTGCATCCGTTAACGCTACTTTTTCAGCCAGTTTTTTTGCCTGAATAATGGAGGGTGAATTTCCGATAATCGTTTCAAAACCTTTTGAATAAGAACTCTTCTGAATGATTTTCGACCTGTTATCTTTTGCTTTTTCTAAAGATTTATAAACCAGCGGAATAATTTTATCATTATCATCACCTTTCACCAGATAGTCGTAGGCGCCATTTTTCATTGCCTGAACTGCGTCCGTAATATTTCCGAAAGCCGTCATCAGAATAATTTCCAGATGAGGATATTTTGTTTTGATGGATTTTACTAAATCTACTCCGAAAGCATCGGGAAGCCGAACATCGCTTAGCACGACATCAAATTCATACTGTTCTAGCATCGTCATCGCAGAACGTGCGGTGGAAGCTTCTTTTACGTTAAAATTTTCTTGGGAAAGGATCATTCCTAATAGTTTCAGGAGCTTGATCTCGTCATCGATGATGAGGATGTTTCCTTGCATGGTGTTGTAATTTGGAAAACTGATGCAAACTTAAATATAAAATGCGAATCTTAATCATAGATTTTAATATTTATAAAATGGAAGGATTCTTTTTTGATTGCTTACATTTGTATTCATTCTATTTTTAAGGGTGAAAAATGAAGTTTATGATTGATAAAAAATTCAGGGAAGAAATTCATACAGATAAAAATAACTACGAATATATCACGGTTTCCAATGACGAAAATGGAGTGAGAATTTACACTTTAAAAAATGGTTTAAAGGTTTTTCTTGCCCAAAATTCTGATGCTCCAAGAATCCAGACTTATATTCCTGTGAGAACCGGAAGCAATAACGATCCTTCTGATAATACAGGTTTGGCGCATTATCTAGAACACATGATGTTTAAAGGAACCTCTAAATTAGGAACTCAAAACTGGGAAAAGGAAAGTGAATTATTAGATCAGATTTCAGATTTATACGAACAGCATAAAGCTGAAAATGATCCTGAAAAAAAGAAAGAAATTTACCGCAAAATAGATGAAGTTTCTCAGGAAGCCAGTCAGTATGCCATTGCGAATGAATATGATAAGGCAATTTCTTCTTTAGGCGCAAGCGGAACCAACGCGCATACATGGTTCGATGAAACGGTTTACAAAAATAATGTTCCGAACAATGAGCTTGAAAAATGGCTGAAAATCGAGAAAGAACGTTTTTCTGAACTGGCCTTAAGGCTTTTTCATACCGAACTGGAATCTGTTTATGAAGAATTCAACAGAGCACAGGACAACGATTCGCGTCTGGTAAATTATGAACTGATGGACGCACTTTTTCCTACGCATCCCAACGGACAGCAAACGACTTTAGGAAAGGCAGAACATCTGAAAAATCCTTCCATGAAGGCGATTCATAAATATTTTGATGAATATTATGTTCCGAACAATTATGCTATGGTTTTGGTGGGAGATCTTGATTTTGAAGATACGATTCAGCTTGTTGACCAATATTTCGGAACCATTCATTACAGAGAGCTTCCGAAAAAAACGCCCATTATCGAAAAACCGATTACGGAAATTATAAAACGAACGGTAAAAAGTCCCACAACGCCGAGAGTACAATTGGCGTGGAGAACGGAAAGTTACGGCACAAAGGAAGCGATGTTGGCGGATGTGGTGGTAAATATTCTTAGCAACAGGGGAGAAGCAGGATTGCTGGATCTGAATATCAATCAGACTCAAAAATTATTGTGGGGACAGGCGTATTCAGTAGGTCTGAAACAGTACGGATATTTTTCCATCGTTGCCGTTCCGAAGGAATCGCAGACTTTGGATGAAGCCCGAGATTTGGTTCTGGAGCAGATCGAACTGGTTAAAAAAGGAGAATTTCCGGACTGGATGCTTCCTGCCATCATCAATGATTTTAAAATCCAGAGGATGAAAGCGCTGGAAACCGCAGACGGATTGGCAACAAACCTTTACGATACGTACATCAAAGAAAGAACGTGGGAACAGGAACTGAATGAGATGGATCAGTATGAAAAACTGACGAAAGAAGAGGTTATCGCCTTTGCCAATGAGTTTTTCAGAGATAATTATGTTATCGTTTATAAAGAAAAAGGAGTAAACGAAAAATTGATCCGCGTAGAAAATCCGGGAATTACTCCCGTAAAAATAAACCGTGAAGCCCAGTCTGAGTTTTTACAACAGATTTTAGAAGAAAAAACGGGAGACATTCAGCCTGAATTTGTGGATTATGAAAAGGAAATTCAGAGAGATGTTATTAAAGGCAAAACCGTCAGTTTTGTTAAAAATAAATATAACGATATTGCGCAGGTTCATTTTATTTTTCCTTTCGGAAGCGATCACGACCGCGATCTGGGAATTTCAACTCAGGTTCTTCAGTATTTGGGAACTGAAAAATTCTCTCCGGAAGATCTCAAAAAAGAATTCTTCAAAATCGGCGTTACCAATGATTTTAAAACCACGAATGATCAGCTGATTATCTCGCTGAACGGTCTGGAAGAAAATATTGAAAAAGGAATAGATCTTCTGCAGCATTGGCTGTATGAAGTAAAGCCGGATCAGGAAATTTACAGACAGTTTACAGAAACTATTCTGGAAAACCGTGCTGCGATGAAGAAAGATAAGGGTAGAATTATGACGGCTCTTACCAATTATACCAAATTGGGACCTTTTTCGCGGTTCACGGATGTTATTTCAAAAGAAGAGCTGGAAAGCAGCAATGTGGAAGTTTTTACAGACCGTATGAAGAAGCTTTTCAAATATCCGTATCAGATATTTTTCTACGGAAGAAATTTTGAAAATTTTACTTCATACATCGGAAAATATACTGAAAATGAAAGTTTTGTCATTCCGGAACCTAAAAATTATCCGGAACCGGAAACAGACGGAAATGTATACTTCACAGATTACGACATGGTTCAGATGGAAATGAGTAAGGTAGGAAGAGGTCGCAATGTCAACACGGAAAATTTTGGTAAAATCAATGTTTTTAATGAATATTTCGGACGCGGTTTGTCATCCATTGTTTTTCAGGAAATCCGTGAAAGCAAAAGTTTAGCGTATTCTGCATACGTTTCTTACGCGGCCAATTCAGAGCTGGATCATCCGGATTACATTACCACCTACATCGGAACGCAGCCGGACAAATTACAGATTGCTGTAGATACGATGACTGAACTGATGACCGAGCTTCCTGAAGTGAAGGTACAGTTTGAAAATGCAAAAAATTCTGCTTTGAAACAGATTGCTTCGCAACGGGTAACGAGAACGAATATTTTCTTCAATACGTTAAGATTAAGAAAACTGAATATTCATCACGATTTCAGGAAAGATATCTATCATCAGATTGAAAGCCTGAAATTTGAAGATCTGAAAGATTTTTACGACCATTATATAAAATCCGTTCACTTCAACACCGCCATTATCGGGAAAAAAGAAAACCTGAACAGAGAAGCGGTTGATAAAATGGGAACCTTCAGTGAAGTGAGTTTAAAAGATATTTTCGGACATTAAAAAAGAGGCTTGAAAAAAGCCTCTTTCCGTTTCATGTCATTGCACAATCGCCGTCTCCATCCTGAAAATCCGGATTAAAATCTTTCGGCAGATTAGCAAGTAAATTTTTATGGAACATATATCTTCTTTCAAAATCTTTCTGATAAATTTTCTGAAACTGCTTTGAAGAAGCGATATTTTCATTAAGTTCAATATGATAATTCGTTAGAACCTTCACTTTATTTTTCACAATGAAATTATTCAGAAATACAACAAATCTCTTTAATTCTGTTTTTGAAAATAAGTATAAAACTTTAAGCGTTCCGTCTCTTAGAAGCAGAAGCGAACAGGTTTCCAAATTGTTATTTTCATCATAAATTTTTATCCAGAAATATCTGAACTGTTTTGAATAGGCTGAAAAAAGGTAATCTTTTTCGGTATTTTCGCTTTCCAGAACCCATGGATTTTCAATAAACCAGTTGATCTCATCAGGCGTTCTGTTGCTTTTAAACGCCAACAGAAATGCTGAACTTTCCGCATCAATTTTATCTGAAATTTCAAACTTAAAATCAGGCTTTTGGATGAAAATTTTTCTAAACGATAATAGTGTGTTGATAAAACTATCCACAATTTTAAAAACCGGCTGAAAAGGTTTTAAACCAGACTTTTTTGCAGGAATGATCGTTGCAAAATCTGCTTTGAAATAATATCTCTTTCCTCTTTTAGGCTGAATGTACCGGAAAAGTCCAATTTTATTATACAGACTTTCTGCTTCTTTTGTAAATTCTGTGATGGCAATATTTCCGTCGTATTCTTCAAAGGCTGTATTTAATAAAGTCTGTGCAATTTTCTTTCCGCGAAACTCATTGCTGATGAAAAGGGTACTGAGCCATGCATACTTAAAAGGTTTTCCATCGATGATAAAATGATCGGGAAAACACCCTAAATAACCCGCCAACTGATCGTTATGAAAGGCAAGAATCAATAAAATGTCTTCGTCACCGGCTTTCGGATTTCTGAGATGGGAAATAGCGCGATGCTTCGTGATGGGAAGGAAATCATACTTTTTATAATCGCCGGATGATATGAATTCTTCAAGTTTTTTTCGGTTTAAAGTTTTCAGATCAATCATCTTCTCGCAATTTTATTTTTGTTAAAAATCTTCTTCAATTTAAAGTAAGCCATTTCTTTTTTTAATGTAATTTCAGCCGTTTCGCTTGTTTCAAAAGGGATTCTCTGAAAATTTTGAGGAACACTGTCGAGCTTAATTCCTGCGCTCCCAAAGCTGCAAAATAATTCGGGATTTCTAAATAACTGATCAAAAAAAGCTTTTTCTACCCCAAAATCGGTGAATGGAAAAGCAAAACTTTCATATAAAAAATCATTATGCTTCAAATAGTCAAAAGTTCGGTTACAGGATTCAAGTTGCTGATTAATAGATAATTCATGGTACAAAGGATGATCCCAACTGTGAGAGGATATTCCGAATCCCTTTTCCGTAAGACTTTTTAACTGATCCAAAGTCATGTAGGGCTTCTGCTGACTTAAAAATGAATTGAAATCAATTTCCAGAATTTCTGCAAGCTGGTCTAAAAGATTTTGTTGTAAATAACTGATTTTTAAAATTTCAGAAATACTATTTTCTTCTGTTTTAAGAATGCTGAAGACTTTTGGGTTTATATCATTTTTTTTCTCGATTTTATCAACTAAAAGACTTGCTTTACAGCGAAACATCAGGTTTTTATTATCAACAAATTCAGGATTGATAAAGTTAACCGCATAAATTCCTTTTCTTTCCAAAATAGGCAGTACAACGTCATAAAACTCACGCAATCCGTCATCAAAGGTCAGCAAAGCAATCTTCTTTTTCGGCTTAAAACTTCCTTTGATAAAATCTTTGAATTCCCGCCAGTTGACAAACTGAAAATATTTCAGAAAATAATCTAAATCCTGCTCAAACTGTTTTACATTTTTATACTGAATGATATTTTGAAGATGAGGCAGATTTTCATCGGAAACACAATGATAAACGGGTAAAAAGTAAGACAGGGGAAATGATTTTTCGACATTCCCATTTTCAAATTCTGACAAAAAATTAATGATTTTTCTTTTCATTGATCTGTCAAAAATAAAAAGAATCTATTTAAATCCGTTGAAAAATTTAAATAGACTCTTTTAAATATGTTTTAAAAATTATTTTACAATCTTCATCTCATCAATCAGCCATTTGGAATCTGCAAATTTATCAATGATGAAAAGAATATACTTCGTATCCACCATGATATTTCTGCTGAAACGAGGGTCATAATTAATGTCGCTCATTGTTCCTTCCCATTGTCTGTCGAAATTCAGTCCTACCAGATTTCCGTTGGCATCAAGAGCCGGACTTCCGGAGTTTCCTCCAGTTGTGTGGTTGGTTGCTGTAAATCCTACAGGAACGTCGCCGGTTTTATCTTTGTACACTCCGAAATCTTTCTTGCCGTAAAGATCAATCAGTTTTTTCGGAACATCAAATTCATAATCTCCCGGAACATATTTTTCCATTACTCCCGCCAAATGCGTCTGATAATTGTAAGAAACGGCATCTCTCGGAGAAGAACCTTTCACTTTTCCGTACGTTACACGGAGCGTAGAGTTCGCATCAGGGAAGAATTTTCGGTCTTTATCCGTTGCCATTTGCTGCGCCATGTAAGTCTTCTGTAAAGCATCAATTTTCGTCTGCATCGACGTGAACTGAGGATCCGCTTTTGTGATGTAGGTATCTCTCATGGATAAATAAGTCTGATAAACAGGATCTTTTTTCAATGTTTTGATCAGTTTGTCCTGATTGGAGAATGCCTTGTCGATATCTTTGCTCAGAGAAGCTCCGTTTACTTCAGTTCTTCCTGTGATGATGGAGTTTTTAGAATCTTCTTCAACGGTCTGAAGATTTTGTGCTTCATTTTTATATTTTTCAAATCCTGCAGGTAAAAATTCCGGAGCCGTTTTATTGGCATAAAGAGCCAGTAATTTTGCCGTAACTTTTGCATCAAGTTCTGCATTGTAATCTTTGTAGAAAGAAGTCAGCCTGTTCTTAAAGGAAGTGGTTCCTTTTTCGTCCATTCTTCCGGCTTCAACCGCAGTAACGTAGTTGTAGAAAAGATTGGCAAGCATTAATGTTTCTGCATTTCTGATGGTTTCAGAATAATATGCGTTGTTTAATGCATAAGGAGCCTGATCGTTGTAAAGTTTGTTCAGTTGATCTAAAGTCGTTTTAATATCTTTATTTTTAGCGATCAGAGAATTTTCATACTGTACTTTTTTCTCTACCGCGTTAGATTTTTTCAGACCTTCTACTTCGCCTATCCATTTTTTCCAGTAATTGGCTACCGAAGCGTATTTTGAAGCATACTGAATTCTTGTGGCATCATCGGTACGCATTTTTTCGTCCAGTGTTTTCAAAGCAACATCTCTCACTGCAATTCTCGCAGGGTCGGTGTCTTTCATAATTTTTTCAACTGCGATGGCAGGAAGATATTCTGTGGTTCTTCCCGGAAATCCGAATACAAAAGTAAAATCATTCTCGTTTTTATCTTTAATGGAAACCGGAAGATAATGTTTCGGAACGTAAGGAACGTTATCTTTAGAATATTCCGCTGGTTTGTTATTTTTATCAGCATAAATTCTGAACATGGAGAAATCTCCCGTATGTCTTGGCCAAACCCAGTTGTCTGTATCCGAACCGAATTTTCCGATGCTTTGTGGCGGAGCTCCTACCAGACGGATATCTTTGAATGTTTCGATAGTGAAAGCATAGAATTTATTCCCATAATACATGGATCTTACAGAAATCGACTGATAAGGTTCTGTTTTCTGAGAATTTTTGTAAATCTCAATATTTTTGGCAATCTGCTTAGAAAGGTCAGGTTCCTGAAGTTTATCGGTTCCTTCTAAAATCTGAGAGGTCACTTCTTTGATATCAACAATAAAGTCTACCGTTACTCCCGGATTCGGAAGTTCTCCCTGAGGATTTTTTGCCCAGAACCCATTCGATAAAAGGTCATTCTGTACGGTTGAATGAGACTGAATCTGTCCGTATCCACAATGATGGTTGGTAAGCAATAACCCTTTTGGCGAGATAATTTCCGCGGTACAGCCTCCGTTGAACTGTACTACCGCATCTTTTATACTTGCTTTTTGCGGATTGAAAATATCTTTGGCAGAGATTTTCATTCCCAAATCTTTCATTTCCTTTTCATTAAGCTCCGTTGGAATCCACATTCCGCCGTATTGCTGTGCAAACGTCATTACAGCCGGCAAAAGAAATACAGATAGAAGTATCTTTTTTGTCATAATCAAAATTTTGCCCCAATTTACAAAGAAAAAGGGAGATTTGGGTTAAAATTGGCTGATAGTTGATTGTTTTTTTAGAGGCTGTTCAAATTTAATATTTTATGATTCTTTTATTTTCAAAAACAAATTTTAATTCAGCATAACGATTATTCTAGAAAAGTAAAAACAAATAAAATTTTTGTATCAGGATTGATGATAAGGTTTAATCTTTAATCAGTTCGATCTATCAACCATCAACAAGAAACCATCAACAAGAAACTATCAGGCGGCTTAATTTTTGCTGCTGAAAAAGCATTCACAATCAATCAATTATTATGAAAAAAACAATTCAGATTCTGGGAATCGCTCTTGTATCGCTTGTAGTTTCCTGTACCCAAAAAGACAAAAATCCTGAAGTGAACCCTAAAACAGATCCGATGGCGATTCAGACTCCGGTGGACAGTACAAAAATGAATTCCGTTGCGGGTGCTGATAATTCAGAAAATTCTTTGGACTGGGACGGAACGTATGAAGCCACAGTTCCATGCGCAGACTGCCCCGGAATTAAAACGACACTTGTTCTAAATAAGGACAAAACTTTTAAAATCACAGAAGAATATCTGGAAAGAAATTCTAAAAATGAAGATACAGGAATGTTTGTATGGGATTCTTCCGGAAGCATCATTACCTTAAACGGAAAAACTTCAAAATACAAATATAAAGTTGGGGAAAACACACTTACACGGCTTGATATGGAAGGAAAACCGATTGACGGTCCCAATAAAGCTCTGTATATTTTTAAAAAGAAATAATCTAATAATTTCCAAAATCCCTCATCTTAAGGGATTTTTTATTGACATCGGTGATATTAAAACTGATAGGCAATTATTTTATCATCTTCCATCAGGCTTTTCATTAAAATTTCATGATTGGTATTATTGCCTGTAACCACCCATTTTGTCGAGAGATTTCCCTGTGTATACTGTTGTTTTGCCAAGGTAAATTTCAGATTGTTTTTCTTAAAAAGTTCTTCACAGTGTTGAATATCATGATAATTGACTACCGCAATTTTATACTCCCGGATTTTATGATGTCTGTCTATAAATTTTTCAAAATACGTTAAATAATTTAAAACCAATAAAATAAGAAGCGTTCCGAGAAGGGAAAGATATACATATCCGCATCCGACTGCCATTCCGATGGAAGCGGTTGCAAAAATTGTTGTGGCAGTGGTAATTCCGTCGATTTTATTATCCCCTTTAAAAATAACTCCTGCTCCTAAAAAGCCGATGCCGGTAATGATATTGGCAGCCAGCCGATCCGGATTGGCGACCCCGATTTTAATGGAAAGTATTGTAAACAGGCAGGATCCGAAACAGACCAGAATAAAAGTACGCAGACCTGCCGATTTATTTCTGTATTCCCGCTCCGTTCCGATGAAAATGCCGAGAAGAACGGAGATGAAAATCAGCAGAAGCTCATTCTGGATGACGTAATGATCTTTTAAAAATTCCATTTTGAAGATTTTACTAAATAAAATTACAATAATTCTTTTGATAAAAATCCAAATGAGGTATATTGTATCATAAAATGCTACAACCTTGAATGAAAGTCTGAAAAAGTCGATTGAAAACCTGTATTCTGTTTTTTCAAAATATGAAATCCGATCTTTTATAGAGGGATGCCCCTGTTGTGTTTCGGATCGTGATAAAGAGAAAATTCATAGTAAGGAACTCAGAGAACTCGAAGAAGAGGATCTTTCCCGATATGCTTTCAAAGCAATGACAACGTGGGGAAATGTGAATGATTTTAAACATTTCCTACCGAGAATACTGGAGCTTTGTATCGATCATGATCTTGGAATTCAGCCGTTTGGTATTTTCGGAAAACTGAAATACGGAAAATGGGAAGTCTGGGATGATACTGAAAAAGAAGCGGTTACAACTTTTCTTTTGGAATGGTGGAAGTATTTCTTAGAAAACAGGACTTTTTTTGATGATGATTTGTTTTTCGGGATCTATAATGTGACGGGTGAAATGGAAAAATTATTAGACTGCTGGAAAGTGGAGATTGTCCAAAACAGCTTTATGATTTATGTAGATTTTATCCGGTATTATTATCAGGATTTTGTCAACGAAAACAAGCAAAATAAAAATTTCGATGAATCAGATCATGAAAAATTTCTGAAATGGATCAAAGAAAATGCAAAAAGTCTTGAAGAAGGTTTCTACTATTTCGAAAAGAGGGATGAAAGATTTGCAAGCGAAATTTCAGACGCTCTGTATATTTTGGAACACAGCTAAAAAAAGACTGCCTTTGAAAGACAGTCTTTTGTAATTATCTAAAGCAAAATTATTTTTCTACCAAATCCAAAAACTGCTGTTCATCCAGAATCTCAATCGTTCCGATGTCCTGCGCTTTTTTCAGTTTGCTTCCTGCTTTTTCGCCAACGACAAGGAAATTAAGGTTTTTGGATACTGCCGAAATATTTTTTCCGCCGTGTTTTTCCACCATTTCTTCTGCTGCTTCTCGGGTAAATAATGATAACTTTCCGGTAAAAAGGAATGTTTTTCCTTCCAAGACATTGGATAAAACTTCGTTCGTGCTTTCGCCTTTTTCCAGTTGTACTCCGTAAGATTTTAACCTTTCGATCATCAAAATATTTTCGGAATTTGCAAAAAACTCCACGATGCTTACCGCGATTTTGGTTCCAATATCTTCTACTTGGCAAAGCTCTTCCACGGTTGCATTTTTCAGATCTTCGATGGTCGGGAAATTTTTAACCAGTTTTTTGGCAACCGTTTCTCCGACGTGTTTTATCCCGATTCCGTACAGCACTTTTTCAAACGGAATTTCTTTGGATTTTTCGATTCCTGAAATGATGTTCTGTGCCGATTTTTCTGCCATTCTTTCGAGCGGGAGAAGCTGTTCCTTTGTTAACACATAGAAATCCGCAGGATTTTCAATCAGTCGTTCCCTGTAAAGCTGCTCAATCGTCTCACTTCCCAGATTATCAATATTTAAAGCCTTTCTCGAAACATAATGGATCATTCTTCCCACAACCTGTGGCGGACAGTGAAGGTCATTCGGACAGAAATGAATTGCCTGATCTTCAATTTTTACAAGCTCAGTGCCGCATTCCGGACAATTTTTAATGTATTCAATTTCCTTGCTTTCTTCCGTTCTTTTTTCGGTATTGACGCCAACAATTTTCGGGATAATTTCACCTCCTTTTTCTACATACACGAAATCGTTTTCATGAAGATCCAGCTTTTTAATAATATCTTCATTGTGAAGTGAGGCTCTTTTCACAATTGTTCCGGCTAATAAAACAGGTTTCAGATTCGCAACCGGAGTGATGGCTCCTGTTCTTCCGACCTGATAAGAAACGCTTTGCAGCTCGGTTTCCACTTTTTCAGCCTTAAATTTATAAGCCATTGCCCAGCGTGGAGATTTTGCGGTATATCCAAGCTGTCTCTGCTGTTTTAAAGAGTTGACTTTTAAAACAATACCATCAATTTCAAACGGTAAATTATGACGTTCAACATCCCAGAAATTAATAAATTCCTTCACCTCATCCAAAGTCGTACATAATTTTGCCTGCTGAGAAGTTTTGAAACCCCAGCTTTGCGCTTTCTGAAGCAGTTCCCAATGCGATGCTGCAGGAATATCTTCTGAAATAAACTGATACAGAACCGATGAAAGCCCACGTTTTCTCACTTCACCGCTGTCCTGCATTTTCAGACTTCCGCTTGCGGTATTTCTGGGATTCATGAACGGATCAAGACCTTCTTCCTCACGCTGTTTGTTGATTTTATCGAAATTTTTCCGGGTTAAATAAATTTCTCCGCGCATAAAGAAATGTTCCGGAAAATCACCTTTCAGTTTCAGAGGAATATCCGAAATGGTACGAACGTTTGCTGTAATTTCATCACCCTGAAAACCGTCGCCGCGAGTTACTGCCTGAACCAGTTTTCCGTTTTCATACAAAATGGAGATCGAAGCACCGTCGTATTTCAGTTCGGCAACAAATTCCACCGGTTCGTCAATGGTTTTAATAATTCTTTTTTCCCAGTCTTCAAGATCATCAAAATCATAAGAATTATCCAGAGAATACATTCTGAATTTATGCTGAACCGTAGGGAAAACTTTAGTAATTCTACCGCCGACACGAACGGTAGGAGAGTTTTCATCATAAAATTCGGGATATCGGGCTTCCAGATCACGAAGTTCTTCCAGCAGCATATCAAAATCATAATCCGAAATCGTCGGAGTATCAAGGAGATAATAATTTTCGTTGTGCTGATGAAGTTCTTTTCGCAGATCTTCTATTTTCTGTTGTATGTTTTCGGACATCGGGTTTCTATCTTTTTCAGCAAAAATAAATAAAAGTAATTCCAATTTAAAAAATAAGGGAATTAAATATTCTGCGAAAATTAAAAAGTTGTAACATATTTAAACCCACTGATTATCCACCAGATAAAATCGGGGTTAAAATTCAGGTAACATAAGGTTCCCATATAATTTAAAAAATGTTAAAACTCCCTTAAACAGAGGATCCTGAAAGTCAGAATACATTTGCAAAGCTAATTTGTAGATATGAGAAAAGTAAAGATTGTATTGGGACTATTGTTCCTGAGTTTTGGAACGCTTGCGTATGCGCAAACCACTCAGGCTTCTATTGTAGGAAAAGTTACCGGAATCGGAAAAGCTCCGCAGGAAAAGGTAAAAGTAACCATTGTAAATGAATCCACAGGGTTTAAAACGGAAACGGAAACCAATTCGAAAGGGGAATATATTTTCAAAGAAATTCCTTTGGGCGGCCCTTACACGGTATTCGTAAATGATGAAAAAAGGGAAGGCTACAATGTGAATTTTGGAGATCAGGTAACGGTAAACGTAGATCTGGGAAGCGAGAAAAGCATTGAAGAAGTTGTTGTTACCGGAAATTTAAAAAACAAAATCGGGAATTTAGGTGCGGCAACAGCCATCACAACCAAAAATATCGGAATTTTGCCTGTAAACGGAAGAAACTTCAACAACCTTGCTGAACTTTCACCTTTGAGCGGTAAAAACGGAAGTATTTCCGGACAGTTGGGTTCTTCCACGAATTTTACCATCGACGGAATGACAGCGAAAAATCCTACTTCTGCAGGTTCTACCACAAGCAGAAGTAATGCTCCGTTTTCTATTTCCATCGAAGCGGTTCGTGAATTTAAAGTAACCACCAATCAATATGATGTCACATTAGGAAGAAGCGGAGGCGGAACCGTAAGTGCGGTTACAAAATCCGGAACGAATAAATTTTCAGGAAGTGCATGGGAATATTTAAGAACAAACTGGCTTTCGAGCAAATACGACATCAGAGGAAATAAAATCAACAACGACTTTTCCACTTCTCAGTTCGGATTCTCTTTGGGCGGACCGATTATCAAGAACAAGCTGCATTTCTTCGTTGCTTGGGATCATCAATTGGATTCAAGACCGTTGCAGATTGCTGATATCAAATCTCATGACGACGAATTGAGATTAAATACCACAACGGCTACTTTAAATAAGTTCCTTGATATTGCCAGAGCTAAATATGGGGTTGGAAATACACCACAGTTCGGAAGTTTTGATAAAGTGAGAAATTCTGATGCCGGATTTTTGCGTTTAGACTGGCAGATTAACGATAAAAATTTATTAACTCTAAGAAATAACTTCACCTACGATCTGAATAAAAACGGTTTGGGAGACAACACAGCGATCAATGCATTTGAATCGTATGGAAATGATAAAAATCTGGATAACAGTTTGCTTTTGACTTTAAGATCCAACTTAAAACCGAACATGACGAACGAACTGAAGGCGCAGTATCTTTACACGTTTCAGGACAGTTACCAAAACGATCAGCTTGGTCATCCCGTTCCGAGAGCAATTGTCGAAAATATCGTAACCAGCATCGATGGAAAAGACAAGGCAACCAATATTCAGATCGGAGGTCACCGTTTTGCGCAGGAAAGTTTCAGGAATAATGTTTTCCAGATCGTAGACAATTTATACTACAATACGGATAAAATTAAATATACATTCGGTGCAGATTTAATGTATACGATGGCAAAATCGGTGTACGGAAGTGAAGTGAACGGAAGGTTCCACTTCAGGGAAAATCCTACTGTGAACGGTGGAGATAATTTATTTAATTTTAATAATCTTGTTGCGTACAGATTTTACAGAGAAGTTCCTTTGATGCAAGATCCTTCCGTGAAATCCAATATTTATAATTTAGGAGTTTACGGACAGATTCAGACAAAAATTGCAAAAGGTCTGGATTTAATGGCGGGTTTAAGATTAGATTACGGAGGCTATCCGAAAGCAGGATTCAATCAGAAATTGTATGATGAAATGGGAATCCGGACAGATAATCAGATCAAATCATTCATCATTCAGCCGAGATTCCAGTTCGATTGGAATATTAATGAAGGAAATAAAGACTTCCTGAAATTCGGGGCTGGAATTTTCTCTTCAGACATCAATAATTATATGATTATCAATAATCTGGTGTTTGACGGAAGACATTTGGCAACAGTGGATGTAAATCCTTCACAGATTGGTCTGAAGCCGGATTTCATCAGCTACAGAAACGATTACGGAACGGTTCCTACTTTAGCGCAGTATCAGCTTCCTACCATTAACTACACAGGAAAAGATGCAAAAATTCCGGTGGTTTATAAAGCCAATGTTTCTTATACGCATTTCTTCAACGAGAGATTCAGAGCGGGAGTTGCGGGTTACATGACGTTGGGAAGAAACAACTATTTCTACTACGACAGAAATATGGTGGCAAATCCTTATTTTACGCTGGATAATGAAGAAGGAAGAGGGGTTTTTGTTCCTGCAGCAACGATCGCAGCCAACGGAACGCTGAACTGGAAAGACGGAAGAATCAACAAAAATTTCGGAAGAGTTCTGGAATTGGTAAGCGATGGAAAAGTCAATCAGTTTTCATTCGTATTAGATACAAGTTACCGTTACTGGAAAGACGGAGAAATTACAGCAAGTTACACCTGGGCGGACATCAAAGACAATACTTCGTATAACGGAAACGTAGCCAATTCTGCAACCTTGTCTACCATGGTTTCAGGAGATCCGAGAAACTTAAGAATGTCGTATTCGGACAACCAGTTCAGAAACAAAGTCGTGATTTACGGGAACTCTCCAACGATTGCAGGATTTACTTTGGGAATCAGGTATGCCGGAATCGGCGGAACCCGTTTCTCTGTAACGGCAGGAGGAAATGTAAACGGAGATTTCGTAGACACGAACGATTTAGCTTACATTTTCCCGAATCTTACGCAGACTTTAATTGATAATCCTGAAGTGGGACAGGCTTTGAAGAACTATATTACGGATTACAACAACAAAGTTGCAGAAAGAAACGGCGGGAAGAATGGATTCTACGGAGTTTGGGACGTTCGTGTAGCAAAGAAAATCAAATTTGAAAAAATCGGAGCCTTTGAACTTTCAGTGGATATTTTCAACGTTGCCAATTTACTTAATAAAGAATGGGGCGTTAACAAATCTTACGGAAATACGGCGCTGTACAGAATTACAGGATTTGATCAGACAACAAAACAGTTCAAATACAGCCTGAATACAAGCGGACTGGAGCCACTTTCAGGAAATCCTTACCAGATACAGATCGGAGCGAAATATTCTTTCTGATTTAAAAATAAGTTTAAACTCATTTTAATATAACTGCAAAAGAGACAAAAGACTTTGTTGGATTTATTTAAAGTATTTCAAAAGTCTGCAAAGAGAAAAATCTTTGATTTTTTTAACTTATGTGCTCTTTTTTTACATTTAAGTATTCAACTTAAACAACTAAAGTGTTAAAATCTTTTGCGGTAAAAAAGTTTAGACAAATTTAATGTGAAAAAATGTGAATGGTCAATTTGCTTTGCAATTCAATTGTTAATATTAAATGATTGAGAATTGACAGCGAAGGACGCACGATTGACTATTCACTTAAATAAATTTATATACCTTTATCTGAAAGTTGAAAGACTTTCGAATACTATTCAAATTATATTATGAAAAATTTTATCTTAGGGTTCGCAGTTTTAAGCACAGTAGTAATGAAGGCACAAACCCAGATTGTAGCGCACAGAGGTTATTGGCAGACGCAGCCGCCGACAACGGAAAATTCTCTGAAATCATTGGAAAATGCGCAGAATTTAAAGATTTACGGATCCGAATTCGATGTGAGAATGACGAAAGACGGAGTTTTGGTGGTAAACCATGACGAACATCACGCAAAAATGGAAATTTCCGAAACCGATTTTAGAGAACTGGAGAAAGTAAAATTATCCAACGGTGAAGATTTTCCCACGCTGAAAGACTATTTAAAACAGGGGAAGAAAGATAAATCGCTAAAACTGGTGGTTGAAATAAAGCCTGACAAAACCAAGGAAAAAGAAGATGAACTGACGGCAAAAACCATCAAAATGATTAAGGATATGAAGCTTGGAGCGCAATGCGATTTCATTTCTTTCAGCTTAAATATCTGTAAGGAAATTAAAAGATTGGAACCAACTTTTAAAGTTCAGTATCTTAAAGGAGAGCTTTCTCCGCAGCAGATCAAGGACGAAGGTTTGGACGGGATCGATTACCATTACAGCATTTTCCAGAAAAATCCTACATGGATTGCAGATGCAAAAGCTTTGGGATTGATCACCAATGCATGGACGGTAAATGACGTTGCCATTGCCGATGAATTAAAAAAGCAGGGAATCGGTTTCATCACCACCAATATTCCGGATCAGCTTAAAAAATAAGATCATGTCATCTTTATACAGAAAGTCTGTCTCTTTTGAGGCGGACTTTTTTTGTTTTAAAAACTTCCTTTAAAATTCAGTCAACTTTGTGGTATCCCTTATTTACTCAGGAAAAGACAATAAAATTAAGGAAATAAATCAGCTTTAAAATATTAAAAATTATTCATTCGTTTAACCTCTTGTTAACCAGTTGGCTGTGCAATGTTATTAAGGTTTAATTAATATGGCGTTTAATAATTATTTAATAAATGTTAAAATAGTATTAAAATTCTACTCATAATATCGTTTTAGTTTTGCGCAAACAAAAAGGATATGCGTAAAGAGACACAAAAAGTACTCATTTTATCATTACTAGGACTTGTCAGTGTAAATCTGGCGGCTCAGCAAAAAGTGAAAAGAGATACCATTAAGAATATCGACGAAGTTGTGGTAACCGCTTTGGGAATCAAGAGACAAGACAAATCTTTAGGATATGTTGCCGAAAAAGTAAATTCAGACACTTTTGAAGAAACTCAGAACAACAACTGGGCTCAGTCTATGGAAGGAAAAGTTGCCGGACTGAAAGTTCAGACGGCAGGAGCGGGACCGCTTGCCAGTTCCAGAATTACCTTAAGAGGCGAAAAGTCGATGGTATTGGATAATAATTACGCATTAATTGTTGTAGACGGAATTCCTTTGGGAAATTCCACCACAGGAACCGGAACTCCGGCTTACGGAGCGGGTTCCGGAGGGGATGTTCCGATTGATTTAGGAAACGGACTGAACAGCATCAATCCTGATGATATTGAATCGGTAACCGTTCTGAAAGGAGCTTCTGCAGCCGCATTATACGGATCCCGCGCTGCGAACGGAGCTTTGATGATCACCACAAAATCAGGAAAAAGCAAAAACGGAAAAATTCAGGTAACCTTCAATTCCTATTCAAGTTATGATACCGTTTTGAAATGGCCGGATTGGCAGTACGAATACGGACAGGGAACTTTGGCTAAAAATACAGCAGGACAATTCTATTATTCCTACGGCGCTTCTGCAGACGGCGTAAGTACCGGAGGAACGAGCAGTGCTTTCGGACCGAAATTCGCGGGACAGTATTATTTTCAGTATGATCCTGCCGTTGGCGGACAGAGTAAGGAAAGACAGCTTTGGAGAGCTTATGAAGACAACATCAAAGGATTCTGGAGAACAGGTTCTACGTATTCCAACAGTCTTTCGGTAGAGAGTTCTAATGATAAAACCAATTTCAGAACATCGCTTACCTATCTTAATAACGAATGGATGATGCCGAATACAGGTTTCGACCGACTGAATTTTGCTTTGTCATTCGCGCATCAGTTAACTAAAAAATTAAAAGTATCCACCAAATTTACTTTCAATAAAACATCAAGTGACAATCTTCCGGCAACGGGATACAATAACCAGTCGATTTCCTATTTCATGATCTTCCAGAATCCGAACGTGGATCTTGCTTGGTACCAACCGATCTGGAAGCCGGGACAGGTTCAGATCGATCAGATTCACCCTTTCAGTACATTTATCGACAATCCTTACCTCATCGCTTACGAAATGCTGAACGGAGTGGATAAAAAAACGATTTTCGGAAACATTACGGCAGATTATCAGTTCAATAAAAATTTCAGTCTGATGTTAAGATCCGGACTGGAAGTGCTGAACGAAAAAAGAACAACAAAACGTCCGTGGAGTTCAGCCAATTATGCAAAAGGATTCTACAGAGAACAGTACATTAAAAATCACGAATACAACAACGATGTTTTATTTTCGTACAAACAGAGCTTTAATAAATTCAATATTTCTGCATCAGCCGGAGGAAGCATCCGTTACAATCAGTATGTGATGAATGATTATCAGGCAAACGGATTGAAAATTGCCGGAGAATACAATCTTACCAATGCGCTTGGAATTGATGTAAAATATCCGAGACCGGGAGACGAAGAGGTAAACAGTGTCTATGGTTTGGTAACATTGGGATACGACAATAAATTCTTTGTGGATGTTACCGGAAGAAACGACTGGAGTTCCACACTTCCGAAATCCAACAGATCATTCTTTTATCCTTCCGTAAGTACAAGTTTCATTCTTTCAGAAATTTTCAAACTGAAAAGCGACCGATTTAATTACTGGAAACTGAGAGCTTCGTGGGCAAAAGTAGGAATCGACGGTTCTCCTTACCAGTTAGATACTTATTATGATACCAGTTCCATCACAGGAAGTGTGGTAGCGAGAAATATCTTCAACAATCCGAATCTTAAGCCTGAAAAAAATGCCAACGTAGAAGCGGGGATGGATTTCAGCGTATTAAAAAACAGATTGAATTTTAATTTCACGCTGTATCAGAACATGAGTGAAAACCAGATCATTCCGGTTTCTCTTCCTTATGAAAGCGGTTATTCCCAAAGAATCATCAACGCGGGAAAAATCCGAAACAGAGGTATGGAATTATCTTTAAATACAACACCTTTTAAAACCAAAAGTTTCTCCTGGATGATCGGAGCCAACTGGTCTGCCAACGAAAACAGAGTACTTACCACGTCGGAAGGCTTCGACGGAATTATTTCAACCGTGGGAGGAGTGGTTTTTTATAAAGCCGTTGTAGGAGGTTCTTTAGGAGATATGTATGGTTTCAAACTGGTAAAAAACAGTCAGGGACAGGTTGTTTATGACAACGCAGGATTGCCTTTAAGACCTGCAGAAATAGAAAAAGTAGGAAATGCATTCCCGAAATGGAGAGCCGGTCTACAGAATGATTTTAAAATTAAAAATTTCACCGTAAGCTTCTCATTCGACGGTCAGTACGGTGGTGTTGCGTATTCGCAGTCGCATCACAAAATGTCGGAACAGGGAAAACTGAAATCTACACTTCCGGGCAGAGATAATCCGAACGGAATGATCGTAGGAGAAGGAGTAGTGCAGAATCCGGACGGTTCTTACAGCCCGAATACAAAAGCGGTTACCGTATCTGCTTATTATGCAGAATACTACAGAAGAGCCAACGTGGAAACGAATACATTCAGCACAGATTTTATCAAACTGAGAGATGCAAGAATCGCCTATTCTTTCCCGAAAGAAACCATAAAATCTTTAGGACTGCAGGATCTTACCTTAGCTATTTTCGGAAAAAATCTATGGATGTGGACAAAGTTCCCGATGTTCGATCCCGAAGTAGCCACTTTAGATAACGCCACCATTACTCCCGGAGTGGAAATGGGGCAGCTTCCAACCGCCAGAACCGTTGGATTTCAGTTAAATCTTAAATTTTAAATCTTAAAAAAATGAAAAAATTATTCATCAACATAGCTTTGGTTGCTTCACTTTTTATTTTCAATTCTTGCGACAGAAATTTTGAAGAAATCAACACAGATACCAGTAAAATTCTCAATCCGTCTGTAGGAAGCCTTCTTGCTCCCATTCAGTACGAAATGGCAAACTACGGATACAGCAGAGCCAATGATTTCACTTTCGATATCATGCAGATCGGTCTGGATTTTCCGAATGAAGGAAATACGTACAGCAGATATTATATGACAGAGGGAAGTGGAAACGGTGTCTGGAACACCTCTTACAAATGGCTGAAGCAGGTAAATGACCTGAGAACTTTTGCCAAAAAAGAGCAGAACAACAATTATCTGGCAATTTCCATGGTTTTGAATGCGTGGATCTACTCCAATCTTACCGATGCTTTCGGAGATGTGCCTTTTTCTGAAGCCGTAAAGATCGATCAGGGAATCATTACCCCAAAATACGACAGCCAGAAAGATATTTATGTTCAGCTTTTAAATGATCTTAAAACAGCAAACAGCTTATTCGATACCACCAAAACATTAACGGAAACCGATCTTTTCTATAATGCCAATAATAATGTGACGGGAATCGTTAACTGGAAGAAGTTCTGTAATTCTTTATCATTAAGATTATTAACGAGAATTCTTAAAAGAAACGGAGAAGTAAATGTTCATGAAAGAATTCAGGAAATTGTAAGCAATCCTACCACATATCCTATTTTCCAGAACAATACAGACAGCGCTTTATTAACCATTTCCGGAATTTCACCTTATCTTCCGCCGATAGCAAGACCACAGGATTTTACGGCATATCGTGCCGCAGGAGAATTTTTTGTGAATGCCATGAAAAACAATAATGATCCGAGAATGAGTATGTTTTTCACACAGGCAAAAGATCTGGCAACGAATGCGAACATCGGTTACAAAGGCGCTCCTTCAGGATATGCTTTGGGAAGTGTTTTCAATTATCAGCCTTCAAACTTTAACCAGAATCTTGCAAAAGCGCCGTTGAAAGATTTAATCATGACGTATTCTGAGGTTCAGTTTATTCTTGCAGAGCTTTCTTTCAAAGGAATTATTACAGGAAATACCCAGACTTATTATGAAAACGGGGTAAAATCGATTATTGAACAATGGGGAGCCACTGTTCCTTCCAATTATTTTACCAACGCTAATGTGGCTTACAACGGAACTTTCGAAAGAATTATGCTTCAGAAATACATTTCTCTGTTTTTTGTAGATCATCAGCAATGGTACGAATACAGAAGAACAGGATTCCCGGTTTTACCGAACAACGGCGGGCTTCAGAACAACGGACAGATGCCGGTAAGATTTATGTATCCTACCCAGACCAAAGTAATGAACACTGCCAATTATAATGCAGCAGTTCAGGCAATGGGTGGAGACAATATCAATGTTAAAATGTGGTGGAATAAACCATAAACTTATCCGTAGGATCGGGCTTTAGCCCGATTTTCAGAAAAATAATCAGATTGGCTTCAGCCAAAACTTACATTCAAATATTATTACAATGAATATAAAATTTTTAATGCCTTGTCTTTTAATTTCAGCAATGGCATTTTCACAGGCTTCTGTTTCGGGATATGTGTACGAAGACAGCAACAAAAACCTGAAGAAGGAAAACAAAGAAAAAGGAATCGAAGGAGTGGCGGTTTCCAACGGAGCTCAGGTTGTGTTAACCGATAAAAACGGAAGATACAGTCTGCCTGTTCAGGACGGACAGACCATTTTTGTTATCAAACCTTCCGGCTATATGACTCCTCTAAATGCAAATAATCTTCCTCAATATTATTATCAGTACAAGCCAAAAGGTTCGCCCGCAGATTTTAAATACAAAGGTTCTGCACCTACAGGCGAACTTCCGAAAGAAATTAATTTTGCCTTAAATAAACATAATGAAAGCAAAAATTTTGATATTCTGGTTTTCGGAGATCCGCAGCCTTACACAGAAAAACAGTTGGATTATTTTAAAAGAGCCATTGTAAACGAAGTGAAAAGTACGAAGAAAAATGCGGTTTTAGGAATCAGTCTCGGAGATTTGGTAGGAGATAATTTAAGCCTGCAAAAACCTTACGCAGACGTGATGAAAGAAATCGGACTTCCTTGGTATAACGTGATGGGAAATCATGACATGAATTACGAAGCGAAAGAAGATATGCTTTCTGATGAGACTTTTGAATCCAATTTCGGACCAGCAAATTATTCCTTCAATTACGGAAATGTACATTTTATTATCTTGGATGATATTTTATATCCCGATCCGCGCGACGGAAAAGGATATTGGGGAGGTTTCCGTGAAGATCAGATGCAGTTTATCGAAAACGATCTGAAACTGGTGGATAAAAATAAACTGATCGTTGTTTCTTTCCATATTCCTCTGGAGCATAAAAATGAAGATAATTTCAGAAATGCAGACCGCCAGAAATTGTTTGATCAACTTGCTCCGTTTAAGAATGCTTTGTTGCTTTCGGCGCACACTCACATTCAGCAGCAGCTTTTTTACGGGAAAACAGCAGGATGGAACGGTTCCAAAGACCTTCATGAATACAATGTAGGAACTACCTGCGGCGACTGGTGGTCCGGAACTTCGGATGATTTGGGACTGCCGACTTCTACGATGAGAGACGGAACAGCAAAAGGATATTCTTTCATCAGTTTTAATGATAATGAATATAAAGTAAAGTACAAAACTGCCGGAAAGCCGGAAGATTATCAGATCAATTTATATGTTCCGAAAGTAGTTCCTTTCCCTTCAAAAACGTCTGCTAAAGTTTTGGCAAACTTCTTCATAGGAAGCAAAAAAGATAAGGTAGAATACAGAATAGACGGCGATAAATGGGAAGAAATGCAGTATGACGAAACCGTAGATCCGAGTTTTGCGATGTCGGTTTTCAAATGGGACACCACGCAGAATATTTTCCCCGGAAGAAGACCTTCTAATCCGGAATCTTCAAAACACATCTGGACCGGAGATTTCCCGAAAAAACTTTCTTTAGGAAAGCATAAAGTTGAGGTAAGAGCAACGGATATGTATGGAAACCAGTTCTCTGCCACAGAAGAATTTGACGTTCAGAACCAGATTATTATTCCTTAATTTTCATTTATTACTATACTTTCAAAGAAACCGGCTCTATTTTGGAGTCGGTTTTGCTTTAAACATAAGCGGTTATTTATAAATTAATCATAATACGGATTTTTAGCTCGGCTAATGTTTCGTAAATTTGCATCAACGAATAAAAAATTCTTTAAAAATGGATATAAACGGAAAAAATGCCATCGTTACAGGAGGCGGAAGAGGATTGGGAAAAGCTGTGGCTTTAGCTTTGGCAAGTGAAGGAGTAAATGTAGCCATCACGGGAAGAAATGAAGAAAACCTTAAAATGGTAGTCGATGAAATCCAGAAACTGGGAGTAAAATCGGCTTACGCAGTTTTCAGTATTGATAATGAAATCCATGTAAAAGCAGGAATCGAGTCTATTGCGGAGCAATTGGGAGGTGTTGATATTTTAATTAACAACGCAGGGATCGGAGATTTCGGTTCTATCGAAGAAATGCCTTCCGAAACCTGGGAACAGGTGATTAAAACCAATCTTTTCGGGGTATATTATGCGGCAAAAGCAGTTTATCCTTTCATGAAAGAAAAAGGAGAGGGGGATATTGTAAACGTTGCATCTACGGCAGGTTTGAAAGGCGGACCGAATATGTCGGCTTATGCAGCCTCAAAAGCAGCAGTTGTTTCCCTGTCTCAGTCGATGATGGCAGAATGGAGAAAACAGAATATTCGTGTGATTACCTTAACGCCGAGCACGATTGCTTCAGATATGTCGATTCAGGGAGGTTTAACAGACGGAAATCCTGATAAAGTTCTTCAGCCGGAAGACTTTGCAGAGTGGGTAAGAGATATTTTAAAAATGAACAGAAGAGCGTTGATCGCAAACGGTTCTATTTTCTCTACCAATCCATAATTGGTTTAAAGTTTAAAGTTTTGAGTTCTGGATTTTTTTCGGACTCAAGATATAAAACAATTGTAAAAGCGGACTTCGGTTCGCTTTTTTTCTGCGGGAAATCTGTCATTCTGAACGGGAACGAAGTGAGAGTGAAGAATCTCTAATCAATAAACAACAAATTTTTCTTCCGTCAGAAATCGAGATTCTTCCTTCGTCAGAATGACAAAGTAAGCGTGTCGCCTTCGCTGAGTGAAATGCCCTTGCGAACGAAAAATATTCTCAATAATTTCAAAGAAACCTTTGCGCCTATTGCGTTTAAAAAGAAACCATTAAGAAAACATTTAAGCAGTTAAGAAGAATTAAGAATTTTGCAGGCAAACTGAAGGATAAGCTTAAAAATAATTAGGATGTAATAAAAATTTCTCTGTGTGCTTATTTAAGTGAACGCCTTAGCGAACTTAAAAATGTGCAGTAAGTTTTTAAAAGAAAATCTTCGCGCTCTTTGTGTTAAAAACAAGAACAGCAATGTTTTAGTAAATAAAAAAGATAGATTCTTCCTTCGTCAGAATGACAAAGTAAACGTATCATCTTTGCTGAGTGAAACGCCTTTGCGAACGAAGAATATGCAGTACACTATTAAGAAAATCTTCGCGGACTTTGCGTTAAAAACAAAACTAATCGCTTTAAAAACAAAACCAGCAATATTCCAATAAATCAAAAAAGTAGTTTTATTTTTGCAACAAATTATTCACATGCAAAATTATTTAGAATTCGATTTCAAAATCACACCGCTTCAGCCGTGGAACGAAATATTAATGGCAGAACTTATTGAGATAGGTTTCGACAGTTTTACGGAAGAAATCAACGGTATTTTTGGATATATTCAGAAAGATTTATTTAATGAAGAAGAGCTGAAATCTCTGCCGCTTTTTCAGAATGATGAGGTAAAAATTGAATACACTTTTAAGGAAATGCCGAATATCAACTGGAATGAAGAGTGGGAAAAGAACTTCGAACCGATTAATATTGATGATAAAGTGCTTATCAGAGCAGAGTTCCATGAATCTGTTCCGGGGATGCATGAAATTGTTATTCAGCCGAAAATGTCTTTCGGAACAGGGCATCATCCGACAACGCACCTGATGATCCAACAGATGATGGATATTGATTTTAACGGTAAAAAAGTTCTGGATATGGGTTGTGGAACGTCGGTTCTGGCAATTTATGCAAAACAGATCGGAGCCGGAGAAACCAAAGCGATTGATATTGATGAATGGTCGGTGGAAAACTCCAAAGAAAATGCAGTAAGAAATAATGTAGAACTGGATATCGAGCTGGGAACTGCAGAAAATTTAGGCAAAGAACATTACGATATTATTTTGGCAAACATCAACAGAAATATTTTAATTTCAGACATTCCGACGTATGTTTCTGTACTAAATGAAGGTGGAAAATTACTGCTTTCCGGATTGTGTTTCTTTGATGTAGATGATATTCTTGAAGTGTGTAAGGAAAACGGTTTAACGCTTACAAAAAAACTTCAGAGAGAAGAATGGGTAAGCTTGCTGCTTGAAAAATAAATAATCACATTTTTCACTTAGCTTAAACCTCAATCTTAGCCTTAATCTTAACCTCAGTTTTAACCAAATCTTATGAAAACCTTTTTCACCATTCTGTTTGTATTCGTTGTTCAGATTTTCTCTGCGCAGGAAGACGATTACGTGTACGCAAACGGAGTTTTCGATTTTGAAGAAAATAAAACACAGAAAATATTCACGGACTGGACGAGGATAAGACAGTCTCCGAATATTACTTCTCCAATTTTGGATTCTTTGCAGAGCAATCAGCAGATTTTAATTCTCAAAAAAGACGAAACGATCCTTCAATTAGGCGAAAGAAGAGCGAACTGGTTTAAAATTTCTTATCAGAAAGGCGATACAACTTCCGAAGGTTACGTTTGGGGTGGAAATCTTTGTGTAGGATACAGAAATAAGAATGGTTACGATTTTCTTTTCGGTTTCACTAAAACATTAGCGAAGAAAAATCCTGATTTTAACGGAACCATTCAACAAAATTACGCTTCTGTAAAAGTTATGGAAGAAAATACACTGATTGATGAGGTTTCCTTTGAAACAGGTTCGGGAGAAAGTTTAAGTTACGGAAGTTTTGTAATGGAAAGCAATCATAAGCTGAAAAATGTTGAACTGACTTTAAAAGCCACTGTTTCAGGTGAGGCTTGTGGAATTCCAAGTTATGATCAATATATTTTGTTTAGAAATAAAAAGCTGATAGCTTTACCTCAGTTAATGAGCGTTGGTGATGCCGATGTTTATTACCATTCTGAAGAATTTGTCTTCCCGAATGACAAAGGCGGAATTTCCAATGCTTTCATCTTTAAAATGGAAGAAATGGAAAAGGATGAAAAAGACCGTGAAAAGAAGAAGAAAGCTTCTAAAACATATATTTGGGACGGGAGTTCTTATCGTTTGAAGTAAAGTCAAAATAGGTTGTCAAAAGTCAAACTATTTGACTTTTGTCATTCTGAGAGCAGCGAAGAATCTCTAAAATCAAATAATTAAGATTCTTCACTATATTCAGAACTTACTTTATTTGTTTAAGGTTATAATGTAACTGTAAGTTATTTTTAATTTCTCATTGCAATATTCCATAATTATTATTTCCTCTTTTTCATAAAAAGAAGGAAATAATAATTTGCAAATTTATATAAATCTCAATATATTTTTTAAAACTCTTGAGAAAGTAATTGCTTTTTGTCTTTTTTTTAAATTATTTTCCTTTATAAGTTTTTGTATTCTTTGTTCTACATAAAGTTTTACTTGTTTCTTTGTCATAAATTTGTTTTATTTATTTCACAAAGATTTGTCGGATCAGGCTCAAAAGTTGGGGGGGGAATGTTAAGTAGTTTTATCTTTGCATAATGCTAAGCGATCAAGAACTTCTTAAATTGTTACTTCCTGAATTTTTAGTTGAACACTTTGATATCCTCAAAGCAGAAACTCATGATGCAGAACTTCATCTTTATTTTGAAGAAAAAAGCAGTATTCCTCATGAATTTAAAGAAAGACAGCTGGAATCGAAGGGCTTTTTACCTGAAATCATTATAGATGATTATCCATTACGGGGTAAAATCGTAAAACTTCATGTGAAAAGAAGAAGATGGACTGATAAATCCTCTGGTGAAATCCTTCAAAGAGACTGGCAGCTGGTAGCGAAAGGAACACGCATGACAAAGGATTTAGCAGGCTTCTTAAAAAAATTAGCCGACACTAAAGCTCTTCCCCTAAAAGTCATAGCAGAATTTTTCGGGATCAAAGGCAAGACCTTTCAGAGGCAATACAAGAATAAACTCAGCGGGTATCATAGCTGGGAACAGAAACGACACGCAGAAGACTGGATCATTTACCCTGAAAATCTCTCATCATCTTTATCCTTAGATGAAGTGGCACTCTCTGACGGAGAACTCTACACGCTGCTTACCTCCAAGACTGCACGAGGCAGGAAAGGAAGCATTGTTGCTATCATAAAAGGTACCCAGAGTGATTTTGTCATCACGCATCTTTTAAAAATCAGCAGAAAACTTCGGATGAAGGTAAATGAAATTACTTTGGATATGGCGGGTTCCATGAAGCGTATTGCCCAACGCTGCTTCCCTGGTGCAACACAGGTAATTGACCGCTTTCATGTTCAGAAGCTGGCTACAGAAGCCCTTCAGGAAATCAGGATCAGACATCGTTGGGATGCTATTGAAATGGAAAATACGGTAACGCAAGGACTGGAGGAAGAAAAAAACTCAGGTACAGAAATATTTGAAAACGGTGATTCACGCAAACAGCTTTTAGCAAGAAGCTTGTATTTGCTTTATAAAAGCCGTGAAAAATGGACACTTTCCCAAAAACAAAGAGCTGCTATTCTTTTTGCTCAGTATCCCGATCTGGAGAAAGCATATCAATTGACCGATGGACTGCGAAAGATTTATAATCAGAATATTCCAAAATCATTGGCGATGACTAAACTGGCGCATTGGTTCAAAGAGGTGGAAGAAGCAGATTTTAAATCTTTTTCTACCTTAAGAAAAACAATAATGAATCATTACAGGGATATTTTAAACTATTTTCATCAAAGAAGCACCAATGCCGCTGCGGAATCCTTCAATGCCAAAATCAAAAACTTTAGATTACAGCTTCGTGGAGTAAAAGACAGAACTTTCTTTCTATTTAGATTAACTAAACTTTTTGCATAGCCCCCAACTTTTGCGATTGATCCGATTTGTCTTTTAATTTATTGTCTATCAGAGTGAACTGAAAAAAAATAAAAAATATAGTTATTAATTTATAGTGTGATGCTAATTGTAATAGGTGGATTATGCATTTTTTGCAAAAAATGTATTAAAAAACCTCATAACAAAAGCTATGAGGTTTCTGTGAGCGCGAAAGGATTCGAACCTTTGACCGTCCCGATAACAATCGGGATGCTCTATGTGGCTGAACTCTCAATTAGCTTTTGAATTTTGGAACTGCTTTTCCATGATTTTATTTCCTGTTCTCTTTTATAAGCATCATTCTTAGAATTAAAAATTTCTGAATAAACGATTATCCAGTCTTTAGCTTTTGAAGTAAAGCCTTTATGATCCGATAAATGTTTCCTTAATCTTTCCTGTAAAATTTCACAGGAATGTCCGACATAATATTTATTTAAAGATTTAGAAAAAAGAATATAGCAGTAGCACATAAAATTAATATAAACAAAAAACCTCATAACATTGTTATGAGGTTTAAGTGAGCGCGAAAGGATTCGAACCTTTGACCGTCTGCTTAGAAGGCAGATGCTCTATCCAGCTGAGCTACGCACCCTAAAATTGTCGGGGCGGCAGGATTCGAACCTGCGACCTCCTGGTCCCAAACCAGGCGCGATGACCGGACTACGCTACGCCCCGATTGAGGTCATCTTTTTAACAAGAATTACCTTGTTTTTTGTGGTTGCAAATGTATAACCTTTTTTTGAATTATGAAAGTAAAATTGAAATAATTTTCTATTAAATTTTTCAATGTCCTTTTTTATTATCTTTACCTTATTAGTAACCATTATTTTAGATGAAATTTAAATGAAAAAGAAACTTTTGCTTTTATTCCTTATTTTCCTTATTATTTCATTTATTTTTAATTTTTATATTGAACAAAAGCTGTATGAAACTTTTTCAAAAATAAAAAGAGAAGACATCATGAGTTTAGATCATCATTCCAATAAAAATTTCTATCAATACGGAATTGAAAATATAGGTGAAAATTTACAGCAGGAATTGGTAGAAATGAAAATTGATGAATGCAGACTGAATGTCTGAAAAGATTTATTTTACATATTTCAGGATAAAGTTGTTTATATCGGAAATGGTAAAAAAAGCTTAATGATAAAGGTTGGTTATCATTTTTATGGGACTGTGTTTTATATCAAAGGATTTCAGAACATCTAAATTCATAATTCTGCGGAGCAAAACATAATGTGAGAGTTAAAAGCTAAACTAAAACAAATGACCATTACTAAGTTACGTATAATTGATTGGTATGACGATATTATTACATCAGTAGTTTCGTTTGAAAAGGAGGTGTATTTATTTCATTGTATTGACAAGAACTTTAAAACTCATGAGAAGACATACTATTGCGTGAAGATCGATGAAATATCATTCTTGCGGATTGAATCAATTCTGGTAAACCTTAAGAGGTTTAAGAGAAAAGAGTGGAATGTTATTAATGACATTTTTAGAAGTAATAATAAAAAAGAGAATGTTTTTTTAGTAAAATCAACATCTTATCAATAGGTGAAAAAATTGTTTTTCATGAATTAGAAGCTTCGGATTTGTTAAGGGAAATTAAATTTCCATTTGATGTTTCTGGGATCAATCGCAAAAGTTGGGGGCTATGCAAAAAGTTTAGTTAATCTAAATAGAAAGAAAGTTCTGTCTTTTACTCCACGAAGCTGTAATCTAAAGTTTTTGATTTTGGCATTGAAGGATTCCGCAGCGGCATTGGTGCTTCTTTGATGAAAATAGTTTAAAATATCCCTGTAATGATTCATTATTGTTTTTCTTAAGGTAGAAAAAGATTTAAAATCTGCTTCTTCCACCTCTTTGAACCAATGCGCCAGTTTAGTCATCGCCAATGATTTTGGAATATTCTGATTATAAATCTTTCGCAGTCCATCGGTCAATTGATATGCTTTCTCCAGATCGGGATACTGAGCAAAAAGAATAGCAGCTCTTTGTTTTTGGGAAAGTGTCCATTTTTCACGGCTTTTATAAAGCAAATACAAGCTTCTTGCTAAAAGCTGTTTGCGTGAATCACCGTTTTCAAATATTTCTGTACCTGAGTTTTTTTCTTCCTCCAGTCCTTGCGTTACCGTATTTTCCATTTCAATAGCATCCCAACGATGTCTGATCCTGATTTCCTGAAGGGCTTCTGTAGCCAGCTTCTGAACATGAAAGCGGTCAATTACCTGTGTTGCACCAGGGAAGCAGCGTTGGGCAATACGCTTCATGGAACCCGCCATATCCAAAGTAATTTCATTTACCTTCATCCGAAGTTTTCTGCTGATTTTTAAAAGATGCGTGATGACAAAATCACTCTGGGTACCTTTTATGATAGCAACAATGCTTCCTTTCCTGCCTCGTGCAGTCTTGGAGGTAAGCAGCGTGTAGAGTTCTCCGTCAGAGAGTGCCACTTCATCTAAGGATAAAGATGATGAGAGATTTTCAGGGTAAATGATCCAGTCTTCTGCGTGTCGTTTCTGTTCCCAGCTATGATACTCGCTGAGTTTATTCTTGTATTGCCTCTGAAAGGTCTTGCCTTTGATCCCGAAAAATTCTGCTATGACTTTTAGGGGAAGAGCTTTAGTGTCGGCTAATTTTTTTAAGAAGCCTGCTAAATCCTTTGTCATGCGTGTTCCTTTCGCTACCAGCTGCCAGTCTCTTTGAAGGATTTCACCAGGGGATTTATCAGTCCATCTTCTTCTTTTCACATGAAGTTTTACGATTTTACCCCGTAATGGATAATCATCTATAATGATTTCAGGTAAAAAGCCCTTCGATTCCAGCTGTCTTTCTTTAAATTCATGAGGAATACTGCTTTTTTCTTCAAAATAAAGATGAAGTTCTGCATCATGAGTTTCTGCTTTGAGGATATCAAAGTGTTCAACTAAAAATTCAGGAAGTAACAATTTAAGAAGTTCTTGATCGCTTAGCATTATGCAAAGATAAAACTACTTAACATTCCCCCCCCAACTTTTGAGCCTGATCCTGTTTCTGTTCTGTATGAAGTTTGAGTGATGTAGATTGATGGGTAAAAAATATAAAGTTAATATAAACAAAAAACCTCATAACAAAAGCTATGAGGTTTTTGTGAGCGCGAAAGGATTCGAACCTTTGACCGTCTGCTTAGAAGGCAGATGCTCTATCCAGCTGAGCTACGCACCCATTATAAAGTTGATTCCCGCTTAGTTAGTAGATAAGCGCGTTAAAAAAAGTCGGGGCGGCAGGATTCGAACCTGCGACCTCCTGGTCCCAAACCAGGCGCGATGACCGGACTACGCTACGCCCCGAAAAGATATATAGAAAAGCGGAGGGTAAGGGATTCGAACCCTTGCGACACTTTCGCGTCGACAGTTTAGCAAACTGCTCCGTTAACCACTCCGGCAACCCTCCTGTTTATCTTATTTTTTAATGATCGTTGTTCCTTTATTGCGAGTGCAAATATAGAACAGATTTCTTTATTTACCAAATATTTTTCAAGAAAAATTTGTGTATTTTTGAGGTAATAAACAACAAAAAAAGTAAACAAATGCGTAATACATTATATATCATCGGATTAAGTTCTTTGATTTTTTCCTGTACTTCTCAGCAAAATGCAAAAAAAAAACAATACATCCCGAGAACCCCTTCAGTACAGCCGAAAACAGCAGGGCAGACTTCAGCTAATGATAAGCCAAAACCAAAAATCACTTCCGATCATGGAGTAGAATTTTTTACGACCAATATTGCGGATATTACTAAAAATGACAACACCGCAAGTTATGGTTCTATTGTTTCTGCAAAACCCGCAGGTTATAAAGTGGTGAAAACTTACTTTCCGGCAATTGCACAGAATTTCAGACAGCGATATTTAATCTTACATTATACAGCTTTACCGGATGATAAATCCATTACCGTATTATCTCAGCAGGCGGTAAGTGCACATTATCTTGTAAATAATACAGGAGATAACGAAATTTATCAGTTGGTAGATGAAAATAAGCGTTCGTATCACGCCGGAGTAAGCGCTTGGAGAGCCGATAAAAACCTTAATGATACATCTATCGGAATTGAGATTGTAAATTCAGGATTCACCACAGATGCTGCAGGAAAAAGAACTTTCATGCCTTTTGATGATGCTCAGATGAAAAAAGTAGCCGCTTTGGTGAAAGATATTGTGGCGAGATATAATATTCCGGCAACCAATATTCTGGCACATTCAGATATTGCCCCTACAAGAAAACAGGATCCGGGACCTTTATTTCCATGGAAAAAATTATACGACGAATACCAGATCGGAATGTGGTATGATGATGCCGTGAAGCAAAGTTTCTATGATCTGGCAACATCTACGGATTTCCAGTCAAAATACAACGATCCGACGTTTATTTTTAATGTTCAGACGCAGTTGCAGAAATTCGGGTATGCCTTGGATCTGAGCGGGAAATGGGATGATGCTACGAAAAAAACAATAGAAGCATTTCAATATCACTTCAGACCGCAGAATTACGACGGAATAATGGACGCGGAAACCTTCTCCATATTGCAGGCTTTAAACGTAAAATATCCTACAAAATAAATAAGGAAAGCGCATCGGTTTCGGTGCGTTTTTGTTATCTTTAAAGTCTCAAAATAATTAAAAAATCTGTAATGGAAAATTTCAGGAAAGAAAGCGATTTGCTGGGAGAATTAGAAGTTCCGGTGAATGCTTATTATGGAGTACAGACGCAAAGAGCGATTAATAATTTTAAAATTTCAGGACAGCTTTTATCTTCATATCCGGAGTTCATTAAAGGGTTGGCTTTCGTAAAAAAAGCGGCAGCTAAAACCAATTATGAGCTGGGTCTGCTGGATGAAAATTTATATCATACCATTGCTGAAGTTTGTGATGAATTAATAAACGGAGAACTGCACGACCAGTTTCCGGTGGATATGATTCAGGGTGGGGCAGGAACTTCCATCAACATGAACGCCAATGAAGTAATTGCCAACCGTGTTCTGGAGAAACTCGGGAAAAATAAAGGACAGTATGAATTCTGTTCACCCAATGACCACATCAATCTTTCCCAGTCTACCAACGATGCTTATCCTACGGCAATTAAAATGGGACTGCTTCAGATGAACATTTCTCTTGTAGAAAAACTGGAGAAAATCGTTGAAGCTTTCAGATCGAAAGGAAAAGAATTTCAGGATGTTATCAAAATGGGAAGAACGCAGCTTCAGGATGCGGTTCCAATGACTTTGGGACAGGAATTTGAAGCCTTTGCAGCTACTTTGGAAGAAGATATTTCTAAATTAAATAATAACGCCAATCTTTTTGTAGAAGTTAATATGGGTGCCACTGCGATCGGGACAGGAATTAATGCTCCGGTTGGATATGCAACACTCTGCGCGAAAAATTTAGCGCAGTTAACAGGTTTTCCTGTCGTTTCAGCGCCGGATCTGGTGGAAGCTACACCGGATACAGGTTCTTATGTGATCTATTCATCCGCAATGAAACGTCTTGCTGTGAAATTATCAAAAATCTGCAACGATTTAAGATTGCTTGCTTCAGGACCGAGAGCAGGATTGTCGGAAATCAATTTACCTCCGATGCAGCCGGGATCATCTATTATGCCGGGAAAAGTAAATCCTGTGATTCCGGAAGTGGTTAATCAGGTTTGTTTTAAAGTGTTCGGAAATGATCTTACGGTAACTTTTGCAGCAGAAGCAGGACAACTGCAGCTCAATGTAATGGAACCTGTACTTTCTCACGCGATCATGGAAAATATTCACTTTTTAGGCAATGCTTTGGATACACTCCGCGAAAAATGTATCGTCGGAATTACGGCAAATAAAGAAGTCTGCCTGAATATGGTGAAACACAGCATCGGAATTGTAACCGCCTTAAATCCTTACATCGGCTACAAACAATCGACAGCGATTGCCAAAGAAGCTTTGGAAACAGGAAAAAGTGTGTACAATTTAGTATTGGAAAAAGGACTGCTTTCTCAGGAAAAACTGGATGAAATCCTTGATCCTAAAAATATGCTGAAACCCCACAACAAATAATAGTAACGATAAGCGATAAATGATTAAAATCTAACCCGATTTTATCAGTTATCGCTTATTATTCATCATTTATATTTTTCTTTTGAGATTTTTAATCATCATTCCTGCGCATAACGAAGAAAACAATCTTCCTTTTGCATTAGATTCTTTACAACGGCAGAGTTTTAAGGATTTTAAAGTAGTGGTCGTTAATGACGGTTCTACAGACGGAACTTCGGAAGTCATCAGAAAATATACAGATCATGATTCAAGATTTGAAACGATTGATCTTCAGAAATCTGCGCACCAACCCGGTTCAAAAGTAGTCAATGCTTTTAAAAACGGCTTGAATACTCAGAATATAGAGGATTTTGAAATCATCTGTAAATTTGATGCGGATGTCATTTTACCTGAAAATTATCTTGAAACGGTAGAAAATGCATTCAGAAATAATCCGAAATATGGATTGGTCGGCGGTTTACTGTACGTTGAAAAAGACGGAGAATGGATTTATGAAGGAAATTCCAACAAACATCATGTTCGTGGTCCGATGAAAGCGTACCGAAAAGAAAGTTTTATCGGGATGAAAGGCATTCGTGAAACTTTGGGATGGGACAATATCGATGCCATTTTACTGGAAAATCTTGGGTGGAAAGAAGTTGTTCTGCCGGAACTTCACGTGAAATTAATTAAAGTAAAAGGAGCTGATTATACCATAAAACCCGCAGATTACTATGGAAGATATTTTTATTTTTTAGGACTGAACCGGTTTTTAGCCTACATCGCTTCCTCAAAAGAAGCAGCGAAAAGCAAATCGGCTGCATTTTTCTTTTCAATCATTAAATCGTATGAAAACTGCCGTTCTCAGAAATTGGAACTGAAAATTTCAAAAGAGGAACAGAGAGTCATCAACAATCAGCGCTGGAATATGCTGAAGAAAAAATGGCTGAAAATGTAATTAATTAAATAAAATGTGGTTGTCCGCAATTCGTCATTATTAAAAAAACTTTGGGTTCTCTGCTGAGTGAAACGCCTTTGCGAGCTTAAAAGCGGTTAATATTTAAAAACTCTTGCGAACTTTGCGTTAAAATTAAGCATTATGATTAATTAAGTATAAGCAAAAATAAAATCTATTCAATAGAAACGGATTTTAGTCCGTTTAACAAAATATAAAATTAGCCTAAACGTTAGAATTTTGAAAAAAATAGCCTACATAGAAATTGATACCCACGCGGAAATTGCTCAGGATTTTATCAATGTGATGAGCGGTTCCGGAGAATTTACCGTAGATTATTATTTTTCAAAAAAGATAAAAGATCAGATCATTGAATCCGGAGAGAACATTTTTCTGTCGGACAGTTCAATGATTTTGGATCAGCTGAAATTACAAAGATATGATGTAATTATTATCGGAACGGTTCACCGTTATTTCAACACCTTTCTTGCGATTGTAAAAAAATACAATGCTTCCGTGATCGTTCACAACATGAACTTTATGAAATCTTCAAAGTTCAGCCTCATCAAAAGTATTTTCAAAGAAGATCAGATATACAGACTGAAATTGTTGTGGAAAGAAGGTCTGTTAAACTCATCAAAAGTCTATCAGACAGCAAAAAAGCTATTGGTTTTGGATGAAGAGTTGAGTTCTGAAAGGTATAAATTCTTGCCTCTTTTTTACACTAAAAATTTTAAAAAACCGGAAAATAAAGTGTTAACTATTGTTATTCCGGGTGGAGTTTCCCAGCAAAGAAGAGATTATAAAAGAGTTTTTTCAGTCATAAACAATCTTGAAAAGTTAAATAAACATTCAGATCCTGAAAATAAATTCATTGAATTTGTCTTTTTAGGAAGAGCAAAAAATGAAGAATTAAAAGATATTATAGATCTGGAACGTTCATTGAAATATATCAATATTACATATTTTTCAGAGAGGGTTACTCAAACCGATTTCGAAGACTGGATGCAGAAAGCGGACGTTTTGTGGTGTCCTATTCAGCAGAAAACTACGTTTTTCAGTCAGGAAGAAATTTATGGCAAAACAAAAATGACGGGAAATCTTGGAGATGCCATCAAATTTGGAAAACAAGCTGTTTTTCCTTCAAATTATGCTTCAAAATTAGATTTTATTGTTCCTGAGCAAAAAGATATTCTGGAGCAGTTTAAATTACTCAAAAACAGTCAATTCGACTTTCAAAAAGAATTCAATAAAAAATCTGTTCAGCAAAAACTCGAAAAGCTATTAAACGAATTAATTTCTATTTAAATTTAAAAATACTTTTGATGAAATTTCTGTTCAGATAGTCTTCAACAGGGAAAATCTTGGTAAAATAATTTCCGATAAAAATCAGGATCAGCACAACGGCGGGTTTGTAAATCATGTTGATGAAATTACTTTCAAAATTCGGCAAAACAATCGCAACCGTAACCGCTAAAGTACAGATAATGGATACAAAAATCATTTCAATCGTTAAAGGAGAAACTTTAAACATTACATAGTTGAAAATAATCTTAATGACATTGTAGGTGGTAAGAGAAATCGCTGTAGACAGGGCAATTCCGCTTAATTTAAGATCTGTGTTTTGTAAAAAGTAAAGATTTAAGAGTATGGTGAGTCCTGCTAATAAAAGCATTACAACAATATTAAATTTATAATATTTTGAAAGGGAAATAATGTTTCCGTTGAAGCCCGTTGCTAAATCGACCAGAACCGCAGATCCCCAAATCCACACAACCGGTTGATATTCTCTTAAAAGAATCCCGTTTTTAGGCATAAAATAAGTAAGATAAGGAAACCCGATGATGATGCATGAAAACAGAACTGCTCCCAGAAAATACAAAGTGAGGGATGTTTTCTTATGAAATTTATCCAGACCTTCCATATCTCCGTCTGCAAGGTTTTTACTGATGATAGGTGCTGAAATATTAAATAAACCTAATTGGGGTATCGATATTAGTGAAATTAAAGCATACAGTGTAGAGTAAATTCCGTTTTCTTCCATCCCCAGAAATTCCCCAATCATAAAATTGTTGATGGCTAAATAATTTCCAAAAGTTCCTAAAAACCCGAAAAAACTATAAGCGGCGAACTCTTTGTAAAAGTTATCTTTTTTGAAATAATCTGTACTGAAATCCAGATTTATTTTTTCCAGTTTATTGGTGTAAAAAATATATCCAAAAAACATAAGAGCAAACATTCCGAAAAAGAAAATCAATGCGATTTTTTCAGGAATAGTTGAAGGCTCTGTGTACCGTGATGCTAAATATATAAAAATAAGAAAAGCACCCAGATTGGCAATTTTTGGAAAAAGATTGTCAAAAATATTAGAAACGACTATTCTTTTGTAATTTGAAATATATTTATTAAAAATTGCACAAAAAGAAAGAGTTAAAGTAAGTGGCAGAATGATGTTTTTAATTTTCCATGCTTTGGTATTCTTAAATTCCGGAAAAAAATAGGGAATCAAAAAGAAGATACACAGAAATATAGCAAAATTAATGACCACAGCAAGCAGAGATAATGAAAGCATGTTTTGCTTTTTTCCGTCTTTATCTACTTTATGGAAAAATTTTACATTAGCATAAGAAATCCCGAACACAACGAAAGGAACGAACATTTCTGCGGTTGGCATGATATATCTTAAAGTTCCGTAGAACTCAAGATTATTCATGAAAATAAATATTGAAACGGTTCCCAGTAAAAAACCAATATACCCAATGATGGAATATTTAAAGCCCTGCCTTGCTACTACACTCATCTTTTATTAGTTTTTCGGAATAAAAATAATGTTGTTGATGTATTCTGTTTTATTTTTTTCGTCGCTGATGTTTTTTAAAAGAATTTCTTCCGTTAATTTTTTAAGCTCAAAAGTGTGCCTGTTCAGATAGTTTGCATCATAACCCCAGGATTCAACTTCTGAGATCTCTTCCCAGATCGGAGTCTGGTGATGTCTCTGTTCCATTTCTACCATTAACGTCGGTGAAAACTGTTTAATAATCTGCTTCGCACCTTGAAGTGTTTTCATTTCATTGCCTTCCACATCAATTTTAATAAAATCGAGTCTGCTGAAATGCTCAATTGCCGCCCATTCGTCGAGTTTTATTACTTTTACTCTTTCGGTGTAGCTCTGTTCTTCGCCTTTTTCCTTGTAGTCTGTATTCAGGGTTCCTCTTGAAGCAACGATTTTTCCGTTGATGATCGGAACTTTAAATTCAGCCGTTGTATTTTCGTCAGACAGTGCCAAAGGAAAAATCCGCATTGCCGGAAATAACCTTTTCAGACGATGATACAGTTTTTTATTGGGCTCAAAAGCATAGATGTTCTCATGATCCAGCTTATTTTCAAGCTGATAAAGGAAGCTTCCTACATTGGCTCCGATATCAAAGATTACTGCATTTTTAGGTAAGAATTCTTTAATCCAAACCAATTCCGGTTCTACATTTCGCGACGAAAAATTATCTTTGGTAAGATTGTTTAAGGTTTTAAAATATCTTTTTTTATAAAAATTCGGGCTTATATATTGCAGCTTCTCAGCAATTCTTTGGTACAGAGACATTGTAAGGTTTTTGGACTAATCAGCAAATATAAGAAAAAAGGTTAAAACAATGTTAAAATAATGCGATTGTAAATATTTGATTTTTAACATCTTGGGTAATTTTAAAATTTAGTTTTAATTTTAAGTGAATTCTTTTGTCTTTCGGTAGGATGATTTCAAATGTTTCTAAGGCATTCTGTAGTAACGCATTGAAAATATAGAGCTCAATGATTTTAAAAACTCTTCATCTTTATCCATTAAAAACTTTCGTCAAAAATCCGTAACTTTGCCAACTACTAAAATTTTTTATGGAGAGTATTAAAGTTCACGACAAAACTTTTGTTCCTTATCTGGAGGATGCCGAGATTCAGGAGATTGTAAAAGCTACGGCTTTAAAGATTTATGAAGATTATAAAGATGAAGTTCCTGTTTTTATAGGTGTTTTGAATGGGGTGATTATGTTCTTCTCAGACCTTTTGAAGCATTATCCGGGACCATGCGAAATTGCTTTCATCCAGATGAGTTCTTACGTGGGAACAGAATCTACAGGAATTGTTTACCAGAAAATGGAACTGACGAAGGATGTAAAAGACCGTCACATCATTCTGGTAGAAGATATTGTAGATACCGGAAATACCGTAGAAAGTCTTTTCAAGTATTTTAACGAGACGCAGCGTCCTAAATCTGTAAAAATAGCTTCATTCTTACTTAAACCTGAAGTATATAAGAAGGATTTTAAGCTGGATTATATCGGGAAAGAAATTCCAAACAAATTTGTTTTAGGGTACGGTTTGGATTATGATGAATTAGGAAGAAACTTACCCAATTTGTACCAGTTAGAAGACGGACAAATCAATCATTAAAACGCTGTTGGCTATTAGCTGATAGCTTTTAGCTTAAAAGTAAAATAAAGAAATAAATTTAATAATAACTTAAAAACAGCTAAAAGCAGGAAGCAGGCCGAAAAAAGCAGTGCCGATTGCCGGAAGCAAAACAACATTATGATAAACATCGTTCTGTTCGGTCCTCCAGGAAGTGGAAAAGGAACACAAGCACAAAACCTGATCGAGAAATTCAATTTAAAACAAATCTCAACAGGTGATCTTTTCAGATTCAACATGAAAAATGATACCGAGCTTGGAAAATTGGCAAAATCTTACATTGATAAGGGAGAATTGGTTCCGGATCAGGTAACAACAGATATGCTGATCGATGAGATCAGAAAACCTACCGATGCAGCAGGATTTATTTTCGACGGTTATCCGAGAACGGCTGTTCAGACGGAAGCATTGGAAAAAATAGTGAAAGAAGAACTGAATGATGAAATTGATGTATGCCTTTCTTTGGTGGTTGAAGATTCAATTTTGGTAGACCGATTGCTGAAAAGAGGAGAAATCAGTGGAAGATCAGACGACAGCAACGTAGAGATCATCCAAAACAGAATAAAAGAGTACTACGCAAAAACAGCAGAAGTAGCCGAGCTGTACAAGCAGCAGGGCAAATATGTTGAGATCAATGGTGTCGGAGACATCAATGAAATCTCTGAAAAACTTTTCGCTGAAGTAGAGAAGTTTCAAAAGTAAAAATTTTTGATTCAAGGTTCAAAGTTCCAAATTCAAGGTTAAAACTTTGAACCTTCAACATAAAACCTTGAATTAAAATTATGTCAAATTTTGTAGATTACGTAAAGATTCATTGTAAAAGCGGTCATGGAGGAGCAGGTTCTGCGCATCTCCGCCGTGAAAAATATATTCCTAAGGGCGGTCCGGATGGAGGAGACGGAGGTAGAGGAGGCCACGTCATCATGAAAGGAAATGCCAACGAATGGACTTTACTTCCTTTGCGTTACACGCGACACGTAAAAGCGGAGCGTGGTGAAAACGGAGGAAAAAATCAGTTAACAGGAGCTTACGGAGCCGATGTTTATATTGAAGTTCCTATCGGAACGATTGCTAAAAATGAAGATGGCGAGATCATCGGTGAAATTCTGGAAGACGGTCAGGAAATTATCCTGATGGAAGGAGGAATGGGAGGAAAGGGAAATGAGCACTTCAAATCTTCTACCAACCAGACTCCAAGATTTGCGCAACCGGGAATGGACGGACAGGAAGGATACGTTGTTTTTGAGCTTAAAATCCTTGCGGATGTAGGTCTTGTAGGGTTTCCGAACGCAGGAAAATCTACGTTGTTATCCTCCGTTTCTGCGGCTAAACCTAAAATTGCAGATTATGCTTTTACCACTTTAACCCCTAATTTAGGAATTGTGGATTACAGAAATTATAAATCTTTTGTAATGGCAGATATTCCGGGGATTATTGAAGGAGCAGCTGAAGGAAAAGGTTTGGGACACCGTTTTTTAAGACATATTGAAAGGAATTCTATCCTGTTGTTTTTAATTCCGGCTGATTCTGAAGATCATTTTCAGGAATTTAAGATTCTTGAAAATGAATTAAAGGAATACAATCCTGAATTGCTGGATAAAGATTTTATTATTTCCATCTCAAAATCCGATCTTCTGGATGAAGAGCTGAGGAAAGAAATTTCCGCAGAATTTCCCGAAAACAGACAGCCTTTATTTTTCTCAGGCGTTACCGGAGAAGGTCTTATGGAACTGAAAGATGTGATCTGGAAGAAATTACATGGATAGGATTTAACCGATACTAAAATATAAAAGGAGAAACGCTTTGTTTCTCCTTTTTTAGTGTTCGTAATTATTTTTTTATAAACTTTTTCGTTGTTTTTCCTTCTTTAGTTTCGATGGTAATGAGATATGATCCCGAAGGAATATGTTTAATATCAATTGTATTTCCATTCAATACGGTATTAATTTTCTTCCCCGAAATATCATAAACATTTACATTTTCAACTTTCAAAGTGGATTGAATCGTTAAAAAATCAGAAGCGGGATTAGGATAGATATCTATAGAGCCTTGTTGTTGGTATTTTGTTAAATCAAGTTTTAAAGAAATTTGTTTTTGATTTTGTGTTTTTGTTTGCTTTACTACCGTTGAAGGACAATCTTCTATTGTCGCAAGAAACTTTGAATTATACATAACGAATGAATCTGGAAGCATTAAAATATAATTTTTTGCTTTCATTGTAATATCTTTATTATCATGAATTATGTAATTAGTATGTGTTGTAATCTTGTCTCCTGCTTGATAAGTAAAATATACATTAGGTTCGGTAATAAGATCAAAAACAGGTGGGCAAGAATCATTTCCAGTAATAAGCAATGAAGGTAAAGTTTTTGTAGTAGTTTTTCCTTGAAGATTCACAGCATCAAGGATTACACTACTTCCTCCGTAAACATCCGGGTTATAAATCTTACTTAGATATCCTCTATTATCATAACTTATATAAATATCATTGTATTTATTTCTTTGAATAGCATAACATTCTAAATTTGAATTATTGTAAATTTGATTATATACAACGGATGTAGTCGAATTAAGCATATCTATTGCTAAAATACTCCCTGTTGCATTATTGCCTACATAAAGAATAGATGCGTCTTTATTAAATTCTGTAACTGTGGGATGTAAACTTGAAATTGTCAGCAAATAATCGTTTGTTACTTTTCCAATTGAATTATTATATGACATTACCTTAGATTCATGTAAAGATCCTAACCATACAGCAAGGCTTATGTAATTCGAAAAGCTTGAATTAATAGTAGGTGAAGAAGTTACTTTAGAATTGTAATAATTTATAGGGGCGGTAATATTCATATTACTTACGGACGGAACACTATGCAACCCTGTATTATCCACCAAATAACTATACATCTTAACATCCATTGGAAAACATACCCAAACAGATTTTCCATCTGCGTGAGGGACAACAGTTACACCGTAAGATGCATAGGAATTTCCCATATCGTTATAAAGCGTTACATTTTTTTGTCCATCAACAACTTTACCTAAAGGAACTCCATTACTTACAGCTCCTAAAGACATATCAACAAGCGAATAGGAAACTGCATCATACGGAAAATTACTTACAAAAACGTAATATTGACTTGGTTTTCCAGGGTGTTTTACAATAGATACCTGCCAAGGATTTATCCCATTATTAATACCCAAACCATTTTCCATCACCTGATGTTCTCGATTTCTTATTTGGCTACCATCTGTATAAAACAATAAATTGCCATTATTATCACTTACTGTTCCACTCGCCCACATACTGCCTCTTTGACTATCTACTAGAGTTGTTGTTGTACCATCAAACCTTACATAAGCATAGTTTCCAAAATACCAATTGTTATTTTCACCTTGTGAAAACATCAGTATCGGGAATAAAGCCATTATAATTGTTATATAAAACTTTTTCATGTTCTTAATTTTATATAATTAATTATTTTACTTTTTTCTCAAGTGCTTCAATTCTTTTCTGTTGCTCTATTGTATAAAGCGTAAGTTCTTCAATCTTTTTCAGAAGTAGAATATTCATTTCCTTAAGTTCAATACCATTTTTGATTGCTTCCTCAGTTGTGGGAACTTCCGGAAGATGTCCGTTTTCTTTGATAAATTTTTCAACACTATTTAATGGCATTAATTTGTAATCTTTTTCAAATACGTAATCTGCCCATCCGTTGTTTGCGGCGATATCTACTTTTACTTTTTCTGTTCTAATCCCATCTTTTACAAAAAGTTTGTATTTCTCACCATCGGCAGTAATTCCATCTGCAGGTAGTTGATTCGTAAACTGTCCGATTCCGATTGTTCCGTTATTTCCAACAATCCAATTTCCTATATTAAGTTCACTTTCTGGAGTAGCAGAATATGGGATGATATTTGTTCCTATGAAAATATTGTTATTACCTGATAAAATACTTTTTGCATTAGAATATCCTAAATTAATATTATTTGATCCTGTTGTTAACGCTCTAAAAGAATTTGCTCCTAATATCACGTTTAAACTTCCGTTTCCAATATATCTCATAGCACTATTTCCTAAAGCGATATTATCATCTCCTACAAGTGATCCTGATCCCATTGCTCCCAGTCCTATTCCGATGTTTCCTGTACCTCCCTGCATGTTTTCCAAAGCATTAGTTCCTATTGCAACACTAAATGTAGCAGAAGGAGTATTTCGCATGGTGCCACTACCTACCGCAGTATTTGAACTACCACTTGTTAATGACGCCAAAGCATTACTTCCCAATGCTACATTACCTGAGGATGTGGCATTTTGCGTTAATGTTCCCATACCAAACGCTGTGTTTAAAATACCTGTAGTATTGCTCATACCACCGCCAAAAAGCAAGTTTTTATCCCAGATTTGAGCTGTATATCCTATATTATGAAATGAAAACTGACCAGTTGGTGTAATTCTCATTTTTTCATCATTATTTATCTTAATAACAAGGGGTTGATTATCTAAAGTTCCTATAAAATTTGTTCCTGGAGTTGTTCCTGTGTTTCCTGTAAGATTCCATTGAGCGTTTGCTGTAATACCTAATACAACAGAAAGTAGAATGATTGTTTTTTTCATGATTATTAAATTAGCCACAAATGTAACTATGGATAAAATAAAATTCATTGTTAAATGACTTTTTTATAATACTTTTTATTTCATATATTTATAATTTGTATACATATAATTCAGTGTTTTCACTTTTGGAACAATTATTGACACTCACCACTCAAATGTAAGCTATGAAATATATATTCAGTCTTTTTGCTTTTATTTTTCTGTTCTCTTGTACCCCGCAAAAAAACAATTCAAAATATTCAAAAATCGAATATGAAGCAGGAGCCTGTTTCGGATCTTGTCCTATTTTTAAAATAACCATTAATCCTGACAGAACTGCTGTTTTTGATGCAGAACATTTTAATTTTACGAACGGATTTTCTAAAGGAGATTTCAATAAACCCCGTGAAGGAACTTTCAAAGGAACAATAAAGCAGGAAGACTATAATAAGCTGATTGCTTTACTGGATGGTTTGGAGGTGAAAAAACTGAATGAAAAATATGGTGAAAGAAATATTACGGATCTCCCAACTTCCCATTTAAGAATTAATTTTGCCGACGGAACCTCAAAACATGTTGAAGATTACGGGAAAAGAGGAACCGAAAAACTTGAAGAATTATATAAGTTTTTTGAAGATTTAAGATTCAGTCAGCAATGGACAAAAGTGAATTGATCCATTAAAAATATTTAAGCTACCTTTGCAAAATATAATTCCTTCATTTTGAAGGAATTTTTATTTTAATTATTAAATACAATTCATTTGAATTTTACAGACTTACAATTAATAGATCCTATTTCAAAAGCAATTCAGGAACAAGGATATACCAACCCGACCCCGATTCAGGAAAGATCTATTCCGGAAATTTTAAAAGGTAAAGATTTTCTGGGTTGCGCACAGACAGGGACAGGAAAAACGGCAGCTTTTGCGATTCCTATCCTTCAGAATCTTGCTCAGAACAAATTTCCAAACAAAAATATAAAAGCTTTAATCTTAACGCCTACAAGAGAACTGGCAATCCAGATTGAAGAAAACATCAATGCTTACGGAAAATATTTGCCTTTAAAGCATCTCGTAATTTTTGGAGGTGTAAAGCAGGGAAATCAGGAAGCTGCGCTGAAAAAAGGAGTTGATATTCTGGTCGCGACACCGGGAAGACTTCTGGATTTTATTGCTCAGGGAATCATCAGCTTAAAAAATCTTGAAATTTTTGTACTGGACGAAGCTGACAGAATGCTGGATATGGGTTTTGTGCACGATGTGAAAAGAATTATTAAACTTTTGCCTCAAAAAAGGCAGACTTTGTTCTTCTCTGCAACCATGCCTTCAGAAATACAGAAACTGGCAGATTCTATTCTTAATAATCCTGTAAAAGTAGAAGTTACTCCGGTTTCATCTACCGCAGAAACCATTAAACAGTCGGTTTACTTTGTAGAGAAGGATAATAAACTGAATCTTTTAACGCATATTTTAAAGAACGATATTTCAGATTCTGTCTTGGTTTTTGCAAGAACGAAACACGGTGCGGATAAAATTGCGAGAAAACTACAGAAAGATGATATTACAACAGAGGCTATTCACGGGAATAAATCCCAGAACGCGCGTCAGAATGCTTTAAGTAATTTTAAATCCGGAAAAACAAGGGTTCTGGTTGCGACAGACATTGCAGCGAGAGGGATTGATATTGATGAACTTAAATATGTCGTTAATTTCGAGCTTTCCGATGTTTCTGAAACGTATGTTCACAGAATCGGAAGAACGGGTAGAGCAGGAGCGGAAGGAACTTCTATTTCATTTGTAGACGGTCTGGATCTTCTGAATTTGCGAAATACGGAGAAACTGATCGGAATGAAAATTCCTGTGGTAAAAAATCATCCGTTTCATACAGACGATCTGGTTGCTCAGAAAAGAGATTCGAACAACAAGCCAGTTCCTGCAGGAGGGGAAAAACCGAAACAGGCAAGAGGAAATTCTTCAAAATTCAGCCGAAATAAGTCAAAGCCGGATAACGGAGCGGCATCGGTTGGTTTTAAAAAGCCTAAGAATAAAAATTTCACCAGAAAGAAATAATACAAAAGCCTTCCGGATCCGGAAGGCTTTTATGTTTAATGCTGAACGAATATTTTCTTCGCATTTTCAGTTGTAATGCTGTCAATCTCCGAAAAATCTACTTTATAGAGATCAACCAGTTTTCCGGCAACAAGATCAAGATAAGAACTCTCGTTGCGCTTTCCTCTGTGCGGAACCGGAGCGAGATAAGGTGAATCTGTTTCCAGAACAATTTTATCCAACGGAATTTCATGCAGAAATTGATCTATTTTACCATTTTTAAAGGTTACAACACCACCGATCCCTAAAATGAAATTCAGGGCTATTGCCCGTTTTGCCTGTTCTAAATTCCCTGAAAAACAATGGAAAATTCCTCTAAGTTTCGGATGTTTTTTTCTTTCCAGCACTTCAAAAGTCTCATCGAAACTTTCTCTGGTATGGATTACGATAGGAAGATCTTTTTCAATTGCCCAGTCGATTTGCTGTTCAAATGCTTTCACCTGAATATCAAGAGTGGTTTTATCCCAGTACAGATCGATTCCGATTTCTCCGATGGCAGGAAAAGACCTTTGATCGAGATAATTCTTAACGATTTCGAGTTCTTTTTCCCAGGATTCCGGTTTTACGTAACAGGGATGCAATCCCATCATCGAAAAGATATGTTGCGGATATTCAGCTTCCAGTCGGAGCATTTTTTCGTGAGATTCCGAATCGATTGCCGGAAGATAAAATGCTGTAATTCCCTTATCTAAAGATCTCTGAATGGCTTCTTTTCTGTCTTCATCAAATTCTTCTGCGTATAAGTGCGTATGCGTATCAATCATTTTTTTATATCATTTTTAACAGGTCTTCGTAAGGACTTTCCAAATTCAGTAAAATTCCGAAAGCAGGTTCCGTTTTGATGCCCTGTTTTTTTAATTTTATTATTTTCTTTTTAAAATCGTTTCCTTTTTCCTGTAGTATTTTGTATTCAGCGATCATGTGTCGGTAAGCGTTCTGTTCGGTTGCAGGTTTGTTTTGTCCGAAAATTTCAACAGGAAATTCTTCCAGTTTGAAATTTAAAACAGTTGCCTGTTCATTATTTACCGTGATTTTTTCAATTTTTAAATCAAATTCAGAGAACATTTCAGAAAGAGCTTTCTTAAATTCAGTGAAATCTGTTACTTCACAGATGATATCCAGATCACTATCTTCAATATCAATTTCTATCGGGATGGTTCCTGCCAAAATGGGCGAATAATTCTTCAGTTTTTCAAGAATCTGATATTTCGTTAAAACTTCATGAGCTCTTTTCTGCTTTTCATTTCCGTGTTTCAGATAGTCGATCTTTTTGAAATCAATCATTTTGATTCTATTGAATTTGAAGACTCAACATGATGGGTGTTTATCTGATGTAAAACTTCATTTGTGATGTCTTTTCCTCCCGTAAAGTTTCTGTAAAAAGAGGCAATACTGAAAATAGGTCCGAAAGGAATTCCCCACCACCCAAAAAATAAAATCAACAGCGAATATTTCCAACTGTATTTTGAGGAAGACTCATCAGATTTTATAAAATAAATATCACTTGGTCTTTTTGATGATAGGAAAATAATTGAAATTGTATATGAAAAAACTACGAATTTAGCACCTTTCTGTAATTCATCATTTAATTGATCGGTTGATAATCCTTCTGTGTTTTTAATAATAACCATTAGTTTTTAAAATATTTTATGCTTTACTTTTTTTCGCTGAGCTTCAATTCTTAGGTTCAATTTTTCTTTAAATTCAATGTATTTCGGATCTTTTTCGTCGTTGGTTTTATGCTCCAACGCTTTGTGGATTTTAAAATTTTCTTTAATAAAATCTTTTGTCTCATCCGAAAAATAAGCATTTCCGAATTTTTCGAAAATGTAATTAATTGCCTGATTGTTAGGATGAATCATATCTTCTTTGTAAAAACGGTAATCGCGGAGATCGTCCATTAAAATTTCATAAACCGGAAGATAATGACAGTAATCCAGTTCATCAATCATCTCATGAATTGCAGTGATCAGTTTAGATTTACTCAGCTGATTTTCAATCATTCCGTCTTTTGTATGGCGAACCGGAGAAACAGTAAATAAGATCTGAACATCGTCCGGACAGATGTCTTTGAGGTTTAAAATTGTATTGTACACAGAATCTGTAAGTTCCTGAAAGGTCAGAAGTCTTTTTTCAAAGAATTTTTGTGGAATTTTATGACAATTAGCAACAAGTTTGTTTTTAGGCGTAAATTCGTAAATAAATGAGCTTCCGTAAGTGATAATCACCCAGTTGGATTTTTGGAGAAAAGAATTTCCCTCCTCAAGACCGGAATTTATTTTCTGTAACGTCTGATGAACATACCGTGTATCAAAACTTGAGTGGTGATCCAGAGAAATGAATTCATCGTTGAAGGTAATCAGTTCTTCTTCATGATAAAATTCAGCATCATGAAGTCTTTTAACCGCGTTATTGATTGAAAAAGGGTTGAAAATCGTTCCGAAAGGATTATTGATGGTCTGCAATTGCCCTTGCAGAAAAAGATGCGACATTTCAGAGGCAAAACAGGAACCGATCGAAAATATTCTATCTTCAACTTCAATCTTCTTCTGCGATTCTTTGATATCAACTTCGGTTCTGAATTTCATTTAATCAATTTGAAAATTTGAGAATGTGTCAATTTGAAAATTTAAGGTTTATGCTTACTCATTTTCAAATTGACTTATTATCAAATTATGATTCTCTTCTCAATAAATAATTGGCAAGTTCTGCAAACGGCTTTTTCTTTTCTTCCGGAATATCGATTTTCTGAAGATAGCTTTGTCCGATTTCGTTATGCTTTTCAATAAGACGTAATGCTTTTTCGTCTACTTTCGTTCTTCTGAAAATCTTTTCCACACCGTAAACTTTATCGATATTATCGGTCTTTTTAGAATACCAGTAATCCAATTCTTTTCTTTCTTCTTCTGTAGCGTGTTCTCTCGCCATCAGGTAAAGAACGGTTTTTTTGTTTTCGTAAATATCTCCGGCGTGTTTTTTACCGAACTGCGCCTGATCTCCGAAAACATCCAGATAATCGTCCATGATCTGGAATGCAATTCCGATATGTTTTCCGAAGTTAAAAATGGCTTTTGCATCCTTGAAGTTTGCTTTAGCAATCAATGCTCCGATTTCAAAGGAAGAAGCGCTTAAAACTCCTGTTTTGTAGGTAATCATTCTGATGTAATCGTCAAACGTTACATTTTCCTGAGTTTCAAAATTGATATCATATTGCTGTCCTTCGCATAAAAGTAGTCCTGTATGGGTAAAAATCCTGATGCACGCTTTGAAAATCTCAGGCTCAAGATCTTCGAAAAATTTATAGGCTTTCAGCATCAGTCCGTCTCCTGAAAGAATTCCGACATTAATTCCGTGTAACGTATGAATCGTCGGTTTGTTTCTTCTTAATGGAGCTTCATCCATAATGTCATCATGGATCAGGGTGAAATTATGGAAAAATTCAATTGCCAGAGCCGGCTTTATTGCCTCTTTAAGATCGCCGCCAAATAAATCGCAGGCCATTAGAACCATGATCGGACGAAGACGCTTTCCTCCGTGCGAAATAATATAGTTCATGGGTTCGTAAAGTTCTGTTGGCTTATCTTTGAAAGTATATTTGGTAATGGCATCCGCAACAATCTGCTGATATCTGTCTAAAAATTCCATAAATTCTAATAGTTTAAGCAAAAATACAATTTTTCAGGGCTTTATAAAACAAAATCCTCACCGTTTTAAGAGTGAAGATTTATTATTAAGTCAAAAATTATTTTAATTGAACTGTATCCGGATTTTTACTTCCATGTCGAATGGTGAGAATATAAATTTTATGATCTACACATTCGTAATAAAGAAGATATTTATGAACAATCTTTACAGAAACGTTTGGTATATCTGTCTTTCTTCCAATATCCGGAAATTCAGAAAGTAATTCTAAATTATTTTTGATTAAATTATTAAGCTTTATACTGAATGAGTTTGATTTGTTTCTGTTAATCCAATACTGAAGAATATCAAGCCATTCATTGCTGGCTCTTTTTGTCCAGATTATTTGTTTAGCCATGCATTGATTTCTTTCTGAAAATCTTCATCAGATAAAATACTTCCCTCTTTAATTTCTGTTCTAGCTTCCGAAACTGCTTTTTTTTCTTCTTCATTGGTTATGTAGATTTCTTCATCGTTTTGAAATTGAAGAAGCTGCAATAGCTCTTTTAGTCTTGCCTTGTTGGTAATGCCTGTGATCTGATTAATCAGGTCTATCTGTAATTCTGCAGTGCTCATAGCTTATAATTTAATCCATATAAAATTAATAAAAATTTTAAACTTTAAAAAAACAAAAAACTTTGCCCGAAAGAGCAAAGTTTTATTATTTTGAGTAATCTCAGTTGTTAAGATAATGCAGTTACTGCAAGGTAAGTAATTCCTGCAACAATTGCAGAGATAGGAATGGTAAGAACCCATGCCCAAAGAAGGCTTACAGTGATTCCCCATCTTACGGCAGAAACTCTTTTCGTAAGACCAACCCCGATAATGGAACCTGTAATCGTATGTGTGGTAGAAACAGGAATTCCGAAGTGATCTGTAATGAATAACGTAATAGCACCTGCTGTTTCAGCACTTACTCCTTCCAGAGAAGTTACTTTTGTAATTTTCGTTCCCATGGTTTTGATGATCTTCCATCCACCGCTCATTGTACCTAAAGCGATTGCGATGAATGATACCAAAGGAACCCAGATGTAATGCTGTGCAAAGTAATCGAAACGCTCTCCAGATTTAAGATTTAAATAAATCGGATCGTGAAGCATTTCAACGTGATAGTAAATTAATGCCGCACCAATGATTCCCATTACCTTCTGCGCATCGTTAAGACCGTGTCCTAAACTGAAAAGCGCTGAAGAAGCAAGCTGCAGTTTTTTGAAAGACTGGTCTGCTTTATGCGGGTTTGATCTTTTATAAAGGTGAACAATAATTAAAGTAATGATAATTGAGATAATCATCCCGATAATCGGTGCCATGAAAATGAAAAGGAAAATAGGAATTACTTTATCAAATTTCACAACGCTCTGGTGTGTTACCTGCGAAGCGGCTGCTTTTACGGTTTCCCAAGTTCCCAATTCCGGCTGTGCTGCTGCAACGTTGTGATAATCCATCATAAAAGCGTGCATTAAAGCGGCTCCTAAAAATCCTCCGATCAGTGTGTGTGAAGAGGAAGAAGGAATACCAAACCACCATGTTAAAAGGTTCCATGCGATTGCCGCAACAAGACCTGAAAAGATAACTTCGAGGGTGATAAAATTCTCATTAACTGTTTTGGCAATTGTATTACCAATTTTAAATTCTCCAATGATGTAAGCAGCGATGAAGAAAGCTGCAAAATTCCAGAGTGCTGCCCAAAGAACCGCCTGGAACGGAGTTAAAACTTTTGTAGAAACAATAGTCGCAATTGAGTTGGCTGCATCATGAAAACCATTGATGTAATCGAATATTAAAGCCAATGCAATAATAACTATAAGTAAAATCGGAAATTCCATTGTTTAATTATAATTATTAATTAAGCGTATTTAATCATGATGTTTTCAATCGTGTTGGCAACATCTTCTGCTTTGTCAGTTACAACTTCAAGATAATTAAGTACAGATGAAACTTTGATAATGTTGATCGCATCGTTTGTTTCGAATAATTCTACCATAGAATTGGATAACAAATCGTCTGCAATGTTTTCGATAGAGTTTACTTTGATACAAGCTTCTTTTACCTGCTCCATATTTTTGAATCCTTTCAGGTTTTTCATCGCATTCTGAATCTCAAGACAAGCTTTGTGAATCAGTAATGAAAAGTCTGAATAAGCCTTCATTTCAGGCGATTTGTAAAGGAAAATATATTTTGTGGAAGCATATATGTAATCTGCGATATCGTCTAATCCTGTTGCTAGAGTGTGGATATCTTCCCTGTCGAAAGGAGTGATGAAGTTTTTCCCCAGTTCTACGAAGATCTCGTGAGTAAGCTCATCATTTTTGTGTTCGTAATCGCTCATCTTTTTCAACATAGAATCGTCGTTCAGATCGAAATCTTTGATTCCGTGGTTGAATTCCTCAGACATTGCTACAAGGTTTTCTGTTACTTTTTCGAAAAGCACAAAGAAGATTTTATCTTTCGGTTGAAAAGCGTGGAAAATATTACCAATTCCCATTGTAAAGTTTTTATAATTCGAGTGCAAATTTCTTAAAAAAGCACCTTACCTGAAAGAGTATAACGTTAAGTTTTGTTAACATTGCATTAAGGTCTGGTTATCAAGCAAAAAAACCTACTGTAAAGTCGGTTTTAATATTGTTTTAAGCAGGATTAGTTAGCCTCTTCAGCTCTCATATCCTTACCTCTGAATTTCATTGTAGAAATATTGCTCAAAAGATCTCCTTTGAAAGATTTTTCAACTTCGAAGAAAGAGAATTTCTCTAAAATTTCGATGTCTCCGATCTCAGCTCTTTTTTTGCTTTTTCCGTTCGATGTCGCTTTATTGATGATGTCTAAAACGTCAAGTTTTTTCAACTGATCTTTTTTACCAAGATTGAAGAAAAATCGAACCATATTTTCGTTCTTTCTTCTTGGTTTTGCACCACGCTCTCTTCTGTCGCTTCTTTCTCCACGTTCACCTCTGTCGCGGTCTCTTCCTCTGTCACGGTCTCTTCTGGAACCTCTGTCGTCATCTCTGCTGCTTAGTTTCTGCTCCACAAGATCATGTCTGTCTTTGTAGTACATTGCAAGATCTTTTAGTTGGAACTGAAGCAGTTTGTGCGCCAGTTCTTCTTTAGTGAATGCTGATAAATCAGGAATCAGAGAATCGTCAAATTCAAAGAAATCTTCGTGAATTTCGAAAAGACTTTCGAAAACTCCGCCTACCTGAGCTTTGATAATATCGTCACCGGTAGGAATTTTACCTTCCGTGATTTCAATTTTCGTAGCCGATTTGATCTGCTTTAATTTTCTGCTTTCTTCAGGCTTGATTAAAGACATTGAAATTCCGTCTTTTCCTGCTCTTCCTGTTCTTCCGCTTCTGTGTACGAATACTTCAGGATCATCCGGTAAAGAATAGTGGATAACGTGGGTAAGAGAATTTACATCCAGACCTCTCGCTGCAACGTCTGTCGCTACAAGAATATCGATGTTTTTCAGTCTGAATTTCTTCATTACCGTATCTCTCTGCGCCTGAGAAAGATCTCCGTGAAGCGCATCTGCTGCATAACCGTTCTGCATTAAGAAATCGGCAACTTCCTGAGTTTCCATTCTTGTTCTGCAGAAAATAATAGAGTACTGATTCGGGTTGGAATCAATTAATCTTTTTAATGCTTCTTTTTTCTGACGGTATCCTGCTACATAAAATTCGTGCTTAATGTTCTTCTTAACTTCGTTAATAGAACCTACCGAAATTCTGTGAGGCTTCGTTAAATAATTTTTGGAAATTCTTTCCACTTCCTTGTTCATTGTTGCAGAGAAAAGGAAAGTCTGTTTTGTTTCCGGTGTTTCGCTTAAAATTGTTTCCAACTCGTCTTTGAAACCCATGGAAAGCATTTCGTCTGCTTCATCCAAAACCAACCAGTGAATAGCAGAAAAGTCTAGCGCTTTTCTGTTAATCAAATCGATTACTCTTCCCGGAGTTCCCACAATAATCTGCGGTTTGTCCTTCAGAGATCTCATTTGTTCCATAATGCTGCTTCCACCATAAACTGCAGTAGTTTTGATGTTCGCCATGTACTTAGAATAATTTTTTATGTCTTTAGCAATCTGAAGACATAATTCCCGCGTCGGACAAAGCACCAAAAGTTGGATTTTGCGACTCGTTTCGTCAATCATATCCAAAATCGGAAGCGAAAACGCTGCTGTTTTGCCTGTCCCCGTCTGCGCAAGTGCGATCAAGTCGCGAATATCTGAAAGAATAAAAGGGATAGTCTGTTTTTGGATTTCTGTCGGGCTTTCGTAACCCAGTTCGCCAATTGCCTTAAGAATATCAGGACTTAAATTGGTCTCCGTAAATAAATTCATTAAATATTATAAAATTTCTGCAAATATACAATAAATATTTGATTTGTTTTTGAATTATTTTTAAATAATCAAACTTAAATTCAGAATCCTTTAATCTTTTACTTTTATTTTGAAAATTAAATGCAAAAAAACAGGGTGCAAATTATAAAGATGTTAACCATTGTTTTTTTTTATTAGATGTGTTTTATTTTTTCTCTGTAATTTATGAATTTTCAAAAATTTTAAACTTTCAGATCCATTTAAATTCTTTATTTCATTATTTATCTAGAAAAAGTATAATTAAAAATACTTCGGTTTTTGTACATTTGAATCATTACAATTTATCAGTTTTATAATTTAAAATAAAAAACTTTACAGAATGATGTCCGCAACAATTTCTCCAAAAGTATTCGATTTTCTTAATCAACTTACCGTTAACAATAACCGCGAATGGTTTACGGAAAATAAAAACCTTTACACGGAATCTCAGGAAAATGTGATTGCTTTTCTTGAAGATCTCATTAAAGAAATGTCTGGTTTTGATGAGGAACTGGGAAAAATTGATGCTAAAAAATCTCTGTTCAGAATTTACAGGGATACAAGATTTTCAAAAGATAAAATCCCTTATAAAACGAATTTCGGAGCTTCACTGGGAATGGGAAAAGGAAGTCAGAAAGGCGGATATTATCTGCATCTGGAACCAAAGAAATCGTTCATTGCAGGAGGGATTTATATGCCCGAATCTTCAGTTTTAAAGGAGTTGAGAAAGGAAATTTCTTTATATGGAGAGGATTTCCTTAAAGTCATCAATAATAAAGAATTCAAAAAGTATTTTCCGGAACTTGATCAGGATGATAAGCTGAAAAAAATTCCGCAGTGTTTTGAAAAGGAAGATCCGATGGGAGAGTATCTCAAACTGAAAAGTTTTATCGTGGTTTATAACCTGAAAGATGAAGACGTTTTCGATAAAAATGCCGTGAAAAGCCTTTCCAAAATCTTTAAAGTGATGAAGCCTTTGAATGATTTTCTGAATACGCCGTTTTTGTAGGTGAATTTGTTCAACCCTCACAGGTTTTCAAAACCTGTGAGGGTTAGGATCGATAAATTGTATAAATCAAAACGTGTAAATTCTTACGAATCATAGTTTTGAATGTATCGTAGCATTGTATCGATTAATGAAACTTTGCAAAGTCTAACAATTCATTTTGTTTGTCATTCTGCAGGAATCTAGACTGTGATAGGTTTTGCGGGATGATGATTATTTAGCTTCTGATAATGTCCAGTCTAAATACATATCTTCATTGATAATTTCAACAAGAAGGTTTTCAAAGTCTTCAAAAAAGTTATGACCTAAATTTACTGGTGTTTGTTGTAAAGCTTCTTCCAGTTTTTCTTTAGTATAATAATGACGTTTTACTTCATTATTTTCATCACGTACAATATGGTATATTTTGTTTCTCAGTAAAACAGTTATCAATTCATCAAGTTCTTCATTATCATTATATTCATCATCTTTGTAAATGTCATTGATTATTAAATTGTAATTGTTTTTTTGAATATCATAATGTTGATAAAAAACTCTTATTAATCTTTCTTTATTTAATTTTTTGATAACTTCAACTAAGGCTTGTCTTACTCCAGTGGCACTTCCAAATTCAAATATTCTGCCGTCTTTCTTTATAAGGAGTATAGGGCCTTGACCTACTAACCTTACTTTTTTGTCTTTTGCTTGATAACCAAAAACGAATATATCATCATAGTCTTCTGTATAGCTGACTTCAACATGATTCCCCGCATTGTTTAGTACATATTCTCTGGCTATTTTTAGATATTCTTCTTTGTTTTCTTGCATTTTATTTTTATGTATTTATTGTGGAGATTGTTTAAGAATTTTGTACGATTAAAGTTTTTAACAAAGCCTGAGTTTTCGATTTTTTGAGATTATTAATTAATAGAATTTTTATTTTTAATACATTTAATTAAAAATATATCTAAATAGCCATAAAACACTATGTCCTCTTAAATTTGAATTTATTTCATTTAATTCAGTTTTTAGAGAATTAGCTCTTTCCACATAATTTTTAATTTTAGATAGACTTATGTCTGTATTCTCTTCAAGAAAACTACAATTTTTGAAATGTTCAGTAGTTTCCTCTGGTTTCAAATTTTTATATGATATATGTTCCTTTAATTGTTTAGTGAATTCGGTTGAAACATTTAGAGGTGAATTTTCTTTTAAATAGTCGATACTGTAAATGAGATCGATAAATTTTGAGTAATCATTTTTTACTATAAAAATTCTAAATAAGTATTCGCTTGGAATTGATTTATAAATTTCAGAATTAAACATTGGCATGGTGTCGTAGGTTCGCTGTAGTTTTCCATTAAAATTATTTTTTTCAAATACTATCGAATAATAATTAAGAATATAAAATTTTGTTTTATCAAAGTCTGAAATATATGCTGTTGATTTTGGAAGAGCAATTTCTTCATTATATTTCAAAATTAGCTTTCTATAATTGTTTAGTTTGTTTGCTATTGACAGTCTATTAAAAATGTTTGTTAAAATGATTCCTATTAATGAACCGAGAAATATCTTCATCTATGTAATTTTATTAATTTCAAATATAATGATAAATGTCAAAAATGTAGATTCAACCTCATAATTCCCACCCACCCAAAAAATAAAATCCGCCACAAATTTGCCCACCCAATTTTTTAAAAGTAATTTTGCATGAATCTAAAATAAAAGTAAAATATGTCAACTTACGTAGTTGTAGGTCTTCAGTATGGAGATGAAGGTAAAGGAAAAATCACGGATGTTTTATCGGCAAAATCGGATTACGTTGTACGTTTCCAAGGGGGGGACAACGCGGGTCACACGGTTTATGTAGGTGAAGAGAAATTCGTTTTGCACCTTCTTCCATCGGGAGTTCTTCAGTGCAAAGGGAAATGTATCATTGCCAACGGAGTAGTGGTAAATCCTAAATCTTTCATTAAGGAGGTGAATCAGATCGAAAGCAAAGGCTTAAAGACAGATCACATTTTCATCAGCAGAAGAGCGCATGTCATCATGCCTTACCACATTCTTTTGGATACCTACCGTGAAGAAGAGCACGGAGGAACTCAGATCGGGACAACAAAAAAAGGAATCGGACCTTGCTATGAAGATAAAATTGCAAGAGTGGGGATCAGAATGATCGACCTTTTGAATCCTGAGATCTTAAGAGACAAAATCGAGAAAAACTTAAAAATCAAGAATTCTCTTTTTGAAAAATACTTCGGAAAACCTACATTGGACGTTGAAGAAATTTACAACGAATATTTAGAAATCGGAAAACAGCTTCAGGACAGAATCGTAGATACAGAACTTGAACTGAATGAAGCGATCAGAGACGGTAAAAATGTTTTATTCGAAGGAGCGCAGGCTTTAATGCTGGATATCGACTTCGGAACGTATCCTTACGTAACTTCATCTTCTCCGTCTACAGGAGGAGTTTGTACAGGAGCGGGAGTTCCGCCGACTTCATTGCAGAACTTAATTGGTGTTGCCAAAGCATACTGTACAAGAGTTGGAAACGGACCTTTCCCTTCAGAACTGGATAACGAACTGGGTGAGAAAATCAGACAGATCGGAGGAGAATTCGGAGCAACGACAGGAAGACCTAGAAGAACAGGCTGGTTAGACCTTGTTTCTTTGAAGCACGCTTGTATGATCAACGGAATCAATAATTTAGTGATTACAAAATTAGACGTTCTTACAGGAATTGAAAATTTAAAAGTCGTTACGCATTACAAAACCGAAGACGGAAAAATCATTGATTATTTCACTTCATCCACTGAAAAATTATACAACTACGAACCGATCTATCAGGATTTGCCGGGTTGGAACGAAGATATAACGAAAGCCAGAAGCTACGACGAACTTCCGCAAACGGCTCAGGAATACATCGAGTTTATCGAAAAATATTTGGGAATCAACGTTTATTTAGTTTCTGTTGGACCTGAAAGAAGCCAGAATATCATCAGAAAAGAATTATTCTAAGAATATTTTTTCCAAAATACAGAAAGAGATCATCAAGCGATGGTCTCTTTTTTTATGAATAAATTTAAAAACTAAATTTCTACTTTCTGTTTATTCTGTAAATTTCAACCATCAACCATCAACTATCAACTAATTCCCTTTTTCAGGAGCTTTTTCCAGCTTTCGCTACTCGCTTTTTTGAGGTTTCGGCGGCGGCTTTGCCGCCGCCGAAACCTCAAAAAGAGCTCAGACATGCCGCTCAATCTGGGCTAAAATAAAGGTCTGCAATTTTAACTTTCTCCGTAAAATATTTAAACTCAGGAATTTATTATTTACAACATAGTTAAATTTCTTACTTGGTATGAAAATTTTAAAAACGTTATCATTTTAACAAATATTTGGCAAAAAATTTGATATTGAATCAATGCTTATTGGTAAGATCATAAAAACTAATAATCAAATTTTTTTAACAGTTTAAATATTTTAGTGATGAAACACACAAATCAAAATCAGGAATTTCGTTTTAACGAAGTTCTTTTCGAACACCGTAACAAAGAATACGGAGCCTATGTATTAAGAAGAGAATCAGACAGAATCTTAACAAAAGCATTTTTTATAGGAGTCAGTGTATTGGCTGCCGTTTCTTTAACTCCGCTTGCAATTAATGCATTTAAGAATCCCGAAGTGACTGACGAAGGAGGGTATGAATTACCTCCACCAATTCTTATTAATGAATATGATGATACTCCACCTCCAGTAGCAGTTCTGCCTCCAAAAGCACCATCTGCTCCTGTAAAAACATTCGATGATACGGTTCCGACACCTACTTCTCATGTAACCAATGAAAAAGTTGTAGAGAAAATTGAAGGAGCTGTTGCAGGAACAAGAAATAATCCTGATGGAGAAACTGCTCCACCGAATACTTATATACCAACAACTCCAACTATCGGGACTGGTCCTGTAATTACTACCGCTCCACCAGTAGTACCTAAAGAGGATCCCAATAAGATTTTCAATAGTGTAGATTTGGGAAAAGAAGCAAATTTTGATGGTGGAATAGACTCGTTCAGAAATAAAGTAATGAGTAATTTTGACGGATCAGGCTTTGATTCTGGTGATGTAATGAAAACCACCATTACTTTCATTGTAGAAAAAGACGGTACCATTTCTGGAATAAAGGCTGCGGGTTCAGATGCAGATTTCAACAGTGAGGCGGTAAGAACAATCAGATCGATTAAAGGAAAATGGACACCTGCAAAAAACAAACAGGGTGAATCCGTAAGAAGCTATTTCAAATTTCCGATCACGATGAAATTTGATCAATAAGACATAAAAAACAAATCTTGAAAAGTTATCCACAAAGAATTTTTTTTGTGGATAATTTTTTTTATTGCTAAATTGCTTATTAACAATATTTTAACTCAAATTTCGTTTTATCCGCTTATGGAGAGCAGGGAAAAATGTGTATTTTTGAAACTTAAAGTTCTAACAATGGCAAAAATCATAGGTATCGCTAATCAGAAAGGAGGAGTTGGGAAAACAACAACAGCTGTTAATTTAGCCGCAGCATTAGGGGTATTAGAGAAAAAGATATTAATCATCGATGCAGATCCTCAGGCGAATGCAACTTCAGGTTTGGGCGTGGAAGACGTAAGATATTCTACATACAATCTTTTGGAGCACAGCGTGGAGACTTCAAAATGCATCAAGCAGACGGCAACTCCGAATCTGGATATTGTGCCTTCTCATATCGACTTGGTGGCAGCGGAAATTGAGCTTGTCGACAAAGAAGAGCGTGAATATATGCTTAAAAAAGCTTTACAGAGCGTAAGAGACGATTATGATTATATTATTATCGATTGTGCGCCGAGTTTAGGTCTTATTACCGTAAATGCACTTACAGCAGCAGATTCTGTAATTATCCCGATTCAGTGTGAGTATTTTGCATTGGAAGGTCTTGGAAAATTACTGAATACCATTAAAAACGTTCAGAAAATCCATAATAAAGATCTTGATATCGAAGGTTTGCTTCTTACGATGTACGACAGCCGTTTGAGACTATCCAATCAGGTCGTGGAAGAAGTAAATTCTCATTTCCCTGAAATGGTATTCGAAACCATCATCAGCAGAAACGTACGATTAAGCGAAGCGCCAAGCTTCGGAGAAAGTATCCTGAATTACGATGCGGAAAGCAAAGGAGCAATACAGTACATTCAGTTGGCGGAAGAAGTTTTATTGAAAAACGAGAAATTAGTAAAGAATTAAAAGCAGCTAGCTAAGCTAAACGCTAAAAACAAAATATGAAGGATAAAAAAAGAGCGATGGGGCGTGGTTTGGGCGCAATTCTTAGTGCCGAATCCAAAGCAACGATCAATTCTGCCACCGATGAGGGAGCAGATAAGTTTGTAGGGAATATCGTAGAAATTGCATTAGAAGATATTTATCCCAATGCGTCTCAGCCAAGAACTTATTTTGACGAAAAAGCATTGAACGAACTCGCACAGTCAATTAAAAATTTAGGCGTTATTCAGCCGATTACTTTAAGAAAAGACGGCGAAAAGTTTGAAATTATTTCCGGGGAAAGACGTTACCGCGCAAGTAAAATTGCAGGTTTGGAGTCTATTCCGGCATACATCCGTCTGGTTAATGATCAGGAATTGCTTGAAATGGCACTTGTTGAAAATATCCAGAGAGAAGATCTTGATGCGATAGAAATTGCATTAACGTATCAGAGATTGATGGAAGAAATAGGTCTTACTCAGGAAAATCTCAGCCACAGAGTTGGGAAAGACAGAAGTACCATTACAAATTCCATCAGATTACTGAGGTTACATCCGGATATTCAGAATGCGATCCGAAGCGGAGAAATTTCTGCAGGACACGGAAGAGCCATCATCAGCCTTGAAAGCGAAGAACATCAGCAGATTTTGTTTGATCTCATCATCAAAGAAAAACTGAACGTTCGTCAGGCTGAACAGGCAGCTACAGCCATTAAAAACCCGAAATCTCCGGCGGCAAAAAAAGCAAAAGCCGAGCTTTCCAATAATTATAAAAGAGCGCAGAAAACAATTGCAGATATTTTAGATGTAAAAGTTGAAATCAAAGCCTCTCCAAACGGTAAAAAAGGTAAAATTGTTCTGGACTTCAAAAATGAAGATGAGCTGGAATATATTTTATCCCATATTAAATAAATGAAGAAAATACTTTTCACATTTTTTCTGTGTCTGTTTGCAGTTGCGTATTCACAGGTAAATCCTAACGACACCATTCGGGTAGACTACCGTCCGAAAGACAGTGTTGCTGTAGAAAAAAACAACACCAAAACAGAAGCGAAGGTTGTTGCAGATCTGGAAAAAGCAAACGGACCTACCAAAAAAACACTGAAACTGAATCCTACAAAGGCAGGATTGTATTCTGCTGTGCTTCCGGGATTGGGACAGGTGTATAATAAAAAATACTGGAAGGTTCCTATTGTTTTAGGAGCAGTAGGAGCGGGAGTAGGAATTGCAGTATGGAATGACAATCAGTACAGAAAATACCGAGAATATTACATCGCCAAGCTCAACGGAACACCGAATGAATTTGTCGATACCCATCCATGGCTCGACAAGGTGGCTCTCGGAAATGCGCAGGACAGATCCAAGAGACAGAGAGATTACGCCATTGCAATTACAGGATTAATTTACATTCTGAACATCGTAGATGCGGTAGTAGATGCCCATTTATACGAAGCAAGGCACGATCCGGATCTTACACTGAATCCGGCAATGATTCAGGATCAGTACGGAATTGCACCTCCGAAAACAGGCTTAAGTTTAAGTTACAGATTTTAAAATAATTAATATTAATTCTGTTAAACTAATTTATTGCTGACTTGGTTAAGTGAAATCGAAGATTCGACGAAGTCAAACGCCTTTGCGAATGAAAAATATGCAGGAGGATTTTAAAGAAATCTTTGCGGGCGTTGCGTTAGATTATAAAATTAAATAAAGAAGTACATGAAAATAGCATTAGTTGGATACGGTAAAATGGGCAAAATCATTGATGAAATTGCCACGAAAAGAGGACATGAAATCGTTGCCCGGTTAAAAGAAACTCCAACTGCTGAAAATCTCAATAATCCCGATGTCGTAATTGAATTTTCGTTACCCGAAGTTGCTTACGAAAACATCAAAGCCTGTCTGGAAAACAAAATTCCTGTGATCTGCGGAACAACGGGCTGGCTTGAAAAAAAAATCGAAATTGAAAAATTGGCTGTAGAAAAAGAAACCGCTTTTTTATATGGTTCAAATTTTAGTCTCGGCGTTAATTTATTCTTTGCCTTAAACGAAAAACTGGCAGATTTAATGAAAAATGTGGACGAATATTCTTGTCAGTTGGAAGAAATTCATCACATTCACAAATTGGATGCTCCAAGCGGAACGGCAATTTCCATCGCCGAAGGAATTTTTAAAAACAATCCGAAATTCGATTCCTGGAAACTGGAAGAAACACAGGGAAATCAACTGGGCATTTTTGCAATCCGTGAAGATGAGGTTCCGGGAACACACAGTGTTTTTTACAGAAGCGAAGTGGACGAAATAGAAATCAAACATACCGCATTTAACAGAAGTGGTTTTGCTTTGGGCGCAGTGGTTGCGGCAGAATGGATTAAAGATAAAAAAGGAAATTTCACGATGAAGGACGTTTTGGGACTTTAATATTGTAACAAAATTCTTACATTGCAAACTAATAAGAGTGAATGGTGAAGTGTTAATAGTGAATTTGTGATCATTTATCAGACATCATTCATCAATTATATTATAGATTAGGCACAAAAATTTATGAATTATTTTTTAACGTACGCAGTTTATGTTCTCATTTTATCTGTATTGATGGGGATTTCCACATGGAAACTGTTCAAAAAATTAGGATATAGTCCGCTTTTCGCGTTTATTCCTTTTTACAACTATTTCATTATTTTAAAAGAGACAAAACATCCGAAATGGTGGGCAATTTTATCGTATCTGCCAATCGTGGGACCTATTATGATGTCTGTTTTTCATTTGTATTTAATGAAAAAATTCGGGAAAACGCTCTTTAAGGATCAGCTTCTTACCGTACTTCTTCCGTTTATCTACATGGCAACGGTAAATTATGGAAAAGATGTTGAATTGGAAGACGAAAATGCAATATTCCTTACCGACGAAGAAAAAAACGCAAAAAAGAAAGATTCATTTGTAGGATCTGTGACGTTTGCAGTAGTTTTCGCAACAATAATTCACGTTTTTGTAACGCAGCCTTTCGGAATTCCGACAGGATCTATGGAAAGAACTTTATTGGTAGGTGATTTCCTTTTCGTTAACAAATGGAGCTACGGATACAGACTTCCGATGCGGCCCCTTGCAATTCCTTTCCTTCAGGGAACCATCATGGATACAGGAGAAAAAGGAAACCCGAAAGATGATCCTAAATCTTATGTAGATGCTGTAAAATTACCTTATGAAAGAATTTTTCAGTTCAATAAGCCTCAGAAAAAAGATATCGTTGTTTTCAATTATCCGCAGGATTCTGTGCATACCGCGATCGACAGAAAAGATCCTTACGTAAAAAGATGTGTAGCCGTTGCGGGAGATACTTTCGAAATGAGATCCGGAAGACTTTTCGTTAACGGAAAAGCTGAAACATTTTTAGGAGATCAGGAAGTTCAGCACGCATATACGGTAAACACGGGAACCCAGTTAGACATTCCCGGACTTTATAACACTTACGGATTCCTTCCTGTAAGAGAAATTCAGAACGAAAAAAGCGGTGGCTTTGTATATATGTTTCAGGGACTTACTGATAAAACGGCTAAAGAGATTAAAGCTTTGCCCAACGTTATCAGTATGGAAGAAAATATCTATCCTAAAGATTCTGCTACGATTTCTTATAAATTAAATGCTGATAAAACAGCATACACCAAAAGTATTGATACCACCCAATCTATTTTCCCAATCAATAAACCATGGAATCAGGATTGGTATGGACCTTTAAAGATTCCTAAAAAAGGAGATGTCGTTACCATCAATCAGGAAACCTTACCGGAATACCAGTGGATTATTTCACAATATGAACATAATAAGCTGGAGAATAAAAACGGTAAAATTTTTATCAATGGAAAAGAAACCAATCAGTATACCATTCAGCAGGATTATTATATGATGGTCGGAGATAACAGAGACGCTTCTTTGGATGCAAGATTCTTTGGTTTTGTTCCTGAAGAAAATATCGTTGGAAAGCCAATGTTTACATGGATGAGTGTTGAAGGGGCTTTCAAAGATTCAAGTTCTTCTTATCAGGCAAACGGTTGGAGAATCCGTTGGGACAGAATGTTTAAAGCTACAAACACAGGGGAGGCAAACAAAACTTCGTACTGGTGGATTGCGGCGATGATTCTTATTCTGTTCTTCGGTTGGGAATATTTCGTGAAATTATTCAGAAAGAAAAAAACGGAAGACGACTTGTAATCTACTTTGTTAAAGTTTAAATCTTTGACAAAGTTTCAAAATCAATTATTCAATTGAAAAAATAAATTATAAATAGAATGAAGTATTTGAAAAAATACTTCATTTTTGCATTATGAATATGAAGAATGTATTATTACCGGCGTTTTATCTGCCGCCAATTTCTTGGTTTTCAGTTTTTTTAGATCCTGAAAATGAAATTATATTTGAACAGTTTGAAAGTTTTCCCAAACAAACCTACAGAAACAGAGCTAATATTTTTGGAGCAAACGGAAAATTATCATTAATCATTCCTATTGCTCATAACGGATGCAGAGAATTTAAGGATATTGAAATTTCTCACCGTGAAGACTGGAGGAATCTTCATTGGAAATCCATTAAAACGGCATATCAGAGTTCGCCTTATTTTGAATTTTATGAAGATAAATTCAGAAAAATTTATGATCTGAAAGAAAAATATCTGTTGGATTTTAACCTGAAAACACTGGAAATTATTCAGCAGATCCTTAAAACAGAAAAGGCACACTCTTTGAATGAAGAATATATCAAATTTCCGGAAGAAATTAATTTCAGAGATCAATTTTCGGCAAAACTTCCTTCAGAATACGAAATGGACGAGTATTATCAGACGTTCTCTGATAAACGCGGTTTCCTGAAAGATTTATCAGTTTTGGACTTAATTTGTAACAAAGGACCGGAATCTTTGACTTATATTAAAAATATTAAATATTCATAGTAAAATGAAAAAGGTATTATTAGCAGCTGTTTTTTTAGTGGGATTCGGTTTCTCCAACGCACAGGAAGTGAAAGCGGGGGCAGATCCGATGCAGGATAAAGATCTTATGACATGGTATCATAAAGATTTCGCTACAACGAAAGTTTATGGTGTAAATACAGAAAATGCCTATAAGTTTTTAGAATCTAAAGGTCTTAAACCTAAAACAGTTTTGGTGGGAGTTTTGGATAGCGGAGTTCAGGTAGATCATCCCGGATTGGTAAAAAACATCTGGACAAATCCTAATGAAGTGCCGAACAACGGAAAAGATGATGACGGAAACGGATATGTCGACGATATTCACGGATGGAATTTCATCGGTGGAAAAAACGGAGATATTGATATCGATAACATGGAGGTAACCAGAGTTGTTGCTAAATATAAGTCTGTTTTTGAAGGAGACGATTCTACAAAAAATAAAGCAAATCAAGCTAAAATTCCTGAAGAATTTGCTATGTATATGAAAGCCAAAGATCTTTTCACCAAGAAAAGTATGGAAGCAAAACAGGGTTTCAAAACCTATTCCATGATTAATGAGGCAATTCCCGTAATGGTAAAACTACTGAACGGAAAACCTCTTACTCCTGAAAATGTTGCCGCTATAAAACCGGCAGATCAGAGAGAAGCAATGGCTGTACAGGTTTTAACACAGGTTGCTCAAAGTCCTGAATTTAAAGGAAAATCTGCTGCTGAATTCGAAAAAGCAATGAGCGGCCAGATTAAAGAAGCTTTAGACTATTTTGGTCCTCAGGAAAAACAATACAATCTGGATTATGATCCGAGAAAAGAAATCGTAGGAGATAACTATGACGACTATTCTGAGAAAAACTACGGAAACAACCATTACGAAGGTCCGGATGCAGAACACGGAACTCACGTTGCAGGAATCATCGCTGGTCTTCCGAACGGAAAAGAAATACAGTATGGAGTTGCTTCGAAAGTAGCAAAAATCATGTCTGTAAGAACCGTTCCGAATGGTGACGAAAGAGATAAAGACGTTGCCAATGCAATCAGATACGCTGTTGATAACGGCGCGAAAGTTTTGAACATGAGTTTCGGAAAACCGGTTTCTCCGGGTAAAAATGTTGTTTGGGATGCATTTAAATATGCTCAGGATAAGGGAGTTCTTCTGGTAAAAGCTGCAGGAAACGAAAACGAAGATGTGGCAGAACATTTAGCTTATCCTACCAATTTTAAAAATGTAACAGATGAAAAACCATTTGTAAACAATGTTTTGGTTGTAGGAGCAAGTACCAATAAAAATGATGCTTTAAGAGCGAGTTTCTCCAACTTCAATAAGAAAATGGTAAATGTTTTTGCTCCGGGTGAAGAAATTTATTCTACCGTTCCTCACAATGAGTATAAATATTTACAGGGAACTTCCATGGCTTCTCCGGTTGTAGCAGGAGCTGCAGCAGTTTTATTAGCGTATATGCCTAATTTAACTCCGGCACAGATCATAGAATCTTTAGTAAAATCCAGCAACGCAAGTACCGCAAACCAATTTGGGGATTTCTCTGAAGCAGGAGGCGTAATAGATCTTAAAAAAGCAGCGGAATATGCATATACAAATTTTTACAACGGAAAAGCAGGCTCTTCAAAGAAGGCTGAAAAATCCGTAAAAAAGACTGTTAAAAAATAGTATATCTTCCTGTATTTAAGAAAGAAACATACAAAGTCCGAAATTTTCGGACTTTTTTTATTGGTAATATTTAATTTTGGCACGGTTTTTTGTAACTTTATTGTAACAAAATAATAAACAACAAAATGAAAAAGTTACTACTTGCAGGGATGTTGGGAACAGCGCTTTTTGCAGTGTCTTGTTCCGCGGTGAATAACGCTAAAACAGCCCAAACCCAAAGATCAGAATTTTTGAAAATGAAGGGAGACTGGCAGATCGTCAGTGTAAATTATGATAAAAATTTTAAAGTAAAACCATTCGATGATGGGGTAGATGCACAGTGTTTCGTAGGAAGCCACTGGAGATTGATTCCTAATAACTGGACCGGAGCATATACATTAAACGGGGGTGGAACGTGCGGAGCAGGATTTACACAGCCTATTAAAATTGATGTAGTAAGCGGAAATACTTTCAATTTCAAAAAAATTGCAGACGGTACAAAAGCGAAGCAAAATACAGCAGGATATACTTTAACACTGATTAACCAGAATACAGACCAATTCTCATTGGAACAGAATATTCCTTTCGACGGGGAAAATGTAAGAGTAGTTTACAATTTCGAAAGAACAGGAATGAAATAATTTAATATTAAAAATATAAAAAGATGAAATTTACAAAAACATATATCGGAGCGTTATTTTTATCATCAGCATTACTGCTTACAAGTTGTGAGGCTGTACAAAACTCTAACCATCAGCAGAGAGGAACAGCAGTAGGTGTTGCTTCCGGAGCTGTACTTGGTGGTATTTTGGGAAATAACGTAGGAAAAGGTAAAAATGCAGCTTTAGGAGCTGTTTTAGGAGGTATTATCGGTGGTGTTGCCGGTAATGTTATCGGTTCTAAAATGGACAAGCAGGCAAGAGAAATTAAAGAAACTTTACCGGGAGCTCAGGTAGAAAGAGTAGGAGACGGTATCAAAATTACGTTGAATGAAAGCATCGTTAACTTCGATTTCGATTCTTCAGCTTTAACAAGTACTGCAAAAACAAACTTAGATAAACTGGCTCAGGTTTTAACGAACAATCCGGATACCAATATTAATATTTACGGACATACAGACAGCAAAGGTTCAGATTCTTACAACATGAGCCTTTCCGAAAGAAGAGCAAACTCTGTAAAAGCGTATTTAGCAGGTAAAGGAATTGCTTCAAACAGATTATTTGCTTTAGGTGAAGGAGAAAGTATTTGCAACAAACGATACAGAAGAAGGAAGAGCTAAAAACAGAAGAGTAGAATTCGCCATTACTGCCAATGAAAAAATGATTAACGACGCACAGAACGGTCAATAATTATTTAATATATAAATATTTTCGTGAATAACCGCAATAGCGGTTATTTTTGTATTTTTATGGTGATATTTTTTTTAATTACTATTTTTGCATTTGAAACAACATAAATGAAGAAATATTTAAAGCTGCTCCGTGTTGAGCAATGGGTGAAGAACCTGTTTGTTTTTGTTCCTCTTTTTTTCTCGGGTAATATAAAAAACCTCGATTTACTCGCAAAAAGCATCTTTGCTTTTATCATTTTTTCTTTGGCAGCAAGTGTCGTTTATATTTTAAACGATTATAACGATATTGAAGCAGATAAGAAACATCCCGAAAAAAGAAGAAGACCTTTGGCGAGCGGAGCCATTTCAAAATCTCAGGCGGTAGGAATTTTTACAGGACTTATTATTCTGGATATCGCACTGGTTTTCTTTGCCCAGATGTATTTTCAGGAAAGCTTGTGGAAATTTGCAACCATTGTAGGATTTTATTTTGTAATGAATCTTGCTTACACTTTTAAACTGAAACATGTTCCGATTATTGATATTTCCATCATTGCGGTAGGATTTGTATTAAGAGTTTTATCAGGAGGTTACATTACGGGAATAAGCATTTCTCAATGGGCAATTTTACTCACTTTTGTACTTGCACTGGTTTTAGCCATAGGAAAAAGACGCGGAGAACTTATTAATGCACAGGTTTCAGGAAAAACGAGAAGAGCTTTGGACGGCTACAATGTACAGTTTGCAGACATTGCACTTTCCATTTCCGTTACTCTGGCAATTGTATGCTATCTAATGTTTACCCTGTCTCCTGAAGTTCAGGCAAGATTTCATTCAAGAGTATTTTATACCGTAATTTTTGTTGTTTTTGCCTTCTTAAGATATTTACAGCAGACTTTGGTATACAACAGAACCGAATCTCCCACGAAAATTGTTTACAGAGACAGATACATTCAGATCACCTTAGTGTTGTGGGTTGCTGCATTTTTAATTCAAATCTACTTTAAAAAATGAAGCCGAATTTTGTACAAAAAGTAACCAACTGGGGCAATTTTCCCATAGTGGAAAAAGAAATGAGGTCTGATGACAGCTTCAGAAAAATAAAAGAATTTGTTCTGAATCATAACGAAGTGATTGCAAGAGGAAACGGAAGATGTTATGGAGATTCTTCATTGGGAGAGCATATATTTTCAACCAAAAAATTAAATAAATTCATCAGTTTCGACCGTCTGAACGGAATTATTGAATGCGAATCGGGGGTTCTGCTTTCCGATGTGCTGGAAATTGCCGTTCCGCAGGGATATTTTCTATATGTAACGCCGGGAACGAAGTTTGTTTCTGTGGGAGGCGCCATTGCTTCCGATGTTCATGGTAAAAATCATCATGCTGAAGGATGTTTTTCCGAATATGTGATTGAATTTAAACTGATGATCGAAAACGGTGATATCATCAACTGTTCAAGAGAAGAAAATTCAGATAAATTCTGGGCAACTATTGGCGGAATGGGATTAACCGGAATCATTTTAACGGCGAAATTCAAGCTTAAAAATATTGAATCGGCATACATCCGTCAGGAAAGCATTAAAGCGGAAAATCTGGATGAAATCTTTAACTTGTTTGAGGAAAGCGAAAGCTGGACGTACACCGTTGCATGGATCGACTGTCTTCAGAAAGGTAAAAATATCGGAAGAAGTATTCTGATGAGAGGAGAACACGCTTTTCAGCATGAACTGCCTCAGAAATTTAAAGAAAAACCTTTACGTTTAAAGAAGAAATTTGAACCTACCGTTCCGTTTTATTTTCCGGGATTTGTTCTAAATAGTTTAACGGTAAAGATTTTCAATTATCTCTATTATAAAAAACAGTCCAAAAAGGAAGTTAAAAATTTTATTGATTATGAAACTTTCTTTTATCCTCTGGATTTTGTTCACGACTGGAACAAGATTTACGGAAAATCCGGCTTTATCCAGTATCAGATGATGATTCCCAAAGAATCCGGAAAAGAAGGAATGAAAAAAATTCTGGAAACCATTGCCAACAGCGGAAACGGTTCTTTTTTAGCTGTTTTAAAGCTGTACGGAAAAGAAAATCCGGAAGCTTACAATTCCTTTCCGTTTGAAGGATATTCTCTGGCATTGGACTTCAAAGTCAATTCCAAACTGAAAAAACTGATTGATCAACTGGATGATATTGTAGAGCGGTACAACGGTAAAATTTATCTTACCAAAGACAGCATGAGCAGATCTTCGCTTACCAACTATCTGAAAAATGTACAGAGCTCAAAATTTGTGTCTCTGCAGCATAAAAGAATTTTAAATAATATTTAGCAGACATGATCGTTTTAGGAAGTACATCGGAAGTAGCACAGGCTTTTGTAGAAAAAGCATTGCAGGAAGGAGAGAAATTTGAAAAAATCTATCTTTTTACCTCCAGTAAAGAAACGACCGAAAGATTTGCAAGGCATATTGATGTGAAATTTCTTCAGCAGTCCGAAGTGATAGAGCTCGATCTCATGAAAGGGATAGATTACAATCAGTTTGATTATGTCAATTCAAATTTGCTGTTCTGTGCAACAGGATATTTAGGAGAGGGAACAGAAGAAGGATTGTATGACAATAAAAATACACAACGGATTATTGATATCAATTACGCTAAACTGGTTCCTGTGATGAATTATTTTGCGCAGAAATTTGAAAGCAGAAGATCCGGAACAATCATCGGTCTTTCTTCTGTTGCCGGAGATCGCGGAAGACAGAGTAATTTTATTTACGGAAGTGCAAAAGCGGCTTTCACAGCTTATTTAAGCGGATTAAGAAACTATCTTTTCGATAAAAAAGTTCACGTAATGACGGTAAAGCCCGGCTTTATGGCAACCAAAATGACTGAAGGTCTGCCTTTGAATCCAAAACTTACCGCAACGCCAAAACAGGCAGCAGAATCTATTTTCAAAGCTTATAAAAAACAGAAAAACGTAGCCTATGTTTTGCCGGTCTGGGGAATTATCATGATGATCATCAGAAATATTCCTGAATTTATTTTTAAAAAATTAAAGCTTTAAAATTATTTTATTTAAAATATACTTTCGATCTTTACGTTACAAGATAAATATTCTAAAATTGACTTAAAGCGATGAAAAAACTGTACTGCTTCGATTTCGACGGAACGCTTACTTACAAAGATACCATGTTTATGTATCTGAAATTCTATGATCCTACAAGATTTCGTCTGCAGTTTTTGAAGCATGTTCCGCTTTTTGTTCTTTTAAAACTGAAACTTGCCGATACGGAAAAAGTGAAAAAAAGCTTTATCGGTTCCATTCTGAAAGGGCAGACTCAGGAAAAAATCGAAAAAAAATCCAGACAGTTTTTTGAGCATTATTATCCTAAAATCGTAAGGGAAAATGCACTGGATTTTATTCAAAATATGGATCGTAATAATACGCAGAGTCTATTGGTTACCGCATCATTAGACATCTGGACAAAACCATTTGCCGAAGCTTTTAAAATGCAGCTTATTTCCACTAAAGCCGAGTTCAGAAACGGAGTTTTTACAGGGAACTTTGTGGGAAAAAACTGCAACGGAAACGAAAAACTGGTAAGAATTCAGCAGGAAATCAGCAATCATAAATACGATAAAATTATCGCTTTTGGAGATACTTCCGGAGATAAGCCGATGTTGAAGTGGGCGAATGAAGGACATTACCAATTTTTTCACTAATTTTGGGCGGTAAAATATACAGATGAAGCAGAGCCTTTTAAAACAATAAACTCTACTGATTTTGTAGGTTTTACAGATTGTACATATTCCACAGAAACTAATATTTTCAAAGTAAAAATGAATAAAGTATACCTTGATAACGCTGCAACAACTCCACTTTCGGAAGAAGTTATCGATGCAATGGTTGATACCATGAAAATGAATTTCGGAAATCCATCCTCTACACACAGTTTTGGGCAGGAAGCGAAAATTCTTATCGAAAACGTAAGAAGGCAGGTTGCAGACTATCTTCATGTAACGCCCGCTGAAATTATTTTCACCTCTTGCGGTACAGAATCGAACAATATGATCATCAAATCTGCTGTCGAGCATCTTGGAATAGAAAGGATAATCAGCTCACCCCTTGAGCACAAATGTGTTTCTGAGAGTATTCTGGATATGAAGAGCAGAAAAGGAGTAGAAGTAAACTACATCCGTCCGAATGAAAAGGGTGATATTGATCTTCATAAACTGGAAGAACTTTTAAAGGCTTCCGAAAAGAAAACACTGGTAAGTTTAATGCATGCCAACAACGAAATCGGAAATCTTATCGATATTAAAAAAGTAGCGGAACTCTGCAAGGCAAATAATGCACTTTTCCATTCAGATACCGTACAGACAATGGCTCATATGAATCTGGATTTTTCCGATATTCAGGTAGATTTTGCTTCTTGCAGTGCCCATAAATTTCATGGACCGAAAGGCGTTGGATTTGCGTTCATCAGAAAATCAAGCGGTCTGAAGGGAATTATTACGGGAGGACCACAGGAAAGAAGCTTAAGAGCGGGAACCGAAAATGTTGCAGGAATTGTAGGATTAGGAAAAGCTCTGGAAATCTCTCTTAAAAATCTTGAAGCATATACCCATCATATGCAGGAAATTAAAAGCTACGCCGTAGAAAGGCTTACAGCGGAAATTCCGGGCATAAAATTCAACGGAAGAAGTTCTGAGAAGGAAAACAGTCTTTACACCGTTTTAAGCGCTTTATTACCGTATAAAAACCCTCTCATCGGGCTTCAGTTAGATATGAAAGGAATCGCAATCTCTCAGGGAAGTGCGTGTTCTTCCGGAGCCTCAAAACCTTCTATGGTGATGATGATGGTTTTATCTGAAGATGAAATGGATCATTGCACGCCTCTTCGTATTTCTTTCAGCCATTTAACCACTAAAGAAGATATTGATGCACTGGCAACAGCTCTGAAAGAAATTTCTAAAGATTTCGTTATAGAAAATACAAATGTTGAGCATAGATAGTCTTATTACTCAAAAAGCGTAATTTTGATTATCCAATTAAGGAAATTATAAAAGAATAATATTAATTTAAATAAAAGAAACAAAAATGGCTTTAGAAATTACAGATAGCTCATTTCAGGAAACGGTTTTAAAATCAGATAAGCCGGTATTAGTAGACTTTTGGGCAGTATGGTGCGGACCTTGCAGAACGTTGGGACCAATCATCGAAGAAGTAGCAAACGATTTCGAAGGAAAAGCAATAGTTGGTAAAGTAGACGTAGATAACAACCAGGATATTTCTATGCAATACGGGATCAGAAATATTCCTACAGTTCTTATTTTTAAGAACGGAGAAGTGGTTGATAAATTAGTGGGTGTTGCTCCAAAAGAGGTGATCGCTGAGAAATTGAGCGCACACTTGTAAAAAATAATAAATTTGATAATGAACGCCTTCCGTTTTCGGGAGGCATTTTTTTTGAAATAAATTTGCAGGTAACGAAAAAAGTTGTACTTTTGCCATCACAAAAAAGAAACGAAGTTCTTTAAGAAACAAAAACATGATCCGGTAGTTCAGCTGGTTAGAATGCCGCCCTGTCACGGCGGAGGTCGCGGGTTCGAGTCCCGTCCGGATCGCAGAAGTTTTTTCAATTTACTTTTAAAACAAAATTTGATCCGGTAGTTCAGCTGGTTAGAATGCCGCCCTGTCACGGCGGAGGTCGCGGGTTCGAGTCCCGTCCGGATCGCAGAAGTTTTTTCAATTTACTTTTAAAACAAAATTTGATCCGGTAGTTCAGCTGGTTAGAATGCCGCCCTGTCACGGCGGAGGTCGCGGGTTCGAGTCCCGTCCGGATCGCAGAAGTTTTCTCAATTTACTTTTAAAACAAAATTGATCCGGTAGTTCAGCTGGTTAGAATGCCGCCCTGTCACGGCGGAGGTCGCGGGTTCGAGTCCCGTCCGGATCGCAAAAAGTCTTCTAAATTTTAGGAGACTTTTTTATTTTATAGAAATTATATTTCGTTATTCTGTGGAAGTAGCTTATACATCTTTAGAATAATTTTAGAAAAAATAGACTTAACGGATCAGGCTCAAAAGTTGGGGGGAATGTTAAGTAGTTTTATCTTTGCATAATGCTAAGCGATCAAGAACTTCTTAAATTGTTACTTCCTGAATTTTTAGTTGAACACTTTGATATCCTCAAAGCAGAAACTCATGATGCAGAACTTCATCTTTATTTTGAAGAAAAAAGCAGTATTCCTCATGAATTTAAAGAAAGACAGCTGGAATCGAAGGGCTTTTTACCTGAAATCATTATAGATGATTATCCATTACGGGGTAAAATCGTAAAACTTCATGTGAAAAGAAGAAGATGGACTGATAAATCCTCTGGTGAAATCCTTCAAAGAGACTGGCAGCTGGTAGCGAAAGGAACACGCATGACAAAGGATTTAGCAGGCTTCTTAAAAAAATTAGCCGACACTAAAGCTCTTCCCCTAAAAGTCATAGCAGAATTTTTCGGGATCAAAGGCAAGACCTTTCAGAGGCAATACAAGAATAAACTCAGCGGGTATCATAGCTGGGAACAGAAACGACACGCAGAAGACTGGATCATTTACCCTGAAAATCTCTCATCATCTTTATCCTTAGATGAAGTGGCACTCTCTGACGGAGAACTCTACACGCTGCTTACCTCCAAGACTGCACGAGGCAGGAAAGGAAGCATTGTTGCCATCATAAAAGGTACCCGAAGTGATTTTGTCATCACACATCTTTTAAAGATCAGCAGAAAACTTCGGATGAAGGTAAATGAAATTACTTTGGATATGGCGGGTTCCATGAAGCGTATTGCCCAACGCTGCTTCCCTGGTGCAACAGTAATTGACCGCTTTCATGTTCAGAAGCTGGCTACAGAAGCCCTTCAGGAAATCAGGATCAGACATCGTTGGGATGCTATTGAAATGGAAAATACGGTAACGCAAGGACTGGGGGAAGAAAAAAACTCAGGCACAGAAATATTTGAAAACGGTGATTCACGCAAACAGCTTTTAGCAAGAAGCTTGTATTTGCTTTATAAAAGCCGTGAAAAATGGACACTTTCCCAAAAACAAAGAGCTGCTATTCTTTTTGCTCAGTATCCCGATTTGGAGAAAGCATATCAATTGACCGATGGACTGCGAAAGATTTATAATCAGAATATTCCAAAATCATTGGCGATGACTAAACTGGCGCATTGGTTCAAAGAGGTGGAAGAAGCAGATTTTAAATCTTTTTCTATCTTAAGAAAAACAATAATGAATAATTACAGGGATATTTTAAACTATTTTCATCAAAGAAGCACCAATGCCGCTGCGGAATCCTTCAATGCCAAAATAAAAAGCTTCAGAATGCAGCTGCGGGGAGTAAAAGACAGAACTTTCTTTCTATTCAGATTAACTAAACTTTTTGCATAGCCCCCAACTTTTGCGATTGATCCATTTTTCGGGATCAAAGGCAAGACCTTTCAGAGGCAATACAAGAATAAACTCAGCGAGTATCATAGCTGGGAACAGAAACGACACGCAGAAGACTGGATCATTTACCCTGAAAATCTCTCATCATCTTTATCCTTAGATGAAGTGGCACTCTCTGACGGAGAACTCTACACGCTGCTTACCTCCAAGACTGCACGAGGCAGGAAAGGAAGCATTGTTGCTATCATAAAAGGTACCCAGAGTGATTTTGTCATCACGCATCTTTTAAAAATCAGCAGAAAACTTCGGATGAAGGTAAATGAAATTACTTTGGATATGGCGGGTTCCATGAAGCGTATTGCCCAACGCTGCTTCCCTGGTGCAACACAGGTAATTGACCGCTTTCATGTTCAGAAGCTGGCTACAGAAGCCCTTCAGGAAATCAGGATCAGACATCGTTGGGATGCTATTGAAATGGAAAATACGGTAACGCAAGGACTGGAGGAAGAAAAAACTCAGGTACAGAAATATTTGAAAACGGTGATTCACGCAAACAGCTTTTAGCAAGAAGTGTATTTGCTTTATAAAAGCCGTGAAAAATGGACACTTTCCCAAAAACAAAGAGCTGCTATTCTTTTTGCTCAGTATCCCGATCTGGAGAAAGCATATCAATTGACCGATGGACTGCGAAAGATTTATAATCAGAATATTCCAAAATCATTGGCGATGACTAAACTGGCGCATTGGTTCAAAGAGGTGGAAGAAGCAGATTTTAAATCTTTTTCTACCTTAAGAAAAACAATAATGAATCATTACAGGGATATTTTAAACTATTTTCATCAAAGAAGCACCAATGCCGCTGCGGAATCCTTCAATGCCAAAATCAAAAACTTTAGATTACAGCTTCGTGGAGTAAAAGACAGAACTTTCTTTCTATTTAGATTAACTAAACTTTTTGCATAGCCCCCAACTTTTGCGATTGATCCGACTTAACCATGATAAAAAAAATTATTATGCTTATTGGTATAACTGCCGTAAGCAATTTATTTTCTCAAATCTATGACAACGGAAATTATATTACTGGAAACACTTCTATAAGTGGAATTTCTTCTTATAACAGTTTGCCTTGGTCCGAATGTCAAAATGAGGCAGGAAGTACATCGGAAACAAATGGTACAGCAGGATTTGCCTGTTTCAAAAGTCCGGTAGAAAGTTATTTTTTAGCAGATGATTTTACAGTTCCACAAGGACAGATATGGAATATCAGCCAACTTAATGTTTTTGCATATTTTAATAATTATGGTCAGGCAACTCCATCTATTATTAAGGTTGCAATTTTTGATGTAGAAGATCCCTTTGCAACACCTGTTTTCGGAGATTTTATAACAAATCGATTCTCAAGTGTATCAAGTCCTTTAGCGAACAGAATTTTTAACTCTGCTATTCCAGCTAGTAATAATAATTTAAATACAAACCGATTAGTCCAGAAGATTACGGCTAATATTGGTACAACTTTACCTTCAGGACATTACTGGGTATTCTGGCAAGTTCAGGCACAGGATATATTTAATCATTTACTGAATGATAACTTAAATATGTATTCTCCGGCTCTGACAGTTTCAGGTGAAAGAAATATGGTTAATTGGAATGCAAAACAATATAAAGTTCCTATTGGTTCTGTAAACACCACATTGGATGGAGGATATCCTTTTTCTGTAGCGGATGTTCCTCAGGATTTGCCTTTTCAGCTACTTTATATAAATACTTTAGGAACTACTGACATAAAAACATTCGATAATAGCTTTAAAGTTTTTCCCAATCCTACGGACGAAATTCTTAATATAGTCTGGCCTTTTTCCCTAGAAATTAAGGAAGCGTCAATTACAGATATTTCAGGAAAAAAAGTTAAAAAAGTTGCTTTAAATTCAAAATCACTGTTAGTCTCTGATTTGATTCCGGGAGTTTATTTTCTGAATATTACAACAAATGATTCTAAAATACAATCTGTAAAATTTATTAAAAAATAATAACTATTCAAGTTAATGTTATGAAAATTTCCAAGATATATTTTCTTTCTTTAATCGTGTTCGGATTTACCAGTTTTAAAGCTCAGACTCAGCAAGAGTATGCTCTTAATCTTGTTGGAGCTTGTTATCAGCAGTCTAAAACTTTCGAGGCACATTCTTTTTCATGGATTGGTCTTACCAGTATAGTTTCAGATGAAGCAGATAAAGGCAGCTCATCTGGTGATAATCCCTATAATTTAGATTTACTTGATAATCTCACATTTAATTCTAATATGACCCTTTTAATTAATGTTTGGAATGGGCAATATCAGGGTATTTATAATTGCAATCGCGCTTTGTATTATCTTCCCTATATGAGTAATAATGCAACTTACGGAAATCGTCTTAAAGGGGAAGCTTATTTTTTAAGAGCTTATTATTATTTTAATTTAGTTCGGTTATTTGGTGATGTTCCAATCCCTTATTTTTCTCCTGATGACACCTATGATGTACAAGTTTCAAAGTATATCAGAAAAACAAAAACACAGGTATATGCACAAATAGAAAACGATCTTACTCAGGCTATTTCTTTTTTACCATTAAAAGACACCTATGGGGCATCAGATAAATGGAGAGCCTCAAAAGGCGCAGCTTTAGCTTTGATGGCAAAAGTAAAGCTTTATCAGGGGCAGTGGAGTAGTGTAATTAACTATGCAGATCAGATTACGGGGTATTTTTTAAGTCCAAATTATCAGGATAACTTTAAGGTAAGTGGTGAGAATAATATAGAATCCATTTTTGAAATTCAGGGAACATATGATGTTAACAATAACTATAACGGAATCCAAGGCTATAGTACAGTACAAGGGGGAAAAGGTTCCGGAGGTTGGGGTTGGGGATTTAACACACCTTCTGCAAACTTGCAAAATAGTTATGAAAACGGAGATACAAGAAAAAATGCTACCATTATTACTTTAGGGACTACACTTTGGGATGGGAGGTACGTACCAACAAATCTTACAAATCCTAGATATAATTACAAAGCTTATCCAGGTGCAAATGCTGATGCTTGGGAAACTGATGCGAATATTAAAGTTCTTCGTTATGCCGAAGTTTTATTGATGAAAGCAGAAGCTTTAAATGAAACTTCGCAATCAATATCAGCTTTAGCACTAGTAAATCAAGTAAGAAACAGAGCAGGACTTACCTCTCTTTCAGCTTCTGGTTACACCGCGGTAAGAGATGCCATCAGAAAAGAGCGAAAGCTAGAATTAGCAATGGAACATGATAGATGGTTTGATATTATTCGTACAGGTCAAGCCGTTTCTGTAATGGCATCAGATGGAAAAACTTTTCAAAGCTATTACAATGTATTTCCAATTCCGCAACAGGTAATTACCAATAGTGGTGGTTTAACTACACAAAATCCAGGATATTAGGATTATTATTTTTATAGAGTATAATCAGGCACAATTAAAATCAAACAGGTAATATTCTGTTTGATTTTTAGTTTAATTTTTTAAGATTATCTTATCATAAACTTATGACCACACTCAACTTCGATTGGAGCAATAAGGAGGCAATAAAAGAAAACCTTTTAAAATGGTCTTATGATGAAAGTTTAGTACTTTTGGAAGATGATGAAGATGTTCTTTTTTTTGATAACGAATGGATGGGAATAATTTTTCCGTACATGTTTGACGAAAAATGCATTAAGAGAAATTATATCATCCTTATTCTTAAAAACTATATCAGAGATAGTTTTTTACGGAGAAGATCATTATCTGAATTAGAAACTATTCAGGAATTGTTTGTTGATGAAATGCAAACGTATTGTTCAGTGAAAAATGATCATCTCATGCAGGATTGTGTAGATTACTTTATATTCTGTAAAAACAAATTAGGAAAAGGGCATCACCACAATAGATAGTGTACTGAATGTAGATTTACCTATTTTTTTAATTAAACTACCTTTCAAGAATTCATAAATAAAACTCGATAAAGGACTTACTAAAATGAACGGTGGGTAATTTTAATTTTCCTTAACGTTTTTTAAATTTTTCTTTTCATTTATGATAGAATTTAGCTAATTGAATTATTTATTAAAAATTAGTTAAATTTTGCAATTATTTTTCTTTTATTTCGAATAAATATGTATATTCGTTAAACAATCACAAAGTTAGATGAAGATTGTTCAATTAATCACACAAAATTGAATAATGTCATTAAAATTATTTCGAAAACCTAACGTAGTTGCGCTTCCGCAATCTATTCCAAATACATTTTAGTGAACATTTAACTTGTTGGATTATAATAATAAGTATAAAACCTTAAAGCTATGAGGTTAATTTTTATTGTATGCACAATTTTAAGTTCTCCATTATTTCTATCTCAGGTAGGGATAAATACACCCAGTCCTGATCCTTCGGCAGCTCTGGATATTGTTGCTAAAGCATCAGATAAAGGTTTACTTATTCCTCGTGTTCCTCTTCAAAACATTACAGATACTTCTACAGTACCTAATCCTGCTGTAAGTCTTCTTGTTTATAATACAACTACAAATACAGGAATTACTAAGGGTTATTATTATTGGGACGGAAGCAAATGGCTTAGATTTAATGACAGTTCGAAAATTTTTTACGGAAACTCAGATCCAACGATTCCCACTACAAATTCTACAGGAGACATATTTATTAACAATTCCACTGGGACTCTTTTTGTGTATAATGGCAGCAATTGGATTTCACAAATGTCAGGAACAGAAATCCTTTCTGTAAAAATTATTGCTGCAGACGGTCAGACAGAATTCCCAACCCCATGGAGCGTCAGTACTTCCAATACAAAAGTCTACAGAAACGGGGTAAACATAGATTTTCAGGTTCTTTCTTCTTTTAATATAAAGCTGGAAACCGGAGTATCCTGCTATGCCAACGATGAAATAAAAATTTACAAATTCTTATAAAACTTTAAAATTACTTATCATGAAAAGGTATTTACAAACTTCAGCAATCTTAGTATTTCTTTTTTCAGCTTTTGGAGCTGTAAAAGCACAACAAACCACAGGTGATGTAACCCAAAACTCTGCCAATGGAGCAGCACAGGCTCTTAACGGAACAATAAGAGTGATTGACAACAAAGGAACAATCAAGTATCTGCAGGCTAAAAACGGGATCACAACACTCACGAATACTACAAATAATGTAACAACAACAACGTGGCAGTTGGGAGGAACCCTTACTGATGATACCAGTATAGATCTTAACGGGAAAAAATTTGGTCTTGCCAATGTACTTCAGAATACGAATACCAATCAGGCAGGATCTAATGTTCCGGCAACTTCTGCAACGCTGGGAACTTCAGGATATACAATTCTTGTAAGGGATGAGGCTACGGGAAATGTCTTAAAAATGCTTTCAACAGATCTTGTACAAAGCGGGCATGAAAAATTTACTTCAACTGCGGGTCAGACCTCTTACAGTTTAACAGGATCACCTGCACTTCCTACCTATTCTCAGGTTTGGGTATATAGAAACGGAGCAAAACTAATTGCCAATGAAGATTATACCGTTTCTGGATCTGCCATAACATTGGTTCCAAACGGAACTGCTCCGAATGATTGGTCTGTATTGGCAGGCGATATTATCGAGGTTCAGTATCTGAAATAAGATTGCTTCCCAAAACCAATAATTCATTTTCATATTATTGATAAACACGAGATGGACAAATTATTCAATTTTATTTTTTTCGTTTTATCTGTTTCGTTCTATTCACAAGTCAGGGTTATTGATAATAAAGGTAACCTTAAACAGGTTGATGAATCGAAATGGACTTTATCCGGCAGTAATATTTATAATAAAAACTCCGGAAATGTAGGAATTGGTATATCCAGTCCCTCAGAAAAGCTTGAAGTAAATGGAATTGTAAAATCAGCGGGAGCTGCCTATACCAACTCGGGGCTTTTCAATAAAATTTTATATGCAAATGCTTCCGGTAATGTAAGTCCACTGTCTTTAGGATCCGGACTTACATTCTCCGGTGGTATTCTTAATACGGTGAATAGCGGAACAGTTACGAGTGTAGGATTAAGTATGCCTGCTGCATTCAGTGTTTCCAATTCTCCGATTACCAATTCGGGAACGATTACCGTGTCCGGCTCGGGAACAATTGCTCAATATATAAGAGGAAACGGAACTTTAGGGAATTTCTCTTTATCCAGTTTAAGCGATGTATCTCTTTCGGCTCTTACAACGGGACAGATTTTGCAGTATAACGGTACTTCATGGATAAATATATCACCCAATTCAACGCTTACAAGAGGTAATTTAACGACAGCCACTACAGGATTATCTGTAACCGGAGGGACTAATGCCGTCTTGGGAAGTGGAACAGCGGTGGATTACAATTTAGTTACGGGCATCGGTAACCTTGTTTCGGGAACTCAGGGAGTCTTGGGAGGGACAGGAAATACAAACACCTATATTGGTGCGGACGGACAGAAACATTTGCTTCCTTCGGCATATTCTTTACCAATTGCAAGCTCTACAACTCTTGGAGGGGTAAAGATTGGTTCAGGAATAAATGTTGCTCCAGACGGAACCATATCGGCAGCAAATTCGGGAACAGTTACAAGTGTAGGACTGAGTATGCCTGCTGCATTCAGTGTTTCCAATTCTCCGATTACCAATTCGGGAACGATCACAGTTTCCGGCTCGGGAACAATTGCTCAATATATAAGAGGAAACGGGACTTTAGGGAATTTTTCTTTATCCGGTTTAAGCGATGTATCTCTTTCAGCACTTGCAACAGGACAGATTTTGCAGTATAACGGTACTTCGTGGATAAATATATCCCCCAATTCAACGCTTACAAGAGGAAATATAACGACATCAACCACAGGATTATCTGTAACAGGAGGGACTAATGCTGCATTGGGAAGCGGAGTAACTTTAGATTACGATTTAGTTACGGGCATCGGTAACCTTGTTTCGGGAACTCAAGGAGTCTTGGGAGGGACAGGAAATACAAACACCTATATTGGTGCAGACGGACAGAAGCATTTGCTTCCTTCGGCATATTCTTTACCAATTGCAAGTTCCACAACTCTTGGAGGAGTAAAGATCGGTTCAGGAATAAATGTTGCTCCAGACGGAACGATTTCCACTTCCAATACGGGAACTGTAACCAATATTTCCACAGGAACAGGGCTTACAGGAGGACCCATAACATCTACAGGAACTATATCTTTAAGCAATACGGCAGTCACTGCCGGAGCTTATGGAACAGCGTCTACAACTATTCCTACCTTCACAGTTAATGCACAGGGACAATTAACAGCAGCCGGAACTTATCCAACATCAGGAATATCCATTGCAGGCGATGTTACCGGAACTTTAGCAGCCTCTACGGTCGCGAAAATTCAGGGAAGAAATGTTGCTAATACAGCTCCGACTAACGGACAGACATTGATTTACAATACCACTAACAGCCAATGGGAACCCGGTAATTATACATTTCCTCAGTTGCTTGTAGATGCTTCAAGAACAACAACGTATACTCCTGCTGTTGCCTATGCTGTTATTCCCTACAATACGACAGCAGTAAATGTAGGAACTTCATATAATACAACCTCAGGAAATTTTACGGCTCCGGCAGCAGGAACCTATCAGATTATTGTCAACAACAGTTTCAGCGCAAATACCGCTGCCAATCACTCTATAACAACCCGAATTATTGTAAATGGCACAACAGATACAGAATCATCCTGTTCGGCATCTCCATACGCAGGAAGCGGAGTTAATATTACAAGCTCTCCCTCAACAGTGGTGAGCTTAACAGCCGGACAAACTGTTAATATACAAATCGGCGGGGAAGTGGGAACTGTTACCGCTTTAACGGGTACCGGTCAGCACAGATTAAAAATCATCAGGTTAAATTAATTCGGATAATTAACCTTGTATACCTTACATTTCAGTCAATTTCATACGATATTTAACATAACTACATTTAATAATTCTTGATTCAAAAGGTTAACTGTTCACCGTATTTTTACGGTAAATTGATTCCGCATTTTTTTTATCCGATTTTAGGTCTGATATTTGTACTGAGTAGAAAAAAAAAATTATTGCCCATTTTTATTTATGAAAAACAGACTTGTGAAAAAATCATTTCTTTACGCATTCTTTATTACTTTAATGATGGTTTCCTGCAAAAAGGAAATTGAAAAAATCAGCGATAAAATCAGTGATACAACATCATCAATAAGTGAACCCGATTCTGAAAAAGATTCTATAATTGTAAAAAAAGATTCTGTAATAGAAAAAGAATCTTTACCACCCGCAATGCAGGAAGATGGTTTTTACAATGCTTTTATTTTCCCAAAAGACAAAAAAATGAAAGATTCTCTCTTCGGAATCTTCAATGAAAAGTATACTGAAAAGGAGCGTTATGCTATTTTAGCTTTAAACAGGCTGGATTCTAAAAATAAATGGAATGCCGATACTTTGGTGGTTCCTGCAAAAATTGATACTACATTAATGGAGTATTCTCCTTTCCCGATGCAGCTTGATGTGTTGAGTCCGGTGAAGAAATTTGTTATCTTTTCATATCCTATTCAGGCTTACGGAGTATATTCAAACGGAACATTGGTAAAATGGGGTCCTACAAGTATGGGGAAGAAAACCGCTAAAACAAAGACAGGTCTTACTTTTGCCAACTGGAAAAAGCAGCTGGCAATTTCAACGGTAAGCAGCGAGTGGAAATTGCCTTATAATTTCAATATTTTTAATCTCGACGGAATCGGATGGCATCAGTATGATCTTCCGGGTTATCCTGCATCGCACTCCTGTTTAAGATTATTAATGAAAGATGCAAAATGGCTTTACGGTTATGCAGATACGTGGGTATTAAATCCGGGTGGTGCAACTACAAAAGCAAAAGGAACTCCCGTAATGGTGTATGGAGATTACGGCTGGGGCAAAAGAAAGCCTTGGAGAAAACTTCTGAACGATCCGAATGCAAACAGCGTTTCTGTGGAAGAAATGACTAAGATGATAGAGCCAAACATCGAAAAAATACTCAAAGAGCAGGACAACAGAGAAAAAGTGGTGGATTCTATAAAAGCGGCAAAAGCTGTATTGGAACAGATGCCGCAAACAACCAGAACTGTTGCTCCTTAATCGATCTTTTCGAATTGCAGTGTAGATTCTTCGGCAAATCTTCTGAGCTTCTGCATTTCATCCTTCCCTTTATACTGACCGAAACGTGCTGCTGTATACGTCAGTGCAATGCAGAATAACATAATAAAGGATGCGGTAAGCGCCCATGGAAATTCCTGACTGTTGATTTGCTTTTCAACATAATACATGGAAATAAAAACCATCCAGAGAATCGAAAAAACAAAATATAAAAACATAAAAAACGTCCAAACTGCGGAACTGGGTCCGAAAACGCCCCGTATCGCAGTTTTTTCGTCTTCAATTTCAATCCTTAAAGACAATCTTGGTTTCCAGTAGGTTTCATAATCTGTTTCCACACAGATGGTTGCAACTTCTTTATTAATATTGCCGGAAAATTCATCTTTATGTTCTTTAAGATATTTTTTCAGATTTTCTGCATATTCTTCTTTGGTTAAATGAGTGAACATCTTAAATCGCGGTCTGGTTCTTATTTTGTCCAGTGTAGTTTCTTCGGTTTTCATATCATTCCTGTTCTTGGTAAGGTATCGGATCTTCGAGAGTAAAGCTCAAAGTCATTTGTTTATTTTTTCTTTCAATCAGCATATCGATGGTTTTTCCCTCATCGGATTTCATCATTTCCATGATTTTATTGAGCGTCATATCTTCTGTTTTTTTGCCGTTAATACTAATCAGGCGGTCGTCTTTCTGAAGTCCTGCTTTAGCTCCGGGAGAATCTTTACGCACTCCGGCAATGGAAAAAATAGGTTTTAAGACAAAATTATACTGCAGATTATTATTGATCACTTCAATGCCATTGGAAGGACTTTCTTTGCTTTTAGAGGGAAGATTCACCACATCTTTTGTCCATTCCATGCCGTCCTGCTTAAAATCCAGACCGCTCATATTGAAATGAAAAGGATCATCGTAATTTCCGTTCTTTTTTAGATACATCTTCTGTTCAGAATAGTCGAATGCAACCGTAAATCGTCTCATGATATCTCCGCCAATTGAACCTTTTCTGTTTTCCACCATATTTACGTGCTGAATGGAGTATTCATCAGGCATTGCTGTTAATGGCTTTTCAAATTTAAAATCTCCGAGATACAGGTTGTGAATTCTGCTTCGTTTACCATATACATCACCATTGAAGCCACGACCGAGATAATCATCAATATTCGGTCGGTTGTATACAAAATCTTTAATGAGAGCAGGAAAAAGCCACATCGGATCACTATTCCCCAAATCAATCAGTAATTTTGAAGGCTTTCGTTCCCTTGTCATTTCCACATCGGCAATCACATAAGGTTTATTTTTTTCAATACTGATATCGATTTCTTTAAAATTTTTTATTTTTTTCTGAAATAAAGTTTTATCGTTGTAAATGGTAATTTTTTTAGACGAATAATCAATTAAAACAGGATGATCTTTGAAAAAATGATAGCCAATGATTCCGTTTACAGGAATTCCTACGTGCGAGGAAATATTAAAATCCTGATCTGTAATAATATAAACCGTCATTGAATAGTTTACGAAATTCTTTCCGATTTTTGCAATATTATTATCGGAACGAAATCCGTCGATACTTGCGCTTCCTCCTAAACCGGCAAATTTTATCTTCTCAATATTCTGGAGATTGATTTCTTTATTTTCAAGACTGAAAATAGAAGTTTCTGCGACTCCGGTATCAAGTAAAAAAGTCAGATTTACTCCATTAATATTTACAGGAATAAAAATTAAATTGGCAATAAGTTTAAAAGGGATGACCGTTTTTTTTGCATCCTGAACTTCAAAAGAATTTTGAGCATTCATAAAAATGCCGAACAGTAAGAACACAAAAAAATACCTCAGTTTCATTTACTGAATTTACTGAATTTATCCTTACCATTAATAAAAAAACATTCCCAAAATGAGAATGTTTGTATTTTGTTTAATAATTTAAAACGAATGTTTACATTTCGATAATCTATTTGGAGAAAAAGTCCATCAGATCCATATAATTTTTCTGGTTCACTCCATGACCGCTCATATATTCTCTGAACGTAAAATAACAGCTTAAATCGTACAAAAGATCTGCCGCTTTTCTTCCCCATTCCAAAGGAATTACGGCATCATCCGTTCCATGAGAAATAAAGAAGCGAAGTCTTTCCAGTTTTTTCTTATCTCTTACAATATCGGTGAGTAACTTTTCTTCCGGGTAACTGCTTAAACACGCCACAAGATTAAACATTTCAGGATATTTCAAAGCCAGAGCATAACATAAAATTCCCCCCTGACTAAAACCACAAAGGTGAGTCTTGCCTTCGGTAATTCCATAGCTGTTTATAATTTTAAGAATACTTTCCGTAACGCTGTTTAAAGATTCTGTAGCCTGCGGAACATCAATAAAGTTGTCAGGATTGTTAAAATCGATATCATACCATGAAAAGCCTTCAAACTGGGTGTTTCTCGGTGCTCTGAAGCTTACGATAATCCAGTCTTTAGGAAGAGTTTCTCTGAAGCTGAAAAGATCCTGTTCATTGCTTCCGTAGCCATGAAGCATGAAAAGAATGGTGGTGTCGGAATTGATATTTTCGGGTTCTCTTACGATGTAATCTAAATTCATAAGGCAAAGATAATTATTAATGATGTATTTATTCTTTAGCTCCATCAAAATAAGACCATTTAAAATAGATGGACAAACTGTCTTAAAACTAATATTAAACCCGCCCAATATTTAGACAAAAACAGCGTTATAATTATTTATTGAATTGATATTATTTACAAATCATTGTTGGAAATTTTTCATAAAAGTTATTTTTATATTGATAAAAAACCTATATTTGGAACATTAAAAATCTATTTGGAGAAATGAAGCAATTTTACAAATCAAAAAGTTTACTTAGACTTTCTTTTTTATTCGCTGTATTATTTTCAGCAATCTTAGTTGTTAATTCTTGTAAGAAAGATGACGATGATGAATTTACAGATCATATTATTCAGTTTGAAGCTAAAATAAATACAAAAGGTCCAAATCCACCTGCAAATCCACCTGTTACAGGAACTTTTTCTACTGTAGTTACACAGATCGGAACAGGGCAGAGTACTACTTTTAATCCTACAGGAACTACATGGTCCAGCGGAGAGCAGTTTGTAAGCTCAAGCCAGGCTCAGTTGAACTTAGCAGCAAATGCTGTTCTTCCTTATTCGGATTCTGAGCTAATCATTAATATCTATGTAGACGGAGAAGTTGCAAAAACTAAAAAGGTAGTAGGATCGGGTACACAAAGTGCTTCAATTTCTTACAGCTTCTTAGAACTATAAAAAAAATCATTCGAAATACCAAGACCATCTGAAAAGGTGGTCTTTTTTATTGACATTACCTAAAAAATCGGGGGCGCAAAATTTTCAATTTTGCGCCCCCGATTTTTTACTATTATTAACTTTTAAATTACTTTCACGATAAAATAGCTCTTCTTTCCTTTTTGTAAAAGTAAAAACTTACCGTCAATCAGATCACTTTCATTAGCTGTGTAAACATCATTAATTTTCTGTTTGTTTACCGAAATAGCATTTCCTTTCAGTTCTCTTGTTGCTTCACTTTTAGATTTTAAAAATCCTGATTTTTCAGAAAGCAAATCGATAATATTTACTCCTAAAACATCATTCTTTGCTACCTCTTTCTGAGGAACTCCGTCGAAAACTTCAAGAAATGTTTCTTCATCAAGACTTACCAGATCTTCAGCCGTAGAACGTCCGAAAAGGATTTCAGAAGCTTTCAGTGCTTTTTCGTATTCATCTTTTCCGTGAACCCAAGCCGTAACTTCCTCAGCTAATTTTTTCTGTAGTTTTCTTTCGTGTGGAGCCGTTTTATGCTCTTCAATTAAAGATTCAATTTCTTCTTTCCCTAAAAATGTATAAAACTTGATGAATCTTTCCGCATCTTCATCCGTTGCATTCAGCCAGAATTGGTAGAATTTATAAGGTGAAGTTTTCTTTTTATCCAGCCAGTAATTTTCTCCGCTTTCAGACTTTCCGAATTTCGAACCGTCTGCTTTTGTGATCAAAGGAACCGTTAATGCAAAAGCTTCACCCTGTGCTTTTCTGCGGATCAGTTCTGTACCGGTCGTGATATTTCCCCACTGGTCAGAACCGCCCATCTGAAGCTTAACGCCATTATTCTGGTATAAATGTAAAAAATCGTATCCCTGAATCAACTGATACGTAAACTCAGTAAAGCTCATTCCGTCAACACCTGCCTCTCCGGAAAGTCTTTTCTTTACAGAATCTTTCGCCATCATATAGTTGACGGTAATATTTTTCCCGACGTTTTTTGCAAAATCAAGGAAAGAAATATTTTTCATCCAGTCGTAATTGTTTACCAATTCCGCTTTATTCGGCTCGCTTCCCGAAAAATCCAAAAATCTGGAAAGCTGGTTTTTCAGACAGTCTACATAATGCAGCAAAGTATCTTCATCCAGCAGATTTCTTTCCGCAGATTTTCCCGAAGGATCACCAATCATTCCTGTTGCACCCCCTACCAAAGCAATCGGTTTATGACCGTGCTGCTGAAAATGAGCCAGAATTTTTATCTGAATAAGACTTCCGATATGTAAAGAATCTGCAGTAGGATCAAAACCGATATAGGCTGTTGTCATTTCCTTATCCAGTTGTTCGTCCGTTCCGGGCATCATGTCGGCAAAAAGCCCGCGCCATTTCAGTTCTTCAATAAAAGAGTTCATTATTTTTTGCTTTAAAATTTAATGTGCAAAGATAATCATTTCAGGGGAATAAGGCGAAGACAGAAACTTTCAATTCAGGATGAAAAACAGGTTGATTTTTTAGGAGCTGTTTCCTGATCTCCGCACTCGCTATTTTGTTTGATTTGGGTTTCGGCGGCTTTGCCGCCGAAACCCAAATCAAACAAAATGAGCTCAGACAAATGCTGCGATCATGGCTAAACCTCAGTCGGAATACAAATTGTACAGAAAAAATCATTTGATCTCCTGCATTGTATTTTCAGCTAAAATCAATTATATTTGTTAGTAATGAACGACGAACAATTATTTCCTCTCATTCATAAAGCGAAGGAAAAAGACCAGAAAGCGCAGACCAGGCTCATCAACATTTTTTGGGTTGATGTTTTTTCTTTTGTAATGAAAAAAGTTCACGACGAAAATGATGCCGACGAAATCACCGTGAATGTTTTTTCAAAAGTTTTATCAAAGCTGGATATGTTTGATCCTCATTTTCAGTTTAAAACATGGATTTTAACTATTGCTCAAAATACCATCATCGATTTTTGGAGAAAAAAAAGCCGCGAAAATCAGGATCCTACAGAAAATTTGGATGAGGTAAAAAACCAGTATGCCAAATCTCCTGAAGAATTGATGATTTCCGAAGAAGAACAGAAGAAAATCATCAAAACAATAGAATCTTTAGATGTCAATTATCAGGAAATCATCCGTTTAAGATTTTTCGAGGAAAAAAGCATCAAAGAAATAGCTGAAGAACTGGGCATTTCTGTCGCCAATACAAAGGTCCGTGTTATGCGTGCAAAAAAAGTCTTAGCAGAACTGTTGAAAAATAATGAGTTTGAGGATCAATAATCACAAACTTTTAAAATCCCGATCTTAGAATTTAAAAAATATAGTTTTCCTGAATTTTATCATATTCTGAATAAATTTTCAATAATTGCTAAAAACCATATATGATTAAACGTTTAAATTTTCTAAATTCGTATGAAAATTAATAAATATGACTTTTGGAATTGAGGCAGCAAGCTATTATGTACCTTCATTATATTTGGAAATTAAAGATTTAGCAGAAAAAAGAGGAATCGAACCTGCAAAACTCGAAAAAGGATTGGGATTGCATAAAATGGGCTTTCCCGATGTTCATGAAGATGCCGCAACTTTCGCAGCAGAAGCATTACTTAAACTCATACAGGATTATAACATCAATCCGAAAGAAATATCAAGAATTTATTTAGGAACAGAAAGCGCTTTAGATGCCGCTAAACCAACCGCTTCTTATGCTATGCAGATGGTGGAAAAAGTTCTGGAAAAAGAATTCGGAGAACGGGTTTTCAGGAACTGTGATGTGGTAGACATGACTTTTGCTTGCATTGGAGCAGTAGATGCGCTTCATAATTCTTTAGATTTTGTAAGAGCAAACCCTGATAAAAAAGCGGTCGTCATTGCAAGTGATTATGCAAAATACGAACTGGCTTCTTCCGGAGAATACACACAGGGGGGAGGAGCAGTTGCGGTTTTAATTTCTTCAAAACCTGATCTCATTGAAATTGAAAACGACTGGGGAGTTGCCACAGAATCGGTCTTTGACTTTTTCAAGCCGCGTCGTCATTTCAAAAAAGAAGATTTAACGAATGCTCCCGAAAGTTTTCCCGAAAGAATAGAAATTTTCACGGATGAGCCAGTCTTTGATGGACAATATTCCAATCAGTGTTACCAAGACAGAATTAGAGAAGCCTACGATCATTATAAAGTAATTACAGGACTTAATAAGCCTTACGAAAACTGGAAATATCTGATCTTCCATCTTCCATACGCCTTTCACGGAAAAAGAGTTTTCACAGAAATTTACAGTTTAGAAAACGGTCTGTCTTACCAAACGCCTGAAGAACAAAAAGCAGTGGCAAAATCTGATGGTTATATTCAGTTTATTAATGATAAAATTGAAAAATCTCAACGTGCATCTTCGGAAATCGGAAATATGTATACCGCTTCTATTTTTATGGCTTTACTTTCCGCTTTACAGACTTCTTTTAACGAAAATGAAGAATTGGCAGAGCAGGAAATCGGATTTTTAGGGTACGGAAGCGGATCAAAATCCAAAGTTTTTGCCGGAAAAGTTTCAGAAAACTGGAAAAAGGTGGTCAAAAAATGGAATTTATTTGAAAGTTTAAAAAACAGAACAGCAATTGATTTTGAGACTTATGAAAAACTACACAGAAAACAACTGCAAAATTCTGTTAATGAAAATTATAAAGGTTTCGGACTGAAATCTGTGGAATTGGAAAATCCTGTTTTGAAAGGAGCGAGATATTATGATTATCAAAAATAAAAACTTAATGAAAAACACTCTATCTTTGGGGTGTTTTTTTATTATAGCGTGAAAATAGAAAGAGTTATTGAAGAATTTAATCAATCGGATGAATATCTTAACAGAGAATATATTCTAAATATTTCTCCAGAAGAAATTTTAGCAACTTTGGATGATTTGGTGTTATCAAAAGATGATTTTCCACATGAAATATATAATTGTTATGATCTTAATGAAAATCAAATTCAAAAATTGAGACCATTTTTAACGGAAGAAATCTATCCTGATTTTGATAAGTATACGTATCAATTATCTTGTTATGAAGATAGATATTAAAATTAATCCCAAAGCCCGATTTTATCCTGATAGCTCTTCGGCGTTACTCCCACTAATTGCTTAAATACTCTCGTAAAATAATTCGCATCCGAAAACCCTGTCTGATAAGCCGTTTCTTTAATGCTGTTCTGGTTCGCCAAAAGTTCTTTTGCCCGATTGATTCTTTCCTGCAAAATAAACTCATTCGGAGAAGTTCCCAGTTCGTCTTTAAACATTTTAAAGAAATTGGATTTACTTACATAAGCCATTTTTGCAATGCTGTCTATCGATAATTTCTGATGAAGGTTTTTCTTAATATAATCTACGGCAAAACCTATTCTGGATTTGTTTTTAACAATATTTTTCTCCACCAGGCTTCTTGCCTGCGTCTGCATCAGACGGATCAGAAGTTCCTTCAAAGCAAAATCTGCCATAATATCCTTTTGTGAATTATCGTCCATCGCAATTCTCATAATATTATTCGTTGCCGAAGCCAGAGACTGATTATTAAACAGAAAATATTCATCCAGTTCAATATTCCAGCGCGAAGTTTCATCCACCTTTGGAAGATGATAGTTGAGGTGATTGAGAGAATTCTCTATAAATTCAGGATTCAGGCTAAGAGAAATACATTGGGAAGGCGTTTCATCCGCTTCAGGAAAATCGATCACCATTGTTTCTCCCGGCGAAACCAGAACACTTTCTCCCGGAAAATAATCGAAATAGCCCGTTTTATGATCTATTTTCATGTGCTTTTTCCCGCGAAGCATTGCAGTGAATGCAATCGTTTCAAAATGCAGTTTTACATTGAAAGCAGCCTTATGCGTTTCATAGATACTGAATTCACAATTGTTTAGATTGAATTTTGTCTGATTTTCAACCAAGTGCATAAGCTGGTTTTCCCTTTTCAATTCAGGAGTTTCTAATAAAATCTTGTTATTGTTCATTTCTAAACATTTTTAATAGCCTGTTTACTCAAATATAGAAAATAATCGGCTTACAATACTGTTAATGAAATAATAAAATTCTACGTCTGCACGATTTTGAAGTTTTTTTGTACGATTGTGCTATCCGAATCTCTAAGGGAAGTGTAATTTGGCAATAGATAAAAATTAAAATTGTACGAATATGAGCACTACAACACAACAACAATCAGGCACACTATTGCAATGGCCTGAATTCAAAAAAAGATATGACAACTACATCAACGGGCAATTTACAGCTCCGGTCAACGGGCAGTACTTCGATGTAGTTTCTCCCATTGACGGTAAAAATTTCACACAGGCAGCCCATTCATCCAAAGAAGATCTTGAATTGGCGGTAAATGCGGCCGAAAAAGCATTCCAAACATGGAAAAGCACTTCTTCCACAGAAAGAAGCATCATTTTAAACAAAATTGCCGACAGGATCGAGCAGAATTTAGAATACATCGCAACCGTTGAAACCATCGATAACGGGAAAGCGGTAAGAGAAACTTTAGCCGCAGATATTCCTTTGGCGATCGATCATTTCAGATATTTTGCCTCCGTTATCAGAGCGGAAGAAGGTTCTCATAACGAACTGGATAAAGATACCGTTTCACTAATCGTTCACGAACCGCTTGGAGTAATCGCACAGATCATTCCATGGAATTTCCCGATCTTAATGGCAGTCTGGAAATTAGCTCCGGCTTTGGCAGCAGGAAACTGTGTCGTTTTAAAACCCGCAGAAAGTACTCCGATTTCCATTATGGTTCTTATGGAACTCATCGGCGATTTGCTTCCGGCAGGAGTGGTAAACATTGTGAACGGTTTCGGAGCAGAACTGGGAAGAGCTTTGGTAACCAATCCGAAAGTAGCAAAAGCAGCATTTACAGGTTCTACAGCAACGGGTAGACTGGTTATGCAGTACGCAACAGAAAATATCATCCCGGTAACGTTAGAATTAGGAGGAAAGTCTCCAAACGTTTTCTTCAATTCGGTAATGGATGCAGACGACGAATTTTTAGATAAAGCCATCGAAGGAGCAGTTCTTTTTGCTTTGAATCAGGGTGAAATCTGTACCTGTCCGTCAAGATTACTGGTTCAGGAAGATATCGCAGATGCTTTCATTGCCAAAGTGATCGAAAGAGTAAAAGCCATCAAAGTCGGAAACCCTTTAGACAAAACCGTAATGATGGGAGCACAGGCTTCACAGATTCAGAAAGACAAAATCCTTTCTTATATCAAATTAGGAAAAGAAGAAGGTGCAGAAGTGCTTGTTGGAGGCGATGTAAATCATGTCGGAGAAGGTCTGGAAGACGGATATTATATTCAGCCGACCATCTTTAAAGGAAACAACAGAATGAGAATCTTCCAGGAAGAAATTTTCGGACCTGTTCTGGCGTTCACCACCTTCAAAGACGAAGAAGAAGCATTAAAAATCGCAAACGACACCATTTACGGTCTTGGAGCGGGAGTCTGGACAAGAGATGCGCATCAGCTTTATAACATTCCGCGTCATATTGAAGCAGGAAGAGTTTGGGTAAACCAGTATCATGCATATCCTGCAGGAGCACCTTTCGGAGGATACAAACAGTCGGGAATCGGTCGCGAAAACCACAAAATGATGTTGGATCATTACCGTCAGACTAAAAATATGCTGATTTCCTACAACAAAAACAAACTAGGTTTCTTTTAATCTTAAATATTAGGGCGTGCCCGTTTTCCCCGTCTCGGCAACGGGGAAAAACGGTCGGGCTATTCAGGGCTCCACTTCGTTTCGGTGCTCCGTTTCACTCCGCACCGGCTCGTTCCTCGCCGCCCTTCCTATCCCTCACGCGAACAACCATTCGTCCTGATCCGGAATTTTCGGGTGAGCAGGAACTTTTGTGTCATTTAGAGCCGTATCAAAACTTTAAAGAACCAGACTAAACTTAAAAACCAACTCAAAAAAATAAATAATGATTCCAAAAACAATGAAAGCAGCAGTTGTTCAAGGTTATGGACAACCCCTGAAAATAGAAGAAGTTCCCGTAAGAGAACCCGGAAGATATGAAGTACTCGTAAAAGTAATCGCTTGTGGCGTTTGTCACACAGATTTACACGCGGTGGACGGCGATTGGCCTGCAAAACCAAAAATGCCTTTAATTCCGGGACATGAAGGAGTAGGGATCGTGGTTGCATGTGGTCCTGAAGCTTTTGTAAAAGAAGGAGATGCAGTGGGAGTTCCGTGGCTCTATTCCGCTTGTGGATGCTGCGATTACTGTATTACAGGCTGGGAAACACTTTGCGAAGCCCAGAAAAACGGAGGATACAGCGTTGATGGAGGTTTTGCCGAATATGTAATTGCAGATTCACGATATGTAGGACACCTGAAACCGGATGTTAACTTTTTAGAGATTGCGCCGATTCTTTGTGCCGGAGTTACTGTATACAAAGGCTTGAAGGAAACGGAAACAAAACCGGGAGAATGGGTTGCCATTTCAGGAATCGGTGGATTGGGACACGTTGCCGTTCAGTATGCAAAAGCAATGGGAATGCATGTCGCCGCTATTGATGTTGCAGATGATAAACTGGATCTGGCTAAAAAATTAGGCGCAGATCTGGTCGTGAATGCCAAAACAACAGACCCCGGAGAATACCTTCATAAAGAAGTTGGCGGAATGCACGGTGCATTAATAACAGCAGTATCTCCGATTGCCTTCAAACAGGGAATTGATGTTCTGAGAAGAAAAGGGACAATCGCGTTAAACGGTCTTCCGCCGGGATCATTTGAGCTTCCGATTTTTGAAACCGTATTAAAAAGAATCACGGTGCGCGGTTCCATCGTAGGAACTCGAAAAGATCTTCAGGAAGCGCTGGATTTTGCAAATGAAGGACTGGTAAAAGCAACGGTAACTGCGGCAAAATTAGAAGATATTAATGATGTTTTCGACAAAATGAAGAAAGGGCAGATCGATGGCAGAATCGTTCTCGATATTGCAGGAAGTTCGAATTAAATAGAATTTAAGGTTTCGGCGAAATTTCATTTCGCCGAAACTTTTTAACTTTATATAAGAAAGATAATGACAAAGAAACGGAGGCTTTAAGAACATGATTTTTGCGAATGGATCAAAGAAGAGATAATGACATTCTGAAATACCGAAAATGTTGTCATTCTGACGAAGGAAGAATCTAAACCTTATTTATAAAGATTTTTTACTTCACTTCTGAACTGCGTTCGTAGACCTTTAATTCACTAAAAATAAAGAAAAATGCAAACAAGAATAGCAAGACTCTCAGCAACCGAAAAAGCTTTGGAAGTCATTTGGGAACTGGAAAAAAAATACGGTGATCTGATGTTTTATCAGGCAGGAGGATGCTGTGAAGGAACGCAGCCGCAGTGTTTTGAAAAAGGAGGATTTTACCCGAGAATGAACGATGCGATGATCGGTACGATTAACAATCATGAATTCTGGATTGACCGTGATCTCTTCGAATACTGGAAATACTCACATTTTACACTCGATGTTGTCGATGGTTTCGGACCGGGCGGATTCTCTTTAGAAACACCTCTGGGAAAAACATTCAAAGTCATTTACAGACTTTTCACGCCAGAAGAACTGGAGAATTTAGAACCGGTGAAACGCAGTGAATAAAAATCTGCTGAATCGGCACAATCTGCGAGATAAAAAAATATAAAGTCTCATGCAGATTTAGCAGATGACGCAGATGTTTAAGTTAAATATTATTCGTGCAATTCGTGAAAAAACATTCGTGCAATTTGTGTTAGGTACAAAAAAAACTAACCTTCACAAACCTACTCACAAACATAGAAGCTACCAATTGTCCGACCGCATTTAAAACCGTTGCCAAAGGATCAACCAGCGTTCCGATAATCATCACTGCCGGAATTGCTTCCTGTGGTAATTTGTAAACTGAAATCATCAGCATTTCTCCAATATATCCTCCGTTCGGAATTCCTCCCGCAACAATGCTTACAAAAACAGTAATTCCTAAAGCTAAAAGAAGATTCATGGGATCAAAAAAATCTCTTCCGATGATTAAGAATGCCACATAGATTTTAATGATTGACGACATGGAAGAACCGTTTTTATGCAAAGTTGTCCCAATCGGGATCACAATATTTGAAATCTGGCTCGGAATTCCGATTTTTGAAGCTGCCTGTAAATTGGCGGGCATCGTGGCGAAACTGCTGCAGGTACTCAAAGCGGTTAAAGTGGGGAAAATAGCATTCGTCCAGAAACTTTTAACCCCGTTCTGTCCTTTTGCCATAAACGCATAGAGCGAAAAAAAGACCAGAAAATAGACCACTCCTGCAATATAATACAATCCTAAAGGTTTCGCATAAAATCCGAAAAGCTGAGGTCCCAGCGTAGCAACCTGATACGCAAAATAAGCGCCCAAACCAATCGGGGCAACTTTCATAATCAACAAAAGCAGTTCCTTCATCACTTCATAACCCGAAGCGATAAATGACCGGAAAGCCTGTCCTTTTTCTCCCGCTTTTCTGGCGGAAAATCCCGTCATGAAAGCAAAAATTAAAAGAGCCAGCATATTTTGTCTTGAAAAAAGCTGCGTAAATTCTCCTACCGTAAAAAATCCTACGATTCTGTTTCCCCAACTGTCATTGCTTGTAGCTTCCTCCACAATTTCAGAACTTCCCGAAACTCCGGAAACTGGAAAAAGATAAACGGCGCAAATCGTAAAAACCGCGGCGGTTAAAATAAAAAACAGAAAGGTAAAAGCCATGGTAACCATTATTTTTCCAAATTTAGACTGCTGCTCTAACGAAGCAATAGAATTGGAAACGGCAAAGAAAACCAGCGGAACAACACTTACAAATAGCAGGTTCAGGAAGATATCTCCCAAAGGTTTTATATAATCCACAATATCGGGAGCAACAATTCCGATGATGCTTCCGACAATGATTCCCAAAAGTAAAAGTAAAATTCCTGAATAGTTCTTCAGCACTTCTTTCATGCGTTGCTTTTTAACCAAAGATAGCTTAATTTTTAACATTCCGTTATATAAAATTCAGTCATAAAATCCTTAAATTTGAGTAAACATCGTTTCTATGGCTTATATAGATTACTATAAAATTTTAGGCGTAGACAAAAACGCAACGCAGGAAGATATCAAAAAGGCATATCGCAAACTCGCAAGAAAATTACATCCCGATCTCAATCCTGATGACAAGGAAGCCGAAAGACAATTCAAAGAGCTGAATGAAGCCAATGAAGTTCTGAGCAATCCCGAAAACCGTGCAAAGTACGATAAATACGGAGAACACTGGAAGCATGGTGAAGAATATAAAAACGCCCAGCAACAGCAGCAAAGACAATATCAAAATCAGGGAGGAAACTTCGGAGGCGGATTTTCGGAAGCGGATTTCGGCGACGGGGAAGATTTTTCAGATTTTTTCCAGAGTATGTTTGGCGGAGCAGGAGGAGGTTTCGGAAGGAATTCAAGGGGAAGTGCGTCGGGAAAATTTAAAGGACAGGATATTCAGGCAGAATTAACCTTAACCTTGAAAGATGCTGCAACAACACATCCTCAGACTTTTGATATCAATGGCAAAAAAGTAAGAATTACCATTCCGGCAGGAGTGTATGACGGTCAGCAGATTAAATTAAAAGGGCACGGAAATCCCGGTTTCAATGGCGGTCCGAATGGAGATTTATACATTACTTTCAATATTACTCCTGATCCGAATTTTGAAAGAACCGGCAATGATCTGAAATCTAAAGTTTTGATTGATCTTTACACTGCAGTTTTAGGCGGTGACGTAAAAGTAAATACTCTCGACGGAAGTGTAAATCTGAAAGTAAAACCTGAAACACAGAACGGAACAACGGTGAGACTGAAAGGAAAAGGTTTTCCGGTGTACAAGAAGGAGGGAGAATTCGGTGATCTTTTTGTGACGTATGAAGTGAAATTACCGACCAACCTGACTGAAAAGCAGAAAGAACTTTTTCAACAACTTAAAAATTCCTAAGCCATGAGTGAAAGAATATCGAGGGAAGAACTCGTAAAAATATACAATGTAGAAATTACTTTTTTTGATGAACTGGTGAATTCCGGATTGCTCAATATTCATACAGAAAACGAAATCCGTTATGTGATGTATGAAGATTTGCCCACGTTTGAGCGGTTTACCAACTGGCATTATGATCTGGAAATCAATCTTCCCGGTTTGGAAGTGATCCATGAAATGCTGAAAAAAATGGATGATCTCAGACAGAGGAACCGTGAACTGATGAATAAACTTTCTGCAATTGCAGATAAATATGAGGATGGGTAATTTAGTTGATAGCTGAAACATCATGATTGATGATTGATGTTTTGGAGTTGTGAAAAAACAATAGATCAATGAAGAGATCATCATTTAATTAAATTTTTCATTTAGCTTTGCATCAGAAATTACTGTTTATGAATGAAGAGAAAAGTATTGTTTTAAAGCCTAAAAGGAAAGATTTCGAAGAAATATATTTCAGCGGAAATCAGGGAAGTTTGTTTTTTTCATCGACTACCAGAGGAAAAACGATTACAACGATTGTGATTGCTGTTATTTTACTGATTGTTTTTGTTTTCAGAAATGATTTTACCAAAGAAAAAGCGGGAATTTTATATTTTGTAAGTTTTTTGTTTTTGCTGTGTGCAGTTTTTCTTTCTGTAAGCATCAACAAAGTTTCGAGATGGAAAAAGCAGGTAAATAATTACTTGAATAAGCTTGAAAATTGTAAAATCTACGAAATCCGGTTTGATGAAAATTTCTTTACCGTAAATATCGATGGCGAAAAAGAAACCAGCGAGTGGAAAGATTTTACTTATTTTGACAGCAATAATGAATTCATTACCGTTGAAGGAAAATACAGCTATATGTTTCCCAGAAAATCAATGAGCGAAAAGGAATACAGCTTCCTGAAGCAGGTTTTAAAGAAAAATATTAAGACTGATTAAAATAATATTCTATGAATGAGAGAATCATTCCACTAAGATACAATAGGACAGATTTTGAGGAAATATATTTCAAAGATAATCAGGGCAGCCTGTTTTTTTCGCCCACAACAAAAAACAAAACAATCTTCACCCTTGTTATTGGAGTAATTTTAACTGTTTTACATTTAGGTAATTTAGTGAGCTTGGACAATATTGGAGTGTATTATTTTCTAAATTTTGTCTTTTTTGGAAGTATTCTTTATCTTTTAGTTGCTTTTATTACAGTAGTGAGATGGAAAAAAGTGATTACAAAATATTTAAAATCGCTAGACAATAGCTCCTTTTTTCAGTTAGAATTAACAGAAATGTTTTTAATTATAAATATAGATCATCAGGAAGATTATATTCAATGGAAAGAGTTTACCAAAGTAGAATCTAAAAATGATTATATTTTTTTACAATCAGGCATTCAAAATTATTTGTTTCCTAAAAAAGCAATGAGTGAAGAAGATTATATCTTTTTTAAGGAATCATTAAAAAAGATTTTATCTAAATAAAAAACTCAGAGCCAAACACTCTGAGTTTTATTTTATCATGAAAAGCTGATTAATCCAGCCAGCCCATTTCCTTCATCCAGTCGTCGTTGTAAATTTTTCCGACGTATCTTGAACCATGATCGTGAAGAAGAACCACAATCACATCGTCTTTCGTAAACTGATCTTTCATCTGTACCAAAGCAGAAATTGCGCTTCCCGCAGAATATCCGCAGAAAATACCTTCTTCTTTAGCCAGTTTTCTTGCATACACTGCTCCGTCCCTATCCGTTACTTTTTCAAAATGATCGATTACCGACATATCATAGTTTTCAGGAAGAATATCTTCACCAATTCCCTCTGTAATGTACGTGTAAGCATTTCCTAAGTTGATTTCCCCCGTTTCGTGGATCTCTTTTAAGATCGAACCGTACGTATCTACTCCGATTACTTTAATGTCAGAATTTTTCTCCTTGAAGAATGTTCCGCAACCTGTAATCGTACCTCCTGTTCCTGCTCCTACAACAAAATGCGTTAGTTTTCCTTCTGTCTGTTCCCAGATTTCAGGCGCCGTAGACTCGTAATGAGCGGCTCTGTTGGATAAATTGTCGTATTGGTTTACGTACCATCCGTTTTCCGTTTCTTTAGCCAGTCTTTTGGAAACAGAATAGTAAGAACGCGGATCGGTAGGTTTTACATCCGTCGGACAAACAATAACTTCTGCTCCTACAGCACGAAGAATATCACATTTTTCTTTAGACTGTTTAGAGTTGGTTACAAAAATACATTTATATCCTTTGATGATCGCGGCAAGAGCCAGTCCCATCCCTGTATTTCCGGACGTTCCTTCGATAATCGTTCCTCCGGGTTTTAATCTTCCATCTTTTTCAGCATCTTCAATCATTTTCAGAGCCATTCTGTCCTTCACAGAGTTCCCCGGATTGAAAGTTTCCACCTTTGCCAAAACCAGTGCCGGAAAATCTTCACCCAAAACTTTATTAAGTTTTACAAGAGGCGTATTTCCGATGGTTTCGAGGATGTTGTTTGCGTATTTCATAAATGTCTTTTAAAGCGTTGCAAAGATACGGCTTTCAGATAATTAATAATTAAAAATGAATAATTAATACTGTTTTCTCAATTTCAACCCCTCAAAACCAACCTTTCCAATCCAAACCTAAACTCTAAAAGCCCTCAAAACCCTCTCACTCTATTTATCTTCTTACGCTCACCCTCTCCAACTCTCCACTCTCCAACTCAATAAGGAGCTTATTCCCGCTATCCACTGTATCTTTTTTGTTACGGCTTCCTGAACTACATTCGTAAACCTCCAGTGTATGCTCCAGCCGCAACAAAAAAGGATGTCGTTCCTATCGGGGCTAGGAATTTGCCGTTATCAGAACATTTGTCATTGCGAGGAACGTAGTGACGAAGCAATCTCAACTCAAAACGAAGTTATACTTAATATTCTTAAACCCTTAATAAAACTTAATGTTCAAATTGTAGAAAAGTGAATATAATTTTACAAATCTGAGATTGCTTCGCTTCGCTCGCAATGACAAATTCCGTCGAATAATTAATATCAATTATACTTTATTGCCTTCACCGGAGAAATCTTACTGATCAGATAACTCGGAATTATTAAAGCCAGTCCTGAAATAATCAGAATTCCGGCAGAAATAGAGATAATAGCAATCGGGTTAAGATCTACCGGAACCGTACTAACGTAATAATTTTCCGGATTTAAGGTAATTACTCCAAAAACTTTCTGAATCAAAAGCAGTCCGAGACCAATCGCATTTCCGTACAGCAATCCCGGAATCATAATAATTAAAGTATAATTGATAAAAGTAGCCCTGATCTGTGAATTGCTGGCTCCTAAAGTTTTCAAAAGACCGATAGAATTTGTTCTTTCAATAATCAGGATCAGAAGAACCATGATGATATTAATGACCACAACAATCAGCATAATGATGATAATCAGAGCGATATTGGTATCGAAAATACTGATCCAGTCCGTAATCTGAGGATATTTTTCAGTGGCTTTTTCAGCATAATTTTTATAGCCGATGAGTTTCTCAATTTCAGGAAAATCGCTGTCGATATCATTTACATTTTTAAAGAAAATATCCAGTCCGCCCATTTCATCAGGCTTCATATCCTGAATTTTTCTTACATGATTAATTCCTCCCAACACAAACTGATCGTCGATCATCTTAATATCGGTTTTATAAATTCCTACCACTTCAAATTTTCTGTAAATAGGCTTTTGATCTGCCTTTGAAAATACCGTTACAATGCTGTCCTTCACTTTCAGATGAAGATCATTGGCAATCTTCTGGGAAATAGTAACTCCGTTGTAATAGCCAACTTCCGTAACTTTCGGGGAAGTTCCGGCAACCAGAAATTTTTTGAACCTTACACTGTCAAAATCTTTTCCGATTCCTTTGAAAATAATCCCTGCAAAATTGTGCTCGTTCCGCATAATTCCCGTTACCGTAGCATATTTCTGCACACTTTCCACATCCGGAAGTTCTTTTATTTTCTGGATATTCAGTCCCTGATTATCAAGAACGGAAGTATTGTAGGAAGAGTTTGATCTCGTGGATCTTACAGTAACGTGTCCGCTGAAATCTGCAAGTCTTTCCTTAATCGCTTTCTTCGAACCGAATCCGGTGGAAACGGTAATGAGAGAAACAATAATTCCCAATGCCACAGAAAGTCTGCCGATGAAGATGATAACCCTCGAAAGGTTATTTTTGTTATCTTTGGAAAACGCTATTTTTTTCGAGAAATATAAAGGAAATTTCAAACTTATGAATTTAGATTTCAAAATTAAAAATTTACTTCTTATTTGCCTAATTTTTTTAGGAGTATTCAATCAATATTATTCTCAGGCTCAAGATAAAAAAGATTTTAAAACGGGAGCAGATCAGCCGGAGCTCTATTTGCCTTTGCTGAAAGGAAAAATTGTAGGAGTGGTAACGAACCAGACCGGACTGATGAGCGATAGAACGCACGTTGTGGATTTTTTGGTAAAAAACGGAATCAGAATAAGATCCATCTTCGCGCCGGAACACGGTTTCAGAGGGGATGCAGATGCAGGCGAGAAAGTAAAGAACGGAGTAGATGTAAAAACCGGAATTCCCATCGTATCATTATATGGTAAAAACAAAAAACCGACTCCGGAACAACTGAAAGAAATGGATATTCTGGTGTTTGATATTCAGGATGTTGGAGTGAGATTTTACACCTATATTTCAACACTTACGTATCTTATGGAAGCAGCCGCTGAAAATAATATTGAAGTGATTGTTCTGGACAGACCCAATCCGCATGACGGCTACACAGATGGTCCTGTTTTAAAGAAAAAATGGACAAGTTTTGTGGGAATGCATGAAGTTCCGGTCGTCTATGGATTAACAATAGGAGAGTACGGAAAAATGGTGAATGGAGAAAAATGGCTGAAAAACGGAGTTCAGGCAAAATACACCTTGATTCCGATGAAAAATTATCATAAAATGTTGCGTTACCAGATTTCAGATAAGCCGTCTCCAAATTTACCCAACGATAAAGCCATCAATTTATATCCGAGTTTATGCTTTTTTGAAGGAACGCAGGTTTCCGTGGGAAGAGGAACAGATTTACCGTTCCAGATCTACGGATCACCATGGACAAAAAATCTTCCTTATCAGTTTACTCCGAAGCCAAGTGCAGGAGCAAAAGATCCTTTTTTAAACGGAAAATTGTGCTACGGCGAAAACCTTTCAGATTATAGAAAAGATTTAAGGGAACTGAATCTGGACTGGGTAATAAAAGCGTACAAAAACTATAAAAATCCTGATCTGGACTTTTTCCTGAAACCAACCACAGGAAGTAATCTGTGGTTTGATACTTTAGCCGGAACCGATGAGCTGAGAAAACAGATTGTTGCCGGAAAATCAGCTTCGGAAATCAAAGCATCCTGGAAGTCTGATTTGGAAAAATTCGAGAAAATAAGAAAGAAATATGTTGTTTACGAAAACTGATGAAATATGAATTGTCAATTGTCAATAGTGAATTCATTTTATTTGTGAATCTAAATTGACAATTGACAATTAAAATTTTTTAATCAAAATTCTGCGGCGGAGTTTTGTCGTCTTTTCCTTTATTCATGATCACAAGACCGATTGACAGGCCGATAACGCCCGCTGCCGCAATCATTAAAGCTCTTTCCAGTTTATCTGCCTGATCGTTTCCCAGGTAATTCATCAGAAAAAGAATCCCAAAAGTGATGATGCAGATAATAATATGATTTTTACCGAATAGTTTCATTGTTTTATTTTAGTTTATAAGAAATCATGACACCGCCTCTGTAAGGAAGAATTTCCCCGCTTTTGTTAAAGCCTTCCGCTACGTCATACCGAGCTCCCGTCGAGCGTACATAGCCTTTGTAGAAATCCTGAGAAGTTCCGATTCCTGCATAAATATCCATGTTCCAGTTTTCAGCAAGTTTAAACTGATAGCCCCCTGTAATTCCCAATATTATAGAATATCCTTTTTGATATATATCAGAATATTGGTAGACATTTCCATTTTTTTCATCAATAAAAGTGCCGTCACTCCAGTAATTCCACTTTTGGGCAATAAAGCGGGAACCTGCAATATTCCCTCCGATATACCAGTGCTTGAATGCTTCATCAAAATAATATCTTCCTTCCAGCGAAACCGAGTAATACTGCAATTCGTGTCCGGCAAAAGATTTCCACGGAGAAATTAAAACATCGCCCTGTACCGTGAATTTTTTATTTAACTGATGCTCTAATCCTACATTTATAACTCCTACAGGTATTAGTAAAGCATTTCCTTTAAGGTATACACTTTTTTCAGAAGTCTGTTGTGGTTCTTGTTCCTGTGCATTGAGTGTTCCTAAAAAAAACACGGTTAAAATCCCTGCAATCAATCTTATTTTAAGCATTTTATTTTATTTGTTTTAGTAGCTCATCGGCTAAAGTAGAATCTTTCTGAGCCTGTGTTGCCATATTTTTAGACATTTCTGCGTATGTTTTTGCCATTTCTTTATTTCCGGTTAGAAAATAAAGTTTCGCAAGAATATATGTGTTTTCGGAACTTTCGCCTCTCATCACAGATTTTTCAGCCCACTCCGCCGCTTTTTTCAGGGATGATGGGGTTTTTACATGTTCCGCAAATACCCACGCTGCTTTTAATAATTCATTAGGTTCAAACGCTTCTGAATTTCTGTAATAGGCTAAAGCTGCTTTCTCGTATTCCGGAAAATTCGAATTTTGCTCATAATAGCCAAGTTTCATCTGGTTGAGTTTCACTTCCGCATCATGCTTTCCTACAAGAGGTTCTGCATTTTTCATGAAGTAATCATCATTGATTTTTTTATTCTGCTGATCGATAGACTGCTCCACAATTTTGCCAAGCTTGATCTGATTGTCAAATTCTTTATACGTTTCTTCCGGTAAAAATTTGATGATTTCAGCTTTTCTGTCTGTAAAAACTTTGTAATTTTTGTCTTCAGTAGATTTTAAGAAAAACAGTAACAGACCAACGTCGTCTTTTGAGAATTCTTCAGTAGCTTTTTTATTTTCAAAATACCTTTCAGATGCCTGTTTGGCAAAATTAAAATCCGAAGAAGAATTGAGTTTCATAATATTGATCAGAAAATCGGGATCTTTTTCACCCTTCGCAAAACGTTCTTTCAGCGAACCTTTTTTGTTGTTAGGATAATTTACATCCTGCGCCATCGTCAGAAACATATTTTCTTCCATATATCCGAAATTCTGGGAAACAAGCTCTCCGTCGCCATTCAGAAAAAGATAAGTAGGATAGGAGCGTACTCCGTATTTTACCGCAATATCTCTTCCTTCACCTTTTTCCATATCAAATCTTGCGTTCACAAAATTTGCATTGAAATAATCTCCGACCGATTTCTGCGTAAAAACATTTCTTTCCATCATTTTGCAGGGACCGCACCATGAAGCATAGGCATCCAGAAAGACAATCTTTTTTTCTTTTTTTGCCTTTGCAATAAGGTCTTTAAAAGGCAGTTCTTCAAATTTAATGGCTTCCTGAGCAAATGCCGTAATGGCGGAAAATAACAATAAACCGGAGATAATCTTCTTCATTTCCAATTAGAATTTGTTGGCGAATATAGTATATTTTGGCTGTATATCGATAAAATTGTATGCTAATTATATTATAAAAAAAGAGATTGCCGTGTTTCGACAATCTCTAATTTTATTCATCCTTTATCTAACTTATAGCTGGATTATGGACATTGCCTCTCCCATGTAGACCATACAACACATACTTTTACATTTTTTATTGTTTCATATTCGCAACACCAGCGTGGAAAACTAGAAACCGCACCAACAGTCGCTTTTAATTCATTTCTGTTAAGAATTTTTCCGTTTTTTAATTTTTGATTTTTCATAATAAATTAATTTTTAAGATTGTTATTGTTTAAAAATTTTGGTTAATAAAGATGTCTTACTTTTAATCACAAATGTAATAGGCTTCACATCCTGAAAAAGGATCATAATGTGGGTTTTCTCCTTTATAACAGCATTTGTCATAGTCTTTTGTAGCTCCGCCATGGATTTTTTTCAGTTCTTTCACTTTCAAAGGGCGCAGATTCTTAAGGTTTTTAATTGCTTTCTCCATAATAATTTTTAAGATTTTAGTTATTAATATTTTAAGTCGCTTTAGTTTTTTCTATGTTGAATAATCTGATATCAATATTATAGATCCCCAAACAGATTTTACATTTTATTCTACAAAAAGCAGCTTATTGTATATCAATAACATTTTGGAAAAACGAAAGAACAGAGGGAAGATGTTTTTGCGATTTCTAAACCCCAGAAATGATAGAATAAAGGATTATTTATCGGGGATAAATGATTTGTAAGTTCTTCCAATGGGTAATTTTTTCCCATTGACCACAATTTCATTGGCGCAGATGACTTCAATTTTTGACCTTGAAACAATATAGGATTTATGAATTCGGATGAAATTATTTCTGTCCAGGCTTTCCTCAAATTTACTGATGGGTATTTTTACAGTATAGGTTTCCTGTTTTGTATGGATCTTTATGTATTCTCGGATACTTTCAACATAGAAGATATCCTGCAGTACAATTTTTATTTTTCTCTTTGCGATATTGATAAAAATAAAATCCCTGTTTTCCATTTCCAGAATGGCTTTTTCTGCATTCATCAGATGTTTAAATTTTCCTAGTGCATCCAGAAATCTGCTGTAGGAAATGGGCTTTAAAAGATAATCTACAATATTCAGGTCATATCCTTCCAAAGCATATTCGTGAAAAGCGGTTGTGACAATAACATGAGGAGGATTCTTGATTTTTTTTAAAAATTCAAATCCTTTGAGTACCGGAAGATGTAAATCTAAGAATATAAGATCTATTTTATGGGTGTTAAGCAGACTGTTGGCATAGATGGCATCCGAACATTTTCCTACTACATGAAATTCTTTATTTTGAGAAATGAAATGTTCTATGATTTCCATAGCAATGGGCTCATCTTCTATAATCAGACAATTATATTTCACTTCAGGAATCATTTTAATCAAATAATATTTTCAAACTAACCGAATACAGGTTGTTGCTGTCATTAATTTCCAGACTATGTTTTGGATATAACAAATCCAGTTGTCTTTTAATATTTTTTAAACCAATTTTTGTACTTTCTTTTTCAGGATGTTCTTCTTTAGAGTTTTCAATACTATAAATCAGAACTTTATTTTTAAGTTCAAGATTAATGGTGATAAAAGAGTTGAATCTGCTTTCCGAAGCACCGTGTTTAAAGGCATTTTCAACAAATTGCAGAAGAATTAAAGGGGAAATTTCCTGTAATTCATCATCAACGGAGAGGTTAAACTCTACTTTAACCTGTTTGTGCCTTATTTTCTGTATATCTATAAAATCCTGAATGTTCTCTAGTTCCTGCTGAAGATATACTTTGTTTTTAGCAGAATCAAAAATGTTGTAACGCATTATTTTAGCCAGTTTCAAAATAATTGTTGGAGTTTCGTCTGATTTTTTCAGAGAGAGTCCGTAAATATTATTAAGCGTATTGAAAAGAAAATGCGGATTTATCTGTGTTTTAAGCAGCTTTAGTTCGGTATCCGTTTTTTCTTTTGAAATTTCCATCAGTCTTTTTTGCGTTTCATTTTGCTGAATAAATTTTTCGAAACCTAATGCAATAGCAATGGCAAAAACAATATTCATCATTGCCACAAAAATTCCCGCTAATGAAAACCTTGTTGTTTCTTCGGGGAAAGAATAGCAGAAAGGAAATATAAGATCGTGAGAAAGTACTCTGTAAAGACTTACAAAAAAAATTACTGTAACAATTACAGCGAAAACCCTAAGTGCTTTATTTTTAAGAATCTTTATTTTACCATCTATAATTGATAAAACGATGTAAGATGCTGGAATTTCTGTGATAAGAAAAGTACATTCTGAAATAGCGGAAAGATGTACGGTTTTTTGCCATGAAAATTGTTTAAAACTTTCATGAAGATACACAACGGAAGCATGGATCTCAAAAAGAAAATATGCAAGCCAGAAATAGATACGATATTTTGTCTTTTGCTTTAGTTTCAAAATGCGATATTATTTAAAATAAAAAAACGGATAAAATTCAGTTTTTTTTATTAAAAATAACAATAAAATCTACGAATGACTAATGAACGTCTATGAAAAAAAAGAATCTTTTTACTGAAAATAAAAAAAACCGTCTCGGATAAGACGGTTTTGTGGTTTCTCCAGGAATCGAACCAGGGACACATGGATTTTCAATCCATTGCTCTACCAACTGAGCTAAGAAACCATTTAATTTTTGCTTCTTTTTTGAAGTGGTGCAAAAGTAATAATAATTATTAACCTTGGCAAATTTTATTTAAAACTTTGAAAATAAAACCACCTTTTTACAGGTGGTTTTTTTAAGTGGTTTCTCCAGGAATCGAACCAGGGACACATGGATTTTCAATCCATTGCTCTACCAACTGAGCTAAGAAACCATTCTTGTTACTTCGTTGTTTTAAAGTGATGCAAAAGTAGTAAGTTTTAGTATATGAAGCAAGTATTAACAAGACTTTTTTTAACAAAACTTAAAAACCTACTGATTTTCAACCGAATTATTTTCCTGTTCGCGTCTTATCTGTTCGCTCATTTCCTCTAATACAGGCTTAATCGTGCTTTCCGGAAGATCACTTATTCGGATATACATCAGTCCGTCGATGGCATCATTGAAGTTGGGATCTACGTTAAAAGCGATAACTTTCGCGTTCTGCTTAATGTATTTTTTAATTAAAACAGGCAGTCTCAGCTCCGGTTCCAGATCATCGATGATTTTATCAAGCTTGTTCAGATCAGATTCCATTTCTTCAAAAAATAGATGTTTGTCCCTGTCGCGAAGCTTTACTTTGTATTCGTTTCTTGGGGTAATATACTGTGCAACTGCAGAATCATAATAATTCGAACGCATAAACTCGATCATCAGAGATTTGGAAAATTCTGAAAATTTATTGGAAATACTTACACCTCCCATTAAAAATTTATGATCCGGATTTCGTAAGCAGACATGTACAATTCCTCTCCATAAAAGGAAAAGCGGAAGTGGTTTCTGCTGATATTCCTGACAGATATACGCACGCCCCATTTCAATCACTTTTTTGAAAAAAGGATGAATGTCCTGCTCGAATTCAAATAAAGAACTGGTGTAAAAACCTTTGATGCCGGATTTCTTCATCACTTCTTTACCCAAAGCCATTCTGTAAGCTCCTACAAGTTTTTCAGCGGCACTGTCCCAAAGAAAAAGATGATGATAATGTTTGTCGTATTCATCAAGGTCGAACGGCAGATTACTTCCTTCCCCCACTGCACGGAAGGTAAGCTCACGCTGTCTCCCGATTTCCCGCATAATAGAAGGGATTTCTTCGTAAGTGGTAAAATAAACTTCGTAATTTCCGTTGCTGAAAAACATCTTATCTGTGCCTTTCAGTTTATTGATGTCTTTTAAAATATCTTCTTTCGGAGTTTCGTCGATGATATTCTGAACGATATTTTCTTCTCTTAGTAAAGGGAATTTTACCGAAAGATTTTTAAGATTAATACTTTGCGCCAAAGATTTTCTCTTTTCGTAGTAAGATTTCATCATATAAACCTTACGTTTCAGAAATTCTCCCAGTTCCTCGATGGTTTCCATATCATCCATCGCCTTAACGGTAATAGGTTTTCCGATTCTTATTCTGATCGGTTTTTCCCTGTCGTTCATCATTTCTGCCGGAAGCATCAAGGTCTGCAAATTAGGATGAATTTTTGCCACCTGATAAAAGATTCTGCTGTTTTTTGCATGAAAATACATAGGAACGACCGGCACTTTTGCCATTCTGATGAGCTTTAATGCCGGTTTTTCCCATTCTTTATCCAGAATTTCACCGTAAGGATTGTTCTTATTGGAAACTTCTCCTGCAGGGAAAATTCCTACACAGCCTCCATTTTGCAGGTGCTTTAACGTTTCCCGCATTCCTGAAGAGCTGCTGTATGCTTCTTTTCTGCCTTCAAAAGGGTTTACAGCAATAACATACGGTTCCATCGGCTTGATCTTTTCCAGAAGGAAATTTCCCATCACCTTAAAATCCGGACGTACTTCTGACAGAACTTTGCACATTAAAATTCCGTCAATCGCGCCAAGCGGATGATTGGATACCAGAATAAACGGTCCTGTTTTCGGAATTTTTGCCAGATCTTCTTCAAAAGCGATATAGCTTAAGTTGCGCTCTCTTACAAATGAGTCGAAAAAGTCTTTGCCTTCCTTGTCTTTTAGTTTGTCGTATAATTTATTTACTTCGTTTATTTTAGCAATGCTCATCACAGCAGATGCTACAGGATTCTTTAAAAATCCTATTTTACTTAAGCCGGAAGCCTTTATCAGATCGTTTTTCGAAATTAAACTCATATTGTGTTTAGTCGCAATTAGTTTTTATTGTGTTACCATTTGAAGCGTATTTTTCGCTATCTGCTCCAATAATACACTTTTTTCCTGGTAAAATTTATCTATGTTCTCTATTTTCGCATTTCTTACGGTAAATAAAGATACATTTTTTATAACTTCTGTTTTAAATACTTTTTGAAGTTCTTCATTTAATTCATCTACAGTATTGAATTTATCTTCAAGACATAAAGCCAATGAAATTGCAGAATTCTGCATCAGGGAAACCTTAATCTTGTATTTGGATAAATATCCGAATATCAGACTCATATGGTCTTCTGCGATAAATGAAAAGTCTCTTGTGGAGATTTTCAGCAAAGTCTGGTTTTCCTTTAAAATATAAGATTCTTCGCTCTGGTTTTTTTCCGAAGCACCTACTTTTGTTCCTTCCTTTGTAGGATCTACAAAAGATTTTACGTAAAAAGGAATGTTTTTCTGCTGTAGTGGCTGTAATGTTTTCGGGTGAATCACACTTGCTCCGTAATACGCCATTTCAATAGCTTCTTCGTATGAAATATTAGAAAGCAACGTTACATCTTTGAATTTTCTCGGATCTCCCGTCATTACGCCCGGAACGTCTTTCCAGATCGTCATAGCCTCTGCATTTAAGCAATACGCAAAAATCGCGGCAGAATAATCAGAGCCTTCTCTCCCTAATGTTACCGTAAAATTGTTATTATCCGAACCGATGAATCCCTGCGTAACGTAGCAGATTTCTTTATTTAAATTGGAAATAAATTCTTCCGTCTTTGCCCAGTCTACCACACCTTCTCTGTAAGAATTGTCTGTCTTTACATAATCTCTTGCATCTAGCCACTGATTGGTAAACTGAATTTCATTCAAATATTCGCTCACAATTTTCGTAGAAATCATTTCCCCGCAGCTTACCACCTGATCGTAAACAAAATCGTAGTTCGGAGATTTGTTTCTTCTTAAAAAAGAATCAATATCGTCAAAAAATAAATTGATTTCCGCAAACACCGCATGATTTTCGGGAAATAATCCTTCCGCGATCTCAATGTGTTTTCGTTTTATCTTTTCAATTTCAGTTTGATAGTTATCCTTCTTGAAATAAAGTTCTACAACCTTTTCCAACTCATTTGTCGTTTTGCCCATCGCCGAAATTACCAGCAGACATTTGGCAAATCCCTGGCTTTTTAAAACCATGGCTACATTTTTTACACTTTCGGCATCCTTTACCGATGCTCCACCAAACTTGAAAATTTTCATTAAATTGTTAATAATAAAATTGTTAGATAAAATTTGTGGGAATATTTTACGGGTGACAAAATTATACATTTACAACGAGATATGAAAGAGCAGAATATCGCTGCAGGCTTAAGATTTTATTAAAATTATCAATTAGGAGAAATTATTCCGATTGCTTCAATAAAACGGGAGGCGTATTTTAGGATAAAGATTTTTTAAGATCAATGTGTTTGATTGTATTTAACTGATAGACAGTAATTAAGGTCTTTTATTAATTATTCTTTTAAATTGTAATAAATTTTACGAAATTTGGAGAAAACGTAAAAAGCAAAATATGTCAGAGCAACCATTACAGACTTTAGGAGAATTTCTTATTGATAGACAGGATGATTTTCAGTATTCCACGGGAGAGTTTTCCCGTCTCTTGAGTGCAATAAGACTTGCTTCAAAAGTAGTAAACAGAGAAGTAAATAAAGCAGGAATTGTAGACATCGCAGGCGCTGCAGGAAACCAGAATGTACAGGGAGAAGAGCAGCAGAAGCTTGATGTAATTGCCAATGAAATTTTTATTACCGCTTTGTCTCAGAGAGAGGTTGTCTGTGGAATCGCTTCCGAAGAAAACGACGATTTCATCGATATTAAATGTGGCGAAAACGGACATTTAAGCAAATATGTGGTGCTGATTGATCCTCTTGACGGTTCTTCAAATATTGATGTAAATGTCTCGGTAGGAACCATTTTCTCAATCTACAGAAGAGTTACGGAGCCCGGAACTCCGGTTCAGCTGGAAGACTTTTTACAGAAAGGAGTTAACCAGATCGCAGCAGGATATGTTATCTATGGATCTTCCACAATGATCGTGTATACAACAGGAAACGGAGTGAACGGATTTACATTAGATCCTTCTTTAGGAACGTATTATCTGTCTCATCCGAATATGACTTTCCCAAAAACAGGGAAAATTTATTCCATTAACGAAGGAAACTATATCAAATTTCCTCAGGGCGTAAAAAATTATCTTAAATATTGCCAAATGGAAGAAGGAGACAGACCGTATACTTCAAGATATATCGGTTCGTTGGTGGCAGATTTTCACAGAAATATGCTGAAGGGCGGAATTTACATCTATCCTTCATATTCGCAGGCTCCGAATGGAAAACTGAGATTGCTGTACGAGTGCAATCCGATGGCTTTCCTTGCGGAACAGGCAGGAGGAAAAGCAACAGACGGCTTCAGAAGAATCCTTGAAATTGAACCGACAGAATTGCATCAGAGAATTCCGTTTTTCTGCGGAAGTATCGATATGGTGGAGAAAGCGGAAGAATTTATGCGAATTGACAGTGTAAAATAATGAAAGCAGAATATTCAAGATATTTATTAGTATTCAAACGCCCGAGTGGAACATCTCGCGGCGTTTTGCTTGAAAAAGAGACCTTTATTCTCAAAATTTCAGAAAATGGAAAAAGAGGAATAGGGGAGTGTGCGATTTTCAGAGGATTAAGTTTTGACGACAGACCGGATTATGAAGATAAATTAAAATGGCTTTGTGAAAATATTCAGCAGGAATCTGAGTTTTTAAAAGAAGAACTGAAAGAATTTCCTTCCATTTGGTTCGGGTATGAACAGGCTGTTCTGAATTTAAAAAATGGTGAAAACCTGTATTTCCCAAGTGATTTTACAGAAGGAAAGAATCCAATCGTCATTAATGGTCTGATCTGGATGGGCGACATCAATTATATGGAAGAGCAGATTCAGGATAAGCTGGAAAAAGGTTTTCACTGCATCAAGCTGAAAATAGGAGTCGACTGGAAATCCGAGCATGATATTCTTCAGAAACTGAGACAGAAGTTCTCAAAAGACAGGCTTGAGCTTCGCGTGGATGCGAACGGAGGTTTTAATAAAGAAGAAGCAAAAGTCGTTTTGCAGCAATTAGCCGATTTACACATTCATTCCATCGAGCAGCCGATAAAAGCAGGAAACTGGAACGATATGGCAGAATTATGTCTTGAAACGCCTACTCCGATTGCTTTGGATGAAGAGCTGATCGGGATTACAGATTTTAATGAAAAAAGAAAATTACTAGAAACCGTAAATCCTCAGTATATCATTTTAAAACCCGCTTTGGTAGGAGGTTTCTCAGGTTCTGATGAATGGATTTCTCTGGCTGAAGAACGCAATATCGGATGGTGGATTACATCTGCTCTGGAAAGCAATATTGGTCTGAATGCGATTGCTCAGTATACTTTCACAAAAAAAAGCCCGATGCCGCAAGGATTGGGAACCGGAGCTTTATTTGTTAATAATTTCGATTCAAATCTGGATCTGAAAGGAGAATTATTGTGGTTTAAAAATTAGATTTCACAAACAGGATTGTTGTAATGTTCTTCATCCCATGTTCTGCAGCATCTTAATTTAGGATTCCAGTTAAGACAACCGATGGGAACAATACCTCCTTTGATTGTTTTTAAATCACTTTTCTTAAGTTTTTTTAGATTTTTCATAGAAACATTTTTTTTTGGTTTTGTAATGTAAATATGAATTTCTTTTTTGGGATATCCTACAACTTTAACTTACATTAACACACATTAAAGTGAATTAATATAAGTGAAAAAAGAATATAAAAGATTTGCAAAGTCCGGATGAACTCTGTGTGTTTCTGTGAAAAATTGCTTTGAGATTTTTAATTTGTAGTTTTCAGTCGTATAATCTTGGTGTTTATAATATTAATAACTGGCGATTAAATGATATCTTTTACAAAAATCGCTTTCTTAATATATTCTAAAATGAAAGAAAACTTACTTTTAACCTTTTTCATAATATAAAATGTTAATATTTTTGTGGTAATAAATTTACAATCTTTATGCCAAAAGTCAATGCATATTTTTTATTTTTTTAACATTTTTCTTAAATTAACTATAAACTGTTGTGTAATAGGTGTTTGTAAATTTTTCATCTGCTTTTTTAATTTCATGCAGGTATAATTTTCTTTTAATTGATTAATTTATAGAGAGTTTTAATGTTATTTCAATCCTGATATTTACATCTGCTGAGAAAAAGCCCCTGAAAGAATTATTAATTGATAATTACTCTTTTGCATTATTATTTCCATAAACCCTCAAAATTTCATAAATTTGCAAATTGTCGTGTTATACGGCATTTAAAAGCGAATTTTAATGGAAGAAGAAAAAAAATCACTCAATTTTATTGAGCAAATTATCGAAGATGATTTGGCAAACGGTCTGGGAAAAGATCAGCTCCGTTTCCGTTTTCCGCCTGAACCAAACGGTTATCTGCATGTAGGTCATACCAAAGCGATCTGCATCAACTTCGGTTTGGGTGAAAAATACAATGCTCCCGTAAACCTTCGTTTCGACGATACGAACCCTGAAAAAGAAGAACAGGAATTCGTAGATTCTATTATGAAAGACGTTGAATGGCTAGGTTTCAAATGGGATAAAGTTTTGTACGCCTCCGATTACTTCCAGCAGCTTTACGATTGGGCAGTTCAGTTGATAAAAGAAGGAAAGGCTTACGTAGATGAGCAGCCTTCTGAAGTGATTACCGAACAGAGAAAAAATCCTGCAGAGCCAGGTGTGGAATCTCCATACAGAAACCGTCCTGTTGAAGAATCGTTAGATTTATTCGAAAGGATGAAAAACGGCGAATTCGAAAGTGGTTCTATGTCTCTTCGTGCAAAAATCGATATGACTTCACCGAATATGAACATGCGTGATCCTGTGATGTACAGAATTCTGAACAAACCTCACCACAGAACAGGAACCGATTGGAAAATTTATCCGATGTACGACTGGGCGCATGGTGAATCCGATTATATTGAGCAAATTTCTCACTCGCTGTGTTCTTTAGAGTTTGAAAACCACAGACCTTTGTACAACTGGTACTTAGATCAGGTGTACGAAGAAGGAAAAGTGAAAAACAAGCAGAGAGAATTTGCGAGAATGAACGTTTCTTACATGATTACTTCCAAAAGAAAACTACAGAGGCTGATTGCCGAAAATGTAGTGAACGGTTGGGATGATCCGAGAATGCCTACCATTTCCGGAATGAGAAGAAAAGGTTTTACCCCTGCTTCCATCAGGAATTTTATTGAAAAAGTAGGAGTTGCCAAAAGAGAAAATCTTATTGAGCTTCAGTTACTGGAATTCTGCGTTCGCGAAGACCTTAATAAAGTCGCAAAACGTGTAATGACGGTTGTGGATCCTGTCAAATTAGTCATTGAAAACTATCCGGAAGGAAAAGAAGAATGGCTGGAAACAGAAAACAATCCTGAGCAGGAAAATGCAGGAACAAGAGAAATTCCGTTTTCCAGAGAATTATATATTGAGCGTGAAGACTTTAAAGAAGAAGCAAACAACAAATTCTTCAGACTAAAGTTAGGCGGAGAAGTTCGTCTGAAATCTGCTTACATCATTAAAGGTGAAAGAGTAGAAAAAGACGAAAACGGAAACATTACGACCATTTACGCAACCTACGACGAAAAATCCAAGTCAGGAAGCGGAACAGAAGAAAGTTTAAGAAAAGTAAAAGGAACCATTCATTGGGTATCTGCGAAACATGCAATTCCTGTGGAAGTAAGAAATTACGACAAATTATTCACTGTGGAACAGCCAGATGCAGAGAAAGATGTCGATTTCCTAAACTTTATCAATCCGGATTCTGTAACTACCATTCAGGGATTTGCTGAACCAAGCTTAAAAGATGTGGCAGTTGGAGAACCTCTTCAATTCCAGAGAATTGGCTATTTCACGAAAGATCAGGATTCTACGGATACAAACTTTGTATTCAACAGAACTGTGACGTTAAAAGACTCTTATAAGCCGGAGTAAAAATTTATTATACATATAAATAAAACAGGGCTTAATTTTTAAGCCCTGTTTTTTGTTTTTAACCCTAGCGAAACAAAAACAATAACCAAAAAATAGGGTTCTCCGTGAAAAACATTTGCGTCATTCGTGTTTAAAAACAGTAATTAAAATTAAAAATTGTGAAACTTATACACTTATATACCAACTCATTCAAAGGGCTTTCCAAAGAAAGCTGGATGCTTGCTTTGGTCATGCTCATCAATCGTGCAGGTTCTATGGTACTTCCTTTTCTGGGAGTTTACATGACCGATCATTTAAAATTCAGTATCGAAAATACTGGAGTTGTACTCAGCTTTTTCGGAATCGGTTCGGTAATCGGTTCATGGCTGGGCGGATTTATTACAGACAGAATTGGGGAATACAGAGTTCAGTATCTCAGCTTATTGCTCAGTGTGCCTTTATTTTGTATGATTCCTCTATTTAAGACAGAAATAGGAGTGGCGACCATTATTTTGCTGCAAAGCATTGTAAGCGATTCCTTCCGTCCTGCAAACTCGGTTGCCATTACAAAATATGCAAAACCCGAAAACATAACCAGAGCATTTTCCTTAAACCGGATGGCAATTAATTTAGGCTTTTCCATCGGTCCCGCTTTGGGCGGTATTTTATCGGCAATTTCCTACGAATTTTTATTTTTCAGCAATGCTTTTACAGCTTTGGTGGCGGGAATTTTATACATCGTCTTTTTCAGAAAACGAAACATGCTGGCAAAATTAAAAGCCCGAAAAGTACAGGAAGCCATAGAAATTAAAAAAGAAAATTCGCCTTACCGCGATGGTAAATTTCTGGTTTACTGCTTTTTCTGTATGCTTTTTTCAATCTGTTTTTTCCAGTTGTTCAGTACGCTGACTATTTTTTACAAAGACACGGCGCATTTAAGTCAGCAAAGTATAGGATATATTTTGGGATACAGCGGCTTTTTAGTCGTTTTACTTGAAATGGGATTGGTACAGGTTGCCGAAAAATATCTCAGTCTTGCAGTAACCATGCTTTTGGGAACCTTCATCTGTGGATTTGCTTATGCCATGCTTGGTTTCGATTACAGTATCGTGACTTTGGTTGTATCCATGAGCCTTCTCTGCGTAGGAGAAATCTGGGCTTTGCCATTTATGTCAACCATCACAGCATTACGCTCCGGAAAAAACAACAAAGGAGCTTACATGGGCTTGAACGGAATTTCATTCTCCATCGCCTTTATTGTAACACCTACTTTGGGAACGTTCATCGCCGAAAGATTCGGATTTACTATATTATGGATCGGGACAGGAGTTTTAGCCACAATCATTGCCATTGCATTTTATTACATTGTTCCCTGGATGATTGGCGACAGAAAACACGCAGAATCTTAAATATTTTGGGCGTGTCCCTCATTCCGGAGCTAAACCTCATAGGTTTTTAAAACCTATGAGGCTTCCCATAGAATTCGGGTCGGGCTGCTTTGGGGTCCGCTTCGCTTCCGTACTCGTTCGTTCCTCACTCGCACCGGCGCCTTCGGCACCGCCCGCCGCATCCCTCACGTGAAGGAAAACACACTCTAAGAAATTCAGTCCGTCACAGAAAATGTTGACGGACTTTTTATTGTAGCGTGAATTTCGCGTAACAACAATGTAAAATATCAATAGAAATGGTATTTAACTATTATAATGAGCAAGAGAAAAATTTGGCTTTAACCAAAATGTATAGATCAGATTTGGCGTAAACTCAACTCACATTATTTTAAACAAATCTTCTGCGAATTTATATTTTCCACACAGAAAAGTACAGTTTTTGCTTCCTTTCATTCGATGACAAAACTCTGCTTTCTATTTTCATTATGTTCCGTTTCCCTGCTGTTTTCTCAAGAAAGAGATTCCGCAGCACTGATTTCAGAAGTCAGAATCGATGCCTACAAGAAACCCACAACTTTTATTTCGTCCACAAAATCGGTTGCTGTAGTTTCAGAAAATCTGCTTAACCAGAATACACCCGAAAGAATGCTCGAATCCATCAATCAGATTGCAGGAGCCAGAATGGAAGAACGTTCTCCCGGAAGTTACAGGATTTCCCTTCGCGGAAGCACTTTGCGATCCCCTTTTGGCGTTCGGAATGTGAAAGTTTATCTTGATGATTTCATCCTGTCCGATGCTTCGGGAAACACCTATTTTAATGTTGTTTCTCCTGAACTCATCAACCGGATGGAAATATATAAAGGTCCTGAAAGCGGAGATTACGGCGCCGTAACGGGCGGAACTGTTTTGCTCCAGACCAGAAAATCAGATCAGATTTCCGCAAATCTGGCAATTGGAAGTTATGGAACCTTTAACCAGAGTTTTGATCTTTCCAAACGTATCGGGAAGCACTTTTTTCAGGTTTTTCAGAACTATTATCAGACCGATTCTTACCGTGATCAGTCGAAAGTTCAGCGAAAGCAGATTTTTGTAAAAGACCATTTTCAATATTCAGAAAATGGATTGCTCAAAGCCATGATTTTGTACGCTGATCTCGATTATCAGACTCCGGGAGGACTCACGTTAGAACAGATGCAGATCAACCGGAAACAGGCAAGACCGGAAACCAAAACAGTTCCGGGTGCAAAAGAACAAGATGCCGGAATCCGTAATAAAATGATTTTGGCAGGAGTTTCAAATGATTATAACTTCAGTCCGGATTTCTCCCATTTCATTTTAATTCAGGGTTCATATGTCGATTTTGAAAATCCGTTTATCACCAATTATGAAAACCGTTTTGAAAAGAATTTTGCACTAAGAACACACCTCAATTATGAAAGAAACTGGAAGACTATTTCATTAGCCTACCGATTGGGATTTGAAGGCGGAATTAATGATATTTTGGTCAGAAATTACGATAATAACAGAGGAACAGAAGGAAACCCACAGAATTTCGATCATATTAAAAATACTTCAGGATTTTTCTTTTTTTCTCAAGAACTGAATGTCAGCGAAAGATTATTTACAGTTCTGTCCATCAGTTTAAATTCAAATTCTTACGACTGGAACCGGATATATCCCCGAAATGAAGAAGGAAAAGTTCATTTTAAAAATCAATGGCTGCCCAATTTTGGGTTTACCTATCTTTTGGGAAAAGGTTTTTCGGTACGCGGAAAAATAGGGAAGGGGAATTCTGCGCCGACGAATGAAGAAATCCGCTCTTCGAATCAGCAGTTTAATATAAATTTAAAACCCGAATTCGGCTGGAATAAGGAAATCGGGATTCGAAAACAATTCGGCAACTATATTTTTGTGGAAGGAAATTATTTTGATTTTAGAATGAAAGATGCAATTGTGAGAAGGCAGAACGAAGCAGGACAGGAATACTTCGTCAATTCCGGAGAAACCGTTCAAAAAGGGGTTGAAATTTTAATGGAATCGAAGAATTTCAATCTGAAAAACAACTTTTTAAGCCATTTCAGATTCAGGTTTTCGGGAAGTTTTTACGATTTTACATTTAAAAATTATCAGCAGAACGGAAATAATTTTTCAGGAAATGAAATCACCGGAGTTCCCAAAACAACAATCAACAGTTTGCTGAATTTTACGTTTTTCAGAAAACTTTCGGTAGATTATTCCCATTTTTACACCTCAAAAATCCCTTTGAACGATGCCAATTCTGTTTGGTCTGAATCAAATTTAATTGGAAATATTCAATTCAGATTTCCTGTTAATTTTGAAAAAACGAGAGTCAATGTATATCTTCAGATTCAGAATCTTTATAATACAGAATATGTTTTAGGTTTTGATATCAATGCTTTCGGAAACCGTTATTACAATCCGGCTGCCAAAAGAAATTTTGTGTTGGGTATGAAGGTTGATTTTTAATGTCATTGCGAGAAGCGAAGCGACGAAGCAATCTCATCTTGTTGTCCGCAATTTGTAATCATTAAAAAAACTTTGGATTCTTTGCTGAGTGAAAAGTTTATCCTGAGCTTGTCTAAAACTAAATATATGATTAATTAAAGATAAACAATAAAAATAGATAAAGATTGCTTCGTCACGTTGTTCCTCGCAATGACATTATTCCGAAAGTATGTTTTTCACAATCATTTCCGCATGAATTCTCGAATTTTCAATAAACCATAGATGTGTATCTTTTCCTCCGCAAACCACTCCCGCCAAATATAAATTCGAAATATTGGTTTCCATGGTTTCAGGATGATAAAGTGGGTTCAGGCAATCGCCCTGCAATTCGATTCCGGAATTTTTTAAAAAATCAAAATCAGGAAGGTAGCCGGTCATTGCAAGAACAAAATCATTTTCAATTTCCTGCAATTCACCATTTTCATCTTTAAAAACAACGGAATGTTGTTTAATTTCCATCAATTCGGCATTGAAATGAGCAGCAATACTTCCTTCCGCAATTCTGTTTTCAATGTCCGGTTTCACCCAGTATTTTACACTTTTTGAAATCTCGGAATGTCGGATAATCATGGTGACTTCCGCGCCTTTTCTGTAAGTTTCCAAAGCAGCATCGACCGCCGAATTGCTCGAACCTATCACAACAATTTTCTGTTTTGCGTAAGGATAAGGTTCTGTATAATAATGTCTTACTTTGGGTAAATCTTCTCCGGGAATATTCATCAGATTCGGAATATCATAAAAACCCGTTGAAATAATGACGTTTTTCGCTAAATATTTTCCTTTCGAAGTTTCAATGGTGAAAATTTCATTCTCTTTGGAAACTTTTTCTACCTTTTCATATAAATTAATGTTGATATTCCGCTGTCTTGTAATTCCCTGATAATATTCCAGAGCTTCCTGTCTTCCCGGTTTTGGCGCTGTTGAAATAAAGGGAATTCCGGCGATTTCCAGTTTTTCAGCAGTTGAGAAAAACCGCATATATAAAGGATAATTGTACAGAGAATTAACGATGGTTCCTTTTTCGATAACCCGATAAGAAAGATTATTTTTCTGCGCTTCCAGTGCACAGTTCAGCCCGATCGGTCCGCCTCCGATGATAAGAATATCTAAAATTTCCATACAACAAATGTAAGGAAAACCCATCAACAAAGGCTTTTTCAGTAAAAGCAAAAAACTATTCTTTTCATAATGACCATCTATTCGAAAAATATGAAATTCCTTCAACAGTAAACTTTCAAAACGATTCTAAAAGCATGGCATTTATTTTGGTAAATGATAATCAGACATTAAAAACATGAAAAAAATAATCATTTCCTTGCTGGTTTTATCTGCGGTTGAGTGTAAGAAGAACCCTGAAAAATTCGTTAATGATGAGGTTAATGCTAAAGGCAAAACCATTACGGATAGTTCAATCAGTAGTAGAACGAAAATTACCAAAGATCAGGCTTTAAAAAAGATCAATGAGGATATTATACAGGCTTTAAAGGATAAAAACTTTAAGAAGTTTGCGGAATTTATTCACACTGAAAAAGGAGTCCGTTTTTCGATGTACGCTTTTGTGAATCCAAAAGAAGACAAGAAATTTTCAAAAGCAGATTTTATCAGATATCAACCTGCCAAAACACTTTTCACTTGGGGAACAATGGACGGTTCCGGAGATCTGTACAGAGCGACTCTCCATGATTATTTAGCAGACTGGGTGTACTCCAAAGATTTTGCGACAGCGCAGGTTTCTTTAAATGAGTTTCAGGGAAAAGGAAATTCTCTGAATAATGTAAAGGAAATTTATCCAAATGCAGATTTTACGGAAAATTTCATGAAAGGCTCAGAAGCCAACTCCGGAATGGACTGGAAATGCCTTCGTCTGATTTTTGAAGAATTTCAGGGAAAATATTATCTGATTGGTGTTGTTAACGATCAGTGGACGATTTAGAATAAATTTAAAAAAATTGCAATGTTGCGAATGCTCAGTGTAATATTTAAACAATGTATAATTGTTGAATGTAATTTTCATTCATAAAGAAGTTCAACGATCCTATGTCATTTTGACGAAGGAAGAATCTCATAAATAGTTGTTTTATAAGTAACTGAATTGTTAATAACTTATTCTGACAAAAACCTTCGACAAGCTCAGGGTGACATCTGTAATACTAACATAATATGATATCAATACAGTACATTAATATGTAAAATCTTCGTGATTATAAAATTTCCGCTAATTTTTTAGTTAAATTTTTTCTTGAAAACTGTTCAATATTCTGAGTGTTTTCCGAAAGATTTCCGTCTTTCCAAAGTTCAAATTTTTCTAAAATAAACTCTTTAATTTTCCCGGAATCATCATAACTGAAATGTTTTCCGGCCTGTGTTTCATTTAAAATTTTCGAAACATCTGCATCTTTAGGTCCAAAAGAAATGATTTGCTTTCCTGTTGCCAGATATTCAAATATTTTTCCGGGGATGATCCCTTTGGAAGAATCGTTCGGAAAGTTGGTGATGAGCAGTATTTCCGAAGTCTGCATTTCTTCAATCGCCTTGTCGTGGGAAAGATATCCTAAATTCAGAATATGATTTTTCAGGTTTGAATGTTCTATTGAATTCAGAATTTTATCATCAATTCTTCCGGCAAATTTCAAGGTAAACTTTTCAGCAAATTCAGCATTTTCTGTAACCAGATCATTCAGAGCTTTCCACAGATTTTCAGGGTTTCTCAACTGTTCCAGAACTCCGATGTAACTTAATGTGAATTTTGTTTGAGTGTTGGAGAATTTAAGCGTTTGATTGTTTGAGTCTGACTCGTCAAAACCATTCGTAATACAAAGTGCATTAGCTCCGTTTTTACGGAAATTTTCAGCATCGGTGTAGCTTGTTGCTAAGGTAATGTCTGCATTTCTGAACACTTCGCTTTCCAGTTGACGGTGCTTTTGGTCGGAACTTTTGGTCAGTTTTAGGTGTTTGTAATAAGAAATTTCTGTCCACGGATCACGGAAATCGGCAATCCATTTCAAGTTGGGAAGTTTCTTTTTTAAATTTAAACCAATTAAATGTAAAGAATGGGGCGGTCCCGAAGTTACCACAACCTCAATTTGATTCTCTTTTAAATATTGTTCCAGAAATTTTACGGAAGGTTTTACCCAGAAAACTCTCGCATCGGGAATGAAAAAATTGCCTCTCACCCAAATCGAAAGCTTAGATTTCCAGCTTTGATTTTTGCCGACATCAAACTGTCCCGCTTTAAATTTTTTATTGCTTTTGTTCAGTTTTTCAGCCAGTTGATAAGGTTCCCAGATTTTTGTTTTTACAATGTCTAAATCTTTCGGAACATCTTTCATCAAACTTTCATCCAGCAAAGGATAACTCGGGTTTTCCGGTGTATAAATCACAGGTTTCCATCCGAATTCTGGTAAATATTTTGCAAATTTCAACCATCTCTGCACACCGGGACCTCCTGCAGGAGGCCAGTAATAGGTGATGATGAGTATTTTTTTTGGTTCCATTAATAATGAATTCTGTTGTCATTCTGAATGAAGTGAAACGGAATGAAGAATCTCATTTAATTTCATCATTTAGAAATTTCCAAGTTGGATTAAATTCGTTAATTAAACTTTCTTTCTTGCTTCTAATCCAGCCTTTAATTTGTTTTTCTCTATTTATTGCAACATCAATATCCTTGAAATGCTCAAAATAAACCAAATAAAAACATTTATATCTAAAGGTGAAGCTTTTATCTATAGCTTCTGGATTTCTATGCCAATATAATCTTTTTTCTAAATCATTAGTTACTCCAGTATATAAGACTGTTTTGATTTTATTAGTCAATATATAAACATAATAATTGTGAGTTTTCAGGGTTTTCATTGTTGTGTTTATTGTGTTCAGTAAAGAGATTCTTCACTGCGCTTTGCTTCGTTCAGAATGACATCGTGAAATCTAAGCTTCTTTAGGTTGGGTTTGCTTCTTATTTTTATTTAACCAAAAAATTCCGGCGCCACTCAAAAGAACAAATAAACCAAAACAGATAAGCGAAATCCATTTTCCTTTTTCGATAACTTCGGGTTCGAAGATCATTCTCACACTATGATTTCCCGCAGGAACGTGAACGGCACGAAGAAGATAATCTGCCTTAATGTAAGGAACTTCTTTCTCGTCGATGAAGAATTTCCATCCGTGAGGATAGTAAATTTCAGAAAAAACTGCCAATTGCGGCGTTTTGGACTGAGATTTAAATTCCAATTCGTTGGGTTGATATTTCGTTAAATTGATAAACGCTGTTGAGTCTGCCTGAACAGGTTTTCCGTCGAAATATTTCTTATCATCTGCGGAAATAACAGCGGTTCTTTTGCTGTTGATGGTTCCGATTGCTTTGATTTCCTGATTCGGAGATTCTACGAATTTAAGATCGCTTACAAACCATGCGTTTCCGTTGGCTTTTGGATTCGGCATTGCCTGAGGTTGTTCTGGACCTCCTAAAACCAAATATTTTGCATTCAGAAGATTCAGGATATTCGGAACTTTTACAGAATCCATGATCTGGAAATATTCGTTGATTACATCATCGTATCTTCTCAGTTTTACCGCGTGATAACCTCCGATAGAAGATTTGAAATAAGAAGTGTTTGTTTCGCTGAATGTTCCTAAAATATTGTTGAAAATTCTGTAATGCGTTTTGTCTTTTTCGGCGATGGTTTCTAATGTTTTGTTCACATTTACATTCGCTAAAATTGGCTCCAGATTTGGATTTCCCTGAACTTTTTCAGCCATCAGATCAGAGCTTTCTGTCTGGAAAGGATTTTCAGCAAAGATTTTATCAACATAATTATCATCGTTCAGATAACGCTTGTTAACCGTCCAAAGATCGAATAAACTGACTACTCCAATAATTACCAAAGCGATATTCTGATTCAGCTTTTGCTTTAAGACAAGGAATAAAGCAGCAACTGCGATAGCAACATAAATAAATGCTTTGATGGCATCGATTCTGAATAATTTAAATCTTTCGTCTGTAAGATAATCCAGTAAGAAAGGAGGAAGGTAGGTTTTTTCATTATCGGTATGAAATCCTAACAGAGATTTTCCGAAAACCAGTAAAATCAATACAAAACCTAAAGTTCCGCCTCCTACATAAAGAAGTATTTTTTGTTTGTATTCCTGTGTGAGTGTTTTATCTGTGAAGAATCTGTATAATCCGATGATCGCAATTAAAGGAAATAATAATTCTACAACCACCAAAATAGAAGAAGGTGCTCTGAATTTATTATAAAACGGCACAAAATCGATGAAAAAGTCGGAAAGTGCCATGAAATTACTTCCCCAAGCTAAAAATACGGTGAGAATAGAAGCTCCTAAAATCCAGTAGCGGTATTTTTTCCATGCGATGAAGAATCCTAAAAGCGCAAGAAAACAAACAATAGCTCCCTGATAAGCAGGTCCTGAAGTTCCCGGCTGATCTCCCCAATAGGTTAGATTCCCGAAACCTTTGGAAATTCTGTCATATTCAGCTTGTGAGCTTACGTTTTCCTGAACCAATTCCTGAATTTTAGCCATCATTTCTTTTCCTTCCGGTTCCTGACTTCCGCCTCCCATCAATCTCGGGATGAAAAGGTTTAAAGTTTCCAGTTTTCCGTAGCTCCACATCAGCATGCTTTCTTTATCCATTCCGGAATCTCCGCCTGTATTGCTGCTGTTCGTAAGAATCTGTTTTCCACGAACGGTTTCTTTGATGTACTCTGAATTCGCCATGATTCTCTGAGAATTCATTCCGACTCCTATTAAACATGAAGCGGCAACAATTCCCGAAGAGATCAGAAAGTGTTTCATCGGCGTTTTTTTCAGAATACCTCTTATCAGCTCAGAAAGGAATAAAAATCCTAACGCTAAGAAAAGATAATACGTCATCTGTGGATGATTCGCAGCAATCTGAAGCCCCATAAATAGGGTAGTGACAATGAAGCCCCAAATATATTGTTTCCGGATGTAGACGAGTAAAATTCCTGCTAAGAGCGGTGCGAAATATTCAATGGTATTGATTTTTCCGTTGTGTCCCGCAGCAATGGCAATATAAAAATAGGTGGAAAGTCCGAAAAAAGTAGCTCCTAAAAGAGCGTATTTCCAGTTTCTTACCACAACCATTCCCAAAAGGAAAAATCCTGCGGAAAGAAGAAAAAGATAATTAACCGGTCTTGGCAGAAAATTCAGTTTGGAATCGATTTTTTTGATGATGTCTCCGTTAAACTGACTTCCCATCTGATACGTCGGCATTCCTCCGAACATGGAATCGCTCCAGTAGGTTTCTTTTCCGGTATCGGCTCTGTAATCGAGAAGCTCTTTTGCACCGCCTCGATATTGAACGATATCATGCTGAAAAAGCTGCTTTCCCGTAAAAACAGGAGTGGAGTATAAAAATGCTAAAACGATAAATACAACTAATGAAATTGCAATATAAATCAGGTTTTTATTTTTCGCCATGTTGATGGTTATTATCTAAATATTTTTCGGAATTGTTACCTTTTGCTGTTGTTTTCTTTTACCTCTTCATAATCAACGGTTTCTGCGTCCCAGTTGATTTTTTTCTTCGTATTGTCTGAGTTTCTGATGTCCTGCTCCCTTCTGTTTTCGTTTCTGTTCTGGTTAGACAGATAGCTGTGGAATTTTCTGAAAAAGATTCTCTTCAAAATATTCCACACAAAATAGATGATAATCGTTGCGAGTACAAACTCAAAAATATGTTTCATCATAATAAAAATATTTAAGGTTTAATGCTCAAAGCCTCTGTAACGCTTTGACATTTCAACTTTAAACGATCTGCTTTATTTCGCAGAAGGATTTACCATTACAGAAGAATTGGAAACACTCGTCATAGACTGAGATTCTTTTCCTCTGGAAATACTTTCAATCTGTGTCGTTTTTACAGAAATATTCTGGTTTTTAATCCATCCTGTATTCTGGTCAAACGTAATCGTTCCGTTTTGTGTAAGTTCCGTGCTTAAGCTGTGTGTAACATCACCCTGATTTTCCTTATTAACTTTCTTTGGAATCCCTCCGGTTACTGAAATTTCAGCCACTCCGTTTCCTACACTTTTCAGAATATAGTTAGATGTCACTTTAATTCTTCCCTGTGCATCAGCATTTTCGCTGTTTGTCCATTTTTCGCCGATTTTCGCACCTTTTTTAGGGATAATCGTTAAATTTTTATTGAACTGATCTCTAAGAACTTTTTCGTTAAAAGATTCCTTAAGACTTGCAACAACGCTTTCTTTCTGGTTTTTATCTTTAATCAGCGATCCTACAGAATTGGCAACTTTAGTGTAAACAGCATCAAAACCTGTAATAGAAATTACATTTCCTTTGGTGTCCATCTTCATTTTCAGCTTATTTCCGGTCAATGCTCTGTTGATATTCCAGATCATCTTCAGGTCATCCTCTTTCGGGATCGGCAGTTTCGTATCTACTACGATTGTTTTTCCCTGTGCCGTCTGAGAGCTTCTTTTTGCGATTAGATTTAATGTAATATCGTAAACATTCCCTTTAATATCATTCACCGTAAAAGACATTTCGTCGGTAGATTCGCTCGTTCCGTTCAAAGTTTTCCCTTGAGGATCAGTCATGGTTTTCGTATCTCTCTGATACGTTGTTAAAGGATAAGTTTTTCCTTTTTCCAGTTTAAAAGTCTGCGTATACACTCCCGCTGAATCTTTAATCGCCGGATTTTCCTCTACTTTTGCTACGGAATCTGCCGGAACTTCCACTGTAATCGTTTTTCCGGTTTTAGGATCTACTTTTGTAATTTTTGCCGTTTCTTTTTTGTTGCACGAAACAATGGCTATGGTTGAAATGAGCGCTAACGCTGCTATGTTTTTCATTGTAAATTTTTAAATGTTAATGGAATTAATTGGCTTTCATAAATTTCTGTCTCACCGCTTCATATAAAATTGCTCCACACGCAACAGAAACATTTAAAGACTGTGTTTTTCCCTCGATCGGAAGTTTTATTTTTTCATCAGAATGGTGAAGAACCTCTTTGGATATTCCTGTTTCTTCATTTCCCATAACGATTGCACAAGGTTCTGTAAAATCAATATCATAAATTAATTTTTCAGCCTTTTCGCTTGCTGCAAAAACAGAAATGCCGCTTTGCTGAAGAAAATCTACCACATGAGCCAGATTCGGTGCTTTACAGATTTTCACATTATAAAGAGCTCCTGCGGAAGTTTTTATCGCATCGGAATTAATCGGGGCTGCTCCTTTTTCGGGAATAATCACCGCATCTACTCCCACACATTCTGCGGTTCTGCAGATGGCGCCAAAGTTTCTGACGTCTGTTAATCTGTCCAGAATCAATAAAAAAGGAGTTTTTCCATCCTCAAACAATTGAGGAACCACATCTTCCACTTTATGAAAAGGAACATCCGAAATAAAAGCAACCACTCCCTGATGATTTTTTCTCGTAAAACGATTCAGCTTTTCTACCGGAACGTAATTGGGACGGATTTTATTTTTCGCCAGAATGGCTTTAAGTTCAGCATAAATAGGTCCCTGCAATGCATTTTGCACAAAAACCTTGTCAATTGTTTTTCCCGCTTCTATAGCTTCAATTACGGGACGCAGCCCGAAAATAAAATCGTCTTTCATTGAATAAATTTTATGTTAAAGGTTAAAAGTTCAAAGTTCTATGTTTAAAGTTTAATGTTTTGAGTTCTCGGTTTTAAAGTGAATCCGGTTCACATCAAGAATTTTAAACTTTAAACCAGAAACAATTATGTTTTGTACTTTGTTCCTTTTAAATCTGTTATATTTAAATATTTAATAAATGAGCCAATTTTTCGGCTTAATACTTCAGTCTGTTCTCTTAATGTTTCAAATTTTTCTTCAGAGATGAAATTTCTGTCAAAAACCCGGTATAACTGGGATCTTGTTTCGCCACAAGAAGCCTTAGCTATTGAAAGAAACTGAATAAATTCTCTGTTCCCGTTTTTTTCAAAACCTTCTGCGATATTATCCATTACTGAACCTGAAGAACTATCAATCTGATTGCAGAGTTTAAAATTATTTTTAAGATTAGTAGATTCAATTACATCATAAATATCTTTGCATAAAGCACGAGACAACTGCCAAATTTCTAAATCTTCAAATGTTTTAACACTTGCCATAATTGATCTTAATCTATAAACCTTAAACTCAAAACAAAAAACTTTGAACAACTAATATTTTTCCCCTAAAATAGCTCTCTTCTGCGCCAAAGCATAGCCATAATGCAGACCTTCATGCATATTGTTAAAAATAATGGCATCCTGAATGCTTTTCAGATCCAGCCCAAAACTTGTGGTGTAAGGCGTATAATCTGAAAAGAAATCGCTGTCGTAATCTTTCATCAGGATTTTTGAAGTTTCGGTTAATAAAAACTCCAGATCTTCCACTTCAGATTTCTGCACATCCAGATTCGGAAGCGTTCCTTTTTTATAAGTTTCGATCCAGTATTTATCAATTCTGAAAGGATTTCCGCTTAGATAATAATGCAGCAACTGCTGTGTAGCAACCGTATGAGCAATGTTCCAGTAAAGATTATTATTGAAACCGTCCGGAATCAGTAAAAGATCTTCGTGAGAAGTGTTCTGTAGAATATCCAGAAGGTTTTTTCTTACTTGTCTGTGTGCTTGAAAATGATAATTCATTTTGCAAAAATTTTAATCTCCAAAAATAGTTTAATAAACTGGAAATGACAATTTTTGAACGGTGGATTAAAGCAAAATTTATATATTTTTAAGAAAAATAGTATTGATTGTATTGAGTTTTAAGCCTTCATCTATTCAGGATCCTGCATTAATGCCGGAATATTTAACAAACTTTAACTCAAAAATGGCATTTTTTATGTTGATTAATGCAAGTATTTATTGGAAATTTACCCATTATTTTAAATCAAGATATGTCAGAGATCAATCAAGCTGAAGATATCCGTCAACTGACGGAGCAGGTAAAAGAAGCAAACTACTTTTTTTCTCTTTTGAGACAGGAAATCAACAAGGTTATTATTGGACAGGAATATATGATAGACCGTCTTCTGATCGGTCTTTTGGGCAATGGTCACGTTCTTTTGGAAGGTGTTCCGGGACTGGCAAAAACTCTGGCGATAAAAACTCTGGCTGAAGCGGTTCACGGAGAGTTTTCCAGAATTCAGTTTACGCCGGATCTTCTTCCTGCGGATGTTGTGGGAACAATGATCTACAATGTAAAAGACAATGATTTCTCCATAAAAAAAGGTCCTGTTTTCGCGAATTTCGTTTTGGCGGATGAGATCAACCGAGCACCAGCGAAAGTGCAGTCGGCTCTTTTGGAGGTGATGCAGGAAAAGCAGGTAACCATCGGAGACGAAACCATGAAGCTTCCAAAACCGTTTTTGGTATTGGCAACGCAAAACCCGATCGATCAGGAAGGTACTTATCTTTTACCGGAAGCACAGAGCGACCGTTTTATGCTGAAATGTACGATTGATTATCCAAAACTGGAAGACGAAAGAACCGTAATGAGAATGGTTTCCACTTCACATCAGCCAACTGTAAAACCTGTAATTTCTCTTGAACATATTGTTGCGGCGAAAGAATTGATCAATCAGATCTATCTTGATGAAAAGATTGAAAAATATATTCTGGACATGGTTTTTGCCACCCGTTTCCCTGAAGATTACGGACTTTCGGAACTTAAAAATTATATCAGTTTCGGGGCTTCTCCGAGAGCTTCAATAAATCTTGCGATTGCTTCCAGAGCTTATGCTTTCTTAAAAGGAAGAGCATTTGTAATTCCGGAAGATGTAAAATCGCTGGCAAAAGATGTTCTGAGACACAGAATCGGATTAACTTTCGAGGCTGAAGCGGAGGAAATTTCTTCAGAAGAGATCATCAACAGAATTCTGGCAAAAATTCAGGCTCCATAATATTAAAATCATGCATCCAAAAGAAATTGAAACTGTTTCAAATTTAAAACCATTTGACCGGTATAAATATTTTATCAAAAAGATTGCTGATTTTGAAGTATTATATACCATAAAAAGTTTAGAAGGAAACTTTGCTATTTCTGAGACAGATAACTATCTTATGTTTCCTGTGTGGTCTCATCAGGAGTTTGCAAAACTGAATCTGAATAAAGAATGGCTTAATTTTAAAATTATAGAAATTTCTTTAGAAGAATTATCAGATAAGATTTATCCTTTTATTTTGGAAAATAATTATCTGATAAATGTCTTTCCAATGAATAACAAAACAGGCTTTGTTGTAAGCCTTGAAGAGTTTGAAAGAGACTTATCGGAAGAATTAAAAAATTATGAATAGAATTAAAATATCAGCTCTTTAATTTTAGAATGGAACAAATTATCATTAGAAAGGCAGCTCAGGAAGATTGTGAACCGATGCTGGAATTAATTAAAGAACTGGCGGATTATGAAAAGGCTTTGCATGAAGTTACCTTAACTTTAGATCAGTTTATTGAAGACGGATTCGGAAAATCTCCTGTTTGGGGGGCTTTTGTAGCAGAATTCAATGGTGAAATTGTCGGGATCTCTTTGTATTACGACAGATATTCGACCTGGAAGGGAAAAAGATTGTATCTGGAAGATCTTGTGGTGACGGAAAATCTGAGAGGAAAACAGATCGGCAAGAAATTATTTGAAGCCACCATGGAATACGGAAAATCTAACCAATACAGCGGAATGGTTTTTCAGGTGCTCAACTGGAATGAACCAGCGATTAATTTCTACAAAAAATACAGCCCGAAATTTGATGACGAATGGCTGAATGTATCTATAGAGTTTAATGTTCAAAGTTTATTGATACCGTAAAGGCGATTTAAATTTTAATAAAATGGAACATTTTAAACTAAAAACATTGAACAAAGAACCTCAAACTTTAAACTAATTATATGCAGATAAAAGATATTGTAAAAAAAGTAAAGCAGATAGAAATCCGGACCCGAAAGAAGACGGAAGCTACTTTAATGGGGCAATATCACAGTGCTTTTAAAGGACAGGGAATGACGTTTTCGGAAGTTCGTCCCTATCAGTTTGGAGATGAAATCCGCAGGATCGACTGGAACAAAACGGCACGTTTCCGGGAGCCTTTTGTAAAGGTAATGGAGGAGGAACGTGAACTGACGATGATGTTGGTTGTGGATATTTCCGCTTCAATGGATTACGGAACCAAAAATCAATTGAAAAGAGAATATGTTGCAGAAATTGCAGCAAGTTTAGGTTTTTCAGCAGCTGGAAATAATGATAAAGTAGGCTTGATTCTGTTTGCTGATAAAGTGTACAAAGTTATTCCGCCACAGAAAGGAAGAAAACATATTTTATCCATTATCAGTACCATTTTAACCGCAGATTATGTTCCTGCCATTTCAAAAATGGATAAAGCGATGGAATACATGATGGGAATTTTCAAACGGAAATCTCTGGTCTTCCTGTTCTCGGATTTTGAAGATGAATATGACTCTAAAATGCTGAGAGTGGCTTCCAAAAAACATCTGTTGTTGGGAATGAGAATTTATGATGAAAAAGACAATGAAATTCCGGATGTGGGATATACCTTATTATATGATGCAGAAACCGGAAAGCAAATTTGGGTAAATACCTCAAGTGCAAGATGGAGATACAATTTTGCCGAAGCCAAAAAGCAGAAGCTGAAATCTTTAGAAGAAGATTTTGCCAACAGTTCGGCGAGTTTTATGAATATTAGTACAGGTTCGGATTATTCGAGATTACTGTATAATTATTTTCAGAAGAAATAAAAATAGACACTTTTTGTCATTGCGAGGAGGAACGACGAAGCAATCTTTTTTAATACAGATTCTTCCTTCGTCAGAATGACAAAAAACGACGTTAAAATTTAATAATAAAATTGAAAAAACTATTATTTATATTTTGTTTTTTAATCTGTGCAAATGCATTTTCGCAGATCCTTTCTTCCAGTGTTGAGAAGAAAACCATTGCTTTGGGAGAAGTGAACCACATTGTGATCACCATTAATAACCTGAACAATGAAAAAGTTTCTGCAGCTCGAGAGAATGAGTTGCTGCCTTTTCATTTCGAAGAAATTAAGGACAGTATTGCGCAGACTCAGGATGTTTATTACAGAAGGATTGAATTTGCTGTTTTTGATGAAGGAAAATTTACCATTCCCGAACTGGAATTCAAAGTCAACGGAAAAGTTCTGAAAACAATTCCTTACGAAATTGATGTCATTAATACGGCTCAGAAGACTGACCAGATTAATGACATTATGAACAACAAAGAAGTAAAACTTGAAGCTACCGATTACTGGGAACTGTATAAATTTTACATATTAGCCGCCATTGCGGTCATCTGTCTCATCATTGCGGTCATCATGTTCATTAAATTCGGACGAAAACCAAAAGATTCGCCAGTTGTCGCCACAAATCAGACCTTGAAGGAACTGGATTCTCTTAAAAAGAAAAAATATGTGGAAAGTGGAAATTACCGTTCATTTTATGTTGAACTGATCGATATTTCCCGAAAATTCATCGCAAAACAATACCGCGTTCCGGCAGATGTTTTACTAACGGATGACCTTATTGATGTGATGAAGAAGAACAATACCATTTCTCAGGAAAATGAAAAAATAGTGGAAGACGTATTTTTAAGAGGCGATCTGGTGAAATTTGCGAAAACATTCCCAGATCAGGCAACCATGGAAAAAGATTTTGCCGACATCAGAGATTTTGTAAAAAGATCATCAAAAGATCTTGAATTTGAAAACTTGAGAAAGGATGCCTGATTTTGAATTTTACAGTCCGTGGTTTCTGCTGCTTTTCGCGCTGTTTATCCCTTTGTTATTCAGAGATGCGAGTAAGCAGAAAAGAAAAGGAATAAAAGTTCCTACGGTAAAAAATATGGGGGAAAGCGGTGGAATTCATTTCATCATGTTTATTCTGAGAATATCGAAGTACATTATTCTTTCTGCGCTCATTATTGCCATGGCAAGACCGAGAACTTTTACGGTTTCTCAGGACAGAGACGATACAAAAGGGATCGATATCATGCTTTCTGTGGATGTTTCCCTGAGTATGCTGGCAAAAGATTTAACGCCCGACCGTTTAACGGCTTTAAAAGATATTGCGATTAAATTCGTTAATAAAAGACCGAATGACAGAATTGGTCTCGTTGCCTATTCCGGAGAAGCATTTACCAAAGTTCCGGTAACTTCCGATCATCAGGTTGTTGTGGATGAACTCAATAATCTTAATCCTTTGGAATTACAGCCGGGAACAGCCATCGGAGAAGGACTTTCCGTTGCGGTTAACCATTTGAAAAACAGCAAGGCAAAAAGTAAAATCATCATTCTGATGACGGATGGTGTGAATACCATTGAAAATGCAATGCCTCCTGCAATTGCTGCGGAACTGGCTAAAAATAACGGAATTAAAGCATATTCCATTGGAATCGGAACGAACGGATACGCTTTAATGCCTACACAGACCGATATTTTCGGAGATCTTGTTTTTACGGAAACCGAAGTGAAAATTGATGAGCCTGTTTTAAAAGAAGTCGCACAAATGACGGGCGGAAAATATTTCAGAGCTACATCAAACAGCAGTCTTGAAGAAGTGTATGATGAAATTAATCAACTGGAAAAATCTGATGTAAAGGTGGCAAAGCTTTTCAATTATCAGGAATATTTTAAAATTTTCCTGTGGATTGCTTTGGGTATGCTGTTTTTAGACGCTTTACTGAGATGGGTGTTTTATAAAATTTTAAGTTAATGGATTGGTATTTAGGAAATTATTGGTTTTTATTATTGCTGTTGCTTTTGCCGCTGTTAGCTTCCTTTTTGATCCGTTTTCTGAAATGGAAAAAAAAGAAAAGAGAAATTTTTGCAGACAGCCAGTTTCATGAGCAGTTATTTGAAAAAAAATCTGGTTTTACCAAGTTTTTTCCGGCGCTCTATCTTTTTGGAACATTGTTTTTAATATTTTCGATTATCGATTTGTTAAGCGGTTCAGAAGAAATTAAAACCAGTCAGAAATTAAATAATGTCATTTTCATGCTGGATGTTTCCAACTCGATGAATGCTGAAGATATTAATCCGAGCCGTTTAACGGAAGCAAAGAATCTCATGCTTCAGACGATGCAGAAGATGAGAAGTGATAAAGTGGGGATGGTGATTTTTGCAGGACAGGCAACCTCCATCATGCCTTTAACCACAGATTACAGTTCGGCAGAAACCTACATCAGCGGAATCGAAACAAACTCGATGCAGATTCAGGGGACAGATTTTCTGAACGGGATGAAAATTGCTGCCGAAAAATTCAAAAATGTAAGCAAAGACGGAAGAAAAGTTGTTTTGCTGAGTGATGGGGAAGACAACGAAGGAAATGACGAAGCAGCGATACGACTGGCTAAAAAAGAGGGAATAATGATTACGTCCGTCGGAATAGGAACAGAAGAGGGAGCTCCGGTTCCGGAATATGTTTTCGGACAGTTAATGGGGTATAAAAGTGACATTAACGGACAGACCGTTATCTCCAAAAGACAAACGGAAGCACTTAAAAAAATGGCTGATGCAACAGGAGGAAGCTATATTGACGGAAATAACATCAATGAAGCACCGGACAGAATTTTAGACGCATTAAGAAAGAAAACCGGTTCATCCGAAACGATGGTGAAATCACAAAATGCCAATCATTATTACCAGTATTTTCTGGCAGTTTCTCTGTTTTTCTTCTTTCTGATTTATTTATTTAATCCTAAAAGAGACTTTAATTTATAATAATCCGGATACATTGTCTCAGAACCAGACTATTACTTTAACCCAATTTTAACAAATAAGACACTGTTTATTAACATTTAAAGGAATAATTTTGCACATAATGAATACTAAAATCATTTTTTTATCGTTTATAATTGCTTTCATCTTTCCGGGAAATCTTTTCGGGCAGAAAAACTACAGGACTCTGGTGTATGAAGGCAATGAAAAATTCAACGGTAAAGATTATGATGGAGCGTCTGTAAAGTATCTGGAAGCGATAAGAACCAACAGCAAAGATTTTACAGCGCACTATAATTTAGGAAACGCATTATATAAGAGTAAAAAATATGAAGAGGCAAAAGCAGAATTCGAGACGGCTCAGAAACTTTCTCAGACGCTTCCGGATAAAGCAGCAGCTCTTCATAATTTGGGGAACACGTACATGCAGATGAACAAGCCGGAAAAAGCGGCAGAATTTTACAGACAATCCCTGAAACAAAATCCTTACAGCGAAGTAACAAGAAAAAATTACGAAATTGCCAAGCTGAAGGATAAAGAAAACCAACAGAAAAAACAACAGCAAAATAACTCCGGTAAAGGAGGCGGTGGTAAAGACCAACAGCAAAATGATGATCAAAAAGGAAAAGATCAAAAGCAGGATCAGGGACAAGGTCAGCAGAATAAAGGAGACGGACAGGGAAATGATCCCAACCGGAACCAGAATAATGAAGGCAAAATCCCTAAAGGTCTCGAAAATCAAATACTCAACAAAGTAAGCGACAAGGAAAAAGAAACCGCCAGAAGAATTTTGAATAAAAATTCTTATTCGATGCCCGAGAGCAACGAGAAAGATTGGTGATGCAGAACAGAATTATTTACATATTACTTTTAATGTCTTCCGTAATTTCTTACGGACAGGTAAATCTTTCTGTAACTCCGGATAAAACAACTTATAGCTCCAAAGAAATTGTAAATCTCAGCATCGTTCTTGAGGTAGAAGGAGCCGAATATAATCAGCAGACAAAACTTCGTCTTCCTGATTTTTCCAAATTCAATCTTATTGGTACCGGTTCACTTAGCAATGGATTTATAGATCCCGAAAGTAACGTTGCCGTTTCACAGACCATCACAAGACTTGCTCTTGAACCCAAACAGAAAGGAAAAGTAAAGATCGGATCTTTCCTGATTACCATCAACAATAAAATTTATAAGACGGAACCTTTTGACATTTTTATAAAAGATGTAGAAAAGAAACCGGTTGCAGCCAACAATGCTTCAAAAGACGTTTATCTCAATATGGAGATTGATGACCGTGAAGTGTATCAGGATCAGCCTACCATTGCTGTTCTGAAGGTGTATTCAAAAAACATGGATAACTTCAGAAGAGTAAGAAATATTCATCTTCCCGAACAGGACAATCTGGATGTTTTTCCGGTAAGCTTTACCAAATCTGAGATTGATCCTTCCGACGCAGGAAATATGGCATCCCAGATTCTGGCTGTATTCATGGTTTTCCCGAATGAAGCGGGGTATGTGGATATTCCGGGAGTTTCTGCCTCTTTAAATTCCTATGCGAATAAAAATAAAATTGTTTCCAATAAAGTAAAGATCAACGTCAAAAAGCTTCCTGAAGGTTCTCCGGAATGCTTTAAAAATGCAGTAGGAAACTTCAATGTAACGGTTGCCAATACTTCAAAAGAAAAAGTTGAGGTTAAAAAACCGATGAATGTTCTTATAAAAGTAAGCGGAGAAGGGAATCTTAAAAGCATGGAGCTTCCCAAAATTGCGGAATCTCCGGATTATGAAGTTTTTGCACCCAAAATTACTTCACGTGTAACGGTGGGAACAGAAGGGATGAAAGGTGAGGTTTTGGCCAATTATCTTGTGATTCCTAAAAAAGCGGGAGAAATAACCATTAAAACAGAGCAGTTTGCCTTTTTTGATCCTTCAAGTAAAGAGTATGTGGACCTCGGACAGCAGTCTTTAGCCGTAAATGCTTTTTCTCATGATCAGATTCTTGAATCCCGCACTGCGGTTGAGAAAGTGAATGAGTATACCAATACTTTTCTAGAAACGGTAAATACGCCAGTTTTAAAAACAACATCATTTAAAGTAAAAGAAAAAAAGAAATTCCACTGGAATATTCTTTTCATCAATATTGCGATTTTACTTTCGTTATTCGGGATGTATCTTCTGTTTAAAACGTGGCAGAAAAAAAACAGATTATCTAAAGAAACTAAGACTCCGATGGCTTTAGGTTCTGTTGCTGAAACAGAAAATGAAATCCGTGAAAAGTTTAAAACAGACATCAATGATTACTTCGGGTATTTGGAAAATCTTAAAGATAATGAAGATTATCAAAAGTTTTTTCAAACCTTCGATGAGCTTGATGAGGAAGTGAAAAGCCAATATTCTGTAAATCCGGCTGATCATTTCGCTGAGTTGCTGGAAAAAGAAAAAGGTTCAGCAATTGCCGAAGAATACAGGAATCTTATTCAGAGAGTGCAGGTTGAAAAGTATGCCCCGATAAAATCTTCCGAAGGAATGGACGAACTTTTATCAGCAATCGTTAATTTGTATTCTAAGATTAGCAAATAATTAATTTATTTTCATATTTTTGCGAAATTATTAATTGCAAGGAAATGGAAATATTTAATGATTTTTCGATAAAAGAGATTATTACCTGTTTTATGGTTCTTTTTGCAGTGATTGATATCATTGGCTCTATCCCGATCGTGGTAAGTCTGCAGCAAAAGTTCGGACAGATAGAAGCAGAAAAAGCGTCTATTACCGCAGGAGCTATTATGCTTGTTTTCCTTTTCGTAGGGAATAAAATTCTGAAATTTATCGGTGTTGATGTTAATTCGTTCGCCATTGCGGGAGCTTTTGTGATTTTTATCATAGCCCTGGAAATGATTCTCGGAATTGAGATCAACAAAACGTCTGAAGCAAAGGCTGCATCCATCGTTCCCATCGCGTTTCCGCTGGTTGCAGGAGCAGGAACCTTAACAACAACACTTTCTCTGAAAGCGGAGTTTCATGACATTAACATTATTTTTGGAATTATTCTCAACACAATTTTCGTATATTTGGTGCTGAAATCAGCAACGTGGCTGGAGAAGAAAATGGGCGATGCGACACTCGCTATTTTACAGAAAGTTTTCGGAATTATCCTGTTGGCGATTTCAATTAAATTATTCACCGCGAATTTTGCGCAGCTGGTGCAGAATTACATTAATTTTTAAGAGTTATGCAGAAGTTTTATAAAGTATTTTTGGTACTGTTCATCGTGTTTATCGCAATTAATCTTTATGCTTTAGACTGGCAATCGGATATTTTGTCTGAGGATAACCTGAAGTTTGTTTTCTCAATAGCTTCAGCGGCAATAGGTCTTATTTTGCTTTTTGTAATGAATACATGGAGCAAAATTGGAGTAAGAAAATAATTGAATTACAATCTTATATAAAGCCTCTTTCAGTTTGAAGGAGGCTTTTTTATTTCTGCTTCTTATTGCATTTTAGCTCTCGAATAATAAAAATCTAAAGTAAAGAGTTTTGCTCCTTTAGGAGCAGAATCTGTGTAGAAATAAGAATAAATCTATTAATCAATCCGTAGGATTGATATCTATGATACGATACATTTTATAAAGATAGCGTTCCTACGGAACACCGAACATTTTTCGAATATGATTTCTACACAGATAAAACTCCATAGAGTTTTCTAACATTTTACTTTAGACAAATTGTTGAATCTTTTGCCTCTTTTTCGGTCAAATAAAATTTAAAGAAGTTTATTATTTTAAAATCGCCAGATTTTTTAGAACAGCTTCAGATTTCAGTTCAGTTTCTGTCCATTCTTTTTCGGGATTGCTTTGTGCGGTAATTCCGCCACCTACAAATAAATGAACCGCATTTTTATACAGTTTTGAACAGCGAAGATTAACAAAATACTGTACCGTTTCATCAGTCTCAATTTTAATATATCCTGCATACAGTTCGCGCGGAAATTTTTCAATCTTCTGAATTTCTTCTTTACAAAAATCTTTCGGAATTCCGCAAACAGCAGGAGTGGGGTGTAATTCCTGAATAATCTGATCTAAGTTTTCAGGCTTAATTTGGGCTTTAAAATCGGTTCGGAGATGCTTGATATTTCCTGAAATATGATCGTAGGTTTCAGATTCCGTTACGTTTTCAGAATACTGATTTAAAATATTTCTGATGTAGGACGTTACAGGTTTCTGTTCCTCAATTTCCTTTTCCGACCAGTTTTCAAAAACGGGAAGCGTTCCTGCGAGACTCATCGTTTCAAATTCGTGCGTTCTTTTACTGAATTTTCCTAAAACTTCTGAAAAAGCACCCATCCATGAATTTTCGTCATCGATAAAAATATATCTGAATGCATTCGGATAGGATTGACAAAGATGATTAAAGCTTTCTTTCAGATTAATTTCTTCAAAATCGGTGAAAATTTTTCTTCTCGAATAGACCAGTTTCGGAAGCTTATGTTCTTTGATAACCTCAATTACTTTTTCAAGATTTTTTAAATATTCTTCCTTGGTTTCAGCAACAAATCCGCTTTTATCCTCAGGTAAAATATCACTTGAAATTGCTGTCTGATTAAAATTTTCAGGGTTTAATTCAATAATTTTTCCTCCAAAATCCAATCGTTCCAATCCATCAAAAGAATAAAAACTGATAGGGTTTTCGCCGGAATTTTCATCTGTGGAATACAGTTTTTCGTCGAATGGAAATTTGAAATAAATCATTGTTTGAAGCTTTTTGGAAAATCAAAGTCGGGAAATAATATAAGAAATTCCAACATTGATTTTTCTTTCTGCAAAGGTATTATTAGTCTTAAAAATCTCAAAATCAAAGTCAGGGTTTTTTAAGGAAATATTCTTGATGCTGTAATGCTGATATTCCGCAGAAATGATGAAACGTCGCAGCAATCTGTACTGAAGCCCCAAAGAAAATCCGAGATTGGTCTGTGTGCTTTTAAAATCCTCCAGTTTGGTTAAAGCGTCATTTTCAGGAGTCAGAAACTGCATTTTATAAGTCTGATTATTTAGCAAAATTCCTGCAAACGGACGGAAGTTTTTCCAGTTATACATCAGTTTAAGCTGAAGTGCAAACTCAAAATGTTCATTATTAAACTTCTGAAATAGAAGCGGCTGATTATGTTCGGTAAAATAATATCCGTTCAGAAAGGTGTCTTCTTTGTTGGCATCGAGATCGAAGGATGAATTCCAGTGATACGCATTGGCAGAAACCCAGACTAAAAACTGAGAATCAAAGAAACTTTTGGAAGCCCAGATTCCGAGATTTTCCCCGAACTGCGGTTTATTTTCTAAAGACCAGTTTGCACTTTTTATACCCAATCCGCCTTCAAATCCGTACTGAAAGGTCACCGGTTTTCGCAATCTTGCTCTTCTTGAAGCTCTCTGTTTGTCGATTTCCTGTTTGTATGCATCCGTCACAAATTTCGTTTCCTGAACGATCGGTGTTTTCATCACAACATCATTCAACTTGAATTTTAAAGGCTTCATAAGATATACGGTATCATAAACGACTACTTTTTCGTAGACGTAAACCGTATCAATTTTCTTTTTCCTGATTTTCTGTGCAAACGAAAAGTTAACACAGGCGATGAGAAAAAGAAGTATTATTTTTTGGAAGGACATATTCTGCTTTTCAATTTATTTTTCAATAAATACGGTGTCTCTTTTAATGATTTTTTTAACGACAATTACTTTCTGCGAAGTTTCTTCAATGGTGTCGCTTGCAGCCGTTTTTTTTAAAACCGGTCTGCTTTTCAATCCTGTTTCATCGTCGTTTATTTTTGTTTTTAAAGTGTTTTCCTCTTCAATTATATTTGTTGCTGACTGATTTACAGCATCATTGTCTGATTTTTCTTTTTTATCGAAATTGATAGTTTCTAAATATTCTTTAGTCTCTTTATTTTTGATTTCACCTTTGTTTTTAAAAGTTGAAGAAACTGAATCATGATCGGTTGTGAAAAACGAATTTTTCGGATTTATAAAAAAAACGGACAGAACGATGATGATTAAAAACGTTCCTCCAATTATTATTTTCTTTTTCAGGCTTTTACCGGATGATGAAAATGCAACATTATTAATTTTAAGATCGGAAGGAATCTGCAATTTTTTTGATGGCTGAATGGTAAAATCAGCAAATTTGCTTTTGAATGTCTGCGCCCAAAGCAATCCGCCAAGTCCGAAAATAACAAGCAGTTGAGCCATTTTTTTCTTCGGAGTATTTTGATTGACAAAATTCTTCATCAGATAATTCTGAATCGATTTTTTCGCTCTCAAAAGGTGAGATTTTGAGGTGTTTACGGTAATTCCCAATAAACCGGAAATTTCTGCATGAGAATGATTTTCAATAAAATACAGATTGAAAACGGATTTATGATGGGATGGAAGATTGTCGATAGAAGACAGCAGTTCTTCACTGGTGAAGTCGTAAACGAATACATTTTTCTCTTCTAATAAATGATGGTTCATTTCTGAATAGGTATCTGGGATTTCCGAAGGTTCTGTGGTTACAAAAGTATCTTTGCTGTGTTTGCGGATGTGTTGCAGTGCATTATTTACCACAATTTTTTTCAGCCATGCAAAGAGAGCCTTTTCGTCATTCAACTGATCGTTTTTCTGGATTGCGGTAATAAAGCTGTCCTGCACGATGTCTTCTGCCGTGTAAATATCATCAATATATCTTCTGCATATTCCCAGAAGTTTCGGGGAATAATCGAGATAGATTTTCTGCCAGTTGAAGTTGCTGCTGTTTTGCTTCATAATTTAATTCGCGACAAATAGTAGGTTTTTATTTACCGGAAGTATTATTAAAATTTTTTGATTATCCGTTATTAATCATAATGCTTAATTTTTACGCAAAGGATCGCTAAGATTCTTTTATATACCAGCTGTTTTTAAGTTCGCAAAGGCGTTTCACTCACCAAAGAACTCAAAGATTTTCAATTATGACCAATTACGGGCAATATATAAAATTTTGACCTTTTCAAGATAAAGTTAAATCTTTATATAAATGAACAGTGCCGATAAAAAATAAATTTAAAGTTTTCATGGTTATTATTTTCTTATAAGATGCAGAAAAAATAAAAGGTTGCAGCAGGAAAATAAAAAAAGCTCAAATTTTTTTTGAGCTTGGTATTTTTCAGTGAAAATTTAATCTTATCGGTTGATGATATTGTTCGTCATCGTGGTATGATTGATGAGCTGACCTTTTTCATCGCGGATCTCAATTTCTGAAACATGCATCGTTTTTCCTTTTCGGATAAATCTTGCAACGGCTGTTACGATTCCGTCTTTTTTGCTTCTTAAATGGTTGGAATTGATGTTGGTTCCCACTCCGAAATATTTTGTACCATCAATAAAAATATTAGACAGGCTTGAACCCATGGTTTCTGCCAATACACAGCTTGCGCCACCGTGCATAATTCCGAAAGGCTGATGAATTTTTGGTGAAACAGGCATGGTTGCCGTTAATGTTTCATTGTCAACATCAATATCCGTAAATTTTATATCCAGAGTTTTTGCAAATGTTTCTCCGCCCCAGTTGTTGATGAATTCTAATATTTCTTCCTTGCTTTTATCTTTTATGAACATATTTTTTAATAATGAATAATAAGTGATTGGTAATGAGTAATTTTGATAGCTTCTAGCTTCCAGCCTCTATCTTCTAACTTCCAGCCTCAGAATCATTTCCCATGATATTCGGGTTCCAGTTTTCAGGGATTTTAGGAACTATATCATTTTTTATGTAGTAATCCTGAATTTCCTGCATAATTTCTGTAAACGGTGCAGATGCAATTCTTTCGTAGGGAATGGTATACCCAAGATAAATGATTTTTCTTTTAAAATCTCCCGCCGCGAGAACGATAGGAACTTTAGCCGCTAAAGCCATGTGATAAAAACCTTTTCTCCATTTCGGAACCCAGCTTCTTGTTCCTTCGGGAGTGATGACCAGACTGAAATCGTCTTTTTCAAACTGTTTGGCTACGAAATTCACCAGATCATTCTTCTGGCTTCTGTCGATCCCGATTCCGCCCAGACCTTTTACAACGCTTCCGTACCAAGCTTTGGTGTGTGCATCTTTGATGATGATTTTTAATGGTTTTTTCAGAGACCAGTAGGAAAGATTTCCTAAAATATATTCCATGTTGTGCGTGTGTGGCGCGACTACAAGAATACATCTGTTCAGAACGTTTTCGTCGCCCTGAAGAACGACTTTCCAGCCCATTAATTTTAGCAGCAGTTTGCCGATCAGCTTTCTCATATAGTTTTAGATTAAAAACAAAAAAGTATAACCAAAGTGGTTATACTTTACAAATATATTGAAATATTATCGCTCTTAAAACAGACTGCTGATTAAATCAACAATTTTCATTACAATTTCTAGTGCCAGTTGTACCATGATTATTGAATTTTTATTGAGTGTTTTGGTTATAATGTTTTACTACACAAATATAAAGATTTTTATTAATATAGCGAATAAAATCTTTATATTTTTTTGTTTTCAGTGAGAGAAGAAGAGTGTGAATTTCAAACGGTTGAGTTATTCATTCACACCTTCTGCCACTCTCTGCAGTTTAGTTATTTGGTTTGTATGGAAATTTCGTTTTTACCTTCGTCTACCTTGAAGTCGATGTTGGCTCCTTTCATCTTTTTGATGCTGCTTTTCATGGAGTCGATTACCTGATCTGCCTTATTACTCGGAACTTTTTTTCCGTTAACGATAATGCTGTCTTCATCATCAGAGTTGTATTCAATCGTAGAACCGTTTACCGTGATTTTATTTTTCTCGATTTTGATGTTTCCGTCTTCATCTCTTTCCTGATCGTCATCATTAATTCCGTCTGCATTAAGATCTCCGTCGAAGCTGATTCCGTCTTTTTTTACAGGGATCACTACGGTTTTCAAAGGAAGTACCAGTTCATAATCTATGCTGTAATCTCTGAAACGGTGTTCGTAAGGATATTTGATGTAGTTTGGAAGAATAATTTTATTGTTTACCACTTCTACAGGAACGCTTACATTTAACGGAAGGTTATAGCCTTTAGCTTCTTTTTTAATAATTAAATAAGGCGTTTTGATGTCTGCTTTTCTTGTTACATCCATATGCATCCAGTCTCTTTCGTATACGGAAACTTTGTCTGAATAAAGATCATCATCGTATCCTTTAAAGTTCTGAGGAATGGAAACCTGCTTGAAATCTACATAAATACTGTCTGATTGGGTGTTGATCGCAATTTCTTCTGTATCTTCTTTATGACCTTTCAGGAACATTTCTCTTTTTGCCATGCTGAATCCGAAATAAGTACCTAAAGTGATGAGTGCAAGGAACAAAGCTCCGATTACCCAGCCTGTATTTCTCAGTTTTGTTTTAGGCGAAATTAATTTGATGCTTAATAATCCGAATAACATGGCAGGCAATAAACTTCCAAGAGTAATCAACGCCATGATAATATACTTCATATTGTCGTTATCAAAATAGAAATTCATCTGGCTGATCGGCGGAAAATCGCTGTCTGCTCCCATGAAACCGAATACCACAAATACTCCGATTAAACAAGATAAAGACATGAATCCGAAAATTCCTCCTAAAATATATCGTAATACATTCCAAAGTCCGCTTCCGGCGTTGTTGATGTAGGGTTTGTTTTCGATATAGATTTCTCCGACCCTCTGAGTAGATTCGTTGGCAAACTGTACCAATTTATTAGACTCATTCTTAAGATTGTCGAAGTTCATAGGCTTTCCCTTCATTTTCAGGAAATCTGCTGCGGTTTCTGCTTTTGGCAAAACTGCCCAAAGAATGATGTAAAGTAAGAAAACCAAGGTTGAAGAAACGGCCGCCGTAAAGATTCCAAGGATGAAAACACCAAGCCAGATGGCTCTCATGGCAGTAATATCCATTCCTACGTAATGCGCTAAACCTGCGCAAACATAAGCGATTTTTTGTCTTTCAGGATCACGGAACAGTTGCTTTTTATCAGAATATTCGGTTCCTGAAGTGTTTGTTCTTTTGGTATTTTTTTCAGAATAATAAGCTTCTTCCTGCTCTTCGATTTTTTCAGGGCTTCCGATCTGTGCAATTACTCTTTCTACATCCGAGTCGTTAATTACCTCACGTTTTGCCATAGAATCTTTGAAGATTTCTACCATTCTGATTTCTATGTCATGCATTACTTCATCTGCTTCCGAAGCATCCAGAGAGCTTCTCAGAGCATTCAGGTAATCGCTAAGTTTTATGTATGCGTGTTCTTCTATGGTAAAAGAAAAACCTGCGAGTCCTATTGAGAGTGTCTTGTTCATAGCTTTGTTTTTAATTTTTTTGAGTGATTTGGTTAACTGAATTGGTTAATTCGTTCCAGGTGTTTTGAAGTTCATCTAAAAATAATTTACCTTTTTCGGTAATCTGGTAATATTTTCTCGGAGGTCCTCCTGTAGATTCTTCCCATCTGTATGAAAGAAACTCGCCGTTTTTTAATCTAGTTAAAAGAGGGTAGAGTGTTCCTTCTACAACATCCAGTTTTCCTTTTTTCAGTTCATCGATTAAGTCGGAAACGTACATTTCGCGATGATTGATGAGACTTAAAATACAGAATTCCAGAATCCCTTTTCGCATTTGCGCTTTGGTATTTTCAGTATTCATCTTTAATAAGTTTTGTTAATTAGTTACATAATTTTCGAAACCCGGAACCTAGCTAGTTGTACCTGTTTCGATTTTACATTACAAAGATATGTAATTAAAATGGTATTATGCAATACAAAGTAGTGAAAAAATATAAATAAATAGTTTAACTAATTGATAGTCAGTTTAATTATTTTTAATGAGAAATTTTATATAATGAGAATTTTATGAAAATCAGATCATATTTTTAACAATTTTACCTTTTAGGCTCAATGTTCTTAAAGTAACCAAAGCTTTTTTCTTTAATTCTTTCTGATATGATACGAAGCTGTAGTTTTTGTAGAATCTACGGACGATAAGAGCCATTTCCATCATGGCAAAGTGTTCTCCTATGCAGAGTCTCGGTCCTGCTCCAAAAGGGTAGTAGGCGAAGTTTTTGGCATTTTCATCATCAAAACGTTCAGGAATAAAAGAATCGGGATCATTCCAGTACTTCGGGTTTCTGTGCAGCCCTGTAATATAGAGGATTATTAAAGTTCCTTTTTTCCAAGAGTAATTTTTAAAGCTGTCGTCTTCCAGAGCCTGTCGGTCGATTGCCCAAGCCGGAGAATGCAGTCTCATTGCTTCTTTGATAATATTTGAGGTAAAGGATTTTTTCATTAAGCTTTCTGTACCAAAAGCATTTTCACCTTCTGCAACAATTTCAGCTTTTAGCTTTTGTTCAGCTTCAGGATTCCGGCTGATCTCGAAAAAGATAAAACTTAAAGCATTGGCGGTGGTTTCGTGTCCTGCAACGAAAAGAATGAGCATTTCATCAATTAGCTGTTCATCAGACATCGGAAGCTGTGTATCTTCATAACGTGCCTGAATAAGCATATCCAGCAAATCATTTTTTTCTTCGCCTGAGCTCCTTCTTTTATCCAGAACATTTTTAATGATATTTTTTCCCTCATTGCTTTTTCTCATCACTTTATCAATTATCCCAAGACTTTTTATCATCTGGCTATACAAAGGAATTCTTACTTCTTTCGCAAAGACTTCCTGAACTTCGGTAATGATTTTTCCTAATTCTTTTACGCTTTCTTCATCAATATCCGAGCTGAAAAGTGTTTTAGCAACAATGTTGAAAGCCAGAGTGTGAAAGAAGTCGTACAAATCAGTCTCCGGTTCCTGTGGAAAAGCCTGAAATGCTTTATCAATTTCAGTCTTCATAATGCCAACCAAGTTGGAGATTTTGATCTTACTGAATCCCGGCTGGATGAGTCGTCTCTGTTTCAGCCAGTCTTTCCCGTTATTGGTAAGCAGTCCTTTCCCGATATATTTTCCTAAGATAACCGATTGTATATCAGATTTATAATAGTTTTTATGGTTTTGCTTTAGAATATATTCAATAAATTCCTTATCCTGAGAAAAGATAAAATCGATGTTCGTTATGCTGGCTTTAAGATGAAAAGTGTCTCCTGCAATGTTATGATTTCCGCTGATCACTTCTAAAGGATTGTTTATTCCGTATAAAAGTGAATACAGTTTTCTTTTTCCTTTAATTTCTGTAGGATAATTGTAATTTGGGGTCATGTTGAATATTTATAATAAATGTAATACTAATCTCTGAATTAAAATATGTTTAAAGCTAAAAGTCATATTTTTGTATTACCTGTTTTATCATTTTAATTTTATGCTTTTTTTAATTTTAACCATAAAAGAAACGAAAGATTTATCATAAATTCATTATCAAAATAATCAGCGTTCTCATAAGCATGAAAGTCTGATATTTTTTAAACCAATATTTTTTTCTTTTGTGTAGAAACTTTAACAAAGTCAGGTGGATTTTTTAAGTAAAAAGGATAAAAAATATTCTAAATGATTGAGGAATAATGACGTCTAAATAATATATACAATGAAAATACAAAAGGAAATCGATTTTATTCTGGCTGTTGATGCCCTGAAAAATGTACAAAGAAGAAATTACAATGCAGACGATTCACGAAGGGAAAATACGGCGGAACATTCATGGCAGATTATTATTCTGGCGCAGATCCTTTTTCCGTATGCGAAAAACAGAGCAGATATCGATTTGTTGAGGGTAATCAGAATGTTGTCTATTCATGATTTGGTGGAGATTGAAGCAGGAGATACTTTCATATTTGATGAAGCGGCAATGGTTGGGAAATTTGAAAGAGAGAAAGTTTCAGCTCAGAAAATCTTCGGAATTTTAGACGAACCGCTGCGCTCCGAATTTTTTAATCTTTGGCAGGAATTTGAGGAAGAGCAGACTCCTGATGCAATTTTCGCCTGCGCGATCGACCGCATTATGCCTTTTATTTTAAATTCCCATACTTCAGGAAAAAGCTGGACGGAAGCCGGAGTCACGGAAAAGCAAATAAGAAATATGCTGGAAAATGCCATTGTAAGAGCTTCAGATGAATTGGGAGAGGCTTTTCAATTGTTGCTGCTGAAAAATTTGGAAACTGAAAAGGTATTGAAATAGAAAGGTTTCGGCGGGCTTTGCCCGCCGAAACCGCCTTAAAGAACATTGAAAATATTGGATTCCGGCGACAGAAGGTCGCCGGAACCTTTTTATAAGATTTGGATAGGTTTCTTAAACTCATCAATCGCTACAAAAGTAAAATCGCCTACGATCGCTCTTTCCCTTTCATACGAATACATCTGTTCCGTGAAAATTTCCACATTTACTTTCATACTCGTTTTTCCGACGTGAACCACTTTTCCAATCAGTTCAACAATGGTTCCGGCAGGAATCGATCTTTTAAAATCAATCTTATCGCTGCTTACGGTTACCACGCGTTTTCTTGCAAATCTGGTGGCAGCAATAAATGCCACTTCATCCATCAGTTGCATCGCTGTACCTCCGAAAAGGGTATCGTAATGATTGGTTGTGTTCGGGAAAACCGCTTTGAAAATTCGGGTTTCAGATGCTTCAATTCTTTCTTCTGTAGTCATATATCATTATTAATTAAAGCGAGATGAAAAATAGAAGAACAACAGAAAAAGCAGAGACAGAAATCTCTGAGTGTCCATTAGATCAACAAACTTCAAATCGCGAAAGTTTTTTGTTATGAAGAAAAAGGCAGGTCTCCTGACTTGTAACATCTTTATTTCCTTCCCATGACCAGCACAGTGGATTTTAATAAAGACTTCAGTTACTTACAGTTGCGCGACAGCTCGTGATTTTCACACGATTCCCTTTTAATCTGCAGTTAAGCAAAACCAGTTTCCTGAAAAGTAACAGACTTTACAAAAGAGTTAAAGACGGATGCTTTTCGGGTACAAAAATAATGATTATTAATGAATTATTCGGGAGTTTTATAGATGATCTGGCTTTCGGCTTTTCCCTGTTTGATAGTCCAGATCGTTGTATAGCGGTTTTCACCGGAACCGTTAATCATATATAGAAAAATATGATCATTGTCGATGGCGGTTACCCCAACATTATTGAAATCCATTGTAGGCTGAAACATATTTTTAATGGCGTCTCTTACAAAAACAGAACCTCTTCCCGGCTGCTGAACGCGTACAGATTTTATTTCGGTTAAACCTTCAGGTAATTCCTTTCCTATACCCCAGGCTTTTACTTTGTCAACTTTAATAATATTTCCATTGGCATCTTTTTCCTGTTTCTTGATGTGCGCATAGGAAGGATAAACATCAATGATGACTTTTGTTCTCTGATTTCCCGGAATTTTAGGATTGGTATCGTCTGTAAAGATCAGAGATTTTCCGTTCTTGGATTTTGAAGGCGTAAATGGTGCTAATTTATCTACAAAAACCACACGGTTTTTATTAACCATACCTTCTTTAGTAATGCTGTCGTATCTCACGAAAGGTTTTTCCGTGTCCTCTTTTTCAGGATATTTTATCCAGATCCATTCCGTTTCTCCCGGTGCAGGTTTTTCGTAAATAAAAACATCTCCTGTTTTCATACGGATTTTATCGACGATTTTTCTGTAGTCGTCTTTATGAACGCGCACCATTGCATAACCTTCTTCAGCTTTTACAACACCGAAAGGAACTTTATTCTGACCTTTCGCCAACACAAAAGAAAAAACACCGAAAACTGAAAGATAAAATGCTTTACGTAGAGACATCATCATGAAATTTTTTGACAGTTCAAATATATAAATTAAAATTTGTTTAAACTTTTCAAAAGTATAAAAGTAAACTGATGAATGTATCTAAACTAATTTAAATTAAAAAAACTGTCATGAAACCTTTGTATTGGTTTTCTGTATATATTCACTCGGAGTTACCCCTTCTATTTTCTTGAATACTTTATTAAACGTTGACTGATTTTTAAATCCGGCTTCAGAATAGATATGCATTAAAGTCATCGTTTTCAATTCATCACTCTGTAATTTATCTTTTACATATATCACTCGATGCGTATTGATGTAATGATTAAAATTATCGAATCCGTTGATTTTTATGGCTTTGGAAATATAATTGTTATTCACTTTAATCGTACTGCTGAGCTCAGAAATCGTTAAATCTGCATTTCTGAAGAGTTTATTGCCAATCACCTCATTGTCTATTTTCTCAAAAATATTTTCCGCAAGTTGTAAATCTTTATCTGCAACCGGAACGGGTTTGGAAATCTTCTTCTCAATAAATATATCTTTATTCTTTAAATTTTGAATCTGGCTTTTGTAATAAGTTCCTAAAAATATCTGTATCAGATTGACGGTAAGGATGAAAGCATCTGTAAGACGTCCTTTTTCAAGATCATTAAAAGGATATCCGAAATAATCGTTTCCGGCAAATATACAGCAAAAGCTTATAAGAAAAATGGCGTATACGGTAAAGAAAACAACTTCTCTTTTAGAAAAAAAAGTATAAGCCCAGAATGGCAATGTAACAATCCATATCAGACTGCAGACAGAAATATTCCAAAATCTGAATATGATAAACAGATTGTAGAGCGGCATTACAATAATGAAAATTTTTACGACTTTAAGAACATCATAGTTATTGCCTACTATATAAAAAGGAAGCAGTAATGAAAAAAAACCTCCGATGAGATAATAAACCATTACCGGATCTTTCATATAAAATGAGAAAACCAGGATGAATGTAATAAAAGTTACACCCAGTATATAGACGTATCTGTTGGCGAGCTCTCTTTTCAGATTAAGCACTTCGCTCTCAATATTTTTTTTCCCCATACCAATCTAATATAATAAAATTCAGAAAATCACTTATTAATTATTTTGATTATCAGTAGTTTATATTAGTTGCAATGAAAAGCCATTTATCATTTATCTTTTGTTTTAGACTCGATAAAGTGACTTTATATTTGCAATGTGTTTTTCAGTTAGCAAAATTACAATAAAAATTTAAGCTTTATAATTGTTAATATAAATATCTGATGAACCCCCTTAAAAAACATATATTATGACGAACAAAAAAAAATTATTTCTTCTCATTTCCTTTACAGTTTTGGGATTTAAATCTTTTGCTCAGGTTGGTATTAATACCACGAAACCGCAAGGTGTATTTCACGTAGACGGCAAATCTACTTCTGCCACAACGAATGATCCGAACAACGCACCAACAGATGTACAGTCTTCCGACGACTTTGTTGTTAAGAGTAATGGAAGTGTAGGTATTGGTACGGTAAATCCTGACGGTTCCGCTATACTCGACATGAATGTTGATCAGCTGACCTCGGGAAACAAAAAAGGTCTTCTTGTTCCAAGATTGGCTTTGACATCAAGAACAGACATTACAACCATTCCTAATCCTGCAAAAGGCTTACTTCTCTATAATTTAGGAACAAATTCAGGATTCAGTTATTCAGGATATGTTTTTTGGAATGGAAGCGAGTGGCGACTGATAGAAGACACTTCTCCGGTTAGCGCAGTTGCTGTGTTAAACTGTAACGCGGCGGCGTTGGATCCATCCCAGTTGATTGACGGCAATACTCCTACAGCGATTACTTCCGGAACTATTATGAAAATACCATATTCCGGATCAAATGGAGGTCAGTACAGCGGAATTACATTATACTCCGTTGGAAATCCCGGAATTACAGCAACAATTGCAGGCGGAAAACTGGAAGCAGGATCAGGTTCTTTGGTATTTGCGGTACAGGGAACTCCTATTGCTTCGCAAACGTCACCTGTTGGGATTACATTTGATCTGACTCCTTTTATTACCGCTAATTCGGGACTTACAGGCTGTAGCTCAGTTACCGTAGGAACTCAGGTGAATGCTGACATTAAAACAGTAGCTGTGATGGATTACATGAAGTTTATTACAGATCCGGATACAGGAGTAAAAGGGTTTGTAGTAGAAGCAAAAACGCCGGATGGTCTTTATACAGTAAGAGTTTTTATGAGACACTCTGTTCAGAATGCCACGGCAACGGCAACAAACAACTTAACATCTACAGCAAGCGGAGCAGAAAACAATGTACAGTTGCGAAATAACTCCAGTACAGCAAAAACCATTATGTGGAATTACTCTACATTTTATGGTGGACAGATTACAGATGCCGGAGGAAATTTAGTGGTTCCTTCACAGATTCCTGGTGGAGGAGACGGAAATACCTGGAGATCATTATCTACCTCTAATGCAGGAGCATGGGGTAATCCGGGAATCTATAATGCCAGCAACAGCGGACCGGAATATCGATACTATTCCTGGATTGATACTTCCACAACCTCCAAAGTAGCTTACATAGCGACTGTAATGGCAGGGATGGATCCTTCGGCTACTGCAACACAGGTTACCAAACAAAAAGTTTTTATTAAAATCGAACAGATTACAGGACAATAGTAAATATAATACACATTGATGAAAAATGAATTTCAAGGACATCCATATTGGTAAGTTTATTGAAATTAAGGTTACAGAATGTGGGATGGAAATTTCCCACATCTGTAATTATTTTAATCTCGGAGAAAAAGATATACTAAGAATGTATGATTCTTCACACATAGACAGTGCACTTTTACTAAAGTGGAGTAAACTTCTTAATTATGATTTCTTTAGACTTTACACACAGCATTTAATATTTTATGCACCCCCTTCTTCCAATTTAAAATCAGCACTTAATAAAAAGAAGACCTTAAAATCCAGTTTCAGAAAAAATATCTACACACAGGAAATCATTGATTTTATCCTCGAATTGATGGAAGAAAAAAAACTATCAAGACATGAAATCTATGAAAAATACAAAATTCCTAGCACAACACTTTACAAATGGATATCAAAGAGAAAAAAATAAAGAAAACAGTTCCGGACTACAAGCAGATTTATAGTGATTTAGTTGCATTGAAATATCCTGAAAAACTGGATCAGTGTACACCAATCCTTCAGAAAAGAGAATTGGATTTCTTAGAAGTCTTAGAGATCAATAATATTTTAAAACCCAATAAGACAGATCAGAATTTGAAATCATATGATAAATCTACCATTCTGAAAATTCTGGATTACCAGAAAAAAAATAATTTAAACAATACTGAACTGGCTATTAAGTTTAAAATGAGCAGAAATACGGTAGGGAAATGGAAAAAAATATTCTTCTGAATTAATCTGAATAGGAAACCGGAAGATAACCGTGCCGTTGCAATTCTTTTAAATCTTTAATCTGCCTTAAATAAGAATCAGAAAGAAGATAAATTTCATCTGAAACTTCCAACACTTCCTTATAGCGATGATCTGAGAGGATAATTCCTTTCTGTTGTGATTGTTCTTTAATTATTCTCTGAATTTCAACAATCATTTTTGGAGATAAAGCGTTAAAAGGTTCATCCAGAAGAATAAACTTTGAATCGGAATATAAAATTAAAAGAACCTCAACAATTTTCTTCTCACCGCCGGAAAGACTTCCAGAAGTTTCATTTAAAAAAGGTTTTAACAAATCTGATCCAGTGAGCTGATCTGCATTTTCTTTATTACAGAAAAGTGAGATCAGTTTTTTAATTTTTACACCCCTCGGAAGAAAAGAATGCTGAGGTAAATAAGCAATCCTTCCTTTCCTGTCCATTTGGTTTTGTAAAATTTTATCATCCACTCTTACAAACTGAGAATCGCCTTTCTCTGTTCCGAAAATAATTTTTAAAAGAGTAGATTTTCCCGTACCGTTTCTTCCAAGCAATCCGATAATCTTTCCTGCTTCACAACCCATGTAGATATCTCTCAGAATTTTCTTTTCGTTAAAAGATTTTGTAACACTGTCAACATGCAATTTGCTCATATCAATTTTGTAATCACATTAACAATTACCCCTGCTGAAAAAGTGAAGATCCAAAGAAAAACTTTTGAAAACCCGAAATTGGCAAAGAAAAAATATTCATTTTTAAATCTTAATTCATAAATAAGATAATGAAAAGCCGGAAAAAATACCAAAAAACACAATCCGAAATTGTCAGCCGTAAAACCAAGTAGGGTATTCATCAACAAAGAAAATAGAACAGCAGGAATCAATAATTTTACATAGAAAATCCAGAGAATTCTTATATTTTTAACCATATATTATATCTGTTTAAACTAATTTTGAATTCAACCAAAGTTAAATCAATTGATTATAAAGTTTCTACTAAAATATCTTAAGCTCTCAGAAGAATAAAAATCTGAAATTTTTTAGAAACTGATAACCAAATATCGTTAAATTTTCTCCAGATCTTTTTTTGAAAAAAACAGATAAGAATAGATTCCAAAGAAAACAAAAACAACTGAAAATAAAACGGCAGCAATATAAAAAGCATCTCCGAAACTGTACGCAATATTTATTTTTCCATCCATTCCCATTCCTGTGGTATGTTCCATATCTTCCATTTTAGCTTTAAAACTCAGATAAAATCCTAAAAACCCAAGAAGTCCGGTTAAAGAAACCCCAAGATGATAAAGATACTTGTTTCGTATGGTTTTCATCAGTTGCACAGCAATTCCCGCAATCGCCATTAGAAAAGAAAGAATAACAAACGGATTTGGCGAAATATCACCTTTGTCACTTTCTTCCTGAGAATCATCGGATGACGTTGAATGATCTTCCTGATTGCTTACGGAAGATGCATAAGGAGAACTTTTTTTAATGCTTTCTCTCATTCTTTCGTCCATTTTTTGCTTAGAAACTCCCGTTATCAGATCAGTTCCCTTTACAGACATCAAAGTAACGTTACCGCATTTCACAAGGAAAAAGGGAAATAAAAAACAAAGGATAATTACAGTATAGCTCGGTATCGGCAGAAAGTCGGACAGCATTTTTAAGGTCTTCATAAATTATTGTTTGGGGTAAAAATATAAAATTTAAAATAAAAGAGCGTCCTGAACAGACGCTCTCATGAGATATTTTGTAAGTACATTACTCTTTTCTGAGTTTTGCTTTTACATTATTTTCTGTAATCATTCTTCGCAATCCGGTAATCTCATCCTTCGTAAAATACTTTTTCGGAACCATATTCATCGTCTGTGCGCTTTGGTAGATTAGAAACCATTCTTTATTTTCCTTCACTTTATAAACCGTATTCCATGCAAATTCTGCATCAAAAGTTTCTCCTTCTGTACGGATTTTCTCTTCCGTAAAAATATATGTAATATGTTCCTGAATCTTTTTATTGGAACTGAAAGCAAATTTCAGCCGTAAAAAAGACCGGATCACGATAAACAGAAACATAATTCCAAGCCACATTGAAGCCGAAAGCAAAATTTCCTGTTCAGAATTGCCATCCGCAAACAGTTTTACAATAAAGAAAAGCAGAATCAGCAAAGGAAAAGCAATAAGCCTTATTAAAGAACTTTTGAGATGAAACATCAGAAAATCCTTAAAACTGATATGAGTTTTTACCGTTATCATTTAAATTCTTTCCAGTTCGTCTGCGTCAATCATTGTTTTAAAAGTTCCGTAATTCACAATTACTTTATTACGCGAAATTTTTTCAATCGTTCCCACACTCGTGCTGCCGGAAATACGGACGCGTTGCCCGACTTTCATCCAAAGAGCGCGGTCGGTTTTGCGTTTTTCCTCCAGTTTCTCATTGGTTTCCGTAATTTTTTCAATTACTTCTTCCTTTTTAAGCTGTTGGGTAATCTTCCTTTTCACAACTTGCAGACGTTTAGACTCATCTTTATCTGCTCCCAGTTTTCTGAATTTTTCCTGCTCAAGAATTTTTACAAAATCTTTTACCACATCTTTTCTGGATTTCCCTTTTACGTAGCTGTCGATAAAAGCCTCAATCTTGTTCCCAAACTGCAGTTTACGGTGCTCTTCTTCATATAATTTCTGGAAATTGAATAGCTTCTGCTGAAGCTGTTCATTCAGTTTCTGAAGGTTATCGCGCTTATCTTCTACAGATTCTTTTCTTTCGGCAAGATCGGTCTTTAGTTTTTCCACTTCATATTTTTCCTGCTGAAGTTTTACAATCGTTTTATCCAGATTTACAATATCATGTTCCACCTTTTTCTTGGCAGAATGAATAATGAATCTCGGGATTTTATTCTTTTCCGCCACCTCAAAAGTAAATGAACTTCCCGCTTGTCCCACTTCCAGTTTATACATCGGTTCCAGCGTTTCTTCATTGAATAGCATTGCGGCATTCTGGGCATTCGGAAGCTGTTCTACAACAAGTTTAATATTGGTGTAGTGCGTCGTAATGATTGCAAAACTTTTTTTGTCATAGAAAAACTCAAGGAAACTTTCTGCTAACGCACCTCCCAGTTCAGGATCGGAACCTGTACCGAATTCATCGATTAGTAAAAGCGTATTCGCTTCAGCTTCACGAATGATTCCGGACATTTTCTTCAATCTTGATGAATACGTCGAAAGGTGATTTTCAATCGACTGATTATCCCCAATATCGGTCATGATCTTATCAAAGAAAAACATTTCCGATTTTGGATGTGTCGGAACAAGAATTCCGCTCTGGATCATCAGTTGAAGCAAACCAACCGTTTTCAGCGTAATGGATTTTCCTCCCGCATTTGGTCCGGAAATACAGATGATTCTGTTGTGTTCCGTTAAACTCAGCGTCTGAGAATAGATCGTTTTATTTTCCGCTTTATTCCTTAAAAACAGTAAAGGATGGAACGCTTCTCTTAATCTTAACGTTTTGTGGCGGTTGATTTTTGGTAAAACACCGTTGATAAGTTCAGCAAATTTTGCTTTTGCTCTTGTTAAATCAAGGTCGAAAATATACTTCTGATATCTCCAGAGCTGAGGTTGGAATTCCGCCAGTTCTGCGGTAAGCTGTCTTAAAATCTTATCAATTTCCTTTTTCTCTTCCTCCTCACTTTCACGAAGTTTGAAATAATGCTTTACTACGGAATCCGGCTGAATATAAGTGATGGAACCTGTTTTTGAAAGTCCCAAAACCCTTCCCGGAACTCTTCTTTTGAATCCCGATTTTACCGCTAAAACTCTTTGGTCATCAATAATCGTTTCGCGGATATCATCCAGAAAATCACTCTGTCCGTAAGTCGTTAACGCACGGTTGAAATTTTCCTGAATCGCTTTTTTCGCGTGCTGAATTTCACTTCTTAATCCTTTTAAAACAGGAGAAGCTTCACTTTTAACCTCACCAAAACGGTTGAACACTTTATCAACTTTATCAATAATCTCTTTTCTGAATTCCAGAACAGAAACATCTTCCATGAGAGTAGGGAAGGTTTCCGGCATGGTCGGGAAGAACTTCTGCAGTTTCCCGATTTGCTCCGTGATGGTTTTGATTTTGATGAAAGCGCTGTTTTCCAGTCGGTAATTTTCGATCAGCATAAGCTTCAGCTCACTTTCGATATCTTCATATTCATCAAACGGAATTGCATTTGAACTTTCAAAACTCGAAAGATACTCGGAAGTTTTTTTCAATGAAAGTTCTGCCTCGTCTATTTCCATCGGACGAAGTTGAAGAATTTTTTCTCTTGTTTTCGGAGAATACGCAAAGGGAGAAATTTCCGCGAGCAATTGCGGAAACTCTAATTCGTTTAAATCTTCTTTATTTATATACACAGTGCAAAGATAATTAATTTGAAAATGAAATAATTTGAGAATTTGAAAATGATTTATTGATTTGATCTCTTTTATTAATATAAGCTTCGGCAAGTCCAGTTTGATATTTTGTAACGCTTCGATTGTATTCAGGATGTTATCTTTTTGTAAAGTTTTTCTGAAATCATTAATGTGCTGTATAATGAGATAAATGTTTGATTTTAATTTTAAAACCTAACAGGTTTCTAAAACCTGTTAGGTTTACAAATGTTTAACAGTCTCCATTGAATTGTTGGACTTTGTTCTACACTTATTTCAATAAAATTTTTGTGATTTTTGTATCAGAAATTAGTGAGTTTAATTACTAAATTTATGTAAGTTTGAACTATGAAGCTAGAAACCGAAAGATTAATTCTGAAACCCATCGACGAAAGTTATACGGAAGACATTCTAAAGATCAGAAGCAATGAAACCATCAACCAGTTCGTACACCGAAATCCTCCTAAAAACAATTATGATGCGCTTCAGTTTATTTTAACCATTAAAGAAAATACCCGAAATCAGACGTCTTTTTATTGGGGAATTTCGTTAAAAGACCAGCCGAATCTGATTGGAACCATTTGTCTCTGGAATTTTTCCGAAGACCGAAAAGAAACAGAAGTCGGTTATGAATTATTACCGGAGTATCACAGAAAAGGAATCATGTCGGAAGCTTTGGCTGTAGTCGTGGATTTTGCATTTAAAAATTTACATTTGCATGAAATTGTTGCGATGACGCACAAACTCAATGAAAATTCAAAAGGGCTTCTTTTAAAACATGATTTTGTATTGCAGGAGGGTAGAAAGGATGAAGATTTTCCGGAGAATCTGGTTTTTAGTTTGAAGAAATAATTTTCTTTGTCATTTCTACGAAGGAGAAATCTTTTTTTATTTTAATCATTAAATTTGCGCTAGATTCTTCATTGCGCTTTGCTTAATTCAGAATGACAAGTTGGCGTAAAAATTGAATTTTCAAATTAATTCATTCTCAAATTTTCAAATTTAAAAAATGACCTGGACAGAAATATTAGCCCCGATAAAAAACACAGAATACTTTACCAATTTATGGGAAAAAGTAAAGCAGGAATATGCAACCACTAAAGTTTTTCCACCAAAAAATCAGATTTTCAGAGCGTTGGAAATTACGCCTTTTGAAGATATCGAAGTAGTGATCATAGGGCAGGATCCTTATCATAATGATTATCAGGCAAATGGTTTATGTTTTTCCGTTTCCGAACAGGTAGCTGCGCCGCCTTCTCTGAAAAATATTTTTATTGAATTAAAAGATGATTTAGGTGTTGAAAGAACTTCAAAAGAATTGGACGATTGGGGAAAACAAGGCGTTTTACTGTTGAATGCAACATTAACCGTTCGTGCGCATTCTCCGAATTCACACAAAGATTTAGGCTGGGAAAAATTTACAGATTTCATCATCAAGGAAATTTCAGATAAAAAAGAAAACGTGGTTTTTGTTCTTTGGGGCGCTTTTGCACAAAAAAAAGCCGAACTCATCGATCCGGCTAAACATTTTATCTTAAAATCTGCGCATCCTTCTCCGTTTTCCGTTTACAAGGGATTCTTTGGAAGCAGACCTTTTTCAAAAATTAATGAATATCTGGTTTCAAAAGGGAAAAAGCCTATTTCATGGTAGGATTTTCTCCTCCTTTTTTAATGGTAATTCCTATTTTGTACTTTCCGTTCAAAGCCTTTGCTCCGTCTGCAGAAGCAGGATAAGGCTGAACATCCGTTAAAGAAATAGTATATCCGTTAAATGCAGCCGACTGATGATAGTTTCTGCCTTCATTGTCCATACTGGCTAAATTCAGAACCACAGGTCGGGTTGCAGTTCCCATTACTTCAACCTGTGCCACGGCAACACCTGCCCAAATGCAGTTTACGTCTTTTGGGCAACGGCTGTCTTCAGAAATTCCTTTGAAAGTTACATTCATCTGATATTCTTCAAGGAATTTGTTTTCACCCTCGTTGAAATAGATGATTCCACCATCTTTGCTGGTTACTTTGGTAACGCCTGTTTTATCCGTGTTCACTTTTAATTTATTTTCTTTTTGAGCATTACAGTTCATTAAAAACAATGAGCCTAAACTCAGGATAAGCATTTTATGTAGCATAATTTTTTTTATATAATATTAAGCATATCTAATAATACTACCAAAAACATTGCCACACCTACCACAAGACTGAAACCTGTTCCGTAAATAAATCCTATAAAAGCCCCTTTTGTTGATTTCAGGGCTTTATTCACATCCTTGCTGTCGTGAAGAAGTTCTCCGATAAACACTCCCGCAAACATTCCCACCAGAAAACCCAAAGGAATAGGTAAAAATATTCCGACAATGGTTCCGATAATCGAACCGATGCTTCCCCAACGCGTTCCTCCGTATTTCTGATTGGTTTTTGCCGGAATTACATAATTCAAAACTACAGAAGCTACCGTCAGAATTCCGAATGCCCAAACATAAATCATAGGAAGATCTGCATCTGTTCCGAATTTATAAATTAAAAGTCCGCAGATGCTCAGCAATAAGCCCGGCAAAACAGGAAGAAACGTCCCTAAAATCCCCAGAAACAAAAGAATAAGACAAAGGATATTAATCAGTGTAGAGTCCATAATTTAAATTTATTTGCAGTATATAACAAAAGTGACTCCAAAGAGCCACTTTATATTGATAAAAAAATTCTGTTAAAGATTCAGGATCACGTACTGTAAAATAACACCCGCATTTCCGATGTTTCCTGCAGCATGATTGTGGAAACTTGTATAATAAATATAACCGCTGTTTGAAGAACCAGAGCATGGACCTACAGTTGCGCCCAATGCAACAAGATAAGGAACTAAAGTTTGCGGAACGGAAATCGTAATCTGGATACTGCTTCCCGGAATTGTAACGCAAACCGGAACAAACGTTGTGTTCGGAGCATTTCCGATTGGCGTTACCGGAATTCCTGTAGCCGTAAAATGATTCGTTCTCAACATCAATGCCTGATTGGCGCCGTCTTTTACCAGAACTTCCCAGTAAGAAGGGTCATAATTGGTAATTTTTTGCCAGGATCCCAAATCAAAATCGATATTCAGATTGTTGAAACCAAGTGCCGAAGACAATCCTGCGTTGCTTACCACAGCCGGAACAATGCCCGAATTTCCTGTGTTTGTAGAACAAAGTTTTGAATCGGGAACAAATCCTCCCGCAGGAGCGCAGCTTGAAGTATTGTCTGTACCACCCACTAAATAAGAAACATCCCAATCTGAAGCATAAATACTTCCGCCATTAGCAACGAAGATCGCAAGGTTTGCATCGATTGCAGGGAAAAGTGCCTGATTGGTAGAGTATTTTCTGGAACCGCAGTTCAGGAAAATAATATCATACTGTGCAATGGTATTTAAATTTGTAAGATCATTATTCGTGATTTCCGTAGCCGTATATCCCAAAGAAAGAATAATATCTTCAATTTTATCATACGAACCTTTTACATAAGCAATTTTAGCCACCTGATTCAGTTTGGTCTGAGACAGATCCAACGTTAAAGTTTCGTTATTTTTTACCGTTGCAGCAACTTCTGTACGGAAATTGCTTCCATTCCCGGTCTGAATGTGAATGGTGTGATTGCCTACCGGAGCGTCCAGTGTAAAATTACCATCCGCATCAGAAGTTGTGTAGTAGATTTTATATTTATCGTCAAAAGTAAAAACAGAGGCGCCTCCAATGGCTTTAGCTCCGTTCTGTGACATTACTTTTCCGGTTATTTTTCCGGTTTTTACCGTATTATCTACCGTAGCTTCTGTGGGAGAAGAAGGATCCGAGTGACAGGAACCCAAAGAAAAAAGGATGATAAAAATAAAAAAGAGGTTAAGTTTTTTCATAAATCATAGTTTTTAATTACGAGACTAAATTAATGATTTTATTATTAAATATATTAAAATTTTAAAACAATTTTAAATAATCGTTAATTAATTTTCAATTGTTTTGTGAAAAATTCTTATTTAATCGGTGTTGGAAGGATTTAATTTTTTACTAAATTTGTTAGAATGAATGATCAGTTACAGGAAACCAAAAATTTCATACAAGATTTAAGCGAACAGCTTTATTTATATATTACCAAAATTTCTCCGGCAGGTCTGGATTGGATTTTTCATGCCTTTACAAAGCTTGCTATACTTGTTATTTTATTTTTGCTGGTAGACTTTCTTGTAAAACCTGTGATTAATCTTATCTTCCGTTTTTTTCATAACGAAGAAAAATATCCGGTGATAAAATCAATTTATCAGTCAAGAATAACAAATTCCGTAGCTCATCTTTTTGCTTTGGCAATTGTACTGGGGATTCAAACTTCTATATTTCCGCCAAAAGCAATTCCCAGAACCAACATTTTTATTATACGTTCCATTAATTTAGGACTTGTATTAATTCTTGCCGGAATGCTCTATCGTGGTCTCACTGCTTTCAGAAATTATTTCGCCATTAAACAGGATTATTACAAAATCATGGCATTGAATGCGATTTCTGAAACAATGAAAATTTTAGGAATTTTCATTTTCTCCATTGTAGGAATCTGTGTGATTTTCGGAATTAAAGGAGCTACCATTGTTGGAAGTTTAGGGGCAATTACTGCGGTTTTGGTACTGGTTTTCCGCGATACCATTCTTGGATTTGTAACCGGAATCCATGTTTCAACTTCTAAAAGTCTTAAAGTAGGAGACTGGATCAGTATTCCCAAATACAATATCGAAGGAAATATTTCAGACATCAGTCTTTTAACGACGAAGATCATGAATTTCGATAAAACCATTTCATCGATTCCCACCTATGATCTTTTAACCACTGAGATTAAAAATCTTCAGGTGATGTCAGAATCCAACACCAGAAGAATTAAAAAATCAATCTACTTTAATATCAATTCCTTTAAATTTTTAACGGAAGAAGACATTGATCGCCTGAAAGACATTAATCTGATCTCAGAATATCTTGAAGGAAAAAGCATTGAGCTGAAAAAAGAAAAAGAGACTTTGAAGCACAGCGATAAAATAGTGAACGGGAGACAGCTTACCAACATTGGTGTTTTCAGATATTACGCAGAAAAGTACCTGCAGAATGATCCCGATGTGGATCAGGATGGGGCAATGATGGTTCGTCAGTTGGATATTACTCCGCAAGGTCTGCCTTTGGAAATCTACTGTTTCGCCAATGATTCGCGTTGGGAACATTTTGAGCAGATTCAGGCAGATATTTTTGATCATTTACTGGTTGCTTCTAAAGAATTTGATCTTCAGGTAATGCAGATCAGTGTAAAGGTGTAATGAAACTTATTCTTCGAATGTAAAATTTCATGAAATAATAAACCCACTTTTAAGTTGGGTTTTTTTATTTTTGCAGTATGACAAAACTAAGTGTAAACATTAATAAAATTGCGACGCTGAGAAATGCAAGAGGAGGAGAAACACCAAGTGTAACGGAGGCGGCCGTAAAAATTCAGGAGTTTGGAGGACAGGGCATTACCATCCATCCAAGACCGGATGAAAGACACATCACAAGAAAAGATGTTTATGATCTGAAACCTTTGGTAACCACGGAATTCAATATCGAAGGAAATCCTCACCGTTCCTTTATCGATATGGTTCTTGAGGTGAAACCGGAACAGGTAACGCTGGTTCCCGATGCAGATGATGCTATTACTTCAAACGCGGGCTGGAACACGAAAAAGCATCTGGATTTTCTTACGGAAGTGATCGCAGAATTTAAAAATGCAGGAATCCGTACTTCAATTTTCTTGGATCCGACTCCCGAACTAGTAGAATATGCTGCCAAAACAGGAACCGACAGAATTGAACTTTACACCGAAGCTTACGCTAAAAATTATACTTTAAATAAAGAATCTGCTATAAAACCTTACTACGATACGGCGGTTGTTGCCACAGATTTCGGATTGGGAATTAATGCAGGACACGATTTAAGCTTGGAAAATTTAAAATATTTCGCCGATACCATTCCGAATTTGCTTGAAGTTTCGATTGGTCATGCTTTGGTTTCCGAAGCGTTATATATGGGAATGGAAAATACAGTTCAGGCTTATCTGAAGAGACTGGCAAAATGGTAAAAAGACTGGAAGTTGTAGTTGTATGTGAAGCTAAAGGTCTGATAAGTATTCTCTAGGCTTCCTGCTTCCATCACCCCGCTTCTATCTAAAAACAAAAACGTATGGAAATTTTAAATTCAAAAATATTTGGCGAAAATCTTTCGTCGACACCGCTTTTGGTATTTCACGGTTTATTTGGAATGCTTGATAACTGGGGAACCTTCGGAAAAGATTTCGGAGAATTTGTACCGACTCACCTTATTGATCTCCGCAACCACGGGAGAAGTTTTCATTCGGATGAGATGTCTCACGACGATTTAGCGGATGATATTCTTCGGTATATGGATCATTACGGCATACAGAAAGCAAATATTCTGGGGCATTCTTTAGGCGGAAAAGCAGTGATGCAGTTTGCCATTAAATATCCTGAAAAAGTTGAAAAGCTCATCGTTGTGGATATTTCTCCGAAAGCATATCCTCCACATCATCAGGGAATTATCAAAGCTTTAGAGACGGTGGATTTCAATACGGTAAATTCCAGAAATGATGTGGAAGCGGTTTTAAGTCAGTACATTCCTGAAAGATCAACCATACAATTCCTCACAAAAAATCTGTATTGGGACGATAATAAAAAACTCAACTGGAGATTTAACCTGAAAACTTTGTCTGAAAAATACAATCAGTTTGTTTCGAATGCGATAAAGTTCGGCGTTTTCGAAGGAGAGACATTGTTTATCGCAGGTGAAAAGTCAAATTATATTCTTCCTCAGGACGAATTTGCCATCAAACAGCAGTTTCCCAAAGCTCAGTTTTCAACGGTGAAAAATGCAGGACATTGGGTGCAGGCTGAGAATCCTGTAGATTTTGCTAAAATTGTCAAAGAATTTTTGAATATTGTATAACATAAAGCATTTATTGGGGTTAATTTGTTAAAATTTTCTTAAAACGAAAATTTATTCTACTTTGTGTGATATTTTTTAATATTTTAGTCGAAGCTAAATCACTAAATATTAACATCATGGAAAATAAGAAAAACAAGAAGCCGTTCTTCGCATCATTTTTAGAAAAACAGATCGCAGAACCGGAAAAAATCAAAGGAGGATCTGAAACTGCTGCAACAGCTCCGTTAAAAGATAATGTTACAACAGCACTTCAGGACAGCGTTACAAAACCTTCCAATGATAATGTTACCATGAAATATCCTTCCGATGGCGATGAAGGCGGTAATGAAATCTAAAAACGAATAACCCAAAATAAACAACTATGAAAAACAAAGATTCAAAAAAGAAACCTTTCTTCGCTTCATTTTTAGAAAAACAATTACAGGATCCTGAAAAAATTAAAGGAGGAGGAGATGTAACTATTGCATCACAGGACAGCATTACAAAACCCGCTGTAGATACAGTGACCAAGCCGATCTATGATATGGCACAGACTATGAAATATCCGTCCGATGGTGATGATGATTCTCCATCAGTTTAATGGATTTTTATTATACAGATCACATTAAAAAATCATATTAAAAGGAAACTTACACTCTAAGTTTCCTTTTTTAATAAAAACCGGCAGATGATTCTTTGTATTACGCATTCTCAGGATTTTTACAATATTGATATCTTTTTTGAATATTTAAAATCTAAAAATATTCCTTATTTCAGGCTGAATTCAGATAAAATCAGTCATTATCAGAAAATCAGCATCAACGAAAACTTTTTTGAGTTAACGGATGAATTCGGAAATACCGTTAATTCAAACGAAATTAAAGCGGTGTGGCACAGAAAATCATGGGGAATTTCCGTTCCCGGAGAACTGGACGGAAACTACACAAAAACTTTCCTGAAAGAGTATGCAACTCTCAGATACAATCTTTTCACTTTGCTGGAAGAAGTTCCGTGGATCAATCCATTTGAGAATGAAAACAAGATAGATGGCAATAAGATGCATCAATTGAGAATTGCCAAAAAAAACAACCTTACTATTCATGAAACTATTTTTTCAAACGATTCAGAAAAAATAACCGAATTTTTTCATCAGAAATGCGGCGGAAAAATGGTGGCAAAACTTCATGGTGCGCTTTCAAAAACAATGAGGGGCGAAAATTTCCTTTCCACCAATATCATCGATGAAAATTCTCTCGAAAATATAGAAGACATAGAATATTGTCCCATGATTTTTCAGCCCTACATCGAAAAAGAATATGAACTGAGAATACTGTATCTCGAAGGAGAATTTTTTACCGGAAAAATCAATAACAGCGAAAATGCCGACTGGAGAATTGCCAACGAAAATTATTTTTGGTCAGAATACAGCTTACCCGAAAATATTAAAACCAGTTTAACTTCAATGATGAAAGAAATGGGACTGTACATCGGAGCAATCGACATGATAAAAAGCAAAGACGGAAACTATTATTTCCTTGAAGTAAATCCGCAGGGAGAATGGGGAATGCTGCAGAAAGAACTCAATTTTCCGATTGCGGAAAGAATTGCCGACAACCTTATAAAAAGAATGAAAAACCAATGAATAAAATTTTAATAATTACTCATACAGGAGATAATTTTTCCATAGAAAAAGTAACGGAATACATTTCTGAAAACCATTGTGAAGGTATCCGTTTCGATGTCGATTTATACCCTTTGCAAAATAAATTATCCACCCGTTTTGAAGACGGAAAATGGATCAGTATTTTAGAAACACCCGAAAAAAAACACCGTTTAGATGATATTTCCGCAGTCTGGTACAGAAGAGCCTACAACATCGGAAGCGGACTGAAGGAGGAACTCGATTCTAAATTTTACGGAGCCGCGATGGGAGAGATCAGAACCACGCTTTTTGGTTTTTTAGAGTCTATTGATGTGTATTCATTAGGAAAACCGAGTGTATACAGAAGGCTGGACAGCAAAGAGGAACAGTTGAAAATAGCCCATAAAATAGGACTACAGATTCCCGAATCATGCCTTACCAACAATCCGGAAGAAGCGAAACAGTTCATTGTAAAACATAAAAATGTGGTTGCCAAAATGCAGACCGGATTTGCCATTTATGAAGACGGTGTTGAAAGTGTGGTCTTCACCAATGTGGTAAACGAAGATAAACTGAAGGAACTGGATACGCTTTTGTACTGTCCGATGCAGTTCCAGAAAAAAATTGAAAAGAAAAAAGAACTTAGAATTACCATTGTCGGAAGAGATGTTTATGCTTTCGAAATCGATTCTCAACAATCGGAAGCCGCAAAAATAGACTGGCGAAAAGATGGTGTCAATCTCATTGATAAATGGATTCCTGCGGAACTTCCGATAGACATCGAAGCGAAGTTGCTGGAACTTTTAGACGTTTATCATATCGACTACGGCGCAATTGACATGATCGTTTCGCCGGAAGATGAATATTATTTCATTGAGATCAACTGTGCCGGAGAATTTTTCTGGCTCGATAATCTTACCGAAGGAAACCTTATTTCCAAAAGTATTGCCGATATCTTATGTGATAAAGCTCCAAGAAGAAACAATAGGGTTCTTGTTTAAAAATTTATTCAGAACAGATGATATGGAAAACGGGCGAAAGTCCGTTTTTTTATTTCAAAACAATTTCACGATTTAAATAAAATCAGGATTACTAAAACTTTTGTCGTTTTATCCATTTAAAAAACAGAAAATCTCCCTTAAAAATCGCAAATTTGCATAACGTAGAATATTATCATAATTTAGTCAGCAATCAAGTAAAAAAAATTGATGGTTTTTGTAACGGGAGCAACCGGAATTTTAGGCAGAGTAATCGTTTTGGAACTTCTGAAAAAGGGAAAAAACGTTCGTGCAGCAAAAAGACCGACGAGCAATTTAAACGAAGTAAGGCATTCCTATACATTTTATACGGAAAATCCCGATGATTTCTTCAACAGAATTGAATGGGTTGATGTAGATTTTAATGATATGTATTCTCTTCAGGAAGCTTTAAAAGAGGTGGATGAAGTATATCACTGCGCTGCAAAAGTAAGCTTTCATCCTCATGATGAAAAAGAAATGTATCGTACCAATATAAAAGGTACAGAAAATCTCCTGTACGCCTGCGAAGGCTCCGGTGTGAAGAAATTTCTTCACGTAAGCTCAATTGCTGTCCTTGATAATTTCAACGAAAAAGGAGAACTGGACGAGGATTCCGATTTCAATCCTAAACTGGATCATTCTGCATACGCACTTTCCAAACACCTTTCCGAAATGGAAGTATGGAGAGCTTCAGCAGAAGGTTTAAACGTTGTTATTGTAAATCCCGGAATCATCATCGGAAGCGGAAACTGGGGAAACAGCAGCGGAGATGTTTTTCCTACCTTCGAAAAAAACAGCTTTACATTTTCTGGCGGATCTAGTTATGTGGATGTAAGAGATGTTGCAGAAATTTCCATAGAATTAATGGAAAAAAACATTTTCGGGGAACGTTTTATTGTTATTGCAGAAAACAGAAGGTACGCAGAATTAGGAAAACAGATCAGATCCAGATTGAATTTAAAGGAAGCTAAAATTCTTTCAGACTTTCAGCTCAATATCGGAGTTTTGGCAAATACATTATTCGGCTGGTTGATTCCGGCTTTAAGAATGACAACAAGATCCAATGTGAAATCAATTTCAGAAATGAACACCGTTTCCAACGAAAAAATAAAAAGCAGATTGAATTATCAGTTTATTCCTCTTTCGGAAAGTATTGATTTTCATTTAAATAATTATATCAACGATAAAAAGATAAAGCAATGAATCTTGCAGAGGCAATTATCTTAAAAAATACAGAAAAGCATCCCATAAAATCTGCCATCGGATTTAAAAAGAAAGATGCAGGCTGGAAAGAACTGAGCTGGAAAAAATTCGGCGAAATTGTGTATAAAACAGCCAATGCACTTAAAAATGCAGGAATTCAGGAAAATGATAAAGTAGCCATTTATTCGGATAACTCTTCCGAATGGATGATTTTTGATCTCGCGGTGTTGGCAATCGGAGCCATCACGGTTCCAATCTATTCCACCAATAATGCAGAACAGGCAGAATACATCATCAACGATTCGGAAGCGAAGGCAATTTTAGTGGGAGATCAGGCTCAGTACGATGCGTGTCTGGAAATTTTGAAGAAAGAAAGTACAAGTCTGCAAACGATTATCATTTCTAAAAAAGCAGTCTGGATCAAGAAAGAATTCAGCAGTTTTTATCTGGAGGATTTTATCGCTAAAAGTTCTCCCAAATTAGAATTCTGCAAGAAAGAATATGAAGATATTGCCACGCTTATCTACACTTCCGGAACTACAGGAACACCGAAAGGAGTCATGCTTACGCACGGAAATTTCATAAAAGCCTTTGATGCGCATTTTGAATTTTTCAAGTTTAATAACTTTGAAGAAGAGCTTTCTCTGGCATTTTTACCTTTAACCCACGTTTTCGAAAGAAGCTGGAGCCTGCTTTGCCTTTACGGAGGCGCAAGAGTGTATTTCCTCGAAGATCCGAAAAATATTGCCAATGCTTTGGAAGAGGTAAAACCGACCATGATGTGCGCGGTGCCGAGATTTTTCCAGAAAGTCTACGCCGGAGTGTTGGAAAAAGCAGAAGAAGGTTCATCCTTGAAGAAAAAAATATTTAACTGGGCATTGGAAACCGGTTCGCAGACCGCAGAATTAAGAAGAAGAGAACAGCCGGTTCCGTTTGGATTAAAAATAAAAGAAAACATTGCCGAATCTTTGGTTTTCAGTAAAATTAAAGAAAAAATGGGCGGAAGATTATGGTTTCTGCCTTGTGGCGGAGCTTCATTATCTCCTGAAGTGACGAAGTTTTTTGAATCGGTTGGAATTCATGTGACGGTTGGCTACGGTTTAACGGAAACTACGGCAACTTTAACCGCTTTTCCTTTGACGAATTTTGAACACGGAAGCTGCGGAAAACCTCTTCCGGGCGTGGAAATCCGAATCGGGGAGAACGACGAAATTCAGGCAAAAGGAAACGGAATCATGAAGGGATATTACAAAAAGCCTGAAGAAACGCAGAAAGTTTTCACGGAAGACGGCTGGTTTAAAACCGGAGATGCCGGAACCATCGACAGCAAAGGAAATCTTACCATTACAGACCGATTGAAAGATCTCATGAAGACTTCCAACGGAAAATACATCGCGCCGCAGCAGATTGAAAATATTTTAACCAACAATAATTTCATTCAGCAGATTGTTCTGATTGCGGAAGGAAGACAGTTTGTTTCCGCTTTAGTGGTTCCTAACTTTGAATTTTTAAAAGAATATCTCAAGAAAAATAATATTGCTTTCAATAATTGGGAAGAAATCGTGAAAAACGAGAAGGTAAACGATTTTTATAAAGATAAAATTAAAGAACTGCAAATAGATTTATCAGATTACGAAAAAGTGAAAAAATTCACATTGATGCCTTCGGAATTTGATATCAATACAGGAGAAATTACTCCGACATTGAAGGTAAAAAGAAATGTAGTGCTTAAAAAATATGCAGATCTCATAGAGAAGATGTATTAAATTTTTAAGGCTGAGTTGAAGATAGAGCTGTAATAACTGTACATTAAACCAGATCTCACCTTGCAAAAATTGAAATTATGACAACACAGGATTTTTTAGGAAAAAAAGATTTTACAATAAACAATCAGACGGTTTCAGAAAGCTGTCCTTCCAATATTGCCTTAATTAAATATTGGGGAAAATACGACAATCAGATTCCCGCCAATCCAAGCATCAGTTTTACATTAAATCATTGCAGAACGAATACTTCGATGGAGTTTTCTGCCAATGAACCTTTTTCTGTGCAGACTTTTCTTGCCGGAAATGAAGAAGTAAAATTTGCCGAAAAAATTGAAAAATATTTCAGAAATATCGAACAGTATCTTCCATGGATTTTACAGGGAAAATACATCATCAGAACCGAAAATACTTTTCCTCACAGCTCAGGAATTGCAAGTTCTGCTTCCGGTTTCGGAGCGATAGCTAAATGTTTAATGAATCTGGATGAAACATTCTCGGGAAAAACTTCGGATGAAGAATCGTTGAGAAAAGCCTCTTTTTTAGCAAGATTAGGAAGCGGAAGCGCCTGCAGAAGTCTTTACAACGGATTGGTTGTGTGGGGAGAATCTCAGGTAAAAGGAAGTTCTGATCTTTTTGCAGTACAATACCCAAACGATGAAATTCATGAAATTTTTAAAGATTTTAATGACTGGGTTTTACTCATTCATGAAGGTCAGAAAAGCGTTTCTTCCACAGTCGGTCATGGTTTGATGAATACCAATCCTTACGCAGACAGAAGATTTCAGGAAGCAAGAGAAAATTTCGGTCCCATGAAAGAAATTTTAACCAATGGAGATTTACAGAGTTTTATTAAACTGGTAGAACACGAAGCATTAACACTTCATGCCATGATGATGATGAGCGATCCTGCATTTATTTTAATGAAAACAGGGACTTTGGAAGTCATCAATAAAATTTGGGATTTCAGAAGAGAAACCAATTTGCCGTTGTTTTTTACGTTAGATGCAGGAGCAAACGTTCATCTTCTCTTCCCGAACGAAGGTTCAGAAGAAAAAATAAAATCTTTCATCGAAACCGAACTCTTGCAGCATACGCAGAACAATGGAGTGGTGAAAGATGTGATGAAGTTTTAATTTGTGAAAAAATATAAGGGTTAAAGACATACTTAAAATCTTTAACCCTATTTTTATCTATTTATCTAAGATTCCCCTGATTTTATTCGCATTGGAAATCAGTTCTCCAAGATATTCGAAATTTTCTTTTTCCAGTGCTGCTTTAAACTTTCTTAACTGAGCAATATGCTCATTAAGAACATCCAAAACATTTTCTTTATTTTGTTTGAAAATCGGAACCCACATTTCAGGATGAGACTTTGCCAGACGAACAGTGCTGGAAAAACCGGAACTAGCCAGTTGAAAAATAGTTTCTTCTTCTTTCTCCTTTTCTAAAACCGTATTAGCCAAAGCGTAAGAGGTGATGTGGGAAATATGCGAAATGTAAGCGGTGTGAACATCATGATCTTCCGCATTCATGTAAATCAGATGCATATCAAGACTTTCTACAATTTTTTCAACCAGTTGTAAAGCATCTTCTGCGGATTCTTCCTTATCGCAGATAACCCCTGCTTTTCCGGAGAAACTTTCTGAAACTGCCGATTTCGGGCCGTTGTTTTCCGTTCCCCACATCGGATGGAAAGCCACAAATCTTGATCTTTTCGGATGATTTTTTACCGCATTTACAATTCCTGCTTTGGTAGATCCTGCATCCATCACCGTCTGATGTTCTGAAATCAGGTCTAAAACATTCGGCAATAATTTTCTCGCGGCATCCACAGGAATGGAAAGAATGACCAGATCAGAGTTTTTAATTCCGTATTCCAGATCTACTTTTGCATCGATTATTTTGAGTTCTAATGCTTCATTAAGATGGTCATTGCTGTTATCAATACCGTAAATGAAATCGGCAATTCCTTTTTGTTTTAATTTTAAAGCCATTGAGCCACCGATTAATCCTACACCAATAATACTTATTTTCATCGTTTAAATTTTAAAATAAAAAACCCCGCCCAAGGACGAGGTTTTGTTTTATCTATATGAAATCCTTATCCCAGATCTGAGTTAAAAATTCCGTAATAATATGTTCCGTTGTTTGTAATCACGAGACAAAGGTAAATAATTTTTTTTAATCAGGATTAAAAAGTGAATTGTGAATTTCGCTTCGCGAGTCAAATTTTTTACAGGTCAATTAACTTCGTTGCCAATTCGCTTTGCTGTCAATTTATTTCATTGTGAATTTAAGAATTAGCCATTGCTTGCGTAGCAAAATTCATTATTCAAATCATTAAGGATTGCTGATAATCAATGTTGAAGGAATATCCGATAACCATATGCTTTTCGTATCGATGAGGTTTTTCCAGCTTTTGCTGCTGATGAGCATTAAATCCTGCGAATTCAGAAACTCTTTCTCAATTTTTTTCTCATTGTATAAAGTGATGTGATTGGGCGCAACCTGTTCAATGCTTCGGATGAGTTCTTTCACTTCAGTATTATTCCGGATCTGTCCTGCAACATCTAAGATAATAATCTGGGAATTGTTATTATTGATGAGTCTTTTGGCATATTCAAGCAGATAAAAATCACTTAAATTAAAAATCGGGACAAAAACTTTGTCTGCGGAAGTAAATTCTTTTTCCACCAGAATACCAACAGGAATCTGGGTTTTATCTAAAATCTGTAACGTAAAATCGTCAAAAGGAGAGTTGTTGAAAATATTTCCTTTCCCTTTTACCGTATTTAAAAGTTTTTCCGGATTAATAATCTTTGTCGTGAAACCAAGCAATCTTCCCAGTAAACTTCCTTCATACATCGATTTTCCGAGCATAATCAGAAGAAGATCATAATTTCCTTTGTTGGTAATGTGTGTAAGATCGTTTTCAATATCATTGGATGCTTTGAAAAGCGTTGTGACTTCAAGATTCAGATCGTTGGACGTTTCTATTACATTTTTAAACTGCTCATTTTCGTATTCATTAATATCGTAAGCGTGCATTTCGTTCACGGGAGCAATATTCATCGCGGTTATGCTTTTATTGCCGTTCATTTTATGGGTGAAATCATGAGCCAGTTTCAGCAGCGTGCTTCCGGATTCAGGATGGTCAAAAGATAATAATACCCTGTATTTCGCATCATTTACCGGAGATTCCTCATCATCTTTTTTAGATTTAAATAGAAAATTGATGAAATCCAGCGCAGGTCCCGTCATGAATGTTGTAAAGAGCGCCATAATTACCATCATCGCAAATATCTGAGGACTTAAAACGCCCAGATCATAACCGATATTCAGGACAATAAGTTCCATTAAACCTCTGGTGTTCATCAAGGCTCCGATCGTTAAACTTTCTTTCCAGTTGATGCCTAAAAATTTTGCGGTTAAGGCACTTCCTGCAAATTTTCCTACGACTGCGGTCAAAATGATAAATCCTGCTGTAATCCAAAGATGACTGTCATTCAGTAATCCGATCTGGGTACGAAGTCCTGTAAATACAAAGAAAAGGGGCAGAAGAAGTACCAAAGCGACATCTTCCACTTTATCAATAAACAGTGTTCTGAATTTTGCATTTTCAGGCATGATCGCTCCTGCCATAAAAGCTCCGAAAAGCGCATGAATCCCAATAACTTCCGTAGCATAAGCCGAAAGAATTAAGGTTAAAAAGAAAATCGCAACCATGGGTTTGTTGATGGTGCTTTTTCCTGCCTGTAAGTCTCCGATTCTTTTTAGGAACGGTCTTACAATCTTAATCATAAAAAATACATAGGCAATTGCCATCAGGATCACGTAAATGGAGCTTTCAAACGATCCGGCTTTTACGATAGCAATTACGGCTGCTAAAATACACCATGCCGTAATATCATCGGCTGCTGCACAAGTGATGACTACCGTTCCCAGTTTGGTTTTCTGAAGATTTCTTTCCTGAACGATTCTTGCCAAAACAGGAAACGCCGTGATGCTCATGGCAATAGCGATGAAAAGCGCGAATGAGGTAAACTGAATTCCTTCCGGCGCAAATTCTTTATAAATGAAATAAGACAGACCAATTCCCAATGCAAAAGGGATAATGATACTTGCATGACTGATGACCACCGCATCGTGTGCTTTTTTTCTTAAAACGCTTAGATCCAGTTCCATTCCTACAATGTACATGAAGAGGATAAGCCCGATCTGGCTTAAAAACTGAAGATTTCCTAAAGATTCTTTCGGGAAAAGAAATGCCGAAAATTCCGGGAAGTACATTCCTACAAGGGAAGGTCCCAAAACAATTCCCGCAATCATTTCACCGATCACGGAAGGCTGCTTGATCTTCATACAAATCCAGCCGAAAAGTCTTGCAATAAGAATAATCGTAACGATTTGCGCCAGTAATAAAGCTAAAGGATGGTGAAGATTGGTCTTGAATGATTCTAAAAAGTTGTCCCAACTGGAACTGTTGTTTGTTTTTGTAATGATCTTTTCTCCGATTTCCAAAGTCTGCCCTTCAATGATGAAAAAATACATCAGTGATGAAAAAACAATAATGGTGGAAATATAAAAGATGATATTTCTGTATTTTCCCCAATTCATGATTCCAAATTTTAGACAAAATTGCTAAGAAAATCGGAAAAAAAAGATGATTTTTAATCAAATGTAATGAAAAGAAAGAATTTTGCAGTGAAATCTAATGTCCCAATAAATCGGAAAGAGATTTCCTGTAGGTTTCCCCGATCTGAAGCTTTAAAAAGCGGTCATTTCCCAGAGAAACAGTAGTAATAATTTCGTTGGTGGAAAATACTTTTACAGCAGATAAAGCAACAACTTCTTTTTTATTGACCTGCGCAAAATCTTTTGCAGGAAGCATTTCCAGAAGGTTTTTGAAATTCAGGTTTTTTAGAACAATATTGGTTCCGTCTTTAAGAAGGATTTCCTTGTCCCGACTGTCGATTTCCGAAGTTTTGATGTAGGCGATCTGGTCCGTAAAAATTACGGTTTTGCCGATGTTGGTATTCCACTCGATAAAATCTTTTTTATGGGTTTTCCAGAGCAATTCTTGCGCTTTTTCGAAAGCCTGTGTTAACCTTTCTTTTTTGATGGGTTTTCTTACATAATCCACAACATTCAGGTCGAAAGCTTCGGCTGCATATTCTTTGTAAGCGGTGGTAAAAATGATTTTTTTTGAGCCTGAAATGGCTTCTGCAACCTGCAATCCGTTTATTCCGGGCATTTCAATGTCTAAAATGCAGACGTTGCAGTCGATATTTTCAATTTCGTTAAGAAAAATTTTAGGATCATTGAAGGCTTTTACAACTTCTACATTTTCAATCTGTTCGCATAGGAGTTTTAAATAGCTGATTGCCAGTAATTCATCATCAAGAATAACGCATTTTATCATAAAAATCTCCTAAATTGATTGTTAATTCTGCCGTGAAGATACCGTTTTTTGAACTTTTCTGAAGCGTGTAAAAATTATTGTAGATCATTTTCAGCCTTTGATCCAGAGACTGGCTTCCGAAGCCGCTTTTTTCCTTTTCGAGAACATTTTTCAGAGAAGCTTTATTGCTTACTTTCATCGTGAAAATTCTTTTTTCAAGTTCAAGCTGAATGGAAATAAAAGAGTCTGAAGCAAGGAAATCGGTGTGTTTAAAGGCATTTTCAATCAAATCTACCGAAAGAAGAGGGGCAAAAACTTTCTCTTCGTAAATTTCATCCGATTTATTGATTTTCGATTTAATTCTGAAATCAAAAAGCGGATTTACTTTAATTTTGTTGATCTCAATTAAACTTAAAGCAAAATTTAATTCTTCTTTTGGGCTTACGAATTTGTTATTGCTTTCGTATAGAATATAGTCTAAAACATTCGCAAGTTTATCGAGCGACATGTACGTCTGATAGGCGTGAGACTGCACCGAATTCAGAATGTTTTTGAATAGATGCGGGTTCAGCTTTGTTCCGATGTGTTCAAGCTGTACTTCATTCAGTCTTTCCTGAATCATTTTATTGGCAGTCGAAAGCTTGGCATTTTTTACTTTAAATTTCTGATTTTGGCTGAATAAATAAATGCTTACCGTTAAAAAAAAGAAAACCGCAAATACTCCGATGAATATCCAATAATCATGAATCATGTAGTAATTGCCTTCCATGGATTGAAAATTTATTTACTTCTTTTTATTTTCTATTTTAAACCAAACACTCGGTATTTGCGACATGTCATGCTGAGCTTGTCGAAGCATCTTTATTTTTTATTTAAACGCAAAGTTTTAATAAAGATAATTCTAAATTTAAAAGAAGCAAAGGTATAAATGCTTCGCAAAGCAGACTGATAATTTATTTCAATTTCTTCAAAGAATTCACCGTTACGCTTTCCTCGCATTTTTCGAAAGTAATTTCGAAAGTTGGTTTTTCTTCGGGATAGGTGAGAAGATAATCAGGACAGGGTTTTTTCTGTGCGTGGCTTCTGTCGAAATCAATCTTTCCTTTGGTGATGATACTGTCTTTCAGAAATTTTTCATCAACTTTTAATGTTGCCATTTCTGTTTTTGCTGTTTCAGAATATTTAAAATCTTTAGACAGGGTTTCTGCAATAACGCGGCTGTTGGGAAGATAACCGCTGCAGCTTGCGCCTTTTTTGTTTAAGATAAAAAATACAATAATACATCCCGGTACAAGACCGATTGCATAGAATTTCAGTTTTTTCATTAGAAAATTAAAAGATTGATATCGTGATAAGTAAGTCCGAAACGGTCGCAGATGATTTTCTTCGTATGTCTGCCTTTGTACATATAAAGACTCTGTTTCATTTCATTTTTGCGAACCAGCATATTTTCGAAACCGCCTTCTTCATCATAATTTAAAATATAGGAAAGGAAGAAATTGGAGATCGCTTTTGTTGTGGTTCTCGGCATTCTTGAGGTAAGGTTCGGAAGTCCGCAGTGGATTACGCCGTGCTTAATGATGTATGGATCTTCCATGGTGGTAAGTTCGGAAGTCTCGATTACTTTTCCGTTGTCGATGGTAATATCGATAATAACACTTCCTTTTTTCATTTTCATTACCATATCTTCGGTAACGATGGGTGTCATATTAAGTCTTGGAAGGGCTCCGATCACAACATCGGCTCTTCTTAACGCTTTTTTCAGCTCTTTCGGATCGATAATGGAAGTCGGAACTCTGCTGTCAACCAAAGTATGAAGTCGTCTTAATTTTGAAAGGGAATTATCGAAAACTCTTACACTTGCGCCTAAACCGATGGCTGCTTTTGTTGCAAATTCTCCAACGATTCCTGCTCCCAAAATAACCACTTCAGCGGGTCTTACTCCTGTAATTCCGCCCAACATTAAGCCGTTGGATAAAGCTAAAAGCTCGGAAGCATAAAGAATGGAAACCGTTCCTGCAATTTCGCCGACCAATCTTACTAAAGCTAACTGTTTGTATTCGTCTACAATGAATTCGAATGCAATGGCATTTACTTTTTTCTCTGCCAGTTTTAAGAAATAGTCTTTATCTCTCAAATTGATCTGAAGTGCCGATACAAGATAGGTATTCGGTCGCATATAATCGATTTCTTCGTCTGTAGGCGGATTGACTTTTAAAATTAAATCCTGCCCGAAAGCTTCTTTCGGATCGTTTGTAATTCTCGCTCCCGATTCAGAATATTGCAGATCTGTAAAGAACGAACCTTGTCCGGCTCCGGATTCTATGATTATTTCATGACCACTTTCTACCAAAACCTGCACCGCATCAGGCGTTATGCAAGCTCTTCTTTCATTCAGGGAAGTTTCCTTCGGAATTCCTATGCTGAATTGTTTTCCTTTTTTAATGACCTCCAGTTTTTCTTCTTTCGGCATCAGTTCCTCTTCGGTAAAAGGAGTAAAAATGTTTGTAGTACTCATCCTTTTAAATAATTAGGTTCTTACAGATCGTTATTTTACATTCAAATTCAGGAGCAAAGATACATAATATTTACTCGAATGAAATTTCTCTGTTTTCTCCGGTATTAATGATGCTCATTTCGTGGTATTTGAGACCGTAAAGATCTTCTTCATATACTTCCGGCCATTCGATAATGCAGAGAAATGAATGGTCTAAATATTCTTCCATTCCGATATCATACACTTCTTCAATGTTTTTTAAACGGTATAAATCGAAATGATATACTTTTCCTTTTGGGGTATTGTACTCATTGACAATAGAATAGGTGGGTGAGTTTACTTCGTCTGTACTTCCCATATTTTTAAGGAGAAACTGGGTGAAAGTTGTTTTTCCGGCGCCCAGGTTTCCTTTTAAAAGGAAAATGTTATGCTCTAATTTTGAAATGACGGTTTCGGCAATATTCTGCCAGTCTTCCATATGTTGAATCGTGAATTGCATATTTTTAAACAAAGATAATTAATTACAGTAAAAAATTTAATTCTTTATTTTAGAATTATTGAGATAAACATGATAAAAATGTTCTGTCCTTTCCTTTGCTTTTTGAGGATTTCTAGACCGGTTGTATTTTAGAGGAGCTTCGTATAATGCTAAAATTTCAGCCATTTCCATGGGTTTCAGATCTTTGGCATCCTTTTTAAAAAGAGAATGGGAAACCTCAGATAATCCTTTTCTGTTTTCTAAGAAATCAAAACTGCCGAAATTAAATTGAAGACATTCTTTCTGGCTAAATTTGTTTTCAATAAATCTTGCTACAATAAACTGATTCATGAAATAATTTATTCTTTTTGTATGCTTAATTTCTAAAGTTGGTAAAATCTTGCAAGACATTTGATTACATGGGCATTCTTTTCGAGGAGAATCTGAATTAGTGAATATACCAGACATATAATTCCATGAATTTTCGGATAACGAATTCGGATAAACAGTATTATAAAAATTTGAAAAGTTATTAGGAATTTTTTCGCTGCTTCTGATGTTGAATGTGATTGTTCTTTTGTCGTTGGTCTTTAAGATGAACATTCCTCCAAACTCTAGATACAAAAGGAATACAATGAAAATAGTAACAGTTATAATAAAAAATCGTCTGAAATATTTCATAAATAAAGAAGATAGTTATAGTTTGATTCAAAAATAAATAAATTAAATTGTTTTAAATCAATAAATTATGTGGGCTAGTAAAAATCTTCTTTACAATCCTATTATAGAAAGAATATAATTTTTGTATATTTTTGCAGCATGATTTCCAAACAGACCATAGATAAAATATTTTCCACGATTCGGGTAGAAGAAATCGTTGGAGAATATGTGCAGCTCAAAAGAGCAGGGTCTAATTTCAAGGGATTAAGTCCTTTTCATGACGAGAAAACACCGAGTTTCGTTGTTTCGGCAAGCAAACAGATCTGGAAAGATTTCTCCACCGGAAAAGGAGGGACAGCGATCTCTTTCTTAATGGAAATCGAAAATTTCACGTATCCTGAAGCACTTCGTCACGCGGCAAAAAAATACGGAATTGAAATTGAGGAAGATCAGAAGGATTTTTCCGAAGAAGCAAAAAATGCACAGTCGGAAAGAGATCTGCTGTATAAAATCCATGAAATTGCGAACGATTTTTTTCAGAATTTCCTTTGGGAAGTGGAAGAAGGGAAATCAATCGGTCTTTCTTATTTTAAGGAGCGTGAACTTCGTGATGATATCATTAAAAAATTCCAGCTCGGCTATTCGCCTGAAAAAAAGAATGCCTTTACAGAATATGCTTTAGAAAAAGGCTATTCAAAAGAAATTCTGGAGAAATCGGGTCTTTCAATTTTCCCTGAGAATTCTCCTGCCGGAATCGACCGCTTTCGTGAAAGAGTAATCTTTCCGATCCACAGTTTTTCGGGCAGGGTTTTAGGATTCGGAGCAAGAATTCTTAAAAATAACGTAAAAACAGCCAAATATCTCAACTCTCCGGAAACGGAAATTTATCATAAATCTAACGTTCTTTATGGTTTAAACCAAAGCAAGCAGGCAATTTCGCGCAAGAATGTCTGTCTTTTGGTGGAAGGTTATATGGACGTTATTTCGCTTCACATGTCGGGAATCGAAAATGTGGTGGCAAGTTCCGGAACTTCTTTAACGACGGAGCAGATTAAGCTTATCAAAAGATTAACGGAGAATGTAACCATTCTTTTTGACGGGGATAATGCAGGAATTAAAGCCAGTTTCAGAAGTATTGATATGCTTTTGACGGAAGGGATGAATATTCGGGTGATGCTGTTTCCGGACGGAGACGATCCCGATTCTTTTGCACGAAAACATCCGCAGGAATATGTAGAAAAATTCATCGAAAATGAAGCGATGGATTTTATTGATTTTAAAGCTGAAATTCTTTTCAAGGAAATTGGAGATGATCCGATTAAGAAAGCTGAAGCCATCAGAGACATTGTGAAGTCGGTTTCCTTTGTTCAGAATGCTTTGAAAAGGGAAGTGTATCTGAAGCAGGTTTCTACAAAATTCGGACTTTCTGAGCAGAGTCTGTTTAATGAGCTGGATGTTCAGAAGCAGATCACTCAAAATCAGACCCATAAAGCACAGATTAAAGCGGAAGCGCAACAACCTGCAAAGCTTGAAGTAGTAAATGATCCGAGAGATTATATTGATCCGGTACTTTTTAATGTAACGAAACTTGAAAATGACCTTATCAATCATATGCTCAATTACGGAGATGTTGTTCTTCACCGTACCGCGCCGGATCAGCAGCAATATGATATTACGGTGATTGAAGAAATTCTTCACCATTTTGAAGAAGACGACTACGAATTTCAGGTGGAACTGAATAAAAAAATCGTAGACTATATAAAAGAAGGAATTGAGAAAGAGGAACTCCGAAAAGGAAATTTCTTTTTCGGATTAATGGATGAAGAATTGAGCAAGGCAGCCGTTAATTCCATGAATATTTACAGTGAGCTGAACGACTGGACCACAAGAAATATTTTTTCGCCCAATTACGGGGATAAAATTCCGGAGCAGGTGGCAGGAGATATTCTGATTCATAAATTCAGATATGTTAATTTCCTGATATCAAAAGCAAAAGGAGAATTGGCAGAATATGCAGAATCCGATGAATCTAAATATTTTGAACAGCTGAAGAAAATTCAGATGCTCACAATGGTTTCCAAGGAATTGGCTAAAATTTTAAATTATTCTGCAATTACTGGTATTTATACTGACAGATAAGAGGAAATAATCTGCTAATTATTGAAACTTTATGACAAAAAGTCTTATAAAATTTTAGGAATAAAAGTTGTAAATTCAATCTTGTAAAAATTTAATACACAAAGCAAACATATGGACATTAAAAAAGAATTCAGAGATTTCTCTGTAAAACATTTAGGAAATAACGGTTTAGTAACCGATCAGTATATGGGAATGTACGGTCCTACAGGTCTTACGCCGTACATCATGGAGGAAAGAAGATTAAACGTTGCACAAATGGACGTTTTCTCCCGTTTAATGATGGACAGAATTATTTTCTTAGGAACAGGAATTGATGATCAGGTGGCGAATATTGTAACCGCTCAGCTTCTTTTCTTAGAGAGTGCAGATCCTTCAAAAGATATTCAGATTTACATCAATTCTCCGGGTGGAAGCGTTTACGCAGGTTTAGGAATCTATGATACGATGCAGATCATTAAGCCGGATGTAGCAACAATCTGTACAGGTATTGCAGCTTCAATGGGAGCGGTTCTTTTGGTTGCCGGAGAAAGCGGTAAGCGTTCTGCTTTAAAGCACTCAAGAGTAATGATTCACCAGCCTTCCGGAGGCGCGCAAGGGGTAGCTTCTGATATGGAGATCAACTTGAGAGAAATGTTAAAGCTTAAAAAAGAGCTTTACGAGATCATTTCCGAGCACTCAGGACAAACTTATGACTGGGTAGAAAAAGCTTCAGACAGAGATTACTGGATGACTTCCGAAGAAGCAAAAGGATACGGAATGGTAGACGAAGTTTTACAGAGATCTAAAGACAAAAAATAAATTTTGTAAAAATATTAAGAAAGCGCATCAATTGATTTTGGTGCGTTTTTTATTGAAATGGATCAGTAGCTTTTTCCGGCTTTCCGCACTCGCTGTTTCTAATATTTAGGGTTGCGGCGGCGGAGCCGCCGCAACCCTAAATATTAGAAACGAGCTCAGACAATTGCTGCAATCCGGGCTAGGATAAAAGTCGGATTTACAAATTTTAATATCAATAGTAATAAAAGTAATTTTCAGACCTAAAATAAATACTTTAACAAATTTTATAAAATGTAAGGGCAAAAACGGTATCATTTTTTCAAGATGATGAGTACAACACTTAAATCATAAAAATTATGTCAAAGAAAATTGCAATTTTAGCAACACACGGATTTGAAGAAAGCGAATTGAAATCTCCAAAAGAACATTTAGAACAGCAGGGTTGGACAGCTCACATCATCAGTCCGGAATCCGGAACCATCAAAGCATGGGCAGAAAAAGATTGGGGAAAGGAATACAATGTTGATAAAACTTTAGATGAAGCCAACGCTTCAGACTATGATGCATTGGTTTTACCGGGTGGCGTTATCAATCCGGATCAGTTAAGAACCAATGAAACTGCTTTATCTTTTGTAAGAGATTTTTTCCAGCAGCACAAACCCGTTGCAGCCATTTGTCATGGACCACAGATTCTTATTAACGCCGAAGTGGTGGACGGAAGAAAAATGACATCGGTGGATTCAATCAGCAAAGATCTTAAAAATGCGGGAGCGAACTGGGAAGACAGCGAAGTTGTGGTAGATCATGGTCTGGTCACAAGCCGTACTCCGAAAGATCTTCCAGCCTTTAATGCAAAGATGATCGAAGAAATCAAAGAAGGAAAGCATAAAGAGCAGACCATCTAAAATATAAAAGCACAAACTTTAATTTTACAAACTCTGATTATAAAAAATCCGGCGGCATCGAAGATGCCGCCGGATTTTATTTTTCATTTTCTGTAGATCTTCTCTTTTTAAAGAACATCCTGTAAATCAAAAATGTCTGTACTAAAACATTTCCAAAAAATATCAGAAACATCTTATATATTGGTATTGACGCATAAAAAGGCAACAGCTTATCAAATAATACTGCGGGTGAATTCACCAAAACTTTAATTATCGATAACGGATACTGCAAAAATTCAGGTTTTATACCGATAAAAAACTGGTCGTAGATAAATACATAAAGAATATCAAACAACAATATTCCCAGAAACAGCAGTATAAATTTTTTCACAGCCTTATTTTCGATTAATTAAAAGCCTCAATAATCTTAGAAAAATCTTCCAGTTTTAAAGCGGCTCCACCAATCAGACCACCATCGATATCAGGTTGAGAGAATATTTCCTTTGCATTATCCGGTTTTACAGAACCTCCGTAAAGAATAGAAACTTCATCAGCAACTTCCTGTCCGTATTTTGCAGCGATAATGCTTCTGATGTGAGCGTGGATTTCCTGTGCCTGTTCCGGCGTTGCAGTTTCTCCGGTTCCGATTGCCCAAACCGGTTCGTAAGCGATCACTACTTTTTTAATTTCCTCTGCTGAAAGTGTGAAAAGAGCCACTTCAGTCTGGTTTTTTACCACTTCAAAATGCTGTCCTGCTTTTCTCTGCTCCAAAGTTTCCCCGTTACAGTAAACCGGAATCAGACCTTTATCCAAAGCTAATTTTACCTTTCTGTTGCAGTGAGAGTCTGTTTCGCCGTGATATTGTCTTCTTTCAGAATGCCCGATTAAAGAACCTGTTGCATCAATGGATTCAAGCATATCAACCGAAATTTCTCCTGTGTACGCTCCGCTTTCATGTTCGCTGATGTCCTGTGCGAAAACGCCGATTTCATCCTTTTCAAAAACATCTTTTGCCATCATCAGATACAGAGACGGAGGAGCGATCCATACTTCGCAGTTCGTAGTATTGTTGTTTTTATAGCTTAGTAACTGAACCATTAATTGTTGGGCATCAATTACATTTTTGTTCATTTTCCAGTTTCCTGCAACTATTTTTCTTCTCATAGTTTCTTTTATTTTAAAGTTAAAAACTAAAAGTCAGAAACGGATTTCTAACTTTTAATGACTCAATTATCGATTAATATTCCAAAGATTTTTCAAAAGCGTATAAAAAGTATGCTCTTCATCCGTCACTTTATTATCCGCCTTAATCAGCGTTTTCGCAAACTGGATGAAACTTGTTCTTTCCTCTTCTGTAGAATCGTCGTAGAAACAACGCGCGTGAAATTCAAAATGATCTTTCCATTCTTCCGGCTGAAGCAGGGCAATGGTTTCAAGCTCATTATCAAGATTCATTTTAAAAGGAAATTCATCGGCTAAATACTGCTGAACAAGCATTCCTTCTTCCGGAGCAAATTCTCCGTCTACAGAAGAAAGAATCATCAATAAATGATAATAAGCAATGGGTTTGTTAGACTTTTGCATTGATATAGTTTAAATTTTAGTGTTTTTTTATTTCAGATAATCTTTTGCAGGCTGTTTGTCAATAATTTTTCCGTTTTCCAGAACCAGTACAAAAGGATTGCTTCTTGCGATGGTTTTAATTGCTGTAGCATCCATCATCAAATTTTTAATGGTTTTAAAAGTATTCGGAAGCGTTGAAACTCCGTAAACAGCAGTTGTACCCTGAGTTTTTATTTTAGTTTCAAGCTGTTTAATAAGTTCTGGAGAAACATTTTGAGGATAGTACGTGAAAATTAAAATAGCTTTTGGAGCATTGATAACTTCCTGAGTCATATCCATTCCCATAGTATCTTCAAGCTTGAATTTTGCAATTTCAGATTTGTAGCCTTCTTTTACCAGAACAGATTCATTCTTTCCTTCCTCTATTTTCCAGGGCGATCCTTCTGCCCAATATTCTGTCTTTTTGATATAATCGTCCTGATTCACTTTTATAACTTCTCCTGTTTTAGAATTCTTCAGGGAGTAAAACGTTTTATACTGAAAAGGATTTTTAGCAATCTTAATTTTTTCCGTTTTCAGATCGGTTCCGATTTTATAATCACGGAAATCGATAACAGGTTCATGAATAATTCCATAAGCACCCAACACAATCATCGCAACAGAAAAAACGCCCAGAAGAATATATTTGAATTTATTTCCTGTTTCTTTTTTTGTGCTGAAGCTGTATGCATCTTTTTTCTTAAATTCTTTTCTGTAAAGAATGAAAACAGCAATTAACCCGATTAAAAGCACAATATCTTTAATAAAACTCTGCCAAGGTGTAAACTTTATGGCATCTCCAAAACATCCGCAATCTGTTACCACATTGTAATAGGCAGAATAAAAGGTAAGGAAACCAAAGAAAATACATAATGCAATTAATGCAGAAAGTGTGAATTTAAGTTTCAGTTTGATCAAAAGCATAAAGCCCAGAAGAAGTTCCAGAACCACAACAAATATGGAAAGCGGCAGTGCAAACTTCTCGAAAAACGGCATATTAAAAACATTCGGGGCAAAGTATTCTTCCATTTTAAAGGAAAAACCAACCAGATCAACCGCTTTTACAAACCCTGAAAGGATGAAAATAATCGCAAGTAGGAATCGTAATAAACCTTTTATCATAATTAATTTGTTTTTTATTCTACATGGGGTGCTTTTTCAGAAAATTTTATCAGACAGAACACCGCATAATTCAGCATATCAAAATAATTGGCATCCAAACCTTCGGAAACCAGAGTAACACCTTGATTATCTTCAATTTGTTTGGTTCTTAAAACTTTCTGATAAATAAGATCCGTAATCGAAGAAATTCTCATGTCTCTCCAGGCTTCACCGTAATCATGGTTTTTTCTTTCCATTAATTGCTGTGCTTCGGCTGCATAATGATTGTAAAGCTCTAAAATCTCCTCTTTATTTTCATTAAAATCGTTGGAAAAACCTTTTTCAAGCTGAATCAGTCCGATGATGGAGTAGTTCACAATGGCGATGAATTCATCCTCTTCACTTTCGTCCACCATTTTTTTGTCAGTCATTTGTAACGTGCGGATTCTGTTGACTTTAATGTAAATCTGATCCGTAATTGAGCTTGGTCTTAAAACCCTCCAAGCTGCGCCATAATCCTGTAATTTTTTGCTGAATAATTCGCGGCACTGACTGATAACTTTCCCGAACTGTACTGATGTTTCTGACATAAATTCTCTTAATCTTTCAAATATACGAATTTTTGTGTGTTGGAGGGGTTCGGAATAGGAGAGTTTGGGCGTTTTTGGGTGAGAGCGTTTATGAGTTTGAGGGAGAGCGTTTATGTATGGTGTGGTTAATGGGCATTTAAATGATATTTTCAGATTTATGCGTTTCTTTTTTATGTTATTTTTGTAGAATAAACTCAATTTGTAATTCCAAAATGTTTACTCATAAACCATCCGGCTTCGCAGCTCTGTCATTCTCCAACACTCAAATCTTTGAACACTTTCACTCCATCAACTGCAATGGAAGATTAATAGATTTATCAGCCCCGAAAATCATGGGAATTCTCAATCTCACTCCGGATTCTTTTTCAGACGGCGGAAAATTTAACAATGAAAAATCTGCGCTGGAACAGACCGAAAAAATGCTGAAAGAAGGTGCTGAAATCATCGACATTGGACCGCAATCCACAAGACCGAATGCAGAATTTCTGACTTCCGCAGAGGAAATCCGACGAATCGGAAATATCATTTCTCTAATTAAAAAAGAATTTCCGGAAGCTTTAATCTCTTTGGATACATTTTATTCCGGAACCGTAAAATTTGGTTTTAATGAGGGCATTGATCTGATCAATGATATTTCCGGCGGTCAGTATGATGATAAAATGTTTGAAACTGTTGCAGAAACAAAGCTGCCGTACATTTTGATGCATGTAAATCCTACTTATAAGACGATGCACGATAAGATACAATTTGAAGATATTATTCTTTCAGAAAATCGATATTTCTCAGAAAAAACGGCAGAATTGCTAAAGTTAGGAGTGAAAGATCTGATCCTTGATCCCGGTTTCGGATTTGGTAAAACAGTGGAAGATCAAATGAAAATGATTGACGAAGTACAATATTTAGGATTTGGAAAATTTCCTTTACTGATAGGTATTTCAAGAAAATCTTTCATTTATAAACCTTTAGGAAAATCTCCATTGGACATTAATGAAGAAACTCAAAAACTCCATCTGAAAGTTTTGCAGCAGGGCGCGAAAATTTTGAGAGTTCATGATGTCTTGGAAGCCAAGAAAACTTTAGATAGATTTGTGAGGAGCTAAAATGATGCGAATCGTCGGATTTTCATGATTAAAAAACAAAAAAGCTGTCTCAAAAGCCAAAAACTGGACTTTTGAGACAGCTTTTTATAGTTCTTAATTTATCTTTCCAGTGTAAAATTAGAAATCACTTTCGGACGTTCGGTTTCATTGGCTGCTTTCCATGAAGTTCGGTACATCCATTCCGTCATTTTATACAGCTTTTTGTAATTAATGTTTTCCGATTCATCTTGCGGAGTGTGATATTGATCGTGCAGAACACTCGTGAAAAATATTGCAGGAATTCCTGCCTTTGCATAGGGTAAATGATCGCTTCTGAAATAAAAATATTCTGCATGCTTCGGCGAATCCCAATCTTTCAGATATCTGAATTTCGTACTCTCATTATTGGCATCTTCAGCCATTTTTACCAATTCTTCAGAATTTTTGTGAGGCGAATTTCCTCCCAGAAGCGCAGCTTCATTATTATCATTTCTCCCGATCATATCACCATTGAGAACGGCAACAATATTTTCTTTTGGCACTACAGGATGCGCTGCATGCCATCTAGAACCCAATAAACCTCTTTCTTCGGCACCATGAAAAACAAAAAGAATACTTCGTTTTGAAGGCTGTTTTTTATAGGCTCTTGCCATTGCCAACATCGCAACACAGGTACTTGCGTTATCATCTGCGCCGTTGTAAATTGTATCGTTTTTTACAGGATGTCTTATTCCGTCGTGATCCTGATGTCCGCTGATTAAAACATATTCGTTTTTAAGTTTCGGATCTGTGCCTTCTATTTTTCCGATGATGTTTACGGAAGGATATTTATACGTTTCTGTGATGAGGTGCAGCGAAATTTTAGGATTGTTTTTTACCCAGTCAGAATTTTCTCTTTTAATCCATAAAACCGGAATATTATTCGTCACACTTTCTCTTAAACCTTCTACTCCGTAAGAACCTCTCGTCATTTGCGGTAAAACTTCAACCCAGCTTTTATCCGAAGTTTCGTCTGTAATGAAGATGATTCCTTTTGCTCCCAGTTCAGATGCTTTGTTATAGTATTTTGTTCTTACAAAACCGGGATATCTTCTTACGAAAAGCGTCATTTCCTTTTCAATATTCTTGTCAGATGCATTTACGGCGAGAATTTTACCTTTAATATTTAATTTTAATAAATCTTCGGGTTCGGCGTTTCCGGCATAAACAATTTCAGAATCGATGTCTGCATTTACGGGTTCCGCAACAAGAAAATCTTTCCATAATTTTAAAGAATTATCCCCGATTTTCAGACTGCTCTGCGGAATTACCTGATGTCTGTACATATCAAAAAACTGAAAGAAAGTTCCATTGTCTCCGGCTGGTTTCATTCCTGCTTCCTTGGCTCTGTCAGCAAGCCACATTGATACTTTAAGCTCATCTAAAGTTCCTGCTTCACGACCCAAAAACTGATCGGCTGCAAGATCATACATATCCTTGCGAAGATCGCCTTCTTTAATAGCAGAAACCAGAGGTTTTTGATAGGATTGAGCGGTAAAAATCCCAAAAACAAACACACTGATTGCAGATAATAGGTAATTTTTCATCTTGAATTTTTTAATGATTGGATTGCACTTTTAAAATTTAACACAAAATAAACAAAAAATGAAGTTTAAGTTGAGATTAAACTTTAAATAAGAAGAAATACGTTTCTAAAAGTTTAATTCAGATTCGCAAGTTTATCCGCAAACTGCTTAGAAAATTCTTTTCGGTCTTCCTCCATTTTCTCAGGTGTGGAAGGAAGGATATAATTGAAAAGGATTTTATTTTCGTTATCCAGAAAGATGATTTCCTTTTCGTTTCCATCGATCATTTGGGCAAAGATTTCCCACATCGAGGTATCTTTTAATTTTAATAACTCGAAAAACTGATCTGCTTTTATTTCGATTTTCTGCATTTATCTTTTATTTAACGGTTTCATTTTTTAAAAATCCAGAATCTTTAATTTAAACTGAACTGCAAAATTTTGTTTAAAATTAGGAGTGGTGTAATATCCAACCCTGTAAAATAATCCCAGATTAAAGTAGGTAGATAGGAAATTATTCCATTCCAGACCGACTTCCTGATAAAGATGATCCAAAGGACGGAATCTGAACTGATGGTAATCGGGATGCTTCATATTTCCCGTTGTTCCTCTTAACACAAAGTCGAAGCTTGAAATATTCTGCCCGAAGCTTTTAAAATACCATGGGATTTTGTGGGTAAAATAATAGGCAATAAACCGGTCGTTGTAATATTTTCCCCCTTCCAGAGTGGCAAATCCTAAGAAAGAAGTTAGGTTGAAATTAAAATCTTTTCTTGAAGAAGCAAGCCCGTTCATGGTGAAATTTTTCCAGATCGGCGCATCTCCGAAAACCATTCCGCCATAGAGTCTGAAACCGGTGGTTCCAAACATCGTTTTGAAATTATGAACCAAAAGCGCATCAAATCTTGTATAATCGAAATCTCCGCCAAATATTTTGTAGCTCTGTTCATAATTAAAGTACAGTTCAGGATATTTCTGATCAATCAGCGATTTTCCCTGCGGCGTCATAATATTCGTAGAATTTGGGGAATATTTTAGTGTAAATAGGGTATTGAAGTTATCAAAAGAAGGACCTCTTCCACGGAAAGAATAATCGAACATCGCTTCTTCCAGATTTCTTCGGGCAGCAAAAACCAGTGTTAATCCGTTGGTAATATCGTTCAGGTAAGACACGGAAGCGCCTTTGTAACGGTAATAACGGTCGTTATTCAGGTTATTTCCATAGTTTGCCGTTCTCATTTTAAAGCTCCAGAGTCTTCTGTAAAATTCACCGGAAGCCGTCACATCATCATAATAATCCAACCGGAAATACGAGTCTTTTTCCAGCGTTGTTTTGATATCAAGACCAATCCTGTATTTCCATTTATCATCCTTAAAACCGTAAGCGAAAAGGTAATCCGGAGAAAAATACGGATTGAAATTTTCATTAAGTTTTGCTTTTAATCCAACTCTGAAGCCTTCGTAAAGATTGTAATTGACGATTTCGTCTACTGCAAAATCTACCACCCCCACTTTAATCTGTCCGTTTAGGAACAAACCGCCCAAAACCTTTGCTTTTCGGTCGATATTGTAGATTTTTCCGAGACTGTCGATGGTTTTATAGGTATTTTTTTCTCTTTCGGTAAGAGGATCAGTTCGGTATTGGTCTAAGGTTTTTCCGTCGATATTTTTTACTGAAAAAGTATAGCCTTTGAAGTCATTCTGAGAGTTTTCGGCAGGGGAATGATAATCGAAATACCGCGATGTAAGGAACGCATAGGTTCCGAACGTTTTTTTACTTTTCCTGTCGGTTTTTTCATCACCTTTTTCGTTTTCCATCTGCATATTGCTCATTTTCAGCTTTACGGTTTCGTATGCCAGAAACCATTTGTTGTTGAAGAAAATCCACGAACTGGTAATAATTCCGTCGTTTTTATTCTTGCTGAAATTTTCAATTTTTTTTACGCCGTAGGTTTCGGTATCTACATAAATAGCGCCGTTGTATTTTCGTTTTTTATCGGGCTTTTTGTAATTCACTTCCCTGAAACGGATAACGAAATTTTTTCTTCCGTCCATTTCAATGGTATCGGTAAGAAAGAAGCGGTAAAGTCCGCGGTTTTCTTTTTTAAGCTGATCCGGAATTTTGTCTCTGTTGCTTTGCTGAAGCGCGATCATTTCATAAATAGGCTGTTTGAGACCGGAAATTCTGTTATCCAGAATATTGATCTTCTCACCGTATTTTTTAGAATACAGAAATTCCTGCGCTCTTTCCCAGAGAAACAGTTTGCTTTTTGAAAATATTTTTCGCGCGGTAATGTTGTTTAAAGAATCTTTTTCCCGCTTTTTTTTGAACATTCCGGTTTCTTCGAAGAATTTGTTGTACTGCGAAATGCTGTCTTCGTCGATATCGAGAGAAATTTTTTCGTAAGATTTGTAATAGTAGGAATCCAGCGTTTTGGGAGAATTCTCATGGAAATACTGATTCACTTTATTAAGGATTTCCAGTGCTCTCGGATCACTTTTGTCTTCGATGATAACGGTTTCAATAGAGGTAACTTTCGATTGTGAAAAACCAAAAATACAGATTGAAAAACATAGAAACAGTAAAATCCTTTTCATAGAAAACCTTGCCAAAATTACTAATATTTATTGTCCCGCAAAAGTTTTGTTAATTGATATTAATGGGATCATTCATTGGAAATATCTTTTAAAAAATAAGGCTCAAACTCCCCATCTTCAATCAAAGGACGGGATTCTTTTTGTATTAGAAGAAAATATTATTGCAGAGAAACACTCAGTAAGCATATGTTTCATGGTTATTTTTTCAGAAAGATAATAAAAAAACAGAAACCCGAAAGCTTCTGTTTCTATTTTGCAGATAATTATTTAAAAATACGGCTTAGTTTAACAGGTTAAATCTCAGTTTGATTGCAAAGTTATCTTTAAATTCCGGGGTCTGATAATATCCTAAACGGTAAGAAAATCCTACCCCAAAGTTTCTTCCCAGAAAACGGTTCCAGATAACTCCGGCTTCCTGATAATAATGATCCAGTACCTGAAACTGGAACTGATGATCCTGTCTGTTTTTCATGTTTCCGATCGCCGCCTGATATTCAAGTTCGATATTGGAATATCTTGATCCGAAAGTTTTAAACCTGAAAGGAAGATACTGCGATACTTTGAAGGCAACAAATTTATCGGTAAAGAACGTTCCGGAAGGCATGGTTGCAAAACCTAAATTGGAAGGTGTCGTAATGCTCGAAGTCCAGTTGTCTCTGTTCGCATCGGTTTGTCCGGCGATTTCAAAGTTTTTCCAGATCGGTGTATTTCCTGAAGAAATTCCTCCGAAAAGTTTGATGTTCGTATATCCTAATTTTGATCTGAACTGATGAATAATTAACGCATCCACTCTGTGATAATCCAGATCTCCGCCTAACGTTTCAAATCCTTTTTCGTAATTCATGAAGATTTGCGGATATCCTTTTTCATAAGTGAACTTTCCGCTCGGCGTCATGATATTTTTGTCATTCGGCGAGAATTTTAGGGATAAAGTGGCGCTTGTATTATCGAAACGGCTTCCCAGATTTTTATACTGATAATCAAAAAGAGCCTGTTGCTTTTCTTTATTCACGGCAACTTTCACGCTTAAAGAATTCGAAATATCATAAAGGAAAGAAGCGCCCCATTTCTGGTTTTTGTAAAAAGTTGAGTTGTGAAGATCCAGATTGATGTCTGAAAATTTCATCATCATGTCCCACATATTGTTGCTGAATCTTCCGGCTGCGAACACATCATCCACATAATCGATCCTGAAAACAGACGTTCTTTTGTCTGATAATCTTACATCAAGCCCTAAACCGTATTTCCAGGTGTGATCTTTAAATCCGTACCCGAAATAGCCGTCCGGAGAAAATGTTTTGTTGAATTTTTCATTCAGCTTGATTCCTGCTCCCAGACGAAGACCTTGGTATTTATCGTAACTGAAAAACTTCGTAATATCGAAATCGATGAATTTATACCGCAGATTTCCTCTTAAAAGCTGCGTTAAAGTATTCAGCTTTTTTTCAAAATCATGCTTTTCCACAAAACTGTCGATCTTGGTGTAGGTTGCACTTTCTCTCGCGGTAAGACTGTCGGTTCTGTATTGGGACAGGAGACTTCCGTCCGAGTTTTTCATTTCAAGAGAGTAGCCTTTGAATTCGGATGCTTTTTGTTCTTTATTGATCTCAAAATCGAAGAAACGGTTTTTTACATATAGATAATTTCCGAAATTCTTTTTGTTGTATTTCGTTTTTTCTCCGGGTTTCAGACTGTCTTTTTTAGAAGTCTCGAAACTTTGGCTTCCCATTTTTACTTTCATGATTTCGTAGTCTAAGAACCACTTTCCATTAATAGGCTTCCAAACCGAAACAATATCTCCTTCATTCCGCTTTTTGCTTTGACTTTCAAATTTTTTCAAAGCATAAGTTTCGGAATCAATATAGATTTTCCCGTTGAATTTTCTCGGATTCTGCTTCTTTTTGTCAGTGATTTCTTTGAATTTAATCACAAAAGTTTTTCTTCCGTCGATCTGTAAAGTATCGGAAAGATAAAAATTGAATAACTTTCTGTTTTCGGGTCTAAGCTGTCTCGGAGTTCTGTCAAGATTAGAAATATTGATCGCTAAAGCCTCATAAATCGGATTTTTAAAACCCGACATTCTGTTATCAATGATATTGGTTTTCTCACCGAAACTTTTAGAATATTTGTATTCTGCGGCTTTCTCCCAAAGAAACAACTGGCTTTCGGTGGTCGCCTGAATAAGATCTTCTCCGATCAAAGAATCTTTTTTCTCTTTATCTGTTTGCTTAAGGTCTTTTTTATCAACTTTCGAAAGCGAGTCTTTTCTTACTGCCAAAAAGTTTTTGTACGTATCCACAGAATCTTTATCTACATCAATAGAAAACTTGGAATACGATTTAAAATTGTAGGAATCCAGCGATTTGGGTGAATTCTCTTTGGCTCGTTTATTCACTTCATCCAAAATTCTCAACGCTCGCGGATCACTTTTATCCTGAATGACAATTTTGTCTATATTTCCCATCTTTTCAGACAAAGGCTGCATAGAAACTTCCATAGACGGTTTTACATCCGTTACGACATCCTGAAAATTGCTGGCAAGAATTTCGACCTTTTTACATTTTGTCTTAAAAGATACACTGCCGGTGAAGTCGGTTTTCCCAAGAAGTGCATCGTCACAGTAAACGGCTGCATTGTGAATAGGCTTTTTGTCCGATTTACTGAAAACTTTCACCTGATTCTGTGCAAAAAACACTACCGAAATAAACAAAAACAGGGAAGATAGATATTTTGTCATTAGTCTTTTTTATAGATAAGACAAAACTAAAAATAAGAAGGTTACAAAATGGTACGAAAAAATATAATCTTTTGTTAAAAATAAAATCAGCTGTACACAAAGATGGTACAACTGATTTTCTATAATAACTTTATTGACGTTTTAAGTTTGTTTAAATATTCAAAGCTTTCTGATAGGCATTTTCAAGACCATCAAGATTTTTTCCTCCTGCTGTTGCAAAACCAGGATTTCCGCCGCCGCCGCCTTGGATTTCTTTTGCTAAATCTTTTACGATAGTTCCCGCCTGATAATTTGCAGCCAGATCATCTGAAACACCCACCGTAATCATTGGTTTTCCGTCTGCATCAGAAAGGATAATCGTTACTGAAGTCGGGATTTCTCTCTTCAACTGGAATACGATGTCTTTTACAGAACCTGCATCAAGAGACGTTTTCTTTACCAAAAGCTGTTTGTCGCCTTTTTGTTCGTAAGCATTTTTCCAGTCGCCGATTTCACCTTTTGCTTTTTCTTTCTTGAAAGCTTCCACTTCCGATTTTAAAGAAGCATTTTCTTCCATCAGTTTTTCAATCGAACGGATGATGTCTTTGGATTTTAACAACTGAGAAAGTTCAGCAACCTGCTTTTCAAGATTTTTGAAATATTTTTCAGATTCGTCTCCGGAGATCGCTTCAATTCTTCTGATTCCTGCTGCTGCGGAACTTTCGGAAAGAATTTTAAAATGACCTATTTCGCTGGTGTTTTTTACGTGAGTTCCACCACAAAGTTCTTTTGAGCTTCCAAACTGGATCATTCTTACATTGTCTCCGTATTTTTCGCCAAACAAAGCCATTGCTCCCTTGTCTAAAGCCTCCTGAATCGGGATGCTTCTGAACTCCTGTAACGCAATACTTTCTTTGATTTTTGCATTCACTTTATTTTCTACCAAAGCCAGTTCTTCTTCCGTCATTTTGTTGAAGTGGGAGAAGTCGAAACGCAGATAATCGGGACCTACGTAAGAACCTTTCTGTTCAACGTGCGTTCCCAGAACTTCTCTTAGCGCTTCATGCAGTAAGTGCGTTACCGAATGGTTTGCCTGAGAATTTTTTCTTTCCGTGACATTTACTTTAGCATAGAAAACTGCTCCTGCATCTTTCGGAAGACCGTTAATTAACGAAATAATCAGCCCGTTTTCTTTTTTGGTTTCCAGAACCTCAAAACTTTCCGTGGCATTTTCAAGAAGACCTTTATCTCCAACCTGTCCGCCGCCATCCGGATAGAAAGGCGTTTCGCTTAGAACTACCTGATAAAATTCTCCGTCTTTATTTTCTATTTTTCGGTATCTTGTAATGTAAGTTTCAGATTCTAATTGGTCGTAGCCTACAAAATTTTCTGCTTTTTCCTCAAGAATTACCCAGTCGTGGACTTTTTGTTCAGCACCGCCTCTGGAACGCTCCTGTTGCTCTTTTTTTCTCGCTTCAAAACCTGCTTCATCAATCGTTAAGCCTTTTTCTTCAGCAATAATTCTCGTTAAATCATTCGGAAAGCCGTAAGTATCATATAATTCGAAAACTTCATCGCTTGGAAGTACCTTCAAATTGCTTTCAATGGTCTGCTGAATTAATTTTTCAACTCTTATCAGTCCGTTTTCAATTTTATTAAGAAAAGATTCCTCCTCGCTTTTGATCACTTCTGTAACCAAAGCTCCCTGTTTTTCAAGTTCAGGGAAGAATTTACCCATTTGCTCCTGAAGAACGGCAACCAATTTATAAAGGAAAGGTTCTTTCATGTCTAAGAATCTGTAAGAATAGGAAACCCCTCTTCTTAAAATTCTTCGGATAACGTAACCTGCACCTCCGCTTGAAGGCAATTGTCCGTCCGCAATGGCAAAAGAAACTGCTCTGATGTGATCTACCACAACACGAATCGCAATATCCTTTTCGTCTTTTAAAATTCCGGTATATTTTTTCCCTGAAAGTTCTTCCACTTTAGCAATCAAAGGGGTGAAAACATCCGTGTCATAATTGGAAGATTTTCCCTGAAGCGCCATACAAAGACGTTCGAAGCCCATTCCGGTATCAACATGTTGTGCAGGAAGTTTTTCCAAAGAACCATCAGCTTTTCTGTTGAATTCCATAAAAACGAGATTCCAGACTTCCACCACTTGAGGATGGTCATTGTTCACCAATTCAAGACCGGAAATTGTAGCTTTTTCTTCCGGAGTTCTTAAGTCAACATGAATTTCAGAACACGGTCCGCAAGGTCCGCTTGCTCCCATTTCCCAGAAATTGTCCTTCTTGTTTCCGTTGATGATTCTGTCTTCAGAAATGTGGGATTTCCAGAAATCGTAAGCATCTTGATCTCTTTCCAGATTTTCGGAAGCATCTCCTTCAAAAATGGTTACGTAAAGATTTTCTTTAGGAATTCCGTACACTTCCGTCAGCAATTCCCAGGCAAAAGCAATAGCATCTTTTTTAAAATAGTCACCAAAAGACCAGTTCCCCAACATTTCAAACATGGTGTGGTGATAGGTATCTCTACCTACATCATCCAGATCATTGTGCTTTCCGGAAACTCTTAAACATTTCTGGGTATCGGCAATTCTTGGGGCTTTAGGTTCTTTGTAACCTAAAAAATAATCTTTAAACTGCGTCATTCCCGAGTTGGAAAACATAAGGGTAGGATCGTCTTTCAGCACAATAGGAGCCGAAGGAACGATAAGGTGTTCTTTACTTTTAAAATAATCTAAAAATTTTTGACGAATCTCTTGTGATGTCATAATACTATATATTGCTTTGCTTTTTACAATTTTGATAAGATGCAAATTTAAGATTTTTAAAGTAATGTAAAAGAATAGTTTTACGTTTTCAAATGTAGTTATTTGAATAAAGGATAAATAGTCTGTTTTTAATACAAAGGATATTAATTTTTTTTACTTTTACAAAAACTTATGTGATGATAACAAAAGCGGAAAGACTTGCGAAATGGGCTATAATAATTAATATTGCACATCCTGTTTTACTTATCTTATTGTACTTTTTAAATGGTTTTTTTTCAGAAAATGTTACGGGCACAATTTTTATTTTTTGCATATATCTTATCATTCCTGTACTTCTCATTAATTGGATTTTATCGATTTGGAGTCTGATATTACAAAGAAGTATGAAAGGATTTTGGGCAATACTTTTTACAATAATATACACCTGTATTTTCGTTATTATCTTTTATATACTAACTACTGTAAAAATGTGCTGATTTTTTCATAATTTTAAATATATGACAAAAAATGAAACCATCAAAAGCTGGATCGATCAGTATTCCGGGCAGTTGTTGAGAAGAGCTGTTTATCTGCTGTCGGATAGAGTAGAGGCGGAAGACATTGTTCAGGAGGTTTTTGTCTCTGCTTTTTCGTCATATGAATCCTTTGAAGGGAAAAGTCAGCCTTTAACGTGGTTAATGACAATTCTAAACCGAAAGGTTGCCGATTTTTACCGCAAAAAATACAAATCGGAACCGCAGATAAGTCTGGATCATTTTTTTGATGAGACCGGATCGTGGAAAAATGACGATGTGCTGAATGACTGGAATGCTGAAAATAAAGGAACAGAACTTTTAGACGATACAGAATTTAATACAACATTGGAGGATTGCCTGGAAGAATTGCCCGTTCGGTGGAAACTTCCGATGAAAATGTATTATCTTCAAGAAAAAAAAGCACCTGAAGTAAGTCAGGAACTCAATATTTCTACGACTAATCTTTGGAAGATTCTGCAGAGAAGCAGAATGCAACTAAGAGAATGTCTGGAATTTAACTGGTTTGCCAAGTCTTAAAATGATTTTAAAATGTTAAAAAAACTAATCCATATCCTATTTTTACCATGCAGCCAGGCAACCATGCTCATGGAAAAAAGAAACGCAGGTACAATTTCTTCAAAAGAGAATCGAAAACTTTCCATGCATCTGAAAATCTGTAAATGGTGCAGAGCGTATAAAGAAAAGCTGGAAATTTTAGATGAAATTTTAAAAAGAAAACTTCTCAACGAACAGAAAGATAAAATTAATGATTCTGAAATTCAGGGTTTTAAAGAAAAAATGGTTAAAAATTTAGATCTTTAATAAAATTTTTGTCAGGATTTTGAAAACGTTCCGACTATACTTTTGAAAATAATAAAGTATTAACTCAAAATCTTAAAAAATGAACGGAACTGCACTTAAAATCGATAACGAAAACCTTGCCGGAAAAGCAGGGTATTACCTCTCACTTTTCGGAGCTGCTCTTATTCTGCTCTGGATTGGAATCTTCAAATTTACACCCACAGAAGCGAACGCGATAAAACCTTTGGTGGAAAACCATTTCCTTACTTTTTTCGTATATAATATTGTAAGCATTCAGGCAGTGTCTGATACTATCGGAGTGATAGAAATTATCATTGCAATACTTTTAATTTTTAGTGTGAAATTTGCATCACTCAGAAAGTACGCCGCCATCGGAATGATTGTTACTTTCCTTACTACCTTAAGCTATTTGTTTACAACTCCGGGAGTTTGGAAAGTGGTCGATGGAATTCCGGTTACAGACTTTTTCATTCTGAAGGATCTGATGCTTTTAGGATTTGGTTTAATGATTTTAAATGTGAAAAAATGAATAATAAAATAAAAATGAAAAACATACTAATTTTACTCAGTGTAGTACTGGGAATAGCAGTTTTTGCGACAAGCTGTGGAGATGCCAGACAAAAATCCACAGACACAAAAAAAGAAAATGAGACCATTATGGACAATAAAAATGTAAAGGAAGTTTATTTTGCAGGAGGATGTTTCTGGGGAACCGAGCATTTTTTTCAGCAGATTCGCGGAGTAGTAGGAACAGAAGTTGGCTATGCCAACGGAAATAAAAAGAATCCTACATATGAAGAAGTAGTAAGTCATACCACAGGTTTTGCCGAAACCGTAAAAGTGAAATACGATCCTGAAGTAGTAGATTTAAAACTATTAATTGATCTGTATTTTAAAACCATAGATCCTACAAGCATCGACAAACAGGGAAATGACAGAGGAAACCAATACAGAACGGGAATTTATTCCACAGATAAGGAAACGGAAGCGATCGTAAAAGCTGAAGTGGCAAAACTGGCTAAAAATTACAGCAAACCAGTTGTGGTGGAAACCATTCCTTTAAAGAATTTCTATAAAGCGGAAGATTATCATCAGGATTATCTGGATAAAAATCCGGGAGGTTACTGCCACATCGAACCGGGATTGTTTGAAATGGCAAGAAATGCCAATCCGCCAAAAAAAGAAACAAAAGGAAGTAACGAAACCAAATATCAGAAGCAGGATAAAAAGGTTTTAAAAGAAAAACTGACTGCCGAACAGTATAACGTTACTCAGGAAAACGGTACGGAAAGAGCTTTCCAGAACGAATACTGGGATGAAACCAGAGAAGGAATTTACGTAGATATTACCACAGGAGAACCTTTGTTTATCTCAACAGATAAATTTGAATCCGGTTGCGGATGGCCAAGTTTTTCTAAACCGATTACCAAAAAATTAATCGAAGAGAAGTTAGACCGTTCTCACGGAATGACAAGAGTGGAGGTGAGAAGTAAAACCGGAGATGCGCATTTGGGACACGTTTTCAATGACGGACCTGCAGACAAAGGCGGACTTCGTTACTGCATCAATTCAGCTTCTCTGAAGTTTATTCCGAAAGCGGAAATGCAGGAAAAAGGTTACGGAGAATATATTTCTCTACTCGATAAAGATAAAAAGTAAGTGTTAAGTGAAGAGGTGATTGAAGGGGCTGCCGAAAGGCAGCCTTTTTATGTTTATACTTTAAATTTAGGACTCTGTTATTCAGAAAGGAGCGGAACGAAGTGGAGCGCATTGAAGAATCTATTGGAGTTTTAGCAGAAATCGTTCTTTAATGCTTAACATGGAAATATTCAGAAACAATAGAAAAGCAAATAAAATGTAGTATGCGCCTTTTGGAAGTTGAGATACATTTTCAAAAACTGTTTGGAAATGTTGATTAAAGGCTAAAAACTTATCCATAAAAGTAGGTTCTTCAACTTCGTAAATCAAGTCATTGCACAAAAGATATTCGGATTCTTTTTCTTTAGTTGGTTCAACATAATAATGAACTGCAAAAATATTTCCGGTTTTCTCTGTATCTATAGCATACATATCATTTTTCGAAATGTGCATATCATTTAAAATGGAAATGAGATCTGCATAAGTATTTTTGTCAGAAAGAATAAATTCAATTCCGGAATTTTTCTCATTTCTTTTCTGCATTGCTTTGATTTCGGAAACAAAAAAATCCGAATTATTTTTGGCTTCATTTGGTGGAACGGCAATTTTCTTGTAATTCCAGTTTCTTAGTGGTTCAAAGGTAGCATTCTGATTATAATTGTCTTTTCTAAGTTTCGCAGGGAGTCCAATGTCAACCACATTATAAACTGTTTTATCAATATATGGATGAATGTAATACCAGAACAAAACAGGAATCAGCAAAGCACTGATCAGTCCCGGAAAATAATAGATCTTTTTCATGGTAATAATTTAATTTCATCTGAATGAAAATTTTAAGCCAAAAAATAAAAAAAGTGATCCGTAAAAACGAACCACTTAAAAAAATAATCTGAATATATTGTGTTGAATGTTTCAAAAAAATTACCAGTCCTTCTTTCTGAGAATCCAGTACGACCCGAAAATAAAAATCGCACACCAAACCAGACACGCAATTAAGCTTTCGGTAGGGTAGTGGAATTCATATTTTCCGCCAAAGATTTGCGCCGCTTTTAAACGCATCATAGGATTGGGAATAAGGCTCGACATACTTTCCAGCGGAAAAAGATGACTGATGAAGAAATCGTCTTTCATAATCTTTAATCGTTCCGCTTCCTGTGTTCCTCTTACCTTTGAGAAAACTTCTATGGTCGACAAAATGCTTTCTGCAATCCACAAAACAAAGAATGCAAGAAAAACAAAGACCGATTTTCTCAGCAAAACCGAAAGAAACATCAGAAAACAGAAAAATGTAAACAGCTTCACAAAGTAGTTGCCAATAAAGAAAACCTCTTCAAAAACTTTTCCTGAATCTGTCGTATCGGAATACTGATATCCCAAAAATAAAGTAAGCGCAAATACAATAACCGTGGAAATAATCGTGAAAATGCTTATCGTTAACAATTTAGAGCTGATAAATTCCTTTCTGCTTAAACCGTCAATCGTATTCTGCTTAAACATCCGGTTGCTGAATTCCTGCGAAATCGAAAAAACAATGATTAATCCTAAGAAAATCTTCAGCAAAGCCACAATCCATGTTGTGAAATTCCAGATTCCCGGAAAATTGTAAATTCCCTGCTCTTTCAAATTAATCTTTCCTCCGAAAGCATCAAAATCTACCAGTCCGACGAAAAGCAAAGTAATAAGAATCGCAAAATATAAGATCGTAAAAACCTTAAACGGTCTGTAGTTCAGGTTTTTGTAATATTCTAGTTTTAGTAATTTCAGCATGATTATTTTGTGTTTTTTACAAGTTCAAGGAATTGAGATTCAAGAGACAGTTTTTTCTTCGTTAAATGAGATAAGAAAATCCCTTTTTCAGCCAGTTTCTGGTTCAGCGCCGAAGCCGAAATAGAAGCATCATCACGGATCTGTGCTTTCAGAATATCGCCTTCCGGATTTACCGCAGTAAACCACTGCAGCTCATTCAGTGCATTTAAAAGCAATGTATTGTTGTCTGCTTTCAATTCAAAATAACCATTATTGGCGGTCATCTCATCCACCCTTCCGCAATAGATGGAATTTCCCTCCTTCAAAACAATTACATGACTGCATATCTTTTCAATTTCATCCAGAAGGTGACTCGCAATAATAATCGTAATACCCTGTTTTGCAATATTATTGATGATATCTCTGATCTGGATAATTCCTTCAGGATCAAGACCGTTTGTAGGCTCATCCAGAATAAGAACCTCCGGATTGTTCAGCATCGCCGAAGCAATCGCAAGACGCTGTTTCATTCCCAGAGAATACGTTCGGAACGGATCTTTTTTTCTTTCCAGAAGATTAACCGTTTTCAGCACTTCATCAATTCTGGAATAAGGTGTTCCTTTAATTTCGGCAACAATTTTAAGATTAGTCTCCGCATTCAGATAAGGATAAAAATTAGGCTGTTCTATAATCGCCCCGATTTTTTTCAGCGTATCCGGATCAGTTCCTTTCTTTCCAAACCAGTACCATTCTCCGCTTGTCGGGTTAATCGTAGAAAGCAGCATCCCGAAAGTGGTGGATTTTCCGCTTCCGTTCGGTCCTAAAAGTCCGTAAACATTCCCCTTTTCCACATCAAAGGAGATATTGTTTACCACGATTCTCTTGAATTTTTTAGTCAGATTCTTTACTGATAAAATTTTTTCCATGTAATTTGTTTTACATAGTAGTAGTGTATATAATTCACGTTTTGTTACAAATTATATCATCAATCCGTAAAATTTAATTTCTAAAAACATTAAATTTGATAGAATTAATAGGGAATTATGAAGTTAATTGAACTGGCAAAAGAACTTAACGTTTCAGCAGAAGCGATCAAACAGTTTATTCAGGATTTTGATCTTGAGCTTGTAGAATGCATAAGCACAAATTTTGAAGTAAAAGAAGATTTTGAAAAGTTTGCACGCGAAAATATTGAGTTTTTAAAACTTTACGAAAAAGATTTAGACAAAACGAAAACACTGGAACAGATTTCGGAAACCATCAATCAGCCCAAAGAAAAAATAGAAAAAGCCATTAAAGAAGCCGATCCGAATATTTTCGACAACGGTTTCTTCAAATCCTCCATTTCAAGCTACGGAATCGATAACAAACTGGGCGGAAATTATCAGTTTGTATACGATTATTTCGGGCATAAAACCAGCCTTCAGAAAAGAGATTTCATCGGCTACAGAGATCTTTTCTTCTATATTTCAGGCGCTCTGGAACCGTTTTTAAATCCGCAGCAGATTAAAGACTGGGGAATCAATAAACCTGCCGGAATTATTCTGTACGGACCTCCCGGAAGCGGTAAGATTTTCTGGGCAAATAAAATTGCCGAAATTATAGGCTATCAATTTAAAGAAGTTAAAAAACATTACCTCGGAACCTCTTTTGTAGACGGAATTCAGACCAATTTCAATGATTTTCTGGTAACCATCATGAAAAAAGACAAAATTCTGCTGTTTCTGGAAGACTTTGATGAAATTATGATGGCAAGGAAAGCAGACAATAATGTCGCTTCCTGTAATCTGGAAACACAGGAACTTATTCTGCACTATATTTCGAAATTTGAGCAGGGAAATCTTTTAATGGTAGGATCTGCAAATTCCGTTTCTGAAATTAATGAAGAAATTCTGGCTCCCGGAAGATTCGATGTCATGATTCCGGTTTTTCCGCCCAATCTTGCGGAAAGATCTGAAATCATTTTATATGCGATGACAAAAAATCTGGAGAAGGATTCTTTGCTGTTTAAGATTTTAAAAAACAACAAAGCCGATAAAATTCCTTTCTGGAATGAGGTTTCTTCACAAATGAAAGTATTCAGCAATACGATGCTGATTGATTTTACCCAAAGTTTGAAGAAGAGAATTAAAAACGAATATCAGAAAACGCGGAACGAAAATTTAAAGATCGATCAGAAACTTTTAAAAGGCGCTTTAAGAGATGCGGCGGCGAAACTGACGGAAGAATATCTGGATCAGATTGCGAGATTTTTAGCAGATGCGATCATCAATAATTTCGATCAGTTCCAGCAGAGAATTCAGAATCTTAAAAAAGAGCTGGATACTTACAAAGCAGTTGAAGAACCAAGAAGAATCATCGGATTTCATCATAACGGTGAAGAAGAGGGAAGTCAGGGATAGAAAGGTGAATACGCTTTGCTTGTGGGTTGTGAATGGTTAAATGATTTTTTACAAACTATTTAATTTAAACACATAAGTCACATGAGATTTAAAATCAACTTGAAATTATATGTAAGAACACATTAGTTTTTGAAAATCTTTGATTTTCTTTATGAGATCTTTTCTATTGAGCTTTTAAAGTAATTTGATTTGCTTGTGAATTTTTTATCAAGCTTGTTCTAATTAATTTAGACACATAAGTCGTATAAGATTTAAGATAAATTTCAAATTATATGCAAGAATACGTTAGTTTTTGAAAATCTTTGATTTTTCTTATGTGATCTTTATTATTGAGCATTTAAAGTAAAAACTCATGTGACTTATGTGTTTAAATTAATACCATAAATAAGTTCAATGTAAGAAGCTTCTAAATCAAAATTGACTTTAATAAAAATTGAATATAAGTTTTGGCTAAAGCCAATTGTTTTCTTAATCATTAAAATGGGCTAAAGCCCATTCCTATTGATATTTTTGTATTGTTTTACATCAAACTCACGTTAATTATAAAAGTTTTTAAAAAAATTCACAAGCAAAGCAAATTCACCAATAACCATTCACCACAAATTACTTATGAACAGCATCTGGGAACTTGAAACTTTTTACAGAAAACGCGAGGTTATTATTATCGGAGCCGGTTTTACGGGACTTTGGACGGCAATCTCCATTAAAGAAAAATATCCCGGAAAATCTGTTTTGATCATTGAACGAAATTCTGTTCCGATGGGTGCTTCCACGAGAAATGCAGGTTTTGCGTGTTTCGGAAGTTTAACGGAAGTAATTGCCGATTCTGAAAAAATGGGCTGGAAAAAAACATTAGACCTTGTAAAGATGAGGTTTGACGGTTTGCAGAAAATTCAGCATTATTTTAAAAATTCCGAAATAGATTTTGATCTGAATGGCGGTTTTGAAATTCTTAACCATGATGAGCCTTTACAAAAAATGGATGAAGTGAATCAAAAGCTGAAATCCATTACCAATGTTGAAGAAACCTATTTTTTAAACAGGCATAAAATTCAGAAATTCGGTTTGGTGAAATCTCAATATCTCATTGAAAATCCGTGTGAAGGAAGTCTGCATTCAGGAAAACTGCTTCAGAAGTTACTTGAAAAGTGTCACGAATTAAAGGTTGAATTTCTTTTCGGAACAGAAGCTGAAAATATCACGGAACATTCAGATGAAATTGAAGTTCATCTTTCAAAAAATCTTTCTGTGAAGGCAGATCAGTTAATACACTGTACGAATGCTTTTGCTTCAAGATTTTTAGACAAGGAAGAAATTATTCCGGCTCGAGGACAGATTATTTTAACGGAACCGATTGAACATCTGAAATTGAAAGGGACATTTCATTATGATGAAGGTTTTTACTATTTCAGAAATCTCGGAAACCGGATTTTACTCGGAGGCGGAAGAAATCAGGATTTTAAAACAGAAGAAACCACATCTTTTGAAACCACAGAATTTTTGCAGAATCATCTTGAAAATTTTTTGAAAGAAGTCATTTTACCCAATCACCATGTTGAAATCGCTCATCGCTGGTCAGGAATTATGGCAATGGGAACCGAAAAAACACCGATTGTAAAACAACTTTCAGAAAGACAGTTTTGCTCAGTCCGCCTTTCGGGAATGGGCGTTGCGCTGGCTCCGAAAATCGGGGAGATTGTGGCGGAAATGATTTAATTTCAGTCACATTAGTTTTTATTACTTTAAAATAAAAGACAAGTGGGAAGAAAATCAAAGATTTTCAGAAACTAATGTGTTCTTCTCTACAATACGAAAGAATTAAAATCTTAAGTGATTGATGTGTTTAAATTTGAAATTAACTAAGAATACCAATATATAAGCTGAAGGTATATTTCAGCAGGAATCTGTACTAATTCGCGAAATCTGCGGGACAAAAATTTGCACTCATAATTTTATCCGTATTTTTGCAAAAAATAAACAATCGTGATTAACAGCGACCAGATAAAAGAAATTCAGTCAAGAATTGATGATTTACATAAATATCTTCAGATCGATAAAAAGAAGATAGAAATTTCTAATGATGATGAAAAAACAGCAGCTCCTGAGTTTTGGGACAATCCTAAAGAAGCTGAAGGATTTCTGAAACAGCTCCGTTCCAAAAAGAAGTGGGTGGAAGCGTATGACGAAATCAATACCCAGTTTGAAGATTTACAGGTTTTAGCAGAATTTGCCAAAGAAGATCCGGATTCCGAGAAAGAACTGGACGAAACGTTCCCTCAACTGGTTGAAAAAATCGAAGACCTTGAGTTCAAAAATATGCTTTCCAATGAAGGGGATGAGCTTTCTGCCGTTTTACAGATCACTGCAGGAGCAGGAGGAACAGAAAGCTGTGACTGGGCTTCGATGTTGATGAGAATGTATACGATGTGGTCGGAAAAGCAGGGCTATAAGATCCGTGAACTGAACTTTCAGGAAGGGGATGTTGCCGGAGTAAAGACCGTAACGCTTGAAATTGAAGGAGAATTTGCATTCGGCTATTTACGTGGAGAAAACGGAGTTCACCGTCTGGTAAGAATTTCGCCTTTCGATTCCAATGCGAAGCGTCATACGAGTTTCGTTTCGGTGTATGTGTATCCTTTGGTGGATGATACCATTGAAATCAACATCAATCCTGCCGATATTTCATTCGAAACCATGAGATCTTCCGGAGCAGGAGGTCAGAACGTAAACAAGGTAGAAACGGCGGTTCGTCTTCGTCACGCACCTACAGGAATCATCATTGAAAACTCAGAATCGCGTTCCCAGCTTCAGAATAAGGAAAAAGCAATGCAGTTGCTTCGTTCGCGATTATACGAAATGGAACTGGAAGAGCGTATGAAAGCCCGTAACGAGATCGAAGCCAATAAAATGAAGATCGAGTGGGGAAGCCAGATCCGAAACTACGTTATGCACCCTTATAAACTGGTAAAAGATGTCCGTTCCGGATACGAAACTTCGGATGTGGATTCTGTAATGAACGGAAACATCACTCCGTTCCTGAAAGCTTTCCTGATGGCGGATGGGACGGCGGTTTCAGATGATGATATGGAATTGTAACAGGATGTTTAAATTTCGTTAAAATCTTATAATAAATTTCCGATTGACGTTTATTAATCCTATTTTTGCTACTTATCAAAATGTATGGAAGATTTCAATAGCTGGAAAGATTTATTAAATCCGGAGTTTTATATCAAGCTTGGAGGATTTTGGCTCATTCTGTTTATCATTTTCGCCGAAACAGGTCTTTTTGTAGGATTTTTTTTACCGGGCGATTCATTGCTTTTCGTTTCGGGAATTTATTCAATTGATATCATCAGAGAGACTTTCGGCTCCACAGGGAGCGATTTTTTCGATACATTTATTTTAGCGGCATCTGTAGCTTTAGCGGCAATTGTTGGAAATGAAGTAGGCTATTATTTCGGAAGAAAAACAGGTTCTGCTTTGTATAAAAAGCAGGATACATGGTTGTTTAAAAAGAAATATCTTTATCAGGCGCATGATTTTTTCGAGAAAAACGGAGCTTTGGCAATTATCATGGCGAGATTTTTACCGGTGGTAAGAACATTCACCCCGATCGTTGCAGGAATCGTAAAGATGGATAAAAAGGCATTTTTAAGAGATAATGTTATCGGAGCGGTTCTCTGGTCGTTTTTATTGATTTTTGCAGGACATTATCTGGATAAATTATTCATCGATCAGTTTGGAATCGATCTTAAGAAAAAATTAGAACTGATTATTATTGTGATTGTTCTGATAACAACAGTTCCGGTTATTATCAAATTTTTATTCGGAAAGAAACAGGATTTCTCCAAGTATGAAAATCATAATTTTGATGAAGACGAAAAATAAAAAAGTATTTTTAAAATAGATCTAACCCGTTCATTTGAGCGGGTTGTTTTTTGCGATATGTTTAAGATTCATCCTTCTTGGCAAATAGAGAAGCGCGAAAAGCCAACCTCAAAATACAAACTCTGATTTCAGAAACTAATCCTTAATCCATTCTAAAATATTGGGATAAATAATACTGTCTCTTTTTTTCTTACTAAAAAATCTAGGCACATGACCTGTATTTTCCATAAAAATAAACTTATGAGGGACATTTTGAGCCGTTAAAGCAGAATCTAAAGAAATACCCTGTTTCGGGCTCACTAAAAAGTCCTGATTTCCCTGAAAATGAAGGGTCGGAACATTAGAAATATGGGCAATCGGACTGGCTTTTTTAAATTCTTCCGATAAATTTTTTCGCAGAAATTTCGTTCCCACCACTTTTTGGATGGTTGGTGAAGAATATTTGGAGTAAAATGAATTGAGGTATTCCGGAGAATAAAAATCTGTCGGTCCGCTTAAGGAGATGATTTTTTTAATTTTATCAGGATTTTGATAGCCATACAGCAAAGCAAGATGACCTCCCGCACTTTCTCCCAAAAGGATATAATTGTTGGGTTGAAGCTCCGCCTTCTGCGCCAGTTCGTTGAATTTGGCAATCACCGAGTTGATGTCTTCAAGCTGTTCCCGGTACGTGATTTTTTTTGATTTTGAAACCAGCCGGTAATTCATATTAATGCTCGGAATATTATTTTTAAAGAGCATTTTCTGAATCTGGATCATGTGTTCTTTTTTGCCCAAAGTCCATGCTCCGCCATGAATCAATAAGACAACGGGAGAATTTTCAGGATAATCTGAAGGAAGAAAAATGTCTGCTTTCTGCCTTTTATGTTCGCCATATTTCAGATTGTAAATTTTCTGTTCGTTATTCGTTCCCACCCAGACTTTAAATTTTCTCGTATTGCATGAAGTCAGAATAAAGCCAATTAACCCTAAAACAAAGAAATGATAACGACGAATCAGCTTTTTCATAGAATAAATGTACAGAAAATTAGAATTTAAAAATTAATAATACCAGAAATTTTTATTTTTTGTTATGAGTTCCACTCCATATATCCGAAAAGAAAATGGTTGTTTTCACACAATAAAGTTTTTCCTCCCGAAGCAAATAAACTTTCTCCCCGAAACCATGTTTCGTAAATAATTTCTTCAGGAGAATATTCCTGACTACATTTTTTACAAAAAATTGAATGAAAATCTTTACGAATCATCACTTTAATTGAAAAAGATTGTACATATTGATTTTTTTCTGCAAAATCAATATCTGTTTTTGCTTCCGAAAGTAATTTCCGTAAACGGGTGATATTTTGATATTCAATATGTCTTGGAGCATCATGAGGTAATTTTTTGCCATACTTATGATAGATTTCCATTTCATCATCATAAACTTCTATCAGCTTTTCAGTTTCAATCTTCACTTTTGAGACGATCTCATTGTTACTGTTTTTTACGTCGAAGGTGTAATATATCATTGTAATATTTTGATTTTAAAGGCTGAAATTAGAATTCGCCTTGTAAGTTTCATGGTATTTTTTGATGATTATTACGAATATACAAATTATGAGGAATACAATTTGATATACAGATTTTAAAATAATTAATCTTGATTAACTAAGCGATAAATAAGTTTAAATAAAGCTCGGTCAGTCATGTGAAAAACCGAATTAAATAATTATTTTTGCCCTTTAACAAACATTAAAAAAATATTAAAATTTTATGGCATCTGGTTTTTTTGCGATCTTGGATGATATTGCTGCATTAATGGATGATGTGGCGGTTACAAGTAAAATAGCAACTCAGAAAACAGCTGGAATCTTAGGCGACGATCTTGCTGTAAACGCTGAAAAAGCGACTGGTTTTCTTTCGTCCAGAGAACTTCCTGTTTTGTGGGCAATCACAAAAGGATCATTCATTAATAAGCTCATCATTCTTCCGATTGTTTTCGTACTGAACTGGCTGTATCCACCTGCGATTAATTATGTTTTAATTTTAGGAGGTTTATATCTTGCTTTTGAAGGCGTGGAAAAGATTATAGAGTTTCTGTTTCACAGGGATAAAAAAGGGCATGAAGTGGTAGAAGAAGTGGAGGAGAAGAATACCAATTCTGAAGAAACGGAAAAGGCAAAGATTAAGTCTGCAATTACTACGGATTTTATTCTGTCTATTGAAATCGTAATTATTGCTTTGGGAACAGTGCTGGAAGAAAGCCATCCCTTTATTACCCAGATTCTGGTAACCTCATTGGTGGCTTTTATTGCAACTGTAGGTGTTTACGGAATTGTAGCTTTAATTGTAAGAATGGATGATGCGGGATTTAAACTGATCAGAAAGAGTAACGATAAAGGAATTATCGGAAAACTGGGACATCTTCTTGTAAAAGCACTTCCAATAGTCATTAAAGCTTTAGGAGTGATCGGAACCATTGCCCTGATTATGGTTGCCGGAGGAATTTTTGCACACCGAATAGAGTATTTCCACCATATTCTACCATCATGGTCTTCAGATAAAATGCTTACGGTTCTTAAAGAATTGATTCTGGGACTTGGAGGAGGATTGCTTGCCGTGGCTGTTTTCACCATTGGAAAAGCTTTGTTTTCTTTAGTAAAACGCGCATAGAAAATTGATCGATAATAGTAAAAATTCGCGGCTTCGTAGAAGCCGCGAATTTTTTATTTCGAAGATAATTTAATTACCTAGTTCAGATCATAATTCATGATCACCAGTCGCAGGATAAAATGTACATAATCCTGGTCTGCATTTTTTCTGTTGATCAGATGGTTTTTATATTCATAGGATTTCAGGACAGAAAGCAGTTGTCTGTAAGTCTCCAGATCTTCGTTTTTGATCTTTACCCTCATATTTCCGTCTCTTCTTTCTACGATTTTGTCATCCAGCGTTCTTACTTTAAATAAAACCTCGCATGATTTTTTAGCAGGTCCGAAATATCTCTCAACAATATTAATTTTGAATGCATCAAAAGTAATCGTATTGAAAATAAGATTCGCCGTAGATTCTGGTGTATGGAGTTGAAGCTTGTAGTTCATGAGAAATTTTTACAATAAGTACAATATGTACAGGTTTTTAATTTAAAGTAGTTTTAAAATTCAAAAAGAGACTTTTCAAAGAAAGCCTCTATAAATATAGTTAATTGAAAAGATCTTTCACCTTATCGAAGAAAGTTTTTTCTTTACCGGATGGTTCCGCAACCATTTCTCCGCTGTTCATTTGTTTTTCGAAGAAGTCTTTTTGATCTTTTGTCAGCTTTTGCGGAGTCCATACATTGATGTGGATAAACATATCACCTTTTCCGTAGCTGTCGATACTTGGAAGACCTTTTCCTGCTAATCTCAGAATTTTTCCGGATTGCGTTCCTGCATCCACCGTAATTTTCACTTTTCCGCCAACGGTAGGAACCTCTTTTTTCGTTCCCAAAGCCGCTTCAGCAAATGAAATATACAATTCCTGATGAAGATTATCTCCTTCTCTTTTAATTACTTTATCAATTTCCTCTTCGATAATCACCAGTAAATCTCCCGGGATTCCGCCGAAAGGAGCATCATTACCTTTTCCTCTTACATTTAACTGGATACCGTCTCTTGCACCGGCTGGAATATTGATCGTAACTTCCTCTTCATCTTTAATCAATCCCTGAGCATTGGCTCCCGCAGGAATTTTATCTGCCACTTTTCCGATTCCCTGACACGTTCCGCAGGTTGTCTGGGTCTGCATCTGTCCGAACATCGTATTCATTACCTTAAGCTGCACACCGGAACCGTTACAGGTAGGGCAGGTTTTTGAAGTGGCACCTTCTGCCATCTTCATTTTCTTTACTTTAATGGTTTTCTGCGTTCCGTTCACCATTTCATCAAGATTCAGCTTAATTCTGATTCTTAAATTAGAACCTTTTACCTGTTGACGACCACCGCCGCCACCGCCAAATCCTCCGAAACCGCCACCGAAAATATCTCCAAACTGGCTGAAAATATCTTCCATGTTCATTCCGCCACCGAAACCGCCTCCTCCGAAGCCTCCGTTTCCGCCCATTCCTGCGTGTCCGAACTGGTCGTATCGCGCACGCTTCTGTTCGTCGCTCAAAACTTCGTAAGCTTCTGCTGCTTCTTTAAATTTTTCTTCGGCATCTTTATCGCCCGGATTTTTATCAGGGTGATATTTAATGGCCATTTTACGGTATGCTTTCTTTATTTCGTCGGCTGATGCAGATTTGCTGATCTCAAGAACCTCGTAATAATCTCTTTTTGACATCTTTATATGAGTAATTAGTAATGAATAATGAGTAATATCAAAAATTGCTTATTACCCATCACTTATTGCTTATGTTAATTTCCTGTAACTACTTTTGCAAAACGGATTACTTTCTCTCCTAAAGTATATCCTGTTTCAATTACATCTACAATTTTTCCTTTTAAATCTTCTGACGGAGCAGGAATCTGAGTGATCGCTTCGTGGAAATCCACATTAAAGCTGTCTCCCGCTTTTACTTCCATTGCTTTCAGTCCTTTTTCTGTTAGTTTATTTTTGAATTTGTTGTAAATTAATTCAACACCTTGCAGATCAGCAGGATTTCCGTTCTTCGCAATTTCTTTAATTGCTCTTTCAAAATCATCCAATACGCCAAGCATAGAAATCATCATATCCTGATTTGCATACTGGAAAAACTCCATTTTCTCTTTGCTCGTTCTTTTTTTATAATTTTCGAATTCTGCGTACAGTCTGATGTAACGATCCTTTTCTTCTGCCAAAAGTTCCTCTGCCGTCGGTTTTGCTGTCACATTTTCCTCAGTTGCCGCTTCGTTCTGAATATTCGTATCTTCTTGATTATTGATGCTTTCTTCGTTAATATCCTGATTTACCATAATTCAATCTTTATTTTCCTTTTTATTCACAAACATTCTGCCAAAGAAAAAAGCGTGACATTTCGTCAGATTTTGAGTATTTGTTGCAATTGAATAACGAGCGGCTAAAAACGTCTTTCCTCTGAAGGGGGACAGAAATTTGTAAAAATTTTTTGACGGGATGGTTTTAAATATTCTTAAAGTAAAGTTGTTTTTCTTGTTTTTAAGAAGCTGTTTCCCGCTTTCCGTTACAATTCCTCATTACGCGGCTCCGCTTTGCTCCGCCGCTCCATTGCGGGATTTTCTCTTCAATCGGGGCTAGAATTGAAGTCGTGTTTTAATTATTGGGAAATCTGTTATTTGAAAAATTTAACATCATTACAAACATCAGATTTAAAAAAATTAATAATTGTCCAAAATTTGTCATCATTGAAAAGCTTTGAGTTCTTTGCTAAGTAGAATGGCTTTGTGAACTTAAAAATATACATGAGTCTTTAAAAAAAAACTTTGAGGACTTTACGTCAAAAAATAAGCACGATCATTAATTAATGAAGTATGTACAAAAAAATTACGGTTACTTAATATAAAAAGAAAATAATTTTGGTACAGAACTATTTCCCAAAAAATGTCTGATACAGAAGATAAAGATTCAAAATGATAATAATAAATGAAATAATCAAGACACAGATTTTCAGGAAAGGTTTGTTGACAAATTCGCCCATTTTACCTTTATCACTCGTAAACATAACAAGCGGAACCACTGCAAAGCTCAACTGCATCGAAAGGATAACCTGACTTAAAACCAATAAATCCGTAGTTCCTTCTTCGCCATAAAGAATAGCCACAATAAGAGCGGGAATTACAGCAATTAGTCTTGTGATCAGTCTTCTCAACCATGGTTTTAATCTGATGTTCAGAAAACCTTCCATTACAATCTGTCCGGCAAGTGTTCCGGTAAGTGTAGAATTTTGTCCGGAAGCGAGAAGAGCAATCGCAAAAGCAATACTTGCCATTGAAGCTCCTAAAATCGGAGTCAGCATCTTATACGCATCATGAATGTCGGCAACATTTTTATTCCCTGTAATATGGAAAGTTGCCGCTGCCAGAATAAGAATTGCAGCATTAATGAAAAATGCAAGCATTAACGAAACCGTACTGTCTAAAGTTGCAAATTTGATAGCCTCTTTTTTACCTTCTCGTGTACGCTCGTAATCCCGTGTCTGCACAATGCTGCTGTGCAAGTACAGATTATGAGGCATCACGGTAGCTCCCAAAATCCCGATCGCAATGTAAAGCATGGCGGGATTCTGAATGATTTCTTTTTGAGGAATCAGACCACCTAAAAGTTCATTAACAGCAGGTTTAGAAATAACCAATTCATACACAAAACAGGCGAGAATAATAAAAATCAGTCCGCCGACAATACTTTCGATCCATCGGAAACCTTTTGACTGAAGGAGAAGAATGAAAAGGACATCAATAGTCGTAATGACAATTCCCCAGGTAAGAGGAATATGAAAAAGTAAATTTAATGCAATCGCAGAACCGATTACCTCCGCAAGATCACACGCTGCAATGGCAATTTCACAGAATATCCAAAGAATAAAATTGGTAGTGGGACTGAAATGGTCTCTGCAAGCCTGCGCTAAGTCTCTTTCTGCAACCACACCTAATTTCACGGACAAATGCTGCAAAATCATTGCAAAAATATTCGAAATTAAAATTACAGAAAGCAGGGTATAGCCAAACTGCGCTCCTCCGGCAATATCTGTTGCCCAGTTTCCGGGATCCATATATCCAACGGCAACCATCAGTCCGGGACCTGCAAATGCAAGATATTTTCTCCAGAAACTTGCATTTTTAGGAACTTTCACCGAAGAATATACTTCAGATAATGAGTGAGAGGTTTTATCTTTTCGCCAGGCGCTTTTTAATTTCAGATTCATAAATGTTAGAAATGACTAACAAATATAATTAAATAAATAAAAACATACCGTATTTAAAAGAAAAAATCCCGAAAATTAAATTTCCGGGATTCTGATTTTTAAAAGTTTAAGACTATTTTGTAAATCTTACAGACATTTTTCTGTCGATTGCTCTTTCTGCATCAGATGCTTTGGCATCTACAGTTGCAAACTGACTTCCGTATCCGTCTGCTCCGGTCACCTGAGATCCAACTCCTTGTTTCTCCAACCATGATTTAATATAATTTGCTCTGTCTGCCGATAATTTCAGGTTCTTAGTTTCATCTCCTGTTTTATCGGTATAACCTCCGATTTTTATTTTTGCATCAGGATAAGCTTTTAATATAGCTACCAAATTCTGCAACTGTCCTTCAGAACCCGCTTCTAAGGCTGTAGAACTTCCTAATTTAAAGTTTACATGGTCAAAATTATACCACGTTTTTTTTAAAGCAGCATCATCTTTAGCATTTTGATACCCTCCGGATTTTAAGAAAGTGATCATGTTGTCTTCCATTCCTCCTTTATATCCTTTTAAGGCAACTCCGTTTAAGTCGATATTCTCATCAACTTTAGCACTTGCGGAATTCATTCCTGCAGTATCGGTTGTCATAGCTGCATTTATCGTATCTGTAGACACGGTATTAGAATCCGTCATTGTGGTTGTCGTTGTTGTTTCTTTTTTATCGCACTGTTTCCAGATAAAATAAGCAGCAGCCACTAAAAGTAATAATGGAAGCAACCATTTCCAGATAGAACCACCTCCTTCATTGTTGTTTCTTTCCGGGAAAGTTCCGTTAGGCGCTGTACTTCTTGTTACATCAATTTTTGGTTCTTCAGAAACCGTATTTTTAATGGTATCCTTATCATTGTCAAACTTGTACCCTTTAGCCCAATCCCAGTCGCCCATATTTAATGAAGCCAAAGAAAGTCCTGCAGGTAAAAGTGTTGAAATAATACCTTTCTGATCACTAAGTAAACTTGAAATTCCGTTTTTATCAAGATTATTGTCGGCAGCATATTTTCCTACAGATCCAATCGTTGCACCTGTCACCAGATTGAGCAGCGAATTTGAAGAATTGTTGCTGATTCCTGCAAAGGTTGCGATTCCGTTTACGATTCCACTTAATTTATCACCAAAAATTAATGATAAAAGACTGGAAATGATAGAATTGTTTGATGATCCTCCCATCAGATTGCTTAAAATTCCATTGGAAGCAGCTCCCGAAATTGCATCTAAAACGGCAGGATTATCAGATTTGTTTGCTAAACCACCCACAACAGCAGGCAATAAACCTCCGATTGCTTTTGAAATAGCGGACTCACTTTCTCCGAACTGTGATGCAGCCTGAGATACTAAAGCCGGACCTAATTGTCCTTTAATTAAATCAATAACATTTAAAGACATAATAAATTTATTTTAAAGATTAATGTTGGGATAAATTTAAACAAAAAACAGTCCAAATGTTGATTTTAAAAAAAAATCTGCAAAAAATATTAAAATTTTTGCAGATTTAATAATTTATTATGTTAAGCTTTAATATGCTTTTGCGAATAAAACTCTTCTTTTAGATGGCTTTCCGGAGATCAGTGAAATTCCTTCTTCAATATCATCATCCAAAGGAATACATCTGATAGTAGCCTTGGTTTCATCCTTAATCTGCTCTTCTTCTTCAGCAGTTCCGTCCCAATGCGCATAAATGAATCCTCCTTTTTCTTCCAAAACCTTCTTGAATTCTTCATAAGTATCTACTTTCGTGATGTTATTTTTTCTGAATTCAAATGCTTTATTGTAAATATCCTGCTGAATTGTTTTCAGTAATTCTTCAATATAAGAATCTAAACCATCAATAGAACGGACTTCTTTCGTTAAGTTATCTCTTCTGGCAATTTCCACAGATCTGTTTTCAAGATCTCTTGGTCCCATTGCAATTCTTACAGGAACACCTTTCAGTTCATATTCCGCGAATTTCCAGCCCGGTTTGTTCTGCGTATCATTGTCAAATTTTACAGAAATTCCTTTTGCTCTCAGTTTAGCCTGAATATCTAAAGCCACTTCGCTGATTTGCGCCAACTGTTCTTCTCCTTTAAAGATCGGAACAATCACAACCTGAATCGGAGCCAAAGTAGGAGGAAGTACCAATCCGAAATCATCAGAGTGCGTCATAATCAAAGCGCCCATCAAACGCGTTGAAGTTCCCCATGATGTTGCCCATGCGTGTTCGATTTTACCTTCTTTATTCGTGAATTTTACATCAAATGCTTTTGCGAAATTCTGTCCTAAAAAGTGAGATGTTCCCGCCTGTAAAGCTTTTCCGTCCTGCATCAATGCTTCAATACAATAGGTTTCGTCTGCTCCTGCAAATCTTTCGGAAGGCGTTTTCAACCCCTGAATTACAGGAATTGCCATAAAGTTTTCTGCAAAATCTGCATATACGTTATTCATTTTCTCAGCTTCTTCTATCGCTTCTTCTTTGGTAGCATGAGCAGTATGCCCTTCCTGCCATAAAAATTCTGCTGTTCTTAAGAAAAGACGTGTTCTCATTTCCCAACGGACAACATTCGCCCATTGGTTGATTAATATAGGTAAATCTCTGTAAGACTGGATCCAGTTTTTATAAGTATTCCAGATAATTGCTTCTGAAGTGGGACGAACGATAAGCTCTTCCTCCAGTTTAGCATCCGGATCTACAATAAGTTTTGAAGGATTGTCCGGATCTGTTTTTAATCTGTAATGGGTTACAACTGCACATTCTTTAGCAAAACCTTCTGCATTTTTTTCTTCAGCCTCAAACAGGCTTTTGGGCACAAAAAGCGGGAAATAAGCATTAACGTGACCTGTCTCTTTGAATTTTTTATCCATTTCGTCACGCATTTTTTCCCAGATCGCATAGCCGTATGGTTTAATCACCATGCATCCTCGTACTCCTGAGTTTTCAGCTAAGTCGGCTTTTACCACCAACTCATTATACCATTTGCTGTAATCTTCGCTTCTTGAGGTTAATTTTGCCATTATTTTTTAAAATTTTTTTAACTTTTTTATGTTATTGTTATCTAAAAATAAAAATCTATTTTTGATAGATTTTTGTAACCGTATTTTGGTACATTTTTAGTACAGATTGCAAATATAATTTAAATTAAAAATTTTTACGTTATCATGAAAAGAAATATACATAAAAATTTGCTCGGAATGTTAAAATCCAAAGGGATTCTGGCAATATCAGGCGGATTGTTACTTGTGTCTTGCGGCGCTCAGATGGGTGGCTACAGCGAGACAGATGGCGTTTATTACGACCCGAATAAAGATACGCTACCTGAAGGCGTAATCATCAACGACAGAGGAAACAGAGTAGGAGAAGATTACAATTATTATCAGGATGATTCCAATGTGATTCAGAATGCTGAGGCCAATGCTAAAGAAGGAAGATACAGCGATTGGAATAACTATAACTGGAATACTACAGCTACAGATTCAGACTGGGGAAGCTATGCAGGAAGCCAGACCAACTATTACGACAATTCATGGGGATGGGGTTCTCCCTGGGGTTGGGGCGGATGGTATGGCGGCTATAATCCTTATTGGGGATATGGCGGATACGGTGGCTGGAATCTCGGACTTTCCTGGGGTTGGGGCGGCTCATGGGGATGGGGCTCCGGCTGGAACATGGGATGGGGATATTCTCCATACTGGGGCTACAATCCATATTGGGGTTGGGGCGGATATTACGGCAATCCTTATTGGGGCTACGGAGGATATTGGGGTGGCGGATATTACGCACCAATGTACAGAAGAAGTGGCTCTAACGGAAGAGGTTTCAATACCTATAACGGAGGATTTGCCAGCAAGTATGGCGTAAATTCCGGTGGATTCAGAAGAAGCAACAGCAATGTAGGCGGATTCAGAGATTCCGGTTCAAATAACGGTGGATTCAGAAACTCTGGTAATACAGGAGGATTCAGACAGGGAAATACAAACGGCGGTTTCAGAAACCCCAATCAGACTGGTGTAAGACCGCAGGGAGGCTTCAGAAATCCAAACCAGAGTCAGCCAAGACCAAGTTACAATTACCCACAACAATCGCAGCCAAGATATAATGACGGAGGTTTCAGAAATAACGGAGGCTTCAATAATTCCAACAGCGGAGGCGGCTTCAGATCAGGAGGCGGTGGCTTTAGCGGAGGAAGCAGCGGCGGCGGTGGATTCAGATCCGGCGGTGGCGGCGGAGGCGGTTTCCGAGGTGGCAGATAATTTTAAAAAGTAATAACTATTCAAAAAATAATGTTAAAAAAATCTTTAGCAATAATGAGCATTTCTGCTGCATTTTTTGCGCAGGCTCAAGATGTTTCTGTGATTAGAAATACAGTAGATGTTTATTCTAATGCTCCAAATATTGGTTCCGCTAAGTTCAATGCAATGGGTGGTTCCAACGGAGCTTTAGGTGGTGATGCAAATGCGCTGCTTACCAATCCTGCGGGTTTAGGGGTGGCAATTTCAGGGGAAATTTCCGGAACATTATCTATTACAAATAACAAGAACACCTCTACTTATGCAGGTTCTTCTTACGGATACAGCATCAATAAAGGTGATCTTGGAAACTTAGGAGCTGTAATGACTTTTCAGTTATTAACCGAAAGTGCATGGAAATTCATCAATATCGGGGTAAACTATTCCAACCAGTCGATTGAGAATTATATTGAAACTCCAGGAAACAGCAATTTAGTGTATGATTTTCCTGATGCTAAAAGTTCATCTTTTGGTAGACATGCCTATGACAGATATGGATATTTATCCAAAACAAGTGTTGGAGTAGGAGCAAACTATAACAATAATTTATATTTAGGGGCAGGATTGAATTTTTTCAACTCGTCAATAGATCAGTCGGATACAGCAATGTTTAATTCTTTGGCTGATGGAAGCTCTGAATATTTCAGTAAGCAGAATACTCCTTTCTACGAAAAAGGAAACGGTTTTTCAGCTTCATTGGGGGTAATTGGAAAATTAAGTCCGAATTTCAGATTGGGAGCAGCTTTAGAAACTCCGACTTTCTGGGATATCGACAGAAGCTACAATTTCTACAATGATCCTATTTATGGAGATGATACTGCTATTGAAAACAGAAAATTAACCACTCCTTTAAAGGCAACAGTAAGTGCTGCATTTATTGCGAGTAAAAGTTTTGCTTTGAACGTAGATTATACATTAGGTTTAACAAAGCCTAAATATAAAGTTTACGGAGATGCTGAAACGGAGCTGAACGACTTCTTTAAAGAGAATTACAAAAATTTATCAGAAGTAAAGATCGGTGCAGAATACAGGGTTAAACAGTTCAGACTGAGAGGAGGGTATTCTTATGCTTCAAGCCCTTTTGATGCTTTAACGATAAACAGATATTCCAACAATGGAGGTGTGGATGAAAATCAGTCGTACAGCAACCTGATCCTTAACGACAGAAATGCTTTATCTTTCGGTCTTGGGTACGATTTCAAATCATTCTACATTGATGCTTCTTATCAGAACATCACTTCAAAATATACCAATCCGTTTTTGTACGGTGTTGCTGATGGTAATTACGAAGCAGGATATTATTCGCCAAGCCGTTTAATTTCAAGTGATGCTTTTGCGGTGTCGGATGTTAAAAACGTAAGAAATAATTTCTTTATTACACTTGGATGGAAATTCTAATCTGAATAATAAAACTTATATAAAAAGCTCCGAATTTACGTTCGGAGCTTTTTTATTTTAGAAAATTAAAGTAATTAATGGTGGTGCCCTACGTGATCATGACTGTGAAAAAGATGCATGACCAAAGCTAAAGAAACCCCTAAAATCACAAGCCCTATTTTCAGCCAGTCGATGTTATGGTTTTTATTGCTTTCAAAAATAATTACCGAAGAAATATGCAGGAAAATTCCTCCTACGATCGCCAGAAAGTAAGGCTGAAGATCGGGATTGAAATAATTTCCGAGCAGCATTCCCATTGGAGAAGCCAAAGCAAAAAGGGCAACAATGAGCAGCGAAGGATAAGAAGGATTGGACTTTGATTCATCTTTTCGGTTAAATAAAAATGCGCCCAAAATAAACGATATCGGAAGATTGTGAAAAACAATTCCCAAAAGATAAGGCGATAATTCTTGTTCTTCGTTCGCTAAAGGAATTCCCTCAATAAAAGCATGGATAAAAAGCCCCACCATTAAAGCAGCAGGCAGGATATTATGTTCGCTGTGATGATGAAAATGCCCATGTTCGAAACCTTTGGTTAGAGCTTCAAGAATCATTTGCAGTAAAACTCCGGCAATCACGAAAATACCCAGACTGCTTCCTGTTTCTGAGGTATAAACCTGCGGAAATACTTCATTCAGACAAATGGTAATCAGAAATCCGGCACTTAAAATCAACAGATTTTTTGCCAGTTTTTCTTTTTTACCAAAATGTTTTCCCAGAAATACTCCTGTAATAACGCTTAAAACCAGTAAAAGTACGGTAATCATTATTTTTTCTTGAATAAATTAATGCAACGCGGAGAAGTATCCTTATTAAAATCGTTCAGTTGGTAATCTCCCCAGATTTTTACTCTCTCAAAACCACATTCAGTTGCGTAGGAATTGATAGCATCCAACGTATGAAGTTTTACTTTTTCGAAGAAGTGATAAGGCTTTCCGTCTGCTTCAAATTGAATGTCTTTTACAATATGTCTTCCCTCAATTTTCTTTTTTATTTTAAACTCAATATCTCCACGAATGATGGTAGATTCCGGAACAATGCTTTTTCTTACGTATTCTTCATTCAGATAATCCAGAACAAAATATCCGCCCGGTTTTAATGCATTATAAACGGACTGAAATACTTTTTTGTCGTCACTTTCATTATCAAAATATCCGAAGCTTGTAAAAAGATTGAAAACAGCGTCCATCGGATCTGCATCAATCGGGTTTCTCATGTCGTGAACATCAAAAAGCAAGGTCTGATTCTCAAACTGCTTATCGAATTCTATACTCTGTCTGGAAAGATCAAGTCCCAAAACATCATACCCAAGCTTATTAAGAAAAACCGAATGTCTTCCCTTACCGCAAGCGAGATCGATGATTTTTGAGTTCGGCGGAAGCTGTAGTTCAGCAGTAAGTTTTGTGATGAAATTTTCCGCTTCTGTATAGTCTCTGTTGCTGTACAGTACATGATAATAAGGGGTATCAAACCAAGATTCAAACCATTCCATACTGCAAAAATAGTGTTTTTTGAGCGATTGTCTGCTTTTGTGAACCCATGGTTTTTGTAGTTGCAGTGATTTCTGTAAACTATAATCTGACAACCAACCACTAAAATTGCTATTTTTGCAGTATGGATATAGAGAATATACAGATTCAGATAAAAACATTCTTTGGGCTGGAACAGATTTTGGCGGAAGAGATCAAAAAGCTGGGAGGAAGAAAAGTTGAGGTTAAAAACCGTGCGGTAAACTGTGAAGGAGATTTAGGCTTTTTATACAAGATCAATTACTCTGCGAGAACGGCTTTGAAAATTTTGGTTCCGATTCACGAATTTAAAGCTTTCAATCAGCACCAGTTTTACGACAGGCTTTTTAAATTCAACTGGGAAGAATTTATGGATGTGGATCAGTCTTTTGCAATTGATTCTACGGTAAATTCTGAAACATTTAAGCATTCTCAGTTCGTAACGCTGAAAATGAAAGATGCTATTGTGGATTATTTTCAGGAAAAATTCAAAAAACGCCCGAATGTAGAAACCAAAAATCCGGATATTAAATTCCACCTTCATATCGACAGAGAGTTAATTACCATTTCTCTGGATTCTTCGGGAGATCCTTTATTTAAGAGAGGATACAGAAGAGAGCAGGGAGAAGCTCCGATTAATGAAGTTCTGGCAAGCGGAATGCTTCAACTGGCAGGTTGGGACGGGAAAGGTAATTTCCTTGATCCGATGTGCGGTTCGGGAACACTTTTAATAGAAGCGGCAATGATCGCTTTGGATCTTCCTGCGCAGATTTTCAGAAGGAGATTTGCTTTCCAGAACTGGAAAAATTATGATGCGGATCTTTTTACCAAGATTAAAGAATTCCGAATCAACAGGGTGAAAGAGTTTACCGGAAAGATCGTTGGCTACGATATTGATGCAAGAATGCTGAATGCGGCAAGAATGAACATCGAAGCAGCAGAAATGGAAGACGTGATTGAAGTAAAGAAACAGAATTTCTTTGATTCCAAAAAAGAACTTTTCCCTTTGTTAATGGTTTTCAATCCGCCTTACGACGAAAGAATTTCTATTAATGATGATGATTTTTACAAGAAAATAGGTGATACTTTCAAGACCCATTATCCGAATACATTAGCCTGGCTGATTTCTTCTGATCTGGAAGCGGTGAAGAAAATCGGTCTTCGTCCGTCAAGAAAAATCAAGCTTTTCAACGGAAAACTGGAAACCAGATTTTTGCAGTATGAAATGTATGAGGGAACGAAGAAAATTCATAAACTTGAAGAAAAATAATATTAAAACCTTCCTTTTTACGGAAGGTTTTTTATTTTTGTCAAAAACTCAAACTATGAATTTCGATTTTCTAGACGTTTTTGGCGTTGTAATAGATGTTGTGGAATTATTAGGCAGCAATTCTTCAGATTCAAACTATAATGAAAAATCTAAAATAGAAAAAAAGACAAAATATTTAACGGAAAAAGTAAGTTCATTGTTTCTTTTTATTTATGCAGTCCTACTTTTTGCTGTCTTCAAGGATCCGTTACCCTCTGAAAATTATGTTCAAACGTTGATTATTACTTCATTGATTGGTTTGGCGATATCTTTTTTGCTGTTTTTTATTCTGTATATTTTGGAAAAATACTATTTTAAAAATGTCTTTCAATGGCTGTTTTTTAGTTTTTCAGCAATTGTGATGATAATTTCAGCAGTTTTGTTTATCTATTTTGATTCAGGAATATTTATATAATGTATGATCCCTTTTCAATGTTATAAACGATAGAATGATAATATGAATAAGTAAAATTATTGCAATTATAATCATGCTGGAGGATATTTCATCTTTAGCTTTTTTTTCTACGGTTTCCTTTATAGGTTTCAGGAAAACAAAATTGCCGACTTTTGTTTGTGTTGCAGATAAAAAATCGTCATAATCATAAGACATCATAGTAATGTATTCAAAGTTTTTAATCTTTTGAAAATCATATTGTTTTAAACTGTTTTCTGCCTGTTTCAGTAGTCTGTTGAATTCGAAATTTGTTTTCTTTTCATCTGTTTCAAAATCTAAATACTTTTTAAATGTTAAAGCATAATAAATATTTTTTTTCTCTGATCTAAATGGATAAAGAAATACGATCTGAATAATTTTTTTCGAACTCTTGAGTAATTTTACCTGCCTTTGAATAACCGGATTTTCTACAATTTTAAAATTTTTTATTCTTACACCTGAATTTTTCACAGTGTAGATTTCTTCAATATTATTTATTTCTTGAGTTTTTGCCCAAAAATTTGATACAATATTGCTGTAAAAAAGCAAACTCAAAAATAGGCAGGAATTTACCAAAGCAGTTACCGTATTTTTTCGTTTAGATGGAATATCAAAATGAGCAATCAGAAATTTCGTAATTAAAAGTGTTAATGCTGTAAGAATCAGTATTGTGATAATTAAAATATCTCTTTCAAATATTGGCGGAAAGCGACGGATATTGAAAAACCAGTATAGAGCTGAAATAATAGAAATATTAATGATTAATGCACAGATTAAAGTTATTACTGAATATTTAAATTCTCTAAAATCACTCATCACATTTATGTTTAAAGGTCAAAAATACTTAAAAATCAATTATTGAGGTCTAATGTTGCTATTTATCATCTAAAATTAAGCTGTTAATTTCCAAAATCTTTTTGCTCATTACTTCCCGAATAAGTATTTTTGAAAAATTTTCAGATTTGAAGCCTACCATTTCCATTATCGTTGCTATTTTTAACCGTAAAGACGAACTTTTTGAACTCCTGAATTCTCTTACTGCGCAGACAGACAAAGAGTTTGAGATTATTATCGTGGATGACGGCTCATTAATCGATTTGAAACCAACAATTGCAAAATTCGAAAGTTTTTTAACCATTAAATATTTCCGGAAAGATAATTCTGGACCCGGTTTATCGAGAAATTACGGGGCGAGAAGAGCCGAAAACGAATGGCTTGTTTTTGTGGACAGCGACGTGATTGTAGAGAACGATTACATCGAAAACATCAAAAAAGATATTCTTGAAATTCCATGTGATGCTTTTGGCGGAGCAGATAAGGCGCATAAAGGTTTTAATTTAATGCAGAAAGCCATTTCTTATTCCATGACTTCTGTTTTTACGACCGGCGGAATCAGAGGAAGTAAAAAAGCGGTTTCAAAATTTCAGCCCAGAAGCTTTAATATGGGCGTAAAAAAGGAAGTTTTTGAAAAAGTCGGAGGTTTTTCAGAAATGAGAATAGGAGAGGACCCGGATCTTTCCATGACGCTTTGGAAAAATGGTTTTACGACTGCTTTTTTCGATGATATTGCAGTCTATCACAAACGAAGGGTAGATTTCGGAAAATTTTCAAAACAGGTATATCAGTTTGGCTGTGCAAGACCTATTCTTAACCAAAGGCATCCGAATTATGTGAAAATTTCGTTCGCATTTCCTACCTTATTTATGTTGGGCTACATCATGGGCTTTGTAGAATATTTTATTCTGGGAAAAGGCGTTATTCTTGCATTTTATGGGTTATATACTTTTATGGTTCTTTTCCACGCTTTGTGGGCGACCAAAAACATCAGCATTGCCGGAATGGCCGTAATTTCCACCTACATCCAGATGTTTTCTTACGGTTATGGCTTCTTAAAATCGTGGATTTTGCTGAATATTTTCAGAATGAAACCCGAAGATGCCTTCCCGAAACATTTTCATAAAGTTTGATTTTACCACTAAAATTTTTGATGCATTACTTTTTAGCGTAAATTTTTTGACGCAAAGATTTTTAGCAAAGCTTTAATTTTAGTCAGCAAAGGCAAATAAATTTGCTACGCAAAGCTTGAAAAATACGCTTCATCAAAGCAACTTGTTGGTTCTTCTTTGCTCCCTTAAATAGTGGGTATTTAAAATTAAACTTTGCTTTAAAAAACTATGATTTTCGATTACAGTAAATATTGCTCTGTAGGCGCGAAACTTATCTAAAAAAATACATTTTTTGAGCTTTTGAAATGCTGCAAAATAGCATACAAAATATCTTTTGCGGTTAAAAAACAAAAGCTGTCGAATTAACAACAGCTTTTTTACAATAATTAGGATATGGAGATGGTTTCATGGCTGAGAACACCTGTTTTAAGCATGCATTCTCTCATCTTTTCATACGTTCGTTCGATATCGTGATCCAGCCCTATTGAGAATCTGATCAGTCCATCGGAAATTCCCATCGCAGCACGTTCTTCCTCTGGAATTTCAGAAGAAGTGGAGCTTCCTGAACATGAGAATAAAGTTTTATAAAAGCCTAAACTTACCGCAAGATAACCCAGATTTTCCTGCTGCATTAATTCCATCAGTTCATTGGCTTTTTCTGTAGTTCCCGCGTCTAAAGTCAGCAAGCCGCCGAATCCGTACTCTTCGTGCATCATCGTTTTCATCAGTTCGTGGTTTTTATGAGATTTTAATCCGGGATAAGATACACGCAATCCGTCTTCTTCAAATCTTTGTGCAAGATACATTGCGTTATAACTGTGCTGTTTCATTCTGATGTGCAGCGTTCTGAGATTTTTAAGAATACTTGCAGAACGAAGACTGTCCATCGTAGGTCCCAACAGCATACACGCTCCGTTATTCACATTTTTCGTATCGTTGATGAATTCCTGAGTTCCGCAGTACACTCCACCTACGGTATCGCTGCTTCCGTTGATAAATTTCGTTAAAGAATGGATCACAATATCTGCGCCCAAAAGCTTTGGTGAAATGGAAAGCGGAGAGAACGTATTGTCTACGATCAGTTTCAGATTATGTCTTTTACAGATTTCAGAGAGTTTTCTCAGGTCAGCAACTTCTAAAAGCGGATTGCTTACACTTTCACAGTAGATGATTTTTGTGTTCTCGGTAATTGAATTTTCAACAGATTCAAAATTATTGATGTCTACAAACGTCGTCTGAATATTAAATGGCGGAAGAAAATTTTTCATAAACGCATACGTTCCGCCGTAAATTGTTCTGCTCGAAATAATATGATCTCCGCTTTTGCACACCTGCATCAGAACTGAAGTAATCGCTCCCATTCCCGATGCGGTTACGTTTGCTGCTTCTGTATTTTCAAGTTTGGCTAAAGCCTGCGCAAGATACAGATTCATTGGAGAAGAATGTCTTGAATATAAATAGCATCCTTCTGCATTTCCTTCGAAAGTATCGAACATCGTTTTTGCAGAAAGAAAAGTGTAGGTAGAACTGTCGGAAATCGATGGGTTTACTCCGCCAAATTCACCAAAATATTGCAAATCCTGTATTTCGTTGGCTGCATTAAAGTCGTTCATATCGTTTAAGTTTTTATGCTATAAATATGAATAACCTCCTGAACTATTACAACAGAAATTTAAATTATTAGAATTTAAATCTAGTAAAATGCTAATCAATAGAAAAAAAGTTTATTATATTTGATTGTAATAAACTTTTGACTAAAATTTATCTATGAATTTTGATGAAACGGATAAAAAACTGCTCCTTTTTTTGCAGGAAGATGCCAAACAAACCACCAAAGAACTGTCTCATAAGCTTGGTTTGTCGGTAACGGCTGTTTATGAACGCATCCGGAAACTCGAAAATACAGGAGTGATTTCAAAATATGTTGCCATTCTGGACAGGAATAAAATCCACCGCAATTTTATTGTGCTTTGCCATATCAAACTCGCTCAGCACAGAAAAGAATACGTCCTGCAGTTCGAAAAAGAAGTGATGAATTTAGAAGAAGTCACAGAATGCTTCCATGTAAGCGGAGACTATGATTATATCTTGAAAATCGGGGTAAAAGATATGGAAGACTATCGAAATTTTATGCTTACGAAGCTTACCACATTGCAGCATATTGCAAGTACACACAGCTCTTTCATGATCTCTGAGGTAAAAAATACAACGGCAATTGTTTTGTAGAGAAAAAAGTCTTTTTTAGGAGCTATTTCCCGCTTTCCGCACTCGCTATTTTCGGGATCTAGGGTTGCGGCGGCAAAGCCGCCGCAACCCTAGATCCCGAAAATGAGCTCAGACAAAGCTGCAATCGGGGCTAAACTGCGGTCTTACGATCAAATAAAAGTTATAAATTAAACCAAAACCCCATTCTTAGAAGCAATAGGATCAGGTAAATCCGTTTCTCCGGTCATTTGCAGAAGATCAATTTCAATCGTTCTGCAGATCGAAAGCATCGGAATATCAAACATCAGACCTTCAAAAGGATTTTCAGAATAATCTCCTACCAGTTCCATGATAATATAAATCCAGCCAATCGTAATACAGAACGGAATCGAAGCCCAGATTCCCCAGTCTCCTAACTTCGCAAATTCACTCACTAAACCTAAAGGAAGAAGCATAATGAAGATGATATTAAAAACAAAAGCAGTACTTGCAAACTGTCTCGGCAAAGGAAATTTTTTAATCCTTTCCGCCTGTCCCTGCAGCGTATAAAATTCATTAAGACAATCCTGCAGTTGCTTTTGGTTGAAATCTGAAATCACACCCATATTTTTAAGCTCATTAACATCTTTCGACTGCTGAGCAATAAGGTAAGTCGCGAAATTTTTATACTGAGACTGCAATTCAGTTTCCTCTTCAGACAAATATTTGTTCAGAAAAATAGGCGTTCTCCCGTAATCCGGAAATCCTGCCTTTATCAGTCGGTTTCTCTTATGATCCACATTTTTAAACTGATCTTCTTCCACTTTGATATGTTCCCACTCTGTAGGAATCAGGAGTTGCTCCCTTAACTGATACAGCCATGCAATATGCCGGAAAACGATTTTCTTTCGGCGGTCTTCCAGATCAAATGTTCCTACTTTTTCTTCTTTGGTATCGAAGGCATACACCATCGATCCGAGCATTCTGCTGGAATTAACAATTCCGCCCCAAATTTTTCGGGCTTCCCACAATCTGTCGTAAGCTTGGTTGTTTTTAAAACCAACTAAGAACGCTTCCGCAGTACCAATTAAAGCCACCGGAACCCAAGGAATAATCATCCAGTCCCAATGGAAAAAGTGAAAAAGTACAGCAATTAAAGTGCACCAGATTGAAATCAGAATCACATGAAATCCTGATAAATTGAGAACCTGTCGGTAATTAACGTATTTTGTTGTAATCATATTTGTGCAATTTAATTTTGAACCAGCAAAAAACTTAGCAAAACAGATACCATGTTTTGAAACAGAATTTGAAAAACTTTCGCTGGCAGCATATAAATATAAGAAATTAAGACACAAAAAAACCTCTAAAAAAATTAGAGGCTTACAATTTTTATTTCAAGCTGACTTAATATTTCAGCATTTCTTCGATTTTATTGGACAGCTTTTCCGCATTCGGAAGCATTTCCTTTTCAAGTACCAAGTTGATTGGAACCGCAGGAACATCAAGAGAACCCATCGTTTCTACCGGAGCATCAAGATACTTAAAACAGTTTTTAGAAATTCGGTGTGCGAAAGCTTCCGCAAAAGAATTATTCAACTGCTCCTCCGTTAAAACGATACATTTTCCGTGCGCTTTTACCCTCTCAAAAACCAGTTCTTCATCCAGAGGAATTAAAGTTCTTAAATCAATCACCTCAACTCTTCCGTTGAAGTTTTTCGCCGCTTCTTTTGCCCAGTAAATCCCCATTCCATAAGTGACGATCAATAAAGTTCTGCCTTTTTCGGTTTCCTCTTTATCAGCTTCAATAATTACTTTTCCTTTTCCGAAAGGTAAAATATAATCTTCCGCAGGTTCAATGGTTTTTGCATCTTCCGTTCCCGGAACCTTGCTCCAGTACAATCCTTTATGTTCAAGCATCACCACCGGATTCGGATCGTAGTAGGCTGCTTTTAACAAACCTTTGAAATCTGCAGCATTGCTCGGATAAGCGATTTTAATTCCTTTGATATTCGCTAAAATACTTTCAACACTTCCGCTGTGATAAGGACCGCCGCCGCCGTAAGCTCCGATCGGAACACGGATGATATTGCTTACAGGATATTTCCCCTGACTTAAATAACTCGATTTTGAAATTTCTGTAATTAATTGATTGATCCCCGGATAGATATAATCCGCAAACTGCACTTCAACAATCGGTTTTAATCCGACTGCGCTCATTCCCGCTGTGGAACCGATAATATAAGCTTCCTGAATCGCGGTATTGAAAACCCTTTTGCTGCCGAATTTTTTTCCTAACGTTACCGTCTCACGGAAAACCCCTCCGATTCTTTCCCCAACATCCTGTCCGTACAGCAAAGCTTCCGGATGTTTCCACATTAGCTCCTGAATCGCGTGAATTGCAGCATCTACCATTACAATTTTTTCTCCGCCTTCAGGTTCTCTGGTTCCAATCTCTTCCGTAATCGGAGTTGGCGCGAAAACATGATTCATTACACTTTCAGGCTTCGGATCTTCTGCATTTTTAGCCTTTTCAAATGCTTCTTCAGCTTCAAGACGGGCTTTTTTCGTAATCTGTTTTAATAATTCTTCATCAACTCCGGATTCGATCAAATGATTTCTTAGAATATTTCCCGGATCCTTCGCTCTGTGTTTGGTTAAATCTTCCTCGTCTCTGTAAAACTCTCTTCGTACTCCGGATGTGTGGTGACCGATGAGAACTGTTTTGGCACAAACCACCAAAGGTTTTCTTTCTGTTCTTACAAAATCCACCGCTTTTTTCATTACCTCAAAGCTTTCAACGAAATCTGTTCCGTCCACTCTCATTCTGCTTAAGCCCGTGAAACCGGCTACAAAATCATAAGCATCACACGTTCTAGCTTCCTCCTTGGTTACGGAAATTCCCCATTCATTATCCTGAACAAGGAAAATAATCGGTAACTGATGTAAAGCAGCAAACTGTAAAGCTTCACTTACTTCACCTTCCGTTACAGAATTATCTCCCAGACTGCAAACCACCACCGGATTGTTTTCAAAATCCTGCAATTCAAAATCCTGAATATATTTAATTCCCTGCGCAACTCCCGTTGTAGGAATGGTCTGCATTCCTGTCGCAGAACTCTGGTGAATAATTTTAGGTTTATTTTCGTCCCTGCTTGAAGGGTGAGAGTAGTAAGATCTACCTCCGGAAAAAGGATCATCTGCTTTTGCCAGCAATTGAAGCATAAGCTGATAAGGTTCAAAACCGATTCCTAAAAGTATGCTTTCATCACGGTAATATGGGGAAACCCAGTCTTCTTTTTTTAACTGATATGCGGTTGCCAATTGAATAGCTTCATGACCTCTTGATGTGCTATGAACATATTTACAGACATTTCTGTTTTCTTCATAAATATCTGCCATTGCTTTGGCAAGCATCATATGGTTATAAGCCTTGAGTAATATATCTTGAGAAACCTTTTCGTGAAGTGTATTTTCCATAGAAAGCAAAGATAAACAAAAAATCAAAATACTAACAATCGTTAGTGTTTTTGGATAATTCAATGACTTTCAGGGTTTTTGAGGGGTAATTTAATTAAAAAAACAGATTTATCCCAACCGGATATGCATACCATGATTCATCAGCATTTATAAAAACTAATTCCAAAAGACAAAAAATTAAAGTAACTTTACATTCTCTTTTTTAATAAAAGCTAGAAAAATTACATGTATTTAGTTTTTGACACAGAAACCACAGGTTTACCGAAGAATTTCAACGCTCCGCTTTCAGATTCAGATAACTGGCCAAGAATGGTGCAGATTGCGTGGCAGTTGCATGAAGATGACGGAACATTAATTGAAAATCAGGATTATATTATAAAACCGGAAGGGTATGATATTCCCTTCAATGCCGCAAGAATTCACGGGATCACTACAAAAATCGCCAATGACGAAGGTCGTGATCTCGAAGAAATTTTAAATGAATTTTCTAAAGTTTTAGAAAAAGTAAGAGTGGTTTCCGGACACAATGTGGAATTCGATTACAACATTGTGGGAGCCGAATTTTACCGTAAAAATATTAAAGATAACCTTCAGGAAAAGCCAAAAGCCGATACCATGATTCTGGGAACAGATTTCTGTCAGTTGGGAGGCGGAAAAGGAGGAAGGTACAAAGCTCCGAAGCTGGAAGAGCTTTACGAAAAATTATACGGTCATAAATTTGATGAAGCCCACAACGCCGCAGCCGACGTAAATGCCACGGCGCAGGTTTTCTTCGAAATGATGAGAATCGGGGTGATTCCTGCGGAAGTTTTAAAGGTTTCCGAAGACCAGCTTGCGTATTTTAAAACGCTGTATCCTGATCCGATAAAGCCCTTTAATATTGTTATCAGAAGGCAGGTTGCGGATTTTCACAACAAGAAAAAACAGCAGGATATCGGAAGTATTGAGGAGATCGATCTCGGAAAATATTTCAACTTCGATAACCACAGTGTTTTCTCTACTTTAACAGCTACTACAAGCATCAACGATTTAATTAAAAAAGCAAGTGATGATAATTTTCCCGCCGTCGGAATGGTGGATCTGGGAAATATGATGGGTGCTTTTAAATTTGTTACGGCGGTAGAAGGCGCCAATGGCGACCGTGCGAAAAAGCATAAAGAATACCTCGCTAAAAAACAGGAAGCGGAAGAAAAAGGCGAAGAATTTAATGAGCTGGAACCGATTTCGGAACCTTTGATTCCTGTTGTGGGCTGCGAATTTTATATTTCAGACCGTTATGAGCAGAAGCAGTTTACCAAAGATGATCCCGACAGAAGAACGCAGGTTGTCTTATTGGCAAAGGATTTTAACGGCTATAAAAATTTAGCCAAACTATCCAGTATCGGATTTCTTAAAGGATTTTATTTTGGAGTTCCGAGGATCAGCCGGGAATTGATTGCCGAATATAAAGAGGGAGTTATTGCCTTAACTTCGGGAATTCACGGAGATATTCCGGATGCCATTTTAAATACGGGTGAACAGAAAGGGGAGGAGCTTTTCAGATGGTGGAAAGATACTTTCGGAGACGATTTTTATGTCCAGATCCAGAACCATAAACTACCGGAAGAAGAGCATTTAAATGATGTTTTATTGCATTTTGCAGATAAGTATAATGTTAAAATTTTAGCGCAGAATGAAACGTTCTATACCAATAAAGACGATTCTAACATTCAGGATATTGTAAGCTGCATCAAAGACGGTGAAAAACTTTCAACGCCTGTAGGAAAAGGTTTTGGAAAGAGGAGAGGACTGGCAACCGGAGAATATTACATAAAAACAGCGGATGAAATCAAGGAAGCATTTTTGGCTTATCCTGATGCATTCGATGCGTATGAAGAATTTTTTGCGAAGTTCAAACCTTATACGCTAAAAAGAGATGTTCTCCTTCCTAAATTTGATATTCCGGAAGAATTTATTCATCCCGAAGACGATATCGACGGCGGAAAACGTGGTGAGATGGCTTATCTTACCTATTTGACGTATGAAGGGGCAAAAAGAAGATATGTTGATACCGGAATTACAGATGAGATAAAAGAACGTCTGGATTTCGAACTGGAAGTTATTGCCAATACAGGATATCCCGGTTACTTTTTGATTGTTCAGGATTTCTGTAACGAAGCCCGTAAAATGGGCGTTTGGGTAGGTCCCGGTCGTGGTTCTGCGGCAGGTTCTGCAGTAGCGTACTGTATCGGAATTACGAATGTTGACCCCATTAAATATGATCTCCTTTTCGAGAGATTCCTGAATCCGGAAAGGGTTTCCATGCCCGATATCGATATCGACTTTGATGATGAAGGACGAGATAAAATCATCAAATGGGTGGTTGATAAATACGGAAAAACACAGGTTGCCCAGATTATTACCTACTCGGTTCTGGGAGGGAAATCTGCGATTAAAGATGCGGGAAGAGTTTTGGATGTTCCGATTCCGGACACGAATAATATTGCAAAATTAATTCCTTCCACACCGGGGATGAATATTGCGAAAGCTTTAGCAAAATACGATAAATTAAAACCTGAAGAACAACAGCTTGTTGACGAAATGCGCTACGTTCTCGACAGCCCGAATGATGCGCGTCACGGTGTTTTGGCAAGTGCTAAAAAAATGGAAGGCTGTATCAGAAATACAGGAATTCACGCTTGTGGGGTTATCATTACACCGGAAGATGTAAGTAATCTGGTTCCGGTAACTATTGCGGCAAAAGATGCCGATATTCTGGTTTCGCAGTTTGATAACTCGGTGGCAGAAAGTGCAGGACTTCTGAAAATGGACTTTTTAGGTCTGAGAACTTTAACCATCATCAAGGATGCTTTAAAACTTGTAAAAGCAAGGCATGGAGTGGATATCGATCCCGATCTCATTCCGCTTGATGATACAAAAACCTATCAGTTGTTTAAAGAGGGAAGAACAGTCGGGATTTTCCAGTACGAAAGTCCTGGAATGCAAAAGTACATGAGAGAGCTGAAACCTACCGTTTTTGCCGATCTTATTGCCATGAACGCATTGTACCGTCCCGGTCCGATAAAATACATCCCGAACTTCATCAACAGAAAGCACGGAATTGAAGAAATCGTCTACGATTTACCGGAAACAGAGGAATATTTAAAGGAAACCTACGGAATTACGGTTTATCAGGAGCAGGTAATGCTTTTGTCCCAGAAACTGGCGAATTTCACGAAAGGGGAAGCCGACACGCTGAGAAAAGCGATGGGTAAAAAGCAGATCGACGTTCTTAATAAAATGTACCCGAAATTCATAGAAGGCGGAAGAAAAAATAACCTCAACGAAGAACGTTTAGAGAAAATCTGGAACGACTGGAAAGCCTTTGCAGAATATGCCTTCAACAAATCTCACTCTACGTGTTATGCATTTATTGCGTATCAGACCGCTTATCTGAAAGCCAATTATCCGGCAGAATATATGGCGAGTGTGATGAGTAACAACATTAACAACACCGATTCCATCACCATGTTCATGGAAGACTGTAAAAGTATGGGCGTTGATGTTTTGGGACCGGATGTAAATGAATCTCAGTACAAATTCTCGGTAAACGAAAAAGGACAGATCCGTTTTGGTCTGGGAGCCATTAAAGGAATTGGTGAAGGTCCGAGTGAAGCCATTACAAGAGAAAGACAGAACGGAAGATTTAAAAATATCTATGATTTCTTCGAAAGAATTCTGCCTTCACAAATGAATAAAAGAGTGGCGGAAAGTTTGGTTTTGGCAGGAGCTTTTGATGAACTCGACAATTTCCACAGAGGTCAGTATTTCGATATTGATATGGCGGGAAGAACCAATCTGGAAAGACTGATCCGTTACGGACAAAGCTTTCAGGAAAGTAAAAATGAAATGGAACATTCTCTTTTCGCAGATTTTGCAGAGGAAGTTCAGATCGAGCAGCCCAAGCTGCCTCCGTGTCCCGAATGGCCGAATATGCATAAGCTGAATAAAGAAAAAGAAACCATCGGATTCTATCTTTCTGCGCATCCTTTAGATGAATTTAAATATCAGTTCCAGTTTATACAGGGAAGTCTTTCCAAAAAATCTGTTCTGGAAAAAGAAGATGAATCGAAAATTGTAATTGATGAGGTTCCGATCTTAGAGCAGGACGTTCCGGAAGATGTATCTGAACTTGCGGAAATTGTTTCCGATGATGTCATTGCGGGTGAAGAAGAGGAACTCATTGAAGAAGTCACCAAAAAAGCTGAGCCGAAAGGTGTTTTCCATTTCCTGAATCTTGATGAGGTAGATGCATATAAAGAACAGGCTTTTGCGAATAAGCAGGAAGAATTATTCGAAGAGAAGAAAAAAGACTGGAAAACCTTACAGAAAGAAAGAGAAAACGGCGGTGGCGGAAAAGAATACACCGTTGCCGGTCTGATTACCGAATATGTGGTAAAAGATGGCTTCAGAAGCGGAGAAAAAGTGGCTTTTGTAACACTGGAAGATTACTCCGGTTCCTATTCTTTCCGACTGGGAGACCGTGATTATATGAAGCTGAAAGAAAAACTGGAGGTTCAGCGTTTTGTTATTTTCAAAATTAAATTTGCTCAGGTAAAGGACGGAAGAGTTTTTGTGAATGTTACAGATGTCATAGAGCTTCAGGAAGCTTTTGAAAGATTTGCGAAAAGTATTTCCTTGGTAATGGATGTCATGGATTTCCGACCGGAAGATCTTAACTTTTTCAGAAAAGTGCTGGAAAGAAATCAGGGAACGCAGAAGCTGAAATTTTATCTCAAAAACGTGGAAGAAGATTCGAAGATAGAGCATCTTGAAGTACAGTCGATGAAACATTCCGTAAATCTCAGCGGAGAGCTGATTAAAGAAATTCAGTTATTAAATAAATATGAATTTTATCTGAATTAAGTAATTTCAAAACCTGATTTTTATAAATTTAAAGTGATTATAAAGTGGCTAAATCCTGCTTGTAATCACTTTTTTATTTTTTACGGTAGTCTAAAAAATAATCTCGTTTTGTAAGATTATTTTGCTGGCTTACAATTGTTTATCATGTTGCTTGTTAAAATTATATGAATATTTGGTTTTAATTAATAAATTTTTACTTTTCTGTATTAATAGATAATGAATTGATATTTTTTATAATATTTAATGAATAATTTTTATATTTTTACCGCCCTTAATTTTATTGATATATGAAGAAAATTCTACTCACGTGTTTGCTTGCCTTAGGATCGGCAACGTTTGCACAGGTGGGGCCGCCTCAGGCGACCAATCCGAATACCAACAACGGCTACGGATTTACGCAGACCTCGGGAACCTACACACCACTTTCAGCAAGCAGAACGGTATGGCAGTCGGGAGCAACCTTAGCGACGGATGCTGTTTCAGCTGCAATTAATTTACCATCAGCTTTTAAATTTAATGGTAAATCTTATAACACTGTATACCTTAGCAATAATGGTTTTGTAACCCTTGGAACTCCTGCTTTGGCAGCTACTTACACAGGGCTTTCTACAGATACCACGACTCCTTATGAGGGAGCATTTGCTTATTTTGCAGTCAATCTGAAAAATGCCAATACAGCCACTTCTGAGATTTCCTACGAAACAGTTGGCTCTAAATTTATTGTACAGTTTAAAGACCTTCAGGGAAGTGCTGCATCTGCTGGACAGCTTCTTAATTTTCAGATCCAGTTTGATTTAACCTCTAATAGTGTAAGCATTGTCTACGGAAATTGTGTTTCCGGTACTGCGGTCTTAACGGGACAGGTCGGAATAAGAGGATCGGAAGCTTCCGATACCAATAACAGGGTAGGAACAGACTGGACGGCAACTTCTATAGGAACCAGCAGTACAGATTCCGTTACTTTAGGAACTGCCAACGCAACAACTGTACCTGCTTCCGGTCTTACCTTTACTTATTCTCCGGGAACATGGATTGCACCTCCTGTAAATTATGCTTCTATTCCTTTTACTGAAAGTTTCAGTACGTGGGAAAACGGAAATTCCATAGGAGATCTTCCCAATGCCAACTATTGGAGAACATGGCCTTCGAGAGGGGATAACTCATGGAGAGCGAGTGATATTGCAGTAAGTGGTTACGCAAGTACAACAGGATGGACAAGCGTAGGCGGAAATATAGCCGTTGCTGCACCGGGTATAGCTCCTACCGCAAGATTCCATTCGTACAATACGATCAATGCTTCAGGATATATGGATTTGTATATCAATTTATCCTCAGGAACAGGATCGAGGCTGTTGTCTTACGACTATCAGAATACTTCAGGAACTGATGTTTTAAAAGTACTGGTTTCTACAGATGGCGGAAACACCTTCAGTCAGGTAGGTTCTACTCAGGGGATTTCTGCTTCATGGGCTACCAAATATGCAGACTTGGGAACGAGCAGTCCGACCGCGATTGTAAGATTTATGGCTACAGGAGACAATGGAAGCAACGATATTTATGTTGATAATGTAAATATTTCGGTAATTCCTTGTATGTTCCCGGATTCTGTAACTCCCGGAACAACTACGTCTACAACAGCTCCGGTAAACTGGGTGATGGCAAATCCTGCACCGGCATTTGATATTTATTACAGCACGACCAATACAGCGCCTACTGCTGCAACAACGCCCAATGTTGTCGGTGCAACAGGTTTAACCTATACGATAGCCAATTTAACGCCGAGTACAACTTATTATGTTTGGGTAAGATCCCGTTGTTCTGCTTCAGATCAGAGTGCATGGGTTTCAGGATCTTCTTTTACGACGAAAACCTTCTGTCCTACAGTTTCTGCGCCTTCTTCGGCGGCAACAGGAGTTTCCGTAACGCCTGCATTTACATGGACGGCAAATCCGGAAGCTACAGGATACAGAATATCTGTGGGGACAACTTCAGGAGGAACAGATGTTTTAAATAATTTGAATGTAGGAAACGTATCAACGTATACTTTACCAACAGAATTAACTTATAACACAAAATATTATTATACGGTTAATTCCTATAACGCTACGATTTCATCTACAGGATGTACAGAAAGAACATTTACCACACTTTCTATCTGTCCTGCACAATCTGCACCTGCAGCATCTGCTATAAATGTTCCGCTGACACCTACCTTTACATGGACTGCTTCTTCCTCTTCTGCAGTTACAGGCTATAAACTGAGAATAGGAACAACGCCGGGCGGAAATGATGTCCTTAATAATTTTGATGTAGGAAATGTAACTACATACACATTGCCAACTTCTCTTAATTACAGTACAGTGTATTATTGGTCTGTAGGAGCATATACGGCAACTCAAAACTCTTTAAACTGTACAGAGAGAAGCTTTACAACTGTGTGCCCGGCTGTAACATCTCTTCCGGTATTTGAAAATTTCGACACCACATCTACAGGAAGCAGCAGCAATACAAATGCGCCTACCTGCTGGAGATATTTGGAGCCATCATCTTGGGCGGGATATGGCTATGTAAATACATCATATAATTCTTCTGCACCAAATGGTTATTATTTATATAATGATACAGCTACTACAGCGGGAGGAATGTTGGTTTCCCCACAAATTACCCCCCTTTCAAACGGAGCAAACAGAGTTCGTTTCATGGCTGTCGGAGGGGCTGCAGGTTATACGCTTCAAGTAGGAACGTTAAGCAATCCTGCTGATGCTTCTACTTTTACGCAGATCAGTGCGGTTACTTTAACATCAACTATGGCTCAGTATACGGTAAATATTCCGGCGGGAACAGATCAGTATCTTGCGTTCAGACACGGTGTAGGAGGAACTTACAGAGGTATTGGAATTGATGATATTAATATTCAGCCTATTCCAAGCTGCGATAATCCGACATTAATTACCGTAGCATCCACTTCAGCTAACGGAGCTGCGATTAGCTGGACGGCACCTTCTTCTACGGTTGGAGTAGGGTATGATGTCTATTACAGCACCACCAATACAGCACCGACAGCAACAACTGTTTTAAATGCTTCAAATTCTGTAAGTACAAGTGGAACGGGTACAACTGCTAACCTGACAGGATTAACCAGTGATACATTCTACTACGTATGGGCAAGAGCTAAATGTACTGCGACTGATAACAGTGCATGGGAAGGCGGAACAAGATTCTATACAAGCAATTACTGTACTCCGGCAACTTCCAATCAGAATTCATGGATCAGCTCATTTACATCCACTACTGCCAATACCAATATGGCATACAGTTCTGCAACAGCGAACAGTGCAGCAACTTTTGGATATAAAAATCTGATGAGCTCAAATAATATTTCAATTGCGAAATCTTCTTCCAATACGGTTATTCCTATTTCTATAACTGCGGGAGGTCCTACGGTTGGGGTTGCTGTCTGGGTAGATTTAAATCAGAATAATGTTTTTGATGCTTCCGAAAAACTGTATGCAACAACAAATTATACTACAACCACAAGCGGTGCAACACTTACCATCCCTGCAAATACATCTGTAGGAACTTACAGAATGAGGGTTTTGATCAATTACAACAACAGCGCACCAACGGATCCTTGTTTAGGTTTCTCAAGGGGGGAAATTATTGATTATTCATTCATTGTAACCGCTCCGCTTGCCACAAACGAATTATCCGGTACGAAGGACGAAATTAAAGTATATCCAAATCCTTTTACGGATATTTTGAATGTATCTGATATTTCTAATGTGAAAGCCGTTTATGTAACAGATATTGCAGGAAGGTTAATTAAAACCATTGCTAATCCTGAATCATCAGTTAAGCTAAATGAATTAAAGCAGGGAATGTATTTAATTACTTTAGATATGAAGGATGGATCTAAAAAGACTTTCAAAGCAATTAAAAAGTAAATTTTATTAACCATACTCTGAGCATGAATTATAGAGGCTGTCCCAATGGATAGCCTCTGTTTTTTGATAAATGTTTCATGAAAATTCTTTACTATGAAAACCTTATCACAGCCCAAATTTTGAAGTTGTCTAAAATTTTTTTCGTAAAATATACCTGAACAGAAAAACGCTTTCAATTTTTTTATAAATTAGCCCTTTAAAATTTTAAAATAACACAATGATTACAACCGCCAATCTGGAAAAATACCGTAACGGAGATTTTCTGCAATTCGTAAACAATGTACTGGAACTTTTACCTCAAACCACTGCCGACCAATTAAATATAGGGATTCAGAGAACAGCCCTGCAAACCGCGGCAGAAAGTTTTAATAATGCCTATATGCCCTATACAGGGAGTGATATTACACCGGAAATTCAGGCTTTGGATACGCAGAGAGATAACGCTGTTATTGGGATCAAGATGATGCTGGAAGCATGGCAGTACCATTTCGATCCGGTGACCAAGAACAATGCCTTTGCACTTTTAGATATCCTTAACCGTTTTGGGGATCGTATCTACAAGCTTCGGTATCAGTTGGAAACTGCCACTATTAACAGCATCGTAGCAGAATGGGAAGAAAAGCACAGCGATAAAATCTCCCAGCTTCAACTTACTGCTTGGGTAGACGAGCTGAAAACTTCCAACCAGAATTTTAACAACAGGTACATTGCCCGTACTGTGCAGCTGTCCGAAGTAGAAACAGGTGTATTAGCTAACGCCAGAACAGCATCTACGGAAGCTTACCGAACACTGAAGCAGCATATAGAAGCTCATGCCCTGCTTACCCCGAATGCAGAATACGATCAGTTAATGGCAAAGCTCAGCAGTCTGGTAAACCAATATAATCTTGCCGTTACCAAATACAGCAGTACGGAAGAAAGCGGGGGAGAAGATCAGAAACAAGAATCTCCGCAAACGCCTTCCTAGAGCCACCGCCGAAGGGAGGGAGCTGTCGGGAACAGCCGAAGCCGTCCCGCCTAAGGGAGCAAACTTTCGGAATTCGCCGAGTATATTCCGCCAAAAGGAAAACATTTTCGGAGAGTTCCGAAATCGTTTCGCCCAAAGGAATGTGTTTTCGGGAACAGCCGAAGATAAAACGCTTGAGGGAATATATTGCGGTAAAAATGATGAGAGAAAATCAAGATGTACAATTGTGCGACTTAATTCTTGTATAATTTTCTTTATATACTGTTTAATAAATTTTAACAGAACATTATTTATATAAATAACGCTAATGTATACTATTTGTATAGACTGTCTCAAAAGGGTAGTCTATATTTTTTTATGTTAAGTTGTATGCTGTTGTAAATCAATTATTTGGGAGTAATTTTTAACTGTCTGATAAGCAGCTTTTTACAGGTAATTTTTTATTGTGATTATTGTAAGTATTTAAATGATTGTTTAATAATAATGTATTAAATTATTTGTTTTGTTGTTAAATATTAAATATTTGTGAAATTTTGGTTAATTAGGTTAAAAATTATTTATACTTTTACAGTACCTAATTTTAATTTGCTAAAAAAATGAAAAAGCTCAATTTTCTGTTCTTGCTTTTGATGTGCTTGTTTGTATATCAAAGCTATGAGGGACAAAATTTTACTGTCACGACCTGTTCAACAGGGATTGGATCTAATACGTACGGACCAATGAACAGTACTACCACAACTAATAACAAAAACAGGACTGCTTTTATTCTTCCTGCTTCACAACTCGCAGCTATAAACGGAGGAACAATTACCGGAACTTATTTCAGAAGGATTGCTACTTCCGGTTCTCTTCCTGCAGGTACCAATTTTAAAATTTATCTGAAGCTTACTACGGCGACTGATTTTGGTTCTGCTTCTCCGGACTGGGCTACTGAAATTTCAACTGCTACATTGGTTTACGATTCAGATCCTGCTGCGACTGTTGGTTCTGCTGCTGGATTTAAGCAGTTTGCTCATACAACTAATTTTTCTTATACTTCCGGAAGTAATTTAGCAATATATCTAGAGTACACTCAAACAACTGCTCCTTCTTCAAGTATTACGTGGGATTATGAATATGGAACAACCTGTATTTCTACAACAAACAATAATACAACTAAATACTTAAATACATCCAGTGCTTTTACGGCAACACTTACCAGTTCGAACTACAGAAGACCTGTGATTGGATTTGATGTTACATTCCCTCCCGCTGTTGCAGCTCCTGCATGTACTACAATTTCTGCTCCTGCTGCCAATGCTACTGGTGTTTCTGTAACTCCTACTTTTACGTGGGCTGGTGTTTTAGGACAAAATGGCGCTACGAGTTATGTGATTAATTTAGGAACAAGTCCTGGAGGTACAGATGTTATGAATGGAGTAGATGTAGGAAATGTTACTACTTATACAGTGCCCTCAGGTACACCTCTCAACTTCAATCAGCAATATTATCTTACTGTAATACCTAAAAATTCAATAGGAAGTGCTACCGGATGCACCGAAAGATCTTTTACTACGGCAAACATTAGTTGTCCTTCTGTAAGTGCTCCTGCAGCTGCTGCAACGGGAGTTTCTACAACACCTACAATTACTTGGGCAGCTACTACCGGCGCTACAGGTTATAAAATATCTATGGGAACAACTTCCGGAGGAACTGATGTTTTGAATAATGTAGATGTAGGAAATGTTACTACTTATACATTAAGTACGGCACTAAATACTTCTACAACTTACTATTATACGGTAAACGCTTATAATGGAGGGACGATTTCTTCTTCATGTACTATAAGAAACTTTACGACAGTTTGTGGTGCTTATACTCCAAGTTACACAAATAATTTCTCTACATTCCCTGGAGCATGCTGGTCTCGTTTAAATGGAGGATCACCAGCAACAGGACCTGGAACAGGTACTACCAACTACTGGATAGAAGATGGATTCTTAAATTCCGGTTCTACAGGTGCAGCAAGAATAAATCTGTATTCAACTGCTAGAAATGGTTGGTTGATTTCTCCGGCGTTTAATTTGTCTGCAGGGGGGTATAGAGTTAAATTTGATTATGGTTTAACAGCATATGGTGTTACGACTTCAAGTGCTATGGGGTCTGACGATGTTATACAGTTTGTAGTATCAACTGACGGTGGAACTACATGGACGGTTCTTCAGACTTGGAATGCTTCTAATGCTCCTGGTAACACTTTAAATACATATACTCTTAATTTAACAGCCTATAATGGGAATAATGTAATTTTTGCAATGTATGGAAGTGATGGAACAGTAGATGATGCTCCTGATTATGATTTCTTTGTAGATAATTTTATCGTAGAATCTATTCCTACATGTGATGTTCCTACAGGTTTAAGTACATCTGCAATTACAAGTTCAGGAGCAACATTGGCATGGACTTCTCCTGCGACAGCACCAGCTAATGGATATGAAATATACTATAGTACGTCAAACACTGCTCCTACTGGTGCAACAGTTCCTACTATTACTGGGGTTATGACAACGTCTCAGAATTTAGGAAGTCTTTCTGCAGCTACAACCTACTATGTATGGGTAAGATCAAAATGTAGTGCTTCAGATTTAAGTCAGTGGTCAAGCTCTGCAGTATTCACAACTTTATGTAGCTCTTTCTCAGCACCGTTTACTGAAAACTTTAATTCAGGAGCTGCTCCGAATTGTTGGTCTACATCAAGCACAAATAACACAAGTTATGCACTTTGGCAATTTGGTAGTTCTACTCAGGACTATGGTACAACTTATAGTGCTGCGGGGCAGAATAATACTGCAGGACAGTTTGCTTATGTGGATGCGTCCAGCCCATACACAGGAGTTCATGATGTGACATTAATGACACCAATGGTTAATTTAACTGGATTAACAAATCCTGCGTTGGAGTTCAGATGGTTTAAGAATCATGGGACGGGAGTAAACCCTACCAGCCAGCCGGCTTATGACAATAATAAACTTACGGTTGATATCAAGGATGTTAATTCTTCTACTTGGGAAACTATTTTTGCAGACACGTCCAATGCACCGACTTGGAGAACAGTATCTTTAGTCTTGCCAGCTGCATATATTGGTAAGACTGTACAGGTAAGATTTGTGGTAGATAAAGATGTAGCGGGTAATGGATACTTCTATGATAATCTATTATTGGATGATATCAGCTTAAAAGAATCTACAATACTTGCAACAAATGAATTAAAAGATACCAAGAATTACATCAAAGTATATCCTAATCCATTTGCAGATGTATTAAACATTTCAAATATAGCGAATGTTAAAAATGTATTGGTTACAGATATCGCGGGAAGATTGGTGAAAACTATTGCAAATCCTATTTCAGAACTTCATTTGGGAGAGTTGAAACAAGGAATGTATTTAGTGACGCTTGAAATGAAGGATGGTTCTAAACAAACTATTAAAGCAATTAAAAAATAAATTTAATTATTTATAATTAATAGAGAATAATAGCGGCTAATTTATTAGTCGCTATTTTTTATTAAAAATTTATAAGTTATTCGAAAATAAATTATTATGTTAATTGTTGTAAATTAATTATTGTTACTAATTATTAACTTTTTGATAAACAGTTCATTATGTTTAGTTTTAAAATTATTATTTATTTAACTATTCAAATGATTGTTTAATAATTAGTTTGATAATGATTTGTTTTAGTATTAAATATGAATTATTTATAAAGTTTTGGTTAATTAAATTAAAATTTATTTTTACATTTACATCACCTAATTTTATTTTTTACGCATGAAAAAACTTTTACTGATGTGTTTGATGTTCCTCTATGCAGGCATCATGGCGCAAACCACAGTAACAATAGGTTCGGGAGCCAGTACAGCATCGGCTGGTACAAATGGCGATCCTATCTATCGTTCCAGTGGTACGAGTTCATTTCATCATTCAAAATCTATACAGTTGCTTACGGCAGCGGATTTGAGTGGTGCATCTGTTGTTCCCGGAGCAACCATTAACAGTATCGCCTATTATAAGAGTACGGCGTTTAATGTGTCGGGCAGTAATGCATGGACATTGAATGTCTATCTTAAAAATAGCTCTGCTACTGCTTTAGCCAGTGGTACTGCCTGGAGTACTATGGTTGGAGGGGCAACTTTATTTTATAGTGCTACGATAAATAGTACTACTAATTTTCCTGCAGCCGCAGGTTGGGTAACTTTCAATAATAATACATCAAACACTTTCAATTATTCAGGAGGTGCTATTGAAGTATATATTGACTGGGTTCCATCAGGTACTCCGGTAACTCCATTTACGGGAGGTGCCTTCCAATGGCTGTATGATACTACTACTTCTGCTCAGGCGATGGGAACGAGTGCTTCAACTGCAATTGCAGGAACGAATACTAGTTATACCACTCAAACCAGAAGATATCAGACACAGTTAACTTATACTGCTACAGCTTGCTCTGGTGCTCCTAATCCTGGGAATACATTAGCAACGGCAACAAGTACACCGTGTTCTTCCCCGTATTCTACGACGCTGAGTCTGCAGAATTCTACGGTTGGATCAGGGGTTAGTTATCAATGGTACGATAGTGCAGGAGCAATTGCAGGAGCAACAACATCTACATATACAACAACTGTAAGTGCAGCTAATTCCTTTTATTGTGCTGTTACATGTTCAGGTTCCGGAATAACGACCAATTCAACTCCTATTGCTGTATCTGCTCCTGCGGCAGCGATATCAACTTTCCCATGGACTGAAAATTTTGATAGCATGGCAGCAGTTGGAAACGGAATTACACCAAGCTGTTGGGCAACAAGTGGAGGTTTAAGTTCTTCTTATCTGTTTACGAGTCAAACGGCATCTGGAAATACTTATAATGATCCTAGATCTGCTCCTAACTATATGACTATTTATTATCCTACTACGGCAGCATATTTATGGACACCTTCATTTAATCTAACCGCTGGTCAATCATACGATTTTTCATTCTATTGGGTTGGAGATGGATTGACGGGATGGCAGAATGAGGTATTGGTAAATAATGCTCAATCTTCTACAGGAGCAACTAGTCTTAACACATTCCTTACTTCAACACAAACAGCAACGGGTGGTTCAAATAGTACCAATTATACCAAAGTAACCGTAACATATGTGCCAACTACTTCAGGCGTTTATACATTTGGTATCAAGGCATTTGTAACATCTACTGCACCATATTATATGGGGTTTGATGATTTTAAATTAGAATTAACTCCTGCATGTACTGAGCCAACAGTGCTTACTTCATCCGCAATTACAGCTTCAGGTGCTACCGTTTCATGGACAGCTCCAAATCCTGCTCCTGCAAACGGATATAACATTTATTACAGCACAACCAACACAGCGCCTACCGCTACTACTACGCCAACCGCTAATGTTGCAGCCGGAGTTACAACTTACAATTTGTCTGGTCTTACGGCTAACACAACTTATTATGTATGGGTTCGTTCTAATTGTGGTTCAGGTTCTACAAGTTCTTGGGCAGGTCCTGTAAGTTTCACAACGGCATGTACAGCTACAAACGTTCCTTATACTCAGGATTTTGAAAGTGTAACAACACCTGCATTACCTTCTTGTACTTCTTTAGAAAATGCGGGTACTGGTAATAACTGGACTACAAGTTCTCCTGGTGCTTATGGATTTACTACTAAAGCGCTTACTTATCTGTATAATTTTAGTAACGATGCAAATGCATGGTTCTATACTCAGGGGATCAACTTAACTGCGGGTGTTTCTTACAGAATTAAGTATACATATGGAAATAACAGTACAACTTATGCTGAAAAACTAAAGGTTGCGTATGGTACATCGGCAAATAATGCTAGTATGACAAATGCTTTGGCTGATCATCCAAATATTAATACCGCAACATCCGCAAGTAACTTTGTAGATTTTACTCCGACGGCTTCAGGTGTTTATTATTTTGGTTTCAATGCTTATTCGGCTGCTAACCAATATAACCTGTATGTAGATGATATTAGTATTGTGGTTACTCCTACATGTTCTGAACCTTCAGCTGTTACAGTGCCTTCAGCAACTTTAACTTACAATTCAGCAGTTGTCAATTGGACGGCACCAAATCCTGTACCTGCGAATGGTTATGATGTGTATTACAGTACAACCAATACAGCTCCAACCAGTTCTACAACTCCTACAGCTTCTGGTTTAACTGCTGCAACAACTACATTACCTAACTTAACACCTTCTACAACTTATTATTTCTGGGTAAGATCTAATTGTAGTGCTGCAGATCAGTCTATTTGGGTTCCTGTAACATTTACAACTTTAGCTGTACCTCCTGCAAATGATGACTGTTCTGGTGCAGTTGCTTTAACAGCTGGTGGTACTTTTGCACAGAATGCTTTAACAGCAACTAACGCTGGTGCTACAGAAACCTCTGATGCTACGGCTACGCATTCTTGCCAGACTACTGGTTACAGAGATGTGTGGTATTCTGTAGTAGTTCCTGCAAGTGGAAATATTACAATTGAAACTCAGTCTGTTTCTGGTTCTAATGTTACGGATACTGTTTTAGGAGTGTACAGTGGAAGCTGTGGAGCACTTACGCAAATTGGTTGTGATGATGACAGCTCAACAGACGGTAACTTCTCTTTAGTATCTCTTACAGGATTAACTCCGGGATCTACATTAAAGATTGGTATTTGGAATTATTCTTCATCAACAGTTGGTCAATTCAAGGTATCTGCTTATGATGCATCATTGGTTTTAGCAACAAATGAAGTGAAAGATGCTAAAAACAATATCAAAGTTTATCCTAATCCATTCTCAGATGTATTGAATATTTCCGATGTAGCGAATGTTAAAAATGTATTGGTTACAGATATCGCGGGAAGATTGGTAAAAACTATTGCAAATCCTACTTCAGAACTTCATTTAGGAGAATTGAAACAAGGAATGTATTTAGTTACTCTGGAAATGAAAGATGGTTCTAAGCAAACGATAAAAACGATTAAGAAATAATTTTTAATACGTTTCATAAATGATAATAGCGACTAATCTTTAGTCGCTATTTTTTTTGTTAATTAAATTTAAATTTAATATTAAAATTGAAATATTATTGTTAAATTAGTATCTAATCAACAAAATATAGATAGTTTATGACAAAATTTTTACTTTCATGCTTATTGTTTTTAAGTATGACTTTTTCCGCTCAGATTACTTTGGGTTCAGGAAGCACTGATGTTGGAGTAGCTCCAATCAGTACCTACTACGGTTATTCGTACGTGCAGCAGATTTTCACAAAGCAGGAAATTAACGCCAGCGCAGCAGGAAACATTACAGGACTGAAGTTCTACATAGATCCTGCAATGTCCATTTCAAGCTCTTCACAATGGGTGGTGTATTTGGGACTTACCAATAAAACATCCTTCAGTACAGACTCAGACTGGATTCCAGCAGCTCAGTTAACGCAGGTTTTTTCAGGAACAGTGAGTAATAACAATGGAGTGATCGAAATTGTTTTTCCAACGCCTTTCGCTTATAACAATACATCCAATCTGGTTATTGCAGCAGAGGAAAACTCTGCGGGTTACGATAATAATGACTATGATGAGGCAATGTATGTGTACAGCGGAGCACAAAATTCTACTCTTTATTATAAAAATGATTACACAGATCCGGATCCGGCTTCACCGCCTGCAGGAAATCTTGTAAATTATAAATCCGTTGTTACCATTCAGGGACTGGCTCCTAATCCTATTCCTGCGTGTCCGGTAGTTACCTATCCGGGAAATAATTCTACTTTTATCCCTTTAACTCCTACCATCACATGGAACAATACAGCAGGAGCAACAAGCTATAAAGTTTCGATCGGAACTTCTTCAGGAGGAACAAATGTGGCGAATCAGGTTTCTGTAGCAACCAATAGTTATACGCCTTCAGCTGCATTGGCTCCGAATACTACCCATTACGTTAAAATCGTGGCAGTAGGTTCGGGAGGAGAATCTTCAGGATGTACAGAGCAGATGTTTACTACCTCACCGCCGCCGCCGGCTAATGATGAATGTGTAACAGCGATTACATTGCCTGTAAACCCAGATTTGAACTGCGGAACAGTAACTGCAGGATATACAATAGGAGCAACAGATTCAGGAACTGCTCCAAGTCCATGCTATGGAGAAGCAGATGATGATGTTTGGTTTAAATTTGTAGCCACGGCGGCGACTCATAAAATTTCTCTTCTTAATATTGCCTCAGTAGGAAGTACGGCAGGAGACACGGATACTTATTTTCAGGTATTCAGCGGAGGTTGTGGAGCATTATCAAGCATTCTGTGTTCAGATCCGCCTTCAGGAGTTGTATCAGGTCTTACGGTAGGAGAAACATATCTGGTGAGAGTGTACAGTTATTATGGGGCAGGAAGCAACCAAAGCTTTAATATTTGTGTAGGAACTTTCCCTCCGCCACCGGCAAATGATGCTTGTTCTGGAGCATTATCTGCTGCTGCTTTCCCTTATACTTACGCGCAAAACGACGGAGCGGGAGCTACCAATAACTCGGGAATTGTAAGCGTATGTTCTAATGAAATGAATGATGGTACCTGGTTTACTTTTGTAGGAGACGGAAGTACATTTAATATTAATGTAACGATGCCTGCAGGAAGTGATTTTGATCCTCAGATCGGGGTGTATAGTGGAAATTGTTCTGCATTGAACTGTGAAAATACAGTGGATAATGGAGGACAGGGTGGTGCTGAAACAGTTTCTATTCCTACACTTTCAGGAAACACCTATTACGTAAATGTCGGTCATTACAGTGGATGGTCGGATGAGCCGGAAGGAGCATTTACCATTAATATTTCAAAAAACAGTTTAGGAACTTCCGAAGTGGCATCCAATAAAAATACCTTGAAAGTATTCCCAAATCCTTTCAGCGATGTTATTAATATTTCTGATGCTGCTCAGGTAAGATCGGTTTCTGTAACAGACGTTTCCGGAAGACTGATAAGAGTTATCGAAAATCCTAATTCAGAGATTCATTTGGGAGAACTGAAACAGGGAATGTATCTGCTGATGCTGGATATGAAAGACGGCTCTAAGCAGGTATTAAAAACAATTAAAAAATAAAGTGAATTTTTAAACATCATAAAAGGCGGTCTGTAAAGATCGCCTTTGTTATTTTAAATGAAAAAAACTTTATTTATTGGGAACAGGTTGAATTTCACCTGTGGTCATGCTATCAAAAATAGCAGGGAAAAACATGACAAGGATAAAGTAAATCACTATCATAAGTGCGATCATCGAGAAAAGGATAATAACTAAGCTGTTTGGTTTATTTTTCTTTTTAGGTTCCATGATTGTTGTGGTGTTTCGTTAATAGATTGAGTATGTATATTACTAAGCTAATTTCTTGCCACACTGTTTGCAGTATCTTGCATCATCATCAATATCTTCATTTCCGCATCTGTCGCATACTTTTTCCAGATTCTGTCTTTTGTTTCTCATTTCGGCAGTTACAATTCCGGTAGGAACAGCAATAATGGAATAATAAGCAAGCATTAAAACAACAGCAAAAAATTTTCCCATCGGAGTAATCGGGGAAACGTCGCCATAACCAACCGTTGTAACAGTAACAACCGCCCAGTAAATCGCCTGTGGAATAGTTTCAAACCCCTGTCTTCCGCCTTCCACCATAAACATCAGTGAGCCGACAATTACGGAGAAAATAATTAAAAATAAAAGGAAAATATAAATTTTTCTTGAGCTGTTTTTTAATGCCCTCACAATTACAGAACCGTCATTCATGAAGTCCATTAAATTGAAAACCCTGAAAACTCTCAGCATTCTCAGCATTCTGAAAATCAGGAAATATTTGGTGACAGGAAAAATAAAGCTCAGATAAAAAGGAATTAATGCCAGAAAATCGATAATTCCGAAAAAACTGAAAATATAATTTCGTTTATTTTTTATAACGGCAATCCTCGAAAAATATTCCGCAGAAAAGAATATGGAAATAATCCATTCCATAATAATGAACGTGTAATGAAACCTTTTATCGAGCTTCGGAACACTTTCCATCATAATAATAGCAGTACTGATGAGAATCAACGACAGCAGAATTATGTCAAAAAGCTTTCCGAGCTTTGTGTCAGAGCGGTATATGATGCGATAAAGGTGTCTTTTCCAGAGAGCATCTTCGGGAATAAGATTGTGCTCTTTTTCCATTTTTCGATGTTTTTTTAAAATTAACAAATTATCCCTATTTTCGTACCAAACATAGATCATAAAATGACAATAAGTAAGGTAATTGCCAAAATAGAAGAAAGAATTCCTTTGCAACAGGCAGAAGATTTTGATAATGTAGGTTTGCTGTGTGGTGTTCTCGACAGAAATGTCTCCGGAATTCTGGTATGCCATGACGCGCTGGAAAATATTGTGGATGAAGCCATTGAAAAAAACTGTAATTTGATTGTATGTTTTCATCCCATCATTTTTTCTGGACTGAAATCTTTAACAGGGAAAAACTATGTGGAAAGAGCCGTTTTAAAAGCTATTGAGAATAAAATTGCCATCTACGCCATTCATACCGCTTTCGATAATGATTTTTTTGGGGTAAACCGCGGAATCTGCGATCAGTTGGGATTAAAAAACATAAAAATTCTTCAGCCTAAAAAAAATAATCTGAAACAGCTTACGGTTTTCGTTCCGAAAGATTATTCTGAAAAAGTAAAGGAAGCTTTATTTTCGGCAGGTGCAGGAAATATCGGGTTTTATGACGAATGCAGTTTCAAAATCAACGGGAATGGAACGTTCCGGCCGATTGAGGGTTCAAATCCGTTTTCGGGACAGCAAAATATTCGTGAAAATGCAGACGAAGACATGATTTCTGTGATTTTTGAGGATTATAAGCAGGGACAGATCGTTAATGCAATGAAAACGGCACATCCGTATGAGGAAGTTGCCCACCAGATTTACAGCCTTGAAAATACCAACCATTATTCAGGATTGGGAATGTATGGTGATCTTGATGAGCCGATGGATGAAAAAGATTTTCTGAAATTTGTAAAGGATAAATTCAGTCTGGAGATGATCCGTCATTCGGATTTCAATAATAAAAAAATTAAAAGAGTAGGAGTTCTGGGTGGTTCCGGAGCAAGCGGCATCCGGTCTGCAATTTCCAAAAAATGTGATGCTTATCTTACGGGAGATGTAAAATATCACGATTTTTTCCTTGCCGATTCGAAAATGATGATTTGTGATATCGGGCATTTTGAATCAGAACAATTTGTAACTCAACAATTATTTGAAATATTGTCACAAAAATTTAGTACATTTGCAATCTCAAAATCTATTGAGAAAACAAACCCGGTAAATTATTTCATTTAAAATATGGCAAAAACCAACGATATTTCAGTTGAAGAGAAGTTAAGAGCTTTATACGATTTGCAGATCATTGATTCTAGATTGGACGAAATCCGAAATACAAGAGGAGAATTGCCAATCGAAGTAGAGGATCTTGAGATTGAAATCGAAGGTCTTGAAAAAAGAGCTGAAAAATTTCATGCAGAAATCAAAGATCAGGACGACCAGATCAAAACAAAGCATGAAGTAATAAACCATGCAAAAACTTTAATTGAAAAATACAAATCTCAGCAGGATAATGTAAGAAACAATAAAGAGTTTGAAGCATTAGGTAAGGAGATTGAATATCAGGAGCTTGAAATCCAGCTTGCAGAGAAGAGAATTAAAGAATTCGGTGCTAAAATAGGTCACAAAAACGAAACGTTAAGCGAATTGAACTCAAAAATTGATGAGCTTAAAAATCACCTGAAATTCAAGAAAGAAGAATTGGAAGGTCTTATCTCTGAAACTCAGAAAGAAGAAGAATATCTTATCGAGAAATCAAAAGAATTCTCTGAAAAAATTGATGAGAGATTATTGGCTTCATACAACAGAATCAGAACAAACTCTCCAAACGGTCTTGCTGTTGTAGGATTGGAAAGAGGCGCTCCAAAAGGATCATTCTTCACCATTCCGCCGCAAAAGCAGATGGAAATTGCTCAGAGAAAGAAAATTATCATCGATGAGCATTCAGGAAAAATCCTTGTTGACGACGAGTTGGTAATGGAAGAAAACGAAAGAATGAAATCTGTAATTAAATTTTAATTACTTACGATTTTAAAGATATAAAGCTGTTTCAAATTTGGAACAGCTTTTTTTTGGCTTTAAACACTAATTGCGCAAATGTTTCGCAGATAGCACAATTTTACTAATATATATTAATGTGTATTCAATATAAGAAAACCAGAAAATATTAATAGAAATAAACTTAATAATTAAGAAAATAATAGAGCCATTCGTGAAAATATTCGAGCAATTTGTGTTAAAAAATAAAATATAATTTTTCTGCCTTATTTTTTTGTCTCAGTATTTGTTTCAGATTTATAATAAAATTTAAGTTCCTTACAAAGCGCAATAATGGCTGCTTTTCCTTTGGGCGTAAAACCGGTAAAAGAATATTCGTCATCAGTTCCTTTGTTGAAAACCCTGTGACGTCGAGCCGGAATATCAATTTCTGAAATGGAGCCGTTGCAATCCAGACAAATACTCATCTGGTTGATTTTTTTATTGTCCTTAAAAAACACTAAGCCTAGATGCGGATTAAAACACGCTGCGGAAGCTTCTCCATAACTGGATTTTTTCGCTAAAGCCTTTAAAATTTTATCAGCCTGTTCCTGTGACAGAAATTGCTGTTTTTCTATGATGGGAATGAAGTTTCCCTGTTTATCAATCGGTGCATCGTACATTTCTTCATCACCTCTGAAATCGTATGCTATAATTTTGTCATAATCAAGCGTACTGAAAGGAATTCCGTTGTTCTGGTTTGGCTTGATGATTGGTGAAGATTTCACATAATCCATAAGTTCCGTTCCGCTGATTCCCTTAATTTTTGGTATATCAGAAACAATTTGAGCAGAATCTTTTTTGGAAGATATCTTTGTGTTGTCGGTATGTTTTTCACAGGATGAAAATAAAATTACCGATCCAAAAATAATGAATCGGTTAATTTTGTTTTTCTTTATTTTCGATGAGAATTTATTCCTTATGCTCATACATCTTATTGTAAAGATCGATGAATTTCTCTTTAATCGCTTTTCTTTTAAGCTTTAAAGTCGGCGTTAAAAGACCGGCATCAATGCTCCAGATTTCCGGGGTAAGCTCAATTTTTTTGATCTGTTCCCAGTTTCCTAAATGTTGGTTGATATCGTCAATCTCTTTTTTAATTCTTTCTTTTAATTCCGGACTTTTGGCAATTTCCTGTGGAGTGGAACCTACATTCAGATTGTTTCTGGATGCCCAGCTTTTTGCAAATTCAAAATCTGGCTGTACCAATGCGCAAGGCATTTTTTCGCCGTCTCCGACAACCATGATCTGCTCGATAAACTTTGAAGCTTTTGCTAAATTTTCTATGGTCTGCGGCGCAATATATTTTCCTCCCGAAGTCTTGAACATCTCCTTTTTACGGTCGGTGATCTGTAAAAATCCGTCACTGTCGATATGTCCGATGTCTCCTGTTCTGAAATATCCGTCTTCTGTGAAAACTTCTTTCGTCATTTCTTCATTTTTAAAATAGCCTTTAAAAATAGAAGGACCTTTTACCGTAATTTCTCCATCTGCCTGAATTTTAACACTCAGATTGTCAAGAGGTAAACCTACGGTTCCGATTTTCATTTTGCTGAAAGAATTTACCGAAATTACAGGCGAAGTTTCCGTTAATCCGTATCCTTCCAGAATAGGAATTCCTGCATTCTGGAACATTAAATTCAGTCTTGTAGATAAAGCTGCAGAACCGGAAACCAAGGTAATGATTTCACCGCCTAAACCTTCTCTCCACTTTTTAAACACCAGTTTGTCGGCAATAATTTCCTTTAATCCGGATGGTTTTGAAACACTTTTCTTTTTAGAAATCAGATCCAGTGCCCAGAAAAAGATTTTCTGTTTCAGTCCTCCCGCGGAAGAACCTGTGGCGTAGATTTTATCATACACTTTTTCCACAAGTCTCGGTACCACGCTCATGTAATGAGGTTTTACTTCTTTTACGTTTTCTCCCATCTTTTCGATGCTTTCCGCGAAATAAATCGAAAAACCGTTGTACTGGAAAAGATAGAAAAGCATTCTTTCAAAAATATGACAGATCGGAAGGAAACTCAGAACCCTTGTATCTTTATAATCCAGACTTTTCTTTTTAGGAATTCTCGGGATCGAACCCAACACGTTGGAAACGATATTATGATGAGTCAGCATTACTCCTTTCGGTTTTCCTGTTGTTCCCGAAGTGTAAATAATCGTTGCCAGATCTTCTGAATTAATGGCATTTGAAAGATCTTCCACTTCAATCTGCGTAGAATCATCTTCGCCAAGATCCAGAATTTCTTTCCAGTTGGCAGCGCCTGTAATATTATCGAAAGTAAAAACGCCCTGTAATGAAGGAATGTTATGTTTTACTTTTACTACCTTGTTCAAAAGATCCTTATCAGACACAAAACAGTACTTAATTTCTGCATTGGTAAAGATAAATTCATAATCTTCGGGAGAAATACTCGGATAAACGGGAACAGAAACCACCCCGATCTGCGAAAGTCCGAGATCCATAATCGCCCATTCTGTTCGGGAATTAGTGGTGATTAAAGCGATTTTGTCACCGGGTTTAATGCCAAGTTTTAAAAGTCCTCTTGATATCTTATTGGCTTCATTGATAAACTCTTGCGTGGAAGTTTTCTTCCATTCACCATGGTATTTGGTTACAAACATATCCGACTTCGGATACATTTTCAATGCATATTGAGGAATATCAAATAATCTTTTGATTGTCATGATTTTTTAAGTAATTGTTAAAGGATTTTAAATATAAGCATTTTTTTTAATTGTGGAAATTGGAAGTGATTATTTAGAAATTAATAAAATGTATGCCATAATATATTTAATAATTCAAACTTAATATATATATGATGAAAATTTAAAAATTGAGATATTTCGTTGTTTTTATCTAATTTATGATTCTATTTTCAGATTTGCCCAAAAAGTGTAAATTAGCGACCATCTAATTATTCAATGTTATGGACTTTAATTTATCAGAAGAACAGCTGATGATTCAGCAGGCAGCAAGAGATTTTGCGCAAAGCGAGCTTTTACCGGAAGTAATCGAAAGAGACCGCGACCAGAAGTTTCCTGCAGAACAGGTAAAGAAAATGGGGGAAATGGGACTTATGGGGATGATGGTGGATCCTAAATACGGCGGTGCCGGAATGGACAGCGTTTCTTACGTTCTTGCAATGGAAGAAATTGCAAAAATAGATGCTTCTGCGGCTGTGGTAATGTCTGTAAACAACTCATTGGTTTGTGCAGGTCTTGAGAAATTTGCTTCTGAAGAGCAGAAAGTAAAATATCTTACACCTTTGGCAAGCGGACAGGTAATCGGAGCTTTTGCTTTGTCTGAGCCTGAAGCAGGTTCTGATGCAACTTCCCAGAAAACAACTGCGGAAGATAAAGGAGATTATTACCTTTTAAACGGGATCAAAAACTGGATCACAAACGGTGGAACAGCATCTTACTATATTGTAATTGCACAGACAGATCCTGAGAAAAAACATAAAGGAATCAACGCTTTCATCGTAGAAAGAGGTTGGGAAGGTTTCGAGATCGGTCCGAAAGAAGATAAACTGGGAATCAGAGGAAGCGATACGCATTCTTTGATCTTCAATAACGTAAAAGTACCGAAGGAAAACAGAATCGGGGAAGACGGTTTCGGATTCAATTTCGCGATGGCTGTTCTGAACGGTGGTAGAATCGGGATTGCTTCTCAGGCTTTAGGAATTGCTTCCGGAGCGTACGAACTGGCTTTGAAATATGCCAAAACAAGAAAAGCGTTTAAAACAGAAATCATCAATCATCAGGCGATTGCATTTAAACTGGCAGATATGGCAACTCAGATCACAGCGGCAAGAATGCTTTGCTTCAAGGCGGCTGTAGAAAAAGATGCTGGAAAAGATATTTCTGAAAGCGGAGCAATGGCAAAATTATACGCTTCTCAGGTGGCAATGGATACTACGATTGAAGCTGTACAGATCCACGGTGGATACGGATATGTGAAAGAATATCACGTAGAAAGAATGATGAGAGATGCCAAAATCACTCAGATCTACGAAGGAACTTCTGAAATCCAGAAGATCGTTATTTCAAGAAGCATTGCAAAGTAATTGCTTAATTATACATGAAATAGTAAAAGGCTTCCGCATTTGGAAGCCTTTTTACATTCACACGAACCACAAAATATAATATATAAAATTTTTTGTCTGCTTTATTTATCTTTTTGATGGAAATTTGAGGCTAAAGTTAAATTTTACAAGCTTTTTTCCTTTCTTAAAGACTTATCAAAAATATCAATAACATCGGTTAAAAATCAATTTATCCCATTAAAATAATATTAAAATAAAAATCCATCACAAAGGATGGACTTTCGAAATTAATGGGCATCATGATTGGTTGTGTTTTTACCCCTCTTTTTATAAAAATAATATCCGATTCCGGCAATTAAAAGCAACGGCCAAAGCGGCAGAATAAACAGGAAAATAGAAGTAATGACACTCCATCCTGAGGAAACGGCGGCTAACGATTTCTCACCAAAAGTTTCCGGAGCTTTATGAGCGTTATCCAAAAGAGAGATCCTGATCTCACAAAGCGTATTGTTATAATAGTCATTTCCTTTTACTTCTATGTTTTTACTTTCAATATTGCCGATATTGCTGCTTAAATCATCCATCAGTTGATCAAAATTTTGCAGAGGAACTTTAATCTGAAGATAATATGCTTTTTGATCCGCCATTTCCGAAGATCTGTCATCGGAAGGTTCTGCTGCAACATAAGTGAGCTCTTCTTTTGTCACAGCACCGTTGTTTCTAACCGTTTCCTGTCTTATAACTTCCCTTACAGTTTCCGCATTGTCTGCATTCATGGTTAAATAACCCGATTTTACCATTTTATTTTTCAGAACATTCAGTTCGTAATTTTCATTCTTCGGTTTGTCTTTATAAACGATTTTGGTTTCTTTAATCACTTTCGGAGCCGGAACATTCACCACAATTTTTTCTTCTTTTTTAGCCGAATCCTTTTTCTCGTTTTTCGATTCCAGTTTTACGGAAGAAATTTTCTCAGATAAAGAATCTACCATTTTGGAAGTATTTTCAATTTTGTCTTTCACTTCATTTTTAGCATTTTCAAAATCTTTGATTTTTACATTGGCAGAATCCAGTGCAGCATTGGCTTTTTCGCTTACGTCATTAATTTTTTCAGAGGTCGCAGAAATCGTACTGTCTGCTGATTGCACTGCATCTTCAATTTTAGATGTTGCCGCTTCTCCTTTTTTACACATGATAAACGTGCTTGATACAGCAACGAGTAAGATGAACTTTTTCATAACATTAATTTTTTCGATGAGGTAAAATTAGGAGGGAAGTTTTTGTAAAGATTGTAAAGGAATTGTTTTGCTTATGTAAATTGATAAGGGGTTGAATTTTAGCATTTTGTAAAATAAAAAAAACCTGTTTTACAAAGTTTTTTTTAATCTTTGGTTTTTTTTTCTTAATTAAATCTTATCTGAATTTAATTTTCAGCACTGTCATTTTGAACGAAACAAAGTAAAGTCGAAAAATCTCAGATACCCTCAAGATACTTCACGTATAAAAGTTTCATTTAATTCCATAAAAAAATCCGCAGAAAAACTTCCGCGGATTATCTATTTAAAGCTGATTTATTTCAATTAAGCATTCTTAAACTCACTGATGAAATGCAGTTTCACATTCGGGAACTTCTCCTGCGTCATATGAATCGTGAAAGAAGAATCGGCAAGGAAAACCAACTGGTTGTATTTATCTCTCGCCAAAAATCTCTGTTTCAGTCTTGCAAATTCCTTGAATTCGTCTGACTTTTCATCCGCTTCCACCCAACACGCTTTGTGCATAGAAAGAGGTTCGTAAGTACATTTTGCCCCATATTCATGCTCCAGACGATACTGGATAACCTCATACTGAAGCGCACCCACTGTTCCGATGATCTTTCTGCCGTTCATTTCAAGGGTAAATAACTGTGCAACCCCTTCATCCATCAACTGATCGATCCCTTTTGCCAGTTGTTTTGCTTTCAACGGATCGTTGTTGTTAATATATCTGAAATGTTCAGGAGAGAAGCTCGGAATTCCTTTGAAATTCAGTTTTTCGCCGCCTGTTAAGGTATCTCCGATTCTGAAACTTCCCGTATCATGAAGACCTACAATATCTCCCGGGAAACTTTCATCAACCACCTCTTTTTTATCCGCGAAGAAAGCATTTGGTGAAGAGAACTTCATTTTTTTGCCCTCTCTTACCAAAAGATAATTTTCATTTCTCTTGAAAGTTCCCGAAACAATTTTCACGAAAGCCAGTCTGTCCCTGTGCTTCGGATCCATGTTCGCGTGGATCTTGAAAACGAATCCTGTAAAACCATTTTCTTCCGGCTTTACAATACGCGTATCACTTTCCTTCGGTTGTGGCATCGGTGCAATATCAATAAAAGCATCCAGCAACTCACGAACCCCGAAATTATTCAAAGCCGAACCAAAGAAAACAGGCTGCAAATCCCCCTTCATATAATCTTCACGGTTGAATTCAGGATAAACCGACTGAACCAGATCCAGTTCCTCTCTTAAAGTAGCGGCAGCTTTTTCGCCAATCACTTCATCAATTGAAGGATCATTAATATTGTCAAACTTTATCGCTTCACCCACCTTCTGTTTCTTCTCTTCCAAAAACAACTGGATATTGTTTTCCCAGATATTGTAAATTCCCTGAAAGTCAGCTCCCATCCCGATTGGCAAAGAAAGCGGACAAACCGTTAATCCTAACTTCTGTTCCACCTCATCCAGCAAATCGAAAGCATCCTTACCTTCACGGTCAAGCTTATTAATGAAAACCAGCATCGGAATATTTCTCATTCTACAAACCTGAACAAGCTTTTCCGTCTGTTCCTCAACCCCTTTTGCAACGTCGATTACTACGATTACAGAATCAACCGCCGTTAAAGTTCTGTACGTATCTTCTGCAAAATCCTTGTGACCGGGAGTATCCAGAATGTTGATTTTGTGGTTTCTGTATTCAAAAGCCAGTACCGAAGTTGCCACGGAGATTCCTCTCTGTCTTTCAATTTCCATGAAATCGGAGGTCGCTCCCTTTTTTATTTTGTTGGATTTTACCGCACCCGCTTCCTGAATTGCACCCCCGAAAAGCAAAAGCTTTTCCGTAAGAGTGGTTTTTCCGGCATCGGGGTGAGAGATAATTCCGAAGGTTTTTCTTTTTTCTATTTCTTTGATTAAGTATGACATATCGTATTTTGAAGTTGCAAAAATCGGGAATTTTGTCGAATCCTGAAAATTTTGTTTAAACACAAATTTTTACACGAAAAAGCATGAATTTTATTTAACCACAAAGTCACAAAAGATTATAACATATTCGCAGCTTAAGATTAAATTCTTTATACGTAAAAGAACCCATTAGTTTAAAAATCTTTGATTTTTTATTTTGAAGTTGTTTGAAGTAAGAGAGTTTGCTCCTTTAGGAGCAGAATCTGTGTAGAAATAATAATAAATCCGCAAATCAATCCGTAGGATTGATATCTATAAATATGATAAATTTTTTAAAGATAGCGTTCCTACGGAACGCAAAATGCATTGTGAATAAGGTGTCTACACAGATAAAACTCGATAGAGTTTTCTACCGTTTTACTTTAAACAACTTTTTTTGTTTGCTTTTGCCAAACTAAAAATAGGCTAAAAAAAAAAATCAAATTCGTGGAATTTGTGAAAGCCATTGGTGTTATTCGTGTTTAAAAGATGTACAATGAATTTAAATTTATTGGAAAAACGCTAAGGCGCAAGATTTAGATAAGAATTTTCCAGTCTTAAGACGCAAGGATAAAATCAAAGATTTTATTTTATAATTCTGATGATCAATTTTATCAGAGATAAAATCCTTGCGCCTTAAAAATTTTGAGAATAGTAAAAATCCTGCGTCTTTGCGAATACCAACCTGAGTCCTGTTAATTCTTGTAAAAATTAGTGCTATTTGTGTTTAAGCTTAAGTAAATACGCCAGTCCCAATCCCACAAAAACCATCGCCGCACTGAAAGGGAAAATATAGCTCATTCCGTAAAGATCGGCAATTCCGCCGATCAGCGGTCCTGCAACACCTAGAGAAAGATCAATAAAAAGACCATATCCCGCCAAAGCGGAACCCTGATTGGAAGAAGGCACACTTTTAATCGCAACCACACCCAAAGCCGGAAAAATTAATGAAAAACCAAGTCCTGTAACGCCGGCTCCTACAAGAGCCATTTGTGAATTCGTGGCAAATGAAATAATTAAAAGTCCAATGGTTTCTACCAAAAGACAGACAATGGCGACTTTAATTCCTCCGTAATTATTGATTACATTATTGAAAACGAGTCTTCCTGCAACAAACAGTCCACCGAAAACACTCAGACATAAAGCGCCGTTATTCCAGTGAAAATAGTTGTAATATAAAGTGATAAAAGTAGAAATACTCGCAAAACCAAGTCCTCCTAAAGCCAGGCAAACGCCGAAAGGAGCCACTTTTCCCAAAATTTTCCAGAACGGCTGTGATTCTTTTATATCCGTGTTGGTTTTATTGTCTTTGGTTTTTGCAAAAAGAAACCCTAAAATTCCAAGAATAATCGAAAGAATTCCGATTCCGTATAAGCTGAATTCATGCTCAATCGTTACGCCCAGAGAAGCTCCGATTGCTAAAGCGCCGTAACAGGCAACGCCGTTGTAGGAAATAATTTTTGCCGTATGTTTTTCTCCGACCGCCATAATTGCCCAGTTAATCGGACTTGCACCGATCATTCCTTCCGCACAGCCTGTAAGAAGACGCGTGATGACTAAAAATGTTAAACTTAACCAAGGAGAAAACTTGAAATAATAAGCAATGATCAGGAAAATTCCGGTCAGCGAAAAACTGATCATGCTGAATAAAACGGCTGGTTTCGGACCTTTTCCGTCAATGATTTTTCCGGAATAAGCTCTCAGAAAAAATGTAGAAACATACTGCAGACTGATGACCAAACCTGCAATCACCAGACTGAACCCAAGACTTTTATTAATGAAAATAGGAAGCACCGAAAGCGATAATCCAATAACGAAATACCCTATAAAGGTAAAACTTACATAACTGATTAAAGACAGATTAACATTCTCCGACTTTTTTACCAAACCCTGCATGTGAAAATATTAAGCTGCAAAGTTACTTCATTAAAACAGTCTGACAGAGAAATTTAACTTAAAATCTGTTTAACTTTTTTTATTTAACCGCAAAAGTTATAAAAGATAAGCTGAAATTTTATTCAAATTAAATAACGAAAAATGAAAAAGCAACAGCAGCTTTAAAAATCTTCGATTTTTAGTCTTTTGAGAACTTTGATTATTCTAATTATTGCGGAATAATGGTCTTTTGCAACTTTTGCGGTTAATTTTGAAATTAGTTTAAACATTTTAAAGAACATAAATGTAACAATGTATTTTAAGGTTAAACTTCTCTGCAATTCTCTTTTCTCATAATTTGAATTATCTTTGTTTCTCAATAAATTCTTAGATTCTATGGAAAAAAGTAAATATCCGAATTTCAAGTTTACATGGATTGGCGGTCTTGTTTTACTGGCAGGATTGTTTTTCGGAACAATGGTTGTTTCATCCTTTAATGTTTTCTGGGTGTTTACTTTCAAAGAAAATCTACAGTACAGAGACTGGTTTTTTATGATTACCAATGCCGCAGGATTTCTTACGGCGATTGCTTTCTTTGATTTTTTCATTGTGAGAAGAACAACAGGAATGAAGCTGAATTTCAATTTTTCTCCCACTAATTTTTCTACTTATCTCCTGATTTTTCCAATGATGATCGGGATGATGTTTATTGCAGAATTTATTACCGCCCAGATTCCTACAACGGGACCTTTTTTCGGAAAGTATTACGATTTTTTTACTCAGATGATGGAAAAACTTACCGATGATCCGGTTGTGATGATCATTACTGCCGTTATCTGTGCGCCTATTTTTGAAGAAATTATTTTCAGGGGAATTATCCAGAAAGGATTGATGAATAAAGGCGTTGAACCAAAAATGGCAATTGTTTTTGCTTCCGTAATCTTTGGAGCTATTCACGGAAATCCGTGGCAGTTTGTGGGAGCTGTTCTGTTAGGATGCGTTCTGGGATTGGTCTATTACAAAACAAAATCTCTGCTTTTACCGATGCTTTTGCATGGTTTTAATAATTTATGTTCCACCTTATTAATCACTTATGTAAAAACGGAAAGCTTCGCAGATGCTTTCAAAGTTTCAGAATGGATCATACTGACGATAGGAATGGCACTTTTCTCCTTGTTTTATTTTCTTTTTATGAAAAAATATAAAGTGCATTATTCTGAAATTTAAATCTAAACACGAATGACACTAAATTTTTAAACACGAATTTCACTAATATCATTGGTGTTATTTGTGATGATGATTTAAGGTTTAAACAAAATAGAAATTAAATAAATGAAATTGAATATGGAATTACTGGTAGCAACGCACAACATACATAAGAAAGAAGAAATTCAGCAGATTTTAGGCGATGAATTTGTCGTTAAAAGTCTTGCCGATTACGATCTTCATGAAGAAATTGTAGAAGACGGAGACTCTTTCAATGCCAATGCGTTAATTAAGGCGAAATACTGCTTCGAAAAAACAGGAATTCCAAGTTTGGGTGACGACAGCGGACTGGTTGTAGAATCTCTGGACGGAAGACCTGGAATTTTTTCCGCGCGTTATGCAGGAAATCATGATTTTGCCAAAAATATCGAAAAAGTTTTGGGCGAAATGGAAGGTATTGAAAACAGAAAAGCGTATTTCATTACTGTTTTATGCTATTATGACGAAAACGGAGCCAAATATTTCGACGGAAGGGTTCACGGAAATTTACTGAAGGAAAATAAAGGTTTCAAAGGGTTTGGCTACGATCCGATCTTTGTTCCGGAAGGGTACGAAATGACTTTTGCTGAAATGGAACCGCAGGATAAAAATAAAATCAGTCACAGAAAACAGGCTTTGGATCTATTTTTGGATTTCCTGAAAGGGAAAGAATAGTTTGAGGTTGAGGCTAAGATGTATGGTAAAAAAAGAAACCGGAATTTAGATATTTAAATTGGTTTCCACTACGTAATTTTAATCTCAGCCTAAATCTTAGTCTTAACCTAAATCCGTACATTTGTCACCTTAATAAACCATCGATTTGAGTACTTATTTAACGATATTAGGCTTTAATTCAGCAATTCCTACGGTGAATTCTTCTCCTACCGCGCAGTTTCTGGAGATGGAAGAACGGTCTTTCCTCATCGATTGCGGGGAAGGAACGCAGGTACAGTTGAGAAAAGCCAAAGCGAAATTTTCGAAGATCAATCATATTTTTATTTCTCATCTTCACGGAGATCACTGTTTTGGTTTACCGGGGCTTATTGCTTCCTTCAGGCTTTTGGGAAGAGAAATGCCGCTTCATGTTTACGGTCCGAAAGGAATTAAGAAAATGCTGGATACTATTTTCACGATTACAGAAACGCACCGTGGTTTTGAAGTGGTTTATCATGAACTGGATAAAGATTATTCAGAGAAAATTTACGAAGACAGCAGGGTAGAAGTGTACACCATTCCTCTGGATCACAGAATATACTGCAACGGTTATCTGTTTAAAGAAAAACCGAAAGACAGGCATCTGAACATGAAGGAAATCGCGAAATACAGCGAAATAGAAACCTGTGATTATCACAATATAAAAGCCGGAAAAGATTTTGTTTTAAGCGATGGATATGTTCTTAAAAATGAAATCCTTACGATAGAGCCTGCTCCTTCTGTTTCTTATGCATTTTGCAGCGATACGAGATATCTGGAAAGTGTGATCCCGATCATTAAAAATGTAACCGTGCTTTATCATGAATCTACATTTCTTCATGATTTGAAGGAAATGGCAGATTATACGGGACATACAACTGCTCTGGAAGCCGCAACGGTAGCCAGAAAAGCAGAAGTAGGAAAACTGATCTTAGGACATTTTTCCAACCGTTATGGAGATCTTACCGTATTTACCGATGAAGCAAGAACTGTTTTTCCCAATACTTTCTTACCGAAAGCACTGGAACCTGTAAAAATTTAAAAAATAATGTTGAAGTTTGAAGAACTGAAAATCTTCTTAGATGAAAAGGCAGACCAGTACAATGATCCTGAATTTATAGAAAATGATCCGATCCAGATTCCGCATCGTTTTTCTCTGAAACAGGATATTGAAATTGCAGGATTTCTGGCGGCGACAATTTCCTGGGGAAACAGAAAGGCGATCATTAAATCGGCAGAGAAAATGCTCGATATTATGGGAAATTCGCCTTATGATTTTGTTTTGAATCATTCGGAAAAGGATTTGAAATTGATGGAGGGCAAAAGTGTTCACAGAACGTTTAACGGAGAAGATTTTGCTTATTTTATTAAGCAGTTTAACAGAATTTATTTGGAAAATGAGAGTCTGGAGGATTTATTCAGGGTAAATGATTCTGAAATTAATTTTTCTCATGCCATTGAACGTTTCAGAGCACAGTTTCTGGGAACGGAAAAGCACAGAACGCACAAACACGTAAGTTCGCCGTATAAAAATTCTTCCACCAAAAGAATTATCATGTTTCTGCGCTGGATGGTGCGTAACGACAGGCGTGGCGTAGATTTTGGTCTTTGGGAAAATACAGATCCGAAATATCTTTCGATTCCGTTGGATGTACATACCGGAAATATTTCAAGGAAACTGGGGCTGATTACGAGAACGCAGAACGACTGGAAAACCGTGGAAGAACTGGATATTGTGATCCGGAAATTTGATGAAAAAGATCCTGCAAAATACGATTTTGCATTGTTTGGACTGGGAGTTACGAAAGAATTACTATAAAAATTGAAACGCAATGAAAAAGAACGAAGAAAAAATTGAAATGCTGGAAAAAATTGCCAACGGAATCACATGGTGGATCGGCTCTATTCCGTCGCTCATTGCACATACCCTGTTTTTTTTGATTTCTTTTCTTCTGCCGATTCTCCATCTTGTGGAATTTGATAAAATGCTGCTGATTCTTACAACGGTCGTTTCTTTGGAAGCAATTTATCTTGCCATTTTCATCCAGATGTCGGTGAATAAAAGCCATGAAAAAATTGAGGTTATTCAGGAAGATATTGAGGAAATTAGTGAGGATATTGAAGATATTCAGGAAGATATTGAAGAGATCAGCGAAGACATTGAAGAAATCAGCGAGGATATCGAAGAAATTAATGAAGATATTGAGGATATTCAGGAAGATATCGAAGAAATTAATGAGGAAGAAGATGAAGAAGATCACATTGAACGCGCCAAAAATGTGATGCTGAAAAGCAATGTAAGTTCCAATAAAAATGAAATTAAAGCACTGAAAGATAAGATCTCAGAATTGCAGAATATGATTGACGAACTGAAAAAAGATTAGTTAATCAACAGATAAAAGTGATGAAATAGTAAAAATTCATACAAAAAGGCTGATAATTTTATCAATCTTTTTTATTAATTCAGATAGAATATCTGTTATTTCTGTAATTTTAAAATATTTTAGGTTATTTGTAGCATAACGCTTATTTTTTGTTCTGATTTTAGCTAATAATTTAGTATTTTTGAACAAACAACAACAAAATGTTAAATTATAGATTAAAAAACTACTATTTCTTTTTAGTGTTGCTTCTGGTTTCGGGATCTATGTTTGCCCAAAAAACATCAAGAAAACCGATCAAAGAAAAGCATACTAATTCGAGTTTAAAGTCAGGTGCATTTATAGATGTTAATGTCGCTTCCTATGCGCCATCATCTTATAATATAGAACAGCTTGTTAAAAATATCCTTATTACAGGCGGTTCAAGTTGTGCTGTTGCCAATGTTACCAACGTCACTGTTTCTCCCAATCAGCCCGCAACAGACACCGAAAGAGCTTGGGGATATTTTCATAAAGGAACTACTGCCTTTCCGTTTACGGATGGTGTTGTATTGGTAACAGGGAAAGCCCGAAGAGCAGGAAATGTGTTGGAAAGCGGATTGAGCGATCCTGTTCCCGGATCTACCGTTAGTGATCCGGATCTTGTAACGGCAATTAATCCTTTGGCTCCGTTAAAAGATGCCGTTTTTATTGAGTTCGACTTTGTTCCTAACAGTACTCAGGTAAAATTTAATTATATTTTTGCTTCAGAAGAATATACCTCAGATTTCCCTTGTGGAGTTTATTCCGATGGTTTTGCTTTATTACTGAAAAAAGTAGGGGATCCTACTTATACCAATATGGCAATTTTACCGGGAACAGCGGGACCTGTAAGCGTTACCAATATCGTTCCTTCCGGTAACGGGTTCTCATGCGGACCTATTAACGAAGCTTATTTCGGAGGAATGAACACTTCAAATATCGAAACGAATTTCAATGGAAGAACAATTCCTTTAACGGCAACTGCAACGGTAATTCCGGGGCAGACGTATCATTTTAAAATGGTTTTGGCAGATGCTTCCGACAGCAGTTTTGACTCTGCGGTTTTCCTTCAGGGAGGATCTTTTGACATAGGAATGACCATTGTAGACGGCAGCGGAAATCCATTAACCAATGTTAACATGTGTGATAACACGCCGCAAACTCTAACAGCGCAAATTGCTTCTGTTCCGGGAATGACCTTCCAATGGTACAAAGACGGTGTTGCAATTGCAGGGGCAACCAATGCGACCTATATCGCTACATCACCCGGTGTGTATGTGGTAAGAACATTTGTGGGCGGAACCAACTGCCAGACAGCTACTGTTACCATTGTAGGCGGTACAACGCCACCTGCACAGAATGCTACTTTAAAACTTTGTACAACACCATCTTTGGCAACATTTAATTTAAATGATGCAACGCCGCAGATTACAACTTCCACTACGGCTATTGTTCGTTATTATGTGAATCAGGCAGATGCTGTTGCTCAAAATGCAAATTATCTTACGGCAGCGCAAATGGCAAGTTATAACGGAACAGACGGACAGGTTTTGTATGTCGTGGTTTCTAATGGAGCTTTCTGTAGCAAAACGGTAACTTTAACTTTAAGAAAAGAAGCAACGCCTGTTGCGCAGCTTACGGCAACAAAAGTAAGAATCTGCTTAGGCGAATCTACAACTTTAACAGCTTCGAACGGAGCAACCTATCAATGGACGAATTTATCGGGAACCGGAGCTACACAAACGGTTTCTCCAACCCAGACTACAACATATTCTGTTTATGCCATCGGAACACAGGGATGTAAATCTCTACAGCCTGCATCCGTTACTGTAGAAGTTGTTCCGGCTATTAAATCAACACTTTCCGGTGGTATGATCTGTCAGGGAGATGTTATTAATTTAGATGCAGGAGCAGGCCCGAACTACAGTTATCTTTGGAGTAATGGAGCAACATCTCAGACGATTTCTGTAGGAACGCCGGGAACATACAGTGTAACCATTACCAATGGAGTTTGTTCAAAAATTTTTACAACACAGGTTATCCAGGCGGTTATTCCGGAAGTTATTAATGTTAACTATAACGAAAACGGAACCATGATTATTACGGCAAGTAATCCAAGCAACGGTGTTTTGGAATATTCTGTTGATAATGGTTTAACATGGCAAAATTCAAATACATTCACCAATGTGCCGAGAAATACAGTTATTGCCATTAGAGTAAGAGTGAAGAATACAAGCTGTGTAGGCTTCCTTGAGTATTTTACATTCGTAATGCAGAATGTTATTACGCCAAACGGAGATAACATTAATGACATCATTGATTTCCGAATCGTGAATAAAAACAAAGACTTTAAAGCTTCTATTTTCGACCGTTACGGAAAAGAAGTCTACAGGGAAAGCAGCTTACAGCCTTATTGGGACGGATATTTCCAAGGTAAACGACTGAATACCTCATCATACTGGTATCAGGTAAGTTTTGAAGATCCTGCAAGTAAAAAGCCGGTCGTAAAGACAGGATGGATCTTATTGAAAAATTTTGAATAAATTTTGAATCACAATAGAAAAGACCAACAAATTGTTGGTCTTTTTTACGTTTTAGAGATAATTGAAATTACTCTTTTTATAATATCTTTAATTGTATTAGTGATAATGTAATTAGCATTGAATTGAAATTCAATTGAAAAAAATAGTATTTTTGTTTAAAATAATATAAAATGTTAAATAGGAGGACAAAAAATTTATTTTTGGCTTTGCTTTTGGTTTTTGTAGGGAGTTTCGTTAATGCACAGAAAGGCAGGGACGGAAAAGGTGTAACGAGCAGACAAACCCCTGAAAATATGAAAGCCGGAGCCTTTATAGATGTAAATACTGCGGCTTATCCGGAGTCTGCATACAGCATAACACAACTGGTAAAAGATGTGCTCATCAGTGGAGGGTCTACATGTTCCGCAGCTAATGTAACCAATGTATCTGTTTCTCCTAATTTAGCAGTGACAGACCAAAACAGAAGCTGGGGATATTTTAATAAAGCAACCACTAATTTTCCTTTTGCCAAAGGAATTGTCCTTACAACAGGATATGCGAGAAAAGCAGGAAATGATCTTCAGGGAACTTTAAGTGATGGTTTAGGCTCTGGAGGAGATGCAGATTTGGCGGCGGCTCTTGGAGTTCCTAACAATCAGCTGAATGATGCGACTTATATAGAATTCGATTTTGTTCCGGCTTCTACGAAAGTTACTTTCAGATATTTATTTGCTTCAAAAGAATATCAGACTAATTTCCCTTGTACCATCAGCGATGGTTTTGCACTTTTATTAAGAAAAGTAGGGGATCCTTATACCAATCTTGCCGTTTTACCGGGAGGAGCAGGTCCTGTAAGTGTTACCAATATTCACCCTTCCACACAATATCAGACGGGTGCTCCATTGGCTTGCGGAGCTGCAAACGTATCGTATTTCGGAGGATATAATATTCCTCAGATCGAAACGAACTTTAACGGACGTACTGTTCCGTTAACGGCAACAGCAACAGTAATTCCGGGTCAGACTTATCATTTCAAAATGGTTTTGGCAGATTATCAGGATGCTAATTTCGATTCTGCGGTATTTCTTGAAGCAGGATCTTTTGATATTGGTGTACAGTTATTGGATCCTGCAGGAGTTACACTTCCTTCCTCCATCAACGTCTGTGATAATACTCCGCAGACATTCACTGCGTCAGTTCAGGGAGGTGGAGCTACTTATCAATGGTATTTGGGAACAAACCCGATTCCGGGAGCAACTAATGCTTCTTATACAGCTACACAGCCGGGAGTATATTCAGTTCAGGTATTTTTACCCGGAAATACCTGTCCGGGAACGGCTTCCATCACTATTGTCGGGGGAACTTCGCCCACGGTTCAGAATGCAACACTCACATCCTGTTACACACAGGGTAATGCCACTTTTAACTTAACATCAGCACAACCTTCAATCAGTACAACACCGGGAGCAACATTTGCTTATTATGTGAATCAGGCAGATGCGGTTGCAGGAAACGGAAATACGATTGCGAATCCGACCGCCTTTTCAAGTCCGGGACAGACGGTGTATGTTTCAGTTAAAAACGGATTTTGTTCCAAAGTTGCTGAATTACAACTGATAAAAGCGCCTCAGATTACGGCAACTATTGCTACACCGGGAGTTTTAACATGTACAAATTCACAGGTTACTTTAAATGCTTCGTCTTCAGTATATCCTACAGGTTCTACCTTTAGCTGGACAACAACAAACGGAAATATTGTTTCAGGCGCCAATACTTTAAATCCGGTGGTAAATACAGCGGGAACTTATACTTTAACCATATCTAATGTTTATCAGCCGGGAAATCTTACCTGTACAGCAACAGCGAATGTAACCGTTACGGGAGACAGTGCACCGCCAACTACAGGATTAACGGCTTCAAAAGTTTTAATCTGTTCAGGAGAATCGGTAACTTTAACGGCTTCCGGCGGGGCTACTTACAATTGGGTTGGTCTTCCGGGAAATGGAGCGACACAAACTGTTTCTCCTACGACAACAACAACGTATACGGTTACTGCTGTGGGAGCGAACGGATGCGTTTCTGCTACTCCAGCAACGGTTACGATACAGGTGACTCAGCCTATTACCGTGCAGAATGCAACTTTACTGAAATGTTATCAGACCGGAGGAATTAATTATAATTTAACAGAGGCACAGCCTCAGATCACAACAGCACCAGGAGTTACTTTTGCCTATTATCTGAATATTGCGGATGCCAATACCGGAAATACGAATACAATTGCTAATCCGGCATCTTTCAACAGTGCGGGAGGACAGACGATATATGTTTTAGTAACAAACGGAGGATGTAAAAATGTGGTCACATTACAGCTTTTGTCTACTCCTCAAACAACTTTAACCATTAATCCGCCTCAGCAGATTACCTGTACCACTCCTCAGATTACATTGAATGCTTCTGCTTCTGTAATTCCTGCAGGATCTACCATTACATGGACCGCAAGGTGGAAATATTGTTTCTGGAGCCAATACATTAACTCCGGTGGTAAACGCGGGTGGAGTATATACTTTAACGGTAACCAATATCAACCAGCCCGGAAATTTAAACTGTACGTATACTTCAAACGTTACGGTAACACAAAATACAACTGCTCCGACAGCGACTGTAACTTCTACGGCATTACAGATATGTTCAGGAGAATCTGTTACTTTAACGGCTTCCGGAGGTGCAACCTACAATTGGACAGGTCTTACAGGAAATGGAAATACACAGGTAGTTTCGCCTACTTCTACAACTACTTACACCGTTTTTGCTGTGGGTGCCAATGGATGTGTTTCAGCGACTCCTGCTACCATTACAATAATCGTGGCTCCTCCTGTAGCAGTTTTAACTGCTTCTCAAATGAAAATATGTGCAGGTGAATCTGTAACTTTAACAGCAACCGGCGGAGTTACTTACGAATGGGTAGGTTTACCGGGCAACGGAAGTACACAGATTGTATCTCCAACATCCACGACTACTTATTCTGTTTTTGCTTTAGGTGGAAACGGATGTAAAGTGGCTAATCCTACTTCAATTACCATTCAGGTTGTCCCTGCAATTGTTTCTACTCTGAAAGATGTTAATGTTTGTGCGGGAGATTCAGGAATTTTAGATGCAGGTTCAGGAACAAATTATACGTATGTATGGAATACAGGAGCAACAACACAAACGATCTCTGTAAGTACACCGGGAACTTATACGGTAACGATAAGTAATGGAGTGTGCTCTAAAGTATTTTCTGCACAGCTTATCAATCCTACATTGCCTCAATTTACCAATATTTCGTACGAGAACCATATTTTAACACTGTCTACGACAAATCCGACAGGCGGAACTCTGGAATATTCTGCTGATAATGGTTTTAGCTGGCAGACGTCCAATGTATTTACTAATATTTTGGATAATACGAATTATAACCTTCAGGTAAGGGTGAAAGATGCGAAATGCAGCACTTCAATATCTTTCTTTACTTTCGTTGTTATCAATGCCATTACTCCGAATTCTGACGGTAAAAACGATATTGTAGATTTTACGGGAATCAGCAGTTACAACAATTTTGCAGCCTCTATTTTCGACAGATACGGACAGGAAGTATTTAAAGCTTCCAAAAACCAGACCTTCTGGAACGGAATGTTGAGAGGAAGTCTGGTGCTTCCGACTGCTACTTATTGGTACAGAGTACAATGGGAAAATCCTGCCAGTAAGAAACTTGAGCAGAGAAGCGGATGGATTTTACTGAAAAACAGAAATTAAAAGATATTAAAATTGAAAACCTTTCTTATGAAAGGTTTTTTTGCTTTTTTAGCATAAAAATGCCAAATAAATGTGTGGTATATTCAAAAAAAAATTAAATTTGTTAAAACAAAAATATTATGAAGAGATATCTACTATTGTTTTCTTTATTCGCGGTCTCCTCATCGAGTCTCTTTTATTCACAAAAAAATACAAATAGAAAGCCTCAGCAAGAAAAGGCTTCCTCTCTTACAATGAAAGCAGGTGCTTTTATTGATGTGAATGTGCCTACATATCCTGCATCAGCTTATGCCCCTTTGCAGCTGGTAAAAGATGTGTTGATTTCATCAGGAACCAATTCCTGTGTTACACCAAACGTATCCAACGTTCAGGTGAGCCCGAATCTTCCGGCAACAAATGCAAACAGATCCTGGGGATATTTCAACAGAGGAACAACCAGTTTTCCTTTCAAGGATGGGATTGTTCTTTCTACAGGATATGTTCAAAAAGCCGGAAACAGCTATATTAGCTCTACTTTAGGAGATGATTTGCCGACGGGTAGTGATCCGGATCTTGTTGCAGCAACGAATCCTTCTGCAACACTTAATGATGCCGTTATTTTAGAGTTTGACTTTGTACCTACTTCCAGTCAGGTAAAGTTTAATTACCTTTTTGCTTCCGAAGAATATACAGGGACTTTCCCTTGTAGTTTCTCAGATGCATTTGCTTTATTATTAAAACCTGTAGTAAGCGGACCTTATGTTAACATGGCTGTATTACCAGCTCCGGGAACAGGGCTTATGAGTGTAACCAATATTCACCCACAAAACAGTTTTGCGGGAACCAATATGGGGTGCGGCGCGCCAAACGTTGCATTTTTTGGAGGATATAACACGGCTAATATAGAAACTAACTTTAACGGAAGAACGGTTCCTTTACAGGCGACCGCTACAGTGGTTCCTGGACAGGCGTACCACTTTAAAATGGTTTTGGCAGATGCTATTGACAGCAGCTATGATTCTGCTGTATTTTTAGATGGTGGATCTTTCAACATTGGAGTAGAATTATTAGATCCTTCCGGAGCAACATTGCCGGAGGAAATTAATGTATGCGACAATGTTCCTCAGGTTATCACAGCATCGGTTAGTGATCCGAACATGACGTATCAGTGGTTCTTCAACGGAGTTGCTATTGCTGGAGCTACATCTCCTACCATTACAGCAACGCAGCCGGGTAATTACGAAATTCAGGTTTCATTCCCTGGAAGTCCTTGTCCGGGTAAAGCCAACATCAAAATAAACGGAGGAACAACACCAGCCGCAGTAGATGCGACATTGCTGCTCTGTACAACTCCGGATGTCACCTGGTTTGATCTTACCAACTCTATGGCATCAATCAGTACAACGCCAGGCGCGGTATTTCATTTTTATGTAAATCAGGCAGACGCAATTGCCCAGAACAATAATTACATTCAGGATATTCTTCACTACAATGGTAATGATGGACAAATTCTTTATGTTGTCGTATCGAATGGAGGTTTCTGTAGTAAAATGGTAAAATTAACATTATCAAAAGAAGCGACTCCTGTTGCAAGTGTAGTGGCATCCAAAATTAAAGTATGTCCGGGAACCGTAGTAGATCTTACTGCAACCGGCGGGGTAACTTATCAATGGGCAAACTTCTCAGGAACAGGCAATACCCAAAGTGCAACAGTTTACAATACAACAACTTTCTCTGTATACGCATTGGGAACAAAAGGATGTAAATCTTTACAGCCTGCAAAAATCACCGTTGAGGTAGTTCCGGAAATCACTTCGACATTAATGGATGTAGAAATGTGTCAGGGAGACAGAGTAACTTTGGACGCAGGAGCAGGACCTAATTATACTTACCTTTGGAGTACAGGTGCAACGACCAGAACGATAGAAGTAGATCAGTTGGGTATTTATTCCGTAACCATTAAGAATGGATTTTGCCAGGAAACTTTCACTGCAAAAGTGATGGCAGCAGCTTCTCCATTTGTTTCAAATATAGATTATAGCAACAATACGTTAACAATTACTGCTCAGGTTCCGATGATCAATAATATTCCTCAGACAGCAGAATATTCTGTGGACGGTGGTATTTCATGGCAGCAGTCTAATGTATTTACAGGACTTTCCAATAATACCCACTACGATATTCAGGTAAGAACTGTAGGAACACATTGTGTAGGAGCTTTAGAATTCTTCACACTGAATATTGCAAATATGATTACTCCAAATCAGGATGGTGTTAATGATACATTGGATCTTACAGCTCTTGGAAACTTTAATAACTTCACCGGTTCTGTTTATGACAGATATGGTTCAGAATTATTCAGATTCTCGAAAGAACGCCCAATCTGGAACGGAACTTTAGGAGGTAAAAAGCTGCCAACTGCAACATACTGGTATAAATTTAACTTCCAGTATCCGAAATCAAAAACAAGCATGAGCCAGTCTGGCTGGATTATGTTGAAAAACAGAGAATAAAAAAATCAATCGATAATGCAAAATGAAAGCCCTTCAAGAAATTGAGGGGCTTTTTTTAGGATAAATTAAGTTATAGCTCTTCTTAACTTTTTTACTAAACACTTTCTTTCCAGATCTGTGTAAATGAGATGAAATCTGCCACGCTGAGTTCTTCTGCTCTTTTATCCATAAATTCATGGGTTTTTAAGGCTTCCGGAATATTTAAAATTTTTAAGGCATTCGACAGCTTTTTTCTTCTCTGGTTAAAACCTGCCTTTACGATTTGTTTAAACAATACCTCATTTCCTGCCAAACCTTCTTTAGGATTTCTGATGATTCTGATAACGCCGGATTTTACTTTTGGCGGCGGATTGAAGACGTTTTCATGAACGGTAAACAAATACGAAGTATCATAATAAGCCTGAATCAGGACAGAGAGAATTCCGTAATCTTTCGTTCTTGGAACGGCGGCTGTTCTTTCCGCTACTTCTTTCTGAAACATTCCCACCATTTCCGGAATCAGCTCATAATGATCGATAATCTGGAACAAGATCTGGGAAGAAATGTTGTAAGGAAAATTTCCGATGATAGCAATCTGCTCTCCGTTGGTAAACTGAAAATCCTGTTTCAGAAAATCTCCCACAAAAGTTTCTTCGGTTACTTTAGAATAGTTTTCCTTTAAATATTCTATGGATTCTTTATCGATTTCTGCAAGGTAAATCTGCTGTTCTTTTTCCAGCAGATATTTGGTAAGAACTCCCATTCCGGGACCCACTTCCATTACCTTATTGTAGCCCTCAAAACTCAGACCTTCCACGATTTTTCTTGCGATGTTTTCATCCGTCAGAAAGTGCTGACCAAGATGCTTTTTTGCTTTTACACTCAATGTTTTTTATGATTTTATTAACAGTGATTTTCTCTTTTTCGTTCCCAAATTTCGGAAGATTTTTTCTATTTTAGCCAAAAATTTTAATATTAATGGCTAAATCTGTAGATGAATTTAATAAGAAAAGGCTTAGGTCTAGCAATATTACAGTAGTAATAAGTATTGCCTTAGTGTTATTTTTGTTGGGATTAATGGGACTTATTTTAATCAATGCCCAGAAATATTCTGACTATATCAAGGAGCAACTTGTGGTAAATGCTTACTTTGATGAAAACTATGAGGCAAAAGATTCTGTAAAGATTGCGAAAATGGAGGCTGAGGTTTTCAAAGAAATTCAGACACTGGCTCCGGTAAAGAAAGCAACGTATATTACCAGAGAAATGGCTTCCAAGGAAGCTAAAAAAGCAATGGGAATTGATACGGATGCGCTTTTCGAAGAAAATATTTTCCCTTCATCTGTAGAAATTGCCTTAAAACCGGAATATGTAGATCCGGCAAAGATCGATCAGGCCATTAAAGCCATTAAAGCTGTTCCCGGAATTATCGATGTAAAGAACGACAGTACTTTAATGGTCGATGTATACAACAACCTGAGCAGAATTCTGAAATGGATCTTAGGATTTTCCATTCTGTTTTTAATTCTGGCGGTTGTATTAATTAACAACTCCATCCGTCTGAAAATATTCTCCAAGAGATTTATTATTAAAACCATGCAGCTTGTAGGAGCGAAGAGAAGATTCATCCTGAAACCTTTCATCATCGAAGCGGTAGTTTTAGGGGCAATTGGTTCTGCAATCGGACTTCTGGTTCTTTTCGGAGCATGGTATTACTTTACAAGCCAGATCGGATCTGCCTTTGTACAGGACAACAACCAATACTTCTGGCTGGTTCTGCTGGTATTCGGAGTAGGGATTTTTATTACGGTTTTAAGTACGATTGTAGCTACCTGGAGATTCTTAAGATCAAACGTTGACGACTTATATTACTCTTAAAAATGAGCAAAAAAACAAATAAATTTTCCGCAGATAACTTCGGGAAAGAAACAACCGAAGTTCCAAAGGAGAACACTTTTTACTTCGGAAAAGAAAACTTTAAATGGATGTTGATCGGCTTGGCATTCATCGTAGTGGGGTTTCTTCTGATGATGGGAGCCGATGCCAATACCGTAGACGGAAAATACGATCCGAACTCATGGAATGAAGGTATTTTTTCTATCCGAAGAATCAGGATTGCGCCATTATTTGTGGTGATTGGTTTCGGAATCGAAGTTTACGCGATTTTAAAAAGAAAGTAGAAATAAATTTTATTTGAAGATTAAGAAATTCGGAAATTTAGATTAGTCTAAATCTCTTGGTTTCTTAATCTTTTAATTTTGGATAAATTATGGATTTAATCAAAGCAATTATTATTGCGATCATTGAAGGCTTAACAGAGTATCTGCCCATTTCGTCAACTGCACATATGGGCTTCACGGCAAATTTGCTGGGACTTGAAGAAACCGAATTTTTAAAAATGTTTCAGGTTTCCATACAGTTTGGGGCAATCCTTTCTGTGGTTGTGGCATACTGGAAAAAGTTTTTTGATCTTAAAAATTTGCAGTTTTACTTTAAACTGGCTTTTGCAGTGGTTCCGGCTTTGGTTTTAGGATATTTATTTGATGATAAAATTGAAGCGGTTTTAGGAAATCAGATCGCTATTTCTTCAGTTCTGGTTCTTGGAGGTGTTGTTTTACTGTTTGCCGATACATGGTTCAAAAATCCAAAGATTGATGATGAAAAAGGCATTACCATAAAAAAAGCAGTAACCATTGGTTTTTGGCAGTGTCTTGCAATGATGCCGGGAACGAGTAGGAGTGCAGCTTCCATCATCGGTGGAATGACACAGGGATTGACCAGAAAAGCAGCGGCAGAATTTTCATTCTTTTTGGCGGTTCCTACCATGTTGGCGGTAACGGTATATTCGGTTTTTGTAAAAACATGGGGGAAAGAAACGCCTAATCCGCAGAAAGGCTATGAAATGATTATGGAATCTCAGGATCACATCATGATTTTTATCGTAGGAAATGTGGTGGCATTTATCGTTGCGTTAATTGCCATTAAAGCATTCATCGGAGTTTTAAATAAATATGGTTTCAGACCTTGGGGTTGGTATCGTATTTTCGTAGGAATTGCCTTGCTGATATATTTTTATTTCTTTAAATAATTTAAGCTAAAAAATATAAACAGTAATACTAAAAAATTACTCATTACCAATTACTCATTACTCATATCCATGACTGCCGAAGATTTACAATCTGGACATATATTTTTATTAGACAAACCCTTGGACTGGACTTCTTTTCAGGCGGTCAATAAAATGAAATACAAACTCAAAAGAGAGTTTGATTTACCCAAAAAATTCAAAATTGGTCACGCGGGAACTTTAGATCCGCGTGCAACGGGATTATTGATTGTCTGCTGTGGTAAATTCACCAAGAAAATTCCTGAAATTCAGGATGCCCCAAAAGAATACTGGACCGAAATAAAAATCGGCGTTCAGACAGAATCATACGATACTGAGAAACCCGAAATTTTACATCAGGACATTTCGCAGATTACGGAGGAGCAGATAAAAACGGCATTGGAAAAATTTGTTGGAGAAATCGATCAGACTCCGCCTGTTTTTTCGGCAATAAAAATTGAGGGAAAAAGAGCGTATGATCTTGCCAGAGCAGGAGAGGAGGTGGAAATGAAATCCCGTAAAACCACGATTTTTTATATTGATGATGTAAAGATTGATCTTCCACTCGTAAGCTTTACGGTGGGTTGCTCGAAAGGGACTTACATTCGCAGTTTAGCTCACGATATCGGACAGGAGTTGGGTGTTGGAGCGTATTTAACGCAATTAAGACGGACAAAGATCGGAGAATACAAAATTGAAGATGCCACGTCAGACTTTTTGGAAAATGATTTTAGATTTAACGAATCATGAAGAAAATCTTATTCTTAGTACTTACGCTGTTTTCTTTTTACAAAGCTTTTTCTCAGGAAGCAAAACCCATGAAATCTACAATGGGATTTTATGTTAATCCTGCCCTTAATTTAGGATATAATTTAGGAAATAGTATTAAAGATAGTCAGAATAAAGATTCCCAATACTATCAGCAAAATATTTCTCCCTATTTACCGAATAAAATTACGTACGGAATTACGGCTGTCGCAGGATATCATTTTATTCCTAATCTGGCTTTAGGATCTGGTTTGAAATACAGTTTTATTGATGATAATTTTCATTTAATCTATTGGGTAATTCAGCCAAAAGTAATTTTTAATGTTGATGATGAGTCGGTATTTATTGATCTCAATTATGGAAAACAGATTAATCATTCCGCTGTTTCGGATTCAAAATTTTATGGTTTAAAGATTGGATTACAGGTTTCTTATTCCAAAAGATTAAGTCAGGAAGGAGGGATTATTTTAGAAAGTCATAAATTTGCAAACTCAAGTGCAGTTTTTGTTGGATTGAGTTATGGAATTACGATTTTCAGCAATAAAAATTATACAGGTTACGGAGAAGATTAATGGAAAAAACAAGAATTAATAAATATTTATCAGAAGTAGGGTACTGCTCGAGAAGAGCAGCAGACAAACTTTTGGAGGAAGGAAGAATCACCATTAACGGCAAAGTTCCGGAAATGGGAACAAAAGTTTCCGATGAGGACGTAATTGAAGTAGACGGAAAACCAATCCGCGAGCCGGAAGAAAACCATGTTTATATTGCCTTTAATAAACCTGTAGGAATCGTTTGTACCACTGATACAAAACGTGAGAAAAATAATATCATCGATTATATTAATCATCCCAAAAGAATTTTTCCAATCGGAAGACTCGATAAGCCGAGCGAAGGATTGATTCTTTTAACCAGCGATGGCGATATAGTAAATAAAATTCTAAGATCCCGAAACAACCACGGAAAAGAATATATTGTAAGAGTTGATAAACCAATTACGCCCAAATTTCTGGATAAAATGAGAAACGGAGTTCCGATTTTAGATACCGTCACTAAAAAATGTGAGGTCGAAAAGATTGATGAAATGAATTTCCGCATCGTTCTCACGCAGGGACTGAACCGACAGATCCGCAGAATGTGCGAATATTTAGGTTATGAAGTAAAGAAGCTGAAACGGATCAGGGTTTTAAATATCAAACTCGATCTTCCTATCGGGAAATGGAGAGATCTTACGGATGAGGAACTTTCTGCCTTACAAAAACTGGTTGAAGGTTCTAGTAAAACATACGATTAAAGATATTAGAGATGCCGGATTGGACATCTCTTTTTTTATAAAATACGGTATACTGTTTTGTCTTTGGTATTTTGTTTATTTACACACTTGTTTTTATTGTTGATAAGTATTTGATGAATTCTATTTACGCCTTTCCGTAAATTCCATATTAAAATAATCCTTTACTTTGTGGAAAATTAAAATCATGAAGAAATATTTCTTAATTGTGTTTTTATTAATACACAGTTTATTGCTATGTCAAAAAGATAATAAAGGATTTGATGAGCGTTATTTCGTTGGTGAAAAAATAGAAATTTTAAAAGGAAAGACTCTTATTGCATTACCTAAAAATGAAGAGGAGAAGGAGTTTGGTTATAGTGATTTTTATGAAGAAATAGAATTAAAAAATGTATATAAAAAGTCCCCTAAATACTATTCATCAAATTATGAAGATATTGCTAATAAGCAATTTTTATTAAGCGATTATAGAAAGGTAGAAAATTTAATTTCCCCAATTTATGTTCTTACTCTAATAGATGAAGAAGATGACTATGTATACTTCAAATATGATTATAAAAACCCAACAACTTTCCCTTTCAAAACCGAACAATTGATTGAAAATAAAATTGATTATTGTTCAAAGATTGATGTAAGAAAAGATAAATTCACAAATCATATTACAAAATATTCACCATTATTGGATCCTGTTTCGTTTGCAAAAGATGGAGGATATTATTTGTCTCTAAAAACATATGGATCTACATCTGTTTTTGATGGAACTGGTGCTATAATACTGCTATCTAATGGTAAAAAAATAATTAAAAATACCCAAATTGATGTTGAGATGGAAGATGGAAAATATGAGTATAGTGCATTTATACGTCTTAATAAAACAGATATAGATCTATTGACAAAATTTGCTATTGACGATTTTAAATTATATATTTTTGAAAATACTCAAAAATTAAGTGGAGAAATATACAAGGAATATTTAAAATGTTTAATTAAATAGATATTTTCATTATCTACTTAGCAATTTAAACTGTTATGCGTTTGATTACGTTGATTCTTGCATTTTATTTAACAAAAATACCTTAAAAATTTTTTCATTAGTGCAAATGATGGACGAACGTTAAAAATATTTATCCTACTTCAAATACCATTTCATTCTCAACTCATACTCTGGTTTCAGTTTCAGCATCTTCCAGATTTTCTTTTCATCTTTTTCGGAGATTCGGTAAAAAATAATTTTCTCTGCAGAATATTTAAAATAAGGATGGTTTTTCAGCCATTCTTCCGGAGCATCCTGCAACGTATATTTCTGAACATTCGAAGTTGTAAGCGATGCGGTTGAAAGTAATTTTTTCGTCAGTTCCGGATCAATATTGTACGTAGAAAGAATCTGTTCTTTATTCACGAATCCGCCCAGTTTATTTCTAAAACCGATCATCGAACCGGCTGCTTTTCCGTCAAATCCAAACTCTATAAGCTGTTTGAAGGTTATTGCGTTTAAATCTACCTTGGTAAAATCCGTTTTTTCCTGCTGCTTAGTTTCAGATTTGTCATTTTTACTCACCGCAATTGTTTCTGTATTCAATTTAATGAACGGCTTCATTTCTTCAAATTTCTCAGAAGAAATAACAAAACACTTCTGAATGTCTTCAAGGTTTTTAAAGCTTCCTTTTAAATTCCGGTCACGGTAATTGATGATGATCTGTGCCTGTTTATCGGAGAAGCCAAAAGACTTCCATCCTTCAAAATCCAATGCATTCGGATCGAAAGAATGATATTGAATTTTCTTTTTATCGACATTGAAATTTTTAGCAGCTCTGTAATTTTCCGGCGTTTTCTCCGGCAGAATAAGATAGGGATCAATTTTCTGAAAATTCTCTTCACTGATGATAAAGCACTCCCTGAATTTTTCTTTACTCAAAAAGCTTCCGCCCAGATAACTTTTGTATTTTAAAATGGCTTCTGCCTGTTTTTCACTGAATCCCATTTCCATCCAGTCGGCGGCGGAGTAAAGATCGGGGTTAAATTTTCCTCTAACCGTAATCGATTTCTTTTCAAAACTTTTGAATGCAACTGATTTGGCTTCTTTGCCGGTTTCCGGAAGTAAAATATAATGGTTCAGCTCAGAAAATTTTTTCTCAGAAATAGCAAAGCATTCTTTAAGCTGTTCCTTTGATACAAATCTTCCTCCAACCACTTTCTTATAGTTGAGAATCGTTGCCGTTTGTTTTTCTGTAAACCCTAAATTCTGCCATTGTTTTTCATCCAGTTCATTAGGATCAAACTCTGTGAGATGGAGCACAGCGGATGGTTGTGTTATAAACTGAACATCAGGAAACTCTTCCTCTTTGTCCCTACTTGTATATTTTTGAAAAGCGAATAAAATGATCAGCAATATTCCCATGACTGCCAATCTCTGGTAATAGTTTTTTTTCATCGCTGTAAACTTAATCATTCTGTTAAGTATTCGCAATGAGCGGATTGCAATTGGATTATTTTAGGATATAAATTCTGTTATTCGGCTTCAAAAAATAAATTCAAAAAAGATTATGGAAGAAATATTTAAACTATTCCTCATCCCTCTCCGCCAAAGACTCCTTCAGTTTCAGCAGTTCAGCCTTCACAAATTCCAGCCTGTCGATGATGGTAATGGTTTCGGATATCTTGCTGTTGGTGGTTAATGCGATTTTGGCACCGTCCAAAGTGTAGCCCTTTTCTTTTACGAGATGATAAATAATCTGAAGATTTTTAATGTCTTCCGGAGTGAAATACCGGTTGCCTTTTTTATTCTTTTTAGGCTTAATGATAGGGAATTCCTGTTCCCAATAACGTATTAATGAAGTGTTTACATCAAAAGCTTTCGCTACTTCTCCTATTGAATAATACAGTTTATCAGGTAAATTTATCTTCATTTTTAGAATCGTAATGGTCAAAGATAAAAATTTTTTAAATCCCACAGCAAATTCAGAAGGCAAAAGTTCTTTTTTTACTTTGTAAATCAGGGGATAAAAGTCATTTTTATAGTACAGGAAGTTTTATTGTTTTTGTTATTTTTGAAGGGTAAAAAATTTCTAAAAAATTGAACTCTATCTCTGTCCTGCATATCAATCTTTTTCAGCCGGGTAAAAATACCTCAGATTTTTATTTTAACCGAATGAAAGAGCATCTGGTTTTGGGACACAGACATATTGAAAAACCGCACCGTCATGATTTTTATGCCACGATTCTCTTTACAAAAGGAAGCGGAACACATGAAATCGATTTTCAGAAATATGACGTTTCGGCGGGAAGCTTATTTTTTATGTCTCCGGGACAGATTCACAGCTGGGAACTTTCTGAGGATATCGACGGATATATTTTTTTCTGCTCACAGGATTTTTACGAAATGCATTACGTTAATCAGAAGCTCAGAAGTTTCCCGTTTTTCGGATCGGTTAATTTCCCCAGAAAATTACAGCTTACTGCAACGGAACTAAGGGAAAATAATCACCTTTTTGCAGCACTGAAAAAAGAATATCAGCTTCAGAATGTGATGAAAGATGGTTTTATTCTTTCACTGATGTCACAGATTTTCATTCAGGCAACAAGAGCTTTTTCAAAAGAGCTGGGAAAAGAAAATTCTGAGGTTAACATTTCTTACTTTAAACATTATCAGCAGTTTGAAAATCTTATTGAAGAGCATTTTGCAAAAGAAAAATCCGTTGCCTTCTATGCTTCTTTATTGGAAATTTCATCCAAACATTTAAACAGAATTACCAGAACTGTCGTTCAGAAAACAGCGACTGACGTTATTACAGAAAGGATCATTCTGGAAGCCAAAAGAATGCTTATGTATCTTGATGAAAGCCTTACGGAAATTGCGTTCCGTCTTGGTTTCGAAGAATATTCCTATTTTGTGAGAGTCTTCCGTAAAACTTCCGGCATGACTCCCACGCAATTTATTAAAAAATATAAGGCTTAATTTTTGTTGATGGTTGTCTGTTTTTAGTTGATGGTGTGAAGTTTAACTCCAAACTCTTCAAACTCAATATCTACAATACCAATTGAAAAGGTCCTTCAAATACCGTTTCGAAAGAATCTACCAGATTTCCCTTTTCATCAAACACGCCGATCGTCATATTCTGCTTAGAGAACCGGATCTCTTTTTCGGGGAACGAAATGTTGATATTTCCTTTTAAAATCTGATCTCCTTTCAATATGATTTTTTCATTGCCGAAGAAATTGATTTCCGCATTCTTAGGATTCAAGACTTTTATCGTGAGTGTTTTCTTTTCGTTGGATTTGTTTAAAAGCGTATAAATAAAAGTATTCGTAATTTTTCCGTTTTTAATGAAAAATGTTGATCCTGCCGGTTTTATGAATTTCGCTTCCATGGAACCTCTGTCATACATCAGAAATCCTAAAAACCCGATCAGTAAAGTTAAAATTACCGTTGTTGCTTTCATTCTTCCAGTAAATTTGAATTTCTCCTGATTTTCAATTTCCGCTTCTGTGGCATAACGGATCAGCCCTTTCGGAAGACCTACTTTTACCATAATTTCGTCACACGCATCAATACAGGCGGTACAGTTTACACATTCCAGTTGCTGTCCGTTTCGGATGTCAATTCCTGTAGGACAGACCACAACACATTGATTACAGTCTATACAATCTCCTTTTCCGACGGCTTTTCGGTCTTCGTCTTTTTTCCATTTGGAGCGGTTTTCACCTCTTTTAAAATCATAATAAACGTTGATGGTCTGTTTGTCGATTAAAACGCCCTGCAATCTTCCGTACGGACAAACCAAAGTACAAACCTGCTCTCTCAGCCATGAAAAAACAAAATAGAAAGCAGAAGTGAAACAGATCATCGCAAGAAACTTCAAAGGATTTTCTGCGGGACCTTCGGTAATGATTCTGAAAACTTCTTCATAACCGACAATATACATGAACATGAAATTCGTAATCACCACAGAAATAACGGCATAAACAGACCATTTGGTGAGCCTTTTTCTTATTTTTTCGCTGTTCCATTCCTGTCGGTCGAGCTTCATCTGTTTATTACGGTCGCCCTCGATCCAGTATTCTATTTTCCGGAAGACCCCTTCCATAAAAATGGTTTGCGGACAAAGCCAGCCACAGAAAATCCTTCCGAAAACAACGGTGAAAAGCATCACAAAAATAACGGAAGTGACGGCTCCAAGTGCTAAAATGAAAAAATCCTGCAGATAAAACGGTTGTCCGAAAATAAAAAATTTCCTGTCGATAACATTAAATAAAAGAAAAGGATTATGATTGATTTTCACAAAAGGTAAAGTGAAAAATATCACCAAAAGCAAATAGGTTACATAATCTCTGTAGTTGGTAAATTTTCCTTTGGGTTTTCTGGGATAGACCCATTTTCTTTTTCCGGTTTCGTCCATTGTTCCTACGGAATTCCGGAAGCTTTCCTCATAAAGTTCCGGAGCCTGAAAATTGCTGTTCTGTGTGTTCATCGTTTCGGTATTATCTGAAAATTCGGGTGAGAAACATTTAAACCCTGTTAAATGCTCATTTCAAATATTTTTTACTTGAATTCTGTAGTGTTTTTCACTGATGCAAAGCTCTGCAATAATTGTTTCCGGAACTAATATGATCTGCTTCTGAAATAGTACAATTCGGACATTTTAGTTTTCGTTTTTATTTGATCAAAAAGAGAAAATAAACTTTGAATCTTGTTCTGCATATCGTAAATTGCTGACTTTAAATTGTGCGGAATGAAAAATATTTTAAAAACTGGCTCGCTTGGTTTGATTTTAGCAGTATACAGCTGTCAATCAGTAAATACCACTAAAATGTTTTATGAAGATGTAAAGCCCGAGAAAGTTTCGGACCAGTTCAGTTTTACCGAAGGTCCTTCCTCGGATAAAGAAGGGAATGTGTACTTCACGGATCAGCCAAATGATAAGATTTATTATTGGGACTGGAAAACCAATAAAGTGATTGAGTTCATGAATAAAACAGGAAGAGCGAACGGAACACATTTCGACAAAGACGATAATTTAATCACCTGTTCCGATGATCAGGGCGAAATCTGGAAGATTTCAAAAGATAAAAAAGTACAGGTTCTGCTGAAAGGCTTTGAAGGCAAAAGACTGAACGGACCGAATGATGTCTGGAATGACGAGTTTGGCGGAATGTATTTTACCGATCCTCTGTATGTAAGAGATTACTGGGTGAATTTTAAGCAGGAAACTCCGCATAAAAGTTTATACTACAGAAATAAAGACGGACAGATTTCCAAACTTGAAACCTTTACACAGCCGAATGGAGTGGTAGGAAGCGAAAAATTCAGAAAACTGTATGTTTCGGATATTGATGCCGGAAAAACGTATGTTTATGATATTTTGGGCGAAGGAAAATTATCCGAGAAAAAACTTTTCTGCGAAATGGGTTCCGACGGAATGACGTTAGACAAGCACGGAAATCTTTATTTGACAGGAAAAGGAGTTCATGTATTCAACAGAGAAGGAAAGAAAATTTATCATATTCCCATCGAAGAGGACTGGACTTCTAACGTGACTTTCGGAGGGAAAAATAACGAAGTTCTGTTCATCACCGCTTCAAAATCTGTTTATACTTTACCGACACGGGTAAGAGGAGTGAGATAAATTTAAGGTTGAGGTTAAGATTTAGATTAAGGCTGAGATTAAACACAACGCTTATCTAAATCTTAACCTCAACCTTAACCTCAACCTCAATCTTAATACGCTACCTCCATTTTCACTTTCTTGCCCTTCAGTTTTTCATTGGCAAGTTTTTTCAGAAGTGCATTCACTTTATTTCTCGATACGGCAACATAAGAAGTCGTGTCTTTTACTTCGATCAAGCCGACATCTTCTTTCTGGAGTTCTCCTTTTTTCAGCAGATAGCCAACAATGTCCACTTTATTCACTTTGTCTTTTTTTCCGGCGCTGATGTACACGGTCTGGAAAGGCGTTTTTTCCGGAACTTTGGTAAATCCCGCAACGCTGTCTTCCGGTGTATTGTTTTTAATGAAAGGGAAATTTTCATCTTCCGTCATAATAAGATACGCAAAACCTTTCGCGTTCATTCTTGCTGTACGTCCGTTTCTGTGGATAAAAGCATCCTCTTTCGGCGGTAACTGATAATGAACGATCGATTCTACTTCCGGAACATCTAACCCTCTTGCGGCAAGATCAGTGGTAATTAAAATTCTTGCGGAATCGTTTCTGAATTTCAGCAGGGCGCGTTCTCTTTCATCCTGTTCCATTCCTCCGTGGAAGGTTTCTCTGTCGATTCCTTTCTGGCGGAGAAGCTCGGAAATCCGGTCAACCGCTTCTCTGTGATTGCAGAAAATTAAAGTTCTTTTGTTCCCGATTTTACAGATTAAATTAAATAACGTGTCCAGTTTTTCTTCAGGTGTAGTCATTACCTTTTTAAACTGAATGTCGGGTTTTGCTTCGCTTAATTTTAGAAAGTTAATGATTTTCTCGTCTTTTAATCCGGTAAATGCAGGAATTTCCTCCATTGCCGTTGCGGAAGTTAAAATTCTCTGAGACAATCCTTTCAATGAATTGGAAATAAATTCCATATCATCATGAAAACCAAGCTCAAGAGCTTTGTCAAACTCATCCAGAACCAGCGTTTGGATGGTTTTCGGATCAAAATTATTATTTCTTAAATGATAAACCACTCTTCCCGGTGTTCCGATTAATACAGCCGGAGCTTCAATCAGGTTGTTTACCTCAATTTTTTTGTCGTGACCGCCATAACACACGGAAACTTTAAAATCGGTTCCCATTGCTTTAAAAACCTGCTCGATCTGTAAAGCCAGTTCTCGCGCCGGAACCAGAATAAGAGCCTGAATTCCAGAATTGTTTTTCTTTAAATTTCGCAGTACAGGAAACAAAAAAGCCAGTGTTTTTCCCGAACCGGTAGGAGAGAGCAGAACAACATCCTGATTGTTTTCTGTCGCTTTGTATGTAGATTTCTGCATCTGATTCATGTCCTGAATCTGCAGTTTTTCGTAGATAGATTCTAATTCCATGGTGCAAAGATACAGAATTCGTTATGGTTGTTGGGTAGTTGTTTTTTCCAGTTCAAAGTTTAATATTTGTATTGACTAAAAGCTGTCAATAAAAATTATGAGGAGCTTTTTCCGGCTTTCCGCTATATCTTTGGGTTACGGACTCCGCTTCGCTCCGTCCGCAACCCAAAAGGATGCCGCTGCAATCCGAGTTAAATTAATGATTGGATTAGAATGATGATTTAGCCGTCTTAGGTAGCTTCATTTAATTAAAACAATATTTCAGGGATGAATATTTAACTCGTAGTGCATTTAGGCAATATTGATTTTTAAATTATTGATATTCCTATTTGCATTTCTGTTTATTGTTTGAATAATAGTGAGCGTTACTATTTTTGAAAGTATCCTTGTTTTAAAACCTAAAAAACTTTTGGCGTAATTCCTTCTAATCATAAACTGGTCACAAAGTTGAGAGAATAAAGTTTCTATCCTCTTTCTGGACTTCCGTATTATGTAAGGCTGAATTTTATAATTTTTTTGGTTCTTTCTCATTGGAACTTCCAGTTTTATATTATGCGATGTAAACAAGTCTAATTGGTACTCTGCAGACAAATATCCTTTATCACCCAAGATTGTACAGTTTTCAATTTGTTGCTTTATATCTTTCAGATAATGAATATCATGCACTGAAGCAGGACTAATATCCAGACTTTGAAATACCCCTTCTGCTGAGCAAACCGCATGAAGTTTATAACCATAGTAATGCATTTTCTGTGAAGCACAATACCCTCTGTTTGGAAGCGCATAATCCGTTTCTTTACATATTCTACTGCGTGAACTTCTTGATAATTTGCAAACTTCTAATGGCATACTGTCTACTACAAAATACTTTTCAGAGCCATTAAACCTTTCCGCTAATAATTTTTTAATCCTTTCCATATGGTTAAACAGTTTCCTTTTTCTTCTATTGTAAACGCTTCGTTCGATAAGAGATTTAATTTCAACAGGTAAGATTCTAAAAAGCTGATGCTCACTATCAATACTCATATATTCAGAAGTCAGATTTATGGCGATTATCCTTAAATCTGTTAACTTGGGTTTTCGTATCTGAAATAAAAAATTCTCACTATCTAATTCTAATTTCTTTAATACTTCTAAAATTTTCTCGTAATTTGCTCTAAAGTTGTGCATTCAATTGTTTGTGTGGTAACTACAATTTACTGCTTTTTAGCAGCTTGCACAACTTTTACTCAATATAACACAAATGCACTACGGGTATATTTATAAAGTATGCATTGTCTGATAAGGATATGCAGTATTTTGATGCTCAGAATATTATTGTTTGTTTCAAATAAATTTCATATCTTTGCACCCACTTTTGTGGCGAAAAGGTTTGAAGAGTAAATAACTAAAAATTAATTACTTCCGTATTTTTCAATTCACATTTATTCAGACCGTTGAAAGAGAAGGAATACAAATTTAATTAGAATTATGTCAAAAGAGACAAATTCAGCTGAATTATTATTAAATCAAAACGTAGCACCTGAACAATTTGACTGGGATTCTTTCGAATCTGGTCTTGATGCTGATGCTAGAAAAGAGAAAAGCGATTTAGAAGAAATCTACAACGGATCTTTAAACAACTTAGACGATAACGACGTTCTAATTGGTAAAGTGGTAAGATTAACTGATAAAGAAGCTATCGTAGACATCAACTTCAAGTCTGAAGGTGTTATTTCTCTTAACGAATTCCGTTACAACCAAGGTCTTAAAGTAGGAGACGAGGTAGAAGTAATGGTAGACAGAAGAGAGGACAAAACAGGACAGTTACAGTTATCTCACAGAAAAGCAAGAACGCTTAAAGCTTGGGATAAAGTAAACGAACTTCACGAAACAGGTGAAATCGTTAACGGTTTTGTTAAGTCTAGAACTAAAGGAGGTATGATCGTGGACGTACACGGAATCGAAGCATTCTTACCTGGTTCTCAGATCGACGTTAAGCCAATTAAAGATTACGATCAGTTCGTAGGAAAAACTATGGAGTTCAAAGTTGTGAAAATCAACCCTGAGTTCAAAAACGTAGTAGTATCTCACAAAGCATTGATCGAAGCAGATATCGAAGGTCAGAAAAAAGAAATCATCGCTCAGTTAGAAAAAGGACAGGTTCTTGAAGGTACTGTTAAGAATATTACTTCTTACGGTGTGTTCATCGACTTAGGAGGTGTAGATGGATTGATCCACATTACAGACCTTTCTTGGTCTAGAGTGAACCACCCATCTGAAATCCTTGAGGACGGACAGACTGTAAAAGTGGTTATCCTTGATTTTGATGATGAGAAAACAAGAATCCAGTTAGGTATGAAGCAATTAGAAGCTCATCCTTGGGATGCTCTTTCTGCTGACTTAAAAGTTGGAGATAAAGTAAAAGGAAAAGTAGTAGTTCTTGCTGATTATGGTGCATTCGTAGAAATCGCTCCGGGAGTAGAAGGATTAATCCACGTTTCTGAAATGTCTTGGTCTACTCACTTGAGATCTGCAGGAGACTTCGTAAAAGTAGGTGATGAGGTAGAAGCTGAAGTACTTACTTTAGACAGAGAAGACAGAAAAATTTCTCTTGGTATCAAGCAATTAAGCAAAGATCCATGGGAAAATATAGAAGCTAAGTATCCTGTAGGATCTAAGCACGTAGGAACTGTAAGAAACTTCACTAACTTTGGTGTATTCGTAGAGTTAGAAGAAGGTATCGACGGTTTAATCTACATTTCTGATCTTTCTTGGACTAAGAAAATCAAGCACCCATCTGAATTCTGTGCAGTTGGTGATAAATTAGATGTTGTAGTTCTTGAACTAGACATCCAGGCTAGAAGATTATCTCTAGGTCACAAACAATTAACTGAAAACCCTTGGGATGCATTCGAAACTAAATATGCTGAAGGAACAATCCACGCTGGTAAAGCGGTAGAAGTACACGATAAAGGTGCTTCTGTACAGTTCGAAGATGCTGAAGTTGAAGCATTCTGTCCATCAAGATTATTAGAGAAGGAAGACGGATCTAAAATCAAGAAAGGTGAAGAGGCTGATTTCAAAGTAATTGAATTCAACAAAGAATTCAAGAGAGTAGTAGTTTCTCACACAGGAATCTTCAGAGACGAAGAGAAGAAAAACGTAAGAGAAAACTCTAACAACAGATCTAATAATGTTTCATCATCTTCAAACGAAGAGAGATCTACTCTTGGAGACATCGATGCATTAGCAGAATTAAAAAGAAAAATGGAAGAAGGGAAATAATACCTGATTCATTTTAAATATTAAGCCACTCGTTTGAGTGGCTTTTTTGCTTTTAAACAATAGATAATATTACCTCTATAATGAGGGAATTTGAATTTGATTTATTCACAAAATAAAGAGAATTTATTTACTGTTATCAAATTAAATATCTATTTAAATAATTTTAAATATAATATTGTTTTATTATTAATTATATGTAAATTAGCGGCTTTATTAGTGTATATGAAAAAAGTAGCTTTACCCCTTTTATTTGTAGTTTCTGCAATGTTTCCTTCTGTTCTTTTCGGACAGGATAATGAGAAGTTAATTAAGGATTATATTTCTCAAAATAAGATCAGAGAATATAAAAAATCAGATCTTGCGAATTTTAAGATTGATAATGTTGATGAGTCAAAGTCATTAAATGGAAATGTAATTAAATTCCAACAGACTTATAACGGACTTCCTGTTTACAATGCGGAAGGTACTGTTTTGGTAAGAGATAGTAAGGTAATTTATTATTCTGATACTTTTTTGAAAGATTATACTTCTTCTGTATCAAATACCGCTTCTATTACGAAGGCTACTGCTCTTCAGAAAATAGCTGAAAATTTACAGAAAGATATAATTCAGAATTATCCTATTTTAGGGTATAATGATGCAGATTTAAATAATGGACCTGCCGCGAAACAGAGATTGGTATATGTACAAGATAATGGTGCTTTAAAATTAGCTTACCAGTTTTCTTTTCCGGAACCCAATTCTCCAAGCTATTGGGATATTTTAGTGGATGCAAACACAGGAAATATTATCAGCAAACTTGACTTGAATTTATCATGTAACTTCCATCATGATGCCTATTCTCATGATTACAGTCATGTTCATAATGAGGCTATTGTGGGACCACTAAACCAAGAAGAAAGTAAAAATAGTTTTTCACTTTTAGCACCCGATAATGCTTCTTATAATGTTTTTGCATTACCGATAGAGGCTCCTACTTTTGGCTCCCGATCCATTGTAAGTAATCCATGGATTTTGACAGCTTCTCCGGAAGGTTGGCATTATGACGGAACAACTCGTTATACAATTACCAGAGGTAATAATGTACATGCTTATGAAGACACGGCAGGAACTAATGCAGTTGGATTGTCACCAGATGGAGGTAGTACGAGAAACTTTAATTATCCTTTTAACATTAATGATGATCCATTTAATAATCAGAATGCTTCAATTACCAATTTATTTTATATCAATAATAAAATTCATGATATTTTCTATATGTTTGGTTTTACGCCAGCCGCAAGAAACTTTCAGAATACTAATTTTGGTTTAGGTGGTTCAGGGAATGATTATGTGCAGGCTGAAGCTCAAGATGGAGGAGGAACAAATAACGCCAACTTTGCGAGCCCCAGTGATGGAAATAAACCAAGAATGCAGATGTATCTTTGGTCAGCTGTGAACAGAATATTTTATTATAATGCACCGACTTCGGCAGTGCCTCGTCAACCCATTGCAGGAACAGCTTTATTTGGAAATGCTTTAGATGCGACTGGTGTTACAGGAAATGTACAGTTATCCTCAGTTCTTGATGGCTGTACAGCAATGCCTGCAGGATCTTTAACGGGTAAGATTGGTTTAGTAGAAAGAGGAACTTGTAATTTTACAGTTAAGGTGAAAAATGCACAAAACGCAGGAGCTACAGCAGTAATTATTTATAATAACACTACAAATGGTGATACGGTCGGAAATATGTCTGGAACTGATGCAACGATTACTATCCCATCAGTTCTAATTTCAAATACTGAAGGTGAATATATTAAAGGGCAGCTTTCAGCTAATACAACTGTAAATGTAACTTTAAAAAATGATCCTGCCAGCAGTATTACGCCAGATGGAAGTTTTGATAATGGAATAGTAGTTCATGAATATGGTCACGGAATTTCTAATAGACTTACCGGAACTGGTTCTGGATGTTTGAATTCTTCTTTAGATAAAGAGCAGATGGGTGAAGGATGGTCGGATTTCTTTGCTTTAATGCTTACTAATAAGGCGGGAGATAACGCCTCTGTTCCAAGAGGTATGGCAACATATGCAGCAGGACAAGGGATTTTTGGAAGCGGTATAAGACCAGCTCAATATTCACCGGATTTTGCCATTAATGATTATACTTACGGCGATACGAATGGAATGGAGTATACAAATACTAATTTGCAGATTGTACCTGACGTACATTCAATAGGATTTGTTTGGGCTACAATGCTTTGGGATCTTCATTGGCAATATGTTGCTAAATATGGTTATTCTTCTGATGTAATGGCAAACACGACAAATGGTAGTTCAAGAGTATTACAATTAGTAACTGATGCATTGAAGCTTCAGGTTTGTAACCCTACATTTATCAATGGTAGAGATGCTATTATAGCAGCGGATCAAGCCAAAGGAGGTGCAGACAGATGTATGATCTGGAGAACTTTTGCAAAAAGAGGTCTAGGAGTAAATGCTAGTGCAGGAAGTTTAACAAATATTAATGATCAGGTTCAGGATTTCAGTGTTCCTGCAGACTGTGTGTTAGCTACAGACGAAGTAAAAGTTGTTAAGAATAACATTTCAATTTATCCGAATCCTGCGAAGAATGAGTTCTTCATCAATTTCCCAAGCAATACATTAGGTAAAGTAAGTGTCGAAATTTATGATATGTCAGGGAAATTAGTTTCTTCTGAGGATAAAATTTCTCCGGATGCTAAGAAATCAATTTCGACAGACAAGTTGATTAACGGAACGTATATGGTGAAAGTAAAAGGCATCGGTATTGATGCGGCATCAAAAGTTATTGTTAAAAAATAATCTGAACATTTATAAATTTTAGTTACGGCGCGAGCGAAGCTCGCGCCGTAACTTTTTTACATCAATCCTATCTCATTAATTTAATAATATATCCGTACCTTTGCAGGCTGTAAAAAATGAATTATGCAGAAGAGAAATATATTAAAGGGAGTTTTATTTGTAGGGATTGGAGCCAGTATATACGGAATGTTGGCAACGTTTGTTAAACTCGCTTATCAGGATGGGTACACCACTTCAGAAGTTACAACATCACAGTTTTTATTGGGAATCGTTGGTCTTTTAGTCTTAAATTTTATTCAGACAATCACCTCTAAAAAAGCATTACCGTCACCAACATCAAAAGAAGTAAGAAACTTAATGTTGGCTGGAACTTCATTAGGCTGCACCAGCTTGTTTTATTACATTGCCGTACAGTACATTAATGTTTCCATTGCGATTGTTTTGCTGATGCAGTCTGTCTGGTTCAGTGTAGTGGTGGAAAGTTTTCTGACAAAAAAAATACCCAATGCAAGAAAAATCGTTTCTGTAATTATTGTTTTGGTGGGAACTATTTTAGCAACCAATTTAATCAACGAAAGCTTGGATTTGGATTGGAAAGGCATTTTCTGGGGATTATTGGCAGCAGCTTCCTATACACTTACTATGTTTACTTCCAATACATTAGCGACACATTTGCCTGTTTTCAGAAAAAGTATTATAATGCTTTTGGGTGGTTCAGTTGTTGTTTTTGCATTCTTGTTTTTTGCACAGATCGGGCCGTTGCATTTCGAAGGATTAAAATCTTTTTACCTTACTTTTACAGACAATACAGAACATATCCATTCCTTTAATTATTCAATTTTATGGAAATATGGTTTAATTTTATCACTTTTCGGAACCATAATTCCACCGATTTTATTTAATGTCGGATTTCCGAATGCAGGACTCGGATTGGGAAGTATCGTTTCTTCTTTGGAACTGCCGGTTTCCGTAACAATGGCATTTGTTTTATTGGGAGAAAAAGTTATTTTTATTCAGTGGGTGGGAATTATATTGATTCTTTTTGCCATTGTTTTAATGAATCTTCCCAAAAAAGACAAACAACTAGCCGAAATATCTTAAATAAATCATCATTAATACTTGAAAACCGTTTCTTTTGGAACGGTTTTTTAATTTCAGTAAATAAAATATCTTATGAAATACTGCAAAAACATATTTATAGCGTTAATTCTTATCATAAGCACAAGTCTTCTATTTTCTCAGGTGAAACCATTGGATGCTGAATTAACGAATTATCAATATCCTTTCGAAGTTCAGTTTTTAAATTTTACATCTCAGAAAAACGATTTGAGAATGGCTTACATGGATGTTCAGCCAACAAAGTCAAACGGAAAAGTTATAATGCTTCTTCATGGTAAGAATTTTAACGGAGCTTATTGGGAAAGAACTGCAAAAGATCTTTCAGATAAAGGGTTCAGAGTAATAATTCCGGATCAGATAGGATTTGGAAAATCTTCAAAACCTCAAAGTTATCAGTTTTCATTTTCGCAGCTGGCAGAAAATACAAAAGCCATTTTGGCCAAATTAAAAATCGATAAAATTATTGTTTTAGGACATTCGATGGGAGGGATGATTGCGACAAGATTTACTTTACAATACCCCGAAAAAGTTGAAAAATTAATCTTGGAAAATCCAATCGGATTGGAAGATTATAAAACATTTGCTGCTTATCAAAGCATTGATCAGGCATATCAGTCAGAATTAAAAAATACCGCAGAAACTTATAAAAATTATCAGCTGAAATTTTATTACGATAATAAATGGAAAGCAGAATATCAACCCTGGTTAGACTTAATTGCAGGATGGACTTTGCATCCTGATTACCCGAAAGTTGCATGGAATGCAGCCTTAACTTCGGATATGATTTACAATCAGCCGGTTTGCTATGAATTTAAAAACATAAAAGTTCCCACTTTACTCATTATCGGTACAAGAGACAGAACCGCAATCGGGAAAGACCGCGCTCCAAAAGAACTGCAGCCCAAAATGGGGCAATATCAGGAATTAGGAAAGAAAACACAACAACAGATTGTTGGTTCTAAACTCGTGGAAATCGAAAACGTAGGACACCTTCCGCATATCGAAGTCTATGATAAATTCTGGAATGCGCTGTATGAATTTATTAAGTAGAAAAGCAAAAGGTTTGATGATTGAAAATTTAAATGATTGAGAGAATATATAAATTTATTTTTAATGAATGAATTCCCCTCCTCTGGAGGGGTGGCAAAAATTTCCTGAAATTTTTGACGGGGTGGTTTTAAAATGCATCCTTTTCTTAGCCCCGATTGTAGTAAAAATCCTTTTTTGAAAAAAAAAGATTGCAGCGGAAAGCGGGAAAAAGCTCCAAATAAATATGTACTTCAAATAAAAAGAGACCGCTAAAAATTAGCAGTCTCTTTTCGTATGTATTGTTGTCTGAATTATTTCTTCTTGTAAGCAGCGTCTTTAATTCTCGCTTTTTTACCTCTAAGGTCTCTGAAGTAGTAGATTCTAGATCTTCTAACTTTACCTCTTCTGTCAACTTCGATTTTTTGAAGAGCCGGCATGTTGATTGGGAATACTCTTTCTACACCTACATCACCAGACATTTTTCTGATCGTGAAAGTTTTTGTAGAACCAGTACCTCTCAATTGGATAACTGTTCCTTTGAAGAACTGAGTTCTTGTTTTTTGTCCTTCTTTAATTTCGTAGTAAACAGTGATCGTATCACCAGCTTTGAATTCAGGGAATTCTTTTTTTGTAATGTACTTGTCTTGTACGTACTTTAATAAATCCATTATTAATAAATAAAATGTTAAAGCTAAGCAACTTACACGGACTTCGTCAGAGGTTGAATAACAGGTTGCAAATGTACAAAACATTTTTGAAATTTTCCAAACAATTTTATATTAAATATGATGAAATTTTCTACCCGTTTTTCGGCTCAGATTTAATATTTCCTTCAACTTCCCATCAGACACAGTTTACATGTGAATTCTACTTTTGCACGAATATAAAATCAGACAATAAAAATTTCGATAATTCATTGATATACAATTTTTAATCTCAATAAATCTAATAAAAAGTAAACTAAAAATGAAACATTATTTTTTCTTTTTCCTTTTCGTCGTCCAGATGGCTTTTGGGCAGGCTTTGTATCCTTACTTGCAAAATCCTACACCAACTTCCATGATCATCAACTGGAAAACCTCTTCCAATAATGAAACCACCGTTTTTTACGGAACCAGCCCCAATAATCTGAATGTTACTTTCACAGGAACGACAAACATTTTTTCAGATACAGGGTATAACAACAATTATTTTTATCACACCGCAAAAATTGCCAATCTTCAGCCCAACACAAAATATTATTATAAAATTAAAACAGGAACCAGCGAATCTGCGGTTTATAATTTCCGAACACTTCCTTTACCGGGACAGGCGGCAACAGCCAACGGAAAAATCCGTTTTCTCATCATGGGAGACAACCAGATTAAAGCAGAACCAAGATACGATACCTTAACTTTAAATGCGTATAAAAAATTAAAGGAAAAATTCGGCGCAGCTTCAGATCCTTCAGATAATATTGCTTTAACCTTCATGGTTGGAGATCAGGTAGATGTGGGAACTCTGGATCATTACGAAAATGTTCATTTCAAGAAAAATATTAATTTATCGCCTTATCTTCCGATTCAGACCACGGTGGGAAACCATGAAACGTACGGAAGTCTGGGAATGAATTCCTATTATGCACATTTTTACATCGATGAAATTCAGTATAAAAACATTAGCTCAGGAAACGAAAATTACTATGCGCAACAGGCTGGAAATGTTTTGTTTATAAGTTTGAGTTCCGAACATACCGGTTCTGCGCAAATGACTTGGCTGCAACAGGTATTAAATGCTGCAAACGGCGATTCTACGGTCGACTGGATCATTTCTCTTAGCCACAGACCGTATCAGGCGGAACAATATGTAGGAGATATTTCTACGTGGGTAAGAAACAGTGCCGTTCCGCTTTTAACCTCTTCTTCAAAGTATTTAATGCACGTCGGAGCGCATCACCATTTATACCACAGAGGTCAGTTGAAAAATACACCCAATTACCAGATTATTTCCGGTGGAGTTGCATGGGATCAGTACTGGGGAATGTCGACCGAACAGGATTTTGATGATGTTCAGAAAACATTAACAGACTGGACGTATCAAATCGTGGAAGTAGATGTAAACACAGGAAAAGTAGATGTGGAATCTTATTCCATCGGAGGGGTTTATCATAAAAAATCTAATGAACTTATTGATACATTCCACCGCTATAAAAACCAGCCAAAACCTGCAAAACCGTCTATTTCCAATACATTTACGGCGCCAGTTACTTTACCGTTAACTTTAAACGGAAGTACATTTTCAAGCTCAAACGGAGAATTACTGAACACCACTCAGTTCTTAATTAGTAAAGCTGCCGATTTTTCCATCATCGAAAAAGAATTTTACAGAGATTACGAAAACTGGTTCGGAAAAGACGGAAACGGAACTCCCGATATCACGAAAAACCTGAATGCAGGAGTAGACATTACCAAAGCGACCATTGCTGCCAACTCAATAACCAACGGAAACTATTATGTAAAAGTGCGTTACAGAGACAGAAATATGGAATGGAGCGAATGGAGCGATGTAAAACAGTTTACAGTAACCGGAAGTGTGGTTTCCAACCCTACATTTACTTTGAACAAAACAGAATATCTTCAAAACGAGCCCATTATTGCCAATTTTACAGACGGTCCCGGAAATAATCAGGACTGGGTAGGAATTTATAAAAAAGAACAGAATCCTTCTGCCGTCACTTCTCAGGCTTTTATGTACACTAACGGACAAACCGCAGGAACAGCCACTTTCCCGAACGGAATTGCTGTCAAAGGTCAGTATTTCGCAGGATTTTTTGCCAATAATGGTTACACGGAAATTACGCCGAGAAAAAATTTCTACGTGGGTCCGAAAGTTAATTTAAGCACAACTTCAGATGTTTATCCTGTAGGAGGAACTGTAACCGTAAATTTCTCCAACGGACCGAATCTAAACAAAGACTGGATCGGAATTTATAAAATGGGACACACGCCCGGAACCATAAATTCTACACAGTGGAGTTATGTAACAACCGCTTCGGGAACGCTTAATTTTACAGGACTTGCCAAAGGATATTATTATGCACAGTACTTTTTGGAAGACGGTTATACAACGGTTGGTGAGAAAGTTTTCTTTAAAGTAGGGGATGTGGTAACCGAACTTTGGATCAACAAGCCGGTTTACAGTTTAGGAGAAAATATCACCGCTTCATGGACGGATTCTCCGGGAATCATCAAAGACTGGCTCGGAATTTATCCTCAGAATATTTCGGTTCCCGATGATCAGTTTGTTTCGTATACCTATTTTGACGGAATTACACAGGGAACCAAAACAATCACCGGAACAGCAGTTCCTGCAACGCCGGGAAATTATTATATGGTGATGTTTACCAACGATTCTTACACGGAAGTTTCAAACAGAGTTCAGTTTCAGGTAACCGGAACAACTTTAGGAACAGAAGAAACAAAAAGTACAGAAAAAAATGTGGTGCTTTATCCGAATCCTACAAAACCGGGTGAACCGACTTTCATTAAAAGTGATTATCCGATCGAAAAAATAGAACTTCTTTCTGCCAACGGAGACCTTTTATATCAGTCGAGAAATGTTAATAACCAGCGTTTTTCTCTGGTCAACGAAAATCTTCCGAAAGGAGTGTATTTTGTAAAAGTATACACAAGAAAATTATTTACCTTAAAATTAGTCATTCAGTAAAACACTTCATTTTTCATATAAAACAACAAAACGGGCTTAGAAAAGTCCGTTTTTGTTATTTTGGTAATTTTCACATCAATGATATATTGACCCATTGCTCATCAATTATCAATCATCAATTATCAATCATTCAAATTGGAGCTGTTTCCAGCTTTCGCTACTCGCTTTTTCTTAGTTTCGGCGGCTGCGAAGCAGCCGCCGAAACTAAGAAAAGAGCTCAGACATGCCGCTCAATCTGGGCTAAAATATTCTCCGTGGCTCAATATTTGACATTCAAAAATCAATCATCAGTAGATTTCAGTGCCCATGCAATCAGCGGAGCCTGCATAAAAAGTCTTCCCAATCTCTGATTATCCGTGTTCAGTCCAAAAGAATCCCTTCTGTTCTTGTATTGGGCAATATTCCCGGGAAAAACAGCCGCGAAAAATCCAGCAACAATTCTTCCCATATTTTTTCTGTATTTTTTAGGTGTTGCGATCATTGCCGTTCCTAAAGCGATTTCGGCAACTCCCGAATAAACAACAGTATCATCTTTATCCAGAGGAACCCATTCCGGAACCTGTGCCTGAAACTCTTTCCTTGCGAAAGTAAGATGTCCTATTCCTGCGGTAATTAAAAATGCACCGAGTGCAATTCTTGAAATATTTTTTGCTTCCATAATATAGATATTTGTGGGGTGATGATGTAGACTATCCAAATTTCAGACCATGAAAAAATCAAAAAATCCTGAACACCGGATATATGAGAAAAATTATTAAATTTAGCCAACAGAAAAATCTAATATTTCATGATAGATAAAAGAGTAAAAAATGCAAAGGAAGCCATCGAAGGCATTAAAGACGGAATGACATTAATGTTAGGAGGATTCGGACTTTGCGGAATTCCTGAAAACTCAATTAATGCCTTGGTAGAGAGTGATGTAAAAGACTTAACCTGTATTTCAAACAACGCCGGAGTAGACGATTTCGGTTTGGGATTGCTGCTTCACAAAAGACAGATCAAAAAAATGATTTCCTCTTATGTGGGAGAAAATGCAGAATTCGAAAGACAGATGCTTTCAGGAGAACTGGAAGTGGAACTTACTCCACAGGGAACTTTGGCAGAAAAATGCAGAGCGGCACAGGCTGGAATTCCCGCTTTCTACACATAAGCTGGTTTCGGAACGGAAGTAGCGGAAGGAAAAGAAGTAAAAGATTTCAAAGGGAAACCCCACATTCTGGAATATGCTTATGAAGCAGACTTCTCAATTGTAAAAGCATGGAAAGGAGATCACGCCGGAAACCTTATCTTCAAAGGATCGGCAAGAAACTTCAATCATCCGATGGCGGGAGCAGGAAAAATTACGATTGCAGAAGTAGAGGAATTGGTAGAGCCGGGAGAATTGGATCCCAACCAGATTCATATTCCGGGAATCATGATTCAGAGAATTTTTCAGGGTGAGAAATTCGAAAAAAGAATCGAGCAGAGAACCGTTAGAAAAAGAGATTAATTATAAGAAAATTATAAACGTTTATAATTTGTTCATGCATATTGCTCAATAATGATACGGCTTATTTCAATCATTATTTTTCTGTTCATGTTTTCCTGTAAAGAAAACAAGATGGTAAAAGATAAGAAAGTGGAAACTTCATTAAACGGCATAAAAAAGGAATCTCAACATCAAATCAAAGAATTTGCAACTTTAGAATTTCGGAGATCATACGTTGGGCACGAAAATTTATCCGAGAGACAGCTTAAAGAATTATACAATTCAAATCCAACTTTGCTGATTGAAAGTACTACAGAAATGGTAAGCAATTTAAATCGAGCCGGATTAATGGATAAACAGGATTTAGTTATTTCAAAATTTGAGAATAAAAAAGTAAAGAAATCATTTTTAGATAAAGAAAACAAATTAGAAATAAATTTTGACTATTATCCGGATCATAATTCTGAAATAAAAATTGTAGTAAAAGATCATGCAAAAAAGATTTATAAAACAATTGAGTTATCAGTAAGCTATCTTATTGGAGTCATTTTAAAAGATATTGATGGAGATAATTTAAAAGAAATTCTGATAGTAAAAGTAGGATATGTAGTAAACGGAGATAATTTTGATCTACAAATTTTAAAATATCAGTAAAGACTTCGTTCAATTTTCATAAAGGACGAGCTGAAGTAATACTCTGGATTACAAAATAATACCCCGAAATCAACATTCGGGGTAATTTATTTTAGTTATAAAAGCCTAATTGTCATTCTGAACAAAGTGAAGAATCTCACAATCATATCAACTTCCATCTCATCTACACCAAAGTTTTTCTCTCCCCGATCTGTTGTCTCCACATGGCATAATACAGTCCTTTTTCTTCAATAAGATTAAGATGAGAGCCGGTTTCTACAATTTGTCCGCGTTCTAAAACATAAATTCTGTCTGCATGCATAATCGTACTTAAACGATGCGCAATAAGTACGGTAATCTGTTCTTTCTCCTTAGAAATTTCTTTTATGGTTGTGGTAATTTCTTCTTCGGTAATGCTGTCCAGTGCAGAAGTAGCTTCATCAAAGATCAGCAAATGCGGTTTTCTCAATAATGCTCTTGCAATGGCAATTCTCTGCTTTTCACCGCCGCTTAATTTTAATCCGCCTTCTCCGATCACCGTTTCGATTCCGTTTTCAGCGCGCTCCAAAAGAGCGGTACAGCTTGCTTTCTTCAAAGCCAGTTGAAGGTCTTCTTCCGTTGCAGATGGGTTTACAAACAGCAGATTTTCTTTAATGGTTCCCGCAAAAAGCTGAGTATCCTGCGTTACAAACCCGATCTGATTTCTCAATTCATCAAAATCAAATTCTTTCCCGTCAATATTGTTATATAATATAGAACCTTCCTGTGGTCTGTATAATCCCACCAATAGCTTTACCAAAGTACTTTTCCCCGAACCGCTTGGTCCTACAAAAGCAATGGTCTCTCCGTTTTTTACATTAAATGAAATAGAATTTAAAGCTTTATAATGAGCGGTTTGATGCTGAAAAGATACTTTTTCAAATTCAAGTTCTTCGATGGCTCCTATCTTTTTGGGTGTTAAAGGTTTGGGTTCAACATCTTTCTTCATTACCCGGTCGAAATTATTCAGCGAAGCCTGTGCTTCACGGTAAGAAATGATGATATTTCCGATTTCCTGCATCGGACCGAAAATGAAAAATCCATAAAACATGAGCGATAAATACTGTCCCGGAGTAACAACATTTTTAAAAATCAATAACAATAACGTGAATGTAATCGTCTGTTGTAAAAAATTAACCAGAGTTCCCTGTACAAAACTCAGAGAACGGATACTTTTAACTTTTCTCAGTTCCAGATTCAGAATTTTATAGGTATTGTTGTTCAGACGTTCCACTTCCTGATTGGTCAGTCCCAGACTTTTTACAATCTCAATATTTCGGAGACTTTCTGTAGTACTTCCGGCAAGATTGGTTGTTTCGGTAACAATATTTTTCTGAATGGTTTTTATTCTCTTGCTTAATAAATTCGTTACCACCGCAATAAAAACTATTCCCACTACATAAACCGGCATAATAGACCAGTGAAGACGGATCGCATACACAGAAACGAAAATAATACTCACCAGAATTCCGAAAAATACATTGATAAAATTATTGATAAACTTTACAGAATCTTCACGTACTTTCGTTAAAATGGAAAGCGTTTCACCGCTTCTCTGGTCTTCAAATTCCTGAAAAGGAAGCCTCATCGAATGTTTCAGACCGTCCGTAAAGATTTTAGCACCAAATTTCTGAATAATCACGTTGACAACATAATCCTGAAATGCTTTCGCGATTCGGCTGATCATGGCAGTACCGATTAACAGTCCTAAAAAATAGAAAACGCCATGATAGATATCAGTTCCGTAGAGATATTCAGCCATATTTCTGGGAAGAGTTTTCTCTTTATCGAAAAAATTGGGGTGGGTAACAAGTTTGTCTAATATATTTCCTGTAATGGCAGGTGCAAAAAGTGAAAAAACCTGATTTACAGCAGCTAAAAAAAGCGAAATAATAATCAGCCACTTATAGGGTTTAAGGTAATGTAATAAAATTTTCATCGTTTAAATTAAAGCGTACAAATTTACAACAAATTAAGATTCAAAATTTATCATGGGATAAGAAAGAAAATTATTTCGTAATTCTGAAAAAATGGCTAATTTGGCAGGATAAGATTATGCTATGCTAACGAAAGAACAAATTGCACAAAGAATTTCCAGAGAAGTAAAAGACGGGTATTATGTAAATTTAGGAATCGGAATTCCTACACTGGTTGCCAACTACGTTCCGGATAATCTGTCTGTAGAATTTCAGAGTGAAAACGGAGTATTGGGAATGGGACCGTTTCCTTTCGAAGGAGAAGAAGATGCAGATATTATCAATGCCGGCAAACAGACGATCACCATCTTGGATGGAGGTTCATTCTTCGATTCAGCTTTCAGTTTCGGGATGATCCGGGCGCAGAAAGTAGATCTTACGATTCTTGGAGCAATGGAAGTTTCAGAAAACGGAGATATCGCCAACTGGAAAATTCCGGGGAAAATGGTGAAAGGAATGGGAGGCGCAATGGATCTGGTAGCTTCTGCGGAAAACATTATCGTAGCCATGATGCACGTGAATAAAGCAGGAGAAAGTAAAATCCTGAAAAAATGTACACTTCCTTTAACAGGAGTAAACTGTGTAAAAAGAGTCGTTACCGAATTAGCAGTGTTAGACGTTACTCCGGATGGTTTCAAGCTTGTTGAAAGAGCTCCGGGAGTTTCCGTAGAACACATCATTCAGTCAACAGAAGCCGATCTGATCATCGAAGGAGAAATTCCTGAAATGCAGTTTTAAATAAAATGAAAACCTTGTCAGCGACAAGGTTTTTTATTGAAAAATATTTACGTTTAGTAGTAAAAGAATCGATATCGGAAATCGTAGCGTTAAGAAAATTAAAAATTAATCCGTTAAAAAATTCCCACTGTTCGAAGCGCGAGATAATATTGAGCCGAAGAACAAATTTAGATTATCGCAAGTTTTGGGAATTTTAGGATTAATTTTTAGCGAAGGGTTCCAAGTCTTGAATTTTTGTTTCTTTTGTTTCACGACAAAAGAAATTAATTAAATTTATTTACCGTCCTGCGCCCCAAAAACTTTCTGCAAAATGCTTGTTGTTCTCATGGCAGGTGTATTTCGGATTCCGCTTTCTTTATCTGCCACCATTTTAAAAACTCCGTTAATGGTTTCGGTCGTTACGTATTCATTGAGATCTGTGGTTATAGACTGTCCGGTAAAGGTATTGTATTTGGAAATCAGATTGCTCCAGACTTTATCGGCTCCCACTTTTCCCAAAGAGGCTTTTACTTTGGGTTGAAAAGCGGTGAAAAGCTGAGACTGCGTTTTGCTCTGCAGATAATTGGTCGCTGCGTTATTGCTTCCAAGTAAAATATTTTTAGCATCCGTAATGGTCATTGAAGTTATGGCTTTCGTAAAGATAGGAGCGGCTTCCACTACGGCATCTTCTGCAGCTCTGTTCAATAATTTTACACCCTGATCTGCAAGACTTCCCATTCCTAAGGAGCGTAAAGTTGCGTCGATTTTTCTCAGTTTTTCGGGCATTAAGATTTTTACGGCTTCATTTTTCAGGAAACCGTCTGTAACGCCCAGTTTTTTTACGCCTTCATTTACACCGAGACTCAGAGCTTCCTTTAGTCCAGAAGAAATCTGGGTTGATGTAAGACTTCCGAGATTGATTGGAGATGTGGTCGTGGTTGTTTTTGGCGTGGTTGCCGTTCCGTTGGTTTGAGCCGGAACTTTAGGATTGTTAAGATCAATTCCTGTCTGATCTTTTACGGATGATTTTATGATATCTAAAATTTGTGCCTCTGCAGAAACTGAAAATAGAAGTCCGCCAATCAATAGAAATATTTTTCTCATCGTTTATTTTTTGCAAAATTAGATGTTTTGTTTCTTAATAAGTTAAATCATCTTTAAAATTTTCAGAAAATAAGTATATTCGCTTAAATCTTAAATCCACAAAATGCAGCATTTTTTACTGATACTTTCTGTGCTTTTTTCAAGTCTCTTTTTTACTCAAACCAGATTAAATTTAATTCCCTATCCGCAAAAGGTTGAATTAAAAACAGGGAATTTCGAGGTAAGCGTGAATACACTTTTCGTGGGAGACAAAAAATCTAATGAATACAAATATTTTATTGATAATTTTAAAAAAATCTATCCAAAAAATTCATCTGAAAACATAAAAAAAACAAAACCAAATTTTATTTCGCTACTGTTAAATAAAGATTTAAAAATTGATAATAAACGAGAGTTTAATTCAAATTACATTATAAATATCAGCAACGAAATGATGATGGTTATTGGAAAGAACCCTGAAGGTCTTTTTCAAGGCATTCAAACTCTTTTACAATTAATAAAAACCTCAGAAGACGGAAAAATTCCCGCTCTCGAAATCCAGGATTCCCCAAAATTTCAATGGAGAGGAATGCATTTGGACGTTTCCAGACATTTTTTCACCGTTGAAGAAGTGAAACAATACATCGATTATCTCGCCATGTATAAACTGAATACGTTTCACTGGCATTTAACGGACGATCAGGGCTGGAGAATTGAGATCAAGAAATATCCGAAATTAACGCAGATCGGTTCAAAACGTAAAGAATCGATGATTGGAGCGTATGTTGACAATACCTTCGACGGAAAACCTTACGGACCGTATTTTTATACGCAGGATCAGATTAAAGAAGTCGTAAAATACGCTCAGGAAAGACATGTTACTATAGTTCCCGAAATTGAAATGCCGGGTCACGCTTTAGCTGCATTGTCCGCTTATCCGGATTTAGCCTGTACAAAAGGATCTTTTGAACCGGCTACAAAATGGGGCGTTTTTGATGATGTTTTCTGTCCGAAAGAGGAAACTTTTACATTTTTGGAAAATGTTTTAGATGAGGTAATCGCTCTTTTTCCTTCGCAATACATGCACATCGGAGGCGATGAATGCCCGAAAACGAGATGGAAAGAATGCCCTCATTGTCAGGAATTAATCAAAAAAAATAACCTGAAAGATGAACATGGTCTGCAAAGCTATTTTATCCAACGAATTGAAAAATACTTGAATTCAAAAGGCAGAAAAATTATCGGTTGGGATGAAATTCTTGAAGGCGGACTGGCTCCGAATGCTGCAGTTATGAGCTGGACAGGAATTAAAGGCGGGGTTGAAGCTGCCAAATCCGGTCATTTTGCCGTTATGACTCCCGGTTCTTACTGTTATTTTGATCATTATCAGGGAGATCCGGCGACGGAACCCAATGCTTTCGGAGGATTTACGCCTTTGGATAAAGTCTATTCTTACAATCCGATTCCCGAAGAACTGAATGCTGAACAGGCAAAATATATTTTAGGAGTTCAGGCAAATTTATGGACGGAGTATATTCTCGATTTCAAACACGTTCAGTATATGATTTTCCCGAGATTACTGGCGCTTTCGGAAGTAGGTTGGGGAACTGCTGATCCTAAAAATTATAAGGAATTTGAAGGAAGAGTAGTAAATGAATTCAAAAATCTGGATAAAATGGGAGTGAATTACGCCAAAAGCATTTACAATGTTTCAGGGAAAGTAATTTCTTCTGAAAATGGAGTAGCTTACGAACTTTCAACCTCTCAGAATCCGGGTGGAATACGATATACAGTGGATGGAACGGATCCTTCTGCCAATTCTCAGAACTATAAAAATCCTGTTCAGATTTCAAAATCAATGACGGTAAAATCGGCTTATTTCGAAAACGGAAAACTGAAAAGTGCCATATCTTCACAAAGTTTCACGATATCCAAAACAACAGGTAAAAAAATCACTTTGGAAGAGCAACCGAGCGAAAATTATTCTTTCGGCGGAGCTTTTACTTTAATCGACGGAATTACTGGAAACCAAAAACAATTGGGAAAAACATGGCTCGGTTTTAATGGAAAAGATATGGTCGCAACCATTGATTTCGGACAGAAAACTCAGTTTTCGGAAGTCTATTTCAATACTTTAGACAACAAAGGAAGCTGGATTCATTTCGCAAAATCGGCTCAGATTTTTGTGTCAGACAATGGAACAGATTTTAAGTTAATCAAAGAAGTCGGAAAAGAAGAAATCCTTTCAGCAAAAGGAAAAATTAAAGTGAATGTAGGAAATCAAAATTCAAAATACATTAAGGTTAAAATAGAAAATGCAGGGATTATTCCTGCGGGAAATCCGGGTGCAGATTCTAAAGCATGGCTTTTTGTTGACGAAATTGGCGTAAATTAGCCTTAGAAATTTTATTATGCAGGATTCAGTGCTTTCTTCAGAATTTACTTCTTCGCCGGAACTGGTGGAAAAGCTTTACAGATACGGAGTAACGAAAACTTATCAGGAAGGCGATATTATTCTCGATGAAAATTCGTCCATCCGTTCAATTCCGATTGTGATGAAAGGGATGATGAAAGTGATCCGCACCGAAGAAGACGATCGGGAAATTCTTCTCTACTACATCAAAGCAGGAGAAAGCTGCATCATGTCCTTTCTGGGCGGAATGCACAACGAAAAAAGCATCGTAAAAGCGGAAGTAGAAGAAGATACCGAAATCCTGTTTCTTCCTGTTGACAAGGTTTCATTGTTTATTAAAGAATATCCTGAATGGCTCGATTATATCTTCAGGCTGTATCACAAACGTTTTGAAGAACTCTTGGATATCATCAATGCCATCGCTTTCAAAAAAGTAGATGAAAGACTGCTGAATCTTCTCCATAAAAAATCCGAAATTCTGAATTCCAAAACCATCGTAATCACCCACGAACAGCTTGCCAACGAACTTGGAACAGCCAGAGTCGTTGTTTCCCGGCTCCTGAAACAGCTCGAAGACTCCGGAAAACTCCAGCTCGGACGAAATAAAATTACGATTTTGAAAGATTAGACAAAATTCTTCGAAATCTTATCTAAGTGAATAGTTTATGCTGAACTTGTCGAAGTAACTTCGAGAACTTAAAAGCATTAATTAGTCAAGAAAGCTTCGTGAACTTCGCGATCAAAAAAAATCTTACGAGTTCGCAAACTTAAAAAAACACGTTATAAAAAATCCTTCTGTAACAAAAGTAGCGGTACACCTTTCCCAATATCTTCAATTTTGCATTGTAAAGTTGAAAACATGGAAATTTTTGGATATCTCGCTTCTGTTTTAATAGGAGTTTCGTTAGGGTTAATCGGTGGTGGCGGAAGCATTCTTACCGTTCCCGTTTTGGTTTACCTTTTCGGATTAGACGCTTTTCTGGCAACAGAATATTCCCTTTTTATTGTCGGAATCAGCAGTGTGGTCGGTTCAGTTTCCTATTTCAAAAAAGGATTGGTGAATTTTAAAACCGCACTTGTTTTCGGAATACCGTCTATTATTTCCATTTTCCTGACGCGAAATTATATTGTACCCTTAATTCCCGATGAAGTTGTTACGGTCAGCAATTTTGTGGTAACCAAAGATATTCTGTTGCTTTTGATTTTTGCAGGATTAATGATTTTGGCATCCTACAAAATGATTCAGAAAACTACAGATTGTGTTACTGAAACATCAGATTTACAGAAAAACAGTACCCTTTTGGCAGCAGGAGAAGGATCTGTTGTCGGAATTTTAACAGGTTTAGTCGGAGCAGGAGGCGGATTTATGATCATTCCCGCACTCGTTAATCTGCTCAAAACTCCAATGAAAGCAGCCATCGGAACTTCGCTGGTTATCATTTCGCTCAATTCCCTCATCGGATTTTTCTCATCAATGGATGCTGTGAAAATCGATTGGAAATTACTAACCACCATTTCATCAATTGCCATTGTAGGCATCATCATCGGTTCGCAGTTATCCAAAAAAATCGACGGAAAAAAACTCAAACCTGCATTCGGATGGTTCATTCTTGTGATGGGAATGTACATCGTCGTTAAAGAACTTTTTTTGTAGTTTTTTCTTTATTAAGGCAGCTGTTTCCGCCTGTAGTTTATCCTGAGTTTATCGAAGGGCTCCCAGTCTTTTTGTTTTGTAAAAAACAAAAAGAGCTCCACTCAGGTCGGGCTGCGAAAGATTCGGGGAAAAAATGTCAAAGTTTAAATTTCTGAATTTAGAAAATAAAATACCATAAAGTCCAATCATTTAAAAGTGTTAGCATCATTGTGATATTCAAAAAAGCGTAGTAGTTAAAAAATCTTTGGGTATATAGTGTTTTAACGTGAGTTTGATGTAAAAACAGTACAAAAGTATCAATAGGAATGGGCTTCAGCCCATTTTAATAATCAAGAAAATAATAGGCTTTAGCCAAAACTTATACTAAATTTCGGTTAAAGTTAATTTTAATTAAAAAAAACATGAAATCCAATCTCTTATAAGCGTTAGCGGCTTTGTGAAACGCAAAAAAACATAGTAGTTAAAAAATCTTTGGGGACATAGTGTTTTAACGTGAGTTTGATGTAAAAACAGTACAAAAATATCAATAGGAATGGGCTTCAGCCCATTTTAATAATCAAGAAAATAATAGGCTTTAGCCAAAACTTATACTAAATTTCGGTTAAAGTTAATTTTAATTAAAAAAAACATGAAATCCAATCTCTTATAAGAGTTAGTGGCTTTGTGAACCCCCAAAAGCATAATAGTTAAAAAATCTTATTGGACTTTGCGTTCAAAAAATAAAATCCTTCTGTAACAAAAGTAGCGGTACAGAAAATCTTAAACCCGGAAATTTGTATCAGAAAAAATAAGTAAAATTTAAAATCATAAAAAATGAAAATAGAACAGATTTATACAGGATGTCTTGCACAGGGAGCTTATTATATTGTTTCCAACGGTGAGGCGGCAATTATAGACCCGCTAAGAGAAACCCAGCCTTATATTGAGCGTCTTGAAAAAGATAACGTTACGCTGAAATACATTTTTGAAACCCACTTTCACGCAGATTTTGTAAGCGGACATTTAGATGTAAGCAAAAAAACAAATGCATCAATTGTTTACGGACCAACTGCAAAACCTGAATTTGAAGCCATTATTGCAGAAGATAATCAGACCTTTCAAGTAGGAAGTATCACCATAAAAGTCCTTCATACACCCGGTCATACCATGGAAAGCTCATGTTTTCTACTGATTGACGAAAACGGAAAAGAAACGGCACTTTTCAGCGGAGATACCTTGTTTTTAGGCGATGTAGGCCGTCCCGATCTGGCGCAGAAAGCAGCAAACATGACGCAGGAAGAATTGGCGGGTTTGCTTTATGAAAGTCTTTACAACAAAATTTTACCTTTGGATGATGACATTACCGTTTATCCGGCACACGGAGCGGGTTCTGCGTGTGGAAAAAATATGCAGAAAGAAACAGTAGATTCACTAGGAAACCAGAAGAAAACCAATTACGCACTGAATCAGAAAGATAAGGAAAGTTTCATCAAAGCAGTAACAGACGGACTTCTTCCGCCTCCGGCTTATTTTGGAATGAATGTGGCGATGAATAAAAAAGGCTACGACAGTTTCGATGAGGTATTGTCAAAAGGTTTACAGGCATTTTACACTGATGAATTTGAAGAAATGGCAGAACATTCAGGTGCTTTGATTTTGGATGTAAGAAATAACGAAGACTTCGCGAAAGGATTTGTTCCGCAATCCATCAATATTGGACTGAATGGCGATTTTGCACCTTGGGTAGGAGCTTTGATTGTGGATGTAAAACAGCCGATTCTGCTCATTACCAACGAAAATGAAGAGGAAGAAACCGTGACCCGATTAAGCCGTGTAGGATTTGACAATGTTCTCGGATTTTTAAAAGGCAGTTTCGAAGCATGGAAAGACAGCGAGAAAGAAATAGATTCCGTTAACAGAATTTCAGCACAGCAATTTGAACAGGAAATTAAAGAAAAAGAAGCGAAAATTATTGATGTCCGCAAAGAAAGTGAATACCATGCAGAACACGTAGATGAAGCTTTCAACAAACCTTTAGCCTACATCAACGATTGGACAAGCTCAATCGATCCGGCGGAACATTTTTATCTGCACTGTGCAGGAGGTTACAGAAGCATGATGGCAGCAAGTATTCTTCAGGCAAGAGGCTACCGTAATTTTAGTGAAATTGAAGGCGGTTTCAGTGCCATTTCACAGACTGAAGTTCCGGTAAGTAATTTTGTTTGCCAGAGTAAAATTTTAAAATAGATTTAACAACGAAAGAGACAAAAGATCTTTGAAGATCCAAAATCAGTCAGAATAAAAATCTTTGTGGTCTTCAATAAGTGTTAACGCCTTTGCGAACTTAAAAATCAACAGAGTTATTTTAAAAAGAAAGCTTAGCGTTCTTGGCGTTTAAATCCAAAAAGTAGGTCAATTTCTGCTGAAGTCGATTTTATTTGCAATCTTTACATAGAACTCACGTTAAAATAATTAATCAGAATAAAAACAGTTTTAATACAAATACTTAATGTTAGAAATCATAAAAGAACCTTGGCCGTGGTACGTCGCAGGACCGTTAATCGGGCTTACTGTTCCTACTTTGCTGATTTTGGGAAACAAATCTTTCGGGATCAGTTCATCACTCAGACATATCTGTGCGGCCTGTATTCCTGCAAATATCAGCTTTTTTAAATACGACTGGAAAAAAGAACTCTGGAATTTATTTTTCGTTTTCGGAATTTTTTTAGGCGGAATGATTTCAGCCCAATTTTTAATGAACCCAGAAGAAATTACCGTTAACCATAATCTCAAAACAGAATTAGCAACCTACGGAATTACAGATTACAGCAATCTCGTTCCGACACAACTCATGAATTTTACCAGTCTTTTTACAGTAAGAGGATTTATTATGATGGTGGTCGGTGGCTTTTTGGTAGGTTTCGGGACGCGTTACGCGGGAGGATGTACAAGCGGACACGCCATCATGGGACTTTCCAACCTTCAGGGTGCTTCCTTGATTGCAACAATCTGCTTTATGGCAGGCGGTTTTTTAATGGCAAATGTTATTCTGCCCATTATTCTTTCACTTTAAAATTTAAAAATGAAACAGGAAAAAGAGATAAGACATCAGGACAGCATTTGTACCAACGAAAGTCAGCTTCATCACAAATGGTATCACAATTTAAAATACATGATCATTGGAATATTTTTTGGGATTGTATTTGTAAAGGCAGAAATTATCAGCTGGTTCAGGATTCAGGAAATGTTCCGGTTACAGTCTTTTCACATGTACGGCGTTATCGGAAGTGCCGTTTTAACGGGAATGATCTCCGTATTGATCATTAAAAAATTTAATATCAAAACCATTTATGGCGAAAAAATTTCCATTGCTCCGAAGAAATTTAATAAAGGACAAATTTACGGAGGACTGATCTTCGGATTTGGATGGGCCATAACAGGAGCATGTCCCGGACCGCTTTTCGCACAGATCGGAACCGGAGCTTTTGCCGTTATCATCACTTTGCTGAGTGCCATTTTCGGAACTTGGGTTTACGGATATTTCAGGGAAAAATTACCTCATTAATTTCAATAAAATCATTTGGGCGGTAGGAAATCTACCGCTTTTTTTTATTTCATGTTCATGCGAAAAATCCTTAATTTGGAGCCAAATAAATCTGAGTATGCAAAGTAGAAGAAAGTTTCTGAAAAAATCTGCCGTCGCTTCACTGGCTTTAGCGGTAAATCCGTTGGATCTGTTAGCTAAAAATCAGACTGAAAACAACAATACAATCATTAATAAACCGATCGTTCTTTCCACATGGAATTTCGGTTTAAAAGCCAATGAAGAAGCCTGGACGATTCTCGGAAAAGGAGGAAGAGCTTTGGATGCAGTGGAAAAAGGAGTCCGCCTTGTGGAAAATGATCCGGAAGAGAGAAGTGTAGGTTATGGCGGTCGTCCCGACAGAGACGGAAGAGTTACTTTGGATGCCTGTATTATGGACGAAAATTACAATATCGGTTCTGTTGCCTGTCTTGAAAATATTAAAAATCCGATTTCCGTAGCAAGGGCAGTAATGGAAAAAACACCTCACGTAATGCTGGTTGGAGATGGAGCCTTGCAATTTGCCGTTTCACAAGGATTCAAAAAAGAAAATATTCTCACTCCCGAATCCGAAAAAGAATGGAAAGAATGGCTGAAAGACAGCAAATATCAACCGATCGTCAATATTGAAAATCACGACACGATTGGAATGATCGCTTTAGACGCGAACGGAAATCTTTCCGGAGCCTGTACAACAAGCGGAATGGCTTTCAAAATGCACGGAAGAGTGGGAGATTCACCGATTATTGGGGCAGGTTTGTTTGTGGACAATGAGGTGGGTGCAGCAACGGCAACCGGACATGGTGAAGAAGTGATCCGAACCGTAGGAACGCATTTGGTGGTAGAATTAATGAGACAGGGAAGAACGCCGCAACAGGCTTGTAAAGAAGCTGTTGAAAGAATTGTAAAAATTACACAGCGTAGAAATAAAAATCTGAAGGATATTCAGGTGGGTTTTATTGCCCTCAATAAAAAAGGGGAATATGGCTCTTACTGCATTCAGGATGGGTTTAATTTTGCGGTGTACGACCAGAAAGGAAACCGTCTGGAAAAACCAGGTTTTGCATTAAAATAGATGTAATCATCAATAGGAACGGGCTTTAGCCCGTTTTTCAAAATAAAAAATCCATTGGCTTTAGCCAAAACTTAAATTAAAAAAATGTCAAAAATAGAAATAGCGTGCTTCAATCCGGAATCTGCATTAATCGCTTTTGAAAACGGTGCAGACCGAATAGAATTGTGTGACGGATTAAGCGAAGGCGGAACCACGCCTGATTTTGAAACCGTACAACAGCTTAGAGAAAAAATCAATGTTCCGATCTTTGTAATGGTTCGTCCTCGTGGCGGAGATTTCACTTACACTGATGAAGAATTTGAGCAGATGAAATCAGATCTCGTTCAATTAAAATCTTTAAACGTAGACGGTTTCGTGTTCGGAATTTTAGATGAAAATGATGATGTGAATATTGAACAGAATAAAACTTTGGTTGAACTGGCAAAACCTCTTCCGTGTACTTTTCACCGTGCCTTTGACCGTGCGAAAGATTTGGAAAAATCATTGGAAAAAGTCATTGATTGCGGCTTTACAACCATCCTTACTTCTGGACAGAAACCCAATGTTTCGGAAGGAAAGGAACATCTTAAAAAATTAGTAGAGTTATCCAATGGCAGAATAGAAATTCTTGTCGGTGGCGGACTTCGGTCATCCAATATCGAAGAAATCAGGGAGTTTACAAAAGCCGGATATTTTCATTCTTCTGCGATTACGGACGGTGGAGCTTTTGCGAATTCTGAGGAGATTGTTGCTTTGAAGAATAAGTAGTAATATGAAATTTTAACTAAAAATATACGTCGAGTTTGTCATTCTGAATGAAACGGAGTGGAGTGAAGAATCTAAATATAAATGTTGAGATTCTTCCTTCGTCAGAATGACAAAGCGTTTGAATTTTACTAATAATCAATCTCTTAATGAAAAAATCCATACTTTTTACTTTCCTTTTCCTACAAATCTTGACCAACGCACAATTCTTTGAGCACAATTTATCCTCTGAAAAATGGAAATTTAAAAATGCTAAAGAGAATAATTGGTTGACTGCTTCAGTTCCGGGAACCGTTCATTTGGATTTGATGAATAACAAGATCATTCCCGATCCGTATAAGGACGAAAACGAAAAAAAAGTACAATGGATAGAAAATGAAGACTGGGATTATCAGACATCATTTAACATTTCCTCAAAGGATTTAGAAAATCAAAATATTGAATTGATTTTTAATGGATTGGATACTTTTTCTGAAATTTATTTAAATGGAAAATTGATTCAATCGACAGATAATATGTTCAGAAAATGGATAATTCCGGTTAAACAAAGTTTAAAAAAAGGTGAAAATATTTTACAGGTAAAATTCAGATCTGCGGTAAATGTCGGAAAAGAATTAGCCCAAAAAGTTCCTTTCACCATGCCGGAATCTCCGAGAAGTTTTGTGAGAAAAGCGCAATATCAATTCGGTTGGGATTGGGGACCAAGATTAGTGACGGCAGGAATCTGGAAAGACGTTAAATTGAATTTCTGGAACATTGCTAGGCTTGATCATATAAAAATTGAACAAAAAATTTTAACAAAGCAAAAAGCGGATTTAAATATTCATGCTAAAATTTTCACTACAGAAGAAGGGAAATACAGTTTTTCAATTAACGGAAAATCTCAAAATATTTCTTTGAAATCCGGATTGAATTTAATTTCAATTCCTTACCAGATTCAAAATCCGAAATTATGGCAACCCAATGGTTGGGGCGATCCGAACTTATACGATATCAAAGTTTCTTTACAAAAAGATTCAAAAATGATTGCTGAAAAATCTGAAAAAATCGGACTGAGAACAGTTGAATTAATCCAGGAAAAAGATGCAAAAGGAAAATCGTTTTATTTCAAAGTAAACGGAAAACCAATGTATGCCAAAGGAACCAACTGGATTCCGGGCAACAGTTTTTCTCCGAGAATAACGAAAGAAAAATATCAGCAGCTTATCAAAGCCTGTAAAGATGCGAATATGAATATGATCCGTGTTTGGGGAGGCGGAATTTACGAAGATGATGAATTCTACAAAGCCTGTGACGAAAATGGAATTCTGGTGTGGCAGGATTTTATGTTTGCAGGAAGTTTTTATCCGTCTTATGAGAAATTTCAGAAAAATGTAGAATTGGAAGTGAAAGATCAGATCGAAAGGATTCAGAATCATCCTTCTCTGGCTTTATGGTGCGGAAACAATGAAATTGATGAAGCGATTGTCAATTGGGGGTATCAGAAACAATTTAAATATTCAAAAGAAGATTCTTTACAGGTTTGGAAGGATTACAAGAAAATTTTTCATGAAGTAATTCCGAACGCTGCTAAAAAATATGCAACAAGTGATAAGCAAATCTATTGGGAAAGCTCGCCGTCCATCGGATGGGGACATCAAGAAAGCCTTACGGAAGGCGATTCCCATTATTGGGGCGTTTGGTGGGGAGAACAGCCGTTTGAAATTTACAATGAAAAAGTTTCGCGTTTTGCTTCGGAATACGGTTTTCAGGGAATGCCGACGTTGGAAACCACAAAATCCATGTTTTCAGGAAATCCTGATTTAAGCTTACAAAATGGAACCATAAAAGCTCATGAAAAGCATTCCAGAGGCTGGGAAATTATTGAAAATTACATGAAGCGTGATTATAAAGTTCCGACAGATTTTGTGAAATATAACTATGTTTCGCAGTTGCTTCAGGCTCGCGGAATGCAGATTGCCATTGAAGCGCACCGCAGAGCGAAACCTTACAATATGGGAACTTTATACTGGCAATTGAACGATTGTTGGCCTGTGGTTTCGTGGTCTTCCATAGATTATTTAGGAAACTGGAAAGCATTGCATTATCAGGTGAAAAGGAGCTTTGAAAATCAGGTGATTTTGGTGGAAGAAAAAGATGGAATACTTACTTTTTATGCCATTAATGATCAGGCACGAAAATTTGATGATGTTTTTGTGGAAATAGAGGTTATTAATTTTCAAGGGAAAGTTTTAGACGAAATAACAACAGTTCCCAATGGAAAAACACTGGAAGAAATTATACCATTCGATCCGATCGAAATTCAAAATCTGGTTCCTGATTCCAATAAAAATGAAACGTTTTTAAAATTGACTTTAAAAGATACCAACGGAAAGGTAATTGCCGAAAGCAACTATTTCTTCGCAAAACCCAAAGATTTAAAATTAACAAAACCTGCCCTTAAAATCAGGAAAATATCTGCGACTGAAATTGAAATTTCCACAGATGTTTTGGCAAAAGACGTTTATCTGATGGGAGATACCCATTTCAGCGATAATTTTTTCGATTTGCTTCCAAAAACATCCAAAAGAATTACCCTTTCAAAACCATTGGAGAAAATAGAGGTGATGAGCTTATTTGATACGATGAATTGATTTTTATGAAATTGATAAAAAAGTTTTCTGATTGGTTGTTTTTAGTATTCTGTACTGTTTTACTTTCCGGAATATGTGTCACACAGACAAACTTTAAGATTAATACAGAATTGCCATTCAGTGATTTTAACGGTTTTGTGGTGGATAGTCATGAAAACGTATACATTGGAGATAGTTTTTATTCTGTAATTCAAAAGTTTGATCGTGAAGGCAACTTTATACAATCTATAAAAGTCAATAATTATGGAAAATCTTTCAGGATAGGTATTGATAAAATGGACAATATTATTGTGAAATCTAATATTACCAGAAGTTTTACTATTTATTCTCATAATAATTACGATAAGAAATTTGTGGTATATGACAGGAAATATGACGAAACAAAAAATCCAAATAGATTTTTCTTCACCCCAAAAGCTAAATTTGAAAATTTAGGCAGTTTTTATCCATCAATCTGGAAACTGTCGGATAAAAAACAAAAAATAATAGAACAAAACTTTATTTTAAAACTTCTGAGTTTGTCTACAATGTTTATTATTATACCCATCTTTTTATTTTTGAAATTTTTACCTTTTATTTTAAAAAAAATATTTCGAAACGATTATTAATCATTATCAACCGTAAATTTGCACAATAATTCAAAACTATGGTAAATTTTGTTCTGATTGCAGTGTGTATTATCGCGGGAATGGTTTTCAAGGCAACAAAATCCATCCATCCCGATGCGCATAAAGGAATCAACACATGGATTCTTTATCTTGCACTTCCGGCGGTTTCATTCAAATATTTACCGAAAGTTCACTGGTCAGCAGAAATGCTGTTTCCGGTGGTGGCAACTTTTCTTACAGCGGTTTTCTGCTTTTTCTTTATGATGTTTTACAGCAAAAGCAAAGGCTATTCACGGCGTTCCCGAAGCACTCTGGAACTCGTAAGCGGCTACAGCAATACTTCGTTTATCGGTTTTCCGCTCATTTCGGCTTTTTACGGAGAAAGTTTACTGAGTATTGCCATTATCTGTGATCAGACCATGTTTTTTGCACTTTCAACATTAGGAATTATTGCGGCTTTAAAAGGCGGAAGCAAATCAGGAAAGATCAGCGCAGCATTTATTCTGAAAAGACTCGTTACCTTTCCGCCTTTAATTGGCTGTGTCGCTGCTTTGGTTTTGTCTCAATTCGTTGATTTCACTCCTGCAGAACCTTTTTTCGATAAACTGGCAGCTACAGTTAGTCCGTTGGCTTTATTTTCAGTCGGATTACAACTGAAATTCAATGGCTGGAAAAAACTGATTCCCCAAATGTCGGTTTCCATGTTTTACAAACTTATTCTGGCTCCGGCAATAACGCTCGGATTAGCACTTTTACTCGGAATAAAAGGAAATATTGCCAGAATTACCATCTTCGAATCGGCAATGCCTACAGTCGTTACCTCAAGCATTATTGCGGAACAGTACCGATTAAATACAAAACTTACCAATTTAACGATCGGCTTCAGTATTATTGCGGCTTTTTTTACTTCCGCAGTCTGGTTTTACATTATCGATTACTTTTTTAGTGGGTAAAAGAAGGTTATTATTTTAACGTGAGTTCGATGTAAAAACAATACAAAAACATCAATAGGGATTTATCCTATTTTAATGATTAAGATAACAATTGGCTTTAGCCAAAACGTATGCTAAATTTCGGTTAAAATCAATTTTGATTATGAATTTTCACATTGGACTAAAACTTAACTCTCTTAAACTCTCAAACGCTTCAACATTTTTTTTGGAGCTTTTCCGGCTTTCCACTGTATCTTTTGGGTTACGGGCTAAATAAAAACTCATGGCGACGAGCAACACGACGAAATAATCTCCAATTGAACCGATAAACTTTGAAACTTTTGTATGGTTTAGATTCTTTCAGAACGACAAACTTGATGTTCATTTTTATAAAAATTGTTTAAAGTAAAATGGTAGAAAACTCTATAGAGTTTTATCTGTGTAGACATCATATTCGAAGGCGTTTGGCGTTCCGTAGGAACGCTATCTTTAGACAATTTATCGTATTTGCAGATATCAATCCTACGGATTGATGGATAGATTTATTCTTATTTCTACACAGATTCTGCTCCCAAAGAATCAAAACTGCTTTTGATAATAAGCTTTAAATATATCATCTCATTTGCTGAGTGAAACGCCTTAGCGAACGAAAAATATACATAATCATTTAAAGAAAATCTTAGCGGTCATTGCGTTTAAAAGTATCCCATAAAAACACACCATCAAAAAAATTGCAGTTCACAAAAGAAAAAATTAATTTTACACTTTAAATTTTTCCCTTGAATTACGCCCAGATTGTTTTACCGTTAAATCTAAAAGGATCTTTCACCTATAAAGTTCCCGAAGAACTGCAAACAGGAATTCAGACAGGAATGAGGGTTTTGGTTCCTTTTGGCGGCAAAAAAATCTATACGGGAATCGTTTTTGAACTTCACAACAATGCACCTGAAACTTTTGTGGCAAAAGAAGTTATCAGTCTTCTCGACGATCAGCCGATTGTTCCGCAGGAGCAGATTAACTTCTGGAACTGGCTTTCCGACTATTACTTGTGCGGTTTGGGAGAAATTTACCGTTTTGCATTTCCTTCTTCCCTGAAACTCGAAAGTGAAACATATTTAAAGTTAAAACCCAATGTAAAAGTTGACTTTGAAAACCTCGATGTCAATGAAATGTATCTCATACAGGCTTTGGAAGTACGGCAGTTAATTAATCTGACTGATATTGAAGCTTTTATTCCCAAGAAAGATATCATTAAAACTGTCAATTCTTTAATCGATTTGCAGTACATTGAAATCGACGAGAAAATTGCCGAAAAATACAGAGCGAAAGAAGTTGCCTACGTAAAAATCAATGATGAGGTTTTACAGCGGCAAAATCTTACGGAAATACTTTTATCCTTAAAAAGAGCGCAAAAGCAGAAAGACCTTTTTCTCCATATTTTAGAAAAACAGACCGAAAATCCTGATTTACCCATCAAAAAATCAGAACTTTTTGAAGACGGATATTTCGGAAGTTCGCATTTTAAGGCTTTGGCAGATAAAAATCTGGTCGAAGAATATTATATGCAGAAAGACCGTATCGAAAGTTATGAAGGTGAAATAGAAGAGATCGAAGAACTTTCGGAAGCCCAGAAAGAAGCGAAAAATGAAGTGGATGAAGCCTTTGAAGAAGGGAGAAATGTCCTGCTTCACGGAGTAACTTCTTCCGGAAAAACACATATTTATTTAGAAAAGATCGAAGAATGCATCAGCGAAGGAAAAAATGTACTGTTTTTACTTCCCGAAATTTCTTTAACCAAACAGATCACTCAACGATTAGAAAAAAAATACGGAAGACAACTTGGGTTTTACCATCAGAAACTTACAGATTTTGAGAGGGTGGAAGTCTGGAGAAGAATCAGACAGAATGATATTAAAATTTTAATCGGAACACGGAATTCTCTGTTTTTACCTTTTCAGAATGTCGGGTTGGTTATTGTGGATGAAGAACACGATTCTGCGTACCGTCCGAGAGAAGTTTCTCCTTATTTCAATGCAAAAGATGCGGCGTTGGTTTTTGGAAATTTTTATGGGGCAAAAGTCATTTTAGGCTCTGCAACACCTTCCGTAGAAAGCTATTACAACGCCAGAAAAGATAAAATGAAGTACGTTTTTCTGGAAGAACGTTTCGGAAATGTCAATCTTCCTGAGTATGAACTCATTAATTTTAAAGAAGCTCAGGAATCCAAAAAAGTATCCGGAAATTTTTCTTTGCAGTTGATTGACGAGATTAAAAAAGTGGTGGAAGAAAAAAATCAGGCAATTGTTCTTCACAACCGCCGTGGTTACGCCAATGTTGTGGAATGCGAAACCTGCGGTTACGTAAACTACTGTTCCAACTGCGATGTGGTGATGACGTATCATAAAGCTGCTAATGAAATGAAATGCCATTACTGCGGACAGAGAGCATCAAAACCCAAAGTCTGCCCGAAATGTCATTCCGAAAACCTGAACGAAAGAGGAGTAGGAGTAGAGCAGATCCATGAAGAAGTTTCCAAACTATTTCCCGATCATGAAGTGGACCGAATGGATGTGGATTCCATGAGAAAGAAATTTGCCTACGAAAAATTATACGAAAAAATTGAAGACCGAGAGACAGACATTGTTGTCGGAACACAGATGATCTCAAAAGGTCTGGATTTTGATCACATCGAGCTGGTTGCTATTCCGAAAGCGGATTCCTTGCTATATGTTCAGGATTTCAGAGCCGAAGAAAGAGCTTATCAACTCATTACTCAGGTTTCCGGAAGAGCGGGAAGAGTTTCCGGAAAAGGAAAAGTTTTAATACAGACTTTTAATCCGGATCATTCTGTTTTTCAGTTAATTAAAATGAATAGCCCGGCGAAAATTTACAAATATATTTTAACGGAACGCCAGAAATTCCATTATCCGCCTTTTACAAAGCTGATTATGATAGAACTGAAGCACAGGAGAGAGGATAAAGCTAACCGCGCTTCCCAATTTTTAGGATCCATCCTTAGAAAATATCTTCCCGAAGATTGTGTTCTGGGTCCGGAAAAAGCTCAGATTGCGAGACTTAACAATCTCTATCAGTTCCAGATCATGCTGAAACTTCCTAAAGGAAAAAAGTATGAAGAGTATAAAAAAAGGGTTTTAGCAAGTCTGAAAGAATTCGATGAAATTACAGCGTACCACAGCATCAGAAAAGATGTTTTTGTAGATTTTTAACAATTTTTAACAAACTTTATACTCTTTTTATAATAGTCTACTGAACTGCCATACAACAATATTTTCTACATTTGATCGTTGATTATATGTTTGGTGTTTTACTTTTCAATTTAACCCGTTGATTTTTAAACCATCCAAACTATAGCAAAAGAAAAATAGATGGTAAATTTCAGAAAGTATATTTCAGGTGTTGCGGTACTGGCTTCAGGATTTTTTCTTGCACAATCTACCGTTTCTACAGTTCTGTATTCTCCGGCTTACGACAATCAGAAGAGCAGTTTAAACTTACCTTCTCCCATCACTTCCATGGTGGAAAAAACTATTTTGTCGCCGAAAGAACTTGTAGACATTAATGTAAACACTATGATGACCGATCCTGTGCTGAAAAATGCAACTTGGGGATTCGTAGTGTACGATCCGAAAACGAAGAAAGTAATTTCTTCGTATAACGAAAATACTCCTTTGGTTCCAGCTTCTACAACGAAATTATTAACTACCGAAACGGCAATGAATATGCTGGGCGAAAGTTATCGTTGGAATACCCAATTAGAATATTCAGGAACAGTGGACGAAAACGGAGTGTTAAACGGAAATCTTTACATCGTCGGAAGCGGAGATCCTTCTTTAGGAACCAATAAAGGCGGAGCTTGGGCTTACAGAGACATTATTACAGATTTCAAAGAAGGACTTTCTCGTGAGGGAATCAAAAAGGTAAATGGGGATATTATTATACAGACAGCGCTTTTCAAAGGCAATATTTCGAAGCTTCCGGAAAATGTTGTGTGGTTGGAAAACAATAATTACTATTTGCTTATTGGTACAACGAAAGAGATCAATCCTGCCAATGAAAAACTGATTGTAAAGAAAGGAAACAACTTTTCAACCGATAAGAAATTTTTCTACGTTTCTCCGTACAACAACCAGATGGTGTATGCAGATAAATACGAAGGCGACGGAATTTTAACAACAAAATTACCCGATGCTCCGGCTTATCTTGCAAACTCTTTCAAAACAACTCTCGTAAAAAGCGGAATTTCTGTAACAGGGAAAGTAACTCCTAAAATGACGGATGCGAATCCTGAAGCCAGAAAATTAGTTTCCGTGTATAAATCACCTACTTTAGCGGATATTATTTATTATACCAATCAGCACAGCGATAACGGTCTTGCTGAAGCATTGTTAAAAACGGTTGGTTTTCAGAGTCTTGGAGACCAGACCACAGAATCCGGAAGAAAAGTAGTAACGGAACATCTTAAAAATGAAGGTTTCGATATGCTTGGTTTAAATTATATCGACGGAAGCGGACTTTCGAGAAGCAATAACGTAACGCCGATTGCTCAGGCAAAATTCTTAACCTCTTTAATGGATGAAAAATATTACAAAACATATTTAAATTCATTACCGATTGGGGGACAGTCCGGAACGTTGAAAAGAATGTTCAACGGACTTGGAAACGGACAGGTTTTTGCAAAAACAGGAACACTGAATAAAGTAAAAACATTAGCAGGATACATGAAAACGAATACAGGAAAAACGCTGGTTTTCTCTTTAATGGTGAACAATTACGCAGGTTCTGTAGACATGGTAAAGAAAAGAATGGAAAAAATTCTTGAACCTGCTTTAGATTTATAGAATTGTTAAAATTTAACGAATAATAAAACCTTTTAATCATCGATTGGAAGGTTTTTTAATATCTTTGATATATTTTTTAAATTGAATATGAAAAAGTTTTACTTTTTAGTTTTGGGTATGCTTACTTTTCAGCAACTAAACGCTCAGAATGAAAATATCGAAAGAAAAGCGATGATGGCGAAGGAAATGAAATCTTTCGCTCACAAAATGGCGGTCGGAAACGTCAACCCGAATACCCTGAATTACGATCTCCAGTATCAGAGGCTGGATCTTACTATTAATCCGGCGGTGTATAATGTTTCGGGTTCCGTAACTTCTCATTTCAAACCCAATCAGAGTTTAAGCTCTATTTATTTTGATCTGGATAATCAGATGACGGTTTCGGGAGTGCAGTATCACGGAACGCCGCTTACTTTTCAGCAGTTGTCTACCAAAGAACTGAAAATCAACTTTCAGTCTGCTCTTGCGGCAAATGTTCTGGATTCTTTAACAGTTACGTATTCAGGAGCTCCGGCAACAACCAATAATGCCTTTTTTAACGGAACACAGGGCGGAACCGCAGTTTTATCTACTTTAAATGAACCTTACGGAGCGCAGGACTGGTTTCCTACAAAACAGAGTCTGAACGACAAAATTGAAAGAGTAGATATAAAAGTAACCACCCCTTCACAATACAGCGTTGCTTCCAACGGAAAGCCCATGTCTGAAACCATTTTAGGCAATGGTCAGAAACTGACGTTCTGGAGAACTCAGTATCCGACTGCAGCTTATCTGATCGCTCTTTCCATCACCAACTTCGTAAAATTAACGGATACAATGGGAAATCCTCCTTTTCCGTTCATTAATTATATATTTCCTGCAACGTCCACGAATACGACAAGTATGAATAACATCGACTGGACAAAAACCGTGATGAATACTTTTGAAACCTACTTCGGACCTTATCCTTTCCGAAATGAAAAATACGGACATATGGAATTTCAGGCGGGTGGCGGAATGGAACATCAGACCATGTCTTCCATGGCGGGATGGAGCAGAAGTCTCATTGCTCATGAGTTGGCTCACCAGTGGTTTGGCGACAAAGTAACCTGCGGAGCGTGGAACGACATCTGGCTGAATGAAGGTTTTGCCACGTTTGGAGAACATGTTGCGAATGAAAAATTGCTGATGACGAGCACAGACTTTTTAAATTATCTGTTGACTCAGAAAAACTTTGTTACAGGTTCGCCAACAGGAAGTGTTTATGTTGCTGATGCCAATCTTAACAGTGTAGGAACCATTTTCAACAGCAGATTGTCTTATTCAAAAGGAGCGTATGTGCTGAGAATGCTGAAATGGATTTTGGGAGATGCTGCATTTTATCAGGCAATTCAGGAATACCATTCCAGACCAAATTTGGCTTATAATTATGTGAAAACTCAGGATTTTAATGCGTCTTTATTAACGTCTACCGGAAAAGATTTTACAGAATTCTTCAACGACTGGATTTACGGACAGGGTTATCCTACGTATGACATCCGTTGGAAGCAGGTAGGAAATACCGTTACTTTCAGAGCATCTCAGACGCAAAGCAGTTCAACGGTAAGTTTCTTCGAAATGCCTTTACCGATCAAAGTAAACGGAACAGGAGGACAGGTTGCTTATTTTGCGTTGAATAATACGACCAACAACCAGTATTTTACGCAGTCGGTAACATTTCCGGTGGCAAGTGTAGAATTTAATTATGAATATCAGATTCTGGACAGAAATTCTACGGTAACTCAGGATAACACACTGGGAACCGCAGATTTAGTTAAAGAAGAATTTGCTTTATATCCGAATCCTGCTAAAAATGAACTGAATTTAAAAGGCATTACAAAGCCTACAGATTTTACGATTTATTTCACAGACGGTAAATTGGTAAGACAGGGAACGTATCAGCCTGAGAAATCAATCAATATTTCAGAATTGGTTCCGGGAACGTATATTTTTAAAATTAACGATAAGAACGTGAAGTTTTTAAAGAAATAATTTTTACAGCATAAAGTAAAAACCTTCAGATTTTCTGAAGGTTTTTTGTTTAAAAATGGTTAAATGAAATTGGATAATAGGTATATAAAGATCTTTCTGAGGAAAATATTAAATAAAGTAGTTCCATTTTAATATATTTAAAGTTAATAATTCACTAAATCTGAAAGCTTTTTTGTCTTTTAATGGCGCGATTGGCTTTTCTTCTGGCTTTTCTTACCTTAAAATCGAACCATTTTTCTTTGAATAAATTTCGCATCACATTATCAAAATTCCGGATCAGGACTAAGTTTTTAAAGACCCGCCATTTTTCCAGCCAGCTAGAAGGCAGAGCTCTTACAGAAACAGAATATCCTTCCGTTTCATACTGAATGTAATGCCACCATCCGGAAGGAATGTAAAGCGTTTCGCCGGGTTGTATAACAGCTTCATAACCGTTTATGTATTTCAGTCCCGGAAATTCTTTGAAATCAGGCTCTTTAATATTGGTGATGGAATGAAAATTATAAGGAAGTTTATACAGCAGATCCGACTGTTCCCATGGAAAAAGCCAGATTCGTTTAATGCCTTGAAACTGAGTGATGAAAACGTGGGACATATCAATATCCACATGATTTCGGGTAACCGAACCTTCACCTCCGAAAAACATAAAAGGAAGCCATTTTATAATTTTTCCTTTTGTAACATCGTTGTAAATGATATCATTTTTTAATTCAGGTTTAATGCTTAATAAATTGAATAAAAAAAGACGATGTTCGGTAGGAGAGGAAGTTATAAGATCCAGATATTCTGAGAAAGTACTCTGTCCGATTGGTTTACTGGCGATTCTGTCCAGAGATTCAATTTCACTTCCATAGATATTTACTTTATGTTCTCCTGCAATTTCTTTAAAATATTCGTAATTCCATTTTTCAAAAGCAGGACTTTCAGGAGCCGCAAAATCTTTTAAGATTACTGGCTTTGAGGGTTTTAGATAGTTTTTGATAAAATCCTCTGATGATATATTTTCAATTCTTTGTACTGGTGATAGTCGCATTTTCTGATTTTATTCAGCAAATATAGTAATTAGTCTACCAAAATTATAGACTATTAACAAAAGTATTATGATTTTGTACAGACATTTACAATAAAAAGCAGAAATCCTGTTACTTTACCGCGATTTTATTAAATTAGCGCATCTTAAAAATTATTAGAAATGATCTCTAAAAAGTATCTTGAAAATTTACAGAACGAACTTCAGAATATTGAAAACGACGGACTTTACAAAAGAGAAAGAATCATCACTTCTCAGCAGAGTGCCGAAATAGAAGCCAACGGAAAAAAACTGCTGAACTTCTGTGCGAACAATTATCTGGGATTATCCAACCATCCGGAAGTGATGAAAGCTTCACAGGAAATGATAGAATCTCACGGTTACGGAATGTCTTCGGTTCGTTTTATCTGCGGAACTCAGGATATCCATAAACAACTGGAGCAGAAAATTGCAGACTTTTTAGGTCTTGAAGATACTATTTTATATGCTGCCTGTTTTGATGCGAACGGAGGAGTTTTTGAACCTTTATTTACGGAAGAGGACGCGATTATTTCAGATGAACTGAACCACGCTTCCATTATCGATGGTGTTCGTCTGTGTAAAGCAGCGAGATACCGTTACAAAAACAACAATATGGAAGATCTGGAAGCTCAGTTAATTGCAGCTTCCGAAAAAAATCACCGTTTTAAAATCATTGTTACAGACGGCGTTTTCTCAATGGACGGAATCGTTGCAGATCTGAAAGGAGTTTGTGATCTTGCCGATAAATACGATGCTTTGGTAATGGTAGATGATTCTCATGCAACAGGTTTCATCGGAAAAACAGGTCGCGGAACGCACGAAGCCAACGAAGTGATGGGTAGAGTAGACATCATTACTTCTACGCTTGGAAAAGCTTTAGGAGGTGCTTTAGGCGGATTTACTTCCGGTAAAAAAGAAATCATTGATATGCTGAGACAGCGTTCAAGACCGTATTTGTTTTCAAATTCATTGGCTCCGGGAATCGTGGGAGCAGCTTTGAAGGTTTTGGACATGATTTCTGAAGATACTTCTCTTCGCGATAAAGTAATGGAAAATGCAGAATATTTCAGAGCGGAAATGAAATCTAAAGGTTTCGATATTCCGGATGGTGATGCTGCCATTGTTCCGGTAATGCTGTACGATGCGCCTTTGGCTCAGAAAATGGCTGAAAAGTTAATGGACGAAGGAATTTATGTCATCGGATTCTTCTATCCGGTGGTTCCGAAAGGAAAAGCGAGAATCAGAGTTCAGCTTTCAGCAGCACATACAAGAGAACATCTTGATAAAGCGATTGCTGCGTTTGAAAAAGTTGGAAAAGAATTAGGCGTAATTTCTTAAAAGTAGGCATAATACTGAAAAATACAGTTGGCAAAAACAAATTTCAGTTTTTGCCAACTTAAATTTTAACTTTTTCTGTATCCTTCTACATAGAAAACTCTTTTAAAAGGGTAAAATGTACCATAAACCGTTACAGGTAAATAAAAATTTCCAATTTCATTAATAGACATATTTACAGAAATTTTTTGTTCCTTTTTCGGTTGTAAAATACTGTCGTATTCCGGCATTTGTATGCAAGAGCATGGAGGTTTTATAAATAATGATTTTAGGATTTTGTTCCCTGTATTTTTAATTGTAAAATTTATTGTCTTATGATTTCCTTCTATTGTGTCTAAATCTATATTTGAAGGAAGTTCTATCTTCGTAAGTTCACTTGTTGGAGTCTTCCAAACTTTTGTAAAGTGAAGATCCGGGATTATGTTCTTATTTTCAGAAGTTTTATTGCAGGAAACTAAATAAAATAAAAACAAAGCGATTATTTTTTTCATTTTTGTGTTATTGTAAAATTTTTAATTCATAATAATATCCATTAAGATTAAGACTTTTCCAGCCTTCATTCGGATAATATTCCAGCAGATCACTGTCTTTATTTATTTGGAAAAAAGTACTGTCTTCCAAGGATTTTTGAAAAAATACCACAAAAAAACCTTCTTTAGGATATTTTATTGTCTTGGGCAAAACAAATTCCCACCGAACGACTTTATCTTTTTTCTTTATTTTAAGATCTGATATTTTACTTTCGAAAGCTATCAGTTCTTTATTATTGTCTGGCAATCCGTTCTTGTTACCCAAAAGTTTTATTTTTACAGTAACATTATCATTATGAGTTCTTGGGATAAAATCTGTCACAGGAAAAATACTAAAAGACTTAATATAAGTTTTTTTCTTTGTATTAATTTGTACAAATGTTGCAATCTCGTTATTCGGGAAAATTACCGCATATTCATTTTTTTTAGTGCTTTTTAAAGATTTTTCTTTTTTATTAGATGAGTTTTCATAGTTAACCCTTACTTCTTCAATAGTTTTTGTATTATCAAAGAAAATCAAAGAGTCAGGATTAGAATAAAAGTCTAAAAGTTTATTATCATAGAAAATCTTATCATTTTTTTCAAATTTAAATGACTTAAGAGCATTTGATTTTAACGATGTATTTTTCCCATCTCTTGATATCGTAACAGAATCAAATTTTTTATAGTCAGAATTTCTAAGAATAATCTGTGCCTTTCCTGAAAAAAGGATAAAAAACATAACAGAGAAAAATAATTTCTCTGTCATTGCTTTTATTTTAGCAAAAATGGTTTGCTGATGTTTCATGGAATTCATGTTCTACAGTTCCTACACCTATCCAAAACACATGGTATTCATAAGTTCCTACACAATCACATTGAAAAGTACCGTCTGCTTGTTGTTGTCCTCTTGTACAGCTGTAGCTAATCAAATCTCCTGTTCCCCAAAATGGTCTTCTGTCCGTTTCAGATGAAGAATTATCTCCTGTGTTTTGCGCAAAAGCAAATACAGGTGCTAATGCCAATGCTCCGATAATCATTTTTTGTTTCATGATTTCTAAATTTAAAGTTAATAATTTTGTTTTAGAAAACATTTGTGCACTTGTGTTTTTCTGATGTAAATATGAAATGATTTTTTCAAATAGTAAAATCATATTTCGGGTTTTTTGTGAAAAAATATTTAATTGACTTTCAGTTGATTATGCATAAATGCTCTTTTTTTGAATAGAAAAACACTAATTTTGTTACAAACCACACATTTTATGAACCAGGAAATAACAGAGAAGATAAAAAAAATAAGAATTTCTAAAGGCTATAATCATCAGGAAATGGCTGATAAACTGAACATTACCAGATCTGCTTATCAAAGGTTAGAATCTGGTGAAACGTATTCTTGGGCTAAGTATTTTGAAGAAATAATGGGTATTCTGGAGACGAATCCAAAAGAGTTTTTTTCAGATATTGGAAAGAAAATTTTTAATCAGACGAATGAAAGTGGTTCTATCGGGTATGTAGAAACTTTGCATCAAGAAAATAAAGAAATTTCAGACAAATTGCTTCAAGCAAAAGATGAGCAGATTGCATTACTGAAAGAACAGGTTGAGTTCCTAAAAAATCAGCTTTTGAAGCAGTAATAAATTAGAATAAATTTCTTAAAAATAAAAAACCTCTACAATTGTAGAATAAAAACAGAATTTCTATATTTACGGAAATTCTGTTTTTTTATGCAAAAAATATCCCTCATTTTACTGATTGTTTTATTATTGGCTTCCTGCAACACCAAGATGAATCAGTACATCAAAGACGAAAAGAATGTCAGTAAACGACACGGCAAATGGAAGGAAGAATATTCTTCGGATGAAGGAACGCTGATTGCCGTCGGAAAATATAAAAACGGTGAAAAAGTCGGGATCTGGAAAACCACATTGAATAATCAGCTTTTTCAGAAAGATAAAATAAAAAAGAACATTACAAAGACCAAAATATACCATCAGAACGGGAAGCTGATGCAAAGCGGACAGTCTAAAATGGATGTCTCTAAAAATGAACGCCACTGGTATTACTTCGGAGACTGGAAATTTTACAACGAAAAAGGAAATCTCCAATACATAAAGAAGTACGAAGATGGTAAAAAAGTAGACAGTATTTCATTCGAAAAACACTAAGCCTGAAAATCCCTCAACTTTTTAATATAAAATAATGAACATAACAGAATAAAAGCAAGATTTATTCTGTTTTCTAGTAAATATTTTTGTCATTAACATTATATTTGCCATTAATTTTTCAGAATGCTTTACACCATAATAAAAGCACTTCATATTATCTTCATGGTAAGCTATTTTGCGGGAATTTTTTATCTCGTAAGAATTTTTGTGTACTATAAAGATACCGATGAATTTGCGGAAGAAAAGAAGAAAATCCTCAGAGAACAATATACGTTTATGGCCCGAAGGCTCTGGAACATCATCACCGTTCCTGCCGGAGTAATCATGACGGTTTGCGGACTGACGATGATTTTCCTGAATTCAGGATTGATGAAAATGCCATGGTTTCATTTAAAACTAACCTTCCTGATCGGTTTGGCGGTCTATCATTACTGGTGCTGGAAAAAAGTTTTAAAACTGAAAGAGCTCAACGGAAGTACTTTAGAAACCGCCAATATAAAACTGAGACAGGCAAACGAAATCGCTACTTTCATTTTGTTCCTTGTCGTTTTTACCGTGATTTTAAAAGCTCAGGTTATTGAATACTGGTGGCAATTAATCGCCGGATTTTTCGTTCTGGTATTTTTAATCATGATGACGGTGAAGCTGGTAAATAAGAATAAGAAAAAGTGAGATAATGGTGAATTGTGAATGGTAAGTTGTGAATTTTCCAACACCTAATTCCTGACACCTATTACCTAAACCCTAAATAAAACTATGATTGCAATTTTAAAAAAAGAACTTTGGAGCTACTTCGGAAACTGGAGCGCGTGGGTAATCATCGCGGCTTTCAGTCTGATCGCGACGCTGTTTCTGTTTTTTTTCGACAACGACTCCAACATTTTTGAGATCGGAATGGCTTCACTGCAAAGTTATTTCGTCCTGGTTCCTTGGTTACTGATGTTTATTATCCCCGCACTTTCCATGAAGACTTTTGCGGAAGAGCAGCAAACCGGAACCTTAAACTGGCTGTTTTCCCAACCGCTGAAAGTTTCAGATCTGGTTTTCGGTAAGTTTCTTTCGGTTTGGATCGTTGGAATTTTATGCCTGATTCCATCGTTAATTTACCTTTACACGGTTTATGTTTTGGGCGTTCCTGCCGGAAATGTAGATTTGGGAATGACTTTCGGAAGCTACATCGGCTTAATTATTTTAATTGCAGCATTTTCCGGAGTGGGAATTTTGGCTTCTTCGCTTTCCCAAAACCAGATTATGGCTTATCTGTTGGGCGTTTTCATGTGTTTCATCATGTATTTCGGGATCGAGCAACTGGCAAGTTACAAATTGTTGGGAGGTGCAGATTTTATTTTGCAGAATGTCGGTTTTTACCAGCATTTCTTAGGCTTTACAAGAGGGCTTATTGATTTTAAGGATGTGGCTTATTTTGCTTTAATCATCGGTGTTACATTAGTTTTGTCCAATCATTTCATTAATAAAAAGAAGTAGAATGATGAAGAAGATACAGTTCAAATCTCCGCTAGGAATTTTACTTTTCGTGGTTTTGCCATTGGTTGTTATTCTTGCTATTTCAGGAATAAGATTGGATTTAACCAAAGAAAAAAGATATACGCTTTCCGATAATACCGTTAAGGTTCTGGAATCGGTAAATAAACCTTTAGTCGTTGATGTTTATCTGGAAGGAGACTTTCCGGCAAGTTTCAAGCAGCTTCAGAGCGAAACGAAATTTATGCTGGAAGAATTCAGAAAAATAAATCCGAAGATCGATTTTAAATTCATCGATCCTATTAAAACCAAAATGTCTAAAGATACTCTGATGGCGATGGGAATGCAGCCTTCTATGCTTCCGGACATCAAAGACGGCAAAGTTTCTCAGATCATGCTGTTTCCTTATGCAGTCGTTAAATACGACAAAAGGGGAGTTTCCATTCCTTTGGTGGTTCAGCAGACAGGAATTGATGCCGATCAGCAGCTTACGAAATCCATTGAAAATTTAGAATACAATCTGGTTTCAAACATTAAAAATATTGCGGCGCACAAAAGAAAGAAAATCGGGATTCTGGTGAATCAGGATGAGCTGAATCCAAGAGAATTTCAGGGGTTCATGCAGCTGGCAACGGAAAGTTATGATGCAGGTCCTATTATTCCTAAAAATCAGACCGAACTTACCATCGCAGATATTCCGACCTTAAAACAAATGAATGCTTTGGTGATCGCAAAACCAAGAAAAGCTTTTACAGACGGTGAAAAAGTAATTCTTGACCAATACATCATGAATGGCGGAAAAACGTTGTGGATGATTGATGCCGTAAATGCGGAAATGGATACACTGATGAGGTCTCAAAAAGTGATGCCTTTTCCTGTAGACATCAATATGACGGACTTTTTCTTCAATTATGGAATCAGGATCAATCCGGCTTTGGTGAAAGATGTGAAGAAGTTTGCACTGTTGAGATTGGTAACGGGAGAAGTGAGCGGAAATCCGCAGTACACCAGTCTTCCGTGGCCGTATTTTCCTTTGGGAATCGCAGAAAGCAACAATCCGATTACGAAAAATATCAATCCTGTTAAGTTTGAATTCCCGACTTCCATCGATACATTGGGCGGAAGAAAAAATATCAAAACGAACGTTCTTTTTGAATCCAGCGAAAGAACTTTATTAAAGCAGGTTCCGAATTATGTGGATCTGAAAGAAATTTCGAGCGTCGACAGTCTCGGACAAATGGAAAAACCAAGCACACCAAAGATTTATGCAGTATCTTTAGAAGGAAAATTCAATTCTGCATATGCTTCAAGAATCGAAAGAAAATCCTATCCGAATTTTAAAAGTTCGAGCCCTGAAAATAAAATGATTGTGATCGCCGACGGAGACGTAGGAAGAAATAAAGTTCTGAAAGGCGAACCGCTTCCTTTAGGCGTAGATTTGCTTACCAACGAACAGTTTGGAAACGAACAGTTCCTGAGAAATGCATTAGATTATCTTCTGGACGACAGCAATCTTATGGATCTCAGAAATCGAAACATCGAAGAAAGGCTTCTTGACCGACAGAGAATCACGGAAGAGAAAAACAACTGGCAATGGTTTAATTTGCTGCTTCCTTTAGTCATTATCGGTATTTTGGGAGGTTTGTTCTTCTGGCTGAGAAAGAAGAAATTTGGATAAGATATAGAAAAAGAGAAGTTTTTGGCTTCTCTTTTTTATTTAGTGTTGTTTTTAAGGATGATTTATTTAGGTTTAATAGTCAAAAATAGTTGGTAAAATTCTTTGCATTGTCGATTGTTACTGATGATACATAAAGTTTATTGAACTTTGTTTCAATAAACTTTTTTATGGCTGGAAATTCAAAAAAAATCGTTGTTGGAGTTGCAAAAGTCTGGATGTGATTTCTTGGGGAAAGCAAAACGGAAAGCGTCGTTTTAAATGTAAAAACTGTGGCATTCATTTTACTTCGGAGAATAAATCTGTGGGCCTAAAAAACAAAGAAATTTGGTTCAAAAAATGGATTGTTGGGAAACAGACTTATGAGCAGATTTCAGCAGAATCTGGATATTCGGTAAGTACTCTTCAACGGTATTTTAACGTGATGCTTAGTAAAGCTCCAAAACTCAGTTACAACCAGAACAAGGAGGTTTATTTACTGATTGACGGCACTTATTTCTCCAATGAAATCTGTTTGGTGGTTTACAGAGATAATGTTTTTAAGCAAACCCAGCTTTACAGAATTACTGACGGTGAGCATTATGAAGAACTCAAAGAGGATTTGGAAAACATCTTGAATTTAGGAATAAAAATTGGCGGGATAACCTGTGATGGCGATAAATCTCTACTGAAAGCCATCCGAAAAGTTTGTCCTAAAGTTCCTGTTCAGAGATGTCTGGTTCATATTCAAAGGATGTGCAAAATATGGCTTTCCGCCTATCCGAAATCTGTAGCAGGTTTTGAGTTGCGTGAAATTGTCTGTAAAATTCATTTTATTGACAACGAAGTTAAAAAGCAGTATTGGATCAAAGAGTTTTTGGATTGGTCTGAAAAGCATAAAGAATTTTTGAATGAAAAATCATACAGCCAGGAAACCGGAAGATATTGGTACACGCACAAAATGGTGAGAAGATGTTTTTCGGTTATCAAAAAAGCTTTGCCAAATATGTTTTCGTTCCTGCAGGATCCTAAAATCCCGAAAACAACCAATGGAATAGAATCTTTTTTTGGTCATTTAAAAGGTCATCTAAATATTCATCGGGGGCTTACAAAAAGTCGGAGGAAAAAGTTTATCCAGTGGTATCTTTTTTATAGAAATCTAAAACCATAAAGGTTTTTTTAGCCATAGAGCTGTTCCAATAATTTACAAAAAAAGGATGGTAAAAACCATCCTCTAAACTATTGTTTACAGCGTTGATTGTATTGCTGGTAAGTTGCTCCTCAGCATTGCTCACTTCCTCTTCCAATCAACCGCAAAATATTACGAATTATTTCTGACAAAAACACCAACTATTTTTGACCACATTACCTTTATTTAATAGATATAAATTTTTTTCTGCTTCAGTTTAAGTGTTTTTCGCACCAACGCGAAGGAAAATGTATCAAGAACTTTTAGAATAAAATTTTCATTGTAAATCAAGAAAATGACCGGATTTCTCCGGTCAATTATAAGATTCTAAATTTTTCAAACCCTGAAATTAATTCAGCTTAATAACTCCGGAAGCAGGAGCGCCGCCGCCTGATGGAGGAGGGCCACCCGCTGAAGCACTGTCGGCTAACATTCGGTATTGTGCGGTTCCTTTTTCAGTTTTAATGGTTCCGGAAACAGTATATAAATAAAGATCCCCGGAAACGGAATAAGGATTCGCCGAATTGTTGATGTAAAAATTAATTTCCACGGTTGACATTTTCTTTGCCAGTTCCAGGAAAGCGTTCATCAATGTAGTGATCTGAGCTTCTGTAAGTCCTTTTGACAACATGCTCTCTTTTGTTTTCTCGTAGGAAGCAGAAGCGCCTCCACCACCGAAAAACCAGGTCCACACAGAAAGGTTGGCACTGGCTGCGGTTTTTTCAAATTCTTTCACTTGAGTCTGAGCGCTTGCATCCAGCATGCCCATCGCAAGGTTATTAAGTTTTTGTACGTCTTCGCTTGACATGGCAGAGATCTGAAGCTTAGCTTTGATTCTTCCTTCAGCGTGAGCCGGAACCGTGTAAGAAAGCCCGGTAAGCTGGCCCTGTCCGGATACTTCAATAGAGTAAGCTTCTGTAGCGCTGCCCGATGATCTTGCGGCATCAAAGATTACGCGTTCAAAAGGATCATTGATCCCGACTCCTGTTTTGGTGATTTCAATTGTTTCCATTTTTTTGTTTTTTGGTTATTGTTAGTTTTTACCCCTTAGAGGGCTAGATGATTTGATAAACCAAAGTAACAAAGAAAAAAACAGGAAGGGTAGCGTAGAAATTACTAAATGTTATATTGGGTATAAATACTTACTAGTGTGGTGTTTTTTAATTAATTGTTAGTTTGCTGTAAGTTTATTAATTATGATATTAGTTTATTGAACATTTGATATTAATCAAAATAATCAGGCTGGATTGCTACATAAAATGGTTTCTCAAAATTTTCAATTTTGAAATTTGCTGTATTTTTTATTTTATTTATATAATGAAAAAGCACTTCAATAAAATCATGTCCATTCATCGAATATTTAATATCGCAATTAATTGATTCCTCAATTTTTTTAATGAATTACTTTGTTTCTTATCCAATCAATTAGACGCTCTATTGTTGGTTCAAGTCCTAAACTCTTTTCATTTAAATACTTTTTGATAGTATTTCTTTCGTAATCTTTCGAATAAATTATATCAGAATGATTATATAAAACGGCTCTGGAATCTATAGTCCAAAAAGTTTTTCAACTTTAATTTGGGTCACATTCAAGTTATTGTTTTTATAAATCTTCTCAATTAAATAACCTCCTAAACTCTCCCGGAGACTGATTCGTCTTCTGCTTAAATAACTTACTAAACGACTGCGGATGTTCAAAACCCAGTTCATACGCAATTTCACTTACCGATAAATTCGTTGTACTCAGACGTTCCTTTGCGAGAGCAATCAGTTTATTCTGTATGTGTTGCTGCGTGTTCTGCTGCGTATGGATGCGTAATAAACTTCCCAGATAATTGGGTGAAATATTCAGTTGTTCGGCGATGGTTTTCACAGAAGGAATACCGTGTTCGAGAAGATTTCCGCTGTTAAAATACTGCGAAAGAACTTCCTCAAATTTATCCAGCAATTCGTGACTCGATTTTTTTCTGGTCAAAAACTGTCTTTCGTAAAAACGTTCAGAATAGATTAAAAATAATTCCAGTTGCGCTACAATAAGCTCCTGCGTGAATTTATCAATATTTGTCTGATACTCCTTTTCAATATTTTTAAACAGATCCACAATAATTTTTTCTTCCTTATCCGACAGAAAAAGCGCTTCATTGATCTGATAACTGAAAAATTCGTAGGATTTCATTTTTTTGATGAGCGAAGTTCCCCAAAGAAAATCAGGATGGATCAGCAAAAGATATCCGGTCGGTTCAAACTCAACATCTGGCTTCATCTCAATTCTTAGAAACTGCATCGGCGAAACAAAACACAACACGCCTGAATCAAAATCATATTCCTGCTGACCGTAATTAAACTTCGCGTTTACATTCCTTTTCAGCCCCACCGAATAAAAATTCTGGGTCCATTTCAGTTCCGTATCATTTACGGGATAGCGGACTTTGCTGTAATCAATCAAGCTGATCAGCGGATGATCCGGACTCGGCAGATTACAGAAAGCATGAAAATCGGAGATCGAATGAAAACGGAAGGTCTCTTTCATAATAACGAAGTTAATTGTTTTTAGTGATTTTTTATGAAATACATGTTCTTTTATTGCGACATAAGAGCCTGAAGCGTTAAGAAAATTAAAACGTAATCCGTTAAAAAATTTCCACTGTCTGAGCGCGAGTATAATCCATAACCGAAGAACAACTTTTGATTCGCGCGAGTTTTGGGAATTTTAGGATTACGTTTTAATTTTTAGCATTCAGGATCTAAGTCTTGAATTTTTGGTTCTTTTGTTTCAAGACAAAAGAAGTAAATCAATTCTAAATTGCTGTAGAATTTGCTAAAACCTCCCATTTCTTCGCTTCCCCTGTAATCGCATCTACTTTATTGGTAAGAAATTCCATGGTTCCTACGCCTAAAAGGAAATGTACCGGTGGATTTTGCTCTTTGCTCAACTGAATCAGAACGTCTGCTGCTTTTACAGGATCATTCGGCTGGTTTCCGTTGATTTCGTCAAGATGTGCCTGTTCCGAACTTCTTGCCGCTTCATACGCCTGAATAGGATTTGCCGGAGTTTTTACCGAATCTTTAGCCAAAAAATCTGTACGGAAATATCCCGGATAAACTACCGTTGCATGAATTCCGAAATCTTTCGCTTCTTCAGCCAAAGCTTCCGTAAATCCTGCCACAGCAAATTTAGTAGAGCAGTAAATTCCCCAACCCGGAAAATTTCCCGAAAAACCTCCGATGGACGAAATATTGAAAATATTTCCCGATTTCTGCTCACGAAGATAAGGCATTGCATTTCTGATGACGTTTAAAGTTCCGAAAACATTCACCGCATAATTTTCCCTTGCTTCCTCATCCGTAAGTTCTTCCAGCGTTCCGATCTGTCCGTATCCTGCATTATTAACCACAACGTTAATCTGTCCGAAATGCTCTGTGGTTTTTGCAATGGCAGATTTTACATCATTATTGTCCGTAATATTTACACTTAAGGGCAGAAAGTTTTCCGAAGCCTCTCCGAAAGCAGAAATTAAAGAATTTACAGTGCGGCTTGTTGCAGCCACCTGAAATCCTTCGGATAATAATTTTTTAACCAGCTCAAATCCTAAACCTTTTGAAGCTCCCGTTACGAACCATACTTTTTTTGTTTCCATTTTTAAATGTTTTATTGTTTTTAATTGATGGTACAAAGATGGAAAGTTGTGCAGTGGGAAATGTAGCCGAATCGGGAAAGAATGTATTCAGATCGTGAATGATATAAAAACAAAAAAGAGAAACGGGAAAGTTTCTCTTTAATATACTAATCTTGAGTTCAATTAAATACGGTCTCTTCCTAAGGCGCATAAATTTTATCTGCGATAAAATTAAGCATCAATCTTTATTGAAAATCTTTGATTTTCTTGCGCCTTAAAGATTTGAGATTAATAAAAATCTTGCGTCTTTGAGTTTTCCAACAAGAATATTTTATTTTTTAAAAGTTTAAACAAATTCAATTAAAAAAAACAATTAGCTTTAGCCAAAAACTTATACTAAATTTCGGTTAAAATTAATTTTCAATCTTCTAACATCAAACTTACTTTAATTAAGATAAAATCAATCTTCCAAAACAGGAATAATATGTTCCCAATTCAGTTGTCGGGCAAAGTCCAAAGCTGTTTTTCCGGATTTTGTCTTTAAATTTTTATCCCCTCCTGCTGCAAGAATCACTTCCACAGAACTTAGATTTCCGGCAATCGTTTCCGCATGAAGCATAGAATAGCCGTTTATATCCTGACCTGTAATCTCATCCGGATTTTCGCTGACGAATTTTACCAGCTCTTCCTTCATATTTCTGCTCATCGGATGCTCCACAAGATTTTCAGGATGCTCTTTCTGTTCATAAACGATTTCAATATCATTAAAATCTCCGAAATCCATTTGCCATGCATTGTCATGTGCTTTTCTTTCCGCCGGAGACATATCCGAACGCATTTTCTGGATCGTAAATCCGCCATAAGCTTTCGGAGGAAGAGACTCTGAAGAAGATGAAAACAGTTTTGAAAGTCCTTTCGTTTTTTTTGCGCGTTGCGGCATGGCAAAAAGCCAGTCGCTGATTTCGTTTACAGGAATTTCCACATAATCTCCGACTTCAACATTGGTGAGTTTATTCGGTTTGTTGATGAGGTAGCCTTTGATAAGATCGCCATCGAAATGGATGTCATTGATCCACATATGTTCTACAATAGGTGAGTCTGAAGAAGGATCTTCCTGAGAAAAAGCCACTTTCACGCATGAAACACTCAGTGCCGGAATAATTCTTCTGTATTCCCAAGATTGTTCTCTCCAGAAATATTTAAAAGTTTCCTGCGCTTTTTTATAAGCTTTAGACATTTCAGGATCTGCTGCGTCTGCGAAAAATATTTTATTTTCTGACATTTTATTTTAATTATTAGTTTTAATTTTGCTGAAAATTTATTCTGTTATTTTTATTTTGACCAAAATACAGAAAAATATAAGAACAGAAGGTTGAATTTTACATAAAAATCTGTTTAAACTTTTTATTTAACCGCAAAAGCCGCAAAAGATGAACTAAACGTCTATTTAAAGTTGTGATTATAAATAAGAAGATCACAATAGTTTTTAAAAATCTTTGATTTTTATTCTTTTAAGCGCTTTGATTATTCTTGAAATTCGCTTTATCATTATCTTTTGCATCTTTTGCGGTTAATTCTGAAATTAGTTTAATCACAAGTTTAAAAATATTTAAGCGGCTTCCGATCCTGATTTGGATTAAAAAGATTCATCTTCTTCACACAAAACTAGCCTTGAAATCTGTTTTCAGGCTTCGTGCAGCAAATTTCATTTGCTTTGCCTTCTCAAAATGGTATTGGTAAAAATAATCTTTGCGTTGAAAAAATCAAATTGAATAAAATCCTTAAACTTTTCTTTTGTTACCGCATTTCGGGCAGAATGTAGCGGTTTCCGTCCGGTAAGGTTTTCCGCAGTTTTCACAGTCAGGACCATACATATCGATGAAATGATGCATGATGGCATTAGGATTTGTTTCTTCAAAACCGGTTAAATTATTGTAATAATCCAGCAGTTTTTTGAAATTTTCATTTAAAGGCTTTTTTCTGGTTGTTTTAAATTCCTGAAATCCTTCAGCTAATAATTTCGAAGCGATTTTTCCCTCTTCTTCATCAAGCATGGGAACATCCATTCTGCACCTCCAGCAATATCTTATTTTCATGATATGTTTTTTTATCCTTTAAGAACTATTCACTAAACATCCTTTATAAAATCCTCATATTCATAATAAAACCGCTCGAAGCCATCCATTTTTTCAACAAAAAATTCAAAAGCTTCCCGCCATGTATTTTTATTGAAAACAGAAATGCCGTGCTTTTCAACCCAGATTCGGCTGATAACTTTTCCGTTTTCCAGCGTATAAAATTCTTCCTTGTGAAAATCGCCGATAAAATCCTTCAGAATATCTTCCAGTGACCATATTTTATTGTAGTACGCATCTCTGAAAACTTCATCCTTCATTTCGATATCCAGAGAAACTTCCGCTTTTTTCTTATCCGCATAAAATTTAAACGACATATCCTTGATTTTGGTATCGTACAAAATCCATTTTCTTGGAAAAGACTTTCCGAAAGCCGTCCAAAACTCTTTCTTTAACTGCTGTGCTTCCTGTTTACTGAACATGAGGCAAAAATAGGGATTTTGGCCGGAAGAAGGAAGCGAGAAGAGGGAAGTTATGCGGTCCCTGAAAACTTCCAGCATCCATCTTCTAACTTTCATTCTCAATATTATACATATCAAACAATTTTCTTATTTTTGTAGTAATGCTGTCTAAAAAATCTCAATACGCTTTCAAGGCACTGTCATATCTTGTAGAAAAGAGAAATGACGGACCGATTCTTATTTCCGAAATTGCCGAACACAAGAAAATTCCTTTAAAGTTTCTGGAAAATATCCTGCTTGAGCTTAAAAAAGCGGACATTCTAGATAGCAAAAAAGGAAAAGGAGGAGGCTATTTCTTCAAAGAAAATCCGGAAAATGTAAAGCTGGCGAAAATTATTCGTCTTGTGAACGGACCCATCGCACTGCTTCCTTGTGTAAGTTTAAATTTTTACGAAAAATGCGACGACTGCAGTGAAGATCATTGCGGTCTGCACGACGTTCTAATCGAGGTTCGCGACGCTTCTTTGAATATTCTGGAGAAGAGAACGTTAATGGATTTGGTGGATTAATCAGATCCTTTTTTTTAAAATAATTAGTCTACTTTTTTGGTAGGATAATAATTTTATCTGATATTTGCATTACTTCAAATGAACAAAGTATGATTTCAAAAGAAGATGCAGAGTTACTGAAACAGCTTTCCGCAGAAGAGGGACTGAAATTTATTTCTTCAAAGATTTCTGAAGGGGTTGTTTTTTCCACCTCACTCGGTCAGGAAGATCAGGTAATTACAGATATGATTTTCAAAAATCATCTGCCGGTAAAAGTGTTCACGCTTGATACAGGAAGACTTTTTTACGAGCACTACGAGTTGCTTTCCCAGAATAATTCCCGATATAAAACAAAAACCGAAGTCTATTTTCCGGAAAGCTCAGACGTAGAAAAATATGTGAATGAAAAAGGAATCAACGCGTTTTATCATTCTATAGAAAACAGAAAAGAATGCTGTTTTATCCGTAAGGTTAAACCTTTAAACCGTGCGTTGGAAAATGCAAAAGTCTGGATTACAGGATTGCGCTCCGAACAGTCTGAAAACAGAGAAAATATGCCGGTCATCGAATGGGACGAAGATCGTAAACTTTACAAATATAACCCCTTAATTCACTGGAATTACCAGAATGTTTTAGATTATCTGAAAGAAAATAAAGTTCAGGAATTGTCTTTACACAAAAAAGGATTCATTAGTGTCGGTTGTCAACCCTGTACAAGAGCAATCGAAGAAGGAGAAAATCCGCGCGCCGGACGATGGTGGTGGGAAAGTTCACAGAAAGAGTGCGGTCTGCATTCTCATTAATTCAAAAAAAATAAAAAATGACGACACATACGTTAGATTATCTGGAGCAGTTGGAAGCAGAAAGTATCTACATTATGAGGGAAATTGCCGCTCAGTTTGAAAAACCTGCGTTGCTTTTCAGTGGCGGAAAAGATTCTATCACTTTGGTTCATCTGGCAAAAAAAGCTTTTGCTCCGATGAAAATTCCTTTTCCGTTGGTGCATATTGATACAGGACATAATTTCCCTGAAGCATTGCAGTTCAGAGATTATTTAGCGGAAAATATCGGCGCGGAACTGATTGTAAGAAAAGTGGAAGATACTATTAAAGCTAAAAATTTAACCGAACCGAAAGGAAAATTTGCTTCCAGAAACTGGCTGCAAACCCACACTTTATTAGATACGATTGAAGAATTCGGATTCGATGCATGCATTGGCGGAGCGAGAAGAGACGAAGAAAAAGCCAGAGCCAAAGAACGTTTTTTCTCTGTGCGTGATGAATTCGGACAGTGGGATCCGAAGCTGCAGCGTCCGGAATTGTGGAACATCTACAACGGAAGAATCAACAAAGGTGAAAACGTAAGAGTTTTCCCAATTTCGAACTGGACGGAACTTGATGTCTGGAATTATATTAAAAAAGAAAATATCCAGTTGCCATCCATTTATTTTGCACATGACCGTGAGGTGATTGAATATGAAGGACAGTTAATTGCAGTATCGGATTTTATTCAGATTGATGAAAATGATACGATTGTAACTAAACAAGTCCGTTACAGAACCGTCGGAGACATGACCTGTACCGCCGCAGTAGAAAGCACTGCCGAAACTTTGGATGAGGTTGTGAATGAAATCACGGCATCCAGAATTTCCGAGCGCGGCGAAACCCGAATCGACGATAAAGTGACGGAAGCCGCGATGGAAGACCGGAAGAAAGGAGGTTATTTTTAGGATGGAAGATGGAGGCTGGAAGTTGGAGGTTGGAAGATGGAAGATGGAAGATGGACGTTTTGTAGTAAGTTTTCAGTCTTAGCCTGAATCTCAACCTTTATATTTAGGATGAAAGATGAAAGATGTAAGCCAGAAGTTTTGTAGTAAGCCTTTAGTCTTAGCCTAAACCTTAGCCTCAACCTAAGTCTTAACCTCACTCTCAACCTCACTCAATTACTCATTATTAATAAAACAAACGTGGACATATTAAGATTTATAACGGCAGGAAGCGTAGACGACGGGAAAAGTACCCTGATCGGAAGACTTCTGTACGACAGTAAAAATATATTGATCGATCAGCTTGAAGCACTCGAAAAACAGTCAAAAAATAAAAACGAAAACGGAGTAGACCTTGCTATTTTAACGGACGGCTTAAGAGCAGAAAGAGAGCAGGGAATTACCATTGATGTTGCGTACCGCTATTTTTCGACGCCGAAAAGAAAATTTATTATTGCCGATGCACCGGGACACATTCAGTATACAAGAAATATGATTACGGGAGCATCTAATTCGCAACTGATTGTTATTCTTATTGATGCAAGACAGGGCGTGATTGAACAGACAAGAAGACACTCCATTATTGCGTCTTTATTGAAGATGAAAAATGTGGTGGTTGCCATCAATAAAATGGATCTGGTAGAGTATTCTGAAGAAGTTTTTAAGGATATAAAAGCTCAGTATGAATTGGTTGCAGAAAAACTAGGGTTAAAAAATGTAAATTATTTCCCGATTTCGGCATTTCATGGCGACAATATTGTTGAAAGATCAGAAAATATGACTTGGTATGAAGGTGCAACGCTGTTGGATTTCCTCGAAACGGTTGAAATCAATTCAGATCAAAACTTTCAGAGTCCGAGATTTCAGGTTCAGTATGTCATTCGTCCGCAAACGGAGGATCTGCATGATTACAGAGGATACGCAGGAGAAGTTCTTTCGGGAATTTACAAAAAAGGTGACGAAATTACGGTGCTTCCTCAGAATATTCAGACTAAAATTTCAAAAATAGAAACAGGGGGAAAAGAAGTGGAATTCGTTTTTGCCAATCAGCCCGCAGTTCTGCATGTTGAAGATGATATTGATATCAGCAGAGGCGATTTTTTAGTAAAAACTGAAAGCCTTCCGAAAGTTGAAAATGAAATTGAAGCCGTTGTCTGCTGGCTGGATAAAAAGGAATTAAACGAAGGAAACAAATATTTCATTCAGCACAAAAGCAAACTTTTAAAAGCGATTATCAAAGAAATCGAATATAAAATAGACGTTAATACTTTAGAAAAAACGCCGATTTCTGAAAGCATAAAATTAAATGAAGTCGTAAAAGTCCGTTTAAAAACAGCTTCACCCCTGGTTTTCGACAGCTTTGAAGAAAGCAATGCAACAGGCAATGCCATATTGATCGACGAGACAGGCAATTCAACGGTGGGAGCCGTAATGATTTTATAAATTAAACATAATCTGAACCATTGAAGAAAGATTTAAAAAGGTAAGCTGATTTAAAGTGAGTTTTCTTAGCTGTATAATATTTCAGTAGTGGTTTAAAACGATAGAAAACAGAAAAAATGGTTATTTCAAGAAAAGTTCAGTTCAGGTTAAATGTATTTTTTGTGACGATCGCACTTCTGTCGGTTGTTGCCTTTACCATGTATGAACTGGGCTATCTGGATGAACTGTTCACTGTTTTAGCCAAAGACAATTACATTTTCTACTGGATGATGTTGGTGGGAGTTTTGGCAGAAATCGTTGCAGGATCAATGGGAATGGGATACGGCGTAATTTGTACGACCACACTTTTGTTCCTCGGAATTCCGCCTCATGCGGTGAGTGCGAGTATTCATTCTGCGGAAAGCTTTACAACAGCAGCCGGAAGCATCAGTCATATCAGACTGAAAAACGTAAGCAAAAGTCTGGTGAAAAGACTCGCCATTCCTGCGGTTTTCGGAGCCGTTATCGGGGCGGTTTCACTCACATATCTCGGAGAATATTATTCAAAAATCACCAAAACAATTATTTCCTTCTACACATTATATCTGGGGATTCAGATTTTATCCAATGCGTTTAAAAATAAGCAGGACAAAAAATTAAAACGGAAAACAAATTTAACGCGTTTGGGAGTGATCGGAGGTTTTATCGATTCCTTTGCCGGAGGAGGATGGGGACCGTTGGTAACGGGAACTTTAATTAAAAATTCCTTTACGCCGAGATTTGCGGTGGGAAGTTCTACGGTGGCAAAATTTATTTTAACCTTAACAGCAGCCATTACTTTTATTTTCACATTGGGAATTCAGCACTGGAATATCATTCTCGGTCTTCTGATCGGAGGAATTTTTACCGCTCCTTTTTCTGCGATGTTAACGGCAAAACTTCCTGTAAAAAGTATGTTTATCATCATCGGAACTCTGGTCATCGTGATGAGCTCAATTACCATTTATAAATCTGTTTTTTAGTGATAAAATCTGTTAAATGTGGAAAAATAAAAGCATGAAATATCTTTTCGGTTTTGAAAATATTCTACATTTACACCACTAAAAAAATAACAATGAACATAAACGTAGTTGCGCTTTTCAGATTTAATGAGAATTATCTGATGGAAGCAGTTGAACTTTTCCAGATTTTGGTAAGAGAAACCAGAAAAGAAGAGGGATGTCTGCAGTATGACCTTATTGAAGACAAAGATAACAAAGGAACTTTTTTCATGGTGGAATTGTGGGAAAGTGAAGAGCACCTGAACCGCCACAACGGGCAGGATCATTTGCTGAATTTCAGAAGAGACGTTTCTAAAATGCTGGAAAGTTCTACTCAGGTATTTAAAGGATTTAAAACTCTGTAAACTGTAAGAAGAAAGTTAGTCACTTAAAAATAACTTTACTCTTCCTGATGTAAGCATAAAACTAAAAGGCTGTTCACTATTGCGGACAGCCTTTTATTAGAAAAAATAGAAAGTATTATCAATAAAGCTCCTGTGAACTTTTGTGATCCTGTGAAAAGTTTATTTTTTAATGAATTTTGATTTCACGATTTCTCCTTCCGCCGTTTCAATCAAAATATAATAAACTCCGGTTTGAAGCGTACTGATGTCAAACGATCTTCCGGATAATTTTCCTTCGGCTGTTTTCTGACCTCCCGCTGAATAGATCTGAATTTTTTTCGGTTCTTTTTTAGCAACAAACTGCAATGCGGTATTGTCGGAATTTACGGCAAACTGTACACTTTCCTTTAATTTTGCCTGATCTGAAACTGCAAGTATCGAACTTACCGCATAAGAAATATCATCCAACTGAATCGCTGTGTGATTAAGACTTCCTACAATTCTGAAGGCAATATATTGTTTATTGGATGCAGGAATCGGTACGGAATACTGCGTATCTGTTGAAGTAAGCGTAATCGTATTTCCAATCTTTGTAAAACTTGCCATATCTGCTGTTGTAACGCCGTCCACAAATCCAACTTCAATAGTTCCGGTGCTTCCTGCGGAAGATCCTGCTGTAAGGGAAGATTTGAACGTAAGTGTCTGACTTCCATTGGGTGCAACGATTTGCGGGGCAATAGCATAACCCGGTGTATTCGTCGTAAAAAAGCTGTAATACTGGATATGTTTGTCAGCTGCATTCGAATTATCAACATATACCCACGGTCCGGAACCACTCTGTACACGGTTCCAGTTATTTTGCGGCCATGCTGCGCCTGTTCCTGCCGTGAAAGATTCAAAATTCTCATTAATCGCTGTTACCTGTGCATTTCCCGAAATCGCTGTAAGCAGTAAACCTCCAATAAGTAGTCCTAATTTCATAACATTATTTTTATTTAGAATTATTCTACAAAATTATATAATTATTTTTAATTGTTCTAAATAAAATATTATATTTGTCAAAAATTTTTTGATCCTATGAAGAAGAAATTGCTTTCTGTTCTTGCTTTAACGATGATTTTGTGGATGGACGCGCAGAAAAAAGATTCTGTAAAGCTGGAAAAAATTGAAGAAGTTGTCCTTACCGGACAGTATACTCAGCAATCCATTAATAAATCAATTTATAAAGTGGAGGTCATCGATGCGCAGCAGATCAAAAATATGGCAGCAACCAATGTGGCAGATGTTTTAAACCAAAGCTTGAATATTCTGATTACTTCAGACCGCAATTCAGGAAATTCAACGGCGAGTTTACTGGGACTGGGTGGAGAGTATACCAAAATCCTGATTGACAATATTCCTGTGGTAGGAGATGTGGGACTGGGAAACAATATAGATCTCACCAAACTCAATATCAATAATGTAGAACGTATTGAAGTGGTAAGAGGTTCAATGGGAGTGGATTACGGAAGCAATGCCGTTGCCGGAGTCATCAATATCATCACCAAAAAAAGCACTCAGAAAAAATTAACGTTAAATGCTTCCGTTCAGGAAGAAACCGTAGGAAAAGAATACAATTGGTACAAAAAAGGAGAAGGAAGACATATCCAAACCCTGAATGCAGGATATAACTTAAATGAAAACTGGTATATCGGAGCCAATATCAATCATAACGATTTTCAGGGATTCAAAGGAACGCAGGAAGGATATAAATATTTTGAACAGGACGGAAAAAGAGGATATCTTTGGCAGCCGAAAGATGTGCTGAATATCGACGGAGTGATCCGATACAGCAAAAATAAAACTTCTGTTTTCTATAAGTTCGGGTTCGTTAATGAACAACTCAATTTCTACAGCCCGATTGTTTCAGAACTTTATTTAGGAGAGGGAAACAGAACTTATACTTCTGCCGACAGAGATTACCTCACCACAAGATACGTCAATCAGTTAAATGTTCAGACCAAATTAGGCAACATCAATTATACAGGTGATTTTTCATATCAGACTCAGGACAGAAAATACAGAGATTTTACCTATGATATTCCGAACAGGAAAGTAATGGGAACGAAAGAAGTTTATCAATCCTATAATAAAGCAGATGTCATCTATTCGCGAGGTGTTTTCAGCAATTTTCTTGATGATAAAAAAATAGATTTCCAGTTGGGATATGAACTCGATCATACCAAAGGATACGCAGGTTTTATTGCAGGAGATTTTGCAGGAAATAATGTAGACCGAAAAATTTTCAATTACGCCAATTTTATTTCTGCAGAATGGAATCCTACAGACTGGCTTTCATTGAGACCCGGTTACCGTTTGGCGCTGAGTGATAAATTTGATACACAGCACAATTATTCCTTAACGGTAAGAGGAAAAATAGATGATTCCAGTAATATCCGACTCGTGGCAGGAAGCGCGAACCGATTTCCCAATTTTGATGAACTCTACACCTATTTTGTAGACAGCAATCACGACATCAGAGGAAATGAAGATTTAAAACCGGAAGAAGGAATCACGATCTCTTTAAACGGAGACAAAAAATTCACCACCAGTTCAGGATGGAATGTTCAGGTAGGAGCGAGCGCAACGTACATGGATCTCAAAAACAGAATAGAAGTTCTGCAGATCAATCAGAGTCCGTTGCAGTACAAATACATTAATATCAACAAATTCAGATCATTACTTTTTGAAGCCAATTTTAAAGTTCAGAAAAATCAGTTCAGCCTTGCTGCCAATGCCTCTTATTATGGCATCGGAAAAGAACTCTTTTCAGGGACTCTGGTTTCTCCAGATGATTTCTTTTATACATTCGAAGGAAAACTGGCTGCAAACTATACCCTCCCAAAAACAGGAACCAATGTTTCGTTGTTTTACAGACACGTCGGGAAACTTCAGATGTTTGTCTTAGACAGTCAGGATATTGCCCATCCTTTTTATTATGTGGGAGAGCGCGGCAACTTCAATATGATGGATTTCGTCGTAAGTCAGCCCTTTTTCAAAAATCATTTTGAACTCAGTGCAGGAATCAAGAACATTTTTGATGTTTCATCCGTAAGAGACACCACCGTTGCCGGAACCGCGCACGGAACCACCGATCCGAACTCGAATCTTTTCTACGGCAGAAGCTACTTCACCAGACTAACCTACAACTTTTAAAAAATAATCATTGAAATGAAAAAAATACTGCTTTACCTCTTCATCGGGACATCATTCATCACCCAGTCCTGTATTAATGATAATGAAGATCCCGTTACCATATCAAAAATTGAAGGTTCTATCGTGAATCCTACCGTTGGCGGAGCTACACAGCCTAATCAGGTCTGGTTTGATCTGGGAACGGATTCTGAAGTGCTGACCAAAAGAACCGATTGGGATCTCGCTTTGTATTCAGGAAGCAATTTTAAAGTCATTCTTAATTCTTCTCTGATGATGGCAGCAGGAAAAATCCCGAATGCTGCGAATATCGATCTGGTCACAGAAGCTGAGGTTTCCGGTTTACAGGATCTTGTACAGGTTGCGAATTTTAATCCTTCCAACACCATTTATATTGATGATGTGAAAGGAAACTTTCCTTCAGGCTATACCGCAATTGAAGAAATTAATCCCAATGAATCTGAAAATGCAGTATACCTTCTGAACATGGGGAAAGGAATTTACACAGGAAATGTTCCTGCTGGAAGCGTTACCACAGCCGGAGAAAATAGAGGATGGATGAAAATTCAGATCTCGAGAACTTCAAACGGAGGATATAAAATAAAATACGCCCCAATAAACTCAACCTCTCACAAGGAATTAACCATCAATAAAAACTCCGCGTACAACTATAATTTTGTCAGCCTGAAAAATGAAAAAGAACTCTTCATTCAGCCTGAAAAAAAGAAATGGGATCTTTGCTTTTCGGTTTTTACCAATACCATTACAGGAGCAGGAAGTTATGTGTATGCAGACTTTATCACCATCAATAATGTAGGTGGAGCAGGAGCTTATGAAGTAAAAGCTTCAGGAACCACGACCGGGGTTGAAGCCTACAATAATTTTAAAGTTTCGGATATCGATCAGTCGAAATTCATTTACAACGATCAGCGCGTTATCGGAGGAAACTGGCGGGAAGTCGGACCTTCCGGATATCAGGTAAAAGGGGATGTATTTTATGTCATCAAAGATCCGGATGGATATTATTTTAAGCTGAGATTCACCAGACTTACGAGCAGCAGCGGTGAAAGAGGCTATCCGCAGTTCGAATACAAACCCTTGTTCTAAAATTTTTAAATCAAATAAAAAGATATCATGAAAAAATTCATTCTTGCCGCATCTGTATTAATGGCAGTCTATTCCTGCAAAAAAGAAGGAGCTTCTACTGAAAATAAAACAGAACAAAGCTCTGAAGCTCCAAAATCTGCTCATAAAATCGTAACGCTGAATGGCGGAATCACCGAAATTGTAGCTGCTTTGGGTCACGAAAAAGAAATCGTGGGAACCGACGTGACAAGTACTTTTCCCGAATCTCTTAAATCGACGGCTAAAGATCTGGGACACGTAAGATCAATGACCATCGAACCGATTATGGCAGTTTCTCCCACCTTAATTTTGGCTTCCGATAAAGACATCAATCCTGAACTGATGGGGAAAATTAAATCTTCCGGCATCAAAACAGAAATTTTTAAGCAGGAATTTACCGTCGACGGAACTAAAAAACTGATCACAGAAGTGGCGAAAGCAGTCGGAAATACAGATTATCAGAAACTGAATGATAAAATTGATGCCGATCTGAAACAGATTCAGCCGATTGCCAAAAAACCGAAAGTCCTGTTCATCTACGCAAGAGGAAATATGCTTATGGTTTCAGGAAAAAATACACCGATGGCTTCTTTAATTGAAATTGCAGGCGGACAAAATGCCGTCAATGATTTTGAAGATTTCAAACCTTTAACGCCAGAAGCGGTTGTAAAAGCAAATCCCGATGTATTATTCTTCTTCACGAGCGGACTGCAGGGAGCGGGAGGAAACGAAGGAGCGTTAAAAATGCCGGGTGTTTCCCAAACCAATGCCGGAAAAAATAAAAAAATTATTGCCATGGACGGCGGTCTTGTTTCCGGTTTCGGACCAAGATTAGGACAGGCAGCAGTAGAATTAAACCAACTTCTGATTGAAAGCACCAGGTAAATTATCCGTTTACATCATCATAAGCACCGTACTGCTTTGCATCATTGCAGTATGGTCGCTTAACACCGGAGTTTACGATTTCGGAGGTCAGTCTGCATTCACTGTTTTACAAAAAATAATGAACGGAGATCAGTCACTCCCAATGAGCGATAAATATGTAGTCTGGGACGTAAGAGCAGCCAGAATTGTGATGGCAATCCTTATCGGCAGTATGTTGGCGGTTTCCGGAACAGGTTTGCAGGGATTGTTCAGAAATCCTCTGGCAACGGGAGATTTAATCGGGCTCACTTCCGGAGCAACCCTACTTGCAGCCATTACCATCGTTTTGGGAGGATATTTCAGAGAATTTCTTCCTGAAGCCGTACAGTTTTCATTGGTGGGAATTGCTGCTTTTATCGGTTCTTTTATTTCCATGCTTCTGGTGTACAGAATTTCAACCAGCGGCGGTAAAACCAATGTCGTGATGATGTTATTATCGGGAGTTGCCATTACAGCGATCGGATTTTCCATTACTGGGTTTCTGATTTATATCTCAAAAGACGATCAGTTAAGAGATTTAACGTTCTGGAATTTAGGGAGTTTAGCTGCTGCAACATGGACGAAGAATATTATTTTGGGAATCGTTCTGATTATTTCGTACACTGTTTTACTGCCAAAAGGCAAAGCGTTGAATGCAATGATGTTAGGCGAAAAAGATGCACAGCATTTGGGAATTAATGTCGAAAGATTAAAAAAGCAGATCATCCTTATTACGGCTTTAATGGTGGGAAGCTGTGTGGCATTTTCAGGAACCATTGGTTTTGTCGGGCTTATCGTTCCATATATTTTAAGATTTTTGTTTAAATCAGACTATGCTGTTATTTTACCGTTATCAGCGGTGTGCGGAAGCATTTTATTATTAACGGCAGATACTTTCAGCAGAAGTATTGTGGAACCTTCGGAACTTCCGATCGGGATTTTAACCGCCTTAATGGGAGGTCCTGTTTTCATTGCGATTTTAGTTAAATTTAAAAAATCACTGTTATGATAAAAGCGCATCAGATCAGTTATCAGCATAAAACCTTTCATATTCTGGATTCGGTGGACGTTCATCTGGAATATGGCGAATTTCTGGCAATTGTCGGTCCGAACGGAGCAGGAAAATCGAGCCTTCTGAGTATTCTTGCCAATGAAATTAAATCTGAACAGCAGATTGTATTTAAAAACAGGCATATCAACGACTGGAATGTGAAAGAGCTTTCGAAGCACAAAGCCAAATTTTCACAACACAACAGCAACGATATTCCGCTGGAAGTAAAAGAGGTCGTGATGATGGGTCGTTATCCGTATTTCGATGCACAGCCTAAAACAGAAGACCATGAATCGACAAACCGAATGATGAATGAAACGGATATTCTGCATTTAAAAGAAAGAGAATACAACACTTTATCGGGAGGCGAAAAACAGCGCGTTCATCTTTCGAGGGTTTTTGCGCAGCTTCAGAACGAAATTGCCCACAAACTTGTTTTTTTAGATGAACCTTTAAATAATTTAGACATTAAACATCAGTACAAAGCATTGGAAATCATTAAAAATTTCACCAAAAAAGCCAATTCTGCGATTGTTGTTCTTCATGATCTCAATCTTGCCGCACAATATGCCGATAAAGTTTTATTAATGAAATCAGGAAAAGTTGCCGCATACGGAACTCCGGAAGAGGTTTTCACCGCTGAAAATATCCGGGAAGCCTACAATTTTCCGTGTACGATCTGCAATCATCCGGTAACTTCGCACCCAATGATTATTTTTGGATAATATGGATACAGAAAAACTGAAAATATTAGCACAGAATCTCGCCCATCCTCAAGGAGAAAAAGGAATCGAGATCGGCGAAATGATGAATGAAACCAACATCGGAATGACGTTGGAAAGCATACAGACCCTTTTAATAGAAGACAACGAACACATTCTGGAAATCGGTCATGGAAATGCAGGGCATGTCAGAAATATTTTAAACAAAGCCATTGATGTAAAATATACCGGAATTGATATTTCGGAAACCATGCATCATGAAGCCATAAAACTAAATAAAAATTTTGAAAATCAGGCTGAATTTGTCCTGTACGAAGGAACAGAACTGCCTTTTGAAGACAAAAAATTCGATAAAATATTTACCGTAAACACCGTTTATTTCTGGGAAAAACCAACAGATTTCCTCAATGAAATTTACAGAGTTCTGAAAGACAACGGAACATTTGTTCTCACTTTCGGACAGCGCAATTTCATGGAAAAACTCCCTTTTACACAGTTCGGTTTTACGTTGTACAATACCGATGAAATGGAGGAAACTGTTTCCAAAAGTTATTTTAAAAGAATGAAAATTTCCGAACGGCAGGAAGAAGTAAAAAGCAAAACCGGAGAAGAAACCATCACAAGAAATTACACAATTTTAACCATTAAAAAATAAATAAATGAGCACATTAGTAAACGATCTGAAGGAAAAATGGGAAGCTCTTAAAGCTGAAAATCCGCATCTGAGAATCCGAAATGCCGCAGCAGAACTGGGAGTAAGCGAGGCGGAACTGTTGGCAACCAGAGTAGGAGAAGGCGTAACGGTTCTGAAGCCGGAATTTCAGAATATTTTAGCAGAAGTGGAGCAGTTAGGAAAAGTAATGGCGCTTACACGCAACGAAGAGTGCGTTCACGAAAGAAAAGGAGTGTATCTGAACGGCGATTTCAGCAGTCCTCATGCACAGCTTTTCGTGGGAGAAGATATTGATTTAAGAATTTTCCTGAATCACTGGAAATTAGCTTTCGCAGTGGTGGAAGGAGATAAAAAAAGCCTTCAGTTTTTCGGAAAAGACGGTTTGGCGCTGCATAAAATTTATCTTACCAAAGACAGTAACGAAGCTGCATTCGATGAAATGGCAGAAAAATATAAAGCAGAAGAGCAGAACGGATCTTTCAATTTTGAAAAAGCAGCTCCGAAAGCAGAAGAAAAACCGGACACCGAAATTGATGTAGAAGGCTTCCAGAAAGCATGGACAAATCTGAAAGATACTCACGATTTCTTTATGATGACCCGAAAATTCGGAGTGAGCAGAACGCAGGCGTTGAGATTGGCTCCTGAAGGTTTTGCAAAGAAAATTGAAAGCTCAAAAGTCGTAAATGTACTGGAAGACGCATCGGAAAAAGAACTTCCGATCATGATTTTTGTCGGAAACAGAGGAATCATCCAGATTCATACGGGAAATGTGAAAAAAACACTTTGGCATCAGCAATGGTTCAACGTAATGGATCCGGATTTCAATCTGCATTTGGACGTAACCAAAATTGCGGAAGCATGGATTGTGAAAAAACCGACAGAAGACGGAGAAGTGACCGCCATTGAAGTTTTCAATAAAGAGGGCGATTTTATCGTTCAGTTTTTCGGAAAAAGAAAACCCGGAATCCCGGAACTGCAGGAATGGAAAGACCTCGTTGCCGATCTTGAAAAATAAATTGAAATAGTTAGATAGTTTCTTTGGGCCGTTTTGTTTTTTACAGGCGGCTTTTTTTATCTAAACACAAATGGCACGAATGGTTTCACGAATGATACGATATTTAACGCGAAGAACGCAAAGTCTTTTTGACCTAATTGAGCATATTTTTTTGTTCGCAAGGGCACTTCGTTCAGCAAATGATAGAACTAGCCATAGCTGAGTGAATAGTTTATACTGAGCTTGTCGAAGTACCTCTGCGAACGAAAAAATATGCTCAATAAGCTAAAAACAAAACTTAGCGATCCTTGCGTTATAAAAATCAACAACATTACATTGTGTAATTTGTGAAACCATTTGTGTGATTTGTGTTTAAAAAAAACAACAGAAAATTAAATAAAATTTTTTCAATTGCATTCACTCTGAAAATTTTTACGCAAAGTAGATATTTTAAGGTAAATATTTTAAAGTAAGCAAAGTTATTCAGATTTCATCTGTTATTAAGCGAACGTTTTATGATTGCATTTGGCAATGTCTTAGCTAAGTGGCTCGTTCTATCATTTGCTGAACGAAGTGCCTTTGCGAACGAAAAATATCCTCAATAAGCTAAAAACAAAACTTAGCGACCATTGCGTGATAAAAATAAACAACATTACATTGTGTCATTCGTGAAACAATTTGTGTCATTCGTGTTTAAAAAAACAACAGAAAATTAAATAAAATTTTTTCAATTGCATTCACTCTGAAAATTTTACACAAAGTAGATATTTAAGGTAAATGTTTTAAAGTAAGCAAAGTTATTCAGATTTCATCTGTTATTAAGCGAACGTTTTGTGATTGCATTTGGCAATGTCTTAGCTGAGTGGCTTGTTCTATCATTTGCTGAACGAAGTGCCTTTGCGAACGAAAAATATCCTCAATAAACTAAAAACAAAACTTAACGATTCTTGCGTGATAAAAATAAATCAACGTTACATTGTGTCATTTGTGAAACCATTTGTGTGATTTGTATTTAAAAAAACAACAGAAATTAAATAAAATTTTTTCAATTGCATTCACTCTGAAAATTTTAACGCAAAGTAAATATTTTAAGGTAAATATTTTAAAGTAAGCAAAGTTATTCAGATTTCATCTGTTATTAAGCGAACGTTTTATGATTGCATTTGGCAATGTTTTAGCTGAGTGGCTCGTTCTATCATTTGCTGAACGAAGTGCCTTTGCGAACGAAATATAAAGAATTAGAAATCAAAAATAATTTGCGACCATTGCGTTATAAAAATAAACAACATTACATTGTGTCATTCGTGAAGCCATTTGTATCATTGGTGTTTAAAAAAGCTTCGCGTTAAAATAAACAATAGATCATTAAAAAAATAAATTTATCGTGATATTCGTGAAACCATTCGTGTCATTCGTGTTTGAAAAAAACAACAAGTAATTAAAATTATATCGTGATATTTGTAAAGCCATTCGTGTTTAAAAAACAAAATTAAAATGAAAAACCTTTTCACCGCTCTGTTTATTTCTATGTTCTGCTTATTTCAGGCACAGCAATTTAAAGCCTATCAGTTTTACGACAAAAAAGGAAAATCAATAAAGCCCGAAAAACTCATCAGACAACTGGCTGATTACGACGTGGTTTTCTTTGGTGAAAATCATAACAACTCCATCAACCATTGGTTACAGCTTAAAGTGACTGAAGGGTTATATGCTCAGAAAAACGGACAGCTCATTTTAGGTGCTGAAATGTTCGAAAGAGACAATCAGCCGCAACTTAATCAATACCTGAATGGTAAAATAGATGCGAAAACACTGAAAGATTCTGCAAGACTCTGGAATAATTTCACGACCGATTATAAACCTTTGGTGGATTTTGCCAAAGCAAAAAAACTGAATTTCATCGCAACCAATATTCCCAGGAAATACGCTTCCCAAACCGCCAAAGAAGGTCTGGAATCTCTGAATAATTTATCTGAAAAAGAAAAATCTTACATCGCACAACTTCCCATAAAAGTAACGCTCGAAACACCGGGTTACCCTGAAATGAAAGCGATGATGGGTGATCACGCAGACGGAACCAAAGTGATGAATTTTATTTCCGCTCAGGCAATAAAAGATGCGACTATGGCAGAATCTATCCTGAAAAATCTGCAATCCGGAAAAACATTCATCCATTACAACGGAAACTATCACAGCAAGGAATTTGGCGGAATTTACTGGTACATTCAACAAAAGAATCCGAACCTGAAAATGGCGGTCATTTCTGTTTTTGAATCGGATAATCCTGAATTAAAAGTTCCTGAGAAAGACTATATTCCCACAGATTTTAATCTGATCATTCCAAGTGATATGACGAAAACGTATTGAGAAAGAGCCAGGTAAAAAGTATAAAGAGCCAGATTTTATATTTAGACTAAAAGTTTGGAAGAATTTAAAAGATTCTTCCTTCGTCAGAATGACAATGAGTCGTTTAAAAGACAATGAGGTCTGCATATTTTTCATTGCTTGTTATCAAAAATTCAATTGGGCTTTAACCAAAACAGACGAAACTTAGCCTGCAATATTTATCTTTGCAAAACATTCAGAAAAATGAAAAAAATATCCCTTCTTTTCATCCTTTTTATCGGTTTGATGAGTGCTCAAAAACTGACACCAAACGAAATTTCCATGATCAATCAGGGAGATAAAAATTCTGCGTTGCCGATTTATCAGACAACAGACGAAAATCAGCACAAGACGTTATTAAGCCTTTCTGCAGAAATCGATCCGTTGGATAAAAACACGGCAGTTTTAGTCGGCAGAATGAAAGAATCTTTGCTTTCCACCGATGGCGGAGTGGGAATTGCTGCACCGCAGGTCGGAATCAACAGAAAAGTAATATGGGTTCAGCGTTTTGATAAAAAAGGTGAACCGTTGGAATATTTTATCAATCCTGTTATTGTCTGGAGGTCAGAATTACAGAATTTAGGTCCCGAAGGCGATCTTTCGATTCCCGATTTCAGAGATCAGTTTTACCGAAGCAAAGTCATTCAGCTTGAATATGTCGATTTAAAAGGTCAGAAATATTCAGAAATTGTGGAAGGTTTTACAGCCGTTATTTTCCAGCACGAAATCGATCATCTTTTCGGAATTTTAATTTCAGACAAAAAAGAAAAAGAGAAAAACGATTCTTATCAGAAAGTAGATGCTTTTAAGAAGAGCGATTCTGGGATGAGGTAATTTTACTGATATTATTCAACCTTATAAGTATAATTGTTATGTAAATCGATTTTAAAATTTTTACCATTTAAAATTCCTGAAATTGTTTCTGTATTATCCTCCAGAATTTCTTTTATTCCCAAATCAAATTCTTTGTGATGATTAGGACAAAAAACAATTAAGTTTCCTAAAATACTTTTCCCTCCTTTAAAAACCGGTTTTATATGAGCAACTTCAACATAATTCACGCCTTTTTCGGTAGGAATAGTTGAATTACATTCTGGAAATTGACACTTATAATCAACAAGTTTTTTTAATGATTCGGATTAGCTTGAGAAAAAATTTCTTTGTTGTCCTTGATGTATGAAAATAATTTTAGCGAGAAATCATTCTTAGTAATATTTTGAAATCCGATTCCAAAATTCCCGCAAAATTTTTTAAAGCTTATAAAATCAGGAAGATTATTGAGCAAAATTGGTTTTTTTAAATCTTGACCTGTTCCGATAACAATTATTTTGTCTAAATTTTCTTCATAATCTTCGATTTTAAAGCAACTCCATAGGTAATAATTTTTAATTTTATTTTCAGTTTTTCCTACAATTAGAAAACAAATTCCATTAGTTGCTTTTTTAGCTGTCTTCTTTTTGGTATAAATCCAAGAATCATGTTCTTTTATATCATCATTAAGAGTAATTTCTGAGATTAAAGAATTAAAATCTGTCTTTTCAGTTGGAAAACATCTCAGTTTATCAGCATTATGATATTGAATGTAAAAGTTATTCTGGTTCATTAGTTTTTAAATTTTGTTGTTATCTAAATTTACAGAGTTTTTTTGTTATGAAGTCTGTTTAAACTTTTATTTAACCGCAAAAGCAACAAAAGATGAACTAAACTTTTATTTAAAGCTTTGATTATTACTTTGTATTGATTCTTCGAAACAAAATACTGAAGTTTAAAAAGAACTTATCTGCAAAAGATTCTTCATTTCATAATGCTTCGCAAAATTTCATTCTGAATGACAGTTCTGAAACTAAAATTATAAGTTGGTTTAAACTAATTTTAAAATCCTGCAAAGAGAAAAAATCTTTGATTTTTTTAACTTATGTGCTCTTTTTTTTCATTTAAGTAGTAAACTTAAACAACTAAAGTGTTAAAATCTTTTGCATCTTTTGTGGTAAAAAAGATTAAACAAGTTTATGATCAATATCTTCTGATCTGCACATTCGAAACATTTCTGATCTTAATTTTTCTTCCGGCTTTTTTCAGCAAACCGGTTTCAGGATTTCTTTTAAAAACAGTGACATTATTTGTTGCCGTATTGGTGGTGATTAAAAATTGTCCGCTTGGATCGAGATTAAATGTTCTCGGATGTTTCCCTTTTACAGATTGGTAACCGATTGTTTTCAGGCTTCCATCGTCCTGAATCGAAAAAATAGCAATATTATTTTCTTTTCCGCGGTTGGAAGCGTACAAAAACTTTCCGTCCGGCGAAAGATGAACATCAGAACTTTCAAAATCTCCTTTACAGGTTTCAGGATGGGTAAAAATCCTCTGAAGCGGTTTCAGCTTTCCGTTTTTGTAAGCATAAACACTGACTGCACCGCCCATTTCTTCAATACAGTACGCGAATTTTCCATTCGGATGAAAGGTAAAATGCCTCGGTCCCGCTCCTAAAGTTGTTTTTATAAAAGGAATTTCAGCTTCCTGCAAAGGTGTATTTTTTTCATTGTTAAAACGATAGGCGCGAATTTTATCCGCTCCGAGATCAGGCAGAAATAGATAATCAGAATCCGGAGAAAAAACGGTGGAGTGGATGTGTGCACGATCCTGTCTGTCTGGATTTATACTTCCTTCCGAAAACTGTATATTCTGCACAAAAGGTTCAAGAGTTCCGTTACCTGAAATCGGGTAAACAGAAACGCTTCCTTCCGTATAATTTCCGTTAACAAGCCATTTTCCGCCTGGATGAACCGTAAGGTAAACCGGATTTTCACCACCGCTGCTTTGTTTACTAATGAACTGTAAAGATTTTTTATCAGGATTAAATTCAAAACTGCTTACACTTCCGCCGTTCTTTGTTTTGCTTTCCGTACACGCAAAAAGATATTTTCCGTCCGGTGACAAAGCGAGAAAAGAAGGATTTGAAATCCCCGAAACAGAAGTAATTTTCGATAATTTTCCGTTTTGCGTGTTCAATTCATACACATAAATTCCCTCCGTTTCTTTTTCCCAGTTAAAAGAACCGAAAAAAACATACGTATGTTGAGCATACAACTGAAGACAGCTAACAATTGTGATGAATAAGGTGAAAAGCTTTTTCAAATGATTATGGTTTTTAAAGAAATTATGTTTAAACTTTTTTACCGCAAAAGATGCAAAAGATTGTAACACTTTAGTTGTTTAAGTTTACTACTTAAATGGGAAAAAGATAACATAAGTTTAAAAAAATCAAAGATTTTTTCTCTTTGCAGACTTTTGAAATACCTTGAATAAATCCAATAAAGACTTTTGTGTACTTTTTGCGGTTAAATTTAAAATGAGTTTACAACAAACATATAAACGTTTTTCGGATGAAACAAATTTTTGTTTAAAGTTTCTTATCCTACTAAACAAAAAAATCTGCTTCCAAAGAAACAGATTCTGATATTTATACCGTAAAACGCTGAATTAGTTATTTGTAACCGAAAGTTTTACTTCTATATTATTTCTTGTCGCATTAGAGTACGGACAGATTTGGTGCGCTTTCTCTGTTAAAGCCTGTGCTTCCTCAATAGAAACTTCAGGAATATTCACATCAAGCTGAACAGCCAATCCGAAACCACCGTTTTCCAATTGTCCGATGCTTACTTCCGCCGTTACCGTAGTTTCTCCGGTTTTTGCTTTAGACAAAGAAATTACTCTGTTCAGTGCGCTGTCGAAACATGCAGAATATCCTGCTGCGAAAAGCATTTCCGGATTGGTGAAATCGTCATTGGCTCCGCCTAAAGCTTTAGGCATTTTCACGTCCAGATCAAGAACTCCGTTTTCGCTTTTTACGTGTCCGTTTCTTCCTCCTGTTGCAGTTACTTTTGTTGTATACAAAGTTTTCATTTATTTTTCTATTTTAGTTAATATTTTTTGAACATTTTCTTTCAGAGCTTTCCAGTCTTCTGGCGATGCTCCGATTTTCTGAAATAATTTTTCCGGAATTCCACAGGCTTTTTCCTGTAAATTTCTACCGGATTCTGTGATGAAAACTTCCACCACACGTTCATCTTCTTTTTTTCTTTTTCTTTCGATAAATCCTTTATTTTCAAGTCTTTTAAGAAGCGGTGTAAGCGTTCCGCTGTCCAGATAGAGCTTTTCGCCGATGCTGTTCACCGGAAGTCCGTCATGTTCCCAAAGCACCATCATCACAAGATACTGCGGATAAGTAATATCCAGCTCATCGAGAAAAGGACGGTAAAGCCCCGTAATTTCTTTCGCAATAACGTATAAAGGAAAGCAGAGCTGGTTTTCTAATTTTAAAAATTCGGGATTTTCCATGATTTCTGAAAAATGAAGAGGTTTTATTTTTTGATGATGAATTCTTCCATTGGAATTCTTACTTTTTTCATGTGCGACAGCCAGTCGTTTTTCTCGTCTCTGTATCCTAAATACAATAAACTCACACTTTTTAAGCCTAAATCTCTCAAGCCCAAAATTTCATCCACCACTTCATTGCTGAAACCTTCTGCAGGAGTGCTGTCTACTTTAAGTTCCGCAGCCTGAGCCATAGCAAGTCCTAAAGCAATATACGTTTGTCTTGCGGTATGCGCGAAATGTTCTTCTGGAGTCTGCGCACCGTAGATTTCTTTAATTTTATCGGTGTAGCTTGAAAATCTTCCTCTCGGCAAATCTCTTACATCGGTGTGATGATCGTACACTTTATCGATTTTCTCATCGGAGTAGCTGTCCCATGCCGCGAAAACCAAAACATGAGAAGAATCTCTCATCACTTCAGGATTCAACGCACCCTGAACCATTTTTTCTTTTAATTCCTGATTTTCCACTACGATCACACGGAAAGGCTGTAATCCTGAAGAAGTAGGAGCGAGTCTTGCGGCTTCTAAAATTTTATTTAAATCTTCTTCTGATACTTTTTTTGTTGGATCGTATGCTTTTACAGCATGTCTCCAGTTTAAATCTTCTATTAATGACATTTTGTTAATTTTTTAATTTGAATAGTATGATGCAAAAATATTGCCAAATTAAATTGTGTGCAATTTAATTTTGTTAAATTTAATTTAAAAAATTTTAAAACCTTCTTAAAACATCGCAGGAATCGGATTTTTTCTGAAGACTGAACTTTCCACTTTTGCTGAAGAATTTTAAACCAAAAACAATGCAGAGATTTAAAAACAAAACCGCTCTGATTACAGGCGGAACCAACGGAATGGGATTCGCAACAGCACAACAGTTTATACAGGAAGGCGGAAAGGCAATCATCACCGGAAGAAGTGAAGAAAATGTAAAAAATGCCGTAAATAAACTAGGCGAAAATGCGTTCGGAATTGTTTCGGATGCCGGAAAAATAAGCGATCTGATGAATCTTAGAAATGAAGCTGAAAAACTAACGGAACATATTGATCTGGTATTTGCAAATGCAGGATACGGAAGATTTGCTTCGATTGAAAATGTGGATGAACATCATTTTGATGAGCTTTTCAATATGCTGGTAAAAGGCAGTTTTTTTACTCTTCAGCAGATGCTTCCTTTAATGAAAGAGGGGAGTTCGGTTGTGTTTAATACTTCTTTTGTCACAGAATTCGGGATGTCCAATTTTTCAGTATATTCTGCGGCAAAAGCGGCAGTTCAGTCTTTTATTAAAACTTTCGCAACTGAATTGACGACTAAAGGAATCCGAGTGAATGGAATTAGTCCGGGACATATCAAAACCAATATTTTTAATAATACGGGTTTAAATTCAGAACAGATTGATGAAGCGGTACAGCATATTATTCCTACCATTCCTTTTAAAAGACAGGGAGAACCTTCGGAAATTGCAAAAGCGGTACTTTTTCTTGCTTCCGATGAAGCATCTTACATTCACGGAGCGGAACTGAGAATTGATGCCGGAATATCTGTAATCAAATGATAATGTGATGAAAAGATTATTTTACGTCTTTGATCTGTCTGATAATATTGGTTTTATTTTCAATGCCAATATCATATTTTTTGTTTGTCTTAAGACTTAAAGTTGCCTTTTCGATAAGATGGGTATAATCCTGAGATTTTTTTGAAAGATGGAAAACCTGCGCGCTGATTCCTATGGAAACACGGGCAAATTCCTGTGGCCGATCCGGATCATCTGTAATATCACTAATCACCGAATTGTTGTACCATGTAAGGTTTTGTGAACTCTGATTGCCGGAGCAGGAAATGACCATCATTATTATTAAGAGAATATAGGTTAAGATTTTCATGAAAGTAAAATTTAAAAAAGCTCCTGCAAAATAACAAATAATTGCAGGAGCTATATAAAAGATTTGTTAGAATCCGCAGCTTGCTACACTTGGAGCCGGAACAGGAGAGCATCCGGACAATGTTGAAAATGTTGTCAGTACACAATTTGTGTTTATATAATTGTTATCATAAAGCAGCGAACCGGACGGACTTCTGTAATATACATTTCCTGCCGTATTGGCATAAGACGAAACAGAGGCTGAACCACAGCTTGTATTTATGCATGCATTTCTCCATGTAACATCGGTTACCGGACCAGATGTGAAAAGGGAAGGATCTATAATTCTTTTCTCCACTACACCGGAAGCATTTTTAAAGCTTACCAAGATGGCTACGTGATATCCCCACGAAACACAGCATGTTCCTGTAGAAGCTTTCAGGTTTCCGTAGACGAATTGTTTTTCGCAATCATAACCTGCATTCAGAAGTATCTGTCTCATTTTATGAGCTCTTGCATAACATCCATCTACTGCATATCTGAACGTGATACATGGTGAAGAAGCTGTAGAAGTTCCACACGACTGATTTTTGATTTGTGTGAAAAGATTGTTCAGAGTCGCCTGATTCGGAATTACACTTACTGCTTTGCTCGTTTCGCTTTGAGTTTCTTTGGTGAAGATGGATTTGAAGTAAGTAACATCTTCATCGGTTGCTTTTTCAACTTTGACAATTTCGTTGGAATTTTTTTTCAGGAAAACATGAACCGGAGTTTCATTCTCGACCGCTGATTGAATCATTGAGATGAAGGCTTCATTTTCTTTGCTGTCTTTAATTTCATAGAACTGCGCAGAAATGATGAAAGAAACTTTCAGTACATTGCCTTCTTTTTGAATCCCTACCGGAATAATGCTGCCAAAGTCTCTCATGGCATTTTCATTGGTTTCTTTTACAACAAGATTCGGATCCTGATTGGCACTGGAATCTGAACAGGCATTAGAGGAAAGTACCATCACAAATGCCATTGCGGATAGCAGAAATTTTTTCATAGTTTTAATTTTTGTGGTTAATGAGGTGCAGTTTTTATCGATAGTTCACTGCGTTGTGATTTTAAAAGTAATAAAAAATTGAATATAAATTCAAATTTTTTAAGAAATTTTATCATGCATTCAGATTGCCGATGAATACTGGAAAAATTAAATTGGGCAAATGTATTTAACGTGAGTTCGATGAAATTAATGGGTCATAAATTGATCTTGTTTTATCACTCTTACCGAACTTCAGTCTGATGCGAAGATTACAATCAAGGTTAGGTTGGGCAAAATTGATGATAAGCTTTGGCTGAAGCCTGTTTGTTTTTCTGATTAAGTTGTTTATAGTAAAAATCTTTGCTCCTTTAGGAGCAGAATCTGTGTAGAAATAATAATCAGTTCATCAATCAATCCGTAGGATTGATATCTGTAATTCTCAATGAATTTTCTAAAGATAGCGTTCCTACGGAACACCGAACGTACGTCTAATATTGATTTTTTAATTAAAAATCCCTGCACATCGCAATATGCAGGGAAATGTTATTTAGTAAAAATTACTTAGCAATAAGTTCCGCTTCGAAAACCTCTGTAAAATGCTTTCTTATTTTCGCTTTAATATCTTCCATTTCTTCAGAAGTGAGTTCTCTTTCCAGTTCTCTTTTTAAGGAAGTTACCTGTTTGTCTTTAATGCCGCACGGAATGATGTATTCAAAATAACGCATATCCGTATTTACATTTAAAGCAAATCCGTGTAAAGTTACCCAGCGTGAAGCTTTTACACCCATTGCACAGATCTTTCTTGCATAAGGTTTTCCCACATCCAGCCAGACTCCTGTTTCTCCGGGAGAACGTTCGCCTTTCAATCCGTATTCGGCAATGGTTCTGATGATGACTTCTTCCAGATTTCTCATGTATTTATGAATGTCTGTGAAGAAATTTTCAAGGTCTAAAATAGGATAGCCTACAATCTGTCCGTAACCGTGATACGTAATATCTCCTCCGCGGTTTACCTTTACGAAAGTGGCATCAATCTCTTTCAGTTTATCAATTCCGGCAAGCATATTTTCTTCATGTCCGCTTTTTCCCAGCGTATACACATGAGGATGTTCCACGAGAAGAAAATGATTGGGCGTTTTGCTGTGCTGTTCCGCAGGAAGATCGCGGTTTTTAATTTTCAGATCTATGATGTTTTTCATCAGAGATTCCTGATAATCCCACGCCGACTGATATTCCCGCGTTCCTAAGTCTTCAAATTCTACTACTTTATTCTGAATTGTATTCATATCATTTTTTGAATACACAAATTTAGTGATTTTTAGGCTTTAATGGAATGGATGAAATCTATAGCTTTGGTCTTCCAGTCTCTATTTTGAAGTAAAATGTTGACGAAAGCAGTTCCGATGATTCCGCCATCCGCTTTTTCGGTTACATTTTCGAAGTCTTCTTTTGATTTGATTCCAAAACCGATCATCACCGGATTTTTCAAAGGAAGTGAAGCTAATCTTGAAAGATATTCCTCGTTTTTGAGAACAGCCTGATCGTTTCCGGTGGTTGATGAGGAACTTACCGCATACAAAAATCCGGAACTTAAGGAATCGAGGTATAAAATTCTTTCGTCCGAAGTTTCGGGAGTCACCAGAAAGGTGAAATTCAGATGGTATTTTGCTAAAATTTTCTGGTAATTTTTCTCAAATTCAATGGGAGGGAGATCGGGAATAATTAATCCTGAAACTCCGCTTTCCGAACATGCTGCACAGAATTCTTCAAATCCGAAACGCAGCACCGGATTGATATAGCCCATTAAAATTAAAGGAATTTTTATTTCGTTTTTAATGGATTTCAATTGTGAGAACAGTTTTTCGATCGTCATTCCGTTTTTCAGGGCTAATTCATGAGCCTGTTGAATAACGGGGCCGTCTGCAACGGGATCTGAATACGGCATCCCGATTTCGATCATCTCTGCGCCGGAATCCTGAATTACCTGTATGATTTCAGCAGTATTTTCCAGTTCGGGAATTCCTGCGGTGAAGTATATGTTTAGTTTTTTCATTTAAAAATGCTTTTTAATGGTGTCATTTTGTAAAGATCTGCTTAAAATGGTTTTTATTTTAACCGCAAAAGGTGCAAAAGATATTTATAAAGATAAGGTTGATAACATTCGCTTTCAAAAAATCTTTGATTTTTTGAAAGCTGTTGTGATCTTTTTATTGATAAACACTAATCATTTAGTTTATCTTTTATGACTTTTATGGTTAAATAAAGTGTAAGTTCATCAGTTCTTTGTAATGACAAAAATTATTTTTTATGTTGACGATGCGATCCGGCTTGAACGGAGCTCTTTTTGTGCAGCAAAGCGGAACAAAAAAGCGGGAGTGGAAGACGGAAATTATCGCCCGAATTATTTTACAAATGTTTCAGATAGGTTTCCATGTCTTTATCTCCGCGACCGCTGAGACAAATGACCACAATATCGTCTTCGTTGAATTTCTTTTTGTCGAAAACCGCGAGCGCGTGAGAGCTTTCTAGAGCGGGAATGATGCCTTCGAGTTTGGTGAGCTCAAATGCTGATTTCAGGGCTTCATCGTCGTTGATGCTGAAAAATTCTGCTCTTTGTTCCCTGAACAAATTTGCGTGAAAAGGTCCGATTCCGGGATAATCCAGCCCTGCGGAAATGGAGTGGGGCTCGATAACCTGTCCGTCATTGGTCTGCATCACAAGGCTTTTGCTTCCGTGAAGAATGCCTAAAGTTCCCAGAAAAGTCGTTGCGGCAGATTTTCCGGATTCTACACCGAAACCTCCTGCTTCAGCAGCAATAATTTTCACGTGTTTTTCGTTTACAAAATGGTAAAAAGCGCCTGCTGCATTGCTTCCGCCGCCAACACAGGCAATAATATAATCAGGATTTTCTCTTCCTGTCTGTTCCAGAAGCTGTTCTTTTATCTCTTTTGAAATCACACTCTGAAATCTCGCCACAAGATCCGGAAAAGGATGCGGACCGACCACACTTCCGATCACGTAATGAGTGGTCACGGGGTTGTTAATCCAGTCTCTTAAGGCTTCATTTACAGCATCTTTTAGTGTTTTGGAACCTGAAGTTGCGGGAACGACTTTTGCGCCGAGCATTTTCATTCTTGCGACATTGGGAGCCTGCCTCTGGATATCGACTTCGCCCATGTAAACAATGCATTCCAGTCCTAAAAGCGCGCAGGCTGTAGCGGTGGCAACGCCGTGTTGTCCGGCTCCGGTTTCGGCAATAATTCTGTTTTTTCCGAGACGTTTTGCCAACAAAACCTGTCCTAAAGCGTTATTGATTTTATGCGCTCCGGTGTGGTTGAGATCTTCTCTCTTTAAGTAAATTTTGGTATTGTATTTCCGGCTTAAATTTTTCGCAAAATACAGTGGCGTTGCACGTCCTACGTAATTTTTTAACAAATCCTGATATTCCTGTTGAAAATCTTCTGATTTAATGATGTCAAGATAGTTTTTTTGAAGTTCCTCTACGTTCGGGTAGAGCATTTCCGGGATGAAAGCGCCTCCGAATTCTCCATAATATCCGTGTTCGTCGGGGTTTCTATAATTCATTTTGTAATGTATTTATCAGTGAAAGGTTATAATCAAACTGCTGTTTGCTGATCTGTTTGTTCTGATGCAGCAGATGCAGTTTTGCAGTTAAATCTATTAAAATATCTAAATCTAATTTCGAGTTGTACATGGTAATCGCAATTTCAAGATTATCAACAAGATAATAAGAATCGAATTTCTCATACAAGCAGAAAATTTTACAGTAAACGATTCCGAAATCATATTTCACACTGGCTTTTACGTTGCTGTCTAGCAATTTGTCGGCAATCACTACCAAATGATAGCTGTCCCAGAAATGAATGGTTTTAAAGAAATATTCGACATCTTCTTTGTGAAAATTTTTAATGATTTCGATGAAATCACTTAATAATCCTCCGATGTACCAATATTCTGTATTGCTGTCATTTTCAGAGACAAAATCATGCAGTCTTTCTACTTTTTCATTTTCAAATTTTTGAGAAAACAGGACTCTGTGAACGGATTTTCCGATCTCTTCAAGATTTAATTTCTTAAATTTCAAAAGCTTCAGTTTTCTCGAATAATATTTTTTCAATGTTTTTTGTTTTTTTATTATTGATATCCGTTATTGATCATAATGCTTAATTTTAACGCAAAGAATCGCTAAGATTCTTTTATATACCAACTGTTTTTAAGTTCGCAAAGGCGTTTCACTCAGCAAAGAACTCAAAGGTTTTCTAATTATGACAAATTACGGACAATCATTTTTATTGTGTTTTAATTTATGATCAGATCAGTTTTTCTTTAAATATTTTTATCCGGCTGATGTTTTTAACTCCGGGTTCTGTTTCAAACCTCGAATTGATGTCCAGAGCAAAAGGCTTTTGTTTTAAAATGCCGATGTTTTCTGTATTTTCTTCTGAAATTCCGCCACTTAAAAAATAGGGAAGGGGAATTTCAATGTCGTTTAACAGATTCCAGTCGAAGGTCTTTCCTGTTCCTCCAAATGATTTTGAATCGGTATCGAAAAGAATATAATCGTTTGTTTGCGCATATTGATTGATTGTTTTTTGAAGTTCCTCAAAGTTTTGGTTTCCAATTCGGATGACTTTGATGATTTTGATTTCAGAATTTAATTTTTTTCTTAATTCTGTAATAAAATTTTCATCTTCATCGCCGTGAAGCTGTATGAAATTCAGTTTTGCTTTTTCTGCTGTTTCAACTATTTTTTCTAAGTTTTCATTCACAAAAACGCCGACTTTTCCGGAATGTTCAATTGCTGAAATCTGTTCTGGATTCAAATGTTTCAAAACATACCTGAGCGATTTTTCATAAAAGATAAAACCCAGAAAGTCTGTCTGTAAAGATATTAACTTCTGAATCTGATCAGATTGTGTTAATCCGCAAACTTTTAGCTTCGGAGCATTTTTATTCGTCAATAGATTGTTGTCTGGTGATTTCATACCTGATTTTTTAAATTCCTGTATTGGAAATAAATTCAGCTAATTTTTTTCCGGGATCTTCATGTTTCATAAAATATTCGCCCATCAGAAATCCGTCGAAACCTTCATTTTTTAAATATCTGAAATCTTCTTCGTTGTAGATTCCGCTTTCGGCAACAGACAGAATGTCTTTCGGAAGCTGGTTTTTCAAAGTAACCGAATGTTGCAGATCCACTTTGAAATCTTTCAAGTTCCTGTTGTTAATTCCCACAAGATCAATGTTTTTATGGATGTGTTTCAGCTCTTCTTCGGTATGGATTTCCAGTAAAACTTCCAATCCCAACTCGTGAGAAAGTTCTGTAAATTCTGAAACCTGTTGTGGTGAAAGATAGGCTGCAATCAATAAAATAACATCTGCACCGATGCTTTTGGCTTCATAAAACTGATATTCATCGATCATGAAATCTTTTCGCAGAATCGGAATATTTACAGAATTTCTTACATTCAGAATATCCTCAGAATTTCCTCCGAAAAAATCACGATCCGTTAAAACAGAGATGCCACTCGCTCCAAATTTTTCATATGCGGAAACCACTTCTAAAGGTGAAACTGTATCATTAATAATTCCTTTTGAGGGTGACTGTCTTTTGAATTCAGCAATGATTCCGCTTCTCTTTTTTAAGCTTTCTTTCAGTGAAAAATTTTCTCTTCCGAAAAATTCAGATTCCTTCAATGCTGAGACTGAAGTATCCGATTTCGAGAAGGAAACCTCTTCTTTTTTTCTTTGTATGATTTTATCTAAAATATTCATAATCAATTTCATTATTCTAAAAGAAGTTCCAGACTTCTTAATGCTTTTCCTCCATGTAAACTTTCTTTCGCCATCAAAAGGCAATCTTCATAGCTTCCGAATTTATCAGTGTGATAAAGGGCAACCGCTGCATTTGCCAATACAACGGCATTCTGTTGTTCCGTTCCTTTTCCCTGAAGAATATTTCTGAAAATTTTTGCCGTTTCCTGAGGCGTTTCGCCCGCTTTTATGCTTTCATGGGTAATAGAATCAAAACCTAGATCTTCCGTAGAATAGACTTCTTCTCCTTTTTTGGTAATAATTTTACTGTCGTGGGTAAGACTGATCTCGTCGTAGCCGTCCATTCCGTGAACAAGGATAAAATCACGGTTGTCCTTCTGCAAAAGATACTGGTAAATTCTTGCGATTTCCGGATTGTAAACGCCGATCATGGAAAACTGAGGTTTTGCAGGATTCACAAGCGGACCGAGAAGGTTGAAAAAAGTTCTGAGACCTAAAGCTCTTCGCAGCGCACCAACCGATTGCAGTGCCGGATGAAAATAGGGGGCATGTAAAAAGCAGATGTTGGCTTTTTCAAGATCTTCCTGAAGTCTTTCCGAACTGTTTTTGAATTCATAGCCCAGTTCTTCCAGTACATTGGAAGATCCGGTGATGGTAGAAGCTCCGTAATTTCCATGTTTCGTTACTTTCTGTCCCGCTCCTGCAACTACAAAACTTGCTAAAGTTGAGATATTGATAGTGTTTTTTCCGTCACCGCCCGTTCCTACAATATCAATGGCATCTCCGGAATCTATGTTTACGGGAACTGCCATTTGCAGAAGGGCTTCACGAAAGCCTTCGAGCTCTTTAAGCGTGATATTTCGCATGAGGAAAACACTTATAAAAGCCGTAACTTCGGTTGCATTGAATTTATTTTGGGCAATCTCAATCATAATCGCCTTTGCCTCAGATTTGGACAAGGTATGATGATTAAAAAGGTATTGCAGGATCTCTTTCATTTGTGGAGGTTTTATGGTTGAGGGAATTTGTGCTGTTTTCAATTGAGTAGAAAGTTTTTGATGATAATTTCTCCCTGCGGAGTAAGAATGCTTTCCGGATGAAACTGTACGCCGTGAACATCATATTTTTTGTGCTGTAACGCCATAATCATTCCATCTTTGTCTACTGCGGTAATTTCCAGTTCTTCCGGTAAATCTTCGCGGTTAACAACCCAACTGTGGTATCTTCCGACTTCAATTCCGCTGGATAGATTTTTAAAAATTTTGGTATCTTCTTTTACGAAATCTGCGGAAGTTGCCACTCCATGAAAAATTTCGGAAAGATTGGTTAAACTTCCTCCAAAAGCTTCTGCAATTGCCTGCTGACCGAGACATACGCCTAAAATGCTTTTTTTCGGAGCGTATTCTTTGATCAGATCCAGTAAAATTCCGGCTTCTTCCGGAATTCCGGGACCGGGTGAAAGTACTATTTTATCGTACTGATCGATTTCTTCCAGACTGATCTGGTCATTCTTTACCACATCCACTTTGGTATCCAAAACTCTCTCGATAATCTGAACCAGATTGTAGGTAAAGCTGTCGTAATTATCGAATACGAGAACTTTGGTTTGTTTTATAGTATTGCTCATTTTTTTTGATTTTAATAATTTTCGACTAATTTCTCCGCTTTTTCCACTGCTTTTTTCAGGGCATTCAGTTTATTGTTTACTTCCTGAAGCTCACTTTCGGGGTTGGATTTTGCCACAAGTCCGGCTCCTGCCTGATAATACAGCGTATTGTTTTTACTTAAAAAAGTACGGATCATAATTGCCTGATTGCAGTCTCTGTTCAAGCCAATCATTCCGATGCATCCGCCATAATAGCCTCTGGAATCTTTTTCATACTGGTTAATTAACTGCAACGCTCTGTGTTTCGGGGCTCCGCTTAAAGTTCCCTGCGGAAAAGTTGTTGCCACCATTTCGAAAGGATTTACATTTTCCTGCAGATCCGCTGTCACTTCGCTTACCATGTGGATAACGTGAGAGAAAAGCTGTATTTCCTTTAATTTGGTTACCGTTACGTTTTTTCCGAGTTTTCCAAGATCATTTCTTGCGAGATCCACAAGCATCGTGTGTTCTGCATTTTCTTTTTCATCATTTTTTAAAGTTTCAATAGACTGGAGATCGGTTTCAAAATGTCCTGTTCTTTTGAATGTTCCGGCAATCGGATGAATAACGGCTTTGTTGTTTTTGATGATTAACTGGCTTTCAGGGCTTGAACCGAAGAGTTTGTAGTTGCCATAATCGAAGAAAAATAAATAAGGGGAAGGATTGATGTTTCTTAATGCACGGTAGACATTGAATTCATCTCCTTTAAATTTCTGCTGAAATCTTCTGCTTAAAACCAATTGAAAGACATCGCCTCTCATGCAGTGTTTCTGGGCTGTTTTTACGAGTTCAATATATTCTTCGTCCGTGATATTAGAAGTTTCTGCTCCTTCTTTTTCGAAAGGATAAATTACGGAATTCAGATTCTTGATTAGGCTTTCAAGAAGGTAAAATTCAGATTTTACACCTTCCATCTGATTTTCAATAATATGCATTTCATCATTGTAATGATTGATGGCAATAACATATTGATATAATCGGTACCGAAGAATCGGGATTTCAACTTCGGGACTCTGTGCTTTGAACTGAATATTTTCAAAAAACTGAACCGCCTCGAAACTGGTATATCCGAAAAGGCTTTGTGCCGTTTGTTCTATAGGATCTGCCGTTTTTTCGCATTCGAAAAGATCTGAGAAATTCTGAAAAACATCTTCAATTTTATTTTCAATGATAAATTGTTTTACAGGTTCCTGTCCCGGAAGCTTTATTTCAAAATCATTTAAATTTTTAATTTCGATTCCGGCAATCGCATTGATGGCAATGAAAGAGAAGTTGTTATCGATATTTTTAGAATCTGAACTTTCCAGAAGAATAGTATCCCTGAATTTGTCGCGAATCTGCAGATAGATATTCATCGGAGTCTGAAGATCTCCGAGTGTTTTTTTGGAAACGGTTTTTATTTTTATCTTTTTACTGAACATTGCAGTTGAATTTTAAAATGGATGAAACAAAAAAAGACTTCAACGGATTACGTCAAAGTCTTTATTATTTGTTATAAATTATTTCTGTTGGTTGTTTAGCATTAACAACATGACAATAACATCAGACCCGACGAAGAGTTTGAATGCCACCACCACATATTTCTGTTGTTAACCATAGTACAAATGTATATAATTTTTTTAATATGAAAACAAAAAAATTATGAAATTAAAAAAAAAATTTTATGGTTGTCCGCAATTTGTCATCATTAAAAAACCTTTGAGTTCTTTGCTGAGTGAAACGCCTTTGCGAACCCAAAAACAGTTGGCATATAAAAGAATCTTAGCGAACCCTTTGCGTTAAAAAGCAATATGATTAATAACAGATCATCAAAAAACTTAATCTGAAAACTGATGGCTTTCACTAATCAGAAAAATCTTTTAGCAGAAAAAATTTAATGAAATATCTTTAAAGTGGAGGTTTATCATAAGTTTGAAACTTTATTTTTTATATTTTTGTCTAAATTTTTATAGGAAAAATAATGAAAAAAGTATTAGCAATCGCGTTTATCGGTGGTTTATTGGCAGCTAGCTGCTCTAAAAAGCCAAATCATGACTTACAGGACAGCAACACGATGTTGCCAGAGCCGGATGCTCCAACTGTGGTGGATTCTACTGCCAAAAAAACTGAAGCAGCAAAAGTAAATGCCGCAGAATCTCTTCCTGCAGCTGAAGCTAAAGCAGATACTCTTACAAAAAAATAATGAAAAATCTGTTTTTGACAGGATGTCTGGCAATGCTGATGTTTTCCTGTTCCAAAAAAGAAAATACACCTGTTGATGCGGCTTCTCCTGAAGCTACATCAATGAATGAACCGGCGAAAAGTAATCTTTCCGGCGACAAAATTATTGAAACGCTGGACTGTTCCGGATGTCATGCGGTGAATGAAAGAATGATAGGACCTTCTTATCAGGAAATAGCGGATAAGTATTCTGAAAAGGATGCAGAAATGCTCGCTTCCAAGATTATAGAAGGCGGAAGCGGAGTTTGGGGAGGCGTTCCGATGTCTCCACATCCACAGGTATCGAAAGAAGATGCCAAAAAAATGGTACAGTATATTTTAAGTCTGAAAAAATAATTGATGACTGAAAAGTCTGCTTTACATCCAAGAAATCTGCATCGTGATCCTTATGATTTCGAACAACTGATTTCCTGTGTACCGGAACTAAAACATTATGTTTTTGTGAACGCTTATCAAAGTGTAACAATAAATTTCAGTCTTCCGAAGGCTGTAAAATTGCTCAATAAAGCTTTGTTGTTACACTTTTATAAGGTTCAGGATTGGGATATTCCCGAGGGTAATCTCTGTCCTCCGATTCCCGGAAGAGCAGATTACATTCATTATATTGCCGATTTAATCGGTGAAAAAGATCCTCAGAATTCTGATATTAAAGGACTGGATATCGGTACAGGAGCAAATCTTGTCTATCCTTTAATTGCCCATCGTTCTTACGGGTGGAAAATGCTTGGAACTGATATTAACGACATTTCCCTGAAAAACGCGGAATATATTTTAAGTCAGAATCCGGATTTATTACCTTTTATACATCTGAAAAAACAGCCGGAAACTCAACGTATTTTCAAAAATATTATTTATAAAGAAGATCGTTTTGCATTTTCGATGTGCAATCCGCCTTTTCATGATTCCGAAGAATCTGCCATGAAAGGGAATTTCAGAAAGACAAAAAATCTCAAAAAATCTACGGTTAAAAAGCCATTACTGAACTTTGGAGGACAACAGTCGGAATTATGGTGTGAAGGCGGAGAACTGGCTTTCATTACAAATATGATTCGTGAAAGTACTCTGTATTCATCTCAGGTTTTATGGTTTACCTGTCTTGTTTCCAAAAAAGAGAACCTCAGTAAATTAACATTCCTTTTAAAGAAAATAAAAGCAGTCGATTTCAGGATTATCGAAATGTCTCAGGGACAGAAAATTAGCCGTATACTGGCTTGGACTTTTATTGATCCTAACAAGCATAAAGACTGTTTGTTACAGTCAAAAATGTAAATGTCCTACATTATATTGGTAAGGCGTTTTAATATTGTATTTTTATAACAATTTTCTTTACGATATCTGCGTCTGAGTATTCGTCCATGCAAAATATTAAGCCTGTTGTTTTCGGTAGATAAACTTGGTATCGGTTTGACGCTGTCTGCTAATTTAGCAGCCGAATTGATCTGTGACTGTATATAATAATGTATTACAGTATAAAATATTTGCTTCAACTTTAAAGCAGAATTTTATAAATAATCACTAAATTTGTACGCTTTTAGAAAAATAAGAAATGCAATTATCAGAACAAGAAATCATTAGAAGAGAAAAGCTGAATAAGCTTGTTGAAATGGGGATTAATGCATTCCCGGCGGATGAATACATCATTACAGATACTACAGAATCTATAAAACAGGATTTCGCAGAAAGTAAACAGGTGAAGATCGCGGGAAGACTGATGTCGCGAAGAATTCAGGGAAAAGCTTCTTTTGCTGAGTTGCAGGATTCTACAGGAAGAATTCAGGTGTATTTTAATAGGGATGAGATCTGTACAGGAGAAGATAAAACGTTATACAATGAAGTGTACAAACATCTTTTGGATATCGGAGACATTATCGGAATTGAAGGTGAGCTGTTTACAACACAGGTAGGAGAGAAGACGGTTTTGGTGAAAAATTTCACGCTGTTAACGAAATCTTTAAGACCTCTTCCACAGGCAAAAACGGATGAAAACGGTATTGTTCACGATGCGTTCAATGATCCGGAGCTAAGATACAGACAGCGTTATGTAGATTTAACGGTAAATCCTCAGATTAAGGAAGTTTTCGTAAAAAGAACAAAACTGTTCAATGCAATGAGAACATTCTTTAATGATGCAGGATATTTTGAGGTGGAAACTCCGATCTTACAGGCGATTCCGGGAGGAGCTGCGGCAAGACCTTTCATTACACATCACAATGCTTTGGATATTCCTTTATATTTAAGAATTGCCAACGAACTGTATCTTAAAAGATTAATCGTAGGTGGTTTTGACGGGGTTTATGAATTCTCCAAAAACTTCAGAAATGAAGGAATGGACAGAACCCACAATCCGGAATTTACCGCAATGGAAATTTATGTTGCCTACAAAGACTACAACTGGATGATGGATTTCACGGAGAAGTTATTAGAGTTCTGTGCCATTCAGGTGAACGGAACAACAAAAGCTACTTTCGGGGAATATGAAGTGGATTTCAAAGCACCTTACCAAAGAATTTCCATGACGGATGCGATCCTGAAATTTACAGGATTCGATATCACTGGAAAAACTGAGCAGGAATTATTCGATTTTGCAAAATCTATCGGAATTGATGTGAATGAAACGATGGGGAAAGGAAAATTAATTGATGAGATTTTTGGCGAAAAATGTGAAGGAAACTTTATTCAGCCAACTTTCATTACGGATTATCCGATCGAAATGTCACCGCTTACGAAAAAACACAGAAGCAAAGAAGGTTTAACCGAGCGTTTTGAACTGATGGTTTGCGGAAAAGAAATCGCTAACGCATATTCTGAGCTTAATGATCCGATTGACCAAAGAGAACGTTTTGAGGAGCAGCTAAAATTATCAGAAAAAGGAGACGACGAAGCAGGGCAGTTTATTGATGAAGATTTCTTAAGAGCGCTGGAATACGGAATGCCGCCAACTTCCGGTTTAGGAATCGGAATGGACAGATTGATTATGTTCCTGACGAATAACGCATCTATTCAGGAAGTTTTATTCTTCCCTCAGATGAAACCTGAGAAAAAGAAACCAGAAATGTCAGTTGACGAATTAGATATTTATTCTAATATTAATGATGCTGGAAAAGTTTTATTAACTGATGTAAAGAATAATTTAGGATGGAGTAATAAAAAATGGGATAGTACTCTTAAGTCATTGACTTCTAAAGGTTTTGTTAAAGTCGTAAAAACAGATGAAGGTCTATATTTAGAACATAAATAAAGTTTTTAAATTTAAGAGTTAATAAAATTAGTACTCAATAAATACTTATAATAGGTTGCCGTTTGGTGACCTATTTTTGTTGCAGATAGTCGCAGATAAATTAGGTTTAATAGTCAAAAATAGTTGGTAAAATTCTTTGCATTGTCGACTGTTACTGATGATACATAAAGTTTATTGAACTTTGTTTCAATAAACTTTTTTTATGGCTGGAAATTCAAAAAAAATCGTTGTTGGAGTTGCAAAAGTCTGGATGTGATTTCTTGGGGAAAGCAAAACGGAAAGCGTCGTTTTAAATGTAAAAACTGTGGCATTCATTTTACTTCGGAGAATAAATCTGTGGGCCTAAAAAACAAAGAAATTTGGTTCAAAAAATGGATTGTTGGGAAACAGACTTATGAGCAGATTTCAGCAGAATCTGGATATTCGGTAAGTACTCTTCAACGGTATTTTAACGTGATGCTTAGTAAAGCTCCAAAACTCAGTTACAACCAGAACAAGGAGGTTTATTTACTGATTGACGGCACTTATTTCTCCAATGAAATCTGTTTGGTGGTTTACAGAGATAATGTTTTTAAGCAAACCCAGCTTTACAGAATTACTGACGGTGAGCATTATGAAGAACTCAAAGAGGATTTGGAAAACATCTTGAATTTAGGAATAAAAATTGGCGGGATAACCTGTGATGGCGATAAATCTCTACTGAAAGCCATCCGAAAAGTTTGTCCTAAAGTTCCTGTTCAGAGATGTCTGGTTCATATTCAAAGGATGTGCAAAATATGGCTTTCCGCCTATCCGAAATCTGTAGCAGGTTTTGAGTTGCGTGAAATTGTCTGTAAAATTCATTTTATTGACAACGAAGTTAAAAAGCAGTATTGGATCAAAGAGTTTTTGGATTGGTCTGAAAAGCATAAAGAATTTTTGAATGAAAAATCATACAGCCAGGAAACCGGAAGATATTGGTACACGCACAAAATGGTGAGAAGATGTTTTTCGGTTATCAAAAAAGCTTTGCCAAATATGTTTTCGTTCCTGCAGGATCCTAAAATCCCGAAAACAACCAATGGAATAGAATCTTTTTTTTGGTCATTTAAAAGGTCATCTAAATATTCATCGGGGGCTTACAAAAAGTCGGAGGAAAAAGTTTATCCAGTGGTATCTTTTTTATAGAAATCTAAAACCATAAAGGTTTTTTTAGCCATAGAGCTGTTCCAATAATTTACAAAAAAAGGATGGTAAAAACCATCCTCTAAACTATTGTTTACAGCGTTGATTGTATTGCTGGTAAGTTGCTCCTCAGCATTGCTCACTTCCTCTTCCAATCAACCGCAAAATATTACGAATTATTTCTGACAAAAACACCAACTATTTTTGACCACATTACCATAAATTAAAAAAATTGTCACGGGATTGTCACGAGTGTTCAAAAATCTATTAATTTTAGAAAACTAAACAAACGTTTAATCTATGTCTGTAAATATAAGAAAGAAATATATAGGGAATTTAAAATCAGAAACCAAATCTCCAGAACAATGGAAAAAAGAAGCTGAACTTTATTTAAAAATGCAAGAAGGTGACACGATGACATTATATAATACAGAACCTCAACAAAACATTCGGCAAAAAAATTTAAATGAACGAGGTTATAAACCTTTTGTAGATGTAGAAGCTATTAAAGAATCTGAAAGATTAAAACAACAGAATCGAAAGATAGTCAGAACAAAATATTATATATAAAATAAAAACCATACTTGGAGAAGAGTTTCAAAGAGAGAATATTATGGATACTAATCGGGGTTACAATTAGCATTGATTATTTTCTGCAATGGAGGGACTAAGTAAATTAAAGATTGCTGTATATATGTAATATTTGTAGATTTGCAAAAAATAATAAATGATAAATGTAATTGTTGTCCCTGAGACGGATGAATTTAAAGAACATGTTTCTCATAGTAGTGTGGTTTGGATAAATAAGAATATTGCTCCAAACTTAGTTGATAATAATGCAAAATATTTAGCTCCTTATTGGATAACAGATAATTTTCGTGGTGTAAATAGAATTTTTCATATTTTATCACATTATAAGTGTAATGATGGAACTTATGAAATTATTTTGGGGAATTCATTTGTTTTAAATGAAACTTGGGATAATATAGGAAATCCAAGAAAATATGAATATCACAAGTTAAGTGAATTTGGATTTGCTGAAATAACGGACGGATTATTATTAAGGCTATAAATTGCAGATTATATCATTTAAAAGCAGATAAAACATAGAAATATGTCACACATTTGTCAGAGTAACATAAATTTCAATTATAACTAACTTGTTTTCAGTTGAATATTTCGGTTTGTTTTATTCTTCCCTCAGATGAGACCTGAAAAAGCGGTTCCTCAAATTAAACTGGGTGAAGATGAAAAAGTAATTCTTGAAATTTTAAAATCAGGAGAACAGATTGCTTTGGCAGAAGTGAAAGAGCAATCTCAACTTTCAGGAAAGAAATGGGACAAAGCCTCTAAAACGTTAACGAAAAATAACCTCGTGAAAGTAGAGAAAATTGATGAGGTTCTTTTGATAAAACTGGTTTAAGATTTTATATCATATAATTTAGTTCCGGCGGAAGCGAAGCTTCCGCCGGAATTTTTTATAAAGCACAAAAAACTATTTTTGCATAATTTACGTTATTCATAAAAACTAAATGAGATGAGAATTCTGATCGTCCTTATTTTTCTGTTCATTAATACGAAAGCTCAGATGCTTAGTTCGGTTTATTTTGAGTACAATAGTTCTAAACTGACGAAAGAATCGCAGAAAAAGCTTGACAGTCTGGCGCAGTTGAGAAGCAATCTGAAATTCAGAATTTTTGGAAATTGTGATATTTCCGGAACTTCGGAATACAATAAAAAGCTGTCTGAAAATCGTGCTAATGCGGTTAATCAATATTTACAGTCAAAAGTCGGAAATAATATCAAACTGGAAAGTGTAGTAGGATTGGGAAAAGAAAAACCCATCAATGACAACAGTACCGAAGAATTGCGCGGTAAAAACAGAAGGGTAGATGTATTTATTGATCGGGTGATGATTGCCGGAGAAATACATTCGGGGAAAACCTTTGAGAGCTTTTTCAGCAAAAAAGTTTCAGAAATGAAAATCGGAGAAACTTTTTCTTTGCCGAATGTTAATTTTATCGGAGGTCGCCACGTATGGCTGCCAAAAGGAAATAGTGTATTGATGCAGTTAGCGGAAATTTTAAAAAATAATCCGACAATCGAAGTAGAATTGCAGGGACATATCTGCTGTGATTATGACAATTTCGATGGTGAAGATTTAGATTTGAAAACATTTAACCTATCTTGGACGAGAGCCAATGCCATCAAAGAATTTCTGGAAAAGCAGGGAATTAGTTCAACTCGCATCAAAGCAACCGGAATGGGACATCTCAATCCTGTTGTTTATCCCGAAAGAAAGGAAGAGGATTTCATGAAGAACAGGAGAGTGGAAATTGTTTTGCTTAAAAAATAGATTACAAGGTTTCGGCGCAGCAAAGCTGCGCCGAAACTATTATACTTATAAAATTATCTTCTCAGTTTACTGAATGATGCCATCAGATAAAACAAAAACGGAAGGATGAAAACGGAGCCGAGCATTAATGCCCATCCCAAAGCCGAAATTGTTTTTGGCGCTGCAACGTTGTCTAATAAAGAAAGATGTTCTCCGTTTGCAAACAAAATAATATTCGGATTGTGCTGATATGTGGCGGCAACCAGAATCATAATCACCTGAAATCCTGCTAAAGCTCTTACAGGTAAAAGTTTACGGCGATTCATTGCTCTCAGAATTAAAAAGAGACAAATCGTGGCAAAAACCGTTGCCATAATTCCCAAAGGCTTTGAGAAAACCCACATCAGTAAAGGAATATCGGAAAAATAAGCCGTGATGAAAACCAGAAGTCCTGCGATAACAACAAAGATCATGGTCTGTTTGGATTTTCTGATCATCATACCCAGTTCAAAACGGTCGGATGTTTCTCTCAAAGCAAAAACGGAAGCAAGATAAGCACAGATGGAAACGGTAAATAACCCGACTGCAACACCAAACCAGTTCAGCCAACTGAAAATATATAAATCTAAAAAATTGGTCGCCTCCGGATTAATAGAATGGGAGATCGTTGCTGCTGCCGTTAATCCCAGAAAAAAAGGAGTCAGTAAACTCGCAAAGTAAAAAATCTGTGTGTAAATGCGTTGCCAACTGTCTTCCACCGCATCATAATGCCGGAACGTAAAAGCTGTCCCGCGTGCAATAATTCCCACCAGCATTAAAACCAAAGGAATATGAAGGTACGTGGAAAGCGTGGTGTAAACCTCCGGAAAACCGACAAAAAGAATAACAATGGCAATAATCAGCCACATATGATTGGCTTCCCAAACCGGAGCAATAGAAGTATACATCAAAGTCTGCGTTTTGGGTCTGTTCTTTTTTCTGGTGAACTGTTCCACGATTCCCGCTCCGAAATCGGCTCCGCCTAAAATAACATACAGGCAGATCGATAGCCAGAGAAATCCTATAACAACGTAAATCATGACTTCTTATTTTTAGAGTTAAACTGAGGATCGGTAGGATCGTATAATTTGGGAACCATTTTAATCTGTCTTGTTAAAAGGAAAATAATAACCAAAGAGAGTGACGCGAAAATCGCGGTAAAAAAGTAAAAAGAATACTGAATTCCCGGCATTGGTGTCACGGCATCGGCTGTTTTCATAATTCCGTAAATAATCCACGGCTGTCTTCCCACTTCAGTTACTGTCCATCCCGCTTCCAGAGCAATATATCCGAAAGGAGTTGCATATAAAAATGTTTTCAGAAGCCAGTTTTTGGAAAACCATTCTTTCCTGAAAAATGTTGCATACAGAAAAACACTTCCAATAATAATCATCACAACTCCAAAAAAAATCATGATCTGAAAAGCATAATGTACCACGGCAATTGGAGGCCATTCGTCTTTTGGAAAATCTTTCAGTCCTTTTACTTCCGCATTAAAATCATTAGCTACTAAAAAACTCAGAACTTTCGGGATTTTTACGGCATATTTTATCTCTTCTTTTTTCTCATCCGGAATTCCGCCGATCACAAATGAAGCCCCTTTTTCCGTTTCAAAATGGGCTTCCATGGCAGCTAATTTTATCGGCTGTCTTTCTGCAACAGATTTTGCGGCAACATCACCACTTAAGGGAGCTCCGAATGCTCCGATCAAAGCAAATCCTGCTGCAATTCTGAAGGCTTTGGTATGAAATTCAACATTTTTTTTCTTTAGAATTAAAAAAGCATGAACTCCGGCAACGGCAAATCCAGTCGCACAAAACGCTGCAACTGTCATGTGTAACGCCTGAGGAAACCACGCGTCATTGAGCATGGCTTTAATAGGATCTATATTTAAATATTGTCCGTTCACATAATCGAATCCTGCCGGAGAATTCATCCATGCGTTTGCGGCAACCACTAAAATTCCCGAAGCCAAACCGCTTAATCCTACCAAAAATCCGCAGAACCAATGAAACCATTTATTAAATCTGTCCCATCCGTACAGAAAAAATCCGATTGCGATGGCTTCAATAAAAAATGCAGTTCCTTCCAGAGAGAAAGGCATTCCGAAAATCGGTCCGGCATGTTTCATAAATTCCGGCCATAGAAGTCCCAGTTCAAAGGAAAGCATCGTTCCGGAAACGGCACCGGTTGCAAAAAGGATTGCCACACCCTTGCTCCAGGCTTTCGTAAGACCTTTATAAACTTCGTTTTTTGTTTTTAAGTATTTCCAGTGTGCAAAAGCCATAAGAAAAGGCATAACCATACCCACACAGGAAAAAATAATGTGGAAGCCGAGTGACATTGCCATCTGTGCACGAGCTGCAAGAAAGTCGTCCATAAACCATTCATTTTGAGTAAATAAATTTACGTATAAATTAAAGATATACATTATGATTTACAACAGCATTTGTTTGAGAAATAGGTTTTAACTTTGATATTTTTTAAGAGAAAACAATCTTTGCTTTTTGTGGAAAAATCAATACTTTTTTGACACTTTTTAACTTTCATACCTCGAAAAAAATCACGATATTTGTAAGTCTTTGCATTTAGCAGGATTTTTTAATATTTATATGAGTCAGAAACAATATACAGCGAGTAGTATTCAGGCATTGGAAGGAATGGAACACGTACGTATGCGTCCTTCAATGTACATTGGTGATGTGGGAGTAAGAGGTCTCCATCATTTGGTTTATGAAGTAGTAGATAACTCTATCGACGAAGCGTTGGCAGGATACTGTGACACGATCTTTGTCTGCATTAAAGAAGGAAACGGGATCGAGGTTAGCGATAACGGTAGAGGTATTCCTGTGGATTTCCACGAAAAAGAACAAAAATCCGCTCTTGAGGTTGTAATGACGAAAATCGGGGCAGGAGGTAAGTTTGATAAAGATTCTTATAAAGTTTCCGGAGGTCTTCACGGAGTTGGGGTATCGTGTGTAAACGCACTTTCCAACGAAATGGTAACGACAGTTTACAGAGACGGAAACGTTTATCAGCAGATATATTCAAGAGGTAAAGCTCAGACCGGAGTAGAGGAAATAGGACACAGCGATCAGAGAGGAACAAAACAGTTCTTCCAGCCGGATGATTCTATCTTTACAGAACTGGTATATAATTATGATACATTAGCAAGCCGTTTAAGAGAGCTTTCTTATTTAAATAAAGGAATTACCATTACCCTTACAGACGAAAGAGAAAAACTGGAAGACGGTTCTTTCAGATCGGAAGTTTTCCATTCTGAAGGTGGTTTAAAGGAATTCGTTGCTTTCATCGACGGAAACCGTGAGTCGATCATGGAAAATGTTATTTTTATGGAAGGTGAAAGAGACGATATTCCTGTGGAAGTGGCAATGCGTTACAATACTTCATTTAATGAGAATCTTCACTCATACGTTAATAATATCAATACTCACGAAGGAGGTACTCACTTGGCAGGTTTCAGACGTGCTTTAACGAGAACTTTAAAGAAATATGCAGACGATTTAGGGATTCCTCAGAAAGAAAAAGTAGAAATTACAGGAGATGATTTCCGTGAAGGACTTACCGCTGTAATTTCCGTAAAAGTAATGGAACCTCAGTTTGAAGGACAGACCAAAACGAAATTAGGAAACTCCGAAGTTTCGGGTGCTGTTGATAAAATTGTTGGGGAAATGCTGACTAACTTTTTGGAAGAAAATCCTAACGAAGCAAAAATTATCGTTCAGAAAGTGGTGTTGGCTGCAAAAGCAAGACAGGCTGCGAAAAAAGCCCGTGAAATGGTTCAGAGAAAATCTCCGATGGGAGGTTCCGGGCTTCCCGGGAAATTATCCGACTGTTCTTCAAAAGATCCGGCAGAATCAGAAATTTTCTTAGTTGAGGGAGATTCCGCGGGTGGAACTGCAAAGCAGGGACGTGACAGATTCTTTCAGGCAATTCTTCCGTTAAGAGGTAAGATTTTGAATGTTGAGAAATCAATGCTTCATAAAGTATATGATAATGAAGAGATTAAGAATATTTATACCGCTTTAGGAGTTTCCGTAGGTACGGAAGAAGACAGTAAAGCGTTGAATATGGCGAAGTTAAGATATCATAAAATCGTAATCATGACCGATGCCGATATCGATGGTTCTCACATCTCAACCTTAATCTTAACGTTCTTCTTCAGATATATGAAGGAATTGATTGAGAACGGATATATTTATATTGCTCAGCCGCCTTTGTATTTATTGAAAAAAGGAAATAAAAAAGTATATGCTTACAACGAAAAAGAGCGTGAAGAATTTACTTTGGAAATGTCTCCGGATGGAAAAGGTGTTGAAGTTCAGCGTTATAAAGGTCTTGGAGAGATGAATCCTGAACAGCTTTGGGAAACCACTCTGAATCCTGAACACAGAATTCTGAAGCAGGTAACCATCGACAATGCGGTGGAAGCAGACAGTGTTTTTTCTATGTTGATGGGAGACGAGGTTCCGCCAAGAAGAGAATTTATAGAGAAGAATGCTAAATATGCGAAAATTGATGCATAATTGAATTCAAAAAATACGATTATAAAAGACTTCAGCAATGGAGTCTTTTTTCTTTTTCAATATTAACCATTCAATACAATAAAAAATAATTTTGTCAGTTATAAGATTTCATTATTTTTGCTAAATTTAAATAACCATGATGAAAATACTTTGTATTGGAGCGCTTTCGATGGCTTCTTTTTATTACACACAAAATTTTCCGGTTTCAGCTATTCCTGAGAATCTGAAGAAAAACGCAGATGCAGTGATCAGGAAAGATCTTACAACCATTCAGATCAATAAAATTGATGATATAAGATATCAGTATTATACGGTTACTACAGTTTTGAACAAAGATGGTGACTCCGATGCACAGATTTATATCCCTTATGAAAAAGGCAATAGTATTTCAGACATCAAGGTAAATATTTACGATGAATCTGGAAAGAAAATAAAGTCATTTTCCAAGTCAGATTTTGGAGATTTTGCCAATAACAATCAGGGAACTTTCTATTCGGATAACCGAGTGATGGCTATGTCATATACTCCGACTCAATATCCTTACACCGTTGAATTTTCTTATCAGATTGGTGATGAAAATACAGTTTTCCTACCGGATTTTATTCCTTTCAGATCAACCAATATCTCACTGGAAGAAGCTCAGATGAAGATCATCAACAAATCAGGCATCGAGCTTAAAACAAAAACATATCCTTCGGCTTATAACTATACTTCAGTTACAGAAAGCGATAATGCAGGAGAAAAAATATATTCTTATAAAAATGTTCCGGCTATTGATGATGCTTTTTTGCTTCCCCAACCGATAAAAATTTTGCCAAAAGTAAGTTTTGCGTTAACGAAATTCAATCTTGAAGGAAAACAGGGGAGTATAAACAACTGGGGTGAGTTCGGATCTTGGTATTACAACAGCATTTTACAGCCGGTTTCTTTATCAACGCCTGCAATTAAAGCGGAAGTCGCAGCATTGAATTTACAGGGAACAACCGAAGAAAAGGTAAAAAAACTGTATCAGTATATGCAGAGCAAGACAAGGTATATTTTTGTAGCCTTGGGAATCGGCGGTTGGCAGCCGATGCTTCCGGATGAGGTTCAGAAAAAAGGATATGGTGACTGCAAAGGATTAACGAATTACATGAAAACTTTACTGGATGAAGCCGGAATTCCGGCTTATTATTCGGTGATCAATTCAGGTTCCTCTCCGGTTTCGTTTGATAAAGATTTTCCCAAAATGGGAGGAAACCATGTTATTCTGATGGTTCCTGCAGAAAAAGGAAATATCTGGCTTGAAAATACATCTCAGCAAATAGCTTTTAATCATCTAAGTTACGGAACCACAGAAAGAAATGTGCTTTCCATCAGGAAAAACGGAATTGAATTAATTGATACTCCGGTTTATGCAGCAGACCAAAGCAAAGAAAAACAGCTTTTAAAAATAAAGCTTAATGAAGACAACAGTATTTCCGGCGAAGGTAATTTTGCGTACACGGGAATTCAGTATGATAACAATCTCGTTCTGGCAACAATGTCACCAAAAGAAAGAAACGAAGCCATAAAAAATCTTCTGGATGTTCTTCATTTTGAAAAGATTGAAATGAAAAATTTCCTGAACGATAAAGACAATGCCGTTGCAAAATTTGATCTTGATTTTAAAGCCAATAATTATTCTAAAAACGCAGGAAGCAGCATCATTTTCAGAGCAGTACCTATTTATTCAAACAATGTTTACAAAACAGACGAAAACAGGGAATTGCCTTTTGAATTAAGACAGTCTTTTCAGGATGAATACGAAATCAACTTTGCGCTTCCTAAAAACTATAAAATAGAGGAACTTCCCGAGAATGTGACGTTAAATTCAGAATTCGGAACCTATCAGTTAAGTTTTGTAAAAAATGGCGAAGAACTGAAAGTCAGCCGAACCATAAGAATCAATAAAGGACTTTATCCTAAAGAAAAATATAACGATTACGTTAATTTCAGAAAAAAAACCATTAACATCGACAACTCAAAAATTTTAATTTCTAAAATTTAACATGAAAAAAATATTTCTAGTGGCTTTCTGTTCAATGAATTTCATATTTGTTGAAGCTCAGAAGCATGAATTTCTTAACTATCCTAAATTTAATGATGCAGATCTTTCAAAGCAGAAATCAGCGTTGGATGAAAATGCACCTGCCGAAATTTTATTCAAATCTCTGCATTTCAGCATTGATAACAATACCGGAAATCTTGTGAAAAAAGCTTTTTACAGGGTGAAAATTTATGATAAAGACAAAGCAGAAGACTGGTTGAATCTTGAAATTCCGTTATACCAAAGCGGAAGCGATCAGGAGACCATTTCGAGGGTAAAAGCTTTCACGTACAATCTGGAAAACGGTACTTCCGTAGCTACAAAAGTTGATAAAAGTTCGAAATATAAAAGTAAAGAGAGCAAATATGTTTCCATCACAAAATTTGCATTCCCGAATGTAAAAAACGGCTCTGTTATCGAATACCAGTATGAAGTGACTTCTCCATTTCTCTATGTGGTTCCGGAAATTATGATCGAAACAGATACACCGTCGTTATACACGGAATATGTTTTAGACAGCCCTTCAAACATTGCCTATAATGTGAATTACACAGGTTTTCTTACTCCTAAATATAGAGAAGTTGATGAAAGAATGATGTACGGAATGAATTACAGAACATACCGCTTCGGATTTGAAAACGTAAAAGGTTTTAAGACAGAAAAATTTGTAAATAACGACCGAAATTACAGAACCAAAATTGGTGCAGAGCTTCATTCAACAAACTTCAGAGAACTTAAATTGTATTCTTCATCGTGGGAACAGATTAAGCAGAGGTTGTATGAAAATGAAGATTTCGGAGGAGAATTAAAGAAGACAAGACTGGCAAAAGACAATATGCCTGCAAATATTTCAGGAATTTCAGGAGAGATAGAAAAAGCCAATGCTGTTTTTGATTATGTAAAAAATACCTTTACATGGAATAAAGACAGAGGAATTTATACAGAAGACGGTATCAAAAAAATGCTGGAAACAAAAACCGGAAATGCGGCAGAAATCAATCTTTTTCTGGTCATGATGCTTCGTGAAGCCGGAATTAAAGCAGATCCGCTTACGATTTCTACGGTGAGCAACGGTTTTATTAATATCGCTTCACCCAATGTTTCCAATATGAATTTTGTAATTGCTGCCGTTCAGACAAAAGATGGCTTTCATTTGTATGATGCCACTTCAAAGCAGTCTTCGATCGATCAGTTACCGCCAAGAGACTGGAACCAGTTCGGAATTTTGATGAATAAAGACAAAGTTCAGCAATTATCCATGATCAATGCAAAAACAAGTTTTACCTATCTTACGGCGGCGGCAAAAATTAATGCAGACGGAAGCATTTCGGGAACCTATTCCGATAAAGACACAGGAACGTATGCTATTTTTGCGAAAGAAAGCTATGACGATAATGCAGAGAAATACAAAAAGCAGTATAAAGATAATTTTGCGATAGACTTTACCAATATCGATTCAAAAGTACATGAAAACGGTGATTTTGAAAGCACCATGAAGTTTTCTTCCGAAAATTTAATCGACAGGATCGGAAAGAAAATGATTATCAATCCGATGTTGTTTTTAAATAAAAACTCAAATGAATTCGATCAGACAGAAGAAAGAAAATACCTAATCGATTTTACTTCGCCGTTCACAAGAATTAAGAAAATAGTTTTGGAAATTCCGGAAGGATATACCATTGAAGAAATGCCGAAAAACAAAAAAATCGTAACCGACGATAAAGAAATCGAATACAGTTATATTGCTGAACAAAAAGGAAACAGGATCGAAGTAATTTCCACCACCAAAGTTAAGAGTCCCACTTATGAGAAAGAATATTATCCGGCTTTTAAACAGATTTGGGGAGTTGCTTCCAAACAGGAAAACCAAGTCATCAGTCTTGTAAAAAAACAGTAATTAAATTTTTTTTCAAAAATAATCTCAAACCATTCATTTTTTGAATGGTTTTTGCATTGAAGAAGGAAAATCAGAATTATGAAAAATACCATTGCTGTCTTGGCACTTTCTTCTTTCTTTGTTTTTTCTGCCTGTAAAAAGACGGAAAGCAATAATATAAATGAAACAGAAGCTGCAGCTCCCGAAAAGTTTACAGTAGATTCCGTGAAAATCAGCGATTCAACTAAGCTTAGCGATTCTTTAACCGTTAAATATACTTCCAAAATGTTGCTGTTCCCGACAGTAAAGGATAAAAAATTATTAGACAGCATTTATTTTACAGAAAAAAATATTGGCGATTTTTCCAGAGAAGGATTGCTGAATTACCTTCAGAAAAGCAAAAACGAATATTTTAATAACATCAGAAAAGATTCAAAAGACTGGATTTCAGATATTTCATTCTCTCAGGAATGGTATTCGGATACAGCAATGAAAGTAAAATCCAATACCAATGATTATCTCCAGATAGAATACTTTTGGGCTTCTTATGAAGGAGGTGCACACGATAATTATGGTTATTCCGAAAGAGTTTTTGATTTAAAAAACAACAAAAAGCTTGAATTAAAAGACATTACTTCCATGCCGAAAGAAAAACTGGAAGCCCTTTTAATGAAAAATATCAACAAAACCAACAGCGGAACAACAGATGATAAAGGAGAAGTTAATAATTCTGAAATGCTTTTGGTAGACAAAATTCCGGCAACAGAAAACTTCTATTTTGATGACAAAAACCTATATTTCCATTACAGTCCGTATGAAATTACAGCTTTTGCAGCAGGAGACATTACGATTCCGGTTTCGTGGACGGAACTGAAAGGCACACTTACTCCCGAATTGATGAAAAGAATGAAAATTAAATAATAATAATGCTTCCAGATCGGGAGCATTTTTTATTTTTGCACTAATGGAAAAAGTCGCTTTCATCATCAATCCTTTTTCGGCGAAAAAAAATTATCAGCCGTTTCTCAACGAACTGAAAGCAAAGGTAAAAGATCCTTTGTATTACATCTCGGAATCCATTCCCGGAACCGATCAGTTTATTCAGGATCATTTTAATACCGTTGATATTTTTGTAGCCATAGGAGGCGACGGAACCATTTCTACCGTAGCCAGAAATCTCATCAACACAGAAAAAATTCTGGCGATTTTTCCGGCAGGTTCCGGAAACGGATTTTCCAACGAAACCCAGTTCAGTAAAAATCTGGACGAACTGCTGGAAAAGATCAAAACCAAAAATTCCAGAAAAATTGATACGTTCACAGTAAACGACAGACTTTCCATCAATGTTTCCGGAACCGGATTCGACGGTAAAGTCGTAAAGGAATTTGAAAAAACCACAAGAGGATTTAAAAACTACATCAAAGTTTCCTTTAAAACCTTTTTCAGCTACAAGCCAATCAAACTGAAGTTTTTTGACGAAAAATACAAGCAGTACAACGGGAAATATTTAATGGTGAACATCGCCAACACAAGACAGTTTGGAAACAACGCCTACATCGCACCTCATGCAAGTAAAAGTGACGGTTTGGTAGATATGGTTCTCGTCAAAAAATTCCCTTTCTTCTATTCCATGCTTTTTGCGTTCAGAATGTTTACCAAAAAACTGAAACAGGACGATTATGTTACCTATTTGCCTGTTTCCGAAATAGAATTTAAGGTGAATACCAAAAACTGGCATCTCGACGGAGAGTTCAACAAAATAAAATCTCCGGTTCATGTAAAAGTTCAGCCTTCGAGTTTAAGAATTTTAATCTAAAAACGGTCATTCCGGTAAAAAAGAAATTGTTATCTATTTAATTTTAGGAGCTTTTTCCCGCTTTCGCTACTCGTTTTTTTTGTATTCGGCGGCTGCGAAGCAGCCGCCGAATACAAAAAAGAGCTCAGACACGTCGCTCAATCGCGGCTAAAATAGCAGTCATTATAAAAACTAAATCTGTTTCAGATTAAACAATGTCAGGCTAAACCTCCAGTTTTTTTTCCACTTCATTCGGATGATCCAGACAATAGTGCAGTTGCTCTTTATCCAGTTGCTTTTCCCAGTTGGCAACCACCACCGTTGCTACAGAATTTCCGATAACGTTGGTTAAAGCACGGCATTCACTCATAAACTTATCGATTCCTAAAATCAGCGTCATTCCGGCAATCGGAATTTCAGGAACAACCGCTAATGTTGCTGCTAAAGTCACAAATCCCGCTCCCGTAACTCCGGCTGCGCCTTTAGAACTCAGCATGGCAACCAAAAGAAGAATAATTTGTTTCTCGATCGGAAGATGAATATTTAAAGCCTGGGCAATAAAAAGTGAAGCCAGCGTCATATAAATATTGGTTCCGTCGAGATTGAAAGAATATCCAGTCGGAACCACCAAACCGACAATCGCTCTTGAACAGCCTGCTTTTTCAAGCTTTTCCATAATTCCGGGAAGTGCAGATTCTGAAGAACTCGTTCCTAAAACCAGCAAAAGCTCCTCCTTCAGATAATACATCAGCTTAAAAATATTAAAACCGTTGTACCAGGCGACAGCGCCTAAAACCAAAACCACAAACAATGCAGAAGTTATATAAAACGTTCCCACCAAAAAAATCAGATTCAAAACCGAATGAAGTCCGTATTTTCCAATGGTAAAAGCCATCGCTCCAAAAGCTCCGATCGGCGCCAGTTTCATCAGCATATGCACAATTTTAAAGACCGGAGTGGAAAGATCCTGTAAAAAATCCGTTACTTTCTGGCTTTTTTCTTTCGTTAAAACCAAAGCTACGCCCATTAAAATAGCAACAAGAAGAACCTGCAGAATATTATCTCCAACCAACGGACTGAACAGCGTTTCCGGAATAATATTCATGATGAAACCCGTTAAAGTCGTTTCATGAGCTTTTTGCTGATACTGAGAAACATCGCCCGAAAGGGTAGAAGGATCAATATTAAGACCATGACCCGGCTGTAAGATATTTCCTACCACCAAACCGATAACCAATGCCAACGTTGAAAACGTAAAGAAATAAATCATTGCTTTAACCGCAATTCTGCCCACTCTCTTCAAATCAGTCATGTGCGCGATTCCTAAGGTGAGGGTAATGAAAATCACCGGAGCAATAATCATTTTCACGAGTTTGATAAATCCGTCGCCCAAAGGTTTCATTTTTTCACCAAGTTCAGGATAAAATCTTCCTAAAAGAATTCCTGCAACAATCGCAATAATAACCTGAAAATAAAGCTGGTGGTAAATTTTTTTTGCTTTCAAAAGAATATTGATTTTAAAAGCCGAAAATTAGTGAAATTTGCTTTAAAATAATGACAAATGTCATGAATAGTTTCGGCTCGGGCGAAGCCCGAGCCGAAACCAATTACTTTAAATCTTTATATAATTTTAATGAAGCAAGAATCTCAAAAAACGGTCTCAAAATCCAGATTATTTTACTCTTGCCATTTTGACGAATAAAAACATTTGATAATCAATTAATTAATATACTTTTGAGTCAGTTTTTTTTTAATTAACTACAAAAACGTCAACTATTCCACTGCAACAGAATCGTCACCACGACCATCTGCAACCGCATGAATATTTCCGTTGTCATCAATCAGAATCATTTCTGTTCTTCCGATCTGGTTCCATTTTTCAGACTTATATCCTAATTTTTCCAGATCCTTAATCGTGGTTTCAGGGAAATTCTTTTCAAAAGCAACCGTTTCAGGAAGCCACTGATGATGAAATTTCGGAGCATTGACAGAAATATTAGCATTCTGCTTAAAATCGATCACATCAACAATAGCCTGATAAACAGAAGTAGGAATCGTCGTTCCTCCCGGAGTTCCGACTACCATGTAAGGTTTTCCGTTTTTCAGAACAATCGTTGGAGTCATCGAAGAAAGCATTCTTTTATTCGGCTGAATGGAATTGGCTTCTCCGCCAACCGCTCCAAACATATTCGGAACACCCGGTTTTATGGAAAAATCGTCCATTTCATTATTTAAGAAAAATCCCGCACCCGAAACAACAACTTTACTTCCGTATAAACCGTTTAAAGTAGTCGTAACAGCCGCTGCGTTTCCATCCTTATCAATCACAGAAATATGAGTAGTTTCTGTAGATTCTTTGGGTTGTTTGGTTATTTTCCCGACTTCCGCACTTGGAGTCGCTTTACTGAAACTGAAACTTTTCCATCGGTTTTTCAGATATTCGTCAGAAATCAGATAAGACGTTTTATCCTGAATAAAATCCGGATCGCCCATATATTCCGCTCTGTCCGCATACGCTCTTCTTTCGGCTTCCACCATCACCTGAACAGCCTGTGTAGAATTTTGCTGATATTTCTCAAGATTTTCATAACCTGCCATTTTCAGCATTTGCGCAAGAAGAAGTCCGCCGCTCGAAGGCAAAGGCATAGAAACTACCTGATTTCCTTTGTAATCAAATTCAAGTGCTTTTCTTTCGGCAACTTTATAATTTTTAAGATCTTCAGAAGTAACAATTCCGTTTCCTTTTTTCATTTCAGAAACCAGAAGTTCCGCCGTTTTTCCTTCGTAAAAACCCTTTAAACCTTGTTTCTGAATCAACTTTAACGTTTCAGCCAGATCTTTTTGAACTAGAAGGTCTCCGGCTTTCCACGGAATATCTTTAACAAAAACAATGGAAGACTGATTGTGCTTCTGGAAATTTTGTTTGTTGTTATTCAGTAAGTTAGCTTCCTGTTCGGTAATCGAAAAGCCTTTTTCAGCAAGATCTATGGCGGGCTGAATTAGTTTCTCCATCGGAAGCTTACAGTATTTTAAAGTAGCAAAAAAACCTGCCACACTTCCTGGAACACCAACTGCTAATCTCCCGTTTTGGGAAAGATCCGTGTTCGCTTTTCCGTTTTTGTCAACGTACATATCGCGGCTTGCTTTTTTAGGTGCCGTTTCACGATAATCGATTGTAAATTTTTCACCATTATTTTTTACACCAACCAAAAATCCGCCTCCACCGATATTTCCCGCCTGCGGATAAACAACGGCAAGTGCATATTGCGTAGCAACAATAGCATCATACGCATTTCCTCCCATTTTCATAACTTTTGCTCCTGCTTCGCTTGCTAACGGATGTGCAGAAACAACCACTCCTTTATTTTTAACTTTCACCTCCTTCACAATAGTAATATCTGTGTATTGTGCTGAAATTGTGGTAGAAAATAAAATAAGTGAAATAATAATCTTTTTCATTTACAAAATTTATATTCGAATTTACAATTTTGTTTTAAGATAGGGGGTAAAATATTTACTTTTGCTTTCGATCAACAAATAAAAGTTAAAAATGAAATCCCACACGGAAAGAATACTTATTACAGGTGCTTTAGGACAGATCGGCACCGAGCTTACAAACAGACTTGTTGAAATTCACGGAGCTGAAAATGTTGTGGCTTCGGGGCTCGACAGATGGCAAAAGGGAATTACCGCGGCAGGTCATTACGAAAGAATGGATGTTACCAATACCCAATTGGTAAGACAGGTGATCAAAGACTACGATATTACTACCGTTTATCATTTGGCTTCATTATTGTCGGGTACATCAGAAAAGCAGCCGGTTTTCGCATGGAAATTAAATCTGGAGCCCCTGCTTCATTTTTGTGAAATGGCTAAAGAAGGACTTATTCAAAAGATTTTCTGGCCGAGTTCCATTGCGGTTTTTGGAAAAGGAATTCCTAAAGAAAATGTGGAGCAGGATGTGGTTTTAAATCCAACCACGGTTTACGGAATTTCTAAAATGGCGGGTGAGAAATGGTGCGAGTATTATTTTGACAAGCATGGAGTAGATGTAAGAAGCATCCGTTATCCGGGATTGATTTCATGGAAAACTCCTGCAGGTGGTGGAACTACAGATTATGCTGTTGAGATTTTTTATGAAGCCATCGAAGAAGGAAAATACACAAGTTTTATTTCCGAAAACACAGGAATGCCGATGTTGTATATGGATGATGCCATCAACGCAACCCTGAAATTAATGGATGCTCCAAAAGAAAATCTTACCGTAAGATCTTCTTATAATTTAGGCGGAATGTCTTTCACGCCAAAAGAACTGGCTGAAGAAATTAAGAAAGAAATTCCGGAATTCGAGATCGATTATAAACCGGATTTCAGACAGGCGATTGCAGATTCATGGCCAGCTTCAATTGATGACTCTGTAGCTAAAAAAGACTGGGGATTAAGCTATGATTTCGGGATTTCTGAGATGACTAAAGACATGATTAAAAATTTGAAAATCAAATTAGCTAAAAATTAATTTACTTCAAGTTTTAATTTAAATAAGAATTATTTTAACATCTGATTTTTAATTTATTATAAAAATTATCTAAAATTTAATTTAAATGATATTGTTTACTTTTAACATCCTGAATATTGAAGCTGACTGTAAAAAAGAGCAGTTTATTTCTGATGAGGAGAGGCTGAAAATTTCAGAGGATAATACGAAAGCAATTCTTAGAATTTTAGATATTCATGATGTTAAAGCAAGTTTTTTTGTAGAGATTTCGCTCGCTCAGAAGCTTCAGAATTTAATAAAAGCAATTTCATCCAAAGGGCATGAAATTGCTTTTTATAATAAAAATTCTACCATTCAGGAAATTGAAAATGCTAAAAAATTTACTCAGGAATTTTTAGAAAAACAGATTCGCGGAATTCGTCAGAAAGACATCAAAGTTCCTCAGGAAGATTTAAAGTTGCTGGAATTTAATTATGTTTCCAATATTGATAATGCTGATATTCTTTTCCCTTTCAAACGTCTGAAAAGAGACACGCAGATTAATGAAGAAGACGGATTGAGCATTGTTCCGGAAAGTATTTCTCCTTACAGCCAGTTGCCGTATAACGATTTTGTATTCCAGATTGTGCCTACGAATTATTACCAGAGTATGGTTTTTGAAACCCTGAAAAAAGACGATTTCGTTTTGATCTATCTTAATTCATGGCAGTTTACAGATTTTAAAAAGTATAGATTCGATATCCCTTTTTACAGAAAACTGAACTCCGGGAAAAAGATGGAGGACAAATTAGATGCCCTCCTGAGTTGGATCAATGAGAAAGAAATGGCTACTTCCCGTATGAAAGATTATATTTTTTAATTATGAAAAAAACTTTGGAATTCCCCAAAACGATAAGATTTTTAAATGAAGATGAGATTCCCAACAATCCTTCAATCTTAAAAAGATGGGAAGAGAGTAAAACTGCAAATATTGTTCAGGGATATACTTTTAAGCTTAAAGAAAATAATTCTGAGAATGAATCGATAGGATTTGATTTTTTTGCTGAAATAAATATTGATAATTCTAACCTCTGGAATTTAATTGTTGCGCTTTCAAAAACATTACCCGAAGTTGCGGCTGTTCTATTTGGGCATATTGATTTTGACTTAAATTATGGCAATTATGAGGAAAAAGACAGTATTTTGAAATTTATTAATCAATATAAAAAAGAACTCACTCAGGATGCTTTTATAAATTTTGGGCTAATCTACAATGATGATGAAAGTTTAGTTGAAATATTTATTGATGAAAGTAAATATATAAAATATTGGGGAGTAGATGAAGAATTGTTCCGGGAAATCATGAATGACTTTAAATTAGAAGAAATCGAAAATCTTGAATTCATAGACGAATATCCTAAGGTTCGTGAAGTTTTAACAAGATTTGATGAGAATGCGATTGATTCAAATTTACTTATCGAAAAACTGAGTGAAAAATATCTTTGAATCAAACGCAATAAGTGTTTGTGATTTAAGCCAGTTCAAAAAGTGTAATTTCCGGTAAAACGCCGACTCTTCCGGGATATCCCAAAACTCCGAAACCTCTGTTTACATACAGCATTTTTCCTTCGCTTTCATATAAATCTGCCCATTTCGGGTATTTGTACTGAACAGGAGACCATTTTACGTTTTTAAGATCCAAGCCAAACTGCATTCCGTGGGTATGTCCTGAAAGCGTTAAATGAACATTTGCAGGGTGTTTTTTCACCACATAATCAAAATGGGTAGGATCGTGGCTCATTAAGATTTTAACGGCAGATTCCGGAACACCTTTTAAGGCATCATCTAATCTTCCAAATTGCGGAAAAGGTTTCAGTCCCCAGTTTTCAACTCCTAAAATGTATATTTTTTCTCCGTTTTTTTCAATAATTCTGTGTTCGTTACGAAGCATATCAAAACCTGCCTGTCTTTCGTAATCAATTAAGGTGTCAAGATTTTTCTTTTTGGCTTCCGGAGAATCCCAGCTTACATAATCTGCATAATCATGGTTTCCAAGAACGGCAAACTTCCCATCTTTTGCTTTGATTTTTGAAAACAGGGGAATGAAGGGTTTGAATTCTTCGGCTACATTATTCACCATGTCTCCCGTAAAAAGAACCAGATCGGGATTCTGTTCGTTGATTAAGTCAATCGCATGCTGAAGCTTTCCCGGATCCGCAAAACTTCCACTGTGAACATCTGAAATCTGTACGATTTTATATCCTTTAAAGCTTTTGGGAAGATTCGCAAAATTCATTCTTACCCTTCTTACTTTATGGCGGTATTTTCCAAATGTAATTCCATCGATAAAAAGAGCTGAAAGAACGCCTCCCAAACCTAATCCCATGATGCTTAAAAACTTTCTTCTTTCCGGGAAAAAGTTCTCCGATGGTCGGGTAAGTCCGATAAGATAACTTCCGGTTCTGAAAATATCATCGATTAATAAAAACAAAACAATGAAAATTTTAGGCAGGATAAAAACGAGAAACAGGGAGATCATGATCTGCGCACGCATCATGCTTCGGTCGGCTCTGCTGAAGTGAGAAACCTCGTAAGCGAAAAAGCCGTAAACAGCCAGAGAAATGATACAATAGCCTATTTTGATCCAGTTATTGTCTGTTAAGGTTCTGATGGCCTGGTAAATGTAAATTTCCAGAAAAAGAAAAACTGCCGCAATGATAAAAAAGTTTCTTTGCATAACTAAGTTTAAAAAAAGCACAAAGAATTATTTCCCTGTGCTTTATTATATTTTAAATTAAATATTGTTAAGGAAATCTGTAAACTATAGCATTGATGTTCATTCCGGCACCTACCGAAGTCATTACAATGTTACCTTTTTCTTTAAACGATTGACCCTCCATTTTTCCTTTAATTATTAAATCAAACATGGTAGGAATTGTAGCCACAGAAGAATTTCCGAAATCCTGGATCGTCATTGGAGAGATAGAATGATCGTAATCTTTCACATTATAAAGCTTGTGAAGTCTTTCGATCATCGCATAATCCATTTTTGCATTTGCCTGATGGATTAATATTTTGTTGATATCTTCAATAGACAGACCTGCGTCTTCAATGGTTTCTTTTATTGCAGCAGGAACGTTTTTCAACGCATATTCGTAGATTTTTCTACCCTGCATTCTTACGAAAATACGGGTCTGGTCAGAATCTTTGTTGATGGATGGTCCGTTGGCAAGATAATCCAGTTCCACACCGTTATCACAAATTGTATTGTGAGCAATGATTCCTACATTTTCCTGATCTGTAGCCTGTACCACGACAGCACCGGCTCCGTCTGCGAAGATCATTCTGTTTCTGTCATGCGGATCTGTTACTCTGCTTAACGTTTCAGCGCCGATTACCAAAATAGTTTTAGCCACTTTAGCTTTAATTAAATTATCTGCTAAAATCATTGCTTCCACCCAACCAGGACATCCGAAAAGCATGTCGTAAGTAACACATTTTCTGTTCTTAATGCCCAGTTTGTTTTTTACTCTCGCTGCCATTGTCGGCATGAAATCTGCGTATCCGTTTACGGTAACCTCACCGAAATTGCTCGCATAAATGATATAATCCAGTTCCTCCTGATCTATTTTTGCATCTGCAATAGCAATTTTTGCAGCTTCGTAACCGATTTTTGAGTTGGAAAGATCATCTTCTATGAATCTTCTGTTTTCTATCTCTGTAATTTCTACAAATTTTGAGATCGTTTCCTCAGCAGGCTTGTCAATCTTCACCCCGTCTTCTGAATAAAACTCTGAATCTAGAAAAAAGTCTCTTCCGATAATTCTGCTGGGAAGGTAAGATCCAGAACCAATAATGATCGTATTCGGCATTCGTTTATATGATTTTTTTTAAAGATGCAAAGTTAATAATTAATATTAATAACAGAGAATTAAAAATATTACTAAATTTGCAAAAATTGTACTTTACAATCTTATGAAAAACAATCCTTCCTTAAAAGGCTTACTTATTGCAGTTGTGGCGTTTATCGTAGCCTTTGGGATTTATTTCCTTTTTTTAGCCAAAAAAAATTACTACGTAGTAGACAATCCTACGCCAGATACATTTTACTACAAAATCAATAACGGTTCGGAAGGTGTAATTGCCGGAGGACAGACGGTTTCTGTAGATCTCAATCAGGGAAAAAATTCTATAAAAGTTTTCGACAGAAATAAAAAACTGTTGTTTGATTCAGCTTTTGAAGTAAAAAAAATAAGAGGTCTTATTAATATTGCTCATCAGGATTATTATATTAATGATCAGTATTATGGGTATAATCTTAAAAAAGATTCATTACTTTTGGCATTGGATAAAACGATCATCGACGGAAAACCTTACTTTGGAGGCGCAAGACGTTTCAGTAAGCTGTTTACCGATGATTTTTATTATAATGTAGACGAAGATTATGATAAAATTATCAAAAATATCCAGAAGGTAGAATCGAGATCGAAGATCTTCAGAAAGCAGGATTACCTTAATTATTATAACGAATATTACAAGTTTTAAGTTTTGACAAAAGATATTACCAAAATTACGCCTTACAATACCGACGCTACTAAAAAGAGTCAGGTAGAAGATATGTTCGACAATATTGCACCGAAGTATGATCTTCTGAATCGGGTTTTATCCATGAAAATCGATGTGATGTGGAGAAATACGCTGGTGAAATGGATGAAAAAAGATAATCCGCAGGAAGTGCTGGATGTGGCTACAGGAACGGGAGATCTGGCGATTGCTGTGGAAAAAGGAACCGGCTCTAAAGTAATTGGTTTAGATTTATCGCAACAAATGTTAAATGTTGGCGTTATTAAAATAAAAAAACTTAAATTAGACGGCAAAATTTCCATGCAAAAAGGAGATGCGGAGAAGTTACTGTATGAAGATAACAGATTTGATGCGGTTTCCGTTGCATTTGGAGTTAGGAATTTTGAAAACCTTACCAAAGGTTTGGCAGAATTAAGAAGAGTAGTTAAAGATAACAAGAGTGTTTATATACTGGAGTTTTCAAAGGTTGAAGGGTTTATGGGACCATTGTATATGTTTTACTTTAAAAACATTTTACCTGCGATCGGCAGACTGGTTTCCAAAGATAACAGGGCGTATACATACCTTCCGGATTCTGTAAATGCTTTTCCTTATGGGGAAAAGATGAGACAAATTCTTTTAGATACAGGATTTAAAAAAGTTGAATATAAAAAACTAAGTTTAGGTATAGCCACAATTTATAAAGCAACAAAGTAACCTATGAATAAATTTTTATTAAGAGCACTGGTTTTAGCCTCAGTAAATGTTGCAGTTTTAGCAAACGCGCAATTCAGAACCCGAAACAGAATGGATAAGTTGGAAGACTTTGACGAGCAGAAATTCAGTTGGGGTTTTTATCTAAGTGGTAATAGACTAGACTACCGTATTGTTCTCAATCCAAGATATGGGATGTATAACAATCAGAATCTTGTTACATCTAAAGAAAGCTACAGTTTCGGTGCAGGTTTAATCGCAAAATGGAGGCTGAATGACTTTCTGGATGTAAGATTGGAACCGGGGTTACAATTTGGGCAGAGACAGCTTACTTTTAATACGCAGACCAACGACCAGTATGCTGCAGGTACTTTGACGAACGATCCTTTCATCCCGATGAAATTAACGGATAAAGACAGAATAAGAGATATTAAAACGACTTTAATAGACATTCCTGTATTATTGGAGTTCCACGGAAACAGATGGTACAATTCCAGACCTTACGTTGCAACCGGGGTAAACTATATTGTAAACCTTCAGTCTAATGCAACTTCTACAGACGACAATATGCAGCAGGTTTTCAGATCTACTACTCATAACTTTGCTTGGTCTGCAGAAATGGGAATTCAGTTTTATTTCAATAAATTTAAACTGACTCCTGCCGTAAGAGGTACTTTCATTATGAACAACGAGATTGTAGCAGATAACGCAACTACGCCTCCTTACTGGACTTCTGCAATGTCTACATTACAGACAAGAGCGATTTTCTTTGTATTGAAATTTGAATAAAAATTTACTATAAAATAGATAAAGGAGATGCATTTTGTGTCTCCTTTTTTGTTTCCGGGCAAAATATAGACCGTTTTATTTTTGTTAGTATTAATATTTTGTTATTTTTGCTAATAGTTAGAATATACAAAACCTGAAATGCTTCAAGATTTAGAAAACAATTTTTCAGAATTAGAAAAAAAGATTTTGCAGTTACAGAAAAATTACAAAAATCTTAGTGAAAGATTCTCGGAATTAAATGTTGAGCATGAAGAACTGAAGAAGAAATATGATGAGGAAAGAAGAAAAAATCAGGTATTAGCAGAAGAACAAAAAAATATAAAACTTTATTCAGCAATATCAGGAAATCCTGAACATAACCGACTGATGAAAAACCACATCAACAGGTTGGTAAAAGAAATAGATTTCTGCATTGCGCAGCTTCAAAACAGTGGATTATAATGGAGGTAAGAAGAATAACCATTAATATAGCCGGAAGAGTATATCCGCTGAACGTACCGGCAGCAGAAGAAGAAACTCTGCGTAAAGTCGGGAAGCAGATAGAGAATATGATTAAAGATTTTGAACAGAATTTCGATGTGAGAGACAAACAGGATGCTTTGGCGATGTGCGCCCTGAAACTGGGGACCAATGCCGAAGTAGTGTCTGCGAACTACGATAAAACAATACAATCTACCAACGAAAGATTAGCAAAAATTAATCAGTCGTTGAACAATGAAACAGGGAAATAGATTTTTTTTCCCGAAAAAGCTGCCTACAATAATTCTAACACATTAAAGGTAAACTCAACGCTAAACAATTACCGAACAAATGTCCATTGAATGGCGTGCCGGTTCTCCGGATTACAGACAGTGGAAATCAGTTCAAATCGTGTTGATTAGGAGTTTACTCTCAATCTCTGGATTATTGTGGGCTTTTTTATGTAAAATAATTAAAAGAATATGAATACAATTAAAACTCAATATAAATTATGATAGAAGTTATAATCGGCGTTGTTTGTTTATTAATCGGTGCGGTTGCAGGGATATTTTTCTCCAAAAGCTCATTGAATACCAAAGCAAAATTTATTATAGATGATGCACAGAAAAATGCCGAAAACCTTATAGAAAAAGCCAATGTACAGGCTGAATCCATAAAGAAAGAAAAGAACCTTCAGGCTAAAGAAAAATTTCTTGAACTGAAATCTCAGCACGATGCAGACATTCAGGCAAGAGAAAAGAAAATGCAGGAAGTTGAAAAAAGAATCAAGGATAAGGAGCACAAGCTGAATGATGAGCTTAGCAAAACCGGAAAACTTGAGAAAGATTTGGATAAGCAAATCGCTGATTATGCTAAAAAAACAGAAATCTTAGAAAGAAAACAGCATGAACTGGACGTTGCAACCGCTAAAAAAGTTGAAATTTTAGAAAAAATTGCCAATTACACCGCTGAAGAAGCAAAAGCAGAATTGGTGGAAACCATGAAAGCGGAAGCGAAAACTAGAGCTCAGGCGCACGTTCAGAGCATCATGGAAGAAGCGCAGCTTAATGCAAAAAGCGAAGCAAGAAAAATCGTTATCCAGACCATTCAGAGAATCGGAACAGAACAGGCAATCGAAAATTCAGTTTCTGTATTCAACATCGAATCGGATGAGGTAAAAGGAAGAATCATCGGTAGAGAAGGTAGAAATATCCGTGCTCTGGAAGCCGTTACAGGAGTGGAAATTATTGTTGACGATACTCCGGAAGCAATCCTTCTTTCATGTTTCGATCCGGTAAGAAGAGAAATCGCAAGATTATCCCTTCACAGATTGGTAACAGACGGAAGAATTCACCCGGCAAGAATCGAAGAAGTTGTAGAAAAAACAAGAAAGCAGATCGAAGAAGAGATCATTGAAGTAGGAAAAAGAACGATCATCGATTTAGGAATCCACGGATTACACCCTGAATTAATTAAAATCGTAGGTAGAATGAAATACCGTTCTTCTTACGGACAAAATCTATTACAGCACTCAAGAGAAGTGGCAAATATCGCGGCGACCATGGCGGCTGAATTAGGCTTAAATGTAAAATTAGCAAAAAGAGCAGGTCTGTTACACGATATCGGTAAAGTTCCGGAGCAGGAATCTGAACTTCCTCACGCTTTATTAGGTATGCAGTGGGCAGAAAAATACGGTGAAAATGCAGAAGTTGTAAATGCCATCGGAGCACACCACGACGAAGTGGAAATGACTTCACTATTGTCTCCGATCATTCAGGTTGCCGATGCAATCTCAGGAGCAAGACCGGGAGCAAGAAGACAGGTTCTTGAATCATATATCCAAAGACTGAAAGACCTTGAATCTGCAGCATTAAGTTTCGACGGAGTTTCTTCGGCTTATGCAATTCAGGCAGGGAGAGAGTTAAGAGTAATGGTAGAAAGCGGAAAAGTAAATGATGAAGTAGCTTCTCAGTTATCGTACGACATCTCAGAAAAAATTCAGAACGAACTTACTTATCCGGGACAGGTAAAAGTAACGGTAATCAGAGAAACGAGAGCTGTGAATATTGCGAGATAAGAATCAGAAAAAGATAATTCATAAAAACCTTTCAAGAAATTGGAAGGTTTTTTATTTTTAGCAAAAAACTTTTTTAAACTAATTACAGAATAAACCACAAAAGGGACAAAAGATAATGATAAAGCGAATTTCCAAAATGATCAAAGTGCTCAAAAGAATAAAAATCAAAGATTTTTAAAAACTATTGTGAGCTTTTTCATTTATAATGATCAGCTTTAAATAAAAGTTTAGTTCATCTTTTGCTACTTTTGCGGTTAAATAAAAAAGTTTAAACAGACTTAAAATTTAAAACTCCAAAATGCAAGAACTTTCCACATCTTCAAAACTGAAGTACATTTTTTCCATTCCTGTTATCATTTCCGCGTTAGGCTACTTTGTAGATATCTACGACTTACTTTTATTCGGGATCGTAAGAATTCCAAGTTTAAAAGCTTTAGGGCTGAATCCTGATGTCGACGGAACGTTTATTCTTAATGCACAGATGATTGGTTTACTGCTGGGCGGAATTTTCTGGGGAATTTTCGGAGACAAAAAAGGAAGGCTTTCTGTGCTATTCGGTTCTATTTTAGTCTATTCTTTGGCGAATATTGCGTGTGGATTTTTACCTTACTTCCCCAAAGAACATTTGGTGTATCAATATGCGGGATTAAGATTTATCGCAGGGATTGGATTAGCCGGAGAACTCGGAGCAGGAATTACCCTTGTTTCTGAAAGCCTGCCGAAGAATTTAAGAGCGATCGGAACGTCCGTTGTCGCCGGTTTTGGATTAATGGGAGCCGTTGTAGCCCAGTTAACAGTAGAATTGGCTGGAGGATGGAATATTTCCTACATTATCGGAGGAGTTTTAGGAATTTTGCTTTTATTTCTCAGAATCAGCGTTTCCGAATCCGGAATTTATAAAACCATGGAACACCAATCTGTCTCCAAAGGAAATTTCCTGTCGTTTTTCACCAATAAAGACCGTTTAATACGATATTTAAAATGCATTGCAATAGGATTACCCACCTGGTTTTGCATCGGCATTCTGGCGGTTTTAGCCAACCAGTTTGCTCCCGAACTGGGAATTGAAAATCTTAACCCCGGAAAAGCCATCATGTGGGCGTATGTCGGGATCTCTGCCGGAGATTTGGCGAGCGGATTCATCTCACACCTTTTAAAATCCAGAAAAAAGGCAATTTTTTATATGTTGGTTTTTACCGTCATTGGCGTTGCCATCATGCTTTTCGGAAATACGAATACCGAAACGAAATACTATATTTTCTGTGTCTGGCTCGGACTCGGAACAGGATATTGGGCAATGTTTGTCACTTTAGCCGCAGAACAGTTCGGAACCAACATCAGAAATACGGCAACCACCACCGTTCCGAATATGGTGCGCGGATTGGTTCCTGTAATGATCTTTGGTTTCGATTTTTTCAAGAAAGATTTTTCAGTTATTGTAAGTGCTGCAATAGTCGGAATCATTGTTTTTGGGCTGGCTTTCTATTCTTCATTAACGGTTTCGGAAACCCACGACAGAGATCTGGATTTCACAGAATAAATAATAGCTGTTTAAGAAATAATATAGACGTTTTTTCGTTACTAACTTTAATAAGGCTAACAAAATAAATAAATTATCAAAATTAGTATTAAATTATGCTTTGAATAATGAATATTTGTTTAACTTTGAAAAGTAACTAAAATTGTATAATCTCAAAACCAAATCACTATGCAAAATTTTTTGAAAAATGCAACAAAACTAAAAAAAGCCGATCTTAAAAACATCACTGGAGGCGTAAGCGGAAAACCAGATCTGTCAAAATGCGGATGCAGTTGTTCAGGATCTGTAACAGGACCGTTCTATTGCGTTCAGTACATCGCTTGTCCGCAGGTTTATACCTGCAACGAAGCTATATAAGAAATTATTTCAACTGAAATAAACATTTCCACATTTAATACGCAAAAGCCTTTTGGGATCTTCCAGAAGGTTTTTGTATTGATGGAAGTTATCAAAATTAAAAATAAAATTTCAGGAGCTTTTTCTCGCTTTCCGCACTCGCTATTTTTGAGATTTGGCTGCGGCAGCGAAGCTGCCGCAGCCAAATCTCAAAAATGAGCTCAGACAATTGCTACAATCGAGGCTAGGATATCAGGATTTCTTACACAGATCAGTCAAAATTCAAAATATACAGCAGACTTCCGGTACTGATGAAAATCCATAGAAAAACAGCCAAAGCAAGAGGCTTAAAACCAATGGTCTTCAAAGTTTGTACAGACAGCGTAGAACCGATAAAAAACAACGTTAAGTTTAATCCAGCCTTCGCTCCAACTGTAATTCCGGAACTTAGCTGACTGAAAAAAGGAAAATACGTATTCAGCAAAATAGCCACAATAAAATAACCGATAAACCATGGAACTTTCACTTTAGATTCCTTGCTTTTAAAAATAAACATCGTGATAACAGAAACCGGAATAATCCACAATGCTCTGGCTAACTTTACCGTAGTAGCGATTTTAAGCGCTTCATTTCCGTATTTTCCTGCCGCTCCTACTACAGAACTCGTATCGTGAATTCCGATGGCGCACCATAACCCGAATTGTTCCTGTGTAAGATTCAGCAAATGACCGATGGGCGGATAAACAAACAGAGCAACAGAATTCAGCGTAAAAACAATAGCCAGAGCCAGTGAAATCTGCTTCGTGCTGGGTTTAATGATGGGAGAAGTTGCAGCAATGGCACTTCCGCCACAAATGGCGGTTCCCACAGAAATAAGATACGACAAAGGTCTTTCAAGCTTAAGGAATTTTCCGGCAAAATACCCCAGAATCATCACTGTAAAAATACTGATTACCGTTAGAATCAACCCCGATTTTCCCGCTTCAAGAGCTTCATCAAGCTTTAACCCAAATCCAAGACCTACAATAGAAATCTGCAACAATAGATGAATATACCGGTGCAGAGTCTTTTCAAAAGGATTTCCGAGAAAAACCGCCAGTACAAATCCCAAAAGCAATGCAACAGGCGAAGAAACAATAGGAGTGAGGCATACAACTGCCAGTAATATGAAGATTATTTTCTTTGATCTTTCATTGGAGATAAAGCTTTTCATTGATAGGAATTTTAAATTGATGGTTCAAAATTCCGACAATTATCATTACAAAGTAAATTGTATTTTGTTATAGCGCATAACTTTAAGTTATAATTTTTGTTCAAACTAATTTTGAATTTAACCGCAAAAGATACAAAAGGCTGTAGGGGGATATTTTAAGTATTTCAAAATCTGCAAAGAAAAAAATCAAAGATTTTTTTAACTTATGTTATCTTTTTTTCATTAGGTATTAAACTTAAATAACTGAAGTGTTAAAATCTTTTGCGGTAAAAAAGTGTAAACAGTTTTATAATTGGAAGCCGTTTAAATCTGATGGATGAATTTTAAAAACAGGCGGATCACTTCAGATTGTTCACCTTTGGGAAGAATAAAATGAAAATTTCTTTCAATACTGAAATTTTTAATATCAATAATCGTTAACTTATTGTTTTTCAATTCATTTAAAACCGTGCTGACTGAAAGAAATGCTAAAGCATCTGAATGCAAAAGATAATTTTTAATACTTTCGCTGCTTCCCAGTTGCATGACAACATTCAGATTTTCAATAACAATCCCTTTTTCCTTCAATCTGTTTTGAATAAACTCCAGAGAACCGGAACCCTGTTCTCTTAAAATCAATTCTATTTCGTACAAATCCTTAATATTAAGAGTTTTATTGGCTAAAGGATGATTCGTTTTTGCAACCAGAACAATTTCATCCGCTTTAAATTTCTGATAATCAAAATAGGCAGATTGAGATTCCCCTTCAATAATCCCGAGATCGATTTTCCCTTCCTTCAGCAATTCGGAAATCATTTCCGTATTGTGCGTAATCAATTCAATCTTAAGATCTTTGTAATAAGATTTGAATTTAGCTAAAATTTCCGGTAAAATATACTGAGCAACCGTGGTACTCGCTCCGATAATCAGTTTTCCCTGATGTTTTTGATTAATCTGATGAATCTCAAATTCAAGATCGCGATAAATATTCCTGATCTTTTCAGCATATTCAAACAAAATTTTTCCGCTTTGCGTCAGTTGAATAGAAGTTCCTTTTCTGTCAAATAGTTTAGTATTTAATTGATTTTCAGTTTCTTTGATATGCTTTGTGACGGCAGGCTGCGAAATATTCAGCTCTTCCGAAGCTTTGGTAAAACTCAATCTGGAAGCGACGGTATGAAAAACTTTTAATCTGTAATCAAACATTGTGGTTGTTGGTTTTTAGTTGACGGTTGATGGTTTTTAATTAGAGTAAAATTACAGCGTTAATTGCTGACAAATATCAACCATCAACAACTCTACAAATCCGAGAAATTTTTATCGTGAAGATGTTCAAATCTACGGTTTTTTGCTTCACCGATTTTTTGTTTTGTATAAATGCTGTTATTTCCTGAAAACAAATACGATACGATACAAGCAATTGCCACATAGATTCCGCATTCTGCTCCAAACAATTCAATTCCCATGAGCATACACGCAAGCGGAGTGTTGGTTGCGCCCGCAAAAACAGCCACAAATCCCATTCCGGCAAGTAAACCGAACGGAAGCGGAATAAATAATGACAATGCACTTCCCAAAGTTGCCCCGATAAAGAAAAGTGGAGTAACTTCACCGCCTTTAAATCCTGCCGAAAGGGTAACAACGGTAAAAATCATTTTAAAGGCAAAATCATAAAGCGGAAGCTGTTTTTCGAAAGATTCTACAATGGTTGGAATTCCAAGACCGATGTATCTTGTGGTTCCCATTGCGAAAACGGCAACAGCAACAAGAATTCCACCGACAACAGGACGAAGCGGAGGATATTTTATTTTAGATTTAAAAGCAGCACCTGTAAAATGAATCATTCTGCTGAAAGCTGCCGCACAGATTCCAAAAATGATTCCTGCCAAAACACTATACAAAACAGGCAGAAACTCAATTTTTGGAGTAAGATCGATATGATAATGCGTATGTTTTGCTTTCCACAAATTGGTGACAAGATCAGCCAAAACAGCCGAAGTGAAAGCCGGAAAAATAGCATTGTATCGAATTCTCCCGATCAGGAAAACTTCTAGCCCAAAAACCGCTCCGGCTAAAGGCGTGCCGAAAACAGAACCAAAACCCGCCGCAATAGCTGAGATCAGCAGAATTTTTCTGTCGTTTTTATCAAGTTTCAGGATTTTTGTTAATTGATCGGAAATCGCTCCCGCCATTTGAAGAGCAGTTCCTTCACGACCTGCAGAACCTCCGAAAAAATGCGTGACCATTGTTCCTAAATAGACAAAAGGCGCCATTTTAAAAGGAATGATTTCTTTTGGCTCCTGAATATTTTCGAGCAGCAAATTGTTTCCCGCTTCCACATCTTTTCCGAAATAATGATACAAAAGTCCCGTTAAAAATCCTCCAACAGGTAAAAATGCAATCAGCCAGAGATGATTTTCCCGGAAATCGGTTGCCCATTGCAGAGATTTTAAAAAGTAAGCGGAAGCACTTCCGACTAAAATCCCGATAATAAGGCTGATGAAAAGCCATTTCAGAATGTAAGGAAGAGCCGGATATTTTCTGAAGAAAAAACCTGTGTATAATTTTATTGTACGGCTTAAAGTTCGTTGATGTTGAGACATAATTTTCCTGATCAATTACTGTTAATAATCTTTTAATCAGGCGTCATCAGCTTTTGAAAAGCGGTTGGGTAAGGAAGAACACCATTTCCTTTTGTAATGCAAAGATAAAAATTATTTTAAAAAGAAATCATTTTTCAGCATGTAATTTCGGCTTATCGTGATGCTTTCAAACATATTTTTATCGCTGGAATCCTGTTCCAGAAACCAGTGTTGAAGTCCTGCTTTTTCTCGGGCACCGAAAATTCTATTAAAATCAATAATTCCGTTTCCGATTTCTGCAAAATCCTTTGTTCCTGCTTTCATATCTTTTACGTGCCACAATGGAAATCTTTTGGGATACTTTTCAAAATAAAGTAACGGATCGATGCCTGCTTTTGAAATCCAGTATAGATCCAGCTCCATTTTTACCAGATCGGATGAAGAATTTTCCAGAATAAAATCGTAAACAGTTCCGGTTTCATCAAACTTTTCAAATTCAAAATCATGATTGTGATAAGCAAACTGGATTCCTGCTTTTTTTGTTATTTCTCCTGATTTGTTCAGCAGTTCCGGCAGTTTTTTATAGTTTTCCAGGGTTCTTTCTTCAGGAAAGAGATAAGAACAGACCATATATTCTGAACCAATAAGATGTAAATCTTCAACGGTCTGTTCCCAATTGTTGGTTAATGTTCCTTTCTCATGATGAAGAATTCCCGTTGTGTGATGTGAACTGATTACTTTTAAACCGACATTTTTTAAGATGCTCTGAAATTCATTCCTGCTTTTTCCGAAAAAAGTTCCGTTGTAGCCGTAGATTTCAAGCTCTTTAAAGCCTAATATTGCCAGTTTTTCCAAAGCTTTTTCGAGGTTTTCTGAAATAGCATCACGAATTGTATAAAGCTGAATTGCCAAAGGTTTTCTGTTGCTTTTAAAGTTAGAAATTCCGCAGGAATATAATCCTAAAAATCCCAGCGAGGAAATCTTTATAAAATCTTTTCTCTGCATTTTACAGGAAAGGTTTCATTTCGTCTTCTATCTGTGTTCTCAGTTCCATGAGACGCTTTGCATACTGTTCCTGCTGTTTTTCCTCTTCCGTTTCGGGAATCCATTTGGGAACCGGAAGTTTTTTTCCGTTTTCGTCTACGGCAACAAATACAATGATGCAGTGTGTTTTCTTATCAAAATTTGGCTGTTTCAGGTTTCTTGAGAAGACATTGATGGAAATATGCATACTCGATGAACCCGTGTAAATTACCTGAGCTTCCACTTTTACGATTTCCCCGATTTTAATAGGATCATAGAAACGGATTCCTCCTACATATACCGTTACTGAATAATTTCCGCTCCACGTTGTTGCGCAGGCGTACCCTGCCTGATCGATCCATTTCATCACGCTTCCTCCATGTACATTTCCGCCGTAGTTGACATCTGAAGGTTCTGAAATAAACTGAAAAGTGATCGGTTTGTTGTCCATTTTGATAAAATTTCAATAAAGGTATTCAATAATTTTCAAAACGGTAGATTAAATGCTACTTTTGATAACGGTAAACTTATAAAGTTTCCATTTAACATTAGAAAAAACTTAGAACTCTAAATGAAAAAAGTATTTTATCTTAATACATGCGATACGTGCAGAAAAATTTTAGGACAATTCAATCTTAAGGACTGGGAACTTCGCGAAATTAAAAAACAACCGATTACCCAGGATGAATTGGAAGAAATGCACAAACATGCAGGATCTTACGAAGCTTTGTTCAGCAAAAAATCTACTCAGATCAAATTAAGGGAACTGGATCTGAAATCTTTGGGAGAAGAAGAGTTCAAAGAACTATTGCTGGATCATTACACCTTTTTGAAACGTCCGGTTTTTCTTACGGACAAAGAAATTTTTATAGGAAACGATAAAAAGAATTTGGAAGCATTAAGGGGATTTTTTAATTAAAATAAGTCTCCTTAAATCAAAGTTTTTAAGAAAAGGGAGATCATTTTACATGAAAAAGCTGAATTTTCCGGTAATTACAACGGCTATTTTAAATGCTTTTATATTAATCGGGGCAGGACATGGCTTAGGGATTCTGCTCATTTATGAAATTTTAAGTCCGCAATTTATTTTGTCGGATGCGAATGCTTTTAATTTAGATCATTACGATGGAAGATTAGTACCTGTAGCATTTTTGTCTCTCATTTTTCAGGTATTACTTTTAATGAGTTTAAAGATTAAAAGATGGCGATTACAGAAAATCCTGATTAATACTTTTTGTATAATTCTGATGTTGGTATTTTTTGTATTGGTTAAAGACTTTTCAAAGTCTAATGTCGACCAGTTGTCTTTAATAAGTGGAATTCCATTTTTAATATCCTCTCTGTTTCTATTATTGAAAGTTAATTTCTAATAAAGTTTCAAATCTATAAACAAATAGGCTCAAACCTAACAGGTTTTCAAAACCTGTTAGGTTTTTATAATAACCAAAAAGTTTTTGACGGAGGTCCCAAGCAATTTATATCATTTTAGAAATAAATTCCTTTTTTTCAGGCCATGATTGTTCGTTATTTGTAATTCAGAGTTTTGATGAAACGGAAGTTTGTCGGAAAGCTGTTCCGTAAATTTTTCAATTCCTTTACAGTATTCGTCTAGAAATTCATACTTTTTATCGACTGTAATTAATTCAATGCCGGATTGAGTTTCTCTATACAAAAAACGAATGGTGAAGGAATTAACTTCCAAAATGTCTGAATATTTAATGTATTGCTTCGGTTCTGATTCTTTTTTGAAATAAAAACCTTCTGCGTTATAACTGAAAATTCCGTCTTCTGAATAAAGTCTGTTCATCTCTTTTTCTGTTGATTCATAATCTGTTGGAAAATTTCCCGTCATTATTTTTGCAATGGTAAAACAGAGCGTTGCAAAACAGCAGAAAATAATGAGATAAGAAATTCCTTCACTTTCAAAAACAGGATAGAAAATGTAAACTGTAATAAGTATGATGATACAGAGGAATACCATTTTTTTCATCAGGAAAAATTTTTGTAATAGTACGAAAAAATGTATTGCAATATATTATTTTAGCCCGGATAGAAACGGCATCCTTTAGTTTTTTGCCGGAGCGAAGCTCCGGCAAAAAACTAAAGATAGAGTGGATAGCCGGAAACAGCTCCAAAAAATAACCGCCTCACAAATTCTGCAAGGCGATTTTATATTCGTTAAAAAACAATCAGTTATACAAAAGGAGCTTTCACCACTTTTGCAGGAATGTTTTTATTTCTTACCTGAATGAAGATTTCAGAACCTAATTTGAAGTGAGGTTTGTCGACATAAGCAAGACCTAAACCTACTTTTTTCATCGGAGACTGCGTTCCGGAAGTTACTTTTCCGATTACGTTTCCATCTGCGTCTACAACAGGGTAGTCGTGTCTTGGAACTCCTTTGTCAGTTAATTCAAAACCTACTAATTTTCTAGTAACACCTTCTTCTTTTTGCTTGGCAAATGTCTCTTTAGACACAAAATCTTTATCAAATTTGGTAATCCATCCCAAACCTGCCTCAATAGGAGAAGTGGTATCATCGATATCGTTTCCGTACAGGCAGAACCCTTTTTCAAGACGAAGTGTATCTCTTGCAGCCAGTCCGCAAGGAACAATTCCTTCTTCTGCACCTGCTTCAATAATAGCATCCCAAAGTTTTTCGGCAGATTCGTTTTTAAAATAAATCTCAAAACCTCCGCTTCCGGTGTAGCCTGTGTTGGAGATGATCACCTCACTTACTCCTGCAACAGAACCTACCATAAAATGATAGTAAGGAATTTCTGAAAGGTTGGTTTCTGTTAGTTTCTGAAGAATTTCAGTCGCTTTCGGTCCCTGAACTGCCAATAAAGACATTTCATCCGAAGCGTTCGTCATTTGAGCTCCGAAAGTATTGTATTTCGAGATATGATCCCAGTCTTTATCAATGTTTGAAGCATTAACAACCACGAAATATTTGTCGTCTTCCATTTTGTAAACGATAAGATCATCTACAATTCCTCCGTTTTCGTTAGGAAGACAAGAGTACTGTGCTTTTCCATTTTCCAGAGCGTCTACATTGTTGGTGGTTACATACTGCAAAAGTTCTTTGGAACCCGCCCCTTCAATGAAAAACTGTCCCATGTGAGACACATCGAACAAACCTGCCTTTTCTCTTACGGCAAAATGTTCTTCAGTAACTCCCGAATATTGTACAGGCATTTCAAAACCTGCGAAAGGTACGATTTTAGCTCCCAAAGAAACGTGTTTATCGTACAATGCTGTTTTCTTCATAGTTAATTTTTATTTCTATTTCTTTATTTTAAAACTGTCGAAAGCCTCGTTGAAAAGCTTCATATAATTTCCGTTCCAGTACTTTTGTGTACAGTTGATGGTCACCAGAAACAAATCTTTGTCTTTCTGAAAAACTTTGGTGATCCAGTGCAGTTTTTCATGGTCATCATCATATTCGTAAAAATATTCTGTGTATCCTTTTTTTCCACTTTTGCTTTTTATTTTCTTCTCGTCATCCGAAGACTTGTAAAGTGCGAGAATAAATTTTTTGGTTTCCGTTTTTGGAAGATTAAGATCGTGATATTCTGAAATCGTAATAGCTCCAATCTCATTGCCCGGAAAAATATTGATGATATCGCTATCGTTGGTTACTTTCCAGCCTTCCGGAATCGTGATGGAATAATTGTCGTTTTCGTACACTTTCGTCGGGACAGACTGTGCGAAAAGTAAAGATCCGGTTACCAATGAGATGATAAGAAGAAACTTTTTCATGAATGTAGATGATGTTTATATTCTTCAAGAATGATTTTAAACCACTCTGTGAAATGGTCTGGACTTTCAGAAATTTCGTTATTGAGATTTTCAAGAGAAATATAGCGTACTTCTTCCACTTCATCTTTATTTAAATAGAATTCGCCTTCGAAAGTTCCTGTAAAAACGTGATCAAGTTCGTGTTCCCAAAGTCCGTTTCCGACATCGGCTTTATAAATGAAATTAAATTTTTCTGAAAGCTCAACATCAATTCCCAATTCTTCCTTTACTCTTCTTTTGGCTCCTTCAAGATATGTTTCTTCACTTCTTGGGTGCGAACAGACTGCATTGGTCCATTTCAGAGGAGAATGATATTTTCCGGAAGCCCTTTTCTGCAGAAGCATTTCGCCGCTGCTGTTGAATAAAAAAACTGAAAAAGCACGATGCAGTAAGCCGTTGATGTGTGCCTGCTGCTTTTCCATCAAGCCAAGAACTTTGTCTTCAGGATTTACTAAAACTACGAATTCTTCCATTTCTACAAATGTAAGTGTAATAAATGTATTTTGGAAATTTTTGGTGAAACATCATATTTTTTGAGATATAAGCCGAAACCGATAAGCCGAAACGCGTGTTTTTTCTGTAAAATCAAGGTTTCTTGCAGGTTTGACGGACATTCAGAAAGAGGGATCTGAAAAATTTTATGCCTTATCAATTAACTTTTGCCTGTCAATTTTCCGATTTTAATAAAGACAAGCGATAAAATGAAGAAGAAAGCAGTAATCCATAAAGAATTGATTAAAACGTTCGTTAAGCCAAAACTTGCCACATCCACAAACGGATAAGGATAAAATCCTGAAAAACTTCCCCGGATTAAAATATATCCTAAATAAAGGACAGGATAGATAGCCCACTTCAAAATAGAGCCGTATTTCAGATTATTCTTATTTTCATACCAATACCAGTAAATCAGAACCAAAAGTGGAATAACAGAATGGAGCAGCTCATCTACCAATTTCTGCATTCCGGAAGGATTCCATGTGGAACGAAGCAAAAACTGATAGATTAATCCTACAATTGAAATGTAAACCGTTATTGCCGTCAAAATCCCTGATTTTTCATTTGAGGATTTTTTGAAAGTCTGTACCGTAAAATAAACAGCGACAATTATATTGGTTAAAATAGTAAAATAGCTGAAAAAGCGGATTGTTGTTTCCCAAAAAGAAAATTCCGAATTCCGGATCATCAGAACATATTGAGTAATGATGGCAAACCATCCCGTAAGTGCGAACAGTAAGGATAAATTTTTTTTCATATTGTTGAGGTGTGTTTCAAATATAAGATAAAAAAGCCATTTTTAAACTGTAAAACAGAGGGATATAAAAGAGAAGTATTTAATTTCATAAAAGAGAAAAATTTTAATTAAAATTGTATAAAAAGCAAATTAATTATTAATATTATTCATTAAATAAATGTTTTTAACGTAAAAATTTAATATAAAGCAAGTTTAACAAGCCTTTTTGGTGCAAAAAATGTAACTTTGCATTTCAAATTTTTATGATGGAATTAGAGTACATAGAACACATTAGTCCGATTCTTAAGGACGGCGTAAAAAACTATTTAATTGATATTGACGGAACCATTACAGAAGACGTTCCGAACGAAGAGCCTGAGAGAATGGTTACCTGTGAGCCTTTCCCGGATGCTCTGGAAACCATCAACAAATGGTATGATGAAGGTCACCAGATTTGTTTTTTCACGTCAAGAACAGAAAATCTTAAGCAAATTACAATCGACTGGCTGGATAAGCACGGATTTAAATATCACAGTGTTTTATGCGGAAAACCAAGAGGCGGAAATTACCACTGGATCGACAATCATCTGGTAAGAGCAACAAGATATAAAGGAAGATTTACAGACTTGGTTGAAAAACAGGTTACGATTGAAGTTTTCAAAGAAGACGAGTAAAAAAATAAGAAAAAAGATTAAACGATTAAATATTATGATAAATAGTTTTTAATCGTATTGATTTTCTCAAATATTAAATCTATAAAAGTTTTATGAAAGTTTTAGCAAACGACGGTTTGGATCAATCCGGTATTGATGCATTGAAAGAAAAAGGTTTTGAAGTAATTACGACAAAAGTTCCGCAGGAACAGTTGGTGGATTACATTAATGAGCACCAGATCCGAACTATTTTGGTACGCAGTGCAACACAGGTGAGAAAAGATATTATCGATAACTGTCCTTCCATCGAAATCATCGGAAGAGGTGGAGTAGGAATGGATAATATTGATGTGGATTATGCAAGAGAAAAAGGAATTCATGTGATCAATACCCCTTCTGCATCTTCAGAATCGGTTGCTGAGCTGGTTTTTGCACACCTGTTTTCAGGAGCAAGATTTTTGCAGGATTCCAACAGAAAAATGCCTTTGGTGGGAGATACTGAGTTTGCCGGTCTTAAAAAAGCGTATGCTGCAGGGATTGAGCTGAAAGGTAAAACCATCGGGATTGTCGGAATGGGAAGAATAGGGCAGGAAGTTGCTAAAATCGCTTTAGGTCTTGGAATGAGAGTAATTGCCGCAGATAATAATGTAGGAAGAGCAAGTATTAAAGTTAAGTTTTACAACAACCAGTTCATTAACGTGGATATTGAAACAGAACCGCTTCAGGATGTTCTGAAACATTCAGATTTTATTACCCTTCACGTTCCGGCTCAGAAAGATGGTTATATGATCGGAAAAAATGAATTTGAAATGATGAAAGACGGAGTAGCCATTGTAAACTGTTCAAGAGGCGGAGTTATTGACGAAGCCGCTTTAATTGAAGCTTTGAATTCAGGAAAAGTGAAGTTTGCAGGTTTGGATGTATTCATTAACGAACCGACTCCTTCAAAAGAAATTTTAAATCACCCGAAAATCTCTATGACGCCGCATACCGGTGCGTCTACGCTGGAAGCACAGGACAGAATCGGGCTTTCTTTGGCAGAGCAGATTTCAAGTATTTTACAGATTCAGTAATTTTTTTGATAAGATATAAAAGCTCCGGCGCAACTTTGTTGCGCCGGAGTCTTGTTTTATAACGAATTTTTTTAATTCTTCTTTTTCAGCTCATCACGGATTTCCGCAAGCAATTGTTCTGTTGCAGTAGGTGCAGCAGGAGCTTCCGGAGCGGCAGCTTCTTCTTTCTTCATTTTGTTGATCGCTTTTACCATAATAAATACAACAAGTGCCAGTAAAAGGAAATTAATGGCAACCGTAATAAAATTGCCATACGCAAAAATAGCGGCGTCGGGTGCAATTTCTTTAGCTTTGGCAAGGGTTGCTCCCGCAGGAATATTTTCAGCACCTTTACCCATTGCATAATAAATACTGCTGAAATCCGGTTTCCCTACAAGTGCAGCAACAATTGGCATAATTAAGTCATCGATAACACTGGTTACAATTTTTCCGAAAGCTCCACCGATGATGACACCGACAGCAAGATCGAAAGCATTACCTTTAATTGCAAACTCTTTAAATTCTTTTACAAATCCCATAATTTATATTTTTTTAAGTATTATTTTAACAAAAGATGGGTTAAATTACAAAAAAAAATATAATTTTCGAGTTTTTATAACTAAATATTAATCAAATATGATAAAATGTGAAAGTTTCTTAATTAAGAGATCCACATAATTCTTTTCAGAGCATTTAAAAATTCTTTTTCGTAAATTGCTTTTAATACAAAATACAATATTAAATATGAAAATTTTTACAGCGGAACAGATTCGCAATGGGGATGAATATACAATAAAAAATGAACCGGTCTCTTCTGTTCAGCTTATGGAAAGAGCTGCGCAGGCTTGTGTTGACTGGATTTTTGAAAATTGTAAAAACCATAGAAACTTTGCGGTTTTTTGCGGTAAAGGAAACAATGGAGGCGATGGTTTTGCCATTGCGAGAATGCTTCATCTGAAAGGTTTTGATGTAGATGTTTTTACCAATACCAAAGCTAAATTTTCTTCGGATGCAGGAAATAATTTCAGGGAACTAAAAGAATTTTCGGGTGTTTTCATCAGAGAATTTAAAGAAGCAAAAGAATATAGGTTTGATAACCGGACAGTTATTATCGATGCCCTTTTCGGAACCGGCTTATCAAAAAACATTGAAGGAGAATTTAAAGAACTGATCGATTTTCTGAACCTGAAAAGTAATCTTAAAATTTCTGTTGATATGCCTTCCGGACTTTTTGCCGATACTGTTTCTGCTGAAAATGCCACTATTTTTAAGGCAGATTATACATTGAGTTTTCAGTTCTGGAAAAAAACTTTTCTTCATCCCGAAACCGGAAAATATGCAGGAAAAGTGAAAGTTTTGGATATTAATATAAATGAAGACTATATTGCTGAAACGAAAACGGAGGACTTTGTGATTCATGAAGATATGATCAAAGATATTTTCAGACCGAGACAAGATTTTTCGCATAAAGGAACCTATGGCAAAGCCATTATTGCAGGTGGAAGCTACGGGAAAATGGGAGCCGCGGTTCTTGCAACGAAATCGGCACTCAGAACCGGAGCAGGACTTACTTTTACGCTGGCTCCGAAATGCGGATATGAAATTTTACAGACTTCGAATCCTGAAGCCATGTTTATCGAAGGCGGAAATGATTTCATAGATCATTTTGAAACGGATGAACATGCAGTCTGCGGAATAGGTCCCGGTTTGGGAACCATTAATGAGACTGCGAAAAGTTTTCTTACCTTCTTAAAAAACTACTCCAAACCTCTGATTTTGGATGCCGATGCATTGAATATCATTTCACAGGATTCAAAAAATGTAAAGATAATTCCGAAAAACTCCATTATAACACCTCATCCAAAAGAGTTTGAAAGGCTGTTCGGCGCCACTGAAAATTCTTTTGAACGATTAAAACTGGCGAAAAATAAAGCTAAAGAATTGGAAATTTATATTGTTTTAAAAGATCATCATACTCAGGTTGTAACGCCTGAAGGAGATGCTTTTTACAATATCACTGGAAATTCAGGACTGGCAAAAGGAGGAAGCGGAGATATCTTAACCGGAATTTTAACCTCTTTTTCAGCGCAGCATTACTCAAAAAAAGAAGCTGCAGTTTTAGGAGTCTGGTTTCACGGCAGAGCGGCAGAATTGGCATCAGAAAAGCATTCTAAAGAATCTGTACTCCCGACGGACATCATTGATGAATTTGGAAGCGTTTTCAAAGAGCTGAATGCAAAAATAGAAAGAGCATTATAATTTTAACATCAAATGTAGATAAAAACAAAGGCAAGTCTGATTACAAACTTGCCTTTTTATATTAGATCTGTTTAAAGTTTTTATTAACCGCAAAAGATGCACTAAACGTTTATTTAAAGTTGGTGATTATAAGTAAGAAGATCACAACAGTTTTTAAAAATCTTTGATTTTTATTCATTTGAGCGCTTTGATTATTCTGGAAATTCGCATTAACATTTTCTTTTGTGCCTTTTGTGGTTAATTCTGAAATTAGTTTAAACAAATTTATTTTTAAATTTTTCGCTTATTCAGGTTTTTCATTTTCAGCCTGAGTAATTTTGAATTTTTTCGAAACGATCATAATAATTACTCCTGCAATCATGAACGGAATAGATAAAACCTGACCGGTGTTTAATCCTCCAAACTGGATGAATTCGTCACCTTGCGGCTCTTTCAGGAATTCTACAAAGAATCTGATTGCCCAAAGAATAATGAAAAACAATCCGAATAACCATCCCTGCTGATATTTTTTGTTGGTTTTTCTGTACAGAATCCACAGTAAGACGAAAAGGCAAACATATCCGAAAGCTTCAAATAGCTGTGAAGGATACCGCGGAACTGTTACACCATATTCACTGCTCTGCTGTGGGAAAAGCAATGCAAAAGGAGAGTTGGGATCAACAGGTTTTCCGATGATTTCAGAGTTGAAAAAATTTCCCATTCTTACAAAAGCACCGCCCAAAGCAACCACAATTCCTAATCTGTCGTACACCCAGAAAGGATTTTTTCTGATGATTTTAAATGAATAATATAGAGTGGTGAAAATTAGCGCGATCGTTGCACCGTGACTCGCCAGTCCTGAAAATCCTGTAAATTTCAAACCGTTTTTAGTACTGATTGGTAAAAATACACTCCAGAAATCTTCTTTGAAAAGTTCAGGCTGATAAAAAATAACGTGCCCCATTCTTGCTCCCAAAATGGTTCCCAGTAAAGTCCATGTGAAAAGCGGTTCTAAATATTTCTGGTTTACATTATCGATTTTAAAGATTCTGTTCATTAAAATATATCCGAAACCGAATGCAAAAATGAACATCAGACTGTAAAAATGAAGTGTAACAGGTCCCAACTGAATTCCCTTTGTGGGATCCCAGATCTTAAAAGGAGTTTCCAGACTGATGTTGTCTGATTCTGTAAGAGGTTTTGCTGTTTTAACAGCGTACTTAAAGGTATTGATGTTTTCCTTCGTTGCCGCCGCATCAATCACTTTAAAATCTTTGTCTAAAAGCTGATAATGAACAAGCTTGTATTTCGCCAGTGTCGCAATGCTGTAATTTACATAAACAGGCTCGAAATTAGACTCATTCAGAATAACAAGCACATTTTCTTTGATAGGTTTGTCGGCAAATTCATTCAGATCCTGAACTTCAGTGGTTGAATAAATTTTTACCGGAACATCCGTAGAGTTTACTTTTAAAGTTCCGTCGGACATTCCGTCCGGATAATTCTGCGCAACAAGACACTGGGTAATGAACGCAAAAATGACGAGATACATTCTGAAAAAAATATTACTCATTGTTATTTTTTTAGTAGTTGTTTATTTTAAATTTTACTTTTTTGGCGGTACAGGATCATATCCGCTTCCTCCCCACGGATGACATCTTGAAATTCTTTTTGCACCCAGCCAGAATCCTTTAAAAATACCATGCACCTGAAGTGCTTTCACCATGTAATGCGAACAGGTAGGCTCATAACGGCAGTTTTTGGGAAGCAGGGGCGAAATAAACCACTGGTAAAATCTGATGAGAATTACCAAAGGAAAAGTGATGATTTTATTGAATGTAAGTTTCAAAACAATGCAAAAATAGGGTAAAAAATTGAAAATTAGTTTAAATTTGTTAGAAGTTTCGGGACGGTAAAAGTCTGTTCGGAGGATTGTTTTTTCATCTTTGCCGAATTTCTGTTCTTTGATCATTATATTAAAAATGATTATTGATCCGGACGATTTGCATTAATATTTTACTTTTTTAAATCTGAAATTTTGAACCAAAATATTCCATTAGCTGAAAAATTAAGACCCAAAACACTGGACGATGTTCTCGGGCAGGAACATTTAACCGGAGAGAAAGGCACGATCCGGAAAATGCTGGAAAACAATTCCCTGAATTCTCTGATTTTCTGGGGACCTCCCGGAACGGGAAAAACCACTCTGGCGGAAATTATTTCTGAAAAGTCGGGAAGGAAATTCTATAAGCTTTCTGCGGTTTCTTCGGGAGTGAAAGATGTAAGAGATGTAATTGAAGACGCCAAAAAGCAGAATCTTTTTTCCGGAAAATCGCCGATTTTGTTTATCGATGAAATTCACCGTTTCAATAAATCGCAGCAGGATTCTCTTCTTCATGCCGTAGAAAAAGGCTGGATTGTTTTGATTGGTGCGACAACCGAAAACCCGAGCTTTGAAGTGGTTTCGGCTTTGCTTTCCAGAAGTCAGGTCTACGTTTTAAAAGCATTAACCTATGAAAAACTGGAAGAACTGATTGATACGGCTTCCGAAAAATTCAATCAGGATGAAAAAACATCGTTCAAAATCATTGAAAAAGAAGCTTTTATCCAATATTCGGGAGGCGATGCAAGAAAGCTGATTAATTCTGTGGAGTTGGTTTTAAATCAATATAAAAATTCCAAGAAAACAGAAATTAAAAATGAAGATGTGCTGGAAGTTTTGCAGGAAACCATGGCGCTTTATGATAAAAACGGAGAACAGCATTATGATATTATTTCGGCTTTCATTAAATCTATGCGCGGAAGCGATCCGAACGGAACCGTCTATTGGCTGGCTCGAATGATCGCGGGGGGAGAAGACATTAAGTTTATTGCAAGAAGGATGTTAATTTTGGCTTCCGAAGATATCGGTCTTGCCAATCCGAATGCTTTGGTGATTGCCAACAACTGTTTTCAGGCAGTGAACGTGATCGGAAATCCGGAAGCACGAATTATCCTGAGTGAGACGGCGGTTTATCTTGCGGTTTCACCAAAAAGCAATTCAACGTACATGGCGATTAATGAAGCATTGGCATTGGTTAAAAGAACAGGAAATCTGCCGGTTCCTTTACATTTAAGAAATGCGCCTACGAAATTGATGAAAGATCTGGATTACGGAAAGGAGTATAAATATGCCCATTCTTACGACGGCAATTTTGTAGATCAGGATTTTCTTCCGGAAGAAATTAAAGATATAAAATTGTACGAACCGGGAAACAACGCCACCGAAAAGAAGATCTACGAAGAATTAAAGAAAAAATGGAACAATAAATACTGAAACTCTTCATTAACTGTAAAAGTTCCAAAAGACAAACATCATAAATAATAAGAATACTTAAAGTTCTCAAAAGAAAAGCTTTAAGCAATATTACTGAAAAAAGGATGCTCAAACGGGCATCCTTTTCATTTAAAATATGATCTGAGAAATTACTTTCTAGAAGTTGTTACCGATACCATTTTCTTACCATTGCTGGTAATAACCTGAGCATTGTTGATGATATCTCCGTACACTAAGGTTTTTGTATTGGTAAATTCGTACCCGTCAATAAGTACTGGTGTATCTGCAGGAAGCCCGAACTGAGCGTTCAGTTCGTTTACAGGCATTCTGTCGATAACGGCCTGATTGCTTTTCAGTTTATATTCTACCAATCCGTTATCCGCCAGATAATCGAATTTTTTAAGATTCTGCGGAAGTTCCGTTGCAGATTTATATGCTTTTGAGCTTTGTACAGAGCCTTTATAATTATTATTATTAAACATATCTACCGTTCCTACAATATCATTTGCCACTGCAAATTTTGTAGCTGTATTCTTCTGAGCAAACAGCGTAGCAGAAGATAATAATAAAAAAGAGTAGAGAATTTTTTTCATAATGTTTCTGGAATAAATGACTATTAAAAACGTGATAAATATAGGTATTTTTTATAAAATGTAAATAAAAATTCATAATATTTTAACAATCGTTTATCAATAAAAGCTTTTATGAAATTATAAATTCTCAGTTTCCGGCTTGTCTTCTTTATTTTCCACTAAATTTTTAATGATTTTTTTGAGTCTCTGAAACAGAAACGAGCTTAGCAATAAAATGATTCCCAGAATGATAAAAGCAATAATCCGCGATACATTATCCATTTCCCAGACATCATACAGATAAAGTTTCAGGATCGTAACGGCAACCAGCGCAAAGCCGATTTTGCTGTATTCTGAAACATTGTTTTTCAGCCCTCTGTAAATAAAAATGCAGGCAAGAACCGCCCATATAATCGGAAGATACAGAAGACCAAAATGCTTGCTTAAAACTTTGATGTCTGATATTTTTTCGGCATTCAGCAAAATATAAATGTCGTACAGTTCGAAGCTTAATGCAGTTACAAAGGCAATAGAAATCAGCCAGTATGATAATTTTAGCCTAAGAAAATGGGAACCGGGTAAAACCTTCAGGATGATGTAAATGAATGGAATCCAATACAGAAGATAAAGCCCGTAAAAACCGAAGGGTACTTTATGCAGCAGAAAATTGGAGACAATTCCCGGACCTGAAATTACCGTATTCAATATAATCAGTACACAAAACAGATAAATAAGATTGGTTTCCGCAGGTTTTGGGATTTCCAGTTTTTTCCTGAACAGTAGAATTGCAAAAATATAATACAGCGTAAAAATCATTCCGACACTGAAGATTACAATCCACGGCTGTGCTGAAATATGATACATGATTTCCAGCAGAATCGCAAAATAGATCACGCTGTAGCTTAATATCGAAAATAAATATTCAAATAAATCATTAATTTTTTCGTCGTGATCGGGATGTTTTCTCAGTAGAAATAAATTAAAAAATGTAGTAACTAAAGTCACGGAGCTTGTAAGAAATACAGGATTGAAAACAATATTCAGGCTTTTTGCATCGATATATTCTGTCCAGGTGATGATTTGTGCAATAATGACCAAAGGAAACAGGACGTAGAAACATTTTCTGAAGATCTGAAGACCGGTTTTCTTCCAGATATACAAAAGGAGCGTTGCTTCGATCGCCCAGACACTCGTAATGAGATGTGTTTTAAACTGCAATGCAACGGCTAATGTTAAAAGACTTACCGTAACTGCGGCAAATACAGAATAATTTATGCCGAAGTTCTTTTGGGAATATTCTCTGAACAGTAAGGCAGAATTTACCAAAGCAAAGCCAATCGGGAAAATAATCACTGGTTCATAGCCAAGCTGATCAAAAATATAAGCGAGTCCGATGATGTTTGTAAAATTAATTAAAACAAGCATCAGAATATCCGATGAAGACATAACTTCTTTCCTGAAGTAATTTTTTAAGGCAAAAAAATAGAAAATAAGGTATCCGGAAATATAAAAATAAATGCTTAAAAGCTGTGTGGCCTCAAAAGTCCAATACAAAAGATAAACATAGGTGAAGATAAATGCAATCCATCCGATACTTTTCCAGTTTTTAAGAAAGGCAACCGCGAGCATCCCCAGATTCAGAACTGTAATGTAGGTAAACAGAAACGGATAATTGCTGTGTCCGGAGCTTACCATCAACGGCGCTAAAAATCCTCCGAATAAAGAGAAAATAATAAGAATTTCACTTTTATAATAATAGGAGAGTGCGATGCAGATTAAAGTAATAAGGCAGGTAACGGAAAAAGCAATATTCTGCGAAAACAAATGATATTCCCTAAAAGCAATGGTTGCAGTAAAGTATAAAACGGCAATTCCGCCTCCGGTAATGATGGAAGCAAATACAGAATAGTTTTTCCTCAAAAAATGACCAAGCGAAATGATAACAGCTCCTAAAAAGAATCCGATTCCCACTCTGGGTGTTTCTCCGATCCAGTTTTTATCAATCGCATATTTTACGAAATAGCCGATTCCTAAAACCAGCGTAAAGATCCCGATAATGGTTAAAGCATTTTGTTTCAGAAATTCGAAAATGATATTCATCCAGTCTTTTCCTTCTTTTTCAGAAGTCTGCTGAATAGTTTCTCTCTCTGCATGAAGAACCGGTTCATCATTCTGTACGGGTAAAGGAATGTTCTGCCATTCTTTTTCCTCCTGTATTTCAGAAACTTTATTGTCATCTAATTTTGAACTCAGTTCCGAAACCTTTTTTTCTAACCTGCTGATTTTGCTGTTCAGATGATTAAAGAGGATCAGAATACATAAAATAAGGAGAATAACGATCGAATAAATCATTTTTGCACTTTTGGTTATCAAATATAACAATAAACTTAATACCATATAATTAATCCGCCATCAACAGATGATATGGCGGATTAATTCTAAAGTAATATTTGAACTATAAAAAAATTAATTTGATACTTTATAAATATAGAATGAGCCTGTGCTTGAACCTAATAATCCTGCATCCAGCACAGAATAATTAGTAAGTCCGAAAGATATTTTGTCTCCGGCTTGAAGAGGATATAAAGAATTGATACTTCCTTCGGAAATGGTGAGACTTACCAGTCCCAGATTCACTCCGCTGAATTCGCGTACGTCGATAATACTGAAAGTTCCTGTTCTGTTTCTTAAAATCGCAATGCTTGGAGGAGTTGTTAATACTCCGGATTGTAATCCTGTTCCGTACCTGAATGTAAAACCAATGGCATAAATACCGGAAGAAGGCGCTGTGTAAGTATTGTCGGAATCCGAGAACAGGGAAGAAGTTCCCGTGGTTCTTTCTGTTGTTAAAAAGTTGACCGGTCTGAAACTGTTAGGTAAAATTCCGGCATTGATCAGAGTGATGCCAGACGATTTTCTAGCCGAGTACACAGAACTGTTTATTCCGTTATTTATTACATAATCTGCAATCATCTGTGGTGATACCTGTGCTACCTGAAAATCTCCACCTGTATTTTGGTTAACCGCCAAAATCTGATATCCCGGAAGGGCAGGAGCGGAAGGTGTTTGTCGGATTTTCATGGTACCATTTACATCCAGATTTGCCTGAGGGTTCGGAGTGTTAATGCCAACCCATCCACTTTGTGCAAAAGCAGAAGCTGACATCATCGCTAAAAGTAAGCTGTAAATTCTAGTTTTCATGCTGCAAAATTTAAATTAGTTAATGGTTTTAGTCTCAGTCAGTTATTTAAAATCATATCAAATATCGTGCAACGAAAACATTAATTTTTATTTTTTTTCAACATTTGATGAAAAATTATAACAAAAATATAGCTGTAATCAAATTATGTTGTTTTATTACAAATTGATTTTTCCGCCTTAAATACTTGAAAAATTCTGTTAATCATTGGGTTATAAATAATATACAGGTAAAAATAGATTATTTTATCTTCAAAACCAAGAAAATAACTAATTAAATCTCTTTTGTATGAAATATATTTCTTTTTTAGTTTTTAACTGTTTGTAATTTAGCTTTTTAAAAAGAATTCCTTATAATTTCCAAGAAAATCTACCTCTACATTCAGCGCTTTCAGCTCTTCCAAAGCATTCTGATAAAGGGCTGAATCCCAGTTTCCGGATACATTAATGTAAAAGAAGTAATTTCCAAGACCTGTTTTCAGTGTTCTGGATTCTATTTTGCTGAGGTTCATTTTTCTCCATGCAAAAACAGATAAAACCTGATGAAGTCCTCCCGCATGATCTTCAGGAAGCGTAATCAGCAGTCCGGATTTTTCTCCTAAAATTTCCAAATCTTTATTATCATAAGCCTCCTGCTTTTTTGAAATAACAATAAATCTCGTATGGTTTTGTTCAAAATCCTGTATGTTCCGGTGAATGATCTTCAGACCATATAAATTTGCAGCAAACTGATTGGCAACTGCAGCGAGGTTTCTGTCCGGATGTTCAGAAACGTGTTTTGCAGCGGCAGCAGTGGAAGAAAATTCCTGTTTCGGGATCTCCTTACATGTTTTATCCAGAAAATGAAAGCTCTGCGCTAAAGCCTGCGGATGAGAATATATTTTTTCGATATTTGTTTCATCACATGTTGGATGAATCATCAGATGATGCGCAATCGGCATTACAGCTTCAGCCTGTATTTTTATATCCGGTGTTTTATACAGGTAATCCAGCGTCATGGAAACCGTTCCTTCTATGGAGTTTTCCAGCGGAACAACGGCTTTATCAACCTCTCCGGTTTCTACAGCGGTAAAACAGTCTAAAATATTGGTTTGTGGTAAAAGTTCTTCATTGGGAAAAAGCTGGGTTGCAGCAAGCTGTGTAAAACTTGCCTGTGGTCCCAAAAATGCAATCTTCATGATGTCTCTGTTATAATTTATTTAAATATAGCGAAATTTATATGGTCCGCTAAAATTGGTATTCTAAAATTAGCCTTATAAACTAATGTTTTGTGTATTCTTTTGGTCTGAATTATTCCTTCCAGTTCTCCTCAATCAGTTTCATGAGATAATCCGGACACTTCACCACTTTGTTGGTTTTGGCATCCAAAAAGAAAAGAGTAGTGGAAGCTTCTGTGATTTTATTATTTTCTTCATTGAAGATTTCATATTCAAATTCAATTCTCACTCCCGGAATTTTTTTTACGTAGGTATGAATTTCTAATTTTTCATCATAAAAAGCAGGTCGCAGATACTTAATTTTATACTCCGAAACAGGCAGCCAAATTCCTTGATTCTCAATCTCATTATACGACATTCCTATGCTTCGGAAAAGCTCCACTCTTCCAATTTCCAGATACTCGGCGTAGTTGCCGTAATAAACGTATTTCATAGGGTCTGTCTCTCCGTAACGTACTCTTAATGAGTGTGTTGTATGTATCATCTTAAGCTTCTTTATATACATACAAATATATTTTTAAATAATCAATATCCACAAAATTTTTTTTTAAGATAAAAAAATTAGACCTTTGTCGTCCTTCCAAAAATTACTAACAACTAAGAATTAATCGGGGCATCAATT